>NZ_QJRY01000001.1 GCF_003205195.1 Peteryoungia wuzhouensis
TGGAATCAGAATTCCGCACCCAAGGGAATCATCAACACGATTCCGCGTTCAATGGACGCGCTCTAGCGATCCCACTACAAGCGAGTTCATCGAACTCGCCGGCTCATAGAGCCTGTGCTCGTCTTCAAGCAAATACTCAGGATAAATGCCGACGCCCTGATCCTCGATGCGCTGGCTTATATCCAGGATATTGCCCGCCGAAACGGTAAGCACGATGCCAAGCTCACGGACCAGATTGTCAAGCATCATCGCCCAGTTCGATGGGCGCCCACCAACTATGTGTTCGCGATCAGCGAGCGATATGTTGATCACCCGGCAACCATATTCCGCATTGAGCCGCCGGATTGCCTCCTCGACAATATCGGCGACTGTGCGCTCTTCATCAAAACGGCCACTCGCATCAACAACTTTGGCGCTGGCAATTCGAAACCGGGGTGCCAAAATGTTCTGAGCAATCTGCTCGGCAATCGATCCGTAGCTCGCAAGAGCCGCTACGGAGGTGCCATGACGTTTTTCGTCATCGCTCCCGAGCCGTTGCGGGACGCCGAATGTACCGGCGACTACGCCTTCCAGCATGGGATGAGCTGCGGTGATTCCGGAATCGATAATCCCAATACAGACCGCATCCGCTGACGGCGGGCTTATCGGTGGAAGTTCAGTCACTGCCAGATTCGCTGCCGGGTCGGGGGCAAAGTCAGGTACTGCTGGCAGGTCGACCCATGCAACTTCAGGCATTGCCAGAAGTTCCTTTAACCCAGCTCCCAAAACTCGCACCCGCGCGAGAAACAACCCTGCACCGCGATAGCGGCTGAGGAACTCGCCGCCGAACTCATCGACCTTTTGGGCGACGCGATTAACATAGAGGTCGCGTAGCAAATCTTCGTTTACGTCCCAAAGTTCGACATCGATAAGAAAGACATTGCCGTCCGGAATCATCTCTGCCGTTGCAAAGCCATGCCTAGCCAGTGCATTGCCAATTTTGTCGTTAGCAGATAGCTCGTCAAAGCTGTCGATGGCGCCGAAGAGACCAGCATGCCTAGCACCGACCTGGGTTACGGGAATGGGGCCTGCATATTGTTGTGCTCTCTCCTGCAGAACCGTGAGGTTTGGATCGACTGATAGAGCTACGGTGACGTCGTCCGAGCGCTGCTCAAGGATTTGCAGCCCAACACCGCTCAGCGCATCTTCGCCGATATAACCAGCCGTAGTAATTTTGAGAATGACCGTGGGATCGGCAACCGGCTCATCGACGCGTTCGGCATCACGCGTAGCGTTCCGCTGAACGATCTGATCGAGCTGAAGAGCCAGTTCGCCACCGTGCAACACATGATTTCTTGGTGGCACGCTTCCGAAACCAGGTTTCTTGCGTCGTTCGAGTTGGCCCTCAAGGCGGCGAAGTGTCAGGTGAGGTCGGCGCGCCAAAAATACCCCCTATCAAATGTGGGAGCTCACCCTACCCTGAATCTCTTTCCGCCGTCGATCGGAATTTATCGCATAATCAAAGTCTAGCCGCGATATCTTCTTGCGGCGCTGCATGATGGCGTGACGCATTGCAGTATAACAGATGCGCTCTACATCGGCGTGACTTCTTCCGACCAGTTGCTTTGCATCAGTAGCGATATCAAATTCAAGGCCAAAATTTCGTGTCTTGAACTTGATCAGCCGACGAATATCTGACGCGCTCGGACGCCCGAATAGAACGACTTCATCAAATCGACGGATAATCGCGGGGTCAATTGTAGACTCAAGGTTAGTTGGCGCAACTATAAAACCACGGCCTTTAAATCGCTCGATCATCAGCAGGAGATTATTCACAACCCTGCGCATTTCATTATGCTCGGTTGGATCGGATCTGGTCCTGGCCAACGCGTCGAATTCGTCGAGGAATAGAATAGAGGTTTGACGTTCAGCGGCATCAAACAGGCGACGCAAGTTTGATGCTGTCTCTCCAAGCATGGAGCCAATCAATGCATCGAGCTTGGCTACCATAAATGGGAGCCCGAGTTCCTTGGCGAGCACCTCGGCGGTGAGCGATTTGCCACAACCGGGTGGGCCACAGAACAGCAATCGCGACCTCAGAGGCAGACCATGGCTTCGAATAGCCTCACTGTGTCGATATTCATCTGCGATATCGTACAGCGTCCGAGACACCTCGGTCGAGAGCACCAATTCTCGAACGTCGCGTTGCGGCTCGACGAATTCCATGAACTCAGCCGCACGTCCCGAAAGATTTCCTGTCGGCGAAAACGCCTGTCGAGGGAGGGTTTCACCGCTAGTGAAACGAGATTTGGAACCCAAAAGCGGCTTAAGGGCAGAAGCCTTTTCTGACTCCGCGGATGATTTTGATCCTGATCGTGACATGGTTGCCCCTTATCCGAACATCGTACATCGGGCGAGTCCGCTTCTCAACTCCATAACCGCATCGGCTTCAGAATCATCCCAACATTGGGGTAGATAATGGCAGCAGTGCCATTTCATGTGAATAAGCCAACGTCCATAGCATATCTGCGCTGGTTCGCATTTTCGTCGAACAGTCCGCTCGACCACTGGTTCTATGGATAAGCACTGATGATCGCCTTACCATCTGCGGATGGTTTCCCGAGACTCCTTCACCTTGCCCCGCATTGCAACCGGCCTGCGGCAACTATGCCATCGAAGGCTCCTGGAGCCTACCATCCCGCGCCGGGCCGCAAGCCCCCCCCCACCAAACAAAAAAAGCCGGCGTCTCCGCCGGCCTCTCGTCATTCCCTCAATTCACCAGTCCCGCATGCTTCAGCGCCGCGTCGATCGCGGCCTCCGTCGAAGCCTCCAGCGTGCCCAACAACGGCAGGCGGACCTTTCGGTTCATGCGGCCGAGGCGGTTCAGCGCATATTTCGCGCCGCAGAGGCCGGGTTCGAGGAAGATCGCCTTGTGCAGCGGCATCAGGCGGTCCTGGTAGGCGAGTGCCTTGGCGTAGTCGCCGGCCAAGGTCGCGGCCTGGAATTCCGCACAGAGGCGCGGGGCGACATTGGCGGTGACGGAGATGCAGCCGGTGCCGCCATGGGCGTTGAAGCCGAGGGCCGTTGCATCCTCGCCCGAGAGTTGGACGAAATCTGCGCCGCAGGTGATGCGCTGTTCGGAGACGCGTTCGATCTTGCCGGTCGCATCCTTGACGCCGACGATGCTCTTGTGCGCCTTGGCGAGCGCGCCCATGGTCTCCGGCGACATGTCGATCACCGAGCGGCCAGGGATGTTGTAGATGATGATCGGCAGCGCGGTCGCCTTGGCGATCGCCTCGTAGTGGGCGATCAGGCCCTTCTGGGTCGGCTTGTTGTAATAGGGGGTGACGACCAGCAGCGCATCGGCGCCGACGGCCTCGGCATGCTGGGCAAGCTCGATGGCCTCCAGCGTGTTGTTGGAGCCTGCGCCGGCAATGACGGGCACGCGCTTTTTCGCCACTTCGACACAGAGTTCGACCACACGCTTGTGTTCGGCGTGGGAGAGGGTCGGCGATTCGCCCGTGGTGCCGACGGGAACGAGGCCGCTTGAGCCTTCTGATATCTGCCATTCGACATGGGCGGCAAAGCTTGCTTCGTCAACGCTACCGGTTTCCGTGAACGGCGTGACGAGTGCGGGAATGGATCCCTGGAACATGCAGTCAAACTCCTCATGGCCGAGATCCACGCTTCGGCCGCATTCCTTGGTTAAATCGGGGGCACATTACTGCGCAGCCTCAAGCCCCACAAGCGCATAAGCGATGGTTTTGTGACGCTTTTCAGGCCTCTGGTCGGCGCCGGCTTGAAGGCTCCGCTCAGGGAAATGTGATCGGGGCTCGCAAGGTTTCGTTAACCAAGCGGCGGGCTTATAGTGGAGGACAAGTTTCTGGGTTCTGGTGTGCGGATGCAAAAATCGCGTCTCTTCGGCTCCGTCTTCGGTCTGTGTCTCGCGGCGCTTGCGCCGGCGGGGAGCATGTTTGCGTCCGATGTGCCGGTGCCGGCGGTGAAACCGCTGGGTTTTGCGCCGATCCAGAAAACGCCCCCCTCCTTTGAAACGACCGGCGCCATTCCGCGCGCAGGCAACCTTGTCGCCGTCAATCCGCAGCTGAAGGCGGGGCTCGATGCGCTCTCGGACAAGGATGGTGCGGCAGCGATTGCCATCCGCAACCGGATGGCTGACGGGCTCGACCGGCATATGCTGACCTGGTCGATCGCCATGTCCGGCCTGAAAGATGTGCCCGCTGCCGAAATCGCTGCCGCCCAGCGGCAGCTTACCGGCTGGCCGGGTCTCAAATCCTTCCGCGCCAATTCGGAAAAGGCGCTCTACCGGGAAAATCCGCCCGCGCGGGACGTGATTGCCGCTTTTGGCGACACCGCACCGGAGACGACAGAAGGGCTGATGCTGCTCGCCCGCGCCGAACTGGCGGCCGGCCAGCAGGCAAAGGCTGCCAATCGGCTCAGAAAGCTCTGGCGCTCGGAGGCGCTGGATACCGCGACCGAAGACAAGATCCTCGGCGAATTCTCGGGCCTGCTCGGCGTGGCCGATCACCGGGCACGCATGGACATGCTGCTTTACCGCGACCGCGCCTCCCAGGCGAAACGGTTTTCGACGCTCGGCGAGGCGCAATCGCTCTACAAGGCCTGGGCGGCGCTGATCGCGCGCTCGGGCAATCTCGATTCTGTCATGGCTGCGGTCGACGCCAAATGGCGCAAGGACCCGGCCTTCCTCTTCATCCAGATCGAAAAGCTGCGCCGCGACCAGGATTACGAGGCGGCGGCGGCCCTGCTTAACAAGATGCCCAGGGATAAAGAGCGGCTGGTCAGCACCCGCGACTGGTGGAACGAGCAGCGGATCGTCGCGCGGGGCTTGGCCGATCTCGGCGATTATAAAGCCGCCTACCGGATCGCCGCCCAGCATGTGGCCTCAGACGCGACCGATGTGGCGGATGCCGAATTCCATGCCGGCTGGTATGCGCTGCGGGGCCTGAACGATCCGAAAACGGCAAGCCGGCATTTTGCCCGGATTCTTGAGGTGTCGAACCGGCCGCTGTCGGCGAGCCGTGCCTGGTACTGGCTCGGCCGGGCGGCGGAAGTGGCCAAGGACGGCAAGGCTCACGACTATTTCGCCAAGGCGGCACGGCATTCGAGCACGTTTTACGGTCAGCTGGCGGCAGCCCGCATCGACAAGCCGGGCATCGAGATCCCCTACCCGCGCCCTTCCGAGGCCGAGCGGGCAGATTTTCTAGGCCGTGAAGCGGTGCAGGCCATCGCGCGCTACGAGGCGGCCGGCCATGGCTGGCGGGCGCAGAGCCTTTACCGGGCACTGGCCGACCAGATCGACAGCCCCGGCGAACTGGCGCTGCTTTGCGCCCGGGCGGAAAAATCGGATGGCGGGCATCAGCTGTCGCTGCAGATCGGCAAGGCGGCTTACGCGCGGGGAATTGACGTTCCCGCACTTGCCTTCCCCGTCGGCGTCATCCCCGACAGCGCCAATATCTCCGGCTCCGGCAAGGCGCTGGCCTATGCGATTGCCCGGCAGGAAAGCGCCTTCAACCCGGCCGCCGTCTCGCCCGCCAATGCGCGCGGGCTGCTGCAGCTGTTGCCGTCGACCGCGAAGGGCGTCGCCCAGCGCCACGGCATCACCTATCAGCCGGATAAGCTCACCCGCGATCCCGGCTTCAACGCGACGCTCGGGGCGCATTATCTCGGCGAGCAGATCGACGCCTTCGGCGGCTCCTACATCTTGACCTTCATCGCCTATAATGCGGGCCCCCGCAAAGTGCCCGACTGGATCGCGCGCTATGGCGACCCGCGCGGCAAATCCATCGATGAGGTGGTAGACTGGATCGAGCGCATCCCCTTCCCCGAGACGCGCAATTATGTGCAGCGGGTGATGGAGAATTATCAGGTTTATAAGAGCCGGCTCGGCCAGAAGACCGATATCGTGCACGACCTGCGCTTCGGGCGATAGCGTCTCATATCCCCTGCCTTGTTGCATAATGACTGCGGCGCCTGTCTCCGCTAGGTTCCTCTCGAACCGGGACGGGAGGATATCGTGGCGAGGATTGACCATTTCATTACCAATGCGGATGGATTGGCGCTGCATGCGCGGGAATATGGCGCGGACAATGGCGGCATACCGGTCGTCTGCCTGCCGGGCCTGACCCGCAATTTGCTGGATTTCGAGGCGCTCGCGCTGCTGCTTTCCGAGGGGCCCAGCGCGCGCCGGGTCCTTTCCCTGTCCTCGCGCGGACGCGGACTGTCCGACCACGACCCCGACCCCTCCCGCTACACGATCCCCGTCGAGGCTGCGGATGTCATTGCGGTGCTGGACCGGTTGGAGATTGACCGGGCAGCGTTCATCGGCACATCGCGCGGCGGGCTCATCCTGCATGTGCTGGCGATAACGCATGCGGGGCGGATCGAGCGTGTGGTGCTGAACGACGTCGGGCCGGTGCTGGAGCTGGAAGGCTTGCAGCAGATCCAGGCCTATCTCGGAGGGCGGGCGACACCGCGCGATTTTGACGAGGCGGCGGCGATCCTGCGCGACATCCACGGAGAAGACTTCCCCGCACTCGATGACCGCGACTGGACGGACATGGCGCAAGCGCTTTACCGCCAGACAGAGGGGCAAATTTCAGCCGACTACGACCCCGCCATTGCCGACCAGTTCCGCTCGGCCGATTTCAGCCAGTCTCTGCCGGACCTGTGGCCACAGTTCGATCTGCTGGCGGAGAAGCCGGTCATGGTGGTGCGGGGAGAGCATTCGCGGCTCTTGTCCAAAGAGACGGTGGACGACATGGCCCGACGGCATGCCGGTCTCGTGGCTGTGGAGGCGAAGGGCCAGGGACATGCGCCGCTGCTGCATCTCGGCACGCTGCCGTCGGCGATTCGACGCTTCCTGGAAAGCTGACCCGGCCAGCGGCAGCTGGACATCCGTCTCCAACAACCCGACAAACGGAAAAAGCCCGGCACGAAGCCGGGCTTTCCCTTATCCGATCGAAAGATCGAATTAGAACGAACGGATGAGGCGAACGAAGCCGGTCCAGTCGTTGGTGGCGGTGTCCTTGTAGTCGACGGTAACTTCCGTCGAGAGACCCGAAGCGATCTGGTACGAAGCCAGGACGCCAGCGCCGAAGTAGTCGTCGCCACCGAATTCGGAGAAGTAGTTAACCGACGGGGTGATCGAGAGCTTCTCGGTTGCCTTGAGGGTGTAGGCCGCACCAACGGTCCACTCGTAGGTGGTGACGTAGGTCGACGGATCCGAAGCCCAACCGCCGTAAACGCCGAGCGAGCCCGGGCCGATGTCAGCAGACAGCTGAGCAACTACGAAGCCTTCTTCGGCGTCGAAGTCGTAGCCACCGTACAGAGCAACGGTTGCAGCGCCGAGCGAAGCGGAAGCCATGGCTTCTACGCCGAGGTCGTCGAAGCCGGTGTTGGACAGTTCGTCAACGCCGAGGCCGATCGTGAAGGCGTCGGTCGAGTAGGTGTAGGACACCATGTCGAACTTTGCAGCGTCGATGAAGGCGTCGTTTTCGCCAGCGATGCCGATGTCGTCAGCGAAGGTGGTGGTGTAACCAGCCTTGAAGCCGCCAACCGTCAGGTAAGCCTTGTCGAGAACGACGTCAGAGTCGTCCGAATTGGCCTGGATGCGGATGTAGGAACCGATCGTGCCGATTTCCGAGTCGTTCATGGCTTCGAAAACCAGACGAGCGCGGGTTTCGAAGTTGCCGTCGAAATCGGTGCCGTCAGACTTGGACCAATCGTAAGCAAAACGAACTTCGCCGCCGATCTTGAGGCAGGTTTCGGTGCCGGGGATGTAGAAGTAGCCGGTGCCGAAGGCGTCGCAAACGCGAACGTATTCCATGGGCTCGGGCTCGGCAGCAACGATGGCGTCGGCAGCCTGAGCGCCGGAAACTACTGCGAGAGCAGCAGCGGAGCCGAGAAGAAGGCTCTTGATGTTCATTATTGACCTCCAGTCAATTATAGACCGGAGGGGGCACACGGAGGGAACATATACCCGCCTTTACAAAGGCTTAGGAGATTTCATCCAGCCAGCGTCCCGGCGTTCTCGTGACAGATGCGATGTCTAGTCATTCCTGCCGGCCTGATTTTGGGCGCGCAAACCCACGCGCAGAACCGGCCTGGAGACCAGCCAATGGGTGGAGTGGATTCAGAAAATAAGGGGGGAGCCGCATCTGCGGTGATGGCGGAGAGGATGGGATTCGAACCCACGATACGCTTTTGACGTATACTCCCTTAGCAGGGGAGCGCCTTCGACCACTCGGCCACCTCTCCGGTGCCGCCTGATTATTTGCTTGATTCAATGAATGCAAGGCCTTTTCTCCGCCCTGCACATTTTAAGCACCCAATCCGCAGCTGCCCCACCGTCCCTACCAGGCATGCCGATTCTGCAGCGATTCCGAATCGAGCGGCCGATTCTCCCACCGATTCCACCATCATGGCGTCAGCGGGGCTGCGGATTGCCTCCCTGAGCTGCAGCGTGACACTATAATGCGATGCAGGGCGCCCGCCGCCAAACGCACCGTCAGGCCACAAAAGCCACCTATTCCTGTATCAAAACGAGACTGGCGAACGAAAAAGGCGCGAGCGCGTCCTGGTCGGAGCCCGGATAACCAGCGGTTTCTAAAGGGCTTTCTTAACGGAAGGTAAAGATTGCGGCGCTCCGGGGGTGGTTTTGTGGCCTTTCAGCAACAGGCCCGGGGTAAGGGTATCGGCTTTCACCCCTTTCTCTGGATTGGTGATTGCATGACGGACCACGTTTTGTATTTTCAACCTCGGAAGCGAGGCGGTGGATCGTCCGTCTTCTGAAACCGACGGGGATGGGGCAGGGAATGCTGTCCTTCAGCCAAATTACCCAGACCCATACGAAACTTGACTGGAGGTCAATAATGAACATCAAGAGCCTTCTTCTCGGCTCCGCTGCTGCTCTCGCAGTAGTTTCCGGCGCTCAGGCTGCCGACGCCATCGTTGCTGCCGAGCCCGAGCCCATGGAATACGTTCGCGTTTGCGACGCCTTCGGCACCGGCTACTTCTACATCCCCGGCACCGAAACCTGCCTCAAGATCGGCGGCGAAGTTCGCGTGACCGTCTCGGCAAACGAAGGCAATGCTCCGTTCGGCTCCGCTACGGCTGACGATTGGGACAGCGCTGTTCGTGCACGTCTGGCTTTCGAAGCCAAGAACGACTCGGAACTCGGCACGATCGGTTCTTACGTCCGCATCCAGGCTGACAGCCAGGGCGCATCGACTTCGAACCTCGACATCTCGCTCGAGCAGGCTTACATCACCGTTGGTGGCTTCAAGGTTGGTCGCGCTCTGACCTGGGCTGACGACTGGGGTCTGGCTGGCGAAACCGACGACTTCTTCGGTAACACCCGCTTCAACACCGCTTCCTACACCTACACCGCAGACGCCTTCACGGTCGGCCTCGGCATCGACGATCTGTCTGACTCGTTCGCTGGCAACGAAGTTGGTCTCGAAGCTGTTGCCTCCGCTTCGCTCGGCATGGCAACCGTCGTCATCAACGGCGTTTACGACTTCGGCTCTGAAGAAGGCGCTATCGCTGGCGTTCTCTCGGCTGACGTAGGTCCGGGCACCTTCGCTCTTGCTGGCGCATGGGCTTCTGGTCAGTCGGTTGGCTACAACTTCACGTCTGAATGGACTGTTGGCGCCGCTTACACCTTCAAGGCGACCGAAAAGCTCTCCATCACTCCGCAGGCTGTTTACTGGGGCAACTACGGCTTCAGCGACAACGACGCTTGGGGTGCAGACCTGCTCGTCGAATACGCTCTGGCTGAAGGCCTGAAGGCATCGGCTGACGTTCGTTACCGCGATCTCGACAACGTCGACAGCAACTGGGACGGCTTCGTTCGTCTGACCCGTTCGTTCTAATCCACAACGGATTAGCGAAAAGGTTTGGGGTCCGGCTTTTTCAAGCCGGACCCTTTTCCGCAATCAGCGATCAGGCCATTTGAGCGCTGAAATTCAAGAGAATTCCCCCTCCCCGGCTCCGTCGGGACTGTTGAAAAAGGAGATGCGATCGAAAGCATGACGAGGCTCGAGGCGAGCCACTCCGGAAAGTTTGTGCTGTTTTGCACTATACTTTTTATAAGATATAACGATATGTACGCCCGTGGGGACGGGCGGTGAGCTCGTTCGCGTGCTCGCCAAAGGGAAATTTGGGG
The DNA here is from genome assembly GCF_003205195.1 of Peteryoungia wuzhouensis. GTDB lineage: Bacteria > Pseudomonadota > Alphaproteobacteria > Rhizobiales > Rhizobiaceae > Allorhizobium > Allorhizobium wuzhouense. The sequence continues at coordinate 10,184 of NZ_QJRY01000001.1, forward strand.
GATATATGCAGGTGGAAATGCCGGCCGTGCAGGGTTTCGACGTCTTTACAGGCGTGCCCGATTATTCGGTTCATTATCAATACAGGCAGGGATCGATCCTGCACGAGGTGCGCGAGACGACGCTCCGCGAACTCTTCGCCAAATATGGCGACCTGTTATGGATGAATGGCAGCCACAAATATAACGTAACAAATTTCATCGGAGAACTTCATGATCTCCTCGATATTCCGGGTTTCTCGACATTTTCCGACGAGATGCTCGACCAAGTGATTGGCAAATTGCGCAAACGCGGTAACAGCAACGCCACCATCAATCGAAAGATGGCGGCCTTAAGCAAACTGCTGCGAAAGGCGTATAAAATGGGAGACGTTCACAGTCTGCCTGAATTCAAGCGACAGAAGGAGAAAGCGGGACGAATCCGTTTTCTCGACCGGGATGAAGAGGACCTGCTGTTCTCGGAAATCCGGGCGCATTCCGAACTTTATTACCGTTTCTGTCTCTTCCTCGTCGATACCGGTGCCCGCTTGAGCGAAGGTCTCAACTTGCGCTGGGGTGACATGCACAAGGACCGCGTGACCTTCTGGGTGACCAAGTCCGGCCGCTCGCGTTCAGTCCCGCTCACCCAAAGAGCGGTGGCTGCCATCGCGGCATCGGATCGGCGTCATGCCGGCCCCTTTGCCGAGATCGACCAGCAAAAGTTCCGCATCGCCTGGCACATTGCCAAGGATGCGGTCGGCTTTGCCGACGACAAGGATGTCGTGCCGCACGTGCTGCGCCATACCTGCGCATCGCGCCTCGTCCAGGGCGGCATTGATATCCGCCGCGTCCAGATGTGGCTCGGTCACCAGACCCTGACCATGACCATGCGCTACGCTCATCTGGCGTCGCATGATCTCGATATGTGCGTTCCCGTTCTCGAACGGGCCGCATGCTGAAACGACCTCTCTCGAGAGTGATCTCAAGACCGATCAAATCACTTTGAAAAACATCGACTATTTTGACCCAGCATTGAAATCGGATCGATCCTTGAAGGCCCGGCTTGCGCCGGGCCTCGTTTTTTACGTCAAGGTTCGGAAATGACTGGGGGACGCGCAGGCGGTCGCCCCCAACGGCTCAACCGAGCAACTGCTTGAGATCGGCGGCGGGATCCAAAAGCACGGCGCGCTCGGGTTGCCGCCCCGTCTCCAGAAGCTTCTTGCCCGTGACATACGCCTTGGCGTCGTTGATCGCATCGACGGCGATCAGGTTTCCCTGACGGAAATACCAGACAGACAGACTGCCCTCGCGGGCTCCGGGCCGCGTCAAGGTCTCATCATAACCGAGGTTGAAACCGGCGATCTGCAGCTTGACCTCATACTGGTCGGACCAGAACCAGGGTTTGGGCCGATAGGGTTCGTTGCCGCCCGCGAGCACCGCCGCCACGGCTTCGGCCTGGTCGACGGCATTCTGCACGGATTCGAGCCGCACCCGCTCGCCGTTCCAATCCTGGACTGCGCAGTCGCCCATGGCAAAGACGTCCGCGTCCGAGGAGCGGCCATGGGCGTCAACGATGATGCCGTTCATCGTCTCCAGGCCTGCAGCCGAGGCCAGCTGGTCGTTGGGCAACACCCCGATGCCGGCGATGACCATGTCGACATCCAGAACCGTGCCATCCGACAGCTCAGCACCTTTGACGCGGCCGTCCAGCCCGATCAGCCTGACAAACCCGGTGTTTTCCCGGATCACGACGCCTTCCGCCTCGTGGATCGCGCGCATGGCCCCTGCCGTCGCCGGAGCTGCGACGCGGGCGAGGATCCGCTCGGCCATTTCGATCAGCGTCACCTCGAGGCCGAGCTTGCGCGCAACCGCCGCCGCCTCGAGCCCGATGTAGCCGCCCCCGATAATCAAAAGCCGGCGGCCCGCCTTCATCTCATCGGCCAAGGCATCGGCATCGGCTTTGTCGCGCACGGTGAAGACGCCGCCGAGATCCCCGCCGATTGCCGTCGGCAACCGACGCGGCGTCGCACCGGTTGCAAGCGCCAGCTGGTCGTAAGCAACCGCACTGCCATCGAAGAGGCGCACGATCTTCTGCTCGCGGTCGATGGCCTCTACCGGTGTCGACAGGCGGATCTCGACATTGTTGTCCGCAAACCAGCTCTCCGGCCTGAACAGCAACCGCTCGAACGTCATCTCACCGAGCAGGTATTTTTTCGACAGCGGCGGGCGCTGATACGGCAAACACGGCTCGGAGCCGATGATCGTGATCGGACGCCCGTCTTTCAGCGCCCTCAACTTGGCAGCAAGCGCGAAGCCCGCCTGCCCTGCCCCGACAATTACCAGCCTGCCTGCCACTGTCCACGCCTCTTGCCATTTCATGATCCGCAGCTTCATCCGAAGCGCGGCCGCCTATATTTCAAGGCCTAGCTTCGTCGTTGCGGCCGGTCAAGGTCGGCACAGACGCTGCAAGGCGCGGCAAATTTGCATTCGAACGCGCTCAAAAAGCGCAAACACGCCTGTCCTGCGTATTTTATCGACCGCGTTCAGACAATGTCGACGAAGTTGGTTTAATTTGGGACCATGACAATCGGTCGAGGGAGGGTGAAATGCCCTTGCTGCATATTCCAGACGCCAGAACGGACGTCCCTCGTGACCAGGCTTTCGAGCGTTTCCAGGTCGATCGCCCGGGCAAGATCATTTTCGTCGGCCATCACCTGACCACCAAAAGCAGCCTACGCTGCCTGATCCGCAACATTTCGCTTTATGGCGCCGATCTCGAGGTCTCTCCGCATGTGGCCGTGCCCAGCAATTTCTTCCTTGAGATCCTCGGCATTCACGACGAGATCGGATGCACCGTCATCCGTCGCGAGGCCGAGAAGTTGACGGTCGGCTTCAACATGCTGATCGACGCGGAATTCCTGCATCACGTCGTGCGCCTGTCCTTCGAACTCAGCCACTGACACCTTTCAACTCTCCTCCCCCGTTCTCATCGGCCGGATCACAATTCGATCCGGCCGATCTTTGCTTGTCCCGGCAATCCGGGAGCACAATTCGTGACATTGAAATTTTAGAGCTTGTTAAAATTTGAGCGAACTTGTTGAACCTACTGAAAATAATTGGGGACAGAGTGAGGCGGTGATACGATGAGGAGCGTTTGAAATGGCGATGGAGAATGCAACACATCTGGCCGGCGTCAGCTCGGAAATGTACGAGCGCAAGTGGGAACGCTTCTACGTTCAGCGCCCGGCCCGCGTCATGTCGGTCAGCCCCGGCCTCAGCGGCATCACCATTCGCAGCTGCCAAGTTCTGGACATCTCGCGCGGCGGTGCTGCGATCGAACTGACCACGGCCATCGGGCTTTCCTCCCATTATTACCTGCAGATCATCGGCCTTGCCGACCGCATCGGATGCGCAGAGGTCTATCGCAATGGCAGCCGCGTCGGCGTCAAGTTCATTGCGCCCATCTCCGAACACATGCTGCACCGGATCGTGCGTGCCGACTTCATGCTCGGTGACGAACTCAAGCAGCCGCTCAAACCTTTCCAAAACGGTAACGGCGCCCGTCTCGGCCGCTGATCCCCTGGGGCTGGCGTCGGCAACCGGCTGTTAAGACCCCTTCCGGTCTTGCGCGGTTGAAAGCACTTCTTATTGTGGGCACTCCGTCTCCCAATCTGGATGCCCGATCGCGCATGACCGCCTTTTCCCGTTTTACGCCGCTTGCCACCTCACTCCCCGCCACCGTGCCCTTTGTCGGGCCAGAAGCGATCGAACGCCAGCGCGGCACCGCTGTTCAGGCGCGCATCGGGGCCAATGAAAGCGGCTTTGGGCCGGCGCCCTCGGTTTTGAAGGCCATTGCCGAGAAGGCCGGCGAGATCTGGAAATACAACGACCCTGAAAACCATGCGCTGAAGGCGGCTCTCGCCGCGCATCTCGGGCTCAAACCCGAGAACTTCGTCATCGGCGAGGGAATAGACGACCTGCTGGGGCTGATCGTGCGCCTCGTCATCGAACCCGGCATGCCCGTCGTGACCTCGCTCGGGGCCTATCCGACCTTCAATTTCCATGTGAACGGCTTTGGCGGACGGCTGGTCACGGCGCCTTACCGCAACGACCGGGAAGATCTCGATGCGCTGCTCGATCTGGTAAAGCGCGAAGATGCACCGCTCGTCTATTTCGCCAATCCTGATAATCCGATGGGGAGCTGGTGGGATGCGGACAGGATCGTTGCCTTCGCCCATGCGCTGCCCTCGACCACGCTACTGATCCTCGACGAGGCCTATAGCGAGACGGCGCCGGAGGGATCGATCCCGGCGGCAGACGCGCTCATCGACCTGCCGAATGTCATCCGCACGCGAACCTTCTCGAAAGCCTATGGTCTCGCCGGAGCCCGCGTCGGTTACGGCATTGGCACGCCCGGCACCGTTTCCGCCTTCGACAAGATCCGCAACCACTTCGGCATGCCGCGGCTGTCGACGGAAGCAGCACTCGCGGCACTTTCCGACCAGGCCTATCTCAGAGACGTGATCGCGCGGATCAAGGCCGCACGCGAGCGGATTGCCGGGATTGCCAGAGCCAATGGGCTCAATCCGCTGCCCTCCGCCACGAATTTCGTGGCGATTGATGCCGGCCGCGACGGCGTGTATGCACGCGCCATCGTCGACGGGCTGATGCAACATGGTGTCTTCATCCGCATGCCGGGCGTCGCGTCGCTCAATCGCTGCATCCGTGTTTCGGCAGGGCTTCCTGCCGATCTCGACCTGTTCGAGCAGGCGCTGCCGCAAGTGCTGAAGGCGCTCGGCTAAGCCCCCGGCCGCAATAGAAAAAACCGCGCCGGCCTTGTCCCTGCCGGTCGCGGTTTTTCAAAGTGTTGGCACTGGCCCCGTCCAAAGGTCCCCCGCCACATTCCCCTTTCGGGTTCTTCTTGTGATATCGCCCGCCGCAGACCGCGGCGGATAAGGCTCAGTGCATGGTCATCCATTCGCGGGCGGCACGGAGCGCCTCGGCGAGCTGGAGCTTGCTCATGGTCTGGGAGAGATCTGCGCGCAGCTCGGCGGCGCGGTCGCAGCCCTTGATCGCAGCGATGTTCAGCCACTTGTGCGCCGAGACCAGGTCCACAGGGCAACCGCGGCCCGTCGCATACATCAGGCCCATGTCGCGGTAGACGTCGGCCCGGGTTTCGCCACCCATCGTGGCATTTTCGGAAGAGTGCATTTCAAAGCGTGCCATTGGTTTTGTCCCTGTTTGCCTAGTGGTTACTTATGTCCCTGTTTTCCCTTTCGGGTCCCGTCTGATCCGGCGCCGGCTCGTTGTCCGGTCATTCTCGTTTCAGTCGGGGGCGGCGGGTTTGTCCCTGCTCGTTTGATGAGCCCACTATGCCGCACGGCCTTCAAAAACCGCTTAAAATGCATCCTTAATTTGCTGAAAACAAAGTACAAATGCTTCGTAAACTTGGTTTTTTGTTAAGCACTACAGCCCTTGGTATTTAAGGAATTCGGGCGGAAATTTACGATGCTTTCATCTTTGAAAATCAACCGTTTCTTCACCACGATCTTCGAAGGCAAATTACGGGAAGCCCGCAAATGATGCGTTTTCGGCTTGTCCACCGCGTCGCAAAACAGGCGGATTGCATTTTACCTTTACGTGTGCGTAAGATATTTCTTAACCGGTGACCGCCTCTCCAGGAGGACCATGGGAGCGATTGCCGGCACATCCATCATTCCTGGGAGGAGAGATCAGACATGCGGACACTCATCATCGCGGCAGCGCTTGCGCTTTCGGCCATCTCGGCACAGGCGGCAGAGCCGATCGAAGGCAAGTGGAAGACCGCGAGCGGCGCTACGGCCGAAATCGCGCCTTGCGGCGGCAGCTTCTGTGTCACGCTGAGAAGCGGCAAGCACAACGGCAAGCAGATCGGCAAGATGGCCGGCTCGGGCGACAGCTATTCGGGCGAGATCACTGATCCGGACAACGACAAGACCTATTCGGGCTCGGGCACGGTATCGGGCAATTCCCTGAAGATGAAGGGCTGCGTGCTCGCCGTTCTCTGCAAGAGCCAGACCTGGACGCGGCTTTAAGCTGAGACCCATCCCTTCTTTATGACAGGCGGCCGGAGCGATCCGGCCGCCTGTCGCATTTGCGCAACGCCGTTTCAGATCGGCTCGCCGACATCGATGCGGTTGCCGTCGGGATCTTCAAAGACAAAGGCGCGCAGCCCGTAGTCCTTGTTCTGCAGGCGCTTGATCACCCGCAGTCCCTGCTGCTGGATGATGTCATGCAGCGCATCGACATTCTCCACCATCATATGGGCAATGTTGAAATCGGCCGCCTTGTGTCCCGGCTGCAGGGTCAGGTGGATTTCGGCCCCTTCCCGCTCGAGGATCATGAAGCCGACTGGATCGCCGTTCTGGAAGACATTCTGGAAGCCGAGCACGCCGATGTAGAAGTCTGTCGCCCGCGCCATGTTGTGGACGGGCAGCATCGCGGCCACGCGGCCAAAGCGGAGGGGTTTGTCGTCTGTCTTGTGCATGGTTGCCACCATGTTGCGGAAGATCCGCGCGGTGGGGACGGTGCCCCGCCTCCGCGCATCTCTCCGAAGTGCGATCGAGCAGGACGGTGCCCGCCGCAGCCCTTATCGCCCGAGGAAGGCGCTTCTGCAAAGCCCTTGATGTTTACTGAGCGGCTGAACGCCAGATGAATTCGCCTCTCAGGCCGCATTCAGGCCGCATCCGTCATAAAGGGTCCAGACACAAACGCGGAGGATAAGACGATGGCAACTGTGGCGCGGCGCCTGACGATCATGACCCTGACCATGGCGGTCTTCGCGATGGTCTTCAGCCACCTGGTCGTCAACAATCAGCCATCGACACGGCACGCCTCAAGCGGCCTCGTCGCAAGCTGCGCGCCTGTCGGCCTCAATGCCTGCCGGCCGACCTTCTGATCCGACCTTGCATCCCGAGGCCTGGTAAGGGGCCTTGCGCAGAAATCTTGATGCCGGACATGCGACGTCGTTTGCTTGTCAATGTTCCTCTCCTATAATGCGGCATGAACACACGAATCTCTTCCCCCGTGCCGCTGAATTCCATCAGTCCAGAACCGTTTGAACCACGGGTCTTTACCGACGCAGTCGAAGCCGTGGATGCGCTGACAGCCCTCTACGAGCGCAATACCGGCTTCCTCAACGAGGCGTTTTCGGCGCTTGCCAATGGCGGACCGATCGAGGGGCGCTACCGGGCCTTCTATCCGCAGGTCAGCATGGAGACGACGAGCTTCGGCCATGTCGACAGCCGCCTCTCCTATGGCCATGTCACCTCGCCGGGCATCTACACCACGACCATCACCCGGCCCAAGCTCTTCCGCCATTATCTCAAGGAGCAGCTGGCCCTTCTGATGCGCAATCACCAGGTGCCGATCACGGTATCGGAATCGACGACGCCGATCCCGCTGCATTTTGCCTTCGGCGAAGGCGCGCATGTCGAGGCCTCGGCCGGCGGCCTGGCCGACATGCAGCTGCGCGACATCTTTGATACGCCTGACCTCACCGTCACCGACGACGAGATCGCCAATGGCGAATATGAACCGAAGCCGGGCGAGCCGCATCCGCTGGCCCCGTTTACCGCCCAGCGCATCGACTATTCGCTGGCGCGGCTGTCGCATTACACCGCGACCAGCGCCAACCATTTCCAGAACTTCGTCCTGTTCACCAACTACCAGTTCTATGTCGACGAGTTCTGCGCCTATGCCCGCCAGCTGATGGCCGACGGCGGCAGCGACTACACCGCCTTCGTCGAACCCGGCAACATCATCACACCGGCTGGACAATCCGCGCCGACGGAGGGCGTCTCGCTCGGCCGCCTGCCGCAGATGCCGGCCTATCACCTGAAGAAAAAGGCCCATGCCGGGATCACCGTGATCAATATCGGCGTCGGCCCCTCCAACGCCAAGACGATCACCGACCATGTGGCCGTGCTTCGTCCGCATGCCTGGCTGATGCTCGGCCACTGCGCCGGGCTTCGCAACAGCCAGCGGCTCGGCGACTATGTGCTTGCCCACGCCTATGTCCGCGAAGACCACGTGCTTGATGACGACCTGCCCGTCTGGGTGCCGATCCCGGCGCTGGCCGAAGTGCAGCTGGCGCTCGAAGACGCGGTCGAGGAAATCACCGGCTACGAGGGCTTCGAACTCAAGCGCATCATGCGCACCGGCACCGTCGCCACGATCGACAACCGCAACTGGGAACTGCGCGACCAGCGCGGCCCGGTCAAGCGCCTGTCGCAGTCGCGCGCCATCGCGCTCGACATGGAATCGGCCACCATCGCCGCCAACGGCTTCCGCTTCCGCGTGCCCTACGGCACGCTGCTCTGCGTCTCCGACAAGCCGCTGCATGGTGAATTGAAGCTGCCGGGCATGGCGACGGCGTTTTACAAGACGCAGGTCAGCCAGCATCTGCAGATCGGCATCCGGGCGCTGGAGAAGCTCGGGGCCATGCCGACCGAGAAGCTGCATTCGCGCAAGCTCAGAAGCTTCTTCGAGACGGCGTTTCAGTAAGGCGCTGTAGTCGCAACGCCATCGGTCGGACCCGAGCCTGATCGGCTCCGGAGCTTAACTATGCCTGATCCAGAACAGCGGCCACGGGGCGGCGCGGAGAATAGGGCAGATCGGCTCCATGGCCGAAGCGCATCATGATGTCTGGGCGCAGGCCCGGCTCGCCGATCAGGCTCGACAGTTGCGACCGCAAGGCCTCGACCTCAACCGGCTGGTTTATGAAGGCCGTTTTGAGACCGGCGCGGGTTGCGGCGAGCGCAAAGCGCTGGCAGGCCCGCCCGACCGCCACCCAGTGCTGCCTGTCCTCGCTCTCGCCGAGAAAGACGGCAATGCCGGCAGAGCTGTCGAGATGGCGGGCATATTTGTCGTTTTCGGCAGCGGCGGTGAAAAAGGCGTCGAAGGCGGCCCCGCCGAGAAAGCCTGGAAGCAGAGGATTGCCGCTCGATGCCGAAAACAAGCCGTCACCGCTCTCCATCGCAGCACGCGGATTGAAGCGCAACCAGTACTTGAGCTCGGCAATGAAGGCCGGGTCACCCATCTGTTGCTCATTGCCAGCGATCACGAGATCGCGCAGCCGGTCGAGCGGACCGCGTTCGGTGACGATCACCAGCCGGACACCGGGGATTTCCGCAGCGTTTCTCAAACCCTCAATGATCGCTGCGGACACTGGCTGGCCATCATAGGCAGCACGGGTCGATTGTCTGTGTGGAATGGCCGCAAACAGCGGATCTTGCAAAGATCTGCCAGTCGCCCAGCGAAACTCGATCCCGCCTTCAGCATTGACCTCGGCCTCGCCGGGCAGCCCTGCCGCCGTCGCAGCGAGGGCCAGGTTTTCGGTGGCGCAGCCGAGGCTGACGAAAAGATGATGGTCGTCCGGATCGACCGCAGGGGTCGCCCGAGAATGATCGGCACGGATAGCGATGCCACTATCGGTTACTCGAAAGCGCCAAGGCTGGGTGTTGTGGCCGTTGGCGGCCAATGTCGCATAGCGGACTAGATCGATCGAATCGGCATCGGCCGACAAAGGCCTGCGCGTGTCGGCAATATAGCGATCATAATCTGCCATCGCTCCGACTGCCGAGCGCCAGCCATAGGCTCCCGCTCCACCCGCCAGCAGTACCGCCCCGGCCCCGATAAGGACATCGCGCCTGATCATCGGCTTCTCCTTTCGATAGCACTTTACTGCAGCGCGCTGGTTTCTCCTTGAGCCAGATCAAGAGCGCATCAAATGCGCCGGAAGCTGATGCAGCCGGCAGAACACCCGTACGTCACGTAGCGCTCCAGAAATTCGCCGCGCGTCAACTCGTACCAGACATCGCCGTGTTCGGAACCCGGGATGGGATCGGGAAAAGCGGCAAACTCCGTGCGCGTGTGTTTCATGCCGATTTTTTCCATCACCCGTCGCGAACCGTGGTTCACGGCCATCGTGGTTGCCACGATCCTTTCGTAGCCACCGCTGGTGAAACCCCATGTGACAAGCGCCGAGGCGCCTTCAGGCGCCAGTCCCTGGCCCCAGCACGCTCGGCGCAGCCGATAGCCGATCTCGGCGATCATATCCGTTTCCGGAAATAGGCAGAACCATCCGACAAACGCGCCGTCGACCGTCCCGCGTGCGGTCCACACATAGGGTTCCGTGCCTCTCGGCATGAGGAACGGCGCTTGCTCCGGGTCGATCTTCTCGTGATCGACCGCGCCGCCGTTCAGAAAACGCATCACTTCCGGGTCGCGTTCAAGCGCGATGAAATCAGCGGCGTCACACAAGCGACAAGGAGCGAGATTCAGGTTCGCCGTCTGCAATTGCACCATCAGGTCTCCTCGCAGGTCTTCCGGTTGCAGGACGATATCGGTGGTCGGAGGGAGAGCTTCCGCCGGGCACGACCGACCCCGCCCTCACCTTTCAGGCCTCGACGATCTCCGCCAGACAGCGCACGGGAAAATTCACCGAATTGGCGATGAAGCATTTTTCATGCGCGTCGCCATGGAGTTCCAGCGCGAGTTGCGGATAAGTCCCGGCCTTGATCGTCACGCGGGGTCTCAGCAGGATTTCCGTGAAGCGACCGCCTCCGCTTTCGTCCATCTGCATCGTGCCCTCGGCATGGTCTTCATAGGCCGTGACGACGACGCCGGAGACCGCGCAGAAATGCAGGTACCAGAGCTTGTGACAGGTGCTGACCGAGGCGAGCAGCAGTTCCTCCGGGTTCCAGCGGGCGGGATCGCCGAGAAAATGCGGATCGGCGGACGCCAGAATATCGGACTTGCCGGGCACAGAAATCCGGTGATCGCGCCCATAGGCACGATAGGACGAGGTCCCCGAGCCGCGATCGCCCTCCCAAGTAATGGTCAGCCGATAGTCATGGCGATGCTCTGACATTCCAGTCTCCGCAGATATCCTGTGAGTCTCTTGCTCGATGATAGGCGCGCGACGGACGAAGTCCAAGCCAACCCCTCCGCAGGAAAATTCACCGCAGCTCTTGCAAAGATCCGTTTACGATATATCTTAGAGTCACCGAAACAGATTTAAGGAATTCTGAAATGAGACATCACTCTTGTGAAGGCGGACATGATCGTGGCTTCCGGCATTTGATGGCCATGGCCATGCGGGGCGGCCCGTTTGGCGGCCCCATGGGCCACGGCCCGCGCGGACGCGGCGAACGCCGCCGCATGTTCGACGGCGGTGAGCTTCGGCTCGTGCTGTTGAAGCTGATCGGCGACCAGCCGCGTCATGGCTATGACCTGATCCGCGAGATCGAAACGCTCTCCGGTGGCGCCTATGCGCCTTCGCCCGGCGTGGTCTACCCGACCATGACGCTGCTCCTCGACATGGGATTGGCGGACGAACAGGCGAGCGAAGGCCCGCGCAAGCTGCTCGCCATCACCGAGGCCGGCCGCGCCCATCTCGCAGAACGCGCCGATGAAGTCGCGGTGGCGATCGGCCGCCTGACGGCACTCGCCAAGGTCAGCGAACGCACCGATGCCGGCCCGGTCCGTCGCGCCATGGGCAACCTGAAACAGGCCCTTCACGATTGCCTGTCGCGCGATGGCACGACACGCGAAACCCAGCTGGAAGTCGCCCGCATTCTCGACGAGGCGGTCGGCAAGATCGAAAGGCTCTGATCATGGCAAAAACGATCGCGGTCGTTCCGACCGAAAGCGGCTGGAAATATGTCCAGCAGCTCTGCAAACACTGGGCCCACAAGCTGGAGGTCGATCTGGGCGACCAGAAGGGTGTCGTAAAATTCGCCGAGGCTACCGCTGTCATGACGAGCGACGCCAAGGCTCTCACGGTCGAAATCGAGGCAAGCTCGGCGGCTGTGCTGGAGCGGATGAAGGCTGTGGTCTCGAGCCATCTCGACCGCTTTGCCTTTCGCGAAGCGCCCCTGCCCTTCGAGTGGAAAGCTGCCTGATCCCTCCTGACGCCTGTCGGAAAGTCAGAAAAGGCTGCACCTTGAGCAGTCCCCATCCGGGGGCTGCATCATGGCCGAGACGCCAGCCCAATATATCTCCATCCTGGCTGAATCCCCCAAAGATGTTCTCTTCCCCTGTCAACGGAAGTTGCTAGAAAGCCGTGTTGATAGACAATGGCACTAAACAATGGGGGTTGCCATGAATGTGGTGACGAAGACATCGACATCTTGGTTCTCACGTCTCGGCGGGGCTCTGACGGGTGCATTGGTTGGACTGGTTCTCCTCATCGTGGCGATTGTCGCGCTGTTCTGGAACGAAGGCCGGTCGGTCGCGACCTATAAATCGCTGGTGGAAGGTCAGTCGATCGTCGTCACAGCCGATGCATCGCGGATAGACCCCGCTCTTGATGGCAAACTTGTTCATATCGAAAGCGATGTGAAACCCGCCTCAGACGTTGTCGATGCCGACACGGGTATCACCGCCTCCGGGGTCATCGGCCTTGAGCGTAAGGTCGAGATGTATCAATGGGTCGAGGAAAAAAGCAGCAAGACCGAGAAGAAGCTCGGCGGCGGCGAGGAAACCGTGACCACCTATAGCTATACCAAGGAATGGAGCGAAAAAGCTCAGGATTCCTCGAAATTCCAGGAAACGGCGGGCCACGAGAACCCGGAATTCTGGCTGCCATCGTCGGAAACCCTGGTGGACAAGGCACAGCTGGGTGCCTTTAGCGTGACGGGCGCGCAGATCGCCTCTGTTGGCACGCGTGAAACCCTGCCGATCACCGATGAAACCGCAGCGCAAGCCTCCGAAGCCCTGGGCTATCCCGGCGAAGGCCGTGCCGTGATGCAGGCGCTCTATTTCGGCGCGAATGAAAAGGCACCCGAGATCGGCGACACCAAGGTTCGCTTTGAGAAGATCCTTCTGCCGGAAGTCAGCGTCGTCGCCATGCAACACGGCGATCGCCTGGCGGAATATACCACGCAGAATGGCTACACCCTGTTCCTGTTGGAAGCAGGTCGTCAACCCGCGACGAAGATGTTCGCCGACAGCCAGGCCGAAAACGTCGTTCTGACCTGGGTCATCCGCGTTGCGGGAATTTTCGGGCTGTTCGTCGGCTTTGCCCTCATCTTCAGGATCTTCAGCGTGATCGGTGACGTCATCCCCTTCGTCGGCTCGCTGATTGGCTTCGGGACCGGCCTCATCTCCTTCATCCTGGCGCTGGCCATCGGCGTGACCGTCATTGCCATTGGCTGGTTTGCCGTGCGGCCTCTGCTGTCGATTGGACTGCTTGTGGGCGTCGCCGCGCTCGTTTGGGCCTATTTGAAATATGTCCGGAAACAGCCAACCGCGCCTGCGGCTTAAAAAGACCGCGCCCCGAGGTTCTGTTTATCCTCGGGGGGCCCGTCGAACATGACCAAATCCAGGCGGTCATATTTTCGCCTGAGGCGCTCTCGAACACGGTCGGTCGACACGATCAACACGTCTTGCCAAATCGCGGCGGGAGCGGTCTAAACTTGTCCGACAACAGGAGGACATCACCATGACCACGCTCACCATCCCTGATCTTGCCGGCAAGGCCGTTCTCATTACCGGCGCATCGAGCGGCATCGGCGAGGCGCTGGCCCGGGCTTTTGCCACTCAGGGCGCGCTGGTCGGCCTGCATTACAATTCCAACAGCGAGGCGGCCCATGCGATCGCCCGTGAGATCGAGGCAGCCGGTGGCAGTGTCGTGCTGGTCAAGGCGGATGCCGCCTCCTCGGACGACATGGCCGGGGCCGTCGCCCATGTCGCCAAGACCTTCGGCCGGCTCGATGGCGTGATCAACAATGCCGGCAGCATGATCGCCCGCGTGCTCTACGAGGACATGACGGATGCGCAGTATGACAAGGTGATGGATGTGAATGCCCGCTCGGTGCTGTCCACCACGCAGGCGGCGATTGCGCATCTGAAGATCAAGGGGGGCTTCGTCATCAATACCACCTCGGTCGCGGCCCGCACCGGCGGCACGGCGGGCTCCGGCGTATACGGCTCGTCGAAAGCCTTTGTCGCCGCCGTCACCAAGGGCATGGCGCTCGAATTCGGCAAATACAGTGTCCGGGTCAATGCGGTGGCGCCGGGCGTCATCACCACGCCCTTCCAGGACAAATATGCGCTGCCCGGGCAGCTTGACCAAGTGGCCGGCAGCGTGCCGTTGAAGCGCACGGGCACGCCGCAGGACTGCGTCGGCGCCTATCTGTTTCTCGCCTCCGAAAGCCTCTCAGGCTACATCACCGGCCAGACGATCGACGTCAATGGCGGGCAGTTCATGCCGTGACCTTCAGGGGTTAGCGCTCGAACCATCGACGCCAGCCCTTTTGCGATTTGTCCGCCGCGTGAGCCTTGGCCGGCTCGATCGTGGTCGTTTCAGCCGTTGGTCGGATGCCCGGATCCCGCCTACGTTGCGTGTGTTTTTCGGCTCCTATCTGCGTGGCCTCGGCCAGCGCATGGACCAGGGCGGCGTCGAGAATGTGCATGTCGTGTCCTCCGGCGTGGTTTCGACACTGGTCGGACGCAACAGCCGCCATTCGACAGTCCAAATTTATTTTTCCATCGCCCTGCCTGCCTGTCGATTTGCCGGCCCTGGCTTCGACTAGGGCCGATGTCTGCGTTAGGATCGCCCGAGGGAATGGAGGGGACGATGAAATTTCTATGCCAGGTCTGGCTCGATGAAACCGTGATGCAAGCCTTGAGCGAGGCCGAGCGCCGCACGCTCGACCGCCAGTCGCTCGCCTATGACAGAGAGCTTGCCGAGCGGGGACACCTCGTGCTGGCCTCGCCGCTCGCAGCGCCAGAGACGGGGCTGACGCTCCGGGTCCGGAACGGCGAGTTATCGACCACCGACGGTCCCTTTGCCGAAACCCGCGAACATCTCGGCGGTTTCCTGCTTCTGGAGACGCGCGATCTCTCTGAGGCCGTGCAGATCGCCAGCCGGGTGCCGATCGCCCTCTATGGCAGCATCGAGGTCAGGGCGCTTTCGGACATTCCCGTTCATGACGCTGCGGAGGCGGACCATGCGGCCGACGAGGCTGCTCTCCCCCTGGAGGGGCGCTGATGCGCTTCGTCTGCTTCATTCACACCGACCCGCAGGATATCGCCGAGATCTCGGATGCCGATCACCGGCGCATCGTTGCAGAACATTTCGCGTTCGACGAAGCGATCACGGCGACGGGGCACCACATTGTCTCGGAAGCGCTTGAAGATCCCGATCGTTCCGTCACCATCCGGCGCTCGGCCAAGGGCGTGACGGTCAGCGTTGGTCCCTTCACTGAAGCGCGCGAACATATCGGCGGCTTCTACCTGCTGGAAGCCGCCTCTCTCGACGAGGCGATCCGGATCGCTTCTCGCATCCCCTCCCTGCAGCACAGTTCGGTCGAGATCCGCCCGGTGCGGACGCTCGTGCTCGACGGAGAATGAGGAGGGCTTTTGAGCGATCCGGTTTCCGAAACGATCGAGGCGACCTACCGGCAATCGGCACCGCGCATCCGTGCGGCCCTCGTTCGCCTGCTCGGCAGTTTCGATCTTGCGGAGGAAGCGTTGCACGACGCCTTCCTGCAGGCCGCCATCGACTGGCCGGTCAAGGGCTATCCGCACAATCCGGTGACCTGGCTGATCTCGGCCGGGCGCTTCCGCACGATCGACCGGCTTAGGCGGCGCGCCCTCATCGACAGGCAGCGGGACGATCTCGCCTATCTGGCGGCGATCGAGCAGGCGCAAGAGGAGGAACCGGTGGCGATCGAGGACGACATGCTGCGGCTGGTCTTCACCTGCTGCCATCCGGCGCTTCCAGCGGAGGCCCGCATTGCCATGGCCCTGCGCGAAGTCTGCGGGCTGACCACGGAGGAAATCTCCCGCGCCTTCCTGACATTACCCTCGACGATCGCCCAGCGGATCGTCCGCGCCAAAGCGAGGATCCGGACCCAGCGCATCGCCTATGTCGTGCCGGACCGGCAAGAGCTTCCCCAACGACTTGAGGCGGTGCTGGGCGTCATCTATCTGCTGTTCAACGAGGGCCATGCCCGCGCCGGCGCTGCCGAGCGGCTCTCAGAGGAGGCGCTCCATCTCGCCCGCCTGCTGGTTGACCTCCTGCCCGATCCCGAATGCCTGGGGCTGCTCGCGCTGATCCTCATCCAGCATTCTCGCAGCAGGACCCGCCTGGACCCCGACGGTCATATCGTTCTTCTCGCGGATCAGGACCGCAGCCTCTGGGACCGGGCCATGATCGCGGAGGCGGAGGTCCTTTTGGAGCGGATCAGGCAGTCCGGCGAAATCGGCGTCTATGGCCTGCAGGCGGCAATCGCGGCTTGCCATGCCCGAGCCGCAACCATGGCCGAAACCGACTGGCCGCGCATCCTGCATCTCTACGACCTGCTGCAACAGGCAGCCCCCTCCCCGGTGGTCGCCCTCAATCGGGCCGTGGCGCTTGCCGAGGTGGAGGGGGAAAAAGCGGGGCTGGCGGAGGTCGAGCGGTTGCTGGGCGATCCGGCCATGCAGCGCTATCACGCAACCTACAGCGTTGCCGCCGACCTGCAGCGGCGGCTGGGAAGGGTGGAAGATGCGCGGGCCAACTACCGTACGGCTCGCGCCCTTGCCTCGCAACAGCACGAAATCCGCTTTATAGAGGCCCGGCTCAACGCGCTCGCGTGATCACCCCTCGCCGCGATTGTCCTTCAGCCAGTCCAGACCATTGCGCAAGGTGCCGACTGCCTGGTCGATCTCGGAGCGCGAGATGATCAGTGGCGGCGAGAAGAGCATGCGGTCGCCGGTGGCGCGCAGCACCACGCCGGCATCGACGCATTGATTGCGGACGACGGTGCCGGTGTCGTCGGGCTTCTTGAAGCGGCGGCGGGTGGCCTTTTCGGCGGTGATCTGCACGGCGCCCATCAGGCCGACGCTGACGGCTTCGCCGACCAGTTCGTGGTCGGTGAGCGAGGCGAGCGCTGCAGCAAGGTACGGACCGGTGTCGTCACGCACGCGCTCGACGAGGCCTTCCTCTTCGATGATGCGGATGTTTTCAAGCGCAGCAGCCGCGGCCACCGGGTGACCGGAATAGGTGTAGCCGTGGTAGAAATCGCCGAGCTCGTTGACCATGACGTCCGCCACGCGGTCGGAGACCAGCACGCCGCCGATCGGCAGGTAACCGGAGGAGAGGCCCTTGGCGATCGGCGCGAGGTCCGGCTCGAAATCGTAATACTGATGGCCGAACCACGTGCCGAGGCGACCGAAGCCTGAGATGACTTCGTCGGCGACGAGCAGGATCTTGTATTTCGCGCAAATGCGCTTGATTTCCGGCCAGTAGGTCGAGGGCGGCACGATGACGCCACCGGCCCCCTGGATCGGCTCGGCGACGAAGGCTGCGACATTCTCCTCGCCGAGTTCGAGGATCTTTTCCTCCAGTTCGCGGGCGACCTTCAGGCCGAAGTCTTCCGGGGTGAGATCACCGCCTTCGGCATACCAGTAGGGCTGGTTGATGTGGTGAATGCCTTCGATCGGCAGGTTACCCTGCTCGTGCATCCACTTCATGCCACCGAGGGAGGCGCCTGCTACCGTCGAGCCGTGATAGGCGTTCTTGCGGGCAATCACCTGCGTCTTGGTCTCGTGACCGAGCGCCTTCCAGTAGACGCGCGCCATGCGGAACCAGGTGTCGGAGGCTTCCGAACCGGAATTGGAGAAGAAGACGCGGTTGAGCTTCGGGCCGGTCTTTTCGGCAATCTTCTGGGCGAGCAACGTGGTCGGCGGCGTCGTGGTGCCGAAGAAGGTGTTGTAATAGGGCAGTTCCTGCATCTGGGCATAGGCGGCATCGGCGATCGACTTGCGGCCATAGCCGACATTGACGCACCAGAGGCCGGCAAAGGCATCGAGATACTGCTTGCCGTTCGAATCCCAGATATGCACGCCATCCGCCCGATTGATGATCTTGGTCCCTGCCGCGTTCAGCTTCTTCATGTCCGAGAACGGATGAAGGTGATGAGCAGCGTCGATGGCACCGAGGTTGGAAACGGCGGAAAGTGGCTTGTTCATGGGTCGGGATCCTTGACCGGAGCGGAAGCACCTGCGCTCCCGGCCAAACATGGTCCGTGCAGCTGCCTTGCCCCGCATTGAAAGGCGGAACATTATCGGCTACGAACATGACCTCCCAAAACGCGTTTGGCAAGGCACCGATTGCCGCGTTCCTCCGGCCAAATCCGCCCTTAAAAAAGCCAACGAGAGTTTCCCATGACCGCATCGACCGAGGCCGCCGATCTCCCCGCAGCCGACCCTTCCGCACGCATCGAAGTGCTGCTTGTCGGCATGAATGGCGACTTGCGCGGCAAGATGATCCCGCTGAAAGCCGAGGACAAGGTGTGGAAGAACACGGTGCGGCTGCCGGCCTCGACGCAATCGCTCGACATCTGGGGCGACGACAATGACGACATCACCAAGATCTCGCTGACGCTCGGCGACCCCGACGGCATCTGCACGCCGGACAAGAATTCGCTGACGACGCTTCCCTGGGGGCCGGAGGGTTCCAAGCAGGTGCTCGCCACCATGCATACGCTGGATGGTCAGCCGCATTACGTCTGCCCGCGCGCGATCCTGGCCAATGTGCTGAAGCGCTTCGAGGACAAGGGCCTGACGCCCGTTGTTGCCACCGAACTCGAATTCTACGTGATGGAGCCGGATTTCCGCGAGACCGGCGTTCCCATGCCGCCGAAGGCGCTCGTGATGAACGGCGAAGTCGAGGGCTATCAGCTCTATGACATGCGCGCGACCGCCGCGATGGAGGACTTCCTCGACACGGTGCGCGAATATTGCGACCACATGGGCCTGCCGGCCGATGCGACGACCGCCGAATTCGGCCCCGGCCAGTTCGAGGTCAACCTCCTGCACAAGCCGAACGCGGTTTCGGCAGCCGATGACTGCATCTATCTGAAGCGCGTCGTTGATTTCGCCGCTCGCCGCCATGGCTTCAAGGCGACCTGCATGGCCAAGCCTTACGGCGACCACGCCGGCTCCGGCCTGCACGTGCATGCCTCGATCATCGACAAGGACGGCCGCAACATCCTCGACGCCAAGGGCGGCGATCCGGTGAAGCTGAAGTCGATCACGGCGGGCATGCTGAAGAGCATGCAGGATGCGCAGCTGATCTTTGCGCCCTTTGCCAATTCCTATCGCCGCTTCCAGCCGGGCTCGTTTGCGCCCGACAAAATCGACTGGGGTTTTGGCAATCGCGGCACCGCGATCCGCATCCCCGACAAGGACGGCCCCGCCGCCCGCATCGAACACCGTGTGGCCGGTGCGGACGCCAATCCGCATCTTCTGCTCGCCGCCATCCTCGGCGGCATCCTGCTCGGGCTTGAGGAAGACCTCGATCCGGGTCCGGTCACGACGCCGGACAGCGCGCCCGAAAACCCTGACATGCTGACCTATGATTTCCTGACGTCAGTCGAACGGTTCCGGAACTCGACCTTCATCAAGGACATCTTCGGCGCCGAATATCAGCGCATTTACGGCGACACCAAGCGCAAGGAAGCCATGGCCTATCTGCGCACCGTGTCGAGCTTCGACTACCAGACCTATCTGCCGCGGATCTGACGCCAACGCGTCTCGACCGAGCCTGGCGGCGCATCGGCGCCGCCTGTCGCACTTTGACGAGAAAATGGCGCGCTAATATTATTTCGTCCTGAACCTTCAGCGTGAAATCTTCGAACCAAATCACAGGCCTTCGGGCCAAATATCCCTTAAATTTGGGGTAAGCGTGCACAAATCGACTTGCCAGCGTCCAGTGAATGCTCTTCTCTCCCGTTTCCGTAAACGTAAAAGGGGAAAAAAATGACAATCCAAACACGCCGCCTGCTTGGCACTGCGCTCCTCCTTGGCTCACTTTTGACCGGTGCGAGCCAGGCGCTCGCCGAAGCCGTTCTGCATCGCGGCAATGCCGGCGAGCCGCAGACCCTCGACTATGCCCATATCTCGATCGACATCGAAGGCTTCGTCGTCCGCGACATGTTCGAAGGCCTGACCATATTCAACGCCAAGGGTGAAGTGGTTCCGGGCACTGCCGAAAGCTGGACGGTATCCGACGACGATCTGACCTACACGTTTAAGATCCGCGACAACGCCAACTGGTCCGACGGAACGCCGGTGACCGCCGAAGACTTCGTCTTCTCGATGCGCCGCCTGGAAGATCCGAAGACCGCTGCCGAATATGCCGGCATTCTCTATCCAATCAAGAATGCCGAGAAGGTGAACAAGGGCGAAGTTCCGGTCGATCAGCTCGGCATCAAGGCCGTCGATGCCAAGACCGTTGAAATCACGCTCGAGCGTCCGACTCCGTTCTTCCTGCAGCTTCTCGCCCACTACACCGCGCTGCCGATCAGCAAGGTCAACTTCGAGAAGTTCGGCGACCAGTTCGTCAAGCCGGGCAACATGGTTTCAAACGGCGCCTTCAAGCTGGAAGCGCATGTGCCGAACGACACCCTGACCGTCGTCAAGAACGACAAGTACTGGGATGCCGCCAACGTCAAGCTCGACAAGGTCATCTTCTACCCGATCGACGACGATGCCGCTTCCGTGCGTCGCTTCGAAGCCAAGGAAATGGACCTCGTCTACAACTTCTCGGCCGACCAGATCAAACGCCTGCGCGAGACCTACAACGACCAGGTCCACGTGACCCCGTCGCTCGCCACCTACTACTATGTCTTCGACAACCGCGAGCCGCCCTATAACGACGTAAACGTCCGTCGCGCGCTGTCCATGGCCGTCGACCGTGACTTCCTCGCCCAGGAAATCTACGCCGGCGCCCAGCTTCCGGCCTACAACCTCGTTCCCCCGGGCATGCCGGGCTATGGCCAGGGTCCGGTTCCGGATTTTGCCTCGATGTCGCAGATCGACCGCGAGGACAAGGCCGTCGAGCTGATGAAGGCTGCAGGCTACGGTGAAGGCGGCAAGCCGCTCGAAATCGAGATCCGCTACAACACCAATGCCAACCACGAGCGCGTCGCAACCGCCGTCGCCGACATGTGGAAGAACACGTTCGGTGCCAAGGTCTCGCTGGTCAACCTCGACGTGGCCTCGCACTATGCCTACCTGCAGGAAGGCGGCAAGTTCAACGTCGCCCGTGCCGCCTGGTCGGCTGACTACGGCGATCCGGAAAACTTCCTGGCGCTCAACACCAGCACCAACACCACGTTCAACTACGGCAAGTACAAGAACGAGGAATACGACGCGCTGATGAAGCAGTCCTATGACGAGCAGGACCCGGCCAAGCGCATGGAAATTCTGAAGAAGGCCGAAGAGATCCTGAACAACGATCAGCCGATCGCCCCGTTCATGAACTCCGCCAACCTGTGGCTGGTCTCCTCGCGTGTCTCCGGCTGGGAAGACAATGCGGTGAACGAGCACCTGTCGAAGTTCCTCAGCGTTTCCGAATAACGAACAAAAGGGATCGGCGCGCGGCAGCATGATGGCTGTCGCGCGTCGGCTTTTATCACCATGATCTCATTCGTCCTGCGCCGGCTCATGAGCGCCGTGCCCACCGTGTTCGTCGTCGTGACGATCTCGTTCTTCCTGATGCGCTTCGCGCCTGGTGGTCCGTTCAGCCTGGAACGTCCGCTCCCGCCGCAGACCATGGCCAATGTCATGGAAACCTACAGGCTCAACGATCCGCTCTGGAGCCAGTACCTCAACTATCTCGGCAATGCCTTCAGAGGCGATTTCGGCCCGAGCTTCATCTACAAGGACAACACGGTCGCCGAGCTGATCGGCAAGGCCCTGCCCTATTCGGTCGAACTCGGCCTCTACGCCATCCTGATCGCGCTGATCGGCGGCGTCATCCTCGGCACGATCGCGGCTCTGCGCCAGAACAGTGTACTGGACTTCGGCCTGATGGCTTTCGCGACCATCGGCGTCACGGTGCCGAACTTCGTCGTCGGCCCCGTTCTGACGCTGATCTTCGCCGTCATGCTGTCCTGGCTGCCGGCCGGAGGCTGGGGCAATGGCGGCTTCCAGAACCTGATCCTGCCGATGACAGCACTGGCGCTTCCGCAGCTCGCCGTCTTTGCGCGCCTGACGCGCGGCTCGATGATCGAAGCGCTGAACGCCGACCATATCCGCACCGTGCGCGCCTATGGACTGCCGCCGCGCGTCGTCGTCATCACCCATGCGCTTCGCGGCGCCATGCTGCCGGTCGTCTCCTATCTCGCGCCATGTGCTGCGGCCCTGCTCACCGGTTCTGCCGTCGTCGAGAGCATCTTCACCATTCCCGGTGTCGGTCGCTACTTCGTGCTTGGTGCACTCAATCGCGACTATCCCCTCGTCATGGGCACCGTCATTCTCGTCGCCGTGTTCGTGATCTTCTTCAACCTGCTGGTCGACATCGCCTACGGCCTGCTCGATCCGAGGGTCCGCAATGACTGATACATCCGTCACCCAGGGCATTGCCCCCGCCGAAGTCGCCGGTCGAAGCCTGACCGAGCTCGCCATGCTGCGCTTCAAGCGCAACAAGGCCGCCATGGGCGGCTGCTTCATGCTGGTGCTCATCGTGCTGTTCTCGTTTGCCGGCCCATTCTTCGTGCCGCATAGCTATGATCAGGTCTTCGCGTCCTATGTCACCGTGCCGCCGAGCCTCGAGCCGCGGCCCGATCCGGAATCGCTGCAGCAGGTCGCCGAAGGCATCGCAAAACGCGCGCGCGTCGAGCTGAAGAGCCTCGAGGTTGCCGACGGCACATTTACCGCCGTGCTGACCGCATCGAAGCCGATCGACCCGCGCACGATCCGCTATTTCGACCGGACCAACGAATTCAAGGAAACGACGGTCCAGGAGACGAGCGCCGATGGACTGTCGGTGACCGTGACCGGCAAGGTCGACCAGGTCACCTTCCCTTTCGGCACGGATACCAATGGCCGTGACCTTCTGGTGCGCGTCATGCTCGGCGGGCAGATCTCGATTGCCGTGGGTCTGGCGGCAAGCCTCGTCTCGCTCGGCATCGGCGTCATCTACGGCGCGACATCAGGCTATCTCGGCGGGCGCATCGACAACGTGATGATGCGTTTCGTCGAGATCCTCTATTCCCTGCCCTTCGTCTTCCTCGTCGTCGTGCTCGTCGTCTTCTTCGGACGATCGGTGGTGCTGATCTTCGTCGTCATCGGGGCGGTGCAATGGCTGGAAATGGCCCGCATCGTGCGCGGCCAGACGCTTTCCTTGAAGCGCCGCGAATTCGTCGGGGCGGCGGAAGCGCTGGGGCTCACCGACTGGCAGATCATCCGCCGGCACATCATCCCGAACACGATCGGTCCGGTTATCGTCTTCGTCACCGTCGTCGTGCCGCAGGTCATCCTGACCGAGAGCTTCCTGTCCTTCCTCGGGCTCGGCGTGCAGGCGCCGCTCGCCAGCTGGGGCACGCTGATCTCGGAAGGCACGAAGAACATGCAGAGCGCACCGTGGCTGCTGATCTTCCCGGCCATCTTCTTCGTCGCGACGCTGTTTGCCCTCAACTTCGTCGGCGATGGCCTGCGCGATGCACTCGACCCGAAGGATCGTTGAGATGGAGATGAACCAGATGACACCGGTCCTCACCGTCAACGACCTGCAGGTCACCTTCCAGACGCCCGACGGCACCGTCGAAGCGGTCAAGGGCATCAGCTTCGACGTGAAGAAGGGTGAGACGCTCGCCATCGTGGGCGAGAGCGGCTCGGGCAAGAGCCAGACGATGATGGGCATCATGGGCCTGCTCGCCAAGAACGGCAGCGTTAGCGGTGAGGCCATGTATGGCGGCACCAACCTCGTCGGCCAGCCGCTCTCGACGCTCAATCAGGTTCGCGGCTCGAAGATCACCATGATCTTCCAGGAGCCGATGACCTCGCTCGATCCGCTCTACCGGATCGGCCGGCAAATCGCCGAACCGCTGATCCACCATCGTGGCATGAGCAAGAGTGCGGCACGCGCCCGCGTGCTGGAGCTCTTGAAGCTCGTCGGCATCCCCGACCCGGAACGCCGCATCGACAGTTATCCGCATGAAATGTCCGGTGGCCAGCGGCAGCGCGTGATGATCGCGATGGCCTTGGCGAACGAGCCCGACGTGCTGATCGCCGACGAGCCGACCACTGCGCTAGACGTCACGATCCAGGCGCAGATCCTGACGCTGCTCGCCGACCTGCAGAAACGCTTCGGCATGGCGATCGTGCTCATCACCCACGATCTCGGCGTGGTCAAACACGTCGCCGACCGGGTGGTCGTGATGCGCAAGGGCGAGATCGTCGAACAGGGCAGCCGTGACGCGATCTTCGGCAATGCGCAGCACGACTATACCAAGATGCTGCTGGCGGCCGAGCCGACGGGCACGAAGGCACCGCCGGCCGATGATGCGCCGGTCGTCCTGGAAGGCCGCAACGTCATCGTCGACTTCGACATCGGCAGCGGCGGTTTCCTGCGTCCCAATCGTACCTTCCGGGCGGTGGACCAGGTGAGCGTGCGCCTGCGTCAGGGGCAGACCATCGGCATCGTCGGGGAATCCGGTTCGGGCAAGTCGACGCTCGGTCGCGCACTCCTGAAGCTGCTCACGGCCGATGGTGCCTTCCGCTTCGAAACCAACGACATCTCGGGTCTCGATCGGGCCGGCATGCGGTCCTTCCGCAAGCAGCTGCAGCTCGTCTTCCAGGATCCCTACGGCTCGCTCTCGCCCCGCCAGACGGTTGGCGAGATCATCACCGAAGGCCTTTACGTGCACGAACCGCAGCTCAGCCGCGCAGAGCGGGATGCACGCGCCATTGCAGCGCTGAAGGAAGTCGGCCTCGATCCTGCGGCGCGCAACCGCTATCCGCACGAGTTCTCGGGTGGACAGCGACAGCGCATTGCGATTGCGCGTTCCATGATCTTGAAGCCGAAGGTCGTCATCCTCGACGAGCCGACTTCGGCGCTTGACCGCTCGGTTCAGCGTCAGGTGATCGAGCTTCTGCGCGATCTGCAGGACAAACATGGCCTGTCCTACGTCTTCATCAGCCACGACCTCTCGGTGATCCGGGCGATGTCCGACCATGTGATCGTGATGAAGAACGGGAAGATCGTCGAGCAGGGCGACACCGAGGCCATCTTCGATCGCCCGCAGGAGGATTATACCCGCGACTTGATCGCTGCGGCTTTCAGCCACTGAAATCGGCCGATTGCTCGGTCAAAAATGACGGCGGCTCCACCACGGGCCGCCGTTTTCGTTTATCCGGCGGGCTGGTGTGGCGGCACCAGCACCTTCAACTCGCCCGGATGGATCTTCAGCTCGACATCCGCCGGCATGCGCAGCAACTCGCCATCCAGCACGCAGGCAGCGCCCTTGCGATGCTTGGGAAAATGCAGATGCACCTTCTCCGCGGTCGATGCCGTCACGGCCTCGTTCTCCTTGAACTTGCCGCGCAGGATATCGAAGGCCAAAAGCCCAACCCCGGTCGGCTCCAGCGGGGCGGCCAGATAGACGCCGAGTTTGCCGGTGTCGACCCGGTCGGCGAAGAACAGCGAGTTGTTGCCGAGCGGATTGTTGGAGACGGAGATCGCCGACACAGGCCGCTCATCGCTGCGTCCATCGCCGTCGATATCGAAGACGACCTCGAAACGTGGCGGATCGAGCATGACGCCGAAGGCTGCACTGGTGCTGGCCCTGATCTTGCCAAGGCGCGAGGCGAAATCCATCTGGTTGCGCATGCGCACCATGCGGGCATGCAGGCCGGCCGAGAACTGATGCACGAAAGGGCGGCCATTCGCCGTGGCGATGTCGACCGCAGCCACCTCTCCTTGCGCCAGCACGTCCAGCGCCTTCCAGATATCAAGCGGCAGTTTCAGCGAGCGGGCAAAGAGGTTCATCGTGCCGGCCGGTACGACGCCGAGCGGCAGCCCTGCCTTCCAGGCAATGCCGGCTGCGGCCGAAATCGTGCCGTCTCCGCCGCCTGCCAGTACGGCATCGATGCCCTTGGTCTCGACCGCCTTCTGCAGCGCCTCGACGATTTCGTCACCGGCCACCACCGCGCAATCGAGCTCGTGGCCGTGCCTGGCGAAGGCCTCCGTGGCGCTCGCACAATAGACCTGCATGTCGGTGGTCTTGAAGGTCCCGCCGTCGCGATTGAGTACCGCCTTGATCTTCATGGAATTCCTTCACAGCCCCGGCCAACGGGGTCACAACGTGCGGCCTGATCAAAAGTTTCTGCCGTCCCACAGATCGACAGTCAGCATGGCAAATTCAAGAGAGGTTCATGACAGAAGCGCCTGCAAAAGCCTTTGCTGCGACGCATATGGACATGATAAACAACAAATTCATTCCTCGTCCGGCCCTGCGCCGTTTTCCCATCAAGGCTTCCCCGAAGCGATTTTGCGCCGTGGCTTTCGGCGCGCTCTGGTGTTTTCATGACCGACTGTTCCACGCTCGACAGCCCGCAGACCCTCCCTAACCCGTCTGGCAGCCTCAGCGCCACGGCCATCCTGCTGATCGAAATTGCGCTCGCCGCCGGCGGTTTCGGGATTGGCACCGGCGAATTCGTCATCATGGGACTGCTGCCGGAAGTCGCCACGACCTATGGCGTCAGCGTGCCCCAGGCCGGCCATGTGATCTCGGCCTATGCGCTCGGCGTCGTGCTGGGTGCGCCCATCATTGCAGCCCTTGCCGCCAAGCTGCCGCGCAAGACGCTTCTGCTCCTGCTGATGGGGATCTTCGCACTCGGCAATTTCGCCAGCGCGATCGCACCCGGCTTCCTCAGCTTCACGGCGCTGCGCTTCATCACCGGCCTGCCGCACGGCGCCTATTTCGGCGTCGCGGCGCTGGTCGCGTCCTCCATGGCGCCGCCGCATCGCCGGGTGCGTGCCGTCGGACGCGTGATGCTCGGCCTCACCATCGCCACCCTGATCGGCACACCGATCGCGACCTTCCTCGGCCAGCTGATGGACTGGCGCACCGCCTTCCTGATGGTTGCAGCCATCGGGGCGCTGGCGGTGGCGCTGATTGCCATCTACCTGCCGAAGGACAAGGTGATCGAAGGCGCCAGCATGCTGCGCGAACTGTCCGCCTTTGGCCGGGTGCAGGTGTGGCTGTCCATGGCTGTCGCCGCCGTTGGCTTTGGCGGCATGTTCGCGATCTTCAGCTACATCGCCAAGACTGTGACCGACACCGCTGGATTGCCGGCCAGCATGGTCGCGGTGGTGCTGGCGCTCTTCGGCATCGGCATGAATGTCGGCAATGTCGTCGGCAGCCGCATGGCCGACTACTCGCTGAACGGCACGATCGGCGGCATGCTCGGCTTCAACATCGCGCTGATGAGCGTCTTTTCGCTCACCGCGCACAATCCGGTGATGCTGTGCATCTGCGTCTTCCTGACGGGCTGCGGCTTTGCCGCCTGCCCGGCCGTGCAGACCCGGATCATGGATGTGGCGGCTGACGCCAAGACGCTGGCGGCCGCCACCATCCACTCCGCCTTCAACATCGCCAATGCGCTCGGCGCCTGGCTCGGCGGGCTGGTGATTGCTGCAGGCTACGGTTACGGCGCAACCGGCTATGTCGGGGCCGTACTCTCGGCCTTTGGCCTTGCCATCTTCCTGGTCTCGATGGCGCTCGAGAAGAAGGCGTCAAGCGGCTGAGGCTTCCGCCGCGACGTCCTCAGGCTCTATCATCGTGCGCTTGCCGTCCTTGCATTCGACATGGCTGCTGCCCCACTGCTCCAGCACCATGATCACCGGCCTGAGGCTGAGGCCGAGAGGGGTGAGCGCGTAGTCCACCCGGGGCGGCACAACCGGATAAACGGTCCGCGTCACCAGACCCTGTTCTTCCAGTTCACGCAATTGCTTGGTCAGCATGCGCTGGGTCACCGCCTGCAGGCGCCGACGCAGCTCGCTGAAGCGCAGCGTGCCATCGGTCACGAGGTGATAGAGGATGACACCCTTCCATTTGCCGTCGAGGAAGCTGAGCGTCGTTTCGACCGGGCAGCCGGGAAAGTTGTTGGTCATCTTCGCTCGGGGCTTCGACATCGGGTGGTATCCTCTTTGATACTGAGGGGCATATTTGTGGCTACAGACATAAAATGTGCATTCTTGCGAAGTGCGATTCTATAGCCTTAATGGGATGCGTGCAAACACTACAGGAGATCGCCATGCGCGCCATCGGCTTCCACGCCCCCCAGCCCATCACCTCGCCCACCGCCCTCATCGACCTGGAGCTTCCGATGCCCGTGGCGCATGGGCGCGACCTGCTCGTCGAGGTCAAGGCCGTATCGGTCAATCCGGTCGATACCAAGGTGCGCCGCAACTTCCAGCCGGCTGGAGGCGAGGCACGGATCCTCGGCTATGATGCCGCCGGTATCGTCAAGGCCGTTGGTCCGGATGTCAGCCTCTTCAAGCCAGGCGACGAAGTCTATTATGCCGGTGCGATCGGTCGGCCGGGCACCAATGCCGAGTATCATCTGGTCGACGAGCGCATCGTTGGCGGAAAGCCGAGGAGCCTGTCCTTTGCGGAGGCTGCCGCCCTGCCACTCACCGCGATAACCGCCTATGAGGCGCTGTTCCATCGGCTGCGGCTGGACATTCCCGTGCCGGGTGCGGCGCCCGTCGTGCTGATCACCGGCGGTGCCGGCGGCGTCGGCTCCATCGCCATTCAGCTGGTCAAGCAGCTCACCGACTTCACGGTGGTCGCGACCGCCTCGCGGCCGGAAACTGCCGCCTGGGCGAAGTCGCTGGGCGCCGATCACATCATCGACCACAGCAAGCCGCTGGCGGCTGAATATGCAGCACTCGGCATCGGCGCGCCTGGCTTCGTCTTCTCGGTCACGCATAGCGTCCAGCACCGCCTGGATCTCGCCGAGCTGATCGCACCGGCCGGCCGGATCTGCCTGATCGACGATTTCGCCGAAGGCTTCGACATCATGGCCTTCAAGGGCAAGGCGGTATCGCTGCATTGGGAGATGATGTTCTCCCGCCCGATGTTCGAGACTACGGACATGATCGAGCAGCATAAGCTCCTGAACCATGTGGCCGAGCTGATCGACGCGGGCAAAATTCGCACCACGCTCGACACCGTGCTCGGACCGATCACGGCCGAGACCCTGATGAAGGCGCATGCCATCATCGAGAGCAACCGGGCGCGCGGCAAGATCGTGCTTGAGGGCTTTCCGCGCTGAGCTGCAATCGATCAGTGGCCGCCCCTTCCGGCGGCCACTATGGACGCATCCTCAGGCGGCCGAACGCATGATGGCGGCGCTGCCCACCGGACCTTCGCTCGGCTTCAGGGCGGCGCCTTCGACGGAAACGAGGTTTTCCTGACCCCAGCGACCAATCGCCTGCAGGACAGGTTCAAGGCTCCGCCCGAGCGGTGTCAGCGAATAGTCGACGCGCGGCGGCACCACCGGATACACGGTACGGGCCACAAGCCCCGCCACTTCCATGTCCCGCAACTGCTTCGACAGCATTCTATGAGTGATTGACGAGAGGCGCTTGGCCAACTCATTGAAGCGCAGGACATCATCCTTCAGGAGATGGTGGAGGATCACGCCTTTCCATTTGCCATCGAGAAGCTGGAGCGTCGCCTCGATCTGGCAACCACCGAGATCCGACAGTCCGGAATTGGTTTCGCGCGCCATTCAAAATTCCTTCTCAAATCTTCGACGCCGCCGGCACCCCGGCGCGTCTGTTCCCATTTAGTCCTGGCCGGGCAGAGCGGAAAGCCTCCCGCCTGCCGGAATTGGTCGACACAGCGTCAACAGGATATTGGACGCAAAAGCGCGCCGGAAAGTTTCACTGCCGGCACATGGGGACGCGCGATTGAAACGACAAGTGCAATTTCACACTCGTGAAAGCCTGTGACCTCCTCTGCTACGCCCATGAAAAATGGCGCCGGTCGGGGGACCAGCGCCATGACGGATCGTCTGAATGGAAGGGATCAGGCCTGCATCACCACGACCTTGGTGCCGACCTTCACGCGTTCGTAAAGATCGATCACATCGTGGTTCATCATGCGCACGCAACCGGACGACATGGCCTGACCGATCGACCAGGGCTGGTTGGTGCCGTGCAGACGGAACATGGTGTCGTTGCCGTCGCGGTAGAGATACATGGCGCGGGCACCCAGCGGATTGTTCGGACCACCCGGCAGGCCGCCAGCATATTTCAGGTTCTTTTCCGGATCGCGGCGGATCATGTTCGGCGTCGGTGTCCAGGTTGGCCATTCGGCCTTGCGGCCGACATAGGCATTGCCGGCGAGCGCATAACCATTGCGCCCGACGCCGATGCCGTAGCGCATCGCCTGGCCTCCACCCAGCACGTAGTAGAGGCGCCGGGCCGGCGTATCGACCACCACCGTGCCGGCCGGATGGGATGTTTCGTAGGCCACCTGCTGACGACGCAGTTCCGGCTTGATCTTTTCCAGCGGCACCTTTTTCAGCGGATGGGGCTCATCCGGCATGTCGCCATACATGGCCTGCTGGTTGGGCATGGACTGGCAGCCGGCCAGAAGAAGCGGCAGGCCGATCAGGAGACCTCGGCGGGAAATGGTCATGGACGTCCTCGGAATAAGATTCGTTGCCGAGGAGCCTAGGAATTTATGGTTAACGGTGGGTTAAATCCGGGCATGCCTGTTAAGACCGATGGCGAAGATGGGGCGGGATCGGAAGCAGATTGAAGCAGAGATGCCGCAATGTTATCCTCGCACCGCAGGAGATATGAAGATGCGAGTTGACATCGAAATCGACGACGCGTTGCTGGCTGATGCCAGGGAATATACCGGCATTGACGAAATCCCCACGCTCATGCGCATCGCGCTGCAAGCCCTCGTGCAGCGCGAGGCCGCGCGGCGGCTGGCACGCCTTGGCGGCAGCGCTCCTGATCTTGTTGCAACGCCACGTCGGCGTTTCGATCCGGTCGAGCCTGAATGATTCTGGCCGACAGCTCCATCTGGATCGATCACCTCCGGTCGAATGACCCGACACTTCAGGAGTTGCTGGAAAATGAAGAGATCCTGATCCATCCCTTCGTGATCGGCGAGCTGTCGCTCGGCCATATCCCTCGCTATGACGACATCATGAAAATGCTCTCGCATCTTCCCTCAATTGCGCGCGCAGATGACGGCGAAGTGCGCCATCTGATCCGGAGCCAGAAGCTGTTTGGCACCGGCATCGGTTACGTGGATGCCCATTTGTTGGCATCCGTCATGATTTCACGCTCTGATCGACTTTGGACCCGCGATCGTAGGCTCCACCGGATCGCAGAGACCATGGGGTTGCACGCGCCGGTATTCTTCCACTAGCACCCAGGTGCAAAAGGCCGCACAGCGCAGCGCATCTCGCTCGGCTAGGTCCTACCGCATGTGAAAAGGGCGGCCTCTCGACCGCCCCGTATAGTCTCACATCCCCGGATAAACCGGCCCTTCGCCACCAAGTTCCCGGCGGCGGTCCGTGCTGGCCTGCCTCCCGAACATTTACATGTTCGGGTAGACCGGCCCTTCGCCGCCTTGGGGCGGCACCCAGGTGATGTTCTGGTTGGGGTCCTTGATGTCACAGGTCTTGCAGTGCACGCAGTTCTGCGCGTTGATGACGAAGGTTTCCTCGCCCTCCTTCTCCACCCATTCATAGACGCCCGCCGGACAGTAGCGGGTCGAAGGGCCTGCATAGATGCCCAGCTCGGAACGCTTCTGCAGGTCCATGTCCTTGACCTTCAGATGGACCGGCTGGTCTTCCTCGTGGTTGGTGTTGGAGAGAAACACCGAGGAGAGACGGTCGAAGGTCAGAACGCCATCCGGCTTCGGATAGGCGATCGGCTTGTGCTTTGCCGCCGGCTCCAGCGAGGCCGCATCGGTCTTGCCGTGCTTCAGCGTGCCGAAGAAGGAGAAGCCGAGGAGCTGGTTCATCCACATGTCGATGCCGCCGAGGCCAACGCCGAGCGCCGTGCCGAGCTTGGACCAGAGCGGCTTGACGTTGCGCACGCGCTTCAGGTCCTTGCCGATATCCGTCGAACGCCATTCGTTCTCGATCTCGACCGGCTCATCATTGGCGCGGCCGGCAGCGATCGCATCCGCAATCTTCTCGGCCGCCAGCATGCCTGAGAGCACGGCGTTGTGAGACCCCTTGATGCGGGGCACGTTGACGAGACCGGCGGAACAGCCGATCAGCGCGCCGCCGGGGAAGGAAAGCTTCGGCACGGACTGGTATCCGCCTTCGGTGATGGCGCGGGCGCCATAGGAGAGACGCTTGCCGCCCTCGAAGGTCTTGGCGATCGCCGGATGGGTCTTGAAGCGCTGGAATTCCTCGAAGGGGTAGAGATAGGGGTTCTTGTAGTTGAGGTGCACGACGAAGCCGACGGCGACCATGTTGTCTTCGAGGTGATAGAGGAACGAGCCGCCACCGGTCTTCATGCCGAGTGGCCAGCCGAAGGAGTGCTGGACCAAACCTGGCTTGTGATGCTCGGGCTTCACCTGCCACAGCTCCTTGAGACCGATGCCGTATTTCTGCACATCGCTGTCGCGCGACAGATCGAACTTGGCGATCAGCTGCTTGGCGAGCGAACCGCGCACGCCTTCCGAAATCAGCACATATTTGCCGAGCAGTTCCATGCCGCGGGTGTAATTCGGACCCGGCTCACCGTTCTTCTCGATGCCCATGTCGCCGGTCGCGACACCGATCACGGCGCCCTCATCGTTGTAGAGCACTTCGGAGGCGGCAAAACCCGGATAGATCTCGACGCCGAGCGCTTCGGCATGGGCGCCCAGCCAGCGGCAGACATTGCCGAGCGAGACGATGTAATTGCCGTGATTGTTCATCAGCGGCGGCATCAGCATGTTGGGCAGGCGGATCGAGCCAGCCGGACCGAGGAAGAGGAACTGATCGTCGGTGACCTCCGTCTTGAACGGATGATCCGCCTCTTCGCGCCAGCCGGGGATCAGGCGATCAATGCCGATCGGGTCGACCACGGCACCGGAGAGGATATGGGCGCCGACTTCAGCCCCCTTTTCGAGCACAACGACGGTGAGGTCCGGATTGACCTGCTTCAGCCGGATCGCCGCCGAGAGACCCGCAGGGCCAGCCCCCACGATCACCACGTCGAATTCCATGCTTTCGCGTTCAGGCAGTTCCATCTCGGTCATATCGTCATTCCTCGCCAGGCGGTGCTTTCCGCCTTCCTCCTTGACAAAACCCAGCCGGATTGTCGAGCCGAAGCGCGACGCGCCAAGGCGCAAATTCCGGCAGGGCGGTGTGATGCGTGAGAATATCTTACGTGCACGTAAGGGTCAATGCGACGATTTCGCGTGTGACCTCGCCTTCACCAGGGACAAGCCGTTCCAACAAAAAATGCCGCGTGCCTGTTCCCTCAGCGTCAAATCCCGTCGCACGCCAAAATCTGCCTTTGAACGTTGCTGAGCTTTGTCGCAGTCTCCACCAAAACGCCAGCAGGGGAACACGACATGGCACTCACATATGGTTTCATCGGGCTTGGCCATCTCGGCCGCCATCTCGCCGGCAGTCTGGTCAGGGCGGGCTTCACCGTCGTGGTCAATGATCTCGATCCCGACAATGCCAAGGAGCTGGTGGCCGCCGGCGCCAAATTCGCCGCCGATCCGCAAGCCGTCGCGGAAGCCGTCGATGCCGTCATCACCTGCCTGCCCTCGCCGAAGGTCAGCGAACGCGTCCTGACGGGCGAGCGCGGCATTCTCAAGGGCCTCAAACCCGGCTCCACCTGGATCGAGATGAGCACGCTCGACGAGCAGGAAGTCCAAAGGCTCGGCAAGATCGCAGCCGATGCCGGCGTGCGCATGCTCGAATCCCCCGTCACCGGCGGCGTGCATCTGGCGGCGGCCGGCGAGATCACCGTGATCATCGGTGGCGACAGCGATCTTTACGACCTGCATCTCCCCGCCTTCCAGGCCATGGGCAAACAGATCTTTCGCGCCGGCCCGCTCGGCAAGGCCTCGGTCATCAAGGTGATCACCAACATGCTCGCCTTCATTCACCTGATCGCGACAGGCGAAGCCCTGATGCTGGCCAAGAAGGGCGGCATCGACCTCACCGACGCCTTCAACATCATCAAGGCCTCCTCCGGCAACAGTTTCGTGCACGAGACCGAGGGCCAGGTGATCCTCAACGGCAGCTACAACATCAACTTCACGATGGATCTCGCCGTCAAGGATCTCGGCTTCGCGCTCGGCTTCGGCCGCGAGTTCGGCGTCCCCCTCGACCTTGCCAGCCACGCGCTGCAGACCTTCATCCGCGCCCGCTCCGCCTATGGCGGGGATGCCTGGTCGTCGCAGGTCGTGAAACTCTTGGAAGACGCCACCGGCACGGATCTCAGGGCGCCGGGATTTCCGGCGGAGCTTTGAAGGTAGGAGGACTAGACAGCCTCTAGAGGAGTGACTGCCGAAAACCCTTTGGACTTTGAGAACTTCATGGCGTGCCGAAAATTGGCTATCGCATCGGAGGGGTCAACTGCATCGAGTCTGAGGGATGTGAATGTCTGCCTGACGAAATGAACCGACAAAATCGGGGTCCAATCCTTATGACCCGTCGCTGAATTCAGTAATAGCGCCTTACAGGTCACGTACACTTCCGATAACGGTAGGATCTGGAACAAATCGCCTGCCGTTTTCAGTGCGACGCTTGCAACGTAGTCTTGATAAAGCTCGTGAAATTGACCTGCAGGCATTTTAGTTTCGGTCAACCGGCCGCTTGCTGACTGTGACCGACGGACCTTAGGCACGATCTCGTCACCATGCACCGTCGGACATGCGTGAACGAAGTTCTTGCCAATCGAGAATTCGACCCCGGTCCCGATTAACTCCTCCTCGTCAAGCGTTTGCATTTCCTCAATGACTTGCCGAATGGCTTGAGGTTCGCCCGCTAGCAGTTGCTGCGCCAAGTTGACATCGCTTTGCCATTCCTTGACTGCTTGCCCATGCGCGGCGACTTCAGCATCGAAATCGCGTTGTTCCTGCGCTATGGCCTCCTGCAAACGCCGCTCAAGCTTGCTGCGAAGACGCTTGGTACCACCTCGAGCGAAATCAAAGAATCCCGGCCGAAATTCTTCCAGTTTCTTTCTAGCTCGATTCTCCGCGACGTGCGATCGTAGAGGTTCCGGCGATATCGTTTGAAACGCGATCTTTCGCCAATCGATTTTCTCCGCAAGGTTTGTGTGAACCGACACCAAGTCGCGGAAGTAAGCTTGCCAGTCTTCAACTGCAGAAGCAGAATCTGCTATCATTTGCAGCTTATTCCGCTGCTTATTTCTCCTTTGCGCCTCTCGATCCGCTGCTCGCGACGCAGCCACCACCGATCGCATTATCCCCTTCCACCCCAAATCGACCTCCCCGCCCTCACATTGCGCTGCATCCCCATAGTAGCGACACCACATCCTACAACCTGAAAGGTTATCGGACAATCTCTACGATTGTTCCCCCTTCCCCCATCCCCGCCCCCTTGCTAGGGTCCGGCCAAACACATCGCATCAGGGAAGGACTTCACCATGGATCTCGGCATTTCGGGAAAACGCGCCCTCGTGCTCGCCGCCTCGCGGGGCTTGGGCCTCGGGATTGCCAAGGCACTCGCCGCTGAAGGCGTTCACGTGCTGATCTGCGGGCGCAGCGAAGACAAGCTGAAGGCCAATGTCGAGGCGATCAGGGCGGCCGGTGGCAAGGCCGATTTCGAGGTGGCCGATCTCGCCGACGGGCATTTCGTCGAGCAGATGATCCATGCCGTGCATGATATCCTCGGCGGCATCGATATCCTCGTCAACAATACCGGCGGCCCCACCCCCGGTACGGCCGAAGACATGGATGGCGACACGCTCGACATGTTCTTCCAGACCATGGTTGTGCGCGTCATCACGCTGACCAATGCCTTCCTGCCGCTGATGAAGACGCAAGGGTTCGGCCGCATCCTGACCGTCGCCTCGTCCGGCGTGTTCGAGCCGATCCCCAATCTCGCGCTCTCCAACACGCTGCGCGGCGCGCTGGTCGGCTGGAACAAGACGCTGTCGTCGGAAGTCGCCTCCTATGGCGTGACCGCCAACATGCTTTTGCCCGGCCGCATCCATACCGACCGGATCGACGAACTGGACGGGGCCAACGCCAAACGGTCGGGCAAGTCACTCGACGAGGTGCGGGCCGCTTCGGTCAAGTCTATCCCGGCGCAACGGCTCGGCACGGTCGAGGAATTTGCCGCCGCCGGCGCCTTCCTCTGCTCGGCACAGGCGAGCTACATCACCGGCACCATGCTGCGCGTCGATGGCGGGGCAGCAAAGTCGAACTGAAGCCGTGAAGCACTCACCTCAACACTCAATCGCAATCCTCTAAAATTCGATCATCTGCATGAACGGGCTCTCAATCTCTCGCGCGTAAGGCTTGTCGCCAGTGCTGCAGGGAGATGAGAGATCCCGACATGATGGAAACCGGACATGAGGACCGGAGCCTGCTCGACACCTTGTCGCCGCGGGCGGAGGACGATTTTTTTGAGCTGGAGGAGGCCGAGCCGCCGAGAGCGAGCGGGCCGCTGCTGCGCATCGTCGCACAGGGCCTGATCATCGGCCACCTGCTGCCGCAACTCGCCGATGGCGATGCTGGCGAAAACCTGGAGATACGTCCGGGCCTGACACGGCATTATTTCGAGGTTTAACCCTCGCCCCATCTCAAGGATAGCTCCCTCAAAAGGACACTGGCGGCCCCGCGTCGTTGGGCCTAAGCTCAAGGTCGAACCGGAGCATCCCCCATGTCAGCCTTGCGCCTCATCCTCAAAATCATTGCCGTTCTCGCTGTCCTGATGGGCCTGATCTGGATCGGCCAGGGGACCGGCCTCTTCCCCTATCCGGCCTCCAGCTTCATGATCAACCAGAGCCCGTGGATCCTGCGCGGGGCCCTTCTGGCGCTGGCCGGCCTCGTCGGCCTCTATCTGTTGCGGCGGCGTGCCTGACTGCCGCCCTCCGCATTAAGGCTTGCCCTCGCCCCTCCCCTGTGGCATCTGGCGCGCTCCTCATTCGCGCCGGCATGATCGGCGTTTGACCGGGTATCGCCCGGTCTTCCCTGACATCTGCTAACGACAAGGAGCGACGGCCATGGCACAGGCGCTTGGGCTTGATTTCGGCACGACCAATACCGTCATTTCCGTCGCTGACGACAGCGAGCACACCCATTCGGTGGCCTATACCTCGCCGGCCGGCACCTCCGACAGCATGCGCACGGCGTTGTCCTTCCTGAAGGACCGGCAGCTTGGCGCCGGCGCCCTGAAGGTCGAGGCCGGCCAGGCGGCCATCCGCGAGTTCATCGACAATCCCGGCGAATGTCGCTTCCTGCAATCGATCAAGACCTTTGCCGCCTCGCCGCTGTTCCAGGGCACGCTGGTGCATGCCCGCCGCTTCCAGTTCGAAGACTTGATGGAGGTCTTCCTGAAGCGTCTGGAAACCTATGCCGGTGACGGTTGGCCTTCTGGTGCCAAGCGTCTCGTCGCCGGTCGGCCGGTGCATTTCGCCGGCGCCAATCCCGACCCTGCCCTTGCCACCAGTCGCTACAACGAGGCGTTGACGCGGTTTGGCTTTCCCGAGATCCACTATGTCTATGAACCGGTGGCGGCCGCTTTCTACTTCGCCCAGAACCTCAAGGCCGATGCGACCGTGCTCGTCGCCGACTTCGGCGGCGGCACCACCGACTTCTCGCTGATCCGCTTCGAGACCGAGGGCGGCAAGCTGAAGGCGACACCGATTGGCCAGTCGGGCGTTGGCATTGCCGGCGACCAGTTCGATGCGCGCATCATCGACCAGCTGGTGGCGCCCGAGATCGGCAAGGGCAGCCAGTTCAAAAGCTTCGGCAAGCTGCTCGACGTGCCCAGCAATTACTACCTCGCCTTTTCGCGCTGGAACCAGCTCTCCGTCTTCAAGACGCTAAAGGAATTTTCAGACCTAAAATCGCTGGTGCGCCAGGCGGAAGAGCCGGAAAAGCTCGAACTCTTCATCGACCTCATCGACCATGACGAAGGCTATCCGCTCTACCAGGCGGTCTCGGCAGCCAAGATGGCGTTGTCCTCGTCGGAAGAAGCGGAATTCCGCTTCGCCCCCCTCGGCAAGGCCGGCGAAAAGACCGTGACGCGCGCCGCCTTCGAAGGCTGGATCGCCGACGACATCGCCCGCATGGAAGAGGCGCTCGACCAGGTGCTTCAGACGACCAACACACCGGCCGACGGCATCGACAAGGTCTTCCTCACCGGCGGCACCTCCTTTGTGCCCGCCGTGCGCAACATCTTCCGCCGCCGCTTTTCCGAAGACAAGATCGAGACCGGCGGCGAACTGGTCTCGATCGCCCATGGTCTGGCGCTCATCGGCGAGCGCGACGACATCGAGCAATGGGTGGCGTGAAGGCTCTATGCTCTCCTTGAGGGGGGAGGTCGGCGGGAAGGGTTGGAGCGAGGCGATCTGTCAGCGGAAGCGGGGCGCCTTCTGATAATGCTCCTTTAACGTCCCTCCCGACGCAAATACTTGCCCCTCACCCTACCCTCTCCCCGCAAGCGGGGAGAGGGAGGCGCGAACAGTGGCCGTCTCGGCCTTCTCCCCGCGGGCGGGGAGAAGGTGCCGGCAGGCGGATGAGGGGCAGACCCAAGTTCACTGCGGATCAAACGTCAACCAGTTCAATCACCAACTTCTTGCCGACTGACCGCGCGGCGCGGTCGAGCGTATCCAGAGAGACCGCGACATTGCAGGGATCGAGCACACGTTCCAACTGGGTCCGGCTCGTCCCCATTCTCGCTGCCATGTCGGACTTGGTGATAGACTGCTTCTGGCGGGCGTCTTCGATCTGCCAGGCCAAGACCCGCTTGATCGCCTCGCCATAGACTGCATCCCGTTCGCCAAGCTCTTCCAGAAAATCTTCCAGCGTGCCGCCGATAGACGATGGTGTCTCACTCATCTGCTTGTTCCCTTGTCGGTCTTTTTCACGCGCTTGGAACGCTCCTGGTGTTCCTTCCAGCGCTGAACGGCCAGTTTGATCGCATTCTGCTGTCCATCCTTGCCAATCTCACCATGCAATAAAATCATCAGAGCACGATCGATGCCGAAATAGGTCCTCGCCTCGACCCTGCCGTTTCTTATTGTGGAGCGCACCTCGCGGACGCCATCACGGATCGCTCGACAGATTGGCATGCCAACGGGCCAGCCGAACTCGACCGCCGCGATGTCAGTACCGATGATATGGCGATCTTGCTTATCCAAGGCCCTCAGCCATTCCTTTACCGGTTCGGCGCCCTCGTCCGTCACGAAGAATGTCGCAACAATCCGTTTCATCTGACGCCTCTTTGTACCTTATACGGTTCATCTTTGCAAATCTTGATGGGGCAGGACACGTGTGAGCCGGGGACAACCTCAAACGTCCAATGACAAACCTTAACCTCAAAGCCATGCGCGCGAAAAGCGTATTGGCGGATTACGCAACCCGACGAGCCTCACACGCTCCTCCGCTTTCCATTTGCCATCCCCCGCCGATTGGCTCTAGAACAGCCCGATGATCCAGGCCCGCGACATGAACCCCGCAGAACTCGCCGCCCTTCTCGCATTTCATGCGGAAGCGGGTGTCGAATGGCTGCTGGAGGAGGAACCGGTCGACCGGATTGCGGCCTTTGCGGCGGAGAAGGCGGCACGTCAGACAAGCCGGTCGACGGCGTCACCGTCTGCTTCCGCAGGGGGCGTGACTGCCCCGGCCGCCGGCCGCAGCCCCCCATCGCGCGGACCCGCCGCCGACCAGCGGCAGCAATCCCGCCCCCAGCCGTCGCAGTCTTCCGCCCTGCCGGCCATTCCAGACGAGAATGCCGTGGCCGAGGCGCGCTTTGCGGCGGAATCGGCCCGCTCGCTTGCCGAACTCAGGACTGCCGTCGAGGGCTTTGCCAGCTGCAACCTGAAGACCTCGGCACGCTCGACCATCACCGCCGCCGGAACGGCCAGCTCCGGCATCATGGTGATCGGCTCGATGCCAAGCGCCGACGACGACCGCGAGGGGCTGCCTTTCTCGGGCCGGGCCGGGCTCTTGCTCGACCGGATGCTGATGGCCATCGGCCAGACGCGCGAAAGCGTGCTGATCACCACGATCATTCCCTGGCGACCGCCCGGCGACCGCATGCCGTCGGCGCCGGAAACCGCCATCTGCCGGCCTTTCATCGAGCGGCAGATCGCTCTTGTCGAACCGCGCCAGGTGCTGGTGCTCGGCAATTTCGCCGCCCGCTTCTTCTTCGGCGAGACAGGCACGATCCATGCGCTCAGGGGCAAATGGCGGGAAATCGGCAGCGGCGACGAGACGCTGCCGGCCATGGCCACGCTGCATCCGCAGGAATTGCTCGCCGCGCCGGCCAGCAAGGCGCTCGCCTGGATGGACCTTCTGGCGTTTTCAGAACGCCTTCCCAGAGGGTAAACGCTCAAATAAGCGTCATTGTAAACAAATGATGAAACCAGCCATGCAGAATACGCAAGGCAGGGCCGCAACAGAACGACTTGCCGACTCAATGCTGCACTGCGATATACACAGGGCAAAGTGGGAGGGACACTTTACAAGGAAGACCGCCGTGAGCCTTCGGACCCGCCCCATCCACTGCAAGTTCGAGACCCTGCGCCTCGCTGGCGATCAGGGCCGGACCAACAGCCCCTACAACCGCATCGGCCCTGCTGCCGCGCTCGAACAGCTGAGTGCCCGCTATGCTGGCCATGCCGGGCGCATTGCGCGGCCCGCGACCGTCTTCTCCGATTTCCGCGCCTGACGCGAGCGCTCTGCGCGCCCGAAGGCTTGGCCTTGCATTCGTCGCATATCAGCCCCGTTGAATTGTGCGTTGCACAAGTGGTTCAGCCATGAACTAATGGCGACGTAAAACAGATATGCGCGAAAAGCAGAGGATAAGTCCCATGACCATCCGTTTCCATCCCGTCCGCACCCTGCGTCAGGCCATGCATCAGATCGGCCACGCCGTCAGCGCTTCGGCAGAATATTCCCACGCTGCCCATCAGCGCCAGGCCGCGATCGCCCGCGGCGAGCGCCCGGCCGTGCAGCCGCTGGCCTTCTGAGCGCCGGCGCGTCATCGACATAGTCCGCACGACGGCTCGCTCTGGCGAGCAGTTTGCGTTTTCGGCGTCTCTCGCCCGGCGATCGCGCGTCCTAGGCCTCCCGCACCGCGCCCAGGAGCGGCTCAGGCTTTCCCAGGTCCACAGGCCCGCAGATCTTCTCATAGGCGTGATCGACGATGGAGAATTTCACCGCCTGCCATTGGCAGTATTCGCGCAGGAAATCGCGGCTCAGCAGGCAGCTCTTGCGCGTATCGTCGGGCCAGGACAGGCAACCGGCTTCCACCGCACGACGAAACAGGCGCTGCAGGTGGGTGCGGGAAATCATGAAATGCTCGGCCATCTGGCGCGCATCGATGCGGCCGATTTCATAGACATCGCCGCCTGGCAACGGTTCGATCGCCCGGCGCACCAGCTCGTCCATCACCAGCCCCCCGGCCTCTGTCCAGAGAAACAGCGCCACGCGCGGCGGTGGCTCCAGCCAGCGCGGGTCCAGGCAGGCGCGGCGCGCGATCTGCGGCTGCACCTGACGTAGCAGGTCCGGCCTGCCCTGCAGTCTGGACACGCGATCGCCGCCATCGAGCCGGTCGAGCACAAGCAGGTTGGTGAGGACCCATTGGTACATCGCCTGGAACGAGATTTCCGTCGCTTCATAGCGTTTCGGCCGGCGTGTCGGGTCGCCGACAATCCGGACGAACTTGTAGCTCAGCAGCTGGTCGAGGAAGTTGAGCACCGTATTGCGGCTTGCCGCATTGTTGGATGTGATGATCTCGCGCAGATTGGTGGTGGTCAGGCCACTGCCGGGCTGTGTCGGATCATATTCCAGCTGCAGGGCGAAGGCCGCCTGGCTCAGCAGCCAGCGCTGATGCGACGCCAGCATGCGCGACAGCCGCGGGCTTTCGTCGAACTGTTGCCGCAGCGACGCCGCAAAGCCACGCAGTGCTTCGACGAAGTTCGGATGGTCGGCAATGTCCTCAGACGAAAACGCCATGCTTCACCTCAGTCTCCCAGCCTGACGCCATGCGGGCCGGGCATCGGCACGCATGCCCAAGACCCTCGAAACCAAACCCCATGTCGCCCCGCCATGCACGCTCGACAGCCCCATAAATCTCCTCCGGCGCGACGGATGACGTCCCCGCCTGATCAATGAGTGACGAATGACAAGGTAAGCGACTTACTTGCACGATTTCAATCAATTATTAGCCCATACCGCCACAATGCGTCACGGGGGTCCTGGTTTTGCGACGCTGGACGTCGGTTTCGAAATTCCTTAAACGCTGCGATCGGGGCAGTATCGCCCGATCAAAGCGCCCGAGGGGTCTCCATGCTGTCCAGTCTCGCCTCGATCGCGACCCTGATGCTGTCCACCCTGCTGATGATGGCGGGCTTCGGTCTGATGGGCTACATGCTGCCCATTCGCTCGCTCAACGAGGGCTGGTCGACCTTCATCATCTCCGTCATTGCGACCGGTTACACCTTCGGTTTCACGGTTTCCTGCGTGGTGACGCCGATCTTCGTGCGCCGGGTCGGCCATGTGCGGGTGTTTGGTGCCTTGATCACCCTGCTCACCGTGTCGATCCTGCTCTGCTCCCTCGTCGTTGAATGGTGGGCGTGGATGATCTTCCGGGGCCTTGCGGGCTTTGCCATCGCCGGCGCCTATCTGCTCATCGAAAGCTGGCTCAACGAGCGCGTCACCAATGAGAATCGCGGGGCGCTGTTCTCCGTCTACATGGTGACCTGCCTGGTGGGCTCGATCGGCGGCCAGTATATCGTGCCGCTTGGCAACGTGAACGGACCCGAGCTCTTCATCATCTGCGCCCTGATCTTCTCGCTCGCCCTCTTCCCTGTCGCCCTGTCGACCGCCCAGTCGCCGACGCCGATCGCGGAAGCCCGATTCGATCTCAAGCGGCTTTATCGCCGCTCCCCGATCGCCTTCTTCGGCTCGCTGCTGTCGGGCGCATTGTCTGGCACCTGGGGCAGCCTGGGCGGCGTCTACTCGCAGACTATCGAGATGACCACCACCCAGGGCGCGACGCTGCTCGCCGCCTTCCTCGCCGGCGGTGCGCTCTCGCAGGTGCCGATCGGGCGTCTCTCCGACCGCATCGACCGCCGCCTTGTCATGATCGGCTGCGGCCTCTTCGGTGTCGCAGCCTGCCTCGCCATGGCCGCCTTCGATGCACAGAATGCGACGGCCATCTACGTCGCCGGCTTCTTCGTCGGCACCGTGCTCTATCCGGT
Source organism: Peteryoungia wuzhouensis (assembly GCF_003205195.1). Classification (GTDB taxonomy): domain Bacteria; phylum Pseudomonadota; class Alphaproteobacteria; order Rhizobiales; family Rhizobiaceae; genus Allorhizobium; species Allorhizobium wuzhouense. Next base: position 53,379 of record NZ_QJRY01000001.1, read on the forward strand.
CTATTCGCTGAACGTGGCCCATGCCAACGACCTTGCGGAGCCGGACGAGTATGTGACGCTGTCCAGCGCCATCATGATCCTCTATGGCCTCGGCACCGTGACCGGCCCCGTCATGGCCGGCTCTCTGATGCAGTGGTTCGGGCCGAACGCCCTGATCTTCTTCCTCGCCACCGCATTCGCGCTCTACTCCGGCTATGCCGCCTGGCGCATCTCGCGCCGTCCGGACACCGCTGCCGACAAGACCGACTTCCAGGCCGTGGCAATCCCGATGCAGGGCACGGACGGGGCGTCACCGCTCAACGATCCCGATCGCTGAGCGCGGCCTTGTTCTTGCTCATCCCTGCGGGGTCGAGGCTTTCCTGGCGGCCCGCCGCTCGAGCCCCAGCTGGTGTTCGCGAAAGATGATGAAGATCCCTGCGCCAACCACGATCGCGGCACCGAGGATGGTCGTCCATGTCGGCACATCGGCAAACAGAAGATAGGCGGCCACAGACCCCAGAATGATCGAGATATATTCAAAGGGTGCGATGGTGGAGACATCCGCGAAGCGGTAGCTCTCGGTCAGCAGGATCTGGCCGAGCCCGCCGAAGAAGCCGGCCAGGGCCAGGAGGCCAAGCGCCCGCCAGGAGAGCTCCGGCCAGCCAAAGAACCAGGTGAGGGCCGACAAAAGGGATGCCGTCACCGAGAAGAAGAGGACGATGGTCGCCGTCTTCTCCTCCCGCACCAGCTGGCGGACCTGCAGCATGGCCGCTGCCCCAAGCGTCGCCGAGATGAGGACCGCCACGGCCCCGATTGCGGCTTCCGATCCCAGCCCCTCGTCGGCAAACAGGCTGAGCTTGGGCACACAGATGATTAAGACGCCGATCAGGCCGACGAAGACCGCGGTCCAGCGGTAAAGCCGCACGGTCTCCTTCAGGAACACCGCTGCAAAGACGACCGCGATCAGCGGCATGGCATAACCGATGGCGATCGCATCGGGCAGAGGCAAATGCACCAGGCCGAAAAAGCCCGCGCCCATGGCGCAGACGCCGAGGAAGCCACGCTTCACATGGCCGAGCGGATTGTCCGTCTGGATCGCCCGGCGCAGTTCACCCCGGAAGGCCAGATAAATCACGATCGGCACGATGGCGAAGGCGGAGCGGTAGAAGCTGATCTGGCCGGGTGCAATGCCGGCACCCGCCAGCTTGATCGAGGTCTGCATCGCAACGAAGACGGTGACCGAGAGCACTTTGAGGAGAATGCCGCGGAGCGGATTTGGGTCTGCAAAAGCCATTTCAGTCAGCAATTTCGTTGGCAGTTCGCGGCTTCAAGGCTGAGCGAGCCAGAGGACGGGAGAGCAATCGGACGACGCGCGCTGCCGTATTGTGCAACCCGCCCGCTAGACCTTGCACCTCAACCGGACCGAAACAAGGCTCAAGACCGGCAAAAGCACCTCTGGCATGGGTTTTCTTGCTATCCGGCGTTAACCATGCCTTCAACCGGGCCCCATAGATTTGTCGTCATTCCATAGTGCAGACGCTCATTTCATTCATTGCGATCACCAAATCCTTTCTTTCTCCCTCGGTGAAGACGTGCCGTGGAAAGGCGACCGAAGCGAACAGCTTCGGGCCGGGTCGGCAAAGCCACGCGGCCGCTCAGCGCCGCCCAGTCGCACTCTGGCAGCCATCCCGCTCAAAGCGCCCTGCCCCTGATTTTCCAATGAAGATGACGGCACGGACAGCATTCGCAGGCTGCCGAATTGCAAGTCGTCTCTCATCGGCACCGGCCGGCAACGAAGAGAAAAGATCAGCCCCGCGCTATTCTTCAGTGTTGCCGCTTACCGACCGATCTGGCGTGCAGATCTTGTCTGAGCCCAAAAAGGGCCAGCGAAAAATATCACGTGTTTTAACAATCGTTCAGATTTTGCTGCAATCATCGCCGGTAACTTGACCCCATTCGGTGCAGAGTAAATCTGCTTGCGCCGTCGCGGCCAACCTCGAAGCGACCAGGATATACAATGCGCACAGATACGGGCCGGATCGTTCATCTGGCAGACTACCGCCCCACCGACTTTGTTCTGGAACGGGTTGATCTGACCTTCGAACTGGACCCGACTGAAACCAAGGTGGAAGCCCGTCTGATCTTCCACCGCCGTGAAGGCGTCGATGCCAATGCACCGCTGGTGCTCGATGGTGACGATCTCACCATGACCAGCCTGCTTTTCGACCAGATCGAGCTCGATCCCGCGCGCTACACCGCGACGCCCGAGAGCCTTGTCATCCGCGACCTGCCGGAATCGACGCCCTTCGAGATCACCGTCGTGACGATGATCAACCCGGAGGCCAATACCCAGCTGATGGGCCTCTACCGGACGAATGGCATCTATGCGACGCAGTGCGAGGCCGAGGGTTTCCGCCGCATCACCTATTTCCCCGACCGCCCGGATGTGCTCGCCGTCTACACGATCAACATCATCGCCGACAAGGCCGCCAATCCGCTGCTTCTCTCCAACGGCAACTTCCTCGGTGGCGCCGGCTTCGGCCCGGACAAACATTTCGCCGCCTGGTTCGACCCGCATCCCAAGCCGTCCTATCTCTTTGCGCTGGTCGCCGGTGACCTCGGTGTCGTCGAAGACACCTTCACCACCATGTCCGGCCGTGACGTGGCGCTGAAGATCTATGTCGAGCATGGCAAGGAGCCGCGCGCGACCTATGCCATGGACGCTCTGAAGCGCTCGATGAAGTGGGACGAAGACGTCTTCGGCCGCGAATACGATCTCGATATCTTCATGATCGTCGCCGTCTCCGACTTCAACATGGGGGCCATGGAGAACAAGGGCCTCAACATCTTCAACGACAAGTACGTGCTTGCCGATCCCGAGACCGCGACCGACCAGGACTACGCGAACATCGAGGCGATCATCGCGCATGAATACTTCCACAACTGGACCGGCAACCGCATCACCTGCCGCGACTGGTTCCAGCTCTGCCTCAAGGAAGGCCTGACCGTCTATCGCGACCATGAGTTCTCCGCCGACATGCGCTCGCGCTCGGTGAAGCGGATCGCGGAAGTCCGCCATCTGCGCTCGGAGCAGTTCCCGGAAGACGCAGGCCCGCTCGCCCATCCGGTGCGCCCGACGAAATACCGCGAGATCAACAACTTCTACACGACGACCGTCTACGAGAAGGGCTCGGAAGTCACCCGGATGATCGCGACCATTCTCGGCCGCGATGGTTTCAAGAAGGGCATGGACCTCTATTTCGAACGCCACGACGGCGACGCCTCCACGGTCGAAGATTTCGTCAAGTGCTTCGAGGATGCAAGCGGCAAGGATCTGACCCAGTTCTCGCTCTGGTATCATCAGGCCGGCACGCCGCAGATTACTGTGTCCTCGGCCTATGACGCCGGCGCCAAGACGCTGACCCTGTCGCTCGAGCAGATGGTTCCGGCCACCCCCGGCCAGAGCACCAAGGAGCCGATGCACATCCCGCTGCGCTTTGCGCTGATCTCGGAAAACGGCTCGGAGGCTTCCGCCTCGTCCGTGTCCGGCGGCGAGGTCACCGGCGACGTCCTGCATCTGACCGAACGCGCCCAGACCTTCACCTTTTCCGGCATCGGCAGCCGTCCGGTCGTCTCGCTCAATCGCGGCTTCTCGGCACCCGTCACCCTGCATTTCTCCCAGGGCAAGGACGACCTGATCCACATTGCCCGCCATGACAGCGACCTCTTTGCCCGCTGGCAGGCGATCACGGATATTGCGCTTCCGATCCTGACCTCGGCCGCGAAAACCGCCCAGGCCGGCGGCACGATCGAGGTCGCACCCGCCTTCATCGATGCACTCCTGGCCGTCGCCGCCGACGAGACGCTGGAGCCGGCCTTCCGCGCCCAGGCGCTGTCGCTGCCGACCGAAGCCGACATCGCCCGCGAACTCGGCGGCAACAACGATCCCGATGCCATCCATGCCGGCCGCGAAGCCGTGCTCTCGGCGATCGCCAAGGCAGGTGCTGCGGTCTTCGGCACGCTCCATGCCGCGCATGCGGCTTCCGGCGCCTTCAGCCCGGACGCGGACGGGGCCGGCAAGCGTGCGTTGAAGAACAGCGCCCTCTCCTTCCTGACGCTCGCCGAAAATACGCCGGCCCTGGCAGCCGATGCCTTCGCCAAGGCCGACAACATGACGGACCTGTCGCAGGCGCTCACCATCCTTGCCCATCGTTTCCCCGATGCACCGGAAACGAAAGCGGCCCTTTCCGCCTTCGAAAGCCGCTTCGCCGAAAACCCGCTGGTGCTCGACAAGTGGTTCACCATCCAGGCGACGATCCCGGGGGCCGATGCGCTCGCCCGCGTCCAGTCGCTGATGAAGAGCCCGAACTTCACGCCGAGCAATCCCAATCGCGTGCGCTCGCTGATCGGCACCTTCGCCTTCTCCAACCCGACCGGCTTCAACCGGCCGGATGGTGCCGGCTACGGTTTTTATGCCGAGCAGATCCTGGCCATCGATCCGCGCAACCCGCAGCTTGCCGCACGCCTCCTGACCGCGCTCCGGTCCTGGCGCCTGCTGGAGCCGGTACGCGCCGAGCATGCGCGAAAGGCGCTCGCAACCATCGAGGCGGCCCCGTCTCTGTCGACCGATGTCCGCGACATCGTCGAGCGCGTTCTCAAGGGCTGATCAGTGCTCTGATTTGCACCATCGAGACGCCGGTCACCGACCGGCGTCTTTAGCATTTCATGCTCTGGCGAGGGCATTCCCCGCCCGATTCCTGCATCAGATTCAGCTGCTTGCCGCAGGCGCGATAAAAAAAGCGGAGTCGGCGTAAGGGGTTAATATTTTCTTTACCTGGCAGCTCTGGACAAGCCGAATCGGCCATGATTCCTTGACCCCAGATTCGGGCGAGCGGCGCTAACGAATCACACGAGGGATCGAGGCAGGGACGATGTCTGACGCGCGGCGGGCGACCGCAGCCGATGAGCGGTTGCGCACTAAATTTCCCGATGTAGGGACATATATGGGGAAGTTGGCGCGCAAGTTCAGCCTGCCGCCTGCGGGCGGAAGCGGCGTGCGGGGCCAGGCTGCCCCGGCCTCCTCCGGCTCGACATCGCAGCAGGTGGAAACCATTCTCCGCCGTGCGATCCCGGTGCTCATTCTCGCATTCCTCGCCGTGGTTGCGCTTTCGCGCACCGTCGGCATTCTCTCCGAACAGAGCCGCATGGTCGACGCCATCCGGGTCTCGACATCGCTGATGGCCGCGACGGCGGAGGCCGCCTTCTCGGAGAAGGCCGCCTTGTTCGAGCGCGCTGACCGGGTGTCGGCAGAGCGGATACTCACGACCTATCTTGATGACGAGCTTCTGTCTGACGGCGCCTTCGTGCTGCTCGTCGACCCGGCTGGCCGGGTCTTTGCCGCCTCACCTTCAGCCTCGGCCCAGGTCGGCCTGATGCTGTCGGCCATTCTGCCTGAGGTGACCACCATCCAGCGTTCGGTCAGCCAGACCTCGGCCAAGCGTGTCGGCGCCATCGAAACCATCTTCAACGGCCAGCCGCATTACGCCATCGTCGCGCCTGTCGGAACCGAGGGTGCACTTCTCCTCACCGCCCATTCGATGCAGGGCGTCGACAATTTCTGGCGTAGCGAGATCTCGCTCAGCGTGACGCTGTTTTCCGGCATTTCGCTGATCCTCCTGGTCATCCTCTATGCCTATTACCAGCAGGTGAAGCGCGCCCGCGACGCTGACGAGATCTTCCTCGAATCCAACATGCGGGTCGAAGCGGCGCTCGCCCGCGGCCGCTGCGGCCTCTGGGACTTCGATCTCGAAAGCCGCAAGCTCGTCTGGTCGCGGTCGATGTACGACATGCTCGGCCTCACGCCCTCGACCCAGCCGCTCGCCTTTGCCGATGCAGCCCGACTGATGCATCCCGACGACGGCAATCTCTATGCGCTCGCCCGGTCCGTCGGTCGCGGCAAGTCGCGCCATATCGACCAGATTTTTCGCATGCGCCATGCCCTTGGCCATTATGTCTGGATGCGCGCCCGCGCCCAGATCATCTGCACCAATACCGGCGACCTGCATGTCATCGGCATAGCCATGGACGTGACCGAACAGCACCGCCTCGCCCAGCGTTACGCCGAGGCCGATCAGCGCCTCGCAGACGCCATCGAATGCACCTCGGAAGCCTTCGTGCTCTGGGACAAGAACGACAAGCTCGTCGCCTGGAACGGCCATTTCCAGAAAGTCTACGGCCTGCCCGACGACGTGCTGCTGCCGGGCAAGGAGCGTTCTCTGGTGCTGGCCGCTGCCGCCCGCCCGATCATCCAGCGCCGCATTGCCGACGCCGACGACGGCACCAATTCGCGGACCTCGGAAGTGCAGCTCGCCGACGAACGCTGGCTGCAGATCAATGAACGTCGCACCCGCGACGGCGGCCTCGTCTCCGTCGGCACCGACATCACGCTCCTCAAGCGCCACCAGGAACGGCTGCGCGACCAGGAACGCCGCCTGATGGCCACCATCGGCGATCTCTCCGCCTCGCAGAAAATCCTCGAGCGCCAGAAGACCGAACTGTCAGACGCCAACGAGAAATATCTTGCCGAAAAGCAGCGCGCCGAGGCCGCCAACAAGGCCAAGTCAGAATTCCTCGCCAATATGAGCCATGAGCTCAGAACGCCGCTCAACGCCATCCTCGGCTTCTCGGAAATCCTGCTCGCCGGCATGTTCGGACCGATCGGCTCCCCCAAATACGAGGAATATGCCAAGGACATCCACGAGAGCGGCAAGCACCTCCTGAATGTCATCAACGACATCCTCGACATGTCGAAGATCGAGGCGGGCCAGATGAAGATCCGCTGCGAAACCATCGATCTGTCACCGCTGATCGAGGAAAGCCTGCGCCTCACCGCCATCCCGGCGGAAGACAAGGCAATCCGCATCGAACAGAGTGTGGCGCCGGGCCTTTCGATGATCGCCGATCGCCGCTCGATGAAGCAGATCCTGCTCAACATCCTGTCGAACGCCGTCAAGTTCACCGAACCCGGCGGCCGCATCGAGCTTCGCGCCCGCAAGGTGGGCGGCAGTGTTGCCATCACCATCGCCGACACGGGTATCGGCATCCCGAAATCGGCGCTGTCGAAGATCGGCAACCCGTTCGAACAGGTGCAGAGCCAATATGCCAAGAGCAATGGCGGATCGGGCCTCGGGCTCGCCATCTCCCGCTCGCTGGTCAGCATGCATGGCGGCTCGCTCCAGATCCGCTCCCGCGAAGGCCAGGGCACCGTCGTGTCGCTCCGGATCCCCGACGTCAGCGCCAAGCCGGGCCTGAAGCGCCGCGCCTGAGCCCACCCCCTGCAGAACCCGCATCCGGCCCTTTTCAGGGCCGGTTTGCTGTTCCGGGTGACCTCTCGCAGCTGCCGCAATCGTCTCTTATGAAATCATAATATATTTGTACTTTTTTTGGTAGGGCGACTTGTAAATGAGGTCTCCTTATTGCGCGTTACTCAGCGCACTTGTATTCATCTCCCAAATTCGAGTCATATTTTCCGGAATACTGTCTAAAACAAAAATAGCACCCTCTAAATAAAGTAAAACACAATTCGGGAGCACTATACTCTGCTGTCTCGCCACGGCAGGGCGTGATCGATCTATGCCTGCACTTCACCTCTCCCCCCTTCGTGTCCGCCGTCTCTCCCTCGCCGCCGCATCCGCGCTACCCCTGATCGCAATCCTCAGCCTTGCCGGCACAGCGCATGCTGACACTTGGGTCAGTGGCGATGCCTCCCGGATTCTTTATTCGGGCCGGATTGGCTCTGCTGGAGTATTCGCGCGTTCGCCGATCATCAACGGCTCTAACACGGGCTACACGATCTACAGCAGCAACCCTGACCTGGCGAATGATCCCAATACGGTGACGGATGGCGCAGGGAATCTCCTTCCGGGAGCCATCAGCCGCGATGGAAGCACCGTGATTGGTATCGGGTGGGATTCGAGCGGAGCAAATCGTCTGTTCGCCTGGACTGAGGCATCGGGCCTGACGTTCATTGATACTGGCGCAACCAGCGGCAGCTTCCGATTTGATTTGGTCGATGACAACGGCTCTGCTTTCACAGGCACCGTGGACGGCCAAGACGCTTTTTATGTCTATCACAACACATTCACCCTTCTTGGCAATCTCGGCGGAGGCAGAAGCTTCGCATATGGCTTGAGTGGAGACGGGAAGACTGTTGTCGGTGAATCGCAGGATCAAGATGGCAATTCGCAGGGTTTCGTATGGAACCGCGACACTCGCCAAATGACCGGCATCGGGTTTCTGTCCGGAGGTACGTGGAGCGCAGCCGTCTTCGCCAGCTATGACGGAAGTGTCGTTGCCGGCCAAGCCGCCGACGCCTCGGGCAACGACCGCGCCTTTCGCTGGACATCGGGGGGCGGCCTCGTCAACCTTGGCAGCTTTGAAGGCGACGGACAGGTGCGTTTGAACGCCATGAACCGCGACGGCAGCGCGCTGGTTGGTTATGCCGGATATCAGCCGGCAAATCAGGGCGTGCAGTATAGAGCATTCCGCTGGGCCGATGGAACCATGCAGGACATACACGCCACGCGCTTCACCAGATCCGAGGCCAGGGACGTGAGTGACGACGGCTCGGTCGTGGTTGGCTCGGTCGAAATGCTGCAGCAGAGCAACAGCAACGCAAACCCTACTTCCCCCAGTGGCAACGGCGCCCCCTCGCCCAGTCCCTCCCCGGGAGGCGGCGGCAGCACAGTTTCGCGCGGCTTCCGCTGGACTCAAGAGACGGGCATGATCACCGTCGAAGAATGGTTGCGTGACGCCGGCGTCAGTGTTGCAGAAGACTTCTCCCAGAGTGCCACCTCCGTCTCGGCGGATGGCAAAACAGTCATCGGCCAGGAAATCACCGGCGACATCTACATAGCCCATGTCGGCGAAACATCTGGCGGTGGCGGCACGCCTGACGGCGGCACGGGTGGGGTCATCAGCGTGACGGACTACCTGACATCCGCTGCGCAGACAAATTCCGTTGCCATTGGCCTGCAGACATCGAGTACCAACACCGTAATGTTTGGTGCCCAGGGCAGCCCCATGCGCAATCTACTCGAGGTCGGGCGCCGTTCCGCCTGGGGCACTGTCGACACCGGCTATGACAGCGGCACGAAATCTGAAGGTGCTCTGGTCTTGGGCGACTTCGGTTTCGGCTACGGCCTGATGGATGGCGTCACTGTGCGTCTGCAGACTGGTGCGACCTTTACGGACCAAGACCTGTACGATGGCGGCGCCTTCCAGTCGCGCGGCTGGTATGTGGCTCCTGAAGTCACCGCCAATCTGCTCGGCGATCTCTATCTGACGGTCGGTGGGCTCTACGGTCGCGGTGATCTCGACATCAAACGCGGCTATCGGAACGGTTCCAGCCTCGACTTCTCGACGGGCGAGACAGACACGGAGACGCTCGCCGGAAAGGTTCGCATCGACTGGCTGAACGCGGTGACGCTCGGCGATGCTGCCTTTACACCGTACTTGGCGCTTTCGCGCACCTTGGCTAAGACAGATGCCTATGTTGAGACGGGCGGCGGCTTCCCGGCCGCGCATGATGCCATGAACGAGCATGCTACGTTCGCGCGCTTCGGTATCGACGGGACTTACAAGCTGAACGATACCGTCACACTCCTTGCCCGCGCCGAAGCAGCCTATCGCTTCGAGGAACAGACGAGCGGTACGTCAACCGAAGTCGCCGGCATCCGGCTCGCGGTCCCTGGTGAAGACATTAAGCAGTTCTGGCTGCGCGGCGGCATCGGCACGGAAATAGCCGTCGGCGGCGGTGTCGCCTCCTTCATGCTCAATGCCACGACCGAAAGCGACGACACGGATATCTGGCTGCGCTCCGGCTGGAAGGTCGATTTCTGAGCGGCAAGCGCGGCGTCCCGTCAAGTTCAGAACAACACAAAAAGGGCCGCCCGTTCCTCTGAACGGGCGGCCCTTGCTATTGGGATCAGTAGGATGTCGTGCCCTGTCGGCGCTCAGAATTCTTCCCAGCTATCGCCCTGCTTAGAGCCGCCACCCATGCCGAGCGCGCCTGCAACCTTTTTCATCATACGGCGGGCCGGGGAGGCGACGGGCTGATGGTCGGTGGAGGCCGTGACCGGGGCGCGCGGGCCATCGTGTCCGGCATTGCCGAGCTGGAACTGCGAAATCAGCTGACGCAGTCGGTCGGCTTCGGTGGCGAGCGAGGCAGAGGCTGCGGTTGCCTGTTCGACCATGGCAGCGTTCTGTTGCGTCGTCTGGTCCATCTGGTTGACCGCCGTGTTGACTTCCGACAGGCCGACCGACTGTTCGCGGGCCGAAGTCGCGATCGCGTCCAGCTGGCCGTTGATGGAAATCACGTGCTCGCCGATCACCTTCAAGGCTTCGCCGGTCGCGGTCACCAGCTTGACGCCGCTTTCGACCTCTTCCGCCGACTTGCTGATCAGGCCCTTGATCTCCTTCGCCGCCTGGGCGGAGCGCTGGGCGAGTTCGCGGACTTCCTGGGCGACAACCGCAAAGCCCTTGCCGGCTTCACCAGCGCGTGCGGCTTCGACACCGGCATTGAGCGCCAGAAGATTGGTCTGGAAGGCAATTTCGTCGATCACGCCGATGATGTTGGAGATCTGGCTCGACGAGCTTTCGATCCGCTGCATCGCGTCGACCGCATTGGCGACGACCTCACCGGATTTCTTCGCCGATTCGGTGGCCTTCATCGCGACGCTGCGCGCTTCCTCGGTGCGCTTGGAAGAGTTCTGCACGTTTGTCGTAATCTGGTCGAGTGCGGCAGCGGTCTCCTCAAGCGAGGCAGCCTGCTGCTCGGTGCGCTTCGACAGGTCCGAGGCGCTTTGGCTCAGCTCACGCGAGCCGCCATCAATGGCACCGGTCGCCTGGGCCACGGCTCCCAGCGTCCGGCGCAACTTTTCGACCGCCGTGTTGAAGTCGGCGCGCAGGCTTTCGAATTCGGTGGCAAAGGGCGTGCTCAGCTGATAGCCGAGGTCGCCATCGGAGAGGCGCTGGAGCCCCTGTGCAAGCCCGGTGGTCGCCTCCGCCATTTCGGCCGCCCGCTTGCGGTCAGCCTCTGCGGCACGCAGGCGTTCAGCTTCCGTCTGGCTGCGGGCTGCCTCCGCCTCGCTGGCGAGTTCGCGCGCCTTCAGGCCGGTATCCTTGAAAATCTGCACCGAGCGGGCCATCAGCCCGACCTCGTCGCGGCGTTCCGTCCCGTCGACATCGGCCGCAAGATCACCGCCGGCCAGCGCACCCATAGTGTCGGACAAGGAGCGGATCGGACGGACCAGCCAGCTGCGAATCGCGACGAAACCGATGCCGAGGACGACTGCGACGGCTACGAGCACGCCGATCAGGCTGTTGCGTGCGGTTGCGTTGGTGTGATCGGTCAGGGCCACGCTGGACGTTGCTGCTGCCTCGGTCATCTTGGACGTTACGTCGGTGAATTTGGGCGCGATGATCGCAAATTGCGGCTGGCACTCCTTGAGGAAGATGTCCTGGCTGGCGAGGACAGCCGCCTCTTCCGTCGCGACGCGGCCCACCGCCAGCGTGTTGGCACAAGCCTCATCAACGACCTTCAAGACTGCGGCCTTGAGGGCCGGAATATCCGCATTCGACGGGGCAGCCATGGCGGCAGAGTCGATGAACTTGGCGAAACTCTCCCTCGCGCTCTGGAACTCCTTGTCGGCCTTGTCGGCCAACTCCGCAGTCCGGGAAAGCACAACGTCGCCGATCGCCGCGCGCATGTTCTGCATCGAGCGGTTGGAGCGGGCCAGATACAGTGCCGCCTTGGTTTCGCCTTCCAGCAGATTGCTGTAACTCGTGTCGATGCTCTTCAGCTGCGAGCCCGTGTAAAACGCAACGCCGATCGAGAAAATCCCGAAGACCGCCATGATGGCGATAAACTTGCCGACGATTGGTATGTTCTTCATATCTCACTTCACCCTGTGAAAGCACGACTCGGGCCGCGCGACCTCAATCTGAAGCGAACTATCCAGCGCGCATATGAATTCGATATTACTTTTTTAGATTTGCTTTATTTTTGTAACGGAGCGATGCTGATCAGCGGACGGCCAAAACCCGCGAAAATACCTTCCGCACCGCCTTTGCATGCCGTTTCAGCTCGGCCTCGACGGTTTTCAGATCCGGGCATTCAGCCGCGCGCACCACCCGGTCGATCAAACCGGCCGGCACCGCAGCGGGGTCAAAGGGTCCGTCAATGCAAAGCCTGATCAGTTGGGACAGGTCGGTGTAAAGCCTGAGCGCGTCCAGGCAGATATCCCGGTCGTTGGCATCGATGAGATCAGCGAGCGCCCTCAACGAGTCTGCCGTCGAGAGACCGGAGGTGGATAGGGCCAGACCGCGCGCCGGCGCCAAGAGCGCCAGATACTGGGCGATGAACTCGATATCGACCAGGCCGCCGGGAATGAGCTTCAGATCCCAAAGGTCGCGCGGTGGCTTCTCCTGCTCGATCAGCGCCCGCATCTCGCTGACATCGGCGGCGATCCTGGCCATGTCGCCGGGCGTCGAAAGCACGTCTGCGATGATCGTCCGCGCCTCGTCCATCAGGCTTTCATCGCCGCAGATCAGCCGCGCCCGCGACAGCGCCATGTGTTCCCAGGTCCAGGCTTCCTCGCGCTGATATTTGGCAAAGGCCCGCAGCCGTGTCGCGACCGGCCCCTTGTTGCCGGAGGGGCGCAACCGCATGTCCACTTCGTAGAGCACGCCCTCCGCCGTGGGTGCAGACAGCGCCGCGATCAGCCGCTGGGTCAGGCGGGTGTAATAGCGCAGCGTGTCCAGCGGCTTTACCCCGTCGCTCTCGCTCGCATCCTCATCATGTTCATACAGCAGGATCAGGTCGACATCGGAACCTGCCGTCAGCTCGAAGGAGCCGAGCTTGCCCATGCCGGCCAGCGCGACGCGCCCGCCCGGCAGCCTGCCATGCGCCGCTTCCATCTCGGCGATCACGGCCGCAAGCGCCGCCTCGACCACAAGATCGGCCAGATCGGTGAAGGCGCGCCCCGCCTGGGCGCCGCCGATCGCGCCGGTCAGCAGCCGGATGCCGATGAGGAAGCGCTGTTCGGCGGCAAAGATGCGCAGGCGGTCGAGAATGTCTTCGTAGTGGCGTGCGCTGGTGAGAAAATTCGACAGCCGCTTGCCGAGATAGTCGCGGGTGGGCAGTTCGACCAGGAGGCTCGGATCGAGCATGCCGTCAAAGACATGCGGGCGCTGGGCGATGATCTCGGCCAGTCGCGGCGCGGCCGCCATGATGTTGACCATCAGGTCCAAGAGCGCCGGGTTGTTGCCGAGCAGCGAAAAGAGTTGGATGCCGGCGGGAAGGCCTGCGAGAAAATTGTCGAAGCGCAGCAGCGCCTCGTCGGCCCGACGGCTCTCGCCGAAGGCCTTCAGCAGGTCCGGCGTCATCACGGTCAGCCGCTCGCGCGCCTCGACCGATTGCGTTGCCCGGTACCGCCCGTAATGCCAGGTGCGGATCACCCGCGATATGTCCTCCGGCCGCTCGAAACCCAGGCTTTTCAGGGTCTTCAGAGTATCAGGATCATCCTTCTGGCCGGTGAAGACGAGGTTGCCGGTCGCGCTCGACAGGCCCTCCTCCTTTTCGAACAGCCGGGCATAGCGCCGCTCCACCGTCTTCAGAACCGTTTCGAGCGTCGTCGAGAAGGCCGTGGTATCGATGAAGCCCAGCATGAAGGCGATGCGTTTCAGCTCGGCCTCGGTCTCCGGCAAGACATGGGTCTGCTCGTCATGCACCATCTGGATGCGGTGCTCGACGTCACGCAGGAACCAGTAGCAATCGATCAGTTCCTCGGCGGTGGCTGCGTCGATCCAGCGGGCCTCGGCCAGCGCGGTCAGCGCCTGTTCGGTCGGCCGTAGCCTGAGGTCCGGCATGCGCCCGCCGGCGATCAACTGCTGGGTCTGGGCAAAAAACTCGATCTCGCGAATGCCACCGCGCCCGAGTTTGACATTGTGCCCCTTCACGGCAATCGCGCCGTGCCCCTTATGCACATGGATCTGCCGCTTGATCGAATGGATGTCGGCGATTGCCGCATAATCCAGATATTTGCGGAAAACGAAGGGGGTCAGTTCGCGCAGGAAGCTCTCGCCGGCCTTGATGTCGCCAGCCACCGGCCGCGCCTTGATGAAGGCGGCCCGTTCCCAGTTCTGTCCCCTGCCCTCGTAATAGATCAGCGCCGCCTCGACGGGCACGGCAAGCGGCGTCGAGCCCGGATCGGGGCGCAGACGCAGGTCCGTGCGGAAGACATAGCCATCGGCCGTGCGCTCCTGCAGGATCCGCACCAGCCGGCGCATCATCCGGCCATAGGTCTCCATCGCGTCATCGGGATCCCTCAGGATGCCGGCTTCCGGATCATAGAAGATGACGAGATCGATGTCCGAGGAGTAGTTGAGTTCGCGGGCACCGTGTTTGCCCATGCCAAGCACGATCAGGCCACTGCCCTCGGCCGGCTGTTCCGGGTTCTTCAGCGTCAGCTTGCCCGTCTCATGCCCTGTCAACAGGAGGTGGTCGATGGCGGCGGCGACGCTCGCATCGGCAATCGCGGTCAGCCAGGCCGTCGTGTCGCGGGCGGTAAAGATGCGGGCGAGATCGGCCAGCGCGGTTACGAAGGCCACCTTGCGCTTGGCGCGCCGCAGCCTTGCCATCACCTCGCCTTCGCTCGGCACCGCCGTGCCCTCTTCCGCCTGCCAGGCGGCGCGCGCCTCCACCACGGCTGCGGCCAGCAGTGGTTCCAGCGGACCGGACAGCGCCTCGACAAGGAGCGCCGGCCGTACAGTCGCGATCTCGCGCAGATAAGGAGACAGCGTGAAAGCGGCCAGAATGAAGCTGCGCAAGGGTCCGTCGCCGGACAGCATGTCGGCCAGGTCGGGCTCCTGACGGATCAGGTCCTTGACGAGCGACGTCGCCGATTTCAGCTCCGTCTGGTTCAGGGGCCGGATGACACCCTCGGCCACATCGGCCAGACGCTTCGCTGTCATTTCCGCCATGCATGCCTCCTCTGCCGCGCCCCGGATCTCTGACGAATCTGGTGGCGGACGCAGGTTAGGGCTTCATTCCGGGAAAGACCATGGTTGCCGTCAGCCCGGGATGATCCGGATGATCGCGGGTGTCTGAAAGAACCAGGCGTCCGCCATGCAGCGCCATGATCGCCTCGACAAGGGAGAGGCCAAGCCCCGTTCCGGGCTTGGAGCGGCTCTTGTCCAGCCGCACGAAGCGCTTCACCACCTCGTCGCGCTTGTCGCCTGGCACGCCCGGGCCCTCATCGGAGACCGCGATCTCCACGCCTTCGGACGAGCGGGTGACGCTGACACGAATGGTCGAGCCTTTGTCGCCCTGGCTGCCATATTTGATCGCATTGTCGATGAGGTTCGACATCGCCTGGCCGACGAGTTCGCGGTTGCCGCGCACGGAAAGTCCCGGCGCGATGTCGCAGACCATCGTCTGCCCCGCCTCTTCCGCCACCGGCTCGTAAAGCTCGGCACTGTCGGCGGCGATGGCGGAGATGTCGATGTCGGAGAGTTCGGCGGCGATCGAACCCGCCTCGACGCGAGAGATCATCAAAAGTGCATTGAAGGTGCGGATCAGCTGGTCGGATTCGGCGATGATGGTCTCCAGTGCCGCCCGACGCGCCACGCCGTCATCCTCTTCCAGCGCATCTGCCGCCTTGTTGCGCAGCCTGGTCAGCGGCGTCTTCAAATCATGGGCGATGTTGTCGGAGACCTGGCGCAGACCTTCGTTCAGCTGCTCGATGCGCCCCAGCATGCCGTTCAGCGAAGACGACAGCCGGTCGAATTCGTCGCCGGAGCCGGAAACCGGCAGGCGCTGGGCAAGATCGCCGGCCATGATCTTCTGGCTGGCGGCAGAGACCCGGTCGATACGCTTCAAGGCATTGCGGCCGATGGCAAACCAGATGACCACAGCGCCGATACCCATGATCAACAGCGCCACCATCAGGGCCTGGCGCACCAGCAAACGCAGCTGGCTCGGCTCGCCGAGATCGCGCCCGACCAGCAGGCGGAAGCCATTGTCGAGGAAGAAGACATGGGCGGTTGCCAGATGCCGCTTGACCTTGCCCGTGTCGCTGTAGCGCTCGTAGCGGAAGGGGAACTCGGTCCAGCCTTCCTCATCGAAGATGCCCGGCTGGACGGAGGCGACATTGCCGGCAAGGATCTCGCCGTTCGGCCCGGCGATCACATAGAGATTGGCCCCCGGCTGGCGGGCGCGGCGCTCCATGGTGCGCAAGAGTTGGTTGATGCCGCCGCGCTGATAGGCGCCCTGGATTTCCTGGACTTCCTGGCTCAGCGCCTCGCGCGTCTGGTTGTTGAGAATGCGCTCGGACAGCCCCGTGACGTAGAAGACGAGGAAAGCGGCGCACAGGGCAAACAGGACAATATAAAGCGCCGACAGGCGCACGGCGGTGGACCGCAGCACGACGCCCAGTCTCGACCTCCTCGGCATCAGTGCCATGTCAGCCTTCGTCCTTGATCATGTAACCCGCGCCGCGCACGGTCTTCAAAAGCGGCCGGTCGAAATCCTTCTCGATCTTCGAGCGCAGCCGCGAGACATGCACGTCGATGACATTGGTCTGCGGATCGAAGTGATAGTCCCAGACATGCTCGAGCAGCATGGTGCGGGTCACCACCTGGCCGGCATTCTTCATCAGATATTCGAGCAGGCGGAATTCGCGCGGCTGCAACAGGATTTCCCTGCCCGCACGCTTCACCTCATGGGACAGCCGGTCGAGTTCGAGGTCGCCGACCCGGTAGACCATGTCCTGTTCCGGCTTGCCCTTGCGGCGACCAAGCACTTCGACACGCGCCAAGAGTTCGGAAAAGGCGTAGGGCTTCGGCAGATAGTCGTCACCGCCGGCGCGAAGCCCGGTCACGCGGTCGTCGACCTGACCAAGCGCCGAGAGAATGAGAACCGGCGTGTCGATGCCGCGCTTGCGCAATTCGCTGATGACGGACAGCCCGTCGCGACGCGGCAGCATGCGATCGACCACCATCACATCATAGGTATTTTCCGAGCCCATGAAGAGCCCGCTTTCGCCGTCACTCGCATGATCGGCGACAATGCCGGCCTCGCGAAAGGCCTTGGTCATATAGGCTGCGGCTTCCAGGTCGTCTTCGATGACAAGTATCTTCATGTGGGCGACCTTAGCGTCGGTCCCGGTCACCGTATAGCCGGTTTCACCACTTGACGGCCGTCCTTGTTCCACGATCCCCATGCTTCGTCCTTTCCCATATGGTGGCGATGCCGGACCGCCGAAAACGGAAAGGGCGCCGCCGGTCGTCGACCGCCGGCGCCCCTTGCTCACATCAGGATCAGCCCTGGTTGATCGGCAGTGCCACGAAACGGCTGCCCGCTTCCGATTCCACCTGGAAGAGCGCCCTCGTGCGGCCGTCCTTCTTGGCCTGATCGATGACCTTCTGGACGTCGGCAACCGAGGAAACCTCCTGGTTGTTGACCGAGGTGATGGTCTCGCCGGCCTTCAGGCCCTTGTCGGCCGCGTCGCTGTCCGGATCGATGTCGACGATGGCCAGACCCTTGCCACCGTCAGCGGGGCGAACGGAAAGGCCGAGGCTCGCCAGTTCCTGTTCCGCGCCCGGCGCCGGTGCGGCGTCGTTCTCGGATTCGGCGCTTGCGGCCTGTTCCGCCGGCAGTTCGCCAAGCTTGACCTTCACTTCGGTCGCCTTGCCGTCACGCCACAGGGTCACATCCACCGTGGTGTCGGGGGCATAGGCTGCGATACGGCGGGCGAGATCACGCGGGTCCTTCACCGGATCGCCATTGACGGCGGTCACGACGTCACCCTGTTTGATGCCAGCCTTTTCACCCGGAGAGCCGGCCTGCGGGGCGACCACGAGTGCACCGGAGTCTTCGGCGAGGCCAAGGCTGTCGGCGATGTCCTTGGTCACCGGCTGGATCTGCACGCCGAGCCAGCCACGCGACACGGTGCCGGTGTCCTTGAGCTTCTCGATCACGTCCTTGGCAACCGAAGCCGGGATCGCAAAGGCGATACCCACATTGCCGCCGGAGGGCGAGAAGATCGCGGTGTTGATGCCAACCACTTCACCGTTCAGGTTGAAGCCGGGGCCACCCGAGTTGCCGCGGTTCACGGCCGCGTCGATCTGCAGGTAGTCGTCATAGGGGCCGGAGCCGATGTTGCGGCCACGCGCCGAAATGATGCCGGCCGTCACCGTGCCGCCGAGACCGAAGGGGTTGCCGACGGCAACGACCCAGTCGCCGACGCGGACCTTCGAGTCATCGGCAAACTGCACATAGGTGAACTTGACCTTGGGTTCATCGACCTTCAGCAGAGCGAGGTCGGTACGGCTGTCCTTGCCGACCAGCTTGGCATCATATTCCTTGCCGTCGTTCAGCACGACCGTGAAGGCTGCGCCATCGTCGACGACGTGGTTGTTGGTGACGATGTAACCGTCTTCGGAGATGAAGAAGCCGGAGCCCTGCGCGGTCGGGCGCAGACGGCCTGGGCCATGGTCGCCATGCGGACGGCCAGGTCGGCCTTCTTCGGGACCGGCACCGGGGCCGCCGAATTCACGGAAGAAACGCTTCAGCGGATGATCGTCCGGCAGCTCGTCGAACCCACGGCCGCCGAAGTTGAAGGAGAAGTTGCTTTCGTCGTTGGAGGCCGGCTGCACATTCGACTGAACGCGGACGGAAACGACGGCGGGCAGAACCGCCTGGACGACATCGCCGAAGCTCGGCACCTGCGGTGCGTTGACTTCAACGGGGGCCGCGAATGCCGGCGCGACCGCAAAGGGGGCTGCGGTCAAAAGCGTTACGGCCGCAAGGCCGGCGGCGGTGGAGGACTTCAGGATAGAGCGGAAAGAGTGGCCTTTGATCTGCAACATGGGATCTACCTTCATCTGTTCTTCTGACTGGAGCCGCCAGACTGTCCGGCGGTTGGAAGCGGTGGATGAGGAGAGATATAGCCCCCGTCACGTTACGGCGAACTGTACGGCGGATGAATTGTTGGTAATCTTTGAGAGGGGGAGCAGACCAAAGGGGCCGACTATTTGACGAAGACAGAGAACGCAGATATCTTCGTATTACAAATAGGATAGAAAATCGTGACGAAACAGAATTTATCCGACCCGCTCACGCTTCGCCTACCGCTCGACCTGCTGGCGGATGTCGAAGCTGTCGCGCAGGCTTGCGAACGCAGCCGCAGCTGGATCATGGTCCGAGCCTTAAAGGCTTACATGGCCCAGGAAGGCCGTGAAATCCTGGAGCTGGCGCAGGCGCGCGAGGCAGTCGCCAATGGTGAGGGCATAGACGCCGAAGACGTGCTTGCGGAGTTGGACGCGATCATCAAGGGCGCTGCGGCGTGAAAGTCACCTTCTCGCCCAGTGCCAGAGCCTATGTGGCGCGGGAAGGAGCCTATCTGCGAGAACGCAATCGTGCCGCCGGCGACCGATTTCTCCACGACGTGAAACAGTTTGTCAGGGCGCTCGCTCAGTTCCCCATGATGGGACAGGAGGCGACAGATATGCCCTTTGGAAACACAAGACGCTTCACCATGGGCGAGTATCTCATTCACTACGAGCTCAGAGATCCCGCAATTGTGATCCTGACGATCCGCCACGGCCGAGAGAAACCACCCGAACTGCCCCTCGACGACGATACCGATTTCGAATTGCCCTGATCACTCCCCGTCGAGCAGCTTCCCCAGCCGCGCTTCCTCATCCGCCGACAGCTTCGCCGACGGCTGCACCGCGCGACGTCTGGCCGACACGAAGGCGACGATCAGCCCCACCAGCACAAGCGCCGCCGGTGCGCCCCAGAGCGCCAGCGTCTTCACACTCAGCCGCGGCTTCAACAGCACGAATTCGCCATAACGCGACACGACATAATCAAGCACCTGCTCGTCGCTATCGCCATTGACCAGCCGCTCGCGCACGACGACCCTGAGGTCGCGCGCCAGTTCGGCATTCGAATCGTCGATCGACTGGTTCTGGCAGACCATGCAGCGCAGTTCCGCCGAGATGGTGCGGGCGCGATGCTCGAGTGCCGGATCGGCCAGCACTTCATCGGGGTTCACGGCAAAGGCATGGATTGGGGTCAGCAGGAGGGCGAGCGTGAGGAACAGTCGGCGCAGTGTCTGGCGGCCTCGCCCCTCACCCTGACCCTCTCCCCGCAAGCGGGGAGAGGGGATGGCCGACCTCGGCGGGTTCGCCCTTCTCCCCGCTTGCGGGGAGAAGGTGGCGGCAGCCGGATGAGGGGCAGCCTTCCAAATCCAACTGATCATTCAGCCGCCTCCAGCACCGGCTTCACCGCCGCCTTCGCCCGCTTCGGCGCGCCAACGCGCAGGCGCCGATCGGACAGCGAGACGATCCCGCCCGCCATCATCACCAGCGTGCCATACCAGATGCAGAGGATCCACGGCTTCCACCAGACGCGCACGACGATGCCGCCGTCAGCCATGGGATCGCCGAGCGACACATAGAGCTGGCTGAAGCCGAAGGTGACGATGCCGGCTTCCGTCGTCGGCATGCGCCGTGCCGGATAGAGCCGCTTCGACGACCAGACGCCGGCGACCGCAACACCTGCCTTGCGGATGGTGAAATGGCCCTGATCCTCGGTGTAGTTCGGACCCTTGGCCGCGCGCATGCCATCGAAGGTCAGCACATAACCGCCCGCCTCCGTCGTCATGCCCGGCTTCATTTCCACGACGTGCTCCGTCTGGAAGGTCGAGACCGCCACGATGCCGATGACCGTCACGCCAAGGCCGAAATGCGCGAGCGCCGTGCCAAAGGCCGAACGCGGCAGCCCCTTGAAGCGGCTCCAGGCGGTGGCGAACGGATGTTTGCCAAAACCCGCGCGATACCAGAGATCGGCGAGCGCCCCGCCAATGACAAAGAAACCGAGCGCGAGGCCGAAGACCGCCATCACCGGCCCGCCATGCTGCGAATACCAGAGGCCAAGCCCCAGCACGAGCGAGAGGGCTGCGGCCACATAGAGCCGCTGCAGGGCCGCAAGCAGATCGCCGCGCTTCCAGGCGAGGAACGGCCCGAAGGGCACGGCGAGCAGCAGCGGCACCATCAACAGGCCGAAGGTCAGATTGAAGAAGGGCGGGCCGACCGAGATCTTCTCACCCGTCAGCGTTTCCAGCAGCAGCGGATAGAGCGTGCCGATCAGCACGGTTGCCATGGAGACGGTGAGGATCAGGTTGTTCAACACCAGTGCGCCTTCGCGCGAAATCGGCTGGAACAGCCCGCCGGATTTGAGGCTCGGCGCGCGCAGCGCAAACAGCGTGAAGGCGCCGCCGATGAAGATGACGAGAATGCCGAGAATGAAGATGCCGCGCGTCGGGTCGGTCGCAAAGGCATGCACCGAGGTCAATACGCCCGAGCGCACGAGGAACGTCCCAAGCAGCGACAGCGAAAAGGCGATGATGGCGAGCAACACCGTCCAGATCTTCAGCGCATCGCGCTTTTCCATGACCAGTGCCGAATGCAACAGCGCCGTGCCCGCAAGCCAGGGCATGAAGGAGGCGTTTTCCACCGGGTCCCAGAACCACCAGCCGCCCCAGCCGAGTTCGTAATAGGCCCAGTAGGAGCCCATCGAAATACCCGCCGTCAGAAACACCCAGGCGGCCAGCGTCCAGGGCCGCACCCAGCGCGCCCAGGCCGCATCAATGCGCCCGTCGATCAGGGCGGCAATGGCAAAGGAGAAACAGACGGAGAAGCCGACATAACCGAGATAAAGCAGCGGCGGATGGATGGCCAAGCCCACATCCTGCAGCACCGGGTTCAGGTCCTGCCCTTCGGCCGGGATCGGCGACAGGCGGATGAAGGGGTTCGAGGTCAAGAGGATGAACAGCGTAAATGCGGTGGTGATCCAGGCCTGCACGGCGAGAACATTGGCCTTCAGCCGGTCGGGCAGGTTGGCGCCGAACAGCGCCACCATGGTCGAAAACAGCGTCAAGATCAGCACCCAGAGCATCATCGAGCCCTCGTGATTGCCCCAAACGCCGGAGATCTTGTAGATCATCGGCTTCAGCGAATGCGAATTCTCGAAGACGTTCTTCACCGAGAAATCGGAGACGACGTAACCCCAGGTCAGCACGCCGAAGGATAAGGCGATCAGCAGGAACATCGCATAGGTGCCTGTCGTCGCGACACCCATCATCGCGGCGTCCCCACGCCTCACGCCGATCACCGGCAGGATCGAGACGACCAGGCTGGTCGCGAACGCCAGCACCAAAGCATAATGCCCGAGTTCGATGATCATTGGACCACCTCCTTGCCGCCGAGTTCAACCCCTTGCGCCTTCAGCCGATCGGCCACGTCCTTCGGCATGTAGGTTTCGTCATGTTTGGCGAGCACCGTGTCGGCGACGAAGACACGGTCGCCCTCGCGGAACACGCCTTCCGCCACCACGCCCTGCCCCTCGCGAAACAGGTCGGGCAGAATGCCGGTATAGGTCACAGGCACTTCGCCAATCGTATCGGTGACGGTAAAGGTCACCGTCGAGCCCGTATCGCGCTTGACCGAGCCGGTCTCCACCAGACCACCCAGCCTGATGCGGGTGCCGGGCTTCACTTCGGTCTTCTGCAGGTCACCCGGCACATAGAAATAAGCGATCGACTGGCCAAAGGCGAACATCACCAGCAGCACGGCAGCGACGATAAAACTCATGCCGCCGGCAATGACGGCCAGTCTCTTCTGTTTGCGGGTCATGGCTTCACCTCCTCGACATCAAGGCCGAGTTCGCGCGCCATGGCGACAAGCTGCTGGCCTTCGGCACCGTCAGCCGGGAAGGCCTTCAGCCCGTCCTTCAGGGCCGCCTCGGCGCGTGCCTTGTCCTTCAGCATGGCATAGGAGCGCACGAGCCGCATCCAGCCTTCAAAATTGTTGGGATCGTCTTTCAGCTTCTGGTCGAGGCTTTCGACCATGCCCCGGATCATCTGGCTGCGATCGCCCTCAGACATGTTTTGCGCCGCGGCAATATCGCCGGCCGTCGGATTGCCGGGCGCTGCCGGATTGGCAGGTGCTGCCGGCGCCGGCGCATTGGCCAGCGGCACCCCGGCGCTGTTGGTGGCGATATGGCGGTTGATCAGCTCCATCCAGGGCGCATTGGCCGGCGACGCTGCCGCAATCTCCTGGAAGGCTTTCAGCGCTTCGGCCCGGCGGCCGCCCTGCTCCAGCGCCAAGGCCAGGTAATAATCGGCGCGCGGATTGTTGGGCTGCATCTTGCGCGCCGCCTCGAAAGCCTCGGCCGCATCGTCGGTGACGATGCCGTCATTGCGCGTCACCAGCGTCTCGCCCAGCCCGTTCAGCCGCTCCGGATCCGCACCGAGAATGCGGATGGCATTGCGATAGGCAAGCTCGGCATCATCCAGCCGGCCGACGCGAAAATAGACCGGCGCCAGCACGTTCCAGCCATTGCCGTCGTCGGGGCTGTCGGCCAGATGCCGCTCGACCTTGGCGATCAGCAGGTTGACGTCGTCGCCGGGGTTTTCCATGCGCGCGGCCAGCGGCGCATCGGGTGTGCCGGGGCTACCGATCTCCAGGTAGCCGGCAAGCCCGATTGCGGGAAGACAGAGGAGGATGAAGGCCTGGGACAGGCGATAGCCGCTTCTGCGGCGCGGCTGTTTGCCAGCGGTTTCGGACGCGGCGAGGGCCGCATCATCACCATCGTTTTCCGAGGACGCACGTCCGGCCACCGCCAGCAGCCGCCGCCCGATCTCGGCGCGCGCATAATCCGCCTCCTCGGGCGAAATCAGCCCGCCCGCCTTGTCGCGTTCGAGCTCGCGCAACTGGTCGCGATAGACGGCCGCTTCCCCCTCGTCATAACGCGTGGCTCGGGCCGAAGCGCGCAGCAGGGGAGACAGCAAAAGGACGGCAGCAACGACCGTCAGCAAGGCGGAGAGGATCCAGAACAACATGAAACTCAATTACGGCAAGGGCGGGTGCATTCCAACTGGCAAACGGCCCATGACGCAAAGTTGAGGCGTTTGGCCGCAAACCCGATTAGCCTCTCAAACCACGCCTATCCTTGACCCAAGTCAAGTGGGGAAGCCGGGCTGCGCGACCGTCTTGGGAGTACGCGGCACGCAAGGAAGTCAGCAGCCTGCAACGGCGCCCAATGCCTCTGTCCCAGATAGGTCCACGAAGCGAACTGCCGGCCTTGATCAGGTCAGCGGCGTCCACGTGCCATTGGCATTGCGGCAGGCGGCGCCGCGCGCTTCAAGCGTGCGTGTGCCGCTCACCACCTTGTGGGTGAACTGGCGGCAGTTCTGCTTGCCCACCTGGTAAGGGGCAGCGGCGATCACTTCGCCGCGCGTGTCGCTACCGGCCCAGGTGACCGGCTGGCCGCCGGGGGCTGCTTCCAGCGCCCGGTATTCGGCTTCCAGCGCCCGCTGGGTTTCGCTGTTGGAGAGTTTGACCCCCGTGCGGGAGACGATGCCGCCCTGCAATGCGCTGATATAGACGGCAGATCCGGCCTGGACCGAACCCGCCGTGCCGCCACCCGTCGTGGTGCAGCCCGTCAGCGCGAGTGCCCCCACAGCGGCGATTGCCAGAGTTCCAAAGCGCGATTTACCCATCCGAGCTGCCCAAGTCCCGACGCAAATTTCCTGCAACCTGATCGGCAAGGTGGCGCGTGTCGTGAGGCTGCGCCGCCCCGCATCTGCAGGCCGTTTTATACAACTATGTAATTCCACAGGAAAATCAATCACGCAGTGTCTTTCGTCACAGCTGGTAGTATCAACTGTGCGCGAAGACCGCCAAGGCTTGCCCGCGAAAGGCCAAACGAGCCCTGATATTCGCCTGATATCTCCTTGACGATCGAGAGACCCAGTCCCGTGCCGGGTCGGCTTTCGTCCAGCCTGCGACCGCGTTTCAGCGCCTCGCCGATCTGATCCGGCGCCAGTCCCGGTCCGTCGTCCTCCACGACCACCTCGATCCAGCTGCGACGCCCCTCACCCGCGCCCTCGTCCTCGCGCGATGTCGGCATCACACGCGTGACAATCTTGGAGCGAGCGAATCGCGAGGCGTTTTCCAGGAGATTGCCGACCACTTCCTCGACGTCCTGCTGCTCCATGGCAAAGGTGAGGTCGGGTGCCACCTCAAGCTCGAACTCGACCGCATCGTTCAGCTTGCGCATGACGCGCACCAGACGCTCCAGCACCGGCTGCGCCTCGGTGCGGGCCAGCACGCTGTCGCGCTGGGCGGCAATGCGCGCGCGGTTGAGATAGGAGGCCACCTGCGCCTGCATCGCCTCCGCCTGGCTCACCACCACCTCGGCATGGGTCTTGTCCAGCGTGCGCGCCTCGTTGAGCAGCACCGCAATCGGCGTCTTCAGCGAATGGGCGAGATTGCCGACCTGCATGCGGGCGCGCTCGACAATGCGCCTGTTGCTGTCGATCAGCGCATTGATCTCGCTTGCCAGCGGCATGATTTCGCGGGGAAAATCCCCCTCGATCCGCTCAGCCTCGCCACGCCGGATGCGCTCCAGCCCGCGGCGGGCGCGGTCCACCGGTTTCAGGCCATAGACAATGGCAAGACCGTTGACGATCAGGCCGCCGATGCCAACGACGGCGAGCGCAATGTTCAAGCGGCTGGCGAAGAAGGAGATCTCCTCCTCGATCACAGCCAGATTGCCGGACACGCGAAAGCGCGCCGCACGGCCCTGATCATCGAGCACCACTTCCGTCTCGGCCACGCGGATGCGATTGCCGACATCGTCGGTCATTTCGTAATAGCGCTCGTAATTCTCGTCGAAGGGCGTCTGCTCGACATCCGGCACGGCGAGATTGGCAACCCCGAGCGAGGCGGATGCCAAAGGCGCCGTCGCATAATTGCCGAGCGGCTCCACCAGCCAGTACCAGCCCGTTCCGGGCTGGGAAAACCTGAGGTCGCCGAGGGCCGGCGAACCGGTCAGGCTGTCGCCGTCGCCGATCGAGACCGAATTGACGACGTTATAAAGCTGGGCGCGCAAGAGATTGTTGAAGCCGCGTTCGACGCCCTGGCGATAGAGGGCCGATATCGCCACCGCGATCGTCACCAGACCGAGCGCCGACCAGATGGTGGCGAGCAGCAGGACGCGCGCGGTGAGCGAGCGGGGCTTCATTTCGAAGGCGCTTGGATGCGATAGCCGAGGCCGCGCACGGTCTCGATCATGTCGATGCCGATCTTCTTGCGCAGACGCCCGACAAACACCTCGATGGTGTTGGAATCACGGTCGAAATCCTGGTCGTAGAGATGCTCGACCAGTTCGGTGCGCGACACCACCTCACCCATGTGATGCATGAGATAGGACAAGAGCCGGTATTCGTGCGAGGTGAGCTTCAAGGCCACACCATCGACCAGCGCCTTGGAACTCTTGGTGTCGAGCCGCACCGGACCGCAGACGATTTCCGACGAGGCATGGCCGGCCGCCCTTCGGATCAGCGCGCGGATGCGGGCAAGAACCTCTTCGACATGGAAAGGCTTGGTCACATAGTCGTCGGCACCGGCATCGATGCCGGCC
Source organism: Peteryoungia wuzhouensis (assembly GCF_003205195.1). GTDB lineage: Bacteria > Pseudomonadota > Alphaproteobacteria > Rhizobiales > Rhizobiaceae > Allorhizobium > Allorhizobium wuzhouense. Next base: position 79,912 of record NZ_QJRY01000001.1, read on the forward strand.
ACCTTGTCCGACCAGCGATCGCGAGCCGTCAGGATCAGCACGGGCATCACCCGTTGTGCTGCCCGCCATTTCTCCAGCACGGTGATGCCGTCCATTTCCGGCAGGCCGATATCGAGGATCACGGCGTCATAGGGCTCGGTCTCGCCGAGAAAATGACCTTCCTCGCCGTCGAAGGCCTTGTCGACGACATAACCGGCTTCCTGCAGGGCCTCGACCAGCTGGCGATTGAGATTGACATCGTCCTCGACGACGAGAATGCGCATGAAATTCCCCTAGGCTGAAGCAGACGGCGATCCGGCCGGCTTAGAGCAATTCCAGCAAAAGTGCGAAGCGGTTTTGCGTCCGGAATTGCATGAAAACAAAAAGATAGAGCATTGAAGACGACCCCGTGTCGCCGGAAATGCTCTAGGTATCACTCGGCAACCCGCATCGTCACCTTGCGGGGACGCTCGGAGCCATTGCCGGGCACCAGCACGACGATCACGCATTCACCGCCCGATTCGTGGACCGAAAGCAACTGCCCGCCCACCTCCTCAACGACGCGTGCGGCGGCTGCCCGGCAATCCGCGGCCATGGCATAGCTGCCCAGACCCGGCAGGCCGATCAAGGCCACGGCCAGCGCCATCCCGGTCAGCTTCCGTCCGGCGATTTCCATCATTGATGCCATTGCTACTTCTTCTGTCTGAACGCCCATTCTGGCAAAATATGTACCGCAAGCCTTCTGAATGGCAAATGAATGCTTGCTCATGGGAGGGATGCGCGGGAGGGGATCATCGTCAGTCCCCATCCTCGGATCGGGCATCGCCCGCCTGCGACGCACGGGCAAACCGCCTCATCGCTGTCTCGCTCGATGCAGCCTCCAGCAGGTGGCTCCAACTGTCGGGCGGATTGCCGTCATCCAGCATGGCGCGGAAAACCGCATAGGCATCATTGCGTGCGCCATAACTGCGCAACGTCTCGGCATCGTTCACCCAGGCAAACACAATGACCTTCGCCGTCGAACTGTAGCGGAAGAACAGCCGAAACCGACCATTGCCGAATTTTGCACGGAACCAGTGCTTGCGCTCCGGTCCAAGCGTTCCGCCCTGGCGGAATGCCGGTGAGGCCGGATCGGCCGGAATTGTTTCGAAAACCAGCTTCTGCAGTGATGCCAAGAGCTTGGCATTGGCACCCGACCGGAACGTCTCAGGTCTCTTCTGCGCCTCGCGCTCCACGGCCAGGGTCAGGCGCTCCAACTGGTCGAGGAAAAGTGGATGCGCCCGGATGATCCAGCCATTGACCATCTCCATCGCTCAGAGCTCGACCTCACCTTCGATCGGCGCATTGAGATCGATCTCCACACCCGCCGTCAGCACCGCCATCCGCGCCCGCAGGGCGGGCGGGATCTCGGCAAAGGCACGGTCCGGCCGTGCCGCCATGTCCTTGGCCAAGAGGTCGAGAAACCCGTCCAGAACCGGATCGTCTCCATCCGCATCGTCGCGTTCGACATAAACCCGGTTCTGCGCATCCACACTGAAGGCAATCCGCCCGCCATAGCCAACGCCGAGCGCATCCCGGATCGATTTCGGGATGGTCGTCTGCCCCTTGTCGGTGATGGTGCTGACCTTGCGCAAAATCGAATTCATCGCGGCAAACTCCTCGGCTGAGGAAAGAATGTAATGGATATTCCTTACTCGGTAAAGTGTGGCGCCTCTGAACCGGTGTCGAAACGCCCCCCCTCATCCTGAGGTGCCCCGGCAAGGCCGGGGCCTCGAAGGACGAGGCCCGGGCAAATTACGCATGATCCTTCGAGGCCGCCGCTTCGCGGGGGCACCTCAGGATGAGGACTGTCGCCCCCCTCACCCACCCACCCCCTTCGTCGCCGACAGCCGCCCATAAAGCGCCAGCAACCCACCGAGCGTGCCCGCCAGCGTCGTCAATGCATCCGCCACTTCAGCCTCCTCGGCACTCCCAAGATCGAAGCCGGCATGCCGCAACAGCGGCGCGCCGATCGCAATCAGCGCGCCCCAGACGGTCTTCGACTGGTACCAGGGTTTCATGTCCAGCATGGCTCTCTCCTTCTGTTTCACAGTTTATCGAATGGAAACAATGGCCTCGGCCGGCAAACCGGCCGCCAGCCGCCCGAGTTGGCGAATGCGAACCTTCAGGCTTTCTTGCGCCGCCCCGAAATCGGCCATCTCGTCACCCGCCGCATAGGTGCAGACCGGCGCCGTCCCCTCGATCGTCCGGCGCACCACCACCCCATCGAGGATCTCGACCCGGTAGCGCTCCGTCTCCTCATCGAGCGGAATATCACCCTCGCTCCAGCCGTCGGCATCGACACGCCCACGCCGGATCCAGGAGAGCATCACATCCCCGGCACCTGACCTCTCCGCCTCCAGGTGCACCGGAGACAGCGGCGTTTCCGCGCGCGAGCCACCGGCGAATACATGCGGACCGGACAGCTCGGTCACCAGCCCCATCGGCTCAAGGATCCAGTTATGCTCCGCCCCGCGCTCGGCCGTATGAAGCCCCAAGGCCTTCACCGCCTGATCGAGCAACACGACATCCGCCCCGGCTTCGGCCCCTGCCGCTGTCGCATCCTCGGTGCCGGACAGCCCGCGCAACAACCCCGTCAACCGGAAGCGACCCGCCGCAATCTCCTCGGCATCGGTAAAGCCCAGCACCTCCCAGGTTCCCGAAACCGAGCGCACCGCAAGCCTGTTCGTGCCGGAAAACACCGCCGTCCGGCTCGCTGACGACAGAGCCCCCGACAGCAGATCCACCACCAGATGAGTGGCCCGGTCAAACCGCCCGGAGACACCCGCCGCCAACGGCTCGACCAAGGTGCCCAGCGTCGCCGGCCGATCGAGCGTCAGGCGCAACCGATAGCCCTCGACCTCCGGCGAACTCGACACCGCCAGCCGCAGCCACGGCTTGCCATAGGCCGCCACGGCCGCATCCCCGGTCATCACCGTGCTGTCGATCCGGGGCAAATCGAGAAACACCACCGTCGGATCGAAACCCGCAGCCCCCGGATTGTCCCCCGCCCGCCCCGGCTCCACCGCCGCCACTTCGGAAGACACCTTTCCGGCAAAGGCCCTGAGCGTCAGCCGCCGCTCGAACCCCTCGTCGATCTCGCTCACGAGAAAGCGTCCCGCCGGCCCTTCCGAGAGCCGCAGCACGTCGCCCGGCTGCACGGCGATCTCCTCAGGCCCCAGCGCCAGCTGCAGCGTGCGCCGCGCCAGCCGGTTGTCGCGCAACCAGCCTTCCGCCGCGAGAAGCGCCGTCTCCTCGGGGATAACAGCCGGCAAATCACGCGCCAGCTGCCGCTCGGTCGCCGCCTCCACCTTGCGCGAGCGCACGCTGGCTTCCGCATAGTCAGCCGCCGGATCGTAGAAAGTCACCAGAGCTTCCGAGGCATAATCGCTGTCATGCCCGCGCGTCTCGCTCCACAGCGGCTGGTCCGACATATCGGCGAGCACTGCAATCTCGCGCGCCGGCAGGCTGGCATTGCCCCGTGTGCGAAAGCGCAAGGTTTCGCCATCCTCCACCACATCGATCTGGAACAGCTCCACCAGCGGCTCGATCAGATCGCGCGCCGAGGTCAAATCCCCCTTCACATAACCGCCGAGATCGCCCGCCACCTGCGACACGTCGAAATCGGCAAACCCATGATCGGTGAGCACAGCCGCGATCACATCGGCCAGCGTCACTGTCCCCAGCCGCCCGTTCAGCCAATGCCCCGTGCGCCAGTTACGCCCATCGGCCCAAAGCCCCGTCTCCTGCGGAAAGGCCGGATAGGGCCGCGCATCCCAGCTCCAGACGAAGATTTTCGAGGCATCAACCAGCCCCGCCGGCCGCTCGCTCTCCGCCCAATGGGACAGATGCGCCTCGAGAAACCGCCGCTGCTGGCTGTCGGCCCTGGCGCCATTGGAAAAATGCGGCCGTCCACTCTCGGTCGATTTCGCATCGACAAAGACATTCGGCTGGTTTGCGCCGCGATCGACCGCCCCGCAACCAAGCTCGGTAAACCAGAAAGGTTTCATGGCAGGCGTCCAGGCGGTCGGCACGACCTGCTCCACCCCGCCGATCCGGTTGTAATGCCGGTTGCCCCACCAGCTTTCGAGATCCTTGACCCTGTAGACCCACGGTTTTTCGTAGGCCCCATCGGTGATCGGGGTGCGGACCCTCGCCTGCCGGTCGGCCCCGCTGGCATAATACCAGTCAAATCCCTCGCCCGCCGTCAGCATCCGGGCAAAACCGGTGGCATCATCTACCCCGGAAAATCCATCCGGGCTCACCGCCTCCAGATCCTCGTCGCGCCAGTCGGCGAGCGGCATGTAGTTGTCGATCCCGACACCCGAAATGTCCGCACTCGCCCAGAGCGGATCGAGATGAAAGAACAGATCACCGGAACCATCGGCCGGCTGATGGCCGAAATATTCGCTCCAGTCCGCCCCATAGGAGATCGCCGTCGACGCCCCCAGCATGCCGCGCACCTCGGCCGCCAGCGCCACCAGCGCCTCGACAAAGGGAAAGGCGTTTGCCCCATCCCGCAGTGTCGTCAGCCCCTTCAGCTCGGAGCCGAGCAGAAAACCATCCACCCCGCCCGCCTCCTGAACCAGGTCCGCATAATGCCGGATGAACCGCCGGTAACCGTCCGCGCGGGTGACAAATGTCGAAACCTGCGCCCGCGCCGCCGCCGTCTTGTCGGCACTCAGAGGAAAAGCGGTAATTCGCCCGCGCCAGGGATAGGCCGCCTGCTCCGCCCCGCCATAGGGATCGGGCCGCCCATTGCCGGATGCAATGTCCATCAGCAGAAAGGGATAAAGCGTCACCTTCAGCCCGCGCGCCTTCAAATCGCGGATCGCCTCGATCACACTCTGATCATCCGGCGACCCGCCATAGGCCGGCCCGCCGTCATGCCGGCTCACCAGATGCGCCGCGCTGCGACCAAGCCCCGCCACGCGCCAGGCGCGGCTCTCCTGCCGCCGCGACGCCACCTCGACCCCCGGCAACACCCGGCATTCGCCGGCCCGCAGATCCGTGCCGAACCAGGCCACCACCAGCGCCACCTCTTCAAGATTGGGGCAGAGCGCCTGCAGCTCATCCATCGAGGCCTGCCAGTCGGTCGCGGCGATGAGCGTGTTGCGGTTCAGCCAGCGCTTTTCGCCTGATTTCGGCGCATCCGACACCCGCGTCACCGCATAGCCATGCTCGGTCGCCCCCGGAATGAGCGCCACCGCCCGGATCTGTTCTTCCAGCTGCCCGACCGGCCGGATCACCTCGAACTGCAAGAGCGGAATGCGGTTGCCGAAATCGTCAAGCGGCAGGCGCTCGAGGACGACATAGGCCAGCCCCCGATAGGCCGGCACCTTGTCCGCCCCTTGCTTGGCCGCAATCAGCGGATCGACCGGTTGGCTCCGCGTGCCGCGATAGACCCGCATCTCGATCTCGGTCAGGTCGAGTTCCCGCCCATCGGCCCAGACGCGCCGCACACCCGCAATCGGACCTTCGCAGAGCCCGAGCGCCAGATTGGCATAATACTGATAGGTCGTCGTCCGCGTCCCGCCGCTCGATTTGCCGCCGCTGCGCTCCGTCACCGCCTCTTCCTCGAAGCGCGTCGCCCAGATCAGCGTGCCGCCCAGCCGCGCCGTGCCATACAGTCTCGGGATCGCCGTGCCCTCGCTGGCACCCGCCAGCCGTGCCGAAGACAGCCGCGCTCCGGTTAGCGAGGTCGTGCTCGACAAGAGACTGCGGTCGATCATGCTGCCAACCGCGGCGCCTGCCGCTCTGCCCAAGATGGCGCCAACAGGCCCGAACACCGAGCCGAGCGCAGCCCCCGCCGCCTGCAACAGGATCGTCGCCATCAAAAATCCCTTTCCGGAAACCGATAAATCCCGGCAATCTTGCGCTTCCATCCCGGCACCAAAGCCGAGCGGGTGACCGCCGATTGCTCATAGGCGTGGATGAAGGCATCGGGGGCGGAGCAAAGCTCGTCAGCCGCCCTCGTCCAGATTCCGTCCGGCCCGGCGTCGCGTGCCATGGCAAGGCCGAGTTGCCCAGCGCCGGCATGGTCACCGACCAGGTCGGCATCGCCGCTCGCGGCGTCGGCTTTCACGTCCGTCTCCGTCATCCGCGCCAAAATCCCTGCATGTTTGGCGGCCATTCCCGGCCGAAAGCGAAACAGCACGAGATCGCCAGGCCGGCTCTCCTCAAAAGACGCAACGGTCGAAAAATGCCGCCCCGCCGCTTGAAGCAAGCGCTCCTCGCCCGAGCGCTCCGCCCAGTCAGGCGCATAGGCCGGCACGACCTCCGGCTCCCCGCCATACAGCTCCCGCCAGATCCCGCGCACGAGGCCGAGGCAATCGCACCCCACCCCTCTCGTCGCCCCCTGATGCCGATAGGGCGTGCCGATCCAGCGCTCGGCAATGCCGAGCACACGCGCATTGACGGACATGGGAGGCTCCGGAGGAGGTGATGTTGAGGGATTTGTGGTGGGGATCGGCGATGCTCGCGGAACACGACAGATCGGACGCCGCGCCGCAGCCCACTCTCCCCACCCGTGGGGGAGATGTCGGCGCAGCCGACAGAGGGGGGCCCGCGAGCACAGACGTTTCCCCCTCATCCTGAGGTGCCCGACTGCGTCGGGCCTCGAAGGACGAGGCCACCGCGCGCCTGAGGATGCTTCGAGGCCCGCGCTCATGCGCGGGCACCTCAGCATGAGGGCATCGAAGGGCGGGCACCGTCTCCCCGCAGGCGGGGAGACGGAAGAGCCGCCGCCAGCCCCGCACCCCCTTTCTCCCCGTTTGCGGGGAGAAGGTCCCGGCAGGGGGATGAGGGGCAACCTAGGCAACCCCCTCACCCCCGGCTGACCTGGCGATAACTCACCTGCTGATCCGGCCCGACCAAGCCCTTGGCCATGTTCCGATAAATCCCGTATTTGAAATAGACCGACCTCGCCGTCGCCGGCACCAGTGCCAGCCCTGATGCCTTGACCACCGTCTTGCCGTTGACCCTGGCCGTCACCGCCCCCGCCCGCGCATGCCAGACGAAGGTATAGCTGAAGCTGTTCCACACCCCCTTGGTCACCGTGACCGGATATTCCAAGAAGCTGTCGGTGTCGTGATTGTTGAGGCAGATGGTGAATTCGCCATTCTCATAGCGGTTGTAGACGCTGTCGTAAGCGCCATTGTGCCACTGCCCGAGCGTCTGCTTCGGGCTGAACTCCGGATAGCTGGACGGAATCTTCAGCTGAAACGCATAGGTCTGCGTCGAGCCGACCCTATCCTCCGTCGTCACCCGCGCCTCGCAGCGCTCGCGATAGTTCAGGGCATCGCTGCCGCCAGCGCCGTTCCAATAATCCCCGGCCTTCACCAGAAACGTCTCGACGCCGTCGACCCTGATATAGCGGCTCTCGTCGACCGCCTGCACATAATAAGAATATCCGTTTCCGTCAGGGCAAATGATCTTCATCGCAATACCTTTCAGTGTTGTCTGCGGGGGATAGCGAAGGGATGGAGCGGCCAGTGTGTGTAATTGCCCCTCATCCGCCGCCTGAGTTCATCGAAGGGCGAATACAGCCGGCGGCGGCTCTTCCTTCTCCCCGTTTACGGGGAGAAGGTGCCCGAAGGGCGGATGAGGGGCTTCTTACCCCCCCCTCACTCATACAAAACCCCACCATCATGGGTGCTCGCACCGCTCACATAGGAATAGGCAAAATCGCTGCCCGGCATATGGGGAAAACCCTGGAAATTCATCTGGTTGGAAAATCTTGTTCGACAGGTGGCAAAACTCTTGTCGCAACCGACCGACAGCGTCACGGCATCGCCCACCTCCGGCATGGCCTCCAGCGGCAGCCAGAGCCGCACCTCGACAAGCCCGTCCACCGAAGCCCCGCTCTCCTCGATCGCCAGCCTGCGCCCGGCAAGCGCCCCGCCGTCGAAGCGCAAATGCCCGAGGCGAAAATGCCCCTCGCCCAGCCCCGCCAGTCCCGAAACCGTGAGCCGGTCGGCCGAGACCACCGCCGCCACCTGGCCACTCCGCCGCCGCCCACCGACGCCCATATCCACCCCGCATCTGACATCACCCAGATCCGCATCGCAGCGCCGGTTATAGATCCGCCCCTGCGGCTGCTGCAGCCGATGGGCGACGCTGCGCAGTTCGGCGGAAAAGCCGGCACCCGCCCTCACCACCTCGCCGATCTCCTGCACCGAAAGCAGCACATGCTGATCCTCGGCCGCCTGCCAGTTGACCAGAAACAGCTCGACGCGGGCGCCGTCATACCGCCCGGCGGCGAGATCGGCTTCCGTGATCGCATCGCTCGAAAACCCGCCCTTAATCTCCGCTCCCGGTGCGGCAAGCCCGCTTGCCCCACGCGCCTCACTGGCCGCAAAGCCGCTTGCCGGCTCAAACACCGTGCCGGCAAAGGTCAGCGCCTGGTCATGCTCGGTAAAGCCAAGCACTGTTCCATCCGCCCGCGTCACCCGCCAGGCCCGGCAGAGCGTCGTCTCCCCCGTCGCGATATGGGCGGCCAGCGCTTCCGGAATCGCCCTCATGGCATCACCTCGATCAGCGGAATGGAGGGAATGCGCCCGGCCCTGAAAGCATCGAGATTGATCTCGATCCGGTCGGTGTCGAAGCGCACAGGCACGTCATACTCAAAACCCGCCCGGATCTCGGCCCCCTCAAGCGGGACATGGCCGGCGGCGAAGGTGACGATCCCCGTCACCGCATCCAGCACAAACCCGTCCTCGCGCTGCACGCCGTCCACCGCGATCCGCAGACTGCCCGCCACCGGCTTCACCACCGGCCGCCGCTCCACCGCCGCCCCGTCGCCATAGGCCTTGACCAGCGGAAACCCCGCCGTCACCCCGTCGCCCGTCCCGATCCACTGGTCGAGCGCAGTCACCGGCTCGCCCGGCCGGACCGAGCAGAAATCCACCGGATCGCGAAAACGAAAGCCATGCAGCTGCCCGCCGCGCGCCTCGAAGAACTCCAGGACCGCATAGAGATCGGCCACCGAGCGCAGCGCCGAGCCGACATCATACCGACGCCTGGAAAACCGCCAGCGCCGATTGCGCGCCTCGCGGCCGTTCGACAGCGAGACAATATCCGTCTGCCGCCCCGGCCCACCGCTTGAGGTCAGCGACAGGCGCAGCGGAAAACGCTGTTCATGAAAGGCCATGGATGCCTCCGTTGACGATGATCTTGAACCTGTTCGACGCAAGGGATGCTTCGAGGCCCGCGCGATGAGAGGGCACCTCAGGATGAGGGCGGTCGGTGCCGCCCTACCTCGCCTCTTGCCCCTCATCCTGAGGTCCCGGGTTTCCCCTCATCCTGAGGTGCCGGGCCCAGCCCGGCCTCGAAGGACGAGGCCACCTCTCCCTACCCCCCCACTACCTACTGCCTACTGGCTACTCGCTCCCCGCACCCTCACATCCCCCGCCGCCCGCGCGTCACCGAACGCGCCAGCATCGCCGTGATCTGCCCCTCGCTCCGGGCAAAACTCGCCGCATCCGTCGCCGTCACCTGAAAATGGATCACCGTACCCGCGCCCGCGCCGTCGCTGGCCACACCCAGTGCCCCATCGGCTCCGCGCTTCAGCGGCAAAATGGCCTCCGCCCCGGCCTCGCCCATCAAGCCCGTGCCGCCCGCCATTGAAAAATACGTCGGCTGCGCCACCACGCCGCCATCGGCAAAGGGCGTGACCCGCCCCGGCACCCCGCCCTTGGAATAGGCAGCCACACCCGTTCCAAGCGCCGATCCGAGCCCCGTTGTCAGACCGTCGAGCAACCCGCCTGCCGCCTGTCCCAGCAGATTTTCGAGCGGCTTCAAACCGGCCGAAAGCGCGATGTCGGAGAGCCGCAATCCCACCGTGCGCAGCACCTCCTCCAGCCCCTTGCCGCCGGTCACGGCGCCCGCCAACGCCGACGTCAGTGCCCGCCCGAACCGGGCCGAGCGGCTTTCGAGATCGTCGAGCACGGCCAAGGCCGCACTGCCATCGAGATCGACGGACAGCGCCAATGTGTCGTCATCGGTCATGGAGATTTCCTTTCTTTTCACGCGCAAACTGGTGGCCGCGCAGAACCGTCTGCCCGTCATCCTCAGGCGCCCGCCGCCGGCTCCCCTCATGATGAGGCACCCGCCAACGCCCCCTCATCCTGAGGCGCCCACCAACAACTCCCCTCATCCTGAGGTGCCCGACCCCGTCGGGCCTCGAAGGACGAGGCCACCGATCACCGCACGCCCGGATCCTTCGAGGCCCTCGCTTACGCGAGGGCACCTCAGGATGAGGGGAAGACAATCCAAGCCCTGGTTGACCGCACACCGATTGACACCTCAAAGCAATCCGTACACATTTACGTACAGTCCATCCAGGAGAGCCATCATGGCCCATGTCCGCCTGACCGAGTTCCGCCAAAACATCGCGACCCATTTCGACGAGGTGATCGCGTCGCGCGCGCCGCTGCTCGTCACCCGCCAGGGATCGGAGGCCGTGGTCGTGATGGCCGAGGGCGAATATGAGAGCCTGCAGGAAACGCTGCATCTTCTCTCAACGCCGGCGAATTCTGAACGGCTGCGTGAAAGCCTTGCCCAGCTTGATGGCGGAGAGTTGATCGACAGGGATCCGACCCTGTAACATGAACCTGCTCTGGACCGTGCACGCCTGGGCGGAATACGAATACTGGCAGGGTTCCGACCCGGCCATGGTCGAAAAAATCAACACGCTGATCCGGGATATGAAGCGATCCCCCTTCCAGGGCCTTGGAAAACCCGAGCCGCTCAAGGGCGATCTCAGCGGCTTTTGGTCTCGCCGTATCCTGGGCGAACACCGGCTTGTCTATCGCGTTTCCGGCAAGGGCAGCGTCCAGCAGATCGAAATCATTCAGTGCCGCTTTCTCTATCAGAAATAGGCCGCTTCCAACTGGATAGCGGTGCCGCCTCCGTCCTTCTCCCCGCCTGCGGGGAGAAGGTGCCCGAAGGGCGGATGAGGGGCGGCCTACCCGCTTGAGCCCCTCAATCCGGAAACCTCAACATCATCCGCTCCACCTCGCCGCGCGAAATCCCGCCCGGCCGATCAAATCCGCCGGCCATCGCCACAAATTCCGGCAGGCTCAGCCGCCAGAACACCTCTGGTAACAGCCGCAGGCGATGGAACCCGAGCGTCATGGCCGTCCCCCAGGGAAACGGCTTTGGCCCTTCGTCCCCGCCGCCTGCGGCCCTCAAGGGGACGCCGTCGTCTCCGCCCCGGCACCGGCAGAAACGCCCGCCGCCCCACCCGTCTGAAACGTCACCGTCAGCAGCTCGCCGACGACACCCGCCGCCCCCGCCACGCCGCCCTCGACCGCCATCTCGGCGACATCGGCATCGGACACCCGGTTGCCGCCGCCGCGCAGACCGCAGGCGAGGATGCGGATCAGATCCGCACTTTTCAGCCGCCCGGTCGAAAACCGCGCGGCGAGATCCCCAAGGCTTTCCGCCCCGAACGCCGTCTCCAACTCGGCCAGCGCCCCCAGCGTCAAACACAGAATGCGCCGCTCGCCATCGATGACAGCCTCCACCTCGCCGCGATGGCGGTTGGCGCGGTTCACCGTCACCGGCTGATCGCGGTCCCTCTCTCCATAACCCCGCATGTCAGCCTCACAGCGCCGCAAAGGACACGGCACCGGCCGATTCCAGCGCGATCTCGAAGGTCATTTCGCCGTCGTGATTGCCGGCATAGTCCAGCGCCGTCACCTGGAACGGCGCCGTCACCGTGCCGAAATCGGGGATCACCACCTGGAAATTCAGGATCGAGCCGGCAAAGAAGGCCGCCCGCACAAGGGCATCCGAGGCCTGGTCCTTGAACAGACCAGACCCCGTCAGCCCGGCGCGCCGCACGCCAGCCCCTTCCAGCAATTCCCGCCAGCGCCCGGCGCTTTCGCTATCGGTGATATCCACCGATTGCGCATTGAACGACAGCCGCCTGGCGCGAAGCCCCGCCACCGTGACAAAGCCCGCCCCATCATCGATCTTCAGCAAGAGATCCTTGCCCCTCTGCGCGCCCATATCCGCCTCCTGGTTGATGTGTGTGTAGATTGATTGTCGGGCGAGGCGCCTGCGGGGTCCTCTCTCCCCCTTGCGGGGGAGACTTCGGAGCGGTGGCCAAAGGCCAGAAATCGATCCAGTGAATCGATTTCAGCGAACGGAGGCCTGAGCGCGATGCCGCGCGAAGGCGATGAGAAGGTGTAGGCGAGCGCAAGCCGCCTAAACTTCAGATTTTCCAAGAGAGGGGCTCAGTTGCGGGGGCAGAAACCTGACCTTGCCCCACTTGCGAAATCTCAAGGTTTGGCCCTGATCGGGCCAACTCCTCGATTTCGCTTTCTCCCCCGCAAGGGGGGAGAAGAAGCCCCCACCCCAAGATTTCGCCCTGGCGCCCCCGCCCATCCCCCTCTAGAAACCCTACTGCCTACTGCCTACTGCCTACTGCCTACTGCCTAATGCCTAATGCCTACTGCCTATTCGCTATTCGCTCTCCCCCACCCGCCCCGAGCCCCCATGATGCCCCTCCGCCGCCTCGCGCTCGTCGCATCCCTCGCGCTTTGCCAGATCCTCGGCTGGGGCACGACCTTCGAAATGCCGGCCGTCTTCGGCCGCGCCATGGCGACCGATCTCGGGATGGCCAATGAGCTCGCCTTTGCGGGGCTCACCGTGATGATGCTGATGATGGCGGCACTCGGCCCCTTCACCGGCCGTCTGATCGCCCGCCACGGCGCCGCCCGGACGCTCGCGCTCGGCTCGCTCACCATGGGCGCAGGCCTGCTGGTTCTTGCCGCCGCTCAAGGGATCGTGCTTTATGGCCTCGGCTGGCTGATCCTCGGCTTTGGCGGCGCCTGCGGGTTGTCGGTGCCGAGTTACGCCGCCGTCGTGGAACGCGAAGGCAACGGTGCCAAACGCACCATCGGCATCCTGATGATCTTCACCGGCCTGTCCTCGGCCATCTGCTGGCCGCTCCTCTCGCTGGCGTCGGACGCCGTCGGCTGGCGCGGCGCGCTCATCGGCGCTGCCGTCGTGCAGTTTCTTGTCTGCCTGCCGGCGCATCTGGCGCTCGCCCGCATGCCGATCCAGCGTTCCGCAGAAGACCGCGCCGCCGACCTCGTCGAGCCGCTCACCTTGAGCCCCGCCCAGGCGCGCATCGCCTTTGCCCTGATTGCACTCGCCACGGCGCTCGCCAGCCTGATGACCTTCGGCCTCTCGCCGATCCTGCTCCACGTCTTGGAAGTCTCCGGCGCCACGCCAGCGCTCGCCTTGCAGCTCGGGTCGCTGCGCGCCGTCTTCGGCATTGCCGCCCGCGCCGTCGATGTGGTGCTCGGCAAACGCTCCTCACCGCTCACGACCGGTCTAGCCGGCACCGCCATGCTGACCGCCGCCCCGCTGATCATTCTCTTCACCGAGGGCACGCCCTCGACACTCTTCGCCTTCGTCGCCCTTTACGGCTTCGGGTCGGGCGTCACCACGATCGCCCGCGCGCTCCTGCCGCTCAGCTTCTTTTCCGCCAGCCGCTTTGCCCAGCAATCGGCGCGGCTCGCTCTGCCGCAAAACCTCGCCAATGCCACCGCCCCCGTGCTGATGACCGCCGTCATCGACCGCGCCGGCCTCACCGCCGGCCTGACGCTTGCCACCCTCTTCGCCGCCACGGCGTTCGTCGCTATTCTGGCGCTTGCGGTGATGGCGCGGCGGAGTGGGCGGTTGCATTAGGTGCGCGGTGGGTTAGATCTGGCCGCCGGCAGCCGATCCGACGCCGAGAGCTCCACGCCAAAATGCTCCGCGAGGTCGGTCAGGATCGCCTGGAGCGTCACGAGTACCCGCTCCAGTTCATCCCTTTCGGCCCGCGCCGGTATTCGGCCGGCATCCTTGGGATAGCGGTAGGTCGTCGCGAACACGGTCAGGAAGGTCAGCGGCGCAAACCGCGCCTTGAACGGATCGGCATCAGGCAGGAGATCCCGCAACACGTCGATGCGATGCGAATCCCGTCGCTCGGCGCGGATGCCTTCCGAAGTCAAAAGCGCCAGCAGCATCTTCTCTGCCGTCTGCTGGGCATGATAGGCATCGTTGCGATTATCCGCCCCCGATAGCAGCCGCGCCGCATCGAGATCTTCGCGGGCCAAACGCAGGGCGTTGGCGATATGCAGCTCAGCGGAAAAGCAGAATGCCGTCGTCAACGATATGGCTGGCCGCCGAATTCGCCACTTTGAGATCGGCCTGGAAGTCGGAGAGGCGTGTGACCGAGACGTCAGCATGCACGCCGGATCCGTCCTGCAGCGTCCAGCCGAACAGCGGCGACAACATGCTCTCGGGCGCGTCATCGGCGACGATGATCTTCAGGTCCCAGTCACTCTGTGCAGTCGCCTCGTCACGCGCCCGGCTGCCATAGAGGATCACCTCGATCGGATCGCAGGCAGCGTCAATGCGCGCCAGCAGTGTCCTCAGCGCCGGAAAACGCTCCGGATCGGCCACCCGGCCACCCAAGCTCTGTGCGATCACGCCCATCAACGCCCCCTGTGAAACGGCTGAATGCAAGATAACCTAGGACGTGAACGGTTTCCATAGGATCGAGTTTCGTCCCTCGTGCCCCCCCTCACTCCACCACCGCCCGAAAACTTGCCTCCGCGACAAACAACCCGGCCTTCACCTCGCGCCGGCTCACCGTGCGCCGATGCCTGAAATTCACCAGCCGAAAGCCAGAGAGTCCCTGCGGCAGCCCCTTCGCCACCCGGCGCAGCTCCGCCACCAGTTCTTCCGCCTCGCGCCGCGATTTCGCACTCCAGGCCTCCAGCACCAGCAGGATTTCCGCCCCCTCCGCCTCGCCAGTCGAATAATCCCGCGCCTCGACCGTGCCCAGCACCAGCGCCGGAAAGTGCTGCGGCCGCAGCGTCCGGTCGGTCATCCCGTCCGCCCCGAGCAGCCCGGCCAGCGCCGCATCGGCCTTCACCGCCTGTTGAAGCGCCGAAGCCAACGCATTGACCGCATTCGCCATTGTTCATCTCCCTGATCACGCCCGAGCTGAGTACCGACACATCACGCCACCCCTCGTGCCAAACGCCAACCCCTCATGCATCACGCCAACCCCTCATCCTGAGGTGCCCGGCGCAGCCGGGCCTCGAAGGACGAGGCCACCGCCCCCATCATCCCCTGCCCGTCGCCCCTCCAGCTCTGAACCGTCAGCGTCTCCCCGCGCAGCCCGCGCCAACCGCTCCGTCAACGCCCGCCGCAACATCTCGCCCAGCACCACCCCGGTCTCCTCGAGCGCCACCGGCACATGGTCCCGCCCGCCGCCGCGCCTCATCCCGTCACCTCACGGCAGAGCGCCAGCATTAACCGCCCCGTCTCGTCGAGATCGCGCAACGCCAAAATCTCGAAAACCCGCGCGTCCTTGCACAGCCGCTGCCCCGGCCTGAGATCGCCGCGTGCCCGCAAGGTCACCTGATGCGTCGCCTCCGACACCAGCCCCGGCCCCTTGATCTCTTCGCCAAATGTCTTCGGCTCGATCAGTGCCCAGACGCGGGCCTGCTCGGCAAAGACGACATCCGCCCCGCCCTGCCCGTCATCCGTGGCTTGAGGCGCTTCCAGCACCAGCCGCGCCGTCAGCCGGCCGGCATCGATATCGAGAGCCGCCATGGTCAGAGCCCCCGCCGACAAAAGGGCGCGATCAGCCGGTCATATCCCGGCGGCACCACCGCCGGCTGGGCCTCAGGCGCCACCACGCCCCGGCAGGCAAACATCGCCGCGATATGCAACAGCATGGCCCGCTTCAGCGTGTCCGGCACGTCAGCACCGCTCTCGCCAAACCCGGCGACAAATTCCACCTCGATGCCGTTCAAGACCCGCCCCGGCTGAGGCACATCGCGCAGCCAAAGCCGCGCCGGCCGCGCCTCGCCATCAAGCAAATGCCCGGTCAGATCCACGGCCTGACCGACGCCATCGCCGTCATACACCGTCACATCCGTCACCTGCCGCACCGGCCCGCGCGCGATCGTCAAAATGCCGTCGTCCGGCCAGGCATCGAGGCAAAGCCGGAAATCTCTGATCGCCAGCACCAGCCCGGTCTCCCGCTCCAGATGTTCGCGCGCGACCGTGATCAGCGAGCCGAGCAGGGTGTCCTCGTCCTCGGTATCCAGCCGCAGATGCGCCTTCACCTCGGCAAGCGTCAGTGGCTCCGCCAACGGCGGAGTAAGGTCGATGATGGTCATGGGAGATCCTTTGAATATGGAAATGAAAGCAAACCCCTCATCCTGAGGTGCCCGGCCCAGCCGGGCCTCGAAGGACGAGGCCACCCTCGCGGGGGCCGATGCTTCGAGGCCCGCTGACGCGGGCACCTCAGCATGAGGACTGCCCCTCATCCCCCTGCCGGGACCTTCTCCCCGTGAACGGGGAGAAGGGGGCACGCCGCTGGCCGCATTCGCCCTTCTCCCCGCCCTGAGCCTGTCGAAGGGGCGGGGAGAAGGTGCCCGAAGGGCGGATGAGGGGCCTGTTTCAACGGGCGGCCAAGGCCACCCACCTCCCCGTCCAAGGGGAGGGTCAATGCCTCACACCCCGAACTTCACCAGTTTGATCGCCTCGAAATCCTGCACGCCGCCGCCCACGCGCTTCTTCGTGTAAAACAGCACGTAAGGTTTGGCCGAATAGGGATCACGCAGCACCCGCACGCCGACCCGGTCCACCACCAGATAGCCGGCGCGAAAATCGCCAAACGCAATCGCCGTGGCATTCGCCGCAATCTCCGGCATGGCCTCGGATTCGGCGACCGGGAAGCCCATCAGCGAGGCCGGATCGCCGGCGCGGGCGGGGGGCGCCCAGAGATAGTTGCCGTCGGCATCCTTCAGCTTGCGCACCGCGCCCTGGCTGCGCCGGCTCATGACGAATGTGCCGTTCTGGCGATGCCCCGCCTTCAGCGCATAAACCGCGTTGATCAGCACGTCCGACGCCCCGCTTGCGGCAAAGGCGCCCGCCGCCCCGGTCGCCACCGTGCCGATCTTGCCCCATTCCCAGGCGTCGTCGGCCACCTGCGGATAACTCAGAAAGCCCTTCGGCCGGTTGACGCCATCGCCGGAGACGAAGGCAACGCCCTCCTGTTCGGCAAAGGCGATGTCGACTTCCGCCGCAATCCAGGCCTCGATATCAACAGCCGCATCGTCAAGCAGCCCCTGGGTTGCCGCCGGCATGGCATAGAGCTCCATGGTCGGGAAGGCGAGTTCGGAAAGTTCCGGCGTGCCGGTCTGCGGCCTTGCCGCCGTCTCCGCCACCCAGCCGCTGGCAAACCCCGCTGCCGCAAACGGCTTCTTCAGCACTGACCCCGACACCTGCCGCACGGTGGCGAGCGCGCGGATCGGCGAAATGGCGGTCAGCCTGCGGCCAATCTCGCCATCCATCTGCGGCGGCACGAGATAGCCGCCGTCACCCGAAACACCGGCCGAGAGCGCCTTCTGGTCGAGATCGCGCAAGGCCTGGTCGTCGCCGCGCCTGACATAGGCCTCGAAGGCCGCCTTGTGTTCGGCAGACACCTGGTCGTCGCGCCCCGGCCGCGAGAGTTGCGGCCGGAGCTTCTTCAGCACCAGCTCGTCGAGAAGCCGCCCCTGATCGTCGATCGCCTTGTTGATCCGCTCGACCTTGTCGCGGGTCACGACGTCGCTTGTCAGCTTGTCCTCGATTTCCGCCAGCCGCTGGTCATTGCCCTCCTTGAACGCCTCAAAGGCGCTCATCAGCTCCTCGAAAGCCGCCGTCACCGTGTCGGGTGCCGCTTTCACCTCGAGTGGCGCGCGCGCCGGCGAAACCGGCTTGCCCGCCCCCTTCGCCCCCGTACCGTCGTCCGTCATCATGCCCTGTCCTTTCGCCTGATCCATCTCGTCATCCCCTGTTGAAATGATTGCTCGCCATCGCCCTCGCCGCCCGGCGCATCAGCCGCACGAGCTCGGTTTCCCTGTCGCGGTAGAACCGCCGATGCTTGACATTGGAGACACGCGCCGTCGGCAGCATGGGAAAGGTCACGACCGAGATCTCCCAGAGATCCGCCTCCAGAATGCGCCGCACCCCGGCCTTGCGATCGCTGCGCGTCTTCACCGCGCGAAAGCCGATCGACAGCCCGTCGAGCGCGCCTGCCTTCATCAGCGCCAGCACCTCGCGGGCGCGGGCCACATCGGTTGCCAGCTTGCCCTCGACATAAAGCCCGCGCGCGTCCTCGCGCAAAACCGTCCAGCGGCCGATCACCTCGGCCGGATCGTGCTGGAACAGCATGCGCACGCCGCCTGCCCCGCGCTTGTCGATCGAGGCCGAAAAAGCCCCGGGCTCGATCGCATCGCGGCCGAGATCGACCTCGCCGAACAGGCTGGCATAACCGGAAAACGTCCCGTCGCCGGCAACCCCCTTCAGCGTCAGCCCCGCATATCGAAAACTCTGGCCGCCCGGCCCTTGCTCGCGCTGCATGTGTCTCTCCTCGTGATGTTCGTGTGTCGCGGCTCTCACACCTCCCCCCTCGAGGGGGGGAGGTCGCCGCAAAGCGGCGGGTGGGGGTGATCACCGATCGGCGCTTGATGATAGAACCGCCCCTCATCCCCCTGCCGGGACCTTCTCCCCGTGAACGGGGAGAAGGGGGCACCACGCCGGCCGCATCGCCCTTCTCCCCGCCTGCGGGGAGAAGGTGCCCGAAGGGCGGATGAGGGGCTTTTTGGTCACAGGGTGAACGACAGTCGCAGCGTGCCACTCAAACCTTCTCCCCCGCCCGCCCCGTCAGCCGCACCAGCACGCCCAGCCCCCACCAGGCAGTGAAAGACGCGAGCGTGGCGCCGGCCAGCATGATCTCGGCGGAGGACAGGTCCGGCTCGATACCGAGCCGGGTCGCGCCCCAGAGACCCGTCGGCCCGCCGAAGATCAGCCCGCAGGCGAGCCCGGTCAGGAAACGCACCGCCGCCTCGCGGCGATGTTTGGGCAGGAGGTAGACGAGCGAAATCGCGGAGCCCGCGACCGCCCCGATCAGGCGCGCAGAAAAAACGCCGCCGTCATGGCTGAAGTCAGTCATTTGTTCATCTTTCGCTGATAGGCTTGATGTCTGCGCCGGCCGGTACGATCCCGCCCAAAAGGCTGCGGCCGGCGCAAACCTTCCCCTTCGACTGCAACGGACTGCGGCCCTATCCAGGTGATGGCGGCGGATTTTTTCGAATATTCTGAATCTCTTGGGCGAGGATGTTCACACCGCGATTCCGCATGTGAACCTGCTGCGTGAAGTCGCTCACATTCCGATTCAACAGACGGCGCCGGCCCGCCCTGCAGCCAGGTCGGCTGTCCCGCGACAAGGCCGCCCGCGAAACCAACTCTCTCCCCTCATCCTGAGGCGCCCTCGCAAAGCGAGGGCCTCGAAGGACGAGGCCCGGACACGTATTTCCCAGATCGCAAACGCGACCGTCACACGCCTTTCATCAAGGCCTGCCTATGTGCATGCGGGGTAATATGTTTGGGGTCACATCATGGTCTATGTCATCGACGCGGCGCGTGCGCCGCGCGGCACCGTTGCGGAAAAACCGCTGCTTCTCGCCACTCTCGTCACGCTGTCACTGTCGGCATTCTTCGTTTCGTTTCCGGCGGTGGATCTCGCCGTCAGCCACTTTTTCTATGTCGAGGGCCAGGGGTTCCCGGCGACGAAAATGACGGCGCTCAACACCTTCCGCGCCTTCGGCCAGTATTTTCCGCTGGCACTCACCATCGTGCTGGTGATCGGGCTGGTGCTCAAGCTCATCTATCCCTCGCGGGCATCGCTCTTTCCGCCGCGCTTCACGCTCTATTTTTCCAGCCTCTTCCTGCTCGGCCCGGCGCTCACCGTCAACGGCATCCTGAAACCGCTCATCGATCGCCCCCGGCCGCGCAGCATCATCGATTTCGGCGGCACCGAGCATTTCATCCATGCCTGGGCGCTCGGCGGCGATTATTTCGACGACCGTTCCTTCGTCTCGGGCGAAGCCGCCGTCGTCACCTGTCTCATCCCGCTCGCCTTTTTCGTGCCGGTCGTCTGGCGCCGCTGCGTCTTCTGCCTGCTCAGCCTTTTTGCGGCGCTCACCGCGCTCAACCGCATTGCCTTTGGCGCGCATTTCCTCTCCGATGTGCTGATTGCATCAGGCCTGATGGCCATGCTGTCGATCGCCCTCGGCCACCTCTTCTATGGTCGACCGGGTGTCCAGTCCTGCGACATCAAGCTCGAAGCCGCCCTCACCGATTTCGGCCACCGCCTGCATGCCGCGCGCCGAAGAGCCATCGCCCGCGTCCTCGACGCCGTCACAAGCCGGCTGTCACTGTCGCCTGCGCTACTGCAGCCTGCGCCATCGACAAAGGCCGAGCGGCAGGACTGAAGAGCGGGCTCGCGCACCGGGCACGCAGTGGAAATCCCCTCGCCCTGAGGTGCCGGGCTTAAGCCTGGCCTCGAAGGGCGATGCCACCATCCTGATCAGTTCTACGGGCACCAAGCCCTTCAAAACCGCATGGTCCGAAAGGTCAGCGACACCCGTCGCCCGCGCATCACCCGCACCCCGTCGATGATATCAGACCGACGCGCCGGGATCGCATGGGTCCAGTCATGTCGCGCCACCCCTTCCAGCACCAGCAGCGACCTTGGCGGCAAGATCGCCGCTCGCCTCTCTCCCGTCGCGACGCAGCCAAACTGCATCTCGCAAGGAGAAAGGAGGCTCATCGACACGATCACATCGCCGAAACACGGCTGGCAATCGACATGGGCGCTGATCCCCTGCCCCGGCAAATACTCATTGGCGATCACCTGATCCGGCAGGCGCGCAAAAATCCCGTCCTCGACCATCCGCCGTCCAAGCCCCTGCACGTCCTCCGGCAGCGGCCCGATCCGGCTCTCCGGCGTCGCGATCCGCGCCCGATAATCGTAGCGATAGCCAAAATGCCGAACCCGCCGCCGCAGTTCGTCGCTCCAGGCTCCCTCGTCGAGAAAGGCGACGAGCGCGGTTTCCTCGGCGGGCGTGATCCAGTCGGGGATCACACGGGCGCCGGGTGGGAGGCCAATGTCGGTTATTTCAGTTCCATCGACCGTCATCTGCGTGTTACCCGTAAAGGCTAGCGAACGCCTATCATTGCACGCATTCGTCGCATTTCAAGGTTGCCATCATGCCATTGCAGAAACGCCGCATCATCATCATCGGAGCCGGCATCTTCGGAACGGCGATGGCCTATCACCTGGCCTCGCCGCAAACGGATGTCGTCCTGGTCGAGAGCGGCCCGAACCCCGCCTGCGGTGTCACCGGTCGCGCCTTCGGCTGGATCAACACCGTCCACGGGGTGCCCGGCAGTGACAGTCATGTCCTTTGGCAGAAGGCTGTGCAGGACTATCCCGCCCTGATCCACGATCTGCCCGAGATATCGGGTTTTTCACGCCGTGGCTCACTTCTCTGGCATGCCTTGGCGCAAGAAACCGAAGATCTCTTCGCGACACGCCAGCATGCCGGCGAAACCGTCGAACTGGTGGATCGCGTAACGATCAGCCGGCTGGAACCGCAGCTGCGCCATGCGCCGCAAATAGCCGTCTTCTCGACCGAGGATATTGCCATCGATCCGATCCGCCTGGCCGGAACGCTTCTCGACGCCGCCCGGAGCCGCGGTGCCACTGTCCGTTTCGGCGAGACGGTCTCGTCAATCGAAACGGTCAATGGTCAGATCAGCGGCATCAGGACCTCGTCCGGTCTGATCGAGACCGATTGCGTCCTCCTCGCCGCTGGTCCGGGAACGGACTTGCTGGCAAAACAGCTCGGCATAGAGATCGGCATGGTCCTATCGCCGGCGCTCCTGCTCCGATATGCCTGCGACACGCCCTTCATCCGCCATATCCTCGACGGTCCGCGTGTCGAGGTTCGCCAGAGCCTAGACAAAACCGTCTTCGTCGCCGAGTCCTGGCATCCGGACAATCCCGACGAAACACCGATGATCGTCGGCAAGCGGTTCCTGTCCGTCCTAACCGAAGAATTCGATCTGCCGTCGCCCCTGTCGCTGATCAGTGCAGACATCGGCCATCGCCCCACCTTCGAGGACAAACTCCCCCGCCTCGGCTTTGTCCCCGAGGTCCAGGGTCTCTATCTCGCCACCGGCCATCCCGGCCTGATCCTCGCGCCCTATCTGGCACGCCTGGCAGCCCGGGACATTCTGCATGGGGAGGTGCCCGCCATACCTAAACGCGCCAATGGAACTGATCCCCTCACCAACAAAATCTGAAGGTTAGGCGGCTTGCGCGCGCCTAGCGCTTCGATTTTGTAACCTCTCCCACAAGGGGGAGAGAAGACGATGCGGCCAGCGGCGGCGTTCCCTCTCCCCTCTGTGGGAGAGGTTACAAAATCGAGGGCTTAGCCCATCAGGGCTAAACCTCAGATTTTGTTGGTGAGGGGATCGGTTCACAAGGCACCACACCCTCAATACCCCACAGCCTCCCGCTTCTCCTCATCCGTCAAAAAACCGGCCGCCCCGACCCTCGCCCACAGAGCATCGCGCTCGGCGGAAAGCCCCGCCACCGTGTCGAGATCCGGCACCAGCCGCAGCCCCTCGCCTGTGAGATCGCCAAGAAAGCCTGAGAGCGCCGCCCCCGTCCGCGTCACCAGCGGCAGCACGGTCAGGCGATAAAAGGCGCGGTTCGCCTCCTGGTAATTCGCATAGGTGTTGTCGCCGGGAATGCCGAGCAGCATCGGCGGCACGCCGAAGGCAAGCGCGATGTCACGCGCAGCCCCGTTCTTAGCCTCGACAAAATCCATGTCCTTGGGCGAAAGCCCCATCGACTTCCAGTCGAGCCCGCCTTCGAGCAGCAGCGGCCGCCCGGCGCGCATCGGGCCGGAATAACCCTCGTCGAGCTCCACCTTCAGCCGCTGATACTGGTCGGACGACAGATTGCCGCCCTCCTTCGGCTGATAGACCAGCGCGCCGGAGGGCCTGGCCGAATTGTCCAAGAGCGCCTTGTTCCAGCGCCCCGCCGCATTGTGCAGATCGAGCGCCACCTGCGCTGCCGCGAGCGGCGCAAAGCCTAGGTGATCGTCGAGCGGATGAAACAGCTTCAGATGCAGCAGCCCGTTCAGCGCAATGCGCCGCACCACCGTGCCCGCACGGTAATCATAACCTGCCGGCCAGCCATCGGCAGCGGAGACGACACTCACCCGGTCGGGCCTGAGCAAATGCAGCTCCGCCCTCGCCCCGGCCCCCGCGCCAACCGCAATCGCCTCGACAAAAGCATTGCCCGAGAGCAGCAGCTGGCCATAGAGCGCCTCGAGAAAATCCGCCCCGGTCATCGCCCCGTTCGGCCGTGACAGAAGCGACAGCGCCGGATGATCCTCCCGTTCGGCCGGCCCCTGATAGGCGAGAAAGCCGATGCTGGCAGCCGCTTCCGAAACCATCCGCACACAGCGATGCGCCACCGGGTTCTTCATGAACCCCTCGCGCGACAGCGCCGCATAACTGCGCCCCGTCCACCGCGCCTCGCCCTCGCCGGCAATCAAGGCCAGTGGCGTGCCAGGCCGGGGAGACAGCGCCTTTTCATCAGGCAAACGGGTGCGATCCGGGGCTTGCGCCCAGGGCAAACGGAAGGGGAGTTTCATGGGGTGTGTCCTTGCTCGACGGTGAGGCAATCTCGATGGTCGGCCCCTTGGCGGAAAACCAGCCTTGGACTACCATCTCATGGTTGCATTTTCGGTCACGGGAATCAGGGGGCGGTGATGGAAGCACCAAAAGACAGTCTGACGGTTCTGATCCGCAACGAAAGTCAGAAGCTCACGGCGAATTTCGTGAATACCTGCGGGACGACCATGGTGGCGATCGGGGTTCTGACGCCGACGATCAACGCCATTGTGACAGATCCGAGCACGCTCAGTCCCCTTGCCGTCTTGGAGTTTTCGACATTCGGCGTTATATTGCACCTGTGGGCACGCACATTTCTCTTGGATCTTGAGGAAGCACCATGATCGACATCACCGCCACCAGCGGCTTTTTCAACCAGGCAGGTCTCTTCCTGCTCGGCGTCTCCATCTTGGCAGGGCTTTACCTGCTGCTGCGCCGCCGCCAGAGTCGCTGATCCCTCAAACCCTCTCCCGCACCGCATCCCCCACCCCATAATCCGCCGCAAACCGCTCCTCGCGCAGCGGTTTTACCCGGCGGATGCTTTCCTCATAAAGCGGATGCGCCTTGTAGGCGGCAAGGGCCGCCTCGTCGTCGAACTCACCATAGACGACGAGATCAATGCCCTGATCGAAGCGGTCGGTCTTCACATTGGTGCCGATCTCCAGCAGGCGCGCATGGGGGATCTCGGTCAGGATCGAGAGCCCCGCGCGCACGGCCTCGACATTGTCGGGCGACGCTGTGAAGAAGACGATGTGGCGGATCATGGGGCACCTATCAGACCTGTTGCAGTGCGAAAGCCGATAGCACCGCACGCGTCCCCGCTCAATCCGCCCTGAAGCCGCACCGCCCTTGATCCCGACGCCGCTCAAACCACCAGGCCCGCCCGGATCGCCGCATCGAAAATCCGCGCCGTCGCGGCAATCGGCTTTGCCCGATCCGTCCCGTTGACGATCTTTCGCGCAGCGGTCCAGTCGGCCTTCATGCCGGAAAAACAGTCGGCAAGCCTTACGCCCGAAAACAGCCCCTCGGTCATACCGACCAAGAGAATGGTCGCGGCCACGTCGAGGCGCAACGCCAGATCCGGTTCCGCCACCAGGTCCAGCCCCACCACCCGGCTCATCCGCGCATAGTTCTCGCGATGAGTGATCTGCACCAGGCCCCGGCCATAATAGCTGCGGCCGTCGGCGTCCGGCCGCCAATAAGGTGTCTTCACCGTCGGCAGTTTCCCCGCCCGAAAAGCCCGCTCCAGCCGCGCCACGGCCTCGTCATTGCTCGCCGCCAGCGTCTCGCGCACCGGCTGCATGGTGCCCGCCGTCTCGTGATGGGCCGTCGCCAGCATATAGGCGAGCCAGCGCGGATCGGCCCAGCCACGCGCAGAAAACCGCGTCAGCACGGCCTCGATGCCGTCCACCTGCGCCTGGGCCATCCGCCCGCCGAAGACGGCATGGCGCAGGCCTGCGAAGACGATCGCGCGATCAATCCGCATGGGAAACCTCATAGTCAGGAGAATGGGAAGGGCGACGCACCGCGCCGGATCAACCTCGATCCAGGGCTCCAGAGGCCGAAGGAAGCGGCCCGAGACGGGACCGTGCAGCGCGTGCGCCACCCGTTGCCGCAGGATCGGGAAAAATTCTTGTTTTTTAAAACGATTGAAGAAAATTCAATCGTTTAGAGCCCGTTCCGTTCACATTTACAAAGCTTTAACACTGTGGAACTTTCCGCTCATGCAGACGTTCTGGAAGCCGATACTTCCAGCATGAGGAGGGAAGACATGCAGACGACGACCACTTCGCCCAAAACCGCCGCCCCGGCCACGATCCCGGCCCATGTCCTGCAGCGCCTCGAAAACGAATGGCGCCAGGTCCGCCAGCCGTCCAGCCAGCCGGCGCAGAAGTAAGCCCAGATCCACCGTCCCATCAGCAAACCGGCGCCGAAAGGCGCCGGTTTTTTTCATTTAACGCTGCTCACCGTAAGTCAAATCCTCAGCCTTCGAAGCCACGCCTTGCCGTGCGCCAAACTATACGCAGCGGCGGCGTGGTATATGGCGCAACGGATCCCGGCGACGCTAGATTTTGTTCAACGAATATTCATCTTTGATCATTGTTCAATAAGTTGTTGTTGTACAGAAGCAAATTGAATCCAGCAGGCGCTCTGTTGATGATGGATTCCTGTGAAACGGAAGGTGTCTGAATCTGATCTGCTTTCTTCCTTTGCCTCTGTTCAATTTCCTGTCTTTTTGGTTTTTCAAACGTTACGTCGACAAAAGCCAGTTGCAGCTGCCCGAAAGCTTCTGACGATCCGGTCAGATTGAGAGCTGCGGTGAGGTGACTTAAAACCCAGGTTGGGCCAGTGGGGCCAGCTGAGAGCTTCGCGGTGAATTCGGTAATCCCGGAGAACAAAGCCTGCTTATCATCAGTAATGGTTGCAACTTGGATTCCGCGACCGCCACCATTTTTCCTTCGTTGCTGCAGATACTCGTAGGTGGTGGCATATTCGTTCACGAGGGCATCAACACCGATATCTCCGATAACAGGCGAATTACTATGGGAGACGCAGCCTTCTGTGAGCGCCGTGGCAAGATCTATAGTGAATAACTGGGTATACGATCTCTTTGTCGATCGTTCAAAACCAAACGGCAGCGCAAAACTGAACGTTTCGCCCGGCTTCGACAGTGCATCTGCCGGGGTCAAAGTCGAACCGAACGCACCCACGTTAGTGGTCTGAAGAGTGAGTGTTGCGGCGACCGAACCACCATTCGTAAGATATTTTGAGGTCCTGCTGCTTTCTTTCAGTTCGCAACGCACCTTTTCAATGAGCTGATCCATCGAAATCGGCGTTACATTCCCCTTTGGACTGCTCACGCACCCGCTCACACCCGCGCACAGCGCGAGCAAAATCATCTTCCGCATTCCCCTGCCCCCAGAAAAATTGACGAGAACTCAGGATTGCATGAATTTACCTTTTATCAACCATGTGAAATTTAGGGTATTCTCACACCCCGCGTATCCGCGGCTCAGCCCCGCCCTCCAGCATCAGCGCCGTCAGCGCCCAGACCAGCGCGTCCAGCCGGTCCGGCGAGCGCCCGTTCGACAGCCCGTCTAAGCCGAAATCACACATCTGGTCCTCGAGTGCTGAAAACCTGCCGGCATGCAGCACCCGCCCCTGCTCATAGAGCGCCGCCACCGGCTCGGCGCGTAGAAACTTGCCGCGTGTGGCGCGCACCGTCGTCACCGGCAGCCGCGCCTCGACGCTTTCCAGCACGCTTTTCACCATGTCGCCGCCCTGGTTGACCTCGGCCACCACCCGGTCCGCCTCGAAGCGCCTGTAAGCCGAGACCACCGCACGCGCCCAGGTGGCCGGGCCTGTCCCCTCCACCGAGCAGTCCGACAGCACCACCGCCTGGCCATTGTCCTTCAGCCCGGCAACGACGATGCCGCAACAGGCCTGCGCCCCGCCCGCCGGCGGATCGACCGCGACCACGATCCGGCGCAAGGGTTCTGCGAGTTTTACCACGATCTCATCGAGCCGCGCCCGCTTCCACAGCGCATCCGGCCGGTCCTCGATCAGCTCGCCATCCAGCTCCTGGCGCCCCAGCCTTGTCCCGCCATAACGCGCCGCCAGGGCCTGCAAAAATCCGGGCGCCAGATGCGCGGCATTGGCCGCCGTCGCCATCTTCGTCAGCCGCGTCGCCTCATCCGCCATCAGCCGCTTCAACAGCGGCACCGGCCTTGGCGTCGTCGTCACCACCTGGCGCGGATGCGCGCCCAGCCGCAACGCAAACTGCAGCATGTCGAAGGTCTCGTCGGCATGTTTCCATTTGGCGAGCTCGTCGCACCAGGCGAGATGAAACTGCGGCCCGCGCAGGCTTTCCGGGTCTTCCGAGGAGAATATCTGCGCGATCGCGCCGTTCGGCCAGACCAGCCTGCGCCTTGATATCTCCACCACCGGCCGCATCCGCCGGGCGATTCTCGCCAGCCCCGAGGCCCCGTCGATCATCACCTCGCGGGCGTCGCCCAAGGTCTCTGCCACCAGCGCAATGCGCAGATCCGTCCGCCGGCCGGCCGCCTGAACCTCGGCCTGCACCCATTCGGCCCCTGCCCGCGTCTTGCCCGATCCACGCCCGCCCAAAATCAGCCAGTGGCGCCAGTCGCCCTCCGGCGGCAGTTGTTCGGGTCGCGCCAGAAGCCGCCAGTCGCGGGCGAGAAAGGCGAGGTCTGCGGCGGTCAGCTCGGCAAGATCGAAAACGTCGCTCCGCCCTGCCGATACCGGCCGATCCCTTCGCCCGTCACGCCCATCCCGTTCGGTCCCGATCGAAAACCCGGCCTGCGCCCGCGTCTCGGGCGAGACCTGTTCTTGAAGGGCCGTGCCCTGCGCCGCCGCCGATTGCAGTGTTTCGGAAATCCCGACCAACCCAGCCTTCAAATCGCCAGCCATGGCAAAAGCCGAAGTCAGCCTCTTCGCCGCCCGGTCGCGCGCCAGCCGCCCCAGAGATTTCGGCGTCATCGGCAGTCTCCACACAGCATCTGTTTGCCTGCAGCCAACGGCACTGATCCCGCCCAGCCACAGCTTTGCCGTCGAGGGCATCGCTTCCGTCCGCGCACCGCCCGCAACGGAGCGCCCCTCCCTTGCCACCACCCCATCTTCATGCTAAACGCTGAACCAAATGGTTCAGCAATCTGCCGCCCAGCTCGATGCCGCCTTCGCGGCCCTTGCCGATGCCACCCGTCGCGGCGTGCTCGAAGAGCTCGGCCGCTCCGAGGCCTCGATCACGCGGCTTGCCGATCGTTTCGCGATGAGCCTGACGGGCATGAAAAAACACGTGGCCCTGCTCGAAGAGGCGGGGCTGGTGACATCTCAAAAGCTGGGCCGCGTCCGGGTCTGCCGGATCGAGACCGAGGGCCTGGGTGAGGTCGCTGCCTGGATTGCCGCGCGCCGCAAGGTCTGGAACGACCGTTTCGATGCGCTCGACACCGTGCTCGAAACACTGCTGCAACAGGAGAGACCCGATGAGCAAGCTTGAAACCGTCGGCCCGACTTCGGTCGAGCGCATGTCCGAGACCGACCTCGTGGTCACCCGCGTCTTTGCCGCCCCCGTCGCCAGCGTCTTCAGGGCCTGGACCACGCCAGACCTCTTCAAGCTCTGGTGGGCGCCGCAATCCATGGGCGTGCCGATCCTCGACGTTCAGATGGATCTGCGCGTCGGCGGCCGCTACAGCGTCACCTTCGGCCATGATCCCGCCGAGGCGATGACCTTCTTCGGCGATTATGTCGAGGTCGAACCGAATGCCCGCCTCGTCTGGACCAATGACGAAAGCGGCGAAACCACCATCACCACGGTCACCTTCACGCCCGACCCCGCCGGCACCCGCCTCGTTTTGCACGAAGCCTATCCCTCGAAGGAAGCCCTCGACGAAGCCTGCATCGGCATGGAAGGCTCGATGCCGGAACAATTCCTGCAGCTGGATGCGCTGCTCGCCCGCATGGTCGAAGCCGGTTGAGACCGACCAGGCTGCGCCTCCCACCTCCCCCTTGAGGAGGTCGCCGCATGGCGGCGGGTGGGGGTGACCGGGCAGCGCTACCCACTGAACCGATCCCCTCACCAACAAAATCTGAGGTTTAGCCCTGATCGGGCTAAGCCCTCGATTTTGTAACCTCTCCCACAAGGGGAGAGGGGACGATACCGCAACCGCCAACGCCTTCTTCCCCCACTGTGGGGGAGAACGCGAAATCGAAGGCTTGAGGTCAGCGTAAGCCGCCTAAACTTCAGATTTCGCCCGTGAAGGGGATCCGTCCTGTTGGCAATCCGTCGTCATTCATCATCAAGAAATCACACAAGACCGCGTCACGGCCCCTGCCCCTCGGCCAGCCCCGACACCTCGGCCACGTGCGCCGCCACCGCCTGGTCCAGCCGCGCGGCAACCGCCTGCTCGACCCGTGCTGCAATCAGCGCCTCGACCTCGGCCCGCAACACCTCCGGATCGCGCGCATCGAGCGCCCGCTCCTCGGCCTCCAGGCGATCGCGCTCCAGCTGGCGCAAGAGCGAGTCGATCTTTTCCAGCGTGCGCACGATCAGCGCAATCGCATCGGTCGCGGCCTTTACGTCCGCCCGCGCCAGCTTCGCCAGCCCCTCGTCGGCACCATCGAGCAGGCTCTCGGCCGCTTCCCTCAGCCGCCGGAACATCTCGAACTGCGCGCGCATCTCGGTGGTGAATTCGCCAAGCAGCCGCTCCAGATCCGATCCCCCACCGGCCGCCTTCACCTCGATGACATCGGGCAGCGCCTCAATCCCCGCATCCTCGACCATGCGCACCTCCAAAACGAAAAAAGGGCCCGCCAAGCGGACCCTTCGAAACCCTCAACCGAACCGCTGCAACCCCTCCGGCCACAGCTTCCCGATCATGGCATAACCCTAGCGAACGACCGTCACGGTGTCAAGGATTATTTTCCTATCATTGTGCTTGAGTTGCATGCTGTGAGCGCGCGCATAGGGGAATCTAAAGCTGTCAACCGAATATGAAACCAGTAATGTAACATTGACCAACGCCACACCCCAATGGCATGTATAAGCATGGCTAAGCGACACTATACTATCTTCTGCGATGAATCTGCTCAGAAAGGTCGATACTTCTCGAATTTCTATGGCGGAGCTTTGGTTAAATCAGAAGACCGCCAAGCTATAGAAGAGATCCTGCGAGAAAAACAATCGGAACTGAATATTTCTGGGGAAATGAAATGGACGAAAATCACTCGAAACTATCAAGAAAAATATATAGAATTCATGTCGACTTATTTTGATTTTGTCAGGTCGGGTCGCATACGTGTTAGAATAATGTTCACACATAACTATATGAAAGCGAAAAATTTATCAGAAGATCATCGTGAAAACCAATATTTCATATTATACTATCAAATGATAAAGCATGCATTCGGCTTCCAGTATTGCAATCCGAATAATATTGACCGCGTTTTCATCGCAAGCATGCTCGATCAAATACCCCACAATAATGAAAAAATTGAGAAATTCAGAAAATTCATATCATCTATCGAAAACACAATTCAGTATCGTGGCCGAGGTATATTCTTTCCGCACGACGATATCTCAAACGTAAACTCTCACGATCACTCGATACTACAAGGGCTAGACATAATCCTTGGGTCAATGCACTTTCGGCTGAACAACCTGCACCAAGAAAAGCCTGCGGGGCAGCGACTTAGATCAAAACGCACCATCGCAAAAGAGACGGTTTACAACGATATTAATAGACAGATTCGCACAATTCATCCGAACTTCAATGTAGGCATAACAACGGGTTGCGCGAATGGCGAAATCGATCGGTGGTTTCAGAATTACAGGCACTGGTGCTTCAAGCCCAGCGAATATGAGATAGATTTAAACGCAGTTAAGCCCCGCTAATGCCTACATAAATAATCCTAGTGGAACTAGAACCTTCGGCAGAAGCAGGGCTCGGTATTTAAATAGTGCGATTCCACGCAAAACTCAACATATAGTGGCCGAATTTTCAGGGGCGCTACATCCCGTCGCGGAACAATTTCAATCTTCCCTAACCCTCACCCCGCCTTCGACCTGTTCCGCCCGGCGCTCTTGGCCTCATACAGCGCCAGATCCGCCCGGATGACGAGGTCGCGGGCGTCGCGCAGCCGGTTTTCTCCGGTGCCGGCATAACCGACGGAGACGGTGACGGTGGCGATGCCGTCGATGCGGGCGGGGTGGGGAATGGCGAGATCGCGGATGCTGCGGACCAGGCGGTCGGCGAGGAAGGCGCCGCCGGTCTCGGCGTCGGCGGCAAAGAGCAGGGTGAATTCCTCGCCGCCGTAACGGGCGACAAAGCCCTCGTGGCGGCTGGCGAAGAGGGAGAGCGTGGAGGCGATCCGGCGCAGGCAGTCGTCGCCCGCGACATGGCCGAAGCGGTCGTTGAAGGCCTTGAAGTGGTCGACATCGACCATCAGCAACAGGACGTCGCCGCGCGTCGCGAGCCAAGCGTCGAGCGTTTCGTCGAGGTGCCGGCGGTTGGCAATGCCGGTCAGCATGTCGGTCAGCGTCAGGTCGCGCAATTCGTCGCCCCGGCGCTCCGCCCGGTCGGCGCGGTTCTGCGCGTCATACTGGGCAAGATAGGTCAGACAGCGCTGTCGCTCGACATGCCAGTTGCCGTAGAGCGTGAAGAAAAGGCCAGTGACCACCTGCACAGTCAGGGGAAAGACGAGATTGGGATCGAGGCCCGGCTTGTGCTGGATGACGAGCAGCGCCGTCAGGCAGGTGACCGTGGTGAAAAGCAGCGCCCAGCGAAACCGGAGCACCAGCAGCATGTTGCCGAAGAGCAGCACCAGCG
The DNA here is from genome assembly GCF_003205195.1 of Peteryoungia wuzhouensis. Lineage (GTDB taxonomy): Bacteria > Pseudomonadota > Alphaproteobacteria > Rhizobiales > Rhizobiaceae > Allorhizobium > Allorhizobium wuzhouense. Next base: position 111,876 of record NZ_QJRY01000001.1, read on the forward strand.
GCAGTTCACCCAGCGTGTAGCTGGCATAGGGCGAGGCCGAGACATAGAGCAGATAGAGCGGCAGGAGGCTCGCGACGAACATGCCGGCGAGCAGCAGCAATTCGCGGATGGCCGGCGGCACACGGGGCACCAGGAAGAAGATCGCAAGCGAACCCGGCACCAGCACGCAAAGCCGCATCATCACCGTGAAGGGCTGGATGTCCGCCATCAGATGCAGGCTGGTGAGATTGTAGATGTTGTAGACGATCAGGCCGACGATGATGGCGTGGCGCAGATGCTTGATCCGCTCGGCGCCGAAATCCCGCTCATGGGCGCGCTCCACCTCGGATGGCATGCGCAAAAGCCAGTCCAGCCGACCGCCTGCCCGTCCGGTCTTCGTCGTTCCAGCGCCCGCTCCCCCGACGATCGTTTCTGCGTCACTCACCCAGGTCATTCCCCCATCGGCACCGACCCACACCGGCGCTCCCGAGATCATGCACCCGGCTTGCAAAAATTCCCCTAATTTAGCTTGGATAAATAGTCCGATCGCGCGATATTCCGCAGCCCGCAGCCCGCAGCCCGCAGCCCGGTGCCCGGTGCCGCCAGAGCGGGCGGCTCGCGCGGCTTGGGGCTTGGCGTCAGGCCTCCGGCCCGCCGAACTGCTCCCAGGCCGCCATGGCATCGCCCGCATACATCAGCGAGGGGCCGCCGCCCATATAGACGGCGAGGCCCAGCGCCTCCTCGAATTCCGCCTTCGTCGTCCCGAGCTTGATCAGCGCTTCCGTGTGGAAACCGATACAGCCGTCGCAGCGGGTGGAAATGGCAATGCCCAAAGCCACCAGTTCCTTCACCTTCTTCGACAGCGCCCCGTCCCTGGTCGCGGCGCCCGCCATGGCGGAAAAGCCCTGCATCACATCCGGAATGTCCTTGCGCAGGGTCTTGATTCCGCTCGAAATGTCCCGGGTGATGGCGATGTAGTCCTTGCTCACGGCGAAGCCTCCTCAATATATACTATATTTCATATATATTGAGGTTCGGGAGGATTGCAAGGGATGGGTTAGGCGGTGGGCAGTAGGCAGTAGGCAGTAGGTAGTGGGTAGTGGGTAGTGGGCAGCAAGCAGCCGGTGATGCGCAGCCAATCCTTGCACTGGCTGATGTCGCCCCCAGTTCCCAACCCTACAAACTACTGCCTACTGCCTACTGCCTATTGTCTATTGCCTACTGCCTAATCCCTATCCCCTCCCCTCACCCTTGCCGAACCGGCGTATAACCCGCCTCGCGGATCGCCTGCTCGGCAAGCGCCGCGTCGCCTTCGACAACAGCCTTGCGGGCGGCGAGATCGATGGTGACGATGCTTCCCGGCAGCACGTCCGCCAAGGCCTTGACCACCGTCTTTTCACAATGCCCGCAGGTCATGTCCTCGATCCTGAATACCGTCTGTCCGGTCATGTTCGTCTTCCCTGTCTTGCGGCCCCGGCGGGGCCATTCATCGTCATTCTCAACCTTCCCATGGAGGCAAGGTCAATCCCCGCAACAGTCTCCGCCCGCCCTTGGCGCAGTGGCGGTTTGCCGCAGCGGATGCCCCTCGAGGTCGGCGAGGATCGGACAGTTCGGCCTGTTGTCGCCATGGCAACGCTCGGCGAGATGCACCAGCGTGTCGCGCATCGCCTGCATTTCGGCGATCTTCGTCTCCAGCTCCTCGACATGGGTGAGCGCCATGGCCTTCACCTCCGCGCTCGCCCGCGCCTTGTCGTCCCAGAGCTTCAGCAGCCGCTCGGTTTCCTCCAGGGAAAAGCCGAGGCTGCGCGAGCGGCGCACGAAGCGCAGCCGGTTGACGCTGTCTCGATCATAGACCCGGTAATTCGAGGCCGTGCGCCCCGCCGGGGAAATCAGCCCGATCTCCTCGTAGTACCGGATCATCTTGGCCGAGACACCCGAGGCGTGAGAGGCTTCGCCGATGTTCATCGTCATTTCTTCCAACCGAATGTGTCAGACTCAGATTTTAAATGGGCTCCAAAGCTGTAGGGGTTCCAAACTTTGTCTTCATCAAGCTTATATCGCTCTATCAAATCGTCTCGAATCCCGTGCAAGCCCAGCAAGAACAGAGCTGTGGAGATATCTGCCTTCGTTATTGATCTCGGTAGCTCGAAGCCTGAACTGCGACCGAAACCAAAGAGCGCTGACGCTTCGGCGTATACCGCCGCCTGTCCCAAGATCAGCGACTCCAGATTGCTCCTTGTCACAATTGTGCCGCGCATTAGATCGGGCTTGAGGGCAGATAGCTTTGACGCTTCAACCTGCAAAATGTACAGAAGACGCTGGAAATACCACCTTTCCTTCGCGGACAGAACCTCAACCAGTTCTTTCAGCGCCGGCGTGACATCGGTGGGAAGCTTTGAAAAATCTTCAAATTTAACTTTATTAGGAAGTATTTTTTCAATTGTTTCGCTGAGCAAGCTTTCCAAAATACGCCCATTTGTCTCGGCATATTGGCAGATTGAGGACAGGATTAGGGGAGAAACGGCGAGGTTCGCCGACTTCCTAGCTTCCCGGCGCTCCCTCTCTAAGTTCTCAGCGCTTGCGATTTGCTTTTGGGCTATTGCTTCGGAGGATGCAATTTGACAGCGTATCTCGCGAACGCTGAAGTAAGCGGCGACCAGAGCTCCAATTCCCGTAATTAATCCCTGATAATCGTGGAGCCAACCCAACCCACCAAGCCAGAAAACAAAGTATATTAATGAATTAGCTCCAAAAGCGGTAATTTTGCAGGCGGCAACAAAAATGATCGACAAGGCTAATATACCTGTTGAAAAGCCGAACAATACCTGCCACCAGTCTCGCCTCATGATCACTCTCTCCAAAAGCTACTACCCCAACGTTGGGACCCTGCTTCGTCACAACGTCACCCTCGCCGCCCTCAGCCGCAACGCATTGGAGAGCACAAAGACGCTCGAAAGCCCCATGGCCGCCGCCCCCAGCATCGGCGAGAAGGTCACGCCTGACAGCGGATAGAGCACACCTGCGGCCACCGGGATCAGCGCCACATTGTAGCCGAAGGCCCAGAAGAGGTTCTGGCGGATATTGCCCATCACCTGGTCCGAGAGTTCGATCGCATGCAGCGCACCGAAGAGATCGCCGCCGACCAGCACCACATCGGCGCTTTCGATCGCCACATCCGTGCCGGTGCCAATCGCAATCCCGGCATCGGCGGTGGCAAGCGCCGGGGCATCATTGATGCCGTCGCCGACAAAGGCGACCTTGCCGCCCTTCGCCTGCAACTCTTTGATGGCCTTCACCTTTCCCTCCGGCAGCACTTCGGCCACCACCGCATCGATGCCAGCCTTTCTCGCCACAGCCTCTGCCGTGCGCGCATTGTCGCCGGTCACCATCATTAGCTTCAGGCCACGGGCCTTCAACGCCGCAATGGCAGCCGCACTCGTCGGCTTGATCGGATCGGCAACCGCAATCGCTGCCGCGAGCTTTCCGTCGATCGCCACATACAGCGGGCTTGCGCCTTCGTCGGCCAGGCGGGTGACGGCGGCCTGAAGGTCAGCCGCACTGGCCCCTCCCCCCTGTGGGGAGGGGTTGGGGAGGGGACGTTCCTCACGTGACGAACCAGAAACAAAGTCCCCCTCTGGCCTGCCGGCCATCTCCCCCACAAGGGGGGAGAGACCATGTGGCATCACGCCCAACTTCACCATGAAGCGGTCAGCCCCGGCCGCAACCCGCCGGCCATCAACCATGCCGGTCACACCAAAACCCGCCACCGCCCCGACATTCTCAACAGCCGCAAGCGCGATCCCTCGCCGCTGCGCCGCCCGCACGATCGCATCCGCCAGCGGGTGCTCCGAGCGGGCCTCGAGGCTTGCCGTCAGACGCAGAACCTCCGCTTCCTCAAACTCCTCTGCCGTGACGATCTCCGTCACCTCTGGTTTTCCGGCGGTGATCGTGCCTGTTTTGTCCATCACCACCCAGTCGATGTGGCTGAGGCTCTGCAGGGCCTCGCCCTTGCGGAAGAGCACGCCAAGCTCGGCGGCCCTGCCCGTGCCGACCATGATCGAGGTCGGGGTGGCAAGTCCCATGGCGCAGGGGCAGGCGATGATCAAGACGGCAACGGCCGCGACGAGCCCGTGCGTATAGGCGGGAGCCGGCCCGAAGATCAGCCAGATCAGGAAGGTCAAAACGGCGATGCCGATGACCACGGGCACGAACCAGGCGGTGACGTCATCGACCAGTTTCTGGATCGGCAGTTTCGCCCCTTGCGCTTCCTGCACCATGCGGATGATGCGCGAGAGCATCATGTCGGCGCCGACACCGGTCGCCTCGAAACGGAAGGAGCCGGAGCCATTGACCGTGCCGCCGATGACGGTGGCGCCAGAGCTCTTCTCGACCGGGATCGGCTCGCCGGAAATCATCGCCTCGTCGACGGCACTTCTGCCATCGATCACCCGGCCATCGACCGGAATGCGCTCGCCCGGACGCACCACCACGACATCGCCGAGTCTCACCTCGGACAGCGGCAGATCGCGTGTCTGCCCGTCCCGCTCCACCCGCGCAGTCTTCGCCTGCAGGCCCGCAAGCTTGCGGATCGCCGCCCCCGTGCGGCCCTTGGCGCGGGCTTCGAGCAGCCGGCCGAGCAGGATCAGCGAGACGATGACGGTTGCGGCTTCGTAGTAGACATGACGGGCCTCCAGCGGCAGCAGGCCCGGCGCAAAGGTCGTGACGACGGAATAGAGATAGGCGGCCCCGGTGCCGATCGCGACCAACGCGTTCATGTCGGGGGCCAGGCGAATGAGCGCCGGGATGCCCTTCAGATAGAAGCGACGGCCGGGGCCGGCCAGCACTGATGTCGCCAGGGCAAATTGCAGGATATACAGCGTGTTGCCGGGGAAGATCTGCATCAGGACATGATGCAGCGGCGGATAGATGTGGGTGCCCATTTCCAGGACGAAAAGCGGCAGCGTCAGGACGAGGGCAATCCCGAAATCGCGCTGCAAGCCCGAAATCTCCTTCGCGCGGCGCACCTCGCGGCTGTCGACGGCGGCACGTGCCGACGCCGGCTGGCGGATCGGGGCGGACGCCCCGCCGGCCCCGACATGGCCGCCCGGCGCGCCAGTGCCCTGCCGCTGTGCCGGACCGGCATTTTCGCCCGCCGCATCGTCCGCCGAAAGCTCGGCCGTATCGCCGCCGGAGAGCCTGAGGGCATAGCCGGCTTTTGCCACGGCGGCCGTCAGCGCCGGCAGGGCGGAGACACCGCCCAGCACCGTCACCACCGCTTCGCCGGTCGCCAGATTGACGTTCGCCGTCTCGACCGAGGGCACCGTCTTCAACGCCTTTTCCACGCGGGAAACGCAGGAGGCGCAGGTCATGTCCTCGACTTCGAGCACCAGCGTCTCGGCTTTCGCCTCGTAACCTGCCGTGTCGATGGCGGCGAGCAGGGCTGCGGCCGAAAAGCCGGTGCCGGGCGTGACCGACAGCGTCTCGGTGGCAAAGTTCACCGCGCTTTGCTCAACGCCGGGCACCGCGGCAACGGCCTTTTCCACCCGGCGCACACAGGACGCGCAGGTCATGCCCTCGACGGGCAAGAGGATGGTTTCGCTGATATTCTTGGCCGCATCGGGCCGGGACTGCATGTTCATGGCGGTCACCTCCGCCATCTTACATGGACCTTCCCATCATGGGAGGGTCAAGGGGTGGGGTGACGATTTTTTTGAGGGAGCGGACATCTCCCCCACGGAGCAACGAGTATCTAACTCTATCTAAGAACCGCTTCATTGAGCTTGGGTGAAAACTCGCCAAGAAGTCCACCGTCTATTTGTACGCACGGCGTATTGAAGTGTTTTTTATACTGTACATTCATAACAATCTCTGCCTTCTCAGACAGTGTTGCCCGGCAAACCTTTTGCGGGCCTGCTTCATCACAGCTGTTATTTGTCGTGTTGGCGCAAGCGTTGACATAGGCGCTTCCGACGTAAACATCGAGGCCAACATTTACCTTATCCACGCGCTGCAAGATATAGGTGCCAAAACCCGGGCCTTCATCGTCGATAGGCTTGTACGTAAACGCAATTTTTTGGGCCACTTGAATCCCGCAATCTTGTACACTCGCCCGCCTCCTTCGACATGGGTCATCTGCCCTCCTATGTCGGGGCTACTGTCGAATGTTACGCTGTACTCTTCAAAAGCGGGATTCCAGCCACCGGCAACGTCCTGGTTCATGTAATAGAGCGTGAGATACCACTTCCCCTTTAGCAAAGGTTCTTCCACAGCAGTTGTCGGATGCCATAAGTTCAAAGAAGCAAGAAGCTTAACAGTTTGCTCTTGAACATACTGCTGCATCCCGAGCCAAATGGCACCAGCCACAGCTACGCCCCCACTAAAGATCCACTTCCACAGCGCGCTCATATTTTGTCCCCGAGCACGAATATTGCCCCAGAACAAGGTAGCACACACCACAGACTGCACAGCCAATAATTTAATTAGCTTCTACGCTTCCTTCTTGAGCAGACGCTCTGAACGCAGCAAAGAACTCCGTCACCGCGACATCCTCGGCATCCTCCCGCGTATCCTCCTGTGCCTGCAAAACTTTGGCGAAACCATGCATCGTGGACGGCAGAATTGGCGAAAAGTTTGATCGGCATCCTGCCAGCCACTGGCCAAGGCGACTTGCCGAGATCCGATACCGGGAGCAAACTATCCTGCAAGGCCGAGGAACAAGGAGGGATGGCCAATGCTGATCGGGACCTGCCATTGCGGCCAGACGGGCTGGACGCTGACCGGCGATCCGGGGCCGGCCACGGCCTGCAACTGCACGCTCTGCCGCCGCTACGGCGCCCTCTGGGCCTATGACCATGAGAATGAGCGCATCCAGATTACCGGCTGGCCCTCATCCTATCTGCGCGCCGGGCCAGACAAATCCTCTCTCGAAATCCTGTTCTGCCCGACCTGCGGCTGCGTGCTCAGTTGGCGGGCCTTGCGCACCGGCGAAGACGGGCGGCGGCGGATCGCCGTCAATCTCAGGCTTGCGCCGCCGGACGCGGTCGGCGACCTGCCGATCGACCATTTCGACGGCCTCGACACGTTTGAAGACCTGCCGTCACGCGGCGCTTGCGTGCGCGATCTCTGGGCGTGAGAGGCACGGATGCATTGCCCGGATGGGGCAGACCGCCCCCTTCGATCCAACGTTCGTTCCAACAGTCCGTTGCCCCTCGGCCCCGGGAATACCGCCATGCGTTTCATCAATCCCATCCCCTTCGTCCGCGACATCGGGCGCGCCCGCGCCTTCTACCGCGATGTGATGCAGCTTGAGATCCGCGCGGATCACGGGAATTTCGTGCTGTTTGAGGGTGGCTTTGCCCTGCATGAGGGCCGGAGCCTCGAGAAGACCGTCTGGAAACAGAGCGACGGTGACGCCTCGACTTCTTATGGCCGTCGCAACCTCCTGCTCTATTTCGAAACGGCGGACATCGACGCCGCATTCGCGCGCATCGCGCCTGAGGTCGACCTCATCCATCCCGTGGAAACACAGGCCTGGGGGCAAAGGGTGTTCCGTTTCACCGATCCGGACGGGCATGCCGTCGAAGTGGGCGAACCGCTTGTGACGTGATGGGGCGGTTATGCCGCATGCGGGGGGCGTCCGAAGTCGGTTGGCTTGCGCCGAGGTCTACACTCGGCTAAAATACATAAAACATGTATTTTGGAGCGTGTCATGCAAATCTTCACCTCCCTCGACCTGCAAAGACAGACCGGCGATGTGCAACGGGCGGCGTCCCAGGGCGGCGTGGTCATTACTTCGCATGGCAAGCCGAGAAACGTGATGCTCTCCGTCGAAGAGTTCTGCCGCCTGAAGCGCGTGGCACAAGAAAGCGTGCCGACGCATCTTCTGGCGCGCAAAAGTCCGGTCATCCGTCACAGTGCCGATCCGCTTGGTTACGACGTCAGAGATTTTCGGCACGCTTCAGTGCAGATGTCCAGAGATGCGATCGAAGGCGTCCATGCAGAGGCCGTGGATGCGGAACTCGACCGCGTGCGCGCCGTGTTTCTCAGAGGTCAACGGTGATCGACCAACCCGAGCCGGCCGACAGACGAAGACCTCGCTTCCTGATCATGGACAATACGCCTTTGTCCCTGCTCGGCACCATAGAGGCGCTCGACTGGTTCTTTGTGCCGGGCTGCGATGTCACGATCACCGACATGGTCATCGCCGAGGCCACGCGCGAACCGGGCGAAGGCCGCGATCAGCGACGGGCCAGCCGGGCCTATGTGACGCGATGGCTGAACGAAAACCGCAGCAGAATCACCGTTCTGGAAACCGCCGAGGGCCGGCGATACCAGCGTGAAATGCAATTGTGGGAGAAGGCGGGCAGACCTCCGGATCTTCACCCGGATTGGTCGGACCGGGGCGAGCGAAGCGTGCTCTCCGTCGTCCAGGACCTTAAATCGGCGCTGCTGCAGGATGAGGAAATCATCGTCATCATGGACGACCGCGACGGTCGCGATGCCGTCAGAGCCGTTCGGGCCGATATCGCGCTGATGGGCACGCGGACATTCATCCGCTGGATGGAGGAGGATTTCGGGATTGCGGCGGCGGCAACGGCCTGGCATTCCATTCGACTGGCGACCGGCGACAACGCCGATGAGGGCGACGACAACGATCCCGTCTATATCCGGACCCGCTAGTGCATTTGCGGCGAAAACGGAGCCGCCTTCATGCTCCGTCTCTTGGTTTTTAAGCAATTCCGGATGCGTAACCGCTTCGCACTTCTGGCGGAGTTGCTTTGGGTCTGCGGCATAACTCATCCCCACCCGCAGAAACGCGAAAAAGCCGGTCGCGTGTGGCGACCGGCCTTGTTCTTCTTCTCGCTAAAGCGGCTTGCCCGCTTAAAACTCTTCCCAGCTGCCGCCGCTTTTCACGGCCGCATTGCCGTGGAATGCCTGGGCGACCTTGGCGGTCATCTGGCGTGCCGGTGAGGGCTGCGGGCGGGACTGCTGGTTGGCGGCGGCGGGGGTGTTGCGGGTCTGGTTTGCCGCACCGATCTTGAACTGGGCGAGCAGCTGGAAGAGCTGTTCGGCCTCGCGTGCCAGGCTATGGGAGGCGGCCGTGGTTTCCTCGACCATCGCGGCGTTCTGCTGGGTGCCCTGGTCGATGGTGTTGACCGCCGTGTTGATTTCCTTCAGCCCCGTCGACTGCTCTCTGGAGCCCTCGACGATCGCCACGACATTGACGTCGACCTCGATCACCTGGCTGACGATCTCCTGCAGCGCCTTGCCGGTCGTGCCGACCAGGGCCACGCCCTCCTTCACATGGGTGTTGGAGGCGTTGATCAGTTCCTTGATCTCCTTGGCGGCCTTGGCCGAGCGCTGGGCGAGTTCGCGGACTTCCTGGGCGACGACGGCAAAACCCTTGCCGGCTTCACCCGCACGCGCTGCTTCCACGCCGGCATTCAAGGCGAGCAGGTTGGTCTGGAAGGCGATCTCGTCGATGACGCCGATGATGTTGGAAATTTCCGAGGAGGATTTCTCGATCCGGCTCATGGCCTCGACGGCATTGCCGACGACATTGCCGGAATGCTCGGCATTCTCCTTGGTCTTGCGCACCAGGGTGCCCGCTTCCTGGGCGCGCTGGCTGCTGTCGCTGACCGTCGTGGTGATTTCTTCGAGCGCAGCCGCCGTCTCTTCCACGGAGGCTGCCTGCTGCTCGGTGCGCTTGGCAAGGTCGCTGGAGGCTGACTGGATCTGCTGCGAGGCTGCGGCGATCGCGCCGGCATTCTCGGTGATCGACTGCAGCGTGTTGCGCAGCTTCGACGAGGTCCCGTTGAAATCGATGCGCAGCTTGTCCAGCGTCGGCAGGAAGGGCTTGTCGATCGTCAGCGTCATGTCGCCTTCCGACATGGCGTTCAGGGCCGAAGCGAGCGTGTCGACGTTCTGGACACGGGTGGTCACGTCGGTGGCGAATTTCACCACCTTGAAGACGTGGCCGTTCATGTCGAAGATCGGATTGTAGGAAGCCTGGATATGGACTTTTCGACCACCTTTGCCGATGCGCAGAAATTCGTCGGCGACGAATTCGCCGGCGGCCAGTTTCGTCCAGAACTGCTTGTAGGCATCGCTGTTGGTATAGGCGGGATCGCAGAACATCTGGTGATGCTTGCCCTGGATTTCCGAGAGCTGATAGCCAAGCGTCGTCAGGAAATTCTCGTTGGCGGTCAGGATCTCGCCCTTCGGCGTGAATTCGATGATCGCCTGGGCACGCGAAAGGGCATCCAGCTTGCCGGCATCCTCGGCGCCTTTCAGCTTCTGCGCCGTGATGTCGGTGGCGAACTTCACCACCTTGTAGGGCTTGCCGCCGCGGAAGACGGGGTTGTAGGAGGCTTCGATCCAGATCTCGCGGCCACCCTTGGCGATGCGCTTGTACTGACGGCTGTCGAATTCGCCACGGCCGAGCTTGGCCCAGAATTCGCGGTATTCCGGCGACGCGACCTCCGCGGGGTCCACGAACATGCGGTGGTGCTGTCCGACGATCTCGGACGCCTGGTAACCAAGGGCCCGACAGAAATTTTCATTCGCCGACAGGATCGTGCCATCCAGCTTGAATTCGATGACGGCCTGGGACCTGCCAACCGCCTCAAGAACTGCCTTGCTATCTGCCGCACCAAAACCCAGCATGTTCGTTCCTCTCCAATCCCGCTCATCTCAGGCCATCCACCGGATATCGTTGGAGCCTCGGATTGACCGTGTTAAAAGTCGCATACATGCATTTACGAATCGTGAACTTCCGGTAAGAACCGTGCAGATATTGCTCTTTTTCTACGCATCTTGCTGAAAAACTCACGCCAAGCCGGCAATATTTCGAGCAGCTAATCCTTTGAAGAGTCCGGATTTTCGATGGATCAGGAAAGCGAACTTCAGCTCAGGTTCCGTGAAGCGAATGGTCTTGCGGAAACCCATGCGGCACACAACTGGCGCGGCCTTTCCGCTCAATACTCGCGGCTGAAACTGCCTGCCGAATATGAATTCGAGTGGCACGGCAACTGGCATTATCTCGCCTATCACGATCTGGTTCTGGTCGATGGCGAGATGGAGCTGACGGGGGAAAAACCTGTCGCCGGCGGCGATCTCAGGGACAAGATGACCTATGTGCCGGCGGGACAGTCGATCGAGGGCTGGGCCAAACCGGCAAACCGGATGAACGCCTTTACCGTCGTCTGCTTCGATCCTTCCGCCATGGAGGAGGAGATCCAGGCGGAGTTCAACCAGTTCGAGCCCCGGCCATACATCTATTTCCGGGACGCGCAGCTCGGCCCGACGATGCGCAAGCTCGGCGAGCTGATGGCCGACGAGCGGCCGACATCGAGGATTTATGCCGAGACCGTCGCGCTCACCGCCGCACTCGAAATGTTCAGGATCAGCATTCCGCCCGTCGCAGCCCAAAGCCGGAAGGTTCGCGGCCAGCTGAGCGCCAGTCAGCGCCGGCTGATCGCTGAGTATATCGACGCGCATCTGACGACCGATCTCGGCCTGGACGAACTTGCCAATATCTGCGGCCTGACACGCTTCCATTTCTGCCGCTCGTTCAAGGCGACCTACGGGGATACGCCCTTCCAATATGTCACGGCGAAGCGGATCGAGAAGGCGCAGCACATGCTGAGGCAATCGCGGCTGCCGGTGTCGTTCATCGCGGAAGCCTGCGGTTTCAACGGCGCCAACCAGTTTGGCCGGGCGTTCCGCAGCCATGTCGGCACCACGCCGCTCGCCTACCGGAAAATGACCTGATCAAGGACAGCCTTCACGGTCGAACCGGGACGATGCTCAAGACGGGCGAGCGCACCCGGGCCTAACCGCGTTCGGCACCCACGCGCATCGGCCAGTCGACCACGTAGTTTTCGAGGTCCTCGACATCGAGCCCCTCTTCCGAGATCGTGCGCCCCTTGGCGGAGACGCCGGCCTCGTGCACCGTGCGCGGATCGCCCGACACCAGCGGGTGCCACCAGTAGAGATCGCGGCCTTCGTCGACGAGGCGGTAGCCGCAGGTGGGCGGCAGCCACTGGATTTCGCGCAGGCCCTGGAGCGTCAGCTGGATGCAGTCGGGCACGGTGTCCTGACGGTTCTCGTAATCCTTGCAGCGACAGGTGTCGCCGTCGAGCAGCTTGCAGGCGACCGAGGTGAAGGCGATCTCGCCGGTGTCCCAGTCTTCCAGCTTGTTGAGACAACAGAGGCCACAGCCGTCGCAGAGGCTTTCCCACTCCGCATTGTCCATCTCGGCGAGCGTCTTTGTCTTCCAGAAGGGGTCGTCACGCATGCTTCATCCAGGGGCCGGTCCGGCCGGCTCTCGTTCGTGTTGCAGCCGGGCGGATTTGGGACCCCGGCCGGGTCCGGCACGGTGTCCGTGCTGCCACGCTTGCGGCAAAACACCGGCCTCGACCGGCGGCCACTTCGACCGGGCCGCGATTGTACTTGTTCTTTGGCGGCAAATCGACCATCACTCAGATAAGATCGATCGTTGCCGCCTGCTTGTCCTTTAGGCCTCAGGGCGGTCGCGTCAAGTCACAGATCAGGTTCCGGGCCGGCGATGCCGCGCCCGCATGCATCGGGAAGGCCCAAGGTGTCCGGAGACGACGAGCCGAACAACATGGCTGGAGACGAGGGATCCGCCGGCAGCCCGGCCGGTTCCGAAAGCCCGCGCCGGACGCGCCCGGACAAGCCACCCCGGCTGAAGCGGCACATCTTCCTGAGGATCGACAGCTGGCTCGATTCCACGCTGTGGAATGCCGGATACGACCTGGCGGAAGCCTGGGAAGAGATCACCATCTTCTTCCGCCGGTTTCGCGTGCGCGGCCTGAAGAAGCTCGGCTTCGAGATTGCCGGCGAAGCGATGACGCTCGGCACCGCCGGGACGGTGGTCCTCTTGACGCTGGCGCAGCCGGCCTTCGAGGAAACGAAGAAGGACTGGCGCAACCACGACAATTTCGCCGTGACCTTTCTCGACCGCTACGGCAACACCATCGGCCATCGCGGCATCATCCATGAAAACTCGGTGCCGGTCGACGAGCTGCCGGACCATCTGGTGAAGGCGGTCCTGGCGACGGAAGACCGGCGCTTCTTCCAGCATTTCGGCATCGATTTCATGGGCCTTGCCCGCGCCATGACGGAAAACGCCAAGGCGGGATCGGTCGTGCAGGGCGGCTCGACGCTGACGCAGCAGCTGGCGAAAAACCTCTTCCTCACCAATGAACGGTCGATCGAGCGCAAGATCAAGGAAGCCTTCCTGTCGCTCTGGCTCGAGGCGAACCTGTCGAAGAAGGAGATCCTGTCGCTCTATCTCGACCGCGCCTATATGGGCGGCGGCACGTTCGGGGCGGCGGCAGCGGCCCAGTTCTATTTCGGCAAGAACATCACCGAGGTGACGCTGGCGGAAGCCGCGATGCTGGCCGGTCTCTTCAAGGCACCGGCGAAATATGCCCCGCATGTCAACCTGCCGGCGGCGCGCGCCCGCGCCAACGACGTCTTGACCAACATGGTGCAGAGCGGGCTGATGACCGAGGGCCAGGTGGTGGCGGCCCGGCGCAACCCGGCCTCCGTCATCGACCGCGACGAGAAGGAAGCGCCTGATTTCTTCCTCGACTGGGCGTTCGAGGAGGTGCAGCGGCTTGCAGCGCGCTTCAAGGATCATACGCTCGTCGTGCGCACCACGATCGATCTCGGGCTGCAGCAGGCGGCCGACGAGGCGGTGGCCTCTTCCCTTCGCGAATATGGCGAGAGCTATAACGTCAAGCAGGGCGCGATCGTGATGATCGAGAATGGCGGGGCCGTGCGCGCCATGGTCGGCGGGCGGGACTATGGCGAAAGCCAGTTCAACCGCGCCACCAAGGCGCTGCGCCAGCCGGGCTCGTCCTTCAAGATGTATACCTATGCGCTGGCCATGGAGAACGGCTATACGCCGCAAAGCGTGGTCACCGACGGGCCGATTTCCTGGGGCAACTGGAGCCCGCAGAATTACGGCCGCAGCTATGCCGGCCGGATCAGGCTCGAAACGGCGCTGGCGAAATCAATCAACACGATCCCGGTGCGGCTTGCCAAGGAGAAGCTTGGCATCGACGCGATCATGGCAACCGCCAAGGCGATGGGCGTGGAAACGCCGATCAAGAAGGACGTGACCATTCCGCTCGGCACATCGGAAGTGACGGTGATGGACCAGGCGACCGCCTATGCCGTGCTGCCGGCGGGCGGCTACCAGTCGCGCCGCCACGGCGTGGCGCAGATCATGAATTATGCCGGCGACGTGCTTTATGACTTCGAGCGCGATTCAGCCCCGCCGGAGCGGATCCTGACCGAACAGGCCGCCGCCTACATGAACCAGATGATGACCAAGATCCCCTATATCGGCACGGCGCGGCGCGCCGCCGTCGACGGGATCCTGACCGGCGGCAAGACCGGCACGACCCAGGCCTATCGCGACGCCTGGTTCGTCGGTTACACCGGCAATTACACGGCCGCCGTCTGGTTCGGCAATGACGACTATACCTCGACCAACAACATGACCGGCGGCTCGCTTCCGGCCATGACCTTCAAGAAGCTGATGGATTACGCCCATCAGGGCATCGACCTGAAGCCGATCATGGGGGTCGATGCGCCGATGCCGGAAAAGGACAAGGCGCCCGCCGTGGCAAGCGCCGACGCCGCCGATGCGCTGCCGCCGATGGTGCGTCCCCGCTCACTGTCGGGGCAATCGACCCGGCTGATCCGCGAGCTCGGCCAAAGGCTGCGTTCGGCCCCGGCGCTGGTGCTGCCCGCGAGCCAGAGCGCGCAGGCAAAGCCCGCCCCCGAGACCACGGGTTCGACCGTCCCTTAATACGATCGCAGGTTTTACCGCGCGCTAACGCCATTTGCGGCGGATGCGACGCGGGACCGGCTGATTCGCGCCCGCAAGGCCGCAAACGAGGTGCCACCTGCCCTGCCCCGCGTCCTCCGCGTGCCGGATCGGCACGCCGCCTGCGCAGGCCTGCGGCTCCGCCTCATCCTGGAAAGGTCCCGTTTACCTTGCGGGTTACGATAATCCCGCAATTCCCGATAAGGCACAGGTCCTTCACCCCAAATTAAGGGGGTCGCCACTAGGTTGCGGCGGTTTTCGACGTGTAGGTTTTTCATTCGGCGATTGGACATCCATGAAGAGATGGCTCGGAATTCCCGCAAGACCGCAGATGACTGCGGAACAATATCACGAATTCCTCGAATCCCGGTCGTCGATGCGCAATCGCATGTTGCGCATGGCCGTGATCAGCGTCTTCATCTTCTATCTCTGCTGCTTCCTGTTCGACCTCTGGGTGCTCGGCGACGTGACGGTGATTTCGGCCGTGCTGCGCTTCGGCGTCGTCGCGCCGGTGACCGGCGGCCTGCTGTTCTATCTCGCCGGTGAGCATCCGATCGCGCACAAGGAGGTGGCGGCGATCCTGGTCGCCTTGTTTGCCCAGGTCTGCTGGTCGATCATCGTGGTCTCCAGCCACAATCCGGCGGTGCTCGGCTATTATTACGCGGCCTGCACCTTCCAGATGGCGATCACGATTGCGGCCGCCTCGCCCTTCCGCCCCAGCCTGCATGCCAGCATCTTCACCTTCTGCCTGACCTATTGGGTGATCTGGTTGCTGGAAGGGGCAACGCCGCTTTATGCCCTGCAGCATCTCTCGGTCTATCTGCCGACCATGTCGATGACCCTGCTCGTCTGTTACCAGCTGGAGGCCGAAGCGGTGGCAAGCTATCTGCAGCAGCAGGAAAACGAGCTGTTGAAACGGGAATTGTCCCGCCAGAACAAGGACCTGGCACGGCTTTCCGTGACCGACCCCCTAACCCGGCTCTCCAACCGCCGCGGCACCGAGATGGAGCTGATGCGGCTGACCACGGAAGCAAAGAGCGAGGCCGAACGCGTGGTCCTCCTGGTCGCCGATGTCGACAACTTCAAGGCCTATAACGACGCCTATGGCCATGGCGCCGGCGACGAATGCCTCAAACGGGTTGCCCGCGCCATGCGCCGGGCGCTGCCGATCGAGGCGCATTTCGCCCGCCATGGCGGCGAGGAGTTCCTAGCGATCCTATCGGGCACCGAAGCGGAGATTGCCGCAAGCGTGGCCGAAAGCCTGCGCCGCGCCGTGCGCCAGCTCGGCATCGGCCACGACCACACCGGCGACCGCAACCGCCACGTCACCGTCAGCATCGGGGCCGCCTGCGGCGCGGTGCGCTCAAGCGCCGATTACGAGCGCCTGCTGGAGGCAGCGGATAGGGCGCTTTATGCGGCCAAGGGGGATGGGCGGAACAGTTGGCGGGTGTTTGAGGGGGATGAGGTGGAAAGGGTTGTGGCGTAGGTGGGGGGGGCTTTTGCCAACAGTGGCTCTGGGACTTGGATCGGAAGGCGGGGTTAGACAGCGTGGACTGTCTATTTGCACAGATTCAAGCAAAAAATAGTCGTCGCAGTTGCGGCTGCTTCATGCCCCCCCTGCAATTACATTCCCGCATCAGCGCTGGGACTTACCGATGTTTTACCGCAGACGGACGACAGTCGGAACTTGTCGCTTTTCTACGTGCGTAGCCTCAGGGTCGAGAATGCCGTATCATGTGTGCTTCGCAGACGGGAGATAGATATGGCGATTACGAGTCTTGGACAGATTCCCTTCCTGTATCATTTCACTGATCGGAGGAACCTTGAGTCGATCAGACAGCTCGGCGGATTGCATCCATATTCGATGCTCGTTGAAAATGGTTCCACTATTCCCGCGCCGGGCGGCAACGATTGGAGTCATGACGCGGACGCCATTAACGGTGTGGACCGAGATGTCCACCTCTGTTTTCGGAACAATCATCCGATGGAGCACATCGCCCGGAAAGAAGGTCGAATCATTGACACTATCTTCCTGCAGATCAACGCTTCAGTCCTACAATGGCCAGGCGTCCGATTTGCGGGAGATGTTGCCAACAAGGCAGGCGTAACTCCCGTTCCCATTGCCGACGCCGAACCAATGATCGATTTTGAAGTTCTTTACACACGAACCGATTGGAGAGACCCAACTATCTTAGCGCGCCTTCAGCAGGCCGAAAAATGCGAGGTGCTGGTTCCCCACATAATACCGCTGGCGTTGATAAGGAACATCTAGCAATGGCAGAAAGACCAATCTTCGTTCCAACAAGTGAACACGAAGGCTACGTCAAGCGGGTGGATTTTGAGATTCCATGGGCTAGTGGCTTCGCTGAGGTACAAAAACAGAAGAATATCAGAGCGCTGCATCGAGCGGCGGAACAAGCCGGGTATGCTCCGCTGATGGAGATCTCTAGCAAATCCGACGTCAAGGCAGGTCGCCACCTAAGTGCATTTCATTTGCAGGTAGCTTTCGAGGGTGACAGCATACCGTTGGAGAACGCATTCCAAGGCAGCAAGGTATTTGAAGGTGGTGGACCATTTGTCGATCTTTATCGAGTGGAACCACGGGAGGCTAAACGCGACCCTAGACTAAAGGAATCCGGTCCTCTTGTCGGTTTTCGCTTTAACGGCAAAGATTTCCCGTTGCAGCCGACAACGGTCTTTTATGACTGGCTCTATTTGCGAGCGTTATTTCCCCACCGCGAATGGCTGATGAAGCGCATCACCGTGGATGTGGAATATGCGGGTTTCACCGACATTGAGTTTAACCCTGCCAAATCGATAAACTGCCAAGCAAAGTCATGTGCGTTGTTTGTTGTGCTGATGCGCGAGCACAAATTAGAGTTCTATATGCAAACGCCGGAGGTCTTTGTTAATATGATCGCGCAACATACACACGATCCGGGACCTCACGAGACATATTTGAAGCAACCGCGGTTGAAGATCGCGTAGGATGGCAGTGTTGGGACACGGCTACACCTTGCGCCTTGAATTGCTCGTGCTGTGAGTCAACTTCCGAATAACCAGGGAAACCAAGCATCGAAATGAGGGCCCAAAGCGGCAACGCTTCCGCAACAGGGTCCGTCACTGGTTGCCACGCTCCCCTCACGACACCGCCACCGGCTTCGACCGCATCCGCATCGCCGTTGCCGGATCGGCCCGGCGGCAGAGCCTCGGCGGCAAACCCTTCATGATCAGTTCGGCGTCGGCCACCGCCATTGAGCCCAACGCATAGAAGGCGTCGCGGGTGCCGCCGGTGCGGTGGGCGGAGAGGAGGATGTTGGGGGATTTTCGGATGGGGTCGTCGGCGGCCACGGGTTCTTCCGGGAAGACGTCGGTTGCGACGTTGATGTGGCCGGAGGCGGCCGCCGCGATCATGGCGGGGAAGTCGACCACGGCGGCGCGGCTCATCAGGAGGAAGGCGGCGCCGCGTTTCATCCGGGCGAATTCTCGCGCGCCGATGAAGCCCTCGTTTTCGCTGGTGACGCTGGCGAAGACGCAGACGACCTGGCTTTTTTCCAAGACCTCATCGAGCGTTGCGGGCTCACAATCCTGGCGCTCGATGATCTCGTTTGGAAGCCAGGGATCGAAGACGCGGACCTTGTTTTTGAACGGGCGGATGAGATCGCGAAACGCCTGGCCGAGATCGCCGAAGCCGATGAGGCCGACGGGGGCGCCGGCGAAGCGGAAGGTGTTTTCATTGCCTTCGAGGCCATAAGCCTCGGTGCCCGCTCGGAAATCGCGGTCGGCGGCGGTGATGCCGCGGGCGAGATCGAGCGCCATGGCGAGCGCTGCTTCCGCCACCGGCGCGGCGAAGGCGGAGGCCGGGGTGATCACCCAGATGCCGCGCTCGACGCAGGCCTGATAATCGATATTGGGCAGAAAATTGGATTCGACATTAATGATGGCTTTGAGCTTCGGCGCCCGCTCGAGCCGTTCCTTCGGCATGTCGGTCTGGCCGAAGATCAGCACGGTGTCGGGCAGATGCCGCTCGACCTCTTCGGCCGACATCGGGCGATCCTCCGAGACGATCACCTCGCCCAGCGCCTCCAGCCGCGCCCGGACGGCGGGTTCCATGATCAGATCGAGTGTTCTCGGCAGCGGATCGACCAGAATGACAGCGCGGCTCATCGTTTCCTCCCTCGAGAATCGCAGATGGGCATGAGCTTAGCGCGAAACGGGGCCGGGCGGGGAGGATTGGCGAGAGGGGGAACTCGTCTGTCCGAGGTGGGCGCTCCCGGACAGATCTGGCAATGGCCGATGGTCTGGAGACGATTGCTGATCCGGGACGACGGCTGGCCCCCGGCCCGGTACGGAAGGCTGGAAACGTTGCTTGCGCTTGATGTTTGATGTCGGCCCGAAGCCGACATTGGGGAGCGATATCTGCCAGGCGGCTATGCGCCCCCATATCGGCCTTTGGGCATATTCTGTCGTTTGCCCGAAACCTGCCGGTCCGTTTGCTTTGTCTGCAAAGCGCCAACAGGAGACATTGCGGAGGCAAATTGCAGTGATAGATTGCCCCATGACCCGGACACCGAATATTCCGCCGCAGCTTCACATAGCCAGTAACGCCCATTGGTCGGTGAACCATCGCGTTAACTCGGCACTACCAGGGTATCTGATCATCGCGTCGACAAAAGCGACGAATGATCTCAGTGACCTTCCGGTTGAGGCCTTGAGTTCAATGGGGCATGTTTTTGCGGTCGTTCAACGTGCATTGAAGCTGATCGGCGCACAGAGGGTCTATCTCAGCCGCTTCGGTCACTCTCCCGGCTATCCACTCCATTTCCACGCAATTCCTGTCTACGCGTGGGTCGAAGACCTATTCTGGGAAGATGAGCGTTATAGAGCGCTTCAGAAATTCGCCGACGGCCCCGGCGAGACCCCAACCGATGGGGCAGAGCTCACGCTGTTTATTTGGCGAGAATTCTGTGAACGCCGCGACCCGCCTTCGATCAAAGGTCCCTCCGTAGCCGAGGCCATAGAAGTCCTTAGGGCAACGATCCGATTTTCTTGACGCCAAAGACCGCTTAGGGCCGATAGCGGAAATGATTTCCGCTTTGCGCCCCCCATTGCGGTCGTTCGCCCTGCGCGTGACTGCCCCAGAAGCTGCCACTCGCGCACATCAGACAGGATGTCCGACTCGGGGTGGTTTCCTGCCTGTCCGTGAAGGGTTCCACTACTTGGAAAGCCGACATAGGCAGATGGGCGAAAAGCCCGTGGTGGGTCGCCAAACGCTCAGGCGGCGTTCGCCGCACCGGAGCTACTGGTTGGTGAAACGCGCATCGAAGATGGACTTGACCCAGTCATATTGCGTGCTGATACGGCCGAAACCGCCGGTCGAACCATAAACCGCATCGTCGCCCCAGTCGTTGACCCCGACAATAGCCCAACCCTCGTCGGTCTCGATCCACAGCGAGCCGCCGCTGTCACCGGAGCCCAGCACGCCTTCATATTCATCAACCGGCAGAGGATCGCTGTTTTCGAAGACATTGCTGGAGCCATCCTCGCTGTCGAAGTCGACCAGCAGCTGATTGCCGCCTTTGCCGTCGGGGGCCGGGTCCTGGACCACGTCGATGATGTTGCGGGCCGCAGCGGCATCTTCGCTCTTGTAATATTTGTCGTCCTGGCCGACCGAGCCGATGCCCCTCGAGCCAAAGCCGACCATGGTGGCGAGCTGCCCCAGTTCGTCGTCGCCGCCATAGAGGAGTGGCGGCGTATCGCAATCCTCGACCGGTCCGTTCAATTCCACGATGGCGAGGTCGTAGCCCGGCGTCTCATCGCTGCTGGCGTCGTAATTGGGATGGATATGCACTGCCTTGCCGGTCAATTCGGTGCCAGCGCGGGTGTAATAGGTCCAGTTGGCGGGGTCGGCGCCGTCGCCGAAATTATGCGCCGCCGTCAGCACATAAGCGTTGCCGTCCTGGTCATTGCCGATCCATGTGCCGGAGCCGCCAATCTGCTCGCCGTCGAAAAAGCTCATGATGGCGCAAAATTGCGGCTCCATGGCCAGCGCCCTGGCGGCGCCAAATCCGTCGCCTTCCGCACCCACCGCCCCACCCTGATCGGCCCAGGTGCTGTCGAGAATGATCACCGCCGGGGCTGGACCAGCCGCAGCCAAACTCAGGAGCGCCGTGCCCAGCAGCGCCGATACGATCCTCGATTTCATGCCTCTCCTCTTAGGCTCACTCCGGGCATTTGTGCAATGTTCCACTGTGGTTGATGTTCAGAATGCCGGATGTCGTGGTAATGCCAGCTTCGCGCGAGACGAAGCCTGCGCCTCAAACAGCGCTGTGTCGGTGAAGGGGGGGGGACGGCTGTTGGCGGCGATGGTCTTGCCCTTCGCCTACGGCCAATAATCACAACACACCTTGGGCAATGGCATCGGTTCGTCTCTGTTTCCGCGCAAACGGCGATGGCTTTCAGCCCACCGTTTCATCCCAATACCAGCGCAATGACTTGAACGACAAGATTTCGATCTCGCGAATGGCAAAGATGTACCACCCCGCCGCTCACTCCTCCCCCTCGCCTGCCGCCTTCAGCACCGAGGCCAGCAGGCCCGGAAACCGCGCCTCCAGGTCTTCGGTCCTGAGGCTCAGGCGCCGGCCGCGGCCGAGGGCTTCGTTGCGGATGACGCCGGCTTCGCGCAAAACCTTCATCAG
Source organism: Peteryoungia wuzhouensis (assembly GCF_003205195.1). Taxonomy (GTDB): domain Bacteria; phylum Pseudomonadota; class Alphaproteobacteria; order Rhizobiales; family Rhizobiaceae; genus Allorhizobium; species Allorhizobium wuzhouense. Next base: position 133,419 of record NZ_QJRY01000001.1, read on the forward strand.
GTGGGATTTCGTCGATTTCGGGATCGCGGGATCGGAGAGATGGCAGTGGGCCATGTCGAGCGGGCCTGAGGAAAGCTGGCGGACGATGGCGAGGCGTTCGGGGTCGCTCAAGGCGAAGAGCACGTCGGTCAGCCGCAGGTCGCGGCGGTCGGGATGGGGCAGATCGGGGCTCGGGATCGTCATGGTTCGAAAATAGTTGAACCATGAACGGAATTCCAGTAGATCTTTGTTCGAAATTCTTCGAACAATTGGATAGTCCGTGACAGACAAGGCCACGTCCCTGCCGCGCGAGCGGCCCTTCGGCTTCCGCCTAACCCTTGCCGCCATGGCGGCGATGATGGCCGGGGCAAGCGCGCCTTCGCCGTTTTATCCGCTGCTGCAGCAGGAGATCGGCTTTTCGGCAGCGACGCTCACCGGGATTTTCGCGGTTTATACGATCGCGCTTCTGGCGACGCTGCTGTTCTTCGGTTCGCTGTCGGACCATCTCGGCCGGCGGCCGGTGATTTCCGGCGGCTTTGCGCTGATGGCGGTGAGCCTGCTCATGTTCTGGCATGCGGAGACCGTGACGGCGCTGATGCTGGCGCGGGTGCTGCAGGGGGTGGCCGCCGGGCTGCTTTTGTCGGCGCTCTCGGCCGTCGTCGTCGATTTCGAACCGAAGAGCCGGCCGGGCAGCGCCTCGATCTGGAACTCGGTCGTGCCGCTGGCGGGCCTTGCCTTCGGGGCGCTCGCCGCCGGCCTGTTGATGGACCTGACGGACGGGGCGAAAGCCGAGGTGTTCGGCACGCTGGTCGTGACCTACGTGATCTGTGCGCTTGCCATCTGGCTGGTTCCGGAGACGGCCGCACGGCATGAGGGCCTGCTCGCCTCGCTGAAACCGCGCATCGGCGTGCCCCAGGCAGCGTCCGCCGCCTTCTGGCGCAGCGCGCCGGCGGTGATTGCCGGCTGGGCGACGGGCGGGCTCTATCTCTCGCTCGGCGCGCCGCTGGTGCGGCATGTGTTCGGACGGCAGGACCATGTCAGCCAGGCCTTCGTCATCGTCCTGCTCTGCGGCTTCGGGGCGATCGCCTGTTATGTCGCGCGCACGCATTCGTCACGCCGCGTCACGCTTTACGGCACGTCTGCGCTGGCGCTCGGCACGGCACTGTCGCTCATCGCCATCGCCTGGCCGTCGCTGCCGGTCTATCTCGTGGCGCTGTCGATTGCCGGCACCGGCTTCGGCACCTGTTTCTACGGCGTGTTGCGCTCGATCGTGCCGGTGGTGCGGCCGGATGAACGCGGCGAATTGTTTGCCGCACTCTTCACCCTCTCCTACCTCGCCTTCGGCCTGCCAACGCTGCTGGCGGGCGTCTCGGTCGGGTTTTTCGGGCTGACCGCCACCGTGCTGGGTTATGGCGCGCTGATCGTGGTGTTTTCTGCCGTGGCGGGATTCTTGCGGAAGTTCCGGACGGCGGAGTGAGGGAGGGCTTTGGCAAGGGCGCCTATTCCAAACCCTCCAACCCCTTGGGCAGCGAAATCCAGATCACGGTCTGTGCTTCCGGCGAATGGCGTGACAGATGTCCCTTGCCGAACGTGTCCTCCACTAGCACGAAACTACCCGCCTTGACGTGCCGCGTGTCGCCGTCGCTCGTCTCATAGTCGACCGCTCCGTCAAGCCGGACGGTGAGGACCGGCTCCGGTACGGTGTGCCAGGATACCTCGCGCATGCCCGCCGGGATGTGAGTGAAGCGGAGCCGCGACGCGGGATAACTGGTGGTCACCTCAAAGGGCACGGCATCGGGATGGACGGCGACTTTCGTCATCGGCATCTCGATCTCGTCGAAATGGGATTCGCCGTCTGGCGTGGCATAGATGCGCAAGCATTTCATGGCGGATCACTCCGGGACATGGTGGCGGTGTGATGTCGCGTAGCACGGGCCGTGCCCAGGCACACGCGTTATACGCGGCCATTCAAACTATTCATGAGTGCATTCGACATCTTCGGTCAATTCTGACCTTTCCGGGTGCCGGCATTCGCCGGTTCTGGATTGACCATATCGCAAACGGTGCCGCGCATGCCCCTTCTTGACGCCACAGCCACGCATCCGATCACGCTGCCGGATGGAACTCTTTATCGCGATACCGTTTACCTGAAAAACGTCATAGACCATCCGCGGATGGAGATTGGCGACTACAGCTATTTTACCCATGCCGGAAAGCCGGAGGAGACGGCGCTCGTGCTTGCGCCCTATCTCGGTCACGGATGCCGCGAGCGGCTGATCATCGGCAAGTTCGTCCAGATCGCGCGAGGATGCATCTTCATTACCAGTTCGGCCAATCACCCGATGACCGGCTTCACCACCTATCCCTTCCGCATCTTCAAGCCGGAAACCTTCGGCTACAAGGACCTGCCGGTGAAGGACACGGTGGTCGGGCATGATGTGTGGATCGGCCATGACGCGGCGATCATGCCGGGGGTGACGATCGGGACCGGCGCGATCATCGCGGCCAGCGCGGTCGTTGCGCGCGACGTGCCGCCCTATGCCGTCGTTGGCGGAAACCCGGCCTCGATCATCCGGATGCGCTTTCGCGAAGAGATCGTTGCCGAGCTTCTGGCCATTGCCTGGTGGGATTGGCCACTTGCCAAGATTGAAGCCCATCTCGTCGCGCTTGAAACAGGCGATCTTGATGCCTTGAAACGGGCCTGATCCCCGCCTGCCGGTTCCCCCCCCCGCCTCAGGCCACTCGCCTGTGCGCCGGCTGCCCGTCCGCCGCGCTCGCATGCAGCCTGAACTGGCTGACGAGATCGCGGAGTTTGGTGGATTCGGTTGAGAGGGCGGCGGAGGCGGCGGTGGTTTCCTCGACCATGGCGGCGTTCTGCTGGGTGGTCTGGTCGAGGGAATTGACGGCGACATTGACTTCCGAGAGGCCGGTCGACTGCTCGCGGGCGGAGGTCGCGATCGCTTCCATGTGTTCGTTGATCAGCGCGATCCGTTCGCCGATCGCCTTCAGCGCCGTGCCGGTTTCGCGCACCAGCCGCACCCCGCCTTCGACCTCGGCCGAGGAGGTGTGGATCAGGCCCTTGATTTCTTTGGCAGCCTGGGCCGAGCGCTGGGCAAGCTCGCGCACCTCCTGGGCAACGACCGCAAAACCCTTGCCGGCCTCGCCTGCGCGTGCCGCCTCGACGCCGGCATTGAGCGCCAGGAGATTGGTCTGGAAGGCAATTTCGTCGATGACGCCAATGATGTTGGAAATCTGGCCGGAGGAGGCCTCGATGCGCTGCATGGCTTCCTCGGCCTGAGCCACCACCTCTGCCGATTGCGCGGCGCTGCGGTTGGTTTCGGTCGCGACCGCCCTCGCCTCGTTGGTCCGCTTGCTGGAATTGCCGACATTGGCGGTGATCTGGTCGAGCGCTGCGGCCGTCTGTTCCAGCGCTGCGGCCTGCTGTTCGGTGCGGCGGGCGAGATCGCCGGCGCCGTTGGAGATCTCGCGCGAGCTGTCGTCGATCGCGCCGATGCCGGAGGAGATCGCGTTCAGGGTGTCGCCGAGCTGCTGGACGGAGGTGTTGAAATCGTGGCGGAGCGCCTCGAAATCCGGGGCGAAGGGCTGATCGAGGCGGAAGGCGAGATCGCCCGAGGCCAGACGCCGCAGGCCGGCGGCGAGGCCGGCGGTCGCCGTGCGCAGCCGTTCTGCCGCATCGGCTTCGGCACGGGTCTGGGCGGCCACGCGATCGAGCTCCAGCTGCCGGCGCTCGGCCTCGGCGCCGTCTTCCATGGCCTTCTTGGCGATGGCGGCCTGGCGGAAGGTCTCGACCGAGACGGCCATGGCGCCGATTTCATCGGTGCGGTCCTTGCCGGGACAGGCAATGGCCGTGTTGCCCGCTGCGAGCTGCTGCATGTCATCGGCCAGCGCCAGAAGCGGCCCGGTGACGGATCGGCCGCAGAGGAAATAGAGGCCGATGCTGAAAACGGCGGCCGCCGCCAGGAGGGCGCCCAGAAGCCGGTTGACGGTGTGCTGGACAACGGCGCTGTGCTCGACCTCGGCCTTCGAGACGAGGCTGATCTGATCGCCGGCGTGTTCCATCGCGCCTTCCAGGTCGGAGAACTGCGCGAGGAAGACGGGCAAGGCGGAAAGGGCTGCCGCCTGATCCTTGCCCGCGAGATCGACGATGCTGGCGGCCCCGTCGATGTAGCGGGTCAGGGGCGCATCGAGATCGGCCAGAACCTTCTGGGTTGCGGGATCATCGACCAGGGACGTGTTCGTCTTCACCACATCGAGGAAGGAGGCCTTGTGCTCCTCCATGTCGGCCGTCACCTCGGCATGGGCCACCCCAGCTGCGGGATTGGCCGAAAGGATCGCCGCCAGCACATCGGCGCGCAGCGCGTCATGCATCATGTCGGCCTGCATGTGGTTGCGCAGGATATCGGCGGATCGGCCGACATCGGCGCCGTTTTTGGCCAGAACATCGGCGGACCACATGCCCACGCCGGCCGTGCCGCCGGCAAAGAGGAAAATCGCCAGGCTCGCCACAGTCACTTTACGCTGAATGGATGCCATAACCGGATCCCGCTTCGTTAGAGTTGCAGCTATAATATTCGAATTTTCTTAATCATCCCTCAATGCAGAAGCGAAGGGCGCCAGACAGCGCTACCACTGCTTGCGGACGCGGGAATGCAGCCAGAGAACAGGGCGACCGGGTCGCCGGGACAGCGCGCGGCTCAGGCCGCAGGGCGTCCCATCGCGTAGAGATACAGCACGGTCTTGCGGCTGTCGGACAGCGTCCAGGTCTCGTCCGGTTCGCGGTCGGGCACGGCGAAGCTGTTGGAAATGAAGAGGCTGCCCGGTTTCATCTCCGCCGAAAGCTTCTGCCAGAGGGCGGCCATGGGTTCGGGCGACAGGAAGGCGTAGACGATGTCCTCCTTCGAGACATCGGCGCGCCAGAGATCGCCGCGGCGGATATCGCCGGAGCGCGCCAGGCGGGACAACAGGCGGGCGAGGAGAAAGACGGCGGGGGCGTTTTCAATGCCGCGCGCCTGGCGGCCGCCGCCGTCCAAAGCCCGCACGACGCCGCCGAGGCCGCAGCCGAGATCGAGGAAACGGATCGCCTTGCGCTCCGCCATCAGGTCTTTGAGCACGCCCGCCGTTTGGCTGTTGGTGAGATAGAGCGGCACCCGGCCGCGCGCCGTGTTGGAAAAGACCAGCGCCAGAACGAGGAAAGCGAGACCGAAGGGCCAGGCAGGCAGATTGCCGGCGAGGAGCGCGCCCGCGAGCGCCAGCGGAAAGAGGAAGGCAATCACCAGCCACCAGACGGCAAGGCCGAGCAACCGGCAGATGAGGGCTGCGAGCAGGCCCTGCAGGAGGACGGCTGCCAGGATCAGCAGCGTGCGGTCGATGCTCTCAGACAGGAGCGCCGTTGCGATCGCCACCAGCGGCATGGCGACCACCTGGGCGAGAAGAGCACCAATGATCGGCGTTCGGGTGAAGACGGACATGGGTTCTCCGGCGGGTTCTGTCGGGCCGGACAGTGGCAGGGGGATGAGCGATTCTCAAGGCTCTTGACGCTTTAGGGCAGTTGTCCTAATCCTATTCCAGGACAAGCGTCCTAGCGCGATGACAGAGGGGAGACGGCGGATGGGGCAGCGGGACACGCATGATCGGATCGTGGCGACGGCCGACGATCTCTTCTATCGGCAGGGTTTCGACCACACGTCCTTTGCCGATATCGCGTCTGCCGTCGGCATTTCGCGCGGCAATTTCTATCACCACTTCAAGACGAAGGACGAGATCCTGACCGCCGTCATCGACAAGCGGCTCTGCGACCGTGCGATGATGATGGAGGGTTGGCAGGCGGAGGTGGCCGATCCGCTCGGTCGGATCGAACGGTTCATCGACATCCTGCTCGTCAACGGCGACAAGATCCGCCAGCACGGCTGCCCGATCGGCACGCTGACCAGCGAACTTGCCAAGCTCAACCATGCCGCCCAGCCGCAGGCCGTGCAGCTGTTTTCACTGTTTCGCACCTGGCTTGCCCGGCAATTCGAGGGGCTTGGCCGGTCCGAGGATGCCGACAGGCTGGCGCTCGAGCTTCTGTCGCGCAGCCAGGGGGCAGCCACACTCTACAACGCCTTCCACGACCGGGATTTTCTCAACCGCGAGGTTGCCGCCATGAAGAACTGGCTGCGAACCGTTGCGGCGACATCCCGGGCCGAGAACTGACACTTTGACCTCTGGTCCCCCAACCGCACATCTTCGGGAGCTTCTCCATGTTCATCATCTTCCTGCGCTTTTCCGAGCATCGCGCCAAGGCCGCCGAACTGATGGCGGCGCACAATGCCTGGCTCTCGCGCGGCTTCGACGCCGGGCTCTTCCTGCTTGCCGGCAGCCTGCAGCCGAATGCCGGCGGCGCGATCCTGGCACAGGGCACCGACCGGGTGATGATCGAAGCGCTGGTGGCCGAAGACCCCTTCGTCGCCGAAGGCGTGGTGACGGCGGAGATCCACGAGATTTCGCCTGGCCGGGTGGACGCGCGGCTGGCGTTTTTGAAAGGGTGAACGGGGTGACGTTTGGGGCATGCCGCTTGCGTGGCAAAGCGGCTCGGCGCGCTGCTTGTTTTCACGGATTATAAACAAGAGACGTGGCAGCTATTGCCGACAAGACGTGTCTTCGAATGTTGCAGGATTTCCCCCATGTCTCGCTTGCCGCTTTACGCCCTTCTGCTGGCTTCCGTGTTTTCCGCCCCCGCTTACGCGGAGGAGGACACGCTGCCCGACCATGCCTCTCCTTCGATATGCGTTGTTATCATCGGCCTTGCGCTCGAAAATGGCGCCATCGATGCCGCTGACGAGGAGGACTACAAGGCCGCTGCCGAAACCTTTCGTGAGAAGTCGGCCGAGCTCAATGGCGGCAAGGACGGCGCCAACCAGATGATCGGCAGCAGCGTCGCTTTTTATGACGCGCTGAGCAAAGCCGATCTCGAAAAGGGCGCCGACATGTGCTTGAGCGCCGAAGACGAGAGCTTTGACGCTGACGAATAACGGATTGCCACGGCCAGCCGGCATCTGACGCCGATACGGCTAGCTTTCCGTTCTTCTGCAATGAACACGCGATAGATCAACCTGTCTCCATCGGCTCGCGATGATCGAGAGACGGATGCGCTCACCGATGACACCCTGTTGTTCGACGTCACCGCAGAGAAAAACCCGCCGATACATCGACGGGTTTACAGGCAGCCAGGGGGCACGTCAGCGCCCGAATTTCAGTCTCATTTCGCCGGCTTCAGGGAGGCCAGCATTTCGCCGAGTTCCTTCTCGTGCGCCGCCTGGGTTTCCTTCGAACCCCAATAGGTGAAGATCAAAACCTTCTCACCGGCCGCCGCGAAGCCAATCGAGACGTCCACCGGACCACTCTCGTCCGTGCCCTGGTAATCAAGGGAGGAAATCTTGAAACCGTTGATATCGGTCTCGGGCGATTCCTTCAGCGTGGCGGGGTCGATCTTGACGCCGTTCTTTGTCAGGAAGTCGATGGCAATGTCGGTTGTCTTGTCAGACGACGCTGCGTCAGCAACATCGATGGAGAAGTAGACAGCCCCGTCTTCGGATGTGGCGTCAATGCCGGTTTCGGTTTCCTGCGGTCCCCAGGTGTCGGGAATGGTGATCGACGCCACAGGAGCGTCGCTGGGGAAGCTCAGTTCAGCAGCAGATGCGCCGAACGGAACAGAGAGTGCGAAAACGGAGGCTATCAGCAGTTTTTTCATGGCTGTCCTTTCGAAGGTCTTGTCAAATCGCGATGCGGGCGATTTGCAGCGGCTTCGATATATTCATGCCGACCAGACCCCGTAAATAGAGACCTGTTGAACGTCGCTGCGAATGCAGACTATTTCTGGTGCGGGGCCTCGATATGGCGGTTTATAGGAGGAAGGGATCGCTTTTGCTTCTTAAACTGCCGGGCGCATAGAGTTTAGATCGCAACCAAGACTTTAAAAGCCAAGAAAGCCTGGCAATGCACTGCGATTTTTCGACGGTGAAGAGAGCCTGACGTCGCGGGAAAGATCACGCCGTCCGGAACGCGTGGGGCGACGTTTGGCGCATGTGGCTTGCGTGGCGTTCGCCGGGCTGGCATCGTCATCGGCTGAGCGGCAAGAAAGGGCGAACCCAGATGGATTTCATGAAGGTTTTGAAATCGCTGGAGGAACTGCTCTATGAGCTGGTATCCTGGCTGGTCTTCTATCCGCTGACGCTGTGGCGGGCCGTGGTCTCGCCTCTGTCGATGATGCGATACGCCGATCTGGAACTCGCCGACCGGATCGAGGACCAGTATGACGATGTGATCAGCCCGCCGCTCTTCCTGCTGATCACGCTTTTGATCGCGCAAGGGGTCTCGACCCTGATCCCGCGCACGGCGGCGGAGGCGACGGCAGAGGCCGAACTTGCGGCCTCGGACACCAATCTGCTGATTGCGCGGGGGGTGATCTTCGGCATCTTTCCGCTCGCCATGGCCGTGACGCTTCTGGTGTCGAAGCGGGCCAAGGTGACGCGCAACGCCTTGCGGCCGCCCTTCTTCAGCCAGTGTTACGTGGCCGCACCCTTCGTCTTCCTGCTCGGGCTTGCCATGGATCTCCTGATCATGCCCGGTGGCGGTGGCGTATATACCGGGATCGCGACGCTGGTTGTCGCGGTCATCTGGTACGGCCAGGCGCAGGTGCGGTGGTTCCGGCTCGACCTGACGATCGGCACGCTGCGGGCGGTCGGCCTGTTTGCCATCGCCTTTCTGATCGCACTCGTCGCAGCGCTGTGCGTGGCGCTGGCCGTAGGCTGGGGTTTGCAGCACTGGAAGAGCTGAGGCGAAGCGCTGAGGGCTCAATGCCCTCTTGGCGGGCGGGCCGGAGACAGCGCATGACCGACTTGGTGGTCGATCAGATGCTGTTCGGCGCTGTCGAAATCGCCGAAGCCATGGAACGCCGCATGGGACCAGAGGATACGGCCGCTGAGGAGCGGCGCGTCGATGGTCGAAATCAGGTGGCCGTGCATCGCGACATCGAAGGACACGAAACGATGTCCCTCAATCGCGGTTTCGGCGACATTGGCGATGGCAAAGCGTTTCTGCTGCGCCATGCTCCCTCCCCGGATGCGCTGGCTGATCAGGCCCGATGCGGCGGGCCGCCCTTCCCCCCCGTATACATCCAGGGGTTTCTTTCGTTTTTGCGCATAATAGGATGGAAGAAAAGGCACAGGCTGTGACTTTTCGTGGGAGAGGCCCACGGCGATGTGGAAAACGGCCGCAGGATGGGGTCTGCGCAGACTTTTGCGGAAAGTGAGGGCGCGGGCCGGCATTGCGCGGCCCGCTTTTTTACCTCAGCTGCGGTTGTCGCGACGCGCCTGGCCATCCTTGACGAATTGCGAGACGCGGCCAACCTCCATCGGATTGACGAGATCGGGACCGCGCTCGTTGGGAACCGACCGCATGCCTTTCTTCGCGCGGCGCGAGGTCGGGCGCACGGGCCGCTTTGCGGCGCGACGGAGGGAGAGCGCCTTTTCGGCATTGTCCCTGAGTTCGGCGCGGGCCGACAGGCGCTTGCGGCGGGCGACCTCGGCATTGACCCGCTGCAGGGCGGCGGAGAGGGCTGCGAATTTTTCGCGGCTGCCGGCATTGTCGGCGGCGGGCTTGGCACCCGACGGGGCGACCTTGCCGCGCATTTCGCGGCGCTGGCGGCTGGCGATGTCGCGCGCCCGGTCACGGCGGTTGCGCAGATTGCGCTGCAAGGCCGTGAGCTCGGTGTCGGGGCAATCCGCCAGTTGCGGATGGCGGGAGGCCTCCACCAGTTCCTTTTCCTCCGCGTCGAGAAGGCGCAATTCCAGTCGGCGTGCCTGGGCCATGTCTGTCTCCCTTGTAAGTTTCAGTCGTTCATACAAGGGGTTAACCCCCGCTCGTCCGGCGGTGTTCCGAAAAAGCGGGGATCTGGAAGCTGACAAAGGTGTGAGCTCGCTGTGAAAGGCCGGGCGGTGCCCTGCCCTTTCGGCGCTGCATCAGACCTTTACGTATTTGCGCCAGTCGTGCTCTTCCTTGAAGCCGAGGACCTCGCGGATCTTGGCGTTGGAAAGCGGTGCTGCAAAGCCGTCGAGATCACCCGTGATCGGCGTGTTCGGGGCGTATTTGGCGAGGAACTCGCGGGTCGGAATGGTGGCCGTGATCGTGTCGTTGACGGCGTTGAAGACCTGGAAGCCGAGGCCATCCTTCTTGACGCAGAGATCGACGATCTGGCCGAGGTCGCGGGCGTCGATATAAGACCAGGCATTGCGCTTGCGGCATGGCGGATCGGCGAGATAACCGGGGAAAGCGGCGTAATCTTCCGGCGAGATGACGTTGCCGATGCGCAGCGCATAGACGTCGATGCCGTAGCGCATGGCAAAGGCGCGCGCCGTCTTTTCGTTGACGACCTTGGAGAGGCCGTAACTGTCCATCGGGTCGGTGTCGTAGTCTTCGGTGAGGGGGAACTGGTGATAGTCCTTATTCCCTTCGGCGAAGCAGACGCCATAGGTGGTTTCCGACGAGGCGATGATCACCTTCCTGATGCCGAGTTTCGCAGCGGCCTCGATGACATTGTAGGTCGAGATCGTGTTGGCGGCGAAGGTGGCATTGTCGGGCTTCATCAGGATGCGGGGGACGGCGGCGAAATGCACGACCGCATCGACCTTCTTCGGACCGCCGCCTTCCTCGTAACCGTCATAGCCGAAATGGCAGGAGAGCGCGTTAAAGACCTCGCCGGGATCGGTGACGTCGGTTAGAAGCGTGTGCACGCCGGGATGATCGAGCACGGTCTGGTCGACGTTCAACACCTTGTGGCCCTTATCCAAGAGATAGGGCACGACGTGACGTCCCGCCTTGCCGCTGCCGCCGGTGAACACGATGCGCTTGCCCATGGGTTTCCTCCTCGAAATTGGGTTGTCGGATGACCAGATAGCGCGGTGGCGGGCAAAGCGTAAGGGGGGAAGATGCGCCGCGACGGCGCCAAAGGAACCCAAGTCATGCCACCCGTGTTTCTCCCGGCACACCGAACCGAGGAGAGACGCCTTGAAACTCGACGATTTTGCAGACAGAGAGCCCGGATTCGTCCTGGAAGCGTTCTTTTCCGGGACATTGCGGGGATGGGGCGTGACGATCGGACGGCTCGGCGGTTTCCAGAACCGCTTCACCATCGATGCGCGCGGCCGCTTCGACGCCTCCGCCCAGGTGCTGTCACTGACGGAGGACTATTTCTTCGACGACGGCCATTCCGACACGCTGACCTGGACGATCCTGAAGCGCGGCGCCAACCGCTACGAAGGGCGCGAAACGCTGATCGACGGCGTGGCCGAGGGCGAGCAGGCGGGCTCGGCCTTCCGCTGGCAGTATGCGCGGGACGTGCCGCAGGCCGATGGCTCGAAGACCCGCTTCGGCTTCGACGACTGGTTCATTCTGCATGACGAGCGCCATATGAGCGTGCATGCCTCGCTGACCAAACTCGGCGTGGAGGTGGCCACCCTGGAGGCGTTCTACGAGCGGGTGGGGTGATTGGGGGGGATCGGATTTTTGCGAGCGCGGGAAGATTTGTGCTTTTGCTCGCAAGGCGCTAAATTCGCTTTGATCGGAGCCGGCTGACCATGACCACGGACAACATCAGTCTCGATTTCCTGGCGCAGCAATCCAAGCTGCAGATCGAGGAAGTGCGCCAACTTCGCAAGGAGATGGCAGACATGATGCGCCTTCTCAACGGTACCTATGATCTCACCCGACGGGTTGAGCGCCGCGAGACCGAGCTTCGCGACGACATCGAGTTGATGATCAAGATGGAGCTCGGCGGTTCGCTTGCAAATATCCAGACCACCATCGACCACGCCCTGTCCCGGATCGAGACCAGCATCAGCGATGTGGCCCGCCGGGTGCAGATGCTGGAGAACAAGATCTAACCCTGTCTGTGGGCGGGCTTGACGGCCCCGCCACCCCTTCCCATCTCCTCCTCGACATCTAAGGAGGATGATGATGGGTCTTTTCGATGCCTTGCTGGGACATGGATCGAGCGTCGATCCGGCCGATCTCGCCAAGCGGCTGGATGGCGTGTTGATCGAAGACGAACGGGTGGGGCTTGCCTTCAAGGTCATCCGCGACGTCTTCGTCTTCACCGACAAGCGGCTGATCCTGATCGACGTGCAGGGCATTACCGGCTCGAAGGTGGACTATACCTCCGTGCCTTACCGCGCGATCACCCGCTTTTCCGTCGAGACCGCCGGAACCTTCGATCTCGACAGCGAGCTGAAGATCTGGGTGTCGGGCGCCCATGAGCCGGTGACGAAGACACTGAAGAAGGGGACGGATGTGCGCGGCATACAACGGGCGCTGGCGACGGGGGTGTTAAGGTAGAGCTGACCCGAGAGACGCCGCGAGCCTAACCTACTAGAAGTCTTGCAACAGGATATCCAGCTTCCCAAAATACAACCTCATTTGAATGAAGTCATCTGAGGAAATGTGCTTCGCGTGAGCATCCGGCCGTCCGTACTTATTAATCTCCTCAAGCATGACACAAAACTTCTCTTTTTCAATATCAAAAACATTGGAGAAAGCATCCCACTCTCTTCGAAATACAGCGATCAATTCCAATAAGAACAATGGAGAGTTGTCGCTGTCTAGTAGACTCGCCAAGCTCGAATTCTCAAGCTTGTCCCTTCTCGCTTGAGGGACCGATGCCAAAACTTTCTTTAAGCCTTCTACCTTGCCGCATTTGATGCCTAAGCACGTTTTTGCCGCCATGCGAAGTCGTTTTTCGAGGGTATTTCTCCTCTGTGACACTTCCTCAACCATCGCGTCTGGGGACAGGTTTATTCTCTCGTATTTGTGTTTCTCGCGTATGATTGAGGCAAGACTTTCTAAGTTGAACACGTATCCATTGTCACCACCGCTAATCAGACCGTAACCAATCAAATGACGTGTATAACTAGGATGACTTGCGGCAAATTCTTCGAAACTTTTCGCGTCCCCCTGAGCCAAAAATCTCAGCATGTCATATTCATCAGGATACCATTCCCTGAGAACATGAACCATCATCTCCAAGTAATCGAAAGAGTTATCATTAAACTGAGACTTCGCCTTAAGGTAGAGCGCCTTGTCGACCAAAACAGGCCTAACTGGCCCCGCAATTCTGTTTATCAAGCTGCAAACTTGGCGAATTAGGAATGGGTGCCCGCCAAAATCTTCCGTTAGCTTTCCGAACAACAATGGCTCGAATTTTAGCCCCATATAGTCACCCAGACGGGAAACCATCTCCCTTACTTGATCGACGGTGAAAGATGGAACGTACTGACTCGGTATCGATGCATAAATTGGATTGTCATGACCGCCTACCGTTGGAGCCTCCACGCAACTTGGATTCGTTCCGACAAGCATGTAAGAGAACACTCCGGGATGCTTCTGAAAAAAGCCCCTTAGTGTTTGCCATAAATATATGAAATCAACGCCGGTCCTCCAATGGGGAGACGATCCCGTGCCGGGACTTATTCTCTCGACTTCATCGAGTATTATTAGAGTACGCGATTTTACACGTTTAAATACGCTGAGCATATCACGTTCAAATGACTCTGCGGCGTTCTTTTCATCATATCGAGATCTATCACTTTGACTAATTCTCAATCCATTCAGAGCTGCATAACTTTCCGCGACACTAGCAAGAAGCTCGTACCAACGCCTCAGGTGCACAGAGGGAGACTCGCAATCTAGCGACAGCACTTTGCCACCCTCTGATTGAAGGCGGCGCTCAATCGCATATACTATCGATGTCTTTCCGCTCTTTCTGAGCCCAAACAGGCTCGTATGCTCGCCAGATTTGTAACGACCAATCATCTCATTGATTAGATTGGTTCTTCCAAAGAAATATGTGTCCTTTTTAAGCGGCGACAAAAATGCGAACAAATCCCTTGTATAAAAATGAGATCTAAATCTGTTAAGAACGATTTCATTTACACTCCCCAAAGTCATCTCTTTGTACTCCAAGGGAATTACAATCGGATGCTCTGGATCAGACTTTAACAAGCGATCAACTTTCGCCTCCACATCTTGCGCTCTACTTATGAGTATCTCGCAAACCGTCTCGGTCCTCATTTTCGGTAAATTTGAAATGATTTTATCGAATATATCTAATGATCTCGGCTCAAAATTCGCGTAATCGCTAAATATACATACAATCTCCCTCTCTATATTGAACATTTCTGACGTCTGCTTTGTCGGCTTCATCAGAAAATATCTATATTCAGACTGGGCGACCTTTATTGTCTCACCGGAGTTAGTCAGGTACCAGTGCTTTGAGAGGTTGCGAAGGATTTTTTGCTCATCCTCGCTAAATTTATGAAAGTGAAACTGCTTGTGAATCCCCGGGTTCGTTTGCGTTTTGTCAAGCACGGCCACCTCCAGTTATCTAGCTACAATCAGTTCTACCTGAAGATATGGTGCCAATTCCAGCTCATAGTTGTGCGGTTCAGCAGGTATTCGCATGCCGGCCCGCCGCCCTCACCCCGCCCCCAAACTTCCCTCACCCGCGAATCAGTGATACCCGTTCGACCTCATCATCCGCGCGGCGCAGCCGCCCGTTCTGAAGGTCCTGCCACCCTTGTTTCGTGTTCCCCTCCTCGTCGCGATCGCGCTTATCACTGCCTTTGGCGGGGCGATCCTGTCGGCGCAGTCGATGCTTTCGGCGTCGGTCGGGTTCGGGGCGATCGAGGTGTCCGGGTGGCGGGCGTTTCCCGCCGCGCAGACCGTCGATGCCGACCCTTACGCCAAGGCGCATCGGGCGAAGGCCGGCCGGTTGCTCTATGGCTCGGCGGAGGGTTTGCAGTTCACGGCGCTGCGCGATTCCAAGGGGCTTTCGCTGACCGGAACCTGTTCCTACCGGCTTTACGGCCGAACGCCGGTGGCGCGGCTGTGGACGCTTTATGCGGCCGACAGCTCCGGTGTGCCGCTGGTTGCCGGGCCGGACCTGCCGGTCGCCAAGAATTCGCAGCGGATCCTGCGCCAGCGCGACGGAACCTTCGAGATCGCCATTTCGCGCACCGCCAAGGCCGGCAACTGGCTGGCTTTGCCCGATACGGGCGGGTTCCAGCTGGTGCTGACGCTGCTCGATACGCCGGCTGCCGCCTCGACTGGCCTCTCGGGGCTGGAAATGCCCGTGGTCGAGCAGACGGGATGCGGCCAATGAGACAGTTTCTCTATGCCCTCGTCACCGGGATTTTCGGCGCGGTTCTCCTGCATATCATCATCATTCTCGGCGTGCCGCATTTCACCGGCCAGGACGCCTATACGCGGGTGACACAGGAGGGGCCGCCCTTCGTCTTCCATGCGCTCGGCAGCCGGCCCGACAAAACGGGGCTGGCCGGTCTCGACCCCTTCCTCAAGGTGGCGGTCTGCCATTTCGACATCACCCGCCAGCCGCTGTCGCTGGTGGCGGCCGGTGACGGCGTCGATTTCTGGTCGGTCGGCATCTTCGACCAGGACGGCAACGAGGTCTATTCGATGAATGACCGCACCTCCGTTGCCGGCGATCTCGACATGCTGGTGGCAACCCCGGTGCAGGTGGCGCAATTGCGCAAGACGCCGATTGCGGCGCTGGCCGAGACCATTCTCGTCGAACATCGGGGCACGGCGGGTTATGTGGTGCTGAGGGCGCTGGCCGCGCAGGAGAGCGCCGGGCCGGAGGCGCAGGCTTTCCTGAAGGATGCCGAGTGCCTGCCCTTTACCGGGCGCTGAGCGGCTGCCGCATTCCCGGTCTCCGTGAACATCTCACGCGGCGGAAAGACGACGTCAGGCTCCGTCAGTTGATCGGGCCGTCGACCAGCACGCTGCCGAGGCGGATGACCATCTTGCGATCGAAGAGATGCGGGCGGGCAAACATCCAGTGCAGGGCCTCCTTGGAGGTCCAGGGACGCTTGTAGGGACGGATCGACGTCAGCGCCTCGAAGACATCGCAGACCGTGCTCAGCCGCACCGGCAGGTTGAGCGCATCCTGCTTGAGCCCCAGCGGATAGCCGGATCCATCCAGCGCCTCGTGGTGCAGGCGACAGATATCGAGCACCATCGGCGGAATGCCGGGATAGGTTTTCAGCAACTGGTAGCCGACCTCCGGATGGCTGCGGATCACCTCGCGCTCCGCACGGGTCAGTTCGCCCGGCTTGGTCAGGATCTCGTTGGGGATCAGCAGCTTGCCGATATCGTGCAGCATGCCCGCGACGCCGAGCACGCCGACCATTTCCTCATCGACATTGAGCGCATTGCCCAGAAGGGTCATCATGCCGCTGACGGCCAGCGAATGCACATAGGTGGTTTCATCCTTGCTTTTCAGCCGGGTGACTTCGAGCGCGATGACAGCGCTGTCCTTCCAGGTTCGCGCATTGCTGTCGGCGACAGCCGAGAGATCATCCAGATCGAGAGCGCCACCGGCGACCATATCGGTCAGCCGCGTCTTCAGCGCCTGGCGGGACTGGTCGAGATCGTTGCGCACCTTCTGGATCTCGGCGGCCTGTGCGTCCGCGGCCGAATTCGGGGCTGTGCGGCGCCGGGACGGGCGCGCCTCAGGCATGCGCCCCTCCGCATCCAGACCCAGCGCGACATTGATCAGCACGTCGCTTGCCGAACTCTTGGCAATGGCGGCCAGATCACGGTCGCTGGTCAGAATGAAGCGGCGCTTGGCGAACTCCCCGCTCGGGCAGGCGACGCTTTCGATGAACATGCCCTTGCGGATGCGGTCCTTGGTCAGCTTGACGAGCATGGATAGAAACGGCGCTCCGCGGTATCCGACCTTTCTGCCGCGAGACGCAGAGAGGCTTCAGTTTCGATTATCATTATATTTTACGAGAATTATTGAAGGCAGGTAAATATTCTAAAATACAAACAGGACCTGTCGATCCGGCACAATTCACCTGTCCGGAATGGGCCTGGGGGCGGCACCATGGCGTGCCGGGCACCCGTCCAGTCGCAAGGACCCGGACGGTTTGGCAGGGTCGAGCTGCAGGGCAGAGCCAAACTGGGAGGCTCGCTCAGCCCCGTTTCAAAAGGGTCTGCGGTCGGTGCCTTGCGGCGTGGGCAATGCCGGGAGGGTGGGCAGTTCGACGCGCGGCCAGATGGCCTGGGTATCCAGCCGTTCGTGGCGGATGCCGGTGAAGAAGAGGATTTCGGCCTTGGTGCCGCCGGTCTCGGCCTTCAGCGGTGCGCGGGCGCGCCGCGCCGCATCCTGCCGGTCCTTGATCCTGATGATGTCTGCCATGCTCGTCTCCTTTTCATCAAAAAAGATCGAGAGGGATGAAGAGAGGATCTCACCCTGCCCCGCTTTCGAGCGGGCCGGCACATTCCGGGTCATGTCGCCTGGTTTTCGCCACGGCCCGGGGTCATCTGCGCCTTTCTCCGACGCCTGTCCCGTTCGCGGATCCGCCCGCGAAACCGGGCCACGCATATGCCTAATATCTTATACTTGTAACGAATCGCCACGCTTTAGCCATCCGTTCGGCCACAAGAAGCCATAGGTTAGTTAACAGCTTGCTAACAAATTCGTTCTAATGTGACACGCATCTGTATTGCGTTGGAGTGCTTTAGTCGTGAGCGAACAGTTCAGGGAGCTTGAAAGGCCGGCCGGCGCGCGGAACAAGGATGTCGTTCTGATGGCCACCGTCACGAGTTTCCAGGCGCTCTCCTATCCCGGCAAATCCGAACTCCGACAATTTGCCGAGCTCTTCCAGCCGCTCTATGCGAATTCCTCGCCGGAAGCGCGGCGGGATGCGGTGGCGGCCCTGTCGCAAAGCCCCAATCTGCCGCTTGCGGTGGCGGCCTTCATTGCCAGCCAGCCGATCGCGATTGCCGCGACGTTCCTCGCCTCCTCCCCGGCACTGTCCGACGACATGCTGATCATGATCGCCCGCACGCAAGGGGCCGACCATGCGCGCGCCATCGTCAAGCGCGAGAAGCTTTCGCCAACGGTCATCGATGCGCTTGTCGGCCTGCGCCACGCGCTTCCGCCGCGACCGGAACGGCCGGCCCAGACGGAACGCGTCGCACCGCAGCTTTCATCGACCGCATCGAACTTCGAGCGGATCATGCTGGACCTGACGATGACGGACCTGCCGGGTGCGGCCAATGTCGACGCCGAGGCGGTGGCGGCCGAGGCCGATGCCGCGGCTGCGGCAAGAACGTCGCGCGAAGAGGCGCTGCGCCAGACCATCAAGCGGCTTGCCTATCAGCAGACGCCGGCCGCCGATGACCGGCTCGGCCGACGGCAGATCGGGGCGGTGCAGACCGCTCTTCTCGTTCGGTTTGCCCGGGCACGCGACGGCGGGGCCTTTGCGACCACGCTCTCGGACCTGCTCAGCTCCAGCCGATGGCTGGCCGAACGCATTCTGCTCGACATTTCCGGGCGGCAGCTGGCGACGACGCTTGCCGGTGTCGCCATGGACGACGCGGACAGCGTCTTCATCCTCGAACACATCTATCCGCATCTTGCGCGCAACGAGGCGGGCGAGAGCCGGGCCGAAAGCCTCATCGCCTCGATCGATCCGGATGCCGCAGAGGCCCGCATCGACAGCTGGCTGCGGGCAGACCGGTATACGTTCGGCGACATGGATGGGCAGGCGACGGAGCGCGAGGCCGAGGGCCTGGCAAAAACGGCGCGGGTGGCGGGATCGCGCAAGCCTGTCGGCGACGAGCATGCCCGGCAGGTGCTGAGGGCCCGCAAGCGTTAGGCTGTGGGGCAGCGGGATTAGGCAGTAGCCAGTAGAGGCAGTCGGCGGTCGGCGGTCGGCCGCAGGCTTATGGCCTGCCGCGTGGTGGGGGTGGATTACCCTCGTCCCCGACCTTTGGTCCGACCCTGCCCTTCATGGGGAGGGTGAAGGGGCCGCCAATTCCAGATAATCCCCGATCCGTTCCACCTCGATCTCCACCAGCCAGAGATCGCTGTCGAATTTGGCCTCGCGCGCAATCAACGCCTCGACGGCCTCCGCCTCGACACGCGCCAGCCTTGCCTCGAACAGCCGGTCGTCCCGGTCCTCCGCCTGGATGAAGGCCTGGGGTGCCGGGCCATACAGCGTTTCCAGACCGTCGCGGAAGCGCTGGCGCACAAAGATGGCGCCGGCGGCATCCGAGCCCTTGATCACAACCGCCGCATAACCGCCGTCGTTGAAGACGCGGCGGGTGAGAGCGGAGACGAAGATGTCGGAGCGGATGCGCATCTGGGCGTTGTAGGGGATGCGGGGTGGGAGGGGAAGGGCTTGGGTGAGGGTTCTACTGCGAGTAGTGCTCACAGGTCAGCATGCCGGACGCCAGACTAGCCTACTGCCCGGCGCCATGATCGGCAGGAATGCCGCCATAAGGCTTTACGTCGATACTCTCCGCTCTCTGGCGCATCGCGGCGATGTCATAGCTGTTCTGCATGCGCATCAGCGTATCCATGGAGACACCGAAGGCCTTTTCCAGGCGCAGCGCCATCTCGGGCGAGAGACTGGCCCGTTGGTTGAGCAATGCCGAGAGGGCAGCCCTTGTCACGCCAAGGGCTGCCGCTGCGCCGGTGACGGAGAGGTCGAGGGGCTCAATGATCTCGTAGCGGATGAAATCGCCTGGGTGGACCGGTGACTTCATGCGGTATCCGGCGTCGATGTTCATGCCCAAAACTCCTGGAGCATATCCGGCGAAAACCATCCCGCGCTCAATGCTCTATCTCTTTGTTTTCTCACAATTTCGGACGCAAAACCGCTGCGCAATTTTGCTGAAATCGCTCTAGTGATAGTCCTCATAGTCAAGATCGACGATCTCGATTGCGTCTCTGTCGATGCGAAAGGTCAATCGCCAGTTCTTGGTGACGAACAGGCTCCAAGTGCCTTTGCGGTCTCCGGTCAGCCGATGCGCCTTCCAACTCGGGACCGACTGCAACTCCTCTTCACGCTGCATGTCCTGCAGAAAGGACAGCATACGGCGCAGTTTCGGAACAACAGCCGGTTGTAGGCCGGACGCATCATCCGCCTCGATCAAACGTCGCAATCCCCTGTGCAACACCGACCTGATCTTCATGCCAAAAGATAGGCGAGAGGCTGCATAGCGTCAAGTGACGCTTTACACCTTCACCGCCAACCTCAACCCGCCCCAGTGCCGCCCGCCGACGGTGATCGGGGCGGAGATGTCCTTCATCAGGACGAACTGGCCGCCGCCCATGTCGCGGCGGTAGGTCTGGACGAGGAAGGGGGCTTGCGAGCGGCCGGCGGCCAAACCGACGCGGTCGTTGAAGATGCGGCGGTTGCGGCAGTTGGCGGTGTTCCAGACGGTGTCGCCGGGGCGCTGGGCTTGGGCGAATTTCTTGTTGTGGGTGGGCAGATAGCCGTTTTCGTCGATTGCAGCGCAGAAACCGATGCGGTCGGAGAGCTGGGTCACCGGCTCCTGGATCGCCGGCAGGACCTGGTCGGTGAAATCGGTAAAGGCGGTCAGCATCTGCACCGGGTCGGTGCCCGGGATCGGGCGATAGTTGCGGTCGAAGAGATCGGCCATGCGGATGCGGCCCGTATCCACGGCGCGCTGGAAGGTCTCGGAGATCTGGGCTGCGACCGAAACGGCAGTGTTGATCCAGCGGCTGTCGGCCGTCTCGATGCCGGCGCTGGCGGTGAGCTGGATCAGCGTTTCCGAGAGGGCGACGACCTTGTCGATGCGGCCGGCCGTCTGTTGCAGATGCTGGTCGGACTGGCGGACTTCGCCGGCCATGGTGTCGAGCGTGGCGACGAATTCCGAACATTGACGGTCGACGCGGTCGGTGGTGGCCGAGATCGTCGAGGAGCCGTCGAGAATGCGGGTGATGACGCCTTCCATGGCGCCGAAGGAGGCGTTCATCGCCTGGGAGGTTTCGCGCACGTCGCGAGCGCTGTCGGTGGCGCCACGACCGGCTTCGGTCAGCCTTATGATCTTCTGGCGGATTTCGTTCAGCGTCTGCTGGATGGCGCCGGTCGCCTGGGAGGTCTGGAGCGCGAGTGCCCGCACTTCGGCTGCGACGACGGCAAACCCCTTGCCGGCCTCGCCGGCGCGGGCCGCCTCGATCGCGGCATTCAGCGCCAGGAGATTGGTCTGGCGGGCGATGGTGCCGATCTCCTCGGCGACCTTGTCGACTTCCGCGAGCGAGCGGGAGAAGCTGCCGATCTCGGTGCCGATTTCCTCTGACGCCTCGACCATGGTGTCGATCTTGCCGACGGCCCCTTGGAGGCGCGTCGCGCTGTCGGAGAGCATGCGGCGGGCCTCGCCGGCGGTCTCGTCGGTCGCGCGCAGCGAGGCTGCGACATCGCGATTGGTTTCGGCAATCGAAAGGGCGGTGCGGGTGATCTGGTCGAAGGTGCCGGCATGGCGCTTGGAGACGGCGGCGACATCCTGGATGGCACCGGCGATATCGACGAGATCGACGCCCAGGGTCGAGGCTTCGTTTGCCAGCCGCTCGACGATGCCGCGCAGCCTGGCCGCATCGGCGTTTGCATCCGGGTGCTGGTCAACCGCGGCTTCGGGCGCGGGGTTATTGTCCCCAGCCTCCCCGGCCAGGGGGTCTCGATCCACGGCAAAATCGGTCGCAGCAGACATCGCGGCACTCATGGACAGGTCCTCCTCCAATCGAAGGAGTATGCCGGCCTTATGCTTAACGAGTTCTTGCCGTCGACAACCTTACATTTCACTTAGACGAAAGGCTTAAGGCCGCGCGCATTAGAGAGCGCCGATGGATCTCAGCTTCTTGAGCACGGCGGCGCTGGGTTCGCCGGTCTCGGGCAGCTGGTAGTGGCGCTCGAAGCGGCGGATGGCGGCGCGGGTCTGTTCGCCGGGCACGCCGTCGATGGTCACGTCCTTGTAGGCCATGTTGGACAGGCCACGCTGGATTTCCATGACGAGGCCGGGATCGAAGCTCGCCTGCTGGACAGGCGTCGGCTGGTCGATGGCGGGTTTCACGTCCTGCGGCGGCAGGGTGGCCGGTGCCGAGACCTTGCCGGGGGCGGTCACCGGGCGGCGCGGCGCCGTGACGACGCGGGTTTCCGCGCTGCGGATCGCGGCGGCGACGGGATCCTCGGCCGGGCCGGAGATTTCCGGCGCCGGACGCTGGGCGGGCACGGCGGCGGTGACATTGCGGTCGAGCGCGAGAGCGGCGATCAGTTCGGGGCTGACAAGGCCGTCCGCAGGCATGCCGACGGTCTTCTGGAAGACGGCAATGGCCGTTTCCGTGCGCGGGCCGACGACGCCATCGGGTTCACCCTGGTAGAGGCCACGGCGCAGAAGCTCGGCCTGGACCTGGCGGATCAGGGCGGCGGTTTCACTGGCGGCGGCCGGCAGCTGGGCGGCCGGAAGGCTCGCCTTGGGCACGCCCGGCGGCGGGGCATTCGTCGCCACCGGCCGGGGCGATGCGGACTCGTCGGCGGGCGCAGCAGCAGCGTCGCCCTCGGTCGCGCCCTCCCCTTCCCGCTCGATCTTGAAGGTGGTGACTGTATCGGGATCGTGAGCCTTCAGAAGCGGGCTCTTCGGCATGCCGGCCAGGGCAGTGAAATCGGAGGCATCACGGGTGCGCAGGAAGGGCGACGGATGCTGGCCGGGCTGGTACCACAGGGCATTGGCGGCAACCGTTCCGAAGATCAGCGAAAACAGCGTGACACCGGTCACCGAACGCGGATAGCGGCCGGCCAGCCGCGCGAGCGCGGTGCCGCAGCCAAGAAGCAGCGACAGCGCACGGAGCGCCGGCTTTCTCTTCTCAGGCGATTTTCGCTTCCGCTTGGTCATGCCGCGCTGCTTTCCCGCTTTCCTTGTCTGTCGAAACCGTCTGCGACAGGCGCGGCGGGAATTCGACCATGTTGTCCTCGTCGGCGTTCAGGACGCCGGAGCCATCGGCCGGCAGGGTGATGGTCACGACTGTCCCCTCGCCCTTGCGGCTCTCGATCATAAAGGTGCCGCCGTGCAGCGCAGTCAAGCCCTTGACCAAGGATAGCCCCAGGCCAGAGCCTTCATGATTGCGATTGAGGTCATCCTGGATCTGGGTGAAGGGCCGGCCGAGGAGCGCGATCTTCTCCGGCGCGATGCCGACGCCGGTATCGCTGATCGAGACGACGAAGTCCGAACCGCGCCTTGCGGCATCCAGCGTGACCGCGCCACCGGCATCGGTGAACTTGATGGCATTGCCGATCAGGTTGATGACGATCTGGCGCAGCGCCCGGCTGTCGGCGGTGATTTCGCCGAGACCGCGCGGCAGGCGGCTCGAGAGCTTGACGCCCTTGGCGGTTGCCTGCAGCGAGAGCATGCGCTCGCATTCGATGAGCGTCTCGGCGGCATCGAAGCTCTCCATCATCAGCTCGTAGCGGCCGGCCTCGATCTTCGACATGTCGAGCATGGTGTTGACGACAGACAGGAGATGGGCGCCCGACTGGCGGATCAGCTGGACATATTCGCGCTGGCGGTCGTTTTCGAGCTTGCCGAAATATTCGCCGGCGAGGATGTCGGAGAAACCGAGAATGGCGTTGAGCGGCGTGCGCATCTCGTGGCTGACGGCGGCGAGGAAGCGGCTCTTCAGCTCGTGGGCGGCATGCGCCTCATGCTCCTTGACGCGCACGGCATCGCGCATCTTCATCTCGCCTTCGATATCGAGCATCTGGGCGCGCACGGCAACGAGTTCGCCTGCGGCGTTGCGCATGGCGGTCATGTCGAGGCGGACATTGAGAAACTGGGTCTGATCGAGGCCGAGCACGGGGCGATCAAGCCTGACATCGATGACGACGACATCGGCCCCGAGGCGCAGATCATCCAGCGCGCGGGCAAAGGCGATGCGATCGGAGACATGGACCTGTTCGACGAAGGGCCGCGACAAAGGCTCGCGCAGGAAGGAGAGGAACATGTCGCGGTCGCGCCCACCCGAGCCACGCACCACGCCGGTGGTGTCGAGCGTCAGGAAGAGGCCGGGGCAATAATCCCAGGGATCGACGGAGTTGTCGGCCTGCGGATCGGCCGCACGGCTGGCGAGGCGGGCGCCGAAACGGGTGCCGGCCACGAGTGCAACCGCCGTGATCAGATAAAGGCTGACGGCGAGCGAGACGCCGATCGGGAGACCGGCAGCCGCGCCGATCAGAGCGGAGAGGCCGGCCGGCAGGAGCAGGAGGCCGGCGAGGAACCCGGCGGTCAGACGGCGCAGAATGCGGAGTTCGGCGGCATCGGCGACCCGCGCACCGGCCTCGCTGGACAAGACGTGCGTCAGCGCAGCGTCCATCGCCATCGTCCAAGCATCCGACATTTTACGCAATACAACCACGCCAGAAATCCGCGATGGGTTCATCTCATTTCACCGGCCGACCATAGGCCGGACGCGCTTAAGGAATAGATAAGGCTAAGGCCCGGAATGCCGTCGCAGGGGCCGATCCGACCCGAAACGAGACAGGTGTGCCATGCTTTCAAATTTATGGTTAACGGAGCGTAATTGCTGAAATCATTCTACTTTTCGCAACACCGTTAAGACTTGCGGCGCGGCGTGCCGTCGAAAAGCGGTGGATTGTCGAGGCTCTGCCACAGTTATGCTTAACGGCGAAGGCTAAACTTTGACGGGAAAGGGCAAACAACCGGCGATCGTTCGAATTTTAATCAAATTCGCCTCGAAAGCCCGCGGTTTTCGAAAAGCGATTTTCGCGAATCAAACCTAGGGTCGAGATCACGAGTTCGGGACAAACCCGACGCAGTCCGGCAACGACCGGCAACAGGGATATCGGTGACACCATGTGGTTTCTGATCAAGGGAACTTTCTATTGTTCGGTGGCGCTCGTGGCGCTGTCCTATCTCGGCAGCCCGCCGCGGGAAGAGGCTGCGGGCGGTCCGACCTTCGAGATCGGCGACGCCTTTGCGGCCGCGACCGACGCCTATGCCTATATGAGCTCGCTCTGCATCGAGAAGCCGGATGTCTGCGAAAAGGGCAAGCAGACCTTCCAGGCGCTTGGCCAGCGGGCCCGCGAAGGGGCGCTTGTCGCCTATCAGCTGCTCGACAAGCAGTTTACCGATGACGGATCGGCCAAACTGGCTGCAGACGTGCCGCTGCCGAAGAAGGGCACTGTCGAGATCGTGAAGCCCGAAGTCGAGGAGGCGGACGCCGCTCCGGCTCTTGCCGCCACGCCGGTCAATGCGGCCCAGGCGGAAGCGATCGTGACCGGAACGGTGGTTCCGAGCGCCCGTCCGAAGAACCTGCCGAAACCCTATACGCCGCCCAAGCCTTGAGCGGAGAGATCCAAGCCGGGTACCGCCGAAGAGACGATCCGGCCTGACTTACGAAGATTTCAGGGGCGCCCGCCGCCCCTTCTCCTTGCATCCCTCCCCGCATTGGTGGGTCCGGGATGCCTGTCTGCCTGTCCCTAAACTGTCACCTATCGGCATTTGCCGGGCCGCGAGATTTTCCTCTCGCGGCCTTTTTTTTTTCGGCTGGGTGCTCGCGAGCCATCTGCCTTGAGAAAGGCAAGGAATTGGCTCATGATCCATAACGTCAAGTGAGGAAGACCCATGGCTCAGGCGAAGCAGAGCGAATCCGTGACACTGCAGATCCCGACGGAGATACTGGCGGATATCGACACGATCGCCGGGGCGACCGAGCGTTCGCGAAGCCATATCATCCTCAGAGCCTTGCGTGGTTATCTGCTGCAGGAAGGTGCTGATATTCTTGAGGCCATCGAAGGGGGTGCGCAGCTGGATGCGGGACAGCACGAGGACTTCGATGACGTTCTTGCCGAGATGGATCGCATCATAGCCGGCAAGGTCGCATCATCTCCATCCGGCTCTCCCCCAGGGCGGCCGATTACATCCGACGCGAGAGCGCCTATCTCAGAGATCGAAGTCCGGCCGCCGCAAAGGCCTTTGCGCAGTCCATGAAGAAAGCACGGCTGCTGCTTCAGGATTTTCCCGAAGCGGGCAACAGGCTGCACGGACTTAGGATACCCGGCACACGCACTCTTGTCGTCGGAGATTGCCTGATTGACTATCGCCTTGTCGGATCTGGAGCCGGTCCGGGGCTAGAGATCGTGACGATCCGCCATGGCAGAATGCAGACCCTCGTGCTCGATGGCGAGGAACCGGATTTTCCAGTTGACGAGTGACGACCTCAGCACCTCCCACATTTCGCCAGCAACATTCCTTTCTGCATTCCTCATCCCAGGCGGTTCATTTTGCAGCCCGGCTGGCCTATATGGGGCGGACGGAACAAACGGGTGCGCGAATGACCACACTTGCAGCGATGATCGACGACTTCGGCTTTCTCGACGACTGGGAGGACCGGATGCGGTATGTCATCGAGCTGGGAAAGGCGCTGCCAGACCTGCCGGACGACCAGAAGACCGCTGAGAACAAGGTGCAGGGCTGTGCGAGCCAGGTATGGCTCTCGGTCTCGGCCGGTGACGGCGCCGATCCGGTCATGACGTTTCGCGGCGACAGCGATGCGTTTATCGTGCGCGGGCTGGTCGCCATCGTGCTTGCGGCCTATTCCGGCAAAAAGGCATCGGAAGTCGTCGCCTTCGACGCGCTCGAGCTCTTCAAGCAGATCGGGCTTCTCGAACACCTGACGGCGCAGCGCGCCAATGGCTTGCGCTCGATGATCCAACGCATTCGCGAAGAGGCGGCGCGGAAGCTGGTGTGAGGTCCATGGCACCACTTGACTGATATCACCTGCGATATCACTTTAAGTGGATGATCGTCGTCGATGTCATGTCATTCTATCTGCCTTGCGATCGTCTCGCGGCGCGTCGCACATTGTGCTGCGTGCAATGCTTGAAGGGAGAGTTCCTTTCGCCGTTTCACCAGCGGTCGCATTGGAATACGAATCCGTTGTGAAAAGACCCGGTATTCTCGGCCAATTTTCGGACCTGCGGTCTTCTGACATCGACATCATCCTGGATGGCCTGTTCAAACAAGCGCACTTGGTATCACCAAGAATTCGCTACCGTCCGTTTCTCGATGACCCGAAAGACGATCTTTATGTCGAATGCGCCCTGAATGGTGGCGCCAGCCGGATCGTCAGCAATGATCGTCATTTCCGTCATCCAGCACTGTCGGCCTTCGGACTCAAAACCTGTAGCGCCGGCGCAATTGTGGAAGAAATTCTAAGGAGGCAGTACCAATGACCAGCTATCCCCTGCGCCTGCCGGCGCATGTGCTCGAAGAGGCCCGCAAGGCGGCGGCCGAGGATGAAGTGTCGTTAAACCAGTTGTTTTCCAGCCTGATTGCCGACGGGATCGGCCATCGGCGGGCGATCCTGGGACTGAAGGCGCGGGCTGATCAAGGCGACCCGCAAGCAGCGCTTCGGGTTCTCGACCGGGTGCCGGCCGTTGATCCGGAAGCTGATGACACGCTGCCCGCGTTTGCTCTGCCAGAGCGCGACTGAGCGTTTAAGCCTGCCCTCACCCGATCTCCGGCCGAAAGCCCTCGTCGCCCCAGTGGCGGGTGCGGGGTTTCGGGGGTGGCGGGGTGTAGTGGCGGGCAAGCGCCAAAAGGGCGGCGCGCAGCATCAGCTTGGCGGAGCGGGCCGGCCATTGGCGTTCGCGCTCGACCGTTTCCAGGCCCTTGCCAAAGCAGCAGATGTCGAGGGCGACGCCCGCCAGTTCGGGCCCCATCGCCTCGATGGCCCTGTTGACGCGGGTGCGGGCCGCGATGCGGCTGTTGGCGAGATCCGGGCCGGCGGGCGCTGATCCCTTGACCCGGCTCGACAGACGCGGCTGCCAGCTGGCGGTGATGCGGGGCTGCAGATTGCCGTGGTCGAAATCGCGTGCCAGCCGGTCACCGGCCGCGACGGCGTCTTCGGTGAGGAAAGGCCGGCCATCCTTCTCCTTCAGCCGCAGCAGGGGAAAAAGCGGGGATTCCGTCAGGTTGCGGCGGACAGGCTGGCGGCCATCCTGCGTCACCAGCGTTTGCGGTTCCAGCGTGCGGTGCTGATCGGCAAAGGGATCGCCGGCCTGGTCGCACAGGGCGCGCCTGAGATAGGCGGCGGTCTCGGGCGTTGCATGGAGATGGCCGTGCGCGCGCGTCAGCAGACCTTCGGCCACCAGACGGTCGAGCAGTTGCGGGTCGGATTGGACGATGGCGGAACACGGCTCGGAGGTCAGCAAGATCGGACCATCCAGGGCGCGGCGCAGGAGCACGCGGATGCGTTTGTGGGCATGGCGGCCGACAGCGCTGTCGAGCAGGGCGGAGAGCGGCGTTTGGCGGGCCGGCGGCATGGCGGCGGTGAGAGGGCGGCTCACAGGCTGGGGCCCGGATGCGGGATCGGTGTTGCGGGTCATGGGCGGCGTCCTGCCAGCAGATAGACGGCGCTTGCCATGCGCTCGACAATGGTGACGAAGCCGTCATAGGCGGCGTCATCCCGGCGATCCTCGACGATGCGGCAGGCATGGCCGACGGTGGAGCGGTCGCGACCGAAGGCCTGCGCCACCTCGCCCATCGGCATGGAATAGGCGACGTGACAGACATACATCGCCACCTGGCGGACATGGCCGGCGGCGCGGCGACGGCCGCCGCTGTCGCTGTCGAGGCCGACGGCCTGCAGCAGTTCATGGGTGAGCTGGCGCACGATCATGCAGAGCAGCCGGCGCTCCGGGGTCAGCGGGCGGTCGAAGGGGTCGATCGCGGGATCGCCCTCGTCCGCCGCCGCATGGCCACCGTCGGTCGTCTCGGGCTGCGAGGCCCGGCCTTCCCCGCCCTGATCCGGCTCGGGGCCAGTCGCCAGATCGTAGGACGAGACCGGCCGGAGGCTGAAGGGGGGTGACGTCGGATGCTCGATCTGCATGGCGATCTCCAAATAGGATTTTCTTCCTATATTGGTAACAGAGATTCCATCGAAATAAACCCCACAAATTGAGGGCTGATTTCATGCCGGCTCGACACCACAGCAATGAAGGGAATATTTTCCTTTTCGACCCAACAAAAAGGCCGGACCCTGGGGGCCCGGCCGATCTCTGGTCAACGGCGTTTGCCGGATGACTTACTTGCCGCGCTTGCGGCGCTGGCCGAGGCCCATTTCCTTGGCGAGGCGCGAGCGCGCTTCGGCATAAGCGGGGGCGACCATCGGATAATCGGCCGGCAGGCCCCACTTCTCGCGGTATTCTTCCGGAGTCATGTTGTAATGGGTCATCAGGTGGCGCTTCAGCGACTTGAACTTCTGGCCGTCTTCCAGGCAGATCAGGTAGTCGTCCTCGATCGACTTGCGGATCGGAACCGGGGGCTTGGGCTTTTCGACCACAACCGGCGCCGGGGTGGGCGAGGACGTGTTGCTGAGGGCCAGATGGATATCGGCAATCAGGTTGGTGAGGTCGGTGACCGGCACGACGTGGTTGCTCACATAGGCAGAGACGATGTCTGCCGTCAGTTCAACCAGCAACTGCTGTCCAGGGCCCTGTTGTACTTCACTCATGTCATTCTCCTATTCAAGGATCACGTGCGTCCGCCGATGCACGTGGCAAAAAATCAACTCTGCACCTGCCGGCCCCAACCAGAACAGGTACACTGCACAGACCACCCCCACTTATGACAGATCCGCCCTCGCTTCCCTCTGGGAAGCCTTATTCAACATCACCGCATTTTCCTGAAAATACTTGTCTCACTATAATAGACAAGCCGAAAATGCGATGATGGAGCGTGATTAACAGCAGATCAGCTCACTGGACATTGGATTATCACTCCACGGCCAAATGTCCACCCGCTATTTCTATCAAATGTAACGGGTGCAAAGCCGTTCTATTCCACTTTAGTTCATCATTCCGAGCTGACGGAAAGCTCAGATTGCAAAGTTCGAATTGACGTAACTTCTGATCATCCGTTGCTGCCTATTTACTCATATCGTCACGCACCGATACATCAGACAATCTGTATCCCGCCTTGTGGGCGGCGCGTGCGAGGAGATGGGCGGCGATCGGCGCGGTGAGCACGAAGAAGACGATGCCGGCTGCGGCCCGGCCGAAGGTTGAGAGATCACCGGAATGAATGCCGACGGCAAGAAGCAGCAGGCCGGAGCCGACCGTGCCGGCCTTCGAGGCGGCATGCATGCGGGTGTAGACATCGGGAAAACGCAAGAGGCCGATCGCGGCGACGAGCGAGAAGAGCGCGCCGATCACCATCAGGGCTGCGACGGCAAGCGCCAGAGCGAGTTGAAGCGGTTCTGTCATGCCTTGCCTCCCTTGCCGGCGGCGGATTTGGCCGGTTTGCCGGCCGACGGTTTTGCATTCGCCTTCGCAGCCCTGGACACGGCCGCCGGCTGCGGGCCGGACGCCCCCTGCCCCGGCCGTTCACGCGTGGTGCCGCGGGCAAGGATGAAGCGGGCGAAGGCGACCGTGGCGAGGAAACCGACGAGGCCGAGCGCAATCGCGATGTCGACATAAAGCGTGTAGCCCGTTCGAAGCGCGAAGACGGCAATCAGGCCGATGACGATGCCGACCAGCATGTCGAGAGCCACGACACGATCCGGCAGGGTCGGGCCGACCACGGCGCGCCAGACGGTGAGCAGCGTTGCGAGGACCAGCACGGCGAGCGCAAACTGCCCGGCGGTATCGACGATCAGTTCCGGCGTCATTCTGGAAAGGCCTCCATGATCTTCTTCTCGAAGCCGTCGGCAATGTCGCGGCGCGCGGCTTCGAGGTCGGTGCAGTCGACGGCATGGATGAACAGCGTGCCCCGGTCCTCGGAGACGTCGACCGAAAGCGTGCCCGGCGTCAGCGTGATCAGGTTGGCGAGCAGGCTGATCTGGAAATCGCCCTTGACCTGCAGCGGATAGGCAAAGATGCCCGGATGCAGCGCGAGTTTCGGCTGGAGGGCCATGGTCGCGACCCGCCAGGCGGATTTTGCCAGCTCGACGAGGAAGAGCCGCAACAGCGAGAGGATGCGCAGCGTGCGGCTGGTGCCGCCAGAGCCGGGACGGTGGCCGCGCAGCAGCCAGAGCGTCAAAAGCGACAGGGCGAAGCCGAAGAGGAGATTGTGCAGCGAAAAGCTGCCCGAGACGATGGCCCAGACGACGGCCATCATAACGGCGATTGCGGTCGCGGTCACCGGACACCTCCTTCGGGGAAGACGGAGCGGATATAGGCGGTGGGATCGGCGAGATCACCGGCCGCCTGCTGGGTGGCGAGGATCAGGCGTTCGGGGAAGAGGCCGAAGCCGACGATGAAAGCCGAGAGCAGCACGATGGGCGCAAGCCGCCAGCGGTTTTCCGTGCGGGCGAGCGACAGCGACGGCATGGACACCGGTGGTGCGCCTCCGGGGATGGCGGGCATGGCGGGCGCGCTGCCTGCCGCCTCCGGTGCCGGACGCCAGAAGGCGAAGAGGAAGAGGCGGCCGAAGGCGATGGTGGTGAGGAAACCGGAGAGGAGCACGCTTGCCGCCAGCCACCAGGCGCCGATGTCGAGAGCGGCCTTGACCAGGATCGCCTTGGGCCAGAAGCCGGAAAAGGGCGGCAGGCCGCTCGCGGCAAAGAAGAGGGCGAGCGACAGCGCGGCAAAGACGGGCGCCGCAGCCCAGAGACCGCCGAGGCGGTCGAGGCGGAATGTGCCGGTCAGCCGGCCCATTTCGCCGGAGACGAGATAAAGCGCCGTCATCAGCAGGATGGAGTGGAGCGCATAGAAGATCGCGGCCCCCACCGCGACCGCGCCGCCGATCGCGACACCGGCCAGCATGTTGCCGATGCCGGCGACGACGATGAAGCCGAGGAAGCGGCGAATATCGTTCTGCGCCAAGGCTCCCATGGCACCGAGGATCATGGTGAGGGCTGCCATCACGGCGATGGCAAAGCTCAGGGCCTCCCGCTCGATCGGCAGAAGCATGACCATGACGCGCAGAAGCGCATAGACGCCGACCTTGGTGAGCAGGCCGGCAAACAGCGCCTGCACCACGACGCGGGGCGTGTGATAGGAGGCGGGCAGCCAGAAATTGACCGGGAAGGCGGCAGCCTTCATCGAGAAGGCAAACACGAAGAGGGCAGACAGCGTCATCAGCGGCGCGGTGCCGGAAAGCCCCGGCGCCTTGACCGCGATGTCGGCCATGTTGAGCGTGCCGAAGATGGCATAGAGATAGGCGGTGGCGATCAGGAAAAGGGTCGTCGCGATCAGGTTGAGGACCGCATATTTCAAGGCGCCATCAATCTGCTGGCGTTCCGAGCCGAGGATCAGGAGGCCGAAGGAGGAGATCAGCAGGACCTCGAACCAGACATAGAGGTTGAACAGGTCACCGGTGAGAAACGCGCCGGAGACGCCGGCCATCAGCACCATCAAGAGCGGATAGAAACCGTAGCGACGGCCGCTGGTCGAGATGTCGACGCGGGCGTAAAGCGCCGAGGCAAAGGCGACGATGGCGGCGGCGAGCGCCAGAAGCGCGCCGGTCAGATCGACCGTGATGGCGATGCCGAAGGGCGGGCGCCAGCGGCCCATCATCATGGTGAGCGGGCCGTCACTCAGCACGCGTGCCAGAAGCAGCACGTCAACGAGGACGAGGAGTGCAAGGCCGACAAGCGCGATGGGGCCATGCCAGTCGGTGCGGTGGCGGATCATCATCAGCACGGCGCCGAAGGCAAGGCAGAGGCCGATCGGCAGGATCGCCAGCCATTGGGCCGCCTCCACCGGTGCGGTGACGAGGGCGGCGGTGAGGTCGACGGTGGTGGCGGGCGTGGCCATCAGGCGGGACCTCCATGGTATGCGGTGGGCGGAATGCGGGTGGTGATGGCGTGAGGGGTACCCCCCTCTGCCCTGCCGGGCATCTCCCCCACAAGGGGGGAGAGCGGGGTGCGGCAGGCGTCGGCGAACACCCCTCTCCCCCCTTGTGGGGGAGATGTCACGAAGTGACAGAGGGGGGTGTGGCCCCAAACGCCAGCCATGGACATCTCAGCGAACCCCATCCTCAATACCCCATCGGCGGCGCGGGATCGTCGGCGGGTTCGGCGACGCGCATCTCGTCGGTGTTGTCGGTGCCGAGGTCCTGATAGGCGCGCCAGGTCAAGACGAGCAGGAAGCAGAAGAAGGAGAAGGAGATGACGATGGCGGTCAGGATCAGCGCCTGGGGCAGCGGATTGGCGGTGGCCGCCGGCAGGACGGTCTCTCCGCCCGGAATGATCGGCGGGATGGAGGGGGTCAGGCGGCCCGAGGTGAAGATCAGCATGTTGACGGCATTGCCGAGCAGAACGATGCCGAGCAGCACGCGGATGATGTGTTTGGACATCATCAGATAGAAGGCGGCGGTGAAGAAGATGCCGACGACGAGGGAAAAGAGCGCTTCCATCAGGCGTCATCCCTTTCTTCAAGCGCGAGCGCAATCGAGGTGAAGGTGCCGACAACCACGAGATAGACGCCGACATCGAAGGACACGACGGTGGCGAGCGGCACCTCGACGCCGAACAGCGTCGGATAGATCCAGACCCCGGTCATGAAGGGATAACCGAGCGGCGCGGAGACGAAGCCCGACAGCGTCGACAGGAGCAGACCGCAGCCGGCAACCGACATCGGGTGGAACCAGAGCGCACGGCGCACGGCCTGGACGCCGAAGGCGATGCCGTAGATGGCGAAGGCGGAGGCGCCGATCAGCCCGCCGATGAAGCCGCCGCCGGGTTCGTTATGGCCGCGCAAGAGGACGAAGATCGAGAAGAGCAGCATCAGCGCGGTGAGGAAGGGCGCGAAGGTGCGGAAGATGAGCGTGTTCATCGCGGGGCCTCCATTTGGGTGGCGCTGCGGGGCGTGGTTACCGTCCGACCAATGGCCGCGAAGCGGGGTGCCCCCATCTGCACTGCCGAGTTGGCGGCGGCGAAGCGGGGTACCCCCCTCTGCCCTGCCGGGCATCTCCCCCTCAAGGGGGGAGATTGGGAGGCGGCCACTCGCTGCGATCTCCGCAGATGGGGAGAGACAGCGACAGCGGCAAAAGAGGCGGGCAAAGCGATGGCGGGCAATCTCCCCCCTTGAGGGGGAGATGTCGGCGCAGCCGACAGAGGGGGGTGGGCCGAAGGCCCATCGACATGGGTGGCAGCGGGTGTTGACGGGCAAGCTTCAGTGCTCGGGGTTGCCCCCCTCTGCCCTGCCGGGCATCTCCCCCTCAAGGGGGGAGATCGGAAGGCGGCCGGGCTCGGCGATCTCCGCAGATGGGGTGGCGTGGTCACGGGCGCGGCACGGTCAGCGGTCTCCAGGGAGGCGGGCAAAGCGGTGGCGGGCAATCTCCCCCCTTGAGGGGGAGATGTCGGCGTAGCCGACAGAGGGGGGCGGGCCGAAGGCCGGCAAAGATCTGCGGTGAGCGGCGTGGAGCGGTGGGCCGAAGGCCGATGGATGTCAGAGCGGTTCATCACTTGCCCCTCCCCTTCTTCTTGCCCTTCACTTCACCAAAGGAGCCGGATGGCGGGGAGACGACGGAGGCGGTGGGGGCCGCCGTGCCGACGCGGATGCGGATGAGCGCGAGAATGGCCAGGCCGGTGATCATGACGACGGAGATTTCACCCAGCGTGTCGACGCCGCGGAAGTCGACGATGATGACGTTGACGACATTGGCACCGTGGGCGATCGCCTTGGAATAGGCGGCGAAGAACTCGGTCAGCGTGGCATCGAAGGGCGCTTCGGTGGCCCGGATGAGGAGGAGCGCGAAGCCGACACCACAGGCGACGGCAGCGGCGCCATCGAGCAGGCGGGCGATCAGCGGACGGTGATCGGTGGGTGACAGGCGCAGGCGCGTCATGACCAGTGCCAGGATAACGACCGAGAGCGTTTCGACCATGAACTGGGTGAAGGAGAGATCCGGCGCGCCATAAAGCAGGAAGAGTACGGCGAGCGCAAAGCCCTGGATGCCGAGGCAGACAATGGCCGTCAGACGATCCCGGGCCGAGAGGACGGCGGCGACGCCGATGACGGCGATTGTCAGGAAGGCCGCCTCGACGAGGCTCAGATTGGCGGGCCAGGCGGGCATGGCAGGCAGCTCGCCATAGACGACGGGCGTGACCAGCAGGACGAGCGCCAGCAGAATGAAGGTGGTGGTGATGTAGACTTCCAGGCGGCCATTGTGGATGACGCCGGTCACACGGACCGAGAGCCGGACGAGGCCTGACACGAGATGATCGAAGCCGCGATCGGGGCTGAGGCCCAAGCCGGTGACGAGGCGATCGACGCCGGCGCGGAGCCGGTCGAGGCCGCGATAGAGCAGGATGCCGAGGACGACGGTCAGAAGCGAGAGCGCCAGCGGCATGCCGATATGTGGGATGAGGCCGACCGAGACCGTCTGCGATGCGCCATCGACGGCGCTTGCCATGGGCGAGGAAATGAAGCGGTGGACCATGCCGGAAAAGAGCGCGCCGACCAGTGCCAGGAGCGCCAGTGTCAGCGGGCCGAGCCAGAGCAGAACGGGGCCTTCATGGGCATGTTTCGGCGTCTTCGTCTCGGCGCCGATGAAGGGTTTCAACCCGACGGCAAAGGCGATGACGAACATCAGCGCATTGCCGATGACGGCTACAGCCGTGAACAGGATGGCACGCGGGTTTGCGCCCGCGAGCGCCGCATAGATCTCTTCCTTGGCGAGGAAGCCGAAGAGCGGCGGCAGGCCCGCCATGGAGATGCCGCCGAGAAGGGCTGCGGCAAAGGTGATCGGCATCAGCCTGCGCAAACCGCCGAGCAGGCGGATGTCGCGGGTGCCGGTCTCGTGATCGATGATGCCGGCCACCATGAACAGGCCGCCCTTGAACAACGAATGGGCGACGAGATAGAGCACCGCAGCTTCGACCGCATAGGGGGTATCGAAGCCGGTCAGCATGACGAGCAGGCCGAGCGAGGCGACCGTCGTATAGGCGAGCATCAGCTTCAGATCGGTCTGGCGCACCGCGAGGACGCCGCCGACCAGCAGGGTGATGCCGCCGAAAAAGGGCAAGAGGATTTCCCAGGCGGGCGTGCCGCCCATGACCGGGTTGAGGCGCATCAGGAGATAGACGCCGGCCTTCACCATGGTGGCGGAATGCAGATAGGCCGAGACCGGGGTCGGCGCTTCCATGGCGTTGGGCAGCCAGAAATGGAAGGGAAACTGCGCCGACTTGGTGAAGGCGCCGCCGAGCACCAGGAGCAGGGCCGCCAGATAGAAGGGGCTTTCGCGCAGGATATCGCCGGTGGAGAGCAGCAATGACAGCTGGCTGATGCCGGTGATGTTCCAGATGAAGATGAGGCCTGCCAGCAGGACGAGGCCACCGCCGCCGGTCACAACCAGCGCCTGGAGCGCCGCGCGACGCGAGGCTTCGCGCGTGTGATCAAAGCCGATCAGCAGGAAGGAGGTGATCGAGGTCAGCTCCCAATAGACGAAGAGCATCAGGAAGCTGTCGGAGACGACAACCCCGAGCATGGCGCCCATGAAGAGCAGGATATAGCTGAAGAACCGGCCCTGCTGCGGATGGCCCTTCATGTAACCGCCGGCATACAGCACGATCAGCGTGCCGATGCCGGTGATCAGAAGCGCGAAGGTGAGCGACAGGCCGTCGAGCAGCCAGGAGAAGGAGAGGTTGAGGCTGGGCACCCAGGCGAAACCGCCGGTGATGCGCCCGCCGGATGCAATCTCCGGCAGGATGCTTAGGAAATGCAAGAAGGCGAGCGCCGGAAACAGCGCGAGACACCAGGCGGCGGCAGCGCCCAGGCGGGCGGTCAGCACGGGGGCAACAAGTGCGGCGACGAAGGGCAGCAGGAGCGCGAGCCAGGTCAGGCCGCTCGGCAGGTCAGGCATTCCACCTCCTCGTGGGCGGACGACATCCGTCGTCGGGACGATGCAAGGAGGCTCCGTGTTAGGACATGGGTCGCGGCTTTCCAAGCAAAAACGGCGGAAAAACCGATCACGGACGCGTCAGACCCCGGAAATTTTCGTGTTCCCCATGTATTTCGGTGTTTGCTTGAAAGGGAATGGACGATGGCGCGACTGAGGGAGCAGCGGCGCAATTGCAGGGGCCGCCCTGCCGCCCTATCTATAGTGCCAAAGGGCCTGCGCATTGCTTGGACCCCATCCCTTTCTCAAGGAGAAGACCATGAGCTCCACCCCCACCGGAACCACCACCGTGGCGAAAATCGAAAAGACGGACGCCGAGTGGCGCGAGCAGCTGACGCCCGAGCAATACCGGATCCTGCGCGAACACGGCACCGAGCGGCCCTTTACCGGGCCGTATTGGGACAATTTCGAAAAGGGCCTCTATCGTTGCGCCGCCTGTGACGAACCGCTGTTCATCTCCGACACGAAGTTCGACGCCGGCTGCGGCTGGCCGAGCTATTTCGAGCCGGTGAAGCCGGACGCCGTGACCGAACACCGCGACACGGCGTTTGGCATGGTGCGCACCGAAATCCGCTGCGCCAACTGCGGCGGGCATCTGGGCCATGTGTTCCCGGATGGCCCGAAGCCGACGGGGCTGCGCTACTGCATCAACGGCCATTCGATGGTGTTCGAGCCGTTGAAGTGAGCGGGAGTGCCTGAGGAGGCCCCGGGCCTCCTCCCTCCCAGGCTGTGTTGAGATCTCCACCGAGGCGGGAGCCGGGTTCGCTGTGTGTGGGGGGCGAATTCCCTCCTAGAAATGAGGCATGATCTGCAGTGTTCGCCGTCGTGTGACCTCTGGGGCATGGCCGATGACTGGCCCGACATTGTCACGGTGTCTCCGCATGAAGAAGGACGGCGACCAGGGCAGGCCCTTGAGCAAGGTCGGCATGACGCGTGTCGGCTCGTATAGGCCACATTCCGAGAGCTCGTGGGGATCGTCGATGATAAAACCGGTGCCCTCGAGCCTGTCGACCTGCTTGGTACAGTAGGAAACATAAATCCAGGGGACTTCCCGATCCCCAAAAGGCATGAAGCCGGCAGCCCGCACCAGACAGGGCCGAGGATGAGGATAAGGACCAGGGAGTCTGGGACTTCCGTCAAAGGGCCAAGCACACCAAACAAAATCCCACTTCGCGGGAAGTGGGATCAGGTCTGTTCGATACGGCTCGCGGATGACCACCGTCAGTCGCCAGAGACCGGCCTGAACTGGCCGGTAATCGGGCCGTAGGCATCTTCGATCATGGTATCAAGCGTTTCAAAGTAGTCCGGATTGAAATCCGGCCCCAGGCGGTTTTCGCGCTGCTTTTCGATATCAATGGCATCGTCAGCGGGAGCTACGGGAACCAGGGCACTGTGCACCACCGGGTCGCGGGGCGACAAGACTGCCTTTGCAGGGGGGGGCTTCCCCCGTCGAAGAGGCAATTGTCGTCACAACTTTCCGTTGGGTCACCACCGCGCCTCCTTGTCCGAATGAAGGACAACATAACCGAAAACCGGCTTCCGCACAATAATCGGCTTCAATCACCCCTTTTCGACCAGCCCACTTTTGGTTGTGGACACCCTCCCCTTTTGCCGAAACCTGCAGGGTTTGGATTTGACGGCACGCACCTCCTGCGACAGGCATCATGCGTTCACAACTGGGGGTCATCATGAACAAGACAATTACCGCCACCGTGGCGCTTGCTGCGGCGCTTTCTTCCTGTGCCAGCAAGCCAAAGGATATCGAGGCGGCCTATGTGTCGTCGACGCTGTATGAGAGCCTGTCCTGCGACCGGCTGCGCGAGGAGGCAACGACCGTGTCGAGCCGGGCCATTTCGGCGAGTGGCGTGCAGCAGAAGAAGGCGGACAATGATGCGGTGGCGGTCGGCGTCGGACTGGTCATCTTCTGGCCGGCCCTTTTCTTCGCCAAGGGCGACGGAGCATCTGCGGCGGAAGTCTCGCGGCTGAAGGGCGAGATGAAGGCGA
Source organism: Peteryoungia wuzhouensis (assembly GCF_003205195.1). Lineage (GTDB taxonomy): Bacteria > Pseudomonadota > Alphaproteobacteria > Rhizobiales > Rhizobiaceae > Allorhizobium > Allorhizobium wuzhouense. The sequence continues at coordinate 172,146 of NZ_QJRY01000001.1, forward strand.
TCGAGACGGCGTCGATCAAGAACAATTGCGGCATAAGGTTCGAGGATTCGACGGCGCAGCCGGCGAAAAAGAAGTGAGGCAACCACCCTCCCCTTGAGGGGAGGGTCGGAGCGGAGCTCCGGGGTGGGGTGACGGGCGAGACGCCTGCGTTGATCCATGATGTCGGACGCGTCGCCAGGATCACCCCCACCCGCCGCTTTGCGGCGGCCACCCCCCTCAAGGGGGAGGTGGAGGTTCTCAGCGCCCGTCGAAGGCTGCCAGCGCCTTCGGCGAGACGCGGCTCCAGAGGCCGGCGAGCAGCAGCACGCTGAGGATGGCGGCGAGGATGAAGGGCATGCCGAGCGCCTGGGGGCGGGGCATGACATGTTCGGCCAGCGTGACGCTGACGCCGGCCACCAACACGCCGAGCGGCATCGTGCCGAGGCCGAAGAAGCGGTAGACGCTGTTGACCCGGCCAAGCAGATGCGGCGGGATGAGGCGCTGGCGCAGCGAGACCGTGATGATGTTCCAGACCATGCCCGTTATGGCCGAGAGGGCGAGCGCTGCCCAGACCAAGGACGGAAAGGGCAGAAAAAGCACGATCAGCGCCCAGACCAGGCACCCGGCGATGGTGGCCCTGATGCAGGCGGATGCGCCGAAGCGGCGGATGATCGGTTCCCCCAGCAAGCCGCCGATGACACCGCCGATCGCCAGGCCTGTCAGCAGCAGGCCGTATTCGGCCGAGTTCAGTTGCATGACCTCCTGAGCATACAAGACCATGCCCGTCAGCAGCATGACCTCGATGGCGTTCAGCACGCCCAGCCCGAGGGCGAGATCGCGCAGCAGCGGGCGGGCAAAGAGATAGGCGGTGCCTTCGCGGATTTCGGCGACCCAGTGGCGCGGCTCCGGCCGTTCGGTGCGAAACGTGCCGGGGATGGAGAGGATCAAGAGGCCGGCAAAGGCGAAGGCAAGGCCATAGAGCCCGAAGGCGAGCGGCAGCGCGAGACCGATGACGAGGCCGGCAAGCGGCGGGCCAATCATCATGTTCATCACGGTTTCGACGCTGCCCATGCGGCCGTTTGCGGTCTCGAGCCGGTCATGGGGGACAATCGACGGCAGCAGGGTGACGGCGGAATTGTCGCGCAGGACCTCGGCAAAGCCGACGATGAGGGCGCAGAGCAACAGCAGGGCATAGAGCGGATCAAACGGGAAATCCTGGACAGGGGTTTGCGGCAGCATGCCCGGGGCCAGCATGGCGAGCGAGAGCGTGATCAGGGTGACGAAGCGCAGGACATCCATTGATATGACCAGGCGACGGCGGTCGAAGCGGTCGGTGATCACGCCTGATGGCAGCGCGAAGAGGAACCAGGGCAGTTTCTGCGCCACGCCGACGAGCGCGATCGCCAGGGGGTCGCGGGTGATCAGCGAGGCAAGCCAGGGCCAGGCGACGACGCCGATGCCATCGGCGAGATTGGCAAGGCCGCTGGACAATAGCAGGCGGTGGAAGGCGCGGCCGAGCGGGAGCTTGGCCGGCAAGGGTAGACTGGCTTCGGGCGGGGTCATGCGGGGTTCCTTGAAGAGCCCCGACTAAGCACCTGCGGAGCCGGGGAACAAGCCCTGTTTTTTTTGGGGGAGGAAACGCAAGCGGCGGGCGCTGCCAAGCCGATGCCTGGACGGCTGCTCCCGTCAGCCCGCCTGGCGGTGGGCGAGCGCGATCAACGGGCAGACGATGGCAAATTGCAGGAGGGTGAAGGCCGTTTCGAGCGCGATGAAATCGCGCACCGAGGCCATCCTGTATTTCGCCGCGACCGGCAGGACGACGAAGGAAATGGCGAGCAGACCGAAGACGAGGAAGGCGGCAGCGGCGCTGCGCCAGGTATCGGCGGGCGCGGTGGAGAAGAGGCGCGGATAGGCGAAGGAAAAGATCAGGCCCTGGATGACCATGGAGCCGAGACCGAGCGGGATGAGGACATCGTCGCGGTACATGTCGAGACGGTGATAGGCGGCGGCGAAGGTTTTCAGGTGCCAGACGTAACCGAGCGGAAAGGTCGGCAGAAGATAGGCGGCGAAGCCGAGCCAGAATGCCTTGCCCATGACGAAACCTCCCCAGGGTTCCAGAGTGCCATTCCCCAAGGCCATCCAACCATGATAACTTGTAATTTGCAAGTGATTTGACCGGAAACCGCCATGACCTCACCTCCCCGCTCACTCTGCCCCATCGCGCTCGCCCTGGACCTCTTCGGCGACGCCTGGTCGCTGCTCATCGTGCGCGACCTGATGTTCAAGGGGATCTGCAGCTTCAACGGCTTTCTGGCCGCTGGCGAAGGGATTGCCACCAATGTGCTCACCGACCGGCTGGTGAAACTGGAACAGGCCGGGATCATCACGAAGGCGCGTGACGGGCAGGATCGACGACGCTTCGTCTACCGGCTGACCGCAAAGGGGGCGGAGCTTGCGCCGGTGCTGGTGTCGATGGTGCTGTGGTCGGCCAAACATACGCCGACCGATGCGCCACGGGACATGGTGGCGGCCATGGCCGCCAATCCGCAGGGCTTTGCAATGCAGGTCATTCGGCGCGTGGCGGCGGATGAAGCGGGGCCGGCAAGGGGTTGATTTCAGAGACGTTTGGCAAACCGCTTCAGGCCGGGCGCGAAGGCGGCGCCCCATCCGGCTCAGCTGCCGGTCGCCGCGGGATGTCCAAGACGCCCTTCTCGCCGACCCCGGCCAGACGAACGGGCGCGTGATCCTTGAACTTGACGACAAGTTCGAGTTCACCACCGAGCGCTTCGACATAATCACGCAGCGTGGACAGCAGAAAATCCGAGCGCTTTTCCAACTGCGCCACGGAAACCTGCTTCTTGCCCATTTTTCGGCCGATATGCTCCTGCGTCAGATCGAGCGCCTTGCGGAGCTTTTGAAGGGTATCATATTCGTCCAGCAGTTCCCGCGCCCGCAAGTCGGAGGCGGCAATCATCTCGGGCGTCATGGTTTCTGCAAAAACGTCGGTCGCGGATCTCGCCATCATTCTCTTTCCTTCATTCGCTGAGCTGTGAGATGGGCCTGGTAACGCTTGTCGGCCGTGCGAATGAGCTTCCTGTAGAAGGCCTTCTCACTGGTGCCCGACTTGTCGCCGGCGACCAGAATGACGGCCTTCCGCTCCGGATCGAAGGCAAAGGCAGCCCGCCACACCCCACCTGACGCATCAAATCGCAGTTCCTTCATGTTCGCATAGGCCGAGCCCTTCAGTGTATCGGCCCTCGGGCGGCCAAGCTCAGGTCCCCGCGCCTGGAGGAGCAGCACCATCGCGCGCAGCTCAACCTTCACATGGCTGTCGAAGCCTGCAAACTCCAGGGCAAAATGATCATCGAATACCACAGTCCACGTCATTGGATATAGCTCCTGACTTATATAACGTCAAGCCTATATTAAATCCCTAGCTGTCCATCCTATCATCACACAACCTAACGACAAGGCCTGCCATCCATGGAGGAGAGAACCACGCCAAGACGCTGATTTCAGCCTCGTTCCGCCAGCATCTTCAAGCACTGCTCGAAGGCCGTGAGATCCGTCCAGAGCCTGTCGGCTTCCGCCGCATGAACGGCCACCGGGCCGCCGCGGCGCTCGACGCCGCCGTGGAGCATGAGGTTCTCGATCATCTCGAAGTCTTCGAGCATGGTGCCGTCGGGCGCGCGCTTGCGGCCGTCTTCGGCGAGGTGGATCTGGCCCGAATAGAAGTCGGCGCTACGCTTGAAGTGGCTCTCGGCGACATTGGTATAACAGGCGACCAGCTTGCCGGCGCCGCACATATAGCCGAGTTCGAAGACCGTGCCGGGATCGGCGGCGATGCCGCGAAACGGGGTCAAATTGGCGATGACGCCATCGGCGCGGTTCATGAAGCCCTCGTCGATCTCGGAAATGTTGAGGCCGAACTGGTGTTTGGTCGGGGCCGGCGGGATGGCGAGGTCGCCTGGGCAGATGGGGTCAAAACCATAGCTGCGGGTGAGTGCGGCCTTGGCATCGAGGATGGCGCGGGCATCGGGCAGGAAGACCTCGGGGCCGGCGAGGTAGAGTTTGAGCGGGGTGGACATGCGGGGGGAGATCCTTGGAGGCTTGGGAGAGCCCGATCAGGAGCAGTCGGCGGGCGGACTGGCAAGGCCGGCTGAGCGCGACGGCGGGGATGTGCACAGGGTTTGGCGGGGACTGAGCAATCGAGACAGGCGTCCTTTCATCGGACTTGAAGTTCTACCCATATAGGGTAATTTATGCCATGGAGAAACGGATCGCGCATCATGATCTTCATGCCGTCATCCTGCTGGTGCGGGTGCGGAAGGCTGCGGCCTTCACCAAGACCGCAATCGACGGCGGGCGGCAGATGGGGCTGACTATGGCGGAGATGATCGATGCCGTCTGCGGACTGACACCGCGCCACTTCTTCAAATCGATGACGACCTATGCCGACAACAGGGTGTGGCAGGACGTGTACCATGCCGATACCCCGGTTGGAAAAGCCTATGTGAAGGTGACGATGTGCCCGGATGGCGCGCCTGTCATCCAGTTCAAGGAGTTGTAGAAATGGGTACCGATTGCAGCAGCTGCGGTTCTGTCGGACGGATGACCCGCTTCGAAAACGAGAGGCACGACGTGGTCTTCCGTGATTTGAAGACAACGGTCGAAGGCTTGTCCGGATGGCGCTGCGAGGGCTGCGGCGAGATCGAGTTTGACGCTGACAGTGCCGAGCGCTATGCGGCTGCCGGCGACGCCCTCGTGCTGCAGGCCAGACGCAGCGTTGGCGAGGAATTGCGGCGCATCCGCAAGAAGCTCGGCCTGAACCAGGCTCAGGCTTCTGCCCTGACCGGCGGCGGGCACAATGCGTTTTCCCGTTATGAAACCGGCAAAGTGATCCCCTCGCCTGCGGTGGTCAATCTCTTTCGCCTGCTGGATCGGCATCCGGAAGAGGCGCGGGTGCTCAAGCGGGCATAACGAGTTTGAATTGGCAGGGTGCTGGTGGCCTTCCCCTTCGAGGCCCGCCTTTGGCGGGCTCCTCAGGGTGAGGGGAGATGGAGGCCGCGCCTCTCTTCGCCCTCTCCCGCCCCCTGCCCCGACTTCAAGAAACCGGGCTAACAAGGTGGCCAGCCCCCTCCCCATCGGCTAGACCTTTGACCATGTCGACTCAGCCCCTCACCGATCCGCTGTTCTCCGCCCATGGCCGGGAAACCCCGCTTTCCGTTTTGAAGCGCGTTTATGGTTATCCGGCCTTTCGCGGGCGGCAGGCGGAGGTGGTTTCTCATGTCGTTTCGGGTGGCGATGCGGTCGTGCTGTTTCCGACCGGGGCGGGAAAATCCTTGTGCTTCCAGGTGCCGGCGCTGTGCAGGCCAGGCGTCGGCGTGGTCGTCTCGCCGCTGATTGCCTTGATGCGCGATCAGGTGCAGGCGCTCAAAGGTCTTGGGGTCCGGGCGGCGGCGCTCAATTCGACGCTGTCGAAGGACGAATATGTCGAGATCCGGCGGGCACTGGATCGCGGCGAGCTGGACTTTCTCTATGTGACGCCGGAGCGCACGGCGACGCCGGGTTTCGTCGAGATGATGCAGGGCGTCGAGATCGCGCTCTTCGCCATCGACGAGGCCCATTGCGTGTCGCAATGGGGGCATGATTTTAGGCCTGAATATCGCGAGCTCGGCAAGCTCACCGATCTCTTTCCCGGCGTGCCGCGCATGGCACTCACCGCCACCGCCGATCCGCATACGCGGGACGACATCATCGAGCGGTTGGGGCTTGAGAACGCCGAGGTGTTCACCACCTCCTTCGACCGGCCGAACATCGCCTATGAGATCGTCGAGCGCGACCAGCCGCGTCAGCAGCTGTTGCGCTTCCTCTCCCGCCACAAGGGATCGAGCGGCATCGTCTATTGCCTGTCGCGCGCCAAGGTGGAGGAGATCGCCACCTGGCTCGATGACCAGGGCATCCGGGCGCTCCCCTATCATGCCGGCATGGACCGGGCGGTGCGCGATGCCAATCAGGATGCCTTCCTGAAGGAAGAAGAGCTCTGCCTCGTCGCCACCGTCGCCTTCGGCATGGGCATAGACAAACCCAATGTGCGCTACGTCGCGCATCTCGACCTGCCGGGCTCCGTCGAGGCCTATTACCAGGAGACGGGGCGCGCGGGGCGTGACGGGCTGCCGTCTGATGTGTGGATGGCCTATGGCATGGCCGATGTCATCCAGCGCGGGCGGATGATTGACGAGGGTCAGGCGGCCGACGAGATCAAGCGGGTGGAGCGGGCCAAGCTCAATGCGCTGCTCGCGATCTGCGAGACCCCGGGCTGCCGGCGCCAGGCGATCCTCAAACATTTCGGCGAGAGCCACGCGGGCAACTGCGGCAACTGCGATACCTGCCTGAAACCGGTCGAGACCTGGGACGGGCTAGACGCGGCGATCAAGGCGCTGGCGGCGATCTACCGGACCGGCGAACGCTTCGGCACCGGGCATCTGATCGATGTGCTCTTGGGCAACGAGAACGACAAGACTGTTCGATTCGGCCATACGGATATGCCGGTGTTCGGGGCGGGCAAGGATGTGCCGGCGAAGACCTGGCAATCGGTGTTTCGCCAGTTGCTCGCCGCCGGTTACGTGCGCGTCGACCACACCGCCTTCGGCGCGCTGAAGCTCGAGGAGACGGCGCGGGCCGTGTTCAAGCGCGAGGTGGACGTGCGTTTCCGGAAAGACCGGCCGACCACGGGCAAGGCCGCGCGGGGGGCAGCCTCGTCGCGCACCGCCCATGCCAAGGCGGGGCTCGATCAGGCGGATCAGGAGCTGTTCGAGGCCTTGCGCGCCAAGCGCATGGAGATCGCCAAAGACCAGGGCGTGCCGCCTTATGTGGTTTTCCCCGACACGACGCTGATTGCGCTGGCCACCGAACGGCCGATGGACGAGGACGAGATGCTCGGCATTTCCGGCATCGGCCAATCGAAGCTGGAGCGGTATGGCGACGCGTTTCTCGAGGTGATTTTGGCGTATTCGCGGTGAGGTTTCGGCCTAGCCCCCTCATCCTGAGACGCCTGCGTCAGCAGGCCTCGAAGGATCGAGGCCATGGAGGTCACCCCCTGCTTCTCGGCGACCTGCGCCTTACGGGTCATTGCAGCTGAACAAAAAGCCCCCTCCCCAACCCTCCCCACAAGGGGGAGGGCTTAACCCTGCTGCGCTGTCATGTGCTGGACAGGCACAGTTTGCGGATCGACGTCTCGCGCGACGTCCCCCCACCCGCCGCTTTGCGGCGACCTCCTCCCTCAAGGGGGAGGTGGGGAAATCCGCCGGCGCCAGTCGCTCGGGCTTTCTCCGGTCACACGCAGGAATTCGCGGTTGAAGTTGGATTTGGTCATGAAGCCCGCCTCGAAGAGGATGCGGGTGACGGGCATGTCGGTGTCGGCGAGCAGCCGGCAGGCCTCCGCGATGCGGTGGTTGTTGACGTAATGCGAGACGCTCATGCCATGCACGCGGTTGACGGCTTCGGAGACGGCGCGGGCGGGGCTTCCGAGCCGGCGGGCAAGGCGGGCGAGGTTGAGATCCGGATTGGCCCAGAGGCGCTTTTCCGTCATCAGCCGGTCGAGGTCGATCGCGAGGCGCTGGTGGTCTTCGGTGGCGGATTTGGCTGACAGCGCCGTCGAGGCGGTGGCAGGCTCCACCGGGCGGGGCGATGCGATGGACGGTGATGTGAGCCGTGGGGTGGCGTCCGGCCCCGCATCGGGTCCGCCCCATTCGGCGAACGAGGCGTCGCCCTCGCCTGCCTCTTCCTGGCTGGCGGTGACGGCGCCGATGCCGAGCAGAAGCAGGATCAGCGTGGTGGCGGCAGACACCACCATGGGGGAATACCGGCCGCCCGACCACAGCATGTCGAGGCTGATCGCGACATCGGTCAGCGCAGAGGTGATCAGGGCCAGGCCGGTCAACTGCAGCGCACGGTAGGAACGCAGCGCGCCATCAAGCCGGGAGGCGACCAGCGCATCCGGCCCCTCCCGGGCCAGCCACAGCAGGGCTGCGCCATAGGCGAGGAATTCGCTGATCAGGACGACATCGACGGGAATGCGCATCACGGCGGGGATGGCGAGCCCGTCCGGCATGCGCGCCGTCAGCATGATCAGGACGACCGCAAGCGTCGGCAGGAGATGCGGCCAGTCGGCGCGTGTCAGGCCCTGGCCCTCGCGGGCGAGATCGCGGAAGGCGAGGAAGGAGAGCGCCGGGATGAGGCTTGCCATGACCGGCAGGACGGCCAGCACCTGCGTCAAACCATACCCCCAGCGCAGGCCGACGAGCAGGCTCTGGATGATGTGCAGCACGATCAGCAGCAGGAAGAGCCCATGCGTGCCCCAGCTGTCGCGGCCTTCGCGCAGAAGGCGGACGAGGAAGATGCCGAGAAAGAGGGCAACGAGGAAAGAGAGCGGGACGAAGAGCATCAGGGATTTCGCATGTCAGGGCATCAGGTTGAGGCGATCATGACCGCAAGCGCGATCAAGGTCGACCTGAAACGTGATCAAGGTCGCCGGTCAGGGCGCTGCGGCGGCAGATGGGGCATCGAAACGGCCCCAGCATTCTGCATGCGGGGCGACACCTGAAGGAGCCCAACCCATGCGCACACGCACCATCATTCTCTCGGTCCTCGGCGGCATCGTCGCCCTCGCCGTCATCGACGGCAGCATCCAGATGATCCAGGCGAGCGAGGCGATTTCCGGACCCATCGACCTTGCCGGCGTGACCCGGCTCGACGTGACGGGTTCCGCAAGCGACATCACCATTGCCACGCGCCGGGACGGACCGCTGCAGGCGGTTCTTTCGGGGACGCGGCATGGCTGGGGCGCCCTCTTCCGTTCCGCCTGGTTTGCCTCCGGCTGCGCCGGCCAGGGCCGGATGACGCGCGACGGTGACACGCTGACCGTCGACATGGGGGATCGCGGCGGCTTCTTTGGCTGGAACGACTGGGACGACTGCACGCTGACGCTCAATGCGCAGCTCGCGCCGGAGGCGCGCGTGTCGATCCGGCAGAATGCCGCGCGCATGCGGCTGTCGGGCGATTTTGACAGGATCGATATCGACAGCGATGCGGGCGACTTTTCCTTCACCGGCCATGCGGCCACGATCGCCGCGCGGGGAGCGGCGCTGCGGGCCAAGCTCGCCTTCGAACGGGTGATGAACACCGAACAGATCCAGATTTCCGGCAACATGCTCGACGCATCCCTGCGCTTCCTCGTGCCGACGCCGATCAGCTACGGCGTGGAAGCGGTCGCCTCCTATGTCGACAGCGCGCTGCCAAACACGCCGGGTGCGAAACCGGCGATCCTGATCCGGGGCGAGATGGTGCGTGTGACGATCCGGTGATCCAAGGCGCGTTGCGGGTGGCGCGGGGTCGTTGGCGGTTGTCGCTGCATGTGCGGGCGTCATCGTCCTGCCGCGACAGGATGTCATGGAACAACAGCAGCCGGATGCCGTTGTTCCATCCATGACCGGTGACGGAAACCCATCCCGCATGGGCCAAGGGGCACCGCAGTTTTTTTCACGTGATCCTCACGCGACGCGCATTCCAGCACAGGAGATCATCCATGCCGCAATCGAACACGACCAATCGCCGCCTCGTTCTTGCCGAGCGGCCGAAGGGCGAACCCAACGACCAGACGCTCCGGCTCGAGACCGCCGACATTCCCACACCCGCTGATGGCCAGATGCTGTTGCGGACCGTCTTCCTGTCGCTCGACCCTTACATGCGCGGGCGGATGAGCGATGCGCCATCCTATGCGGCACCGGTCGAGATCGGCCAGACCATGGTTGGCGGCACGGTGTCGCGCGTGGTCAGCTCCAAGCTCGACGGCTTCAAGGACGGCGACTGGGTCGTCGGTTTCACCGGCTGGCAGGATTATGCACTTTCGGACGGCAAAGGTGTTACGCCGCTTGGCGCTCATCCCAGCCATCCGTCCTGGGCGCTGGGCGTGACCGGCATGCCAGGCTTTACCGCCTGGTCGGGCCTCAAGCAGATCGGCAAGCCCAAGGCCGGCGAGACGCTGGTGGTGGGTGGTGCGACGGGTCCTGTTGGCGCGACCGTCGGGCAGATCGGCAAGATCCTTGGCCTCAAGGTCGTCGGCATTGCCGGCGGGGCGGAGAAATGCGCCCATGCGGTCGAGGTGCTCGGCTTCGACGCCTGCGTGGATTACAAGGCAGACGGCCTGCCCGACAGGCTGAAGGCCGCGACACCCGACGGCATCGACATCTATTTCGAGAATGTCGGCGGCGCGGTTTTCGATGCGGTGGCACCGCTTTTGAACACGGCTGCCCGCATCCCGCTTTGCGGACTGATCGCCCAGTATAACGCCACGTCGCTGCCGGATGGTCCGGATCGGCTGGGCTGGCTGATGGGGCTTTTCCTGAAGAAGCGCGTCACCGTGCGCGGCTTCATCGTCTTTGACGACTTCGGTCATCTCTATCCGGAATTCGCCCAGGAAATGGGCGGCTGGGTGGAGGCCGGCAAGATCAAATACCGCGAGGAGATGATCGATGGCCTGGAAGAAGCGCCGCGCGCCTTTATCGGGCTGCTGCGCGGCGAAGGGTTCGGCAAGCGGGTCATCCGCGTCGGGCCGGATGCATGATCCTTCGAGGCCCTCGCCTTCGCGAGGGCACCTCAGGATGAGGGGGTCTGCGGCACCCGCGTTCGCGAGGGCACCTCAGGATGAGGGCGTCTGCGCCCGTCGCCTTTGCGAGGGCGCCTCAGAATGAGGGCGTCTGCGGCCGTCGCCTTTGCGAGGGCTCCTCAGGATGAGGCTTGCGCGGCCCTCGCATTTGCGAGAGCTCCTCAGGATGAGGGCGGCAGCGGCACTCGCGTTTGCGAGGCGCCTCAGGATGAGGGCGTCTGCGGCGCGATGCACACATCGTTTCCCCTCACCCTGAGGTGCCCGGCACGGCCGGGCCTCGAAGGGCGAGGCCACCGATCACGGACATGAACACCCAATCAACACCACAACAAGGACTGATACCCATGAAAATCCTGATGGTTCTCACATCGCATGACGCGCTCGGCGATACCGGCAAGAAGACCGGTTTCTGGCTCGAAGAATTCGCGGCCCCCTATTACGTGCTGAAGGATGCAGGCGCCGAGATCACGCTGGCCTCGCCGAAAGGCGGCCAGCCGCCGCTGGATCCGAAAAGCGACGAGCCCGACGCCCAGACCGAGGCGACGGACCGGTTCAAGGCCGACCAGACGGCGCAGCAGCTGCTCGCCTCGACCACGCCTTTGTCGCGGATCGACCCCGCCGATTTCGACGCGGTCTTCTATCCCGGCGGCCACGGCCCGCTCTGGGATCTCGCCGAAGACAAGGACAGCATCGCGCTGATCGAGGGATTTGCTGCCAAGGGCCGGCCGGTGGCCGCCGTCTGCCATGCGCCGGGCGTGTTTCGCCATGTGAAGGGGTCCGACGGCAAGCCGCTGGTTTCGGGCAAGAAGGTCACGGGCTTCACCAATACCGAAGAAGACGCCGTCGGCCTGACGGAGGTGGTGCCGTTCCTCGTCGAGGACATGCTCACGCAAAACGGCGGCATTTACGAAAAGGGTGCCGACTGGGGCGTGCATGTGGTGACTGACGGCACGCTGGTGACCGGGCAGAACCCGGCCTCTTCGGAAGAGGCGGCCAAGGCGCTGCTGAAGCTTCTGTAAGGCAATGCGTCCATCTGCCCTCGTCCTTCTGATATCGCTTCGCGCCCACATCAGGATGAGGGTTGATCGCTTGCGCGGACCTTCCACCCTCCCCTTGAGGGGGAGGGTCGGAGTGAATCTCCGGGGTGGGGTGACGTGCGAAGCGTGAGCCCCGATCAATGAGGTCGGACTCGTCACCCTGGTCACCCCCACCCGCCGCTTTGCGGCGACCTCCCCCCTCAAGGGGGAGGTGGAGGTCCAAAGGGGACGTTAGAGGGCTCAGTCGAGCTTCAGCTCCATCATCGTCAAATCCAGCCAGCGGCCGAATTTCTGGCCGACTTCATGATGGGTGCCGACCACGCGGAAGCCGAGGCTCGTGTGGAGGGCGATGGAGCCCGTGTTGCCGGCTTCGATGGCGGCGATCATGACGTGGACATTGCCGGCTCTGGCGCGCTCGATCAGGGACGCCATCAGGGCCTTGCCGAGACCACGGCCCTGATGATCCTTCTCGACATAGACGGAATGCTCGACCGTGTGGCGATAGCCGTCGAAGGCGCGCCAGTCGCCATAGGAGGCGTAGCCGGCAATGATGCCGTCGATCTCGGCGACCAGCACCGGAAACCCCTTGGCGCGACGCAGTTCCAGCCAGACCCGGCGGTTGTCGAGATCGATCAGGACGTCATTCCAGATGGCGGTCGTGTGTTCGACGGCGTGATTGTAGATCTCGCGGATGGCGGGCAGATCGGCTGGCGTTGCGTCGCGGAGGATGAGATCGGTCATGCGGGGCTCATGCGTTCGGACCGGACGGACCGGACGTTTCTTCTGGGAAAGCTTGGGGCGTGTTGGGCAAAGCTATAGGGCCGGTTGCACAGTCGGGGAAGACGCCGCTAGACTGGGCCGGCATATTTTTATCACCAAGCCGTTTTCCGGGGGAATTTCAATGCCAAGCTTTATCGTGCCGATGGCAATTCGTTATGTGCTCGTCTCGCTCGCGATCACCGTCGTGATCACGGCTGTGGTCACCGGGCTGATGACCTTCGGCTATATGAGCGACAAGCCGTCGAGCCTCAGCCATCTCGTGGTGATGGGGGCCGGGATGTGGGCAGGTGTCTATTTCGCGAAACAGGCGGGGCGGCCGGCGGAATGGCGCGAATGCTTCCGGATCGGCGCGTTGCTGACGGTGTTGCAGATCGCGTTTTCGGCCGTCGTGACAATCGGTTTCCTCCTGCTGCCCGGCGGCGGCCTTGAGGAAATCCAGGCAAACCTCGATCCGCAACTGATCGGCGTGCTGACCGCCGTGCTCATCGTCACCGGCCTGATCTACTGGGTCGGGACGGCGGGTTTCATCCGGATCGGTTCAAAATCGGCGCTCGCCAAGAAGAAGGGCTGAAGCCCCCCCTCACCCCAGGCTGATCGCCGTGAACACGGCTGAATAATGCACGATCGCGGCTGTCACGACGAAGGCGTGCCAGATGGCGTTCTGGAAGCGCAGCCGTTCCCAGACGTGGAAGACGACGCCGGCGGAATAGATGCAGCCGCCGATGATGATCAGCGTCAGCGTCACGCCCGGAATGATTTCCGACAACGGCCCCATGGCGAGCGCGCCGCTCCAGCCCATGCCGAGATAGAGCAGGATGGCCAAGCGGTCGTAGCGGCCGGGGAAGCGGAATTTCAGCCAGATGCCGGTAAAGGCGGTTGCCCAGATGCCGAGGAGCAGCGCCAGGATCAGCGGACGATCGGCGCCCTGGACGAGAAAGGGCGTGTAGGTCGAGGCGATCAGGATGAAGATCGCCGAATGATCGAAACGGCGCAGGATCCACTTCACGCGGGAATGCGGCCACATATTGTAGATGAAGGAGACGCCGAGCGAAATGATCAGGCCGAGACCATAGATCCAGCTGGCGGCGATATTGGCATAGTCGGAATAGACGGTCGCATAGAAGATCAGCGCGGTGGCGCCGACCAGCGCGAAGACGACACCAATGCCATGAATGATCCCGTCGGCGACCAGCTCGGAAAGGTCGTAGGCGCGGCCAAACTTGAAATGCTCGGTGTTCATGACGTCGTTTCGTCTTTCTTAGTCTGCGGTGTGTCGCCAGCCGCGAAGCATGGAGTGGAATGATGGCGGAAAAGCCACCGGCGGACAAGCAGGGCGGCCATCACGAAGGCTGACCGAGCGTAACCTTGCTTGCTTGCAGTGCGATGACACGAAGGCCACCAAACCTTCGTTAACCAGGCCTCGCTTTGCCGGAAAACTTCGCAGCGGCTCGCCCTGCCCGCGCGCCGTCTCGACCGCTCAAATCGTTAATTGCAATTATCTTTATAATTCAATATTTTGGTTCAACTTCTTGTTATCTGAAATCATCTTCCATTAACCTTCTCTTATACTGCCACTCCTAGTCTGGTCATGCGGAGCCGGCATAAGGCCGGGACCTCCTTCGACAATGCGTATGAACGCATGCGGCACCGGCGTTGCGATTGCCTCTTCATTGCAGCCACCCTTCCCCGCGCCCAGGCAGATGATCTGCTCTTCACCTTCACACGATCAGCCAGACTCTCAGCACAGGGGCAAAACCCGTGAAGCATATCTCGATCAGCGGAAAATTTCTGACCATCATGGCCGGATTCGGCCTGTTCTCCCTCGGATCAGCCATTTATTCCGGCCAGACGATCTCGAACATCGACGAAGACTACAGCACACTCATCAGCCGTGACTTGTCCGCATCGGTTGACCTGGCCCGCGCGGTTCGCGGCCTGCAGGCCGCGCGCGCTTCTCTTGCCGAAGGCATGGTAGCGCTAACAGAAGACGAGAAGGCGCTGGCAAAGACGGCCGCCGAAACGGCGGAGGGCGACTTCGTCAAGTCCTTGGATGCCGTGATCACCGCGCTTCCGGCGCGCGCCGAAAGCCTGACCGCCCTGAAGGCGGAAAGCCTGGCGGCGATGTCGGACGCCTGCGGCCCGAGCATGCAGGCCGCCAGCGTTTCGACGACAGCCGACGCGCAACTGAAAGCCCAGGATCTGTTCAGAACGCAGTGCCAGCCGGCCATGCGCGCAGCCGTGCAGAAGTTCTCCGGCCTGACCGGGGAGATCATGGACGAGGCCGAACAGGCCAGCGGCACGCTGTCCGCCCAGGCATCCTCGACCGCCGCTGCGACGCTGGGCTTCACGGTCGGTGCCTTGCTGCTGGTCCTCGTTGCAGGGTATCTCGCCGTCCGGACCTGGCTGGTGCGACCCATTCAGCTGATGTCGCAGACCATGGGCACGCTTGCCAATGGCGATTTGTCCGCCGTGGTCGATGGCACCGACCGGCGCGACGAGATCGGCGGCATGGCCAAGGCCGTCGAAGTGTTCAAGCAGAATGGTCTCAAGACCCGCGCGCTCGAGCAGGAGGCGATCGCCAACCGCTCCGCGAGCGAAGCCGAACAGGCGCGGATCGCGGAAATCGAACGGGTTCGCGCGGCCGAGATGGCGGAAGCGACCACCGGTCTCGGCGAAGGTCTCAAGCATCTGTCGAGCGGCGACCTGACCTTCCAGCTGACGCAGCCTTTTGCCAGCGATTTCGAGAGCCTGCGCGCCGATTTCAACGCCGCCGTCAGCCAACTCGGCACCAGCCTGCGCTCGGTGTCCCAGGCGACCAGCTCGATCGACAACGGCGCGCGGGAAATCAGCCAGAGCGCGACCGACCTGTCGAAGCGCACCGAACAGCAGGCAGCCTCGCTCGAAGAGACGGCCGCCGCTCTCGACCAGATTACCGCCAATGTGCAGAACTCCTCGAAGCGCACGGAAGAGGCGCGCAACGTGGCGGTCGAGGCGAACCAGTCGGCCCGCCGCTCCGGCGAGGTGGTGTCGAACGCCGTCAATGCCATGCAGCGGATCGAACAGTCGTCCAGCCAGATCTCCAGCATCATCGGCGTCATTGATGAGATCGCCTTCCAGACCAACCTTCTGGCGCTGAATGCCGGCGTGGAAGCGGCCCGGGCCGGTGAAGCGGGCAAGGGTTTTGCGGTCGTGGCCCAGGAGGTGCGCGAGCTTGCCCAGCGGTCTGCCCAGGCAGCGAAGGAGATCAAGGACCTGATCCGCAATTCGACCGACGAGGTCTCGACCGGCGTGAAGCTGGTGCAGGAGACCGGCGAGGCACTGAAGGTGATCGAGGCGCAGGTGGTGACGATCAATGCCCAGCTCGACGCGATCGCCACATCGGCGCGCGAACAGTCGGTCGGCCTGGCCGAGGTCAACACCGCCGTCAACCAGATGGACCAGGTGACCCAGCAGAATGCGGCGATGGTCGAGGAATCCACTGCCGCCAGCGCTTCGCTCGCCGGCGAAGTGACGCGGATGCGCGAGATCATCGCCGAATTCCGCCTAGGGTCGCAGGCAGGTGTCATGCCGGCGAGCCGGCCGCAGCCGGTGCGGGCCGGAGAGAAGCCGGTCGCCTCGCCGGCACGGCGCATGCTGGCGAGGGTCGCCGGTGCCGTCGGCATGGGCAGCAGCGCCCCGGTGGCCGAGAGCTGGGAGGAGTTCTGAGCGCTCGGGATCTGATGGGACGATGGAGATCGGGGCGGCGTTCGCCCCGGTTTTTTTGCGTTTGCGGACGCGCGGCTCTTGAGTGTTCGGGACTGGCACAAACCGATCTGGCTCCCTTGCGCCCGCCAGGGATCACTTGGCACGCCATCCCCCACATGGTAGGTTACATGTAACCAAGGAGCGTGTGACATGTCCACGGCATCGAAATCGTCAAAGTTGAAGGTCAGGGAGCATCGAGCCCGCCTCCGCGCGCAGGGGCTGAGGCCGATCCAGATCTGGGTGCCGGACGTTCGAACGAAAGACTTCAAGCAAGAGGCGCGCGAGCAATCCATCGCGGTTGCCCAAAGCCGCGAGGCCGAGGCGGATCAGGCATTTGTCGACGCTGTCTCCGTTTGGCCTGACGAATGAGACGAGGGGAGATCTGGACGGTCTCCGGGGCTGGCGACGACGCCGGCAAGCCGCGTCCGGCGGTGATCGTGCAGGACGACAGTTTCAGCGAGACAGGATCGGTCACCCTCTGTGGATTTACATCGGATGAAACCGAAGCGCCTCTTTTTCGGATTCCCGTTGAGCCTACGGACAGCAATGGCTTGGTCGGCGCATCGCGATTGATGGCAGACAAGATCACCACAGTCGCCAAAGGAAAGCTCGGTCGCCGTATCGGTGCGCTGGATACGAGCGACATGGTTCGTCTGGAGCGGGCGATGCTGGTGTTTCTCGGTCTTGCCGGTTCAACCAGTCGAAGAGAGTGACCCAGAAAGCGAAACGAGGGAGCACACCCCCTCGCCTATGTCATCGCCTCTGCTCTCCGATCAGGATATCCCGGAGCTGAATGGCGTTTTTGTCAGTCTCGGCAAAGAAAAAGGCCGAGGCGCAAGGGGCCTGGAGCACCTGGAGAAGCCCCGGCTCCCGCGGAGGCAGAATGGTGGCACTCGCACCGCGCAACGGCGGAATTGGTGAGGCCGGGTTTCGAAGCGCGATGACAAATGCACCAGACGGCAGGGGGAAATCCTCATTGTAGGGAGGGCTCACCCAGCTGACGGTCAAGCTTTCAACCGCGTTGCCAAGCAAGACCTCATCGACCGCAAGGTTTATCCGAGCGTAGTCGCTCATCAGCCGCACCTTAGTAGGTTGGGGTCGGCCGGGCGCAAGCTTGGCCATCAGGTCTTGCGCACGCCGATGGGCTTCTTCATCGCGGACCATCTCGAAGCGGGTTACGCGAGCTAGCACCACATGATCGGCGAAGCTGACATCCTCAAGTCGGAGCGGCGCCCTTTTCGCACAGGCGAAAGCCGGGCTGGCTGGGACCAGGAGTGCGGCGAGCAAGAAAAGAAAACCACGTTGCATATCCCGATTCCATCAATCGACTCTTCCACCTTCTGCCGCGTGCTGTGCAGCGAACGCGCAAAGGGATAGCCCCGCTTTCGCACACCATTAACGTGCAATCCGGCAAAAGAAGGGCAAATTTCGTGTATGAGCGTACGGACGAATGTATTGCGTCATGGCGGGCAAAGCCCCGAGACACAACGCTCAAATTGCTGAAGGAGGAGGGTGATTATTGTTCTGACTGTTGCCTTGCGCTGCGGTAAAGCAGCCGCGCTGCGATCAAGGTGAGCTGGGTTAGCTTCATGGTCAGGGCAATGAGAATGGCGACAGCGATATAAAAGACCGCCGGGCTGTCTTCCGCCCGCACCAATACGCCGTGCCTGCCGGGGATTTCTCCGATAATGAGCATTGTTATGGAGAGGCCCAGCATGGCGGGACCCAACATGACCATCCCGACAATCAGGGACCAGGTTTGCAGCTTGCTCTTCATTCGATGCCTATCCCATAATCGCTTGGATATGATGGATACACGCAAACGGAAATGCAACGGCTCCCCCCAAACGAAACGAGGGAGCTTAACGCCCCCTCGCCTGTCTCACGTCACTGCCTCTTAGCTCACGCCGTCTGCATGGCGCCCGGTCCCGGGATGGCGCCGGGAGGGCACTTGCCGAGGATGATCATGCCGAGCACTTCGTCCTTGGTCACATCCTCCGTGCGCGCGTGGCCCACGACGCGGCCGTTCTTCATGACGAACACGCGGTCGGCGAGGTCGAAGACGTCGTGGATGTCGTGGCTGATCAGGAAGATGCCGATGCCTTCCTTTTTCAGCTGGACGATGAGATCGCCGACCTGGGCGGTTTCCTGGGGGCCGAGGGCTGCCGTCGGTTCGTCCATGATCAGGATCTGGGCGTCGAAGAGGATCGCACGCGCGATCGCCACCGACTGGCGCTGGCCGCCGGACAGCGCCTTCACCGGCTCCTTGAAGCGCTGGAAGTTGGGATTGAGACGCCCCATGACTTCGCGGGCCTTGGCTTCCATCGCGACGTCGTCGAGCGTGCCCCAGGGGGTGCGCAGTTCGCGGCCGAGATAGAGATTGGCGGCGGCGTCGACATTGTCGGCGACGGCAAGCGTCTGGTAAATCGTCTCGATGCCATACTTCTTCGCATCGCGCGGGTTGTTGATATCCGCAAAGTCGCCGCGGATCAGGATATCGCCGTTGTCGCGCTTGTAGGCGCCGGAGAGGATCTTGATCAGGGTGGACTTGCCGGCACCGTTGTGGCCGAGCAGGGCGACGACTTCACCGGGGAAGAGATCGACCGAGGCATCGTCCACGGCGTGGATGCCGCCGAAGGAAATGGAAATGTTGCGCATTTCCACGAGTGGGGTGCGGTTTTCCGACATGATTTTCAACTCCCCTTACTTCGCACGGGCGCGGTAGACGGTATCGAGCCATACCGCGATCACGAGCACGATGCCGATGACGATGCTTTGCAGCGGCGTGTCGAGACCGAGCAGGACCATGCCCGAATTCAAGGACTGCATGACGACGGCGCCGAGCATGGCGCCGGCGATGGTGCCGACACCACCGGCCAGCGAGGTGCCGCCGATGACGGCTGCGGCGATGGTGTAGAGCTCGTCGAGCGTGCCTTGCGCATTCGTCGCGGCGTTCAGGCGGGCCGTGGAGATCGCGGCAGCGATGGCGCAGAGCGCCCCCATCAGTGCAAACAGCTTGACGGTGACCCACTTCACCTTGATGCCGGCGAGCTCGGCTGCTTCCGGGTTGCCGCCGATGGCGAAGACATAACGGCCGAAGCGCGTGCGGTTGGTGATGAAGGCCATGACCATGGCGATGCCGATGGCGATCAGGACGGGAACGGCAATGCCGAGGCCGATCTGCAATCCGCCTTCCGGCCAGTCGATGCCATTGGCAGCGGCATATTTCTTCGCCAGGTTGACCGGCATGTAATAGGTGTTGGCAACCCAGACGGCGCCGAGAATGGCGATGCAGCCGGCGCAGACGAGGAAAACCTCGGCCCAGACCGGACGCAGCGGGAAGCCGAAGCGGCGGCGCTGGCGGCGAGTATTGAGGATCGACAGCACGATCAGCAGGCAGGCCACGAGGCCGACGATCCAGCTGGCGGTGACCCCGATAGACCCATCCGCGCCACCGCCCATCAGGCGGTAGGTGGTGTCCATGGGAGCAACCGTCGCGCCCGAGGTGACCATCCAGGCAGCACCGCGCCAGACGAGCAGGCCGCCGAGCGTGACGATGAAGGCGGGCACGCCGAGGAAGGCGATGATCGCACCGTGGAAGGCACCGATGGCGGTACCGACGGCAATGCCGGCGCCAAGCGCGATGATCCACATCATCGGGTGTTCGAAGCCGATGATCGGCGGCAGGATGCGGGCCTGCAGCACGCCCATGATCATGCCGACGAAGCCGAGGATCGAGCCGACCGAGAGGTCGATGTTGCGGGTGACGATGACCAGCACCATGCCGGTCGCCATGACCGACACGGAGGCCGCCTGGACCGAGAGGTTCCAGAGGTTGCGCTGTGTCAGGAACAGACCGTCCCAAAGACCGCCCGACATGATTTGGAAGCCGATCCAGATGATGCCGAGGGCAATGACCATGCCGAGCAGACGGGTGTCGATCTCGGTCGCTTGAAAGAAGCGCTTGAGCGCTGAAACATTGGATGCCCGGGCGCCGGGCGCGGGCGTGGCAAGGCTGTGATCCGCCATACGAATTATTCTCCCCAGTCGGTTTTCGGCTTGCGAAGGGCACGTGGAACACACGTTGCCGCGGGCCCATTGGACCCGCCATGCGGATCGAGGCATCTTCCTTGGTTGCGGTCGGGTCCCCCAAGGCTGCGGCCCCTTAAAGCCGAACCCGGTTTCCAGCCGCGATGCTCCCGACCAGTCGAAACGCCGCAGCGCAAGGGCTGCGGCGTTCCGGCTCAAGCTCTAAAGATCAGTCACGCGATCACTTGCAGGCGGCAACCGAGCCGGCTGCAACGCCCTGGCATGCTTCTTCCTTGGAGATCCAACCCGCGTCGATGACGGTGTTGAGGTTTTCCTTGGTGATCGGCAGCGGAGCGATGAAGTAGGAGTTCATTTCGGTGCCCTTCGGGCCGCCGGAGAACTTCACGGTGCCTTCGATCTCGTCCATGGACTTGCCAGCGGCGAGTTCAGAGGCGATTTCGCCGGCCTTCTTGCCGAGTTCGCGGCTGTCCTTCCAGACAGACACGGTCTGGGTGCCGAGTGCTACGCGGTTCAGAGCGGCCTTGTCGCCGTCCTGGCCGGAGACCGGAACGGAGCCGGCCATGCCCTGGGCTTCGAGCGCTGCCACAACACCGCCGGCCATGCCGTCGTTGGACGATACGACCGCATCGACCTTGTTGTTGTTGGCGGTCAGGAACTGCTCCATGTTCTTCTGGGCGGCTTCCGGCTTCCAGCCGTCGGTATAGGCTTCGCCGACGTTCTTGATCTTGCCGGCGTCGATGGCTTCCTTCAGCACTTCCATCTGACCGGAATAGAGGAAGTCGGAGTTCGGGTCGGTCGAGGCGCCCTTGATGAAGACGTAGTTGCCTTCCGGCTTCACCTTGAACACTTCGCGGGCCTGCATGCGGCCGACTTCCTTGTTGTCGAAGGTGATGTAGTAGGCGTCCGGGTTTTCGATCAGGCGGTCGTAGCCGACGACCGGGATGCCTTCAGCGGTGGCCTTTTCGATGGCCGGGCCGATGGCTTCCGAATCCTGGGCGAGAACGATCAGGGCGTTTGCGCCCTGGGCGATCAGGCTTTCGATGTCGGTCAGCTGCTTGGCGGCAGACGTCTGGGCGTCAGCGGAGATGTACTTGTTGCCGGCGGCTTCAAGGGCTGCCTTGATCGCGGCTTCGTCGGTCTTCCAACGCTCTTCCTGGAAGTTCGACCAGGAGACGCCGACGGTCAGGCCTTCGGCATTGGCGACGGAATGCAGGCTCACGATGACGGCAGTCGCTGCCATCAGCTTCAATACGGATTTCATTTTAAACCTCCCAAGGTGATAGCGGACCGACGGAAGACCTCCCCACCGAAACGGCCCGCTGCAAAACTGCCCCAACCCCATGGACCCCCGTCCAATGGTTTTTCTCGACAGTCGAGAAAATAACTGTCAGAAGATTCCCACGCTGTCAACACGGGCGGAGGAGGCTTGCAAAGGCAGTGACCAATTGCTTTGGGAGGAGCATGCGGTGGACCAGACGAAATCGGGCGACAGACCCATCATGACAGCCAGTCCGAGGGCGAGTACCGAGGCCGTTCGCCACCAGAACAACGGGCTCGTTCTCAGCACGCTCAGGCGGGAGGGGCCGCTTGCGCATACCGATCTGTCGTCGGCGACGGGACTGTCCTCGGCGACCGTTTCGGCGATTACCGCCCATCTCGAAAAGAACGGCCTGCTTGAACGACGCGAGGTCGCCAATCCCGGACAGCGCGGCCGGCCGCGCGTTCTCTTTGCCCGGCGCCGGACTGCCGCCCATGTGATTGCCGTGCGCATCTCCTCGCATGCCGTGCAATATTCCCTTGCCGACTATCGCGGCACGATGATCGACCGATTCGAGGAAGCGCGTGATCAGGGGCCGCAATCGCCCGCCGCCTTCCTTGCCGCCTTCCGGGCGGCGCTCGCACGCCTGGTCAGCCGCTCGCGGCTGGCGATTTCGGACATCGCGACCGTCTCGATCAGCAGCAAGGGCCTGGCCGATCGCGAGGGGGCGAAACTCCTGTGGTCGCCGATCTTCGGCTATCAGGCGCTGGATTTCGAGCAGGCGCTGTCGGATTTCGGCACGGCCAGGATCCACCTGTTCAACGAAAGCCTGCTCGTCACCCATGCGCTGGTGCTGCGGCTGGAAAAATCTCGGCAGCAGCCGGTGCAGTCGCTCGCCACGCTGTCGCTCGGCCATTCGATCGGGCTTGGCGTGGCGCAGCGCGACCGGCTGGGGCAGATCGAAGTGCGCGCCCCCAATTTCGGCCACATGCTGCATTCGGATGACGGCAAGCGCTGTCGCTGCGGCGCCTATGGCTGCATCGAGGCGTCCGCCGGTTTCTACGGCATCCTGCGCACCGCCTTCGAAGTGCCGCCGGACACGATCCCCGCGACCTTCGTGCCGCTGTCGGAAATGGAAAAGATCGCCGGACGCGCCCGCCAGGGGCATCGCGCCTCCGAATATGCCTTCCGCCAGGCGGGGCTGGCGCTCGGGCAAGGGCTGTCGCGCATGCTGAGCCTCGCCGAGGAAACCATGCCGATCGCGATTACCGGACCGGGCACGCGCTTCATGGATCTCCTGACCCGAGGGCTGGATGAAGGGCTTCAGCAGTCGCAGCATGTGCGGGTGCGCGGGGCGCCTGACATCCTGATCATCACCGAGGAGGAAACGCTGGTCTTCGAAGGCCATGTGGACCGGGCGCTCAGCGAGATCGACATGGTGCTGGGGGGATGAGTGCCGCCATCACGGATCCCCTCACCCACAAAATCTGAGGTTTAGCCATGAGCGGGCCAAGCCCTCGATTTTGTAACCTCTCCCACAGGGGGAGAGGGGATCGAGCCGGCGTCGCAGCGTTTTGTCGGGTGAGCGGCAAGACATGTCCGGCTTGATCGGCGGGGCGTGCCGCCCTACCCTGCCGGCGGAAGGAGACCGGCATGAGCGCACCCGAGCGAGAACACACAGAGGGGGCCGGTTTTGCCGCCTATGTCTTCGATGCCTATGGCACGCTGTTCGACGTGCATTCCGCCGTCAGACGTCATCAGCAGGCGCTCGGGGCCCATCACCAGGCCTTTTCGGACCTCTGGCGCACGAAGCAGCTCGAATATACCTGGGTCAGGAGCCTTGCCGGGCAGTATCGGGATTTTGCCGCACTGACGGAAGATGCGCTCGATCATTGCCTGGCGCGGTTTCCGCAGATCGATCGGGGTCTCAAGGCAGACCTGCTTCATGCCTACAGACGACTCGATTGTTTTGCCGAGGTGCCAGAGGTACTGACGCGGCTGAGGGCGCGTGGCGCGCGGATCGCGATCCTGTCGAACGGGACGCCTGCCATGCTGGAGGATGCAATTGCGGCGGCCGGCATCGGATCGCTGATCGACGACGTGTTTTCCGTCGACGCGCTGAAGATCTACAAGACGGCACCGGCGGCTTATGCGCTGTTGACCGACAGGCTGGGGCTTGCGCCGGATGAAATCGCCTTCCAATCGTCCAACCGCTGGGACATTGCCGGCGCCAAGGCCTTCGGCTTTACCTGCCACTGGATCAATCGGAGCGGTGCGCCGGACGAATATGCAGACCTCGCGCCCGACGCGATCCTGCCAACATTGAAGGGACTAACGACATGACCGAGCTTCCATGGTCGGCGCAGACCTATCTGAAATTCGAGGACGAGCGGACAAGACCGGCGCGGGATCTCTTGGCCCGGGTCGCCTTGGACCGCGCATCCCGGGTGATCGATCTCGGCTGCGGACCGGGCAATTCGACGGCGCTTCTGGTCGAGCGCTACGGGATCGAGGCTGTGCAGGGGCTGGACAGCGACGACGACATGCTGGCCAAGGCGCGGGCGCGGCTGCCTGGGACGTCGTTCCTCAAGGCTGATCTGGCACGCTGGCGGCCCGCAGAACCGGTCGACCTGCTCTATGCCAATGCCGTCTTTCAGTGGCTGCCCGGCCATCTCGACATTCTGGCGTCGCTGATGGAAAGCCTCAAGCCCGGCGGCGTGCTGGCGGTGCAGATGCCGGACAATCACCGTGAACCAAGCCATCGCGCGATGGAGGAGACCGGGGCGGACGGCCCCTGGGCGCAGGCCTTTGCCGATGGCCATCTCCGCCGCATACCGCTGCCCGCGCCGGCCGACTATCTGCAAAGGCTGCAGGGCCTGTCAGCCACCGTCGATGTCTGGCACACGGTCTATTACCATCCGATGGCGAATGCCCAGGCGATCGTCGACTGGGTCGAGGGCACGGGGCTTCGGCCCTATCTGGCGGCCGTGGCGCCCGAAGAGCGGGATGCGTTCCGCGCAGCCTATCTCAAACGCATCGACGCCGCCTATCCGCCGATGGCGGACGGACGACGGCTGCTCGCCTTTCGGCGGTTGTTCGTGGTGGCGGCGAAGGGGTGAGCGTGGCCCCCTCGCGGTCAGGGCCTGGAGATGCAAAGGCCCCGCCCAGACCCTCCCCACACAGGGGAGGGCCTAACCTTGATCCGCCCGCAGGTCTCCCCTGCCGTCTTGCCCCTTACAGCCAGCCGCGCCGGCGGAAATAGAGGAAAGGCAGCAGCGCCGAGAGCACCATGAAGCCCAGCGCCATCGGATAGCCGATGGCCCAGTTGAGCTCCGGCATGGACTGGAAGTTCATGCCGTAGATCGAGGCCACCAGCGTCGGCGGCAGGAAGGCGACCGAGGCGACGGTGAAGATCTTGATGATCTGGTTCTGTTCGAGATTGATCAGACCCAGCGTCGCATCGAGCAGGAAGTTGATCTTGCCCTGGAGGAACTGGGCATGATCGCCGAGGGAGGTCGCGTCGCGCTGCAAAAGCTTGATGCGCTGTCGGGTGTCCTTGGCGGCCTTGCGCCCAGGGATTTCGAGCGCTGCGTGATAGGCCACGAGGCGCGAGATCGAGACCAGGCTTTCGCGGGTCGCGGTCAGGAGATCCCCCTTGCGGCCGATCTGCTCGATCAGGCCTTCGAGGTCACGCGAGGATTTATCCTTGTCGCCGGAAGTGCCTGCCGACTTGCCATTGCCCTTGCGGCTGCGGAAGACCTCGCGGGAGACGGCATCGATCTCGTTGCCGCAGCGCTCCAGGACATCGGCCATGCGGTCGATGATGGCTTCCAAGAGGCCGAGCATGACCGTTTCGCCGGACGAGCAGACGAGGCCGTTGCCGCGCCTGGCGCGGGCGACGAAGGCGGCGAAGGGTTTGGGGTCGGCATAGCGCACCGTGACCAGCGTGTTGCCTTTCAGGATGAAGGTGACCGGGGTTTTCACCGGATCATCGCCATCCAGGCCTGCAAGGGCGGTCATGGTCATGAATTCGGCGCCGTCCTCCTGATAGAGCCGGGCGGAGAGCTCGATCTCCTCCATCTCGTCACGGGTCGGAACGGCGATGCCGAGGCTTGCCTCGACCAGCTTGGTTTCGCGCAGCTCGGGGCTGACGAGATCGTGCCAGACGGGCACGGCACGGGGCTTTGCCACGGTTGCGGGCGCGGATGTCGCAGGGGCGGCCGTCAGGACTTCACCGTCGAGGGCATCGTTGGCCGGGGCATTGGCCGACAGGATTTGCGTGGTGTCGGGATCGCCGGTTTCGGGTGCCAGGGTCTCGGGACCATCAAGCGCAGGGCTTGCGGGCGCCGGATCGAAGGGCACGAGATGATCGGCTTCGCGGGAAAACGAGCGCAGCATGGGCTTCTCCTTCAGCGACCGATCAGCCGCCGCAGCCCCTGCACTTCCAAGGACTAGAGACGGGCCATCGGCCGGATATGTGACGTCGAACTTCGACTGTCGGGGTTCATCTTTCTGTCCTCTTGTCTGGCACGCTTGGAAGGGCGCGCCTCACGCTGGATAAATGTGCCTGTGTCGAGGAAATGTCAAGCGGGAGCATGGGCTTGCCGCGCGTGCGAAGCGACCGCTGGCGACGCTGTCTCGTAGGCCCGTGAGCGCCGCCTGGACAAATGCAAAGAAAGATTTGCAAATATTTCTTTGCGGTCTATGCTGAGACATGACCCAACGTGATATTCCCCAGCTCAATGCCAGCATCGGCACGCTCAAGGCGCTGGCGCACCCTGATCGATTGAACATCCTCGGAAATCTGCGCGTCTCCGGGCCTTCGACGGCAAGCCTCCTGGCGCGGCGCTTCGGGCTCAACTCCGGTGCCACCAGCTATCATCTGCGCCAGCTCGAAAAATACGGATTGGTCGAAGAGGCGCCTGAACTCGGCAATCGGCGAGAGCGGTGGTGGCATGCGCTGCACGAAACAACATTTTACGAGACCGCCGATCTCGACGGCGATGCGCTCGAGGCCGGCATTGCGTTCAACCAAGCCGTGCTGGCGACCCATATGCATATGATGCAGCGCGCCCAGGAGGCCTATCGTGGACTCGACACTGCGTGGCGGAAAGCCTCGACCAACAGCGACGTCATCATCCCCCTCAATGCGGCGGCTGCGGAGACGCTGACCAACCGTATCATGGGCCTGTTAATGGAAGCCAAGGCCGCCAGCCCGCCGACGGGCGTCCCCCTGCCCGCCGACACCCGCCCGGTCGCCTATGTGCTTTACGCCTTCCCGCATCCCGATGCAGAGGCCGAGGTCGGAGCCGACGAACCTTGACGCGTCATCCGGTCTTCGTGTTGGCGCTGGCCGACATCATATCCCTGCTCGGCAGCCGCCTGTCGATGATCGCTATCCCCTGGTTGGTGCTGACCACGACCGGGGATCCGATGCGGACCGGGATCATCGGCTTTGCCGAGATGCTGCCTTATATACTGGCCAAAGGTCTGGGCGGGCCCCTGATCGACCGGGTGGGGGCGCGCGTCGTCGCCATGACCGCCGATATGGGTTCGACGATCGTGGTCACTCTCGTGCCTCTCCTCCATTTCAGCGGGGCCCTCAGTTTCGAAATCCTGGTGCCGATCGTCGTTGTTCTCGGAGTTCTGCGCGGCCCTGCCGATGCAGCAAAGCAGGCCATGGTGCCGGCCGTCGCGACACTGGCCGGCGTAAAGCTTGAGCGCATCACCGGCCTGATGGGGATCATCGACCGGCTTGCTGGGACAGCGGGTGCCGCCGCAGCCGGGGCGCTTGTTGCCGTGTTTGGCGCGGCACCCGCCATCATCCTCACGGCCGGCGCTTACTGCCTCGCCGCCCTGATCATCGCGTTCGGGCTTAGGCTGCACCCTGTCCAGCGGGCCGAGGTCGCAGGTGACCAGCGCTATCGTGTTCAATTCAACGAAGGCTGGCGCTTTTTCCGCCGCGATCCGGTTCTGGTGAGCATCGTGGCGATGGTGGCCGCCACCAATCTGATCGACCAGGCCTATGCCGCCGTGCTGGTCCCGGTCTGGGTCAAATCCGTCGGCAACGCGGCCCTTCTCGGCGCCGTGCTCGCCGTCTTTTCCGGGGCGGCGGTCATTGGCTCGGCCTTCGCCGCGTGGCTCGGACCGCGCCTGCCCCGCCTCCTGGTCTATACAGTGGCGTTTCTCGTCTGCGGTGCGCCGCGCTTTCTGCTGTTCGCTGTCGATGCGCCGCTCCCGGCTATCTTCTTCATGCTTTTGGTGACGGGTTTCGCCTCGGGCTTTCTCAACCCCATCATCGCGGCTGTGATCTTCGAGCGCATTCCCGCTCCGTTCGTCGGGCGCGTGAGTTCCCTCGTGGGGGCACTCACCTGGGGACTGATCCCGTTCGGCGGGCTTGTGGGCGGCGGGCTGATCACCACGATCGGGCTCTCCGCCGCGTTCGCAATCTGCGGTGCCTTCTACTTCGTCGTCACCATGCTGCCGCTGGCCGTGCCCGCCTTCCGGGCGATGGCTGCGCCTTCACGGTAGGGAGAACCGGGAACCGCTGCAAACGGCCCAGCTTCTGGGATACGGCGAACGCGCTATCGATTCGCTGAGGCAGCCATGCAACCGCGACTACAATTAGCTTTTATCAAATGAATTCAACAATCAGCGTCGCAGTGCATCACCACTTTTTGGTCTAGCGTGTTCTGCATTAAAATCTGTCGCATTTATGCGACGCTTCAAATTTAGCTTATCCTTCATTACCCATAATATTAAGTTGCGAAACCCAGGCTCCGGGGTCTCAGGCGGACGACCGCCGCTGAACAAGGAGCCATCACGTGCGCATACAGTCCATTCAATCGAAGATCGCCCTGCTTGCCGGCGTCTGCGTCGTTGCGGCGAGCAGCGCGCTGGTCGGCTACAGCATCGTCTCTGCCGCAAAGAGCCAGGCCTTTGTCGGCGACCATGTCGCAAGCCTGACGGAGGAGGCGACGAAGACGCAGTTGAAGACGTTGACGCTCGCTCAGGCGTCGCTGATCCGGGCGCCGCTCGACACGGCCTTCGATGCGGCCCGCAACATGGCCCGGATGTTCGAGATTTCAGCGGTGAATGACGGCGGCGTCACGCCCGCTGTCGGCCAGCAGCGGGCCCGGTTCAATGCGATCCTGCTCAATGTGCTCAAGGACAATCCCGGCTTTAACGGCACCTATAGCGCCTGGGAGCCCGACGCGCTGGACGGCCAGGACAGGCTGTTCCGCGACCGGAAGGACGTGGGTTCGGATATGACCGGGCGGTTCCTGCCCTACTGGACCCGTGGCGCCGACGGCACGCTCGCGGTGCAGCCGCTCGTCGAATATGACAGCACGGCGCTGCATCCCAACGGCGTGATGAAAGGCGGCTGGTATATCGGCCCGCAGGGCGGCGGCGGCGAGAGCATCCTCGATCCCCTGCCCTATGTGGTCCAGGGCAAACCGGTCTATCTCGCCACCATGTCGGTTCCCATCACCGTCGACGGCAAATTTGTCGGGGTGGCAGGCGCCGATTTCGATCTGACCTTCGTGCAGAAGCTGGCGAGCGAGGTGAAGGCCTCGATCTATGGCGGCAAGGCGAGCGTCGACATCGTCAGCTACAAGGGGCTGGTGGTGGCCTCCAGCGACCATCCGGAGGCGATCGGCAGCGCCTATGACCGGATCAACACGGACGCTACGACGCTTCTGTCCTCCATCCAGGCCGGGCGCGCGGATGTCGCCGGCAATGCCGACAGCTTTACCGCGCTTTCTCCGATCGTCATCGGCCGGACGAAGACGCCGTGGTCCGTGGTCATCGAGGTGCCGCGCGCGGTTGCCATGGCGGAGGCCACGGCGCTGACCGCCTCGCTCGCTGGCCGCAACACTGCCGATACGCAGTTCCAGATCCTGGTCGGGCTTGTCATTGCCGCCGGTGGCATCGCCGCCATGTGGTTCGTTGCCCGCAGCATCGCCTCGCCGATCCGGCAGATGACCGCGGCCATGGGCCGGCTGGCGCAGAATGACGTTTCCATCAAGGTGCCGGGGCTTGGCCGGATCGACGAGATCGGCGCCATGGCGGCGGCCGTCTCGGTCTTCCGGGAAAACGCTATAGAGAAGGCGGAGATGGAGCGCGAGGCCGAGGCCAATCGTTCGCTCAGCGAGCGCGAGCGGCTGCAGCGGGAGGCGGACAAGGCACGCGAGGCGGCCGAATCGCAATTCGTCGTCGATGCCTTGGCGGAGGGGCTGAAGAAGCTTGCCGACGGCGACGTCGCCTACCGGATCTCCACACCCTTTGCCGCGCATCTCGACCGGCTGCGGACCGACTTCAACACTTCGCTCGCCAAGCTGCATGAAGCGCTGCAGGCGGTGATGGAGAACGCGCGCGGCATCGACAATGGCGCCAATGAGATCCGCTCGGCGGCGGACGATCTCGCCAAGCGCACCGAACAGCAGGCGGCCTCCGTCGAGGAGACCGCGGCGGCGCTCGAAGAGATCACCACAACGATGCGCGATTCCACCCGTCGGGCCGAAGAGGCCGGGCACCTGGTGGCCCAGACCAAGACCGGTGCGGAAAAGGCAGGCCATGTGGTGCGCAATGCCGTGCATGCCATGCAGCAGATCGAAAAGTCGTCGGGCGAGATCTCCAACATCATCGGCGTGATCGACGAAATCGCCTTCCAGACGAACCTTCTGGCGCTCAATGCCGGTGTGGAAGCGGCGCGGGCGGGCGACGCCGGCAAGGGCTTTGCCGTCGTTGCCCAGGAGGTGCGGGAACTGGCGCAGCGTTCCGCCAATGCGGCGAAGGAGATCAAGGCGCTGATCAGCACATCCGGCGAGCAGGTGCGCAGCGGCGTTGCGCTGGTCGACGAGACCGGACGCTCGCTGGAGATCATGGTGAGCGAGGTGCAGCAGATCAACGCCCATGTCAGTGCCATCGTCGAGGCCGCCCGCGAACAGTCTGTGGGGATTCAGGAGATCAACACCGCCGTCAACACGATCGACCAGAGCACGCAGCAGAATGCGGCGATGGTGGAGGAGACAACGGCTGCAAGCCACAGCCTGGCGAGCGAGGCCGATGCGCTCAACACGCTGATCGCGCAGTTCAATCTTGGACCACAGACCGGCAGCCAGGCAGCGGTGCGGCTGGTCAGCCAGACCGCCCATGCGGTCCCCTCACCGGCCAGAGCGCTGGGGCAAAAGCTGGCGACCACATTTGCGACCGCCGCGCATTCCTGGAAGGAGTTCTGAACGGGCGACGCCGGGCCTCACCAGCCCGGCGTCCGCTGGCCTCAAGGGGCGCTTCGCCGCCCGGGCACCCCCTTGTCACCTCCCGGCAAAGCATGGCACAGACCGGCACCAACCCGTTTCGTCACCCGGCCTGCCCGGCAACTCCCCGGAGAGATCTCATGATCAAGATCATGGTCCTTTTGCATGCCGCCCAGGGCACCGACTGGCAGCCGCCGCCGAAGGGCACCAGTCTGAAGACGCTTTTCGAGGCGGAGGCGCAGGGTTTCATCCAGGTCCGCGGCGAGTTCCAGAAACGGCAGATGCGCCTGACCAAGCTGGGCAGCGACACGGTGGAGCGCGACCGGCGGCGGCTTCAGGCCCGGCGGCAGGCGGACTGAGGGGCGCTCGGATGCAACCCCAGATATTTCCTCCGCTTGCTATTCGATCTGCGTGCCTGGGAGCAGCCAGCGCGGATAGACGACATCATTGAGGGTGTTCAGCATCTTGCCGGTGTCGCCCAGCAGCAAGCCGTCATAGGGCGGCGCAATGCGTTGGCCTGTGCCATAGAAGCGCATCGCATCAACAAGATCGCGGTTGAGCGCGTTGGGATTTTGCCCGGCACCCTGAACGCCCCAGACGAACTGGCAGCCGATCCGGTGCAGGGCGCCGTAGGGGATCTCGAAAATCCCCTTGCCCGCATCGGTCAGAACCAGTTTCGTATAGTCCGGCCGCACCACCCGGCCGATGACGAGGATCGTGCGAATTGAGGCCAGCGCTGTGACCTTTCCCGGATATTTGAGGATATCGAGCCATAGCTCATCGCCGACCGCCGTCACGGAAAAGCTGATGCCGTCGAAGACGGGAGCCGTGTCGAGGAAGTCCTGCAGATCGTCCAGCGAAACTGAGTCAACCGCGTGTTCCGGCAGCGTGCCGGGCCAATAGTCACCGGCGCAGCTTTCGGGGCCGGCAGTGGCCGGACCGGCCGAAATTAAAGCGAGCGCCAGCCAGAGCGCGGGAAGACGGCGCCTCACCATTTGCAGTATCCCCGGATCTTCTGAATGTGAGCCGAGACATCGCCGAGGTCGAATTCGGCGTCGACGCGATCCTTGTCCTCAATGCGCACGGCTAGGCGGACATTGTCCTTCAGGCGCTTGAGGAAGGGGATCGCTTCGCCACCGCTCCACAGACCGACAGCCTTGTAGTTGGTCGATCTGCTCCAGCGTTCCGTGCGGGCCGGTTCGTCGCCGACACGGATGGTGACGGTCGGGCGTTCGCTGATCATGAACATGCTGGTGACGAAGACTACGCTGGTGGTGTTTTCCGCACATCGCACAACCAGGTACATTTCTGCATCGCCGATGCCGGACGTGGTCACGGTTTTCGGGCTCAGTCCGGCGGTGAACTTGATGCTGTCGTCGAGGGGCGATTTATCCTCTTCTATGTGCCAGATGACGGCCGGCGGCGCGGCGGGAGGCGCCTTGTCCGGTGTCGCCGCTCCGGCAGCGGTTCTCGGAAACAGCGAATCGAAACAGGTCAGACGCTGCAGCGAATCGTCGATCGCCGAACAGGCCTTGGCGTCCTGTCCCGAGCGGGCAGAACAGCCGCCGCAAACAGAATGCCGATCAGCCACAACTGACGCTTCATGCTGCCCCCTTGCGATCTTCTTCGATCGTACACACGCCCCATCGCAATGATGCACGTATTTCGGGAAATCCGTCAAGAAGAACACGCATATCCAGCCGGAAATTTGCAACTTCGAATAGAGGTGAAATAGCACTCGTCCCGAAAAACCGTGCATACGGTTCAACCGCTCTGTCCACGCACAGCCCCTCGCGCCGGCCAAAACGGGTGTTTCAAGAGGGTGGCGGACCGGGCCGGGAGGGCTTATAGAGGGCCCGAGCGGGTCTCCGGGCGTTCACTGGCGCCTCCCCTGCAGCCCTCGACACCCCTGCCCTGCCGCCTGCCGGCCCGACGAGAGAGACGACCATGCGCACCACCTGGAGCAAACCCGTGATCCTGCATGCGATCGGCGAAGACGGCGAGGATGTGGTGGTGGAAAACTCGCTCGGCGCCTCCTGGGCGCTGATCGAGGACTGGCCGGAAGAGGATGGCGAGGCGCTGGATAAGGCGCTTCTGGTGCTGGCGGCCGTTGCCCAGGGCAAGGCCAAGGAAGAAGACGGACGCAAGGCGCTGATTTCGGCGGCGATCGAAGCGGGCGTGAAGTATACGGCCTGAGGGCGAATCGCAGACCGGCCTCCGGCAGCGTCCGGCGGGCGCGGCAGGTTCGAGCCCGTTGCTGCGACCGGGCAGCCTGTCCGGTCATGCCGGCAAGTGGCCCACTGACATCAGGCGCTCGGATATCACATCAGCCCGAGCGTGACCGCCACCAGCACCGCGTAACGGCCGAATTTGGCGATGGTGACCAGCGCCAGAAAGCGCCAGAACGGCACGCGCAGGACGCCGGCTGCGAGCGTGATCGGATCGCCGATCACAGGCATCCAGGACAGAAGCAGCGACCAGAGACCGAAACGGCGATACCAGCCGGAGGCCTTGTCCAGGGTTTTTGGCGAGACGGGAAACCAGGATTTTTCGCTGTAACGCTCGATGAAGCGGCCGAGCAGCCAGTTCACCACCGAGCCCGCCACATTGCCCAGCGTCGCGACGATGAGAAGGGCCGCAAGCGGATGGCGACCGGTCATGACGAGGCCGACCAGCAGCGCTTCCGACTGGGCGGGCACCAGCGTGGCGGCGAGGAAGGCGGCCAAGAAGAGGCCGACATAGCTGGCGAGATCGATCAACACCGCCGCTGTCTATCTTGCGTGAAGGGCGGTGGCAATCGGAACGCGGGTCCATGGGAGCTGGCACGCAAGGGAGATTGGACGCGTTAAGGGTGTGCGGCCTGGGGCTGGAGAGAACGGCGTCGATCACCGGTCTTTTCTGCCATATGCCGTCGGCGCACCGCACGAAACCGGAAAAAGCCGCCATGCTCGGGGGCAGGAGCATGGCGGCCTAAATGGCCACCCCCATGGGGGACGGCCGGAGGGCGAGGCAAGGCCTGGAGTATGTCCGGCGAAAACGGGGCGCCTTCCATGCTCTCTTTGTCCTTAAGCAATCCGGGACGCGAAAACGGAGTCGGCTTCAATGCTCTATGTCTTTGTTTTCACGCAATTCCGAACGCAAAACCGCCGCGCACTTTTGCTGGAATTGCTCAATGTCTTTGTTTTCACGCAATCCGGGACGCGAAACCGCTGCGCCCTTTTGCCAGGCTAGCTCTAGACGACGCGGCGTGCCGCCTGTTCGACGGCGGACTGAGAGCCGCGTTCGCCATCGCCATATCCCTGATCGGCATCCTCATCGGGCGCGTGATCGCGCACGGCATGCGGGGTCGGCGTGGTGATGGCGCCATGACCGGGATCGTTGACATCCTGGCCCATGCTGCCGTTTTCATCCGGCATGCGTTCGCGTGCGCTTTCAACCCGGCGGCGGTTGCGCTCCATGTTGGCGGCTTCGATGAGGTCGGTCAGTTCGGCTTCGGACAGGGCGGAGAGGTCGAAAGGGCTGGCCATGGGGATCTCCTCGGTTGGGGATAGGCGGCCGGGCACTCCGGCATCGTCATTTCGTCTTCAACGCATCGCGGCGGGAAAAGTGCCGTGCGCGTTTGCTGCGTTCCGTTCTCTCCGAAGGCTGTCGCCGCAGCGACCAAGCCCGCAGCGCCAGGGCGAACAGACTTCACCGCTCCGGGTTGTCGGCATTCGCCATGGGGGACGGGCGGCCGTCTTTTTCGTCCTCGCCCTGACGCTGGTCGATGTCTTCCATGTCGGTGTCGACGAGGTAGGTGTCGGTTGCGCCAAGGCGGGTCGCTTCGCGCAGCGCGTCGTGATTGGTCGTATCGGCCTGCGGGGCGTGCGCTTCGTCGATGCCCTTGTGGCCGCTATCCGGCGCGGAGGACGCATTGCGCGTTTCGTGGTGGGTCATGTCGGTCTCGGTCATGGCATTCCTCCGTTTTTTTCCATTGTTAGGCGGAGCATCAACGACGAGGCCGGGTGCTTCGTTCCCAGGGTCTTTCCGCTCGCCCCTGGCCGGGCATGATCAGCAGGCATCAGAGGGCATGAACAGAGACAGCCGCCGGGTCGCCCCGGCGGCTGTCGCATGTGATCAGGATCTCTGCTGCCCTTGTCAGGGGCCAAACACAAGACTGGAGCTTGTCGCATTTCCAGTCACAATACCGCTCGAACCATTGTGCGTGACCGTCAGGGACTTCGCCGTTGCAATCTTCTCATCCAGGTAACTCGTCAACTGAGCCATTCGCATCTGCCCTGACATGACCTTGGTCTTCATGTCTTCGATGACGGCTCTCTCTGCCGAAATGTCGTAGATAAAGTGATACTGCTCCAACACCTTCATCCGATCATCGATTTCCTTCTGCTCGGCCGCCGTCAACTCCCTGGTCGCGGGCTGCACCAAGGCGGTCAAGAAGGTTGCAAGGCTCGACAACGGATCAATCTGGCCCGGGCTGGTGGATACGGAGCTGCCGGAAATTGTTATGCCGCTCGACATTCGGTTGGATTGGACTCCGGTGTGATCATTGTCGCTCTCGCTGCGTACGACTTCGAACGTAGGCTTATGGTCGGGAACAGGGATGATTGGGGCCCCAGCCCCTGTCCCGGGGAGCGGGCCGGCGCCTGTGCCCGGCGAACCACCAGCATCCGGATCGGGCGAGCCGGAGCCGCCGCCTGTGTCCGGAGAACCGCCAGCATCCGGATCGGGCGAGCCAGAGCCGCCGCCTGTGTCCGGAGAACCGCCGCTGCCGCCATTCGGATCAGGCGAGCCGCCGCTGCCGCCGTTCGGGTCAGGCGAGCCGCCACTGCCGCCGTTCGGATCGGGTGAGCCGGTGCCGCCGCCGTTCGGATCAGGCGAGCCGCCGCTGCCGCCGTTCGGGTCGGGCGAGCCGCCACTGCCGCCGTTCGGATCAGGCGAGCCGGTGCCACCGCCGTTCGGATCGGGTGAGCCGCCGCTGCCGCCGTTCGGATCGGGCGAGCCGGTGCCACCACCATTGGGGTCGCTCGTATCTGACGTATCCACCTGGATAAGATGGGCGCTGCCGCGCTTTACGTCCAGTTGCAACAGCCGGAAAGGTGTTGCAGAAGCTGCAATCGGGGCAAGGCCAGCCGTCCCCGCCATGGCCAGCACAAGCATTTTCGCAAGGCTGGATCTGTGCATGGTGTGATGCATCGTTATGTTTCCTTGAAAAGGTCTGATTGCAAATTGTCACGCAAAGCCTCCCCCGAGGAACGAGGCCGGCATATAAACAAACTCGAACAAATGCGAATCATACGTATAGATTTACTTCTCCTGTATATTTGATTCTTTCTGTTTTCAAATATGTCTTCACGTATTTCTTCGTTCGACATATTCGAAATTTATAAAAAACAATTGATTATCTTCATACTCTCAGATACGCGTATGTAATTCCGAGCATAGCTTTCGCTTCAAAGGGAAATCGAGGAAGAGTTGATCGATGTCATTTTCCATCGATGCCTGCGGGATCCATGGCAGATCATGCACGCAGTCTGCGGGGCCGCGCCGGCACCCTGCCCTTTCGCCCGAAACGCAAAAAAGCCGCCGAGTTGCCCCGACGGCTTTTTGATCATTGCTGATCCGGATGGATCAGACGAACTGGCTGAGGCCCGGAACCGAGGCCACGACTTCATCCACGACATCCGCGCCGGCATATTCGCGGGCAACTGCCATGGTTTCCTTGGCGAGGGTGGAGATTTCGCCCATGCCGAGCCCTTGAGACATCAGCTGCTGGCCGAGGCCCATGATGCCGCCGCCGCCGATGGCGCTCATCAGGCCGCCGAGCAGGCCCTTGCCGGCGCCTTCGCCATTGTGCTTGGCGACCAGTTCGGCCGCACCCGGGATCGCTTCGATCATCTTGGCGACCGGGCCGTCTGCGGCTTCACGCTGCAGGAAGCCGAGCATCATGCCAAGCGCCGTTTCAGCCTTGTCCGGGGAAATGCCGACATTGTCGGCGATGCGGGTGACGATTTCGCTCATGGTAGTCCTCCTGCGGGATATTTGACGTTAACGTCAACGTAATAGAAGTCGATGGCGAACTCAAGCGTCGCTGCGCGTTGCGCGATAAAAATGCCGGGGAATTTCGGCCGGATTCCGCATGCGCGATCGCCCCGACCTCTCCGCCCCTCTGGCCCGCCGCCTGACGCGCCGAAAGCGCTGCGCGACCGTTGTCGATGTTCCACACTATCCTTATAAGAGCAAGCTCAAGTGTCGATGACATATCCGCACGAGCGATGGGAGAGCATACGCATGCTGCAAGAGGGTTCGCTTTATCTCGGCACCAGCCGCAATCCGGACGACAGCCTGAACAAGGCCGAATACATGGCGCTGAAATACGGCAACCGCCACGGTATCGTCACGGGCGCGACCGGCACCGGCAAGACGGTGACGCTGCAGGTGCTGGCGGAGAGCTTTTCCGAAGCCGGCGTGCCGGTCTTTGCCTCCGATATCAAGGGCGACCTGTCCGGGATCGCGGCCATGGGCGAGCCGAAGGACTGGATCACGCAGCGGGTGCAGCAGATCGGCTTTACCGATTATGCGCCGGCCGAATTCCCCGTGATCTTCTGGGATCTCTATGGCGAAAAGGGTCATCGCGTTCGCACCACCGTCGCCGAGATGGGGCCGCTTCTTCTGTCGCGGCTGATGAATGCGACCGAGGCGCAGGAAGGCGCGCTCAACATCGCCTTCAAGATCGCCGATGACGGCGGCTTGCCGCTGATGGACCTGAAGGACCTGCAGGCGCTGCTCACCTATATGGCCGAGCATGCCACCGAGCTTTCCAGCCAGTTCGGCCTGATCTCCAAGGCCTCGATCGCCACACTTCAACGTGGTTTGCTGATCCTCGAGCAGCAGGGGGCGGAGAATTTCTTCGGCGAGCCGGCGCTGAAAGTCACCGACATCATGCGCACGACCAATGACGGGCGTGGCGCGATCTCTATCCTCGCCGCCGACAAGCTGATGATGAACCCCAGGCTTTACGCCACCTTCCTGCTCTGGCTCTTGTCGGAGCTGTTCGAGGAACTGCCTGAAGTGGGCGACCTCGACAAGCCGAAGCTCGTCTTCTTCTTCGACGAGGCGCATCTCTTGTTCAACGACGCGCCCAAAGTGTTGATCGAGCGGGTCGAGCAGGTGGTGCGCCTGATCCGCTCCAAGGGCGTCGGCGTCTATTTCGTCACGCAGAACCCGCTCGATGTGCCGGAAACCGTGCTCGCCCAGCTCGGCAACCGGGTGCAGCATGCGCTGCGCGCCTATACACCGCGCGAGCAGAAGGCGGTGAAGACGGCGGCGGATACCTTCCGCCCGAACCCGGCCTTTGATTGCGCGACCGCCATCACCCAGCTCGGCATCGGCGAGGCGCTTGTTTCGACGCTGGAGGCGAAGGGCATTCCCTCGATGGTGGAGCGCACGCTGATCCGTCCGCCGTCCGGCCGGGTCGGGCCGGTCAGCGATGCCGAGCGGCAGAAGGTGATGAACCTCTCGCCGGTTGCCGGGCAATATGACGCCGATCTCGATTCGGAATCGGCCTACGAAATCCTGACGGCGCGGGCGAAAAAGGCGGCGGAGGCGGACGCCGCCAAACGCGAGGCCGAGACGGGCGCCAAGGCAGACGACAGTGCCGCCGGCCGCTGGACCCTGCCCGGCTTTGGCGACGACCCGAAGGAGAGCGATGGCGAACGCCCGGCGACGAAGCGCGCCGGCGGCTATCAGCGCGAGACGGTGATCGAGGCGGCGATGAAGAGTGCGGCGCGGTCGGTTGCGACCTCGGTCGGGCGGGCGCTGGTGCGCGGGATTCTGGGCAGTCTCCGGCGCTGAGGGCGGCGGGGACCCACGATCCGGCACGGCCTGTGCCGAGGTGAGACAGGTGCAAAGTCAGGGCCAAAAAGTGAAAGATGAAAGCTTATCCTCATGTTTTGTGATTTGTTCATCTCCGGGCAACCCTTCCTGGTGTAAAGTGGGCGGTGACATTGTGTCGGTGTCCGCCGGTGCGGCATGAGGTGGAGCGTGGACAGCAGTCTGGATCAACTCGTTCTGGTGAACAATGCGAAGCGGGCGCTTGATCGCGGCCACTTCGAATTGATCTATCAGCCGGTCTATTCGGTGGACCACCGCGAGGTGGACAGCCTGGAGACGCTTTTGCGCTGGCGCACCCGGCCAAACATGCTGGCCGCCGCCCAGGAGTTTCGCGCCATCTTCCACGATCCGGCGCTGTCCCTGTCGATCCGGGATTTCGTTCTGGAAAAGACCCTGTCGCAGGCTGCGCAATGGCGCGCCGCAGGGCACGATTTCGGCCGCATTGCCGTCAACACCACCGCCTTCGACCTCTGCTCCGGCGATTTTGCCCTGTGGCTGTCGGAGATGATGGACGCCCATAACCTGACTGCCGACATGCTGGAAATCGAAGTGCCGGAAACCGCCTTCTACGGGCCGCAGGCCAAGAAGGTGGGACTGGCGCTCGAGGCGCTGCATTATTGCGGCTTCTCGCTGGCACTCGACAATTTCGGCGCGACCCATGCGGGGCTTTCGGCGCTCAGGCAGCATCCGTTCCGGCGGCTGAAGATCGATCACGGCCTGATGCGCAGCGCGCTCACCAATCCGGTCGACAAGGCGATCGTCAAACATGTGATTTCGCTCGGCCACGATCTCGGGCTGATCGTGACAGCCGCCGGGGTCGAGAACGAAGACCAGATGGAAACCGCCGTGCAACTCGGCTTCGACAGCGTGCAGGGCTTCTTCGTCTGCTTCCCGAAGGAAGCCGAGATGGTGCCGCGCGTCTGCCAGATCCTCAATCTGCAGGGGCGCTCTGCCTGAGGTTTGTCCTTTCGCCCGAATAGTCGACATGGCAGGATCAGTTTATGACCTTGCTGATCTATCCCCTCGCTGCTCTTGCGGAAATCGCCGGCTGTTTCGCCTTCTGGGCCTGGCTGAAGCTCGACCGTTCGCCATTGTGGCTTATGCCCGGCCTTGTCTCGCTTGCCCTTTTTGCCTGGCTTCTGACGCTGGTGCCATCCGAGGCTGCGGGCCGCGCCTATGCGGCCTATGGCGGGGTCTATATCGCGGCGTCGCTTCTCTGGCTGTGGCTGGTCGAGGGACAGCGGCCCGACAGGTTCGACCTTGTCGGGGCGGCGATCTGCCTTGTGGGGGCGGCGGTGATCCTGTTGCCAGCCCGGAACTGAGCGGTTTCCCCTCAATCGACAGGATGCCGGCTTGCGGAATTTCCGTATATACATAAAATATGATCATCGTCTGGGATGAACCGAAGCGGCTTGCCAATATCGAGAAGCATGGTCTGGATTTCGCCGACCTGTCGCTCGACTTCTTCGATCGCGCGCTGATCCGCTCGGCAAAACGGGGACGCCTGCAGGCGATCGGACGGCTGGAGAACGGCGTGGTCGCCGTCATCTTCGTTCATCTCGGCACGCAAGGCCTGTCGATCATCTCGATGCGGACGGCCCATGCCAAAGAAAGGACGTGGTTGCGATGAAGGCGCAGAAGCCCAAAACCGATGGTTTCGTCGAAGGACGCGGTTATACCCGCGCGGACTGGGACGAAGTGAGCGACAACCCCGAAATGACAGAGGCGGAACTCAAGGAATTGCGCCCCTTCCGCGAGGTGTTTCCCGAACTGGCTGCCTCGATCGACCGCAAGCTCGGACGACCGAAGGCGGACAGCCCGAAGAAGGCGATCAGTCTGCGGCTCGATGCGGAAGTGATCGAGCGATTCAAGGCGGGTGGCGAGGGATGGCAGTCGCGGATGAACGAGGCGCTGCGCAAGGCGGTCGGGCTTTGAAAGCGCCTGGCCATCCGCAATCAGACCCTTTCCCTGATCCCGACAGACCCATGCAGACCGCTCTCCGCATCATCCAGGAATCCCCGCGCCAGGCGGGTGTCATCCGGTTGCTGGAACAGTCGAACGCCTATGCAGCCTCGCTTTATCCGGCGGAGAGCAATCATATGCTGCCGCTCGACGAAATCGAACAGCAGAATGTCTCCTTCTTCGTGGCGCGGGCGGGCGACGCGATCCTCGGCTGTGCGGCCCTTGTCGGCCAGGGCGACGGGACCGGCGAGATCAAGCGCATGTTCGTCGACGAGGTGGCCCGCGGGCTGAAGCTGGGCAAGCTGTTGCTGGCGCGGCTGGAAGAGGAAGCGCTGCGACGACAGATCCATATCCTCCGGCTTGAGACGGGCATCTATCAGCCGGAAGCAATCGGGCTTTATCGCAAAGCGGGCTATCTCGAGATCCCGCCCTTCGGCGGCTACACGGCCGATCCGCTCAGCCTCTTCATGGAAAAGCGCCTGGAAGCCATCACCAGCCCTGCCAGCTCCTGACCAGCATGTAAGCCGCGACAGCCACCAGCAGCCAGCCGGCAGCACGGCCGATGGCAATGGTGAGGCCGGGGTTTGAGACCAGCGCCTCGCGGCCCCGGGCGGCGGCGAGCGCTAGGCCGCCATAGACGATTAGTTGGATGGCCATGGTGAGGGCGCCCATGACGAGGGCCTGTGACCAGAAGGGGCCATAGACCGGCTTCATGAATGGCGGATAGACGGCGAGGATGAAGGTCCAGGCCTTGGGGTTGAGCAGGCAGGTGAGCAGCC
Source organism: Peteryoungia wuzhouensis (assembly GCF_003205195.1). Taxonomy (GTDB): domain Bacteria; phylum Pseudomonadota; class Alphaproteobacteria; order Rhizobiales; family Rhizobiaceae; genus Allorhizobium; species Allorhizobium wuzhouense. Next base: position 213,551 of record NZ_QJRY01000001.1, read on the forward strand.
CCTGCGCGAAGATCTTGATCGTGGCGCGGCGCGCTTCGCCTTCGACATGGTCGACGGTGATGCTGCTGCGGGCGAGGCTCATCCCGATCCAGATCATATAGCCTGCGCCAAGCACCAGCATCACAGGGCTTAGCGTCGGGATGAGCGTCGAGAGCGCTGCCACGGCGACAGTGCCTAAGAGCGTGTGGCAGGCGCCGCCGGCCATCATGCCAAAGGTGGCGGCCAGACCGGCGCGGCGGCCGCCGGTCAGCGCATTGGCGAGAACGAAGAGCATATCCATGCCGGGGACGACGATGATGCCGGTGAGAAGCAGGGTGAAAAGCCAGAGGTTTTCGGTGTAGGTCATGTCAGTTGCCTGTCGTGTCTGATCTGTCTGATGACTCGATCACGCCGGTTTTTCAGCGTGTTGGGGCGTGCTATACAGAGGGCCAACTGACAGAGATGTGTCAGGAGTGACGAGGTGACCGCATGCGCAAGGCCTCCCGGCTATTCGAAATCATCCAGATCCTCAGGCTCGCCAACCAGCCGCTAACCGCACAGCAGATGGCCGAGCGGCTGGAGGTCAGTGAGCGCTCGATCTACCGCGACATCGCCGCGCTCCAGGCGATGCGCGTGCCAATCGAGGGCGAGCGCGGCATCGGCTATATCCTACGGCCCGGTTTTCACCTGCCGCCGTTGATGTTTTCCGCGGAGGAGACGGAGGCGATCGTGCTTGGCATGGCGCTCAACAAGCGCACCGGCGACCGGGAGCTCGGCGAGGCTTCGGGTCGCGTGCTCGACAAGATCGCGGCGGCCCTGCCTGCCCCCTTGCGCCAGGCGCTCTCGTCGCGCGCGCTGCATGCCTGGGGCAGCGCCATCCCGACTGCCGACGCGGTCGATCTCGGCCTTGTGCGCCGGGCGATCCGCGACGAGGAGAAACTGGCGATCGACTATCGCGACGAGCAGGCCAATGTGACCCATCGGATCATCCGGCCGGTTACGCTGATCTATTATTCCGAGGCGGCGGTGGTCGTCGGCTGGTGCGAGCTGCGCGACGGCATCCGCAATTTCCGCATCGACCGGGTGCTCACCTGTGAACCGACGGGCTCGGGGTTTGTTGGCGAGGGCGAGGCGCTCAGGCGGCTGTGGATTGCGGGGTGGCGGACAGGTGGCTCAACCGCGCCGGCCTCCGCCTGAAAGGCAACAAAAAAGCCTGCTGCACGGGTGGTGCGGCAGGCTTGTTTCTCTCGGCCAGACAGGCTTGCACCCTGCCATAGCCTGTTTTTAATCAGGCAACCACAGCCAGCCGGTTTGCCTCGCGGAACGACACGAGACGGCCGAGTTTTTCGTCCCAGAGCACGAGCTTCACGCAGGCGAAGCTTTCCTTCAGGGTGATGCGGCTGATGGTCTTCAGCTCCGGATGGTCGCGGAGAACCTCCGGCAGACGGTAGAAGGGGATCTTGCTCGACAGGTGATGCACATGGTGCACGCCAATATGGCCGGTCAGCCAGCGCAGGCCCCAGGGCAGATCGTAATGGGATGCGCCGTGGAGCGCTGCGTGCTGGAACTGCCATTCCGGCGGGGCCGACCAGTGGGTGTCCTCGAACTGGTGCTGGACATAAAAGAGCCAGATGCCGGCGGCACCGGCCAAGAGCACGATCGGCAGATGCACGACGAGGAAGGGCCAGAGGCCGACGGCCCAGATCATCAGGGCGGCGAAGAGCGCCATGCCGAGATTGGTGGCCATGGTCGAGATCCAGGGCAGCGCGCCTTCCTTCATCATGCCGATCGGCAGGCGCTGCTTCAAGAGGAAGACCCAGGCCGGGCCGACGCCGAAGAGGATGATCGGGTGGCGATAGAGGCGGTAGCCGAAGCGACCCCAGGCGGAGAGCGCCTTGTATTCGGCGACCGTGAGCGTAGTGATATCGCCGACGCCGCGTTCGTCGAGATTGCCAGCGGTGGCATGGTGTTCGGCATGCGCCCGGCGCCAGTAATCGTAAGGCGTGAAGGTGAGCACGCCCAGGATGCGGCCGGTCCAGTCGTCGACGCTGCGGCGGGCGAAGAAGGCGCCGTGGCCGCAATCATGCTGGATGATGAAAAGGCGCAGCAGGAAGGCGGCCGCCGGCACTGTCAGCACGAGGCCCGGCCAGAAGGCGAAATGGTAGCTCAAGAGCGCGCCGAGCCAGAGCATGACGAAGGGCACGATGGTGATGGCGAGTTCGAAAGTGCTGCGCGCCAGGCGCGGCTTGCGGTAGGCATTGACGATCTTCAGCCACATCTTCGCGTCGGGTGTCTCGTCCGCGATGGCAATGTCGTTGCTGTAGTCGATAGCGGCACTCATGCGGCACCTCCAGACAAAGGATGGCGACGCTCGGTCGCAAGACGGATTGCAACGTGCAACAGCAGCGCACGCGGCTCTGGGCATCCAAGGGAGAGGCCCGAAGGGGTGGTCATGGTCGGCTGGCTTTCGTGACGGGAGAAATCGGCCCGCCCTCCCAGGAACGGGTGCGCCCTCCTAGCAGGTCGCGCGCCGCTTGTCGCCCCGGAACTCGGATGCTCGGCCGGATGCGGCAATTTCGACCGATGCGCAGGACAACATGAGAACGCAAAACGCCCCGGCGGACGAGAGCCGGGGCGTCGATGACTGGAGGGCAAAGACCCGTGATCAGCCGGCCGGCTTGATCGAAGACAGGATCTTGTTGACTTCCGGCATATTCTTTTCTTCGGTTTCGGCCGATGCCCAGTAGGTGACGATGGCGATCTTCTCGGGCGAGAGGGTCACGATGCCGACGCCGATGGTGACCGGGCCTTCCTTGTCGGTGCCCTTCCACGACAGGGTCTCGTAGGCCATGCCGTTCTGTTCGCCCTTCGATTCGGTCTGGCTGGCCGGATCCGGGGTCACGCCGTTCTGTTCGAGGAACGCGAAGGTGTCGCTGATGACCTTTTCCATGTCTTCCGCGCCGGCGACGTCGAAGGAGATGTAGGTGCCGTGGTCGGGCGAATTGCCTTCGACGCCGTAGTCGGTTTCGGTCGGCTGCCAGTCATCCGGGATTTCGACGGTGGCCGCCGGCTCGTCCGAGGGGAAGGTGAAGGTGCCGGCGAGCGAGGTGCCCGCGGTCAGGAGGATGATTGCCGTGGTGGCAAGAAACTTGTTCATCGGATGTGCCCGTTGGTGAGAGATGGTCCAGCGCAAAACGCCTGCGGCCACTCGGCTCTCAGACGATCACGCAGGCGGCTTCATAGCAGGTGTCCGTGAAGAATCGTTGTACTCTTTTTGTAGAGACTGACAGCATTTGCAAATATATTGCGATAAGGTGAATAAAGAGATGGCGCGGTCGGCAAGGGGTCTGCAAGGCGCCGTTACCGGTGAAACCGATCGTTGTGCCGGGGAGAAACCGGACCGGGAATGATCGGGAAAGACCCTATTCTCCAAGCGATTGGGTGATTGCCGGCAGGCGGCCCGCCACGGCAAGTCCTGCCGGCGGCGGATTTTCACTTGTCACCACGAGGCAGAGTCCCTATATTGCCGCCATCGAAGATTGCGAGTGACTTTGTCTACGCGCCTCAAGCGCACGCCAGATTTCCTTCAACGTCGATATACCGCCGGTCGAATGTCTCTCCGGCAAGCCCAACGATTGAAAGGAAATCGTTATGAACACAGGTACCGTCAAGTGGTTCAACAGCACCAAGGGTTTTGGCTTCATCCAGCCGGATGAAGGCTCTGCCGACGTGTTCGTCCACATCTCCGCAGTTCAGCGCGCTGGCATGCGTGACCTCGTCGAAGGTCAGAAGATCGCTTACGATCTGGTCCAGGACAAGCGTTCGGGCAAGAGCTCGGCCGACAACCTGCGCGCCGCTTAAGGATTTGTCGCTCGCCCCGCTCTTCGTCGTTTCGTCGGCTTGCGGGGTAGAGTGACGAGGAAAGGTCGGGTGTTGCCCGGCCTTTTTTGTTTTGTCTATGGCCTGCCGACAGGTTATACGACAGCCCATTCATCCCGACCCGTTCGGGATCTTCGCCGGGGCTTGGCGCGTTTTCTCTTACGCACCCCTCATCCGAAACTCGAGATAATCGGGCCCCAAGCCCGGAAAGGAAACGACCGTGCAAGTTCTCGTTCGTGACAACAACGTCGACCAGGCACTCCGCGTGCTCAAGAAGAAGATGCAGCGCGAAGGCCTGTTCCGCGAAATGAAGGCGCGCAGCGCATTCGAAAAGCCGTCGGAAAAGCGCGTTCGCGAAAAGGCAGAAGCCGTTCGCCGTCAGCGCAAGCTGGCGCGCAAGAAGATGCAGCGCGAAGGCCTGCTGCCGGCGCCGAAGAAGGCTGCCGTTCGCGGCGGCGCTCGCTAAGACCGCCCAATCCATCCGTGCGCCCCAGGGCGCGCGGATCGCCTGCCGACTGTATTCCGTCCCCACTCCGTCCCGTCGGGGCACGCCCGTCGACTGAGAGCATCCGTTTCAAGCGGCGCCCCTTAAATGCTCTCCCTGTTTGTTTTTCCGCATTTCCGCCCGCAAAGCCGCTTCATCCTTTTGCTGGAAATGCCCCAGAGCCGACACGCACATCCCTGCAGGAAGGACCGGACATGACCGCCACCAAAGACACGTTTTTCAAGCCTGAAAAGGTTTCGCCCCAGGACAAGGCGGCCACGACCGACAGCGTTGCACGTTCGCTGATCGAGGCCGAAGCCGTGGCGCGCGAGAAGAAGACCGAAGCCTTGAAGGCGCTGCGCCTTCAGCGCGAGGCACTGGAAGCCGAAAACGCCCCGGCGCCGAAGAAGCGCGCCGTGCGCAAGGCTGCCGTCAAGCGCGGCTGACGGTCGAAACGACCCTCAGACATCCGACTATCCCGCCAGAGTTTCCCGCCGTGACCCGTCTCGACGGCTTCAGGCTGTGTCATTGATCCACAATCTGCAACGCCAGACCGGCATCTCCCCCATGGCTGGGAGAGAGCCGGCCAGCGCTTTGGCTGAAAACGCTCCAGGCGCAGTTGCGACTACCGCGCCCCTGCCGTCAGGTTGAAATAGGCGCCCTGCGGATCCTGGCAGGCAGCGATCCAGGAGCCACCCGGAACCGGGTGCGGCTCCATCAGCACCTGCCCGCCGAGCGACTTCACCTTTTCGACCGCCGCATCAATGGCCGGGACGATGAAGTAGAAACCCCAATAGGGCATGGGCATTTCCGGACGCTTCGTCATCATGCCGCCAATGCCACGCTCGCCCAGCTTGAAGGTCTGGTAGATGCCCATGGCGTCCATATCGACGGCCATGTCCTTCTGCCAGCCGAATCGGGCGGCGTAAAAGTCCCAGACCTTTTCCCAGTCGCCGGCCATCAGCTCGTTCCAACCCACGGTTCCGGTGCTGCCGGGGGTCGGCCAGCTGCCGGTCTCGCCATCGGGCATTTGGGGCGTCATGATGCAGACGACGGCCCCTTGCGGATCGGCGACCACGGCAAAACGACCGATGCCGGGAATGTCCTCCGGTGCACGATGGATGGCGCCACCATTGCTCTCGTATTCGGCTGCCGTCTTGTCGACGTCATCGACATGGATGTAGCCGGTCCAATTCGGGGGGATGCCCTGGCCCTTCATCTCATCGCTCAGCGTCATCATGCCCGTGACCCCCATCGGAAAGCCTGAAATGGCGAAGGTGGTGTAGGTAAAATCCCCCATGTCCATATCGGTCGGCTCCCAGCCCAGCAGCGGGCCGTAAAAGGCTTTGGCCGCAGCCGTGTCCGGGGTCATCAGTTCGTGCCAGATAAATGTGCCGTGCATGCGCAGTTCCTCTCTGTTTTTCCCGGCCGTCAGCCGATCCGTTTTGCTTCGCTTTTCATGAAGGTCTTGAAACTGCCATCCGGCTGCCGGACGCTGCCGGAAAAGGTCCTGGTGTCATCATCGATGAAGTGAATGACATCCCGATAAAGCTCGTTTCGGGACGGGTCTTCCATGCTCGGACCTTCCGCCTCGAGCACCAGGGTCTGGCCATCGTCTTCCAGCCAGCCCTTGTAGATCCAGAACGTGTCCATCATCGAGCCGATCCAGCTGCCGACATAGTGGCCGAGCCTTGGATCGTAGCCGACGGTCATGACCAGGCTGGCCTGCATGCCGTCGCCCATGGCGCCCTGCCCTTCGGCCACGACCCAGAGGCCGCCGAGGGAACGGACCTTCTCGGTCCAACGCTTCATCGGGTCTTCGGGATCATAGCCCTCCACGGCAGACGAGGTGACATAGAGCCAGTCGCCGACCAAACGATCGAGCACGCGGTGATGTTCGGTGGGTTGGGGAAAATCCATGACGACACCTCCTCAGTGACAACAGCCGGCCTTCTCGACCGGCTTTTGCGCATATTCGTCCTTGCGCTTGACGAAGCTCAGCGTGCCCGTCTCGTTGCGACCGAGCGGCGCGTGGTCGAGGATCATCAGCGTGCCCAGGGCTTCCTCGCCGCCGCGGGCATATTGGGAATAGGTATGGAAAACCTGGCCCTGCCCGTCCTTGTAGAAGGAGGAGAGGCCGGGCAGTTCATCATGGGCCTTTTCGCTGGGTGTCTGACGGAAATTATAGGTGACCGAGCCGGAGGCCAGCTGTTCCGGCGTGAAGGAAACGTGGAAGTCGTAATTGAAATCGCTATCCGCGGAAGAGACCCAGGGGAAATGCCAGTTCATCCTGACCTTGTAGGCTTCGATCTTCGAGAGCGGCGCGCGGGATACGGTCACGAAGGTGACGTCGTGATTGTTGAGATGCGGCAGCATGCCTTCGATGTGGTCGGCGAAGAAGGAGCAGCCGGGACAGCCGGCATCCCAGTCGGGGCCGAACATGAAATGGTTGATCATCAGCTGGCTGCGGCCCTCAAAGAGATCGGAGAGCGTCTTCTCGCCTTCGGGCGTCTGGAAGCGGTAGTCCTTGTCCACCTTGACCCAGGGCAGCGCGCGCCGTGCTGCATTCACCCTGTCGCGCTGGTGCGTGAGTTCCTTCTCCTGCTGCAGCAGGGCCTTGCGGGCTTCAAGCCACGCTTCACGGGAGACGATTCGAGATGCCGGATCGGACATCGGCGGCAACTTAGCGGCATATTCCATTGTTCTGATCCTCCTCTTGACATATAGGTTGATATCAACATATTTAATCCATGTCAAACTTGCCTGTGATTCCCTATTCCACCACCATTCATGTGCGCGATACTTGCCTGTGTCTGCATGCGCAGCGTGCCGCACGCGCGCTCGCACGCCGCTTCGACGCGGCGCTGAAGCCTTCGGGGCTGACCAATCAGCAGTTTTCCCTGATGATGGCGTTGAACCGACCGGAACCGCCGCCGATGGGACCTGTTGCCAGGCTTCTGGCCATGGATCGCACAACATTGACGGCGGCGCTCAAGCCACTTTCGACGCGTGGTTGGGTGTCGGTCGAGCCGGACCCGAAGGACAGGCGGGGCAGACTTCTGCGACTGACGGCGGAGGGCGCCGAGGCGCTGTCGAGCGCCGTGCCGATCTGGAAGCAGGTGCATCGCGACATCGAGGCGGGGCTGACGAACGATCCGCACGTGCTGCGGCAGGGCTTGCTGGAGGTGAGCGTCTGATGGGGCGTTGCAGAGGGTGGGCCGCGGGGTTCCGCCCGCCTTTGGAAAGCCCCATGCGGACCAGATGCGCAGGTCGTCGTCGCGGATCCAGTGTGAAAGAGGCTAAGCCCGTGACGCCGCACCCGGCCCTGGGCGCGTAAACCTCTGCTCCAAAACCTCCCTGCCCCATTGATCGCCCGGACGCTGCTCGGCCAGCGCAAAGCCATGCGTTTCATAGAGGTGGCGGGCGGCGCTGAGACCGTCGAAGGTCCACAGATCGGTTCTGGCAAAGTCCCTGATGTCGACGAAGGCGAGCGCCTGCGCCATCAGCCGGCGCCCGAGACCGGAGCTGCGCAAACGGTTGTCAAGAATGAACCAGCGCAGATGGGCGACGGGGGCGCCTTGCACGCGCGCGAGATCCTGACCGTCAATGGCAATCGAACCGAGGATGCGCCCTGTGCTGACCACCGTCCAGACCTCGTTGTCCGGATGATCGAGGCGGCTGCAGAAATCGGCGAGGCCGCCGGCCACCACCGCCTCGAAGGCGCGACCGAAACCGGCTGTGCGCGCGTAATAATCGATGTGCATGCCGGTCATGTCTGCGATCAGGCCGGGGCGGTAACCCGCGACGATCTCGATTGGCGGCGCGGCGTCATCGACCCCAGGCGCCAGCGCGCCCGCATAGAGCTTGAGACCGTCGAGCACCGTGCGGTGGTGCTGCGGCGGCAGACGATGGAGCGCCGCTCCGACCTGACGGCGGGCGAAATCGTGGATCGCCGCCACCCGGCGCCTTCCCTGCCCGGTGAGCGTGAGCCGCTTGACACGCGCGTCTCCGGCATCCCTGACGTCGCTCACGTCGCCCGACTGGACGAGTTTGCCCAGCAGGCGGCTGACGCTCGATTTGTCCAGTTGCAGGCGCTCACACAGACGCACCGCCGTCAGATCCGGCGTGGCTTCGATCTCGATCAGGGCATGCACCGATGACGGTGGCAGATCGGTTCCGGCAAAGGGGCCGCCCATGAAGCCGAGCGCCCGGACAAGTTTTCGCGACTGAATTCGGATTTCATCAATGGGAGGCAGATCCTGCGGCATGGACGGCCCTTTCGTTGCGTGACGCAACCATATGACCAAAGGCGAGGCCTGCCAAGGGGGTTTCGGGGCTGCACCGCGTGATCATCGCATTGATCCTTGCACGCCTGCAGCCTCGCAGGGGCGCTGGCCTGCCCGCCCCGATGCTTCTTTCGCCGCCGTGGCCACGCCTCATACCACGCAAGGATGAGACAGGGGCATGATATGCCCGCGTCTCCGGCGGTTGAAGCGGAGGTCGCGGAATGATATGACTGGAGAATGAGGTACGTACCTCATTACAAAACGGGAGGATGTGGAGATGTCGGAGGCTTACGCGGTCAAGCCGGACCACAGGTTAAGAGACGAGAGGCAATTGCGATCTCTCTTCGAGCCAACGCATGATCTGGCCGTTGCCAAGTGCCAGACGCAGCTTGGCGTGCATGCGCAGGCCTTCATCAAGCGGTCGCCATTTCTCTGCATCGGGACGCAAAGCGCAGACGGGCGCGCGGATGTCAGCCCTCGCGGTGATCCGGCCGGTTTCGTGCAGGTCCTCGACCCGAAGACCATCGTCGTTCCCGACCGGCCGGGCAACAATCGGCTCGACACCTTGTCGAACATCATCGCCAATCCGGCCGTCGGACTGCTGTTCATCATCCCCGGCTTCGACGATACGCTGCGCGTGAACGGCCGCGCGCAGCTCAGCACCGATCCGGAGCTGCTGGCGCGCATGGCGGTCAACGGCAAGGTGCCGAAGCTTGCCATCGTCGTTGCCATCGACGAGGTGTTCCTCCACTGCGCCAAGGCCTTCCGTCGCTCGCATCTGTGGGATCCGGACCATCGCCAGGATCGTCGCGAAATGCCCTCGCTGATGCAGTTCATCCTGGAGGAAACCGGGGCGGCACCTGACAATGTGGACGACATGCGAAAGTTGGACGAAGGCCTGGAGCAGGCCTACGTGAAGTCGATGTACTGAGCACCGAGAGGTCCCACTGGCCGCGCTTTGGCGGCCATGCCGGCAGCACGGTCGGTGACCGGAACAGGCGGGTTGGCGAAACCAGGTCGTGCCGCCCCAGTTCTTTCGATGCAAAAAGGCCGGCACAGAGGCCGGCCTTCTCGCGGTGGATCATGGGGGTTGTCTAGCAGCCCGAGCTTACCGGACGCTGACCGGAACTTCGGTCGAGGTGCGCATGGCGTGGCTGTAGGGGCAGACGATGTGGGCTGCCGCTGCGAGGCGCTCGACGGTTTCGCGGTCGAGGCCCGGGACTTCGACGGTGAGCTTGACTTCGATGCCAAAGCCGCCGCCGTCTTCACGCGGGCCGATGCCGACATCGGCGTGGACCTTGGCGTCTTCGGGGATCTTGATCTTTTCCTTGCCGGCGACGAACTTCAAGGCGCCGAGGAAGCAGGCGGAATAACCGACGGCAAAGAGCTGCTCGGGATTGGTGCCGGTCGCGCCGTCGCCGCCGAGTTCCTTCGGGGTGGTCAGCGTTACATCGAGGACGCCGTTATCGGTCACGCCGTGGCCAGAGCGGCCGCCGGTGGCATGCGCATGTGCGGTGTACAGGATTGCCATTTCGATGTTCTCCTTGTTTGCGAGGCGATGGTTACCTATGTAGTACACAATTGAGTTGCGTGCAATTTATTTTTGCACATTGCATCTCGAAAGGCTTTTCGCCATTGTTGCAACCTATCTGATGCCCGGAAGTTCCTCTGACATGATCAGCGATCTCGACCTGGAAAAAGAGCTGAGGCTCGACAAGCAACTGTGTTTTGCACTGTATGGCGCAGCGCATGCCTTCACGCGCGCCTACAAACCCCTGCTCTCGCCGCTCGGCCTCACCTATCCGCAATATGTGGTGATGATGGCGCTGTGGGAAGAAGACGATCTTCCCGTCAAAGGCCTGGGCGAGCGGGTGGGGCTCGATTCCGGCACGCTGTCTCCGCTCCTCAAGCGGCTGGAACAGGTGGGTTATGTCGCGCGTCGCCGGGATGTGGCCGACGAACGGCAGGTGTTCATCACGCTCACCGAGGAAGGCCGTGCGCTGAAGGCGCGGGCTGTCGACGTGCTGAGAGCGATCGGCGGACAGACCGGCTGCGATGTCTCGGAAATCCAGAGCCTGCGCGACAGCCTGAAACGGCTGAAGGGCCATCTTGAGGCAATCGACCCGCCCTGAGGGTGCGCGCCGGCTCGGCAAGGCTCGGCAAGGCGGCGCAGCTGTGGACTGCCACAATCTTGCCTGCTCGCCGTCCGTTTTGCATGGCACGAGGTTCTCTCGCGTTGCGGAGATCCCCAATGAAGCTGCCTCTCCTTCTGTGCCTGAACCTTTCGCTTCTGCTGCCCGCCATGGGTGCATCGCCGCTTGCCGCAGCCGAGGGGCCGATCACGGCAGCTGCCCGCCAGGTCGAAAGCCGGCTCGGCGCGCGGCTGGGTCTGATGGTGGTGGACACCGAAACCAATCGACAGTGGCAGTATCGTTCGGGTGAACGCTTCGCCATGGCCAGCACGTTCAAGGCCCTGGCCTGCGCCGCGCTGCTGGATGCCGGCACCCAGCTGTTGTCGCGCGACATCAAGATCGAGGCGAAGGATCTCCTGGCCCACGCGCCCGTGACATCGAAACGGGTGGGAACACGCATGACGGCCGGTGACCTGTGTGCCGCCACGCTCAGCACGAGCGACAACACCGCCGCCAATCTGGTGTTGTCGACACTCGGCGGCCCGAAGCGGGTCAACGCGTTCCTGCGCTCCATCGGCGATACCGTCACGCGGCTCGACCGGATGGAGCCTGCCTTGAACGAGGCCACACCCGGCGATCCGCGCGACACGACGACGCCCGAGGCCATGGCGCGCACCATCGGGGAACTGCTGATCGGCGACGGGCTGGCACCCTTGGCGCGCCGCCAGCTGACGCGGTGGATGGAAGCCAATGCGGTGGCGGATGGCCTGTTGCGGGCCGGTGTGCCCAGGGATTGGCGGATTGCGGACCGAACCGGGGCCGGCGGCCATGGCACCCGTGGCATCGTCGCGGTGATGTGGCCACCCGGGAAGAAGCCGGTGGTGGCGGCGATCTATCTCACGGAGACCGAGGCGTCGCTCGCCACGCGCGATGCGGCCATCGCAGAGCTCGGACGCGTGCTGGCGGTCGAGGTGGTGCGATGAGGGCAAGACAGGGGCCAGCCGGCAGCGGGCTGCGTTTCCTGCTGGCATCGGCTGTTCTTGCGCTATGCCCTGCAGGGGGCAAGGCTGAAGATGAGGCGGGTGAAACACAGTCCAGCCGCTCGGCCTGGCAGATCGAGAAATGCGACGTCTATCGGAAGGCGCTGAGCGACATCCTCGACCACGTCGGGCGCGACGGCGTGTCGCCGTCCTTCCTGGACCGCAATGACGCGTTCATCGCGAGCGGGTGCCTGGCCGATGTGGACGCCTGCCCGCAGACGGAGAAGGACGTGGAGATTGCCAACGGGCTGACGATCGCGACGATGAATGCGGGTGCTGCCAGTTCGTTCAGCCCGTTCCGCTGCCGTTCCTGAAGGGCTGACAATCCCTGAGGATCGAAAGCCGGAGTGGCGCGTTGTGGAACAATGGACAAGACCCGCAATTTCCTCGCTCTTTTGCAGGGCAAGCTCTGGCTTCTGCCCCTGATCTTTACCGTCGGTTCGGCAGCACTCGCCGTGATCCTCATCCTGTTCGGCAATCGCCTGGCATCCGCAGGCTCCGGGCATCTCTGGTGGCTCTATAGCGGCGATGCCGAGACCGGCCGGCAGTTGCTCAGCAGCCTGCTGTCCGGCCTGATGACCATGACCTCGCTGGTCATTTCGGTCACCTTCGTCATCCTGACACTGGCCGCCAACCAGCTGGGGCCACGGCTGATCTCACGCTTCATGGCCGACCGGCAGATCCAGACGGTGCTCGGCCTGTTCATCGGCACCATTCTCTACCTGATCATCGTGCTGCGCAGCGTCACCGACCAACTCGGCGCCACGGGCGTGCCGCATCTCGCGATCACCGCCGGCAGCGTGCTGACCGTGCTCTGCCTCCTGGCCCTGCTGTTCTACATCCACAAGGTCGCGCGCTCGATCATTGCCGACAATATCGTCAACGCGCTCTACACCGACATGCTGGCAACGATGGACAGCGTCTTGCCACCGCCGGACACGCCGAAACACGAACCGCTCGGCGCCCGCTTTGCCGGCCCCTTCCACACCCTCGCGATCGGCAAGGTCGGGCATGTGCAGGTGGTCGACTATCAGCGGCTCCTCGATCTGGCGGTGAGCGAGGATATCCGGATGGCCGTCAATGTGCGGGCCGGGCACTACGTGCTGGCCGCAGGCGGTCATGTGCAGGTGTTTACCGAGAAAGCCCCTGATGACGCCCTTCTCGACAGCATCCGGGCGGCTTTCACCATCGGAGCGGAGCGGACGCCGGCGCAGGATCTCGAATTCGGCATCCGGCAGTTGACCGAAATCGCCGTCCGGGCGCTGTCGCCCGGCATCAACGACCCGTTCACGGCGCTCGCCGTGATCGACCGCATCAGCGCTGCGGTGGAGTGTCAGATCGGCCGGGCGGTCCAGCCGGCGGAATATCGCGACGACCATGGCGCCCTGCGTCTGCTCGTCAGCCGGACGGATTTGAGGGGCCTGATGGATGCCGGCTTTCGCCCGATCCGCCAGGCGGGTGCCGACCACCCGGCCATCCTGACCCGCATGGCGATCCGGCTTGCCGATCTTGTGGGTCCGGCCGTGCTTGAGGCGGAGCGCGAGGCGCTCTCCGCGCAGATCGAAGCCTTGGGCCAGGCGGGAGAACAATGCGCCTGCATCCCGATGGACCGTGACGAAATCCGTTTTCAGGTGGAGGCGGCCCGGATGCGCCTGCAGGCCGGCGATCCGCGAAGCGAAACGGAGAGATCGTCCATCCATGCCGGCACATCTGGAGGAACAGACTTTCCCGTCAGGGGTTGACCCCTCGCACCCTGCGGTCCCTGCACCTTCGGTGGATACCGCCTCGCGCAAACAGGAGAACACAGATGCATATTCCGCAGAATACCGTCATCGCGGTTGCCGATGGCACGAAGCTCAGCCTTTTCCAGAACGAGGGCACGCCCCTGGACATCAAGCTGACGGCCCTGCCGCAGGACGAGATCGACGCCTCGAAGATCGCCTCGGGCGCGCGCCATCAGAGCAGCGCCGCCAATCCCGACGACAGCCAGCAGGACGAAGACGGGTTCAGCAATGGCGTGACCGAGATGCTGAACCGGCAGGTTCTGGACGGCAGGATCACCAGCCTGGTGATCATCGCGGCGCCCCGGACGCTTGGCGAAATGCGCAAGGGTTATCACAAGCAGCTTTCGGCCGTTTTGGTCGGCGAACTCGACAAGGACCTGACCGGCCATTCCGTTCAGGCGATCGAAAAGGCGCTTGAGGCGGCCTGAACCGGATCCGGTTGCGGCAGCGTAAGTGCCTGCCTTGAAACGACAAACCCCGCCAGCGATGGCGGGGTTTGTTGGTTTTGGCCAAACTCTACAGGGGCGGCAATCGCCGCTTGACCGATGTGCCCTTGATCACGGCGGTGCTGGTCACCGCATGCTCGGACAAAGCTTCCAGCACATCGTCCATCTCCTCGATCGAACGGACGACGAGACGCGCCAGAAACGGATCATCGCCGGTGATCTTGTCGCATTCGATGAATTCAGGCCGTTCCTGGATCATCCGCTCGACCAGATGCAGCTTGCCAGGCAGCGGCCGGATACGGACCATGGCCCGGATCTGATAGCCGATGGCCCGCGTGTCGAGATCGATGGTGAAACCCCTGATAACGCCGGCGGCTTCCAGCCGACGAACGCGCTCCGAAACGCTGGGGGCAGACATGCCGATCAGGCGCGCGAGTTCACTCATGGACAGACGGGCATCGGCATCGAGCGCCGCGAGAATGCGGGCGTCGGCGTCGTCCAGAGATGATTTTCCGTTTCGGACGTTTTTGGGGCTTTCTACCTTCGACATAGGGAGAAGATTACGCAAAATGCCTTTCAATTTCCATAGAATTCGGCAGAGCGCCCTTGCATGATGGCTCCAGAAGGAGACTTTCATGTTTTACGGGATCATGGCCGGCCTGATGACCTGCGCCTTATGGGGCCTGACTTTTGTGGCACCCCGCGCGGTCGCACCGTTCACCACCTGGGACCTGACCATGGCGCGCTACGGCGTGTTCGGATTGGCCTGTTTGTTGCTGATGATTGATCGACGATTCCGGCCTAGGGGGCTGGCGCCCGGGCGGATCCTCACCGGGCTCTTGCTCGGCGGCGCAGGATATGTCGGTTACTTTGTCTGTGCCGCTTTCGCCGTGCAACTGGCCGGGGCCGCGATACCGCCCATCATCATTGGCACGATGCCGGTGTTTCTGGCGATCATTGCCAATCTGCGCGACCGCTCCATCGCCTGGTCCCGTCTTGCCTTGCCGCTCACGCTGATCGCGATCGGCGTCGCGCTGGTGAATGGGGCGACGATCAAGGACGCAGGCGTCAGCGAGACAATGCCGATCGTCGGCGGGTTGCTGCTCAGCACGGCGGCACTCGGCATCTGGATCACCTATGGCCTCGTCAATGCGGCGGTGATGCGATCCGCCGACGCGCCGAACGGGCTGCAATGGACCGGACTGCAGGGCATCGGTTCTGCCATCGGCAGTCTTATGCTGCTGCCGCTCGGATCTTTCGACCTTATCCAGACGGCATCCAGCTCAGACATCCTGCGTTTTGCCGGATGGGCAATTCTGATGGGCCTAGCCGGATCATGGCTTGCGACCTGGTGCTGGACCGTCGCGTCGAACCGGTTGCCGCTGGCGCTTGCCGCGCAACTCGTCGTCGCCGAAACGATGTTCGGTCTCGGCTATGGATTCGGGTTCGAAGGTCGGTGGCCGACGGTGGCGGAAGGCTTTGGCGCGGCGCTGCAGATAACGGGCGTGTGCCTGGCCATCGCCGCATTCAGGGGGAGCCAGGCCCCTCCCCGATCGGCACTGCCGTCATGGGGAGGGTCGGCGTAACCCGTCCGACTACTGCCGGACGATGATCCGCGCCTTGGTCGGCACGCGCTCGTAGAGGTCGATGATGTCATGGTTGAGCAGGCGCACGCAGCCCGACGAGACAGCCTTGCCGATGGAGTTCCATTCGGGATTGCCGTGCAGGCGGTAAAGCGTGTCCTGGCCGTTCTGGAAGATGTAAAGCGCACGGGCGCCGAGCGGGTTCAACAGGCCCGGCGGCATGCCGCCGTTGCGCGACGAATATTTCTCGAGTTCCGGCTGGCGACCGATCATTTCGTCCGGCGGGGTCCATTTCGGCCATTTCTGACGCCACTGGATGACGCCGGCGCCGCCCCAGGAGAAGCCGTCGCGGCCGATGCCGACGCCGTAGCGCATGGCCGTGCCGCCGGCTTCGACGAGATAGAGGAAGCGGCCGGGGGTGTCGACGACGACGGTGCCGGGGGCCTCGCCGGTCGGATCGATCACCTGCTGGCGATAGAAGCGCGGCGGGATCTTCCAATAGGGAACGGCCGGAATGACGAAGCCGCCGTCATAGATCTCGCCATACATGGCGTCGAGTTCGGGCGTGCGGCCGGCGGGAGCGGCCGGAACGACCGGGCCATCAAGGCTCAGGCCGGGGGGAAGCGGCCGCGAGGTGGTGCAGCTGGCGAGCAGGCTTGCGGCGCCAAGTCCTGTCAGTGACAGCAGGGATCGGCGCGTCAGAGGATGTGCGGGGGACATATGTTCTCAAATTTCCTGTGGCAAAGCGGCGGACAGAAGACGCCGGAGCCGGCGCTTTGTTCCGCGATGGTGCGATGCAAACAGGAAAGGAGCCGTTAACGCAACCGATTGCGCCCTTCACGTTTTGGAGAGAGGGCAAGGTCGCAAATGAGTGTCGCTAAATGACAACAATCGGCGTGCGTTCCGGCACGCGGTCGAAGAGATCGATGACATCCTGGTTGAACATGCGCACGCAGCCGGACGACGTGGCCTTGCCGACGGACTGCCAGTCCGGCGTGCCGTGGACGCGGTAGAGCGTGTCCTTGCCGTCCTGGTAAATGTAGAGCGCGCGGGCGCCGAGGGGATTGTTGAGACCGGCAACCAGACCGCCGCGTGCTGCGGACACGGTTTTCAGGCCGGGCTGGCGCTCGACCATTTCGTCGGATGGCGTCCAGTGCGGCCACTTGGCCTTGCGCTGGATGACACCCCTGCCCGACCAGGCAAAGCCATCCCTGCCGAGACCGACACCATAGCGGATCGCCTTGCCGCCGGGTTTGACCAGATAGAGGTAATGCGCCTTGGTATCCACCACGATGGTGCCGGGCGCTTCCGCCGTCTCGTAGGAGACCTCGTTGCGCAGCAAACCTGAATCGACGCGATCCAGCGGGATGGCCGGCAGGGTATGACCGTCATCCGACAAGACCCCATACATGACCTTGTGCAGCGGATTGGAAACGGGCAGGCCATAGGTCTGATGGAACTGGGTCTGGTAGAGATTGCGCCTCTGCGGCGCCGTCTGGTCGGCCGCCGGCGGCGTGCGGGCGGGATCGTACCAGACGGGCGAAACCTCGTCCTGAAAGACGTCGATGTTCATGCGGCTGGTGTCCTGCACCAGGATGCAGCCTGAGAGCGAGGCCGTCAGGGCCGTGCCGAACCCGAGCGCCAAGGCACGCCCGACAAGAGAAGACTGCGGCCTTGCGGCGAAAGAGCGAGAAAGCTTGGACATGCGGCACCGATTCAGACTGACGTCGTTGGCGGCAACCTGTCAGCTGCGGCTGGCGCGAAGCTTATGCCGGGATGGGGCATGGCGTGCAAAGCCATGTGCGGGGCCATTTCCTCGCCGCGCTGCCTTCGCTCGTCGCTCGCTCTGCCTTGCGTGCAGATCTGGCGCAGACCAACCGCAGAGTGAACAAAAAAAGTCGAATAACCACAGAAAGCCCTCCCTAACATTTAAGTCTATTTAAATTTTAGCCTTAATAATTCTCCCATGCTGACAACCACTGGGGGTGTTTTCCATGCTGAACAACATGAAAATCGGGCAGAAGATCTATCTCGGCTTCGGCCTCGTGCTGCTCGTGCTGTGCGGGGTTGCTGGTAGCGGTATCTTTGCCAATATCACCAACAAGGCGATGTTCGGCGAATACCGTGCCGCCGCCAAACAGACCAATGCTGCGAGCAGCATCCAGGCCAACATGCTCGATGCACGGCTTGCCTTCCGCAAGTATCGCGCCGAGCCGACGGAAGAGCTTCACCAGGAAGCGCTGGAGCGACTGAAGGCCACCAAGGCTTCCATCGATTCCCTGATAGCGCTCTCAACCAGCGACGCGGAAAAGGCCAAGATCAGCAGCTTCCACGCGATGGTCGACACCTATGCAAAGGCCTTCGAAGACGTCGTTGCCCTGCAGAACCAGCGCGACGAGATCGTCAGCGGTACCTTCGAGAAACTGGGACCGGAGATGGCCACCGAACTGGGCACCATCGCCAAGACACTGGAAAACAGTGGCGACCTGCAGAGTGCGGCCGTGATCGAAGATGCCAAATATGCTGTCGCGACGATGCGACTGAGCACCAACAAGTTCCTGCTGAGCAACAACAAGGCTGCGCATGACACCGCGCTGGAATCCGCGACGGCTGCCTATGGCGGCCTCGATCAGGCTCTGTCGAAGGTGAAATCGGACAAGGACAAGGCTGGCATCGAGGAAGTGATCGACGACTTCAGCACCTACAATACCGCGCTGCAGAAGATCGATGACATCATCAACAGCCGCAACGAGATCATCAACAACACGATGAACACCACCGGCAACAGCCTGTCGGATGGCGTCGAACAGCTGAAGGTCGAGCTGAAGAAGGCACAGGATACGCTGGGTCCGGAAATTCAGGCGACCATGGAAACCGGGGTCATCACCGGCATGACGCTTGGCGGTCTCGGCGTGGTTCTCGCCAGCATCATCGCTTTCGTCATCGCCCGCGGCATTACCCGGCCGATCGGCGCGATCACCCATGCCATGGGCGCGCTGGCCGACAACAGGCTGGAGACCGAGATCCCCGGTCTCGATCACCGAAGCGAAATCGGCCTGATGGCGAAAGCCGTCGACGTGTTCAAGCAGAATGCGCTCAAGATCCGCCAGCTGGCGGCGCAGGAAGCGGCCCTGCAGGAGAAGAATGCCGACCTGCAGTCGAACATCGCCACCGTGGTCAATGCGGCTGTTGCCGGCGACTTCTCGCACCGGATCACCAAGCGCTACGACAATCCGGATCTCGACGCCTTCGCGGCCAATGTGAATACGCTGGTGGAATCGGTCGATACCGGCATTGCCGAGACTGGCCGGGTGATCAACGCCCTGTCGCAGGGTGATCTCACCGAAAGCATGGAAGGCCAGTATCAGGGTGTGTTTGCCGAGCTGCAGAGAAATGTGAACGAGACCATGACGACGCTGCGCCGGCTGATGGAAGAGGTGCGGCAGTCGTCGGATGCGATCAATGGCGGGGCGGACGAAATCCGCGACGCCTCGAACGACCTGTCGAAGCGCACCGAGACCCAGGCCGCTTCGCTGGAAGAGACCTCCTCGGCGCTCGAGGAGATCACGGTTGCGGTGAAGACCTCGACCGAGCGGGCGCAGGAATCGAGCCGCATGGTGGCCGATGCCCGGCAGTTCGCCGAGCGTTCCTCGGGCGTGGTGGAAGACGCAACGGCCGCCATGGCCCGGATCGAGCAGGCCTCGAACGAGATCACGCAGATCATCAACGTGATCGACGAGATCGCCTTCCAGACCAATCTCCTGGCGCTCAATGCCGGCGTCGAAGCGGCACGCGCCGGGGAAGCCGGCAAGGGCTTTGCGGTTGTCGCGCAGGAAGTGCGCGAACTCGCCCAGCGCTCTGCAACGGCGGCCAAGGACATCAAGGCACTGATCAACAAGTCGGGCGAAGAAGTGCAGACCGGCGTTCGGCTGGTAACCACCACCGGCGACGCACTGCGCGAGATCCAGACACGGGTCATCGGCATTGCCGGCCAGGTCACCTCGATTGCGACGGCTGCCCAGGAGCAGTCGACCGGCCTGCACGAGATCAGCACGGCGGTGAACCAGATGGACCAGATGACGCAGCAGAACGCGGCAATGGTGGAAGAAGCGGCCGCCAGCACCAACCGTCTGGCCGACGAGACGGCGCATCTGAAGGCGCTCATCTCGCGCTTCAAGGTACACAAGGCTGGCATGACGACGCGCCGCGCGGCGTGACGCCTGATCTTTCCTACCCTCACTGCGCAGAAGGCCCCCGCTTACGATCAAGCGGGGGCCTTCTGCATTCTGACAAGTGCCGGAGTTTGAGGCCGGACGATCAGGCCTTTTTCTGGCTGGCGCTGGGAAGGCGGACGTTCGGCAGCAGCAGCGCTGCGATAAGCCCGATGATCATCATGCCCGACGCAGTCAGGAAGAGCGGTACGAAGGCGTCGGAATAGGCGTTCGCCACGAGGGCGCGGGTGGCGTCCGGTAGCGTGCTCAGGATTTCCGGGGTGAGGTTGCGGAAGTCCTGTCCACCCGCCAGCGGGATCGCGACATGCGAGAGGCTTGTGCCGATGATCGCGCCATAGATCGAGATGGCAATCGCCGCGCCACCCATGCGGGTGAGCGTGACGGTGCCGGTGGCCGCGCCGACATCGGCGCGGGAGGCGGCGTTCTGGACGCCGATGACGGGCACCTGCTGGCCGATGCCGACGCCAAAGCCCTGGAGCAGCATGACCAGCGCAATCAGCACGACGGGCGTTCCGGCATGGACGAACGAGAAGATGCCGAAGCCGATGACGCCCAGCGCCGTCGAGGCAATGCTGAAGGGCTTGTAACGGCCGGACCTGGCGATCAGGCGGCCTGAGGTCAGCGAACCCACGGCGATGCCGCCGGTTGTGGCGATGAAGAGCAGGCCGGCCATGGAGGGCGAGAGGCCGGTCGTCGTCTGCAGGAAGAGCGCGACGTAGTTGACCGAGCCGATGCCGATGGCGCCCGAGACGATGGAGATGATCAAGAGCAGGTTGATGGTCGGCTTGGAGAACAGCGAGAGCGGCACGACAGGTTCGGGCGCGCGGCGCTCGACCAGCACCCAGCCGATGGCGCAGAGCATGCCGAAGGCGACAATGGCGAGGCTTTGCGGCGCAAGCAGCCCGCCGAACAGCTGGGCACTGTCGGCCCAGAAGACGATGGAGGCCACGGCACCGGCGAGCAGGAGGGCACCGGCATAATCGATCTTCGGTTTGCGATGCGGCTTGCGATAGGGAAGCAGGAAGGCAAGACCGGTCAAAACGGCCATGCCGATCGGCAGGTTGACCAGGAAGATCGAGCGCCAGCCGAAGAGATCGGACAGCGTGCCGCCCAGCACGGGACCGAGCGCGCCAGACGCCATCAGCACGAGGCTGGAATAGCTCTGGTAGCGGGCGCGTTCGCGCGGTTCGAAGAGATCGGCATTGATCGAGAAGATCGACACCATGATGCCGCCGCCGCCGAGCGCCTGCAGCACGCGGGCAGCAATCAGCGTGTTCATCGAGACGGCGAGGCCACAGACCAGCGACCCCAAGGTGAAGATCGAGATGGCGGCCATGATGACGTATTTGCGGCCGAAGAGGTCGCCCAGCTTGCCATAAAGCGGCATGACGGCCGAGGTGGTGAGCAGATAGGCCGAACCGACCCAGCCGAAGCGTTCGAGATCGCCGAATTCCCCGACGATCGTCGGCAATGCGGTGGAGACGATCTGGTTGTCGAGCGTGGCCATGAACATGGCCGACATCAGGAACAGATAGACGAAGAGGCGCAGGCGCGGGTCGGTGACCAGAGGCCCCTCTCCGGCTGTCGGCGGTGCGGCAGATGCCGTGCCAGGATGCGGTTCCAGTCGGGTGGCCGGGTGAGAACCCGGCTGGATGACTTTGGGGTCGGTGCGGCTGTCCATGGATCGGGGGCTCCTGTAGGGCGCCAAAATGTGCCGCAAGCATTTATATGTCAATAGCATATATTTGCGGAGCGCATGCATTTTGCTTTGTGCGAGAGGATGAAGCTGCTAAAGTGCTGGCATGCAGAACACAGCTTCCTCTTCGCCCGATCGCCACGCCACCAGCCCGTCCCCGCAGCCGGAGCCATCGAACACGGCCCTTGGCCTTGTCGGCCAGGCGATGACACGCATGCGCCTGCTGATCGGACGACGCTTCATCGGTCGCATGGCGTTGAAGCGGATGGGGACGGGGCTGGAGCTTTCCGATATCGACGCGATCGGCGTGATCAAGCGAATTGGCAGCCATGAAGAGGCGACCGTCGGTGCGATTGCCGAACAGATGCGGATCGACCCGTCACGCGGCAGCCGCATCGTCGCGGATCTCGTGCGCCAGGGATTGCTGGAACGGGCGGCATCGCAGGAGGACGGCCGGCGCAGTCTGGTCCGGATCACCGAGGCCGGCCGCGGCGTGCTCAATGCGATCGAGGCGATCAAGCGCGAGACGATCATCGAGGCGACGAGCGGATGGACTGAGGAGGAGATCGAGACATTCGCACGGCTCTATCTGCGGTTCACGCAGGGGCTTGAGGCGCAGCTCGACACGTTCGAGCAGGATGAGACGTAAGCGCCGGGGATCGTGCGGGGTCGTGTCACGTGCCCCGCAAAAACGACCCGACCGGCATCTCCTCCCCCGAGAAAATGCCGGCCGGTCGTCACGAGGCTGGTTTCCACCGCCAATCCCGTTCCGCCAGGACAGGACCAGTCTTTCACCCCGTGCCGAAGAGATAACCTTTCAGACCGGTTTCGGCCCCTGCAAGGCGTTGTAGATGCGCCGGGCGAGCAGCGCCGCAATCGGGATCGCCACCACCAGTCCTGCCGCGAAGGCCGCTGCGATCTGCCAGCCCTGACGCATGTCGAGCGTCAGCACCGCGATCACCGCCGCGCCACCGACTGCACTGGCGACCAGAATGTAAAGAACCGCAGCAAGACGTAGCATGATCCGACCTCCGAACTGTGTCGGGGCGCTCCGGCGCTGACATCGTCATCCGGGGCCCTTCGAGGATCAGAATAGCCGTCTGTCCGTCGATTTCCTTGATCTGGCGCAAGTCGGGAGGGTGTGAGGGTTAGACGATAGGCGAAGACGCGGGCGACAAAACACATTCACCGCCGTTAACACTGTTTTAAGCCTGTCCTTGCCCCACCCGCTCCTCTTCTCCAGTGTCTCCTGCGCATGGGACGGCTCCATCCGCCGCCATGAAGAGGTGAACGATGCCGACACGGCGTGACATTCTGACGGGCCTCGGTGCTCTTCTCCTGTCGGGAACGACAGGGGGCCTGAACCGCGCCTCAGCGCAGACGCTCGCCATGGCCGAGCTTCGCGGCGGATTCGACGCGGCGGAGGCCGGCATCCTGCCGGGCGCAGAGGACGACCAGAGCCGCAAGCTGCAGGCGCTGCTGGATGCGGCCGCCAAGGCCGGGCAGCCGGTGTTTCTACCGGCCGGGACCTATGAGGTTGCCAATCTCGAACTGCCTGACGGCACGCGGCTGACCGGCGTTCCGGGGCTGACGCGACTGTCCTATCGCGGCGACGGGCATCTGATTGCGGCCCAGGACGTCAAGCATGTCAGCCTCTCCGGCATCACCTTCGACGGCGCCAATCGCTGGCTTGCAGACTATACCGAGGGGCTGCTGTCGTTCCGCAATGTCGGCTCCGTCGTGATCGAGGATTGCGAGGTGGCCGGCAGCCGGAAATACGGTCTGCATCTGGCGCAATGCGGCGGCCAGATCGAGGGATGCCGGGTGAGCGGGGCTGCCCTTTCCGCGATCTGGGCAATCGAAGGCCAGGCGTTTGCGATCCGCGACAACACGATTTTCGACTGCGGCAATGGCGGCATCCTCGTGCATCGCTGGACCCAGGGCGAGGACGGCACGGTCATTTCCGGGAACCGGGTGGCGCGGATCGGCGCTGCCGAAGGCGGCACCGGGCAGAACGGCAATGGCATCAACCTGTTTCGCGCCGACAATGTGATCGTTTCCGGCAACCATGTCTCAGACTGCGCCTTTTCGGCGATCCGGGCGAATTCGGCCTCCAATGTCTCGATCACCGGCAACCAGTGTTTTCGCTCAGGCGAGACCGCCATTTATGCCGAGTTTGCCTTCGAAGGGGCTCTCATCGGCGACAATGTGATCGACGGGGCGGCAAACGGGATCTGTGTGGTCAATTTCGACCAGGGCGGGCGGCTGTCGACCGTGTCGGGCAATGTCATCCGCCATCTCGTCGACAAGGGCCCCTACCCCCAGGAGGTCGGCGGTTTCGGCTTCGGTATATCCGTCGAGGCCGATACCGTGGTGTCCGGCAATGTCATCGAGGACGCCGCGACCGCCGGCATGATGCTCGGCTGGGGCCCCTATCTGCGCAATCTCGTCGTTTCCGGCAACATCATTCGCAAGGCGCGTGTCGGCATGCGGGTGAGCGTGGTGGAGGGTGCCGGTCAGACGGTGATCTCCGGCAATGTGCTGCAGGAGGTCAAGGACGGCGCGATCCTGGGCTATCGCTGGGCGGAGCGCAGCACAGGCGAGCTGATCGACGATGGCGGCGGATTTTCCCATCTGGCAATTTCCGGCAACCGGTCGGCGTGATCCGCTCGTCAGATCCATAGACCAGCGGAAACGCTGGCGGCCATGCGCCACCTTGCGCCACGACGGTTCCGGTTGGTGACCTGAAATGGCACGAATTTGCGGAAATTCGTTAAGGCTGCGCGAACCAATATTAGAATTGTGACATTTTCGTAAGTGACGATTAAACACTCTGGGCGTTAATGGCGGCAGTGAAACCCATGCGGTCGCCATGCTGTTGCAATTGCAGAACACGATACTCGAGAAGATCGCAACCGGGCAGTCGCTTGCGGAGACCATCGACTATCTGTGCCGGGAAGTAGAAGCCCAGGCGCATGACGTCGTGTCATCCGTTCTCCTGTTGGATAGCGACTTCCGTTTGCGCCATCTGGCTGGGCCTTCCCTGCCTCTGGAGTATACCGAAGCGATCGACGGCATCCAGATCGGCCCCGGTGTCGGTTCCTGCGGAACCGCCGCCTTTACCGGGCGACCGGTCATGGTCGACGATATCGAATCCCATCCCTACTGGGAGCCCTACAAGGGACTTGCCTTGCCGCTCGGCCTCAAAGCCTGCTGGTCGACGCCGATCATCGCGGGGGACAAGGTGCTTGGTACCTTTGCCTTCTACTACCGCACGGCACGCGGGCCATCCGATCGAGAGCAGGATATCGTGCGCGCCTGCGTGCATCTGTCGGCCATCGCCATCGAGCGGGACCAGCGCATTGCCGAGCGGCGACGCCTGGCCGAGACCGATGCGCTGACGGGCCTGCCCAACCGCAGCCGCTTCAACGAGGTTCTGGCGCGGGTCGCGCAACGGCCCCAGGTGTGGAGCCTGCTGCTGATCGACCTCGACAATCTCAAGATGGTCAACGACACCTTTGGCCACGCCGCCGGCGACGATCTGATCCGGGTCGCGGGGCACCGGATCGGCGACAGCGCGCCCGACGGCATGGCCTTTCGCCTCGGCGGCGATGAATTCGCGGTCATCATCCCCTGCATCGATACGCTCAGACCCGCCGATCTTGCGACGACGCTCATTGAGCGCATCAAGGAGCCTGCGGATTGCGACGGTCACCTGATCTATCCGGCCGCCACACTGGGCGGCGCCGTCGTCATGGCCGGCGAAGGCCATGATCAGGTGCGACAGAATGCCGACTACGCACTCTACCATGCCAAGGAACGGGCGCGCGGCCAGTATGTGCAATATCATTCCGGCCTGGGCACGGCGATCGTCGAGCGCTTCCGCTCCGTGCAGGAGGTGGGGCTGGCGTTGCGCGAGGACCGGATCGACGCCCACTACCAGCCGGTGGTGGAACTCGCCACGGGCCGCATCATCGGCTTTGAATCGCTCTGCCGCATGACGACGCGGGACGGCGAGATCATTCCCGCCGCACAGTTTCACGAGGCGATGAAGGATGCCCATGTCGGGCTCGACATCACCGACCGCATGCTGGAACGCATTGCCGCCGATTGCGGCCGCTGGCGCTCCATGGGGCTTTCCTTCTCGCGGGTCGGCTTCAATCTGACGGCCGCCGACTTCCATCGGGGCGGACTGACGCGGCGGATCATCGACGCCTTCCACCGGCACGGCCTGCCTGCGGGCACCATCGTGGCGGAGGTGACGGAATCCGTCTACCTCACCCAGAAGGGCACCGTCGTTTCCGACGAGATCCAGGCCATGCGGGATGTCGGCATCAAGGTTGCCCTCGACGATTTCGGCACCGGATTTGCCTCGCTGACCCATCTTTTGACCATGCCGGTCGATATCATCAAGATCGACAAATATTTCGTGCGGCGGCTTTCGGAAGCCGATGCCGGGGCCGTCATCACGCGCGGCCTGCTGGAGATCGCCCGCGGGCTGGGGATCTGGGTGGTGGCCGAGGGGATTGAAGAACTCAGCCAGGCGGAGCAGCTGCTGGCGCTCGATTGCAAGGCGGGCCAGGGCTATTACTTCGCCCGGCCAATGGACCGGACGGCCGTGGAGGCCCTGCTCAGCATCGGCAATACCATTCCGTCCTGGAGCAGCCTGCTGCTCGACGGCGACCAGAAGCTGCCGCGCAGCGCCGCCGGCTGATCGCTATTCGTGCCGACAGGACGCGGGGCCGGCGCGTCATGTCGCGCCGGACCGCTCTTTCCATTCATCACGCGCCGTCGATGCGCCCCGAGGTCACCAGGCGGATCAGAGCACGTGCTTCAGGCGGCGGACGCTTCTCCACGCGGCGATAAAGCCGGCAATCGGGCGTGCGCACCAAAAGGCCCATATTGACCAGTTCCCGCCGGAGCAGCACGTGATCGCCGAAGCCGTTGTGGCGCATGAGCACGGCGTTCACATCCTTCTCGACGACTTCGCTCCCCGTCGGCAGAAAGGACCAGATGACCCAGAGCGCCAGTTGCTGCTGATTGTGCTTGCCCGGCCAGCGGGCAAGCACCTCCGTTCCGGCGAAACAGCGGGCGGTCTGCTCGACACGGCGGAAATCGACGGCCGGTTCGGCTTCGATCGCGTTCGGCTTTGCCAGCCGATCTTCCGCCGCCCGGCTCGCCTTGAAATGCTGGTAGTTGCGAAAGCCGACAGCACGGGTCAGCATGTTCAAGAGCTCGACATGACCCGGCAGTTCGGCCCGGGCATCCAGTTCGCGCTTCAGGGTTTTGGCCAGCGCCGACAGATCGGGCGCAGAAAAGGCATGGGTCGTCCTCGACATCTCATTTCTCCTGGGCGTGCCCGGCTGCTCAGCAAGCAACCAACAAGGCCGGTGGTCACCGACTTCCGACGGGGCACGGGAAAACGAGCTTTCGTCGACACGAGAAACGGCAGGTTTAGCTCCCCTTTTCGGGGCGGTGACGCCTGGGTGAACTGCGGACCCATGTCGAAACGGATAAGGCGGCAAGGGGGACGTGTCAACCGCGTCCTTTCATCAGCGAATTTCATCGGTGGCATCAGCGGGGAAGGCTTTTCCGCGCGGCCTGCACACGCTAGCCTCCGGCGCATCGTTCACGGGAGAGACCGGCATGCTGAAGATCTACGGTGTCTACAAGTCACGCGCGACGCGCATTCTCTGGCTGCTGGAAGAACTGGGGCTGCCGTTCGAACTGGTGCCGGTGTTGCAGGCCTACAAGTTGAAAGACCCGATGGCCGAGGGCGTTCGGCTCAACACCCGCTCGCCGGAATTCCTGGCCATCAATCCGATGGGCAGCATTCCGACGATCGAAGACGACGGGCTGGTGCTGAACGAGTCGCTCGCGCAGACGCTTTACGTGGCGAAGAAGCAGGGCGGTCCCATGGCGCCGCGCGATCTCCACGAGGAAGCGCAGATGCTGCAATGGTCGCTGTTTGCCGCGACCTCGATCGAGACGGACGCGCTGAAGATCTCCACCGCCAACAATGAAGGCCGCTTGTCGACCGAGGCCGGCCAGCAGGAGGCCAAGGTGATCGCCCGCATTCTCGCGCGGCCCTTCGGCGTGCTGGAGAAGCACTTTTCCCACAACGACTACGCCGTCGGCGGGCGTTTCACCGTCGCCGATATCAACCTCGCCGAAATCGTGCGCTACGCCCAGGCTTACCAGCCGCTGTTCGATGCCCATCCGAAGACAGCCGCCTGGCTCGCGCATGTGCAGGCAAGGCCCGGCTTCAAGGCGATGTGGGAAAAGCGGCTGGCCGAGGTGGAGTAAGCGGCAAGCGTATCATCCTTTGGCTTGAACTTTGACGGCCATTGCCGCACACTGCAACCTTAGATCGCAATTGAACCACTTGAACCAAGACCTCAAAAGGTTTACCTTGCAAGGTATAGGCTATGCAGCGCGCCAAGATCGTGCATGCATTTTTCTATGTTTCGACCGGGGGGCGGCGGCCTGTGCGGGATTGGCTGATGTCCCTCAGCCCGGATGACCGAAAGCTCATCGGCGAGGACATTGCGACGCTGGAATATTGCTGGCCGGTGGGCATGCCAAAATGCGCCGCGATCGTGGGTGTGAAAGGTCTCTTCGAGATCCGCTCGTCTCTCGCTCACGGCCGGATTGCACGGCTATTCTTCATGATCCAGGAGGGCCGGATGGTCCTTTTGCACGGTTTTGAGAAGAAAACGCAGAAGACACCACAAAAGGACATCGACCTAGCTGTGGCTCGAATGAAAGACGTCGCTCGCCATGCACACTGACGAAAATCCTCATATCGGCGAAAGCTTCGACAGCTTTTTGCGAGACGAAGGTCTCTATGACGTGGTGACCGCGACGGCGATCAAGCGGGCTTTGGTGATTGCCATCGAGCACGAAATGAAGACCCAACAGATTTCGAAGTCCGAAATGGCGCGGCGGATGAAAACAAGCGGAACCCAGCTCGGCCGGTTGCTCGACCCCGCCAATGACAAGGTGCAACTGGATACTCTGGTCAAGGCTGCTTCCGCCGTCGGCAAGACCCTGAGCGTGCAGCTGAGCTGAGGGCTCAAGTCACCCCATCTTCTTTGGCCGGCCTCCTTTTGCCCCATTGACCCGGCTGGCGGCAATCTTGGCCGGGGAGCGCGACTGCCCTCCCCGGCGCTGCGCTTCGAGGAACGCGCGAGACCCGAAGATGCCGGCCATGAGGCCCTGAATGGTGTAATCGACATCCAGCCTCTCCCAGTGGAGACCGGTTTCGCCCAGCAATTCGACATCGGCAATGTCGTCCGGCGTCGCCTTTTGCAGGCCTTCGAGCGCGCGGGCCGGCACGAGGAAGGCGGCGCCATTGGTGAACTCGACGACGATCCGCTCACTGTCTCGGTCAAACCTGACGGCAGACGGGGCTGGCCTTTCAGCGCGCTCCTCGGCCCAACGGCGTTTTGCAGCCTCAAGGTCGGCGTCGGTGATTTCAGCCATGATACTGTCTCCACGTGTCCAGAAAGAGCGCCCTGCGAGATCACCTTCAAGGTCACGATGTCGCTTCGGGCCTCGCCATCACCGTAAACATGCGCATGGGGCGGCTCGTGATCTGCCGTGTAGATCACGAAACGCATGCCATGCTTGCGCAGAACGGTGACCATGTGGAAGAATAACCCATCAACTTAGGTTATTCAATCCTGGCCTGGAAGTGCGCCCCTCAGCCACACCCCGGCACATCCTCCAGCCGATACCAGACCGGGATGCCGCGTTCGGTGGCGATGCGGACGTCATTGTCGGCGCCCTTGGAGGCGCCGGGAAGGCGCAGGACGCCTTCGCAGAGTGCCAAGAGGCGGCCCGCGACGGGGTGGAAGATCTGCTCGTAAAGGTCATCGCCGACGGTCTTGCCGCCGGCGGCATGCCAGATGGGCAGCGCCACCCATTCGCCGATCATCGGCACGTGGCCGGCCTGAAACAGGGCATGGGACGGCGCCTCGAGCACCTTCAGGTTGGCGGCCATCTTTTCCGGATCATCCCCGGTGCCCGAGCGATAGGGACCGGCAATCAATATCAACATGTCTCACTCCTTCATCATCCGCCTCATGCGGATACGTGCACATTTCCGCACGATTCTTATGGAATGTCGAATCCAATTCGGTATTATCCGGAAATATCGTGAACAAACGGGCGAGATCATGCTGACCGAACAAAGACGCCGAGAGATCCTGGAGGTGCTGAAACGCGACGGGCGGGCGCTGTCGGGCGAGCTGGCCAGGCTCTGGGACGTGTCCGAGGATACGATCCGCCGCGACATGCGCGACATGGCGGCGGCGGGGCTTCTGATCCGGGTGCATGGCGGGGCGCTGCCGGTTGCCGCCCCCCTGCCCGACTTTTCCACGCGCCAGCGGCTGGCGACCGAGGAGAAGCGGCGGCTGGCGGCCGCCTGCGTCCGGCTGATCAACCCCGGCCAGACGGTGTTTCTCGACGGCGGCACGACGACGGCGGAGATTGCGCGGCAGATCCCGCACGACATGACGCTGACGGTCGTCACCCACGCCCCGACCATCGCGGCGGAGTTCGAGCAGCATCAGCAAATCGAGGTGATCCTGATCGGCGGGCGGATCTTCAAACACTCGATGGTGGCGGTGGGTCCGACGGCGCTTTCGGCGATCGAGCGGCTGCGGCCGGATCTGTTCTTCCTCGGCGCCACCGCCGCCCATCCGGCCGACGGGCTGTCGACCGGCGATTTCGAGGAAGCCGCGATCAAGCGGCGGATCGTTGAGCGCAGCGTGGCGAGTTACTGCCCGTTGACGGCGGAGAAACTGGGCGCCGTCTCGCCTTTCGGCATCGTGCCGCTTTCCGAGGTGACGGGGCTGATCGTCGGTGCCGAGACGCCGGAGGAGGTTCTCGCCGGTTATCGGGCGGCAGGCGCGGAGATGATCCCTGCGTGAGCGCTCAGGTTCAGCCGAACAGCACGTCGGTGACCCGCACCTGGCCGACCTCGATGCCGTTCCAGTTGCGCATGCCGTGATTGGCAAGGCCCATCAGCGCCGCATGCTCCTCGCTTTCAGGCTCGAAATACCGGGCCAGCAGGGCCGCGATCATGGCTTCGGCGGCGCGGGTGGCGCCGTCCTCGGCCTTGACGGCGAAGGACAGGCCCTTGTTTGGCAACACGGCGCAGAAGACGCCTTCGGCGCCGGTCTTGGCGAAGATCTTTCCAGGTGCGACTTGCATCAGCTTTGTGCAGAAGCGTTTCGTGCCGGCGACGTAGAAGGGTTCCGCCATGCAGGCCTGGATCAGCCGGCGGGCGGCAGCGGCGCGGATGGGCGCGAGCCCCTGCCCCGTGCCGAGCTTGGCGAAACCATGGGCAAGGCCGGTGAGCGGCACGGCATAGGTCGGGATCGAGCAGCCGTCGGTGCCGCAATTGTCCAGGCCGAGCGTGGCGCCCGTCAGGTCTGCCATGATCGCGCGGATCGACTGCTGCAGCGGGTGGTCATAGGTGGAATAGCCCTTGGGGTCTTCGCCCATATGGGCGCAGGTGCAGACGAAGCCGGAATGTTTGCCCGAGCAATTGTTGTGAAGGGCCGAGGGGCGGTCGAGGCTGCGGGCCTGGGCGATGATGGTTGCCTGATCGAAGGACCAGTGGGCGCCGCATTCCAGATCGCTTTCGCTGCAACCGGCGGCTTTCAGCATGGCGGCGGCGGTTGCCACATGCTCCGGCTCGCCGGAATGGGAGGAGCAGGCGAGCGCCAGTTCGCGATTGCCGAAGCCGAAGGCATCCGCCGCGCCGCTTTCGACCAGCGGGAGGGCCTGCATGGCCTTGCAGGCGGAGCGCGGGAAGACGGCCGCATCGACATCGCCAGCGGAAAAGACGATTTTGCCATCGCTATCGACGACCACCGCCAGCCCGCGATGGCGGCTTTCGACGAGTTGACCGCGCGTGACCTCGACCGTGACCGGATTGCCCATGATGAACCTCAAAACGCCATGATTGCCAGATGCTTGTTAGAGCATGTCTCGCAAGCTGGTTCGAGGTCCGGATTGAAATTTCTGCTGCGTATCGTCTCCGTCATCCTGCTCGTTTTCGTGCTGCCGACCCTGGTTTCGGCCGGGCTGTGGGCGACGCGCGAGCATCCGTCCGGCTGGAGTTCGGCAAAATGGGGCTCATCCGGCCTTTTGCCGTCGGCGCAGGACAGCCCGGAGGCGGCGATCTACGTCTTCTCCGCGATGACCGGCGGCCTGAAAGGGGCGATCGCCAGCCATGCCTGGATCGTGACCAAGACGAAAGACGGCGCCTATCAGCGCTATGACAAGGTGGGCTGGGGCGCGCCGATCCGGCGCAACCACCGGGCACCGGACGCCTTCTGGTATTCGAACCCGCCAAGGCTGGTGGTGGAATTGAAGGGCCCCGAGGCCGAGCGACTGATCCCGAAGGTGGAGGCGGCGATCGAGGCTTATCCTTACGGCCAGCCGGGCGGCTACCGGATCTATCCGGGGCCGAACTCCAACACCTTTGTCGCCCATGTGCTGCGGCAAGTGCCCGACCTCGGCGCCGTCTTGCCGCCGGATGCCGTGGGTCGCGACTATCTCGGCGAGGGCACCTTCTATGCCCTGGACAGCGACGGGCGCGACCTGCATGTGAGCCTCGGCGGGCTTGCCGGCTTTTCCGTGGGGATGCGCAGCGGGCTGGAGGTGAATTTTCTGGGCCTGGTGGCTGGCGTCGACCTCGCCCGGCCGGCGCTGAAGGTGCCGGGCTTCGGGGCGGTCGGATTGTAAACCAGGGACTGCCGGAGCCCCGGAATCAAAAGAGCCACCCGCGAGGGTGGCTCCCATGAGCTTTAGTCCTTTGTCTGGACCCGGACGGGGTAACCGCCCGAAGGAAGGCTGGATCAGGCCGAGGGCTGCCCCGTCAAAACCGCACCCTTTCCAAAGTCACACACGCAGACCGAAATCTCATTAGACATTGGATCACCTTCCTTTCGTTACGTTGCCGATGATTGAAAGGTAGGGCGCTTCGAGGATTTCGACAAGGCACGTTATGTGACGTCTTGTTTGTATAATTGTGTTGCGTTGCGGCAGAATTCGTTCACAATTCGCGCGCCGGAGCCGAGATCATCCCCTTCGCGGGAGTGGCGTCAGGAACATGCGCTCATAGCTGACAAAGGGTGGATCGTCGCGGAAACGCGCGTTCGCGGCTATGCCATCCGGATCTTTCGCCACCTGCTCCCGGTATTGCGCATAGGCGGCTTCATCGGCAAAGGTGAACAGCGCGATGGCAATGTCATGCGCACCGTCGCTGCCCTGCCCCGCAAAACTGACGCTCGCCTCATCCGGCCTTTTGCCCGGCAGGAAATATCCGTGATGCATGCCGCCGTGACGTTCGATGAGTTCGGTCCAGATGTGCGCATAGGCTTCAAACTCGGACATGCGATCCGGATCGATGCGGTAACGAACCTCACAGGTGACGGGCATCTTGCGCATGCGGGGCGACTTCTCCGATTACCGCCCATCCTGCACGGTTGCATCCGGCGGGCCGGGCCATCCTATGACATCGCGCACGCTTCGCAAACAGATCGCGCGATGGCCGCACAGCCGATCGCATCGGCTGACGAGAAGCGTGACGCAGGCCTTTTCTCCCCATCCAGACTTCGCATTTTACTATTGAAATTACGGGATATTCCGCGAATTTCGGCCCAGATTTGGACCATTGGATAACGGCCGTTTCTTTTCTAAACGTCATGAGCTCTGAACGGCTTTGCCGATCTGCGCCTCCCTGGAGAAGCAATCATGACGCGCGTGAAACCCTTCCGGTACAAAGAGCAGATGGCCGTGATCCTGGTCTCGTTGCCGCTGTGGACGATGGGTTCGGGCGCGTGGGCGGACGATGTTTTCACGCAGCGCTGGGATCCCTGGATCGAGGTGGGCGGTCATGTCGGCACCGGGCGTTCGATCGGCAATGCCGATCTGTTCATGCCGCTTGCCCAGGACAGCGATAGCCTGCTGTTTGCCGATATCCGGGGCATGTTCGACAATCAGGACGCATCGGAAGGGAACTTTGGCCTCGGCCTGCGCCAGATGCTGGCTTCCGGCTGGAACATCGGTGCCTACGGCTATTTCGACCTTCGCCGCTCCGCCTATGGCAACATGTTCAAACAGGTGACGCTCGGGGCCGAAGCGCTGAGCGAACACTTCGATCTGCGCGGCAACGTGTATCTCCCGGTTGGCCCGAGCGACGTCTACATGGAGGGGGGCAGCTCGTCTTCCGTGGGCTCCTGGACGAGCGATGCGATTGCCACCGGTGGATCTCTGGCGATCCGGCATCAGGCGGTGCGGACAACAACCACCCGCTATGAGGTCGAAAAAGCGCTGGCCGGTGTCGATGCCGAGGTGGGTGTGCGCCTTCCGGTCTTCGAGCCGGGCTCCGGCTTCGACCTCAGAGCCTTTCTGGGTGGATACTATTTCGACGGCTCGGATGTCGACCCCGTTGCCGGCCCCCGGGCGCGGCTGGAACTGGTGGCGGACAATCTGGCCGGGCTGCCGGGCGTGAAGCTGACGGGCGGCGTGGTCTATCAGCATGACGACGTGCGTGGCGACCAGTGGATTGCCCAGGCCAGACTGCGCGTGCCGCTGCAGCCGCCGTCCCTGCCAAGAGATCCGTCCGATGTCATGGAACGGCGGATGACGGATGCCATCGTTCGGGATGTCGACATCGTCTCCAACACCGCCAACGCTTTCACCGCGACGAACGAAACGCTGACCACGACGGAGGCGGCTGTCAGCGACTGGAACGGTTCGGCCGTCGGATCTTTCATCCTGATTGACGGGGCGAACCAGAACGGGGCCGATCTGCAGGCCGCCCTCAATGCTGCAGGTGCCGGCAGCATCGTGCTCGTCAACGGAACGGTTTCGACGGCGGCGGGCATCACCCTCAATGCCGGGCAAACGGTGCTCGGCGGGGGAACGGTCCTGCGCCTCAAGGGGGCGACGAGCGGCACTGCGGTCGACTGGACCGCAGGCGGCGGTTCGGGCAGCATCAGCGGCTCTGCCGGAACGCTCGTTCAGCTGGGGCAAGACAGCTTTCTGGGCGGCATCGCCGTCGAAAACCTGTCGACTTCCGGCGGATCGGTTGCGGTGAATGCGGCAAACGGGGCTGTGCTGCGCAACGTCGACGTGACCTCGGCAAAGGGCGGCATCCGGGCCTCCGGCGTCTCCGGATTTACCGTCGATGGCGGTTCGATCTCGGCCAGTGGCGGCAACGCGATGGAGCTCGTCTCCAGCACCGGCCTTGATATCCAGAACATGGCGATCGCCCAGAACGGAGACAGGTCGCTCGGCATTCGTGCAGACAATGCAACCGGCCTGCTCAAGGGCAACCGGGTGACCACAAACGGCAATGGCAATAGCAGCTATGTCGACACGGATGCGCAGGCCCAATCGACGCACGCCTTTTCGATCAACAATAGCGGCGGTCTCGTCGTGACCGACAATACGATCACGACCAATGGCACCCAGGCGAACGGCTTCTACATCAACAACAGCGGCGGGATCGCGATCTCAGGCAATAGGGTGACAACCAATGGCTACATGTCCCGCGGCATCAACCTGATCACCAGCGATGGCGCGGTGATTTCCGACAATGTGATCAGGACCAATACGACCAACGACAGCAACTGGCATTCCGGTACGATCGCCTACGGGATTGTGGTGGATCACAGCAGCAATCTCAGCATCACCGGCAATGACATCGAGACGCAGATGCGGGGTGGTGCTGGGATCAATCTGCGCTATGGCGCGAACAATACGATCAGCGACAACGTCATTGCGACGAAAGGATCGAACGCCAGTGCCATCAGCACGGTTCGCTCGACCGGTGCCACGGTCCGCGGCAATACACTCACGACGGCGCAGAGTGTCGACGGCTCCGCCGGCATCTCCTTCGGCATCTATTCGCATAATGGTCTTGTGGAGAACAACACGGTCACCTCGCCGGGAAGTGCCGGCGTGACGATCTACACCGCTGACGGTCTGACGGTGAGGAACAATCGATTGGTCGGCAAGGGTGATGCGGGCGTCTATGTCCGGGATTCGTACAACACGACGGTTTCGGGCAACACGCCGTAAGCGAGACAGGTGTTGACCGGTCGCTCCGGGAAGACGACACTTCCTTCCACAACGGGAGGAGAAGACCATGGAAGACCCCATCCGCTGGCGAAACATGGTGAGCGCGCCGAGAGACGGGAGCCGCATTCTGGTGACCATCCGCGCCACCGAACAGGGGCCGGGTGCCGTCGATCTCGTCTATTGGTCGAACGGCGACCGGTTCGGCGCCGACGGCTGGCGCTCCTCGGATTCGACGCCGGGTGTGATCATCGCCTATGCCGAACCGGAGCTGAAATGCTGGATGCCACTGCCGGGGGTGGATCCGGATGCCATGATCCGGCCGCCCGCCTGGGAGGGCGAGGACGAGGCGGAACTCGACGGATCGGGGATCTGAGTTTCCCACGCATCGCAGGCGGCATTGCGGACAAGGGCAAACGACCTTCTCCGGGATGCTCCGGACCTGCCGGACCATCCCGCAAGCAGGCGCGGTTCGGTCGATCTGCCCTCTTCCCATTTCCCACTTTTCTGGAGACCGCATGTTCACGCACATCATGATCGGCAGCAATGACCTGGCACGGTCGAAACGCTTTTACGACGCCACCTTCATTGCCCTGGGCGGTCAGCCCGGCGAGACGGATGCACGCGGCCGGCTGATCTATCTCCACAATGGCGGTCGCCTGATGATCACGGCACCGATCGACGGGAAACCGGCGAGCGCTGCCAATGGCGGCACGATCGGCATTCTAGCCGCTAATGCAGATGAGGTTCGCGCATGGCACGACGCCGGGACAGCGAATGGCGGCATGTCCATCGAGACCCCGCCATCGCTGCGGCCGAATGGCCAATTCGTCGCCTATCTGCGCGATCCCGATGGCAACAAGCTGACCGTGCGCTCGCTGCCGCCCGAACAGGACTGAACGGGGCTTTGGGCGAGGGGCAAGCCGTTACGTCTTGAGGCAAACCACCAGGCGTTGAATGACGGAAAGTGCCGACGGGTTCTTGCCGGGCGGGCGAGCGTTTTTCCTCGAATTGCGAAAGCGGAGTCGCCTTCAATGCTCTATGTCTTTGTTTTCACGCAATTCCGGACGCAAAACCGCTTCGCACTTTTGCTGGACTTGCTCTAGTTCTTCTTGGTCTGCTTTGCCGCCGCCACCGCCGCAGTCGTCAGCTTGAACTCCGCCATTTCCTTCGGCGTCAGGTAGTAGAGCCGGTCCGGCGGCGTTTCCAGCGCGTGAATCCAGACGCCGTCGGCGATGCCCATCTCGTCCAGATGCCGTGCGATGCGGGCTGTCGTGCGCTGGGCTTCCGACATAGCCTGTTCCGGAGTGGGGCGGGTCTGCCCGGCGTTGAAGACCTGATGCACGCCGAGGATGGCGTTTTCGGCCGCGTCGCGCGCAACACCGCCGGCGAAGATCAGCGGGCAGGACGAGGCACACAGCGCCCGGGTCTCCACCTGCGTGTTCAGGCCCTTTTCCCGGATCAGCTTCGACATGGCGAGCGCATCCTCGACGGAGCCGCCGGGGGAATTCAGGGATACCGCCTGCACATATTCGCCACGCGCGGCGATCTCCTCGGCGAAACGGTCGGCGGTGCCAAGATCGATGGCGCCTTCGGCCTTCAGGATGCCGCCGGGCTGTAGGTCGAAACGCATCGGCTGGCGCAGCACGTCCGGCGCGCTGGCCGGCTCGACCGGCGGCGCCTGGGGCACGCCATCCGTCAGTGCCGGGGGAAGAACGGGGGCGTCCGTCGTCAGCGGATCGTGGCCGGGCAATGCCGTATTCGCCAGGCTCATTTCCCTGATGTCGACGAAGAGAAAGGCGCTTGCCGTCGCCAGCAGGGCGAAGAAGGCGCCGCGCATCAGCAAGCCGTCATCGGCCCGCAGAAAGGCGTCCTTCAGACGCGGGAGGAGCGCTGCGGGTCTCACGCGGGGGGCCCCTTTCGCGGCGCCTTGCTCGCCATGTCAAGGCTGGTGATGTTGGTTTCGGCGCGGCTGCGCTCGTCTTCGGCCTCCGCTGCCTGCACGGCTTCTGCCACATCGATGCCCTGACGGCTCAGCGCGCGCTGCACCTCCAGCGCTTCCAGAAGTTCGGCGGCGGTGATCCGCTGGGCAAAAGGCAGCCGTTCTTCCTGGCGGCGGATCGCGCCATGGACGACGGCCAGGATGAAGACAAGGACGGCGGGAAGGAGATCGATGGAGATTGCGCCTGCCCAGGCCGGAATGAAATCGGCGGCATAACGCAGCACGGCTTCTGCCGCAGACAAGGGGACAAAGCGGCGCGCGGCCACCGGTTCGCGCGCCAGGATGGCGTCTGCGGCCTGGGAGAGAACCTGCGACTGGGAGGTGACCGAGGTGCGGATGGTCTGCATCACCTGATCCTGGCGGTCGGCCAGATCGGCGGCCTGGCCATCGGCAACCGGGGCGATGAAACCGAGCGACAGGTCTTCGGCCGCGCGCTTGACCGAAGGCGCGATCGAGGTCTGTTCCAGCGAGGCGATGACGCCCGACAGCGCCACGACCTCGGCGGAGAATTCGTCGCTGCGCGGCTCGACGGCGCCGGGGGCCGAAACCAGCTTGCGCATGGTTTCGAGATGCGCGCGGCCCTGGTCGAACAGGGTCGTCACCCGCTCGCGCGAGGCGGTGATGCCGGTCTGCAGCTCGTTCAGCTGGGCGGACATCTGCGACAGAAGCTGGACGACGCTGCCCGAGCCGGTCGTGCCGGTGAGCGCACCGTTCTGGCGTTCGTCTTCGGCCAGACGGGCAAAACGTTCGGAGGTGCGCTGGATGTCCGGCAGCAGGCTTTGCGCGGCCAGCGCGTTCTGATGTGCCTGGTCGAGATCGGCCGTATAATCCTCGACCGTTTCGGCCAGATGCTGTTCCAGCGCTGCCGAGCCTGCAAGCGCTGCCGCATTCAACCAGCTCGACATGGCGATGATCATGGCGCAGCCGAGCGCCATGACGCCGAGCATGGCGCCCCGCGCCGCCGTTCCCGTCACATGCGGATAGAAGCGCGCCATGTAGGACCAGAAGGCATAGATCGCCACCGAGACGGAGGCCGAATAGATGATGGCGGCAAAAAACACTGCCGTCGGCGAGCCGTCGAGAATGCTGCGCACCCCGAGATAGGTGTAGACGCCGGAGGCGAGCGCGAGCACCGCCAGCGCAAAGCGGGTCATGGTTTCGACGGCCAAGACGCCATCCTGCAATCGATGCGATGCGCCAAGCGCCATGAAGACCTCCAGCCAGACGAGAAGCGTTAACAAGCGCTTAAGAAGGGGGCGGAATCAAGGCTGGGGGTGGGTGGTGAGGGGTGCCGTGCGACGGCGCAAACCGTTCATGGTCTCGACCAAGCTCGAAGTCGTCATCCTAGCTCCCGACGTTGGCATTGACCAGCGCATCAAGAGGCGAGACTGTCGCATCTCTAACTGGCCCAACTGTCGCATTACTAAATAGCTCTATATATAAAGATCACGTAATCTATCTATGGAGCCAAGTTGTCTCCGACCATACTTGTTGGTGAGGTGTTAACCTGACAGCGCTACCTAAGGCTGAAACCTAGGAGCACACTGCATGTATTGGGCCGTCCCTTTTATTCTCACCGTTTTCCCCGCTGTTTGGCTCTGGCCGTCCGTCAAGGATTGCTGGGCTACACACGAACCTTACATGGTGGATGATGCTCCAAGCCAGAAGGGACCCCAGCATCCCTACAAGAGGACTGTGGGGGAGAAGTTTTCTTGTGCGGTGAAGCATCTTGTCTGGCTGGCTCTTTCGGGGGCGGCGGGCTATTCGGCATTTATGTTTGGGACGACATTTTGGACCGCCGGCCACTGATCACCTCGCTGCTCAGCGTGGCTGCAAGCCGACCGTACAAATCACCACGGGATAAGGCTGCCTTACGCCTTCGCGGGTCTTGCGTCAGTTGGTTGGAATTGGTTTGGTGGAATCACGCGCTACTCGCTGGCACGTCGGCTTCCACCCCCGATGGCTGTCCGGGTCCAAACTGGACAGTTCAGGACGGCGAGTGCGAATAGTCGAGAAGAAGAATGCAGCTTCAACACTGCTTCTCCTTCTCGGCGCTCCCTATCCCCTTCCGGGGATGCCCTATGTGTGCCGCGTGTATCCGGCTCTGGCAATCCCTCAACCCAGACTTTTTCGACGTTATGCACTACGCTAGGTGCCAGTGCGTTTTTCGAACAGCTCAAGATGCCGGTCCCGGATCATTTTCACGATCACTTCGCTGCCCGAGATCCCATAGAGATCCGCCAGGGCCGCGAGCTTTTCGCGGTCCTCGGCCGTACCATATGCGATGATTCCCTTGTCACGCGGCTTGCTCACAGCACCCCCATATCTGCCTGATAGCCGGCGACGAGAGAGTCAATCTGCGTCGGTGTGCTTGCGGTTCTGATATTTGCCTTCACCAGAAGACGCTGGGCTTCGATCCCACTGGACAACGAGCGCCAGTAGTTTGCAGAGGTCAGGACGATGACCGCCTGGTCGAAGATAGAGATGCCGAACGAAGCGGCTTCGGCAGCGAAGTGAGGAACGAGTCCAGGGCTGATGTCCGGTTTTGCGGATCTGGAACAGATGATGGCGAAAGCGGACAAGGGCTCCTACCGCGCCAAACGAAACGGCGGCGGGATTGACCGTGAAATACCGCCGACGCTGGACCTCGGGAAGTTCTCTGTCGCCGCATGACGGCGGCTCGTGAAGCGCCCGCCTGTTGCGAGCGCCGCTCGCCTCACCCCACCCGCAACACGATCTTGCCAATATGCGCCGAACTCTCCATCAGCCGGCGCGCTCCACCACCTAATCGAACGGCAGACCCGCGTGTATGACCCCACCGCCGTCGTCGCGTTCAACGCACAAATCCCCAGCGTGCCAAGCACCTTCACTGTGAAAGCGACCAAACTAGCCCCCCCACAACAAAACCATCATCCATCGAGTTATCAGATTTTGTCGTTCAACCTGACCGAATCTTAAACTCCCCGGCCTCATTATCCTTGCAGCTCTGGGCCCCTGGCGGGCCCCAGACCATGGGTTTGAGGGATTTGGCGTGCGCTACAGAGAGACGGACGAGGTGTTCAAGACGCTCGTGTCGGAGCTGCACTCGACGCTGACCCCGACGACGATCATGGGGATCACGATCCTTGCTGTTGGGCTGTTCGCCCACCAGAGCCTTGGCAATACGCCGCTGTTGATCGCCACCATCGGCGGGGCCATCGCCTCCCTTGGCAAGATCGCGGTTTCCCTGGCTCATCGACGCGCGGATGCCAGGAAACGCTCGACGGTTGCGGATGCGGCCTACTGGGAAAAGGTGCAGGGTTTTTTCATCTTTCTCATTGCGGCCTGCGTGGGGATGATCGCCACCATCGCCTTTTCCTACCCGGACCTCGCGGTCCACATGCTGGCCGCCGTGCTGACCTTCGGATACTGCGCCGGGGTGACGGTGAGGATTTCCGTAAGGCCGATGATCGCGGCGACCGCGATCCTGCTTGCCGCTTTGCCCACCTCCGTGGCGATCATCGTATTCGGCGATACGGCCCACTGGATCATGGGTCTGCTGGCGGTGATCTTTTTGGTCGCTGCCATGCAGAGCATGCTGCATGTCTATCGCACGACCATCCGGCAAATCCGCCTGTTTCTCGACATGGAGCATCAGGCACGCCACGACCCGCTGACGGGGCTTTGCAACCGCACAGCGCTCAGCGAGGCCTATATGAACCTCGACGCTGCTGACGACGTGCTCACCTGCGTGCATTGCTTCGATCTTGATGGCTTCAAGCATATCAATGACCGCTTCGGTCACGCGGTCGGCGATGCCTTGCTGGTAGCGATCGCCGGGCGGCTGCGCGAGAGCCTGGTTCAGCCTGACATCGCTGCCCGAATCGGCGGCGACGAATTCGTCATTTTGCAACCCGATGTCCGGGATCCAGGCCATGCAGACGCCCTGGCGCATAGGGTCGCCAAGAGTCTCGGCGCCCCCTACCAGATTGCCGGTGAGGAGATCACCATCGGTATCAGCCTCGGCTATACCATGGCGCCTTCCGGCTCTGCGGACCTGGAACAGATGATGGCAACAGCCGACACGGCCTCTTACCGCGCCAAGCGAAACGGCGGCGGAGTTGACCGCGAAATTCCCACTACGCTAGACCTTGGGAAGTTCTCTGTCGGCGTGTGATGGTCGCTGGTGAAGCGCCCGCTGGCCGCGCGTGCCCCTCGCCTCACCCCATTTTCAAGACAATCTTGCCGATATGTTCCGAGCTTTCCATCAGCCGGTGCGCCTCGACCACTTTGTCGAAGGGCATGACCGCGTGGATGACCGGGGAAACCTCACCTTTTTCGATGATCGGCCAGACCTCGGCCATCAACTCGTCGCGGATGGCGCGTTTCTCTTCCTGACTGCGCGGGCGCATGGTGGAGCCGGTCACGGTGAGGCGCTTGACCATGATCGGGGCAAGGTTTGCCTTTTCGACCGTCGCGCCGCCGAGGAAGGCGATGATCGAGAGGCAGCCGTCCTTGGCGAGCGCCTGCAGATTGCGATCGAAATAGGCAGCGCCGATCATGTCGAGGATGACGTCGACGCCCCGCCCCTGCGTCTCTTCCTTGACGATCTCGACGAAATCCTCGGCCTTGTAGTTGATCGCCCGCGCCGCGCCCAGATCCATGCAGGCCGCGCATTTTTCGGCCGAGCCTGCGGTGGTGTAAACCGTGGCGCCAAAGGCTCGTGCCAGCTGGATGGCGGTGGTGCCGATACCCGACGAGCCTCCATGGATGAGTACGGTCTCGCCTTCGGTCAGGCCCGCCATCTGGAAGAGATTGGCCCAGACGGTGAAGAAGGTTTCGGGAAGGGCGGCGGCCTTCACGGCGTCATACCCCTTGGGGAAGGTCAGCGCCTGGGTGGCGGGCACCGTGCAGTATTCGGCATAACCGCCGCCATTGGCGAGCGCACAGACGCGGTCGCCGAGACCGAAACCCGTCACGCCCGCCCCGAGTGCGACCACCTCGCCTGCGACCTCAAGGCCAAGCACCGGGCTTGCATCCTTCGGCGGCGGATAGGCGCCCTGACGCTGCGCGACATCCGGCCGGTTGACGCCTGCGGCCTCGACCCGAACCAGGATTTCGCCGGCGCGTGGCTGGGGAAGAGCGCCGGTCGCGAGCACCATCACCTCCGGCGCGCCATGGGCGGGAAGATCGACATAGCGCATGGTTGACGGAAGAGACTGGTTCGCTGGATTGGACATCGCGTGATCGGACATGGGCGCGCTCCTGAAGACATCTGGGATGATCGGCGGTTGGTTGGGCATAGAGCCTCTGAATTGCGATGAAAAGGAGGCCCTTTGACGCCCGCGACAAATGGTGCCGACCGGCCGTCAGATCGCGCGCCGCGTCAAGTCGGCTTCCATGAAGGTGGCGATCGGGGTCGGCTCGTAGCGGCCGAAGGGGCCGCGATTGCGGAAGCCTGCGCTTTCGTAAAGCCGTCGTGCCTCGACATTGCGGATGCCGACTTCGAGCAGCACGGACCGGAAACCGCGCGCCCGGGCGGACTGGAGAATGGCCGTCACGAGGTGGCGGCCGACACCCTGCCCCGCATGGTCAGGATCGACGATCATGCGCTTGAGTTCACCCGTGCCATCGCCGAGATCGAGAAGCGCGGCACAGCCGAGCGCCTGACCGTGATCCTCACGGGCGACGAAGAGGGCAATACCGGGCCGCGAGAGCGTGGCGGGGGTGAGCGGCTGGCGAAAGGCGCCTGGATAAAGGCGCGCGGCGATGGCATCGGACTGCCGCAGCAGGGTTGCGACGGCGGGCTGGTCGGGCGGTTCGATGGTGACGGTGATCTGCATGGATGGCCTTTGGCGGCGAACTCTTCTCCGCGTGTGCTCAAGCGCTGGACAGAGCGGAGCGATCATCATAGCGCGCGCGCTTCAGCGACGACAATCAGGCGGGGGCATTTCGCGACACCGCAAACAACCCATGGATGCCGTCCTTGCGATTTTCACCTTTTTCTGGTCATGCGGGGCGAGTTGCAGTTGCTTCCAGTCTGGCCGGACAGGAGATCATACCTGGGCCGTGTCCCGCTAGTCGCATGCAGCGTTGAGGGGCGCCAAAGCATGGCTACAAAATATCCGACCCGGATCAAGGCAGCACCTAAGGTCGGCAATATCTATTGGTGTAACTTTCACCCCGAAGGGGTCATCCATATCCCGGAATTCTGGAAGAATAGGCCTGTCATCGTGGTGAGCCGGAACGCCACGCTGAACGGCAAAGTGACGGTTTTGCCGATGACGACGGACGAGGACAATGCCACCAACATCAACGCGATAGAGCTGAGCGCCGAGGTGCAAGGCAAGATCGACAGCAAGCGCAGCTGGGTCATTTGCGACCACCTGATGACGATCGCTACCAGTCGCCTCGACAACGTGTCGACCACACCTCCAAGAGTGAAGGGTGACGGGTTGACGGCTATCCTGCAGAAGGCCCACTCCATCATTGCCGGCTGGATGCCTGCTGCCACTGTCCAGGTGACAGAGGTAGCAACCACCACCACGGTCGAAACGCCATCCGGGATCGTTACCGAGACAGTGGACACGATCACGGTTACGATGGGGGAGAAGCCCGCGAGGTAAGGCGGGAGGCACCCCTTTGCTTGACTGAACACCGAGCGACCAGTATAAAGACCAAATATGCGGGGCCGAGAGGTCGCCGTCTCTCCGCAAGGAGACTCATAAGCCAAGCCACCCTAACGGGTGGCTTTGGTCGTTTTGGCGGGTGGTTCTTTGGATCACTGCGCGTAAACTATAAGATCAG
This sequence comes from Peteryoungia wuzhouensis, assembly GCF_003205195.1. Lineage (GTDB taxonomy): Bacteria > Pseudomonadota > Alphaproteobacteria > Rhizobiales > Rhizobiaceae > Allorhizobium > Allorhizobium wuzhouense. The sequence goes on from NZ_QJRY01000001.1 coordinate 257,983, forward strand.
CAATCCTGGCGGTGATCTGTGAAGATGCATCGGTCTGGCCGGCCCGACCCTTCTCACCCCTCCCCGAACATCCCGATCACCAGGCCTTCCGTGCTTTCCTTCGCCTGCTTCTTCAGCTCGGCGATGGCGGCGCTGATGCGGTTGACGTCGTCGATGACGAGGCCCTGGGGGAGTTCGATGACGCCGATCGAGCAGCGCATCAGGGGGAAGTCGCGCTCGACGCCCTGGCGGTCCAGGCCCTTGATGCGGCCGGCCTGGCGATCGACTTCGGAATAAAGGTCGACGACGTCGTCGTGGAAGTCCGAGAGCAGGCGATCGAGGATCTCGTTCAGTTCGGCGCGGGTCCAGTCCGTGACGCCGATGAAGAAATCGTCGCCGCCGACATGGCCGAGGAAATCGCCTTCCGAGAAGAAATAGCGGCGCAGAAGGGCGGCGAAGAGCGAGATGGCATGGTCGCCGTGGTGGAAGCCGTAGTGGTCGTTGAACGGCTTGAAGTGGTCGAAGTCGCAGTAGCAGAAAAAGCGGGCCGCATCGCCGTCGCGGGCGACGTCCTGGATGAAATCGCCGATGGCGCGGTTGCCGGGAAGGCCCGTCAGCGGGTTCTGGTCCTGGGCGGTCTTCAGCTGCTTTTCGTTGATGATGCGGATCAGCGAGGCGGCCGAGACAATACCGGCATACCGCATGTTTTCCGTCAGGATGACGCAGTCCGAGCCTTCCATATTGGCAAAGATCGTCATCAGCCGCTCGGCATCGGCATCCAGCCCGACGATCGGGGCGCGGTCGACGAATTGCGAGATGGAGCGCTCGTAGAGCTTGTTCTTCAACAGGTCGCGGCCGAAGGGCTGATAGATGTATTCCTTCAGGTGACGTTCGTTGATGATGCCGCGCGGCTCGCCATTGGCATTCAAGACGGGGAAGAAGGTCTGGCCGGGATTGCGGCGGAAGAGATCGAAGACGTGTTCGATGTTTTCGTGTTCATAAACCGTGGGCAGGGTTTCGATCTGGCGGCGGATGAGGATCTCGTCGAGCGACTGGGTGGAGCGGCGGATCTTGCCGACATCCTGCAGATGCGGGAAGGCGCTTTTCAGCTCCGTTGTCAGCGTGGTCGGGCGGGCGATGAACCAGCCCTGGACGAGATCGACGCCGAATTCCCGGCAGGCAATGAATTCGCCCTCGGTCTCGATGCCCTCGGCGATCACCCGGACGCCCAGCACATGGCAGAAATTGACGATGTTCTTGACCAGGTGGCGCTTGCGCGGATTGCTGTCGATGCCGGCAATGAAATGGCGATCGATCTTGACGTAATCGACGGGGAAATCGCAGAGCAGCTTCATCTCGCCATGACCGACGCCGAAATCGTCGATGGCGAGCTTGAAGCCGGAGCGGCGCAGGCGCTCGACGAGGCCGGCAAACTGCGGAACGATGGTGTTGTCGAAACGCTCCGAGAGTTCGAAGCAGACGGAGGACGGCGGGATCTGCGCCTTGCGCAGCTGATCGAGCAGCGTATCGACGAGGGCATTGCCGTCGGGGATCAGGCGGACGTCGAGATTGAGGAAGAGGGTTGCGCCGGCCCGATCCGGCAGCGTCGCGAATTTGGCGAGCGCCCGGCTTGCCACCATCTGTTCGAGCGGCAGGAGATGGCCGGTTTCAGCGGCCTGGTCGAGCAGATCGAGAGGGGTCGAAAAACCCAGCCGGTCATGGCCACGCAGCAGGCTCTCGTAACCGAAAGCGGCGCCGGTCCCGACTTCGACGATGGGCTGGAGGGCATTTTCGACGACGAGCTTGGCCAGCGTCAGCAGTTGATCACTCGCGAAACGGCGCACAACAGCGCCTTCCTCGACTGCCCCCAATGCCATAATCTTCTCCAATATACCTTTGTTTTTTATGGGTCAGATCGTGCTGGGCAATTGTCAAGAAAGCCTTTCCCGGATGTGACAGTTGGATGAAAGTTTCGATGCGGCGCGCAGCGCTGCTAGAGGTCCCGGATGATGCGCGGCGCCCCGTCTGCACGGGAAAGATCAAGTTCCAGAAGGGTTTTCGTGCCTTCGATCCAGGCGCCGACGGTGAAGCCGCCATAGGCCAGCGTGTCCAGAGAGGCGGTGCCATCCATCGGGTTTACCGTTAACTCCGGACTGGGGAACGTGGGGTGCAGGAAGAAGCGGACCTTCTGCGTGAGGAGCTTGTCGGTGCCTTGCACGGTGAGCTTGACGTTGACGAGCCTTGCCTCCTCCGCCCCGATGAACTCGGCGGCCAGCCTGAAGCCGTCCTTCTCCGCCAGACCACCAAAGCGGCCCTTGTTGGGATCGTCCCACACCTTGACCGGCCCCAGTTCGGGCGTCGGAAGCGGGGCCGCGCGCAGGCTCTTCTTGGTGGATCCTTCCGGCGGGGCGATCCGGCTCAGCGTGTCCTTGACACGCTCCAGCTCTTCCCGGAGTGCGGCGACATCGGCGGTCGCCTTCATCGTCGCGTCGGCGACCAGCTTGGTCTCGCCAAACTCGACTTCCACGCCATAGAACTTGCCCTTCAGCAAGGGACCGACACGCGCCAGAAGCAGCGCGACGAAGGCGGCGCCGAGATATTTCAGATAGACGTCGACAAGCTTGCCGTCGCCGCTGCCCTCCCCGCCCAGAAGGCGCGACCCGACATCCAGCGCGAGGAGCAGGATCGGGATCAGCGCCAGCGCGACCATGCCGCGGCGCCAGATTGTCTCCATCCCGGCCTCGACCGGCCCGGTCTGCTGTCGGCCTTGCGCCCCCGGCTGCCTGCTCATCGCACCCTCCCCTTTGTCCCATCGCAGAATGCCAGAAATCGGGCGCTGAGAAACCCATGAAAAGCGCAGGAATTTTTATTGATTGATCAGTCAATCAAAATTATCCTGCTGCCAAGCAAGGAGAGCAGGATGCCGAAAATCGGAATGGAGCCCGTCCGGCGCAAGGCGCTGGTCGATGCCGCCCTGAAGGCGATCGGCCATCATGGGTCGCTGACCGTCACCATGTCGGAGATCGCCCGCGAGGCCGGGGTCTCGGCGGCGCTGGCGCATCACTATTTCGGCTCCAAGGAGCAGCTGCTGATCGAGACCATCCGCTCGCTTTTGCGGCAGCTGAGGGCCGATGCGGTGATTGCGCTCCGCCAGGCCGAGACGCCGCGGGCGCGGATTTCGGCAGTCATCCGCGTCTCGTTCCAGGCCGACCAGTTTGCCCCGGAAGTCGTTGCCGCCTGGCTCGCCTTCTATTCGGAGGCTCAGCGCTCGGAAGAGGTGCGCCGGCTGCTCGTCGTCTATGCGCGGCGGCTGCATTCCAACCTGCTCTCCGGATTGAAGCCGCTCTGCGGGACTTTCGACGCGGGCCGGATCGCCGATGGCGCAGCGGCGATGATTGACGGGCTCTATATCCGGCAATCTCTGAAAGCCGCTCCGCTGTCGATCGAGGCGTCCGTGGCGCTGGTCGAGGATTACGTGGCGGGGCAGTTACGTTCTGTGCCTGCCGAACAGATAGCCCCTCACCCTACCCTCTCCCCGCAAGCGGGGAGAGGGAGAGACGACCGTTAGCGCCGGCGTCTCCTTCTCCCCGCCTGCGGGGAGAAGGTGCCCGAAGGGCGGATGAGGGGCCCTTGATAGTTAGATGCAAATACGAACACCCGTCCGGAGAGACACCATGAAAGCCCAACCGCAAGCCTCGCATTTCATCGATGGCGCGTATGTCGAGGATACCGACGGCACCGTCATCGAGAGCATCTATCCGGCGACCGGCGAGGTGATCGCAAGGCTGCATGCGGCAACGCCTGCGATCATCGAAAAGGCGATCGCCTCTGCCAAGCGGGCGCAGAAAGAATGGGCGTCATGGAGCCCGGCCGCGCGTGGCCGCGTGTTGAAGAAGGCCGCCGAAATCATGCGCGAGCGGAACCGCGAGCTTTCCGAGCTCGAGACGCTCGACACCGGCAAGCCGATCCAGGAAACGATCGTGGCCGATCCGACCTCGGGTGCCGACAGTTTCGAATTCTTCGGTGGCATCATCGCGACCGCGATGAACGGCAGCCAGATCCCGCTGGGGGGCGACTGGGCCTATACGAAACGGGTGCCGCTCGGCGTCGTCGTCGGCATCGGCGCCTGGAATTATCCGCAACAGATCGCCTGCTGGAAGGGTGCACCGGCCCTTGCCGCCGGCAATGCGATGGTGTTCAAGCCGTCGGAAGTGACGCCGCTCGGCGCGCTCAAGATCGCCGAGATCCTGATCGAAGCCGGGGCGCCGAAGGGCGTCTACAATGTCATCCAGGGGGACCGCGAGACCGGGCCGCTGCTGGTGTCGCATCCTGACGTCGCCAAGGTGTCGCTGACCGGCTCCGTGCCGACGGGGCGCAAGGTGGCGGGGGCGGCTGCCAGCCAGCTCAAGCATGTGACGATGGAGCTCGGCGGCAAGTCGCCGATCGTCGTCTTCGACGATGCCGATATCGAGAGCGCGATCTCGGGTGCCATGCTCGGCAATTTCTATTCGACCGGCCAGGTCTGCTCGAACGGCACCCGCGTCTTCGTGCACAAGGCGATCAAGGAGGTGTTTCTGTCGCGGCTCAAGGCCCGCACAGAGGCGATCCTGATCGGCGATCCGCAGGACGAGGCGACGCAGATGGGGCCGATGGTCTCGCTCGCGCAGCGTGAGAAGGTCCTGTCCTACATCGACAAGGGCAAGGCGGAGGGCGCCACGCTCGTGACCGGCGGCGGTATTCCGAACAGCGTCACCGGCGAAGGCTTCTACATCCAGCCGACCGTGTTTGCCGATGTCACCGACGACATGACCATCGCCCGCGAAGAGATTTTTGGGCCTGTGATGTGCGTGCTCGATTTCGACGACGAGGCAGAGGTGATCGAACGGGCAAACGCCACCGAATTCGGCCTCTCGGCCGGTGTGTTCACGGCGGATTTTTCCCGCGCCCACCGCGTGGTGGACCAGCTGGAGGCCGGCACGCTGTGGATCAACACCTATAATCTCTGCCCGGTCGAGATCCCCTTCGGCGGGTCCAAACAGTCCGGCTTCGGCCGCGAGAATTCGGCAGCGGCGCTTGAGCATTATTCCGAGCTGAAGACGGTTTATGTCGGCATGGGCAAGTGCGAGGCGCCGTATTGAGATGAGCGGGGCCGTCGTCGCGCCAAGTTACCCCCCTCTGCCCTGCCGGGCATCTCCCCCACAGGGAGGGAGAGTGGATCGTGGCTGGGCGCCCGGTCGACGGCAAGTGTTGAGTGCTCTGGCGTTGGAAAAATCGGGGGGCAAAGCGGTAGCGGCCACTCTCCCCCCTTGCGGGGGAGATGTCGGCGCAGCCGACAGAGGGGGGGGCTGCAGCGTCGACGTTTGGCAGTCACACCACGATATCGTCGAGATCGACCTTCAAGGCCGCAGCAATCCGCTTCAGCACATCGACGGAGGCGGTCTTCTTGCCGCTTTCGATTTCGGAGAGATAGGGCTGGGAAATACCGGCGGCGGCGGCGAGGTCGGAGACGGACAGTTTGCGGTAATTGCGGTAGGTGCGGATGCGGCTGTCGGTGTCGAGCAATTCGTAGACGAGTTCGGCCGGCCAGGTTTCTTCGCCCGCTTCGATCCGCGCCAGAATCTCCTTAGCCATGATTATATCCATCATGTCCTCGAATTCTTCCTCGGGAACGAGGACGAACGGTTTTCCGTCGATGACCGTTCGGTTGAAAACACCCATCATCTACTCCTTGTAGATACTGCCTCTTGGGCCGACGTCGACCACGATAACGAGGTTCGTTCGCTCATCGATGATGACCCTGTCATCGCCGACCCTGATGCGCACAAGCGTCGTGCCAACCAGCCTCTTCAGATCGACACGCTCACCCCGCGCGTAGGCAAGCACCTTAGCCTTGATCGCCGCCGCTCGCTTGGGCTGCATCCGACTAAGGCTCTTTTGCGTGGCGTTAGAATACTCGACAGGCTTCATCCCATCAATACAGCGCGCCGCTCCAACTGACTCAACCATGGATTGCTGACATGCAAGCAGATTTCGTCATCATCGGTTCCGGCTCCGCAGGGGCGGCCATGGCTTACCGGCTTTCGGAGGACGGGAAGAACACGGTCATCGTCTTGGAATTCGGCGGCTCCGACATCGGGCCGTTCGTGCAGATGCCGGCGGCCCTTGCCTATCCGATGAACATGGACCGCTACAACTGGGGCTACATGACCGAGCCCGAGCCGCATCTCAACAATCGCCGGATGATTGCGCCGCGCGGCAAGGTGCTGGGCGGGTCCTCGTCGATCAACGGCATGGTCTATGTGCGCGGCCACGCCGAGGATTTCAACCGCTGGGAGGAGCTCGGGGCGACCGGCTGGGCCTATGCGGATGTGCTGCCCTATTTCAAGCGGCAGGAAAGTTCGCATGGCGGCGAAGAAGGCTGGCGTGGCACGGACGGGCCGCTGCATGTGCGGCGCGGCGATATCAAGAACCCGCTTTACCGCGCCTTCATCGAGGCCGGGCGGCAGGCAGGCTTCCCGGTCACCGAGGACTATAACGGCCGGCAGCAGGAGGGCTTCGGGCTGATGGAGCAGACGAGCTGGCAGGGGCGGCGCTGGTCGACGGCGAATGCCTATCTGAAGCCGGCGCTGAAGCGGCCGAATGTCTCGCTGATCCGCTGTTTTGCCCGCAAGGTCGTGATGGAAGGCACCCGCGCCGTCGGCGTCGAGGTGGAAATCGGCGGCAAGATCGAAATTGTCCGGGCGAACCGCGAGGTGATCGTCGCGGCATCGGCCTTCAACTCGCCGAAGATCCTGATGCTGTCGGGGATTGGCCCTGCCGCGCATCTCAAGGCGATGGGCATTCCCGTCGTGGCGGATCGTCCGGGCGTGGGGCAAAACCTGCAGGATCACCTGGAATATTATCATCAGTTCAAGTCGAAGCTGCCGATCACGCTGCATTCGAAGAACAACTGGTTCTGGATGGGCGTGGTTGGTGCGCAGTGGCTGTTCTTCAAGAAGGGGCTCGGCACCTCCAACCAGTTCGAGGCGGCAGCCTTCATCCGGTCTGCGGCAGGCGTCAAATGGCCTGACATCCAGTATCATTTCCTGCCGATCGCGATCTCCTATGACGGCAAGTCGGCGGTGGGTGGCCACGGTTTCCAGGCGCATGTCGGCTACAACATGTCGAAGTCGCGCGGCTCGGTAACGCTGCGTTCGCCTGACGTGAAGGACACGCCGGTCTTGCGTTTCAACTATATGAGCGACCCGGAGGACTGGGTAAAATTCCGCCATGCGGTGCGCGTCACCCGTGAGATCTTCAACCAGAAGGCCTTCGATCCCTATCGCGAGATCGAGGTGGCGCCGGGGCCGAATGTGCAGTCGGACGAAGAGATCGACGCCTATCTGCGGGAACATCTGGAAGGCGCCTATCACCCCTGCGGTACCTGCAAGATGGGTCGTGCAGACGACCCGATGGCGGTCGTTGATCCCTCGACAAAGGTGATCGGCGTCGAGGGCTTGCGCGTGGCAGATTCATCCATCTTCCCGCATGTTACCTATGGCAATCTGAACGGCCCCTCAATCATGACGGGCGAGAAGGCGGCGGATCATATCCTCGGCAAGCAGCCCCTGCCCCGTTCCAATCAGGAGCCCTGGGTCAATCCGCGCTGGGAGACGAGTGATCGGTAAGGCTCAGCGGTAGTCGTCTTCGCGCTGGTGGCGGATGGCAGCGACGGTCAACAGGTCGTCGCTGACGATCCGATAGAGCACGACATATCCCGTTGTTCCAAAGGCTACGACCATCTCCCTCATCATTGGATCTCCACCCTTCGCCATTCTGTGGATGAGCGGAAGCCTCTCAAGGGAGGAAATCGCAAGCTGCACGGCAACATAGGCGCGCTCTGCGAGTGCCAGATCATATTGGACGAGGTAGGTGTAAAGCCGATCAAGGTCGTCCAGCACGTCCTGGGTGTACTTGATCTGGTAGCTCATTTGCCCTGCGCTGCCTTGGCAGCATCGAGCTTGGCTCTCATCATGGAGAGAACGTCTTCTGTCGTGTACCAGACGCCGGTGCGTTCTGCTTCCTCCAGTGCCGCGATCCCTCTTGCGATAAAGGCCGCCTGGTCGCGCCGATATTCCACCTCGGCTCTCGCCGATCGGTCGATCAGATCGGCCACGGTCTCGCCTTCGCGCAGCACGCTTTCGGCGGCGGTGTGGAATTCCTCGTCGTCGAGGACGGATGGCTTGACGGTCTCGTTCATGGCTGAACTCCATGCTATTACGCCATCATAGCGCGAAAAGGGCTGAGTGATAAGGCGTGAGGGATTACGGGGCTACGATTCGCGCCAGGATCTCGTCGGCCACCAGCTCGTAATTCTCGTCGAAGTGATGGCCGCCCGGGCGGGCGATCAGCTGGAGGCCGTCCTTCACACGAGATGCGAGAGGCGGACAGCCGCTGCCCTGCTCTTCGAGGCCGTAGGCGCACTGGATCTTCGAAGCCTCGACCGTAGTCATATGCTCGACCGGATCGCCCTGTCGACCCGTGCCGGCAGCACCCAGCCAGCCGGTGACGGCGATCTCGAAATCGGCCTGGCGGGACAGAGCGAGCAGCGAGAGCAGTGTGACGGCCTCCTTGTCGGCTGCCGGCAGCAAACCGTAGACTTTGGGCAGCACATTGGCGCCGAAGGAATAGCCGATCAGCACGACCCTGGAGACGCCAAGATGCTGGCGATAGTGGGCCATGATGGACGAGAGGTCCCGGGCGGTTTCCTTTGGGCTCTTCTCGCTCCAGAAATAGCCCAGCGCATCGACGCCGATCACGGGCACGCCCTTTTCGTTGAGACGCGCCGAAATGCGCTGATCGATCTCGCGCCAGCCGCCGTCGCCGGAATAGAAGATGGCGACCGTGTCGTGGGCGGGCGTGACGATGTCTTCGACAAGCGGCAGATCGAGTGCCGCATCCTCCGGCGTCAGCCGGTCGGCAAGGGCGGCGGCCTCGAGCGCCAGGGCGCGGGCGGGGCCGCCGGCATGCGCGGTGATGACGATTTCCGGATGGATCGATTTCAGGGTCTCCGCATGGGCGCGGCCCGAGGGATTGGCGGCGGCGGACAGGACGATGCGCACGGGATTGGGCAGCGCGCCGGGGCCGAGTTCATAGGCATAACCTCTGGCCGTCTGGTGGTAGGATGCCGATGTGCAGAGGCGCTTCGGCAGGGAGACCGCTTCGGCCGGATCGATCGCCAGCGTTTCACCGATCGTCTCGGCAAAACTGGCATTGGGGGTCTGGGCGGCAATCGCCAGCGCCAGCGTCGCGCCCTCCCCAAAACCCATGACGCGCGGCGGGCGATAAAAGGTGGCGTCATGGCGGCGGTGAAGCTCACGGGCCAATCGCTCGATATCAGCCGGCAGGAAGAGACAGTCTCGATCGGTCTCGCGCGACAGGGCCGCCCGCCAGATGCGCAGGTCGACACCAACCCCGATCGCGCCGCCGACGGCGGCGGCATCAAGGGCTGCCTGCTCCATCACGTCCCATCCGTCGGCATCGGAGATCACGAAAATCACGCCGTTCATCTGATCGTCGTCCGGGATCAGGATATTGTCCTGCGGAAGGCTGACGACGCGGTCCGGTGCAGCAACGGCCGGCTTCGGCTGAATGGCGATGGATGCGAGGATCACGGCACAGGCCAGCAGCATGCGTGACGCAGCGCCCATCCGGCCGCAGCTAATCGGCAATGGTGCCGTCTGACCGGTGTGCCGAATGTCGTTTGCCGCAGGTCGCGCCACACCGCTCATTTTCGCCACAGGCCCTTCACGCCGCCACCGATCAGCAGTGTCACATCGATGAGCGAGGCCAGCGGAAAGCCCTGCCCCGCCACCGCGATGTAACGCGGGCGCCAGTCGGGATCGAATTTCTCCTTGAAGGCGCGCACGCCGCGGAAATTGTAGAAGCGCTCGCCATGGTCGAAGACCTGCCGTGCCAGATGGTTCCAGGCCGGCGCGCGGTCATGCGCCGCGAGACCGGCGAGCGGGGCCATGCCGAGATTGAGGGTGCGAAAGCCCTGATCCTTCAGCGTCTCCATGATCTTCACGAAGAGCAGATCCATCATGCCGCGATGCACGCCCGGCACATGGCGCATCAGGTCGATGAAGGCATCGCCGTCGGAGGCTTCGGTCATGACGCTGGCAAAGGCGACGATGCGGCCGTGCAGGCGGATGACGGCGACCGGGCCGGCGGCCAGATAATCGGGGTCGAAGGTGCCGAGCGAAAAGCCCTTTTCGGCGGCCTGATGCGCCGACAGCCAGGTGTCGGAGACCGCCTGCAATTCGTCCATGACCGGGATCACGGTCTGCGGGGCCAACCACTCGAAGGTCAGGCCATCGCGTTCGGCGCGGTTGATCGACCGGCGCAGTTTCAGCCAGGCGCCACCGGCGAGCGAGAAGCGCGTGAGATCGACGACCGCCTGTTCACCGAGCTTCAGCGCCTGCAGACGCATCTCGACGGTGATCGGCAGGAAATCGGCGGAGACCTGATAAAACACCGGACGGCAGCGGCGACGCTTCGCCTCGGCGATGAAGGTGGCGACAAGCGGCTGCCAAAGACGCTTCGGCCCGACCGGATCGAAGAGCGCAACCAGCGAGCGCCCCTGGCGGGCATACATCAGGAATGCCTCGCCGCAATCGGAAACCAGCACCTGCTTGTCGCCGAGGCGCACAAGACCGGCTGCCGCTTCAGGCTGACGGGCGAGGATGGCGAGCGCGCGTTCGACGCCCTCCGAGCGCTCCTCCGGCCGCCGGCGACCGGGGCGGCGGATGAACCCGCGCGAGGCAATGACGCCGAAAAGCAGGGACAGGCCGAGCGTTCCCTCCGTCGCGCCGATGCCATGGCGCGCCAGCACCAGATGCCAGCCGAGATTGAGCAGAGCTTCATCAAACAGCAGGGGCGAGATCACCGCGAGGCTCGCTCCGGCCGCGAGCCAGAGACCGGTCCGCGGGCCGCGCAAAACCAGCCGGCAGAGTACCGACAGGGCAATTATGGGCAGCGGCCTTGCGCGCGAAGGCAGCGGTTGGGAAGCCGCCAGTTCAACCTCAGACATGGGAGGGGATGTCATTCAACGGGACCGTATGGATTGGAGACGCGCATTTATTAGATCTTTCGCATGGATCACAGTTTGTGACACCAACGGGTAAACGAGTCGGTAAACCGACGCATAAATTGCGCGGAACATGGGCAATCGCGTCTGGTCAATGACAAAAGGCAGCAGGTGCGGCGGCGGTCCCCGTCTTTTTGGCGACCGGCGGTGGCGGGCGAAGCCCCCACCGCCGAGGCGGGTCTCAGCGCCTGCGCAAGACCTTCGCGGCCAGCGCGAACGGACTGGAGACCGTCCGTGCAGCCGCATCGAAGACAAAGGCACCGGCATCGCCAAGGGATGCGCTGGCTGCCGGCTTGCTGAGCGTGCTGGCAAGCTGCTTCACGTCGAAGAAGCGGTTGTGATTGGTGGCATCGACCGATTCCAGCGAGGAGATGTCGATGATCGTCACGCCGGCTTTCTTGGCCGCATCGGCGACAACGCGATCGCGCACGTTAAGCGCGCCGATGCGCTGGGTGCCGGCGCCGAGCAGGCTGGAGACCTGCAAGGCCCGATCGTCGGCGGCAACCAGGATGACGATCGGAATGCGCATCCGGCCGATCACGTCGAGCTGCGCGGTGAAGACGTCGGCGTCGATATCCGGCGCGGCCATGATGACCCGCAACCGATTGAGCACATCGGTGCGGCCTTCGAGTTTGAGCTGCCGCAGCGCCTCGACCGTCAGCCAGCCGCCCATGGAGTGGGCAAAGACATCCACCTCGCCCTTGCGCGCGGTGACGAGGTCGGCCAGCAGATTGGCGAGCGCATCGCGCGAATAGGTGGCGGATTCCTTGTCGGCGACATAGGCCGGCAAAGCGGCATAAGACGGCCAGGAAAAGACGATCGGCAGGCCGTCGACATTGCTGTCGGTCGTCAGCTGGGCGAGGCGATAAAGCGCTTCCTGGAAATTGTAGTTGTAGCCGTGGACGAAGACGACGGGTGTCGGCGCCTTGGGCGCACGAACGGCGCCGAGCAGACCGGCGCGGTCGAGAACGGACTGCGAGACAACGGCGAAATCGGTGCGGGGGTCCACCGTCTTGCGCTTCGGCCATTCGATGTTGGCCGGCTTGTGATTGGGCGGGATCGAGACGTCGAAGCGGGCGTAATTGGGCTCGCGTGTCTTTTCGACGCCGAAGATGTTCTTGCCCGGCTCTGTTCGGCCACGGGTGGTGACGGAATACAATGTTTCCACGCGATCCGGCTTGAAATCATCAAGGGTGACCGACGACAGCGTTTCGGGCCCTGGACGGCCGGCGCAGGCGCAAAGGAGTTGTACGGAGACAAGGCACAGGACGGCCAGAGTAAGCCGGCGCGCGGGGGACCGACCGGAAAGAGCGCTCTTCATGCTTTTCGTCCTCATGCTGCCCAGCAGTCACGGCCATCCACATGGCGGCCCGTGGCGAGCTATAATGCGGCAAAGGATATTCGCCAAGAGCACAACGCCGGGAGCCGAGCTGTCGCATCCGTCCACCATCGCGGGCGGGCGGAACCGCTCATACATACCCGTTCGGTTATGGATTATCCCTCAGATTTTTATTTGCGCGCGACAACCTGTTCTGCAACCATAACCATCAAGGGAGAGATTGCCGGCTGGAGGAGACGGCCGTCACCGCGACAGGCCGGCCGATCCCGGTGGCGTGGTGCGGATGCCGGCACCGGCGATTTTCTCCCATATTTCAATATGTTTCTGGGAGGAGACCATGTTGCGCCATTTCCTGCTTGCCGGCCTGTCCGGAATTGCCCTCACATTTACCGGTTTCGCTGCCCATGCGGCGGACGTCACCTTGAAGCTGCACCAGATGCTGCCGCCGCAAGCGACGATCCCGTCCAAGGTGCTGCAGCCCTGGGCCGACAAGATCAAGGCCGAGTCCGGCGGCCGGATCGAGGTCGAGCTCTATCCCGCCATGCAGCTCGGCGGCAAGCCGTCCGATCTGGTCGACCAGGTCAAGGACGGCGTGGTGGATCTGACCTGGACGCTGTTCGGTTACACGCCCGGCCGCTTCCCGAAGTCGGAAGCTTTCGAACTGCCCTTCATGGTGACGACGGCGGAAGCGACTTCGGTCGCCTTCCAGGATTATGCCGACAAGCATCTCCAGGATGAGCTTTCCGAATATCATGTGCTGGCCGTGCATACCCACGGTCCCGGCCTCATCCACACGATCGCCGCCAAGCCGGTGAAATCGCTGGAGGACATGAAGGGGCTGAAGCTGCGCGGCACCTCGAAGGTGGTCAACCAGATGCTGGAGGCCATGGGGGCTTCGCCCGTCGGCATGCCGGTAACTGCCGTACCGGAAAGCCTGTCGAAGAGTGTCATCGACGGCTCCGTCGTTCCGTGGGAAGTGACGCCGGCGATCAAGATCGCGGAACTCGCGCCGAACCACACCGCCTTTTCCGGCAGCACCGGGCTCTATACCGGCACTTTCGTCTTCGCCATGAACAAGGACAGCTACGATGCGCTGCCCGATGATCTGAAGACGGTGATCGATGCCAATTCCGGCAAGGAATTGGCCCGCCTCTTCGGCAAGGCGATGGACGAAGGCGATGTGCGCGGCAAGGACATTGCCGACAAGGCCGGCAACACCACCTTCACGCTGGACGAGACCGAAACCGCGCGCTGGAAGGCGGCCGGCGAAGCCGTCACCAAGGCCTGGATCGCCGACATGGATGCCAAGGGCCTCGATGGCACCGGCCTCTACAAGGATGCGACCGCGCTGATCGCCCAGTACAGCAAATAAACCAGCGTCTTCATCTCCGGGCGTCCTGTCGGAGGCGCCCGGAGTTTTTTCCGCCTGCCAGAGGACGACCGATGGACCTGCCCGCCTCTTCCGCCTTTCTGCGTTTTGAAAAGGCGACCTATGCCCTTGCCCATGCTCTCGTCGGCTTTGGCGGGCTCTGCCTGGTGATCGCCTGCGGGCTGACCGTCGCGTCGATCGTCGGCGGGCTTGCGATCCGGCCTTTGCCGGGCGAAATCGAGCTGGTCGAGGTTCTGTGCGGCCTCGCGGTCTTCGCCTTCCTTCCCTATTGCCAGCTCAAACGCGGGCATGTCGGCGTCGACATCCTGATCTCGGCCTTCGGGCCGAAGGCGATGAACTGGACCCAGCTGATCGGGGACGTGATCATCGCCGTGCTGATCGGCGTGGTGACCTGGCGCCATGTCATCGGCACGCTCGACAAACTCGGCAATGGCGAGACGACGCCCCTCCTGCTCTTTCCCGTCTGGTGGGGTTTTGCCATCGGGGCAGCGCTGCTGATTGCCAATCTCTTCGTCTGCCTCTTTATCATTTTTGCCGACATCCGGGATATCCGCGATCGTCGCACCATTGTCGCATCGCTTGGAGCCCATTGATGAGCAGCGTCGAAATCGGCCTCTGGTCCTTCCCCGTTCTCATCCTTCTGATCTTCCTGCGCGTTCCGATCGGGGCGGCCATGCTCGGCACGGGCATCGTCGGGACTTATCTGGTGCTCGGCAAATGGACGCCGATCCTGGCGCAGATGAAGGTGCTCGCCTGGAACACCAATGCGAACTATTCCCTGTCGATCATCCCGCTCTTCCTGCTGATGGGCCAGTTTGCCGCGCGCGGCGGCATGAGCCAATCGCTGTTCAACGCGGCCGCCGCGTTCCTCGGGCATCGCAAGGGGGGCGTCGCCATGGCCGCCGTCGGCGCCTGTGCGGGCTTCGGCTCGATCTGCGGCTCGTCGCTCGCAACCGCTGCAACCATGGCGCAGGTGGCGCTGCCGGAACTGAAGCGCAACGGCTATGCCGGCGGGCTTGCCACCGCGACGCTTGCGGCCGGCGGCACGCTCGGCATCCTCATCCCGCCGTCTGTCGTTCTCGTCATCTATGCGATCCTGGCCGAACAGAACATCGCCAAGCTCTTCCTTGCGGCCTTCGTGCCCGGCATCATCGCGGCGCTGTCCTATCTTCTGGTCATCGCCATCTATGTCCGGGTGAAACCGGAAAGCGCCGGCAACGCCGCGCGGATTCCCTGGGGCGCGCGGGTTCCGGCCCTGATCGCCGTCTGGCCCGTGGTCGCGATCTTCTTCCTCGTCGTCGGCGGGATCTATCTCGGCTGGTTCACACCGACCCAGGCTGCAGCCATCGGGGCGGCCGGTGCGGGCCTCGTCGCCTTCATCAATGGCGGGCTCGACCGCAAATCGCTGTTCGACTGCTTCAAGGAGACGGCGGTTTCGACCGGCATGATCTTCTTCATCATTCTCGGTGCTTCGGTCTTCAACTCCTTCCTCGCCTTCTCGCGTCTGCCGCAGGTCGGAGCGGAATGGGTGACGGCGCAGGGTTATGCGCCGATGACGGTGCTAATCATCATTCTCCTGCTCTACATCGTCTTCGGCTGCATCATGGATTCGCTTTCCATGATCGTGCTGACCATTCCGATCTTCTTCCCGATCGTGACGGCGATGGATTTCGGCATGAGCCCCGAACATTTCGCCATCTGGTTCGGCATCCTGGTGCTGATGGTGGCCGAGATCGGCATGATCACGCCACCGGTGGGCTTGAACCTCTTCATCATCTCGGCCATGGCGCGCGACGTGCCGATCCGCGACACCTACAAGGCGATCGTGCCCTTCGTCACGGCCGACCTGTTGCGCATCGTGCTGCTCACGTCGTTTCCGATCATCTCGATCTTCCTGGTGTGAGGGCGGGTCGCTCAAGCTTTCCCCACGTCTCCGGTTGGTCCGGACGGCAGCGCAGACACGGACGGAAGCCGCCTTCACGGGCGGCTTCGACCGTTTCATGGAAGACGACGTTTTCCGGCCTTGCCGGGCGTGAGGGACAGGACGGGCGGCAGACGATGCCGGTGGAGAGGACGCCATAGACGAAGTGACCGTCCATGGATCTGTCGCGGGTTTGGATCGCTGTCCAGCGGGCATCTTCGGTCGGGTCATGGCTCACGCAGGGCCTCCTTGCAGCTTTGTGGCCCGAGCATGCTCAGAGACGGTGCAGAAGGCCACCCGTTTCCTGCGCTGATCATCGGCAGTTTTCGGATGACGCCGGCAGAAGAAGCGCTGTAGGTATCGGTTTTGTGCACAACCGAATCCGAGGCCCATGGAAACGTCGCTCTATCTGCCGGTCAAAGGCTTCCTCGAAACGGCCGGCTATACCGTCAAGGGCGAGATCGGCGGTTGCGATCTGGTCGGCCTCAGCGACGAGGACCCTTCCATCGTGGTGATCTGCGAATTGAAACTCAGCTTCAACCTTGAGCTCATCCTGCAGGCGGTGGACCGTGCCTCGGTCGCAGACGAAGTGTGGATTGCGGCACGTGTCTCGGCCAAGGGAAAGGGACGCGAGGCCGACAAGCGGTACCGCGATCTCTGCCGGCGGCTGGGGTTCGGCATGCTCGGCATTACCGATAAGGGCGAGGTCAGCGTCATCGTCGGCTCGGTGACGCCGATGCCCCGGACCAATCCGAAACGGCGCTCGCGGCTGATGCGCGAGCACCAGCGGCGCAAGGGCGATCCGGCTGTCGGCGGCAGCACAAGGACGCCGCTGATGACGGCCTATCGCCAGCAGGCTCTCGGTTGCGCTTCCGCTCTGGCTGGAGGGCCTCTCAAGGTGCGCGAGATCAGGGGCAGCGTTCCCGAGGCGGCCAAGATATTGCAGGGCAATGTCTATGGCTGGTTCGAGCGGGTGGAACGGGGTGTCTATGGATTGACGCCTTCGGGGCATGAGGCGCTGGCGCGGTGGGCGCAGGCCTAACTGACCTCATCGCGCCACAGTGGCACCGGGCGGGGCCGCCACGGCTATGCCGTAGCGTCTGCTACCTCATCCGGTGGCGCTGATCTCACGGGAAGGGCAAGGTGTTCTCGTTCCCATCGCGCCAGTGTGTCGGCCTCGCCAGCGATCCATCCGACCGCATTGCTTCCCCATTCCTGCGTTCTGCTCGCATATTCCCCCATGAGCCAGATGTGACGGACGATCACGAAGCGCGTGACGGCCTGCAGATCCGCTTCGGGGATGGTCCGAACGGATTGGTATCCGTCCAAAAATTCGTGCCACATTGCGATCAATTCGCGGCCGAAGGACACCTTTGCCCACAGGAAGACTGCGAGGTCATAGGCGAGGTAGCCGGGTCCGCTGTCGTCGAAATCGAAAAAGACGGCCTCACCCGCCTCGTCGATGCATGCGTTGAACCCATGGCAATCGCCGTGGCAATAGGTCCAGGTCAGACTGTCCATCGCCCGGATGGCAGCGGCTGTTCGCTCGGCGACGCCCTCGATCCGGAGGAGAATCGCTGGATCCTCGACCAAGCCGCTGTCTCGGATGCGCATCAGCGGCCGCCACAACAGATGATCGAGGTCGAGCCGATAGCGCGGTTCTCCGGCTTCGAATGTCTCTGCCGCCTGATGGACCAAAGCCAGGGTCTTGCCGTTGGCTCTGGCATCGCCGGCGGAATTCGCGTCCACGTCGCGGCCTATGACCGCGCGAAACAGCACGCCTTCACGCACCCCTTCCGGCGCACGGCCCTCGATGAAAAATGTCCCGTCGCGCGTCGCGATCGGCTGTGCGACAGGAACACCCAAGCCTGCGAGGTGCTCGATAAACGCCGTTTCGCTCCGCACATCGGCTGGCCCGCGTGCCCGACGCTGCGACAGGCGAAACACATACCGGTCCCCGCCCGGCGTCTTGGCCAGGTAGACATCATTGAAGCCGCGCTGCAGCAGCCTGCAGGACACCGGGCCGCCCAGATCATAGTTCCGGTCGATGACGTTCTCGAGATCCGCAATCTTCGTTGTCGAATAGAGCGGATGAAAGTCGAGCATCTGGCATGTCCTGGCAAATCGGTGATGACTCATCCTGACACGGCGAAGGAATGCCGCACAACCCAGGATGTTGCATCAGGCCTCCGTTGCAATGCTCTCACATTGCACCGTGAACCAAAGCATTCAGACAGTATTGCCGCCCCCGGTGTCCCTTCCCCTCACGCCTTTCGCGTAAACAGGATCACGGCAAACAGCAAAACACCGGCGAAGGTGACCAGCGACGAGACCGCAACGACGGGCTCGAGCGCGGTATTTCCGGTCAACATCAGGAAGAGCGATGGGCCCATGACCAGGATGCCGAGCGTGTAGACCATGTACTGGATCTTCGCGATCCGGCTTGCGGCCTGCATCGGATTGAACGCGTAGTAGAGGCCGAAGATCGACATGGTGACCCAGCCGAGCAGGTTGATATGCGCATGCGCGCCGGTCGCCTCGAACTGGTGCGTGATAGACATGTAAAGACCGACACAGATGCCGGCGATCAGAAACAGGATTGCGGTCCGGAAATACCAGACGGACAGTTGTGGCATGGTGTTCTCCCCCTCCAGAAGCCTATTGAGATTAGCACCACCCGCGCGCCGCGCAACAGATCTGATCATCGTCAAATGCTGAAGCATGATGCCCAGGATCCCCCGCAACGCCGGGCGCGCATCTGCCACAACCATCGACCGGGAAGCGCCGGATAGATATTTGTCTATTGATTTTATAGAATTTAAGCGATAGAAGGCATTCTTATCGTCCTCGCCAGCGGCCGTACCCCGGTCGTGCCGGGACCGACGGGACGTTATCGCGCATATGCTCATCTGCGTAGAGAGATTTGCTCTCCACCCGTGCGCAGTTGAAAGGCGATTCCTGTCTTGTGGATGCGTTCGCGGTGATAATTCAGCACAGTCAGCAGGATTATCGTGATGCCATCCACCCGTGCCGCAGAGTTTGCCTCCTCCCTCGATCGCCAACTCGCCTCGCTCTCGCTTCCGGAACGGCTGCGCCTCGTGGCGGGGCTTGACGGCCGCGCCGTGTTCACCACGTCGCTCGGGATCGAGGATCAGGTGATCACCGCCGCCATCGGCCTTGCAGGGCTGCCGATCGACGTTTCGACGCTGGAGACCGGGCGCCTGTTCAAGGAAACGGTCGATCTGATTGCCGAGACCGAAGAGCGCTTCGGCATCGCCATCACGCGCTTTCATCCCAAGCCTGACGACATCGATGCCTATGCGGCGAAGTATGGGCTCAACGGCTTCTACGAGAGCGTCGAAGCCCGTCACGCCTGCTGTCATGTGCGCAAGCTGGTGCCTCTCGCCGAGGCGCTTGACGGCGCCCGCTTCTGGATTACCGGCCTTCGCCGCTCGCAGTCCGGCAATCGCGCCGCCACGCCGTTTGCCGAATACGATGCCGAGCGTGACCTGATCAAGGTGAACCCGCTGGCCGACTGGTCACTCGACGAGATCAACGCTTACGTCGAGGTCGAGAGCGTGCCGATCAATCCGCTGCACCGCAGAGGCTATCCCTCGATCGGCTGCGAGCCCTGTACCCGCGCCATCAAGCCGGGAGAGCCGGAGCGCGCCGGGCGCTGGTGGTGGGAGAATGACGAGAAGCGCGAATGCGGGTTGCACGTTCCGGAGGCTGCGGCCTCCGCGATCCCGACGCCGGCTTGAACTGATTTTGCTCCGGTAGCTGCCCCTCATCCCCCTGCCGGGACCTTCTCCCCGCAGGCGGGGAGAAGGCGGGAGCCGCCGACGGCGCCGCGAGTCTCTTCTCCCCGCTTGCGGGGAGAAGGTGGCGGCAGCCGGATGAGGGGCAACCCCAGAAGACAATGCGGGCGAAAGCCCAAAGGAAGAAAAATGCACGTACACACATCCGAATTCGATCCGCATTCGAAGGATCCCGTCACCAAGCCGCCGCTCGATCCGCATCTGAAGGCGCTGGAAAACGAGGCGATCTATATTTTCCGCGAAGTGGCCGCCGAGTTTGAAAAGCCGGTGATGCTCTATTCGATCGGCAAGGATTCGTCGGTGCTCCTGCATCTGGCGCGCAAGGCCTTCTTCCCCGGCCGCGTGCCCTTCCCGCTTCTTCACATCGACACCGGCTGGAAATTCCCCGAGATGATCGCGTTTCGCGATGCGACGGCAGAGAAGTTCGATCTCGACCTGATCGTGCACACCAATCCGCGCGGCAGGCAAGAGGGCATCGGTCCGTTCAGCCATGGCTCGGCCTATCATACCGATGTGATGAAGACGGAGGCGCTGCGCCAGGCGCTGGATGCCGGCAAGTATGATGCCGCCTTCGGTGGCGCGCGCCGCGACGAGGAAGCTTCGCGTGCCAAGGAGCGTATCTATTCCTTCCGCACGCCCGACCACAAATGGGACCCGCGCAACCAGCGCCCGGAACTGTGGAACATCTATAACGGCATGATCCGCCGCGGCGAAAGCGTGCGCGCCTTCCCGCTGTCGAACTGGACTGAGGTGGACATCTGGCGCTACATCCAGGCCGAAAACATCGAATTGCCGCCGCTCTACTACGCCAAGCGCCAAAAATACGTCGAGCGCGACGGCATGCTGATGTGGGCGGAAGATCCGCGCTTCGAAGCATTGCCCGGCGAACAGATCCAGGAAGGCATGCTGCGCTTCCGCACGCTCGGTTGCTGGCCGCTCACCGGCGGCATCCGCTCCCATGCGACCACCCTCGACGAGGTGATCGCCGAACTCGAAATCGCCACCGTCTCCGAACGCCAGGGCCGCGCCATCGACCGCGACCAGGCCGGCTCGATGGAAAAGAAGAAGCGCGAAGGATATTTCTGAGATGACCGCAGCTGCCAATACCGCCCTCGCCGTTGAACTCCTCGAGGCTCCCCAGGCCGACGCAGCGCCTCTCGTGCGCGATTC
The DNA here is from genome assembly GCF_003205195.1 of Peteryoungia wuzhouensis. GTDB lineage: Bacteria > Pseudomonadota > Alphaproteobacteria > Rhizobiales > Rhizobiaceae > Allorhizobium > Allorhizobium wuzhouense. The sequence goes on from NZ_QJRY01000001.1 coordinate 278,728, forward strand.
GCGCCCGTTGCGGCTGATCACCTGCGGCTCGGTCGACGACGGCAAGTCGACGCTGATCGGACGCCTGCTCTGGGATACCAAGGCCGTCAAGGAAGACCAGGCCGCCAGCCTGCGTCGCGATTCCGGGCAACAAAACGATCTCGGCCTGCCGGATTTCGCGCTTCTGCTCGACGGACTTCAGGCCGAGCGCGAACAGGGCATCACCATCGATGTCGCCTATCGCTATTTCGCCACCGACCGCCGCTCCTTCATCGTTGCCGACACCCCCGGCCACGAACAGTATACCCGCAACATGGCAACCGGTGCCTCGACGGCGGATCTGGCGATCCTGCTGGTCGATGCCCGCGCGGGCCTTCTCGAACAGACCCGGCGGCATGCCACCATCGCCTCGCTGATGGGCATCAAGCAGTTCGTGCTGGCGGTGAACAAGTTCGACCTCGTTTCCTACGACAAGGCGGTGTTCGACCAGATCAGCACCGAGTTCAAGGCCCTCGCCCTGACGCTTGGCGTGCGCCAGGTGACGGCCATTCCGATGTCGGCGCTGAAGGGCGAAAACGTCGTCTACTCCGCCGGTGCCGTGATCCCGTGGTATGAAGGCCCGACACTGGTGGAAACGCTGGAACTCGCGACACTGCGCTCCGGCCAGTCGACCGGCTTCCGCCTGCCCGTCCAGCGCGTTTCGCGTCCGGGCGAAAGTTTTCGCGGCTATCAGGGCACCGTGGCCGGTGGCGCGGTAAAGCCCGGCGACAGCGTTGCCATCCTGCCCTCCGGTCAGGTGGCGAACGTCAAGCAGATCGTCACCTTCGACCTGGTGCGCAATGCGGCCGTTGCCGGTGACGCGATCACGCTGGTGCTCGACCGCCAGGTGGACGTGGCGCGCGGCGACATGATCGTCTCGCTCGACGCCCAGCCGCAGACGGGGCTCGCCTTCGATGCCCAGCTCGTCGCGTTGCAGCCCGACGGCATCGTGCCCGGCAAGCGTTACTGGCTGAAGGCGGGTTCGCGCCGCCAGCGCGTGCAGGTGCAGCCGGTGCAGCAGCTCGATCTCAAGTCCGGCAAATGGCTGGCGGCCGAGATGCTGCAGATGAACGCGATCGGCAAGGTGCATCTCGCCTTTGACGAAACCGCGATCTTCGACCCTTACGAGCTCAACCGCGGCACCGGCGCCTTCATCCTGATCGATCCCGATACCAACAACACCGTGGCCGGTGGCATGATATCAGCCAAACGGACCGATCTTGGCGGGCTGAATACCCATGAGGGACGCGTGATCCTGTCGCTGCCGGCGGATCTTGCCGAACAATTGCTGGCAACCGAGCTGCTCGCCAACCGCCGCGACGAGGTGGAGACCCGCCGGGTCACCACATCCGCCGCGCGCCAGCTGCTCGACGACATCGACGGCTGAGGCTCAGGCCATTTGACCGACAGAACAGATGGCCTGCCCCGCGCAGGCCATTTTTGATATATATCAAGAATTGCCCGTACACCTCCACGCAAGTTTTCCGAGCTATCACTTAGCCTCGTTGCAAGGAGACGGCGGGACGAATGCATTCGGGTCAAGGCGGAGAGAATTGTGGTCAGGCGCTGCTGAGCCTCGCCGAGGTTCTTTCCATCAGCGGCATCACGAAGCTGGTCCTGCATGCCTGGGAACGCCGCTACGGCATAGAGCCGACGCAACGCAGCGGGACCGGCCGACGCTTCTACACCGCCGAACAGGCCGAACGGCTGCGACTTCTCAAAGTCTGCAGCGATGCCGGGCATCGGATCGGCAATCTGATCACGCTGCCCTTGGACGAACTGCAGCGGATCGAGACCACGCAAATCGAGCGCGAACGGAATGCACCGCTGATCGCGGCCATCCGGGCCATGGACGGGGAGGCGTTTCGCAACCTGCTTCTGGCCCGGGCCGAGAGCGAAGGTCCGGACGTCTTCCTCGACACAACCGCCCTCCCCTTGTTGCGGGACATCGGAAACCTGTGGTCGGAAGACGAACTGTCGATTGCCGCCGAACATCTGGCGACCGCGACGCTCAAGCGGCTGCTCGGAACCATGTTTGACACCAGCCCCCGACCGGGCGCGGACGCTCCCCGCCTGATCACGGCGACACTGTCCGGCGAGGAGCACGAGATCGGGGCGCTCGCCGCCGCATGGATCGCCCGCCTGCATGGGTGGGACAGCCTGTGTCTCGGGCCCAATCTGCCGCCGGAAGAAGTTGCAGCAGCAGCTGAGACACGACAGGCGCGCATGGTGTGCATCAGCGCCGTGCATGGCAAGCCGGCCCGGCTGGAGGCCGGCCTTCGCCAGTTGCGCGGTGCGCTGCCCAGGACGATACGCCTGGTGACGGGCGGACCCGCCTATGCCGCGATGCCGGCACTCGACGGCGTTTCCTACCTGCCGCATTTCGACGCTTTTCGGCAGATGGTCGAAGCCGAACGCTGAGCGCGACTGGTCGTCAGAACCAGGGTCAGCGCAGCCGTGACAGGCGGCAGAGAAAGCCTTCTGCAAATTTAGGGAGACCGGACGACGGGGCCGGCGCGCGATGCCTTGGCGCCGCCAGACCTGCCCGATCAGCCTGTCGGCCCCTTCGGCGCGTTGCGGGCCGTCGACTGGCGGGCGATCAGCTGGAAGCCGAGATCCACCACGGTTGGCGCCTGGCGGCCGCCACCCGTCGCACGGATCAGCATGTCGGCCGCCCGGTAGCCGATCTCGTAGCGCGGCAGGCGCACCGAGGTGAGCGAGGGAAATGCGACGCCGGCATAGTCGAAATCGTTGAAACCGCAGATGCCGAATTCGTTCGGAACGGAACGGCCACGCCTTTGGCATTCGAACAGGGCGCCGAGCGCAAGATCGTCGCTATGGCAGAAGGCAGCGTCCGCATCCGGATGATCGCTGAGCAGGCGATCGAGCAAATGAGCGCCGAGCCCGACGCTGGTATAGCTGTCGATCGACAGGACAAGGGACGGATCGAACAGGCCTTCTGCCTCCAGGACCGACTGAAAGCCTTCAAGACGCCGCTTGGACCTGTTGTCCCAGCTGGCGCCCAGCATGGCGATGCGCCGGTAGCCCTGCTCCAGCAGATGGCGGGTGGCCGCCTCGGCGGCCAGGCGGTGATCGATGCCGACAGCCATTTCCGCCGGCGCGTGGCTGACATCCATGATCTCGACCACCGGACAGGGCGCACGGCGCAGCAGGTCGTCCAGGGCCGAATCATGCTGCAGGCCGACATAAATGATGCCGGCCGGGTTCTGGGAGAAGAAGAAGCGCAGCTTGCGGCCATCGTCATTCCGTCCGTCACCGGGGTTGGCATACTGGATGCGCAAATCGGTGGAGCGAACGCGGTCCTCGATGCCGCGCATGACGGCGATGAAGGCATAGCTGGTGAGACCCGGCGTCAGGACCCCGATCAGGCCGCTGTCCTTGCTGGCGAGCGCCCGCGCCGCCATGTCCGGCACATAACCCATCTGCTCGACGACGCGCAGGATCGTCTCGCGCAGCGCCGGCGACACTTTCTCCGGCTCTCGCAGGGCACGCGATACGGTGATCGCACTCACACCAGCAGCCTGGGCGACATCGGAAAGCGTAACTTTTTCATGGCGGTGACGCCGCCGTCGCGTGCCTGGAATCATGATCGTCAATTTAGCAGATTATTCAACCGATGGTAGGCCAATCTGAAGACATCCCTGCGAATTGACAGATGCCAAACAATAAAGCGACTTCTTAAATACCCGTGCGTGCAATAGGTTGACGCTCTAAATCCCGGGTTAGCTCCACCACGGCTTCGTTATCGAATACAACTGTGGGTCGGACACACCAATATTGCTTGGCTTGCCCGAGCAAGCCGGCGCGGTCATCCGGGGATGGCGCCTGCGGGTCGTCGCGGGACGCATCGCGTCATCTGAGACGGCTACAAATGGCAAAAACGAAAAAACCCTGCCGAAGCAGGGTTTTCAAGCTGGTCGGAGTGGAGTGATTCGAACACTCGACCCCCACGTCCCGAACGTGGTGCGCTACCAGACTGCGCTACACTCCGTGACCAGCGGCGCCTCTATAGACCAGCGATTTTGCGAGTACAAGCAGGGACACGACAAAATCACGACAGAAAGATGTTTTTTTTTCACGGCAGCTATCGAAAGCCCCGTATTTCCAGGATCTTGAGGGATCAAACCCGAGTGCAAACCGGGATGACTTCCTTACTGTCGGCATTCCGCCCGGTCCGCTTCCTCGGAGAATTTGGGGCGTATGGCACGATCGAGGTGTCGCGGACCGGCGCTGTGTGGAACAACCCGGCCTTCCGTTACGTTGCGCAGACGCATCAGCTGGAAATTTTGCGGTGTGCGAACGGCCGGGACAATTTCCCCTGCCGTCGTTTGACGCTAAGGCAGGTGTGGATCGCGCGACCGGCAGCGCGCCGCAGGACCAGGCCGGAAGACCGCACATTCAGGGTGCAAGGGGCAGCAACAATGACATTCCGCAACATGCTGACGGCAGGCCTCATGGCCGCTCTCGGACTGGCAGCCACAGGCTGCACGACCACCGGCGTTCCCCAGAACGAGGTCGAGGCCCGCTGGAACGGCCAGCAGGCCGGCGCGTTCTTCGCCCGGTTCGGACCTCCCGTCACCGACGCCGTTGCCGGCAATTCGACCCTCTATACCTGGCGCGGCGGCAACAAGACCCGCGTGATCCCGGCGACCTACGAGGATCTCGGCAATGGCAAGAAGGGCAAGCTGCTGACCCAGGCGCGCACGCAGTATATGCGGTGCGAAGTGCAGCTGACGGTCTCTTCGGATTACGTCATCCGCAGCATCCGCACCGTCGTCGACCGGCCCGGCATCAATGGCGGCAAGAGCTACTGCGCCGAATTCCTCGCCGCCGACTGAGCCTCCGGCAACCCAAAATTCAAAGCCTCCGGTCCATCACGGGCCGGAGGCTTTTTTGCCCTTACGGGCAGTCGTCATCGATGGGAGAGGACCGGCTGCATGCCGGTGTCAGTCGGTGGAGCCCGCAACGGGAGGACGCCGTGGATGACGCCCTCCCCCGATACGCGAGACTGAAACCGATGCGCTTCTCGACGCTATACCCTGATGGAAGCGGTATGGTTATAGCGAGATCAAGGTTAACACTATCCTTACATACGGTGGATTTTATAGTTAATTTTCCGTGACTTGCGCGCGAGATCGGGCGGCGTGCGGGATTGACGGCCGGCATGGCTCTTCAGGTCCCCCTTGGGGTTTAAATGCGCTCAAATCCGGGAAAAGTCGCGGCTTCGTTTCGATTTCGGCTTGATGATGTTCATGGAATGTTCGCATCTTCTCACATGACCCGGACACTCGATACCCTCGGCAAAGCGCTCCGCCACAACATGCTGGTCGTGGCAACCTGTCGCGACTGCGAACGCCAAGCCCGCTTCCTCGCCCGCGACCTCGCCGCCTTCTACGGCCAAGGTCGCGACCCGCATTCGCTGAAATTCCGCTGCACAGCGTGCGACAGGCACAATTGCAAGATCACGCTGATGGAGAGTCCTTACGATCGCACACCCGAGACGGTCGTCTGGCGGCCGGTCAAGGTGAAGCTTTGAGGGATGGGGGGATTAAAAAAGGGGATCAACGGCTGACGGTGTTTTGCCGGGCAGTCGGTTTCAAGTCCGTGGCTTCGGTATGAGGGCCGCACGGTCACAAGAGGACGTGGCTGGGGCGCCAGGATTTCCAGCTAAGAAATTTCCGCCTTTGCAAGCCCTTGAGGTGGTCGCTAATTCCAATTCAACTAAAATGCCATTACGGCAGTCCTTTACGACAATTCGTGACTACAGTCCGGTATCATTTTGCGTGGGCAGCATCGTCGCGAAAATCGACGAGGGAAATCTACGGGACAAGAACCGATTTATGCGTTCAGCGCTGGCGATTTGCAGCGATCTGCCGTAATGACGCGGCATCGAGTTTCGTAAGTTCAGTTCGGGCCAGTCATTCATGTTTTTGAAGCGAACATGCGACATCGTCGGCGTCCTCCTGGCGCTGATTATCTTTGCCGTGCCAATGGCCATTGTCGCGCTCGCCGTGCGCGCCACGTCACAGGGCCCCGTGCTCTATTGGTCGCAGCGCGTGGGCCGCGGCAACGGCATGTTCTCGATGCCGAAATTTCGCACCATGCGAACCGACACGCCTGTCGTTGCCACGCATCTTCTTGGTGATGCAGCACGACATCTCACGCCTATCGGCAGTTTCCTGCGCAAGACAAGCCTGGACGAACTTCCGCAGCTCTGGTGCATCCTGAAGGGAGACATGAGTTTCGTCGGTCCTCGTCCGGCGCTTTTCAATCAAGACGACCTCATCGCCGCGCGCACGGCTAGGAATGTGCATTCGCTACTGCCGGGGCTCACAGGTTGGGCCCAGGTGAACGGCCGAGATGAATTGACAATCCAGGATAAGGTCACATTCGATGCCGAGTATCTTGAACGTCGGAGCTTCCTTTTCGATTTGCGCATTTTAAGCCTGACCGCCATAAGGGTAGTGGGCGCGGCCGGCGTCCAGCATTAGTGAGTTCATTGGTAGGATCATGTTAGCTTCCGATTGGATTAATCAGCCTCTGGTCAAGCGCATCAGAGAGAAGATTATCAAGGCGCCCCGCTTCTGGAAGCGAGCCGTCATGATGAGCCTTGACGTCATTGCCTTGATAATCGCCCTGTGGGCGAGCTATGCTATCCGGCTGTCCGTGTGGACGCCGGCTATTACGAGCGAGCGCCTGATTCTTGCTGCCTTCGCTCCTATAGTAGCTATACCCATATTCATTCGGCTAGGTCTCTATCGATCCGTGATCCGCTATCTGCCAGAAGCTGCGATCTGGACCATCATCAAGGCAATGCTGATCGCCACAACGAGTTGGGTCATCATCATCTTCCTGATGGAGATGGCAGGCCAAGGCATCGTACCTCGCTCTGTCCCCTTCCTTTATTTAATTCTCGGAACGCTCCTGATTGGCGGTACGCGCTTTGCCGCCAAATGGATCCTTATGTCTGGCACGGGTCTGCGTCGTGACGAGGAGCCGATCTTCATCTATGGCGCAGGACCCGCAGCAGCCCAACTCGCACGGGCTCTTAGAGGCCACGGCAATCGCTATGTGATGGGGTTGATCGATGACGACTCCGCCAATCACGGGCGGGATATCGGCGGTTACCGCGTCTTTCCGTCCAGCGACCTCCCGTCACTGGTTGATCGCTACGGCATTCAGGAAATTGTTCTCAGCATGTCGTCCATACCCATGGACAAGCGCCAGGCTGTGCTTGCTCGCGTCACTGGTCTGGGCGTGAAAGTGCGCAGCCTACCAGATATCTCGGATCTCGTGGACGGCCGCTACATTGTCAACCAGATTCGAGAGATAGAGATCGACGAACTCCTCGGCCGCTCTTGCGTGCCGGCCGACGCGGGACTGCTCGACCAGGCACTCGCCGGCAAGACTGTCATGGTCACCGGCGCGGGCGGCTCCATCGGCTCAGAACTCTGCCGCCTGATCATTCGCCGTGGGCCGGAAAAGCTCATTCTCTTCGAAGCGAACGAATACGCACTTTACCGGATCGAACAGGAGCTTTTGGCTACAGGAAATCATGCGGTCGTACCGGTCCTCGGCTCCGTGACGGACGCCAAGACGGTAGCGCGAGCCATTCAGACACACAATGTTCAAGTGCTGTATCACGCTGCAGCCCACAAGCATGTTCCACTTGTCGAAGCGAATGTTCTCGAAGGGATCCGCAACAACGTCTTCGGCACGCTGACCGTGGCGACCGTCGCTGCTACGCAGAAGGTTGAGCACTTTGTCCTGATTTCATCCGACAAGGCAGTCCGACCGACCAATGTCATGGGCGCGACGAAGCGCTGGGCAGAACTTGTCGTGCGGCAAATGGCGATTGAAGCGCGGGACAAACAGAAGAAGCAAGTCTTCTGTGCCGTTCGCTTCGGCAATGTCATCGGCTCGAACGGTTCGGTTGTGCCCTTGTTCAAGCAGCAGATCGCCAAAGGCGGGCCGGTAACGATCACCGACCCGGACATGACCCGTTACTTCATGGCGATTCCTGAAGCTGCAGAGCTGATCGTCCAGGCTGGGGCTCTTTCAGCAGGCGGCGACGTCTTCCTGCTGGATATGGGCGAGCCCGTGCGCATAGGAGATCTTGCGGAAAACATGATCCGGCTCGCGGGTTTCAATATTCGGGATAGCAAGAATCCCGATAATGGCATCGCCATTGAGGTGATCGGCAAACGGCCGGGTGAAAAGCTCTTCGAAGAGCTTTTCTACGATCGTAAGAATGCCAAGCCGACCCGTCATCCGAAGATTATGCGCGCCGATTCCGCAGCTATCGCCAGTTATGATATAGCCTCCTGGCTCCGCAAACTTGAACATGAAATCGTCGCGGAGAATGAGGAACAGGCTAGGAAAGTATTGTTTGCGCTGATTTCGACCGATGAAAGCGCCGGTCAAGCAGTTGCACATAGCTGACGATCGAAAGAATGGATGTAAGCGGTCAACGACAGCGTTGGGGCTGAGTTTCCATGGCATAAGCGCCCGGATATCGGCTTCCGGCCAACTTTGAGCGATGCGGGTCAATGTCTGGGATAGCCAGTGGAGCGGATCGATGCTGTTCATTCTGGAGGTCCGAAGCAAGGCGGCCAGCGTGGCCCATGTGCGTCCACCGCTCTCGTTTCCGGCGAATAGACTGTTCTTTCTCGTAATTGTTTGAGGCCTGATCGAGCGTTCGACAATGTTTGAGTCGATTTCGATACGGCTGTCCGTCAGGAAGCGTTCGAGCGCCTCGCGTCTGGTGAGCGTGCGGATTCCGGGAATGACCGGACAGTCTAGGCGGTCCACCGATGCCTTTGGGTCGGCAACCTTGGCGTGTATTTCCTCGTGACGAACGAGGAGATGTTGATGCCGGCGAAGAGAAGGCTGACGATGAGACAACTACGACAAATGCTTCGGCTTTGCGCGGACGACGCGAGCGTGCGCGATGTTGTCATGATGCTGGGGCTTACCCGCAGCACGGTGCAGGATAACCTTGAGCGTGCGAGAGCGGCCGGACTGAGCTGGCCCTTACCGGGAGACCTGACGGACGCAGTCATCGAGCGCCGGCTATTCTACCGACAGGGCGTCAAGCATGGCCTGCGTCGGCGGGGTGGAACCCGATTGGAGCGCGCTGGCGGTCGAGCTGAAGAAGCCGGCCGTGACCCTAAAGATCCTTTGCGAGGAATATCGCGCGATTCATCCTGATGGCTACGGCTACAGCCGGTTCTGCGAGCTGTTCCGCAGTTTCGTGCAGCGGCTTTCGTCCACGATGCGCCAGAAACATGTTCCCGGTGACAAGGTGTTCATCGACTATTCCGGCAAGACGCTGCCGATCGTCGACGGCAAGACCGGTGAGACCGCGAGGCGGAGATTTTCCTCGGTGCTCTGATCCCTGCTCTGATCTGCTCTGTGCTCTGATCCCCAAAAACTGGACCGTTCATAACTGTAGTTTTCCGCGGTATTTTCCCGGCTGGGAATAGGAGCGGAAGCATGAAGGCATCGAAGTTCTCGGACGCCCAGAAGGCGTTCATTTTGAAGCAGGGCGACGACGGCGTGCCGGTGGCAGAGATTTGCCGGAAGGCGGGGATCAGCCAGGCGACGTATTTCAATTGGCGCAAGAAGTATGCGGGTCTGCTGCCCGATGAGATGCGTCGATTGAAGGCTCTGGAGGATGAGAATTCCAGGCTGAAGAAAATTGTCGCAGACCTAACTCTGGACCGGGAGATGCTGCAGGACGTCATCCGCCGAAAGCTCTGAGGCCTGTTCGGAAGCGCAAGCTGATCGACGGGATGCTGGTGGACTGGGGCATTTCGATCCGACGGGCCTGCAAGGTCCTGAAGTTCGATACATCGACCTACCACTACAAATCTCGCCGCACCGGACAGGCCCCCCTCGAAAGACGCATCAAGGAGATTTGCGAGACACGTGTGCGGTATGGCTACCGCCGCGTCCATGTGCATCTGCGCCGAGATGGTTGGAAGATCAACATGAAGAAGACACGCAGGATTTACAGCGAGTTAGGACTTCAACTGCGCAACAAGCATCCCAAGCGCCGGGTGAAGGCAAAGCTCAGAGACGATCGCTAGGAGGCTGCCGGGCCGAATGATGTCTGGGCGATGGATTTCGTTCACGACCAGCTCGCGACTGGCAAAAAGCTGCGCATCCTGACCGTGGTCGACACGCACTCGCGTTACTGCCCGGCCGCCGACGCACGCTTCACCTACCGGGGCGAGAATGTCGTCCAGACCCTGGAAGGCATCTGTCGGAAGACCGGCTATCCGAAGACGATCAGGGTAGACAATGGCAGCGAATTCATCTCCCGTGATCTCGACCTCTGGGCTTATGCCAACAACGTCACCCTGGACTTCTCACGGCCTGGCAAACCAACTGACAACGGCTTCATCGAGGCCTTCAACAGCAAGCTGCGGTCGGAGTGCCTGAACGCTCATTGGTTCCTGACACTTGCGGATTCCCGCGAAAAGTTGGAGACTTGGCGCAGGTACTACAACGAGGAACGTCCTCACTCGGCGGTCGGATATAATGTCCCGATCGCCCTACATAATCCCGGTGGCGCAACCAGCCAGCCATCGTGATCAGAGCCGGAAAACTCCAGCTTCCGGCGGTCCAAGGTTTGGTCCCAGAGCAGAAAACCCAAGACTCTCCCGAAATTTGGAGGGAAGTCGGGTCTCAGGTCATCGAGCATCGCGTCCGCCAGGAGCCGCTTCAGCTTCGCGTTCTCGTCTTCCAGCGTCTTCAGCCTCTTGGCTTCGGACACGTCCATGCCGCCGAACTTCGCTTTCCATTTATAGATGCTGGCATCGCTGACACCGTGCTTGCGGCAAAGCTCCGAGACCGGCGTGCCCGCCTCGTGCTCCTTCAGAATGCCGATGATCTGTTCGTCGGTGAAACGGTTGCGCTTCATTCTCTGGTCCTCTCGATGGCCAGAGCTTACTTCAAAATGGATTACTTTAACGGGGCAAGGCCACCGTGTCCGCTATGATTATCGTCGTGTACATGTACTCCTGGAACGCGAAGGTCGAAGCGACGGGGCAAAGCCAAGCTGCGGGAAGATCGGCAAATGGCCGTTAGACCGAACGATGGTCAGTTGCAGCTTCCGCCCAATTAACCGCTGTCCTCTCAGCTATGTGAAAATCCTCTTGATTGTATCTATAACGCGATCAAGTTGGCTACTAGTCATGTTCGAGCTTGACGGAAGACAAATGCCCCGTTCAAACAAATCATCAGAAACGGAACTATTGCCAGCGGTAAAGTACCTAGTCCCCGCAAAGACAGGTTGTAAGTGCATTGGCTTCCAAACTGGCCGAGCTTCGATAAGTTCGCTAGCGAGCCGTTGTATTAGCTCGGTGCTGGATATCGCTGCATCTGCAGAAATGGTTGCGGTAGTAAGCCAACGATTCGAGAAACTCCACTCAGGTTCCGGCATCCATTCTAGGCTTTGAAGACCCGCCAGACCCTCGCGATACTGATCGAAGATTCTACGTCGTCTTTCCACCCGAGATTTCAGGACATGGAGTTGCCCTCGCCCGACGCCAGCTAGTATGTTACTCATTCTGTAGTTGTAGCCCACTTCGCTGTGTTGATAATAAGGTGCAGGATCACGCGCCTGAGTCGCAAGAAAACGCGCACGATCAACTATCTCCCTATCATCCGAAATCAACATGCCGCCGCCAGAAGTCGTGATGATCTTATTACCATTGAAGGAGTAAATACCAATTTTGCCAATTGTACCGCTATGACGTCCTTTATAGGTTGCACCAAGTGATTCTGCAGCATCCTCAAGGATCGGAACATCGTATGAGGAACAGATTTCCCGAATCGGATCCATATCTGCGCTCTGACCGTAAAGATTCACTACGATTACAGCCTTAGGACTCCATCCCTCGGATGCGGCGATCGCGAATGCACGCTCAAGCGCTGTTGGACACATGTTCCAGCTACTCATCTCTGAGTCGATGAAGACCGGCTCGGCTCCTTGATAAACGATGGGATTGGCACTCGCGGCAAAGGTAAGTGTGGAGCAGAAGACCCGATCTCCGGGGCCAACTCCGAGAAGACGGAGGCCGAGGTGGATGGCGGCCGTACCTGAGGAAACAGCGGCCCCGTGGGCCGAACCGACAAAAGTGCACAACTCAGTCTCGAAGGCATCAACATTTGGGCCAAGCGGCGCGATCCAGTTTGTGAGGAAGGCCTGTTCAACGAATTCCCGCTCGGCATCGCCGATATGCGGCGTCGATAACAGGACCTGCTCGTCGATGTCACGGCGGAAGATCACGTCCACCACAACACCGTCCACCCCGATGACCGGAAGGCTGTGGATTGCGTGACGGTTCATCAGCTCCAACGCGTCCCGCCGGCTCATGCCCTCGCTCGCCGTATGAGACTTGATCGCCTGAAGCAGGTCCAGGCGATCCGTGAGTGCGCTCCCCTCAAGGATTAGCCGGCGCAGGTCCCCATCGGTAATGGTGCGCTCGAAACGCCTACCCTCGCCTACGAGTGTGAGGATGCCGCATCCACTCCTTTCAAGCTTGGCGAGGGCTTCCTTTAGCGTGGACCCGGACGTGACCTCGAGGGCCGACAGCAGATCCTTGTTCATGTCTTCACACTCTCTTTCGCTACCGAGCTGAAAAGGCTGCTCGAGTTGGGATCGGCGAGCTGCTGCAGCAGCGTCCGATCGACCAGCGAGTACCTCTCGCCGTTGATAGTGACAAAGGCGCCGTCATAGGGCGGATACCAGAAAGCCCGAATCTTCCGAGCGACGTCGTCGCCCGGCTGAATTTCCTTCATCGCCTCCATCTCCACCCGCGAGACATAGCGCCCGCCCTTGTTTGCACTCGTCGGCAGCCTTGCATCGGTGGCAACTGTCGCGCCCACGACTCGCAGAAACTGCTCATGGATGCGCTTCATGCATACGAGCTCCAACGAGCGAACAGTCTCCGCCTCCTGGTCAATGACGAAGCGGTCAACCTCGATGATCTCACCTGTATCGATATGTTCGTCCATGTAATGAGCGGTGACGCCCCATTCGCTGAGGCCATCGAGGATCGCTAAATTGTAGCCGGCGGTACCTTTGTATTCCGGCAGGGGCGCCGGATGGAAGTTGATCGCTCCCAACCGCGCGTTCGATAGGAGCCCACCACGCATGCGCCGCCAGTATAGAACGGATAGCACGAGATCGAATTCCAGCTCGCCCGAATCTGCCTTCTCCAGCGTCTGCTTGAAATCGAGAATCGGTACCGACAGCGCCTCGGCCACCCGCGAAGTAGGCGATACCGCGAGGTGATTGTCGGTCAACACGCCCACGACCTCAACTTGCTCCATCGCGCTGAGGGCAGTCAAAAGGTCCGCGGAAACGCTCTTACGGCCGGCAAACAGTACCTTCATGCGATGTCTCCTCAGAAGGAATTGACTTTCGAGAGCGTGGCTGGTCCTAGATCGATGCTCTTGAGGGTGCGGGTAATAGTCTCGAAGGCTGTACCTTTTCCGTATACGTTCCGGCGCGACAGCTTTCCAGCGCTGAGCGCTTCGCCGAGCGCCACTTCAAGAGCGCCGCGGGACAACGCGACGTCTTTCACATTGTCGTTCCGCAGCCGCAGGTTCTGCCGCGTGCCGACATTAATAACGGGCGTGCCGAAGGTAGCGGCTTCGATTATGCCGCTGCTCGAATTACCGATCATCACGTCACAAACCGCCATCCAAGAGACAAAATCGCCGCGCGGTAAATGCGGCAGGATGAGAAAGCCCTCGTGCGAATCATAACGCTTGAGGGCATACCGCACCTCGTCCGCACCGGCGTCCGAATTGGGCGCGATTATAACTGCTTGTAAGCCCCTCGCCTGTAGCGCCTCGACGATTGAGACCGTGTCATCGAAGGCCGTTACTTGCTCCTGGAGCACCGGATGGAAGACCATTAGAGCGGTCGGCCGAGCGGGATCGAGACCGTATTCGCCGGCAAGCGCCGCGCGATCCTTGCTCGCCAATTCTGTCAGGCCGTCAAGGCCCGGCGCGCCAGAAACGAAGATACGGGACGGGTCCTCACCCATGCGGGCGAGGCGGGTCGCCGCATCGTCCGAAGTTGTGAAATGGATGTGTGAAAGCTTGGAAATGGCATGACGGACCGGCTCGTCCACCGTGCCTGACCGCTCGCCGCCGTGTACATGTGCGCAAGGAATGTTGAGATGCAGTGCGCTGATGGCACCCGCAAGCATCTCGCCGCGATCTCCGAGCAAAAGCACTACGTCCGGCCGCTCGCGCTCCATAACGTCGGTGAAGCGGATGACCATCTCGCCAAGATTGCGCGCCATGCCTGCACCAGTGCTGGTGTTAAGGTCCACTGGCACTTCGGCAGCGATCCTCAGGCCCTCGGCAACGATCTCTTTGACCGTAGATCCATAGATGGGAGAGAGGTGCATGCCGGTTATTAGGATCGAAAGCTCGAGAGCGCTATCGGCATCTATCTCCCTCAACGTGCGCGCCATAAGACCGAAATCCGCACGAGTCCCTGTGACATAGAGGATCTGGCGCTTCATCAAGCAAGGTCCTCCCAGGTCAGCAGAACCCGGGGTTTCAAGTCCCGCGCGGCCTTCATGCCGAGGATCTTCTCCGCATGAACGGGTGCTATGCCCGTACCCGGCCGCAGGAAGATGAGGTTTTCTCTTGTGATTGTCTCGCCAGCGGCAACCGGCCGGCTCAGGCTGGCGCTCTTGCGCACAACGTCGCGCACTGCCAATTCGGAAGCGTTCGGTTTCTTAACGCCGTCGCCAAGCGCACCTTCAACGATGCGGATTTGCCTCACCATGTCAGAAAGTTCCCGCGGCTCGAGCGAGGCCTTATGGTCCGGTCCCGGCAGCGTGCGATCGACGGTGAAGTGCTTTTCGACGACAGACGCGCCCAAAGCGACCGCCGCGACCGCGACGGTGAGGCCTTCGGTATGATCCGAATAGCCGACGGACGTGTTCACGGTCTTGGCAATTGTCGCCATGGCCCGCAGGTTTGATTCCTCGGTCTTCGCGGGATAGTTAGATGTGCAGTGCAGCACCGTCAGGTCGCCGGGCCGTTCCCGATGGCCGGCCGCCGCCCATTCTTCGCGCACGCAGGCAACCGCATCGACAACCTCTTCCAGCGTTGCCATGCCGGTCGACAGGATGAGTGGCAGCGCCGTTTGCGCGCAGGCGCGCAGGAATGGTAGGTTGCTGATCTCGCCGGAAGGTATCTTGACGCGGTTTATGCCCAGGCCGCACAGGTATTCTAGTGCTTCCTCGTCAAAGGGCGTCGACATGAATTCGATGCCGAATTTGGCGCAATGCGAAATCGCAAGATGGTGCATTTCATCGCTGAGTTCCAGCTTGCGCAGCATGCTGTGCTGGTCGCCCTCGCCGGTCTCACGCTTCTGATAGGTGGCGGTATCGGCACCGGGCATGGCGAGACGGTCGGCATTGAAGGTTTGAAACTTGATCGCGTCGGCCCCGGCCTCAGAGGCGATCTCGACAAGCTTTTTCAGAAGCTCTGGATTGCCGTTATGATTCACGCCCGCTTCGGCGATGATAAAAACCTTGTCTTGCATCGTTATTGTCGTCCTTCTTCACCAAGCCGTCCAGCCGCCGTCGACCATGAGGTTCTGGCCAGTGACCCAATCCGAAAGATCACTCGCAAAGTAGCACACCGCGCCAACGAAGTCGTCTTCCCTACCCATGCGCCTCAGCGGTGTGCGCGCAATATAGCGCTCGATAAAGGGCGCCGGCTGACCCCGTGAGACGCCGCCCGGGCTCACGCAGTTCACGCGGATGTCCGGCGCAAGGACGGTAGAGAGCCAGCGCGTCATCTGCACGACGCCGCCTTTGCTGACGGCATAAGCAGCAGGGTTCCCCATGGCCGTACCATCGTAGAGCGACATGTCCGGCCCGACATTGCCGTAGATCGACGAGACGTTCACGATCGAACCATGGCCCGAGGCGCGCAACAGTCCGCTGAGCGATTGGCTGATGTGGAAGGCCGCCGTAAGGTTGACTTCGATCGCACGGCGCCAAGTCTCGATGGACTGTTGCTCGAAATCTGTCACCCACCCAGCCAGTCGGCTGTCGCCGACGAAGCCAGCATTGTTGACCAGGATATCGAGCCGGCCGAAGCGATCCATCACCTCGCGTGCCACCTGGTTGCGGTCATCCTCGCTTTCGAGATCGATGCATAGGCATTCGACCCGGGCCCCAACAAGATCGTTCCGGATGCCGTCGGCCGCGGTATCGGCGGCCTCGGCCGAACGGTCGAGAAGGCATACCGTCGCCCCGAGCTCAGCCAACCCAGCGGCGACGGCCCTGCCGATATGGCCCGCGCCGCCAGTGACGACTGCAACCCGCCCTTTAAGCGACATCATCTGCGTGAACGATCTCACGGCGCATTCCTCCCTACATCCCGCCGAATGGTCGCAACGGCTTCAGCAAGACGAAAATCGAACTCGGTGTCGATGTCGGCGGCGCGCTCAACGGGCACCTTAACCGCACTCACTTGGCCGGCAAACAGGCGTTCAGCCGTAAGGATGAACCGGGGTCGAACTGCATAGGCCACGGTGGTCATATCGTAGACGGGCGGCACGTCCTGACGGCGAACAATAGCCCCGTCGGACGGTATGACGATGTCGGCACGCTGCTCCCCGTCGAGGCGCACCATATTGAAGTAAGGGTTTCGGCTGGCTTCGGTGACGGTAATCACCGCGTCCGTCGCCGGGTCGTGCTGAATCCTGTCAATGCAAGCGACGACGTCCTCGACGGCCCGGAAGGGGGACGTCGCCGGTAGGCTGACGAAGCAGTCGAAAGGACCCCGCTCTTCTTTGAACCAAGAAACGGCGTGTCGCCAGGCCAGCCATTCCGGCGAGTCGTCCCGCGCGAGTTCTGCCGGGCGCAGGAAGGGAACCTCCGCGCCATACGCACGGGCGATCGAAGAGATTTCTTCGTCATCAGTCGAGACGATAACCGTCTCGACACCGGGCGTGGCAAAGCCAGTCTCGATCGAGTGGGCGATCAGCGGTTTGCCGTCCAGCAGGCGGACATTCTTGCGCGGGACCCCCTTGGATCCCCCTCGCGCAAAGATGAAGACGATAGTGCGCAGTGCCGCATCAGACATAGTCGATCTTTACCTCTTTTCGCTCGGCCATGGACCGCCGCGCGGCCTCGACCAGGCAAATCACATCCATGCCCTGCCGTCCATCGGGCAAGACGATAGCATCGCCATCCTGCACGGCGGAGAAGAAATCCCCGATCTCATCCAGATAGAGCTGGTTCGGTTCGGCCGGGCGGCATATCTCCCGCATCCAGTTACCAGTTTGCGCGAGATAGAGGTCGAGTTCGCCGGTGATCATGTTGCCGACGATGGTCCCCTCGCTCCCCACGATCCGAAACTGGCGGGTGACAGCGCGCTGGAGAAAGTCGAGATGAACATTCACGATCGGTGCGGCATCGCCATAACGTAGCGTCAGTGAAACGGTATCCTCGACATCGATACCAAGATCGCCAAGCGGCCCGCCGGCGGCGAATACTAGCGCCGGACGACCGAAGAGCCAACAGATGTAGTCGAGTTCGTGACTGAGTTCGAGCAGCGCACCTCCACCGAGATCGCGCCGGGCCGATACGCCCGTCCGGTAGGGCTTTCCAGGACGCCAGTCCGGAAGATACTGCCCGACTTCCGACCGGACCGACAGAACGCGCCCGATGCCGTTTACCGCCAGGATCCCACGCACCTTCTGCAGGAGGGGGTGGAAGCGAAGATTGTAAGCGACGAAAAGCGGCACCCCTGCCGCCTCCGCGTCGGCCACGAGTTGTGGAAGGCCGTCAAGTCGGTCAGCGAAAGGCTTCTCGACCAGCACCGGCACAGCCTGCTTCACCAATGCGCTCGCCGAGGCGAGATGCGCGCTCGCCGGCGAGGCGACAATAGCGGCATCTGGCTTGAAGGCGAGCGCTGACGGCAGGTCGTGAAAGACGCGATCAGCGTCTTCCGCCGCACCTTGGCGGCGCAAAACAGCAAGCTCGGCATCCGGCAGCAAAAGACGCAGATTGCGCAAATGCCGGCGCCCGATGCTGCCGAGGCTGACGATAAGCACCTTCTGGAGCAGCTTTTCCACCATATTCGTCACAGGCTCAGGAAGCGGCGGATAACGGAAAGACCGATCTCGCCGCTGCGCTCGGGATGGAACTGCGTCGCGCAAATATTGCCACGCTGAACCGCAGCACAGATGCGATAGCCTCCGTAGAGGCAGTCGGCAAGCATGTCGCTTTCCTCCGAGGGGCAAGCCGCAAAGGAATGTACGAAATAGACGCTCCCCATCCCGGACTGGTGTCCGGACAGCAGGGTATCGCTCCAGTTGCGCCCCGTCCGCGGTTGGACGAGAGCACTCCAGCCGATATGCGGAACCAGCTGCAGTTCTCCGGTCGTATCCGCCGCAGGAACCTTGACGACCCTGCCGGGTAGAATGCCGAGACCTTGGTGCTCGCCGAACTCCTCGCTCGCCTCGAAGAGCATCTGCATACCGACGCAGACACCAAGGAACGGGCGGCCTGTCTCGGCATGCCGCCGGATCAGGTCGTCGAAGCCCTTTTCGCGCACCGCTCGAATGCTTTTCTCGAACGCACCGACGCCGGGTACGACAAGACGATCCGACGTGCTGGCGTCCGCCGCCTTCTCGACCACGCGAACCTTGGCACCGCAATGACGGAACGCACGGGCGACGTTCAGCATGTTGGCCATGCCGTAGTCGACCAATGTGATCTCGGACTCTTTCGTCATGCAATCCTCGTCGTCATGCCAGCATCGCGAACCGTCTTCCTAATATCGGAGAGCGATAACCGCTTGTAGTGTAATACGTCGGCCATTGACACTGCGGAGCAGCGCGGCAAGGCCAGGACACTACTGACGTGCGCCAAGGCGCCGAGCCCGCCGCTGGCGATCACCGGAACGGGTGCGGCTTGCGTAACCTGATCGATCAGGTCGAGATCATAGCCTTTGCGTGTACCCTCCTGGTCTATGGAGGTTAGCAACACCTCGCCTGCCCCAAGCTCGATGGCACGCTTTGTCCATTCAACGACGTCCAGTCCTGTGCGCTCCCGCCCGTTATCTGTATATGCTTCCCACCGTCCGGGACCAACCAGCTTCGCTTCGATCGACAGAACCGTGGCCTGGGAGCCGAACTCGCGCGAAATCTCTCCAATCAGTTCCGGGCGCTGTACGGCGGCCGTATTGATCGCAACTTTGTCCGCGCCGGAGCGCAAAATGTGCCGCGCATCTTCCACGGACCGGATCCCCCCTCCCACGGTAATCGGAATGAAGACACGGTCAGCTGCCTGTTCGATGATCCTGCTGAGATTATTGCGCCCATAAAGGCTCGCTACGATATCCATGAAAACGAGTTCGTCGGCCCCCTCCTCATAGTAGCGCAACGCAAAGCTGTGGGGGTCACCAACCACACGCAATCCCTCAAGGTGGATACCCTTGATTAGGTTAGGGCCCTTGATGTCAAGGCGCGGGATGATCCGAACTGACTTCATTACTGAGCCCCGGCCGTCACACTACCTACCCCGTGCCAAACGGCATGCCGCAGTTGCCAGCGGTTGCCTTCCCACTTCCAAAGATGTGGACTACGAAAAGTGTCTGCAAGCGTATCGAAATAGTCGCGTGTCATGATCGGTTCTTCGAACATGCGGCTGGCTTCAGGGAACTCCTCCGGCGTAATGCTGAGATAGCGGAATATCTCATCGGCAAAACGCTCCGGCCACTCGTGGTCGAACCGCTTCACAAGTGCGATCCCCTCTTCCCTCGTGATATCTCCAGACCGGATTTCCTGCGCTGCGTCGTAGCTGGCGCGACCAAGGCCGAACTTAACGCCAGTCGTGAAGTAGTGGAAATCATCGATGCGGTCGTCAATGCTGTTATACTTGCTGTAGGTTCCGGGTGTCCGCTCAGGCGATGCCTGGAAGCCACCGTGCTCGACTGCATAGTAATAACAGCTCTGCGGATGCCATCTGAGATAGTAGCCGAGATAGTGCACTTCGACGCCTTGGCGTTCGATCTCGGACGGATCCGCCGGCAGATAAGGGATAAGATCCTGCTGCTCGACACCGAAATGTGCTTTCAAAGCCGGCACAGGGACCCCGCCTAAACTGACTTTGGACTGATCGTCTGAGGTGAAGTAAGACCAATCTCGCTTAGCCGTCTCGGTATCGCCGATCGGGTTGCCATATTCGGCCTCATTCTCTCCGAAGAATACCAGCGGAATTTTGTGTAACAGCGCCATTTTAGGCGCGAGTGACTTCTGGCCGAACATGAAGGCTTGGAACGGGTGGAAGATATTGTCCACTGCCAGCCGCGTCAGCAGCCGGTGGATACGGCCGTTCGGCGTGTTCAGCAGATTATCGTGTCCGGCATGAATCCAGCTCTGGAAATTCTTCCAACCCCATTCGGTATAAATATGCGGCGCCCAAGTGACCGTCAGCGGATGCATACCATATTTCGTGCGCAGAATATGCGATGCGTAGAAGCTGTCTTTTCCACCCGAGCCAGGTACGATGCAATCGTAGCTGCCGTTCCGGCTGCGGTGCGCATCGCAGAGGACCCTCAGCGCATGCTCTCGCGCCTCCCAATCAATTTCCCTCTGCTTCTTCTCAGTGAAACGGCAGGCATCACATACACCTTCAGCGTCGAAATGGATCGTCGCTTTCTTACTGTCCTTGGTGTGTTTATATTCGACGGCCGAGTTGGGCCTCTGATTAGAGATGACGCAACGGACGCAGAAGCGCACTTGCGAGGGCAGGCCGTAACGGGTTTCATGCGCGTGTGCCTCGCCCTCGAAAAGGGCCTTATCAATACTAGTGGGTACCGGAATTCGTTTCATGCCTTTCAGTCCATCCTCGTCTTGGCGTCCGCCCATTTTCGCCCGCAGGCAAACATCTCTAAAACCAACCCCTAAAAGGTCGGTGGCGGTCTTCAGAATCCGCGATATTTCCACCAAGCATTCCAAGCATAGCCACCGAAGGCGACGGCAGAGCGGAAAATGCTGAGATTTTCGACGTCCCTATATGTCTTCCACACCATTCGCACGGATCGCCACTTATTACGAGAGATTGATTGCTCGAGTACACGGTATCGCATCAGGTCCTCGTCATAGCCGAGCGCAACATGTCCCCGCTTAAGGATGCCGAGCCATAGTACAAAATCGTCGTAATACGTTTTGGTCATTGCTAGCGGCCCGGACTTCGAGCTGTCAATCAGAACTGTGGAAGTGGCAATCGCAGTGTTGCCAAGAAGGTCATGGTAGCCAAGTCTCTCAGGAACATGAATCAGCCGACCGGTCCCCTTGCCGTCGGCAGTAATGCGGCGGAAGGCGGTGAAAGAGATCACCGCGTCGTGCGCCTGCATGAAGGCAAGCTGCCGCGAAAGCTTTTCCGGTAGCCATAGGTCATCGGCATCAAGAAAGGCAATATAACGTCCGCGAGCATGATCCAATGCCTTCTGCCGCGCCATTGCCGGCCCGGCATTCGCCTGCCGAATCAGTTGTATGCGCGGATCGGTATCGGCAAACTCCTTAACCACTGCTGCGGTATCATCGGGAGAGCCGTCCTCGACGATTAGCATCTCCCAGCGGGTAAAGCTCTGCGCCTGAACCGACCGGATGGTCTCTCCTATATACGCCATCGCCTTGTAGGCTGGGGTGATGATGGAAATGAGAGGGGCCATCATCGGCACTCCAGTCTGGCCACAAAAGTTTCTTCCATCAGATGCCCACCGGGATATTTCTGCGCGAGCACGGATAACAGGTCATTCGACAGTGCTCTGTGAATCGGGAAATAACTCAACGTTCTGTGATTTGCCAGCCAGTAGACCGTCGACCCATTCACCAGGATTAGGAACTGTCGTTGAATCGAAGCCTCCGCCTCCTTGAGCTGTACTATCGAAGCCACCGCCTCCTTGCGCTGGACTGCTGCAATCACCGGGTCATAGGTTGGCACTAGCCGGTTGTTGTATCCGAGCGTCGTTAGGATGCCGACACCGTCAGCCGCTGGCGACAACCGCCGAATACTGCCGTAATTGTAGAGGCCCGAGGCATTGCTGCTGGCGACCTGCATTAGTCGATGGCATGTCTCGGCGAGCGGCGACGGGGAAAGTACCGTGGTTAGTACCGCCATTAGTTGACTGCTCGCTTCGCTTGACAGCGTGTCGAGATTGGAACTCGCCACTAGCGGATAAAGCCCAGTGCGCGAGCGCATGATCGTCATTGTCTTAGGATCGGAGACGAGGACCTCCCCGCCTCCGGACAGCGTAAGCACCCGGCGCGCCGTTTCGAGATCAGTCCGGTCATAGGCCGCAAGCGACGCGTTTGCCGGCGGCGGCTGGTTCTGGAAGGCATAAGACTTGAAATAGCTACGAGATACAGCAAACTCCATTGCCACAGCCACGACTACGGCGAGAACCAGGGGTAGGTTTCGCCGGCGGCCCCAGGAAAGCGCCAGCAACACCGCAAAAAGCCCAACACATAACGTGACGAGTAGCAGCGGCAGCGCTCGCATCAAGTAGGGCTCCGCGCGTTCGCTAGAAACGAGGAAGGGTATCGCGATCAATAGCAGCAAATAGGAAAGTACTAGGCTCAATAGGCTGCGATAGCTTTTTAGCGCCATCGAGTCGTTAGAAACTATGATGGCAAGTGCGACGGACGCGAGCAGCGTGACGAGGAAAGCCGCCCTATGGACAAAAGGAAAACCGGTGAGGATCAGTACAATGAAGCCGAAAAACAGAAGGGTGATATCTGCCAGAAGATGAATCTCGCGCACATCTTCCGAAGGACTCGGCCCGGGCACCCGCCGCCAAACGAATAGCCGCAGCATGACAAACACGCCGATTACCATCAGTAACACCGCGAGCGGCGAGATTGTGCGCGCCACCTCAAACAGGGCAACGCGCGCGCCGACGCCCGGGGCAAGATCACCATCTATGGCGACATTAGCAAGGCTTTTACCCGTGATCGGCGTTAGCACCAGATCGAAAAGACGGAATAGGCCAAAAATATCGCTTTCTCTGCGGCTAAATACGAGAATCTTTAGACACATCGCCGCCAACAGACTGAGCACCCCGACCGTTGCAAGCACCACGCCCCGGCTTACCGCGATGAAGCGTAGGCGGAGGCTGGATAGCAGTGACAGGCCGCAGACAAGTATCAGCACAAACGCGATAAAGAGTAGTGCACCTCGGTGGAAGGGCAAGGCAATAACGGTTAGCACTACAACCGGCCAAATCTGAACCAAAAGTGATGGCCGCGTCAGATTGCCCGCCAGCACAAGGACGACTGTGAGAGAAATCGCCATCTCGACCGGCACCTTCGTCACGGCAAAGCCGATCAGCAGTGCGGGTACCACGGCCAGAAGCTTCACGCTGGTGACCGCGCTTGACATCGTGCGGTCACGCTGCGGCAGCAGCACCGAGAGCAGCACGATCACCACCATCTCGGCCATTGAACTATTGGTAGGATTAGATAGGGGGAACTGCGCCAGTGCGATCGCCAGCGCACTGAAGGCCATGCGGCGATTCGGCAGTAGGCGTTCGATACAGCAGAGCAACGTTGCGATCTGAAGCGGAGCCATAGCTAGTGGCCAAACCCACTCCGCGTCCAGCGGATCGGCGCCCGTTAGCCGCATCAGCATACCTAGAAACAACTGCTGGAACGGAATGTAGGAATTTGCAGCAAAGGGGTTAAGAATCTGGGAACGCGCAAATTCGAAGGCGGCGCCATGGAAATGGCTGCGTTGGAACAGGTCAGTTATCGGATAGTCGGAATAAATCCAAATACCATAAGCATAGCGCAAGACGACGAGCGGCAGCGCAATTGCACAGACAAGCAACAGCGGCGAAACCGCCTCGCGCGGGATGGCGAGCAGCGGGCGCATGCGCAGCCAGCCGGCAAGGGCGGAAAGCCACAGCCCCGCCATCAGCAGGCCCGGCCTCGGCGGATC
This sequence comes from Peteryoungia wuzhouensis, assembly GCF_003205195.1. Taxonomy (GTDB): domain Bacteria; phylum Pseudomonadota; class Alphaproteobacteria; order Rhizobiales; family Rhizobiaceae; genus Allorhizobium; species Allorhizobium wuzhouense. The sequence goes on from NZ_QJRY01000001.1 coordinate 302,772, forward strand.
GGCCAGGAGGCGCTCGGAGGCGACGAAGAGGAGGATGAACAGAAAGAGGCCGACGAAATAGGCAAGAAGAAGAGCCTGGAGCGCGGTCAGGCCTGCCGGCCGGCGGCCGGTCACGCCATAGGCCGCGCAAAGACCGAGCCCGGTCGGCAGCAACAGGAGGCTGGGCGCCGTCAGGAGGACGGCCGCCAGCGACGGCATCGGCCGGACCACTGGCAGGACGCCGGCCAAGAGCAGAAGCACGATGATGGCGAGTGGGCGGTTCACCCTGTTGCGCTCCTTACCTTTTTTCGGCGTCGAGCACGCCGAGCAGCGAAGCGGCGAATTCGGCGACGTTTTCTTCCCGCACGTCGTAGAGCTCGCCGGGCACGCTCGCCGACCAGACATCCTGAAGGAAGCGGTTTACGTCCTCTTCGTCGGGCAATGCGGCGCCGGCAAGGCGGTCGGGAAGATCCCGCAACGCATCCACCACCGTCACGAGCCCGCTGTCGCGATAGAAAGAATCGCCGAGCGCAAGCACCGGCCGGCAATAGAGCAGCGCCTCCGCGCCCGCCTTGGAATTGACCGTGACGACGGTCTCCGCCCGGCGCAGTACCTCATGGTTGTTGATGCCCGGTGAGAGCAGGACGAGATTGTCGTGGCGGCGCATCAGCTCGACCACGCGGGCGGCCGGCAGCGCGCCAATCAGCGCGGGGTGCTCTTTGATGACGACCTTGCGGCCACCCGGCGCCACCCGGCAGAGGAAATCGATGAGCGAGAGCTGATCGAGATATTCCGGCGAGCGGATCGTCAGGGCGAAATCGGCGGGAACATGCAGCGGATAGTAGAGGAACGGGCTTTCGTCCGGGATCTGCGCATAGAATTTACGCAGCTTCGCGGCGTTCATCGTCATGCGCACATGCCGGCGGACATGGCCGCCGATATGCTGGAATTCCTCCTGCTGCTTCAGCACATGCTTCTGGACCAGTTTTTCCACCAGCCGCCGCCAGTTCTTGGGATCGGTGAGCTTGCGCATGGCGCCGCGGTAATGCAGCGCATCCTTCACCGGGATGACGACCGTCTGGCTGTCGCGGATACGGCCGAGCACGGCCAGAACCTCGGCGCCCGCGCTACCGGCGCTGCGCCCGATGCGCGGAGCGGAGAAGCTGTCGCGCGTCAGGAAGAAGCGTCCCTTGAAGAAGGACGGCTCGATGAAGTAGTTCGAGACGCCGTGGCGTTGCGCGACGAAGTAGGCGGCAAGAACCGAGGTGAAGCCGCCGAGTTCCTGCACCACGACGATTCTGCGTCCCTCGCCGGCGAGCGTCGCGAACACCGCCTCCATCGCGGCAAGATGCCGGCGGAACTTCAAGAGCAGCGCCTGCGTGTCGCGGATCTCGTAGGCGGCCTTCTCGTGGGCGATCAGCAGCGCCGGGTTCTCGATGCCATAGGCTTCGAAAGACGGTAGATCGCCGCTGCGGGAAAGCTCGAACGGATTGAACACCCGGTGTGCGGCCTTCCTGAGTTCGCTTACCGAGCCCTCGTGGAAGCAGACATGCACAACGTCCCTGCCGGCCGCGCGCACAGAGGGTTCGAGCGCGGCGAAGAACGCAGACTGGTTGCCAGCAAGGCTGACGAAGACGACGGTGTCGCTCATGCGGGAAGTATCTCGATTGTGCTGAGCGCCATGCCGGTCAGCCTGTTGCGCGCCGGCCGGGCGCGATAGCGGGGGCCGCCGGAGACCCGTGCGTAAAGGTCGAGCAGGGATTGCACATCCTCCGACTGGATGTCCTTTCCCTTGCGCGAGGCCGCGAACCGGCCGCGCAACGTGCCGACGAGACGGCTGCCGAACGCGGCGGACGCCATTCCCTGCAGGGCTTGGCCGGCGGAGGGAGCCGCTCGCCCTCCGCGTATCGCATGGGAAAAGCTGGCGCGCGGCGTGCCGGCGGGAAGCCCCGCCAGCGTGGACGCGACACATTCGGCCGCCGCTCCGTCCGCGCGGTGGAACCACGGCTCGATCTCGGCGAAGGCCTCATCGTGGTCGAACGCCGTCCTGCTTTCGACGAGGCCTTGCACCGTCTCGACCAGCTCCTGGCGCGAGCGGGGCCTGAGGCTGAGGCGCGAGGGCAGCGGCGTATGGTCGAGAAGCAGATCGGTGTTGAGATATTCAAGCGAGACCGGCACCTTCCTCTGCAGAAGCGCATCGACGGACGTTCCGCAATTGAGATGCACGACGCACTTGGCCTCGTGGATCATGTTGAGCACGTCGCCGCTTCCATCCACCTCGATATTGGCGATGCCGGCGAAGCGGCGCTGGTAGCGCTCCAAGTTCTCGAAGGGGTGGGGGCGCACGATAACGGGCTGCTGCGGCATGGCCCCCGCCATGGCCTCGATCTCGTCCAGGTAGCGCGGGAAGACGTCTTCCAGTTCGCGGAACCATTGCGTGATGTAGGCGTCGGACCAGCCGAGCGACCGGAAGATCTGCTTTTCGGCTTCGCTGGACCGCGTGAAGGCGGGATTGATGGCGGAGAAGTTCGTGTTCACCAGCACGAAGCCCGAGCGCTGGTAGGCAAGGGCGACATTCCACGGCGGCGCGCAGAGGTCGTAGCGCGGACATCCCGTGAGATGGAGCTGTTCGGGCCGAAATCCGCCGTTTTGCAGAAAGGCCTTCCGGACGGCGTCGCCCCAGAAGAAGTAATGGTCAACCAGAGCGGAAAGGCCCGAGTCCCGCAGCGAGGCTGCCCAGGTGTTCGGCTCGCGCAGGCCCTTGCGCGACAGGATGCCGCCTTCCGTATCCATCACGGCGACGCGGATGCCGAGTTCCCGATAGGAGCGGGCAAGTTCCTCGTTGCTCTGGCGAATATAATTCAGCAGCACGAAATCCGGCGCCAGCAGCGGAATGTCGTATCCCTGCGCATACATCGGCACGACATGCGCGCGGCAGCCCTTGCGGGCAAGCTGGTAGGCCGTCAGGACGACGCCGCGCAGGTCCCGCTTCGGATTGTCGACGACCAGGGCGACGCTATTGGGCTGCGGCATCGTTCTTTCCAATCGCGTTCAGAACATAGCGCTCGACTTCCTTCGAGCAGGAGCGATCGGCCGGTATGTGGAAGATGCCGCGGATGACGGCATATCGCTCTTCCGCGGACGCGGTCGTCTGCAAATCGCCCCGCGCCGCCTCGTCGATGAGCGCGTCGAACGCCTCCGGCCCGCGCGGGAAGTCGATGACTTTCGCCGCGACCGGATCGGCCGGATCGAACATGAGCTCTTCGGAAGGCCGCATGGCATCGCCCCAATAGGGTACCGCAGTCCGGCCCTTGCAGAACTGTGCTTCCAGCACGGAGAGGGAATTGAACCCGACAACGAGGCGCGCGCGCGGCAGGAGGGACGTCAGCGGGACCTGATGGTCGATCTCCACGAAATGCTCCAGCGGCTCCCCAGCGCTGCGGATCTCGTCGCTGTCGCCGATATTCTTGGCCTTGACGACGAACCGCACGCCCGAGCCGGCATGGCGCTGCGCCGCCGCGAGGAACAGGCGCAGGACCTCCTTGAAGGAGTTCGGCGCGCGATAATCGGGGTCGCGGTAGCTGAGCAGGACGATCGTGTCGCGCTTGACCCTCTCGACGTCGATGTCGCGCCAGATATCAAGCCTGGGCGGTCCCGTGACGACGATCTGGTCCGGTGTACAGGCGCCGCTCTCAATGAAAATCCGGCGCGTCGAATCGCCAAAGAGCGCGATGGAGTTCCCCTCGTAGCGAAAGCCCGTATAGTATGCGCGCACCGTGCGCTGCTCGATGGGAAGGCACATGTGCTCGCGGCAGAGGCCGAGGAAGGGGACGCCGTGGCGCTTCGCCCCCAGTCTTGCGCTTTCCGCCTGCCAGTAGTCGATATGGGATGTCATGAACGCATCGACCGGCGTGCGGGCGCGAAGCGCACGGACGAGCTCATCGCCGAAAGCATCGAGCCGGCTCCAGGCGCGCGCATAGCGGTCTCCGCGGAACGCCTGGTACTTGGTCTGGAAGCGCATCTCGGGCGGGCACCAGGCGCTCTGGGCATGACCGAGAAACTCGTTGTTGACGTAGACCCAGTTCAGGTCCGTCCTCTTCCTGAGTTCGATGAGGTCCTTGCTGAAGAGCGGCCGCGTCAGCGCAACGACCGTCGGCCGGCCGGGCACGTACCCGCCGAAATCCGCCCGCCCGACGATGAACTGCGCAGCAAAGCGGGGTCCCGCCAGGCGGCAGGCGGTGGAAAGGGCGGTGATCTTCAGCTTCTCGACCAACCGACGCACGCGGGCGTCCCAAGGCAGTTCCTGCATGCGTCTTTCCCGGCTCAGGGGCCCCTCAGCGGTTCACGACCGCAGCCGGCCCAGGCTTCGTTTCAAAAACTCTTCGTTCGCCCGGCGCAAATCCGGGGGGACCGCGAGATAATAGATGCCGGCTCCGATGAGAAGCGCGACGAACGCAGCCTGTGCGACGAGCACAAGCACCCCATCTACCGGAGCGATAGACCGAATTCCCAGGCTCAGCAAGAACGCAAACACCGCGACGAGGAGGAATCTGGCCGCAAAAGCGCTCCACATGGCAAGGTTCACCTCATACTCCCGCACCTGCAGCCGCCAGTAGGCGGGTATGGTGAGCGCCTGCGAGACGACGAGCGCGACGACGAAGGCCCGCCAGGTCAACCAGGGATAGAGGCCGATCGCAAGCATGAAGTAGCCCACGGTCGTCAGCATGGACAGCCGGTTTATCGCACCGGCTGCCGAGCGGCGCGACATGAGCATGGTCGATCCAATCCCGATCGTGGCGACAAGGATCGGCCAGACGAGCGCAACTCGAAGGTAGAGGGACAGCTCCGCATCGGTGATGCCGATCCAGTAGCGCAGCACGTCAGCGCTGAAGATCATGATGGTCACGGACAGCATCGCTACGAGACCCACGACCAGCGTTGTCCCCTCTTCGACGACGCGCCGCGCCGATGCCCGGTCGCCAAGCGCATCGGCGCGCGCCGCAAACGGCAGCAGCGCGCCGTTGAACATGCCGCTCACCGTCTTCAGCACCTTCGGAATGCGCATGACGATCTCGTAGCTGCCGACGGTCGCCACGGTGGAGAAAATGCCGAGCACAATGGACGGCCCGAAATTGAGCAGCATGGAGAAGAACTTGCCGGAGAAGAGCTGGAAAGCGTGCGCAAGGAAGGCCGCATTGCCGGACCAGATGTCCCGTGCCCCGAAGGACACGCCACTGCCGCCGCCGAAAAGCACGAGCCCGACGTAAAGCGCGCTCCTGACATTCCAGATCCAGACATAGGCGAGCGCGGCATCGACGCTCGTCGTATCGTAGGCGACGAGCATGACGGCAACGACGGCGAGATAGCTGAGATTGCCCAGCACCTCGACGGAGCGCACCAGGGCGAACCGCTCGCTGCCCTCGAAGGCGCCTCGGAGGACGCTGCCCGTAAGCTGCAGCGGCAGCGACAGCGCACTGACGAGTACGAGCTGTTCGAGAGCCGGTCGGCCCGCATTTGCCGAATGGAAGATGAGATCGACGATGCCGCCGGCGAAAAGCCACAGCACGGCGGCGGCAACCGCACCGATGGCGGCGGCCATCAGGCTGGCGGCCAAGACCCGGCGGGCGATCTGCGTCAGGTCCCCGGTCGCGCGCGCTGCGGCGACTGCCCGCGTCGTCACCTCCGGTAAGCCCGCCTCCAATAGGCCGAGAACGCCGCTCGGCAGCAGCAGCCTTGCCAAGATGATGAGGCCGTAGCCGTCGAGGCCGTAGCCCCGCACGAGCACCGTGACGGCGACGAGCGACAGGATCGTGTTTAGGCCGAAAGCCGAAATGTTGTAATAGGTATTTCGCGCGAGCGAACCCATCAGAACCACGTTTCGAGACGGTCGAGGGCGACCCAGAAGCCCTCGCCCTCATTCTTGTGCCCCTGCCAGATCTCGGGGATGAAGGACGCATCCGGCGCCTTGCGCTTGAGGACATCCGCCACCATGCCGAAATCCATGCTGCCCTCGCCGATCTGCAGGCCTTCGCCATCCACGCCTTCCGCATCGACGATGTGGAGATGGGCCGAATAGCCGGCGACCTCTTCCAGAAAATCTTTGAAGGAGACGCCGAGATGGCTGCACGAGAGCTGCGAATGCGAGACGTCGAGGCAGATGCGGTAGCCGTGCTTCTCGCAGAAGGCCTTGATGTCGTCGGCGCTGACGAGGAGGTTGTGGTAGCGCTGGCCCCCGAAATGCCACGGATAGGGCGGCATGGTCTGCGGGATAATCTCGACGCCGGCGCTGTCGACCTGTGACAGGCTCTGCGCGATCAGGTCGTAAAGTTCGCCGTGCTGCTCCTTCGGGATGAACCCGTCCAGGCTGAACCCACCGGCATTGATGATGATCGGCGGGCGCCTCGCGCGGGAGAAATAGGGTGCGAGGCGGCGCGTGACGTCCACGACGCGCTGGAGTTCGCGGATCGAATGCTCGCGATAGGCGGGGTCCGGCGAACAAAGGTCCATGATGTGATCGCCCGCAAAAAGCTCCGGGCTGTGCACGACCAGATCGAGGTCGTAGGTACCGGAGAAATACTTCTCCAGCGGCTCGTCGAGATCCTTATAGCTGAGATGGAACTCCAGCAGGTCGAAGTTCGACGCGGCAGCCATCCTGCCCATGTCGTGATAGCGCACGGGAATGCCGAACGGCCGGTTGAACCGGTAGTTCCGTGCCGAAACCGCGACCGCGTCCACGTCGGACGGAAAGAAGAAGTCGCCCGCCTTGAAATCGCGCCGCGCGGCAAGGCCGACAAGCTCGCGCTTGCGGTAAGGCGTTAGGCCCTTGCCCGGGCTGCGCGTCTCGATCATCTCGTCGGCAATGGTCTCGCCGCGCTTGAGATCGCGGTTGATGACGAGGCTCTTTCCCAGAACCTCGCGGTTCATCATCTCGCCCTGGGTGACGCGGCGAGTCTCCTTGGCGCCCAGCGCCTCCTCGACCTCGCGGATGCCCTGCACCATCGCCTTGAACTCGTCCGGCAGCAGGCTGACGCGGTGGTCGTTGCCCTCCATGTTGCGGTCGAGCGTGAAATGTTTCTCGACGACGCGCGCGCCCTTGGCGACGGCCGCGATGGCCACGGCGATGCCGCGCTCATGTCCCGAATAGCCGACCGGGCAATCGCCGATGCGCTTCAGCCGGTCGATATAGTTGAGGTGGATGTCCTTGAACGGCGCCGGATAGGTCGAATTGCAGTGCAGGAGCACGTATTTAGCATTGAGGCGCCGCAGGACGCGCACCGCATCGACGATTTCGCCCTCGTTGGACATGCCCGTCGAGCAGATCAGCGGCCTGCCGGTGCGCGCCATCGCCTCCAGCAAATCGTGATTGGTGAGGTCCGCCGAGGCGAGCTTGAACGCCGGCATGCCGTAGCGGTCGAGACGCTCCAGACTCTCGCGGTCCCACGGCGTGCAAAGGGGCATGATGCCCCTTTGCTTGCAGTAGTCGAAGACCTTGAACATGTCGTCCGAGGAAAGCTGGAAGCGCGAGAGCAGGTCAAGCGTATACTGCGCACCGAGATCCTCGCTGGAATCGGTGGGATTGCCCTCGTTGCGGTAGAGCGAGGCCATGTCGCGCATCTGGAACTTCGCGCAGTCCGCGCCCGTCCCGATCGCCTCGTCGACCATGCGATAGGCAAGCTCAAGGCTGCCGTTGTGGTTGTTGCCGATCTCGGCGATGATGAAGGCGGGCTGGTCGTCGGCGATCACGAAATCGCCTATGCGCATCTCCGCCGGCTCGCGCTTGGCGATGGCGACAAGATGGTGGTGCTTGTCGAGCAACGGGATGACCTGGATGCGCTCGCTGAAGGTCGCCTCGATCTCGTCGTGCGAGGCGTCGAGCGGTAGGCTCGTAAACTGCTTGTTGCTGACGAGGCTGACTGCAACGTCCAGATTCACATGATGGGAACCGGTCAACCAGCGCCTGACGTCACCGTCTGTCAGTACACCTTCCAGCTTACCGGTCTCAGAGACTGAAAAGACGACACGGCTCTTATTCTCGTTCATCCGCCGCAAGGCGCTTACTAGCGAGTCCTCACAAAAGACAATATATTTCGAAAGATTTCTTTCGATAATCATAACGCGCTAGCTCCTGACATGAAGGCGGAGACAATCTGAAAGTCCGATAAGCTATCGATTTCCCAGCTTTCTTCCTCGGTCATCATAAACATGGCAATTTTGCCACCGAGGCGATTCTTTTCCTTACGGAAGAGGTCGGTTTTCGTAATGTAGATAGAGCCAGTCTCGCGATACCATCGGTCCACGGAGCGGATGTCCTGCCTGCGAGGACGGTCGCGGAAATCATAAAGAGCCTCGGGGGCGGCAGGATTACGCCAGAAGAAGTGGTGGTTCTCGCAGACGGAGAGCAGGCTGTCCGCACCTTCCGTCTCGAAGGTCGAAATCGCCGCCTTCACTGCACCCGGCTTTCGGAAGGGCGACGTTGGCTGCAAGAGGATGACCGCTTCGAAGCATTGCCCTTTCGCCTCATAATGGTTGAGCGCGTGAAGCAGTACCGGCTCGGTTGCCATCGTGTCGGTGGCAAGCTCAGCCGGCCGCAGGAAGGGAACTTCAGCTCCATAAGCCGCGGCGACGGCGGCAATCTCCTCGCTGTCTGTGGAGACAACGACTCTCACATCCTCGACCCCAAGGGCGGCTGCAATGCTCCAGGCAATCAACGGGCGACCAGAAATGTTTCGGATATTCTTGCCCGGCACCCCTTTTGAGCCGCCACGCGCCGGAATGATCGCGAGATAGGTCATGCAAGCGTCCTGAAATAATTGATCGTTTTCTCTAGGCCCTCGCGAAGGGCGACCTTCGGGTGCCAGCCGAGCGATGCGCGCGCCCGCTCAATATCAGGCCGCCTCTGCGCTGGATCATCGGAAGGAAGCGGAAGAGAGCGCACAACCGAGGCGGAACCGGCAAGGTTCGCGACTAGGTCCGCCAGCTCGCGGATCGTAAATTCATCCGGATTGCCGAGGTTAATCGGACCGCTGACGTCGTCACCAGAATTCATGAGCCGAACAAAGCCCTCTATCAAGTCATCGACATAGCAGAACGAGCGTGTTTGCATACCTTCCCCATAGATCGTCAGCGCCTCCCCACTTAGAGCCTGCACAACGAAGTTCGAAACGACCCGACCGTCATTAGGATGCATGCGCGGTCCGTAGGTATTGAAGATGCGCGCAACCTTTATCCTCACTCCGTGCATGCGCTGGTAATCGAAGAAGAGAGTTTCGGCCGCACGCTTACCCTCGTCGTAACAGGCGCGAAGCCCGATGGGATTGACATGACCCCAGTAGCTCTCGACCTGCGGGTGGACCTGCGGATCGCCGTAAACTTCGCTCGTGGACGCTTGAAAAATCTTGGCACCTGTCCGCTTCGCCAAACCAAGCATGTTCTGGGCCCCCAGCACGCTGGTTTTCATAGTGTAGATGGGATCGCGCTGATAATGGATCGGCGAAGCAGGACAAGCGAGGTTGTAGATTTCGTCAACTTCCACCATCAAGGGCTCGGTCACATCGTGACGCAGCATCTCAAAATTAGGATGGCCTAGCAGGTGTCGCACGTTGTCCCGCGTGCCAGAGTAGAAGCTGTCAATGCATAGAACCTCCGCGCCGTCAGCAAGGAGCCGTTCGCAAAGGTGGGAGCCTAGAAATCCCGCCCCACCCGTAACGAGAATCCTTTTGCGATTGGCTATTCGCTTCATTTCGAGCCCCCTTGCTAAGGCATAATGCCACCAGGATCCGTCTCGGCTGTATGGCCCAGCCAACCCATAGATTCGTGAACAGATGCGTGTGGCTGATAAGCATTAACGACGAGGTTGTCTACAAGATGTGAAGGGCAACGGTTCGGTTTGAATTAGTTCTCTCCGAACACGTCCCGCGAATAGACCTTCGAGGCTACGTCCTCTAGCAAGGGGTCCATACGATTGCAGATTATCAGATCGCAAATGTTCTTAAACCGCTCGATATCAACCTCGACTGATACACCGCACAGGGTGCTGGAGGTCACCGTCGGCTCGTAAATGAGCATCTGCATTCCTTTCGCCCTCAATCCTTCGATTACATTGAAGACGGCAGAAGAACGATGATTATCAGATCCTGACTTCATGATGGTTCGGAAGACGCCGATCACACCGGGACTCCTTCTAGCAATGTCATCGACTAAAATCGCACATCGTACTTCGTTCGATTTGATGGTGGCGGATATCAATGCCTGAGGTAACTCGCCGTAGCTCGCCATCAGTTGGCGAGTATCCTTCGGCAAGCAGTAGCCACCATAACCAAACGAGGGGTTATTATAGGACATTCCAATCCGCGGATCCGCGCCTACTGCCCGAATCATCTCGGCACTGCTTAATTGATTTACTATCGCGAAATTGTCGAGTTCGTTAAAAAAGGCTACCCTCATTGCCAAATAACTATTAGCAAACAGCTTCACTGCCTCCGCTTCGTCGGGCCCCGTGAAGTAGACCGGAACTTCTGGGACTAACGCACAGGCCTTCAGTAGATTGGCGAACGACACAGCAGCGGCACTCTTTGAGCCCACTACGATCCGTGACGGATACAGGTTGTCGTAAAGCGACTTTCCCTCGCGGAGGAACTCAGGTGAAAAAATAATTCTATCTGTCCTGTGCAGCTCCGAAAGTTTCCGTGTATGCCCAATAGGTATGGTCGACTTGATAACCACCGTTGCACATTTATTCCAATGAAGCGCGGAAGCTACAACGCTGTCGACTGAACTAGTATCGAAAGCATTACTGGATAAATCGTAGTCTGTCGGAGTCGCCACGATTATGAAATCGGCTTCAGCGAACGCTTCGTGCGCATTCAGCGTTGCTCTTAGAGCAATGCTGGCATCTTGCAGCAACATCGTGATATCGTCATCTGCAATCGGGGAGCGTCGCCTATTGATGGAATCGACGCGTTCACCCGAGACGTCTAGTGCTATAACGGTGTGATGTCGCGCCAAGAGAATGGCGAGCGAGAAGCCGACATAGCCGGTCCCTACAACGGTGATCTTCATTTCTATATAACCGGTTTCAAATTGGCTGCTAGCCATAGCTATGTTGTTTGGCTAACTCAATTGCGATTGTCAGATAATTCATAGCTGTGGAGAAAATATCTTGATCCTTGTCACTGGCGCTTCAGGGTTCATCGCAACTCACCTCATTCAAGCGCTGCATGAAAAAAAGCGTGCGATCGTCAGCTCTGGGCGAAGTAAGCCCACGCGCCTTCGGGGAGATTTTATCTCGGCTGAACATCTAGTTGACGTGGCGGGCCATATCGACTGTGTTGTACACCTAGCCGGGCGCGCTCATGTACCGCGAGACGCCTCTCTCGAGTCGAGAGAAAAGTTCCGATCGGCCAACGTCCAATACTTAATTGACATCGCAGGTGCATTCGGACTGAAGGGTACTCGGCGTTTCATCTTTATCTCCTCTATCGGGGTCTTGGGTGACGAAACCCAACCAAACCTTCCCTTCACCCACAAAAGCGCTCCCGATCCGCGAAATGAGTATACACAGTCTAAGCTGGAAGCGGAGATAGAGCTCCGTAAGGTCGCGGAAGAGACAGGGATGGAGTATGTAGTTATCCGTCCGCCCATGGTCTATGGTGCAGATGCCAAAGGAAATTTCGCGACTATGGTGAGGTGGCTAAGTCGAGGCCTACCTCTACCTTTTGGATTAGTAGAAAATCGTCGAAGTCTAGTTGGAGTTGAAAACTTAGTCGACCTAATAATCACCTCGATTGACCACCCTGCCGCGGCCAATCGCACCTTTTTGGTTGCGGACGGCAAAGATATTTCGACAAAAGACCTTCTGAAGCGCACGGCAACCGCAATGGGAAAGACAGCGTTTTTACTACCAGTTCCCCCAATTATACTTAAAGCCGGGCTGCGATATAGTGGGAATGAAGAACTTGCCAAACGCTTGTTGGGATCACTTGAGATCGATATCGAGTTCACATGCAGAACCCTTCAATGGAGGCCACCGCTGTCTTTTGATATTGGGCTGTTGAACGCAGTAAGCGGCAGGATCGAAACGCCTGAGTAGCAACTGACCCAACAAGTTCTGGCGAAGTTGCGCGGGATGCTTTCCAGCGCGACGGATCCGTTCTCTCAGTCTTCTCCGATGCGGAAATCAATTCTGGTGGTGGTTTCCGCGCAGAACTGCGCCGGTTTTTCCACCGAGAAGTGAGCCACCTCTGAGTATGGTTTTCTGATCAGGATTTGGTCAATGGGCTGGCCTTTTCTCCTCTCTTCTGTGCCGCTGCGGCCGAGCTGGCCCTGAAACGGAAGCTGTCATTTCCTGTTTCCAGGATGTAGCAACGGTGTGTCAGCCGATCGAGCAGAGCGGTGGTCATCTTGGCGTCGCCGAAGACTGTGGCCCATTCGCTGAAGCTGAGGTTGGTGGTGATGATGACGCTGGTGCGCTCGTAGAGCTTGCTCAACAGATGGAAGAGCAGCGCTCCACCTGAGGCACTGAACGGAAGGTATCCGAGCTCATCCAGTATCAGCAGATCGAGGCGGACCAGCGCTTCGGCGATTTGACCTGCCTTGCCTCTGGCCTTTTCCTGCTCAAGTGCATTGACCAATTCGATGGTCGAGAAGAAGCGGACCTTCCGGCGATGATGCTCGATTGCCTGGACGCCGAAAGCGGTCGCGATATGTGTTTTTCCCGTACCCGGCCCGCCGACGAGGACAACATTGTGAGCTCCATCCAGGAACTCGCATCGGTGTAATTGGCGCACGGTGGCTTCGTTGATCTCGCTGGCGGCGGAGTCATATCCGGAGATGTCTTTGTAGGCCGGGAAGCGAGCTGCCTTCACGTGATAGGCGATGGAGCGGACCTCGCGCTCTGCCATCTCGGCTTTCAGCGACTGGGACAGGATCGGCACGGCAGCATCGAAGGCTGGCGCTCCCTGCTCAATTAGATCCAGGACCGCTTGGGCCATGCCATACATCTTCAGGCTACGAAACATGATGACGACGGCGGCGCTGGCAGGATCATGACGCATGGCGAGCTCCAACGATGCGGACACGTAAGCCGTCATATCGTTCGACGTTGGCCTTGGGTTCGCGCACCAAGGTCAGCGCCTGTGGTGTGTCGATATCGGGACCATCGATTGTCTTGCCGTCGATCAGACGGTGCAGGAGGTTCAGCACATGCGACTTGGTCGCGACGCCGGCATCCAGAGCCAATTCTACAGCACGAAGGACGACCGGTTCGTCGTGATGAAGAACGAGAGCAAGGATGTCCGCCATCTCGCGATCACCGCCGGGGCGGCGGAGCATCTGGTCCTGTAATTTGCGGAAGGCGAGTGGCAACTCCAGGAAGGGCGCACCGTTACGAAGAGCTCCGGGCTTGCGTTGGATGATCGCAAGGTAGTGTCGCCAGTCGTAAATCGTCCTCGGAGGTTTGTCGTGGCTGCGCTCAATGATCCGCACATGTTCGCAAAGAACGTTGCCCTCGGCAGCAACGACCAATCTTCGGGATAGATTCTTAAGCTGACAGGCCGGTTGGCAAACGATGCGGGCACGCTGTAGCGGTTTCGTTCGAAGGTGATCAGGCAGGTGGGGGAGACCCGTTTCATGAAGCTCGGCTTTTGGTTACTCCCTGCAGAAGATGAGCCAAGGGGCTTCCGGCCGGTCCTTGAAGCACCTGACCTTTACACATTCTTGGTCCACGAAATCGTCACGCTGGCCTTCAATGGAAGGCCACTCATCTTTTGCACGTACTGCAAGGAGCTACAACGGGAGCAGAGGCGTGCCGATTGCCTGTACTGCAGCGACGCTTGTCGGCAGGCAGCTTACAGAGACCGGAACGCCAAGCAGCCCCGGTGTCCGCAGACCTATAGGGACTCGGGCCGGCCGCCGCCAGGATGCATCACGAGTGCATCGGCTCGAGGAGGTGGATAGACAACCTCTTGCTTCGTATCGCATCGGGTGAGAGAATTTCTTTGGCGGTCCGCGAACGAGAGCAAGTACAGCAGAATTTCGAAATCGCGTAAGGCAAGACCGATGACTTTAATCCGGAAAATTCTGCTGTCCGTTTCTGTCGCCCAAATTTAGTGGCCGCGAGCAGATTCAGCCAAATTCGGGGTGCAGACCGCTTAAAAGATGGCTGGGGCGCCAGGATTCGAACCTGGGAATGCCGGTACCAAAAACCGGTGCCTTACCGCTTGGCGACGCCCCAACAGATTGCGTGCTCAAGGTCGCGCCGCAAATCGCCGCCTGATTAGCAAAGGCAGAGCCGAGCGGCAACAGGTCTTGTCGACTGGCCGGGCGATTTTTGCGGAACGATGACGGCGGTCGGTCGTTTGCCTGTCATCCCCCGAGCCAACGAGAGACGAAAGGACCCATCATGCCGTCGATTACATCCGCACGCATCCTCATCCTTGCCACCCATGGATATGAGCGTTCCGAGCTGCGCGTGCCGCTCGAAAAGCTCTCGGCCCGCGGCGCCCAGGTGTCGATCGCTTCGCTGGAAAAGGCGCCGATCAAGAGCTGGGACGACGAGAACTGGGGCGACACCGTCGAGGTCGACCTGACGCTGGACGAAGTCTCGGTCGAGGATTTCGATGCCATCGTTTTGCCCGGCGGGCAGATCAATCCGGATCTGTTGCGCAAGGAGCGCAAGGCGGTCGACCTCATCTCGGCCTTCGTCGCATCCGGCAAGACCGTGGCTGCCGTCTGCCATGCGCCGTGGCTGCTGATCGAGGCCGGCGCGGTCAAGGGCCGCAAGGCAACCTCGTTCAGCTCGATCAAGACCGACATGATCAATGCCGGTGCCGACTGGCGCGACGAGGCTGTGGTGACCGACCAGGGTATCGTCACCTCGCGCAATCCCGGCGATCTCGATGCGTTTGTGTCGAAGATCGTCGAGGAAATCGAGGAAGGCCGCCATCAGCGCCGCGCGGCCTGAACCGGTCGGGCGCCATGCACGGGCCGCAGGTCATCTGCGGCCTGATCCAGAGCCAATGGGGCTCGGCGATTTTCGCCGGGCCGTTGTTCTTGTGACGGTCGCTCCACCGCCCGGATGACCGATATCCGCCCGCTTCGCTTGACTGCGAACAGACCGCTCCGCCCTCCCCCACTCGGAGGAACCCAGCGGCACCGCGATCTGGATGCCACAACCGGCCGACCGCGACCCGCCGCACCGGCCGCCGGCTCTGCCCGACATCCGCTCCCGTGACCCGGTCAGGTGAAGACCAACCGCGATGAATTGGCTTTACCGCGAGGAGGAGCGCGCACCTGCCACCTGCCGCTGCTGCGGCTTCGCCGCCCTCAGTCTTCCAAGGTGCCTGCCCGGACGGCACGCGTGTCCCGGTCACCGTCTCGTCATTCCTGGCCCGCCACCCTGAACCCATCATCCAGGGATCGCCGGCACCTCACGGCGCAGATCCGGTTCGTCGTGGATGAAGGTGAGCTGGAGGGTTGCCATGCGTTCCGCCTCGGGATGGCCGCCCAGGTCATGCGGCACGTCGACCGTGATGCCGGCCCCGCTCAGGGCTTCGGCAAAGGCGGGGAATGCACCGGCGGGCAAGTTCAGACGGATGGTGTTCATCAGGTTGGAATACATCCTGGTGTCGTCGATCCAGCCGCCAAGCCGGTTCACCGTGTCGAAGACCAGTTGGGTCGCAAGCCTGCGCTCCAGCCGTGTCACGCCCGTCATCATCACTATGGCGCCCATCGCCTCATCTCCTTTGCGCCCCGCAGTTTGGCGCTCGGCGGTGACAAATCAAGTCCATTGTGAAATAGGCTTGGAGGCAATCGGAGCGGCGGACGGCAGGCATGAAGAAACAGCGGCAGCGCGGCGGACAACAGAAGCGACGGGCGACAGCGGCGATGGCCGGGACGATACCCGTCGCCAATGGAGCGACGGTGGACGCGGTGCAGCCGACCGGCGCAGATGCGGCGGGCCGAAGCGGGCAAAGCGCTGCAGGCGCCCGCTTTCACGCCGGCATCCAGACGCGCGGCTTCAAACTGGCGCTCGCGCTGTTCCTTGCGGGCGTGCTGCCGGTCGCCCTTGCGCTCTCCATCCCGCATGACTTCGCCTTCTTCGAGCTCGGTTTCCTGTTCACCCTGTCGATCTACGATCTGGTGCTGGCGATGCTCGGCTTGTCGGTGGTGGTCGGCATGGCGGAGCGCGGGCGGGAGATCGGCTGGATCGCCGGCACCTTTCTCGGCGTACTCCTGCCGATGCTGCTGCTCTTCGACACGATCTTTCCGATCATCCTGCAGAGCCCGCTCGGCGACGAACTGTTCCTGATTGCGCCGGTGGCCGTTCTCTTGGCGGGCGTGGCCTTGTGGCTGCCGCAGCGGTTTCGCGTGGTGGGCGCAGCGCTTGCGGCAGCCGTCGTCGCGCTGTCGCTGTCGCTGTTCATCGGGCTCGACGATTTCGGCATCGGGATCAAGGAGTTTGCCTTCACCGCCGTGCTCGGCGCGTTGTGGATCCTGCTGTCGCCGGGCCTGCTGCTGCGGCCGTTTCGCGGGGCGTGGCTCATCATCCCGGCGCGCATCATCGGCTCCTGGCTGGTGGTGATCGCCATCATCGTGACGGTCTCGCTTTACGTGCCCCTCACGCCCGAGCCGCAAATGCCGCTCGGCGATCCGAGCGCACCTGACGTGATGATGCCCGGCATCGGCTCTCTCGACTCGCCGAGCCTGGCGCCGCTCGATCCCGCGATCGAGGAGGGTCTGGAAGACGCGCCCGGCGGCGACGGCTCCGACCTGTTCCTACCGCGCGAGGAGGACCCCGCGCCTTGAGTGATCGCCACGGGCATCGGGATATCGACGCCTCCCGGCCAAGCGGTTACACAAGGGGGCTCTTCGTTCTCCTGATTCCGGTGCCGCCTGCATGATCGTCCGCTACGACCGTCCCGTGTCCCGATCCGCCTTTCTTGCGCGGCGGCTCGCGCTGTTTGCGCTGGTGATGGTGTTGCTGGTGATCGTGGCGCATCGGTTCGGCTTCCTGAAGACGCCGGACTTCGTCGCGCTGGTGCTGGTTGCGGCTTTGCCGGCCGCCTTTGCCGTGCCGCTGGCGCTGATCGGGCTGATGCGGCTCTGGCAGATCGGGGCTCTGGGCGGGATCGCTGCCGTTCAGGCGCTCGCCTATGCGGCCCTGCCGCTGGCACTGCCCGGATATGGCTATTTCCTCTATGAAAGCCGGCCGATGCTGACGGAGGTGTCGACCGATCTCAACGACCGCCCGGCCTGGGTCTCCGTGCCGGAGGCCGACCAGCAATTCCTGCCCCGCCCGCCGCTTTCGGTCGTGGCCAGCACCTTGCAGGCAGAGCATTACCCGGGCCTCAACGGCCGGCGTTACGAGGGCGCGATCGACCGGGTCTATGAGGCCGTGCGCAAGGTGGCGGTGGCCAACGGGCTGGTGGTGACCGCCAGCCGCGGCGAAGCGGAAGCCCTGCCGGACCTGCAGCTGCGGCCGGCGGAAGACGGCACGACTGCGACACCTCCGGCATCGGCTGCGACCGGCACACCCCCGGCCGAGGAAGCCCTGCCCGAGAGTGGCCCGCTGCCGATGCCGCGTCCGGATGCCATCTCGGCCCTGATCGCCGCAGCCGAGGCCGGCCCGGCAGAACCGGACGGCGAAGCGCGGCTGCAGCTTGCGACAAAGACCTTTCTGCTCGGCCTTCCCTTCGATGCCGTGGTGCGGCTGAAGGAAGAGGCGGAAATGACGCTGGTCGACATCCGCGTCGCCGCGCGCTACGGGCCGCACGACCTCGGCTTCAGCGACGAGATCGCCGAAGGATTTCTACATGCCCTGGATGCCGAACTGCTGGGGATTGCCGGGAATTGAGGAAGGCCCCACTCGCCCCATCTGTGGGGAAGATGTCGGCGCGGCCGCCAGAGGGGTCGAACTGGACAAGGCGGCGGCTCGGAGCGCGGGTTAGATCAATTCCGTATTTCCTTGGAAACACAGACCTGATCTAACTCTTTGTTATCAAGCGATCTTTGGATCACCTTGCGATGGTCGCCAAAGCGAGCAGCTCGCTTATAACTTGGACCGATCCTTGTCTCGTCTCCATTTGATGAGATAGGCAAAACCGGGTCCGATCAGCGCTCCTCCCGTCATCCATTGGGCCAATGTCAGTGGCTTTTCGTCAGGATCATGCCCCGTCACATAAAGGAGGAGCAGAAACGCGGCGGCACCCGCAAACATGAGAATAATCGGGAATAATATGCTTTTACGAAACCCTTGCGTCATCGTGTTTCCTATCGTTCAAAGTCTTTGAGTGGGTGGCCTGCACCACGACCGCAGAACACGGCCCATCGCATACATACCAACAAAAGCAGCCATTTTCCCCCTGAGTTCTGCACCACGCATTTTCGCATCGCCATGACAAGGCATAGGGAATTGAAGGCCTGACGCTATTCTGCACCGCTCAAGGCCAGGGCCTCAGCGGACCAAAATCGCGCTGCTTCACTCCCCTAACAGCGCCCGCGAGCGACTTCTGATCTCGTCCCTGATGGGACCCCCTCTGTCCTGCCGGGCATCTTCCTCATACGGCGGGTGAGCGGATGAATGCTGGCCACGTGCGATTAGGCAGGCCAATACTTGCCCAACAGCTTCGGCGGCCCATCCGTCGCAATCAAGCGCTTCTCCACCAGATCTTCGATATGGGCGAGTACCGAAAGCGCGGCTGCCCCATGCAGGCGCGGATCGGTTGCGGCATAGATGACCTTGACCATGTCCGATATCAGCCGGTCGCCTTGCCGGATACGCTCAAGCACCGCTTGCTCGCGCATCAGGCGATGGGTGCGCAGCGCGCGGACGAATGTCTGGGGATCAGTGACCGGGCCGCCATGGCCCGGGAGATAAAGACTGTCCCTGCGCTCCACGAGCCGGTCAAGCGAGGCCATGTAGTCGCTCATCGCGCCATCCGGGGGCGCGACGATCGAGGTGGCCCAGGCCATGACGTGGTCGGCGGAGAAGAGGATGCCGGCGCCCTCCAGGGCGAAGGCTGCGTGGTTGGCCGTGTGGCCGGGCGTGTGCACGGCGGTAAGGCGCCAGCCATCCCCCTCGATGGCCTCGCCATCGGCGAGCGCCAGATCGGGCACAAAATCCGTGTCGGAGCTTTCGGCGAAGGGGTTCACCTCGCCCTCGAAGAGCGGGCGCGACGGGCGATGCGGACCTTCGGCGACGATGATCGCCCCGGTCGCCTGCTTCAGCCGGCGGGCGAGCGGGGAATGGTCACGGTGAGTGTGGCTGACGGCGATATGGGTGACATCCCTGCCCGCGAGCGCCGCCATCAGCGCCTCGAAATGCGCGTCATCATCGGGACCGGGGTCGATGACGCAGACGGATTTCTGGCCGACGATGTAGGTGTTCGTGCCGTGGAAAGTGAAGGGGCCGGGATTGTTGACCGTGATCCGTTGCACCCCCTCGGCCACAGACACGGCCACGCCATGCTGCGGGTCGAAGGCGGTGACGAAGTGCGGCAAGGACGGATCGTCGCTGCGGCTCATTTATACTCGATCTCGACAAAGCTCATGGGCTCGGTGCCGCCATTGATGACATTGTGCTCGACACCGGCATCGCGGCGATAGGCCTCGCCGGCCTTCGACGTCACGCGGCGTTCGCCGGCGGCATCCTCGATCAGGAAATGGCAGTCAGTCATCGGCACGACGACATACCCCAGGCCATGAGTGTGATGGCCCGTCGCGGCACCGGGTTCGAAATCCCAGCGGATGATGCGGGTGACCGCATCGTCGAGGATCACGGTGGGGATGGCGGGCGGGCGGGCGGAATAGCCGGGCATGGGGTGTCTCCGTGTGGGACCGACGAGGGGCGACGCGCGTGACGGCATGCGTCATGGGAGCGCGAGCCTAGCTTCTGCCTTACCCCGCGACAACAGCGGAAATCGGACGCCAGGAGGCAATCGCCTGTTTCTGCTCAACTTCGTAGCGCGAGGGCGGCACGCCAACGAACCGGGTGAAGGCGGTGGAGAAGGCGCTGGCCGAGCCGTAGCCGATGCGCTCGGCGATCTCCTGCATGCCGAGCACCTGGTCGCGCAGGTGATCCTTGGCGAGCGCCATGCGCCAGGCGGTGAGATATTCCATCGGCGGCAGTCCGATCGCGGCGCGAAAGCGCTTGAAGAAGGCGGAGCGGGAGAGCGCCGCTTCCCGGGCCAGGCTTTCGATCGTCCAGTCGCGCGCGGGATCGGCGTGCAGACGGCGGAGGCTCGCTGCCAGACGTTCATCGGCAAGTCCGCGCAGGATGCCGGTCGGGGCCTTCTCGCTCGGGGCGACGCGCAGGGCTTCGAGCAGGATGACATCGAGCAGGCGGGCGAGAACCATGTCGCGTGCCGGACGCGCCGCGCGGATCTCATCGGTCAGGAGGCCGACAAGGGTGGAGAGGCGTTCGGCGCCGCGCACATGCAGGAGGCTCGGCAGAAGCGAGACCAGCAGGTGCGCATCGGGCGAGCCGAAATAGAAATGTCCCACCAGCAGGCGCGCATTGGCCGGCGCTTCGAGATCTCCATGGCAGACTTCGCCGGGCGCAACCGGAATGTCTGCGGCGATGCCTCCTCTTTCCGGCAGACCCAGGACATGAAAATCGAAAAGGGCCGGCACGAGCACGAAGTCCCCGGCCTCGATCTCCATCGGCGGAAGACTGCCGACGGTGAGGCGGGCGGAGCCATCCAGCACCACGCAATAGAAGGGTTCGCCGGTCAGTTCGCGCGAGACCTGCCAGGCGCCGAAGCCGCGGGCGATCTTACCATGGCCGGCGCGCGGACGCAGCAGCGAGACGATTTCGGCCAAGGGATCGCTCAAACGACACTCCTGATAAAGATTTGGACACTCCGCATGATAGAGGATTTCGCATCGCCCGGATAGCCTGGGGTCAGTTCACCAGACAGGAGACGAAGACCATGAACAGTATCCTGATTACCGGCGCTTCGGCGGGCTTCGGCCTTGCAACGGCCAAGCTCTTTCTCGATCGCGGCTGGCGGGTGATCGCCGGCATGCGGACACCGCGCGCGGACCTGCTTGCGCCTTCCGACCGGCTGCAGGTGGTGGCGCTCGACGTGACCGATCCCGGCAGCATCAAAGCGGCGGTCGAACAGGCCGGGCCGATCGACGTGCTCGTCAACAATGCCGGCATCGGCTGGATGAATGCGGTGGAGGGCACCGGTGGAGACACGCTGCGTGCGCTGTTCGAAACCAACACATTCGGGCCGGCGGCAATGATGCAGGCGGTTCTGCCGCAGATGCGGGACCGGCGCTCCGGCGTGATCGTCAACGTGTCCTCCAGCGTGACGCTGAAGCCGCTGCCGCTGCTGTCGGCCTATACGGCGAGCAAGGCGGCGCTGAATGCGCTGACGGAGGTTTCGGCGCTGGAACTCGCGCCCTTCGATATCCGGGTGCGGATCGTCCTGCCCGGCCGCGCGCCGGCCACTGGCTTTGGGGACACGGCCCGCACCAAGGTGCAGGAACAAGGCGGCTTCCCGGAAGCCTATCTGCCCGTGGTGAAAGCCGTGATGGACGCCTGGGCGAGCGAAAGCGAGGCCGAGGTGACGAAGGCAGGCGATGTCGCGGAAGCGATCTGGCTGGCGGCCACAGATCCAACAACGCCGTTGCGCATTCCGGCAGGCGCCGATGCAGTGGCTCTGGCGGGCTGAGACTCGGCTTCGGCGGGAGGGCGGCGGGGTCGTTCCTCCCTACCCTGCCGCTGCCGCCGAGCCCCCAACATTCAGTGCAGATGCCTGAGCTTGTCGGGGTTGCGCATGACATAGATGGCGGTGATCGCGCCATCCGCAATCTCCAGCGCTGTCGTCTGCAACTCGCCGTCCGCCTCGCGGGTCACGAAGCCCGGCAGGCCGTTGACGAGGCCGACGCGCAGGAGGTCTGACCCCTGCGTCCAGACCTTCTCCGAGAGATAGGTGTGCACCTTCATCACCGCCTGATGCCCGAGGATCGGGGCGATTGCCGCCGAACGCTTGCCGCCGCCATCGGAATGCAGGCCGACATCGGCTGCGAGCATGGCGGAAAGCGCCGTCATGTCGCCGCTGCGCGACGCCTTGAAGAAGGCCTCTGCCATCTCCAGCCCGCGCTTGGCGTCGATCGTGTAGCGGGTCCGCGCGTCTCGCACGTTCCGGCGTGCGCGGGCTGCCAACTGTCGGCAGGCCGCCACATCGCGGTCCAGGGTTTCGGCGATCTCCTCGAAAGGCAGACCGAAGACATCGTGGAGCAGCAGTGCCGCCCGCTCCAGCGGTGACAGCCGCTCCAGCGCCAGCATCAGCGGCAGGGTGACATCCTCGGGCTCGTCCTCGTCTTCGACCACGGGTTCCGGCAGCCAGGGGCCGATATAGGTCTCGCGCTTCAGGCGGGCCGATTTCAGCTGGTCGAGGCAAAGCCTTGTCACGACGCGGCGGAGAAACGCCTCGGGCTCGCGGATCTCGCGGCGATCGGCCCTCATCCAGCGGATGAAGGCCTCCTGCAGCATGTCTTCGGCATCCGTGACCGAGCCCAGCATGCGATAAGCGAGCCGCATCAGCTTCTGCCTCAACGGATCGAAACTCGCTGCCGCATCTGTTTGCTCGGAGGGCAACATCAGGCGGCCACTCCCTGAGCTCGGGTCGCCGGTGTCTCGATCCAGAGGCCGAAGCCGACGGCCAGTCTGTTCCAGCCGTTGATGACATTGATCATCAACGTCAGCTTCACCTGCTCCTCCTCGGTAAAGGCCGCCTGCAGATCCCGGAGTGCCGTCTCCTGCGGATGGCCGGCTGAAAGCGTGGTCAGGGCTTCGGTCCAGGCCAATGCTGCGCGCTCGCGCTCCGTATAACACGGCGCCTCGCGCCAGGCCGAGAGGAGATAGATGCGTTGTTCGGTCTCGCCCTGGGCACGGGCTTCCGCCGCGTGCATGTTCAGGCAATTGGCGCAGGCATTGATCTGGGACGAACGGATCTTGACGAGTTCGACGAGACCAGGTTCGAGGCTCGCGGCGATGTCGGTCGAGACGGCCATCCACTTCTTCATCAGCGTGGGGGCGGCGGCGAAAGGATCGAGTGTTGCGGTCATGATGTCGTTTCCTTCTGTTGGCTACGAGATCATGACGAGCGGGGGGTGGTCAATGTGACATGGGGCGGGGATTTTTGTTGGGAGTTGGCGAAAAATCGACCGTTGCGACCACTCAGGTAACAACATCCGCCGTCAGCGAAATCCCCAGCGCCTTCATCACCGCGAGTGTGGTCTTGAGCGTCGGATTGCCCTCGCTGGAGAGCGTCCGATACAGCTGTTCCCGCGAAAGCCCCGCCTCCCGAGCAATGCCGGCCATACCCTTGGCCCGGGCGACCACGCCGAGTGCGTGGGCGATGTAGGCGGCGTCGTCGGTCGTCAGGGCCTCATTGACGAAAACGGAAATCGCCTCTGGGGTATCGAGGTCTTCCGCCGGATCGTAGTCGGTCAGGATTTCAGTCATCTGTCTCTCTCCAGATCCGTGCCAGGCGTTTTGCTGTGTCTATGTCTCTGACCTGGCTGTCTTTGTCTCCGCCACAGAGGAGGACGATGATCTCAGCGCCCCGTTGCGTGAAGTAGATGCGGTAGCCGGGGCCATAGTGCAGGCGTAGCTCCTGCACGCCCTCGCCGACGGAGGCCGCATCTCCGAAATGGCCGAAGCCGAGGCGGTCCATACGCGCGGCGATCAAACCTGCGGCTCGCCGGTCCTTCAGACCGAGGCGCCACTTTCGGAAAGTCTCTGTTTGCTTCAACTCGAACATATTGTCGTCCAAAAACTACAAATGCACAAGCCCTGCGAAGTTATCCCCGCGCCTTGATCGCCGCCTGCGCCGCAGACAACCTCGCAATCGGCACCCGGAACGGCGAGCACGACACGTAATCCAGCCCGACATCCTCGCAGAAGTGGATCGAGGTCGGGTCGCCGCCGTGTTCGCCGCAGATGCCGAGTTTCATGTCGGGTCGCGTTTTGCGGCCGCGTTCGGCGGCGATGCGGATGAGTTCGCCAACGCCGTCGAAATCGAGCGAGACGAAGGGATCCTGGATGATGATGCCCTTCTTCTGGTAGGTCGGGATGAAGCGGGCGGCGTCGTCGCGGGACATGCCGAAGGTGGTCTGGGTCAAGTCGTTGGTGCCGAAGGAGAAGAATTCGGCGGCTTCGGCGATGATATGGGCGCGGATGGCGGCGCGGGGCAGCTCGATCATCGTGCCGACGAGATAAGAGATCTCGAGTTCGGCTTCGCCCATGACTTCGGTTGCGACGCGATCGATGACGGCCTTCACATAATCCAGCTCGGAGCGCAGGCCGACCAGCGGCACCATGATTTCGGGCACGACGGCAGCACCCGTTTCGCGGGCGGCGCTAACTGCCGCCTCGAAGATGGCGCGGGCCTGCATTTCGGCGATCTCGGGATAGGAGATGGCAAGGCGGCAGCCGCGATGGCCGAGCATGGGGTTAAACTCGTGCAGCGCATCGATGCGGCGGCGCATGAAGCCGGGCTCAAGCCCCATGGCATTGGCCACTTCCTCGATTTCCTCGTCGGACTTCGGCAGGAATTCATGCAGCGGCGGATCGAGCATGCGGATCGTCACCGGCAGGCCATGCATGATGGTGAAGAGCTCGGTGAAATCGGAGCGCTGCATGGGCAAGAGCTTGTCGAGCGCGGCGCGGCGGCCGGCTTCGTCTTCGGCGAGGATCATTTCGCGCATGACGTGAATGCGCTCGCCCTCGAAGAACATGTGTTCGGTGCGGCAAAGGCCGATGCCTTCGGCGCCGAAGGAGCGGGCGGCGCGGGCATCGCCCGGCGTGTCGGCATTGGTGCGCACGGTCATGCGGCGGGTCGCATCTGCCCAGACCATCAACTGGGCGAAATCGCCCGAAAGCTCCGGCTGCAGCATGGGCACCTCGCCCTTCAGCACCTGGCCGGAGGAGCCGTCGATGGTGACGATGTCGCCCTTGGTCAGCGTGACGCCGAGGCCAACAAGCTTTTCGTTGCGCAGATCGACGCGCATGGTGCCGGCACCGGAAACGCAAGGGATGCCCATGCCGCGGGCGACCACAGCCGCGTGGCTGGTCATGCCGCCACGGGTCGTCAGGATGCCTTGGGCCGCATGCATGCCGTGGATGTCTTCGGGGCTGGTTTCGACGCGCACCAGAATGACCTTGCGGCCTTCGCTTTCGGCCTCGACCGCCTCTTCCGCCGTAAAGACGATGGCGCCGGTCGCCGCCCCCGGCGAGGCGGGAAGGCCGGAGCCGATGACATGGCGGGTGACGCGCGGGTCGATGGTCGGGTGCAAGAGCTGATCGAGCGAGGAGGGCTCGATGCGCATCACCGCTTCTTCTTTCGTGATCAGGCCTTCCGCGACCATGTCGACGGCGATCTTCATCGCGGCCTTCGTCGTGCGTTTGCCCGAGCGGGCCTGCAGCATCCAGAGCTTGCCGCGCTCGATGGTGAATTCAAGATCCTGCATGTCGCGGTAATGCGCTTCCAGCCGGTCGCAGATGGCGCCGAATTCGGCGAAGGCCTCCGGCATCAGCTTTTCCAGCGACGGCTTGTCGGAGCCACTGTCGATGCGGGCGGCTTCGGTGATCGATTGCGGCGTGCGGATGCCGGCGACGACGTCCTCGCCCTGCGCATTGACCAGGAACTCGCCGTATAATTCCCGGGCACCGGTCGAGGGATTGCGGGTGAAGGCAACGCCGGTGGCCGAGGTCGAGCCGAGATTGCCGAAGACCATGGTCTGCACCGTCACCGCCGTGCCCCAGTCCCCGGGAATGTTGTGCAGCAGACGATAGGTCTTGGCCCGCGGGTTCATCCAGCTGGAAAAGACGGCGCCGATCGCGCCCCAGAGCTGGACATGCGGGTCCTGCGGAAAGGGCTGGCCGAGGTCCTGTTCCAGCAGGTCCTTGTAGAGGCTGACGATGTGCTGCAGCTCGACGGCCGACAGTTCGGTGTCGAGCTCGTGGCCGAGGCGGGCCTTTTCGTCCTCAAGGATCTCCTCGAAGACCTCGTGATCGAGGCCCATCACGACATCGCCATACATCTGGATGAAGCGGCGATAGCTGTCCCAGGCGAAGCGGGCATCGCCGGAATGCTGGGCGAGTGCGGCGACCGTGTGGTCGTTCAAACCGAGATTGAGCACGGTGTCCATCATGCCGGGCATGGAGGTGCGCGCGCCGGAGCGGACGGAGAGCAAAAGCGGCTGGCTGGTGTCGCCGAAGGCGCGGCCGGTGGCCGTCTCGATGCCTTCGATGCCCTGGAGAACCTGGGCTTTCAGATCGTCGGGAAGGGTCTTGCCGCTCTTGTAATAGATGCCGCAGGCGTCTGACACGATCGTGAGGCCGGGCGGAACAGGCAGGCCAAGCGCCGCCATTTCGGCGAGATTGGCCCCCTTCCCTCCCAACTGATCGATCTCGGCCCTACTCCCCTCGGCCTTTCCTCCGCCGAAGGTGTAAACCCACTTGCGCATCGCCCTCTCCACCCAAAACAGGCTTTATTTTCCACCGTTTACAGCAAATGTGACGGATTGGAAACGCCACCTTGTCAAGTTTATGCTGCAATGCATCATAATTGCGGCAGTGACAGGGGATACCGGTCTCGGCGATGTGAATCGTGGGGGAGAGAGTGAAAAAGGCGGCAAGGCTTTGCCCTGCCGCCCTGATCAAGACTGGGGAGAGGTCGTCATATCGTCTTAACCGGCGCGCCTCGCCAGGAATTCGAACAGGCGAGCCACGGCTTCGGCACCGGGGTCTGCATGGCCCTGGAGCTGCTTGGCATTGATATAGGCGGCGCGGCCGGCATTGGCCTTGACGAGGGTCGCCGTGCGATCGGCACCGGCGCGGGCGGCCTCGGCTGCGGCCGACAAGCCTTCCCCGAGCGCGTCGAGGGCGGGGGCGAGCGCATCGACCATGGTGCGGTCGCCGACCTGGGCGCCGCCGATCTCCTGCATGCGGGCAAGGCCTGCCTTCAAGGCATCGCGGATCGGCAGTCCGCTTGAGGCACCGTCACCGGCGGCGGCAAAAAAGATGGCGAGCAGCACGCCGGAGGAGCCGCCCATGGTCTGGCTGAGCTCCAACCCGATCGCCCGCATCAGCTGGGTGTAATCGGAGAGCGGCAGACGGTCCATGGCGCTGAGCAGCGCCCGGGCCGCACCCGCCAGCGTCGAGCCGGTATCGCCGTCACCGGATTTGGCGTCGAGCGCGTTCAGGTCCTGTTCGGTGGCGATCATCACCTCGCAGCAGGCGGTCAGGAAATCGCGGGTATCCTTGTGGTCGGAGGGGAGCGGCATGATCGGGGTGAGACCATCCGGCAAGGCCAGGACCGACACCGGATGCACCGCGGCCAGACCCGGCCAGGCGGCGGGGCCGACCGGCTGGGCGAGCGTGTCGATATCCCACGCATCGGCCGGGAGCAGCGAGATCGAGAAGCCGCGCATGTCAAGCGAGGTCATCATGGAGGCCGGGCCGACAACATGGCTGATATGGGCGCCTATCTCGGAATGGATCAGTTCATGGGCAAGCACGGACATTTCGAGGACCGAGGTACCGCCGAGGTTGTTGATCAGGGCGACATGGGGCGTGTCGGAGATGGTTGCCTTCAGCTTCGACACTACGGCTGCCATGGCCGAGCGGGCACCAGAATAATCCACCTGTTCGACGCCGGCCTCGCCATGGATACCAAGGCCGAGTTCGGCCATGCCCTTGGGGATACGGTCCTCCTTGGGCGAACCCGGCACGGTGCAGGTGTCGAGCGACATGCCGATGCTGCGGGTGCCGGAGATGACGCGGCGGGCGGCTTCGGTGACGGTGTCGAGATCAGCGCCGTTTTCGGCCAAGGCGCCGGCGATCTTGTGGACGAAGAGCGTGCCGGCGACACCTCGGGCTTGGGGCAGATCCGGAAGCGCGATGTCGTCGTCGACGATGACCATGTTGACGTTCAAACCGAAGGCGCGGGCGCGCTCAGCGGCGAGGCCGAAATTGAGGCGGTCGCCGGTGTAGTTCTTGACGATCAGCAGGCAGCCGGCGGGGCCGGTCACGGCGAGGATGCCGGCGAGCACCGCATCGACGCTCGGCGAGGCGAAGACATCGCCGCAGACGGCGGCGGTCAGCATGCCCGCCCCGACGAAGCCAGCATGGGCCGGTTCGTGGCCGGAGCCGCCGCCGGAGACGAGTGCCACCCGCGAGCGGTCCCAATCGGCGCGCACGACGACGCGGATATGCGGATAGCCATCCAGCCTTGCGAGCGGCACGGCGGAGGTCGCGAGCAGGCCCTCGACCGCCTCGATGACCACGTCTTCCCGTTTGTTGATGAACTGTGCCATTGGAAAAACTCCTTCAAGCGAGACGCAGACCGTCGGCGTCGAAATAAAGCGGGTTGCTGGGCTCGATCCTGACGATGTCGCCATCGCGCAAGGCCGTATGGGGTTCCGTGACTGTGACGAGGCTCAAGCCCCTAAACGACAGGTGCAGGCGTGTCTGGTCACCCAACCGCTCGACGCGGTTGACGAGACTGTCCTCTCCCTGCCCCTGGCGAATATGCTCCGGTCGAAGCCCCATGGAGACGGCACGCGGGGGCGCACCTGGGAAAACGTCGGCGGGGAGGATATTGATCCGAGGCTGGCCAAGACGGGCGGCGGCATAGATGCTGACCGGCTGTTCATAGACCTCGCGCGGCGAGCCGAACTGGACGAGACGGCCGTGATGCAGCACGCCGACATGGGTCGCCATGGTCATGGCCTCGACCTGGTCATGGGTAACGTAAAGCAGCGTCGCGCCAAGATTGGCCTGAATGTTCTTCAGTTCGATGCGGAGGTCCGCCCGAAGCTTGGCGTCGAGCGAGCTCAAGGGTTCGTCCATCAGGTAGATCTGCGGATTGCGCACCAGTGCGCGGCCGATCGAGACACGCTGCATCTCGCCGCCGGAGAGAGCCGTTGCCTTGTTGTCGAGCTTGTGGCCGATCTGCAGGATATCGGCGATGGCTTTGACCTTGCGATCGATCTCATCCTTCGGCGTCTTGAGCAGCGGCGATTTGAGCGGGAACTCCAGGTTTTCGCGGACCGTCAGATGCGGGTAGAGCGAATATTGCTGGAAGACCATGGCGACGTTGCGTTCGGCCGGCGTCAAGCCCTGCGTCGGGCGGCCATCGATCAGGATCTCGCCACTGTCGGGGCGCTCAAGTCCGGAGATCAGCCGCAGCGTGGTCGTCTTGCCGGCGCCTGTTGGCCCGAGCAGCACGACGAAGGAGCCATCGGGCACGGTCATTGAAACATTGTCGAGAGCGACGTGAGTGCCGAAGCGCTTGGTGACGTTGTGAAGGGTGACCTCAGCCATGGCGCAGCACTCCCTCATTGCCGGCGGATACCAGCGCATGGCCGCGTTCGCCGGCAAAGACCGTGAGCGTTCGGCTGTCGAATTCAAGGCCGACAGTCTCGCCGGCCTTTACCGAGACAGCTGAGGAAATGCGGGCCTTGATGTCGCCATTGGCGGTCTTCAGCGTAACGATCTGGGTCGTGCCGAGATATTCGGTGGCGATGACCCGGCCGCGATAGGGAGCGGCATCCGAGAAGCGGATATGTTCGGGGCGGACCCCGAGCGTCAGACGGCCCTCTGCCCCCTGGCGCAACACGGGGATAGCGAAGCGATGGCCGTCGAGTGTGACGTGGTCGCTGCCGATGCCGACCATGCCGTCGAACTCGAGAAAATTCATTGAGGGTGAGCCGATGAAATTGGCGACGAAGAGGGTAGCCGGCCAGTCGTAGATCTGCTGTGGCAGGCCGAACTGCTCGACGACGCCATGGTTCATGACGACGATCTTGTCGCCCATCTGCATGGCTTCGAGCTGGTCGTGGGTGACGTAGACGGTGGTGGCGCCCATGCGGTCGTGCAGGGCCCGCAATTCTTCAGCCATGTGCTCGCGGAACTCGGCATCGAGTGCGCCGAGCGGCTCATCCATGAAGAAAGCTTTCGGCCTGCGGACGATGGCGCGGCCGAGGGCCACGCGCTGGCGGTCGCCACCGGAGAGGCCACCGACCGGCTTGTCGAGGATATCCTGGATCTTAAGGATGCGGGCGACCTCCTGAACGCGGGTGCGAACCTCGGTCTTCGGCACGCCCTGGCTCAGGAGCGGATAGGAGATGTTGCGGCGGACATTCATATGCGGATAGAGCGCAAACATCTGGAAGACGAAGGCGATGTCGCGCTGGCTCGCCGGCTTCATGCCGACTTCCTCGCCATCGATATAGATCTCGCCGCTGGTCGGCAGTTCGAGGCCCGCCATCATGCGCAGGGTGGTGGTCTTGCCGCAGCCGGAAGGGCCGAGCAACATAAAGAACTCGCCATCCTCGATGGTGAAGCTAGAGGACTGGACAGCGGTGAAGCTGCCGAATTCCTTGCGCACGTTTTCAATACGGATCTGCGCCATGGTTACTCCGGGAAATGGCTGACGATGATGAACATCACGGTTCCCACCAGCGTCACGAGGAAAGACCAGGAATAGAGGACAAGCGCAAAAGGCTGCATCATCATGACCACGCCAAGCGCGATCAGCGCGGACGCAAGCAATTCCCATTCATTGCGCCTGAGGCGGCGCAGACCTTCAAAAAACCGGCTCATTTGCGCACCGCTCCAAAGGTGATCCCGCGCAGGAGATGTTTGCGCAACAGGATGGTGAAGACGACGACCGGGATGAGGAAGAGCGTGGCGCCGGCGGCAACCGCCGGCCAGTCCTGGCCACTCACCCCGATGATGGTGGGGATGAAGGGCGGCGCGGTCTGGGCGGTGCCCGATGTCAGGAGCACGGCGAAGGCATATTCGTTCCAGGCGAAGATCAGGCAGAAGATCGCGGTCGAGGCGATGCCGGTGACGGCCTGGGGCAGCACCACCTTGTAGAAGGCCTGGAAGCGGGTGTAGCCGTCGATCAGCGCCGCCTCCTCGTATTCGATCGGGATTTCGTCGATGAAGCCTTTGAGCAGCCAGACCGAGAGCGAGAGATTGACTGCCGTATAGAGCAGGATCATGCCGAGATGCGTGTCGCTCAAGCCTAACTCGCGGTACATCAGGAAGATCGGGATGGCGACGGCGATCGGCGGCATCATCCGGGTCGAGAGGATGAAGAACAGGAGATCATCCTTCAGCGGCACCTTGAAGCGGGAGAAGGCATAGGCTGCCGCCGTTCCAAGCACGATGCAGAGGAAGGTGGAGCCGAAGCCGATGACGACGGAATTGTAGAATCGTTCGCCGAAGCGTGAGGGGCCGGCAATGACGAGGCCGTCCTTGCGCACCAGCGCCTCGTACCAGGTCTTCGGCTCTCCCAGCGCTACGAGATCGGCATCGGATACGCGGGTTCGGGTGGTGAAGAGGTTCACATAGCCTTCCAGCGTCGGCTGGAAGAGGAGCTTCGGCGGATAGGCAATCGAATCCGCCGGGCTCTTGAAGCCGGTCGTGATGATCCAGACCAGCGGCATGATGGTGACGACGGCATAGAAGATCACCAGGATGCCGGCGAACCACTTCTGGCGGGCGGAAGGTTCGGTGACGGAATAGCTCATCGTTCTTTCACCTTGTTCAGCGCCTTCACATAGATCGAGGCGAGGCCGAAGACCGTGACGAAAAGGATGACCGCATAAGCCGAGGCATAACCGGTGCGCCACTTCTCGAAGGCTTCACGCTTGAGGTTGATCGAGGTGAGTTCGGTGATTGAGCCGGGGCCACCGCCGGTCAATTGCACGACGAGATCGAACATCTTGAAGTTCTCGATGCCGCGAAACAGGATGGCCAGCATCAGGAAAGGCAGGACGAGCGGAATGGTGATGGTCCAGAACTGCCGCCACTTGCTGGCGCGGTCGCATTCGGCGGCTTCATAGATGCTGTCGGGGATCGAGCGCAGACCGGCGAGGCAGATCAGCATGACGAAGGGCGTCCACATCCAGGTGTCGACGATGACGATCGCCCAGGGGGCGAGCGACACGTCGCCGATCATCGAAAAGGCGGATGGGTCGATGCCGGTGAAGAAGCTGACGACGTAGTTGAACAGGCCGATCTGCGGCTGGTAGAGGAAGGTCCAGAAATTGCCGACGACGGCGGGGCTGAGCATCATCGGCAGCACGATGATCGTCGTCCAGAGATCATTGCCGCGAAACTTCTTGTTGATCAGATAGGCGAGCGAAAAGCCGATCAGCACCTGGAGCGCGATGGTCCAGAGCAGGAAATGGGCGGTCGCCTGCATGGTCAGCCAGATGTCGCCATCGGTGAGGATACGGGTGTAGTTTTTCAACCCGACGAATTCCGGCGCCTCGTTGGGGCGGTTGACGCGAAAATTGGTGAAACTCAGCCGGACCGTCCAGATCAGCGGAAAGATGTTGATCGCCAAGAGCAGCACGATCGAGGGCGTGACGAAGAGCCAGGCGATGGCGCGGTCCGAGAGACCGGAGAGGCGTCTCGCCACAGGCGGGGGCGTCGCGCGGGCGATGCGGTCGATGGCAGTATCGGACATGGGTTTCCCTCAAGCATATCAGTTGCATCCGGCAGGGCCGGCCGGTTTGGTGACCGGCCCTGCGATTGCAGCTAGTCCGCCTTCATCAGGCGGCGATTGCGGGATCAGAGCTTGCCTTCGTCCTCGAAGACTTCGGTCCAGTCCTTGACGAGACCGTCGAGTGCTTCCTTGGCGGTTCCCTGGCCGGCCACGACATAATCGTGGAAGCGCTTCTGGGAGGCCTGCAGCAGCGAGGCGTAAGACGGCTCAGCCCAGAAGTCCTTCACGATCGCCATGGAATCGAGGAAGGTCTGGGCATAGGGCTGGCTGGTGGCAAAGCCCGGATCCTCGACGACGGAGCGGAGCGCCGAATAGCCGCCGAGCGACCACCACTTGTTCTGGATTTCCGGCTGGGCGAACCACTTGATGTATTCGAGCGCCGCATCCTGCTTGGAGGAGGCTGCGACCACCGAGATGCCCTGGCCGCCGAGCTGGGCAAACTGCTTGCCGTCGGGGCCGGCCGGATTGGGGAAATAACCCGACTTGTCGCCACCGACATTGGCGTCGGCATGGATGCCGGGCCAGATGAAGGCGAAGTTCATCTGCAGTGCCACCTGGCCTGACTTATAGGCGTCGATATTCTCGGACATATAGGTGTCGGAGGAGCCGGGCGGCGTGCAGCAGTCGTAGAGGGCCTTGTAGTATTCGAGGCCGGCGATCGACTGGGGCGAGTTGACGAAACCTTCGAGTTCGTAGGGTTTGGCCGGATTGTCATACTGGAAGCCGAAGGAATAGAGCACGTCCATGGCGCCCATGGTGATGCCTTCCGAGCCACGCTCGGTGTAGATCGCGGCGCCATAGACCTTCTTGCCGTCGATATCGCGACCCTGGAAGAACTCGGCGATGTCCTTGAGTTCAGCGAAGGTCTTCGGCACAGCGAGGTCGCGGCCGTATTTCGTCTTGAATTCGGCCTGCAATTCGGGACGGGAGAACCAGTCCTTGCGATAGGTCCAGCCGACCACGTCGCCGAAGGCCGGCAGTGCCCAGTAGTTCGGCGAGTTCTTCGGCCATTCGGCATAACCGACGACGGTTGCCGGGATGAAGTCCTCCATCTTGATCCCTTCCTTTTCGAAGAAATCATTGAGCTTCACATATTGACCGTTTTCGGCCGCACCGCCGATCCACTGGCTGTCGCCGATCATCAGATCGCAGAGCTTGCCGCCGGAATTCAGCTCGTTGAGCATGCGGTCGGCGAAATTCGGCCAGGGCACGAATTCGAACTTCATCTTGTGGCCGGACTTGGCCTCAAAATCCTTTGATAGTTCGACCAGGGCATTGGCCGGGTCCCAGGCGGCCCAGCACAGGGTCAGGTCCTCAGCCTTGGCAGCGCTGGCGCCGGATAGGCTTGCCCAGACAAGGGCGCCGGCCGCGACTGATGATTTCAGGAATGCGGATGTCATGACGTTCTCCTCCCAAAACGATGTCCCGACCTCCATCGGCACACCTGCAACGCCCCCTCCAGGGCAAAAATGCAATGCGGAATTCTCCGGGATCCGAGGCCTTCTCTCCTCCGATCCGATGACGTCGACGGCACACGCATCGCATGCGCAGCCGCTCTCCTCGACGTTGGATATCTTGTAATTGAGGTGCGCACCTCAACGCAAGTTAATTTTGAGGTGCGCACCTCAATTTCTTGCTTTTCGTTTGAATTTGTTGGAAAAGTCTTTTGCAGCCCTCACGCCCGGACATTCGAAAGGCCCCATGAGACCCACCGCCAAAGACCTCGCGGAAGCCGCAGGCGTCAGCCTCGCCACGGTCGATCGCGTGCTGAACGATCGCCCCAATGTGAGCGAGAAGGCGGCACGTCTGGTCAACGAGGCGATCGGCCGGATCGGCTTCGTGCGCAATCCGGCAGCGGTGAACCTCGCGCGCAACCGGACCTACCGCTTCCGCTTCGTTCTGCCGCTGGCGGGCGACCAGTATCTGCAGGAATTGCTGGCGCAGGTGGCGGAAGCGCGGGAGGCGCTGCGCGGCGACCTCACCGATATCGACGTGGCCCAAGTGCCGGTCAGCGATCCGCATGCGCTGGCAAAGTATCTCGCCTCCCTCGACCCGGAGCAGATCGACGGTGTCGCGATCATGGCGCCGGAATCGCCGCAGGTGCGCGATGCCATGGCCCGCCTGATCGAGCGCGGCATCAAGGTGGTGCAGTTCCTTTCCGGCCAGGAAAAGCTGCCGACGGCGGATTTCGTCGGGGTGAACAACTTTGCCGCCGGCGCCACGGCTGGCAAGATCGTCGGGCGCTTCTTAGGCCAGACGCCGGCCAAGATCATGGTGGTGGCCGAAACCATGATGGCGCAGGACAGCATCGAGCGCCGGCTGGGCTTCGACAAGATTATTCGCGGCCAGTTTGTACACTTAAGCCCCCTGCCCTCGCTGGAGACCTATGGCGACGAGCGGCGGGCAGCCCAGGTAATCGGGCGGATGCTGGAGCACAATCCCGATATCGGCGGTGTCTATGTGCTGAGTTCGGAAGCGCGTATTCCGATCTCGGCCATTGAGGCGGTGACCGATCCAAGACGGTTTACTGTCGTGGTGCATGAGCGCACGCCGTTCAGCGAGGAGGCGTTGTGCGACGAGAGAATCGACGCCGTCATTGCGCAAAATCCTGGCCATGCGGTGCGCAGTGCCGCGCGTATCATGCGGGCTCGGGTCGAGCAGCGCGCGCCGCTCGCCTCGCAGGAGACGATCCGGATCGAGATCCTGCTCAAGGAAAACCTGACGCCGTGATACAGCCGGCATCGGCGCCATCGGTGGGGTTGGTGACAGCACAAGAGGGTGTTTGCACCCGCAATTGTTACAAGTCATCACGCAATGCGATAAACGGTCACTTAAAATGACCGAAGAAATCGCTTCAGGATGATGCACTGCGGTCGAGACTTTGGTAGTGGGCATGCACGAGTATTGTAATCCGGAATCGAAAATGACCCTGAAAAGCCCGGTGCCCCTGACGCAGATCCCGCATAACGACCTGTATCGCAAGGGCGACGTCTTCGTTCTCTTTGGTGAATTGTTCGGTCGCGGTTATGTCACCGGCCTGCTGGAACAGGCGAAGAAGGCCGGCATGGAGATCATCGGGATCACCGTTGGTCGCCGCGACGAGCACAACAAGCTGCGTCCGCTGAACGATGAGGAACTCGCCCAAGCCGAAGCCAATCTCGGCGGCCGGATCATCAACATTCCCGCCATGGCCGGCTTCGATCTCGATGCGCCGGAAGGCGAGCCGACGCTGACGGACCTGCTTTCGGCGCTGACGCTGGAAAACTGGGAAACCGAAAAGCTCGACTGGGCGCATATCGAAAAGTGCCGCGATGTCGGCGTGAAGCGCTTCCAGGACGCGGTCGCCAAGATCATGGCCGAGCTTGAAGGCATGATTGCCGATGGCAAGAACGTGCATTTCGCCCACACCATGGCCGGCGGCATTCCGAAGGCCAAGGTCTTCCTCGTCATTGCCAACCGCATCTACAAGGGTCGCGGCGCGCGCCACATGTCGTCGCAGGTGCTCTTGGAAAGCGATCTCGGCAAGCTGATCCTGCAGAACTTCGACGAAGTCTCGGCCAACACCTTCCGCCACCTGATCGAAGGCAGTGCTGCCATCCGCGCCCGCATCGAAAAGAGCGGCGGCCAGGTGCGTTATTCGGCCTATGGCTATCACGGCACCGGCATCCTGATCGGCGACGACTATCGCTGGCAGACCTATACGAACTACACCCAGGGCTATGCCAAGATGAAGCTCGAGGCGATTGCCGAGGAGGCTTACGCTTCCGGTATCAAGGCGACCGTGTTCAACTGCCCCGAGATCCGCACCAATTCGTCCGACGTCTTCGCCGGCATCGAGCTGCCGCTTCTGCCGCTCCTGAAGGCGCTCAAGAAGGAAAACGGTGGCGCGCGGGCTGAGAAGATCTGGGCCGATTGCGAAGCGCTGCTGGTCGAGGGTGCTACCATCGACGACGTGCTCAAAAAGATCGCCGATTTCCAGGTCAGCGATGTGATGGAGCCGTTCTACGACTTCAACAAGTGGCCGATGCCGAACAGCCAGGGCCAGTCCGACATCACCATCGGCACCTCGACCGAGATTGCCCAGATGCACAAGGACGGCAAGGCGCTGATCTCGGACTATCTGAGCGTGCTCGTGGTCGAGGCAACCGGCGCTCTGATCTTCGGTGAAATCGCGCATCCCTCGGCGCCGGTCATCTGGCTGAACCATGATGTGGTGGCGCGGCAGATTAACAAGGCTGGCTGATCGGGCAAAGCGAATAGGCAGTAGCCAATAGGTGGATGCCGGGAGCTTGCTTCCGGCATTTTTTATTTGCGAGGGATCGTCATCCTCGGCCTTGTGCCGAGGATCTACTGCCGCTGCTATTTGCTCGACGTTTATAGCCTTTCCCTCGGGCCTCCCATTCATCGCCACCCTTTGCAGATCCTCGGCACACGGCCGAGGATGACGGCCTGTATCACGCATGGTCTCCTGCCCGCCGGATGGCTCGGCGCTCAGCACCACCCCATAAGCCCTTTTGCGGGGGCGAACCGTTCGGCGTCTCGCACGGCTGGACTTGTCGCCCGGATGCTGGCACGTCCGTGATCAGTTGTCTGACAAATCGAGTCGTCCACAAATCGAGTCGTCCCATGCGTATTCCCCCGCAGTTTCGCGTCTATATCGCCTTCTTCCTGTTCGCCATGTCCACCGGCGCGATGTTTTCGCGCCTGCCGGACCTGCAGGCGCATTTGTCGGTGAACAAGGCCGAACTGGGGATGACGCTGATCGGCATGGCGATCGGGTCGCTGATTTCGCTGACCTTCTCCTCGCCGCTGATCGTCAAGCTTGGCACGCGTACGACGCTGGCCATTTCGCTGCTCGGCGTCATGGCGCTTTTGTCGACCATTCCGCTGTTGCCCAATGCACCCTCGGTCTTTGCCACGCTCTTCGTCATGGGCCTGCTCGCCGGCGCGCTGGAAATCTGCCTGAACGTCGAGATCGGACGGATCGAGGCCGAAATCGGCTTCGGCATCATGAACCGGGCGCATGGCTGCTGGAGCCTCGGTTTCTTCGTCACCGCCATCACCGCCTCGCTGGTGCGCCAGGCCGAGATCAGCATGCAGATGCATATGCATGCACTGCTGGGCGTGATGTTCGTGATCGGAGCAGTGACGGTCGGCGGCATGAAAAATGCGCCGCATCTCCCCCATGTCGGCGCCGCGCAAGACCAGCCGCATTTCGCCCTGCCGACGCTCGGCCTGCTGCCGCTCTGCATCATCGGCACCTCGGCCTTCCTGATCGAGGGCGCCGGCATCGACTGGTCGACGATCTACATGAATGAGGTTTTCGAGGTCTCGCCCTTCATCTCCGGCTCGGGCCTCACCCTGTTTGCCTTCTTCATGGCGCTTGCCCGGCTGACCATCGATCCCGTCGTTGATCGGCATGGCGCGCGGCTTGTCGGGCGTGTGCTCTTGACGGTGGCCGCATTCGGCATCGCGCTGGCGTGGGTCGCGCCGCATCCTTATGTGGCGCTTCTCGGCTTCGCGCTGATGGGGGCCGGCTGCAGCGCGGTCTATCCCATGGCGGTGACCGCCGCTGCCCAGCGTACGGACCGGCCGGCCGTGGTCAACGTGGCGGCGATTGCGCAGATGGCCTTTGTCGTCTTTTTCCTCGGCCCGCCGCTTCTCGGCTTCGTTGCGGAAACCTTCGGCATCCGCAATGCCTACCTCGTCTGCCTGCCGCTGGTGCTGGGTTCGATCCTGGCCAGTTCGGCACTGCCGGTGCGGGTGATCAAGGCCGGGCGAGAGGCCGCGGCGTGAGGCTCATTGCCGTCAGTTGGCCAATGCCACCAGTTCGTCGGGGGTCGGGTCGCCGAAGAATTTGACGCCGAGTTCGGCGTCGGAAACCTTGAGGACCGCATGTTTGCCATCGGCGGAAAAGATCGCGACCAGCCGGCTCGCATCACAACGGCCGGCCTCGCAGGCGCGAAACAGCTGCCGCCTTTCGCCCGAAACCACGACCTCTTCGGATGCGAGCGCCACATAACGCGGCTGGCTGACCAGAGTGCGGACCCAGAAGGGCAGCCCCGGTTTGCCCTTGATCATGTCCATGAGACTGTCTCGATGAACCGCCGAGGTTTCAAGAACCTTGGGCAGGAAGTTGCCGGAGAGGGAAGTGTCGGGAAGACCGTCCGTGTCTTGCGTCGCGGCAGGGGCCGCGAGCGACAACACCATCAGAGCGGTGAGAATGGAGCGTCGCATCACACCAGATCCCGCTCGCGCAGCGCCTCTGCCGTCTGCAGGTCGACGGAGACGAGCTGGCTGACACCCTGTTCAGCCATCGTCACGCCGAAGAGGCGGTTCATGCGGGCCATGGTGATGGGGTTGTGGGTGATGATGACGAAGCGGGTCTCGGTGGAGGCGGCCATCTCGTCCATCAGGTTGCAGTAGCGCTCGACATTGTGGTCGTCGAGCGGTGCGTCGACTTCGTCGAGCACGCAGATCGGCGCGGGGTTGGTGAGGAAGACCGCGAAGATGAGCGCCATGGCGGTGAGCGCCTGCTCGCCGCCCGAGAGCAGCGTCATGGTCTGCGGCTTCTTGCCCGGCGGGCGCGCGAGGATTTCGAGACCGGCTTCCAGCGGGTCGTCGCTTTCGATCAGCTGCAGCTCGGCGGTACCGCCGTTGAACAGGTGGGTGAAAAGGCGCTGGAACTGGGCGTTGACGACGTCGAAAGCGGCGAGCAGGCGTTCGCGGCCCTCGCGGTTGAGGCTCTGGATCGCGCCGCGCAGCTTGCGGATCGCATCGATGATGTCGTCGCGCTCCTTGATCAGGGCGGCGAGCTTGTCCGACAGTTCCTTCTGCTCTTCTTCGGCGCGGAGGTTCACGGCGCCCAAGCGCTCGCGCTCCATCTTCAGGCGGTCGACATTGCGCTCGACCTCGCGCAGGTCGCCGATCTGCGAGGGGTCTTTCAGGCCCGTCAGGCGGAAGGCCTCGTGCGGGGGCACGTTCAGCGCTTCGGCGATGCGGGCCTCGGCATCGACGCGCCATTCCTTGGCCGAGACCAGGCGCTCTTCGGCGCGGCCGCGCTTTTCCCTGGATTCGGCGAGTTCGGCGAGCGCGGCGGCGGCCTTCTGGTCAGCCTCGCGCTGACGGGTTTCGGCGTCGACCAGGCGGTCGGCGGCGTCGCGGCGGTCCTTTTCGGCCTTGTCGAGGGCGGACATCAAGGCGCGACGCTTGTCCTCGAATTCATCGGGCGCCATTTCGAGATCGGTGATCTCCTCGCGGGCTTCTGCCTCGCGTTCGCGCAGGGTCGCGATGTGTTCTTGCGCCGATTTGGCGCGGTTCTGCCAGTTCTGCTTTTCCTGGCGGATCGCAAGAATGCGGCGGCGGCGCATCTCGTCTTCGCGGGCAAGCCCTTCGAACCGGGCACGGGCTTCGGCGAGCAGGCCACGGTCGCGCGCAACCACGGCTTCGGCTTCCCTGAGGCGGGCATCAAGGGCGGAGAGATCGGGCGTCTCCTCCATCTCGATGCGGGCGGTCTCTTCCTGCTCGACGATCTCCTCGATCTGAGCTTTCAGGCCGTTCACCGCCTCCTCGATCACCTCGCGGCGGCGGATGAGATCGCCCGAGGCGCGTTCGGCCTGAGCGAGCGCGTCGCGGGCTTCGGCGAGCGCGCGCACCGTCAGGCGGCTGCGGTCGCGGGCATCCGTGAGGCGAGCTTCCTCAGTGCGGATGGCGTCGGCGGCCTCAGCGAGGCGATCCTCGGCCTCGACCATCTGGTCGCGGGCTTCCTCGGTCTCGATCTCGATTTCGGCGAGGCGGTTCTTCTGAGCAAGGCGGAGCGCTGCCGCACTCGGGGCATCGGCGCCGGTGACATGGCCATCCCAGCGATAGACGGCGCCGTCGCGGGTGACGAGGCGCTGGCCGGGCGCGAGGCTCGCCATCAGGCGGAGGGCGTCAACTTCTTCGACCACGCCGATCTGGCGGAGCGCTCGGGCGAGGGCTGCGGGTGCACGGACATGGGCGATGAGCGGCTGTGCGCCGGACGGCAGCGCCGGATCCCCTGCTCCGTCGCCATTGCCATGCCAGTGGGCGGGGGCGGATGGGTCGAGGGCGCTGTCGAGGTCGTCGCCAAGCGCGGCACCGAGCGCCGTTTCATAGCCGCGATCGACGGAGAGGTCGTCGGCGACGGGCGGGAAGTCGCCGGTTGTTGTCGAAGCCAGGATGCGGGCGATGGTGCGGGCTTCGGTCTCCAGACCGTTGACCCGCGCACGGGCGGCTTCGAGCGGCTGGCGCAGGTGGCTTTCGGTGCGGCGCGCCTCGGCAAGCGCTGCCTCGGCTTCCATAGCGGCGCTTTCGGCATCGGCGACGGCCTGTTCGGCGATCTCGACCATTTCGCGCTTTTCGTCCGGATCGGGCAGAGCCGCGATGCGGTCGGAGATGTCGGAGAGTTCGCGGGAAGCGTCCGACACCTGGCGTTCAAGCCTTGCGCGGCGCTCAGCGAGATCGCGGATGGCGCGGTCCAGCTGGTTGCGGCCGGCGGCGGCTTCGGCGCGCTCGGCGGTGAGCCGGGTGAAATCGCGTTCGCTGTCGGCAAGGGTCGCCGCAGCCGCGTCGAAGGCTTCTTTCGCCTCTTCGGCAAAGCGGCCGGCATCGGCGAGGATTTCCTCGAGTTCGGCCTCTTCTTCCGCCAGCCGCTGGATGACCTCGGCGTTTTCGGAAACCAGACGCTCCTCGCGGCGGATGTCCTCGTCGAGCTGGGCGAGCCGGCGGGTGAGCTCGTCGCGGCGGCGGAGGATGCGGCTGGCCTCCTCGTCTAGCTGGCTGCGGGCAATCTGCAGGCGCTGGAGGGCGGCGGCGCATTTCGCCTCCTCCTCACGCAGTTCCGGCATCTTCAGGCTGGCGACGGCCTGCAGCTTGGCCGCCTCCATCTGGAAGTTCGCCTTTTCGGCGACAATGGACATGGCCTGGTTGAGGGCGCTTTCCGCCTCGCCCTCGGCCTGTTTCGCCTGCGCCCAGCGGATATGCAGGAGCATCGCCTCATGGGCGCGGATATCGGCCGACAGCTGCTTGAAGCGGTTGGCCTGGCGGGCCTGGCGTTTCAGGCTCTCGATCTGGCTTTCGAGCTGGGCGGTGATGTCTTCCAGCCGCTCCAGATTGGTTTCGGCGGCGCGAAGCCTGAGTTCGGCCTCGTGGCGGCGGGAATGCAGGCCGGAAATGCCGGCGGCCTCTTCCAGCAATTGCCGGCGGGCCTGGGGTTTTGCTGCGATCAGCTCGCCGATGCGGCCCTGGCCGACCATCGAGGGCGAGCGGGCGCCGGTCGAGGCATCGGCGAAGAGAAGCTGGACATCCTTGGCGCGGGCTTCCTTGCCGTTGATGCGGTAGACGGAGCCGGCACCGCGCTCGATGCGGCGGGTGACCTGGATCTCGTCGGCATCGTTGAAAGCGGCCGGCGCCGTGCGGTCGGAATTGTCGAGATAGAGGCCGACTTCCGCCGTGTTTCGGGCCGGGCGATTGCCGGAGCCGGAGAAGATGACGTCGTCCATGCCGGACGCGCGCATGTTCTTGTAAGAATTCTCGCCCATCACCCAGCGCAACGCCTCGACGAGGTTCGACTTGCCACAGCCATTCGGCCCGACAATGCCGGTGAGGCCACGCTCGATGACGAATTCGGAGGGCTCGACGAAGGACTTGAAGCCGAGAAGACGCAGGCGGTTGAATTTCATCGGCACAGCCTCCCCTTGAGGGGGAGGGTCGGACCGCAGGTCCGGGGTGGGGTGATACCGCCAACGTCGAACGAGAGCGCCCCCCTCTGCCCTGCCGGGCATCTCCCCCACGAGGGGGGAGAGCCGCGCGCGGTTATCTTCGAGGCAGCCGCTGGCGTCGAGGTCGTGGCTGATAGTTTGAAAAGGGAGAACGGGGACCTGAGGCGGGAAGCAAGCGGATTTCCGCTCTCCCCCCCTGTGGGGGAGATGCCCGGCAGGGCAGAGGGGGGTAACGCCAGATGCAGCTTTACGAATGCGCCCCTCATCCCCGGCGCAAATTTTGCGCCTGACCTGCCGCCACCTTCTCCCCGCGGGCGGGTAGAAGGGCGATCAACGCCGCCCTCGCCCATTTGGCCACCAGACATACAAACGGGCGCACGGGTTTCCCCGGCGCCCGTCGTCAGAACGGTGCGTCGATCATAGCAGGCTGTCGATGAGGGCCGACATGGAGTCAACCGACATGTCCCCCGAATAGGCCTTGCCATTGATCAGGAAGGTCGGGGTCGAGTTGACACCGAATTCCTGGGCGCCGCGATCGCGGACAGCCGACACATCACCGGCAAGCTTCGCGTTCGTCAAGCAGGCGTCGAAGGTCTCCTGTGTAAAACCGCCGAGTTTCGACAGTTGCAGCATGGCGGAGCGCACATCGCCATTGTCAGGGGCGGCCCAGGCGCGCTGCTGCTTCAGGAACATCGAGACGAAGGGGAAGAACTTGTCTTCGGTGGTGCAGCGCGCCAGCATGAAGGCGGCGAGCGAAGCGGTGTCCTGCGGGAACGGGAATTCGCGCAGCACGAAGTAAGCCTTGCCGCTGTCGACATATTTGGTCTTGATCGCGTCGAAGGTGGTTTCGTGGAAATGGGCGCAATGCGGGCAGGTCATCGACATGTATTCGATGATCTTGACCGGGGCGTTCGGATCGCCGAGCGTCATTTCCTTGAGCGGGCCGGGCTTCAGGGCCGCTTCCATGTCGACATCGCGATCGGCCTTCGGCATTTCGGCAGACGTGGTCGAGGCCGTGGTCTCGTTGCTGACCGCCGGCACCGGCTGCTCGGCACTGGCCGACTTCTCGTCGCTGCAGGCCGACAGGGCGGCAACGGCGCCAGCCAGGGCAATACCGCTCAGCAGGCGGCGCTTGGTGATCGTGAGTTCAGACATCGACATCGGTCTCTTACCTGTTGGAATGACGGTTGTTCTGGGCTCAACCGTTATAACGGCAGATGGCGGCAAACAAGGCAGGCTGCCATGAGAAAAATCAAAGTTCCGTGACCTTTTCAAGGACACAGCGTCACCCATTGCCTGCAGGACGCATATCCCACGCGGAACGTCAGTCCGTGCCCGACACTTGCCCTTGCTGCACTGCAGCCTTACAGATGTGCGCTTGCCGCGCAGCGCGCGGGAAGGCACCAAACTTGGCCGTTCAGTGCGTGTTTCTTCACTTCATAGTTCGGATCAACTTGCCGTAAATGATTTTATTCGGGTCGTTTCCAAGAGTTGCAATCATGTTTTATTCATTCAAAAGTTTCAGCAGGCTCTTTTCCCGGACGATCCACATTGGCGGCATGGTGATTTGCTTCGGCCTGCCGCTCACCTGCGGCGACGCCCTCGCCCAGTCGTCGCAGAATGTCGGCCCCCGGCCCGGCGGCCAGTCGCTGGATGTGATCGAGGCCGAGCGCAAAAAGCTCTTCGCCCAGATGATGGCGCATCCCGACGATCTGGACACTGCCTTCCAGTATGCCGCCCTCTCCTCCCAGGCCGGCGACCTCGAAGGGGCGGTCTCGACGCTGGAGCGCATGCTGATCTATGCCCCCGGCCTGCCGCGCCTGCAGCTGGAGCTCGGCGTGCTCTATTACAGGCTCGGGGCCTATGAGACGGCGCGCCAGTATTTCGAGGGCGCCCAATCGGCCGGTGACGTGCCGTCCGAGGTCAAAACCAAGGTCGAGGACTATCTCGCCGCGATCGACAAGCAGGCGGCTCCATCGTCGCTGACCGGCATGGTGCGCACCGGCATCCGCTATCAGAGCAATGCCAATGCCGGGCCCGGCAATTCGACCGTGACCCTGAACGGCCTTTCCTACAGGCTCGACGAGCTGACCGTGGCGGGTGAGGATTTCAACGCCTTTCTTACCAGCTCCGTGCGGTATCGCCACGAGCTGGACGAACAGGGCATTGCCATCGAGGCCGGAATTTCCGGCTATACCGCCGGGTATCGCGACCGGGATGCCTTGAACACAGGAGCTCTCGAAGGTTATGTCGGCCCGACCTTCGACCTTGCCCGCTTCGGTCTCGACGACCGGACCCTTTCTGTCTTCTTTCTGTCAAGCGGCGTGCTGATCGAGGGCGATCGCTATCTCG
This sequence comes from Peteryoungia wuzhouensis, assembly GCF_003205195.1. GTDB lineage: Bacteria > Pseudomonadota > Alphaproteobacteria > Rhizobiales > Rhizobiaceae > Allorhizobium > Allorhizobium wuzhouense. The sequence goes on from NZ_QJRY01000001.1 coordinate 347,383, forward strand.
CCTCGATCGGCGCCTCGACCACATTCAACTGGCAAGTGACGCCGACGGACGGGGTGGCTGCACAGCTCGAATATCGCTACGAGGACTACAACAATACAAAGTCCCGCCAGAGCGCCGAATATCAGACAGGCGACCGCATCGACGGGCAGCTTTCCTATTCGCGGCAGATCACCGAGGATTTCAACATTTCCAGCCGGGTGCTGGCCACACGGCGCATCGCCGAGACCGACTATCTTTCGTCGACGGAACTTGGTCTGGGGATCGGCAGTGCCTGGCGTTTCGCCGCGCCGATCGGCGATGGTCCGGCCTGGGTTCTGGCCCTCGACACGGCTGTGTCACGCCGCAACTTTGACGGCCCGGACGCCATGATCGATGCAGACGAGCGCCAGCAGGATACGGAATTCAGCGTCAATCTTCGGCAGATCGTGCCGTTTACCGACAGCGTGGCACTGGTGGCGGAGGCCGGCTACCGCAAGGTCTGGTCGAACTACGACATCAAGGCCTTCGACAATATCAGCGTGTCCCTCGGCATCCAGTCGAGCTTCTAGGAGAGCACCATGAACCGCATCCTGTCGACCTCCGCGCTCCTTGCTGCTTCCGTCGCCATGTCCATGGCCGCCGCCGCCCCCAGCCGTGCCGAGGCCAATGTCGCCGGTGTGACGGCCGCAGTAAACCCGACCGCCTCGGCCCTCCAGCCGGGCGGAAAGCGCAAGCTGATCTCGCTTGGCGATCCCGTGGTGCGCGACCAGCGCATCGAGACCGGACCGGAGGGCCTGGTGCAGATCCTGCTTGCCGACGGCACGTCGTTCACGGTCGGGCCAAACTCCTCCATCGTCATCGACAGCTTCGTCTACGATCCGGAAAAGCAGACGGCATCGCTCGCCGCCACCATGACCAAGGGGGCCCTGCGCTTCATCGGCGGCAAGGCTTCGAAAGCGAGCGGTGACGTGAAGATCGACACGCCGATCGGCACCGCCGGCATTCGCGGCGCCGTTGTCGACATCAACCTCGACGGCCGGACCGCCGACGGCCAGGTGATCCCGCCGCATGTCTCGCTGGTGTTCGGCAAGCAGGTGGAATTGAACAGCCGCGGCAGTTCGGAACGCGTCTTCCGGCCGGGCTTTTCGATCGTCGCCGGCGATGGCGGCAACAGCGTCAGGCGGACACCATCCCTCTGGGTGAGCAGCCTGCAGCAATATCTCGCCGGTCGGCCGGGCCTGACCGGCGGCGCGAAGATGGTGCCGACCGACCAGAGCGTGCGCAACAGCCAGGTGGCGACCAGCAATTCACAGCAACCGGTGGCGAGGAACAACATACCCGTTCCCCGCCCCCGGCCCTTGCCGGTGGCATCGCCGGACGAGATCGCGGCAACATCGACGCGGGACAATACGCGGCCTGAGGTGCCGGAGGAAAATCCCGGCGTCGAAGTCCCCGTGCCAAGCAGCGCCAGCGTCAGTGTCGGCGTCGGTTCGTCGGGCAAGGTGAACACGCGTTCCGGGACGGTCACGCAGAATGCGGACGGGACCATTACCGGCAGCTACGGCGCCGACAGCTTCATTCTTCCCGCACTCGCATCGACCTCGTCGCTGATATCGCAGACGGCCAACGGCACAGCCAATGGTGCCGCCGTCAGCGGCACCGCCTATACCGGCAGCAACGGTTTTGTCGCCTATCTGCTCACCAATGGGTCCGGTGACCCGTTCTATGTGATCGGCGGCACGCCGGCGAATGCCACAAGCACGCTTTCGAGCGGGCAGATCCTTCACTATGTGCTGAAGCCGGATGTGCTCAACGCGGCGATGGTGAATGCGGATGGCATCACCATCCCCTTCACCAGCGGTTTTCCCGCCGGGCCGACAGTCGCCAGCGACCTGCTTGTTGCCGGTGTTTCCACCAGCAACGGAAAAATCGGGCGTGCCATGCAGGCATCCCTTTTGATCGACGGTGCCGGCACCAGTCAGACAAGTGCGATCAATGTCACGGCAGGCAGCATCGGCTTGTTGCAGGGTGGCGGATATGGATTGACCGGCTCGACTGCGGGTTCGGGTCGGGACACCGCGAACAGCCAGGCCTCGCACGGTCAGGGGATCACCACGACGATCGGTTCGACGGCCGGAGGCGACCAGTTCTATGGTAGCGGCGGCGAGTACTTGGTCGTCGGGACCGGCAGCCTCCCGACCGTCGACTTCGGAGACCCTGACGGTGAATTCCAGGGTTATGACTATGTGCATGTCGCGGGTCGCAATGACGCGGCATCAACTGCGGCAGTGAGAAGCTTCGGCAGCCAGACGCGGACGGGTTTTTCGTCGTGGGTGCTGCGGTCGTTTGGCTCCAATACGATCCGCGCGGGACGGGCGACCGTCACCTTCGATGCCACCCAAGGCACCTTCACCGGCGGGATCACGTCCGTCGGCGGGGATTATTATGCCGACTTCTACGGTAATGACGACCGGACCTATCTCAGCGACACGCTGATGGCGGCGACCAGTTCCAAGGACGGGACCTATATGGTCTCATCTGCGGCCGTTCCGGCAAAGATCTTCAATGGCAACACGTCGGCGCAGATCTGCACCAGTTGCGAGTTCATGACCTGGGGCTGGTGGGGTCGAAACCTTTACGGCGAAGTCGACTACAAGGTTCATCTCGGCAACTGGATCATCGGAGAGCGGCCGGCGAACACGGCCGTTCCCACAACGGGCAGCGCGACCTATACCGGCAATGCCGTCGGGACGGTGCTGAACAACGGTGCGCAATACATCGCGACGGGGAACCTCGCGGCGACGATGAATTTCGGCGCGCGCACCGGTACAGTCGAGATCAGCAATTATGACGGCAAAGGCACGTTCGGCGCCAATGTGAGCTTCCAGTCCGGCGGCAATCCGGTGTCGACGCTTACCAGTTCATCGACGATCGGCATTGCCACCAGCGTCACCGGCGCCTTCGCCTCGGATGGCACCGGCACTCCGTCCGGCAATGTCAGGGGCGTGATGGGGAACTTCACGGCTATCGACGGCACCTGGTCGTCGACAGGCATCTTTGCCGGAAGCACCACGGGCGTCGTTCCGTGACCGACCGCATGGCGGAGACCCGGCGGCCACAGGCCCGCCCAACACGGCGGCTTTCCTCCTCCCAGCGTCGGCGGCTCGGCGTCATGCTGATCGGAGCGGCGGCGTTGACAGGGGTGGTCACGCTCCATGCCGTCTTCGCCGACCAGGCCTTTCGCCTGACCGCCTTGGTCTTCGACAGCTATCAGAGCTTCAAGCCGCGGGAGGCGACGGACCCGCCGGTGGCGGTCATCGATATCGACGAGGCCTCGATCGCGAGGCTCGGCCAGTGGCCGTGGTCGCGGCGGGTGGTGGCCGACATGGTGACGCGGGCAAGCGCATTCGGGGCTGCGGCGGTCGGCTTCGACATCGTGTTTTCCGAACCGGACCGGACCGCACCTTCCCGGCTGATTGCGGAAATGCGCCGCCAGGGTGTTTTCCTCGACATGGCGGGAACCGACCTGCCTGATCCGGATATCGCCCTGGCCGAGGCAGCACGCGTCCATCCCGTGGCGCTCGGCATTGCGCTGACCAACGAAACCCAGGCGCCGGTCGCGCCGCCGAAAGCCGGCTTTTCCTTCCTGGGCGAAGACCCGAGCCCCGCACTCAACCGATTTTCCGGTGCGCTCTCCAATCTGCCTGTTCTGACGCAGGCGACCACGGCTGTCGGTTACTTCTCCTTCCCGCCGTCGCCCGACAATATCATCCGGAGTTTTCCGCTGGTCTCGACGGCCAGGGGCACGCTTTATCCCGCCCTCTCGATCGAAACGCTGCGCATTGCCCAGCAGGCCGGCTCCTTCATCGTGCGCTCGGCGCAGAGCGGAGGCCGGCTCGCCATGACCGACCTGCGTGTCGGGGCGCTCGAGGTGCCGGTCGGCCCCGGTGGCGAGATGTGGATCTATTACTCCGGCCTGCCGGCCATGCCGGTGATTTCGGCGGCGGACCTTCTTGATCCTTCCAAGGCGGCCACACTTGCCGGCCAGATTGAGGGCCGTATTCTGCTGATCGGCACCAGCGCCGTCGGCTTGCGCGATCTCGTGGCAACCCCCGTTGATCCGGCCATGCCGGGGGTGAAGGTGCATGCCGAGATTATCGACCAGATCGCCAGCGGTGTGTTCCTGCAGCGGCCGGACTGGATCACGGGTGCGGAACGCGGTCTCGCCGTCGTTGCGGGGCTTTTGTTGCTTGCGGTTCTGGCACTCGGCTCACCGGCAATCGCCGTCGCCTCCGCCGTGCTGCTTTCGGCCGGGATCGCGGCTGTCTCCTGGCTCGCATTCTCAAAAGCGCTGGTGCTGTTCGATCCGCTTCTTCCGCTCGCCGGACTTGCCTCCGTGCTGCTCACCTCGCTCCCCCTGCTCTTGATGCTGACCCACCGGGAAAAGCGCTTCGTGCGCGAAAGTTTTGGTCGCTATCTGTCACCGACGCTGGTCGAACGGCTATCGGAAGACCCGGAAGGGCTGAAACTCGGCGGCGAGGACCGCGAACTGACCATCCTGTTTTCCGACATTCGCGGCTTCACCACGCTCTCGGAGAGCCTCACGCCAACCGAACTGACAGCCCTGCTCAACGGCTTTCTGACGCCGATGACCGACGTGCTTCTGGAGCGCGAGGCGACGATCGACAAATATATCGGCGATGCGATCATGGCCTTCTGGAACGCACCGCTCGATATCGAGGATCATGCGAAGAAGGCCTGTGGCGCCTCGCTGGCCATGATTGCGGCTCTGGAGGCGCTGAACCGCCAGCAGGGCACCTCGCTCAAGATCGGCATCGGGCTGAACACCGGCATGGCCTGCGTCGGCAATCTCGGCTCCGATCAGCGCTTCAGCTATTCCTGCCTTGGCGACAGCGTCAATCTCGCGTCCCGCGTCGAGGGCATGACCAAGCTCTATGACGTCGCAATCCTGGTCACGGAAGACGTGGTCCGTCAGGCGCCCGGTTTCGTCTTTGCCGAGGTGGATCGGGTGAGGGTCATGGGACGGCGGGCGGCGGTGCGGCTCTATACGCTGCTCGGCCGCAACAGCGATGCTGCTGTTACCGACATGGCGCCGGTGCTCGCTAGGCACGATGCCTTTATCGATGCCTGGCAGGCCGGCGATTTTGCCGCGTGCCGGCGGATGATCGAGGATTTGGCGAACTTGCCAGCCAATCCGCTTACCGGCACGCATGCGCTCTACCGCGACCGGCTGTCTGCCCTGCCCGAGAGAGCCACAGAAGACTGGGACGGCGTGTTTACGGCGACGAACAAGTAGCGTGTCCTCAAGGACTCCACCGGGTGCCGACGGAAATCTACTCGTGCAGCGACTGCACCACCCGGTTGGCGATGGTGAGGCGTTCGGCGAGCGTCGTGGCACAGAGCCGATGGATGAGAAGTGCCAATTGCGGATCCGCCTTTTCCAGATGACGCAGCTGTTGCCTGACGAGACGGTAGACGGTCGAGGGGACTTCGGCGACGACATCGGCCGTGCGCGGACCGCCCCGATAGATCGCGATTTCCCCGAGCACGACACCGGGCTTCACCGTGCGCAGGCGCAAGGACCGGCCATCCGGCAGGCGGGCCTCGACCTTGGCCCTGCCCTTCCACAACAGGAACAGATCGTCGCCGGGCTCTCCGGCGCGAATAAAACGATCACCGGGCTCAAGATCGATCCGCTCCATCGCGGCAACCAGATCGTGCAGCCTGGCATTGGGGCCGATGGTCTGGGCCAGATAGTCCTCGACATCGTTCCAGTCGACCTCGCGCGGCAAACTCGCCAGCAGGCGCTCCTCACAGCGTTCCAGCGCATGATCGAGATCGCGCTCGATACCGACGGTCGGGTCGTCCACGACATCGAGACCATTGCGGCGCAGCGCCGTCTCGACCCGTTTGTTCAAGCCGCAGACCAGAAGCTCGACCTCGCTTGCCACCAGCATGTTGCGGATCTTGACGAAGGCGGCGCAGGCGGCGGCGTCCATGCCGCTCACCCGGCGGAAATCGAGAATGACGAAGCGCAGCGACAGTCGCGTGCGATCGGCAAGCCGCTGGCGAACGGCGCCGATGATCTGCTCGACGGTGCCGAAGAAGAGGAATTCCTGGAGTTCCAGAACCTGGACCTGATCGCCCTCGAGATCCAGCACAGCGTTTTCGGCGATGGGACGATCGATGCTGGAGCGGCGCTGACGCCCTGACGTATCGGCCCGGATTACCGAGAGGCGGGCATAGTTGTAGACGAAGGTGACAATCGACAGCGCCAGGCCCAGCGCCATGCCGCCGATGAAGCCGAAGGCCAGCATGCCAAGCGGAATGGCAAGGACCACCAGCCATTCGCTGACAGGCAGCTGGCGGCGCGAACCCCAGAGCCAGTCGTGGATCAGCTCGAAACCGAGGGTGAGCATCAGGCCGGCGGCGATGAAGGTGGGCATGGCGCCGGCCAGCTGGCTGGCAAAGGGCAGCATCAAAAGCAGGACGCCGGCCGTGGCGATGCCGACAGAACGGGCATGCGCGCCCATGCGGTTGGCGAGCAGGGTCATGCTCAGCCCCGAAAAGCCCGGAGCGCCACCGAGGCCGCCTGCCACGAGGTTGGCAAGGCCAGCGATGCGCAGTTCGGCATCGGCATCGATCTCACGGCGCGTCGCGACCTCCAGCCCGCTGGTGTTCAGGAGAACACCGACCATGCTGAGCAGAGCCACCGAGGCAATGGCCGGAAGCGCATGGGCGACCACACCCCAATCCGCGCCGGTGACGATGGCGAGCGGTGACGGCAATTGCAGTCCCGATGTCGGCGGCATGGACGGCAACCACTGCAGCATACGGGCCTGTTCCGCACTGGCGCCGATCACCGCCAGCATTGCGTAGAACAGCAACGCGCCCGCGAGCATGACGAGAGGTGCGGTTACGGGGTTGCTGGCATTTTTCAACGCCAGCGTCAGCACAATGGCGAAGATCAGCGCGATATAGAGATTGGCGAGGGCCTGGTGGCCAAGAGGCTGGATGAGAAGTTGTGCCAGCGAGCGATCACCGACCACCATCATGATTGCGCCCTGGATGAGCAGAAAACCGGAGCCTGCGAGGAAGCCTGCCACCACCGAGAAGGGCATGAAACGCACCAGCCGGCCAAAGCGGCAGGCGCCGAAAATCCAGAAGATTGCGCCGGTGACCACCGCGCTTGTGCCGAGAATGGCAAAGGCGGTGTCGATGCGCGCCGCTTCGGAGGCCGACTGGAGCGACGGCTGGGCCATGGCTCCGGCGATGGCTGTCGCGAGGATCGCGATGCTTGCCTCCTGAACCTGACCGACGCTGGAGGGATAGCGGCTGCGCAGGGCAATCAGCAGCGCGATGACGACGCAGGAGAGCAGGATGACACCGACCCCCATGCCGAAACCGGCGGCAAGCGGGCCGGTGAAGATGAGAGCGGCAAAAGCGATGCTGGTGCCGAGACCGTCAATGCCAGCAATGCCGGCAAAAAGCAGAGGTGCTGCAAGCCTTGCCAGCCGCCCCTTAGGCAGAGTTTTCGGCACCGTTGCCTCCCGTGCCGGAATGACGGCATCGGCGGGCAGTTCAGGCTGGAACTTGTAATTGCTGACGTTCACCGTGGCCATTCCTGCAAGCTGGCGGGTCGATGCACCAGGGAGGCGAGGAGTTTGACCGATTGGTAGACCCGGCTTCAGCACCCGACAACGGGCGGCATCCGATGCGCCCAAACTTGGCCGATGATGTCGGCGGAAGCCTTTGTGCGCGTTGGCAAATTTGGCTTCTCATTCGTGCAGCGCCTGGACGACGCGATTGGCGATGGTCAGGCGCTCGGCAAGCGTCGTGGCGCAGAGCAGGTGTACCAGGACGGCCAGCTGCGGGTCGGTTTGTTCGAGACGGAGCAACGCGCTGCGGGCGAGCCTGTAGACCGTGGACGGCAGTTCGGCAACGACGTCGGCGGTGCGGGGGCCGTCGCGGTAGATCGCGATTTCACCGAGGACGACACCCGGTGTGACGGTGCGCAGGCGCAAGGTGCGGCCATTCGGCAGGCGGGCCTCGATCTTGGCACGGCCTTTCCAGAGGAGGAAAAGATCGTCACCGATCTCGCCGGCGCGGATGATGCGATCACCGGGCGCCACGTCGACGCGCTGCATGATGGCGACGAGGTCGTGCAGGCGGTCGTTCGGCCCGATGGTGCGGGCGAGATAGTCTTCGACATTCTGCCAGCCTTGTTGCCTCAAGGCGCCTGCGAGCAGATGTTGCTCGCAGTGCTCCAGGGCGCGGTCGAGATCGGGTAGACGGAGCAGCGCCGCGTCGTCGTCCAGATCGATGCCGTTGCGGCACAGGGTGCGTTCCGTCTCGCCGGACAGTCCGCAGAAGATCAGAACCGCGCCTTCGGCCGCAACGAGATTGCGGGTCTTCAGGAAGGTGATCGCGGCGGCGGCATCCATGCCGCTCACCCGACGGAAATCGAGGACCACATAATCGAGCCGCAGGCGCGTCTGATTGCGCAGGCGCTGGCGGATCCGGTCCATCACCTGTTCAGCGGTGCCGAAGAAGAGGAATTCCTGCAGTTCGAGCAGCTGGACGCGGTCCCCTTCCCGCTCGATCACGGCGTTTTCGGCAATCGGGCGATCGACGCTCGACCGGCGCTCGCGGGACGAGGCTTCGACACGGATGACGGAGAGACTGGCGTAGTTGTAGACGAAGGTGACGACGGAGAGGGCGAGGCCAAGCGCCATCCCGGGGAGGAAACCCATGACGACCATGCCGAGCGGGATGGCGAGCACCGTCAGCCACTCGCTTTGGCTCAACTGGCGGCGCGATTTCCACAACCAGTCATGCAGCATTTCAAAGCCAAGCGTCATCATCAGGCCGGCGGCGATGAAGACCGGCATGATGCCGGCGAGCTGTCCGGCAAAGGGCAGCATCAACAGCAAAACGGCTGCGGTGGCGAGGCCGACAAGCCGTGTCCTTGCTCCCATGCGGTTGGCGAGCATGGTCATGGACAGGCTGGCAAAACCCGGCGGCCCGCCGATCAGACCGACGACAATATTGGCGAGGCCGGCGGTGCGCATCTCGCGGTTGGCATCGATTTCCCGGCGGGTGGCAACTTCGAGACCGCTGGAATTGAGAAGAAGGCCGATCATGCTGAGAAGGATGACGGAAGAAACCGCCGGAAGCGTATGGGCCACCGCCCACCAGTCTGCGCCAAAAAAGACGGCGAGCGGCGATGGCAGGTCGAGGCCACCCGATGGTGGCATGGCCGGCAGCCAGTGGATGCGGCGGGCCTGTTCGAGCGGCAGGCCGATCGCGACCAGCAATCCGTAAAAGAGCAGGCCGCCTCCGAGCATCACAAGCGGCCCCGTGGCGGGACTGGCAAAACGGCCGAGGCACCACAACAAGACGATGGCAAAGATGATGGCCACCAGCAGATTGCCGAGGACCGGGAGCTCATGGGGTTGCAACAACGCGGCAAACCCTCCCTTACCCAGCACCATCATCACGGCACCCTCGACCATCAGCGCGCCGGAGCCTGCCAGGAAGCCGGCGATGACGGAAAAGGGCAGGAACCGGATGAGCCTGCCGAAACCGAAGGCGCCGAAGAGCCAGAAGACAATACCGGTTGAAAGTCCGCTCACGGCCAAGACGGCAAAGGCGGTCAGCAACCTCGTCTCATCGGTCGCATCCGTCATCGCCGAGGTTGCTGCTGCGATGGCCGAGGCGAGGATGGCAACGCTTGGTTTGCGCACCTGGCCAATGCTGGAGGGATAACGGCTGAACAGCGCCATGGCCAGAACCAGCACGACGCTGGAGAGGAGGATCAGGCCGACACCCATGCCGAAGCCCGAGGCAAGCGCGCCCGTGAAGATCAGGGCGGCAAAGGCGATGCTGGTGGAAAGCCCATCCATGCCGGCAACGAGGGCAAAGAGGAGTGAGGCGGTGATCGTGGCGAAGCGGTCCGAGCTGCGGGAGGCTGTGGGAGTGAGGACGCGGGAGGTCGTTGCACAGTCTGCCGCTTTGGCGGTTGCCTGTGAGGCTGACGGGTCGTTCAGGGACCCAGCGTTGCGTGTCGGACTGTGAAGATTCACTTTGGAATCCATAACGGGGAGCTCGACCACGGATTGGTCTTGCGCAAATGGTAGACATCACCCGAGGCAGGCGGCAACGCTTAGGGGCAATCGGCCCAAAGATGGCCGCCGCATTGCAGCATGTTTATGCCGCGACGCGAAAACAACACGACGGGAAGAGTGTGCGTTTGTCACGGGGCAGACATTGCTGTCGTTGCTATAACTCCAATCAGTGTCCGCTTGCACGATCATCTGAATACGTTGATAAGGAACAAGAAATTCGATGTTCCGCAGCTCAATGGACTGTTCAGAAAGAGCCGCAGCGCACGCAGTCTGCTCGAAACTTGGACATTTTTGGCCAGGAAAGGACACCATATGCCCCATCTCTCGATTGAGTTCTCCGAGGGCATCGAGCGGAAATACGATATGCAATTGGTCTGCGAAAAGTTGTTCACGGAACTTGCGGGGAGTCCTGTTTTTGAAGCCTCCGACATTAAAGTTCGCGCGAAGCCCGTCGCTTATTTTCGCATTGGCACCGATCCCCAGACCTTTGTCCATGCCACCCTCCTCCTCATGGAAGGGCGCGATGAGGCAACGCGTACAACGCTGAACCGGACGATCATTGAGAGATTGAGAGAGCTCCTTCCAGACGTCGGTAGCATCACGGTTCAAGATCTGGAAATCGAGCGAGCCACTTATCTCAAGAATCTGTTTTAATCACTGTCGCACGCGCATACCCTGTTTCTGTGCGTCTCTGGTTTCAAACGAGAAGCGGACATTAGCAGAACGGCGATAACGTGGAGGTTTGAGCTAGATCTGGTCAGAAGGTCGCTCGAATTCATGGCCGCTTTTTTTCCTCGGCCTCAGCGACCCGGCCCGGACGGCCCTTTGGCCTTCGACAGCACCGCAGTGCCGAGGCGTTCGATGGCGCGGCGCAGATTGTCGTCCTCGATGCCGTCCATCATCGTCTCCAAGCGGCGCGCCTTTTCACCCTGCAGCTTTTGAAGCGTCGGGCGGCGAAGCGCCGCATTCGAGACCGGCTTCTGCACGATACGGATCTGGCCGATCGCCGGGTAGCCGAAGAAGCCGTTGATGCGGGCGATCAGCTCGCCCTGGGCATGGGACAGGAAAAGGGCGCGTGCGCCCTCGCAGGCGATGGTCAAGACCCCCGGCCGATGGCCGCCGTCTTCGGCAAGATCGCCACGCCGCGGCCAGGCGATCTTTTCCGGCCGGGTGCAATCGGCGAAACTCTCCCCGACGATGTCCTCCCAGGAGCCGAGCAGTGCCGTGTTGATACCGGCGCGGCGCGCAAGCACCGGATCAACGATGCCATTGGCGATCTCGGAGATCTGATGGGCACCTCTGCGGCTAGGCTGATCCTTGGACATCGTCACTCGCTTTTGGGGCAGCCGAAACTGCGATCACCAGACCAACCCAGAGGAAAAGGGCATTGTAGATCACATGACCAAAGATCTGGTTGACCGCGCCGCCCCAGACATAAACGAAAACAAGAATTGTAGCCATGAACAGGCGCGGGCTGAACAGTTTGTCGCGCGGACAGCGCCATGCGATCCATACCGGGCAGAACAGCAGCAGAACCAAAGCCACGAGACCGGGAATGCCATTGTCGAAGGCGGCCGTAATGAACCCATTGTGCCAATGATTGTAGTCATAGCCGAGCAGACCGATGAAATGGCGGCGGTTCTGGAAGCCATGTCCGGACCACGGTGCCTCAAGAACACCATTAAGTCCTTGGGACCACATGGTCAGGCGCTCGGTATAGGACCCCCCGAGTTGTGCGGTTTCGTCGCCCTCGACCGCGATCGCCCAGATGTCGGAAAAGCGCTGCCAGCTATCGGAAACATACAATCCCACTCCCATAAAGAGCAGAATCCCCACAACAGCCAGGCAAACATGCCGAACTTTCATGCGGCCGCGAAGAAAGATCAACCAGTACAAGCCGAGCCCGAAGAGGGGGACTGGTATGATGCTCTTGGTCTGGGAGAAGAGTACGCAGAGAAAACCTGCGCAGAAGCCCGCTGCCGCAAGCCAGCGGTAGCGTCTGTCGGGATCGTTGAAACCCAAGAGCGCAAAGCTTGAAAAGAGCGCGCTCATTGCAGCGAAGGGGATAGCGTTGCCAGCCCCACCCTCGACCCGCATATTGAGGATGAGCCCCTGGTAGAGAGCGATTGGAAGCGACACCAGCCCCCAAACGGCCGCCGCGATCCACATGGTGCGCAGAAGACTTTCGCGCGGAACCGTCGCCAATCGCGCCGCGACAAAGAAGGGAAGGAGGAAGTTGATGTGCTTGAGCGGCTGGCTCCACTCGTCGTCCGGCTTGGGGAAATAAGTCCCGAAGTGCATGAGAAAATAGATCAGCTGAACAGCGAAATAGAGGCCGGAAAGGGCTACGAACAAACCAATCGCACCATCCAGCCGCGGCTTCAGCACTCCGATGAGGAGATAAATCAGCGCAAGGCCCGCCGTTCCCATAAAACTGAAATCCATCACCGCCTTATGAAGGGAAGACAAGCTCAGGATGGCGAACAGCGCCCATGTCGTATTGCGGGTCAGGTCGGAGCGTTGTAGCTGCATGATCTCTCCGGGTCATTGGTTACGGCTTTGGCCGCGCCACCGTCTAACCGCATCAAGGCTACCGCACAACCGATGAAGCAAGACAAGAGCGCCATTCTTCTCGCTTGGTATGACCGGCATCACAGGGACCTGCCATGGCGCATTTCGCCTGCTGCAGCCAAAGACGGGGCGGTGCCGGACCCTTATCACATCTGGATGTCGGAAGTCATGCTGCAGCAGACGACGGTGGCAGCGGTGAAGGCGTATTTCGCCAAGTTCATCAGCCGCTGGCCGACGGTGACGGACCTCGCGAAGGCGCCGAACGAGGATGTGATGGCGGCCTGGGCGGGGCTTGGCTACTATGCCCGGGCGCGCAATCTGAAGAAATGTGCGGAAGCCGTTGCCTTCGAGCATGGCGGGACCTTTCCCGACACTGAAGAAGGCTTGCGGGCCCTTCCCGGCATCGGCGACTATACCTCGGCAGCGATTGCGGCGATCGCCTTCAACCGTCCCTCCGCCGTGATGGACGGCAATGTCGAGCGGGTGATCTCGCGGCTCTTCGCCATCGATGCGCCGCTGCCGGGATCCAAGCCGCAGATGAAGGCCAAGGTTGCAGACCTGACCCCAACCGACCGGCCGGGCGATTTTGCCCAGGCGATGATGGATCTGGGTGCCACGATCTGCACGCCCAAGCGACCCGCCTGCGCGCTCTGTCCGTTCAACGGCGACTGCCTTGCCTTGGCAACCGATGATCCCGAACGTTTTCCGGTCAAGGCGGCGAAGAAGGCAAAACCCGTCCGCCTGGGGGCCGCCTTCATTGCGGTGGACCGCGACGGGCGGTTGCTGTTGCGCAAGCGTGTCGACAGCGGGCTTCTGGGCGGCATGACGGAAGTGCCGACGACAGCCTGGACCTCGCGGCAGGATGGCGAGACCGGAGTGGATGCCGCCCCCTTCCCCGCCGCCTGGCAGCCGGCCGGCGCCATCAGCCATGTCTTCACCCATTTCGAACTGCGGCTCTCCATCTTCCGCGCCGGGCCGATCGACATACCCCCGGGAGATCACGGTTTCTGGGTGCCGGTCATCGAACTTGATGGGGAGGCGCTGCCAACCGTCATGAAGAAGGCAATTGTGGCGGCTATTCCGACAGCCTTTCCAACTCCTAAGGGATAAAACATGACCGAGATTCGCCATATCGTCTTCGACATCGGCAAGGTGCTGATCCATTACGATCCAAACCTGCCGTATCAGCGGATCATTCCCGATCCGGACGAACGGGCGAAGTTCTTTGCGACCGTCTGCACCCATGACTGGAACATCGAGCAGGATCGCGGCCGCAGCTGGGCCGAGGCGGAGGCCCTGCTCATTGGCGAATTTCCCGAGCACGAGGACAAGATCCGCGCTTTCCGGCTCCATTGGGCCGAGATGGTCCCGCATGCCTATGAGGACAGCGTCGCGATCATGACGAGCCTGATCGCATCGGGCCATGACGTGACGATGTTGACCAATTTTGCCGCCGACACCTTTGGCGAAGCGCGCAAGATGTACCCCTTCCTGAACGCGCCGCGCGGCGTCACCGTGTCGGGCGAAGTCGGCCTGATCAAGCCGGATGTGGCGATTTACCAGCGCCATGCGAAAGATTTCGACCTGTCCCCGGCGCATAGCGTCTTCATCGACGACAGTTTCCCCAATGTCGAAGGTGCGCGCGCCGCCGGCTGGCAGGCCGTGCATTTTACCGGGGCGGATCAACTGAAGGCGGATCTTCTGGCGCTGGGCGTCGGTGTGTAAAGTCAGCGCTGACAAAAAAATAGGCGCGGGTGGAGTTGGCGGACCCCGACCCGCGCCAGTTCCGGTCGCAAGCGACCGAAGGCGTTCCGGGCGGGTCGATTGACTGACGTCGTCCGTGTTTGTGTGTGTGGTGGTACGGTTGCCGGCTTGTCCGAAACTGGTCTCGATGACTAGATACCGTAAACGAAACCCGTCCGACGCAATTGCCGGCTCTTCCTCCCCCGGCCCTGTCGCTAATCTGCCCTGGAGACCCCATGTCTTTCGATCCCGTCGCTGCTGCCCGCACCTTTCATGAGGCGATCAATGCGCTCGATTTCACCACCATCGACGCCTTCTTCGCCGAAGATGCCGTCTATGGTTCGGTGAAGGTCGGCCAGCTCTCGGGCAAGGCCGAGATCATGGCGGCGTTCCGGCGCTATTTCGATACCTATCCGGATCAGGTGGCCGTCGACGAATTGACGGAGGCGGTGTCGCCGATGGCAGCGCGCGCCGTGTGGCGGCTGAAGGCGACGCATGCGCAGACCGGCGAACCGCTGGTGCGTTTTGGCGAAGAGACGATCACCTTCAACGACAAGGGCCAGATCATCTCGGTCGAAGTGACCGACTACAAGGTGTGACGGGTCTCAGAGCGGATGGACCACATGTTCGAATGAAGCGGATGAAGAGGGCTGACGTGCTCATTTCGTCATGCTCGGGCTTGTCCCGAGCATCTACACCCGTTGAACTCATTCAGCCTTGGCAGATCCTCGGCACAAGGCCGAGGATGACGTCGTGGTTGCCGAACGCAAAACGCCCGCTTGAGATGAGCGGGCGTCTTTGATTGGGTTGATCGGCTCGGCTCTCAGCCGAGCTTGCCCATGCCGGCGCGGACAATCGAGCGCAGGTCGTCGATCGGCTTTAAGGCGCCCTCTTCCTCGAAGTGCCAGAAGGTCCAGCCATTGCAGGCATCAAGCCCTTGCACCTTGGCGCCGAGGCGATGGATGGATCCGGCCTCGCCGTTCGAGACCAGCGTGCCATCGGCGCGGATGATCGCGGAATGGCGGCGCTTGGCATCGGTCAGAACCTGGCCGGGCTTGACCAGGCCGCTTTCGACCAGCGTGTTGAAGGCGACGCGTGCCTCTCCCTTCTTGCCGGTCATCACGGTCAGTTCAACCTTGCCGAGCGGTTCGACGGCGGCGATGCGGGCCGAGGCTGCATCGATATAATCCTGCTCGCGCTCGATGCCGACGAAATGACGGCCGAGACGCTTGGCGACAGCACCCGTGGTGCCGGAGCCAAAGAAGGGATCGAGCACGATGTCACCCGGCTTGGTCGACGCCATGATGACGCGGGCGAGCAGCGCTTCCGGCTTCTGGGTCGGATGGACCTTCTTGCCGTCGTCGCCCTTCAGCCGCTCGCCGCCCGAGCAGATCGGGAAGAGCCAGTCGGAACGCATCTGAACGTCGTCGTTCGAGGCCTTCATCGCATCGTAGTTGAAGGTATAGCCCTTGGCCTTCGGATCGGGCGAGGCCCAGATCATCGTTTCATGGGCGTTCTGGAAGCGACGGCCCTTGAAATTCGGCATCGGGTTGGTCTTGCGCCAGACGATGTCGTTGAGGATCCAGAAATTCATGTCCTGCAACGTCGCGCCAACGCGGAAAATGTTGTGATAGCTGCCGATGACCCAGATCGTGCCCGTCGGCTTCAACACGCGGCGGCAGGCGAGCAACCAGGCGCGGGTGAAGGCGTCATAGGCCTCGAAGGAGGCGAACTGGTCCCACTCGTCGTCGCAGGCATCGACGAGCGACTGATCGGGGCGATGCAGCGCGCCGCCGAGCTGCAGGTTGTACGGCGGGTCCGCAAAGATGACGTCGACCGATTTGTCGGGAAGGGCTTCGAGAGCTGAGACGCAATCGCCCTTGATGATGCTGTCGACCCAGGCGAGCGGGTCGGACGAACGGCGGAGTTCGGCAATCGGAAAGACAGAAGCCATTGGTTACTCACTCTTACGCTGACGCAGCACGGGAACACGAGGCTTATGGTTACCGAAGTTGGTTACTGAAGCGTGAAGAGGGCGTGAGATTTTGTGCGGGGGTGGGAATGGGGAGTGCCGATCACGGGATAATCGTCACGCGCGCCCAAAAGGCGGCGGCAAGCCGACACCTTGTCTGACCAGAGTCGATATTGTATTTTTGATGCAACATTCAGAGGAACACTCATGTCCCGCGACACCTCCGTGACACTCGGTGACCACTTCACCAGCTTCATCAACGATCAGGTGAAGACCGGGCGCTACGGGTCGGCGAGTGAGGTCATGCGTGCAGGGTTAAGGCTGCTCGAAGAGCACGAGGCCAAGGTCAAGGCCTTACAGGATGCACTTATTGAAGGCGAACAGTCCGGCGAGCCACAACCTTTCGATTTCGATGCCTTCAAGGCGCGAAAGCGCGCTGAGTTCAAGGCCAGATGAAAGCGCTCGCGCTTCTACCAGCGGCAATTGTCGATCTTGACGATATCTGGGACTACACCGCTGACACGTGGGGTATCGAGCAAGCCGACACCTATACGAACGATATCCGCGACACCTGCTTTCGCCTCGCCTCGGGTTCCGCACGGGGCCGTCCGGTGGATGTGCGCCCAGGATACCTGAAGCAATCTGTCGGATCGCACATCATCTATTTTCGAGACAAGCCTGAGCGAGTGGAAGTCGTTCGCATCCTGCATCAGAAGCAGGATGTCAGCCAAAATCTGCCGAACTGAAAATGCGCCGTCAGCGTCCCGCATCCCACTCTTTCACCACCGCCTTCTTCGCCTGATCCCGCCACACCCGGATGAGGTTTTGCCGCGCCCATTCGATATCGACTCGATCCGGGCGGGCGAGCACCAGCGGATGCGGCCGATGGTGGTCGGTGGTGAAGAAGGTCTCCGGATCCATCTCGATCAGATGATCGCGCTCCTCGAAGGGCACCTTGAAGACCGGACAGTCATGGGTCGGGTTCCAGAACAGCATGGCCTTGCCGTTGACTTTGAAGGAGGGATGCCCCCAGGAGGTGGTTTCCTCCGTCGTCGGCAAAGCGAGGATGATCTGGCGCAGGGTGTCGAGGGTGGTCATGGTGGGGCCTCCGGGCGGGAAGGGCTCAGAAGGGCTCTGACCGCAGCCTAATCCCGTTCAGTTCCAAAAGATCTGCGACAGCGGCCATGACCTTCGGCTGAAGCTTTTCCATGCTGTCGGATTCTACCGCCAGACCTTCGATATCATTGCTGGTGGCCACCCAGACCTCGGCCTCGTCGTCCCAGGTGGCGCGCACGATGATCGACCGCATGTTCATCTCGGCTTTCTCCGGTGTCGATGGGAGAGACCCTACACCTAACCAAGGACAGACGAAAGCGGCTGATGAGCCCCTCATCCCCGGCGCAACGAGTTGCGCCTGACCCTTCGGGCACCGTCTCCCCGCAGGCGGGGCGAAGGGGATACCGTCGGCGTCAGATCCCAACCCGCACGCCGACATAACCACCATCGGCAACGCTGTCGCACAGTCCAGACCATTCGCAGCCTGAACAGGCGGTGCGGATCTCGCCGGTGGCGAAGGTTTTTCGGAGGCGGGCGAGAAGCGCTGGGGATGGCGTGATGCGAGCGCCGAGGTTCAAGGGGCTGCCGATGAGGCGGGCAACGGTTCTCGCCGCCTCGCGATCGCGCTCCACGACGCTTGTCCCATGGCAATGGGCCTCGGGGTCTGCGGTCAGTGGTCCGCAGATGTCGTCCGGCCCAGCCACCAGTTCGATCTCCTCGCCGGCCGAGAGCCTTGCGGCAATGGCCTCGTAGTTCTCGACGAAGGCGGGAGAATAGCCCTTGCCGACATAGGTCAGCATGCAGAGCAGGTGGTGGGGGCGGAGCCGGACGGTCATCGGTCTATCGTGGCAGATGGCCGCTCAGAGGTCGAGCGGCTGTGCCTTGCGGCGGGCAAGGGCCAGCAGCAGGGCAGCGGCGAGCGCCGATTTGATCACGGCGCCCAGGATGAAGGGCGTGACGCCAAAGGCCAGACCTTTTTCCAGACCGATCATCCAAGACAACCAGGCGCCGCCAATGGCGAGGCACAGAATGTTGGCGGAGAGATGGGCGACGAAGCTTTTCACCACCTGGCGGCCCGTCCAGCCCTTTTCCGCGAGAAAGCCGGCAAGGGCAGCGATGATCGGGAAGGAGACGAGATAACCAGCCGTCGGGCCGGCAAAGGGGGCAAGGCCGCCGGAGGCATTGGCGAGGACCGGAAGGCCCAGCATCGCCTCGCCGAGCCAGGCGAGCACGGTGAGCGCGCCGAGGCGCCAACCATAGAGCACGCCGAGCATGGTCAAGGCAAAGGTTTGCAGGGTGATCGGGACCGGCACCATGGGAACCGAGACCTGGGAGGCGAGCGCCAGGATGCCAGTGCCGGATAGCACAAGCGCAGCCTTTACCGGCAGCGAACGGCCGGACAGGCCGAGCGGATCGAAACGGTGGGACAGGGCGGAAGCAGTCGTCATCGCAATCTCCATTTTATAGATAATTTTATTCACGGCGAATCTTTTATCTATGCTTTCGGCGGGCGGCAAGTCTAAGTCGGGCTAGTCAGACGGCAATCATGTGGACAGAAAATCGCCAGCACTGTGATATTTTGCGATAGAAATACAGACACGCCGTTGGTTTTTCTGATATATTTTCCGAAACCCATGCAATCAAAGTATCAGCTGACATATTATCTATAATTTGAAGCTGCCGTCGTATACCAATTCCAAGGTAAGGACCTAGCCTAAAAATGGTCCGGCAATCACGGCATTTCCGAAAACCATCATTTACAAATAACCCGCAGGATGAGGCGGAATGCGATCGTGTGGCTGGCGGGGTGCGGATTTTCCGTGGCTCGCCATCCGCGTCGAGCACGCCTTTCCACCTCAACACGGGAGCCGACCGATGTGTCTCGACTGCAATGACCTTGGCATGAAAGGTCTGAAGCGCCGCCATCTGATGAAACTCGCCGGCCTCGGCTTTGTCGCAAGCGGGATCGCGCCGATGGCGCAGGCCTCCGAGACGAAGAAGCCTGCGGCCGCAGACGCGCATGGCGTGGACGGGCATGCGGCCGAGGCGCCAGCCGAGAGCGGCCATGACGCGCCCCAGGCAGCCGAGGCCAAGCCGGCGGCCGCGGACCCGCATGCGGCACCGGCGGACGGGCTGACGCCGAAACAGGCGCTGGCCAAACTGAAGGAGGGCAATCGCCGCTTTGTCGAGGATGCCAATGCCTGCGCCGCCGATCTTGCCGCACGCCGCACCGAGCTTGCCGGCGGGCAACACCCCTGGGCGATCGTGCTCACCTGTTCCGACAGCCGGGTGACGCCGGAGCTGATCTTTGGCGGCGTGACACTTGGCGAACTCTTTGTCGTGCGCAATGCCGGGAATGTGCTCGATACCGGCGCGCTGGGCACGATCGAATACGGCACCGAACATCTGCATGCGCCGCTGGTGGTGGTCATGGGCCACAAGAAATGCGGGGCGGTGGCGGCCGCCTGCGACGTGGTGAAGAAGGGGGCTGAGCTCGAAGGCTCGATCGGCAAGATGGTGCAGCCGATCCTGCCGGTGGCGCTGGCCGCGCTGTTCACATCTGAGGATTTCGTCGGCCAGACGGTGCGCAACAATGCGGTTTCCGGGACCAAGCGCATTACCGAAGAAAGCGCCATCGTCTCGCATCTGGTGGATAGCGGGGCGGTGAAGGTGATTGCTGCCGTCTATGACATTGAGACGGGCGAAGTGCAGTTCATCGACAAGATCGCCTGAGGACGGAGTGGCGCCCTCCCCTTCATGGGTAGGGTCGGACCACAGGTCCGGGGTGGGTGAGCAAAGGTGGCCGCCGCCGTCCATGGCACTCATGGAAAATCACCCCACCCGCCGCTTTGCGGCGACCTCCCCCTCAAGGGGAGGTGGGTAGAGCGTGGCATCTCAGCGGAGGCAAATCCCGGATGCTCTGGCTGACAAACACTGGCGTTTCGGCGGAACCACCCTCCCCTTGAGGGGGAGGGTCGGACCGCAGGTCCGGGGTGGGGTGAGCAAGGGTGGCCGCCGCCATCCGTGGCACTCGTGGAAAATCACCCCACCCGCCGCTTTGCGGCGACCTCCCCCTCAAGGGGAGGTAGGGGAGATCTCACCCGACGATCGCAAAGCCTTCGGTCTCCGCACGGCCCGGCACCGGCATCGGGGCGCGGCCGATCCATTGAACGTGGCGTTCCAGGATGCGGGCGGCTTCCGTCGCATTGCCGGATTTCAGCGCTTCCAAGATGGCGCGGTGATCGTGGTCGGTGCGGGCTTCCCAGGTGGCGCGCCAGGCGACGAAGAGGAAACGGGCGGAGACGGCATGCAGGTCGTCGATGACAGAGAGCAGGCGCGGCATGCCGCAGGTCGAGACGATCAGACGGTGGAAGCGGCGGTTGGCCTCCTCCCAGGTTCGCACGTCCTTGGCGTCATCAGCATCGGCTGCGGCCCGTTCGGCAGCGGCCAGCACGTCGGGCGTCAGGTTCGGGGCAGCGTGACGGAGCGCCAGGACTTCGAGGGCCGCGCGCATTTCGGCGACTTCACGGACCTGCTTCAGATCAAAGCTCGCGACCCGCACGCCGCGGCGCGGAATGCTGACGACGAGGCCTTGCGCCTCCAGCCGGCGAAAGGCTTCGCGCACGGGCACGTGGCTTGCGCCGAATTCTTCGGCAATATGGTCCTGGGCGAGCCGCGATCCGGGCACGAGCTCGCCATGGATGATACGCTCGGCCAGCGCACGGCTGATGCGGCTCGCAATCGTATCCTCAGGCGAATCTTCGGGCTTTTTCGGCATGGCTCCCTGCATAGTCAGCGGGAGGTCGCTTGTCGAGGGAGGGACGACCGGAGCGTCAGTCGATGGCCCGCAGGATGGCCTGCCAATCCTGACGGCCGCCCAGAAGGCGGAGGATGGTCAACTCGCCTCCCACGCCGATATAGACGACCAGGTGACTGCTAAAAAGATAGATCCGTACCGGAGGTGTGAATTCGAGACGCTCGCGAAACAGGGGCGGCGACCGGCCAACCCGGTCAAATGCCAAGACGAGTTCATCGAGATACCGATCGGCCTGATCGGCAGACCAGGTTTCCGCACCATAGGTCCAGATGGTTTCAAGATCCCGCAGCGCTTCCGGCGCAATCGCATAGGTGCCGCTAGCGGGCGCCATGGCTTTCTCGCATGCGCCGCTTGAACGCCTCCGGATCGAAGGGTTCCGGTGGGCCGCTTTCGACGCCCTTGGTGATGGCGGCCTGGAGTTGTTCGAAGGCAGCAAGCCGCTTCTGGTCCTTGCGGATCAGGTCGCGGATGTAATCGCTGGCATTGCCGTAGCGACCGCTCTCGGTCTGACGCTCTACCCAGGCCTTCATCGGATCGGGCAGTGATACATTCATCGTTGCCATGGGCTGCCTCCTGTCATTCAGAGAATGATGGTGCTTATGGCAAAGTCTGTCAAAACTCTCCCCTCACCCATGCTGCGCGCGGCTATCCTCCGGCGCCTCCTCCCGCTCCGTCAGGCCATAGTCGCGCAGGACATGGGCGACGCGCAGGCGGTAGTCGGCGAAAACGCCGCCACGGCCGGCGCTCTGGGCGGCGCGATGATCCGGGGTTTCGCGCCAGCGGCGCACGGCCTCCTCATCGCGCCAGAAGGACAGCGACAAGAGCTTGCCGCGCGTGGTCAGGCTTTCGAAACGCTCGACGGAGATGAAGCCGTCGATCTTTTCCAGCCGGGCGCGCAGGTCGCCGGCGAGATCAAGATAGCGGTGGCGCTCGCCGATGAAGGGCACGACCTCGAAGATGACGGCGATCATGGCTGAACCTTCGATGATGGCGGGTTCGATACGTTCTTCAGGAAGAGCCGGTCTTCCTCGAGGATGAAGCGGGCGCTTTTGGCGAATTCGTAATTGGCCTTGCCGAGCGGATCGGCTGCAAGCCTTGCGCGATAGGCCTCATAAGCCGCGAGATCCTCGATATGGTAGATGCCGTAGGCAGTCGTGGCGGAGCCCTCATGCGGGGCGAAATAGCCGACGAGATCGGCGCCGCAGCGCGGGATCGCCTCGCCCCAGTTGCGGGCGTAAGTTGCGAAGTCATCGCGGCCGAAGGGGTCGATGCGGTAACGGATGATGCAGGTGATCATGGCTGGCTCCTCGTTGTTGACGAGGCGGTTCTGGCATGGCGGCATCGGGTGATGCTTCGATCGCGGTCGAAGTTTCGGCGGTCTCTTCTCCGCGACAGTTCGACCGGGATCGAAGCATGGGCTACATTGTTGCTCCATCATAACACCGACAGAGGAGAGCATCTCATGGCCGAAGGACCCGACATTGCGCGCATCGCTTCGCTGATCGGCGATCCCGCCCGCTCGAACATGCTGCTGGCCCTTCTCGGCGGCAAGGCGTTGACGGCGACGGAACTGGCGGGGGCTGCGGGCGTGACGCTTCCGACGGCGAGTTCCCATCTGTCGAAGCTCGAAGAGGGTGGATTGCTTACGCAACGCAAGCAGGGCCGGCATCGCTATTTCGCGCTGGCCGATGGCCATGTCGGGGCAATGATCGAGAGCCTGATGAGCTTTTCGGCGACGCGCGGGCACCTGCGCCATCGCGCCGGGCCGAAAGAGCCGGAGCTCCGGAAAGCCCGCATCTGCTACGACCATCTTGCCGGCGATTATGGCGTGCGCATGCTGGACAGCCTAGTCGCGCGAGGGGCGATCCGCGCCGAAGACGAGGCACTGACTTTGACGTCGGCCGGTGACGCGCTGCTGAGCGATCACGGTGTCGATATCGGCAGCCTGCGGGCCAAACGCCGCCCGCTCTGCCGCGCCTGCCTCGACTGGAGCGAGCGGCGCACGCATCTGGCCGGCTCGCTGGGCGCTGCGCTTCTTTCGCACTTCCTCGACCAGGGGCATGCCCGGCGGGTCGAGGAAAGCCGGATCATCCGCTTTTCGCCGGAAGGCGAGCGCCGGTTTCTCGCAATGTTTCCCATGGCTTGAAGATGCGATGCGCGAGGCGCCATCCGAGCCCTTGAAAAGAAACCAACCGTACGGTATGTTTTATACAATTGCCGCCTCCGGAGTGTCTTCGATGAATCCCGCCCTTGCCGCCTATAGCGCGCTGACCGCAGCCATCGTGCTCGAAGTGATCGGAACGACCCTGCTGCAGAAGTCGGCGCAGTTCACCAAGCTATTGCCGACAGCCGGCATGGTGGTCTTTTATGCCGCCTCCTTCTATCTGCTGACCCATGCGCTGAAAGGGCTGCCGCTTGGCATTGCCTATGCCATGTGGGGCGGGCTCGGCATCGTGCTGACGGCGCTGATCAGCGTCTTTGTCCTGAAGCAGAGCCTGGATTATGCGGCGCTGGCCGGCATTGGCCTCATCGTTGCGGGCGTGATCGTGATGAACACGCTGTCGAGTTCGGTATCGCATTGATGGCTTCTGCCCCCTCCCCTTCCGAGGCGCCGCATTCGGCCCATCGCCGCAAGAAGCAGCCGGAACAGGTGCGCCGGGCACTGCTTGATTGTACCGCCCGGATCGCCGCCGAACAAGGGACCGCCGCCATCACCATCCAGGCCGTGGCGGAGCGGGCGGGCGTGACCAAGGGCGGGCTGCTGCATCATTTCGACAGCAAACAGACGCTGCTGGCTGCCGTGTTTGCCGATTTGCTCGACCAGCTCGACCGGGAAATCGACCGGTCGATGGCGGAGGACCCGAAGCCGCAAGGTCGCTTCACGCGCGCCTATGTCAGGGCCTGTTTTGCCGATCGGCCGCTCGGGGCGCAAAGTCTCTGGGCAGCGCTCGCGGTCGCCATCGTGACGGAACCGCAGCTCAAGGCGCTGTGGTCGCGCTGGCTCGATGCGCGGCAGTCGCGACATCACGACACCGATGGCGATCCGGCCTTTACCACCGTGCGGCTGGCGGCCGACGGCATCTGGCTCGCGGATGTGCTGGAGAAGGAAAACGGGCTCCGGCGTTATCCTCAGTCGCTGGAGGCTGAGCTTTTGAAGATGGCCGGCGGATGATTGTGGAGCAGGCACCAGCAAACCCGCCCGCAGCAGACTGCCATTGCGGGGACGCTGCCATGCAAGCGGTGTGATTGTCCTCGGCCCATTGATCGTGTAGGGAGCGACCATCCCTCACGACACCACGGATCCCCCATGAGCAGTTTCGAGCTTACCCTATTCGATTGCGACGGCGTTCTCGTCGATTCCGAGATCATCGCCGCCAAGGTGGAATCGAAGCTTCTGACGGAGGCGGGTTATCCGATCTCGGTCGAGGAAATGGGCGAGCGTTTTGCCGGCATGACCTGGAAGAACATCCTTCTGTCGATCGAGAAGGAAGTCGACATTCCGCTGTCGGCCAGCCTGATCGACAAGTCGGAACAGCTGCTCGACCAGAAGCTGGCGCGCGAGGTGAAGGCGATCGAGGGCGTGCAGTTTGCCCTTTCCCGCATCAAGGGGCCTCGCTGCATCTGCTCGAATTCGTCGACCGCGCGGCTCGACCTGATGCTGAGCAAGGTCGGCCTCAAGGAATTCTTTGCGCCGCACATCTTCTCCGCCAAGGATCTCGGTCCCGACCGGGTCAAGCCCAAGCCTGACATCTTCCTGCACGGCGCCAAGCAGTTCAATGTCAGCCCGTCGCGCTGCGTCGTGGTCGAAGATTCCGTGCATGGCGTGCATGCCGCTCGGGAAGCCGGCATGCGGGTGATCGGTTTTACCGGGGCGTCGCATACCTATCCGTCGCATGCCGACAAGCTGACCGATGCGGGCGCCGAGACGGTGATTGCCCGCATGACCGACCTGCCGGGCGTGATTGCCGCCATGGAAGAATGGGAAGGCGCGTTCTAGAGAATTTCCGGCGAAATCAGAGTCGCCTTCAATGCTCTATGTCTTTGTTTTCACGCAATTCCGGACGCAAAACCGCTTCGCACTTTTGCTGGAATTGCTCTAAGCCTGGCGCTCCGTCCGCTCAGAACCTGATCGTCAGGGCATCCGGCACGATTTCCGCGACGAAACCGCCGCGAATGGGGTTTTCACCATCGACCTCGATCGGGAAGCGATCGGGGTCCTGCGGGCGCAATTCGACACGGCGGCCGCGATGGAAGCTCAAGAGCGGATGGCCGAGATGTCCCGCCGTATAGAGGCTCTTCAGTAAACCAAGCAGACCGAAGACGCTTTCTTCGCGCATCACCGCCACATCGAACAGGCCGTCGGCCACATCCGCCTGCGGTGTAATGTGCATGCCGCCGCCGAACCAGCCACCGTTCGCGATGGCGGCAATCGCCAGCGGTCCCTTATGCACCCGCATGCCATCGACCAGAATGTCGAAGCGGTAGGGGCGATAGCGCAGGATCGCCATGACCGAGAAGAGCAGGAAGCGCAGCGGACCGGTGACGATCTTGCGGCGACCGCCGGCATTGACCGCGTCGACGATTTCGCCCGAGATCCCGACGCTTGTGATATTGGCGAAGTAGCGGCGTTGCTCAAGGCCCTGTGCGTCCCGCGCCAGCAGCAGGCCGGCATCGATCTTGCGGGGGCTGGCGCCCGCGATCCGGCGGGCAAGTTCGACGGGATCGACCGGAGGCGCGAAATTGCGGACGAAATCGCATCCCGTGCCAATCGGCAGAAATGCAAGCGGCGTATCGGGCCGGGTCGAGGTGAGGATGCCGTGAACCACATCGCTGATCGTGCCATCACCGCCGGCGACGATCAGGAGGTCACAGCCTCGGTCGGCCTGTTCGCGCGCAAGCCGTATGGCATCACCGCCGGAGCGGCTTTCCTGGACATCCAGTCCTGGGAATTGATCTGAAAAAGCCTTGTAGGCTGCCTTCCATGCCCCGCTCTGCCTGCGGCCACCCGCGACCGGGTTCCTGATAATGACGACGTTCACCGCTGATGCTCCCCCACCGTCGGTCTGGCCGGCGCATGCCCTTGGCGCGGCGAACGTTCAGCCCGCCGCGACGCCGGTCACAGAATAGAGGGGGGAAGTTACTTTTTCTTTTTACCTTCGTCGAAGCCGACATAGACGCGCGTCATGCCCGAAACATTGCCGGGAACGGTGACCTGCTTGGTATAGACGAACTGCGTCGGCTGGTTCACATCGGCGAGGTTGACCGCATACTGTTCGATCTCGGAGGTGACTTCCTGATCGCCGTCCATGACGGTCACGCGGATCGGCAGGTTGATCGAGCCGGCCTTGCCCTGCGGTCCGGAGGTCAGGCGGCCCTGCAAGAGCGCGGTGATGGTGAGCGTCGTGTCGGTGCGCGAGCAGGCGCGAGTCGTGTCGGCAAGCGAGGCCTGGAAGACAACGTCCTTGGCGTCCTGGCTCTTCGACTTCGCATAGGTGCGGTAGACCGACGTGCCGTCACGCAGCGAGATCTGCGGGCAGAAACCCTGGACGAAAGGTTGAACGGCAGCTGCAGTCTGCGTCGCAGGCTGGGCTGCGGGTTCCGTCGGAGACAGGCCGAGGCCCGACCCCATGCTGCCGGCGTTGCAACCGCCCAGCACCATCATCAGCGAAACCACCAAGACACCACGCGACACGTTTACAGACACGAGATTTCACCTTCCGCATGCTCGGCCGAAAAAGCCGGAAAACAGTCAAACTTGAGGCTTTTCAGCGCCCTTGCGGATGGTCTATACCAGCGGCCACAACAAAAATCGATTGGGTAGCCGGCAATTTGAGTCAATTTTCGATCTGCCAGCCCAGCCCCTGCCTCACGCCCTCGACCCCGGTCGTGGCCGGCATTGCCGGGCTTGCGAAATTCACACCTCCGGTCTGGCGCAAAATGGCAAACCTCTTTATCGAAAACGCCATAGATTTGCGGGCGTCATCGATCCGGACAACACACATCCAAGGATAAGCAACGTGGAATATATCTCGACCCGCGGAGAGGCCCCCAGCCTCGGCTTTTGTGACGCGCTTCTCGCCGGGCTTGCCCGCGACGGCGGCCTTTATGTGCCGCGCGAATGGCCGCAGATGTCGAAAAAGGCGATCCGGGGCCTGCGCGGCAAGAGCTATCAGGACGTTGCCTATGAGGTGCTTTTGCCCTTCACCAATGGCGAGATCGAGCCCGCCACCTTCCGCGCGATGATCGACGAGGCCTATGCGACCTTCAAGCATCCGGCCGTCGCCCCACTGGTGCAGACGGGGCCGAATTCCTTCGTGCTGGAACTCTTCCACGGCACGACGCTCGCCTTCAAGGACGTGGCGATGCAGCTGCTTGCCCGGCTGATGGACCATGTGCTGGAGAAGCGCGGCGAGCGCGCCACAATCG
Source organism: Peteryoungia wuzhouensis (assembly GCF_003205195.1). GTDB lineage: Bacteria > Pseudomonadota > Alphaproteobacteria > Rhizobiales > Rhizobiaceae > Allorhizobium > Allorhizobium wuzhouense. Next base: position 375,095 of record NZ_QJRY01000001.1, read on the forward strand.
TCGGCGCGACCTCGGGCGATACCGGGGGGGCCGCGATCGACGCCTTTGCCGGGCGCGCGCGCACCGACATCTTCATCCTCTTCCCGCATGGCAAGGTGTCGCCGGTGCAGCAGCGCCAGATGACATCCTGCACGGAAGACAACGTGCATGCGATTGCCGTCGAGGGCAATTTCGACGACTGCCAGAACCTGGTGAAGGCGATGTTCAACGATGTCGCCTTCCGCGACCGGGTGAAGCTTTCGGGTGTCAACTCGATCAACTGGGCGCGCATCATGGCGCAGGTGGTCTACTATTTCACGTCTGCCGTCGCGCTCGGCGCACCGGACCGGAAGATCTCGTTCACGGTGCCGACAGGCAATTTCGGCGACATCTTTGCCGGTTACGTGGCGAAGAAAATGGGCCTGCCGATCGACAAGCTCGTCATCGCCACCAATGACAACGACATTCTTTCGCGCACGATGAAGACCGGGCGTTACGAGATGAAGGGCGTCATGGCGACGACCTCGCCATCGATGGACATCCAGATATCCTCGAACTTCGAACGGCTGCTGTTCGAATCCTACGGCCGCGATGCCGCGTCCATCCGCTCTGCGATGGAAGGCCTCAAGCAGTCCGGTTCGTTCGAGATCCAGCCGGAGGCGCTGAAGGCCATCCGCCGCGAGTTCCGCGCCGGCCGCGCAACGCAGAAGGAGGTGGCGAAAACCATCAAGGCTGTGCTGGCCGACACCGGCTATCTGCTCGACCCGCATACGGCCGTCGGCGTGCATGTGGCGAAGAAATTCGAGAAGCCGCAGAGCCCCATGGTGGTTCTCGCCACCGCCCATCCGGCGAAATTCCCGGCGGCAGTAAAATCGGCCTGCGGTATTGACCCCGCGCTTCCGACATGGCTTGCTGATCTGATGGACAGGGAGGAGCGCTTCGAAATCCTGCCCGCGGACCTTAAGGCCGTCGAAAGCTTTGTCGGCACACATGCCCGTGCGGACAGTTGAGAAGCGCAGAAAGACGGACCATGAATGTTGAGTGCACCCGGCTTCCATCGGGTTTGACTGTCGTAACCGAGAACATGCCACATCTTGAAAGCGTGGCACTCGGCACCTGGATCAAGTCCGGCTCGCGTAATGAGACCGAAGCCGAGCATGGCATTGCGCATCTGCTCGAGCATATGGCTTTCAAGGGCACGAACGAGCGCAGCGCGCGCCAGATCGCCGAAGAGATCGAGAATGTCGGGGGCGAGCTGAATGCCGCCACATCGACCGAGACCACGTCCTATTACGCCCGTGTTCTCAAGGACAATGTGCCGCTCGCCGTCGATATCCTTGCCGACATCCTGACGGATTCGCTCTTCGATGAAGAAGAGCTGGAGCGCGAAAAACACGTCATCCTGCAGGAGATCGGCGCGGCCGACGATACACCCGACGACGTGGTGTTCGACCGCTTCTCCGAACGGGCCTTCCAGGACCAGACGATCGGCCGCAGCATTCTGGGAACACCTGACACGGTGCAATCCTTCTCCAGCGACCAGATCCGCGCCTATCTCTCGCGCAACTACACGACGGACCGGATGTTCGTGGTCGCCGCCGGTGCAGTCGATCATGACGCCTTCGTCAAGCAGGTCGAACAGCGTTTTGCCTCGCTTCCGACCCAGCCCTCCGCCCCGCCCGTGATGGATGTCGCCCGCTACACCGGCGGCGAAGCCCGCGAGGAACGCGACCTGATGGATACGCAGGTCCTGCTCGGCTTCGAGGGCAAGGCCTATCACATGCGCGATTTCTACTGTTCGCAGATCCTGGCGAACATCCTGGGCGGGGGCATGTCGTCCCGCCTCTTCCAGGAAGTTCGTGAAATCCGCGGCCTCTGCTATTCCGTCTATGCCTTCCATTGGGGCTTTTCCGACACTGGCATCTTCGGCATTCATGCCGCGACCGGCGGCGACAATCTGCCGGAACTGGTGCCTGTTATCATCGACGAACTCCGCAAGGCGTCCGAACACATCGACCAGCAGGAAATCGAGCGCTCGCGGGCCCAGATCCGCGCACAGCTGCTCATGGGCCAGGAAAGCCCGGCCGCCCGCGCCGGCCAGATCGCCCGGCAGATGATGCTCTACGGCCGCACCATTCCGAACCAGGAGATGATGGAGCGGCTGGCCGGCATCACCACGCAGCGCCTGACCGACCTTGCCGGACGCCTGTTCTTCGACACGGCACCGACGCTCTCGGCCATCGGCCCGGTGGACAAGCTGGTGTCGCTCGACGAGATCGCAGGCGCCCTCAGTGTTCAGCAGAAGGGCGCCCGCAAGGCGGCCGGCTGAGGGATATCGCGAATGAATTCATCCGGCGGGCTCGCCGCCGGATTTCTCTGGGGGTTCCAGGATGACGCGCTCGGTCTTTCGGTTTCTGTCGCGACAGGCGGAGCTTCCGGAACTCGTGGGCGAGCGGCATCTTCTGCGCCTTGCCCGCTACCGCGACTTCGAAGCCTGGCACGTTCTTCGCCGCGACAGCCGTGCCTTCCTGCAGCCCTGGGAGCCGACCTGGCGCACCGACGAACTGACGGAGCGCGCCTTTCGCCAGCGGGTGTTGCGGAATGAACAGGAGTTTCATTCCGGCATGGCGGTGCCGCTCTTCCTGTTCGAACGGGAAACGGACACGCTTCTCGGGGGGCTGACCATCGGCCTGATCAGGCGCGGCGCTTCGCAGGCTTGCATGATCGGATACTGGATGGGCGAAAAACATGCCGGCAAGGGTCATATGTTTGCCGCACTTCAACTGGCTATTCCCTACATCTTCGGGCCGCTCGAGTTGCACCGTATCGAAGCAGCCTGTATTCCCGACAACGTCAACAGCGTAAACCTGCTGGAGAAAGCGGGATTTGAGCGAGAAGGTCTTTTGCGCGAATATCTGAAAATCAACGGAGAATGGCGCGACCACGTGCTGTTTTCGAAGATCGCCCCGGCTCGGGGACGGAACGGCAAAGCAGGCTCATGACGCAGACCCAGATTGCTCCGCGCAGGGCTCAGCGCCTGTTACTCCTCGTACTCGCCCTGTTTTCGGCCCTGTGCCTCGGCTTCGTCGCCCCGGCTTTCGCCGTCGAACCGGTCAAGATTGCCCGTGACGACACGGCGCTCGACCTGACCGCGACCACCGGGATCTACACAAACCAGGGCGCCGCCTTCCAGGTTTCGACGGCTGCCGGTGCCGATGGCATCCGCCGTCGCATCGAGGTGCGTTCGAGCTCCGATACCCATCAGGGCGACTGGGCCGTTTTCGCGCTCGCCAATGTCTCGGAAGAACAGCTGGAGCGCGTGATTGTCGCGCCGCATTTCCGCCTGTCCGGCTCCAAGCTGTTCTGGCCGGATCTCGGCTCGCAGCGCATCATGGCGATCACGCCTTCGGAAGGCTTCGCGCTCGACCGGGTACCAAGCCCGGATGCCGACGTCTTCCGCATCACGCTCAATCCGGGCACCGTCATCACCTTCGTGGCGGAACTCGCCTCGCCGAACCTGCCGCAGATCTATCTCTGGGAACCCGACGTCTACAAGGACACGGTCAACGCGTTCACGCTCTATCGCGGCATCGTGCTCGGCATTGCCGGCCTGCTCGCCGTGTTCCTGACCATTCTCTTCGTCGTGAAGGGCACGTCGATGCTGCCGGCGGCGGCGGCACTTGCCTGGGCGGTGCTTGCCTATATCTGCGTCGACTTCGGTTTCCTCGAGAAGCTGATCTCCATCACCTCGTCGGATGTGCGAATATGGCGCGCGGGGGCGGAAGTCGCGCTCGCCTCGTCGCTCGTCATCTTCCTCTTCACCTATCTCAACCTCAACCGATGGCATGTGCATCTCGGCTATGCGACGCTTGCCTGGATGCTGGGACTTGCCGCCCTGTTCGGGGTTGCCATCGTCGATCCCTCCATTGCCGCCGGTATCGCGCGCATCTCGTTTGCGCTGACCGGTGTCGTCGGCATCGGCCTGATCATCTATCTCGGCTTCAACCGCTATGACCGCGCCGTGCTTTTGGTGCCGACCTGGGTCTTGATCCTGGTCTGGCTGTTCGGCGGCTGGATGACGGTGACCGGACAATTGTCGAACGACATCATCCAGCCGGCACTCGGCGGTGGCCTGGTTCTCATCGTTCTCCTGATCGGCTTCACGGTCATGCAGCACGCCTTTGCGGGCGGCGCCTATCAGCAGGGGCTGTTCTCCGATCTCGAGCGCCAGTCGCTGGCGCTGACCGGCTCCGGCGACACCGTCTGGGACTGGGACGTAGCGCGCGACCGCGTCGTCACGAGCCCCGATGTTTCCGTGCGGCTCGGCCTGTCGCCCGGCACCATGCATGGCCCGGCGCGCAACTGGCTGCCGCGCCTGCATCCCGATGATCGCGACCGTTTTCGCGCCACCCTCGACGTGCTGCTGGAACATCGCAAGGGGCGTCTCAGCCACGAATTCCGCATCCGCGCCGAAGACGGGCATTTCCACTGGCTGAAGATCCGCGCCCGCCCCGTGCTGGGATCAAACGGCGAAGTCATCCGCTGCGTCGGCACGATCATCGACGTGACCGAGCAGAAGAACTCGATCGACCGGCTGCTGGTCGATGCCATGCATGACAATCTGACAGGGCTGCCGAACCGCGAGGTCTTCCTCGACCGGCTGCAGGCGATCCTGTCGCTCGCCTCAACCTCCGACAGCGTGCGGCCGACCGTGCTTGCCATCGATATCGATCGCTACAAGCAGGTGAATGACGCGCTGGGCATTGCTGCCGGCGACAATATCCTGATCGCGATTACCCGCCGTCTGCGCCGCCTTCTGAAGCCGCAGGATACGCTCGCCCGTCTCTCCGGCGACGAGTTCGGCCTGATTTTGGTGTCGGAAAAGGACCCGGGCAAGATTGCCGACTTTGCCGACGCCGTATCGAAGGCGATCATGGTGCCGCTCAATTTTGCCAATCGCGAAATCAGCCTGACGGCATCGATCGGCCTCGTCTCCTGGGTCGACCAGCAGGAAAGTGCGACCAGTCTGCTGGCCGATGCGGAGCTTGCTATGTACCGGGCGAAACGATCCGGCGGCAACCGCGTCGAACCCTTCCGCCCGGCCTTCCGCACCGTCAGCACCGACCGGCTGCAGCTGGAAACGGATCTGCGCCGCGCCATCGAACGCAAGGAGCTGACGATGGCCTACCAGCCGATCGTCCGGCTGGCGAATGGCGAAATTGCCGGGTTTGAGGCGCTGATGCGCTGGGATCATCCGAAGCGCGGCAACATTCCGCCGACGGAATTCATCCCGATCGCGGAGATGTCCGATCTGATCGAGCCGCTCGGCATGTTCGCGCTGGAGCGCGCCTCGACCGACCTGATGGACTGGGAGCGCCAGACCGGCGAGCTGCCGCTGTTCGTCTCGGTCAACCTGTCCTCGGCGCAGCTGATCTCCAGCGAGATCTACAATGATGTGCGCGCGATGCTGACCAAGACCCAGTGCGATCCGAAACGGATCAAGCTGGAGCTGACCGAGAGCGTCGTGATGGAAAATCCGGAACAGGCGCGCCTGATGCTGCAAAAGCTGAAGGATACGGGCATCAGCCTGGCGCTCGACGATTTCGGCACCGGCTATTCGTCGCTGGCCTATCTCACCCGTTTCCCCTTCGACACGATCAAGCTCGACAAGGCCCTGGTCTGCGATCAGTCCGACAAACGCGCCGTCCTCTTGCGCTCGGTCGTGGCCATGGCGCGCGGGCTTGAGATGCAGGTGGTGGCCGAGGGCATCCAGACCGACCAGGACGCTGCCGATCTCGCCATGATGGGCTGCGAATTCGGCCAGAGCTATCTCTTCGGCCCGCCGCTGGGATCGGAATCGGTGCTGCGGCTGCTCAAGGAACGGTTTCCGCTGATGAAGCGGGCGTGAGAGGCGAACCCCTCACGCCGTTCGCCCGTCAGGTCCGCTGAAAGGCGACATGCAGGCCAAGGCCGACGAGAACCGCGCCCCCTGCCCTTTGCAGATTGCGCTGCAGGGACGAGACGCGCGCCAGGCGCTTTGTGATCGTGCTGGCCGCTATCACGCAGGCGATGTCGGCCACCGTAAACATGGCGTTGACCATCGTTCCGAGGATGATGAACTGCAGCCAGACGGGAAAGGCTGCCGCTGCATCGATGAATTGCGGCAGGAAGGCGAGGAAGAAGATCGCCGTCTTCGGATTGAGCACTTCCACCAGCATGCTTTCGACGAAGGCGGGGCCGGCTGATTTTGGCGCAGGCAGAGCTTCGCTCGCGGCCCCCGTCGTGCGGGCGGCGCGGATCATGCGGAACCCCAGATAGATCAGGTATCCAGCCCCTGCGAGCTTCACAGCCAGATAGAGCGTCGGCACGAGGTGGAAGAGGATCGACAGGCCAGTGGCTGCGGCCACCACATGCACGTAACAGCCGACATGGATACCGAGCGTTGCCATCAGTCCCGCGCGGTGATCGGCGGCCAGAGTGCGGGCTGCAACGTAGAGCATGGCCGGACCGGGGATGAAGGCAAAGACGGCGGTGGTGAGGAAGAAGGCGAGGAGGATATCGGTGGAGGGCATGGGATGGGTCTCGTTACATTCTGACCCGATGGACAGATGCGGCTTAGAGTGACCGCTCAGGTAGATCAAGGCAAGCCTTGCACCCAGGATTTCCTATCGCGTACAATTAGTTCCATTAAATGGGACGGGTGAGATGGCGAGGTCGAACAAAAAATCTCAAGGCAAGACTGCTGGAGGAGGTTCCGACGAAAGCGGGAAATCCTGCGCGCAGGTTCGGCAGCCACGATACTCGCTTGAAGAACTGCTTGCTGGGCATGATGCGGATCAGCCAATTTCAGAACAAGAAAGCCATTGGATGGACGCGCCTCCCGTAGGCAATGAGACCTTCTGATATCCCTCAAATGCTATCCTGAGCGGACCGCAGCGTCCTAGTGGTCCTATACCCTCACGCGTGCCCCGCATCCATCGACAGCATGGCCGGGTTGATGCCCATCAGGGCCAGCGCGCGGTCATACTTGTCGTCAAGGCAACGGTCGAAGATCAGGTCTTCGGTCGCGGCGCAGTTGAGCCAGCCGTTCTGGGCGATTTCCTCTTCCAACTGGCCCGGACCCCAGCCGGCATAACCGAGCAGCATGGTGGCGTAGCGGGGTCCTCTGCCGTCGGAAATGGCGCGGACGATGTCGAGGGTGGCGGTGAGCGAGATGTCGTCGCTGACGGGGATGGAGCTGTCGGAGAGATAGTCGTCGGAATGCAGCACGAAGCCGCGGTTCTGCTCGACCGGGCCGCCGCACTGGATGGGGAAATGGCGAGCGTGATCCGGCAGCATGATCGCATCATTGCGGTCGATGAGTTCCAGATGCAGCAGGAGATCGGCGAAGGTCACCGATTGCGAGCGGTTGATGATGAAGCCCATGGCGCCGGCATCCGAATGGGCGCAGATATAGACGACGGCGCGGGCAAAATTGCCGTCGGCCATGCCGGGCATGGCGATCAGCAACTGACCGTCCAGAAAGCCGCGCTCTCTCAAGGATGTCTTCGACGACAATGCCATGCCCGCCTCCTCGGTCTGCCTTGCGGCCATCGGTGTGATGCGTGGTTCAGGTGGTCTCCCAAGCAAGATGGGGCAGAAGGGGACTGTGATCAACCCAAAATGATGCGGTTCGCCGAAGCGTGACTGGTATAGCCGAATTTGTTCGCCTAGATGATTGGACATGATCGACAGTTCAACCGCTCTCCACCCCTTGTTTCGCCAGGCCTTTCGCCAGGATTCTCGCCCGGCCGTTCGCGCTCGATTGACTGGCCTTGCCGTGCTGGCGCCGCTGTGTCTCGTCGCGTTGACCGGCGCCGTACAGGCGGCCAGCAGCGCCTGGGCGACGAACGAAGGGGGGCGAATGCGGCTGGTGCTTCTGGCTGCCAAGGCCGACGGCACCCGCGAGGGCGTGTTGCTGGTGGAGCCGAAGAAAGGCTGGATCACCTATTGGAAGGAGCCGGGCGATGTCGGCATTCCGCCATCAATCACTCCGGCAGCCGGATCCGACTATACCGTGGCGGATGTCGATTTTCCGGTGCCGAAGCTGCTGTCGACCGGCGACATGCAGGATGTGGGATACGACCATTCGGTCGCGCTGCCTTTGGTGCTCGCCAATGCGGGTTCAGACCGGCCATTCAAGCTTTCGGCCTTTGTCGGCGTGTGCCAGAACATCTGCATTCCCTTCCAGGCGGACCTCACCGTCGATCCGGCCGCCGAGATCGGGAGCGATCCGGACGAAACGGCGCTGGTGGAAAAGGCCAAGCGGCTGGTTCCACCGGGGCCAAGCGAGGACTTTCGGGTGACGGCGCATGCCATGCAGCCGGATCTGAAATCCCTGCACGTCTCCCTGCGTTTGCCGGCGGGCGCCCCTGCCCCACAGGTCTTCGTCAGCGGCCCAAGCGGGCATGTCTATGTCGAGGGAACGGCTGCAACGGGGCCCCATGGCGAGACGCTCTATACGGTGCCGATCGGCAAGCTTCCCAAGGGTTACACGATGGCCGGCAAGCGCTGGGGCATCCTGGTGGTGGCGGGCGAGCGCGCCATGGAAACCACGCTTGCCTTTGAGTAACCGGCTTCTATATTCGCGCTCGACGAGACGACTGGCACCAGGCCGGCGTGACGAACCACGGGGACGAATTTCATGACCATTGCAATCGGCGACACGCTACCCAAGGCGACCTTCAAGGAAAAGACGGCGGATGGCCCCGTGGAGATCAGCACGGATGAGCTGTTCGCCGGCAAGAAGGTGGTGCTGTTCGCCGTGCCGGGCGCCTTTACCCCGACCTGCACACTGAACCACCTTCCGGGTTATCTCGAAAACCGCGACGCCCTGAAGGAACGCGGCGTCGACGACATCGCCGTCATCTCGGTGAATGACTGGCACGTGATGGGCGCCTGGGCGCAGCATTCGGGCGGGCTCGGCAAGATCCACTTCCTCGCCGACTGGGATGCCTCCTTCACCAAGGCGCTCGGTCTGGAGATGGACCTGTCGGCGGGTGCACTCGGCCTTCGCTCGAAGCGTTATTCCATGCTGGTCGAAAACGGCGTGGTGAAGAGCCTCAACATCGAGGAAAATCCCGGTCAGGCAACCGTCTCGTCGGCGGCGACGATGATCGAGCAGCTTTGATGTGATTGTGGGTGTCCGGAGAGGCTGGAGGTGGTGGCACGCCCCTCTGGCCTGCCGGATAGGTTCGAGGGCTTGGTACCCCCCTCTGGCCTGCCGGCCATCTCCCCCTCAAGGGGGGAGATTGGACCCCGCGACCGGGTTGCCGCCGGTCCGATAAGTTATGATCCGAAAGCTGGCCTGTGCAGCGAACGGTGCCATTATCCGATCTCCCCCCTTGAGGGGCAGATGGCCGGTAGGCCAGAGGGGGTAACGCGGTCTGCGAGGCCGATGGACGCCCCCCCTCAGCCGATCAATCCCTCAAAACTGCACCACAGCCATGGTCGCCCGGTGATCGGACGGCCAGGGCGTGACGACGACATCAGCTTCGGGCGCCTTTTCGCCGACGATGCCGGCTTTCACGACCTTGAGGGTCTTTGCCCGACCGAGCGTATAATCGATGCGGTCGTGATGATCGTCCTTGGCGGTCGGCTCCGAGGTCGGCGTCCATGTGAAGGCCGGCTTGGCGACCGGATCGGGGAAGGCGGCGCGGAAAAGGTCGGTGAAACCGCCGGCCGTCTCGAAACGCTGGGCCGAGGGATAGCTGACCGCAAGCGGCTGGTGACCGGCCTTGACCGCAGCTTCAGTCCAGTCGAGATGCGAGGGCTCATTGAAATCACCGAAGACGAAGGCGGCATCGGCGCCATCGGCCAGTTTCAAATCCTGAAAGAACAGATCCAGTGCGGGTCCGCGCGCTGCCTTGGCGGCGGCCTCCGCCTCGGCTGCGGTTTTCAGAAAGGGCGCCTTGCCATATTCGATGTTGAGCACCTGGTAGGGCTGATAGGGGAAGTCGGTCAGGTGCAGGTTGAAGGCATAGACCTTGCGGCCCTTCACGTCGATTTCGACACCGAGATCATGCGGGGTCGGCTTGCCGATGGGGTAACGGCTGAGGATGGCATTCGCCCAGAGGGCGACGTTCTGCTGGCTCTGATCATAATAGAAGTAGCCGAGCATTTCGGCGATGGCTTTTGCCTTGCTCTCACCGACGGGCACACAGGCCTCGGCTGTGCAGGGGTCGGGTTCCAGGCGCGTTTCCTGAATGCCGATGATGTCGGGATTGACCGCCTTGATCGCGGCAACGGTTTCATCCACGGGTTTTCCCGCATTGCCGCCGCCGCCCCAGATGTTGAAACTCATCACGGTGAGTTCGACCGGCTGCTGCGCGTGGGCAAACCCGGGAGCGGCGAGAAGGATTGCAGAAAGCATCAGCGAGAAGCTGCGCATGACGATGTCTCCGTGAAACGGTGTGTTGGAACAGCGCTGATCTAACAGGGCCAGATGACAGAGCGGAGACACGGGCCAAGCGAAACCACCGGCGGGAGGTCTCTCCATCGGCCTTGATTTTGCCGCAATGCGGGCGCCCTTGGTTGCGTAATGTTATTACATTTATGACGAGCCGCCGATGGACGACCCTGCCTTTCTTCCCAGCCTGCTCGCCCGCTCGGCGCTGGCCCGCCTGTGTTTTGTCCTTCTGCTGATCGCCCTGATCTGGGCCGGCATCCAATGGGCTGTTGCACTTCCATGAGCCTGATCCGCATCGACAATCTGACGCTGACCTATCAGCGCCATCCGGCCGTGCACCATCTCTCCGGCGTGATCCAAAAGGGGAGCCTGACGGCGATTGCCGGGCCGAACGGGGCAGGCAAATCCACTCTGCTGAAGGCGATCATGGGCGAGATCCGCCCCGCTGAGGGCCGCATCGAGCATGTCCTCACCGCGCGTGACTTCGGCTATCTGCCGCAGGCGGCGGAGATCAACCGGCGCTTTCCGATCAGCGTGCTCGACACTGTCTTGCTCGGCGCATGGCGACGGGTGGGTGCGTTCGGACGCATTGGCCGGGAAGAGATGATGAGGGCGCGCGAGGCGCTTTCCACGGTCGGGCTCGAGGGCTTCGAACGCCGCGAGATCGGTTCGCTCTCGGCCGGGCAGTTCCAGCGCGTGCTGTTTGCACGGCTTCTGCTGCAGGATGCACAGGTCATCCTGCTCGACGAGCCGTTTACCGCGATCGACGCGCGCACCACCCGCGACCTGATCGATCTCGTTGCCGGCTGGCATGGTGCCGGCCGCACTGTCATAGCCGTGCTGCATGATCTCGACCAGGTGCGAAACCATTTTCCCGAGACCCTGCTCCTGGCCCGTGAGCTGATCGGCTGGGGTGCGACGGAAGAGGTGCTGACACCCGCCAATCTCCTGTCGATGCGCCGCATGGCCGAGCGCTGGGATGAGGATGCCGAGGTCTGTCAACCGGCCGACACGACCGGGAGGACGGCGGCATGAGCGTCTTCGATCTCTTGATTGCGCCCTTTGCCGATTACGGCTTCATGCGCCGCGCCCTGATGGCCGCCGTCTGCCTCGGGTTCAGCGCCGGGCCGATCGGCGTCTTCTTGCTGCTCCGGCGGATGAGCCTGATGGGCGACGCCATGAGCCATGCGGTGTTGCCGGGGGCTGCCATCGGTTATCTCGTCGCCGGCTCGCTGTCGCTCACCGCCATGGGCATTGGCGGGCTTGTCGCGGGTCTGTCGGTCGCCGTGCTCTCCGGCCTCGTCAGCCGCTCCACCGTGCTGCAGGAGGATGCGAGCTTTGCCAGCTTCTATCTGGCGTCGCTGGCGCTTGGCGTGCTGATCGTGTCGCTGCGTGGTTCCAATATCGACCTCTTACATGTGCTGTTCGGCACCATCCTGGCCATCGACGCCTCGGCATTGACACTGATCGGCGCGATCAGCACGCTGACGCTGGTAGCCCTTGCGCTGATCTACCGGCCGCTGGTGCTCGAGTGCCTCGACCCCGGTTTCCTGCGCGCCGTCGGCGGCCGTGGATCGCTCTATCACTTTGCCTTCCTGCTGCTGGTCGTCATCAACCTTGTCGCGAGCTTCCAGGCATTGGGCACGCTGATGGCTGTCGGACTGATGATGCTGCCGGCGGCGATTGCGCAGCTCTGGGCGCGCACGCTGCCCGGCATGATGGCGGTTTCGGCCGTGACGGCGATCGTCTCCAGCTATGTCGGGCTGATCGCGTCCTTCCATTTCGAACTCGCCTCCGGCCCAACGATCATCCTGACGGCGGCCATCCTCTACGGCCTGTCGATCCTCGTTGCCCCGATGGGCATCGCTCGCCGCTTCTTCCCCCGGCCGCATCTCAAGGCTTGAGAGCGACCTCCCCCAAGCGTGAACTCCAAGGAGTGCCTCATGACCCGCAAGCTCACCCTCCTCTCCGCCCTCCCCCTGATCACAGCGCTTTACGGCTCCACGGCGCTGGCCGGCGAGCCGGTCAAGGTGGTTGCCTCCTTCACCGTGCTTGCCGATGTGGTGGCGCAGGTGGGTGGCGATCACGTCGACGTTTCCAGCCTGGTCGGGCCGAATGGCGACCCGCATGAATTCGAGCCGTCGCCGACAGATGCCAAGGCGCTGAAGGCGGCGAAGGTCACCTTCATCAGCGGCGAGGGTCTCGAAGGCTGGATGGAACGGCTGATCTCGGCCTCCGGCTATGACGGCAAGCCGGTGGTCGTCTCCGACGGCATTGCGCTTCGCACCATGGAAGAAGACGGCAAGACCGTGAACGATCCGCATGTGTGGAACAGCCCTGTCAACGTGAAGGTCTGGGTCGACAATATCGAGGCGGCCCTTGCCAAGGCCGATCCTGATGATGCGGCGGATTTCGCAGCGAACGCCAAGGCCTACAAGACCAAGCTCGATGCCATGGATGCCTATGCGCACGAGAAGTTCGACGCGATCCCGCAAGCCAGCCGCAAGATCCTGACCAGCCATGACGCCTTCGGTTATCTCGGCCGGGAGTATGGCGTGGCCTTCCTGTCGCCGCTCGGGCTATCGACGGAGACGGAAGCCTCGGCGGCCGAGATTGCCAAGCTGATCGAGCAGATCAAGACCGAACATGTGAAGAGCTACTTCCTGGAAAACTCTAACGATCCGCGTCTGGTGGAGCAGATTGCCGGCGCCACCGGCGCACAGTCGGGCGGCGAACTCTATGTCGAGTCGCTGTCGGAAAAGGACGGCCCTGCGCCGACCTATGAACAGATGTTCCGCTACAATGTCGACCAGCTCTCGGCCGCGATGGCAAAATCGAGCTGATCGCAAATCCTGCGACGCATGGTCGGCAAGCCCTCCCCCACCGGGAGGGCTTTTCGTCAATGGGCGAGGTCGAAGACCAGGATCCCGGCAAGGCCGCCATCTGTGGCATGCACGATGCGCTCGCCGACGGCGACATGCTGCGGATGCTTCAGATAATAGTCGCGGACCAGTTCGTCCTCGAAGGTGACGATGAAGCCGTCGTTATAACCGCCGCTCAGGCCCTCGGGCGAGACATTCGGTCCCGACTTCACCTCCAGCATGCCGGGCACGACATCCTTCAGTTCCGCGATCGCGGCGTAGATCGCCTGCTTCTCGGCCTCCTGGATCGCGGCCTTGAAGCGCAGGAACACGCAGTGCTGGATCATCGATGTCTCCCGTGTGTTTCGTTTTGAGGCGAGCATAGGGGGAATGGGGGAAAGGGCAAGGGCGCATCCGGGAGGGCTGCCTTGCGAAAACCTGGGGTTGCTGGCCATTATGATGCTCCACGAGCGCTGCTACGGACCGGTTGTCATTTGACAACACATTCGTCCGGAATTATCTTGAGGAGGCTTAGTTGAGGCGAAGGCATCCGAATAAGGAAATCGAGGAGGCCCTGCGGCACGCGGAAGCGCAAGGCTGGCGGGTTGAGATCGGCGGCAGCCATGCTTGGGGACGGATCTACTGCCCCTATGACGATAAAACCTGCCGCTGCGGTGAATTCTGCATCACCAGCATCTGGAGCACGCCGGCCAATCCGACGAACCACGCTCGCGCAATCCGCCGCGTTGTGGACCGCTGCAGCCGACGCAGGACGGAACAAGATGACTAAGAATTGCAAGATGACAGAATACGCCTTTGTGCTGAAGTACCGGCTGCCGCACGGCATGGGCGGAGAGGCGGCCGTCGAGGCTCTGGGATCCGCCGGCTGCACGGATGCGCTTGTGGGCATAGGCATTGCCGGGCGGCTGGCGCTGGAATTCGATCGCGAAGCACCGGACGCGGCGAGCGCGATCACCAGCGCTATCGACGATGTCGCACGCGCCCTACCCCAGGCTGAGCTCATCGAAGTCGGACCCGATCTGGTGGGACTTACCGAAATTGCCGAACTGCTTGATGTCAGCCGGCAGAACATGCGCAAGCTGATTGTCGGGGCTTCAGGGTCACCGCTGCCCGTGCATGACGGCAGCACGACGCTTTGGCATCTCGCCGATGTGCTCGACTGGCTGGTCGCCGCCAAAGGCTACCGGATCGACAAAGAACTCCGCGAGACGGCACGGGCGGCACGGAGCATCAATCTGGACCGACTGGTTTCACGCCATGGACGCGCCGTCGCAATAGCCTGACCCAAACCTACTTCACCAGCAGCGACTTGCCGAAATTCGAGGTCTTGAAGGGCTCCATGCCCTTGCGGGCCAGTTCGTCGGCGCGTTCGTTTTCCGGGTGGCCGGCATGGCCCTTGACCCAGTGCCACTTGACCTTGTGGCGCTGGTTGGCGGCATCGAGCGCCTGCCAGATCTCGCCGTTCTTCACCGGCTTCTTGTCGGCGGTCTTCCAGCCGTTTCTCTTCCAGCCGAAGATCCACTTCGAGATGCCGTCCATCACATATTTGCTGTCGGTGTAGAGATCGACTTCGCAGGCATCTTTCAGCGCATTGAGCGCGCTGATGGCGGCGAGCAGTTCCATGCGGTTGTTAGTGGTGTTGGCCTCACCGCCGCACAGTTCTTTCTCGACATCGCCATAGCGGAGTACGGCGCCCCAGCCGCCGGGGCCGGGATTGCCCGAGCAGGCGCCGTCGGTGAAGATGTCGACATGTTTCATGAAATCAGTCCGTATTCCGAGGCATTGGTGACGGCGCGGTGGAAGCGCAGCTTCTTCAGATATTCGAGCGGGTCCTTCTTGACCACCAGCGCGCCTTCCAGCGTCGTCAGCCAGTCGTAAAGGCGCGTCAGGAAGAAGCGCAAAGCCGAGCCGCGGCAGAGGACGGGAAGTGCTGATATCTCGTCGGCTGAGAGCGGGCGCACCGAGAGATACCCCTCGATCATCGCCTTGCCCTTGGTGATGTTGTAGGAGCCGTCCTTCTCAAAGCACCAGGCATTGAGGCAGATGGACAGGTCGTAAACGAGGAAGTCGTTGCAGGCGAAATAGAAGTCGATGAGGCCCGAGAGGTCGTCGCCGAGGAAGAAGACGTTGTCGGGGAAAAGGTCGGCATGGATGACGCCTGACGGCAATTCCCTAGGCCAATGGGCGGCGAGGAAATCGAGTTCGGCGCCGATCTCCTCTTCCAGCCCCGTCTCGACCTCGTCGGCACGGGCCTCGGACTTTGCCCAGAGCGTCTGCCAGCCTTCGAGCGACAAGGCGTTCGGCCGGGTGATTTCGAAGCCTTCGCCGGCCACATGCATGCCAGCCAGCGCCTTGCCGACTTCGCGGCAGTGCTGGGCCTCGGGCTTGCGCAGCCACATGCCTTCCAGGAAGGAGATCAGCGCCGCCGGTCGGCCGGAGAGCTCGCCCAGCAGCGCGCCATCCTTGCGCGGCAAGGGCAGCGGGCAGGACAGGCCGCGCTCGGACAAATGATGCATCAAGCCGAGGAAAAACGGCAGATCATTCCGGTCGACGCGCTTTTCATAGAGCGTCAGGATCAGCGGCTGCTTCGTCGTGTGCAGCAGGAAATTGGTGTTCTCTACGCCTTCGGCGATGCCCTTGTAGGACAGGAGTTCGCCGGCATCATATTGTGCCAGGAAGGCCTTGAGATCGATTTCGTTTATATCGGTATAGACTGCCACAGCGTGAGTTTCCGTGCCGCTTCGATGAGGCCCAAAGTCCTATAACGGTGTGACGGACAGTGCCAGCCCTGGAACGACATGGGGCACAGGAAATGGGGGCTTCACTTCACCCATCGTCATGCGGGAAATGTCGCTCGACGTCGCGATGCCCTTCGATAATGGCGATGATCTCGAAGACGTCATCCCTATATCGGAAAAAGATGATGTAACTGCGGAAGGCAAAGCTTCGAAGATCGGGCAGCAGTTCAAAACGAGGGCGGCCCATCTGTCCGGGCAGGATAGCCAGTTCCTTGCATCTCGCTCTCAGTCTCACAACGAAAGCCGATCCTACATCAATGGAGCCACTCTCACGCGTGACATATTGCAGGATGGAGCGAAGATCGCGAACAGCACGCGGCGTGTATCGCAAACGCGGCAATCAGAATCCCTGCCGTCTCAGCGAGGCCGCCTCTTTGTTTAGCGCTTCGTCCACGGACTCGTCACTGAGGTCGCCGCCCTCAGCAATCGCAGCTCGGAGTTCATGCCTCAAAGCTGCAATCTTCCCTTCCCGCTCCTCCACGAGACGCAGGCCCTCCAGCACAACATCGCTCACAGAGCGATAGCGTCCGCTGCTCACGCTGTCTTTGACAAATTTTTCCCAGTGCTCATTGAGCAAAACGTTCATGGAAGGACCCTGTCATCCGACGACCTGCCCCAAAGATTGGGCAAATCGCACCCGTGGTCAAGAGATCCACCCCTCACCCGTTCACCCAGGCCATGTCCTCGCGGGTCAGTTCGACGTCGCGCAGTTCGCGGTTGACGAGGAAATGCTCGTTTTCTTCGGCCGTGATCGCAAGCTCGACCTTGGCGTCGAAACGCTGGCGAAAAGCCTCGATGATTTCATCGACGATGACTTCCGGGGCCGAGGCGCCGGCGGAGATGCCGAGCGTACCGATCGTTCCGACATCGTCCCAGTCGATTTCGGACGCCCGCTGGACGAGCATGGAGCGGGTGGCCCCTGCCCTCAGGGCCACTTCAACGAGGCGCTTGGAGTTGGACGAGTTGGGGGCGCCGACGACGATGAAGAGGTCGCAGCCGGGGGCGGCCTGCTTGACGGCTTCCTGGCGGTTGGTGGTGGCGTAGCAGATGCTGTCGGCCGAGGGGGCCGTCAGGTTGGGGAAGCGCTCCATCAGCTTGGCTATGACGCCGGCGGTATCGTCGACCGAGAGTGTCGTCTGGGTGACGAAGCCGAGGTTGTCGGGGTCGGCGGGCGTGTAGGCCGCCGCGTCTTCGACCGTCTCGACCAGCGAGACCGAACCTTCCGGCAACTGGCCCATGGTGCCGATCACTTCCGGGTGGCCATTGTGGCCGATCAGGATGACATGGCGACCGAGGCGCTGGTGGCGCATGGCCTGCTTGTGAACCTTGGAGACCAGCGGGCATGTGGCATCGAGATAGAAAAGGTTTCGGCTTGCCGCATCCTCCGGCACCGATTTCGGCACGCCATGGGCGGAGAAAACGACGGGCTGCTGGCGATGTTCGGCGGGGATTTCGTCCAGTTCCTCGACGAAGATCGCGCCCTTGGCCTCAAGCCCTTCCACGACATAGCGGTTATGGACGATCTCGTGGCGCACATAAACCGGGGCCCCGTAGCGCTTGAGCGCGAGCACGACGATCTGGATCGCGCGGTCGACACCGGCGCAGAAGCCGCGCGGGCCGCAGAGCCTTATCGTCAGAGGGGGGCGGTTCACATGCATGTTCATCAAATCAGCCGGCAATCAGGACAGCGAGAATGGCGAGCGCTGCGGGCAGAGCCTGAATGACAAAGATCTTCCGCGACGCCGTTGCACCCCCATATAGGCCTGCGACCAGCACACAGCCAAGGAAAAACAACTGAATTTGATAGCCTACGACAAGATCCGGATGCAGCAGGCCCCAGATCAGGCCGGCCGCGAGGAAGCCGTTGTAGAGCCCCTGGTTGGCCGCCATGACCTTGGTCGCTTCCGCCTGTTCCGGCTTCAGGCCAAAGGCGCCGCGGCCGGTGGGCGTGGTCCAGAGAAACATCTCCAGCACGAGAATGTAGATGTGTTCGAGAGCGACGAGCGCGACCAGTGTCGAGGCGAGATAGGACATGCGGTTCCCCCAAGGGGCAGCCGCGATTCCGGCTGCACTTTGAGCGTGTTTAGCCGAAATCGCCGCGCGCCTCTACGGGGTTTTGCGGCGGAAAAGTCCAGCGATCGTAACGGCGGCCAGCGCGAAGGCAAGACCATACCAGGTGATGGCATATTGCAGATGGCTGTTGGGCAGATCGACCTGGGTCACCCCGCCCTTCGGCAGGCCGCCTGCGACGGGTGTCGCATCGGCATCGAGGAAGAAGGGCAGCACGCGGTCTTCCGGCAGACCGGTGGACGCCGCCATGCGGGTCAGATCCTTCCAGTAGAAGATGTTGGTGCCTTCATTGTTATCAGGCACGAGCGATGACGGTTTCTCATTCAGCTTCGCACGGGCCAGACCCGTGATCGTCTGTTCACCCTCGACCAGGCTTTCCGGGCGGGTCTTGGGGTCCTTGCGGTCATAGGGGACGAAGCCCCTGTTGACGAAGAGGTAGCGACCGTCCGCCATTTCCAGCGGTGTGTAGAGATAGAAGCCGGACTGGCCGTCGAAGGTGGCGAGGAAATGACGCTCCTTGTCGTTGAGGAAGCGGCCACTGGCGCTGGCGTGGCGGTAATCGATCTCTTCTCCCGCCGCCAGACGCGCCGCGATATCAGACACATCGACGGCCGGCGCATGGCTGCGCTCGTCTATGTCTGCGAGCAGGCTTTCCTTCCAGTGGAGACGGTTGACCTGCCAGGTCCCGAGCGACAGCAGGATGGCCATGGCGACCGGCACCAGCACGAGCCCGATCCAGAAGCGCCAGCCCCGCCCGCCTACCTGGAGCCGGTTACCCTGCTCAGCCACGGTCGATGACCCCAGGGGCGGCGTTGTGACGATACTGCAGGGCGATCAGCAACGCCTTCAGCGTGCGCATCAGCCAGAGCGTCAGTCCCACGCCGAGGGGGGCGAAGACGAGGATGTGCAGCCAGACGGAGGGCTGGTAGGTGAGTTCGACCCAGACGGCGAAACCGACCACCAGAAGGTCGGCCAGCAGGATGACGAAGATCGCCGGGCCATCGCCCGCATCAATGAAGGAGTAATCGAGCCCGCAGGAGGCGCAGCGCTGCTTCGGCTTGGTCAGTCCATCGAACAGCTTGCCATTGCCGCAGCGCGGGCAGGAGGCCGAGAGCGCTGCCTTCATCGGGTCTACCGGCGGGAATTTCGCATTGTCTTCGGTCATCATCTTGCTCCTTCGGGGTCGCCCCGATTCTGTCGCCAACCTTTAGCGGAGGGCGACGTTCCATCCCAGAGTGCGCAGCGTCGCAGGGGAGGACATCTTCGGCGGCGGAAAACGAAAAAGGGCGGCTTTCGCCGCCCTTGAATGCTTTGGCCGCAATCAGCCGGCGTGCAGCGGTGCACCCCAGTCGCCCCAGATGTAGATGGCGAAGAAGAGGAACAGCCAGACGACGTCGACGAAGTGCCAGTACCAGGCGGCAGCTTCGAAGCCGAAATGCTGCTGCGGGGTGAAGTGGCCGGCAAGCGCGCGGAACAGGCAGACGATCAGGAAGATCGTACCGATCAGAACGTGGAAGCCGTGGAAACCGGTCGCCATGAAGAAGGTCGCGCCGTAGATCGAGTTCTTGAAGTCGAACGGCGAGTGCATGTACTCGTAGGCTTGGACCGACGAGAACAGGATGCCGAGCAGGACCGTCAGGACCAGACCGGAGACGACGCCCTTGCGGTCGTTGTGCAGCAGCGCATGGTGAGCCCAGGTGACGCAGGTGCCGGACAGCAGCAGGATGACGGTGTTGTAGAGCGGCAGGTGCCAGGGATCGACGACCTCGATGCCCTTCGGCGGCCAGGTGCCACCGGTGAATTCGACGCGGCTCGCCTGGATCGCTTCATTGGCGAAGAGGCTGGCATCGAAGAAGGCCCAGAACCAGGCGACGAAGAACATCACTTCCGACGCGATGAACATGATCATGCCATAGCGCAGATGCAGCGACACGACGCGCGTATGGGCCCCGGCATGCGCTTCCTTGATCGTATCGGCCCACCAGGCGAACATGGTGAAGATCACGATGGCAAGGCCGATGAAGAAGAGCCACGGATGGGCCAGTTCAAGACCGAACAGCTTGAACGAACCGCCATGCAGATAGCGCATGTAGCCGACGCCGCCGAAGGTCAGGAGGAAGGCACCGATCGAGGCCAGGATCGGCCAGGGGCTCGGATCGATGATGTGGTAGTCGTGGTTCTTCTGGTGCGCTTCGGCCATTTCAGCAATCCCCGAATGTCAATTTCATTACGAGACCCGGCTTACCGGACCCCTCTCACAGTTTCGGCTGTTCCTTGCCCTTGTCCACGTTCAGCGCTGCTACCGGCTTGTCATCTTCGCGCGGATAGAAGGTGTAGGAAAGGGTAATCGTTCCGATGTCCTTGGTCTCTTCCGCATCGACGATGGCGGGGTCAACGAAGAAGACAACCGGCATTTCCAGTGTCTCGCCCGGCTGCAACGTGGTCTTGGTGAAGCAGAAGCACTGGACCTTGTTGAAATAGGCGCCGGCCTCGCCTGGGGAGACGTTGAAGATCGCCTCGCCAGTGACCGGTTCAGACGAATGATTGGTGGCGGTGTAGCGGATCTCGACGGTCTCGCCGATCTTCGGCGTGATCTTCTTGTCGATCGGCTTGAAATCCCAGTTCAGGCCGTTCGAGACATTGGCGTCGAAGGTCACATTGATCGTCTTGTCGAGGACAACCTCGGACATCTGCTCGACGCGCTGCGTGGTGCCACCATACCCGGTGACCTTGCAGAACATCTGGTAGAGCGGAACGGCGGCAAAGCTCATGCCGACCATGGCACCGACGAAGACGACACAAGCCGTCGCGACGCCGAAATCGCGGCGGGTCGCGCGGCGGTCGGTTGTCTTCGGCATGTGGTTCATCGGGGTGTCTGCCATGATGCTTTTCCGTCAGCCGACATTGCTGATCTTGATGATCGTCACCGCGTAGAAGATCACCACGAGAAAGGCCAGAACCACGCCAAGGGCAATATTGCGGCCACGGCGCGACTTCTTCTGCACGTCATTGAGCTCGATGGTTTCCATCAGGCGGTACCTCCGAGGGACAGGATCGCGGGTGCGAGATAAAGGTCGATCATCAGCGCGGAGAAGATCGCGAAGAGATAGAAGATCGAATAGCCGAAGAGCTTCTTGGCCGGCACCATCTTCTCGTCGCCGTCGGCCATGCGCCAGACGGCGATGGAACAGTGGACGAAGACGATGCCGAGCAGGCCGGCCACAATGCCGTAGCCAACCGAGGACAGTCCAGTGAAGGTCGGCAGCACGCCGGTCACGGCGGTCAGCACGGCATAGACGGCGATCTGGCGCTTGGTCGAGGGAATGCCGGCGACATTCGGCATCATCGGCACGCCGACTGCGCCGTAGTCCTTCATCTTGAACAGCGCCAGCGCCCAGAAATGGGCCGGCGTCCAGAGGAAGATGATCATGAACAGAATGAAGCTGTCGAGCGACACGCCGCCCGTCACGCAGGCCCAACCGACCATGGGCGGGAAGGCGCCGGCCGCACCGCCGATAACGATGTTCTGCGGGGTCGAGCGCTTGAGCCACATCGTGTAGACGACGGCATAGAAGAAGATGGTGAAGGCGAGCAGGCCGGCGGCGAACCAGTTGACGGCGAGGCCAAGGATGGCGACCGAAAACACCGAGAGCACGAGGCCGAAGGCGAGCGCTTCATGCGGCGTGATGCGGCCGGCCGGAACGGGACGGGTCGCGGTGCGCGACATCACGGCGTCGATATCGGCATCATACCACATGTTGAGCGCACCGGAGGCCCCTGCCCCGACCGCGATGCACAGGATGGCGATGAAGCCGATGACCGGATTGATGGAGCCGGGGGCGAGAACGAGGCCCGCCAGCGCGGTGAAGACGACGAGCGACATGACACGCGGCTTCAGAAGCGCGAAGAAATCGCGCGGGCCGGCTTCGGACAGGCGGATTTCGCCCTCGAGGCCGAATACGTCGCGATTGTCGATGACTGTCATTCTGTTGCTTTCCGTCTTCCGTCTGGTCTTTCGGGCGCCGCAATCCCGATGACTGCGGCGCCCGATTGTCTAGGAGATGCGAAGATCTGATTACTTGATCTTCGGCAGCTGTTCCCACTGGTGGTACGGCGGCGGCGAAGACAGCTGCCATTCCAGCGTGGTCGCACCTTCACCCCAGGGGTTGTCGCCGGCGACGCGCTTCTTGGCGAAGGCTTCGAAGACGCCGTAGAGGAAGACGAGAACCGCGAAGGCCGAGATGTAGGAGCCGATCGACGAGACATAGTTCCAGCCGGCATAGGCATCCGGATAGTCGATGTAACGGCGCGGCATGCCGGCGAGGCCGAGGAAGTGCTGCGGGAAGAAGACCAGGTTCACACCGACGAACATGATCCAGAAGTGCAGCTTGCCGACGAACTCGTTGTACATGTAGCCGGTCATCTTCGGGAACCAGTAGTACCAGCCGGCGAAGATGGCGAAGACGGCGCCGAGCGACAGAACGTAGTGGAAGTGAGCCACGACGTAGTAGGTGTCATGCAGCGAGCGGTCGAGGCCGGCATTGGCGAGCTGAACGCCCGTGACGCCACCGACGGTGAAGAGGAAGATGAAGCCGATCGCCCAGACCATCGGGGTCTTGAAGGTGAGCGAACCGCCCCACATCGTCGCGATCCAGGAGAAGATCTTGATGCCGGTCGGCACCGCGATGACCATGGTTGCGAAGAGGAAGTAACGCTGGGCGGCGAGCGACAGGCCGACCGTGTACATGTGGTGAGCCCACACGACGAAGCCGACGGCGCCGATGCCGACCATGGCGTAGGCCATGCCGAGGTAGCCGAAAACCGGCTTCTTTGAGAAGGTCGACACGATGTGGCTGATGATGCCGAAGCCGGGCAGGATCAGGATGTAGACTTCCGGGTGACCGAAGAACCAGAACAGGTGCTGGTAGAGGATCGGATCACCGCCGCCTTCCGGCGCGAAGAAGGTCGTGCCGAAGTTGCGATCGGTCAACAGCATGGTGATGCCGCCGGCGAGAACCGGGAGCGACAGGAGCAGCAGGAATGCCGTGACCAGAACGGCCCAGGCGAACAGCGGCATCTTGTGCAGGGTCATGCCCGGCGCACGCATGTTGAGGATGGTGGTGATGAAGTTGATCGCACCGAGGATCGAGGACGCACCGGAGACGTGAAGCGCGAAGATCGCAAGGTCAACCGCAGGTCCCGGCTGGCCGGATGTCGCAAGCGGCGGATACATGGTCCAGCCGCCGCCGACGCCGTGGGCGCCCGCCGGGCCTTCGACGAACATCGAGAGCACGAGCAGCAGGAAGGCCGGGACGATCAGCCAGAAGGAGATGTTGTTGAGGCGCGGGAAGGCCATATCCGGAGCGCCGATCATGATCGGGATCATCCAGTTGGCAAAACCGCCGATCAGCGCGGGCATGACCATGAAGAAGATCATGATCAGCGCATGCGCCGTCGTGAAGACGTTGTACATATGCTTGCCGGCATCGATGGCGGCATCGCCGCTGGTGCCGTAAACCATGGCAGCGAGGCCGTGGAAGATCTGGATGCCGGGCTCCTGGAGCTCGGCGCGCATGGCAACCGACAGGGCACCACCGATGATGCCCGCGATGATCGCGAAGATCAGGTAGAGCGTGCCGATGTCCTTGTGGTTGGTCGAAAACAACCAGCGAGCAGCAAAGCCCGGCTTATGGTCATGATGCGCATCGTGCGCGTGGTCGTCGTGGGCAACAGAGCCGGCCATTGTCCTCACTCCTCTCAGTTCGTGATGTTTTCAGCGCTCTGGACGGCAGCCGGAGCCCCGTCGACAGCCGCCATCAGCGCCTTGTTGGCGCCAGCAAGGTCAGATGCCGCAGCCGCGAGCCAGGTCGCGTACTGCTCATCAGACACGACACGGATGGCGATCGGCATGAAGGAGTGATCCTTGCCGCACAACTCCGAACACTGGCCGTAATAGAGACCTTCGCGCTCAGCCTTGAACCAGGTTTCGTTCAGACGGCCGGGGATGGCATCAATCTTGATGCCGAAGGCCGGCATGGCAAAAGCGTGGATAACGTCGGTCGGGGCGGCCGTGACCAGCATGCGGACGGTCTTGCCGACGGGAACGACGACTTCGTTGTCGACGGCGAGAAGGCGCGGATACCGCGCGACGTCTTCCTTGCCGGCAGCGGCGCGGTCTGCATCCTTCAGCATGTAGCTGTCGAAGGACACGGCCTGCTCACCTTCATATTCATAGGACCACAGCCACTGGGTGGCGGTCGCCTTGACCGTCAGGTCCGGATTTTCCGGCATCTTCAACTGGTAGGTCAGAAGGTTGAAGGACGGGATCGCGATGGCGAAGAGGATGAGAACCGGCGCCACGGTCCAGACGATTTCGATCGCCGTGTTGTGGCTGGTCTTCGACGGTACCGGGTTTGCAGCGGCCCGGAACTTCACCACGACCAGGATCAGAAGGATCAGGACGAAGATGGTGATCGGCACGATGAACCAGAGCGTGTACTGCTCAAACCAACGGTTCATCTCCATGACCGGGGTCGCTGCATCCTGCATGCCCATCTGCCACGGCCTCGGCTGATCGGCGAAGCTGGCAGAAGCGAAAAGCAGACAGGCCAGCGCGGCCAAGGCTGCATAGGTTCTCTTCATCACGGTTTGGTCTCCCACAAGCGCTTGATCCACATCAAACCATAGCGCAAAAATCATGCTAGTGTCGCCGTTTAAAATCACAGATCGGCCGCATTCGCAATACGCTGAGGTGAAAGCCGGTGCGGCATTTTTGCGCTTGATCAATTGGCGGGCGCCTTCCTTCACAGGCTTTTCCCCAACCGGCTGAGCAAGTCGGTCCGAATGCCCGCCAGAGGCGCGCAGCCAGTCCCAATTATGCCGCAGTCGACCGTAAAACAGGCGTCGGGGCTTTCCATTTCCCCACCCGGGCGACAAGAATGTGCGGGATGATTCGTTTTCCAGAGGTATTCATGGGTCTTTCGAGACGTGTCTGGTCTGGCCTTGCCGCAACCGCCGTGCTTTTCAGCACGCTTGCAGGCCCGGCACAGAGCCAGCAAACACAGCAGCAGCCCGGCACCGTGCGCTCCAACCACGGAGCCTGGTCGGTGATCTGCGACAAGCCGGCCGGGGCCAATGCAGAGCAATGCGCGCTGATGCAGAACGTGATCGCGGAAGACCGGCCCGAAGTGGGCCTCTCCGTCGTCGTCTTGAAGACCGCTGACCGCAAAGCCCGCATCCTGCGCATTCTGGCGCCGCTCGGCGTGCTCTTGAAGGATGGCATGGAGCTGTTCGTCGACGGCAACAATATCGGTCGCGCCTATTTCACCCGCTGCTTCTCCGAGGGCTGCTATGTCGAGGTCGAGATCGACGAAGAGCTGATGAAGATCCTGCGCGCCGGCAAGGCCGCCGTCTTTGCGCTGCGTGAGTCGGCCGATCAGGACCGCGTCGGCATTCCGATCGAGCTCGCCGGCTTCGGCGAGGGTTATGACACGCTGCCATGATACATCGCCTGATCGTGAAGTCGTGATCTTTCGGGGCAAGTCCATCGGGCTTGCCCCTTTCTTATTGTCCCCCTACATGCAGGGGCCAGCGCTTCAAGGAGACCCGCATGACCCAGGACCTACTCTCCCTCTTCGACTGCGACGACGCCACCTTGACGCGACGCGTTGCCGAGGCGTTGAACGGTGCTGACGATGGCGAATTGTTCGTCGAGCATGCGCAGGCGGAATCGCTGACCTTCGACAATGGACGGCTGAAGGGTGGATCGTTCAACACCGACCAGGGATTTGGCCTTCGCGCGGTGGCCGGCGAGGCCGTCGGTTATGCCCATGCGGGCGAGTTGTCGCTCGCCGCCCTCTCCCGTGCGGCCGATGCCGTCGGTGCGGTCACCCATGGTCATTCCGGCTCCTATGCCGCCGCTCCGCAGCGGACGAATTCCAAACTCTATGGCGACGGCAACCCGATCGGCTCACCGAGTTTCGAGGAGAAGGTGAAGCTGCTCTCAGAAATCGACGCCTATCTGCGCGACAAGGACCCGAAGGTGCGGCAGGTGACGGCAACTGTCGGCGCCAGCTGGCAGGTGGTCGAGATCCTGCGCGCCGATGGCCACCGCGTGCGCGATACCAGGCCGATGACGCGGATCAACATCTCCGTCGTGACCGGCGCGGGCGACCGCCAGGAAAGCGGCTCCTTCGGTGTCGGCGGGCGCATGGGCTTCAACGATTTCCTGACCGAGGAGAGCTGGCAGCGCGGGGCCGATGAGGCGCTGCGTCAGGCGCTCGTCAATCTGGAGGCCCAGGAAGCGCCGGCCGGCACGATGGATATCGTGCTTGGCAATGGCTGGCCGGGCGTGATGCTGCACGAGGCCGTGGGCCACGGGCTGGAAGGCGATTTCAACCGCAAGAAAACGTCCGCCTTTGCCGGATTGCTGGGCGAAATGGTCGCCGCCCCCGGCGTTACCGTCGTCGACGACGGCACGATCAATGACCGACGCGGCTCGATCACCATCGACGATGAGGGCACGCCATCGGCCTATAATGTGCTGATCGAAAACGGAAAGCTGGTCGGCTATATGCAGGACCGACAGAATGCCCGGCTGATGGGCATGAAGGCGACCGGCAATGGGCGTCGCCAGGGGTATGCCCACCAGCCGATGCCGCGCATGACCAATACCTACATGCTCTCGGGCGACAAGACGCCGGACGAGATCATCGCCTCGGTGAAGAAGGGCATCTATGCCGTCTCCTTCGGTGGCGGCCAGGTGGACATCACCTCGGGCAAATTCGTCTTCGGCTGCACCGAGGCTTACCTCATCGAAAACGGCAGGATCGGCGCGCCGGTGAAGGGCGCCATGCTGATCGGCAACGGACCGGACGCAATGAAGCGCATCACCATGATCGGCAATGATT
Organism: Peteryoungia wuzhouensis; assembly: GCF_003205195.1. Taxonomy (GTDB): domain Bacteria; phylum Pseudomonadota; class Alphaproteobacteria; order Rhizobiales; family Rhizobiaceae; genus Allorhizobium; species Allorhizobium wuzhouense. The sequence continues at coordinate 402,180 of NZ_QJRY01000001.1, forward strand.
CCAAGCTGGACACCGGGATCGGCAATTGCGGCAAGGCCGGCCAGTGGGTGCCGGTCGGCGTCGGCCAGCCGCATCTCCGGATGGACCAGATCACGGTCGGCGGAACCAAGGCTTGATGGGCAACGCGCTGGTTCCTGAGCTGGCCGTCAGCGACTGGCAAATGAGCCGGGCCTTCTACCTCGACCTGATCGGCTTCGAGGTCGCCTATGAACGGCCGGAGGAAGGGTTCAGCTTTCTGGTTCTCGGGCAGGCGCAATTGATGATCGACCAGATCGGCATCGGCCGCACCTTCGAGATCGAAAACGCGCCGATCGAGCGGCCCTTCGGGCGCGGGCTGAATTTGCAGATCCTGGTGCCCAGCGTCGAAGACATCCTCACCCGCCTTACTGCGGCAGGGGTGGGCCTTTCTCTGGCGCTCGAAGAGAAGTGGTATCGCCGGGACGACCATGAGGTCGGCAACCGGCAATTCGTCGTGGCGGATCCGGATGGGTATCTGCTGAGGCTGTTTGAGGATCTTGGTCGGCGGGATCTGGCGTTTGTGGGGTGACAACATCCATAGCGCGACCAATTGGCAAGGCTTCGTCCCTGTGCGAGACTGAATCGATCAAAGTCGGTGGGAGCAGATATGGCAAACAGACGACTTCACATTACACTCGATCACGACCTGTCCGCCCATCTCGACCGGAAGCTTCAGGTCGAAACAGGATACGAAACTGCAGAGGACTATGTCGGTGAGTTGATCCGCCAGGATATGGAGGCAGACGACGCCACGGCAGACTTCATGCGCGACCTGCTGGCCGATGCGGTCAATGACGGCGAAGACAGCTATCGTGCGATCGAGCCAAGCGACGTGATACGGCGCAATTCTCCACGCTAGCATGAGCCGGTACCTGTTCCACCCGATCGCGGATGCGGCGCAGGACGAGATCTTTCGTTCTACGCGAGAGCGCTGGGGCCAAGGGCAAGCGGAAACCTATATCTACGGACTTCACGCGCATCTCGAATTGCTAGCCGCGTCTCGTGGCCTCTGGAGAGCCCTGCCAAACCGCATGGGCATCCTGATCCACAGCAAGGTCACGAACTATGTCTCCCGCTACCGGATGCACTACATCTTCTTTCGAGAACTGCCGAGCGGTGCGATGGGCATATTGATGCTCGTGAATGTGCGCCGAGACATGCCCAAAAAGCTGCGCTTGGAACTCACGCGGATCGCGCGTGACGCGATCAAATGATCACCCCCGCGCCGGCATCAGCACGCAGTCATAGCGCTGGCGGACCAGCTTGTCGCAGGCGGTGCGGGCTTCGTCCTTGGTCTCAAACCCGGTGAAGCGGGCGCGGTAGAAGGTGGTGCCGTTGCGGGTGACCATCTCGGTATAGGTATCGAGGCTCTTCAAGGAGCCGCCGACCTTGTTGCGGGCGTCGGACAGGAGGTCCATGGCGGCCTGGGCGGAGGTGGCGGCCGCGATCTGGATCTGCCACTTGCGCTCGCCGGTGGTCGAGGCGGCCGTGGCGTGCTGGGCGCCCTGCCCTGCGACAATCGCGCCGTCTGCGGTTTCGGCGCGGGGTGCCAATCGGGGGATGGCGGCGGTCAGGGGTTGTTCTGCCGGAGCAAGGTCGCCTTCGGCGTAAGCTGCGGCCACGTTGCTCGTGCCGACGCCGGTGGCTCCGGCCATGCCCTGTACGGCAGCCATGGCGCTCTGGCGCGAGCCGGGAACCGGGATGTCGTCGCCGAGGCGCGCAAGATCCATCTGCACGCCGGTCGTGCGGCTCGCAACAAGCTGCGTGCCGGTGGACGCCTTGCCGAGATTGGCGTCGATGAGCTTTTCCATCAGCTTGTCACGGCTCGCCGCCGTGCGGCCGCCCATGACCACGCCGATCACGCGGCGGCCCTTGTCTTCGACGGCGCTGACCAGATTGAAGCCGGAGGCGTTGGTATAGCCGGTCTTGATGCCGTCCATGCCCTTGTAGCGATACATCAGGTTGTTGTGGCCGTTGATGGTGCGGCCGCGGAAGGCAAAGCTCTTGGTGGAGAAGAGGTCGTAATCCTTGGGGAAGTCGCGGATCAGGGCGACGCCGAGGGTCGACATGTCGCGGGCTGTGGTGAACTGCTGATCATGCGGCAGGCCCGACGCATTGAAGAAGGTGGTGTTGAGCATGCCAAGCGAGCGCGCCTTGCGGGTCATCAGCGCGGCAAAGCCTTCTTCCGAACCACCGATCTTTTCGCCGACGGCGGTCGCCACGTCATTGGCCGAAAGCACGATCATCGCCAGCACGGCTTCCTTGACGGTGATTGAGTCACCGGCCTTGACGCGCAGCTTGGTCGGCGGACGGGCAGAGGCGTATTTCGAGAAGGGGACCGGGCTGTCCCACGACAGCTTGCCGGCATGGATCGCGTCCAGAACCATGTAGATGGTCATCATCTTGGTCAGCGAGGCCGGATGGTTCAGCGCATCCGGGTTTTCGGAAGCCAGGACCTCGCCGGTGCGCGCATCGAGCAGAAGCTGGGCACTGCCGGCCTTAGCCGAGGTCGAGAGAGACAGGATCGCCACGCAAAACGAAAACGCGATCAATAACTTCTTCATGAAAACTCCAAATGCCGCCTGGATTTCGATGATGGATCAGGCCTGCATGATTCTCTCGACGCGCCGTCCCGGTGCTGCGCTTAGGGCAAGAATGGGGCGACAATCAGCCAATTGAGATCAAATGCAACCGATGATCCACAGAAGGTGCCTTGATCATGGTTAGCAGGGGGTTAATTTTGTGGGCGAGTTCTGCCACGCGCGCCCTGACCTCTCCTGTATCTGCCCAAACCTCCCCGAAGCTTACCTGCAGAGCGCCACGCCGCCGGTTCCTTCGTCCGAAAGCGCGTCGGCTGGATTGACCAGCTGGCAGCGTTTCATTGACAGGCAGCCGCAGCCGATACAGCCGTCGAGATCGTGGCGCAGACGCTGCAGCACGCGGATGCGGGCGTCGAGCCTTTCCGCCCAGCCGGTCGCGATGCGGCGCCAGTCGGCCGGGGTGGGTGTGCGACCGGCCGGCAGGCTCTTCAGCGCGTCGGCGACTTCCGAAAGCGGCAGCCCGACCTCCTGGGCCGCGCGGATCAAGGCGAGACGGCGGAGGACGTCGCGGCCATACCGCCGCTGGTTCCCGCCGGTGCGGTCGGCGGCAATCAAACCCTTGCGCTCGTAGAAATGAATGGCCGAGACGGCAAGGCCGCTGCGCCGCGCGACATCGCCGACACTCAGGAGGGAATTTTCTTTCGCCATGGGTCTTTACCTCAACTTAAGTTGAGGTTGTAGCATCCGATCCCGACCCGACCAAGTCTCATCTTCAAGGATGCCCCATGCCCAAGACTGCAGCCGTCAGCGCCACACCTTCCGCCGCCGATCCCCTGCCGCCGGATCCGACTCCGGCCGACGGCTTGTCCGATCAACGCTGGCTCGACCTCCTCGCCCCGCGCCATGCGGCCACCACCGTCATGCTGTGCATGGGCGTTGCGCTCTTCGCCTTCAACGGTTTTCTGGTCACCACGGTCATGCCGAGCGCGATTGCCGAGATCGGCGGTGGTCACCTGATCGCGTGGTCGGTCTCGCTCTACCTGATCGGTTCGATCGTCTCTGGTGCCAGTGCTGCAGCGCTGAAGAGCCGGTTTGGGGCACGGCTGGTGATGCTCATCGCGACGCTGCTGTTTCTCGCGGGCACGCTCGGGGCCTCTTTTGCAACATCGATGCCGCAGGTGCTGATCGGCCGGATGGCGCAGGGGCTGGGCGAGGGTGTCGTCGCTGCACTGTGTTATGCGCTCATTCCGGCTCTCTACCCGACCCGCCTGGTGCCAAAGGTTTTTGGCGCCGAGGCCATGGTCTGGGCGGTCGCATCGTTTGGCGGACCTTTCGCTGCCGGGTGGATCACGGAGACCGTCTCCTGGCGGGGCGCCTTTCTGGTCAATGTCCCTCTCGGGCTCATCTTCCTTGTGCTGGCACTCAAGACGGCCACCCCGCGGGACATATCCGACACTGGCAATCGCATACCGCTTGCACCCCTGCTTCTGCTCGCGGCAGGAATGCTGGTGCTGTTGTCTGCCGGCTCGGTGGTCGATCTGCGGATTTCAGCGCTCACCGTCCTGCTCGGTCTCGCGCTGGTCGGCTCAAGCGTCATCCGCGATCGAAAGGCTTCCCACCGGCTGATGCCAGAGGGCGCGTTCGGGCTCGGGTCGACGGTCGGCGCCGGCCTCTGGATCGTGCTGCTGATGCCGGTGGCACAGGCCACCAGCGCCGTCTACATCGTCTTCGGACTGCAGCATGTCTTCGGCTATGGACCAACGGCGGCCGGCGGTTTCGGCGCCGTGATGGCGATGAGCTGGAGCGTGGTCGCCGTACTGATCGCCAACCTCACCTCGCCGTCGGCCCGGCGGCGGGCCATCCGGGGCGGTCCCGTGCTGCAATGCGCCGGCATGATCCTCGTTGCAGGCGGGATGGGTTTACAATTCTTGCCGATGCTTGTCCTCGGCCAGGCGCTGGTCGGGGCCGCCTTCGGCTCCAGCTGGTCCTATCTCAACCAGATGCTGATGGCCTCAAGCCCGGCTGCGGAACGCGACAAGACCTCCGGCCTGTTGCCCACCCTGCAATCGGCCGGCTATGCCATCGGTGCGGCTCTCGCCGGCCTCACGGCCAACAGTCTCGGCTTTTCCGCAGGCTTGGACAGGGACACCCTGCGGCTCGTCCTCACGGCGACCTTCATCCTGCCCATTCTCTGGACGCTTCCAGCCATGGTTCTCGCCCGCCGGACGGTCGGGCTTGCTCCGCCTCCCTGGGGCGCGACGCCTGGCAGGAAATGAGACAGTTCCATTGAACGAAGCTTAAGGACTTCGCCATTAGGTTGACCGCAACTCGAAAAGGGGGTGCAGGCGGGAACGATGGCGGGACGTCTCAAACAGAGCATCAAGCGGGCAGTGATCACCGGCGGGCTGGAGGTTTCCTTCTGCCTTTCCAGGATGGGGCTGCTCAAGGCTGCGCAGGGGCGCGGGGTGGTGTTCACCCTGCATCACGTGCGCCCGGCCGAAGCGGAGGCGTTCCAGCCCAACCGGCATCTCGATATCACGCCCGAATTTCTCGATGCGGCGATCACAGCGCTGAAGCGCGACGGATATCGTTTCATCCGGCTGGAGGACGTGGCGGCGGCCCTTGCCGAACCCGGCCCTGCCCAGCCCTTTGCCGTCTTCACGCTCGACGACGGTTTCCGCGACAATCCCATGCATGCGCTTCCCATATTTGAGAAACACCGTGTGCCCTTCACCATCTTCGTCTGCAAGGGCCTGTCCGAGCGCAGCCATACGATGTGGTGGGATACGGCAGCAGCGCTCATCGGCAAACAGAAGCGCCTGACGCTTTGCCTGCCGGCCGGACGCATCGATGTGGATTGCAGCACGGCGCGTGCCAAACAGTCTGCCTTTGATGCGGTGGCGCAGGCGGTGTTTGCCGGCGACGAGACGAAATCCGTCGCCCAGCTCGACGCGGCGGCCCAGGCGGCCGGCATCAACCCACATGCGCTGGTGGCGGAAAGCGTGATGGATAGGGACGAGTTACAGGCGCTCGGTCGCCATCCGCTCGTCTCCTATGGCGCTCATACCGTGAGCCATCGGGGCCTGGACGCCCTCGGCGATACCGAGATCCTGGCGGAACTCAACGAGAGCGCCGATTATGTGGCCGATATCACCGGCCGCCGGCCGGTGACGTTTGCCTATCCCTATGGTGATGCCCGCAGTGCCACACCGCGGACGGCAGGTTATGTGCAGTGGGCAGGCCTCAAGCTCGCCGTCACCACACGTCCCGGGACATTGTCGCCCGCCTCACTCACTGCGCCGCATCTCCTGCCGCGCATCTCGCTCAACGGACTTTACCAGAAGCCGCGTTACGTGCAGGCGCTGGCGTCTGGCATTCCCTCGCGCCTCAACAGGGGCTGAAGGCGCCCCTGCCCTCGTCTGCGATCACGGATACATCCGGACCTTCGACCAGCCGTCGCCATCGCGACGGAACTCGATACGGTCGTGCAGGCGGAACTTGCGGTCGTGCCAGAATTCGATCGACTTCGGGATGATGCGGAAGCCCGACCAGTGCGGCGGACGCGGCACATTTCCGAGCGCGTATTTCGCCGTGTATTCGGCCACCGCTTTTTCCAGCGCGAAGCGGCCTTCGAGCGGCCTCGACTGCTTGGAAGCCCAGGCGCCGATGCGGCTGCCGAGCGGGCGGGACTGATAATATTCATCGGCCTCGGCGTCGGAGACGACCTCGACTTCACCGCGCAAACGGATCTGGCGGCGCAGCGATTTCCAATGAAAACACATTGCCGCCTTCTTCTGGCCGAGAATTTCCTGTCCCTTTTGGCTCTCAAAATTCGTGTAGAAAACGAAGCCGCGAGAATCGAACCCCTTGAGAAGCACCATACGCACATTCGGAAGACCATCCGCATCCACGGTGGCCAGCGCTACCGCATTGGGATCATTGATCTCCGAGGCCTCGGCATCTTTCAGCCAGGCGGCGAACAGGGCAAACGGCTCGCTCTCCTCGGTAAAGTCACCAGTTGTTAACCCGACTTCTGACATATTGTCTCAATTGCTCCTGATCTGCATACTAGCCACCGGCGCGAAGCACCGGATGGAAGGGCCCTTGAGAGACATAGCAAAGTCGGTTGAGCGTACAAAGGGTAGCTGCATGCGCAAAGCCTCGATGATCCTCCTCATCGCTGCGACACTTCCGCTCAGCGGCTGCTTCGGCAGCAGCATGGACCTGTTCGGGTCCGACACCGTCGACAGTTCGATCTCGACGTCGACGGTTGCGAAGAAGGGCAATCCCTCCAGCCATTCGGACGAACTGACCGTCCAGAGTGCCGTCTCGTCCGCAGACCTCGACAAGACCGATGGCAAGCCCCTTCCCTGGGCCAATGCCACGACCGGCAGTGCCGGTGTCGTGACCGCCATTCAGGAAGAGAAGGGCCAGGGCTTCATCTGCCGGAACTTCTCCACCACCCGCCACTCCTATGAGGGCATCGCCTATTTCTCCGGCAAGACCTGCACATCGGGAACCGGTAACTGGGAACTTATGAGCTTCGATCGCCGTTCGTAAACGGTGACCTCCTGTTCGGTCGCATTTGAAAGGTTTGCTTAAGCAAGCTGAAAGAATAGCCTGACCGACACCTGCTCCATGTAACTTTCAATTAGCGAATTGCATGCGACGGTTTCGGCCTATTGTTCTGCCGTCACCGCCATGTCTGCGGTGTGGTTACCGAATTTCTGCGGCTCAAGGCGCCATGAACGGGCCTCGCCGCTTTCGATAGTTGGTGTCATCGATGCGTGACTTCTATTCGATCCTGGGCGTAAAGCGCGATGCGGGTGCGGACGAGATCAAGGCCGCGTGGCGCACGAAGGCGAAATCCATCCACCCGGACCAGAACCGGGACGATCCCAATGCGCATAACCGCTTTGCCGAGATGGGCCGCGCCTATGAGGTGCTGAAGGACCCGGCCAAGCGCAGCCGCTACGACCAGCAGCGCTCCAAGGTCGAGGCGCTGGAGCGCGAACAGACGATCATGCAGCAGCGCAACGCTGCCCGCGAGGCGGCCGAAAAGGCGAAACAGGCCAAGGCGAATGCCGAGCGCATTCTGGCGGAACTTGCCCAGGCGGAAGCCGAAAAGGCGAAGGCGGAAGCCGCAGCCGCCGCAAAGGCCGAGGCTGCAAAGGCCGCCAAGCAGGCAAAGTCCGCAAAGACCGAGAGCAAGGCCGAGGCACCCAAGGCGGCAAGCGCGACCGGCGAGACTGCCAGCAAGGCTTCGGCGGATGGGAACGCCGGCGATGGAGCCAAGGCACAAGCCTCGACCTCCGCTTCCAGCACAAGTGCCAACGGCAAGGCCGAAGGTCCGGAGGAAATGGTGTCCCGCATCTTCGGCGACAGCCCGGAAGCGGCGGTGGCGGCCGAGCAGTTGAAACGCGATCAGGATGCGGCCGACATCAATGACGGCATTCCGTTGCGCAATACGAGTTCGCCCCTTCTGGCGCCGATCGAGCTGTTCAGCTCGCTTGTGCGTCGCCTGCGCGGCACCCCTCCTCCGCCGCCGCCGGAAAAGGCGCCTGACGTCTTTGCCGAAGCGATCGTCGCGATCTCTGACCTTCTCGAACAGAAGGCGGTCCCGGTAACCCTCACGGACGGGCGCGAAGTGCGCGTGCCGCTGAGCGGTGCCACCGAAGGGCATGTGGTCAAGCTGAAAGGCCAGGGGCTGAAGTTCCAGGGGCTGCTGCGCGGCGACCTCGCCGTCACTGTCCGGATCCAGCGCCACGAACGCTTCGTCGTCGATGGTCTCGACATCAAGACCGTTCTGCCGATCACGCTCGAAAATGCCGTTCTCGGTTGCGAAACGGACGTCGAGGGGCCGGAGGGTCCGGTCAAGGTGACCGTGCCGCCATGGTCCAATTCCGATCAGGTGATCCGCATCGAGGCGCTCGGCCTGCCGGATGGCGAAGGCGGCCGCGGCGCGCTCGTCGTCGAACTGCGTGTCATGCTGTGGGAAAAGCCGGACGAAAAGGTGACCGACCTGATGCGCCTGATGCGCGAAGGCCTCTACATCTGACGAGCTCCCGTGCGGGCGTCAAACCCGACGCCCGCCATCGCCCCCGCCATTCGATTCATTCAACAATTCAAACATACAGGCCATTGTCGGCCCGACAGGGCCTGACCGTCCGGTTCAATCTTGAACGCTGGAACGGGCTATGCCATAGGCAACACCAATCGACGGTTTAGGGGATGCATCATGGTTCAGGGTTCGGGCCTCATGGCAGGCAAGCGCGGCGTCATCATGGGCGTCGCCAACAATCGCTCCATCGCATGGGGCATTGCCAAGGCCTGTCGCGACCAGGGCGCCGAGATCGCGCTGACCTGGCAGGGTGATGCGCTGAAGAAGCGCGTGGAGCCGCTGGCGGCCGAACTGGACGCATTCCTGGCCGGCGACTGCGACGTTACCAATCTCGAAAGCATCGATGCGGTCTTCGCCAATCTCGAAGCCAAGTGGGGCAAGATCGATTTCGTCGTGCATGCCATCGCGTTTTCCGACAAGGACGAACTGACCGGCCGCTATATCGACACGACGCGCGACAATTTTGCCCGGACGATGGACATCTCGGTCTATTCCTTCACGGCTGTTGCCGCACGGGCCGAAAAGATCATGAATGACGGCGGCTCGCTTCTGACCCTCACCTATTACGGCGCCGAAAAGGTCATGCCGCATTACAACGTCATGGGCGTGGCGAAGGCGGCACTCGAAGCCTCCGTACGTTATCTTGCCGTCGACATGGGCGGTCGCGGCATTCGCGTCAACGCCATCTCTGCCGGCCCGATCAAGACGCTTGCGGCATCCGGCATCGGCGATTTCCGCTATATCCTGAAGTGGAACGAGCTTAACTCGCCGCTGAAGCGCAACGTCACCACGGATGAAGTGGGCTCGTCGGGCATGTATCTGCTCTCCGACCTGTCGAGCGGCGTCTCCGGCGAAGTGCATCACGTCGACTGCGGCTATCACACGGTCGGCATGAAGGCCGTGGACGCGCCCGACATTTCCGTCACCAAGGATTGAAACCGAGGTCTGCCGCCGTGCTCATCTACATGATCCGTCACGGCCAGACCGACTGGAACGCCGAAGGGCGCATGCAGGGGCAGAAGGATATCGGGCTCAACGATATCGGCCGCGCCCAGGCGAGCGAAAACGGGCGCAAGCTCGGCCAGATCCTCGGCGAGACGGCACTCGATTTCGACTTCGTCAGCTCGCCGCTCTGGCGGACCCGCGACACGATGGAGCGGGTGCGAAGCTCCATGGGCCTGCCGCCCGAACGCTATCGCCTCGACGAACGCCTCAAGGAACTCTCCTTCGGTGACTGGGAAGGCTCGACGCTTCCGGAACTCGCCCGCGTGTCGCCCGAACGGGTGGCGGAACGGGCGCGGCAAAAATGGAGCTTCATCCCCCCCGGCGACGATGCGGAAAGCTACGAAATCCTGTCCTGGCGGATCGGTGCCTGGCTCGCCTCGGTCGATCGGGCGACCGTCTGTGTCAGCCACGGCGGCGTGATCCGCAGCTGTTTCCGGCTGATCGGGAATGTCGATGAAAACGAGGCCTGCGAGATGAACATTCCGCAGGACCGGATTCTCAAGATGGAACTCGAGCCTCAGGCCGAGGGCGGCTCGATCAGCTGGATCTGACGGGCGGCCGTTGTCCGATCGGCATCCACCCGTCGGCTCAGACCAGAGGCTGCCTTACTGGACGACCTCGAGATCATCGATGACGCGCTTGCCGTCGACTTCCGTGTAAAACACGATGACCTTCTGACCCTTTTCCAGGCCTTCGAAATTGAACTCGTCCGGAACCGTGTAGGTCTTGCCGTCATCGAGCATCAGGCTCATGCCATCGACATTGACGGCAGCAATCGTCGCCTCGACGTCGTGGCTGCCGGCAAAGGCAGCGATCGGAGACAGGAGGCTTGCCGCTCCAAGAAGCAGGGAGATCACGACACGCATACGAACCACCTTCGACCAAATCAATTCTGAAAACGAGTACAAGATAGGCCTCCGGAATATGGCAAAATTTGCCCGATGACGTGTCAATTCGGTGAGATTGTGGAGAGGAACGCAGCCGTGATCAAGCCATGGACAAGGTTTATCCCGTGCGTTGACGTCTAGCCTCTTCTTCCGGCCGCCAAAGCATACCCGGAACGCCCCGAAGGCACCAAGCCCAAGACTGCGCAAACTCTTCGAAATTCTAAATTAACCGCCATCGCATAGGGTTTCTCGCAACAGGGGTTTAAGGGTTGGTAGCGTTGCGTAAACGGAAAGCAGGGCCGCAGTCCGACGGCAAATGGGGCAACGGCATCTTCTTGCTGGCGGGTGGCGCTGTCATCGGCCTCCTGGTGCTCGTTGCCGGCTTCCTGATCGATCGCAACACCGCAGCCCACGAGCGCAAGCGTGTCGAGCATCTGGTTCAGGATGGGCTGGAACATGCCAGCGCCGCGATCCGCAGCAAGATCAACCACGATGTGCAATTGGCACTCGAAGTGGCGGATGACATCGCCGACGACCCGATGCTGTCCCCCCCCGAATTCAACCGTACGGTTGCCATGCTGCTGGCGCGGAACCCGCATTTTCGATCGATCCGCCTCCAGCCTCTTCAAGATCAATTCCGAATGGCGTTCGACCCGGTGATCCGAAACGCCGGAAGCCTTCTGTCGATCGACATTCCTGTGCCGCCGATGACCTGGCAGACGAAACGCCAGTGGCAATCCTTGCTGATCGAAATCGATTCGATGGCCTTCATGGCGGATGCTGAGATCAACAGCGACAACGCCGAGACCGCTCACACCGACGGTAGCGGACTCAAGATCGCCGTCGCCCAGATCACGCCGACCGGTGCACTGGAAATCATCCTTGGCGACCCCAAGCTGATCGAGGAGCCAACCCTTACCCTGCCCGTCGACGTCGACCGCATGTCGCTCGTCGTGCTCGGCATGCCGGAAGAGGGTTGGGATGCGGCGATGAACCGGCTGCTGCCGAGCCGTTTGCTGCTGGCAGCCGGCGTCGGGGCCATGATGGTTTCCATCCTGCTGGCCATCGTGCTGCTGCGCGAGCGCAATCTCAACATCCAGCGGCTGCGGGCTCGCGAGGAGCGGTTGCTGGAACTGTCGCAGCGTTTCCAGCTTGCGCTCGAAACCTCGAATATCGGCATCTGGGAGATCGACGAATCCACCCATTCGCTGCTCTGGGACGAGCGCACCGCCGGTCTGCACGGCCTTCCGGTCAGCCTGGACGACGAGGAAGACCGACTGGCCGACTGGTATGGCTGCATTCAGGCCGATGATCTCGGCCGTGCAGAACAACTCTATTTCGACAGCGTGATCGCCCGCACCACCGATTCCTGGGACGTGGCCTATCGCGTGCCGCTCAGCGACAACAGCTTCCGTTACCTGCGATCCGTCGGCGCGCGGACGGTGGATGGCCGGATCACCGGCATTGTCTGCGACGTCACGACCGACACGCTCATGACGCAATCGCTGAGCCGCGCCAAAGAGAACAGCGACATCAAGAATGCCGAACTGGAACTGGCGCTCGAGGAATTGTCGAGCCGCGAACACCAGCTGGCGGAAGCCTCACGGCGGCTGGACCTTGCACTCGGCTCCTACAATTGCGGCACCTGGGAAGGCGATCCGGCCAACAAGACCGCTGTCTGGGACGAGCGCATGCATCAGCTCTACGGCGTTCCCTATAGCGACAAGCCCGTTCCCGAGCATGTCTGGCTGTCGCGGGTCCATCCGGACGAACGCGGCGAGATCCAGCTGGCGACCAAACGCGCCTCCACACTGGACCAGACGCTCAACACGACCCAGAAGGTCGTGCTGCCGAACAACGAGATCCGCTACATCCGCTCCGTGGGGCAACCGCATATCGGGCGTGACGGGCGCAAGAAGCTGATCGGCATCGCCTTCGACGTCACCGCAGACGCGCTTCTGGCGGAGCAGATGCGGGCGGCCAAGGCCGAGGCCGATATGCGCAATATCGAGCTGGAGCTTGCCAAGAACCGCATCGAGTTCAATGCGCTGCACGATCCGCTCACCTCGCTTGCCAACCGTCGCAAGCTCGATCTCGAACTCGACGGACTGAGCCGCGGAAACTCCGCCCAACGCGCCAAGTTCGCGATCCTCCATCTCGATCTCGACCGCTTCAAGGAAATCAACGATACGCTTGGCCATGCCGCAGGCGATGCCATGCTGGTGCATACATCGGAAGTCCTGCGCCGGCACGTGCCGCGTGGCGACTTGGTCGCCCGCATCGGCGGCGATGAATTCGTCGTGCTTGCCCGGCGCGCGACCTCGATCGAGGAACTGACCAGCCTTGCCAGCCGGATTATCGAGGAGATGCGCCATCCGATCGATTTCGAAGGCTTCGACTGTCGCTGTGGCGTGTCGATCGGCATTGCCCAGGCCTCCGGCTTGATGCCGGATGCCCGCAAGGTTCTGATCAACGCCGACATCGCCCTCTACCAGGCCAAGGAAAAGGGCCGGAACTGCTACGAATTCTTCACGCCGGACCTGCAGGCGAACATCATCGCCAAGAAGCGCATGGCCGACGACATGCTGGCCGGGCTTGAGCGCGACGAGTTCATCGTCTGGTACCAGCCGCAATTCGAAGCCAACAGCATGCAGCTCTGCGGGGCCGAAGCACTGGTGCGCTGGCGCCATCCCGATCGCGGCGTGCTGGCCTCCGGAAACTTCCTCAAGGTGGCGGAAGACCTGAACGTCATGGCGCGTATCGACCAGCTCGTTCTACAGACAGCGCTGAAGGACCAGATGCGCTGGACGGCCGCCGGCATGCCGGTGCCGCGGATCTCGGTCAACGTCTCCTCCAAGCGCCTGCATGACGAGAACCTGATCGAACAGTTGCAGGGGCTGTCGATCACGCCCGGATCGATCTGTTTCGAACTGGTGGAATCGATCTTCCTCGACGAGAGCGACACCAAGGCCACCGAGAACATCGAGAAGATCAAGGCGCTCGGCATCGACATCGAAATCGACGATTTCGGCACCGGCCACACCTCCATCGTCTCACTGCTGAAGCTGAAACCGAAGCGGCTGAAGATCGACCGCCAGCTGGTCATGCCGATCACGGTGCAGCCGCAGGAGCGCAGCCTGGTCCGCAACATCGTCGAGATCGCCCGCTCGCTGGGCATCGAAACGGTGGCCGAAGGGGTCGAAACACACGAACATGCCGGCATGCTGCGCCAGCTCGGCTGCGACTATCTGCAGGGTTATGCCTTCGCCAAGCCTCTGTCCTTCGACGACTTCACCCGATTCGTCGACCGTCTGCCGCAGCAGAAGGCATCGTGACGGATGGATGGCGGCGTGCGATCCGTGTGCCGCTAGACCACGCTTGCGTCTGCCGGATTTCCGGGCGGCCGGGTCGAAAACCCCTTCCCCCCCTTCGGGGAATTGCTTTATGAGTGACGCCATCCAAGGCAGGGCCTGCCGGAACGCTGTCCGGTGGGAAAGAATGGAACGGTAGCTCTCGCATGTCGCACAATACCTTCGGTCATCTCTTCCGCGTCACCACCTGGGGCGAAAGCCACGGGCCGGCGCTCGGCGCTGTTGTCGACGGCTGCCCTCCGGGCGTGCGCTTTACCCAACAGGACCTGCAGGTCTTCATGGACAAGCGCAAACCCGGCCAGTCCCGCTTCGTCACGCAACGCCGCGAGGACGACATCGTCAAGGTCCTCTCCGGTGTCATGCCGCAGGAAGACGGCTCGATGATCACAACAGGTACGCCGGTGTCGCTGTTCATCGAAAACACCGACCAGCGCTCGAAGGATTACGGCGAGATCGCAAAGCGTTACCGCCCCGGCCATGCCGACTATACCTATGACCTGAAATACGGCATCCGCGACTACCGTGGCGGCGGCCGCTCTTCGGCCCGCGAAACGGCGGCGCGTGTGGCCGCTGGCGCGCTCGCCCGGCTTGCCATGCCTGACGTGACCATTCGCGGCGCGCTGGTGCAGATCGGCAAACACAAGATCAACCGCGACAACTGGGATTGGGCTGAGGTCGACCAGAACCCGTTCTTCTGCCCTGACGCTTCGATGGTGCCGGTGTTCGAAGATTATCTCGACGGCATCCGCAAGGCCGGCTCCTCCGTCGGCGCCGTGATAGAGGTGGTCGCCGAGGGCGTACCGGCCGGCATCGGTGCGCCCGTCTATGGCAAGCTGGACCAGGATATCGCCTCCGGCCTGATGTCGATCAACGCGGTCAAGGGCGTCGAAATCGGCAACGGCTTCCAGTCGGCCGAAATCACCGGCGAAGAAAATGCCGACGAGATGCGCATGGGCAATGATGGCCGCCCGATCTTCCTGTCGAACCATGCCGGCGGGATTCTGGGTGGCATTGCGACCGGCGAGCCGATCGTGGCCCGCTTCGCCATCAAGCCGACCTCGTCGATCCTGACCGAGCGCCAGTCGATCGATTCCGATGGCAACAATGTCGATGTCCGGACCAAGGGCCGGCACGACCCTTGCGTCGGTATTCGCGCTGTTCCGGTCGGCGAGGCGATGCTCGCCTGCATCATTCTCGATCATATCCTGAGAGACCGGGGCCAGAACAACCGCACAAGGTGAGGACCGCGCATGAGCTATGACCAGAAACGTGTCGTCGAGGCGCTGCGCGCCTTTGAGGCTGGCGAAATCGTGGTGGTCATGGATGATGACGGGCGAGAGAACGAAGGCGACCTCATTGTTGCTGCCGTGCATTGCACCGCCGAGAAGATGGCCTTCATCGTGCGCCACACCTCTGGCATCGTCTGCGCCCCGATGCCGAAGGAAGAAGCCAAGCGGCTGAATCTCTCGGCCATGGTGGCGGATAACGACAGCGCCCACACGACCGCGTTTACCGTTTCGGTCGACTTCAAACACGGTACCTCGACCGGCATTTCCGCCGATGACCGGACGCTGACGGTGCGCAACCTTGCAAACCCCAATGTCGGCGCGTCCGATTTTGTTCGTCCGGGCCATATCTTCCCGCTGGTCGCGCGCGAAGGCGGCGTGTTGATGCGGTCGGGTCACACGGAAGCGGCCGTCGATCTCTGCACCATGGCCGGGCTTCCGCCGATCGGCGTCATTTCGGAGCTGGTCAATGACGACGGCACCGTGATGCGCGGGCCGCAGGTGGCGGCCTTTGCCGAACAGCACAAGCTGAAACAGGTCTCCGTGGCCGACCTCATCGCCTATCGCCAGCGCAAGGAAACGCTGATCGAGCTCAAGTCAACGTTCGACATCCAGACGCCTTACGGAGCGGCCAAGGCCTATGCCTATTCGCTGCCCTGGGACCCGATGCAGCATCTGGCGGTCGTGTTCGGTGACATCAGGGACGGCGAGGACATTCCGGTCCGTCTGCATCTCGAAGATGTGGGCCGCGACGTGTTCGGCGCCGATCGGCAGATCGACGGCGTGATGAAGCGGATTGCCGACAAGGGCCGTGGCGTGGTCGTCTATCTGCGCGAGGGCTCCGTCGGGGTTGGCGTTTCCACCACCGCCCGCAGCGGCAAACATGATCGCGAGGCCCATAGCGAGGCGCAGGCGCGCGAAAGCGAATGGCTGGAAATCGGGCTCGGCGCGCAAATTCTGAAGGACCTTGGCGTCAATTCCATCCGCCTGATGGCCTCGCGCGAACGGCATTATGTCGGGCTTGAAGGCTTCGGCATCCAGATCTCGGGGACCGAGATCGTCTGAGGCCTTCGGGTCCTTCTTGATCCATTCATGCGCACGCGGCGGCTTGCAGTCGCCTGGTCACCCCACCCCGGACCTGCGGTCCGACCCTCCCCCTCAAGGGGAGGGTGGCGTGTCGCGCTCGTCCGTCGCAGCAAACGTCACCGCCGGCGGAAAACAAAAGATGCGATCATCTGCCGACTGCGAAACGTCAAGAAACAATCGGCCCCTCGACCTTTGGCTCCGCCTTGCCCGCCCATGTGAGCCGCCAGACATCGCCCTGGCGGACGGACTGGACTGCGGCGGGGCGCAGGATGGCAAAACACGTGCCGCCTTCGTGGCGCACGGAGGGGTAGACGATGCCGTTCAGGCCCGCACCGCGTGCTTCCAGCGCGAGGCGGTTGCCTTCCGGATAGCCGGATGCCTTGTCCGGCGACAAAGCCGGATGGGCCGGCAATTCACGCAGATCGAGGAATTCCCCCGAGATGCTGCAATACATCTCCGCATATTCGGCGACTGCCCGGTATTGGCCGGTGCGGGCGAGGAATTCGGTCATATGGAACGTGATTTCCGCAAGGCAGGTCTCGACCTTGAGCGCCGCATACCAGGCACCGCGCATCTCGCCGTTGAAACGGTTCGGCTCGCGCGGTTTGGCATAGGTGAAGCTGGCATTGATGAAATGCGCATGCGGCACGTCATACACCAGTTCGCGGGCCTCCAGGCCGGAGATACCCCGCGTCTGCGCCTGCATGCGGCTCGATGTTGCGGCCTCGATCTCCGCCAATTGCTGCAACTCGTCGGCCGTGTCGACGAGAGGTTCCAGCACGGCTGCACGCAGCCGGGCGGTCGATACCAGGCGCACGGTGCGGGGATAGGCAAGGGTGGCGACCGGGACGCCTGATATTTGCACTCAGAGTCCCCCGCGCACCGCATCGACGTAGCGGCGCACCTCAAGCATGAGGGGAATGCCGCCCTCGATCATGGCGGCGACCGGCGTGCGGCGGTCGAACAGGGGCCCGGTGTTTTCGAGCATCGGCCAGCGATCCGCCATGGCGTCGACGAACAGCAGATGCAGCGCCTTGTAGATGCCTGTCAGCGCGGAAACTCGGGTCATCTGGTCCTGGCTCAGCGTCTTTGCCACGCCATCCGGCTTCAAGCGTTCCCAGGTGCTGAGCGACACCCCGAGCAACGCGGCGGCCTGCTGGCTTGTCAGATCCCACTGTCCGACAAGCCGGCGAAAGGCCTTGAGCGCAGTCAGCGACAGGCGCTTGCGATCCGCCTCAAGGGAAAAGCCCTGCGTGAAGGCTTGGGGTGCGGATGACAGTTGAGCCGTGTTCAACACCGGTTTTCTCCTTCAAATGACATCTTCAATATATGTCACTTGAAGGATTTCACAAGGAGGCGGGTTCAGAAGATCACGCGCGAGCTGGCACTCAGCCAGTAGCTGCCCTTTTCCTGGCTTGAGACGTTGAACATCAGCTGCCCTTCCAGCGGTCCGGACTTCGCCTGGAAACCGATGCCACCGCGCAGCCAGTTCTGCTCGATGGGCGCCCCTGGAAGGTCGAAGCTGGAGAAGCCGATGATCTCGCCGGTGGTGTGAGGCGCCTGATCCTGGAAACGATGGGCCACTTCGGCTCGGCCGATAAGGCTGACGGTGGTCGTCAGGTCAAGGCGGCCGTCGAGCCCCAGGCGCACGGTGTTGGACGAGCACTCCACCTGGTCAAAGCGGGCGGGGAAGCTGCCGCCGGTCTCTGTGTAACCGTCGGTCTTCGTCGTCAGATGGGTGAAACTGGCATAAGGGGTGAAGACGGCATCTTTCACGCTGAAGGCGCCGAGCCAGTCCAGGCGGGCGCGAAAGCCGAGCGTGCGGCTGTCGGCCTCGCCCGCCGAAATGTCCGTTCCCGTACCGTTGAGATAGGCGCGGCTCATGGACAGCTCACCGATGCTGGCAAAGCCCGTGAGCGTGGCATAGATGTTTGGCGCGACTGCCATGCTGACCTCGGGCAGCACATAACTGCCCTGCACGCGACTATAACCGGTAAGATCGAGATCAGCCTTGGAATAGGAGGTGCCGAGGGCGAGGCGCAATGTCACGTCGTCCGTCGGCGCATAGGCAAAGCCGATTTCGCCGGTGCCGGTCGGGCCAGTGCCGAAGTCGTTGCGCACGGCGCCCAGGTCGCCCGTGGCCCACACCGATCGCTGGCCCGCCGACAAGCGGTGGAACATCGGCGAGGAGTTGGCACCGTTCATCGCGAGATCGGCGACCTGCTGGGGCACGAAGAAATGGCGCGGCAGACCGTTGAAGCTCTGCATGTAGTCCTCGACCGTGATGATGCCAGCCGGAGGACCTGGTGGTGCGGACGGGTCCGTGGACGCCCCACGGGCGAGATAGGCCTTGCCGTCCCGCAAGGTGCCGGTGATGATCCTGCCATCGGCGGAAACGGCGCTCGCGTCGTTCGTGACATCCGTTGCGATGGTGACGCCACTCTGCCGCAGCCAGTCGTCAACGGAAATCGTGCCCGTCGCCTCCGACCAGCGGAAGCCGGAGGAGGTTCCGTCACTGCGGCCGGACCGTCCGATGACGACGGAACCGTCGTCGCTGACGCCAAACGCTTCGGAGTAGATTCCGCCGAGGGTTCCGAGATCCTGCATCGTTGACGAGGCCACAAGGTAGCGGAACGCATGAGTTCCGCTTGCGACATCGGACTGGCCGACGATCACCGAGCCATCGGCATTGGCCTCCATGGCGCCCGATTCGTCACCTCCGGCCAGAACGCCGATCGCTGTTGCCGGGCCGTTGTCGACCCAGTAGGCGGCGATCGCGAAGCCGCCTGCATCCTTCGCACTGCCGACCACGACATGCCCATCGCGGCTGATGCCGTTGGAAAAGGAATCGGCCCCGCCAAGCGTTCCGAGTTCCTGCATACTGCCTGACAGGGCCACGGGGTCGTAAGTCCAGCGGAAAGCGCGATTGCCGTTGCTGGAATTGCCCCAACCGGACACAACATTGCCATCGCCGCTGACGCCGGTAGCACGCGAGGCCGTGCCGCCGGGCAGGAAGCCCAACAACTCGATCTGGCCTGCAGCCGCATCCGCCCGGTAGGCCTGGGTGGCATTGCCGCCCGCAAGGATGCCGACAGAGATGTTTCCATCCGAGCTGACATCGCCGATGGAGATCGAATACCAGCCCGGTTCCGGCTGGACGGTGCGGACGGCGCTGCCGTCCGTCCAGACGAAGCCATTCGACACATATCCGCCCGGTCCGCTCGGCGGTGTAAAGTAGGTCTGGAAATTGCCGACCACGACATGGCCATCGGCGCTCATCGCCGAGGGCTGTACCGTCGATCCCGGGACGCTGGCGATCCACTCATAACCATAATCGGCGGCGGCGACATGGCTCGCGCAAAGAGCAGAACTTCCGAGGAGAAGGAGACGACGCGCCAGCGAGCCGGCGGGGGATAAAAAGCGCATGAAACCGTCTTTCGCAATATCCACGGGGCTGCCGGGCGCACAGGTGTCCCGGCAGTGGTTATGTGAAAGAACTGTGTGAGTTGGGACTCATGCACAACTCCAAAGGTTGCATGCAATTTTCGCAGCCGTTTCATCTTCGCCGATCTGGCCGCGCGCAATGCGGGCCTGTGAGCGATGACCTTGCCTGGCGAACGCGCCATTCCTAAAATCCGGACCGGTCTTGGGCTTGGGGGACTTCACCATGTGGGACTTTTCCATCGGACGGGCGATCGGCATCCTGGCCGGCACGCTGCCCTTCATTGCGCTGCGCATCGTCATCTATTTCACCATCACGCTTGCCTATGTGCTTGGAACCGGCGGTGCGGCCGGGGTCGGATACGGCATGGGCATGATGTTCGGCAGCGGCGAGGATTTCGCCGTCTGGGGCGGGATCCTCGGCTTCGGCATGGTATCCTTCGCCGTCTACTGGATCCGCGAATGGCTGCTCTACATGGTCAAGGCGGCGCATATCGCCGTCATGGTCGAACTCTATGAGGGCCGCCGCCTGATGCCCGACGGCAAGGGGCAGATCGCCCATGGGCGGGCGGTCGTCGAGTCCCGTTTTGCCGAGGCAAATCTGCTCTTCGTGCTGGACCAGCTCATCAAGGGCGTGATCCGGGCGATTACCGGGATCATCGGCGGCATCGGCATGGCGATCCCGGGGCTCGAAGGCGTGGCGCGGTTCGTCAATACGGTGATCCGGCTGTCGCTCACCTATGTCGACGAGATCATCCTGGCGCACAACATCCGCACCAACAGCCAGAACCCGTGGGAGACCGGCCGCCAGGGCCTGGTTCTCTATGCGCAGAACGGAGGGCGAATGGTGAAGAACGCCGTGTGGCTGGCGATCGTCCTCTGGCTTGTGACGGCGGTGATCTTCGTGCTGCTGATCGGCCCGGCCCTTGCGCTCGTCTCTCTGTTTCCGGGTGCTGCGAGCGGCTTCGGGATCGCCATTGCCGTCGTCGGTGCGCTGGCGCTGAAGGCGGCGGTTCTCGAACCTTTCGCCATTGCCGCGCTGATGCAGGTCTATTTCCAGGCGATCGAGGGACAGCGGCCGGACCCAGCCTGGGATGCCAAGCTCGCCTCGGTGTCGCGCAAGTTCCAGGACTTGAAGGACCGGGCGCTTGCGGCTGCCGGCCAAGAGGCGTGAACCAGCCCCGATCTCAGCAGTGGTTCACACCACCTTGCGCGCCATGCCGACCGAGCGCGGAGCCGTTTCGTCGAAGCCGAACTGGGCGTAGAGTGTGTTGGCCGGCACATCGGCGATCAGGCTGACATAGGCTGTTTTGGGCAGGGTGGCGATGACATCGGAGAGCGCCGCCATGATCCATTTGGCAAGCCCCCTGCCCTGATGGGCCGGCAGAATGGCGATGTCGGTGACCTGGAAGAAGCAACCGCCATCGCCGATGATGCGGCCCATGCCGACGGTCTCTTCGCCCAGCATGAGGCTGACGCCGAAGATCGAGTTCGGCAGGCCCTTTTCTGCCGCCTCCCGCGAAAAGGGCGTGAGGCCGGATTCGAGGCGCAGGCGCATGTAGTCGTCGATGGCGGGCACACGGGGCTCGATGCGGTAGGCGCTGTTGTCGGTCACGTCGGATCTTTCTGTCTGTTTTGATGTCTGTCGGTCAGCCCAGCCAGCCGTCTCGCAGCCGGACGCTGTCCATGCCGGAGAACCGGGCAACGCGCTGCAATTCGGCCTGCAGCCTGTCCAGGCGGCCAGCGCTCGGCTTTACCCCCGGCTCCAGCCAGAGGCGGCGCACCTCGAGCACTCCCTCCTTGCGCTCGGCCTTCATGTCGATGCGGCCGATCAGCCGGTCGCCTTCAAGCAGCGGGAAGACGTAATAGCCATATTGCCGCTTCGGCTCGGGAACGAAGACTTCGATGCGATAGAAGAAGCCGAACAGGCGCTCCGTGCGGTTGCGATCGCGGATCAGCGGATCGAAAGGCGAGAGCACGCGGATGCGGGCGGGCGGTTCCGGCGCCTCCAGCAGCGCGGCGACCCGATCCGCGAAGGCGAAGGAGGCGCGCGGCTTTCCATCGACGGTGCCGAGCGACAGCTCCTCCAGTTCCTCGCGATGCGTGGCCACCCAGGCCTTGGCCTCATCGGGCGTGACGATGTCGAAGAAGGCGGCAATCTCGCCCGAGGTGGCAAAACCGAGGCGAGAGAGCGCCGCACGGCAGGCCCAGTCGACAAAAGTTTCGTGATCGACTTCGGCGGCATGATGCTCCGGCGGGATGACGCGTTCAGACAGATCGTAGACCTTCTGAAAGCCCTCGCGGCGGGCGATCGACAGTTTGCCCGTATGCCACAGGAATTCCAGCGCGGTCTTGGAGGGATGCCAGTTCCACCAGCCACCGGACTTGTGGTCGTCGCCCTTGACGTCGCGCGCCATGACCGGGCCGGTGTCGCGGATGCGGGCATAGGTTTCCTCGAACGCCTTGTCGAAGCCCTCCCCCTGCCACTTCGCCCAGTTTTCCATGATCTTCGCCTCGCGGCGGACGAAGCGGTGTTTCCAATAGGGGAAGAATTCGGACGGAATGATCGAGGCGTCATGCGTCCAGTGTTCGAAGAGCGAGCGATCCTTTTCCGCCAGATGGGCGAGATCCGTCTGGCGATAGGTCTGGTTGCGGGAAAAGAGGATCTGGTGATGGGCGCGCTCGACCCACTGGATGCTGTCGACCTGGACGAAGCCGAGATCGTGGACCAGCTGATAAAGCCCCTCGCGGCCAAGCGCCTTCGTCGGCGCGCGGGACAGGCCCTGCCGTTCAAGGAAGATTTTTCGCGCCAGCGCATTGGGAACGGGAATCGCCATGATTGAGACGCTAGCGGTTGTTCGTGGTTTGTTCAATGGGCTGGCCGCTCTGGAAAGCATCGCGCAATCGCGATACAACCTATCCGATAAGCGTCGACCAAAGCTTTCGGAGAAAAATAAGGAGGAATGGCCGCGGTTCAAACCTCTGATCCTGGGCGAGCTGCCGGTTCAGCATCTGCGCCGTTTCGGACTTAATCTGCAGCCCGGCCCGGTCGGCTTTTCAATCCCGGCTCAGAAACACGCCTTCAAATCACATCCGGACAGTTTCATGTCCTGTTTGCCGTTCCTGACGCAGACCGTCGCGCGGCCGAGCCATGTCGGCCAGTCGCCGAAGCATATGAATGATGGCCTTGAGTTAATCCGTGAGGTTCGGCAATTGGACCTCATCCTGCTCGTGGCGGTGCTGATCCGTCCGACCCGGCAGGGCGTCTACATGGTAAAGTCGACCTACCCGATCGATCGCAACAAGCTGGAAAATCGGTTGCGGAAAGGGCATCTGATAGAGACACAATAAAAAGCCCCGCGCGAAGCGAGGCTTTCCATTTCCGCCGGGGTGCCAAAGCCCGGATCTCTTCACCTTGCGGCTACTGACCCTTGCGGGTGCGTGGGGAGGCCGTTCCCACCTCGAAACTTGCCACGCCAATATTGGCGTTTCGCCCTCGATTGTCAAGAAAACTGCGGGCAGCAGACGTCGGCAACACCTTGGAGCATTCCCCCATACGTTCCCGAACGCTATAGAGACCCGAACCTTTCGGAGACCCACCTTGCACATTCGTTTCGACCAGGCCGAATTGCGTTATGGCGACCGCGTGGCAGTCCGGCCGCTCTCGCTAACTCTCAGCGAACCGCGCATCGGTGTGATCGGGCTCAATGGCTCCGGCAAGACGAGTTTCGCGCGGCTGATCGCAGGGCTGGCCAAGCCTTCCTCCGGCCGGGTGACGCTGGATGGGCTCGATACGGTCGCGGACGAAAAGGCGGCGCGGGCTAAGACCGGCTTCATCTTCCAGAACCCCGGCCACCAGATCATCCTGCCCGTCATTCGCGACGACATTGCCATGGGGCCGAAGGCGCGCGGGCTGGGAGCTGACGAGGTCGAGCAGGCCGTGGATGCCGTTCTGGCCCGTTTCGGCATCGAGGCGCTTTCGAGCCGCCGACCGCATGAGCTTTCGGGCGGGGAGTTGCAGCTCGCGGCGCTGGCTGCCGTCGTGGTCACCCGGCCCGAAATCATCCTGTTCGACGAGCCGACCAACCAGCTGGATCTTCGCAATCGAGCATTGGTGAAGGCTGCGATCGACGGGCTGACCGAACAGGCGGTGGTGATCAGCCACGACCTCGATCTCGTTGCCGATTTTGCCCGTGTGCTGGTTTTCCATGAGCAGGCGCTCGCCTTCGACGGCCCTGGC
Source organism: Peteryoungia wuzhouensis (assembly GCF_003205195.1). GTDB lineage: Bacteria > Pseudomonadota > Alphaproteobacteria > Rhizobiales > Rhizobiaceae > Allorhizobium > Allorhizobium wuzhouense. Next base: position 426,175 of record NZ_QJRY01000001.1, read on the forward strand.
GACGCTGCCATCGCCTGCTACCGGGAGATTGCCGGATGCTGACCAGCCTGTTCGTTGAGGGCGTGAGCCCGCTGCACCGGGTGGGCGTGCGGACCAAGCTTGCCTTGCTGCTTCTCGTCGGGCTCGGGCTCTACTTCGTTTCGAACCCCATCGCGCTGATGCTCGCCATGCTGGCGACCGGCGGGCTTTATCTGTCTAGCGGGCTTTCCGTCGGCGAGGCGCTCAGACGGGTGCGGCCGGTGCTCTTCACCATCGCCATTCTCGGCCTGTTCAACATCCTTCTCCTTTCGCCTGCGGAGGCGCTCTCGACGACACTTCGGCTGCTGGCCGTGCTGTTTCTCGCCGCCGCCATCACCGCGACCACGACGATTGCCGCCTTCATGGAGGTCATCACCGATCTCGCTCGTCCTCTGGAGCGGATGGGGCTCCTCAAGGCGTCCGATGTCGGCCTCGCCTTCGGGCTGGTTCTGCGCTTCGTGCCGGAGATCGCCGCCCGCCACGAGGCGCTGAAGGAGGCCCACGCGGCCCGTGGCATTCCGGTCAAGCTCTCGCGCATGCTGGGACCGCTGATCATTTCGACGTTGAAGGATGCCGACCGGATCGCCGAGGCGATTGACGCGCGCGGGATTAGAGGCCAGTAAAATTCCCAAAGTTTTTTTGGGGACCGCCACCATGACCACCAGAGATCTCGTTCTCTCCGCCCTCTTCACCGCCATCATCATCGTGCTCGGCTTCCTGCCGCCGGTGCCGATCCCGCTTTTGCCCGTGCCGATCACCGCGCAGTCGATGGGCGTGATGCTCGCCGGCTGCATCATCGGCGCCAGGCGCGGGGCGCTTGCCTATGTGCTACTGGTCGTGCTGGTCGCGGTCGGCCTGCCGGTTCTCTCCGGCGGACGTGGCGGCCTTGCCGTGCTGATCGGCCCGACCGGCGGCTATATCTTCGGCTGGATACTCGGTGCCTTCGTCACCGGCCTCCTGGCGGAAAAGCTGGTGCGGGAAGACCAGTCCGCCACGAAGCAGATGACCGGCTTCTTCCTCGCGTCGATCCTCGGCGGCATCGGCGTGGTCTATCTCTGCGGCATGCCGTGGCTGTCTCTGGTTGCCGGCACGCCCTTCGACAAGGTGCTCTTCGGTTCGCTGGCCTTCATCCCCGGTGACCTGGTCAAGGCTGCGATTGCCACGCTTGCCGCCCGTGCGGTCCTGGTCGGATATCCGCTGCTGCCCGTGCGCGTGTGACATTGCGCACATTCCCTGTCTGGCCAAAATGACACAAGCCCGCTTCGGCGGGCTTTTTCATGTTTACTTTTGAACCTTGGATGAAAAACCGGAAGTATAGCCACTCAGGAAGAGTAAACTTTCTTCCTAAATTTATATATTTCAGCAGTTATTAAATTAGATTACACATCTTTCTGCACGGCGCCGCTGAGGCCATTTGCCTTCCTGAACAGCCCCGCCGCACACATCCACACCGCATACATTCACAATCGACAAGGGAGACGTGACATGAGTGACACGGAAGTAGCCCGATTCATGGTCGGGGTGTCTATGGACGCGGCTGCGCTGCAGCGATTCCACGCCAATCCGGATGCCGAACTGAAACGGTTCGGCATTTCCGACAGCGCCGCAAAGATCATCAAGAGCAAGGACGCCCCCGCGATCCACAAGGCGATCAAGACGAACTTCGGCGCCAATGCCGCCGCAGACACCGTCAACGTGGTCGTCGTGGTGCTCTGAACCAGCGCGCGTCAACCAGCAGAAGGAAAGGATATTGCAATGCCTGCAATCGACAAACTGCTCGTCGACATTGCGACGAACGCCTCCACTGCCAAGAAATTCCGCGAAAACCCGCTGGCAGTGATCAACAACTCTAACCTGTCTCCGGTGGAGGAGTCCGTGCTCCTCTCCCGTGATCCGAAACTGATCCAGTCCACCCTCCATGCGGCCGCCTTGAAGAACAGTCTCAAGGCAGCCGACGGAGAAACCGTCTGGACCGTCGTCGTGGTCATCTGATCCGGCGGGCCGTGCCGGTCCGAGATCGGCGCGGCCTCACTGCATCAACACCTTTCGGGAGATACCGTCATGGATGCACTGGTTGCTGAAAAACCCTTCGATCCCATCGCGACACGCTCAGAGCCGCCGGTGAAGACCGGCTTCCTCTCGGTCGTCGGCGTCGGGATCAAGCTCGCGGCCCAGACCAGCCTCGAGGCGAAGGCCCATATCGAAGCCGCAGACCGGGTTTTCTACCTCGTCACGGACCCTGGTACCGAATACTGGCTCACCTCGCTCAATCCCTCGGCGCAGTCACTGCAGTCCTTCTACGAAGACCGCAGCAGCCGTCTGGCGACCTATCTTGATATCACCGAATACATTCTGGAACATGTCCGCCAGGGCCTGCACGTCTGCGCGGTGTTCTACGGCCATCCCGGAATCTTCGTCTTTCCGTCGCACCGGGCCGTCGCCCGTGCCCGACAGGAGGGGTTCGACGCGGTCATGTTGCCGGGGATCTCCGCCGAGGACTGCCTGTTTGCCGATCTCGGGGTCGACCCCGCCCGCAAGGGATGCCAGAGCTTCGAGGCGACGGATTTCCTGATCTTCGACCGCACCTTCGATCCGCGCAACAACCTCGTGCTGTGGCAGGTCGGCGTGCTCGGCGAAGTGGGCTACAAGATCTCGCTGTCGCAGGAGAAGCTGGAGGTGCTGAAGGAAAAGCTGCTCAAGGCCTATCCTGCCGACCACCCCCTCACGGTGTATGAGGCCGCGCGCTATCCGGTCTGCGATCCGACCATGCTCAGAACCACGATCGGCGAACTCGACGCATCGATGATCAGCACAATCTCGACGCTGTTCATTCCGCCGGTCGCCCAGCGCAAACCCGATCTCGACATCGCCAAGCGCCTGGGCATTCCCGAGGACTTCATCAAGCGCCGCTTCGAACTCAGCGACGAGGAGATCGAGCGGCTCGGCCTCGATTGAGGGCTATGTGCAGGTCGCGGGAGCCTCCACGCTCAGCGGAGGTATCGATAAAGCCAGTCGCGGATGTCTTCCGGCAGCGCGGCTGGCTCACCGGTTTCACGATCGCGGGCGGTCCAGGTCACGTCGATCTCCGCGACCGTCTGGCCGTCACGCTCCATCTCGACCTCGAAGCCGACCGACTTGCCGCCGATCTTGTCGACCCGCACGACCACGCGCACCGGATCGTCAAGGCGCAGGGGCAGGTGAAGACGCAGTTCCAGCTTGGTCGGCGCATAGCGCGGTTCATCCTCCAGCGGCGGACGGTAACGCCAGAAATGACGCAAGGCGGCCTCGGCATGGGTGACATAGGCCGCCGCCTGCATTTCGCCTGTGTCGGCGATGTCGCGGTAGGGAATGGTGATTTCGCTCACCTCGACGCGGTCGATCTCATCCATGCAAGGTCCCGTCTTTTCCGTGTGTTAGCGGCATCTAACGGCATCGCCCCCTCCTCCACAAGTCGTGTCCCAAAAAGGTATCTGCGCGGGGTTTCCGGTTGCGGGCCAAGAGGAATGGGTAAAACCGCATTGCGAGGTGGAAGATGACGGTATGCCGCCTTATGTTCACCGCGACCGAGGATGGCCCGATGACAACACGTCTTTACGAGAACCCGCTCTTCCTGGAGCACAACACGCCACCGGGGCATCCCGAACGGGCGGACCGGCTGCGCTCGCTCAACATCGCGCTTGAGCACCCCAACTTCGCACAGCTTGAGCGGGTCGAGGCTGTGCAGGCCAATGAAGACGCCGTGACGCTGGCGCATCCGGAAGAACATCTGTTTGCGGTGATGCGGCAGATCCCCGAAGAAGAGGGCGAGATCAACCAGATCGAGGCTGACACCTATGCCTCGCCGAAGAGCCTGCAGGTGGCACTGACCGCCATTGGTGGCGCTATGGCAGCGGTCGACGACGTGATGACCGGCAAGGCAGACAATGCCTTCGTCGCCGGTCGACCGCCGGGGCATCACGCCGAAAAATCCAAGGCGATGGGTTTCTGCCTGTTCAACACAATCGCGATTGCCGCACGCCATGCCCAGAAGACCTATGGCGTGGAGCGTGTCGCGATCGTCGACTGGGACGTGCATCACGGCAATGGCACGCAGGACATCTTCTGGGACGACCCGTCGGTGCTGTTCTGCTCGACGCACCAGATGCCGCTCTATCCCGGCAGCGGCGCCAAGGACGAGACGGGTAAACACCGCAATATCGTCAATGCACCGCTCTCGCCGAATGTCGGCTCGGATCATTTTCGCGAGGCGTTCAAGAGCCGGGTCCTGCCGGCTCTGCACGATTTCTCGCCCGATCTCATCCTGATTTCGGCCGGCTTCGACGCGCATCACCGCGATCCGCTGGCCCAGATCAATCTTGTCGGCGAAGACTTCGACTGGGCGACGGGGCGTCTGCTGGAAGTCGCCGATCGCTTCTGCAACAACCGGGTCGTCAGCCTGCTTGAAGGCGGCTATGATCTCGAAGGGCTCGCCGAATCGGCCGGCCTGCACATCGCCAGACTGATGAAGGGTTGAGTATGTCCGACGCCGCTGTTTCCGCCGATCTTTCCGGCCTCTCGTTCGAAAAGGCCGTGGCCGAACTCGAAAGCATCGTCGCACGGCTCGAACGTGGCGATGTGGCGCTGGAGGATTCCATCGCGATCTATGAGCGCGGCGAACTCCTGAAGAAGCATTGCGAGACGCTGCTGTCGGCTGCCGAAAACCGCATTGAGAAGATCCGGCTCGATCGCGCCGGCAAGCCAACGGGAACCGAGCCGCTCGACGGGGCTTGAGCGACTTTTCTCGACCATAGCGGGAAAATTTGTTATGCTTTCGGCCATGGACAAGGACATGGTCATTGCCAAGCTGCGGGAGCATCGCGACGAACTGGTCGCTGATGGCATCTTGTCGCTGTCTCTGTTCGGGTCTGTTGCGCGCGGTGAGGCGACCGAGGAATCGGACGTCGATGTTGTTGTTCGCCTTGACCATTCCAAGATGGGCAAGGGCTTCAGTTTTTTCAGCGACCTAGATATTTTGCGACAGAAGCTCGAGACCATCACCGGTCGACCTGTGGATATCGTCTGCGAACCGGTCGAAAAGGAACGCCTTGCTCGACGCATAGAGAGGGATCGCCAGCTTGCCTTCTGAGCGTCCATGGCTGCGCCTGATGGACATTCTCGACAATGCCAGAAGCGTTCTCGCCTATACCGAAGGCATGACCTACGCGCAGTATCTGACAAACCCTCTGGTCAGAGATGGTTCCGAGAGATGCCTTGCGCGCATCTCGGAAGCTGCAGTGAAACTGGGGTCATTTGCGCCCGACCTGCTACCGAACCATGATTGGACAGGCGTCAAAGACTGAACGCAGCGTCACGCTTCCCCGCAGGCCTCACGTCTAGCTTCCGGCCTCAATGCCATCCTACACTCTCCCCATCGACCACGCGGAGACCGCCCCCATGTCCTTCTTCCCCGGAAACGATCCTGTCCCTGGTGACGGTTTTGCCTGTGATGCGATCGAGCATCTGATCATCCCGCGCTCCAGCGATATCGGCGGGTTTTCCGTGCGCCGGGCGCTGCCATCGATCAAGCGGCGGCTGGTCGGGCCGTTCATCTTCTTCGACCGGATGGGTCCGGCGATCCTGAAGGCAGACGAAGCCATGGATGTGCGCCCGCATCCGCATATCGGGCTCTCGACCGTCACCTATCTCTTCGACGGCGAGATCAAGCATCGCGACAGCCTGGGCACGGAACTCGTGATTGCGCCTGGCGACATCAATCTGATGACGGCAGGCCGCGGCATCGTGCATTCCGAGCGCACGCCGGAAAACCTGCGCGGTTACCCGCTTGCGATGTCGGGTCTGCAGACCTGGATCGCCCTGCCCGACCAGATGGAAGAGATCGATCCGGCCTTTGCCCATACCGCCAAGGGCGAATTACCGACCTTCAACGATCGCGGCGCATCCGGTCGCATCGTCATCGGCGGCATGGGCGGCCTGCGGTCACCGGTGAAGACGTTCTCCGAAACTCTTTATGTCGATCTGTCGCTCGAAGCCGGCGCCCGCTTCCCCTTCGACGCAGGTCAGGAAGAGCGCGCGCTTTACATCCTCTCGGGCGAGATCGAGATCGCCGGCGACCGTTTTGCCGCCGACCAGTTGCTCGTCTTCCGACCCGGTGACGAAATCACCCTGATCGGCGGCGCGACAGGCTGTCACGTGATGCTCTTCGGCGGAGCGGCCATGGGGACGAAGAAACATATCTGGTGGAACTTTGTTTCGTCGTCCAAAGAGCGAATCGAACAGGCCAAGGAAGAGTGGAGAACCGGGCGTTTCGATATCGTTCCCGGCGATGAAGAAGAGTTCGTGCCTTTGCCGGAGGGCCGTTGACCGCTATATAAGCGCTTGATGACGTGGAATTGCCCTGATCGTCGGGGGATGGTATCGCGCATCCAAACAGACTGAAGAGGCATCAGCCCGTGACATCCCTGCCCGATACGCCGCTCCTGGACAAGGTCAAGCTCCCGAAAGACCTGAAGGCCGTCGAAGATCGTGACCTGCCGCAGCTGGCGCGCGAGGTCCGCGACGAGATGATCGACGCGGTGTCGAAGACGGGTGGTCATCTGGGTGCCGGTCTCGGGGTCGTGGAATTGACGATCGCGATCCACAAGGTGTTCAACACGCCTGACGACCGGCTGATCTTCGACGTCGGCCACCAGTGCTATCCGCACAAGATCCTGACCGGCCGCCGCGAGCGCATTCGCACGCTGCGCCAGGAAGACGGCCTCTCCGGCTTCACCAAGCGCGCCGAGAGCGAATACGATCCCTTCGGTGCTGCCCACTCGTCCACCTCGATTTCCGCCGGCCTCGGCATGGCGGTTGCCGCCGAGCTGTCGAAGACCGACCGCAAGGTGATCGCCGTGATCGGCGATGGCGCCATGTCGGCCGGCATGGCCTATGAGGCGCTGAACAATGCCGGTGCGCTCGATGCCCGCCTGATCGTCATCCTCAACGACAACGACATGTCGATTGCACCGCCGACGGGCGCGATGAGCGCCTATCTTGCGCGCCTTGCCTCCGGCCGGACCTATATGGGCTTCCGCGACTTCGGCAAGAAACTGACCGCCTATCTCGGCAAGACCGTCGACCGCGCGATCACCCGCGCCGTCGAACATGCCCGTGGCTATGTCACCGGCGGCACCATGTTCGAGGAGCTCGGTTTCTACCACATCGGCCCGATCGACGGCCATTCCTTCGAGCATCTGCTGCCGGTGCTGCGCAATGTCCGCGACAATGCCAAGGGCCCGGTTCTGATTCATGTCGTGACCCAGAAGGGCAAGGGCTATCCGCCGGCCGAAGCGGCAGCCGACAAGTATCATGGCGTCAACAAGTTCGACGTCATCACCGGCACCCAGGCCAAGGCCAAGCCGAATGCGCCGGCCTATACCGCCGTCTTCGCCGATGCGCTGGTCGAGGAAGCCCGCCACGACGAGAAGATCGTCGGCATCACCGCCGCCATGCCGTCTGGCACCGGCCTCGACAAGCTGCATGCGCTCTTTCCGGAACGCACCTTTGATGTCGGCATCGCCGAGCAGCACGCCGTGACCTTCGCAGCCGGTCTCGCCGCTGAAGGCTACAAGCCCTTCTGCGCCCTTTATTCGACCTTCCTGCAGCGTGGTTACGACCAGGTCGTGCACGATGTCGGCATCCAGAAGCTGCCGGTGCGCTTCCCGATCGACCGGGCCGGTTTCGTCGGCGCCGACGGCCCGACCCATGCGGGTTCCTTCGACACCGGTTTTCTCGCGGCGCTGCCCGGCTTCGTGGTCATGGCCGCTGCCGACGAGGCGGAGCTGAAGCACATGGTGCGCACTGCGGCTGCCTATGACGAGGGTCCGATCTCCTTCCGCTATCCGCGCGGCGAAGGTGTGGGCGTTCCGATGCCCGAACGCGGCGAGATCCTCGAAATCGGCCGTGGCCGCATCGTCAAGCAGGGCTCGAAGGTCGCACTCCTCTCCTTCGGCACGCGCCTCGCCGACTGTCTGCTTGCCGCCGAAGACCTCGATGCCGCTGGCCTTTCAACCACTGTCGCCGACGCTCGCTTCGCCAAGCCCTTGGATCATGACCTGATCCGCCAACTCGCCCGCCACCACCAGGTGGTCGTCACCGTCGAGGAAGGCGCCGTCGGAGGCTTCGGCAGCCAGGTGGTGCATTTCCTCGTCAACGAGGGCTTGCTCGACAACGGCCTGAAGGTCCGCTCGCTCGTGCTGCCCGATGTCTGGATGGACCAGGCCAAACCCGAAACCATGTATGCCAAGGCAGGCCTCGATGCGGCCGGTATTCTGAAGACGGTGTTTGCGGCGCTGGGTCAGGACGTGCCGGGTGTGATTGCGGCGGGGTAAGCGCTCCAGCCCACCTCTCTCTGGACTTCCCCCGCTCCCCCCGCTAGACCGGGCCTTCAATCGACAGGCGCTGAAACGCGCTTTGGAGGCTCCATGCAGACGGCAGGCACCACGGATATTGCACCCGATTTCGCGCCAGACTGGGCGGCGATCGCAGTCGTCATTCTCGGTGTCACGGCCTTTGCCGTCGGCCAGGGGCTGACGTATCCCCTGATTTCGCTGATCCTGGAAAGTCGTGGCGTCTCGTCCAGCATGGCGGGGCTCAATGCGTCGGTTTTCGCGCTGGGGCTCGCCTCCTCGACACTGATGATCGGCCAGCTGACACAGGCGATGCGTGGCGACCGCCTGATCGTGGCGTCGCTGCTCGGCGTTTCGATCTCGCTTGCGACCTTGGCGGCCTTCGACCAGCTCTGGGTCTGGTTCGTCGCCCGCTTCCTGCTCGGCTTCTGCACCAGCATCATCTACACGGTGAGCGAGGCCTGGCTGAACACCGCTTGTCCCGATCGCCTGCGCGGCCGCGTGTCCGGCGCCTATAGCGCTGGCATGTGCGCAGGCTTTGCCGCCGGCCCGCTCGCCATTCCGCTTGTCGGCATTGAGGACGGCTTTGCCTTTGCGCTGACGGCGGCTTACGTGGCGCTCGTCGCCTTTGCCTCGGTCATGCTGGGTCGCTACGCCAAGACGAAGCCTGAGGCCTCCGAAGCGGGCGGGCTTGTCACCTTCGTCAAGCTTGCACCGGTGCTCACGCTGATGGTCGTCGCCTTCGGCTTTTCGGATATCGCGGCGATCTCGATGATCCCGCTCTATTTCGTCGAGCGTGGCTACAGCCAGAATTTCGCGGCCTTCGTCGTCACCATGGTGGCGCTGCCGACGGCGCTTGCCCAGCCCTTTGTCGGCTGGCTGCTGGATCGGCTGTCGCGGCCTGTCATCGCCATCGCAGGCTCGCTGATTGCCGCCGTCGCCTTCCTGGTTCTGCCTCTGATGACCTCTCCGCTCACCCTGCTGATCACCATATCGATCCTCGGGGCTGCGAGCTTTTCGCTCTATACGGCTGCGCTCACCTTGCTCGGCGAACGCTTCCGCGGCGGTCTTCTCGTCTCGGGAAGTGCCGTCTTCGCTCTGGCTTACGCGATCGGCAGTGCCGCAGGCTCCGGCACCACAGGTCTCACCATGGATCTCGTCTCGGTCGATGCCGGGCCCGTCTTTGTCGGCCTGTTGATGCTTGTTTTCACCGGCTTCTTCGCGGTCAATCTCATGCGCCTGCGCGCGGCGAAGCGCTGAGCCCATGCTCGAGACGTCCCCACCCGAGATCTTCGATTGCCAGGCCTGCGGCGCATGCTGCGCCTATTCCGCCGACTGGCCGCGCTTTTCGCTTGAAAGCGACGAGGAGATATCCGCCATCCCGGAAGCGATGATCGCCAAGGACGAAAGCGGCATGAAGTTCGAGAACGGGCGATGTGCGGCGCTCACCGGCGAAGTCGGCAAACATGTCGGCTGCGCAGTCTATCTGGTGCGGCCGCATGTCTGCCGCACCTGCATGCCGGGCGACGAGGAGTGCAAGATCGCGCGGGCCGAATTCGGCTTCGCCATCGACGGCTTGCCCGAGCCGGAGGTCTACGAGGCGTAGGTCTCAGGGAACGGTGATCGTCACCTGGTCGGCGGGAAGCTCGCCGCCGATCTCCGCCGCCTGGGTCTTCTTGTCGTAGACGCAGATCGAGCTCACCACAGCATCCGCCCCCACGGCCTTGCCGGTCACGATGGCCACGCCATAGCTCTCTGTTCCGAAGGGATCGACAACGACCTTTGGCTGCTCGATGCGTCCCTCCGCCAGGACCGTGCATTTCGCGGCGACATCCTTGGCGAACTCGGCCCAGGCGTCATCCGAGGACGCGACGGCCGGGGAGGAGAGCGGGACAACGGCCAGGGCAGCAATCGCGAGAAGCTTGCGGGAACGGAACATGGGATACCTCGGTTGGGGGATGTCGGGCCGGGAACGTGGGATGGAACGGCACACGGTGCAAGTCCAAAAACGGAAGATATTTCTTTCGATCAGAAGCCGGTTTTTGGAAGGCCGAAGGTTGCCTCGCCTCCCATCCGCACCTATGTTCCCGTCACCTGCCAAAACGCAATCCATTGCCCAAAGGAGATATCACCATGGCCTTCGAATTGCCCGCCCTGCCCTATGCTTACGACTCGCTTTCGCCGTTCATGTCGGCTGAAACGCTTGAGTTTCACCACGACAAGCATCACCAGGCCTATGTGACCAACGGCAACAACCTCTTGAAGGACTCGGGCCTTGAAGGCCTGTCGCTGGAAGAGATCGTCAAGCAGTCCTATGGCAAGAATGCCGGCCTGTTCAACAATGCCGGCCAGCACTACAACCACATCCACTTCTGGAACTGGATGAAGAAGGACGGCGGCGGCAACAAGCTGCCCGGCAAGCTGCAGGCTGCCATCGACAGCGACCTTGGCGGCTATGACAAGTTCAAGGCCGATTTCGTTGCAGCCGGCACCACGCAGTTCGGCTCCGGCTGGGCCTGGCTTTCGGTCAAGGACGGCAAGCTGGAAATCTCCAAGACCCCGAACGGCGAGAACCCGCTCGTTCACGGTGCATCGCCGATCCTCGGCGTCGATGTCTGGGAACACTCCTACTACATCGACTATCGCAATGCCCGTCCGAAGTATCTCGAAGCCTTCGTCGACAGCCTGGTCAACTGGGACTACGTGCTGGAAATGTACGAAGCCGCGACCAAGTAAGGCCTTCTCAAGCCATAATTTCAAAGACGCCCGGTGCCGCAAGGTGCCGGGCGTTTTCATTTCAGGCTGCGACACTTGAGGCAGCCTCCTGCATGGAACCTTCCGGTGCCGGCCACGTTTGTTCCGCAAGACCGGACAACAGGAAAGGAACCGTTCCATGGCCTCTTCGAACCTTCAGGCAGAACTGCGTGACCTGCGCGAGCAGATGAACGATCTCAAGGACACGATTGCACGCGAAGCGAGCCGCAGCGGCCGGACCGTCCGCAACCGCGCCTCGGAAGCGCTTGATGATGCGGCCCGCACCGCCTCGTCGGTAACCGGCTATAGCGCCGATGACGTTCGCAACCGCGCCTCCGACGTGGTGAATGGTGCAGCCCGCACCGCCCATGTGGTTGCCGATTACGCCCGCGAAGGTGCGGACACCGTTGCCGGCGTTGTTCGCCGCCATCCGGGTGCCGCAACCTCTGCCGGTCTCATCACGCTCGGCATCATCGGTGGCGTCGTCGGTTACCTGCTCGCCAACTCGGCTCCGCCGGCCCGCGACAGCCGCTGGCGCTGGAACTGAGGCAGAGTACATGGCCAAGGTGACCTATCACGTCGTCGAACATGACGAAGGCTTCGCCTACCGGCTGGGCAATGTCTATTCCGAGCCCTTCGCCACCCATGCCGAAGCCGTTGCGGCTGCACGGCATGCCGCCGGCGCCCAGCAGCTTGCCGACGGCGATGCGGAGATCAGCTGGCAGGACGAAAACGGCGAGTGGATCCATGAACATGCGGACGGTGCGGACCGGCCCATGGCGGACGTGGTCGACGATGTCGATGACGCCCGGTAAAGCCTGCCCAGCAGGCTAAACGGGGAAAGCCCGTGGCATACGCCACGGGCTTTCTTCGTTTGTGCAGGATGGCAGAAGGGTCGGGAGATCAGACCTCACGCGGCCCGGCGCATTCCCGACGGTCGCGCCTGCAGCTCGAAACGTTCGATCATTGCACGTAGCGCTGCCGCCTGCTGTGCAAGACGGCTCGCCTCATTGCTTTGGTCATCCGAAACGCGGGCATTGTGCTGGGTTGCGGTGTCGAGTTGATCCACGGCGCCGGCGATGTCGCGCAGACCGCTCGACTGGTCGCGCGAGAAGTCGGCAATGGCGTCCATGTGATCGTTGATGGTCTGGATCAGGCTGCCGATTTCGACCAGCGTTTCGCCGGTTCCATGCACCAGCTTCACACCGTTCTCGACCTGAGCGGTGGAATTCTGGATGAGCGCCTTGATCTCCTTGGCGGCGTTGGCAGACCGCTGCGCCAGTTCGCGCACTTCCTGCGCCACCACGGCGAAGCCCTTGCCGGCTTCCCCGGCGCGGGCGGCTTCGACGCCTGCATTGAGGGCGAGGAGGTTGGTCTGGAACGCAATCTCGTCAATCACACCGATGATATTGGAGATCTGCTGCGCACTTTCCTCAATGCGGCGCATGGCCTGCTCGGCTTCGCTCACCACCTGGCCGGAGGTGAGCGCGCTCTGATTGGCCTTCTTCGCGACATCCCGCGCGTCGGCCACACGCTGGTTGGCGGCATGCACGGTGGCGTTGATCTCCTTCAGCGACGCGGCGGTCTGCTCCAGCGAGGCCGCCTGGCTTTCGGTCCGGCGGGCGAGTTCATTGGCGCCAGCCGCGATCGTGCCGCTGCCGTCATCGATGGTCCCGGCCGCGATCTGGATCGCAGACATGGTATTGGCCAGTTCGCGGATCGACGCATTGAAGTCATGGCGCAAGGCCTCGAAACTCGGGTCAAACGGCTCCTCGATCTGGAAAGCGAGATCGCCGGCCGCAAGGCGCCGCAGGCCACCGGCAAGTCCGGCCGTGGCGATCCGCAGCTTTTCCGCCGCTTCCTCCTCGGCGCGGCGCTCGACATGACGCCGGTGCTCCTCGGCCTTGTGGCGGGACTGCTCCGTCTCGGCTTCGAGCGCGCGGGTGCGGCGCAGATTGTCGCGGAAGATCTCCAGCGCGCGGCCCATGACGCCGAGTTCATCGCGTCGATCCTGGGTTCCGACGTCGACATCAAGATTGCCTTCAGCCAGCCCCTGCGTTGCGCGGGCGAGCTTGCGCAGCGGATTGACGGCCGTCATGCGCAGCATCAGGATCACAAGTGCGATCATCACGGCAAGGGCGCCCGCGCCGATGCCGACGCGCTTCCAGGCATTGGTCCGCCAGGCCGCAAGTTCCGGCGCGAGGTCGACCTCGGCACTGTAGACACCGATCACCTCACCCGGCTGGATGTTCATCTTGGCGGTATGACAGCTCGCGCATTTCTCGTCGCTCGCACTGCCCTGGCCAAGGATAACCGGGCGGGTCATGCGAAAGCGCTCACCCTCGAGGCTGTTCAGCCGCGCAAGAGCCGAGATCGCCTGCTGATCGATCGTATCGCGCGGTCCCTCGAATTCGGTTTCCCCCTGGGATTTCTGGAAGTCGATGACCTTCGGTCCCATGACCAGCCAGAGCTTGACGCTGCCCCCGGAGTTGGAAAACTGGTCCATGGTGCCGTCGAGCGTTGCGATGGCCGGATCGTCCTCACCGACTTCTTTGCGATTGAGCATGGCCTGGGTGTGGACGGATTCCAGCATGTCCAGTGCCGCATCACCGCGCTTGGCGGCCTTGTCGGTCAGGGTCAGGCGTTCGGCGGAAATTTCGTAGGCAGCGGTGCTCGCCTGAATGGCCACGACTGCGATGCCGATGCCCAGGACCATCTGGAGCGAGAGCGGCAGTTTCTTGAAGGAACTAAGCATGGGGTTTCCGTTTATAGGCCGCTCTCCGCGGCTGTGTTAACGGTAACAAATTCCCGAAATGCTGTTAATTTTCCGTTCCTGACTGCAAGGTCTGGCCCTGAAATCGAGTGTTATTGTTGAATAGTACTTTCGAGCGTGCGACCGGACATTGGATGCCGAAGAGGATCCAATGTCCGGTTGAGGGATCAGAACTCCGTCCAGTCCTGCTGGGCCGGCACTGGGGCGGTTTCGCTGGGTTTCTGAGCCGTGGCCTGGCTGGTGCCAAAGGCGCGGCCGAGCTTGTTTGCCAGCGCACGGGCGGGCGATGGTGTGCCTGCATGGCCGGCTGAGGCTGCCTTCACCGGAGGTCTGGCCGGGCTTGCCGGAGCCGGTGGCGCAGAGCGTTGCGGTGCCACCTGGCTTGTGCGCGGCGATGCCGTGACTGACGCAGGGCCGCCCTGCCCCAGACGGAACTGGGCGAGCAGCATGTTGAGCGAATCCGCCTCTGCCGCCAGGGTGTGGGAGGCGGCCGTCTGCTGTTCGACCATGGCGGCATTCTGCTGCGTGCCCTGATCCATGGCGGTCACCGCGAGGTTGATTTCCTGCAGGCCGGTCGACTGTTCGCGGGCGGCCGTGACGATCGCCTGCACGTGATGGCTGATTTCCTGAACGGCGGCGACGATCTTCTCAAGTTCGGTGCCGGTCTCGCCGACCAGCGCCACGCCATTGCCGACCTGGGCGGTGGAATTGGCGATCAGCGACTTGATCTCGCGGGCGGCATTGGCCGAGCGCTGGGCGAGTTCGCGCACCTCCTGGGCAACGACGGCAAAGCCCTTGCCGGCTTCACCGGCACGGGCGGCTTCGACGCCGGCATTGAGCGCCAGAAGGTTGGTCTGAAAGGCGATGTCCTCGATGACGCCGATGATGTTGGAGATCGACTGCGAGGACTGCTCGATGCCCGACATGGCGGCCACTGCGGAGCGGACGACTTCGCCGGAGCGTTCGGCGCCGGCCCGGGTGCGTTCGACGAGCTGGCCGACATCTTCTGCGCGCTGGGCCGTGTCCTTGACGGTGGTCGTCACTTCCTCGACGGCGGCTGCCGTCTGTTCAACGGAGGCGGCCTGCTGTTCGGTGCGTTTGGCGAGATCGTCGGCCGAAGCGCGAATTTCGGCAGCGCCAGCATTGATCGCCTCGGCATTGGCGCCCACCGTGCGCAGCGCTGCCTGCAGCTTGTCGACGGAATCGTTGAAATTGCCGCGCAGCCGGTCGAGCCTCGGTGCAAACGCACGCTCAAGCCGGAAGGCGACATCGCCATTGGCCAGCGCGGTCAGGCCCTGTTCCAGCTCGGCCATGGCAAACCGGATTTCCTCGGCTTCGCTCGCCTTCTCGGCTTCCGTCTTCTGCCGTTCCGTCTCGGCCTGTTCGCGCATCACGCGGCGCTCCTCGGCCATACGGGCGGTTTCGATCGCGGCGTCCTTGAAAACCAGCACGGCCTTGGCCATCCGGCCCACTTCGTCGCCACGGTCGATGGCGGGCACCTCGACCTTGTGGTCGCCTGCGGCAAGCCGTCCCATGGCGTCGGTCATGCCGGTAATCGGCGTGACGATGGAGCGGGCGAGAAGCCAGATGAGGCCGACGGCGAAGACACCGGCGACGGCTGCGCCGAGGATAAGTGCAAGCTCGAGGGCATGATGCGCATTGTCGAGCTGGGTGCGAATGGCGCTTGTCCGCTCGGCCAGAAGGGTTTTGATCTCTGCTGCGGCGGCGCGGAACTGGTCGAGTTCGCCAATGCCGTCACGCTTGCCGATGGCGGCGACTTCCGCAATTCCGAGCGTGCCGGCCTTGCGGGCGGCAATCTGGGGATCAGCGACATTGGCACCATAGGCATGCGCGGCTGTGCGCATCGTCTCCAGAATACCCAGCAGAGCCTTGTCTCCGGACGCGAGTGTCGATGCATCGACCAGCGCCGTGTCCACGGCCCTTCGCTCGGTTTCCACGGCCGCCAGGGTCGTGTCGGTGCCCGTCAGAAGATAACCGCGCTCATTGGAGGCCTGCTCCGCCATTGCCGTCATTGCAGAATCGACGAGGTTGACGATGCGCTGTGCACGATCCTGGTCGACGACCGCCATCTTGGCTGTGTAAGCCTGCAGGAAGACGACGACGGATGCCAGGAAGCATCCGGCCATGATGGTGCAGAAGGTCAGGATGAGCTTCTTGCTGAGGGACAGGTTGTTGAGCGACATGGGCCTCGACTTTCGGACATGACTTTCGGGCCTGCGCACCCGTCTGTTCGGGACGCATGGCGGCAAACGATGCCTATGGCATCGCCGAAGGGGGCAAATGCATGATCAATCCGGGGTTTGCGCAGCCGTCATGGCGCACTCAGGGGGAAGCCGGACACATCCGATCGTCGCGATAGTGTCGAAAACGATTTTACAACCCGTTACCAAATTATGGCTGATTGCCGGGGTTCCAGTCCTTGCTGGAAACCAGCAACAGAATGTCGAGATCCCGTTCGGGAACGAATTCCTTGGCGCGCATCTCGAAGGTCGTGTCTCCGGTCTTCTTGATATCCTGGCCGCAGAAGCTGACGACGTGGTTGTGATTGCCCTTGTCCACCGTCAGGTGGAAGTCGCCGATAGGCCCGAACCAGTTGTTGCCTGTGGTCAGGATATAGGACAGCCAATGCTCGAAATAGTAGAGACCCGTGTTGAAATCCTGCGACTTCTCAAGCCTGATCGCCGTCTTCATGAAATCGTCGTCGATGCAATAGCGCCGCTTGTAGTCTTCGAACTGGTCGTTCGGCTTGCCCTCGTAGAGAAAGGCCATTCCCGTCGTGCCGCCAAGACTGGGGCGGTAGGAGTGCTCGACATTCACCTCCTCGCCGGCCGGGAATGTCGTCTCCCACCAGTAGATCGAATCGAGCTGCCAGACCGGCACGTATTCCGGTTTCTCGGCACCGTAGTCCATGGCGGCGACGAGGCCCTTGACCAGCCAGTCCTGAAGAACCGTCTCGTCGAGCCGGGCGACCGCCGCACGTGTCTTGTCCGACAGCGGTTGCAACGGGACCCCTTGTGCCGTCACTTCCTCGGTAAAGTCGATCCCCTGGACGAGGACGCGCTGCTGCAGCCTGGGCTCGATCGTTTCGCCGTCCTGCATGACCGAGAAGCCCATGAAATTGTCGCTCTGCTCGTCAGGGACGGCTGCCATGGTTTCGACCGGGCCACCGATCTTCGGCATGGGGAAGGCGACGATGGTTGTCACGTCCGTGTCGCCGGTGTTGCGATAGGTGTATTTCACATCCACGCGTTCGGGGGAGATGTAGAGATCCTCCCGCGCCATGGTGATCTGATCGGTGCGGGTGAATGTCAGGCCGCCGGCGCCGAGCACGGCCATGGTGTCATTGGCGCAAGCCCCTGTTGCCGCCAGTCCCTGCAATGTCAGCGCCCATGCAGCGGCGATCACCCTTGCCTTCATGCCCGTCTTCCTCGCTTGATCCGAACCATGGAACATTGTCCCAGACTAGAGATCGGATTTGTGGGCGGTCAATGCCGGACTGCGACCATGGCTGGGTAAAAGCGGCCGCTCGTCCGGGCTTTGAACACGCCGGTCAATCTGCGGTTATGGCAGACAGAAAAGCGCTCCCGACCTTTCGATCGGGAGCGCTGTCGAGAAACCGTTCAAACCGCTTCCTGCGATCAGAATTCGTTCCAGTCGTGTTTCAGGGCCAGATTGCCGCTCACAGCGGCCGGGGCGCGGCGTGTCTGGTCGGCTGCAGCACGCGAGGCCACCTGGCGGCTTTCGCTTGGCGCACCGGCCAGCTTGAACTGGGCGACCAGGGAGCGCAGACGGGTTGCTTCCTGGGCCAGAGCGGCCGAGGCTGCGGTCGACTGCTCGACCATGGCGGCGTTCTGCTGCGTCGTCTGGTCCATCTGATTGACGGCCGAATTGACTTCTGCAAGGCCGGTCGACTGTTCGCGGGCGGATCCGGCAATCGCATCCATCAGCGTGTTGATCTGCACGACGTAGTCACCGATGGCCTTCAGGGCCGTGCCAGTTTCGCCAACCAGTGCCACGCCGGAGCTAACCTGGGTGCCGGAGGCCGTGATCAGGGCCTTGATCTCCTTGGCGGCCTGGGCGGAACGCTGTGCCAGTTCACGCACTTCCTGGGCAACGACGGCGAAGCCCTTGCCGGCTTCACCGGCGCGTGCTGCTTCGACACCGGCATTGAGCGCCAGAAGGTTCGTCTGGAAGGCGATCTCGTCGATGACGCCGATGATGTTGGAGATCTGCTGCGAGCTGTCTTCGATCCGCCGCATGGCTTCGACCGCCTGGGAGACGACCTGGGCCGAGCGGGCTGCGTTCTCGTTTGCCAGGACGGCAACGCTGCGGGCCTCGTCGGTGCGCTGAGACGAGTTGCGCACGTTGACGGTGATCTCGTCGAGCGCAGCTGCGGTCTCCTCAAGAGCGGCGGCCTGCTGTTCCGTACGCTTCGACAGATCGGTCGCACCGGCGGAGATTTCGCGGGTGCCGCTGTCCATGCTGGTCACGCTGTCGAGGACCGAGCCGATGGTCATGGCGAGCTGCTGCAGCGAGGCGTTGAAGTTCCGGCGAAGGGGTTCGTAATCCTCCGCAAAGGCTTCCGTCAGCTGGAAGGAGATATCGCCTTCGGCCAGCCGCTGCAGACCATTGCCAAGCGTTTCGGTGGCAAAGCGCAGCTTTTCGGCTTCTTCCTGGATACGCCGCTGGTTGGCAAGGCGCGTCTCCTCAGTCTGGCCCCGGGCAGCGACTGCTTCCTCTTCGAGCTTGCGGTTGGCAATCGCGTTCTGGCGGAACACTTCCACGGCAGCGGCCATCTGACCAACTTCATCCGTGCGGCCGACACCGGGGACGCCGATGCTGGTATCGCCGTCAGCCAGCACACGCATCGAGCCGGCGATGCGGACGAGCGGGGCAACAAGGCTTTTCTGCAGCAGCACGAGAAGGCCGATGACAGAGGCAATCATCACGGCTGCCCCCTTCAGGATCGTCATGCGGGCGCTATCGGCCGCTTCGACGGCAGCCGTTGCGCGCTGGGTCAGAAGGGACGCTTCATCGCCGGCAATTTCAGCCGCCTTGGCACGAATGCCGTCCATCCACTTCTTGCCGGCGCCATTGATTTCCATGGCGCGCGCCTGTTCGACGGTCGCGGGGTCCTTCATGAGGGCGATTTCCTTGGCCGCGACTTCCTCGGTCCAACCCTTCACCAATGCGGCGAGCTCGCTCAACCGCTTCTGCTGGGTGGCATTGTCAGAGGTCAGCCGAACGACCTCGTTGAAGGCCTTCTCGTAGTTCTCGGAACCGGCGTTGTACGGCGCCAGAAAGCCTTCGTCGCCGGCCAGGAGATAGCCGCGAACGCCTGTTTCCCGATCGACCATTGCCGACACGATATCATCGACGCCCTGCAACACTTCATAGGTGTGGACAGTCCAACCATTTGCCGTTTGCTGAAACGACAGGGAAGACCAGCTTAGGGCGTTCACGATGACGCTGATCACGATGACCAAGGCGAATGCGCAGATCATCTTGGCAATGGTGCGCATATTGTTGATTAAATGCATAGTCACTCTCCGGGGAGTTCAAGTCTGTGGCAGAACCCAGCCGATCGACGCCGTCGACAACTGTGTAATGGGGGAACATCGGCAACGCGAACGCTGCGATGGTTGATGCCAGCGGTGAGGAATTACTTGGCTCTGACCGCCGTAAGGGAGGGCCACCCACTTTCATCATGAGTTCTGTGGCGACTGAATCCCCTCAATATCGAGGGGCTGATACTGTCAAATTAGGCAGCACCGGTAAAAACATCACTAAATTTTGTTGTGTAAATACAACTTTTGGCACGCAAAATTTGACGATTGCATGACAGCCCAAAAATGGTCCGAGGTTTCGATATAGGGCAGAAAAAGCGAAGCCCTCCGGGCCCGAATCCGGAGGGCTTCAGTTTGACTGCGGCCGGGAGGGGAACGGGGCGCGCAGGGATCGGCCGGTCGACGATCGCTTGGGAGGAGGAGATCTGCATCGGCCGACATCCGAATATTAGCGTTCATCGATTAAAGCTTCCCTAATGAAGCCAAAAAACGCATGGCGGACGCGGCGCATGGCGCCAGCGTCGCTGCAGAGGGTTCGAAGCGGCGGCGCCGGCAGAAAAACACTTGCGCCGCAGCGCCGCACCGATCATTGACGGGGGATGAGACATTTGCCCGAACCCCAGCGCCTCGACCAGCTTCTGGTCGCCCTCGACCTCTTTGCCAGCCGCTCGCGTGCGCGCGACGCGATCCAGCGCGGCACCGTGAAGGTCGATGGTAAAGTCGTCACCAAACCCAGCCTCGTTTTTGCTGCGACCCACGAGTTCACCATTGACGACCCGGCGCAGGATTATGTCTCGCGCGCCGCACTGAAGCTGGTGGCCGGGCTTGACCATTTCGGCCTTTCGCCCGAGGGCTGCGAATGTCTCGATGTTGGCGCCTCGACCGGCGGCTTCACGGAGGTCCTCTTGAAGCGCGGCGCGGCACATGTCGTCTCCGTGGATGTCGGCCATGGCCAGTTTCATCCCCGGCTTGCCGATGATCCGCGCGTCACCAATATCGAAGGGCTGAATGCCCGCTATATGGAACCGGAGGATATCGACGACAGGCCGATCGATTTCGTCGTCTCCGATGTCTCCTTCATCTCGCTGAAGCTGGCTCTGGTGCCGGCGCTGGAATTGGCCGAGCCCGGCGCGCATTGCCTGCTGCTGGTCAAGCCGCAGTTCGAGGCGGGTCGCGAGGCAATCAGTAAGGCGGGTCTCCTCAAGGAGCCGGAAACGGCACCGCTGGTGGCCGCCGAACTGGAACGCTGGCTGGTGGAAGACATGGGCTGGACAAGCCTCGGGCTGATCCCCTCCCCGATATCAGGCGGTGATGGCAACGAGGAATTCCTGCTAGCCGGCGTCAAGCCTGATGATGCCGAGGGCGCCGATGAAGAAGACGAAGACGACATCGATGGCGACGACATGAACGGCGAGGACGCAGAATGAGCGCCGAGACCGTCACCATATCAAGCCTCGGCGCCAAGGGCGACGGCGTTGCCCATGACAGCAACGGTCCGATCTTCGTGCCCTTTGCCCTTCCGGGCGAAACCGTCTCGATCGCGCGGGTGAAGAGCGAGGGCACGATCATGTCCTTCGCCACCACCTCACCCGACCGTGTCCAGCCGCCCTGCCGGCATTTCGGGCCAGATGGCGTCGGCGGCACCTGTGGCGGCTGTTCTCTGCAGCATCTCGCCAAGGCACCCTACAATGAATTCAAGCGGCAGATCCTGATCGATGCTCTGAAGTCCAAGGGTCTTGAAGCACCCGTCGGCGATATCTTCGAAGCGGCCCCGCATCAGCGCCGCCGTCTCGTCTTCACCGTGCGCCGGCGCGAGAGCGGCATCGTCATCGGCATCAACCAGGCCGAGACGCATCATGTCGTGAAGATCGAGGAGTGTCCCATCGCGTCCAACGGGATCCTTTCCCGGATGGATGCGATCTACACCATCGCCCGCGCCGCCGGCTCGGATGCCTTCCGCATCACGGTCACCGAGACGCTGACGGGTCTCGACATCTCGCTCGACGGTTTGCGTGGCGGGCTTGGCGACCAGGAGCGGCGGGCGGTGACCAATGCTGTCATCAAGCTCAAGGGCATTGCCCGCGTGTCGGCCAATGGCGAGATCGTCATCGAGCCGAACAAGCCGCTGCTCGATTTCGACGGTGCGCGCGTGGCGCTGCCGCCGGGCGGGTTTACCCAGGCGACGCTGGAGGCCGAGGCGCATATGGCCGAGCTCGCCATTGCCCATATCGGCAAGGCGAAGAAGGTCGCGGATCTCTTTGCCGGGGTTGGCACCTTTGCGCTCAGGATCGCCCGCAAGGCGAGCGTGTTCGCGGTCGAATCCGACGAGAAGGCGATCAAGGCGCTCGATCAGGGCGCACGGACAACACAGGGGCTGAAGCCCGTTAGCATCGAGCGACGCGACCTCTTCCGCCGGCCGCTAATGACCTCCGAGTTCAAGACCTTCGACGCCGTCGTCTTCGACCCGCCACGTGCGGGTGCTGAGGCGCAGTGTCTGGAACTGGCGAAGTCGCAGGTGAAGAAGATTGTCGCGATCAGCTGCAACCCGCTGACGCTGGCGCGCGACCTCGCAATCCTGACCGCTGGCGGCTATCGGATCGATAAGGTCACCCCGATCGACCAGTTCCTCTGGTCACCGCATGTCGAAGCGGTGGCCACGCTTACCAAGGGCTGACTGCTCAATAGGTATAGAGCGTTCCCGAGCCGGTGACGTTGGCGCAGCGGCAGCTACCGCCAACGCGACCGGGCCTTGCCGGGCACTGCGCCTGGCCGGTGCCACCGATCATATCGGACTGGTCGACGACGCAGACGTAACGCTGCGGCCGGACATAGGGCTGACGCGGACGCTTTGATTCACTCTGGAGGATGTCGTTGTCGTCGTTGCTGTCAACGAAGACCACGGCGGCCTTGGCCGTCGGTCCGGACACCGCCGGAACGGGGCCGGCATGGGCGGAGAGAGTGGCCATCATCAGGCCGATTGCGACACAAAACACACGCAACATGGGAACCTCGAATAGCAACAGATTGGGCAAGGAACGCCCGATGCGGGCAATGGTTGCCGACCCTAGGCCGAAAAGCCTGAACAGAGGCTGAATTGCCGGCTCGAGATGACCGTCGCGACCTGAACCCGGCCCTTACCGCCCCTTCATGAAGGCTTCGAAGGCGGCGCGGGCTTCGGCGCTTTTCAGCTGGGCGACGAAATGGACGAGCTCTTCCTGCATGCGCGTGCGCACCTCATCGGCGCTGCCCTTGATGAGGGCGCGGGCGATCTTCATCGCGGCCGGCGGCTTGGACGCGAGCGAGGAGGCGATCTTCAGCGTCTCGGCCTCAACCTCTCCCGGCGACACGACCTTCCAGATGAGACCGGCCTCGCGGGCCTGTTCGGCGGAGAAACCTTCGCTGGCGGCGAGCATGGCAAAGGCGCGCTGGTGGCCCATGATGCGCGGTGCGATCAGGCTGGAGGCGGCTTCCGGGACCAGCGCCAGATCGACGAAGGGCGTCTTGAACAGACTGCGGTCGGAGGCAACCGTCAGGTCGCAATGCATGTGCAGCGTCGTGCCGATGCCGATCGCCAGACCATCGACGCCTGACACAAGCGGCTTGGTGACTTCGGTGAGCGCCTTCAAGAGGCCGAAGGCGGCGGGTTCGCCGACGGCGCCGGCCATGGCGAAGCCTAAGAAATCGGCCATGTCATTGCCGGCGGAGAAACAGCCTTCGGTGCCGAGGAAGGCGATGGCGCGGATCGTATCGTCCTGCTCGCCCTCCAGCAGGCCTGCGGTCAGCTTCTGGTACATGGACTGCGTGATGGCGTTCTTCTTGTCCGGGCGGTTGAAGCGCAGGACGAGGACGCCGGGATGGGCTTCTGGGCGGGTGATCTCAATGTGGTCGGTCATCTCAGCTTCCTCGGGTGGTCCCCACCCTCCCCTTGAGGGGGAGGGTCGGAGCGCAGCTCCGGGGTGGGGTGAACAACGACATATGCTGGTTTTGGCAGGGTCACCCCCACCCGCCGCTTTGCGGCGACCTCCCCCCTCAAGGGGGAGGTGGGAGCTTATGCAAACAGTGCGCGCGCCGCTTCCAGGCTCGCGGCGCCATTGACGACGCGGTCCTTGAGCGCCGCAGTCTCGGCGATCAGGTTTTCGGCGGCGAAGCGGCAGAGCGCCAGGCGGTTGTCGCGGCCGTGGTCCTCATCCGCCAATGCGCCCTTGGCGAGGTAGACACCCGTCAAGGCAAGGCCGAAGAGGCGCTGGTAGGGCGTGGCACCTGCGAGTGCGGCGGAGGCATTGCCGCTCGCCAGCTGCGAGAGCAGCCATTCGGTGGCGTCTTCGAGGTCGGAGAGGCTGGCGTCCAGACGGGCGGCAGTCTCGCCGAACCCTTCGAGATTGGAGGCGCGCACGGCGTTTACCACCTGCTTCAGCTCGGTGATGTAGCCACGCACATGATTGCCGTTCGACAGCGGCAGCTTGCGGGTCACGAGGTCGGCGGCCTGGATGCCGTTGGTGCCCTCATAGATCGGCGCGATGCGGCTGTCGCGCCAGTAGCGGGCAGCGCCGGTTTCCTCGATGAAGCCCATGCCGCCATGGGTCTGGATGCCGAGCGAGGCGACATCGACGCCGGCATCGGTGGCGAAGGACTTGGCAATCGGGGTGAGCAGGGCGGCGCGTTCGGCCCAGTGGCGGGCCTCATCGCCGTCTGCATGATGGCTCATGTCGGTGGCGTGGGCGCAGACATAGCAGATGGCGCGCGAGCCTTGGGTCAGCGCCTTCATCGTCACAAGCATGCGGGCGACGTCCGGATGCTCAATGATCGGCGACATGCCGGAGCCGATCCAGCCCGGAGCCTTCCCTTGCGTGCGGTCCTTGGCGTATTGCACGGCCTTCTGGGTGGCGGCCTCGCAGATGGCGACGCCCTGCATGCCGACGGCGAGTCGGGCATTGTTCATCATGGTGAACATGCAGGCGAGGCCCTTGTTCTCCTCGCCGATCAGCCAGCCGATGGCACCGGCTTCATCACCATACTTGCCGTCGCCATAGATCATGGTGCAGGTCGGCGAGCCGTGGATGCCGAGCTTGTGCTCCAGGGAATGGCAGTGAAGATCGTTGCGGGCGCCGATCGAGCCGTCATCGTTGACGAGATATTTCGGCACGAGGAAGAGCGAGATGCCGCGGGTTCCGGCGGGGGCATCGGGGAGACGGGCGAGGACGAGATGGATGATGTTCTCGGTGATCTCGTGTTCGCCCCAGGTGATGAAGATCTTCTGGCCGAAGATGCGGTAGGTGCCGTCATCGCGGCGTTCTGCGCGGGATTTCATCACGCCGAGATCCGAGCCGGCATGAGGCTCGGTGAGGTTCATCGTGCCGGTCCACTCGCCGGAGACCATCTTGGGCAGGTATTTTGCCTTCAGCTCTTCCGAGCCGTGGGCGGTGACGGCATCGACGGCCCCCATGGTCAGCGTCGGACCAAGGGCAAAGCCCATGGAGCCAGAATTCCACATCTCGAGTGCTGCGACATTCAGCATATGCGGAAGCCCCTGCCCGCCGAAATCCTCCGATGCCGTCAGCGAGTTCCAGCCACCTTCGGCCCAGGCACGGTAAAGCGTGTCCCAACCCTCGGGCACGACGACCTTGCCGTCGACCATGCGGGCGCCCTGCTTGTCGCCGATCTCGGCGAGCGGAGCGACCTCGTCCGAGGCAAAGCGGCCGGCTTCCGTCAGGATCGCGTCGACGAGATCGTCGCTCAGGTCACCCAGTCTGCCGTCGTCGATGGCTTTCGAGAGGCCTGCGACATGCTTGAGGGTGAACGCGATCTCTTCTACGGGCGCCTTGTACATGACGTGCTCCTCCAACTGGCGTATGCTCGTGGCCGCGCCAATTCTCCACCCAGGAGGCGCGGCTCATTCTCTCAAATGGCTAATTGATTTTTACGTAAACGTCAAATCTTTTGGAAGCGCCAGCTCGCCCCATCCGCTGCCGGCCTGCGCCTCCGGATGAAGGCGGGTCAAGGCATAGACAAACTTGCGTGAGCGACCACCGCCGCACCATTCTTGACGGCTCCGGAGTGAATGGCAAAGGCAAGGCAGTCCAAGCATTTGTCGGGACAATTCCGGCAAACCCGGGCGACCGCCCGCCCCCGCGCACGTCGCACAGGGCGTTTTCGGACGGAGATTCGTCACATGACTGTTACCCAGGCTGGCTAGTCGGGGGTGGACTTCAACCCAAAGGAGGCACTGCCATGACCGAGACCAACACCAATCATCTCTCCTGGGACGAATGGGACGAGCTGCACAATCCGCCGCCGGCCGTCACCGATTTCGACCGCGTCGTCGAGCGCGCCGTTTCCCGCCGTGGTTTCCTCGGCGGTGTGCTGGCACTTGGATCTGCCGCTGCCGCCATGGGCACGCTCGGCAACCTGATGAGCTCGACCTCGGCCCAGGCGCAGGACGCCGGCTCGCGCTTCCCGTTCAAGCCGGTGCCTGTCTCCACCGACAACACCGTGCATGTGCCGGAAGGCTATCGCTGGGAGCCGCTCGCCAAGTGGGGCCAGCCGCTGTTCTCGACCGCCTCCGACATCGACCCGATGAATGGTGTGTCGCTGGAGAATTCCGACAAGGTGTTCGGCGAAAACACCGACGGCATGGAGCTGTTCGTGATTGGCAGCGCCCAGGTGATCGCCGTCAACCATGAATATGTGAACAACGAGACCAACCTGCCCCACAATGAAAAGGGCATGCCGAAGAGCCTCGACGACGTAAAGATCCTGCAGCACATGCAGGGCGTGACCGTCATGGAAGTGGCCGAAGGCGAAAAGGGCTGGCAGATCGTCGTCGACAGCAAGTTCAATCGCCGTATTCACCACAATACGCCAATGAAGCTCTCTGGCCCGGCTGCAGGTTCTGATCTTGTGAAAACGGCTGCCGATCCCAATGGCGTCGACTGTCTCGGGACCTTCAACAATTGCGGCGCCGGCAAGACGCCGTGGGGCACCTATCTGACCTGCGAAGAGAATTTCAACGGCTATTTCGGCACCATCACAGCCGACTTCAAGCTGCCCGACGACTACAAGCGCTACGGCATCGTGGCCGAGACCCGCTACGGCTATGAACTGTTCGACGAGCGTTTCGACGTATCGAAGAACCCGAACGAGCCGCGTCGCGCCGGTTACGTTGTCGAGATCGATCCGTCGGACGCCTCCTCGACGCCGATCAAGCGCACGGCGCTTGGCCGCATCAAGCATGAGAACGCCGCAGTGGTGGTTGCCCGTGACGGTCGCGTCGTCGTCTATATGGGTGACGACGAGCGCGGCGAGTTCCTCTACAAATATGTCTCCAACGGCATCTACGTCCCGGGCGGAGACACCTCCAAGCTGCTCGACGAAGGCACGCTTTTCGTTGCGAAGTTCTCCGACGAGGGCACCGGCGAATGGCTGGCGCTGACGGAAGAGACGACCGGCATGAAGATGGACGAGATCTGCGTCTTCACCCGCCAGGCCGCTTCCAAGGTCGGCGCAACCACCATGGACCGCCCGGAATGGGTCGCCACCAACCCGGTTGCCATCGAAGCCTATTGCTGCCTGACCAACAACAGCAATCGCGCTGTTCTCAAAGACGGCAAGATGAAGACCAATGCCGGCGGTGACGTGATGGCACTCAATGCCGTCAACCCGCGCGAGGCCAATGAATACGGCCAGATCGTACGCTGGTATCCGGAGAATGACGACCATGCCGATGGCAAGTTCAAGTGGGACCTGTTCCTGATGGCGGGCAATCCCGCCGTGCACAAGGACGGGCCCTATGCCGGTTCGTCGAACATCAACGAAGGCAACATGTTCAACTCGCCTGACGGCATGATGTTCGATTCGACCGGTCTGCTGTGGATCCAGACCGATGGCGAAGATTCGAACGAAGGCGACTTTGCCGGCCAGGGCAACAACCAGATGCTGGCGGGCGACCCGGTCACCGGCCGCATCGAGCGCTTCCTCACGGCACCGAAGGGTGCCGAAGTCACCGGCCAGACCTGGTCGGCCGACAAGCGCACGCATTTCGTCGGCATCCAGCATCCCGATGCGCCGTTCCCGGATGGTGAAGGCAAGCTGCCGCGCTCGACGATCGTTGCGATCAAGAAGAACGACAACGCCCGGATCGGCTGATACCGGGTCAGAGGCAAGGCGGCACTGCCGCCCTGCCCCACGCGTTTAACGACAGCACAGCAAACGAGAAGGCCGCCAACCGGAGTTCCGGTGGCGGCCTTTTCTATGGGTGGGCGTTTCGGTCTCCGCTCAGGCGGCGAGGCGCTGGGCGTTGAGCGGGATTTCGACGTCGATCTCAAGGATCGAGACGTCGCCGTCGCGGTCCATCTTGATCTCGACCTTGTCGCGGTCGAATTCGACATGTTTGGCGATCACAGCGAGGATTTCCTCACGCAGGACGGCCACCAGATCGCTTTCCAGCGACGCCCGTTCATGGGCGAGCAGGACCTGCAGTCGCTCGCGCGCCATCGGGGCGGAACGCTGCTTGCGGAACAGGGAGAAAATGCTCATGCGGCCCTCCGCGCGAAGATCTTGTCGAGGAGGCCACGCTTCTCGCCAGGGATGGTGATCGGGACGTTTTCGCCAGCCAGACGGCGGGCGGCGTCGAAGTAGGCGAGAGCCGGCGCACTGCGGGCGTCAGCCAGCGTCACCGGAGCGCCGATGTTGGAGGCGCGCAGAACGTCCATGCTTTCCGGGATGATGCCGAGCAGCGGGATCGAGAGGATCTCCAGCACGTCATCGACCTTCAGCATGTCGCCACGCTGGGCGCGGTTGGCGTCGTAACGGGTCAGCAGCAGGTGCTTTTCCATACGCTCGCCGCGCTCGGCCTTCAGCGTCTTGGAATCCAGCAGACCGATGATGCGGTCCGAGTCACGCACCGAGGAGACTTCCGGGTTGGTGACGACAACGGCCATGTCGGCATGGCGCATGGCAAGCGTCGCGCCGCGTTCGATGCCGGCCGGGCTGTCGCAGATGATCCAGTCGAAATACTTCTTCAGCTCGGTGATGACCTGCTCGACGCCTTCGGCGGTCAGGTTGTCCTTGTCGCGGGTCTGCGAGGCGGGCAGCAGGAAGAGCGTTTCCAGCCGCTTGTCGCGGATCAGCGCCTGGGGCAGCTTGGCATCGCCCTGGATGACATTGACCAGATCGTAGACGACGCGGCGCTCGGCGCCCATCACCAGATCGAGATTGCGAAGGCCCACGTCAAAATCGACGACGACGACCTTTTCATTGCGCTGCGCCAGCGCTGCACCGAGAGCGGCCGTCGACGTGGTCTTGCCGACCCCGCCCTTGCCGGATGTCACGACTATCACCTTGCCCATGTGGTTCTCCTGTCTATCCCCGCTCACGTTCACGTCATTCTTTCTGTCATGATTGCATCCCCCTCCAGCCAAAGCTGAACTGGATGCCCTTTCAGTTCCGGATCCATATCGTCGGTCATCGCGTAGACACCGTCGATTGCCACCAGTTCGGATTCGAACTTACGACAGAAGATCCTTGCGTCGGCATTGCCAACGCATCCGGCGAGCGCTCTGCCACGCAATGCGCCATAAATATGCACCGAGCCTCCGGCGATCACTTCGGCACCTGACTGCACCGAACCGATGACGGTCACGTCGCCCTGGGTGTAGATCACCGACTGACCGGACCGCACCGTTTCCCGCACGATCAGCGAGGGCGCCGAGATCTGGCTCTGCTGGACCACCACCTGCGGCGGGGCCTGTTCCACCGGCGGGTTCGCCGCCGCTTCGGCGCTGTTTCCGCTCGCCGGTTCCGGTGTCTCGGATCGCGGCACTTCGTAATCGGCGGCCGGCTTGCCACCCTTCAGCATCGGCGGCATGCCCGGCTCGACCAGCGACGGGCGACCGCCCTCGACGCCCATGATCGAGACATTGCGGCTGGCGAGCCCTGCGATCAGCGCCTTCAGCTGCGGCCGGTCGATTTCCAGGTCCGACACGTCGAGGACGACGGGACGACCGAGAAAGAAGCCGGCCGAGCGGGCCGCAAGATCATCGAGCCGGACGAGCCAATCGTCGAACGGCAGATCCGGCGTCAGGACGACGGCCAGGAAGGATCTACCCTTGATGCGGATGGAGCGTGGTTCGGTTAGCACTTTGGTCATCTACGTAAACAAATCGTTGATGAAAGGAGTAGCGCCGATTTGGTTAACAAATGGTTAATGCGGCTCCGGCGGCGTTAGGAAAGTCGCGGAAATGCCATAGAAAAAGCCGCCCGCAGCGTGAGGCTGCGGACGGCTTTCAAGAGGGGCGAACCGGGCGGATTTTGCCGCCCGAGACGATCAATAATAAGGCGACAGGCACTGCTGGCGCGGGCCGTTATACGGCTGGAAGGTGTTCGAATAGCTGTCGTACGAACGATAGCGGTTCTGGCACCACTGATAGTGCTGCGGGTTGATATTGCCGGCCCGCGGCACGGCGCGCGGCTGGTTGGCAATCGCACCGCCGATGATAGCGCCAGCCGCGAAGGCTGCGAGCGGGTACCAATAGCCATTGTGATAACGGTAACCCGAGCGGCGCTCACGATAGCCACGATGGCCGTTCCAATAGCGTGAACTTTCGTAGCGGTTATAGCGCTCATAACGCTCGTAGCGGTCACGACGATCATAACGGCGATCTCGGTAGATGCGGATGCCGCCATCGATGTACTGGACATTGCTGGCATCCGTCGTCGTGGTGATCGGTGCTGCCGGGCGGATGACCTGCGCCTGGGCGGGGATCATGCTGGTCACAGCAAGGATCGATGCGAGAGCCGCGACGGCCGTCGTCTTCAATGCACGCTTCATGATGTTTCTCCCTGCATGTTTCTTCTGGTCGTCGGGAGCGGGGCATGCCCCGGTCCTCGACCGTGAAAGAAAGGTTAACGGGGCCAGCCTGAACTCAGAATTAACATGCCGTTCATGGCTCGCGCTTCGCGCGCAACGGTTCTGTGACCGCTCCGACGCGCAAGTGCCGGTTAACGACGGGAGGCGTGTTTTGTTCCCTGAGAGGCCTCAGCCATAGGGCGAGTAACACTGCTGGCGCGGGCCGTGATACGGCTGGAAGCTGTTGCTGCGCCAATGATAGGAGCGGTAACGATCGGCGCACCAGCTGTAGTGGCGCGGGTTGAGACCGCCGCCATAGCCGACGATGTGACGGCGCGGGATCGGCACATCAATGATGACCCCGGCGCGCATGGAGCCGGGCGAAAACCAGAGCCCGTTATGATAGACATAACCTGGTCGGTGGAGCCTGTGGCCATAAGGCCTGATACCATATGGGCGCGACATGACCGTGAAACGCTCATATTGGCGGTAGCTGGTATGGCGCTCGTAGATGCGGATTTCGATGCCGCCGGCCTCAGCCTTGCTGCCGGACTCCGCCAGACCGGTGAATGACAGGCACAAGGCCGCGAGAACAGAAACAAGCTTCATGCGTGATCCCCCCTTTGGCAATGCCCCACAAGCCCCCCACCTTCATGGCTGGGGCTGGCCTGACCGCGATCAGCGGCCGGGCAGTCTCCTTGAGGCAAGGCTAATCGGGCTCTGAAGCGCCCGCAAGCGGGTGTGACTGCGCGGGGCATGTCTGCAACGAAAAGAGGGCAAATCCGATCCGGACTTGCCCCCTTTTCACACACACACGATGTCGGGACTGAGCGCTCAGGCCTCAATCTCGATGTCGCCCTTCGGCCGTGAGCAGCAGGCGAGGATGTAACCTTCGTCGATCTCGTCGTCGAGGATGCCGCCATTGTGGTCCATCTCGACCTCGCCGGAGATCTTCATCACCTTGCAGGTGCCGCAGAGGCCGGATTCGCAGGCCGCACCAATGCGCACGCCGGCGGCGCGGGCCGCCTGGAGAACCGTGTGGCCGGGGGCGCAGAGGCCGTCCTTGCCGGACATGGCGAACTTGACCTTGGTCGGCTGCTCGCCATCGGCATGATCGGCGACCACCACCAGCGGCTCAGGCTTGACCGGCTGGAAGGCCTCTTCATGATAATTCCTCATGTCGAAGCCAGCGCCCTCAAGCGCCTCGCGCACGGTTGCCATGAAGGGGGCCGGGCCGCAGCAGAAGACGGTGCGTTCGAGGAAGTCTGGCGCCAGCAGCGCGATCTTGGCCTTGTCGATGCGGCCCTTCAGGCCCGACCAGAGCTGACCGCGGCCGAGCTGCTCGATGATGAAGCCGAGCTGGAAGTTCGGCATGTCGCGCGCCTTGGCTTCCAGCTCCCAGCGGAAGATGATGTCGTCAGGCGAACGGGCGCAGTTCAGGAACGTGATGTCGCTGTCCGGGGCCCGGTCGCTGAGGTCACGGGTCATCGACATCATCGGCGTAATGCCGGACCCGGCCGAGACGAAGAGGTATTTCTTGCCCGGATGGCGGGCATAGGAAAAATCGCCGAGCGGGCCAAACGCCTTCAGCGCCATGCCAGGCTTCAGGTTGTCGAACATCCAGCGCGTGCCGATGCTTTCGGCCTGCGCCTTCACCGTGACCGCAACCGTATAAGGGCGCGAGGGGCTGGAGGAGAGCGTATAGGTGCGCATCACCGGCTCAGGCTCGGCCGGGATCTCCAGCGTGACGAACTGGCCGGGCTGGTAACGGAACCAGAGACCCGGCTTGTTCGGCTTGAAGGTGAAGGTCATCACGTCGGGGGCTTCCGGCGTGACGGCAACACATTCGAGCAGATGCTCCCGGTCGGACCAGGGATGCATCTCATCGACGTGACGGTAGGGATTGACCGCGATGTTCATCTTTACGCCACCGCCGACAGGCGGGCCTTGTCGCCCTGCAGACGCTCGATCATGAAGTTCGAATACCATTCGACGAACTGCATGACGCCGCCTTCGTGATCGACCGAATAGGGACCGGGCTCATAGGCTGGCGAGCGAATGCCGAAGGCATTTTCCTCGACGATAGAGCGGTCCTGGTCGTTGGTCATGGTCCAGACATGGGTGAGTTCGTCGAGGTCGTAATCGACGCCTTCAACCGCATCCTTGTGAACCAGCCAGGTGGTGGTCACAGCCGTTTCCTCGGCCGAGATCGGCAGCACGCGGAAGGAGATCGCGTGGTCGCCGAGGATATGGTTCCAGGTGGTCGGGTAATGGAAGAGCAGCATGGTGCCGATATGGCTGATCTGCACGTCGCCGGAGAGCGGCTTCTTCACCGCGCGCTTGCCCGACATGGTATAGCTTTCGGCATCCTGGATCAGCGGCATGCGGGCGACGCGGAACTGGCCTGACGGGTCCATCTTGAATTCGGAGGGCAGGCCGGCGGCCTCGCAGCGCGCCCAGTGTTCGGCGATGAAGGGGTCATCCTTGGCGCCCTGCACGCCGGTTGCCGTCGGGGCTTCCGGATAGGTGCGGCAGAGTTCCGGATGGTTGCCGGCGCAGTGGTAGCATTCGCGGTTGTTTTCCCAGACGAGCTTCCAGTTGCCCTTTTCGATGATCGTGGTCTTGTGCGCGACCTTGGCTTCCGACAGGCGATGCGGCGCCATGTAGGGTTCGATCGAGGCGCGGACGGGGGCGAAATCCGGGGCTTCGTTGGCGAGGCAGATGAAGATGTAGCCGGCCACGGTTTCGCAATGGACCGTCTTCAGGCCGAAATCGGCCTTGTCGAAATTCTCGCCCATCTGGCGGGCGAAGACCAGGGAGCCGTCGAGATCATAGGTCCACTGGTGATAGGGACAGACGAGCTTGGCAGATGCGCCCTTGTCCTGGGTGCAGACACGGTGGCCGCGATGGCGGCAGGTGTTGTGGAAGGCGCGGATGACCTGGTCCTTGCCGCGCACGATGACGACGGGATAATCGCCGACCTGGACGGTGAAGTAGTTGCCGGCACGCGGGATCTCGCAGTCATGGCCCATGAACAGCCAGTCGCGATACCAGATCGTCTCCATGTCGAGCTTGAAGTAATCCTGATCGATATAGAAGGGCTGTTCGAGGCTGAAGCCCTCGCGGCGGTTCTTCAGCTGGCGCAATGCCTTGGTCTGCAGGTCCATGTCGTCCTCGTTTTCCTAAATCGGCAGACGAGGAGCGCAGCAGGGATCCGCCCATCGGGATGGGGCAGAACACAACTATCTCCGGCCGCCCGCCGCGACCCTGATGTACATTTCCCGAGGCTGGTTTCCGGGCTGAGGAGTGGTCCATTGACGGACCGCGCTGGCGCCTTCCCAGGGTTTCCCCCAGTGGCTTTGTGCCGAAACGCATTCTCCACCACCGTTGCGGGGGCAGCGCCGGATTTCGACCGGCTTCCCGATTTCCTGCCCTCCCTAGCTGGGCAGCACCTCGAGCGTCCGATCATCTAATCACAAGGGCGAAGGCGGCGCTGCACTGCGAAACGACACGACAGAAATCGTTTGCGACATCGACGCGTTTGCCACCACACACAGAAGAAAGGCGAATTCTCTTTATATTTCCGAAAACTGCAGCAACGGGGAAGAATTTCCGATCTCGGCAATGGCGCAAACAAGCGATCCAAGGAAGTTCCGAAGATTTGCGTTGCGGCAAGCCTCGGGAAACCTCTGTGCTGCAGAATACCGGCAAATGATGATTAACCATGCTGCGGTAAGCTCAAGACATGAAGCCGGGCACCGTCAGAGCGTTACCATGCAGAAACTGAGATATTTCGCGGCATCCAAGACCGACAAGACAGGGCTTCCCGGCAAGGCGGCGCATACCGAATTCCTGCGAACCGGACGGATCTCGCGCCATCGCGACGACTGGGTGCCGGAGCAGAAACGCTATCTGACCTACGAGGAAGTGGCCGAGCGGACCGGCAAACGGCTGGAAGCAGCCGCCGACACGACCCATACGAGGATCAATTCCTTCCATCGCTCGATCCAGTTTCCCAAGATCATCTTCCACCGTACATTGGCCGACAGCCCGCATCTGGGTTACTGTCATGTGACGGCGGCGCGAACGAACTTTGCGCACTATGCCGATGTGCGCTGGGCCTTTTACATCGCGAACTTCTTCGCCGAGATCGGCGAGAACGAAGCCTTCTTCGAGCGTATCCGGCAGAACTATTCGCGGATGTATTTCGCGGTGGCGATGAAGCCGGAAGCGGAGGCGAAGAGCATGTCGATCGACCGTTCGATCCGCGACAACGGCTTGCTGTTTCGCACCCATGACCCCAAGGAAGCGCTCCGCAACGTGCTGCTGCTCGGCGCACGGGACGCCGAGCTTCGCAAGATCATCAGGAAGCTTTGAGCGCGATCACGCCCCGAAGCCGCCAACCGGCTTCTTCTTGTAGAGCAGCCAATCCTTCGAGACGTAATCCGATGCGCCGTAGACGGTGACGGTATCGCCGCCGGCCGCCTTGGATGTGGCGAGCGCCTTTTCCGCAAAGTTGGTAAAGTCGAAGGCATTCGGGGCCTGCTCGGAGAAGCAGATGCCGAAGGACATCGACAGCTGACCCAAGCTGCGGCCGCCATTCGAACCGACGAGGGCGCTGGCCTTCAGCTTGCCGCGCACGAGGTCCACGACGCGGCTGATCTCATCCTGATCCGAGGTGTAGAGCAGCAGGCCGAAGCGACCGCCATCGAAGCGGCAGGCGAGGTCGCCACCGCCGGAGACGGCTTCGAGAACCTTGCCAACCTGCATCAGCAGGCGTTCGGCGACGGTCGGACCCATCTGTTCCTGGATTCGCGCATACTCGTCGATCTCGCCGACGGCGACGCCGCAGAGGACGGGCATTTCGGGATTGGAATAGATCTTCGCGACCGCCTTGTTGAAGGCGCGGCGGCTTGCGAGCCCGGTCAACGGATCGACGAATTTGGCTGCTTCGGCCTCTTCCGCCTCGCGCTGGAGATCGGCAAGGGCAGCGGTCTTGTCGACGACGGCGCGCACGACATTGCTGTTCTGGTGCGCGCGCTTCTCGGTTGCCGCCTTCAGCATCTTGATCGACTGGCCAAGCGGGGTGCCTTCGAGATCCGCCTCTGTCAGGATGGTGCGGGAGGCGTGGCCAATGACGCGGCCGTAATCGGTGAGGGAGATCTTCTCCTCGTTGAGAAGCGAGATGAAATTGCTCATTTCGGCGCGAACCTGACCGTTCTGGCGGCTCAGCAACCCGTCTTCATGCTGGTGGGGCAGATATTTGCGGCCAAGCTCGTCAAGCGCTTCCTGGGTCTTGACCTTGCCAAGCGCGATGAAGTCGCGAACCAGCTCCGGATTGCTGCCCGAATAGGCCTCATAGACGAGCTCGTAATTGCGCGGAAGGCCATCAATGCCCATCTGGTGCATGGCGGTCGCCACGCGAAGCGCGATGCTGGCCGCTGGGTTCTTCATTTGCTGCATCTCATACGTCCCGGATCTGGAGGCAATCTTGTCGCTGAGATTAGAATAAGCAGAAGACTTCTTTCTTTCGGTTACGCCGCTATTTAAAATTTGAACCATTCAAATACCCCCTTGAATTAAAGGGTGTGATTTTCCGTGGTTCCGATCACAAAAAGAGGTTTGATCACGCAACCCCGTCCGGGCTATGCACGGGTTTTGAAACTGGCAGGGCGGGCGCGATGGCGCGGGTGATCTCGACAGGTGACGACGGCGGAGCGGAGGCGGCGATTGCGGCCAGCATTGCGGTGCTTGGCGCGGGCCGCCCGGTCGCCATACCCACCGAGACCGTTTACGGCCTCGCCGCAGACGCGACCAATCCGGCAGCGATCACCTCGATCTATGAGACCAAGGGACGGCCGCGCTTCAACCCGCTGATCTGCCATATGGCGGATCTTCCCATGGCGGAGCGCCATGCGGTGTTCGATCCGATTTCGCGAAGGCTTGCCGAGGCTTTCTGGCCCGGGCCCCTGACGCTGGTGCTGCCGCTGAAGGAGGATTCAGGCATTCATCCGCTGGCGACGGCCGGGCTCGACACGGTCGGGATCCGTGTGCCCGTCGGCTTCACGTCAGCGCTCATCCGCAGTTTCGGGCGACCGCTTGCAGCCCCCAGCGCCAATTCCTCCGGGCGGGTCAGCCCGACGACCGCTCAGCATGTGGAGGCCGATCTCGGCGCGAAGATCGAGGTCATCGTCGATGGCGGCGCCTGCCCTGTCGGCGTGGAATCGACCATCGTCAAGGTCGAGGACGGTGAAGCCCGCCTGCTGCGGCCGGGTGGCGTTGCCGTCGAGGTAATCGAGGCGGTGATCGGCCGGAAGGTCATTCGCCCGAAGGCAACCGGGACGGCCGCGATCGAAGCGCCGGGCATGCTCGCCTCGCATTATGCCCCCAATGCCTCCGTTCGGCTGAATGCGGCAGCGGTGGCACCGGGCGAGGCTTTGATCGCCTTCGGCAACGGCGATATTGCCGGCGCAGCGGATGCGAAGGCGGTGTTCAACCTCAGCCCGCGTGGCGACCTTGCCGAAGCCGCCAGCAACCTCTTCGACTTTCTCAAGCGCGCAGATGCGAGCGGCGCCACGGGTATCGCGGTGGCACCGATCCCGGATGACGGTCTCGGGGAAGCGATCAATGACCGGCTGACGCGGGCGGCTGCGCCGCGCGGCACGGAGGAATAACAGACATGACCGTGACCATGAGCCTTGCCGAGCGCCTGCGGGCCTTTGTCGACATCGTCGGCGAAGCCAATGCGCTGACTGCCCCCGATGACATCCGGCCGTACCTCACCGAAAATCGCGGGCTTTACCACGGCGCCTCGCCGCTTGTGCTGAAGCCCGGATCGACGGCCGAGGTCTCAGCCATCCTCAAGCTCGCCTCCGAAACGGGCACGGCGATCGTGCCTGTCAGCGGTCGAACGGGTCTCGTTGGCGGCCAGGTGCCGCGCGAAGACAGCCAGGACGTGCTGCTGTCGCTGGAGCGGATGAACAAGATCCGCGAGGTCGATCCCGTTGCCGACGTGATCGTTGCCGATGGCGGTGCCATCCTTGCCGATGTGCAGAAGGCGGCGGAGGCTCATGGCAGGCTCTTCCCGCTGTCGCTCGGCTCCGAAGGATCCTGCCGGATCGGCGGCAATCTGGCGACGAATGCGGGCGGAACGGCGGTGCTCGCCTATGGGAACATGCGCCAGCTCTGCCTCGGGCTGGAAGTGGTGCTGCCTTCAGGGGAAATCTGGGATGGCTTGCGCAGGCTCAAGAAGGATAACAGCGGCTATGACCTGCGCGATCTCTTTATCGGCGCGGAAGGCACGCTGGGGGTGATCACCGGGGCGGTGCTGAAGATGGTGCCACGGCCGCGCGGGCGGCAGGTGGCCTATGTCGGGCTTGCCTCGCCTGAGGCCGCGCTCAAGTTGTTCGAAAAGGCTTCGCAGCGCTGCGGGACGGCTCTGACCGGCTTCGAACTGATGCCGCGCATCGGTATCGAGTTCACCACGAAACACATTCCCGGTGTGCGCGATCCGCTGGCCTCAGCGCATCCCTGGTACGCCCTCGTCGACATCTCGACCTCGGACTCGGAAGAAACCGCCGGGGCGATGATGCAGGAACTGCTGGCGGATGCCTTCGAGGCCGGCCTGATTGCGGATGCGGCGATTGCCAGTTCGATCGCCCAGCAGGATGCCTTCTGGCATCTGCGCGAGAGCATGTCGGATGCGCAGAAGCCCGAGGGCGGCTCGATCAAGCATGATGTCTCCGTTCCGGTCTCGCGCATTCCCGCGTTTCTGGCGGAAGCGGATGCGGCTGTGCATGCGCTGATGCCGGATGCGCGCATCTGCGCTTTCGGCCATCTCGGCGACGGCAATATCCATTACAACATCAGCCAGCCCGTCGGCGCCGACAAGGCGGCGTTCATCGCCCGCTGGCGCGAGGTGAATGCCGTGGTGCATGCCGTCGTTCACAAGCACACCGGCTCGATCTCGGCCGAGCACGGCGTCGGCCAGCTGAAGCGGGACGAGCTTGCGGCAAGCCGCCCGGCGATCGAAACCGACCTGATGCGGCGGATCAAGCAGGCCTTCGACCCGGCCGGCATCATGAACCCCGGCAAGGTGATCGGCTGACAGCATGACCGGCGCCCCGCACCTTTCGCTCCGGATCGATCTCGCCAACGGCGCACGGCTGGGGCCGGGCAAGGCGCAGCTGCTGGCTCTGATCGTCGAGCATGGGTCGATCCGGGCGGCAGGCGCTGCGATGGGCATGTCCTATCGGCGGGCCTGGTTGTTGGCGGACGAGATCAACCGGATGTTCCGCGAGCCGTCAATCTTCACCCGACATGGGGGAAAAAGCGGCGGCGGCGCGGGGCTGACACCGTTCGGCGAAACCTTGCTGGCTGCCTGCCGGCGGATGGATGGGGAGAGCCGCAAAGCATTGGCGGCGGATCTGGATTGGCTTGAAAGCATGCAATCGACCGATTTCATCGCTGGGGACGGCAAGGCCAAGGACGAAGGATGAGATTGGGCCGCAGTCCTCAGGCGTGGGCCTGACGAAACAGAGCTTCGGACGCGATCGATACCGTCTTGAACAGCAGATGCACCGGCTTTCCAGGCTGCAGCTCCAGCTGGCGCAGGGAGCGCCGGGTGACTTCCGCAACCACTGTGAGACCATTGCAGTCAACGGTGAGCGTGGCGCTCGCGCCAGTCGCTTCCCCCACCTGCCGGATACGACCAGAGAGCCGATTGAGGGCGGAGAGCCCGCTAACCGGCTCGATGGAGACGACGATGTCGGACACCGGCACAAAGAGCCGGACGCGGCTGCCAAACCTCAAAGGGGCGCGGCGCAGGAATAGCGGCCCGGCGGCCGAGAGGGCTTCGGTGAGGCCATCCTCTTCGTGGTGTGCGGTAATCACCGCCTCGATGAAATTCCCTGCAGGAAGCTCGCCGGAGGCTCGCGGCACGGTTGCCAGCGCCTGGTCGGGTCGACCAACGGGCGTTACCCTGCCCTTGTCGAAAGTCACGACCGCTGTCGCGAGCCT
The DNA here is from genome assembly GCF_003205195.1 of Peteryoungia wuzhouensis. Lineage (GTDB taxonomy): Bacteria > Pseudomonadota > Alphaproteobacteria > Rhizobiales > Rhizobiaceae > Allorhizobium > Allorhizobium wuzhouense. The sequence goes on from NZ_QJRY01000001.1 coordinate 465,556, forward strand.
TGCCACTTCCTCGACGGAATGACTGACATAAAGGATCGGCACGCCGAATTCGTCACGGATGCGTTCGATATAGGGCAGGATCTGCGCCTTCAGGCTTGTGTCCAGCGCTGACAGCGGCTCATCCATCAGCAGAAGCTTGGGGCTTGCCATCAATGCACGGCCAAGGGCCACGCGCTGCTTTTCTCCACCGGAAAGGTGGGCCGGTCGACGGGCGAGAAGGTCGGCGATGCCAAGGAGTGCGGCGATGCGATCGAGATCCTCGCGGCGCTCGGCTTGCGGCAGCAGACGTTCGCCGTAACGCAGGTTCTGCAGCACGGTCATATGCGGGAAGAGCCGGCCTTCCTGGAAAACGTAACCGATGCGGCGGCGATGCGGTGGCAGGAAGATGGACCCGTCGCTCCAGGTTTCGCCATGGAAGACGATGCGTCCCTCCTGCGGGCGGACCAATCCCGCCACGATATTGATCAGCGTCGTCTTGCCGGAGCCGGAGGCACCGAAGAAGGCCGTCAAGCCCTCGCCCAGTGTCAGATCGGTCTCCAGCGTGAAGTCTCCCTGGCGGTGGCGAATGGCAAGTTCCAGCATCAGGCGGCTCCGACGCGGGCGGCGATGCGGCGCGACAGGAACTCGGACGCGATGAGCGCGCCGAGCGACAGCACGATCGAGATCAGGGTCAGGCGCATGGCCGCGACGTCACCACCGGGCACCTGGGTATAGGTGTAGATGGCCGAGGCCAGAGTCTGTGTTTCGCCGGGAATGTTCGAGACGAAGGTAATCGTCGCGCCGAACTCGCCCATGGATTTGGCAAAGGCGAGAATGGCTCCGGCGGCGATACCGGGCAGGACGAGAGGCAGGGTGACGGTGCAGAAGACGTAATGCGGCGGCGCGCCAAGCGTTGCGGCGGCCGCTTCCAGCCTTCGGTCGACGGCGTCGAGCGACAGGCGGATCGACCGGACCAGCAGCGGAAAGCCCATGACGGCGGCGGCAAGGGCGGCCCCCGTCCAGCGGAAGGAGAAGACCAAGCCGAAAGCCTGCTCAAGGAAGGCACCGACTGTCCCCTTGCGGCCGAAGGTGGTCAGCAGCAGATAACCGGTCACAACCGGCGGCAGGATCAGCGGCAGATGGACGAGGCCGTTGAGCAGCGCCTTGCCCCAGAACTGCTTGCGCGAGAGCAACCAGGCGACGAGCAGCCCCAAGGGCAGAGAGAAGACCACGGCAAAGGCCGCGACCTTCAGGCTCAGGAGCATCGCGGTCCATTCTTCGGCCGTCAGGGTCAAAAGGGGCATCCCGGATGCTGGATCAGTTGCGGTCGGTCCGTCTGGCTTCAGTTGGTCTTGGCAAGCACCGTGAAACCGGCGGCGGTGAAGATGGCATGGGCCTTGGCGCCCTGCAAGTAAGCGAGGAAGGCCGCAGACTCGGGGTTGCTGCCATCGGTGGTCAGGGCTGCCGGATAGACGATGGCCGGATGGCTCGCTTCGGGGAAACGGTCGAGAATTTTCACGCCCGGATCGACCTTGGCATCCGTCTCGTAAACGATGCCGAGCGGGGCTTCGCCGCGCGAAACGAGGAGAAGAGCCGCACGGACATTCTCAGCCTGGGCGACCTTATCCTTGACGCTTGCCCAGACGCCGAGCTTTTCCAGGGCCGCCTTGCCATAGGTGCCGGCGGGCACCGCCTCGACATTGGCCATGGCGAGGCGGCCATCGCCCAGAAGCGTTGCCAGCGGGAAATTGTCGCCGATGGTCGTGGTTGCCGCCGAATCCTTCGGTGCAACAAGCACGATACGGTTGCCGAGCAGGTTGATCCGGGTGTCGGCTTTGATCTTGCCGGCCTTTTCGAGGTGATCCATCCATTTGAGATCGGCCGAAATGAACACATCTGCCGGCGCCCCTTCCTCGATCTGCTTGGCGAGCGCCGAGCTTCCGGCAAAGGAGAGCCGCACCTCGTTGCCGGTTTCGGCCTTCCAGTCGGCGGCGATCTTTTCGGCGCTTTCCTTGAGGCTCGCGGCGGCAAAGACCGTTACCGGCTCGGCGGCGGTTACGATGCCCAGATTCGGCCCGGAAAGGCTTGTTGACGCAAAGACCAGGAGGGCGAGAGCGGCGGATTTCAGCAGGGTGCGCATGGCAGGCTCCATTTCGATATATTCTTTCGGATATATCGATAGCCAAAAAGAAACCCGCCTTCAAGATGCGAGGCGGGCTTCTCTAAACCTTCAAGCCTTTAACTGCGCGATACTAAGCAGCAGGTCTCCGGAGATTGTCCCGTTTCCGCCGGAGAGGATGCTGACAGCTGGTGAATCGATTTTCGCGTTTGCCGAGTCGTACATGGCTGTGTAGCGCTCGATCAGGCGCTGCAGTTTCTTCGGATCCTGCAGATCCGCCAGATCGAGTTTGGATTTGATCACCTTCGCCTGGGATTCGACCTTCATCTTGGTGAAGTCCTCCGAGAAGCCGAAGGTCGTGCGGAAAACTTCCGCAAGCGCCGTGTCGGCAACAATGTCGTAGGCACTGGTGATTGTGGGAGCCGTGCGCTGGAAATACAGGGCGAGACGCACCGCCTCGCTGCTCTGGCCTTCATTCTCTTCCAGCGTCTGGCGCATGAAGAGATTGATGGTTTCAAGCGTTTCGCCGCGCTGCTGGACGGTTCCCAGGGTTTTGCGTGTCAGCTTGCCGTCACCATCGAAGTTGAAGGATCCGACCAGCTCTGCCCATTTCTTGTCCGCCTGCTGATTGACGAAGCTCTTGCGGTCGCTGAGGTCGGAGGCAAAGGCCTTCTTGAGGAAGTCGTCCGTGACCTTCTTCGGATCGAAGCCATAGGCGCCCAGGACGACATCGATGATACGGCGGTCGGCCAAGAGATCCTGCACGGTCTCCACGCCCTGGATCTTGTCCTGATAGTAAGCCGCTTCCTTGCCGGCAGCCTCCTTGGCAGCCTTCAGCTGGTTGCCTTCCAGGAAACGCGCCTTGTTGACGATATATTCCTTGGAAATCAAAGTGGCTGCAAAGGCGCTGTGGGCCTGCAACGGGTCGTCGACATTTCCCTTGCTATCGAAATTGAAGAGCTTGGACATTGCGATCAACCGCTCGTCGCGGGACTTGTTGGCAAAACTTGCGGGATCGGTGAAGTCGCTGGTCAGCGCCTTTCGCAGATCCGCATTGCTAAACTCGCCGGCTTCGATGCCGAAGGCCCGCTGCAGGAGCAGCTTCATCGAGGCATTGTTCAGCAGCTCATCGACTTTGGTGACCTTGGCCATGCCGGACTTGTAGGCACTGGTCAGAGCGTTCTTCTTCGTCTGATCGACATCATCATAAAAGGTGGCAAAACCGGCATTGGTCGAGGCGAGCTGTGTGCTGCCCTGGGCCGGCTGGCCGGCCTTCACATCACCATTGGTGTCGAAGTTGAACTTCTGCGCGACGGCCACCCACGCATCGCCGCCGGTGGAGGCAAAATTGCCGTCCACGGACAGATCGCTGGTGACGATATTCTTGAAGACGGTCGAGGTGACCGTGCCCTCAAGCTGGAAAGCCGTCTTCACATAATTGAACAGGCGGCTGTCTGAGGTGATGTCAGCGACAGAGGTGACGCTTGCAATCTTCGAGGTGTAGTAGGCCTTCTCGCGCTCAAGGTAATAGTTGCTCACATAGGTCTGCTCTTCGTCGATATAGAGCGCGACCGTGTTTTCTTTCTGCGCGGCGGTCTGGGCCGTCGCGGCCGACAGGCTGCCGTCGGCGTTGAAGTTGAAGGCAGACGCCATTCTGAGGAAGCCGGCGGCGTCCTTGCCCTTGTTGGCCACCAGCTGGTTGACATAGCTGTCCGGGTCGCTGACGTCGCTGGTCAGCACCTTGAGGATGTGCTCCTTGCTGTAATACGGACCATCGATGCCATAGGCGCTCAAGGCATAGTTGAGCAGCCGGGAATTCCCCATCAGGCCCTGCGCGCTCGAAATCGTGTCGATTTGCTTTTCGTAATATTTGGTTTCCGTCTCAAGCTTGTCGCTCTCGGCGGCCAGAGCCTGGTCGTAACGGGCGAGCAGCTTCGTCTGCTGGGCATCCGTCTGGCCGTCCGCCTTTGGCGCGGTAAACTGGAAGGCGGCGGCAAAATTGCGATAGCGGTCGTCGCTCAGCTTGTTGGCAAAACTCTTCTCATCGTTGAGGTCACTCTCAAGAACCTTCTTCATAAAGGCCTTGGCATAGGTCATCTCTTCGAGACCATGGGCCTTCATCGCATAGGAATAAAGCTGATAGTCGTCGAGAAACTCGTCGACGGTTTTGACCTTGCCGATGTTGTCTTTGAAATGCTGGGTCTGACGCGTGACCGTACTGTCCGCGGCAACCCGGTCGAGGCTTCCCTTCAGGTCACGCGTGACCAGATTGTAGCTGAGATAAGTGGATACCATGGGGCATTCCTCGACGGACACATAGAGAGCGCAAATCGCATTATGCGCGCCAATCCTTGCCTGTAGCTTTATAGATTCCTGAAGAAGCGCATCGAAATGCAGAATTCGCAGATCGCGCGCATGGCGGCATCCCGGCCGTCCTCCCCGTCTTCTGTCTCTGGCTGAAACAGCGCGGCCGAAAGTTCACTTTTTCGAAACCCTGCCCGATATGACAAAACTAACCATTTGAGACCGCAAGGTTTTTTTTACCGCAATTTTTAAGCTGTCTCTCAGGAGGCGCGGCTATCTTGGCGTCATAGAGGACGCAAAGTCCCGAACAGACGAGCACATGACGCGCTCTCGGGTAAAACAAGGGTAGCATGAAGATGACGAACACCGTTTTGAAGCCTGCATGGGCCGGCGCCACCTTGCGACTGGATCCCTCGCGGTTCCCCCAGCAGGTCACCTACGCTCTGCGCGGCGCCTCTGGAGACGTGACGATCACCATCGACGAACGCGGCGCCGTGCTGCGCAAGATCCTGGCCGGCAGCGGACTTCCACTCTCCTTCGCCCTGCCCGCCCGCGCCTTCAAGGGCGTGGCGGCACGCGCCATCGACCATGGTGACGGCGAAGTCACCGTGACGCTGGAGCTGCATCACGACGATCCGGAACTGTGCATCCCGCTCTTGGTCGCACACGACCTCTGCGACATCGCCGCCGACTGGCGTGGATGGGCAGACGCCTTCCGCATTCCGATGCTGATGGTCGAAGCCGACGGCATTGCCCGGCCGTTGGAAGAACATATTGGTGAAGTGCGCGCCAAGGACACGCAGCCGCGCCGCCGCCATTCCTATTTCGCCGAGCGTCGTCCGCGCTTCCTCGTGCGCCGCACGACCGGCAAGCTGGGTGTAACGATGAAGATTTCCGGAAAGGAAATCATCGCCCGCAACTGATCCTGTCCCGACCTGGGACAAACAGAGGCCCGGATGGCAACATCCGGGCCTCTTGCATTTCAGGGTTTTACCCGATGAAGCGTGCCATCGGGGGACAGATCGGACACCACCGGAAATCCGCCTTCAACTCCCTCAGGCAAAGGGCAGTGCCAGGATGAGGCCGGAAAAGATGATGAGGCCGACGCGGTTGTTGGATTTGAACAGCTTGAGGCACTGCGCGCCGTCATCAATGTTGAGCACCTTGATCTGCCAGCCAAGCAGGGCGCCCGCCGCCAAGAGACCCAGCAGAGCCGGCCAGGCCGCCCCCGCCACGATGAAGGCGATGAGCAGAAGGAAGAGCGTCAGGCCGTAGAGACCGACCAGCCAGATCTTGGTGTCGTCGCCAAACAGGCGCGCGGTGGAACGCACGCCGACCAGCGCGTCGTCTTCCTTGTCCTGGTGGGCATAGATGGTGTCGTAGCCGATGGTCCAGGCCACAGCCCCCGCATAGACGAGGATCGCGGCGAGCGACAGATTGCCGTGAAGCCCTGCCCAGCCCATCAGCCCGCCCCACGAAAAGGCAAGCCCGAGGAAGAATTGCGGCCAATCGGTGAAGCGCTTGGCAAAGGGATAGATCGCAACGATGGCGAGCGACAGGATGCCGAGCACGATCGAAAAGGTGTTGAAGCAGAGCAGCACGACGAGGCCGACCAGCGCCTGCAGCACCATGAAGATCTTGGCATTTTTCCGCGAGATCCGGCCTGACGGCAGCGGCCGCGAACGGGTGCGGGCCACCTTGTCGTCGATTTCGTGGTCGACGAGGTCGTTATAGGTGCAGCCGGCGCCGCGCATGGCGACCGAACCGACGAAAAAGAGCACCAAGTGGAAGACGAACAGGCCAACGTTCAACCGGCCTTCTGCGGCGAGCGCATTGGCAGCCAGAGCCGAGGACCAGAAACACGGCCACATCAGCAATTGCCAGCCGATCGGGCGATCCCAGCGCGCAAGCTGGGCATGCGGCCAGAGCCATCGCGGCAGGACGCGATAGACGAAATTGTCGGAGGGCGCGTCGACGACGCGGTCGATATCGGGATTGGCTGTGCTCATATCGCATTTGATAGAGCATGGGCGGGGCCAAGAAAACTCTCCCCTGCCCTCCTCCTCTCAAAATCGACTGCGGCCTTTCGTCAGTCGAAGCTGACGCCGAACTTGTAGCTGGCGGAAACGCCGAACATCAGCTGGTTGCGGCTGCCTTCTTCCTTCACGAGGCTCGAATCGGCAGCGGGGCCGGCAAGGCGCTTGTATTCGGTAAAGGCGCTCATCGAGAGCTTGTCGGTGGCATCCCAGGTGATGGCGCCACCCGCGCCGTAAGAGGTGATGCCCCCTTCCGGATTGTACTGACTCAGCCCCGAGGCCGCGGATTCCGTGGCGTCCACGCCGTAATAGGCTTGTGTATAGCCGCTCGTGGCATAGGTCAGGCGCGGGCCGGCCGAGACGCGCAGGCCCGGTGCGACATCGGTGAAGGCATCCAGCGCGACGTCGGCCACGAGACCATCATGGCTGCGGAAGCCCTGACGCAGTTCGGCGCGGGCACGCAGGTAGTCGGTGACATAGAGATCGGCAAATCCGCCGAGTTCACCACCCCATTTGATCTCGGAAAGGCCCGTCAGGGCACTGTCTGTGCCGGCATCGCGACCGGGGAGGAACTTGCCGACCACACCTGCGCGCAGCACATCGGTGTCATAGATCGCGAAGCTCGGATTGTCGTTGCGGGACGAGAAACGGGGTGCGCCACCGCGTCCGACCGAGATGATCGGCTGGAAGAAGAGCTTGCGATTCTTCGAGCCTTCGAAGGTGGGCGCGGAAATGCCGGCGCCGCCGAGGGTCACATACCAGTTGCCGGAGAAGAAGCCATCGGCCCATGCCGGCGGCGCGACGAGCGCGACAGACGCGGCAAGAAGAGAGGCGAAACGCGCCTTGTGCATGATGACCCCCAGAGTTACGCAGAACAACAGACCGGCAGGGCAAAAGCCTTGCTTTCGTTCAATATCGCGGAAATCCGTTACGACACCTTTAACCACGACGACCAACACGCCGCGCAGACCATCAGTGCTCCCGACATTTCGATCGACCAAGCTGCTGAAGCGCCTCGAAAAAACGACCACGGGCCGAGATGAGGGCATGACACCGGGATTTCCCGTCACGAGCGCGAGTTTATCCTTGACCTCTCCGATTGCTGCGCCTTTGCTGCAAAGCAACGAAAAGAAGGAGCTCCCGATGGCCGTCGATACATCCGCCCGCACCCCCACCTTCACCTATGTCGATGGCGACTGGTTCTCCGGCAATCCGCCGCTGATCGGGCCGGTTTCGCATGCGATGTGGCTGGGCTCGACGGTGTTTGACGGGTCGCGCTGGTTCGACGGCATCGCGCCCGATCTCGACCTGCATTGCGAGCGGGTCAACCGCTCGGCCGAGAACATGGGCATGAAGGCCACGATGGAGGCGAAGGAGATCGAGCGGCTGGCCTGGGAAGGCGTCCAGAAATTCGACGGCAAGACGGCCATCTACATCAAGCCGATGTATTGGGCCGAACACGGTCAGATGGGCTCCGTCGTCGCCGCCGATCCGGACTCGACGCGGTTTGCACTCTGCCTGTTCGAAGCGCCGATGCACACGGCGAAGCCCTCCTCGCTCACCGTTTCGCCGTTCCGTCGGCCGACACCGGAATGCGCCATGACGGACGCCAAAACCGGCAGCCTCTATCCCAATTCCGGTCGCATGATCATCGATGCCCGCAAACGCGGCTTCGACAATGCGCTGGTGCGCGACATGAACGGAAACGTCGTGGAGACGGCGTCTTCCAACGTGTTCATGGTCAAGGACGGCGTGGTCTTGACGCCCGCCGCCAACCGCACCTTCCTTGCCGGCATCACCCGCGCCCGCATCATCGGGCTTCTGCGCCAGGCCGGTTTCGACGTGCGCGAGACGACGCTCTCGGTCGAGGATTTCATGAATGCCGACGAGATCTTCCAGACCGGAAACTACTCGAAGGTGGTGCCGGTGACGCGGCTGGACGATGTGCAGCTGCAGGAGGGGCCGGTGACGCGCAAGGCGCTCGACCTCTACATGGACTGGGCGAAATCCAGCCATGGAACGGATGGCTGATCGGTTCAGAAACTCTTGCTCGAGGCCGGCTCGGTCCGGTCTTTCAACCGGACGAAGCGGAAGCCGCGCGCCTTGAGGTCGAGGATGCCCTTGACCACGCCCTCGCCGGCCTCGTGGGTCGGCTGGTTGATGTGCGAGATGATCACGTCGCCATCCTTGGCACGGTGATACTGGCGCTCAACACCTGAAGCCCCCAAGAGCGAGCCGCTGTCGCCGTTGATGGAATAGCCGGCCACCCGATAGCCGAGCGACTGGATCTGAGCAATCGCGCTCGGCGTATACTTGGCTGTCGCACCGCGAAACCAGACCGGACGCTCGCCACCGGCGGCCACGATCGCCTCAGCCCCGCCCTCGACCTCGGCCGCGACAGCCTCGGGAGAACCGGCCGTCTTGATGCCGAAGACGGTCATCGGCACGTCGATGGCAGGCACATGGTTTTCGCCGTGATCCTCGATCTCGAACAGATCGGGATTGGCGCGCATGACGGCGAAGGCGGCGGCGTTGTGTTTCAGCCAGCGGGCGGTGACGAAGATGGTCGAGGGGATGCGGTTGTCGATCAGCGTGTCGAGGATGCGGTCGTCGACCTTGCCCATGCAGGCATCGAAAGTGAGGGCAACGGCCGGCCCCTCCTCTTTTACCTGGGCGATCGTCAATTTGGGCTCGGTCAGGCGCGGCTTGGATGCGGCGGTCGAAGGCTTGGCCGGGGTCGGGGCTGCCGCACCGATCGATGCCGCGCAGAAGAGAGCGAGGCTCGAAAACCTCAAGGTGGTCACAATCGTCATTCTCGTCTGCCTGTTGTCTGTCCTGCCGTCTGCAGCAAGCTGCACGGAACACTCGGCTTGAAGTCCCGCCGGGGCGGCTTTATCTCTGAACCACACAGGCAGGCAATCTGCCTCGACATGATAAAGCGAGAAAACCTTGTCCGTTTTTAGAAACCTGCCCGCAGCCCCCACCGTCGCCAAGAAGCCCGTCTCCGATACCCGCCACGGGATTGTCAGGACGGACGATTATGCCTGGCTGCGCGCCGACAACTGGCAGCAGATGTTCAAGGACACCTCGATCCTCGACCCGGAGATCCGGACCTATCTGGAAGCCGAGAACGCCTATATGGACGCCGCGATGGGCGATACCAAGGCGCTGCAGGCACAGCTCTTTGCCGAGATGAAGGGACGCATCAAGGAAGACGATTCGTCGATCCCGATGAAGGATGGGCCTTTCGCCTATGGATCGGCCTTCGTCACTGGCGGCGAGCAGCCGCGCTACTTCCGCATCCCGCGCGATGGCGATCCGAAGAACGAGGGCCTGCGCGACCTGCTGCTCGATGGCGACAAGGAAGCGAAGGGCAAGGACTATTTCCGTCTGTCGGGTATCGACCACACCACCGATCATGCCTTCGGTATCTGGGGGTATGACGACAAGGGCTCGGAATATTTCACCCTTCGCGTGCGTGATCTCGCCACCAAGCAGGATCTCGACGATGTCTTGGAAAACACCGCCGGCGGAGGGGTCTGGGCGCCTGACGGCAAGAGCTTCTTCTACACGCTGCAGGACGAGAACCATCGGCCGTCCAAGGTATTTCACCATATCGTCGGCCAGCCGCAGTCCGAAGATCGCCTCGTCTATGAGGAAACGGATCCCGGCTTCTTCATGGGCGTCGGCGGCTCACTGCTGGACGATGTCATCTATATCGACATCCACGATCACGAGACCTCAGAATACCGCCTGCTCTCGACCAAGGACCTCACCGCCGAGCCGCAACTGGTTGCCGAGCGCGAAGAGGGTGTCGAATATTCGATGACCGAGGGCGGCGACGTCTTCTACATCCTCACCAATGCCGACGATGCAAAGGATTTCAAGATCGTCGAGGCACCAGTCTTGGCACCGGGCAAGGCCAACTGGAAAGAGCTCGTGCCGCATGAACCGGGCCGGCTGATCCTCAACCACATGGCCTTTGCCCGCCATCTCGTCTGGCTGGAGCGCCGCGAAGGTCTGCCCGTCATCATGATCCGCGACCGCAAGAGCGGCGAGGAGCATTCGATCGCCTTTGCCGAGGAAGCCTATTCGCTGGGGCTGCAGGGGGCTGCCGAATACGACACCGACGTCATCCGCTTCTCCTATTCGTCGATGACGACGCCCTCGCAGCTCTTCGACTACAACATGGCGACGCGCGAGCGCACGCTCTTAAAGACCCAGGAAGTGCCGTCGGGCCATAACCCTGAGGACTATGTCACCCGCCGGGTCTTTGCCGAAGCGCATGATGGCGAGACCGTGCCGGTCACGCTGCTCTATCGAAAGGATATCAAGCTCGACGGCTCGGCCCCCTGCCTGCTTTATGGCTATGGCGCCTATGGCATCACCATCCCCGCCGGCTTCAACACCAATTGCCTGTCGCTCGCCGATCGCGGCTTCGTCTATGCCATCGCCCATATCCGTGGCGGCAAGGACAAGGGTTTCTCCTGGTACGAAGACGGCAAGATGGAAAAGAAGGTCAACACCTTCAAGGACTTCATCTCGGCTGCCGATCACCTGGTGAAGGAAGGCTTCACCGCCTACGACCGGATCATCGCCGAAGGCGGATCGGCCGGCGGCATGCTGATGGGGGCGATCGCCAACATGGCACCGGAAAAGTTCGCCGGCATCATCGCCGCCGTACCGTTTGTCGATGTCTTGAACACCATGCTCGACGACACCCTGCCGCTCACCCCGCCGGAATGGCCGGAATGGGGCAATCCGATCGAGTCGGAAGAGGAATATCGCTGGATCGCGGCCTATAGCCCTTACGACAATGTCGAGACGAAGCCCTACCCGCCGATCATCGCACTCTCCGGCCTGACCGACCCACGCGTGACCTATTGGGAACCGACCAAGTGGATCGCGCGGCTTCGGGATACTGCACCGGAAGCTGGTCCGTTCCTCTTGAAGACCAACATGGCGGCCGGCCATGGCGGCAAGTCGGGACGTTTCCAGCGGTTGGAAGAGATCGCGTTTGAATATGCCTATGCGATCAAGGTGGCAGGCAAGATGTAACTCAGGCTGTCATCTGTCGTAAAAACGGGCTCGTTTCCACTGCCTCGTCGGCAGGGAAACGGGCCTTTTTTCATCGTGATTCGGCGCGCGTACTTTCACGGCGCCCGTTTCGCAAGGGCCAAATCTTATAGATCGAGACGTGACGCAAGCTTCGCGCAAGGTTGAAAGGTTAACAAAAGGTTAATTCTTCAACCGAGGTCTCCGCCATGAGGATCGAGAGCGGTCTCAGCAGCAACTCCTATCAAAGCCGTTACGTGCCGGGCGCGGCCGTGGCCGACGATGCGTCCAACGAGGCCGCATCCACGACCTCCGGGCGTGCGACCGGTGGCGCGAGCACGTTTTCGAGCACGCTCCTGTCCAACCAGCTCGCGTCGGCACTCTGGACCGTTGAAGGTTCCAGGAAACCGTCCATTCAGCTGAGCGGCTCAAGCAACAATCGAGACGATCTTGGCGAAAGCGCCCGGCTGCAGATGGTTGAGGCTGCTTACCGCGAATACGAAGTGCCGACGGTTTACGACGAATTCTAAGCTTACGATGCGGAGAAAAAGGTCGGCCGGCATGATGCCGCGCCGGCCTTTTTTTGTGCTCCAATGGCAGGTTCAGTGATGGGCATGACCTGGGTGAGGATGTGCGTGATGGTCATGCGCATCGTCGTGATCGGCATGGGAGTGGCCAGGGTTTACTGCGGGCGCGCAGCAGCTCGATGCCAGCGTGACCGGCTCACCCTCTTTCCACTCCGCATAGCTCTGCGACAGGATCTGGACAGATGAATAGAGGAAGAGGCCGGCCATGACGCCCGCCACGGTGAGGTCCGGCCAGGCGGTCGCCGTGCCCCAGACGCCAAGAGCTGCGATCATGACGATGATATTGCCGATCGCATCATTGCGCGAGCAGAGCCAGACCGAGCGGACATTGGCATCGCCGTCCTTGTAGTTCATCAGAAGCAGGACACTTGCGAGGTTGGCTGCGAGCGCCATGAAGCCGATGACGCCCATGATCGGCGCTTCCGGCACGCCTTGGTAGAACACGCGGTAGAGCGTCGAGCCGAAGACCCAGAGGCCCATCAGGAAGAGACTTCCGCCCTTCGCGGCCGCCGCGAGGCTGCGGGTCTTTAAGGACGCGCCGATGACGGCGAGCGAGATGCCATAGGTGACGGCATCAGCGAAGAAATCCAGCGCGTCGGCTTGCAGCGCCTGGGAGCGGGCGAGCTGGCCGGCGGTCATTTCGACGAAAAACATCGCTGCATTGATGGCGATCACCATCCACAGACGCCGTTTGTAGGTGTCCGACATGCCGTCGAAAGGGGCATGGTCATGGCCGCAGGAAGCACTCATTCGTCAAATTCCTTCACGTCTTGATCTGGTCACCCAGCCGTCTTACAATCTCTAGTGACTAGAGGTTCAAGAGGAAATTTCACGATGTATGCGATCGGTGACCTGTCCCGGCGGACCGGAGTGAAGGTGCCCACCATTCGCTATTACGAGCAGATGGGGCTGATTTCCGCGCCCGACCGGACGGAAGGAAATCAAAGGCGTTACGAAAGGGCGGATCTCGAACGGCTGACCTTCATCCGCCATGCGCGCGACCTCGGCTTTCCGATCGAGGCGATCCGCGAGCTTTTGACACTGAGCCGGCATCCGGAGGAGCCCTGCGGGGCTGCAGACCGAATCGCCCGGGAGCAGCTGGACGAGGTTCGCGAGAAGATCGCCAGGCTCAAGAAGCTGGAGGAGGAATTGTCGCGGATCGTCTCGCATGGCGGAGAGCACACGATCGGCGAATGCTATGTAATCCAGGCCTTGGCTGACCACAGCCTGTGCGGCCACGAACACTGAAGGTAGGGTGCATCATGCCGGTGATCCGACAGAACGAGGCGCCGCTCGAAACCTGGAGCGGCACCGGCATCAATGCCGAACTCGGGCCCTATTCCGCTCGTCTTCTCTCCGAGGCCGGCGGCCTGACGCAGTTCGGCGCCATCGTGGAGACGCTCCCGCCGGGTTCCTTCTCCTCGCACAAACACTGGCACGAGCAGGAGGACGAGTTCGTCTATGTGCTGTCAGGCCGCGTGACGCTGAACGAGGGCGACGATCTGACAGAGATGTTGCCGGGCGATGCCGCCACCTTCAAGGCGGGCGTTGCCGTCGGGCACCGGTTGGAGAACCGATCGGATCAGCCGGCCACCTATCTCGTCGTCGGGACGCGCTCGCCGGATGATGTGGTGCATTATACGGACACGGATCTGCTCTTGACCAAGGTGGGGTTTGAGAAGCGGCTGACGACGAAGGCGGGCGTGAAGGTCGAGCGGTAGCCGTATGATCAGGCTGCCGATTTTATCTCGAATTCGAAGTGAATACGGTCATACGGGAAGATCACTCCCCCCTCCTCCGCCTTGTCGATGACGCCGCTTTTCAACAGAGTTTCGAGATCGGCATGAATGGCTTTGAAATCTCGCCCTACCCGACGCGCCACCTCACGCATCGGCATCGCCCCCTGCCCCGTCATTGCCGTCACGATCTCCAACCGCTTGGGGGTCAACACCTTGTGCATCGTCTCCCAAGACGGAAAGCTGAGGCTAAACTCACCGCCCGTGGCATCCCCCGCTTTCGCTGCCTTCAGGAGATCAGCGACGGTCGCCATTGTCTGGTCGAGGCTCTCGATCTTCACTTTCAGGGTTGTCATCCAACCATCCTTTCACATCGCTCAGAAAATCTTCGGTCAGAGCGTCTATGCCGGTGAATGCATAGGCCGCCTCAGTTGATCCGAGGTGTCTATGGTCTCCCTTACCGGCCTCGTTATCATAGCGCAGAACGCATTCGCCGGTCGCGATCAATGCCAGGCTGTATTTGAAGGCGTGTTGGCTTCCACGAACCGATGCCAGCACCTGCCAAATCACGATCTCAACGAAGACGTCGGATCGTAAAAAGCTGCGCAGCCTGCGGATCAATGTCGCCTTCGCCATCGCCTCCTCACAGCAATTGATGGACTATAGTCCATCAGGAGCAACAGGAAAAGATCACCCGTTGACAATCGATTAAAACGGGCGCATCTAACCCGCCATGATCGATATCCGCGCAACCATCTCCTGCACGTATTTTTGGGCCTACCGGTAACCGGCGGCCTGACAGATCACTTTGTCAACAGGCCGCCGTCAGGCGGCCTTGTTGTTTTGCAGACGACTTTCCCCTGACGGCGCAGAATAAGCAAAAGGGAAAGTAGCATGACCGAAGACACCGACATCACCCTGCCCCGCCCGCCCGTGATCGCCATCCGTCACGCGAAACCGCGCGACCTGCCGGACCTCAATGCCATGATCGCCGCACTGGCCCTGCACCACGGCGATGCATCCGCCATGACGCCGGAAAAGCTGGAACGCGACCTGTTCGGCCCCATGCCCTGGATACAGGCTCTGGTCGCCGATGACGGTCAGGGCCTGATCGGCTATGCCATTCTGGTGCCGCTCTACAGGGCGCAGGAAGGCAAGCGCGGCATGGATCTGCACCATCTCTTCGTGCGCGACGGCCAGCGCGGCAATGGCATCGGCCAGCATCTGGTCGACCGGGTCCGTGAGATTGCTCGCCAGGCTGGATGCGACTTCCTGTCGGTCTCGGCCGCCACCGGCAATGTCGCTGCGCACCGCTTCTATGAAAACATGGATTTCGTGCCGCGCCCGGTGACCGGCATGCGCTACCTGCACGCGTTGAACTAATCGCTCTTTCGCATTCGGGACGGAGACTGGACATGACACGCATTGCCATTGCCCTGCAGAACGACTTCGCAGACTGGGAGCCCGCGCTTCTGATGGCTGCGGCCCGCTATTATCTTGATTGCGATGTCGTGACCGCCTCGCCGGACGGCGCACCCGTCGTCTCGATGGGCGGACTGAAGGTCACGCCGGATATCGGCTATGACGCAATCAGTGCAGATGCCTTCGACGCGCTCGTCATTCCCGGCGGCTATGCCTGGGAGAAGGGCGTGGCTTATGATTTCACCGCGCTCGCGACCGCGTTTCGCGACCAGGGCAAGGTGCTGGGCGGGATCTGTGCGGCGGCGAGTGCGCTCGCCGCAACCGGCGTGCTCAATACTGTCGCCCATACCGGCAATGCGCTGGCCTCGCACCAGCGATACCCGACCTATCAGGGTGCGGCTCATTACGTCGACCAGGCGCCTGCCGTTCGTGACGGCGGCATTGTCACGGCTGCAGGATCGTCGCCGGATACGTTTGCCATCGAAGTGCTGAAGGCGCTCGACCTCTACGGACCCGAGGCCGAAGCCGAGCTTTCCACCTTTGCGGCCGAGCATCGCGGCTGACCGCGATCCCGCCAACCGTCGCATGACATGTCAGTGGCGAACCGGCGGATTTTCCGACCATTTCTGCAAGGTCGTCTTGATCAGGATGAGCGCTGCCTGCTGGGCATGGTCGCGCTCGCGTGGATCGACGATGGCCGACAACCGCTTTTCGAAGGCGCGGACCGTCTGGTCCACCCATTGGTGCAAGGCGGGATCGGGATAATTGTCGAGCAGCGAGCGTAGCGCACTCTCCATCCGCCGGCGTTCAATGCTCATGGCCCCTCCGAAGGCATTTCGAGGTGGGCAGGATGCAGGATGAGCCTTGCGCGATGCTGGCGAAAGAGAAGGCGGTGCTTATTGCACCGCCGGCACGGCCTTCAGATAGGCGGCGATCGCCTCGCGGTCGGAGGCCGGAAGCTGGGCCATGTTCTTCTGCACCTCGACCATGGTGCCGCCGACGCTGTCGAAGTCCGGGGTGAAGCCGGATTCGAGATAGGTCGCGATGTCGCTCTCGCTCCAGGAGCCGATGCTCTTTGAGCCGGGCGTGATGTTCGGGATCGTCCCCTCGCCTTCCGGGTTCGGTCCGCCTGCCAACCATTGGCCAGACTTAAAGCCACCCAGCGCATCGCGCGGGGTGTGGCATTCGCCGCAATGGCCGGGACCTTCGACCAGATACTGGCCGCGCTTCACCATGTCGGAGGCATCGGCCAGTTCGACACGGGGGGCTGCGGTGAAATAGAGGAATTTCCAGCCGCCAAGGGCAATGCGCTGGTTGAACGGGAAGCCGAGTTCATGCGCCGGCGCCACCTTGTCGCTTGCCGGCAAAGTCTTCAAGAAACCGTAGAGGTCGTTGACGTCCTTCGGCGTCATCCGCGCGTAGGAGCCGTAAGGAAAGGATGGATAGAGATGTTCGCCGTCCCGGCCGACACCGCGGGTCATGGCATCGCCGAACTCAGCCAGCGTCCAGCCACCGATGCCGACATTGGGATCGCTGGAAATGTTCGGTGCATGGAAGGTACCGAAATCGCTTTTGATCGGGGCGCCCCCTGACAGAACCAGACGGTCATCGCCTGTTGCACCGGCCGGCGCGTGACAGCTCGTGCAGCCACCGGCAAAGAAGAGGTCGCGGCCATGGGCGATATCGGGATCTCCGAGATCGGCCCAGATGGACGGATCCTGCCTTTGAGGCGCGGTGATCCAGAGAAATGCGCCGAAGCCGGCAACACCCAGGATGGCGAGCCCGCCCAGACCTTTGAGCCATGTCGATGCCATCAGGCCCTCCTTGCGAATGGATGGGCTTTCGATGAAGCCCTGATGAGAGGCGGGCGCCCGAAAGAGCGCCCGACCAGGAGGGGTCAGTTCTTCTTCAGGCGGTAGCTCTGGTGACAGTCACCGCAGGTGGCACCGACGGCTTCAAGTGCTGCCCCGACTGCGGCCTGATCTGCCGGCATCGCGGCCAGCTGTGCTTCGGCCACGGTCGCCAGCTTGGCTGCCTTCGCCTTGAAGTCGTCCATGTTCTCCCAGATCTTCGGGCTCGCTTCCGTATCGAGGCCGGTTTCGCTGCCTGCAGGGAAATGATCGGGGAAGGTCTTGCCGACTTCGACGAGCGTCGTCAGCGCAGCTTTCACGGCTTCGGCGTCATAGGGCTTCTCACCCTTCGCGATGCCGGCCAGCGTACCGGCCGAACCGCCGGCCTTCTTCATCAATTCCTGGCGCACCGTCTGGGGTTCCCCCGCCGCAATCGCAGCGGTGGTGCCAAGACAGATCGCCACAATGGCGGACAGGACGGTGTTCATCTTCATGAGGCTGCTCTCCCTGGAGGTCGGCCGGCATACCGGGCGATCATTGGATTGACGTAACGGATGATGTTTGCCGCGTGGGAGGCAGAGACAAAAATCACAATGGAGTGAGCCGGGCATTCCGGCGCAACATTCTGGTAAACCTGACAAATCGCTGACAGAACGATGTCAGAGCGATGACTGAATCGCCGATTTCACCGCAGGTTGTCGAGCGCTTCAAGGTTCACGTCAGAGACAGGATCCGGCTCGGTTCCCGGCCAAATCCCTCAATCTCGATCCGATCGTCAAACAAAGACAATACGGCGAATGCACTCGTCTCCGGCGTATCGACCATGCCGCAGAAATTGACGAAGTGGGTGTTGCCCAGCCTGGCGTAGTTGCCGGCGTGCTGGTGACCGCAGAGATAGGCGACGGAGGCGGGCGAGGTGGCGACCAGATCGGCCAGCCGTTCGCCATCCCACAGATTGTGGTCGGATGGCGGATGGATGGGGTAGTGGCCGAGCAGCAGGACAGGCTCGCAGGCGGCCTCGGCTTCGGTCAGGCGCGCGCGGATCCAATCCTCCTGCGTCTGACTGATGCCCGCATTCCAGGTCTGTGCATTGGCGACACCTTCAGCCTTCAGCGCGGCAAGGCGCGCTTCCGCCTCGACATGACGCGGATCACCCTTCGGGCTGGAGAAAAGCGAGATCTCATTGCCCTCCGTCACCAGCAGGCGAACGCCGTTTAGCCTGTGCTGGTAATAGGGGGCCGGCATTCCAAGCGTCGCATGGATGTCATGCAGCCTGTCCGCCGAGACGAGGAAGTCGTGATTGCCCGGCAACAGAATGCGCGGATGGCGGCTGCGCTCCAGAATGCCGAGGACGGTGGAGAAATTCTCGAAGTCCCGGTCAATGAGATCACCGAGCACGATGATGGCGTCGAGCGGCAGAGGCTCGAAATGCGTGATGGCCTGTTCAAGCCTCGCCGGGACCTCTCGAAAATACCGGTTGAGGTCGGTATCCGGATCGCGGTCGGCATATTGCGGATCGGCGATGATGCCGAGTCGCAGGCGTGGTTCTTCGTGCCGCATGACGTTGCCCCTGATCGCACCGGAGACGTTCCGGCGCATCTCTGAGGCCGTCTAGATCCCGGCCATGACGATCAGATGACGGAAGCCGATCAACAGGCCCCTAGTCGGGCAGATTGGGCTGCGGCCTTGCCTGCGGCAAGATCCCGCCGAAGAGCGTCATGCCGATCAAGGTGAGCGGCACGGCAAGCATGGCACCGACAGCACCCCAGAGCCACGTCCAGAAAACAATCGCCACGAAGAGCATGAAGGTATTCATCTCCAGGCGGCGGCCCATGGCCGCGGGAAGGAGGAGGTTTTCCAGCAGACCGTCGACGGCGAAAAAGACGATCGCCGGGAGAAGCCCGATCAGAAGGGACTCATGCGCCAGAACGCCGCCGACCATCATCGCGATGGTGACGGAGGCGATGCCGAGAAACGGGATAAAGCTCAGCAGGAATGCGCCAACGGCCCAGAGCAGCGGACTGCCGAGGCCACCGACCCAGGCAATGATGCCGGCAACCGCGCCGAAGAGGGCATACACCACCACGGCGGTCGCAAAATAATGGCCGAGGGCAGCCTCCACCTCGTTCAACAGGTGGATGGCTTTCAGCCGCCGGTCCCGGTGGGAAAAGGCCCGGATCAGCGCCCGGCGCATCGTCAGCCGCGAGGCGAGGAAGAGCAGCAGGGCCACCACGAAGATGAAGATCTGCAACAGGGCCGGCGTCACGCCGGTTGCAAGCGTCGACAGAATGGTCCCGGAATTCTGCAGCATGGCCTCAGGGGAAACAGGGCTGCTGGACAGGGCCTCGATCGGGCGACGCAGCCAGGACACGCCTTCGAGGTAATCGATGGCCCGTTCCACCATCTTCGGCCCGTTTTCGATCAGCATGTTGATCGGACCGGCAATGGTGAAGACGAGCAGGCCCAAGACCCCGAGAAAGAGCGTCGATAGAATGACCGCCGTCAACATCGGCGGAATGCCCAGCTTGCCCATGCGATCTGCCGCAAGGCCGAGGATCAGGCCAACGACGATCGCCATCGTGAGCGGGATCAACACGAAGGAGGCGAGATGCAGCGAGATCAGGGCGAAAATGGCGAAGAGCCCTATCACCGACCAGGAGACGGTATAATCGAGACCCGTCTTTTGAAAACGCACACGCCGCTGGGCCGGCCGCTTCGGTTGCACCTGGAGATTCACGGGCCGCTCCTTGTGGCTGGAGCGACTGACTGTTCTGTTTCTGGCATGGCGATGGACCCCGTCGTGGCATAGAGCATTTCCGGCGAAAACGGAGTCGCCTTCAATGCTCTATGTCTTTGTTTTCACGCAATTCCGGACGCAAAACCGCTGCGCACTTTGCTGGAATTGCTCTCGCACAACGCCGATGGAACAGTTTCCGTTCCGAAAGCGCTTGGCCGCCCGGCGCGGGTGGCGCCAGACCAGATGGATCAGGCGTTGCCGGGCACGAGGGTGATGCCGATGCCCCAGGGATCGAGCAGGCGGTGGCCTTCGCCCAAACGGTCGACCCTGATCTCCTGGGCATCCAGCGTGGCGAGAATGCCCGCCAGCATCTGCTGGTCGTTGAAAACGAGGGCGTAGTCGTTCAGCCCGGTCATGGCGCCGGTGCGGGCGGTCGCATTGCGGCTGTTCCAGACATTGGCGGCGACGTGGTGGTGATAGGCACCGGAGGCGAAGAAGCTGGCGCCCGGATAACTCGCCATCTTCTTCAGGCCGAGAATGCCTTCGTAGAAGCGTTCCGCCTCCGGCACATTGCCGACCTGGAGATGGATGTGGCCTATCGCGGCATTGGGTGCTAGGCCGGCCCAAGCGGTTTTCGGCGCCGTCTCATAAAGTGCCTGCAGGTCGAGCCGGTTCGTCGCCATTTCCACCGTCCCATCCGCATGGTAGCGCCATTCGTCCGGGCTGCGGTCCCGATAGACTTCGATGCCATTGCCTTCGGGGTCGGTGAGATAAATCGCTTCGCTGACCAGATGGTCGCTGGCACCATCAAACTGCACACCGAGATGGGCGGCATGGGCCAGCCAATGGGCCAGTTCCTCGCGGTTCGGCATCAGGAAGGCATTGTGAAAGAGACCGGCGGCATTGCGCGGTGCGCGGGCGGCATCACCGCTTGTGGTGAGCGTCAGGAGCGGCTTGCCGCCGGCGCCAAGCACGACACCACTGGCGCTGTCTTCCAGCCGCTCAAGACCCAGGACCTGCTGATAATAGCGGGTGAGCAGATCGAGATCGGCGGCAACGAGATGGGCCTGGCCGACATGCACGGGGCGGCTGAGGGCGAAGCTTTCGGCATTGGATTCGATGGCGGCGTTCATGGCAAATCTCCTGACGGCAGTGGTCTGCCTTTCCAGCAATATGGATCAGGAATTTCGTTCACAGTAGATGCCGTTTCGTCGAAAGCTCGTTCGACAATTGTTGACGACGAGCCAGCGTATCCACCTTTGATCCTGATCAATGCACCCGATGCATGGCGGCCGCATGATCTCCCCATAACGAGGAAACACCCCTCCGGGGGGCAAAAACATGGAGAGCCAGATGTACAAGAAGATCGTCGTACCCGTCGATCCCGCCGCGCTCGACAAAGGGGAGAAGATCCTGGCCAAGGCCAGTTCGCTGCTGGATGCTGGCGGCGAAATCATTCTGCTCAGCGTCGTCGAGGACCTTCCCGGCTATCTCGCCATCGACGTGCCGGTGGACATCATTGAGGGTGCAATCCAGGACGCCAAGGGCAAGTTGGTCGGGCTGAAGGAAAAGGCGGCGGTCACGGCACGGGTGGAAATCCGCTCCGGTGCGCCTGCCCGCGAAATCCTCGCCTCGGCCGAGGAGCATGGCGCCGATCTCGTCATCGTCGGTTCGCACGTGCCCGACCTTTCCAACTATTTCATCGGCGCCACTGCGGATCGCGTGGTGCGTCACTCGAAGATTTCGGTTCTGGTCGATCGTTGAGGGAGGATGTCATGGAACAACCAGTACAGGCGATGGACACGGCCCATTTCGAACGCATCCTGACGGCCCGCAAGGCCGAAATCGAAAATCGCCTGGCAAAGATCGATACGGATCTTGGTCGTCTCAAAAGCGCTGACAGCGCGGAACGGGCCGTCGAACGCGAAAACGACGAGGTGCTGGAGGAATTCGGTCAGGTGGGCGAAGGCGAGCTGCGCGGCATCGACGCCGCGCTCGACCGGATCCATGCCGGAACCTTCGGAACCTGCGTCAAATGCGGCGAGCCGATTGCCATCGAGCGGCTGAACGCGGTGCCGCACACACCCTTCTGCCAGGCCTGCGCGGCGGCGCATTGAAGCCTTTGCCTACGAGGGGCAATGGGACGGGTCGGAGCGCAGGCGCCGGCCCGTCTTTTTTCGTGAGGCCGTAAGCGACCGAGCTGCGCTCACTTCTTGCGCATGGCTTCGGCCAATGCCGCGCCGAGGCCGCCCATGGCGGGCTGTTCCGGCTTTGGCGGACGGGCGTTCGAATGTTTCATCGCGCTCGCATTTCCACGTGCATCGCCGCGCATGGAGGGCTGCTGCGCCTCACCGCCATCCTTGCGCATGGTGAGCGCGATGCGCTTGCGCTTGACGTCGACCTCGACGACGCGAACCTTCACGACATCACCGGCTTTCACCACCTCATGCGGATCCTTGACGAAACGATCGGCAAGCTGGGAGACGTGGACGAGGCCATCCTGGTGCACGCCGATATCGACGAAGGCGCCGAAGGCGGCGACATTGGTCACGGTCCCTTCCAGCGTCATGCCGATCTTGAGATCGGTGATCTCGTCAACGCCTTCGGCAAAGGTCGCCGTTTTGAAGGACGGGCGCGGGTCGCGGCCGGGCTTTTCGAGTTCTGACAGAATGTCCTTGACCGTCGGCAGGCCGAACTGCTCGTCGATGAAGCGCATCGGGTCTAGGCTTTTCAGCGTCGCACTGTCGCCCATCAGCGAACGCAGGTCGCGGCCACAGGCGGCGACGATCTTCTTCGCCACGCCGTAAGCTTCCGGGTGGACCGAGGAGGCGTCGAGCGGCTCCTTGCCGTTGGGGATGCGCAGGAAGCCGGCGCATTGCTCAAAGGTGCGGGCGCCGAGGCGCGGGACTTTCAAGAGATCCTTGCGGCTGCCGAAGGGGCCGGTCTCGTCGCGATGGGCAACGATGGCTTCCGCTGTCGTCTTGCCGAGGCCGGAGACGCGGGCCAGCAACGGGGCGGACGCGGTGTTGACATCGACGCCGACGGCATTCACCGCGTCCTCGACGACGGCATCCAGCGAGCGTCCGAGACGGCCCTGGTCGACGTCATGCTGATACTGGCCAACGCCGATCGACTTCGGTTCGATCTTGACGAGTTCGGCGAGCGGATCCTGCAGGCGCCGCGCAATCGAGACGGCACCGCGCAAGGAGACGTCGAGATTGGGGAATTCCTTCGCGGCCGTTTCCGAGGCCGAATAGACCGAGGCGCCAGCTTCCGAGACGATGACCTTGGTCGGCTTCGGCGCCGTCGCCGGGAACTGGGCGAGCATGTCGGCCACCAGCTTTTCCGTCTCGCGGCTGCCGGTGCCGTTGCCGATCGAGATCAGCTCGACATTGTGCTTGCGGATGAGGCTTGCGAGCTCGGCCTGGGTGCCGCGGATGTCGTTCTTCGGCGGGAAGGGATAGACGGTCGTCGTCTCGACCACCTTGCCGGTGCCATCGACCACCGCAACCTTGACGCCGGTGCGGATGCCCGGGTCGAGGCCCATCGTCGGACGGGAACCGGCGGGGGCTGCGAGCAGCAGGTCCTTGAGGTTGCGGGCGAAGACATGGATGGCTTCTTCCTCGGCCCGCTCGCGCAGTTCGCGCATCAGGTCCAGCGACAGCGACACGGAGAGCTTGACGCGCCAGGTCCAGCCGGCGACCTCGAGGAGCCATTGGTCGGCGGGGCCCTTGCCGGCGACCTGATAGGCACTAGCAATCATGCGCTGGCTGGTCTTGACCGGGGAGGTGTCGTCGCGGTCGACTTCGATGGAGAGCGACAGGAATTCCTCGTTCCAGCCGCGCAGCATGGCGAGCGCGCGATGGCCGGGCACGGTTGCCCAGCGTTCGAAATGGTCGAAATAGTCGGAGAACTTGGCGCCCGCCTCGGCCTTGCCGTCGACGAGCTTCGAATAGAGGATCGCCCGATCCTTCATGTCGTTGCGCAGGCGACCAATGAGATCGGCGTTTTCCGAGATCTGCTCGGCGATGATGTCGCGGGCGCCTTCGAGTGCTGCCTTCACGTCGAGGACTTCTTCGGTGATATAGGCTGCGGCGAGCTTCTGCGGATCGCTCGCGCGGTCGGCGAGGATGGCGTCGGCCAACGGCTGGAGCCCCTTTTCGCGGGCAATCTCGGCGCGGGTGCGGCGCTTCGGCTTGTAGGGCAGATATAGGTCTTCGAGCTCGGCCTTCGTCGTGACCTGGGCGATCTTGCGGGCGAGATCGTCGGTCATCTTGCCCTGGCCGTCGATGCTTTCGAAGATCGATTTGCGGCGGGCGGCAAGCTCGCGCAGATAGATCAGCCGTTCGGCGAGATTGCGCAGCTGCGTATCGTCGAGACCGCCGGTCACTTCCTTGCGGTAGCGGGCGATGAAGGGCACGGTTGCGCCTTCATCAAGGAGACCGACGGCCGATATGACCTGGTCGGGCCTTGCATTGATCTCGGTGGCGATAAGGGCGGCAATGCTCTTGATGTCGTCGGCCATGGGTCATCCGTCTTGTCGTTTGGACGCGGACCATAGCGGGCGATTGCGGCAAGGCAACGTTTACCGAGAGCGACTCACAGGAAAGCAGCCTAGCTCGCATTCGGAGCAATGCCGACAGCCCGAAAACGCCCAGTGCTTTCTTGCAGTGCGACGAGCCGCATGATCAGGTTTTTCTGCGGGTAGCATCCGACAATTTTCCGGGGGCGGCTGCTCACATCCTTGGCTACGGTAATGACAACACGGAAGAGACCATCACAGTTGTCTCGCGCGATCTTCAGATGTGCAAGCCGCTCCTTATTGCTGTGAGAGGACTGCCAAGTCTCCGGCGGCCAGTCGAGAGTGTCATAAATCGGTGGATCCGATGAACGATCAAGGCGATCTTCCCATATCGTGAGTACAACGGTCTTTCCGTCGGCACTTACCGCAGACCAACTCCATCGCGGATTCTTCCTGACGACGCCAAATTCCGCAAACGCCTCCGTCAAAGTCCATTTCTTCATCTTGCCCTCCAAGAGAACACGCGATGGGCGCATGATGGCATCATACAACCATATAAACCGCAGCGTAAGAGGCCTCTGCACCTTGACCTTTGCCCCCTTCCCCCTTAACCGCCGGGCATTCCCCTATGGCGCTGGAGGCTGGTGATGAAGGTATTGTTGATCGGGTCGGGTGGACGCGAACATGCGCTGGCCTGGAAGATCGCCCAGTCGCCGCTTCTGACCAAGCTCTATGCAGCCCCCGGCAATCCAGGCATTGCCGAAGAGGCGGAGCTGGTTTCGCTCGATACGGACGATCATCCGGCTGTCATTGCCTTCTGCAAGGAGAAGGACATCGACTTCGTCGTGGTCGGGCCGGAGGCGCCGCTGGTGGCCGGGATCGCCGACAAGCTGCGCGAGGCCGGCATTGCCGTCTTCGGGCCTTCGGCGGCGGCCGCCCAGCTTGAGGGCTCCAAGGGCTTTACCAAGGATGTCTGCGCCCGGTTCAACATTCCGACCGGCGCCTATCAGCGCTTCAACAATGCGCCGAAGGCCAAGGCCTATGTGCGTGAACAGGGCGCGCCGATTGTCATCAAGGCCGATGGGCTTGCCGCCGGCAAGGGCGTCACGGTCGCGATGACAATGGACGAGGCGCTGGCTGCGATCGATGACTGCTTCGAGGGTGCGTTTGGTGCGGCCGGTGCGGAAGTCGTGGTCGAGGCTTTCCTTGATGGCGAAGAAGCGAGCTTCTTCTGCCTTTCCGACGGCAAATCGCTGCTGCCGCTTGCGACCGCCCAGGATCACAAGCGCGTCGGCGACGGCGATACAGGGCCGAACACCGGCGGCATGGGCGCCTATTCGCCGGCACCTGTCATGACCCCCGATATGGTCGAGCGGACGATGAAGGAGATCATCGAGCCGACCATGCGCGGCATGGCCGAGATGGGCCATTCCTTCCAGGGCGTGTTCTTCGCCGGGCTGATGATCACGGCCAAGGGTCCGGAACTGATCGAATACAATGTCCGCTTCGGCGATCCGGAATGCCAGGTGCTGATGATGCGGCTGAAGAGCGATCTGTTGCCGATCCTCTACGCCTCTGCCACCGGCACGCTCGATCAGGTGACGGCCGAGTGGAGCGAGGACCCGGCGCTGACTGTGGTGCTGGCCTCCAAGGGCTATCCCGGCTCTTACGACAAGGCCACGCCGATCGCCGCCCTGCCGAATGCAGGCGATGGCGCAAAGGTGTTTCATGCGGGCACGGCGCTGAAGGACGGCCAACTGGTCGCGACCGGCGGGCGTGTGCTGAACGCCACGGCGCGCGGAGCGACCGTCGCGGAAGCGCAGGCCGAAGCCTATCGCCTCGTCGATGCGGTGCATTGGGAGAATGGCTTTTGCCGACGTGACATCGGCTGGCGGGCGATTGCGCGCGAAAAGCGCTAAAAATCAGGGCATCTCGGGCGAAAACCCGCCTTTTCGTTCAAATTTTACCAAAGCTCCTGACCGGATCGAAAGAAAGCTGCGCTACCGTCTTCCCAACAATCGGGGATAAGACATCATGCGCCGCTTCGTTCTGACATCCATGATCCTTGCTGCATCCGCCGCGCAATCGCCGGCCTTTGCTTCCTCCATCGACTTCGCCAGCAAATTTACGGCTGACGGATCGAGCGTGGTGCAGATGACCTGCGCGCACTGCCCGCCTCTGGCTCCGCAGATATCCAAAAGACAGTATGTCGTTCCAAACGTCGCGCCAGGGGCCCAGTCCGCCGAGATCGTGGACGTGGACGGCCAGAAGAAGCTGAAGCGCGTCGAAAGCTGGCTGGGCGGCTCGCCCGTCGTGTTCATGACCTCGGCCGAGGGCTGGGCCACCAAGGGTTCGACCATCGTCGCCAGTGCACCTGTATCCGACGGGGTCGATCTGGACGCCACGACGGCCGCCGTTGCCCAGGTGTCCGTTCCGTCTGGCCCCGTGCCGATCAACCAGGCCAGCTTCGAGCTGCGGTTGAAGTGATCCCCTTCCCGCAGCGCCTTACGATCCGGGCTCTGCGGCACATCGTGGTGACACACGGATGTAGCGCCCGGCCCAGTCCCGGGCGTTATGTCGTTTACCCTCATTTTTCACGGGTAACTTATCAAGGCCGAATATTCGCAGCTACTTAAAGCGATATCAACTTTTGGAACAGAGGTTAGGGCGGAGATATTCCGACGGCCATGATGGCTGATGCGCTCTCCATTCCCGCCATCACCCGACCAGTTCGGTTCGACGAAAGCTTGTCCGGCCATGAAAAATTTCCGCATCTCCCTCCAACTCTTCGTGCTGATTGGCGGCCTGATGGCGGCCTTCGCCACCGCCACCTATTTCGAAGTGCGCTCGGCGACGGCAACCATCTATCAACAGCGCTACGAACTGCTGCGGACCCAGGTGGAATCGGCCCTGTCAATCCTCAAGGATTTCAACGATCGTGCCGTCGCAGGCGAATTTTCGGTCGATGAAGCGAAGACGCGGGCCTATGCGCTGCTCAACAAGATGAAGTTCGAGCCGGACGGCTATTTCTTCGGCTACGACTATGACGTGGTCATGGTCTTCCACCCGACCTCGAAGGATGTGGGCAAGAGCAACAAGGGCAAGCCGGATGCAAACGGCTTTGCCTATCGCGACGAGCTGGTGCGCCTCGGCCAGACCGGCGGCGGTTTCGTCGAGTTCATCGGCCCGAAGCCGGGCAAGGATCCGGAAGACCGCAGCTACCCCAAGGCTTCCTACGGCAAGGCCTTCGAACCCTGGAAGATCGTGATCATCACCGGTCTCTACACCGACGACCTGAAGGCGGAAGTCCGCGCCGGCATCATCAAGACCGTCAGCCTTTCGGCCGGCATCTTCCTCCTGGCGCTTCTGGCCGCCTATCTGGTGGTGCGCGGCATCACCCGCCCGCTCAATGCCATCCATGACGCGCTGGAAGCGGTTGCCGACGAGAATGTCACCATTGCCATTCCGCATACCGACATGGGCAACGAAGTGGGCATGATGGCCAAGGCGACGCAGAGCCTGCAGGAGAAGATCCGCGAACGCCATGCACTGGCCGCCCGCCAGGAAGAGCAGAAGCGCGAATTGGACAACGAACGCAGCCAGAATGCCGAAGCACAGGTCGCCGAAGCACGCCAGCAGGCGCATGTGGTTTCCACCATCGGTCAGTCGCTGGAAAAGCTGGCCGATGGCGACCTGACCGTCCGCTGCGCCGATCTCGGACCGAAATATGCAGCCCTGCGTGACAATTTCAACGATGCGCTGGCCCGTCTCGAAGAAGCCATGGCCCGCGTCAACCTCAAGGGCAACGACATCGCCGTTTCCAAGGAAGAGATCCGCCGCGCCTCCGGCGAACTTGCCACCCGCACGGAACGCCAGGCTGCCAATCTCGAAGAGACATCCGCCGCGCTCGACGAGCTCACGGTTGCCGTTCGCCAGACGGCCGACGGTGCACGTGAGGCGGCAAACCGCGTGGGTTCGGTCAGCGCCGAAGCCCGCCAGAGCGACGAGATCGTCACCCGCGCCATCAATGCGATGAGCGGTATCGAGCAGTCGTCGGCAGAGATCACCAAGATCATCGGCGTGATCGACGAAATCGCCTTCCAGACGAACCTTCTGGCGCTGAACGCGGGCGTCGAAGCGGCGCGTGCCGGCGAAAGCGGCAAGGGCTTTGCCGTCGTCGCCCAGGAAGTGCGCGAACTCGCCCAGCGGTCTGCAGCGGCCGCCAAGGAGATCAAGGACCAGATCGCCCGTTCGTCTGCCCAGGTCGAACAGGGCGTGCAGCTGGTCGGTCAGACGGGCGAGGCGCTGAAGCGTATCTCAGACCAGATCGCCAGCGCTAACGACATCGTGTCGAAGATCTCGCACAGCGCCCAGGAACAGGACACGACGCTGCGTTCTATCTCGTCCGCGGTCAACCAACTGGATACGGCAACCCAGCAGAATGCCGCCATGGCGGAGGAAACCACGGCTTCGGCCGAGGTTCTCGCCAACGATACCGGCGATCTCCTGAACCTGATTCGCAGCTTCAAAACCAGCCAGGCCGGAGCCGGCCAGCAGGCCTATCGCATGGCAAGCTGAGCCAGGTCTCGGACGATAAAACGTAAGGCCGTCGGAGCGATCCGGCGGCCTTTTCATTTCAGCCTGTCTGGGCGATGTGGGCCGAAAGCCGATCAAGCTCGCGATCGGAGAAGACCTCGATGCCTGCCTGACGCATCAGGGCTGCCGTCACACCGAAGCCCGGATGGCGGCTCCCGGAAAACGAACCGTCATAGATGAAGCCGGATCCGCAGGAGGGGCTGCCGTCGATGAGGAGCGCCACCTTGCAGCCCTGCTCCTGCGCAAAGGCCACAGCCCTCTTGCCGCCTTCGATGAATTCCGCCGTCACGTCGCCGCCTGTGACCTCCAGCACGCGGGCGCGGCCGGCGAGCACGTCGCCGCCATTCATCCCGCTCTCGATCTCGGCGGGTGGGCGCGGCGTCGGCAGGCCACCAGCCTGTTCGGGACAGTAGCCGACGAGGCGACCTTCGGCCTTCAAGCGCTCGACGAAAGGATCATGAAGGGGCTTGCCCTTGCCGTCGTAACGGACGGGACGACCAAGCAGGCAGGCGCTGATGAAGATTTTAGCAGGCATGGAAGTCATTCGTCCAATTTACCCGCATGGTCGGCTCGCTCGTGAATAATACGGACGACCTCGATCCTGCCGCCCTCAAGAATGGTATAGAAGATGATATCAGATCCGGACCGACGGCGACGATAGCCGGGCCGCAGCGAAGCCTCTTCTTTGCCGGCAAACGGATGTGTGCCAATTTCGGCAATCATTGCCAGGATTTGCCGGAGGTATCGCTCCGCCTGAGCTTCGGACCATCGATCCCGCGTATAGTCACCGATTTCGAGAAAATCCTGGCGTGCGGCAGGACTGAGCCGGATCTCAGCCACGGCTCGCCCATCTTTCGCGAACGGAAGTCATCAGATCCTCAGGATCGAACGGTACCGCCGGCCCGCTGTTCTCACCCTCGATCAGCGCATTGCGCAGCCACTCGATCCTGGCCTGCTCTTCCTTCAGAAGCTTGAGCCCCGCCTCGACCACCTCTTCGGCCGAGTTGAACTGGCCACTTTCGAGCTGGGCGTCGATGAAGCGGTCATAGGGCTCGGCAATTGTCACCTGGACGGGCTTGTTCATGCTGGCGGCTCCGGGTCTCTTCGTGTCCACGATAACACACGAAACCAAGGTCGGAAAACGGGCGGTGAAAACGAAAAACCCCGCCGAAGCGGGGTCTCACATCATCAACCTGTGATCTTGGAGAAGTCCGCGACCGTGCCGGTCGCTTCGCGGATCGCCTTCAGGAGCGCCAGACGATTGGCGCGGATGGCGGCATCCTCGTCGTTGACCAGGACGTCCTCGAAGAATGTGTCGACCGGGCCGCGCAGCGTCGAGAGCGCCTGCATGGCGGAGCGGAAGTCTTCCGATGCCACGGCCTCCGCTGCCGATTTCGAGGCCGACTGGATGGCGGCGAAGAGGGACTTTTCGGCGTCGAGCTTCAGCAGCGCTTCCGAGACGCCATCGGCGACGACGGTGCCCTTCTTCTCTTCGGCAGCCAAAAGCTGCGTGGCGCGCTTGGTGCCGGCCAAGAGGTTCAGGCCGTCTTCCGAGGTAATGAAGGCGGTGAGCGCCTCGGCCTTGCGGGCGACCATCAGGAGATCGTCGGCCTCAGGCGTCAGCACGGCATCGATAATGTCGTGGCGGGCGCCCTGGTCGCGCAGGTAGACTTTTAGGCGGTCGTGGAAGAAGGAGAGGAGGTTAGAGACATACTCGCGCGCCGGCGAAACCCAAGTCGAGCCTTGATTTGCGTACTTCTGCTCATCCTCTGTATAATAGACCGTCTCCGCGTCCGCCAACAGGTAGCCCGAGTTGAGCATGACTTCGATCCAGTTAAGATCTGGTGCCATACCCTTTATGTGCAGGATCTTGTTGTAGTTTACATCGTTCGTGATGCCATGCAGCAAAGGATCCAATGACTGGTATGCCCTACCACTCTGAAGTTGCGTTAGGCTTATCTGAATAGCATGGCTTTCAGCTAAGTCAGCCAAACGCATGCGTATCCCTCGTTCAAGGATCATGCGTACAGCGCCAAGTGCCTGACGACGCAGTGCATAAGGATCCTTTGAGCCGGTCGGCTTTTCGTCGATCGCCCAGAAGCCGACGAGCGTATCGAGCTTGTCGGCGAGCGCGACGGTGAGGCCGACCTTGTCTTCCGGCAGACGGTCGGACGGGCCGTTCGGTTTCCAGTGGTCCTCGATCGCGGCAGCGACGGAGGCATCTTCGCCCTGCAGGAGCGCATATTTGCGGCCCATGGCGCCCTGGAGTTCGGGAAATTCACCGACGGCTTCGGTGCGCAGGTCGGCCTTTGCCAGCACCACGGCGCGGTCGACGAGGGCAGCGTCTGCGCCGACGATCGGCGCCAGCACCTTGGCCAATTCGCGGATACGCGCGACGCGCTCGCCTTGCGTGCCCAGCTTGGCGTGGAAGGTGACGTTCAGCGCGTCGAGCTTGGCCATGCGCTGGTCGAGCGGCTTCTTCAGGTCGAGATCGAACTTGGCGGCAGAGGCCTTCAGCGTGTCGAGGTCCGGCAGGTCGCCCTGGTCGCGCTTCCAGAAATGCAGCGCATCCGACAGGCGGGCGCGCACGACCTTGCCGTTGCCATGCATGATCTCGCGGCCGCCATCGGTGGCTTGGATGTTGGAAATGAGTATGAAATGGTTGGAGAGCACACCCTCCCCTTGAGGGGGAGGGTCGGACCGAAGGGCCGGGGTGGGGTGACCCACAACCGTCGAAGCGTCACCCCCACCCGCGCGTTCCGCGCGACCTCCCCCCTCAAGGGGGAGGTGGGTAGCCTGAGGGCGCACGACAAAGCACTTTTGGTTGGTCTTGATCGTCAGGCGGATGATCTCGGCGGGGATCGAGAGGTAATCCTCCTCGAACGTGCCAAGCAGAACCTGGGGCCATTCGACGAGGCCGGAGACTTCTTCCAGCAGGCCCTCGTCCTCGACCAGTTCCAGGCCATTGGCGAAGGCGATGTCGCGGGCGTCGTGCAGGATCATGTCCTTGCGACGCTCGGCATCGAGGATGACCTTGGCGCGCTCCAGATTGGTGACGTAATCGTCGAAGCGCTTGACGGTGATGGCATCCGGCGCGTGAAAACGGTGGCCATAGGTGACGTTGGACGCGACGATGCCGTCGATCTCGAAGGGGATGACCTGGACTTCGTCATGCTCGGGGCCGAAGGTGCAGAGGATCGACTGCAGCGGGCGGACCCAGCGCAGGCTTTCCATGCCCTTGCCCTCGATGCCGCCATAGCCCGAGCCTTTGGGCATGGAGGCAAAGCCGGAGCGCATCGACTTCGGCCAGGGGAAGGCCCTGATGATGCCGGGCATGACATCGGCGATGATCTCTTCGGCCGCGCGGCCGGGCTTTTCCATGTAGGCGACGTAGAAATCGCCCTTCTTCGGATCGGTCTTGATGATCGCCTGATCGATGGAGGAGAGGCCGGCGCCGCGCAGGAAGCCGTCGATGGCTCCTTGAGGTGCCGAGACGCTCGGGCCCTTCTTTTCTTCCTTGATATCGGCGGAACGAGCGGTGAGGCCCCGGATATCCAGCGTCAGGCGTCGCGGCGTCCAGTATTCGCGCGCACCTTCATAGGTCAGACCCGCATCAACAAGCGCATCGGTTACCATCTTCTTCAGATCGCCAGCCGCCTTGCGCTGCATGCGGGCCGGGATTTCTTCGGAACGGAGTTCGAGCAGTAGATCGGGCATGGGGTCTGACTTTTTGAGCTGTTGCAAAGGGCTGCGGCGGACTTAGCAAGCCGCGCGGCAAAAGTCATCCATGGATCGGAGCAAAATGGGGGTGGATCAGGCGGCGGACAATGGGATCATCACCATTCAGCCAGTGGTCACCCCCACCCGCGCGTTCCGCGCGACCTCCCCCCTCAAGGGGGAGGTGGGGTGCACGGCGCCGGCGTTTCAGCCACCCTCCCCTTGAGGGGGAGGGTCGGAGCGAAGCTCCGGGGTGGGGTGATCCTCCGCGTTTTGAAGGTTCGCCTGTTTGGTGGATGCTACCAACTTGGCAAAGGTTTGACGAAGGGGACTTGCTTCAGGGTGCAGTTCCAGGAGTTTCTCCCGCTCGCGGACCGCCGCATAGATCGTGTCGAGAACCGCTTCGAGCTCCGTCAGGACTTCGACATTCCAGAAACGCATCACCTTGTAACCCTGGGCCTCCAAAAAGGCGGTGCGTGCGGCATCCCGCACCAGCCCCACATCCGTGCCATGCTGAGAACCGTCCAGCTCAATGATCAGCCCGATCTGATGACAAGCAAAGTCCGCGAAGTAGGGACCAATCGGGACCTGGCGGCGGAAATGGCTCCCGTCGATCGGAATGCGCCAGAGATGGCGCCAGAGTTTCCGCTCGGCATCCGTGCTGGTGGATCGCAGGCGCCTGGCATTGGCGCGGCGAAAGCGTTCCATGGACGTCGGAGGTCTGGGCATAGCTCTGGTTCCCGATCCGTAACCCTTCCAACAAACGTCGAAACTCAGGGCGCTTCAACTCTGGGAATTGAAGGGAAATGGTCGGCCGACCCATGGATCACCCCCAACCCGCCGCTTCGCGGCGACCTCCCCCCTCAAGGGGGAGGTGGACAGTGGCGCCGGCGTCTTCACCACCCTCCCCTTGAGGGGGAGGGTCGGAGCGGAGCTCCAGGGTGGGGTGATCACACCAGGCGGCGGGGTCTCTGGGTAGAAGACAAGGCTACGCAAGGGATGGACATCCTAGCGTCCCTCCCAAGTGAATGCGTGCAATCATCCGTGGTCACCCCCACCCGCCGCTTCGCGGCGACCTCCCCCCTCAAGGGGGAGGTGGGTGGCTACCACCCTCCCCCGCCGCCGCCGCCACCGCCGCCGCCGGACGAACCTCCGGAAAAGCCTGACGACGAGGACGAGGAGCTGGAAGGGGGCGGAGCCGGAATGGTGGAGGCGATGGTGGAGGCCATTGAGGAAGAGAAGCCACCGATGCGGTCTCCAAAACCGCTGGGGTTGCTGCCGTGGTACCAGGCCGGGCTGTAGGCGGCGGCAGCGGCGCCGGCGGCGGCTGAGGCGAGCCAGGCTTCGAAGGTTTGCGACCACGGCTTTTCGAGACCCAGCGCCACCGCATAGGGCAAGAGTTTTTCGAAGTGGCTCGGCGACATCTTTGGTGCGCCGGCCATGTTCATCCGGTCCTGTTCGGCAAGGGTCAGATAGATCTTCAGACCCTCAATGCCGTCCATCAGCTTGCGGCCGAGCGGGGTCGGTGCGCCCATCAGGAAAAGAAACAGGAAGTTGACCAGCAGGATGCCGCCGAAGGCGAGCAGCAGCGGGATCTGGTGGGTCTGTTCGAGATCCATCCACATGGAGAGCAACATCAGGCCCATGGTCGACAGGGCGATGAAACCGATGAAGGCCAAAGCGATGATCGAGAAGATCTTGGTGAACAGCGAGCGGCCGCGCTGGAACATCTTGACCAGACCGACGGTGAAGCTGCCGAAGAAGAGCGAGAAGAAGGCGGGCACCAGCATCAGGGCATA
The DNA here is from genome assembly GCF_003205195.1 of Peteryoungia wuzhouensis. Classification (GTDB taxonomy): domain Bacteria; phylum Pseudomonadota; class Alphaproteobacteria; order Rhizobiales; family Rhizobiaceae; genus Allorhizobium; species Allorhizobium wuzhouense. Next base: position 500,015 of record NZ_QJRY01000001.1, read on the forward strand.
GACGTCTTCATCCAGCGTGCCGAAGATGAACAGAGCGAGGATGATGACAACGGACATGGCGATGCCGAAGCTGATATAGCCGGCATTGCTCTTGTAATACTTGTCGCGGTGTTCCTTCTCGATTGCCGAGCGGAAGGCAGAGCCGACCGTCTGGACGCGCTTGCCGTTTTCCTTGTCGATGACGAGTTCGTTGCCGGCAGAGGGGATTTCCTTGAGGAGACGGGCCTGGCCGGCTTCCAGCGTTCCTTCGATCGGCTTCTTCGTGCGGCGGATGGTGATGCCGGTGTCGAGATCATCGAGTTCGACATAACCCTTCACGGCCAGATCGAGGGCGGAGGCCGAGAGCGCGGTCCAGCCGCCGCCGGAGAACCCCTTGTTGTCGATGTAGTTGACGAGTGCCGGCGAGATGCCGTCGGGGGCATCCCAGCGCGGCACGATCACGCCTTTCGCCGGGTCGCGGCCGACGGCGAACCAGGAGCGCAGGTAGTAGAGCGAGACGAGGACGAGGCCGCCAAAGGCGATGATGAAATTCAGGTTGTCGCGCAGGAACCACCAGAAACCCTCCTGCGCGGATGGGGGCGCAACGAGGCCCTTGGCGAAACCGAGGACGATGGTCAGGCCTTCCTGGGGGCCGAGGGGCCGTGTGGTTTCGAACTCCCGGCCGTTCGAGCCTGGCCGTGTGCGGGCGTTGGTGTCGGTCGACCCCATGGCGCCGGTGTAGACCGCCGTCCTGGTCGGGATTGCATCGTCAGGCAGGGTGACGCGCGCGCCGGCATGTTCGATCGGGAACATCCAGCCATTGCCGGTGACGTTCCAGTAGAGTTCGTCGTGATCGTGGAAATAGCGGATCTGCCGGCCGGTGCGGTAGGTGATCGCGTAGGTGTATTCGCCGGGCTCAAGGAAAACGTCGGCCGAGCCGGTATAGATGCGGATGCCGCCGGTGACGCTCTCTGTGTGATGGTCTTCCGGCTGCCCGTCCCGCTCGACGGACAAGAGCTCGAAATCAACCTGTCGGCGAAAACCCTTCTCATCGACGGCATAGAGCGGGAAATCGCGGAAGATGCCGCGCTTGATGTCATTGCCCTCGGCCTTGACGGTGATCGTCTCCGTCACCTCCATGCTGCCATCGGCCGACACCACGATATCCGCCTGGAAATCGCGGATGACCTCTTCGGCCTGCGCGCCGCATGCCATCCAGATGAGGAGAAGGAAAGCGGAGCACAGGCGGAAGAGCGTGGTCATTTCTTGTCGTTCCTGACGAGGTCGACACCGAGCGAGGCGAGCGCATCCCAGTAGCCGGGATAGGTCTTTCCGACGCAGGCGGGGTCTAGGATGGTGATGTCGCGGATCTTCAGGCCCGCGAGCGCAAAGCTCATGGCGATACGGTGGTCGGCGAAGGTGTCGATGTCCGCCGGCAGCGACTGGCCTGAGAGCGCGGGATCGGAGAAGACCAGGAGATCGTCGCCCTCTTCCCTCGCCAGGCCATCGCGGATGTTGTTGAGGCCGGTCGAGACGGCGCGGATGCGGTCGCATTCCTTGACGCGCAGGTTCTCGATGCCGACGAAACGCACCGGCGTCTCGTTGAAGGCGGCGAGCACGGCAATCGTCGGGATCGCGTCCTGCATCTGGCTGCCGTCGATGACGGCGGGCATGTTGGGGAACTGCGCGATCACGTCATAGGCCTTGGCGTCCGGCTGGGTGAAGGCATCCGACGGCGTGCCGATGTCGATCCGGCCCTTGGTCAGGACTTCCGCGCCCCAGAGATAGGTGGCGGCGGAGGCATCCGGCTCGATGTGGAAATCAGTCGCGGTATAGCCCGTCGGCTGGATGACCCAGGAGGCCGGCGTCGGCTGCTCGACCTTGGCGCCGAAGGCACGCATGGCCGACATCGTCAGGTCGATGTAACCGCGGGCGCCGATATCGGCACCGGCAAGCTCGATCGTAAACGGCTCGGAGCCGCAGGCGGCTGCCATCTGAAGGGCCGAGACATACTGGCTCGACAGGCCGGCATCGATGACGACGTGATTCGTCTCGAAGCGGCCGGTGGCGTCGATCGTGACAGGCGGGCAGCCGGTGGGAGATTCGATCGCAACACCGAGCGACTTCAACGCTTCGACCAGCGGCTTGATCGGGCGCTTGCGCATGTGCTCGTCGCCATCGACGACGTAGCGGCCCTGGCCAAGCGCCAGCGCAGCAGTGAGAAAGCGGGTGGCGGTGCCGGCATTGCCGAGGAAGAGCGGGGCAGTTGGCGCCTTCAGTTCGCCCGAGCTGGTGACGACGAAGGTGGTGGCATCCGGCTCATCGACGGTCACGCCCATCTGGCGCAGCGCTTCGGCCATGTAACGGGTGTCATCGCTCTTCAGCGCGCCGGTCAGGCGGCTGGTGCCCTTCGCGAGACCAGCCAGCAGCAAAGCGCGGTTGGTGATGGATTTCGAACCCGGAGGGCTCACCTTGCCGGTCAGGGCATGGGCGGGCGGAAGGATGGTCACACTGTCAGTCGTCATCAATTCGGTCTCTCAAGCGCGTCCTTGTTTGGACGTCAGAACTTGACCGTCGGTACCGCACGGTCGGCCTCGTTGGCAATCTCGAAATAGGGTTTCTTCGAGAAGCCGAACTGGCCGGCGACGAGGTTCGAGGGGAAGCTCTCGACCTTGACGTTCAGATCACGGGCAGCGCCATTGTAATAGCGGCGAGACATCTGGATCTCGCCCTCGATGGTTTCGAGCGAACGCTGCAGTTCGACGAAATTTTCGTTCGCCTTCAAGTCCGGATAGGCTTCGGCGAGCGCGATGATCTTGCCCAGTGCCGCCCCCAGCAGACCTTCCGCCTGGGCGCGACCGGCGACATCGCCTGCCGGCACGGCCTGGGCCTTGTTGCGCAGCTCGACGACGCTTTCCAGCGTGCCCTTTTCGTGGCCGGCATAGCCCTTCACCGTTTCGATCAGGTTGGGGATCAGGTCGGCGCGGCGCTTCAGCTGAACGTCGATACCCGACCAGGCTTCCTCGGCCATCTGCCGCGACTTCACGAGGCCATTGTAGACGAAGACAAGATAGGCGCCGATGGCGACCAGGATGGCAAGTATCGTGAACATGATGCGGAAGGCTCCCAGCTGAGGTGGCTGCAAGTTAGCCTTTCATCACGGGAAAGTCATGAGCGAAGACGCCATGAACCGAACTTGGCCGATTTTTCCGCGATTGGATCCGCGATGGCTCAAATTGCGCGGAAGTTCTACGGCAGCGGTTAATTCGCAGAGCCTAATATAGATCTCCGAGCAGCTTTCGATTGGGACCTGCGCATGCAGACGATGACCTGGAACGACCTGCCTGTCTGGGCCCTGCTGGCCGATCGCGACATCCTGCGCGCGGCGACACCCGAACGTCGCCTGACGGATGTGCTGACCGATGTCAGCGCCGTGATCACCACGGTCACCGCCTTCGACCTTACGCCCGCCTTTGCCGTCTATCTCGCCGACAGCCAGCACGACCGCGATCGCCTGTTTCACCAAAACGCCGCGGATGAGCTTTCCCTGCCGCTCGACATCTGCCCGGACGAGGGCTTGCCGCCGGGGGCAAGCAGCCGATCGAAAGCCGCGATCTATCCGCTAACGCTTCACCATCCGTCAGGCGGGCGCATGGGAACGGTCCTGTTCTTCGGGCGAACAGGCAAACGGATGAGCCAGGAAAAGCTGGCGATCCTGCGCATGCTGTCGGAAGAAATCGGCACGATCATTGCGCATCGAAACGGCTGTACCGGCACACTGCTCGACATGGTGGAGCTTTCCACCGACGAGATCTATGTCTTCGATCCGCAAAGCCTGCAGATCACGCGGGCCAATGCAACGGCCAGTGTCCGGACCGGTTATTCCGCCCAGGCGCTGTCAGCCATGACGCCGGCTGAGCTGAAGGCCGGTGTTTCCGAGGCCGATTACCGGGCGCGGCTGGTGCCGCTGATGCTGGGACGGGCCCAGAAGATTTCCTTCGACACCATCCAGCGGCGGCGCAACGGCACCGTTTATCCCGTGAAGGTGCATGTGTGGCGGATCAAGGGCCAAGAATCCGATCTTTTTGCCGAAGTGGCGATCGCCACCGCCGACCAGCGCAAGGCCTTTGGCCTCCTGGAACAGGTGTTCGATGCCATTCCGGGCGGCATCGGCGTGTTCGACAACCGGTCGCGGCTGTTGATGGCGAACCGCAGGCTTTACGACCTGATGAACATTCCGCCGGAGCTGTTCCCGCCAGGCTCCGCCTTCGAGGACATCCTGCGCTACAATGCCTGCCGTGGCGAATGGGGTGACGGCGACCACGAGGCCATGGTGCGCGAGCGTGTCGAGCAGGCGGAACTCGGGCTGCCTTACAGCTTCGAGCGCGAGCGGACGAGCGGCAAGGTGCTGGCTGTGCGCTCCGAGCCGCTGTCCAACGGCGGTTATGTGCTGAGTTATACCGATATCACGGTGCGCAAGCGGGCGGAGAAGGACCTGATCCGCAACCGCGACGAGCTGGAAAAGACCGTTCGCCAACGCACCGCGGAGATCGCAGCCCAGGCGGCGGCGCTCGAAGAGGCGCTGCAGCAGGAAAAGAACATCAACGCCATGCAGCGGCAGTTCGTGGCGATGACCAGCCATGAATTTCGCACGCCGCTTGCCATCATCGACGGTGCAGCCCAGCGGCTGCTGCGCAAGAAGGGCGGCATCGATGCGGCCTTCCTGGGCGAGAAGACGCAGCAGATCCGCTCGGCGGTGGCGCGCATGGTCGAACTGATGGAGAGTTTTCTCTCGGCCGGGCGCATGGAAACCGGCAAGGCTGAGCTTTCGCTGGTCGACTGCGCGCTGCACAAGCTGGTGGAACAGGCAATCAAGCGGCAGAAGCTGTCTTCGCCGCATCACCGCTTTGAAACGGATATCGATGCCTTGCCGCCGATGATCCGCTGCGATGCCTTGGGCATCTCGCAAGTGATCACCAATCTCCTGTCGAATGCGATCAAATATGCGCCCCGCGCGCCGGACATCCTGATCCGCGGCTGGGAAGAGGAAGGTTTCGTTTTCCTGTCGGTCAGGGACGAGGGTGTCGGGATCGATGCCGAGGACATCGACAAGCTCTTCCAACCCTATTTCCGCGCTCGCACCTCGACCGGCATTGCCGGCACCGGCATCGGGCTGTCGCTCGTCAAGCAGATCGTCACGCTGCATGACGGCGATATCTTCGTGGAGAGCCAACGGGGCAAGGGAACAACATTTACGCTGGTTCTGCCGGTTAAAGGACCGGCGCGGGCGAGCGAAACCGAGGCGGCAGCGGAGACCCATGCCGCGTGATCCCCCGACGGGGAGAAGAGGAGGACAACATGATCACGGTACTTTGCGTCGAAGACGAAAGAGACGTTCGTGAACTGATCGTCGAAGAACTGGAGGATGCGGGCATCCGCGTGCTGCAGGCGGAAAACGGCAAGGAAGGGCTCGACAAGATCCTGCATAACCGGCCCGATATCGTCATCTCCGACATCACCATGCCGGAGATGGACGGCATCTCCATGCTCGGCGAATTGCAGATCAACCATCCGCAATTCTCCAACATGCCCTTCGTCTTCCTGACGGCACTCGCCGACCGGGAAAAACTGATCGAAGGGCTTGGCGCGGGCGCCGAAAGCTATCTGACGAAGCCGATCGACTTCGACGTGCTGATGGCGAAGATCCACGGCCTGGTGGTCAGGATCGAAAACCGGGTGGCGGCGGGGCTGGAGTTTTAGGGTCTCAGGCCGCCCGACCGAAATTCGCCCCACCCGCATCGGTCAGCAGAAACGCCTCGCCGCAGCTTTTCGCCAAAGCGCGGACGCGGCCGATATAGGCCTGGCGTTCGGTGACCGAGATGACGCCGCGGGCGTCGAGCAGGTTGAAGATGTGGGACGCCTTGATGCACTGGTCATAGGCCGGGAAGACGCATTTGTGCAGGCGCTGGTTTTCCGTATCCGAGGGGGCGCCGGCGGCGAGCAGGGCCTGGCATTCCTTTTCGGCATCGATGAAATGGCGATGCAGCATCTCGGTGTTGGCGAATTCGAAGTTGTGGCGGGAATATTCCTGCTCGGCCTGCAGGAAGACGTCGCCATAGGAGATCTTCTCTTCGCCTTCGCGGCCATTGAAGTTGAGGTCGTAGACGTTGTCGACGCCCTGGACATACATGGCGAGGCGCTCAAGACCGTAGGTCAGTTCGCCCGCGACCGGCGAGCAGTCGATGCCGCAGACAGCCTGGAAGTAGGTGAACTGCGAGACTTCCATTCCGTCGCACCAGCATTCCCAGCCGAGACCCCAGGCACCCAGCGTCGGGCTTTCCCAATCGTCCTCGACGAAGCGGATGTCATGCAGCAGCGGATCGAGCCCGATCGCCTTCAGCGAGCCGAGATAGAGTTCCTGCAGGTTGGACGGGTTCGGCTTCAGGATGACCTGATACTGGTAATAATGCTGCAAACGGTTGGGGTTTTCGCCGTAGCGACCGTCGGAGGGACGGCGCGAGGGCTGCACGTAAGCGGCACGCCAGGGCTTTGGCCCAAGCGCGCGCAGCGTGGTCGCCGGATGGAAGGTGCCGGCGCCGACTTCCATGTCGTAGGGCTGGAGCACCGCGCAACCCTTGTCGGCCCAATAGGCATGCAGCGTCAGGATCAGCGCCTGAAAGGAGCGCTTGGGGTCCATGTGCGGGGCAAGGGGCGTGGTCATCGGGCTATCCATCGGGTTGGCTCAAGTTGCGGCCCGTCTGGTGCCATGAGCGGACGGAAGGGTCAAGCGTCTCGGCAAGTCGGCCAATGACGCCTGGAGGTTTCAATGCTCGAAGTCGCCCTCGCTGTGCAGCTTGCCGTTCAGCGAGAAGGCAACCCCGGTCGGCTCGAAACGAAGGCCGGCCTGTCCCTGGAAAAGATCGGAGACGATCCGTTCGGTCAGTCTCGATCCGAAGCCGCGGCGGGTCGGTTCGGTCACCAGGGGACCACCCGTTTCCTGCCAGTCGAAGGTGAAACGGTCGTCCGCCTGCTTGTCCCAACGGATCGACACACGTCCCTCGGGACGGGAGAGCGCGCCATATTTGGTGGCGTTGGTCGCGAGTTCATGGATCGCGAGCGACAGGCCGAGGGCCTGTTGAGCCGAAAGGAATACCCGGGGACCGTTGATTTCGATGCGTCGCGCATCATCCACATGCGGAGCGACGGCAACCTTGGCAATGGTGGTGATTTCCGCAGCCGTCACGCTCATGCCGGTCAGCACATCCTGTGCCTTGGCCAGGGTCTGAATGCGGGCGCCAATGGTGGCGGCGGCATCGGGGATCGACGTTGCCGTGCGCAGGCTCTGGGTGACGATGGATTGCACCATTGCCAGCGTATTCTTCATCCGGTGCGCAAGCTCGCGGTTGAGGAGCTTCAACTCCTCCTCGTGCTGCTCACGCTCAGTGAGATGCCTCTGCGCCTCCTGATACGCTTCCTGCAGCGCCTTGCGATCCAGCACGGCGTTGGTGGTTTCCGTCACCACGTTCAAGATGCCGGCGATGACGCCCTGATCGTCGTAGAGAGGGCTATAGGAAAAACTCCAATAGCTCTCCTGGACCTCGCCGTTGCGCAGAATGCGCAGCGGCAGGTTTTCCATCCAGGTTCCCTCGCCCGCCATGGCACGCGTCACGAAGGGCTCCACGCCGACCCAGACATCCGACCAGTATTCGCGAAACGGCTGCCCCAGCGCGCTGCTGACACGCTCGGCCAGGATCGGCAGATAGGCGTCGTTGTGAAACTGGAGAAGGTCATCGCCCCACCAGAAGCACATGGGCTGCCGTGTTGCCAGGACCTGCCGCAACGTCGTCAGCAATGCCGGCGGCCAGCCCTCAATCGGACCGAGTGAGGTGGCGCTCCAGTCAAAGGCACGAATTTCGTCCGCCACTTGCCCCGGCGAGCCGAGAAAATGCATCTGATGGTTCATGGCTCTCCGGGATGACGACTGGCATGACGTTCAAGAAGGCACGTCATTGCCGTTAGATTGACCTTTGGTACCGTCTCGCCGCTTCGAACTCAAGTCGAAGCAACATAGAGAGAACGAAATTGCCATTTCGGCCGATCTGTCAGACATCATCCTCGCGACGCAGACGATATTCGCCCGTTTCAGGATCCTGGACCAGAGTGCCGATCGCATCCGTCTCCCGCTCCTTTTCGCGCGCCCGCGAGCGAGCCGCGAGCTTTTCGGCATCGCTGACGAATTTCCGATAAAGCAGCCAGCTGCCACCCACCAGGATCAGAAGAAAAATCAGCTGCGCCATGTCCCCTCGCCCGTCGGCCCTTGTCTGTCGCTTCGATCACAGACCGTAGCGGCCCCATAGTGCCTTTTCTTCGAGCGTCTCCGCAAGACCGGCGACGGCTTGGGCTGCGATCTGATCGGTCGACCCGAAGGCACCAATGCCCGGTACCCGGCGACCGAAGAGGCCCTTCTGGGCCCCGACGAGTTCGAGGCGGGCATCCTTGCCGTAACGCGTCTTGATTTCTTCGCGCAGGCCGCCAAGGCGGTCGACGAGGCCGAGTGCCAGCCCCTTGCGGCCAGTCCAGAACAGGCCGGAGAAAAGGGCCGGATCGTCAGCGAGCAAACTGCCGCGCCGCGCCTTGACCATGTCGATGAAGATCTCGTGGATCTCGGCCTGCAGGGTCTTCAGATATTCGATGTCACTTTCCTTCTCGGGCTGGAAGGGATCGAGGATCACCTTGTTTTCGCCCGATGTGTAGACGCGGCGCTCGACGCCGATCTTCTTCAGGAGTTCGGGAAAGCCGAAACCGCCAGAGACGACGCCGATCGAACCGACGATCGAGGTGGCATCGGCAATGATCTCGTCGCCTGATATCGCGAGCATATAGCCGCCGGACGCCGCGACATCCTCGACGAAGACCAGAACACGCTTGTTCTTTTCCTCGGCGAGCGCGCGGATACGGTCGTAGATCATGCGTGACTGCACGGGGGAGCCGCCAGGCGAATTGATCGAGAGCGCCACGGCGGGGCTGTCCTTCATGGCGAAGGCCTTTTCCAGCTGGCCGGCGACCGAGGCGAGATTAAGTGCGGGACGGAAACGGGACCCGCCGCTCATGATCGGCCCGTGCAGCCTGACGACCGGAATGACGACGCCCTTCTTGCGGAAGCGCTTGGGAACCAGCCGTTTCAGAAAATCTGCCATGGTCGTGTCTCAACTCCTCACGATCTTCACTCTGACGGGAGATGTAAGAAGCGTCGGCACAAACACAATGGTTCCGCTAAAGAATCAGCGATTTCAACGCAGGCGGCGATAGCCCGCGCGGCCGTTGTTGAGATCGTCGACGACGGGGGCGAAGGCATGGCTGTCGGGGTTGTCATGCATCAGAAGCGGCGCACGCAGCTGCAGCCGGGCGCGCGACCCCTTGATGGCCGTCACGAGGATGCGGGTCGCATTCTCGCCCTGACGCGGATGGATGGCGGTGATTTCCAGCCCGCCAAGGCGTTTGCCGCAGGCTGCGATGATCTCGGCAATCGACTGGGGTCTGGCAATCAGCGACAGCTGGCCACCGGGGATCAGGATCGCACCCGCCGTGCGGATCCAGCTTTCGAAGAGGTTTTCGGTCATCGCATGGGCCTCCGCCTTCAGGGCATCCGGCGTTTTGCGATCGCCTGGATCGTTGAAGGGCGGGTTCATGATGACGTGGTGAAAGCTGTCGTCGAGAAGGCCGGCTGCGACACGGGCGCGGCCGGTCAGGGTGACATCGGCTTCCAGCACGCCGGCGCGGCTGGCGAACCGGGCGTTCTCCGGCAAAGCCAGGCTCTTGCGGGCGAAACCGGCCATGTCTTTCGAACGTTCGACCAGGACGACAGATGCATTGGGCAACCGCGTGGCAACGGCGAGGCCGGCAGCGCCGGCACCGGCGCCGAGATCGGCAATGCGGACGGGCCTGTCATCCACCACCAGAGCTGCTAGCAACATGGCATCCATGCCGGCGCGGTGTCCACGGCCGACGGGCTGGACCAGATGGAAAGCGCCGCGATGAAAGGCGTCGATCGTTTGCTCGGCCATCGGAGAGTGCACAGGCTCCATGGGCAGGCTCAGGCGTCGTGGTCACGCAGTTCGGCGCCGAGACCGGCATCGGTCAGAATGCGACGCGCCTGATCCACGCAATCGCCATCCACCATCAGGCGGCGCTGCAGCATGCCGAGCGAACCTTCGAGAATGCTCATCGACTGATCGGCGATCATTGTCGCGATCCCGGCGTCGCGCATCAGGCTTTCGGCAAAGGAGAGCAGGACGACGTCGTTGCTGCGAATGATCTCATGCATCGATTTCAGAACTCACTGTTAACAGGTAAAACCGGCGTTCCGGCGCCGACCGAGGCAATTCGCCCCTTGCCGTGGGCTCCCGGCCTTTTTATGGTCGGCGACCAAACTGAACAGGAGTCCGGTGCGTTGGGCGTAGTCATACCGCTTGAGGAAAGCAAAAACAAACAGGCATCTGTCAAGCCTCTGGTGGACCTGACGAAAAGCGGGATGGAGCGTGTCAACCAGCTGATCCTGTCGAAGGCCGGCTCCGATGTGCAGATGATTCCGGAGGTGGCGAACCACCTGATCTCCTCCGGCGGGAAGCGTCTGCGGCCCATGCTGACGCTCGCGACGGCTGCCATGTTCGGCTACGAGGGCGACCATCATATCAAGCTCGCGACCTCGGTCGAGTTCATGCACACCGCAACGCTTCTGCATGACGACGTGGTCGATGAAAGCGACCTGCGCCGGGGCAAATCGACGGCGCGTACCATCTGGGGCAACCAGGCGAGCGTTCTCGTCGGCGACTTCCTGCTTGGCCAGGCCTTCCGCATGATGGTCGAAGTCGGCTCGCTCGATGCGCTCGACGTCTTGTCGACGGCAGCCTGTGTGATTGCCGAGGGGGAAGTGCTGCAGCTCTCGGTCGCCAAGAACATGGAGACGACCGAAGACGATTATCTCGCCGTCATCCGCGCCAAGACCGCAGCGCTCTTTGCAGCGGCGGCTGAAGTCGGCCCGATCGTCGCCGGCACGGACAAGGCGACGCGCAGCGCGCTCAAATCCTACGGCATGAATCTCGGCCTCGCCTTCCAGCTGGTCGATGATGTGCTGGATTACGGCGGCAAGGCTGCCGAGACCGGCAAGAATGTCGGCGACGATTTCCGCGAGGGCAAGATCACCCTTCCGGTCATCCTCTCCTACCGCCGCGGCACGGCCCCGGAGCGCGAGTTCTGGAAGGCCTCGATCGAAGGCGGCGAGAACGACGACGTCAGGCTGGAGAAGGCACTTGGCCTGATCAGCAAGTATGGCGCGCTCAGCGACACCATCCAGCGGGCACAGCATTACGGCAAGATCGCGCGTGATGCATTGGCGCCACTGCCGAACTCGCCGTGGAAGGACGCTCTCAACGACGTGATCGATTTCTGCATTTCCCGCGTCAATTGACGCAGAGCTGTGGATCGCCTTGCGAGGCTGCTTCAAAAAAGCCATTCTGTGCGTGAATCATCGCGTGTCGTCCGTGTGGGCGAGACTGCTTGTCATCGGTTCCTGAAAGGCTCGTTCATGCGGCAAAGCCCCGCCCTTCGCATCCTCGCCGGCACTGCGCTGGCGCTGCTCCTCGGCGTTTCGTTCACGCAAGCGGCCTCGTCTACGAAGGCCGCAGCGCCTGAGAGCTCGGAAAGCTTCGATTACGGCACCGTTGACTCCTTTGCGGGCGCGTTTCTCGCGGCACGCACGGCAGAGGCCGATCGCGACTATCCGAACGCCATCCAGTTCTACAAGAAGGCGCTGGACTTTTCGCCCAATGAGCTCGAACTGCAGCAGCGCCTGATGATCGCGCTGTTCATGAACGGCGATTTCGATGAAGGCGCCAAGCTTGCCAAGCTCCTGGAAAAGGATCCGGCCGTCGAGCGGGTCACATCGGTTGCGCTGAGCTTCCAGGCGATCCGTGACGGCAGTTATGCAAAGGCGATGAAATCGCTGAAATACGAAGGCCCCAATGACCTTGACCGGCTGATGAACGAATTGCTGACCGCCTGGACCAAGGTCGGCGAAGGCAAAGGCAAGGAGGCCCTGAAGCAGTTGCAGGATCTGAAGGGTCCGAGCTGGTACAGCATCTTCACGAACTACAATATCGGCGCCATTGCCAGCGTCGTCGGTGACGAGGATGGCGCCCGCAAGGCCTTTACCGAGACCGTGACCGACAAGAATGGCGGCGCGACGGCCCCCGACACCTATGCGCGGGCGGTGATGGCGCTTGCCACGCTGGAGGCCAATGCCGGCAACAAGCAGAAGGCACTCGATGCGCTTTCCGCCGGTGACGAATTGATCACGAATTTCGCGCCTTTCAAGGCGCTGCGCGACGAGATCGAGGCCGGCCGCAAGCCGAAGCCGGTCATCGAGACGGCAGCCCAGGGGGCCGCCGGCGTGTTGTTTTCCATTGGCGGCGCGCTGAACCGCGACGGCGCGGAAGACACGGTGATGCTGTACCTGCAGTTCTCGCGCGCGCTGGACAAGGAAGCGGCCGATACGCTGATCCTGCTCGGCGGGATCGCGGAAAAGGCCGGGCAGCCGAACAAGGCGATCGAATTCTACCGCCAGGTGCCGGAAACCTCGCCGATGCGGCGGATTTCCGAACTGCAGCTTGGCCTGACGCTGGCCGAGACCGGCAAGGTCGATGAAGCGCGTGCGCATCTGCAGAAGCTGATCGCGTCCGACCCGAAGGATGTGCGCAGTTATCTCGCCTATGGCAGCGTGCTGTCCGATGCCAAGGATTACGCGGCGATGGCGGCGAACTACGACAAGGCGGTGGAGGTGATCGGTCCTGCACCGACGCGCAATCACTGGTCGGTCTTCTTCCAGCGCGGCATTGCCTATGAGCGCCTGAAGAAGTGGGACAAGGCAGAGCCGGACTTCAACAAGGCGCTTGAGCTCAATCCCGACCAGCCGCAGGTTCTCAACTATCTCGGCTATTCCTGGGTCGACATGAACCGGAACCTTCAGCAAGGGCTGGACATGATCAAGAAGGCCGTGGAACTGCGTCCGGACGACGGTTACATCGTCGACTCGCTCGGCTGGGCCTATTACCGCATGGGCCGCTTCGACGAGGCGGTGACCGAGCTGGAGCGGGCAATCGAGCTGAAGGCCGGCGACGCGACGATCAACGACCACCTGGGCGACGCCTATTGGCGCGTGGGACGCAAGCTTGAGGCCACCTTCCAGTGGAAGCGGGCCCTGGCCTCCGAGCCGGAAGAGGCACAGGTCCCGGCCATCCAGGCGAAGATCGAAAAGGGTCTGCCGCCGATCGAGGCCGATGCCGCCAAGGTGAATGCCGAACCGGCGGCAGAACCGAAGAAAGACGACAAGAAGACCTGAGCCCGATGTCTTCCGTCGCCGTGACATCGCCGGAGAAGGTCGAAGAGACGGCTCCGGCCAAAATCAATCTTGCCCTGCATGTCACCGGCCAGCGCAGCGATGGCTATCACCTGCTCGACAGTCTGGTGACCTTTGCCGAAGACGGGGACGAACTGACCTTTGCCCCTGCCGAGGTGGACAGCCTGACGCTCAGCGGCCGGTTCGGCTCGGTGCTTGCGCTCGACCCCGCCGGTCAGGACGGCAATCTCGTTTTGCGCGCGCGCGACCTCCTGAGGTCTGTGCTCGATGAGACCGGGCAGAGCCATGCCCCCGTTGCGATCACGCTCGACAAGAACCTGCCGATTGCCTCGGGGATCGGTGGCGGCTCGGCCGATGCTGCGGCAACATTGCGCGGATTGATGCGCCTTTGGCAGGCCACGCTTGCCGAAGATGCCCTGCAGGCGATCGCCCTGAAGCTCGGCGCGGACGTGCCGATGTGTCTTGCATCGCGACCGCTTCGGGCACGCGGGATCGGGGAGGCGCTGGAGCGCATTGCCCTGCCCTCCTTTCCAATCGTGCTCGTCAATCCAATGCTGCCTGTCTCGACGCCGGAGATATTCCGCCAGTTGCCACGCAAGGATAATCCGGCGATTGGCAGTCTTCCGGACACTGCCGGAGCGGACGACTGGTTTGCCGCTCTGTCTGCGCTGCGCAACGATCTGCAACCGCCTGCCGAAGCGCTTGTGCCCGAAATTGCCGAGGCCTGCGATTACCTTCGCCAGAGCCTGGCAGGGTTCGTGCGCATGTCGGGCTCGGGCGCGACCTGCTTCGGGCTTTACGACAGCGAGCCGGCCGCACTGAGGGCAGCCCTTGCACTGTCCAGCTTCCGGCCCGACTGGTATGTCTTGCTCACTCACACGATTGCGGGAGAGCCTGGATGAGCCGCCTTGACGAAAGCCGCCCCTTTATTCCCGTCGGCATTGCGGTCTTGACCGTTTCCGACACCCGCACGGTGGCAGACGACCGGTCCGGCGATACGCTGGCGGCGCGGATTGCGGAGGCCGGACACCGGCTGGTGGCGCGGGCCATCGTCAAGGACGACAAGGCCGCGATCTTCGAGCAGGTGCAGGGCTGGACGACGGACCCCGAGATCGACGTTGTGATCACCACCGGCGGCACGGGCTTTACCGGGCGGGACGTGACGCCGGAGGCGCTGGAGCCGCTGTTCGAGAAGAAGATGGACGGGTTTTCCGAAGTCTTCCATCGCATCTCCTATGACAAGATCGGCACCTCGACCATCCAGTCGCGGGCGACCGGCGGGGTGGCGAACGCGACCTTCATCTTCGTGCTCCCAGGCTCGCCCGGCGCCTGCAAGGACGCCTGGGACGGGATCATCAAGCTGCAGCTCGATTACCGCCACATGCCCTGCAATTTCGTGGAAATCATGCCGAGGCTGGACGAGCACCTGAAGCGCGGCGGCTAGAGCCGTTCCAGCAAAACTGCGCAGCGGTTTTGCGTCCGGAATTGCGCAAAACAAGAAGACGGCTTTCGTTCAGCGGCGGGCTTCGCGGGCGACCCATGAGGGGATGATCTCGGAGGCGAGACGTCGTGCCTTCTGGCCACGGGCCAGTTGCAACAGATCCGTCTGCGAATCGACAAGCGCCAAGGCCTGGCGCTTGGGAAGCAACAGGCCGGTTTCCAGCGGCGGGCGGCTGCGCGTCAGGCGGCGATAGAAGGGGAGCCGATAGGTTCTCGATTCCGAGAAGCGGGCGGGAACGCCATTCAGCGCCACATATTCCGCGACCTCATCGACCCAGCCCTGCCCAAGACGAGCACCCGGCTCGACCAGAAGCAGCCATTCGCCGCGGGCCTTGGCGAGCACGTCCTTCATGTCCCATTGTTGATAAAAGCGGCAGCCTGCGGCATCCGCAACCATGGAGGACCCGTCCTGCGAGCCGTGATCCAGCACGATCACATCACTCACCAGCCCCTCCACAGCACCAGCAACCAGCACCGACAGCGTCTGTGCGAGTTCGGGCTCCTGATCGCGGCATTCCATGATGACTGTCAGCATTGCCTATATCTATCGCATTGCACAAAGTTTTGCCACTGAGAGATTCATGAAGTTTGTTCTTGCATTGTTCTCATTTCTGGCTTAGGAATAAAGTCATTGAGTGGGTCACCGAAGCCCGCGAGGAGCAAACATGAACGAGCTGTCTCTTGTGAGCCAGGCTGCCTTTCAGCCCGGCAATACGGCAGATATTGCCGATGCAGTCATGGGCGCCTCCGGCCTGCGGATCGAGATCGATCGGCGGCGCGGACGGGCAGCGGGCATCAACCCCGCCGGACGGTTCGAAAAGCTCGAACGGGTGGCCTTCGACGATGGCTGGCAGATGCTCGAGGAGATGCCGCCGTTCAAGACCGAGGTGCAGGTGGAAAAGCCGCGCACGGTGATCACCCGCAACGAGTCTCCCGACATTCCCTTCGATCGCTCGATCAATCCCTATCGCGGTTGCGAGCATGGCTGCATCTACTGCTTTGCCCGGCCGACGCACAGCTATATGGGCCTGTCCGCCGGTCTCGATTTCGAAGCGAAGCTGTTTGCCAAGCCGGATGCGCCGCGTCTTCTGGAGCGGGAACTGTCGAAGCCGGGCTACAAGGTGAAGCCGATCGCGATCGGCACCAATACCGACCCCTACCAGCCGATCGAGCGGGAATGGCGGATCATGCGCCAGATCCTGGAGATCCTCGACAAGGCGAACCATCCGGTGGTGATCGTGACCAAGTCGGCGCTGATCCTGCGCGACATCGATATCCTGAAATCGATGGCGGAGCGTGGCCTGGTGAAGGTCGGGATTTCCGTGACCACACTGGACCGCAAACTGGCCCGGACCATGGAGCCGCGCGCCTCGACGCCGGCCAAGCGGCTGGAGGCGATCAAGGCGCTGTCCGAGGCCGGTATTCCGGTGGCGATCATGATGGCCCCCGTCATCCCGGCGCTGAACGACCACGAGATCGAGCGGGTGCTTGATAGCGGCAAGGCCGCAGGCGCCTCGGAGGCGAGTTATGTGCTCCTGCGCCTGCCGCTGGAGGTGAGCCCCCTGTTTCGCGACTGGCTGCTGCAGCACTATCCGGATCGCTACCGCCACGTGATGTCGCTGGTGCGCTCCATGCGCGACGGCAAGGATTACGATGCCGAATTCGGCAAGCGGATGAAGGGCGCCGGCCCCTATGCCTGGCAGATCAGCCGGCGCTTCGAAATGGCAACGAAGCGGCTCGGCCTGATGCGCCGCAGCCTGCATCTGCGCGAGGATCTCTTCCTGTCGCCGAACAGCGACGGGGTCCAGCTTTCGCTGCTCTGACAGCGGATGTGTTTTGACATTCCGGTGCTGTTGTCCGCCGCCTCGCACCGGATGTGGTCCCTGGTAAGCCGCCCCCAAGGTCGTCAAAGGTCGAGGGGACCAGGGACTTGCAGGAGGTCGGGTGCGCGTGCGATTTCTGCCGCATGAAAACGCGCACGCCACCCGATTCTCCTGGCCTTTTTCCAGACCTGCCGCTTGTTCCGGATTTCTCGCTGGAGAGCCGGGCGAAGCGGAGGGGCACGTGGCCGGTTGCCGGCACCGACGAGGCGGGACGCGGGCCTCTGGCAGGGCCTGTGGTGGCAGCCGCCGTCATTCTCGATCCGAAGCGTATCCCTCAAGGGTTGAACGATTCCAAGAAGCTCTCCGCCCGCCAGCGGGAGGCCCTCTACGAAGAGATTATCGCAACGGCGACCGTGTCGATTGCGTCTTCTTCGCCGAAACGGATCGACCTCATCGACATCCGCAAGGCGAGCCTCGATGCCATGCGCCGGGCCGTTGCAGGGCTCTCTATCGAAGCGCGCCATGTGCTCACGGACGGACGCGATGTACCGCCCGGCCTTGGATGCTCGGGCGAGGCCGTGGTGAAGGGCGACGGGCGGTCCGTGTCGATCGCCGCAGCCTCGATCCTCGCAAAAGTCATGCGGGACCGGATGATGGTGCGGGCGGGCCTCGTCTATCCTGCTTACGGTTTTGACCTGCATGCCGGCTATGGCACCGACCGGCATCGCAGCGCCATCGTGGCCCATGGCCCCTGCCCTTTGCACCGGATGAGCTTCCGACCGCTCAAGCCAAGCCTCGAAACCGATTCTTTAGCCTGACTGGCGGCCGGCAATCGACCAGCTCAGCGACCGCAGATTTCAAACAGCGCCGAGCCTGCCGCCGCCGCATCCTTCAGCGGCAATTCCGTCACATCCTTGCCCACGGAGACGACCAGCGTCTTGCCGCCGGTCAGAAGTCCGACGAGATCCGCGCCTTTCGGCAATTCACCTTCCAGAATGAAAAGATCGTCCATCTCCAGCCTTGTGCCCGTGGTCTTCAGACGCATGATCTGTTTGCCCGCCTTCAGCGTCACGTCATAGGCAGCGCCATCGCGCGCCGGCTTGGGTTCGTGGGGATAGACGACCCTGATCGGCGAGCCTGACTGTTCACAGGCAAAGGACAGCAGCACATGGTCACTTTCCGCAACGCCATAAACCAACTGGGCGGCGCCTTCCGCGCTCCAGCCATGCCATGCGAGATTTTCCTCTGCCGCGGCTAAGGTGACCGTCGCGAGAGCGCCTGCAAGGGCCAGAAGAGCGGATGCGCCATGGAAACGTGGTGTCATGTCGATGCCTCCAAATGAAAAACGCCCCGACCGGTGACCGATCGGGGCGTTTGAAATCTTCGGCGCTGATGACGCCGCCCGAACTCAGTTCAGGCGCGACTTTACCTCACCGAGCGAGGCCTTGAACAGCGTCTGTTGAACGCTTTCATCGGCCTTCTTCGCCAGCACCTTCTCGGCGGCGGCGATGGCAAGATCAACGGCTGCGGAGCGCACGGCGTTGACGGCTTCCGTTTCGGCCTGCTTGATCTTCTGCTCGGAGAGCGCATTGCGGCGCGCGATGAACTCTTCCGTCTTCTGCTTGGCTTCGGCAGCAAGCGCGGATGCCTCGCGCTCGGCAGCAGCCACGATGCTGGCAGCTTCCGCTTCGGCTTCCTTGCGCTTGCGCTGGTATTCGGCCAGCAGATGCTGGGCTTCTTCGCGCAGGCGCTTGGCTTCCGCCAGTTCGGCCGTGATCTTGTCAGCGCGCTCGTCAAGCGCCTTCGCCATCATGCCCGGCACCTTGAGATAGGCGATCAGGGCCAGAAAGATGAGAAGGCCGACGAGGGCGTAGAAAGTTGCGTCGAGATGCATGGTCGTCACGCTCCCTGCTTGGCGACGCCGGAGACGGCGGCCTTGATGTCGGCGGCAGTCGCCTTGGAACCGATCAGTTCCTCGACGATCGAACCCACGGTGTCGATGGCGATCGTGTCGACTTCGGCGAAAGCCTTGGCCTTGATCTCGGCGATCCGCGTTTCGGCGGCGGCGATCTTGGCATTCAGGTCGGATTCGACCTTGGCGCGTTCGGCATCAGCCTTGGCCTTGGCTTCGTCGCGGGCTGCGGAAGCGATCTGGCCGGCTTTCGCCTTGGCTGCACTCAGTTCGCGCTCGTATGTTTCGATGGCGGCATCAGCCTCAGACTTGAGGCGGGCAGCCTCGTCGAGGTCCTGCGCGATCCGGTCGTGGCGATTCTCGAGAATGCTGCCAACGCGCGGGACAATGACCTTCTGCATGAGCATGTAGAAGAGGCCGAACGTAATGACCAGCCACAGAAGCTGCGATGCAAAGGTGCTGGTATCGAACGGTCCGAATACTGCCTTGCCGTGACCTTCGTCATGGGCAACGCCGGTCTCGGTGTGAAGCTGGCCTTCTGCCGGGACTTCCTCAGCATAGGCGGGGGTCACAAACATGCTCACCTCCAGGTGTAGGCTCAAATGCACGAGATCACGGCTGCCGACTTGGCGCGCCGTGATCCCAGACTGTGGTCGTTATTAGACGACGAACAGGAGAAGGAGAGCAACGAGCAGCGAGAAGATGCCCAGAGCTTCCGTAACGGCGAAGCCGAATACCAGACGGCCGAACTGGCTGTCAGCGGCAGACGGGTTGCGCAGTGCGCCCGACAGGTAGCTGCCGAAGATGTTGCCGAGGCCGAGAGCCGTGCCGGCCATGCCAAAGCAAGCCAGACCTGCGCCGATGTACTTTGCTGCTTCCGCTTCCATGAATGAACTCCTTCGAGATGGTTGTTTGCGGCTTTTGACTGGCGCCAACAGCGCCGATGTCGGTGATCCTTAGTGCCCGCCGGGGTGTATTGCGTCGTTGAGGTACATGCAAGTCAGCACCGCAAAAACATAGGCCTGGAGGAAGGCGACGAGGAACTCGAGACCCGTCAGGGCGACGGTCATGAGGAGGGGCAGGATGGCGCCACCGATGCCGAGCGCGCCGAGCGCGCTGAGCGAGGTAACGAAGCCTGCGAAAACCTTGAGCGTGATGTGTCCGGCCAGCATGTTGGCGAAGAGACGCACGGAGAGCGAAATCGGACGCGACAGGAACGAGATCACTTCAATCGCGACGACCAGCGGCAGAAGCGCACCGGGGACACCGCTCGGCACAAAGACCTTCAGGAAGTGAAGGCCGTGCTTGTAGAAACCATAAACCAGAACCGTGCCGATGACGAAGAGCGCCAGGGCAAACGTCACGATGATCTGGCTGGTGATGGTGAAGAAGTAAGGCACCATGCCGAGCAGGTTCGCCGTCAGGACGAACATGAACAGCGAGAAGACCATGGGGAAGAATTTCATCCCGTGACTGCCGGCGCCTTCGCGCAGCATCGATGCGATGAATTCATAGGACATCTCGGCGACCGACTGCATGCGCGTCGGGATCAAGCCGCGATTGGCCGTGGAGAAGTAGAGGAAGCCGGCGGCGGCGGCCACCGTTGCAACCATGAACAGCGAAGCATTGGTGAACGAAAGATCAACTCCACCGATTTCGATCGGCACAATCTTCTGAACCAGGAACTGATGAGTAGGATCGTTCGACACGTTCTGCTCTTTCGCTTTTGCCGCCGAAGGCGGGCATTCTCTTCCGGCTCAAACCGACTAGCGGTCTTTGCCCTTGTTTTCCAAATCCATCTTGCGTTCGACCGGATTTGGCGTTGCCACCGCTCCGACAGTCCGCAGGACGTTCAACACGCCGGCACAGAACCCCAAGAGAAGCATGATTATCATGCCCCAGGGGGACGTGCCCACAAAGTGGTCAAAAAGATAGCCCAGGATCGCACCGACGATCACAGCCGAGATGAATTCACTCGAGATCTTCATCGCCATTCCGTAACCCTTGCGGGTCTCTTCGGCGCGGATCTCGTCGCGTTCCTCGGCCTTGTCCGCGATACCCCGCTGTGCGAGTTCCGCAGTCAGTCGTCGACGACGTTCGTCCAGACTTTCTTCTCGGTTATCCGTCATGATCTCTCCGCCCGCTCCGTCTTTCACGGGCCGTTTGTGCCCGATTTGAATGCAGAAACGGCCGGAGACAAACCCTTCTGGCCCGCTTTGAAGTCGGCCGCACCATAATTTTGAGGCCCCATATAGTCAAGGCATAGAAAGGGCAACTTACACGACAAATTAACCCATAAAAATCATTGGCTTAACCGTACTGCGGCGTTTCCGGCCAAATGACATCGGGCAAATCGTGTCACTTGGCCGCGGCGGACGGCCAGAATCCCTCGACGGGCGAGCGGGCGGAGTCGGCCCAAAGCCCGGTCATTCGAGGGCCTCGCCTTCGATGCATCCGGTGATGCTGGGCGGGCGTTCCAGCCTCCCGACACAAGGGGCGACATGGTATGATCGTCAGACGGATTGAAGGCTTAGTCAGCTGGTGCCTCTGCTCGGAGGTCCTTAGACCTTGGCGCCTGTGCACATCCCGTCAGCTCCAGCCGCCGCCATAGGTGCGGTAGAAGATGTGTTTGCCGATCTTTTCCACCCGCTTCATCGTCGGGCCCCAGGCCGGGCGGACATAGGTGGCGTGGTAATGGGTGGCGGAGCCGACATCCTTGAACCAGATCTTGCCGGCCGTCACCGCCATGGCGATGTCCTTGGCGATCTTCCAGTGGCGCGGAGATGTGACGATGTCGGGGATGCGGTCACAGGCGAAGGAGAACTGGCAGCGATTGCGCCAGTCTTCGTTCTGATACACGACGCCGCAAATGCTGTCGGGATAATGCGGATTGCGCACGCGGTTGAGGATGACCTGGGCGACGGCGGCCTGCCCTTTCACCGATTCTCCACGGGCCTCGAAATAGATGCCCTCGGCGAGGCACTTCTGTTCCTTGGCGGAAAAGACGGTCGCTGGAAGCGGCGTTGCAGCCCAGGCATGATCCTGCGGACCGATCTCCGGGATGAAGCGTCCGGCGTTTTCGTCCTTTTCAGTCAGGATCGAATCGAAGGGGGAAACGCTGGCATAGTCCGGGGCGGGCGGTGCATAAGCCGTGGCCAGCACATCCGGCGTGGTGTTGGTGACGAGATCGGCGATCATGGACGGGACGGCGGGATCCACGACCGGTGTCTCGCGCTTGAAGTAGAAGCTCGCAAGTTCAACCGGCTTTGTCTTCTTGTCCTTCGGCGCAAAGGCCGCCGGGGCATTGACCTCCGGATCGAGAAGAAAGCTGGTGCGCTGGAGGATCGAGCCGGCGGAGAAGGCGCGCGGCGGCAGCATGGGCTCGACGGCGACCACCCTGCCCTTCTTCAGGTCACGGGTCACACGCATTTCATCAGGCAGCGCATCGGGATCGGCCTTGCCACCATCGAAGGCGATGCGGCGACCATCGGGAAGCACCAGACCGGCACCGGCCTGCAGGCCTTCCGACTGTTCGCCTGGGAAAGAGAGGCTCGCCTCGTGGATGGAGCCGGCCGGCGAGGCCGTCAGCACCATGCGCCAGTTGCTGGCGCCGCGGTCGAGACCGGCCAACATGCCTGCCATATCGGCCTGGGCGGCGACGCTTGGGAAGATCAGCCAGGATGCGAGGCCGAACACCAGGGGAGAGGCCCAGGTCTCCAGACGAGACAGGGCCTTCTTCGAAGGACGGAACGAGAGACGCAAGGCCAAACTCCAAGGCTACGCGGACCCAACGGGAACTACATTAGCAAACTATCTCTCGTTAACCTTGATGGACGGTTAACGGCGGATACCAAGGAGAGAGAGCAGGCGCGGCTCGGGCGCAAAAAAGCCGCCGGGTTGCCCCGGCGGCCTGATGTCTTTTTGCAGCAACCAAAGGCGCTCAGATGATCACGTGCGAGCCAAGTTCGACCACGCGATTGGCCGGCAGGCGGAAGTAATCCGAGGGGTCGGCGGCCAGATCAGCCAACGCGATATAGAGCCGGTCCTGCCAGTGCGGCATGCCCATGGACTTGCCCGGCACCAGCTTGCGGCGGCCGAGATAGAAGGAGGTCGACATGATGTCGAACTTCAGACCGCCGCGACGCAGGCTCGCCAGTGTCTTCGAGACGTTCTGGGTTTCCATGAAACCGAAGCGGATTTCGACGCGCGAGAAGCGATCCGACAGTTCCTCGACCTCGAAACGCTGGTCATCCGAGACGCGCGGACGACCGAGCGTGCGGATCGTCAGGATGATGTTGCGCTCGTGGATGACGTGATTGTGTTTGAGGTTGTGCATCAGGGCGGCGGGTGCACGCGTGGGATCGCTCGTGAGGAAGATCGCGGTTCCCGAAACACAGGCCGGGCCGTGATCGCCCTTCTTTTCGATCATGCCGATGAAGGATTCGAGGGGAATGTCATCGCGACGGGTTTTCTGGAAGATGATCGCGGTACCGCGCCGCCAGGTCCACATGACGATGGTGAAGCCAGCGGCGAACAGCACCGGAATGTAACCGCCGTCATGGATCTTGAGAAGATTTGCGCCGAGGAAGACGAGTTCCAGCACCAGCAGAGGCGTCAATACGGCCACGGCGAGTGCGGCACTCCACTGCCACTTCTTCCGGACGAATTCGAAGGCCATGATCGTGGTCACGACCATCGCTCCGGTGACCGAGATCCCGTAGGCGGTGGCGAGGCCTTCCGAACTCCGGAAGAGCAGGACCAATGCAATCACACCGAAAAGCAGCAGCGTGTTGACCGAGGGCAGATAGATCTGGCCGGTCTGCGTCTCGGATGTGAAGAGGATCTGCATGCGCGGCAGGAAGCCGAGATGGATGGCCTGGCGGACCAGAGAGAAGGCGCCGGTGATGACGGCCTGGCTGGCGATGATCGTCGCGCAAGTCGCGAGAATGACGATCGGCAGCAGTGCCCAGGACGGGAACATCAGGAAGAAGGGATCTGAGGCGGTTTCCGGATGCTGCAGGACCATGGCCCCCTGGCCGAGATAATTCAGCACCAGGGAGGGAAACACCAGCATGAACCAGGCCCACTGGATCGGACGGCGGCCAAAGTGGCCGAGATCGGCATAAAGGGCTTCCGCACCCGTGACCGTCAGGAAGACGGCACCAAGAACGACCACGCCGAGAAAACCTTCGCGCAGCAGGAAGCTCACCGCGTACCAGGGATTGAAAGCGGCAACGATGCCCGGATCGTCGAAAATGTGGCCGATGCCTCCGGCTGCCATGACGAGGAACCAGACAGCAGTGATCGGGCCGAAATAGCGGGCGACCGCACCAGTACCGCGCGATTGCACGGTGAACAGGCCGACAAGAATGACGATCGAGATGGGCAGGACAAATTCGCCCATGCTGGGCGCCACGAGCTTCAGGCCTTCGACCGCCGAGAGGACGGACAATGCCGGCGTGATCATGGAATCGCCGAGAAAGAGGGCTGCGCCGATGAGGCCAAGCACCATCAGGATCTTGCCGTGACCATTGGCGGTCTTCGACAGAAGTGCCAGAAGCGAGAGTGTGCCGCCTTCGCCGTCATTGTCGGCGCGCAGCAGAAACAGGACGTATTTGAGCGTCACGATGATCGTCAGCGCCCAGATCATCAGAGAAATGAGGCCGATGACCTCGACACGGGTGATGCCGTCGTGGCCGATCGGCTTCAATGCCTCGCGAAAGGCGTAGAGCGGGCTCGTACCGATATCGCCATAGACGACGCCGACGGAGCCAAGCGCGAGCAATAGCAGGCTTCGCGCACCCTTGGGGCCAGTCTCGGACTGGTTGTCACTGTGTTGCATGGGACTACAGGCTCGTCAGAGCCAGCCTTTCCAACGGAAAAACAAAAAGGGTATCACTGCCGATATCAACATGGCGACCAGCGCCATGGGATAACCGAAGCCCCATTCGAGCTCCGGCATGAGGCGGAAGTTCATGCCGTAGATCGACGCGACGAGCGTGGGCGGCAGGAAGACCACGGACGCGATCGAGAAGATCTTGATGATGGCATTTTGCTCGACACTGATCAGGCCGAGCGAGGCGTCGAGCATGAATGTGATGTTGTTGCCGACAAAGGCCGCATGCTCGCCCAGCGACTGAATGTCGCGGGCAACGATGCCGCAGAGTTCAGTCGCCAGCGCATCCGAACGAACGACCGACTGGGAGCTCAGAAAGGTCACCAGGCGGGAGAGCGAAACAAGGCTGTCGCGCACCTTGCTGACCAGTTGGTGATGGGCAGCGATGTCGAGCAGCTTGTCCTCAAGAAAGCGCGGCGGTCGGCGCTTGGCAGCCTTTCGATCCACGAAGACGGAGACCGACAGCGTGTCCAGGCGGACGGCCAGGGTTTCGAGAATCTCGGCCGTGCGATCGGCAACCGTTTCCAGCAGGCTGCCAAGCAGGGTTGCGCCGGACTTGCACTGGTCGTTGAGCCGCAGGAGGCTCGCGCTGAACAGGGCGAAGGATTTTGGCTCGGCATAGCGGATGGTAATCAGCCTGTTGTCATGCAGGATGAAGGCAATATCGGTCAGCTGTGGCAGGGCCGTATCGGCCTTGTAGATCAGCGAGGCGGTCATATAGACCGCTTCGTTCTCGACATAGAGCCGGCTGGACGGTTCGATGTCCTTCAACTCCTCACGCGTCGGCAGCGGAATGCCGATCGCATGCTCGACAGCATGCTCTTCTTCGACGCTCGGGCTTACGAGGTCGATCCAGATGATGTCGGAAGAAATATGGTCTTTGGCAGCGTCGGGGCCGAATGTTACGGCGCTTCCGTCTGTTCTATAGGCCCTGATCAAGGACAGGTCGCTCTCATGGCACGCCTCGGGTGACTTTGGCCGGACACAATCACAGTCTGCTGATAAAGCCAAGATGATTCATACAGACCGAATTGCAGGTTTTGCACAGCAGCTGCGCAAAAACGACGCATCACCGCCACGTTTCAGGCTTCACTCGAACACAATGGCCGGTGCCGTGCGGCCGGAACGGGCCTTCACTTCAGCCCAGACTTTTTCGGCAATCGACAGATAGACGGCTGTCTGCGGGCTCTCCGGTTCCGCGACCACGACGGGGGTGCCGTCGTCGGAATGCTCGCGGATCGAAATGGTCAGCGGCACTTCGCCGAGGAAGGGCACGCCGATCTTCTCCGCCTCCTTGCGGGCGCCGCCATGGCCGAAGATATCGTAACGATGGCCGGTATCCGGCGCGATGAAGTAGCTCATGTTCTCGACGATGCCGAGCACCGGCACCTCGACCTTGTTGAACATGTTGAGGCCCTTGCGGGCATCGATCAGGGCCAGATCCTGCGGTGTGGAGACGATGACCGCGCCGGACAGCGGCACCTGCTGGGCCATGGTGAGCTGGGCATCGCCCGTGCCCGGCGGCATGTCGACGACGAGCACGTCGAGATCACCCCAGGCGACCTCGCGCAGCATCTGCATCAGAGCGGACTGGACCATGGGGCCGCGCCAGATCATCGCCGTGCCTTCGTCGACCAGGAAGCCCATCGACATGACCTTGATGCCGAAATTCTCCATGGGCACGATGATGCGATTTTCGATCTGCTGCGGGCGGCCGGTGATCCCGAGCAGGCGCGGCATGGACGGGCCATAGACATCGGCGTCGAGGATGCCGACACGCAGACCATTGGCCTTCAGCGCCAAAGCGAGATTGACGGCCGTCGTGGACTTGCCGACGCCACCCTTGCCGGAGGCGACGGCAATGATCGCCTCGATGCCGGGAACACCGGCCTTCGAACGCTGGGTGCCCGAAGGGGCCGGCGCGTGACTGTGACCATGGGAATGCGCCGGGGCACCCGCCTGCGGACGCGGCGGCGGGGGTGCAGACCCCTGCTTGCGCTCCGCCGTCAGGCTGACCACGGCGCCCTTGACGCCGGGCAGTGCCTTCACGGTGCGCTCTGCTGCCTGGCGCAAGGGCTCCAGTTCCTGGGCGCGTTCTGCGGGAACGTTGATCGAGAAATAGACCTTGCCATCCGAAATGAAGATGTCGGAGACCATCTTCATTTCGACGATGCTGCGATCAAGGTCCGGGCCGCGGACGCGACCGAGCGCTTCCAGAACCGTATCGCGCGTCAAATCGGCCATCGTCTTCCTCTTTCCGCTTCACTGTGTTGCCGAACCAATAATGGAGTGCTGCGGCTTCGCCAACCGCAAATGCAGCGAGCCTGTGCGACAGATTTTCGGGAAGGAAGAATGGACCACAAAAAAGGAAAGCCGCCTGCAGGGGGATGAGCTCCCTGCGGCGGCTTGTCCTTGCAGCACCCTTTACGGGCAGCTTGCAGCGTCCCCTCTGGACTGACACTTGAAATGCAGGAAGCGTGCCAATCCGAATAGAGCGGTTCTGCGCCGGGTTTACCGGCAAATCAGGGCAAAGAACCGGTAAACTGCGAGAGGATCTGCCAGCAAACTAGGCTCGTCTCGCAAATCCGCCCAAAAAAGCGACAGGTCCGACCTACTTGATCAGACCAAGCCGAAGCGCCTTGGCGACCGCCTGAGTGCGGTTGACCGCATCGAGCTTCTTGGTCGCCCGATTGAGGTAGTGGTTGATCGTGTGCTCCGACAGCGTCAGAATTTCCGCGATTTCGACACTGGTCTTCCCGGCCGCCGTCCAGTTGAGGCAGTCCAGTTCACGTTCCGTCAGCATGTCGCTGTTGCGACTGTCCATCTCCCGGATTTCGGCCAGGCGGTTGAAGACGTGGACCGACAGATAGGTCAGCTCCATCATCTCCGTTGTCGTGAACGGCTCACGGTCGCCGTTGAAGGAGACGGCCCCGCGGGCACCGCTTGCGTCATGCACCGGGAAATAGGCCCCGCGATTCATCCGGAAGCGGCAGAAAAGCGACTTCGCCACCTCGGTCGAGCGCGGATCGCGAACGAAGCTGGTATCATCCATGTCATAGCGGAACGGGATGGATGCGCGGCGCAGATGGGCAAGGACCGGGCTGTCCGACAGCAGGGAGACCTGGTCGAACTCGGTCAGAAGGTCGGAGGGCCAGTTGGTGATGATCGAACTGCTGCTGAGGTCCCTCGCCGTCGGCCCCGGCATGTTGAGCACCATGAAGCAGCGCGCACCGAACGCTTCCGTGGCCCGCTTCATGAAGCGAAACACGTCGAATTGGGTCTTGAACGTCTTGACCTCGGTCACGAGGCTTTCGATGCGTTCAAACGTGGGCGGATCCAGATCTGTCATGAGCGCGTTTTCTTCACGGCCGGTTCGCCATCAAGAGGAATCCAAACTTGATCGATGAATACGTCAACTGTTTTCCAAACCTACGGTTGTTCGAGCGCCGGTGGGAGGCATCATCCACGATTTGATCCGCAAGCGCCAATCCCATTCCTGGGTACCTGGACACCGTATCGAAAAGAACCCCGGGAGAGCAGAAGTGAGCATCCACGCGAATCTCGACCCCTTAAGGTTATAAACCATAGACTTCTAAAGGCGGGAGGGTCCAGAGAGACCCTGTATTTTACCGTAAACCCCTGTCAGAAATCGGCTAATGGCGACAGATTCACACAGTCCAACGAGGAGAAGAACGTGATCCCGACTAAAAGCTTCAAGGGTAAGGTATTGGTGGCCGAGCAGATGGAACTGGGAGAGGGCCCGACCTACGACCCGCTGAGCGGCTCGCTGTTCTGGTTCGACATCCTGGGCAAGACCCTGTGCGAGCTGACCGTCGAGACGGGCACGCTCGTCAAACACGACCTGCCCTTCCTCGGCAGCGTGCTCGCCGTGATCGACAAGGATCGCCAGCTGATCGCTTCCGACCAGGGGCTTTTCCTGCGCGAGCGCTCTTCCGGCGTGTTGAAACCGTATGCCAAGATCGAGGCCGACAAGCCGCAGAACCGCTCGAATGACGGGCGCGTGCATCCAAGCGGCGCATTGTGGATCGGCACGATGAGCAAGACGGCCGACACCGGTGCCGGCGCGATCTATCACGTGGCCGGGACGCAGGTGACGAAGCTGTTCGAGGCGGTCAGCATTCCGAACGGCATCTGCTTCTCGCCGGATGGCGCGGTCGGCTACTTCAACGATTCCAAGGTCAACCACATGATGCGCGTCGACCTCAACCCGGCAACAGGCATGCCGACAGGTGCGCCGCGCGTCTTCATCGACCAGTCGGCGCGCAATGGGGTGATCGACGGATCGGTGGTCGACCTCGAAGGCACGATCTGGAATTCCAATTGGGATGGCGGTGCCGTCGACCGTTATGCCCCGGACGGAAGCCAGATCGGACGCTTCGAGATCCCGACCCGTCGTCCGACCTGCCCCGCCTTCTTCGGCCCAGGCTTCGACCGACTGGCAGTCACCTCCTGCTGGGAAGGGCTGAGCGATGCCGAACGGCAGACAGATGTGCATGCCGGATCGCTGTTCGAACTGGGGCTTCCGGTCCAGGGCAAGCCGGAGCCTGTCTTCAAGCTTTGATCCTCGTGGCCGGCGTGCTCCAGCGCGCCGGCCACGACTTACAGGCCAAGGCGCCTGCGGACTTTCCCAACCCAGGCCCCGCCCGAAGGCGCCGCGAAACCGCCAAGTCTCTGATTTGTTCCGCATAACAGGCAAAAATAAAGCCGGGAACGAAGCCGCCTCCCGGGCATTTTCCTCTCGAACCGACGCGGCCCAGGCAGTTTTTGCCAAGCCTCGCCAGTCACCAGTTATCTCAGAGGAAAGGTAGCCCACCATGAAAAAGACCCTTACCACGATCGCCGCCGCCATGCTGCTCGGCTCCACCGCCATGGCACCGGTCGCTTTCGCCCAGGACGCCACGGGCACGACCACGACCACTCCTCCAGCCGCCACCGAAATGGCACCGGCAACACCTGACGCCACTGGCGGCGCTGCCACCACCATGGCGCCGAACACGACTGCGGACGCCGCCGGCTCTGCCACCTACCTGACGGAGCAGGCTGAAAACCAGATTTCGGTCAACGACTTCATGGGTCAGGCGATCTACACCGCCGACAACCAGTCGATCGGCAATATCAACGACCTGCTGGTGCAGAATGATGGCGGCGTTGTCGCTGCAGTCGTCGGCGTCGGTGGCTTCCTCGGGATCGGCGAAAAGAATGTCGCAATCCCGTTCGACAAGATCACCATCACCCGCGAAACCGCGACCGGCGACGCAGCTGATGCGGCTGCCGATGGCGACACCAAGGCGGAAGTCGTTGCCGAAGCCGAAGTGCGCCTGACGACGACCGAGACGGCTGACAGCCTGAAGAACGCGCCTGAGTTCAAGACCCTGGATGATCAGGCTGCCGACGCAAGCAGCACCACCGGCACGGGCATGACGACGACCGACGGCACCACCACCTCGTCGACGGACAACAACTAATCCCGGAACGAGCTTCGTGCTCTAGGTCCTGATGGGCGGCGCTTCGGCGCCGCCTTTTCATGTTTGGGCTACAGCAGGCTGCAATAGCGCAGCGCATCATAGATCGCGGCGTGGATGTTTCGGCTCTCGATCGCATCGCCGATGCGCAGCAGATCGAAGCCTGCCGTCTCGTCCTTGAGCGGCAGCGGTTCCTGACGCGCAATGAGGGCGGTGTAATCGACGGCCCCTCGATTGCGGGAGAGCGGCTTCAGTTCCAGATAGAGATCGGCATTGGCCATGGTGCCATGTTCGACCACCACCTGGGCGACCCGCCGTTCGACCTTCACATCGGAGAAATCGGAGCCGAGCGTGGCAACGAGACCATTGCCCTCACGGCGAACGCCTGACAGCCTTGTGTTGATGGTGACGCGGACATTCTTCTCGGCAAAGGTTTTTGCATAGGGCACGTGGTTCATGCCGCCCATTTCCGGCGCGAAGAAACGTTCGGGCGAGACCACTTCCAGTTCGACGCCGGCATGGGCAATCACTTCCGCAGCGCTCATGCCCGGATGACCGCCATTGTCGTCGAAGAGGAGAACCGGGCCTTCCGGCTTCACGGCGCCCGCCAGGATGTCCCAACTCGATATCACCAGATCCTCGCCCTCTTCCAGTTCCGGCGATTGCGCGATGCCACCGGTTGCGATCACCACGAGATCCGGTTGATGGGCGAGAACCTCGTCAGCACCGGCATAGGTGTCGTAGTGAATCGTGACGCCGAGGCGGTCGAGTTCGGAGAGACGCCAGTCGACGATGCCGACCATTTCCTTTCGGCGCGGGTTGCGCGTCATCAGGTTGACCTGACCGCCGGCCTTGCCCGACGCCTCGAGAACCTCGACCCTGTGCCCCCGTTCGGCGAGCACCCGGGCGGCTTCGAGGCCGGCCGGGCCTGCCCCGACGACGACCGCCTTGCGGGACTTCGCCGCCTTCGGAAGTTGATGCGGGATCAGCGCCTCGCGGCTGGTCGCGGCATTGTGGATGCACAGCGCCTCGCCGCCTTCATAAATGCGATCAAGACAATAGGTTGCGCCGACGCAGGGGCGGATCTGATCCTCTCGGCCCTCAATGATCTTCCGCACGATATGCGGATCAGCGATATGGGCGCGGGTCATGCCGACCATGTCGAGCTTGCCTTCGGCGATCGCATGGCGGGCGGTCGCGACATCGGCGATGCGGGCGGCATGGAAGACAGGGAATTTGGTCGCCGCGCGCACGTCTCCGGCAAAATCGAGATGCGGCGAGGCAGCCATGCCCTGGATGGGGATGACGTTGTTGAGGGAGGCGTCGTGTTCGATATGGCCTCGGATAATGTTGAGGAAGTCGATCTTTCCGCCGCCGGCAAAACGTTTGGCGATCTCAACGCCTTCGTCGCGGGTCAAGCCCTTGTCCCAGTCCTCGTCAGCGACCATGCGGATGCCGACGATGAAATCCGGGCCGACTGACTGTCGGACGGCATCGATCACCATGTTGGAGAACCGCATGCGATTGTCGAGCGAGCCGCCGAACTCGTCGTCGCGGCGGTTGGTCGCCGGCGACCAGAAGCTGTCCATCAGGTGGCCATAGGCTTCGAACTCGATGCCATCGAGGCCGGCATCCTGCATGCGGGCGGCGGCGGTCGCGTAATCCGCAACGATGCGCTCGATATCCCAGTCCTCGATCTCCTTGGGGAAATGCCGGTGGGCCGGTTCGCGGATCGGGGATGGGGCGAGCACCGGCAACCAATCGCCCTTGTTCCAGTTGGTCCGGCGGCCGAGATGGGTGAGCTGGATCATCACGGCGCAGCCATGCTCGTGACAGTCGTCGGTCAACCGCTTCAGATGCGGGACGATCTCGTCCTTCCAGGCCAAGAGATTTCCGAAAGCGGGTGGGCTGTCGCGACTGACGCTGGCGGAACCGGCCGTCATGGTGAGCGCGATGCCGCCCTTGGCCTTCTCCACATGGTAAAGCCGGTAACGCTCGGTCGGCATGCCGGCTTCCGAATAGGCCGGTTCATGCGCCGTCGACATGATGCGGTTCTTCAAGGTGAGGTGCTTCAGCTGGAAGGGCTGGAGGAGCGGGTCCCGGCTTTCAGTCATGCGTCATTGCGTCCTATTCAGTACCAGGCATCCGGCTTGGCGCGCTTCGTGCGTTCCACATAATCAAGGAGCGCTTCGTCGGTGGCGATGTCCAAAGGCGGCGCTTCGTATTCGGCGAGCGTCTTTTTCCAGCGCGCATTGGCCCGCGTCGCCATGTCGGTCGAGCCGGCTTCCGACCATTTCTCGAAGGGTTCGTTGTCGGAGAGGGCCGAATCCCAGAAGGCGGTCTGGTAATTGCGCATGGTGTGGGCACAGCCGAGGAAATGGCTGCCGGGGCCGACCTCCTCGAAGGCATCCATGGCGAGCGTGTTGTCGTCGACCACGACGCCGGCGAGGTAGGAGTGGAGGGCACCGCAGAAGTCGGTGTCCATCACGAACTTCTCGTAGGACATGGCGAGCAATCCATCGACGAAGCCGGCCGAATGCAGGATGAAATTGGCGCCGCAATGCACGGCAGACAGCATCGACATGACGCCCTCCTGCATGGCCTGGGCATCCGGCAGCTTGGAATTGGAGAAGTTGCCGGCGCAGCGGAGCGGCAGTTTCAGGCGGCGGGCGAGCTGACCGATGACCATGGAGCCGATGGCGGGTTCCGGCGTGCCGAAGGTTGGCGAGCCGGAGCGGAGTGACATGGAGGAGAGGAAGTTGCCGAAGATCACGGGGGCGCCACGGCGCTCCAGCTGGGTCAACGCACAGCCGGCCATGGTTTCGGCGAGCGACTGGGCGATCGCACCGGCCGAGGTGACCGGGCCCATGGCGCCGCCCAGAATGAAGGGCACGATGACGGCGGCCTGGTTGGCGCGGGCATAGGCGCGCAAGGCCTTGGTCATGGTGCCATCCCAGACGAGCGGCGAGTTGACGTTGACATTGCCGAGGATGACGCAGTTTTGGTCGACGAAGTCGGCGCCGAAGAGGATGCGGGCCATCTCGATCGACTCTTCCGCGCGCTCCTCTGCCGTGACCGAACCCATGAAGGCGCGGTCGGAATATTTGATATGGCTGTAGACCATGTCGAGATGGCGCTTGTTGACGGGCACGTCGACCGGTTCACAGATCGTGCCGCCGGAATGATGCAGATAAGGCGAGGACTGGCCGAGCTTGATGAGGTTGCGGAAGTCCTCGATCGTGCCGTAGCGACGCCCCTTGTCGAGATCCATGACGAAGGGCGAGCCATAAGCCGGCGAGAAGACCACGGCACTGCCGCCGATCTCGACATTGTTCGCAGGATTGCGGGCGTGCTGGGTGAAGACCGGCGGGGCTGACGCCAGGATCTCGCGCAGCATGCCCTTGGGAAAGCGGACGCGCAGGCCGTCGATCTCGGCACCGGCCTTGCGCCAGAGCTCCAGCGCTGCCGGGTCATCGCGGAATTCGATGCCGATTTCGGCGAGGATGCGATCCGCCACGGCCTCGATCCGTTGCAGGTTCTCCTCGGACAGGATGTCGTAGGTTGGAATGTTTCGGCGGATGAAGGGGACCTTCAGGCCCGCCTGCGAACCGGCGCTGCGTCGCACCGGTCTGTTCTTTCTGCCACCCGTCTGTTCCGCTGTTACGCTGTCCATCGCCCTGCCCTCGCTTTTTTCGCAGGCTAGAGCAGCACAAGTTGCCTGTGACGCTGGAAAAATCCTCGTGATGCAATAAGCTGAACTTATGACACCCTATCGGCACCTGATCCCGTCGGCCAATGCGCTCATCGTCTTCGAGGCGGCCGGGCGGCACGAGAATTTTACCCGCGCTGCGGCTGAGCTCGGCATGTCGCAGGTCGCGGTCTCCTATGCCATTCGCGGGCTGGAGCAGCAGCTTGGGGTCGCGCTGTTCGAACGCCAGCATCGGGCGGCGCGGCTGACGGAGGTGGGCGAACGCTTTCACGCGGATGTTTCGGCCGGTCTCTCGCGCATTGGCCGGGCGGCGGAGGATATTCGCAGCAAGGGGCGGGAAGTGAATGTCACGCTCGCCGCCTCCACGGCCTTTGCCTCGATGTGGATGCTGCCGCGGCTGACGGCCTTGCGGGAAGACCTGCCGGATATCGACTTGCGCATCCAGACCAGTGTGCGGGATCTCGACCTCGAGGAAGAAGCCATTCCGCTCGGCGTGCGCGGTGGCAAGGCGGAAGACTGGCCACATTACCATTCCGCGCTCCTGGCGCCCGAGGTCATCACGGCGGTGGCAAGCCCGGCTTTCGTCGAGGCCCATGGCATGCCTGAAACACCCCAAGCGCTCACCCACCATCCGCTGATCTGGCTGGAAGAGCCGGTGCGCCAGGCCTGCAGTTGGCCCGAATGGTTCTCATCGGCCGGCATCGACTACAAGCCGGCCAGCCGGCGCCTCGCAATCAACGACTACGTGCTCGTCATCCAGGCGGTGCTGGCCGGCCAGGGGATCGCGCTTGGCTGGACGCATCTGGTGCGGCAGCTTGTCGCGCAGGGGCAATTGGTGGAGGTGGGCGGACACGCCCTTCGCACGGAGCTTGCCTTTCACGTCGTCTGGCCACGGTCGCGTGACCTCAGCGGTGCGGCGACGCGCGTGCGCAACTGGCTGCTCGATCACGCGTGATAGGACAGGGGCTTACGCCGAGATGCGATCCACGAGGGCGAATTCGTGGTGGTGTTCGGCGAGATAACGCAGGGTCGCGGCGGCATCGGCGGGGCGGCCGAAGTGATACCCCTGCCCCATGCCGCAGCCGAGATCACGCAGCTTCTGCGCCTCGGCTTCCGTCTCGATGCCTTCGGCGACAACTTCCAGATCCAGCCCCTCGCACATCGTGATGATGGCCTTGATGATGTGTTCGGAGGTGCGGTCGGTGGTGATGGCGGAGACGAAGGCGCGGTCGATCTTCACCTTGTCGAAGGTGAAGTCACGCAGGCGCCCCAGACTCGACTGACCCGTGCCGAAATCGTCGAGCGAGATGCGGATGCCGGCGTCCTTCAGGTCCTTGATGATGCGGCGCGCGGTATCGGCCGACGTCATCACGGCGGTTTCGGTGATCTCCATCTCCAGCCGGCGCGGGTCGAAGCCGACGCTATTCAGGATCGACAGCGTGTTGTGCGAGGTGCGCAGATCCATCAGCTGGACGGACGAAAGATTGAACGAGAGGAAGAGGTCGCGCGGCCAGGCGAGCGTTGCTTCGGCAGCCTTGCGCAGCAGGGTCTCCGACAGCGTGTCGATGAAGCCACGCTCTTCAGCGAGCGGCACGAAGACGGCGGGCGAGACGAAGCCGAGATCGGGATCGATCCAGCGGGCGAGCGCTTCGAAACCGACGACGCGGTTGTCGCGCAGGCGCACGATCGGCTGGAAATGCACGTCGACCGTGTCGTTGATGATGGCGTTGCGCAGGGCCTGCTCAAGCTGCGTCGCGCGCTTCATCTCCTGGGCGATCTCGCGCGAATAGACGGTGATCTGGCCGCGGCCACGACGCTTGGACCGGTAGAGTGCGGTCTCCGCACTCTTCATCAGCTCTTCGAATTCCTCGCCGGCGAAGGGATAGACCGCAAAGCCCAGCGACGCCGAGAGGCGCACGTTGCGGTCACCGAGATCGTAAGGGGCCGAGAGCACGTCCTTGATCAACTGGCCGGCGCGTTCGGCCCCTGTGCGCTCGAAGACCAACGGCAGGACAATGGCAAACTCGTCTCCGTCGTGGCGGGTGACGGTGGCGCCATCGGGCACGCAGGCCTTGAGGCGATGGGCGACCTGGCAGAGGATTTCGTCGCCGGAGGCCTGGCCGAAGAGATCATTGATCGGCTTGAAGCCGTCGAGGTTGACGATGCCGACAGTGAAGGGGGCAGGATCGGAGGCGCGATCGGCAGCGAGTTGGCGGATCTTGTCTGCAAGGCGGTTGCGGTTGCCCAATCCGGTCAGATGATCGGTGTAGGCCAAGCGCTGAAGCTCTTTCTGGTTGTGCTGCTCAAGGGCAGTGCCAGCGGGACCCATTCATTCTTCCTGCTACGGTTCCTTCCACAGCCGGGATAATGGATCCAAAGCATTAATATAATAATAGCAACGGGCACTTGCGGGAGGGCGGCCGCCTGGCGCAAGTCAGCCGGTCGTCGCGCGAGCCACCTGCGGGACGAGGCGCATCAGAGCCTGTTCGACGACATCGGGGCTCAGTGGCTTCAAAATGACGTCATTCATCCCGGAGGCATAACAAGCCTCCCGATCGCGGTCGAAGGCCTGGGCGAGCACGCCGATGATCGGAGTTCCCTCCGCCTGGTCACCGGCGGCTTCGCGAATGCGCCGGGCCGCCTCGAAGCCGTTGATACCGGGAAGCGTCACGTCCATCAGGATGACAGCCGGATTGAGTTCGGCCCAGAGCCTCACGACCTCCTCGCCGTGGTCGCAGATCTGATAGGAATAGCCGAGACCTTCGAGTATCTGCGAAAAGACGATCTGGTTGATCTCGTTGTCCTCGGCCACGAGGACCAGTGAGGATAGGGGCTGTGGAGCCGGCGAATGCGGTTCCGGCACCTCCGGCGCAGCCAGGTCATGATCAGTGCTGATTTCCCAGTCATCGACCGGTTCCGGCCGTCTCCTCAGGTCTGCCAAACGCTCGAGCACGATGAAGGCGAGTTCAGCGGCGACGTCGTTTTCGGCGATGCTGGCATAGTCGACTTCGGCCGCCTGGAGGACTTGCAGACATCTCGGATCGGCATGGGTGTCGACGATCGCGAGGTCGATTGTGACGCGGACGGAACGGGCGGCATCGAGAAAGGCCTGCAGTTCGTCCTCGCCGCGCACACAGCAGCTGTCGAGGCCGAGAAGTTCGAGAATGTCGAGGGCGGCGGCCTCGAACCGCCGATCGCCCGAGACGATGAGCGCCTTGCGGCCCGCGAGGCTGCGGTCGGGTCGGATCGGCCTTGCAGACGGTGCAGGCGGAGATGGTTCGGCAGCGGACGGGATGGCAACGACGGGAACCGTGCCGATAGCCCCCACTTCCCCGAGGCTTGCCACGACGAAGTAACGGCCCGGCTTGCCGACGCGCTGGACGTGGACGAGGATCGGACGCGGCGGGTCGCCGTAGAGACGCATGGACTGGGTAATCGACGCCGTCAGTCCGCTCTCCAGGACGTCGCGCGAGACGGCTTGAAGCCTCGCCGCGAGCTCGGCATCGAAAACGCGACGAAGGTCGGCACCGAGCGCATTGTCGGCCCCGATCGACAGCGCCGAGCAGAAGACCTTGTTGACCGCGACCAGTTGCAGATTGCGGTCCTGGACGAACACCGGGTGGCCGAGGTTGTCGAGGATCTCCTCGGTGATCTGCACGCGTTCAACATCGGCGCGCCACTGCTCCTCGCGACGCTTCTGCTCGCTGATGTCGGTCATGATGCAGAAGCCGTAACCGGACGGGAGGCGGCGCTTGGAAAAGCGCGTCCAGCGTTTGCCGTCCTCGCTGACCTGGGCCTCGTAGCGCTCTTTCCAGTTGGTGGCGATCTGGCGCGTCAGCCATTCGTCACGGCTGAGTGCCGAATCGGGTTCGCCAGCGCGCAGGCCGAGATCATAAGCCGCACCCAGGAGATGACGCAGGCGATTGCCCCGGTGGAAATGTTCTGAGGGCAGCGGCAGGAAGGTGGTGACCGATCGGCTGGCAAAAATCAGCTCGTCATTGCGGTCGTAGATCAGGAAAGCTGCCTGGAAGGCATCGGACACCGCATCCATCAGCGCAAGGTCGAGCGAGGCCTCGGGCAATGGCGCATCCGGACCCTGGTGTCCCTTTCTGTCGCCGGGGGCCGGTGGATACTCGCTCACACTGCTGCCTCTAAGACCATTGCCGCTGATGCGACAAGCCTGAATTCCTGCTGAAGATAGGCGCTAAACATGCCGATCGTGCTTGATGTGGCAAGGAGTGTGGCA
The DNA here is from genome assembly GCF_003205195.1 of Peteryoungia wuzhouensis. Lineage (GTDB taxonomy): Bacteria > Pseudomonadota > Alphaproteobacteria > Rhizobiales > Rhizobiaceae > Allorhizobium > Allorhizobium wuzhouense. The sequence continues at coordinate 537,977 of NZ_QJRY01000001.1, forward strand.
AAGGACACACCGGCTGTGTCCTTCTTCCTCTGGTCCGCGGACCCGCCGAGAAACATCTCAAGTCATTGGTCAAACTAGAATCATTCCGTTAAAACCGGCTTAATGATGGGGGCAGTCAGCACGGACGGCGATTTGGCCTTTCCCGCAGGCGGCGAATCCCGGAAAATGGCTCCATGATCATCAAGCAGCTTTCAGAGACCCTGATCAACCAGATCGCCGCCGGCGAGGTCATTGAACGACCGGCCAGTGCCGCCAAGGAATTGATCGAAAACGCGATCGACGCAGGCGCGACGCGCATCGAGGTGGCAACGGCCGGCGGTGGCAAAACGCTGCTGCGCGTCATCGACAACGGGTCGGGCATGGGGCCGGACGACCTGTCGCTCGCCATCCGCCGTCATTGCACCTCGAAGCTCAGCGATACGCTGTTCGATATCCGCTCGCTCGGCTTTCGCGGCGAAGCGCTGCCCTCGATCGGTTCAGTCGCCAAACTCACCATCACCAGCCGGCCGCAGGGGGCCGGCAGCGGGGCCGAAATCACCGTCACCGGCGGCAAGGTCGGTGATGTCCGACCCGCAGCAGCCAATCCGGGCACGACCGTCGAAGTGCGCGACCTGTTCTTTGCGACGCCGGCACGTCTGAAATTCATGAAGACGGAAAAGGCGGAGGCCGGGGCGATTACCGAGATCGTCAAGCGCATGGCAATCGCGTTTCCAGCGATCCGCTTCGTGCTTTCGGGCACCGATCGCTCGCTCCTGGAGTTTCCGGCGACCGGCGACGACCATCTGGCGCGCATTGCCCAGGTGCTGGGCGCCGACTTCAAGGACAATGCGATCGAACTCGATGCCGAGCGCGAGGATGTGCGGTTGACCGGCTTTGCCGGGGTGCCGACCTTCAACCGGGGGAATTCCGCGCATCAATATGCCTTCGTCAACGGTCGCCCGGTGCAGGACAAGCAGATCCTGTCTGCCATCCGTGGCGCCTATGCCGAGACCATTCCGCAGGGGCGCTATCCCGTAGCGGTCCTGTCGCTGGCACTCGATCCGGCTTTGGTCGACGTCAACGTACATCCGGCGAAGTCCGACGTGCGGTTCCGCGATCCCGGCCTGGTGCGCGGGCTGATCGTGGGCGCGATCCGGCAATCGCTGCAAAGAGAGGGCGACCGGGCATCGACGACGGGAGCCGGAGGCATGCTCCGCGCGTTTCGCCCCGGTTTCAGCCCGCAACCGGCACAAGGCTGGTCGGCGGACGCCTCGCCCAGCCGGCCGCTGCATGGCGGATCCTCCGGTTTTGGCGGCGGGTTCGGCGGTGGTGTCGGCTCAGGCGCGGCTGCGGCCTCGGTCGCACGCGGATTTGGCGAAGTGGCTCAGGCCGCTTTCGACAGCCTCTCCGTTCCGACAGCCCGCAGCGAGCCCGTTGCCGCGCAGCCGGCCGGTCAGGTGGAGGCGATCGCCAGCTATCCGCTGGGCGCTGCGCGCGCGCAGGTGCATGCGAACTACATTGTGGCCCAGACGTCCGACGGTCTCGTCATTGTCGACCAGCACGCCGCGCATGAGCGGTTGGTGTTCGAACAGATGCGCAAGGCGCTGACAGGTCGGCGGCTGCCGTCGCAGGGTCTGCTGATCCCCGAAATCGTCGACCTGCCGGAAGAGGATTGCGACCGGCTGATGACCCATGCGAAGGGCCTGGAGCAGTTGGGGTTCGCCATCGAGCGCTTTGGCCCCGGTGCGATTGCCGTGCGCGAGACGCCCGCCATGCTGGGTGAAATGGACACGGCCGGCCTGGTCCGCGATCTCGCCGACGAAATCGCGGAATGGGACACGGCCGACCGGCTGAACGCCAAACTTGAACACGTCGCCGCGACCATGGCCTGCCACGGCTCGGTGCGCTCCGGTCGGCAGTTGCGGGTCGAGGAGATGAATGCCCTTCTGAGGCAAATGGAGCAGACACCGGGATCGGGCCAGTGCAATCACGGCCGGCCCACCTATGTCGAACTGAAGCTTTCGGATATAGAGCGCCTGTTCGGCCGGAGCTGATCGCAGGACGAAGCCAAAAGACCCTTTAAAAGGCACGGAGGTCGCTGTATTGCAGGTCCGTGACACGCGGCGCAGGAGAAGAGTGATGAACCGTTTTGAAGGCGGCGGCAACCGCGAGGCCAAGATCCGCTATCTCGATGCCGATTTCCAGATTCTCACTCCGGGCACTTTCGTGACCTGCGCAATCAGCGGCCGGCCCGTGCTGGTCGACGAGCTGCGCTATTGGAGTGTCGCCCGGCAGGAGGCCTATGCCGATGCTGCGGCTTCGCTCGAAGCCGAAAAGCGCGCGGGTGCCCTGCCCAACCAGAAACGCTAGCCCTCGATCGCCGCCACCAGCCTGCGGCGACGGCAATTGGCGATGGCAGCCTCGATGATCAGATCGGGCGCCTTGGGGTCGTCGAAGACCATGTTGACATCCACCACATGCGACAGTTCGGCGAGTTCGCCGCTGCGGCCGTGACCGCCTGCCAGGCGGACGTGATCCTTGGTCGTCGTGACCAGTTGCAAGCCCTGCCGCGCGGCTCGCTCGATCAAGTCGGCGATCTCGTCCTCGGCGAGATGATGGTGGTCGGGGAAACCCTGGCGATCGACAATGAGCGCGCCCATCTGTTCAATCGTCCTGTAGAACTTCGTCGGATCGGCGATGCCGGCATAGGCAAGCACCGACTTACCCTTCAAGGCATCCCGCTCTGCGGGCAGGACCTCGGCGACCATGACCGGCTTGCCGGACCGGGCGGCCTGGCGGACGAGACGATCGGCGGCGTCGCCCTTTCCAACCTTCAGGATCGCGTCGAGGTGGCTCATCTGGACGCCGATCGGCGCGCGCACCGGGCCTGACGGAACGACCCGGCCGTTGCCGATGCCCCGGATGCTGTCGATGACGATCAGCGCGTAATCGACCTTCAGACGGGCACTCTGGAAACCATCGTCCATGATGACGAGGTCGACGCCCTCGGCGACCAGCTTTTCGGCTCCGGGAATGCGACGCCGGGAAATGACGGTGACGGCTTCGCGGGCGAGCAAAAGCGGTTCATCGCCCACGGCGGTCGAGCGGTGATGATGGGGATCAACGACGGTGGTGACATCGAGTGACCCGCCGTAACCGCGGCTGAGGAAGCCCGGTTTCAGGCCCTTGGCCTTGGCGGCGCGCGCAATCGCGATGGCGGTCGGGGTCTTGCCGGCACCGCCGACAGTAAAATTACCGACGCAGATCACCGGCACGGGCAGCGCGTGACGGCGGCGGTGGCGCATCAGGGCAGCTGCGACCCGGCCATAGACGAAGGATACCGGAGCGAGGCAACGCGCCTGCCAGCCGATCGACGTCCACCAAAAGGGCGGTGCCTCTGAAACCATCCTCATCCCTGCCTTGGCCGCAGGCTGCTCGCCTGCGTCCTTATGCGCGCAACAAGAACCATCGCGGCAGGAAATGGTCAAGCACCTGCAATCCGAAAGGGTCTTTGAAGATCAGCCGAGAACGGTTTCGAGCTCAGTGATATCCGAAAGCACGGCATCGGCATGCCGGGTCAGCGTCTCGCGCGAACCGGTGCCGGAGAGCACGCCGACCTTGAGACCGGCGCCGGCATTGATGCCCATATGCAGATCGTGATTGTTGTCTCCGACGACGGCGACTTCCGCGGGGGCAAGACCGGTGGCCGCGCAGAAACCGAGCACCATGCCGGCCTGCGGCTTGCTGCCATGACCGCTGTCGTAGCCGGCAATAAAGTCGAGATAAGGCAGGATGCCGAAGCGTTCGGCGGCGATGCGGATCGAGCGCTCATTGTCGCTTGAGGCAATGCCGAGGCGCAGGCCTCGCCCGTGGAGGCGGGCAAACAGCGGCTCAAGGTCGGTGATCGGCACGGACAGCCTCGCGGCCTCGGCAAAACAATCGTCGATCCTCGGGACAAGCGTTTCGAGCGGCACGGCAGCCCCGGCGGCGATCATGCCCTCGGCGATCTCCTGCGTATTGCCTGATGCAAAGAGGCTGTCGGGCACGATGGCACCGGTAACGGGATCCATGCCACAGGCCAATAAAAGTCGGTCGGCAAGGTCCTGATCTTCGTCTGCGGCGATCAGGGCGACCTTGCGGTTGACCGGCCCCCAGCTCGCATCAAAATCAAGCAGCGTGCCGTCCTTGTCGAACAGGATGCCGGCGATCTTGGCGTTGTCGTTCATGCTGCGTCCTCCGGCTTAATTTTTGCTCTGGCCGTCAGCTCTGGCTTGCGCCGCGCGGCTCGAGCTTGGCCTTGACCGAGAGCGGGCTGATATAGGGTTCAAGCCCCTTCAGCGTCGCGGTCAGAGCGCCCCGCATCTCCTGCACGCTCTCATGACCGGCGTCGATCATCTTCAGGCGTGCCACGTCGTTGTTGAGCAGGAAGTGAACCGCCTTGGCCAGCATTTCGGCATCGCGCACGATGCGGGCCGAACCCTTGCGGACGAGACGCTGGTAGCTCTCACGGAAATTGCTGACATGCGGGCCGGACAGGACGGCACAGCCAAGCAGCGCCGGCTCCAGCGGGTTCTGGCCACCGTCACCGGACAGCGAGCGGCCGACAAAAGCGACTTCAGTCAGGCGAAGATACAGGCCCATTTCGCCGATGGTATCGCCGAGGAAGACATCGGTTTCCGGCGTGATCGCATCGCCCCGGGTGCGGCGAGCAACAACCAGCCCCTTCTCCACCAGCATGGCCTCAATCTCGTCGCTGCGCTCGGGGTGGCGCGGCACAAGCACGGTGAGGAGGCCCGTATGGGCTTTCAGCGCTCGCTGCACCATGGCGGCGATCTTCTCCTCACCCTCGAAGGTGGAGATGGCGGCCCAGGTCTTGCGTCCGGCGATCTGGCGTCGGTAGAAATCCACAACCGATTCGTCACAGGGCGGCGCGTCGCTGTCGACCTTGATGTTGCCGGAGACGATCACCGGCCAGGCGCCGAGATCGCGAAACCGCTCGGCATCCACATCCGACTGGGCAATGACCAGCGCCAGTTTGCCGAACAGGGCTTCGGCGACCGACTTGTAACGCTGCCAGCGATCAAAGGAGCGATCGGACATGCGGGCATTGACGAGTATCTGGGGGATATGGCGGCGACGCAATTCCGAAAGTGTCGTCGGCCAGATCTCGGATTCGACACCGATGGCGGCGTCCGGCTGCCAGTAGTCGAGGAAGCGGCGCACGGCGGGGCGCACATCGAGCGGCACATATTGGTGGATGACCGTGTCACCGAGCCGGTTCTCGGCAACGGCGGCCGAGGTGACCGTTCCGGTGGTCAACAGCACGTGGATATCGCGGCGGCGGAGTTCCCGCATCAGCGGAATGACGGCGGTCGTTTCGCCAACGCTAGCGGCATGGATCCAGACGAGTGGCCCGAAGGGACGTTCCAGGCTCGCATGGCCCAGGCGCTCGGCACGACGGCTGCGATCTTCCTTGCCCTTGGCGGCCCGATAGGCGAGCAGCGGCGCGGTCAGCGGGTATGCGGCCGCGCCGAACCAACCATAGGATCTGACCGCGAACGATGCCAGGGCCTCGCTCAACGTCATCGGATCAACCTGCTCATCTTGATCGACAATACCATTTGGCCCTTTCCGGAGGCGGGCAACGCAATATCTGAGAGATGCAAGAAGACTGAGTTCAAAACGTGACCCTTGCGGATCCTCGGAGGCGGCGGCTGGGAGGGACCGCCGGGTGCCCGTCCTACTTTTCCGTCGGGTTCAGAAGCCGGTGCATATGAACAATGAAATATCGCATATGTGCATTGTCGACGGTCGCCTGAGCCTTGCCCTTCCAGGCAACGAGGGCGCTGGCGTAATCCGGGAAAATACCAACGATATCGAGAGCGTCCAGATCGCGGAACTGAACCTCTTCAAGGTTCGACAGTTCGCCGCCAAAAACCAGGTGGAGGAGCTGCTTGTTTTCGCTGGAATCCGTCATATTTACCGTCTTTTCCCGTTCGTCATCTGTCGGTCATTCATCTGCGCGATTTCGCCGGAAAGGTCAACTCCGGGAAAGTTGGGTAATATTCTTCAGCAATATCGGAAGAATACTGCCCGAGGCGGCGCACAGGACCGGATGCGTGACCTCGACGCGATTGTAGACGAGCGCCCTGCCCTCAAGATCGGTCAATGCACCACCGGCGCGCGACAGGATGAGATCGGCGGCGGCCAGATCCCAATCGTGCGCGTTCGGCTTGACCAATGTGCCGTCGATCCGGCCATCGGCGACAAGCGCCAGCCGGTAGGCGAGCGAGGGGATGTGGTCGACGCGGTCGACGCGCGGGCGGAGAGCCCTGTCGATGGCGGCCACCATATCCTGGGCCGAGGCGATCTTCAGCCGGCCCTCTGGCTCCGGCGTCGAAACGACAATCTCGACGCCGTTGCGCCGCGCGATGCCACCGGCAACGGCGGTGAACTCCTCCTCGAGAGCCGGTGCGACGAGCACGCCCGCAACGGGCGCGCCCTTGTGCACCACGGCGACGCTGACGCACCAGGTCTTCTTGCCGGCAAGGAAAGCGCGCGTGCCGTCGATGGGATCGACGACGAACAGCGTTTCTCGGGCGAGCCTGTCCGAATCATCGTCCGTCTCTTCCGAGAGCCAGCCATAGCCGGGTCGGGCCGCGAGCAGCATCTGTTCGAGCACGCGGTTGGCGGCGTAATCGGCGGCGCTGACGGGCGACATGCCTTCGTTCTTCCACCAGACTTCGGGCGACTGTCCGAAATGCGACAGCGCCACCTTGCCGGCCTCGCGGGCAGCTTGCGTGATCAGGGCGAGATCGGCAGTCCAGTCCACCGGCTGATCCCTGCCGTCAGAGCCCGGCAAGGGTCATGCCCTCAATGGCGAGTGTCGGAGAAGCGACGCCGAACTTGCGGTCGATGTCGTTCGCCAACGTGATCCGCATGAACATGTCCTTGAGATTGGACGCGATGGTGATCTCGGAGACCGGATAGGTCAGCTCGCCGTTCTCGATCCAGTAGCCACTCGCACCCCGACTGTATTCACCGGTGATCATGTCGACGCCCTGGCCGATCATGTCGGTGACGTAGAGGCCCGTGCCGACACCACGGATCAGGTCTTGTGGCGACACGTTGCCGGGTTCGAGCGCGAGATTGGTCGAGGATGGCGAGACGGCGGTGCCGCCACGCACGCCACGACCATTCGTCTTGAGGCCAAGTTCTCTCGCCACCGAGGAGGAGAGGAACCAGTGCTTCAACACGCCGTCCTCGATCATGGTCAGCGGCTGGCCGGCAATGCCTTCGCCGTCGAACGGCCGCGAGGAGGACCCGCGAACCTTCAACGGATCGTCAGTGATGTTGAGGCCTGATTTCAGAACCTGCTGTCCCATGCGGTCGCGCAGGAAGGAGGTCTTGCGGGCGACCGACGCGCCATTGATGGCGCCGGCGATCGTGCCGACGAAACCGCGCGCCACGCGCGGGTCGAAGACAACGGTGAGATTGGATGCCGTCGGGACCTGGCGCGGGTTCAGCCTGCGGATGGCGCGCTCTGCGGCGCGGCGCCCGATTTCTTCCGGGCTGTCGAGCTCGGCGAAATAGAGGCGGCTGTCGAAATCGTGGTCGCGCTCCATCTTCGTGCCTTCGCCGGCGATGACGCCGACGGAGCGGGAGAAACGCGAGCCGGCATAACTTCCGGAAAAGCCGTGCGAGGTGACCAGGACCAGGCCGCCCATGCCGGCAGAGGCGCCGGCGCCGAGCGAATTGCTGACGCCCGGCACAGACCGTGCGGCCTCTTCCATGGCAAGCGCGCTTTCGCGCAGGCTGTCGCTGGAAACCTCGGTCGGATCGTAGAGTTCGAGATCGGCGATATCACGGGCGAGATCGCTCTCGTCAGCGAGGCCGGCGAACGGATCTTCCGGCGAGACTTTGGCCATGGCGACGGCGCGTTCGGCCAGCGCCGTCAGGTCGAAGCCCGGATTGGCCGAGACACTCGCCACCTGGCGACCGAAGAAGACGCGCAGCGAAAAATCGTCGCTTTCGGAGGCTTCCGTCGACTCGACCTTGCCGAGACGGACGCTGACGCCCTTGGAGCGCGAGCGGACGACAACAGCATCCGCCTTCTCCGCGCCTGCCTTCAGGGCCAGTTGGACCAGTTGTTCGGCACGTTCGAGGAGATTGGCGGAATCAATTTCATGGGGCATGGCTTGGCCTTTCCTTCCCGCTCCATTTATTGTGCCTTAGAAAGGGCATCAAGTGCGGTTCGGGCTTTTCCCGTTCACGAGCCCGACATAGTTCCAGTCCCATTCTTGTCCCTGCATGGACGCCTGAGGAGATCGACACTTGGCCAGCGCCACCGAAGCCCTGTTTGCCCAACCCCTTCTCCTGCTGGGAGGCGCCGTCGTTGCCGCCCCGATCTTCCGCAAGCTGGGCCTTGGAACCGTTCTCGGTTATCTCGCCGCCGGCGTCGTCATCGGCCCGGTTCTGCATCTGATCGGCGGCTCGGGCGAGATCCTGGCGGTTGCGGAACTTGGCGTCGTTCTGCTTCTTTTCATTATCGGGCTTGAGCTGAAGCCGACACGGCTCTGGCACATGCGGCGCGACATTTTCGGCCTGGGTGCCACGCAGGTGGTCCTGACAGGCCTCGTGCTGACCGGGGTCGTGATTGCATCGGGCCTTCTCGACTGGCGCGGCGCGCTGGTCGCCGGGTTCGGCCTTGCCTTGTCGTCCACCGCCTTTGCTTTGCAGCTGCTGGAAGACTATGGCGACATGAACAGCCGTTACGGGCAGCGCTCCTTCTCCATCCTGCTGTTCCAGGACCTCGCCATCGTGCCGCTTCTGGCCATGGTCAGCGTTCTCGGCGGTCCAGGCGGCGAGGCACAGCAGTCGCCGCTGATCGAGATCGCCGTCGCGATCGGTGCCGTGATCGCCATGATCATGGCGGGGCGCTACCTGCTGACGCCGCTGTTCCAGGTGATCGCCCGGACGGGTGCGCGCGAGGTCATGATTGCAGCCGCCCTTTTCGTGGTGCTCGGCTCTGCCTTCGTCATGCAGCTTGCCGGCCTGTCAATGGCCATGGGCGCCTTCCTCGCTGGCGTGATGCTGGCTGAATCCTCCTATCGACACGAGCTGGAAGCCGATATCGAGCCGTTCCGCGGTTTGCTGCTCGCCTTGTTCTTCATCGCCGTCGGGCTGTCGATGGAACTGCAGGTCATCGTCGACAACATGCTGCTCATTCTCGTTGCGGTCCCCGTGCTGATGATCGCCAAGGCGATCACGCTCTACGGGATCTGCCGGGTTGCCGGGTCGCCGCATCGCGATGCGCTGAGGATCGGCCTTCTGCTACCGCAGGGCGGCGAATTCGGCTTCGTGCTTTTCACCACGGCTGCCGCCGGAGGCGTGCTCAGCAATGCTCAAGGCTCGCTGCTGATTTCCATCGTCACGCTGTCCATGGCTCTGACCCCGCTTTCGGCGCTGATCGGGCAGCGGCTTCTGGCGCGCGAAACGAGCGAGCGCGAGGAGCTGGAAGAGGATTTCGAGGGCGCCGGTTCGGACGTGCTGATGATCGGGTTTTCGCGTTTCGGCCAGATCGCGGCGCAGATCCTGCTCGCCAGCGGTCGCGATGTCACGATCATCGACGACAGCGCTGACCGCGTGCGCCAGGCCGCAGCCTTCGGCTTCCGCATCTATTTCGGTGACGGCACGCGGCTCGATGTCTTGAGGGCGGCCGGGATCGAGAAGGCGAAGATCGTGGCGATCTGCACGCACAAGAAGGAAACCACCTCGAAGATCGTCGAGCTGATCCAGTCGGAATGCCCGGAAATGCGGATCTATGCCCGCTCCTATGACCGTGTGCACAGCATCGAGTTGCGCAGCCGCGACGTTGAATACGAAGTGCGCGAAACGCTGGAATCGGGCCTGTTGTTCGGTCGCCGGACCCTGGAAGGGCTCGGCGTCTCCGAGGATGAAGCCTATGAGATCGGCGAGGACATCCGCCGTCGCGACGAGGAGCGGCTGAAACTGCAGGCGCAAGAAGGCATCCAGGCCGGGCGCGAACTCATGCATCAGCGGCCGGTCAAGCCGGAACCGCTGGTCAAGCCGAAGCGGCCCGTGCAGAGCGTCGAGGCCGAAGACACCGTAGCCGCGGAGTAACGCGTCAGCGGCGGATGAAATCCTCGATCCGCTCCGACAGATCCCGCTTCAGCGGTTCCTTCAGCCTGTCTGCGGCTTCAAGGATCTGGCGCGCCTTGAAGAAGTCGAGCACGCGAAAACCGTTCACGTCGGGCCGCAAATAGATGTCCGGCTGGCAGAGCTTCATCTTCAGCGCGACATGCGACTGCATCATCAATTGCGAGGCGCCAAAGAGGCTGTCGATCCGGTTGGGAATGTGTGCGCCGTCACCTTCCGGCGCGCCGATGACATCGATGGCGACCATCAGATCGGTCTCACCGGCGAGATGGTCGTAAGGAACGGGATTGAAGATGCCGCCGTCGATCATCAGGCGGCCATTGATGACGACAGGGGCAAACAGAGCGGGTATCGCGGCGGATGCCGCCAGCGCTTCATAGAGATCCCCGTCGGAGCAGACCAGTTCACACTGTCCGTAATAATCCGTGGCAACCACCTTGAGCGCCAGGCCGAGCGCATCGAAGGTTTCGGGGATCTGCGGCGGCAGAAAGGTGCGCAGGATGCGTCGCAGATTGAACTGGCCGATGCGAAAGCCGCCGAGCGCGCGGATGCTCGCGGGCCGCAGCCCCCAGAACATATTCAGCACGCGGGCCCTGTTGTCGGCGAGGTCGAGCACGTATTCGCGGATCTCACGGCCGCTCATGCCGGCCGCATAACCCGCCCCGATGATCGCGCCCATGGAGGAGCCCGCGATCAAGGCGGGGCGGATGCCCAGTTCATCGAAGACGTCGAGCACGGCGATATGGGAGAAACCCCGTGCACCCCCGGCGCCGAGCGCCAGACCAATGGTCGGGACCGCCTTGCGGCCAGTGGAGGGAATAGGCGTTTCGGCGATCTGGTCCATGCGACGGGCCTGCTGTGCAGAGAGTGTCAGTCCGGCCTATAGGAAAAGAAGTACATTTTCGTGTCACCGAAGGTGCGCTGTTCGATGAAGTTGAAAACCGGATCGACCGCGACCTGGACATCGGCCCGTTCCTCCAGGATCGCAAGCGCGCCTGGGGCCAGCCAACCACCCTGATGGGCCGCGAGAAGCGCCTTTTCGCCGAGGCCCTTGCCATACGGCGGATCGGCAAAGACGATTTCGAAGGGCTCGATATTGTTCGAGGGACCGAGATCAGTCGCGTCGCGTCTCAGGATGCGGGCGCGGCCATGCAGGCCGAGGGCCTCGATGTTTTCCCACAGAAGCCCACGACCCTCGACGCTGTTTTCGACGAACAGCGCCGATTTGCAGCCGCGCGACAAAGCCTCGATCCCGACGGCACCGGTGCCGGCGAAAAGATCGAGGATGCGCGTGCCATCGAGCAAGCCCGGATGGGCATGGGCAAGGATGTTGAAAAGGCTTTCGCGCGTCCGGTCGACAGTCGGCCGGATGTCATTGGATTTGGGCGTGGCCAGGTTACGGCCGCGAAACTCTCCGCCAACGATGCGCATGAGGCCTTACCTCTTGCCCTTCGGCGCGCCGCGACCGCCACCGCCGGGCTTGCCGCCGAAGCCGCCGGGACCACCGGAGCGCGGGCCGCCTGAAGGGCGACCGCCCGGCTTGCCACCGAAGCTCTTGCCAGCCGGCTTGCCGCCGGGCTTACCAAAGGACTTGCCAGCCGGCTTGTCACCAAAAGGCTTTCCGGCGGGTTTGTCGCCATAGGCCCGGCCGGCCGGCTTGTCGCCGAAGGCCTTGGGGCCGCGAGGCTTGTCACCGAAGGGCTTTGCACCACGCGGCTTGTCGCCGAACGGACGTTCGCCGCGCGGGCGCTCCTCGCCGGAGCGATCGGCGCGGGGGCGATCGCCGAAATCACGGCGGGGAGCCCGGTCTTCGCCTTCGCGACGCGGCGGACGGTCTGCATTGTCACGACGCGGGCCACGGTCGCCAGCTTCGCGGCGCGGACCACGGTCTGCACCTTCACGACGCGGTGCGCGGTCGTCACCGTCGCGACGGGGGGGACGGTCGCCGAAACCACCGCGCTTTTCGCCACGGCCACCATCGCGACCGCCGGGCTTCTTGTCCGGGCCGTCTGCGCGGATCCATTCGCCCTCGTCGTCATGCGCGCGGCTGACGATGACGCGCGGTCCTTCGCGATCGTCGAAGCGATCGACCGGGCGCTCCGGCCGGTTGTCGGGCTTGCGGCGGGCGGCAGCAGCGGCCGCCTTTTCGCCGAGCGGACGGGCACCCGGCGCCATCCAGACATTGGCGGTGCGGTTCTTGGTAGCGGCGGGCGCGCGCTTCGGCTTGTCGTCGAACTTGTTGTCGGCGAATTTCTTGTCGCCAAACTTCTTGTCGCCGAATTTCTTGTCCCCGAACTTCTTGCCGCTGTCGCTGCGGCTGGTGTCGAGACGTTCCAGCGCACGATCGCGGCGATCGTTCTTGTCGAGCTTGTCCGGGCGCTTGCCGCCCGTGGAGCGCTCGTCGCGGGCCCATTCGGCCTTTGCGGGGCGAGCCGGCTTCTTCGGCGTTGCGTCTTCGTCGTCCTCAATCTCGGCGCCACCATGGCTGTAGACCGGTGCGTCGAAATTGGCCTTGGCTTCTTCGATCAGACGGGGGCCGAGCTGGTCGCGCAGCATGCGACCGCGAACTTCCTGGACCTGGCCTTCCGGCAGGTCGCCGAGCTGGAACGGGCCATAGGAGACACGGATCAGGCGGTTGACCTCGAGACCGAGCGCGCCAAGCACGTTCTTGATCTCGCGGTTCTTGCCTTCGCGAAGCCCCATGGTGATCCAGACATTGTGGCCCTGCTTGCGGTCGAGCGTCGCATCGATCGCACCGTAGAGCACGCCGTCGACGGCAATGCCTTCCTTCAGCGCATCGAGCGCCGGCTGGTCGACCTCGCCATAGGCGCGCACGCGGTAGCGACGCAGCCAGCCGGTGGTCGGCAGTTCCAGAACGCGGGCGAGCCCACCGTCATTGGTGAGCAGCAGCAGGCCTTCGGTGTTGATGTCGAGACGGCCGATGGACATGACGCGCGGCAGGTCTTCCGGCAGGTTCTCGAATACGGTCGGGCGGCCTTCCGGATCGGAATTGGTCGTCACCAGGCCGGCAGGCTTGTGGTAGAGCCACAGACGCGTGCGCTCGATGCCACGGATCGGCTGGCCGTCAACCTCGATCTTGTCGGCGAGCGTGGCGTTCAGGACCGGGCTGTCGAGCACGGTGCCGTTCACGGCCACGCGGCCTTCCATGATCATGCGCTCGATGTCACGGCGCGAAGCGACGCCGGCGCGCGCCAGCAGCTTGGAAATGCGCTCGGGCTTCATCGTGTCGTCACCGGCCGGCGCCTCAGGGCGGGCGGCACGGGCGGGCTTGGTTTCGGATTTCGCGGCCGGCTTGCGGGTGAGCGGTTTGCCGCCGCGCTCAGCGGGCTTGCCCGCCGGACGCTTGGACTTGTCTTTGAATGTCATTTGTTGTTTGCCTGTGGTTTGGGCTGTCGTATCAGGTCATGCGGCCCGGGTTAAGCAGAAAGTTCAGGCATGGCGCAGACAAACGGCTTCATGGATGCCGCCTTTGCGGAGGCACTTGCCGCCGGCGAACGCGGCGAAGTGCCGATCGGTGCGGTCGTTGTGCGCGACGGCGAGATCATCGGGCGGGCCGGCAACGAGACGCGGGCGTTGAACGACGTGACGGCGCACGCGGAAATTCTGGCCATCCGACGCGCGGCACAGGCTGTCGGCGACGAGCGGCTGATCGAGGCCGATCTCTATGTGACGCTCGAGCCCTGCACGATGTGCGCGGCGGCCATTTCCTTTGCCCGCATCCGCCGGCTTTATTATGCAGCGCAGGACACAAAAGGCGGCGCAGTGGAAAGCGGCGTGCGCTTTTATGCCCAGCCGACCTGCCACCATGCGCCCGAGGTTTATTCCGGCATCCGGGAGACAGAGGCGGCCGAGATGCTCAAGGGCTTTTTCCAGACGAAGAGAGAGACATGATCCTGATTGCTCCGCTCCTGTCGCTGATCGCCATGGGGCTGATTGCGGCCTGGGGCCATCGCAACATCGCCCCTGAGCGCGCCTATCTGCCCTTGCAATGGTCGGCAGACGGGACGGTCAACCGACAGGCGCCCCGGCTGGTGGCGGTTTCGGGCATACCTGTCGTCATGGCGGTCGTGATGTGTCTCGTCGCCTATCTCTCGCGCAACAATCCGGGCGATCGGGATATGGCCCTGATCTGGATTTCGATCATCGGCCCAGGCATCGAGGCCTTCTATCTGGCGCTGCTCGCAAGAGCTGTCGAGACGGACGAGTGAGGTTGCAGCCAAGTTGGGGCGGCCTGGCTCAGCCGCTTCCTGCCACCGACGTGAACGCGACGCGGTTGCGCCCGGCATTTTTGGCTCGGTAGAGCCCGGCATCGGCGCTGCGATAGAGATCGGCGACGACGCACGGGGTTTCCGCGACGGCGAAACCGATGCTGACACTCAGGGGCACACGCCGTCCATCGTGGACAATGTTGACGCCTGAAACCGCATTGCGAATACGCTCGGCAATGGCAAGGGCCGCATTCTGACTTGCGTCCCGCATCAGAACCGCGAACTCCTCGCCACCGATGCGCCCGCAGACATCGTCCGGACCAATGCTTTCGCGCAGCGCCTGCGCAAGCCCGCGCAAGGCTTCGTCGCCTGCATCATGACCGAAGGTGTCGTTGATCTGCTTGAAGTGGTCGGCGTCGAGGACAAGAAGAGCAAGCCGTGTGCCCGGGGTCATGCAGGCTTCTTCAAGCGCCGCGAAGACAGCCTCGCGATTGAGCCCTCCTGTCAGGCTGTCGGTGCGGGCGCGAATGCTCAGGACCTGGTGCAAATCGTGCAGTTCGCGATGGGCGCGATCAAGCGCCCGGTGGGCGGCGGTGAGTTCGTCGCGCGCCCGCACGACACATTCCTTCTGATGGAACTGCCAGGCGCTCGCGGGGGCCGCGATGAGCAGCGGGCATAGCAGGCTCATCCAGAAGCCCGGACCATCCGGCGTGCCCCCGAGCATCGGCACCAGCAACAGCACGATCGACACCGACGCCAGAACGGAGAGCGCCGTGGCTATCGCCGATTTCCGGATGGTTGCACTGCTGATCCTGGCCATGCCAGCAGCCCTAGTTTGCGCGGGTTAACGTAACGTTAGTCTCGAACGAGACTATTCGGCGCGGGCAAAGTCTGCAAGAGCCTCACCGCTCATGCGATAGCGGATCCATTCGGTCTGGGGTTCGGCGCCGATTGCATCGTAGACACGAATGGCGGGCTCGTTCCAGTCGAGCACGCTCCATTCGAAACGACCGCAGCCCTTCTCGACGGCGACTTGGGCGAGGTGCTTCAGGAGCAGTTTGCCAGCGCCGGAGCCACGATGGTCGGGCGAGACATAGAGGTCTTCGAGGCAGAGACCGTTCTTCGCCTGCCAGGTGGAATAGTTGTAGAACCAGACGGCAAAGCCAGCCGGCTTGCCATCGGCCTCAAGGATCACCGCGTGGGTCACGGAGCCTTCGCCGAAGATCGAGGCACGGATCGTCTCCTCCGTCGCCTCCACCTCGTGACCTGCCTTTTCAAAAACGGCAAGCTCGGTGATGAAACCGAGGATGGTGGCGGCATCATCTGATGTTGCGGGGCGAATGGTGAAGGGCATCAAGAAACCTCAAAGAAAAAGGCAGGGCGTTTGCGCCCTGCCCCGATCGATTGCGTTGAAAGCGCCGCTTATTGGAAGGGCGTCCACCACGAGCTGTTTTGCTGGGCAGCCTTGGCCATCTTCTTGCGGCGCTTTTCCTTCTTGACTTCCGGTTCGCCGAGATCGGTGAGCGTCGCTTCCTCGGCCTGACGATATTGCGACGGCGGGTCGGACAACAGGCGGCGCTGGTCGAGATAAGCGCCCTTCTGCAGCTTGCGGGCATCGCGGAAGGCTTGCCACTTCTGTGTCTCGGTCATGGTGCCCGAGGTGCCGTAACCGGCGAGCAACGGCGAGCGGTACCGCGGATTGTCGGCATTGGCGTCGGCTTCGGCGACCAGGCGTTCACGCGCCTCTTCCGGGGATTCGACCCAGTTCGGATTGTTTTCGCGGCTGGCGACCGACTGCTGCGGCGCGACCAGCGAGGCCGTCGCACCCGGCGGGGGCAGGACCAGAGACGGCCGCGGATTGTATTTTGTGCCCTTGTTGGCCGGTTCACGCGGGGCGACGGACACGGCGGAGCCGACGTCGTCCACCAACTGTTCCATCGCCGTCTTGTCCGTGCCGTAGGTCGGGCTGCCGACGCAACCGGAAAGACCTGCCGTCACGCCAAAAAGACCAGCCAGACCGAGGCCAACTCTGAACAGATATGCCGATTTCATGAATGCCTACCAGCCTCGCCGCAGTTCATCTGTGCTGCCGAATAATTCTTTCCCACCGCTGCCGGGGGAATTCGGCCAATTTCAGGCAGTTTTACCGGATGACCCACGAAAGCGCAAATCATCCGGTTAATTTTCCTTATCCGAGTGCCGCAAGCTCACGCAACGCCTGGGCGTCGCGGGCCGAAACATCCGGATAATCAGGGTCGGAGCCGACATCCCGGGTGATCTTCCAGGAGCGGGCGCACTTCGTGCCTTCGGCGAGCTTCGGCTCGACGGCGACCTTGGTGCCGTCGTCAAGACGGAAGGCTTCGGCCGGGCCTTCACCCGAGACAACCTGGATATCCGAGGTGATGCAGATCTCGGCGAAGTCGAGACCGTCGAGCGCCTTCAGGAGTTCGGCATCGGCGACATGCACGACCGGGGCCGCTTCCAGCGAGGAGCCGATGCGCTTTTCCTTGCGCTCGATTTCCAAGGCACCGGTGACGGCACGACGGACGGCGCGAACGCCCTTCCACTTTTCGGCAATGGCCTCGTTCGACCAGTCGGCCGGGACCGTCGGGAACTGCTCGAGATGCACCGACTCGGCGTTCGGATCGCGCGAGAGCCAGGCCTCTTCCGTGGTGAACGGCATCATCGGGGCAAACCACAGGACCAAGCAGTCGAAGAGCTTGCGGATGACGAACAGGGCCGAACGGCGCTTCAGGCTCGACGGGGCGTCGCAATAGAGCGTGTCCTTGCGGATGTCGAAATAGAAGGCAGAGAGTTCGACATTGGCGAAGTCCGAGAGTGCGCGGACGATGCGCTTGAAGTCGAACTCGTCGTAGCCCTTGCGCACGATCTGGTCGAGCTCGGACAAGCGATGCAGCATCAGCTTTTCGAGTTCTGGAAGATCGGCATAGGCGATCTCGTCGCCATGGTCATGGGCGAGTGTGCCGAGCATCCAACGAACCGTGTTGCGGATCTTGCGATAGCTGTCGATGTTCGTCTGGATGATCGTCTTGCCGAGACGCTGGTCTTCCCAGTAGTCGGTGTTCATGACCCAGAGGCGCAGGATATCGGCGCCGGATTCCTTCATGACATCCTGCGGCGTTACCGTGTTGCCGAGCGATTTCGACATCTTGCGGCCGTCCTCGGCCATCGTGAAGCCATGGGTGACGACAGCGTTATAAGGCGCGCGGCCACGGGTGGCGCAGCTTTCGAGCAGCGACGAATGGAACCAGCCGCGATGCTGGTCGGAGCCTTCAAGATACACGTCAGCCGGCCATTTCAGGTCCGGGCGGTCCTCCAGCGTGAAGGTGTGGGTGGAGCCCGAGTCGAACCAGACATCGAGGATGTCGGTGACCATCTGCCACTTGTCGCCGTCGTGCTCGCCGGCCAGGAAGCGTTCCTTGGCGCCTTCGGCGAACCAGGCATCGGCGCCTTCGACTTCGAAGGCTTCGAGGATGCGGGCGTTGACCTTTTCATCCTGCAGAACATTGCCGTCGGCATCGGCGAAGACGCAGATCGGGACGCCCCAGGCGCGCTGGCGGGAGAGAACCCAGTCCGGACGCTGCTCGATCATGGCGCGCAAGCGGTTCTGGCCACCGGCGGGGACAAAGCGGGTCTGGTCGATGGCGGAGAGTGCGCGGGTGCGCAGCGTCGTGCCGTCGGCAAGGTCCTTGTCCATGTAGACGAACCATTGCGGCGTGTTGCGGAAGATGACCGGCTTCTTGGAGCGCCAGGAATGCGGGTATTCGTGCTTGATGCGGCCACGGGCGAAGAGGTTGTTGGCCGCGATCAGGGCCTCCATGACGCGCTTGTTGGCGTCGCCCTTCTTGCCGTTGTCGTCGAGCACGCGGGCGGCGCCACCTTCGGCCGAGGGCCCGAAACCGGGGGCGTCTTCCGTGTAGAAGCCGGCGTCATCGACCGGGAACGGGATTTTCACATCGATGCCACGGGCTTCGAGCTGGCGGACATTCGCCATCCAGGCTTCAAAGTCTTCGCGACCATGCGACGGCGCCGTGTGGACGAAGCCGGTACCGGCATCGTCGGTGACGTGGTCACCGTCGAGCATCGGGACGGCGAAGGTGTAGCCAAGGTCGGCCAGCGGGTGGGCGCAGGTGATCGCGCCGAGTTCCTCTGCCGATACCTGACGCAGACGCTTGAACTCCAGCTTGGCCTTGGCAAATGCATCCGCTGCAAGCTTATCCGCAAAGATGAGCTTTTCTCCGGGCTGGGGGCCGAAATCATTGGCAGCGGCCGTCACCTCGTAGAGACCGTATTCGATCTTCGAGGAGTAGGAGATCGCGCGGTTGCCGGGGATGGTCCAGGGCGTAGTGGTCCAGATGACGACGGACGCAGCAGCAAGTTCGGCAAACGACGCGGGAACGTCTACGGGTCGGTTCTGGGCTTTGTCATGCCACATGTACTTGGTGTCGTGGGGCACCACCGGGAATTTCACCCAGATCGTGTCGCTCTCGACCTCGGCATATTCCACTTCGGCTTCGGCGAGTGCCGTGCGCTCGACGACCGACCACATGATCGGCTTGGAGCCGCGATAGAGCTGGCCGGACATGGCGATCTTCAGGAGTTCGCCGGCGATGCGGGCTTCCGAATGATAGGCCATGGTCGTGTAGGGATTGTCGAAATCGCCCTCGATGCCGAGGCGGCGGAATTCTTCCGCCTGGATGTTGATCCAGCCCTGCGCGAACTCGCGGCATTCCTTGCGGAATTCGTTGACCGGGACCTCGTTCTTGTCCTTGCCCTTCTCGCGGTACTTTTCCTCGATCTTCCACTCGATCGGCAGGCCGTGGCAGTCCCAGCCGGGCACGTAGTTCGAATCGAAGCCGCGCATCTGGAAGGAGCGGGTGATGACGTCCTTCAGCACCTTGTTCAGCGCATGGCCGATATGGATGTTGCCATTGGCATAGGGCGGGCCGTCATGCAGGACGAATTTTTCGCGGCCGGCGGCGGAGGCGCGCAGGCGCTTGTAGAGACCCATCTGTTTCCACTTCGCCGCCATTTCCGGCTCCTTCTGGGGAAGGCCGGCGCGCATCGGGAATTCTGTTTCGGGCAGATAGAGGGTCTTGGAGTAGTCGATCTTCTCAGGGGTATCGGTCATGGATCAGCCATCGAATGGGGCGACCTCAAGCGGTCGCAAAATTATGTCAAGGAGTGGCGGCAAGCGGGCGCTCAGGCTTTCAAACCCAACGCCAAAAACCCGGACCTTCCCGCAGCTCTTCAAGCCGCCGGGAGGGCCGGGCCAATAATTCGAATGATCCGGGCCGCCGAAAGATACGTCATGGCCGCGTTCTTTAGGGGGTTTTCGCGCCAAAAGGAAGGGGCAAGATGGGCTGTCGCATACCCCCTTTTACTCGCCGCCTTCAGCCTCGACCACCTTGCGCAGGGCATCGTTGATGCGGTCCTGCCAGCCGGGGCCGTCCTTCTGGAAGTGTTCGAGGACTGCGCTGTCGAGCTTGATCGACACCATCTCGCGAACCTCGGGCGGCGCGCGGCGTTCGACAGCGGGGGCCACGGGCTTCGGCGCCGGCTTGAACAGCGCCTCGGCGGCATCCTTCGGGTTCACGGGTCTGCGTGGCGTCGTGGCCATGGGGTGCCTTTCGGTCTCTTTCAGTGATTTGCTGGGCGCACTAGGCGCCATCGAGACGTAGGCGTCAAGCGGAAGCGCTTGACTGCAACGCAGGCATCAGGCCGACAAGAGGACTGGCCTGTGGCTCTCGGCTGAGCCGGTTTTTGGGCCTGGGACCGTCTCAGGATTGGCGTCCGAGATCGCGGCGTGCTGGAACACGACGCGGTTACGCCCCTGGTTCTTGGCCTCGTAAAGGCCGATATCGGCCTCAGCCATCCAGGCATCGAGGCTGCGTGCCGTTCCATCCGTGACGACCATGCCGCAGGAGAAGGACAGGCGAAAACGGTTGTCGCCCGAACAGATATCCTCGGAGGTGATCGCCAGGCGCGCCGCCTCTATGGTCGCGAGCGCCGTGGCGCTGTCCCGGTTCGGCAGGCAAATCCCGAACTCTTCCCCGCCCAGCCGGCCGAAGATCGCATCCGGGGGCAGAAGCGCGCTCGTCCTCTCGGCGAACTGCTGCAGGGCGTCATCCCCGCCCTTGTGGCCATAGGTATCGTTGACACGCTTGAAATGATCGAGATCGAGTACGGCGATGGCGGTGCCCTGCCGTTCCGCGAGCTTGGCAGCCTGATGCAGGAACATGCGGCGGTTCGCCAGACCGGTCAGGTTGTCCCGCTCGGCCAGCTGGCGCTGGATCTCGCCGCCGCGTTCGAGCTTCAGCACCATGGCCATCAGGAAGGAGAGGAGGTTGAAGATCAGCAGCAGCATGCTGGTATAGGTCATCCAGTCGGAGACCGGGATGCGCCCTTCGAAATGGACGGGATAGAGGACGGGAAGCGGCGTGATCAACAGGGTGGAAAGCGCATAAGCCCCATAGACCACGGCCGCCAACCGCGCCGAGGGCAGTCGTTCGCCCGGCTTGGCCCGCCAGAGATCGAGGGTGCCGAGCGCCAGATTGACAGCAGAGCCAAGGTAGACGAGCGAAATGCGCACCGGGGTCGGATCTTCGAGAAGGCCGGCAAGAACCATGCCCATGCATGTGAGCACTGCAACGTGAAAGCCGTGCCGCAGCCGATAGGGCTGGCCGTAGAATTCCTTGAAGCCGAGCCGCATCAGACTGGTGCGCGCCACGTAGATGAGCCCGCCGATATATCCCATGATGTTGTAGGGGACATATTCCGTGAGGCTGGTGCCGATGGCGCCGATGACCATGAACCAGGAGGCGAGCGCCCAGAAGACGATTTCCTTCTGGTGCGGGTTTCGCACCCAGGCGATCGTTGCGACGACCAGCACGGCAAAGTTGATCACCGCGTTGTAGGAGATGACCGTCAGCAGGTCCAGCATCGGTTCAGCCAAGCCTAAGGGAACGTTGCCGCCTTTAAATCACGATATTCCGGTAAATAAGATTAATTCGCGGAAAAGCCCGGGCAATTAAGGGCCGGAAGGTTAAACCGGGGTAAACCGGCAGGACCTCCTGACCCGCCGCAATTCCGATCACATGCTTCGGGCGGGATCCGCGAAGACATCAACCCGGGCCAGCCTGCGGGCAATCAGGATGCCGACGAGCAGAGCCCCGACGAAGATGGCCGCTGAGGCATGTCCCAGACCAAGGGCCGGGATCGATGCGCCGGGACAAAAGCCGGCGATGCCCCAGCCGATTCCGAAGACCGCCGAGCCGCCGATGAGCTTGGCATCGATGGCGCTCGCTTTCGGCAGGCGGAAAGACTGGTCGAAAACCGGCTTCTGCCGCATCCGGAAAAGCAGCGCATAGCCGGGTGCGGCAACCGACAGCGCGCCCGCCATGACAAAGGCGAGGCTGGGATCGAAGCTGCCGGCGAGATCGAAGAAGTTGAGCACCTTGGCGGGGTTCGCCATGCCCGAAAGCACGATGCCGGTTCCGAACAGGGCGCCGATCAGGAAAACGACGAGGAAGCGCATCAGATCGCAGCTCCGAAGACGTGGCGGATGACGAAGACGGTCAACACGGCGAAGGCCATGAAGGTCGCCGTGGCCGCGATCGAACGGCGCGACAGGCGCGCCATGCCGCAGATCCCATGGCCGGATGTGCAGCCGGAGCCGAAGGTGACGCCGATGCCGGCAATGAGGCCGCCGACGATCAGCGCCGAGGTCGATACGGGCACGGAATATTCCACCTGATAGCCGCTCAAAGACAGGGCCAAGGGCGCAAGGATCGCGCCGGCGAGAAAGGCTGCCTTCCACGACCCGTCGGCGCCGAGCGGCGGCAGGATGCCGCCGATGATCGCGGTCATTCCGGCAATCCGGCCCCAGGTGAGCATCAACAGAAGTGCGGAAAGGCCGATCAGCAGGCCACCGGCAAATGACATCAGGGGGGTGAATTCGGTCAAGGCGCCCTCCGGGTTTCCCGCTCGAAGGACCGGGAACCAGTTTACATAGCGATACCAATATGTGAGCCGGTGGTGCGCGGCAATGCAAATCTGCGGCTTCAGCCTTCAGAAGGCGATGGCAGCATCCAGTTCGCCAATCGGCTTGACGCCCGCCAGAAGCGCCCTCGCCTCTTCCACATCCTTGCGGATCTGGGCGACCAGCGGATCAAGGCCATCGAATTTCCATTCGTCGCGCAGGAAGCCGAAGAGAGAGACGGAACAGATCTCGCCGTAGAGATCGCCGGAGAAATCGAAGATGAAGGTTTCGAGCCAGGGGTCGCCATTGTTGGTGACGGTCGGGCGGTAACCGAAGCTTGCAACGCCATCGCGAATGATGCCGTCTGGTCGGCGGAAGCGAACGGCATAGATGCCGGGCCTGAGCGTTGCCTCCGGCGGCAGATGCATGTTGGCGGTGGGAAAGCCCAGCGTGCGTCCGAGCTGCTGGCCCTTCATCACCTCGGCCTCGACCGTATAGCGATAACCGAGCAGGCCGGCGGCCTCGGCAACCTCGCCCTCGGCGATCAGGCCGCGAATGCGGCTCGACGAGATGACGGCAGCGCCCTCGTCGCGGAAAGCGTCGATCAGGCTGACGCCAAAGCCATGGCGGTTGCCAGCCTCCATCAGGAAAGCCGGGCCACCTTCCCGGCCCTTGCCGAAGTGAAAATCGAATCCGGTCACCACTTCCTTGGCGCCCAGCCAGTCGCGCAGGATCGTGACGACGAAGTCTTCCGCCGAGCGCTGCGAGAATTCCCGGTCGAAGGGGTATTCGATGACGGAATGAAAGCCCATGGCCTCCAGAATGCGGGCACGCAAGGACGGCGGGGTCAGGCGGAAAACCGGTTTGTCCGGATTGAAGACGGTGCGGGGATGCGGCTCGAAGGTCAGGACAAGCGCCGGTACGCCTAAAGTCTCGGCTCGCTCCAGTGCGCGGTTCAGCACCGCCTGATGGCCGCGATGCACGCCGTCGAAATTGCCGATGGCCACGACACCGCCACGCAGGGCGGCGGGCAGCACTTCCTTCTTTTCGTTGCGGTGAAAGACGGTCATCCGAGCATGCGCCTCATGCCAACCTGTGCATCCAGTACTGCGGCGCGACCTTTTCCCGTTCGAGGAAGGTGGTGAGACGAGCCTCATCGGTCACGCCGTTCGTCGCGTAATCGGCCGCGTGAATGCCGCCGGAGATGTAGAGAAGGTCGAGGCCGGCATCGACAGCGCCCCTGACGTCGGTCGGCATGCCGTCGCCGATGGCGAGCACACGGGACTTGTCGAACTCACCCCGCGCTTCGCGGGCGGCGGACAGCGTCGCCTCATAGATCGGCTTGTGCGGCTTGCCGGCGATGCGGGTCTCGCCGCCGAGCGCCGTGTAGAAGGCCGCAACCGCGCCGGCGCAAGGAATGATGCGGTGGCCGCGCTCGACCACCAGATCCGGATTGGCGCAGATGAGCGGCACCTTGCGGGCGACGAAATCGGTCAGCATGTCGCGGTAGTCTTCCGGCTGCTCGACCTCGTCGTCGAAGAAGCCGGTGCAGACGACGCAATCGGCCTCTTCCTTCGACACCACCTCGACGTCGAGACCGTCGAAGAGCGGCAGATCCCGTTCCGGGCCGAGCAGGAAGACCTTCTTCGGGCCGGCGGCGATCAGCGTGCGGGTGACGTCGCCCGAGGTGACGATGCGATCATAGGCCGTGTCGGGCACGCCGATGGCGCGCAGCTGCGGAATGACGCCGATGGCGGGCCTGGGCGAATTGGTGATCAGCACCACAGTCAGCCCCTTTTCGCGGGCCGCCGTCAGGGCTTCGCCTGCCAGCGGAAACGCGTCGATGCCATTGTGCAGCACGCCCCAGACATCGCAGAGAATGACGTCGTAAGCGTCGGTCACGTCGCCGAGGGTGGAAATGCTGCGGGTCATCGTCTGTCCTGACTGCTTATTGTGTGTCCGGTGACATGGCAAAGGACGGGCGGCAAGGCAAGGGGCAAGCGTGCGGTGACTTAAAAATGCCCCTGCCCCTTCGTGCGGTCAAAGCAGATAGCGAACGCCGAGGCCGAGCAAACCTGCCGCGATCAGAGTCCTTCCAATTCCGAGATGAAGACGAAAGATCATGACGCCGGCGATGACGGCGATCACCAGCGCCTGGATGTCGAGCGAGGACCAGACAGGGTGCGGCACGGAAAGCGTCACAGGCCCCAGGCGTGCCCAGGCAAGCGGCTCAACATCGGTGAAAATGACATGCAGGGCAAACCAGACGGCGAGGTTGAGAATGACCCCGACCACGGCGGCGGTGATTGCCGAGAGCGCCGCGCTCATGAGGCGGTTTCCGCGCAGCCGCTCGATATAGGGGGCACCGCCGAAAATCCAGATGAAGCTCGGAATGAACGTCGCCCAGGCGGCGAGCAATCCGCCGAGCAATCCGCCAACCAACGGATCGAGCGCGCCGCTCTCACGGAAACCGGCGAGGAAACCGACATAGGAAAGAACGAGGACCAGCGGCCCCGGCGTCGTTTCGGCAAGGGCCAGACCATCCAGCATCTCGCCGGGTTTCAGCCAGGCATAATGATCGACGGCCACCTGGGCGACATAGGCAAGCACGGCATAGGCGCCGCCGAAGGTGACGAGCGCCATCCTGGAGAAGAAGCTCTGAACCTCGGGCAATGCGGTTTCCGGAAGCGTCAACCACAACAGGGGAAGCGGGGCCAGCCACACGACGACCCAGAACAGAAGGGCGGCGAGCTGCCGTAGAAATGGCGGGCGGGCGCGGAATTCTTCGGACATTTCCACAGGTGGGGATGTCACGCCTCGGGCGTGTATGAGGCCAATCATTGCGGCCGCGAGCACGACGAGCGGGAACGGCAGGGCGAAGAGGAAGAGCGAGATGAAGGCTCCAGCCGCGAGAAGGCGGTGAAACGGTGTTTTCAACGCCCGCTTGCCGATGCGGATGACCGCTTCGACGACGATGGCCAGCACCGCCGCCTTCAGGCCGAAGAACAGTCCGGCGACCAGGCTCGTCTCCTGGTAGAGCGCATACAGCGTCGATAGACCGAGAATGACGGCGAGGCCCGGCAGAACGAAGAGCAGGCCCGCCACGATGCCACCGCGCACCCCATGCAGGAGCCAGCCGATATAGGTCGCGAGCTGCTGGGCTTCGGGTCCCGGCAGCAGCATGCAATAATTCAGGGCATGCAGGTAGCGATCCTCGTCGATCCAGCGTTTTTCCTCGACACAGATCCGGTGCATGAGCGCGATCTGTGCGGCCGGACCGCCAAACGACATGAGGCCGATGCGGGCAAAGGCGGAGACCAGTTCGGAATAGGTCGGAGCGAAGGGGGGATCGCCGGATGCTTCGGCGGTGCGGATGTCGGTCTGTTTCGCCGGCATGCACCCTTCCTTTTTTCACGCGCGCGCTTGACTCGTCGCGAGCCTGTTCTTATCTCAACGTCGCTGGCACTCCCCAAGGGAGAGTGCTAACAAATTCCAATGTGGCTCCAACCGGGGTCACTGATGTCATTTGATCGAGGGATTAGACAATGGCAAGCACCAATTTCCGTCCGCTGCACGACCGCGTTGTAGTCAAGCGCGTCGAGTCCGAAGCCAAGACCAAGGGCGGCATCATCATTCCTGACACGGCCAAGGAAAAGCCGGCTGAAGGCGAAATCGTCGCCGTCGGCCCGGGCGCCCGCGACGAAAGCGGCAAGCAGATCGCTCTCGACGTCAAGGTCGGCGACCGCGTCCTGTTCGGCAAGTGGTCCGGCACCGAGGTCAAGCTCGACGGCGAAGACCTGCTGATCATGAAGGAAGCCGACATCATGGGCATCATCGGCTGATATCGGCCTGATACCCCTCTTCCTCTTTAACAATTCACCAATGGGCTAGACGCCCGGGAGTTTTGAACATGGCTGCAAAAGAAATCAAGTTTGGCCGCACCGCGCGCGAAAAGATGCTGCATGGCGTCGACATCCTCGCAGACGCCGTGAAGGTAACGCTCGGCCCGAAGGGTCGCAACGTCATCATCGACAAGTCCTTCGGCGCTCCGCGCATCACCAAGGACGGCGTATCGGTTGCCAAGGAAATCGAACTGGAAGACAAGTTCGAAAACATGGGCGCCCAGATGGTCCGCGAAGTTGCTTCGAAGACCAACGACATCGCCGGTGACGGCACCACGACCGCAACCGTTCTTGCCCAGGCCATCGTTCGCGAAGGCAACAAGGCCGTTGCTGCCGGCATGAACCCGATGGACCTGAAGCGCGGCATCGATCTGGCCGTTGCTGAAGTCGTCAAGGACCTCCAGGCGAAGGCCAAGAAGATCTCGACCTCGGAAGAAGTTGCTCAGGTCGGCACGATCTCGGCAAACGGCGACACGCAGGTCGGTAAGGACATTGCCGAAGCCATGCAGAAGGTCGGCAACGAAGGCGTCATCACCGTCGAAGAAGCCAAGACCGCTGAAACCGAACTCGAAGTCGTCGAAGGCATGCAGTTCGACCGCGGCTACCTCAGCCCCTACTTCGTGACCAACCCGGAAAAGATGGTCGCCGATCTCGACGACGCTTACATCCTCCTGCACGAAAAGAAGCTCTCGAACCTCCAGGCCATGCTGCCGGTTCTCGAAGCCGTCGTTCAGACCGGCAAGCCGCTCGTCATCATCGCTGAAGACGTCGAAGGCGAAGCTCTTGCAACGCTCGTCGTCAACAAGCTGCGTGGCGGCCTGAAGATCGCTGCCGTCAAGGCTCCGGGCTTCGGCGATCGCCGCAAGGCCATGCTGGAAGACATCGCCATCCTCTCGGGCGGCACTGTCATCTCGGAAGACCTCGGCATCAAGCTCGAGTCGGTTACGCTCGAAATGCTCGGCCGCGCCAAGAAGATCTCGATCACGAAGGAAAACACCACGATCGTTGACGGTGCCGGCCAGAAGTCGGACATCGAAGGTCGCGTTGCCCAGATCAAGGCGCAGATCGAAGAAACCACCTCTGACTACGACCGCGAAAAGCTGCAGGAACGTCTTGCCAAGCTCGCTGGCGGCGTTGCCGTGATCCGCGTTGGCGGCTCGACGGAAATCGAAGTCAAGGAACGCAAGGACCGCATCGACGACGCGCTGAACGCAACGCGCGCTGCCGTTCAGGAAGGCATCGTCCCCGGCGGCGGTACCGCTCTGCTGCGTTCTTCCACGAAGATCACCGTCAAGGGTGCAAACGACGACCAGGAAGCCGGCATCAACATCGTTCGCCGCGCCCTGCAGTCGCTGGTTCGCCAGATCGCCACCAATGCTGGTGACGAAGCTTCGATCATCGTCGGCAAGATCCTCGACAAGAACGAAGAGAACTACGGCTACAACGCCCAGACCGGCGAATTCGGCGACATGATCGCCATGGGTATCGTCGACCCGGTCAAGGTTGTTCGCACCGCCCTGCAGAACGCAGCTTCGGTTGCTTCGCTGCTGATCACCACCGAAGCCATGATCGCCGAACTTCCGAAGAAGGAAGCTGCTGGCGGCATGCCGGGCGGCATGGGTGGCATGGGCGGCATGGACATGATGTAAGACCCATCGGGTCTTACAATCAGGTCCATCAAAGCCGCCCATCACTTAAGGTGGTTCAGCGCGTCAAGCGCGCTGAACTGGCGGCATGGACATGATGTAAGACCCATCGGGTCTTACAATCAGGTCCATCAAAGCCGCCCATCACTCAAAGTGGTTCAGCGCGTCAAGCGCGCTGAACTGGCGGCATGGACATGATGCAAGACATCAGGGTTTTCATCTGGACCATCCGGTTCATTTAGAAAGGGCGGCCTTCGGGTCGCCCTTTTTCTTGTCCTGCAGGTGCACTGGCGTGACAAACCTGGGATTAAATCCCAAAATGTACATGCAACTATTCGTCGCACTTGTTGACATGGTCATTTTGTATGTGAATACTTATTAACCAAACGAAATTCTTATCTAAGCGGTTTAAAACCCAGCATTATAGGCGAATCTGAAATTTAGAATTATCTAATTTACTAGAGCGCGCCTCCACATCCTTTGCTGTTTGTTTCCGGGATCTGGCGAATGTGAGCCGTTTTCATCTAAATACTTTCATGGTATCTAGCCGGTTAAATTCGTATGGCGAACTGTTCATTTCTGGGATTGGCACATGGACAACATGTCTTGTCGCTGCCTGCATGGGATGAAAGGTTTGTCGGCGTTGCGAATGGGCAAGGTGTGGGCCGCCCCGCATTGGGACGGCTGAGGACGTGAAACGGGTGTTCACGCCCGACCTTGAGGAGTTCTCGGACACTCCGAGACGCAGGTGGGGGCTCCTGCGAAAGTAAGGCGTGCGGCTTGTGAAGTGGCACGTCCCGACCTTGATAGGGCACCGGTTTCGACCGGATGAGGGCTTTGGACGTATTGTCTGGCAGGGCAACCCGTTCATCGTGTTGGGGGCCAATAGGCTCGGAGTTGGGGACTACCTTGTTCAAAATTGCAAATGCAGATCTCGCAACCAGCTTTGCGGTGGGCGACGCAGAGGACGAACGCCTGCTGGGGCAGGACGCTTGCCGGTTTGGCATATCCGAAGACTGGACCGGCGACTTGACGAGCGGACTTCTGACGCTCGGCGACCGCGCACGGCAACTCCATGGGCTGGACAGCCATGAATGCGGCCTGCTGACCGTGATGCGGTGCTACGATCCCGCCGATCGCGGGCATATTCTCCGGCTGTTCGAACAGGCCGCCACCGAACCCTCCCGCTTCTGTTATTCGACGACAATCCTGTCGGCCAGCAACCAGCGCCAGCCGGTTTTCTGTATCGGCGAATCCACCGGCTTCGAGGCCAGTCGCGGCAAGATGGTGGGGCTGTTCATATTCCCCCACTTCCAACTGCCGACAGCCGCCACCGTGACGCCCGCCTGATCGGCAGCCCGGACGGCGAGAAGCACCATCCGCCCCGACAACCACACGCGCAGATTTTCTCACGGCGCCCGCAGCCAAGTCGGCGGGTGCGTTGGTGATTGCCCGGCGCTCAGGTGCACGTCCGTTTCCAGGCTGTCGGCATGACGGAGCCATCGGCATCGGGGGCCTTATCGTTTCGTTTTTGTGAACGAACAGTCAAATGTCGTCAACCTATGCGCCCGATGAAAAAGAGGGCATCTAGGCTTCACATTCTGGAGCCCACAGGGGTGAGGTTTCAGTTGCAACCCAATGGAGCCCTCGATGTCGTCCGCCAACAATGCTCTTCTCGTTCTCGTCCGCGTTCTCCTTTCCTTCATGTTCATCATGTCGGGTTACGGCAAGCTCGCCGATCCGGCTGGCACCGCCGGCATGATCTCCGGCGCTGGAATTCCTGCCGCCGACCTGATGGCCTATGCCGCCGGCCTCTATGAACTCGTCGCCGGCCTCTTCATCCTCGTCGGCTTCCAGACGAAGATCACCGCCTGGACCGTCGCGCTCTTCTGCGTGTTCACCGGTCTCGTCTTCCACACCGGCACCGTTGCCATCGAAGGCTGGCCGGAAGGCGCACTCGGCTGGATCAACACGCTGAACCAGATCATGGTGATGAAGAACTTCACGCTGGCTGGTGGCTACATCGCCCTCGCCATCGTCGGTGCCGGCGCCTACTCGATCGACGCCCGCCGCGGTTCGGCTGCCTGATCCCTGCCCTTAACGGCAAAACGAAACCCGCTGGAGCGATCCGGCGGGTTTTTTCGTGTGTGATTGCCCCTCAACCGCCTGCCGGCACCTTCTCCCCGCTGGCGGGGAGAAGGACGAACCCGCCAAGGCCTGCAGTCCCCTCTCCCCGCTTGCGGGGAGAGGGGCAGGGTGAGGGGCATTCCAGATTGTGATTAAAGCACGCCGCGCACGGCCTCGACGATGCGGCCGATCATCGGATTACCCTCATGCTCCGGCTTCCGTGCCCGCACGAGGCAGGCTTCCGAGCGCAGGATCACGCCATCCGACAACACCTTCAGGTGATTGGCCCTCAGCGTCGAGCCGGTCGAGGTGATGTCGACGATGATATCGGCCTGGCCGGCGGCGGGCGCCCCTTCGGTGGCTCCTAAGCTTTCGACGATGCGATAGAGCTGGATGCCGTGGCTGCCGGAGAAATGCTGCTGTGTCAGGCGCCAGTATTTGGTGGCAATCGCCAGGCGCCGGCCGTGGCGGGTGCGGAATTCGGCGGCGACGTCGCCGAGATCGGCCATGGTGTCGACATCGTACCAGATTTCGGGCACGGCCACGACGACATCGGCATGGCCGAAGCCGAGGCGGGCGGCGATCTCCACGCGGGCGTCCGCTTCCGCCAGCCCTTCGCGGATCAGGTCTTCGCCGGTCACGCCGAAATCGACCGTGCCATTGCCGATCTCGCGCGAGATCTCGGAGGCAGAGAGATAGGCGATCTCGACATCGTCGAACCCTTCGACGCGGCCGCGATAGGAGCGGTCATTGCCGACGGCGACAATCTTCATGCCGGCACGCTCGAAGATGGCGGACGAATCGTCCTTCATGCGGCCCTTGGAGGGCAGACCGATGGTGATGGTCACGAGCCTGACCTCTCAGTTTCAATGCGGTCCAGCCAGAGCGAAAAACCGACGGCGGGAATATGGCTTTCGGCACCCAGCAGGGTCAGCAGCCGGTCGAAACGGCCGCCACCGGCGAGCACGGCGGGCTTACCCTCGACGACCACCTCAAAGACGAGGCCGGTGTAATAGTCGAGCGGACGACCGAAGGCGGCGCGGTAGGTGATGCGCGTGAGATCGGTGCCGATATTGGCGAGCGCTGCGACGCGTTCGTCGAAACGGCTGAGTGCCGCCCCAAGCTTCAGGCCGGCGGCATCGGCGAAGCCGGCAAGCGCTGCGGAGGCATCGGCGAGCGGCAGTTCCAGCGAGAGGAATTCGCGCAGCAGCAGCAGGGCGGCACCATCAAGGCGGGTCTCGGAAAGTTCGAGCTTTTCCTTCAGGCGGCGGGCGATCTCGGCCGGCGTGCGGCTGGCATTGGTGAGATAGCCGGTTTCCTGCATGGTCGCATCGATATGGGCGATCAGCGCATCGTGATCGCCGCTTGCGAGCAGTGCCGACACCTGCGGATCGAGACCGGGGACCGGCGTCGGCGTGGCGAGCGTGCGTAGGAGCTGGTCGATCTGGACCGGATTGCCGAAGGCCTGGATGAGGCGCTTCTGCCAACCGGCGGGCAGGCCGAGTGCCTTGACGACCGCTTCGAAGACCGACTGGTCGCCGAGGGTCACGGCAAGCGG
Organism: Peteryoungia wuzhouensis; assembly: GCF_003205195.1. Lineage (GTDB taxonomy): Bacteria > Pseudomonadota > Alphaproteobacteria > Rhizobiales > Rhizobiaceae > Allorhizobium > Allorhizobium wuzhouense. The sequence goes on from NZ_QJRY01000001.1 coordinate 569,599, forward strand.
CTTCGTCGGCAGCAGGCGGGTGAGGATCGCCATGCTGTCGGCAACCGCGCGGGCGTCCGACGCGGCAATCGCGATGTCGCCCAAATCCTCGATGCCGGCCTGATAAAATTCCTGCGGGCCTTCGCGACGCTGGCGGAAGACTTCGCCGAGATAGGCATAACGCTTCGGCGTGCCGGTCGCGGTCTCGATATGGCGCAGGCAGACGGGAATGGTGAATTCTGGACGCAGGCACAAGCTTTCGCCGCGCTCGTTTTCTGTGAGGAAGATGCGTCGGCGCAGGTCTTCACCCGCCATGTCGAGGAAGGGGGCAGCCGGCTGAATCACGGGTGTATCGACGCGGGTCGTGCCGCGCGAGGTGAATTCCTGCAGGATGGTGCCGGCGAAATCGGGCATGTCGGTCAGGGGCATGTTACACCACAATCAAAGGAATACCCCCCTCTGTCACTTCGTGACATCTCCCCCTCAAGGGGGGAGATCAGAGGGAGTTCGCGGCGTCTGCCGTCCATCGATCTCCCCCCTTGAGGGGGAGATGCCCGGCAGGGCAGAGGGGGGCAAAGGCTCGGCATTACATCAACCATGCTTCATTCAACCAACTGTCTGCATCAGTTCGATCCGATTACCAAAGGGGTCATAGACATATCGTCTTTCAAACCCCTCCAACGACTCGTCAGATACGACCTCATAACCTGCAGCTTCAATCCTTGCGGTCAGCTCCGCGAGATCGTCAACGAGCAAAGCCGGATGAGCCTTGCGAGCCGCGCGAAAATCCTGTTCCACCCCTAGATGGATCCGCAGTGCCCCCAGCTCAAACCAGCAGCCACCACGGCGCGCCAGATTGTCCGGCTTTTGCACTTCGACCAGTCCCAACACTTCACCATAGAAGCCACGCGCCCGGTCTTCACCACCCAATGGCATCGCCAACTGAACATGGTGAAGCGCCAAAAGGGCCATTTACTCACCCTTCGCCCGACGACGATCTTCCGCCTGGGCGGCCAGGATCTCCTTGACCTTGGCCACCAGCTCGGCCTCGGCCACGACTTCCTGCGCGACGCGGGCCTCGCGCCATTCGGCATTGTCGGTGATCTCACCCGACAGGCGCTTGCCCTCAATCAGGTCCTTGATCTGCACGACGCCCTGCGCCCGTTCGTCGCCGCCCTGGATGATGGCGATCGGGGCGCCACGGCGGTCGGCATATTTCAGCTGGTTGCCGAACTTCTTCCAGTTGCCCTGGTACATTTCGGCGCGGATGCCAGCGTTGCGCAGATCCTGCGTGAACTTCTGGTAACGGCCCATGCTCTCGACATCGCCATCCATGACGGTGACGAGGACCGGACCTTGCACTTCGTCCTGGCCGAGCTTGCCGAGGTTCTTCAAGGCCGTCATCAGGCGCGAGACGCCGATGGAGAAGCCCGTGGCAGGAACCGGCTGGCCCATGAAGCGCGAGACGAGGCCATCATAACGACCACCGCCGCCGACCGAGCCGAAGACGACCTTCTCGCCCTTTTCATTGGTGACGTCGAAGGTGAGTTCGGCTTCGTAGACCATACCAGTGTAGTATTCGAGTCCGCGGACGACAGACGTATCGATGAGAATGCGATCAGGTCCATAACCGGCAGCCGCCACCAGCGTTCCGAGGGCGAGTAGCTCGTCAACACCGTTCAGGTATGTCTCGTTTTGCTTCTCTCCGCCGAGGAGACCTTGGAATGGGAGCATCATCTGCTGCCGGACGGCTTCGGCTGTTTGCCTTTGTCTGGTCGATGCTCCGTCATTCGTTTTCAAAAACAAATCTGCAATGAAGTTTATGTGCGTTGTTTTGAGCCCGGCACCCTTAGTAAAGTCGCCCGACTCATCCTTGCGACCTTCACCGAGCAGCAGACGCACGCCGTCGGTACCGAACTTGTCGAATTTGTCGATTGCCCGCAGCACCGTGAGCCGACGCCCGGCATTCTCCTCGCCGCCGAGGCCGATGGCCTCCATGACGCCGTCCAGAACCTTGCGGTTGTTGACCCGGATGACATAGTCGCCGCGCTTGATGCCGAGGGCTTCCAGCGTGTCGGCCATCATCATGCACATTTCGGCGTCGGACTGGACGCCCGGCGCGCCGACGGTGTCGGCATCGAACTGCATGAACTGGCGGAACCGGCCCGGACCCGGCTTCTCGTTGCGGAAGACGTAGCCGGCGCGATAGGTGCGGAAGGGCAGCTGGATTTCCTGGAAGTTTTCCGCGACATGACGGGCCATGGGGGCGGTCAGGTCGTAGCGCAGCGACATCCACTGCTCGTCATCGTCCTGCAGCGAGAAGACGCCTTCGTTCGGGCGGTCGCTGTCGGGCAGGAATTTTCCGAGCGCGTCGGTGTATTCGAAGAGCGGCGTCTCGATCGGATCGAAGCCGTAGCGCTCATAGACCTCGCGGATGGTCTCCATCATCTGGTTGGCGGCACGGATATCGGCAGCCTCGCGATCGACGAAGCCGCGCGGCAGGCGGGCCTTCAGCTTCTGGGGCTTCTTGTTCTTATCGCTCATGTTGACAACCGGAATTTCGTTTCAAAAAGGTGCCGGTGTCTTAGAGGATCAAGGATTTGGCGGCAAGGGCGAAGGCGGGTGGGGGCGAGGCCGGATGCTGGAAAATGGGCGGGTGCGGTGGTATGTTTGCACGCGAAACCAGAGGTTGGACCGATGAACAAGCGCGTCACGCTCGATATGCCGGAAGAAATGCATCAGTTGATCGTCGAATATGCGTCGGAGGCGGGTGCGGAGCCGGATGATTATCTGCGCCAGATGATTCAGCGCGAACTTGAAAATCTCCAGGACCTCGCCGCCGCTGATGAGGCCATGAAGCGAATACAGAGCGGAGAGGACAAGGTCGTCAGTTCCGAGGAGTTCTGGCGTGGCCTGGACGATTGAGTATCGGCAGTCCGTTCAAAAAACGATCAAGAAACTCGACCCCGTCGTTCGCCGACGCATCAAGCAGCTTCTGGAAGAGCGGCTTGCCAAACACGATAATCCCAGAAGCCTTGGCGATCCTCTTCATGGCAGCAAGCTTGGTGCCTATTGGCGCTACACAGTTGGCGACTACCGCATCATCTGCGATATCCAGGACGGCAAACTCGTGGTGCTCGTGGTCGAGATCGGCCATCGCAGCTCCGTCTATCGGTAAGACATGATCCTCGAAGCCCTGAATTATGCCGCGACGTGGCCGCTCACTTCTGCCGCGCACCGCCCCTTCATCCGCTCCTCCGTCAATCTCTGGGCGCGCGCCAATCGCTGCCGCACGGCCTGGGCCGAACATGAACGGCAGACGAAGGCGGCCATTCTGAAGGCGGCAGAGCAATGCCGGCAGCGGCGGACGGTGGTGGTGCTCGGTTCGGGGCTGCTGCGGGACGTGCCGATCACGGAACTCTCTCGGCTGTTCGATACGGTGGTGCTGGTTGATCTCGTGCATCTGGCCAGCGTCCGAGGCTGGCTGAAGCTCAAGGGCCTGAAGAACATCCGGCTGATCGAGCGGGATCTTTCGGGGCTGGATGCGCTGCTTGCTGGCGAGGTTTTGGAGCCGCTCTCCTTTCTGCGGCAGGTGCCCTATCTCGATCTCGTGGTCTCGGCCAATCTCCTGTCGCAGATCGGCATTGGCGTGGCGCGGCGGCTCGGTGGGCAATCCGAAGACAGCGACAGGGTCCGCCAAGCGATCGCAGCACATGTCGAGGGACTGGCGCAGGTTCCAGCTGCCACCTGCCTCGTCACCGATATCAGCTATACGGTGATCGACCGTGGCGGTCTTCGGCACGAGACGGTGGACCTCATGCATGGCGTCGATCTCGGCACACCCTCGGCCCGATGGGACTGGCCGGTCATTCCCTTCGGTGAAGAGAGCCGCGACTACCAGATCGTGCATCACGTGATCGCGCGTTGAGACCGAGGCTGCCAGCCTTGCTTTCGTCGAAATGGCGGACCATCTTTTGCGGCATGAAATCACTCGTCCGCCTCCTGCTGCTCGTCGCGGCGCTCAGCTATGGTGCCATGCCCATGACCGGCATGCCGGCCATGGCGATGCCTGTGGCGTTTGAGACGGATCATGCGGGCGATGAGCAAAAGCCGATCTCGGCTGCACAGGGGATGGCAAGCATCGATTGCCCGCATTCCGGCGGCGAGATGGCCCCTGCTGATCCGGGCGACGGCGCCGATCATGCTTCCAAACCGATGACGAACAGCGGGCATTGCGCCGCCTGCCTGACGCTGCCTGCCAGCCCTCTTCTGCGCGACAGCGGAAAACCTGCCCGTGCAGCGGAGGCCGCATCGGCTGCACCCCGGCTCGTCTCCACCTTTTCCGCTCCGCTGACACCCCCTCCCCGCGCCTGATCGGATGAAACCGCACGGCCCTTCGGGCTTGCGCATTGCCATCACAGATCAACACAGGAGAACTCACATGCTGAAAACCATTCTCGTTGCGGCGTCGCTTACGGCCGTATTGTCCACGTCCGCCGTTCTCGCCCAGGACAACACCATGCATCAGGGACACGACATGTCTTCCATGGGCCAGGGCATGATGGACGACAGCCCCTCGTCCAAGGCCTTCCAGGAGGCCAACGAAAAGATGCACAAGGACATGGCCGTTCCGCTCACCGGCAATGCCGATGTCGACTTCGTGCGCGGCATGATCCCGCATCATCAGGGCGCGATCGACATGGCGAAGATCGTGCTCGAACACGGCAAGGATCCCGAAATCCGCAAGCTCGCGGAAGAGGTGATCAAGGCCCAGGAAGGCGAGATTGCCATGATGAAGGACTGGCTGAGCAAGAACGGCCAGTAAGCAAGCCTTCAAGAACCTGCAATGGCGCCAAACGGCGCCATTGCTTTGCCCTGCGGAGAGATTAGTCTCACGCGTCCTGACCGAAAAGGAGGCGTCATGTCCAACCGCCCTGTCTCCGTCATCGGCTTTGATGCCGACGACACGCTCTGGCAGAACGAGCAGTATTACAAGCTGACCGAAAGCCATTTCCGCAGCCTGCTCTCCGCATATGCCGAAGGCGATCACGTGTCGGAGCGCCTGCTCGAGGCGGAAAAGCGCAACCTCGCCCATTACGGTTTCGGCATCAAAGGTTTTACCCTGTCAATGATCGAGACTGCCTTGGAGATCACCGAAGGGCGTGCGCCGTCTTCCGTGATTTCAGAGATCCTGGCGATCGGTCGCGATCTGCTCGGACACCCCGTCGAATGTCTGCCGCATGCCCGCGATGCCCTGGAGGCGCTGGCGGGCAAATATTTCCTGGTGATGATCACCAAGGGCGATCTCTTCGATCAGGAGCGGAAGCTCGCACAATCCGGGCTCGGTGACTATTTCGATGCGGTCGAGATCGTCTCGGACAAGACCGCCACCACCTATCGGCGGATTTTCGGCAAACATGGCGAGGGGCCGGAGCGGTCGATGATGATCGGCAATTCGCTGAAGTCCGACATCGTGCCGGCGATCGCCGCCGGGGCCTGGGGCGTGTTCGTGCCACATGAACTGACCTGGGTGCTGGAGCATGTCGACAAGCCGACCGAGGCGCCTCGGTTTTGCGAGATCCCCGATCTCGGACATGTGCCCGACCTCGTCGCCAATCTGAAGGGCTGAAGACCCCATGCGCAATTTCGACGAGATCTACCAACTCGCCGTGGCCCGCAAGGGCGAAGCGGGCGTTCTGGAAAGCCTCCTTCATCCGAAGTCACAGGCCGAAATCGCTGACATGCCGGACGACCGGTTCCTGGCGCTGATGACCAAATGCATCTTTCAGTCCGGGTTCAACTGGAAGGTCGTCGAGGCGATGTGGCCCGGTTTCGAGGCGGCCTTCGAGGGCTTCGATATCGGGCGTTGCGCCATGCTGCACGACGAGGATTTCGGGCGACTGGTCTCCGATGTCAGGATCGTTCGGCATGGACCGAAGATCCGGGCCGTGCAGGAAAATGCGGTTTTCCTGTCGGACATCGCCCGCGAGCATGGCAGTGCCGGCGCCTTCTTCGCCGGCTGGCCGACGGAGAATTACGTCGGTTTGCTCGATCTCCTGCAGAAGAGAGGATCGCGGCTCGGCGGCAATACCGGGCAATATTTCCTGCGATTTTCCGGCATCGACAGCTTCATCCTGTCGCACAGCGTGGTGAACCGGCTGATCGCCGAGGGCATCGTGACCAAGGCGCCGACCTCGGCGAAAGACAAGGCTGCGGTGCAGGCGGCGTTCAACACGTGGCGGGAGCAATCTGGCCGGTCACTCACGGAGATCAGCCGCATTCTCGCTGTCAGCATCGACTGAGGCTCAGGGACGCACGAGCCGTGCCCTCAGCTCTTCATTGCGGGCACGGCAGCAGCATCCCTCGATGTGGTCGTTGACCAACCCCATGGCCTGCATGAAGGCATAGACCGTGGTCGGGCCAACGAAGGTCCAGCCGCGCTTCTTCAGATCTTTCGACAGGCGCACCGAGGTGGGCGAGGTCGGGTTGGCCTTGAGCGTAGCGTAGTCCATGCGGGCCGGGCGTTCGGCGGTTTCGGGTTCGTAACTCCAGAAGTAACGAGAGAGCGATCCGAACTCCGCCTGCAGGTCGATCGCGCGGCGGGCGTTGTTGATGGTCGAGACGATCTTGCCGCGATGGCGGATGATGCCGGCGTCAGCCAGACACCGGGCGATCTCCTCGTCGCCGAAGCGGGCGACCTGATGGAAGTCGAAGCCGGCGAAGGCCGCGCGGAAGTTTTCGCGTTTCCTGAGGATGGTCAGCCAGGAAAGGCCGGACTGGAAACCTTCGAGGCAGATCTTCTCGAACAGCCTGACATCGTCGGTGACGGGCTTTCCCCATTCCTCGTCGTGATAGAGGCGATAGTCTTCCAGCCCACCGTGCCAGAAGCAGCGATCCAGGCCGTCTTCTCCCCGGATCAGGCCTTCCGCGATCATGTCCATACGATTCTCTCCCGATGCGGACAGGCGTTTACCATTTGTTCACGATTTTTCCAAACCAGATGCTAACCCTGACAGAAGGTTTACGGCATCCATCGCATTTTCATGAACGGGTCTTTACCAATTGGCGGCGCACGCTCTGGCACGATCCTGGTGAACCCGGCCGGCTTTTCGCCCGCCGCCGCCTTCGGCCCCATGTTGCGAGTTGTCCGATGTTGAAAAAATCAGTCCTGCTGGCCGTGATCGCCAGCCTGCCCCTTGCCTTTTCCGCCACGGCCAATGACCGTTACCAGAGCCGGCCACCGGTCATGGTGAGCCCGGACCTCTCGGCCGCCTGGGTGCTGCAGCTCGGCGGTGTTCCGACGCAGACACGGGGTTATGCGACACGGCCGGTCGCCAATGCCGGCCGCCAGATGGTGCCCGTCTATCGCCAGCAGGCCATGCAGCCACAGCCGGCCCGTCAGCGTCCGCTGGTGCAGCAGCAGCGCCGCGTTCTCTTCGGGCAGCAGCCGGCAGCGCAGCAGGTCGCCATGCGGCCCAACAAGCCGGTGCGCACGCAGATCGAGCCGCAGTTCCTGCCACAGATGGTGGAGTACCAGACCAAGGAGAAGCCCGGCACGATCGTCATCGATACGCGCCAGCGCTTCCTGTATCTTGTCATGGCCGACGGAATGGCCAAACGTTACGGCGTTGGCGTCGGCAAGCCGGGCTTCGAATGGGCCGGCACGCACAAGGTCACCGCCAAGCGTGAATGGCCGTCGTGGAACCCGCCGCAGGAAATGATCGCCCGCGAAGCGGCAAAGGGGCACTATCTGCCAGCCAGCATGGAAGGTGGTCCGGACAACCCGCTCGGCGCGCGCGCGATGTATCTCGGATCGACGCTTTACCGCATCCACGGCACCAATGCGCCCTGGTCGATCGGCAACGGCGTCTCCTCCGGCTGCATCCGCATGCGCAACGAGGATGTGACCGATCTTTATGAACGGGTCCCGGTGGGAACCAAGGTTATTGTGATCTAAGCCACACCATTCGTCACAATGGCGCTCTAGGCTCTTGCATTAGAAAAGGAAGCGGATAGGCTCCAACCCCAGTATTTCCAGGGGACAAACCATGCCTGATTCCATCACGACCCGCGTTGCCGCGACCTTGATCGCGGCGACTTTCCTTCTTCCCGTGCCTGCAAACGCGATCAGCCTCAACCGTGTCCAGACGAGCACGGATGTCACTTTGGTGGCCCAGCCGAAGCAGGTCGCCGAGAAGTTCAAGCGCAAGGTCGTCCGGCTGACGACCGACGAGAAGCCCGGCACGATCATCATCGATACCAACAACAAGTTCCTCTACTTCGTCGAAGGCAACAACCGCGCGACCCGTTATGGCGTCGGCGTGGGTCGCGACGGCTTCGGCTGGTCGGGCGTTGTGAAGATCGGCCGCAAGTCGGAATGGCCGGAATGGCGCCCGCCGGCGGAAATGCGCCGCCGCGAAGCCGCCAAGGGCCATATGCTGCCCGTCGTGCAGGAAGGCGGCCCGGACAATCCGCTCGGCGCGCGCGCGATGTATCTCTACAAGGGTGGCCGCGACACGATCTTCCGTATCCACGGCACCAACCAGCCCTGGACGATCGGCCTCAACATGTCGTCCGGCTGCATCCGCATGATGAACAAGGATGTCGAGCATCTCTACGAGCGTGCCGATATCGGCGCCAAGGTGATCGTGGTCGGCCCCGGCAACAAGCAGGGCGATGTTTCCTTCGACGACAAGGGCATCGACATCCTGCGCACGATCTTCGGCGGCTGAGATCAAGCCCAGGATCCGAGAAATGTTGCGACCGCGCCACAGGCGCGGTCGTTTTGCTGTCATCTTCCTGTCGCCTCGGCGAGGCAGGCTTCGGTCCAGGGCGTGGCCGATCAACCTCGCCAGCCATCATTGCCGGGGACTTCTTGATGACATCGCGCATTTCCTCGCTGGCCTTCGCCGGCGCCCTTCTGACCGCCCTCACATCCACCGCCCATGCCGAGATGGCGATTTCGGTCTATAGCGGCTTCCAGACTGCGCCGCACAGCGACGTGCATGTGTCGGATGGTCCGGATATCCGCACCGGCTGGGAAGGGCGCTCCTTCGACACCCCACCCTATTACGGTGTCCGCGGCACCTGGTGGATGGACGGGATGGGCAAGCCCAATCTGGGTCTGGCCGTCGATTTCAGCCATGCCAAGGTCTATGCCGACGACGCCACGCTTGCCGCGTCCGGCTGGTCACATTTCGAATTTTCCGACGGGCTCAACCTTCTGACGCTGAACGCGCTTTATCGCATGCCGATCGAGGGCACCAAGTTCGTGCCTTATGTCGGCGCGGGTGCGGGTGTGAACATTCCGCATGTGGAAGTCACGCGCGGGTCGGGCAGGACCTTCGAATACCAGCTCGGCGGTGCGACCCTGCAGGCGCAGGCAGGCGTGGCCTACGAGTTCACCAAAAACTGGTCAGCCTTCCTGGAATACAAGGGCAACTATTCCTGGGTCGATGTCGACATCGATTCCGGTGCGACGCTGAAGACGAAGATCCTGACCAATGCGGTCAACCTGGGTGTGAGCTACAAGTTCTGAGCACCGACGCGGCTCAGCCCTTGATCGCGCAGAAGATCGGGGCTTCGTGGTCGAGGAGAATGTCGCCCTCGACCCGGCTTCCGGGGACGAGGTGTTGCACCGCCAGATGATAGGTGCCTTCGTAGCGCGGATCCTTGTCCGTCTCGCGACTGGTCACGATCGACATCGTGACGCGGTAGACCGGCGATTTCGGCGGCGAGAAGGCCTGCATGCTGAAGCGGAGATCATGTCCATCCGTCCAATGCTGGCGCAGCATGTCGGAATTCAATTCGAAACGGCGGAATTCCGGCGGCACGACATTGTCCCTGACGCCGGCGATGCCGCGGAAATGGATGAGTTGCTGCTCATCCTTCTTGCTGAAGCCCGTTTCCAGCGAGGCGCTGACGACCGCATCGGAGGCGGCGCAATAGATGCGTTCGGCAGCCATGCCGGGCAGCGCCCACGAACAGAGCACAAGCAAGGCGATCGGCAGACGTTTGTTTCCCATGGCAGCCTCCCCGGACGAACCATCCTGGGACAGATATAACAGTTTTCGCTTAACAATTCACTCAGTCACCGGTGCTCTCGGCCCGCCACGCGGCTTTTCAGCGCCTTGGGGCACGGGCCACCATAGGCCCAATTGAGCAGTTCCACCGTGTGCACCACCGGAATACCGGTGGCCGAGCCGATCTGGGTCATGCAGCCGATATTGCCGGCGGCAATGACGTCCGGCTTGATCTTCTCGATATTCTTGACCTTGCGGGCCTTCAGCCGTGCCGAAATCTCCGGCTGCATGATGTTGTAGGTTCCGGCCGAACCGCAGCAGAGATGGCCCTCCGGCGGATCTTTGACCGTGAAGCCCGCCGATTTCAGCAGCAGCTTCGGCGCCATGGTGACCTTCTGGCCATGCTGCAAAGAGCAGGCCGAGTGATAGGCGACGGCGAGGCCCTTCGTCTCCGCAATTGGCAGGTCAAGCGTCGAGAGATATTCGGTGACATCCTTGGCGAGCGCCGAGACGCGTGCCGCCTTTTCCGCATAGGCCGGGTCCAGGCGCAGCATATGACCGTAGTCCTTGATCGTCGTGCCGCAGCCCGAGGTCGTGACGATGATGGCGTCGAGGCCGCCATCTTCGATGGCGCGGGTCCAGACATCGACATTGCGGCGGGCGCTGTCCAGCGCCTGTTCTTCGCGGCCCATGTGATGGACGAGCGCACCGCAGCAGCCCTCCCCCTGGGGAACCACGACTTCGATGCCGAGTCGGGTCAGCAGTGAGATCGCGGCCTCGTTGATGCCGGGGTCGAGCACCGGCTGGGCGCAACCAGTGAGGATGGCGACACGGCCACGTCGGGTTGCGGCTGCGGCATGGGTTGCGGGCCTGGCGAAGTCGGACCGTGGCGCGACCGTCGAAGGCGCGAGGCGCAGCATGGCCGCCACCGGCTTTAACGGCTTCACCTTGTCGAAGAGGCCGGCGAAAGGACGCCCCAGAGCCGCGAGTTTGAGGGCCAGCCGGAAACGGCCAGGATAAGGCAGCACCATGGCCAGCATGTTGCGGGTCAGCCGGTTCATCAACGGGCGGCGATAGGTCTTTTCGATGTGGATGCGCGCATGGTCGACCAGATGCATGTAGTCGACACCCGAGGGACAGGTCGTGGTGCAGGCCAGGCAGGAGAGACAGCGGTCGATATGGGTAACCACCTGCTCGTCGGCCGGACGGCCGTTCTCCAGCATGTCCTTGATCAGATAGATGCGACCGCGCGGGCTGTCGAGCTCGTTGCCGAGCGTCACATAGGTCGGACAGGTGGCCGTGCAGAAGCCGCAATGCACACATTTGCGCAGGATGCTTTCGGCCTCCGCGACATGGGGATCGGCGAGCTGATCGGCGGTGAAATTGGTCTGCACGCATGTCCTCCCGGGGGAGCGACGCGAACCGCCGCTCCGATCATGTCAGTTCAAATCCACCAGCTGGTGGGACGGGCGATCGGTTCGCCGGCCGAGGCTTTCTGCAGGCCGATGACGCAGCGAACAACGATCCAGATGGCGACCGCAAAGACCAGGACGAAACCGATTGCCAGCAGCATCAGGATCGAGGCGATCAGTGCGTAGAGAAGGCCGATCCAGAAGGTCCTGATGGCATAGGTGTAGTGTGTGTCGACCCAGGCCGGGCCCTTGCCGCGGTTCACATAGGCCATGATCAGCCCGACGATGCCGGTGAGGCCGACGACGAAGCTGACGAGATAGAGGACATAGACCAGCTGGGCATTCACGCGGCCGGGCGAAAACCAGCCTTCGCCACCCGATGTCGCCGGTGGCTGATAATTCGGATCAGTCATGACAAAACTCCTTCACGTCATCAGACCAGGATTGAAGATCCCGTGCGGATCGAGTTTTGCCCTGATACGGGCGGAAAGCAACGCGACGGCCGGCACCTGAGGCTCGAAGGCTGCGACTTCGGCGCGGATCTGCGGTGCTGCCCTGACAAGGGTCGCATGGCCGCCGCCGAGTGTGCGGATGCCATGGCGAAGCACTTCGGCCTCTGGGTCCGCTTCCATGCGCATCCAGACGAGCCCGCCCTGCCAATCGTAATAGGCATCGATGCCGGCGCGGAGCCTGAGGCCGGCGACCAGCTTCCAGGCTTCGGACGGTGCCATGGAGACACGCCAGAGCGGGCGTGTCGTGCCATCGGCATAGGGCATGACATCGCGGATTTCGGCCCAGAGCGCTTGCGTGTCGTCCGCATCAAGGCGGCTGACCGGACCGATACCGTCCATCGCCGCCATCAGCTTTTCGGCGCGCACCGCAACAGAGGCTTCAAGGCCCTCGATGCGCATGACGGTTGCTGAACCGTCCGGGAGCTTGCCGCCGATGAAGCGAGCCCGCACGCTTTCCGGCAGGTGGGCGGCACCGGAGACCTCGACGGAGAGCGAGAGGGCGGCGGCGAGGGCCTTCATCGCCTGCTCGTCTTCCAGCCCTGAGACAACGATGGTGGCAGCCGTCTTCGGTACGGGAAGGACCTTGAAGGTGACCTCTGTGAGGAAGCCGAGCGTGCCATGCGAGCCGGCGAGCAGCTTGACGAGGTCGAGCCCGGTGACATTCTTCATCACCTTGCCGCCGGCCTTCACGACATCGCCTGCCCCGTTGACGAAACGGAGGCCGAGCAGATGGTCGCGGGCAGCGCCCGCCGTGAACCGGCGCGGGCCCGAACTGTTGACGGCAAAGAGACCGCCGATGGTGGGCGTGCCGGACGTGCCCATGGCACCGCGATGATCCATGGGTTCGAAGGCCATGCCTTGGCCGTTTGCCGCAAGAGCCGCCTCAATCTCGGCGACCGGCGTCCCGGCGCGGGCCGTCATGACCATTTCGGCGGGATTGTATTCGGTGATGCCTGTGAGTGCCTTCGAGGACAGGATCGCGTCTGCGGCAACGGCGTTGCCGAAACCCGCACGGCTTCCACCACCACGGATGTGGAGCGGGGTTTTGCTGGCAGCGTGCTCCCGGATGAGCGCGGCGGCTTCGGTTTCAGTTGCGGGGGTCAGCATGGGGTGGCTTTCGCGTTTACGGCGGCTTGCGGATGCATTGGCGCAAGCTCGCCCCCCTCTGCCCTGCCGGGCATCTCCCCCACGAGGGGGGAGAGTGGATCGGGCTGCCGCTCGGTCGTTCGGATACGATCCGACACAGGCTCACGAGAGGGCGCGAAACGGCGAGAGGCTTCAGCGGGCGAATGCTTGCCGAGCGCAGGGCGCTGGCGGGTTCCCACTCTCCCCCCTTGTGGGGGAGATGTCCGGCAGGACAGAGGGGGGTAACCCAAGGAGAAAAATGACATTGCCATCATGCCCTCCCCCCCAGCGGAAAGACCTTGGAGGGGTTGAGGATCCAGTCCGCATCGAAGGCCGAGCGCACGGCCATCTGCTGGTCGAGATCGACCTGGGTGAACTGGTGCAACATCAGGTCGCGCTTCTCGATGCCGACCCCATGTTCGCCGGTGAGGCAGCCGCCCGCATCCACGCAGAGCTTGAGGATCTCCATGCCGGCGGCTTCGGCTTTCGCTGCGTCTTCCGGGTCGTTGATGTTGTAGAGGATCAAAGGATGCATATTGCCGTCGCCGGCGTGGAAGACATTGGCGACGCGCAACCCGTAGCGGTCGATGATCTCGGAGGTCTTGCGCAGGACGTAGGCCAGCTGGCTGAGCGGCACGGTGCCATCCATGCAGATGTAGTCGGCGATACGGCCGGTGGCGCCGAAGGCGGATTTGCGGCCTTTCCAGATGAGAGCGGCTTCCGTGGCCGACTGGCTTTCGCGCACGGTCTTGACACCATGACGTTTGGCGATCTCGACGATGGCAGCGAGCATGGCGTCCATCTCGGCCTCGGAGCCCTCGACTTCGACGATGAGCAGCGCCTCCACGTCCAGCGGATAACCGGCCTTGGCAAAGGCCTCGCAGATCTCGATCGCCGGCTTGTCCATGAACTCGATGGCAACCGGAATGATGCCGGCGCCGATGACATCAGCCACACAGGAGCCGGCAGCCTCGGCACTGTCGAAACCAAAAAGCACGGGGCGGGCGCCCTCCGGCTTGGCGAGCAGGCGGACGGTGGCTTCCGTGACGATGCCGAGCTGGCCCTCGGAGCCGCAAACGAGGCCAAGCAGGTCCAGCCCGTCTGCGTCCAGATGCTTGCCGCCGAGATCGATGATGGTACCGTCGACGAGGACCATTTTCACGCCGAGCAGATTGTTGGTGGTGACCCCGTATTTCAGACAGTGGGCGCCGCCGGAATTCATGGCGATGTTGCCGCCGATGGTGCAGGCGAGCTGCGAGCTCGGGTCGGGGGCGTAGAAATAGCCGTCGGCGCCGACGGCCTCCGAAATGGAAAGGTTGGTGACGCCGGCCTGGACGGTCGCGCAGCGATTGGCGTAATCGACCTCGATGATGCGGGTCATGGCGGAGAGGCCGAGCACGACGGCATCTTCCTGCGGGATGGCGCCACCCGACAGCGAGGTGCCGGCGCCGCGCGGGACGACGGGAATGCCGTAGCGGTGGCAGTATTTCATCACGGCCGCGACCTGCGCGGTGGTTTCCGGCAGAACGACGGCGAGCGGGCGGCGGCGATAGGCGATGAAGCCGTCGGTCTCAAAGGGAACGAGTGCGGTCTCTTCGGCAACGAGGCGGCCTGGCGGCACCAGCTCCTTCAGGTCGGCCAGGATCTCGGCACGACGCGACAGGACCCCGGGCCTTGGTGGCAAAAAGGCGATGGCCTCGCTCATGACTGTGTCCTCCCCGTTTGCGGTGATCCTAGCCGTTTGGGACTCGTCACTCAACTGGTCCAATTTTCTTACCACTAGGACTTTTGCAGGGCAAATGCTATGCACTTATGTCTATTTTGGAAAAAGTGGCGCGCCCCATGGCCAATCTCGGTGATCTCGAAGTCTTTGTGCGGGTGATCGCGGCCGGCAGCATGTCGACGGCGGCCCGCGATCTGGGGCTTTCGCCTGCGGTCGTCTCCAAGCGCATCAAGCGGCTGGAGGACAAGCTCGGCACGCGGCTTTTGCAGCGTACGACGCGACAGATCTCGCTGACCGAGGCGGGCCAGGGATTTCACGAGCGAGTGCTGACCGTGCTCGGGGGGCTGGAAGAGGCGGAAGCCTTCGCCTCTGGCCGCTCGTCGGAGGTCAACGGCACGCTGAAGATATCGGCCTCGACCTCCTTCGGGCGCATGCATGTGGCGCCGCATCTCAAACCCTTCATGGACAAGCACCCGGATCTCGCGATCCATCTGGTGCTCTCGGACGAATTCACCGACATCGTGGGCGGCGGCTTCGACCTGGCGATCCGCATTGCCGAACTCAACGATTCCTCGCTCGTGGCGCGCAAGCTTGCACCGGTGCGTCGCGTCCTGTGTGCGGCTCCGTCCTATCTCGCCGACCACGGGACGCCGGAAACGCTCGATGACCTCAGGAAGCACCGCTGCCTGCCGGCGCATAACCATGAATCCTGGCGCCTGGAGGGGCCGAACGGACCTGTCGTTCTACGCCCCGAGGGCATGCTGATCACCAATTCCAGCGAAGTGATCCGCGAGGCCGTGATCGCCGGTCTCGGCATTGCCCTGCGCTCGACCTGGGATATCGGCGCGGAGCTGAAGAGCGGCAAGCTCGTGCAGGTGCTGCCGCAGTATGAAAGCTCGCGCAATGTGGCACTGTCCGCCGTCTATCCGAGCCGTCAGTTTTTGCCGGCCAAGGTGCGGCTGTTCATCGACTATCTGGCGGAGCTTTACGGGCCGGTGCCCTATTGGGAACGTTAGGTATGGCCCACGAAATAAACTCCGCAACTTCTGAGGTTTCTCTGAACATATATGACGCGATAGGCACCTCAACCGTGAGGGGCTTTCGGCAGTCGTCAGCAAAACTGCTGTTTCACCTTGCTCTCTATCTCTCGTTCATAGGCGGGAGCATATGGCTGACATGGGAATTCTATGTCACTAACGATGCCAGATTTCTGGTCGTTCTTGCTTGCTTGGCTTTCTTTGCCGTCGCCCTCGGCGCGACCATACATAGAATTCTTGTGTTGAGCGGAGACGTGGTGATCCTCTCCCCAGAGGGCTTCCACGACCTGCGTTTGACGGCGAAGCTTGTACCTTGGAACCTCATCGAGGACGTCTCGGATTGGCGCTTGCGCGGCAAGTCTGCCTCTACAATCATTTTAAAGCTTCATGGCGATGCAGAAGACAGCCTCCCACTAACCCTTTATGGTCGATTGATGCGCCCCTATGAAAGGCTACTCGGGATCCGGGGCATCGCTGTGCATACCTGGACCCTCGACATCTCCCACGTCAGGCTCTTGCGGCTCGTCCACGCTTACGTGGCAGCGGCGAAAAAGTCAGATAGCGCGCTTAACAATCCCACACACTCAACCGCCTGAGAGCCCACCCGGTACCGAACTCCAGAAGCCGTATTTCTTCGAGTGATTGCGCCGCAGCTCCGCGAGGAAGGCGGCATGAGTCGAAAGGCCGTGGCCTTCGGGCAGGTTCGGCATGAGGCGGGCCAGTTCGCCGACATAGCGGCCAGCGTGAGGATAGGCCATGCCGATGCCACGCCGCAGGATATCCTCGACCAGCACACGGTAGAGCACGACGGCCGCCAACGGCTCTTTCGCGAACAGCGCTTCGGCGGCAGGGGCGAGGTCGTCGTAGTGGCGACCTTCCCAATCGTGGCTGTGGCGCAGCACATGGGCGGCGGCGAGATCGAGGCGCGGCCAGGCGAGGAAGAAGTCGAGCGCGAGATAGATATCCGCGTGCTCTTTCGCGAGCGCCAGGGCCCGGTCGAGTTCGTCGAATTCGGCGAAGTCGTCGAGTTTCGACAGGTAGAGCTTGAGGACGGCTGGATCGAGAGTTTCGCCGAATTCCCGCCAGCGCAGTTCCTGGGCATCCTCACGGCGCTTCAGCCTTTCCAGGATCTCGGCTTCCAGCAGACGGCGTTCATGGGCGCCGTAATCGGGGCCGACGGAGGCGAGCACGCCGTTGACCGGGATGAGGCGCACGCCGCGCGGGCGCTCCCGCACCCATTCCAGCGCATCCTCGAAGCGACCGGCCTGATGCAGCAAATCGGCGACGGCCAGCGTATCGCGGCGATTGTCTGGCTTCTGTCGCTCCAGCGCCAGGAAGTCGTCAATGTCGCCCTGATGCAGAGCGAGCGATTGCAGGAGATCGAGGGCGCCGAGCTTGAGAGGTTCGGAGGGCAAGAGTTCGGCCAAGGCCTTGCGCCAGGCACTCGCCGCCGGTGACGAGATGATGCCGGTCAGGGCGCGCAGGAAACCGGTGTGTTCGCCGTAGCGATCGCGCAGCCGCAGCCGTTCCAGATGCGGCACCAACAGGGCCTGCTCCTCGGCGCCGACGGTCTTGATGAGCTCGATGGCCGCGAGTTCCGTATCCTCGAAGACTTTCCAGAGACGGGCATTGTCGGTTGCCATCCGGGCAGAGAGCGGGAAACGCAGGCCCAGGAAACGCAGGATGCGTTCGGCTGCGGCCTGGGGATCCACGGCGCCCAGTTCGGAAAGGATGTTGCGGGCCAGGGCGGCAAATTCGCCGGCCAGATCACGCGCACGTGCCCGGTTGATGCGGGTCGTCGCCTGGTCGATCTGGTCAAGGCGCCTGTCGATCAGGCGGGCCATCTCGTCCGGGCCTGTCTCACCGGCGAGCGCCGTCTGCAACCTCGCCTTCAGCGCCTTGTTGGCAGCGGCCTCTTCCAGCAGGATGTCGACCAGTTTCTCGAGCCCGAGCCCGGACAGGCCCTTCTTATCGAGTTTCGCCTTGGTCTGCTTTGCCATTCTGCCTGTTACCTGCCGCTGTCAGCGATCTTATATCGACCGGCACGGCGGGTCAGCAAGGGCTGATCAACCTTCCCGCACGTGGCTGCGGCGGATCCGCCGCACCACCCACCAGACGCCGAGAACGGCGAGTGGCACCGACAGACCCGTGATGATCGCGGGATCGACCGGCAGAAGATCGTGCGGAATCGCCTTGGCGGCGTAACCGACGAGACCCACAACATAGTAGGAAATGGCGGCAACCGAGAGGCCTTCGACGGTCTGCTGCAGGCGAAGCTGCATTTCGGCGCGGCTGTTCATGGCGGCGAGCAGGTCTGAATTCTGGCGCTCCATCTCGACATCGATCCAGGAGCGGACGAGGCCGGTCGCCCGCGACAGCTTGCGCGACAGGTTGGCCTGACGTTCCTCGATGGACTGGCACGTGCGCATGGCGGGTGCCAGACGGCGTTCCAGGAAGGAGCCCAGCGTTTCATGGCCCGGAACCGGCGTCTCGTCGAGCGTCTTCACGCGTTCGCGCACGATGCCGTCATAGGCGCGACTGGCGCCGAAACGGTAGAGGCTCAGTGCCGCATTGGCTTCGAGTTCGGCGGCAAGGCGTGTGATCTCGGCCAGCATGGCATCGGCCTCTTCCCGGGCATGGGCTTTCATGCGCTGAGTGACCGCTGTCAGGCCATCCTCGATACGGCGGATCTCCGGCGACAGCGTCTGGGCGAGCGGCAGGCCGAGCATGGCCATGGTGCGATAGGTCTCGATATCGAGCAGGCGCTGGACGACGGCACCCCGGCCGGCCTCGGTCATGCCACGATCGATGACAAGGATCTGGGTGAGGCCATTGCCGTCCTGGCGGAAGTCGGTGAGCACGGCTGCCTGACCATTCTTCAACTCGCTGTAGCAGAGGCTCGCCGGATCGAAGGCGTTGCGGGCCTCCGCACTTTCCGGGCCGTCCGGGCGCAGCTCAAGACGAATGCCCGAGATCAGGGGTCCGGGCGCAATAAAGCCATCGCCGAAGGGATGGATCGGCACTTCGCCGCCAAAAGTATCCGGCAGCGGACCGTCCCAGAACCAGGTCGAAAATTCTGTGTGGCGCTCCCAGCGCAGCGTACCCTGCCCCCATGGCAGCGCCTGGTAACGGGCCTGCTTGTCCGGCAGCGGCGCGCCGCGAGCCCGCGACATTTCGGCAATGGCCGCGTGATGAACCGCAGAACCGCCATCCATCATGAAGGCCAGCTGGAAGATGACACGGCTGGATTTCACCAGGGCATAGGGACGCGCGTGGATCTCACCGAGCGCCAATGCCCGCTCCGGCGCCATCGGAAATGCGAAATCACCCTTTGCCACGTTCACCTGTCTCCCTTGCCCTTCGTCAAACTAGCAGCGCGGTCGCATCGGAGCAAAGGCGCAATCGTCACAGGGCATAATCGCTCCGCAGTTTTTATCGTCAGACTGCGGCATCAGAACTGGCCAAATTATTTGACCAATCTGCGCGGCAGTTGGTAAGTCTGGCGCCAAGGAGATCCATGTGAGCGACAGCGACGAGACACTCTTTTCCGGCGTGCCCCACAGCCGGACAGCGGACGAGGTGGTGCAGCAGATCGAACTGCTGATCCTCGACGGCGTGCTGCGCGACGGTGACCGTTTGCCGGGCGAACGGGATCTGGCGCAGTCACTCGACGTGTCCCGGCCGATCCTGCGTGAAGCGCTGAAGGAGTTGGAGACGCGCGGGCTGCTGGTCAGCCATCACGGTGGCGGCACCTTCGTTGCCGACATCATCGGACAGGTTTTCTCCAAGCCGGTGACGGAACTGATCTCGCGGCATGCGCGGGCGACGCGAGACTATCTGGAGTATCGCCGCGAACTGGAGGGCCTGACCGCAGAACTCGCGGCGCAGCGCGCGACGGAGACCGACAAGGCGCTTCTGGCGCGGATCATCGACGACATGCGGCGCGCCCATGCCGACGCCGAGCCGGAGGCCGAACTTGCGGCCGATGTCGAGTTCCACAATGCGGTCGGCGAAGCGGCCCACAACATCATCCTGCTCCATACGATGCGGGCCTGTTATCGCCTGCTGTCGGAAGGCATCCTGTTCAATCGCAAGGCCGTTTTCTCGCTGCCGAGTGCCCGGGAGCGGCTGCTCGAGCAACATGTGGCCATCCAGGAGGCGATCCTGGCGGGTAATCCCACAGCCGCCAAGCAAGCGGCCCAGGCCCATATCGATTTCGTCATGCAGGCAGCAGCCGAAAGCGCGCGCTCCGATGAATGGGCCCGGGTCTCGAAACTGAGGCTGATCCGCCGCGAGGGCACCCAGCCGGCGACACGGGCAACGCGGTCGTCGCGGGACCCGGCTTCCGACTGAAGTCATGGGCGCGTCCGGTCGTCCGAAAGCGCCGACATTCACGACCATCCGACCACCGTTGGGGATGGCCAGCCCCCGCGTGGCGCTGGCATGACCATGCGACCGGTCGCGTCGATTTGCGACAAATTACACCATTTCGGGAATTTTTATCCCTTAAGATGGAACAAAATTCGACTTTTCATGTTATCTTCCCGCTTCATACGAATGAATTTTCCAGAACGGGGGACCCATGGCACCGACATCGGACGCATTGGAGACACCGCGCATCGCGCTCATCTCCACACATGGATACGTTGCCGCACAGCCGCCGCTGGGGGCCGCCGACACCGGCGGACAGGTGGTCTATGTGCTGGAGCTTGCAAAGAAACTCGCCCAGCTCGGCCACAAGGTGGACATCTATACCCGACGTTTCGAGGACCAGCCTGAGATCGACGAGGTGGACGAGACGGTGCGGGTGATCCGCATTCCCTGCGGCGGTCGCGACTTCATTCCGAAGGAATATCTGCACCGGCATCTCGGCGAATGGAACGAGAAGGCGCTGCGCTTCATCAAGCGCGAGGGATTGAAATACCTGTTCATCAACAGCCACTACTGGGATGCCGGAGTTGCCGGGCAGCGGTTGTCTGAAGCGCTGGGCGTGCCGCATATCCACACACCGCATTCGCTCGGTCTGTGGAAGAAACGGCAGATGGAGACGGACTACCCCGAACGGGCGGACAGGTTCGAGCAGGAATTCAACTTCAAGGAACGCATCCAGCACGAACTGATCATCTATCGCAGCTGCCAGCTGGTGATCGCGACGACGCCGATCCAACTCGACATGCTGACGGAGGATTACGGCTTGCCGCGCAACCGGGTCCATATGATCCCGCCGGGCTATGACGATAACCGCTTCTATCCCGTTTCGGAATCCTCGCGGCAGATGGTGCGGCAGCGGTTCGGATTCCAGGGCAAGACGGTTCTCGCGCTCGGAAGGCTTGCCACCAACAAGGGCTACGACCTGCTGATCGACGGTTTCGCCGTTCTGGCCGAGCGGGTGCCGGAAGCGCGGCTTCGTCTGGCGCTGGGCGGTGAAAATCTCGATGTGCAGGAGGAGCGCATTCTCGCGCAGTTAAAGCAGCAGGTGGCCGACCTTTCCCTCACCGACAAGGTGGAATTCACCGGCTTTGTTGCCGACGAGGACCTCTCCGACATGTATCGGGCGGCCGATCTTTTCGTTCTTTCAAGTCGCTACGAACCCTTCGGCATGACCGCGATCGAGGCCATGGCGAGCGGCACACCGACCATCGTCACCATCCATGGCGGGCTGTTCAGGGCCATCAGCTATGGGCGGCATGCACTCTTCGCCGATCCTTTCGACAGGTACGATCTCGGCATCACCATGATGAAACCGCTGAAACATCCCCGCCTCTACGGTCGCCTGTCGCGGATGGGTGCCCACAAGGCCCGCAGCCTGTTCACCTGGACCGGCATCGCACAACAGCTCGTGGCTCTTGTCGAAGGGCGTCCGGTGGCGCAAGCTCTGGAGGAAAGCGACTGGGCAGAACCATGGAACGACGGGGATTGAAACCGATCCGACTGTTTTCGTCCGATCTGGACGGGACACTTGCGGGAAACCGCGAGGGTACGGCTGAGTTTGCGCGGCTCTGGAAGGCCCTTCCCGACGGCGAACGGCCATTGCTAGTCTACAACAGCGGGCGACTGATCGAGGACATGCTGGACTTCACGTCCGAGCAGGGCCTGCCTGCAGCCGACATCATGATTGGTGGCGTCGGCACCATGGTCCATTCGCAAACCCATCCGCACCTGACCGCGGCCTATCGTGAGCAGATTGCCGAGGGGTTCGACGCCGACCTGATCGAGGCCGAACTCGTCATGCTCGAACGGCTGACGCGGCAACCGGCGCATTACCAGCACGACTACAAATCGAGCTGGTATATGCATGATGCGACGGCGGAGGAGATCGCGGAGCTGGAGCGCATGCTGGCAAGCTCCGGGCACCGGGCGCGGGTCGTCTATTCCAGCGCCCGTGATCTGGATGTGTTGCCGGAGATTGCCGACAAGGGTCAGGCGCTCGCCTGGCTTTGCCGCGAACTGGGCGTCAGCCTGGACGCGGTGGTGGTGGCGGGCGATACCGGAAACGACCGCGCCATGTTTGAGCTGGACGGTGTCCGTGGCATCCTGCCCGGCAATGCCCTGCCCGAACTCGCCAGCCTGGCGCAGGCGAAGAGCGGCATGATTGCAACCCAAGGCGAGGCAGCCTGGGGGGTCATCGAAGGGCTGAGGGCATTTGACGTGTTTGCGTCATCATGAGTCCCTAGAATGTCGGGGAAAGGCGAGGTCCGGGGACCGGATGTCGCATTGAAATGGAACCGACGTGCTAACACCTGATAGGCAGCCATAACCAAGCTGTGCAAAGCGCCGCAAATCGATGCGGATTGCCGTGCTTCATTAGTATTTTGTCGTATTCTCATCTACGAATCGAGGTGAACGTTCATTGGGTATCATCGGCCGCATCACATCCAACCTCAAGCTCATGCTGCAGCGTCCGCCGCGGCAGCAATTTGCCGCGATCTGCCATCGCCGCAAGAAGAAGACGGGCGAACTGGAGGTTCTCGTGATCACCAGCCGGGATACGGGCCGGTGGGTCATCCCGAAGGGCTGGCATATGCCGGGCAAACAGCCGCATGCCATTGCCGAGCGCGAGGCCTATGAAGAGGCGGGCATCAAGGGCAAGGCGACCTCCGAGCCTTTCGGCTACTACACCTACATGAAACGCATGCGCGGCGGCCACAAGGTGCTGACGCGGGTGCAGGTCCATGCGCTGGACGTGAAGAGCCTTCTCAAGGAGTTTCCGGAAAAGGGGACGAGACGGCTCGAATGGGTGAGCTGCGAAGAGGCGGCGAAGCGGGTGGACGAGCCCGAACTGAAGACACTGTTCCTCGCTTTCGGCAAGCAGGCGGCCATTTCTCCGGATGCATCCGGCAAGATCACGGCAAACGTCGCCTGAACGCACCTGCAACAATACTGTCATATTGAATGTCCGCCCCTTTGCCGCTAGGCGTTCGGGATCGAAGCGAAGCGGGAACCGATTTGGCCACCGCTTTCGTTTCACATCATTCTGACACCATGCCACCTACGAGGAACCGGAAGGGAACCTCTTCCGGAAAGCATCGCCATGGGTAAGACGACGCCAAAGCTCGTAAAGCCGACACTTGACAAGGATCTGGAGAAAATCGCCCAGGTCGAGGAAGCCTCGCAGCATGTTTCGCGCGGCCTGGCTCCCTACGGGCTCTCCCTGATATTCCTGATCCTGGCGGCCACCATGGCAGCGGGGGCCGCCATGGACCGCCCCGGCGTGACCATCATCATGGCGGCAGCGGCACTCGCCGCTTATATGGCCATGAACATCGGCGCCAATGATGTGACCAACAATGTCGGTCCAGCAGTCGGTGCCCGCGTGATCAGCATGGGCGCAGCGCTTGCGATGGCGGTGGTCTTCGAGATCGCCGGAGCGATGATCGCGGGCAATCAGGTCGTCGCAACGATTTCACAAGGCATCATTTCCTCCTCGGCGGCCCCGACCGCCAGCATCTATGTCTGGGCGATGATGGCAGCCCTGCTCTCGGCCGGTCTCTGGGTCAATTTCGCCACCTGGATCAACGCCCCTGTTTCGACCACCCATTCCATCGTGGGGGGTGTGCTGGGCGCGGGCGTGGCGGCCGTCGGGCTCGGTTCGCTGAACTGGGGCATCGTTGCCGGGATCACCGCGAGCTGGGTGGTTTCACCGATTCTCGGTGGTGCAATTGCCGCCCTGGTGCTGGCCTTCATCAAGGAATTCATCATCTATCGCGACGACAAGATCGCCTCGGCACGACGCTGGGTTCCGGTTCTGGTCGCCGTCATGACGGCAACCTTCGTCACCTATCTCAGCCTGGAGGGCCTGAACCAGATCACGCCGATCTCGTTGCCGAACGCTCTTGCGATCGGTGCCGTCGTCGGGATTGTCGCGTGGTTCGTCGTCACGCCGCTGGTCCATCGGCAGGCCGAAGGGCTGGAAAACCGCAATCAGTCGCTGCGCAAGCTGTTCCGCCTGCCGCTGATCTTCGCTGCAGCACTCCTGTCCTTTGCGCATGGTGCCAACGACGTGGCAAATGCCATCGGCCCGCTGACCGGGATCGTCGAGGCGACCCGTGCGAACGGCAGTGTCGCCAGTGGCGACCCGCAGCTCTGGGTCGTTCTGATCGGCGCACTCGGGATCTCGCTCGGCATCCTGCTCTTCGGGCCAAGGCTGATCCGCATCGTCGGCCAGGAGATCACCAAGCTCAACCCGATGCGGGCCTATTGCGTGTCGCTGTCGACGGCAACGACGGTCATCCTCGCATCGGCGCTCGGCCTTCCCGTCAGTTCGACACATATCGCGGTCGGTGCCGTCTTCGGCGTCGGCTTCTTTCGCGAATGGTATACCCGCAACTCGAAACGCCGCGTGGAATACATGCGGGCCAAGGCCGAGCGGTGGGATGTGGAGCCGAAGCCAGAACGCAATCCGGAAGAGGTGCGCCGGCGCTATCTGGTTCGCCGCTCGCATTTCATGACGATCGTCGCGGCCTGGGTGATCACGGTTCCCGCCTCTGCCGGGCTTGCAGCCGCGCTTTATTGGGTTATGTCTCTCACCGTTCTTTGATCGCGGAGACAAGACTTCCATGCGTGCCAATTACCGGATGCAGCGGCTCTATGTGACCGCCGACCTCATCTTGAACCAGGGCTTTGAGGCAACGGCGGAGCAGTTCAACTATCTCGCCAATGTGCTTCGCTTCGAGGAGGGGGCCGAACTGCTCGTCTTCAATGGTCGGCATGGCGAATGGAGAGCCAAGGTCCATTTCCCGTCGCGTAAGAAGATCCTGATCACGCCTGCCGAGGAAACCCGCCCGCAGCCTGAGGATTGCGACCTGCATTTCCTCTTTGCGCCTCTCAAGGTCGGGCGCATGGACTATCTCATCCAGAAGGCCGTGGAGATGGGCGCCGGCATCCTGCAGCCGGTGATGACCCAGCATGTGCAGGGCAAGATCGGCAGCATCGAACGGCTGCAGGCCAATGCTGTCGAAGCGTCGGAACAATGCGGCATCCTTGCCATTCCGAGGGTCGCCGAACCGGTGAAGCTGCGGGATCTTCTGGATGGGTGGCCGGCGAACCGGCGTATCATCTATTGCGACGAGGACAGCGCCACGCAAAATCCCCTTCCCGCCCTCTCCCGCATCGAAGAAACATCGCTCGCGCTGCTGGTCGGCCCCGAGGGTGGCTTCTCGGACGACGAGCGCACGCTTCTGCGCTTGCTGCCCTTCGTCACGGCCATTCCGCTCGGACCGCGCATCCTGAGGGCCGATACCGCAGCCGTTGCCGCGATGGCGGTCGTCCAGGCGGCCATTGGCGACTGGCGCTAGCCTTCCCTGCCCCCTTATCCTTGTTCCAGTTTTTTGAGTCGTGCTTGAGAGAATTTCACTTGCACGGCATATGAATCCGGTTCAATCAGCCTGTCGAACGGGCTCCCTTGCCCAGCGACGACGCCTCAAAAAGGTAGCTTTCATGGCCCGTGACACCACCGACCAGACGCCCCTCGGAACTCTCGACGACATGGCGGCCTATATGGACGCCGGTTCCAAGCCGAAGGAGCAGTTCCGGATCGGGACGGAGCACGAGAAATTTGCCTTCTTCAGAGCGGACAACAGTCCCGTCCCGTATTTCGGCGAGGCCAGCATTTCGGCCCTTTTGAAGGGCATGCAGGGAAAGCTCGGCTGGGAGCCGATCATGGACGGCGAGAACATCATCGGTCTCGGCGAACAGCATGGCATGGGCGCGATCTCGATCGAGCCGGGCGGACAGTTCGAGCTGTCGGGGGCGCCGGTCGAGACGCTGCACCAGACGTGTAAGGAATCCAACCAGCATCTGGCCGTCCTGCGCGAAATTGCGGAGCCTTTGGGCATCCGCTTCCTCGGTCTTGGCGGCAGCCCGAAATGGACGCTGGCGGAGACGCCGCGCATGCCGAAGTCGCGTTACGACATCATGACCCGCTACATGCCAAAGGTCGGCACCAAGGGTCTCGACATGATGTACCGCACCTGCACGATCCAGGTGAACCTCGACTTCTCGTCGGAAGCCGACATGCGGCAGAAGATGCGGGTGTCGATGAAGCTGCAGTCGCTCGCGACCGCGCTGTTCGCCTCCTCGCCGTTTACCGAGGGCAAGCCGAACGGGCTTCTCTCCTGGCGTGGCGACATCTGGCGCGACACCGACAACCAGCGCGCCGGCGTGCTGCCCTTCACCTTCTCCAAGGATTTCTCCTTCGGTGACTATGTGAACTGGGCCATCGATGCGCCGATGTATTTCGTCGTGCGCGACGGCCGTTACCACGACTGTACCCACGTTACCTTCCGCCAGTTCATGAATGGCGCGTTGAAGGGCGAGATCACCGACTGGGAACCGCAGCTCGGCGACTGGACGAACCATCTGTCCACGCTCTTCCCGGATGTCCGGCTGAAACGCTTCCTCGAGATGCGGGGCGCCGATGGCGGCCCCTGGCGCCGGATCTGTGCGCTTCCTGCCTTCTGGGTCGGTCTTCTCTATGACGATGCCTCCCTCGCAGCCGCCGATGCAGCGACCGCCGACTGGACAGTCGAGGACGTGATCGCCATGCGCGACAGCGTTCCGGTCCAGGGCCTGAAAGCCAGCGTTGCCGGCCGCCCACTGCTGGACGTGGCGCGCGAGATGGTTGGAATCTCCCGTCAGGGCCTGAAAGCCCGCGCGCGGCTGAACGGCGACGGGCAGGACGAGAGCATTTTCCTCAACACCCTCGACGAGGTGCTCGCCAAGGGCACAACCCTCGCGGACGACCTTCTCGGCCTCTATCACGGGCGCTGGAACGGCTCGGTGGAACCGGTCTTCGAAGAATACCAGTACTGATACTTGGCATCGCGATGCAGGCAAGCGACCCTGGGCAAAACCGTAGAAACCGGTTTGCGCAGGGTTTTTTCAGTCTATAGTGCACCGAACATCCGCACGCATTTCGGGAGAAGACGTCCATGCTGCCATTGTTCGACATGATGCTCCAGGCTCAGAACGGCAACGCGATGGACGCCATGGCGCGTCAGTTCGGGCTGGCGCAGGAACAGGCGGCAAAGGCGATCGCCGCCCTCACGCCCGCCTTTGCCTCGGGCTTCAAGCGCAACACGGCAAACCCTTACGACTTCTCCGCCCTGCTTTCGGCGATGAGTTCCGGCAACTATGCCAAATATTTCGAGGACATGAATTCGGCCTTCACACCCCAGGGCATTGCCGATGGCAACCAGGTGCTGCAGCAGTTGTTCGGCTCGAAGGAAGTGTCCCGGGCGATTGCGGCACAGGCGGCGCAGCTGACCGGCATCGGCCAGGACATCCTCAAGCAGATGATGCCTGTCATGGCCGATACGATGATGGGCGGGCTGTTCAAGCAGGCGACCGGGCAATTTGCCGGTGCCAATGCGTTCGCCACGTCGCCGATGGCCACCATCATGCAGCAGTGGCTGGAAAGCACCGGCCTGCAGCCCAAGCCCCAGCCGCAGACGGCCTCTGTCTTCGACAATCCCTTCACCCGCGCCTTCCAGGACATGATGGGCGGGCAGAAGAAGCCGGAGCCGCAGGCCCCGGCCAATCCTTTCTTCGCAAACCCGTTCGCCAAGGCATTCCAGGACATGGCTGCGGCCTATACCGGCCAGAGCGCCGCCCAGCCGGAAGCGCCGAAGCCGGAGGCTGCGAAGGCGCCTGAGAAGGAGGCTCAGGAAGGCTTTTCTGCCATGATCAACACCATGTTCGACAGCGGGCTCGAGGTCCAGAAGAGCTACCAGAAAAGCATGGAGCAGATCTTCGAAACCTATCTGACGGCGTCGAAGGGCGAAGCCCCGAATTCAGACGAACCGCCGGAACCCAAAGACAAGGCCTGAGACAGGCTGCCCTGCCCCACACCAAACGAAAACGGCGCGGTTTCCCGCGCCGCTTTCGTTTGAAACAGTTGTCGCTCCTCAGAATTCTTCCCAATCGGAATTGGACTTGGTGTCCTTGGCCTGGTTGAGCTTGGCGCCAAGGCCGATCGAAATCTTGTCCATCAACGACCGGGCCGGTGAGGCGACCGAACGGCTGCCGGCTTCAGCGGCGGCAACGCGCGGTTTGGCCGGAGGACGGACCGGTGCTGCGGGAGCTGGCGGTTGGCCTGCACTGCCGGCCGGCGTCTTGCGGCCGAAGCCGGTGTCGCGCTGATCGGCGAAACGGTTCTGGATCGTTGCGGATCCCGCCTCGACGGTGAACTGGCCGACCAGATCCGACAGCATTTCGGCATCGCGCGTGAGACCTGCCATCTCGGCATTGGTCTGCTCGGCGGCGCGAGCATTGTGTTGCGTCACATCTTCCATGCGGCCAACGGCGGCGTTGATTTCGTTGAGGCTCGCCGACTGCTGCTTGGACGTGGATGCGATCGAGTGGATGTGGTCGCCGATCTGGACGACCTGCCCGGCGATCGAGGAGAGGACCGTGCCGGTCTGGCGCACGAGACCGACGCCGTTCGAGACTTCCTCGCCGGACTTGGTGATGAGGGCCTTGATGTCCTTGGCCGCCGTTGCCGAGCGCTGGGCGAGTTCGCGGACTTCCTGGGCGACGACCGCGAAGCCCTTGCCGGCTTCGCCCGCGCGGGCAGCCTCGACGCCGGCATTCAAGGCCAGGAGGTTGGTCTGGAAGGCGATTTCGTCGATCACGTTGATGATCTTGGAGATTTCGCTGGATGCGTTCTCGATGCGTTGCATGGCATCGACCGCACCGCCGACGATCTCGCCGGAGCGATCCGAATTGGCGCGGGCCTCGAGCGCCAGGCGCGAGGCGTTCTCCGCCCGTTCGGACGAATGGCGGATGGCATCCATGATCTGGCGGATGGCGGCCGAGGTTTCGACCAGGGCTGCGGCCTGCTGTTCGGTGCGATGGCTGAGATCGGCCGTCGAGGAACTGACGGCACTGCTCTTGCGGTTGATCTCCGCGACATTGCCGTGAACGGCCGAGACGGTGCCGGACAGCCGTTCCAAGGAGGCGTTGAAATCGAGGCGCAGACGGTCGAGGTTGCCCGTCAGCGGCTTGTGGATGGTGGCCGTGAGGTCGCCATTGGCCAGACGCTGCAGCGCAGTCCCCAGCACATCGATCGCCTCGGTCAGTTCCGCCTGAGCGGCCGCGCGCTCGGCTTCGCGGGCGTGACGTTCGTTTTCAGTTGCCGTCCGGCGGCTTTCGTTCTCGCTCTCAAGCTCGCGCTTGTCGATCTCGGCCTGGCGGAAGACGGCAACAGAGCGGACCATGTCGCCGATCTCGTCCGAGCGCTCGAGGCCCTTGAGTTCGATATTCGTGTCGCCATCGGCGAGACGGCCCATGGAGCCGACGAGTTCGGAAATGGGACGGGTGAGCGTCCGGGAGAACAGAAGGCCAATCAATGAACCGGCCAGAACCAGAATGGCGCCGAAACCAATCGACTTCATCCCGGCGGACACGAGCTCCGCCCAGACCTCTTCCTCACCGATCAGTGCAATCACCGACCAGCTGACATCGCCGAACTGGAGCGGGACGACCGCCGCATAGCTGTTGATGCCGCGATAACCCTCGATCGTGCCGGTGGCATCCTGGGCAGTTTGCGCCGCCGCCATCAGGGGCGAGGTGATGCTCACCTTCAGCGTGTCGTCTCCAGGGGTGCGGGTGCTGTCGGAGACCAGCAGTCCGGCCTTGTCGACCATGAGCGTTTCGCCCGTCTTGCCAAGACCGCGTGTGTTCGAGAAGATCGCGTTGATCTGATCATTCGGGAGCTGATAGGCGAGAACGCCGAGCTTGCGGTCGTTCATGATGATGGGAACGGCGACGAAGGCTGCGGGCGCGCCTGCCGACGGGGCGTAGGATTCGAAGTCCGAATTGGCAAAAACCTCGGGGTCATCGCTCTGAATGACCTTCTGGAACACCTTGGCTAGGCCGGTATCCTTGTAGGGACCCGTCAACAGGTTGGTGCCGAAATCGGTTTCCTTCATGACCGTATAGACGATGTTGCCTTCGGCATCGATCAGGAAGATGTCGTAGTAGCCCTGTGCCTGCTTGTGCTTGAGGAACGTGGTGTGACCCTGGCGGTGGGCACGGTCGTAATTGTCCTTCTTCGCGCTTTCGAGCTTGAATTTCTCCCCGACCGGATTGGGATTCTCGTCGATGTAACGTCGATGCAGCTCGGTTGCGGGATCATCGCCGAGTTTGCTCCAGGCGCCGGTAATGCCGAAGAGAGCCTGCTGCGTCATCATGTTGGACGCCGTCTGCTGCGCATCGAGCCTGATTCCGTCGAGGAAGCGACGGGTTTCGTTCCGACGACCGTCCGCCGTTGCCTCAAGCTTCTGGAAAACCTGCTGGTCGAGAATGCGGCTCTGCTGGACCAGACCGATCGCAACGGATGCGCTCAGGATGACCAGGGCAAATAGGGTCGCAGCGACGGGCAATTTTGTCGAAATGCGCATGCAGGATCTCCACGAGAATTAACGCGCTCAAGCCAATTCATGGCTGACACATGGCCGTTAGCAAGTGGTTACTCCCGGCTCGTTTCCTTTCGCATTTCACAGCAGATTCGGTTATTTTAGCGTTTACAAAAAAGCCCGGTCCGGATTTTATCCGGGACCGGGCAAAGGGCAGGGCTATTGGCTGTCACCCTGCGGGGATTGGAATGGTCTCACTCGGCCTTTCGGCCGCGCAGCGCCTGTTCGGAACGGCGCTTGGCGAGCCGTGTCAACTGCTGCGAAGGATCGTCAGCCAGACCAGCCTCTTTCAGCACCTGGGCGACGTCGGACCGGCTGAGGCCGACGTCGTTCAGCAGGCGATCATCGAGATCGGCGAGGTTGTTGGCAGCAAGACGATTGCGAAGCGACGTCCAGCGGGTCCGGATCCAGACGAGCGCATGGCCCAGATGCGCGGTGCGCGGCGGCTGGGAGATTGCGAGGTCGAGGTCGAGAATCCGTTCGGTCGTGCGCATGGCTTTCATCCTTTCGACAGGCACGAGGAGACAGGCCCCGGTCGCGGCGGCGACGAGGCGATGAAGGCTGGAGTGGAACGATTGGCCTTGGGCGGCCGGCGGGAATGCTTCGCCAGAATGTCGAAATGATATTGATCAGTCCAACGAATGTTTCTAATGATAAGTATCAACCTCTCTGATGGATGCTTTTCATGTCGGCTCCTCTCGATATCGACCAACTGCAGACCTTCATCGCCATCGTCGATACGGGCAGTTTCACCAAAGCTGCGGGTCGGGTGTTCAAGACGCAATCGGCCGTCTCGATGCAGATGCGACGGCTGGAAGAGCGCGTGGGCAAGCAGCTTTTCATCAAGGATGGACGCGGCAACCGGCTGACCGCCGATGGCGACAAGCTGCTGAACTATGCGCGGCGGATCATCCGGCTGAATTCGGAGGCGATTGCAGCCTTCGACGACAATCGGCTGGAGGGCACGCTCAGGATCGGCACACCCGACGACTATGCCGACCGCTACATGCCCGAGATCATCGGCCGCTTTGCCAAGACGCATCCGAATGTCGAACTCTACATCGTCTGCGAGCCTTCCGTGGACCTGGCCGAGAAGATGGGACGGGGCGAGCTCGACATCGCGCTTGTGACCCACAATCCGCTCTTGCGGCAGTCGGACGTGGTGCGCACCGAGCCGCTCTGCTGGGTCGGTTCGGCAAACCATCCGCTGAAGGACGACGCACCCGTGCCGCTTGCTGTCGGGCGGCGTGACTGCCAGTGGCGGCAACTCGCCTGCTCGGCGCTCGACGCGGACGGACGCGACTATCAGGTCCTGTTCACGAGCTGGTCGTCGACCGTGGTTGCTGCGGCCGTGCTGGCCGGCATGGCCGTTTCGATCCTGCCGGAATCGGCGCTGAGGACGGGAATGAAGGTGCTGACGGCCAACGACGGCTTCCCGCCGCTGCCGCCGGTGCAGATCGGTTTGATGAAGCGGCCGGGTTTCTCGGTCTCGCTGCTCAATGCGATTACCGATCACATCACCGCCTGCCTGGACAACATCACGCCGGCCCAGGTCGAAGATGACATGGATGGAGAGCCGAAGACCATTGCGCGGCACTACCCGCGGCTCAAGGCTGGCAACATGATCCCCGGCTGGTGATCCTCGACGTCAGTAGACGAAAAGCGACTTGCGGACGATCTGGTGCCAGCGGTCGAGATATAGTCTTGCGGCTTCCGGACCTTGGCTGGTGGCAAAACGGATCACATCGCCGCTCGTGATGATGAACAGCTTCAAGGTGACGCGAACCTTGCCCAGACCCTCGGGCGGGACGAGATGGGCGAGATCCTTGAGGAATATCCCCATCAGGTGTTCA
Source organism: Peteryoungia wuzhouensis (assembly GCF_003205195.1). GTDB lineage: Bacteria > Pseudomonadota > Alphaproteobacteria > Rhizobiales > Rhizobiaceae > Allorhizobium > Allorhizobium wuzhouense. The sequence continues at coordinate 602,177 of NZ_QJRY01000001.1, forward strand.
TGATAGTCGTTCGACAGGTGGTTGAGATCCTTGTCCGACTGGATCGCGTGCCAGATCGACATGAAGATCGGCTGTTCGCGGAACAGGGTGTGGAGTTCGAACAAGGCGTCTGCCCCGCGATCGGACGCCTCCTCCAGGGAATTCACTCCCGCAAAGATCTGGGTGACCCTGTCTTCGATCTGCATCGAGAGGCGGTCATGCAGGGCCTTGAGCACGGCAGCCTTCTGCGGAAAGAACTGGTAGAGCGATCCGATAGGGATGCCGGCGCGCTGGGCGATCTCACTCATCGTGACGGTGGAGACATCCTTCTCCAGGACGAGGGCCATGGCCGAGTCCAGAATGGCTTCAAGCCTCTGGACGCTGCGCTCTTGCTGGGGCAACTTGCGCAATGCCAGGCGCACTACCGAAGTACGGTCTATCATCGACTTCCAACCGACATATCATGCGTCGGCTCCCTTGATCATCTGAAAGAGCAATAGGACGGCGCCGTCGCCAATTGGTTAACGGACTGTCAGTTATCCCCACCCGCACCCTTTAACACAAAAAAGGTCGGAAGAGACGGTCACGTGCCGACGTGCAGATGACGTTCGCGTGCCAGATCGAAGATCTGGATGCCGTCCCGAGGCCGGCCGCGGCCGCGCCATTTCGGGTGCTTGAGCGTGTAGCTGGCGTCATCATATCCCGCCTTCCAGTGCTCCTCGATGGAGCGACGGGAGAATTCGACATCCATCGCATGGGTGGTATAGGAGGCGCGGCGATGGATGAGGTGGACGATGGTGACGTCATATTCCTGGCCGATCGAGCGCAAGATCTTGGCGTCTTCGTCATCGCGAAACTCCGGCGGCAGCTTGTCCATCAGGCGTTTGGCGGCGCGGCGGACGATCTGGCGGCGGGCGAACTCGTCGGTATTCATGCGGGTACGGCTGGAGTAGCGAATTTCCTTCACCCGGCTTTCGACCTCGAACTGGTCTCGCGGCATGTCGCCCCGCGCATTGAACAGGTCGATCTGGAATATCTCCAGGTCGCGGGTCGCGTCACTGACGTTCAGGACATGCTGAAGCGGGGTATTGGAAACGAGACCGCCATCCCAGTAGGAACGGCCATCGATCTCCACTGGCGCAAAGCCGGGCGGCAGGGCACCGGAGGCGGCGATGTGGCGAACATCCAGGCGGGTCTGGCGGTTGTCGAAATAGGCGAAGTTGCCCGAGCGGACCTCGACCGCGCCGAGGCTCAAGCGCGTCTGGCAATCGTTGAGCAGATCGAAATCGATCAGGCGCCCCAAGGTCTTCAGCAGTGGCTCGGTATCGTAGTAGCTGACGCGGGTATCGGCATTTTCGAGCAGTTGCTGGGGCGTCAAGAGGCGCGGCGAGAAGAAACCGGGCACGCCGAACATCGTGGCGGCCATCGCGGCGGCATCGTTTTGCATCCGGCGCAAGCTATCGTTCGGCGCGGTCCAGCCGAAATCAAACCGGCTCGAGACCGTGTGCCAGAAGTCGCGCAGATGGGCGATGCGCTTTTCCCGAGGGCTGCCGGCAATGATCGCCGCGTTCACCGCACCGATGGAGATGCCGGCGAGCCAGTCCGGTTCGAGTTCGTTTTCATGCAGGGCCTCATAGGCGCCCGCCTGATAGGCACCGAGTGCACCGCCACCCTGGAAAACGAAGATACGGTCGGTCTCGGAATTGGTGACGGCGTCTGACATGGCTTCATCCCGGCAAATTGCTGCAATGCAATAGATAGATGGCACGGGGCCCGGAAACCAGTGCCTCCGCCGCAATGCTGTGTTCACTTTTCGAATTCCCTCCCCAGATGCCGTTCACCCCAAAAGTAATTCGACGGCCAGACGACTTCTGCCTTATGTTCGGGCGCGCCGATCAAACCAACAGAGGACCGACCACGCATGCCGCTGCCGACCTTTAGCCTTCGCCCTGCCCTGCTTGCGGTCCTTCTTCTGGCGAGTTCCGTGCCGAGCATCGGTATCGACGCTGCCCAGGCGAGCGAGGCCGAAACCGATCGCCAGATCGAGAACCTCCTCGGCGATCCCGCAGACTACAAGGAGCTCTTCTACGCGTTCCAGAGTGCCGTGGCCGAGGGCAAGGCCGAAATCGCCGTCAGCCTCGTGTCCTATCCGATCACCATCAGCATCGGCGGAGAAGACGCGACGTTCGAGACCGAGGAGCAATTGTTGGCGAGCTACAATGACGTTTTCACGGACAAGATCGTCACCATCATACGCAACCAGGACTACGGCCAAGCCTTCGTCAACAGCGAGGGCCTCATGTTCGGCGATGGTGAGGTTTGGATCAGTGGCGTTTGCGAAGACAGCGCCTGCAGCAGCAGCCTGCCTCGCGTCATCACCATCCAGTCCGTCGACTGACCGCAGCCCAAACGCATGACGGCGCGGACAGGCCGCGCCGTTGATTGTGTTTTCAAGACTTGTGATCAGGCGGCAAGGTTGAGGACGATACGACCGTCGATCTTGCCTTCTTCCATGCGGTGGAAGATGGCGTTGATGTTTTCCAGCGTGTCCCAGCTGAAATGCGAGGCGACCTTGCCTTCGCCGGCAAACTGCAGGCTTTCCTCGAGATCCTGACGCGTGCCGACGATCGAGCCGCGTACCGTGATGCGCTTCAGCACGGTTTCGAAGACCGGAAGCGAGATGAAGCCGGGCGGCAGACCAACGAGCGACATCGTGCCCTTGGAGCGCAGGAAGCCATAGGCCTGCTCCATGGCCTTCGGCGAGACGGCCGTGACGAGCGCACCATGCGCTCCACCGGTTGCCTTCTGCACCTGCTCTATGGCGTCGGCTGACCTGCCGTTGACCACCACGTCGGCGCCGAGGTCCTTGGCGAGCTTCAGCTTGTCGTCAAAGATGTCGGCCGCGACCACATGCATGCCCATGGCCTTGGCATATTGCACGGCCATGTGGCCGAGGCCGCCGATGCCGGAGATGACCACCCATTCGCCGGGCTTCACTTCCGTTTCCTTCAAGCCCTTGTAGACGGTGACGCCGGCACACAGGATCGGGGCAGCCGGACCGAATTCAAGGTTGTCGGGCAGACGTCCAACAAAATCGGGGTCGGCGAGGCCGTACTGGGCGAAGGTGCCGTTGACCGAATAACCGGTGTTCTGCTGACTGCCGCAGAGCGTTTCCCAGCCGGTGCGGCAGGGCGAGCAGCAGCCGCAGGCGGTGTGCAGCCATGGCACGCCGACGCGGTCGCCTTCCTTGATGCGGGTGACCCCGGCGCCGAGCTTTGCCACATATCCAACGCCCTCATGGCCGGGGATGAAGGGCGGCTTGGGCTTGACCGGCCAGTCCCCATTGGCGGCGTGCAGGTCGGTGTGGCAGACGCCTGTCGCTTCGTATTTGACCAGAATCTGGCCAGGACCCGGATCCGGGATCGTCCATTCCTCGATTACCAGCGGCTTGCCGAATTCGCGCACCACGGCGGCCTTCATCGTCGATGCCATGTCAATCTCCCGTCGCTTTCTCGTGACCATTCCCGCAGCGTTCAACTGCGGGTATGGGCGAAGGTTATGCGCGGGAAGGCTGCGCCCAGTTGATCGGTGTCAAACGGACGCAGATTTCATCGGATTGTCATTTTTCAACTGTCACGGGAGCAGCGTGGCTTCCAGACGGGTTGGCAAACACGGATGGCAGCCGACGTCCGATGCGCTCAGCTCGTCGCCATCCAGAGCACCAGCCAGGACCAGAGGAGAAAAAGGATGGCAAAGCCCAGCATGAAGAACAGGCGGCGGAGCGGCAGATTTCCCGTGATGTGCATGGCGGCCTGTGCGTAGCGCGCGGCGACGAACATCCAGGCGAGCACGACGGCAACAATGTTGTCAGCTTCCGCGATGAAGAGCAGGACGGACACGGCATAGAAGAGGACCGGCAGCTCGAACTGGTTGGCGATTGCGCGATTGACCACCCTGCTCTCTTCCGGCTCCGCAAGATTCTCCCGGAATGCGATGCGTTCGACCTTACCTTCGCGCACCACGGCGGCACGACGGACAACCAACAGGGCATAGAGACAGAAGACGAGAAAAGCATGGGCCACGAGGGGCCAGAACATTTCAAAACCGGTCATAGGCAATCCATTCCTCAAAAGGCAATGCTGCTGAAAATCATTGTGCGCCTGTCGGCCTGGGGCCGATGGCGAGACGCAGGACGAGTATGCCTGAAATGACGAGCGCGGCAAATTTCAGACGCGTGAGCCAGACGATTGCGGTCGCCAAGAGGCTCGCCGTGGCCTCTTCCGGCAGCGATGGTGGAAAGAGCAGGATGCTCGCGATGTTTTCGGCATAGTCGGCGGCAACGTACACGACGGGCATGGTGAGCAACGCGGGCAAAAGGCGCTCCGCCGGACGACCATAAAGCCTTGCACCCGGTGCGACCCTGCGCAGGAGGAGAGCAAGGAAGAGGCCAAGAACGGCTGGGAGCAGCAGATCGGGGCCTAGATGCATGCTGCGCAGGACATGCGCGGCTTCCGGCCGGGCCTCAAGAAGTCGCTTGAGATCGATCAGCGACTGCGCCGTGCTGTCGATGTCCAGATCGGGCATTGCCCTGCCGCCCGTCAGCTCGGCGAAGGCGCCGACAAAGCCGAGGTTCATCCAGACAAGCAGCATGGCTGAGACGGCGCCGCTTGCCCAGAGCAGCGGCGCCTGTCGCGGGCCGGGCAAGCGCCCGAGGATCATGCGGCGCCCGGATAGTTGGGGCTTTCGCGGGTGATTGTCACACCGTGCGGATGGCTTTCGCGCAGGCCCGCGCCGGAGATGCGGACGAAGGTGGCCTTTTCCTGGAATTCCGGAATGTCCTTGCCGCCGACATAACCCATGGCGGCCTTCAGGCCACCGGCGAGCTGATGCAGGACGGCGGACACCGGTCCCTTGTAGGGTACCTGGCCTTCGATGCCTTCGGGCACGAGCTTCAGCGTGTCGCGCACTTCCGCCTGGAAGTAGCGGTCTGCCGAGCCCCGCGCCATGGCGCCGACGGAACCCATGCCGCGATAGGCTTTGAAGGAGCGGCCCTGATACAGATAAACCTCGCCGGGGCTTTCGTCCGTGCCGGCGAGCAGCGAGCCAACCATGACGGCGGAGGCGCCGGCCGCAATTGCCTTGGCGACGTCACCGGAGAACTTGATGCCGCCATCGGCGATGACGGGAATGCCGTGCTTGTTGCCTTCCTCGACGGCTGCCATGACCGCTGCGAGCTGCGGCACACCGACGCCCGCAACGACGCGCGTGGTGCAGATCGAACCCGGACCGATGCCGACCTTGATGCAGTCAGCGCCTGCATCGATCAGGGCGCGCGTGCCCTCACCGGTTGCCACGTTGCCGGCGATGATACGAATGGCATTCGACATCTTCTTCACATGGGCAACGGCATCCAGAACCTTCTGGCTATGGCCGTGGGCCGTATCGACGACGATGACGTCGCAACCTGCGTCGATCAGGCGCTCTGCGCGCTCGACACCGTCGTCACCCGTAGAAATCGCGGCGGCGACGCGCAGACGCCCCTGGGCGTCCTTGGCGGCATTCGGGTTGAGCTGCGACTTCTCGATATCCTTGACCGTGATCAGGCCGACGCAGCGCCCTTCGTTGTCGATCACCAACAGCTTTTCGATGCGGTGCGCATGCAGAAGGCGCTTGGCTTCCTGCTGATCGACCCCGTCCTTGACCGTGATCAGGTTCTCGCGGGTCATCAACTCATAGATCTTCTGGTTCGGATCGGAGGCGAAGCGCACGTCGCGGTTCGTCAGAATGCCGACGAGGCGGCCGGGGCGGCTGGCGCCTTCGACGACCGGGATGCCGGAAATGCCGTGGGCACCCATCAGAGCCTTGGCTTCCGCAAGCGTTGCGTCCGGGCCGATGGTGACCGGATTGACGACCATGCCGCTTTCGAACTTCTTCACCTGGCGAACCTCTTCGGCCTGCTCGACCGGGGTGAGATTGCGGTGAATGACGCCGATGCCGCCGGACTGGGCCATGGCGATCGCGAGCCGGCTTTCGGTCACGGTGTCCATGGCGGAGGAGAGAATCGGCAGGGAAAGTTCGATATCCTTTGCGATCCGGGTCGCGATATTCGTCTGACCCGGCATGACGACCGAGTGCCCCGGCTGCAGGAGGACGTCGTCAAAGGTGAGCGCTTCTGCGCCGGTTGCCGACATTACGATGCGTGCCATTGCCAATTCCTTCGTTTGAATAGGCAGAATCCGCCCGGAAAACGGGAATCCCCGTTCGGTCGCTTCTGCATGAAATGCTTGGAAGTTGGCGAGGGCTGGTAACACGTTCATGACAGGAAGGGAATAGCAAAACCGGCACGCCCTGGTTCGTGATGGAACCTTTCACCCAAGGAACTGGTCGAAGCAATGAAAATTCAATCTTACTAATAAACGGATCATCAAAGCCGGCATGGTATGACACGCCCGCCCCTCGGAGGAGCGCGGGGCACATTCCGGAGGTACACCGATGTCGATCGGTCACAACATGAGCAGCGCCCGTGAGCATGCCGACGCGCATGAAGACGTCCTTTTCGGCAGAATATGTGCGCGACGCAACGCGCTTTTGGCGCAGTGGGCCACCACCGTGCTCGATCTTCAGGATATGCAGGCCTATGCCGAAGAACTGGCCCGGGCCGCAGCGTCCGGCGACGAGGAATTGCTGAACCGTATCCGCGAGGATTTCCGTGCAGCGGGCATAGAGGTCATGGACGCGGTGCTGCAGGACCGCATGGTGGCCTTGCTGCGCAGCGCCACTGCCGAATTGCGCCGCGGCGAGCCTGGCCACGGGGCTCGCGAGAGACGGGACTGATCCGCCCTGCCTGCCATCGCCAAGAAGCCCGCGGGAGGCAGCGCACACGGGCTTCGAGGTCACGTGGGTCGATATCAGATATCGAACTGATAGGCCTTGGGGACGAAGCGATAGCCCTCTTCGATCTTCTCCGCATATCCCACCGCCGGGAACGGCATGTGATAGCCCAGGAAGGCAAGCTTGTCGGTCGCGATCATGTCGAAGACCTTCTTGCGCGTGGCGGCCGCGGCAGCCTTGTCCATGTCGAAGCGGACTTCCCAGTCCGGGCGCTGCAGCGACAGCACGAAATGGTTTGCCGTGTCGGCGGTCAAGACGAGTTGTCGGCCGTCTGATTCCAGCCGGTAGATCATGTGGCCCGGGGAATGGCCGAAGGCCGCCATGCCGGTAATGCCGGAGACAACTTCACCACCATCCCCGATAAAGGTCATCTTCTCTGCCAGCGGCTTAACATTGGCGAGCACGCCCTTCTGGCCATTCTCGGCCGGTGTGCCGGCGCGGGCCGGATCGACCCAGAAATCATATTCGGCCTGACCGGTGACATAGCGCGCGTTCGGAAATGCCGGCTTGCCGCCTTCCATCAGGCCTCCAATGTGGTCGCCATGCATGTGGGTGAGAACGACGATGGTCACATCCTCCCGCGTGTAGCCGGCTGCAGTCAGACCTTCGGCCAAGCGGCCAAGGCCATTTGCCCGGCCGGCTTCCCCCATGCCGGTATCAAACAGGATGACGTCGGACCCCGTGTTGACCAGCACCGGAGCGAAGCTGTTGACGAAGGCATCGGCCGGCAGGAAATTTGCCTCAAGCAGGGCACCCACCACTTCGGGCGACTGGTTGGTGCCAAACGTCTCCTGTGGCTTGCCGGAGGGACGCGCGCCATCCTTGACGACGAGCACTTCGAACTTGCCCACATTGAAGCGGTGCGTTTCTGGCGGCATGGCGTGATCGATGCTCATGGATGTATCGGCGTTCGTCTGTTGCGCTACGGCAGCGCGGGTCATGATCATCGGGGATGCGAGCGCGAAACCCGCTCCGCCCAGAACCATTCGTCTCTTCATCGAAATCATGGAAATCTCCTCAACGACATGTCCTCTCCCCCGAATGAGGGCTTGTACGCGAAATAGGCAGGGGGCGCCGTACGGGAAGTTTCCTCACACCATCGTGATGCAACGGCGCACCGTCGCGATCGCCCGGTCCTCCCTGTCTCTTCTGCTTCTCGAACGCGGCGGCCGGCAAAATGGTTTCGCCGACGCGTTGAATGGGTTATGAGGCCACACCTGCCGTTAGCCTTCGACGGTCCCCCCCGGAATGCCGATGAACCGCATCACGCCCCTGATCCTCGCCTTTGCCCTGTTCATGGAGCAGATGGACTCAACGGTCATTGCCACCGCACTTCCGACCATCGCCGCCGACCTCGGCGTCGGGCCGATCACGCTGAAACTGGCGCTGACCGCCTATATGGTGGCGCTCGCCATCTTCATCCCCGTCAGCGGCTGGATGGCCGACCGGTTCGGTGCCAAGCGGATCTTCCGCGCGGCGATCATGGTGTTCATGATCGGCTCCCTGCTTTGCGCCATTGCCGATTCCCTGTTCTTCTTCGTCGCATCGCGTTTCCTGCAGGGCATGGGCGGGGCGATGATGACACCGGTCGGGCGTCTCGTGCTCTTGCGCACGACGAAGAAAAGCGAGCTGGTGTCTGCGATGGCCTTGCTCACCATTCCAGGCCTGCTTGGACCGATCACCGGGCCGCCGGTGGGTGGTTTCATCACCACCTTCTTCAGCTGGCACTGGATTTTCCTGATCAACATCCCGATCGGACTCCTGGGCCTTGTCATGTCCAGTCGTTATCTGCCGGAGATCGAACCGATCGAGACGGCAGCGATCGACTGGCGCGGTTTCGCGCTGAGTTCCGGGGCGGCGTCCGGCCTCGTCTTCGGCCTTTCCGTGATGAGCCTGCCGGCGCTGCCGATTTACGTCGGCGCGATTGCCACTATGGCGGGCATCGTCTGCCTCGGGCTCTATGTGCAGCATGCACGGCGCCACCCTGCCCCGCTGCTGAACCTGTCGCTCTTTGCCAACAAGAGTTTTCGCGCGGCGATCATCGGTGGCACCGTGTTCCGCATTGCCGCGGGGGCCACGCCCTTCCTCCTGCCGCTGATGCTGCAGCTCGGCTTCGGCATGAGCGCCTTCCAGTCCGGCATGACCACCTTTGTCGCCGCCGTGGGCGCGATCTCGACCAAGTTCATCGCAAGGCGCGCCTTTGCGGCCGCCGGATTCCGCAACCTCTTGATCGCGGCCGGCATCGGCGGTGCGATCACGACGGCGGCCAACAGCGTCTTCACGCCGGCAACGCCGATCGCGCTCATCATGACCGTGCTCTTGATCGGCGGCTTCTGCCGCTCGTTCTTCTTCACCGGCGTGAACACGCTCGGCTATGCCGAAATCGAAGACATCCAGGCGTCGCAAGCAACCTCGCTCACATCGGTCCTGCAACAAGTGAGCCTAGCGCTCGGCGTGGCAACCGCTGCCGCAATCCTCGAAGCCAGCACACGAATGACAGGCGAGACACTGTCGCTGGGCGATTTCCACCTGGCCTTTGCCATCGTTGCCGGACTGTCGATCTTTGCGGTCCTTCCCTTCTTCGGCCTGTCGGGCGATGTGGGGTCGGCCGTATCGGGTTATCGCCGGGGCGGGGAAGACGAGACGATCAGCGTGAAATAATCACTCGGGCCTTTCGCAGAGCGCAGACAGCTTGTTGCCGTCGGGATCGCGGACATAGCAGGCATAGAAGTTCGGATGGAAGGGACGGATGCCCGGTGCACCGTCATCGGTGCCGCCATGGGCGAGCGCTGCGGCATGGAAGGCATCGACCTCAGCACGCGAGGCGGCTTCGAAGGCCGGCATGGAGCCATTACCGACCGTTGCCGGGCGCCGGTCGAAGGGATGCGTGATCCAGAACCGGCAGCGACTGTCGCCGGGCGCCGCATAGCCGGCCTCGCTGTCATCGATGGACCGCCGCTCGATGCCGAGCATCGCCAGCACGGCATCGTAGAAGCCGACGGCGCGGGGTAGATCGTTGATGCCGATGGTGATGTAGGTGAACATGACCGTGCCCGACCTCAATCCAGATCCAGATCCTCGGTCGCCGGGACATCCTCGCGCGGGTCACGGACGAAGCCCTCTTCGTCGAGTTCGACAACGGCCCCGCCCCGGCGGCCCTTGAAGCCCTTGGCAAGCAGGAACATCTCGACCGATTCCTGGCGCGACGAGGCGGGCTTGATATGCATGACCTGACGGAAGTTCTGCTTCAGCATGTTGAGCAGCTCCTTCTCCGTGCCGCCCTGGAAGGTCTTGGCGAGGAAATGCCCGCCTTCGGAGAGAACCTCCACGGCAAAATGAGCGGCAACCTCGCACAGATGCATGGTGCGGATATGGTCTGTCTTCTGGTGGCCGGTGGTGGGCGCCGCCATGTCCGAAATCACCAGGTTCGGCGTGCCGCCGACCGCTTCTACCAATTGGCGCGGCGCGTCCGGATCGAGGAAGTCGAGCTGCAGGATTTTCACGCCCGGGATCTGTGCCATTTCCAGAAAATCGATCGCCGCGACGCGGATGTCGTCATCGGTCGAATCGGTGACCTTGGCGGCGATCTGCGACCAGCTGCCGGGGGCGGCACCCAGATCGATGATGCGGGTGGCCCCTTTAAGGATCTGATGCTTCTCGTCGATCTCCAGCAGCTTGAAGGCCGCACGGGCGCGGTAACCTTCAAGTTTGGCGCGCTGGACATAGGGGTCGTTGATATGGCGCTCGAGCCAGCGTCTGGAGGACGCTTTCAGCTTGCCCTTCTTGACCTTCTGGCCGAGCTTGCGGCCGGTTCTGTTGCCGGCAATGGGTGGCTTTGCCATGGTCAGCGCTCCCTCGAAGTCTGTGGCGTCGGCTGTGACGCCGTCTGCGGCCGACGGCTGCGGCCACGTCGCCAGACGCCGTCATCGGCCATCATGTCGGTCAATAGTCCTTCGCGCAGGCCCCGGTCGGCGACCCGCATGCGGCTCGACGGCCAACGCCGGCGGATCGCTTCCAGAATGGCGCAGCCGGCCAGCACCAGATCGGCGCGATCCGGCCCGATACAGGGATTGGCGGCGCGACCGGCATAATCCCAGGACAGGAGTTTCGCCTGCATCGCCGAGACTTCGGCATCGGTCAGCCAGAGGCCATCGACCTTGCGGCGATCATAACGCGGCAGATCGAGATGCACGCCGGCGAGCGTCGTGACGGTGCCCGACGTGCCGATCAGGTGGAAATCTTCCGGCATGCCATCCGGCCCCAGAGCCAGATCCGGGCAATCGAAGCGATCGAGCATGCCGCCCACTTCCGCTGTCATCGCCTCGAATATCTCGGGCGTTACATCGCGCCCCCCATGCCGCTCGGACAGCGTGACCACACCGACGGGCAGCGAGGTCCAGTGGGTGATGTGATTGGCCAACCGGCTGGAGCGGTTGTCGGCGATGCGGATGACGGCGATTTCCGAGGAGCCGCCGCCGATATCGAACAGCACCACCGAACGCGCCTCACGGCCGACCAGCGAGGAGCAGCCGGACACGGCAAGGCGCGCCTCGGTCTCGCGGTTGATGATCTCAAGCTTCAGCCCGGTTTCTGCCGTCACCCTTTCGAGGAAAAGCTCACCGTTTTCCGCCGCGCGGCAGGCTTCGGTTGCGATCAGGCGCATGCGGCGGATATCCCGGCCGGCGAGCTTGGAGGCGCAGATGCGAAGGGCTTCGACGGCTCGATCCATGGCATCCTGAGAGAGGCGTCCGGTGGCGCCGAGGCCTTCCCCGAGCCGGACGATGCGGGAAAAGGCATCGACGACGCGGAACTGTCCGGGCCGTGTCGGCTGGGCAATCAGGAGGCGGCAGTTGTTGGTGCCGAGATCGAGTGCCGCATAGAGATCGTCGGAGGCGAATTCCCAGGTGCTGCGCGGCCGGTCGACCTGCGGCGGTTGCGACGGGCGGTGGGCATGCGGCTTTAACGGAGCCGGTTTCGCTGGCGCTGGCGATTCAGCCGACCGCGCCCTCTGGGCTGCGGAGGGTGGTTCAGATCCCGCCAGCGGACGCACATGGCCGGGCTTTGCGGCCGATCCGCGCCGGTTGCGATTGCGGCGGCCCTTGCGGCCCTCCGGCTGATCGCCACGCGTCGAGGATGGCTCGCCGGCTGGCGGCGCTGCGCCATGGTGCGTGCGATCGCCCTCACGTTCGAAGGGACGCGACTGCGCCGATCGCGCAGATGCGCCGGACGACGCTTCGCCGGCTGCGCTGTGCTCAGACTGGCCCGTGGCACGCAGGGCCGTTTCGCCCGACACGGAGTCGGCAGGCTTCTTGTCGCCATGACCATGGGGAGATGGGCCGGATGCTCCGGCACCCTTGCCGCGCCTGCGCCGCTTTCGCTTGCGGATGGGTCCATCCGCAATCATTGTTTCGGAACGTCGCTCAGGGACCGGCGCTGCCGCCGATCCTGCCGAAGCAGAAACATCGAGACCGCTCGTGACCGGCCCCGCCTTCTTGCCCTTGCCGCGCCTGCGGTGGGAACCGCTCTTGCGCCTGCCTGTCGACGCCCCCTCGCTTTTCGGCTGTCCGCCGCGACTGGGGTCTGTCACTGAAGTTATCCACTGAACCGCGCAAGGCGCCAAGACCGACGCATGCCGCTGGTATCATCATTCGTTTCGTTGGGCAGAGCATACCAGCGCAAACCCGTTGCGCCAAACGGTTTTTCTGTCGCGCCCGCAGAGGCCCTTCGGCAGCGCCGCCCAGCGCCAAAAGCCGGGATCCATCGCCATTCCGACCCAGCGCGAACATTCGATGATTTTTTTCCGATTTGGGTCTTTGCAATGCCGAAGCTTTTGTCTATAAGCCCGCTCACCGATCGCGCAAGCGATACCCTGGTGGGGAATAGTTCAACGGTAGAACGACGGACTCTGACTCCGTTAATCTTGGTTCGAATCCAGGTTCCCCAGCCAATTCTCCCAAAAAGCCGTGATTTCTACGTTTTTCCGTCGTGCGGCATCTGTGCTGAATCGCGGCCTGCAAAAAATTCGCTGGGGACCGGTCAGCGTCCCGCATCACGGCGCGATATGGCTGCGTCACATGCGTCCAGATGCAAATTGTGCATTTTTCACGGCCGGAGGTTACGCCTATCGGTGCTGCTCTGTGTTTGCCGTTCTGGGCTATTTGACACGCCGCATTTGGACAGACTATCTGTTCTGAGCACATTACCGCTCGACCCATGATTTGTCGTGCGCCTCAGCGCAACCTTAGCTGTTTTGCCTGAGGGGTGCCTCCTATCAGTGGCGGCGGTTGGGAATTGCCCGGTTCGATATTTCAATGAAAATTGTCAGAGGAAACTATGGGACCAGTCAATGGCAGAGCTTGATCCTTTGCAAGCGCATGAGAAGGGCGTGTTTCTCTTCGGCGATTTCGCCTTCGATACCCGCACCCGGAATTTGAGCCGACGGGGCCAACAGTTGCCGCTGGGCGGGCGAGCCGCTGATATATTGCAAGTCTTGCTCGAATTGGCCGGCCAGACCGTGCCCCGCGCGTTGATTGTCGACAGGGTCTGGGGTGCCCCCAATATCACCGACAGCGCATTGCGATTTCAAATCAATGTTCTGAGGAAACATTTGTCACCTGAAGCCGAGGCCCGACCCTTTATCAGGAACGTTTCACGCGTCGGCTATGTGTTTACGGAGAAAGTCGAGTTCCTTCCGGAGAAGGGGGCAATTGCAGCTCGCAACTCCATCAAGGATGATGCGCTGGAACAGGCAAATCGGACCAGACCGAAAACACTCATCGGGCGCCAGCACGATCTTGAAGCCACCGTCAAAGCGGCCCGTCGCCATCGGTTTGTGACAATCCTCGCGCCTGGCGGCTTTGGGAAGACCACACTCGCACTCGCGGTTCTGGAAACCCTGCGCCCGGAAGCGACGGTCTTCTGGATCGATGCATCGAATGTCCGCCAGAATGCTGACATTTGGGCTTGTCTTGCGGCGCAACTACCGGTCTCTGGCACGCTCCAAGCGCCCGTGGACCTGGTCCGCGAGGTCTTAAGATCCTCCAGAGGTTTCGTATTCTTTGACTGCGTCGACCGATGTACCGACGTGTTGTCGGCCTTCGACCAAGATGAACTTTGGGACCTTGAAAATCTCACTGTCATCACGACTTCGCGACAGCCGGTCAACGTGCGCGATGAACATATCGTGCGGCTCGACGCATTGACCGTACCCCCTTCAGGTCTGGCGCTCACGGCGGACGACATTGTTGCGTATAGTGCGATTGCGCTTTTCTTCGATCGCGGGGCCGCGCATCTGCAGGGTCTTTTGCTCAGTGAAAAACTATTGGCCAGCGTCGCCGAGATCTGCAGGCGGCTCGATGGCATACCGTTGGCGATCGAGATTGCCTGCGCGCATCTTTCCATTTTCGGCGTTCACGATCTCGACCTGCTTTTGCGCGAGAACTTCGAGATGATCGATCTCATGCCGACCGATTGGCCTGAGCGTCATCGCACGCTGAGCAAGATGATCGGCTGGAGCTTCGACTTGCTGACCAGAAGCCAAAAGCGTGTCTTGCTCGAGATGTCTGTCTTTCTGGGTGCCGCCAGCGTCGAGGCGTGCCTGCGGGTGATCTCCAGCGAAGATCTGCCGGAACGCGACGTCATCCAGGCGATCGCCGTGCTCGTTGGCAAAAATCTGATCGTCAAGGAAGATCGAGACGGAAGAGCGTCTTTCCGGCTCCTCGATACGACACGCGCCTTCTGCGTTGATCAGATGATCAAAACCGGTGAATGGCATCAGGTTCAGGCCAAACTGGGCGAATTCTTCATCCTGGAAATTCAAGGGCAAGGCTTGCTCGAGGGCGACAAGGAAAAGGCGATAAACTGGTTTGGGTCGGCGTGCCCAAATCTGACCAATCTTTCGGCCTGCCTCGACTGGCAATTCGAGATGGCGGAAAGCCCCGCACTGGCCGTGCGCCTCGCTGCGGAAGCCGCGCCGCTTTACATGCAGCTCTCGCTGCTCAGGGACTGCGAGACGATCGCCGCGCGGGCGCTGACCTATCAGGGACGTGTCGAGCAGAGCGAGGCTTTGTGGGCTGCTCTGAACGCTTATTATGGCGCCGCATTGTTGGCAACGAACGGCCCGGTGGACGCATCGAAAGCCGCCATGGACGTTGCGATCCAGAAAACACCGGATGCTCGGCTGGACCCCACCGCAATCCTCGCCTATTCCGGCCTCTACTGGCTCCATATCTATCGGTCAGAGCCTGATTTGGCGGATGCTTGCGCGGAGAAGTTGAGGCCATCGAGCAAAAGCGATCTGCAGGACGATGATGATCTGATCGCCGACAACTACAACGCCATGGCATTGCAGATGCGGGGCGATCAGTTCCGAGCCGAAAGGGAGTTGGAGGATGTCGTCAAGCGCCAGGCGCTCATTTCGCTCGGCCGTTTCATGCGGATCGGTACGGATCCCGGACTTCTGTCGCGCATTTTTCTGATCAAGGCACAATGGCTGCGCGGAAAGGTGACGACGGCACTGGACCACTACGAGGCGATCCGCGGCCCCCTGGAGGAGCCGGAACATGGATTGTATCACTGTTGGGCGTTGAACGAGGTCATCATTCCCCTCTATTGCTCGCTGCGTGACTATGACAATGCGCGCCACGCCTGCGAGACGTTGCGAAAGGCCGTGCACCAACAGTCCATGACAATCAGGGAGGTCTCCAGCGAGGCCGCGCTGCAAGCTGTCAATGCGTTGAGCGGCAACCCGAATTACCCAGCGCTCACGGCCCTGCGTGACAAGATGGACCGGAACAAGTTCCGTATGCTCATCCCCTGGATCGATGGCATTCGTGCACAAATGCTTGGTGAACTCGGCCGAGACAACGAGGCGTTAGACGTCATCGATCAGGCAATATCTTTCTGCAGGGCGAACAACAGCCGATGGTGGATGCCGGAACTGCAGTCCATCCGTTGCACTCTGCTCTGGCATGACCAAAGCCCGGAAGGACAGGCGAGCGCGGCAATCGCCTTTCAAGAGAGCCATGATTGCGCGGAAGAGCTGGGCGCCTCTGCTCTGGCCATTCGCAATGTGCTTCGAGTTCTGGAGCGAAAGGCATCCGACAGGCTTCACAGCGTGGCCACCGAAGCCGGACGCGGAATACTGGCCTCTTACCCAGACGACGGCGATCCACTGGCAGAGATGGTCAGAAACCAGATCTGATCCTGACCAGCAAGGACAGCGTCAGGTTTGCCGAACACCATCGACAACAGCGGGAGACCTCTCCGCCGCAAGCCCCAGAAACGGGAGGACAGGTCCGCGTCTGATGCCAGTCTACGCGTCCGCACGCGAGCTCAACGGAATGACAAAGCTGAAACTGGTTCCGATGGGCTCGGCAGCAGCGGTCAGGACGCCGTGATGGGCCTCGATGATTGACTTGCAGATCGCAAGGCCCATGCCCATGCCCGTGGTTTTCGTGGTGAACATCGGCTCAAAGATCTGTGATGCGATCTCCGGCGCGATCCCTTTGCCGAAGTCCCGTACAGTGACCAAGATCTCGGATGAGGTGCACTTCGAGACAATATCGATCGTCCGCCTTCGTTCGGGAATGTCGTTCATCGCCTCCATGCCGTTGTGGAGGAGATTCAAGACGACCTGCTTCAACTGAGTGGCATCGCCCCAAACCACCGCACCTCCTGCTGCAAGGTCAAGGCGAACCTCGGTGCCGTGGTTTGAAATCTCGGAGCGCGCAATGCGCAGCACTTCCTGAATGACGTCGTCGATATCGACGGGCTGTTCGACCTTTGGGGCCTGCTTCGAAAGGGCGCGCAGTGCACGAATGATGTCGTGGGCGCGTGTCACGCTGGTCTCGATTTCGGTCAGGACGCTCAGCGTTTCCGGGATGTCCGGTTCGGCGCGGCTGAGCCACCGAAGGCCGGCGCCCGCGTTCGACGCTATGGCAGACAAGGGCTGGCCGAGTTCATGCGTGACCGAGGCGGCGATCCCGCCCAGCAGGGTCAGACGCGCATTCTTTTCAAGCTCAGCTCTCGCTCCCGCGAGCGCCTGCTCACTCCGAGAGCGGAGCTCGTTTTCCTGCAGCAGCCGCGTGTAGAGCCGGGCGTTCTCGAGCGAAATTGCGGCCTGAGAGGCCAGGAGCTTGAGGAGTGCCACGGTGTCAGCGGCAAATACGCCCTCCAGATAGTCGTTCTGGAGGCAGAGAAGGCCGGTAAGTTCCCCCCGCCGCAAAAGGGGCACGCAGAGGATCGAGCGCCCCGTTCCGGGGACCTTGTCGGCAGCCCAGGCTGCGAAATCGGACCCGGAAATGACGAAGGGGGTTCGCGTCTGAAGGGCTCGATCGATCACCGAATAGGGTGGGCTTATGCCATAGCGGTCCGGATCTATCGTGCTGACGCGCACGCTGTCGCCTTCGGTCCAGGCGGACGCCTCTGCCTCCAGTTTGCCATCGGCAATCTTCAGCAGCAGCCCGCGATTGGCGCCTGCGTGAACGAGCATCCGGGTCATCAGCGTTTCGATCACCCGGTCGAGAACAATTTCCTCCGACAGCGCAAGCGAAGTCCCGAGCACTGTGTCGAGGTCACCGGCAGCGGAGGTCAGACCTTGCGCAGCAGACGGACGCCGGGTCGCCTCCAAGGTCAAGGCTGTCCTGAGGCTTCTTGCCTTGTGTCCAGCACCCCAGCGTTCGTATGCTTCTGATGCGAGTGAAAGGTAAGCGTTGGCACCGATCCGGTTGCCCATTTCCAGGCAGCATGCCCCAGCGCGCTCCAGCGCCAAGGCATGCTCGTGCTCGAAGCGCGAGGATCGGGCAGCGGCAGCGGCTTTTTCGTAGAGAACAAGAGCCTCGGCATAACTCCGCTTGCTGCGGGCAATCTCCGCATCGAGGAGCAGCAGCTTGTCGGCGAAATTCAACGGGTTCAGGTCTGCCCAAAGCGCCAGGCGGGCGCGGACTTCAGCGAGTCGATGATCATCACGGTTCTCCGCCGACCTGCCTTGTTCCAGGGCGGCGAGCGCGAGGCCGAGATAGAACTTGCAGAAGCCGGTATCGATATGGGCGAGCAGGAAGATGCTGAGGGCGTCGGCGGCACGGAGTTTCTCGACTGCCGGAGCGTAGGCGCCGTTATAGTAGAGCGAGGTCCCGTCATAGAAGGCCACCCAGAATGCGGTTGTCGCTGAAACAACGGGGGCACTCTGCGTGAGGCTTGCCGATGACCGGCTTTCTCCTGGGCCTTCGGCAAGGTCGACGACCAGTCGGAGCTGGGCTGCCAGAATATGCTCGATATCCGTGTAACCAAAGCGCCGGGTGACAGCGATCGACTCTTCTGCCTCGCGCCTGATGTTGGGGATCTCCTCCCCCATGGCAATGAGATCGGAAACCAAGTGATTGCGCGCATAACACATCCAGCCGACATCGCCGGCCGCATGGGCGGCGTCGAGGGCTTCGCGGACGCGTTCCAGGGCGTAAGGCAGGGACTGGGTCCAGGGTGCCACCTGATCGACCGCCAGAAGGACCGAAGTGCGGTGCTCCTCGAAGCCGTATTTGTCGACGAGCGCCCGCGCGGCGAGGCAAAATTCCAGACCGTCCGCATAGGCATCGTATTTGTCGGAGATGATGGCGCCGAACCACGCAAGGCCATGCGGGGATTCAGGGCTTGCCCCATGATCGAGCGTAAGCTCCACCATTTTGGCGAGATGGAGGAAGCGGAGGCCATCCGTCGTGAAGACCGACGAGATGAGCGGCGCGAGTAGCGACATGGCGGCCCTGATACGCGGGTCGTCCATGACGGGCATGTGTTCCAGATCGGAAATCCGTCTCCCGTCCAACCCTCGCCGGATGGCACGATAGGCCTCTTCCTGCTCCGCTTCTGTCGACCCGCGCGCGAGCTTGACGCCGAGCTCGTCCAACCCTAGCAGCGCCTCATCGATTGAGCCTTCATAGTCAGATTTCAGCGTCAGCAGATTGGCGCGCAGACGGAAGACGGCGCTCCTGTCGAGGGCCGATCGCGCATACTGCAAGAGATCGTTGAGCCGGCTCTCGGCAGCTTCGAGCGAGGCGGCTCCCAGCAGCGCCTCGCACAGGAGGATATGGGCACGGAAGCACAGTGCGTAGTCTTCCGCCCAAAGGTCGTCCTTGATCAGGCTAACCGCAGTCTCCCCATAGCGGACCGCCTGGCCGAAGGCGGCAGAGCGCCTGGCATGGACAAGTGCGACCAGAAGGGCATCGACAAACAGCTTCCGCTTTTCAATCTGCAGATGTTCGTCTCTGCATTGCTCGATCTGATTGGCCACAGCAAAGGCCGAGGCATTGGTTGAGCCGTCCGACAGCGACATCATCACATCGACCAGATGCAGATGGCGAGCGCGCCGTTCTTCCGCGTCCATCAGCGAATAGGCTGCCTCCTGGATGCGGTCATGGGCAAAACTCAGTTTTGCAGGCGAGAGGACCACAAAACCGGAGCGCGCCAGAGGTGCTGCAAGCTGGGCAAGACTTTCAGGTGATAGGCTGAGGGCACTGGCAAGAACTGCCTGTTCTGCTTCGGGGCCGATGCAGGCCATCGTCTGCAACAGCCGAAGTGCTTGCGCCCCCTCCTTCTCGAGACGGGCGGTGACGAAGGAGATGATGTTCTCGCTCGCGGGATAACGCGATACGTCCTCAACTCGGCACAGCCACGCCCTTTGGTCCGGGGAGAAATAGACGACGCCGTCCTGAACGAGAGCCTGCAGCAGTCTTCGCAGATAGAAGGGGTTTCCCCCTGTCTTCTCGTGCAAGGTTTCGGCCAGATCCGCGAGACCGTCCGGTGCATCCGAAAAGATCGTATCGAGCATCTGACGGGTCGATTGCAGAGAGAGTGGGCTCAGATAAAGCTCGGCCAGTTCGGTCATGGAAATGCGGGCATCCGCGAGGAGCCGTTCCGACAGGGCTTGCGCCTCTCCGGACTGGTCACGCCGGGCGACGATCAAAAGGAGCCCCGTAACCGGCTCGCTCACAAGAACCGACAGGAAGGAGCGTGTGGCTTCGTCGGCCCATTGTATGTCATCGAGAAACAGGACGAGGGGTTTGATGGTCGCTGCCGCGACCGACAGCACCGCGCGCAATGCCCTCTGCAAGCGAAGCTGGACCAGTTGGCCGGTTATTTCCGTTCGTGTCGACTGCGGCCCGGTCAGGATTTCCATTGAAGGCAGGAGGTCAACCAGCAGTGCCGCGTTGCCCTGCAATTCGCGGGCAAGAGCCTTACGAACCGATGCCAGCGTCAGGTGATCGGCACGCATTGCCTCATCAATGAAGGCGCTGATCGCCTGCACGATCGGGGCATAGGGCAATTCCGACTGATGCTGGTCACTCTTGCCTTGCAGGAACAGTGCCTGTTCGGCCGCCCCCTTGCCAAGGCTTTGGATGAGGCTGGACTTCCCGACGCCGGGCTGACCATGCACCGAGATCATCGACGGCTTGCCGTGATCCAGAAAGCGGTCCAGCACGTTGGCGAGGATCTGTTCTTCCTCGCCACGACCGAAAAGCGCTGAGGTTCCGAGCTGTGCAAAGGGTGTATCGACGCAACCGATTTCGAAATCGCCGATGGTGCGATTTTCCCGCCATTCCTGTTCGCAGCGCGCAAGATCGACCTCCAGCGCAAGGGCCGTCTGGTATCGAGCGGTCGGTTCCTTGGCGAGCAGACGCTTCAGGATCTGCCCGATCACCGGCGGCAGGTCTGAGAACATGCTGCTTGCGTCCATCGGTGCAAGCGCAAGATGCGCGTGGCGCCATTCAACGGGCGAGTTGGCTGCCAGCGGAAAGATGCCGGTCAAATGCCTGAAGAGGATCATGCCGAGCGCGTAAAGGTCACTTCGACCGTCATATTGCGGGGCGACAGGTCTCAATTGCTCGGGTGCGCGATAGATGATCTCATCAATCACGCCGAGCGTCTGCGCGGACGCCGTCGCCGGCATTGTCCTTAACCGGAGGCCGCCATGACCATCGACCGCAAAGTCGATTGGATGCAGAGATCCCAGCGGCGCCCCTGCGGCATGGGCCGCCGAGAGTGTCCTGGCCATGTAAAGCGCAAGAGGTAGAAAATCGGCAAGCGGAGCAGGCGAAGGCGACTGCAGCTTGAGAACAAGACTTGCGGTGTCGAACACCAGGACGCGATGCTCCGCCTCCTCCAATATCGCCACCGGCGTGTCGAGCCAGCCATCGGCATTCGGATAGCGACGCATGCGTGCATCGGCCTGGGAGGATCGTACCCCGTCTCTGTCGCGTGGCAGAATGAGTGCATCCCAGGCGGCGGAACCCTGGGAGAGGCGATACAGATTCACCGAAGCGGCCTGCCAAACAGCGACACGCGTGCTGCCCCGCAGCCAGGCTTCGTCCAGCGTTTCCATTGTCGCGGCGGTTGAGGGCACCGTTGTCTCCGAATGGACAAAACATCACTTTTGTCAAAGTAGCAGTTTCACCCCGGACCATGTCCATGGCCCAACCGCTAATAAGTGCCGAGAACTCGATCAAAAACCGGTAGTTTTTGTTAGATGGCACGTTCGATGCCTGATCCAACGGATAGAGCCCGGGTTATGTCGTCTCGAAGTCAATGGTGATTGCGCTGTCCGAAATGCGACCGTGATCTTCATCGGCTAACAGACGGTTAGGGCTGCGGCCCTTCCAATGGGCAGCACCAGTCCTCACGGTTCCGCTCACTCAGCACGATCAGCGAAACGTCCAAAACGGCTGCGTAACCGACAAGAGACCGGCAGCACTCCAAGGCATTCTCTCCTCGTCACTGCTTCTCCCAAGCACCGAGGAAACGAAAATGACCATTCAAGCCAAAGCCGCCCCCGGCGCCCGCCTTCTGAACGCCGCCGATCACACGCTGATCATGATCGACTTTCAGTCTCAGATGGCCTTTGCCACCAAGAGCATCGATGCCGTCAACCTGCGCACCAATGCGGCACTTGTTGCCAATGCCGCGAAGACCTTCAACGTTTCGACCATCCTGACCACCGTTGCCGAGAAGAGCTTTTCCGGCCCGATGTTCGACGAGATCACCAGCACCTTCCCCGGTCAGGCGATGCTGGACCGCACCTCGATGAACACTTGGGAAGACGCGGCCGTGATCGCCGATGTCAACCGGATCGCCAAGAAGCGCATCGTGCTTTGCGGCCTCTGGACGAGCGTGTGCATCGTCGGCCCGGCCCTTTCGGCGCTCGACCAGGGTTTCGAGGTCTACGTGATCGCCGATGCCTGTGGCGATGTCAGCACGGAAGCGCATGACCGCGCCATGGATCGCATGGTGCAGGCCGGCGCCCAGCCGATGACCTCGCTCCAGTACCTGCTCGAACTGCAGCGCGACTGGGCACGTGGTGAGACCTACGAGGCGACCACAGGCATCGCGAAGAAGCTCGGCGGCGCCTACGGCCTCGGCGTCACCTACGCCAAGACGATGTTCAACGCCGCCGAAGGTCACTGATCCCGTCCCCGCCGGTCGCTCCGCGTTCCGCCTCCCAACCGGAGCGACCAACCACGCCTGGCGCGGCTCCCCTATCGCGCCAGGCGTAGGTGGACGACACGTTCATGAGCACCACCGCATGCATTCGATCTCACGCCGAAAGGAAACGGTGATGAAACTCTATCTCATCTCACTCGCAGCAGGGCTGCTCGTCGGCGTGATCTACGGCGTCCTCAACGTGCGCTCCCCTGCCCCGCCGGTCATCGCGCTGGTCGGCTTGCTCGGCATCCTCATCGGCGAGCAGATCGTGCCGCTCGCCAGGGGCGCCCTCGTCCGGCAGCCGATCACGACATCGCTCCCGAAGCAGGGCGAAACACGGACGACGACTGACCTCAGCGAGACCCGCAGGCCGCAGGACCGGACGGGCTGAGCTTCTCGCCCGCGTACCGATGCCTCTTAACTCAGAAGGAACACTGTGATGGATGCCGACCTCATCCTCTACCACGGACTCGTGACCACGCTTGACCGCGCCAATCCGTCAGCGACGGCGATTGCAATCAAGGATGGCAAGTTTCTCGCTGTCGGCAGCGACGCCGAGATCATGAAACATGCCGGTCCCCAGACCAAGGCCGTCGACTTGCGCGGAAAACGCGTCCTGCCTGGCCTCAACGACAATCACACCCATGTCGTCCGCGGCGGCTTGAACTTCAACATGGAACTGCGCTGGGACGGCATCCGCTCACTGGCCGACGCCATGGACATGCTGCGGCGCCAGGTGGCGGTGACGCCTGCACCCCAATGGGTGCGGGTGATCGGCGGCTTCACCGAACATCAGTTCGTCGAGAAGCGGCTGCCGACCATCGACGAGATCAATGCGATCGCGCCCGACACCCCCGTCTTCCTGCTGCACCTCTATGATCGCGCGCTGCTGAATGCCGCTGCCGTTCGCGCTGTCGGCTTCACCAAGGACACCCAGGATCCGCCGGGTGGCGAAATCACGCGCGATGCCGCCGGCAATCCGACCGGGCTGCTGCTCGCCAAACCCAATGCCGGCATCCTCTACGCCACGCTCGCCAAGGGGCCAAAGCTTCCCTTCGACTACCAGGTAAACTCGACGCGCCATTTCATGCGTGAGCTCAACCGGCTGGGCGTCACGGCCGTCATTGATGCCGGTGGTGGTTTCCAGAACTATCCGGATGACTATGCCGTCATCCAGAAGCTGGCAGACGACGACTTGCTGACGGTTCGGCTCGCCTACAACCTCTTCACCCAGAAGCCGAAGGAGGAGAAAGAGGACTTTCTCCGCTGGACTTCCTCGGTCACCTACAAGCAGGGCACTGACTACTTCCGCCACAACGGTGCCGGCGAGATGCTGGTCTTCTCCGCCGCCGACTTCGAGGATTTTCGGCAGCCACGCCCGGATATGCCGCCGGAGATGGAAGGCGATCTTGAGGAGGTGGTGCGCGTCCTTGCGCAGAACCGCTGGCCCTGGCGCATGCATGCGACCTATGACGAGACGATCTCGCGGGCCCTCGACGTCTTCGAGAAGGTGAACCGCGATACGCCGCTCTCCGGCATCAACTGGTTCTTCGACCATGCGGAAACAATTTCCGATCGTTCGATCGACCGCGTGGCGGCCCTTGGCGGCGGCGTCGCGGTGCAGCACCGCATGGCCTATCAGGGCGAGTATTTTGTCGAGCGTTACGGCCATGGTGCCGCCGAAGCAACGCCGCCGATTGCCAAGATGCTCGATCGTGGCGTGCATGTCTCTGCCGGAACCGATGCGACCCGCGTTGCCTCCTATAACCCCTGGGTCTCGCTCTCCTGGATGATATCAGGCAAGACCGTGGGCGGCATGAGCCTTTATCCGCGGCAGAACTGCCTGGACAGGGAAACGGCGCTCAGGATGTGGACCGAAAAGGTCCAGTGGTTCAGCAATGAGGAGGGGCGCAAAGGGCGTATCGAGGCCGGTCAGTTCGCCGACTTGATCGTGCCGAGCAAGGACTACTTTTCTTGCCCGGAGGACGAGATCTCCTTCCTCACATCCGACCTCACCATCGTCGGCGGCAAGGTCGTCTACGGCGCCGGTGACTTCAGCGGCATTGATGCGCCGCCGCTTCCTCCTGCCATGCCTGAGTGGTCACCGGTCAGAACCTTCGGTGGCTATGCCGGCTGGGGCGAACCGCAAGGGGCTGGCAAGAACTCACTGCGCCGCCACGCGATTTCGTCCTGCGGCTGCGCCAATGACTGCGGCGTGCATGGTCACGATCATGCGGGCGCCTGGACCTCCAGCCTGCCCATCAGCGATCTCAAGGGCTTTTTCGGAGCGCTCGGCTGCTCCTGCTGGGCCGTTTAGGAGAAAAAACGATGACAACAATCACACGTTTTGAACACCAGACTGGACCGATCCGGCGCAATGCGCTCAACGGGTCGACGGCAAAGGTCCTGATGCTGAGCGCGCTGTGCTCGGCTTACATCCAGGGCGCTTTGACAAAGCTCTTCGACTTCGAGGGCGCCATTCAGGAAATGACTCATTTCGGCCTTCTGCCGGCACCCCTCTTCGCGGCCGGCGTGATTGGCTTCGAGCTCGTGACTTCCGCCATGGTCATCACGGGCTTTCATCGCCGCGCCGGAGCCCTGGCGCTCGCGGCCTTCACGCTCGCGGCGACCTTCATTGCCCTGCAGTTCTGGACGATGCCGGCGGGTCCGGCACGCACGGGCGCGACCAATGCTTTCTTCGAGCATCTCGGCCTGGTCGCCGCCTTCCTTCTCGTCGCCAGGATGGATGCAAGCGGTGAAACGTCCAAAAAACCGGCCTAGGCGACAAGAGCGCACAGCATCAAGGCCCTAGTCTCCGATCATCCAATCAGCAGGAAGCAAGCGATGGATCAGAAACACGAATTCCTCTTGTCCCGGCGGCAGGCACTGCTCGCGGGCGCCACCCTTTCGCTGGCAACGACGCTCCCGGTCTTTGCCTCGGAAACCCTCAACGCACTTCAACAGGAAGGAACGATACCAATGACCGAGACCTATGTGACCACCAAGGACGGCGTCGACATCTTCTACAAGGACTGGGGTCCGAAGGATGCGCAGCCGATCGTCTTCCATCACGGCTGGCCTTTGTCGTCCGATGACTGGGACGCGCAGATGCTGTTTTTCCTCCTCAACGGCTACCGCGTGATCGCCCATGACCGCCGTGGCCATGGCCGCTCGCAGCAGGTGAGCGAAGGTCACGATCTCGACCACTATGCCGCCGATGCATCGGCTGTTTTCGAAAAGCTCGACCTGCGCAATGCCGTCCATATCGGCCACTCCACCGGTGGCGGCGAAGTGGCACGGTATGTTGCGAACTTCGGCGAACCGCAGGGCCGTGTGGCGAAAGCCGTCCTGGTCGCGGCCATCCCGCCGATCATGGTGAAGACGGAAGCCTATCCGGGCGGCCTGCCGATCGAAGTGTTCGACGGTTTCCGTTCTGCGCTTGCCGCCAACCGCGCGCAGTTCTTCCGTGACGTGCCGGCCGGTCCCTTCTACGGTTTCAACCGAGATGGCGCAACCGTACATGAAGGCGTGATCCAGAATTGGTGGCGCCAGGGCATGATGGGCGGTGCCAAGGCTCATTACGACGGCATCAAGGCCTTCTCGGAAACCGACCAGACCGAGGACCTGAAGAACATCTCCGTGCCGACGCTCGTCATGCATGGCGACGACGACCAGATCGTTCCGATCGCCGCTTCTGCCGAGATCTCCGTCAAGCTTCTGAAGAACGGCACGCTCAAGGTCTACAAGGGCTTCTCTCACGGCATGCTGACCGTCAATGCCGACGTCATCAATCCGGATCTGCTGGCCTTCGTGAAGAGCTGAGCCGGGCTTGTGCCTCCCAAGGCCGCCGCCTGACCCGCGGCGGCCTTCGTGTGTCTACACCGTGCCCGGTTTGCAGCAGGGCGCTCCGTCGCACCGAACCTTCGAGAGGTGATCGTCATGACCCAATTGCAGCCTGACAAAGCGGAGGCCGGCAGTGCGCTGGCGCCGTTTCACCATACGGCCTTCGCTGTCCTCTGGACCGCAACCGTCATCGGCAATACCGGCACCTATATGCGAGACGTCGCGAGTGCCTGGCTCGTCGCTGATCTTTCCGCCTCTCCGGGTGCCGTCGGCCTCATCCAGGCGGCAGGGACCCTGCCGATCTTCCTGCTGGCGCTGCCGGCCGGCGTGCTGGCCGACATTCTCGACCGGCGCAAGCTGCTGATGGCGATGCAGGTCGTGCTGCTTGCGGTCAGCCTAACCCTGACGCTGCTTGCCTGGCGCGGGCTGATCACCGTTGAGCTCCTGATCGGCCTCACCCTTGTCGGCGGAACAGCCGCAGCCATTGCGGGTCCGGCCTGGCAATCCATGGTGCCGGATCTCGTTCCGCGATCTCAGTTGCGCAACGCGATCGCGCTGAACTCCGTCGGGATCAACGTGTCGCGGTCGATCGGCCCGGCGGTCGGCGGCATCCTGCTCGGCGCCTTCGGTGCAGCCTTTGCTTATGCAGCGGATCTTGCCACCTACCTCTTCGTGATCGGCGCACTCCTCTGGTGGAAAAGTCCAAGGGGCGAAGTCAGCCACATCCCGGAGCACTTCTTCGGCGCCTTCCGCGCGGGGCTGCGTTATGCCCGCTCGAGCCGCAAACTGCATATCGTGCTCGTGAGGTCCGGCGTGTATTTCATCTTCGCCAGCGCCACCTGGGCGCTTCTTCCTCTCGTCGCCAAGGATCTGCTTGGGGGCGGGGCGAGCTTCTTCGGCCTGCTGCTCGGCGCGGTCGGTGCCGGGGCCATCGGCGGGGCAACGGTCCTGCCGAGACTTCGCAGTCGGCTGAGTTCCGACACCATCCTTCTGGGATCTGCGATCCTCAGCGCCGGCGTCATGGTCGTGCTCACCTTCGCGCCACCGCAATGGGCAGCCTTCATCTGCCTCTTCCTGCTGGGCAGCGCGTGGATCGCGGCGCTCACGGTCCTCAATGGCGTGGCCCAGGCGGTGCTGCCCAACTGGGTGCGCGGGCGGGCACTTGCGGTCTACCTCACTGTCTTCAACGGAGCGATGACGACGGGCAGCATCGCCTGGGGCGTGACGGCCGAGGCCCTGGGGCTGACGACGACACTGCTGATTGCGGCCGCCGGCCTGAGCGTAAGCGCAGTCCTGATGCACCTGATCAAGCTGCCGCTGGGCGAGGATGACCTCTCCGCGTCCCACCACTGGCCGGAGCCCATCGTGGCGGAGAGCGTTGCCCATGATCAGGGACCCGTCATGGTGCAGGTCGAGTACTCGGTTACCGCAGACGACCGCCCCGCATTTCTCCGGGCACTCAACCTCCATGCCGAAGCGCGGCGCAGAGACGGCGCCTATCTCTGGGGCGTCAGTGAAGATGCGGCAAATCCCGAGCAGATTATCGAATGGTTCTTCGTCGAATCCTGGGCCGAGCATCTGCGCCAGCATGAACGCGCATCACAGGCGGACGCGGAGATCCACGGCCAGCTCATCAACTATCACCAAGGTGAGAAGCGACCGGTTGTGCGGCACCTTATCGCCATTCCGGCGAGAAATCGGGATGTAAAATAGGCCTAAGGCGAGGCGCTTCGGCGTCTCGTCACGTTTCTGGCTGGACGCTGATGGCGCGCTCGATGCAGGCGATCAGGGCTTCTGCCTGGTAAGGCTTCTGCAGCACGCAGACAGGGGCCTCGATATGCTGGCGCACCGGGGCTTCGGCGAAGGCCGTGATGAAGATGACAGGGACAGGATCCTGGCGGGCCCTGAGCGCGGCAAAAAGCTCGATGCCGCTCATGCCGGGCATCTGGACATCGGAAATCAGACAGGCTGACCGACCATTGCTGGGCGAATGGAGGAAATCTTTAGCGGAGGTGAAGGTCGCAACGTCGAACCCGCAGGATCGCAAGAGGCTGCTGGTGCCGCGAAGGACTTCGACCTCATCGTCGATCACTGAAATCAGCCTGGGAGCATGCACCTTGATCTGCCAATCTCCGGTCGGAACCGGGTTCACTGCATGCCTTAATAGCCGTATTTCATAACTTTATCGACTATACCTGAGTTTATCGGCCCACCGGTGTACCCTGGTGTCGCGCGATGGCTTCCGACATCTTCACCAGGTCGGCAAAGGTTTTCGCCATCATCTTGCGCATGATCTTGCCGCGATGGATCTTGACGGTGATCTCGCTCAGATCGAGTTCACCGGCTATCTGCTTGTTCATCAGGCCGCTCGTTGCCATTTCCATGATCTGGCGCTCGCGCGCGGTGAGCGAGGAAAAACGCTCTTTCAGTTCGGCTTCGAGCTTGGTCTCGCCCTTCGCCGCAGCCCGCGTCAGGCAGGCAGCGGCGACTGCATCGAGCATGTCCTGATCCCTGAAGGGCTTTGGCAGAAAGTCCGCAGCTCCAGCCTTCATGGCCCGAACCGACATCGGTATATCGCCATGGCCGGTCACGAAAACGATCGGTATCTCGACGCCCATTTCAGAGAGCTTCTGCTGGAAATCAAGGCCACTTGTGAAGGGCAGACGGACGTCGAGGATCAGGCAATCGGCTTCTTCCAGGCATTGCACGTCGCGGCAAAGATCAAGTGGCGTGGCATAACACTTCACCCGATAGCCAACCGAGCGCAGCAGGCTATCGACAGAACTGCGGACGAGTTGCTCGTCATCGACGACCAGAACGAGAGGGCTCACGGACATCCTTTGCCTTCCAGGGCTTGTGAGTGTTCAGCTTGTTTAAGACCCGCACCGATGCTCCGGCAACTATACGTGGGTATGCGAGGCTAGCACTGCAGTCTGACGCTGATCAATTCCCGTACAATTTCTTTGAACCGCCATTCGCATGAAGATCTCTCCATACATCAGAACCAACGGGGATCGTCATGTCAGCACTTCCTTTCCAGATCGACGACAGCCTTCACCGGGCGCCTATCGGCGCTAGCTCACTGGCGTCGCAACACCACCAGCTCAGCCGCCTGCTTGCCCATGCCATGTCCCTCGTCGAGCAAAACGAGGACACCGCAATGGACCTTATCCGGAAAGCGTCGGCCCTTGTTGGCAGCCCTGACTTGTTAGAGACCCCAGAGCCCTCCACGCGTGGCGGGTTGGCTCCATGGCAGGTCGGCCGGGTCAAGCGGCATATCGACAAAGAACTTGCCGGACGCATCAATATCGATGAGCTGGCCCAGATCACACGGCTCAGCACCAGCTATTTCTCTGCCGCCTTTCGTGCCAGCTTCGGGACATCCCCGCACGACTATATCTGCCGGCGGCGCATTGGTCGTGCCAAGCAGTTGATGCTCACCACCGATACGCCGCTGTGCGAAATCGCGCTTGATTGCGGCTTTGCCGACCAGTCCCATCTCTGCCGCGTCTTTCGTCGCGTCACAGGCCAAACGCCCGCCGCCTGGCGGCGCAGCAGGCGGATCGCCTAAACACAGCTTCCGCTCTGCCGGTATCGTTTATCCTGTTGCACGCGGTCCCGCGTGCGACGACGCCATGATCCTTCAGTCCGACGAGGGCGCCTTCCGCCCTAATCGCGCGCTTCGTGCGCGATGCCGCCAACCGGCAAGACCTCACCACCCGAAAATCTCCAAGCCTTGCCCGCAGCAGAGCGCGCCACAGTGTCTGGCAGCAGGTTCTGCTGATCGGCGTGATGATGCTGATCGGCGCATAGAACAACGGGACCGAAGCCGTTCCTGGCCCGGTCCCGTTCTTGATCGCTGGCTGTGAGCCTGAACGCACTCGGTTCCGATGCGCTCCTTACGTGTTGCGGCAGATCTCGAAGAGGAACCAGACACGCTGCTCGCCCTCGTCGATCCACTGTTCAAGCAGGCTGGTTGAGGCAACATCGCCATGCTCGGCACAGAGACCATGCGTCTGGCGGGCAAAGGACACGAAACGCTCGTTGTCGTCTCGGAGCTCGGCCAGCATATCCTGCGGTGTCACATAGGCCGCATCGTTGTCCAGCAACCGCTGGAGCCTGGCGATATGGCCGCTGGAGCGGATTGTCGTGCCGCCGAGCTTGCGGCCCCGCTCGGCGATCGCATCGGTCATCGCGAAGATCTGGCCCGCCTGCTCATCGAGAAGCAGGTGATAATCGCGGAAGGACGGCCCACTCATGTGCCAGTGGAAGTTCTTGGTCTTGAAATAGAGGGCGAAGGTATCGGCAAGCAGGCCGGTGAGCGCTGCGGATATGTCCTTCACCGCTTCGGGCGGGAATCGGGACGGTGTGGTGAGTGCGGCCTTGCGGCGCGCCTCGACTGCGAGAGGCTCCATGGGTCATCTCCTGTTGGCCATGCGGTGGATGCTGGCTCTCCGACAGACGCCTCCGGCGTCGGCCCGGCCCGCACGGCAAGTCTACGCTTCCACCGGAAACCCGCCCATCAGCCGCTGGTATGCTCGCCCCTATACATCCGGATAGCGCGGGATGGCTGGCACGTGCCGCCCGCTGGCCATCGCAATTGGGCAGCGCTCGGGATCCGAGCTGATTTTACCAACGTTTCCGTATGCGGCCCTGTCCGATCAATGCCTTGACCCAAACCTTCGGTCATGTCCGGCCATGCCTTCGGCATGGCTGCGGCATACCAATGTTGGTGGCGAACGAACTCACGTTCAATGGAACCTCATCCCCCTCACTGTCACTCTGAACTGGCTGATCAACCACGCAGTCCTTTCCTCCCCGGATGCGAGATCAGCGCCCTACCAGGCCTCCCGCCAGAGACCTGTCTTGAAGCAGTCCGATGAACCCGGCCGAAGATCGGCCCTCACTCAACCCTTGAAGGAACACGACCATGAAGACCATTCTTACCGCCCTCTCCGCCGCCCTGATCTCGTTCGCAGCCGGCACGGCCGCTTTCGCCAGCGTCCAGCCGATCCCGGGCTCGATCACCTACGACAACAGCGATGTCATGCTCGAAAAGGCCCCCGCCGGCTCGACCTTCTTCCACACCTTCTCCAACGGTGACGGTCGCGATGTCCGCGAGATCTACAAGGTGAACGCCGACAAGTCGGTGACCCTCGTCAACCGCACGATCTCGAACGCTTCCTGACACCGAGCGCACCACAGACCAGGTCGGCCGAGAGCAAGCTCGGCCGATCCGGCTGACCTCAGTCCATCCCAATTGGCTGCCGGCTTGGCGCCGCAGCAAAAAGCCATGAAAAGGAGCGAAACGATGCGAACCATAGTTCTGGCAGTTGCAGCAGCATGCTTTAGTGTGATCGGTGCGCTGGCAAGCCTACCGCCCGCCGAAGAGCTGCCCCGGGGCGAACTGCTCTGGTCAGAGGAAGGCGATGCAGAGAAAGGCTCCGCGCCACTGTGCTCCCTACCAAAGCCCGCACCCAACATCGCTATGCCGACTATCGACATATACAAGTCCAGCAGGCTGCAGCCTACCCACGGCTCAAATTGGCAGGCGTTCTAGCCACATCAATGGAAAGTATCCACTTACGCCTGCCGTTGCCGTCGAAGGAAACAATGTCCAAGCAGCAGTTCCAGGAGCTCTTCGAACATGCGCGCGAGAAGGAAGTCGATCGGCTGAAAAAGATCGGCAACTCTGCGGCCTCACCTATCGGCTGAAAAACGGCGTGCCAGCGTCCCACGTCGAAACCAAGGGAACTCACCACCGCCCGTAGCGCAGGTTTGAAGCCGGCATCCATGGACTGATCTACCAGTTCGAGATCGAATATACAGCCGTTCAACGCCAATGCGCAGCGGCTCCGACTCGATGCCGTTGAGCGGAGCCGGCCCCGGCCCTGCTTCAATCCGCACAGGGCCGAGCTCACGTTCTCACGGATATGCGCGGTTGGGTCCGCAATTTGTCATCGGGACCTTGGTCCCGTCACAGATTGCTCATGTGAAGCTGCAGGAGTTCGTCATAGCAAGACGGGTTCGCCGCAAGCACCGGGTGCCCGTTGAGGAATTCGGCTCCCGCTCCCGGGAAGTGAAGGTTTTTGCCGCCAGCCTCGCGGACCAGGCAGAAACCCGCCATGCAGTCCCAGGCACGCATATGCGGCTCGTAATACCCAACCAGACGGCCAGCCGCGACATAGGCGAGCATCAGCGCACCCGATCCATTGCGGATAAAATTTCCGCCCTGCGCCATGAGGCCGGCGATGATCGCACCGACGCGTTCGGGGGTGACGTAGTTGTTGCAGCCGATCCCGGTCATCGCATTCTGGAGATTGCGGCTGGGATCGAGGCGCAGGGGCTTGTCGTTCAGCGTCGCACCGAAGCCATGGGCAGAAGCATAGAGCTCATCCGAGCAGGGCACATGGATCACGCCAACAACCGGCTCGCCACCCCGCACGATCGCGACCGAGACACACCAGGTCGGCATGCCGTTGACAAAGGGCGCCGTGCCGTCGATCGGATCCACGACCCAAGTGAAACCCGAGCTTCCTTCGTCATGGCCGAACTCCTCGCCCAGGAAACCGTCATTCGCATAGATTTCGGCGACCCGCTCCTTCAGGAAGGTCTCGACATTGCGATCGGCGATCGAGACCACATCCTGCAGGTCGCGTTTCGTCTCGATCACCAGGGTGTCGCGCCGATTGAAATAGTCGAGCGCCATGGCGCCCGCTTCGGCGGCAAGTGTCTTGGCAAGCGCAAAACGTGCGGCGATGGACGTATCGTTGACTGTCATTCTCTTCTTCCTTGATCTTTCTGTGCAGGCTCTCAGCCGCTGATGACGGCAATGCCACGGTTCTTGAACGCCAGTGTGACGTCGCTTGCGGCGGCATGGGCATGATCGACATCATGGTCGATGACGAAGAGCGTCCCGACATCGGTCTCGACTTCATATTCGACATGACCGCCGAGATAGGCGGAGTGCAGGACACGGCCTTTCAGTCCCTCCGCGCCCGCACCACCGATCCGGATGGCACCGGGTCTGACAGCCAGCTTGGCGGGACCCCGCCCTGCCCCGGAGCGCAGGCGATGTTCGACATTGCTGACCCGGACCAGAACCTCGCCGGCATCCGATTGCACCACCTCGCAAGGCAGCACGTTCGCCTCCCCCATGAAGTCTGCAATGAATGGCGAGGCCGGCGCCTCGTAGATCTCGCGCGGTGCACCCGACTGGGCAATCTCGCCGTCCTTCATCACGATGATCCGGTCGGAGACGGCCAGAGCTTCGTCCTGGTCATGGGTGACATAGACGGCGGTAAAGCCCAGACGCTGCTGGAGATCGCGGATTTCCGTGCGGACGCGGCGACGCAAGCGCGCATCGAGGTTCGAAAGCGGCTCGTCGAGAAGCAGGACCTGCGGCTCGAGCACCAGCGCCCGCGCCACGGCAACGCGTTGCTGCTGCCCGCCGGAAAGTTCTGCCGGCAAGCGGTGTCCCATGCCGGCGAGACCGACGAGCTTCAGGCCCTCTTCTGCTTTCTCACGCGCCTCCTTTTTACCCAGCCCGGAAGATTGCAGGCCGTAGGCGACATTCTCGAGAGACGTCATATGCGGAAAAAGCGCGTAGGACTGGAAGACCATCGAGACGTCGCGTTCGTTGGCCGGCAGCATGGTCACATCCTTGCCACCGATCAGGATCTTTCCCGACGTCGGATGTTCGAGCCCGGCCAGCATGCGCAGTGTCGTCGTCTTGCCGCAGCCGGAAGGCCCCAGCAGGGTCACCAAGGTGCCGGGTTCAATGGTGAGCGAAAGATCATGGATGGCGGTGAAGGCGCCGAAGGTCTTGCGGACGTTCTGGAAGGTAACGGATCCGGCTTTGACGGTGATCATGCGGTTTTCTCCTGACCGAGAGGAACGGGACTGTTGCTGCCGAGACCGGCAACACGATTTTCGCGGCGCAGCTTGCGTTCGCCGACAAGGAGCTGGAAGCCGGCGATGACGGTGATCATCACGAGGATCAGCATCGAGGAGTAGGCGATCGCCACGCCGTATTCGCCGTTTTCGACAAGGCCGACGATGTAGGAGGTCGCCATGTTGTGTTCGGCGCTGACGAGGAAGATGACGGCGCTGATGGAGGTGATGGCGCGCACGAAGGAGTAGACCAGCGCCGCCGTGATCGCCGGCCGCAGCAGCGGCAGGATGATCTTGCGCACCGTGCGGAAGCTGTCCGCTCTGAGCGTCAGCGAGGCTTCGTCGAGGCTCTTGTCGAGCTGGCTCATCGCCGCGATCCCACCACGCACGCCGACCGGCATGTTGCGGAAGACGAAGCAGGCAATGAGGATCAGGGCCGAGCCGGTCATTTCGAGCGGCGGCAGGTTGAAGGCCATGATGTAGCTGACGCCGATGACCGTGCCGGGAATGGCGAAGCTCATCATCAGAGCGAACTCGAACAGGTTCCGGCCGGCAAACTTCTGCCTGACAATGATATAGGCGGTCAGCAAGCCGACGGCAGCGGTCAGCGGCGCGGAGATGAGCGAGATCTCCATCGTCGTCCAGAAGGAATTCCAGGCGACACCCGTCCAGGCGATCGAGCCGTTCTCAAAGCTCACGGAGAAGGCACGTGCGTAGTGGCTGAGCGTCAGCGTGTTGTCGAGGCCCCAGGTGGTGACGAAGCCGCCCACGAGGATCATGCCGTAGACGACGACGGTGAAGATCATCCACGGAATGACGATGGCATGCACGCCGATGGAGACGCCGCGCGGCAAGGCGATATGCGCACCACTGTCACCCTTGCCGGTAACGGTCGCAAAGTTCTTGCCGGAGAGCCAGACGCGCTGGGCAAGGAAGGCCGACAGCGTGAAGAAGAGCAGCACAAGCGCGAGCACGGCGGCCCGCGAAGGATCGTTCTGCGAGCCGACGACGGCGAAGAAGATTTCGGTCGAGAGCACGCCATTGCTGCCGCCGAGCACCAGCGGATTGCCGAAATCGGCCATGCTTTCGATGAAACCGATGAGGAATGCATTGGCAAGACCCGGCTTCATCAGCGGCAGCGACACGCGCCAGAAGGTGCGCCAGCGATCGGCGCGCAGCGTCTGTGACGCCTCTTCCATCGATGGACTGACGCCCTCGACGACGCCGATCAGCACGAGGAAGGAGATGGGTGTGAAGGACAGGACCTGCGCAATCCAGATGCCGGTCAGGCCATATAGCCAGCGACCGGGCTCGATGCCGAACAGGCTGGACAGTGTCTCGGTGACGACGCCGGCGCGACCGAACAGCAGAACGAGCGCGAGACCGATGACGAAAGGCGGCGTGATGATCGGCAGGACAGTGAGAAGGCGCAGGCCCTTCTTGAAGGGGAAGCGGGTGCGGGTGGCGACCAGCGCGAAGGCGAGACCCAGCAGAGTGGAGGCGGATGCCGTCATGATGGCAAGCGTGAACGTGCGCCAGGCAACGCCGCAGCGGCCGTCGCCGATCACGCAGCTCAGGCTCCAGATGCTCGGATCCTGAAGATTGCGGATGAAGCCATCGGGCTTGAACGAACCGTCGAAATCCTGCACCGCAGCGACAAGCATGCTGCCGATCGGGTAGAACACAAAAACGAAGACGAGGAAGACCAGCATCGAAATCGAGCCGACCACGAATGCATCGCCCTTCATCACACCGCGCTCGACGAGGCCAAAGGCGAACATCAGAACGAAGGAGATCGCCAGGCAGATGGCGCCGGCGCCCATGGCGGGCTGTCCGTCGGAGAGCGCTCCGAAGAGGCTCTCACTGAGCCCCCAGGTCCAGCCCGAAAACCCGATCGCCACCCCCTGCAGGCAGAGATAGACGAGACCCGCCGCGCCAGACGCCGCAAAAAACGCGCCGCGCCGCATCGGGTCCGCCATGAACCGCGCGGCGACGCCGAGGCCGAAGAAGACGACAACACCGAGCAGCCAGAGGCGACCATGGGCGAAGAGCTGCAAGATCCCTGGCGCGGGTTCCGCGGAAAACGGAAACTCGCCCAGCCAGTTCAGACCGAAAAAGCCGGACTCCTGCCGATACCAGGGAAGCAGAAGGAAGGAGGCTGCGCCAAACGCCAGCAACAGGTCCAGTCTGCGGTTGCCATGTCTCATGGTCGACCTCATTGGGAATGCAAAGATGAGAGGAGGCCGGCAGTCTCAGACCGCCGGCCGGAAGGACGCAGCGTCAGTTCGCGACGGCGCCGATTTCACGATCCCAGCGCTCGAGCAGCGCCTTGCGCTTTTCCGGATCGCCATAGGTCTTGAAGTCGTAGTCGATCAGCTTGATGTCCTCGAACCGCGGCGCTTCCTTCGGAATTTCGGCGCTCTTGTTCGAGGGCAGCTGGAAGGACTTGGCATCCTTCATGCGAGACTGGACTTCCGGCTTCAAGGACCAGTCGTACCAGGTCTTGGCGTTCTCCATGTTGCGGGCGCCCTTGACGATCGACATGGAGCCGATCTCGTAGCCTGTCCCTTCGCAGGGGGCGATCGACTTGACGGGGAAGCCTTCGGCGGTCTGGGCGACGGCATCATGCATGAAGACGATGCCGAGGCCGGTCTCGCCGCGGGCGGCGGCCTTCACCGGTGCGGAACCGGACTTGGTGTATTGCGAGACGTTGGCATTGAGTGCCTTCAGATACTCGAAGGCTTTGTCTTCGCCCATGATCTGCACCAGCGAGGCAAGCGCCGTATAGGCGGTACCAGAGGAATTCGGGTTGGCGATCTGGATTTCGCCCTTCAGTTCCGGTGCCAGAAGGTCGGCCCAGCAGACCGGCTCCTTGTAACCCTTCTGCTTGAAGATATCGATGTTGTAACCCCAGCCGAGTGCACCGGCATAGACGCCAACGGTTCTGAAGCCTGAGCTTTCGGCCTGGTTCTTCGCCCAATCCTGCAACTGCTCCAGCATCGGCGATTTGTATTCTTCCGTCAGCCCCTCGGACGCGGCCTGAAGATGGGGGTCGCCGGTGCCTGCCCACCAAAGGTCAGTCTTCGGATTGCGGGCTTCGGCGCGGATCTTGGCATAAGCCTCGCCCGACGACATGCGCACCATGTTGACCTTGATATCATGGTCCTTCTCGAAGTCGCTCTTCATCTGCTCGCAGATGACGACGTCTGCCGCGCAGATGAGATTGAGGTCGCCGGCGGCGAGCGCCGAGCCTGCACCAAGGCTCGTCGTGGCGAGAAAAAGGGTGGAAAGCACTGTCAGTCGCATGGGTATCCTCCTGTTGATTGCGTCTGATGGATCGGGGAATCTGGACAAGCCTTCGGCGGCAGCGCCGGTGAGACGCAGTGTCAGGCAAGGTCCGGTCGTGAAAGATCAGTTCGTCGGGTTGATCTCGCTGTCGAAGCGGCTCAAGAGCCGACTTCGCTGTTCGGGTGAACCGAAGGTGGCGAAATCATAGTCCACCATCTTGATCATCGAGATGTCGGGAGCGGCTGTCGGCAGCATGGCTCTGGCGTTGGATGGCACCTGATTCTGGCCTGCCGCAGCGCCGGTTGCCTGTCCTTCGGGGCTCAGCGCAAAATCGACGAACCGACGCGCTTCCTCCAGATTGCGGCTGCCCTTGACGATGCTTACCGCTCCGATTTCATAGCCGGTGCCCTCGCAAGGCGCGACGATCACGAGAGGAGCTCCCGCCTCCTTCTGGGTGACGGCGTCGTGCATGAAAGAGATGCCGATGGTGATCTCTCCCCGGCCCGCGGCCTTGACCGGCTCGGCACCGGCCTTGGTGTATTCGGTGATATTCCGGCCGAGCTCCCGCATATAGGCAAAAGCCTCGTCTTCGCCGAGGAGCTGCACCAGTGTGACAAGGGTCGTGAACGCCGTGCCGGAGGAATGCGGATTACCGGACAGGATATGGCCGCGGTAGATCGGCTTGGCGAGATCCTTCCAGCAATTGGGCGCGGGCAACCCTGCAGCCGAGAGAAGCTCCTCGTTATACGCGAACCCGAGCGCGCCAGCATAGAGGCCGACCGACTTGCCGCCGGACAAAGAGAAGAAGTTTCGTGCCCACGGCAGGAGGTCCGCTTCGAGTTTCGGCCGGTAAGGCTCGAGCAACCCTTCATAGGCCGCCTGAAGATGCGTGACGCCAGTCCCTCCCCACCAGACATCAACTGTCGGCGCATTCTTTTCAGCCCGGACGCGGTCGAGGATTTCGCCGGTGCTCATGCGGGGCATGTTGACCTCGAGGCCGGTCTTTGCCTCATAGGTCTTCTCCATGGCGGCGCACCAGACTTCGTCAACGCCGCAGAGAATGTTCAGCGCGACAGCTGCCTGGGACCCCGTAGCCGTGGCGAAGGTCACGAGTACCCCTACTCCGATGGCGGTCAATAACTTCACTGCGTCCTCCCTTGGAACCTCCCCGTTCCAATGGAGGAAGCATGTCCGTATCGAGCAGGGCTGGCAACCGGAGAATGGTTACCGATCTTTCACGATGGTGAGCCCGTCAATTGCAGAGATTTCAATTATTACAATTGTGACTTTGGCGATAACCAGCAAGTCTTTGGTGATTTTGCCTTGCACGGTTATGATCCGGGCGGGAGGACTGCAACGTGTTGAACCAGAAGGTGAAAATTCTGATCGTCGAAGACGATCCGGATATGGCGGAGCTTATCTGTGACCTGATCGAGGCAGAGGGCTGGATACCGGTAACAGCCGTCTCGGCAGAATCGGCGCAGGAGCGCTTGCAGCATGAGACGGTTCAACTGGTTCTGGTCGACCACAATCTGCCGGGGCTCTCGGGACGGGCCTTCGCGCAGCGTTTGAGGGCGCAGACCGATGTCGGCATCGTCATGGTGACGGCTGCAGGGAGCGCGACCGATCGGGTGCTGGGGCTGGAGACGGCGGCCGACGACTATGTGGTCAAACCGTTCGAACCGAACGAACTCACCGCACGGATCAAGGCGGTTCTCCGACGCACCCACCCGCAGCTGCGCCACGACAGGGAGAGCGAGCGCGAACAGACGCCGACGGCGCTCAGGCTCGGCGAATGGGCCGTGGATCTCGCGCAGCGACGTGCCGTCTGCCTGGCCGATCCGACGAAGACGCTGACGGCAGCCGAATTCGCCTTGCTGGAAATCCTTGCGGAAACCCCGAACACGCCTGTCAGCCGCGCCCAAATTCTCGACCGGATGGGGGCCGACTCCGACCGTTTCGTCGATCGCAACGTCGATGTTCTGGTGCTGCGGCTGAGACGCAAGATCGAGCGAAACCCGGACCTTCCCAGCCATATCCAGACCCGACGAGGCAAGGGATATGTGCTGCACACCGACGATGCTGGATCGTTGCCGTGATCAACCGCGCGTTCCTCTCTTCCATTGCCTTTCGATTGCCCTTCGCAATCGCCTTCATCTGCGTCTCCGTCCTGCTCCTCTCTACGGTCGCCATCTATGGTTTGCAGAGAGCACGCAGCGAAATGTCGGCCTACAGCGTCCAGGCCTTTTCGAGCCTCGCGAAAGCCTCGCTCGTGTCGAGACAAGTCTCCGATCTCGTTTCCAGCGCACCGTTCCTGATGAATGCCACGTCTCCCTACCGTGTTTCGAGCGAAAGCCGCGCCGTCGTTGCGCAGGTGGAGACACTGCTGGAGACAATGGCACCGGATCAGCAGGGCGGGGCCATGCAAGGCGCTGGTGCACGCAGGATCATCGAACTCCTGGAAGATATCGAGGCGCAGACATTGGCCCTTGCGGCCAATGCTGATGCCGCCCAAGAACACAAGGCGGAAGCGGCCGTCGCGCTCGGCGAAATAGCCACGGCGCGCGCGATCCAGGATCAGGATCTTCGGCAGCGCCTGAATGGCATCGCGCAATCTGCATCGACATCGGACAGTCTCTTTCAGCTTGGCGAACTCCAACGCCGCTTCGTCGCCGAGACGACTGTGCGAATGCTGGTGCCAGGCCCCAACCTGCGGGTTTCTCCCGAACAGCTCGATCCATATCGAAGGATCTTCGAGGCACAGACACGTTACCTCTTGGAGATGTTCACCATCCGCGCTTCCGTCTCGCGCCTGCACACCGTGTCGCGCGACCTCTCACATGCAACAGAAACCCAGAGCGCCTTGGTTGCCAGCGCGCTCAATCAGAATCTCGAAGCCACCTCAAGCGCGCTGCGCCAGTTGCTTGTCATGATCGCGCTTGCGACCTTCGTCGTCGTCATCTTGGCGGTTCTATCCATCCGTTCCGTCATGCGCGTCTCCCACGG
Source organism: Peteryoungia wuzhouensis (assembly GCF_003205195.1). Lineage (GTDB taxonomy): Bacteria > Pseudomonadota > Alphaproteobacteria > Rhizobiales > Rhizobiaceae > Allorhizobium > Allorhizobium wuzhouense. The sequence goes on from NZ_QJRY01000001.1 coordinate 642,545, forward strand.
CATTGGCGACCTCTCGCGCGGCATGAATGCTCTGGCGCGCGGAGAGGAAAATGTAGGGCCGCCGGTCTATGGGGGGACTGAAACGGAACTGATCCGTTTGCTCGACGCCTTCCGCGCTTTCAAGGAGAGCGTAGATCGTGTGTCCCGCCTCAGACGCACGGCCGAAGCGGCTGCACGGACAATCCGGTCGACGTTCCGGACGATGAACGAAGGCATCGCCCTCTTCGATCCCGCAGGCCGACCGATCACCATGAACCGCCGCATCATCGAATTGATGCGGCAGACAGGATCGTCTCGAAAAATGTCGCTGCGCCGTTTCGTCGGAACAGTTCCGGAGATCGATCCTCTGATCATGCCAACGGAAAACGAGAGGGGCTCGCTTGTTGAGCGTCAGGTGCTGCGGCACCGGTTTGTCGACGACCAGGTGGTCGAGATATCTGCATCACGGCAACCCGACGGCGGTGTGGTCCTGCTTGCCCGTGACGTGACGGCCATGGATCGCCAGGAGATGGAAGCGGCCCGCGCCCAGCGCCTGGACGTGGTGATGCGCATGACGCATCAGGTCAGCCACGAGGTCGGCAACATGATCGGCATCATCACCGGCAGCCTGGGTTTGCTTGAGCGCGAACCTGGTTTCACAGAACGGCAGAAGCGCCACCTCGGGCGGATCCGCAAGGCCGCAGAGCGTGGGCGGGCGCTCGCCTCCAGCATGCTGTCCGTCGGCAGCCAGCAGCAGATTCGCCCGGCATCGATCGAGGTTGCGACGATTCTTCAAGGCATGGCTGATGTCCTGGAAATGGCGATAGGCGCCCGCAATCGACTGGACCTTTACCTTGCAGCCAGTCTGCCAACCGTCAGCCTCGATCCTGCGCTGCTGGAGCAATCGATACTCAACCTTTGCCTCAACGCATCGGCGGCCATGCCGGACGGCGGAGTGGTGCGCGTTGAGGCGCGCGGGGAGGCCGACACGGTGACCATTGCTGTGATCGACCACGGTGTCGGCATGTCGCCTGAGGTCCTTGACCAGGCGATGGAACCCTATTTCACCACACGGTCGAAAACCGGAGGGTCCGGCCTCGGGCTCGCGATGGTCTACGGGTTCGTCCGCCAGTCTGGCGGCGAAGTCAGGATCACCTCCAGGCTGGGGGAAGGAACGCGCGTGGAGCTTTGTTTCCCTGCGGTGGAAGCTGCATATGAGGCCGCAACGGGCTGAACGGGGGCGGATCCGAGCGAACTTTCGAACGCCTGTCGCCCGCGCCATTCAACTCAGCATCACACAAATTGCACAACCACCAGCGGGCATCATTGCCGCTGACTTCCGGCCCGGACTGGCGATCTTCGCCATGGCCCTGTTCGTGGACGACAAGGACGATTGGCGAAGATCTTCAAACGGAGAGCTGGCGCGACGCCGGCCATCTGCGACCGGCGCAGGCAGCACTCGGCATCCCATGCCCGAGATGTCGTCCGGCCTTTTGTCTGTTTTGGCCGAAGATTCCGGAAGCCTCACCGTGTTGCGAACGCTGGGCGCATCACGACATGATCAGTCCGCCATCGACATTGATGGTCTGCCCGGTGATGTAGGCTGCATCGGACGAGGCCAGGAAGGCAACGAGAGCTGCGACTTCGGCGGGCGTCCCGGCGCGGCCCATCGGGATGCCTTCGACCCATTCGGCCATCAGCTCACCTGGGCCATAGTCACCCAGCATCTTGCCCCAGACGCGGTCGTTGTAGTCCCACATTTCGGTGTGGATGATGCCCGGGCAAATGGCGTTGACCGTGATGCCTTCCTTGGCAAGTTCCTTGGCAAGGCTCTGGGTCAGGCCGACGACGCCGAATTTGGATGCCGCATAGTGGGGCGTATAGACGAAGCCCTGGCGGGCCTGGCCGGATGCCGTGTTGATCAGGCGCCCCTTCGTGCCACTGGCCCGGAACCGCGCGATTGCCTCCTGGCAGCACAGGAAGACGCCCTTCGTGTTGACGTCGAGATTCAGATCCCATTCGCGCTCGCTCAGATCCTCGACCTTGGCGATGGTGATGACGCCGGCATTCTGGACAGAGACGCTGAGCGGACCGAGGCGCGCTTCGGCCTCCCTGTAAGCCTCGCGGACGGCGGAGGCGTTCGTGACGTCGAGCTGTAGCCCGAGCACGTCTGCACCCGTATCCTCAGCGAGCCGCCGGCCCACCTCGCCGGTATCGGCCTCGATTGCGGCAATCGCAACCTTGGCTCCCTCTTCGGCGAAACGGCGGGCAATCCCGAGGCCGATCCCCTTGTTGCCGCCCGTGACGAATACGGTCTGTCCGGAAAAACGCTGCATGGTCTACTCCTCCAATAGGCAGCCGATCCGACAGTCCGCTCCGCAATGGAGATCAGGCCGTCAGTCGCGCCGCGGTAAATTTGTCCGTGACGAGCACGTCGATGATGCCCATCCTGAGAGCGCCGGCGATGGCCTCCGTCTTCGATTCGCCACCCGCAAGTGCAATCACCCGGTCCGCCTTGCGCAGATCCTCGAGCGAAATTCCAATGACGCGCTCGTTGAGCGGGGTTTCCACCGGCTTGCCGTCTCGATCGTAGAAGCGGAACGAGATTTCGCCGACGGCCCCCGCATCATGCAGCATCGCCATTTCCTGGCGCGAGAAAACGTTGCCGGAGCGGGCCAGGAGTTCGGACGGTTCGACCGCGCCGATACCGATGATCGCGAGCGTCAGGCGGCCAAAGAGATCCATGGTGCCACGGACCACGGGGTCTGCGAGCATCACGAGCTTGGCTTCGCGTGAGGAGGTGATGCCCTGGACGAGCAGCAGGCGCGGCTCGCCGCCGGTCAGCTTGGCCAGTCGCGCGGTCAGCTGGGTGGCATGTGTCTGCACCGAAGCCTCGCCCATGCCGCCCAGGATCTGCACGATGTATTTGGCGCGGCCGGTCTTCAGCGGATGAATGTTGTCGACCATGCGCAGGAGCGTCTGGCTCCAGCTGGACACACCGATGATCTCGTCCTGCTGCAGGGTGACTTCGACGAAATGGGCCGCCGCTTCGCCGATGCGCGCCATGATCGCGCCGTCGCGATCTTCCGAACAGTCGATGACGATCGCCTCGGTCAGGCCGTAACGTTCGCGAAGTGCGGTTTCGAGATCGGCGAAGGTCCCCGGCGGCGGAATGATCGTGGTGCGCACGATCCCCTCCATCTCGGCGCGTTTCAACATCCGGGACACGGTGGCCTGCGACATGTGCATGATCTCGGCGATCTCTGCCTGGCGCTTGCCCTCCGCGTGGTACATCTGCGCGACGCGGGCGATAAGTCGAAGCTCGTTGAGGCGTCCCATGGTCCCTCCGGTGGGTGAATTTTTATTCACCCATAGATGAAGTCACGGGAACGGTCGAGCGGAAGATTGCGTCCTGCCATGTGGCGAGACGCGACGCGGTATCGGACGAGCCGGGTTTCAAAACTGCGGTCTTACGCGGCAGGGCCCGGATGGCCTCCAGATCCGGCCACAGGCCAAGCGTCAGGCCGGCGAGATAGGCGGCACCGAGGGCCGAGGCTTCTGCCGCGTCGCACTGGATGACAGGATGCGCAAGCATGTCGGCCACACACTGCATCAGGAACGCGTTCTTGCTCGGGCCACCGTCGACGAAGAGCCGGCCGAGCGAGGTCGGCGACTGGGCGGCCATGGCCTTGAACACGTCGTGTACCTGGAAGGCAATCGAATCCGTGACGGCCCGGGCCATCTGTGCCCGCGTCGTGTTGAAGGTGATACCCGAGAAAAGCGCGCGCGCATCCGCCTGCCAATAGGGCGCGCCGAGGCCGACGAAAGCCGGGACGAAGCCGGGACCTTGCGGCTCGGCTGTCTCGGCGAGATCGATCAGGGCCTGGACGTCGGGCAGGCCGAGGATGTCCACCATCCAGGGCAGCGAGGCGGCGGAGACGAGGATATTGCCCTCGAAGGCATAGGTCGGTTTCCCACCGAGCGACCAGGCGATCGTCGTTGTGATGCCGTTTTGCGGCGCGATGAAATGCGGCAGGGTCGTCATGATCGACGAACCGGTCCCGAAGGTGACCTTGCCGTCGCCGGGAGCAAAGGCACCGTGGCCGAAGAGAGCCGCGTGGCTGTCGCCAATCGCGGCCGCTATCGGGATGCCGTCGGGCAAGCCGGGCACACCCAGCGTCTCTCCGAAGCGGGAGGCACTGTCGCGGACCTCGGGGAGAAAGGCCTTCGGCACGCCGAAGAGATCGCAGAGTTCGTCGCTCCAAGCCCTGGCATTCAGATCGAGAAGCTGGCTTCGTGCGGCGTTTGAGGCGTCGCAGGCATGCACCTTGCCGCCGGTGAAGCAATGAATGAGCCAGGAATCGATCGTGCCGAGGCGCAGCGGACGGCCGGACGGCGCACGGTCGAGCAGCCATTTCATCTTGGGTCCGGGGAACATCGGATCGATGGGCAGACCCGTCAATGCCTCGACCCTGCCGGAGTGACCTGATGCATTGAGCTCGGCGCAGACCGGCGCGCTACGACGGCATTGCCAGCTGACGACGGGTCCGAGCGGTTCTCCGGTCTCGCCATCCCAGATCGTCACGGATTCACGCTGGTTTGATATGGCGATCGCGGCCATGGTCACGGTCGGTGCGGCGGCCAGGCATGCTGCGATCGCCTCCAGCACGGACTGCCAGACACGCCTGGGATCCTGCTCGACCCAGCCCGGCTGCGGGTGCGAAATGCCGACGGGTGACGAGCCACGGGCAAGGATCTCGCCGTCGGCCGAGACAAGCACGGCCTTCGAATTCGTGGTTCCCTGGTCGATGGCGAGGATGGCGGTGGTCATGTCGGCTCCGGATGCTGAAAGATGCCGCCGCGACGTGATCGGCGGCATCCAGACGTGGGTTCTACAGCCGTTAGCCGCGGCCGCTCTTGCGCGCCAGCAGTTCCTCTGCCGCATTCGCCATGGCCTCCGGTGCCATGCCGAATTCGTCGAGCAGGAACTCGGCCGAGCCTGTTGGCGCGAAGATACCGGGCACACCGAGGATCTTCATCGGCACGGGCGCTTCCGCGACGACGACTTCGGCCACAGCGGAGCCAAGACCACCATAGACCGAATGCTCTTCGGCCGTCAGGATTGCACCTGTGTCACGTGCGGCGGCCACGATGCTGTCCACATCGATGGGACGCACGGTCGCCATGTTGAGGACGCGTGCTTCGATGCCGCGAGCAGACAGGATGGCAGCCGCCTTCATGGCGCGATGCGTCAAGGTGCCGTTGGCGATCAGCGTCACGGCATCGCCGTCGCGCAGGAGGTTCGCCTTGCCCGGTTCGAAGACATGGCCCGATGGCAGCAGGTCCGGCACGCCGACGCGCGACAGGCGGAGGAATACAGGGCCTTCGTAGCGCGCGGCCCATTCGACCGCGGCAGCCGTTTCAATGGAGTCGCAGGGTGCAATCACCGGCAGGTTGGGCAGCACCCGCATCCAGGCAAAATCCTCGATCGAGTGATGGGTCGGGCCGAGCTCGCCATAGGCCATGCCCGAGGAGATGCCGACGAGCTTCACATTGGCGTTCGAATAGGCGATGTCGGCCTTGACCTGTTCGAGCGAACGCCCGGTCAGGAAGCAGGATGCGCCGCAGACGAAGGGCAAGAGGCCGCCATTAGCGAGGCCGGCACCGACGCCGACCATGTTCTGTTCGGCAATGCCGACATTCACCAGACGGTCCGGCCATTTGGACTTGAAGCCGCCGAGCTTGGAGGAGCCGACGGAGTCGTTGCAGACGGCGACGATCTTGGAATTTTCGGCGCCGAGGCGCTCAAGCACCGAGACGAAGGCGTCGCGGCAGTCATGCAATTTTTCGCTCATGGTCACGGCATTCATCACAGCACCTCCGAGAGTTCGGCCAGGGCGATCTTGTATTGTTCGGCATTCGGCACCTTGTGATGCCAATCCACCTTGTCCTGCATGAAGGAAATGCCATGGCCCTTGTTGGTGTGGGCGACGATGCAATGGGGGCGATCGGAACGATGCTGCAGGGCCGGAACGATTTCGGCCATGACGTTGCCGTTGATCTCCGTGACATCCCAGCCGAAGGCCTTCAGCTTGGAGCCGAAGGGCGCCAGGTTGTTCGTATCGCTGAGCGCCGCACCCTGCTGGAACCGGTTGTGATCGATGATCAGGGTCAGGTTGCCGAGACCAAACTGGGCGGCCGATGAAATCGCTTCCCAGTTGGAGCCTTCCTGCATCTCGCCGTCACCGGTGAGCACATAGGTGTGATAGGCGGCACCGGTCAACTTCGCAGCCTTCGCCATGCCAACCGAAACGGGCAGACCATGGCCGAGAGGTCCCGTGTTGGTTTCAACACCGGGGACCTTGTTGCAGTTCGGATGCCCGTTGAGGCGCGAATGGGGCTTCAGGAAGGTGGAGATCTCCTCTTCCGGGAAGAAGCCACGCTTGGCCAGCGTCACGTAGAAGGCCAGAGCCACATGGCCCTTCGACAGCACGAAACGGTCGCGTTCGGGATGCTTCGGCTGATCGGGCCAGATCCTCAGAACCTGAAAATACAGCGCCGTCAGGATGTCGATCGCCGACATCTCGCCACCAATGTGGCCAGCGCCCGCTTCGTAAACCGCCTGTACATCGCGAAGGCGTATCTGCCTCGCAATGCGGTCGAGATCATTCGGCTGCATGGAAACCTCGTTGTGAATAAATATACCGTCACTTATATAATTGCACGAGCGAAGCATGTGTCAAGCCATCTGTCGGGAATTAAATCTATCCGATGCGGCTATCTCGGCAGTTGACAGCCCCCAGAAGCCTGCGGTACGAATTTACACACAGCAATGAATATTTATGCCAACTCGACAGAGATGGTCAGAATGGGAGGATTGGATGTCGGTTTCTGCGACAGACCAGGAGCGAAGTGCGGGAGCGAGCGCTTTGTCGGCTTTGAAGGGGACGACCGGTCCATTGATCGGGCTCATCCTCCTGTGCATCTTCCTTTCGTTTGCCACCGACAAATTCATGTCGGCGCGCAACCTGCTCAACATTCTCGACCAGATCACGGTCCTCGGGATCATGGCGGTCGGCATGACGATGGTGATCCTGATCGGCGGGATTGATCTTGCCGTCGGCTCTGTGCTGGCGCTCACGATGATGGTGATGGGCTATCTGGCCAATCAGGTGGGTCTGCCGCTGCCGGTTGGCATCCTGCTCGCGCTATGCGTTGCGGCCGCGACAGGTGCGATCTCCGGCCTGCTGATCACGGCGCTCGGCGTGCCCGCCTTCATTGCCACGCTTGCGATGATGTCGGTCGCGCGTGGCCTTGCGAACATGATCACGGACGGCCAGCAGATCGTCGGGTTCCCCTCCTGGTTCAGCCTGCTCGCCTACACACGCTTCGGCGGGTTCCTGACGCTCACGGTGGCGGTCATGCTCGTGGTCTTCGTGCTCGGCTGGATCTATCTGCGCTACACCTCCGGCGGCCGCACGCTCTATGCAATCGGTGGCAACCAGGAGGTTGCCCGTCTCGCCGGGATCCAGGTCAATCTCTACACGGTCGGCGTCTATGTCATGTCCGGCCTGCTCGCCGGTCTTGCCGGCGTCGTGCTCGCCATGCGGCTGGACTCGGTCCAGCCGACCGCCGGTGTCTCCTATGAACTCGACACGATTGCGGCCGTCGTCATCGGCGGGACGAGTCTCAGCGGTGGCAAGGGCGGCATTCTCGGAACCATCATCGGCGTCCTCATCATCGGCGTCTTGCGCAACGGGTTGAACCTTCTCGGTGTCTCGCCCTTCACGCAGGCCGTCGTCATCGGCGTCGTCATCGCACTCGCAGTCGCCGCCGAAGCCATCAAACGGAAGTGACGCTTCGGGAGCGGATCAGTTTGGCGGCCTAGCCGCCAGTTCACCGCCGGGCGAATGCCAGGCAAAACTTCGGTCCTGCGATGGTAGCGGGGTCCCGAAACAACGGAGGAGATCTACCATGAAATTCAAGAGCATGCTTCTGGTCGCAGCAGCCCTGGCGACGACTGCCCTCAATCCGCTCGGCGCATCCGCCGAAGAAGTGAAGAAGATCGGGCTCGCCGTCTCGAACCTGCAGGCCGACTACTTCAACCAGATCAAGATCGGCGTCGAAGCCTATGCCAAGGAGAAGGGCATCGAGGTCATCACCGTCGACGCCAAGAACGACAGCGCGACCCAGGTCAGCCAGGTTCAGGACCTCCTGACGCAGGATATCGACGCCTTCATCTATATCCCGGCCGGTGCGGCCGCTGCCGCCGTTCCGACGCGTCTTGCCAAGGAAGCCGGCATTCCGGTGGTCAACGTCGACCGCAACGCCGACGAGGCTCCCGGTGATACCTTCATCGCCACCGACAATGCGACTTCGGCCTACGAAGTCTGCAAGCACATCATCGGCCTTGCCGGCGGCAAGGGCAAGATGATCATGATCCACGGCCAGAAGGGCACGACCCCGGAAGTCGAGCGCACTAAGGGCTGCATGAAGGCGATCGGTGAAAATTCCGGCGTCGAACTGGTCGCAGAACAGTGGAGCGAGCAGTGGTCGCAGGCCGAAGGCCTGAACATCGGCCAGAACCTGCTGCAGGCAAACCCTGATGTTTCGCTGATCTTCGCCCAGGCTGATGGTCTGGCCCTCGGCGCCGCTCAGGCGGTCAAGGTCTCCGGCGTTTCGCAGCGCGTTTACGTCGGCGGCTTCGACGGCGACACGACCGCGCTGCCGATCCTCGCAGAAGGCGGCTTCGACGCCACCGCAACCCAGCAGGTTCGCGGCATCGGCCGTCTGGCCGTGGACAGCGCGATCAAGCTTGCTGCCGGCGAAAAGCTCCCGGCCGAACAGCTGCTTCCGGGCTTCCTGACGACGCCGGAGAATGCTGCGAAGTTCGTCGCCGAGCATCCCTGATCCCATCCGGAAGACAGCGCCATGACTGCCAATGACCTCCCTCCCATCCTCTCGCTCCGGCAGATCCGCAAGGTCTACGGATCGCTCGAGGTCCTGCACGGCATCGACCTTGATGTGAGAGCGGGTGAAGTCGTGGCGCTGCTGGGTGAAAACGGCGCCGGGAAATCGACCCTGTCCAGGATCATTTCCGGCGCCGTGCAGCAGACCTCCGGCACCATGACATGGCTCGGCGAACCTTACGCGCCGGCCACCCCACGCGACGCCATGGACGCAGGCGTCGGGATGATCCATCAGGAGCTGAAGCTTCTGCCGCAATTGTCGATCGCCGAGAATGTCTTCGTCGGCCGCTATCTCAAGAAGGGTGGGCGCATCGATCGGCAGGCCATGGAAGAGCGCGCCTATGCCGGCCTGCAGAGGCTCGGTCTCGACGTCTCCCCTCGCCGACTGGTCGAAGGTCTTTCGACTGCCAAACAGCAGCTGATCGAAATCGCCAAGGCGATGACGCTGAATGCGCGACTGCTGATCCTCGACGAACCGACGGCAGCGCTGGGTGGCGAGGAAACACAGCTCCTGTTCCGGCAGATCGAGAGGCTGAAGGCCGATGGCGTCGGCATCATCTACATCTCCCACCGTCTGGAGGAAATCCGCCAGATCGCCGACCGTATCGTGGTCATGCGCGACGGCGCCAAGGTGCAGGAATTCGACAGTGGCGACGTGCCGGTCCGCACGATCGTCGAGGCCATGGTCGGCCGCTCGCTCGACCGCATGTTCCCTGCCGTCCCTGTGCCGGCCGACGCGGTGATGCTCGAAGTCCGCGGGCTTTCCTCGCCATCGGGCACGTTCCGGAACATCGATTTCGCGGTGAAGCGCGGCGAAGTGTTCGGGATTGCGGGCCTCGTGGGTGCAGGCCGCACCGAACTCGTGCGGGCGATCACCGGCGCGGACCCCATCGCTTCCGGCGACGTGGTGCTCGACGGCAAGGTGATCACGCCGCGCTCTCCCCGGGATGCGATCCGCAACGGGGTGGTTCTCGTGCCGGAAGACCGGAAGCTGCAGGGCCTCGTCCTCGAGCATTCGATCACGGAAAACATCGGCTACGCCAACTTCGACGCCGTTTCGAAGACCGGATGGATCACATCGAAACGTCTCCGGGCGTTTGCCGACAACTCCATCAAGAAATTCGGTGTCAAAGGCCGCGGCGAGCAGAATGCCGGCGAGCTTTCGGGCGGCAACCAGCAGAAGGTGGTTCTCGCCAAGTGGCTGGCACGCAACCCGAAGGTCGTGGTGCTCGACGAGCCGACTCGCGGCATCGATGTCGGCGCGCGCTCGTCGATCTACGACACCATCATGGACCTCGCCCGCCAGGGCATCGCCGTCATTGTCGTCAGTTCCGATCTGGAAGAGGTGCTCGGCGTCTCCAACCGGATCATGGTGATGGCGCAGGGAAAACAGGCCGGGATCCTCGACCGCGCCGATGCGAACGACGTGTCGGTCATGGAACTCGCCACCATCTGATTTCTAGGAGAACGACCCATGTCGGACATGACTTTGAACGCCCCGAAACTCTTCGATCTCTCGGGCAATGTTGCCCTGGTGACCGGGGCCGGCAGCGGCATCGGCCAGCGGATCGCGATCGGGCTTGCTCAGTGCGGAGCGGATGTCGCACTTCTCGACCGGCGCACCGATGACGGACTGGCGACGACCGCGCGGCACGTGCAGGCGGCCGGACGCCGCAGCATCGAAATTGCCGCAGACGTCACCCAGTCCTCTGCTCTGAACGACGCGGTCGCGCGGACAGAGGCCGAACTCGGGCCGCTGACGCTCGCCGTCAACGCCGCCGGCATCGCCAATGCCAATCCGGCGGAGGAGATGGAGGAAAGCCAGTTCCAGACGATGATGGACATCAATCTGAAGGGTGTCTTCCTCTCCTGCCAGGCGGAAGCGCGTGCCATGCTGAAGAACGGCCGTGGCTCGATCGTCAACATCGCCTCGATGTCGGGCGTGATCGTCAATCGTGGTCTGAACCAGTGCCACTACAACGCCTCCAAGGCCGGCGTCATCCACATGACGAAGTCCATGGCGATGGAGTGGGTCGGACGCGGCATTCGGGTGAACACGATCAGCCCCGGCTACACGGCAACGCCGATGAACACGCGGCCTGAAATGGTGCATCAGACGAAACTGTTCGAGGAGCAGACGCCGATGCAACGCATGGCAAATGTCGATGAAATGGTCGGCCCGGCTGTCTTTCTGCTTTCCGGCGCCTCCAGCTTCGTCACGGGCGTCGACCTTTTGGTCGATGGCGGCTTCTGCTGCTGGTGACCATCCATCGATACTAGGCCTCCCAAGCCTGCACGGTGCGCGAGCACCGTGCTTTTTTGTTTCGCGACGCCCTCTGATCACCGGGCGACAAGATTGCCAATTTTGCCGCCGTTGCGCAGTTTGGGCTTGAAAAGCGGGCGTCCGATCCCCTACCTTAGACGGGTTCTCAGGGCGGGGTGAAATTCCCCACCGGCGGTATCCGGCTTTGCCGGGAGCCCGCGAGCGCTTTCACCTCGGTGAAAGGCAGCAGATCCGGTGCGATGCCGGAGCCGACGGTTAGAGTCCGGATGAAAGAGAGCATCGGCTGTTGCGGCTCCCCGCCTGGGGAGGCGTGTCTGCTGTGTTCGCCCAAGGGATGGATGGCGACCGCGAGGTCGTTTTTTGACCGCAGATGCGGTTACCCTTGAAAGGCAATGGAATGACACTTTCGAAAATTGAAGACGCATTGGAGACCCTCGCGCGTGGGGGCATGGTCGTGGTCGTCGACGACGAGGACCGCGAGAACGAAGGCGACATCATCGTTGCCTCCGATCACGTGACGCCCGAAAGCATCGCCTTCATGATGAAGCATGCCCGGGGGCTGGTCTGCATCGCCATGGAAGGCGAAAGACTGGATGCACTCGACATCCCGCTGATGGTCCCGAACAATACCGAATATCTGAAAACGGCCTTCACCGTTTCGGTCGACTACATTCACGGAACAACGACGGGGATCTCTGCGGCCGATCGCGCGGCGACCGTGCGCGCCTTGATGGACGAGACTTCAAAGCCGGCGGACTTCGCACGACCGGGGCATATCTTCCCGTTGCGTGCCCATCCGGAGGGTGTCCTGGGCCGTCCAGGCCATACGGAAGCTGCCGTCGATCTGGCCCGCCTGATCGGCGCCAACCCCTCCGGCGTCATCTGCGAAGTCGCAAACGACGACGGCACCATGGCACGCCTGCCCGACCTGATCGAGTTCAGCAAGCTGCACGGACTGCCGTTGATCTCGATCGAGGATCTCATCCGTTACAGGGCGAGCGGCAGGGATGCGTCTCGCACTTCTGTTGCGGCCTGAACAGGTGTCCGCCGACGAGGTTCAGCCAAGTCGAGAGATCGATTGCTGGCTGCAACTCGTCGGCGGGCCGGCTCAGGCCTCGTTGCTTGCCACCTTCTGCCGCCCATGACGGCGGCCAAACCGTGCGACGACGACGTAGAAGACCGGGACGAACACCACGGCCAGAATCGTGCCGGAGATCATTCCGCCAAAGAGCCCGGTTCCAATGGCATTTTGGGTTTCGGAGCTTGCGCCTCTTGCGATCACCAAGGGTACCACGCCCAAGGTGAACGCGAGCGATGTCATCACGATGGGACGCAGGCGCAGTCTCGCCGCTTCGACGATGGCGTCGGCAAGGCTCTGGCCATCCATCTGGCGTTTGCGGGCAAATTCCACGATGAGGACTGCATTCTTCGCGGACAGGCCAATCAGCGTGATCAGGCCGACCTTGAAGAAGACATCGTTCTCAAGGCCTCGCAGATGAACCGCGATCACGGCACCGATGATGCCGAGCGGCACGACGAGCATGACCGCAAGCGGTACGGTCCAACTTTCGTAAAGGGCTGCCAGCACCAGGAAGACGACGAAGAAGGACAGGGCCATCAGCATTGGGGCCTGTGCGCCGGATTGGCGTTCCTGCAGCGACTGACCCGTCCATTCGACGGCGAAGCCCTCGGGAAGAGAGGCTGCCAGCCGCTCGATTTCATCCATCGCCTTACCGCTGGAGACGCCCTGTGCGGCGGAACCTGAGATGCTTGCCGAGAGGTAGCCGTTGTAGCGGGTGACCTGAAGCGGAATCGTCGACCACTCCGGCGTGACGATTTCCGACAGACGGACCATCCTGCCCGTCTCACCTCGGACGTGAAGTGCCAGGATGTCGTCGACCTGCATCCGGCTTGCCGGTTCCGCCTGGACGATGACCTGCTGCAGCCGTCCGTCGCGCGGGAAGTCGTTCACATAGGTCGAGCCCACGGCGCCGCTCAGCGTGTCGCTGATCGTGGAATAGGAGACGCCGAGCGCACTTGCCTTCTGGCGATCGACGTTCAGGGTGACGCTCGGACCACTGGGAAGGCCATCGACACGGACGTCGTTCAGCAAGCTGTTTGCCCCCGCCATCTGTGTCAACTGCTCGGCAGCCGCTGCCAATGCCTTCTCTCCATGATTGGAGCGATCCTGAAGCCTCAGCGAAAACCCTGATGTCGTCCCGAGTTCATCGATCGCCGGTGGCTTCAGACTGAAGATCTGGCCCTCACGCGCAGCGCCCATGGCTGACGACACCGCAGTCAGTTCCTCATCCACCGTGGTCTCGCGCTGGTGCCAGTCGGCCAGGGTCGTGAAAGACATGGCCGTGTTCGGCCCGGAGCCCGAAAAACCGAACCCCATGATGGTGAGATTGTTGGCAATATCCGGACGGCTGCGCACATGCTCCTCAAAGAGGTTCACCACCGCACGGGTGCGCTCCGCCGTCGCCTCGGCCGGCAAGGTGAAGGAGGTCATGAATGACCCCTGGTCTTCCTCCGGAACGAACGTGGTCGCCAAAGTGCTGTATCCGAAAGCGACTGCGCCGAGAATCGCCAGATAGACCAACATCGTTCGGCCGGTCTTTCGCACTAGGACAGCCACCCAGTCGGCATAGCCCAGTGTCAGCCGGTCGAAGCCGCGATTGAACGCTGCGAAGAAGCCCTTTCGCGAATGGTGATCCGGGCTGAGAGGCTTCAGCAGGCTTGCGCAGAGCGCTGGCGTCAGGGTCAGTGCCAGGAAGGCCGAAAACAGGATCGACACCGCCATCGAGACCGTGAACTGACGGTAGATCGCGCCGACTGAGCCAGATGCCAGCCCCATGGGAAGGAACACGGCGGTCAGGACGAGCGTGATGCCGATCACCGCGCCGCTGATCTCCCGCATGGCCTTGCGTGTCGCCTCTTTCGGCGACAGGCCTTCAGTGCTCATCAGCCTTTCCACATTCTCGACGACCACGATGGCATCGTCGACAATGATGCCGATCGCGAGGACCATGCCAAACATGGTCAAGGCATTGATCGAGTAACCGATCGCCAGCATCACGGAAAATGTGCCGAGCAGCGCGATCGGCGCGACGATGGCGGGAATGAGGGTGTAGCGAATGTTCTGCAGGAACAGCAGCATGATCAGAAAGACGAGGATCATGGCCTCGCCCAGGGTCTGTGCCACCTTCTGGATCGAAATCTTCACGAAAGGTGCGGTGTCATAGGAGATGGCATAGTCAAGTCCGGCCGGCATGGAGCGGGCAAGTTCGGCCAGACGCGCACGCACCCCGCTCGATGTGGTGACGGCGTTTGCACCGGGCGCCAGCTGAATGGCCGCCGCAGTCGCCGGCTTGCCGCCGTCGAGAATGGAAAAGCTCGACGCTTGTGACCCGATCTCGATCTTGGCGACATCGCCCAAGGTCAGGCGGGAGCCGTCCGGGCTCGACCGGAGAATGACCTGTGCGAACTCCTCAGGGGTCTGCAACTGACCTTTCACATTCAACGGCACGCTGACTTTTTGTCCGGGAACCGCCGGGGCATCGCCCACGCGTCCGGCCGCAACCTGAATGTTCTGCGCCTGGATCGCCTGTGTGACTTCGGAGAGCGAAATCGAATGATCCAGCAGCCGCGCGGGATCGATCCAGATACGCATCGCCGCTTCCGAACCGAAGGACTGGACACGCCCCACGCCAGAAATACGCTTGAGTTCCGGCGCGATGTTGCGAGCGAGGTAGTCGTCCAGCGACAGGGCATTGATCGCCCCGTCCTTCGACTTCAAGGACACGATCATCAGGAAGCCGGAGGATGCGGATTCAACACTCAGGCCGGCGCGGCGCACCTGTTCGGGCAAACGGGGTTCCACCGCCTTCAACTGGTTCTGAATATCCACCTGCGCCAGTTCCGGATCGGTTCCCGGCTTGAAGGTCACGGTTATGCTGGCCGATCCGGACGAGTCGGCGGACGAGTCGAAATAGAGGACATTCTTGACGCTGGAAATCTCGCGCTCGATCACGCTGGTGACGCTGTCGTTGATCACCTGGGGCGTGGCACCGGTATAGGTGGCGGTAATCGACACGCTGGGCGGCGCGATGACGGGGAACCGCGATACCGGAAGCTGTGGAATGGAAAAAAGCCCCGCGACCACGATCAAGATCGCGATGACCCAGGCGAAAACCGGTCTGTCGATAAAAAACTGCGGCATCGTCAATCCTCAGCTGTGCTCTTCGGGCGTGCTTTGCGATGGCGACGGCTCCAGGGGTTGCCCCTCCTGGACCCGGTCCTGACCCAGCACCACGACGGTCTCGCCTGCTGAAAGGCCGCTCTCGACGATGTATCTGCCATTGACCAGCGAGCCCAAGACGACCGTGCGCTTCACCCCGCTCTTGTCTGCACCGACAAGGATGAGCTGGGGCTGTCCGGCAAGGTCACGTGTGACCGCCTCCTGCGGCACGAGAAGCGCTGCGCTGTACACTTCGCGCGGAACCTGCGCACGAATGAACATGCCCGGAAGCAGCTGTCCTTCCGGATTGGGAACGAGGATCCTGATGCCGAGGCTACCCGTGGCCGCGTCGACGGAGATATCGGAGAACACGACTTTGCCGGGATGGCCGTGCGGTTTTCCGGTAATTGTCCTGATGATCACCGGCAGCACGTCCGGATCGCTGATCCCCACGCCTGACGCTGTCTCGCGCAACCGTTCCAGGGTCATGGCAGACTGGCGAACGTCCAGATAGACCTCATCGATCTGCTGGACCACGGCGAGAGGCGAGGTCGCGGACGAGGACGCGAGCCCGCCCTCGCTCATGAAAGACTGGCCGATGATGCCGCTGATCGGGCTGCGAATGGTTGCATAGGACAATTCAAGCTTTCGCCGCGCCAAATTGGCCTTCGCTTCGGCAACGCTTGCCTTGGCCTGCGCCAAAGCGGCTGTCGCATTGTTGAACGCTTCGTCGCTGGTGACCTTTTGCGCAGACAGCACTCGGGCCCGCTCAAACTTCAGGTTGGCGTTCAGCGCTTCGGCTTCCGTCCGGGCCAAGACAGCGGCCGCGGCATCGGCATCGGCCGAAAAGGGGGCCGTATCGATCTGGAAGAGCGGTGTGCCCGCCTGGACGAACGCGCCCTCGACAAAGAGCTTCTGCTGGATGATGCCGTTCACCTGCGAGCGGATTTCAGCCGTCCGCAAGGCGGACACGCGGCCTGGCAGTTCGTCGTAGACGGTCACGGCCTCCGGATGGACGGTGATGACGCTGACGCGCGCCGGCTCCGTATCGGCCTGCGCATTCGCCCCGGCATCCGACCTGTCACTACAGGCGCTCAGGAGCGCCAGTGGCAAGCACAGGATGCCGACACTCCAAAAACGAAATCTCCGCCGCATCGGTTTCCACCACCCATTTCTTCGAGA
Source organism: Peteryoungia wuzhouensis (assembly GCF_003205195.1). Taxonomy (GTDB): domain Bacteria; phylum Pseudomonadota; class Alphaproteobacteria; order Rhizobiales; family Rhizobiaceae; genus Allorhizobium; species Allorhizobium wuzhouense. The sequence goes on from NZ_QJRY01000001.1 coordinate 659,199, forward strand.
AGATGCCTAGACAGCCGTCCTCTAGAAGAGCTGCATTGGCGCTTTGTGGAGGTTTTGTTGCGATGGTGTGGAGGCGGCGCTTGCCCACTCGACCCTGCCCCGTTTCGATGGCATTGAATCCGCAAGGAGCTCGATGGTCATGGCAGAACTTGTGTTGATTGCAGAAGACGATCTGGAAATCGCCGGAATTCTCGAAGCCTATTTCACCCGTGAGGGATTCCGAACGGTGCATGCCCGAGACGGACATGTCGCGCTGGAACTCCACCGGTCACTCAAGCCGGATATCGTTCTCGCCGACATCACGATGCCGAGGCTGGATGGCTGGGAGCTTCTGGCCGAGATCCAGCGAAGGGGCCGCACCCCGGTCATCATGATCACCGCCCTCGATGAAGATGTCGATCGTTTGCAAGGTCTGCGGATCGGTGCCGACGACTATATCGTCAAGCCGTTCAATCCCATCGAGGTCGTGGCACGGGCAAAGGCCGTCCTGCGTCGCGCGGGCCTGAGCCAAGAAGGACCGATGATCCGGACCGGAGCTCTGTCGATTGATCTCGACAGCTATCAGGCAAAGATCGAAAAGGACGGGAAGACGATCCCCCTCTCCCTGACCCTGACCGAGTTCCGGCTTCTGGCGCATCTGGCGCGGACGCCCACCAAGGTCTTCTCACGAAGTGAACTCGTCGATGCGTGTCTGCCCGGTTCGGACGCGCTGGATCGAACCATCGACAGTCATCTCAGCAAGCTGCGCAAGAAACTCGACCAGGCGGGTGGCGAGGGACTGCTGGCAAGCATCAGAGGCGTCGGCTATCGCCTAGCGGTGGATCGTTGATGCTGAAGAGGGGGCTCAGCCGGCAAATTCTGCTCGCCATGTCGTTCATGACAGTGGCGGCCGGAGTGCTCGTCTTTTTCGGAACCTACCTCGCTTTCACGATCCTGTTCTACTTCTCGCCGTGGTCTGACGAGACCGACAGCTGGTTGACCGCATTCGACTTCATGGTTTTGTCCGGGCTGATCCTGGTTGCCCTCGTGGTTGCGGCATTCACATCCATCCGGCTCGCGCGCCGCATTCTTGCACCCCTGGAATCGCTGGCGATCAGCGCGAGGCGCATCAAGGATGGCGACTTGTCGGCCCGCGCCAATCCCGGCGACCACTCGCTGGGGGAGACCGCCCTTCTCGTCGAAGACTTCAATGCGATGGCCCAGCGGCTGCAGGACATGGCGGCCGATATGACGCTGTGGAACGCCACGATCGCCCATGAGCTGCGCACCCCGCTGACCATCCTCAAGGGCCGCCTGCAGGGGATGATCGACGGTCTCTTCGAACCCGATGAGCGATCCCTGAATGCGCTGGTCCTGCAGGTGGATTCGCTCGCGCGCCTGGTGGAAGACCTGCGCACAGTGACGCTGGCGGACAGCGGACACCTTGATCTTCGTATCGAACCGGTCCGCTTGAAGGACGAGATCGAGCGGTTGGCGAGGGTTATTGAACCCGAGCTTCAAGCAGAAGGCTTCGAGCTGCGGCTTCGGCTTGCCGATATCCATGTCCCTGTTGATGCGATGCGGATCCGGCAGGTCCTGCTGGCACTCATCACCAATGCCCGTCGCTACGCACGTCGCGGGGTCATAGAGGTGAGCCTGAAAGTCGAGCGGGACATGACGATATTGCAGGTGGCGGACGAAGGACCGGGACTCGACAGCGACCTTGCGTCTTCGGCTTTCGAACCATTCAGAAGAGGCAGTCAATCCGGCTCGCTGGAAAAGGGCGGAAACGGTCTCGGCCTGTCCGTGGTGCGGGCAATCGTCGAGGCGCATGGCGGCAAGGTCCGCTACGCACCCTCGGCAAAGGGCGGCGCGCTGTTCGAGATCTCGCTCGGAAAGCCGGCTGCCTGATCCCGAACGGCATAGACATGGGCCTTCCCTGCAGCCCGCTGCGTCCTGAGAGTGCCCCGGGCCGCTTCCACACGATCTCCACGAAGCTTCCACTCAGTCTCAATCGTCTCGCGCTATCGGCCTCGAGTACGATCGAGGACGGCGGAGTGTCTGCCGGCCCTCGATCATGTTCGACCTTACCTTGAAGAATGACGTGAGAAACAGATGTCCAGTTACAGTGTGAGCCTGACCACCGCCGATCCAAGCGATCTTACGGACTTCAAGCGAGAACTTCAGGACGCGTTTGCCATCGCCGTCATTGAGGAGTTCGAGGCTCTGCCGGACGGGCCCATTCCCTCCGACGAGGATCTGGACACATCATTCAACAGCCCGGGTGCCGAGGTGCTGCGCATCGTCTGCGACGGCCGGAAGGTCGGCGGCGCAGTGGTGACCATTGACGAGAAAACCCATCACAATTCGCTGGACCTGTTTTTCCTGAAAGTGGGCGAGCACGGACTTGGCCTGGGCCACAAGGCCTGGCTTGCCATCGAAGCACGTTATCCGCAGACCATCGTCTGGACGACGCATACGCCCTATTTCGAAAGACGAAACATCCACTTCTACGTCAACAAGTGCGGCTTCAAGATTACCGCCTTCTTCCATGCACACTACCCCGATCCGAACCATCCCGAACCGGATAATCTGCCAGACAGTGCGGGATTTCAGTTCGAAAAGGTCATGTGACGGCCACCGGCATTGAAAAGGCTGCCGGGGGAAGAGGCAGCCTGCCATGGGCAAGTGTGTTCAATCAGACCACCGGCGCCTGAACCAGGATGGCACGGAAGTCGTTGACATTGGTCAGCGTCGGACCTGTGACCACCTGCGCGTCGAGCGTTGCGAAGAAGGAATGGGCATCGTTTCGCTTGAGAGCGAGCTTGGGATCCGCCCCCTGTTTGTCCGCGGCCGTCAGCGTCTGCGGTCCGATAACGGCACCCGCCACTTCGGCCGCGCCGTCGACGCCATCCGTGTCGCAGGCCAAGGCATGGATGCCGGACGCACCGTCGAGGGCCAGTGCCAGCGCCAGGCAGAATTCGGCATTGGGACCGCCGATGCCATCACCGCGCCGGGTAACGGTCAGTTCGCCGCCGGACAACAGCAGGATCGGCGGATCGCCTGACTTCATGGCTGCCTGCAATGCCAGCGCCTCTTTCGCCTGCATCTCGGCAACCTCTCGCGCCTCACCTTCGAGCGCGTCGCCGAGCAGGCGCACGTCGCAACCATGCTGGCGGGCGAGGATTGACGCTGCCTCCAGCGACTGCCGTGGCGCGGCATAGATGACATTGCGGGTCCGCGCGAGCCGAGGATCGTCGGGGCCCACGACGCCGGATGCCTCCGCCAGTGCCTGCCGGACCGAGGCGGGGACATCAACCTGCCACCGATCGATCACGGCAAGAGCCTCGTGCGGTGTCGAGGGATCGCCAACCGTCGGGCCGGAGCCGATAAAGGCCGGATCGTCGCCGGGCACATCCGAAATCATCAGCGCGAGCAGATCCGCCGGCCAGGTGGCGGCGGCCAGTTGCCCGCCCTTGACCTGGCTCAGATGCTTGCGGACCGTGTTCATCCGGTCGATGGGCGCGCCGGAGGCCAGGAGCGCCTGATTGACCGCCTGCTTTTCCGCAAGCGACACACCGGGAACCGGCTGGACCAGCAACGCAGACGCGCCGCCGGAAATCAGCGCAAGAACGAAATCCCCCTCACCCGCCCCCTCGACCAGGGACAGCATGCGCGCGGTCGCATCCAGGCCAGCCTGATCCGGTACCGGGTGGGCCGCCTCGACGATCTCGATCCCGCGACATGGACGGCCATAGCCGTAGCGGGTGATGACCAGGCCCTCGCAGGGACCCCAGGCGGCTTCGACAGCTTCGGCCATGCGGGCGCTTGCCTTGCCGGCGCCGATGACGAACACGCGCCCCTTCGGCTTTTCGGGCAGGAAATCCTTCAGCGATCGCATGGGGTCTGCCACTTCGACGGCGCGGTCGAAGAGTGTTCGCAAAAACTGTTCCGGGTGGTCGATCATGCGTTTCGTCTTTCACCGCTCGTGTTCCGCACGACCAGTTCCACCCCTGTCAGGGTTTCCGGCTGCGGACGCTGGCCCTCTTCCAGCCAGGCGAGCACGGTTGCCGCGATGCTGCGGCCAAATTCGGCGACCCCGCAATGGACCGTCGACAAGGCGGGAAACACCTGGCCGCATTCCTCGATGTCGTCGAAGCCGACGATCTGGAAATCTCGCCCGACCTTGCGATCACGCTCGGCAAAGCCCGAGAGCATGCCGAGTGCCACCAGATCGTTGAAACAGATCGCCGCATCGATCTCCGGATGCGTCCGCACAAGTTGTCCTGCGGCCTCGCGGCCGAAGGCGCGGCTCGCCCGGCCGGAGAGAACGAACGGCTCCATCCCGACTTCGGCCAGGGCTTCGAAATAACCCGCCATGCGCTCACGCGTGACGGCGCGGTCCGCCAGTCCGCCGACGAAAGCGATCCGGGCTGGATTGGACATCATGAGGTGCCGCGCCGCGAGAAGGCTGCCGAGACGGTAGTCCGGGGCGGCAAAGGGAAACTGCTCGACGCGCGGATCGACCTTTCGCAGCACCTGCATGGTGGGAATGCCGCCACGCGCAATGGCGTCAAAGGTGCCGCCCTCATCGCCATAGGCGGGAGACAGAACTAGGGCAGAGACGCCGTGCTCGATCATGGCGCCGACGACCTGGGCCTGGACCGCCGGATCCTCGTCGGTATTGGCTACCACCGTGGCATAACCCCGCGCGGACAGAGCCATCTGCAGGGAGGTCGCAAATTCGGTGAAAAACGGGTTGCGCAGGTCGTTGATCACGAGGCCGATGAGGCCGACATTGGACGAACGCAGGTTGGCGGCGGCGCGGTTGTAGACATAACCGACCTTGTCCATCGCTTCGCGCACGAGGCGACGCGTCTCATCCTTGACCAGCGGGCTGTTCTGCAGGACGAGGCTGACGGTGGATTTGGAGATCCCCGCCACACGCGCCACATCGATGATCGTCGGCCGACGCTCCATGCCTCTCAATATACCCCGTGCAATTCCAGCAAGACCCGCATCCTTCTCACGGCAAGCTCAGGATCGGCAAGCAGATTTGCCTGGTCGGCCAGCCGGAAGACCTCTGCATAGTGGACGATGTCGCGGCTCGACTGGAAGCCCGCCGGCATGATGAAGTGCCGCTGGTGACCATTCAGCCAGGCGAGGAAGGCAATGCCTGCCTTGTAGAAACGCGTCGGCGCGCGGAAGATCTCGCGGCTGAGCGGCACGGTCGGTTTCAGCAGGCGGTGATAGGTTTCAAGATCACCGGCCGCGAGCGCATCCAGCGCCTGCGAAGCAGCCGGCGCGATGGCGGCGAAGATGCCGAGCAGTGCATGGGAGTAATGCTTGCCATCGCCGGCGATCAGGTCGGCATAGTTGAAGTCGTCGCCCGTGTAGAGACGAACACCCTCCGGCAGGCGGGCGCGAAACGCCTCTTCATGCGCCTGGTCGAGCAGCGAGATCTTGATGCCGTCGACCTTGCCGGGGTTCTCGCCGATCAGGTCGAGCACGAAGTCGCTGGCTTCAGCGACATCATCGCTGCCCCAATAGCCCTTCAGCGCCGGATCGAACATGTCGCCCAACCAATGCAGGATGACGGGTTCGCGGGCGCCATCGATCAGGCGACGATAGACGGAACGATAGACGTCAGGACCTGCGCCGATGGCGGGGAAGGCACGCGAGGCCATGAGGATCAGCTGTCCGCCAGCCGCCTCGATGGCCTCGGCCTGGGTCTGATAGGCACCGGCGATCTTGTCGGCGGTCGTGAGGTCGGCAAGCGCCACGTGGTCGGTGCCAGCCCCGCAGGCGACGCGCGGCTTCATCGGATGCGCCTTCGCCGCCACCATCGTGCGCTGGATCAGTTCCAGCGCCGTCGGCCAGTCGACGCCCATGCCGCGCTGGGCCGTGTCCATGGCTTCGGCAAGACCGAGGCCCTGATCCCAGAGCGAGGTGCGGAAGGCAAGTGTGCCCTCCCAGTCGACCGCTGGTCGCGTGTCCCAGGGATTGCGTTCGCTGAGCGGGTCGGAGACGACATGGGCGGCGGCAAAAGCCGTGCGGGTCAGCGGACGGGTGGGCGCGCGCGGTGTGAGCGGCGTTCCGGTGAGGCGGTAGTCTTCGATGCGGCCATCGGCGGTGGGTAATGCAATCATGTTGGAGATCCCTCAGTTTGGGCGGGCAGGTCGAAGACGAGGATGCCGTCGAGACCACCCTCGGCATGGGCAACCAGACGGGCGCCGAAGCGTTTGTGATCAGGGTGCTGCTGATAGGCTTCGAGTGCTTCCCAGTTGCTGAAATCGGCAACGAAGCCGTGCAGATAGCCGCGTTCGATGCGCTCCGGGCTTTCGCTGCGCCCTGACGTGATCGAGAGCAGGCCCGGCAGCTTGCCTTCGATCTGATGCAGCTCGGCGAAGAGGTCGTCGATGACAGCGGATGAAACCGCCGGCTGGAAACGAACGAGCACGATGTGACGGATCATGCCGCTGCTCCGTGATCGGCCTTGACCATGTCGGCTGCCTTTTCGGCGATCATGATGGTCGGTGCGTTGGTGTTGGACGAAACGACCGTCGGCATGATCGAGGCGTCGATGACGCGCAGCCCTTCGATGCCGTTGAAGCGCAGGCGCGGATCAACGACCGCTGACGGATCTGACCCCATCCGGCAGGTGCCGGCCGGATGGTGGTCGGTCTTCGAGTGACGGCAGGCGTAGGCGAAATAGTCCTGGTCGCTTTGCACGTCCGGGCCAGGAAGACGCTCGGCCAGAACAAAAGGCTTCAGCGCATCCTGGCGCATGATGTCTCTTGCGATCTTCAAACCCCGGATCGACATCTCGCGATCATAGGGATCCTCCCAGTAGTTGGGATCGATCAAGGGGGCTGCAAGCGGATCGGCCGAGCCGAGTCGGACGGTACCGCGCGACCGGGGGCGGAGATAGGCGGAATTCAGCGTCACGCCACCATTCGGCATGGCGGCGACACCGGCCTCGATGCCGGACCCGAGGCCGAGATGGAACTGGATATCCGGCGAGCGGGCCTCGGGATCGGCGTACCAAAAGCCGCCGGTTTCGAAGAGGCTGGAGGCGACGGGACCGCTCTTCGTCAGCAGGTATTGCAGGCCGGCGAGCACCGAGAGATGCGGCTTGGCATAACGGTCATAGGTATGCGGTCCGGTGCATTCGGCGATGACGAAGAGATCGAGATGATCCTGCAGATTGGAGCCGACGCCCGGCTGGTCGAAAACGACGGGCAGACCGACCGAGGCGAGGTGGTCGGCAGGGCCGATGCCCGACAGCATCAGAAGACGCGGACTGCCAATTGCGCCCGACGAGAGCAGCACTTCCCGTTCGGCCCTGATCACGCCTTCGCCGACAAGCTCGACGCCGACGGCGCGCCCGTTTTCGACCACGAGTTTGAGCACCTGTGCATCCGTGCGGATGGTGAGATTGGGACGGTTGCGCGCGGGATTGAGATAGGCAATCGACGCGGAGGAGCGGCGGACATTGCGCTGGGTCAGTTGGTAATATCCGACGCCATCCTGCGTCTCGCCGGTCATGTCGCCATTGAAGGGAATGCCGAGTTCGGCGGCTGCCTTGAAATAGGCCTCGCAGATCGGCAGGGGAGCGGACGGTTTGCTCACACCGAGCGGACCGCCCTTGCCGTGATAGCGGTTGTCGAAGCTGTCATTGTCCTCCGCCTTGCGGAAATAAGGCAGGACGTCCTCGTAGGACCAGCCTTCACAGCCCATCTGGCGCCAGTCGTCATAGTCGAGCGCGTTGCCGCGCGTGTAGATCTGCGCGTTGATGCTGGAACCGCCGCCGATGACCTTCGCCTGGGTGTAGCGGATCACCATGTTGTTCATGTGCCGCTGGGGCACCGTATTCCAGCCCCAGCTGCCGATGCCCTTGGTCATCTTCGCGAAGCCTGCTGGCAGATGGTAGAAGGGATGCCAGTCGCGACCGCCCGCTTCGAGCAGGAGCACGTTAAAATCGGGATTTTCCGACAGCCGGGCCGCCAGCACCGAGCCTGCCGAACCGCCACCCACAATGATGAAATCAAAAGCTTGCCGCATGAAAATCTCCTAGAGGCGCGCGAGCGACAGACCGCCGTCGACCGGAATGACGGCCCCATTTGCGAAGGCAAACCGTCCTTCCGCAAGCGGCACAACCACGCTGCCGATATCGGCCGGCTGGCCCCAGCGCTCTGCCGGAACGAGCCCACCCTCGATCCGCGCCGTGTATTTGTCCTTCACACCCGCCGTCATCTCGGTCTCGATGATGCCAGGTCTGAGCTCGAAAACGCCGATGCCATGGGGGGCGAGGCGCAGCGCAAAGAGCTCCGCCATCATGCCGGCACCGGCCTTGGAAATGCAGTATTCCGCCCGTTCGATCGACGCCATGCTGGCACTGACAGAGGTCACGAAGACGATCGAGCGATAGGTGTCTGACGGGGCTGCCAACATGCGCCGCGCGACCTCCTGGGCGAGGAAGAAGGCGCCGCGCAGATTGACGCCGAGCACGAAGTCGAAGCTGTCTGGCGTCAGCGCGAGCATGTCGCCGCGCACCTTGGCGGGCACGCCGGCATTGGAGACCAAGGTTGTGACAGGGCCGAGACTGGCCTCGACCGTATCCAGAACCGACGCGACGTTGTCGATGTCCTGCAGATCGTGGCGAACATAGATGGCGGCAGCGCCCAGTTCAGTAAGCGCTGCCTGTACCTGCGGCGCATCTTCGCCCGACCTCGACGCCAAGGCAACCTTGAAGCCGGCGCTTACGAGTTCGCGGGCGATGCCGAGGCCGATGCCCTGCTGGCCTCCGGTGATGAGTGCGACCTTGCTCACGGCTTGAACTCCGTTTCGATGATGTGCTGGCCCGACCGCAGAGCGAGTGCTGCGATGGTCAGTGCCGGATTGACGGCGGCCGAGGTCGGCAGGATCGACGCGTCGACGATGAAGAGATTGCGATGATCATGGCTGCGGCCGAAGCTGTCGACCACGCTCTTTGTCGGATCGGACCCCATGCGCGCCGTACCGCATTGATGCGAGGGTGTGCGGCGGTCGAAGGGATGCGACAGCACGACCGGGTAACCGGCCTTGCGCAGAAGGCGCTTGAGCTTGTCGACCAAAGCGAGATGCCCTTCCCAGTTCGACCGCTTCCAGTCGAGTACGATCCTGCCGTCTCTGACCGTCACGCGGCTTTCCGGGTTGGGCAGATCCTCCGACATGGCATAGAGATCGATCGAGCGATCCGCGATCCAGTGGGCGAGCGGTCGCGGCAGCGGCGAGCTTGCTGACAGAATCGGCCCGGTGATCTTGCCGAGCAGCTGGATGTTGCCGAGCGGTTCGCCATTCGGCCCGCCCGTCAGGTAGAAGTCGTTGACGAGCAGGGTCTTCTGGTAGACCGACAGATTGCGCCGGAAGGGATGGAGGGCGAGAACCGCAGAGCAATTGTGGTTCATGAAGTTGCGACCGACCTGGTCGGAGCGATTTGCGAGACCCTGGGGATGCCGTTCGTCGGCCGATGACAGCAGGATGGCAGCGCTTCGGACGGCGCCGGCCGAGAGAATGACCAGCGGTGCGGTCAGCACCTTTGTCTCGCCCCGTTCCAAGACCTCGACACCGGTGATCTGACCACCCTCACCCGCCACCAGGCGTGTCACCTCACACCCCGTCACAAGCGACACGTTGGGATGGCGAAGCGCTGCGGCGAGGCTCACGGTCTCCGCATCCTTCTTGCCGCCGCAGGTGTCTGGATAGGCGTCCCAGGTCGTGCGCCCATGCTTGAGCCATTTGTCGATGTCGACACCGAGCGGCAGGGATGCCGGGTGCAGCCCGACAGATTTCAGCCGGCGGCGAAGATCTGATATCACCGGCTCGTCCGGCACGGGCGTGTGGTCGTAACTTCCGGAATGGGGCGGCTCGGTCGGGTCTTCGCCGAGTATTCCCCGGACCTCGAACATCCGCTCGGCCTGCTGGTACCACGGTTCCAGGCTGTCGTAAGCGATCGGCCAGCCGGGCGTCGTTCCGCCCATGTGGCGCAGGGGCGAAAAGTCCTCGCGGCGATAGCGCAGCAGCACAGCGCCGTAGAATTTCGAATTGCCGCCGACATTGTAGTAGTTGCCGGGGTTGAATGGCCGGCCGTCGCCGTCCAGCCATTCTTCCTTCGGCCTGAAATGCGCCTTGCCGAAAATGGCATCCGCGTCCCGATCGGCAGAGGAAGGCTTGAGCCTTTCGCCCTTCTCGACGATCAGGATGCGTCGGCCGGTCGGCGCAAGCTGGGCCGCAAGCGTCGCGCCGCCCATGCCCGAACCGATGATGATGACGTCTGCGTCGCTCATGGCCGAATGCGCTCTTCCGTCTTGGGGTCGAAGGCCACGGCCTTTTCCATGTTGACCGCGAATTCAAAGTCATCACCGCCTGTGATATCGACATCGGCGCGCATGCGCGCGATCACGTCCTTATTCCCGAGGCCCATGGTGACGAAGGTGTCGGAGCCTGCGGGTTCTGTGACGATGACCCGGTTCTTCAGGCTGACGATGTTCTGCGACTTGCGGTCGGCGCCTTCGGGATCGGTAATCGCCTCCGGCCGGATGCCGAGCAGGATGTCCCGACCATCCCAGGCGGCAAGGCTCGGCTGGCTGAAGGCGAGCAGGCTCTTCGACCCATCGCCCAGGACGACTTCGGCATGGGGCGTACCATCGCGAACGACGATCCGCGCGGGCACGACATTCATCGCCGGGCTGCCCATGAAGGTGGCGACGAAGACATTGGCCGGGGTGTCGTAGATCTCCTTCGGCGTGCCTAGCTGCTGGATGTAGCCCTTGTTCATGACGGCGATCCGGGTCGAAAGCGTCATCGCCTCGATCTGGTCGTGCGTGACGTAGACGATGGTGCGCTTGAGCTTGGCATGCAGTTTCTTGATCTCGGTGCGCATGTCGACGCGGAGCTTGGCGTCGAGGTTCGACAACGGCTCGTCGAACAGGAAGACATCGGGATCGCGCACCAGCGCACGGCCCATGGCGACGCGCTGGCGCTGACCGCCAGACAGCTGGCCCGGCTTGCGGTCGGTCAGGTGGTCGATCTGCAGGAGCTTGGCGACATCGAGCAATGCCTTGTCACGCTCCGGCTTCGGAATGCCATGCATCTCGAGGCCGAAGGTGATGTTCTGACCGACGGTCATATTGGGATAGAGCGCATAGGACTGGAAGACCATCGCGATGTTGCGCTTCGAGGGATGTACCCCGTTGATGACGCGGTCCTTGATCGCGATCTCGCCCGAGGAGATGCCCTCCAGGCCCGCGATCATGCCAAGCAGGGTCGACTTGCCGCAGCCGGAGGGGCCGACGAGCACGAGGAACTCGCCTTCCTCAACGGAGATGTCCACGCGATGCAGGACTTCGAGCTGTCCGTAGGACTTGGTGACGTTCCGGATGTCGAGAAAGCCCATGATCTTATCCTTTGACTGAACCGGCCATCAGTCCGCGCACGAAATAGCGCCCGGCGACGACGTAAACGAGAAGGGTGGGAAGGGCGGCGATGATCGCGCCCGCGAAGTGGACGTTGTATTCCTTCACGCCCGTGGAGGACTGAACGAGGTTGTTGAGGGCCGCCGTCATCGGCTGGCTCGTGCCGCCGAAGGAGACGCCGAACAGGAAGTCGTTCCAGATATTGGTGAACTGCCAGATGACGGAGACGACGGTGATCGGGCCGGAGACCGGCAGCAGGATGCGCCAGAAGATGCGGAAGAAGCCGGCGCCGTCGATCTGGGCCGCCTTGACCAGTTCTGTCGGGAAGGTCGCATAGTAGTTGCGATAATAGAGCGTGGTGAAGCCGATGCCGTAGACCACATGCACCAGGACCAGTCCGGGAACCGTGCCAGCAAGCCCGAGCTTGCCGAGCACCAGCGCCATCGGGATGAGCACGATCTGGAACGGGATGAAGCAGGAAAACAGCATCAGACCGAAGACGATGGTGTCGCCGCGGAAACGCCATTTGGTGAGCACATAGCCGTTGAGCGCGCCGACAATGGTCGAGATGGCGACGGCCGGCACAACCATCAGGATCGAGTTGAGGAAGTAGGGCTTGAGACCTGTCGGCGACACGCCGATCTGGGCGGTCGACCAGGCGGAGCGCCAGGCGTCCAGGGTCCAGGTTTGCGGCAACGCCATCATGTTGCCGCCGGTAATTTCGGCGAGCGGCTTCAGGGAATTGATGCCCATCACATAGAGCGGCAGCAGATAGAAGAGCGCGAAAAGGAGAAGCACCAGATAGATGAAGGCGCGGGTGACGCGACCGGTGCTGACGGCGGTGTCCTGGCTGACGGCGGACATCAGTTCTTCTCCTTCAGTTCGGCATAGAGATAGGGAACCATGATGGCCGCGATGGTCATCAGCATGATCACAGCGGAGGCGGAGCCGACGCCCATCTGGTTGCGGGTAAAGGTGTAGGAATACATGAAGGTCGCCGGCATTTCGGTGGCGCGGCCCGGGCCACCGCCGGTGAGCGCGATGACAAGGTCATAGGACTTGATCGCGAGGTGGCTGAGGATGACGAAAGCGGAAAGGAAGGCCGGGCGCAGCATGGGGATGACGATCCGGCGGTAGAGCTGGAAGCTCGAGGCGCCGTCGATCTGGGCGGCCTTCAGGATTTCGTTGTCGATGCCCCGAAGGCCGGCAAGGAACATGGCCATGACAAAGCCACTGGTCTGCCAGACCGCCGCGATGACGATGGTGTAGACCGCCATGTCATTGTCCTTGATCCAGGTGAAGGAGAAACTCTCCCAGCCCCAGAGGCGCATGATGCGCTCCAGACCGATGCCCGGATCGAGGAACCACTTCCAAGCTGTGCCCGTGACGATGAAGGACAGAGCCATCGGATAGAGATAGATCGGGCGCAGCAGCCCCTCGCCCCTTATCTTTTGGTCGAGGAAGATCGCCAGCATCAGCCCGAGTGCCGTGCAGATGACGATGTAGAGGCTTGCAAAGATCGCGATGTTGCTGATCGCGATGTGCCAGTTCTCCTGGGCCCAGAGTCGGCTGTAATTGGTGAAGCCGACAAAGGTGTAGAGCGGCAGCATCTTCGAACCGGTAAAGGACAGGAAGATGGTGAACAGGATGAACCCGTAAACGAACAGCAGAATGACGGCGAAAGACGGTGCCAGCACCACCTTCGGCAGCCAATCCTGAATGCGCGTGCGCAAGTCAGCCCCGGTCGAGCTTGTCATGAGGGTTCTCCTTTACGGAATGGAAAGACCGGCGCCATCTTCCTTGATGCAGATGGCGCCGGAAACCGTAGACGACGAGGAGCGTCGCCTGCGGTGGGGGAGGTTACTTGGCTGCAGCGACGGCTTCGCCGAGCGCCTTGGCGGCCTCTGCACCATCCTTGAAGCCACCATTGAAGGCCTTGGTCACGACGTCATAGACAGCGTTCTTGACGGCAGCCGGTGCTGCATGGCCATGGGCCATGGAGCCGAAGAGGGAACCTGCAGAGCTCGCCTCGGCCAGGTCCTGCATGCCCTTCTTGCCGCAATCATCAAAATCGGTGTTCGGCACGTCGGTGCGGGCCGGGACCGATCCCTTTACGACGTTGAAGGCCGACTGGAACTTCGGGCTTTCGATCGACGAGGCCATGGCCATCTGCGCCTTGATCTTGTCGTCGCCCGAAACGTTGAACATGGCGAACTGGTCGGAGTTGAACGTCACCGAGCCCTGCGTTCCGGGGAAGCGGATGCAGACGAAATCTTCGCCCGGCTTCTTGCCGGCCTTGAGGAATTCGCCCTTGGCCCAGTCGCCCATCATCTGCATCCCGGCCTTGCCCTCGATGACCATGGCCGAGGCCAGGTTCCAGTCGCGACCGGAGAAATTGTCGTCGGCATAGCTGCGCAGCTTGATCAGACGGTCGAAAGCGTCCGCCATGTCGGGACCGGTGAGCGTCGCCTCGTCGAGGTCGATGAAGGCCTTCTTGTAGAAGTCGTTGCCCTTGGAGAGAACGACGCCATCGAAGACGGTCGCGTCCTGCCAGGGCTGGCCACCATGGGCGAGCGGCGTGATGCCGTTGGCCTTCATCTTGTCGAGAACGGCAACCAGTTCGTCCCAGCTTTCGGGCGCCTTGCCACCGGCTGCATCAAGGGCTGCCTTGTTGATCCAGACCCAGTTGGTCGAGTGAACGTTGACGGGTGCCGCGATCCAGTGGCCGTCATATTTCGAGAATTTCTGCAGTGCTTCCGGAACGACCTTGTCCCAGCCTTCGGCAGTTGCGACTTCGTCGAGATTGCCGAGAGCACCCTGCTCCGCCCAGTCGAGAATGTCGAAGCCGAGCATCTGAACGGCGGTCGGCGGGTCGCCTGCGGTGACGCGGGCACGCAGCGCGGTCATCGCCGCTTCACCGCCGCCACCGGCAACCGGCATGTCGACCCAGCCGATGCCCTTGGTGCTCAGATCCTCCTTCAGAACGTTGAGGGCAGCCGCTTCACCGCCCGAGGTCCACCAGTGGAGCACCTCGACGTCGGTGGCATGCGAGATGCCGGCGGTGCCCGCCAGCATGGTACCTGTGATCAGCATGGTCTTGAAAAGGCTACGCATGTTATTCCTCCTGTTTAATGCGTTGCTTTCATTCGTTCCGGAAGTCAGTCGCGTACCCAGTTCGGCCTGGTCTTGCCGATGCGCATCACGACGGATTTGATCTCCAGGAATTCATCGAGGCCATAGCGGCCATTCTCGCGGCCCTGGCCGCTCTGCTTGAAGCCGCCAAAGGCGACTTCGGGGAAGCCATCCATCCAGGTGTTGGTCCAGACGGTGCCAGCTTCCGCGCGGCGCGCGAAGGCCAGGCAGGTGTGCATGTTTTCGCTCCAGACGCCGGCGGACAAGCCATAGGACGCGTCATTGACGAGCGAGATCGCCTCTTCGAGCGTCCTGAAGGTCAGGACCGAGAGCACCGGGCCAAAGACCTCTTCGCGGGCAATCGGCATGTCGGCGGTGACATGGGTGACCACTGTCGGTCCAAAGAACTCGCCAGGCAGTCCAGGGTGGCGCACGGCTTCACCGCCGAGGGCGAGCTTTGCGCCTGACGCCATCGCATCGCGCACATAGGCCGCGATCTTCTGCTGATGCGCCTCAGAGATGATCGCACCGACCTGGGTCTCGGGATTGAGCGGATCGCCGAAGGCGACCTTGCGGGAGAGCGCCACGACCTTTTCGACCAGGGCTTCCGCGATGTCTTCATGCACGATGATGCGGCTGCCGGAATTGCAGCATTCGCCCGCGTTGAAATAGACGCCGAAGGTGATGGCGTCGGCCGCCGCATCGAGGTCTGCATCCGGGAAGACGACCTGCGGGTTCTTGCCGCCCAGTTCGAGCGCGACCTTCTTCAGCGTCTTGGACGCTGCCGCGCTGATCGCCTTGCCGACGGCAGTGGAGCCGGTGAAGCTCACCATGTCGACATGCGGATGCTCCGCCATCAGCGCGCCGACCGGCTGTCCGAAACCGAGCACGATATTGACCACACCTGATGGCAACCCCGCCTCGATTAGCAGTTCACCCAGCATGACAGTCGTGGACGGCGTCATTTCCGAGGGCTTTATGACGCAGGTGCAGCCGGCTGCGAGCGCAAAGGGCAGCTTCTGGCTGAGGATCCAGAAAGGGAAGTTCCAGGGCGTGATGACCGAGACGACACCGATCGGCTCCTTCAGCACGACGGCGAGCATGTCTTCGCCCAGCGAATTGTGACTGTCGCCATGCAGCGTGCGGGCAAGGGCTGCCGCATAACGCCAGAGATCGGCGGCGCCGGCGACTTCGCCGCGCGCCTGGGAAATCGGCTTGCCGCTTTCGAGCGTTTCGAGCAGCGCCATGCGCTCGACATTGGCCTCGATCAGATCGGCGACCTTCAGAAGCAGCGTGGAGCGCTCCTTGCCGGTCGCACGGCTCCATGTGCCCAGGTCGAAGGCCCGCCGGGCGGCGGTAATCGCAGCTTCCGTCTCCGCCACGCCACCGCGTGCGGAGCGGCTGACGACGATGCCGTGCGAAGGGGATATCCGGTCGAAGGTCGCACCATCGGCACTGCCCTGCCACGTCCCATCGATCAGGTGGCGGCCTTCGAAGGGGGCCTTTGGCAGCGGATGGGCGATGGCAGCGGTCATGGTCATGTCGTTCATGTCATTCTCCCGAAAATGCGGGTTTGCGTTTCGCCCTGAAGGCGGCGACACCTTCGTCGCGATCGGCGCTGGCAGCAATTGCAGAGCTTCCAAGCGCCTCGATCATCGCATCGCGATCCTCGCCTCGACCCGCATGGATCATGAATTTGGAAACTTCGACGGCACGCGGAGACAGGCCGAGAACGGCCTGGGCGATGCTCCGGGCAGTCTCCTCCGGTGTTGCCGAAACCTCGGCCACGAAGCCGAAAGCATGGGCGCGCTCGGCGGAAATCCGGCGCCCGAACAGCGCCATCTCTTTCACGATCGGCTCCGGCAGCAGCCGCGCCAGACGTTGCGTGCCCGACCATCCCGGCACAATGCCGACATGGGCTTCCGGAAGGGCGATCGTGGCTGACGGTGCCATGACCCGGATATCGCAGGCGGCAGCGAGTTCCAGGCCGCCGCCGAAGGCATGGCCTGCCATGG
Source organism: Peteryoungia wuzhouensis (assembly GCF_003205195.1). Lineage (GTDB taxonomy): Bacteria > Pseudomonadota > Alphaproteobacteria > Rhizobiales > Rhizobiaceae > Allorhizobium > Allorhizobium wuzhouense. Next base: position 675,781 of record NZ_QJRY01000001.1, read on the forward strand.
CGGCGATCACTGGCTTCGACAGTCGCGCCAGGCGATCGAAGATGCGGTGGCCATCGCGCACCCAGTGGCGGGCGAATTCTGCAGGCGTCAGATCGCCCCAAGCGTTGATGTCGGCACCGGCGCAGAAAGCGCGTTCGCCCTCTGCCGTGACGATGACGCAGCGAACGTCCGCCAGGCGCTCCAACCGGTCGAGATGGCCGGACAACTGTCCCAGCATTTCAACCGTGAAGGCGTTGAGCTTCGCTGGATTGTCCAAATGGATCTCGGCGATGCCTTCTATAATCTCAAGATGGACAGTTCTCATGGCGCCCACCCCATCGGATCCTTCGACAGAAGCGAGGTCGAAATGACCCGCGCATTCTCCGCCACCCTCACCCGACCCTGCGATGCCGCAACGATATCCCGTTCTGGCTCTATGCCCGGCATGATCTCGGTCGCGACGAGACCGCTCTCCGTCAGCCGCATCACGCAGCGTTCGGTGATGTAGAGCACGTCCTGCCCCTGTTCGCGGGCTCTTCTGCCGGAGAAGGTGACGTGCTCAACCTTGTCCACCATCTTCGTAAACTTGCCGGGGCTGCGGACGTGGATGCCGTCCTCCGTCAAGTCTACGGCGGCGCCCGCCTCGAACCAGCCAGAGAAGACGATCTTCCTCGCGTGCGCCGTGATATCGACGAAGCCGCCGCAGCCAGCGGTCAGATAGGGCTTCTTGCCGAGCTTCGACACGTTGACATTGCCCTCGACGTCCACCTCGAGGAAGGACAGGAAGGAGACGTCGAAGCCGCCGCCCTGGAAATAGATGAACTGCTGCGGCGACGGCACGAAAGCGTCCGCATTCGAGGCACAGCCGAAGGCGAAATCGGTAAGCGGCATGCCACCAACGGCGCCCTGCTCAATCGCCCAGGTGACCGCCTCGGGGTGCCCTTCTTCGAGCAAAATCCGTGGCACCTGCGCGCTGATGCCGAAGCCGAGATTGGCGGTCATGCCGGCCTCCAGCTCAAGGGCGGCGCGACGGGCGATGACCTTTTCGACCCCATGCTCGGCGAGCTTGAAGCTCGACCAGGGCCGCATGATCTGGCCGGAGATCGCCGGATCATAAGGCGTCTCGCAGGTCTGCTTCTGCTCGGGATCAAGGACGACGAGGTCGACGAGATGGCCGGGAACGCGCACATCATGCGGACGAAGGCTGCCTGATGCCGTCATGCGGCTGACCTGGGCGATGACGAGGCCGCCATTGTTGCGCGCCGCAATCGCCTGTTCGAGCCCGCCGAGATAGGCGCCCTCATGTTCATAGGTGAGGTTGCCGCGCTCATCGGCTGTCGTGGCCCTGAGAATGCAGACATCCGGATAGATGTTGGGAAAGTGCAGCCAAGTTTCGCCCGCAAATTCGACGCGGCTGACGATCGGATGCGCGGACGCGCTTTCGTTCATCGCACAGCCCTCGCGAAGCGGATCGACGAAGGTGTCGAGACCGATGCGCGTCAGCACGCCGGGACGTCGGGCAGCCGCTTCGCGGTGCATGTCGAACATGATGCCAGAGGGCACATTGTAGGCCTCGACCCTGTCCTCGACGACCATTTTCCAGATCTCGGGCATCGGCAGGCTGGACGGGCCGGACGGATAGGAGCCGGCGAGCACGCGGCGGATCAATCCGTCTTTGGCGATATGGTCGATGCCCTTGACGCCATACATGTCACCGGCAGCGATCGGATGCAGCATGGTAAGATTGCGCGGATGCCCCTCGGCGTCGAAGCGCTTGCCGAGTGCGGCCAGGACGAAATCCGGGCAGCCGAGCGCCGAGGACGACGACACGGTCACGACGGCGCCATCCGGAATACGCGAGACGGCCTCGGCGGGGGTGACGAGCTTGCTCAATGGAGATCTCCATAATTGACGTCGACCCGAACGCCTTTCCTTGCGGCATCTCGAACGGCCAGCGCGACGGCCAGCGACTTCACCCCATCGACACCGGTTGCAGCCGGTTCCCCATCGCCGGCAACTGCCGCATGGAAACGGAGCACGCTCTCCCGATAGAGGTCATGATTGTCGAAACCGATTGCCTCGCGTCCCGCTGCCGTCACCAGCTCAATGGAGCCGATGGGGTTCTGCGTCATGACGTCCTTCGCAAAAATCGATCCTTCGGTGCCATGCGCCTCAAGCCCCGAACCGGCAAAGGGATGGGTAAAACTCTCGTGGCTCATCACCATCGCACCCGATGGCATCGTCCAGACGGACATGGCCGAATCCTCGACACCATCGCCGAGGCCCGAACTTGCCATCTGCGCGACAACGGAGACCGGGTCTTCGCCGAGCAGGAAGCGGGCGACATCGGCATCGTGAACGGTGATATCGGGAATGACGCCACCGCCGGCATCGGGCGAATTGATCCGCCAACCCTGCAGATGCGGCGGCAGGAAGACGGCATGGTGCAGGCGCAGCGACAGCACGCGGCCGATCCGGCCGGAGGTGATCAGCGCGCGAACAGCGCGATGGCTTCCAGAGCAACGCAAATGGTGATTGGTGGCGAAGACGAGCCCCGCCTCTTTCGCGGCGCGCACCATGGCGGTCGCATCATCCAGCGTCAGCGCCAGCGGCTTTTCGCACAGTACATGCTTTCCGGCCTTCACGGCGGCGAGCGCTTGAGGCAGATGCTTTTCATTGGTGGTCGAAATGTAGACGGCATCGACGTCGCTGTCCGCCAGAAGCTCCTGCAGGTCGGCGCCGGATTTCGGGATCTTGTGTTCAGCCGCGAAGTCGCGGGCGCGCTCAGCCGATGAACTCAGGACGCGAACGATGTTGCCCCGCTCCGCGCGGATCGCACCGATCATGTACTGACGAGCAATCGTACTGGCTCCGATCAGGGCCCAACGCATCCGTGCCTCCTCCAGACATTTCTAAAATTGGATCGTTCCAATTTATATGGAACGATCCAAATTCGGAGTCAACAGATTTTTTGGAGAATGGATGAACGCAGTGAGGTTCTTTCACGCAAGGGGAAGGATGGGGCTAGCGATGCCGGACCGCAGACGTCACCGAGGCGCGCGGGGCGACCACCGTCAGCCGCCCGCCCCGAAGGGCCCGTCCTTGGCCATTTCCGGATACTGGATGGTTTCGCGTGCATCGGTGTCGGGAGAGGTGGATGCGGCAGCGGAGAGGCGGACGCCCACACCGCCCGCGGCGCTCGTCACCCGCTCATCGATGAAGGTTATTCCGCGCTCTTCGAGCACGGCCCGGAGAGCGTCGACCTCGCTTCGACCGTCCTCGAGTTCGCCAGAGACGGATTCGAGCGTCTCGACCGTCGAAACGGGCACCCCTGCCTGCGCGGCCAGTTCGCCCTGCCCCATCCCCAGAAGCGCGCGGGCGGCTGCAATCTGTTTTCCGGTGAACAAAGGCAAGTCCTTTCGGCCCGGTCGATGCACGGATGGCAATCGATCCCGCCACTCTACCTAGAAGCCCCTGTCAGCCGATCAAGGCCTCGGCCCCGGCGAAACGCTCGGTGAAATCCCGCGGGTTGTCTGACCAAGAGTGCCCCGGCCCGCCATCACGAAAGGCGATGACTGGATCAGCTTTTTTCATACAGGCGTAACGGCCTTAAAGATTGACAGTTTCGGATTCATGGCTTCAACTGCAATTGTCAGACATCTTACATATATGGGGAACACCGTCTGTTCGCTTCACAGGAGGAATGCCATGAAGAAATTCATCACCGGCCTCGCCCTCGGGGCCGCCGTTCTTGCGATGACGACCGCAGCACATGCAGGCACCACGCTCGACCGCGTCATGCAAAAGAAGGCCATGGTCGTCGCCACCAACAGCGGCTGGCCGCCGCAGAGCTATCTCGATGACAACAACGAGATGGTCGGCTTCGACATCGACGTGTCGAAAGAGATCGCCAAACGGCTTGGCGTCGAGGTGAGCTTCGAAACGCCGGAATGGGCGACGCTGACAGGCGGCCGCTGGCAGGGCCGCTACGATCTCGGCGTCGGTTCGGTCACCCCCACCAAGGCCCGCGCGCAGGTCATCGATTTCGTCGGCATCTACTACTTCAGCCCTTACGTCTACGTCCTGCACAAGGACAGCACGGCCAAAACGGTCGAGGACCTGAACGGCAAGGTGATCGGCGTGGAGACCGCGACGACATCGGAAGACTTCATCAATCGCAAGCTTGAGATCGACGCCCCCGGCCTGCCACCAATCGAATACAAGCTCGAGCCCGGCGAAGTGCGCACCTTCGCCGATTCCATGCTGCCCTTCGACGATCTCCGCCTCGGTGACGGCGTTCGCCTCGATGCGGTGATCGCGCCGGAGCAGACCGCGCTCAACGCAATCAAGAACGGCTACCCGTTGCGCATCCTGGAAGGTGAATATGCCTTCCGCGAACCGCTCGTGGTGATCGCCGAGAAGGTCGATCCGGAATGGACCGCCAAGGTGGGCGGGATCATCGAAGACATGAAGAAAGACGGCACTTTGTCTGCCCTGACCACGAAGTGGTACGGCAAGGATTATAGCGCCAACTGATCCGAAGGGCGTGGAGACCCGGTCTCCGCGCCCCAACCACCCGGTGCCTCATGAATTATCCCGATACCTATTATTCCCGCACGATCGTCGATCGAACAGAGCGGCCAGCACTTTCAGGCCCTGCCGAGTGCGACACGGTCGTGATCGGCGGTGGTCTCGCCGGCCTCACGACAGCTCTGCAACTGGCCCGTGGCGGGCAGAAGGTCGTCGTCCTCGAAGCGCAGTCGATCGGCTTCGGCGCATCCGGCCGCAATGGCGGCTTCGTCAGCGCTGGCTTTGCGACCGACGTGGAGCACATCGCGCGGATCGGTGGCGCCGAGCGCGCGCATCAACTCTACCTGATGTCGATCGAAGGCGTAGAGTTCGTCCGGGAGACCATTGCGGCCCTCGGCATCGCGGGTGCGGACCCGATCGACGGCGTCACGAGCGTCATGCGCTACGACGATGGGGCCGGCCTCAAGGCCTATGCGGCCGAGGCTCGCAAGAAATACGGCCAGGAACTCACCTATCTCGATACGGCCAGCGTCAGGCAGTCGCTGAGATCGACGCGCTACTTCCATGGCGTTCGCGATGGCAAGGCGTTTCACATCCACCCGCTCAACTACCTACGCGGCATCGCAGCCGAGATTGAACGGCTGGGCGGCGTGATCTGCGAGAATTCTCGAGCCCTGTCCACAGATCTTGCTGGCGCCAAAAAGCAGGTGCGCACAGAAAACGGAGCGGTCACTGCGCGAAGCGTGGTCTTCTCGACCGGCGGATATACGGATCACCTGAACCCGCAGCTAAGACGGGCCATGCTGCCGATCGCGACCTATGTCATGGTCAGCGAAGAGGCGCCGGACCTGATCGCCTCCGCGATCACCACCCGTGACGGCATTGGCGACAACCGCCGGGCCGGCGACTACTATCGCCTGGTCGACGATGGCAGGCGGCTTCTCTGGGGCGGCCGGATCACCACGCGGGCGGCTTCTACCGCCGGTCTCGTCCAGGAACTGCGGCGCGAGATGACCGGCACCTATCCGCAACTGCGGGACCTGAAGACGGAGCTCGCCTGGTCCGGGCTCATGGCCTATGCCCGCCATCTCATGCCCCAGATCGGCGAGATGCAGCCCGGCGTCTGGCATTGCACGGCTTTCGGTGGCCACGGCCTGAATACCACGGCAATCGGCGGCAAGGTGGTGGCGGAGGCGATCCTCAAGCAGAGCGACCGCCACACGCTCTTTGCCCCATTCGGATTGGCCTGGGCAGGCGGGATCGCCGGGCTCACTGTCGCACAACTGACCTATTGGAAGCTGCAGGCACAGGACTGGTGGCGCGAGCGGGCGGCCTGAAAGGAATAGAGAATGATCGGTCGTCTGATTTTAAGCTACCCCGAGGCCTCGCGCCGGATCGGCGGGTTGCTGATCCTGCTCGTGATTGCTGTGGCGCTCTACAGCCTCGGGATCAGTGGTGCCTGGATTGGCAGGCTCGTCCCCCCGGCAGAGACCTATCTCGTCGACTACCCGTCCGCAGGTCGGGCGATATCTGCGGCGTTGATCGCCATCATCATGGCCATCAACTGGAAGCTTCTGCACCTGTTCAACAGGCGATATCAGATCATTGCGGTCTGGCTCGAGCTCTTCGGGCTGCTGATGGTCTTCTTCTATTCCTTCGATCTCTCCTTCGCCTTCATCGCCAAGAAGATCGGCTTTCTGATCACCCAGGGCGTGACCACCACGCTGTTCATCTCGGCGATCTCGATCGTGATCGCCACCGCGATTGCGCTTGCCGGCGCCATCGCCAAACTCTCGCGCAATGGGGTGATCTACGGGCTTGCGACCTTCTACACCTCGCTCTTCCGCGGGCTTCCCCTGCTGATGCAGATCTACATCATCTATCTCGGCCTGCCCCAGGTGGGTTATGTCATCGGGGCCATCCCCGCCGGCATCCTTGCCCTGTCGCTGTGTTACGGTGCCTACATGACGGAGATCTTCCGGGCAGGCATCGAGAGCATCTCGCGGGGACAGACGGAAGGCGCCACGGCACTCGGCCTTTCGCCGAGCCAGACCATGGGCCTCGTGATCCTGCCGCAGGCAATGCGGGTGATCATTCCGCCCACGGGCAACCAGTTCATTGCCATGCTGAAGGACTCGTCCCTCGTGTCGGTCGTCGGCGTCTGGGAAATCATGTATCTCGCCCGCACGCAGGGACAGACCGAGTTCCGCCACATCGAGATGCTGATCACCGCGTCGATGATCTACTGGCTTCTGTCGATCGGGCTCGAATTCATGCAGTCGCGCATCGAGGAACGCTTCGGGCGGTTCAATGTCCGCTGACGTCAGATTGGACGCCGGTGCGTCACGGCCCCTGGACAACCGGCGCGGCGTAGTGCTGACACTTTTGGCCTTCGCCGTCTTTTCAGGAACCGATGCGATCGTGAAACTGACTGCGGTGCGCTTGCCGGCACCGCAGATAACGCTTCTCGTCACCCTGGCCGCCTTCGTCGTCCTGTGCGGCTATGCGGCGGTAACAGGCCATATGCGACGGCTCATTCCCCGCCAGCCGGCGGTCGCATTTCTGCGGGCCCTGCTGCTTGCCGGCGACACGCTGTTGATCCACTACGCCTTCGCGCTGCTGCCCCTCTCGGAAGCCTATCTTCTGGCGTTTCTCACGCCCATCCTGGTGGCTGTGATGTCATGGCCACTGCTGGGGGAGAGGCTGTCGCTCACCGGCTGGGCGGGTGTGCTCCTCGGCTTTGTTGGCGTGGCGGTGGCTCTGAAACCCGGAACCGCGGGCCTCAACCTTGGCCATCTCGCCGCGCTCGGTTCGGCCGTACTCTTTGCGCTCTCGCTCATCCTGTTGCGCCGGACAAAGGTCGAGGAAAATGACGAGGCCCTGCTGTCGACCTTGTTCGTGGTGCTGATCCCTCTCGCACTCGGCGTCGCCCTGGCGCATGATGGCCTTTTGCCCTTGCGGCCGTTCGAAGCCGTGCTGGTGGTGGCGGGCGGCATCCTGCTTCTTGCCGGCCATGGGCTGCTGATCCGCGCATTCCGGATCGCGGAAGCCTCGTTGATCGCCCCGTTCCAATACAGTCAAATCATCTGGGGCTGCCTTTATGGAGCGCTTCTGTTCTCAGCGCCGATCGAGTTCCACACCCTGGCGGGCGCGGCCATCATCATCGTCTCCGGCTGGCTGGTGCTCAAATAAAGCGCCAACAATGGCGCTTTCCCCAGCTCTCACTTCCTGACCAGACTGAAGGTGAAATGGCTGCCGCGATGATAGTCGAGCGCATAGTTGACCGGTTTGCCCGCGACATCGAAACAGGTCTCGGCAATCAGCAGCGCCGGCCCGAAATCGCGGAGATCATGTCGTTCCACGACATCTGAGGGCAACAGGACGGAGGAGACGGTCGCCGCGGACATGCGGGGTCGATGACGGTATTGCTCCAGCAGGTTGAGCAATGACCCGCTCCAGTCGATATCATAAACCTTGGCCGGAATGATCGCGCGCGGGATGTAGTCGATACAGTAGAGGATCGGCTCTTCGTCATGCAGGCGCAGTCGTTCGATCCGGATGACGCGTGCCTTGTCTTCGAGCGCGAGTTTTTCCGCCACCGTCGCGGGTGCGTCTTCCTCGCTGATCGAGAGAACCTTGTTCACCGGCTTGTAGCCATAGTGCCGCGCCATGTCGGTGACGCTCTCGAAGACGGTGATCGGTCTGTCGACCTGGACGGCCGACATGGCCGAGATGAAGCGGCCGCGCCCATGCTCCACGTAAATGATGTCATCCTGCTCAAGGAGCTTCAGAGCCTCGCGAAGAGCCGGACGGGAAATGCGGAACCGCTGCGTCAATTGCGCCTCGGTCGGCAGCTTGTCACCGGGCTTGAGCCCCTCCGCGCGAATGAGCTCTGCTATCCGGTCCCGAAGCTGGATCGCCAGGGTTCTGGAATCACGGATGGGATCTTCCACGGTTACCTCGCAGTTTGTCTCCACCCGTTCTTGTCTGACAAAGGTCGGAAGGTCAAGCACGGGGCGAGACCGTTGCCTCTGCGACGATCCCGCGCAAAAATGCCGGGCATAGGCATGCTTCCTTCTCTTGACGACGCCTGGCAATGATGTCAGTTGTCTTACAACATTGCCTTGTTTGACCTGTGCCGCACCGCGACGGATTGGAGAACCGAATGCTGAATTTCGACGAAGAACGCTTCCTCAAGATCCAGGGTGGCGCAGTCGCCTTGCGCCAGCGTCTCGACGACGTCATATCGGAATGCCTTTCAGCGGGCGCCGAGAACATCTACTTCCTCGGAACCGGCGGTGCGGCGATCCTGATGCAGCCGGCGGCCCAGTTGCTGCAACGCCGCTCCCGCTTCCCTGCCTTCATCGACATGCCGGCAGAGCTGATCCTTGCAGGCTCGGCGAACCTGACGCCGAAGTCCATCGTCGTCATGCCGTCGCTTTCCGGCACGACCAAGGAGAGTGTCGCCTTGCTTACGCGTCTGAAGGAGATCGGCGCGACCGTGATCACGCTGGTCGGCCACGCGGATACGCCGCTCGGTCAAGGTGGCGACCATGTCTTCGTCAATTTCGCAGAAGACGATACGTCCTGCGAATCCTTCTATCTGCAATCCCTGTTCATTGCCCTTTCGGTCATGCGCCACCGGGGCGAGATCTCCAACTACGGGGAGATCGCGGGCGAACTGGAGCGGCTTCCGTCCCTGCTGCTTGAGGTGAAACGCGCCTTTGAACCGAAAGCGGAAGCATTTGCCCGGAAGCTTGCGGCGGCCGACTATCATATCATCACCGGCGCTGGAAACGTCTGGCCGGAAGCCTTCTATTACGGGATGTGCATCCTGGAAGAGATGCAGTGGATCCGCACCCGTCCTGTGCACGCCTCCGATTTCTTTCACGGCACGCTCGAACTGATCGACAAGGGCGTGAGCCTCATCCTGTTCAAGGGTGAAGACGAGCTGCGGCCTTTGGCAGAACGGGTGGAAAACTTCGCTCCGGCTTACACCGAGGCGATGACGGTGCTCGATACTGCGGACTTCGACCTGCCCGGCATCTCGCCCGGCGTCCGCGCGTTGATTTCGCCGGTTCTGCTGGCCACCGTGCTCGAGCGGATCAGCGCACATCTGGAGGTGATGCGCAATCATCCGCTTACCACGCGTCGTTACTACAAACGCGTTGCCTATTGAGGCTGACGAGGCATGAAGGATCGCGCGGCTTGTCTTGCGCGATCCCCTTGTGCACGGCAAGAAGGGGGAATGACCATGCTCAGATTTGCCGCTGTCGGCGACAATTGCATCGACCGCTTCCACCCCTCAGGCCTGTCGCTGATCGGCGGCAATGCAGTCAACGTGGCCGTGCAACTGGCACGCCTGGGTCATGAAGCCCACTATTTCGGTGCCGTCGGCGACGACGCGGACGGTCGCCGCACACTCGACGAACTGGCCTCTCACGGCGTGAACATCGACAACGTCCAGCGCAAGCCCGGGCAAACGGCCTTCACCGAAATCGACATCCTCCCCTCCGGCGAACGCATTTTTGTGCACGAGGATTTCGGCGTTTGCGCCGGTTACCGGCCAACCGCGGCACAAATCGAAACGCTGAAGTCCATGGACCACGTGCATATCGGGTGGATGGACGATCAAGGGGCGCTGCGCGAAACACTTTGCGATGCAGGCGTGAGCGTGTCGCAGGATATCTCTGTCAATGCGGACGCGCGAAATCTTGCCGTTTCAGGCGTCTCCGTCGCCTTCGGCTCGGCCGGCGAAGACGCGTCCGTGGCTTACGCCATGTTGCGACGGTTGATCCTGGAAGGCGCCGGTCTGGCGGTCGTCACGCGCGGCGCGAAAGGCGCCTCCGTCAGTGATGGCGTCCACACTGCGACGGCAGGCACCGAGCCCGTGGATGTCGTCGACACCACGGGTGCCGGCGACAGTTTCATCGCCGGGTTTCTTTCGGCCCGCATCGCAGGCTCCGACTGGGACACATGCCTGGAAAGCGGTCGCAGGCTCGCCGCCCAAACCTGTGGCCATCTGGGCGGGTTCCCGCAGCATCACCTCGCCCAATACGCCGGCGATTGACCGCAAGGAGTTTGCCGATCAAGCCGGAACAGGGTTGCGCATCTGTCCGGGTGTCTTGCCATGAATGCTCTTGAAGACCCGGTTGAAATGGGAGGTATTCTCGAAGCCGACCTGCAGGGCGATGTCGATCAGCGAGGCATCCGTCTGGGCAACCAGCATCTTCGCACGCTCCATACGCAGCCGCATATAGACCTTGGCGGGGGATGCCTTCAGTTCCTGGGCAAACAGCCGTTCGAGCTGACGCCGCGACAGGCCAACCGAGCGGGCGAGCTGATCGATGCTGAGTTCGCTTTCAAGCGTTTGCTCCATCAGGATCAGCACGGCCTTGATGCGCGGATCCTCGCATTCGATGGTCAAAGGCCGGCGCACCTGGATATCCCGGTTGGACCGCGCGCGTTCGATCTGCAAAACCTCCAATGCATTTCGCTCCGCGTCGTGGCCGAGATATTGGCGGACGATAAAGGCCGCGAGATCGGCCGAGCTGCTGCCACCGGCACAGGAACCGCGTCGCCGGTCGAGGTTGAAAAGCCGGTCCGAGCGAACATCGAGATCCGGGAAACGTTCGCGGAAGGCCTGATAGTGCAGCCAGCTGACGCAGCTCTGATGGCCCTTCATCAGGCCGGCTTCCGCCAGGATGAAGGTGCCGGTACACAGCCCGATCAGCGGTACTTTCTGGGCGTCGGCGCGCTTGAGGAACTGCACCGTGTCCGCATCGACCGCCGCCTGCTGACCAAGCAGGCCGCCGACCACGACGATATAGTCGAAACGGCCCGGATCGACGAAATCACTGGTGGGAGCAACCTGAACGCCGCAGCTGGAGGTGATCAGATGACGTGTGCTGCCCAGCACCTGCCAATCGGCATTGACCCGGCCGGAGCGATCGAACTCGTCGCTGGCGAGCCGGATGGTGTCGATGAACAGGGCGAATGCCGACAACGTGAAGGCGCGCGACAGCACGAAGGCGATCTTCAGCTGTGGTTTTGTGGTGCGCTGCGCCATACCCATGGGTTTACAAGATCCCGGCCTGTTCTGTTCGTCCCGTCTTAGCTGATCCGAGCTTTCGATCCTAGGTGAGCCCGCGTCCCGTCTTTGAGTTTCTTTCCGTCATGTACAGGTGGCCGACCGTCTTCCCGTCCGATGGCGACACCTTGCTCCGCAGACCTTGAAATTTACGATCCGGGCCCCATATCTACAGAGTAGTTACCGAGATGAAACGGGCCGTTTCGAGGCGACGACCTTGACCATCCGCCCGGACCGACACGTGTCGACGTCTTTTTCCCGATCCTGCTTCCGGATCTTACTCCAGCACCGCGAGGAATTATCATGTCGATCCATCGATTTACCGTCGGCCAAGCCGTCCGTCTGACCAATCTTGCAGTCCTGTCGCCCAAGGCGGCATCGACCTACACCGTCCAGGCTCCCCTGCCCGCACGCGACAACAGCCCGCAATATCGCCTCTATAACGAGGAGTTCAAACAGGGACGTGTCGCGATGGAACGGGATCTGGAGCCTGTATTGCTCGCCTGACGCTCACGACCTGCACACCATAAGAAAACACCGGCCGGGAGACCTCGGCCGGTGTTTTTGTTTGCGGACGAGACGCTGAACGCGGCTCGAATCAGGCGTTTCCGCCGGCCAGATAGGCCGCAATGACAGCGGCGACCTGATCGGAGTTCATCACGCCCATCTGATGATCCATCAGAGCTCCGAGCTGGTTGCTCGACAGATGCGAGATATCGTCCGTCGACAGGCCAGAGATACCGCTGGCGCTGAAGGCGGCGATGTCCTCGGCCGAGAATGTCGCAAGATCTTCCCGCTCCAACGCTGCAACCTGTGCCGAGGTGAGTGCCGCAACCTGGCCCGGCTTCAGCACTTCCGCCTGAGCGGTGTTCAAGGCGGCAATCACCTGCGTGCTCAGCCCGGCAATGGCGCTGGAGCTGAGAGCCGCGATCTTCTCCGTGGACAGCAAGGCGATGTCATCCGTGCCGAGACCTGCGGCCTGGACGGCTCCCATGGCACCAATCTGCGCCAGGGAGAGCGCCGCAACCTGGGCCGTGCTCAACGCCGCAACCTGGTTGTAGGTCAGACCGGCGATCTGGCCGGTGGACAGTCCGGCGATGTCACCGGTGGACAGCGCTGCAATGACCGCTGTCGACAGCCCCTTGATGGCCGACACGCCGATCACTGCAAGATCGGCCGACGACAGGGCTGCAATATCCTGCGTTCCGAGACCCGCCAGACCGTTGGCGCTCAAGGCTGCAATCTGCGTGGTCGAGAAGGCCGCGATCTGGTCGACGCTGAGTGCCGCGACCTGGGCGCTCGACAGGCCCGAAACACTGGCTGTGCCCAAGGCCGCGACCGCGCTGGTGGTGAGGCCGGCGATGAAGTCCGTCGACAGGCCGGCAATTCCCGACGAACTGATGGCGGCAATCTCGGCGGCGGTAAAGCCTTCGAGATCGGAAATGCTCAATCCCGACAGTGCGCCCGAACTCAGGGCCGCGATCTGGGGGATCGACAAGGCGCCGATCTGTTCGACGCTGAGTGCGGCCATCTGCGTGCCGGTCAGGCCGGCAATGCCGGCCGCACTGATGGCTGCGATCTGCGCCGTCGAGAACGAACCCAGGTCGTCCGTGCCCAGAGATTCGATCTGCCTCGATGTCAGGGCTGCGATCTGCGCCGTGCTGAGGGAATCGATCTGCTCTGACGTCAGTGTGGCGAGTTGCGTGGTGCTGAGGCCAGCAACGGCTGCCGTGCTCAGCGCGCCGACCTGCGCCGGCGTCAGGCTGGCGATCTGGGCGGTCGAAAAACCTTCCATTGCGCCGGCGCTGATCGCAGCAATGTCCGCTGACGAGAAGACGCCGAGATCATCCGTCCCCAGGGCTGCAATCTGCCGTGAGGTCAGGGCCGCTACCTGCTTCGGCGTCAGAGCCTCCACCTGGTCGATGCTCATGGCGTTGATCTGGGCGGTCGACAGACCCGCGATGCCGGTCGCCCCAAGGGCTGCGATCTGGTTTGTCGAGAAGGCCGCGATCATGCCTGTCGACAGGCCGGAAATGGCGGACGAACTGATGGCCGCCATGTCGGCCGTCGAGAAGGTCTCGATGGCGTTGATGGTCAGCACCGCGATCTGCGCGGAGGTCAGAACCGCCACCTGGTTCGAGGTGAAGGCCTCGATCTGGTCGATGTTCAGGGCCGCGACCTGCGCGGTGGATAGCGCCGCCACCCCGGCGGTGCTCAGGGCCGCGATCTTGGCGGTCGACAGTATCGCAAGATCGTCCGTGCCAAGCGCCGCGATCTGCCGGGACCCGAGAGCTGCGACCTGCAGCGTGGTCAGCGCCTCGACCTGGAGGGTGCTGAGTGCTGCAATCTGGGCGGTCGACAGGCCGCTGATGCCACCGGTCCCGAGGGCCGCAATCTGTTCGGTGGACAGAGACGCAATGGTGTCCGTGGAGAAGCCGGTCACGGCGCTCGAGCTGATCGCCGCGATGTCGGCGATCGAGAACATGTCCAGGTCATCGGTGCCGAGAACGGCAATCTGGCCAGACGTCAGGGCGGCAACCTGGGCCGTGGTCAAGGCCTCCACCTGTCCGGCGCTGAGGGCGGCGAACTGCGTGGTGCTCAGCGCGCTCACGGCGGCCGTACCGAGGGCCGCGATCTGCATCGTCGTCAGCGCTGCAAGGTCAGCGGAGTCGAACACCGCAATCTGGCGGGTGGTCAGCGCCGCAATCTGGTCGGTCTTCATGGCCTCGATCTGCTGCGTACCGAGAGCATTGATCTGCAGTGTCGAAAGCCCGGAGATACTGCCCGCGCTGAACGCGGAAATCTGGTCAGGCGTCAGGGCTGCAAGCACGGCGGTCGGGATGCCCGAAATGGCACCGGATGCAATCGCGGCAAGATCAGCGCTCGAGAAGACGCGGTAGTCCTCGCTGCCAAGGGCTGCGATCTGCATCGAGCTCAAGGCGCCAATCTGGGCCGGGGTCAGCGCTTCGACCTGATCCGACAGCAAGGCCTGGATCTGAGTTTGAGTGAGACCCGCCACGCCCGTGCCACTGATGGCGGCGATCTGCTCGGTCGAGAGCACCGCGATATCATCGGTGCCGAGGGCAGAGATCTGGCGCGAACCGAATGCGGCGATCTGAGCCGTCGTCAGGGTATCGACCTGTGCGACACTCAGGGCCGCGATCTGGGCGGTGGACAGGCCCGCGATCACGCCGGTGCTCAGCGCCATGACCTGCTCGGCGGAAAGGGCCGCTATCTGTCCGTTCGCCAGACCGGCAACGGCTGCCGTGTTGATGGCGGCGATATCCGCCGTCGACAAGACCGCGATGTCATCCGTGCCAAGAGCCGACAGCTGGCGTGAGCTGAGCGCGCCGATCTGGCCCGTGGTGAGGGCCTCGATCTGCCCGGTGCTCAGGACACTGATCAAAGAGGTGGAGAGACCGGCGATGCCCTGCGCACTGATTGCGGCTATCTGGGTGGTGGAGAAGGCGGCGATGCTGGTGGTGGTGATGGCGGCAATCTGGCTTGAGCTCAGTGCCGCGATCTGCGCCGTGGTGAGTTCCGCCACCTGGGCCGGGGTCAGGCCGCTCAGCTGCGTTGTCGACAGGCCGCCGACGCCACCGGCGCTGAAGGCCGCGAGCTGGTCGGCAGAGAGAGCCCCAATCAACTGCGACGTCATTCCTGTGACGGCGCTGGAGCTGATTGCCGCGATATCGGCCGTCGAGAACACGGCAATGTCGTCTGTGCCGAGGGCCGCAATCTGCTTGGAACTCAGAGCGGCCACCTGGGCCGGCGTCAAGGCCTCAACCTGCGCCGTGCTCAAGGCCACGATCTGCGCGGTGGAGAGGCCACTGATGCCGCCGGCTGTGAGTGCCGTCACCTGGCCCGTGGAAAGAAGAGCGATCTTGTCGGTGCTGAGCACCGCGATCTGAGACGACGAGAGGGCTGCAATCTGCGATGAGGTCAAGGCGGCGATCTGGCCGGAGGTCAAAGCCGCAACCTGCTGGGTCCGAAGCCCGCCGATGCCTGTCGCCGTCAGTGCGGCCACCTGTGCGCTCGACAGCGACGCGACGACGCTCGGAGACAAACCACCGATCGCGACGGATCCGAGGGCTGCGATATCCGCAGTCGAGAAGGTCGCAATGTCCTGGCTGGTCAGCATGGCCAGCTGTCCAGAGCTCAGCGAACCCACCTGGCTGCTGGTCAGCGCTTCCACCTGGCTGGAGCTCAGCGCATCGATCTGACTCGAGGACAGGCCGGCCACGGTGCCGACGCCGAGGGCTGCGACCTGGCTGGTCGACAGCGTCGCGATGGTGGCGCTGGCGATCGCACCAATCTGCGCGGACGTCAGTGCCGCGATCTGGTTCGTGCTCATCGCACCAAACTGCCCGACATCGATCGCCGCTACCTGCTTGGTGCTCATGCCGACAATGCTGGCCTTGGTCAAAGCCGCCACCTGGGCCGGGGTCAAGGCAGCGATCACGGCCGTCGATAGACCGGAAATGGCTCCGGAGCCGATCGCGGCGATATCCTTCGTGGCGAAGGTCGCGATGTCATCGGTGCCGAGTATCGCAAGCTGGGTCGAGCTCAGCGTTGCCACCTGATTGGCACCGAGAGCCTCAAACTGAGCGGTGGTCATGGCATCGAGTTGCTTGGTCGAGAGGCCGGTGATGGCACTTGTGCTCAACGCCTCGACCTGAGCCGTGGACAGGGAGGCGATAACGGTGGGTGTGAGGCCGCCCACTGCCGCAGCGCCTATCGCCGCGATTTCCTTGGTCGAGAAAGTCGCGAGATCGTCAGGCCCCAGGGCCGCCAACTGGTCCGACGTCAAGGCTGCAACCTGCATGGTCGTCAGGGCTTCAGCCTGGCCGGACGTCAAAGCCGCAATCTGAGCCGTGTTGAGCGCAGCCACAGCTGCGGTGTTCAGCGATGCGATCTGGAGTGTCGAGAGCCCCGCGATCGTACCCGTTGCCAGGGCGCCAATCTGCACCGTGCCGAGGGCTGCCATCTGCTTGCTGGTCAAGGCGGCGATCTGGTTCGATCCGAGGGCGGAGACCTGATTTGTCGTCAGCGCCGCAATCGTGCTGCCGCTCAATGCAGCAACCTGCTCGGTGGACAAGGAGGCGATTACCGCAGCTGAAAGGCCTGCTATCGCAGACGGAGTGATCGCGGCAATGTCCTTGGTTGAGAAGACGGCCAGATCATTCGAATCGAGGGCTTCCAGCTGTGTGGAACTGAGATAGACGACCTGAACATTCGAAAGGGCTGCCACCTGGTCGGTGCTGAGTGCTGCAATCTGTGCGGATGTGAGGCCGCCGATGCCGGCGCTGCTGAGCGAGAGGACCTGGGAAGTCGTCAGGTTGGCGATGTTCGCGGTCGATAGCGCTGCAATTTGCTTTGAACCCAAGGCAGCGATCTGCTTTGTCGTCAGCGCGGCAACCTGATCGGAGGTCATGACCTCAATCAGTTCGAGCGGCAGCTTTGCCATTGCTGCGACGTTGAGGGCCAAGACCTGCGCCGTCGAGAGAGATTGAAAGCCTTCTTTGGTGAGGCCCGCGATGGCATCACTCGTCAAGGCGGCGATCTCCAGTGTGGTGAAGGTCGCGAGATCATCCCCACCCAAGGCGGCCACTTGCGAAGACTTGAGCGCCTTCACCTGTCTGTCTGTCAGGGCCTGCACCTGGTCTGTCGACAGGGCCCGTACCTGCTCTGCGGTCAAGCCACCAACACCCGCCACACTCAAAGCGGCGATCTGGTCGGTCGACAAGGTTGCAAGGGCTGTCTTGCTGATGGCTGCCACCTGAGCGGCGGTCAGAGCTGCAATCTGCCTGGTGGACAAGGCGCCCAGCTGGTTGGTTCCGAGCGCCTCGACCTGGCCGACGGACAAAGCGGCAATGGCGCCCACTGTCAGAGCGGCAAACTGTGTGGTCGGGAGCGCTGCGAGAATGCCGGTGTTGATACCGGTCACGGCCTGACCCGTGATTACAGCCATGTCCTCTTGCGAGAAGGTTGCAAGGTCGGCAGCGTCGAGCATACCGAGCTGGGCGGATGTCAGCGCCTTGACCTGGGCTGTCGTCAGCGCTTCAACCTGGGCGGTTGACAAGGCCTCGATCTGGTCGCTGGTCAGTCCGGGAATGCCGACGGCGCTGAGGGCCGCGATCTGGTCGGTCGACAGCACGGCAATGGTTTCAGCACTCAGAGCTGCCAGTTGTCGCGCGTTCAAAAGCCTGATCTGGGATGTCGTCAAAGCCGACACCTGTGCGGTGTTCAAGACGGCGATTTGCGACGTTGAGAGGTTGATGACCGAACCGATATTGAGAGCAGCGATCTGCGCTGTCGTCAGAGCCGCGATGTGATCCGTGCTGAGCCCGGACATTGAGGCGCTAACCAGGGCTGCAATCTCAGCCGTCGAGAAGGTTGCGATGTCATCGGTCCCGAGCGCGCCCAATTGCTTGGTACTCAGGGCTTTCACCTGGTCTACCGTCAGAGCCGCAACCTGGCCGGTGGAGAGGGCATTGATCTGGTCCGTCGACAGGCTTGCCAGTGCCGAGGTCGAGAGGGCCATCATCTGTGCCGCCGATAGCGCAGCGATACCATTCAGGCTCAGGCCCAAGACCGACTTGTTGGTAATCGCCGCAATATCAGCCGTGGACATGGTGGCAATGTCGTCGGAGCCGAGTGCTGCCAACTGGTCCGAGCGCAAGGCCCGGACTTGTGAGGAGGACAAAGCCTCCACCTGCGCGGTCGAGAGGGTGCGGACCAAAGTGCTGGACAGACCGGCGATCCCGGCCGTGGTGATGGCTGCGATCTGCGTTGCACTCAAGGCTGTGATATTGTTTGTCGTGAAGCCGATGATCTGGCGCGAGTTCATCGCGCCAATCTGGGAGGTGGATAGGACTGCAACCTGGGCAGAGGTCAAGGCGCCGATCTGCTTGGTGGTCAATCCGGAAACGGCACCCGTATTCAAGGCCGTGATCTGGTCTGCGGTGAGCATCACCATGGTGTCGGTGGACAGGCCGACAACGGCCCTGCTGGTCAGCGCGGCAAAATCGTCCATCGAAAATGTGGCGATCGCGGCCGTCGAAAGTGCAGCGACCTGAGCTGAAGTCAGCGCCTTTACCTGGATAGTCGTCAGTGCCTCGGCCTGATCTGTCGTCAAAGCGCCGATCTGTACGGGCGTAAACCCTGCCACAGCGCTGGTCCCGAATGCTACGATCTGGTCGGTGGTGAGGCTTCCGAGAACCGCCGTGGTTATGCCGGCCACGGTCCTGCTGGACAGCGCGGCAATTTCCGCTGTGGTGAATGTCGCCAAATCGTCTGCACCCATTGCACCGATCTGGGCCGCTGAGAGGGCCTTAACCTGGGTGATTGTCAAAGCCTCGACCTGGCTGGTCGACAGGACGCCGATCTGGAGCGTCGACAGACCGGCGATAGCATTGGTGCTGAGCGCGGCAACCTGAGCGGTGGTCAACGCGGCCACATTACCCGTCGACAACTGCACGACCTGCTTGCCCGAAAGGCCGGCTATCTGCTGCGCTGTCAACGCTGCCGTCTGGTTCGAGGTCAGCGCGGCCAACTGACTGGTCGTCAACATGCTGATGCTGCCCGTATTCAAGGCAGCGATCTGGTCGGTGGACAAGATGGCGATGGCTTCAGTCGACAAACCGACGATGGCTCGACTGTTGATGGCTGCCATATCAGCCGTCGAGAATGCGGCAATGTCTTCCGTGCCCAAGGCGGCAAGCTGTGCCGCCGTCAGCGAAGAGACCTGACCGGGAGTGAGCGCCGCCGCCTGCGCGCTCGAAAGGCCGGCGATCTGGCCGGGCGTCATTTTACCGATCACATTGATATTGAGGTTTTCGATGTCGTACTGATCCAGCACCGCGAGCTGGTCGAGCGTCAGGCCGACGATCGCCGACTGCGAGATCGCCTTGAGCTGCTGGGTGCTCATCACATCGACGTCTTCAGTATCCAGCGCCGCGATCTGTCCCGACGACAAGACACCGATCTGCTGGGTGGTGAGCGAGGCCACATCTTCCGTCGACCAGGCCGCGACCTGCGTTGTTGTCGCGGCCCGGATCTGGTTGAGACTGAGGGAGGAAATCGTGGTGCTCATATACAAAATCCGTGATGCTATGTTGTCATCAAAATCATCGCCCGCGCCACAACGGCAGATCGCGCGTGTCCACCAATGGACAAGACTCTTAGGGAGCTGGGCTTGCCTGAGACTGGAGCGAGGACTTGCGGGCGCAAGACCGGCGCCCGGACACGCATAACGCGCTCTGAATGGGTGACGGAGGAGACCCCTGAGACGGCCTGATGCTGCCGGGTACGTGTCCGACAAACCGCAGAAACGACAACGGCGCCTCCACAGGGAGACGCCGTTGTCGTTTGTCACGTGTCGTCGCGCGGCGCGGCCAAGGCCGCGCCGGATTTATTAGATCGCCTGGTAGGCGGCAATGATCGCCGTGATCTGGTCCGTGGTCATCGCACCGACTTGCGTGCCGGTGAAGGCTGCAAGCTGAGCGGACCCCAAGCTTGCAAAGTCTCCGGTTTCGAGACCGGTGATCGCCTTCGTGCTGATCGCTGCGATATCCGCGGTCGAGAAGGTCAGCAAGTCGGCCGTTGCCAGGGCTCTAAGAGCGGCGGAACCGAGAGCTGCAACCTGACCGGTGGTCAGAGCTTCAACCTGCGCCGTGCTGAAGGCGTCGATCTGCGCGGTTGTCAGAGCGTTGACCGCAGCCGTACCGAGAGCCGCAACCTGAGCGGTGGTCAGAGCAGCAACGCTTGCCGTGGTCAGAACCTTGACCTGATTGGAGGTGAGCGCAGCGGTCTGGGTCGTGGTCAGGCCCGCCACCTGGCCGGTGGTGAGGACGCCGATCTGGCCGCTGCCGAGCGCGGCGATCTGGGCGGTGGAAAGGCCCGCCGTCTGGGCCGTGGTCAGAGCTGCGACATTCGCGGTGGACAGACCAGCCAGAGCCTTGGTGCTGATCGCCGCGATGTCTGCCGACGAGAAGGTCGCCAAGTCATCGGTGCCGAAGGATGCCAGAGCGGCGGAGCTCAGGCCTGCGATCTGCGTGGTCGTCAGGGCGTCGATCTGGGTCGTTGTGAGAACCCCAATCTGAGTGGAGCTCAGAGCAGAGATCTGCGCAGTTCCCAGGCCGGCCACCTGCGCAGTGGTCAGGGCCGCGATGCTCCCCGTGCTCAGAGCAGCAAACTGTGTTCCCTTCAGCCCTGAGAGCTGAGCGGTGGTCAAGGCTGCCGTCTGTGTCGTCGTCAGTGCGCCTAGCTGAGCCGTCGACAGGCTCGACAACTGGGTGGACGTCAGGCCGGCCAGTTGCGCGGTCGTCAGAGCAGCCACGTTGGCGGTCGACAGACCAGCAAGCGCCTTGGTGCTGATTGCCGCGATATCTGTCGATGCGAAGAGAGCAAGGTCATCAGTTCCCAGTGCGCCGATGGCAGCGGAGCCGAGCGAACCGATCTGCGTCGTCGTGAGGGCATCAACCTGGGCAGTCGTCAGAGCGGACACTTGAGCCGAAGTCAGAGTTGCAATGGCCTTGCTATTGAGGACCGCAACCTGGCCGGTCGTCAGCGCAGCGACATTCGCCGTGTTGAGCGCTGCGATCTGGGTTGAGCCAAGACCACCCACCTGCGTGGTGGTCAGAGCGGCAACCTGACCGGTGGTCAGAGCGCCGAACTGCGTGGAGCTGAAAGCGGCGATCTGGGTCGACGAGAGCGAAGCGGCCTGTGCTGTCGTGAGACCAGCGACGTTAGCCGTCGACAGGCCGGCGATGCCCTTCGAGTTGATGGCGGCGATTTCAGCCGTCGAGAATGTCGCCAGATCGTCCGTGCCAAGTGCAGCGATCGCCGCAGAACTCAGGCCGGCGATCTGGGTGCTTGTCAGCGCGTCGACCTGTGCCGTTGTCAATACAGCGACCTGGCCAGAACTCAAAGCCCCGAGCTGGGCAGAGCTCAGTGCTGCGACCTGAGCGGTCGACAGGATTGCGACGTTTGCAGTCGACAGACCCGAGATCGCTTTGGTGGAGATCGCGGCGACGTCGAGGCTGGAGAACAGGGCGATATCGTCCGTTCCGAGAGCGGCCAGATCTTCGGAGCCGAGAGCGGCAACCTGTGCCGGGGTCAGGGCTTCGACCTGAGCGGTCGTCATGGCGGTAAACTGCGCCGAGGACAGAGCACCGACGGCAGCAGAACCGAGGGCGCTGATCTGGGCCGTGGTCAGGACAGCGAGGCTTGCGGTGCTGAGGCCACCCACCTGCTTCGAGCTCAGAGCACCAACCTGGCCCGTCGTCAGGCCAGCGGCCTGCGCGGTGGTCAGGGCACCCAGCTGCGCGGTGCTCAGTGCAGCCATCTGGGCCGTGGTCAGACCTGCGGTCTGTGCGGTTGTCAGGCTAGCAAGCGCCGCCGTGGTCAGGCCGGAGATAGCCTTGCTGCTGATGAGCGCGATGTCCGCCGAGTCGAAGGCAGCAAGGTCGTCCGTGCCAAGGGCGGCAATCGCTGCCGAGTTGAGACCGGCGATCTGGCCGGTGGACAGGGCTGCAATCTGGGCGGTCGTCAGGGCGGCCATCTGAGCGCTGCTCAGCGAAGCCATGGCCTTGGAGCTCAGGGCAACGATCGCTGCTGTGGTCAACGCGGCAAGATTTGCGGTGTTCAGGGCGGCGATCTGCGAGGAACCGAGACCGGCAACCTGCGTGGTCGTGAAGGCTGCAGCCTGGGCCGTGGTCAGCGCGCCGACCTGGGTCGAAGTCATAGAGCCAACCTGCGACGACGTGAGAGCCGCAACCTGGGCGGTGTCAAAGGAGCCGAGGGCTGCGGTGGTCAAACCGGCGATGGCCTTGGAGCTCAGGGCAGCGACATCGTCGGTGGAGAAGGTGTCGATGTCATCGGCCATCAGAGCGCTGAGCTGAACCGAGTTCAGGAGGGCGAGCTGGCCGGTCCCGAAGCCGTTGATCTGTCCGGTATTGAAAACATCTATCTGTGCCGAAGACAGACCGGCGATCGCCTTGCTGCTGAGTGCACCGATCTGAGCGGTCGTCATGTTCTGCAGCTGGGTCGTGCCGAGCGCCGCAGCCTGGGTCGAGCCAAGGGCGGCGACCTGCGCGGTAGAGAGTACGGCAACGCTGCCGGTCGCAAGCGCACGTACCTGTGTCGTCGATAGGGCAGCAACCTGCGCAGAGCTCAGGGCTGCAGCCTGGGCCGTCGTCAGTGCAGCAACTGCTGCGGTCGAGAGACCGGCGACAGCCTTGGTGCTGATGGCGGCAATTTCTGCCGTGGAGAAGGTGGCGACATCGTCGGTGCCGAGAGCTGCCAGTGCTGCCGAACCGAGGCCGGCGATCTGGGTGCTGCCAAGCGCGTCGACTTGAGCCGTGGTCAGCGCACCGATCTGGGCGGAGGACATGGCGCCAAGCTGAGTCGAACTCAGGGCTGCGACTTGAGCAGTGGTGAAGGCCGCCACACCGGCGGTCGACAGACCAGAGATCGCCTTGCTGGAGATTGCAGCGATGTCCTGAGTTGAAAAGAGGGCAAGATCATCAGTGCCGAGAGCTGCGAGGTCTTCAGAGCCGAGGGCGGCAACCTGCGCCGGCGTCAAGGCTTCGACCTGAGCGGTCGTCAGGGCGGTAAACTGCGCCGAAGTCAAGGCGGCGACAGCGGCAGATCCGAGGGCGGCGATCTGGCCGGTGCTCAGAACCGCCAGATTAGCGGTGCTGAGCGCCGTAATCTGGGCAGAACTCAATGCTCCGAGCTGGGCGGTCGTCAGACCCGCGGTCTGGGCCGTGGTCAGCGCGCCGAGCTGCGTCGTATTCAGCGCAGCGACCTGCCCGGTGGTCAGGCCGACTGTCTGTGCGGTGGTGAGCGAACCAATCGCAGCCGTTCCGAGGCCGCCGATCGACTTGCTGCTGATGATGGCGATCTCTGCCGAAGTCAGCGTTGCGAGATCGTCGGTACCGAGCGCACCGACTGCAGCGGAGCTGAGGGCAGCCAGCTGGCTGGTGGTGAGGGCTGCAACCTGGTCCGTGGTGAACGCTGCGACCTGCGCGCTCGACAAGGCAGCAATCGCCTTGGAGTTCAAGGCTGCCACGGCAGCGGTAGACAGGGCGGCGACGTTAGCCGTGTTCAGAGCCGCCATCTGGGTCGACCCGACACCGGCGGCCTGCGTGCTCGTCAGAGCGGCGGCCTGGGTGGTGCTGAGCGAGCCAATCTGCGTCGAGGTCATGACACCGAGCTGGCCGGTGGTCAGGGCGGCGATCTGGGCAGTGTCGAACGAGGCCAGAGCGGTTGTCGTCAGGCCGGCAAAGCCCTTGACGTTGATCGCTGCAATTTCGTCAGTGGAGAAGGTGTCGACGTCGTCGGCCAGGAAGGCAGAGAGCTGCGTCGAGCTCATGACGGCCAGCTGGCTGGAGGTCAAGCCGGCAACGTTTGTGTTCAGCGTGTCAATCTGGGTGGAGCTCAGGCCCGAGATCGCCTTGGTGCTGAGGGCGCTGACCTGGGCCGTCGTCAAGCTCTGGATCTGCGTGCCTCCGAGAGCGGCAGCCTGGGTCGAAACGAGAGCGCCAACCTGTGCGGTCGAGAGAGCGGCCACGTTGCCTGTGCTGAGGGCGCGAACCTGGGCGGTCGTCAGTGCTGCAACCTGCGATGTCGAGAGGCCGGCGAGCTGTGCGGTGGTGAGAGCTGCAATGTTGGCGGTTGAAAGACCGGTGATGGCCTTGCTGCTGATCGCAGCGATATCGGCAGAATCAAGCGTTGCGAAATCTTCTGTCGCCAAGGAGGAAATGGCGGTGGAGGTCAGTGCACCGATCTGCGTGCTGGTCATTGCAGCGATCTGGGCGGAGGAGAGGTTGCCGACCTGGGCGGAGGAGAGAGCTGCAATCTGGCCGGTGCCGAGGGCGCTGATCTTGGCGGAGTCGATGACGGCAAGCTGAGCAGCGCTCAGGCCCACCATCGAGGTTGCCGAAACCGCGCTGAGCTGCGACGAGGTCAGGACCGCGAGGTCCACCGTCTCCAGCGCTGCAATCTGCGCGGACGAAAGGACCTTGATCTGGGCGGAAGACAGGGCCGCCATGTCTTCGGTGTTGAGCGAGACGATGGTGGCCGTGGAGAGGGCCTTGATCTGAGTGGTGGTCAGAGAGGTGATGATCGAGGTCATTTACGCGCGCCTTTGACGTTGCGATTTGCAGATGTCATTCCCCTGCCGCCGCGATGTGAAAGGGATTTATAACCCTGCCACCGCAGACCCAGGCGCATCCTGCACCTGCTGGCGATTTAGCCCTTCGATGCGCGCCATCATCGGCGGTCGTCGAACGGGTGTCCTAGCGGACTGAAACTTGAGGTAAAACATGGCTTGCTATGAAGCCGGAACGCGGGAGGCATCATGCATTCGAGATCCGGGGAGATCTCTAATCCTGCGCTTTCGAAGGTCATGAAGTTCCTGCTGCCGCAAAAACCTCTACCGAATTCTATCGCTCCATACTTATCCTGAGTCGGAGGACCGAAGAAGCCTTGATGTAAACCTTGCATTCAGATTCTAAGATTCAGTTAATTGCCGTCCTGAAACGTCGCATTTTCCCATCAGGCAATTATTGAGAAACACGATGCTTGAACATCCACTCAGATACCGCGACCCATGAAGCAACAATCGCGGCGATACTGATGCATCATACCTAAATTTCGATCTTCTGATTGCTCCACCTCTTTTCATCGCCGCATGCAGAGGCAAGCCCAAAGCAAGCTAGCGCCGCTAGATGAGATGACGCGCGATGGCGCCCGTGTCAATTCGAGCCTCTGGCTCCAACCTTCGTGGAATGTCCAGATCATGGATCATGCACCCGCCCAGGATAATGCTTCGCTGTTTACCGCCCTGTTGTTGCGCGCCCGCAACCAGCAGCTCCCGCTGGGCGAACTGTTCCAGGTTGCAGAGACCTTGAGCGCCGGCGGCCAGCGGGTGCTGGCGGCCGAACTCTACAAGGCGTGGATCGCTTACAACGACAGCAATCCGCTTTTGCATTTCGTCTACTTCAACTATTCCGTCACACTGCGGCAGATGGACGACCTTGCCGGTTCCATCCAGGCGCTTCAGGCGTGCCTGCGGATCAATCCGCAATTCGGCCAGGCTCACATCAATCTCGGTCGCGCCATGGAAGACAGCGGCCTGACGCTGCAGGCGATCCAGCAATGGCGGGCCTATGCAGAGCAGACGGCTGAGATCACCGCCGAGCGGTCGAGCCACCGGTTGATGACACTGCAGCATATCGGCCGCGTGATGGAGGGGGCCGGCCTGCTGGAGGAAGCAGAGACGGCCCTGTGGCAAGCCATCGAGTTGCGGCCGGACAAACCCGAGGCCGGACAGCACTGGCTGTCGCTGCGCCAGCATCAATGCAAATGGCCCGTCATCGTCACCTCCGAGCATGTCACGGCACGCAATCTCGTCGATGCCATGTCGCCGCTTCCGCTCGGCTGCTACTCGGACGACCCTCTGTTCCAGCTCGCCAAGGCCTATCGCTACAACACCTTCCTCGTCGGCCGCCCCGACACGACCGGCTTCACCCGCCAGACGCCACGGATCAAGAGCGGCACGGGTCAACGGCTGCGCATCGGTTACGTCTCGTCCGACCTGCGCGATCATGCGGTCGGCTTCGCGCTGCGTGAAGTGCTCGAGCTGCACGACAAGAGCCAGGTGGAGATCTTCGCCTATTATTGTGGCGAAGCCCGTACCGGCGACGCCACCCAGGACCGGATCAAGGCTGCAGTGGACGGCTGGCGCGACATCGCATCGATCACCGATCTTCAGGCGGCAAACCAGATCGTGGCCGACGAGATCGACATCCTCGTCGACGTCAACGGCTTTACCAAACATGCCCGCACCAAGATTTTTGCCTACCGCCCGGCACCCGTGATCGTCGCCTTTTGCGGTTATCCCGGCTCAATGGGCAGCCCCTATCACCAGTATCTCATCGCCGACGATCAGATCGTGCCGCCGGAAGCGGAAATCTACTACACTGAGAAGGTATTGCGGATCCCCTGCAACCAGCCGATCGACCGCAAGCGCGTCATCGCCAAGACACCGACACGCACGGAAGCCGGACTGCCGGAAGATGCCTTCGTCTTCGCCTGCTTCAATGGCATGCAGAAGATCACGGCGCCGGTCTTCTCGCGCTGGATGGACATCCTTCTCGCGACACCGAACAGCGTGTTGTGGCTTCTCGGCGGACCTGACGTCGTCAACCAGCGCCTGCGCACCCTGGCGACAGAGCGTGGCGTGGCGCCGGAACGGCTGATCTTCGCGCCCAAGGCCGCCAATCCGCATCACCTCGCGCGCATCGCGCTCGCCGATCTCTTCCTCGACACCTTCCCCTATGGCGCCCATTCGACGGCGGCCGATGCGATCACCATGGGTCTGCCCGTGCTGTCGCTGCCGGGCAAGACCTTCGCCTCGCGCTTCTGCAGCAGCATCGTGGTTGCGGCCGGCATTCCCGAACTGGTCTGCAGCTCGCCCAACGACTACGTCGCCAAAGCGATTACCTATGCCCGCAATCCGGCAGCCCTCAAGGTTGTCAGACAGTCGCTGCAGGACCAGCGCGACGGTAGTGTTCTGCGCGACATCCCTGCCCTCGTTCGTCGCCTGGAAGAGCTCTTCTGGCAAATGCAGGGTGAATGCGAGCGGGGCGAAACGCCGGTTCCCGACCTGACAAACCTCGATGTCTACTACGAGATCGGCGCGGAGCTGATGCTCGAAAACACGGACTTTCAGGATGAGGGGACCTATCGCCAGCGCTACCTGGAGAAACTTGCCCGGTGGAATGAATTCTCGCCGCTTCCCCGCGACCCACGCCTTTGGACAGGCCCTTCGGCCTGAGCCCCTCCGTCAACAACGGATCGGACTGCCGAGACACCAGACAAGCAGGGAATAGAGATGAGTGCCAAGGGAAGAATAGCGATCGTCGGTGCCGGCCTTTCGGGGGCGGTGATCGGACGGGCGCTGGCAGCGGACGGCTATTCCGTCGAGATCTTCGACAGCCGCAGCCATATCGGTGGCAATTGCCACACGGAACGCGATGCGGACACCGGCGTGATGGTTCACGTCTATGGCCCGCATATCTTCCACACCGATGACGACGAGGTGTGGGACTACGTCAACCGCTTCGCCACCTTCATGCCCTACAAGAACCGCGTGAAGACGACGAGCCAGGGACAGGTCTTCTCGCTGCCGGTCAACCTGCACACCATCAACCAGTTCTTCGGCAAGACGCTTCGGCCCGATGAGGCGCGCGCCTTTCTGGAGACGCAGGCCGATACTGCCATCACCGATCCGCAGACCTTCGAGGAACAGGCACTGCGTTTCGTCGGCCGCGATCTCTACGAGGCCTTCTTCAAGGGATATACGCAGAAGCAGTGGGGCTGCTCGCCGACCGCCCTTCCCGCCTCGATCCTGAAGCGGCTGCCGGTCCGCTTCAACTACGACGACAACTATTTCTTCCACAAACATCAGGGCATGCCGGAGAACGGTTATACCGACCTGGTACGCGGCATTCTCGACCAGCCAGGCATCACGCTGCATCTCGAAACGGTGTTCCACCGCTCGCAGAAGGATGCCTTCGACCATGTCTTCTATTCCGGGCCGCTGGATGGCTATTTCGATTACGAGAACGGCCAGTTGGGCTACCGGACGCTGGATTTCGAGCGGTTTACCTATGACGGCGATTATCAGGGCTGCGCGGTCATGAACTACGGCGATGTCTCGGTGCCCTATACCCGCATCACCGAGCACAAGCACTTCTCCCCGTGGGAGACGCATCAGGGTTCCGTCTGCTACCGCGAGTTCTCACGCGAATGCGGCCCTGAGGATATTCCCTATTACCCCATCCGGCTCGTCGAGGAAAAGCAGCAGCTGGCCGCCTATGTGCGCCGTGCGGAAGAAGAAGAGGCGATTACCTTTGTCGGGCGCCTCGGCACCTATCGCTATCTCGACATGGACGTGACAATCCGCGAAGCGCTCGATACGGCACGTCTGTTCCGCGATCGCCGCGGGGCCGATGCTGCAATGCCGGTCTTCCTGCATTCGCCAGTCTGACCTCTTGCCTGTATGGATCCGGGTCTTGCTCCGAATCGTCGATATTGAAAGCCCTGTTTGATGACCGAAACCAAAATCCTCGTCACCGGCGGTGCCGGCTATATCGGTTCGCATACCTGCCTGGCGCTCTCGGCCAAGGGCTATGTGCCCGTGGTCTACGACAATTTCTCAAGCGGCCACCGCGAATTTGTGAAATGGGGGCCGGTGGAAGACGGCGATATCCGTGATCGGGCACGGCTGCGCGAGGTCCTGGCACTGCACAAGCCGGCGGCCGTGCTGCATTTTGCGGGCCTGATCGAGGTCGGGCAATCGTTCAAGGAGCCGGAAGCCTTCTACGACATCAATGTCGGGGGCTCGCTCGCGCTGCTGCAGGCGATGATGGAAGCGGATATCCGCGCCTTCGTCTTCTCGTCTACCTGCGCCACCTATGGCCGTCCCGAATACATGCCCCTTGATGAGGCGCATCCGCAGGCGCCGATCAATCCTTATGGACGCACCAAGTACATCGTCGAACAGGCCCTGCGCGACTTCGATCTGTGCGACCGCATGCGCTCGGTCATGCTGCGTTATTTCAACGCCGCCGGCGCCGATGCCGAGGGCCGGATCGGCGAATGGCACACGCCTGAGACCCATGCTGTACCCCTTCTGATCGAAGCGGCCCTCGGGCGGCGGGCCGGCTTCTCGATCTTCGGGGACGACTACGAGACGCGCGACGGCACCTGCATCCGCGACTATGTGCATGTCACGGATCTCGCCGATGCGCATGTGCGCGCGGTCGAATATCTTTTGAACGGCGGCGAGACGGTCGCGATCAATCTGGGAACCGGCACCGGCACCAGCGTCAAGGAACTCGTCTCCGCCGTGGAAGCCGTCTCCGGACGTCCCTTGC
Source organism: Peteryoungia wuzhouensis (assembly GCF_003205195.1). Classification (GTDB taxonomy): domain Bacteria; phylum Pseudomonadota; class Alphaproteobacteria; order Rhizobiales; family Rhizobiaceae; genus Allorhizobium; species Allorhizobium wuzhouense. Next base: position 705,331 of record NZ_QJRY01000001.1, read on the forward strand.
CGGTCACGCAGGCGGAGCGGCGCGCGGGCGATCCGCCACTTCTGGTGGCCAGCAACGAGACGGCGCGCACCATCCTCGGCTGGGAGCCGGAACACGAGATCGACGACATCATCCGCTCCGCCTGGACCTGGCATTCCCGCTTCAATGGCCATTCCTGAACGGATAACCAAGCGCCTTCGATTTTCACGTCTAAGGTTGGTCCTGCGGACCGACGCCGGGCCCCAGGGGATCAGGCCGTGTTAAAATAAAGGCTGCGCAGCCGATCAGGATCGCGCCGACCAGCAGCTTCAACCATAGCTGCGGCGGCCCGACGAACCAGACGATGACATAACTCATCGACATCAAGGACACGGACGCGATCTTGGCACGCCTGGAGATGGCGCCTTCGCGACGCCAATCGGTCAAAGGCTGGCCATAGCGCGGATGATCGAGAAGCCATTTCTCGAAGCGCGGTGACGAGCGTGCGAAGAGCGCTGCCGCCAGAATAATGAAGGGCGTCGTCGGAAGAATCGGCAGGAAGACACCGACCACGCCGATCGCGACCAGCAGCCAAGCGGCGGCGAGAGTGAGAAGACGCATGCGGGGTCCTTCGCGGCAAAGCTCTAAGTTGCGCCAGAGATACCGCTTGTTCGCAACTTGGCAAGGATGTTGAGGATCAGACGAATTGCGGCAATTTTTCGTTTGCACCGCAACAGGGGACATGCATCCTTGGACGGCAATCTCGTCCTTAGGAATACGCAGGCCCATGTCCAAGATCACGATCGTCCTCGGCGCCGGCATCATCGGTGTCTCCACGGCCATTCACCTTGCCCGCAGGGGCCGTTCCGTGGTGCTGGTGGACCGTCGTGGCGCCGGGGAGGAAACCTCTTTCGGCAATGCCGGACTTATCCAGCGCGAAGGGGTCGTGCCCTATGGCTTTCCCCAGGATCTGGGCCTTTTGATCCGCTACGGCTTCAACAACCGGATCGACGCGCATTACCATGCGAGCGCCATGCTGAAGCTCGTGCCCTTCCTGTCGCGCTACTGGTGGCACTCCAACAAGAGCCGACATGAAGTGATCGCGCGTGCCTATGCACCGCTGATCGAAAGCTCGGTCACGGAACACAAGGACCTGATCGAAGCGGCCAATGCCGGGCATCTGATCCGCAAGGATGGCTGGATGCAGATCTTCCGAACCACCGCCAAGCGGGACAAGGAGATCGCCGAAGCGGAGCGGCTGGCGCGCGAATACGGGATCAGCTATCGCGCCCTTAGCCGTGCGGATCTGGCCACGGAAGAACCACATATCCGCGGCGACTTCGTCGGCGGCCTCAAGTGGAACGACCCTTGGTCTGTGACCGACCCGCATGGGCTCACACAGGCCTATCTCACCTATTTCCAATCGCTCGGAGGACGCTTCGTCAAGGGCGATGCGCTGAGCCTGGAACAGGGCGCCTCGGGTAAGGGGTGGAGAGTGAAGACCGACGACGGAATGGTCGAGGGCGATGAAGTCGTTCTCGCGCTCGGCCCCTGGTCGGAGGAGGTAACGCGCAAATTCGGCTACAGCTTCCTGCTCGGCGTCAAGCGTGGCTACCACATGCATTATTCGCCTGCCGGCAATGCCGTTCTCAACAACTGGACCATGGATGCCGAGCGCGGCTATTTCCTGGCACCGATGGACAAGGGCATCCGGCTGACGACGGGCGCGGAATTCGCCAGACGCGATGCGCCGAAATCACCCGTACAGCTGGCGCGCGCCGAAAAGGTCGCCCGCGAAATATTCCCGCTCGCAGACCGTCTGGATGCCGAACCCTGGATGGGCGCGCGGCCTTGCACGCCGGACATGATGCCGGTAATCGGCAAGGCGCCGCGCCATGATGGCCTCTGGTTTGCCTTCGGGCATGCCCATCATGGCCTGACGCTTGGGCCGACAACGGGTCGACTGATTGCCGAAATGATCACCGGCGAAAAGACTTTCCTCGACGCAAGTGCCTGGAAACCCGAGCGTTTTCACCCTTGATCCGGAAATCTCCGCTAGCCCCCTTCTCAGGGGGCTAGCCTTTTTCGAGCCCAGGTGCTACTGAGGCCGAATAATTTGATCAAATTGTTTCCCGACGGAAACAGGCCGGACGAACTTTGCGTCGCAAGCACGCCGCCGGTCGAGGGGATCAGGAAGAGACGGGCAGTGGCATGCGCCGGTGTTTGATCCATAACGCGAAAAGCGTCTATCGTTAGCGGACAAGCCGCTCGCGCTTTCCTGCGCCATTTTGAACCCGATCGACATCAGCCATTACGGTGACCCATGAACATGGCCGAAGAGGCACGCGAATTCTTCGCGGCAAATCCCGATATTGAAGTACTCGAAGCATTCGTCATCGACGTGAACGGCGTTCCGCGCGGCAAGTGGATCCCGCGCGAGCGCGCCATCGACGTCCTGACCAAGGGCATGGCAATGCCACGCTCCGTCTATGCGCTCGACGTGTGGGGCCGAGACGTGAATGCTGCCGGCCTCGCCGAAGGAACCGGTGACCCTGACGGCATCTGCTTCCCCGTTCCCGGCACGCTCTCCCGCGTGACCTGGCTGTCGCGACCGACGGCGCAGGTTCTGCTGCAGATGTATACGACCGAAGGCGAGAGCTTCTATGCCGACCCGCGCCAGGTTCTGGCCAATGTCATGGCGCGCTTTGCTGCCGCCAAGCTCACACCTGTCGTCGCGACGGAACTCGAATTCTACCTGATCGACCCCGTGCGCTCCGCGCTCGATCCGGTGCGCCCGCCGAACACGCGTGACGGTCGCTGGCATACCGGCCAGACGCAAGTGCTTTCGATTTCCGAACTGCAGGACTTCGAAGAGGTCTTCCACGGCATCTCGACGGCCGCGCGCGCCCAGAATGTGCCTGCGGACACGACGCTGCGCGAAAACGGACCGGGCCAGTACGAAATCAACCTGAACCACGTGCCGGATGCGCTGGCGGCGGCCGATTATGCGGTGCTGTTGAAGCGCATCGTCAAAGGCGTGGCACGGGCCAACGATCTCGACGCCACCTTCATGGCAAAGCCCTATGGCATGCAGGCCGGCAGCGGCATGCATGTGCATTTCTCGGTGCTGGACGAAAACGGCCGCAATATCTATGTCGGCGAGGACGGCCCGTCCGACGCGCTCTTCCATTCCGTCGGCGGGCTTCTGGAGAACATGGGCGAGAGCATGGCGATCTTTGCCCCGCACCAGAACTCCTATCGCCGCCTGCGGCCTTCGGAACACGCACCGACCTATGCGTCCTGGGGTATCGACAACCGATCGGCCGCCGTGCGCGTGATCACCGCGTCGAAACCGGCAACCCGCATCGAGCATCGCGTGGCCGGTTCCGATACCAATCCCTATCTGGTGCTCGCCATGATCCTCTCGGCCGCACTGGCCGGCATGAAGGAAAAGCTTTCGCCCGGTGGCGCCATCTCGGGTGACGACCACGCCGTGAACCACGAGCCACTGCCGACCAACTGGGACTATTCGCTGCAGCGTTTCGCCAAGTCGAGCTTCGCCTATGCGGCACTCGGGCCGAAATATCGCGGGCTCTACACGGCCTGCAAATACCAGGAACTCTCGGAGTTCTCGCTGCGCGTGACCGACGTCGAATACGACGCCTATATCAGAACCGTTTGAGGTAAGACCCATGGAAAAGTCGATCGGACCCAATCCCGGCCATGCGGCCACCTATTATGCGGCATCTGCCCGCGACAAACGCGTGCGCCCCTCGCTTGAGGGTGAACACACGGCCGACGTCTGCGTCATCGGCGCCGGTTTCACCGGCATTTCGGCGGCGCTTCAGCTCGCGGAAAGCGGATATTCGGTCATCGTGCTCGAAGCCGATCGCATCGGCTTTGGCGCGTCCGGCCGCAATGGCGGACAAATCGTCAACGGCTATAGCCGTGACCTGGAAACGATCGCCCGGCGCTATGGACCCGACAGGGCCGCACGGCTCGGCGAAATGTCGCTCGAAGGCGGGCAGATCATTCGGGAACGCGTGGCGAAATACGGGATCGAATGCGACCTCGTTGACGGTGGTTTCTTCGCGGCCTTCACCGACAAGCAGGTCAAGGAAATGGCCGATGTGCGGGCCAACTGGAAGAAGCACGGCCATGACGGGCTCGAGATGGTCTCCAAGGCCGAGGTCGGCAAATATGTGAAGGCCGACCGCTATGTCGGCGGCATGATCGACCGGCGGGGTGGCCATATCCATCCGCTCGACCTCGTGCTGGGGGAAGCGGCAGCGGCCGAAAGTCTGGGTGCGAAGATCTTCGAAAAGTCGAAGGTCGTGCATCTCGACACCGGCCCGCAGCCCTTTGTTCGCACGCAGGGCGGGATGGTCAAGGCGAAGCACATCCTCGTCTGCGGCAATGCCTATATGGCCGGGCTGGCACCGAAGATCACCGAGAAGATGATGCCGGTGTCCAGCCAAGTCATGGCAACCGAACCGCTCGATGCGAAACTCATCGAAGAACTGCTGCCGGCCAATTACTGCGTCGAGGATGCCAATTACGTGCTCGACTACTACCGGCGTACGGCCGACAACCGCCTGCTTTATGGCGGCGGCATCGGGTATGGCGGCCAGGATCCAAAGAACCTGACGGGCGTCATCCGGCCGAACATGCTGAAGACCTTCCCGCAGCTGAAGGACGTGAAGATCGACTTTGCCTGGAGCGGCAATTTCGCGCTGACACTGACGCGCATCCCGCACATGGGCAAGCTGTCCGACACGGTCTATTTCTCGCATGGCGACAGCGGACATGGGGTGACGACCACACATCTGCTGGGCAAGATCCTGGGCGAAGCCGTGCACGGCCAGATGAGCCGGTTCGACGTTTGGTCGTCCTTGCAGGCCTATCCCTTCCCCGGCGGTCGCCTGTTCCGGGTCCCGTTCACAGCTCTGGGCGCTTGGTACTACGGCCTGCGCGATAAACTCGGCGTTTGAGGAGAGAAACATGACCCGTACCGTGACCGTCGCCGCCACGCAGATGGCCTGCAGCTGGGATCTCCAGGGCAATATCGCCCGGGCGGAAAAGCTCGTGCGCGAGGCCGTATCCAATGGCGCGCAGATCGTCCTGATCCAGGAGCTGTTCGAGGCGCCGTATTTCTGCCAGGACCAGATCGCCGAGTTCTTCGATCTCGCCAAACCTGCCCATGACTGCGCGCTGATCGACCATTTCGCAAAACTTGCGGAAGAGCTGGATGTGGTGATCCCGGTCAGCTTCTTCGAGAAGGCCGGGCAGACCTTCTTCAACAGCGTGGCGATCGTCGATGCCGGCGGCGAGGTGCTCGGCATTTATCGCAAGAGCCACATTCCCGATGGCCCTGGCTATACGGAGAAGTTCTATTTCTCTCCCGGCGATACCGGCTTCGAGGTCTGGGAAACCAAATACGCCGCCATCGGCGTCGGCATCTGCTGGGACCAGTGGTTCCCGGAGGCCGCGCGGTCCATGGCGCTGCAGGGCGCAGAACTGCTGTTCTACCCGACCGCCATCGGTTCGGAACCACAGGACAGTTCCCTCGACAGCTCCGGTCACTGGCAGCGGGTGATGCAGGGCCATGCAGCGGCAAATGTGATGCCCGTCATCGCCTCCAATCGCATCGGGAAGGAAGACGGCCGCAAGGGAACATCGCTGACCTTCTACGGTTCCTCCTTCATCTGCGACCAGACCGGCGCGATGGTGGCAACGGCTGATCGTCAGACGGAAGGCGTGCTGACCGCAACGTTCGACCTCGACGGTATCGCCCGGCAACGCGCCTCCTGGGGACTGTTCCGCGACCGTCGTCCGGAGCTGTATGGCGCATTGATGGGTTACGAAGGCTGAGGCTCTCGGACATCAAGCCAGACTGGCAAGGCCCCTCGACGCATCGGCGACGATGGCCGCGACGGGTTGGTCGATCGAGACGGTGATGACACCCGCTTCGCCGGTTGGCACCTCCAGCGTTGCGAGCTGGCTCTCCAGCAGGGCCGGCGGCATGAAATGGCCAGTGCGGGCGCCCATGCGGGCGCTCAGCAGGGCATGCGATCCTTCCAGATAGACGAAGGTGAGCCGCCCTGACGTCGCCCGGCGCAGATGATCGCGGTAGATCTTCTTCAGCGCCGAGCAGGAAACGACGATCCCCTGCCCCTTTGCCAAAGCATCGGCCATGGTCTCGCCGATGATCGTCAGCCAGGGCCAGCGATCCTCGTCCGTCAGCGGCGTGCCGGCGGCCATCTTGTCGACATTGGCCTCAGGATGCAGAGCGTCGCCCTCGATGAAGGGGAGACCCAGCAGGGCCGCCAGATCCGCACCGACTGAGGATTTGCCACAGCCACTGACACCCATGACGATGATGGCGGTGGGTGACGACGTCATATGTTCGGCCTGCATGCTCTTCCTGTCGTGCGGTTCCTGTGACGGCGCGACAATAAGAGGGTTCAGGCGAAATTCAATCCGGCTTCTACCCGGCGCGCGGGTTGTCGCGCCGCCCGGATGGCGGCGGCTATCTTTTCCGCCATCATGATGACGGGTGCATTGGTATTGCCGCCGATCAGGCGCGGCATGACCGAGGCGTCAACCACGCGCAGGCCGTCGATGCCGTTGAATTTCAACTCGGGATCGACCACGGCTGCGGCGTCCGAACCCATCCGGCAGGTGCCGACCGGGTGATAGATCGTATCGGCGCGGGCGCGGATGGCGGCATTCAGTTCGGCATCGGTTTCGCCGGCCGGATAGATTTCCCGTCCGCGATAGCGGGCAAGCGCCGGAGCCGCCATGATCTCGCTCAGGCGGCGCGCGCCCTTTCGCAAGGTCGTCAAATCTCGGGGGTCGCTCAGGAAAGCGGGGTCGATGAGCGGGGCTGCGAAGGGATCGGCACTCGCCAGGCGTACCGTGCCACGCGAATAGGGGCGCAGTGCGCAGACATGGGCGGAGTAGCCATGGCCCCAGTGCATCTTGCGAACGTGATCGTCGACCATGCCGACGAGGAAATGCAGCTGGACGTCCGGCCTGTCGAGGGCAGGATCGGTCTTGAGGAAGCCGCCCGATTCCGCGCAGGTCGAGCGGAGATGGCCCATGCGGTCCGCGCGCCATTCACTGGCAGCGCCCAGGAGATCGCGGGCCGCCGCAAGGCCGAGGCCGAAAAGATCCGTGTCAGGCGAACGGAAGATCATCGTGTAGTCCAGGTGATCCTGGAGATTGGCGCCCACCCCCGGCTGATCCAGAACAATGTCCACCCCATGCTGGCGCAGATGGTCAGCCGGGCCGATGCCCGACAACATCAGGATATGCGGTGACTGGAAAGCTCCAGCGGAGAGGATAACCTCGCGGCCGGCGCGAACCGTGCGCTCCTCGCCGCCTTGTCGGTAAACCACCCCCACCGCCCTGCCGCGCTCGACGAGTATGCGCATGACATGCGCCTCCGTCGTCACGGTCAGATTGCGGCGATGCATGACATCATGGAGATAGGCGGCAGCGGCAGAGCAGCGTTCGCCGCGCTTCGGCCCCTGCCAGAACTGCGTGGCCTGATACAGGCCCACGCCCTCCTGGCTCGGGCCGTTGAAATCGTCGTTGTGGCGATAGCCGCTCTGTTCGCAGGCCTTGATGAAGGCGAGGTTGATCGGCCGCGCCCAGTTCTGGTCGCAGACCTGAAGCGGCCCGCCACGCCCATGCAGGGCATCGGCGCCGCGGATGTTGTCCTCCGCCTTGCGGAACCAGGGCAGCACGTCATCCCAGGACCAACCATGGCAACCCAGTTCGGCCCATTCGTCGTAGTCCCGCTGATGGCCACGCACATAGAGCATCGCATTGACGAGGCTGGAGCCACCAAGGCCCCTGCCCCGTGGCTGATAGCCGATGCGGTTGTTCAGGCCCTTTTGCGGAACGGTGGAAAAGCGCCAGTTGCTGCCTTTCACATAGCCAGGCACGACGGCGGCGGCGGCCATGGGGATACGGGCGAATATGCCGTCGCCGCGTCCGCCGGCTTCAAGGAGATGCACGGTGACGGACGGATCCTCGCTGAGGCGAGCGGCAAGTACCGCGCCGGCCGACCCGCCTCCCACGATCACATAGTCGTCCATGCTGTCCCCCACACGGCCTGTCCGGCCCCCGCCGGTCTTGCGTCTCAAATATCAGACTTATTCTGCCGTGAACGTAAGCGTAGCATAGCCACCGGTCGACGCAAGAGCTTGGCCTGCAAGGATCTTCGGGCGATACCGCCCCTGCGCTTGCACAAAAAAACCCGCCAAGAGGCGGGTCATTGGAAGCAGTCCTGCCGTGCTTTAAAGGTCAGGCGGCGGGCGCTGTCACCGCGGTGACGCGGCGCGGGGCAAGGTCATCGATGCCGAGCAGGAAATTGATCTGCGGCCGGGCCTTCACCAGATCGTCGATCGAGTATTCGGTCAACACGTCGAAGAAGGCGTTGAGTGCCTTGCGCAGCGCGGAGTTCAGGCCACAGCTGTCGATCAGCGGACAATCGACGTCACCATCATCCTCGAAGCATTCCGCCATGGCGAAACTGTCTTCGGTGACCTTGACGACATCGAACAGCGTGATCTTGTCGGCGGGACGACCGAGACGCACACCGCCATTGCGGCCACGCACGGTTTCGACCAAACCAGCCTTGTTCAGCGGCTGCAAAATCTTGAACAGGAACAGCTCGGAGACACCATAAGCCTTGGCAATTTCCGGAATTCGGCTCAACTGCTCATTGTTTGCTGCGCAGTACATCAGCATGCGCACGGCGTAATTTGTCTGCTTTGTCAAACGCATGCACGATTCCTTCGGTTGCCTTCAGGGGTATATAGCGCTTTTTGCACTTTTGAACAATTCCAAAATACTCAAGTTCTCCGCTCACGTATCCGTGATTAAAGTGGACTCGAATTGACAGCTTATCTTGATTCATGATTATGGCGCTCAACAAAGCAAGATAGGGAGACTTATGATGACCTACAACCCACTGCGTCGCATCGCGCTTGGCGCCGTATCGCTGCTGGCCCTGACGGCCGGTTCCGCCCTCGCCGAAGGTGAAGTGAATATCTATTCCTATCGCCAGCCGGAGCTGATCCAGCCGCTGATGGACCAGTTCACTAAAGAGACCGGCATCAAGACGAACGTGCTGTTCCTGGATAAGGGCCTTGTCGAGCGCATTTCCGCCGAAGGTGCCAACTCGCCGGCAGACGTCATCCTGACCGTTGATATCGCACGCCTCACCGAAGCCAAGGACGGCGGCGTCACGCAGCCTCTCAACGATGAGGACATCAACAAGCAGATCCCGGCGCAGTATCGCGACACGGACGGCAACTGGTTCGGCCTGACAACGCGCGGCCGCGTGATCTATGCGTCCAAGGACCGGGTGTCCGAAGATGCGATCACCTATGAAGAACTGGCCGATCCCAAGTGGAAGGGCCGCATTTGCATGCGTGACGGCCAGCACTCCTACAACATCGGTCTCTTTGCCTCGATGGTCGCCCATCACGGTGCCGAATACACCGAGAAGTGGCTCGCCGGCCTCAAGCAGAACCTGGTGAAGAAGCCCGACGGCAACGACCGCAGCCAGGCCAAGGCGATCTTCGCCGGCGAATGCGATCTCGGCCTTGCCAACACCTACTATCTCGGTCTGATGAAGACGAACGAGAAGGATCCCGAGGAGAAGGACTGGGCGGCTGCCGTGAAGGTTCTGTTCCCGAACAGCGCCGACCGCGGAACCCATGTGAACATCTCCGGCATGGCACTCGCCAAGAACGCTCCGAACAAGGACAATGCCGTCAAGCTGATGGAATTCCTGGCCTCCGACGAAGCCCAGACGATCTACGCCGAAAAGGTCTTCGAATATCCGGTCGGCCCGCATGCGAAGCCTTCGGAAATCGTCGCCGGCTTCGGCACCATCAAGCCGGACACGCTGCCGCTGACCGAAATCGCAGCCAATCGCAAGATCGCGTCCGAACTGGTCGACAAGGTGGGCCTGAACGAAGGTCCGACGCAGTAATCCCGATCCTCCACAAGACAAGAAAAAGGGGCAGTTCCGACTGCCCCTTTTTTTGTTCCTTGTTGCGCGACCACAGATCTTGGTCAGGTTCCGCCCGGCGTCAGAGACTTTACGTAATCCTCGATCGCCTGGCGGCGTTCTGCCGTGCCGGGATGGGTGGAGATGAACGAGGTTTCACTGTCGACGCCCAGCTTTTCCTCGAGCCGCGCAAAAAAGCGTCCGATGGCCCGGGGATCGCGGCCGGCTTTTGCCATCAGTTCGACGGATATTCGGTCCGCCTCGCTTTCCGCGTCACGGGAATAGGATAGGGAGACCAGAGCTGCGCCATTGGTCAGGATGTCCTCTCCGGCTGATCCGACATCGCCGGCAATCAACATGATGAGGCCGGCCGTTCCAGCGGCGCGGTAGAGCTGACGCAGCGAATGGTCCCGTTCGACATGGCCGATTTCATGGGCGAGGACACCGACGATCATGTCCATATCCCCGTCGGTCAGGGTGATCAGCTCGTCGGTTATCACCAGGGTGCCGTCCGGCAGGGCAAAGGCGTTCGGACCGATGACACCGCCCTTGCGGAAGTTGAGATTGTAACTCGCCACTCCCCGGACAGAGTGAGCTGCAACTTCGTTGAAGGCCGAACGGATCTCGTTCTTCTTCTCCTCCGGCAGGTCACTCGGACTGAAGACGGCCTTGTCGAGCGACAGGAGCGTGCCGCTCGCCATCCATTCGGTCACCGCAGGTGGCGTGACGACAACAGCGATCTCGACCAGAGCCGGAACCGCATAACGATAGATCGCGAAGGACAACAGGATGATGGCGGCGACAAAGGCCAGGAGCCTCGGATGGAAGCGCTCCACCTCGTGGATGATGCCCGTTCGGCCGTGGCGCTTCAGCCAGCCGTCGATCGCGTCATTGTCCCCGGCTTCGAACATCGAACCATCGGGAAATACGATCCGCCGGGGCACGCGGCCGATGCGGTCGGAAACCTCGACCCGATTGACATCGCCGACGGAAACGGGATCGCCGCCCGTTTCCAGGCGGACGAAGAGCGTCTTGCCCTCACCGAAGAGGCCTGCAGCCTCCGCCCGGCTGGAGCGGGGCGGATGCCAGCGGCCCGCGACGATGCGCTTGTCATCAGAAGCCAAAATCGAACCCTTCAAGATCGAGATACTCCGCCGTGACGGCCGATCCGGACTCCTGGATGGACGAGACGACATCCCCCAGTTCGCCATCCACGACAATGCCGGAATGGGTGACGACATACCGATGCTCGCGGACCGCAGCCCAGGGGCGCATCAGACCGAAGGTCACGACGGAAACAACCAGATTGGAGAGAAGGATCCACAGATAGCGCAGGCGCCCGAGATCGGAGAAAAGCGGGTGACGTCCGTCGAAGGTAGACGAGTTCATCACAACGTTTCGGACGCCGACACGGTAGAAGATCGCAGCCACGCTCCACAGAACGAGAGCTGGAATGAGCGCGCCATAGATCGCCAGAATGATCTGGACCTGGGGCTCGTCCATGGTGTCTTCGACGCCCTCGAGGCTGTAGTAGGCCATCATGCCGAGGAAGCCGCCAATCGCCGCGCCGACCAGCATCAGCAGGAAGGCTGGCAGCCAGACGCGATAAAGCGCGCCGATCTTCGGATCGGCCTGGAACTTGCGATCCCCGTAGCGCAGGTTGTTGAAGATATATCCGTAGAGCCAGCGGCTGGCGAACGGTGCGAGAATGCCCAGCGAAAACACCGAAACGAGACCGCCGAAGATGATGGCGACGACGGCGCCCCAGGTCTTGCCGACAAAATCGAAGCGAATGTTGCGATAGCTGGTGACCCGTGCATTGAAACGCAGGCTGCGCATGACGATCCACGGCAAGAAGACCAGCATCAGCAGCGCAAGCACGCCACCGGCAATCGGGCTGATGGTGAGAACGACGTTGTAGACTATGATATAGCCAAGCACGATGGCACGGCCGATGAAAATCTGCAGGCCACGGGCGTGGTAATCGAAGGAGTGGTCGTCGACAAAGGTATTGCCGTAGAAATAGCGGTTGCGGCGCACCTTCGCCCAGGCCGAATAAATTCCGACCGTAATGATGGTCAGCAGGATGTTGACGATCCAGATGCCGAAATACTCGCCGGCGCTGCCACGAAATTCCCCGCGGCGGAGATTCCCCGCGCGGCCAAAAACTGCCTCTTGCATAAAATATCCCTCGTAATGCCAGACTGCGCGTCACTATCCCCGGCGACGCGTCACACACATTGACCACGAGAAGAGAGCAGGCTCAAGTGTTGAACGACACTGTGCGATGACACAGGTCGCCGCAAATTTCGTCTTTTTCCACTCAAGCGACAATGCCACCCTCCCTGGCAGGAGGATGGCATTGTTGCAGTCACGAAACGTAGGCTCGGCTTACTTCATCGTCGGCATGACGAATTCGGCGCCGTCCTTGATGCCCGACGGCCAACGGCTGGTCACTGTCTTGGTGCGGGTCCAGAACTTGATCGAATCCGTGCCGTGCTGGTTGAGATCGCCAAAGGACGAGGACTTCCAGCCGCCGAAGGAGTGGTAGGCGAGCGGAACCGGGATCGGCACGTTGATGCCGACCATGCCGATGTTGATGCGGCTTGCGAAGTCGCGGGCGGCGTCACCATCGCGGGTGTAGATCGCAACACCGTTGCCGTATTCGTGCTTCATCGGCAGATCGAGGGCTTCCTCATAGGTCTTGGCGCGAACAACGGAGAGAACCGGGCCGAAGATTTCGGTCTTGTAGATGTCCATGTCAGGGGTGACGTGGTCGAACAGGCAGCCGCCGACGAAATAGCCGTTCTCGTAGCCCTGCAGCTTGAAGTCGCGGCCATCGACCACGAGCTTGGCGCCCGCTTCGACGCCCGAGTCGATCAGCGACCTGATGCGGGCCTGGGCTTCCTTGGTGACAACAGGCCCCATGTCCGCCTTGTCATCGGTATAAGGGCCGATGCGCAGGCTTTCGACCATCGGGGTCAGCTTTTCGATCAGGCGGTTGGCGGTTTCTTCGCCAACGGGGACTGCGACTGAGATCGCCATGCAGCGCTCGCCGGCCGAGCCGTAGCCGGCGCCCATCAGCGCCTGGGCGGCCTGGTCGAGATCGGCATCCGGCATGATGATCATGTGGTTCTTGGCGCCGCCGAAGCACTGGGCGCGCTTGCCGTTCATGGCAGCCGTTCCATAGACGTAGCGGGCGATCGGGGTCGAGCCTACGAAGGAGACGGCCGAGATATCAGGATGCGTGAGGATGCCGTCGACGGCCGACTTGTCGCCGTTGACGACGTTGAGGATACCGGCCGGAAGGCCTGCCTCGATCATCAGTTCGGCGAGACGGATCGGTACGGAGGGATCGCGCTCCGAGGGCTTCAGGATGAAGGCGTTGCCGCAGGCGATGGCCGGGGCAAACATCCACATCGGGATCATGGCCGGGAAGTTGAACGGCGTGATGCCCGCGCCAATGCCGACGGCCTGGCGGATCGAATACATGTCGATATTCGGGCCTGCGCCTTCGGTGAACTCGCTCTTCGACAGATGCGGAATGCCGATGACGAATTCGCAGACTTCGAGGCCGCGGACGATATCGCCCTTGGCGTCTTCGATGGTCTTGCCGTGTTCGCGCGAGAGCGTCTCGGCGAGTGAATCCATGTTGTCATTCAGGAGCTGAACGAACTTCATGAAGACGCGGGCGCGGCGCTGCGGATTGGTGGCGGCCCACTTGGCCTGGGCCGACTTGGCGTTCTCCACGGCGGCGTTCAGCTCTTCGGCGCTGGCGAGCGAAACCTCACCCTGCACTTCGCCGGTTGCCGGGTTATAGATCGGCTGCTTGCGACCCGAAGTGCCGGCGACATGCTTGCCGCCAATGAAATGACCAACCTGATACATGGGTTTCCTCCTGAATTCTGATGGAGGCAGTATGCGCTTCGATTTCGGCAAATCAACGCGATGATTTCCGCATCCGTTGTGCAAAAATCGAAGCCACACATCACGTCCAGAGCGAGGCTTCAATCAGGGCGCGATGGGCGGCAATGCCGGCCATGACGCCGGACGCGCTCGCCAGCGTGGCATTGTGCATGGGACTTGCCGCATCGCCAGCGGCAAAGACGCCCGGCAGGCTGGTCGAGCCCATCTGGACCTTGATGTGCAGACCCTGCGGCCCTTCTTCCAGTTCCAGACCGAGTTGCGACGCCAGCGGCGAGGCGATCGATACCTTCGACTGAGCAAAGAGAGCGTCGACCTGCACAACACGCCCATCCGCCAGGCGAACACCCTCCAGCGCCTGCCCCTCGCCGATCAGTCCGACGACCCTTTCGGTCTCGATGGTCACGCCGCGGGCGAGCAGCATGGCGTGATGCTCCTCTTCGAAGACGATGCCGGGTTCGACGAACATGGTCGTCTTGCCCCAATCGGGCAGGAGACCGCCCTGATGGGCCGCAAGCGGCGACGAGGCGAGAATACCGATCGGACCGCCACCGATTTCATAGCCATGGCAATAGGGGCAATGCAGGACGGTGCGGCCCCAGCGTTCGGCAAGGCCGGGGATCTCCGGTAGCGCATCGGTGACGCCGAGGGCGAGCACGAGCACGGAGGCCTCGACCAGACGGCCACCGACGATTCCCACCTTGAACCCGCCAAGACGGCGCTCGGCGGTCTCGGCCTCCCCTTCCAGGAGGGTGAAGTTCGGATAGCGGGCAAGCTGCTCCAAGGCCCGGCGGCGAATTTCCGCCGGTGCCACACCATCCTGGCCGAGAAAGCCATGCGAAGCTTCAGCGAAGCGATTGCGCGGGCGCCCGGCGTCGATCAGGAGGATGTTGCGGCGGGTGCGGACCAGCTGCATGGCGGCGGAAAGGCCGGCAAAGCTGCCGCCGACGACGATTGCATCATATTTCATGCGGGAGGCCTTTCATGTAACTTTTGATGTTATGTATCTTCTTAAGTTACATGATCCGGACTCGTCAAGTGATGTAACTCGACTTGTTGCGTGAGCTCGCATGCGCTACGCCTGATCCACTCGAACACGGAGATGACGATGCGTGGGGATAGCCGCCTCTCCCGAATGCTGCATGTGCTGATCCATCTGGGACGCCGGAAGGATGCCGCGACGTCGGAACTGATTGCCAAGATGCTGAACACCAATCCGGTGGTCGTCCGTCGGACGATGGCGGGCTTGCGCGAGCGCGGCTATGTGCAGTCCGAAAAAGGCCATGGCGGCGGCTGGAAGCTGACCAAGGGGCTGGACCAGATCAGTCTTCTCGACGTTTACGAAGCCCTCGATCGGCCGGAGCTCTTCTGTCTCGTGCGGGCCTCCGATCATCCGGGATGCCTTGTCGAGATTTCAGTCAACGAGGCATTGGAGGACGCGCGGCAGGAGGCGGAAGCATTGCTGCTGTCGCGCTTTGCGACGCTCAAACTCTCGGATATCGCCGGCGACTTCGACAGGCGATTGGCCATGCTGGGCCTTGGCGCCGGTCTGTCGGGGTTCGACGCATGACATCCCTGCACAAAAGCCCTCCGGAGATCTTGCCATGAACTGGGACGACGTTCGCATTTTTCTGGCCGTCGCCCGCACGGGCCAGATCCTCGCGGCCTCCCGGCGCCTTGGTCTCAACCACGCGACGCTGTCGCGCCGGCTGACGGCGCTCGAAACGGCCCTGGCCACAAGGCTTTTCATCCGCCGTACCAATGGCTGCGAACTGACCGCCGAGGGCGAGGCATTTCTCGGGTCCGCAGAACGGATGGAAACGGAAATGCTGGAGGTGCAGGCACGCCTCGGTCGGACCGATACGCAGGTTGCGGGCACCGTGCGCATCGGTGCACCCGACGGTTTCGGCGTCTTCTTCCTTGCCTCCCGCCTCGGTGCCCTGATCGAGCGCCATCCCGAACTGAAGATCCAGCTGGTGCCGGTGCCACGCTCGTTCTCGTTGTCGCAGCGCGAAGCGGATATTGCGGTCACGCTGGAGCGGCCGGACCAGGGGCGTCTCGTCTCGTCCAAGCTCGTCGATTACACGCTCGGACTCTATGCCTCGCGCGCCTATGTCGAGGCGAACGGATTGCCGGTAACGGCGGAGGAACTGAAACGGCACCGGCGGGTGGGTTACGTCGAGGACCTGATCTTCACGCCATCCCTGAATTTTACCGGTGAAGTCATGCGCGACTGGAATGCCGGTTTCGAGATCTCCTCGGCGATCGGCCAGACGGAGGCCGTGCTCGCCGGTGCGGGGATCGGCATCCTGCACAGCTACATCGCACGACAGCATGAAAGCCTCGTGCGGGTGATGCCCGACATCACGATCCGTCGCGCCTACTGGACGACCTTTCATGAAAGTGCGCGGGAACTGGTGCGCGTGCGGGCCGTGGTGCAGTTCCTGCAAGAGGCCGTCGAGCGGGATCGCGGGATCTTCGACTGAGGCCGGGCCACCGGCCCCACCGGTTATCGGCAGGTCAGCGTAACCAGGCTTGGGGTGACCAGACCGCCGAAATAGGCCTCGTCCGGGCGCGCCTCGATGCTGGTAGAACAAGCACCTTCGACGTCAGGCGTGATGATTGCCGGCATGGTCGGATCCGGTCGGAATGCGATGACGAGGTCACGGTCGCGTAGGAGAACGCCGAGGGTGGAAGCCCGGATTTCGGGTTGTTCTGGAAAACGATACTCGAGCCGTAACCCAAGATATCCGTCATGCAGCTGCAGATCCGAGATCGCCGGTTCCGGAAGGGAGAGGCTTCGACCATCGAGCCGCAGCTCCGTATAGGCGTTGCGCTCTGCGAGGCGCGGCAGAAGTTCATCTGCCAGCAGGCTCACCTCAGCATCGGACAGCACACCGTCTCGGTCGGCATCGAAGCGGGCCAGCAGGCGTGCGCTGGTCGCGGCGTCAAAGGCGAGGCGTTCGGTGAGACCCGTCAACCGGGTGCCCTCCAGCGCGAAGATCAGGCGGACGGAGGCTGCAATATCAGGGTGAGCCGCGACGGCACCAGCCAGCCCGAAGACGACGGAAGAGATCGCTGCGAAGATCGACAGGCGGCGCATCATCAGATCGGCTCCGCCAGTGTTTCGGGTCCACCCGCATGGGTGCCGACGTTCTCCTCGAAGGGGATCTCGGGGAAGGGTGGCGGTATCAGGCCGCCGTCGCGCCCGGCGACATAGGCCCCGCCATAGAGAAGGGCAACGGCGAGCATCCAGCTTCCGAGAATTCGGGAGGCGGTTTGCAGGACAGGATGGGGAAAATGCGCCACGGGCCAGGCGACCGCCGTGAGGATGGAGACCTGCAGCGCAATGGCCGTTTCGAGATAATGCCGGGCAAAGAGGGCGGGATCGCCGAGGCGGGTGGCAATCGCAAGCGCAGCCGCAGCCACCGGCAGTAGCGGCAGGGCGACGGGCGCTCGCATCGTTGGCGGGAGGATCAGGATAAGACCAGTCAGGGCGCAGGCAATCGGCCCGGCGAGAAACAGGTGGGCGGCCGCGCCCGGAACCGGCGCCATGAGGATATAAAACGCCTCGCGGAACAGAAGGCCGACTGTCGCGCCAAGGACGATGGCAAACAAGGCCCAGACACGCTGGGCCTGCGCCAGCTGTCCAAGCACGACCGCGACGCCGACCAACGGCAGCAGCAATTCTACGGTGAGGATGGCGGCAAAGGCGGACGAGCCGTTCTGCATTCCGGAGGCCAGCAAGACAGCGAAGACCAGCACGGCCAATGCCGGCACGATCAGCGGAACCAGCCGGGATGGCGGAAGAGCCATCAGGCGACGAGGAAATAGACGCCGCCGAGGCCGATCAGGCCGCCGAGTGCGCGGGCAAGCTGGCCGCCATGCAGACGCTGGAAGCCGAGGCCGACGGCAATGCCGGCGAGATGGATGAGGCCGGTGGCGACAACGAAGCCGAAGGCATAGTCGGCGGGATCAGCGGCATTCGGGAGTTCGGCGCCATGGGCATAACCATGGAAGATGGCGAAGACGCCGATGACGACGAGGGCCAGCCATTCCGGCGGACGCCAGAGGCAGGCGATGGCGGCACCCAGCACGATGATCGAGAGTGCAATGCCGCTTTCGACGGCGGGAAGCGGGATGCCGGCAATGCCCATCATGCCGCCCGCGACCATGATCAACGGAAAGGCGATCGGCAGGCTCCAGACTGAGCGACCGCCCATCTGGGCACCCCAGAGACCCACGCAGAACATGGCCAGCATGTGATCGAGCCCGGAGAGCGGGTGTTCAAAACCATGCAGGAAACCGCCCCCCTCACCCACCAGCACGTGAGCCTCTGCCACCGACGGCAGCGCGAAAAGAAGTGCGGCGAGGATGAGATGAGGAAGGAGGCGAATGGACGGCATAGAAATCTCCAAACTGGGTGGGGAAGGCTGAAACCAGATTTGCGGCAAAATCGCGATGAGGCAGAAGCGAAGCATCGTGCCGCCACGACTATATCCGAATCGCGCGAAACTGTAGATGGGCAATGGTGGTTGAGACCCTGTCGAGCCGACGGGCGCTGCCACCGAGACATGACATCGGAGCGGGATGATGGACAGACTATCCAGCAAGGCGGCCCCAACGCGGCAGAGCCTCGCGGCTGCCGGACTGGCAGTCGCATTTCTTTTCATTCCCTCGCTCGCCCAGGCGCATGTGATGGATGGCCCGCTCGGTGGCTTCGGTTCCGGTTTCGGCCACCCGCTGGCGGGGCCGGACCATTTCCTCGCCATGCTGGCGGTTGGCCTTTGGGGCGCGCAGATGGGCGGGCGCTCTGTCTGGACGCTGCCGGCCACCTTCCCGCTGGTCATGTGCATTGGCGGCGTTGCCGGCATGCTGGAGATCCTGCCATCCGGCATCGTGCAGGCCGGGATCGCCATCTCGGTGCTGGCGCTGGGGGCAGCGATCGCTGCGGCCTGGAAGGCCCCGGAATGGCTGGCGCTGGCGCTGATCTCCGCCTTTGCCATCCTGCATGGCATCCCGCATGGCGTGCTTGCGCCGCGCGCCAGCGATCCGGCGGCCTTCACCGTCGGCTTCGTCGTTTCGACCGGTGTCATCCACGTGGTCGGGATCGGCATCGGCGCTGCGCTGAAGCCGATTGCCCAGGGAAAATTGGTGCAGGCAATCGGTGCGGCGATCGCGCTTGCCGGTGTCTGGTTCCTGCTGGCACTCGTCACCGGCTGAACCGCGGGCTTCCAGATGGCTGCAGCCCCTGCCCACCGGCGCATTTTGCTGCATTGCAGCCATACGGTTTCAGTTGACAAATGGACGCGGAACCGCACAAACCACGGCATCGGCCGGCCGGAGCAATTTCGGTGCGGCCCCGCGAAACCGTGAACATCCAGGCACAGGCTTTTCATGACCACGAATACCGCAGAGCTCGACTTCCATATCGTTCCCAATGCCTCTCCCATGCCTGAAGCCGAGCGGCTGGCGGCCTTCGAAAATCTGGGCTTCGGCACGCTGTTCACCGACCATATGGCCGTGGTGCAGTGGCACGCCGACAAGGGCTGGCATTCGGCCGAAGTGAAGGCCCGCGGCCCGTTCCAGATCGACCCGGCCGCGAGCGTGCTGCATTATGCGCAGGAAATCTTCGAAGGCATGAAGGCCTACAAAGGCGCGGACGGCCGCATCACCCTGTTCCGCCCGGAAGAGAATGCCCGTCGGTTCAACCGTTCTGCCGAACGCATGGCGATGCCGGAAATTCCGGAAGAGTTGTTCCTGAAGGCGGTCGAGGAACTGGTCAAGATCGACGCCAAGTGGGTGCCGGAAGGCGAAGGCAGCCTCTATCTGCGCCCCTTCATGTTTGCGAGCGAGACCTTCCTCGGTGTGCGCCCCTCGCGCGAATACATCTTCAGCGTCATCGCCTCGCCTGTCGGCCCCTATTTCAAGGGCGGCAGCAAGCCGGTCACTCTGTGGGTCAGCGAGCACTATACGCGTGCGGCCCCCGGCGGCACGGGTGCGGCCAAGTGCGGCGGCAATTATGCCGCGAGCCTGCTTGCTCAGAAGGAAGCCTCGAGCCGTGGTTGCGACCAGGTCGTCTTCCTCGACGCTGCCGAACACAAGTGGATCGAAGAACTGGGCGGCATGAACGTCTTCTTCGTTATGGATGACGGCACGGTCGTCACCCCGCCGCTGTCCGGCACCATCCTGCCCGGCATTACCCGCAACTCGATCATCAAGCTTGCCGGTGACAACGGCTTGAAGGTCATCGAGCGCCCCTATTCCTTCGACGAGTGGATGGCGGATGCCAAGAGCGGCAAGCTGCGCGAGGCCTTTGCCTGCGGCACGGCCGCCGTGGTCGCCGCGATCGGGACGGTGCGCCATCCGGAGGGTGAGTTCGTCATTGGCAATGCAGGCACCGGCATGGAAACGGAAAAGCTGCGCAATCAGCTGACCGGCATCCAGCGCGGCACGGTGGCCGATCCCTATGACTGGGTGAAGGACGTCACCCGCCTCTAAGGGCACACACAAAAAAGCCGCACAGCGATCCTCCTCACGGGAGAGGCGATCACTGTGCGGTTCCAATCCGGAGGTCAGGGGCCGGACAGGGGATCTCGTGTCTCAGGATCAGGCCGCGTGGTTGCCCTGGGTCACGATGACGGGGATCAGGAGATCACCCCAGTTGCCGTCACCGCCATGGTGACGGGCCGAGCGAACGAGTTCGACCGAGACGCCAGCATCGACGGCCTTCATGATCGAGTGGTTGAGACGGTGCAGGTCGTTGGCCAGCATGCGGATCATCGCCTGCTGATCGGTGCTCATGGCCGAGGACTGTTCTTCGGCGCGTTCCTTGACTCGGGTCTGGGGTGTCATCGCATTTCTCCTCTTGATGTCAGGGGTTTTTGAAGTCACCTCCCCCTTGAGGGGGAGGTCGCAGCTTAGCTGCGGGTGGGGGTGAACCTTTGATGATTGCGGTGGTCACCCCACCCCGGCACTGCGTGCCGACCCTCCCCATCAAGGGGAGGGTGCGATCCTTACTCGGCCGCCGGCTTGAACTGCTCGGTTTCGGTCGATTCCTTCATCGCCGTCGTCGAGGACTGACCGGCGGTGATGGCGAGCGAGACGGCGTCGAAATAGCCGGTGCCGACTTCGCGCTGGTGCTTGGTCGCGGTGTAACCGTTCACTTCCGCCGCGAATTCCGCCTCCTGCAGCTCCGAATAGGCGGCCATCTGGCGATCCTTATAACCGCGCGCCAGTTCGAACATGCCGTAGTTCAGCTGGTGGAAACCGGCGAGCGTGATGAACTGGAACTTGTAGCCCATGGCACCGAGTTCCCGCTGGAACTTGGCGATCGTCGCGTCGTCGAGATGCTTTTTCCAATTGAAGGACGGCGAGCAGTTGTAGGCGAGCTTCTTGCCCGGATGGACCTTGTGCACCGCTTCGGCAAACTTGCGGGCCTGTTCGAGATCCGGCTTGCCGGTCTCCATCCAGATCATGTCGCAGTGCGGCGCATAGGCGATCGCACGGGCGATGCAGGGCTCGATGCCGTTCTTGACCTGGTAGAAGCCTTCCGCCGTGCGGCCGGCATCATAGTCGACGAAAGGCTGGTCGCGCTCGTCGATGTCGGAGGTCAGAAGCTTTGCGGCCTCGGCGTCCGTGCGGGCAACGATCAGCGTCGGCACGCCCATGACGTCAGCGGCAAGACGGGCAGCCGTCAGGTTGCGGATATGGGCCTGGGTCGGGATCAGAACCTTGCCGCCGAGATGGCCGCACTTCTTTTCCGAGGCGAGCTGGTCTTCGAAGTGAACGCCAGCAGCACCGGCTTCGATGAAGGCCTTCATGATCTCGAAGGCGTTGAGCGGGCCACCGAAGCCGGCTTCCGCATCAGCGACGATCGGGGCAAACCAGGTGTCGACCGACAGGCCCTTGCCTTCCTGCGTTTCGATCTGGTCGGCACGCTGCAGTGTCTTGTTGATGCGCTTGGCAAGCTCCGGTGCTGCATTGGCCGGATAGAGCGACTGGTCCGGATACATGGCAGAAGCCGTATTCGCGTCAGCGGCAACCTGCCAGCCGGAGAGGTAGATGGCCTTCAGGCCGGCACGAACCATCTGCATGGCCTGGTTGCCCGAGAGAGCGCCGAGTGCGTTGATGAAGGGCTCTTCGTTGATCAGCTTCCAGAGGCGGTTCGCCCCCATTTCGGCGAGCGTGTATTTGATCTCGACCGAGCCGCGCAGGCGCTTCACGTCTTCTGCAGTATAGGGACGATCGATGCCGTCATAACGGCCCTTCGGGGCATTCGGAACGAGATTGTAAAATTCAGTCATGACGTGTCTCCCTGTCACTGCTCGGCGCGGGCAAGCGAAACTTCCGAGTTTTTCTTGGCCGCTTTTGATGTGACTAGATTTACACCGCACCGCAAAACAGGGCTAGAAAATTCGATAAAACAACGGCCTGAAAGAGGTCAGGCTGTCTTGCCTTTGACAGGAACGCAATGTAAATTTGTAAAGTTAGTCAAAGAACTTCAGAGGCAATCAGCGGCCTCTTTTGTAAGGATCTGTAAATTGGCGGAGCGCAAAATCTTTGCAGGACCCCGGGTGCGGCGCATTCGCAACGGGTTGGGCCTGACCCAGACGGCCATGGCGGAGGCGCTGGAGATCTCGCCCTCCTATCTCAACCTGATCGAACGCAACCAGCGCCCGTTGACCGTTCAACTGCTCCTGAAGCTCGCCTCTGTCTATAAGGTGGATCTCGACGAACTGCAGGGCGAGGCCGGCGGCACGGCCAGCCAATTGCGCGAGGTCTTTGCCGACCCGTTGCTGTCGGGCGAACTGCCCGGCGATCAGGAACTGATCGAGGTGGCGGAGGCCGCCCCCAATGCGGCGAGCGGCATCATCAAGCTCTACCGCGCCTATCGCGAACAGGCGGCGCGGCTTTCCGACCTTGCCGATCTTCTCGCGCGCGAGGGGCACCAGACGTCGCTCTCAGGCGCGCGCCTGCCAATCGACGAGGTGCGGGAGGTCTTCGAGCGCCGGGCGAACTATTTTGGCCGGCTGGACGAGGCAGCGGAAGCTTTTCATTCTAACCTGGGGCTTACGGCGGGCGATGATCTGGCGGTCGCCCTGAAATCCTGGTTGCGCAACACGCACGGGATCGTGGTTCGCGCTCTTCCTGTGCAGACGATGCCGTCGCTGCGGCGACGCTATGACCGTCACTCCATGCGGCTCTTCCTGTCGGAACGGCTGTCCGCCTTCGACCAGTTGCGGGAGGTGGCGATGGAAGTCGCCTTGCTGGCACTGGGGGAGGTTGTGCAAGCCGAACTGGAGGCGCTTGAACTGAGCTCCGGCGAAGCGCGGCGGCTCGGTCGCTTCGAACTGGCGCGCTATGGCGCACATGCCCTGATGATGCCCTACGGCACGTTCCTCTCTGCAGCGATCCGCGCGCGTTATGACATCGACATCCTGCGGGCGCGCTTCAACGTCTCCTTCGAACAGGCCGCCAACAGGCTCACCATGCTGCAGCGACCCGGCGCTGCCGGTCTGCCTTTCTTCATGATGGAGGTGGATAATGCCGGCAACCGCTTCCGGCGGTCGGGTGCTCAAGGGTATCCGCATTCGAAGTTCGGTGGCGCCTGTCCCAAGCTCAATGTGCATGCGGCCTTCGCGCAGCCGGGACAGGTTCTGGTCGAGCAGGTCGAGATGCCGGATGGCGCAGGCTTTCTGACGATATCGCGCACCCTGGAGGGGCCGCAGGCGGGGTTCGGCGAGCGGATCCGCCGCACCGCCATGCTGGTCGCCTGCGACATTGCCCATCGCGACGACGTGGCCTATGCCGCCGCCCTGCCCGACCGGACCGTCGCGCCGATCGGCATCGGCGCGGCCTGCCGTCTGTGCGAGAGATCCGGCTGTCTGGCCCGCGCCGAGCCACCGCTGACGCGGCCGCTCGGCCTCGATGAAATGGTCACCGGGCTCTCTGCCTTCGATTTTCAATGAACGATCGGCTTCGCTGACAAGACGCCCACTGCCTTCGCGTCCGCGAAGAATTTTGCTTGTCGCACGTCCAATTCCTTTCTAGTCTCTTAAAAAATAACGGGAATGGCATCGGGGGCTCTCGCTCCCCAAGGCTGGAACAGGAGAAAAAATGAAGGCTCATTTCATCCGTACGGCGTCAGTGGCCCTGGCGACGATCTTCATCACATCGGCTGTCCAGGCGCAGGAGCGCGTCGTACACGTCTATAACTGGTCGGACTATATCGACGAGTCGGTGCTGCAGGAATTCACCAAGGAAACCGGTATCAAGGTCGTCTACGACGTGTTCGATTCCAACGAGCTGCTTGAGACCAAGCTGCTTGCTGGTGGATCCGGCTATGACGTGGTCGTGCCGACCGCGCCCTTCCTTGCACGCCAGATCCAGGCCGGCGTGTTTCAGAAGCTCGACAAGGCGAAGCTGCCCAACCTGAAGAACATGTGGCCGGAAGTGTCCGAGCGTCTGGCGAAATACGATCCCGGCAACGAATATGCCGTGAACTACATGTGGGGCACCACCGGCATCGGCTACAACGTCGCCAAGGTGAAGGAAGTTCTGGGCGCCGATTTCAAGGTCGATAGCTGGGATGCGGTGTTCAAGCCTGAAAACGCCGAGAAACTGGCAAAGTGCGGTCTCAACATCCTCGACGCCTCCGACGAGACCTTCGCGATTGCCATGAACTATGCCGGCAAGAACCCGGACAGCAAGGATACTGCCGATCTCGAAGCCGGCGGCGAGGTCTATTCGAAGATCCGTCCTTCGGTCCGTACCTTCAATTCCTCGGCCTATATCGACGACCTCGCCAATGGCGATATCTGCGTCACGATCGGCTGGTCGGGCGACATCCTGCAGGCCAAGGCTCGTGCGGAAGAAGCCAAGAACGGCGTCGAGATCAACTACGTGATCCCGAAGGAAGGCACCTATATGTGGTTCGACAACATGGCCATCCCGGCGGATGCGCAGAATGTTGCCGAGGCGCACGAATTCATCAACTTCATGATGAAGCCCGACGTCATCGCCAAGGCCTCGAACTATGTTCAGTATGCCAACGGCAATCTGGCGTCCCAGGAGCTGATCGATCCGTCAGTTCGCAACAATCCGTCAGTCTATCCGCCTGAAGACGTGATGGCGAAACTCTTCACGATCCAGCCTTATGGCCCGAAAGAACAGCGCGTGCTGAACCGGGTCTGGACACAAATCAAGACCGGCAGCTAATTGCCGACACACACCGCCGGGCGCTCCAAGCGTCCGGCGTTTTACTTCCTGCTTGGGGCAATAATCAAAACACGACTGGGATCGGGTAATGGCGAAGTCATTGGGACCTGTTAAACGCAAATTCTCTCCGTGGACCGAAGCGGACGCCGTGCCGTTCATCCGGTTCGAAAACGTGACCAAACGCTTTGGCGATTTCATCGCTGTCGACAACCTGACACTCGATATCTACGAGCGCGAATTCTTCTCGCTGCTCGGCCCGTCCGGTTGCGGCAAGACGACCCTGATGCGCATGCTGGCCGGCTTCGAACAGCCGACATCGGGTCGCATCCTGCTGCAGGGCAAGGACCTTGCCGGCACGCCGCCCTACAAGCGTCCGACCAACATGATGTTCCAGTCCTATGCGCTCTTCCCGCACATGACGGTGGAGAAGAACATCGCGTTCGGCCTGGAGCAGGACAACCTGCCAAAAGGCGAGATCGATGCCCGCGTTCAGGAGATGCTGAAGCTCGTCAAGCTTGAGACCTTTGCGAAACGCAAGCCGAACCAGCTGTCGGGCGGCCAGCGTCAGCGCGTGGCGCTGGCGCGCTCGCTTGCCAAACGCCCGAAGGTGCTGCTGCTCGACGAACCGCTCGGGGCTCTCGACCGCAAACTGCGCGAAGAGACCCAATTCGAGCTGATGGACATCCAGACCAAGCTTGGCCTTACCTTCCTGATTGTCACCCACGACCAGGAAGAGGCGATGACCGTTTCCGACCGGATCGCGGTCATGGACAAGGGCATCCTTGTCCAGGTGGCAACGCCGGCGGAAATCTACGAGGCGCCGAATTCGCGCTACGTGGCCGACTTCATCGGCGACATCAACATTCTCGAAGGCAAGGTCGCCGCCAAGGAGACCGGCACGGCCGGGGAGCTGGTCAAAGTGGATTGCGACGGCGCGCTGATCACCGTCGACCAGACCTGTGATGCCAATGTGGGCGACAGCGTCGCGTTCGCCATCCGGCCGGAAAAGGTGCGCATCTCGACTTCCAAGCCCGATGAGGCCACGCCCAACGCGCTTCATGGCGAAGTGTGGGACATCGGATATCTCGGCGACTTTTCAATCTTCATCGTCAAACTGGATGACGGACGCATGTTCCGCGCTGCCCAGGCGAATGTTTCGCGGCTGGTCGACCGGCCCATCACCTTTGGCGACATGGTCTGGCTGTCCTGGCCGGGCGATGCCGGCCTCGTCCTGACACGCTGAGGAGGGCGACATGGCCGAACCCGTCGCCGCTTCCACCACATCCGGTCCAGCCCGCTGGCTGGTCGTCATCATCCCCTATCTGTGGATGGTGCTGTTCTTCGTCGCCCCCTTCCTGATCATCGTGAAGATCTCGCTCTCGGACACGGCAATTGCGATGCCGCCCTACGTGCCCGTGCTTGACGGGCTGTCTGCCATCGGCGACTTCTTCCGCCAGCTCGACTTCGAGAACTATACCTTCCTCACGGAAGACCCCCTCTATTTCAACGCCTATGTGTCGTCGCTGCGCATCGCGGCGATCTCGACCCTGCTGCTGCTTCTGATCGGCTATCCGATGGCGCTCGCCATGGCGCGTGCGTCCGTCACCATCCGGCCGACGCTGGTCATGCTGGTCATCCTACCCTTCTGGACCTCGTTCCTGATCCGCGTCTACGCCTGGATCGGGATCCTGAAACCCGAAGGTCTGCTGACGGCGCTGCTGCATTCGCTCGGCCTCATGGACGAAGGCAATCAGGTGCAGATCTTCCGCACCGAGATCGCCGTCTTCATCGGCATCGTCTATTCCTACCTGCCGTTCATGGTGCTTCCGCTCTATTCGGCCCTCGAAAAGATGGACGGCACGCTGCTCGAGGCTGCCAGCGATCTCGGCTGCCCGCCCTGGAAGGCGTTCTGGAAGATCACCTTCCCGCTCTCCATTCCCGGTGTCATTGCAGGCGCGATGATCTGCTTCATTCCGATCACCGGGGAATTCGTCATCCCGGACCTGCTGGGCGGCGCCCAGACGCTGATGATCGGCAAGACGCTGTGGACCGAGTTCTTCGGTAACCGCGACTGGCCACTTGCCTCGGCGGTCGCTGTCCTCCTTCTCCTGCTTCTGGTGGTTCCGATTGCGATCTTCCAGAAC
Source organism: Peteryoungia wuzhouensis (assembly GCF_003205195.1). GTDB lineage: Bacteria > Pseudomonadota > Alphaproteobacteria > Rhizobiales > Rhizobiaceae > Allorhizobium > Allorhizobium wuzhouense. The sequence goes on from NZ_QJRY01000001.1 coordinate 732,607, forward strand.
CAGCAGCAGAAAGCGTGAGGTGGACCGATGAAACCTGGTAAATTCGACGCGACGATCCTGACCATCGGCTTCGCCTTCCTCTATATCCCGATCCTGATCCTGGTGATCTACTCGTTCAACGATTCCAAACTGGTCACTGTCTGGGGCGGATTCTCGCTGAAATGGTATGGCGCCATGTGGCAGAACGAGGGCCTGATGAGTGCAGCCTGGGTGACCCTCAGGGTCGGGCTCTTGAGCGCGACCCTCGGCACCATCCTGGGCACGCTCACGGCGCTGGCACTCGTCCGCTACGGCCGGTTTCCCGGCCGGCTGCTGTTTTCCGGCATGGTGTATGCACCGCTCGTCATGCCGGAGGTGATCACCGGCCTTTCGCTGCTGCTGCTCTTCGTCGCCATCGGCGTCGATCGCGGCCTCGTGACGGTCGTCATCGCCCATACGACCTTCACCATGTGTTATGTGGCGATCGTCGTGCAGTCGCGACTGCTGACTTTCGACACCAGTCTTGAGGAGGCCGCGCATGATCTCGGCTGCCCGCCGGTCAAGACCTTCTTCAAGATCACTCTGCCGCTTATCCTGCCTGCGGTGATATCCGGCTGGATGCTGGCCTTCACGCTGTCGCTCGATGACCTCGTGATCGCCAGCTTCACCACGGGACCGGGCGCAACGACGCTTCCGATCAAGATCTATTCGCAGGTGCGCCTCGGGGTGACCCCGGAGATCAACGCAGTCTGCACCATCCTGATCGGGATCGTCACGATCGGCGTGATCATCGCGTCGATCGGCACCAAGCAGCGCGAGTTGCAGCGCCAGCGTGATGAACATGTCGCTGCCCGCGGGGTAACGGCCTGAGACTGAAGACGGTTTTCCATTGCCGTCCCGCTTATCCGCGGGGCGGCAACAGCATGTAGGTGAGGAACCACAGCGGAATGATCACGATCGCGCCCATGAGCATTCGTGGGGCGGTCCAGGCAAATGCCGCGACGATGCCATCCTGAATGTCCTGTGCCGTCAGCCCCAAGCCATCGAGCACCGTGCGTGGTGTCAGTCCGAAGAAGGACAGAAGCGTCCCCGCGATCAGCGAGGCCAGCGCCATCTTGATCAAGCCCGAAACGAATGCCTGCACCGTCCGTCCCCCAGACGTTCATCGATTCGACACATAGTAACGCGTGCCGAACCGAAGTGAACTGTCCCGCTTCTCAAGCCCCCTGTTCTTTATGGGTTTGCAGAGGCTGCGGGCGGAATGGGGGAGATGACGGGATCGGCGAACCCGCCTCCGATGAAGAAGCGTACTGCGCCCTCAGATGGAGCCGTTGACGAAGGCGACAGCTCGCCGATCATCGCCAGCGCCTTTCGGCTGTAGGGTATGATGCCGGAGAACGAGAGCGATTGATCCGCGCCGACAAAAACACAGCGCTCGATCTCGGCCGACCCGTTGGCAAATCGTGCCCGCATGTCGAAGCGGTCGAAATCGAGATGCCCCGTCCCCGCTGCACTCAACTGGAAATAGGCCCGGTCGAGCGCGAACCGCCGGATACCATCGACGTCGAAACCTTGCAGCTCGCCGGCATTGGAAGAAATGCGCAGGGTCCCCGACATGGTCTCGATGTTGCGACGCCAGCCGGCGCCGGTCAGCCGCGCATTGAGATCGATGGAGCCTGTCCCGGCAATGGCCGGCCCGTCCAAGGCGAGCCCTTTGGCCAGGTCACCGAGGCGCGCATCGCTGATCATCACGGCAAGTTCCGCGCCTTCGCTGAAGCCATCACCCGTGCCGCTGATCCGGGCGCTGAGAGAACCACCGAGGAACTCGCTGTCTGCGATCACCAGCTTCAGCTGATCTCCACGGCCGATGAGGCTCGCGCCCACATTCTCCAATTCGAACGGTGTCAGCGTGGCGGTGCCGGCAGACAGGCGCAAATCGAAATCGAGCCAGCGTGTCAGGCTCGGCAGGCGCACGTCGGCCCGGTCGCCGATCTCGATCGACAGGGCCTGCAGCAGATCTTCAAGCTCCAGATGATCGAGTGCGAGCGTGCCGCTCAGCATCGGCCGACTGTCGGGCGCTCGGCGAACGGCCAGGAAGCCTTGGCCCCGGCTGTCATTGACGCCGAAATTGAAGTCCTCCAGGCGCCATTCGTCATCCGCCTTGATCAGCCGGGTCTTGAGCGAGGCTTTTTTCCAGCTCTCGGTCCCGGCGACCCGGACGCCGGCGAGTGCCGCGACCGCCGAGACGTCGGTCAGCGACAGCTCGATATCACTGCTGCCGGCAATGCCGTGGCGCAGGTTGACCGCGCCCGCGAACTTGCCCGTCATGCCCGGGACTTCGGCAGACACACTGATCGTGGCATCCTGGCCGCCGATCATCAGCAGCGGCGCGCCCGTTTCCAGTTTCAAGGAGACCGGCGCACCGTCATAGGTGAACGATGCCTTGCCTGAGAGTGCGGATGACAGCTTTGGCCAGTCGATCTCTGCGGTGACGCCACGCGCCTCGAAGTTTCGACCGCTTGCGGCATCCACGAGAAGGACCTCGCCATCGACCACATCCACCGTGCCGACATCGGCATCCATGCCCGTTTCGATCTGCTGTCCGCCCGCCCCGCTCGGCATGACCGAGCGCACTGCCTCACTGAGGCGTCCCTCGTTGCTCCAGTCGAGCCCTCCATCCGCACCCCGTTCGATGCGGATCTTCGGGCGGACGAATTCGAAGGCGTTGAAGCGCGGCTGGCCGCGGACTGCCGAGAGAAGGCTGAAACTTGCCGAGAGGGCATCTATCTCGCCGAGAATCTGGCGCGACGCACCCTTTCCACGGCTCACCGTGATACCTGTCAATGTCACCTGCGGCTCCGGCCAGAAGGTGATCTCCGCGACGTCATCGATCGAGACATCGTGCCCCGTCCAACGCGACACCGCCGACGCCAGTGCGGAGCGCACCAGGGCGCTCGAAACCAGATGGGGGGCCGCCAGCCGAAGACCGATAGAGCCGACGACCAGGATCACAATCGGGACCAGGACGAGCTTCAGCAGGCGGCGCCACTTCGTCCTGTGCGCTGCTCTATCATCCTGTCGCGAAAGACGATCGGCTGATGACATCCATTTTCCTTTGCCGGAACTTTAGGACCGGTTGGCAAGCTTCCTGCGCGATACAGGATTTGGCCTCCTGCTGCAAATGGTCTCGCACCCATTGATGCCGCAAATCCCGCTTCATGTCGCACTGCACTATGCTATAAACCTCAGCCATCTGCGGAGGAGAATTTTATGGAACAAGCCCCCCTTTGGGTCCCGTCGGAGGCATTCAAGGCCGCCCAACCCCTGAGCCATTTCATCGATTGGTGCGAATCCTCTCTTGGGACCTCGTTTGCGGATTATGACAGCTTCCATACATGGTCGACCAGCGATCGGGGTGCATTCTGGTCGGCGGTTTGGGACTATTGCGGCGTTGTCGGAACGAAGGGCGGCATTGCGCTCGCGAATGAAGACGACATGCTGCAGGCACGCTTCTTTCCCGAAGCCCAACTCAACTTCGCAGAGAACCTGCTCGCGCATGCAGGCGAAGGCGATGCGCTGATTTTCCGTGGTGAGAACAAGGTCTCAGACCGCTGGAGCTGGCAGAGACTGACCGCCATGGTCTCCCGCCTGCAGCAGGCGATGCAGGCCTTGGGGATCGGCCCTGGGGACCGTATCGCCGCGATGATGCCCAACATGCCCGAAACCATCGCGCTGATGCTGGCTGCCAGTTCGCTCGGCGCCATCTGGTCGTCCTGCTCGCCCGATTTCGGCGAACAGGGCGCTCTGGACCGGTTCGGCCAAATTGAGCCGAGCCTGTTCATCGCCTGTGACGGCTACTGGTACAACGGCAAGCGACAGGATGTCGCCGACAAGGTAGTGGCCGTTGGGGCCAGGCTTGGCGTGCCTGTGCTCATCGTTCCCTATGCCGGAGAGACGGCAGCGCTCGTCGAAAAACTTCAGGACGGCCGAAGCCTCGAACAGTTCGTCTCGCCGTTTTCCGTCAAGGAGATTGTCTACCGCCGCCTGCCCTTCGCCCATCCGCTCTACATCCTCTTCTCATCCGGGACGACGGGCGTGCCGAAGTGCATCGTGCATTCAGCCGGCGGCACCTTGTTGCAGCATCTGAAGGAACACCGGTTTCATTGCGGTATCAGTGCCGGCGACCGGCTGTTCTACTTCACCACCTGCGGCTGGATGATGTGGAACTGGCTTGCGTCTGGGCTCGCCTGTGGCGCAACGCTTTGCCTCTTCGACGGTTCGCCCTTCTACCCCGATGGCAATGTTCTGTTCGATTATGCGGCTGAGGAACGGTTTGCGATCTTCGGGACCTCCGCCAAATATATCGACGCCGTGCGAAAGGGGGGACTGACGCCGAAGACGACTCATGATCTTTCGAGCCTTCGTCTCATGACCTCGACCGGGTCTCCCTTGTCTCCCGAAGGCTTTTCCTTCGTCTATGAGGGGATCAAGGGCGACATCCAGCTTGCCTCGATTTCCGGCGGCACCGACATCGTCTCCTGCTTCGTGCTGGGCAATCCGCTGAAGCCGGTCTGGCGTGGGGAGATCCAGGGGCCGGGGCTGGGCCTTGCCATGGACGTTTGGAACGACGAGGGCCAACCGGTGCGTGGCGAGAAGGGTGAGCTGGTCTGCACAAAGGCCTTTCCTTCGATGCCGATCATGTTCTGGAACGACCCTGACGGTGCCAAGTATCATGCCGCCTATTTCGACCGTTTCGACAATGTCTGGTGCCATGGCGATTTTGCCGAATGGACCGAGCATGGCGGGATCATCATCCACGGCCGTTCGGACGCCACGCTCAATCCGGGCGGCGTGCGCATTGGAACGGCGGAGATCTACAATCAGGTCGAACAATTGGACGAGGTGATCGAGGCGATCTGCATCGGACAGGACTTCGAGGACGACGTGCGCGTCATCCTCTTCGTGCGCCTGGCGCCGGGGCTTACGCTCGACGAGGCGCTGGAGAAGAAGATCAAGGCGAAGATCCGCACGGGTGCCTCGCCGCGGCACGTGCCGGCGAAGATCATTCAGGTCAGCGACATTCCCCGCACCAAGTCGGGCAAGATCGTGGAACTTGCCGTACGGGAAGTGGTGCATGGCCGTCCGGTGAAGAACAAGGAAGCGCTGGCCAACCCGGACGCGCTCGATCTCTTCGCCAATCTGCCGCAATTACGGAGTTGACGTGATTGTGTCCCGAAACCTGCCGCCCCGGACATAACACCTCAATTCTAGGGTAGTCCGCGGGCACCGGCGGTAAGGATCTGTTAAGCCGGGTTTGGCAAGACTATCGGCAACTTGGAGACGCACGATGATGTGCGGTCAGAGCCAGCGACGGCTCCGAAGACATGATGTTGATCGCTTTCTTCTCCGGTTCGACAGCATCCACTGCGGGCGGCTTCGGCCGCCCATTTTTTTGTCATCAGCGCTTGTCGTCCAGCGAACGCGACACGAGCAGTACCGGCACCAACCCAGCGAGAATGATGATGATGGCGGCGACGGCCGCATCTTGCGCCATGCCGCGCGAGGCATCTTCGTAGACGAGTGTCGCCAAGGTATTGAAGTTGAACGGTCGCAACAGGATGGTGGCGGAGAGTTCCTTCAGCGTTTCGATGAACACCAGAAGACCGGCTGTCAGAACGGCTGGCCTCAGATTGGGCAGGAGCACCTGCCGGAGCGTCTGCGGCCCGGATCGTCCGAGCGTGCGGGCGGCCATGTCGAGATGCGGCGACAGCTTCTGGAAACCGGCGTCGATGGTGCCTTCGGCCATGGTGAGGAAACGCACGGTATAGGCATAGACGATGGCAAAACCCGTACCGGACAAGAGAAGCCCGCTGGATATGCCGAATGTCTCACGCAAGAAACCGTCAAACGCGTTGTCGAAGGCAGCCAGCGGGATCAACACGCCGATGCCGAGCACGGTTCCGGGAATGCCGTAGCCGAGGGACGCGAAGCGGCTGGCACCGCGCGCCAGACGGGAACGCTCGGTGCGGGCCGCATAGGCGAGCACAAAGGCGAGGAAGACCGTGATCAGGGCGGCCGTTGCGGAGATGACGGTCGAGTGCCACAGGGCATCCAGCAGTCTCGGCTGGAGGAAATCTCCCAGGCGCCGAAGGGCAAAACCACCGAGCACGCTCACCGGCACGACGAACCCAAGCAGAATGGGCAGAAGGCAGAACAGGCTCGCCAAGACGCCTTTGGCGCCCCGAAGCTTCAGCCTGACGGCATCGACGACAACGGCAGTCGTCTTGTGGCTGGCAAAACGCTGGCGCTTGCGGGCATGTCTCTCGACAAAGAGCAGAAGCGCCACCAGTGCGAGCATGACGCAGGCGATCTGCGCGGCACCGGCCAGGCTGCCACGGTTGAGCCAGGTGTCGTAGATCGAGAACGTCAGCGTCTGCACGCCGAGATATTCGACTGCGCCGATGTCGTTGAGCGTTTCCATCATCACCAGCGTAAGGCCGATCATGATGGCGGGCTTTGCCATCGGCACCTGGATGCGGGCGAAGACGCGCAACGGGCTGGCGCCCAGCGTGCGGGCAACATCGGCCGCCGCGCGTCCCTGCATCAGGAACATCGAGCGGCATGCAAGATAGATGTATGGATAGAGCACCGATGACATGACCAGCACGGCACCGCTCAGGGACCTGACTTCGAAGAAGCTGTAGTCGCGCGCGGAGGTGTAGCCGAAAACTCCCCGATACAGCGTTTGCACCGGGCCGGTGAAATCCAGAAATTCGCCGAAGGCATAGGCGGCGAGATAAGACGGGATAGCGAGCGGCAGAACAAGGGCTGGCGACAGGATACGGCGGAAGGGAAAATCGCAGGCAGCGACCAGCCAGGCCGTGCCGATGCCGAAGGCGGAGGTGACCAGCCCGGTAAACAGCAGCAGCCAGAGCGTGCGCAGACCCGCCTTCGGGATGACATTGGTCAGCATGTGCTGCCAGTTCTCCGGATCGGACGACAGTCCAATGAAAAAGATCGCGACGATCGGCATGACGACGACCAGGGCCACGAGCAGGGCCGCCCGGGTGGCGACACCGGTTCGTGTGCGAAGAGATTGGATCGAGGGGGCTGTGCCCGAGCTGGCGTCTGAGTACAAGCTGTCGGCCCTTGCGGATACGGGAGTGGCTTTCCTCTAGCGCAAAGGCCGGCCGAAGGAAACCGTCCCAATCACCGCAGGGTCAGGCGCGATGCAGAAGAAAGCGTTTCGCCAAGGAGACGCAGACCAAGCGCGCCGATCACCAGACCGGCCAGGCGATCGATGCCCGTCTTCCAGCGCAGATAGACCCGCTGTGCCCGCTCAGCCGAAAAGGCAAAGGCAACAATGGCATACCAGCCCGCCTCGACCAGGAAGATTGCCGGCGGCAGGGCCAGCAATAGAGCGAGTGACGGGGTCACCGGCATCATGGCGGCAAAAATGCTGGCATAAACCACAGCTGTCTTTGGATTGCTGACCTGGGTGGCGAAAGCCAAGCCGAGGCTGCGCCAAGGCGAGGAGAGTTGACCTGCCTCGCCGCCGCTGACGGGTGTCATCGGCACCTTCGCACCCTGCCAGATCCGGATGCCGAGATAGACGAGGTAAAGGCCGCCGGCCAATTTCAACACCAGATAAAGCCATTCCACCTGCTGGAGCAGTGCGACTAGGCCGACAAGGGCCAAGGTCGCGAAGAGCGCGCCGCCAAGTCCCATGCCGATGGCGCAGGCCAGGCCGTGGATGCGCGAATGGGACATGGAGATGCGCGATACCAGCACGAAGCTCGGCCCTGGGCTCATCGCGCCGACGGCGATTGCGAGGAGAATGATGGCGAGAACGCCCATCGTGGTCACAATCAAATCCGCCTTTTCCTAGATGTCCGCGAGGCACTCACCTTGCCAGGCCCCTGTCACAACACGGAGGCTAACGACCTGGCAGACCTCCCTCAAACCCTAGATACCCGGGCAACGCCGGGTCCTTCAGAATTCAGTCCGCCAGTACCCGTGGCGAGGGGAAGGTGACTTCCACGAGCGTGCCCTCGTTCGGGGTGGACGAGATCGCAAACTGGGCGCGATTGGCGTCGACCATGGCCTTGGTGAGCGGCAGGCCAAGGCCCGTGCCGTCGCCGCGATTGCGCGGCGTGCCGGTCGAGACCTGGCGGAACGGCTTCATCGCCTGTTCCAGTTCGCTGCGTGACATGCCGATGCCGGTATCGCGGATGCGCAGGATGACGCTGCCGTTTGCCTCATAGGCGGTGGAGACGATGATCTGGCCGCCCGAGGGCGTGTAACGAATGGCGTTGGCGAGGATGTTGAGCGCGATCTGCTTGATCGAGCGGCCGTCGGCGACAACGTTCGGGACAGCCTGGGACAAAGCCGTGCGAATGATCACGCGCTGGCTATTGGCCTGCGGCTGGACGATCGAGACCGCCGCCTGCACCATGTCGTTCAGGCCCACAGACGCGAAATCGAGCTCCATCTCGCCGGCTTCGATCTTGGAGATATCGAGCAGGTCGTTGACGATGTCGAGCACATGACGGCCAGAGCGCACGATGTCATGGGCATATTCGCCGTAACGCGGATGGCCGACCGGGCCAAAATGTTCGTTGGCCATCATGTCGGCAAAGCCGATGATGGCGTTGAGCGGCGTGCGGATCTCGTGGCTGACGCGGGCGAGGAAATCGGTCTTGTGGGCGTTTGCCGTCTCGGCGGCACGCTTGGCGTTGCGCAGTTCTTCTTCCGTGCGCTTCCACTGGGTGATGTCACGGATCACGGCGCAATAGCCGTTCGAGGAGTTCAGACGGCCGATGGTCATGAAGAGCGGCAGGAAGCCACCGGAGGCCTCGCGCCCGATGACCTCGCGCCCGTCGTTCAAGACGCTCGCCACGCCATGACCGGAGAGGTCGCTCAGGTAGTCGAGGATCGACTTCTGGCTTTCATGGGCAAACAGCATGACAAAGGGTTTGCCGCGCGTTTCCAGGTCGTCGAAATTGAACAGCGCACTGGCGGCCCGGTTCATCGAGCGAATGTCGCCGTCTGCATCCAGGATGACGACGCCGTCGGTCGCGGTTTCCAGGATCGAGCGCAACTCGTCGACCTCGACCTTGAGGCGCGCGAGTTCACCCGGCGGGGTCGTTTCCTCGCGCGGGCCGTCCCCTTCTTCTGCCTTGGTCGTGTGGCCAGGCTGGGCGATCAAGGCGAGCATCAGGGCGCTTGCATCGTCGAAGCGGACGGATTGCAGGCGGGCGGTGACCGGCACGAGGCGATCATCGGCGCAGACCGCAACCATGCGGGCGCTCTGGCCACCTTCTTCGTCGACATCCTGGCGCTGGATCAACGCATCGAGGCCACCGACGGCTTCCAGATCCTCCAGGGAGGAATAACCGGTGAGCGCGAAGAATTCCGGATTGGCGTGGATCAGCCTGTCGCCGACATGAACGAGCAGCGCCACGGGCATCAGGTCGACGATTTCGGCGCTGAGGCTGCGATCGCGACGGGACGGGAGACCGTCGATGACCGGCGCGGGCGGAAGCTCGACCGGGGGCGTTGCCGCACGACCGGCTTCGGTCGGGGTGGCGGGCTCGGCTGCTTCAGCCTGTGTCGGCTCGGTGCGCGGGAACACAGGTTCGTGCCCCGACGGGGTCTCCGGCGGAGCTGACGGCGATGTCGGCGGCGACATGCGGAGCGCCGGCGGCGGGGCGGCTGCCGGGTTGAGGGATTCCTCCACCCGCGCCCGCAGCCCCAAGGGGTCGAGCTTGCGGGCAATCTCGCGGAAGGCCGCCTGTTCGCCCGGGGTCAGGTTATCGCGGCTGCGGCTGCGGTGTTCTTCGAGCTGGACGATCTTGTCCGGCTGGCTCTGCTTTTGCGGCTGCATGATGCGCAGCACCGGCGGTTCGTAAACCGTTGTCGGAGGAGCATCCTCAGCCTTGACTGGCATAGCGGTTTCGGTGGCGTCAGCGTCGGTGTCCGTGCTCCGATCCCCCTCCCCGGCCTCTGAAACGCCGGCATCGAGGTCGGTTTCGTTGTCGTCGTCGCCGCCGACAATCCAGGTGTCGACATCATCGAGCTCAGGATGATGACGCTGCTCTTCTTCGAAATCCTCCGGCGGATGGTCTTCCCCTTCACGCAGCTCGGACAGGAACTCTTCGAGATCCTCCTCGCGCGTCGTTTCGGCAAGTTCAGGCGCTGCTGACAGCATATCTGCGCTGTCGGCCGACGGCACGAAGGTCAGGCCCGTTGCATTGGGGTCTTCCTGTGCATCCGTGCCGCGAACGATGCCGAAGCCGCGGAAGCCGTCGAAATCACGGTTGCGGGTGTAGGTGGGCAAAGCTGCGAGGTCGACGGGCACGACGAGGCTCGTTCCCTCGACCGGCCAGAGGATGGTCTTTCCGGACCAGGTGTCGCGCTTCTTCAGAAGCTCACCGATCTTGCCTTCCGGGTCGAGATTAAAAAGGGCGGCGAGGTCGGAAAAGGCGACACCGTTGATATCGGCCGCCCGTGGCCCAACGGCGTGGGCGAATTCCGGCGAGACTTCGCTAAAGCGCCCTTCGGCATCGATCTTCCAGACGAAACGCGTGGCGCGGCGGCCGCGTTCGAAAACGAAGGGCTTATCCCCGGCGAGAACGGGCGAGGAGAACATGCGGACGGTGGTTGCGGCTTCGGCGGTCGGATCGGACGGTGTGTCTGTCACGGCAGGCGCCGCATCGGGCGCAGCCTCCGGCAGGGCTTCGGCTTCGCTGTTCTGAGACTGATCCGGGCTTACGGCTTCGTCTGCCGCAAGCGTCTCTTCCGGTTCAGTCGCGGCAACCGTTTCCGGAAGATCCTGATCTTCGCCGGCGATGATTTCATCACCCTGAAGCTCGGCCGTGGCGTCCGGCGCGGTTTCGGTTTCCGCGCCGTCATCTCCTGCGCGTTCGTCTGCGGCCTGTGTTTCCACGCCGGTGTAATCGAGCGCGGCGTCATCTTCCGCTACCGGCTCGATTTCCTCGATTTCACCGATCGCATCGATCACGGCGGAGAAGGGTTCTGCAGTCTCGACAGAATCAGCCGTATCTTCGACCTGCTCCATATCCGCAGCTGCCGGCTCGTCGGTATCGTCGGCGCGCACCGGCTCGGCGATCGCCACCGGCAGATCCGATTCCAGGGGTTCCGAGACCGCCTCCACGGCCGCTGTCTCGTTGAAATCGTCGCTCGGGTCCATCTGTCCGAGAATCGTCTCCACGGCGAACAGCAGATGCAGCGACGGATCGTCGGAAATCTTGCCGATCGCGGCCGGCAGGTAACCGCGGCCGGTCGGGATCGGACGCTTCACGAGGCGATCGGCATCCGCCTCGACGAGGGCGATCAGCATGCGTGCCGTGTGCGTGGTCATGCCGAGCTTGGCGAACTCGGCAGAACCGGCAACCACATTGCCGTCCGAATCGAGGACCGCCATATGGGTGTCGGGATCATCGAAGCCGCTCATCAGGTCCCGCGCGCGCTCGGCAATGCCAAGCCGACCCTTGCCAAGGGCGGGAACCGCCAGGAGGACGACGGGCTCGCCGGCGCGAATTTCGATGCGCTCGGCGGTTGCCGTGACCGGAATCTTCTGGAATCCCGATGTGACGCGCAGCATCAGGCTGCGGCTGTCGCCGGTTGCCTGCAGCTGTCGGGTGGCGGCATCGATCTGACGGAAGGTCACGTCCGCGCGATCCGGCCCCTCTTCGAGGAAGTCATAAATCGAGGCCTGGCCGAAGAATCGGGCGCCCGCGCCATTGCACCACAGGACACGCTCGAGCGCCGGCGAAAACAGCACGAGAGCCTCGCCCCTGGCCAGCCGGGGGCGGATCAGATCGTGCACGGCGACATCGATGAAGGGGTACTGGGCGGGCATTGCTGAACCTGTCACGTCATGGCCTCGAGGGCAAATTAACAGATTTTTAATAGCTAGGGAGGGGCCTTGGGTCCAGAAAGTGCGCGCTGTTTCGGTCGATAAGGTTAACCGGCCAGAATTACCCACATGCATCTTTTCTAATTGTGCGCCGCACAATCATGTTGCAACGCACCATATTCGATGCTATATAGAATTCATGCATGAACGAGCGGCCTGCACGGCCCCACAAGACAAGAGGAAATACGCCATGAATACCAAGGACATGTTCTCCTTCTCGACCTTCGATCCTTCCAAGATGCAGGAAAACTTCCGCGACTTCGCCGAAAAGGGCGCCGCACAGTCGAAGGAAGCCTATGCCAAGATGAAGGCCGCAACCGAAGAAGCCACCAAGACCGTGGAAGCCACCGTGCAGACCGCCCAGGCCGGCACCGTCGAACTCGGCCTCAAGGCCATCGACGCGCTGCGCACCAACACCGAGCATTCGCTCTCGCATCTCGAAGCCCTGCTCGGCGTGAAGTCGGTTGCCGAACTCTTCGAACTGCAGACCGCCTTCATCCGCAAGCAGGCTGAAGTGACGATCGAACAGGCCAAGGCGATCCAGGAAACCGCCAAGAAGGTTGCCGAATCCGTCGCCAAGCCGGGCAAGGAAGCCGCTGAAAAGGTCGCTTCGACCTTCAAGGCTGCCTGATCAGGCCTCCTGACACCAGATCCTCCCAGATCAGAGGGGCCGGGCTTTCGAGCCTAGCCCTTTTTCATGCCAGCCCATTTTGCATCATGCGCAGAAAGGGCTTGAAAAAAAATCTCACTGCTCGTATGTGACCCCTCGACGGCGTCAGCGACGCGGTCATGTGCGGTTGTAGCTCAGTTGGTTAGAGCGCAGGTTTGTGGCACCTGAGGTCGGAGGTTCGAGACCCCCCAACCGTACCATTTTTTCATTTCTCCCAAAGATTACATTCGAAGCGGCAAAACGCTCGGCGTTATCCCGTCTTGCTTGGTCGACGTCCGGCCAATAGGTCCTTGTGCGCCCCGAGCAGCTTTGCCATGCGGTCAACAACGATGCGGATTTCCCGTCGATGGCGATCATCGTTGTTCATCACGATCCATTGCCGGTGACGGAGCGCGGCGATCTCTTCGCCGGTCCGCTCCAGAGTTGGATCAAGGTCACCGACAAAGCATGGCAGGATCGCCATACCGGCTCCGGCCCTGACAAGATCGAGCAGCGAGCGTGGACGATTGGCCGTGACGACGATGCGATCCGGCTTATTTTGATGCGGCCAGCGCAGATAGTTTGAGACTGCATTTTCCGTATCCACAGCCAGCCACGGCTCGGCACCGATCCAATCACGATTGCGGGCGCGATAGACGGCATAGGCCACCTCGCCTGCGGCGACTGAGGCGAGGTTTGGCTCCTCCGGCTCGAAGGCGCGGATGCCGATATCGCTTTCACGATGGGCGAGACGGGCCCTTTGCTCGGCAACGTTCATATCGATACGAAAAGCATCTCGCTCCGTACGGATCGCGTGCATGTTCTGTGCTACCAGCCAGGCGATCCAGGTGCCGAGGCTGATGCGCACCAGCGCCTGCCCGCCGGTTCCCCGCCTCCATTCCTCTACCTTACGGCTCGCCGCCTCCAGTTCGGACAATTGCTCCAGCAATTGGCCACCGTCCAGGGTCAGCCGATACCCGGTCTGGCTGCGCAGGAAGAGTTCGCGGCCCAACCGCTGCTCCAGTTCGACCATGCGCCGCCCCAGCGTGGCGGGGCTGAGGCCCGTGGCGTCAGCGGCAGCGGTCAAGCCGCCCTGGCGGGCGATCACGATGAACAGCTGATAGGCATCCCAGGCTATGTCTTTCATGAATGAAAGACATAATGCATTCCTTCATGTTTATACAGCCAATTTTGATGAGTAACCTCTCCCCAGGTCCAGACTTGAAGGAGATCTCTCATGCTTGAGCCCCACATGATCCTTGCCATCCTGTCGCTGCAGAAGACCTGCGAGCGACCCTCAGGCCGGAAAGAGGAAGACGCCTTCTACCAGCGGTATCGGGAACCGATTTATCGGCGCTTTTATCAAAGATGGATTCGGCTTTCCAAACGTCTTCTGGGCCACCGTCAGCCGCGCGAGGCGGCACTGACCAGCGATCATCCTGTCCCGGCATTCGAGCCATGCCGCTGAATGCGGAAGAGCCCAGTGGGACGCACTGGGCTCTTCAATTTCTGTCTCTGAATGGCTCGATCAAGCCGCCCGAACCGTGCCCTGCCCGCGATCCGCCTCGATGCGGAACTGCTGGAGGAGATCGCGCAGGGCATCGGTCTGCAGCGACAGATCCTGCGTGGCGGCGGTTGCTTCTTCCACCATGGCGGCGTTTTGCTGGGTCATCTGGTCCATGCGGTTGACGGCGCCGTTGACTTCCTGCAGCGCGCCGGACTGTTCGCGGCTTGCCGAGGCGATCTTTTCCACGTGGTCGCTGATCGCTGATATCTGCGAGCCAATGCGCGACAGCACCTCGCCGGTCTGCTGGACATGGGTCGAGCCGCTTGCCACTTCCGCAGCCGAGCGGTTGATCAGGCCCTTGATCTCCTTCGCCGCATTGGCCGAGCGCTGGGCGAGCTCGCGGACTTCCTGGGCAACCACCGCAAACCCCTTGCCGGCTTCACCGGCACGGGCGGCTTCGACACCGGCGTTGAGGGCTAGGAGGTTCGTCTGGAAGGCGATTTCGTCGATCACGCCGATGATGTTCGAGATCTGACGCGAGGCATCCTCGATCCGGCCCATGGCCGAAATCGCACTGCCAACGACGACGGCGGATTCGTCGGCATTCTTCTTGGCTTCCCGCACGACGCCGTTCACTTCTTCCGCACGTTCCGAAGAGGAGCGAACGGCGACGGTGATTTCGTCGACGGCGGCGGCCGTCTCCTCAAGCGAAGCGGCCTGCTGTTCGGTGCGGCGGGCGAGATCCAAGGCGGACTGCGCCATCTGACGGCCATTGTTCTGGATCTGGTCCACATTGCCGGAGATCTGGTGCATGGTGTCACGCAGGCGGGCAAGCGACAGATTGAAGTCATTGCGCAACTGCTCAAGACGACCGTGGAAGCGGCCCTCGATCTCGAAGGAGATGTCGCCGACAGCGAGGCGCTCCAATGCCTGGGCAAGCTTGCCGACGGCATGGTCGATCTGCTGGTCGAGGGCCTGCTTGTCTTCGTCGTTGCGGCGGCGTTCGGCCTCTGCTTCCTGCTGCTCGCGTTGACGCTCGGATTCGATCTCGAGCTTGGTGCGGGCGTTGGTCTTGAAGACCGCCAATGCGCGGGCCATCGCGCCGATCTCGTCGCCGCGTCTGTCGCCGGCAATGCCGGCTTCGAGGTCTCCCTCGGCCAGACGCTGCATGGTGGCGGTGATCCGGGCAATCGGCCGCTGCAACGTCAGCACCAGCGCAAAGCCGCCGATGATGGCGAGGATCACGCCGGCAATGGTGGTGCCAATGGACAGGCGATTGGCTTCCTGGCGCTCGGTGCCGGCGGCATCCTTCTGCAGATCTGCAAACGAGGTGAGCGACGCCCAGATCGCATCCATGGTGCGGCTGGCATCGGCGAAGCTCTCGGCGCGGGCGCCGCTGGTCTTGACCAAAGTTTCCGAGTCTGATGTCAGCGAGGCCAGAAGCGGCTGGATTGCGCCTGCCAGGCTGTCGTAGAAGGCCTTGTCGGCAATGCTGCCGCCGAGCACGACGAGGTTGTCGCTGACCAGCTTGATCTGGCGCAGCAGCGGCTCGCGGGCCTTGTCGTCCTTGACGTTGAGGAAGTTGGCAGCGACCAGGCGCAGGTCATAGACGTCCGCCACCAGCATGCGGCTGCCAGCCTGCACATCGTCGGCCTGGACAGCACCCGTTTCGACAGCCGCAAACTTCTCGACCGATGACGCGTATTTCTCCTTCGCGCCCTGATCCAGCGTCGTGGCAAAGCCCCGGAAACGGGCCGTGATGGAGCCGAGTTTGCGACCGGCCTCCAGGCTGGTGTCGCCGGTTGCGATCTCGGTCTTCAGTTCGCCGATGGCAACCTGGAACTCCTTGGCCATGGGCTTTTGTTTGGCGGGCAGCGCGTTGGCGATCTTGCGCTGGGTCTTCACCAGTTCGGGAAGCTGCTTCTGCAGATAGGGGATCTGCGCCTCGGGCAGGCCGGCTGCAAAATAGCCGCGGACAAATTCGGCAAGCTGGGTGGCCGCAGCGGAGAGACGATCGGCTTCGCGAAGGGCCGCCTTGGCGTCAGCTTCGCCACTGACGACCGCGCGCTGCAGTTTCTGCGCTTCGTCGCCAACGCGGATCTGCTGCGCCATCAGGCCCTTCAGATGCTCCTGAATGGCGGTGGCGGTCTGAACCTCCGCCTGATGCAACTGCCAGAGGGCAGCGATCTTCTGGTTGATCGCGCCGGTGCCGGCGATCGCTTCGTCGAGGAAGTTGCGGCCCATGCCGCCTTCGCCGATCTCGGCGATATTGTCCTTCAGCGTCGCCTGCTGGGCGTCGAGTTGGGAGACGACGGCGGTGCGGGTTTCATCCGAGGTCTCGTTGAGGAACCGGGTCATGGCCGCGTTCACACTGCGAAAGCCGTTCAGCGAGCGCATCGTGCCGTTGGAAATCTCCATCCGCTGCTGCAGCAGTCCCGACGCGTAAAGCCCCATCAGACCGACGGCGGTTATCGACAGCACAAAGGGAAGCACGAAGGCCATGACCTTCGTCGAAATCGAAAATCGGGACAAAATATGATCGATCAAAACGCGTCCTCCACGCAAGAGGAGACAGGCTCCTCCGAAACATTCCAAGTCTGCGCAGACAGGATCCGCGCCGACAGTCCTCCACTCCGAGGATCAGAATGACCGGAAAAGTATCAAGGCGAGGTTAAGCGCTTAATCCGAGGAACTGCGGGGCCGACTGTTCTTGTTCCAGGCCGGAGCAAGGATACCGCCTATCGGGCGGCACCATCGGGTCTTGCGCGTCATGCGGGGCGCATGCGGAGGCGAAGCCAGGGGCGACAGACCCGTTCACCTCAATCGCGTGGGGATATGGTCAACCGAGGAGATAGCTGGTCGCGAGAGTTGCCAGCATGCTTGCGGCAAACAGGCTGCTGATCAGCAGCGCCCGGAGGGTGTTTCGCTCTTCGTCCTGCCGGCGGGTGACGGCGATGGCAATGGCGCGGGGCTTGCGGTTCTCAGGGGTCATCAATGCAATCCTTGAAAAGGTCCGTGACGAGAACATGCCTGTTTGGCTGCCGGCCTGACGTCATGTCGCGGCTTATCTCCTGCCGCGCCGGCATTCTGTCAGGATGGCCGACGCATGTTAACAAGTCCTGAATTACAATGCAAAGCTTGCCTGTAACCGGCGAAAAGCATCAGACGCTTTCGCCGGCCGCATGCCCCGATGCCCAGGCCCACTGAAAATTGTAGCCGCCGAGCCAGCCCGTCACGTCGACGCATTCGCCGATGAAGAAGAGGCCGGGCACGTCCTTCGCTTGCATGCTGCGGCTGTCGAGCTTTCGGGTGTCGATACCGCCCAAGGTCACCTCGGCCGTGCGATAGCCCTCGGAGCCTGCCGGCTTCAGGCGCCAGCCACGGATCTGATCGGCCAGCGCGACGAGCGCTTTGTCCGGGAGATCGGCGAGCGGACGTTCCAGCTTGTGCGTCTCGGCAAGGTATTGTGCCAGGCGCTTGGGCAGGTGCTGGGCCAGCACCGTCTGCACCTGCTGGCGCCCGTTGTCGCGTTTGGCAGATTTCAGGATCTCGGCAAAATCGCGGTCCGGCTCCAGCGACATGACAATCTCGTCGCCCTCCCGCCAGTAGCTCGAGATCTGCAGGATGGCCGGGCCTGAGAGACCGCGATGGGTGAACAGCATGGCCTCACGGAAATGCGTCTTGCCATGGGCGATATCGGCCTCGACGGCGACACCGGCGAGATCGGACAGGGAAGACAGCAGGTTGGGTTCCAGCGTCAGCGGCACGAGCGCGGGCCTCGTCTCCGTCACGGAGAGGCCGAACTGCTCGGCGATGCGATAGGCAAATCCGGTCGCGGCCATCTTGGGGATCGACTTGCCGCCGGAGGCGATCACCAGATTGCGGGCAAGGACCGTGCCGTCGCTCGTCTGCAGACGGAAACCATCAAGGTTCTTCGCGACATCAGAGATTTCGCAGGACAGTTTCAGTTCGACATGGGCCGCGCGCATCTCGTCGAGCAGCATGCGGATGATGTCCCTGGCGCTGTCGTCGCAGAAGAGCTGGCCGAGCGTCTTTTCATGCCAGGCGATCTTGTGGCGGTCGACCAGCGCGATGAAATCGGAAGGCGTGTAGCGGGCGAGCGCCGATTTGGCGAAATGCGGATTTTCGGAGATGTAGTTCTTCGGACCCGCATGGATATTGGTAAAGTTGCAGCGCCCGCCGCCGGAGATGCGGATCTTCTCGCCCGGTGCTTTCGCATGATCGAGCACGACGACGGAGCGGCCGCGCCTTCCGGCGGTGAAAGCCGCCATCATGCCGGCAGCTCCGGCTCCGATGATGGCGACGTCATAGGTCATGGCCATGCCGCTTCTCCTGTCAGCTCCGCGCCTGTCTCGGCAAACTTTTGATCAAAGTCAACGCTCCCCCCTCGCCATTGAGGAAAGTCTGGTTATGATGGAACCCATCAACAACCAACCGGTGAGACATGCCTCCGAAGAAGCCCATGCAGAGACCCCTCAACGTCACATCCAAGAAGACGAGCGTTCCGCCGGACCCTGGATCGAAGCGTGGCGTCTCGAGCTGGAAGGAGGCGGCCAACTGGCTGAGGGCGCGTGGCATCGAGGACATCGAATGCATCACGCCAGACCTTGCCGGCGTGCCGCGCGGCAAGATGATGCCGTCGTCGAAGTTCACCTCGAACACGTCGCTGGCCCTCCCCTCCGCGATCTACCGCCATACGATTTCCGGCGAGTATCCGGATGAGACGGAGAATTTCCGTTATGAGCCGCGCGACAGCGATCTGAAGCTGCTGCCCGACCTTTCCACGCTGGCGGTCGTCCCGTGGGAAACGGACCCGACCGCCCAGGTGATCTGCGACATCGTCGATTCCGACGGCGAGAACGTATCCTACACACCGCGCAACGTCTTGAAGAACGTTCTTCGTCTCTACGAAGAAAAGGGCTGGAAACCGGTCGTCGCGCCGGAGATCGAGTTCTACCTCGTCGCGATGAACGATGATCCGGACTATCCGCTGCATCCGCCGAAAGGTCGGTCCGGCCGTTCGATCGTCGGAGGCCAGGGCTATTCGATTGCCGGGATCAACGAATTCGACGAGTTGATCGACGACATCTACCACTTCTCGGAAAAGCAGGGGCTGGAGATCGACACCCTGATCCACGAGGAAGGTCCCGCCCAGCTCGAAATCAACCTGCGCCACGGCAATCCGATCGAACTTGCCGACCAGGTGTTCATGTTCAAGCGCACGATCCGCGAGGCGGCGCTGAAGCATGGCATCTACGCCACCTTCATGGCCAAGCCGATGCAGGGCCAGCCGGGTTCGGCGATGCACATCCACCAGTCGGTGGTCGACATCAAGACGGGCAAAAACGTCTTCTCGAAGCCGGACGGGTCGGCCTCGCCGGAGTTCTTCCACTTCATCGGCGGCATGCAGAAATATGTGCCGAGCGCGCTGGCGATGCTGGCACCTTACGTGAACTCCTATCGCCGGCTGACGCCCGACATGGCGGCTCCGGTCAACAATGCCTGGGGTTACGACAACCGGACGACAGCCTTCCGCGTGCCGGTGTCCGATGCTGCCGCGCGGCGCGTGGAGAACCGGCTCCCGAGTTCGGATGCAAACCCCTATCTCGCGCTCGCGGCTTCACTCGCCTGCGGCTATCTCGGCATCGTCAAGGAGATCGAACCGACGGCTGCCGCCGAAGGATCGGAGAACGAGGGATCGGTCGACTTGCCGCGCGGTCTCCTGGAAGCGGTGTCCCTGATGGAAAGCCAGGCTGATTTCCACGACGTCTTCGGTCGAGAGTTCATCGGGCTCTATGCCGGGGTCAAACGCGGCGAATTCGAAACCTTCATGCAGGTTATCAGCCCGTGGGAACGCGAATTCCTCCTGCTTAACGTGTGAGGGAGTTGGCCCCATGACATGGCAAAGCCCGATCGCACCGGGGATCTCCTGGTATCAGGCCAGCGTCGGCGAGCGCCCGGAATATCCTGAACTCGACGGCTCGGTGAGCGTCGACGTCGCCATCATCGGCGGCGGCTTCACCGGTCTCCAGGCCGCGTTCAACCTGCGGCGCCTTGGCGCCTCCGTTGTTCTGATCGAGGGCAGCCGCTTCGGTGACGGAGCGTCCGGCCGCAACGGCGGACAACTCGGCACCGGCCAGCGCGCCTGGCCGGCCGAACTCGAAGAGGAACTCGGCTACGAACGGTCGAAGGCGCTGTTCGACATGGCGGAGAATGCGAAGCGTTACCTGCTCGACTTCGCCGAACAACACGGCATCGACATGGAATACATGCCGGGCCAGATGAATGTCGCGCACAAACGCGGCTGGGAAAAAGACTATCGGCACGATGCCGATGTCATGGCTGAGCGATATGGCTATCCGCATGTTTCGTTCATGGACGAAGCCGAGACGCAGGAGAGACTGGGCTCCAAGCGCTATCACTACGGCGTGCGGGACAGCGGCACCGGCCATATCCACCCGCTGAAGCTGTTGGTGGGGCTGGCAAGAGTGGCCGCGTCTGCCGGGGCGATGATCCACGAAATGACGCCAGCCAGGGCGATCCGCCAGGCCGGCGGCAAAACGGTCATCGATACGCCGAAAGGCACGATTACCGCCGATCGCGTGCTGATCGCGACCAATGCCTATATCGGCAATCTGGAGCCGGTGACGGCGGCCCATGTCATGCCGATCCGATCCTTCATCGGGGCGACCGTGCCGCTGGACACGTTTCCGGAAGTGCTTCCGGGTTCGGAAGCGGTGGCCGACAGCCGGTTTGTGGTGCGCTATTTCCGCAAGACGCAGGACGGGCGGCTGCTGTTCGGCGGACGCGAGGCTTATACCTCCGACAGTCCGCGCGACATCTCCAGCCACATCCGCCGACAGATTGCCGAGATCTACCCTGCTCTCGCATCGGTCGAGATGACCCATGCGTGGGGCGGCTCGGTCGGCATCACCATGCCACGCAAACCGTTTGCGCGGGACGTCCTGCCGGGCGTCACGTCGCTTGCCGGCTATTCCGGCCACGGCGTCATGCTGTCGAACTATTGTGGCAAGATGTATGCGGATACGATCGCTGGGAACGCCCGAGAACTGGATGCACTTAAGGATCTGAAGATCCCGCCCTTCCCCGGCGGTGGCCGCCTGCGCAAACCCCTGCTCTTCCTCGCGCTCACATGGTATGCGCTTCGGGACCGATTCTGATCATCGTGCCCGCGATCCAATGTCGCAGATAAGGATGTATTCATCCTTTCGGCGGCATTGGTTCGACAAATTTCCGGGCGCAGGGTGGCTTTTTTAAATCGATTAGATTAGAACCGGTGCAACGCTTTTCCGAATGAGAGACGCCGCATGAGCAGCCAGATCATCCCCGTGGAACCCTTTGACTACGTCGTCTTCGGCGGCACCGGCGACTTGGCCGAACGCAAGCTTCTGCCGGCGCTGTATCATCGCCAGCTGGCCGGCCAGTTGACCGAGCCGACCCGCGTGATCGGCGCCTCGCGCACCGCCATGACCGACGACGAGTATCGCAAGTTCACGCTTGACGCGCTGAAGGAGCATCTGAAGGCGGAAGAACTGGAAGAAGCCGAGCTCGCGAAATTTCTTGCCCGCATCCACTACGTTTCGGTCGACGCCAAGTCGGATCAGGGCTGGGAAGATCTGAAAAAGCTTCTCGACCAGGGCAAGGACATCGTTCGCGCCTTCTATCTCGCTGTTTCGCCGGCGATTTTCGGTGACATCGCGGACAAGATCCGCGACCACAAGCTGATCACCAAGTCGACCCGCATCGTCGTCGAGAAACCGATCGGCCGTGACCTCGCCTCTGCGCAGGCGCTGAACGACACGATCGGCAAGGTGTTCAAGGAAGAGCAGATCTTCCGCATCGACCACTATCTCGGCAAGGAGACGGTGCAGAACCTGATGGCGCTTCGCTTCGCCAATGCGCTCTACGAGCCGCTGTGGAACTCCGCCCATATCGACCACGTGCAGATCACGGTTGCCGAATCCGTCGGTCTCGAAGGCCGCGTGACCTATTACGACAAGGCCGGCGCGCTGCGTGACATGGTGCAGAACCACATCCTGCAGCTTCTCTGCCTCGTGGCCATGGAGGCCCCGTCCTCGCTCGATGCCGAAGCCGTGCGCGACGAAAAGCTGAAGGTTCTGCGTTCGCTGAAGCCGATTACGCCGGCCAATGTCGAGAAGCAGACGGTTCGCGGACAGTACCGCGCCGGTGCCTCGGCGGGCGGTGCAGTCAACGGCTACCAGGAAGAACTGGGCGCGGTCTCCGATACGGAAACCTTCGTCGCCATCAAGGCGGAGATCAACAACTGGCGTTGGGCGGGCGTGCCCTTCTACCTGCGCACCGGCAAACGTCTCGCAACCCGGATGTCGGAAATCGTCATCGCCTTCAAGCCGATCCCGCATTCGATCTTCGGCGATGCGGCCGGCCGGATCGAAGCCAACAAGCTGGTGATCCGCCTGCAGCCGGACGAAGGCGTCAAGCAGTGGCTGATGATCAAGGATCCGGGTCCGGGCGGCATGCGCCTGCGCCACGTTTCACTCGACATGAGTTTTGCCCAGGCATTCGACGTCCGCAATCCGGATGCCTATGAACGCCTCTTGATGGATGTCATCCGCTCGAACCAGACGCTGTTCATGCGCCGCGACGAAGTGGAAGCGGCATGGAAGTGGTGTGATCCGATCCTGAAATCCTGGGAAGAGATCGGCCAGAAGGCTCAAGGCTATACGTCCGGCACCTGGGGACCGAGCCAGGCCATTGCGCTGATCGAGCGCGACGGCCGCACATGGCACGAAAACGACTGAGGCCGGGATCGATGGCGTATCAGATGCATAGTTTCGAGACCGCCTCACTCCTGGCGGCAGCGCTTGCAGACCGCGTTGCGGCGGCTCTCTCTGCCGCCATCGCGGCGCGGGGAGACGCAACGCTCGCCGTATCCGGCGGATCAACCCCCAAGGCCTTTTTCGAAGCCCTTTCGAGCCGCGCAATCGATTGGCCCAAGGTCAAGGTGACGCTGGTCGACGAAAGGTTCGTTCCGGAGGACAATCCGCGTTCGAATCATTTGCTGGTCAAGACCCACCTGCTGAAGGGCGCTGCGGCGATGGCGCAGTTCGTGCCGCTCTATCGGCCGGAAGCGACAATCGAGGACGCGGCAATCACGGCATCCGGCATCGTTCCCGGCATGACGGGGCCTTTCGATGTCGTCATTCTCGGCATGGGCACGGATGGCCACACCGCCTCCTTCTTCCCGGGCGGAGATCACCTCACCGCCGCGCTGGACCTTACCCTGCCCCGGCGCGTCATGACGATGGAAGCGCCCGGTGCAGGCGAAGCCCGGCTGACGCTCTCCTTCTCGGCCTTGCAGGATGCCGGTCTTCTCGTCATCCATATCGAGGGCGCGGAGAAGAAGAGTGTGCTTGAAAAAGCGACTGCCGGAACGGACGAAGCCGAAATGCCGATCCGTGCGGTGCTTGAACGGGCAGCGACAACGCCCGAGATCTACTGGGCGCCCTGAACGGGTGACCCTTGCCATGCCGTGACGGATCACGGTCTGGCCCGATGCGCGACAACCCGATGTCCGGGCCTGGAGGCCCTGCGCGAAGCGTGACCAGACGCGCGCGCCGAAAGAGGAGCGAAATCCTATGAGTGCAGACAGCCGTATCGAAGCCATCACCAAGCGGATCGTCGAGCGATCCAAGCCGACGCGTGAGGTTTATCTCGACCGGACGCGCCGGGCGATCTCCAAGGGCGTGCACCGCTCTACCCTGTCTTGCGGCAACCTCGCCCACGGCTTTGCCGTCTGTTCCCCCTCGGACAAGGCGGCCCTTGCCGGCGACGTGGTGCCCAATCTCGGCATCATCACCGCTTATAACGACATGCTCTCCGCCCACCAGCCCTTCGAGACCTATCCGGCGCTGATCCGTCAGGCGGCAGCGGAAGCGGGTGGCGTGGCACAGGTCGCGGGCGGCGTTCCCGCCATGTGCGACGGCGTGACCCAAGGGCAGCCAGGCATGGAGCTGTCGCTCTTTTCCCGCGATGCGATCGCCATGGCAGCCGCGATTGGCCTGTCGCATAACATGTTCGATGCCGCAGTCTATCTCGGCGTGTGCGACAAGATCGTGCCCGGCCTGATGATCGCAGCCCTGACCTTCGGCCACCTCCCGTCTGTCTTCATTCCAGCCGGCCCGATGACGACCGGCCTGCCGAATGACGAGAAGTCGCGCATCCGGCAGCTCTATGCCGAAGGCAAGGTTGGTCGCGCCGAGCTGCTCGAGGCGGAATCCAAGTCGTATCACGGGCCCGGCACCTGCACCTTCTACGGCACTGCAAACTCCAACCAGATGCTGATGGAGATCATGGGCTTCCACCTGCCGGGTGCCTCCTTCATCAATCCCGGCACGCCGCTGCGCGACGCGCTGACCAAGGAAGCGACGAAGCGGGCGCTTGCCATTACCGCGCTGGGCAATGAGTTCACGCCCGCAGGCGAGATGATCGACGAACGTTCGATCGTCAACGGCGTGGTCGGCCTGCATGCCACCGGCGGCTCGACCAACCATACGCTGCACCTGATCGCCATGGCTCGTGCCGGCGGCATCCAGCTGACTTGGCAGGATATCTCCGACCTGTCGGATATCGTGCCGCTGCTCGCCCGCGTCTATCCGAATGGGCTCGCCGACGTGAACCATTTTCACGCGGCAGGCGGCATGGGCTTCCTGATCAAGCAGCTGCTCAAGGCCGGCTATGTGCATGATGACGTGCGCACGGTCTATGGCCAGGGGCTCGCTGCATACACGATCGATCCGAAGCTCGCCGAAGACGGCACGGTATCGCGCGAGCCGGCCTCCGAGGTCAGCGCCGATCCCAAGGTGCTCAGCACAATCGACAAGCCGTTCCAGTCGAATGGCGGCTTGAAGATGCTGACCGGCAATCTCGGCAAGGGCGTGATCAAGATTTCGGCGGTGAAGCCGGAGCGGCATGTCATCGAAGCACCAGCGATCGTTTTCCACGACCAGCAGGAACTGCAGGACGCGTTCAAGGCCGGCAAGCTGGAGAAGGACTTCATCGCGGTCGTCCGCTTCCAGGGACCGAAGGCCAATGGCATGCCGGAACTGCACCGCCTGACCCCTCCGCTCGGTGTGCTGCAGGACCGCGGCTTCAAGGTGGCGCTGGTGACCGACGGCCGCATGTCCGGCGCATCCGGCAAGGTACCGGCAGCGATCCATGTGACACCGGAGGCGGTGGACGGCGGGCCGATCGCGCGGATCAAGGACGGCGACATCATTCGCCTCGACGCCATTGCCGGGACACTCGAAGTTCTGGTCGGCGCTGCCGAACTTGCCTCTCGTGACAATGCGACTACCGATCTCGACGCCAATGAATTCGGCATGGGTCGCGAGCTTTTCGCCAGTTTCCGGCGGATTGCCGGTCCGGCAGACCAGGGCGCCAGCGTACTTTTCTAATAAAGCTTTCCCTTACAACAGCCAGGCCGCGAAAACTCGCGGCCTTTTTTTGCGGTCAGATCCAGCAATTGTGACAAAAATCGGCCGGCTTAACGCATTCGAAACCTCTAATATTGTATATTTCGATACAGAAAAGCCTGCAGAATCAGGAAGATATACGAATCTCGCCAATCTTCATGACAGTTCTGCATTTTGTCTACCTTCGTTCGGGACGGAGCGAAGGTCCACCCGTAATACTGGCAAAGAAGGACCAGCGCAGAGATGTTCGGACAGTCATATAACACAAAGGCGCAACTCGAATCCCTCGAGGTGGTCACGGCCAATATCATGATCGCGGATGAGAAGCTCAACATCCGCTATATGAACGCAGCCGTGAAGGAGATGCTGAAGGAGGCGGAAGCCGACCTCAGAAAAGAGCTGCCGCGCTTTGAATTTGCCAAGCTGATCGGCAGCAATATCGACATCTTCCACAAGAACCCGTCGCACCAGCGCAACATGCTGGCGAGCCTCAAGACGCAGCACCGGGCGACCATCTGGGTCGGGCATCATGCCTTCGACCTGATCGTGACGCCTCTGAAGAGCGGCTCCAAGACAACAGGTTTCGTGGTCGAATGGGCCAATGCCAGTGCTCGCCTGCAGAATCTCGACTACCAGAACCAGATGGTCGCGATCAGCCGCGTTCAGGCCATCATCGAGTTCACGCCCGAAGGTGAGGTCGTGACGGCCAACGACAACTTCCTCAATGCGCTTGGCTACCGTCTCGACGAGATCAAGGGCAAACATCACAGCATGTTTGTCGATCAGGACTACAGCCGATCGCCCGACTACCAGGAATTCTGGAAGCAGCTTCGCGCCGGCAAGTTTCAGGCGGCAGAATTCACCCGCTACGGCAAGGGCGGCAAGAAGGTCGTGATCAACGCTTCCTACAATCCGATCCTTGATGATCGCGGTCGCGTGACCAAGGTCGTAAAGTTCGCTACCGACGTGACCGAACGTGTACATGCGGTCGATACGATCGGCGACTCGCTGAAGAAGATGGCCGATGGCGATGTCAGCTTTACCATCGAGCGGCCGTTTGCACCTGACTTCGAAGCGCTGCGCATCAACCTGAACGAGGCCCTGACGCAGCTTGGCTCGACGCTTGGTGCCGTTGCCAAGTCGACGGACCAGATCGACAGCGGGACGCGCGAAATCAGCCACAGCGCTCAGGATCTTTCGAAGCGGACCGAGCAGCAGGCAGCGTCTCTCGAAGAAACGGCGGCGGCGCTCGACCAGATCACGGTCAATGTCAGCAATGCCTCCAAGAGATCGGAAGAGGCGCGCAACTCCACCCAGTTGGCCGATGCCAGCGCGACGCGGTCCGGGCAGATCGTGGCAGAAGCCGTCGGTGCCATGGCCAGGATCGAACAGTCTTCGAACCAGATCTCCAACATCATCGGCGTGATCGACGAGATCGCCTTCCAGACAAACCTGCTTGCCCTCAATGCCGGTGTCGAGGCTGCCCGTGCGGGCGAGGCCGGCAAGGGCTTTGCGGTCGTCGCCCAGGAAGTTCGCGAGCTGGCCCAACGCTCTGCGCAAGCAGCGAAGGAGATCAAGGAACTGATCCGCAACTCGTCGGAAGAGGTCAAAAACGGCGTAAAGCTGGTGAGCGAGACCGGCGAGGCGCTGAAAACCATCCAGGAGAACATCGTCGCGGTCAACGATCACATGCAGGCCATTGCAAGCTCCGCCCGCGAACAGGCGACGGGCTTGTCCGAGGTGAATTCGGCGGTGAACCAGATGGACCAGGTCACCCAGCAGAACGCGGCGATGGTGGAAGAATCGAACGCGGCCAGTGCCACGCTCGCCCACGAAACCGAGAGACTGCGGCAGTTCATCGCTCGCTTCACGCTCGGGCATCATTATTCCGGCAATACGGGCCAGAGCTCTGCACCTGTCCGCCATGCACCTTCGGCAGCACCAGCCGAGCGTCGTCCATCGGCCCGTCCGGCTGCGGTCCGCGGCAACACGGCCCTGAAGGAAGACTGGCAGGAATTCTGATCCGACGCGTCGTGTCCAACCCAAAGGCCGGCTGGCAGCAGCCGGCCTTTGCTGTTTCTAGAGGCGGGGCGCCTTGGCAAAGCCCTTGCCCAGAATGGGGCCTGTCGGCCGGCCGGTCGGTGAACCACCGAGCGGCTCCAGGGTGATCTCGTAGAGCTGCTCCTCGATAGGTCCGGGAAGGGCCGGCCCGGTGACCGTGGAGGTCTGCCAACCATCGAGGATCCCGAGCGAGACCGGGCCCATGTCCCGCGTCGGCAGGGTCCAGAGTTGCAATGAACTGTCTGTCGGTACCGCAAGATCGACCAGCGGCGTCACCTTCGCGCTGTCATTGCCAAAATCCTCGATCATCGCGACAGGCTGGCCAGCGGTGTCCATGAGGATGGCGATGACCTGGGGCTCGCCCTGCCTGAACAGCGCATAGAGCGAGATGCCGAAGAACAGCATTGCGGCGGCAGCGGATGACAGAGC
This sequence comes from Peteryoungia wuzhouensis, assembly GCF_003205195.1. Lineage (GTDB taxonomy): Bacteria > Pseudomonadota > Alphaproteobacteria > Rhizobiales > Rhizobiaceae > Allorhizobium > Allorhizobium wuzhouense. The sequence continues at coordinate 760,668 of NZ_QJRY01000001.1, forward strand.
GATGCGCTTCCAGCGATCGAGCCGGTTATCGTTCGATGCTTGTGGCGGGACACTCGGTCGCATGACCGGTTGTGGTCCTGTCGCTTCCAGCTGTTGCTCTATTTTCGTCCACAGGCCGTCCGAAACCGGCGAGGACGGACCGGCCAGATCGAGTTCGATGAAGCGGTCGCGCGCCTCTCCTACGGCAGTCGCGAGAGCGCCATTCGCCTGCATCTCTTCCTCGACGCGCGTTCGCTCGGCATCGTCCATCAAGCCCAGAACATAGGCATCGGCGCGTTCGGCCATCGTCTGCCAGATCGTCATGCCATGCACTCCCTGAGGGCCGAGAGGGACCTGCGTATCCAGGCCTTGGCGGTGCCGAGCGGAAGCTTGAGCCGCCCGGCGATCTCGCCATGGCTGTAGCCTGAAACATAGGCCATGAAGACCGTCTTGCGGCGGACCTCGTCCAGCCGTGACAGACACGCGCGCAAGCGGCTTGATGTGTCGAGATCGTCAAAGAGATCGACATAGAGGCTGTCACCGGCATCCTCCTGCAGGCGTTCCAGACTGTCCGTGTCGGTCAGTTCCTCCCGGCGTCCGTCGCGCAGGGCATTGAGTGCGCGGCTGCGCACGACAGCATAGAGCCAGCCGCGCGCCGAGCCGCGTTCGGGCTGATATTGCCAGGCCTTTGCCCAGATCTGCAGAAAGGCCTCCTGGACGATTTCCTCGGCCAATTCATGCCGGCGCAGGATGCGCACGGCAATGGTCACCATGCGGCTCGCCTCAAACTCATAGAGCGTTGCGAGCCCCGCCCTGTCGCCGGCAGCGCAGGCCTTCAGTGCCTGTTCCAATACCCGTTGCGGATCCTGCATCCGTGCTTCCCCATGATATGTCCTGCGAAAGTAGGCCGCAGCAGCCGTTTGACAACCAGCTTTGGCCTCGCCGCGCGGCATGACCGGTTCTCTCTGCGTGACCTGCATGGCATTCGTTCTTTCTCTCGCCCTCTCTGCAGGTCAGACACCGGCGAGGTTCATTTGGATGCAGGCAAAATAATTTTCGCACCGCTGCATCCAAACACGGGTGGTCGCGTGTCTGGGGATCAGGAGGCACCAATCGGTGTCGCCGGTTTCATCATTCGGGAGATTTTCATGACCAGCATCCGTATCCTCAGCCTCGCCGCCGCAACCGCGCTCACCGCATTCGGCGCTCAGGCTGCCGAGGTCGTCGGCCTTGCCGGCGACAAGACGCTCGTGATCTTCGACACAGACAAGCCGGAGAGTGCCAAGACGGTCGCCATCAGCGGCGCCGAGCGTTTGGTGGGCCTCGACTACCGGCCCGGCAACCAGAGTCTGGTGGGCGTGACCGCCGACAGCGTGATCGTCACCATCGATCCGGCCACGGGGGCAGCAACGGAGGTTGCCAAGATGGACAAGCCGCTTGCCATCGGTGACGCGCCTGTCGTGGTGAACTTCAACCCGGCGGCTGATCGGCTGCGTTACATGACCGGCACAACGAATTACCGCGTTCATCCCGACACGGGTGCCGTGACCGTCGATGGCAACCTCGCCTTCGAGGAGGGCGATATGCACAAGGGCGAGACGCCGAACATCGTTGCTGCCGCCTATACCAATTCGGTGGGCAAGCCGGAAAAGACAGCGATGTACAACATCGACGCCACGATCGGGGCGCTGATTCAGCAGACCAAGCCGAATGACGGCACGCTGAAAGCGATCGGCAAGCTTGGCATCGACGGCATGCCGAAGACTTACGCCTTCGATATTCAGGCGACTGGCGACGGCAAGAACACCGCCTGGCTGGTGGCCGACAATGTGCTCTACACGGTGAACCTGGAAACAGGTGCGGCAACCAAGGTGAAGGAGATCGGCGGCGTCGAGATGCCGGTCAAGGCGATCACCGTCATGCCGGCCATGTAAGGGCAAAATTCCTCACCCCATCTACGACAAAGCCTCCGCAGCGTTGCTGCGGAGGCTTGCTTGGCTTTTCTTCGTCCTGTCTCAGAGCATTGCCGTGTATTTCGGCAGCTCCCGCAGGGAGGGCACCACGATCAGCGTGTTGACCTGGCCTCGCTTGAAGGCATTGAGGAAGCGATTGTAATCCTCGAACACGACGCAGCCGGAGCTGTCCCCACGGCGACGCAGCAGATAGGTGTGGGTCAGGAAACCATCGCGATTGTACATCTTGGCATCGCCTACCGGGGTCATGCGGATCGCCTCGATGCCGTGGAAGCGGGCCTCACGCATGCGCAGCTTGTAGACGTTCGGCGGGGTCGGACCCTGGTTCTTCATGTGCACATATTTCGGATTGTCGCGCATGTGCGCCCGTCCCGAATGAGCGCGAAGCTTTTCGCCGTTCGGCATGTGAACGGTGGCATCCTCGATCACGTAGACTGCGATGCGGCTGCCCGGACCGGGCAAGCTGTTCTTGCGGCTGAACAGACCGCCTGCGCCATCATCCGTGGTGATCGGATTGTTGGGCTTCGCATAGGCGAGAAGATTGGCGAGCGTCTTCCTCTTCGGCTTTTCCGGAGCCGGAGTTTCGGCGGCGACGGGAGGCTCGGGTGCCGGGATTGCCGCGGCGCGCGGCTTGACCTGCGGCACAGGGCCATCATCGGGCAGATCCCCATGCTCGCTGGCCCGGGGTTCGGACAACAGTTCCTGAAAAGGTTCTTCACGCGGATCGGCAGCCGCCATCATGTCGTCCGCTTTTGGCGGCGCGGCATAGCCGAGGGCTGGCGGAGCGGAAGAGGCAGGAGAGATGGAGGCCGTGACAACAGGATCGACCGGATTCGCGTCGTCCACACCGCTGCGGCGATCACGGGCCGCTGTCGCCAATGCAGCCTGCTGGCGTTCGGTCTCGAACTTGCCGAGAGCCTCGCGCAGGACAGCGATCGCCTGGGGATCGGTAAAGCTTTCAATGCGGGCAAGAAGCAGGCGGTCGGACTTTTCGACCTCTGCCAGCCGCATTGCGGCCGGCAGCATCAGGAGGCCGAGATTGTCTGTCGCGACAACCGCCTCGGCGAAGCGCTGGCGCATGGTTTCCAGCGCTTCCTGTTCACCGGACGGGGCTTTCTGCGCGCGCGGCGCCAGAGGCTGCGTAACCATCAGCGTCGGCTTTGGCAGGACATGGCCGGCGTAAACGGGGGCCTCGATGGGCGAGGATGAGAGGCCCTTGAATATGGCCAGGCTCGCGGTGGTCCAGAAGGCACAGGCGAGTGCAATCCCCATCACCGTCGGCAGGCTGGAGCCGCGCTTGACCTTGCGCGGCTGCATCTTCTTGACGGCGGGCGTTGTGCCGCCGGAGACCGAGGAGGTCGAGGACGCCATGATACTTGAACTCGCTTACCAAAACTCAAGGGAACCGGCACATGACAGGGAATGCCGGCTTTACTGGGACAGGATCGGAATTTTCCATCCTGTCGCTTGTCCTAAAGAATGAAGAAGTTTGGTAACCAAGTGGTTTACGCGGACCGGTTTCTTGTCACATTCCAGTTCACGGCATGGTGACCGAGTGGTCTCAGACGTGGCGGGTCAGCCCTCCATCCACCTTGAGGTTCTGGCCGGTGATATAGGCGGCGCCATCCGAGGCGAGGAAGGCAATCGTGGCGGCGATCTCCTCACTGGTGCCGTAACGCTTCATCGGCACGCCGTCACGGCGCTCCTCCGTGGCTGGCAGGCTGTCGATCCAGCCGGGCAGAACATTGTTCATCCGGATGTTTTCGGCCGCATAGGTGTCCGCGAAGATCTTGGTGAAGGAGGCAAGACCGGCGCGGAAGACGGCCGAGGTCGGGAACATCGACGAGGGCTCGAAGGCCCAGGCGGTGGAGATATTGATGATGGTGCCTGACTTCTGCGCCTGCATGATCGGCGTGACCAGACGTGTCGGGCGAATGACGTTCAGCAGGTACACGTCCATGCCGGTCGACCACTGCTCGTCGGTGATCTCCAGGATCTGCGCACGCGGACCGTGGCCGGCACTGTTGACCAGCACGTCGATGCGGCCATAGCGCTCCATGGTGCCATCGACGAGGCGGGCGAGATCCTCAGGCGAACGGTTGGAGCCTGTCACGCCATAACCGCCGAGTTCGGCCGCAAGCGCCTCGCCCTTGCCTGACGACGAGAGGATCGCGACCTTGAAGCCGTCGGCGGCCAGACGGCGCGCCGCAGCGGCTCCCATGCCGCTTCCGCCGGCGGTTACGATGGCTACTTTTTCGATGGACATGCATGATCTCCCTGGTTTTCAGGCAAGATCAAAGCTGCGGCAGCGGAAGTCCAGTCAAAAAAGCTGAAGGCCGGCGCAGTTTCACCTGCACCAGCTTTCGAAGAACGATTGAGCCCGTTTTACCAGCTGCGGACGTCGAGCACGCGGTCCTTGTGCGCCGGGTGGGTCGAGAAGACGAAGATGCGGTCGAGTTCCTTCTGCGTCAGCAGACGCAGGAAGCGGATCTCTGCGGTGTTGTTCGGAAAGGTCTTCATCAGCACGGCGCCGACCTTGTTGATGCGGGCATCCGGGATGTCGAGATAGAATTGCTTGGGCAGATTGACCTGGGTCAGCAGCGCGACGACGGCACCGCTCATCGAAATACGAATGACATCGCAGCGCCGCGCCGCCATATGGGTCATGCCGTTCTCGGTGTATTCGAGACGTCCGGCATTCATCGTGTCTTCCATGCGGTACCGGTTCTCCCGGTCGTACATGAAGGATTCTTCCTTTTTCAGAAAGTGATTGCCACCTGCCGTTCTCATCGTTCTGCCCTTTGTCTTTTTGTCGTTTGTTGTGGGTAAAAAGCTACCAGCGACAGTTTAACAGTCGGTATTTCGCGCGCGTCCCGAAGGGCATGACGAAAGGCCCTGTATCCTTACGGATAACAGGGCCTTAAGATGTCCGAAAATGCGGCAGGCGGTCAGTGGCGATAGGTCTGGCCGGCGGCATCGAAGAGATGCAGCTTGGTCTTGTCGGCCGAGAAGCGCACGGTCTGGCCCTTCTTGACATCGACGATACCGGGCAGCTTGACGACGATCGGCTCCTCCTCGACCGGACCCATGACGTATAGAAGCGTCACTTCGCCCAGGGCTTCGACGATCGATACCGTGCCTTCGAAAAGGAACTGGTCTCCCGTGGCAACGGAGAGATCCTCCGGGCGGACACCGAAGCTCGCGGTCTTGCCCTTCTCGGTTGCCGCCGTTTCGATATCGACGGCGACTTCGGAGCCATCCTTGAGCTTGATGCGGGTGACGGCACCGGTTTCGATGATGGTGGACGGCATGATGTTCATGGCCGGAGAGCCGATGAAGCCGGCGACGAAGAGATTGGCCGGACGCTCATAGAGTTCGAGCGGCGGGCCGACCTGTTCGATCTTGCCGGCTGACAGCACCACGATGCGGTCGGCGAGCGTCATGGCCTCGACCTGGTCGTGGGTGACGTAGATCATCGTGGTGTCGGCCATCTGCTCGTTGAGCTTGGCGATCTCGATACGGGTCGCCACACGCAGCGCTGCATCGAGGTTCGACAGCGGCTCGTCGAAAAGGAAAACCTTGGGGTCGCGGCAGATGGCACGGCCGATGGCGACGCGCTGGCGCTGGCCGCCGGACAAGGCTTTCGGCAGACGGTCGAGATAAGGGCCGAGCTGGAGGATATTGGCCGCCGAGCGGACGCGGCGGTCGATCTCGTCCTTGCTTTCGCCGGCAATCCGCATGCCGAAGGCCATGTTGTCGTAAACCGTCATATGCGGATAGAGCGCATAGGACTGGAACACCATGGCGATGCCACGCTTGGAGGGGGGGACGTCGTTGACGAGCTGGCCGTCGATATACATCTCGCCGCTGGTGATGTCCTCGAGACCAGCGATCATGCGCAGCAAGGTCGACTTGCCACAGCCGGATGGGCCGACGAAGACGATGAACTCGCCTTCCTTGATCTCCAGATCGATGCCGTGCAGCACCTTGACATGCCCATAGGACTTGCGGATGTCTTTGAGAACCAGACCCGTCATTTCTCTTCCTCCCCTGTCAGGCGTGGCGCGCGAAATAAGCGCCCCAGGCCGGCAATGCTACCTTGTTATCGTTGGTTTCGCTGGTAAAGCCATGCCCTTCCAGCGCTAGCCACTGGCCTTCGGGCAAGGTGATGGCTGCGGGTTCCGGGTTCATGTTGAAGAGGCAGAGCAACTTTTCATTGCCGAGAGCACGGGTGTAGACCAGCGCAAACTCGCCTGCCTCATGGAAGGTGATATCGCCCTTGGCAAAGGCCGGATATTGACGGCGGAAGCCGAGAAAGCGGCGATACTGTTCAAGAACCGACTCGTCCTTGCCGACCTGCGTGTTGACCGACTTGAGCATGTGCTCGACCGGGATCGGCAGCCAAGTCTTCGGCGCAGTCGAGAAGCCAGCCTGGGTCGCGTGGTCGTCCCAGACCATGGGCGTGCGGCAACCGTCGCGCCCCTTGAACTCCGGCCAGAACTGGATGCCATAGGGGTCCTGCAGGTCCTCGAAGGCGATCTCCGCTTCGGTCAGACCGAGTTCCTCACCCTGGTAAATGCAGACAGAGCCGCGCTGGGTGAGCAACAGGGCCGACATCATCTTGGCATAGGCCTCACGGTCCAGCACGCCGGCACCCCAGCGGCTGACGTGGCGGACCACGTCATGGTTCGAAAACGCCCAGCAGGCCCAACCCTCGGGGGCGGCGGCGGCAAAGGCGTTCTGGGTGTTGCGCACGACTTCCGGCGTCAGAGGCTCCGGCGCCAGGAATTCGAAGGCGTAGCACATCTGCATCTTGTCGTTGCCGGATGTGTATTCGCCGACGATCTCAAGGCCCCGCTGGCTGTCACCGACTTCACCCACGGCCGCGATCGCCGGATACTCATCCAGGAGCGCGCGAAACCGCTTGAGGAATGCGATGTTCTCAGGGCGGTTCTTGTCGTAGAGGTGTTCCTGGAAATTGTAAGGGTTGACGGCCGGGGCCGTCGAGGCATTGCGACGCTCAGGCGCCAGCGGCGGATTGTCCCGCAATTCCTTGTCGTGGAAATAGAAGTTGATGGTATCGAGGCGGAAGCCATCGACGCCGCGGTCCAGCCAGAAGCGGGTGGCCGCAAGCAGCGCATCCTGCACTTCCGGATTGTGCAGGTTCATGTCCGGCTGCGAGGTCAGGAAGTTGTGCAGATAATACTGCATGCGCGTCGGGTCCCACTGCCAGGCCGAACCACCGAAAATCGACAACCAGTTGTTCGGCGGCGTGCCGTCCGGCTTGGAATCGGCCCAGACATACCAGTCGGCCTTCGGATTGACGCGGCTTGAGCGGCTTTCGACGAACCAGGGGTGCTGGTCGGAGGAGTGGGACATCACGAGGTCGATCATGACCTTGATGTTCAGGCGATGGGCCTCGGCGATCAGGCCGTCGAAATCGGTCAGCGAGCCGAACATCGGATCGACATCGACATAGTTCGAGACGTCGTAGCCGAAGTCCTTCATCGGCGAGGTGAAGAAGGGCGAGATCCAGATCGCATCGGCGCCGAGGTCGGCGATGTGCTGCAGGCGGGCCGTGATGCCCTTGAGATCGCCGATGCCGTCGCCGTTCGAATCCTGGTAGGAGCGCGGATAGATCTGGTAGATCACCGCACCACGCCACCAATCCTTGTCAGCGGAAAGCGTCGATTGCGTCGTGGAATTCATAGTCAATCCTTGTGCATGTCTTGAAGTTGGCCGTCCCGGTCAGCCTCCCTTGACCGAACCCGCGAGCAGGCCCCGGACGAGGTAGCGCTGGAGGCCGAAGAAGACGAGAAGCGGGACGATAATGGTGACGAAGGCCGAGGCCGTCAGAATCTCCCAGTTGCCGCCGCGCGAGCCAAGCAGGTTGACCAGGCGCCCGGTCAGAACAAGCTCGTTGTCGCCGGTTCCGAGGAAGACCATGGCGACCAGCAGGTCGTTCCAGGTCCAGAGGAACTGGAAGATCGCGAAGGACGCGAGGGCCGGGTAGGACAGCGGCAGAACGATCTTGGTGAAGATCTCGAAGTCGGAGGCTCCATCGACACGCGCCGATTCCATGATTTCGCGCGGCAGGCCGGCGATATAGTTGCGCAGCAGATAAATGGCGAGCGGCAGGCCGAAGCCCATATGGGCAAGCCAGATGCCGACATACCCCTTGGCCGGAACCCCGAAGAAGGCGCCGACACCGTTATACATCTTCAGAAGCGGGATCAGCGACATCTGCAAGGGAACGACCAGCAGGCCGACGATGACGGCGAGCAGAAGGGCGCGGCCAGGGAATTTCATCCAGGCGAGTGCATAGGCCGCAAATGCCGCAACGAGGATCGGGATAATGGTGGAGGGTATCGCGACGGTGAGCGAATTGAGGAAGGATTTTCCAAGGCCCTCGGCTGTCAGAACCGTCTGGTAGTTTTCCAGCGTGAAGCGCGGCGGCACGGAGGCGGTGAAGAAAATGCGATCGCCGCGTGAACCTTCGAAGGCGGTGGCGGATTCGATCCGGAAGTCTCCGTTTTCCTGCAGGGTGAGTTTGCTGCCGTCGTTGCGTTCGGCTGTCTGGCCCGGCTCATAGGCTGCCGGTGCGTTGATATTGATGCCGAAGGCCGAAACACTGCCGGCATTGTCTTCAAAGACGTTACCGGAAATGACGAAGACGCCGGTTTCCTCCACCTGCGCGCTCGGGGGCGGTGCCCGATAAATCGCGTTCTGGCTGGAGGTCCCAAGCGCCGTCCACCACCCCGAGGCAACAATCTGATCCTTGTCGCGCAGCGACGAGATCAGCAGGCCGGCGGTCGGCAAGGTCCAGAGGACGACCAGGAAGAGGACCGTGAGATTGACGACGATCGTCAGGGGCGAGAGCTTCTTCGAGACCATCTCAGCGTCCTTCCATTTCCCGGCGGGCATTGCGGATGTTCCAGATCATGATCGGCACGACCATGACCATGATGACGACGGCGATGGCGGCACCCTTGCCGAAGTCGCCACCGCCGCGGAACATCCAGTCGAACATCAGGTTCGCCAGAACCTGGCTCTGCCACTGGCCGTTGGTCATGGCGAGAACGATGTCGAAGACCTTGAGGACGAGGATGGTGATGGTGGTCCAGACGACGGCAATCGTCGTCCAGATCTGCGGCACCTTGATCTTGATGAAGATCTGCCAGGGATTGGCGCCGTCAATGACAGCCGCTTCGATGGTCTCTTCCGGTATGCCGCGCAGGGCGGCCGACAGAAGCACCATGGCGAAACCGGTCTGGATCCAGATGAGGATCACCATCAGGAAGAAGTTGTTCCAGAAGGGCAGCGAGATCCAGATCTGCGGATCGCCACCGAGCGCCATGACGATGGCGTTCAGGATGCCGATCTGTTCCGAGCCGGCATCGCGATAGTCGTAGACGAACTTCCAGATGACGGAAGCGCCGACGAAGGAAATTGCCATCGGCATGAAGATCAGCGACTTGGCGATGTTACCCCACCAGATGCGATCGGTGAGCGCCGCGATGATCAGGCCGAAGAAGGTGGAACCGGCCGGCACGACGATCAGCCAGAGGAGATTGTTGTAGATCGACTGGCGGAATTCCGCATCGTTGACCATCCAGCGATAGTTCGCGAGGCCGACATAGTTGTCGCCTGCGCGATCCATGAAGGAGTAGTTGATCGACGAGAACAGCGGATAGACCAGATAGACTGTCAGGGAGATCAACGCCGGGCCGAGAAAAAGCCAGGGCCGGATCAGAGCCGCCCGGCGCAAGTTGCGCGAAGCCTTGGCGGTATCAGCGATGCGTGACGGAAAGATCCAATCAAGCAGCAGGTTCGAACCGTAGAAATACCCGATCGCTGCTGCGACGCCGACGACAATCGTCAGCAATGCAAAGAGTAACTGTTCCAAGATGTCCCCTCCCTGTCGATCGCTCCGCGTCGCTTGAAAGCGCCCGGGGCACTTGTTCTTGTGTATCGACGACCGGGCCACATCAGAGAGACGCGGCCCGGCGAATTGCGGTGGGTTGCGGGCTTACTTCAGCCCATCCCAGGCCTTCTGGATGTCGGCTGCGACATCGGCAGCAGGCTTGCCACCGGTGTAGTCAACCATACCGGTCCAGAATGCGCCAGCACCGATCTTGCCCGGCATCAGGTCGGACCCGTCGAAGCGGAAGGTGGTTGCATTCAGGAGAATGTCACCCTGCTTGGCCATTGGCGGGTTGGCATAGGTTTCCTTGTTGGCACCCTTGAACGGCGTCAGGAAGCTCGACTGCGCCATCCAGACTTCATGGGCGATCGGGGTCTTCAGGAACTCGATGAAGGCGCGGGCAGCCGGGCTGTCCTTGGCGATCATGGCGAGCGTGCCGGCACCCAGGACCGGATTGCCGAGATCGGCCTTCGAGGCATAAGGCGGCATGTAGAAGAAGTCTGCGTCCTCACCAACCTTCGTGCCTTCGGGGAAGAAGGACGGGATGAAGGAGGCCTGATGGTGGAGATAGCACTTCGGCGGTGCGCCGAAGAGACCCTTCGGGCTGTCGCGGAAGTCGGTCGAGGCTACAGCCTTGGAGCCACCGTCGACGAACTTGTCGTTCCTGGCGAACCAGCCGAACTCGTCGATGGCCGCGACGACGGCCGGGTCGGTGAACTTCACTTCGTTGGTGACCCACTTGTCGTAGACGTCAGCCGGTTGCGTGCGCAGCATCATGTCTTCGACCCAGTCGGTCGCCGGCCAGCCGGTCGCACCGCCCGAACCCAGACCGATGCACCACGGCGTACCGCCGTCAGCCACGATCTTTTCCGTCAGGGCCTTCAGCTCTTCCATGGTCTTCGGCACTTCGTAGCCGGCGTCCTCGAAGTTTTCAGGCACGTACCAGACCAGCGACTTCACGTCGATCTTGTAGGGGAAAGCGTAGAGGGCAGCCGTACCGTCCTTGCCCTCGTAGGTGGAGAGATCGACCCAGGACTGGCCAGCAGAATAGTTTTCCAGGAGCCAGGACTTGGTTTCGTCGCCGAGCGGCGTCAGATGGCCTTTCGAGGCGAGGTCGGCGATCAGGCCCGGCTGCGGCAGGATGGCCACATTCGGCGGGCTGCCAGCCTGGGTGTCGATGACGATCTGCTGTTCGTAGTTTTCAGAGGACGAATACTGGACATCGACGCCGGTTGCGTCTTCGAAATAGGCGAGGATGCTTTCGAACAAGACCTGGTCTTCGCCACGCCAGGGGCCGAAGATGGTCATGGTCTGACCCTTCAGGGCGCTGTTTGCAGCTTTGTATTCTTCAAAGCTCGCCCAGTTGAACTTGGAATCTTCCCCCGGCTTGAACTTCAGGTCTGCAGCGGCGGCTGTGCCGGCGACCAGCGCGGCTGCCGCCACGCCCATTAGAAACAACTTCTTCATGTGATTTACCTCCCATCACATCGGACCGCCAAACGTCCTTCGAATGCGCATTTCTCAAAGCGCTTTGGCCCTCATTTCATCCCATTGGGTTCCATCTTGAGTCAAGCGCTTTTGTCTCATTGATCGAATTCGCTGCAAGATGCCGCAGTGCAGCATGCATATGCCTTGATTTTATTCAGATTTCCTCTTGTGAATTTGACCTCGGATAAGCCATAGTCGAAGCGCTTTGGAGCGCAATGGAGGGAGTTTGCGCCCCAACTCGGAGAGGAATGCCACCGGTGAACCTAAAAGAACTGTCGCAGATGCTCGGGCTGTCGCAAACGACGATCAGCCGCGCGCTCAACGGTTATCCGGAGGTCAGCGAAGAAACCCGGCAGCGGGTTCTGCTGGCCGCGAAAGAAACCGGATATAGACCCAACCGGGCGGCACAGCGGCTGGCAACGGGAAAGGCCGGGTCGATCGGCCTGATCATGCCGATCTCGCCCGACCACAGTTCCGATATGCATTTTGCCGAGTTCCAGAGCGGTTTGGCGGAAGCCGCCATCATCAACGATTTCCACTTCGTCATCATGCCGGCCAAGGCGAGCCAGGAGGAAGAAGCGATCCGCTGGCTCGTCGCAAGCGGCAGCGTGGACGGCTATTATCTCGCTTATGTGCGCGAGAGGGACCCGCGCATTGCCATGGCAAAGTCGCTGGCCCTGCCCTTCATCGTGCATGGGCGGTCCTATGGCATGGAGCTCGACTACCCCTATCTCGACGTGGACAATGAAGGCGCGTTTTTCGATGCGACCCGCTTCCTGATGCAACTCGGGCACAAGCGTGTCGCGCTTCTCAACGGTCCGGCCGATCTCGACTTTGCCTTCCGGCGCAAACTCGGCACTGAGAAGGCGCTGGCGCAGGCGCAGCTCAGTCTCGACCCCGCGCATGTCCGCCACACCTTCATGGGTGACGAACAGGGCTATCGGGGCATGAAGGAAATCCTGGCCCATCCGGAGCGACCGACCGCCGTGCTCTGTGCCAGCACGGTCCTGGCACTCGGCGCCGTGCGGGCGATGAACGAGGCGGGGCTGAAGCTCGGCGGCGACATGTCGCTGATCGCCCATGACGACGAATTGCCGCTCCTGAAGCCGGAGAATTTCTCCACGCCCCTCACCACGACGCGGTCGTCGCTTCGCGCGGCCGGGCGGCGTGTTGGCGAACGGCTGATCGCGATGATCGGAGGCAATACCCCTGCCCTGCCGATGCAGGAATTGTGGAAGGTGGAACTCGTCGTCCGGGCCTCGACAGGTCCTGCGCCAGCTGGCGCCTGACATGCCGTGAACAGACTTTCCTGACTTCAGAACTTCGGAGCGGTTTGACCCGCCCGGCGATAGGCGGCGATGACCGTATTGGCCATCAGCATGGCGATGGTCATCGGACCGACGCCACCCGGAACCGGGGAGATTGCGGCGGCCACCGGCTTGCATTCGGCAAAGGCGACATCGCCGACCAGGCGGAACTTGCCTTCGCCACGTTCGGGTGCATCGATGCGGTTGATGCCGACGTCGATGACGGTGGCGCCCGGCTTCACCCAATCCGCCTTGACCATTTCGGGACGCCCGACGGCCGCCACGAGAATGTCTGCCTGGCGCGCCAAAGCCGGGAGATCCCGGCTTCGCGAGTGCCCCACGGTCACGGTTGCATTGGCCGCGAGGAGCAGTTGCGCCATCGGCTTGCCGAACAGGTTGGACCGCCCGATCACCAGCGCGTTCAGCCCCGACAGATCCTTGCCGTGGATCTGGCGCACGAGGATCATGGCACCGGCCGGGGTGCAGGAGACGAGGCCCGTGTCCATGTCACCGGTGGCGAGCTTGCCGGCATTGACGACGTGCAGGCCATCAACGTCCTTTTCCGGCAGGATCGACTGGATCACCGGATCGCTGTCGAGATGTTTGGGCAGTGGAAGCTGGACAAGGATGCCGTCAATCTCGGGATCGGCGTTCAGCGAGGCGACGAGCGCCATCAGGTCATCCTGGGCGGTGTCTTCCGGGAGCGTATGCTGGATGGAGTTAAAGCCGCACTGCTTGGCCATGCGGCTTTTGGCGCCGACATAGGCGTGGCTCGCCGGATCGTTGCCGACAATGACAACCGCCAGGCCCGGACGGCGATGTCCGAGCGTTTCGAGCTTCTCCGCCGCAGCGCTTACCGCTTCGACCACCGAGGCGGCCGCCGCCTTTCCATCAATCACCGTCGTCACTGTGCTTGTTCCTCGCCTCAGACTTCCGGCAAGCTAGCGCCATCACAGACGTCGCGTTTGCCTGTCCCCGTCCTATGCTGTCAAATTGCGGCAATTTGCAAGGGTGGAAGAGACGGCTTCGTCGCAACAAAAATGCCGAGCGGCGCTTTGGTTGCGACGCCCGGCGATAGGAAACCAATGTGGCGGGTCCCGTGGACTCAGTGGCCCGACGCCGGTTTTTCCTCGATTTTCTCGCCTTCGACGACCGTGGTCTTTTCCATCGGACCGGGCGCGCCATCGGCAGCCTTTCGGGCTGCGTCCTTCGAGACATAGTCGAGCTGTTCGATCATCACCTGATCGACCATGCCCTCCCCGAGCCGCGCATTCATCTCGGTCTTGATCTGTTCGCGGAACGCCATGACATCGAAGGTGCCGACATTGGCGATGTCGACCATCTTGTTGCCAACCAGCAGGGTGAACAGTTCGTCGGTCATCATCTCCGTGACCGGCGGCGCCTGGGTTTTCACCTTTTCCTTGTCCATCATGAAGGAGATGCGGGTCAGGAAGTAACCCTGCACATCACCCCCGGCGAGCACCGGAATGGTGATGGGCTCTCCCCGCACCAGTTCGAGCGCCGCCTTCTTGGCTTCGTCCTCGCTCGGTCCGGCAGGTGCCGTGGCAAGATAGATCGAGCCGTAGACGGCGCCGAGCGTCACGATGCAGACCCACAGACCGATTCCGAGTATCTTGCCCATCAGAACTCGCTGAACTGGAACTGTTCCTGGGAATAGGTGCCGTCAGCATCCGCATCCCGCATGGCATTCTTCAGGAGATCCGCCACGGCGCGGACGGCGGAGAGATGTGCCTCGACACGGCGCGCATTGACCGCGAGCTTCTCCTTGAGAACATGCAGCTGATCAACATAATTGACGGCAAATTCGCGCGGATCGGTGTCGCGGAAAAGCATGGTCAGCTCATAGAGGCACCGGCTCTTGTGGGCATTCGACACCTTGAAGTCGAATTCCGGGTCCTTGCCGATCCGTTCGTTTTCGTTGTCGATGATGCGCTCCAGGCGGCTGAGTACCGTCTTGACGCGATATTCGCTCGAAACAACTTCCATGAAATTATACCTTGTTTTTGATTTTTAAGGTTTCTGGCTTTCAGCGCCGGCGCCAAGGGTGCGCCGCTCAAGGTCGGTCACCCAGTTCAGCGCAGTCGTACGCTGTGCCTCATCGGTCCTCGCGTTCACCGTGTCTTCTCCACGGGTGCGCTGCAAAGCCTCGCTGTACATCTGCTTGGCGATGCCGACGCCACCGGATTCAGAGAGGACAGAGCCCATCTGCTCGGCCATCATGCTCTTCCACATCTCGCCTGCATTGCCCTTGCCATAGACTTCCTCGCTGTCGCTTGGCAGCATGGTCTGGACGAAATTGGTCAGATAAACCGCCTCAAAGTCGCGATACACCTTCGGAACTTCGCCGGGCTTGTCATTCGTCTCGGCCGTCGCTTCAAGGCGGGCCGCATTGGTCGTGCGGTTGAGAATATCGACCGTTGCCCCGAAACCCGCGCCCTTTTCGGCCAGGCTGGTCGCGAGAAAATTGGCACGGTTGGTCTTCATCTGCGCCTGGGCAGCGGCAACTTGGGACGGATCTGCCGCACGGACAACGTCCAGCACGAGATCGCTCGGAGGTGAAATGGCCACGATGACATCCTCGATTTATGTTCGAGGCGACTATCACTCTCCAAGCT
Source organism: Peteryoungia wuzhouensis (assembly GCF_003205195.1). Classification (GTDB taxonomy): domain Bacteria; phylum Pseudomonadota; class Alphaproteobacteria; order Rhizobiales; family Rhizobiaceae; genus Allorhizobium; species Allorhizobium wuzhouense. The sequence goes on from NZ_QJRY01000001.1 coordinate 775,975, forward strand.
TGCTGGAGGCTGGTGTGCCAAAACGGATGTCGATCAGATCGTAGATGGCGTCGTCATCGGCCGCACGCTCTTCATGCGCCCGGGCTTCCTTGCGGTTTTCTTCCAGGCGATCGCCTTTGGCGCGCTCGCGCATCAGCTTCATTTCCTGGACCTGCTGCAGGCTGTGCAACTGCTTATCGGTATTGGACAGGCGGTCGAAGCGATCGGCGTAGTTCTGCGCGAAAAGACGGTGGAGCGGGTCGAGCGAGCCGATCGCCTCCATCACCATGTCCATCGAGCGGGCATTTTCCTCGATGCGCTGCGCGGTAATGCCGAGATCACTTTCGGCCATCCGCTCCATGTGCCGCTGCACCGCGACGAGACGTTTCAGCTTGTCCGATTTCTTCTGCGCCATCGTCGCGTCGTCCTTAGAAATTGAAGATCATCGGGAAATAGCGGCCGAACTGCATGACCATTGCCGCGATGGTGAAATAGATCAGAATCAGGCCGCCGATCAGAAGATACGGCGTGGAGATGTAGAAAATCGGAACCTGCGGTGCGAGCTTGTTCACAAGACCTACGGCAAAGTTGAACATCAGACCGAAGATCAGAAAGGGACTGGACAGCCGCAGCATCAGCACGAAGGTCTGGGACAGGGTATCGGTCAGCGTGATCAGCATCTTCTGGCTGCCCGGCATGCCGCCGAGCGGCATCACCGAATAGGACTCCATCAGGGCCCTGAACACGATGTGATGGAAATCGAGCAGGAAGAGCACGAGAAGGCCGGCAAAGCTCAGCAGGTTGGTCAGCTGGGTTTCACTGGTGTCTTCCAGCACGTCTCCGCCGCCCGGAGAGCTGAGGCCGATGGACATGGAGATCGCCGTGCCGGCGAACTGCAGGCCAAGCACATAAAAGCGCGGCACGAGACCGTACATCAGGCCGATCATCAGTTCCGCCATCAAGACCGGAATGAGCGGCGCACCGCCACTGGCAACACGTGGATAGATGCTGTCGAAGAGCAGAGGCATCATCGCCATAGAGACCGACATGGCGAGAAAGAGCCGGGTCGTGGCGGAGATGCGGGCAGAAGAGAAGCCCGGCAGGGTCATGAAGCAGGCACCGATACGGCAGAAGACCGCAAACAGCACCAGAACAGTCCCCTGCGGGTCGGATATCATGAAATCGAGCCCAGAATCTTGATCTCGATGCCCTTGGCCAGTTCGACATGCGAGAGAACCGGCAGGGTGGCAAAGAGTCGTTCGATGATCATACGAACATAGGAGCGCGTTTCCGGCGAGGTTACAAGAACGAAGGGCAACCCGCGATCCATGAATTCACGGATTACGCTGCTCGCCTGTTCAGAAAACTCCTCGAGATTGCGCGGATCGATATCGAACTCGACAATTTCGCCCTTGGCATCGCGCTTGAGCGCCTGGTGGAAGACGAGATCCCATTTGGAACCAAGGCGCAGAACACGCAAGACGCCGTTGTCCGTCAGGTCGCCGCACAGCTGCTGGGCCATGCGCACGCGCACGTGTTCGACGATCTGCTCGGTCTTGCGTACATGCGGGGCCAGTTCCGCAACCGCCTCGAGAATCAGGTGCAGGTTGCGGATCGACACGCGCTCGGCCAGGAGCAGCTTCAACACCGCCTGCAGGCCCGAATAGGACATGTGCGACGAGCAGATCTCGTCGGCCAGCTTCTTGTATTCTGGGTCGAGGCGATCGATGAGGATCTTCACGTCCTTGTAGGACAGAAGCTGCGGCAGATTGTTTCGGATGACTTCGCTGACGTGGGTCAACACCACGGAGACGTTGTCGATCGGATGGAAGCCCTCGCGCTTCAGTTCCTCGGTGAAGGTTTCCAGAACCGAAACGGCCGGCATGCCGAAAGCGGGCTCGCGGATATCGTCGCCCGGAACATTCGGCTTGCGACCGGAGCCGGTAACAACGAGGACTTCGCCGACACGCAGATTGTTCGAGGCAATCGTCGTCCCGTGGATTCGGATCTGGTAGGACTTCTCAGGGATGGCGATATCGTCGGTCACCTTGATTTCGGGGACGACGAACCCGTACTGGCTGGCGAATTTCTTGCGCATCTTGCCGACACGGAAGGCGAGTTCCTGATGCGCGCCGAGCAGGCGCGTCGAGACGAGCTTGCCAAGCGCCAGTTCGATTTCGGCGGTCTTGAGCACAGACTTGACCGAGTCCTTTTCGGCTTCCTTGCTCTGGATGACCTTCTTCTCTTCCTGGTCGCGCTTGAGCTTGTTTTCAGCCTCGACCTGGCGCGGGATGAACCAGGCGCCGAAGGCCATGAGACCGCCAAGGGTCATGAAGGGGATGAAGGGCAGACCCGGAACGAGCGCCAGCGAGCACATCAGAGCGGCCGCGACGGAGAGTGCGCGGGGGTAGCCGCTCAGCTGGTTGACGACGGCCTGGTCGGTCGAGCCGGGAGTGCCGCCGCGCGAGACGAGAAGGCCCGCAGCCAGCGAGACGATCAGGGCCGGAACCTGGGAAACGATACCGTCACCAACGGAAAGCTTGACGAAGACGTCGGCCGCCTGACCGATTTCCATGCCATGGCGGAAATAGCCAATGATGATGCCGCCGAAGACGTTGATGGCCGTAATGATCAGGCCGGCGATCGCATCGCCACGGACGAACTTGGACGCACCGTCCATAGCCCCGAAGAACGAGCTTTCCTGCTCCAGTTCGCGGCGGCGATGCTGGGCTTCGCGCTCATCGATGATGCCGGCCGACAGGTCGGCGTCGATCGACATCTGCTTGCCGGGGATGGCATCGAGGGTGAAGCGCGCGCCAACTTCGGCGATACGCGTCGCACCCTTGGTGATGACGATGAAGTTCACCGTGATCAGGATCATGAAGACGATGAGACCGATGACGAAGTCGCCGCCCATCACGAGGTTCGAGAAGCCGGCGATGACGCCACCTGCTGCGCCGTGTCCCTCATGACCATGGGACAGAATGACACGCGTCGTCGCAATGTTGAGCGACAGGCGGATCATCGTCGCGATCAGCAGAATGGTGGGGAAGGACGAGAAATCGAGTGGCCGCTGGATCCACAGCGAGACCATCAGGATCAGCACGGAGAAGGCGATCGAGAAGGCCAGACCGAGATCGATCAGGAACGGCGGAATGGGCAGGAAGAGAATGCAGAGGATGAGGACGATGCCAAGGGCAAAGCCGATATCGCGCCCGCTGGGACTGACTTTCGGAATCACGAGTGCAGGTGGTTGCGCCATGTCTGTTCCATCTCTTCATGAGAAGTCGGCCAGAGGATCATATCTCTGGCAGTCTGCAGACGAGGGATAGAGGTCGAAGCTTGCGCGAGGGTGTCAACCTTGGAGGCCGTCAGAAGCCGGATTGCACCCGTGAGAATACCAGATTGGCAAAGAGGGAAATCTGCGCCCCGACGAAGGGAGCGGATATACCGATGGTGATCATGATGGCCAGGATCTTCGGCACGAAGGTCAGCGTCATTTCCTGGACCTGGGTCAGCGCCTGAATCAGGGCGATGACGATACCGACGATCATACCGGCGGCAACAGCCGGTCCGGACGCGATCAGAATCGTCCAGATTGCCGATTGCATGATGTCCAGGGCATCTGCTTCATTCATGGCAGTATCCTTCCGGAGCGGCGAATCATGCCCTCCACTCCCGAAGGCGTAGCATTTTAAGAGCCAGTCGTCGCCGGCGGAGGAGCGGGCTTTGTTCCCACACGAACACCAACGCCGATCGGGATTTCCTTGCCTTCCGTCGTCGTGGCGACCATCGTGTCGGAGTAGACACGAACCGAGGCAACAATGCCCGAGATCGATTCATCGGCGCTGGTGATCGTCTTGCCGATGTAGGAGGAGGCGTTGGTCAGGGCATTGCCCTGGATCAGCGTCTGAAGGTTCGTGTTGGTCTGGATCGTCTGCTCGACCTGGGAGAATGTCGCCAGCTGGGCGATCTGCTCGCTGGCCTTCATCGGATCGGTCGGATCCTGGTTCTTCATCTGGGCGATGAGCAACTTTAGAAAGTTGTCATAGTCCAGCGAAGCCTTGGCAGACGCCGAGGCGGGCTTCTTTGCAGCGGACGCAGTCTCCTGCGTGCTGGTGCCTGTGTTCGAACCCGTGACCGGATCTACCGCCATGGCGCAATTTCCTTGCGGATCTGTTCGATCGTTGCCGGTGCCATTTCCTGGTTGTTGAGGATCTTGTCCTCGATCGGATAGAGCGAACGGATCGCCTTCAGCGCATCAAACGCGCGGCCAGACGATACCATGCCGTCAATCCGCTTGAGTTCGGCGAGGATTTCCTCGTTTTCGAAGCATGTGAGCAGCATGATGACCGACTTGCGGAACATGGCCAGAGACTGGTCCTTGCCCTCCGGGTTGATCAGCATCATCTGCGCGATGAAATAAAGCTGCCGCAACGGGGTCGTTGCCTGCTCGGGCTGAAGGACGTGGTTTTCCAGCAGGAATGTCACGTCGTTGAGAAATTCGAGAGCCACCTTGCGGTCGACGCGCAGAACCGCTCCGTTGATGAAAATACGTTCGCCCGACTTGAGCGAGATGCGCAAAGTGCTCTTCATTTAAGTCCATCCCTGATGATGGTTGTCACGTCGATGATGCCCTGGAAATTTTCAGACTGGCGCTTCCGGATCCGGTCGCATTCCTTCAGTATCCAAATGGCTATGGAGATCAGATTGGCGCGGATGTCATCGTCCAACTGATTTTCGGGGTTCTGCAGGTCCTCGATCAGACGGACCCACACCCGCCGGGTATAATACAACGCTTCGATCGCCTCTCGCCCGTAACCGCTTTTGTCGCGAGCGGCGCTCAGAAGCTGGATGCAACGATCAAGGGCCTGGCGTTCGCGCTCCTTCGCATCGGCAACGCCATCTTCCATGATTTCGGCGTATGAGAACTGGTACATTCAGTTGCCCTTCAGTTTCATTTCACCCTTTGCTCATCAAAGGTAATTGACAAGGCTCAGCCCCTGGATCTTGGAGGTCAGTTTGTAAGATGCTTCCACCATGGACAGCAAACTGTTAACGCGCGTCGATGCTTCGTACGCATCGACCTCGATCTTGCTGGAAAGGCTGGTCTCTATGATGTCGACCTGGATCTGCAGAGACGCATCCGCCTTCTGGATCCGGTTTTCGGAAAGGCCGAGGCCCGTCCGGGTCGCGTTTACCCCGGTAATTGCTTTGCCGGTATAGCCGATAGCCGCATCGACGGCTGCGGAGACGGCATTGGCCGGGGCGCCGATCTGCAGCAATTCCTGCGTGATGACCGATGCCAGAGCGAAGTAGCGGAAGCCATTTTCGTTGGCAGAGGCCGAGGAGTTGACTGTTTCAGATTGGGTTATGCGGCTCGTCATCACCGTGTCGGTGGCACGCGACCAGTCGGCATTCCAGGCAGCGCCCGAATACATCGGCTCAAGCGTCGACGAGATGAAGTCCTGCATGCTCGGCGCTGCGCCCTTGGCCACGATCGTCGCCGCGCCAGCCTTGTCGGTCGGCGGAAAGCCGAAATAGCCGGTGAAGGCGGCATCAAAGGCCAATTTGGCGTCTGAAGTTGGCGTATACTCTGCCAACGGCTGCACGTCTGTGTTGATGCCGGCAAAGAGGAATTCGCCATTGGCCGACTGATTGGCCATGCTTACCATGGTCGAGAGCGAGTTCTTCACGGTCATCACGGTCGTATTGATCGTGTCGCTGTTGGAAGCGCCTGCGATCGTGATCAGTGACGTGTTCATTTCCTCGGCCGCTTTGGCAATCTGGTTCAGGGCTTCCTGCGAAGCCGAGAGCCTTTGCGTGGCGATCGAATTGTTGCTGATCATAGAGGTCAACCGCAGGCTTTCGCGGTTGAGATCAACGACGGTGGACGTCTTGCTGCCAAGCTCCGCACCGACATCGGCATAGGAACCGGTGCTGACTTCCTGCTGCGCCTTGAGCAACTCTGTCTGGGCCTGACGAATTGTCAGGCGCATAGAAGTCTGGGTAGAAAGGTTGGATACACTAGACGTCGACATTTGGGATCATCCCGCCATTTCGAGAACGGCCTTCAGCATCTCGTCGACTGTGCTCACGAGCTTGGCTGCTGCCTTGTAGGACTGCTCTACATCGAGCAGTAGCGATAGTTCCTCATCGAGATTGACGGCCGTCTTGGACGAGTAGGTCTGGAAGGTCCGCTCATAGAGCGCAGTCTTGTTTTCATTGGCCGTCGTTGCATTCGAACGGAGCTCTTCGAGCCAACCGATCGAGTTGCTGGAGAAGGACAGGATACTCGCCGTCGTCTTAAGATCCGCATCTGCGGAAAAGGACCGCTCTGCCGACAGGGCATCCACATAGGCGTTGATCAGATCAGTATAACCGGATGCGCCGTCGGTGTTGCGGACATAACCGGGTCCGTTGATCCCGCCGTCACGGATGCGCATCGGATCGCCGCCGGAATCGGAGCGCACCGCCGGATTGACCTGAATGAGAGCTGCAAGTCCCGGCTGAACGGTGCCCGTGGCCGGTACGGTCCCGCCCGGCCAGGTGAAAAGGCCCGGAAGCTCGTTGACACCACCAGCGTCGGTTTCGGCAAAGGCCTCGATCAGGCCGCGCGCCACTTCATCAAGCTGGGTTTGAAACGTTGGGGCAACTTCGTCCCTCAGCTGCACGAGGGCGGCCAGGGAGCCATTGGCATCGGTATTGCCGCCCACTCCGGCGCGCACGGGAGTGCCGTCGATGTAGATGGGGTTACCGGTGACGGTCGAATCGTAAGTGTAAGTCCGGGTGAACGTAACTTCGCGGGGATCGGTCTCGAACAGGGTCGTGCCGTCGGTGGTATAGAGCACCATGTCGCTGTTTTCGCGCATGTTGACACTGACACCGACAATGCCGGAAATTTCCTTGAGAAGGGTATCGCGACGGTCAAGGTAATTGCTCGGATCGTCGCCGGTCGCCGTCATGCTGACGACCGTATCGTTCACGGTCTTGAATTCGGCCAGCAGCTTGTTGAGCGATTCAACTTGCTGCGCGATCTGCGCATCGGCCTTTTCGCGGACATCCTGAACAGCAGCCGTCGAGTTGTTCAAGGAATTGACCACATCGATGGCGTCTGTGACAACGGTCGAGGCGAGTGCATATTCACCCGGAGCGGCGGCAAAGGACTGCAAACTGCTCTGCAGGTTTGCGAGATAGGTCGACGTCGACAGCTCGTATTTATTGCCGCCGAGGGCATCGGAGAGCGTGGTCAAGCCCTCCAGAAGAGTGGTCTGGGCGCTCTCCTGGGAGGTCGAGGAGGAAAGCTGTCGCAGCAGCGCCGTCTGCTGCGACCGCTCGTTCTGGGTTGTCGTTGCGCCATAAACCGTCTGCACCACCACCGGCTGCCGGCGAACATAGTTCTGGTTCCCGTCATTGGCGATGTTGGTGGACACCACCGCCGTCTGCTGGGACGTGTTCCGGAAGATCGAATTGGCCGTGTTGAGCGACGATGCAAGCGACATAGGACTAACCTACTCTTTCGATTATCTCTTCAGGTTGACCAGGACTTCCATCAACTCGGAGCCCGTCTGGAAAACCTTGGAGTTTGCGGTGTAATTCCGCTGAGACTCAATCATCGCCGTCAGTTCCTCTGCGACGTCCACGTTGGAGTCTTCGAGGGCGCTGGAGATGATCTTGCCGAAGCCACTGGAGCCGGCATAACCGAGAATGACGACGCCGGAATCGTTGGACTGGGTGTAGAGGTTGCCGGCCACCGGATTGAGGTTGTCCGGGCTCTGCACACTGGCGAGTGCCACACGGAACTTCGGCACCAGATCACCATTCTGATAGGCGATCGAAACAATGCCCTTGTCGTCGATCTCGTAACCCTTGACCTTCGAGGCTGCGTTGCCGTTGACATTGCCGCGCTCGACGGAGAAGGCGGACGCCAGCTGCGTGGTGTCACCAATCTGAAGCTTGATTTCAGGAACTACCGCACCGTCGATGTCGAACTCATCCAGTGTAAGTTCGCCGGTCGCTGGGTCCGTCAGCTTGCCGTTTGTGTCGAATATCAGCGATTCGGGACCGAGCAGCGCAGCGGGTGTACCAGGACCCGTCGCCGTTACGGTCCACTCGTTGGCGTTCACCTTCTTATACACGAACTCGACCAGACGGCTCGAACCCTGGCTGTCGAAGACCTTGAGCGATGTCTTCTGCTCGAAGCCGACGGCGGCACCGTTCGGAAGGTTGACGTTCAACACGCCCGTGGTCGATGCAACGGCAGAAATACCGGAGCCCGAAAGGTCCACATTCTGAAGACCGTCGAAACCGTTGACCACGATGGTCGGATCCGCGTTTGAATCGTATTCATAACCCTGCAGCGTATAGCCGGCCGTGTTTTTCAGCGTGCCATCGTCCTGAAGGACAAAGGCGCCTGCACGGGTCATGTAAGGGGTTCCGTCGTCACCCTTGACGATGAAGAAACCCGCGCCGTTGATGGCCAGATCGGTTTTCGACGTCGTATAGCTGAACGTACCCTGGGTGGAGATCGAGTAACGAACGTCGGTCTCTACACCGCCTGAATTGTAGGCGCCGTCAGTGGTCGGCAAAATCATCGAAGAGAACTGCACCGAGGCTTTTTTGTAGCCGACGGTACTGGAATTGGCGATGTTGTCGCCGACCGTACCCAGGCGGTTGGCCTGGGCATTCATGCCGGAGACACCCGTTCGCATGGTTCCATAAAGGCTCATATTAAAATCCTCGCTTCCGTAGTCATTTCAGAGGGTATGAGGTGGGCCTTGCGTGAAGCTGTCTGGCATTGCGGCTCTGAAGCAAAATCGCTCAAGAGCCGCCGCAGCGGGGATCCGGCTTGGGCGCCGGATCAGCTCCAATCGATGCAGTAGCCAAGGAAGCGCTTGGAATCGACCGGATCGAAACCGAGCTTCTTGCGCAGCTTCTTGCGAAGCTTCGAGATATGGCTTTCGACGACGTTTTCCTCGACCTCTTCGTCGAAGATGCCGTAGATCGCGTTGAAGATCTGGGTCTTCGAGACGCGGCGACCGCGGTTTGCGACCAAATATTCCAGGATGCGGCGCTCGCGGCGCGGCAGCGGGAAGACATCGCCGGCGATCTCGGGATCGCGACCGTCGGAGAACACCTTGATCGGTCCGATCTCGGTGAAGTTCGTAATAGCACGCAGACGTCGGCGGATAGCCGCTGCCCGCGCCAGGATCTCCCGGGGATGCACCGGCTTGCGCACGACGTCGTCGACGCCGCAATCAAACAGTGCAAGCGTCGCCTCAAGCGAGGGCTGATCGCTGACAGCGATGACCGGCGCCTGGGTTCTGTCGCGGATTGCCCGCGGCAGTTCCAGCATCGCCTCACCCTGTCCGATCAGGAAAGCCTCGACTGCTGCGATGTCGGAATCGGCCGCCGTATTGACCCATTCCCCGAACTCCCTCGGGTCAAAACCCGTCGAAGGAATCCCCTCGCGTCCAAATAAAGATGTGTATCCGTCTTTCACGAGCTCGCGCTCATCAACCACGACGATCATTCAGCCGCCTCCGAATCAGTGTGGTGTTTCGATAGGCTATGGGTACGAATCGTGCGATTCAGGGACAACTAGGTAAACTTAATGACAGATATTAATAATTGATTAAGGATTTGGTGCCGATTTGAACTAGATATAGTGGGTTATCAGTGATTGCCACACTATTTTTTAGTGGAAAAGTTAACGCAAGCTTCGCGCAAGCTCTTGCTTTCCCACTTTTCGACGCAGTGTCGCCACATTTGGCAAATCGCACATAAGGCACGTGTCAATCAATTTTGGGTTGCTATTCACCGCAAAATTGTCGCGCGGAAGACGTCCAGTTTCCATAGCCGGTGGCGACCAGATTGGCGATCACGCGGCACACGTAACGCTTCTGCGCGGGGTCGTTGTTCGGTCCCGCATGATATCTGGCAACAGCCATGGTCCAGGTTTCATGTCGCTGGTGCAGATTGCTCAGAAAGCGTGCTGCATATTCGACGTTGCGCCGGGGGTCAAACATCGCCTGCACAGAGGTAAAATTCTCTCCGTGGAAGTGCTGGTTGATCTGCATGCATCCAACATCGATCAACTTGGCACCGCCATCCCTTGCTCTCTGGAAGGCGTTCAACGCCTCCTCAAGCCCGTCGAAATAATAGGCTTTGCCCTCCACATTTAGGGCATAGGCCTGAAGACTTCCCTTTCGCCCCGTCTCCGTCAATCCGACAGAATAGAGGATGCCTTCGGGAATGCCGTATTTGGCGGCAGCGGCGCTGATCTCTGTCTCGCAGCTGCCGGTGCTCGCTTCGGCATCAGAGGTAAAGCTGACCAGGGCGAGCGCCACGAGCGTCAGAAGACTGAACCTCGGTCTGCTGCACCAGTCTCTCATCGGCCATCCTCGTGCTGCTGTTGGTTTCGCCCCGGGCGCGGCCTTCACTGCCCTGGCCACCCGAGTGGAAGGCCTGCTGCCCAGGCTGCTGGCCTGGAGTATTGTTCTGGCCGGCATCGGCGCTGCGATCTGCTGACGCGACCTGCATGTTGACATGAACGTGGTCAACGGTAAGTCCCTGCGCACGCAATCCCTTTAGAATATCGCTGGTATCATTCTGCAGCTGTCGCAGGGCTGCGGGATTGTCCACGGTCAATTGGACGCTCAGTTCCTCACCCGAAAGCCTCAGCGTTGCCGTGACGCTGCCCAGTTCGATCGGGCTCATCTGCAGCTTCAAGGTATTCACCACCTTGCCGTGACCGGATTGGGACGCTGCATTGGCGAGTTCGGAGCCGGGCGACATTGCGCTCACCCATTCGCCGTCGCCGAGCATGGCCGCGGTGATCGAGGCAGCGTTGTTGGTCGAGGCGGGAGCAATGAAACGACGCGCATCCAGCACGGCGATCGTCTCCACCGGCGCTGCATCGCCCATGTCTTCGCCACGCCCGGCCCTCTCGCCCTGCAGTATCATCGGCTGTGCCTTGCCGTCAGCCTTGACCACGCGGAAGGTCCGGTCCGGTTCTCCGCCCTGGCCTTGCGAGGTCGAAGCATCGTCCGGTGCCGCACCTGCGGCGGCAGCAACCGCCTCAGCCAGCATGACATGCGCCTTTTGCTCAATTGGAGCCTTGGATGCGTCCTCGCCATCACCCGTCTTGTCAGCTTTCGTATCCAGTTGTGGCGCTCCGGCGAGCAGGCGCAGGACATCGGATAGATCGGCTTCCTTGGTGCTGGCGGATGCTTCTTCCTCCGCAGTGCCGGATGCCGCCGGCTCGCCATTCATGGCGGCCTTGTTGTCGCGCAAGCCCGCCAATGCCTTGGCGAGTTCCGCTTTCGACATGGTGCCGGCGTGGGACGTCCCATCTTTGACCTTCTCGTTTTCCGCCCCCGGTTCCTTCGTCTTGGAACGCGCCGCCGCCAGAAGGCGAGCCAGTTCGTCCGTGGAGAGGTCGGCAAGGTCGATCAAGGGCCCATCGGAGGTGGCCGCCGGGTTTTCCGAGATATCGATCACCGGGCGTTTCGACCGAACATCGACCGCAGGCTTTCCGGCATCGCCGTCATCGGTCTTCGCCGCTTGTTCCTGATCGCCCTGCCTGGCCGATTTCTCCTGGTTCCCGGAATTCGAAAGGACCTTCGAAAAGCTTCCGTCCTGCGCCTGATCCGCTCGCGCGCCAGACCCCGTTTGCGTTACGACCGTGCCCGGCGCGGGTACTGGGGGAGCCGATAATGCATCCAACATGTCAGGGGCCTTCCTTCTTGAGAAGATCGTCGATCGCATCGAGCTTGGAGCGCCCAGCATCGACAAAGGTGCGCAGTTCCGGATCGATCGCGGGGGCTTTTGGATCTGCCGCCACGGGCTGAACGGTCGCGGGTGCGGTGTCTGCAGGTTTTGCAGCCTCGGCCTTGGCCTGGGGCAACGGCGCCAAGGGATCCTGAAGCTCCGGATCGACCGTTGCTGCGGCGACACCTGTGTCGGCAGCCGGGGTGGGCTGCTCGACCGGGGGGGACGTTGCCGGCCCCTGTGGCTTTCGCAGCACTTCCTTTGCGACCGCCTCGGCGGCCTGTCGCAACGCACGGTCCTTGGGAGACAGGGATTCTTCCGGGATCGCCATCAGGGCAGCCATGGCATCGTCCACCTTTTCGGTGGGAATACTGACGAGGCTGCCATAGAGCTTGGCCAAGGTGTCTGCACCGGCCCCATCGCCCGACAAGGCCTGCGCCTGGGTGGCCGCCATGACGGCAAGGTCACGCCGCCCGGCGATCGCCGCCTGACGAGCGATGCGCAGATAGACCTCACGACGGCGGTCCACATCCATGTAACCAAGCGTCGCTTCGATGTCCTCCGGTTTCAGGGCATCATAGTGCTCGACGACGAAGCGTACGAAAAGATCGGCAAACTGGCTTGCATAGGGCGAATAGAGGAAACGGCGGGCGTAGCGATTTGCGTAGCCCGATGCCTTGTCGACGATCTTCGCATCGACGGCGACCGCGAGCGAACGGCGCAGCGCCGCCTCCTCGACGATTGTTCCTGGGGCGGTCAATCGTGCCCAGTCGTAGAATTTCAGCGATCCCGCAGGATCCTTGGCGATCGTGACATTGCCCGCGACCAGCGCCAGGTAAGGGGCAATGTCGGCATCTTTGTATTCGGTGACCATCTCGCCAAGCGTCTTGGCGATCAGCGTGCCCTTGCCGCTCAAGTATTTGCGCAAGGCGTCCGCGATGCGGTTGTCGAAGTTGCCGTCAACGTCGCGGGCCACCAGAAATTCCAGCGTCGCCGGATTTCCGCCACTCATGGCGTAGATCAAAGCCGCATCGACATTTCGGGGATCGGCGAAGATTGCCGGGTCGGCCGTGCGCAGCCGCTTGTCGATGGCACCCAGCATGAACCGCTGCATCTCGGCGGCCGAATGATCTCCCCGCACGACGGTATCCTGGACGAACTGCAGCGAGCGCAGCATTCGATAGGGTTCGATGGTATCGTCCATGCTCTGGGCATAGGCCGCAAGGCCGCCCGAAAGGGCAGCCGCAGCGCAGGCCAGAAGAGCAAGGGAGAACCGCCGGATCGCCATGATTTATCCCTGCTCCCCCTGGATCAGGATCTCGATACGTCTGTTAGCGTCGGCCAGCGGATCGGAAGGGACCTGGAGACGGCGGTCGGCGAAGCCGGATACCTGTTCGACGCGGTCCTCCTTCAGGCCACCGCGGACCAGCATGTAGTAGGCGCTGTGCGCGCGGGCCATCGAAAGGCGCCAGTTGTCGTTTTCCGTGCCCTTGAACTGCCGGCCGTCGGTGTGGCCGCGAATGACGATCTGGCCAGGCCGGTCCTGCAGGAGCTTGCCGATACGTTCCATCGCCAGAACCATATCCCGCTGGGGCACGGCGGAGCCGACATTGAACATCGCAGCATCACTCTGATCGCTGATGGTGACGAGCAGGCCACCTTCGGCGGGTGTGACGATGAGCCCCTCTGCCAGCTTGCCGGCGGTGCCACCGATGGCCTCTTCGATGTCATGCTTCAACTGCGCGGCAGCTGCCAGTTCCGCCTTGGTCTCTGCCGGAGCCTGGGCAGGATCGGCGAGTTTCGCCTCCTCGGTCTTGCCATCCTCAGGCTGTTCGCCCTCGGCAGCCGGAAGCTTGGACTCCGCCTGCGGGTTCTCGGGCTTCATCTCATCGGGCGTCGGCTTCTGGCCGGGCACCACGAGGGCGACCTGCTGTTCCGGTTCGGTGGACGGCTGCGATGGGTCCTGTGCCTGCTGCGCCGCAGTCTGCTGTTGCTGATCCGATGGCGTCGTCGCGTCTGTCGGCTTTCCGACAGGACCATTCGCCGTCTGGACCTGCTGGGTCCAGAAGTCCGGATCAAACGGGTCGCGATAGGCTTCACCGCCCTGGGCACCGGTCGAGGGACCGGAATCGGCGGCACCACCCTCGCCCTTGGCGCTGACATTGGCCTGCTGACCGACTTCCTGGGCAATCTCGGCCAGAACCGAATAGGGATTCTCGAAGAAATCGGCTTCCGAATAGTTGGAGTTTTCACCCGAAGATGCCGTCAGATCCTCACCCGTCGCTGCGGAGGAACCGACCCTGTCTTCGTCGTCCTCGACCTTCGACCGTTCTTTCTTCTGTTCGCCCTCCGCCTGATCGACCGGCTTCTTCAAACCCTTTTCCGTCGGCTTCTCGTCCGAGAGCTTGATCGGATTGAAATAGCTGGCGACCGACGCCTTCGTTTCCTCATTGGCGGCATTGACGAGCCACATGACGAGGAAGAAGGCCATCATCGCGGTCATGAAGTCGGCATAGGCAATCTTCCACGCGCCACCATGAGCGCCATCGTGGTCGCCCTTGTGGCGCTTGACGATGATGATCTCGTTCTTACCGTGGTGGTGGTTCTCGTCGCTCATGACAGCACTTTCTTCAGGCTCGCACTGAAGGCGGAGATGCGGGTCACGAGCGCCGTATCGCCGAACTCAGCCGTCAGATCCAAATCCGTGCCATCGACATGATGCAGCATTTCTGCGTGATCGGGCATTTCAGACAGGAGTTTCTCAAATAGGTCGCGGGGGCCCCTGACCTGGATCGTGCCGGCTTCGCCACTCGAAATCGCCGCTTCGAGTTGTTCGGCCAATTCATCGACCGCCCGCTCAACGATGCCTTCCTCGATCACCGGCGCCAGAGCATGAGCGACCTGCTCGCTGACGGAAATCGACAGGCGCTTGACAACCTCGGGCAGTTGTTCGGCGATTGCCGCAGCGAACTCGTCGCGCAGCCGCTGTTCAATCTCGGCCAAGGCGTCCGCATGGGCCGCTTCCAAGGCCTGGCGTTCCGCCTCGAGGCGCTCGACTGCCGCCTGCTCACCTGCCTCATGGCCCTCAGCATAGGCCGCTCGGCGAAGGGCTTCGAGGTCGACCGGTTCGGGTTCCGGTTCTGGAAGGGCCGGAAAGTCCATTTCGAAATCATCCATGCCACCGCCAAAAGCGGTCTCGACCGGTTGCGGCGGGGCCGACGGCGTGGAGAAGTCCTTCAGATATCTGGCCAGAGGCATGCTCATCAGCGATCTCCCCCACCGACAACAGGGTTCGATCCGGCTGCACCTTCAGGCGCGCGCGGGGCATCGACATCTACGGGGCCAGAACGTGTTCTCATCTTCCGGATTCGGCTTTCGCTTCGGGGCCGCAACTCTCGGCAGGTTCCTGCCATGGACAATGCTTGAAACTAGGGTGTCAAACTTGCGCGAAGATGAATGGCGCCGCAGGCTCTGCGGCCGCAGCATTGCCGGCGCGGAGAGCCACGCCGGCATGAGGCTCACCACGCGTCAGTTCTTGAAGAGCGTCAGGAGTTTTTCGGCGCTGGTATTGGCAATGGAGAGCGCCTGAATGCCGAGCTGCTGCTGGGTCTGGAGCGCTTTCAGCCGGGTCGATTCCTCGTTCATGTCGGCATCGACCAGACGACCGACACCCTTGTCGATCACGTCCATCAGATTGGAGACGAAGTTGTCCTGCATTTCGATCCGGCTGGTGATGGCGCCGAGCGTGGCGGCCGAATCGGTGAGTTGACCCATGACGGTATCGATGACGCTGATCATGTCATCGAGCTGTGCCGTCGTCGTTGATGTATCGATCGCAATTTCTGTGCCGGTCACGGGGATCACCGAGCCGACATTCAGCAGATAATATTCGCGGCCCGTGCCCGTCGGCGTGGAGGACAGCGCGTCCGCATCGATGGCCTTGGTGAGGAAGCCACGGCTTGCATCTTCCGTGTCGATGAGGACCGAGTTTTGCGTATCGAAGTCGAGGGTGGTGACCTGAACGGAGCCGTCGGCACCGCGGATGAAGGAGGACACGACCTGCTTGGTACCGAGCGGATTGACATTGGTGTTGTAGAGCCAGTTCTCGCCGGAGAAGGAGGCTGACTGCGCCGAGGACACGAGCTGGTCCTTCAACTGCTTCATTTCCTCGTTGATCTTCTCCTTGTCGACGCCCGGCTCGCTGGCGGCAACCAGCTTTGCCTTGATGCTCGACATCACCTTGATGACGTTGTCGAGCGCCGTGTAAGCGGTATCAACGGTCGCAGCACCCAGACCGAGCGCGTCGGCAACCGTGGACAGAGCGGCGTTATCGGAGCGCATCGTCGTGGCGATCGACCAGTAGCCAGCATTGTCCGACGCGGTTTCGACGCGATACCCCGAGGAAACCCGTCTCTGGGTCGTCTCGAGATTGGTATCGATCGAGCGAAGCGTCTGGAGCGCGGCCATGGCGGCTGCGTTGGTCATAATGCTGGTCATGCTGGTGCCCTCAAGCGTACATCCGTGCGCATCCGACGAAGGTCGGCAGAGACGGGTGGGCATCATGCAGGCTGCGCCTCGGCGCAACCCCCGTCACCGTTAACAAATCGTTAACGGTGTCATCTAACAAGCGTAATGCTGAGAAGGCAAGGCTGACGACCCCGAAATCGCTGAGAATGAGAAAGCCCAAAAGTTTCGCGCAAGGCAAAAACGAACAAGCCGCGCCCTTTCGGAGCGCGGCCTGCAATATTGCGAGCTGTTGGTTCAGCGAAACGCTTAACGGAAGAGCTGGAGAACGCCGTCGGATGCCGAGTTGGCGATCGACAGGGCCTGGATCGCCAGCGACTGCTGGGTCTGCAGGGCCTTCAAACGAGTCGATTCCTCGTTCATGTCGGCATCCACCAACTTGCCGATGCCGCTCGAAAGCGAATCCGTGAGGCTGGAAACGAAGCTCGACTGCATGTCGATACGCGAGGAGATCGAGCCGAGCTTTGCAGCAGCGCTGGTCATCTTGGTCAAGGCGTTATCGACCAGCGAGATCATGCCCGTAAGCTGTGTCTTGGTGGTCGTGGCGCCAATCGACAGAGCCGATACAGAGGTCGCATTGGTCGAAGCGGCGAGTGCTGTGGTGGTAATCTGCCAAAGGTTGGTGGTAGCAGCTTCCTTCGCGAAGGCTTCCTGACCGGTCGAGGCGCCCGGATTCTGTTCAGTCGCAGCAACCCACGTGTCCTCGGCAACCTTAACGAAACCGACACCGGCACCGGCACCGTCAGATGCCGTCGTGGCAGCGATGTTGCCGCTGGCGTCGAAAGTGGCGCCCGAAGCAATGACCTGCTCGGTGGTGTACTTGGCAACGTTGTATGACTGCGTGGTGCCGTTGATGTTGACGTTGACGACAACGCCATCGTTCTCGATGTTGCTGGTCTGGTCAAGTAGACCAGTGTTGCCAGCAGTGTCGAACAGCACATTCGTTGCCGAAAGGGTGTAGTCGACCTTTTTGACCGAAACGCCGGCGGCGTCGCGAACGAAGGAGGCAACGACGCTCTTATTGGTGTCGGAGGCAGTACCGCCCGTCAGCTTGGTCTGCAGCCAATTCTCGCCGGAGAAGGACGCGGCTTCCGAGATGCTGACCAGCTGCTGCTGCAGCTGGGTGATTTCTTCCTGGATCTTCGTCTTGTCGACGCCGTCTTCGGTTGCAGCAACCAGTTTGGTCTTGATCTGCTTGACGACTTCAATGGCCGAATCCATGCCGGAATAAGCGGTGTCAACCTTGGCGGCGCCGAGGCCGAGGGCGTCCTGGACTGTGCCAAGCGCCATGTTGTCCGAACGCATGGTGGTAGCGATCGACCAGTAAGCAGCATTGTCGGAAGCCGAGCCGACCTTGAGGCCCGAGGAGACGTGCGCCTGCGTTTCTTCCATGCTTGAGGAAATTGAGCGCAGCGTTGACAGAGCAGCCATAGCTGCTGTGTTCGTCAGAATGCTTGTCATGGTTTTAGTGCCCCTTAATGGCTAATACTTGGAAGGGACATTCCGGGATATCACCGGTGAACAGCGGAAGGCGTCATGCCTGCTAACCGGCTAATGGTTAAGGTTAACCCACTGTTTCGATGGTCCCATTAACGAGCAAACTGATTAAGGATGACTAAATGCGATCGTATAAATTGCGCTGGTGTCGCGCTTGGCAAGGAGACACAGACGCAAAAAACCGCGCCTCGAAAGGCGCGGTCCTGGAATAGCCGTCGTCGCGGGGATATTCGCCAGCGCTTAACGGAAGAGCTGGAGAACGCCTTCGGATGCGGAGTTGGCGATCGACAGGGCCTGGATACCGAGCGATTGCTGGGTCTGAAGAGCCTTGAGACGGGTCGATTCCTCATTCATGTCTGCATCAACCAGACGACCGATGCCGCTGTCGAGCGAGTCGGTGAGGCTGGAGACAAAGCTCGTCTGCAAATCGATACGCGAGTTGATTGAGCCTAGCTTTGCAGCCGCACTGGTCATCTTGCTCAGTGCAGTGTCCACCAAAGTGATCATGCCGGACAGCTGGGTCGCGGTCGTTGCCGCTGAAATCGACAGAGCCGAAACAGAGGTCGCATTGGTCGAAGGGGCAAGTGCTGTAGTTGTAATCTGCCAGAGGTTGGTGCTGGGGTTTGCTTCCTTCGCGAAGGCTTCCTGGCCGGTCGAGGCACCCGGATTCTGCTCCGTGGCAGCAACCCATGTGTCCTCCGCAACCTTGACAAAGCCCACACCGGCACCGGCACCATCGGATGCCGTCGTGGCGGCGATATTGCCGCCGGCGTCGAAAACGGCACCCGCAGTAATGACATCGGCAGTGGTGTATTTGGTAACGTTGTATGGACCCGTGGTGCCGTTGATGTTGACGTTGACGACAACGCCGTCGTTCTCGATGTTGGTGGTCTGATCAAGCAGGCCAAGGTCGCCATTCGTGTCGAACAGGACGTTGGTTGCCGAAAGGGTGTAGTCGACCTTCTTGACCGAAACGCCGGCAGCGTCGCGAACGAAGGAGGCAACAACGCTCTTGTCAGTGTCGGCGGCGGCACCGCCCGTTAGCTTGGCCTGCAGCCAGTTCTCACCGGAGAAGGAAGCCGCTTCCGAGATGCTGACCAGCTGCTGCTGCAGCTGGGTGATTTCTTCCTGAATCTTCGTCTTGTCGACGCCATCTTCGGTTGCAGCGACCAGCTTGGCCTTGATCTGCTTGACGACTTCGACGGCCGATTCCATGCCGGCATAGGCGGTATCAACCTTGGCGGCGCCGAGGCCGAGGGCGTCCTGGACGGCGCTTAGCGCCATGTTATCCGAACGCATTGTGGTGGCGATGGACCAGTAGGCAGCATTGTCAGACGCTGACGCAACGCGCAGGCCGGAGGACACGTGGGCCTGCGTTTCCTCCATGCTGGAAGAAATCGAGCGCAGGGTCGAAAGAGCAGCCATGGCCGCAGTGTTGGTCAGAATGCTTGTCATAGGCTCTTGCCCCTTAATGGCTGAATTCGAAGGGACATTCCGGATTTACCGGGAAACGACGGAGAGCATCATGCTTGCCAACCGGTTAAGTTTTAAGGTTAACCCGTCGTTTACATGTGCCTATCTAGACGCAAACTGGTTAACGCATTCTAAACGCCAGAAAACCGCGCCTCGAAAGGCGCGGTGACTGTGTTATTGCTCTGTTTCGGGCCTGTCGGAGGCTTAACGGAAGAGCTGGAGAACGCCCTGCGACTCAGAGTTCGCGATCGACAAGGCCTGGATGGCGAGCTGCTGCTGGGTCTGCAGAGCCTTGAGGCGAGTCGATTCCTCGTTCATGTCGGCATCCACCAACTTGCCGATGCCGCTCGAGAGCGAATCAGTAAGGCTGGAAACGAAGCTCGACTGCATGTCGATACGCGAGGAGATCGAGCCGAGCTTTGCAGCCGCACTGGTCATCTTGGTCAAGGCGGAATCAACCAGCGAGATCATGCCCGTAAGCTGCGTCTTGGTGGTCGTGGCGCCAATCGACAGAGCCGATACAGAGGTCGCATTGGTCGAAGCGGCGAGTGCTGTGGTGGTGATCTGCCAGACGTGGGTGGTGGCAGCCTCCTTCGCGAAGGCTTCCTGGCCGGTCGAGGCAGCAGGATTCTGTTCAGTCGCAGCAACCCACGTATCCTCGGCAACCTTAACGAAACCAACACCGGCACCGGCACCGTCGGATGCCGTCGTGGCAGCGATGTTGCCGCTGGCATCGAATGTCACGCCGGCGGTGGCAATGACCTGGGCGGTGGTGTACTTGGCAACGTTGTATGACTGCGTGGTGCCGTTGATGTTGACGTTGACGACAACACCGTCGTTCTCGATGTTGCTGGTCTGGTCAAGCAGGCCGGTGTTGCCGCCGGTGTCGAACAGCACGTTCGTAGCCGAAAGGGTGTAGTCGACCTTCTTGACCGAAACGCCGGCAGCGTCGCGAACGAAGGAGGCAACGACACTCTTGTTGGTGTCGGCGGCAGTACCGCCCGTCACCTTGGCCTGCAGCCAGTTCTCACCGGAGAAGGACGCAGCTTCGGCAATGCTAGTGAGCTGTGCCTGGAGCTGGGTGATTTCTTCCTGGATCTTCGTCTTGTCGACGCCGTCTTCGGTTGCAGCGACGAGCTTGGTCTTGATCTGCTTCACGACTTCGATCGCAGAATCCATGCCGGAATAAGCCGTATCAACCTTGGCGGCGCCGAGGCCGAGGGCGTCCTGGACTGTGCCGAGTGCCTGGTTGTCGGACTTCATCGTGGTCGCGATAGACCAGTAGGCGGCGTTGTCGGAAGCCGAGCCGACCTTGAGGCCCGAAGAGATACGGGACTGGGTGTCCTCCATGCTGGAAGAGATCGAACGCAAGGTCGACAGAGCGGCCATTGCGGAGGTGTTGGTCAGAATGCTGGCCATAGGATTTGTCCCTTAAAAACGAGGTACTAACGGGGACATACCGGACTAAAAAACTTACCGGTCACGGACGTTCGGCATCATGCCATTTGGTATTTTTCGTTGCTACCAGATCCGTCGTGCGAGCTCCAAACTCGCAGCCATATGTTGCCAAGACCTTAAGCCAACCGAGCGCATTCATGCTTCCGGGGCCTATGGTAAACAGCGCAATAACGATTTTGGCGAGGGTGCCCGGATTCAGGCGAAGGATCTTACCAGGCTTCCGACGAGCAGATTCCAGCCATCGATCAGAACGAAGAAGAGGATCTTGAACGGCAAGGAAATCGAGGTCGGCGGCAGCATCATCATACCCATGGCCATGGTGATGGTGGCGACAACCATGTCGATCACGAGGAAGGGCAGGATGATCAGGAAGCCGATCTCGAAGCCGCGGCGGATCTCCGACAGCATAAAGGCGGGAACCAGGACCCGGTAGTCGACCTTGCCATCTGAAATCGTCGCCTGGCCACGCTCATTGGCAATGTCGACGAAGAGCTTCAAGTCCTTGTCGCGGGTATTGGCGGTCATGAACGTGCGGAAGGGTTCGGCAATGCGCGCCACCGCTTCCGCTTCCGTGATCTGATTGGCCATCAGGGGCTGAGCCCCGTTGGTCCAGGCCTGGTCCATGGTCGGGGCCATGACATAGAAGGTCATGAACAGCGCCATGCTGGTCAGGATCATATTGGAGGGCGTGGTGGCGAGGCCCATGCCCGAGCGCAGGATCGAAAAGGCGATCAGGAAGCGCGGAAAACTCGTGACCATGATCAGGATGCCCGGTGCAACCGAAAGCACCGTCAGCAGTCCAAATGTCCTGATGATCCACGCCGCCACCGACCCGTCGATCGGAGCGTTGAAGATCTCGGTCGGGAACTGCTGGGCCACAGCCAGTTCCGGCGCCATCATCAAGACGGCGACGAGGGTGAGAAGCCGAATCATTCGATCACGAGGGTTCTGAACATCACCTTCGATACGCGCCCTTCCGAGCGCAGGTCAACACGCTCCTGGAGGTCATCCTTGAGATATTGAAAGCCCCGTGGCCCCTCGACCTGCTGCAGGGATACCGTGCGCAAATACGCGAGGATGTCTTGGTGAACATCCTCGGCGATCTTCACGTCGGGCGGCCCGTTGAACATCAGGGCAACTTCGACGCGGATCCAGTTTTCCGACGGGTAGGCAAGATTCGTCGTGATGGGCTCCAGAGCAACGACGCCATTGGCTTCCGTGGAAACGTGGGGAAGCCCCTCTTCCTTTTTCGCCTCGCCGTGACCGGCCGGCACTTCGGCTGCGGCTACAGCTTCCTTCGCCTGCTTGACCTTCGGCGACAGCATGGTGCCGATCGCCCAGCCGCCGCCGCCGCCAACGACCGTCAGCACGACGAGCGGGATGACGAGCGCCATCAGTCCCGACTTCTTCTTGCCTTCGCCTTCCTGGCCTTCTTCCATGGATGGTCCCTCGTGCTGCCGCAGTAATCAGAAGGGCGAATAGATATCGACGACCTGCTGACCGATCGGCGGCTGCTGCATTTCCGTCAGACGGCCCCGGCCACCGTAGGAGATTCGGGCCTCGGCGATCTTGTCGTAGGAAATCGTATTCTCTGCATCCACATCCTGCGGGCGTGCGATACCGGCAACATTCAAGATCCGGATCTCGTGATTGACGCGAACTTCCTGCGAACCGCTGATCAGCAGGTTGCCGTTCTCCAGAATACCGGTCACGACCGCTGCGATCAGCAAGTTCAGCTTCTCCGAGCGCTCGGTCTTGCCATCGCCCTTGGAGCTCGTGCTGGACCCCGTGGACAGGTCGCCGCTGGTGCCGGTATCCGTCGAGAAGCCGAGGAATTCCTTCACTTTGGCGCCCCATTTCAGAGAGGTACCATTGTCGCGGCTGCGGTCCGTCGCGTTTTTGAAGGTCGCCCTGTCATCGATCTCGATCGTGACTGTCAGAATGTCGCCGACATTGAGGGCGCGCGCGTCCTTGAACAGCGCAGACTGATTGTCGCTCCACAGCGAGTAGCCACTTGCCGTCTGCATGGGCTGCTTCGGATAGAGCGCCATCTGCGGGGTCTGGCTGTAGCGGAGGCCGGACCCGATCGGGCTCATGGCCGGGGCGTTGCCGATTTCCTTGATGGTCTGGCTCTGGCAGCCAGCCAGGAGGAGGATGGCCAGCAAGGCCGGGGAACGCTTGGTCATGATGGATCCTTCGAAGTGGTGGGGTCGCCCGCACTGGACATGATCGAGGCGACTGCGGCCGCCTTGTCCGGCTTCATTTCCGTGAGAATGAGGCTCGACTGGCGCGGCGGAAGCTTCATGATGATGGCGGCGGCGAGCATGACATCGGTCTCAGCCAACTGGGGCGCTGCCGCATCGGGCGCCATCTTGCGGTAGATTTCGACGAGCTGTTCATCCGCCTTTTTCATGAACGCGTTGCGCCGCGTGAGCCAGTCCTCGTATTCGGCCCGGCGCGTTTCCAGAACCGATATGCGGCTGTCGACGTCGGCCTGCAGTTTTTCCAGTTCCTGCTTCTGCAGAAGATAACGCTGGTCGCGTGCTGCATCGGCAATGCTGGAGCAGAACTGCTTGATCTCGGCTTCGGATGCCGCGTCCGGCGGCTGCGGTTGCTGCTGGCCGACCGCGATGCCCGCAAAGGCCGGCAGCATGGCGATCAGGACAACGGCTGCGCCATTGCGCAGGACAGCCGCTGAAGGAACGAGGGAGTGCATCTGGATCATTGCAGCACGAGCTCCGCCTGCAGCGCACCGGCCGACTTGATGCCCTGGAGAATGGCGATGATGCCATCAGGCTTCACGCCGATGCTGTTCAACCCGCTCACCAGCGTTCGAAGGTCGGGCCCTTCAACGACCGCGATCTTGTCGCCCGACTTCTGTGTGATGATGTCGGTTTGATCCTGGATCGCCGTTTGTCCACGCGAGAACGGCTCCGGCTGGACGACCTGAGGCGTCTCGCTGACGGTGACGGTCAATGTCCCGTAAGCGACCGCCACGCGGGATACCCGCACGTCCGCTCCGATGACAATCGTGCCCGTGCGTTCGTTGATCACGACCTTCGCCGGGGAATCCGTCGCGACCACCAGGTTCTCGACATCCGCCATCAAGCGGGCGAGGTCTGCGGTGCGTGGCTTCTGGATCACCACTTCCTGGCTGTCGCGGGCTTCCGCGATCGGCGCTCCATAATTGGCTGCGGCATAGGCATTGATGGTGTCGGCGATGCGCAGCGAGGTGGTAAAGTCGGCATTGCGCAGCTGGAGGACGAGGTTGACCGAGTCCTTGAACTTGGAGGGAAGCTCGCGCTCGATGATCGCGCCGCCGGGGACGCGACCGGAGGTCGTGATCCCTTCCTGGACGCTGGCGGCATTTCCCTGAGCCGTAAAGCCAGACACCACGACCGAGCCTTGGGCCACCGCATAGATCTGTCCGTCCGCGCCGGTCAGCGAAGTCATGACAAGGGTACCGCCGCGAAGGGACGTCGAATCGCCGAGGGAACTCGCCGTCACGTCGATACGGCTACCGGGGCTGGCAAACGGCGGCAGATTGGCGGTGACCATGACGGCTGCAACGTTCTTTGCATTTGACTGGCCACCTTGCGTGGAAATTCCGAGGTTCTGCAGCATGGCCCGCATGGACTGATCGGTGAAGGGCGAGGAGCGAAGACTGTCGCCGGTGCCCTGCAGGCCAACGACGAGGCCATAGCCGATCAGCTGATTGTCTCGGCCGGACTGCAGCGAGGCGATGTCCTTGATGCGCGAATTCGTCGCGAGCGCTGGCTCGAAAGGCGCCAGGACAAGCGACAAAATGCAAAGGGCGTGCCGCATTGAAGAGAGCAATCTCATTTTGCCATCACCTGTACCGTGCCGTCGGCCATCACTGTCCCGGATACGATCGTGCCGGAATCGAGATTGCGAACCTTGATCAGCTCGCCGACCGACGCATCGGTCAGAGGCGTGCCGCTGGCGCTGATCAACATGTTGCCAATCGAAAAGGTCAGCCGCACGCTTCCGCCGCGCTTGACCGCAAAGGCTTCGCGAAGCCCTCCCGTCGGGATCGTACGGCCGGGCAGCAACGTGCGTTTAGTGACCATGCCCACCACCTCTTCCTTGGTGCGGGCATAGTCGCCGGTCAGATTGGGGTTGGTCACCGCAACCACATCCACCTGATCGGCCGACACGGTCTCGCCGGGATAGATCACGCGCTTGGGAACGACGGCGGTGTCCTGTGCGGACGCCAATCCTGCGCCAAGGCAGAGGGCAGCCGCGACGGCGAGCGCCGCAACCTGCACCAGATATCCGAATGTTCGGCGAAACCTCATGTTTGCCTCCAGTTGTCTTACTTGAGGTTCTTGCTGACGATCTGAGCCATTTCGTCGGCGGTGGTGATGACCTTGGAATTCATCTCGTAGGCACGCTGCGCGGAGATCATGTCCGTAATCTCCTTCACCGAGTCGACGTTGGATGCTTCAAGATAGGACTGCTTGAGGTATCCGAAGCCCGGATCTTCCGGCGCACCAACAATTGCCTCACCCGAAGCGGTCGTCTGGGCGAACAGGTTGTCGCCGAGCGGCTTCAAACCCGCCTCGTTGACGAAGTTCGCCACCGTGAGCTGCCCGAGATTGGTGTAGTCGGCATCGTTGCCGAGGCGCGCCGAGACCTGACCGGTCCGGCTGATGACCACTTCGGACGCGTTCTGCGGGATCGTGATCTGCGGTGTGACCAGATAGCCGTCGATCGTGACCAGCTGGCCCTGGGCATTCATGTTGAACGCGCCGGAACGGCTGTAGAAGGTCTGGCCGTCAGCACTCTCGATCTGGAACCAACCGCGACCGATCATGGCAACGTCGAGTTCGTTGCCGGTCTGGGTGAGTTCACCCTGGGTGTGGATGTTGCGGACAGCGGCCGTCTGCACGCCGAGACCGATATTGGCACCTTCCGGGACGATGGCCTGGTTGGCGCGGTTGGGAACGCCCTGAGCTCGCTCGGTCTGATAGAGCAGATCGGAAAATTCAGCACGCGCACGCTTGAAGCCCGTCGTGTTGATGTTGGCAATATTGTTGGCGATGACCTCAAGATTGGTCTGCTGGGCATCCATACCCGTCGCGGCGATGGCAAGCGCTCTCATATGTCTATACCCCTACTAGATCTGCATCTTTGTGATTTCGAGATAGGCGTTGACGATCTTGTCGCGGAACGCGATTGCCGTCTGGAGGGACTGTTCCGCCTGCATCACGGCGTCGACCACTTCGCGCGGATTCGCCTTGCCGGTCAGTCCGTCGAAGGAGCTCTGTTCCGCCTGCTTCAGATTGTTTGATGCCTGCGCCGCCATATCGGTGAGCGCCGAAAGGAAGGTTTCGCCCGTGGCCATCCCTGGGCTCACGCCCTCTGATGCCTGGCTCTTGGCGGAGAAAATGCTCGACAGGGAGTCGAGACCGCTTGTGCCGGACACCATGCCGGCCTTGGTAATGGATTCGATCATTGCGAGGCCTTCAGCAGGGCGATTGTCTGGGAAATCATGTCGCGTGTCTGCTTGATGGTCTGCAGATTCGCTTCATAGGTTCGGTTGGTTTCGCGCATGTCGCCCATTTCGATCAGGACGTTCACGTTCGGCATCTTCACGATGCCTTTTTCGTTCGCGGCCGGGTTGCCGGGATCGTATTCCTCGATGAAATCGGATTCATCGACCCCGAGCTTCTTCACCTCGACCGTCTCGGCGCCGGAAACCCGGTCGAGCTCGCTGCCGAAGGTGATGGTCTTGCGGCGATAGGGATCGGCACCAGGCGTGTCGCCGGTGGTCCGCGCGTTGGCAATGTTTTCGGATACGATCCGCATGCGCGTGGACTGGGCTTCCAGGCCACTGCCTGCGATCTTGAGGGCGGCTCCTAAAGGATCGGTCATCAGCGTTTCACCGTCATCAGCATCATGCGATGGAAAGAGGACATTAGCGACGTGTTCAGTTCATGCTGGCGCTTGATCTCACCCGTCTTGGTGAGCTCATCCGCAATGGCGACGGAGTTGCCGGATTCCTGAACACCGATCTCGTCATTCAATTTGGCTTCCTCGACCGCGATGTTCTCATCGCTGAAGTCGTTGGACGCCATGTGACCGGGCTGGGTGACGGCCATGCCCTGCACCGCGGCCGTCCGGTCGAGGACGGCGTTGAAGGGAGTGATGTCCTTTGACAGGTATTTCGGCGTGTTGGCATTGGCGATGTTCGTCGCCACCACCTGTTGGCGCACCGAGAGCCATTCGGCCTGTCGCGAGGCCAGCTCGAACAACTGGATGGGATTCATGGGCGTCACTCCGTCTTGTACTGTTCGGAGCCTAGGCCGGTAATCTTGCGTGGGACTTGCTCGCCCCGCGCTGCATCAGTTGTTTTGATAGATGGCACCTGTCGAGGTGACGATAACCCACTTGCCGTCGCGCTGCTCAAGCGTCGCAACACGGCTGTTGTCGGGAAGGATCGAACCTACACGGACGAGATACATGCCGGCTGTGTCTTCGATCAGGGCGCGACCGTTGGCGACGTGGAGGAGACGGAAACCGCTTTTGGCCGGGAAGGGCTGCGACGTGACGGGTTCAAGACCTTGCGGACGTTCCTTGCCGAGGGTCGGTACCGTCGCCGTGATGATCTCGTCAACCTGCGGCGGCGCAGTCGGGCTCTCGCCGCCTTCATCATCCTTGTCCACCAAGGCGAGCGGCGAAACGCTGAAGACGTTGCGGCCGGGACCTTCCGGCAGATCACGCGTACGGCTCCAGTCAGCGACGCGGATGCCGAACTTCTCTTCGTTGAAGAAAACGAACCACGGGAAGAAGGCGGCGCTGCAGGCAAGCGCAATTCCGGTGAACGCAAGCAGGCGGTCGACCGTCGGGACGCGTCGCTTCAAACCGGCCGGCTTCAGCGGTGCCACGGGCTCGTCTGCATCGAAATCGGTCATCCTCAGCCCCTCTGCCTCATGCCAGCCTGGCCACCTGCCGCCGCCTTCAGAGCGTTTGCCAGGTCGGCATAGGCATCACTCGCCGGCTTGTCGCCCGGCGTCTGTTTCAAGATGTCGTAGATCACCGGCACCTGCTTGATCGCCATATCGAGATCCGGGTCGGAACCGTTGCGGTAACCACCGATGAGGCGCAGGTCACGGGTCTCTTCGAACCGGTGGATCAGCGCCTTCAGGCGCGAGACCAGTTTTTCCTGTTCCGAGGTCCAGGCCTTGCGGGCCAGCCGCGAAATCGAGGTCAACGGATTGATCGGCGGATAGCGTCCCTCATCGGCCAGGGCGCGATCGAGGACGATGTGGCCATCAAGAATACCGCGGGTGGAGTCTGCGATCGGATCGTTATGATTGTCGCCGTCGACCAGAATGGAGATGATGGCCGTGATGGTCCCTGCCCCTTCCGCACCCGGTCCGGCCCGCTCCAGCAGCCGCGGCAGCTCGGTGAAGACGGAAGCCGGATAGCCGCGGGCGATCGGCGGCTCGCCGGCCGCAGTCGCGACCTCGCGGATCGCATGAGCGAAACGGGTTACGCTGTCGACGATGAAAAGGACGTTTTCGCCCTTGTCGCGGAAGTGCTCGGCAATGGTGATCGCTGTCAGCGGCGCCATCTTGCGCAGCATCGGGCTTTCGTCGCTCGTCGCAACGACGGCAATCGATTTTGCCATGTTGTCGCCAAGCGTGTCTTCGATGAATTCGCGCACTTCGCGGCCACGTTCGCCGACAAGGGCAATCACCACCTTGTCGAAGGCATCTGCACGCGCCAGCATCGAGAGCAGGGTCGACTTGCCGACGCCGGAGCCGGCGAAGATGCCCAGGCGCTGGCCGAGGCAAAGGGGCGAGAAGATGTCGATAGCGCGGACCCCGGTCTTGAAGCCGGTTTCGACGCGGCGGCGGGTCATCGACGGCGGTGCGGTGGTCGAGATCGGCCGGCGTTCGGTACCTGGGGCGAGCGGCGGGCCGTTGTCGATCGGATCGCACAGGGCGTTGAGAGTGCGGCCGCACCAGCTGTCGTCGGGAGCAATGCGGAAGGCGCCCTTGCGGATGACCACGTCATGGATGCCGATCGGCTCGCCCGGTTCGATCGGGCAGACGTAGCAGACGTCGGGTTCGACGCGGATCACCTCACCCAGATGTACGCCGTTCGAGGACCTGTGAGCAACGAATTCACCCAGTCGGACATGCCGCGAAAGACCGGTGACCGTGTAATGGCCGGCGGCGATGGTGCGGACGTGACCGCCATGGGTCACAGCAAATTCCGGCTTTGCATAGCGTTCCGCCAGCGAAGCCAACTGGCCGAGCTTGGGAGAAAGCGGTAAATCGTCTGTCACGTGCAATGCCATCACAGTCCCATCTCAGGATCAGGAGCCTCCGCCGAGAACCTTGATCGCGTCGCCGATCGAGGCTTCGCTGTCACGGATCAGTGCACTCACGCTTTCGAAGGCGCGGTTCACCTGGATCAACTGCGTCATCTGGCTGATGCCATTGACGTTCGAGTTCTCGACATAACCCTGCATGACCGAGACTTCCGGGTCATCGACAACCGGCTGCGGATTGTCGACGGTCGTGACGCCACTGTTTTCGTAACGCAGGAAGCCATTGCGGACGTCCGCCGTGAACAGGCCGAGCGTGGCCACCTGGCGGCCATCCTGCAGGATCTTGCCATCAGCGCCGACTTCCGGCGGCCCGCCTGCGCGGTTCAATTGGATCGGCGCGCCCCCGGTGTCGAGGACCGGATATCCCTTCACCGAGACCAATTCGCCGGTGTCGGTCATGGTGAAGCGACCGTCACGCGTCAGCACCTGGCCAACAGGCGTATCGATCGCGAACCAGGCATCACCCTTGATGGCAAAATCCAGTGCGTTGTTGGTCTGGGCGAGTTCGCCATTCTTGGTGGACAGATAGTCATTGCCCTGGCTGACGAAGGCTATCTTGGCGTTGAGGTCATTGCCCGTCTTGCTCAACATCTCGTCGAACTTCACCTCGGTGGCGCGGAAGCCGACGGTGTTCACGTTGGCCATGTTGTCGGCGATGGTCGTCAGGCGGCGTTCGAGCGCCATCTGCGACGACAGGGACACATAGATTCCGGATTGCACTGTGTTGCCTCCGATCGGGATGAATTTCAGTAAATCATTATTTAACGCAGACTGCCTACGCTTGCTCACGATCTTCTGAGCCAAAAGCCTTGTGCGAAACTGTTGAGTGGAAAGGCGGCTTGTGCGCGGGTCGCCCGGCCCAAAAATGAGGCCGTGATTCAGCCTCACGCAAGGCACGAGACGTATCGCTTACGATGAAATGTAACGTTCAGGTGCGGGCAAAATGAATCTCATCATCGGATTTGTAATAACGGTAGGCTGCGTCCTCGGCGGCTTCATGGCGATGGGCGGACACCTCAACGTGCTCATTCAGCCGTTCGAGCTGATGATCATCGGCGGCGCCGGCGTCGGCGGCTTCATCATGGCCAACCCGATGAAGGTCATCAAGGATACCGGCAAGGCCGTCGGTGAAGCCTTCAAGCACTCAGTGCCGACCGAACGCGCCTATCTCGATGTGCTCGGCGTGCTTTATTCGCTGATGCGCGACCTGCGCACCAAGTCGCGCAACGAGATCGAAGCCCACATCGACAACCCGGAAGAATCCTCGATCTTCACCGCCGCACCGAACCTTCTGAAGAACAAGGAACTGACCTCTTTCATCTGCGACTATGTGCGTCTGATCATCATCGGCAATGCCCGCAGCCATGAGATCGAAGCGCTGATGGACGAGGAAATCGACACCATCCTCTATGACAAGATGAAGCCCTATCACGCGATGACGGCCATGGGGGACAGCTTCCCGGCCATCGGTATCGTCGCGGCCGTTCTCGGAGTTATCAAGGCGATGAGCAAGATCAACGAGTCACCGGAAGTTCTGGGCGGCCTGATCGGCGCCGCGCTCGTCGGCACCATGCTCGGCATCTTCCTGTCCTACTGCCTCTGCAACCCGCTGATCGCGCAGATCAAGACCGTTCGTACCAAGCAGCACCGCCTTTACATCATCGTGAAGCAGACACTGCTTGCCTACATGAACGGCTCGGTTCCGCAGGTGGCACTCGAATACGGCCGCAAGACCATCTCCTCCTACGAGCGTCCGTCGATCGACGCCGTCGAGCAGGAAATGATGAACCCAGGCGGCGGCGGTGAAAGCAAGGCGGCATGACCATGAGCGACGCAAGCACCCAGACACCTCCCGCAATGGATCGCGCCCTTCTCGCCATGCTGACCGGCGGGCTCGGTGATGCCAAGACACTGCAGAAGCTGTGCACTGAGTTCGGCCAGCTCTACACGGAGTTCCTCCCGGACGTCTTCCACAGCGAGACCGGGCTTTCGATGCAGGTCCACTACAACGGCCACGAAAGCGGGCTGATGACCGACCTGATCGCCGATCTCGGCGACAATGTCGCCTTCTCGGACGGCCAGCTGCGCAACTGGTCCCCGAACTTCGTGCTGGCCTGCGGCAACAGCTTCATCATCACGCTCATGGAAAACCTGCTGGGCGCCCTGCCGGAAACGATCCAGGAACCGATCGAGCGGCCGCTATCGCAGATCGAGCTCGACCTCTCGACCATGGTCTTCGACAAGATCGCCAATGTGCTTCGTTCGGGCGTCAATGCCGCTGGCGGGTTCGAGCCGTTGCTGGAGAAGGCGCACAACGCCGAAGATCGGGTGAAGCCGGACGAGGATCACGTCGACGAATATGCCGTCACCGTGAAGATGGGCATCACGCTCGGCACGGTGACCTCCGAATTCTACCTGGTCATCCCGCAGAAGGCTCTGCTCAAGACCGTGGTCACCATGCCGAAGTCTAAGAACCAGGCCGGCCGTTCGCGCAAGGAATGGCAGGAACAGATCGCCGAACAGGTCCGTCGTTCGCAGGTGACACTCGAAGCACGCGTAAGGCTTGAATCGCTCACGCTTGCTACGGTCTCGCGCCTGATGGCCGGCGATGTGATTGCCTTTCGCGACAAGGGCGACGTCATGGTCGACGTCAGCGCCAACGGAAAAGATCTCTATCGTTGCGAATTCGGCCGTGCCGGCGACCGCTACACCGTCCGGGTCAAGGACAATGTGAGCAGCGAAGATGAAATCCTAAAACATTTGATGAGCTAGACATTTATCGAGGCGAGCCAGAAGGCAGCTTGAGGCAAGTTTCAACAGGAATAATGGGTCCATGGCAACGAAAAAGACACCACAGACGGATGCAGACGCACTGGCGATGCCAGGTGCGAGCGACAGCGACTTCGACCAAGCGGTCGATGATCTGCGCGGCGTCCTCAAGGCGGATGCAGATGGCGGACTTCCGGACATCGGTTCGGACTTTGGCGATTTCGGCGGCGGTCTCGACGACAAGTCGGACCCGCTAGCGGCGTTTGAATCGGATTTCGGCGGTGCTACGGCCGCTCCCGATGCCGGCTTCGGCATGAGCGACCTGGGCAGCGACATCGGTGGCGGCGACTTTGGCGGCGGTGACTTCGGTGGTGGCGATCTCGGCGGCTCGACAAGCTTCGGCGGCGACACGTCGTTCGGCAGCATGGGGAGCAGCCATCAGGAACCGGGTAGCGGCCTCACCGCCAATCTCGACCTGATCATGGATATTCCGATCGACGTCCAGATCGTGCTGGGGTCGAGCCGGATGCAGGTTTCGGGTCTCATGAATCTCGAAGAGGGCGCCATTATCGCGCTCGACAAGAAGATTGGTGAGCCTGTCGAGATCATGGTGAACGGTCGGCGCATTGCGCGCGGCGAGATCACGGTTCTCGAAAACGACGATACGCGCTTTGGTGTTAAACTGATCGAAGTGATGGCGACCAAGACATCCTGACCCATGACGGGCCAGAGAGGGCAAGACCATGATGGACTTTGACGATTTTGGCGGCCCCTTAACCGGTAAACCGCTTTCCCAGGCCGATAAGGCAGCCGCCGTGCTGCTGGCCATGGGAAAGGGCGTTGCCGGCAAGCTGCTGAAATACTTTACCCAGGCCGAACTGCAGACCATCATCGCGTCTGCCCAGACGCTGCGCACCATTCCGCCGGATGAACTGACCGAACTCGTCAACGAGTTCGAGGATCTGTTTACCGAAGGCGCCGGCCTGATGGACAACGCCAAGGCCATCGAAAGCATCCTGGAAGAGGGCCTGACGCCGGAAGAAGTCGATGGACTGCTGGGGCGTCGTACGGCTTTCCAGGCCTATGAGGCGTCCATCTGGGACCGCCTGCAGGACGCAGATCCCGATTTCATCGCCAAATTCCTGATGCGCGAACATCCGCAGACGGTGGCCTATATCCTCTCGATGCTGCCGTCCTCCTTTGGCGCCAAGGTTCTGCTCAAGCTGCCGGAGAGCCGGCGGGCAGACATCATGAACCGCACCGTCAACCTCAAGAATGTCAGCCCCAAGGCTGCCCAGATCATCGAAAACCGGGTTCATGACCTGATCGCCGAGATCGAGGCCGAGAAGAATTCGACGGGTTCGGCGAAGGTTGCCGAGCTGATGAACGAACTCGACAAGCCCGAAGTCGACACGCTTCTGCAATCGCTCGAATCGATCAGCAAGGATTCGGTCAACAAGGTCCGGCCGAAGATCTTCCTGTTCGAGGATCTGCTCGTCATGCCGCAGCGCAGCCGCGTCCTGCTGCTCAACGACATTTCCGGCGACATCCTGACCATGGCGCTTCGCGGCGCCAATGCCGAAATCAAGGAATGTGTGCTGGCATCGATCAGCCCGCGTTCACGCCGCATGATCGAATCGGATCTTCAATCCGGCACAACGGGCATCAATCCGCGCGAGATCGCGATTGCCCGGCGCGCCGTGGCACAGGAAGCAATCCGCCTTGCCAATGCCGGGCAGATCCAGCTCAAGGAAACCGAAGGCGAAACCCAGGCCGCCTGAGCCGCCGGCTCTGTTGAAAACCCTACCGATCTCCCGCCCGCCGATTGAACCCCGATCGGCGGGCGGTTACGTTTGCTGAGGTGGTCCAAACGATCACCGGCCGGCGCGCCGCAAACGCGGCCGACTTGATCTTTCAGGGGGCATCTGCCACCCGGCAAGCCCTCGAGGATGGCGTCGATCATGGCCGATGAAGACGACGACAGCAAAACAGAAGACCCGACAGAGAAAAAGATGCGTGACGCGCGGGAGAAGGGCAACGTGCCCTCATCGCGCGAACTGCCGAGCTTCGCCACGGCGCTCGCCTTCTATTTCTACGCCGTCTTTTTCCTGCCCGGCGGCATGAAACGGATGAGTGAAACGCTGAAGGACATCTTCGAGCAACCGGACCAGTGGCGAATCGGAACGGCCGTCGATGTCGTGTCGCTTTTCACGCACCTGGCCTGGGAAATCGGTGCCCTGCTTGCACCGCTGCTCATCATGCTGATCATGCTGGGCGTCGGATCGAACGTCGCGCAGCATCTTCCCGAGTTCATCCTGGAGCGAATCACGCCGCAGGTCAGCCGGATCTCGTTGTTCAAGGGGTGGCAACGTTTGTTCAGCGCTCAGGGCATGGTCGAATTTGCCAAGTCCGTCTTCAAGATTGTCGTTGTTTCGGTGATCATGGTCTTTGCACTGAAGGGCGAATATTTCGGCGTCATCGACGCGATGTTCTCCGATCCGCAGGTGATTTTCGTCAAGTTTGCCACGATCCTGCAGAAGATGATGATCGTCATCCTTCTCTCGACAGCGCTGTTGGCGGCCGTCGACGTCTTCTGGACCCGGCACCACTGGTACGAACAGCTTCGCATGACGAAGCAGGAGATCAAGGACGAATACAAGCAGGCGCAGGGTGACCCCGTGGTCAAAGCCCGCCAGCGGTCCATCGCCCGGGATCGCGCACGCAAGCGCATGATGTCAAACGTCCCGCGTGCCACGCTCGTGATCACCAATCCCACCCATTTTGCGGTCGCCTTGCGCTATGTGCGGGAAGAAAATGAAGCGCCTGTGGTTGTCGCCAAGGGCCAGGACATTGTTGCCTTGCGTATCCGCGAGCTTGCGCGCGAGAACGATATCCCGATTTTTGAGGACCCGCCCCTCGCCCGCTCCATGTTTGCGCAAGTCTCGGTGGATAGCGTCATACCGTCGATATTTTATAAGGCGGTCGCGGAACTCGTGCATCGGGTCTACGCGTCCAAAGCCCCCAAAAGACGGATACGCTAGCTCCGATGAAGAAGTGCTCCTTTACCAACCAGCGTGAACGCATCGTGGCAGCGGCAATCAGCCCCGTGGCGAGCGAATTACGCCTTCTCGATGCTGCCGACCTCATTTCACTTCTGCGTTTTGAACTTTACGGCAACCTGTCCGACCTCGTTTCGTCGGCCGCCGAACTGTATTTCCATCCCGGCACCATCGTCTTTGGCGCGGGCGGCGATTACAGGCTGGAATGGGGCGGACCGCCGGAAGTGGTGCTTGACCTCGAGATCAAGCCGCGCGGCATCACGATCTACTCGCAGCTGACGCTGACCGAGGAGCATGCCGGTATCGACATCAAGCATATCGCATTTCACGAGACGTCCGGTGATCCGGACACCAATACCCGGATCCTCGAAGAGCGTCTTCAGGAGGCCCGCTTCGTCAAGGGACAGGCGTCCCCGCTGTACGGATGAGGATGGATCAGGTGATGTAGCCAAGGCGGATCGCCTTGGCGATCGCCTGGATGCGGTTGACCGAATCCAGCTTGATCGTGGCCGATCCGAGATAGGCGTTGACCGTGTGTACCGAGAGATTCAGGCGCTCCGCGATCTCTTCGCTGATGCGGCCGTCGCCCGCCAGTTGCAGGCAGGCGATCTCGCGTTCGCTGAGCGTCTCCGAGGGTGCGGCGCGGCGCTCATCAAGCGACAGAATATCGGTCATCACCTTGTAACAGCGGCTGTGGACCGCAAGGATCAGATCCCCCGGCAGATCCGCGCCGCCGATCGTCGGGAAGACAACGTAGCCGTTGCCTACAGCGCCGAGGCGGACCGGAAAGGCAATGCCTGAATATGGCAGGAGGCGCGCTTCGAGCTGATGCACGAAGGGCGTGAAATCGGACGCGTCGAGGAAGCTCGTCTTCTCTTCGGCACTCCACAGGATCGGTTGCGTCGAGACTTCGATATGCGCCAGCAGTGTTTCCCCATAGGCGGCGATGAACGCATCCCGGCCACTCGCAAGGCCCGGGCTCCAGTTCTCGAATTCGGGGTCCAGGCGGCGCTTGTGCGGAAGGTTGGCGCCCGCGATGCGGAAGGCTGCAAAACCACGGGCATTCAATGAGCGCTGAAGCGAAACGAGCTTGGGGAAAATATCGGAACGCGAGGTGACCGGACGCTGGCCCGACCAAGTGGCATCTTCCAGGATGGATCCACCCGGCCTGCTGTTGTTGGCCATTCCGCCTCCCCTAGACAAGATTGTTTCGGACCGCATAGGCTATGGCCTCCGATCTGGTCTTCGTCGCTGTCTTGCGCATCACGCTGGTGATGTAGTTGTTGATCGTGTTGCGGGAGATGCCGAGGATCGTGGCGATCTCGTCGCTCGTCTTGCCTTCGGCGATCCAGAACAGGCATTCGAGTTCACGATCGGTCAGTTCAAAATCACGCTCGCTCTTCTGGCCCTTGGTCGTCGACAGGCTCAGGGCATAACCCGAGAGCAGGCCGACTTCGCGCAAACGCTCCGGCGAGAGAACGAAATCCTGCGGGAAAAGCAGCATAAGAGCGAGGCGTGTGCGACCGACATTCAGGGTGATGGAGCAGTATTGGCGGCTGAGGCCCAGAGGCACATACACGTCGTCAGGGAGAATATTGTATTTCGGCTGAAGGACCGACAGGCATTTTTCAAGCTCGGTCGACTGCGAATAGCTCGTCGCCAGCTCGCTTTCGAGACGACGGACCATGTCGAACGGCCAATCCGCCGCAACGACGAAGTCGAGCCCCTCTTCCTGCACGAGGTCATAACGCGCCAGCAGGTAGTGTGAGGAACCGACATATTGGCATAGAAGCCGCAGGCAGTGGGCGATGTCGCCGGCCAGCGCCGGGGACGTGAGCTTGCGGATCAGGATGTCCTTAGACGCCGAAGCCTGCAAAGGCGCGCCGGAATCGACCGCATGCGCCAGTCCTTCCGCTTGCCCCTTTGTCAGCTCGGCATCCATCCGCCCAGTCCCCTCGATGTCATCGCCGTCCGGACCACCCGCCTGCAGTCCGAATCAGTTCGTGCCGACTCAACGGCAGTCCCGCCATCATCGTAACGAATCATGTTCATTCTAAAATATAAAGTGGCAAAGGTCACAAGTAGATCCGGTATTGCGGAACACAACACGAGAATGCTCTACCACGCCCCGCAATTCAATAGACCCGGCCGGCCGCACAAAGGAAAACCGCGCCTTTGGGGCGCGGTTCGCAATACTCAATCCAGTTGTTGTCAGGCTGCGTTTTCCACAGCCCATTTGCGCAGGATCTTGGCGGCACGCTCTTCGGAGATCTCCACCATGCGCGACAGGCGCCGTTCGGGACCTTCCTTGACCCGGCGATTGAAGCCGCCGTTCGGATCGTCGTCCATTGACAGGAGGTCGTCGGTGGAATCGAAGCCGAAGTCCGAGCCGAAGCCGTCCATGAGGCCGCCGGCGCTGCCGCCGCCGATGGCCGGCGAGAAGTCGGGCAGCTCGAGGCCGGCCGCCTGCTCGCCGATACCGCCAGCAAGGGCCGGATCCGCACCGCCACCCGCCGAGCGGATCATCGGACGGAGACCCATCCAGACAATCAGGAATGCCACGGCGACGAAGGCAAGGGAGTTGATGATGCCGCCGAGATTGCGGCTGAGGATTTCCATGACGCCGGGGCCGGTCGCGGATTCTTCCAGAAGCTGGTTTTCCAGGAAGTCCATCGCGGTCAGGGTGACGACGTCGCCGCGTGCCGTGTCGAGGCCAGAGGCAGACGCGACGATCTTCTGCATTTCGGCAAGATAGGCGTCGATCTTCGCCTGGTCGACCGGTTCGCCAACCATCTTGGCGATACGACCGCGATTGACGACGACGGCAACGGACAGCTTTTCGACGACATAGCTGTTCTTGACGGTCGCGACCGTCTTGCTGTTGATCTCGTAGTTGGTCTGCTCTTCCTTCTTGTCCTGCTCGTCGGTGGATTCAGGACCGTTGCCGCCCGCCTGGGGGGCAGCCTGGGGAATGTTCTGCTCGACGGTTGCCGCAGTATCAGACTGGCGCTGCTGGGATTTCTGCGCTTCCTTGGTCACCCGGACAGACCGTTCGACGCGCGATTCCGGATCGTAGATCGTTTCCTGGATCTGCTGGCTGTCGGTGTTGATCTGGGCGGTGACGCTGGAGCGGAAGTTGTCCATGCCAAGGAAAGGCGCAAGCGCCTTGTCGATGTTTGTCTCGATTTCCCGCTGGACCGACTGGACGACGCCGAGGGACCGTGCGGCTTCACCGCCGGTCTCATCGCCGGCTGCAAGAAGCTGGCCGGTGGAATCAAGAATCGTCACGTCCTCGACATTGAGGCCCGGGACGGACGAGGCGACCAATTGGCGGATCGAACCGGCGGCCTTCCGGCCGGCATCCGAGGAGGCACGAATCATGACGGAGGCGGTCGGCTTCTGTTCGCCACGGCGGAAGTTGCCGACGTCGGGCATCACGATGTGCACGCGGGCAGCCGCAATGCCGGCAATCTGCTGGATGGTGCGTGCGACTTCACCCTCCAGAGCGCGGACACGGGTCACTTCCTGCATGAACGACGTCAGGCCCAGCGAGCCGACATTGTCGAAAAGTTCGTAGCCGGCATTGGCGCTGTTGGGCAGGCCCCGCTCGGCGAGGAGAAGACGCGCCTTGCCGGTCATACCGGCGCGCACCATGACGCTGGCGCCATCGCTGCCGGTCTCGAAATCGATGCCGGCTTCGGCGAGGGCGATGCTGATCTGGTTGAGATCGACCGGTTCCAGGCCGACATAAAGCGTTTCAAAGGAGGGTTTGTTAACGTAGAGAGCGCCGGCAATGATGATTGCGAAGGAAACGAGCGTGACACCGGCCATGGCCAAGAGCTTCGCCTGACCCATCGCCGCAAAGTTTTTTGATATCTGAAGTATTTGATTTAACAGATTCATTCTGTCTCGCACCATCAACATGAAAGGTCTGGGCGCTTTAGCCCTTGGCGAGACAATAGAAAGCGAAACTTGTGCGAACGTTTCGCGGGGCGGAAAAGCCGAAGTCATTTCGGCTGTTCAGGCACGTACTGGATCCGCCGTCCGTTTCCGGACACTCAGAAGAAGTCGAAATCTCCGGCCGCCTTGACCAGCGGCTGGGAATGGCCGTGACGCAATCCGGCGCCAAGGGCCTTCTGCATATCGGCAAGCTTGACGAGGCTGAGAGCGGTCGTCATGTCGATCATCCAGTCATTCGGAATGGTGGCCGTGATCGTGTCGATGAATTCCGCCAGGCCCCGTGCCTTTTGGACTGCAAGGTCGATGCCCTGGAGAACCTTCACGCTGTCCGGGGACGCGAGCACGTTCGGACCGCCGAGTTCCAGCAACTGCGGCTCGACACGCTCGATCAAGTAAGCCACGTCGTGGAGCTCACTGACGATGCGCATGAGAATTTCCGGCAGTTCTTCCTGGAAACCCTGATTGTCGGTTCTGTTTTCGTTTTGCATCCGATTTCCAGTACTAGAAAAACTCGATTGAACTTTCCACCGGCTTGGCGACAGGTACGGGACGCTGTTCCAGAGCGACCGTCTTCTGCGTTTCTGCGCCCGTGAGCGGATACTGCCTTGCCCGACCACTGACAGGCCAGAATTCCAGTTTTCGGCCGTGATCGCCGCCCGTCGACGAACCCACTACCTTGATGCCTTCGTCGCGCAAGAACTGCTGAGCGAAGGCGGCATTCTGCTCTCCGACATTGGAGAACGTCGCGATCGTCTTGGCGCCACCGAAAATCTTCGCCTCAAGTCGGTCCCTGCGGGCGCCCTGCTTGAGAAGACCGTTGATCAGCAGCTCCATGAGGTGAACACCGTACCGGGTGGCGTCACCGCCACCGGCACCCGGCACCGCCGAACCTGGCAGGAGGAAGTGGTTCATGCCACCGACACCTGCGATCGGATCGCGAATACAGGCAGCAACACACGACCCGAGGATGGTCGAGAGAACCACATTCGGGTCCTTGGCCACCTTCCATTCCCCCTGAATGATATGGACGCGTTTCGCTGCCCCGTCTTCGATCATTTCAGTGCTCCGAATACAGCTTCAATCGCCGCCTTCATCTTCTCGATGGTGAAGGGCTTGGCGAGGACGTTGTTGGCGCCCAACTGTGCAGCTTTCTGAACCAGCGCCCGGTCGCCCTGGGCGGTCAGGATGATGAAGGCAGCCTTCTTGGTGTTGGGATTGGTGCGCACGGCCTGCAGGAGGCCCAATCCGTCCATCTTCGGCATGTTGAAGTCCGAGATGACCAGATGATGGGGCTGCTGCTCCATGATCTTCATACCCTGCTCACCGTCACCGGCGGCAGTGATCTGCTTGAAGCCGAGCTGGGTCAGCGCGTCGCTGAGGAGAAGGCGACTTGTGACCTGATCGTCTACGATCAGAACTTTGATTTTTTCAGCTAGGGACATTATTCGATACCTTCTTTTCGGGCGGCAGTGAGTTTGAGGATTTCCTCCCCAATGGAAGTCAGGGGCAGCTGATGCTCGACGGCGCCCAGTTCGTGAGCGACGCGTGGCATTCCGTAGACCACACAGGTCTTTTCGTTCTGGCCGATCGTGCGTGCGCCGGCATGGCGCATCTTCAGGAGGCCGGAGGCTCCGTCGCGGCCCATTCCCGTGAGAATGACGCCGACGGCATTCCGGCCTGCGAGTTCAGCAACCGAGTCAAAAAGGACGTCGACGGACGGGCGATGGCCGTTGACCGGCGCGCGCTCGATCAGGCGACAGCAGGGCGCATTGACGTTGGACACCTGCAGATGGCGTTCGCCACCCGGCGCCAGATAGATCTTGCCGATTTCGAGCCGCGCGCCATCCGTCGCTTCCTCAACCACCGGCGCGCAAAGGCGGTTCAACCGCTCGGCAAAGCTCTTGGTAAAGGTGGGCGGCATATGCTGCGTGATCACCGTGGGCGGGCAATTGCGCGGGAATTTCTGCAAGACCGCGATCAGCGCTTCCACACCGCCGGTCGAGGAGCCGATCGCGACGATCTTGCGACCGACGCGGAAGTCGGCAACGGCCGCCGGCTGCACAGGCTGGGCCTGAACTGCGGGATGATTGTAGCGGTGCTGCGATCGGGCGGCAGCCTTGACCTTGTCGGCCAGCTCGCCGAAGGGGCGCGGCTCGCCGGGCTGGGGCTTTGCAACACAGTCGAAAGCGCCGATTTCGAGCGCAGCGAGCGTCGCCTCGGCACCGCGATGGGTCATGGTCGAGACCATGATCACGGGCATGGGCCGTAGCTTCATGATCTTCTCGAGGAATTCGAGGCCGTTCATATTCGGCATCTCGATATCCAGCGTGACCACATCAGGGTTGAGCTGCTTGATCGCGGCCCGCGCTTCCATGGCGTCGCCGGCCTGGCCGATGACGCTGACATCAGGATCCTGGCTGAGGACCGCCGTGATCAGCCCCCGCATCGTCGGGCTGTCATCGACAACGAGAACACGTGCAGGAGAAGCCATTACCTGCGCCCTCCCTGCTTGCCGAGGTAGCGATAGGTGGTGATGCCGATGTTGTCGAAGTCGTTCTTCGCCTCGCCGGAAACACGCTCGGAATGGCCGATATAGAGATGGCCGCCGACGGGCAGCAGTTCGCAGAAACGGTTCCAGATGCGGACCTGGGTCGGTTCGTCGAAATAGATGACAACGTTGCGGCAGAAGATGACGTCGAACTTGCCCTTGAAGGGCCATTGGGCCATCAGGTTCAGCTCGTTGTAGGTGATCAGCCGCTTCAAGCGGTCATCGACCTGCCACTTGCGGCGGCCTGCGATCTCGACTTCCTTGAACCACTGCTTGCGGATGGCCGGCGACACGGTTTCAAGCGCCTGCTCGTCATAGGCCCCCTGCCGGGCGATTGCCAGGATCTTCGGATCGATGTCGGTCGCAAGGATCTTGAAATCATAGTCCAGGACATTCGGGAACGCCTGAAAGACGGTGAGCGCGATCGAATAGGGCTCCTGCCCGTCCGAGCTTGCAGCCGACCAGATGCGCACACGACCACCAGACTTGGCACGCTGGATCAGGCCCGGCAGCACCTCGTCGCGCAGATGTTCGAAATGATGGTTTTCCCGGAAGAAGCGAGTGAAATTGGTGGTCAGGTGCGACAGCATTTCGCGCCGTTCAGCGGCACCTTCCGGCGATGAAACCAGCTGGCAATAGGCGCGAAAACCGGACAGGCCGAGATTGCGGATATGCTTGGACAGACGCGAATAGACCAGCGAAGCCTTGGAATCGTTCAGCGCGATCCCGGCATCCGAGTAGATCATCGATGCAATCTCGTTCAAATCCCGACGGGTCAGCGGGTATTCGCCGCTGGCCAGTACTTCGTCGTCGGATTGACGGGATGTGCTCATTGCGATCGTCATGCAGCCTCGCTTTCGGCGTCGTTGAAGAGAGCACCAAGCTCGATGAAGCAGATCATCCGCTTATCGATCGCGAGAATGCCGCGGGCGTATAGTCTTCCGAGGTCGGAGGAGATCTCCGGCGTCGGCTGTATGTTTTCGTCGGTCACCGTCAGGATATCCGACACGGCATCGACCAGCAGGCCGATGACCTTTGACTTGACCTGCGCCACGATGATGACGTGGCGGGCGGTAGGTTCTGCCGACCTCATGCCCAGACGGAGCGAGAGGTCGACGATCGGCAGGACGGCACCGCGCAGATTGATCACGCCCATGACGTATTGCGGCGCGTGAGGCAGCGGGGTTACCGGGGTCCAGCCCCTGATCTCCCTGACAGCCATGATGTTCACACAAAATTCCTGATCGCCTACCCGGAAGGCGATGAGCTCCCGGGCCCCTTCAATCAAGTTTTTCACCGCATACGACATACGATTACCCTGCGACGGCTAGCGACATTTCCTGCTTGAGTGACTGACCGCGAGAGGCGGCGACGACGGCATCCACGTCGAGGATCAGTGCCACGCGGCCATCCCCGAGGATGGTTGCGGCGGCAATGCCCGGAACATGGGTGTAGTTGGCCTCAAGCGACTTGATGACGACCTGGCGCTGGCCCTGGATCGCATCGACCATGAGGGCACGCTGGCCGCCACCTTCCGATTCCACCAGAAGGGCAACGCCTTCCACAGGATTGGCCTGCGTGCCGCGGAAGTTGAGGATCCGGCCGACATCCACCAAGGGGCAAAAGCTGTCACGGATCGAGATCAGCCGCTGGTTTGCACCGAAGGAATGGATGTTGCGGGCTTCCGGCTGCAAGGTTTCAACGATCGCCGTCAAGGGAACGACGAGGGTCTGGCCAGCCACCGTGACGACCATGCCGTCGAGAACGGCAAGCGTCAGCGGAAGGCTCATGGTGAAGGTCGAGCCCTGGCCCGGACGCGAGGTGATCGAGATACGACCGCCGAGTGCCTGGATCGAGCGCTTGACCACATCCATGCCGACGCCACGACCGGAGATGTCGGAGATCTTGTCGGCGGTGGAGAAGCCCGGCGCGAAGATCAGGTTGTCGATCTCTTCGTCTGTCAGGTTGCTATCGGCCGCGATCAGATCGTTGTCGATGGCTTTCTGGCGGACGCGCTCGCGGTTGATGCCGGCGCCGTCGTCGACGAGTTCGATGACGATGCGGCCCGAACGATGCTTCGCGGTCAGCTTGACCGTGCCTTCGGGGTTCTTGCCGGCGGCGGCACGCTTTTCGGGTGTTTCAATGCCGTGGTCGACGGCATTACGGATCATGTGGGTCAGCGGCTCGGCGAGCTTGTCGATAACCGTCTTGTCGACTTCGGTGTTTTCGCCTTCCGTCACCAGGCGAATCGACTTGCCGACCATGTCGGCAACTTCGCGAACGATACGCGACATGCGCTGGAAGACCGGCTTCACCGGCTGCGCGCGGATCGCCATGACCGAGTCCTGGATCTCGCGGGTGAGCTGCTGCAGCTCATCGAGGCCCATATTGACGGCCGAGGTCCCGGTCGCATCGTTTTCGATGACGCTCTGCGACAGCATGGCCTGGTTGATGACGAGCTCGCCCACCAGGTTGATCAGGCGGTCGACGCGGTCGAGATCGACGCGGATGGTCTGGCCGGCGGCGCTGTTGGCCTGAGCGGCCGCAGCTGCGGCTGCCGCTGCGGCGGCAGCGGCCGGCGATTCCTTCTTCTCGGGCTTGGCGGCGCCCGCTGCCATCTTCACCACGTTGGACGCCGTCTCGGCTGCGGCAACAGCAGCGGTGACCGCCTCCTGCGCACCGTTGTCGGTGTCGGCTTCCGGGCCCTCGTCGAGCGCCGAAAGGTCGAAGGGAACCGGAACCATCGGCAGCTCTTCTGCCGCTTCCTTGGTTTCCGTTTCGACGACCTTGATCTCGAGGTCGCAATCCCATTCGGCGAATTCGAATACCTGGCGGATGCCTTCTTCACCCTTTTCGGCGGTGATCTGGATCTTCCAGCTGAAATAGGCCGCTTCCGGGTCCATCTCGTCAAGCGGCGGCAGG
The DNA here is from genome assembly GCF_003205195.1 of Peteryoungia wuzhouensis. Lineage (GTDB taxonomy): Bacteria > Pseudomonadota > Alphaproteobacteria > Rhizobiales > Rhizobiaceae > Allorhizobium > Allorhizobium wuzhouense. Next base: position 820,301 of record NZ_QJRY01000001.1, read on the forward strand.
TCGTCAGTATTGCAGTGAATGCTCATGTCGCCGAGGCGCGACAGGTCTCTCAGCAGCAGTGCTGCCTCGTTGCCTTTGCCGTAGAGTTCGCGGCGCGGCTTGAACGTGACTTCGAAGGTGGAGGGAACGACCGTCTGCTCTTCCTCGCCGCCGAAACCGTCGAAGGTAAACGGGATGGGTTGGAAGCCGCTGTCGTCCGATGGCGCAGGCGCTGCGGCAACCGGTGCAGGAGCGGCAGGCTTGGGCGCAGGGGCAGCAGCAGCGGAAGGCGCCGGCAATTCGCCATTTGCCAACTGCTCCAGTTCCTTGACCAGCCCGCTCGAGCGGCCCGGATCGACGCCAACGCCATCGCGGGATGCCGTGACCAGGTCAGCCAGAACGTCGGCTGACTTGAGCATGACCTTCATGACCTCAGGGCCAGGGTCCAGCTTGTTGGATCGAACGCAATCAAGAGTCGTTTCAAAGACGTGCGCGAAGGCGACCAGGTCATCGAGACCAAATGCGCCGGCACCGCCCTTGATGGAGTGAACGGCCCGAAACACGGCATTGACCGTTTCCGGATCGCGATCCCCGTCATTCATTTTCAGAAGACCGGATTCCAGTTCGGCGAGCTGCTCCTCGCACTCCTGGAAGAAGATCTCTTTGATTTCGTTCATATCCATAGGAAAAATTCCTGGCTTAGGCGGTTACACGCTCGATGGCATCGATCAGCTTGGTCGGATCGAACGGCTTGACGATCCAGCCGGTAGCGCCAGCCTGGCGAGCCCGGTTCTTCTTCTCGGCATCGCTTTCCGTGGTCAGGACCAGGATCGGAATGGCGCGATACTTCTCGTTGCGGCGAACGCCTTCGATGAAGCCGAAGCCGTCGAGACGCGGCATGTTGATGTCGGTCACGATGACATCAGGGTTGCATTCTTCGAGCACTTCCAGACCTTCGACACCGTCTTCGGCCTGGATGGTTTCGAAGCCCGCATTGTTCAAGGTGACCAGAAGCATGTTCCTGATAGTTCTGGAGTCATCCACGGTAAGCACTTTTTTCTTCATTGCCGGATCTCCTTAGCGAGCAGATGATCGATGTTCACGCCAATCAGTTGAAGGGTTTTGAGAAAGGCTTCAGAGGCCTTTCCAAACGAGAACGGATGCTTGTCGACTTCCCAGGCCTTGGCCGCAGCCAGAAGAACCTGTGCGCATTGAGCACCGAGACGTTCGACGCCGGAGGCGTCGATGGTCAGCGGCGCGCCGCGCATGGCCAGGATGTTGGCCTTGAGATTGGATGCCTCGTTCAGGTCCAAGACTGCTGCCAGTTTCAAACCTTTCTGTTCGCCTTTCTTACTCGCCATCATTATTTTCCTTGTCCGATGTGGCCACCGCCGCAACATGCCCGAACAGCTTCTGTCGGTTGAACCATTCCACCGTCAGCCTGGTCGCGATGCACGCCCGTCGATTTCTGTTGTAGCGTATGGTGGTAAACAATCTTCTCAACCTCCCAGGCCTGCGAGCGGGAAGGACATTGCGAAGTCCTCCGCAAGCGATTCACTGTCAGTTGATCCGCTCACGGACGTGCTGTGAACGGCGGCAGAGCCCGTGTTTCGAGCATTTGAGATCTGGATCTGCGGCGTTGTGCTGCGCTGCGGACGCGACTGGCGCTCGATGTGGAATTCGCGAATGGTCGCCCCGAGTTCGAGGATGACCGCGTGCAGATCCTGAGAGCCGTCACTGGTGCGCCGGGCCAGATCTGCGGTGCTTGACAGGTCGGCGCCAAGGCCAGCCACTGTCGCCGTGAGCCCGCCGAGTTCTCCGGCATGGAGGTCCGTCTGGCGGGCGATATCGGAAACGGTCCCGCTGATGTCTCCGACCTGGACGACGATGTCGGCGATTGCGCCTTGTGTGCGCGCAACCATGTCGACACCGGCTTCGACCTGGTTCTTGGTGGTCGCGACGAGGGTCTTGATTTCACGGGCGGCATCGGCGGAACGCTGTGCGAGCGCGCGGACTTCCTGCGCGACGACGGCGAAGCCGCGACCGCTGTCGCCGGCTCGGGCCGCTTCGATCCCGGCGTTCAGCGCCAGAAGATTGGTCTGGAAGGCGATTTCGTCGATGGCGCCGATGATGTGGCCAATCTGTTCGGCAGAGGCTTCGATATCGGCCATGGCGGCAATCGCCTGACCGACCACCTGGCCACTCGCCTCGACCGACTGACGGGTCGCGGCGACCGTGCCTTCTGCCTTCTTCGTGCGCACAACGCTGTCACGAACGCCGGCCGTCAGCGTTTCCAATGCCCGTCCCGTCTCTGCCAGCGTTTCCGACTGGCTCTCGACACGGCCGGCATAATCCCGCGCGCTAGTGGCAACCTGATCGGTCGCCCCCAAGGCGCGGGAAACTTTTTCTTCGGAGGCAAGGAACGCAGACTGCAGATTCTCCAACGCATCGTTCATGCGTGTCGACATGTCGGAATAGGCGTCCGGGACATCCGGTGCGACACGCACGGTCAGATCGCCTTCAGCGAGACCGTCGACAACCGGGCGGAAGATGGCCTCGAACTCGGCGCGATCCTCGATGCGCTGGGCGGCCAAGTCGCGGTGATGCTTGAGGCGCAATTCGTTGAAGCGCAGCGAGACGGCAATCTCGACATCGACCATCACGAGGCGGATGAGGGAGCTGACGAGATCACTGATCTCGCGCTGCTTGCGTCGGCTTGACGGCAACAGACCGGAGCCGGTCGCCTCCGAAACCACGGCGGTCACCAGATGCTCCAGCACCACCGCATGGCCGGCGATATGCCAACGCGGATCGAGCCCCATTCGGCTTTCGCTGTCCGACAGGACCTTCACGCGCTCGGCATAGAGACCATCGAAACGGGCATCCGTCAGGACGTCCCAATGGGAGGACAGAAGGTCGTGGAAGCGGTCGTACTGGCGTTCGCTTGTAAATGCGCGGGCGGCATCAGGAGAGGTCTGCAAACGCTGGAAAAGATCTCGGAGCGCCGTCTTCAGCTGCGGCGAGAGCAGATGACGGTTCTGGCGCAGCAGGTCGCACTGACTTTCGTCAAGACCGGCAAAGCGCAGCCGGTCGCGCAGGCTTCCCGCCTGTGATCCCGCCGCCCGCTCCGTCGACATGCCCTGACTTGTCATTCCTACCGCATCGCCGCCGGCTCCTGCGAGACCGGTGCTTCCCCGTCGGTTCGGTGATCGCCTTGATTTGGCACGATAAAGCTGGCGGGGGCCGAAGCCTCCGTCGCCATCCGTGTCATGGACAGGCGGTTCGTCGAACAGATTTCATGAACATTTCAAACCGGACCAAAACCGGTACGACGGGACGGCGTCATGCCCGAAGGAAACTCGAGGTGAGTCCCACTCCGACGTGTCCACTCATGTTTATGGTTAATTCCTTGCCTGAAGGTTAATAAAACTTCGCCGTAGTCCTGATCCATCTAATATTAGCGATCATTTTTGTTTCTTCTCCAGACATTCCGATTTTCACCGGGAACCCATGGTGGAACAAAGCTGTCCCGGCGCTCGTTCGAAGCGAAACACGGGAGTGAGACGTGAGCGCACGGGCGATCTGGAAGGGTTATCTGTCGATCGGGGATGTGGGATGCGCCGTCGCCCTCTTTTCGGCCATCGACGCTCAGGAAAGAACGTCCTTTCACATCATCAACCGCGACACGGGCAACCGGGTCAGGCGGCAATATGTCGATGAAGATACGGGCAAAGCCGTCGACAAGGATGACCTCGTCAAGGGTTACGATCAGGCGGACGGACACACCGTCGTGCTGGAAGCAGACGAAATCCGAGAGGCTGTTCCCGACAGCGACAAACGGCTGGAGATGTCGACCTTTCTTCCCTGTGCTGACATCGACACGCTGTATCTCGAGCGGCCGTATTTTCTGGCGCCAGCGGATGCACAATCAGTCGAGGCCTATGATCTCATCCGGGACACCATGGTGGCGACGAATGTGGCCGCCGTTGCGCGGACGGTGCTCTTCCGGCGGGTCCGCAGCGTGCTGATCCACCCCGAAGGACGAGGTCTGATCGCGACAACGCTGAATTACGACTATGAAGTGCGGGATCCGGCTGAAAGCTTCGGTGATATCGCCAAGGTGAAGATCGATTCCGAGATGCTCGATCTGGCGCGCCACATCATCGATACGAAGATGGGACGCTTCGACCCGGCGGCCTTCGAAGACCGATACGAGGAGGCGCTGGCGGAACTTGTGCGGGCCAAAATCGCCGGCCGCAAGCCGAAGAAGCTGCCAAAGCGCAAGGCGGAGAATGTCACCAGCCTCATGGATGCCCTGCGCAGGAGCGCCGGTGCGCCTGCCAGCTCGAAAGGCAAGGCTCAGCCGGCGAAAAGCCGCAAGGCGGCGCCATCGGCGGGGCGGCAGAAAAAGGCGAGCTGATCATGTCGCTGTCGGAATATCGTCGCAAGCGCGACTTCAAGGCAACGCCGGAACCCAAGGCGCAAGCGGCGAGGACGAAGGGCAACAGCTTCGTCATCCAGAAGCATGCCGCCCGCCGGCTCCACTACGATTTCCGCCTGGAGATGAACGGAGTCCTCAAGAGCTGGGCGGTCACGCGTGGCCCAAGCCTCGTGCCGAGCGAGAAACGGCTGGCGGTTCATGTCGAGGATCACCCGCTGGCCTATGGTGATTTCGAAGGCGTCATTCCGCCTGGACAATATGGTTCCGGCGAGGTGATCGTCTGGGATCGTGGCAATTGGGAGCCGCTGCATGATGCGGCCAAGGGCTACAGAAAAGGGCATCTGGAATTCTCCCTGCAGGGGGAAAAACTCCACGGCCACTGGCATCTCGTGCGCATGGCGAAAAGAGACGGCGAGACGCGGGAGAACTGGCTGCTGATCAAGGGCGACGACGAGTTTGCCCGCAGCGACACAGATCCCGACGTCATCGAGGAACTGCCTCTATCGGTCAAAAGCGGCCGGCCGATCGAAAGCCTGAAGGGAGACGGAAAGGCCGAGGTGTGGAATTCCCGCAAGACCAAGCAGGCAGCTAAGGCCAATACACCGGGGAAATCGAAAGTTGCCAAGGCGGCGGAGACCAAGGCCCGCACCACAGTGAAGGGTACAAAACCGGTGGCCTTGCCGGATTTCGTGCCGCCGGCGCTGGCCACACTGGTCAAGACGGTGCCGAAGGGCGGTCGCTGGCTGCACGAGATCAAGCTCGACGGTTATCGCATTCAAGCCCGTGTCGATCATGGCGACGTACGGCTCCTGACCCGGACCGGCCTGGACTGGACGGACCGCTTCGGTGACGCAATCAGCCAGGCATTGATAGCACTGCCGGTGCAGGCAGCTTTGCTCGACGGGGAAATCGTGGTCGAGACGGGCAATGGCAGCAGCGATTTTTCTCTTCTGCAGGCGGATCTCAGCGACGGACGGGCCGACCGTTTCGTCTACTACATCTTCGACCTCCTGCATCTCGACGGACAGGATCTGACCGGCGCATCGCTGATCCGGCGAAAAGCGGTGCTCGAACACTTGATGCGACCCGCAGAAGGGCCTTTGAAATACTCGACGCATTTCGACGAGAGTGGCGAGCTGGTGCTCAAACACGCCTGTCGGCTGAGCCTCGAAGGCGTCATTTCCAAGGTTGCCGACGCACCGTATCGGTCCGGTCGCGGGCGCGACTGGGTGAAGTCAAAGTGCACGGCGCGGCAGGAACTGGTGATCGGGGGGTACGTGCCGTCGTCTGTTTCGGACACGGCGATTGGATCGTTGATCATGGGCGTCAACGACAAGGACGGCCTTCGTCATGTCGGCCGCGTCGGGACAGGCTACAGCGCCAGCGTCGCGCGCCAGCTCTTCAGGCAGCTCAAGCCATTGGTTCAGACGAAGAGTCCGTTTGCAGGGACACTGACGAGCCTCGAGCGCAAGGATGCTGTCTTCGTCAAACCCGAACTGGTGGCCGAGGTCGAGTTTCGCGGCTGGACCGGCGATGCCCATCTCCGCCATGCCTCGTTCCGCGGCTTGCGCGACGACAAGACGGCAACCGAGGTTGTCCAGGAGAGCGGGCCTATCCCGCAGCGTGGGTCGACCGCCAAGCCGCGCGCGCGGGCCGAGGCGACCGCCAAGCGCAGTGTGCCGCTCACCCATCCCGACAGGCTTTACTGGCCGGAAGCCGGTGTCACCAAGGAGGGATTGGCGGACTATTACGTTCAGGTCTGGCCGCGCATCGCGCCTTTCATCGTTGACAGGCCGCTCGCCCTGTTGCGCTGCCCGGAAGGGCATGCCGGTACCTGTTTCTTCCAGAAACATGGGTGGCGCGGCATGCGCAAGGAGATCATCACGATCCGCGACCCCAAGGATGATGACGAACAGGCGTTGATCGGCATTCACGATCTCGATGGCCTGCTGGCCCTGGTGCAGCAGGGCGCGGCCCTCGAGATCCATCCATGGGGTTCGCGCGGCGGCGATCTGGAACGGCCGGACATGGTCAATATCGATCTCGATCCGGGGCCGGATGTGGACTGGGAGCGTGTGGTCGCTGCAGCTTTCGAAGTTCGACAGCGCTTTTCGGACATGGGGCTGACCGGTTTTGTCAAGACATCCGGCGGCAAGGGGCTGCATGTTGTCGCGCCCGTGAAGCCGAAGGCCGAATGGCCGGCCGTGAAAGCTGCCATGAAGGCACTTGCGGACAGCATGGCAGCCGACAGCCCGGACGACTATGTCGCGACGATCAGCAAGGCAAAGCGAAAGGGCAAGATCTTGATCGACTACCTGCGCAACGGGCGCGGAAATACGGCTGTCGCGCCCTACTCCACCCGTGCGAGAGAGGGCGCGCCGGTCTCCATGCCGCTGTCATTCGACGAACTGGGGCCCGACATCGGGCCAAACCATTACACGGTGACGAATACCCCGAGCCGGCTCGAACAGCAGGACAGTGATCCATGGGCGGATTTTCGCAAGGCGGAGGCGCCCATCTCCACCAGCATTCGCAAGTCGCGCAGCAAGCGGTGAAGCCTACTTGCGCGCACCGCCTTTCTTTTCGGAGGCGAGGCTGCGGCGGAGCGCTTCCATGATGTCGATGACATTGTCCTTGGACGCTGGTTCCGGCGCGGCCCTCGGCTTCGACCGTTTCGACTTCTTGCTGCGCATCGCGATGATTTCATGGAGGCGCTCTTCAACCGGATCCTGTACCAGCTTGGGAGACCAGTTGCGCATGCGCGCCTGAACCAGTTTCTTCATCATCGTCCTGGCACGCGCTGGCGACGATTCCTCGCCTGCTTGCCCAAAGAAGGGATCGGCGTCGCGCACCTCGTCTCCGTACCGCAAGGTCCAGACAATCATGCCGTTTTCGCGCGGCACAAGAAGCACGGAGTGTTCACGGCGATAGAGCACCAGACGTGCGATGCCACCCGTATCGGTCTTGCGCATGGCTTCACGGATCACCGCAAACGCTTCCTCGCTCACCTTGTCGGCGGGGGCCAGGAAGTGCGGGCTGTCATACCAGATCCAGCCGATCGAGTTTTGCGGGACGAAACTTTCGATATCGATCGTGCGGGTGCTTTCCAGCGCCACGTCATCGAGCTCTTCGTCTTCGATGAGGACATAGTCATCCTCTCCCCGGGCATAACCCTTGACCTGGTCTTCGTCATCAACAGGCTCGCCCGTTTGCGCATCGATATAGCGGTTCACCACGCGGTTGCCTGTCTGGCGGTTGATGTTGTGGAAGCGAAGTTTGCTGCTCTCGGTGACGGCGGGTGTCATCGAAACGCGGCAGGTCACGAGCGAGAGCTTCAGATAGCCTTTCCAAAACGCTCTTTGTGCCACCGCATTCTCTCCCTGTCGTGCGGTCCGTCCGCAGATCTGCCCCGGAAAACGCGCGCAGTCGACAGGGGTTCCCCTTTCCCATCAATTCGGCAGTTGCGACGGGAACCGTTTGCCCGCAATCGCGTTCCTCTGAAGCCAGTTCCCCTCGAATGACAGTCCGGGGATCAGCCAATGGTATGGGGGTACCGCTGGCAGATCGGTCCGGTACCGGTGGACGCGACGAGACCGCGCCCGACCGAAACGCATTCCCGTGGAGCCAGGCCAGCGGCGACGACGGAGAATTGCCATGCCTGAACGTGACTACGACTGGATAGCCCGGCGGGCCTATACGCTGTGGGAAGAAGAAGGGCGCCCGCATGGCGCCGACGAGGCCCATTGGCTGTCTGCCCTCGGCGACTGGGAGAGGCTTCAGGCGTCGGCAGACGAGACCACGGAAAAGGCAGGGAGGCGCATCGCCCAGGCGCAGGCATCGGCCGAGGAGGAAGGCCTGATCATCACGGAGGAACCCATCCAGCAACCGCGACGCAAGGCGGTCAGGAGCAAGAAAGGGTGACGAAAGTGGCCGGACTCGATCTTTCACTGGCCCTCAGCCGGGCACAGTTCATCCAACGCGTTCGTGCGGCCTATCACCGTGACGAGGAGGAGGTGCCCAACCGCCGCCGTGCCATCACCCGCGTGCCTTTGCACGTGCTGGCCGTGACCTCGGAAATCTATCCGCTGGTGAAGACCGGCGGCCTTGCCGATGTCACAGGCGCGCTGCCGAAGGCACTCGCCACCTACGGCATCGAAACCCACACCCTGATCCCCGGTTATCCGTCCATCCTGGCTTTGGCGCGGCTTCACCCACCATTGATGGAGTTCGATGACCTGCTCGGCGAGAAGGCGAGCCTGCGACATCTGGAGATTGACGGGATCAGCCTCTTCGTCCTCGACGCCCCGGCACTCTACGACCGTCCGGGGGGCCCCTATGTCGACGAAAACGGTTACGACCATCCCGACAACTGGAAGCGCTTTGCGGTTCTCTCCCTCGCCGGCGCGGAGATCGCAGCCGGGGCACTGCCCGGATGGCGACCGGATCTGGTGCACACGCACGACTGGCAGTCGGCTCTGACCTCCGTTTACCTGCGCCAGATGGGATCGCCGGTACCGGTTGTGCTCACCATTCACAACCTTGCCTTCCAAGGCCAATATTCTGCGGATCTGCTGCCGTATATCGGTCTGCCGCCCGAGGCCTATTCCGTCGATTCCATGGAGTATTTCGGCGACATCAGTTACCTGAAGGGTGGATTGATGACCGCCGACCACATCACCGTGGTCAGCCCGACCTATGCCCGCGAGATCCTGTCTCCGACTTTCGGCATGGGTCTGGATGGGGTGCTGAACACGAAGATCGACCGCCTTCAGGGCATCGTCAACGGCATCGACAACGAAGTGTGGAATCCGGCCACCGACCCCTATCTTCCGTTCCGCTTCGACATGAAAAGCTTGCGGAACAAGAAAAACAACAAAGCTCTGCTCCTGGAGCGGTTCAACCTCCAGCCCGGTGATGGACCATTGTTTTCGGCGGTGACACGCGTGACCTGGCAGAAGGGCATGGACATGCTTGCCGAGGTGGCGGACGAGATCTTCTATCGCGGTGGCCGGTTGATCGTACTTGGCCAGGGCGATCACGCGATTGAGGATGCGCTGAAGGCAACTGCGGCCCGCTTCCCCGGCAAGATGGCCGTCAGTGTCGGATACAATGAGCCGACGGCGCATTTCATTCATGGGGGGTCGGATGCGATCATCCAGCCATCGCGTTTCGAACCCTGCGGGCTGACCCAGCTTTACGCCATGCGCTATGGCTGTGTGCCCGTCGTCTCCCGGACGGGCGGCCTGTCGGAAACGATCATCGACGCCAATGACGCGGCGCTGTCGGCAAGGGCAGCAACGGGTTTCCAGTTTCATCCGGTTCGTCCGGAGGGCTTGCGCCAGGCGCTTCGGCGCGCAGCGGACGCTTATGAGGACAAACGCAAATGGGCGCGACTGCAATTGCAGGCCATGCGTGCCGATTATTCCTGGGATCGCAGCGCCGAGAGTTACGCACAGGTCTATGGCCGCCTGACGGAACAGCGGTTCCAGGCCACGCATTGAGGACATACACCCACGAAAAAGGACCCGGCGCTCACCGGGTCCTTTTTTCGTCCAGAGTGATTGGATCACAAGATCCCTGATCTTGCTCTACCTTTCCAACCCGCGCCAGGGGCACCCTGGGAAAGGGTTGGCCCTACCATTCTCATCGCCAATCTTCCGCTCGCTGCTCCGTTCCGACAGGACCACCTCGAAGGGCAATGCTGCGCTCCAGCGCTGCGATATCGTCGCTTGTCGCGGGCACCGGATCTTCTGCAATCGCTTCCAGCACGGCCGGATCGAGCGCGCCGGAGCGCAATGCCATGCGCAGCGTCTCACGCGTTTGGCGCTCCGCCTCCAGCTGGGCAAAGAGCGCGATGATCAGCCGGTCGCGGGGATCCGGATAGCGGCGCCATTGTGGGGGGCGGACTGTCTGGGCCATGGCCTTGTCCTTTCAGGTAGACAATTCGGTTCTGCAGGAAACTTTTATCGCCCGCCATTGTTCCCCTTTCGGGTCCGCAGGAAGCCCAGGGAGCAAGACATGCCGGATAATGCCCAGACGATCGAAGGTCGATTGAACGCCCATCGGGAGATCCTCATCTCCCTTTTGACGGAAGCGCTGCTGGTGCCAGGCGGGCCTCAGCATCTGTTGCGCAACCTGGAACAGGAAGTGCTCCTGCGCGACGGGTCGGAGGATCCGGGTGCCACGCCGTCTGCCGGCGCTGGACGCGGCAACGAGAAAAGCCAGGAGATCCGGGAAATCCTGGATACCGCGAAGGAAAGAGCCGAAGCGCTGAGGCGGATCACCGTGGAAAATGCGGACGGAACGGCTTCGTGATGTGTGTCTCCCGCGACATTCGGACGAGGCCTTCACACATCAGGACTTGTCTTTATCGCGAAGATCGAAATTGACATTCCAATCCTTGGGTGGGTTCTTCCCATTCGCTGGCCGTTTGTGGGTGGTGGCGTCTTGCGAACCCGCTATCACCGTGGGCTTGGCGCTGACGACACCATCATTGTCTCCGCCATGCCGCGTGCCGACGAACTGTCCGGTGGCATCCTTTTCAATACGCTCCGACTGTTTCTTGGCCGACCCCGCTGTTTCGGAGTTCTCGTGGCGATCCTTGCGCATGCTCATGTCTCCTCTGTCGTGTGTGAAAGACAACAGAGAAGCAATCGCAAGGTTCCAGGTCAGGTCGTCGTGCCCCCGGTAAAGGCGCTGAGCGGCGCCAGCAGTTCCCAGCGCAGACCGCTTGGATCGAAGTCCATCGTCACCTCGCCTGCGAAAGAACTGGCTGCGTGCCGTTCGATGACTGTGGAACCAAAACCGCGGCGGGTGGGCGCGATAACAGGCGGTCCGTGCTGCTCTGTCCAGGTGAGCCGCAGCTTCGGATCTTCGGAAGTCTCGTCCTCCACGATCCATTCCACACGGATGCGCCCCTCCAGCACCGACAGCGCGCCGTATTTCACCGAATTGGTCGCCAGTTCGTGGAAGACGAGGCCGAGATTTTGAACCGCACTCGCGTTGACCAGAAGATCGGGTCCCCGGCGCTCGACCCTGTCGGCCGAGCCTGCGACGGTCGCCAGCTGCAGATCGACGAGGTTCGCCAGCGGAATTCCACCCCATTCCTGCCGGGCGAGCGCTTCGATGGATTGGGCAAGGCCTGCCAGCCGGCCGCTCACAGCGCGCTGAAAACCCTCCACACTGTCGGCACTGCGCGCGAGTTGGCGCATCATCGCCTGCACCAGCGACAGGATGTTCTTCGTGCGGTGAACCAGTTCCTGCAGGATGAAATGAATGCGCTCTTCGGCCTCGGCACGATCAAAGGACGCATTGGAGAGCGCGATGGCGACCTGGTTCGCCTCAACGATCCGCGTGCGCGCCGGCGAGACGATCTCGCCCTTGCCGATCCGGTTCGCCATCAAAGCGATGGTGCGGATCGACGACCGCAACTGATGGGCCGCAATCAGGGCGACGGAGAGACTGATGGTGAGAATAACGAGGCTTCCGACCAAGAGGCTCTTCCAGGCTGCAACAAACGTCTTCTGTGCGCCGGCAACAGGACCCCAGACTGCGACACGCCAGGGCCAGTCGGTTACCCGGGCATAACCCAGCATATACTGGTCACCATTCTGATAGAAAACCGCGCTGCCGTTCGGTCCGAACATCAGCTCCAGCCAGCCTTGCGGAAACTGCTCGCCGGAAGGGCGGCTGTCGATACCGCTGGAAACGACCACCTTACCATCGTCATCGAGAAGAGCTGCAGACCAGCCGGGCGGCAGGTTTTCCCTCGACGTATGACTGGCGAGGCTTTCAGCATCCTGGGTGAGGACCACCGCATCCACCCCGGCGCGATTGCCTTCGGGGACCGGCATGGTGAGGTTGACCACCCATTGCTGACTGGTGTGGCCGAAAAAGATGCCGGACAGCTCGACATGACCGGAGCGCAGAGCCGACTGCAGCGAAGCGATGTTCGACATGGGTTGAAGCGAGGAGCCCCAGGGTCTGCGGGTGTTCAGGAGCTGTCGGCCGTCCCGTCCGACAAGCAGGATATACATCGAACTTCCTTTGAGGCTTCCGGCAACCCGATCGTAAAAGGCTTCGAGATTGCCGTCCTGCACCTCCGGCGAGTTTGCGATCAGTGTCAGGGTGGTCTCAAGGTCGGAAATCTTGCGCTCGACACTTCGACCGATGTTTTGAGCGTCCCGGCCGGCATTGACCTTGAGCGCCTGGAACTGGGACTGTTCGAGTTCGAGAAGAAGAAACGCGGCGAAGCCCAACAGAGGCAGAGTCGAGAGCGTCACCATGATCGTCAGATAGGTGCCGATCGAGGCCGTCGGGAACAGGTCGCGAAGGAGCCGCCTGAGCCACTTCATGGGCCTGCCCTGCGGAAGGGCTTGTCTTCAGGCCGGACATAATCCGGATCGAATTCCTCTGTGATCGCCGAATGCCAGGCGAACCAAAGTCGGACTGCCGCGTTAGGCTTCAAGGACAAACGCGGGAGCCCGACATGGTTTTCAAGCCACAGCAGTTTCACGATGAAAATTCGGCAATGGCGGATGCGTTTCCCGTCGAAGCTTCGCTTGAGCAGCAAGTGGCGGAGGCGCTCGCCATATCCGAGGGTCTGGACGCGACCGAATTGACGGTCGTCGCCACGGGAGGAGAGATCTTTCTCGGAGGGTGGATCGGATCGCGGGATGAACTCGATCGGGCTGTGGAAATTGCGCTTGCGGTCCCAGGCGTCCAGACTGTCACCGTGCAGATGCAGTCTCCCGGCCTTCCCTGAGCAGGAGCCAACAGGGAACAATGACGATGGGAACCATCGTCTGTTCACTGCCACACTGTTTGCGATCCTGAGTTCCAACCCTTTGTCAGCTTTCGATCGGCATCGTCAGGCCTATACCTGACCACCTCCACCGACATGGAGCGACATCGAAGGCCCACGTCCGGCGGGCGACCAGATGTCCGATCGGCCCTGAACCTCATGCATTCGTCCGCGCAAATCCTGCTGGCGAAGCACGAATTTGCTGCGCGTGCCTGCCAGCTTTTCAGAGCAAAGGCGAGCCGCCTCGACAGCAAGCCTGTAGCTCGGATACACGGCCGACTGACGGCCCTCGAAGACAAACGCCCAGCCTGCGGCTTGGGGGATGATGTCGCAATAGGTCTCACTCATGGCCGCACTCCTCCTGATCTCATGATAAACGCCTCTGCGGCGCTCCGGTTCCCGCCACGGCCCAAAATAAGTCGCCGCCGGCGTCAGCCTCGAACAAAGATGAGACCCTGGGGTGAGAGTTCTGCGAGCTCCAGCACGCCGGTTTCGGCGGAGCCGGGCAGCACATGGATGACCTGTCCCCGCACGGGAGGGATTTTGACAGGCACGTCGGTGAAATTCGCCCTCAATTGCCAAAGGGTTTCCCCCAGCTGCCAGTCGACCGCCAGAATGCCGTCCTGTGCCTTCAGGACTTGGCCGGTGTCACCACCAATGTTTTCGAGAAGTGGCATCAGATGGTCTCGGCGTTTTCCGACAAGTGTCTTGAAATAGGCCCGCGCTTCCCTGCCGTTCGAGGTGTTCATCTCCTCCCAGTCCAGTTTGGACATGCGGAATGTTTCGGGGCCATTCGGATCAGGCACGTCATCCACCGTCACATCGTCGCCGGCGCCGAAATCCCGGGCCTGTTGCAAGCGATCGTCAGGGGTATTCTGCTGCAGCTCCTCGGGATAATCGCTGAAAAAGAAGAACCGGGATCGGCTGGCAAATTCGTCGCCCATGAAGACCAAAGGTATCTGCGGCGAGAGAAGCAGTATGGCCATCAACCGCTCGCGCAAGCCCTTGTCGATCTGGGCCCACAAACGGTCCCCTCCCACCCGATTGCCGACCTGATCATGGTTTTGAATGAAATTGACAAAGGTGACAGGGGGAAGGTGTCCGCTCGGCTCTCCGAAGATCTCGTCTCCCCGCCCCTCGATCGTCTCACCCTGCAATGCGAAACCGCTGGCCAGGGTCTTGCCGATCCGCGGCCAGAAGTCCCTCGCGAAGGGCTTGTAGTGCCCTCCATGCTCGCCGGTGGCCCAGGCATGGATGAGATGATGATAGCCATCGTTCCATACGCCGTCATAAAACCGCACGGAATTGTCCTTGTCCCGCTCGTGAAAGCGGGTGATCCCGCGGGCATCCTCCAGAACCAGATGGACGTGGCGACCAGTCAAGCGTTCGCGAACCGCAAGCGCCAACTCCTCCAGGATGTGCGTTGTCGACGTCTCGTCCCTGATCTGGTCTGCCGCATCGAAGCGCAAGCCGTCGAGATGAAACTCCTCCAGCCAATAGAGGGCGTTTTCGATGACGAAATCGCGCGATGGCTTCCGCTCAAAATCGATCGTCGGCCCCCATGGCGTGCCCTCCTCGTGCATCATTTCGGGCGCGTAGACGGAGAGATAATTGCCGTCGATGCCGAAGTGATTGTAGACGACGTCCAGCATGACCATCAGGCCCAGTTCATGAGCATGGTCGATGAAGGCCTTCATGTCGTCGGGAGTGCCGTAGGACGGGTGCGGCGTATGCAGGAGCACACCGTCGTAACCCCAACCGCGCGTCCCGCCGAAAGCCGCAACCGGCATCAGCTCCACGACGGATATGCCGGCCTCGGCAAGATCTGCAAGTTTTTCAGCCGCCGCAGTAAAGGTGCCCTCCGCAGTGAAGGTGCCCACATGCAGCTCATAGACCACCGCCTCGCGCCAGGGGCGCCCCTGCCATTGGCCGTCACGCCAGCGATAGGCCGTGGGATCGATGACCAGAGAAGGGCCATGGACATCGTCCTTCAGGGCGCGGCCGGCCGGGTCGGGAACGACAAGACCGTCGGGCAGAACATAGGCGTAAGGCGTACCGGGCGCGACATTGCTCGCGCTCAGCTCGAACCAACCGTCGAATGTCCGCGACATCGGCATGTCCTTATCCGCAAGACGCAGCGTCAGCGCCGTGAGGGACGGCGCCCAGATGCGGAAACGAACTTCACCGGCAGCGGTGCATTCAGCGCCCCAGCTCTTCGGGGAGACCCGAGATTGCGATCGCCCGCCATTGGCTGTGGGCCGTTGTGCCACGTTCATTGCATCCACCTTTCGCCGCCGTTTCCCGCATCGAACGGCAGGTTGCGGGAAAGGTTCCGAATGAAACTGGTGGTGGCCTGCGGTCACGATGGAGGAACTTTTGGCGACCGACGCGGATTGTCCCTGGTGACGACGGATGAAACACACCGCCTTATCCGCAAACGAGGAGAAACGTCATGGCCTTCATTGATGGTGCCACGCCGCCCCAGACACCCCCCGCCGATCAGCCGCCGATGCCAGCGCCAACCTGGGTGCCAGAGATCGAAGAGCCGGCGCCGGATCTCCTGCCGGATGAATTCCCGAACCCCAATCCCGACGAAAACCCGGAACCGGCGGTGATCGAACCGGGAGTCGGCATCTAGACTGTGGCCGTTGAGGATCTGGCGCTCCCAACGCCCCCGCCGTCAGACCAGGATGCGTTGGTCCCCGCTTCTGTGGCTCAGCGCAGGCCCGCGACCTTGTTCCAGCTCTTCGAGCCGGACACCCAGTTCTGCCAATCGGCAACCGAGCCGCGGAAGACGTTGAGGTCGATCTTGCCGTTGACACCCTGGGAGAGACCAGAGCCGGAATACTGCCAGAAGACCCATTTGCGTCCTGGATAGGTTTTCGACGGGTGGGCAGCGACCGATCGCAGCCAGAAGGGATAATCAAGGAAGTAGCCGTCCAGATTGTCCTTGTAGAAGTCCGGGGCCGTGTAGATGACCGGACGCTTACCGTAGTGGCGTTCCAGGCGATCCATGAAGACCTGCATCTTTTCGCGTGCCTTTTCCGGTGACAGGCGGAAGCGGCAGCTCGACTCGCCGTTGTATTCAACGTCGATGACGGGCGGAAGTGCATCCGGATCGCGCGGGACGTTGCGGATGAACCAGTCGGCCTGGTCGCTTGCGACACGGCACCAGTAGAAGAAGTGGTAGGCGCCGCGCTTGAGACCGGCCTCCTTGGCCTTGCGCCAATTGGTGCGGAACATCGGGTCGGTGTGATCACCACCATCTGTCGCCTTGATATAGGCGAAGTTCGCACCCTGGCTTCTCAGCTTCACCCAATCAATATCCCCCTGCCAGCGTGAGACATCCACGCCATGCACGGCGTGGTGCTTCGGCTTGACCTTGCCGAAATTCATCGGCTTGGCATCGCGGAACCGCTGGCTGTAGACGCGGTGGCGGCCTCCGGCGCTCGGCGCCTGTTCTTCAGCAGGCGCCATGGTCGGTGGCAGGGAAGACGCCGGCGGGACGGGCGGCATCAGCATGGCGACGGGTCGCTGATCCGGCACCGGCATGCCGGCTGACATCGTCGCGGATTCGAAATGGGCCTGGTTCGGCGTATTGCCCGCCCAGGCCAGGGCTTCGGGATGGGATCCCGCGTCCTGAGGCGGCGTGATCGCGCCGGTCTGTTCGTCGACCGCGACAGCCGGAACGGGAGCCGCTGTCTGCGCAACCTGCGTTTTCGGCTGCGGCGCCAGCCCCAAGGCGTCGATGGGGCTTGTCCGCGCCGTGCAGCTGGTCAGAGCCAGCGTGAGAGCGAGAAGGGACGGAAGAGCCTTGAAACGCATGACACAGGAACTCGCAGGTTGGCCGGGCACACGCGCGTGCACCCGGGAACTCCGGGAATGGCTAACAAAGCTTTACGGGCAAATGCTGAATGCAATCTTTACGGACGCGGTTAACGCCGGAAGTTGGCCGGACTTGACGACCATTGGACATTGGTTGCCGGGGGCTTGCCAAGGTTCCTTGGCCATGGAACCTTCCGGCATCAAACCGGGAGATGCCTATGAAATATTTGATCCTGACCAGCATTGTGATGTCGGTTGCCCCTGTCGCCTCCGCGCAGGCCGCCGTTTCCGGCTACTATGACAGCCTCGAGCGCATTGGCACGATCCTCGCTGACGGGCGCTTGGCGGACATTCTGCACCAGCAGCCGATCGGCGCAATCAGCAACACCGGCACACGGAAGGACGGCGCAGCGGAGTGGACGATCCGGACGCAAGACTGTGACCTGAAAGTCTATCTGGTCCCGACCCTGCCGAATGGACCGGGCAAGACGACGTATGCGATCGACGTGCCCGCAGGACAATGCGACTGACTGCGGGGCGTCGAGACACCAGGCAAAATGGCGTGTCGTCAACACGGTAAAAAACATGATTGAAAAAATCATGTTAAGGGAATAAGCAGCAGGCAGCGAACCTCAAAGGAGCCGACGCATGCCTGCATTCCGCCGATTGGCCATTGGCCTGACCCTCACATTGTGCCTTGCCGGTGCTGGCACAGGCCATGCTGAAGACGCCAAGACCCGTACTTTCACCGACGAGCGAGGCGTTACGGTTCAGGTTCCCGCGCATCCGCAGCGCATCGCCTCGATCTCCTTCTTTGCAACCGATGTGGCGCTGGCGCTCGGCCTGAAGCCGGTGGCCACCACCTACATGGTTGCCGATCGCCATCCGGACTATCTGCTTGGGCTGACCCAGGATATCCAGCAGATCGGCCAGCGGGCGAAGCCCAATCTCGAGCTTTTGTCCGAGTCAAAGCCGGATCTGATCGTCGCGATGGCGCGCTACACGGTTGGCAATGCCGAAGCCCTGCAGAAGATCGCGCCTTACATTGCCTACAATATGGAGCTTCTGAGCGAGAGCTATACGGAAGTGGCACAGCTTTCCGACCTTCTGGGCAAGCCCGAGCGCGGGCTTGAGCTGAATGCCGACTTCAAGAAACATCTCGAGGAATTCGCCGCCAAGGCACCGAAGGACCAGCATCCGCGCTTCCAGATCATGTGGGGCGGTGACACGCCCTTCTCGTTCCACACGGAAAACACGGCTGCCTCGATCGTGGCCGCACTCGGCGGCGACAACATTGCCGGACCGATGACACCCGGCGGCAAGTTCGGTCTGGAAATCAGCCTGGAGACCATGCTCGAAAAGGACCCTGAGGTGATCTTCGTCATGGATAGCGGTCCAGACCGCCCACATGAGAACAACCCGATCTGGAGCCAGCTGTCGGCGGTCAAGAACGGGCGGGTCATCTATGTCGGCGACGAATGGGTGGAAACCAACGGCCCGATCGCGCGCGAACTGGTGCTGCGCGAAGCCGCCCACTATCTCTACCCCCAGACTTTCCCGGCCGTCGACATCAAGGCCGAGGCGGCGAAGATCATTCCCGCCAGCCTGCAGCAATGACATCCGTGACACCTGTCGGCCCGGTCAGGGCCGACAGCATGCGCGCCTTGATCCTGCTGGTGGCCCTTCTGGCCGCAGCCGCAGTCGTCATTGCCGCCGGCCTCACCTTCGGCACCAAGCCGCTTGCGGCAGAAGCCGCACTTCGCGCGCTGTTTCGACCGGACGGCAAGCTCGACTCGATCCTGGTCTGGGCTTTGCGGTTGCCGCGCAGCCTCGTCGCTTTCGTGGGTGGCGCGGGCCTCGCGGTGTCCGGCTATCTCCTGCAGACCCTGACACGCAATCCGTTGGCGGGGCCTGGCCTGACCGGCGTCAGCGCCGGCGCCGTCACGCCCATAGTCGCCTGTTTCGTTTTCCTGCCGACCCTGTCATCGGTCTTTTACCCCCTGATCGGCCTCATTGGCGGACTGTCGGCTTCCGCCGTCACCTTCTGGATTGCGCGTGGCGGCAATGCGAGGCCACTGCATCTGGCGCTCGCCGGGATCAGCGTGTCGCTGTTTCTCGGCGCGATCACGACCTACATCCTTCTCCTCAGTGGCCCGCAGGTCCCTTCCCTGCTCTTCTGGCTGTCCGGCGGGTTCCAGGGACGCAGTTGGCCTCAGCTCGTGCAAATGCTCCCCTGGGTGGTCGGCGGGACGGGTCTGGCGCTTTGCTGTCATCGCATCCTGCAAATCCTGGCGCTGAGCGATCAGGCTGCGGCCGGCATGGGGCTCAATCTTGCCCTGTGGAAGCCGCTGCTGCTCTTCGTTGCGGCCCTGCCCGTCGCCGGTGTTGCGCCCATTGCGGGTCCGGTCGCCTTTGTCGGGCTTGCAACGCCCCATATCGTGCGCCTGCTGAAACCCGGCGGACCGGCCCGGTCGATCATGTTCAATGTCGCCGCAGGTGGCCTCATGACCGTCACCGCCGATCTCGTCGCCCGCAGCGTCGCCCTGCCCAAGGAGATCCCTGTCGGGATCGTGACCGCGCTGATTGGCGGACCGATCTTCATCTACCTCGTCCAGCGACGGACACTCAGTTTCACGGGGAATGCATGAGCAGCAGCCCGCACATCGCACAAGCCCGACGACAAGCCTATCTCCTGCCGGGCCTCCTCGCCTTCATGCTGGTTTGTCTTGTGCTTGCCGTCTTCCTCGGCGTGGTCGATCTCGATCCATCCGACACACTGGCCGCACTGACGGGCCAAGGCTCGGCGGAAGCGCGTGCCATCATTCTCGATATCCGGCTGCCGCGCATCCTCACCGGCATGCTGGCCGGGGTCCATTTCGCGCTGGCGGGATTGCTGCTGCAATCGATCACGCGCAATCCCCTTGCCGATCCCTCGCTGATGGGCGTCTCGCAAGGCGCAATGCTGGCTGTCAGCGGGTTCCTCGTCATCTCCGTCTACAGCCAGGACACCGGCTCCACCACGCTGCAGGAATTGCCCGTTCACTGGCTGCCGCTGATCGGGACCCTCGGCGGCCTGGCGGCGGGCGCGTTCATCTATCTCATCGCGTTCCGCCGGGATCTCGGTCCCCTGCGCATTACACTATGCGGTATCGCGGTTGGCGCCGTGCTGCATGCCATCGGCATCGGCCTGATGGCTGGTTGGGGATCAGGCCGCCTGGAAGTGCTGCTCGAATGGTTTTCCGGAAGCCTCTATGCCCGTGGCTGGCAGCATGCTGTGTTTCTCCTGCCTTTCACCATCGCAGGCCTTGCCGTCCTGCCGGTGGTCCGCCGGCCGCTGGATCTGCTGCGCTTCGATGCCACGGTCGCCCGCTCCTTCGGCCTGTCCTATCGGACACAATTCTCCGTCGTGCTGCTGATTGCCTGCACGCTCGCCGCCAGCGCAGTCGGTGTCGTCGGACCGGTCGTGTTCGTCGGGCTGATCGTGCCGCATATGGCACGGTTCCTCGCCGGGCAGTACACACGCATCGTCCTGCCGCTGACCATCATGCTCGGGGCGATCACCATGACGCTCGCCGACCTTGCGGGACGGCTGGCGGGCGGGGCGGAGGAAATCCCGATCGGCGTCGTCACCGCAATCTGCGGTGTGCCGCTGCTCGTCGCGCTGCTGCGCAAAACGCCATGAGGACCGCGATGTTATCCTGTTCCAATCTGTCGATCACCTACGGCGCGCGCAGGGCGCTGGAGCGTTTCACCCTCACACTGGAACCCGGCGAGATCCGCGCCCTGATCGGTCCGAACGGCTCGGGCAAAAGCACGGCGCTTCAAGGTCTTGCCGGTATGGTCAAACCTGTGGAAGGCAGCGTGGCGATCGACGGCGCTCCGATCTCTGGCATGACCCGCCGCCAGATCGCGCACCGGCTTTCCTTCCTTCCGCAGCAGCCGACGGCACCCGACGAAATGACCGTCGAGCAACTGGTTCGCCAGGGTCGCTTTGCCCATGTCGGCCTGTTCCGGCGCTATGATCAGAACGATGAGGACGCCATTGCGTGGGCGATGGAGAGCACCGGCCTTTCCGCTCTGGCAGAGCGAAGCCTGAGCGCGCTTTCGGGCGGGGAACGACAGCGGGCCTGGATCTCTGCAGCACTGGCGCAGGAAGCAAAAATCCTGCTGCTCGACGAACCGACTTCGTTCCTCGATATCGGCTACCAGATCGAGGTGCTCGACCTCGTCCACCGCTTAAGCCGAGACCGCGGGGTCACCGTGGTCATGGCGATCCACGACCTCAATCAAGCCCTGTCGATTTGCGACCGCATTTCGCTCATGGAACGGGGCCGGATGGTCTTCGACGGCATCGCGACCGATCTCGCCCAAAGCGGCCTGATCGAACGGGTTTTCCGCGTCGACGGGCAGTTTGTCCAAATCTCCCCGGACGGCCCGCCACATTTCGACGTTCATCTCCAGCGATGGGCGGAACCGGTTACCCGGCCCGCCTGAGCTCTGTCACGCCTTGATCAGGCGGAAGACGATCTTGGTCTGACTGTAGTAGTCCAGCGCGGTCGCGTAATCCGGCGTCCAGCCGCCCGGCTGGTAGGGAATGAAGCCGTCGAAAGCGAGTTTTCGCGCAGAGACGGCAAACCCGGCCCCGGCAAAAACGCGGGCGTAGTCCGTCACAGAACGGTCCTGCACCACCGTATTGGTGCGCTCTGCAACCAGCTTGCGCCAGGCCGGCCACAACGGATTGTCCGTATGGCAGCCCGTGACCGCGTAATACACGCCGCCGGGTTTCAGGACCCGCAGCATATCGGCTGCATGGGCTTCGATATCCTCGATGAGATAGATGACCTCGTGGCTAAAGGCGATGTCGAACTCGGCGTGCCAGCCGGCAAGCTTCGTATCCGTCTGATATTGGACCGGCAGATTGCCCTTGAGCGCATTCGCCTTGTCGATGGACTGTCGGGCGATGTCGACGCCGAGCGCCTTGCGGAACGGTCTGAGGGCATGGAGGTGGCGCAGGAAACCACCCTGATTGCAGCCAAAATCAAGGACTGCCTGACGCGACAGGTCGGGTTCCGGCACAAGCCCGATCAAATGCCGCCAGATGGGCGCATGACCATCCGCCATGGCGTCCTCCGCATCGGGATCGATATACCAGGTGGAAATCGTTTCGGGCTGCTTCATGTCGGATACGCTCATTGAAAACACCTTATCATGACAAAATTCATCATGTTTTATTGCCTTAATGAGTCCGCTCAAAAGATTCCAGACTTTTGTTCGAGAATGAGGTCGGCAGGACATGCGCCAAAGCCAGCAAAGCAAATACCCGCCCCGCCTGCTGGATCGTGCACAGGCGTCGCGGTCCGTGGACACGCTCAAACATTCACATGATGATTGAATGGAATGGTGCCCGGAGGCGGATTTGAACCACCGACACGCGGATTTTCAATCCGCTGCTCTACCAACTGAGCTATCCGGGCATCTCGGCTCTTTGACGAACCTTCCGGTTTCTCTCGAAACCGCCGGGCTATGTCCCCGGGAGCGAGCGGGGTTATAACATCTTGTTCGGCCATGGCAAGCGCTTGAGAGCACTTTTTTGAAGAAGATGTGAAAATCGCAGAAAAGCCAATCCGAACAAGAGGATCGCTCGGCTGACTTCGCAGCCGGAAACGCTTTTCAGGTGTAGCCTTCGTCGTCGGCCTTGGATTCGTCGTCGGCGACCGGGATGGCGTAAGAACCGTTCAGCCAGCGGGAGAGATCGAGATTGCGGCAGCGGTCGGAACAGAAGGGATAGTTCTCCCGCGTCGACGGTCGGCGGCACTCGGGACAGGGCAGCGCCTTGCGCAGCGGCTCCACCTTGGCCACCCGCGGGCTTTCTTCATCGCGCATGTCAGCCCTCCGTCCAGCCGCTATGCACGTCGTAACCCTCGCCCTGGAGCATCTGCAGCGTTTCGAAGAGCGGCAGGCCGACGACATTGGTGTAGGAGCCGACAAGTTTCTGGACGAAGCTGCCGGCAATGCCCTGGATGGCATAGGCACCCGCCTTGCCGCGCCATTCACCCGAGGCCAGATAACATTCGATGTCGTAGCCCGAGAGCCGTTTGAAGCGGACCTTGGTTTCCACGATCTTCTGGCGCAGCTTGCCGTCCGGCGCGATCAGGCACACGCCGGTGAAGACCCAGTGGCTGCGGCCGGACAGAAGATGCAGAGCGGAAGAGGCTTCCTGGACGAGTTCGGCCTTGGGCAGGATGCGGCGACCAACGGCAACCACCGTGTCGGCTGCCAGCACATAGCTGTCGTTCCAGGCGACATCCTTGCGGATCTGCTGGTATGCCGCCTTTGCCTTGTCGGCCGACAGGCGCCGCGCCAGCGAGCGCGGATGCTCGGATTTCTTCGGCGTTTCATCGAGGTCCATCGGCATCAGACGCGCGGGCTCGATGCCGGACTGCTTGAGCAGATCGACACGGCGCGGCGACCCGGAGGCCAAGATCAGCTTCTGTCTGAGTTCCATGTCACCTCGCGGCCGTTCTCGGCGGCGCTTACTTGAAGCGGTAGGTGATGCGGCCCTTGGTCAGGTCGTAAGGCGTCATTTCGACCAGAACCTTATCGCCGGCGAGAACGCGGATGCGGTTCTTGCGCATGCGGCCCGCCGTGTGGGCGATGATTTCATGTTCGTTTTCGAGCTTCACGCGGAAGGTGGCGTTGGGCAGCAGTTCGGTGACGACGCCGGGGAATTCGAGGACTTCTTCTTTAGCCATAGAGCGGTTGTCTTTCCTGGGGTTTTAAACGGGGCGCGCAGAGGGCCCCTTAAAATGTGGGCGGAAACTACACAATCGCCCGGCATTTGTGAACCTTGTAGATTCGGCTTTCGGAAATTGTTTCACGGCGGGCGAAATCCCGGCTATTCCGGCGCCAGCACGAGCCTTTCGCGGATCAGTTTCGTCAGCCGATCCCGCACGTCACGATAGGCGGCAAGCCGCTGATCGCGGCTGCCCGTATCAACCGTCGGATCGGGCATCGGCCAGTACTCCACGTCGACGGCGGAATGCCGGGTCAACTCAAGAGCAGCATGATGGGCTTCCGGCGTCAGAGTTACGACGAGATCGAAGAAATCGTCGGCCATGTCTTCGAGTGTCTGGGGCTGACGGCGGCCGAGCGAAAGACCGATCTCGTCGAGCACCACATCGACGAACGGATCACGCTCCCCCTTCCTCACACCTGCAGATGCGACCCAGGTGCCTGACGGCAAAGCCTGCCGTGCGATCGCCTCGGCCATCGGGCTGCGGATGACATTCTGTCCGCACATGAAGAGGATCGCGCCCGGGCGCGGTGTCCGGCGGCTCTCGATCCCGCCCTCCTGCACGTTTCCTAACCCCGCCAATAGAGCACGCAGACCAGGGTGAAGAGACGGCGGGCGGTGTCAAAATCAAGCTTGATCTTGCCTGACAGCCTGTCCATCAAGGTCTGCGAGCCGTCATTGTGGATGCCGCGCCGGCCCATATCGATCGCCTCAATCTGCGACGGCGTGGAGGAGCGGATCGCCTCGTAGTAGCTCTCGCAGATCATGAAGTAATCCTTGATGATCCGCTGCAGCGGTGTCAGCGACAGGATGTGGACGGCGACGTCCTCCCCCGTCTCCGTCTTGATCGAGAAGACGAGCTTGCGGTCGACGAGGGACAAAAAAAGCTTGTAGGGACCACCGGCATGGCCGACCGGCTCGAACGAGTTTTCCTCGATCAGGTCGAAGATGGCGACGGCCCGTTCGTGCTCGACATCAGGTGTCGAGCGCCCGATCGTCTCGTCCAGCACGACATCTGAGAGCCGGAAATCGCCCGCCGCCATGTCCTAGTCCCCGAGATTGAGGCGGATGGCGACGGAACGGGCATGGGCTTCCAAACCTTCCGACTTCGCCAAGGCGATGGCCGCGGGGCCGAGCTGGCGCAACTGGTCCGGGCCGAGCCTCAGGATCGAGGTGCGCTTGACGTAGTCCAGCACCGAAAGCCCGGAGGAAAAGCGCGCCGACCGCGCCGTCGGCAGGACGTGGTTCGAGCCGCCGACATAATCGCCGATCACTTCCGGGGTGTGCCGCCCGACGAAGATCGCGCCGGCATTGCGGATGCCTGCGAGCAGCGGCTCGGGATCATCGACCGCCAGTTCCAGATGCTCGGCGGCGATGCGGTTGGCGAGCGGGATTGAATCTTCCAGCCGGTCGACCAGAATGATGGCGCCGTAATCGCGCCAGCTGGCGGATGCCGTCTCGGCACGCGGCAAGGTCTTCAACTGGCGCTCGACGGCGGCTTCGACCGCTTTGCCCAAAGCCTCATCGTCGGTGATGACAATCGACTGGGCGCCGGTATCGTGTTCGGCCTGGGCGAGCAGATCGGCGGCCAGCCAATCCGGGTCATTGTCCTTGTCGGCAATGACGAGCACCTCCGATGGACCGGCGATCATGTCGATGCCGACGGTTCCAAAGACATGGCGCTTGGCGGCGGCAACATAGGCATTGCCGGGGCCGACGATCTTCGCGACCGGCGCAATGGTCTCGGTGCCATAGGCGAGGGCTGCTACGGCTTGGGCACCGCCCAAACGGTAGATTTCGGTGACGCCGGCGATCCTCGCCGCCGCCAGCACCGTCGGGTTGATGGCGCCGCCGGTTGCCGGCACCACCATGACGACACGCGGCACGCCCGCCACCTTGGCCGGCAGCGCGTTCATCAGAACGGAGCTCGGATAGCTCGCCGTTCCGCCCGGCACATAAAGGCCGACGGCATCGATTGCCGTCCAGCGGGAGCCGAGGCCGACGCCAATCGCGTCCTCATAGATGTCGTCCTTCGGCATCTGGCGGGCGTGATGGCGCTCGATGCGTTCTGCCGCGAGGTTCAGCGCCTCAATCAGTTCGGGTGACGTTGCCGCCACAGCCGCGTCGATTTCCGCGTCCGTCACGCGCATCGAAACCTGCGTGAAATCAATGCCGTCGAAGCGTTTCGAATAATCGGCCAAGGCCTGATCGCCCCGGGCGCGCACATCGTCGATGATCGTGCGCACGGCGTCGTTGACGTCGTCGGACACTTCACGCTTGGTCGTCAGGAAGGCGGCAAACCGTGCCTCGAAATCCCCCGATGTCTGATTGAGCCAGATTGCCACGTCCCCAGTCTTCCTCTTCACATGCTATGCGTTTGCCCGAAATCGCCGGCCAAGCTTGTCAGTCTGCCTCGTGTGCCGGTCGCGACGTCGTTTCCCAGGCGCCGCCGGTATCGGCAAGCTGGGCCTCGATGCATTCGACGTCGAGCGCGATCACACCACCGCCGGCCAACACGAGTTCCACGACACCGTCGGGCCCCTCGCCCTTCACGGCAAAGCGAATGGCGAGAAGGCTCAAGACCTCCTCGGTCTTGTTGCGATCGAAGCCAATCGAGCGCACGGCCTCGACGCGCTTGAAGGTGAGTGCTGCGCGGCAGCGTTCGAAGCTCTTGGCACCTCGCTCAGCCTTTTCCCAGACGAAGCGATTGGCAACCAGCGAAAACAGACCGGAGCGGGGTGAAAAGGACAGGTCGGCAACTTTGAACACGGCGTCCTGCATATGGGCGGAGATGATCGCCAGATCATCCGCGTCGAGCGCCAGAAGCTTCACGTCTGCCATGTCACCTGTCCGTCCTGCCTTGCGGCGCTATCGTGTCTCATCCATCGCATTGCATGATGGAATTCATGTTTTGGACATAGGTTGCCGCTTGTCCAGTGGCAACGGGACAAAAAGACTTTTCGCCCCGCAGCCGCCGTACCGCCATCAGAGGCAGGCGTGGATCAGTCGCTGATGCGCTCGACGATGGCGCCGCAACGGGTGAGCTTTTCTTCCAGGCGCTCGAAACCGCGATCAAGGTGATAGACGCGGCTGACCATGGTTTCGCCTTCTGCGGCAAGGCCGGCGATGACCAGCGAGACGGAGGCGCGCAGGTCGGTTGCCATCACAGGTGCGCCGCGCAGGCGGGTGACGCCTTCGATGCGGGCGGTCTGACCCGACAGCGTGATCTTGGCACCGAGTCGGGCCAGCTCCTGCACATGCATGAAGCGGTTTTCGAAGATCGTCTCCGTCACATGCGAGATGCCGTTGGCACGGGTCATCAGACCCATGAACTGCGCCTGCAGATCGGTCGGGAAACCGGGGAAGGGTTCGGTGACGATATCGACCGGGCGGATCGCGTCGCCATGGCCGATGACGCGGATGCCGCCATCAACGGCCGAGACTTCTGCACCAGCGCGGCGGATCGCCTCGATCGCGGTGTCGAGAAGCGTGATGTCGGTGCCAGCCAGCGTCACATCCCCGCCGGTCATGGCAACCGCCATGGCATAGGTGCCGGTCTCGATGCGATCCGGCAAGACGCGGTGGCGGGCGCCGGAAAGGCTGGTGACACCTTCGATGGTGATGGTCGAGGTGCCGGCGCCGGATATCTTGGCGCCCATGGCGATCAGGCAGTTGGCGAGATCGACGACCTCCGGTTCGCGGGCCGCATTGCCGATCACGGTGGTGCCGCGCGCCAGCGAGGCGGCCATCAGCATGACATGGGTCGCGCCGACGGAAACCTTGGGGAAGGTGTAACGGGCGCCGATCAGGCCGCCCTTCGGCGCCTTGGCATTGATATAGCCGCCGTCGATTTCCATCTCGGCGCCGAGTGCCGTCAGGCCTTCGATAAAGAGATCGACCGGACGCGTGCCGATGGCGCAGCCGCCCGGCAGCGAGACGCGCGCCTGGCCTTCGCGGGCAAGCAACGGGCCGATGACCCAGAAGCTGGCGCGCATCTTGGAGACCAGTTCATAAGGGGCCGTGGTATCGGCGACCGTGCGGCAGGTGAAATGCACCGTGCGCGAATAGGAACCGTCCTGATGCTCGCGGCGACCGTTGACGGCGATGTCGACGCCGTGATTGCCGAGAATGCGGATGAGGCCTTCAACGTCGGCCAGATGCGGCACGTTTTCGAGCGTCAGTGTGTCCGACGTGAGGAGCGAGGCGATCATCAGGGGGAGCGCTGCGTTTTTCGCACCCGAGATCGGGATGATCCCGTTCAACGCATTGCCACCGACTATCCTGATGCGATCCATATGAGCCTGCGATACGGGCGAAGAGGCCCGCCTTTCCTGATGAGATGTAAGGGGTCAGCCAGTCTGGCGAGGCTGGCTGTTTAGACGAAAAGCATTTCAGGTTCAATCGAGCCTGGGAAACATGGTTTCATTCGCCCGAGGGGGCATCCTGATCGGTTGTTCCATCCTCAACCGCACTCGCATCCGGATTGGACAAATTTGCGGCAGGCAGCCCCTCGCCGTCTTCCGCCTCGCCAGCACGGCGGGCGCGGGCCTGTTGCTTGCGGCGGGCGAGATTTTCACGAAGCTTCACGGCGACCCGCAGCCTGCGCTGCTCCTCGGCCGCACTCAGCTTCGGTTTTCCACGGCCGGAACCCGTCCGTTCTGCAGCATCCGAAACATCCGTTTCTGCCGTTGACGCCTTGTTTTCCAATGGATCTGTCATGGCCCGCTTGATAACCCAAAGCACCTTCGTGCAAAAGACCTGTATGACAACCTCTGAAAACTTCGGTCCATTTCGCTTTCCGGCTTGCACTGCCGGAAAGTCTATGGCAATAGGCCCCTCGTTCCGGGCGGACAAACGCTTCGCCCGCCAGATGCTGCTATAGCTCAGGGGTAGAGCACTCCCTTGGTAAGGGAGAGGCCGAGAGTTCAAATCTCTCTAGCAGCACCATTCCATGCCCTTGATTTCATTACATACCTTGCAATTTCGGGCCGTTTGTTCATTCTTCCGTTACAAAATGCGTTACAAACCGGAAGAACTCGATGGCCCGCCAGCCGCGCTATCTCTTGAATCGAAACGGCCGTTATTTTGCGCGGCTCGTGATCCCCAAACATCTGAGGGCATATTTAGAAAACAAGACAGAGTTGCGTGAAGCACTCGGTCCCGATCGGAAAGTCGCCCTCAGCTTGCTGCATTCTGCTGTCTCGCGAATGCAATACACGATCGCGAAAGCTCATGAGGAAGCTGCGAAGGCGAAAGGTCGAAGCGTCGAACCTGGCCGTTATCCCCTTAAGGTCGACCAGATCGCTTTGAAGAATTATCATGAACGCCTCGCCTTGGATTCCGAACTTCGCCAGAGTGATCCCAGATATGCGAGCATTGGGATCGACGACCGTTTGGTTGAGATGCTTCGGCAGGGTATTGCCGGGAAGTTATCTGACGAACTACTGGAAACTCTCGTTGGCGACAGGATTGAGCGCTACCACCGGCTAGGTCACACCAACGCAGAAAAAGGAACACCGGAACGACGGAAGCTTGCCATGGCGCTATGCGAGTCGGAGCTGGAGGCGCTGGCTCGCGCTGCCGAGCGAGACGAAGGCGATTTTTCAGGCAAACCCGCAACGCCCCTACTCGCGAATCCGACACCCAATATCGAGGAGCTTCCGCCAGTCCCGCTCAAAGATGTCTTCGAACGCTACATCGCGGAACTAAAAGCGAATGGGAAAGGCACAGAGGCCGAGAAGCGCTGGGCGCCTGTGATTGACGACCTGATAGTGTTCGCGAAGACATCCGACGCAAGGAAGATCACCAAGAAAGTCCTTGTTGCGTGGAAGGACGCCAAGATCAAAAAGCTATCACCGCGCACGGTAAAAGATGTATATTTGACGGCCGTGAACGCGGTGTTCAATTGGGCAATCGCCAATGACCTTTTGGAAGAGAACCCAGCGTCCACCATAAAGCTGAAAGTCGCGGCCAAAGTCTTGAACCGTCCCAAGGGATTCACCCGCGACGAAGCCACAAAGATACTAAAGTTCGCATTGGCCTACCGGCCCAAGGCTTCCGACAATCCTCAGACTCAGGAAAAGCCACAGACCAGCGCTGCAAAGAAGTGGGCGCCACTGCTCTGCGCCTTCACCGGCGCCCGCATCTCTGAGATCACACAGTTGCGCAAGGAAGACATCCAGACACAGGGTAAGATTTCCTTCATCCGGATCACTCCTGACGCCGGTAAGGTCAAAACGCGCAAGTATCGAGATGTGCCACTGCACAAGCAGATCATTAAGCTCGGCTTCCTCGACTTCGTGAAGAATTCGCCTCCAGGGCCCCTTTTCTACCCGCCGATGGAGGGTAAGCGCACAGCCGATCCCGCCCAGACAGTATCTGGGCGGATCTCCAATTGGCTCAAGACGGCAGGCGTTGTTCCGGAGGGCGTATCCCCGAACCATGGCTGGCGTCATGCATTCAAGACCACTGGTCGTGAAATGGAAATTGATAGCGGGATCCTAGACGCGATCTGTGGCCACTCGTCCGGGCGTGTGGCGGATGAATATGGGGACTTTACGATCATCGCGAAGGAAAAGGCGATCAACAAGTTGCCTCCGTTCGATGTCTGACCTCCCCTAATCCGCCGCAGTCCCCCCTCCAAGCAGCGAATGGATTAGTCGCTTCCCGATCCTGCTCGGAGGCGCCACATTACTAGGAGAAGCGGCACGAAGTAGATCCAGCCACTCGTTCTCCGCGTCCGACAGGGTTGCCTGAACAAGGAGTTCCCGCAGCAAGTTCTGCGCCTGCAATCCAAAATGCTGCGCGAAGGCAAGAGCGCAGACTTCGTTCAGATCGATCTTCAATGCGACTGCAAGAGGCTTCACCTGATCAAGGGGAAGCTTTGCGCTGCCCGAAACAACGCGCTCCACAAGAATTGCAGAAAGCTGCATGCGGTCTGCAAGCGCCTCGATCGATATCTGCTTTGCCTCCATCTCGCGCGCGATGAGGTTCGTCAAGCAATCGCCGTTCATGTCATCTACTCCAGTTGTTGTGACTGAAGCGTATTATTGCGTGCAGCTTTTAGGGTATGAGTGACAGCATGCTCACTAGTCAGAAATTCCATCTGTAGCAGCCAATAGCGCAATCAGCACACGCCGTTGAACTTCAGTTGGCTCCGCGAGATCATTCGATGCGGCATCTCGGATCAAATCAAGCCATGCAAGCTCTGCTGTCGTCGACGCGGACAACAGAATTCGCTCTAGGCACCTGAATGCCTTAGCATCATGGTGTTGCTGCAAGGCCAGTAACATCAGCTCACGAGGATCGATCTCCAAGGCGTCCGCAATGATTTCGACCCATTCCAGCCTAACCCAGGCAGCCCCCTGCAGGAGCTTGGTGATGCGCGCAGGACCGAAACCGGTCATTTGCTGGAAGGTCCAGTAGTCCATCCTCCGATCAACGAAGCGCTTGTTTAGCAGCGCTGTGATCCTTGCGTTGATTTCATACCTTGCCACCGCAGCCTCCCGAGGCGTGATCAGCTAGTCATCGATTGTGCGCTTGCGTGACCAATGAGCTATCATTGCATTTATCCTTGGCTGCACCCGCTTCCTCGCAGCGTCCTTGTTTAGGCCCATGAGGAGCAGGGTATCGTAGTCAGTCATGTTGTGGCGCAGGTATGTCTGCATGACGATGCCTACCGCCTTTCCTAAGGATGCATCACTCCATCTGCGTGCAGCCACCTCATTTGCAAAGTATTCTGCTGCAAAGTCTGGACACGCCGGATGATGGCGCCTGATGTGACGTAAAACTGATTCTTTTTTAAACAACAAATAGGACCCGTATACGCATTTAATATCGTGTATATATGCATTTTATATTATTGTAAATCGCAGAAAAATAAGTCAATACTTACTTATTATTGATCAAGAGGGCTCACCTCCTGTCGAAGTCCTAGGAACGGGGCGGGAAGCGAAAGGGGATGCCAAGGGGCGCCGCGACAACCGGGGCCGCTATCCACCTCTGCCGAGCGTTCCGCGAATGTTTATCGGCAGGATCCGCTAGAATAGCTCGTGAGACTTCAGGACATAGAACCGCGCCTCGCACCCCAGCCCTCGACACTAACGTTTACATCGATCGGTCACTTGTTGACTGTTTGTCAACAGTGGCCGAACGCAGATTGCAAATCGCGCCTGCTTGTCAACTTTACACTGCCGGACGAACATTATTTCAGCAATAACGGTGCCAAAATGCTACGTTATATTGCGAAATGTTGACGCAAGGTCCCATTATGTTGACGTTTTTGCACGAAAGTAGAGAATTCTCAAATCTGTCAACATTCACCTCCGGCCCACCAGAGGCTTCCGATGGCGACTTGCCGATAGATGTCCGACTTATGAAGGACTACGCGGCTATCCTGCATATCTGGGTGCTGCACCTCCCTCTCCAACGCCTTACCGACCAGCACCTTAAACATATCCCCGATCCATCTGCTTTCAATTTGCGGGCTACACTCAAGCTGTCCGAGAACAGCCATCGGGAGGCAGGCCCCAGTGCGGCCATCGCGCACTGTGTTTGCTCTGCGCATTACGATTGTCGTCGAGGACGATCTCAGATTGAGCGAAACGGACGCGATTGCACCTTTGGCGGCGCCTGCAACCACCTCATAATTCGAACCTCCCGGACTAGCTCCGTGGCGTCCTCGTTAGCCGTCAAGCATCAACACAAAGCCAACCGGACGTGCTCATTGGAAAAAACTTGATCAACTCTAAAGGGGATCGTATAGATTTGCTCACTTTTTACACACGCACGAGACCATATGTTCGCCTATTACACATCCAAGAGGGCCATCGCCTACACACGGGTTTCAACTACAGCTCAGAAGGAGAGTGGCATTGGTCTGCAATCACAGCGCAGCGCGATCGAAGCGTATGCGCGCCACCAGGGTGTGGAGATCATCGAATGGTTTTCAGACGCTGCTAGCGCTCGGGGCGAACAGAGCCTGAATAATCGTCCGGGCCTGCAGGCTGCAATCGCTGCAGCAAAGGCTAACGAGGCTGACCTGCTCGTTGACCGGATCGACAGGTTATCGCGCCACACGGATACCATCATGAAGATCTTCAGTAACGAGAAGATCATGGTGGTTGCAGTTTCGGAAGGCGACGCAGACAATCCTCTAGTGCTTGCTTCCAGGGCGGCAAAGGCACAGTTTGAAGGCGACAGGATCTCGGAGCTGACAAAGAAGGGGCTCAGCAGAATTAAGGCTTCCGGCGTCAAGCTGGGCAACCCGAAGAACCTTAACGAGGCTCAACGTCGCGGTGCTCAGGCAAACAAGAAGCGTGCAGAAAAGAAGGCACGGGAACTTGCCGACGTTATCAAAGCATATGGCTGGCATGACCTTAACATGCCCAAGCTCGCAGAAGCCCTAAATAGAGCTGGCATTAAGACCAGCAGAAACAAGCCATGGACGCCTGCTGCTCTGCGTCGGCCTCTCGAACGGGCAATCGAAATTCTTGGCTATAAGGCGACAACAGAAGCACCGAAGTCAGATCTCGACGCTTACGCCGATGATGATGCTTACGGCATTTTCTGACCCAATAGCAGAAAGCATGATCCTGTTCGTGCGCAGAAACTCTGCCATTTTGCGCGAGTGACTCGCTGGCGGGCTCAGCTAGATTCAGACTACGGCACTTCGGCCAACTGCACGGAGCCGTCCCACAAGCTCCCTTGTGTCATTCAGGCGTTATTGCCGATACTTGTAGGCACTATAATAGGCATCGTGCTCCGACATCAGGCGGGGCGCGCCCGAAGACAATGGATCCAGCTCTGCAACGGCCTGCTCTGCCCATTCAAGCCATTCCGCTGATACGCCGGTGTTCCCCTCCGGTGATTGGGTCACCAGCGCTTTAACTGCGGCAATGAATGCCCTTATTTCTGATGCCTCGCGATGCCTTCTTGCCAGAGCCTTCAGTTCACCGACGCGGGCAAACTGGATCTGCTCCAGGCGCTTGCGCTCGGCTTCGCGTTTCTCCCGGATTGCATATTGGCGGGCTTCCTCCTCCCTCTCCAAACGGCGTGCGTGAAGGGCTGAGCCGGCTGCTGCCAACCCCTCCAAGATGCTAGACATAGTCATCTCTAGCCGCTGCTTCTTCCCATCGGCCCAGTTGACGCGCAGTCCGAGATAACTCGCATTGGTAATCGTGAGCTTCAGCAAACCCGACGGCATATGATCGAACTCCGGGATCTTGCGCCATGAGTATTCCGCGGCATCTCGCAGTTCTTGCTTGGTCGGGATGTGAGCAACCCTCTCGGTCTGCTCGTGGAAACTGATCCAAATCTCTTCCTCCTGGATGACTAGACGCCATGAGTCCGTGTCCTGCTTCTGCAGACTCCAGCCATACCCGTGCATCTCCCGCACCAGCTGGTCAACGAGATCGCATATTCGCCCGACGGGGCCAGGCGACGTCGTGATTTTGAACGGTGGCACAGTGATAGTTGCAAAGTCCCCATACCATTTAAGTTTTGCGAGGCGTTTGCGGATTGAAGCCACGATCGGATGCGGAGGGGGCGCTGTCTGGACGTTTTCGACTGCTACTGGCTCAACTTGGCGAATATCGACCGCTTTCGCGGCCAAGGCCGGGCGGGGCACCTTCGGGCCTAGACTGACGATCGAGCCTCTATCGGCCCTCTCTGTCGGTAGTTCAGGTCTCTCGACTGCTTTGCCGAAAGCCAGCTTCTGCCAGTATGCAGGTGGTGGAACGGGTATATCGAAGCGTCTGCAGACGTTGGCGAGCGCTTGACCTGAGACGCCGAATTCCGATCCGAGCTTGTTCAGCGGGGTTGCCCAAACCAGCTGGTAGATTTCCTCACGCGTTTTTTCCATAGCAGCGCACCCCGATGTATGTGGCAGGTAACGGCGAGATATTGAAACGAATGACGGCTATAGGGCTTTGATCTGGCTCATTGAGAGCGACCAGAGTGCGAATTGATCTGCAGCCGACGCCACACGGGTTTATTGGCGATGTAGGGCCTGTCACTGAGCAGGGCGAACGCACATCGAGGATAACAAGCGCTAAACGCGAATCCCTCGATCCCTTTCAGGCATGTCGCCGATTGATGAGTTCCATAACGCCCTGCAATTGATCGCGTTTCCCTATCGTGGCTTCCAGGCTGAGGGCATTTTTGAACGCCGTCTTCATTTCTTCCCTGGAGGGCTTACCGCTCTTAGCGACTCGACCTTCGTTGCGAGCATAGTCGAACAATGCGTTTACGTGGGCGAACAGCAACACCGCATCATAGATCCTATCATTCCGCTCGACTTCTTTCAGCTTTCGGGCGTCTTGAATTCGAGCGTTCTGGACTTGATACCAGGATACGAGCGCGAATGTTTTAGCTGCCTCTAAGTCGTCGATGTGCTCGATAACACCTTTGAGTGTGCTAAGCTCAATGAGCGGAGGTTGGGGTTTCTCAGCACCTTCCAGCAGGCTGAGGCAACACGAGCGGACATATTGTGCCATGCCGCTTAGCGCGTCCGGCATTTGCGCTCGTGCGGCCAGCTTCTTGCGCTCCAAGCTGGCAGCGTGACGCATCTCCTCGCCTCGGCTTTGCTGAGACATGATCCTGATTGTCCACAGAGCTGCAACCAGGGCAATCAAGGCACCGAGGAGCGTCTGCCACTCACTGAGAAAGCTCAGTATGTTCGTAATACTGAATGTTCCTTCTGCAGGGCTGGGCTCGGTTGGTGGAGGCGAATAGAGCAGTGGTGGAACAGTCATTTCACCGCCTCCACCTTCTCCCAGCCTAGCATGTGCTCGTTCCTGTCGAGCCAGGCCTTACGTTCCTGCCAGTCCGGCAGCACGCGCCCCACGAGGTCCCAGAATTCCGGCTCGTGGTTGCGGTGCTTCAGATGGCACATTTCGTGGACGACGGCGTATTCGAGCACGGGCTTCGGGGCGAAGATCAGGTGCCAGTTGAGATTGATCTGCCGGTCCTGGCCGCAGCTGCCCCACATGTGTTTTTGGTCTTTGATCTGGAGCCCGCGCGGTTTCAGACCATGGCGTTCGCCATGCCGGCGGACGAAGTCGCGGGCGTCGTCGCGCACGCGGCGCTTCAGCCAGAGCCGGAGCGCGCTCTCGATGATGGTGTCGGATGACTCCGGCGACAGGTCGGTGGGCTTGCGGATCTGAAAGCCGTTACGGAAGCTCACCTCCACCAGGGAGCCATCGAAGGGCTCGATGGTCAGCCTCGTCATACGTCCTCGATAGGGGATCTTTGCGCCAGTCACGAACTGGTAGACGCGCGTCTGCGCCTTGGCGCGCTCCGCCATGTGCTGGACTGTCTCTATGATCCAGCCGCGCCTGCGGTCCAGCACCGCGCTGATCTGCTCGTCGGTCGCTCCCTCCGGCACCAGCAGCTCGAAGGATTTCGGCGTGATGCTGAGGCTCGCCTTGCGGGCCTTCGACGATCGCCGCAGCGTGTAATCGATCTCTTGGGCGCCGATGCGATAAACGGCCATGTCACTGTCCTGCGAAATGCTTGAGCGCGTAGGCCTCGACTTCTTCCGGGATCTCCCTGAGCTGCGTCAGTCCGGCGAGATGCGCCATGGAGCGCACCTGCTGGCGCAGGCTCTTGCGAAGGCCGTCCTTCGCCCACCAGCCTGATGGGGCGGTCACAGGGTCGGTGTAGAGCCCCTCCAGCCGGATCGCCAGAGCTTCGCCTTCCGGCCCGGAGGTGAAGCCGTTGAGGATCTGGAGGATGCCATAGGCGCCGGGAGAGAGGCCTGCTTCGACATGGGCTGCGTCCTCAGCCGTGATGTCCTTCGCCAGCTCTTCGGCTGCCTTCAGCTTGTCGCCCCAAGAGAGCTGCGCGCTTTCCAGCTTTTCCAAAAGCTGGCGCAGGCGCTCGGAGAACTTGCCATATTGGTGCGGATTGTCGTCGATCCGCTCGGTCACGGTCTTGCGCAGCTCTGTCGTCTTGCGGATCGCCGCCGTCATCAGGTCTTCATCGGTCTTGGCCGTCGGATCGAAATCCTCCCAGAACTCCGGATCGGTGATGTGGCGCAGCTTGACGGTAACGCTGAGACCCGTCGCCTCCAGATGCTTTTCCAGCATCTCGCGAATCTTCTCGCTGTAATTCATCTGGTCGAAGGCCTGGCGCTTCTCGAAGTGCTGCGTGCCATAGAGCAGGAAGTTCGCGACCCATTTCAGATCGGCGGTGAACTCCAGAACGCTCGGGTCCGGGCTCAGCGTCTCGTAGAGGGCGATGAAGCTACGCGCCTTGGCCTTGAAGTTGAACCACTTGTCCTCGGTGCCGAGCAACTTCACGAAGGCATCATATTCCGCTTTCAGTGCGTCCTTGTCGCTTGCTTTGCGTTTCAGCGGCTTCATCAAAGCCGCGACTGCAGAGTGCGCTGCCCGCAGCTGGTTGCGCAGGTCGTCCAGGTCGCGCATGGCATTTTTCACGTCATCGGCGCGGTAGGAGGAAAGCGCTTCCTCCAGATGACCGGACACGCCGATGTAATCAACGATCAGCCCGTTGCGCTTCCTGGCGTCAGAAACGCGGTTAGTGCGGGCGATCGCCTGCAGCAATCCGTGCTCCTTCAGCGGCTTGTCGAGA
Source organism: Peteryoungia wuzhouensis (assembly GCF_003205195.1). Taxonomy (GTDB): domain Bacteria; phylum Pseudomonadota; class Alphaproteobacteria; order Rhizobiales; family Rhizobiaceae; genus Allorhizobium; species Allorhizobium wuzhouense. The sequence goes on from NZ_QJRY01000001.1 coordinate 857,735, forward strand.
TACATCACGCTCTCGATCGGGCAGTCGAAGCCGGTCAAAAGCTTGTCGCAGACGATCAGGAACTGCGGGTCCTCGCCCTTGCGGCCAAAAGCCTTCTTCGCCAGCTTTTCCGCCTCGGCATCCAGGTAGTGCGCCTTCAATTCAGTGCGGATCGCCTGCTTGTGGGCATCCTCGCTCGGCTTGCCGTCTTCCTGGTTGATCGAATAGACGCAGGCCGACATGGCATCGGCGCGGGCCAGCGCCACGGCGGGCGCTGTGCCCTCGGCCTTCAGATCCTCGGCAATGACCTCGGTCAGTGCCTGCTTGTAGAGGATCACCGCCTCGCGATCGATGGCGACGATCTGCGCCTTGAAACCGTCAGGCTGCGCATACTGCTTGAAATGCGTCCAGATGTCGTAGGCGATTAGTTCGATGCGGCGCGGATGCTTGACAAGATCCTCGACGGTGACGCCGCGCTTCTTGATCTCGTTGAGCTTGTCATCATCAAGCTCGGCAAACCAGGTATCGAACAGGATGTCGATCTTCGCCTCGTCGATATGCCAGTCAGTCTTGCGACCGGTGTAATAGATCGGCACGGTCGCGCCATCGGCCACCGCGTCATCGATGCCGTATTTGTCGAGATAGCCTTCGCCTGGCACGCCGAAGTTCTCATAGGTGTTCTTGTCGTCCTTCTTCACCGGCGTGCCGGTAAAGCCGAAGAAGCGGGCGTTCGGCAGCGTCGCGCGCAAGTATGCGCCGAGATCCTTTTCCTGGGTTCGGTGGGCCTCGTCCACCATCACGATCCAGTTTCCAGAATTGGCGATCGCCTCCTTCGAGCCCTGGAACTTGAAGATGGTGGAAAGCGCGGTGTGTCCGTCCTTGCCACTGCGGATCAGTGCGTGCAGATCCCGAATGCTCTCGATCGCCGTCGGGTTCGGCAGGCCGCAGGCGACAAAGGTGCCGCTGATCTGGCTGTGCAGATCTACCCGGTCGGTCAGCACCAGAATGTTCGGATTGGTCAGCGCCTCGGATTGGATGGTCCGATGCGTCTTCAGCTTCAGCGCGGCAAACACCATCGTCAGCGATTTGCCACTGCCCTGGGTGTGCCAGATAAGCCCCTGGCGGTGCTTGCCCTCGATCACACGCTCGACGATGCGGTTGACGGCGCGGAACTGCTGGTAGCGGCAGATCTTCTTGATCGTGCCGGTCTCGGTCTTTTCGAACACCACGTAATGCGCGATCAGGTCCAGCAGCCGGCTCGGCTCCAAGAGGCACCAGAGACCCTTGGCGAGTGTGTCGGGAAAATCAGCCTCCACCTTCGGCCAGGGGTCACGCCACTCGGCATAGTATTTGGAGCCGGAGCCAGTCGCGCCGTAGAGCACCAAGGCGCCATCGGTGACGATGTTGAAGACATTGGAGAAGAACAGGCGCGGAATGTCCTGCTCATATTGCCTGATCTGCTCAAAGGCCTCGCCGGTCTTGTCCTTCACATTCAGCGGGCTTTTCGCCTCGATGACGACCAGCGGGATGCCGTTCACATAGACGACGACATCCGGCTTACGCGTGGTCTCCGCCTTCACCCTGAGCTGATGCGTCACGGAGAACTGGTTGTTGCCGGGGTCGAGAAAATCGATCACCCGCAGCGTCTGGCGCGTTTCCTGGCCTGTCACCTTGCGGGCATAGTCCCCTCGCAGCACTTTCAGCCATGCCTCGTTATCGCTGATTGCCGCAAGCTCGCCATAGGCGGCCTCGGCAGAGGCGCGGTCGATCCCGTTTATGCGCATCAGCGCCTCGATCAGCTGCGGGCGAAACAGAACCTGGTTTTCGCCATCGCGCAGGCTGGTGTGTTCCGCCGGTGCTAAGAAGCCATAGCCCATGGCCTTCAGATGCTCGATCGTTGGGCGCTCGGCAAAATGCCATTCGGGACCGCGGCTCATGGGCGCTTACTCCGCTGCCATGGGAAGGGCGTCGGTGACGCGCTTGCGACCGGTGAGGAGGTCGGACATCAGGGCGGATTTGATGGTTAGCAGCCTGTCAAGTTTGCTTGCTTCTTGCTCAATCAAGGTCTTAAACGGCTCGACATTCGCCACTATGTCTCGCTGCTCCTCAATCGGAGGAAGAGCCAGGGAAATGGATTTGTAGTCACGCAATGTGATCTTCGGTCGCGTCTGTCCGCCGGTGATTTCCGCAACAGCGTCCGCTACCCGCTCGCCATTCAAGGCAATAGCGAGAAAGGCTGAGCTAGCAATCTTGGTATTTGGGCGCAGACGAACAATGTCAGCAGTGACAATGCTGTTCTCGAACGAAGGCGGTATCTCTGCTGCAATTCCAGGAGGAAGCCCCATTTTAGTGATTACTATATCGCCTGGTCGAGCAGAGTGAGCTCTAAGTCTCTCAGCTTTTTCTGGAGACACGTAAACTTCGCTTTTCCAACGAAATCGATCGCTCTGGACATCGCGCACGAAAACAACAGGAACGCCCTCGTCACAGTAGTCTTTCACTGTGAGGTCGCTGCCAAAAGGACCAATCACGAAGCTGTTTCTACTGTCTTCCGCCAGATCAGCTAGCCGTCGAACCGCCCACCCCTCCGGAATCTCCCCGATCTCCGTCTGCTTGAAACGCGTGTGTCCGATGCCTTTGCTGAGCAGGCGTTCCAGCACGCCCTGCTTGACCTTTCTGGTCTGCTCGATCACCGCCCGCGTTGCCTCAATGGCCTCATCGACGCTGGACAGGATTTCCGCGATGCGACGCTGTTCGTGGAGCGGGGGGAGACGAAGCGGGATCTTGGATATAATTGCCGTGTTGAGGTTCAACATCGTTTGACCGACGGCATGTCCATTAAGCCATTCTACCACCGGTGCACTTTTGAAAAGATGGTCAGCAAACGCGGCAGTGATCAACGCGGGATTTAGTCTCGCTCTCAAGCATCCGGTTCCGCAAAGGTAACCCGCTTGTTCTTGCCGGACTATACTGCAGCGACCGATATCGCCCCTGCGCGCGAACACTATGTCACCAGCCATCAATTTGTGAGCTTCAAGCCGGTTAGCCGTTGCCTCCGGGACCCTGGCGATATTCCTTACATTGATCTTCCCGTTGACTATGTCGCTAGGCATCACCACCGGGATTCCAGATCCCGTATATTCAGAGGCCTTCAATTGTGAGCCGAACGGGCCGGTTTGCAATCCGTCGGGCGTTAGGGTCAGGTCATTAAGTTCGACGCTATTCCACCCGCTCGGAACCTCACGCGACATAACCAAGCTCCTGCAGAAAGCCCATCATCCGCGCTTCTGCCGCATCCCGCTCCGCCTGAAGCTCCACCAGTTTCTCCACCTCGACCGCGACATCCATTTCCGCCGCCTCTTCGCCCAGATGCACATAGCGGCTGATATTGAGGTTGAAATCGTTCGCCCCAATCTCGCTTGCCGGCACAACCCGCGCCAGCCGGTCCACATCGGCGAAATCGCCATAGGCCTTTGCCAGCGTCGCGACATTGGCCTCCGACAGATGGTTCTGCGCCTTACCTTCGACAAAGTGCTCGGCGCCATTGACGATCAGAATCTGGCCCTGACGCGCCACCGACTTTTGCTTGCGCAGGATCAGGATGCAGGCCGGAATGCCCGCGCCATAAAACAGATTGGGCGCCAGCCCGACAACCGCCTCGATCAGATCGTCTTTGATCAGCCCCTCGCGGATCTTGCCCTCGGCCCCGCCGCGAAACAGCACACCATGCGGCAGCACCACGCCGCAGACGCCGTCTTCCTTCAGGCTCGCCACCATATGCTGCACAAAGGCGAGATCGCCATAGGATTTCGGCGGGCAGCCATAGCGGTCTCGGCCATAGGCGTCGCCCTTCGACCAGACATCATGGCCCCAGCTTTTCAGCGAAAACGGCGGATTGGCCAGCACCCGGTCGAAGGTGCGGATGGCCTTCACGCTGTCACCCGTCAGATTTTTTGGCTCCAGTAGCGTATCGCCGCGCGCCACCTGCGCGTCGTCGATATCATGCAGGAACAGGTTCATCTGGCAGATGGCCCAGGTGTTGAGGTTCCGCTCCTGGCCAAACAGCGACAGGCTTTCGGGGTTCTTGCCCTGACGCTCCAGATGATGCACGGCTTCCAAGAGCATGCCGCCCGAGCCGCAGGTGGGGTCATAGATCGACATGCCTTCTTCGGGCTTCAGGCATTCGACGATCAGCCGCACAACCATCTTCGGCGTATAGAACTCGCCACCCTTCTTGCCGGCATCATCGGCAAACTGCGCGATCAGATATTCATAGGCCTGGCCCAGCACATCCGGCTCGACATCGGAATTCCGCAGCCGATAAGTCTCGAAATGCTGCAGCAGCTTTTCCAGCATGGCATCCGGAAAGCGCTCCTTGTTGTTAAAATCGACGTCCTGGAAGACGCCGCGCAGCTTCATGTTGGCGTCTTCAATGGCGCGGAAGGCGGCGTTCAGATGCGTGCCGATATCGGTCGTGTGCTTGCGCACATCCTTCCAGAAATGGCCCTTGGGGATATCGAAGCGGTGCTCATCCGGATCAGCCGCGAGATCGGCATCATGATAACGCGCCAGCCGCTCCTCATACTCTTCCTCCCAGACATCCGAGAGGCGCTTGAAGAACAGAAGGCCGAAAATGTAGTGCTTGTAATCACCGGAATCGATCGATCCCCGCAGGATATCCGCCGCCCGCCAGAGATGGTTTTCCAGCTGCGCCAGGCTCAACGTCGTCATTTATACTCATCCCTCACTCAGCCGCAGGCCGATCCTACCAAATCGCTGCGCACCGGCAAATTATCTGGACATGCTCGACAAAGCGAATAGAAATTTCAGCACAATCTGTGGTCACACCCGAGGTGAATCTTGAGCGATATCAAACTGTTTCATTTTGGGGGTGCTGAGGTGACCGAGCTGCCGGGCACGGCCATGCAGGTGGAGAAGTCCCTGCAGGTGCTGTTTGAGGCCAATCTTGAGGCACTGCTCGGCATCCGCTTCCTGGCAACGGAGCATTCGACCGGTCCCGTGCATGGTGGCCGCATCGATACCCTCGGTCTGGACGAGGACAATTCGCCGGTCATCATCGAATACAAGCGCTCGGTGAACGAGAACGTCATCAACCAGGGCCTGTTCTATCTCGACTGGCTGCTCGACCACCGCAAGGAGTTCCAGTGGATGGTGATGGAGCGGCTTGGCGCTGATGCCGCCAATGCCGTCGAGTGGACCGCGCCGCGCCTCATCTGCATCGCCGGTGACTTCACCCGATACGACGAGCATGCGGTGAAGCAAATCGCGCGTAACATCGAACTGATCCGCTATCGCCGGTTCGGTGATGATCTGCTGATGCTGGAGCTCGTGCACGCGCCGAAGACGGCAAGCGTTAGCACGCGGCAGGCGCCGAAGACACTGCCGGCCACCCCCGGTGTCGCCGTGGAGGAGACCCCAGGCGAGGAAATCGACCCCTACTACACCAACCGACAGGCCTACCGCCTATCGCAGTCATCCAGCGAGCTCCGCGACATCTTCGACGCCACCTACCAGTTCCTGGTCGGGCTCGGCGACGACGTGCAGGTGAAGGAGCTCAAGCAGTATACCGCGTTCAAGCGGATCAAGAATTTCACCTGCCTACAGATCTATCCGCAGGCCCGCAGCATCGCTGCCTATGTCAGGCTTGATCCGTCAACCGTCGAGCTGGAGGAAGACTTCTCGCGCGACGTGACGAATATCGGGCATCACGGGACGGGCGATCTGGAAATCATGCTGAGGTCGATGGCTGACTTCGAGAAGGCGCAGCCGCTGTTGCGCCGGGCGTATGAGGGTGGGTGAAGCGGTTAAAGAGGCTCAAAACTCGGAAGATAAGGGGGATGGAATGGATGATGTAATAAAGCTGCTGGAAGTAGCAGCATGGCCGACGGTTACCCTCATCGGATTGTTCATGTTGGGTCCGGGTGGATACCTGATGAAATTCGCTAAAACGCTCGGCGAGTCGTTGAGCAACTTCACGGTCGCGATCCCCGAGCTAAGGGACACGGCACTTCGCATGCGAAGCGATGTTGATACACTGGTTGCCACGGCAAGAAACGTTTCAACGGGTTTCTCCGAAGAGTATCGCGGCTTGGAGGAGCGGATCGACAAGCTTTCTAAGCGTATGTCAGATCAACTTTTTGAAGTTCGGGAGGTGCTTGATGACCTGGACAAATCCAAGCTAGTTGAAAGCCAAGAGGAATTGGAAAAGGCCTTCGATGGAGCCGCCATTGACGCGGTTGAAGATATTGCACTAGAGCCCGCCGAGGCTCAGTCACCGGACGATATGATGGATTCGTTGAAGCACGAATGGGACTCGCTCGCTGAAGCCTTGAAAGCCCGGCTAGGCAACCCAGAATACTTTGACAAACGACAGATTGGCGCAATGGCTTCTCGGCTTTCGCACGGAAAGCGGCTAAATCCCATTACCAAGGAAGACGCCGAGCTTATTTCCGGCCTCCACTCTCAATATAAGCGCTTCATCAGGTTGTCGGGATCAAAGGACGAGTGGCTCACTCCTGAGGTCTATCGCAGCTTTCTGGCTGGGGTTAAAACGGCATCTGACACGCTTCGTGGAGTGTAGTCGCGAGTTTGCGCTCAGGCACGCACCGGCCACAGTGCCGGAGCGTTGCACCGTGGATTCGGCCACTCCCTCCGATCGCTATGAGACAGTCCGCGCCACAGAGCGCCGACCAGTGTGACCGGAGAGGTGGCTGAGTGGTCGAAAGCAACGCACTCGAAATGCGGCATACTCACAAGGGTATCGTGGGTTCGAATCCCACCCTCTCCGCCACAGTGAGCCCTTGGGATGCAAGGTTTCACTGCAAGCTGCAGATTTCTATCTATATTGGATGTTAGCGCTGAAGTCGGCTAGGGCCACACTTGAGGCACTTCCTGGCTATTTTTGGCGAGTGCGCCCTTCTCGGCTGGCACGAATGTGTCACGGGCAGAGAGTTTTAAGATTCTCGATTGCCAACTGCACATGGGCGGGCGGCAGGGTCTTGGGAGGATTATTAGTCAGAAATTCCACGATAGCTTGTGCGAGCTGCGGAGAGATGAGTCCGCGATCCTGGGCGTCTCTCAGTTCGTGCGCAGGGAATGTGGTCAATCTGGAGCAGTCGAGAAAACATTCGTGAGTTAGGGCTTTGTGATCAGCCGCATTGAGCTGGAGCTGACCAACGCCATGCACTTGAGGCTTGGTATTGATCCAGAAAAACAAATTGTCCGCAGCGCAAATGCACAGCGTGATCTTGTCCTTTGCGGGACGCGCAAGGGCGGTATTGACTACGTATACCGACCCTAAGATCACAGGACACCGTAGACGGCGAATTCCCTCGCTTCTTCGATGATTTCATGCCGCGCAGGATTATCCTGGTCAATCATTGCCTCATAATCCATCACGCCGTTGGCGGGAGCCTCAAGCCAAGAGCGCTCTTGATGGGTCAGGGTAGACAGCGCTCCGAAGTTACGGCCTCTGCAAAACTGGATCGCTTCATCTAGGCATTCGATATCGCTCGCAGAGAGCACGCTCGTATCAGCGTCGCGTAGCGCATTAACCCTGGGCCAAGGCGCTTGAGCAACGGAGAAAGCCTTTGTCACTGCTTCCGGGTCGCCAGCGTTGTGGAGTCGGCCTTTTATAAAGTCATAGATGGTCGAGGGCACCGGACCATTGGGCATGGCGATGAAGGTATCAGCCACGATCGGGCGCGCGTATCGGTTCAGATGATACTTCTCAGCGAAGAAGAGAATCTTTGCTGCGAAGAAGGCAGTGACGTCCGGCCAGCGCGACGCGATGTATGTCATCGCCTCCACACCTTTCTTCTCGTCAAACTGAAATCGCAGCATCATCTCTCTCATGCCTTGGCTATCTCATAGGAGTCTTTCCTCGTCATTAAGAATTTGGTGGCTCGCTTCGAATCTTCAATGCCGTGTCTATTGAGTCACGCTTGTGCGAGACGTGGCCGGATAAGCTTTAGCACCTCTGCAGGAGTGTCCTCCAGGTTCTAATTTGCGCCGATTGGAAGCCATACAGAGTCAGTTTCGGGAAAGTAGAGGTGACTGGCAGGCGAGCCAAAGTCACGAGGTTGCATAAACTACTGAAAGAATAACAAGATATAGGGCAACTGCACCCAGGAACCCTTTGATAAGGGCGAGCTGAAGTCCTTCCCTCTTTAGATACTTGTTAATAAGCGCTAATATCAATAGAACAGCCACAACGAGAGCGAGCTTGTCCCACCCATATTTACCGTATGCCATGGAGTAGGCAACCCCTGAAAATAGTATAATAATCTTCAGAATTATCTCAAAGAAGTTTTCGCGAATCAGCTTTGTTATCCAATTAGAGCCTTGGACCAGCTGGATTTTACGGAATTTATTGAGCAGCTTATATTGATCTGTATCAGGCTCAGTTTTTTTTCCAACACCTTTCTCTGCGGCCAACATAGCAATTGCGAAAACAAAACATATTATCGATAGAATGTATTTATTATTTATAATACTTACGAATTCCATTAGATGCTCCATATTTCTATCTGAATTGGGTATCGGGCACTTCTTAAAATTTCGCTGCCCGCTTGAATAAAATTTACCGAGTGCCGCGACAGATTGCGTTTCAGTTTCGTCTTCAACGTGCAGGGATAAACCTTGGCACCCCTCTAAGGGCGTCCTACGCGTGACCTTCATTATCGTTTGGAGGTCACATGGCGACGATCCGGACGCTCAGAGGACGCTGACCATGTTCCTGGCGAACTCCAGCTGAATGCATGGTGGAACATGCGGTTCAAATCGACGAAGAAGATAGCCGGTCGAGGACATGAGGCGGCGTCACCAATTGGCACTGATTTGTCGTATTAGCGCCAACCCCAAGCCCAAAATTGCGCCAGGAAAAGTCGTTGCATTCGCATTTATCATCATTGACATTTCACTGAATGATTGTGCACCTATGCCGTGCGAAGCGATGACATACCGTTCAATGACTGTAATGCAGAATCCTGGGTTACCTTCAAACTATTCGGCTTTTCTCTCGGTTCTCCAGAAGCTTAACGGCTTAACGTCTTAACTGAGAAAAGCTGATGTCCCTTCTGCTGCGAACGATCTCTGCAATGCCGAGCGGACGAACGACGAGTGAGCTGCTTGCTCTCCTTGATGTCGATTTCGATCCCAGGATGCGGGCTTCGATCTATGCTGAAATTGCCGCCCTTTCAGAAGCAGGCAAGATCTCCAAGGGCCGCGATGGCCGCTGGCGTGCGGTCTCTGCCATCCGTCCCATACCTTCCGCCAGAAGTGGCCCAGGCGAACCATCCGGTGCCGGAGTTCTGCAGGCAGCACCTGCAGTCTTTCTCAGCCTCTCCCAAGATGGCGATCTGCCTGAGCCAACTGATGCACCGAATGCGCCTGAGCCTGCGGCGTTGCTACGTTATTACCGCTCAGCTCTTCGTTCCGATCCACGCGGCGCAATTTCTCAGGCTGAAGATCGCCATGGGGTTCAATTTCATCTCATAACGGGATCAGGTCCCCTTACCGGCGACGATGGGCAAGGCATCCAGGTCAAGATCGGGCTTAATGACCTCTCTGACGAGTTCAGGAAGGCATTGCTCAAACGTGAAGCCAACGAACAGACGATGGCAGTCGGCTGGCCCATCGCGGTCAGCCAGACCAAAGGCGCTCCGGTCATCTGGCCGATAGGACTGATCAGCGCGGACTGGGTGCGCACCGAGACACATCTGGAGCTGACCATCGACGCTGATGATGTTCTGGTCAATCCTGACTGGCTCAAAGGGGCAGCACGTAGTGAGCGATGGACTGAAAAAGCTCTTCGCGAAGTTTTCAGTCAACCGGAAGGCACCGGTCTGCCGCTCGACGACTTTTTAGCTCGACTGAAGGAGGCAGTGGGCGGCAGCTTCAAGGGAAAGCTTACAGGCCGTGGCCTCGCAACAGAGCTCGATCCAGCTCAACCTGGAATCTACAACATCGCCGGCATCTTTCTGCCAACTGATAGCACATTCACTGCTGGAGCTGTTCGTGATCTCGACCGCATTGCGGCATGGAGCCAAGACGAGCTCTCTAGAACGGCTCTTGCGCCAATCCTTGGCCTAAAGAGCTCGGTTGAGCCCACACCCGCCGCAGCGGTCAACACAGGACCGCTCAACCGCGAACAGATTGCAGCAGTTGAGAAAGCGCTGGGCTCCAGCCTCACGGTCGTCACAGGCCCCCCGGGGACCGGCAAGAGCCAAGCAATCGTCTCGATGGTGGCATCTATCCTCAATGCGGACGGATCTGTCCTCGTGGCGTCGAAGAACCATCAAGCCCTCGATGCGGTTGAAGAGCGGCTACGCGGCATTGCCAACGACGTGCCATTTATTGTTCGGACACTCGATCCGGCTCGGGACTTGGATTTGTCATTCAACGCAGTCCTGACGGAATTGATTAGGGAGCCGAGTAGGTCCGGTCGTGCACCAGATCTAATTGCCCGTGCGAAGCTTGCTACTACCGCTAGGTTGAGGGCAGACGCGCTTCAGACGATTGATGAGATTGGTCGCCTGCGATGCCACATTGCAGATCTTATAGAGCGCCTCGAGGCCCGTCGCGAGGCGGAACCTGATCCGTCTGAAGCGCCATCAGCTGCCGCACGCGTTTCCATCTTCACCCGACTGCTCGAAGTGCTCAAGCGGCTCATTGGGAGAAAAAGTGCTGCCATCGTTAACGATGATCCGGCAGCCGAAGGCGCTTCGGACGAGATGCTGAAGAAGCATCTTGCCAAGCTTCAGCAGGAATGTGAGCGCCTTGGCGCGCCAGAGGATCCGGTTTCGCTAACGGCTGAGATTGCGGAACTGGTGCAGTCGATCATGCCGCGGGTTCTGCTCCAAAGGACGGTGCTGACCGAGGCTGAAAGACAGGAATTGGGTGAGGAGCACGCAAACCTTGAGCTGGCTCAACTGACCGGCCCCTTACGTCCTGAGTTGGCCCGGAAGGTCGTTAATCACCGCCCGCTTTGGCTTGCGTCGGTCCTCGGTGCTCCAAAGCGCATTCCGCTGGCGGCGGGGCTTTTCGACTTGGTCATTTTTGATGAAGCCAGTCAGTGCGATGTCGCTTCAGCGCTGCCACTTTTCGCGCGCGCCAAGCGCGCTGTTGTTGTGGGTGACAATAAGCAGCTGTCTTTCATCAGTCAGCTGGGGATCGCCCATGACCGCAACCTCATGCAGGCGCAAGGTCTGCCAATCGGCTCGATGGGCCGCTTCGCACAAAGCCGGCAATCGTTGTTCGACTTGGCGAACCTGACTCCGGGGGCGTCAAAGGTCATGTTGCGCGACCAATACCGTTCAGCAACTGATATCGTCGAATACATCAACGAAGCATTCTACGGCGGAAAGCTGCGTGTCGCTGGCGACCAACAGAGGCTGAAGGCGCCCGCTGGATTGAAACCTGGAATCGCCTGGAAGGACGTTCCTTCTCCGTCGACGCCCATGTCGACAAATGTGAATTTGGCCGAAGTTTCTGCCATCACGGATCACCTGAAGCTCTTGCTTCTCACTGAAGCATATTCTGGCACGGTTGGCGTTATTGCGCCTTTCCGACCTCAGGTGCAGGCACTGAGCGACGCAATACATGCGGCAATCCCTGAGCAAGTGATTGAAAAGGCCGATCTACGAATTGGAACAGTGGATAGCTTCCAAGGGCAGGAACGTGACCTGATCCTGTTCTCACCCTGCCTCGGACCATCCAGCGCCATGTCTGCCGTTTCCTTTGTCCAGAAAGACTGGCGCCGGCTGAACGTAGCGATCAGTCGTGCGCGCGCGGTTGCCCACGTGTTCGGGGACCTCAGCTACGCTCGATCTGGCAAAGTCAGCAGCCTTCAGAAGCTAGCAAGGATTGCAACCGAACCTCGAAAGAGGGTCGCAGAGAGCACGTTTGACAGCAAGTGGGAATGGCGTGTGTTCAACGCCCTAAAAGAGAAGGGACTTGAACCCATCCCGCAATTCGAGATTGCCGGCCGCAGGCTCGACTTCGCACTGTTCGGGAGAGGCGAGATCAAGCTCGACCTAGAGATCGACGGACGCCATTGGCACGCCGACACAGATGGAAAACGCAAACTCGCCGATCACTGGCGAGACAAGCAGCTTCAATCACTTGGATGGCGCGTTCAGCGCTTCTGGGTCGACGAGCTAGAAAAGGATTTGGAGGGATGCATTGAGCGCGTCAAACAACAGCTTTCGTAAATCGCATCGTTTCACAGTCTTGGCTGGATTGCTGGCCGGTGTCTCAGTTGCAGCGCTTGGAACGATCTTCTTCCAAATGGATCAGATGGAACGTCGCTATGGCGTGATCGCATCAGAGATTGATCGTTTTAACAATGAGCGCACAGCTGCGCTCAGACAGCGAGATGAGATCAACTCGGAGATCGCTTCAAAGAACCGAGAATTTGAAAAACTGCAAAGCGAGCTGGCCAACAAGGTTACCTCATTGAAGACCGCTGAAGACCAGTTGGTTGAATTGCAAACTCGGCTGAACGAAGGCGAGACTGCATTGCAGGCGCTGTCAAAGCGGCAAGAAGCTGCGGAAGCAGCCATTGAAGAAGCAGCGAGGCTAAAGGCAACCGTCTCGTCGCTTCAGGCTGAGAGGTCGAAGCTGCAGGCCGAGCAAAAGAAGTCTCAGGCGGATTTGGATCGTCTGACGCGGAATTTGAAAGACAGTGAGCAGGCTTACAGTCTGAAGCAGCAGGATCTCGAAGATGCAGACGCACGGCTTGCGGATCTCAACCGCAAAATTGCTGACGCGCAAGTTCGCAATAGCGACCTAGAAGATCTGAAACGACAGGTGGAAGATTTAGAGAAGAACCAAGCGAACCTACAATCGGCGAAGGCTTCATTGGAGCAAGAGGTTGAAACTTATGTCACTCAACTCGCGACACTGAAGAGCCAAGTAGAGAGCGCAAAGGCTGAGGCGGCATCGGCGGAAAAGGACGCCGACGACCTCAAGAGTGCCCGAGACGCATTAGCGACGAGCAACGAAGACTTGGACAGAAAGCTGCAGCAGCTTCGCTCAGACATAGCACGGCTCGAGGGGCAGCAACAGAGCGCAACTCTTGCCACCGACGCCGCGAAATCTGCCGCGGCTGAGGCGGAAGGTCGGCAGAGACAGGCTGAGGAACTACGAACACAAGCCCAGAGTCAACTTGCAAGCCTGCTGCCCCAAATAGACGCGGCACAAAATCAAAGGGCCGAACTTGAAGCCACGATTGAAGCACTCGAAAGAGACGCTGTGGCTGCCCGCGTAGTTGCTTCTCAGGCGGCCGAGGCAGAGCGACGTAAGAGCGTGGCGGAGGCAGCGCAACGAAGTTTAAGTGAGCAACTAGCCGCCGCCCGGGAAGAGCTATCGCAGCTACAGAGCCAGCGCGAAACCGAACAGGCAAGCCTGGACGCTCTTCGATCCCAGTTGAGCAAGCTTCAAGGCACAGCGGAGCAGACGCGCCTCATTTCGGCAGACATCGATGCTCTGCAGGGTCAGCTGAAAACCTTAACAGAACAGGTCTCAAATCTGCGGCGAGAGCAGGCGGCTCTGACAGAGGACATCAAAACCAAGCGGTCTACGCTCAGCGCTCTGAATTCTAATCCAGCAAAGACACCGGGGGCGGTTTCGCAGGAATCGACCGACGAGACCCCGGTAACTCCTGACACAACCCAGCAGCCAAACACCGCCCCGGAGCAATAAGGTCCCGCAATGCTTACGTCGAACACCCTTATATTTCTGCTGCTTGGGATCGGCCTTTTTGGACTCATCGGCATCCAGTTGTTCTTCGCGATTTTTCACGATCGCGTCGTTTCAGCCGCAGGTCCACAGCGTGCGCTGGAGGCCCTTCTAGTTGATATCGAAAGCAAGAGAGACCTTCTGAGAGATGTTGAGACAGAACTTGCTGAACGGCGGAAGCGGCTTGAAAACATCGCAGACATCCAGGCCGAGTATGATGCCACTAAGCGGCAACTGGACGAGCTAAAGCTTGAGTGGACTCTTCAAGACGAAAAGCGAGCAGAGATCCGCAAGCTGACCGTCGAAATGGAAACTGCTCTCGCAGAGAAAGCGACAGTCGACGCAGATCTCGCGACGGCCCGCCTCGACCTTGAAGCCGTGCAGGATCGCATAGTCGCGGCTGAGCGCATGTTCGCACAGATCGAACTGATGAAGACCGAACTGGCGGAACTAGAGCGCCAGATCACCGCTCTACGCGAGGAGAAGCGGGCGCTAGTAGATGCCGAGGCGCGCCTCGAAGAGATTAATCGTTCGTTGGCTGACAGCGAACGCGAGCTCGCCCATCTGGATGGCAGAGTTGAAGCGGCCCGCAGTGAGCTTGAGTTGGTGCGTGAACAGCAAGTGGCAGAACGCGCCGCAGCCGTCGAGGCAAGGTCTGAGCTGGCAAACGTCGCAGCCAAGCTGGCAGCCGCACAGGAACAGATCAGTTCTGCTGAACGGTCTGTCGAGTCGCTAGAGGATAAGAGAGCCGCCCTTCTGGCCAAACTAGCCCATCTGGAGGAGTTAGCTGGTGACGCAGCTGACGCGGGCGCCGATCCCGACATTTCAAAGCAAGTTGATGAACGGCTTAGAGAGCTGACACTTCTTCCACCTGTTCTCTCTGGACTGAAAGAATGGAAAGAACGGGCGCCGGAAAATGAAGCTGATGCTCTCAAACACGTCAGCGACAGGCTGAAGGCCAGCGGACTAGACTACCCGGACCGGGTCGTCAGGGCATTCCATACCGCCATGAAGGTAAATGAGACAGCGCAGATGGCCGTTCTCGCGGGTATATCTGGGACGGGCAAGAGCCAGCTGCCCAGGCAATACGCAGCCGCGATGGGTATTGGTTTCCTTCAGGTTCCCGTGCAGCCCAGGTGGGACAGCCCTCAGGATCTGATGGGCTTCTACAACTACATCGAAAAGCGCTTCAGGCCGACCGACATGGCCAGGGCGCTGTATCAGCTCGACTTCCTGAACAATCCGAAATCGGAGTTCCAGGACCGAATGCTGATGATTCTGCTCGATGAGATGAACCTCGCGCGAGTCGAATACTATTTCTCTGACTTTCTCAGCCGGCTTGAGAGCCGACCGTCTGCCAAAAACGTTGAAAAGGCTGAACTCCGCAAGGACGCCGAGATCGAACTGGAGATTCCAATGCCCAAGGGTCGGGAAGCGCCCAGAATCTTCCCCGGCTACAATCTTCTCTTCGCGGGCACCATGAACGAGGACGAGAGCACTCAGTCGCTTTCCGACAAGGTTGTAGACCGAGCCAACGTTTTGAGATTCGCCGCGCCGAAAAAACTCAAGACAGCCACGGTATCGGAGAAGCTGCCAACGCCCGAAGCACTCTCAGCGAAGCGTTGGAGCAGCTGGGTTCGCGATTCGAAGGCCGTTGAAGAGAAGCCGCTGGTCCAGTCCAGCCTAAACACCATGATTGAGCTGATGAGCGCCTTCAAGCGTCCTTTTGGTCACCGGCTTGGAAAAGCAATTGTGGCCTATGTGGCAAACTACCCCTTAAGCGATCGAGGCCAAGTTCTGCATGCGCCATTGGCAGACCAAGTCGAAATGAGGCTTCTCCCCAAGATGCGCGGGCTCGAAGTGCACAGCTTTGATGAGCCGTTCAGCAAACTCCGCGATTTCGTGGCCAGAGACCTGGAGGATGAGGCGCTCGCTCAGGCGATCGAAGACTCACGCCAGGCCGCTCAGGATGGATCTGGGCAATTCGTTTGGAACGGGGTCATTCGCTGATGCTGCACCTGCCCCGTCCATGGAGTAGCGAGCGTCTTGATGCCTTTGGGGCGACGGATTGCCTGATCAGCGAGGTGACCCCACCTGCCCGCTCCAAGACGGAGCACACGGTGTTGCTCAAGGGCATGATCCAAGGGCAGCCGATCGATTTGCTTCTGCATCCATATCCGCGCGCAGGTTCTGGGAAAAATCCAACTCGACAGGGCTTCCCCGTCCGGCCGCCGAAAACGATTGAAAGCGAGACAGAAGAGGATCTGCGAGCGCAGGCACTTTTGCGTCGAATGAACGAGGTGCTGGCTCGAGTCCAGGAGTTGGGGGAGGCATTGGACGAGCCCGCTCACGTTTGGCCACGTCTCAAGGCCGCGTGGGAAAGGGCGGAGCACGAGGATGACCCACGCATGGCCGAGATTATCCGGCAGGCGAGAGAGATCCTCCCGAAGCTCAAGGACCTTGAACCGCGGATCCGGAAGGTGCTGCGCCGCACCCGCGAGCTTGTGCCATTGGACAGAGTGCGGGAAATGGATCGTGCTTCGATGCGTTGGCTTGTCCGCCAGCCTGGCAGCACTATTGCAGAGCGGGCAGGTTCAAGCCAAAGGATCTTAGCGACGGTTCGCCGCGAAAACTTCGATACTGCTGAGAACCGAGTCTTGCACGCCTACACGGTTCTTGCCTCGGATGTGGCGAGGCAATGGATGAAGGAGCATCCGAAGGCAAAGGCCAGCCGATGCTACGAACAAGTGGACGCGCTATACCGCTTCTGCAGAACTTTTTCCCGCCTTTTGGCGGAGCTGGACGTGATGATCGCAGAGGCAGGAATTGCTCCGAACTATGTCCTCATGCAGGACGCCAACTACCGCGCGGTCTATCAAGCGTGGTTGAGACTGCTCAAGCACCAGCTGGTTATTGACGACCTGTGGGCATGGCAGGCAGAGACATGGACAGACTTCTGCGTTCTAGCCGTGATATTGGCACTTCACGACGTTGAGGATTGCGAGCTTGTAGCGCAGTCGCCAATCTTTTGGCGCTCGGAAGCAAGCCTCGGCCGATGGTTTGATCAGGATAATCCCATCGCAGTCTTCTGGCTGAAGCGGCTCAATCGTGTTGTTGAAGTTCATTCCCGCCCAAGTCAGGCGAGGGGGCTTCTGAGCTATGCGCGTTCACATGTGGCATTGAAGATTACAGACCCAAGCCGCGTTGATGTCCCCCGCACAGTGGCAGTTTGGACACCTCATACTCTTGACCGCATAGACGTGAAGGAGGCTGTCGTAGAAGCCAATAAGCGCCTGATGGCCATCCAGAAGGTCTCAACGTCAGAGACCTTGAGGCAGGGCCTTATCCTCACGCCAGCTAATGGTTTGCCTGAGGTGGTGGAGGCCAGCGATGTCCGGACAAATGTCCAGGGTATAGCTTTCGATCCGGCAGGGGCCGGCCTCAAGCTTGGTCTTGATGCGATACGAGCATTCGCCCGCGGCGACATCTACAAGTCGGGGCCCTAATGAAAAAGCTCTGTGGCTATGACCTAAATGGCTGGCGGGACTTCGCCAGTCGCAATTGGCAAATTGCGGCAGATGGTGAAGAAGCGGCAAACGATAACACCACCGAAGGTGGCGTATTCGGCTCAGTCATTGTGGTCGGGGATGGCAAAGCAAGCCGGCTTGTTGGGGGCGCACAAGCCGGGCTTGCTCCACATGGCCGAGGCGGCGGATGGGGAGCATTGGGAAGCGATGATCGCAGGATATCGGTCAGATCCTTGCTGAGCTCCCCTGATCCGAGCGTTCTGGCTCTTAGCCACGCGTTCTCAGGCATGTTCGTCGGAGCAGGCATCGGCGTTGCGAGCATCGACGATGTCACGGACAGCAGCGAAATCCTTCAGGAACGGCTTTTGAGCGCGCTCCGGCGGTCGAAGATATCTACACCGCTTCTGGTTTGGAGGCCGGTCCTTTCGGTTCTGTATGGACTATCGGCTGAGCTCATCCAAAAGCCCTGTCGCGTCGGCGTGATCAATCATGTCGATCGAGGGTTTACTGTTCAGGCGCTCATAGTCAGGAATCACAAAGGCCAAGGCAGCGGGGTGCTCGCACCTGAGCGCCGAAACTTCAGTGAGATCATCGAATGCTCCCTCGGATATGAGTATCTGGCGCAAACCGCACTCAGTGGCCTAGAGGCGTCAGTCTCTAAGCACTGGAGCGCACCACTGCATGCCGCAAGTTCAGTCGGGCGATTGGCGCTGGGCATTGAAACCAGGCCAGAGTTGCTTCGCATTAACAACGGCGACTGGCAGGCCCTTGAGCCGCCAAACAAGCTTTCCCTAAAGTTCCCCGACTTGCCATCCGAAATACTGCATATGCTCCGCAGTTCCGACTTGGTGCTTAT
Source organism: Peteryoungia wuzhouensis (assembly GCF_003205195.1). Classification (GTDB taxonomy): domain Bacteria; phylum Pseudomonadota; class Alphaproteobacteria; order Rhizobiales; family Rhizobiaceae; genus Allorhizobium; species Allorhizobium wuzhouense. The sequence continues at coordinate 875,858 of NZ_QJRY01000001.1, forward strand.
CGAGTCTCTGACTGAGGGAGCCGTAAGGCAGCAAATACACAATCATTTCGCGGATGCGCTTGGGATGCCGCTAGTATCACTGCCACCATCGAGTGTAGCGAAGGGCGCTTTGGTCGCAGCAACACGAATGAGCAAGCGGGAACCGGTCTATTTCGACTTTCTGCCCCAGATTTCCACAATTGTGCAAAGGCCTTCAGGCGCAGAAAGCTACGACTTGATAGATCCTGAGACAACGCTCCCGGCAGGTGAGATTTACCGAAGCCCTGCACCTGCACAGTTCGCGATACAAGCGGGGCAAGAGCGGTTCTCTATCTACCTTCGAAAGCAAAACGCTACCAAGCCCAGAAAGGCGACTGTCGATCTGGGTCTGAAACTCTCTGGCACTGTGCCGGTTGAGCTGAGTGTCGAGCAAGCCCCGGCATCCGGACGCGCGAGGATTGCCGTATATGCGGAAAGTCTTTCCAGGCAGTTTCTGGTTGATTGGGACAGCGCAGAAGAACTCGATGAGGACTGGTCTGAACTACTTGCGAAATTGGAGAAGCCAGAACCGACAGTTCCAAGTCGTCTGGTCATACCTTGCTCCAAAGCTCTGTGGGACGAGAGTGTCTTCGAAGTGGGTTTCGCGGAGCTCGTGAACGCGAATGCCAACGCTGCCGAGGTCGATTGGAAAGCATTGGCCGACAAAGCAGATGACCGATACGCACGATCTTATGCTGTTTCTAGCGATGGCCAGCTTCCATCCGGGATCGACGGCGTAACGCTCACAAATCTAAGGAAGCTAATTGATCAAGCGATCACTCATTTGAATTTGCGCTTGTCCGGTAAGTTGGATGCCGGTAACGACTCTCTCCGGTTTCTGACCTGGCTGTTCAGGCTTTGCCCGAACGACGTGGCGATCGTTCTTCTTGACGCTTGGGACCAACAAGTTTCGGGGCATAAGCTCTTCAACCATCCAAGCCATTGGAAGCTAGCATACCAGGGCTTTGGGCGGATCGTTTCTGACAAGACGCTCGAGTTGCGAGCCATACACAAGATCCTCCAGAAGCCGATACAGAACTGGGTATGGCAGCGCGAAACTGCAGCCCTAGCCTTTATGCTCTCTCGATCCGAAACCGCTCCCCGGCAGCTCACGAGGCAGAATGTCGAACTGCTCGCCAGACGCGTGCTTTTGGAGTTCCGGGAAAACCTCGGCACCACCTACAACAAGTTTCACTACGCGCCCTTTCTCCTGGTCGGTCTTATCCGTTGGCGAATGGTCGACAGACATGCGTTAGTTATAGGCACCGATCCAGTTGCTGACACCCTCGCCAAAGCAACGAGAAGAACCTTGGCTGACCTCGCACATCAGAGCCGCGCCAGCGCTCAGGGCAAATATGGCGTGATCCTGGAGCAAATCTTGGAAGAGCTACAGGGCCAAGGATCGAACCCTGACCTGCTGCTCGATATCTATGCTGGTGAAGAGGGCTAAGCTTTAGCCTCGCCCTCTCAATCTCCAGCTCTTGCTGCGCGGACTATCGCCTAAATGTTCTTAAGGTTTTCTAGCTCCGGGAAGGCATACCACTTTAGAAGCGGCGCCATACAAGCGGCAGCATTTTCATTTGTGCTGACCGGTGTCACCCCGACGAGGCGAACTGAGATCGTAGATCTGCCTGTGTAGGCACCGAGCCGGTTCTTGGCGTTCGCCTTTACGCAGACGAATTGCAGCTTCCCGCCAGGTGCATCCATCACAGCCGAGATTTCGGCGTCGCGAACAGAATAGGGATCGATCAGGTAATCCCTAGCGGCTTTAACAATGGCATGTCGGACAGCATTTGATGGCGCGCGCTGCGTCGCCAACACATTGTCCATCTGCTCTTGAGTGACACAGCCGGAGAGCGCCACCGCGGCGGCGACAAGAAAAATCCGAATCTTCAAAAAACATCCCCCTTTGTTTGGATTCAGACCATCTACACCTCAGCCGGAAAAACTCAAGCTTAGGTTGCGCCCCGGCGCACAATCTACCATTCTAGAATGCTCCTCACGTTGGAAGCGAACGATGCGTAGTTTGATCTAATTTGTGCGATCAGTTAGATTTGCATCTCGTCCACTGCGTAACAAAGTTTAGATCGCCACAATGTTACAAAAGTTCTTATAAGGTATTGTAATTTAATAAACCTGGGCGACTTCAAATCTCTCTAGCAGCACCATTTTCCCCAGACTTCAGAATGATTGCAGAACTCACGTGTGGGATTTAACCGCCCACGTATGCGAGCTGTTCTACGTGCCTATGACGACGTGGAGGTGCGACTACGTTGTTACGCCGTCGATCTGTATGATGTAGATCGTGGCAGGAGACGCACTGGAGAGTTGGGCTCCGTCGCCCGGCCCCAAGAATAGAGCGTCCAGCGGGTGCAAGCGGATGTTTTCTTGGACGACCGACACGTCATTCAGGGTCAGCACGATTCGCAAGTGGGCGGACGGCTGAAGCGTCAGCTGCCGTGTGACCACGCGTTCGACTGCGTGGGTGAATGCGCCCCTGCGGCTCATGACGTTGAGGTCGGTGACCGGCCCCGCCAGCAATGTAGCGCTGGTCTGGCGATCGGCGGGGAATGCATGAGGGGCACATTCCGGCCGAAGCGAATGTGGTGCGTGCCCCGCCACCGAGAGCGTGATACCCTCGCCTGTCAGCACGCTCAGCGTCCGGTCGATGCCATCGAAAACCGAGAAGGGTCCATCCTCGGCGACGGTTGCCATACTGATGCGCCAGTCGAAATTGTCGACGGAGGCGCCGGGGGGCGAGACGGCGATTTCTACCGTCTCGCCCTTGCCGTTCTTCCAGGGCATGCGCTTGTGATCGACCGACCGCAGGACGCGCATGGCTCAGTTGCCGAGAAGGCCGGGAAGGCGGAGCCCCTGCTCTCTCGCGCAATCAAGCGCGATGTCGTAGCCGGCATCTGCATGGCGCATGACGCCCGTCGCCGGATCGTTCCACAGCACGCGCTCCAGCCGGCGCTCTGCATCATCCGTGCCATCGGCGCAGATGACCATGCCGGAATGCTGGGAGAAGCCCATGCCGACACCGCCGCCATGGTGCAGCGACACCCAGGTGGCGCCCGAGGCGGTGTTGAGGAGCGCGTTCAGGAGCGGCCAGTCGGAGACGGCGTCGGAGCCGTCCTTCATGGCTTCCGTCTCGCGGTTGGGCGAGGCGACGGAGCCGCTGTCGAGATGGTCGCGGCCGATGACGATGGGGGCGGAGAGTTCGCCGCTCCGCACCATTTCGTTGAAGGCCAGAGCCAGCTTGTGACGGTCGCCGAGGCCGACCCAGCAGATGCGGGCGGGCAGGCCTTGAAAGGCGATGCGCTCGCGGGCCATGTCGAGCCAGTTGTGCAGATGCTTATTGTCCGGCAGTAACTCCTTCACCTTGGCATCGGTCTTGTAGATATCCTGCGGATCCCCAGACAGGGCTGCCCAGCGGAAGGGGCCGATGCCGCGGCAAAACAGCGGGCGGATATAGGCCGGCACGAAACCGGGGAAGGCGAAGGCATCTTCCAGGCCCTCGTCCTTGGCGACCTGGCGGATGTTGTTGCCATAGTCGAGCGTCGGCACGCCGGCGTTCCAGAAGGCGACCATGGCCTCGACATGGGCTTTCATCGAGGCGCGGGCCGCAACTTCGACGGAGACTGGATCGGTCTCGCGCTTGGCTTTTGCCTCCTCGACGGTCCAGCCGATCGGCAGATAACCATTGCGCGGGTCATGGGCCGAGGTCTGGTCGGTCACGATATCGGGGCGCGGGCCACCGGCCTGCATTCGCTTGACCAGCTCCGGGAAAATCTCGGCAGCATTGCCGAGAAGCCCAACAGACTTGGCTTCGCCCGCCTTGGTCCAGCGATCGATCATTTCGAGCGCCTCGTCGAGCGTCTTTGCCTTCTCGTCGACATAACGGGTGCGCAGGCGGAAATCGATGCGGGTCTCGTCGCATTCGACGGCGAGGCAGCAGGCACCGGCCATGACGGCGGCAAGAGGCTGGGCGCCGCCCATGCCGCCGAGACCACCGGTCAGTATCCACTTACCCTTCAGATTGCCCTGATAGTGCTGGCGACCGGCCTCGACGAAGGTTTCATAGGTGCCCTGCACGATGCCTTGCGTGCCGATATAGATCCAGGAGCCGGCGGTCATCTGGCCGTACATGGCCAGACCCTTCTTATCGAGCTCGTTGAAATGGTCCCAGGTCGCCCAATGCGGCACGAGGTTGGAATTGGCGATCAGGACGCGTGGCGCATCCTTGTGGGTGCGAAACACGCCGACCGGCTTGCCGGACTGGACAAGCAGGGTTTCCTCCTCGGTCAGGGTCTTCAGGGTGGCGACGATGCGGTCGAAATCCTCCCAGGTGCGGGCGGCGCGACCAATGCCGCCATAGACGACGAGCTCGTGCGGGTTCTCAGCAACATCAGGATCGAGATTGTTCATCAGCATGCGCAGCGGCGCTTCGGTCATCCAGCTTTTGGCCGTCAGCTCGTTGCCCCGGGGGGACCTGATGTCACGGATATTGTGGCGAGAATTGGTCATGTCTGATCCCCTTATGATTTGAGGTCGAGCGCGATCGCTTCGATCCGGGTGAGCATGGTCTTGAGATGGATGCGCAGGCGTTCCGCCTTTTCCGCGTCATAGGCGAAGGGCGGTGCTTCCGTGGCGAGATGAGTGGACTGGGCAAGTTCCATCTGGATGGCATGCACGCCGTTATCTGGCCGACCGTAATGTCGGGTTGTCCAGCCGCCCTTGAACCGGCCGTTCAGCACGCTGGTATAGCCTTCAGCGGCGGTCGCGGCTTCGACTGCCGCCTGTTCGATGCTGATATCACAGGTGCGACCGCCATCGGTGCCGATGTTGAAATCCGGCAGGATGCCTTCGAACAGGAAGGGGATCTTCGAGCGGATGGAATGGCAATCATAGAGGATTGCCACGCCGTGGATTGCCTTTACACGATCGATCTCGGCCTGGAGGGCCGCGTGATAGGGGCCATGAAAAGCGGCGACCCGATCCGCAGTGTCAGCCTCTCTCGGCTCGGCGCCGTCCTGCCAGATCGGCAGGCCATCGAAGTCCGTGGTCGGGACCAGACCGGTGGTGTTCTGGCCGGGATAGAGGCTGACGCCATCAGGATCGCGATTGGCGTCGATCACGTAGCGATGGAAGGTGGCCCGCACCATGGTCGCGCCAGGCAGCAGGCCGTCATACAGCGTCTCGATGTACCAGTCGGTATCGGCGATCAGGCGACCGTTTTCGTTGAGGCGCGCCCAGATCTCCGGTGGCACATGCGTGCCCGTGTGCGGCAGGCCGAGGATGACGGGGGATGATCCCTTGACGACGTCGACGACGGTCATGCTCAGTCCTCCAGGGTCGGCAGGAGACCTGCGGAGACGGACGTGGCGATCGCGCCAGTGGCGACGAGGGCGGCGGCTTTCTGCAGATCCGGCGCCATGTAGCGATCTTCTTCCAGCGTCGGCACATGGGCGCGGAGAGTGGCTATGGTCTTCTGCAATTCGGCGCTGGTCTTGGTCGGGCCGCGCAGCTCGATGCCCTGGGCTGCCGTCAGCGCCTCGATGCCGAGGATGGCGAAGAGGTTTTCGGTCATCGGCAGCAGGCGGCGGGCACCGTGGCAGGCCATGGAGACATGATCTTCCTGATTGGCCGAAGTGGGGGTGGAATCGACAGAGGCCGGGTGCGACATCTGCTTGTTTTCGCTCATCAGGGCCGCGGAGGTCACCTCGGCGATCATCAGGCCGGAATTGAGGCCCGGCTTTTTCGAGAGGAAGGCCGGCAGGCCGTAGGACAGTGCGGGATCGACCAGGAGCGCAATGCGGCGCTGGGCGATCGCTCCGATCTCACAGATGGCCAGCGCCGTCTGGTCGGCGGCAAAGGCCACGGGTTCGGCGTGGAAGTTGCCGCCTGAAACCACCGAGTTATCGGAAAGGACAAGCGGATTGTCAGTGACGGCATTGGCTTCGATGCGCAGCGTATTGGCCACCTGGCGCAGGAGATCGAGGCAGGCGCCGTCGACCTGCGGCTGGCAGCGGATGCAATAGGGATCCTGCACGCGCTCGTCGCCCTCGACATGGCTTTCGCGGATGGCCGAGCCTTCCAGAAGCTCGCGGAGCGCCTTGCCCGCATCGATCTGGCCGCGATGGCCGCGCAATGTGTGAATGTCGGGATGGAAGGGGGCGGACGAGCCCATGGCGGCATCGGTGGAGAGCGCGCCGGTGATCAGTGCCGTCTGGAGGGCGCGGTGAGCACGGAAGAGGCCGGCCAGCGCCAGCGCCGTCGAGGCCTGGGTGCCGTTGATCAAGGCGAGCCCTTCCTTGGCCGCCAGCACGACCGGTTGCAGACCGGCTTTTGCCAGAGCGTCGCGGCCGGACAGGGCTTCACCGGCAAAGATGGCCTCGCCCTCGCCCATCATGACAGCGGCCATATGGGCGAGCGGTGCCAGATCACCCGAGGCGCCAACGGACCCCTTTTCCGGAATGACCGGGATGACGCCCTTGTCCAGCATGGCTTCGATCAGCCGCACAAGTTCCAGCCGCACGCCCGACGCGCCGCGACCGAGCGAGATCAGCTTCAGCGCCATGATCAGCCGCACGACATTTTCCGGCAGCGGGCTGCCGACGCCGCAGCAATGGGAGAGGATCAGATTGCGCTGCAGGGTGGCGAGGTCAGCAGAGTCGATCTTGATCGAGGCGAGCTTTCCGAATCCGGTATTGATGCCGTAGACCGGGGCATTGCCGGACGCGATCTCGGCGATGCGGTCGGCGGCACGGATGATCCCAGCGTCAAAGGAGGGATCGAGCCGAGCCGAGCCGTTTTCCCAATAGATCGCGCCGAGATCGGTGAGGGTGACGTTGCCCGGGTGAAGGACGATGGTCATGCGGACACCTTTTTGCCTTTGAATATGCTGCTATGAAGCGGGTTGAAGCCGATCCGGTAGACCAGTTCGGCGGGGCGCTGGATGTCCCAGATCGCGAAATCGGCAGACTTGCCGGCTTCGAGCGTGCCGACCTCATCCTGCAAGCCCAGCGCACGGGCGGCCTCGCGCGTCGCGCCGGCCAGGCATTCTTCGACCGTCAGCCGGAACAGGGTCGCCGACATGTTCATCGCCAGCAGCAGGGAAGTAAGCGGCGAGGTGCCGGGATTGCAGTCGGTGGCGATGGCGATCGGGACACCTGCATCCCGAAGAAGCTGGACCGGCGGCTTGCGCGTTTCGTTGATCGCGTAGAAGGCGCCGGGCAGGAGGACGGCGACGGTTCCGACCTTGGCCATGGCCGCAGCACCGTCGGCATCCAGATATTCGAGGTGATCGGCCGAGAGAGCGCCGCAAGAGGCGGCGAATTTGGCGCCGCCGAGATTGGAGAGCTGTTCGGCATGCAGCTTGACCGGCAGGCCGAGTTCCGCCGCCTTTTCAAAGACCCGGGCGATTTCTTCGACGGAGAAGGCGATGCCTTCGCAGAAGCCGTCGACCGCATCGACGAGGCCTTCGGCGTGGGCCTGTTCCATGCCAGGCAGGACGACCTCAGAGATATAGGCGTCGTTCCGGCCGCGATATTCGACCGGGGTCGCATGGGCCGCAAGGTAAGAGGTGACGACGCGCACCGGACGCAGGGTTTCGAGCCTGCGGGCGGCACGCAGCATGTTGAGTTCGCCCTCGATCGACAGGCCGTAACCCGACTTGATCTCGATCGTGGAGACGCCTTCCGCAAGCAGAGTATCGAGACGCGGAAGTGCTGCTTCCGCCAGTTGCTCGATGGTCAGGGCGTTGGTCGCCTTGACCGAAGACACGATGCCGCCGCCGGCGCGGGCGATCTCCTCATAGGTCGCACCGTTCAGCCGCATCTCGAATTCCATAGCGCGGTCGCCGCCGAAGACCAGATGGGTGTGGCAGTCGACCAGACCAGGGGTGACGATCCGACCGCCGCAGTCCGTCACCTCGACGGCTTCTGCCAGGGACACCGGGAGGTCCGCCTCGGCTCCCACAAACAGGATCCGGCCATCACGCACAGCGATGACGCCGTCTTCGAGAAGGGTGAGGTCCGCTCCCGGCGCCAGCGTCAGCAGACGCGCATTGCGCCAGATGCGGATCGCGCCTTGTGCTTCAGTCTCGTGATTACGCTTTTCGTTCCCGGTCATGGCAATTCCGCCTTTCCTTTGATCGAAATATGTATATACATAATAATCCGATGACAAGCGAAAAATCCGGCGCATGATCGCGACCATCGATTTGCGCACGATCGTGGAGAGACGGAGCTCATGGCACAGACCGCAACAACCAGCCTTCATGCGACCACCGCGCTGCTTCCCGCTGGCTGGTCCAGCAATGTGCGGGTGACGGTCACCGGTGGGGCGATCACGCGGATCGAAACCGGGGTGGCGCCAACGAGCGGCGACGAGACGCATGGTATCATCGTTCCCGCCATGCCGAACCTGCACAGCCACGCCTTTCAGCGCGCCATGGCGGGGCTGGCGGAGGTGCGCGGGCCTGATAGCGACAGCTTCTGGAGCTGGCGCACGATCATGTACAAGTTCGCCCTGTCGATGACGCCCGACCAGATGCAGGCTGTCGCGGCGCAGCTCTACATGGAGATGCTGGAGGCGGGTTTCTCGCGGGTCGGCGAGTTCCATTATCTCCACCACGATCAGGACGGCCAGCCTTATGCCAATATCGCGGAACTGGCCGAGCGGATCGGGGCGGCAAGCGCCGAGGCCGGTATCGGCCTGACCCTTCTGCCGGTTTTCTATGCCCATTCCGGCTTCGGCGGTGCCGCACCGGTGGAAGGCCAGCGTCGCTTCATCAATTCGGTCGAGAGTTTTGCGCGTCTGATGGATGGCTGCCGCAGGGTCGTTGCCGATCTGGAAGGTGCCGTGCTCGGTGTGGCGCCGCACAGTCTGCGCGCCGTGACACCGGGGGAACTCGAAGCGGTGGTACCCTTGGCAGACGGCGGCCCGGTTCATATCCATGTGGCGGAACAGGTCAAGGAGGTCGAGGATTGCGTAGCCTGGTCGGGTGCGCGGCCGGTGGAATGGCTTCTTTCGAATGCGCCCGTCGATCATCGCTGGTGCCTGATCCACGCGACCCATATGACCGAGGACGAGACGCGGCAGATGGCGAAGCGTGGCGCGATTGCCGGGCTTTGCCCGATCACCGAGGCCAATCTCGGCGACGGAACCTTCGAGGCGCCGCTGTTTCTGAGCCAAGGCGGTCGCTATGGCATCGGGTCGGATTCGAATGTGCTGATATCGCTGCCCGGCGAGTTGCGGCAGCTGGAATATTCGCAGCGCCTCGCCCGTCGTGCACGCAATGTGATCGCGGAGCCGAACGGGTCAACGGCGCGCCGGCTGTTCGATCAGGCCCTTGCCGGAGGGGCTGCGGCGCTCGGCACCCAAGCCGGTCTCAGCCTTGGCAATCCGGCTGATCTGGTCTCGCTCAACGCGACCGCCCTGCCCTATCTCTCCGGAGACCAATTGCTGGACCACTGGATTTTTGCCGGTAGTCTTGCCACTGACAGCGTCTGGGTGCACGGCCGCAAGCAGGTGGCAGGGGGACGACATATCCGGCGGGCCGAGATCGAGAGCCGGTTCGTGAAGACCATGCAGGCATTGATGAGCGCCTGACCCGGCCTTGCATTCCCTCTGTCATGCGCTATCCGGTAGCTTGAGGATGTGACGTCATGACTGCGGAAGGACACGGCGATTTCTGGTGATACCACCCTGCACAGCAGGATCCTTGCCGACATCGAAGGACAGATCGTATCCGGCGAATGGCCGCCTGGGCACCGGCTGCCGTTCGAGGTTGATCTCGCGGCTCAATATGGCTGCTCGCGCATGACGGTCAACAAGGTCATGGCGCAGCTGGTGCGCAGCGGGCTGATCGAGCGAAGGAAGAAATCAGGCAGCTTCGTCGCCCAGCCAAAGGCGCAGTCCGCCGTGCTCGAGATCCATGACATCAAGGACGAGGTGCAGTCGCTGAAACTCGCCTATGGCTATGCCCTCATCGCCCGAACCGTCAGGCGTTCGGATGCCGAGGACATGCGGCGGCTGGGGCTTTCCAAGGGGACCGACGTGCTTGACATCACCTGCCTGCATACGGCCGGTCACGAGCCGTTCTGTCTGGAAAAGCGGCTGATCAACCTTGCCATGGTGCCGCAGGCGGCAGATTTCGAATTCGTCGAGATCGCGCCCGGACCCTGGCTGCTGGCGGAAGTCCCCTGGACAAGCGCACAGCACACCATCCAGGCGATCTCCGCCGACAAGGACGCGGTGAAGCTTCTGAAGCTCTCGGCGCACGAGGCCTGTCTGGTGATCGAGCGACAGACCTGGGGACAGGGAGGGCCGGTCACCAATGTGCGGCTGACCTATCCCGGCAACCGGCATGTGGTGACAGCACAATTCAAGCCGGGAGGCTGACCGCCCTTATCCCTGCTGCTGGTCCAACGCCTGCAGGAACCGCTCAAGATCGGCCCAGAGTTCGGCCTCGTCTTCCAGACCGATGCTGAGCCTCAGGACGACATCCGGCCCCGTCCAGGGCGTGACGCTGCGATGCCTTGCGACCGGCATGGGGGCTGCGAGGCTCCGGGTGCCGCCCCAGGATGCTCCGATGGCAAAGAGCCTGAAGGCATCGAGCGCTGTGGCAACACCAGTTGATGCCGCCTGGTTGAAGACGATGCTGAAGACGCCACTCGATCCGAGGAAATCCCGCTGCCAGAGCGCATGCCCCGGCGAGGTCTTGAGCGCCGGATGCAACACGCGTTCGACCAGCGGATGATCGGCCAGCCGATGGGCAAACTCCAGAGCCACCCGCTCTGAATGGCGAAGACGCAGGCTGAGCGTTTCGAAGCCGCGCAGAACCAAGGATGCATCATCCGGCGATACGCCGATGCCGAAACGGCCCATCTGCGAACGGATCGGCGCAATCAACCGCTCATTGGCCACCGTGAGCGAGCCCATCAGCACGTCGGAATGGCCGGAGACGAATTTGGTCAGCGCTTCCGTGACGAGATCGGCGCCGTGGCAAAGCGGCTTGTAATTGAGCGGGGTCGCCCAGGTGTTGTCGAGCCCGACCAGGGCGCCATGGGCGTGGGCAATCTCTGCGATCTGCGGCAGATCGATCACCTCCATCGTCGTCGACCCTGGGCTCTCGCACCAGACCATGCGGGTGGTCGACCTCATCTTGGCGGCCACGTCCTGCGGATCGAGCGGATCGAAGAAATCCACGTCCACGCCGAGCCGACGCAGATCCGTCTCGGCAAAGTCCCGCATCGGCGGATAGACGCTGTCGACCATCAGGATATGGTCTCCGGCAGAGAGGAAGGGCAGGATTGCGAGGATATTGGCGCCCTGACCAGACGGGGCGAGGAAGGTCCAGGCGCCATTTTCGAGGGCGGTCAGCTTCGTTTCGAGCGTGCGGGTCGTCGGCGTCCCGTAGAGCCCATAGGAATAGCCCTCATGGCCGCGCGCACCGCGCGCCGCATAGGATGCCGCATCCTTGAAGACGATGGTCGAGGCGCGATGGACAGCGACACCCAGCGGATCGAACCCTTCTCTGGAAACGGAAGGTGTCAGGACGCATTGGGTGATATCGCTCATGTGACGGGCCTTTCTGGAAGTGGGCCCCGCAAACAGAGCCTATTTGCGCGGCGCAATCCATAGGCCAGATCTCACCCTTGACGCGATCTCGCGGCAACCCACAGGTTGCTCCCAATCTCAGCTGCGCGGATGGGCAGCGACGAGTTTGCTTCGCTGCCGGGTCTGGTAACGGCCTGAAGGCTCTGATGAGCGGAGTTTATGGCCTTCGGTAATCGTCTGACCCCGCACCAGCAGGCGCACCGGCCAGCCGCGAAGCTCCAACCCCTCATAGGGTGTATAATCGGCGCCATGCTGCAGGAGTTCGTTGGTCAGCGTGACGCGTCTCTCGGGGTCCCAGAGTGCAATGTCGGCATCGGAGCCGATCGCGATCGTGCCCTTTTGCGGATACATGCCATAGAGCTTGGCATGGTTGGTCGATGTCATGGCGACGAAGCGGTTGATGTCGATCCGGCCCTTCATCACCCCTTCGGAAAACAGGATGGGCAGGCGCGTGGCGACACCCGGAATGCCGTTCGGGATCCAGCGGAAATGGCGCTTGCCCTTTTCGTTGAGCTTCCCCTCGGGATCGTCGAAGCGGAAGGGGCAGTGGTCGGAGGAGAAAAGGTCGAAAACGCCCTGCTCGATGCCTTCCCAGCAGGCGTCCTGGCTTGCCTTGTCGCGCGGCGGTGGCGAGCAGACGAATTTGGCGCCATCCAGTCCTTCGAGATCGAGGTCGTCGGCCGTCAGCATCAGATATTGCGGGCAGGTTTCGCCCGCGATCTTCTGGCCGCGCTGGCGGGCGCGGCGGATTTCTTCCATCGCCTCGCGGTTCGAGACATGCACGATGACGATGGGCACATCCACGATTTCGGCGAGCGACAGCGCGCGATGGGTCGCCTCTCGCTCGGCGGCAATGGGCCTTGTCGTGGCGTGGTACTTCGGCGCGAACTTGCCCTCTTCCTCGTGCCGGCCGATCAGATAGCGGATCGCATCCTCGTTTTCGCAATGGACCATGACCAGCGCGCCGGTGCGCCTTGCCGTGTCGAGCGTGGCGAGGATCTCGTCGTCGCGCAGGCGCAGGCCCTCATAGGTCATGAAGACCTTCAGCGAGGTATAGCCATCTTCGACGAGGGCAGGCAGTTCCTGACCGAGCACCTCGGCCGTCGGGTCGGTGATGACGAGGTGGAAGGAGACATCGACATGGCATTTGCCCTCGGCCTTCTCGTGATAGACCTTCAAGGCTTCGCGCAGCGACTGGCCCTTTTCCTGCATGCAGAAGGCCAGCACCGTGCTGTTGCCGCCGATCGCGGCGGAGCGCGTGCCGCTTGCAAAATCATCAGCCATGACGATGCCGTCGCCGGAAGGCTGATCGAGATGCACATGGCTGTCGATGCCGCCAGGCAGAACGAACAGGCCTGTCGCATCAATGATCTCGTCGGCCTCGGTCAGGCCGAGCGCCAGTGCTGCGATCCGGCCGTCCTTGATGCCGATGTCGCTGACAAAGGTATCACTTGCCGTCACCACCGTCCCGTTGCGGATCACCGTATCGAAGCGCATGCGTCCCATCCTTCTTGCTGACGGTTCAGCTCGCCTTGGCGAGGCCGGCTTCGCCGGAGAGAATTCGGTCGAGGGCTGATGTGAAGCGGTCCACCTCCTCAATCGTGTTGTAATGCACCATCGAGACGCGCAGCATGCCGCCATGGTCGGTTAGGCCGAGATATTCGGCAAGCCGGCGCGAGTGAAAATCGCCGAAACGCATGGCGATCTTCTCCGCATCCATCGCCTTGCAGAGATCGGATGCTTCGCGGCCGTCGAAACGGAAGGCGATCGTCGGCACACGCTGGCTGTCCCGGTTGACGGCCTGTCCGATGATGCGGCAGTCGTTGCGCGAGCGGAGATAGGTGAGAAGCCGCTCGGTCAGGGCATTTTCCTGCGCGGTGATTGCGCCATAGGCGGCCTCAATCTTCGCACGCGTGCTGCCGGTTTCGCCGGCCTGCTCGCCCAGCGTCGTCAGGTAATCGACGATGCCGCAGGTCGAATAGGCCAGTTCGTAGTTCGGATTGCCCGGCTCGAGTTTGCCTGGGACTTTATCCTTGCCGTAGAAGTAGTGGTAGAGCGTGTCGAGTTCGAGCAGCAGGTCATATTTGCCGTACATCAGCGCGTAGTGCGGGCCGTAGGTCTTGTAGAGGCTGAAGACGTAGTAATCGACGTCGAAGGCCTGCACATCGACGGCGCGATGCGGCGCATAGGCGACCGCATCGACGCAGATCTTGGCGCCACGGGCATGGACGAAATCGGCGATTTCGCGGATCGGATTGATCGAGCCCAGGATGTTCGAGCAATGGGTGACGCAGACGAGCTTCGTCCGCTCGCTCATCAGCGGCGCGAGATCGGCGAGGTCGAGCGTCAGGGTTTCCTTGTTGAGCGGCCAGATCTTCAGAACCACGCCGCGTTCCTGAAGCCGGTCCCAGGGGCCGATATTGGATTCATGATCCGCCACCGTGATGACGATCTCGTCGCCGACAGAAAGCTGGCTGTGCATGGCGCGGGCGAGGTTCTGGATGAGCGCGGTCGTCGAATTGCCGAAAACGATCTCTTCCGGACGGCTGGCGTTGACGAGATGCATTGCGGCGGTACGCGCCTCGTAGAGTGCTGCGGCCGCAGCCTGCGACACTTCGTAGGATCCGCCGATCTGGACGTTCTTCTCGTAGAGGAAGGTGTTGATGCGCTCGACGGCGCCTTTCAGGATCTGCGATCCGCCGGCATTGTCGAAGAAGGTCCAGCCGCGGTCGAGGCTGGGAAACTGGCTGCGGACATAGTCGAGGTCGAGCGTTGAAGCGGTGGCCATTCTTGGCGTCCTCCGGATTTTCTTCTTGTTCAGTGTTCGAGGACGGCGCGCAGGAAGCCGCGCGTCCGTTCTTGCCTCGGGGCATCGAAAATTTCAGCCGGTGTGCCGGCCTCCATCAGCCGGCCGCCATCCATGAAGATCACCCGGTCGGCGACCTGGCGGGCAAAGCCCATCTCGTGGGTCACGACGATCATGGTGACGCCCGTGCCGGCGAGCTTGCGCATGACATCCAGCACCTCGCCGACCATTTCCGGATCGAGCGAGGAGGTGGGCTCGTCGAAGAGCAGCACACGTGGTTCCATGGCAAGCGCGCGGGCAATGGCGACGCGCTGCTGCTGGCCGCCGGAGAGCTGGCCCGGGAATTTTTCCGCCTGTTCACCGATACCGACGCGGGCAAGCAATTCGCGGGCCTTGCGTTCGGCTTCGGCCGGGGACGTTCCGCGTACCCGCATCGGCGCCAGCATGACGTTCTTCAAGACCGTCATGTGCGGGAAGAGATTGAAGGACTGGAAGACCATGCCGACTTCGGCCCTGACCTTGGCGAGTGCCGGACCGGGCTCGACGCGGATGCCGTCGACCGTGATCCGGCTCTCCGGATCAAAGGCTTCAAGGTGATTGATGCAGCGGATCAGCGTGGATTTTCCGGAGCCCGAGGGGCCGATGACGCAGACCACCTCACCTTCGGCGATGTCGAGGTCGATGCCGTGCAGCACGGTAAAAGTGCCATAGGCCTTTTTCAGGCCTCTTATAGAAATGAGCGGGGCCTTATCCATCAGCGTTTCCCCCGGCTGAAATGTTTCTCAAGGCGGGCGACGACGGCGACCATGGGCCAGAGCAACGCGATGTAGATCAACGCTGCGCCGATCAGCGGCGTCGGGTTGGCGGCGAGCGCCTGGGCCTGGGTCGCCTGCTTGAGCAGATCCGGCATCGCAACGACTGAGGCGAGCGCCGTATCCTTCATGACATTGATGCAGTTGTTGGTGAGTGGCGGAATGACGATCCGGATCGCCTGGGGCAGGATCACGTCGACCATCGTGTCCTTGTTGGACAGCCCGAGCGCTGCAGACGCCTCGAACTGGCCATGCGGGATTGCCTCGATGCCGGCGCGGAAGATTTCGGCGGTATAGGCGGCCGAGACCAGCGAAAGTGCTGTCACGGCCGAGAGAAATGGCGAGAGGCGGATGCCGACAAAAGGCAATGCGTAGTAGACGACGATCAGCAGCACGAGCAGCGGGATCGAGCGGAAGATGTCGATGTAAATGCGGATCACGAGCTTGATGAAGCCCGGCGCATAGAGCCTGCTGACGGCGAGGAAGAGGCCGCCGACGAGACCGACCAGAATGCTGGTGACGCCGATCTCCAGCGTGACGACCAGCCCCCACAAGAGTTGCGGCAGGCTGTCGATCATGACCTGCAGATTGAAGAAGGTATTGAGAAGTGTCATGCCGCTTTGGCTCCCGTGGCAGACCGGCGGAACATGACTGTTCCGCCGGACGCGTTTCGAGCGTTACTTACCCTTGGGCATATCGAGAACGGCGACCGTCGAGGTCGTGTCTTCGGCCTTGGCGCCGAACCAGGTCTCATGCAGCTTGGCGATGAAACCCTCACCCTTCAGCGTGGTGATGACGGCATTCACTTCGGTTGCGAGCGGGTCGTTCTTGTTGAACATGATCGAATATTTCTCGCCGGTCGGGATGCGCTCGACCACCTTCAGTTCCGGCTTGTCCTTGACGTAGTAGAGAAGCGCCGGGATGTCGGAGATGTAGCCGTCGACGCGGCCGGCGACGAGGTCGAGCATGGCAGGCTGCAGGCCCTCGAAGCGGCGGATCTCGCCGAGCTTGTATTCGTCCTTGTGCGCCTCAGCCCACATGTCGCCGGTGGAGCCGGTATCGACGCCAACGACCTTGCCACCCATGTCCTTGAGGCCGGTAATGCCTGAGGCAGCCGTGACGGTCAGCGACTGGTCGCTGTCATAATAGGGCTGGGCGAAGGTGACCGATTCCAGGCGTTTCTCGGTGATGGTGATCGAGGAGATCGCCATGTTGATGCGGCCGGACTGGACGGCCGGGAAGAGGCCGTTGAACGGCGTGTTGACGAATTCGACTGTCTTGCCGAGGCGCTTGGCAATCTCGTTGACGAGATCGACCTCGAAGCCGGTGACCTTGCCGCTGGCATCTTCGAATTCCCAGGGCACGTTGCCGATATTGGCGCCGACGGTCAAATCGGCAGCGTTCGCGGCCGCCGTGGCAAAGACGCCAAACAGGCCCGCGAGAAGTGTTGTCTTGATGCTCGATGCGCGTGTCATGAGAGTTCCCCTTGTTTTTTGAACATGACTCAATCTACATTTGGTCTAACTGGTCAGACCAGTCAGGCCAAACAAGCATGCTCGTTTCCGCTTGGCAAGGTGGCTTGTGAAAAAATACAATGCCGATGCCAGATGGCACCGGTCGGGAAAAGGAATCGCATGTTCAACAAGACGCTTGTTCCACAATCGGTGGCACGCGAGATCCAGACCATGATTCACTCCGGCCAGTTGAAGGCCGGTGAGAAAATCCCGTCGCAGCGGGAATTCTCGCAGAAGTTCGGCATCAGCCGTGCCTCCTTGCGCGAAGCCCTGCTGACGCTGGAAACCTTGGGCCTGTTGAAGACCGAAGCCGGGCGTGGCACCTTCGTCGTCAAGCCCGCCCAGAGCGCGAGCGGGGCACCGGGCCATATGGCCCCGTGGCGTTATTCCGACAGCTATTCCGTCTTCGATGTATTCCAGACCCGAATTCTGCTGGAAGGCGAGATCGCAAGGCTTGCAGCCGGTCGTCTGACGCAATTGCAGCTTGAGCGGATGGAGCAGGCAACCCGCACCATGGAAGAGTGCTGGGCAAACCAGGACCTGCTTGCCAATGTCGAAGCCGACCTCGACTTTCACGGCACCATTGTCTCCGCCTGCTCGAACGCCATGCTGAAGGCGCTCTACCAGACCGTGCGTGATCAGGTGACGGAAACGCAGCGCCAGCCGATCCCGATCACCGATCCGGAACGCATGCGCGAATCGATCGGCGAACACCGCAAGATCATTGCGGCGCTCCGCGCCAATGACGGCCAAAGGGCGAAGCTGGAGATGGAAACCCATATCCGCAACACGGCCCGCTGTGCCGGACTGGAGCCTTAAGCCACCGCTGCCCGCAGCTCGCCCGCTGCCTGGCGCACGACGTCCGCCACCTCTGTCAGCTGCCGGGCGATCGGGCTCGTCCTGCGCCAGATCATGCCGATGGTGCGCGATGGCTGCGGCTCCTGGAAGCGGGCAACCGAGACGGCGGCCGAGCGCGTCTCGACCGACATGGCGATTTCGGGGATGAGCGTCACGCCGATGCCGGCACCCACCATTTGCACCAGCGTTGTCAGAGAGCTGCCATCAAGGATTTCACGCGGCCGCACCGAGCCCATGTCGCAGAAGGACAGCGCCTGCTCGCGGAAGCAATGTCCTTCCTCAAGAAGCAGAAGGCGCATTTCGCGCAGCATATCCTTGTTCGGCACCGGCTTGGCCTCATCCTCCAGCGGCCTGACCAGCACGAAGCTCTCATCGAACAGCGGGATCTCCTGCATTGATGGCTCGGATATCGGCAGTGCTACAATTGCCGTATCGAGCCGTCCGTCGGCCAGTTCCTGGATGAGCTTGGGCGTCACGGTTTCCCGCACATGGATGTCGAGATCGGCATTGGCGCGGGTCAGGCTGGAGATCATGGCCGGCAGAAGATAGGGCGCAACCGTCGGGATCACGCCGATCCGCAGTCTCCCCACCAGCTGGCGGCGATGGGCGCGGGCGAGATCGCCCAGTTCATCGACCGAGCGCAGGATGTCGCGCACCCGCAGCAGGAATTCTTCACCGAAGGCCGATAGGCGGAGTTGCCTCGCGGAACGCTCGAAAAGTTCGGCGCCGAGCGCTTCCTCAAGGTCCTTGATCTGCACCGAAAGTGCTGGCTGGGAAATCGAACACGCCTCGGCCGCACGGCCAAAATGGCCGTGGCGGGCCAGCGCATCGAAATAGCGCAACTGGCGGAGCGTGAAATTTATCATAACCAAAACCTATGGAACTTATCAGTTTTTCTAACTTACATTAATCGAATCGCTTTGCTAGAACAATTCCAGAAGCTGCCGGCCGGACCGCGATCCTATCGCAATGCGCGGGCCAAATGACCGGCTGCCGGCACTGGCCCCCCGCCTCTTGCCGGCACTTCATCAGGCTGTGACGCTGCCGTGTTTCAACGGATGAAGGCGGCTGCAGCCAGCCACACGCGGGTTCTTCTAGGAGGCAATTATGGATACAATGAGCAACAATGGCGCCGGCAAATGTCCGGTCATGCACGGTTCGAACACCGAAACCGGCTCCACCGTCATGGCCTGGTGGCCGAACGCACTGAACCTCGACATCCTGCACCAGCACGATACGAAGACGAACCCGCTGGGCACGGACTTCGACTATCGCGAAGCCGTGAAGTCGCTCGACGTTTCCGCCCTGAAGGCGGACATGAAGGCTCTCTTCCGTGACAGCCAGGAATGGTGGCCGGCCGACTGGGGTCACTACGGCGGATTGATGATCCGTCTCGCCTGGCACTCCGCCGGCTCGTACCGTCTGGCCGATGGCCGTGGCGGCGGTGGCACCGGCAATATCCGCTTTGCTCCGCTCAATTCCTGGCCCGACAATGCCAGCCTCGACAAGGCCCGCCGCCTGTTGTGGCCGCTGAAGAAGAAGTACGGCAACAAGATCTCCTGGGCCGACCTCATCCTCTTCGCCGGCACCGTCGCCTATGAAGACATGGGTCTGAAAACCTTCGGCTTCGCCTTTGGCCGCCCCGACATCTGGGGTCCGGAAAAGGACGTCTATTGGGGCGCTGAAAAGCAGTGGCTCGCCCCGTCCGACAACCGTTACGACGACGTCACCAAGCCTGACACGATGGAAAACCCGCTTGCCGCCGTGCAGATGGGCCTCATCTACGTCAATCCGGAAGGCGTGAACGGCAAGCCGGACCCGATGGCCACCGCCGCGCAGGTTCGCGAAACCTTCGCCCGCATGGCGATGAACGACGAAGAAACTGCAGCACTCGCCGCTGGCGGCCACACCGTCGGGAAGGCGCATGGCAACGGCAATGCCCAGGCCCTCGGCGTCGAGCCGGAAGCCGGCGAAGTTGAAAACCAGGGCCTCGGTTGGCTCAACCCGAACCAGAACGGCAAGGCAAGCCTCGCTGTCACCTCCGGCATCGAAGGCGCCTGGACGACGAACCCGACCGTATTCGACATGGGCTATTTCGAGCTGCTGTTCGGCTATGACTGGGAACTGACGCACAGCCCTGCTGGCGCCCAGCAGTACCAGCCGGTTGGCATCAAGGAAGAGCATATGCCGGTTGACGCGACCGATCCGTCTGTCCGTCGCATGCCCATGATGACCGATGCCGACATGGCGATGAAGGTCGATCCGGCCTATCGCGCCATCTGCGAAAAGTTCATGGCCGACCCTGAATACTTCAAGGACACGTTTGCCCGCGCCTGGTTCAAGCTGACCCATCGCGACCTTGGCCCGAAGGTTCGCTACATCGGCCCGGAAGCCCCGACAGAAGACCTGATCTGGCAGGATCCGATTCCGGCCGGCCCTGAGAATTTCGACGTCGGCGCCGTCAAGGCGAAGATCGCCGCTTCAGGCCTGTCGGTCTCCGAATTGGTTGCAACCGCCTGGGACAGCGCCCGCACCTATCGCCAGTCCGACATGCGCGGCGGTGCCAATGGCGCCCGCATCCGTCTCGCCCCGCAGCGCGATTGGGAAGGCAATGAGCCGGCCCGTCTCGGCAAGGTGCTGTCGGTTCTTGAACTGATCGCCGCGGAATTCGGCGCCAGCGTCGCAGACGTCATCGTGCTTGCCGGCAATGTCGGCATCGAACAGGCTGCCAAGGCTGCCGGCTACACCGTCGACATTCCCTTCGCCGCCGGTCGTGGGGATGCCACTGCCGAGCAGACCGATGCAGCAAGCTTTGCAGCGCTCGAGCCGCTCGCAGACGGTTTCCGCAACTTCGCCAAGAAGGACTATGTCGTCAGCCCGGAAGAGATGCTTCTCGACCGCGCCCAGCTGATGGGTCTGACGGGTGTGGAAATGACCGTGCTGCTCGGTGGCCTGCGTGTGCTCGGCGCCAATTTCGGCGGCTCCAAGCATGGCGTGTTCACCGACCGCGAAGGCCAGCTGACGACCGACTTCTTCGTCAACCTGACCGACATGGGCTTTACCTGGAAGCCGACGGGCAAGAACTCCTACGACATCTGCGACCGCAAGACCGGCGCCGTGAAGTACACCGCGACCCGCGTCGACCTGGTGTTCGGCTCGAACTCGATCCTGCGCGCCTATGCCGAAGTCTATGCCCAGGACGACAACAGCGAAAAGTTCGTGAAGGACTTCGTTGCCGCCTGGACGAAGGTGATGAACGCGGATCGTTTCGACCTTCAGGCCTGACGCGACCTCATGGACCGGCGCCCCCTTGCGGGTGCCGGTTTCCTCGAAAGCCGGAGATGCCGCCGCGTCTCCGGCTTTTTTGCGTTGAGAGCTGGCCGTTAGAGCCTCAACGCAAGAAGGTGCGAAACCGCTTCAGCGAAAGGGCGAAAAACACGCTGGAAATGGCGACCAGCGCCAAAAGCTGCGGCCAGACCACCGTGATCCCGGCGTCCCGGAACAGCACCGCCTGGGCCAGGATCATGAAATGGGTGTTGGGCGCGAGCGTCATGATCCACTGGATCACTTCCGGCATGCTTTCCCTTGGCGTCATGCCGCCCGAGAGGATCTGCAGAGGCAGGAGCACGAGCATCAGCAGGAGGCCGAACTGCGGCATGGAGCCTGCAACCGTTGCAAGGAAGATGCCCATGCAGGTCGCGGCGACGAGCTGCAAGGCCGCCCCCAGGATGAACAAGAGGATCGATCCATGCAGCGGCACCTGCAAGGCTCCCTCGACCACCACGAGCAACGAGAATATCGTGGCCAGCAGAACGACGAGACCCATCGACCAGATCTTGCTCAGCATGATCTCCGACGGGCTGACCGGCATGACCAGCAGATGCTCGATGGTGCCGTGTTCACGCTCGCGGATGAGGGCGGCGCCGGTCAGGATGATCGACAGCATGGTGACCGCCGAGATGACCTCGTTGACCGACCCGAACCAGCTTTTGTCGAGTTCTGGGTTGAAGCGTGACCGCAGCACGAGATTGGCCGGCACGGTGGTTGTGCCACGGCCACGATCCAGGAAGCTGTTCAGTTCCTTGGTGACGATCTGCTGGATGTAGCCGCCGCCGGTAAAGGCCTGGGTCATGCGTGTCGCGTCGATGTTCAGCTGGATCTGTGATGCCTTGCCTGCCAACAGGTCACGCTGGAAGTTCGGCGGGATATCCAACACGAAAGTATCGAGACCCGAATTCATCCGGTCGTCAATTTCGGCCGGTGTAATCAGCTTGGGCGGGAGGAAATAAGGCGGATAGAAAGCCGCGATGATGCGCTCCGAGACCGGGGACCGATCCTCGTCGACAATGGCGATTGCCGCCTTGTTGAGCGTTTCCGGCTCGGCAGTCGCCGCCGTATAGATGTTCACCGTGAAGGCATAGACGATGAGGAGCATCAGCGCAGGATCTCGGGCGAGACCGCGCAACTCTTTGATGCCGAGTTGAAGGATGGTGGTCAGTCGCATCGTTCACTCCGCCTGCTTCTTGAGGAGAAAGGTCCCTGCGATCAGCAACACCGGCCCGACGATTGCAAGCGCCACCAGCGGCGCCCCCAGATCGGCGAAGCCCAGCGCCTTGGAAAAGACGCCGCGGGAGATCGTGACGAAATGACTTGCGGGATAGATCTGCCCGATCAACGCGCCCGCCCCCTGCAGCGCCGAGACCGGCGACAACATGCCTGAAAACTGCACGGCCGGAATGATCGTGATCAGGGTGGTGCCGAAGATGGCCGCGATCTGGCTTTTCATGAAGCTGGACAAGAGCAGCCCCAGCGCCGTGGACGCGAAAACATAGAGAAACGCGCCGAGAGCAAGGGCCCAGAAATTGCCCGTCAACGGCACCCGGAAGGCAAAGACGGCAAAGGCCGTCAGCATCAGAAAATTCGCGAAGGCGATCGCCAGATAGGGGATCTGCTTGCCGAGCAGGAATTCGAGCCGGGTCACCGGTGTCACGTAGAAATTGGTGATCGAGCCGAGTTCCTTTTCCCGGACGACGCTGAGGACCGACAACATGGCCGGGATCAGCATGAGGAGCAGGGGAATAACGGCGGGCACCATGGCCACAAGGCTTTCGACCCCCGGATTGTAGCGGTAACGCAGCTCCAGTCCAAAGCGTCCGGCGGCTGCATCACCGTAAAGCTCCCGGGCTTTTCGGGTAAGCCAGCCGGCATGCATGCCCTGGACGTAGCCCGATATCGTCTCGGCCCGCATCGGCATGGCTCCGTCGATCCACGCGCCGATTTCGACGGCAGGCCCGCCCCTTTCAAGATTGCGCCCGAAACCGGGGGGGATTTCGATGGCGAGGCTGATTTCACCGGAACGCATGCGCCGGTCGAGCTCGGCATAGTCGGAGATCGGCGGTCGTTCGATGAAGTAACGCGAACCTGAGATCTCGGCGATGTATTCGCGACTGAGCACCGTGTCGTCGCGGTCAAGCGTGGCGAAGGTGAGGTTTTCGACATCCAGATTGATGCCATAGCCGACGACGAACATCAGGATCAGGCTGCCGACCATGGCAAGTGTCGCTCGGATGGGATCGCGGCGCAGCTCCAGCGCCTCGCGGCGGCTGAAGGCGAGGAGACGACGACGGTCGATGAGCGGCCTCCTCTTGGGGGAAGCCGGCGACAGAGATGGTGCTGGCGCTTGTGCCGTTTCGGCGATCTCTTCGTCAAAGCCGGCGGTGGGGGCCACCGTTTCGCCGATCGCCTGTTCAAGGTAGCCGATGAAGGCTTCTTCAAGACTTCCTGCCGTCCGGCTCGCGATGATGGCCTTCGGCGTGTCCGTCACCAGCACCCGGCCGGCATGCATCAGGGATATCCGATCGCAGAGCTCCGCCTCGTTCATGAAATGGGTCGAGACAAAGATGGTGACATTGTCACGCCGGGACAGGTCGGCCAGGATCTGCCAGAAATCGTCACGGGCGACAGGATCAACGCCCGAGGTCGGCTCGTCGAGGATCAGGATGTCGGGCCGATGGATCAGCGCGACCGCCAGCGACAGGCGTTGGCGAACACCGAGCGGAAGGCTGTCGGGCAATTCGTCGATCACAGGGGTCAGCCCGAAACGGTCTGTCAGTTCCGCGATCCGCGGTGCAATCTCGGCTTCCGCCATGCCGAACAGCCGACCATGCAGATCGAGGTTCTGGCGAACGGTGAGCTCGCCGTAGAGCGAAAACGCCTGGCTCATGTAACCGACACGGCGGCGGATGCTGATGTCCTTCGGGTCAACAGGGTGACCGAAGACCTCCGCTTTGCCCTCGCTTGCCGCGAGCAGGCCCGTCAGCATCTTCATCGTCGTGGTTTTGCCGCAGCCGTTCGAGCCGAGAAAGCCGAAGATCTCACCACGCGGGATCTCGAAACTGACATTGTCGACCGCCGTGAAATCGCCGAAGCGCATGGTCAGGTGCTCGGCCCGGATTGCTGTCTCAACCGCCCCGGTGCTGGACCTCGGTGGGATCGACAGGACCTCGTGCCGGCCTCGTTTTTCTTCCGGGAGAAGTGCGATGAAGGCCGCGTCGAGATTGGTCGTCTGCGTTCGGGCGAGCAGGTCGGCCGGCGCGCCTGTCGCCAGAACCCGGCCGTCATCCATCGCGACCAGCCAGTCGAAACGCGCCGCCTCCTCCATGTAGGCGGTGGCGACGATCACGCTCATGCCGGGACGGCCGGCACGGATATCGTCGATCAACTGCCAGAATTGCCGGCGCGACAAGGGGTCGACACCGGTGGTCGGCTCGTCAAGAATCAGCAGATCGGGATCGTGAATGAGGGCGCAGCACAGGCCAAGCTTCTGTTTCATGCCACCGGACAGCTTGCCGGCCGGGCGGTCGGAAAAGGGCGCCAGCCCCGTCGCCTTCAGCAGACCGCGAATTCGTCGCTCCCGCTCATGCCGGTCCTGGCCGAAAATGCGTCCGAAGAATTCGACATTCTCGAAAACGGAAAGCGTGGGATAGAGGTTCTTGCCCAGACCCTGTGGCATGTAGGCGATGCGCGGGCAGCTGTCGCGGCGATGTTTCGCGTTGGCCATATCGCCGCCAAGGACCTCTACACGGCCCGACTGGATAACGCGAGCCCCCGCCACCAGCGAGAGCAGGCTTGATTTTCCGACGCCGTCCGGACCAATCAGGCCGACCATCACGCCAGCGGGCAGGTCGAGGGTGACTGATCTCAGAGCCGGCGTCTTGCCATAAGCGAGGCTCACGCCACCGAGGCGCACCACGGGGCTTTGCCCCGCGTCACTGCGCGATAAGGCTTCCATGTCACTTCACCAGCGTGCTGGTGAGGGCTTCCGGCCAGGGCGCCTTCGGGTCGAGATTGACATAGGCCACCCCGGGCAGCCCGGTCTTCACCTGGTGGATGTATTTCTTCAGCAGTTCCTTCGGGATCGTCGCCTTGACGCGGAACATCAGCTTCTGACGCTCCTCATCCGTCTCCACCGTCTTCGGGGTGAATTGCGCAACATCGGCGACGAAACTGACGCGGGCGGGGATCGTGTAGTTCGGCACCGCATCGAGAACGATCCGTGCCTCGCTCTCCAGCGCGATCCGTCCGACTTCGGCAGTGGGAAGGAAGAAGGACATATAGACGTCGGCGAGATCCACCATGTTCAACACGCGGCCACCGGCGGCCAGAACTTCACCCGGCTGGGCAACACGGTACTGAACGCGGCCGTCGCGCGGCGCACGCAGGACGCTGTCGGCAATGTCTGCACCGACCTTCTCGATGACCGCCGCCGCCACATCAACTGCCGCCTCGGCATTGACAATCTGTGCCTTTGCCGCGCTGATCGCAGCGTCTGAGGCCGCCACCTGGGCCTTGGCAGCGGCGAGCGCGGCCTTGGCACTGGCCACGTTCGCCCGATCGTCGTCCACCGCCTGCTGGCTGGTCGTGTTGCTCTGGATCAGCCGCTCCGCCCGCGCAAGCTTGATGGACGCCGCGTCGAGTTGGGCCTCGCGCTGGTCGACGGTCGCCACCGCGGCCGCCCGTTCGGCTTCGCGCTGAGCAACGAGGCTCCTGGCCGTTTCGACGCCGATCTCTGCCCGGCGCCGTTCGGCCTCGGCCTGGCGAAGACCGGCCTGTAACTGGTCGGTGTCCATCTGCGCAAGGGTCTGGCCGGCGGTGACGAAATCGCCTTCTCCGACCAGGATCTCCTTCACCCGGCCGCCGCCCTTGGCCGCAATGTCGATTTCCACCGCTTCGATGCGGCCATTGCCGCTGGCGATATTGTCTGGCAGTCCGTCGCCGGCATAGGTCTTCCAGCCGTAGTAGGCACCACCTGCCACTGCGACAATCACCACTGCAGCCAACAATCCGCCCTGTCGCATCGCCATCTCGTCTCTCCGCAACACAATACGCCTTGCCCAATCAGCGGCCGGCGCTTCCGTGTGCAGTGATAGGACTGCGGCGCAGCATTGATCTTGATTCAAATCAAGAAATGACAGCCGCAGGCAACCGACAGACAGAAAACACCGCCCCGACGAAGCGGGGCGGTGCTCTTCTGGCGCAACGAACTGTGTATCAGAACCCGATGGCGAGCTTGCGAAGATCCTTGATATCCGGGGCCGCCATCGCTTCGAGATGCCGCTCCCATGCCAGCGCCGTCTCGACGATCACGTCGAGATCGTCATATCTCGGCTGCCAGTCCAGGACCGTGCGTGCCAAGGTGGAATCCGCGACCACGAGACCTGCGTCGCCCGGGCGGCGATCGGTATAGTCGACTTCGAAGGTCCGGTTCGTCGCGCGCTGAACCGCATCGATGATGTCGAGCACGGAATAGCCACGCCCATAGCCGCAATTGGCAACCAGAGGACCGCCGCCCTTGCGCAGGTAGCAGAGGGCACGCAGATGCGCATCGACGAGATCGTTGACGTGGATGTAGTCGCGCACGCCAGTGCCATCGGGCGTATCGTAGTCCGTTCCGAAGACGGACATCGACTTGCGCCGGCCAAGCGCGGCCTCACAGGCGACCTTGAGCAAGTGGGTCGCTCCGATGGCCGAATTGCCACTACGCCCCTTCACATCGGCGCCGGCCACGTTGAAATAGCGCAGGGCGACATAGTTGAGACCATGCGACCGGGCCGTATCCTTGAGCATCTGTTCGCTCATCATCTTCGACTGGCCATAAGGCGTCTCGGGCCTGAGGGGTGCGTCCTCGCGGATCGGAAGCGAGGTGTCGGGCGTGCCGTAGACGGCCGCAGTCGAGGAGAAGATAATCTTGTCGATGCCCGCCTTCACGGCGGCTGCGAGGAGGCGATGGGTGTTGCCGGTGTTGTTTTCGTAATAACCGAGCGGATCCGCAATGGAATCCGGCACCACGATCGAACCGGCGAAATGGATGATGGCCTCGATGTCGTTTTCCGCGAAGACATGCTTCAAGACCGATGGCTTGCCGATGTCACCGAGATAGAAACGCGCCTGCGGGGGCACGGCCCAACGAAAGCCCGTCGAGAGCCGATCGACGACCACGACCTCTTCGCCCGCATCCAGCAAAGCCCAGACCATGTGGCTGCCGATATAGCCGGCGCCGCCGGTTACCAAGATCGCCATGATTTTCTTCCCGCATTTTCTTATGGGGAAGACTGAAGCACGCCTTATCTTTCCGAGTGCTTATCAAGCGGCCTCAAGTGATTGAAACTGATTGCATTTTACGAGTTTTGCTGAAAGACAGGTAAATGCATTTACTCGCATTTTATGCAGTTTCCACCCTTCGACCAATGCCGGCGGCTCATAACGCCTTGATGAAGCCGGCGAGCCGGTCTGCCGCATCCTCGATATGTGCCGGATTGCGCAGGAAACAGGCTCGCAGGAACGGCAGACCGCCCTCGCCAAAAGCCGTTCCCGGCGCCAGACCGACACCCGTCCGGTCGACGATGTCGAGCGCTGCCTGTCGGCTGTCGGTAATGCCGTCGATCTTCAGAAAGGCGTAGAGAGCGCCCTCGGGTTTCAACGTCTCGACCCGATTTGTGGCAATGAGGGCATCGCACAGGATGTCACGCGACGCGGTTGCGCGGACAATGTTCTGACGGACGAACTCGTCGCCTTCGTCAAGCGCCACGACCGCGCCGCGCTGCATGAATTGCGCAACGCCTGACGTCGAATACTGAATGAGGTTTTCGAGCACCTGCCCAAGCTCCGGCGGGGCTACGATCCAGCCGACACGCCAGCCGGTCATCGACCAGTTTTTCGAGAAGGAATTGGCGAAGACCACCCGGTCGCCCTCTTCCATGACGTCAAGGAAAGATGGAGCGCGTTCGGCGCCACCGTAATAATAAAGCGCGTAGATTTCGTCAGCGAGTATCCAGATCCCATGGCGCCGGGCGATATCGAGAATCGCCTTCAGATCCTCGCGGGTGGCGGTCCAGCCCGTCGGGTTCGAAGGCGTGTTGATGAACAGCGCACGGGTCTTGGGCGTGATGGTCTTTTCCAGCCGGTCGAGATCCAGAACCCAGCGTCCCTCCGCGAAGGTCAGCGGCAGGCCGACCGACCTGCCGCCGGCCAGATCGATGGCGGCAACGATGTTCGGCCAGCAGGGCGAGAGATAGATCATCTCATCACCCGGCGAGGTCAGCGCCTGGACGGCGAGCGCAATCGCCTGCATGCCGGAGCCGGTTGCGTAGAAGCACTCGGCCGGCAGATCGACCGCGAAATGGCGCTGGTAATAACGGGACAATGCCTGGCGCAGTTCGGGAATGCCACGCTGCCAGGTGTAAAAGGTCTCGCCGCCGAGAAGCGCTTCACTGGCCGCGCGATTGATGAAGTCCGGCGTCGGCAGATCGCCCTCGCCCGCCCAGAGCGGCAAGAGGCCATCGCGACCGCGCGCATAATTGATGATCTCGACGATGCCGCTTTCAGGGGCTGCGAGGGCGCGCGGGCTCAGGCTTTCCAGCAAAGACATGCGGTGGGCTCTCCTTGAATCGAAGTGCCCTGTCTAACCGATCCCCGGGCAAAAATCCCATGATATTCCGTGAGGAAGGGATCGATCCGGGTGATGGATGAGCGCGGCCGGGACGCGATCCCGACCGCATTCTGCCTTCGGTCAGCGGCTCTTCAGGAGATCGCGGATTTCGGTCAGCAGCTGGATATCGGCCGGCGGCGGGGCAGCGTCGGCAACCTTCTGCTCCTCCTTCTCGAGCGACTTGCGCAGCGTGTTCACGCCCTTGACCATCAGGAAGATGATCCAGGCAAGGATCAGGAAGTTGATGACCACGGTGATGAAGTTGCCATAGGCAAAGACGGCGCCCTGCTCGCGGGCGGCCGCGAGCGAGGTGGCCGTCACCTTGCTGCTCAGCGCGATGAAGTAGTTGGAAAAATCGAAACCGCCGAACACCACGCCGACGACGGGCATGACGATGTCCTGAACCAGAGAATT
Organism: Peteryoungia wuzhouensis; assembly: GCF_003205195.1. GTDB lineage: Bacteria > Pseudomonadota > Alphaproteobacteria > Rhizobiales > Rhizobiaceae > Allorhizobium > Allorhizobium wuzhouense. The sequence goes on from NZ_QJRY01000001.1 coordinate 904,892, forward strand.
GACGATCAGGCCGAAGGCCCCGCCGATGATCACACCGACAGCAAGGTCCATGACGTTGCCGCGTGCAATGAATGTCTTGAATTCGTTCAGCATACCCTGCTCCTTTGTCCTGCCATCTCAACCGCCGTCCCCGACAGTCCGAGCCATGGTTAATGAAAATTCGTCCATTCGGAAATGGTGATTTTCGACCTTTTGCGATTTCTCTTCGACTTTAGATCAACGGCCGGGACGATTTCAAAATCTGAAGACTTCCCCTAGAGTTGGCCCAGGGTACGACGAGGAGGAAAGCGTGCTCCCAGGCTGGATCATCGTTGTCGCGGCACTCGGCTATCTGCTGTTCCTGTTTGCCGTGGCAAGCTATGGAGACCGCAAGTCGAAGATATCAGGCGTGCCGGCCGGTGGCCGGCCCATGGTCTATGCCTTGAGCCTTGCCGTCTACTGCACGTCCTGGACCTATTTCGGCGGCGTGGGTCTGGCGGCCGAGCGGGGCCTCGAATTCATGGCGATCTATATCGGGCCGATCCTGATGTATACGCTCGGCATGCCGATCCTCAGGCGCATCGTCGAGCTTGCCAAGACCGAGAAGATCACCTCCGGCGCCGACTTCGTCGCCGCCCGCTACGGCAAGAACCCGATCGTCGGCCTGCTCGTCACCATCATCTATCTCGTCGGGATCATCCCCTATATCGCGCTTCAGCTGAAGGCGGTCTCAAGCTCTGTTGCGGCGGTCATGGACCCCTCCGCTTACGGGATCGGTACGGGCAATCTCTATTTCATCGACCTGCCGCTGATCGTCGCCTTCCTACTCGCCTGCTTCGCCGTCGTCTTCGGCACCCGCCACACGGATGCGACCGAGCATCAGGACGGCCTGATCCTTGCCATCGCGATGGAATCCGTGGTCAAGCTCGTCGCCTTTTTCACGCTCGGCATTTTCGTCGTCTACACGATGTTCGATGGCCCGGCGGATCTCTGGCAGCGGGCGACGCAGAGCGCTGACGTCATGGCAGCCCTGTCGCACCAGACACCCGCCAGCCGCTGGATTCTGCTGATCCTGCTCTCGGCCTTTGCCATCATCATGTTGCCACGGCAATTCCATGTGACCGTGGTCGAGAACCGGACGCCGCGCGAATTGAAGCTCGCCGGCATCCTGATGCCGCTCTATCTGATCGCCATCAACATCTTCGTGCTGCCGACCGCGATCGGCGGCATCATGACCTTCGGCGGCACTGGCGATGCCGACCTTTATGTGCTGTCGCTGCCGCTCGAGGCCGGCAACGGCCTGGTTACACTGATCACCTTCATCGGGGGCTTTTCGGCAGCCACCGCCATGGTCATCGTCGCGTCCGTTGCGCTCGCCATCATGATCTCGAACGACATGGTTCTTCCGATCTTCCTGCGCCAGCGGCTGCTTGGGCGACCCAGCCAGCGGGAAGACTTCGCCAAGACGCTTCTGCATATCCGCCGCACGGCTATCTTCGGCGTGTTGGCGCTGGGTTATGTCTATTTCCGTTCTGCCGACAACACGACGGGCCTCGCGAAAATCGGCCTCCTTTCCTTTGCCGCCATCGCCCAGATCGCGCCCGCCATGTTCGGCGGATTGATCTGGCGGCGGGCCAATGCACGCGGCGCGATTGCGGGCCTGACGACGGGCTTCCTCGTCTGGGCCTATCTGCTCTTCCTGCCGAGCCTCGGTGCGACCGACCATTCCTGGATCGCCTCCAGCGTCCTCGGTTTCCTGCTGCCCGGCCTCTCGATGTTCGAGCCGCGCTATGCCGACCCGCTGGTCAATGCGACGATCTTCAGTTTGCTGATCAATACGCTCGCCTTCGTCGTCGGCTCGCTCAGCCGCAATCCACGCCCGGTCGAGCGCATCCAGTCGGCGATCTTCATCAAGCGCCAGCCGCGCTCCAACTTCGCCACGCGCGGCTGGAAGACCAGCGTCGCCGTCGGCGATCTCAAGGCCGCCATCGCGCGTTACCTGGGCAACGAGCGGATGGAGCGTTCCTTCCGCTCCTATGAGCAGGCGGCGGGCCGCAAGCTTGCCGATGACAGCCCGGCGGACATGGCCTTCATCCATTTCTCCGAACAGCTGCTCGGCAGCGCGATCGGCTCGTCCTCGGCCCGCCTCGTGCTGTCGCTGATCCTGCAAAAGGCAGAGGACCCGTCCGCCGATACCGTCTGGCTGCTCGACCAGGCTTCGGAAGCCCTTCAATACAATCAGGACATGCTGCAGACCGCCCTTGCCCAGATGGAGCAGGGCATTGCGGTTTTCGACGCCTCCGATCGGCTGACGATCTGGAACCGCCGCTTCCGCAGCCTGCTCGACCTGCCCGAACATGTGGGTCAGGTCGGTTTTCCGCTCGCCGACATGATCGCGATCCTGGCCCAGCGGGGCGACGTGGCAACAACAGACGTCGCCTCCGTCATTCACGGCTTCCACCAATTCGATCATCCCTTCCAGATGGTGTTGTCGGGCGGAAACAGGATCATTGAAGTCCGCTGCAATCTGATGCCGGACAAGGGTCTGGTCGCGACCTTCAGCGACATCACGGCCCGCGTCGAGGCCGATCAGGCGCTGAAACAGGCAAACGAGACGCTGGAGCAGCGCGTCAGCGAACGCACCGCCGAACTCACCCGCGTCAACCATGCACTGGCCGAAGCCCGTGCAGCCGCTGACGAGGCGAATATCGGCAAGACACGCTTCTTTGCCGCCGCCGGCCACGATATCCTGCAGCCGCTCAATGCGGCGCGCCTCTATTCCTCGTCGCTGGTCGAACGGCTGGGGGATTCGGAAAACAGTGCTCTGGTCGAAAACATCGATTCCGCGCTGGAATCGGTGGAAGCCATTCTCGGCGCCGTGCTCGACATATCGCGGCTCGATACAGGCGCGATGAAACCGCGCTTCTCCAGCGTGCCGCTCAACGGTCTGTTGCAGAAGATCGAGACCGACTTCGCCCCGATGGCGCGCGAAAAGAACCTCAAGCTCGTGGTGATGCCGACGCGCTTTTCGGTGCGTTCGGATCCAACCCTGCTGCGTCGCCTGATCCAGAATCTCGTGTCGAATGCGATCAAATACACGCCTTCCGGCCGGATCGTGGTCGGCGCGCGGCGGCAGGGCGACAAGGTGGTGATCCAGGTCACCGATTCCGGCATCGGCATTCCGTCATCGAAATTCCGGACGGTCTTCAAGGAATTCGCCCGCCTGGAAGAAGGCATGCGCACAGCGTCTGGCCTTGGCCTCGGCCTGTCGATTGTAGACCGCATCGCGCGCGTGCTGCATCATCCGGTGGAACTGGCCTCGAAGCCGGGCAAAGGCACGACCTTCAAGGTGTCCATGCCGCTTGATGTCGCGAAGCCTGCTTCCGAGGGTGTGGTGAAACTGCCGGCCGATAGCCGCGCAACACCTTCGCTCATCGGTTTCCGCGTGCTGTGCATCGACAACGAGCCGAAGATCCTGGAAGGCATGCAGCTGCTGATTTCCGGCTGGGGCTGTGACGTCCTGTGCGCCGGTTCGATCGCCGAAATGGATGCGGCTGTCGACAACACGCCCGCCCCGGACCTCGTCATTGCCGACTACCATCTCGGCGACGGTAGTGGTGTCGGCGCGATCCTGCGGCTGCGGGCACTCACCAAGTCTGATATTCCAGCCCTTCTGATCACGGCCGATCGTTCGGCAGAGGTCCGCGCCGAAGCCGAGCGTCACTCGATCACGCTGCAGCACAAACCGGTGCGCCCGGCGGCGCTCCGAGCCTTCATGACCCAGATCTCATCCCAGCGCCGGGCGGCTGCGGAGTAGACGCAAAGCCTTACCAGCTCTTCAGCGCGCGCAGCGTAGGGGTCTTCTTGAACAGATGTCCATCCATGCGGCCGAGCAGGCGATCGAGCAGCGAGACGGCATCGACGATCGCGGGTCCCTTGTTCAGCATCACGCATTCCGCCCTTGCGGCCATGGCCGCATCTGTCATTTCGCCCCGTGTCGGGATGCCTTCCTTGACCATGTCCTCCAGCACCTGGGTCGCCCAGATGCAGGGAACGGAGGCTGCCTCACAGAGCCAGAGGATTTCCTCCTGCATCTCCGCCAGCCTTTCGAACCCGATCTCCGCGGCGAGGTCGCCACGTGCAATCATGACGCCGAAGGCACCCCGTCTGCGGGCTCTTGCGATCAAGCCAGGCAGGTTGGTCAGCGCCAGCGGCTGCTCTATCTTGGCAATCAGGCCGAGCGGCCGGTCGCCTTGCCCTCGGCGGGCGAGGACCTCATCGAGAAGGTCGATATCCTCGGGACGGCTGACGAAGGAATAGCCGATCAGATCGGCGCATTCGATGACGGTTTCGAGATCGGTCTCGTCCTTGGCAGTCAGCGGAGAAAGGCCCAAGGCGGTATCGGGCAGATTGACGCCCTTTTCCGGCTTCAGCTTTGTGCCACCCGCCTTGGTGCGTTTCACCACGACCACGGCTTCTCCGGCCGCGACACTCTCCACCACTGCTTCCAGCTTCCCATCATCATAACGCAGCCGGTCGCCGACCGTGAGCCGTGTCACCATTTCCGGCAACGAGACCGTGGCGGAAAAACGGACGGTCTCGTCAAGGTACGGTTCACCCTCGGCCACCAGGCGCAGCCGGTCGCCCACCTGCAGGCGCGCCTTCTTCTCGGCAGTTGCCACAGCCTCGGTCCGGATCTTCGGTCCCGCGACATCCATCAGAACCTTGATGTCGCGCCCGACCACCTTTCCGGCCTGGCGCACATAGGCCGTCATGGCCCGCCAGATTTCAGGGCCGTCATGGGCGCAGTTGATTCGGGCGACATCCATGCCGGCCCGGGCAAGGTCGAGGATCATGTCAGGTCCGTCACCCGCCGTGCCCGGCAGTGTCACCATGATGCGGGTACGCCGGCCCGCGCCGCGCATTCCGAGCAGGTCGGCGGTCGCTTCGGTCAGGCGCGCCTCGCCTGCGAAGAAGGCGCTTTCCTCGGGGGCGTGATGCAGATCCTGGCGGCCACCCGCCAATGCGGCCAGCGCCTGCAGCACGGCATCGATCGTCGGGAGCACCCTGCCTTCAAGGCGCCCCATGGAGGATAGGCCGAGCGTCATCAGGCGCCGCTGCAGGGGGCGAATGTCATGATGGCGCAGAGCCAGATAGTGGCAAAGATTGTCGATCGCCGGGTCTTCCACAGAACTTCCCTCGGCACCGATCGCGATCTTCCGTTGTTCGGCATCGTCGACGATTTGCGCCCGGAGCGCAAGAAGCTCCTCGAGGGCTGCAGCGGCACGTAAGGCGGGCACATTGGCGGCTGTAATGGTCATGACGTAACTGTTCCGGCTGATCCTACCGGTACGCTACACCGACAATCTTGACGGGCACGTGACATCAATCAAGCCTTCGCCTTCCGGCGAATAGCCGCGGGCACCGAAGCGCTCTATGCTGCCACCATCCAACGCAGCTGGGAGGGCTGACGAGGGCATGAATATCGCAATTTTGTCCGACATCCACGGCAACCGGCAGGCGTTTGAGACCGTGCTTGCCGATGCCCGCGCGCGCGGCGCCGACCGCTTCGTCATTCTCGGCGATATCGTCGGTTACGGCGGCGACCCGACATGGTGCGTGGAGACCTGCATGGACATGGTCGCCGAGGGCGCCATTGCCGTGCGTGGCAACCACGATCAGGCGATCAGCGATCCCTCCTATGCGATGAACGCGTCTGCCGGCATCGCGATCGACTGGACCCGCATCACGCTCGAGCCGAGACATCGCGACTTTCTCGCACGCCTGCCGGTCTCCGTCACCGACGAGGATCGGCTCTATGTGCATGCAGAAGGCTCGGCACCGGCGCGTTTCACCTATGTGAACGATCGCAGCGATGCGGATGCGCATTTCAAGGGGTGCAGCGCACGGCTCAGCTTTTGCGGGCATGTGCATGCGCCGGCTCTCTATGGTCTCGGTCTGGGCGGCAAGGTCACGACCTTCGTTCCAACCTCCGATATCGGCATTCCCGTCGGTCCCCCACGACGCTGGCTTGCGGTCGTCGGATCCGTCGGCCAGCCACGCGACGGCAATCCGGCGGCGGCCTGGGCGCTCTACGACACAGGGGCGTGCGAGCTTTCCTTCCGCTGGACTGCCTATGACATCGACGGTGCGGCAACCGCCATCCGCGCCGCCTCATTGCCGGAAGGGCTTGCCCAACGGCTTTACCGGGGACGTTAAGGGGAGCGGGACATATGGCACGGACACGCATCGAGGAAGGTGACGTCATCGACGGCTTCACCCTCGGCACGCTCGCCCATACCGGCGGGATGGCGAAGCTCTATGAGGTGACCCATCCCGATCATCCAGGGCCACTTCTCATGAAAGTGCCGCGCATCGGCTCGGGCACCGATCCGGCGACCATCGTCGGCTTCGAGATGGAGCTGATGATCCTGCCGAGGATCAGCGGACCGCATGTGCCGCGTTTCGTGGCGCGCGGCGATTTTTCGCGCCAGCCCTATATCGTCGTCGAACGCCTGCCGGGAAAATCGCTCTATCCGCTGCTGGAGCGCCTGCCCTGCTCGCAGCCGGAAGTCGTCGAGACGGCTTCGAAGATCGCAACGGCGCTCTCCGACCTGCATCGACAGAAGGTCGTTCACCTCGACATCAAACCGTCGAACATCTTGTTTCGCGATACCGGCGAGGCGGTGCTGGTCGATTATGGGCTCGCGCGGCATCTCGAGCTGCCGGACCTGATGGACGAGGAGTTCCGCCTGCCTTACGGCACCGCGCCCTATATGGCGCCGGAACAGATCCTCGGCGTACGCTCCGACTTCCGCTCCGATCTCTTTGCGCTCGGCGTTCTGATGTATTTCTTTTCGACCGGTCGGCGGCCGTTCGGCGATCCGCAGCGGATGAGCGGTTTGAAGAAACGGCTCTGGTGGGATCCGCCGCCGCCGCGCGAGCTCAACCCGATGGTCTCCAAGGCCTGCCAGGAGATCATCCTGCGCTGCCTGGAGGTCGATCCGGCCCGGCGCTACCAGTCGGCGGCACAGCTCGCCCTTGATCTTGGCGATCTCTACAATGTGCGGCTTACCGCGCGCGCGGAGAAAACCAGCCGGGACGGCTGGCGCAAGGTGGTGAAGCGCATGCTGAACCCCGATCCGATCGAGCTGATCAAGCCGAAAGGGGCGGCCGCGATCCTCGCCTCTGCGCCGATCGTCATGGTGGCGATCGATCTCAATGCTGCGAGCCAGGAGCTGGCGGAAGCCTTGCGGGAGACGGCCAAGCGCATCATCCGCAACACCCCACATGCCCGCATCGCCTGCGTCAACGTGTTGAAGATCGCCCGCATCGCGCTGGACGACGATCTCGATGCCGAAGGCAATAGCAAACACGTCATGCGACTGGCCGCGCTGAAGCACTGGGCCGCACCGCTCGGCGCCGACGAGTCGGACATCACCTATCACGTTCTGGAAGCCGTCTCGCCGGCCCAGGCGATCCTGACCTTCGCCCGCGACAACAATGTCGATCATGTGGTGATGGGCGCCAGGGCCAATTCGACGCTGCGGTCACTGATGGGTAGCGTCTCCGGCGAAGTGGCAGCGTCTGCGCCGTGCTCGGTCACGGTGGTGCGGGTGCGCGGGGCGAGTGCCTCCGTCGCGACTCAGACGGAGGCGACAGACGCCGAGACCGCTCTTGCCGGCCATGCGTGAGTGCCAGTTTCAGGCCGCCCAATGCCCTATAGCCGAAGCGACCACACTGTCGCCTGCGTCACGGCCCCCGGTTCGGCGATGAGCCGCAAGGCCCGCACCGGTTCGAACCCGGCAATGCGTTTCGTGCCGGCCAATCGCCCGCCGTCGGCAAAGACCTCCAGCGAGCCGTAGTCGAGAAACACGCGCACACGCTTCGCCCCGGCGGCCTTCGCGATGTAGCGCGGCCCCGGAGGCTCTTCCGTCCGGTCGAGGAAGCCATGCAGGATCTCCAGTCCCTCGCCATGCTGGGAGAGCCCCAGGCGGACCTCCGGATGGTCGAATTCGAGCCGGAATTCCGATCCTGCCTCGGCCAGTTCGAAGACGATCTCGGCAGCACCATGCGGCAAGGACACCACCTGCCCCGCGACCAGTCGCGTGCGGTCGATCATTCGGGCCCTCAAACTTTCAGCCGCCCCGATCGGCGGGGTCAAAAGTTCGTCGCCGTCCAGAGACAGCGTGCGCGGCAGGCTCATGGCTGACGGGAAATCGATCGTCGGACCGGTGTCGGCCCAGTTGCCGAGCCAGCCGATGCCCACCGGCGTGCCGCCATCAACGAAAGCCTGGAATGCGTAATTGTCGGTCCCGAAGTCGAGCTCGCGGCCAAAGGACTTGGCGAAGCTGCGGCCATCAAACCAGCCTATGTCGATCATCGTGAGATTGCGCCGGCCGGTTTCCTTGTCCTCGCCGTTCATCAGCCCGTAGATCAGTGCCCAGCGCGTTGAGGGATCGCGGGCGTCGCCGTCCACCGGCAGGAGGCAGGGGCATTCGAGCGCCGATGTTTCGTAACGCGTCTCGGTGTAGAGCTTCCCGACATAGGTCCACCCCCCGGCGGCCGTGTTGTCCGTCGTCTCGTAGAGCAGCACCACACCCCCTTCGGCACTCTGGCTGCCGAGCAGCATCTTCCAGAGCCCGTCGGGACCACGAAACACGTAGGGGTCGCGAAAATCGAAGGTCAGACCTTCGCCGTCCGGACGCCGGGGCAGCAGGACATCTGCAGCCCCGGCGCTGAAGAGATCGGCGGATGTCGCTGTCAGCTGGATTTCCTGCTCCGGTATCCGGTCGGCAATCTTCTCGGTGAAGAAGACACGAAGCCCCGGCCCGTCCGGCCTTGCAATCGCAGATCCGGAAAAAGCCCCGCCGCGTTTGTCCGGGCGGACCGACAGTTCCTCCGAGGGAAAGAGAAAGACCGGGAGATGGCGCCAACGCAAATAGTCCGGCGAGACGGCATGGCCCCAATGCATGTTGTTCCAGATGCGGCCGTGCGAATAGTGCTGGTAGAACAGATGCGGGCGTCTGCCGAAACGGCCAAAACCGTTCGGATCGTTCATCCAGCCGAAGGGCGGGCGGAAGTGATAGCCGTCGGGCAGATCCGGGGGTTCGTTGGCCGGGTTGGTGTGAACGACCGTAATGCCGGTTTCCAGCACATCCGACGGCGTGAACCAGTAGGCGACCGAGAGTGACGTGATCGCCGTATCATAAGCGAGGGTGACGATCCCGCCACCGAAGACGTGGTAGATGCGGAACGAGTTTTCTTCGGCGTTGATCGCCTGCACCTCACCGAACTTTCCGTTGACACTGTAGAGCGACACGGAACCCGGTTCATCCAGGGTCACCGCCTTCAGCCAGAGATGCAGCACGGCGTTGACGGGAAGCTCCATCTCGATCGCCTTGTGTCCGCTCGGCACTCCGCTGATGGCTGGCATATGCTTCTCCCTTCCGTGTCACGTCCGTCGTTGAACGGCGTCGCGTGGCGCGCTGTTCCATCGCTGCCTGTCACAGAGGCTTCAGAAAACCGTCACCGGCACTTCATCCGAACCACATAAGGCGACAGGACGACCCTGAAAGATCGGAGCCATGCTCATGCGTCTCGCCGTTCTCGTCCTCGGCCTTCTGCTCTGCCTCGTTACCGGTGCGGCCAGCCTTGCGCCAATTCCGCCATCGAACCGGGTGTCCCTCATCCACGACCGGCTGCTCAACGCCAATCTCAACCGTGATCATGTCATGGTCGTGGCCCACCGCGCCGGATGGAAGAAAGACGGCGTCATCATGCGCGCCGAGAACTCCTTTGCCGCCATCGATCACGCCGTTTCCATCGGTGTCGAGATGGTCGAACTGGATGTGCGCCGCTCGAAGGACGGTGTTCTGGTTATCATGCATGACGAAACGCTGGACCGCACCACCACGTGCCATGGAAAGGTTGCCGACCACACGCTCGGCGAACTGCGCGCGTGCCAACTCCTCGTCGAAGGACAGCGCAGGTCAACCGAAGAGCATGTGTTCACGCTCGAAGAGGCCATGCTGCATGCACGTGGTCGGATCATGATCAACATCGACAACAAGATCGAGCCGGAAGCGCTGGTCGAAGTCGCCGATATTGCCCGCAGCCTCGGCATGCCCGATGGCGTTTTGCTCAAGCTGGCTGTCTGGGATGCAGACCGGCTGCAACTGGCCCGCGACATCCGCCGCGCCATCGGCCCCGACATCGCCTTCATGCCGATCCTCGCCGACGATGCGGTCACCGAGCCGGCCTTCATCGACCGAACGGAGTCGTCAATCGGGGCGCCGGCTGCCGAACTCGTGCATTGGCACCGCGACGCATCGCAGCCGATCACTGCGGATGGCGGGCCGCTTCTGTCGCCTTTGGCGCGGGCTGCCGCCATTCGCAACAACGCGCATCTGTGGATCAATACCTATCCCATCACAGACCGCCCTGAAGGCATGGTGGCTGGCGGGCGTGGCGATTATCTCGCGCTGAAGACCGGACGTCCCGAAGATGTCTGGGGCTTCTTCGTCGATCGGGGTGTGACGATCATCCAGACGGACGAGCCGGAGGCTGTCATCGCCTGGCTGGAGCAGGAAGGGCTGCGCCGGTCATATGAGCTGACCAACTGATGATGCCAAACAAAAGGCGGCCCGAGAGCCGCCTTCTTCAATCTGTTGCGTGACTTCAGGTCTTCAGGCCGCCTTGGCGGCTTCACCATAGGGATTGAACCGGCCGTAGAAGGTTTCGCCCTTGGCGGCCATGTCCTTCAGGAGCGGCGTCGGGGTGAAGTGCGGGCCGTAGTCCTTGGCGAGGCGTTCGCAGAGCTCCACGAAGGTCTTCACGCCCATGCCGTCGATGTAGGACAAGGCGCCGCCGGTGTAAGGCGCAAAGCCGAAGCCGAGGATGGAGCCGACATCGGCTTCGCGCGGATCGGTGACGATGCCTTCCTCGACGGTGCGGGCGGCTTCCAGCGCGATGGTGGCGAGGAAACGTTCCTGCAGGGTCTTGACGTTGACGGCTTCCGGCTTCTGCTGCGGGTAAAGATCCTTCAGGCCCGGCCAGATGTGCTTCTTCGCGGGCTTTGCCGGGTAATCGTAGAAGCCTTTGCCGTTCTTGCGGCCGAAGCGTTCTTCCTTCTCGACCATGCGGGCAACAAGTTCCATGTGGCGCGGATCGACAGCCTTGTCGCCGAGATCGGCAACAGTGGCTTTCAGGATCTTGTAGGAGAGGTCAATTGCCACTTCGTCGTTGAGCGCCAGCGGGCCGACCGGCATACCGGCGAACTTCGCGGCATTTTCGATCATGACCGGCGGTACGCCTTCGATGAGCATGTTGTAGCTCTCGGCCATGTAACGCAGGACGCAGCGGTTGACGAAGAAGCCACGGGTGTCGTTGACGACAATCGGGGTCTTCTTGATCGCGGCGACGTAGTCGAGGGCGACGGCGAGCGCCTTGTCGCCGGTTTCCTTGCCGAGGATGACTTCGGTCAGCATCATCTTCTCGACCGGCGAGAAGAAGTGGATACCGATGAAATCAACCGGGCGCTTGGAGTTTCCGGCGAGACCCGTGATCGGCAGCGTCGAGGTGTTGGAGGCGAAGATCGCACCTTCCGGCAACACCGCCTCGACCTTCTCGATAACGGCCTTCTTGACGTCACGATCCTCGAAGACGGCTTCGATGACGAGGTCGGCATCGGCGAGCGTGCCGTAGTCGTCAGACGGCGTGATCAGTGACAGAAGCTTGTCGCCTTCGTCCTTGGTCAGCTTTCCCTTACCGACAGCACCGGCAACGAGGCCTTCCGAATGGGTCTTGCCCTTAGCCGCGGCTTCCATATCACGGTCGATCAGCACGACATTGATGCCGGCCGCAGCGGTCACATAGGCGATCGAAGCGCCCATGAAACCGGCGCCGACGACGCCGACCTTCTTGATCTCGGACTTCGGCTGACCTGCCGGGCGGCGGGCGCCCTTGTTCAGCTCCTGCATCGAGACGAAGAGCGAGCGGATCATCGAATAGGCTTCGGTGGTCTGGACGATCTCGGTGAAGTAACGCTGCTCGATGCGAAGGCCCGTGTCGAACGGCACCTGCAGGCCCTCATAGACGCTCTTCAGGATCGCAAGTGCTGCCGGATAGTTGCCAGCGGTTTCGCGGCGCAGGATGGCGGAAGCGGCCGGCCAGAGCTGGGCCGCCGCCGGGGTCCAGATGCCGCCGCCGGGAACCTTGAAGCCCTTTTCGTCCCAGGGGGCGACCGGCTTCAGACCGTCCTTGATCATCTGCTTGGCAGCATTGATGAGTTCGCCGGGCTCGACGACCTGGTGCACGAGGTTCATCGCCTTGGCGCGTGCGGCCGACAGCGTCTGGCCCGTGGTCATCATCTGCAGGGCGTCCTGCGTGTTGGCGAGGCGAGCGACGCGCTGCGTGCCACCGGCGCCGGGGAAGATGCCGACCTTGACTTCCGGCAGGCCGATCTTGACCGACTTGGCATTGGAGGCGACGCGGCCATGGCAAGCGAGCGACAGTTCGGTCGCACCACCCATGCAGGTGCCGTTGATGGCGGAGACCCAGGGCTTGCCGTTGGTCTCGATCTTGCGCCACAGCCAGGTCATGCGACCGGCGGCGTCAAAGAGCTTCTGGACGGCGGCTGCCGGGTTTTTCGCCTTTTCCTCTTCGAGCATGGAGAACATGCCCTTGATCATGGTGAGATCGGCCCCGCCGGAGAAGGACGACTTGCCGGATGTGAAGACCACGCCGTTGATGCCGTCATCGGCAACGGTCTGCTCAAGGATCTTCTCGATCTCGTCCATGACTTCGACGGTGAAGACGTTCATCGACTTGTCGGGCATGTCCCAGGTGACGAGGGCAATACCGTCTGCATCGGTCTCAATGGTAAAGTTCTTGTAGGTCATGATGGGATTCCTCTTCCCTGAATTTCTTGGCGTAAATTGCCCCTCATCCGCCTGCCGGCACCTTCTCCCCGCAGGCGGGGAGAAGGCGGGTGCCGCTACGTTTCCGGTCCCCCTCGCCCCGTTTACGGGGAGAGGGTGCGCCGAGCGAAGCGGAGGCGGGGTGAGGGGCTTTCATGCAAAGCCTCAAACGCGCTCGATAACCGTGGCCGTGCCCATGCCGGCGCCGATGCAGAGCGTGACCAGCGCGGTGTTCAGATCGCGGCGTTCCAGCTCGTCCAGCACCGTGCCGAGGATCATCGCACCGGTGGCACCGAGCGGATGGCCCATGGCGATCGCGCCGCCGGCGACGTTCATCTTCGAATGGTCGACGTTGAAATGCTGCATGAAGCGCAGGACGACGGCGGCGAAGGCCTCGTTCAGTTCGAACAGGTCGAAGTCAGAGATCTTCATGCCGGTGCGCTTCAGGAGCTTTTCGGTCACATCGACCGGGCCGGTCAGCATGAGCGCCGGGTCGGAGCCGATATTGGTGAAGGCGCGGATGCGGGCGCGGGGCTTCAGGCCCATCGCCTCACCACCAGCCTTAGAGCCGACGAGGACGGCGGCAGCACCATCGACGATGCCAGACGAATTGCCGGCGTGGTGGATGTAGTTGATGCGCTCGATTTCCGGATGGGCCTGGATGGCGACAGCTTCAAAGCCGCCCATCTCGCCGGGCATCTGGAAGGAGGGCTTGAGGCTTGCCAGCGACTGCATGTCGGTGCCGGGGCGCATGTGTTCGTCGCGGTCGAGAATGACGAGGCCGTTGCCATCCTTCACCGGGATGACGGACTTGGCAAAATTGCCGGCAGCCCAGGAGGCGGCGGAGCGCTTCTGGCTCTCGACGGCATAGGCATCGACGTCGTCGCGGGTGAAGCCATATTTGGTGGCGATCAGGTCAGCGGAGACGCCCTGCGGCATGAAATAGCCTGGGAAGTTGACCGAGGGGTCCATGTACCAGGCGCCTCCCGACATGCCCATGCCGACGCGGGACATCGATTCTACACCGCCGGCGATGACGATGTCGTCCGAGCCAGCCATGACCTTGCCGGCTGCGAGGTTGATCGCGTCGAGACCAGACGCGCAGAAGCGCGAGATCTGGATGCCGGGGGCGGCGAAGTCGTAACCGGCCTCGAAGGCGGCGGCCTTCGGTATCACGGCGCCGGCTTCCATGACCGGATCGACGCAGCCGAAGATGATGTCGTCAACGGTGGATGTGTCTAGGCCATTACGGTCGCGCAGCGCTTCCAGCGTCTTGGCGGCCAGGCGCGGGGTCGGCACTTCGTGCAGCGATCCGTCCTTCTTGCCGCGCCCGCGGGGCGTGCGCACGTGATCGTAAATGAAGACTTCAGTCATCGTCTCTCTCCCTTGGGCGCACAGGGGCGCCTTGATCTTGACGGGGCGATGCCCCTCATCCGCCTGCCGGCACCTTCTCCCCGCAGGCGGGGAGAAGGAGGAACCCTCATAGGCCGCGTGGACCGTTACCCATACCGCAGCGGCGGCTTCCCCTCTCCCCGCATGCGGGGAGAGGGTAGGGTGAGGGGCAAAAACTCAAAACGCCTCAGCGGCCATTTCCATCAGGCTGTCGGCGCCGGTTTCGATGCGGGCCTTGCGCAGGGCCGTTTCCGGCATGACCTTCTCCATGTAGAAGCGACCGGTCAACAGCTTGTTCTTGTAGTAGTCGGCATCGCCCGAACCTGCGGCCAGGTTATCGTTTGCCGCCTTGGCCATCTTCGCCCACATGTAGCCGAGCACGACGAGGCCGAAGAGGTGCATATAGTCGGTCGAACCGGCACCGGCATTGTCGGGCTTGGCCATGGCGTTCTGCATGAACCACATGGTCGCAGCCTGCAGGTCGTTCAAGCCCTTCTTCAGGCTCTTGGTGTAGGCCGACAGGTTCTCGTCCGAACGGTTCTCCTCGCAGAAATCGCCAATTTCCTTGAACAGCGCCATCACGGCGCGGCCGCCGTTCAGGCCGAGCTTGCGGCCGACGAGGTCGAGCGCCTGGATGCCGTTGGCACCTTCGTAGATCATCGCGATGCGGGCATCGCGGACATACTGGCTCATGCCCCATTCTTCGATGTAGCCATGACCGCCATAGACCTGCTGGGCCATGACGGCATGGTCGAAGCCCTTGTCGGTCAACACGCCCTTGAGGATCGGCGTCATCAGGCCCAGCACGTCGTCGGCGAGCTGCTTTTCAGCGGCGTCGCCCGAGCGATGTGCGATGTCGGATTTCAGCGCCGTCCACAGCGTGAAGGCGCGGCCCGCTTCGTTGAACGCCTTGATGGTCAGCAGAACACGACGAATGTCCGGATGCACAATGATCGGGTCAGCCTTCTTTTCCGGCGCCTTGACGCCGGAGAGAGAGCGGCCCTGGATGCGTTCGCGGGCATAGTTGGCCGCGTTCTGATAGGCGATTTCGGAGATCGAGAGGCCCTGCAGACCGACGCCGAGGCGGGCCTCGTTCATCATGACGAACATGGCAGCTAAGCCCTTGTTCTCGGCGCCGATCAGATAGCCGGTCGCCTCGTCATAGTTCATCACGCAGGTGGCGTTGCCGTGGATGCCCATCTTGTGCTCGATGGCGCCGCAGGTGACCGTGTTGCGGGCACCGACGGAGCCGTCATCGCCAACCATGAACTTCGGCACGATGAAGAGCGAGATGCCCTTGGTGCCCTCAGGTGCGCCTTCGATGCGGGCCAGCACCAAGTGGATGATGTTGTCCGACATGTCGTGTTCGCCGGCCGAGATGAAGATCTTCTGGCCGGAGATCTTATAGGAACCGTCACCGTTCGGAACAGCCTTGGTGCGCAGCAGACCGAGGTCCGTGCCGCAATGGGGCTCGGTGAGGTTCATCGTGCCGGTCCAGACACCCTCGACCATCTTCGGCAGATATTTCTGCTTCTGCTCGTCGGAGCCGTGTTCCAGGATCGCGGCGATTGCGCCCTGGGTCAGGCCCGGATACATCATCAGCGCCATGTTGGCCGACGACATGTATTCACCGACAGCCGAATGCAGGGTGTAGGGCAGGCCCTGGCCGCCGTATTCGGCAGGCACTGCGAGGCCCAGCCAGCCACCCTGACAATAGGCGTCATAAGCCTGCTTGAAGCCCTTCGGCGTCTTGACCGAACCATCATCCGAACGGACGCAGCCTTCCTGGTCGCCGGAGAGGTTGAGCGGGAAAAGCTGCTCTTCCGCGAGCTTGGCCGCCTCGCCGACGATCGCCTCGATCATGTCGGGGGTCGCATCCTCGAAGCCCGGCAGGTTGTTGTACCGCTCGAGACCAAGGACGTCGTTGAGAATGAAAAGCGTGTCGTTTACGGGGGCCTTGTAGACAGGCATCGGTCATCTTCCTCCAAAGACTTCGGTTCCGACGGGATCGGACTGTTCCGGCTTATACAAATAATTGACGTGCGCGTAAACGTCAAAATTTACGGGTCGCTTGTTTTTCGGTTCTCGTCCCGCAGCCCCCCTCCTCCACAACAGGCTGCCTGAACCGGCTTGCGCCGGGCATATCGAACGGAACGCAACGCACCCGTTTTCCAATTTTTAAGCATGACTTAACGGCTTGTTTACCATGTTTCATGAAAGGTTGCGTTTGAAAGCCGATGATCCGGCCGCGATTCCCACCAAGCCCAGCAAAGCCGGGCTCTCCGGCGGGAGACGGAGGACGAATTCAGCGGCACCGGACGCATCGGGGGGCGCATCCCTCCCCGCATCATGAAGCGAGCAGAACCATGAACGGATCTCGATCCTCCTCTCCGCGCCCCGGCAGCCCATCCTCGCTGGATGCGTTGAGCCGTACCATCGAAGGGCTCGAGGCACGGATCGAGGGCCTGATGAACCAGTCGGGCGCCCGGGCCGCAGTCCCGGAAGCCCAGCCCCGCCCGCTGCCTCGCCCTCGCGTGGAGGAACCCGCGCGCCGCGTCGATCCGCTCGCCGAAATCCGCCAGCGTCAGAAGGCGCTGGAGGAAAGCCGTGCGCTCAGCGCCGATCGCGGCAGCCTGTACAATCGCGGCGACGAACAGCCGCCCCGCATGGCCGTGCGCACGCCGCCGCTCTCTGAGCCGCGCCCCGGATTCAGCACCCGCAGCGATGGTCGTGCCACCGCCCCGATCGCGCCCAGCCCGGCGCCCCTTCACGATGTCAACGATGCCATCGCGACCCTTCGCAAGGAATTGCGCCAGGACGTGACAGAAACCCTCACACGCGAGATCGCAGGTTTGCGCAACGAGATGCGCGCCATCCGGGCGATTGCCGAAGAACACCGGCCGCAGGACGACATGCGTGCCGACATCGCACGGCTGGCGGACAGCATCCAGCAGCTCGACACCTCCCGGATGCCGGGCACGGATGGGCTGAAGCAGGATTTCAACGCGCTGCGCTCGCTGATGGACGGGCTTGCCCGCGAGGAGAGCGTTCAGCGCATGGAGCAGCGCTGGAGCGATGTCGAAGTGCGCTTCGACGAAGACACCGGCGCCATGCGCGACGAGATCATCCGGCTGGCCGACCGCCTCGATGAGATCAAGACCCAGATCGGCACCATGGGTGACAGCCGAACCATCCGGGCGCTCGAAGACAAGCTGATGACCGTGGCCAGCGCGCTGGAACACATCGGCGCACATATCGACCCGAACGAACGCATGGTGATGGAACAGTTCGCCGGCCTCGATCTGCGCCTTGACGAGATTACCCGCGCGATCGCCGCCAATAGCCGCACGAGCGGCACGGCCAACGACCCGGCCACATTCCACCGGCTCGAAGAGCGACTGGTCGGGCTTGCCCGCCAGATTGAATCCCTGTCTGAGCGACGCATGCCCGAGGCGGATTCCTCGCAGGAACTGGCCGAGCGGCTGGAAATCCTGACGATGCGGATCGAACAGCTCTCGGCCGAACAAGGCGCCGTGCGTCTGGAGGAACGGCTGGACCAGCTGTCCTACATGCTGGAACGTGGCCAGGCACCGGCTGCGGCGCCGGAACTGACCGGCTACCTCGCCGACATCTCGCGCAAGATCGATGCGCTGGACAGCGGCGCCGGGAATGACCGTCTGGCAGATCGGCTGGAGATCCTTGCACGCCGGATCGAAGATCTCGATGCGCCGCATGCGTCTGCCGTCATCGATGACAGCGCCCTGCGCAATCTCGAGGACCGGCTGAATGCCGTCGTCGACCGGCTGGAGGAAACCAGCGCCACCGTGCCGGGTAGCGAAAGCGCCAGCCTGCGCGGCCTTGAAGAACAGATCGCACATCTTTCCGCTTTGATCAGCCAGCCTTCCGCCGATCCGGAAGTGGCTGGCCGGATCTCCGCGCTGGAAGACTACGTCGCGACCAGCGACGAATACATCATCGAGGCCGCGCGCCAGGCCGCCGAAACGGTGATGGCGAATTTCACCCAGCGCAACATTCTGAACGGCGCGGCACAGCCCGCCGATCTCTCGGCGCTGACGGCGCTCTCGGATCACCTGAAGCAGCTTGAGGACTATTCCCGCAATTCCGAGGAGCGGACTCACCGTACCTTCGAAGCGCTGCACGACACGCTGGTACAGATCGCCGGACGCCTCGACGAATTGCACGAATCCTCGCAGCGGCAGGATTCGGCTGTCATGTTCGCCCAGGCACCGATTGCAACCGCGCAGCCGGCACGCCGCACCGATGCACAGGCCCCGGCTGCCAGCGTCAAGCCGCCGGAAATGCCGGAGCCTGCCGCTGCTCCTGCCCATCCGATCGACCAGGAGCTGCTGGCAGCTGCCGACGATTTCGCCCAGACGATGACGGCAATGCCCGTCATCGATGCGGCGCGCGAGAAAAAGGCTTCCAAGCCCAGCCTGCTGGCCGGGCTCGGCAAGAAGCTGATGCCGGGGAAGAAGGCAAAGGCGGCTCCGGTCGCGAAGGCAGAAGCCCGCCAGGTCGTCGATCCGGCGCCATCGCTTGATGCCGCCGACGTGCTGCCACCCGACGAGGCGAACGAACTGCTGGAACCCGGTTCGGGCGCACCCGATGTGCGCAAGATCCTGGAACGCGTACGCGCCAGCCAACAGGCTTCGAAATCCTCCGGTTCCGAGCCGGAAAGCGGCGACCGCACCGACTACATTGCCGCCGCACGCCGTGCCGCCCAGGCCGCCGCGATGGAAATGAACAAGACGCAGAAGGCCAGCCCCTCGGCCAAGGCGTCTGCAAAATCCGCCGGTCAGACCAACGGCAAGGGCAAAGCAGCGACCGAACACGGTCAGTCATCGCTGTTTGCCCGCTATCGCCGGCCGATCCTGATGGCCGTCGGCGCGATCCTGCTGGCTGCCATGGCGATGCCGCTGGTCAACACGCTGACCAGAAGCGATGCACCCGCCACTGTCGAAGACGTCGCGCCGGACGAAAATGCCCTGGTGACGCCGCCTGCCGAGCCGACCGCCTCCGACAATGTCAGCGAAATGGCACCAGCAACCGATGCGGCCGGACCGAATGCCCGCGAGGCCACGGCCGCTGAAGCCACGGAAACGCCAGCCGAGGCAACAGAGCCTCCTGCCGCCGCCGTCGCTTCGCCGTCCACCGCCCCTGTCACGATCACCGCTGCCGCGCCGACCAACCCACCGGTCAACGCGTTGATGGCTCCCGCCGCGACCGCGCCTGCCCAGACACTGGACAATACGTCCGCGCCGGCAATGGCATCGACCGCACCCTCGGCACTTCCGCAACCGGCCGCCGTCTCCGTCGCCGCTGCCGCACCGGCAGCGGAAATTGTCGTGCCGGCCGAGATCACCCCGCCGTCCCTGTCGATCGCGGCAAAGAATGGCGATCCGCAAGCGCTGTTTGAAATCGGCGCGCGCTATACCGAGGGACGCGGCGTCGCCAGCAATTTTGCCGAGGCCGCCAAATGGTACAAACTCTCGGCTGACAAGGGCTTTGCGCTGGCGCAATATCGCCTGGCCAACTTCCTGGAGAAAGGAACCGGCCTCGCGCCTGACATCAAGGAAGCCAAGCGCTATTACGAACTGGCGGCAGCCGCCGGCAATGCCAGCGCCATGCACAATCTCGCGGTCATCTATGCCTCCGGCAAGGATGGCGCGCAGGACTATGCCAAGGCGGTCGAATGGTTCGGCAAGGCTGCCGAGCGCGGCGTTTCCGACAGCCAGTTCAACCTTGCGATCCTTTTTGCGCGCGGCAATGGCGCGGCGCCGGACCTCGTCCAGTCCTACAAATGGTTCGCAATCGCGGCAAAGGGAGGCGACAAGGACGCCGCCCAGAAGCGAGACGAAGTGGCCAATGCCATGAAGCCGGACCAGCTGGAGCGCGCCCGCGCCGAGGTCGATCTGTGGAAGGCGACGCCGCTCGAGCCGGATGCGAATTCCGCGAATATCCCGGATGAATGGGCCGGCAAGGGCCTGAAGACCGCCAGCATCGACATGAAGAAGGCGATCCGCAACATCCAGGCGATCCTGAACAAGAACGGTTTCGACGCCGGCAATCCTGATGGCGTGATGGGTGCCAAGACCGTGACGGCAATCAAGGCCTTCCAGACCTCGATCGGCGCGGAGCCGACAGGCCAGGTCAGCGACAAGCTGGTCAAGGAATTGCTGGCCCGCAACAAGTGATCGCGCCGTCACAAAAGACGTAAAATCCTTGCCTATGCAGGGATGCTGAATTGACTCGCGGGATATGCGGGCGCAAGAAGGAAATGCCGAGGGATCAAGTGCGATCAAGGACTTGATCCCTTCGAACTGATCCAAAAACGGGGCCGCTCAGGTCCGAACGAGATCCGCGCCGAAAGCGCGGATAATCGCATTTGAGGTCCGAAGGTGACGATCTATCTGCCGATCGCCGAGTTGTCGGTCAATATCTTCATCATCCTCGGCATGGGCGCGGCTGTCGGCTTCCTCTCGGGCATGTTCGGCGTCGGCGGCGGCTTCCTGATCACGCCGCTCCTGATCTTCTACAACATCCCGCCCGTCGTCGCGGTCGCCACCGGTGCAAACCAGGTCGTCGCTTCGTCGGTGTCTGGGGCCATCACCCATTTCCGTCGCGGTTCGCTCGACATGAAGCTCGGGACCGTGCTGCTGATCGGCGGTCTTGCAGGCGCGAGTATCGGTGTGGGAATCTTCTCCTGGCTCAGACGCCTTGGCCAGCTGGATCTGATCATCTCGCTGCTCTATGTCGTCTTTCTCGGCACGGTCGGCGGGCTGATGCTGGCGGAAAGCCTGCGGGCATTGCGCCGCGCGGCGCGCAACGAGACGGCACCGCTCAAGCGACCCGGCCAGCACAACTGGGTGCACCGTCTGCCCTTCAAGATGCGGTTCAAGAAGTCGAAGATCTATCTGAGCGTCATTCCGATCCTGGCGCTGGGTTTTGCGATCGGCATCCTCACCTCGATCATGGGTGTCGGCGGCGGCTTCATCATGGTGCCGGCGATGATCTACCTCCTGCGCATCCCGACCAACGTCGTCGTCGGGACGTCGCTGTTCCAGATCATCTTCACCACGGCCTATACGACGATCGTGCAGGCGGCGACGAACTATTCGGTCGACATCGTGCTTGCCTTCATCCTGATGGTGGCGGGCGTGATCGGGGCGCAATACGGCGTGCGTGTCGGGCAAAAACTGCGTGGCGAACAGCTGCGGGCGCTGCTCGGCCTGCTGGTTCTCGCAGTCGGCGTGCGTCTTGCCATCGAACTCGTCGTGCCGCCGGAAGACATCTACTCGATTGCGATCGGGGGCTGAGCAGATGACGCGCCTCCCCATCCTTGCTTCCGCGTTTCTGCTGTCGCTGCTCTTCGCCCTTCCGGCCTCAGCGCAAGACCCGCTGGCGCTCGATTTCACCGGCAAGGAAAGCCTCGACATCGGCACCTCGACCAGTGAAATCGCGATCACGTCGGATTTCTCCGGCGCCGACCTCACCATTTTCGGGGCTCTTGCCAATACCGACCAGTTGTTGCTCGCCATCGGCCAATACGACGTGGTGGTGACCCTCGAAGGCCCCAGCGACTGGACGACGGTGCGGCGCAAGGAGCGGCTGTTCGGGATCTGGGTCAACCGCAGTTCGATGACCTTCGAGCAGATGCCGATCTCGTATTCACTGGCCAGCACGCGGCCAGTCGAGCAAATTTCTGCGGCACGCGAGCTGACGTCGCGCAACATCGGCATCGATCATCTGGCATTGACGCCGACCGGCTACATCTCCACCGCCGCCAATCTCGCGGAATTCCGCGACGCATTCCGGCGACTGAAACAGAGCCAGGGTCTTTACCAGCGCGACACGAATGGCGTGCGCTTCGTCTCGTCGAGCCTGTTTAAGGCGACGCTGCGCCTGCCCGCGAACATTCCGGACGGTGTACACATGGTGCATGCCTATCTGTTCAAATCTGGCGAATTCATTGCGGAGAAGGAACTGCCGCTGCGCGTGATCAAGACCGGTCTCGAAGAGGCGATCACGGAAGCCGCCCATGAACAGCCGCTTCTCTACGGCCTGTTCGCCGTTCTGACAGCGCTGATCACGGGTTGGCTGGCGAGCCTGGTGTTCCGGAAGGATTGAGGATCGCGGCGTCCTCCGCCATGCGCGCCTTCACCGCCAGATAGGCGGCCGTCAGGTCGGCAAGGACATCTCGGGCATTCGGCTCTCGCGCGGCCCCGAGATGGATGACCCGAAGCTCGGCCATGAAGTCTTCCCAGAGCGGCGGGCCACCCTTTTCCAGCAGTTCCGCACGGATGGACAGATCCTCGCTGACAGGCCGGTGGCGCCGCCCCCATGCGCCCATCATCGCCAACAGGGGAACCAGCTGGATCGACGCTTCCGTCAGCGAATAGACGCCCTTCTGCTTGTGCGTCGGATCGTCCCTGCGTGACAGAAGATCACAAGCGACCAGACGCTTCAGACGATCGGCGAGGATGTTGGAAGCAATGCCTTCCTCCGACTGCTGCAACAATTCGCGGAAATGCCTGCGATTGCCGAACATCACGTCCCGGATGACGATCAAGCTCCAACGATCGCCGATCACCTCCAGGGTGAGATTGATGGGACAGCCCGAGCGCTGCATCGTCATTGAGTGGCCTCCGAAACCGATTGCGTAATGCCACCAGTTGGGGTAGCAATCAACCAGTTGCAATACGCAACCGGAGCGAGGGGAAAATCATGCGGAAACTGGTGGGCTGGAACCTGATGTCGCTGGACGGGTATTTCGAGGGCGACACCCCTTGGGACCTGGCATTTCATCTTCTCGCCTGGGGCGCGGATCTGCGGAATTATGCCCTGTCTCTCGGCGAGGAGACTGACTTCATCGTCTTCGGCCGCAAGACCTATGAGGGCATGGCAGCTCACTGGCCGGACGCGACGGACGAGCTTGAGATCAAGGCCTATATGAATGCCAAGCCCAAGGGCGTCGCCACACGGACCTTGAGCGACGCATCGTGGAACAACACGCGCATCATCAAGGATGCCGTGACGGACCTGAGGCAGATGAAGGCCGAGCCAGGCAAGACCATCTTCGTGTTCGGAAGTGCCGCGCTGCAACACGATCTCCTGGAGGCGGGGCTGGTCGACGAATTGCGGGTCTGCGTGGTGCCCGTCCTGCTCGGCAAGGGGACGCCCCTGTTCAAGCCCGGTCAGGAACGGCGGCTGGCGCTGATCGCGGCAAACCCCGTCGACACCGGCGCGGTGATCCTGCGTTATTCCGTCGGTGCAGGCTGAACCCGCTGTTTCAGCCGAGCAGATTGCCGAAACGTACGGAGTAGATCCGGTCGCGGCCGAGCAGGTGGGCGATCAGGTCGGTGCGGGCGAACAGGCCGGTGAAGGCCTTGTGCCGCAGATCGAGACCGCCTGTCGTCACGCCGAAGGACGGCATCACCAGACGATTGCCATCGGTCGCAAAACACGGGCGGCGCACGGATTTTTCGCGCCGACGCACGGTGGCCGAGGGATGCAGATGTCCGGCAACCTCGCCCTTGCCATGGGCCAGTGACGGTTCGTGCCGGAAGGTGAGGCCGGCAAGCGCAATCTCATCGGCGCAGATACCGGGCAGGCCCGTCGTTCCGTCAGGATCGTGGTTGCCGTTGATCCAGATGAGATCGCGGCCGCGGGCGATCGCCAGGATCATCTCGCGGAAGGGCAAGGGCATCAGAGCCGAACCGATCCGATCATGGAAATTGTCCCCCAGGCTGATCACCGTCTTCGGCTGGTAACGCGTCACGACAGCGTCGAGGAGCCTCAGTGTTGCCTGAGTATCGTAAGGCGGCAGAAGCTGGCCGCGGCGGGCAAAGGCAGCACCTTTCTCGAGGTGCAGGTCCGAGACGACAAGCGTGTCCAAGTCCGGCAGATAAAGCGCGCCGCTCAGATCGCAGACCGCTGCAACGCCGCAGAGTGCGATCTCGGTTGCCATTTCGGCCATGTCAGGCGGCGCCAGGCGCCGTGCGGTCAAGCTCGTCATACGTCGGTCCTGCCGTTCCCGGCGTTTCGTCATGCCGGTCGCCTCCGGCGTCAGGCCATGGCCTCGGCGATCAGGTCGTCGGCCGCCATGGAGAGCACATGCTCCTGCGCATCGCCGGCCACCGGCTCCTTGCCGATTTCCAGCATCACCGGCACGGCGAGCGGCGAGATATGGTCCAGCCGCTTGTGCAGGATATGGCCCTTGATTCGCTCCAGCATATCGGCAAGTCGGGCGATGTCCAAAAGTCCTGCGGCGGCATCCTGTCGCGTCGCCTGCATCAGGATATGATCAGGCTCGTGGCTGCGCAGCACGTCATAGATCAGATCGGCCGAGACCGTCACCTGGCGGCCGGACTTTTCCTTGCCCGGATGACGTTTTTCGATCAGGCCGGCGATGACGGCGCAGGTGCGGAAGGTGCGTTTCAGCATCCAACTCTCGTCGAGCCAGGCTTCGAGGTCGTCGCCCAACATGTCCTGATCGAAGAGGTCGGACAGGCTGAGCGCGCCCCTTGCGATCCGCGAGCCCATATCCTCCAGGCCCCAGACGGCGAGTGCATAGTCCGTGGCGACGAAGCCGAGGGGCTTTGCGCCCATCCTCTCCAGGCGGCGAGTCAGCAACATGCCCAGCGTCTGGTGGGCGAGACGGCCCTCGAAGGCGTAGATGACCATGTAGAAGCGCTCGCCGCGCGGGAACGTCTCGATCAGCAGGTCGCCGCGTTTCGGCAGCACCGATTTTTCCGCCTGCAGTGACAGCCAGTCGCGGACCTGATCCGGCAGGCTGGTGCGGCGGGCGGGATCATCCAGCATGGCGCGGACCTGCTCGGCGAGATAGGTCGAAAGCGGGAACTTGCCGCCCGCATAGGCGGGGATTTTTGGATCCTGCGAGAAGGCGTTGGAGACCAGACATTCGTTGTCGCGAATGCCTTCAAACCGCAGCACCTTGCCGGCGAAAAGGAATGTGTCGCCCTGGGTCAGTTGCTCGAAGAAATATTCCTCGACCTTGCCCAGCGTCATGCCGCCCCGGCCGATCGAGCCCAGATGGTTGCGCTTCACCAGCCGGACATTCAGCATCGGCATCTCGACGATGGTGCCGAGGTTCAGGCGATATTGCTGGGCAACCTGCGGGTTCGACACACGCCAGAGGCCCTCCTTGGTCTTGCGGATACGGGCATAACGCTCATAAGTCCGAAGGGCATAACCGCCGGTCGCGACAAAATCGACGATGCGGGCAAAGGTTTCGCGCGGAAGTGCGGCATAGGGCAGTGCACTCACCACTTCGCCGTAGAGATCCTCCTCATCGAAGGGGGCCGCGCAGGCCATGCCGAGCACATGCTGGGCGAGCACATCGAGCGAGCCCTCCCCCACCGGCGGCGTGTCCTGGGCGCCAAGATAGTTGGCATCAAGCGCCGCCTGACACTCCATGACCTCGAAGCGGTTGGCCGGCACCAGAATGGCGCGCGACGGCTCATCCATGCGGTGATTGGCGCGGCCGATACGCTGCGCCAGCCGCGAGGCGCCCTTCGGCGCACCGACATGTACGACCAGATCGACATCGCCCCAGTCGATGCCGAGATCCAGCGTCGACGTCGCGACCACGGCGCGCAGCCGGTTTTCGGCCATGGCCGCCTCGACCTTGCGGCGCTGCGAGACATCAAGCGAGCCGTGATGGAGCGCGATCGGCAGGTTGTCATCGTTCACGGTCCAGAGTTCCTGGAAGAGCATTTCAGCCTGGGACCGGGTGTTGACGAAAAGCAGCGTCGTCTGGAAGTCCTTCAGCACCTT
The DNA here is from genome assembly GCF_003205195.1 of Peteryoungia wuzhouensis. Classification (GTDB taxonomy): domain Bacteria; phylum Pseudomonadota; class Alphaproteobacteria; order Rhizobiales; family Rhizobiaceae; genus Allorhizobium; species Allorhizobium wuzhouense. The sequence continues at coordinate 931,000 of NZ_QJRY01000001.1, forward strand.
GTAGACATCGGGGATGGCATAGCGGGCGGAATGACCCGACCAGGGGATGCGCTCTTCGGTCTCAAGGATAGTGATGTTCGGCCGGGCGCCACCGACCACGGTAATCAGGCCGGCTGCGGTTTCTGCGTCCGTCCGCTGGCCAACCAGCCAGCGGCGCAGGTCCATCGGCTGGGCGACGGTGGCCGAGAGGCCGATGGTCTTGAGGCCCGGCGCCAGGCGACGCAGGCGTGCCAATCCCAGTGACAGCAGGTGGCCGCGTTTGGACGTGACCAACGAATGCAGTTCGTCGAAGATGACGTAGCGCAGATCCTTGAAGAACCTGACGGCATCGGAATGGGAAATGAGCAGCGCCAGCTGCTCCGGGGTCGTCAACAGGATATCCGGCGGGTTGGTCTTCTGGCGCTGACGCTTGGAGGCTGGGGTGTCGCCGGTGCGGTTCTCGATGGTGATCGAAAGCCCCATTTCGATGACCGGCTTCATCAGGTTGCGCTCGATGTCGACGGCGAGCGCCTTCAAGGGCGAAATGTAGAGCGTATGGATGCCGGTAAAGGCTTCTCCCGGCTTCTTAGGCCCGCGCTCGGTGAGTTCGGTCAGCGATGGCAGGAACCCAGCCAAGGTCTTGCCGGCGCCGGTGGGCGCGATCAGAAGCAGGCTTTCGCCGCCCTTGGCGCGGGACAGAAGTTCCAGCTGGTGCGCACGCGGCCGCCAACCCTTTTCGCCGAACCAGCGAAGGAAGGGGGCAGGCAATTGCGAGAGATCGGAATCAGAGGTGCTCACGGCCCCAAGGTAGTGGACGCAGGCGGAAAGAGAAGGGGATAAGGGCGCGACGGTATCGTCAGACGCCGAAACGCCGTTCCAGGGCTTCAAGCCGTTCGTTCAGATCCTCGATCGCGCGACGGTTTTGCAGATTGCCCTGCAAGGCGTTCAGGATCTCATTGTACTGGCTGCGCGCCTCGATTGCGAGTTCGCGGAGCTGCGTGGCGCAGCCTTCGGCGGTGTTTTCAAGTTCTCCGACACGGTGGAAAAGTGCGTCCAGGCGCGTGTTCACCTCAGTTCGGAACTTTGCCATCTCAGTTCTGAAAGAAATCATTTCTCCTGTCAGGGTTGCTACATCCCTTTTCAGCGTGGTCATTTCGGAGCGAACATCGTGAAAATCTCCGTGCATTTCGGACCGAAAAGCGATCATATCGTCGCGCAGCTGCATGTTTTGACGTGAGAGCTTGATGAACTCCGCATCGAAACGATGCGTCGTCTGAAGGTTGTTCGCGACGCTCTGATTGAGCATCTTCATCCCGTCAATCAAAGACGAGAGATGATTGACGAGGCTATTCTGAAACTCTCTGTCCTCTGCCATGGGCGACCTTTCACAACCTGAAGGCGAGATAAGTATACGAATATTCCCGTCTCTCCGCAATCCGGGTCTTCACCTCAGCGCGATGTAGCGGTCCGAACGATGGTTGATGGCCAGGAACAGGTTCAGCACCACGGCGCCGATGACCGAATAGAGCACCACGCCTGGGCTGACGACGGCAAAAGCGAGGGCCATGACGCAGAGGTCGAAGGCCAGCTGCACCAGGCCGGCGCGGATGCCGAAGCGATCCTGGATGTAGACAGCGAGGATGCCGAGACCGCCGAGGCTGGCGCGGTGGCGATAGAGCGCCAAGAGACCAAAGCCGAGCAGCAGTCCGCCGAGGACTGCGGCCCAAAGCGGCGCGATACTTTCGATCAAAAGGAAACGGCTTTCGATTTCGACGAGGAAAGAGGTCAGACCGACGGCGATGAAGGTCTTGATGGTAAAATCGAGCCCGACGCGGCGCAAGGACAGGATGTAGAAGGGCAGATTCAGCAGGAAGAAAAGCAGACCGAAGCTCCAGCCACTCCAGTAGTGCAGGACGAAGGCGAGTCCGGCCATGCCGCCCGTCAGAAGGCCAACCTTGGCAAGGAAATAAAGCCCGAGGGCTGCAATCAGGCTGCCGGCCACAAGGCCCTGCAGATCCTCCGCCGGGGTGTGGCGGGTGGGATTGGAATTCCAGATGCCCAGCATGCTCGTCATTTGCGCCATCACATCTCTCCGGAAAAGGTGGCCTCCCAAGCCGAAATGCTACGCGAGAATCACCGGATCGCAATAGCGATGGGTCAGGAAAGCTGACCTATCGGAGAAATCGCAAGAAAGCTGCTTTTCAAGGCCTTCTCGACGCAAGAAACAGGATGCCCAAGACCGGTTTGCCGCCATCCATGCGAATGGTCGTGCGGCGCAGGGTGATCAGTTCGAAGCCGTTTTCGGTGAGGCGCGCACGAACATGGGCTTCGCTATGGGCGTAACGCAGACTGGGCGCGAGCTGGAACCCGTCGCCCTCGCCGGCATCCTCCACCGAAAAGGCAAAAAGCGCGCCCGGTGCGGCAAGCGCCGAGGCTAGCGAAAAGGCGTTGCCGAGATCCCCCAAATACATCAACACGTCCGCCGCGGAGACGAGATCGGCGCGCGCCTGGGGCAAGTCATCGGCAAAGAGGCCGGACGCCGTGCTATCGAGCGACAAGTCCGCCTTGGCCAGAAGATCATAAAGCTGTTTTTCCTCCGCCTTGGTCAGCATGTTGACCGAGAGGTCGAAGCCTTCGAGACGGGCGGTCCGCTCACGGATTTCCGCGCCGAAGAGACCCGTGCCACAGCCGAGATCGACTGTCGTGTGAAACCGCTCGGGATGGTGCTCGGCGACCAGCGCGGCGAGCTTGCCTGGCACGGTATAGTCGAGCCGCTCGACCAACGCCTTGTCGAAGCGATCGGCATAATCATCGAACAGCGCCTCGACATAGGCGCTCGGCGGCGCGTCCGGCACCTCCTCCGCGCCGAGCAAGGCGAGCTTGAGGCGGGCGCCGAAGAGATCCTCGGCGTCGCGTTCCAGCACCTTGCGCAATGCGGCCACGGCCTTGTCCGGAACACCCGCCTTCTCGGCATAATCGGCGAGGCGCACGAGGCCCGCCGGCCAGTCGGGCGCCAGTTCCAGCGCCTGCTCCATCAGTTCGACGGCGGCCTCATGTTCGCCATTGTCGGCGAGCATGCGGGCATAATCGGCGCGACGATCGGCGATCACGTCGCCGGACGAGAATTGCGTGGGGTGCATCGGCCCGTTCCTCAAGACCTTTTCCAACGCGGGCAAGGCGCGCGGTCTTGACCGATCGGCAGAAAAAACTCAAGTCCTATCGGCAGGACCTGCCCCATCCGCTTGCATGGACTGGGCGGGTCGCCCATATCTCTGGCCAACAACAGGAGACAGGCATGGCTGACGGCATCAATCGGTTTCTCGGCGACACACCCGGCAGGACGCTGGTCAAGCTGATCGTCGTCTCGCTGATCGTCGGCTTCGTCATGGCCGTCTTCGGGCTCGAGCCGATGGACCTCATCAACGGCGTCCGTTACTTCATCATCGATCTCTGGCATACCGGCTTCGATGCGCTGGGCCGAGTGGGCCAGTATTTCCTCATCGGCGCAACTGTGGTGATCCCGGCCTTCATCATTCTGCGCCTCTTCGCATCCCGGAACTGATCGCTGATGGCCATGCCCTCCCTGCCGCGCCGGCGGCTTCTTCTCCTGTCTGCCGGCGGCTTCGCCGCCGCGATGGCCGGCTGCCGCACGACCGATGTCTTGTCTCCCTCCGACGGACAGTCGCGCGTGGAGACGACGACGGCACTCACCATGGTCAATACGCTGCGACAGTCGCGCGGTCTCTCCGCCCTCAGCCGCAATGCGCAAGCCGAGATCGCGGCGGTCGCCCAGGCGAAACGCATGGCGCGCGCCGGCAAGATGTCCCATCTGATCGGCTTCAACGACAGTTTTGCTGCGCGCATGAAGGGCCATGGTGTACCCCTGCCGGCCGCCGAGAACATCGCCGCCGGCCAGGATACGGTGCAGCGCGCGGTGCAGGCCTGGATCGATTCGAAGCGCCATCTCGACAACATGCTCGGCAACTTCAACGGCCTCGGGGTCGCCGTCGCCTGGGATTCCTCTTCCGGTAACCGCCCCTATTGGGCCATGGTACTCTCGGCCTGAGCGATTCTCCGCTCCGGTCCCTGCCGGAGCATGCGATGACCAGTCCGTCCACGCCCTTTCGAGATATCGAGGTCTCCCACCGCACCGTGCTTGCGATCGCGGTGCCGATGACGCTCGGCTTCGTCACGACGCCGCTGCTCGGGCTGACCGATACGGCCGTGGTTGGACGCTCGGGGTCTGCCGAAGCCCTGGCGGGTCTCGCAATCGCAGCAGCCCTCTTCGACCTGCTCTTTGCCAGCCTCAATTTTCTGCGCGCTTCGACGACAGCGCTGGTGGCGCAGGCGCAGGGGCGCGGTGAAGCAGATGAACTCTTTGCCGTCTTCTGGCGGTCGATCGTGCTTTCGGTCGGCTTCGGCCTGCTGATACTGCTCGTGGCGCCGATCATCATCACCGGCGGCCCGGCGCTGATGGGGGCTGCCGGGGACGTGCAGACGGCAGCGGCCACCTATATCGGCATCCGCATCCTCGCCGCCCCGATCACGCTTGCCAATTTCACCCTGCTTGGCTTCGTGCTCGGGCGGGGACTGGGCAAGGTCGGGCTCGCCCTCCAGATCGTGCTCAACGGCGTCAACATCGCCATGTCGATCCTTCTCGGTCTCACCTTCGGCTACGGCATTGCCGGGGTCGCCTGGGGCACTGTGCTCGGGGAAACGGTGGCGATGCTGGCCGGTTTCGGCTTCGTCTTCTGGCGTTACGGTAAGTCGGCCATGCCCCGGATGTCGATGCTGACCGATGGTGCCAAACTCATGGCGCTCTTCCGGCTCAACCGCGACATCCTCATCCGCACCTTCTCGCTGATCACAGCCTTTACCGCGATGACCCGCATCGGTTCCGGTTTCGGTGCCGTGACGCTCGCCGCCAATGCCGTCCTGATGAATTTCTTCATGATCGCGAGCTTCTATCTCGACGGCATGGCGACAGCCGCCGAACAGATCGTCGGCGAAGCGGTCGGCGCCCGCCACCGCCCGGCCTTCGTCAAGGCGGTGCAACTGACCGGTCTCTGGTCCTTCGGTCTTGCGATCGCCAGCCTCGGCTTCTTCCTCGCCTTCGGCGACGCCATCGTCGGCTTCATCACCACCGCCGGCGATGTGCGGGCGGTGGCGCAAACCTATCTGCTCTATGCCGCTCTGACGGCGCTCACCGGGGCGCTGGCCTTCCAGATGGATGGCGTCTTCATCGGCGCGACCTGGTCGTCCGAGATGCGCAACATGATGATCCTGGCGCTTCTTGGCTATCTCGCAAGCGTGGCCGTGCTCGTGCCTCTCCTCGGCAATCACGGGTTATGGATCGCGCTCAACATGTTCCTGGCGCTGCGCGGCCTGCTGCTTCTGTCGCGCCTGAAGGCAAAGACCGATCAGACCTTTGCCGACAACCAGTGATCGAGCCGCGTGTCGCGCAGGTCGCGGATGTTTGACACCCCCTCGCGGTCCAGGAGGGTCGAGAGGCCCTTGACGATGCGGCCGGGCAAAGCCGGGCCCTCATAGACCATGCAGGAATAGAGCTGCACCAGGTCTGCACCGGCGCGGATCTTTTCGAGCGCGGTTTGCGCCGACGACACGCCGCCGACCCCGATGATCGGCAGGGCCGGGCCGACCCGCTTGCGCATGCGTGCCAGCACCGCCGTCGACTTGTCGAAGAGCGGCGCGCCGGACAGGCCCCCCGCCTCGTCGGCATGGGTGCGGTCGGAGAGACCATCACGCGACAGCGTGGTGTTGGAGACGATCAGGCCGTCGAGATCATGGGCGAGCGCCACTTCCGCGATATCGTCCAAACCTTCCTCTGTGAGATCAGGCGCGATCTTCAGGAAGACCGGCAGGCGTTTGCCGGCCCGGATCGCCTCCTCCTTGCGGGCGGCCAGCACGGCGGAGAGGAGCGCATCCAGGCTTTCCTTCGCCTGCAGGTCACGCAGGCCCGGCGTGTTGGGCGAGGAGATGTTCGCGGTGAAATAGCTCGCCACGGAATAGAAGCGGCGGATGCCGGCGACATAATCCGCAATCCTGTCCGGCGCATCCTTGTTGGCACCGATATTGACGCCGACGACGCCGGGGCGGTTGCCACGGGCCAACAGGCGGTTGAGCGCCGCCTCATGGCCCTCATTGTTGAAGCCGAGGCGGTTGATCACCGCGCGGTCGCGTTCCAGCCGGAAGATGCGCGGCTTCGGATTGCCCGACTGCGCCTTCGGGGTCAGCGTTCCCACTTCGGCAAAACCGAAGCCGAGCCCGAGCAGCGCATCCGGCACCTCGGCATTCTTGTCGTAACCGGCGGCCATGCCGAGCGGGTTTTCAAACCGGAGACCTGCCACGGTCTGGGCAAGGCGTGGATCGGCGGGGGCTCTGCAGGCGGGCACGAGGCCCGTCTTGAGGGCCGCGACCGAAAGTCCGTGCGCGGTTTCGGCATCAAAGAGGAACAGGCCCCGTCGGCCGAGCGAAAACAGATCGAGCATCAGGGCACCTCATCAAAATCAGCAGGGAAGACATGGGTGCCATCCGGCCCCAGCGGCAGCGGCTTTTCCCAGATCACGGCATCGAGCGGCAGGTCGGCAAAGAGATGCGGGAAGAGATCGCCGCCGCGCGACGGCTCCCATTTCAAGGCCTCGCCGAAGACAGCCGCATCCACTGCCACCAGAAGGAGATCCGTCTCGCCGGAAAAGTGCAGCCGCGCGGTCTCAACGGCCTGGGCGGCGGTGGAAAAATGGATATAGCCATCCTTGCGGTCGATCGGCGCGCCCTGGAAAACACCCTGCTTGCGGGCCTCCTGCCATAATTCTTGCGGCACGATCTTGTATATGGTCTTCACCACGGTCCGGCTCCTCGCAGATGATCAGGCGTCGGGCTGCGGTTTGCCGCAAACCGCGCCAAATGTCCACGCTACAGGACTGTCGGATCAAGAGGAGGTGACGATGTGTGACTTGAAACCAGCGGGACTGCTGATCGCGCTCGCATGCCTCATTGCCCCGGCATTGCCGCAACTCGCCGCCGCGCAAGACGGCGCGAACGATCGCTACACACTGGAAAGATCGGAAAACGGCTTCGTCCGGCTGGACCGTCAGACCGGCGCCGTGACACTCTGCACCGAGGCTGAGGGCACCTTGACCTGCCGCATGGGCGCCGACGAGCGCGCGGCCTATGACGCGGATCTCGCCCGGCTTGAAAAACGCGTTGAGACCCTGGAACGGCAGCTGGCTTCCGGGCGTCCGGCGGCGGCAGCCCCGCTTCCGAGCGACGCCGAGATCGACCGCTCCATCGGCATCATGGAGCGTTTCATGCGCGCCTTTTTCAACCTCGTGCAGGAATTCCGCGATGACGAGGCCAAACCCACACCCGACCGGACATGAAACTTCTGCGCGTCCAAAGGGGCAATCTGCGCACAACCATTGTCTAGTGGGCCTGCAAGCGCTAAAAGATGAAGACGCGATCACGCGCACTTTGACATCGCTCTTGGGAGGGGGCTTTGACATGGCTGCATCGACCTTCATCATCGCCGACGATCATCCGCTCTTTCGTGGCGCTCTGCGTCAGGCCGTGACCGGCATCGACGGACCCCAGACCATTATCGAGGCCGGCGATTTCGAAGCCGCGCGCAAGGCAGCGGCCAGCCATCCGGATGCCGACCTGATGTTGCTCGACCTCGCCATGCCGGGTGTCTCCGGCTTTTCCGGTCTGATGTCGCTCAGGGCCGAATTCGCAAGCCTGCCGCTGGTCATCGTGTCCGCCACCGACGATCCGGTCACCATTCGCCGGGCGCTCGAACTCGGGGCCTCCGGCTTCATCTCGAAGTCGGCCGGCATCGAGGATATCCGCGCCGGCATCCAGTCGGTCCTGGAAGGCGATATCGCCACACCCGCCAGCTATACCGGCGGGCAGGAAACAGACCCAGATGTCGCCGACCTGATCAACCGATTGCGCACGCTCACCCCGCAGCAGAGCCGCGTTCTCGGCATGCTGGGTGAAGGCCTGCTGAACAAGCAGATCGCCTATGAACTCGGCGTCTCGGAAGCGACGATCAAGGCACATGTCTCGGCCATCCTGCTGAAGCTCAAGGTGGACAGCCGCACCCAGGCGGTGATCCAGCTCGGCAAGATCAATATGGCGATGGTCGCCTGAGCGGATTAGAGGATTTTATTCCTTTTCGCTTTACTCGACGGGCGTGCTCCATTATGGTTCTGCCGACTGCCGGACGGGATCATCCGATCTCTCGGCGCCGGGTGGGGCGCGAAAATGCTTTCGCATGACAGCATATGGGCCGCGATTGACAGGCTGGCGGAGCAGCACGCGCTGACGCCTTCCGGTCTCGCACGCCGTGCCGGCCTCGATCCCACCTCCTTCAACAAGTCCAAGCGCGTCGGCGCCGATGGCCGCATGCGCTGGCCGTCAACCGAATCCATCTCCAAAGTGCTGGAGGCGACGGGCGCCAGCCTCGACCAGTTCATGCGCTATGTGTCGCCTGATGGCCTGCGCGGAAACCAGTTGCCGGAGGGGTCCTTCCCGCCGCAGGCAAGCTCCATCCCGCTGCTCGGCATGGCGCAAGCGGGCGCAGGCGGCTTTTTCGACGATGGCGGCTTTCCGGCCGGTCAGGGCTGGGATCTCGTCGAGTTTCCGGCAGCACCCGGCCGCAACAACGGGGTCTACGCACTCGAAGTCCAGGGCGAGAGCATGAAACCGCTCTACCGGGACGGCGACATCCTGATCGTCGAGCCGGGTGCGCAGGTCAGGCGTGGTGACCGCGTCGTGGTGAAGACCCGCGAAGGCGAGGTCATGGCCAAGATCCTCGCCCGTCAGAGTGCCAAGACCATCGAGTTGCAATCCCTCAATCCGGAACACCCGCCGCGCAGCCTCGAGATGAGCGATGTGGAATGGGTGGCGCGGATCATCTGGGCGAGCCAGTAGGAATTCGAACCTATGCGACGGACCGTCACCTTCATCGCGGGCGTGATCGGGCTCCTTGTCTGGGGCTTTCTCGTCGTGACTGCCGGCCAGAGTTTCCGCGAAGATCCCGTTGATTACGACATGCAGGATCTCGACGTGCCGGACCCTGCCGAACTCGACCTGCCGGATGTGAGCGCGGCGCCTGAGGCCTCCACGGACCCTGCCGTCACGGCTGCAGCGCTCCAGACCCCGCGTCGGGTGCGCGCCATAGAGCCACAGCAATTCGCGTCGCCGGCCTATTCCGACACCGGCGACCTCCAGCGGGTTGCGGCCCGGGCGCCGCTGGCCGATCCGCCGAAGCGGGCGAAGGCCAAGGTGGTTCTGCTGCACCGTCCGACGAGCCTGCAGGCCGGCGTCATCGGCTTCGGCCAGACACAGACCGTGCGGCTGGTCGACATCTCGGCAACCGCGCTGGAGCGAACCTGCCCGGATGCCAGCGATGGCCGCTGGGCCTGCGGGGTGATGGCCCGCACGCAGCAGCGCCTTTTCATCCGCAACCGCTCTCTTGCCTGCGAGACGGCCAGCGCCGCCTGGCAGGGCGAAATCCGCACACGCTGCTGGATCGGCCTGCAGGATGTCTCCGCCTGGCTCGCCAAGCAGGGCTGGGCCGAAGCCGAGCCGAAATCCTCGCTCTTTCCACTGACGGAACTTGCGCGCGCGGAAAGACGCGGGCTTTTTGGTGATGCCGTGCGCTAGACGTGAGTGTATGATTGCCGCGTCACCTCGCCACCCAGCCGGATCGCCATGAAAGAACCGTCCTTCGCTTGAAACGCGGGACCGCACTTCCTACTCTTTCGCGAGCAACAGGAACAAGACACCCATGACCAACCACGTTTCGCCGCAGGAAGCCCTGATCTTCGTCATGGTGATGGCCTCTGCGGTCGACAATGCCATGGCCGAAACCGAACTCGTGCGGATCGGCCAGCTGATCGACATCCTGCCGGTTTTCGACGACTTCGAGAAAGAGGACCTGCTCGAAGTCTCACAACGCTGTGCGAAGATCCTGGCTGGCCCCGAAGGCCTGGACATTGCGCTGGAAACGATCCGCGACGCGCTGCCGGAATGGCTGCACGAGACGGCCTACGCGCTGGCCGTTGAAATCGTTGCGGTCGACCTTTCGGTCAAGCGGGAGGAACTTCGCCTGCTGCAACTGCTGCGCGATCGCTTCGGCCTCGACAAGCTGACCTGTGCGGCACTGGAGCGCAGTGCATCGGCCCGTTACCGTCGGTCCTGATCCGCTTATCCGCGTCCGGCGCTCTCAGTAGAGCCCGGCCGGGAAATAGCGCAGATAGATTTCTTCCAGGCGCCCGTTCTTCGAGAGCATGGCCAGCGCACTTTCCAGCGCTGCGGCCAGGCTTTGATCCTTGCCGGCGACCATCACGGTCATGCCTTCGCCAAGATGGCTTTCCGAAAGATAGGCGCCACCGAGAAAGGCGCAGCAATTGCTGGCGGCCGGGCTCTGCATCCAGAAGGACGACTGCAGCGCGTCGGCAAAGACGGCATCGATGCGTTTGTCTGTCAGCGCCTGCATCAGGCTGTCACGATCCTTGAACGGCACCGCGCGGATATCGGGAAAGAAGGCCTTCAGCATTGCGGCATGGGCCGTATTCTCCACCACGCCGACCGGCCGTCCGAACAGGCTCTCGGCGTCGGGCCGGGCAAGCTTCCTGTCGCGCGCGACGAGAAAACGGGCCGGCAGCAGCAGGTAGGGCCTGGTGAACCGGAAGCGCTTGCGCAGTTCCGGCGTTACCGCGACGCCGGCCAGCACGGCCTCGCCCTGCCCCGCATCCAGCGCATCTGCCAGCTGTTCATACGGCAAGGCCTGGATCTGGCAGCGTGCCTGCATGGAGAGCTCCTCGCAGATCGCCCGCGCGAGATCGATATGGAAACCGGAGAGGCGGTCGGCCTGGTCGGTGAAGTTGAAGGGCGGAAAATCCGTCGTCGTCAGAAACCGCAGACGCAGCATGCCGCTGATATCCGGCCGCACCAGCCGTTCGCGCGCATCGAAGAGCACGGGCAGGTCTGCGGGCTGGCCCGCAGTCTCCGCCTGGGCTCCAGCCGGAACCGGTGCCAGCAGGGGCAGGACGAGAGCAAAGGCCGCGATCCGCCGGCACAACCCCGCAAAATCTAGGGATGTAACTTTAACGCGCATCTCTATCATCTTCTACCGGGCAAGTGGGGGCGTCGTCGTGATCCGGTGACGTGTATCAGGTTGGTGTGGACGAGGGAATACGGCCCGAGGCTTGTTGCCATGCGCCGTCCGTCAGCATTGCGTAACGACAGGCCAGGAGAGCGCGGACCTCTCGGACCTGACACCACGGCGTCTCTGCGGGAAGAAGCCCGTCTGCTGCACACGCTCGGCATCTCGAAACCGCTCATGGCGCGCATGGCACGCACCGCCATGCAACGCGGAACGACGATCGAGCAGGAACTGCTGTCGAGCGGCGAGATCGAAGAGGACGCCTATTTTGCCGGGCTCGCACGCATGTACGGCCTCCCCTTCCTGGCCGAAATCCCAGCAGAACTCGTCGACGACCACCGCGCCATCGACAGCCAGCTGACAGAGCCGCGCATGCTGCGGCTGCACTACCCCGATCGTCCACCGGTGATGGCGCTTGTGCCGACCATTACCCAGATCGAGAGCATGAATGCCCGGCTGAAACGCAGCGGCAACCTGGCTGAGGCCTGCGTAACCACCACGCCTTCTGCGATCCGGCGCGCGGTGTGGCAGGTCGGCGAAGAACGGCGGGCGCATCACGCCGTACACCAACTTTTCGAGACGGCGCGGCCGCTGTCGGCACGCCTCGTCGTCACCGGCGATCAGGGCTTCCTCGCGGGCCTCTTTCTCAGCGTGGTGACGCTTGCGGCAACCATCGCGCCCTATCTCAGCCTGAGCCTTGCGCATTTCCTGGTCTCGGCCTTTCATCTCGGCGGCCTTTTCCTCCGCCTTTTCGTGGTTGCCTATGGTCAAAACCAACCCGTGCGAAAGCTGGCATTCGAGGGAGATGCGGGGGCTGTGCCGATCTATACCGTCATGGTCGCGATCTATCGCGAAGCTGCCGTCGTGCCGCAATTGCTGGCGGCGCTCGATGCCCTCGACTGGCCTAAAAGTCGGCTCGACATCAAGCTGGTTTGCGAAGCGGATGATGCGGAGACGCTGGCCGCCATCCGCGCGGCTGGGCCCGGCCCCCATATCGAGGTGATCGCGGTGCCCTCCATGGCACCCCGGACCAAACCGAAGGCGCTGACCTATGCGCTTGCAGGCGCGCGCGGCAGCTTCGTCACCATCTACGACGCAGAAGATCGGCCGCATCCGCAACAGCTGCGCGAAGCCTATCACGGTTTTTGCATGGGTCCGCCGGACCTGGTGTGCCTGCAGGCGCCGCTGGTCATTGCCAATGCCGGCGAAAGCTGGGTCAGCGCCATCTTCGCGCTGGAATATTCCGCGCTGTTCCGACGCCTTTTGCCCGCGCTCGGCTTTCACCGCATGCCGCTGCCGCTGGGCGGGACATCCAACCATTTCCGCGCCCAGGCACTGATCGAAAGCGGCGGCTGGGATCCGTACAATGTCACCGAGGATGCCGATCTCGGCATGCGGCTCTACCGCATGGGCTACCGCGCCGCGACCCTGACGCTGCCGACGTTCGAGGACGCGCCGGTGAATTTCCGGGTCTGGCTTGGGCAGAGGACGCGCTGGTACAAGGGCTGGCTGCAGACCTGGCTGGTGATGATGCGTCAACCGATCCGGACCTGCCGGGAGATGGGCTGGCTCTCCTTCCTGGTTTCGCAGCTGCTCGTCGGCGGCATGCTGGTGGCGGCACTCAGCCATCCCGGCATGCTGATCTTCGTCACGCTGTCGATCCTGTCCCTGATGCAGATCCCGGCGCCCCAGCCTGGCGTCTTCACCTCGATGATGCTGGGCATCGACATCTTCAACATCATCGGCAGCTATGCCGTCTTCTTCGCGCTTGGCGCGACCCCGATGACCGACCGGGAGAAACACGGCATGGGTTGGAAGTGGGCGATGATCCCCGTCTACTGGATGGGCGTGTCGCTCGCCGCCTGGAAGGCCGTGATCGAGCTTCGGTTGCGCCCCTTCTACTGGAACAAGACCCCGCACAGCCCGAGCCGGGTGGTCATCGATCAGCGGAGAAATTCTCTCGCCACGGCCACGTCCTCGTCCGAAAGCGCGTGACCGGCGGCCACGCGCTTGTAGCTGACATCGGCGCCTGCCCGCATCAGGCGCTCGGAGAGCTGCTCGGAATGCCCAAGATAGGGGTCTTGATCACCGGCAACGATCAGCACGTCGGCTCCCGCCAGATTGCTTGCGGGCTCCGGCTCGAGCACCGCCATCGGTCGGAGGAGGACTGCGCGGTGAACCAGACCCGGATGAAGCTCCATGGCCGCCGCCAGCAGGTTCGCGCCGTTCGAATAGCCGAGAAAGGCTGTCTTCCCTGACGCCAGACCGTAAGCGTGCCCGGCCTGTTCGAGGAAGCCGGCAAAGGCTTCCGCTTCGGCACGGATGTCCGCCTGGTCGAACTGCATCGGCCCGAAGCGCCGGAAGAAACGCGCGACGCCTTCTTCGGTCGCGCGGCCGCGCAGTCCGATCAGCGTCGCTGCGGGCAGGATCTTGCGGCCGAGCGGCAGAAGGCTCGCCTCATTGCCGCCCGCTCCGTGCAGCAGGACCAGCGTCGATCCATCCGGAACCTCCGCTTCGTGGATGCGGTGCACGAAGGGCAGGTCGCGGTAGAGGATGCGCGGTTCGCCGGGCAGGCCGAACTGCGGCAGCATGGGTACGATGTCCTCACGGCGCAGGCTAAAATGCTCGGGAATGAAGAGAGTGGTTCCCAGCGTTTCCAGCGGTTCGTCCGCGGCAAAACCCGGACCGTCATCGGTCGCCAGTTCGATCAGGCCTCCGGCCGGCTCGCGCACATAGAGCGAATAGAAATATTTGCGGTCATGCACATTGACCGCATCGATCCCCTCGACCGCCAACGCCTTGACCTCACCATTGACGGCGGCGACGTCGGGCAGGCGGAGCGCCACATGGTCGATGGCGCCGGTGCCGGGGGCCGCCGGCCAGAAGCCGGTCGCATCTCTGACGTCGAGGATCTGGCCGCTCTGCGATGTCATGCGGGTAATGCTGCCGGCCGTTTCAGCGGCCGTGAACCTGCCATGGCGGGTCAGAAAACCGGCGGTCTCCGCCGGATGCTCGGACAGAAGCGTCGCGCCGCGCAAGGCGAGGATCGCGTCCTCAACCTCGATGCCGCGTACGCCCCAAGGCGCGCCGCCCCTGACCGTTTCAGTCCCAACCAGCTTGATGATGATGCCGTCGGGATCCTTCAGCCGCAATACCGGCTCGCCGAACTCCATGGCCGGCCCTTCCGTTCCGATTCCCGATTGCAACGCCCGGGTCAGCCAAAAACCGATCGCCTGCGGGCGGATGGCAAAGGCGATTTCGCTTGCAGCGCCATGCCCGACGCGGCCCGGAGAGCCGTCTTCCCAGGCAAGGAAGGAGACAAGCGAACCGGGGCTCGCCACCGCATCGCCGTAGAACAGATGCAGTTGGGCCGCATCCTCGAAGCCGCCGGTGCGCTTGACGAGGCGCAGGCCCAGGAAACCGCAATAGAAATCGACATTGGCCTGGATCTTTCGGGTGATCGCCGTGATGTGGTGCAGGCCGCTGGTCATGTTCGTCTCCCTGTTCTACCCTCCCTTACAACAAATCGAGACGAGGAAAAGACATGGCAAAACTGCTCGGCATTTCGGGAAGCCTGCGCAAGGGCTCGCTCAACACGGCGCTCATGAAGGCCGCAACAGAGATCAAGGGCGAGGGTTACACGCTGGAGGCCGCCACCATCCACGGCATTCCGCTCTATGACGGTGATCTTGAAGAATCTGAGGGCATTCCGGCCGCCGTAGCTGCCCTCAAGGACAAGATCATCGCCGCCGACGGCGTGATCCTGTTCACCCCCGAATACAACAACGGCATTCCCGGCACCTTCAAGAACGCCATCGACTGGCTGTCCCGCCCCTCCTCGGACATGGCAAAAGTCTTCGGCGGCAAAGCCTTCGCGCTGACAGGCGCCTCGCCCGGCAATTTCGGCACGCTGCTCAGCCAGAACGCCTGGCTCAGCGTCTTGCACACGCTCGGCTGCCGGGTGTTTTCGGAAAAGCGGCTGATGGTGTCACGGGCGCATACGCTGTTCGATGCAGACGGCAAGCTCACGGATGAGGCCACGGCCAAGCGGCTGGGGGACTTGCTGGCGGCGTTTGGGCGGTTTGCGGGGGAGAAGTGAAGGAGAATTGGAGCGGGCAGAACCCTATTATCCAGCTTGGGAGCTAGATCTAAATGGACTTTATCAGGAAAATTTGAACCCCAATGTTTTCATGCAGGAGTGTAGCGAGTGCCGAAGCCATTAAAACGATTGGATGATGCTGAATATTTTCAACTGATAGCGACAGCAGATCCGTTTGAAGCTATTATAAAATCTGCGATCGCAATCGAAGTCGAGATGGAAGAATTATTTCGGCTCGCCTTTATCGACCCTGACGCGTTGGTAAAAATGAAAATGACCTACGATCAAAAGGTCATGCTGATGATCGCGCTCGGACTCCAACCGAGATTCATCACTCCGCTTCGAGCAATGGCGCGGCTACGAAATCGTTTCGCGCACACGCTCGACGCAGAATTCGCGTCTCATGACGCTGACAACTTCTACTCCTGCTTCTCAAAAGAGGACCAGGAAATAATCGCCCGAACGCTCGAAAAGGGAAGCTCAGGCGCATTTCAATCTTTTGATGCTCGCGACCGATTGAGCATCTGCGTCGTTACATTGCGGGCCGCCGTCATTGCGGCCCAGAAAGAGGTAAAACAGCGGCTGTAGCGGAATTGGCATCGAAGTGTTTGGAACGCCCTACCTGAGAGATAGGTAACAGGCTGGAGCGGGTGAAGGGAATCGAACCCTCGTATTCAGCTTGGGAAGCTGCTGCTCTACCATTGAGCTACACCCGCGACGGGGATGAGAAATCCACCAGTTCGCCGCCGGTGTCAAGCGCCGGCGGCTGGCTTTGCCGGAGCCTTCACTACTCCGGCAGGCGGAAATGCTTCGACAGCTTCAGGCCCTGGGCCTGGTAGTTGGAGCCGAGGCCCGTGCCGTAAAGGCCCTCCGGGCGTTCCTGCATGTGCTCGTAGACGAGGCGGCCGATGACCTGGCCGTGTTCGAGGATGAAGGGCACTTCGTGGCTTCTGACTTCCAGCACGGCGCGGCTGCCGGAGCCACCGGCCGGCGCGTGGCCGAAGCCGGGGTCGAAGAAACCGGCGTAATGGACGCGGAATTCGCCGACCAGCGGGTCATAGGGCGTCATTTCGGCAGCATAAAGCGGCGGCACATGCACCGCCTCGTTCGACACGAGGATGTAGAATTCATCGGGGTCGAGGATCAGTTCGTCGCGGCCGCGGCTGTAGAGCGGCTCCCAGAAATCCAGCACCTCGTGGGCGCCCTTGCGGTCGACATCGATGACCGAGGTGTGGTGCTTGCCGCGATAGCCGATCAGGCCTTGCGGGCCGGAGCCCTTCAGGTCGATCGACAGCGCAATGCCGCCGCCAGAGACGTTCGGCATGTCGCTCGCGACCAGGGTCTCTGTCTTGTGCAGATCGACCAGTTCCGTTTCACCCAGCAGTGCATGGCCGACGCGGAAGCGGATCTGCGACAGGCGCGAACCTCGGCGCACGATGATCGGGAAGGTGCGCGGGGAGATTTCGAGATAGAGCTGGCCCTTGTAACCGGCCGGCACCTTGTCGAATTCCTGGGCGTAATCGACCATCACGCGGGTGAAGATGTCGAGGCGGCCGGTCGAGCTTTTGGGGTTCGCAGAGGCGGAGATCTCCGCCGGCAGATCGAGGCTCTCCATCAGCGGCACGATATAGACGCAGCCGGTCTCAAGCACCGCCCCGTTTTCGAGGTCGATCTCGTGCAGGGTCAGCCGTTCCAGCTTCTCGGCCACCGTGTGGCCCCGGCCCGGCATGAAGCTCGCGCGCACGCGGATTGCCTTGCCGCCCAACCGCAGGTCCAGGCTCGCCGGCTGGATCTGGTCGTGGTCGAGCATGGCTTCGCTTTTCAGCTGGCCCTCACCGAACAAGGCGCCGATGGCACGGTCCGCCAGAATGCCGGATTTACTGGTCATTTTCTCTATCCTGTTTGGGCTCGACAAAACCAAAGCCCGCCAATTGACGCAAGGGCCGCGAAGGCGTAAGGCAGCCTTATCCCGTGGTGATTTGGCCGGTCGGCTTGCAGCCACGTTAAACAAGTGGCTAAATAGACCGGGTTACTTGTAAACCGGTCCGTTTTTCGCGACCGGTTTTTTTGTGTTCGAAAAGGCAACGGCATGAGCAAGAACTGGCGCCCGGCAACCCAACTCGTCCATGGCGGCACGTTGCGGTCTCCCTTCGGCGAAACCTCCGAAGCTATCTTCCTGACCCAGGGTTTCGTCTATGAAACCTCGGAAGCGGCGGAAGCCCGCTTCAAGGGGGAGAACGACGGCTATATCTACGCCCGTTACGGCAGCCCGACCAACGACATGTTCGAAAAGCGCATGTGCCTGCTGGAAGGTGCCGAGGATGCCCGCGCCATGGCGTCGGGCATGGCCGCCGTTGCCGCAGCCGTTCTCTGCCAGGTGAAGGCCGGCGACCATATCGTTGCCGCCCGCGCCCTGTTCGGCTCGTGTCGCTATGTCGTCGAGACGCTCGCGCCGCGCTACGGCGTCGAATGCACGCTGGTCGATGGACGCAACCTTGCCAATTGGGAAGCCGCCATCCGGCCGAACACCAAGGTCATGTTCCTCGAAAGCCCGACGAACCCGACGCTTGAGGTGGTCGACATCGCCGGTGTGGCCAAGCTCGCCAACCAGGTCGGCGCCAAGCTGATCGTCGACAACGTGTTTGCGACCCCGCTCTTCCAGAAGCCGCTGGAACTCGGCGCCCATGTCGTCGTCTATTCCGCGACCAAACATATCGACGGCCAGGGCCGCTGCCTCGGCGGCGTCGTTCTGTCGTCCAAGGAATGGATCGACGAGAACCTGCACGATTATTTCCGCCACACCGGCCCGGCCATGTCGCCGTTCAATGCCTGGACGCTTCTGAAGGGCATCGAAACGCTGCCGCTGCGCGTCAAGCAGCAGACGGCGAATGCCGCCGCGATCGCCGATATGCTCGCCGAGCAGACGGCCGTTGCCAAGGTGATCTATCCCGGCCGCGCCGACCATCCGCAGGCCGATATCATCGCCAAGCAGATGACCGGAGGCTCGACGCTGGTCTGCTTCGAGCTGAAAGGCGGCAAGGACGCGGCCTTCAAGCTGCAGAACGCGCTCGAAGTGATCAAGATCTCCAACAATCTCGGCGACGCGAAGAGCCTGATCACCCATCCGGCAACGACGACGCACAAGAATCTCACCGACGAGGCGCGTGCGGAACTCGGAATCTCCGGTGGGACCGTGCGCCTGTCCTGCGGCATCGAGGACACCGACGACCTGCTGGAAGATTTTGCCAAGGCCCTGAAAGGGCTCTGATTTTACCGCAGAAATGCATCAAATCCAAAAATATTCAGCCGCAGCCCATGCTGCGGCTGGTCAATCGGCCTTGACGCACACAGTTGCGTCGTTATCCCATGCCATGGTCACAAACATCTTGCCGGTGCGTCTTGCCGGCGTCGATGTTTCATGTCGTCATGAACGCAGGCAGATATCGCAAGGTCCAGGCATGTATCGCGCACTGACACGGGACATCGAGGTTCAGGTCGAACCTTACTATCTCGAGGAACAGTCCGACCCGGATGACAGCCGCTATGTCTGGGGCTACCGGATCGTGATCTCCAACCATTCGGCTTCCACCGTGCGCCTGACCCATCGCTATTGGCATATCACCGACCAGAACGGCCAGGTTGACGAGGTCAGCGGTCCGGGCGTGGTGGGAGAGCAACCCCGGCTCGACCCCGGCGACAGTTACGAATATTCCTCAGGCTGTCCGCTCGATACGCCCTCGGGCATGATGTACGGCACCTACCGGATGGAAACCGACGACGGCGAAGCGTTTGACGTCGATATCCCGGCCTTTTCTCTTGATAGCCCTGGCATGCAGCGCACGCTGAACTAGATCGGGTTGAGTTCGGTCGCGGCTGACGCTATCAGACTGAACACTCGCCCTGTTTAGCAAAAGGTAAATCCCGGCATGAGGCCAGATTATCTCGTCACCCACAGCGGTGGCTTCCATGCCGACGAACTCCTGTCCAGTGTCATCCTCACGCGGCTTTTCCCGCAGGCACGCATCGTGCGCAGCCGGGCGCCGGAATGGATCACCCCCGGAGCCGACCGCATCATCTACGACGTCGGCGGGCTCTATGATGCGGAAGCGCAAATCTTCGATCACCACCAGCGCGGCGCGCCCTTGCGTGACGATGGCCAGCCCTACAGCTCCTTCGGCCTGGTGTGGAAACATCATGGCCGCGCCTATCTCGCGGCTCTCGGGATTCCCGAGCGGGATATCGATGTGATCCATCAGGGTTTCGACCAGAAGTTCGTGCTGCCGGTCGACCTGATGGACAATGGCGCGCTCAACCCGGCGAGTGCCGGCCCGCTTGCAGGCCTCACACTTCCGAGCCTCCTCGAAACGCTGAAGCCGGTCTTCGATGACCGGGATGACGGTGCCGAGGATCGCAGCTTCCATGCAGCGCTCGCCATTGCACGGAGCCTGGTCGAAGCGGGTATTGCCCAGCGTGCCGCCAAATGCCGCGCGGAAGCGCTGGTGACTGCGGCGATCGCCGAGACCGGCGACCGGCGCGTCCTGGAACTGCCCTTCGGCATGCCGTTCCGCCCGGCGATCGTCAAGTCAGGGGCCGAGCATCTGCTCTTTGTGGTCCACCCGAGAGACAAAGACTGGTGCATCACCGGCATCCGGCGCACGGACGAGGGCTTTGAACTCCGGGCCAATCTTCCCGCGGCCTGGGCCGGTCTGATCAATGGCGATCTGGAAGCCGTCTGCGGCGTCAAGGGCGCCACCTTCTGCCACAATGGCCGCTTCATCGCTGCCGCCACGTCCCGCGAGGCCATTCTCGTCATGGCGGATCTGGCCGTCGAGGCAGCCCTTGCGGATGCGTCTGCCGCCGCACCGGCCTGACAGTCCATCTCTCATTCCTCAACGATCAAAGCCGCCGCGCTCCAACGGAATGCGGCGGCTTGCGTTTCGTGGTGAGAGCAAACTCAGGCCGTTCGGGCTTCGCCGGCCGCGCCAAGGCTGTCAATCAGCGTCGAGCTCGCCTGATTGAGGCCCAGAACCTCAACCGGAATACCATGTGTCTCGAAACGCTGCGTGACACGCTCAAGAGCGGCAACGGCCGTAATGTCCCAGAGATGCGCCTGGGTAAGGTCGATGACCACCCGCAGACCTTCGCCATCCCGGATATCGAAGGCATCGACGAAGAGGTCGGCCGAGGCGAAAAAGACCTGGCCCGTGACGCGGTAGGTGAGCACGCCCGCTGCGTCATCGGTTGTCGTCTCGACCTGCAGCAGCCTCGCCACCTTGAAGGTGAAGAACACCCCACTCAGGAGTACACCGACGGCGACGCCGAGTGCCAGGTTGGCCGTCACGACGGTGACGATCACGGTCGCGACCATCACGACGCTGGACATCTTCGGATGCACGACGAGGCTGCGCAGCGACGACCAGTCGAAGGTGTCGGCAGACACCATGATCATGATCGCGACCAGTGCCGCGACCGGCACCTGCGATACCCAGGGCTTGAGAAGAACCATCAGGACCAGCAGAAGGGCACCGGCAAACAGCGTGGAAAGCCGGCCGCGGCCGCCATATTTCACATTGCTGACCGTCTGGCCGATCATGCCGCAACCGGCGATGCCACCGAACAGGCTGGCGGCAACATTGGCAAGGCCGAGACCGGTTGATTCCCGGTTCTTCGAGCTCGGCGTATCCGTCAGGTCATCGACCACGCTCGCCGTCATCATGGATTCCAGCAAGCCGACCATGGCGATCGCCAGCGCAGGCCCCGCGATGATCTTGAGCGTCTCCAGCGTGAGCGGCACTGTCAGCCAGGAAAAGACGGGAAGCGATTCCGGCAGGTGACCGAGATCCGCAATCGTCAAGACCGGCAGGTTCATGACCGACGCACCGATCGTCAGAACCAGAATGCAGATCAACGGCGAGGGTATTGCCGTGGTCAGGCGCGGCACGAGATAGATCACCGCGAGCCCCGCCGCGATCATCGCATAGTTCAGCCAACCACCATGCAGGATATGCGGCAGCTGCGCCGCGAAGATCAGGATCGCGAGCGCGTTGACGAAGCCGGTGCGAACCGACTTCGACACGAAACGCATGAGGACACCGAGCCGCAGCAGGCCGAAGACGATCTGGATCAGGCCGGCCAGAAGGCCTGCAGCCAGCAAATAGGGAAGACCATGCGCTGCAACAAGCGGCGCGACGACGAGCGCGACGGAGCCGGCTGCAGCCGAGATCATGGCCGGGCGACCGCCGGTGAAGGCAATCACGATGCCGATCACGAAAGAGGCGAAGAGGCCGACCTGCGGATCGACACCCGCGACGAAGGAAAACGCGATGACCTCTGGGATTAGGGCGAAGGTGGCGACAGCGCCGGCGAGCATTTCACGCAGAGGGTTGGCGGACCACTCGCGACGGTAGGTTACGAAAGATGTCATGGAAAACCACAGAATAGGACAACGAGCCGGGGAGAACCCGACGGAGGAAGGTTGCGTTGCTGAGGTTGTCTGGCGGATCGGCGGCCAGAAGAGCCACCCGGATTTGCACCGGGTCCTTGTGGATGCAGACTTCCTAACGCTTGGGAGCCGCAATGGCAAGCCGAACGAGGCGGCCGGTCAGGCGGCTGTCATGCCGTCCTTCACCTGTTCGGCTGCGAGCAGCAGGCCGAGCACATCACGTTGCGACATCGGCTCGCCGAAAAGATAGCCCTGGATCAACTTCGGTGAGAGCGGGTTCAGCGTGCGCATCTCGTCTTCGGTTTCAACGCCTTCAAGAACGCATTTCAGATCAAGATTGCTGCACAGCTTGATGATCCCGGCGACAATCTCCCGAGAGGTGGCGCTTTGAGCCACCTTGCGCACGAAACTCTTGTCGATCTTCACCTTGTCGAGGGGCAACTGGTCCAGATATTCGAAGCTCGAATAGCCGGAACCGAAATCATCGAGCGCGATCTTGAAACCGAGCGCCGAGAGATTTTCCAGCAGCACGCGGGCAGCGTCGATATCCTTCATCACGGCGGTTTCGGTGATCTCGAATTCCAGGCGCCCCGGCGCAATCTCCCGCGCCGTGACCTGGGCGACCAAAGAGAAGATGAAGGCGCGGTCCGCCAGGTCCTGGGCGGACAGATTGAAGGAAATGGTGATCTCGTCCGGCCAGAGGTAAAGGGCGTCGAGCGCCTTGCCGAACAGAACACGCGTGACATTCTGGATAAGGCCGGCCCGTTCAGCCGCCCGGATGAACCGGTCCGGGCGCACGAGGCCGAGCGTCGGGCTCTGCCAGCGGGCAAGGGCCTCGAAGCTCACGACCTTTGCCCGGGTGAGATCGAATTGCGGCTGGAACAGGAGATAGAGTTCCTGTTCGAGATTGGCTTCGCGCAGAGCTCGCTCCAGCGCAAGCGCCTCCCGCATTTCGGCATCCTGATCGTCCGTGAAGATCACAGTGTAGCCCCGGGCGAACTGTTTGCCGCGGTAGAGTGCGAAATCGGCTTTCTCGTAGATCTCGCGGGCGGTCGTGCCCATGGAGGGAAAACGGGCAAAGCCGACGGTGCCGCCGATGGACAGTTGCAGAGGACGCATGTCGTAGGGACGGCTGATGTCCGCGATCAGGGCGTTGCCGATCTCCTCGACGTCTGCCGCCTCGTGCTCACCGATGACGAGAACCGCGAACTCGTCGCCGCCGATGCGGCCGAACTGGACGCCGGCAGCGCTTTGAAAACCAAGCCGGTCGACAACCTCACAGAGCACCCGGTCGCCGATGGCGTGGCCATAGATGTCATTGATGGATTTGAAGCCGTCCAGATCGAGAATGCCGAGCCAGAACGGGGTCTTTGCCTCGACCAGCGTGTCGATCCGGGCAAAGATCGAGCGGCGATTGGCGATCCCGGTCAGGCTATCGAGGGCGGCGAGCTGGTCGGCGAAGAGACGGGCATCGATCTGGCGCAGGATCGCCTTGCGCAACAGCGTCGCCATGCCAAGCGAGGCAAAGGACGTGGCAACACCGATGAAGGCGAACTGGTGCGCGATCTCCGGCGACGCCTTCTGGGCGAACCAGAACATGCTGGCGATGGAGACGATGACACTCGCAAGCGTGGCCCGAAGCGTCACGCCGGTCGTCGAAAAGACGACCGCCATCAGAACGAAATAGATCAGTTTCTGCTCTTCGAAATGCAGCGTCATGTAAGCCACGACGTTGCCATACATCAGGGCATTGGTGGCCAGTCCGATCGCTTCGAGGCGCGCCAGAGGGGTACGACCGGCCGGGAGAAGAACCCAGCGGAACAAGGCATAGGAGATTGCGGTGGCGAGACTGAGGCCGGCGAGGATCAGGAGATTGGGACCCGTCTCGTCGCCCCAGTGCCCCCAGGTCACGAACAGATAATAGGCGCAGCCCGGCAGCAGGAAGCCACGGACGATGGGCCGATAGGCATCCGCCATGGCTCGACGTCGAGTGGCGCTGGTCCAGGCATGGTACTGGCTTTTGAGGCTGCGGAACAAGGTGACGGGCGACCAGGGTCCTGCGCCCTCGGTCAAACCATCCGGCGCCGTCAAGGCGCCTTCTGTCGGAGATTTTCGAGCATGCTGCCGCATCGCAGTCCTCAAACCAGGTCTGACGACAGCGTAATTCAGGGGGATTTAGAATAGATGAATGATCGGGTATTCTGGTCTTTGCTTCGGCAAGGGACCCAGAGGCGGCAGGAAGCCGGCCGGGTCAGCCCCCCGGCCGTCGCTCACTTCTTCAAGCCGGAGTAAGCTCGTTCGGCTGATAGTGATAGCTGGTCGAGCAGAACTCGCAGGTGACCGTCACCTGGCCATCCTCGGTGCTCGCCTCGATCTCCTCGGCGGAAAAGCCTTGCAGAACACCCTTGATCTTGTCGCGCGAGCAGTTGCAACGATCCTGCACCGCCTGAGGAGGGAAGGCTCGGACGCCACGCTCGTGGAACAGACGGAACAGCAGCCGCTCGACGCCGACCTGGGGATCGGTCAGTTCGTCGGCATCGATCGTATCAACCAGCATGCGAGCTTCGTCCCAGGCCTCGTCTCCATGGAGATTGACCTCGTCACGGTCGTCGCCGTCCCCGCCGTGCAGGTCAGGATGGCGCATACGCTCGGGCGCCTCCGGCAGGAACTGCGCGATCAGGCCACCCGCCCGCCAGGTGCGGCGCGGCTTGCCATGTTCGTCACGGTCGAAGAGTTCCGCGGCACCCAGGCGCACCCGCGTCGGGATCTGCTCCGACTGGCGGAAGTAGACGCCGGCAATGTCCTCGAGCGATGTCCCGTCCAGCGGCACGATGCCCTGGTACGGCTGCATGAACGAACCCTGGTCGATGGTGAAGGCGAGCACGCCCGTTCCCAGCAGTTGCTCCGGCGACGCACGCCCGGCGGCAACGGCTTCGGCGAGAGCCTCCTCGTTGAAGCGGGCATAGGCGCGGACACTTTCGGGCGACGTGAAGTCGGCCACCAGAAGGTCGACCGGGCCGTCGCCCTTGGTCTGCACGGTGAACTTCCCTTCGAATTTCAAGGAGGTGCCGATGAGCACCGTCAGCACGATCGCTTCCGCCAGAAGGCGGGCGACCGGTGCCGGATAGGCGTGGCGATCGAGAATGGTGTTGACCAGCGGCCCCAGCTGCACCGCACGACCGCGGACATCAAGTCCCTCGACCTGAAAGGGCACCACGCTATCGTCACCGGCGAAACCAAATTCGCCGAGTTCTGCTTGTCTGTTCGACATGAATGTACTCCTGGCGCCGGAACGCCCAATCGCAGGGCTTGAGCAGCCCGATCAGAAAGCGCACAGATGGGATCACCTGTGCCAAAGGTCAAGTCAGCGCCCGGCCGCCGGTCTCACGCCTCAGATGGCGCCGAGGCACCAGGCCAGAATGGACTTCTGTGCATGAAGGCGGTTTTCCGCCTCGTCGAAGACTACGGACTGGGCGCCGTCGATCACCTCGTCCGTCACTTCCTCGCCGCGATGCGCTGGCAGGCAGTGGAGGAAGAGCGCCTCGTCCTTGGCCTTCTTCATCAGGTCGGCATTGACCTGGAAGGGCTGGAAGACGTTGTGGCCACGCGCCTTGTGCTCCTGGTTCATCGACACCCAGGTGTCGGTGATCACGGCGTCAGCGCCAGCGACAGCCCGGTCGGCATCATGGCAGAGCATGATCTCGCCGCCGTTGTTGCGCGCCCAGTTGAGGATCTTGTCGTCCGGCTCGGAGCCGAGCGGGACCGCCATGTTCATCTTGTAGCCGAAGCGGGCCGAGCCCTCGACCAGCGAATGCAGAACATTGTTGCCGTCGCCTGTCCAGGCGAGCGTCTTACCGGCGATCGGGCCGCGATGCTCCTCGACGGTGAGGATGTCCGCCATGATCTGGCAGGGATGCGTCAGATCGGTCAGCGCGTTGATGACAGGTACCGTCGCATGTTCGGCCAGTTCCAGCAGGCGCGCATGGTCGGTCGTGCGGATCATGATGGCGTCGACGTAGCGCGACAGGACCTTTGCGGTATCGCCAATGGTTTCTGCGCGGCCGAGCTGCATTTCGGTGCCGGAGAGGAACAGCGTCTCGCCGCCCAGCTGGCGCATGCCGACATCGAAGGAGACGCGGGTACGGGTCGAGGGTTTCTCGAAGATCATCGCGAGCATCTTGCCCGCCAGCGGCTTGTCGGCGTTGCCGGCCTTGGTGGCCTGTTTGCGCGTGCGCGCATCGTCCAGCATGTGACGCAGGTCCTGGGCGGATACGGCAGAGAGATCGAGGAAATGCTTCGGGGATGCCATTGATGATACCTGTCTTGCACTTACGCGGTTGCGGCGGCCTTGGCCCTGATGTGTTCGGCGGCGCGCTCGATGCGGGCGATGCCCTCACGGGCTTCGGCAGCGGTGACGGTCAGCGGCGGCAGCAGGCGGATGACGTTGTCGCCGGCGGGTACGCCGAGCAGATGCTCGTCGCGCATGGCCATCAGCAGTTCGGTGTTTGGCACCTTGGCCTTCATGCCAAGCATCAGGCCCTCGCCGCGCACCTCCTCGATGACATCGGGATAACGATCACCGAGTGACGCCAGGCCTTGGCGGAAGACAAGGGCGACGTCGCGAACGTGGTCGAGGAAGCCTTCTGCCATCACAACGTCCAGAACGGCATTGCCGACTGCCATGGCAAGCGG
The DNA here is from genome assembly GCF_003205195.1 of Peteryoungia wuzhouensis. GTDB lineage: Bacteria > Pseudomonadota > Alphaproteobacteria > Rhizobiales > Rhizobiaceae > Allorhizobium > Allorhizobium wuzhouense. Next base: position 957,403 of record NZ_QJRY01000001.1, read on the forward strand.
ATTGCCGCCATAGGTCGAACCATGGGTTCCGGGTTTCATGCCATAGGCCGCGTCTTCCGTTGCCAGGCAGGCGCCAAGCGGGAAGCCGCCGCCGATACCCTTGGCCACGGCCATGAGATCGGGCGTGATGCCGGCCCATTCATGGGCAAAGAGCTTGCCGGTACGGCCGACGCCGCACTGGACTTCGTCGAGGATCAGGAGCAGTCCGTGCTCATCGCAAATGGCCCGCAGGGCCTTCAGCATCTCGACGGGGATCGGCCGGATACCGCCCTCGCCCTGCACCGGCTCGACAAGGATGCCGGCCGTCGCTTCCGTGATGGCAGCCTTGACGGCATCGAGATCACCGAAGGGCACCTGGTCGAAGCCCGGCGCCTTCGGCCCGAACCCTTCCAGATATTTTTCCTGTCCGCCGGCTGCGATCGTTGCGATGGTGCGGCCGTGGAAGGCGCCTTCCATCGTGATGATGTGGAACTTCTCCGGGTGCCCCTTGGCAAAATGGTAGCGGCGCGCGGTCTTGATGGCGCATTCCAGCGCCTCCGCACCGGAATTCGTGAAGAAGACGCGATCGGCGAACGTTGCTTCCGTCAGGCGGCGGGCAAGCGTCTCCTGACCCGGAACCTCGTAGAGGTTCGATAGATGCCAGACCTTGTCCGCCTGATCCTTCAGAGCGCCGACCACATGCGGGTGACCGTGGCCGACGGAGGTCACGGCAACGCCGGCTGCGAAGTCGAGGTAACGCTCGCCGCTCTCGGTCTCCAGCCACACGCCCTCGCCTCGCTCGAAACGCAGCGGCGCCCGATTGTAGGTCTGGTAGAGGGGCGTTGCTTCGGCCATGGCGTTCGTCATCCTTCTGGAGCCCCGCTACTGCTGCGGGAATTCAGCCTCGATGGGCTTTCGACAATTAAAAATGCCGCCTTGCGGCGGCGTGGGCACTATCTGCATTTAACCCTGCAATGTCAACGAAACTTGCGGAAAACTCCGTTTTGGCCGTGCGACCCAGCCGGCGACACCACGCGAGTCCCATGGCAGATTCCACCTGTTGCATACTTGACTCACTCGGGAAGCAAGTTGGGGAAAACCACGAAATCGATTCCAGATGATTCCTGCGACTCTTGTCACAGAGTCGGCCTGCCACTAGGTTAAATTTCATTAAGAGATTGCATGCGGCGGAAGTGATCACCGACAGTTACGAGGCGGTTTTGTTTCGAATTCGTTCGAAGCAACGGTGACGGATTCTGCCATGACACACGCGAGCGGCGGAGAAGTATGGCATGAATTGGACTGATGAGCGGGTTGAAAAACTGAAGCGTCTCTGGGCCGAAGGCCTGAGCGCGAGCCAGATTGCAGCACAACTGGGCGGCGTGAGCCGAAATGCCGTCATCGGCAAGGTGCACCGACTGAACCTGCCTGGTCGTGCGAAAGCCGGCGGCAGCTCCTCCTCGGCCCGTCCTGCCAAGCGCACTGCGACGACCCAGCGCCCGGCGAATTTTCAGGCGCGCCCGGCAGCTGCAACCACCCGCACCGTGACCCGTGCTGCCGGCGCCACCATGCTCAAGGAAGAAGTCGAAGTCGACGCCTTCCAGGAGATCGAAGTCAGCCGTCCGCTCAACGTTGTCGTGCCGATCTCGCGCCGCCTGGCGCTGACGGAACTGACGGAACGCACCTGCAAGTGGCCGATCGGCGATCCGATGAAGGACGACTTCCATTTCTGCGGCTGCGAAATCAGCGACGCTTCGCCCTATTGCACCTATCACGCGAAGCTCGCCTACCAGCCGGTCAGCGAACGCCGCAAGGCCGCACGCTGATAGCAGACGCATCGAATACCGGACGGGCCCTTCGGGGCCCGTTTTCGTTTCGCCTTTGAGACATGAAAAAATCTGCCCAAGCTCATTCTCTGCTCAACGGACACGGTCTAAAGGCCTTTTGCCTTTGCAGAGAAGACGAACTTCGTTGGGTCGAGCCTTCATTTTTCGTATTCGAGTTGAAGTGCCACGACGTCCTTTGTTCGTTTTCCATAACGCTTCTCGATGTCGTCAAGCGCCTGGTCAAACTGCCCCAAAGCCGGTTCATCTGATATGGCAATGGCTGCCGCACCGGCGGGAGCTCGGTCCGAAATGAGATGAAGGCCGGAATGCGTACGAACCGAAGCGGCAGAGGAGGTCGCGACGACCTTCGAACGATAGGTTCTCGACCAAGCGTCGGATACAAGCGCAAGTGCGACCTCGTTGACACCGGGAAAGACTGGAACGTCCAGGGTTTGATGTCGCCAGAAAGCCAGATAGTTCCACATGATCAAGCCAATCCTGCCGCTTGTCAGGTGGAACGAGGCGCTATCGTGTTCGGGGCTCCATGCCAGCGGTCCGAGAGCCGTTACCCCGAAATGCGCAGCTGTCGCACTTGCGGTACGCTCATCGGCGATGCCTTCGACAAGTGCGAGGCTGGCCGGCAGGGAGGCCGTGACGCCGGTCGTCGTCATGACGTTCTGATCGACCACATATCGCTTGTTCTGCACCCAGACCGCTTTGGGATATCGAGCTGCGATCTTGTCCATCGCATACCAGTGCGTGGTGGCCTGTCGCCCATCGAGAATACCGGCCTTGGCAGCGACCCAGGCGCCTTCACATATCGACAGGATGAAGGCCCGGCTTCTGTATTGCCGCGAAACCCATTCGACGATCGCTTCATTCTCGCTGTCATGCAGGGCGGGGATGACGACGATGTCGGCTCCTTGCCGGTAACGCCTGTCGAATTCCGCGATCGTCATGTCAGCCTCGATGGTGAGCGCCGGCATCAACGTCACAGGACCAGGTTTGCTGGAAACGATGATGACGTCGGCCACATCCGCTTCCTTCAAGACACCATAGGGGACGATGAGGTCCGTCGTCTCCGTCCCGGCATTATCAGCCACGATTGCGACAAGAGGGCGCAGCCGCCCGGCTTTGGGTTGGGGCACTTCCACGCCAGAAACTTCTGGAGCGGATTGTGACGACAATGTCGCTCCCGCCAGGATGCAACTCAATGCAAGCGTCACAAGGATAAGGCCTGGTCTGGTCACAGTCATCTCCGGATTGCTTTCCAGACGCAGATTACCGGTGTGGAGGGCTGGCCAAAATGTCAAACATATCGCAATTTGAGCCAATGATGATGGGCGTCTCTTCACACCGGAAGATTGCGTTTATTGGCTATGATGGTGTCCAGACACTGGATGTCGTCGGGCCGATGGAAGCGTTTGCGATTGCCAACCAGCATCTGACGGATACCGGGCAATCCTACGAAATCATCCTCGCGTCTCCCTTGGGCGGGCCGGTATCCTGCAGTGGCCTGACTGGCCTCAGTCTGGGGGGAGCGATCGCCTTGCGGGACCTGCCTTCCGACCTGGACACGATCATCGTTCCCGGCGGCAGCGAAGACGCGCTTCGCGATCTGATCTTCAACTCGGACCTGCTGCCTTGGCTGTCCACTCGGATCTCGGCAACCCGTCGTCTGGCCAGCGTCTGTACCGGAGCCTTTGTATTGGCCGCCGGCGGTTATCTCAATGGCAAGAGGGCGACCACTCATTGGGCTTCGGTCGCACTGCTCGAAAAACTCTGCCCACAGGCTGTCGTCGAACCAGATGCAATCTTCGTCGCGGATCCGCCCGTTTTCACATCGGCAGGTATCACCGCAGGCATCGACCTTTCGCTGTCGATGATCGAAGCCGATTTCGGCCACAAAGTTGCTCTGGCTGTGGCCCGTCAGATGGTTCTTTTCATGCGGCGCCCAGGAGGGCAGTCACAGTTCAGCAGCAGCCTTGCCATCCAAAGCGACGTGGCGCCGCGCTTGCGATCGCTCCTTCACGATATCATCGGGAATCCGGTTGGCGACTTATCGGGCCCGGCTCTCGCGGCGCGATGCGGAATGAGCGAACGCAGCTTTTCGCGCGCTTTCCGCAAACAGACCGGAACGACGCCTGCGCAGTTCGTCGAAACCATCCGGATCGATCGAGCGAAGCTACTGCTGGAAAGCTCGGATTGGCCGCTTGCACGAATTGCAGAGCGATCCGGTTTCGGCAGCTTGTATACGCTTCACAGGGTTTTCCAGAAGCGGTTGAGTATCACGCCCTCTTTTTACCGCGAACGTTTCGCAACGCGCTGATCAAACAGCACTTTATTCGCAAAGCCCTGCTGTCTCAGCCGGTTGGTGCCCTCCGAATACATTTCCTTTCGGGCAAATCATGCTTCCATGGAGTAGCCCGCGCCGCGAACGGTGCGGATGACATCCTGCATGTTGGAGAAGTTCAGAGCCTTGCGCAGGCGCCCGACATGCACGTCAACGGTGCGTTCATCGACATAGATATCGTGGCCCCAGACGCCATCCAGCAGCTGCGAGCGGGAGAAGACGCGACCGGGCGATGTCATGAGAAACTCGAGAAGGCGGAACTCGGTCGGGCCGAGGCGGACTTCGCGGCTCTTGCGATGAACGCGATGGGTTTCGCGATCAAGCTCGATGTCGCCGCAACGCAGGACGCTCGACAGCACTTCGGGCTTTGCCCGTCGCAGCATCGCCTTGACACGGGCCATCAGTTCCGGCGTCGAGAACGGTTTGACGACATAGTCGTCCGCACCCGTCGCCAGACCGCGTACCCGCTCGCTTTCCTCGCCACGCGCCGTCAGCATAATGATCGGCAGGCGCTCGGTCTCCGGACGGACGCGCAGGCGCCGGCAGAGCTCGATGCCGGAAACGCCCGGGAGCATCCAGTCGAGGATCAGCAGGTCCGGCACCCGTTCCTGCAGACGGATCTCGGCCTCGTCGCCGCGCAAGATCGTCTCGACCTCGTATCCTTCCGACTCCAGATTGTAACGCAGGAGGACGCTCAGCGCCTCCTCGTCTTCGACGACGGCAATTTTCGGCTGCATCAAACCATTACCTCGCTTCGGCCACGGCTCATTCGTTGATCGCGCCGACGGAAGACGTCAGGTCTTCCTTCGGGCGTTCGCCTTCGGGAACCGCACCGGTGGTCATGTAATAGATCGTCTCGGCGATGTTCGTTGCGTGGTCGCCGATGCGCTCGATGTTCTTGGCACAGAACAGAAGATGCGTGCAGCTGGTGATGTTGCGCGGATCTTCCATCATGTAGGTCAGCAGTTCGCGGAACAGCGAGGTGTAGATCGCGTCGATCTCCTCGTCGCGGTCACGGATCGACTTCGCCTTCTCGGCAGAGCGGGTCGTGTAGACGTCGAGCACTTCCTTGAGCTGGGCGAGTGCCAGGTCGGAGAGATGTTCGAGGCCACGGGCGAGCTTGCGCGGAACGCCTGTTGCCTGGATGGCAACGACACGCTTCGAATTGCTCTTGCCGAGATCGCCGACGCGCTCAAGGTCGGCGGCGATGCGAAGGGCACCGATGATTTCACGAAGATCCGAGGCGACCGGCTGGCGCTTGGCGATGGTGACAACGGCCTTTTCGCCGATTTCCTTTTCCATCGCGTCCATGACGACGTCGTCGGAGATGACCTTCTGGGCAAGTGCTGCGTCGGAATTGACCAACGAACGTACACTTTCAGCGACCATCTGCTCCGCAAGACCGCCCATCTCGGAGATGCGGCGCATCAGAAATTTCAGTTCCTCGTCGAAGGCCGAATAGATGTGTGAGGAAGCCATAGCCTAATCCTTGATGTTGAAGAGAGCCTGATGTGACCGAGAAAACTCAGCCGAAGCGGCCCATGATGTAGTCCTGCGTGCGCTGGTCGTCCGGGTTGGTGAACATCTTGTCGGTGTCGTTTTCTTCGACGAGCTCGCCCAGGTGGAACATGGCCGTGCGCTGGGAGACGCGGGCGGCCTGCTGCATCGAGTGCGTGACGATGACGATCGTGTAGTTCTCGCGCAGTTCGTGGATCAGCTCCTCGACCTTGGCGGTCGCGATCGGGTCGAGCGCCGAACAGGGCTCGTCCATCAGGATGACTTCCGGGCTGACGGCAACGGCGCGGGCAATGCACAAGCGCTGCTGCTGACCACCCGACAGACCGGTGCCGGCGGCATCCAGGCGATCCTTGACTTCGTTCCAGAGGCCGGCCTTCTGCAGCGCGGTCGAGACGATCTCATCGAGATCGGCCTTGTTCTTGGCCAGACCGTGGATACGCGGGCCGTAGGCGACGTTTTCGTAGATCGACTTCGGGAACGGGTTCGGCTTCTGGAAGACCATGCCGACCTTGGCGCGGAGCTGCACCGGGTCGACCTTGGTGTCGTAGATGTTCTCGGCATCAATCAGGATGTTGCCCTCGACGCGGCAGCTCGCGATCGTGTCGTTCATCCGGTTGATGCAGCGCAGGAAGGTCGACTTGCCACAGCCCGACGGGCCGATGAAGGCGGTCACAGAGCGCGGACGGATCTCGATGTTCACATCCCGCAGGGCCTGCTTCTCACCGTAGTAAACCTGCACGTCGCGTGCGGTGATCTTGGATTCAGTCATGATTGGCGCTTTCGTCGTCGTCATCTTTGTCGAGAGATTGTTCATCATCATACACCCCCTTACCAACGACGCTCAAAGCGGCGACGAAGAATGATTGCTACCAGGTTCATCAGGATCAGGAAGACCAGGAGGACGATGATGGCGCCGGAGGCGCGCTCCACGAAAGCCGGGTCACCGCGCTGGGTCCAGTTGTAGACCTGCACCGGCAGAGCCGAAGCGGGCTGGAAGAAACCGTCCGGCGGACCGGAGGGGAATTCCTTGACGAAGGCGACCATGCCGATCAGGAGCAGCGGTGCGGTTTCGCCGAGCGCACGGGCCAGGCCGATGATCGCGCCGGTCAGGATGCCCGGCATGGCGAGCGGCAGCACGTGGTGGAAGATCGACTGCATCTTCGAGGCCCCGACGCCGAGCGCGGCATCGCGGATCGAGGGCGGGACCGCCTTCAGCGCCGAACGGGTGGCGATGATGATGGTCGGCAGCGTCATCAGGGTCAGCACTAGGCCACCCACCACCGGTGCCGATTGCGGCAGGCCGATGAAGTTGATCAGCACGGCAAGACCCAGGATACCGAAGACGATGGAGGGAACGGCCGCCAGGTTGGCGATGTTCACTTCGATGAGGTCGGTAAACCAGTTCTGCGGCGCAAATTCCTCAAGATAGATCGAGGTGGCGACACCGATCGGTAGCGACAGGACCAGCACGATCAGCATCATATAGGCCGAGCCGATGACGGCGATGCCGAGGCCGGCCGCTTCCGGACGGGTGTCCGATGCATCGGGGGCGGTGAAGAAGGCCCAGTTGAACTTGGTCACCAGGATGCCGGCCTGCTTCAGCGTGTCGGCGAGCACGAGCTGCTCGGGCGAAACGTTGCGGTCGAGCTTGGCGCTCTCCATTGTCACGCGGCCCTTGTAGTAGCCGTCGATGCGGCCGGCGGCGAGCAGGTCGAAGGAGACCGTCTTGCCGATGACAGAGGGATCAGCCAGCACGTAGTTGCGCAGGTTGGCCGGGCCATCCTTGGAGATCAGTTCACCAACCGTCTTGGGCGTCAGGCCTTCCGAGGCCAGCCCCTTGGCGGCGATTGCGTCACCCAGCGCCTTTTCGATCAGCGGTGTGTAGCCGAAGGTCGAGACCTTGGCGATGGCAGCGCGATCACCGGTGCCGGACGGATCGAGCTTGGCCGGATCGAGATAGACATCGATCGTGATATAGGTCTGCTGGAAGGACGACAGACCGTTCGACAAGATCGAGGCGAGCAGACCGACGAGCGCGATGATGCCGAATGCAACGGCAGCCTTGCCGATGAGGCGGAAGCGGGCTTCGGCGGCGTTGCGCTTGCGGGTGCGTTCGTCGAGGTTCAGGAGAGACTTCGGCTGCCCCTTTGCTGCGGGGGCTCCGAATGCGGTGAGGTCGGTCATTCGTACTGCTCCCGGTACTTACGGACAATGTAGAGGGCGATCACGTTCAGAAGGAGCGTGATGACGAAGAGGGTGAGGCCGAGCGCGAAGGCGACCAGGGTCTCTGGGCTTGCGAATTCGGTGTCGCCCGTCAGCTGGCTGACGATCTTGACGGTCACCGTCGTCATGGCCTCGAAGGGATTGAGATCGAGCTTGGCCGAGGCACCGGCCCCGAGCACGACGATCATGGTTTCCCCGATCGCGCGGCTGGCCGCCAGAAGCACGGCACCGACGATGCCCGGAAGGGCGGCCGGCAGGACAACCTGCTTGATCGTCTCCGACTGGGTGGAACCGAGCGCATAGGAACCGTCACGCAGCGCCTGGGGCACGGCATTGATGATGTCGTCCGACAGCGACGAGACGAAGGGGATGATCATCACGCCCATGACGAGACCGGCGGTCAGGACGGACGAGGATGAGCTTCCGAGACCGAGCGGCTGGGCGAGCCAGTCGCGCAGGAAGGGACCGACCGTGACGAGCGCGAAAAGGCCGTAGACGATGGTCGGGATACCGGCGAGCATTTCGATGGCCGGCTTGACGATGCTGCGGGTCTTCGGGCCGGCATATTCCGACAGAAAGACCGCGATCATCAGGCCGATCGGAACCGCGATCACCAGCGAGATCAGCGAGACGTAGAACGTGCCCCAGAGAAGCGGCAGGATGCCGAGGTCGGAGCCACCGCGGAACTGCGGGTTCCAGACCGTCGAGAAGAAGAAGTCCTGCGCCGGATAGATGGTGAAGAAGACATAGGTTTCGACAACCAGCGAGCCGACGATGCCGACCGTGGTCATGATCGCCACCAGCGAGGAGATCATCAGGATCGCCTTGACGAAGCTCTCGCTGATGTTGCGCGCCCGAAGCTCGGGGTCGATGCGGATGTAGGCAAGCGGCAGGGCACCGATGGCGAGCGCAAACACGGCGATGGTCATCAGAAGCTGGCTGAAGTCGATATCAGCACGATAAGCCTTGGCAGCCTCGAAGACCTCGGCCGGGACATCCGCGCCGAGCGCGATGCCGACACCGGCCAGGCGGCTGCGGATATTGTCGGCGTCCAGTGCCTTGATATCGACATTGCTGCCAGCCTTCGCCTCGGTTTCACGCAGAACGGCAAGCCCGTCGCCGATGCGGCGGACATCCGCCATGACGAGGCTGTGGGCGCCACCTTCGGGAACCGACGCGTCCGTGATCATGCCGCTGATCCGGCCATCGATGATCGGATGCTGCACGGTCAGCCAGATCATCAGCAGGATCAGCGCCGGCACGGCGGTGATCAGTGCGACCGTCTGGCCGTAGAAACCAGGAAGAGAATGCAGCTTCATGCCACGCTCTGCCGAGAGGGCCATTGCCCGCCGCCTGCCGAGGCCGTAGCCGATTGCCGCAAGGGCCAATACGCCCAGGATGATGATACTCACGTCCATTTTGCCCCGCCATGTCTCCTGGAAACGGAAACCGGCGGCACTTTGGTGCCGCCGGTCAAACTCGAGACTTAGTTCAGCGGCGCCATCGGCGTGCGAGCCTTGACGGCCGCCTGCGTCTTGGCCAGCTCCGGATCCGAAACCAGACCGTAAGCTGCGAGCGGGCCGTTCGGGCCGGCGATTTCGTCAGAAACGAAGAACTCTACGTATTCCTGGAGACCCGGGATGACGTCGAGGTGAGCGTTCTTGACGTAGAAGTAGAGCGGACGCGAAACCGGGTATTCGCCCTTGGCGATGGTTTCAACCGACGGAACGACGCCTTCCATGGTGGCAACACGCAGCTTGTCGGTGTTGTTCTGGTAGAAGGACAGGCCGAAGACGCCGATGGCGTTCTTGTTGGCGGCGATGCGTGCCAGGGTTTCCGGATAGTCGCCGTCGATGTCAACAGAGACGCCGTCGGTGCGCAGCGCGGTGCAAGCCTTCTTGGCAGCATCCTTGTCGCCGTTGTTGGAAGCGAGGATGGCTTCGAGCGTTCCGTCCTTTTCGCAGCCAGCTTCAATGACCTTCACGTCGAAGACTTCGCGGGTGCCGTGCTTGGTGCCCGGGATGAAGGCGAGGATCGGCTGGGCCGGCAGGTCGGCGCGGATCTCGTTCCAGGTCTTGTACGGATTGTCGACCAGCTTGCCGTCCTTGACGACCTTGGCAGCCAGAGCGCTGTGCCAGTCAGCGGTGGTGAAGGCATATTCCGGGCCGCTGATTTCAGAGGCGAAGACGATGCCGTCGTAACCGATGCGGACTTCCTGGATGTCGGTCACGCCGTTGGTCTTGCAGAGCTCGATGTCGGACTTGCTGATGCGCGACGAAGAGTTTGCGATGTCGATGGTGTTTTCGCCCACGCCTTCGCAGAGCTTCTTGCGGCCGGCGCCAGAGCCGCCACCTTCAACAACCGGGGTGCCGAAGTCGAAGTTTTCGCCGAAGGCTTCGGCAACGATCGATGCATAGGGAAGAACGGTGGAGGAGCCAGCGATCTGGATCTGGTCGCGGGCGACGGCTGCGCCGGCGAAGGCCACGGTGGCCGCCAAGGCAGCGAGGGAAAGTTTCAGAGCGGTCATAGTCATCTCCCGGAATGGGCTTGTGTGTCTTTGCGGCCGTGCGGCGTCTGCCAAGCATCGGCAGCTGCGTTCATAACGGCTCTCAGCTCACGCTTTTATGTCAGTTGGATGAAACATTTGTGACATATCAAGCCTCTGAAAATGCATCGAAATTTACGACGCCTTCAGGCTGGATGGAGGTTTTATGTCAAAAACGGACGGTAAACTCGCTGCCAACGCCCAGTTCCGACTTCACGAGCAGGCGTGCGCGGTGACGGGTGAGGATGTGCTTGACGATGGCAAGGCCGAGGCCCGTGCCCTTTTTCGAGCGACTGTCCTCGACATTGACCCGGTAGAAACGCTCGGTCAGGCGCGGAACATGTTCGGCCGGAATGCCCGGCCCGCGGTCACGGACGCGCACCTCGGTGCCGACGCCCGGCTCTCGACGCACCACGACATCCACCACCTTGCCGTCCTGGCCGTATTTGCAGGCATTCTCGATCAGGTTCTCGAAAACCTCGACGAGTTCGTCCCGCTCCCCCATCACCTCGATCTTCTCTTCGGGCAGGTCGAGGCGGATCTCGACGCCGAGATCCGCCGCCAGAGGAGCAAGGCTGTCGCGCACATGACCCAGCACCGGCTTCAGATCGACCATCTGGTCGGGCGGCAGATGTGCTTTCAATTCAAGCCGCGACAGCGACAGGAGATCGTCGACGAGGCGGCTCATGCGGTTCGCCTGATCGAGCATGATGGCGAGGAAACGTTCCTTGGCCTTGGCATCGTCCTTGGCAGGCCCCTGCATGGTCTCGATGAAACCACGCAGCGAGGCGAGCGGCGTGCGCAGTTCGTGGCTGGCATTGGCGACGAAATCGCTGCGCATGCGGTCCAGCCGGCGCAGCTCGGAGATGTCGCGGAAGGAGAGAAGAAAGAGCGGGCGCCCATCCGTCTCCACGGGCGCGACACGCACGATATAGACGCGCTCCGACGGCAGACGCTCCGAATGTTCGATCTGATTGGGCGTTCCCGTCTCGATCGTCTCGCGGATCATGTCGAGAATGCCTGGCGAGCGCCAGCGGGCCGAGACGTGCTGCCCTTCGCCGAGATCACCGAAGGCGCGTTCGGCCGCCGCGTTCTGGGCAAGCAGGTCGGCGCCAGCCCCCATCACCAAGACAGGAATGTCGAGCGCCTCGATCGAGGCACGGATCGACGGCAGCGGATCGGCCGGCATGGCGGGCTGCGGGTTGACGATCGTCGGCCCCCTCTCGTTCGCGCCGGGTGGATCGACCACCATCACGAGCCCGACAAGCAGGACGAAAAGCACGAGCGCGTAACCGGGGGCCGCACCGGAATACCATGCCGCCAAAGCCATCAGCGCCGAAGCGACAATTGCCAGCCAGCGCGACAGAAGGTGCTTCATGGGGCGGCGCCAGCCGCTGCTCTGCCCGTCGTTGTCTGCCACCTGCGACGCACCTCGCGCTTTATCCATGCCAAGCCTGATAGCGGTGATTCATGACAGAAGTTCCGGTGGCCTGCCATGGCCAGGTCAGCTTTATCCCCCATGCGCGCCCCGCAGACCCGGATGTTGGACACAAGCCTTGCGCTCTATCTTCGCTTGCGCTCAATTACTGAAGACAAACAAGGCCGATCGAGCCGGAGGAAGACCATGGATGCACAGACGCAAAGCCGCGCCGTAACCCTGAAGATCCGCGGCAAGGAGCGGATCTTCGACATCGACCTGCCGGACCTGCCGGACTGGATCGAGGAGGAGGCGCTGAAGTCCGGCGGTTTTCCCTATGACAAGAAGCTCTCGGAAAAGGACTATGTCGCCGAACTTACCGAACTCCAGATCGAACTGGTCAAGGTGCAGTTCTGGATGCAGAAGACCGGACAGCGCGTCATGGCGCTGTTCGAAGGGCGGGATGCTGCCGGCAAGGGCGGCGCGATCAGCGCGACGCTTGCTTACATGAACCCCCGCTCGGCCCGCGTCGTGGCGCTGACCAAGCCGACCGAGACAGAGGCGGGGCAATGGTATTTCCAGCGCTACATCTCGCACTTCCCGTCCGCCGGCGAATTCGTGCTGTTCGACCGCTCCTGGTACAACCGCGCGGGCGTCGAGCCGGTCATGAACTTCTGCAAGCCCGAGCAATACGAGGCTTTCCTCAAGCAGGCGCCGCGCTTCGAGAAACTGATCGAGCAGGAGGGCATCCACTTCTTCAAGTTCTGGCTCGACACCGGACAGGAGATGCAGCTGAAGCGCTTCCACGACCGCCGGCATGATCCGCTGAAGTGCTGGAAACTGTCGCCAATGGATATCGCCGCCCTGCACAAGTGGGACGACTACACCCAGAAGCGCGACCGGATGCTGAAGGAAACCCATACGGAGCGTGCGCCCTGGACCGTCCTGCATGCCAATGACAAGCGGCGGGCACGGCTCAACCTGATCCGCCACATCCTTCTGTCGCTCGACTACGAGGGCAAGGACAAGGAGAAGATCGGCAAGCTCGACAAGAAGATCATCGGCAGCGGCCCCGGCTTTCTTGACTGAGGAGGCCGCCCTCAGGTTCGGATGAAACCTTCAGCAACGACCGAGGTGATCACTGCCCCGGCAGAACGCGGACGGCGTAGAGGTTGACGCCCCGGCCCTTGCCCGAGAGATCGGCATTGACGATCAGGCGACCCGGTGTCGAGGGTGCCATTCCGCTGTCGAAGGTCACGCGGAACAGTGCGTCGAGCTTTTGCGGGTTGACGGTGAACCGATGGCGCGGGCAATCCCCCATGCGCGGGAAATCGCATTCCACCGACATCTGCACCGGATTGTCGTCCGGTGACTGGACGGTCAAGGCGATGGTCGAGGTGCGACCCGCCAGTTCCTGCAAAACCTCTGCCGGAACCGTGATCTCGATCGCGCCCGCTGCGTCGCCGCTGCGCGAGACGATGCGCGCCGCAGTACCGTCGCTGGCCGTCACCATATCGACGGTCGCGTTGGCACGGGGATGCAAGGCGGACACCTGATCTGGCGTGAAGACGCTGATCCAGTCGTCGGTGAAGCCGCCACGGGTATCGATGGCCTGAGGGCCTTTGGGCGTCTCGACCGGCGCCTGGTTGCCGGTGAAGTCTTCTTCCTCGGCGCGCGGCGGCGGATTGGGAACACTGGTATCGCGCTCGGCTGCCGTCAAAAGCAGACCGGACGAGTAGACCCACCAGGCGCCAATCCCGAGCGTGGCCAGGAAGATGGTGAAGATCATCAGACGTGCGACACCGCCTCGGCGACGCTTGCGCGGCTGGACAGCCCGTTCCGAACGCATGTCCGGCATCGGCCCCTCGTCGGCCGCATGGGCCTCGCGCAGATCCGGTTTCGGTGTCTGCATGTCTTCGTCGAAGACTGGCTCCCGGTCGGCGACAGGCTCCACATGTTCGACGGGGTCGGCGGCAAAGCCCGGTTCCACGCGACCCGGCCGATCGACGGTAACCTGCGGCGCGGGCGCAACCTCCGCTCTGGCGGCAGGCGCGGCCGTCGCGGCGGCAACCGGCGGTTCGACGCGCATATCCAGACGCGCGCGCTCTTCCAGCTCGATCGCGTGGATCAGCGCCTCCAGGCGGCGGCGCTGGTGGTTGATCGCCTCGGGATCCTCGATGTTCTGCTTGCGCAGCCCCGTTTCGAGCGCCTGCCGAGCCGACTGATAAACCCGTGCCCGTGATTCGGCATTGGCCCGGTCAGAGCGCTCCAGGGCGTTCCGGATGGCTGTTTCCAATCCGCTCATTGGTCGCCATACTCCTTCGGGGATCGCCCCTGCCACATCACATCCATAGTTTCGATTCGGTAAACGCTCGATTTTTCAAGGGCAAGCCCGGAAACCTCCTATGGCCACGAATAAACACAGGAATGAGACCATGCGCTTCGATCTTGCCACAGGTTGGCGGCATTGCCGCCCTTCGGCGTCTCTTTCCTGTTACCCCGAGATCTGTTATTTGACGTTTGCGTAAACGTAAACTTCATGGGAGGTGAAGTGATGGCCCTGCCGTCGATCCTGAAAGACAACATGAGGCTTCCCGTCGTCGCCTCGCCGCTCTTCATCATATCGCATCCGCAGCTGACGCTGGCGCAATGCAAAGCCGGCATCGTCGGTTCGTTCCCGGCGCTCAATGCCCGGCCGGAGGCGCAGCTCGACGAGTGGCTGGCCGAGATCACCGAAGAACTCGCCTCCCACAATGCGAAGAACCCGGATCGCCCGGCCGCGCCCTTCGCAGTCAACCAGATCGTGCACATGTCGAACAAGCGGCTGGAGCACGACCTGATGATGTGCGTCAAATACAAGGTGCCTGTTGTCATCTCCTCGCTCGGCGCTGTGCCCGAAGTGAATGCCGCCGTGCATTCCTATGGCGGTATCGTTCTGCATGACGTGATCAACAATCGCCACGCCAATTCGGCCATCCGCAAGGGTGCAGACGGGCTGATCGCGGTCGCGACCGGCGCCGGCGGCCATGCGGGCACGCTCTCACCGTTTGCCCTTGTCCAGGAAATCCGTGAATGGTTCGACGGGCCGCTGCTGCTTGCCGGCGCGATCGCCAATGGCGGCGCGGTGCTGGCCGCGCAAGCGATGGGTGCCGACATGGCCTATATCGGTTCGCCCTTTATCGCCACCACCGAAGCCCGCGCGTCGGATGCCTACAAGCAGGCGGTGGTCGACGCCCATGCCAACGACATCGTCTACTCCAACTATTTCACCGGCATCCACGGCAACTACCTGAAGCCCTCGATCGTTGCCGCCGGCATGGATCCCGATCATCTGCCGGAAGCCGATCCGTCGAAGATGGACTTCGACAAGGCGACATCAGGGGCCAAGGCCTGGAAGGATATCTGGGGCTGCGGCCAGGGCATCGGCGCGGTCAAGGCCATCGAGCCGGTGGCGGCAGTCGTCGATCGGCTGGAGCGCGAATACATAGGCGCAAAAAAGGCGATTTGCGGCTGAGGCAGGCCCTGCTAGCGTCCCCGCAGATCTAATTTGCGGGGACCCCATGCGCCACCTGACACTCACCCTCACGCTCGCCACCCTGCTGGGCAGCACCCTTTCCAGCCAGGCCGAGGATGTCTCCTACAAGGAGTTCAAGGCCTGGCAGGTCTCCTGCAGCCAGACCCGTGCCTGCACCATGCGGCAGTTCCTCTCCGACAACCCGCTGTCCGGCTTCGAGCTGCAGCGTAGCGGCAAGCCGGAGGCGCCGGTCGTGCTGGTGGTTTCGCCGCGCGACAACGCCGTCACCGAAGCCGAAGGTGCGCCGGAGGTGAGCATCGCCGTCGATGGAGCCGAGCCGCTGACGCTGAAAGGCCCCTCGGTCACGGCGGATGCCGGCACCTATGCGTTCACCCTCAACGGCGACTTCATCGGCAATGGGCTTATCGACAGCCTGAAGAACGGCACAACCGCCACCATCACGATGACGCGCGGCGGCCAGACCGCCAAGGGCGACCTGCCGCTATCAGGTGCGGCCGCCAGCCTCCTGTTCATCGACGAATACCAGGATCGCATCGACCATGTGGACGCGTTGAGCGCCAGGGGCGACAAGGCGCCAAACCCGCCGCTTCCGATCAGCGACATCGCGACGATCGCCGAGCTGCCGGAGGCGATCCGCCCCCATTTCGCCGAAGGCGGCGACTGCGCCGACACGGACCCCACCATGTTCAACGGCAATGCGCTGTCGCATCAACTCGACGAAAACACGACGATCTACATCACGCCTTGCGGCTCGAGCGGCGCCTACAACGTGCCCTATGCCGCCTATGTCGATAGCTTCGGCATGATCGCCCCGCTTGCCTTCCCGACCATGGTCGACGGCGCCCCGAGCGCCACATCCCAGGCCTTCAACCTCGACTACGACTGGAAAAAGAAGAGCTTCTCCTCCTTCTTCAAGGGCCGAGGCATCGGCGATTGCGGCACCTACAGCCAGTGGCGCCTCGCCGAGGGTGCGATGGGCCCGCAATTGGTGCTGGTGGAGGAGAGCTTCCGCGACTGCCCGGAACAGTTCAGCGAAACCGACGAGATCGATCCCGGCAGTTGGCCGAAGACCTGGCCGGTGAAATAAGCCGCTCGGCCTCGACCCAGACATCGAGGGCCACCTGTGACCACGCCGGGGAAATTTTCCCCGCCCCCCGAAAACCGGCTTGAAATCGCCCGGCAATCCCTGTATCAGCCCCTCACCATAAGCAACGGGCCGAGCCTGTTCGCAAATGCCGCTTTAGCTCAGGTGGTAGAGCACATCATTCGTAATGATGGGGTCGCAGGTTCGAGTCCTGCAAGCGGCACCAGCCTTTCCTAGGATCATTGAATTTGTTTTCCTTCTGGGTTTTCAGAAGGTTGCCGGGCGCATACTGTTACACAACAGGGATGCACATGATGGTTTATCGGATGGCTAGACCCACGAAAAGAAACAACAGCGCGAACGCTCAATTCAGGCAGCGCGTGCCGCTGGACCTCGTGGAGACGCTGCGGGGTCGGACCTTCGTGGCAACCCTTCCGGCCACACTCGGGGTCTCTGAGACCTTCGAAGTTCAGACCAAGATTGGCGACACTGTGGTCTTCTCGCTGCGGAGCGATGAACCAGCCATCTACAAGGCCCGCCATGCAGCCGCCCAACAACAGGTCAACGCCTTCTTTGAGGCAGCCCGGCGCGGGCCGGAAGACCTCACGTTCAAGCAGATCAACGGCCTATGCGGCGCGCTCTATAAGCGGCTGACGGCACCGCATGAAGACAATCCGCCCAGCCCTGTCGAACTCGAAGTCATGGCCGATCTGACAGAACGCTCTGAGCGTTTCATCGGCCTTGGCACTGAGGAGGGACGGCGACGGGCTTTGGACGTGTTGCGGAGTTGGGTCG
Organism: Peteryoungia wuzhouensis; assembly: GCF_003205195.1. Classification (GTDB taxonomy): domain Bacteria; phylum Pseudomonadota; class Alphaproteobacteria; order Rhizobiales; family Rhizobiaceae; genus Allorhizobium; species Allorhizobium wuzhouense. The sequence continues at coordinate 974,678 of NZ_QJRY01000001.1, forward strand.
ATATCGACGCCTTCATGATCTCGACGGCGACTAGCCTTGGCGTGGCACTTAGCCAGCGGTCTCAGGTGGACTTCATCGAAGCCATGCCGACCACGCTTGCAGAGGCCATACAGATGCTCAACAAGCGCCGTGCAGCAGACTATGGACCAGACAGCACGCAAGCCCGTTATGCGCCACTGTCGCCCCCTGTGAGGCAAGCAGCCGCTATTGTGAAAGGCGGCGTTGTCACGTTTGACGACCTCTTCGACCGTTGGAAAAACAGCGGGCCACATGCCCCGGCGACCCTGACCAGATGGCGCAGCATCCTTCGGCGCTTCAAAGACTTTGTGGGCCATGACGACCCCAGCCGGGTCACGGATGCGGACGCCTCGCGCTGGAAAGATGACCTCTTGGCGGCGGGTCTCAAGAAGATCGATATGTCCTTCATCGCTGCTCTTCGCCGCCTCTACGGATATTCGGTGGACAACGCGGCGACCACTGGCATTTCGGTGAACCCATTCGCGAAGGTCAAGGCTGATCAAAAGGAAGTGGCTGGCACTGGGCGCTTGCCGTTCAGCACTGAAGAAGTCGCAACGATCTTGACCGCATCCCGAAATGAGACGGCGGCATATAAGCGCTGGATACCATGGCTTCAGGCTTCCTCAGGCGCGCGGGTAGCAGAGCTTACGCAACTCTGGGGGTCGATGGTGACGACGGTGGACGGCGTCCCTTGCATCAGGATCACGCCCAGCCCGGATGGGGGGCGACTGAAGAACGCAATGTCTGAGCGGACCATTCCAATCCATCCAACAATCGTGGCGGACGGCTTCCTTGACTTCGTGAAGGCGCGGGGATCTGGGCCGTTGTTCTATGGTGGAACGAAAGCGCGCGCCGCCTCGCCTACAAGCGATGAGCAAAAGCACCCGTCCAAAGGCGTGTCCAACCGCCTAGCCGCATGGGTTCGCGGTCTGGGGATCGATGACCCACGTAAGGCGCCCAATCATGCATGGCGGCGGTGGGTGAAGACCGAGTTGGGCCGGGCCGGATGTAGCGACCGGCTTGCTGATGCCATCCAAGGCCATGCCGCCCAAAGCGAGGGCGATAAGTACTATCACGGGACGGTTGAAGACATGCTGGCAGCAATCTCCAAGCTCGATCTTGAGGCCGCTGCCGAGGGCAAGAGGTCACGCGCTGCTTCGGCGCCTGTATAGATTTCGACTCGCGACTCTGCGGGAATTGCATTGAGTGCTGCGGTCTGTTCGTTGGTGGCGGTGGAGGCCACGCTCTTGGATAGCCTCCACCTGTCTTGCGGCTACTATCTAGCCTGTCTGACCACTGCCCCATCGGTATCAGCCGGGGCGAATGCCAGAAGCGCGTTCGTTGCCTGAAGCAGCCCCATCATCCGAAGGAACGGGGTCAGGTCACGGAACTGCCGGTATTCCGTCTGGTCCATCTCTTGGTCGGTGCGCATAGCGGCTGCGGCCATGCCTTCGGCCAACTTCTTCAGGTCGGTCACGTTCTTGTAGACCGGCGACCCTGTGAGCGGATCGGACCCCAGGCCAGAGCTTCGGGCATTGCTGAAGACCCGAAGATCCTCACCGGCCGGAATGCTTGCCCCTGCCAACACCGTGTCGATGATCATGGGGAACACCGACGAGAAGGCACCACGTTGGAAGCCCCCGGCCATGATCCCGTCGAGCGATAGGCGCTCTTTCAGGAACTCTTCCCGGTCATCTCGACCGAAGCTGTTCAGGTACTGCTGCCCGGCATAGATCATGCTGCCCCATAGCGAGGACACAAGCAGGGCTTTGGCTATGTAGGTCGGCCCCAGCTTCAGCCCGCCCACGGTGTTCACTGCCAAGGCGTTGAACATGTAGGACTTGAACTGCATGAGAAGCCCAGCGATTGGCCCGGCGAAACGCTTGCGGAGGGCGTTAGGCGATGGCTCCAGCACGGTCTTGTTGACCTCGCGACGGACGATCCCAAGGAACCTGTCGTAAGCCTCAGCCTGTTCAGGGGACAGCTTGCGCTGCTTGTCGCTGTTCCAACGGCGGATCACTCCATCATTGGTCAGGTCCATCTTCCCGGCGACCATGCGGATATCGGCAAGGGTCCGCTCATCTAGACCGAACTCGTTCAACCACTGCTGGCTGACCTTGGCCCGGCCCGTGGCAATGTCCACGAACTTCTGAGAGATGGCCCTTGCGGACATGGTCTGAAGGAAGTCCGTCACCGGGTTCATGCCCCCGATGTTGGCCGTCAGGTTGGACAGGGTCGCGGTCTTGGCCTGAACGCGGGCAAGGAACTTGGTCGTGCTGTCGGCATCGAACAGTTCGCCGTCTACGTTCATATCCTCGTGGGTCACGAACATGCGCCGGTCTGAGGTACGGAAGCCGACCCCAAGCGATGATTGGACTTCGCGGAATAGTTCGTCCGCCTCTGTCCCGCCCCGTTTGAACACGTCGAAGAAGTCTCGCATACGTGCTGTCTTGACGAGGTTCCGAACGCCATAGCGCAAGGCAATCACCGGGAGATCCCCAACGTTGGCAATCCCGCTCTGCTGCATGAACCGGACGAATGCCAGATCCTTGAAGATGCGGACGGTGAGCTTGGCCTTCATGCTCATGTCTGGGAAGATCTCCTTGCCCATGAGCTTGTCGGCTTGGAAGGTCAGTTCGACGCGGGCCTCGTCCAGTGCGGACTTGGTCAGACCCGGTTCTAGCCGCCCCTCACGCTTCAGCTTGTCGAAGTCCGTAAGCTCGCTGATCGAAGTCCGAAGCTCTGCCTCAGACCGATACCCTGCCTTCTGCAAGGCAATGTGCCGGTTGATCGACGTGGCGTAGTCCTCATAGTTGTCCCGTGCAGAGCGGCGGGTGAGGTCTCGCAACGACGTGGCATAGTCCCGAGCGTTGGGCAGATCCTTGAACATGGACGGAATGAATGGCTCTTCCCGTTCCATGACAGCCCGGCGTCTGAAGTTATTCGGGCCGGTCTTCTGCTTGTAGCCGAACGCCTCCAAGAACTCTTCGACCTCATCGGCCTTGGCCCCTGCGTCGGCCAGCATCTCACGGACTGCGGTCTCACTGTCCCCGGAAAGGGCGGCAAGCCGTGGCGGTGCGCTGCCGTCAACCTTGGTCGCCATGACCGTGTCAACGAAGCGTTTGGCCAGCCGTTCGACCTTGGCGTCTCGTGCTGCTTCAGCAGCCTTGCGTGCCTTTGCTCCACCGGGGGCGGCATCCATCCGCTTGTAGAGATCCGGCTGGGCACGCAGGAAGGCTTGCTTCACGACGTCAACGAGACCGTCCATGCCGATGCGGTCGACCACCTGGGAGACTTCCTTGCGCCGGTAGATCATCGGCACGTAGTTGTCATCACGCTCGACCTTCTGCGCCCACTCGGCGCCGGACGCCTTGGCCTCGTCCAGCTTCTTCCCGTAACCCTCGTTGCGATACCAGTCTGCCATCTTCTGGATCGGGCTGTCGGGGTCTGCCGTGTGCGGGTGTTCCATGGCGATGGCAACACGCCGGTCAAAGTCCTGCTCCAGCTCTGCATGGTTCAGCACCTTCTTGACCCCGGTGAAGCCTTGGCTTTCGGCCCACTGGTCGAAGTTCGATTGGAAGGCGCGCTGGCCATTTGCCAAGTCGGTGCGTGACAGGCGCTCGTTGACCTCCCATGCACTCCCTGCCCCGCGCATCCGGTCGCCCCCGGTCCCTGTGAGGTCTGGCATGATCCGCTTATAGAGATCCGCGACCCCTGATCCCGCCTTGGTCCGAAGGAGGACGTCGGAAGAGAGGAAGCCGGGCAAGAGCTTGTCGGCAGCACGCTCAAGGCCCCGCCTGACGTCTGCATTTGGAGTCGGGTTGCGCATGGCGCCGACCGAGCTGTCCTTGGGACGCAGGAACGCCTCAGCCTGAGGGCCTAGCTTGTAGCCCATGCCTTCGGCCTTATCCGCCAGCATGTTGCGGGCCTTGTTGCCGAACGCAGCGGACGCTTCAGCCAAGTCGTCCGAGACTTCCGCACCGCGCACGATCGATCCGATCCCGGCACCGATGGCCACGCCGGTCAGCGCATTGATCGCGAAGTCGTCAACGCCGAAGTTGGGGTCTACCTGGGCCTGAATGCCTGAGGCAATGGCCGCATCACTGAGACCGATGATCCCGGCTTCAGCCATCCTCGTGACCCGGCTTGCGGCTGTCGTTGCACGCAGGGCGTTGGAAGTCATGACGACCCCCTTGCCGACCACGCCACCGGCCAGGAGTGAGACCGGATCGAGGATGTTCGTTGCGAAGGCTGCGCCGATTGCCAGGGGCGAGCGCTCGAAGATCTGGCTGTCGTCCCGCGAACGGTCAAGCTGGCGGCGTAGCTCCATGGCGCTGCTGTCAGATACGGCCCGGCCGATGACCCATTCACGTTCGTCAGGGTTCAGTCCGTCCAGCTTGGTGCCAAACTTGCCCATATCGGTGTTGTCGAGCCACGACTGATCCGGCTGCATGGCCAGATTGTTGCCGTACTGGATCACCTGCACGGTCGGGGTCGAGCGCATAGCGGCGCCGCCAACCTGTCCCCAAGTTGGCTCTGGGCCAGCCGCGCCGGGCGGTGTCGTGAAGCTGTCCGTGGGTCCGGCCCTGTCCATCCATGAGGAGGGTTGCCAATTGTCGGGCGTCCCGGCCGGTGCTGCGGATGGGGTCGGCACCTGCGGAGGGTTGGCGCGGGGCTGGTACTGTTCGCCGGTCTGGTCGAAGCCGCCCTGAAGCAGCGCCTGATTAGCGTTACTGCGGGCCGCTGCCGCCTCTGCGAAGGACGGCATGGGCTTTCCCTGCGGAACACTGCCGAACGCTTCTGTAAGCCAGCTTGGGGCCGTGCTGGACGATCCACCTGCACCCCAGACTCCGGGGTTGCCGAAGCCAATGTGCATTGAGCCGGGCTGCATGTAGCCAGGGCCAGCACCGAAGCCGGTCACACCATTGGCACGGGCTTTGCGGACAATGTCCTGATAGACCGGGAGGTCTTCAGCGTTGGTCCAATCGAGGCGGCGGCCGTCCTTGTAGAAGAACACGTCTGCTGCATTGCCGTGATCGTGCCGGGTCGAGCCGGTGCGGGTTCCCAAGCCTTTCGCAGCTTCCTGCTTTGTGACTTGCCCGCCGCTGAACACTTCCATCGTCACGCCCATTTCGCCAAGGAAGGCCATAGCGGACGTGAGCTGGTCGTTCAGTGGTCGGTTCCGCTTCTTGCCTTGGTTGGCCATGCGGAGGAATTCGTAGTTGGTGTTCTCGTCAGTCATGTGGAGGTCTCCAAAAGGAACGCCCAGCGCTTGGCCGGGGCATTGATGACGGGTGTCGTCGTTGAATTGGAGCGGGCAGAAATCGCCGCGCGCTATTGCTGAAGACCGGGATGACGGGGCCGACCCCTGTTGATGGGAGACCCATGGTCACTACGGTCTGAGTGCAGCCCCTTCAGGCTATGGCTTTCGGCCATGCTTCAGGCGGTGCTGTGATGGTCTGGCTTGATTGGATTTCTCCCCCATCACCATGGTCTGACAGCGATCCATAGGAAGGCTCAAAGCTATGGCTCGAAGCGTTGCCTTGGGCTTACTGTCGGACATGGTGATCATGGGGGAAATAACCGACAAGGAGGGTCTGTGAGCGGAGGCTGAAAGCAGAGCTATAAGAAGAGCCTGAAGCTATATAGTAGGGATGTAACGCCTCAATTCAGGTGAATATCCATACATATCAGGGTCTTACTCGGTCTTGCTTATTTGGGTCGCTTCGAATTTGGCCACCCTCAAATGGTAGTGGACCATGCGTCGAGAGATGCCCAGAAGCCGCCCGATCTCCGCTTGTGACCGACCCTTTTGCACCTCTTCAAGAATGCGGTCGCGGTGGTCACGGACCCGGATGCAGTCGCCCTCTTGGATGAAGGGTGTGACCGCCCGAACGGGTCGAAGGCTTTCAACCTCTGCCGCCCGCTGGTCCCGCCCTGCCATCTCTTCGGCATAGGCTGGGCAAGACGTGTTGAGGTAGCGTCGGACACTGCGGAGCGAGATGCCCAACAGGTCGGCCATGGAAGGCCGTGGGAAGCCTTCGGAGGCCAGCGCCATGATTGCCTTGTGCTGGAATTCGGTTGCGTCCCTAGCCATGCGAGCGCCGCTTGCTGTAGTCATTGCCCAGGGCTGCGGCACTCATCTTGGCGCGGGTCTCTGGCGAGTGCTGTCTGCCGTAGAACGGATTATTGGCGCCCCTGTTGTTCCGCAGATGCTTGGCCATGCAGCCGGGGGCATTGCAGTTCTCGCGTTGGGTCATCCACTTGAGGTTTGCCGGGCGATTGTTACCGGGGTCATCGTCAAGATGGCCGACCACGATACGTTGATTGGACAGCGGCGGGAGACCATGGAAGGCGAGAGCGACAAGCCGGTGCACGGCATGTCTCTTGGAGAGCGCGGGACCATCGCCGACCAGTGGAATGTTGGCGTAGCGGTATCCAAGCTTGTCGGCCTGTTGCGGGATGATATGGCCGGGCTGCATACGAGAACGCTTGGGGCCGATGTAGCGAATTCGCCCGTGTGAAGACGCCTCGATATGCGGCATCGTGGGCACGGGTCGCCATTCCTCGACCTCAAGGCCGGGGTTCATTTCTGTCATGCGGAAGTCTTTCAGTTATTGGGGGGATAGAGCTTGCTGCGCTCACAAGATCCGCCCAACGCCTCGCTGCCAGCCAGTGTCGCTAGACGCGACTAGCCAAACGCACATGCGCGCACGGCAACGCAAACGCCCTCACGGACTTCCACGAACATGGAGGCGCTGGGTCGGTGCGGTGGTCTGGGTCAGTCGCGTCAAGCGACGGTGGGATGGTGGAGGAGAGGGCGGATCGTGAAAGGGCAGCGGGCTGGGATAACGGGGCGCGGTCTGTATGAAGCCCGTCACAGAGGAGTCGTTTGGTTTGAGACCTCAGGCGCGGGGTAACTCAGCACTATCGAAGTGGTGTAGTAATTCCCGACCGTCGAAGGGGCGTCGTAACTCAATGCTGTCGAAGGCATGGGGTTAGGTCGCATCATCTAAGGCGGTGGGTAATTCGCTGCCGATCTAAGAGGAGTTGTAACTCACGCTGGTCAAAGGCTGGGGGTTAGGTCGGCCCCTCGAAGGCGTGTAGTAATTCAACACTGTCGAAGTGGAGGGGTAACTCATGCTGGTCGAAGTGGTGTCGTAACTCACAGACCGTCGAAGGCGTGTCGTAACTCAATGCCGTCGAAGGCATGTGGTTAGGTCGCATCATCTAAGGCGTGGGGTAATTGCTGGACGATCTAAGTGGGGGGTAACTCAAGACGGTCAAAGGCGGGGGGTTAGGTCGGCCTGTCGAAGGCGTGTAGTAACTCAACACTGTCGAAGTGGAGTGGTAATTCCCGCGCATCCTAAGTGAGGGGGTAATTCGTGCCGGTCTAAGTGGTGGGGTAATTCATGACCTTCTAAGGGACGTCGTTAGGTGCCCTGATCAAAGGCGCGGGGTAATTCGCTGTCGATCTAAGGCATGTGGTAACTCATGGCCAATCTAAGTGAAGTCGTTAGGACTGCCTGTCGAAGGCAGGGGGTAATTGTCCCGTGACCTAAGTGGGTGGGTAATTCACGCCGGTCGAAGGCGTGTAGTTAGGTTTGCGCGTCGAAGGCGGGGGGTAATTCGTTGCTCTCAAAGGCAGGGGGTAACTGGTTGTCGATCTAAGGGAAGTGGTAATTCAGACCGTCGAAGGCAGGGGGTTAGGTCTGTTGGTCGATCTAAGGGGCGGGGTAATTGCCCGGCAACCAAAGTGATGGGGTAATTGCCTGTCGATCTAAGGCGAGTTTTAATTCAGACCGAACTGAAGTGGTGGGGTAACTCCCAGACAGCCAAAGGCATGTGGTAATTCCCGCCGACCGCTAGGCCCACGCACTGACCACGGCCTCAGTCTTCAGCCATAGCGGGCCGTTGCCGGGGTTCGCGATCCTGACGAACTTGGTGCGCGTCGTGTGGCGTTCCTGACGCAATGCGATGGGGCATTGGTCGGACTGACCCCGCCTCCTCCCTGGTCGCCAGCTTGCCGCCCCACTGTCGCTTGCCACTTCGAGAAGCTGAAGCACCGACCGCGCCGCTAACTCCGCATTGGGACGGCTGACCAGATATGACCTCAGCCCCTCTTCGGTGATCTCCTCAGCCATGCGGTCGGCACCCATGGACGTGACGAACTCCAGCGCGAAGGCATAGAGAACGGGGCCGGTCCTCTTCGTGTGCCATCCTCCCGGCCGTCTCCAGGCAGCGCTGAGGACTGCGGAAAGCGTGCCTTTGGCTGGTCTGACGGATGGCCATGGGCGTTCCTCGTGCAGGGCTGCAATCATGGCGGTCTCAAGTTCGCGGGCTTGGTCTCGCGTGGTGGCGGCATCGACCAAAAGAGGCCCACGACCCTTGCCCCGGATGGTCACGACATAGAGAGAGTTGTGCCTGTGGATGGCCATGGGAAGAGCCTCGTGAATTGCCTGTGGATCTAAGTGAGGGGGATAGGTACGCCCCCGGTCTAGGCCCGGTTGGACAGGATGGCGTCCAGGCGCCGGTATACCTGAAGACCCTTGTTGGTGAGCATAGGGATGCGCTTGCGGTAATCGTCAGGAGAGGTCCGGGTCGTGACAAGATCAAGGGGGTCGTGACCTTTCGGTGCGTTCCATTTGGACAGGTCTTGGATATGGCGGGAAGCGGTAGCCTGTGGCACGCCTAGACGCTCAGCCATTTCCATCACACCCCATTCCCGGCGCTCCAGATCGTTGCGTGCGACTTCGAAGAAGAACCGCATGTGTTGGACCGGAAAGGACTTCCAATGGGACTGGAACACCTCCAGCCCTTTGACCATCGTGAAGCAGCCTTTGGACATGCGTTACGTTCCTGCTTGAAGCTTTGCGGGGCGGCTGCGGCTGAAGATCGGACGGGCGCCGAACTCCCAGTAGATTTCACGGCCCATGACCCTGACGAAGAGGCCAAGGCGTGTCAGGTCAAACTCGAATGCGTTGGTTTCCATCGATATGTGCATGTGGTCTTGGTCCTCTTCAGGCCCGCCAAATGCAGGGCCAACGGGGCACGACAACACGATGAAAATGGGACGGTCAACGGGCAAATACGTGGGTCACAAAAGTATTTTCAAGCATTTGTAATGGCTTACGAAAAGTGCCCAATGTTTCGTTTGCACTACATCGGAGGATGGAAGTGAGCGCGCCCGGCCGGTTGCTTTTCGATTTCGGGCATTCGTTTGCACTGCTTCGGCCATGCGGTTGGCTGGGCGTGCGGCTAGGCTTTGAGCAGTGCAGCCTCTGACCCCTGAATTCTCATGTCTTGCCCCTGTCGCATTCATGTTCCAGCATAGGGAACGATGGAGGCAGCTATGTCAGAAGACAGGAAAGACCCGGCTGAACGCATCCTGATTGCCCGTGCCATCCGCAAGGTGCGGAATGCTCACGGCGCTTGGATGGCCAAAGACCCGAACACGCGTGAACTCATTGCCGAGCTTGTCCATAGCGGCATTGATCAGGAGGACGAATTGGTCGAGCTGGTCGAGATCTCTGCGATGGCCGGGGGCAAGCGTTACGACAAGACCACGGCGACGTTCCAATAGGGCGGCTTCCGGCTGGGTGTTGAGCGGTGCGGCAGGATGCCGTTGGGGCGACCGAAATAGGAACAGATGTGCGCACGTATGCGTCTGTGTAATGTTATACAGTTACATGAAAAGACAAAGGAAAGAGCCTAGCCCTCCCTCAAGACCCGGAACACACTGGACCGCCCAATGCCCAACTCTGCGGCGATGGCGTCGGCAGTCTTCCCTTCGGTCTTCAGGCGTCGGATATCGTCAGCCTTGCGCCGTGCCGTTGGTGCCCGTCCCTGATACTTGCCATCAGCCTTGGCCTTGGCGATCCCTTCGCGCTGGCGTTCAAGCATCAGGTCGCGCTCAAACTCTGCGATAGACCCAAGCATGTTCAGCATGAGCTTCCCGGTCGGGGTCGAAGTGTCGAGGTTCAAGGCCAGTACGCGCAACTCCACACCCTTGGCTCTCAGCTTGCCCATGATCTCCATGAGGTTGGTCATTGAGCGGGCTAGACGGTCCAGCTTGGTCACGACCAGGGTGTCCCCTTCACGCACGTATTCGAGGACGCGCTCCAGTTCGGGGCGCTTGGTATCGACCGAAGACACCTGCTCTTGGAAGACCTTGGAACATCCGATGGCTGTCAGGTCGCGCACCTGTCCCTCAAGTCCTGCGATCTGGTCTAGGGTCGAGGTGCGGGCGTATCCAACAAGATGGGCTGCGGTCATGGTCGAGGCTCCTTTGGTGCCATTGAGGTCTTAGACCAAATGAACCTCTCCGTCCCAAAAGTCAACACCCATTCTTGTGGCACTGCTTTTGGCCAACCTGAGACAGTGCCGCTAGACCTTGCCCATGTGGGACCTTCTAAGCTTCGGACATGTCCTTTGTGCGCGCTAGGCCAACAACCTGAAGAAACACCCTTCCAAAAGACGAGATAGAGCGGTGGCCCGAACGCTTACCAAAGACGTCAAATATTGGGTATGCTGTGAAGCTGCCGACCTTTTCCGTCTTCTGCATGAACACGATTAGGCCGAAACGTTCCAGCTTTTCGAGGGAGACCTCCCAAAGCGCGTTCGCCTCTGACACCTTTGGATCAGCACCTATAACATTCGGGGGTGGCCGAAGATGATCAAATGCTTGCCAAGAACCTTGATCGTAGGCGACCAAGATTGCCAACTCTTTGTCATTTAACTGAGACAAGATTTCGAGTAGCTGCCGCCCGCGCAGCGCCTCAGCATCGCTCTCAGTGATCCCATCGACCACGCATGAGACTATCCTGCGCAGTCGTTCATCTGTCACCGCTCTCGCCGCTTGGAATGCGCCATCCTCAATCACGGCTATTGCCTCGGGGTCGCGTTTCAAAGCCTCCAAATCAGCAGACCGTTCTTCCAACTGCCGCGCTAGAAGTAAGAGATACCGCTCGATCCGGTCTAGGCGTTGGTTCGGGATGATGCTTGTGACGATCTCAGCTAGCGCGCTGCCTCCAATCGGAACCACTCCCACAACAGCTCTCAAGATTGAAGCGCTTCTGTCTCGCTCATCATTTCCTAGGTGGGGAAGTTGGCTAGTGTCATCGTCCGGCATACGCTGCTCTCCCTTAGCGCCCTCACAGTGGCCACGTCGGTCATTACTGTCAGACCGAAGGCCGCAGTCAATCTAGCGTGTGCAGCGCCGGGAGAGGCCACCGGGGAAACCGCGCGCTTCTAGTCAGAGATAGGGTCTCGAATATGTGGCACCCAAAAAACATCCGGGGGCCTTCCTACCGCTGCCCCCTCAGGCACTTCCCCCAAGTCCTCATAGTGAAGAGCGCAACGAAGACCGTTGGGGTCGAGGAAGGCAAGACGCATACCCCGGTCGTTAGCAAAACCCGTGCGGGTCCTGAATTGCGCTTTCAACCGCCACGCTGAATGTCTCGATGAGGAACATCGGGCGCGGGGTCCACTCACTGTCTAGCGCCGGGTAGCGGAGTGCATGGTGGCTTTCCCTGCCATGAAGTAGTGACAGCTTTTCCACGGCGGCATTGAGAACGTCACGTGGGCGGTCTGAGAAATCATCATCAGGCCACTGCCCGGAGGCGCGGGCTTGGTTCCATGACGCCTCTCCAGCAGCCCAACAGGCAAGCTTCACTTTCTCTGCCTTTGGATCGGCCCAAAGCTTCGAGAGGTCGTGTCCGTAGTCGCGCGTCACTACCTTTCGCGGCACGCCAGACGCGAGGTGCGGGTACTTCAGGAAAAGCTCCAGAGCGTGGGCGACGAGATGCAGTGTGGGGCGAGCGAGGGGCACGGGGGGAACAAGCCATTGCTCTGAGCAGCGGACGATGGATGCTGCTTGGAGATATCCCTGAGCCGCTGCCAAGGTCTTGCCTCCATCGGTTCTCCAAAATTCGTCTTGGTCCATCCTAGGCTCTGATCTTATTCGGCCACTGAGACGCCGAAGAAACTGAACGTTTGCACCTCAACATCATCGGTGCCGCTTGGCCGCAAAAAGTTGACCTCTCCCGCCGTCTTGAAGATGGTTTCACCGCCGCTGGATCTGTAGGTCACACAATACACAACCGAGATGCCCTGCTCGGCTTTGCCGGATATCGGCACGTTCTCGAAAGTAACGAGGTCTCTCTTCCTGCCTGGGAATATCGCCTTGTGCGCGTTCTGCCATCCGGTTCCGTTGGTGATGCTAGCGAAGCTTTGGACTCGGCTTACGCTTTGTACAAAGAGGAGCTGTCCGCTTCTCGCGACGGCGTGAAGCTCCACCGCCACCGCTGGGGTATTGCCGATGTTCCTTGCGGGCACCTGCAAGAAGATGTCATTCCGATCGATGTTGACTGAGACCTTGGGTCTTCCAAGGGAAAGCCACGGGCGGTTTTCGGAGGCAAAAAACTCCCGTGCCTGTCTGTTGGCAATCACCGACTGATCGAAGGTGTCCTTAACGTAAAACACTGCAAGGCCGCTGATTATCGTCCCTAAAAGTGAGAAGATCATCATTAGCCATTGGGCAACTGTATCATCTTGCGGTAGGTAAGTGGCGATGCTCGACCCTGATGCGAAGAAGGTATCGAAGGCAACGGCAACAAGTACTAGGCCGACGCCAGCCACGAACCCGAGCGCCGCGCTTGCATATTTATCGCCTCTGGACATGTTCTAGCTCGCAGCCATTGAGTTCCCCTGTGTCATTCCGCACGTTCAACGTCTTCCCGTCAACGACCAATTGAATGGGGCTAGGCAATCGGAAGCTTCACACATTCCACGCACGCCTTCATGAGTTCCGAAGGGTGCGCTTTGGATACCTCCCGCTACCGTTCTTGACAGACCCTCAAGACTGCTACACAAATGCGCTACACAAGCGCCTGAAATGACAGCGAAATATGTAATATATTTCAATGGCTTAGGGTATTGCGGGGCGTTTCCTGCAAGCGGCACCATTTTCCTGAAACTAAACAATAAAATCAACGAATTATAATTCAGTTTCGGAAGTCAAAAATACTGTCACATCACTTTCCCGCCTTATAGATTTTTTCCTTGGCTTTGGCCTTTTCAGCCCATTTCGGCCTTTTTTAGCCCAGTTCAGCCTTGTGGAGCCTTTTGATGACTATGTGGCTCCACGGCCGTTTGCATATAAATGCATACGGTCTTCATAGCTATTTCGCGATGCGACTGACGCCAACGACAGAATTTCTTACACAGACTTTGTGTTGAAGAGGCTACCTACAGCAGCGCTGCAAAATGCTGCTTTCCGCGCACAGTCAGCATGGTATCGGCCCCATACTTCCTATTCAGGCTCTCCCAGAATTCTGGCTCAACGTCCTGGATGAATGCTAGATAGCCGCGCAGCGTGGGAACCTCGAAGTTATCGAGTTCTCCCTGAATAAATTTATAGACCTGTGCTTTCACCGCTCTTTTTCGTTCACGCCCAATTGAGACCTTCCCATCTGTTGTAAGGACTAGCCCGGTGACTCGCCGCGAGTAGCGTCGAGAAAGGAAAACGGTCTTGTCAGGGTTAAGTCGCAAGTTCGCGTAAGGATAACTATCAGCTATCTGCCGCACAGTTGCGACCACGTCACTCAGATTGTCTGGTCCATTGCTAGAGAAAAACAGATCGTCAGCATACCGGCTGTAAATCAGCTTCTGGCGTTCCGCGAACTCACTAATTTGGCTATCGAACAAATGCATCATGGCATTGGTGAGCATAGGCGAAGACGGCGCGCCAATGGTCAGTCGACCATGCCGCGAGACAATCCGACTTACAAACGAGATATCTTGCTGAACAAGCCCAATTTGTCGCTCTCTTTCAACGGCTGCGAGGAAGACCTCAACATGCTCTTTCGAAAAGCTAGGAAAGAAATCCGCAAAATCAATTCTCAAGGTGAACTTGCTGTTTGCATGCAGGCCCGCGTTTTTCCTGATGCTTGCGCCACGCACGTAAGCTTGTGCTGCAACATGGACCGGAAGCCTGCGAAGCAAAAATTTACTAACCCATCTTTGGATACCTTTGAGGCCCCGGCTTGGATGATGAATCGTCCGAAGCCCGCCGTTCCGCTTAGGAATTTCGTAGGTCTTGTATCGCTTAGAGGCGGTTTCCGCGAGCCATTCCAAGTTCTCTATCGTGACCCCTGATTGTTTACTAAGCGTCTCTTTGAGCATCAGAGGCCTCCAATCAGATTGAGAAAGTCGCCGCCGACATCTTGATAGACAGATGCCAACTCAAGACGGAGATCGTTATACTCTGTGCGCCTTCCTTCAACGACCTTCAGCAAGCTTCCTTTTGTGGTACTGGGCCGCAGGTGACCGTAGTCCCCAAACGTTTCAAGATATTTCGAGCCAACCAAAATAGATGTAATCTGATGGAACCGATGCACCGACAAATGACTTTCCGAAAGACCCCTTAATATAAATTCGATATCGTCAAGCGTTGCGATTGACATAAAACTTACAATTTCATGCACCAGACAGAAAATCTCGAAGTCCTCCAAATCAGAGAGCTTCTGCCAAGCGAGCTGCTTTCTAGTCGAGGAGAGCGGGAATTTTTTTACTCGCCGGAGCACGAGCTCAAAATCGGGCCTTTTATAGCTCATCTGAAGGACAGGCCTAAAGATTGATAACTCCTCAATCTTCTTTGCGGGGCCTTGAGAGATGAAGCTGTCATATCCTTGGTAGTTGGCATCCAAAACTAGGATTGTCTTCTTCGCCAGTCCTGGGATTGCAGAGAAGTATCCGGTTTCAGCGAACGACCCAGCAGCCTCGGGAAAAATAACGATAGCCTTACTCAGATTGCCGATAGACGATTCAAAATCAGCAATGTCAAACGGCTCCGACAGTGAGCTGCTAAGAAGGTTCTCCATCGCAAACTCGGGATGAAAAATGTCAAACTCCGCAGCATTTTCCTCTGCATATTTACGGAAGCGAGGACGCATATCGCTTGTTTTATTTCCGCCGCAGACGAAGACGATGTTGCTCTCTCGAGGAAAGCTGTACGCGCCCTTGAAAAGAGAAAGCACCCGTTTGCGAAGTCCATTTTGAGCTTCGTCAATTAACGGGTGCTTCAATTTTAGTAACCCCTTACTTTAAGCGGCCGGCTTCGGGAATCCGAGGTGGTGCCGAGCGCATGCCGGTGCCGACTCGGATTCCCGAAGCCGGCGCCCAATGTCGCACAATAAGATTCAGCCTGGCTAAACACCCGGCATAGAGTGAGCTGTAGCTACACACACCCAACTAAGAGGCTGGCACAGCATATCAGAGATTTGCTGGCTGCCAATTCGGTTGAGTTAAAAAATTACACGTCTTAGATGAAATCTAATCATCGTACCGACTACCCAGGCGACTGACATCTCACCCCGCCCCATAGCCCTTCAACCTTCGCCGCGTATCCGACGGGCTTTCGCGAAAATGCGCCCTATAGCTGCGGGAAAAAGCCGAGGCCGAGTTGAAGCCGGTCGCAGCGGCGATGTCGGCGAAGGCGGTGCGAGTTTCGATCACCTTGCGGCGGGCAGCGTTCAGGCGCAGCGCCAGGTAATGGATGTGCGGCGGCGCGCCGATCGCCTCGATGAACAGGGTCTGCAGCCGCCTTTCGCTGATGCCGATGCGGCGCGCCAGCCGCACCAGCGGCAGCGGCTGGTCCAGATGCTCCTCCATCACCCGCATCGCCTGGCTGACGCGGGGATCGGCGAGCCTTATGCTGCCGGTCGAGGGCATGGCCGCAGCATCGCTGCTGACGCCCCCCTGCTCGTAGATGAACTGCCGTGACACTTCGAGCGCCAGCGAATAGCCATGCCTGCGTCGGATCAGTTCCAGCATCAGATCGAGCGTCGGCAGTGAGCCGCCCGTGGTAATGCGCTTGCCGTCGATGACGAAGCGCTCGCGCACCGTCTTCACCTGCGGATAGGCGGCGGAAAAATCGTCATAGTCTTCCCAGTGCAAAGTTGCCGAAAAATTGTCGAGAAGGGCCGTATCGGCGAGCAACCAGGCGCCGGATTCGATCCCGGCGACGAGACTGCGATGCCGCGCGGACTTCGCCAGAAGCCGCTTCAGATCCGATGTGGCGTGGCGTTTCCAGTTGTGGCTGGAGAGCACGAAGAGCGGGTCTTCCTCATTTCCCGGCCGAAAGGCACCATCCACCGGAATCGGGATGTGGCTCTTGGTCTCGATCGGCTGGCCGTCCGGGCTGAGGATACGCCAGCGATAGAGCTCCAGCCCACTCACCCGGTTCGCCAGGCGCAATGGCTCGATCACCGATGCGACCAGGATCAGGTTTGTCTCCGGCACAACCAGGAGGTCGAGCACGGTCGTTGGGACGGTGAGCGTTGCGGGACGGTCGGACATTGGCAGGAACTCTCAAGATTTCCGATAATGTATAGAAGCTATCCGATCCTGCAAAGCATGCTGCGGCATTCTGTCTCGTAATAGGCCTAACGAACGAGGGAGAATAATACGTGCCTTTAGCCATGAACCGGGATGTCTTCATCACCTGCGCCGTCACCGGCGCCGGAGACACCACCTCGAAATCGCCGCATGTTCCGATCACTCCCAAGCAGATCGCCGAGTCCGCCATCGATGCCGCCAAGGCAGGGGCTGCCGTCGTACATTGCCATGTCCGCGACCCCGAAACGGGTGCCGCCAGCCGCCGCAACGATCTCTACAAGGAAGTGACCGATCGCATTCGTGCGGCCGATGTCGACGTCGTGCTGAACCTGACGGCGGGCATGGGCGGCGACATGATCTTCGGCAATGTCGAGCAGCCGCTGCCGCTCAACCCCAAGGGTACCGACATGGTCGGTGCCACCGAGCGCGTGTCTCATGTGGCCGAGTGCCTGCCGGAAATCTGCACGCTCGATTGCGGCACGATGAATTTCTCGCTCGGCGATTACGTCATGACCAACACGCCGTCGATGCTGCGCGCCATGGCGAAGCTGATGACGGATCTTGGCGTGCGCCCCGAGATCGAGGCCTTCGATACCGGGCATCTATGGTTCGCCAAGCAGCTGGTCGAGGAAGGCCTGATCGAGGATCCGGTGCTCATCCAGCTCTGCATGGGCATTCCCTGGGGCGCCCCCGATGACCTCAACACCTTCATGGCCATGGTCAATAACGTGCCGGCAAACTGGACCTTCTCGGCCTTTTCCATCGGCCGCAATGCCATGGCCTATCCGGCCGCAGCGGTCCTTGCCGGCGGCAATGTGCGTGTGGGGCTCGAAGACAATCTCTATGCCGGCAAGGGCCTGCTCGCCACCAATGCCCAGCTCGTCGAAAAGGCCGTGACCGTGATCGAGGGCATGGGTGCCCGGATCATCGGGCCGGATGAGGTGCGCAAGAAGCTGAAGCTCACCAAGCGCTGATGCCCCGCCCGTTCGCGGATGATCGCGGGGACGGGTCACTCGACAAACCGAAATGCGGACGAGAACGT
This sequence comes from Peteryoungia wuzhouensis, assembly GCF_003205195.1. Lineage (GTDB taxonomy): Bacteria > Pseudomonadota > Alphaproteobacteria > Rhizobiales > Rhizobiaceae > Allorhizobium > Allorhizobium wuzhouense. The sequence continues at coordinate 992,136 of NZ_QJRY01000001.1, forward strand.
GATGAGCAGAATTCAAAAAGCGGCCTGTATCGGCGGCGGTGTGATCGGCGGGGCCTGGGCAGCGCGTTTCGTGCTGGCCGGCATCGACACGACGATCTTAGATCCGCATCCGGAAGCCGAGCGTATCATCGGCGAAGTGCTGGCCAATGCCGAGCGCGCCTATGAAATGCTGACCATGGCGCCGCTGCCGCCCAAGGGGAAGCTCAGCTATGCCGCCTCGCTTGCGGAGGCGGTCGCGGGCGCCGACTGGATCCAGGAAAGCGTGCCGGAACGCGTCGATCTCAAGCGCGGCGTGATCACCCAGATCGATGCGGCAGCCGACCCCAAGGCGCTGATCGGCTCCTCGACCTCCGGCATCCTGCCGACCGATCTGCAGCGCGACATGAAACATCCCGAGCGGATGTTCGTCGCGCATCCATACAATCCCGTCTATCTCCTGCCGCTTGCCGAACTCGTCGGCGGAGAAAAGACCAGCCGCGCGGTGCTGGAAGACGCCAAGGCGAAACTCGCGCCGATCGGCATGAAGGGCGTGATCCTCAACAAGGAGATCGAGGGCTTTGTCGGCGACCGGCTGCTGGAAGCGCTGTGGCGCGAGGCGCTCTGGCTGATCAAGGACGACATCTGCGACACCGAGACGCTCGATGACGTGATCCGCTATTCCTTCGGCATGCGCTGGGCGCAGATGGGTCTGTTCGAAACCTATCGCATCGCAGGCGGCGAAGCGGGCATGCGGCATTTCCTCGCTCAGTTCGGCCCCTGCCTTTCCTGGCCCTGGACCAAGCTCACCGATGTGGTCGATCTCAACGACGAACTCGTCGACAAGATCGCCGGGCAGTCAGACGCGCAATCCGGCGCGCGTGGCATCCGCGATCTCGAACGCATTCGCGATCAGAACCTCGTCGGCATCATGCAGGCCCTGAAGGCCGGCGATGCCGGGCAAGGTTGGGGTTCCGGCAAGCTGCTGGCCGATTTCGAGGCGCATCTCTGGTCATCCGCACCGGCACCGGCTGCGGCGGATGTTACGAAGCCGATCAAGCTTGCGGACTTCCGCGTGCACCCCTCCTGGGTCGACTACAACGGCCACATGACCGAATACCGCTACAGCCAGTGTTTTGCCGACAGCTCCGATGCACTGCTGCGGCTGATCGGCGTCGACATGGATTACGTCTCAGCCGGCCACAGTTATTACACGGTCGAGAACCATCTGCGCCTGCTCGACGAGTGCAAGCTCGGCGACGCGCTCTCTGTCGACGTGCAATTGCTGCCCTCGGATGGCAAGAAGCTGCACAGCTTCTTCTGGCTTCGCCGCGCATCGGACAATGCGGTGGTCGCGACCTGCGAGCACCTGATGCTGCACGTCTCCTCGGCGGAAGGCAAAACCGTGCCTCCGCTGCCCGCGATCCTGTCAGAACTGGAACCGTTGCTCGCCGCGCATGCCCGCCTGCCTTTGCCCGAAGGCGCCGGCCGTCATGTGGGGCAGAAGAGGTAGCCGCATGTTGTTGAAGGCCGGAGGATAGCCGCATGGATTTCGCCCTAAGCGCAGAGCAGCAGATGATCGTCGAGACGGTCCGCGGCTTCGTGGAGAGCGAACTCTATCCGCTGGAGGACCAGGTCGAGAAACAAGGCTTCGTGCCGCCGGAAATGGGCTGGGAGATCGCGGTCAAGGTGAAGCAACTCGGTTTCTTCGCCTGCAACATGCCCGAAGAGGTCGGTGGTGGTGGCCTCGATCACCAGACCTTCACGCTGGTCGAACGCGAACTCGGCCGGGCCTCCATGGCGCTCACCGTGTTCTTCGGTCGCCCCTCCGGAATCCTCATGGGATGCAATGACGACCAGCGCGAACGCTACCTGCTGCCGGCCACGCGCGGCGACAAGTTCGATGCGCTGGCCATGACCGAGCCGGGTGCGGGTTCGGACCTGCGCGGCATGAGCTGCACCGCGCGCCCTGAAGGCGGGGACTGGGTGCTCAACGGCACCAAACATTTCATCAGCCATGCCAATATCGCCGATTTTGTCATCGTCTTCGTCGCGACCGGTGAGGAGGAAACACCAAAGGGGGTGAAGAAGCTGATCACCTGTTTCCTCGTCGATCGCGGCACGCCCGGCTTCACCATCCGGGACGGTTATTCCTCGGTCTCGCATCGCGGCTACAAGAACTGCATCCTCGATTTCGACGATTGCCGCCTGCCCTCGGCCCAGATCCTTGGCGAGGTCCACAAGGGTTTCGAGCTGGCCAATGCCTGGCTCTACGGCACGCGATTGACGGTGGCCGCGAGCTGCGTCGGCCGAGCGCGGCGGGTCTTCGACCTCGCGGTCCCCTACGCCGCCGAGCGACACCAGTTCGGCAAGCCGATCGGCGCGAACCAGGGGGTGTCGTTCAAACTCGCCGACATGATCACCGAGATCGATGCGGCGGACTATCTGACGCTCGCCGCCGCCTGGCGCCTCGATCAGGGCCTGCCGGCCAATCGCGAGATCGCATCCGCCAAGCTCTATGCCTCGGAAATGCTGGCGCGGGTCACCGACGAAGCGATCCAGATCCATGGCGGCATGGGGCTGATGGACGACCTGCCACTGGCGCGCTTCTGGCGCGACGCGCGGGTGGAGCGGATCTGGGACGGCACCTCGGAAATCCAGCGCCACATCATTAGCCGCGATCTGTTGCGGCCGTTCGGAGCGTGATGATGCCACAAAGCTCCTCCCCCGCGATCACCGCTCTCCCCCACTCCTCCCCCGGATGGCCAGAGGCCCCGTATCAGGGTCTGTGGCTGAGCTGCGACCCCGACCTCTCGGTATCCGAACTGCCGGAAGGCACGGAGCCGTTGGCGCTTTTCCAGGCGATCCGGCTCGGTTACTTCCTGACAGACCGATGGCTCGGCAGGGGGCTTGGATGACGACAGACGCCCGCGCGCCGCTCTCCCGCCTGATCCGCCCTGAAACCATCGCTGTCTTCGGCGGCAAGGAGGCGGCGCGGGTGGTGGAACAGTGCGTCAAGGCGGGCTATCGCGGCCAGATCTGGCCGGTTCATCCGACGCGGGATACGGTTCATGGCCATCCTTGCTACCGGTCGGTTGCCGACCTTCCCGGCGCACCCGACGCCGCCTTTGTCGGGGTCAATCGTGCCCTCACGGTCGAGATCCTGCGCGACCTCAGCCAGCGGGGTGCCGGCGGCGCGATCTGTTATGCCTCCGGTTTTGCCGAAGCCGTGCAGGAACTGCCGGATGGCCCTGCCCTGCAGGCCGAACTCGTGGCTGCCGCCGGCACCATGGCCATGCTCGGCCCCAATTGCTACGGCTTCATCAACATGCTGGACGACGCCCTGCTCTGGCCCGACCAGCACGGCATGAAACATGTCGACCGGGGCGTGGCGATCCTCACCCAGTCCTCGAACATCGCGCTCAACATCACGATGCAGGCCAGAGGCTTGCCGATCGCCTATCTGATGACGGCCGGCAATCAGGCCCAGACCGGTTTGTCGGCCCTTGCGGCCGCAGCGGTAGAGGACGAGCGGGTCACGGCCGTCGGCCTTCATATCGAGAGCTTCGATAATCTCGAAGACCTGCAACATCTCGCGGCCCGCGCCCGCGCGCTCAGCAAACCCGTGGTGGCGCTAAAAGTCGGCAAGTCTGCCGCCGCACAGCGCGCGACGCTGTCGCACACCGCCTCCCTGGCCGGCAACGACCGGGTGTCCTCGGCGCTCCTGAAGCGTCTCGGCATCGGCCGCGTGCAGTCGTTGCCGCAAATGCTGGAAACGCTGAAGCTGCTGCATGTCTGCGGTCCGCTCTCCGCCAACACAGTCTCGGCCATGAGCTGTTCGGGCGGCGAGGCCTCGCTGATGGCGGATGCGGGCGTCGACAAGGCGGTCGAGTTCCGGGATCTCAAACCCGAACAATTCCCGGCACTGCGCGACACGCTCGGTGCCATGGTGACACTCTCCAATCCGCTCGACTACCACACCTTCGTCTGGGGCCACCGCGCACGGCAGGCGGACGCCTTCTCGACCGTGATGGGCGGCGACTATGGGATCAATCTCGTCGTTCTCGATTTTCCGCGCGGCGATCGCTGCGATGCAGGTGACTGGATGACAACCGTCGACGCGGTACTCGACGCAAAGCGGCGAACGGGTGCAGCAACCGGCATCGTCGCAAGCCTTGGCGAAACCATGCCGGAGGCGGACGCCACGCGCCTCATCGGCGAAGGCGTCGTGCCTTTCTGCGGCATCGACGAGGCGCTTGCCGCCATCGAAATTGCCCATGGCGTCCATGCCGCCTGGGCGCGACAGGCTCCCGCGCCGCTGCTCACCGCCCCCGCCGTGGCAACCGAGATCCAGTCTCTCTACGAAGACCGCGCCAAACCCATGCTCGCCGCTTTTGGCGTCAGTGTCCCCTATGGCCTGATCGCCCGCAATGCCGATCAGGCGGTTTCGGTGGCCGATCGGCTCGGCTATCCCGTAGCCGTCAAGGGCATTGGCATTGCTCACAAAAGCGATGTCGGCGCCGTGCGGCTCAACATCAGAAGCGCGTCGGAGGTCTTCGCGGCGGCCACGGCCATGTCTTCGATTGCTGACCGCTTTCTTGTGGAAAAAATGGCACCGAAGCCCGTGGCAGAGCTGATCGTCGGCGCGCTGCGCGATCCCGTGGTCGGCCCGGTTCTAACCCTTGGTGCCGGAGGGGTTCTCGTCGATCTCATCGATGACAGCACGATCCTCCTGCTTCCCACAAACCCTGCCGAAATCGGCAAGGCAATCGACGGCTTGAGGGTTTCGAAGCTGATCGCGGGGTATCGCGGCGGGCCGCCGGGCGATAAGAATGCATTGGTGCAACTCGTCGCCTGTGTCGCAGATTATGTCGCAGACAACGCAACGAGACTGGAAGAACTGGATCTTAATCCGGTTCTGGTGCTGCCGGAAGGTGAGGGCGTGATCGCCGTCGATGCCTTCATCCGGACAAGGAGCTGAACGCGTGACCGAGCCGATCCGCACCCGCCGTGAGAACGCCGTGCTCGAGGTGACGATCGATCGCCCCAAGGCCAATGCCGTGGATCTCGCCACCAGCCGGATCATGGGCGAAATCTTCGCAAACTTCCGTGACGACGACACATTGAGGGTTGCCATCATCACGGGTGCGGGCCAAAAATTCTTCTGTCCCGGCTGGGACCTGAAGGCGGCCGCGGGCGGCGATGCGGTCGATGGCGACTATGGGGTCGGCGGCTTCGGCGGCCTGCAGGAACTGCGCGATCTCAACAAGCCGGTCATTGCGGCGATCAATGGCATCTGTTGCGGCGGCGGCCTCGAAATCGCGCTGTCCGCCGATCTCATTCTCGCCGCCGATCATGCCACCTTCGCGCTGCCGGAGATCCGCTCGGGCACGGTGGCCGATGCCGCCTCGATCAAGCTGCCGAAGCGCATCCCTTATCATATCGCCATGGACATGCTTTTGACCGGCCGCTGGCTGGATGCCGTGGAAGCCCATCGCTGGGGCTTCGTCAACGAGATCCTGCCCTCGGAAGCCCTGATGGAGCGGGCCTGGGCACTGGCGCGGCTCCTCGAAAGCGGCCCGCCGCTCGTCTATGCCGCGATCAAGGAGATCGTGCGCGATGCCGAGGGCCGCGATTTTCAGTCGACCATGAACAAGATCACCAAGCGGCAATACCGCACGGTGGACGTGCTTTACGGAAGCGAAGACCAGATCGAAGGCGCGCGCGCCTTTGCCGAGAAACGCGATCCCGTGTGGAAAGGAAGATAGATTTCCAGCAGCCGCGTGAGGGCCCGGCGATCGGCCCGAGTGCGACATTCAACGATCGCCGCCGTCACGGATAAAAATGCCGGACGCATAACCAACCAGAACAAGGGAACAGACGATGAGCAACGACAAATTCTTCTCCAGCCTCACCTCGGCGGCCTTGAGCCGTCGCGAATTCATGGGCCGCGCCATGGCCGCCGGCCTGACGCTGACGGCCGCCAGCTCGCTTTACGCCACCAGCGCTTCCGCCCAGGAACCCAAGCGCGGCGGCAATCTGAAGCTCGGCCTCGAAGGCGGCTCGGCCACCGACAGCAAGGACCCGGCCAAATTCCTGTCGCAGTTCATGTTCTGCATCGGCCGCTGCTGGGGCGACATGCTGGTCGAAAGCGATCCCTTGACCGGCGCTGCCGTACCGGCACTCGCCGAAAGCTGGGAGCCTTCGGCCGATGCCGCGACCTGGACCTTCACCATCCGCAAGGGCGTGCAGTTCCATGACGGCAAGGAACTGACCATCGACGACGTCGTGGCCACCTTGAAGCGCCACACCGACGAGAAGTCGGAATCCGGCGCGCTCGGCGTGATGAAGTCGATCAAGGAGATCAAGAAGGACGGCGACAAGCTGGTCCTGGTGCTCACCGAAGGCAATGCCGACCTGCCGCTGCTCTTGACCGACTATCACCTCGTCATCCAGCCGAACGGCGGTTACGACGATCCGCTCGCCTCGATCGGCACCGGCCCTTACAAGCTCACCAGCTTCGAAGCCGGCGTGCGCGCCACGCTGGAGCGCAACACCGCCGACTGGCGTTCGGACCGCGGCTATGTCGACACGATCGAGATCATCGGCATGAACGATGCGACCGCCCGCATTGCGGCCCTCGCCTCCGGCCAGGTGCATTTCATCAACCGCGTCGATCCGAAGACGGTGGACATGCTGAAGCGCGCGCCGACGGTCGAGATCCTCTCGACATCAGGTCGCGGCCACTATGTCTTCATCATGCATTGCAACACCGCGCCGTTCGACAACAACGACCTGCGGCTGGCGCTGAAATATGCCATGGACCGCGAAGCCATGGTCGAGACCGTGCTCGGCGGTTACGGCAAGGTCGGCAACGACTTCCCGATCAACAGCACCTATGCCCTCTTCCCCGAGGGAATCGAGCAGCGGACCTATGATCCGGACAAGGCCGCCTTCCACTACAAGAAATCAGGTCATTCCGGCCCGGTCCTCCTGCGCACGTCGGAAGTCGCCTTCCCCGGTGCCGTCGACGCCGCAGTGCTCTACCAGGGCAGTGCCCAGAAGGCCGGCATCGAGATCGAGGTGAAGCGCGAGCCGGGTGACGGCTACTGGTCGAATGTCTGGAACGTCCAGCCCTTCTCGACCTCCTATTGGGGCGGCCGTCCGACCCAGGACCAGATGTATTCCACGGCCTACCTTTCGACCGCCGACTGGAACGACACCCGTTTCCTGCGTCCGGACTTCGACAAGATCCTGCTCCAGGCGCGCGCCGAACTCGACGAGGGAAAGCGCAAGGACATGTATCGCGAGATGGCGATGATGGTGCGCGACGAGGGTGGCCTGATCCTGCCGATGTTCAACGATTTCGTGAACGCCGCGCAGAAGTCGGTCAAGGGTTACGTCCACGACATCGGCAACGACATGTCGAACGGCTATGTCGCAACCCGCGTCTGGCTGGACGCCTGATTGTCGGAAACGACAGGCGCCGGACGCACTGCTCCGGTCAATCGGCCCGCGCACATGAGGTACGCGGGCCATACCCGTTTTTCTGGATAGCGGCTGGAATCCCATGACCCAATCAACCGATGCCGGCGGTCCGCCGGGTCTGACTTTATACCAGCGGTATCCGCTGATCGTCCTGGTGATGCAGCGCCTGGCGCTCAGCATGCTGCTGCTGCTGGCCGTCTCCATGCTGATCTATGGCGGTGTCGAAGCCCTGCCCGGCGATTTTGCCACCACCTATCTCGGCCAGTCGGCCACGCCCCAGGCGGTCGCCAATATCCGTGCCGATCTCGGCCTCGACCGGCCGATCGTCACCCGCTATTTCGAATGGCTCGGCGGCGCCCTGCAGGGCGATTTCGGCACGTCGTGGGCAAGCCGCAACTCGGTCACCGAACAGATCGGCAAGCGGCTCGGCAATTCGCTGTATCTGGCGGCTCTCGCCGCCGCCATCTCGGTCCCACTCGCCGTCGGTCTCGGCATGCTCGCGGTCCACTTCCGCAACCGCACGCCGGATCGCATCATCAACGTGATCTCGCTTGCCGCCATCTCGCTGCCGGAATTCTTCATCGGCTATCTCTTGATCCTGGTCTTTGCCATCAACCTCAACATCGCGACCTTCCCGTCGACGGTGCATGACGGCATGGCGCTTGCCGACCGGCTGAAGGCCATGGCGCTGCCGACGGCGACGCTCGTCCTCGTCGTGCTCGCCCACATGATGCGCATGACCCGTGCCGCCATCCTCTCGGTCATGTCGTCGGCCTATATGGAAACCGCAGAACTCAAGGGTCTCTCGGCGCTTCGCGCCATCGTCAAGCACGCCGCCCCGAACGCGATTGCCCCGATCGTCAACGTCGTCGCGCTCAACCTCGCCTATCTCGTCGTCGGTGTCGTCGTCGTCGAAGTGGTCTTCGTCTATCCCGGCATGGGCCAGTACATGGTCGATGCAGTCACCGTGCGCGACATGCCCGTCGTCCAGGCCTGCGGCCTGATCTTCGCGGCCGTCTACATCTTCCTCAACATGCTGGCCGACATCATCGCGATTGTCGCCAATCCGAGACTGAGGCATCCGCGATGAGATTGAAACAGATCCCCATCAGCGCCTGGGTCGGCATCTTTGGCATCGCGCTAGCCGTCTTCTGTGCGCTCTTCGCCCCCTTCATCGCGCCCTATGGCGAGCGTGAAATCGTCGGTGCCGTCTGGGAACCGATGGGCGGCACCTATCTGCTGGGCACCGATAATCTCGGCCGCGACCTGCTCTCGCGCATGATCTACGGCACGCGCACGACACTGACCGTGGCGCTTGCTGCCACCGTCATCTCGTTCTCCCTCGGCATCTTCCTCAGCTTCACCGCTGCCGTTTCGCGCGGCGTGATCGACCAGACGCTGTCGCGCTTCAACGATCTGATGATGTCGATCCCGACGCTGATCTTCGCGCTCGTCGTTCTGGCAGTCCTGCCGCAGAACCTCTTCGTGCTGATCCTGGTCATGGCGATCCTCGATTCCACCCGCGTCTACCGCCTCGGCCGCGCCGTGGCACTCGATGTCGCGGTCATGGAATTCGTCGAAGCGGCCAGGCTGCGCGGCGAAGGCACGCTGTGGATCATCTTCCGCGAAATCCTGCCCAATACGCTCTCTCCTCTGCTCGCCGAATTCGGCCTGCGCTTCGCCTTCTCGATCCTCTTCCTCTCCACCCTCTCCTTCCTCGGCCTCGGCATCCAGCCGCCGGCGGCCGATTGGGGTGGCATGGTGAAGGACAACAAGGACGGGATCATCTTCGGCATTTCCGCAGCGCTCGTGCCCGGCTCGGCCATTGCCGCACTTGCTGTCTGCGTCAACCTGGTGGTCGACTGGCTGCTCGGGCGCACATCCAGCCTGAAGGGAGGCCGTGGCGATGTCTGAACTCCTCACAGTCCGCGATCTCAAGATCGAGGCCACATCCTATCCGCCGGGCGAACCGCCCAAGGACATCACCATCGTCGAAGGCGTCTCCTTCAGCCTGCCAAAGGGCCGCGTCCTCGGCCTGATCGGCGAATCCGGTGCCGGCAAGTCGACCATCGGTCTGTCGGCACTTGCTTACGGACGCGGCAGTGTGCGCATCACCGGCGGCGAGGTCCTGCTGAACGGTCAGGACATCCTGAAGCTCGGAAAATCCGGCATTCGCAAGCTGCGCGGCGACCGGGTCTGCTACGTCGCGCAATCGGCCGCCGCCGCCTTCAACCCGGCCCATCGGCTGGGCGACCAGGTGATCGAAGCAACCGTCGCGCACAGGCTGATGACGATCGAAGAGGCCCGCGCCCGCGCCACCTACCTCTTCGGTGTGCTCGGCCTGCCCGATCCGAAGACTTTCGGTGATCGTTACCCGCACCAGGTCTCCGGCGGCCAGTTGCAACGCGCCATGACCGCCATGGCGCTCTGCTCCAACCCGGAATTGATCGTCTTCGACGAGCCGACGACCGCACTTGACGTCACCACCCAGATCGACGTTCTGGCCGCGATCAAGCACGCAATCGAGGAGACGCATACGGCCGCCCTCTACATCACCCATGACTTGGCCGTGGTTGCACAGATCTCGGATGACATCATGGTGCTGCGCCAGGGCAAGACCGTTGAATACGGCACGACCCAGCAGATCATCGAGGCGCCGGGTCAGGAGTATACGCGCGCGCTGGTCAATGTCCGCCAGGCCCGCAAGGAGGAAGCCACCGACCAGAGCGATCGACAGCTCAAGATCGAGAATGTGACGGCCGGCTATTCCAACGGCTTCAAGGTGCTGCACGACGTGTCCCTGCACCTGCCCAAGGGCCAGACACTCGCCGTCGTCGGCGAATCCGGCTCCGGCAAGTCTACCCTAGCGCGCGTCATCACCGGCCTCCTGCCGCCCGTCTCCGGCACCGTCACCTTCGACGGCAAGGCGCTGACGCCGGCCTTGAAGCAACGCAGCCGCGATGATCTCAGGCGTATCCAGCTGATCTACCAGATGGCCGATACCGCCATGAACCCGCGCCAGACTGTGCGCGACATTATCGGGCGGCCGCTCACTTTCTATCACGGACTGCATGGCTCAGCGAAAACTGCCCGCGTCAAGGAGTTGCTGGAGCACATCGAGATGGGCTCCGGCTTCGTCGATCGCTATCCGGCGGAGCTGTCGGGCGGGCAGAAGCAGCGCGTGGCGATTGCCCGAGCGCTCGCCGCCAAACCCGAACTCATCCTCTGCGACGAACCCACGTCAGCGCTCGATCCGCTGGTGGCGGAAGGCATCCTGTCGCTGCTGATGCGGCTGCAGGCGGAAACGCAGGTGTCCTACATGTTCATCACCCACGACATCGCCATCGTGCGCGCTATCGCCGACAGCGTGGCCGTGATGCATCGCGGTCGCCTGGTGCGCTTCGGGCCAAAGTCGCAAGTGCTCTCGCCGCCCTTCGACGACTATACCGACCTGCTGCTCAAATCCGTGCCCGAGATGGAACTCGGCTGGCTGGAGCGGGCGCTCGCCACCCGCCGCATGGAGAGTGCCGGGCACTGAGGACGCAGCACTAAGAACCCCCTCTGGCCTCCTGAGCTTGTCGAAGGGCGGCCATCTCCCCCACAAGGGGGGAGAGAACATGAGACAAGCTCGGCTCCGCCACTAAGGGCAGCGGCTGGGTTAAGCCCTCCCCCTTGTGGGGAGGGTTTGGGAGGGGAAAACAACAAACCCGAATTCCACCTGAAGGCACAGCATGACATCTCGTCCGTTCACCACCATCGAAAACCAGTGGATCACCCTTGCCGACGGCACACGGCTTGCCGCCCGCATCTGGATGCCGGATGGCGCTGAGAGCGATCCCGTACCGGCCGTCTTCGAATTCCTGCCCTATCGCAAGCGCGACGGAACAAGCCCGCGCGACGAATCCACCTATCCGGTCTTCGCCGCCGCCGGCATTGCCGGCGTGCGCGTCGACATCAGAGGCTCGGGCGAATCCGACGGTGTCATCGATGGTGAATATACCCAGCTGGAACTCGCCAATGCCTGCGAGCTGATCGCCTGGATCGCAGCGCAACCCTGGTCGAACGGCTCGGTCGGCATGATGGGCATCTCCTGGGGCGGCTTCAATTGCCTGCAGGTCGCGGCGCTGCGCCCGCCTGCCCTCAAGGCGGTCATCTCGATCGCCTCGACCACCGACCGCTACAACGACGATATCCATTACAAGAACGGCTGCCACCTCTCGGCCCAGCTTTCCTGGGCCGCCACAATGCTTGCCTACCAGTCGCGCTCGCCCGACCCCGAAATCGTCGGCGACCGCTGGCGCGAGATGTGGATGGAGCGGCTGGAAAACGAACCCTTCTTCCTGGAGGAATGGCTAGAGCACCAGCGCCGCGATGCCTTCTGGAAACACGGCTCGATCGGCGAGGATTTCTCCGACGTCGCCGTGCCTTCACTGGTCATCGCCGGCTGGGCGGATGGCTATCGCAACACACCGCTGCTCGCCGTCGAAGGCATGTCCGATCGCTCCAAGGCCCTGATCGGCCCCTGGATCCACAAATACCCGCATTTCGCCTGGCCGAAACCGCGCGCCGATTTCCACGGCGAGGCCATCGCCTTCTGGAACCGCTGGCTGCGCGGCGAGGCAAATGGGACCGAGGCCGTTCCGCAGGTGCGCGCCTATATCCTCGACGCCGTAAAACCTGCGCCGCGCCGCGATGTCGATCCGGGTTTCTGGATCTCCAAGGACAGCTGGCAGGCGCCGGAGATGCAGAATTTCTATGTCGAGGCTTTCGGCTCGCTGACCGAGGGACATCCGGTCCCGCATGCGCCCGCGCATCCCGTCACGCTGAAGTCACCGCTCGACACCGGCACCGCCGCCGGCGAATGGTTCACGCTGAAACCGGATGCAGAGCTTGCCGGCGACCAGCGCCACGACGATGCGGGATCGCTCACCGTCCAGACGGCACCACTGACCCACACACTCGACATCTTCGGCCGACCGGAACTCTCCGTGATGCTGTCCAGCGACGCGCCGGTCGCCAATCTCATTGCCCGCATCGTCGACGTGCATCCGGATGGCTCGGCCACCCGCGTCGCCTTCGGTGTGCTGAACCTCACCCATCGCAACGGCAATGAAGATCCGCAGCCGATGAAACCCGGCGAACCGACGCCGATCCGCCTGACGCTTGATGCCTGCGGCTATCGTTTCCGCCCCGGCCACCGCATCCGCCTGTCGCTCTCTTCCGCTTACTGGCCGATGGTGCTGCCGGCGCCAACCGACGCGGAACTGACGCTCGACACCGCCACGCTCGGCCTTGCCCTGCCGAAGCTCGGCGCGCACGAGACCTTCGAGATGAAGCAGCCGGACAATCCCAATCCGCTGCCGACCTATATCGAACATGCCCCGTCCGAGACCCGCCGCCAGGTGCTGCGCGACCTCCAGGTCGACCGTACCTCCTATACGATCTACGAGGATACCGGCCTGTTCGAACATCCCGGCACCGGTCTCTCGACACGGCAGGTCCGCGACGAGATCTGGACGATCTCGCCGGTTGATCCCCAGTCGATGACGGGCACCTCCGTCTGGACCTGCGACATGCAGCGGTCCGGCTGGTTCGTGCGCACGGTGTCGACCTCGCGCATCGCCTGCACGGAGACCCACTGGCTGATCAGTGCGTCTGTCATCGCTTACGAAGGTGAGATCAAGGTGTTCGAGAAGACCTTCCCGCAAAAGGCGATCCCGCGCGATCTGATGTGACGCGCCAACTTTAACCCTGCGCGGCGAAACGGGTGACCGCCGCGCAGAGCGCTTCGAACCCGATGCGCGCGCCGTCACTCATGTGCCGGGCGCGCAGCCAGGCATGCACCATCTGCGGCTCCTCGCGAAACCAGACCTCGACGCCGGCTTCGGCGAGACGGCTTGCATAGGCGCGGCCGTCATCGCGCAGCGGATCGAAATGGGCAACCGTGATGAAGGTCGGCGGCAGCCCGGCCAGCGATCGGCTGCGAAGCGGATGGGCGACCGGGCTGTCATCCGGTGCCTGCAGCACGGCCCTGTAATAAGCGACGTCTGATGTCGTCAGTCCTGGCGCATGGGCCATCTCGGCATAGGAGCCGGACACGAGATCACCGCCGAGGGCTGGATAGATCAGTGCCTGCCCGACAATGCCCGTCAGCCCCTCGTCGCGTGCGCGAAGCGTCAGCCCTGCCGCAAGATTGCCGCCGGCGCTGTCGCCGATCAGCACCAGCTTGCGCCCGCTCTCAAGCAGGGATGCGAGCACCGCAAAAGCATCGTCATGGGCAGCCGGCCAGACGTGTTCCGGCGCCAGCCGGTAATCGACCGACACCAGCTCAGCGCCAGCCTGCTCCGCCAGCTCAGCGCAGATCGCATGATGGCTGTCGAGCGAGCCGACAACAAAGCCACCGCCGTGGATGTAGTAGAGCACCCTATCGGTCCGGATATCCTTCGGCCGATACCAGCGCACCGGAATACGGCCCTCCACCCTGTCGTCCTGCGTCACCATGCCCGCCGGCAGCGGCCGGTCGAACTGGGCGCAGAGCGCGTCGTACCATTGACGCTGTTGGTCGATCGGAGCCTCCACGGCATCATCGGGGTAGAATGCCGCGCAGGTGGCGAGAAAATCGAGAATGGCTGGCTCGGTCGGAGCCATCGGGGTGTCGGTCATGTGCGGTCCGATCGATGCGCAGGTTGCCTTTGGCGTCAGGTCGAGCCTAATCGCGCACCGCCGGGCAATCCACTCCATTTGCGCCAGCCACCGGCCAAATATGCACGCCGCGCCTGTCCTGTATCCGGCCACCCGCAGAAACGGGCTTTTCCCAGGAGGCTTTTCATGTCAGGAGAGCCCAGGGCGCGAGTGCCGTAAACTTTAGTACGGGCTCGGGCGGCTTGATTGACGTCTCTCCTGCTGCAGCGCGATTACGCTGCCGTCCACCGAACCCCCTTTCTTCGCGCAAACGAAAAGGGCCCCGCAAGCGAGGCCCTTCCGTCAGTGTTTCCGAACGGATCCCTTAGATCCAGTAGGGCGGGACGCCGTAATAGTCGTAGACCGAGCGGCCGTTGTTGCGATACCAGTCTTCGCTGTCGTCGCGATATTTCGGCGCGCCTTCGACCTGTTCCTTGGTCAGGCCGATGCGGTATCCGTCCAGCTGCTCGTCATAGGTCAGGGTTTCCCAAGGCAGCGGGTAATAATCGTCGCCGATGCCCCAGAAACCGCCGAAGCTCAGGACGGCATAGGCCACGCGGCCGCCGCGCTTTTCCAGAATGATGCGCTGGATGGAGCCGATCCGGTCGCCATCGACGCCATAAACAGCCGTGCCTTCGACCTTGTCACTGGCGATCAGGGTCGGGGTGTCCTTCACATAGGGGTCCTTGCCGTCCACGGCGCGGTTAACCTGGTCCATGGTATCCTCCTGTCGTTGTTGGTTGTGGTGAATCAACGACCCTGGCCCCAGATGGTTCCCCAAAAGCTACCGGAATTGGCGGCCTTGGAGCGGGTGCTTTCCGGCTTTTCCGCCCCCCGGCTGGTCTCGACCCGTCACGGTTCCGGCGTGCGTATTGACGTTTACGTCAAGGTTATATAATTTTTCGAGACTTGCACGACCTTTGCGCTAGCATGAGGTTCCAGGATAAGGGGAGGAGCCCGCCTGGTGAGCAGACGAGAAGAATGGTTCGGGAGGATAACATGACGGAAACTATGAGCCGCCTCAGCGGCCGCGCCGCCGAAAAGATCTGGGTTCAATCCTATCCCGCCTCGGTGCCGGCTGAGATCGCCCCGCATTCTCACCCGTCGCTCGGCGCCCTGTTCGAAGCGAGCTGCGCGAAGTTCGCCGAGCGGCAGGCCTTCACCAGCATGGGCCGTTCCATGACCTTCCGCGAACTGGAAGACCAGTCCCGCAAGGTCGGTGCCTGGCTGCAATCGAAGGGCCTCGTCAAGGGCGACCGCGTCGCGGTGATGACGCCGAACATCCTGCAGAACCCGGTCACCGTTTACGGCATCCTGCGCGCCGGCTTGACCGTGGTGAACGTCAACCCGCTCTATACGCCGCGCGAACTCGAACACCAGCTGAAGGATTCCGGCGCGAAGGCGATCGTCGTGCTGGAGAATTTCGCCCATACCGTCCAGCAGGTCGTCGACCGCACGGATGTGAAGCACGTCATCGTCTGCACCATGGGCGACATGCTGGGCCTCAAGGGGCACATCGTCAATTTTGTCGTGCGCAAGGTGAAAAAGCTCGTGCCGGCCTGGACCATTCCCGGTCATGTCGGCTTCAAGGCCATGCTGGCAGAGGGCAGCAAGCTCACGCTGAAGCCCGTCGCGGTCGCGCCCGGCGACATCGCCTTCCTGCAATATACCGGTGGCACAACCGGCGTCTCCAAGGGGGCGGCGCTCACTCATGCCAATCTTCTGGCCAACAAGCAGCAGATCGCACTCTGGCTGGAAGCGGCGCTGGCCGGTGGCAAACGCCCGGATGTGCTAAACTTCGTCTGCGCCCTGCCGCTCTACCACATCTTCGCTTTGACCGTGAATTCGCTGATGGGCGTCGCACTTGGCGGCCATAACCTGCTGATCGCCAATCCGCGCGATATTCCCGGCTTCATCAAGGAGCTGCAGGGGTTCAAGGCGCATGTCTTCCCCGGCCTCAACACGCTGTTCAACGCGATGATGAACAATCCGGAGTTCAAGAAGCTCGACTTCTCCTCGCTGCTCCTCGTGCTCGGCGGTGGCATGGCCATCCAGCGGCCCGTCGCCGAACGCTGGCTGGAGATGACCGGCCGCCCGATCACCGAAGGCTACGGCCTGTCCGAGACCTCGCCGGTCGCCACCGTCAACCGCCTCGACGCACGCGAATTCTCCGGCATGATCGGCCTGCCGCTGCCCTCCACCGATATCGAGATCCGCGACGAGGACGGCAACACGCTGCCGATCGGCGAGGTCGGCGAGATCTGCATCCGCGGGCCGCAGGTCATGGCCGGCTACTGGCAACGCCCGGAAGAAACGGCCAAGGTGATGAGCGCCGATGGCTTCTTCCGCTCGGGCGACATGGGCCTGATGGACGAGCGCGGCTATGTGAAGATCGTTGACCGCAAGAAGGACATGATCCTCGTCTCGGGCTTCAACGTCTATCCGAACGAGATCGAGGAAGTCGCCGTGATGCATCCGGGCGTGCTTGAATGCGCCGCCGTTGGCGTGCCGGACGGGCATTCGGGCGAAGCAGTCAAGCTCTTCGTCGTCAAGAAGGACCAGGCGCTGACGATCGATGAACTCAAGGCCCATTGCGCCGCCAACCTCACCAATTACAAGCGTCCGCGTTACATCGAGTTCCGCACCGAACTGCCGAAGACCAATGTCGGCAAGATCCTGCGCCGCGAATTGCGCGACGAGAAATAAATCGATTGAAATTGGGGGAGCTGTCAGGCTCCCCCTGTCTTGATAGCGCCTTGTGCTGCGACTAATGTCCCGGGCAACCATGTTAACAGGGACATTCCGATGCAAGCCATCATCGACAAGCTGACGAGCGCCGTTGCCGCCACCCATGCCGAAGACCTGCGCGCCGCCTTTGCCGCCGATCCGCAGCGCTTCTCGCGTTTCAGCGTCACGCTCGGCGACCTGTTGATGGATTATTCCAAATGCGCCGTGAACGGCGAAATCCTCGATCTGCTCGAGGAACTGGTGACGACCGCCGGCGTCGCCGACAAGCGCGACCAGATGTTCTCAGGTGCGCCGATCAACTTCACCGAAGGCCGCGCCGTTCTTCACACGGCGCTGCGCAACCGCTCGAACCGCCCCGTGATGGTCGAAGGCCGCGACGTCATGCCTGACGTCAACGGCGTGCTCGAGGCCATGGGCACCTTCGCCGAGGGCATTCGCTCGGGCGAGACCAAAGGTGCGACCGGCAAGGCGATCACGGATGTCGTCAACATCGGCATCGGCGGCTCGGATCTCGGCCCGGTCATGGCGACACTGGCGCTCTCGCCCTTCCATGACGGCCCGCGCCTGCATTTCGTCTCCAATATCGACGGCGCCCATATCGCCGACACGCTGAAGACGCTTGATGCCGAAACCACCCTCTTCATCGTCGCGTCGAAAACCTTCACGACGATCGAGACGATGACCAATGCCCAGACGGCCCGCGCCTTTGTCGCGGACGCGCTCGGGGAAGCGGCCGTCGGCCATCATTTTTGCGCCGTCTCGACCGCGCTCGACAAGGTCGCCGCCTTCGGCATCGATCAGGCCCGCGTCTTCGGCTTCTGGGACTGGGTCGGTGGGCGCTATTCGATCTGGTCGGCCATCGGCCTGCCGCTGATGATCGCGATCGGCCCTGATCATTTCGGCCAGTTCCTTGATGGCGCCCACGCCATGGACGAGCATTTCCGCACCGCCCCCTTCCGCGACAACCTGCCGATGCTGCTCGGCGCTCTTGGCGTCTATCACCGCAAGGTGCTGAACTACCCAACCCGCGCCATCCTGCCCTATGACCAGCGCCTGTCGCGTTTCCCGGCCTATCTGCAGCAGCTCGACATGGAATCGAACGGCAAGAGCGTCACCATCGACGGCAAGCCCGTCCAGGGTGCCTCCGGTCCCGTCGTCTGGGGCGAGCCCGGCACCAATGGCCAGCACGCCTTCTATCAGCTCATCCACCAGGGCACGAGCGTCATCCCGGCCGAATTCATGATCGCCGCCAACGGCTTCGAACCGGAGCTCCGCCACCAGCACGACCTCCTGATCGCCAATTGCCTCGCCCAGTCGGAAGCCCTGATGAAGGGCCGCACACTCGCCGAAGCCAAGGGCCAGCTCACCGCCAAGGGCGTGACCGACGAGGACGCCGATTTCCTCGCCCCCCACCGCGTCTTCTCCGGCAACCGCCCCTCGATCACCTTTGTCTACGACCAGCTCACCCCCTACACGCTCGGCCGCCTGATCGCGCTTTACGAACACCGCGTCTTCGTCGAAGGCGTGATCTTCCGCATCAATTCGTTTGACCAATGGGGCGTGGAACTCGGCAAGGAACTGGCGACGGGGCTTTTGCCGGTGGTGCAGGGCAAGGTCGCCGCGACCGGGCATGACAGCTCGACGGTCGGACTGGTCTCGGCGCTTTCGGAGCGGAAGACGGGGTGAAGTGGCCGCTCTGCCCTTCGGTTAGGACACCGCAATCCAGACTCCCGAGGCAAGCAGCGCGTGCATGAAGACCAACTGACCATTACCGTTGAGCAAGTCCGTCACCTGATAGCGGATCAGTTTCCGCAGTTTCGAGGCCAGGACATCCGGGAACTTGAGACCGCAGGCACAGTGAATGCGATCTTTCGGATTGGCGAGAGACATGCAGCCCGCTTTCCGCTCCGGACGATGGATCCCGCCGTTTCTCTGCGAACCCTGGAACAGGAAATCGAAGCCAGTCGCGAGTTCCATGAGTACTGTGCATTTCCCAGCCCGGTACCGGTTGGCATCGGACAGTGGGGCGCAGGGTTTCCGATGCCATGGCTGGTGCAGACCTGGATCGACGGCGATGTCGCTACTCCTCACGGTCTCAGCACTTCACTCGATTTCGCGCGCGATCTTGCTCACTTGATCAGCGCTTTGCGCAAGGTCGACCTGAAGGGGCGGACCTTTTCCGGTCCCGGTCGAGGTGGAAAGCTGACCGATCACGACGCCTGGATGGAGGTCTGCTTCGAAAAGAGCAAAAGCCTCCTGGATGTCGCGCACCTTCGCCGCATGTGGAAACGCCTTCGTGTGCTCCCCCCTTCGCGGACCGAGGCAATGTGCCACAAGGATCTCATTCCGACGAACCTGTTGGTGAAGGGAGAGCGTCTGATCGGCGTGCTTGACACCGGTGGGTTCGGTCCGGCCGATCCGGCCCTCGATCTCGTTGCCGGATGGCATCTCCTCAACCACGAGACCCGAACCACTTTCCGGGAAACACTTGGCGTCGATGACCTCGAATGGCAACGAGGAGCCGCCTGGGCGTTCCAGCAAGCCATGGGCCTGGTCTGGTACTACAAGGACACCAACCCCGTGATGGCCGAATTGGGCAGAAGCACACTGTCTCGACTGGCCGAGGCCGAGCTTTGATCGGGGGGCACCGACGCTTCGTCTGCACCTGAAGACGACCCCTGCCCGTCCGCAATCCTTGACGCTTCGGCAACGCAGTTCTTTGACGTGGTCTTAGAGGACAACAAGGCTGCATGCTTGATCGAGTAACCACGTTGATATACATTAAGCCGCAGGTATATCATCGGAGTTGATCATGCAGATCGCCAAATGGGGCAACAGTCTCGCGGTGCGTCTTCCCGCTAGCGTGGTCGAAGCGCTGAAGCTGAAGGAAGGCGATGACATCGAAATTCGCGCGACAGACTGGCGCGCGCTCGATGTCGCCCGTAAGCCGACACCTGAAGATCTGCTTCAGCGCCTGCGAGCCTTCCGGGGACGGCTGCCGGCCGACTTCACGTTCGACCGGGATGAGGCGAATGGCCGGTAGGTTCGTCGACACGAACGTAATTCTTTATCTCGCCTCGAGCGATGCCGAGAAAGCCGATCGAGCGGAGGCCGAAATTGCCAAGGGTGGCACGATCAGCGTTCAGGTCCTCAACGAAACCGCCAATGTCCTGCGCCGCAAGCTGCGGATGTCCTGGCCGGACACTCATTTGTTTTTGGACATGATCAGGGCGCTGCTGAATGTCGAACCGCTCACGGTTGCAACCCACGAGACGGGGCTTGTCATCTCAGAGCGTTACGGGCTTTCCATTTATGATGCGATGATCGTTGCGACCGCACTCGTGGCCGGTTGCGACACATTGCTGTCCGAAGACATGCAGGACGGCATGAACATCGATGACAGCCTGCGCATCGTCAATCCGTTCGCCCAATCCTAAAGGCGACCTGGGGGGCGCGGCAGGCAGTCGAGCACCCTCAGCGAGGTCAAGAGGCCTGCGTCGAAGGCATGACCCTCGATATCAGCTCTTTTAACGACCGGGGCATGACAGCTCGCCGTTCCGCCCGGAGTTACCCCTTTCGTGCGGAAGATGGAGGACGTTGAAATGGCTCCCCCGCGCTCGCATAGACGGCCCTGTCAGCACACCGCTCTCCCCGGCGACCCTGCACGAGCGGTCCGTCATTGACAATCTCCCATTTCAATGGTTCTTGGCGCTCAGGTTCCGAGCACCTGCCGCCTGCAGACGCAAGTCACGGTAAAGCCGGTTCGCAGTTTCTTCTCACCCTCGAAGCATTTCGTCGGTGGGCAATGCAGGCCCCCATCACCATCGAAATGCCTCTTTGGAGGAGTGAGTGATGTCGCTGCGACAATCGCCCGAAAACCGTTTTCTGACTGCCTCTCCCGGCAGGCTCTTCGCCGTCACCGCATTGCCGATGATTGCGATCATGGGCATGAATGGCATACTTGGCATCGTCGATGCCTTCTTTCTCGGCCATTACGTGGGTGCCGATGCCATGGCGGCGGTCGGCATGACCTTCCCGATCCTGATGATCACCATCGCGCTGGCGACCCTTGTCGGCGGGGGCATGTCGAGCCTGCTTGCCCGCCAACTCGGCGCCGGAAACCGCGAGGAAGCCTCGGCAACGCTTGCCGGCGCCCACGGACTTGCCCTGTCCATCGCTTTGGTACTCATCGTGCTTTTCTGCGCCGGCGGCAGACTTTTCTCGATCCACCTTGCCGGCTCCGACGGGTCGATTGCGGACATGGTCTGGGTTTTCCTGGCGATTTCCGTGGCCGGAACACCGATCCAGTTCCTCCTCGCTGTCCACGCCGATGCCTGCCGGAACGAGGGCCATGCCGGCACCATGGCCTTGATGTCGCTTGGGGTTACCCTTGCCAACATCGTGCTGAACTCCGTTCTTGTGGCGCGCATGGAGCTTGGCGTGGCCGGATCGGCCCTCGGCACCGTGCTGGCGCAGGCGCTCGGATTGACCCTGCTCCTCGTCTTGCGCCGGCTCAAAGCCGATATGCTGCCGCTCGCCAGCCTCTGGCGAAACCGCTGGACCAATCGTTGGCAAGCAATCGCGGTCCTGGGCGCGCCTCTCAGCCTGGGTTTTGCCGGAATGGCACTTTCCGCTGCCAGTGTCGTTGTGGCCCTGCGCTTTTCGGCAAGCGCCGACTATGCCAAAACCATCGCAGCCTACGGCATCGCGACACGGATTTTCGGCTTTGCCTTTTTGCCCAGCATGGCCGTCGGCATGGCGATGCAGAGCATCGTCGGCAACAATGTGGGCGCGGGTCTTTATGCGCGCTCCGATGCCACCCTTCGGATCGCGGCGACGACAACACTGCTTTATTGCGCTGCCGTTGAGGGTCTGCTGTTGAGCCAGGGCAGTGCCTTGGGGGCAATGTTTGTCGCAGACGCGGCTGTGATCGATGACGTCGGCCGGATCCTCCGGATCATGGCAGCCCTCTATCTGTTTTCGGGGCCTGTCCTCGTGCTTGGCCTTTATTTCCAGGCTCTTGGCCAGCCGGCCCGCGCAGCGCTTCTCACGCTCGTCAAACCCGTCCTGCTCGTGCCCTTGCTGATCGGGACTGCCGCAATCTTGCTGGGCGGGAATGCATTGTGGTTCGCCTATCCCGCCGCCGATGCTCTCGCGGTGGTGATCACCGTCCTTGTGTTGTTGACTGCCATCAAGGAGCGGGGCCGTGCCGGTATCGGGATCGCTGCGACGGGGGTTCGACCATGACAGTCAAAAGCATCGCGGAAGCAAAGGCGCAGGCAAAGGCGCTGCGGGTCACGCTCGCGGCGGAAGGCACAGTTGTCGGCCACGCCAAGGCCCTGGAACTGATCGCACACCGGAACGGCGCGCGCGACTGGAACACATTGTCTGCTCAACTGGCAAAACTTGCTCCACCCGTCTTTTATCTGCACCAGAGGGTCAGGGGCCATTATCTCGGGCAGGCATTCAAGGGCGAAATCACCGCGATCACGTCTTCGGAAAGCGGCCACGCCCTGTCCGTCTGTTTCGACGAGCCGGTGGACACCGTTACCTTTGAGGGTTTCTCCAACATGCGTCGCGTGGCAAGAGGCGTCGTCGATGATAGAGGTCATTCCGCAGAAAAGACGTCAAACGGGATGCCACATCTGATCATCAGTCCGCTGTAAGGCATGCAGGGCGGCTTGTCATTGACGGCCGCCTGCGCATCACCGTTTGGCCAATCCTGCACACGGTCGGGGCACGCCGCAAGCGTGCCGTTTCAGTGAAAGGCCGCCACTGGATTCATTAACCTTTCCCTGATAGGTTGCAGGCAAATCACCTGTCTGGCTGATGCATGATGCTTTGGTTCTGTCGCCCGGATTGCCCATGATGGCGTCCATCCGAGGATAAGAGATCCTGCGATGACCACCGTCACCCCCTCCAATTCTGCAGCACTTCTGATTCTTCAGCAGACACGCTCCGCTGGCGCGGTCGAACAGGACGGGGCCGGGACTGACGCGCTTGTCGCAACCGCGAACGGTCTTGATGGCAAGATCGGCAGTGCCGCGCAGCCCACGCAGGCACAATCGAAAATCTCGGAATCCTTCTTCAGCGTGAACCACGTGAACATCAACAAGCTGAAGATCGATCTGATCGAGCGCGCCGGCAAAGCGCTGGGCGTCGACGCGTCGGATTACGGGTCGAGAGAAGAGTTTTCCAGTGCCATGCAGAAGGCGCTCGGCAAGCTGAAGGCGGAGGGCGGCGATATGGCCGTCAAGAGCCTCGAGAAGGAACTCGGCCTCGACAAGCTCGGCGTGTCCATTCAGGACGTGATCGACAGCGCCAAGGACCCGGATGCGAACGACAAGCTGACAAAGGCTTTGGAAAAGCAGGAAGGTGAGGAGCAGGGAGACGACAACAGGTCTGAGCCGCTGTCGATCGTATCTGACGACAACGGGACCTACCGACCGGCGGGATCGTAAGACACCTAAAGGCGTTGCCGTCCAGCTGGAAACAGCCATCCAGCAAGCTGTTTCCGCCGCTGAGCGTGATCTTACGCGTCCAGCATTTTCTCCAATGCCGCCTGTAGCGCATCCGCCGATGCCTGGTCGAAATGCAACTCATAGAACTCGATGCCTTGCCGCGCTTTCTCGGTAAAGTCTATCCGCGAGTTGTCTGTCGCCATATCCACCGGTTCGCCGGTCTCCGCCGAGATCTTCAAGGTCATGCCCAGAAAGGGCGCGCTTTCATCGAAAGACATTTTTCCGCTGCGGAGCTGTTCATTCATCCAGTCGAACAATTCCTGGCGGGTCATGCGGGTGAAATCGAGCGCCTCTTGCCCATCGCTGCCGCCGGTCGTTTCTTGCGTATCCTGCGCCCGTGCGGACACCATCGCACCAAATGCCTGTGTTTCAGCGCGCATCGCCGCAGTGGTGCGCGCGCCAGAGACCATATAGCTGGCGGCTGTGTCGACTTTCATGATTGCTCTCCCTTATGTGGCACGGAAAGTAGCAATCCAATCTTGCGTCAACCTTTGCTGGCAAACGGGATTGCAAGGCTGGCCTCGCCGAGGGGGTGGCGAGACGGAGCCTGACCTGACAGGCCGACCTTCCGGCCGCGCCTCAGAACCCGATCTCGGCCGCCGTCGGCGGGTTGGCCCCTGCCCGCGACACAGTCACGGCCGCCGCCTTCGCGCCGACGGTCAGCGCCTGCCGCACCGCCTCTTCCGAGAGCGTCGCAACCTTGTCTTTGGTCAGCAATCCCTGACGCTTCAGCGACGCCAGAATGCCCGCGTCAAACGTATCGCCGGCGCCGACAGTGTCGACCACCTCGACCTTATTCGAGGGCACAGAGACTTTGAAGTTCGCGGTATAGGCGGTCGCACCTTCCGCGCCCTTGGTCAGCACCACGAGCTTGGCGCCGCGCGTCAGCCAGTATTCGGCGCGTTCGTCCTGGGTACCCGGCAGATCGAACCAATCGAGATCCTCGTCGGAGAATTTCAGGATGTCGGACATGTCGGCCATGCGGGCGATGCGCGCCTTGTGGGCTTGCTTGTCCTTGATGAAGCCTGGGCGGATGTTGGGGTCGAGCGAGATGACGCGGGTCTTGTGCTCGCGCGTCATCAGCGCCTCGTAGGTCGAGCCGCAGGGTTCCGGGATCAGGCTGATCGCGCCGAAATGCAGGGCCTCGCAGCTGTCATCCAGCGTGGGCAGATCGGCTTCCGTGATCATCCGGCCCGCCGTATTCTCGTCGTAAAAGGCATAGGATGCCTGGCCGTTGGTGAGCTTGACGAGCGCGATCGT
The DNA here is from genome assembly GCF_003205195.1 of Peteryoungia wuzhouensis. GTDB lineage: Bacteria > Pseudomonadota > Alphaproteobacteria > Rhizobiales > Rhizobiaceae > Allorhizobium > Allorhizobium wuzhouense. The sequence continues at coordinate 1,016,810 of NZ_QJRY01000001.1, forward strand.
GCAGGGGCGCGAGAGCGTGGCGCAATAGCTGTAGTCGACGCCGGAGGATTTCAGCGTGTCGCGCAGGATGTCGCCCAGCATGTCGTCGGAAAGACCGGTGAAGAAGCCGGTGTCGATGCCGAGCCGCCCGAGCGCAATCGCCGTGTTGAAGATCGCGCCGCCGGCATAGGGCGAGAAGGCCCGCTCGCCGAGCGTGGTTTCGCGTGGCAACATGTCGATCAGCGCTTCGCCGCAACACAGGATCATCTCGACCTCCCAGTCTTCCGTTTCAATCGATTTAAACCAAGTCGCGCCCGATTTCCAGTGCGACCATGAGCAATTGCTCAGGCGAGCGACGAAACCCCACCATTCCGACCGGACCATTCCAGCGGCGCATCGAGGAAGGCCTCGACCTCCGACAGCGTCTCGTCGTCGAACAGCTTCTGTTCACGCGCGACGGCAAGCACATTGCGCCATGTGGCGATGTAATGCAGCTTCACCTTGCCGTCGTCGAAGCGCTGCAGCGCCTCCGGGAAGATGCCGTAGAAGAACAGCGCGATGCCGTGATCGACCACGCCGCCTGCTGCGCGGACCGCATCGATGAACTTGAACATGCTGCCGCCGGCGGTCGTCAGATCCTCGATGACGAGCACGCGCGACCCTTCCGGCATGTGGCCTTCGATCTGGGCATTGCGGCCATGGCCCTTCGGCGCCTTGCGCACATAGATCATCGGCAGGCCCAAGCGGTCGGCGAGCAGGGCCGCAAAGGGAATGCCGGCCGTCTCGCCGCCGGCGATGCAGTCGAACTGCTCGAAGCCGGCATGACGCATCAGGGTAGCTGCCGCGAAATCCATGACGGCGGAACGTACGCGCGGATAAGAGAGAAGCTTGCGGCAGTCGATATAGACGGGGCTCTTCATGCCCGAGGAGAGCTTGTAGGGCTCGGCCGCATTGAAATGCACCGCCTTGATCTCCCAGAGCATCTTCGCCACGAGGTCTGCCATGACGGCGGGGTCGGTGAAGGGGGTCTGGATCATGGCGTTCTCCTCATCGGTCTCGTTTCAAGGCCAATAGCAGCAAGCGGCAGGACTGACCAGAGTGGCGCGATGGAACAAATTGGCGGTATTTGCCTTTACCGCTGGCCTCCAACCGCAGGACTTTCATCCGATGGAAAACATCCTCGTCATCCAGCCCCTCGTCGCTCTCATCGCCGGCATTCTCATCCTCGTGATGCCGCGGCTGCTCAACTATGTTGTCGCGATCTACCTGATCGTCATCGGCGTGCTCGGCCTCTGGCCGCAGCTCGGCTCACTCGGTGGCTGAGACCGGTATCGCCGACAACCGCCCAAGAAAAATGCCTCGCGTCAACCGCGAGGCATTGTCGTTTCAGGCGACATCCCAGTGCAGCGAGAATTTCGGGTTGAAGACCGTGACCGGCCCGGCGCCGGTGAAGATCTTCACCGGGAACTCGACGGGCTCCTCGCGCTTCACCAGGGTGATCGTCTCCTCGTTCGCCGGCAGGCCATACCAGGCGGGGCCATTCAGCGACGTGAAGGCTTCGAGCTTGTCCAGCGCATTCTCCTGTTCAAAGACATGGGCAAGGCAGCTCATGGTGTTGATCGAGGTGTAGATGCCCGCACAGCCGCAACCGCACTCCTTCAGTGGATCGACATGCGGCGCACTGTCGGTGCCGAGGAAGAACCTTGCATCGCCGGAGACGGCCGCCTTGCGCAGCGCCTGGCGATGGTTCTCGCGCTTGGCGACAGGAAGGCAGTAGTAATGCGGCTGGATACCGCCGACCAGAATGTCGTTGCGGTTGATGATCAGGTGATGCGTGGTGATCGAGCCGGCGAGGTTCTTCCCGGCCGACTGGATATAGCCGACGCCGTCTTCCGTCGTCACATGCTCCATGGTGACCTTCAGTTCAGGCAGACGCTTGCGCAGCGGATCGAGAACCGTGTCGATGAAGACCTTTTCACGGTCGAAGATGTCGACTTCGGGTGTCGTCACTTCGCCATGCACGCACAGCGGCAGGCCGATCTTCGCCATGCGCTCCAGCACCGGCATGGCCTTGTCCATGTCGCGCACGCCGCCATGGGAATTGGTCGTCGCACCGGCAGGATAAAGCTTCACCGCCGTGATCAGGCCGGAGCGCTTGCCCTCTTCCACGTCGTCGGGATTGGTGTGCTCTGTCAGGTAGAGCGTCATCAGCGGCTCGAAACGATCGCCTGCCGGAATGGCATTGACGATGCGCTCGCGATAGGCCTTTGCATCCGCCGTGGTGACCACTGGCGGCACAAGGTTCGGCATGATGATGGCACGGGCGAAATGGCGGCTGGTGTCGCCGATCACGCCTTCCAGCATGGCGCCGTCGCGCAGATGCAGATGCCAGTCATCGGGGCGACGGATCGTCAGGGATACCATAATGCGACATGCCTCCGGCTTACAGAAATCTGCCCGCCCTTAGCATGTTCGTCGCCGTGATCAAAGGATCTCAGGCGACCCGTTCGCCCGGAATACGATCCGGCGATGCCGCCATGGCGCGTTCTGCCTCTTCGGCCTGCTCGCGACGATCCTGGTCCATGATCGCCTGAATGCGCGGCAGCGCCCGCTCGAAGGCCGCGACGCAATCCGGATCGAACTGCGTCCCGGCGCGGCCGAGGATATGCTCGACGGTGCGGGCGAAACTCCAGGCCGGCTTGTAGGGCCGCTCGGTGGTCAATGCGTCGAAATTATCCGCGATGCAGACGATGCGACCGGAGATCGGGATGGCCGTGCCGGACAGGCGGTTGGGATAACCCTGCCCGTCCCAGCGTTCGTGGTGACTGGCGGCAATCTCGGACGCGAGCTGCAGCAGCGAAGAATGCGAACGGCCGAGGATGTCGCTGCCGATCTCGGCATGGGCCTGCATCTGACGGTATTCCGCCTCCGTCAGACGGCCCTGCTTCAAGAGCACCGTATCGGGCATCGCGACCTTGCCGATGTCATGCATCGGGGCGGCCAGGCGGATGTCGTGGCAAAGCTGCGGCGACAGGCCGAGTTCGATGGCGATCGCCTCGGAATAGGACGCGACGCGCAATGTGTGGCGCGCCGTCTCCGGATCCTTGTAGCCGGCCGCCAGCGTCAGGCGATGGATGATCTCCTGCTCGCGCTCGCGCAGTTCACCGACAGCCCGCTCCACCTCGCGGCGCAGCCATTCGGCCTGATCGGCCAGCTGACGGCGGGCGCGGGCAAGGCTGACGATGTTCTGCACACGGGCCTGGAACTCGACTGGGTTGACCGGCTTGGTGAGAAAATCGATGGCGCCGGCATTCAGCGCCGCCATGCGCGTCGTCATGTCCTTGTCGGCGGTGACAAAGATAACCGGCACCTCGGCATATTTCTCGAAGCGGACAATTTCCGTATAGAGCTCGACACCATTATAGACCGGCATCTGGTAGTCGATGATCGCGATGTCGAAATCGAGCTCCGGGAGAGCCGACAGCACGGCATCGGGACTGGCGAAGGGCACCGCCTCGCAACTGTCGAGCTTGCCAACCAGCTTGGTCAGAAGCTTCAGATTGGTGCTGTTATCGTCAACCAACAAGATACGCATGGTCACCTCCGTGCTTCTATGCAACGAGTTTGAATTTGAGGGCCTGGATTTCGTCGCCCAGCATTTCGATGTCGGCCGGCTCCGGCGCCTGATGGCGCAAGGCATTGGCCTTCACCGCGAGATCGTTCAGTCCAACATTCGAGGCCGCCCCCTTGATCGTGTGCAGCACACGGTCCCGCTTCTCGGCATCCGCCTTGCGCAAGGCCTCGTCCAGTTCGACCAGCAGTTCTTCCGCATCGTTGAAGAAGGACTCGACCAGCTCCTGGAAAACGTCTTCGCCCAGGGCATCGACCAGTTCGGCATGACGGGCTTCGTCCAGCCCCTCGATCCCGAGGCCCGGCAGGGCACGCATCGGCATGCCGCTCATATCCGGTTCCGGCAGCTCGAAGCGTTCCACAGCGGCCTTGCCCCCTTCTGACTGATCCTGGGACGGCGACACAGCGCGGTCCGGCGTGGTGGCATAGGCGATCATCTGCTTCAGTCTCTCCAGGGTCACGGGCTTGGATTCGAAGCCCTGCATGCCGGCATCCATGCAGCGGCGACGGTCGTCATCCGAGGCATTGGCGGTCATGGCGATAATCGGGGTGGCCGCACACGGTCCGCCTTCGGCGATGATCCGGCGCGTCGCCTCGATGCCGTCCATCACCGGCATCTGCATGTCCATGAGGATCAGGTCGAAGATCTGGCCACGGGTGATGGCGACCGCTTCGGCACCGTCATTGGCAATCTCGACCTCCTGCCCAAGGCGAGCGAGGAAGCGCGACGCAACGATCTGGTTGACCTTGTTGTCCTCGACGAGAAGGATGCGATAGCGCGGCAGGGTTTCGTCTGCGACGATCTTGGCGGCGACGCTGTCTGCCTCTTCGCGGCTGACCGGGACCACGGCCAGCTCGAACCAGAAGATCGAGCCGACGCCGACCGTGCTGCTCATGCCGAGTTCGCCACCCAGCTTCTCGACGATCTGCTTGCAGATGGTGAGGCCAAGGCCGGTGCCGCCATAACGACGGCTGATCGAAGCGTCGACCTGCGAGAACGGCTTGAAGAGCTTGTCGAGACCGGCCTCGTCGATGCCGATGCCGGTGTCCTCGACCTCGAAGCGGATCATCAGCTTGCCTTCGCGGTAGAATTCGCGCAGGCGCAGTGTGACGGTACCCTGGCTGGTGAATTTGACCGCATTGGACAGCAGGTTCAGCAGGACCTGGCGCAGACGGGTCGGGTCGGTCTTGACGAAGAGCGCCTGCAGCGATTCCGGCAGATCGAGAATGATCGTATTGCCGTGGTCGTCCGCGCGGCCGCGGATGATGCTGACGGTGCTTTCGGCCAGACCGCAGATGTCGAAGGCACGCTCCTCGAGTTCCAGCTTGCCGTGTTCGATCTTGGAGAAATCGAGGATCTCGTTGATAATCTCAAGCAGGGCTTCGCCGGAAGAGCGGATCGTCTTGACGCTCGACAGGGCATCGTCGGGCAATTCCGAGAGTTCCAGCAGTTCCGACATGCCGAGGATGGCGTTGAGCGGTGTGCGGATTTCATGCCCCATGGTGGCCATGAACTGCGACTTCGCCCGGTTGCCGGCATCGGCCGCCTCATAGGCCTCCGTCAGTTCGGAGGCCATGTCCTGCAGTTCGCGGCTGGTTTCGCGGACGGATTTCAGCTGCCGGTTCAGGGTCACGACGAGGAAGACCACGGAGATCATCAGCAGGACGAGCATGATGCCCGAAGTCCGCTCCAGCCCAAGGATGATCTGGCGGCTTTCGGCGCGCTCGGAACTGACACGCGTATTGGTATAGAGCAGGAACTGCTCGGTGATGCGCCCCATGCCCGAAATGATCGTTTCGAGCTGGTCCAGCTGCTCACGCGTGGGATAGGTGCCGGCGGTGATCCCATCGAAAATCGGCTGGATGTCGGAGATGGTTCTGGTGATATCGCCGATATGAGCCTGGATCTTCATGTCCTTGGCAAAATAGCTGCCGAACTTCGACTGATCGAGGATTGCTATGCGCGAATAGAGAATGTCGTAGCGCAGAGCGAGTTCCTGATAGGCCTTGTCCGTCGCCTCGCCGCGACGCAGGACCGACAGACTGTAGTCGAGCTGGCGGGTTTCCCGGTCGAGCTGATAAACCGACCACATGGAGTTTTCCCGCACGCCGTCTTCCATGATCCGGTACTGGCGGGCGATGTCGACGAAGAGGATCAGGAGCACGGAGAGAAGGACAGCCGAAATCAGCTGCAGGATGAAGGCAACACTGCCCCCTCCTGCCGCCTTCCGGAGTGTCTCTTCCCTGTTTTTCACTTGCCGACCTCGATTTCCTTGATCTGCCAGACAGACCGCGAGAAGTATTTCTCATTGTAGAGACTGGGATCCTGGTCGAAGGGATAGACGACCATCAGCGGTCCCTTGTCGCGAACCGACATCAGCTTGCCATCCATGCGGGTCGCCAGGATCGTCGCCAGCTTGGCATCGTCAGCCGGCACTTCGGCCGCATAGTCGTTCAGGGCCTTGACCGAGAGGGTCGACCCCGTGGCGCCGACAGCCTTGAGCAGCGCGCTCAGCAGCGGCCCTTCAAAGGTGACCATGCCCTGCGTCCAGGGTGTTTCCATCGTGGCCTTGCGGCCGGAGAGCGCCTCCAGCATGGCCAGATCGAACTCCGCCGTGTCGCCGACATTGGTGTTGGTGATCGCGCCTTTGACGGTCAGAACGACGGGACCCTTCGGTGCATCCAGGGCCAGCGCAGACGTTGAGCAAACAGCCCCGATCAGGAGCGCAAGCAGCATGCCTTTCATGGGACTTCTCCAGATGGTGTTGATCAAGCGGATTTCGGCAGGTCTGAGACGATCGCGGCGGAGCCGAGGTGGTCGGCGACCAGCTTGCGGAAGGCCACGGCCTCGACCGGCTTGTGCAGGAAATCGGTGACGCCGGCGGCGCGGGCTTCCTCGCGCAGACGCGGATCCGTCTCTGCCGTCACCATCACCGCCGGCACGTCGCGATAGCGGTCCATCAGACGCACGGCCTTGATGAACTGCAGCCCGGACATGCCCGGCAGCAGATGGTCGACGATCAGCATGGAAAAGTTTTCGGCATGACAGAAGGTCAGCGCAGCATTGCCATCGGACGCGACGACCATCTCTTCGTTGGTCACCTTCTTGGCCAGATGCTTGATGATCATCGCATTGGTCGGGTTGTCTTCAACGATCAATATAGTCATGCCACCACTCCTCTCCGACGCTGGTCCCTGGGACTGTTTCCGTCCCCCCGCACTCTCGGGAAGACGTTGCACGCGTTAATCTTTCATGGAGGAGTTGTATCAGGGGGAGGCTGAGATTGGCTGAAGCAAACCGATACAATTTTATCGATCGCCCATTTAATTAGAACTTAAGAATTAAAGAAGGATCGAACTGCCCAGCCACACCAGCAATTTAGCCGAAATTGAGCGTGATATCCGCCGGATGGCTGGCGCTCAGCACCAGCTGGCCGTTGGGCAGGTCGTTGCCATGCACCTTGGCATGGATCTCGTCCTGGGACAGTCCATAATGAACCCAGCGGGCGATCAGACGGCGCTCGAGTTCGTCCTGCGGCGGCGCCACCATGACGGTGAGGTCAAACAGCGAGGCGATCGGACGCCACGGCTCGCGGTCGAGAAGGACATAGTTGCCTTCGACCAGGATGATGCGATCGTCCGGTGCGATGCAGCGGGCCGCACAGATCGCCAGTTCGCGGTCGCGGTCGAAGACCGGGACGAGAACCTCACCACCGGCGCGCACGGCCTGAAGAATGTCCCGCAGACCCCGCACGTCGAAGGTGTCAGGTGCCCCTTTCCGGGGCAGGAGGCCGCGCTCGATCAGCAGACGGTTGTCGAGATGAAAGCCGTCCATGGGCAGGACGGCCGGCGCCTCGCCCGCCTGTTTCAGGCGTTCGGACAAAGCGTCGGCGAGCGTCGACTTGCCGCCGCCCGGCGGTCCGGCAATGCCGACGAGAAAGCGGGCTCTGCCGTGAGCCCGCCTGATGATCTCGTCCGCCAGTCCCTGGACGTCAAGGCTCATGCGGCAATGCCGGTATCCGGCGCCGGCCGCGCGCCTGTCATGAAGGCAACGGCGTCGGACATCGTGTAGTCCTTCGGGTTGATGACGCAGAGCCGCTTGCCCAGGCGATGGACATGGATGCGGTCGGCCACTTCGAAGACATGCGGCATGTTGTGGGAAATGAGCACGATCGGCATGCCGCGCGAGCGCACGTCGAGGATCAGTTCGAGCACCTTGCGGCTTTCCTTGACGCCGAGCGCTGCCGTCGGCTCGTCGAGGATGATCACCTTCGAACCGAAGGCTGCAGCACGGGCGACCGCCACACCCTGGCGCTGGCCGCCCGACAGCGTCTCCACCGCCTGGTTGATGTTCTGGATGGTCATCAGCCCAAGTTCGGTCAGCTTGTCGCGGGCGAACTTTTCCATCGCGGGGCGGTCGAGCTTGCGGAAGACCGAGCCCATGATGCCGGGTTTGCGGATCTCGCGGCCGAGGAACATGTTGTCGGCGATCGAGAGTGCCGGCGACAGCGCCAGGTTCTGGTAGACGGTCTCGATGCCGGCCTTGCGCGCCTCGATCGGCGAGCGGAAGTTGATCGTCCGGCCTTCGAGCTTGATCTCGCCCTCATCCGGGGTGACGGCGCCCGAGATCGCCTTGATCAGCGAAGACTTGCCGGCGCCGTTGTCGCCGATGACGGCAAGGATTTCGCCCGGATAAAGGTCGAAATCGGCCTGATCGAGGGCGGTCACACGGCCGTAACGCTTGACCAGGCCGCGCGCGGTGAGAATGGGTTCCTGGGTCATCAGCCTGCTACCTTTCTGATCCACTGGTCGATTGCAACGGCGGCGATGATGAGCACGCCCGTCAGGAGCACCTTCCATTGCGGATCGGCGCCGAGCATGTTGAGGCCCATGGAGACCACACCGACGATGAGGGCACCAAAGAGCGTGCCGAGGATCGAGCCGCGCCCGCCGAAGAGCGAGATGCCGCCGACCACGGCCGCGGTGATCGCCTGAAGATTATAGTCGGTGACCGCAGCCGAGGGCGAAATCGAACCATTACGGCCGATCGAAACCCAGGCGGCCAGTCCAGCGATGACGCCCGCCAGCGTATAGGTGCCGAGCAAGACGCGGTCGGTGCGGATACCGGCCAACTGTGCGGCCTCCGGGTCGTCGCCCACCGCATAGAGATGCCGTCCCCAGGCCGTATGATTGAGCGCGTACCAAAGCCCGAAAACCAGAACCAGCATGAAGACGACGCCGAGCGTGAACACCGCCTTGCCGACCTTGAAGCTTTCGCCAAAGACCTGGAGGAACGGTGCGATCGCCTCGACATCGGCATCGCGCAAGGTCTCATTGGCCGAATAGATGAAATTGGTGGCCATCACGATGTACCAGGTGCCCAGCGTAACGATGAAGGGCGGCAGCTTGACCTTGGCGACGAGCACGCCGTTGAGCAGGCCGCACAGGCCGCCGACGGCCAGGCCGATCATCACCGAAATGCCGGAGGGAATGCCGTAGTGGATGGCGCAATTGCCCATTACCACCGCTGAAATGACCATGACCACGCCGATCGACAGATCGATGCCGGCGGTCAGGATGACCAGCGTCTGGGCAGCACCGAGAATACCGACGACGGCAATCTGCTGGAGGATGAGGGTCAGCGTATAGCTGGAGAAGAATTTGCCGCCGATCGTCAGGCCGAAAATGATGATCGACATCACGAGAACGATCAGAGGCACAGCCGCCGGCGTTGAGTGTAGGAAGTGCTGTATCTTGCGCAGAGTGGAGCGGTCCTCGAAGGTCGCCACGCTCGTTTCACTCTGGGTCAGCACCTTCTCGAATTCCTGGGCTCCCGCCATAGAACTTACCTCCCGATGTGGTTCTTCTGCCGGGCTCCGGGCCCGGTATTCAACACGGGGCGGCCATGGGCCGCCCCGATCTTTTCATGGTCCGCCATCACGCTTTGGGGATCAACCCCAGCACTTGTCCGTGCCGTCCTTGACGCTGATCGATTCAACGCTGGCTGCCGGCTTGTCGGTGACAAGAGCAACGCCGGTGTCGAAGAAGTCCTTGCCTTCGGTCGGCTTCGGCTTTTCGCCGGTTTCGGCGAACTTCTTGATCGCTTCCACGCCGAGCGATGCCATCAGCAGCGGATACTGCTGCGAGGTGGCGCCGATCTGACCATCCGCAACGGCCTTGACGCCTGGGCAACCGCCGTCGACCGAAACGATCAGAACGTCGTTTTCCTTGCCCACGGCCTTGAGAGCCTGGTAGGCGCCAACAGCAGCCGGCTCGTTGATGGTGTGGATGACGTTGATGTCAGGATCCTTCTGGAGAAGGTTTTCCATGGCCTTGCGGCCGCCTTCCTCGTTGCCGTTGGTCACGTCGTGGCCGACGATGCGTGCATCATCTTCGTCGCCGATCTTGTTCGGGTCCTTCGGGTCGATGCCGAAGCCGATCATGAAGCCCTGGTCGCGCAGAACGTCGACGGTCGGCTGCGACGGAACGAGGTCGAGGAAGCCGATCTTGGCGTCCTTGGCCTTGTCGCCGAGGGTCGCTGCAGCCCACTGGCCGATCAGCTTGCCGGCGAGCAGGTTGTCCGTTGCGAAGGTGGCGTCGGCAGCGGTTGCCGGATCCAGCGGGGTGTCGAGCGCGATCACGAGAAGGCCGGCTTCCTGGGCCTTCTTGACCTGGTCGACGATGGCCTTGGTGTCGGACGCCGCGATCAGGATGCCCTTGGCGCCATCGGCGATGCAGGATTCGATGGCGGCAACCTGGCTGTCATGGTCGCCGTCGACCTTGCCGGCGTAGGACTTCAGGGTCACGCCGAGTTCAGCAGCCTTGGCGGTCGCGCCTTCCTTCATCTTGACGAAGAAGGGGTTGGTGTCGGTCTTGGTGATGAGGCAGGCCGAAACGTCGGCAGCCTGGACCGGAGCGGCGAAAACCACGCCCAGTGCGAGCGTCGACAGGGCAGCAGTAATCAGAGACTTTTTCATTTGGTATCCTCCCGAAAGTTGGTGGGCCAGCTCCTCCGGCCGCAACGTGTCGGCTCGGATTGCGCCTCCGCAATCCGATCGGGGTCTCTCGGCCCCACTCCTCCACGACCCCATTAAAAACATCAGAAGTTTTGGGCTGTCAATAAATAAATCCAGTTGAATTATTAAATCGCTGTGACATTCTCGCGGAGCTGCCGTAAAAGGGAGCGGTCGGGAGGAGCGGCCTTGGTGTCACAGGATGTCTACATGCAGGGGGCCGAACAGGGCCTGAGATCGAGCGCCGGCGGCGGCTCGAACCAGGTCCGTGTGCGCGCCTATAACGAACGCCTCGTGTTGTCGCTGGTGCGGCAGCATCCAGGCTGTTCGAAGGCCGACATCGCCCGCCTGACCGGGCTTTCGCCGCAAACCGTCTCCGTCATCATGCGCTCTCTGGAAAGCGACGAACTGCTGATGCGCGGCGAGCCCATTCGCGGCCGCGTCGGGCAGCCCTCCGTGCCGATGTTCATCAATCCCGAAGCGGTCTTTTCCTTCGGCGTGAAGATCGGCCGGCGCAGTGCCGACCTCGTGCTGATGGATTTCGCCGGTACCATCCGCCAGCAGAAGCACCAGACCTATCGCTATCCGCATCCCGACAACCTGTTGCCCTTCATCTGCGACGGCATCGCCGAACTTGAGGCGGGCATGGAAGTGGCGCAGAGCAGCCGCATCGCCGGCATCGGCATTGCAGCACCCTTCGAGCTGTGGAACTGGGCCGAAGAGGTGGGTGCACCGCCCGGTGCCATGGACATCTGGCGCGAAGTGGATCTGCAGGCCGCCGTCCAGGCGCGTATGGGCCATCCGGTCTATCTGCGCAACGACGCGACCAGCGCCTGCGGTGCGGAACTCGTCTTCGGCGCCGGACAGCGCTATCCCGACTTCGTGTATTTCTACATCGGCTCCTTCATCGGCGGCGGCATCGTCGTCAATGCCGCCCTCTTCGTCGGGCGCACCGGGACTGCCGGCGCGATCGGCCCCCTTCCCGTGCGCGACAAACACGGCGAGACGCGACAGCTCTTGGACATCGCCTCGATCTTCGTGCTCGAAAACCTCCTGCGCGAACGCGGCATCGACCCGCAGCCGCTCTGGTATGCAGCCGACCAGTGGATCGATTTCGGCGAACCGCTGGAAATCTGGATCCAGGACACGGCGGCCGCCCTTGCCCAGGCCGTCGTCGCCGCCTCATCGATCATCGACTTTGCCGCGGCCATCATCGATGGCGGCTTCCCGGACTGGGTGCGCAAACGCCTCGTCCAGGCCACGATCGAAGCCATGAACCGCCTCGACCTCCAGGGCGTCATGGTGCCCGACATCATCGAAGGCGAAGTGGGCGCCCAGGCCCGCGCCATCGGCGGGGCGAGCCTGCCGATCTTCGACCGCTACCTCATCGACCAAACAGTCTTGTTCAAGGAAACACACCATGCTGAAGGGAATTGATCCCCTCCTGAGCCCCGAGCTTCTCGCGACCCTGCGCGCCATGGGGCACGGCGACGAGATCGCCATCGTCGACGGCAACTATCCGGCGCTCGAACACGCCCGCCGTCTGGTGCGGCTCGACGGCCATGCGCTTGTTCCCGTTCTGAATGCGATCCTGAGCGTCATGCCGATCGACGATTTCGTTCCCGAGGCGATCTTCCGCTCGGTGGTCGGCGGCAAGCCGGACCAGGTCGATCCGGTGCATCAGGAGATCATCGACTGCTGTGCCCGCCACGAGCCGAAGGTGCCTGTCACAAAGCTGATCGGTGCGGATTTCTACAATCGGGTGAAGGCCGCGCACACCGTCGTGCAGACCGGCGAACCGCGACTTTATGCCAATGTCATCCTGCGCAAGGGCGTCATCTATCCCTGACCGGCGGCCGAGGCCCGCTCAGCCTTCCAGCGCGCGCGAGATGCGGCGGGACAGTTCGACCGGGTTCTTCAACACGATGGCCCGGCTGGTGCGTTCCACGAGTTCCTCGCGCGCCAGCCGCGACATTTCCCGCGACACGGTTTCACGGCTCGCGCCGATATGCTCGGCCAGTTCCGCATGAACGAGCGGCGGCGAGATGATGCGCTCACGGCCGCCATCATTGCGCACCCGCGACAGGCGCAGCAGCGTGTTGTAAAGCCGGTGCTTGGTATCGAGGAAGGACAGTTCCGAAAGCCGGTCGTTCATCGCGCGGATGCGCCGTGACAGCAGTTGAAGCAGGGCAAGCGCCACATCGGCGCGCTGCTTCAGGATGTCGTGGAACACGGTATAGGGAATAACCGTCACCGTCGCGTCGCTCACGGCCATCAGGCTTGCCGAGCGGGCGAGATCGTCGATTGCCGCCTGCTCCCCCAGAATGTCGCCGCGCTTGAAACTGCCGAGGATCGCTTCCTTGCCGACGGTGAAGCGCAGAACCGCGCGGATCTCGCCGGTCTGGACGATAAAGACATCCTTGGACATATCTTCGAAATCGACCAGACTTTCCCCAGCCGACAGCGTCCGCGAATGGCAACGCGACAGCCATTCACGATCTTCTTCCAGGCTCAGGCCAGAGAATACCGAGCAGCCTTTGAGTGTCATCGGCACGCCTGCAAGAGTTTGAACCATGGAACCTGTCGTTGTATGTGGCTTCATCTACTGCAGTACTTGTTGATCTTTTCGCTGACGATATCGAGAATGCACTTATCTCGGTCGATCCACCAGATAGCAAGATGGCTGCGACCAAGACCCTTACAATTCACCTAGGAAGACCGCTCGGAATTGCATCAAATGCCCGGCATCCATCACAGGTCATCCAAAGCCTCCAGCCCTAGCCGATCGAGCCCGAGGAGGGTCCCCAGACGTCGGTCAGGGCAAAGCCCCGCTGGAAGGGATCGAAGGGATCCAGCGCCACCTGATGCAGGCCGAAGGTGAAACCGCGGCCGCTGATGGTCGGGATCACGGCCGGCCGGCCGGCAACCTCGGACAGGGCGGACAGGCCGACCTCGAATTCCGAGCCGATGATCGAGCGCGACAGCATGACGTCACCCACTTTCGCCTTGCCACGCGCATGCAGCGTCGCGAGGTTGGCGGAATTGCCGGTGCCGCAGGGCGAACGATCGACGCGGCCTGGCCACATGGTGGTGCAGGTGCGGATCGCGCCATCCGGATCGACGTCACGGAACATGACATAGGCGACGCCCGAAATGGCGGGGATTTCCGGATGAACGACCGGGATCTTGCGGTTGATCTCTTCCTTCAGAATCATGCCGGCCTCGACCAGCGCGCGGGCATTGGCCTTGTCGATGGTCAGGCCGACCTGACCAACATCGAGCAGCGCATAGAAGATACCGCCATAACTCACGTCGAAGGTGATCGTGCCCCAGTGCTCCGTCTCCAGCCGCACATCCAGTTCGTGCACGAAGGACGGCACCATGGTCAGCTTCACCCGCTCGCAGCGGCCGTCGCGGCAGGTCGCCGTCGCCTTGACCAGCCCCGCCGCCGTTTCCAGCATCACGATGGTTTCCGGCTCCTGCATCTCCACCATGCCGGTCTCGAGCAAGGCGGTCGTCGCGCAGATGGAATTCGATCCGGAGCTGGCATGGGCCTGATCCGGCTGCAGGATGACGAAAGCCGCATCGGCGTCCGGATGCTTGGGCGGCAGGAGCAGATTGACCGAGCCGATCGGCGCGCCGCGCGGCTCAAGCACCAGCATGCGCCGCAATTCCTGGCCCTTCGGATCCGTGTTCAGCCAGGCCAGCTGGTCGGCCACCGTGTCACCGGGGATCTTCGGCACACCGCCGATCGCAACCCGACCGATCTCGCCCTCGGCATGGACGTCGAGAAGCTGAATCGTGCGTTTCCATCTCATCTGAATATCTCACATTGGCGGCATCGGCCCGGCCTGTTGCCTTTCCCCTGCCGATGACGCGCGACCCCGCTGCCGCATCGAAGGAAGGCCGAATCCGGACCTGAAACGATAATGTTGACAGTTAGAACACGCTTTCGTGTTCACCAAGCCCTATTGTCCGAGGAAGCGGCAAAACAAAGACGGGCGACGCATTTCTGCATCGCCCGTCGTGCAATACCATTCGCGCGGCATCGGCCCATCAGGGTGAAATCGCCGGCACTGAGTTCGTCGACATGTTCCATCAAGCGCGACGGCAACAGACTGAAAGTCTGGTGTGGACAGTGATTTCAAGGAAAAGAAAGAATGGCGCACCCGAAGAGATTCGAACTCCTGACCCCCAGATTCGTAGTCTGGTGCTCTATCCAGCTGAGCTACGGGTGCGTGCCAGCCGACTGTTCGTCGGCGTTGGCGATCCTCTAAAGCGTGACGCTTTGGAATGCAAGCGCCCTTTTTCAAAAAAGAGTCATTTTGCCGTCACTTCCCCTCAGACAACCGTCAAAGAGGCCCTCAGGCGCGGGCGCGCCAGTCGTCGAGAGCCACTGGTCTGTCGGGGATTTCGACGCGGAACAGGGTGCCGGGACCGGGTTTTTCCACAAGCGCGATCGTGCCGCCATGGGCAAGCACCAGCTCGCGGGCAATCGCCAGCCCCAGCCCCGTTCCGCCCGAGCGGGCCGAGCCGCGGAAGGCGGCAAAGAGGTTTTCGCGCGCCTTGGCCGGCATGCCGGGGCCTGTGTCGTCGATGGTGATCGCCACGACCGAGCCGGTGCGCTGGGCCGAGATCGTGATCCGGCGCGGATGATCGGGATCCTCAGGCGTGAAGCTCGCCAGAGCCTGCACGGCATTGCGGCAGATATTGTGAATGACGCGGAAGAGCTGCTCGCTGTCGCCGTCGATCTCGATGTCGGCAGCAATCAGATCGACGAATTCAATGCCCGTCTCGTGGCTCAGCTGCAGGAGGTCACGCACCTCCTGGCAGAGTTCGGCGAGGCGGAAGCGCCGCCGCTGCGGTTCGGCTTCCGAGGTCTGACCGTAGGACAGGACCTCGCTCGTATAGCCGACCGCCCGGTCGATCGCGCGCAGCAGTTTCGGCGCGAAACTCTTGACCAGGGGATCATCGACATCGACCAGCCGGTCGGACATCAGCTGGGCGGAGGCAAGGATGTTGCGCATGTCGTGGTTGATCTTCGAGACCGCCAGGCCCAGATCGACCAGCGTCTTCTGCTGGCGCAGCGTTTTCTGCAGCTGATCCTGCATGCGGGTCAGGTGACGCCCGGCCACCGCAATCTCGTCCTTGCCGTCGGTGGCCGCCAGAATGCGCTCCGGATCCTCCGGGTTCTCGGCAAAGGCCTGCATGCTGCGGGCAAGCCGGCGCACCGGCATGATCATCACCCTGTTGATGGCAAGGAACATCAAAAGGGCTGTAATCACCGAAATGATCAGCGAGACGATGAGAATGTTGTGCGCATAGCCCAGCATGGCGCGGCGAAGCGGCCGCTCCTCCATGACGATCTCGATCGTCGTGTCGGGCGAATCGGCAATCGGCCCATAGACGCGCAGCAGCCGGTCGCCGCCGAAGACCAACGTGTAAAAGGCGTCGCGAATCGATTCGATCTCGGAGTAGTCGGCGAGATCATAGGCCGCATCGACTTCCGTCGGCATTTCGGTCACCGCGAGCAGCCGGGAGGTCCCGTCCTTGCGCAACACGATCGCCTTGGTGCCGGTGGTCGCCAGCGTATCTTCCTGGACGCCGCGCGGCAGTTCGAGCGGCTGCAGGCCGTCGATGACGACGCCGGCGGCCGCCGCCGTGTTCAGCCGGTCCTGCAGCCAGCGCTGCCGCATGGTCGCCACGGACGGCGCGAAGATCAGGATTTCCGCCAGCATCACGAAGGCGATGGTCAGCCACAAGAGCTTGCCGGACAGCCCTCTGATCCGGCTCGGCATGCGGTAGCCGCCCGAGAGGTCGGACTGCATATCGCTGTCCTGCCGGTCAAACATCACGTCGAATTCCTGTCATCCCAAAGGTCGATTTCGGATCGGGGCGCGCCGCTATCTTAGTGCAGTGCGATAGACAAGGCCAAGTGGAAGATCGCCGCACACGTTAATCTTTGGTCATGAATACGAAACGGCCGCAGCATCGGATGCTGCGGCCGTCGACATCAGAACTGCCCCTTGGGGATCAGAATTCTTCCCAACTGTCGCCCTTGGGGGCCGCCGCCGCCGCCGCACGACCGGAACCGCTGACGGCGCGCGCCACGTTGCCGGCGAGCTGCCGCGCCGGCGAGGCGACCGGACGATGCTGCTGGGCCGCCACCGGGGCAGCGCGCATGCCGCGCACATCGCCGCCGAGTTTGAACTGCGCGACGATCTGGGCAAGGCCCGCCGCTTCGCCCGAGAGCTTGTGCGTGGAGGCCGAGGTCTCCTCGACCATGGCCGCATTCTGCTGGGTCACCTGGTCCATCTGGTTGATGGCGGTGTTAACCTCGGCCAGACCCGTCGACTGCTCCTTGGCCGCGGCTGCGATCGAATGGATGTGGTCGTTGATCTTCAGGACGCGGCTTTCGATTTCCGAGAGCGCGGCGCCGGTGCGCTGCACCAGCTTCACGCCGCCGGCGACTTCCTCGCCGGATTTGGTGATCAGCGTCTTGATGTCCTTGGCCGCATTGGCGGAGCGCTGGGCGAGTTCCCGCACCTCCTGGGCGACGACGGCAAACCCCTTGCCGGCTTCGCCCGCACGGGCGGCTTCCACGCCGGCATTCAGCGCCAAAAGATTGGTCTGGAAGGCAATCTCGTCGATCACGTTGATGATCTGCGAGATTTCCCGCGAGGCCTGCTCGATGCGGCCCATGGCGTTGACCGCCTCGCCAACGACGGAGGCCGACTGGGCCGCGCTGTGCTTGGCCTCGGTGACCATGTTGCTGGCTTCCTGGGCCCGCTCGCTCGACTGGCGAACGACAACGGTGATCTCGTCGAGGGCTGCCGACGTTTCTTCCAGGGCTGCGGCCTGCTGCTCGGTGCGTTTCGACAGGTCGTTGGCCGCCGAGGTCAGCTGCACCGTATTGTCGTTGATGGACTCGGTCCGGCCGCGGATGTCCGACATCGACTGCCGCAGGCTCTGGAACGACTTGTTGACGTTGGCCTGGAGCTCGGCGAAGACGCCACGGAAATTGCCATTCATCTCCTGCGACAGGTCGTTGGCGGCCAGGCTGCCGATGACGCGGTTGGTTTCCGAAACGCCCGTTTCCACGGATGCGAGAAGCTCGTTGATATTGGCGCCGAAGCGGTTGAGGTTGGCGTCTTCATAGTCCTTCTCGATGCGGCGGGAGAAATCGCCGGCTGCCGCAGAGGCGACGACGGCCGCCATGCTGCTCTGCAGGTCGTCGCTCTTGGCGCGCATCGCGCTTTCTTGGGCATTGAGGCGCTGGACGGAAAGACCATTCTCCTTGAACACCTCGACGGCAGCGGCCATTTCGCCGATTTCGTCGGGACGGCCGCTATAGGGGATTTCGGTGCCGTAATTGCCGCCGGCAATGCCGTTCATCGCTGCGGTCACGCGGCGGATCGGACGGCTCAGATGGTTGACGCCGATATGCATGCCGAGGCCGGCGCCGACGGCGACCGCCAGCAGCGTGACGCTGGAGATCAGCAGCATCATGGTGCTGCGGAACGATGCCAGGCTGTTGGTCAAGGCCGTCAATTCGGCGAGGTCGGCATCGACGACGGCGTCGATATCGGCCTGGAATGTCTTGCGGTTGGCGCGGTTCGCGTCCGTATTGCCCTGTGCATTGGCGTCCTTCGGACCGACGTCCACGCCGAGACGCGCCGTTTCCGCGCGGAAGGTGCGGAACTCCGCCGATTTCGCCGTCATGCCGTCGAAGGTCGCCTTCTGCGCCTCGGGCACCAGCGGCTTCCATTGGGCGAGCGTGGCATCCATCTTGTCCAGGCTCTTCATGATCCCTTCGGCGAAGGGTTTGGCCTTTTCGCTGTTGGGTGCCGCGTAAATGCCGCGGGCGTCCATGACGACAGCGGTCACCATGCGGTTCAGGCGCTCGCCGAGATAGGCACGCTGCGAGATCTGCAGCAAGGCTGCCGATTTGGCGCCGTATTGCACCGTCACGAACAGGCCCATGGCACCGATGACGATCGCCGCCACTCCCAAGATGCCGACCAATGAATAAACCTTGCCGCTGACCTTCACGACCCGCACTCCACTCCACGCGACACGCCTTGGCGCATCTCTCCCAATTTGCGGGAACCTTAGGAGGGAGTGTTTAAAGCTCCGTTCCACACCAGATTTGGGGTGGCGCGGCCGGCCGAAGGGTCATTCACGAGCACGATTGCGCCGCGGTCACGGCCCCGCTCAAATCCGGCTTCGCGCGATTGACTCTTCGCACCCCCGCCCGTATAAGCCGCGCACGTTCGGAAAAGGCGCCCCGGCGGCGCTTACCCGTGCGACAAAACCAAACGCTGATGCAATCTCTTGATTGCACATCCAAGAAGGGCCGCACACCGCGGTATTAAATAAATGTCGAAGCGTACTTTCCAACCTTCCAAGCTTGTTCGCAAGCGTCGCCACGGTTTCCGTGCACGCATGGCAACCAAGGGCGGCCGTCAGGTCCTCAACGCTCGCCGCTCGCGCGGTCGTGCGAAGCTTTCGGCCTAAGGCCTGAAGTGCCCGACGAGATTGACGGGCCCATGACGTCCACGGACACAAAGACATCTGTCGGCCGGCTGAAAAGCCGGCCCCAGTTTCTCGCCGTCAGAAAAGGCGAAGCGCGCAAGGGTCGACTGTTCCTCCTCGAGGTCCTCGACCGCAAGGATGACGCGCAGGCCCGGGTGGGCTACACGGTCACCAAGAAACATGGCAATGCAGTGGAACGCAACCGCATGCGGCGCAGGCTGAAAGAAGCCGTGCGGCTGAATGCGGCGTTTGCAATGAAGCCGGGACACGACTATGTCATTGTCGGCCGGCGCGAGGTGCTCGGTGCACCCTTCAGTCAGCTGTCGCAACAGCTGATCCATCGTATTGAAAACCGCCAGACGAACAACACGCGGTCGCACAAGACCGGTCCCAGGAAAGAATGATGAAGAACAACCGCAATTATTTCGTCGCGATTGCCTTATCGGTGCTGATCGTACTTGCCTGGCAGTTCTTCTACATGAACCCGCGTATCGAAGCCCAGCGCAAGGCTCAGGAAGCCCAGATCGCGCAGCAGGAGGCCGCCAAGGCCGCGGATCCCGCCGCCGCAACGACGACGCCGGCTGCTGGAACCGCCGTGAACGGCGCGCTGCCCGCCGGTGCCGCCACCGCAGGCTCGGCCGAAAGCCGTGAGGCTGCCGTCGCCAAGACCGCCCGCGTCGCCATCGACACGCAGGACCTTCAGGGCTCCATCAACCTCACCGGCGCGCGCTTCGACGACCTGAAGCTCAAGCAGTACCGGGAGACGGTGGACAAGACGAGCCCGATCGTCACGCTCTTCAATCCGGCCGAGACCAAGGACGCCTATTTCACCGAGCTTGGCTTCATCGCCGGCGAAAACGCCGGTCAGGTTCCCGGCCCGAACACGGTCTGGACCGCGCCCGCAGGCGCGACGCTGACCGAAGCGACCCCGGTCACGCTCACCTATACCAATGATGCCGGCCTCACCTTCACCCGCAAGATCTCCGTCGACGAACATTACATGTTCACTGTCGAGGACACGATCGCCAATGGTGGCACGACGTCCGCCAGCATCGCGCCTTATGGCCGCATCACCCGCTACAACAAGCCGGCAACGCCTTCGATCTTCGTTCTGCATGAAGGTTTCCTCGGTGTGCTCGGCACGGAAGGCAGCCTGGTTCAGGACAAGTATTCCGCCATCGAGAAGGAAGCCGTCGTCAATCCGAAGGCAACCGGCGGCTGGCTCGGCATCACCGACAAATACTGGGCCTCGTCGATCATTCCGGCCCAGACGCTGCCGTTCGAATCGCGCTTCTCGCACTTCACCGACGGCCAGCCGCGCTTCCAGGCCGACTTCAAGGCCGACGCCGTCAGCATTCCGGCCGGCCAGAACACCTCGCTGAAGACGCTGGTCTTTGCCGGCGCCAAGCAGGTTCCGGTCATCGATGCCTATGAAGCCAACCTGAACATCCCGAAGTTCGACCTGATGATCGACTGGGGCTGGTTCTATTTCTTCACCAAGCCGATGTTCAAGATGATGGACTATTTCTATCATCTCGTGGGCAATTTCGGCGTGGCGATCCTGCTCACCACCATCGTCGTCAAGCTCCTGTTCTTCCCGCTGGCCAGCAAGCAGTATGCCTCCATGGCCAACATGAAGCGCGTGCAGCCGAAGCTCGAAGAGCTGAAGGCCAAGTATGCCGACGACCGCATGGGCCTGCAGCAGGCGATGATGGCGCTCTACAAGGAAGAAAAGATCAACCCGGTTGCCGGCTGCTGGCCGGTGCTCCTGCAGATCCCGGTCTTCTTTGCGCTCTACAAGGTCATCTACGTCACCATCGAAATGCGCCACGCGCCGTTCTTCGGCTGGATCCAGGACCTGTCGGCGCCCGATCCGACGAGCTTCGTCAACCTGTTCGGCCTGCTTCCCTTCGAAGCCCCGACCTTCCTGCATCTCGGCGTCTGGCCGATCATCATGGGTGTCACCATGTGGGTGCAGATGCGCATGAACCCGACGCCTCCGGATCCGACCCAGGCGATGCTGTTCAACTGGATGCCTGTGATCTTCACCTTCATGCTCGGCACATTCCCGGCCGGTCTCGTCATCTACTGGGCCTGGAACAACACGCTCTCGGTCCTGCAGCAGTCGATCATCATGAAGCGCCACGGCGTCGACATCGAACTGTTCAAGAACATCGGCAAGGTCTTCCGGCGAAAACCCGCCGAAACCAAATGATCCTTGAAAGCCCCGGTCCTGCCGGGGCTTTCTCGTTGCCGCAGAGTTCAGAGATGTCATGACGCAGTCCGCCTCCCTTCCCCCCGCCCGTTCGCTCGCCGGTATCGCCCTGGTCCTGGGGTCCGCGATTGCCTGGAGTTATGGCGGCGCGATCCAGCGTTTCATCGGCGTGGCCGACGGCTGGACGATCGTCTTCTGGCGCTGCCTCTTCGCCGGCCTCTTCCTTGCCGTCTTCATGCTGCTGCGCGACGGGCCAAAGGGCACCATTCGTCTGTTTCGCGCGCTCGGCTGGCCCGGCCTCTCCATCGCCGTCGGCTTCGCCCTGGTCTCGACCTTCTTCGTGCTCGCTGTGTCGATGACGCCCGTTGCCAATGTCGTCCTGTTCATGGCCTCGATCCCGCTGTTTGCCGCCCTGCTCGCGCGCATCGTGCTTAGCGAGCCGATCACGCCGATCACCTGGGGCGCGATCTTTGCCGTCATTCTCGGAGTCGGCATCATGGTCTCGGCCTCGATCGGCGAAGGCGGTTCTATCCTCGGGCTGACGCTTGCCGCCAGCATCCCGGCGATCTTCGCCTGCATGACGGTCATCACGCGTCGCTATCCCGGCATCCGCATGACGCCGGCTGCCTGTGGCGGCTCCTTCATCGCGTCCGCGATCGCCGCCACCCAGGCCAGCGCCCTTGTCGTCGGCGGCCATGATCTCGCCCTGCTCTTCTGCTTCGGCGCCCTCAATCTTGGCCTCGGCATGGCGCTCTATGTCACCGGCGCGCGCATGATCCCGTCCGCACTCGCCGCCCTCCTCGGCACGGCCGAAATGATCCTCGCGCCCGTCTGGATGGTCCTCCTGCACAACGAGATCCCCTCGGGCCGGACGATCCTGGGCGGTGCAATCGTGATGGCCGCGCTCTTCACCTATCTCGTCAGCCACACGCGCCCCCCGAGAGACAGCGCAAACAGCGCGCCGGCTTGACTTTGCCGCGCAAAACCCTGAATTGACCGGTTCACGAGAGGCCTCAGCGATGCGCGACCCCAATCAGAGAAGTGACTATCCCCTGTTCGTCCGCCCGTGGATCTTCATCCGCGGCGTGCCGTCGATGGAGTTCCTGCCGCCGGAAGGTCCGCTCGAAGTCGCCTTTGCCGGTCGCTCGAATGTCGGCAAGTCGTCGCTGATCAATGCGCTGGTCGGCCAGGCCGGGCTTGCCCGCACGTCGAACACGCCGGGCCGCACGCAGGAACTCAATTATTTCGTGCCCGACGGCTTTTCCGGCCAGGCCGGCGACCTGCCGCCGATGGCGCTCGTCGACATGCCCGGCTACGGCTATGCCAAGGCGCCGAAGGAACAGGTCGATGCCTGGACCAAGCTGGTCTTCGATTACTTGAGGGGTCGGGCGACGCTGAAGCGCGTCTATGTGCTGATCGACAGCCGCCACGGCATCAAGAAGAACGATGACGAAGTGCTGACGCTGCTCGACAAGGCCGCCGTCTCCTACCAGATCGTGCTCACCAAGACCGACAAGATCAAGGAAGCCGGTGTGCCCAGGCTGATCGCCGAGACGCTGGAGAAGATCAAGAAACACCCGGCCGCCTTCCCGGAAGTGCTCGCGACCTCGTCTGAAAAAGCAGACGGCCTCGAGCAATTGCGGGGCGCAATCACCGAGGCCGTCAAACAGGGCCTTTGACGATCAGGCACCTGTTTTGGAACAGGGGGCTGAACAGCCCCCTATCCCCCGATCTTACATCTTCGGCAGGATCACCGCGTCGACGACGTGGATGACGCCGTTCGACTGCTTGACGTCGGCGATGGTGACGGTCGAGACGCCGCCGTTCTCGTCGGTCAGCGTCACCTTGCCGTCAGCAGCCTTTGCCTTCAGCACGCAACCGCCGACGGTCTTGACGTCGTGCTCGCCGCCGTCATCGGCGATCATCTTGACCAGGGCTTCGGCCATCACGGCCTTGCCGACCACGTGGCAGGTCAGAACCTTGGTGAGCTGGTCCTTGTTCTCAGGCTTCAGCAGATTGTCGACAGTGCCGGCCGGCAGCTTGGCGAAAGCTTCGTTGGTCGGGGCAAAGACGGTGAAGGGGCCAGCGCCCTGGAGCGTCTCGACGAGGCCGGCAGCCTTGACGGCGGCGACGAGCGTCGTGTGATCCTTCGAGTTCATGGCATTTTCGACGATGTTCTTGCTGTCGAGCATTTCAGCGCCGCCGACCATCGGATTGGCGGCAAAGACGGTTGCGGTGCCGGCAAGAAGGGCGGCGGTGAGTGCGAGCGGGCGAAGGGCGATCTTGAACATTACGGTTTCCTCTGTCCTTGGTGTTCTTGAACGCGTCCTGACGGTTCGGGCCATCGGACGCCTGAGTGGGATCCCTCTATCGGGGACATCACAAAGGACGGACCGCTTCGAACAGAAGTTTCAAAAACGGCGAGAATTTTCTCGCCGCTCTTTCATCTTCTTGATTTCATTGAAAACTTTCAACCAATCAGGGATGAACAGGGCCAACGGCCAGTACCGGGCCCGTCGCCTTGCCCGTCGGCGAACCACCGAACGGCTCGAGACTGACGGCGAGCACCACGCCTTCCGCCAGACGGCCACGCAGCGCGTCCGGCACGGCAATCTCGCCCTGCCCCGTCTGCGGCAGCACGCCGAGCGAGACGGGCGGCTGTTCGCCTTCGACCAGCCAGAGCTCCAGCGATTTCTGCTCGGCCCCACCGGCTGCCACCGGCGTCACCGCCAGCTGGCCCGAACGGGCGTCGTAGCTGGCGACCAGCGCAATATCGCTCTTCTCACCCGACAGCTCCGCCGTCAGCCGAGTGGCCACCGGCTGCGGCCGCAAGGCCGGCGCCCATTGCAGGCCGGCGACAAGCGCCAGGCCGCCGAGCGAGGCAAAACTCAGTCCGCGCCAGAGCCAGAGTGCATTCCACAGCCCACGCGGGGCCGCAGCCTCCGCCATCGCAGGAAACAGCCGCTGCTCGATCTTGCCGAACAGCTGATCCGGAACCGGAACCTCGGCGTAATCCTCGTTGAACTGGAGAAGATTGGCCTCCCAGCGGCGCACGACCTCGGCAAACTGGCGGTCATGGCGCAGACGCGCCTCCACCTCGGCGCGTTCAGGCACGCCGAGAACGCCGAGGACATATTCCCCGGCGAGGACCTCGTCCCGCGATCTGTCACCCTTGCTCTGGTCGGGCGTGCTCATCCATGCATTCTCTCAGTTTCAAAAGGCTGCGTCGCAGCCATGTGCGCATCGTGTTCAGCGGAACGGCATAGGTTTCAGCCAGCTCCTGGTAGGACAGTCCTTCGACATAAGCCTGCCTGACAGCGCGCGCCCGGTCAGGATCCAATGCCTCCATGCATGTGTCAATGCGTGCGCCTTCAGAGCGCAGCATCGCCGTCTGTTCGGGGTCTGGCCCAAGATCGGCCAGATCTTCCGCTGCGTCCAGATCCTCGCCTTGCGGACGCCGTGCCCGCAAGCGGTCGATGCAGCGGTAGCGCGTGATGGCACACAGCCATCCATAGGCATTGAGGCCATCGCCCGTATAGCTGCCGGCCTTGTCCCAGATCCGGACGAAAACGTCCTGCAATGCCTCTTCGGCATCGCCCCTGTCCTTCAACATACGAAGGCAGATGGCAAAAAGTTTCGGCGAAAGCTTCTGATAGATGCGCGAAAACGCCGCACGGTCGCGAAGGGCCACCCGGGCCAGCAGCTCGCCGATCTCGTCGCGTTCCATGATGCCCCCGTGCTCCAACCGCTGCTAATGTAGGGCAGCCGTTTCTTTCTGCAATGCGAGGGGATGAAGATGCATGTCATCTGCCGCTTATATTGCGAGGCGATTATTCCATCGCGGCGCCACTTGCGCTAAAAGGCCGCGATCCAATGCGAGGTTTTCCATGTCAGCTCCCGAAAGCGAAATCCAGGCCCGCCTTCTCGTCCAGGCGCTGCCCTTCATGCAGCGCTATGAGAACAAGACCATCGTGGTCAAATATGGCGGCCATGCCATGGGCAATCCCGAGCTTGGCAAGGCCTTTGCCGCCGATATCGCGCTTTTGAAGCAGTCCGGCGTCAACCCGATCGTCGTGCATGGCGGCGGCCCGCAGATCGGCGCCATGCTCGCCAAGATGGGCATCGAATCACGCTTCGAAAACGGGTTGCGCGTCACCGACCAGAAGACGGTCGAGATCGTCGAAATGGTGCTCGCCGGCTCGATCAACAAGGAAATCGTCGCGCTGATCAACCAGACCGGCGAATGGGCGATCGGGCTCTGCGGCAAGGACGGCAACATGGTCTTTGCCGAAAAGGCGCAGAAGAAGGTCCGCGATCCCGACAGCCATATCGAGCGCGTGCTCGATCTCGGCTTTGTCGGCGAAGTGGTCGAGGTCGACCGGACGCTTCTCGACCTGCTCGCCCGCTCGGAAATGATCCCGGTCATCGCGCCTGTCGCCCCCGGCCGCGACGGCGCCACCTACAATATCAATGCCGATACCTTCGCCGGCGCCATTGCCGGCGCGCTCAACGCCTCGCGTCTGCTCTTCCTCACCGACGTGCCCGGCGTGCTCGACAAAAACGGCAACCTGATCAAGGAATTGTCGGTCGCGGAAGCGCATGCGCTGATCAAGGACGGCACGATATCAGGCGGCATGATCCCGAAGGTCGAGACCTGCATCGAGGCAATCCAGGCCGGCGTGCAGGGCGTGGTCATCCTCAACGGCAAGACCGCCCATTCGGTCCTGCTCGAACTCTTCACCGAAACCGGTGCCGGAACGCTTCTCGTGCCCTGAGGCACAAAATCCCCTTCCGGTCACTCGACCGGCAGGGGCCTTTCCTGCACGGCCGGTCCCGCATGGGCGCGCATCATCAGCACGGCGACCAGCACCAGCGCATAGCCGCCGAAATTGTAGAACAGCCCGGTCGCCAGCGCATGGATATAGGCCGCATGGTTGGCCATGCCGGCAGCGACATTCGTTGAAAGATCGGCAAAGAAGATCTGGCTGACGATGGCAATGCCAAGCGCGCTTCCCACCTGCTGGATCGCCTGCAGCGCGCCGGAGCCCGAACCCGCATCATGCGGCGGCACGCCCGCCAGCACCAGCTGGAACATCGGCGCAATCGCGATCCCCATGCCGAGCCCACTCAAGAGCAGCCAAGGCAGCAGCGCCACGCGATCCGCCACATCGCCGAAGCCCAGGACCTGATAGCGCAGCGCCGCCATGCCGACGATGACCATCAACACGCCTGTGATCACGCGCAGCCGCGGCGTGATGTTGCCGAGCCGCCCCGAGATCAGCGAGGCGACGAAGATGCCGGAGGAGAACGGCACCGTGGTGAGGCCCGATTGCAGCGGCGTGAAGCCAAAACCCTGCTGCAGGAACATCGCAAAGGTCAGGAAGAAACCCGGCAGCGTCGAGAAGAAGGTCGCCGTCATCAGCGTGCCGATGACATAGTTGCGATTGGTCATCAGATTGAGCGGCAGCAGCTCCGGCCCGTTTGTCCGATGCTGGCGGCGTTCCCACAGGGCAAAGGCGATGGCGAACGGCACGGACAGCGCCAGCATCAGGAAACACCAGGCCGGCCAGCCGAAGCCGCGCCCCTCGATCAGCGGGAAGATGACGCAGAAGATCGCGAAGGCCGCAAGCACGATGCCGACCAGATCGTTCTTCAACCCAGGGCGCACGGGCAGCGCCGGGATGAGGCGCCAGCCGAGCAGGATGGTGACCAGGCCGACCGGAATGTTGATGAGAAAGATCGGCCGCCAGCCGAGGCCGAAGAGATCCAGGCTGATCAGCCAGCCGCCGAGCAGCGGCCCGGACACCGAGGCGAGACCGGCGCTGAGGCCAAACAGCGAAAAGGCAGCGGCCCGCTCCTTCGGCGGAAACATCATCTGGGCAATCGCCAGCACCTGCGGCGTCATGACGGCCGCACCCGCCCCCTGCAGCAGGCGCGCTGCAATCAGGCTGTCGATGCCGGGCGCCAGGCCGCAGAGCAACGAGGCAAAGGTAAACGCACCAACGCCAACCAGAAACACGCGCTTCTTGCCGCGCACATCCCCCAGCCGGCCAAAGGGCAAGAGCCCCAATGCAAAGACCAGCACATATCCCGCCACGACCCATTCGATCTCACTCGACGTCGCCCCCAGGCCCGACTGCAGGCTCGGCAGCGCCACATTGACGATGGTGACATCCAGCAGGTTCATGAAATTCGCCAGCATCATCACGGCGAGCGCCGTCCAGCGCTTCGGATAGGCCTGCGCGGATCCGGCAGCGCCGGGCTTGTCTGATGGGCTCATGGGATCTCCGGCGGTTCTGCGCATTGCGTATCCTGGATGTACCGCGCGGTGGCAAAAGCGCAAATGTTTTTGCCGGCCTCTCCGCAGCTGCCCCTCATCCGCCCCTTCGGGGCACCTTCTCCCCGCCTGCGGGGAGAGGGTAGGGTGAGGGGCAAAGGGCCAGGTACTCGACGCCAGCGGCGCGCCACCTCCACCCATGCGGGGGAGGACGGAAATCGAAGGCTTAGGCGAGCGCAAGCCGCCTAAACTTCAGATTTTCCAGGAGAGGGGCACAGTTCCGTGGGCGCCGACATCACCGACCCCCTCTCTTGCGAAATCTCAAGCTTTGGCCCTGATCGGGCCAATTCCTCTCACAGCCTTCGCGCGTCGTCGCGCTCAGGCCTCCGTTCGCTGAAATCGATTCACTGGATCGATTTCTGGCCTTCGGCCGCCGCTCCGAAGTCTCCCCCCGCAAGGGGGGGGCATGGAGCCCGAGATTGGCTTGTGTCTAGATCCTCGGGTCAAGCCCGAGGATGACGACCTCTCGGGGGGATAGGGGTATCCTCCGCAGACGTTATCCGCAGACGTATCCGGTGAAGACAGCAGCGGAGGATACCAGTCACTCCCCCACACTCCGTCATCCTCGGGCTTGACCCGAGGATCCAAACACAAGCCTTCCGAGGCCAGACGGTCATGACAGACAGCCCCACTTCCCAAAAAAGGGGGATGAATTCCGAACATTTCCCAACAAAATCAAACCCCGACACATTTTTTCATCCCCCACCCTTTTTCCTTTCGTAGAATCATCGCTGTCCCGCCCTCGGATACACCTGACGATGCGATGTCAGGCGAGGCGGGGCCGGCGCCGGGGTGGCGTGCTGTCGCAGGCACAGACCCCCGGCCCGCTGCAACGGTCTCCCTCCGGACGAAGGGCTTGACGAGGGTGATGGGGTCGGATGCCCCAAAGCCTGGATACCCTGATCGGAAGGACGTGCCTCAGAGGCACACAGACAAGGCGCCCGCGCTGTCGCGAACACCCAGACAGCGGGGCGAAACAAACGGCGGGGATGGACGCCAGGCCGCAAATGGCCAGACGATCATCCCCCGGGCGAGGGTCCCGGTCGGATTGGTGCACCATCCGGCGGGAACCTCCCGGGCCACCGGCCAGGCTGAAGCGGCATATTGCGTGCCGCCGCAGCCGGACCCGCGCCCGGTCATTCCTCGGTCCTCGGGTCAAGCCCGAGGATGACGAGGACCGTCGCCGCCTTGTCAGAGGGACGCATGCAGCGGGAATAGACGTCGAACGAGGCGCCGGAAGGAGCCACATACATTACTTAGACAGGTTGCTTCTGGCGCCTCGTCCGAGACAAGCATGGCCATCCCCGGAGGGAGTTGATCCCGACCGGCGGCGAAGCTTGGGTTTTTTGACAGTGATACATCACCCCTCACCCTGAGGTGCCCGACACCGTCGGGCCTCGAAGGACGAGGCCACCCCGCCACCCCTCATGCTGAGGTGCCGGGCAACGCCCGGCCTCGAAGCACGAGGCCACCGATACAGCAACCAAGAGGGATGCTTCGAGGCCCTCGCCATGCGAGGGCACCTCAGCATGAGGGGGCCGAGACACAAGCGCGGAGCCCCTCTCCCCCCTTGCGGGGGAGAGGGGAGATGGCGTCTCACACCAACACCAGCAACAACACCCCAAGCACGATCAACCCACATCCCGCCACCTCCAGCCGGTTGATCCGCTCCTTGAAAAACAGGACCGACGAGGCAAAGGTGAAGAGCATCTCTACCTGGGCCAGCGCCTTGACCACCGCCACCTGCTGCAGGGTCATGGCGATGAACCAGCCGAAGGAGGCCGTCGCGCCGACGAAGCCGACGAGCGCGCTGATCGTCCAGGCGGCGCGGATGCGGGAAAGCTCCGCCCGGTCTCGCCACAGCATCCAGGCGAGCATCGAGACGGTTTGCACAACGATGACCACGCAGAGCGTATAGCCCGCCTGCATTACCGCATCGGGCGCCGGAAGGGTCGGCGCCAGCGACAGGGACGCCGCCCGATAGGCGGTGCCGGAGAGGCCGAAGAAGAAGCCGGAGGCGAGGCCGATGAGCGCCGTGCGGCTCACGACCGAGGTCACCAGAGCGGAGGGCGTCAGCGTGGTGCGGGCCACCGAAATCAGCATGACCCCGGCAATCGAGACGAGGATCGCGGCAAAGGTGCCGGCGGTCACTGTCTCACCGAAGAAGATCAGCGCAATCAGCGCTGCCTGGGCCGGCTCGGTGCGGGAATAGGCGGTGCCGACGGCGAAGTTGCGGAAGGAGAAGAGATGCACCAGCAGAAAGGTCGCGGCGATCTGGGCGAGCGCACCGATGACCGCCCAGCCGGCAAAGACCAGGCCCGGCACCGGCAAGGGCCGGCCGAAACCCAGATGCAGGATCGCGAGATAGAGGAAGGCGAAGGGCAGGCCGAAGCCGAAGCGCACAAAGGTGGCCCCTGTCGTGCCCATGCGGCTTTTGAGATGTTTCTGCAGGGCGGAGCGCATATTTTGCAGGAAGGCGCTGCCGATGGTGATGATGGCCCAGAATTCCATGGGGGATCGATCCGGAAAGATGTGCGGGCGTCATGGACGCCGCGACGACGACGAAAGCTTTGGGTGGAAATGGCCCCGACGAGGCCCGGATCAGGCCGAGCGGTGGCGGATCGTGCCGGAGGCGATGGGATGGAAACGGCATGGCAGACGCTTGCGATCCTGGAGGATCACACTGGCCTTGCCGGTCCGGATCGACATCTTCTTTTCCATGCGTTCGCAATAGCACTTCCCGAAGCGCCAACCAATCCTATTTCCTCGATAGCCGTTCAAGCCACGCCGTCATGGCGCCCCGTTGCATCCTCTGAGGCTTCTGCCATAAGGACCCGATGACCAAACCTGCCAAGCTCCCCTCGCCCGATGATTTTGCCCATGTGCGTGACTGGGTCTTCGACCTCGACAACACGCTCTATCCGCATCACATCAACCTTTTCGCGCAGATTGACACGAACATGACCGCCTTCGTGGCGGAGCTGCTGCAGGTCGACCCGGTCGAGGCCAAGGTGCTGCAGAAGCGTTATTACCACGAGCATGGAACGACGCTCGCCGGCCTGATGCTGCATCACAAGGTCGATCCCAATGCCTTTCTCGAAAAGGCGCATGCGATCGACTATTCGATGCTCCTGCCCGACGAGGCGCTGGGCAATGCCATCAAGCGGCTGCCGGGGCGGAAATTCATTTTCACCAATGGCACGGTGGCGCATGCGCAGGATGCGGCGCGCGCACTCGGCATCCTTGACCATTTCGACGACATCTTCGACATCGTGGCGGCCGACTACGTGCCGAAGCCGGCAGGCGCCACCTATGACAAGTTCGCCAGCCTCAACCGCATCGACACGAAACATGCCGCGATGTTCGAGGATCTGCCGCGCAATCTCGAAGTGCCGAAGGCGCTCGGCATGAAGACGGTGCTTTTGGTCCCGCGCAATCTGGAAACGGCGCTGCTCGAAACCTGGGAGCGGGTCGAGCATCTCGACGGTGACAATGTCGACTACATGACCGACGATCTCGCCGGCTTTCTCGGCCAGGTGCTGGGAGATGCCGCCTGAATTTAGCGGAAGCTTACGAAAGTTTCATGCGCCTTACGGATCGTTAAGTAGGCCAGCGGGGCGGCAGGCCGTAGAGTTCTTCCATAGACCCAGTCTTTGAAAGGACCACAGATGAACGGCAGAACCATCACCTTGGCCACCCTTGCGGCGTCTCTCCTGGTCGGCACTGCGGCCGGCAGCGCCTTTGCCCAGGATCGCGGCGAGCGGCGCGGTCCGCCGCGCGGCGGCCCCGAAGTCATGTTCGTCCGCATGCTGCAGCAGTTCGACACGAACAAGGACGGCAAGATCGAGAAGGCCGAAGCAACGGCCGGCAGCGAGGCGCTGTTCACGCAGATCGATGCGGACAATGACGGCTCGATCACGCCGGGCGAAATGCGCCAGCATCGCCAGGCCATGCGGGCGGAAATTCTGAAGGCCCGCGCCGAAATGAAGGCCGGCACGGCTGCAAAGCCGGGTGACGCAGCCGCCGTTCCCCCTGCCCCGCCGGCGCCGGGCGAAGTGCCCAAGGACATGGCCGATGCCGGTCCCGATGCGATGGCTCCCGACAATATGGCCGGTGGCCCGCGCCATGAGGGCAAACACCATGACGGCAAGCGCCATGGCTGGCACAATGAGCGGGCCGAGCGCGGCGAAGGTCGCCGCGAACACGGCATGGGCGGCCCTGCCCGCATGATGCGGGTGGCCGACAAGGACGAAAACGGCCAGATCAGCAAGGCCGAGGCCATCGCCTTGGGCGACCGGATGTTCGAGCGCATGGACCGCAACAAGGACGGCGTGATCAGCGTCGACGACATGCCAAAGCGGCCGGTGATGTTCCGCTAAGCCGGAGCCGACTGCCGAACGACCAGACCGAACACGCGATGGAGCGGCCCTTTACGGGGCCGCTTCTGCGTTGAGGTCGTAGAAGTCGGCGATGATCTGCCAGGCTTCCTCCGCCGTTTCGGCGAAGTGCAGCAATTGCAGATCTTCCGGTGCGATGGTGCCGAAATTGGCGAGCGCTTCGAAGTTGATAATGTCGTGCCAGAAGGCCTTGGAAAAGAGGATGAGCGGGATCGGCGCCATGCGCTTGGTCTGGATCAGCGTCACGGCTTCAAAAAACTCGTCCAGCGTGCCGAAACCGCCGGGGAAGATGGTGATCGCCTTGGCGCGCATCAAAAAATGCATCTTGCGGATGGCGAAATAGTGGAAGTTGAAGCTGAGCTCGGGCGTGACGTAAGGGTTCGGCGCCTGCTCATGCGGGAGCACGATGTTGAGGCCAATCGAGGGCGCGCCGACATCGGCGGCACCGCGATTGCCCGCTTCCATGACACCCGGGCCACCGCCGGTTACGACGACATATTCGTGATAGTCGCTGCTCTTCGACTGGTTGGAACACAGCTGGGCAAAGCGGCGGGCCTGATCGTAATAGATCGAGGCATTCTCCAGGTTCTTCTTCTGGATATCGTTTTTCGCCGCCCAGGCCTCTTGGCCGGGCGCCGGGATGCGCGCGCCGCCAAACATGACGACCGTCGACTTGATGTTGCGCTCGGTGAGAATCATCTCGGTTTTCAGCAATTCCAGCTGCAGGCGCACCGGGCGCAACTCCTCGCGGCAGAGGAATTCATCGTCGACATAGGCGAGCGTGTAGGACGAAGACGCGGATTGCGGCGTGCGCGGGATGACCTGCGCGGTCTGGCGATCGGTGGATGAATCCTTCAACGGATCCCAGGAGCCGTCCTTGCGCCGATGTTTGCCGTTTTTCAGTCTCGCCATGCTTGTTCCTTTCCGACGCGCAAGGCCGCCAGACGCTGTTTTCATGCAGCGACTTATGCGCTAGAGCTTTGCGCGAATTTTCGATCAGATCCTGATCGCTTCCATCCCCAAGGTTAGACAACGAAGTTTAAGGAATTCAGATGAGCGCCTCCGATCTCACCCAGCTCGAACACGTCATCGAAGCGGCCTTCGAAAACCGCGACACGGTCTCGACCGCCACCAAGGGCGAGATCCGCGATGCCGTGGAAACAGCGCTCGACCTGCTCGACAGCGGCAAGGCGCGTGTTGCGACCCGTGGCGAAGATGGTGCCTGGACCGTGCATCAGTGGCTGAAAAAGGCCGTGCTTCTCTCCTTCCGCCTGAACGACATGGAAGTCGTCAAGGGCGGCCCCGGCGCCTCCACCTGGTGGGACAAGGTGCCGTCGAAGTTCGAGGGCTGGGGTGAAAACCAGTTCCGCGCGGCCGGCTTCCGCGCGGTTCCCAATGCTGTCGTGCGCCGCTCGGCCTATATCGCGCCGAATGCCATCCTGATGCCCTCCTTCGTCAACCTCGGCGCCTATGTCGGCGAAGGTACCATGGTCGATACCTGGGCGACTGTCGGCTCCTGTGCGCAGATCGGCAAACATGTGCATCTCTCGGGCGGCGTCGGCATCGGCGGCGTGCTGGAGCCGATGCAGGCGGGCCCGACGATCATCGAGGACAACTGCTTCATCGGCGCCCGTTCGGAAGTCGTCGAAGGCTGCATCATCCGTGAGGGCTCGGTGCTCGGCATGGGCGTGTTCATCGGCAAGTCGACCAAGATCGTCGACCGCGCAACCGGCGAAGTGACCTATGGCGAAGTGCCGCCCTATTCCGTCGTCGTCGCCGGCTCGATGGGAAGCGACAAGGTGATGCCGAACGGCGTTGCGGCGCCGCACCTCTACTGCGCCGTCATCGTCAAGCGCGTCGACGCACAGACCCGCTCGAAGACCGGCATCAACGAGCTGCTGCGCGACTGATTGCATGCGAGGGCGCCGGTTCCGGCCGGCGCCCTTCTCCACCGGTCCGGCTGTGCGACACTTCTGTCGCTGCACACGAGATGACACCGCCGTAGCCTTCGGCTAAGTCTCGGCAAGGACCCGTTTTCTCACCGACGCACAGCCCAGATAGACCGCCATGAACGCCACCAGCCCCGTCGATGTTCTCCAAGCCCTGATCCGCTGCCCGTCGGTCACGCCGGCCGAAGGCGGTGCGCTTTCGGTGCTGGAGGACCTGTTGAAGCCGCTCGGCTTTGCCGTCGACCGGATGGTCGAGCGCGATGTGGATACGCCCGACATCGAGAACCTTTATGCCCGCGCCGGCACCGATGGTCCGCATCTGATGTTTGCCGGCCACAGCGACGTGGTGCCCGTCGGCGACGAGGCCGACTGGTCGGCCGGGCCGTTCTCCGGCGAGGTGCGCGACGGCATGCTCTTCGGCCGGGGCGCCGTCGACATGAAGGGCGGGATTGCCTGCTTCATCTCGGCTTATGCGCGGCTGGTGGACGCCGGCAAGGTGCCGCAGGGTTCCGTTTCGCTGCTGATCACCGGCGACGAAGAGGGACCGGCCGTCAATGGCACGGTGAAGCTTCTGCAATGGGCGGCCGCACGCGGCGAGCGCTGGGATGCCTGCCTGGTGGGCGAGCCGACCAATCCCGACACGCTGGGCGACATGATCAAGATCGGCCGGCGCGGATCGGTTTCCGGCACGGTGACCGTGCGCGGCGTGCAGGGCCATGCCGCCTATCCGCATCTTGCCGACAGCCCCGTGCGCGGCGCGCTGTCGCTGGCGAAAAGCCTGATGTTCCCGGCCTTCGACGCAGGCACGGAGAACTTCCAGCCGTCGAACCTCGAGGTGACCTCGATCGATGTCGGCAATGCCGCAACCAATGTCATTCCGGCGACCGCCCGCTTCAAGTTCAACATCCGCTTCAACGACCATTGGGATGCCGAGAGCGTGCAGGCCGAGATCCTGCGCCGGCTCGATGCGGCAGCGGTCGATCCAGAGCTTCGGCCGGGTCGCGCGGCGATGGCCTATGAAATCGTGTGGTCGGAACGGCCGAGCCATGTGTTCCTGACGCGCAGCAACAGCCTGATTTCATCGCTATCGGGGGCTATCGAGACGGTCACAGGTCGGACGCCGAAGCTTTCGACCACTGGCGGCACATCGGATGCGCGTTTCATCAAGGATTATTGCCCTGTCGTGGAGTTCGGCCTGGTGGGGCAGACCATGCATATGGTCGACGAGCGGGTTTCGGTTGCCGACCTGGAAACGCTGACGGTGATCTACCAGACCTTCATCGAGCAGTGGTTCGCCCATGCCCACGCTTAAGGAAATCGAGATCTACCTGAAGGGCCTGTGGCTGCTGGTGAAGCAGGACCCGGCGGGGTTTGCCCATCTCGATTTCAGCGACCGGGGAGCCGCGCGCTCCTTCTGGTCGATCGCCTGGGCGTTGCCGGCAATCCTTCTCTCGTTCGCCTGGTGGCGTGTGCTGTTTCTCGAGGGCCAGCCGACAGGCACGGCAACCGGGCTCTTGTTCTTCTTTCGGCTGACCCTGGTGGAAGCGGCGAACTGGCTGGTGCCGGTCATTCTGCTGGGCGTGTTGTGCTGGATGGTCGGGCTCGGCGAAAAATTCGCCGCGCTTGTGGTGGTGACGAACTGGCTGGCTTTGCCGGCCTCTTACGCCTATGGCCTGCTGGTGCTGATCATGATGCTGCTGCCCAGCCTCAGCGGACTGGTGGCGCTTCTCTGGTTCCTGCTGATGGTGACGCTGATTGCCATCCTGTTCCGGATCGTCCGGATGATCATCGGCGATCACCTGCTGACGGTGTCGACGATCATCATGGTGGTGCTGGTGCCCTCAATGATCCTGGCGGAAGTGCTGGAACGTTATCTCGGCGTTTATCCGGGCTGAGGCCCTTCTTCACAGAAGTCCGGACGCAACATCGCTTCACACTTTTGACGGCCTATCCCTTTAGCGTCGGCTCTACCGAATATTGATGACCAATGAAAATCTCTAAGCTACTGATTTAAATAGGCTTATTCGATTTTGTTGGGGCCGGTATGGGCGATAGAAATTGACTTTCTTCCTGATTGGGTTACGTTGTATTTCACTGAAATACGGAGCTCCTGGCCATGTTGAACAACGAAAAAACCCAGGTTTCCTTGCGCCTGCCATCGAACCTGGTTGCCAAATTCGATGAAATCGCGAGGCTCCTTGATCGGGATCGGACTTGGGTGATGCAGAAAGCCCTCGGCCAATATCTGGCAGGTGAAGGTGCTGAAGTTCTCAGGGATGCCCAAGGCATCGCTGAACTGGATAGCGGCGAAAGTGTCGATCTTGAAGACGTGCTTGATAAGGCTCGAACTATCGTTGATGCAGCCGAATACCGACGCAGCCAGCGGGCTGGTTGATGCCTCCTGTCCGTTTATCCAAGAGTGCAGAACGCTGGTTCCTCAACAAGGTTATCGAACTTGCTGAGGTGAACCCCGCTGCGGCCAGAAAGCTCATCGAGCGTCTGGAGAGGCAGAAGGACCTTCTTTCGTCATTCCCGCAAATGACCGAGAAAGGTGTTCTGGAAGGTACACGCAAAGTGAGTATGCCGCCTCTGGTGCTCACGATCCGCGCACGCGAGGGCATGGTTGAGATTGCGGCAATGAGAGACGCACGGCAGAAGGACGCATATACGCCTGACGAACTTGCTGCCGACTATGACAATAGTGATGACGAAGACAACGAGGATACACATAGCGGCGTCGCGAAGCCAGGGCCTCGGTCTTGAATGGGTTGTCAGTGAGTAGCGAATACGAAAGCCGACCGTGATTTGGCCAGGACAGGGCGTGGCGGTACGCTTCATCGATAGACGCGTCGTTCTGGCGCAACGTATTCGGGGTCGAGCAGTTTCTGCGCAAAGACATTGGGAACGCCCTTAGCCGGAATTGCTCAGATGTCCGGCTGCGGCTCGTCGCCGGGATAATCCACCCGCATGAAATAGAGCCCTTCCGGGGGCGCCACCGGGCCACAGGCGGCACGGTCGCGGGCGTCGAGCGCGGCGCGCACATCCGAAGGCGTCATCTTGCCCTCGCCGGCCAGTTTCAGCGTTCCGGCAAAGGAGCGGATCTGGTTGTGCAGAAAACTCTGGGCGCTGGCGCGGATCTCGATCAGATCACCATGCCTGGAGACATCGAGCCGGTCGAGCGTGCGCACCGGGCTTGCCGCCTGGCAATGGGCCGAGCGGAAGGTGGTGAAATCGTGGTGGCCGACGAGCTGCTGGGCGGCCTCATGCATGGCCTCGTGGTCGAGCGGCTTCGGCACCCACCAGGCGCGGTTCGCCTCCAGCGCAAGACGCGCGGGGCGGGTGATGATGCGGTAGAGGTAATGGCGGCGAAGGGCTGAGAAGCGCGCGTCGAAATCATCCGGGGCGGCGGCGACATCGACGATCGAGACCTGTTCGCCGGCCTGGGCCAAATGGGCGTTCAGGGCATTGCGCAGCTTGTAGGGCACCCAGGCGCGGGAGAGATCGGCATGGATGACCTGGCCCTTGGCATGTACGCCGGAATCGGTGCGGCCGGCGCCTCTGATGACGACGGTTTCGCCCGACAGCGCCAGAATGGCATTCTCGATGGCCGACTGCACGGCATGGCCATTGTCCTGGCGCTGCCAGCCGACATAGGCCGTGCCGTCATATTCGACGATCATGCGAAAGCGGGGCATCAGGCGATCACCGTGCCCTTGGCAAGCGGCGTGCCGCGCAGGAAATCCTGCGCATCGAGCGGCTTGCCGCCGGCCTTTTGCAGGCGCACGAGGCTGACGGCGCCGGTGCCGCAGGCAACGGTCAGGTGATCGTCAAGTAGTGTGCCCGGAGCGCCGCGTTGGCCGTCTGCTTCGGCCAGATGGGATGCGAGCAGCTTGACGCGCTCGGGCTTGCCGCCGACCTCGATTTCGGTCCAGGCGCCGGGAAAGGGGGCGAGACCCCGGATATGGTCGTGAACCTCGCGGGCGGGACGGGCAAAGTCAACGCGGGTTTCGGCCTTGTCGATCTTGGCGGCGTAGAGCACGCCCTCTTCCGGCTGCGCGACGGTTTCGAGCGCTCCTTTTTCCAGGAGCGCCATGGCCTCGACCATGGCCTCGGCCCCCACGAGGCTCAGAGCATCATGCAGTTCGCCGGCGGTCATATCGGGGGCAATCGCGATCTTGCGGGTGAGTGCCACGGGGCCGGTGTCGAGGCCCTTGTCCATTTTCATCACCATCATGCCGGTCTCGGCATCGCCGGCCATGATCGCCCGCTGGATGGGGGCGGCACCGCGCCAGCGCGGCAGGAGCGAGGCGTGGCCGTTGTAGCAGCCGAGGCGCGTGCCATCGAGGATGGCCTGGGGCAAGAGCAGGCCATAGGCGACGACCACGGCGACATCGGCTTGCAGGGCGGCGAAGGCTTCGCGGTCGGCGGGGTCGCGGAAATTGAGCGGGTGGCGGACCTCGATTCCGAGCTCTTCGGCGGCCTGATGGACCGGGGATTTCTGCAAGTCCAGGCCACGGCGGCCGCCCGGGCGGGGCGGCTGGGAATAGGCGGCGACGATGTGGTGGCCGGCGGCGTGAAGCGCCTTGAGGGTGGCGACGGAGAAGGCCGGCGTCCCCATGAAAATGATGCGCAGTGCCATGTCGGGTCTCGCCTTCAAGAGCGGAGGGTCGCGCAAAGCTGCGCGGCCTCGATCAAATCTTCTGACGGGCAGCCTTGGTGAAGCGCTTGATGACCATCTCGCGCTTCAGGCGGGAGATATGGTCGATGAACAGCACGCCGTCGAGATGGTCGATCTCGTGCTGCAGGCAGGTGGCGAGCAGGCCGTCGGCTTCGGTCGTGACTTCCTTGCCGATGCGATCGAGCGAGGTGACGGTGATCGTCGCCGGGCGTTCGACTTCTGCGTAATAATCCGGGATCGACAGGCAGCCTTCCTCATAGACCGAGCGCTCATCGGAGGAGCGGATGATCTTGGGATTGATGAAGACGAGGGGTTTGGGATCTTCGCCTTCCTTGGCGAGATCGATCACGAGCAGTCGGCGCGGCACGCCGACCTGGATCGCGGCGAGTCCGATGCCGGGGGCCTCGTACATGGTCTCGAGCATGTCATCGACAAGCTGGTTCAGCTCGGAATCCACGCGCTCCACAGGTTCGGAGACCTGGCGCAGCAGCGGATCGGGCAGGATTATGAGTGGCTTGATGGTCATGAGCCTCCCTTAGCGCAAGTTCGAAAGGGAGGAAATCGAAAAAAGCATCGAATTCCTCCCGTATCCGATGTTGCGATCAGGCGGCGGTGCGGCGCTGGCCGTGGCCGGTGTTCTCGGTGCGGGTGCGGATATGGCTCATCAGTTCGACGAGGCCGGCGACTTCGGCGCGCAGGCGGCGGGTTTCTTCCGAGGTCTGCTCGACCATGCCGCTGTTTTCATGGGTCAGGAGATCCATGTTGCGGGTCGCCTGGTTGACTTCGTTGAGGCCGGTCGCCTGGTCCTTGGCGGCGGTCGCGATATCCGAAACGAAGCTGTCGATGGCATCGATGCGAGCGATTATGTCGCCCAGGACCTCACCGGTGCCGGTGACGAGTTCGACGCCCTGCTTGACCTGGCCTGAGCTCTGGGAAATCAGCTGCTTGATTTCCTTGGCGGCATCGGCCGAGCGCTGGGCGAGCTGGCGGACCTCTTGCGCCACAACCGCAAAACCCTTGCCGGCATCGCCAGCACGGGCCGCTTCGACGCCGGCGTTCAGGGCGAGAAGGTTCGTCTGGAAGGCAATTTCGTCGATGACGCCGATGATCTTGGAGATCTCGGTGGACGATTTCTCGATCGCATCCATGGCGTTGACGGCACGCGACACGACCGTGCCGGAGGTCTGCGCCTGTTGCTGCGTCTCGCGCACGGCCGCCGAGGCGCGTTCGGCATTGGCCGCGGTCTGGCTGACGCTGACGGAGAGCTGCTGGAGCGCGGTCGAGCTCTGCTGGACACCGGCGGCCTGGCGGGTGGTGCGGCTCGCAAGTTCGCTCGACGCATGGGCAATGGCATCGGTGCCGCCGAGGATTTCTTCCGATGCGCGGCGGATGGCGGCGAAGGAGACGTTCAGCTTGTCGACCGTGTCGTTGTAATAGCCGGCCATTTCCTTGAAGTTTTGCGGCAGGTCGGTGGTCATGTGGCTTTCGAAATCGCTGCGGGCGAGCGATTCCAGACCACGGCGCAGGTGCTCCATGGCAATCGCCTGGTCGGCCTCGAAGCGGGCCCGTTCTTCTTCGAGCGCCTTGCGCTTGGTTTCCAGCTCGTCGAGATAGACCGAGATGGCATAATCCATGTCGAGCATGGCGGCCTTGACCACGGCCCTCATCTTATTCGCCAGGGTTTCGGCATGGCGTTTGCCGAAGGGGAAGGGCCAATGCTTGACCAGAATGCCGGAGAGCAGTTCACCGACCAGCATGGAATAGCCGCCGATATACCAGCGCGGCTCAAGCCCGATGCGGGCATGGGCCTTGCCGACGGCGGTGACGCCGCGCACGTAATCCTCGTCGAAGCTGCCCTTGGCGACCTTGTCCCAATGGCCGATCTGCGCGTTCTTGGCACCGCTCATATGGGCGCCGTCGCGGAAGAAACCTGCCGTCTTGGCGGTCTTGGCGACCTTGGCGTAGAACTTGTCCAGCGCCGGTCCCATGACATCACCGATCGTCGGACGGAGCTCTCCCAGGGTGTCGCGCGTCTTCTGGTCGATTTCCAGGAAGTCGAGGCGTTCGGACAGATCGGTGTTCGATTTCTGATGCATGGTTCCAACGCGAGGTTATGTGATTGACAGTCGTCAAGCAGACCTGTCACGGTTTTCTAAACAGAAGCTAAACACCACCGAACCTTAACCCTTCATTTCAAGCCGGGGGCCATTTCTATCCCGCCATGCGCCGGACGGGTGTCGAGCGCTGCCGGGGCTGGGCGTGACCATCATGGATGCGGAAACCCTGAAGGGCTGCCAGCAGACGTTCGGCCTCTTCGCCGAGCGTTGCGGTCTGGGCGGAGGTTTCCTCGACCATGGCGGCGTTGCGCTGGGTGATCTGGTCCATGGAGGCGATCGAGGTGTTGACCTCGCGCAGGCCGCCGGACTGGTCGGCGGCGGCGGCCGCGATGGTGCCGACGATCTCGTTGATTTCGCCGATGCGGACGATGATCTGTTTCAGGGCGTCGCCGGCATTGTTGACGAGGCCGACGCCGGAATTGACCTGGGTGGAGCTTTGGGAGATCAGGCTCTTGATCTCGCGCGCCGCATTGGCGCAGCGCTGGGCAAGTTCTCGGACTTCCTGCGCGACGACCGCGAAACCACGTCCGGCCTCGCCGGCACGCGCGGCCTCGACGCCGGCATTGAGCGCGAGCAGGTTGGTCTGGAAGGCAATTTCATCGATGACGCCGATGATCTTGGAGATGGCATCGGAGGATTTCTCGATGGCGCCCATGGCATCGACAGCGCGGGAGACGACCGCTTCGGACACACGCGCCTCGTCGAGCGCCACGCCGACGACCTGGGCGGCTTTCTGGGCGCCATCAGCGGTGAGGGTAACGTTCTGGGTGAGTTCATGCAGGGCGGCCGTGCTTTCCTCGAGGCCGGCTGCCTGCTGTTCGGTGCGCTGGGCGAGATCGTCAGTCGCCTCCGCGATGGCCGACGTCGACTTGAAGATCTCGTCGGCGGAGCTGCGGACCGTGCCGATGGTGGAGCGGAGGGCATCCACCGAGGCGTTGTAGTCCCGTGCCATTTCGACGAAATTGGCCGGCAGATCATCCGGCAGACGCGCTTCGAGATCGCCGGCGGCGAGTTTTGTCAGGACCGTGCGCAATGCGGCCAGCGCAGTCGCCTGTTCTGCCTCGGCGCGCAGGCGGGTGTCCTCGGCCTTCTGGCGCTCGGCGGCGAGGATGTCGAGATAGACGGTGATGGAATAATCCATGTCGAGCATGGCCGCTTTCATCACCACCGAAATCTCGTCGGCCAGTTGCGGCGCCTTCTGGCGGCCAAAGCGGCTTGGCCAGCGATCGCGGGCCACGGCATGGATCAACTGTTCGAGGACCAGCGCGTAGCCCCCGATATACCAGCGAGGCTCGAGGCCGATGCGGGCATGGGCCTTGCCGACCTTGGTGACGCCATCGACATAGCTTTCGGTGTAGTCGCCCGTGCCGACGATGCCCCAATGTTCTTCCTGACGGCCCTTGGCACCGCGAATATGATCCTCGCCACGGAAGAACGCCGCAGTTTCCGGGACCTTGCGGATCTTGTCGTAGAAGATGTCGAGCGCAGCGCCGATATTGGCCCGGATCAGGGGACCCATGCGCCGAAGGGTCTCTCGCCCCTTGTCGTCCAACCCGAGAAAGCGAAGGCGGTTTTTCAGATCGGCATTGTCACTCTGCGACACCATCGTAATTCTACTATCCATTGCAAGACTGCGGCAAAATCGCCGAACCGTTTCATAAGCAGACCCTGAAATGGTAAATCTATGGTTTCTAAAATGCGAAGCTTTCCCCCTATTTATGAAGGGTATAGCGTTGGTGACCACTTATCGGCCCTGCCCTTGTCTTTTATCAGTTATGCCCGCACAAAAAGTCTCATGTCCACCAGGCCAAAACAGCAGGGCCTGGAAACGTTCACTCTTTGATCTGTTTCGGCGGGGCGAATCGCGTATAGTCTTGTGATGAACATCCAAGACATTCCCGCCATCACCATCGGCTCCGTCACGCTCGGCCCCGGCATTCTGCTGGCGCTCGCCGCAGGACTGGTTCTCCTCCCCATTCTTGCCCTGTTCCTGGGCTCGATGCG
Source organism: Peteryoungia wuzhouensis (assembly GCF_003205195.1). Lineage (GTDB taxonomy): Bacteria > Pseudomonadota > Alphaproteobacteria > Rhizobiales > Rhizobiaceae > Allorhizobium > Allorhizobium wuzhouense. Next base: position 1,059,664 of record NZ_QJRY01000001.1, read on the forward strand.
CGCCGCGCGCATCCGGGCTCAGATGATGGAGGATACGCTGCGGCGCGACGAGGCGGCCGAGGCAAGGCTCGCCGAACTGCTGAAAGCGCAGGCCGAGATGCAGGGGCGGCTCGCGACCATGGCCGAGGTCTTCGGCAGCCGGCAGGCGGAACTGAACCAGTCGATCAGCCAACGGCTTGATGGCATGACGCACCGGCTGGGAACGACGATCACCGAGCAGACGAAATCGACCCACGACAACCTGCGCACGCTGCAGGAGCGGCTGGCGGTGATCGATGCGGCGCAGAACAACATCCAGTCGCTGGCCAAGGATGTCGTCGGGTTGCAGGCGATCCTCTCCAACAAGCAGACGCGCGGGGCCTTTGGCCAGTCACGTATGGAGACGATCGTTGCCGACGGGCTGCCGATGGGTGCCTATGAATTCCAGACGACGCTGTCGAACGGATCGCGGCCCGACTGCACGATCCGGATGCCGAACAATTCCCCGCCGCTGGTGGTCGATGCGAAGTTTCCGCTGGAGGCGTGGAATGCGATCCGTGACGGGGAAACACCGGAGCACAAGAAGATCGCCAGCCAGCAGTTCCGCCGCGACATCGAGGTGCATATCAAGGATATCGCCGACAAATATCTTCTGCCGGGCGAGACGCAGGAAATGGCATTCCTGTTCGTGCCGTCGGAATCGATCTTTGCGGAGATCCACGAGAATTTCGAAGGCGTGGTGCAGAAGGCGCATCGCCAGCGGGTGGTCATCGTTTCGCCATCCCTGCTGATGCTCTCGATCCAGGTCATCCAGGCCGTACTGAAGGATCAGCGCATGCGCGAGCAGGCGCATCTGATCCAGGGCGAAGTGATCCGGCTGATGGAGGACCTCAGCCGCCTGGACGACCGGACACGCAAGTTGCAGAGCCATTTTCTGGCCGCGCAGAAGGATGTTGAACAGATCATCACCTCCTCGGACAAGCTGGCCAAGCGCGGCGCCAAGATCGAGGCGATGGAGTTCGAGGTGCCCGGCGGTGCCGCCGATGCCGGAGACGGCGCGTCCCGGGCCGTGGAAAGCCGCACGGGGCTGCTCAAGCTCAGGGTTGTTGACGAAGACTGACGGGCTGGTCCACAAGAGCGCAATACCCCCAGACCATGTCCGGCGACCTCCGTGGCGCCTTCCATGGTCTGATGTCTTGTTTTCTCGCAATTGCGGACGCAAAACCGGTTCCGACTTTTGCTGGGAATTGCTTCAGGGAGGCCCGCGCTCATGATCACCGTATTCGGCTCCATCAATATGGATCTCGTCGCCACCACGCCACGCCTGCCGGTTCCCGGCGAGACGGTGGCCGGCACGAGCTTTGCCACGGCGGCCGGCGGCAAGGGCGCCAATCAGGCACTGGCCGCACGGCGGGCGGGGGCCGACGTGCGGATGGTGAGCGCCGTGGGTCGCGACGAATTCGCGGCGCCTGCGGTCGCATTGCTGGACGCGGCGGGAACCGATCTCTCCGGCGTGAAGACGGTCGACGGGCCGACGGGTACGGCTCTCATCCTGGTCGGCGGCGACGGCGAGAACATGATTGCCGTGGTTGCCGGGGCAAACGGCACGGTCGACGCCGGGCAGGCGGAAGCGGCCGTTTCGGCACTGAAGGCCGGCGATACACTGATGCTGCAGCTGGAGGTGCCGGCCAAGGCCGTGGAAGCGGCGCTCAAGGCAGCCAAGGGCGCCGGCGTGCGGACGATCCTCAATCTGGCACCGCTGACGGCGGAAGCCGCGACCCTGGCAAAACTCGCGGATGTGGTGATTGCCAACGAAACCGAATTCGAGCTCCTCGCCGGACGCCAGGGATTGACGGCCGCCGAACGGGAAGAGACCGCCCTTTCCATGCATCGCGAGACGGGCCAGGTGCTGATCATCACGCTCGGCGCTGCCGGCGTGATCGCCGCCGAAGGCGGCGTGCTGCACAAGGCACAAGGGCTGAAGATCGAGCCGGTCGACACCGTCGGCGCCGGGGACACGTTCTGCGGCTATTTTGCCGCAAGCCTGGATGCGGGTCTCGGCTTCGACGCGGCGCTTCGACGCGCGGCAGTCGCGGGGTCTCTGGCCTGCCTCAAGGCTGGCGCGCAGCCCTCGATCCCCGTGGCGGGCGATGTCGCGGGCAGGCTATAAAACGTCTTCCTGATCAAACTCTTGATATATTAGCAAAAAATCAATCGCCTGAGGCGGTTTGAGGGCGTTTGCCTTCAAGCATTTTTTACGAATGAACCTTCATCTTCCGGTGCAAGGCCGCCCGACCTTTCCGGACGGCTCCCTGCCCCCGTGCTTCCATGATGGAGCATGTTCCAGCATTGCGAACGCATCACGTGTCTCCAATGTCATCGTTTTTCATGTGAGCATGAGGAAGCAATGTCCATTTTCAAGATGAAGTCATTGGCAGCGAAACTGATCGTCGTGACCGGCGCCGCCATTGCCGTCGTTCTATTCGTATCGAACCTCTTTCTTATCCTTCAGACACGCGAGCGGGTCCAGACCCTGACGATGGATCAGGCCAATGCCGAAGCGAAGGCCATTGCGACGGATGTCGCAGGCTCGGTCGGAGAATTGGCCGGTGCGGCCCGATCGATGGCCGGCGTCATCGGGCGCGCGCAGGAGGGTAAATACCTCGATCGCAAATCCGTCGTCGACGTGCTGAAAGCCAATCTCGAGCAGAACGCCTTTGCCTTTGGCAGCTGGTTTGGCGAGGAACCCAACGCCTTTGACGGCCAGTCCCCCAGCATGGCCGGGAAGACGGAGACGGGATCGGCCAAGGACGGCGCCTTCAACCCCTATTGGACGAAGAGCAAGGACGGAGGCTTCACCTTCTCGACCTTCAATTCCAATTTCGAGGCCGAGTGGTATGGACTTGCCGCGAAGAGCCGGAAGGGCGCGATTACCCAGCCTTATGCCGAACAGACCACGGGCGAGCACACCGCAATGACGTCGATTGCCTATCCGGTGATTGCCGGCGGCAAGCTGATCGGCGTGAGCGGCGTCGACATTTCGCTGAAGGCGATGACCGACAAGCTGAACAAGCTGCATCCCTTCGAGACGGGCCGCGTGACCCTGCTTTCGCAAAGCGGAAAATGGATCGTGGGGCCGACACCGGACCTTCAGATGAAGCCCTATGAGGAAACCGGGGCGGATCTCATAAAATCTGCCCTGGCTTCGCTGAGCGGCGGCGTGATCAAGGATCTCGGCGAAGCAGACAAGCGGTTCGACCGGGTGGTCTATCCCTTCCAGCTGCCCGACGTGAATGCCAACTGGGTTATCCTAGTGGACGTTCCGCATGCGGCGATCAGCGCTCCGGTCGAAGCCCAGACCTATATGATGATCATCGGCGGCGTGATCGTGCTTGTCGCCGTGATGGCGGCTCTTTACCTGGCCGTCGGCAGCTTCGTGCGGAAGCCGCTTGCCGGGTTGGTCGGCAGTGTGACCGTGCTGAGCACCGGCAAATATGACGACACCGTGCCGAACCAGGATCGTGACGACGAAATCGGCATGGTCGCCAAGGCTCTGGACGGCTTCCGCCATCGCCTGGCCGAAAGCCGCGTTCTCGCCGCCGAAGCCGATGCACAGCGCCAGGAAGCCGAAGGCGAGCGGCGTCGCAATGAACAGGAGCGCAGCGCCTCCTCCGCGACACAGCAGCACGTGGTCGCAGCCCTCGGCAACGGATTGTCCGAACTTTCGCGCGGCAACCTCACCTTCCGGATCGCCGAGGATTTCCCTGGCGAATATGGCGCCCTGAAGCGGGACTTCAACGAAGCCCTGGCAACCCTCGAACAGGCAATTGCCTCGGTGAACACAGGCGTGGTCAATATCAGCGCCGGTACGGGTGAAATCTCGGAAAGTGCTGCAGACCTTGCCAAGCGCACCGAGCAGCAGGCTGCGAGCCTCGAAGAGACGGCGGCGGCGCTGAACGAGCTGACCGAACAGGTCAATTCGAGCGCCGACAATGCCGGGATCGCCGCCAATACCGTGAGCATCGCGGTGAAAGATGCGGAAAAATCGGGCGAGGTTGTGCAGAAAGCGGTTGCCTCGATGCAGGGCATCGAACAGTCCTCGCAGGAGATCTCGCGGATCATCGGCGTCATTGACGAGATCGCGTTCCAGACCAACCTGCTGGCACTCAACGCGGGTGTTGAAGCGGCTCGTGCGGGCGAAGCCGGCAAGGGCTTTGCCGTCGTTGCCCAGGAAGTGCGCGAACTGGCGCAGCGGTCTGCCAATGCGGCAAAGGAAATCAAATCGCTGATCAATGCATCGGGTGCGCAGGTGAAGGATGGCGTGCAGCTCGTCGGCCAGGCCGGCGAGACGCTGCACAAGATCTCCGAACAGGTTTTGCAGATCAACGGCCTCATCCGACAGATCTCGGCCTCGGCGAGCGAGCAGGCATCCGGACTGAAGGAAGTCAATTCCGCCATGCACCAGATGGACCAGGTGACGCAGCAGAATGCAGCGATGGTGGAGGAAACCACGGCCGCCAGCATGGCGCTGCGCAACGAGTCCGATACGCTGAAGAACCTCGTGGCGCGGTTTCAGGTAAGCGGCGGCGGACAGTCTACGGCAATGTTGCGGACGACCGCGCAGGCCATGCGCCAGCCCACAGGCGCGGCGCCAACCTCTTCTACGCCAAGGGCACCCGCTTACCATCCGGCACCCCGGAAGGTCGCCGCAGCCTCCGGACGGGCACCCGCAGCCGGCGGCGACAACTGGGAAGAGTTCTGAGCCGAACCGACGTTTCGGCTCTAACAAAGAAGGGCCGCCGGAAAACCGGCGGCCCTTCTTTCAGGTGGAGATCACGCTCAAAGTCCAGCCTGCGGTGTCAGAGGCGGGCGAAGCGCTCGATGAGCAGGTCGAAGAAGCCATCGGCATCGACGTTGCGCATGACCTGGACATTCGGCTTGCGGCCGGAGACACGCCACCAGTCGACGACGGTCATGCCGACCGTGAGTTCGGACTGCAGCTCGATCTCGACATTGCAGTGGCGGCCACCGAAGAGTTCGGGCTTCAGAAGGTAAGCGATGACAGTCGGATCATGCAGCGGGCCGCCGTCGGAGCCGTATTTTTCCTCGTCGAAGCGCTCGAAGAATTGCAGCCACTCGACCATGGTTGCGGCCGGCTTGGTGCCGATTTCGGCGATGCGGGCGACGCGGGCCTTGGTGGTCATCAGCTGATGGGTGACATCGAGCGGCATCATGGTGACCGGGATGCCGGAACCGACGACGGCGGCGGCCGCATGGGGATCGACGTAGATGTTGAATTCGGCTGCGGGCGTGATGTTGCCACCCTCGAAAAAGCCGCCGCCCATCATCACCAGTTCGCGGACGCGGGGTGCGATATCCGGCGCCTTCTGGAGGGCGAGGCCGATATTGGTGAGCGGGCCGAGCGTGCAGAGCGTGACTGTGCCTTCCGGCTCGCGGCGGATGGTGTCGATGATGAAATCGACGGCGTGCTGAGGCTGGACCTTCATGGTCGGCTCGGGAAGGACTGCGCCATCGAGGCCAGTCTTGCCATGCACATGCTCGGCGGTGACGAGATCGCGCACCATCGGGCGATCCGCGCCTTCATAGACCGCGCGGGCCTGCTGGCCGCAGAGTTCGCAGACGATGCGGGCGTTGCGGCTGGTATAGGAGAGCGGCACATTGCCGGCGACCGTGGTGATGCCGAGAAGGTTCAGTTCGTCCGGGCTTGCGAAGGCGAGCATGAGGGCCGCGGCATCGTCCTGGCCGGGATCCGTATCAATGATGATCTTGCGGGGGTCTGTCATGGGGCGTCCTGATATCGAAAGCGCGAGGCTTGGCGCTGCGGATGGCGTTTGTCAAGCAGTCGACCGCTTGTCGTGCCGCGCGTCAGTCCCCATATTTGGGTGGATACAGGACCGGCGTCGACTGGTGACGCAAACAGGGAATCGCATGAGCCGAAACCGCCTTCCCGCCGAGGGGTTGATCATCACGTTCAGTCTTGCCGAGGGCGTTCCGCTGCGGCGGCCGCGCGGAAGCGACGGCTATCCGCCCTATGACATCGAGCGACTGCCGGCTGACAAGGGGCAGGATCGGCTGCGAATCACCCTTGCGGTGGCAGGCTTCGCCGAAGAGGAACTGGATGTGACGATCGAGGGCGGGCAGCTTTCGATCACCGGCAGACAGGCCGAGCGGGAGGAGCAGGATTTCCTCTTCCGCGGCATCGCAGCCCGCCAATTCCAAAGGGTTTTCGCGCTGGAGGAGGGTATGGAAGTGACCGGGGCCAGCTTGCGCAACGGATTGCTTTCAATCGAAATCATCCGCATGGCACCGATGCATCTGGTAAGGAAAATTAACATCTCCGCCGCACAATGACGGTTGCGGCATGCTTTGCCGCCTCTCCCCCAATGTGGAGGCTCGGAATGTTACTAAAAGAAGCTTCGGCCCGCCTGACGCAATCCGAACTGGCTCATCTCGGAGCCGGCGAAGTGGGTTATATTCGCAAGATGAAGTCCGACGAAGTGTCGCGCTGTTTTCCGGAAGCGCCGGAAATCGATCCGACGCTGGATCTCTGGGCGCTGTTTGCCGCAGACGGCACGCCGATCCTTTTGACCGACAATCGCTCGAGCACCTTCTTCAAGGCAGCCGAAGACGATCTGAAGACCGTTTCTCTGCACTGAACGAGACAATGGAATGGAAGAGCGTCAGCGCGGGCTGACGCTTGCTCAGCGGCGGATGAAGGTGAGGTAGGCCGAGGATCGGCCTTCGCGGCGGGCCTTGGCCTCGTAGCGGGTGCCCGGCCAGCCGTCATACGGCGTGAGCCAGTCACTGGCATTGCGCGCCGTCCATTCGAAGCCGCCGTGAGCGCGGCAATGCTGCAGCGTCCAGTTGACATAGGTGTCGATGTCGGAGGCGAAGCAGAAGATGCCTTCAGGCTTCAAGACCTTGTGGAAACGCTCGAGATTGACCTGCGAGACAAAACGGCGCTTCCAGTGGCGCTTCTTCGGCCAGGGATCGGCGTAGAGAAGGTCGATCTGGTCGATCTGGCCTTCCGGCAGCCAATCCAGAAGCTGCACGGCATCATCGTCATAGACGCGAATGTTCTTCAAGCCCTCGGCCTCCACCACGGCCAGGAGCTTCGCCATGGAATTGACGAAGGGTTCGACGCCGATGAAGCCGGTCGAGGGATTGGTGCGGGCGCGGTGGACGAGATGTTCACCACCACCGAAGCCGATTTCGAGCCGGATCTTGTCGACGGGCACGGGGAACAGCGATTTCAGGTCTGCCGGGACGGGCGATGCGAGATCGACCTTGAGCTCGGGCAGGATGGTTTCCATGCGCCCGACCTGCTGCTCGCGCAACGGCTTGCCCTTGCGTCGACCGAAAAAGGCTTCGGTCGACCTCGTCTTACGTTCCGCGTCCGTCATTTCACCTTCAAGCCTTGAGAGCGTCCTTGAGCGGCTTGACCAGATCGAGCTTCTCCCAGGAGAAGGAACCGTCGCGGCCAGCCTTGCGGCCGAAATGGCCGTAGGCGGACGTCTTAGCATAGATCGGCTTGTTCAGGTCAAGATGGCGGCGGATGCCCGATGGGGACAAGTCCATGACCTTGCGGATCGCGGCCTCGACCTCGTCCTCGGTGACCTTGCCGGTGCCGTGCAGGTCGACATAGATCGACAGCGGCTGGGCAATGCCGATGGCATAGGAGATCTGAATGGTGCAGCGATCGGCGAGACCGGCGGCCACGACGTTCTTGGCGAGGTAACGGGCAGCGTAGGCGGCCGAACGGTCGACCTTGGTCGTGTCCTTGCCGGAGAAAGCGCCGCCACCGTGGGGGGCTGCACCGCCATAGGTGTCGACGATGATCTTGCGGCCGGTGAGACCTGCGTCACCATCCGGGCCGCCGATGACGAACTTGCCGGTCGGGTTGATGTACCAGGCGCAATCGGCGGCGATCTTCAACTCGCCAAGGGCTTCCTTGATGAAGGGCTCGACGACCTGGCGGACCTTCTTCGAATCCCAGTTCTCGTCGAGATGCTGGGTGGAGAGGACGATCGAGGCCACTTCGGCAGGCTTGCCGTCGACGTAGCGGACGGTGACCTGGCTCTTGGCATCGGGGCCGAGCTTGCCGACATCTCCCTCGCCCTTCTTGCGGGCGGCGGAGAGGAGCTGCAGGATCTTGTGGGAGTAGTAGATCGGGGCCGGCATCAGGTCCGGCGTTTCCTTGCAGGCGTAACCGAACATGATGCCCTGGTCGCCGGCGCCTTCGCTGTTGGACGAGTCGGCAGCCTTGTCGACGCCCTGGGCGATGTGGGCGGACTGGGAATGCAGGAGGACGTCGATCTTGGCGGTCTTCCAGTGGAAGCCGTCCTGCTCGTAGCCGATGTCGCGGATCGCCTTGCGGGCGGCGGACTTGAACTTGGCCGGGTTGATGACCTCGTTGCCGTTCTTGTCGGTCTTCATCAAGCTCGGCGGCAGGCGGACTTCACCGGCGATGACGACGCGGTTGGTGGTGGCAAGGGTCTCGCAGGCGATGCGCACGGTCCAGGGATCCACCCCGGTCTTGGCCGCTTCCCGGTATACGAGATCGACGATTTCGTCGGAGATGCGGTCACAGACCTTGTCCGGATGACCTTCAGATACGGATTCACTGGTGAAGAGATAGTTGGCGCGCATCGGGATTCCCCTCAAAGTATGGATGGCGGCATCGTTACCCAGTTCAAGTTTCAATGACAAGAACACAACCACATAAATATATCTTTATGTGAGTAAACTTTTTCCCTACAGGACAAAAAAAAGCGGCCCGGGGGGACCGCTTTTTTTTGTCAGACCAGGGTGCCGATCACTCGGCGTCCGCTTCCGCGCCCAGAGCCTTGACCAGATCGACGATCTTGCGGCGAACCTTCGGATCGGCAATTTTGACGAATGCACGATTGAGCTGCAGCCCCTCCGACGAGGACAGGAAGTCCACGACATAGTTGGAGCTGGACGCTTCGGCCATGCCCGCCGATCCCGACGACTGCTCGCCCGGCGCATCTTCGAAGAAGAAAGAAACGGGAACCGTCAGAATATTGGAGATATTCTGAAGCCGGCTTGCACCGACGCGGTTGGTGCCCTTTTCATACTTCTGAATTTGCTGAAATGTGATACCTAGGCTTTCACCAAGCTTCTCTTGGCTCATGCCAAGCATCGTTCGACGAAGGCGAATCCGACTACCGACATGGATGTCAATCGGGTTCGGCTTCTTCTTGTTCTCGATCATTAATGTCGTCCTGACAAATGTGTTGGCGTTTTGACCATAACCCCATGCCCGCCCAACCATTACGATACGTTGTACTCGTCGTCGATGATCTTTTAGCATACTTGCAGACTCACGGTCGGAGCCACTATGCAATTTTAGGGGTTTTTGGTCAATTCATCCGTCTAATAAAACCCAAACGAGAAATGCTTGCGACGAAACCAAGGACTCCCAGGACCAACCAAAAGTTTAGGTTGTGGTCGAAACTGTTTCGTTTCGGCACAGTTGGCATGCCTATGGTTGCATCGATAGCGCCCGATATGTTCAGTGCCAGACCATCAACGACCTGACCATAGCTATCCGTCACAGCAGATATACCATTGTTGGCGTCCCGAATGAGGGGAACGCCACGCTCCACTGCACGCAAACGGGACTGAAGGAAGTGCTGGTAGGGGCCGGGTGTTGCGCCGAACCAGGCGTCATTTGTGATATTAATGATTGCATTGGCGCCCGCCAGATCCGGCGCCAGTTCACCCGGAAAGATCGCCTCGTAGCAGATCAACGGATAGAAGGAGAGACCCGAGGGAAGCGTGAGAGGTGAGCGACTGGCGGCCGGAGAGAAGCCACCCGGCAGGCTGATCAGTTCCTCGATGCCGAAGCGGCGCAGGAGATCCTCGAACGGCAGATACTCGCCGAAAGGTGTCAGATGCACCTTGTCGCTGGCCGCCAGGATCTGCCCCTTGTCGTCGATCAGGTAGATCGAATTGTAGTAGCGCGGCGGCAGGCCCGCGCCGCGCTCCTCCGCCCTGACGGCACCGGTGATCAGCACCTGACCATCCTGCAGAACATCACCGATGCGAACCAGCGCGTCCGGATTTTCCGTCAGGATGAAGGGAACGGAGGTTTCCGGCCAGACGATGACGTCCGGCCTCTGGTGGCCGGCGGCGGGCGCGGCCGAAGTGAGGGCCAGGTGTTTTTCGAAAACACCGACGCGATCGGCGTTTTCCATCTTCTGGGCCTGGTCGATGTTCGGCTGGACGAGGCGGATGCTGACCTGCCGCTCCTCGCCGATCTCCGGCGGAGCGAGATGGAGGCGCCAGGCGCCATAGCCGAAATGCGCTGCGGACAAGAGCACCGCGAGCGTGAGCCCGGGCACGGCGCCCCGGCGGGTGCCGAGCAGGGCCGGAGCGGCAAAAACGAAGACGGACAGCGCGGTCACACCAAAAAGGCCGAGCACATAACTCGACTGCATCATCAGCGGCACGGGCATGGCGGCATACCCGATGGCATTCCAGGGAAAGCCGGTGGCGATCGTTGCGCGCAGCCACTCAGTGAGGCCGAAGCCGAGCGCGAGTGCTGCGATGCGGCCCATGCCATCGGACCAGACGAGGCGGGCAAGCATGGCGGCGACCCCATAGAAGATCGCCAAAAGGGCCGGCAGGCCGAGCACCGCAAGCGGGATCGCCCAGGCAAAGCCGCTGGCATCGACCAGCAGCGCATTGCCGAGCCACCAGAGGCCGGCGACGAAGTAACCGAGGCCGAAGAGCCAGCCGGTCAGGAAGGCGGCGCGCAGATTGAGCGTGCCCGAGCGCTCGGGATCGCCGGTAAGCCCGTCGAGGAGCCAGACCAGGAGGGTGAAGGAGACGAACATGGCGGCGAAGACGCCGAAAGGCGGCATGGCGAGCGCGCCGATGGCGCCCGCAAGGACTGCCAAGCCCGATCGACGCCATCCTCCGAGCAGCAAGATCCTGCCGGCCAGTCGTTCCATGCACACCCCTCCGCTACCGCGAATCAACCGCCCGGCAGTGTTTCAAACTTCCGGGCGGATGTCGCGGACTTCACCACTGGCGGCGGTCAGGCGCCGGAAACAGAGTTGCCGGCATCACCGACGGCGACAGGGGCGATCGCGGCTGCGGGTTCCGCCTCATTGCTGGCCGTCGGCACCTTGACGCCGTTGGTCGCAGCCGGCTTGCTGCGGCGGGGCTTCGGCTCCGCCCTGGCGGCACGAGGCTTGGCCTCCGTTGCCACCGGCGCCGGGGCCTTGGTCGCTGTGGAGACCTTCTCGGTCTCGTGCTCATCAACACGGCTTTCCGGCTCGCCCTTGGCGGAGCGGCGGCGGACGGCCGCGCGCTTGCGCGTGACGCGCACGCGCTTGATGCGGCGCGGGTCGGCGTCGAGAATGTGGAATTCGAAGCCTGGCAGCGCCTGGACGACTTCGCCACGGGCCGGAATGCGGCCAAGTGCGGAGAAGATCAGACCGCCCAGCGTATCGACGTCTTCCAGACGATCCTTGATGTCGAAATCGGGACCGATCGCTTCCGCGATCTCTTCGAGTTCGACGCGGGCATCGGCCACCAGAACATCGTCTGACACCCGGCTGAACATGACTTCCTCGTCGTCATGTTCATCATCGATATCACCGATGACCATTTCGACGATGTCTTCATGGCTGACCAGCCCGTCGGTGCCGCCATATTCGTCGATGACGAGCGCCATCTGGGTGCGGGCGGCCTGCATGCGGCTCATCAGGTCTGAGGCAAGCATGGAGGGTGGCACGAAGAGGATGGAGCGGATGATGCCGGCATCGGCAACGGTCTTGGACAAATCGATGCGAGAGAGATCGAAGTCGATCTTCGGCTTGGCAGCCTTCTCTGTCTTCTCAACCTTTTCGGCACCGTTTGCGGCGGCGCGGGCCGGCGCACGGCGGCGGCTGCGGGCCTGCTTGGTCACGTAGGAGAGAAGGTCGCGGATGTGGACCATGCCGCGCGGATCATCCAGCGTTTCGGCATAAACTGGCATGCGCGAACGACCGGAAACCTCGAAGATGGTCATCAGCTCGCCGATCGTGACGCTCTGATCGACCGCCTCGATATCGACGCGCGGCACCATGATGTCTTCGACGCGGACTTCGCGGAAGCGGAGGATGTTGTGCAGCATCGCCCGCTCTTCGGGCGTGAAGGCTTCGCCAAGGCTGGCATCCGCCTTCAGCGCGTCAGTCAGATCCTCGCGCAGGCTCGTCGAGGACGACGGCTTCAGGATACGGGCGAGGCGTGCCCAGAAAGAGGTTGAGTTTCGGTTCGAGCTTTCCGCTCGCGAAGGACTACTGCCCTCGTCGGACGACGGGCCTTCCGGTCCGTCACTGGCCTCGGGGGCCGTTCTTGTTACAAAGTCGCTCATTGGTCCAAACTATCAGATGGGGTCCTGCCCCGCATAGGGGTCAGATAGGCCAAGTTCCGCCAGAATGCGAGTCTCCAGCGCTTCCATTTCCTCGGCGTCATCGTTTTCGATGTGGTCATAGCCGAAAAGATGGAGAAATCCGTGCACCATCAGGTGTGTCAGATGATCGTCGAAACTCTTGTCGAGTTCGACGGCTTCCCGCTCCACCGTCTCCCTCGCGATGACGATATCGCCGAGCATAGGGCCAGGCATCTTGCCGGGCGTGAGCGGAAAGGCGGGGAAAGACAGGACGTTGGTCGGCTTGTCCTTGCCGCGCCATTCCGAATTGATTTCGCGGATGGTTTCATCGTCGGCGAAGACGAGGGAGAGTTCAGTCGGCTGGGCCGGGAAGAGCTGACCTTCTTGTGTCTGCAAAAAGGTCTCTGCCGCGCCGAGCACGCGGGAGGCCAATGCCTCCAACGCGTCCTCGTCTGCCCAACCGTCTGCCTCGACGGCGATCTGTATGTCCAAGTGCGTCATGTCGGGTCTGAACGGGCCGTCAGTGATCGGCCTGCTCGCTTTCATCCTGTACCTTGTACTTGGCGTCATAGGCCTGAACGATGCGGCCGACCAGCGGGTGACGGACGACATCGGTGTCCTTGAAGCGGACGACCGACACGCCTTCGACGCCTTTGAGCACCTGCAGGGCCTCGACGAGGCCGGAGGTCACGCCACGTGGCAGGTCGACCTGGCTCGGGTCGCCGGTGATGATCATGCGGCCGTTCTCGCCAAGGCGGGTCAGGAACATCTTCATCTGCATCGACGTGGTGTTCTGCGCCTCATCGAGAATGATCGCGGCATTGGCGAGCGTGCGGCCGCGCATGAAGGCGAGCGGCGCGATCTCGATGACGCCGGCGGTGATCGCGCGTTCGACCTTGTCGCCCGGGATCATGTCGTAGAGCGCATCATAAAGCGGGCGCAGATAGGGATCGACCTTGTCCTTCATGTCGCCAGGCAGGAAGCCGAGGCGCTCGCCCGCTTCGACAGCGGGGCGCGACAGGATGATCTTGTCGACGACGCCGCGCTCGAGCAGCTGGGCTGCATGGGCAACCGCGAGATAGGTCTTCCCGGTGCCGGCGGGGCCGACGCCGAAGACGAGCTCGGCACGCTCCAGCGCCCGCATATAGGCGTCCTGGGTCGGCGTGCGGGCGGCAATGGTCTTCTTGCGGGTAGAGATCTGCGCCATCGACAGCCGGGCCTTGCGCTCCAGCGTCGGCAGGGTCAGCTGATCATCGGCTGCGACCGCCATGCGGATCGCACCTTCGACATCGGAGGCTTCGACCGAACCGCCGCTCTGCAGGCGGGCATAGAGGAAATCGAGCGCGCGGCGGGCCTGGTTGGTCGCCAGAAGTTCGCCGGTGATGGCCACGGAATTGCCGCGGGCATGAGCCTCGATATGCAGACGCTGTTCGAGCAGCTTCAGATGCTGGTCGAACTGACCGAAGAGCTCGCTGGCCAGCCTGTTGTTCTCGAACGTCAAGATGAAGTGATTGGCGTCGGTCGCAGCGGTTTTGATGTTGCGCGAAGGTGAGGAAATCACTTCTGTGGCGTTCAAGCGATCAGGCTCCTGTTGGATCAGGTTCAGGCCCTCACTCTAACCCTCTGCCACCTCGGCAAACAAGCTGTTTGGGCCGGCTGCGGTGATTCGTACCTGTATAATGTCACCGATTTGCGATGACTTTGCATCAAGATTCACAGACTGCAGCCAAGGGGAGCGTCCAATCAGCTGTCCGGGCATGCGGCCGGGCTTCTCAAGGAGCACATCCATCTGCTGTCCGACCAGGGATTCCATGAAGGCCTGCTGTTGCTTCAGCAGCAATTCCTGCAGTCGCGCCAGGCGTTCGGTCTTCACGTCTTCGGCCACCTGATCGGGCAGATCGGCGCCAGGGGTTCCGGGTCGGGTCGAATACTTAAACGAATAAGCCTGGGCATAGTTCACTTCGCGCACAAGATTCATCGTGTCTTCGAAATCCTGGTCCGTCTCGCCGGGGAAGCCGACAATGAAATCGCCCGACAGCGCGATGTCGGGACGGACCGAGCGGATGCGCTCGATCAGGGCGATGTATTCGGAGGCCTTGTGGCGGCGGTTCATCGCCTTCAGGATTCGGTCGGAGCCTGACTGCACCGGCAGATGCAGATAGGGCATCAGCATCCTCAAATCGCGATGCGCCTCGATCAGGCGGTCGTCCATGTCGCGCGGGTGGCTGGTGGTGTAGCGCAGGCGGGCAAGGCCGGGGATTTCGGCGAGCTTGTAGAGAAGGTCGCCGAGGCCGATCGCCCTGCCCTTCTCATCCTCGCCGTGCCAGGCATTGACGTTCTGACCGAGCAGGGTCAGTTCACGCACGCCGCTGTCGACCAGGCGACGGGCTTCCGTCAGAAGCTGGGAGAGCGGGCGGGAGACTTCCGAACCACGGGTATAGGGCACCACGCAGAAGGTGCAGAACTTGTCGCAGCCTTCCTGGACGGTGAGGAAGGCGGTGACGGAGCGCGGCTTGCCGATAACCTTGGTCGGATCGGGCAGATGCTCGAACTTGTCTTCCAGCGCATATTCGGTATCGACCACACGCTCGCCGGCGCGGGCTTTCTGGAGCGCCTTCGGCAGACGGTGATAGGTCTGGGGACCGAGGACGACATCGACAGCGGGCTCGCGGCGGGAGATTTCCTCGCCTTCGGCCTGGGCCACGCAACCGGCCACACCGATCATGAACTCCTTGCCTTCTGCGGCGCGGGCCTTCTTGTGCTCACGCAGGCGACCGAGCGCGGAGTAAACCTTCTCGGCAGCCTTTTCGCGGATGTGACAGGTGTTGAGGACGACGAGATCGGCCTCTTCCATGACGTCTGTCGGGGCGTAACCATCCGCCGCCAGGGCATCGGCCATGCGGCCGCTGTCATAGACGTTCATCTGGCAGCCATAGGTCTTGATGAAGACCTTGCGCGTGTTGGCGCCCGGCGCCTGTTCGGTTGGCAAGTCGAGGATGTCCTGGGTCATGCCGGCTATTTAGTGGTTTTCGGCGCGCGGTTAAACCTAAAAAATCGCAATGGACTACAAACCCAATAGCCTCAGATCTCAGATTGCGGTCGAAGCTTTCCGCGTTGGCGGGCGGCGGCGCGCCACATCCTCTTTCTGGCATCGGGCGTCTCAAGATGGCGATACTTGCCTCCTGAAAACTTTGGCCAGTCGAGGGCCATTCCAGCACGCACAAGTTCGGCGGCAAGATCCCGACCGTCCGGTAGGAAGCATTCTGCTACCACTCGATCATATGAGAGGTCAGGGCGCAGTCTGGCGGTAATAGTTTGCCCCTTGCACATCTGCACCAAAGCCCACTTCGACTTTTTGCCCCAGGGATGATCCAATTCTGGCGCGTCTATTCCGGCAATGCGGATATGCGTACCTTCTATGACAATTGTGTCCCCATCGACGACCCAGCATTGACCTCTGAGAATGCGGTCATCCGTTGGCTCGGGCGGCAGGTGGACCACGACGACAGGCGGTCGGGTTAAGCTTCTGGACCGTCGCCTATGCCGTCCCATCAATAGCCTGAACAGCATTCGAAGCATTCGGCCTTCCCCTCCCCTGCAACTTTTGCGGCCAGTAAAATGACCTAACTAAGTTCAGAGTACAACTACCGGAATACCGCAGCTTAGCTTTTGTGGCGGCCGCGCAGATGGGCGAGCAGCATGTCGCGCAGGCGGCTCTCGACATGTGTGGCGAGGGTCTTGCGGTTGTCGCCCTGGCGGAAGTCGACCGTGTCGCCAAAGGTGACATCGACATCCAGCGCGCCGGCACGCAAGACACCCATCAGATGGGACACCATGCCGACATCGCCGGGCCAGCCGGCGATCGGGCGATGGTAGCGGCCCATGGGCATGCCCTGGATGCGGGTATAGGCGATGGCGACCGGCTGGACGTGGACGACGGCGTTTTCCTGATCCTTCGGTAGGGCCGCGGCGGCGGCGCCAAAAAGGGAAGATTTGACCGAGAGGACTCGGTTGCCGTCGGAGGTGGTGCCTTCGGGGAAGAGGACGACGATTTCGCCATCGGCCATGCGGCCGGCGATTTCATTGACCTGATCGCCGGTGCGACGCTTTTCCTCGCGCACGACGAAGATCGTCTTCTGCAGGCGGGCAAGCGTGCCGAAAATCGGCCAGGACGCGACTTCGGTCTTGGCGATGAAGACGACATCGGCGAGCGAGCCGAGGACGAGAATGTCCTTCCAGGAGGCATGATTGGCGGCGATCATCAGGGGGCGGCGCGGATCGAGGCTGCCATGGATGTGGACCCGGATGCCGAGGCAATAGAGGGCGACCTTGTGCCAGGTACGCGGCAGGCGGCGGCGCAGGCGCCAGTCGAAGCGCAGGGCGAGCAGTTGCAGGGGGATGAGGACAGCGGAGAAAAGGCCGAGGACGACGGCCATGATGCCGATCCGCAGGCCGTTGACCAGGCCGAACCTGCCCGCCTCGGGTTGCATGGGTTACTTCTCGTCCTTCGAGAGCGGAATGCCGTAAAGTTCCAGCCGATGGCCGACGAGGCGGAAGCCGTGTTCGCGGGCGATGCGCTCCTGCAGCGCCTCGATTTCCGGCGAGTGGAACTCGACGACGGTGCCGGTCTTCAGGTCGATCAGGTGGTCGTGGTGCTCTTCCGGAACCGTCTCGTAGCGGGAACGGCCGTCGCGGAAATCGTGACGCTCGATGATGCCGGCGTCTTCGAAGAGTTTCACCGTGCGGTAGACGGTGGAGATCGAAATCTTGGCGTCGATCTTGGACGAGCGGCGATAAAGCTCCTCGACGTCGGGATGATCGTCGGACTCTTCCAGGATGCGGGCGATGACACGACGCTGCTCGGTCATGCGCATGCCGCGTTCGGCACAGAGCGCTTCCAGCGATTTCAGGGCGTCGTTCATGAATTCAGCATATCCGCAGATGATCGGTTGGTGCAATCGCCGGGTTAGCGAAGATCGCGGCGCATGACAAGCGCGGAGGTCCGGCGGCCGTTTTCGTCGGTGTAATAGGCCGGGCGTTCGCCGGCCTTTTCGAAACCGAGCTTGCGGTAGAGGCCAAGTGCCGGCGCGTTGCCGTCGTCGACCTCCAGGAAGATCGCCTCGCCGCCCCTGTTTTTCGCCTGGCGCATCGCCGCCTGCATCAGGCGCCAGCCAAGACCGAAACGGCCAACCTTGTCGCTGACGGCAAAGGTCAGGATCTCGGCTTCACCAGCCACTTCGCGGGCGAGCACGAAGCCGCTCAAAGGCGCCTTGAAGATCAGCGTGTTGGTCTGCCAGGCGGCAAAACCGAAAGTGTTGGGCTGGAGAAGCAGACTGAGGAATTCGCCATCCCCCCAGGCCCGTGGAAAACGCTGGGCATGCAGTTCGGCGACGGCCCGGCAGTGATCCGGGACCATCTCCACGATTTCGAATTCGGGCTGGCGGTAGAAAAGGCTGTCGCGCATGTCAGGCTCTCGATACGGCAAAACCCGTCTGCGGTTTTGCATCGGGTCCCCGCAGATAGAGCGGCTTGGCCTTGCCCTGAGCTTTCGTCGTCGCTGAAATGCGGGCGACGATGTCGATCGGGTAGTGATCGGCTTCTGTCTGGGCTTCCGGATCGGCAATCAGGGCGGACGCCGAACCGGTGACCTTGGTTCCGGCAACAGCTGCGCGGGAGAGGAAATCCTCCAGAGCGACCAAAGCGGGTTCGTCCAGGGCCGCGCCGTTCTGGAAGGTCTGGATATAGACTTCTTCACGATGAGCGTTGATGGCGGCGAGCACGGGCGCATCCGTCGCCGGCACGGTGCGGGCGAGGACTTCGAGCGTGCAGACACCGACGCACTCGATGCCGAGCGCCAGCGCCAGGCCACGGGCGGCAGCGACGCCGACGCGGATCCCGGTAAACGAGCCGGGACCAACGGTGACGCCGATCTTCTCGACGTCAGTGAGGCTGAGGCCGGATGTCGTCACGGCCTCCTCGATCATCGCCATCAGCCGTTCGGCATGGCCGCGACCGATGGTTTCGCTGACGCGTGCAAGCACTGTGTCGGTGGATGAATCATAAACGGCGGCTGCGCAATCCACACCCGCCGTATCGATCGCAAGAACGATCATCGTATCCCCAGACCGGTCCAATCAGACCGCTTCGACTTCCTGAACTTCCGGCACGAAGTGGCGCAGCAGGTTCTGCACGCCATGCTTCAGAGTGGCGGTCGAAGACGGGCAACCGGCGCAGGAGCCCTTCATGTTGAGGAAGACCTTGCCGTCCTTGAAGCCGCGGAAGGTGATGTCGCCGCCATCCTGGGCGACGGCCGGGCGGACGCGGGTTTCGAGCAGTTCCTTGATGGTGGCAACGATCGTCTCGTCGCCAGCCTCGAAGAATTCTTCGTCGCTATCGACCTGCGCGGATGTCGAGGCCGTGCCCATGACCGGGGCGCCGCTCATGAAATGCTCCATGATCGTGCCGAGGATGGCGGGCTTCAGGTGCTGCCATTCCGGGCCATCCTTGGAGACGGTGACGAAATCATAACCGAAGAAGACGCCGGTGACGCCTGGGATGGCGAAGATACGGGTGGCGAGCGGCGAGGCTGCCGCCGTCTCAGCATCACGGAATTCCGCCGTGCCCGTCTGCATCACCACCTTGCCGGGCAGGAACTTCAGTGTGGCGGGGTTCGGCGTGGCTTCGGTCTGGATGAACATGGCGGTCTCCGCGCGGTGCTCTCACCGCTCAAATTTAGAATTCTTCAAAAGTTAAGGCTTCCGGCCCGGCAGTTCAAGACATGATCGACCGGGAGGGGCAAAAGACTAGCAAAGTGCGTCGATTTCCTCGTCGGTCAGCGAGTCCGGCAGGACCGTGACGGGGATCGGGAAGGCCGCACCCCGGCCGGCGATCATCGAGACGAGCGGACCGGGACCATCCTTGGTGGAGCCTGCGGCCAGAACGAGGATCGCGATGTCGCGGTCTTCTTCGATCAGGCTGTTGATCTCCGGATAGGCGCTGCCCTCGCGGATGACGAGTTCCGGCTCGATGCCGATCGATTCGCGCACCGTCTGGGCGGCCTTGGCCATCACGGCCTCGGCTTCCTCGCGCGCCTCTGCGCGCATGATCTCCTCGACGCCCAGCCATTGCTGAAAGTCACCGTCCGGGATCACGTAGATCAGCACGAGCCCGCCATTGGAATTCTTGGCGCGACGGCCTGCGTAATGGACGGCGCGGGAGCATTCCGGGGTATTGTCAATGACCGCCATGAACTTGCGGCGGTGACCTTCAAGACGTGACAGACGCGTTGAAACCATGGAAAACCCCGCCGGCTGAAGGTGTGTCGATGTCGATCGCGGGCTTGGAGCAAACCCGCGATCGAGGGGAGCTTATCGCACGAATCCGATGATGTCGCGGACTTCGTTCATGGTCTTTTCAGCGCGGGCCCGGGCGCGGGCACCGCCATCGCGCAGGACCGCATCGATATGACCCGGATCTTCCATCAGGCGGCGCATTTCGGCGTTGATCGGCGCCAGCACCTCGACAGCGAGATCGATCAGAGCCGGCTTGAAGACCGAGAACTGCTGGCCGCCGAACTCTGTCAGAACGTCCGCCTTCGACTTGTCGGCCAGAGCCGCGAAGATGCCGACGAGGTTGTCGGCTTCGGGGCGACCTTTCAGGCCTTCCGTCTCGCTCGGCAGGGCATCCGGATCGGTCTTCGCCTTGCGGATCTTCTTGGAGATCGCATCCTGGTCGTCCATCAGGTTGATGCGCGAGAGATCCGACGGGTCCGACTTCGACATCTTCTTCGAGCCGTCCTTCAGGCTCATGACGCGCGGCGCCGGACCATCGATCAGCGGCTCGACCATGGGGAAGTAAGCATGCACCGGCTCTTCACCGACCTTGATGTCGATGCCGAGACCCGTCGGCACGATCTTGTCGTGGAAGTCGAGGTTGAACTTCATGGCGATGTCGCGGGCGAGTTCCAGATGCTGCTTCTGGTCGTCGCCAACAGGCACATGGGTTGCGCGGTAGACGAGGATGTCGGCGGCCATCAGGCTCGGATAGGCGTAAAGACCGAGCGAGGCCTGCTCGCGGTCCTTGCCGGCCTTGTCCTTGAACTGGGTCATCCGGTTCATCCAGCCGATGCGGGCGACGCAGTTGAAGATCCAGGCGAGTTCCGCATGCTGCGGCACCTGGGACTGGTTGAAGACGATGTGCTTTTCCGGATCGATGCCGGCGGCGAGGAAGGCGGCGGTGATCGAGCGGATCTGGGTCGGCATGTCCTCGTGGACCAACTGGGCGGTCAGCGCGTGCATATCGACGACGCAATAGATGCAGTCGTTGTTTTCCTGCAGCGCGACGAACTTTCTGATGGCGCCGAGATAGTTGCCGAGATGGAGGTTGCCGGTGGGCTGAACGCCGGAGAAAACCAGCGGCTTGAACTCAGTCATTGTAATCCTCAACAGGCTGGTGGAGGGCCCGATCTACTGATCGTGTCGGTCACGGCTTATGCACGGCGGGCGGGATGCAATCAAGCGCTCACTTTTGAGGTGAGGGCCGTGCCCGCTCGATCAGATCCCAAAGGTTTCCGTAGAGATCGGCAAAGACGGCGACCGTGCCATAGGGCTCGTGGCGCGGCTCCTCCTGGAAGACGACACCAGCTTTCAGGAAACGCCCGTGGTCGCGGGCGAAATCATCGGTTTCGAGGAAGAAGCCGACGCGGCCGCCGGTCTGGTTGCCAATGGCCGCGCGCTGGGTCTCGTCCGAGGCCTCAGCCAGCAGCAGCGATGCACCTGCGCCACCCCTCGGGCGGACCACCAGCCAGCGCTTGCCCTCGGGCTGGACCGTGTCTTCCACGCAGGTGAAGCCGAGGTCATCGCAATAGAAGGCCTTGGCGCGATCGTAGCTGTCGACGACCAGACTGACGAGGAAGAGGCTGTTTCTGCTCATGAATAAGGTCTTTCTGTTCGGGCTGTGACACAACGCCCGCTGATGTCACGATCGCGGTGATTTCCTCCCCAAATCGAGGGGGTTAGGAGGCGGTTTCGTGTGTAACCGCATCGTGATTCGGCGCCCCGGACAAGCCCCGCCCTGAAGAATTGAGCAAAGCGCACCAAATTCGCCACATTCTCCGGAATAAAAAACCCCAGCAAGCGATCTTGATCGCTTAAGGCAACAAATTCATTCCAGAAGGTCACTCATGCGCACATTGTTTCGCGTCGCGCTCGGCTGCGTGCTTTCCATCGGTTTTCTCTCTCCCGTGGAGGCCGTCGAGACCAAGAAGCGTCACTTCTTCATGAAGCATGACACCACGGTTGCCTATACCCTGCAACGGGTGAGCGTGAGGGCCAGCTGTTTTCCGGACGAGCTGAAGGGCATCCTTGCCCATATCGCCAAGAAGACCGGCAAGAAGCCGATCGTCACCTCCGGCCATCGGCCACGTTCGGGCAAATCGCAACACAGCCACTGTTACGCCGCCGATATCCGGGTTCCCGGCGTCTCCGAGAAGAAGATCGTGGCGGCGGCGGCGAGCGCGCCGGGGATCGGCGGCATCGGCCGCTATTGCAACGGCATCGTGCATGTCGATATCGGGCCGAAGCGCCGCTGGACCTATTGCTGATCGCCTTCGCCGGTGACCGTATCCTTGGCGGCCGCTGACTTCGGCTTGCGCTTCAGATTGCGTCTGATCATGCCGAGATCAGCGCCGCCGATGGCAAAGGCGATACCGAAATAGACGGGCATGGCAATCGCGATCAGGCCACCCAAAGCGAGCAACTGGTCGAAGAGCGGGCTCTGCGGCGAGAGCCAGGCGGACCAACGGGCGGAAAGATAGACCAACAGAGCGGCCATGATGGCCGAGGCGACCATCAAGCGCAAAGTTCGGGTGATCAACGACCGTTCGAACACCAGATGGCCGCGCCAGAGCAGCACGGAGAAGAGCAGGATCGTATTGGTCCAGCCGGCGGCGGCTTCGGCGATCGCGATGCCGCTTTCCTCGAAGATCGGGAAGAGCGTGACCGCGAGGCCGGTGTTGAGCGCCACCGAGACCATGGTGAAGCGCATCGGTGTCTTGGTGTCTTCGCGGGCGTAATATCCAGGCTGAAGAGCCTTGATCAGCACGAAACCGGGCAGGCCCAGGCCATAAATCGCAAGGATCGAGGCGACGACGGCGGTGTTCTGCTCGGTGAATGCGCCGCGTTCATAGAGGACGCGGATGATCTCATCGGAGAGGACCCAGATGCCGGCTGCGGCCGGCAGCGTGAGGAACAGCACAAATTCGATGGCACGGTTCTGGAGATTGCCGGCCTCTTTCATGTGACCGCTTTTCAGCGCCCGCGCCAGTTCCGGCAGGAGGACGACGGCGACCGCGACACCGACGACGCCGAGCGGCAGCTGGTAGATGCGGTCGGCATATTGCAGGGCGGCGATCGCGCCTTCCTTGCCGGATGCGATGGCCTGGCCGATCAGCTGGTTGATCTGGGTGATGCCGCCGGTGACGGCTGCGGGAATGGCCAGCACCAGCAGCCGCTTCACATTGGGAGTGAAGCGCGGACGCTTGAAGCCGATCCGGATGCCGGCATGGCGCACGCCGAGATAGACGACGGCCATCTGCAACAGGCCGGCCCCGAGCACCGACCAGGAGAGCGCCCAGGCGGTGGCGGCGGGATCGGCACCCGTCCACAATGCCCAGCCGAGGGCGCCGATCATCAGGACATTAAGGAAGACAGGCGCAATCGCGGCGGCGAAGAAGTGGTGCAGCGAATTCAGCATGCCGCTCAGCATGGCGGTCAGCGACATGCACATCAGATAGGGGAACATGACGGTGGCAAGACGCACCGTCAGATCGAACTTCTCCTGATCTCCGACAAAACCCGGCGCGATGATCCATTCGACGATCAGGGGCATCGCAAGCTGCATGCCGATGGTGAGGATCATCAGGACCGAGAAGAGGACGCCGAAGACTTCTTCCGAAAAGCGCTTGGCGCCATCCAGCCCGTTTGCCTCGATCTCCTTGGCAAAGAGCGGCACGAAGGCGGCGTTGAAGGCGCCCTCGGCGAAGAGACGGCGGAAGAGATTGGGGAAGCGGAAGGCAGCGTAGAAGACGTCGGCAACCGGGCCCGTGCCGAGTGCGGCCGCCATCAGGGTTTCGCGGGCGAAGCCGAAAACGCGGCTGCCGAGCGTCGCGCCACCGACGGTCATGAATTTCTTGACGAGGCTCATTTCAGGCCCGTGCCTTCTTCGGTGCCGGCGTGGCGCGCTGTGGTTGGGCGATGATGCCGGATGGCATGTTGTCCTTCAACTCGTCCGGCTGCTCCGCCATCACCAGTTTCAAGCGGTTGGCGATATTGACCTGGCGGTTCTCGTTGGTGACCTTCTGGCCGACGAGATCGGTGACGTAAAAGGTATCGATGACCTTTTCGCCGAAGGTGGTGATGCGCGCCGAATGGATGTCGAGCGAAAGATCGGACAGCACGGCGGTGATTTCGGCCAGGAGGCCGATGCGGTCGAGGCATTCGATCTCGATGACCGTGAACTTGTTGGAGAGGGCGTTGGACAGGCGCACATCCGGCTGGACGGGGAAGGTCTTGTTCTTCTTCTTGCCCTTGGTGCGCGTGGCGATGACCTCAGGCAGGCGCTTGCGGCCGGAGAGAACGTCCTCGATCATCTTAGAGATGGTGGCGGCGCGGCGCATCTCGTCCTCGTCGATCGGAAATTCGCGGTTGATCAGGATCGTGTCCAGAGCGCGGCCATCCGAGGTCGTGAAGATCTGGGCGTCGGCGATGTTGGCACCGGCTGCGGCGCAGGCACCGGCGATGATCGACAAGAGACGCGGATGGTCAGGCGAGAGCACCGTGATTTCGGTGATCGCATGGAACTGGTGGGTGCGCACCATGGTGGCGAGCGCCTTGCCCGCCTTGTCCGACTCGCGAATGAAATGGGCGTGGCGGACCTGGTCTTCGAGATCGACCGACAGCAGATAGGGCTCGTAATGCAGCTTGGTGTAGGTGCGCTGGTCCTTCTGGCTCCAGCCCTCGAGCGCCTGGGTAAGCTGTTCGGCGGCGTGCTTGGCGCGCTCTTTCCGCGAGACCTGGGAGAAGCCGCCTGACAGCAGCAGCTCGGTCTCGTAATAGAGCGTGCGCAGAAGCTGGCCTTTCCAGCCGTTCCAGACACCGGGGCCGACCGCGCGGATATCGCAGATGGTCAGGACCAGCAGCATCTTCAACCGGTCGAGCGACTGCACCTTTTCGGCAAAATCGGTAATGGTCTTGCGGTCGTGCAGGTCACGGGTCTGGGCGACCATGGACATCAGCAGATGCTGATCGATCAACCAGACGACCATTTCGGTCTGCTTGGGCGACAGACCGAGACGCGGGCAGAGCTTGCGGGCGACCTTGGCGCCGGCGACGGAGTGATCCTCCTGGCGGCCCTTGGCGATGTCGTGGAGAAGGACCGCCACATAGAGCGTCTGGCGGTCCTCGATCTCCGGCATGATCTTGTTGGCGAGGGGATGGATCTCCTCCGCCTTGCCCTTGTCGATCTCGGAGAGCACCTCGACGGTGCGGATCAGGTGCTCGTCGACGGTGTAGTGATGATACATGTTGAACTGCATCATCGAGACGATCTTGCCGAATTCCGGCATGAAACGGCCGAGAACGCCGGCTTCGTTCATGCGGCGCAGGATGAAGCCCGGATCCTTGCGTGAGGTGAGAATCGACAGGAAGAGGCGATTGGCCTCCTCACTTTCCCGGAAATCATGGTCGATCAGGGACAGCGAGCGGGTGACGGCCTTCAGCGCATCGGGATGGAATTCCAGCCCGTTCAGATCCGCCACATGGAAGAGCCGCATGATCGACATCGGGTCCTTCTTGAAGACGCCGGGATCGGCGAGCGCAATGCGGCCGCGATCGTCGATGAACTCGCTGGCGCCGGGGATCTTGCGCGGGCGGTTGGCAAAGCGGCCGAGCATGCCGCCAATGCCGGGAGCGGCCTTGGCCTGCTGGTCCTCGAGGGCGGCTGCGAAGATTCGCGTGAGGTCGCCGACATCCTTGGCCACCAGGAAGTAGTGTTTCATGAAGCGCTCGACGGCGGAGAGGCCGGGGCGCGGCTGATAGCCGAGGCTTTTCGCAATCTCCGGCTGGATGTCGAAATAGAGCCGCTCTTCCGGCTTGCCGGTCAGGTAATGCATGTGGCAACGGACGGCCCAGAGGAAATCGTCTGCCTTCTGGAAGAGACGCCATTCGTGGCGGGAGAGCACGCCGAGACGGACCAGTTCGTCGGTGTCGCGGACATGGTAATTGTATTTGGCGATCCAGAAGAGGGTCTGGAGATCGCGCAGGCCGCCCTTGCCTTCCTTGACGTTGGGCTCGACCAGATAGCGGCTGTCGCCGGCCTTGCGATGGCGTTCGTCGCGTTCGGCAAGCTTGGCGGCGATGAATTCCGGCGCGGTGCCGGTCGTCACTTCCTGGTCGAAACGGTGCTGGAGCTCGGTCACCAGCGCCTCATCGCCGCAGATGTGGCGGGTTTCGAGGATGGCGGTCCGGATCGTCATGTCCGACTTCGACAGGCGGATGCATTCCTCGACCGTGCGGGTGGCGTGGCCGACCTTGAAGCCGACATCCCAGAGCAGATAGAGGATGAACTCGACCGCCTTGTGCATGCCCGGCCCGGCCTTCGCCGGCAGCAGGAAGAGAAGGTCGATGTCGGAGCCGGGTGCGAGCGTGCCGCGACCGTAACCACCGACGGCAGCGACTGACAGACCTTCCGTGTCCTTCGGATAGACATGGGTGCGGGCAAAATCGAAGATGACCGAAATCAGCTGGTCCTGGATCCAGGAGATGCGGTTGGCGCAGTTCATGCCGCTGCCATCCTCGAAGAGCTTCAGCCGCGCCTGTTCGCGCGCATCGGCCGAGGCCTTTTTCAGGATGGGCAGGAGCTTCGAGCGGGTCTCCAGCATGTTGCCGCAGCCGGCTTCCGCGACCGTCTTGCAGGACGCCAGCAGCGCGTCGGTGTCGAGGAGGTCGTCGAAGGCAAGCTCTGCTTTGGCCATGGGGGCTGCATCATCTCTTGGGAACCCGGGAATCGGCCGGGATTGGTGGCGCTATAGCGCTTTTCGGGCGCGATTGACAGGCACTCTACCGGTCAAGACTTGCCAAGTTGTTTCTTGAGATCATAGAGCGCATCGAGCGCCTGGCGAGGCGTCAGGTCGTCAAGATCTAGTGAGCGCAGGGCCTCCTCGACCTTGGAGGGGCCGGCCTTGGCGATCTCCTCGCGGCGGACGGCGACCTGGAAGAGCGGCAGGTCGTCGATCAGCTGGGCCGCCGGGTTCTTGCGGTCGCTGTCTTCGAGGCGGGTGAGCACGTCGCGGGCGCGGGCGACCACGGCGGCCGGCAGACCGGCGAGGCGGGCGACCTGGATGCCGTAGGAACGATCGGCGGAGCCGGGGCCGACCTCATGCAGGAAGATGACGTCGCCATCCCATTCCTTGACGCGCATCGTGACGTTCGACATGCGGGCGAGCTTTTCCGAGAGCGCCGTCAGCTCGTGGAAATGGGTGGCGAAGAGCGAGCGGCAGCGATTGGCCTCGTGCAAGTGTTCGACGGCGGCCCAGGCGATGGAGAGGCCGTCGAAGGTCGCGGTGCCACGGCCGATTTCGTCCAATATGACCAGCGAGCGGTCGGTTGCCTGGTTGAGGATGGCGGCGGTT
Source organism: Peteryoungia wuzhouensis (assembly GCF_003205195.1). Classification (GTDB taxonomy): domain Bacteria; phylum Pseudomonadota; class Alphaproteobacteria; order Rhizobiales; family Rhizobiaceae; genus Allorhizobium; species Allorhizobium wuzhouense. The sequence goes on from NZ_QJRY01000001.1 coordinate 1,086,756, forward strand.
TCGACCATCTCGACCATGAAGGTGGAGCGGCCACGGGCCAGATCATCGGAGGCGCCGACGCGGGAGAAGAGGCGATCGACGATCCCGATATGAGCGGCACCGGCGGGCACGAAGGAGCCCATCTGGGCGAGGATGGCGATCAGCGCGTTCTGGCGCAGGAAGGTCGATTTACCGCCCATGTTGGGGCCGGTCAGCAGCCAGATGGCGCCGGGACCCTTGGTGTCATGGGGGGAGAGATCGCAATCATTGGCGATGAAGGGGCTGGCGGCTTGGCGGCGCAGCGCCTGCTCGACCACCGGGTGGCGGCCGGCGGTGATCGAAAACATTCTCGAGTCATCGACCAACGGGCGGCAATAGCCCTGCTCTTCCGCCAAGGCCGCGAGGCCGGATGCGACATCGATGGTGGCGAGCGCACGAGCGGCGGCCTTGATCGGTTCGGCGGCTGCGACGACTTCTGCCACCATGCGATCGAAGGCGGCGAGTTCCAGCGACAGCGCCTGACCGGCGGCGTTGGCGATGCGGCTTTCGAGATCAGCAAGCTCCGTCGTGGTGAAGCGCATGGCGTTTGCCATGGTCTGGCGATGGATGAAGCGGGATTTCGCCTCGTCGCCCTCGGTCATCGGGCCGGCATTGCCCGCAGTGACCTCGATGAAATAACCGAGCACATTGTTGTGCTTGATCTTCAGCGACTTGATGCCGGTTTCCTCGGCATATTGCAGCTGCAGGCCGGCGATGACGCGGCGGGACTGGTCGCGCAGCGCACGCAGTTCGTCGAGTTCCGGGATCGCGCCATCGCGCAGGAAGCCGCCGTCGCGCTTGAGGAGCGGCAATTCGTCAGCGAGCATCGAAGCCAGGCTTGGCGCTAGATCGGCGGGCAGTGCTGCGAGGTCGGCGAGCGCTTCGGCGAGTTCCTTCGGCAGGCTTGCGGGATCGAGCAGGCGGCCGACTTCGGCCGAGGCGAGAAGGCCGGCGACGATGGCGCCGAGGTCACGCGGGCCGCCGCGATCGAGGGCCAGGCGGGAGAGCGCGCGCGGCATGTCGGGCACGCGTTTGAGGGCATCACGCAGGCGGTCGACGAGCAGACCGTCGGCGAGAAGATGGGCGATGGAGTCCTGGCGGTCGGAGATCGCGTCCGGGTCTGTGAGCGGCGACATCAGGCGCTCGGCCAACAGACGGGCGCCGCCGCCGGTGACGGTGCGGTCAATGGCCTTCAGGAGCGAGCCGTTGCGCTCGCCCGAGAGCGTCTTCACCAGTTCGAGATTGGCGCGGGTGGCAGGATCGATGAAGAGGGTGGAAGCCGCATTCTGGCGTTCGGGAAGGCCGAGCGGCGGGCGCTCGGAGATCTGGGTCTTTTCGACATAGGCGACGGCTGCGGCAGCCGCTGCAATCTCGGCGCGGGAGAAGGCGCCGAAGCCATCCAGCGTGCCGACGCCGAAATATCGGGCAATGCGGCCTTCGGCGCTGGCGCTGTCGAAGAGAATGCCCGGCTGGGGCACGACGACGCGGCCGAGCACGTCGAAGGCGGGCTTCAGCTCTTCGTCGTGGAAGAGTGTGTCGGGTACGATCAGTTCGCGCGGCTCGATGCGCAGGATATCGGCGAGCAGGCGCGTTTCGGTGGTTTCAGCCAGGCGGAAGATGCCGGTGGAGATATCGATCCAGGCGAGCGCCAGCTGGGGGGCGCTGCCGCCCCGGATGCGGGCGAGCGCCATCAGATAATTCGATTCGAAAGGCGAGAGGAGCTTGTCCTCGGTGATCGTGCCCGGTGTCACCAGGCGTACGACGTCGCGCTTGACGACCGATTTCGAACCGCGCTTCTTGGCTTCGGCCGGGTCTTCGACCTGTTCGCAGACGGCGACGCGGAAGCCGAGCGAGATCAGTTTCTGCAGGTAATCATCGGCCGCATGCACCGGCACGCCGCACATGGGGATATCCTGGCCGAGATGCTGGCCGCGCCGTGTGAGCGTGATGCCGAGGGCGCGGGAGGCATCGACCGCATCCTCGAAGAACAGCTCGTAGAAATCGCCCATGCGATAAAAGAGCAGGCTGCCGGGGTTGGCAGCCTTGATCTCGATATACTGTTCCATCATCGGGGTCGCCGTCGCGCGGCTCTCCTCCGAGGTCAGCTCGGCGACGTTCAGGACATCACTCGGGGTGGCTTGATATAGCGTCACGGGCTCAATGTTTTCTTGAAAAGGAAGTCGCGTGACACTAACGACTTAAGACGAGGAAACACAACAAGGATGGGCCGGCGTTCGCCCGCTGCCCACAACATGGTGAGGGGAAGCATGGCAAACGAGAAGACGACCGGCCGGACGAAAGTCTCGGTGACGGAACAGGAAGCGCTGGACTTTCACTCGCAGGGGCGGCCGGGCAAGCTGGAAATTACCCCGACCAAGCCGATGGCGACGCAGCGCGACCTGTCGCTTGCCTATTCCCCCGGTGTCGCCGTGCCCGTGAAGGCGATCGCTGCCGATCCGGCGACGGCCTATGATTATACGACACGGGGCAACATGGTGGCCGTCATCTCCAACGGCACCGCCATCCTTGGCCTCGGCAATCTCGGGGCGCTGGCTTCCAAGCCGGTCATGGAAGGCAAGTCGGTCCTCTTCAAGCGCTTTGCCGATGTCGATTCGATCGATCTTGAGGTCGATACCGAAAATGTCGACGAATTCATCAACTGCGTGCGCTACCTCGGCCCCTCCTTCGGTGGGATCAATCTCGAAGACATCAAGGCGCCAGACTGCTTCATCATCGAAAGCCGGTTGCGCGAGCTGATGGACATTCCGGTCTTCCACGACGACCAGCATGGCACGGCGATCATTGCGGCGGCCGGGTTGATCAATGCGCTGGAGCTGACGGGGCGCGACTTCAAGACGACCAAGCTCGTTTGCAATGGTGCCGGGGCTGCGGCGATCGCCTGTATCGAGCTGATCAAGGCGATGGGTTTCAACGGCGAAAACATCATTCTCTGCGACACCAAGGGCGTGATCTATCAGGGCCGCACCGAGGGCATGAACCAGTGGAAGTCGGCGCATGCTGTGAAAACTGACCGTCGATCGCTGAAGGAAGCCATGGTCGGCGCCGATGTTGTGTTCGGGCTTTCGCAAAAGGGTGCACTGTCTTCCGACATGATCGCCTCGATGGCACCGAACCCGATCATCTTTGCCATGGCCAATCCGGACCCGGAGATCACCCCGGAAGAGGTCGCCGAGATCCGCGACGATGCGATCATGGCGACCGGGCGTTCGGACTATCCGAACCAGGTGAACAATGTTCTCGGCTTCCCCTATATTTTCCGCGGCGCGCTCGATGTGCGCGCCAGCCAGATCAACGACGCGATGAAGATCGCGGCCGTCCGGGCACTGGCGAGCCTGGCGCGTGAAGACGTGCCTGATGATGTCGCCGCCGCCTATCAGGGCGAACGCCCGCGTTTCGGGCCGCAATACATCATTCCGGTACCCTTCGATCCGCGCCTGATTTCGGCCATTCCGGTTGCGGTCGCCAGAGCCGCTATGGAGACGGGCGTGGCGCGCAAGGCGATCGAGGATCTCGGTGCCTATGCGCATGAGCTGTCGGCCCGGCGCGACCCGATCGCGGCGGCCACCCAGCGGATCTACGAGCATGTGCGCAGCCACCCCAAACGCGTCGTCTTTGCCGAGGGCGAAGAGGAGCAGGTGATGCGGGCGGCGATTGCCTTCGTCAACCAGGGGCTGGGCACCGCGATCCTGCTCGGCCGCGACGAACCCTTGAAGGCAACCGCCGAGCGGGCCGGCATCGACCTCGACCGTCCCGGCATCGAGGTGGTCAATGCGCGGCTCTCGACCCGCGTCGAGGCCTATACCGAATATCTCTACGCCCGCCTGCAGCGGAAGGGCTATCTGCACCGCGATGCGCAGCGGTTGATCAACACCGACCGCAACCACTTTGCCGCCTGCATGGTGGCCTTGGGGGATGCGGATGCCATGGTGACGGGCACGACGCGCAATTATTCGACGGCGCTCGAAGACGTGCGCCGCTGCATCGATACGGCACCGGGTCACCGGGTGATCGGGGTGTCGCTGGCGCTGGCGCGGGGACGCACGATCGTGGTGGCCGATACCGCCGTGCATGATATGCCGACGGCAGAGGAGCTGGCGGATATCGCGGAAGAAGCCGCCGGCGTTGCGCATCGACTTGGGCTTGAGCCGCGCGTGGCGCTGCTCGCCTATTCCACCTTCGGGCATCCGACCGGCGAACGTTCGGAGCGCGTGCGCGAGGCGGTGAAGGTGCTCGACCGGCGCGGCGTGTCCTTTGAATATGATGGCGAGATGGGCGCAGATATCGCGCTCAACCAGCACCGGATGGAGCAGTATCCATTCTGCCGTCTCTCGGGCACGGCAAACGTTCTGGTCATGCCGGCGATCCATTCGGCGGCGATCTCGACCAAGATGCTGCAGGAACTGGGCGGGTTGACCGTGATGGGGCCACTGCTGATCGGGCTTGAGAAGTCGGTGCAGATTGCGCAGATGGGCGCGAAGGACAGCGACATCGTCAATATGGCGGCGATTGCGGCCTATAATGCGGCGGGCTGATTAAGACGCATTTCCGGACGCAAAAACCGGAGCGGCTTTCGCGAGCCGCTCCATATCCTCGTCAAGCTCGCGCTTCAGCCAGCGCTTGAATTTGTCGACCTTATCCGAACGCTTCGCATTCTCGGGGACGACGAAGTAGTGGCCGAAGCCGGTCTTCACCGCCGGGCCGAAGGGCGCGACCAGCTGGCCGTGTTGCAGCTGGTGCGAGGCGAGCGTTTGCCAGGCGAGCATGACCCCCTTACCGGCGATTGCCGCATCAAGGCAGAGCGAGGCTTCGCTGAAACTGTGGCGCGCCTTGATCTCCGCGCCGGCCAAGCCGACGGCTGAGAGCCAGACATCCCAAGTGAACATGGCGCGGCTGTCGATGATCTTGGGAAGGTCGAGGATATCGGCCGGCTGCTTGAGCGGCGCTGCCATGGCGGGCGTGCAAACGGGTGCGATGCGCTGTTCGAGAATCAATTCCGATTTGAAGCCAGGCCACTGGCCGCGACCGACCCGGATCCTCAGATCGACATCCGCCTGGCTGGCGTCGGTCAGCCGGTCATTGGCGTCGATCCTCAGACCGATATGGGGATAGAGCGCCGAGAAGGCGGCGATGCGGTGAACGAGCCAGCGGGCGGCAAAAACCGGGGCGACGGAGATGGTCAGCAGGCTGTCATCGGTCTTCTGTGCGAGGGCGACGGCACCGGACAACAGCCGGAAGCCATCCAGCAGACGCGAGAGAACGCCGGCCGCCGTCTCGACCGGGACCATGCCGCGGCTGGTGCGCTCGAAGAGCGGCCGGCCGAGCTGCTGCTCGGTCTTGATCACCTGCTGGCTGACGGCGCCGACCGACACGCCAAGTTCGTCTGCTGCGGCATGGAGCGATCCCAAGCGGGCGACGGCTTCGACGGCGCGCAGGCCGTTCAGATGCACCTGGTTGAGGTTCTTCATATAGGAAAGCTATAGTCGGCCGGGGCAAAACTCAATTGAAAAGCATCAACGGGAAGCAGAGGATCAAGGCCTGTTCAAACCGATTTCGCGTCCATCAGGCGCGCGGAAGGCAAGGCCATGTTCAAGATTTTCTGGAAGACGCTGTTTCAGCAGAACAGGTACGCCGAGCCGGACTGGCGGCTTGATCCGTCGGGGCACCCGGAGCTGCTTACCATGAGCCTGAGAGAACTTGCCGACCTGCCGATGGTGGCAGAAGTGCCCGTGAGGGTGAGGACGGTGGAGGTGGCCGATGGTTGCCGACGCGGCGCAGACGGAGGGATTGCCGAGGGATGTGCTGTTTCGCGGTGATCGGCTCAATCTGAGGACGGCGTGGTTCGGCTTTACCGCCCCTCATTCGACCCTTCGGGCCACCTTCTCCCCGCAAGCGGGGAGAAGGAATCAGCTGGCGCTGGCGAACCGGCCGGCGTCGGCGCCGTAATAGTTGACGTAGCGGCCGGAGATGCTGGAGATCGGCAGGATGATCAGCACGTCTGTCGTGTTGAAGGCCTGATCGACGACCGCGCCATTGCCGACCATGGCGCCGAGGCGGAGGTAACCCTTGATCAGCGGCGGCATGGAGAACAGTGCGCGGCGGGGGTTGACCGCTTCCGAGGGCATCAAGTCCATTTCGCGGTAGAGATGGGGCAGTGCGTCGACGGCCCATTCGCCCTTGGCGACGGCATTCTGATGCAGGAAGGACAGCGCCAGCGCATGCTCTTCCGGCTGCACACCGGGGAAGGAGCCGCAGCCGAACATGGCGTCGATGCGGTGATGCAGCGCATAGGCCCAGCAACCCTGCCAGAGCAGTTCGACTGTGCGCTTGGTGCGGTATTGCGGCAGCACGCAGGAGCGGCCGAGCTCCATGAAGCGCTTGCCCGGATGGCGGGCGATCAGCGGGTTCACGCCGAATTCGGAGCCGGAATAGAAACCGCCATGGGCGATCGCCACTTCGTGGCGCAGCAGGCGGTAAGTGCCGACGATCTGGTCTTCGGCGTCGCCATCGATCGAGCGATCGAGCACCAGGAGATGGTCACAGATGCTGTCCCAGCTGTCGATTTCACGGCCACGGCGGGCATCTTCAGCGGAGACCTGGGCCTTCATCTCGTCGACGAAGACGCGATAACGCACGGCCTGTGCCGCGTCGATCTCGCGTTCGGTGCGGGCGATGCGGGTTTCGAGATTGCCAATGCGGCCGAGCAGATCGCGCGTGCCGGATACGGCCAGCGGCGGCGCCACGGGGGCAAGATCCGGCATCAATCCACGGTCGATCAGGTCCACGCTCATCAGCTTCGTCCAGCGTTCAAGTCACGGGCGTTTAAACACTTTACTGCAACAGGAAAGTGACAAAATTGGGCATGCCCGTCAGTCGGCTTCCGGCTTGGGCTTCCGGTGCTGGATAATCTCGTCGATGACGATGCAAGCCGCGCCGAGCGTGATGAAACTGTCGGCCAGGTTGAAGACGGCGAAGGACCAGGTCTGCGTGTAGAACAGGATGTAATCCACGACATAGCCATAGGTGAAGCGGTCGATCAGGTTTCCAAGGGCGCCGGCGATGATCATGGAAAAGCCGAGATGGGCCCAGTGCTGCTCAGGGCCGGTCTTGCGCCAGAGCCAGAGCACGAAGGCGACGATGACCAGGCGGAGCGCCACGATGAACCAGGCGTCGAGATGCGAGAGCATGGAGAAGGCGACGCCGAGATTGTGGGTGCGGTAAAGCGCCCAGAAGGGCAGAACCGGGATCAGCTCCTGCATGGGCAGATAGATCTCGACGGCATATTTGATCGCCTGATCGAGCAGCAGGGCGGCGATGATGAAGGCGATGACCGGCAGCGGCCGATTGAAGGCTGATAGCATCGGTCACTTGCCTCCGTCGAGCGCGAGCAGGTGGCGGCGGACTTCGAAGAGCATGACACCGGTGGCGACCGCCAGATTGAGGCTGTCGGCCATGCCGACCTGGGGAATGCGGGCGAGCTTATCGGCGGCCTCTGCCAGCTCATCCGGCAGACCTGATTGTTCGTTGCCCATCATCAGGATAACCGGCTTCGAACGGTAATCGATGGTGCGGTAATCGACGGCGCCGGCGAGATGGGTGGCGACGAGGCGTGCGTCGACGGATTTCTTCCATTTGAGGAAATCGGCCGGCGTCGTCTTCACCAGCGGCAAAGCGAACATCGAGCCCATGGTGGCGCGCACGGTTTCCATGGAGAAGGGATCGGTGCAATCACCGACGAGGATGACGCCCGAGGCGCCGGTGGCGTCGGCGGTGCGGATGATCGTGCCGAGATTGCCGGGATCGCGGACGCGGTCCAGCGCGATCCAGGTTTCGGAGTCCTGTGGCCTGATATCCTTGAGAGCCGTCCAGCGCTGTTCGAAGACGGCGGCGACCATTTGCGGGTTTTCCCGCCGCGTGATCGAGGACATGACCTTTTCGCTGACTTCCAGCACCAGGCCGCCAGCAGCAACCGTGCGCGCGGCGACCTTTTCGACCAGCGGCTTGCCCTTGCCGGCCTTGGCATAGACGAGGGTGCGGATGGTCCAGCCGCGATCCAGCGCATCAATGACGAGCTTCAGGCCTTCGGCCAAAAAGGTGCGGCTTTCGTCGCGGCTCTTCTTCTGCGAGAGCGCCTTGATGTCCTTTATGATGGGATTGGCGAGGCTGGTGACTTCCTTGACCTGGCCGACGCGGCGCGGCCCCTCATGGCGATAGTCGTCGGTCATTTCGGCACCCAGCGGCTGAAGAGAGAGGTGGAGAGCGCACGCCCCGGCGTCTTGCCGTCAAGGCCGGCCTCGCGGATGACGAGTTCGCCCGATTCGACTAGGCCGCCCTTGCCGCGCGTGGTTTCGCGCATCAGTTCGTGGATCGAGTAGAAGCTCGCGCGGATCGAATAGGCCGTCAGCACAAGACCGACGGCCTTGGGGGCCAGCAGTTCGCGGCAGACATCGAGCATCAGCGGCAGATGATCGAAGAGCTGCCAGACTTCGCCATTCGGACCACGGCCGAATTTCGGCGGGTCGGTGAGGATGATGTCGTAGCGGTGGCCGCGGCGTTCCTCGCGCAGGATGAACTTCATCGCGTCCTCGCAGATCCAGCGGATCGGCGCCTTGTCGAGGCGGCTCAGAGACTGGTTCTCACGCGCCCAGCCGATCGCCTTCTTGGAGGCATCGACATGGGTGACTTCGGCGCCGGCGGCGGCCGCGACGAGCGAAGCAACGCCGGTGTAACCGAAGAGGTTGAGGACCTTCAGAGGCCGATCGGCGGCCTCGATCTTCTCTTTCATCCAGCTCCAGTGGGCGATCTGTTCGGGGAAGACGCCGACATGGCGAAACGCGGTGAAGCGACCGTGGAAATCGATGCCGAGCAAAGACAGCGGCCAGGTTTCGCCGAGCGCCTCGCGCTGGAAACGCCAGCGGCCCATGCCGTCTTCGTCGGTGTCTCCGGTGAAGACCGCATCGGCCTTGTCCCAGACATGGGATGGCAACGCCTTCGGCCAGAGGGCCTGGGCTTCGGGCCGGACGATGCGATAGGGGCCGTATTGCTCGAGCTTTACCCCGTCACCGCTGTCGATCAGGTGGAAATCACCGGCGCCGGAGGATTCGAGGATGAGGGGTACACGCTCAGACGGGCGGTCGCCGGTGCGGGCGGTGAGTGCACGGGCCGGTTCTGGTGCCGTATCAGCCGGGCTTGCGACCTTGCCGTCCTCTGCGGGGCTGCGACGCACGGGGCGAGAACTGCTGCGCTCCGGCTTGCCGGCCGCAGGCCCTGATGCCGGGCCTGTCGACGGCCGGTTGGGCTTGCCAGCGAAATCGCCGCCCTTCGGGGGACGCGGGCGGCCAGCATCGCCATTGGCTTTTGGCTTCGCTCCCGGGAATGGCTTGGCGCCGGGGCGACGTTCCTTGTTCTTCACGTCAATGATCCGTGGCTCGGTGCTAATCTCGGCCAGCCCTTAGCATTCCGGACAGGGCGCGGAAAGAAAATTTGCCGCGAGCTTATTTGGCGGCGAGTTGCGGGGCGGCCTGAGGCAGGGTTGCGCCGGCGATCTGCTCGGCGCGGGTTTTCTGGCGATCGGCTTCGGCCTGCCACTGCTGTGCCGCGCGCGACTGGCTGCGCGCCTTCTTGCGATGCTTGCCCTGGGAGAACCAAGTGACGACAGCACCGAGCAGCACGCCGAGCATGACCGCGAGAATGAGCAGGACGAAGAGCGGGGCAGAAACGGAGAGCGCCTGGTCGGCGGGATTGAAAGGATTGAGCGCGAGGCTCACGGCGTGGCGATTGGCAACGGCGAGAACGATCAGGAGGATCGCCAGCGGAAGAAGCACCACGAGGCTCACGATTTTCCGGACCATCTTGCAACTCCCTGCAGTTCCGCTCTCGGGACCGAGCGGTATGTCACCACGGCCAAGGTAAGGCCAGGCGCCGAATTTTCAATGCGACACGATGTTATTCGTCGTCTTCGTCGCCCATGCCGGGGTTCAGGCGCTCGCGCAATTCCTTGCCGGTCTTGAAGAAGGGCACCCACTTTTCCTCGACGAAGACGGTTTCACCGGTGCGCGGATTGCGGCCGGAGCGCGAGGGGCGATTCTTGACCGAAAAAGCGCCGAAGCCACGCAGCTCGACACGATTGCCGGCGGCCAGCGCATCCGTGATCTCGTCGAGCACGGCGTTGACGATGTTTTCGACATCGCGATGATAGAGATGCGGATTACGGGCCGCGACAATCTGCACCAATTCCGACTTGATCACGCCGACCCCCTGCATTTTTCTGTTGTGACTTGAGCGGCGCCAACGTTGCCAAAGCGAAAAAGCCCAGTCAAGGAACAACTTAACCATAAAGCGACCGCCTTGCGAAGCCAATGACCAATGTCACAATCATTTGGAAGGGTCTTGGCCTCACTTTCTCCGCATGACAGTCGCAAGACACGGTCAAGCTCGCCTTGCTCTTGTAGCTGACGGCCGACAATCCATATGGGCCATATTGGCAAGCGCCAAGAGACATGCGAAACGACGAATTGCTGCGGGCCGATCGACGGATAAGGTCGCCCGCCATCAGATTGGATTCCGACACATGCTGCAAACACCCTCCGATATCGGGCAGACGAAGGGGATCGCCTCAGACGCGGCAGCCTATCGCCGCGCGGTGGGCCATTCGGCGCGCGTGCGGCGTCTGCGCGTGCTTTTGCCGGTCGGCGCGCTCGTCGTGTCGCTGATCTTCATCGGCGTTTCGGCCGTGCGCAGCATGATGCCTGAAGAGCTGCAGATCGAATCGGCGAAGATCGAGAACGGCAAGATCGTGATGGAGAAGCCGGCGATCGCGGGCCGCAATTCCGAAGGGGTCAACTATTCCATGCGGGCCGATCGCGCCCTGCAGGACGTCAAGAACCCCAATCTCATTACACTTGAAACCATCACTGCGGCAGTTCCGGTCAGCGACAATGTGGTGGCCCGAATCGTGGCCCAGGGCGGGCTGTTCGATCGCGGCGCCAATTTCCTCGACCTGGACAAGCCCTTCACCCTCAATCTGTCCAGTGGAATCGACGCGCAGTTCAATTCGGCGCGGCTCAATATTGCGGGTGGCTCGATGGAGACGAAAGACCCTGTCGCCATTCAAACCAAGGGCGCCTCGATTGTTGCGAACTCCCTCAATATGAAGGATAAGGGTCGAACAATGATATTTTCCGGGGATGTCAGGCTGAACCTCGAGCCTTCGTCCCTGCGCAGCAATCGGTCAATGGAAACGATCCAGCCATGAAACAACGCCGCCTTTCCTCGCTCATGATCGCTGGTCTCGTCGTAACGACGGGTTGCGCCGCCTTTGCCGGTTCGGCAGCGCTGGCGCAGACGAAAACCAGCCAGATGGCTGGGATGAAGCTGTCGAACGACCAGCCGATCCAGATCGAAAGCGATGCGCTGGAGATCCGGGAGCAGGAAAAGAAGGCTTTCTTCACCGGCAACGTCAAGGTCGTGCAGGGCACGACCACGCTGCAGGCGGGCGCCATGACGGTTCTTTATCGCGGCGAAGGCACCACCGTCACGCAGGGCAATGCGGACATCGAAAAGATCGATGTGACGGACAAGGTCTTCCTGCAGTCGGAGACGCAGCAGGCGACGGCCGACAAGGGTTACTTCGACATGTCGAAGCAGGTTTTCGTCCTTGAGGGCGACAAGGTGGTGTTGTCGGAAGGCCAGAATGTCTTCGTCGGCTGCAAGCTGACGGTCCATATGGAAACAGGACAGGCCAAACTCGACAGTTGCGGGCGTCGCGTGCAGATCCAGCTCGACCCCAAATCGCAGAAGCAATAACGGATCGGCTCGTGCAAATGCCCTTTTTCTCCAAGACCAAGCAGGCCGGCGCGGCAGCTGCACCGGCGGGCTTGCCCGGCGACAAGGCGCGCTACGAAGGCACGCTGATCGCGCATGGCCTGACCAAGGCCTATAATTCCCGCCGTGTCGTCAACGGCGCTTCGCTGGTCGTGCGGCGGGGCGAAGCCGTCGGCCTGCTCGGCCCGAACGGTGCGGGCAAGACCACGTGCTTCTACATGATTACCGGCCTCGTGCCTGTGGATGCCGGCACGATCTCGATCAACGGCAACGACGTCACGTCCATGCCGATGTATCGCCGCGCGCGGCTGGGCGTCGGCTACCTGCCGCAGGAAGCCTCGATCTTTCGGGGCTTGAGCGTGGAAGACAATATCCGCGCCGTGCTGGAAGTGCATGTTTCGGACAAAAAGAAGCGCGAGGCGAAGCTCGACGAACTGCTGCACGAATTTCATATCGAAAAGCTGCGCAAGTCGCCGTCGGTCGCGCTGTCGGGCGGTGAGCGCCGACGCTTGGAAATTGCGCGCGCACTCGCGACCGACCCGACCTTCATGCTGCTCGACGAACCCTTTGCGGGTGTCGATCCGATCTCGGTGTCGGATATCCAGAACCTCGTCCGCCACTTGACCGCACGCGGCATCGGCGTTCTGATCACCGACCATAACGTGCGGGAAACACTCGGACTCATCGACCGGGCCTATATCATCCATGCCGGCGAAGTCTTGACCCACGGCCGGGCCAACGACGTCGTCAACAATGCGGATGTCCGCCGTTTGTATCTGGGTGACAAGTTCAGCCTGTGATCGGGACAATAAAAGCCCGCCGCCATCTCCCTGCGGCTTGACCAAACCAAAATAAAAAGCAATTTTTGGGCCAATTGGAATTCACCCGTCAGAACCTGTGGTTCTGCGGGGGGATGCAGGGGAGTTAAGCGTCCGCCATGGCCTTATCCGCGAATCTGTTCCTGAAACAGAGCCAATCGCTGGTGATGACACCGCAGTTGATGCAGTCGATCCAACTGCTGCAGATGACTCACTTCGAACTCATGCAATTCATCGCGCAGGAAGTGGAACGCAATCCACTGCTCGAATTGAATGCAGATGACGGAGATTTGGGCGGGGAATCGGCCGACACTTCCGACCTCCATGGCGGCGGCGCCAATGCCGGACAATCCACCGATGACACGGCCGGAAGCCCCTCGCTCGACAGCGACTGGTATGAAGGCAGCGGCAGCGAACGCCTCAACGACCGGCTCGACACCAATTTCGACACGGCCTTTGCCGACGAAGGCTCCAGCGTGCGACCAGACGCGCCGGAACTGCTGGGACAATGGAAATCCATGCCGGGCCATGCCGGCGAAACCGGTGAGGGCGTCGATCTCGACGATTTCGTGGCCGGACAGGTCAGCCTGCGCGACCATCTCAACCAACAGATCCCTTTCGCTCTGCCCGCGCCCGCCGATCAGCTGATCGCCGCAATCATGGTCGACCATCTCGACGAATGCGGTTATCTGCGGCTCGATCTCGACGAACTTGCGGATCGCCTCGGCCGCGCGCGCGACCAGATCGAAGCCGTCCTGCAGACCCTGCAAACTCTGGAACCATCCGGCGTTTTCGCCCGCTCGCTCAGCGAATGCCTGGCGATCCAGCTGCGTCAGCGCGACCGGTATGATCCGGCGATGGCCATGCTGATCGACAATCTGGAACTGCTCGCGAAGCGGGATTTTGCCACGCTGAAGCGGCTCTGCGCCGTCGACGAGGAAGACCTGCTCGACATGCTGGCGGAGATCCGCAAGCTCAATCCGAAGCCGGGCGGCAGCTTCGAGCACACGCTGTCGGAATCCGTGACACCTGATGTGGTGGTGCGCTCGGACAACAATGGCGGCTGGCAGGTGGAGCTCAATCCCGACGCCCTGCCCCGGGTTCTGGTCAATCACAGCTATATGGTGGCCGTCGGCCGGCAGGGCGGGGCGAAGGACAGCCCCGACCAGGCCTTCATGTCGGAGTGCATGCAGAATGCCAACTGGCTGACGCGAAGCCTCGACCAGAGAGCCCGGACGATCAGCCGGGTGGCGGCCGAGATCGTGCGCCAGCAATCGGCCTTCCTCGACCACGGCGTCGATCACCTGCGGCCGCTGAACCTGAAAACGGTGGCAGACGCGATCAAGATGCACGAATCCACCGTCAGTCGCGTGACCACCAACAAATACATGATGACGCCGCGCGGGCTGTTCGAACTCAAATATTTCTTCACGGTGTCGATCGCCTCTGCGGAGGGCGGCGACAGCCATTCAGCCGAGGCAGTTCGTCACAGGATCCGGGCGTTGATCGAGAAGGAAAGTCCCGAGGCCGTGTTGTCGGATGACGACATCGTCGACACGCTGAAGGCGGGTGGTGTCGAGCTGGCACGACGGACCGTGGCCAAATATCGCGAGTCGATGAACATCCCCTCGTCCGTGCAGAGACGCCGGGAAAAGCGGGCGATGGCGAAGATTTCGGCTCATTGACGGTCGCCCGAAATTCCGAAAATTAACCGGTCATTGACTTTTGAAAGGATGGCGGCTAGAAGCGCGCCGCAATCGACAGCGCACACTGTTGGCCCCGGAGACAATTGGCCGGATCACGCCCGACAAACGAAGGTACAGACTGCCCGCCCCTCTCGAAAAGCTTGGACGCGGGCGTCGCTTGGCGTAAAATGGGCACGTAACCAATCATAAGAAGGGAAACTCCATGAGTGTGCGTGTATCCGGCAAGCAGATGGAAATCGGTGAAACTTTCCGCCAGCGGATCGAAGACCGAATCCAGGATGCGGTTACCAAATACTTCGACGGAGGGTATTCCGGGCAAGTGGTCGTGGCAAAATCGCAATCGCGATTTTCGGCCGATTGCCTGGTGCATCTCGATACCGGCGCGAACCTGCATGCCGCAGGCGAGGCCAATGATCCGCAAGTGGCCTTCGACACCGCCTTCGAGCGCGTCGAGAAGCGCCTGCGCCGCTACAAGCGCAAGCTGAAGGATCATCACGCCGGCGAAGCATCGAACCCGCCGATCGAGGTGGCCTATGCGGTCATGGATTCCTTGGACGACGACCACGAGGAACTGCCGGAAGACTATGCACCGACGATCGTGGCCGAGAGCACGAAGAAATTGCGGACCATGACGGTTGCTTCGGCAGTCATGGCCCTCGACATGACGGACGAACCGGTTCTCCTGTTCAGAAGCCCGGGAAAAGAACAATTGAATATCGTTTATCGTCGCAATGACGGTAATATCGGGTGGATCGATTCCGCCAACATCAAAGGCTGACGAGACTGGCGCGGGCGAACGCAAAACGTTCGCCCGCCACCGGCTCAGACGCATGAAGGAAATTGATATGGCCTTGGCAGATTTGCTGCATCAGGACGCTGTCGTACCGGCACTCAGGGTGAACTCTAAGAAGCAGTTGCTTCAGGAACTCGCGGCCAAGGCTTCCAAGCTCACCAATATCCCCGAGCGTGAAATCTTCGACGTCATTCTACAGCGCGAACGTCTGGGTTCGACCGGTGTGGGCAATGGCATCGCCATTCCGCATGGCAAGCTCAACAAGGTCACGCAGATCACCGGCGTCTTCGCGCGGCTGGAAACCCCTGTCGATTTCGAAGCGCTGGACGACCAGCCGGTCGATCTCGTCTTCCTGCTGCTCGCACCGGAAGGTGCCGGCGCCGATCATCTGAAGGCGCTGTCGCGCATTGCCCGTGTGCTGCGCGACCAGGATCTCGTCGCCAAGCTGCGCGCCACCGATTCCGCTTCCGCGATCTATACGTTCCTGAACGAAGAACAGGCCTCGAACGCGGCATAAGCTGCGCATCGAACATAGGCAGACACAAAAAAAGCGCCTCTCGGGGGCGCTTTTTTCGTTTGCGATGGGGCCTCGATCAGGCTTTCGCCGCATCCTCTGCGGCTTCGGCCTTGGGTCCACCCTTGGCGACGCCGACCATGGCGGGGCGCAGCACACGTTCGCCGATGGCATAACCGGCCTGCACCACCTGGACCACGGTGTTGTTGGCAACGTCCGGATTGGGCACTTCGAACATCGCCTGGTGGAAGTTCGGGTCGAACTTCTGGCCGACCGGCTCGATCTTGCGGATGCCGTGGCGCTCCATGGTGGCCAACATGCCACGCTCCGTCATTTCCACGCCTTCGATCAGCGCGGTGACCGCGGCGTCAGCACCCGTGCGGGCTTCTTCCGGCAGGCTCTCGATGGCGCGGCGCAGGTTGTCGGAAACCGACAGCATGTCGCGGGCAAAGCCGGTGACCGCGTAGGACTTCGCATCCTTGATTTCGCGATCGGTGCGGCGACGCAGATTGTCCATGTCGGCCGCCAGACGCAGGAAGCGATCGCGCAGGTCCGCATTTTCTGCCCTCAAGGCGTCAAGGGCATCGCCTTCGCCGCCTTCGGCCTCGGTTTCCGCTTCTGCTTGTGCCTGGTCTTCCTGAGCTTCGGCAGCGTAAGCCTCTGCGGCGTCCGCGTCAGGTCCGTTCTTGTTGGTTTCTTCGGTCATGACGTTCTCCGAATGATTCTGCATTGTCGAACACGAGGTTCGATTTCGTGCCCGATATCAGGGTTTGAGGTGAAAAAATCAAGTGTCGGCGGCCAATTCGGCCTAGCGCCCCGTGCGTGACAGGCGCGCCATCAGCTGGGCGGTATAATCCACCATCGGAACGATGCGGGAATAGTTGAGCCGGGTGGGGCCAATGACACCGACGGCGCCGACGATCCGGTCCTCGCCATCCCGATAGGGCGCGACGATCAGCGACGAGCCCGAGAGGGAGAAGAGCTTGTTTTCCGAGCCGATGAAGATGCGCACCCCCGGGCCGCTTTCCGCGAGATCGAGGATCTCGATCAGGCTTTCCTTACGCTCCAGGTCATCAAACAGCAGTCGCAGACGCTCGATATCTTCGAGATCGACCAGCCCTTCGAGCAGGTTGGCGCGGCCACGCACGATGAGGCGCGTCGGATTCTGCTCGGCGCCTTCGCCCGACCAGACCGCGAGGCCCCGTTCGACAAGGTCCTGGGACAGCGTGTCGAGTTCGGAGGCGACCTGCGTTTTCATGCTGTCGATCTGGCTGCGCAATTCGCGCAGCGTCTGGCCGGCCAGGTTGGCGTTGAGAAAGTTTGCGGCCTCCGTCAGCTGCGAGGCCGTGACGCCCGACGGCAGGTCTATGATGCGGTTTTCGACCTGGTTGTGTTCACCGACGAGGACGGCAAGCGCCTTGGTGGGCTCCAGGCGGATGAATTCGACATGCTTGAGGACCGGATCGTTCTTCGCCGAGATGACGAGACCTGCGCCGCGCGACAGGCCCGACAACATGCGGCTTGCCTCGGTCAGCATGGTTTCCACCGGTTGACCTGGGCTCGACGGGCGGATCTGGCGTTCGATGCTGTCACGCTCGGTTTCCGAGAGGTCACCGACCTGCATGAAGGCATCGACAAAGAAACGCAGACCTGCCTGTGTCGGCAGGCGACCGGCGCTGACATGCGGCGCATAGATGAGACCGAGATGTTCGAGATCGCTCATCACGTTGCGCACCGAGGCGGGCGACAGCGACATCGGCAGAAGGCGCGACAGGTTGCGCGAGCCGAGCGGATCACCGGAGTCGAGATAGGTCTCGACAATCCGGCGAAAGACCTCCCTGGAGCGGTCGTCCAGCGATGCGGCAACATCTGCGATGGTCGTCTTGGGTGCGGCCATTGTCAGCGCGGGCATGATCTCATTGTTTCCATGGCAAGAATATAGTCATTCGCCCTCCGATGACAAAGGACTAATTGGGCTGTCGCCCTGCCTTGCCGCACTGTCGCATGGTTTTTTCTTTGCAAAGGACTGCCACCGTCCTTAGAAGGCTCTGACAACCCAGGAGATTGCAATGCGGCCATCCGGCAGAAAAACAGATCAAATGCGCAAAGTCTCGTTCGAGCGCAATTTCTCCAAGCATGCCGAAGGCTCCTGTCTGGTGAAGTTCGGCGATACGCATGTGCTGTGCACGGCGAGCCTCGAAGAAAAGACGCCGCCATGGCTGCGCAATTCCGGCAAGGGCTGGGTGACCGCCGAATACGGCATGCTGCCGCGCGCCACGGGCGAGCGCATGCGTCGCGAGGCATCGTCGGGTAAACAGAGCGGCCGCACGCAGGAAATCCAGCGGCTGATCGGCCGGTCGCTGCGGGCAGTCGTCGATCTCGAAGCGCTCGGCGAGCGGCAGATTTCGATCGACTGCGACGTCATCCAGGCGGATGGCGGCACACGCACGGCCTCAATCACCGGGGCGTGGATTGCGCTGCATGACTGCCTGAAGTGGATGGAAACCCGCAGCATGATCAAGGTCGAGAAGGTCCTGAAGGACCATATCGCGGCCGTTTCCTGCGGTATCTTCGCCAGCCAGCCCGTGATCGACCTCGATTATCTCGAAGACTCGGCAGCCGAGACGGACGCCAATTTTGTCATGACCGGCTCCGGCGGCATCGTCGAGATCCAGGGCACGGCCGAAGGCAAGCCGTTCAGCCAGGACGAATTCCTGACGCTGCTCGGCCTTGCCCGCAATGGCATTGACGAACTGGTGACCCTGCAGAAGCAGGCGATTGCCTGAGACGAAGGGCCGAGTGGATGGCTAGGGAGATCGAAGGCGTTCTGGAAGCGGCGCTTTATGCGTCCGACCTCGACGCTGCCGAGCATTTCTACAGCACGGTACTCGGCCTGGATCGCATCGCACGGCATGATGATCGGCACATCTTCTTCCGCTGCGGGCAGACGGTGGTGCTGATCTTCAATCCGGCCGAGACAGTGAAGCCCGCAGCATCCGGTTCCTTGCCGGTGCCAGCGCACGGCACGAGCGGCGCGGGGCATCTCTGTTTTCGAGTGTCGGCCGATGCACTCGATGCGATGGTGGCACGGCTCAGCTCCGCCGGGGTCCCCATCGAAGCCGATTTCCGCTGGCCAGGGGGCGCCCGCTCGATCTATTTCCGCGATCCAGCAGGCAACAGCCTGGAATGCGCCGAACCAAAACTCTGGAATCTCTGAGGCCCTCATGCGCAAGCTCGACACCCGCACCATCGTCGTCGCCAGCCACAATGCCGGCAAGATCGCCGAAATCGCCGACCTGATTGGCCCGTTCGGCTTCTCCGCGAAATCGGCCAAGGACTTGAACTTCTCCGAGCCGGATGAAACCGGCACGACCTTCGAGGAAAATGCGGCGATCAAGGCGCTCGCTTCGGCCAAGGCTTCGGGGCTTCCGGCCCTGTCTGACGACAGCGGTCTTGTCATCGATGCGCTTGACGGCGCGCCGGGCGTCTACACGGCCAACTGGGCCGAGCGGGAAGACGGCACACGCGATTTTCCCTGGGCGATGGAAAAGGTCGAGAAGGCTCTGCAGGAGCGTGGTGCGACGCAGGCCGCCCAGCGGACCGCGCGTTTCGTCAGCGTGCTCTGCCTGGCCTGGCCGGATGGCCATACCGAATTCTTCCGCGGCGAAATCGAGGGCGTCGTTGCCTGGCCGCCGCGCGGCACGGCCGGCTTCGGCTACGATCCGGTGTTCCAGCCGGAAGGTCACGACCGCACCTTCGGCGAAATGACGGCGGATGAGAAGCATGGCTGGAAACCGGGCGATGCTGCGGCGCTGTCGCACCGGGCGCGGGCCTTCAAGCGCTTTGTCGAAACCTGCCTGGAGGCATGAGCCTTTGACCGACGGGTCGTTTACGCTTCTGCCCGATACGGGCGAACCCGGTTTCGGGGTCTATATCCATTGGCCCTTCTGTGCGGCCAAGTGTCCCTACTGTGACTTCAACAGCCATGTGCGCCACCAGCCGGTGGACCAGGCGCGCTTCGTCCAGGCCTTCCTCACTGAAATGAAGACGATGCGGGCGCTGTCCGGGCCGAAGACGGTGACCAGCGTGTTCATGGGCGGCGGTACGCCGTCGCTGATGGATCCTTCGACCGTCGGCGCCATCTTGGACGGCATCGCGTCGACCTGGCATGTGCCTGATGGCATCGAGATCACCATGGAGGCCAATCCATCCAGCGTCGAGGCAACACGCTTCCACGGCTATCGGGCAGCCGGCGTCAACCGGGTGTCGATGGGTGTGCAGGCGCTGAACGATCCGGATCTGAGGTTCCTCGGACGGCTGCATGATGTCGCGGATGCTTTGAAGGCCATTCGGCTGGCACGCGAAATCTTTCCGCGCATGTCCTTCGATCTCATCTATGCCCGGCCGAACCAGACGGTGGAGGCCTGGGAGCGCGAGCTGAAGGAGGCGATCTCCTATGCCGTCGACCACCTGTCGCTCTACCAGCTGACGATCGAGGAAGGCACGGCCTTTTACGGGCTGCACAAGGCGGGCAAGCTGATCGTGCCAGACGAGGAGCAAGCCGCCACTCTCTATGAGGCGACGCAGGAGATTACCGCGCGCGAGGGCATGCCGGCCTATGAGGTTTCCAATCATGCCCGGCCCGGCGCCGAGAGCCGGCACAACCTGACCTATTGGCGTTACGGCGATTATGCCGGGATCGGCCCCGGCGCGCATGGCCGGCTGACGAAGGGGCGGACGAAGATTGCGACGGCCGCGCAGAAGCATCCGGAAACCTGGCTGTCGGCCGTCGAGCAGGATGGCCATGGCATTGTCGAACGCGAGGACCTGGACAACGAGGCCCAGGCCGACGAACTGCTGATGATGGGGCTTCGGCTGCGCGAGGGCGTGGATCTCGCCCGCTGGCAGCAGCTCTCCGGGCGGGACCCCGATCCTGACAAGGAGCAGTTCCTGCTGGAACAGGGGTTCATCGAGCGGCTGGGGAATTCCAGGCTGCGCTGCACGCCGGCGGGCATGCTGATCCTCAACGCCGTGGTCGCCGATCTCGCCTGCTAACGATCCAAGGAGGGTGTCATGCCTGTCGATGATGCCTTTGCCCGCTATGACATGGCCGTGCTCTACGATGCCTTCAATATTCATGGGATGGACAGAGATTTTTACCTTGGTCTCTGCGATGCGCCTTGCCGGGTGCTCGATATCGGTTGCGGAACCGGTTCGATCGGGCTGGCGCTGGCCGATCTCGGTCATACGGTGACGGGCCTTGATCCGGCACCCGGCATGCTCAAGGTGGCGCGGACGAAGGACACGGCCGAAAGGGTTCGTTGGGTTGACGGCAATGTGCTTGATCCCAGTCTTTCGCTCGGCGAGGAATTCGATCTGGTGATCCTGACCGGACATGTCTTCCAGGTGTTTCTCGACGATGCTGAGGCATTGTCCATGCTCAACTTCGTCCGGCGGCATCTGGCGCCCGAGGGGCGGCTGGTGTTCGAGAGCCGCAATCCGCTGGCGAGGGCCTGGGAGCGCTGGACGAAGAGCGACACCCGCGACGTGCAGCTGGTGGCCGGGATCGGTCGCGTCGAGGTGTTCTACCAGATCAAGGCTGTCGAGGGCGAACATGTCACCTTCGATGCGGTGTTCACATTGCTCGACACCGGCGAGACCAGGGTGAGCGAAAGCCGACTGCGGTTTGCAGACCGGGACACCATCGGCCGCCTGCTGGCGGAAGCGGGTTTCGAGAACGTCGAATGGCTGGGCGACTTCGACGGCAGCCGCCTTGTTGCGGCAAGCCCCGAGATCATTCCCGTGGCCAAGGTTCAGGCCAGACCGGCGTGAAGATAGAGCCAGGTGGTCGGTTCGCCGTCGAAGGCACCGCCCGAGACCGTCTCGATCTCGATATCGACGAAGCCGGCGGCAATGCAAAGCGCATGCAGCTCTTCCTGTGACGGCCTGTTGTAGTAGCGGCCGAGGCTGTCCAACCCCTCCCCTCCACCCGTCTTGAAGCTGGCATAGAGGCGCCCGGCAGGGCGGAGCGCGCGCGCCACGCGGCCGAGCACATCCGACAGATCGCGGCGCGGGACATGCAAAAGGCAGGCATTGGCCCAGATGCCGTCGAATGCCGCCACATAGGCCAGCTGCTGGAACGGCAGGACCAGGACCGGGCGCCCCAGGCGGCGCTCGGCTTCGGCCGCCATGGCGGCTGATCCATCCGAGGGGGTGACGTCGAAGCCGCGGGCAATCAATGCGGCGCTGTCGTCACCCGCACCGCAGCCGAGCTCGAGGATCCGCGCGTCCGCCGGAAGACGCTCGACGAAACGGGTCATCTGGCGCTCGGGCAGACGGCGGTCGCGCGCCGCATAGACTTCGGCGTTCTCATCGTAAAATCTAAGGGAGGGATCGCGGCTCATGGGATCTGCCATAGCAGAAGGCCGGCTTGGGAGCCGGCCTTGATATCTCGTCTTATTCGTTGATCAGGCGTCGCAGCAGTTCGATTTCCTGCGACAGCTTCTGGTCGGCGGAGATCAGCTCCTCGATCTTGCGCACGGCGTGCAGCACCGTGGTGTGATCGCGTCCGCCGAAGCGGCGGCCGATCTCGGGGAAGGAACGCGGGGTGAGCGTCTTCGACAGATACATGGCGATCTGGCGCGGCTTGACGATGACGCGCGTGCGGCGGTTCGACACCAGTTCCTGGCGCGAGACGTTGTAGTGGCGAGCCACCACGCGCTGGATGTCCTCGATGCGCACGCGCTTCTGATCACCGGCGCCGACGAGGTGGGCGAGCAGTTCATCGACGCGTTCGATCGACAGGTTCGGTTCGAAGGAGCGGCGGAAGAGCAGCTGGTTGAAGGCGCCTTCGAGGTCACGGCCGCTGCTGGTGATGTTGCGGGCGACGTGTTCGAGAATGTCATCCGGGATATCGAGCGATGCGTCTTCCTTGCGAGCGGCTTCAAGACGCGACTTCATCATGTCGAGGCGCATCTCGTAATCGGGCGCTTCCATCTCGATGGCGACGCCACCCTGGAGGCGCGAACGGACGCGCGGATCGAGCGATTCCAGTTCCCAAGGCGCGCGGTCGGCCGCGACGACGACCTGCTTGGCGCTGTCGAGCAGCATGTTCAGGAGGTGGCAGAACTCGTGCTGGATCATCTTGCCCTGCAGGAACTGCATGTCGTCGATGATCAGGAGGTCGATGTTGCGCAGCGAGTCCTTCAGCGTCAGGGCGTCGTTGTCGCGGATGGCGGTTGCGAAACGCCACATGAAATATTCAGCCGTCAGATAGACGACGCGGGGTGCGCGCGGGCTATGGACGGCGGCATTGGCGATCGCCTGCAGCAGGTGCGTCTTGCCCAGTCCGACCGAGGAATGGATGAACAGCGGGTTGAAGCGTACGGCACCGGCGCCGGCTTCGGCAATGGTCTTGGCGGCGGCGAGCGCCACGCGGTTCGATGCGCCTTCAACAAAGCCATCAAAGGTGTAGCGGCTGTCGAGCGGCGAGCCAAAGAGGGGGCTTGCGGTGCTCGTGGCGCGGCCCGTGACGGACGACGGCCCCGGAGGAGAGGCGATCTGGCCAAGGCTCTGCGGACCCGTCCGGCGGGTTGCTGCCTGCTGCGGCGCGGCATCGGTGCCCACCGGGCGTTCTTCGATGGCCGGGACGCGGGTGCTGCGGCTTGCGCTGCGCACCATGATCTCGACCTTGAGGATCGACGGATCCTCAGCCTGGAAGATCGACGTGATCAGATCGAGATAACGGTTGTTGATCCACGACTTCAGGAAGGTTGTGGGGACGGTGAGGCGCACCACGCTCTTGGAGGCGGAGTGGAGCTTCAGGCGGCCGAACCAGCTCTGATACACGTCGACCCCGACCTGGGCTTTCAATCTTTTGCTGAACCGGTCGAAAAGAGCATCATGCTTCATTTCGGCATTGTCTCCTGCGCCCTCGGCGCACGCGGCGTCCAGCGCCGAATGTGCATTGTCCCCGTTCGCCAACGCACCGGCCGTCATAGAATTCATCTGCATTTTGCCGCCTTCCAAATCATTCCAGGTGCCGGGCGTTCTTTGAGCCGTCCGACAACCACTTCATCTCGGGCCGATCCGTAACCAGACCAACCATCCCCGAATGGATCGGTTCCGAGCCTTCAGCCAAAGGCTCGCACCAATCCGGTCATCGCCCCAGCCGATGACCTTCCCTCTAACCAATGGACTGCATCCTCGACATGCGGTCCACCCTTCCCCGCCCGGCATTCCTCCGGGTCAAGGCACAAAGCCGTCACCACGCGGAAACCGTCAGGTCTCCGATGCAATGTCGGTTGCTTTATGAGAAAACGGAATGGAAACACTCCGTTCCGGCAATGGTGGCGTTGAGAACCGATATTCCTACCGACCGGACCGTCTTTCCAGACCAGTCCCACGCCCCTTGCTGGAGATCATTAATGCAGGATCAAAAGCCAAGATCAACACTGATTTTTGCACGAAACCGGCGCGCGGCCATTGACTCTTGGTACTTCATTTTTGCGTCACATTCCGCTGAAAAAGAATCGCTTTTGAATCAAGGAGATTCACAGGCAGTCCCGAAATGGACCTTCTCAGACGTAAAAAAATAAAAATTCTCTTGACTCCCAGAGTGCCCAACCTGCCCCAAGGGGAAGTGGACAAATGCGCAGGCACCTCTTTCAAGCCATTGAAAATAAACAATATTTTCTGTCACGCCATTGACACGCTGCAGCGCAAAAGAATACCCTAAAACACAATTTTAACGACTGTGACAAGGACAACGCAAAGAGCCCGGCGAATCGCCAGGCTCTTTTAATTTTGTCGAAACGGTGTCGAAAATTAGACGGCCAGAGCCTTCACACGAGCCGCCAGGCGCGAGATCTTGCGCGATGCGGTGTTGGCGTGAACGACGCCCTTCGTGGCGGCGCGCTGCAGTTCCGGCTGGGCAGCCTGCAGGGCGTCCTTGGCGACCGCTGCGTCACCGGAAGCGATCGCTTCTTCGACCTTGCGGATGAAACCACGGACGCGCGAACGACGAGCCTTGTTGACTGCAGTGCGGGCAGCGATCTTGCGGGTCGCCTTTTTCGCCGAAGAAGTGTTGGCCATAGATGCCTCTCTCGAAATTCAAACCAAAGCCCACCATTGCCGCGTCGGGTCATTGCGACCTGCCATACCAGCACTTGGGGAGCTGCTTCATGGGAAAAGCGCTGAAGGCTTTTCCAACCGTGGGCGGGCATATAGCGGGAAAGCGCGAATGCGTCAACGCGGATTCTGCAGATAACGCGCCCTCCCGGGCGCTTATCTGTTCCGGAAGACCGGCTTGCGCTTCTCGACGAAGGCCGCCATGCCTTCCTTCTGATCCTCGGTGGCAAAAAGCGCGTGGAAGAGCCGGCGTTCCGAGCGCAGGCCTTCCGTCAATGTCTGCTCGAAAGCCCGGTTGACCGCTTCCTTGGCCATCAGCACTGACGGCAGCGAGAAGGCGGCGATCTTGGTGGCCGCTTCCACCGCCTCGTCCAGCAGCCGTTCGGGTTCGACCAGACGGGCGACGAGACCGGCGCTCTCGGCTTCGACAGCATCCATCATGCGGCCGGTCAGGCAGAGATCCATGGCCTTGGCCTTGCCGACCGCGCGGGTGAGGCGCTGCGAGCCGCCCATGCCGGGGATGATGCCGAGCGTGATTTCGGGCTGGCCGAATTTCGCGGTCTTCGAGGCGATGATGAAGTCGCACATCATGGCGAGCTCGCAACCGCCGCCGAGCGCGAAGCCGGAAACGGCCGCGATGATCGGCTTGCGGAAGCCGGCAACCTCGTCCCAGCCGCCAATGAAGCCGCCGGTATAGGCATCGACGAAATCGAGCGACTGCATCTCCTTGATATCAGCGCCGGCGGCGAAGGCCTTTTCCGAGCCGGTCAGGACCACCGCACCGATGCCGGCATCGGCTTCCAATTCGCCGAGCAGCTGGCGCAGTTCGCGCATGACGGTGGAATTCAGCGCATTCAGCGCCTGGGGGCGGTTCAGCGTGATGATCGCAACCCGGTCGCGGCGTTCGGTCAACAGCGTTTCGAAGGACATGTCTCTCTCCCTGGCTGGCGCTTGCGGCGCTACTTCTGGCAGCGGCGACAATAGAATGTCGAGCGGCCGGATTGAACTATCCTTTCGACGGTACCGCCACAACCATCCGTGAGGCATTCCCTTCCCTCGCGATCATAGGCGCGGAAGAAGTGCTGGAAGTAGCCGAGCGTGCCATCGGTCTGGATATGGTCGCGCAGCGACGAGCCGCCGGCCTCGATGGCATCGGCGATGACCTCGCGGATGGAGGAGGCGAGCAATGTCAATTCCGGCTTTGGCTTGCCGGTCTTGGTGACCAGGGTCGAGACCTTGCGAGTGGGCGACAGATGCGCGCGCCACAACGCCTCACAGACATAGATATTGCCGAGGCCCGCAATCACCTTCTGATCAAGCAGGGCGCTCTTCAAGGGCTGGCTACGATCGGCAAATCGCGTGGCCAGATAATCGGCAGAGAGCCTATTGCCGACGGGCTCGGGGCCTAAGTCGCGGAAGGCGGGGTAATCGTCGAGTTCGGCGCGGTGGACGAGATCCATGAAGCCGAAGCGGCGAGGGTCATTATAGATGACGCGCACCGGCCCATCCTGCCGCTCCAGATGAAAGAGCACGTGATCGTGTTTTTCATCCTTGCTGCGCTCGTGGTGGAAGACGCCCGGCATATCGGTCGCCGCCCCCGCCTCGATGCGGAAGGAGCCGGACATGCCGAGATGGGCAATCACGGTTGCACCGTCCTCCAGGTCGATCAGCAGATATTTGGCGCGGCGCGACAGCGCCTCGATGCGACGGCCCTCGACCCTTGCGGCAAAATCGCGCGGCAGGGGAAAGCGCAAATCGGGGCGGCGGAGCTCAAGCCGCTCAAGCCGCGCGCCTTCCATCGTCGGCGCCAAGCCGCGACGGACTGTCTCTACCTCTGGCAATTCCGGCATTTCAGCCCATCTTTCTGTTTGAAGCGCCTGTTTTACGGTCTATAGACCAGCCTTGAAGCGGGTGCACTTGCGCAGATAGCGCGTGAGAGCCCTTTTCGCTATGGTCTGCCCGACCTGTCCGTACCGTGGAGTGAGATGATGACTGCAAGCCGCATTTCCGCCGATGGCGGCATGGAAACCTCCTACGGGTTCCGCCAGGTCGACGAGCAGGAAAAGCAGGGCCTGGTCAACGACGTCTTCCACAAGGTGGCCAAGCGCTACGACATCATGAACGACGTGATGTCGGCCGGCCTGCACCGGGTCTGGAAGGATGCGATGGTCGCCTCGCTCAATCCGCGCAAGGATCCCAACTATAAAGTGCTTGATGTGGCCGGCGGCACCGGCGACATCGCGTTTCGCATCGTGGAGGCCTCCAATCGGCTGGCCCATGCGACCGTGCTCGACATCAACGGCTCCATGCTCGGCGTCGGCGCCGAGCGGGCGGAGAAGAAGGGGCTCACCCCGAACCTGACCTTTGTCGAGGCCAATGCCGAGAGCCTGCCTTTCGACGACAATTCCTTCGACGCCTATACGATCGCTTTTGGCATCCGCAACGTGCCGCATATCGACGTGGCGCTGTCCGAGGCCTTCCGCGTCTTGAAGCGCGGCGGGCGGTTGCTGGTCCTGGAGTTCTCCGAGGTCGAACTGCCGCTGCTCGACAAGGTCTATGATGCCTGGTCGTTCAACGCGATCCCGCGCTTCGGCAAGATGATCACGGGCGACGCCGAGCCCTACCAGTATCTGGTGGAATCGATCCGCAAGTTCCCGAACCAGGCTGATTTCGCCCGGATGATCGAGCGCGCCGGCTTCGCAAGCGTGCGCTTCACCAATTACACCGGCGGGATCGCGGCCCTGCATTCCGGCTGGAAGATCTGAACCGCATGAGCACGATCGGTGCATATGTCCGCCTGGCGCGGGTCGGCTGGGTGCTGGTGCGGGAAGGTGTCGTTGCAGCACTTCCGTCGGAAGGGCTGCCGCCGCTGGTCGGGTTCGCCAAGGCGGCCGTGGCACCGCTTGCCCGCAGCCGGGCAAAATCCGTCGAGCGCGCCGATCGGCTGGCCAATGCGGTCGCGCGCCTTGGGCCTTCCTATGTGAAGATCGGGCAGTTTCTGGCCACGCGTCCCGATGTCGTTGGCGCCGATTTCGCCGAGGATCTGTCGGGGCTGCAGGACCGGATGGCTTTTTTCCCGACGGAAGCATCGCGCAGCACGATCCGCGAGTCTCTCGGCCGGACGATCGAAGATCTCTATGTCCGCTTCGACGAGCCGATTGCGGCCGCCTCGATCGCACAGGTTCACCCCGCCGAGGTCGAGACCCCGGAAGGGCCGCGCAAAGTCGCCGTGAAGGTGATCCGACCGGGCGTGCGCAAGCGTTTTGCCGCCGATCTCGAGGCGATGTATCTGGTCGCCCGTCTGCAGGAACGCTTCATCCCGAATTCGCGGCGCCTGCGCCCGGTCGAGGTGACGAAGACGCTGGAGCAGACCACCAAGGTGGAGATGGATCTGCGGCTGGAAGCGGCAGCGCTCTCCGAGATCGCCGAAAATACCAAGGATGATCCCGGTTTCCGCGTTCCCCAGGTTGACTGGGAGCGGACCGGGCGTGACGTCGTCACCATGGAATGGATCGACGGCATCAAGATGTCGGATGTCGAAGGGCTGAAGGCCGCCGGGCATGATCTGAACATGCTGGCCGACACGCTGATCCAGTCCTTCCTGCGCCACACGCTGCGCGACGGTTTCTTCCATGCCGACATGCATCCCGGCAATCTCTTCGTCGATGCCTCCGGCATGATCGTGGCCGTCGACATGGGCATTGCCGGACGGCTGGGCAAGAAGGAACGCCGGTTTCTGGCGGAGATCCTCTACGGCTTCATCACCCGCGATTATCTGCGCGTGGCGGAAGTGCATTTCGAGGCCGGCTATGTGCCTGCTCACCACAATGTCGCGAGTTTCGCCCAGGCCATCCGGGCGATCGGCGAGCCGATCCATGGTCAGCCGGCCGAGACGATCTCCATGGGCAAGCTTCTGACGCTGCTGTTCGAGGTGACCGAGATCTTCGACATGGAGACGCGGCCCGAGCTGGTGATGCTGCAGAAGACGATGGTGGTCGTCGAGGGTGTTTCGCGCATCCTTAACCCGCGCTTCAACATGTGGAAGGCGGCCGAGCCTGTGGTGTCCGACTGGATCCGCGACAATCTCGGGCCAAAACGCATCGTCACCGACCTGAAGGATGGCGCGAAGGCCGCCATGCGGCTGGCAGAAGCGCTACCCGAAATCGCGACAAAGACGGAAAAGCTGCATGGCGAGATCATGCGGATGAGCGAAGAGGGCTTGCGCTTCGACGCGCAGACGGCCGAGCGGATCGGACGCGCCGAGGCGCGGCATACACGATCAGGGCGAATTGCACTCTGGGTGATAGCGGCGGCGTTGGTCGCGATCGCCGTCCAACTCGCCTGACTTTGCTAATATAACAAAATTTCTTGTTACATCGGTGGAACAAACGGTCTCGTGGGACGTTGAACCTGATAGACCTCAATTTGTTCCGTCGGAGCTCCATGTCAGTCCAGCAAAGCGGCTTCGTCCGGTCCACCCTGCTTTTTCTCCTGATCGGCACAGCCATTCTTGTCGCAATCATTGGCACCACGCTTGCCATGGTGGACAGGACGCGTTCGACATTCGAGTACATTCTCGGCGAGCGCAATATTCGCCGGATGGCCGTCAATCTTCTGCAAGAGATCACGGATGCCGAAACCGGTCAGCGCGGTTTCGTCATTACGGGGGACCCGAAGTTTCTGCAGCCTTATACCAATGCGGTCGACGACATCCGGGGCTCGCTCGACAAGCTCGATGAGGTCGTGAAGGATCGGCCGATCAAGGCGGAACGCATGCCCGACCTGCGGGCCGCCGTCTCCGGCAAGCTCGATGAACTGGCCCGCTCCATCGAGCTCGTCCAATCCGGTTCCCGCGAAGAGGCAATCGCACTGGTGCAGACCGAAGTCGGCCGGGAATACATGGAGCGCATCCGCACCACCCTAGACTTCTTCAAGGACCAGTCCGACAAGAACGTGGATCTGGGCACCGCCGAACAGATCGCCGCAACGCAGCAGCTGAAGTGGATTACCATCGGCGGCGGCATCGCCATCATCGCGGTCATGGGCGGGGCCATTCTGGTTGTGCTGCAACATGTCCGGGCGCTCGCCGCATCGCAGAAGGAAATCGAACTGCTCAATGCCGGCCTGGAAGCTCGGGTTGCCGAGCGGACCGAAGACCTGATGCAGGCCAACCAGGAAATCCAGCGTTTTGCCTATATCGTGACGCACGACCTTCGGGCGCCCCTGGTCAACATCATGGGATTTACGGCGGAGCTGGACGCATCGATGAAGTCGCTTCAAACCTATGTTTTGAACGAAGATGCGCCGCTCAGCGAAAGCCAGATTGCCGAGGCAAAGCTCGCCGCGTCCGAAGACCTTCCCGAGGCGATCGGCTTCATTCGCTCCTCGACCCGCAAGATGGACGGCCTGATCAATGCCATCCTGAAGATTTCCCGCGATGGACGGCGGCAGCTGAAGCCAGAACCGATTGAACTCCAGCCGATGCTGGAAACGATCATGGCCAGCGTCAATCACCAGATCAGCGAGAGCGACGGAAAGGTCGATCTCGACATCCGGCTGAACGAAATGACAACCGACAGGTTGTCGCTTGAACAAATTCTCGGTAACCTTTTCGACAATGCTATCAAGTATAGGAATCCGGTACGACCTCTGGAGCTCGCCGTACGCACCATGCCCGAAGGGCGCCACATGGTGCGGATCGAGGTCCAGGACAATGGTCGCGGCATAGCAGAACACGACCACGAACGAATTTTCGAACTCTTCCGACGATCCGGCCAGCAAGATCAATCTGGCGAAGGCATTGGCCTCGCCCATGTCCGCTCTCTGGCGCGGAACCTGGGTGGTGAAATCACCGTCAAGTCCCGTTTGGACGAGGGTTCGACATTCGTATTGCGACTGCCATCGGATCTATCACGCTTGGTACGGAGTTGACTATGAAAGCGGTGGGCAAGGAAGTTACAATCATCATGATCGAGGATGACGAGGGCCATGCTCGTCTCATCGAAAAGAACGTCCGGCGGGCCGGCGTCAACAACGACATCGTTCCGTTCACCAACGGGACGGATGCGCTCGATTATGTGCTCGGCAAGGATCGCAGCGGCAAGGCCTCGGAAGATCGCTATCTTCTGATCCTGCTCGATCTCAATCTGCCTGACATGTCCGGCACCGATATTCTCGACCAGATCAAATCCAATCTGCATACGCGGCGCATGCCTGTGGTCATCCTGACGACAACGGACGACGAGCGCGAAATCCAGCGGTGCTACGACCTCGGGGCCAATGTCTATATTACCAAACCTGTCGACTACGACAATTTCGCCAATGCCATCCGGCAGCTCGGTCTCTTCTTTTCTGTCATGCAGATCCCATGACACCGGGCCAACCGCGATGAGCTTTCGCGTCCTTTATATCGACGACGACGCTGCCATCGCTCGGTTGGTGCAGAAACATATGGGGCGTCTGGGCCACGACGTCTCGCATGCGGAGACGGCGAGCGATGCGTTGGAGCGCCTGAACAGTCAGGACTTCGACGTCATCGTGCTGGACCACTACCTGCGCCAGACGACCGGCCACGAGGTGCTGGCGCTGATGCGCGAGACGCGTGTCGACTTGCCCGTCGTCTATGTGACGGGCTCGAACGAGGCGCAGATTGCGATCGAGGCGATCAAGGCCGGGGCTGCCGACTATGTCATCAAGACCGTCAGCGAAGACTTCCTGTCGCTGCTGACCAGCGCCATCGAGCAGTCGGTGGCCAATGCGCGGCTGCGGGTGGCAAAGGAGCGGGCAGACGAAGAGATCCGGCTCGGCAAGGAGCGGGCGGAAGCCCTGCTGGCGGAGGTGAACCACCGCGTCGCCAATTCGCTGGCGCTGGTCGCCAGCCTGCTGCGGCTACAGATTTCCAGCGCACGCAGCGATGAAGTGAAGGCGGAGCTTTCAGAGACACAGGCGCGCATCACGGCGATCGCCGGCATGCATCGCAGCCTCTATACCTCCGATGATGTCAGCCGTGTCGAACTGGACCGCTATCTCGGGCGCCTGACGGCGGAGCTTTCCAACTCGCTCAGCAGTGCGGAAAAGCCGATCCGCCTTCTGATCGAGGCTGACAGGATTTCGATGACGGCAGACAAGGCCGTTTCGGTCGGCATGATCGTCACCGAACTCGTCACCAATGCCTTCAAATATGCCTATGCCCCCGGCCAGAGCGGCGATATCCGCGTGCATCTGAAGACGATTTCTGCGGATGAGGCCATGCTCAGGGTCGAGGATGACGGGATCGGCATCGACGTCAACAGCGCGCCGAAGGGCACCGGGCTCGGCAGCCGGATCGTCAAGTCCATGGCGTCCACGCTGGGTGACGGGCTGCGCTATCTGGAAGGCCAGCGCGGAACCGTCGCCGAAGTGCCGCTCAAGCTCGACGTGACCTCCTGATCCTTTCCCGGCGTTTACCAGCCTTTGCGGCAGCGTTTGCCTCACGCCCGTTTTGCGCTAGGGTCGCGCCGACAAAAGGGGCCTTACTTTCATGACCTTGGCCGGTAAACGCATCGTTCTGATCATCGCCGGCGGCATTGCCGCCTACAAGAGCCTCGACCTGATCCGGCGGCTGCGGGAACGCGGGGCGAGCGTGACCCCCATCATGACGCGGGCGGCACAGGAATTCGTCACACCGCTTGCGGTGGGCGCGCTTTCGGCGAGCCATGTCTATCTCGATCTGTTTTCCCGCGAGGACGAGCAGGATGTCGGCCATATCCGGCTGGCGCGCGACTGTGACCTCGTGCTGGTGGCGCCTGTCACTGCCGACCTGATGGCCAAGATGGCGCATGGGCTGGCCGATGATCTGGCCTCCGCCGTGCTGCTTGCCAGCGATCGGCCGATCCTCGTTGCGCCGGCGATGAACCCGAAGATGTGGGAGAATGCCGCGACCGGACGCAATGTCGCGACGCTGAAGGCGGATGGAATCGCCATGATCGGCCCCATGGCCGGGGAGATGGCCGAGAGCGGCGAGCGCGGTGTCGGTCGCATGGCCGAACCGCTGGAGATCGTCGCGGCCGTGGAAGGCCTGCTGTCCGGACCGAAACCACTTTCCGGTCTGAAGGCGATCGTCACTTCAGGCCCGACACATGAGCCCATCGATCCCGTCCGCTATATCGCGAACCGCTCCTCCGGCAAGCAGGGGCACGCGATTGCCGCAGCACTTGCCCGGCTGGGGGCCGAGGTCACGCTGGTCTCGGGGCCGGTGACGATTCCCGACCCCCATGGGGTGCGCGTTCTGCATGTGGAGCGGGCCGAAGAGATGCGCGATGCCGTCATCGCCAACCTGCCGGCCGATATCGCCGTGATGGTGGCTGCTGTCGCCGACTGGCGGGTGGCTTCGGGTTCCGACCAGAAGATCAAGAAGCAGCCGGGCGAGGCGCCGCCCCCTCTCTTGCTCACCGAAAACCCGGATATCCTGAAGACCGTCGGGCATCACGCTCAACGCCCGCGCCTGGTGGTGGGCTTTGCCGCCGAGACGCAGGATGTGGACGCCAATGGACGGGCGAAGCTGGAACGCAAGGGGGCGGACCTGATCGTGGCCAATGACGTTTCGCCGGAGACCGGCATCATGGGCGGGGATCGCAATCGCGTCCGGCTGATCACGAAGAGTGGTGTCGAGGACTGGCCCGATCTCTCCAAGGACGAGGTTGCAGACCGGCTGGCTGCGTGGATTGCCACGCATGTGCAAGGCGCGCCCGCATGAACCTGTTCGATCGCGGCGATTTCACGAGCTTCGTCGAAGACCTGGCCGGGACCAGCCTCGTCGACCAATGGGACAGCCGTGTCGCCAAGGTCGGAGACAAGGTCTTTGGCCTTCTCAGCGATGCGGACCGACACCTCGCCTTCAAGGTGAGCGAGGAAAGTTTCGAGATCCTGACTTCGCTCGACGGCGTGTCCCAGGCGCCGTATTTCGCCAAGCGCAAATGGGTGAGCGTCCGCCCGGATACGGAACTGACGGCAGCGGATGTCGAGGAATATCTTGTTCGATCCTACCGGACCGTCAGCGGCAGCCTGACGCGCAAGCTCAGGCGGGAACTCGGGATCGAAGACTAGAGCCGTTCATTTTTAAATGGAAGCAGTTCTGCCGGAGCAGGTTTTCGTCGGGGCAGTGGCGATGGGCGACGTGCATACCCGGATGTATGTGCGAGCCGATCGCCGCTGATCCCGGCGGAAAGATGCCCGGCCCTTCGGGTTGGCTGAAACGGGCCGCCTGATCGACCGGCCGGCTTGGCCGTAGGCAGTAGCTACGACACGCGCCGGCCGGTCGACCATCCGACTCCGTTTGAGCCAACAGAGCTGATTCCATTTAGAAATGAACGGCTCTAGAGAACGACGTTTTCAGCCGGCCAGCGCGATTGGCCGGTCCGGCGCCATGTCGATCCGCGCGGAGACCGGCTTGAACTCGGCAGCCTCCAGCCCCTTGGCGCTCAAGATCACGGCACTCGAAGCCGGGATTTCGACCCAGGTATCGGCTTCGTCGTTCAGCGGCTCGGAGACGAGGCAATAGCTGCCCTTCGGCCCCATGGGGGCGGCGTAGAGCGTGGGGGCGAATTCATCGGTCGAATAGCGGACAGCATACAGCGTGTCGCCATCCGAGAAGGCGGCGGTCAGGCGGATGCCGGCGGCGCCTGCCAGGTGCAGGCTGATCTGCTCGACGAAACCGACGGCCTCTGCCATGGCGGCAAGCGGGCGATCCTTCATGCCGAATTGCAGGGCCAGCAGGAACAGAAGTTCGCTGTCGGTTGTGCCGACGCGGGCGTGGAAATGCTCGTCGTCGAGCATGGCTTCCATCGGCCGGCGAATGCGGTCGAAATGATCGATCTGGCCATTGTGCATGAAGGACCAGGTGTCGTGCACAAAGGGATGACAGTTGTCGCGACGGGTCGACCCATGGGTCGCGGCGCGCACATGGGCGAGGAACAGCGGCGAGCGGATCTGGCGGGCGAGGCTTTTCAGATTGCAGTCGGACCACGCCGGCAGGACATCACGAAAACGGCCCGGCTCCGGCCGGTCGCCATACCAGGCGATGCCGAAGCCATCAGCATTGGTGGCGGTCTTGGCGCGGGTGGCGCAATGGGACTGTTCAATGAGCGAGTGTGCGGGCGAGGTGACGAGTTCCTCGAGGAAGATCGCTTCTCCGCGATAGGCTGCCCAACGACACATGCGTTTCACAACTCCGGAAGGCGCCGACACAAGGGCTGCCCGACAACAGTGTTGGCCCGATAGGCTAACGATTTGCAAACATCCGCACGTTCATGACAGAATTTTGTCGGCCGTCGCAATCTTTTTCTGCAGTGCAGCAGGGGCAAATGTGAACACTGCGTTCCGCCCTCCGCTCCTGTGGCGCGGCGGCCAGAGCGGTTATATCTTGCTCAACACGCAACGCATTCGGCCAAGGAGCCAGTCCCCATGTCCATTCGTCCCGTCAAGCATGAGAGCCGCGCCACACCGACCATGGAAGGTGCCGGCGTCAAGCTGCACCGCGTCTTCGGCTTCGGTGATCCCTCGATGACCGACCCCTTCCTGATGATGGACGATTTCCGCAATGACGATCCGAGCGATTACATCCGTGGCTTTCCCTGGCATCCGCATCGCGGCATCGAGACGATCACCTATGTTCTGGCCGGCACCGTCGAACATGGCGACAGTCTGGGCAACCAGGGCATGCTGGGCGCCGGCGATCTGCAATGGATGACGGCCGGCAGCGGCATCATGCATCAGGAAATGCCGAAGGGCGATTTCGCCGGGCGGATGCATGGCTTCCAGCTCTGGGCCAACCTGCCCTCGTCTCTGAAGATGACGACCCCGCGCTACCAGGACATCAAGTCGGCCGACATTCCTGTCGTCGTCGACGATGACGGAACGGCCGTGCGTGTCATCTGTGGCGACTTCTGGGGCAAGAGCGGACCCGTGGACGGCATCGCCGCCGAGCCTGTCTATCTCGACATCTCGGTACCGCCCGGCAAGCGCAAGACCTTCCCGGTCGATACCTATCGCTCGGCTTTCGCCTATATCTTTGCCGGTTCCGGCTCTTTCCGTGACGCCTCCAAGCCGTTCGGGGTGAAGGTCGAGAAGGAATACATGGGCGAAGAGCTCAACATCCGCGATCTCTCCGGCAATCGCACGCTGGTGGTCTTCGACACCGGCGACGAAATCACCGTACAGGCCGGCGAGCAGGGTATCCGCTTCCTGCTGGTGACGGGCAAGCCGATCAAGGAGCCTGTCGCCTGGCACGGGCCGATCGTGATGAACAGCCGTGAGGAGCTGATGCAGGCCATGCGTGAACTGCAGAATGGAACCTTTATCAAGGCCGATCATTAATAGGGTGCAGTCAAGTTCATCTCGCCCGGCGGTCCTCCAGCGCCGGGCTTTTCTTTGCCCGGAGGTTGCCCTTGCGGATCACCGGTGCCTGCCATTGCGGCGCTGTTCGTTATGAAGCGGAGATCGAACCCCAGCGGATCGGCATCTGTCATTGCACCGATTGCCAACGCCTGACGGGCTCTGCCTATCGGGTGACGGCGGCCGCCCTTCCCGATCGTTTCCGCCTCCTCTGCGGCATACCGCGCCGCTATCGCAAACTCGGCGACAGCGGCCAGCCGAGTGACCAGTTCTTCTGCGGCGATTGCGGCTCGCCGCTCTGGCGAGAGAGTGCCGACGGGAAGATCGGTATCCGGCTTGGGACCATCGACCAACGCCTTGAGCTCAAACCGCACCACCAGTCATGGCTGGGCTCCGCCCTGCCCTTCGTCTTCGATATCAGCGGGCTCGAACGCCAGGAAGACAGCTGAGGCTGTTCAGTCCGCCGCACCGGCGCGCCAGAGCGCATGGAAATGATGTACGGGTCCATGACCGCTGCCCACTTCGAGCTGGTCCGCCATGGTAATGGCCTGCTGCAGCCAGAGTTTGGCCGAGGAGACGGCTTCGCCGAGCGGCTTGCCTTTGCCGAGCTCCGCAGCGATGGCGCTCGACAGCGAGCAGCCGGTGCCATGGGTGTTGCTGCCGGCAATCCGCACGCCTTCGAACCAGCTGATGCCCTCCCCGCTCAAAAGGCAATCCGGGCTTTCTGGCCCGGCGAGGTGGCCACCTTTCATCAATATGGCGGCCGGGCCGAGGGCCGCCAGCCGGCTGGCTTGCTCGGCCATGGTCGCACGATCGGCCGCTTCCTGTGCGCCAAGGAGGGCGGCGGCTTCCGGCAAGTTGGGGGTCAAGAGCGTGGCAAGCGGCAGCAGACGATCCTTCAGCACGGCGACCGCCTCCGGATCGAGCAGCGCCGCCCCGCCCTTGGCGATCATGACAGGATCGAGCACAACGGGAATGCCGCGATGAGGTTCGAGGGCGCGGGCGACGGCCTCGGCAATCCGGGCATTCGCGATCATGCCAATCTTCACCGCATCGACGCGGATGTCGGCAAAGACCATGCGGATCTGCTCTTCGACGAAGTCGGGGGCGAGCGGGCAGACGGCCGAGACGCCCCGGGTGTTCTGGGCGGTGAGCGCGGTGAGCGCCGCCATGGCATAACAACCGCGCGCGGAAATCGCCTTGATATCCGCCTGGATACCCGCGCCGCCCGATGGATCGGAGCCGGCGATGGACAGGACGTTGCGGATGGACGTGGTCGTCATGGGCGCGCTCCCTTGCAAGGGCGGAGCGGCGGCGATCTACAGCAGTCCGGCTGCCGAAACGACCGATCGACTCCCTCCGCCAGCATGATCTGGTTCAGGTTCAAAGGGTGCTTCTCAGCCCGGCTCTCGCCAGACGCCCCTGTCTCTCATGGTCAAGACTAGGCGAGGGCGGACGTCCTGTCACCTGTCTCTCGCTGCTCCCCACTTAAACATTTGCCGCCGAAGCGCTCTCCGGCTAGGGAGGGATCGACACGACAGAACGAGGACCCCGCTCTTGCATCACTCCCCCGAGCGTCTTTTCGACCGACCTTTTCACGGCTTTCTCTTCGACATGGACGGAACGCTTCTGAATTCCACCGCCTCCACCGAGCGGGTCTGGAGTCGCTGGGCCCGCAAACACGGACTCGACGTCGAAGCCTTCCTTCCGACCATGCATGGCAGACGCGGCATCGATACGATCCGTGGGCTGAACCTGCCGGGTGTCGATCCATTCGTGGAAGCGCTAGAGGTCGAACGCGGGGAAACGGAGGATCTCGACGGGGTTGTGGCCCTTCCCGGTGCCATCGCGTTTCTCTCAAGCCTGCCGCCGGAATGC
This sequence comes from Peteryoungia wuzhouensis, assembly GCF_003205195.1. GTDB lineage: Bacteria > Pseudomonadota > Alphaproteobacteria > Rhizobiales > Rhizobiaceae > Allorhizobium > Allorhizobium wuzhouense. Next base: position 1,124,823 of record NZ_QJRY01000001.1, read on the forward strand.
TGGGCGATCGTCACCTCTGCGCCCGCAGCCCTGGCGCGCGCGCGGATCGGCGCTGCGGGCCTGCCCTTCCCGGCAAAAATCGTGACGGCGGAGGATGTTAAGATCGGCAAGCCCGATCCGACCGGCTATCGCCTCGGCGCGGAGCGGCTTGGGGTCGATCCGGCGCAGTGCCTGGTGTTCGAGGATGTGCTGGCAGGTGTTCAGGCGGGCGAGGCTGCCGGCGCGCAGGTTGCCGTGATCACGGCAACGCATCGCAATCCCTTAGGCACGGACCACCCGACCATTGCGAGCTATGAAGGGCTGAGGGTAACCGTCGACGCCGAGAAACGCTTGCGGATCGTCGCGCGCGGCTGACGACAGGAGAACGCCGGGCAGTTCTTCGATACCGCCCGGCGCATCTTGATTAGATCACGCCGCCTTCGCGACGTGGTATTCCTTGATGGCGACCATCTTGATCGCCGGATAACGCTCGGCTTCGTAACGCAGCGAAAACTGGTCCTGCGCCATGAAGACGGGATCGCCGTCGAGGTCCCGGCAGATATCGCCACGACGCTGGGTCATGAACTTTTCCAGATCGTCCTTGTTGTCGGCCGAAATCCAGCGGCAGACCGAGAAGCGCGACATTTCGAAGGAAACCGGCAGGGTGTATTCGCCCTGCAGGCGTTCCTTCAAGACATCGAGCTGCAGCGCGCCGACGACGCCGACGATGGCGGGGGAGCCATCTTCCGGCGAGAAGAGCTGCACGACGCCTTCTTCGGCCATCTGCTGCAAGGCTTCCTTCAGCTTCTTCGCCTTCATCGCATCTTCCAGCCGCACGCGGCGCAGGATTTCCGGCGAGAAGTTCGGCACACCCTGGAAGACGAGGTTTTCGCCTTCGGTCAGCGTATCACCGATGCGAAGTGTGCCGTGGTTGGGGATGCCCACCACGTCGCCGGCAAAGGCGGTGTCGGCCAGCTGGCGCTGCGAGGCGAAGAAGAATTGCGGGGCGGTGAGGCCCATCAGCTTGCCGGTGCGGGCGAGCTTGGCCTTCATGCCACGTTCCAGCTTGCCGGAGCAGATGCGGGCAAAGGCGATGCGGTCGCGGTGGTTCGGGTCCATGTTGGCCTGGATCTTGAAGACGAAGGCCGTCATCTTTTCTTCCGAGGCATGCACGGTTCTGACATCGGCCACCTGGTCGCGCGGCGGCGGGGCGAAATCGCCGAGCGCATTGATCAGGTCGCGCACACCGAAGTTGCGCAGCGCCGAGCCGAAGAAGACCGGCGTCATATGGCCTTCGAGGAAGGCCTTGTGATCGAAGGGCTTGCAGGCTTCCTGCGCCAGTTCCAGCTCGTCAATGAAGGTGGCGCGCTCGTTTTCCGGCAGGTTTTCCGCGACATTCTTCGGGCTGTTGACGGCCAGCGCCTCGACCTGCTTGTCGGAGCCCCGGAAGGTGTTTTCGACCAGGTTATACGAGCCGCAGAAGCTCTTGGAACGGCCGACGGGCCAGGTGATCGGGGCCGTATCCAGCGCCAGCTTCTCTTCGACCTCATCGAGGATCTCGAAGATATCCCGGCTTTCGCGGTCCATCTTGTTGACGAAGGTGATGATCGGGATGTCGCGCATGCGGCAGACTTCGAACAGCTTCAAGGTCCGCGGCTCGATACCCTTGGCGGCATCGATGACCATGACGGCGGCATCGACGGCCGTCAGCGTGCGATAGGTGTCGTCGGCGAAGTCTTCGTGGCCGGGTGTGTCGAGAATGTTGAAGACATTGCCTTCATATTCGAAGGTCATGACAGAGGTGACGACCGAGATGCCGCGCTCGCGCTCGATCTTCATCCAGTCCGAGCGGGTCTGGATGCGATCCTTCTTGGCTTTCACTTCACCGGCGAGCTGGATGGCGCCGCCGAACAGCAGCAGCTTTTCGGTGAGCGTCGTCTTGCCGGCGTCCGGGTGGGCGATAATAGCAAAGGTGCGGCGGCGGGAGACCGCCTCTGCGAGGGTTTCAGCCATAATCTCAGGAATTCCTTTTGGTCGGCGGTTATCTAGCGTTTCGACGGCCAATATGCAATTGAGCGCGACAAACAAAGGAATGTGCCCATGTCCTCCATTCGCTCCGACGTGCTCGGCCCTCACCTCAATCTGAAGCGTCTGCCGCATGGCGAGGGTCTCTACCTGCCGGGTTACGAGACGACAGGGGCTGCGGGCATGGATTTGAGGGCTGCCGTGACGGCTGACGAACCCATGGTGCTGTCGCCGGGCCGCCGGGCGCTGGTCCCGACCGGTTTCATCTTCGAGATTCCCTTTGGCTTCGAAGCGCAGATCCGGCCCCGTTCCGGCCTTGCCTTCAAGCACGGCATTACCTGCCTCAACACGCCTGGTACCATCGACAGCGATTATCGCGGCGAGGTGAAGGTGCTGCTGATCAATCTCGGGGACGAGGATTTTGTCATTGAGCGCGGCATGCGGATCGCCCAGATGGTGATTGCGCCGGTGACGCAGGTGCTGGTGGCCGAGGTGACAGAGACATCAGACACGGCGCGGGGTGCGGGCGGTTTCGGGTCGACGGGGGTGTGAGAACACGGGCATGTCGGAGAGACTGAGCCTGCGGCAAGGCTATTTCGCCGATCCCAAGGCCTTTCAGGCACTCGCGGATCTGCTGCACGACGTGTTCGGCATCGACATCACTCTGCAGAACCGTCTCGGCGGACCAGACCCGTCGTCTATGCCGTTTGGGTACTTTGACGAAGCCGGCCGTTGCATTGCCAATTTCTCGGCATTTTCCATGCCGCTTGTGATTGAGGGCCGTGTCGTCAAGACGGCAGGTTTTCAATCTGGTGCCGTTCGCCCTGGCTATCGTGGACGGGGTCTTTACCGTGACCTCATGCACCGCGCCTTTGCCTGGGCCGACGCTGAGGGGTTCGAGGTCGGCATTCTCTTGACCGACAAGCCGGACCTTTATCGTTCTTTCGGGTTTCAGGTTGTCCCGCAGTTCCACTTTTGCGGAAACATGCCAAAAACCTCTTTCAGGAAGGTGCATTCGCGGGATCTCGACCTGGCAAATGCCGACGACATCACGTTGGTCTCAGACATTCTGGCCAACCGCCAACCGGTTTCCAGGATGTTTGCCGTCCAGCGCCAGTCCGAGATGTTTCTGCTCAATGCCCTCTTTGATCCGGAGATCCGGCTGAGTTACCTACCCGCTCTTGACGCCGTCATTGGCTGGAAGATCGATGGCGACACTGTGCAGTTGCTTGATATAGCTGCCCGCCAGATACCTTTGGTGGCGGACATCTGCGCCGCCTTGGGTGTCCCGCTTGAGCGGATCGAGGTGTTCTTCCCGACGGATCGCCTGGGGTGGAGCGGCGACGCGAAACCCTATGCCGGATCCTGCGCGTTGATGGTCAGGGGGATTGATCCGTCCGCTGTACCCACGCCCGCCATGCTGTCGCCTATGGCTGATTTTTAACTTGTAGCATGATCTCCCCCGTCAGCGCTGCGCTTCCGCCACCATGCGGATGGCGAGGGCCGCCAGGACCGTGCCCATCAGCCAGCGCTGCGCCACCATCCAGAACGGACGGCCGGCGAGGAAAAGCGTGATCGTCCCGGCGGAGAGCGCGATCAGCGCGTTGACGGATACGCTGATGACGATCTGGGTGAAGCCGAGGATGACGGACTGGACAAAGACGCTGCCCAACGCCGGATCGACGAATTGCGGCAGAAGCGACATGTAAAGGATCGCCACCTTCGGATTGAGCAGACTGGTGGCGAAACCCATGACGAAGAGTTTTCGCGGGCTGTCGACCGGCAGGTCGCGCACCTGGAAGGGCGAGCGGCCGCCGGGGCGTAGCGCCTGCCAGGCGAGCCATGCGAGATAAAGCGCACCGCAGAGTTTCAGCAGTTCATAAGCCATCGGGACGGCCAGCAACAGAACCGTGATGCCAAGCGCCGTGAGCAGCATGTAGACGAAAAACCCGAGCGCCACGCCGCCGAGCGAGACGAGGCCAGCGGCGGGGCCCTGGCAGATCGAGCGCGACACCAGATAGATCATGTTGGGGCCGGGGGTGAGCACCATGCCGAGACAGATGAGGGCAAAGGCGGCAAAGGCAGCAAGGCTCGGCATGCGGAGGGCTCCGGGATGGCGTTGTGCCAGTTAAGATGCGGCGCTCGTTCGCTGCAACGGGGAACGTGTCACCGTTGCAAGTCTCTCCGCCCCAGACTATGGAAATCGCACGGAGAGGGAGGCCATCATGACACTTGCCACTGTAATCGCCTATTGCGGCGCGCTTTTCATTGCAGCGGCCATTCCCGGCCCCGGTATGACCGCGATCGTCGCACGCGCGCTCGGCTCCGGCTTCCGGCCGACCTTCTTCATGGGGCTGGGCCTGATCCTCGGCGACATCATCTATCTGACGGCGGTGATCCTCGGCCTGGCGCTGGTGGCGAAAACCTTCGCCACCGTCTTCGTGGTGATCAAGTTCATCGGCGCTGCCTATCTCGTCTATATCGCCTACAAGCTGTGGACGGCGGGGCTTCTGTCGCAATCGGTGACGGCCGACAAGGAAAGCCGGGCCGGCCGCTCCTTCCTGTCCGGCCTGCTGGTGACGCTCGGCAATCCAAAGACCATGCTGTTCTACATTGCGCTGGCGCCGAGCCTTCTGCCGCTCAGTGCCATCGGGCTGTTTGACTACCTGCTGTTGATCAGCCTCACCTTCCTGGTGCTGATGGCCGTTCTCATCCCCTATATCCTGCTCGCCGCCCAGGCCCGGCACCTGATGAAGCGCCCCTCGGCGCTGAAGCTGCTGAACCGTGGGGCAGCCGGGATCCTGGCCAGCACCGCCGCCTATATTGCCGCTCGGCCTGTCTGACCGACGGGTTGAGACCTTGAGCCGATGTAGGGGCAATCCGGCCAACCTTGAGGCGGTCGGCGGAGGAATATTTCCCTTTTCAAACACGGCACGGAGAAAGGGTTCTGGCGGGCGGGAAACAATGTGCTTATCCTTGCGTGCAAGCAAAATTCTGCAGGGAGACGAAACATGACGGATGCCAAGAAACCAGGCCGCGGACGCGTCTATGGATCGATCACCGAAACGATCGGCGACACGCCCATCGTTCGGCTCGACAAGCTGGCCAGGGAAAAGGGCGTGAAGGCGCATCTGCTCGCCAAGCTCGAATTCTTCAATCCGATCGCCTCGGTCAAGGACCGTATCGGGGTCGCGATGATCGAAAGCCTGGAAGCCCAGGGCAAAATCACCCCCGGCAAGACCACGCTGATCGAGCCGACCTCCGGCAATACCGGCATCGCACTTGCCTTCGCCGCCGCTGCCAAGGGCTATCGGCTGATCCTCACCATGCCCGAGACCATGTCGATCGAGCGCCGCAAGATGCTGGCCCTGCTCGGGGCCGAACTCGTCTTGACCGAAGGCGCAAAGGGCATGAAGGGCGCGATCGCCAAGGCGCAGGAACTGGCCGAGGCGACACCGGATTCGATCATCCCCCAGCAGTTCGAGAACCCGGCCAATCCGGAGATCCACCGCAAGACGACGGCGGAAGAAATCTGGAACGACACCGAAGGCTCGATCGACATCTTCGTTTCCGGCATCGGCACCGGCGGCACGATCACCGGCACCGGCCAGGTGCTGAAGGCAAAGAAGCCAGCCATCCAGGTGGTCGCGGTCGAGCCGGCCGACAGCCCCGTGCTTTCGGGCGGCAATCCCGGTCCGCACAAGATCCAGGGCATCGGTGCGGGCTTCGCCCCTGCCATACTCGACACCAAGATCTATGACGAGGTCGTCACCGTCACCAATGACGAAGCATTCGAGAATGCGCGGCTGGTTGCCCGCCTCGAAGGCGTGCCTGTCGGGATTTCCTCAGGGGCCGCACTCACGGCCGCGATCAAGGTCGGGCAGCGCCCTGAAAACGCCGGCAAGACGATTGTGGTGATCATCCCCTCCTTTGCCGAGCGCTATCTCTCGACCGCACTGTTTGCCGGTCTCGGCGAATAACAGCCGGCAGACGCGGTCTCTGAAGGCCGCGTCTGCCATGCCTTTCGCCACCTCATCTGCGCCCGGCCAATTTCCGGTCTCCGGCCTCAGGGGGCATCGATCCTACCAGTCTCAATTCGCGCGCATTGGCTGCAGTCGGGCTTTGCGGTGGGGCGGAAATGCATTCAAATCGTCCAGATCCCTGCTTGCGATGAGCGTTAAATCGATATCAAGCTTGGCGGGTTGTCGCCAATGCACGGCTCAGCTAGGTTCGTGAGCACTTTCGTATCGATGACGAGGCCCATGCGCGCATATTTCGACACACTGCCAGCCTTTGCTGCTGTCCAGAAAACCCTGTCCGGCAAGGACAGGGTTGTGACCTATGGCGCGAGCCTGTTCGTCTTCCTCGTCGCGCTTCTGCTGCGGGCCTGGCTTGACCCGCTGATGCCCGCCGGTTTCCCCTTTCTGACCTTCTTCCCGGCCGTCGTCATCTGCGGTTTCGTCTTCGGTGTGCGACAGGGCATTCTGGTGTCGATTCTCTCCGGACTTGCCGCCTGGTATTTCTTCATTACGCCCTACCGTTTCGACGTCTCCGCCGGCACGCTGGTGGCGATGGGGCTTTATGTCTTTGTCATCGTCACGGATCTCACGCTCATCCACCTGATGATGGCGGCCTACCGCGCCGAGATCGCCGCCCGGCAGGAAACCCAACGGCTGGCCGACGGCCAGGAGGTGATGGCGCAGGAGCTCGACCATCGGCTGAAAAACATCTTCGCCACCATCAACGCCATCATCAGCCTGTCGCTGAAGAACGCCTCCAGCGCCGAGGAACTGGCAGCCCGACTGCGTGACCGGCTGACCGCGCTCGGTCGTTCAAACCTGCTCCTGCGCGGCCTGCGCGAGGGCGAGGACGCCTCCCTGCAGGCGGTCATCTTCCAGGCGCTTGAACCGTTTGCGGTGGTCGGCACGCCGCGCTTCTCGGCCTCCGGCCCGCGTGTGCCCGTCGGTGGCCAGACGGTCGTGGTGCTCAGCCTCATCCTGCACGAGCTTGGCACCAATGCTGCAAAATACGGCGCACTCAGCGTCGGCACTGGCCAGATCGACCTCACCTGGCGGCTTGAGCAGCCGGAAGGCGAAGAGAGCCGGCTCGTCATCGAGTGGCGCGAAACGGGCGGCCCGGTCCCCACGCCCCCCGAAGCGGGCGCTGGCGGTTTCGGCTCCACCCTGATGAAGCGGGTGATTTCAGGCGTGCGCGGCCAGGCTGAAATGCACTATCCCGAAACCGGCGCCGTCATTCGTATGTCGCTGCCAACCGACATGCTGCGGCCCAACGAGACATCACAGCCCGCCTGATCATCGGCCATCAGACCTGCTCTGCCGCCCACCCGGTCCTTCGGGCCAAACTCACGCGGCGCTTTTCCAGGCTGCATGCTCGCTCCAGCGTTAACACGCAGGCAAGGGCCCGGCCTTCTTCCGACTTGCCTATCCCTACGCAGCCGCTGCGAGGCGCTCCGAAGCGATGCGATAGGAGATCGCTTCGGCGAGGTGGATGCGGCCCAGGGTCTCCACGCCATCGAGATCGGCGAGCGTTCGCGCCACCTTCAAGACGCGGTGATAGCCGCGGGCCGAAAACCGGAATTTGTCCGCCGCATCGCGCAGGAGCTGCAGTCCGGAGGGGTCGGGTTCGGCGAGCGTTTCGATCAAGGCCGTGGAGCAGCGGGCATTCGTCGAAAAGGGCAGATCAAGCCGGGCAAAACGCTCGCGCTGGCGGTTGCGGGCGGCGGCCACGCGGCGGGCGACATCGGCGCTGTTTTCTGCCGTGCCGGGGCGGATGAGGTCGGAGGCCGAGACGGCCGGCACATCGATGCGGATGTCGATACGATCCACCAGCGGACCCGAGATGCGGCCCTGATACTCCGTCTGGCAGCGGATGCCGCGGGCGCAGACATGGCCTGGCTCCCCCGCCATGCCGCAGCGGCAGGGGTTCATCGCGGCCACCAGCTGGAAATCGGAGGGGTAGGAGACCCGGTGATTGGCGCGGGCGATGATGCATTCGCCGGTTTCGAGCGGCTGGCGGAGCGCATCCAGAACCGGCGGGGCAAATTCCGGCAGTTCGTCGAGAAAGAGAATGCCGTGATGGGCAAGCGAGGCCTCGCCCGGTCTCGCCTTCAGGCCACCGCCGACGAGCGCTGCCATGGTGGCCGAATGATGCGGGGTGCGGAAGGGGCGCCGATCGGAGAGCTTGCCGCCGGACAGTTGCCCGGCGATCGAATGGATCATCGAGACCTCAAGCAGTTCAGGCGCCGAGAGCGGTGGCAGGATCGAGGGCAGTCGGGCAGCCAGCATGGATTTTCCCGATCCCGGCGGACCGACCATCAGAAGGTTATGTCCACCGGCCGCCGCCACTTCGAGCGCGCGTTTTGCGCTTTCCTGGCCCTTGATATCGGCAAGGTCAGGCAGGTTGGCGGGCAAGGCACGGACGGAGGGTTCCGGACGGGACAGGATCTGCGTGCCGCGAAAATGGTTGGCGAGGCCAATCAGGCTGCGCGGAGCGAGGATATCGAGTTCGGCGCCGGCCCAGGCGGCTTCAGCACCACTCTCGGCCGGACAGATCAGGCCCTTGTCGACACTGTTGGCGCTGATGGCGGCCGGAAGCGCGCCGGCGATGGGGGCGATGGTGCCGTCGAGATTGAGTTCGCCGATGACCAGATAGCCCGAGAGGGCGTCGCCCGGAATGGCGCCGAGGGCCGCCATCAGCCCGAGCGCGATGGGCAGATCGAAATGCGAACCCTCCTTCGGAAGGTCTGCCGGTGCCAGATTGACGGTGATCTTCTTGGGCGGCAGCGAGAGACCCGAGGCATGCAGGGCGGCCTGCACCCGCTCCCGGCTTTCGGCGACCGCCTTGTCGGGCAGGCCGACGATCTGCATGCCGGCCTTGCCGGGGGCAACCATGACCTGGACATCGACGGGCACACCCTCGATCCCCTGGAATGCAACCGTACTGACACGCGCTACCATTGCCCGCCCTCGCCGATCGATCTGAAGCCGTCACCGCAACTTCATATTGCGTGTGATGACGGGAACAATCTCGCATAAGGCGCAGAAAATAGCAAGAACGTTTGCAGAACATTCACATCTGCAGGTAAGCGGCCGGTTGTGCCGGGTTGTGCAAGCAGAACGAGTGATGAACTTCTGAAATGGAATCAGGCGGTTGCGATCAGATGCGCTTTTTCTCGATCGCATCCCACAGAAGTGCTGCGATATCGGCGCCGCCGAACTTCTTCACTTCGCGAATGCCCGTCGGCGAGGTCACGTTGATCTCGGTCATGTAGTCGCCGATGACGTCGATGCCGACAAGGAGGAAGCCGCGTTCACGCAGGGCTGGGCCGATGCGGGCGCAGATTTCGCGCTCGCGAGCGGTCAGTTCGGTCGGCTCGGGCCTGCCGCCGGCATGCATGTTGGACCGCGCGTCATGCTCGGCGGGAACCCGATTGATCGCGCCCACCGGTTCGCCGTCGACGAGAATGATGCGCTTGTCACCCTTGCGCACAGCCGGCAGATAGCCCTGCGCAATGAAGGGCTCGCGGAACATCTGGTTGAACATCTCCATCAGCGAAGAAAAATTGCGGTCGTCGCGGGTGGAGTGGAAGACGCCGGCGCCGCCATTGCCGTAAAGCGGCTTCAGGATGATATCGCCCTGCTCTTCCCGGAACCGCGCAATCTCGGCCGGATCCTTGGTGATCAGGGTCGGCGGCATCAGGTCGGCGAATTCGGTGACGAAGATCTTTTCCGGCGAGTTGCGGACCCACGCCGGGTCGTTGACGACAAGTGTCTTCGGGTGGATGCGCTCGAGCAGATGCGTGGAGGTGATGTAGCTCATGTCAAACGGGGGATCCTGGCGGAGCAGCACGACATCCATGGTGGAGAGATCAACCCGCTCGGGCGTGCCGAGGGTATAGTGGTCCCCCTTGACGTCGCGCAGTTCCATCGGCTCAACCGTCGCATAGACCTTGCCGTCGCGCATGGACAGGCGATCGGGCGTGTAGTGGAAGAGCTTGTAACCGCGCGCCTGCGCTTCCAGGCTCATGGCGAAGGTCGAGTCGCCCGCGATGTTGATCGTGGAGACGTGGTCCATCTGGACCGCGACATTGGTAATTTTCGCCATAAGCTCTGTCCTCGTTCAAAAGCAAGGCAGATTTAGGCTCAGCCGCCCTTGATGGCAACGGCGGCTTGCTTGAATTTTGCTGATGCTGGGATCACGTCACAGGGCGGAAAACTTGCCCTGGCGCAAGGCGTTGCGCAAACGATAGAGCGTCGCGAGCGGTCCCGGGAAGGGCTTGCGCAGGAATGCAACCTTGCGGACATAGACGTCGACGCGCCAGGTCGCCCAGGTGCCGCCCCGGAAATAGGCGATGTCTCCGGCCTGCAGAAGCCGTTGGCTACCATCCTCGCCGGTGACATGCACCTCGCCTTCCTGAATGACAACCGTTTCGTCCCAGCCGAAGAACCAGCGAAATTCGCCGGCCGTGCAGTCCCAGACGGCCGTCGAGCTTGCCTCGTCGGTGCTGGTGGAATGCTGACCGATGCGGGCGAGCGGCGTTCCGCGGATGATCCAGTCGGGATTGATCGGAGCGGCCTTCAGCGCCAGATTGTCGCCATGGGCGGCGACCACCGGCGGCAGTTCGTCCTTCTTGCGGCGCGGTGCCGCCAGCATGACGCCGGCCATTCCCGCCAGCAGAAGTTTCAATGGCATCGTGATCCCCCTCGCCTGTAATGCGGGAGGACCCTAACAAGAACTCGCTAAAACGCGGTTTGGCAGATCGATAAAATGCAATCCATCCGGAACCGTCAGGCGAAACTCGGAACCATGGCAGGTGACATCGAGGCCCGCGTGTTGGCATCCGGTGCCGGCTCGATCCGCCGGCCGGTATCTGCCGAAAAGGCATGCAGTTTGTCGGCGGCGATCGTCAGCGGCAGATGATCGGCCAGGTCGGAGTTTGGCGAGACGATTGCGGTCATTGCCTGGCCGGCGACCATGCCGTGCACCAGGCGCTGAGCGCCAAGTTCCTCCACGTAGTCGACATCAAGCACGAGTTGGGCCGCGTGCGGCTCTGCAGCGACGAGATCCTCGGCGCGCAGGCCGATGCGGATCGGCCCTTCCGGCAGGGCGCCACCGAAGCACAGTTGTGCACCGCCAATCATCAGGCGTCCGGCGTCGACATTTGCATCCAGCAGGTTCATGGCCGGCGAGCCGATGAAGCTGGCGACAAAGGTGGAAGCGGGGCGGTTGTAGACCTCGAGCGGCGTGCCGATCTGCTCGATGCGGCCGCCGTTCAGAACGACCAGACGATCGGCCAGCGTCATGGCCTCCAGCTGGTCGTGGGTGACGTAGATCGCGGTCGTCTTCAGCCGCTTCTGCAGTTTGCGGATCTCGCCGCGCATGGAGACGCGGAGCTTGGCATCAAGGTTGGACAGCGGCTCGTCAAAGAGAAACACCGCCGGCTTGCGGACGATGGCGCGCCCCATGGCGACGCGCTGGCGCTGGCCGCCCGAGAGAGCACGCGGCTTGCGGTCGAGATATTTCTCGATCTCCAGCATCTTTGCCGCTTCCGCGACGCGGGCGGCGATCTCCTGCTTCGGGGTGCCACGGTTTTTCAGGCCATAGGCCAGATTGTCGTAGACCGTCATGTGCGGATAAAGCGCGTAGTTCTGGAAGACCATGGCGATGTCGCGGTCCGCTGGCTCAACCTCGTTGACCACGCGGTCGCCGATCGAGATCGTGCCTTGCGAGATCGCCTCGAGCCCTGCCACCAAGCGCAAAAGCGTGGACTTGCCGCAGCCGGAGGGGCCGACCAGCACGATGAACTCGCCGTCCCCGATCTGGATGTCGACGCTATCGACGGCCCTGGCGCCGCCCTTGTCGTAGATCTTGCAGACCTCGTTGATGTCGATGGAAGCCATGATGCGCTCCTCTCACTTGTCGGTTTCGGTGAGGCCCTTGATGAACCAGCTCTGGAAGACGACCACCACCAGCACCGGCGGCAGCATGGCGAGCACGGCCATGGCAAAGGCTTCGTTGTAATCGGGGATCTGCGCGCCGACCCAGACCTGCAGGATCTGCTTGATGCCGCGCATCAGGGTGTAGAAGCTCTCGTCGGTGGTCATCAGCATGGGCCAGAGATACTGGTTCCAGCCATAGACAAACATGATGATGAAGACGGCGGCGATCATGGTGCGCGAGAGCGGCAAGAGGATGTCGACGAAGAACTTGAACGGCCCGGCGTTGTCGATGCGGGCGGCTTCCAGCAGTTCGTCGGGCACCGACTTGAAGAACTGGCGGAAGAAGAAGGTACCGGTGGCGGAGGCCAGGAGCGGCAGGATCAGGCCCTGATAGCTGTTCAAGAGACCCAGATCGCTCATCACCTTATAGGACGGCATGATGCGCACTTCGAGCGGCAGGAGCAGCGTGGTGAAGATCAACCAGAAGGCGAGCGTGGCAAAGCGGAAGCGGAAATAGACGATGGCGTAAGCCGCGAGCATCGAGAGAACGATCTTGCCGATGGCGAAGCCCAGGCCCAGGATCAGCGAGTTCATCGCCATGGTCAGTCCCGTGACCTGGCCGGTGAAGCCGCCGGACTTGAACAGGACCTTGTCATAGGTCGAGGTGAAATCATCGCCGATCGAGAGCATCAGGCCATGGGTGTGGATCTCGGCGGCAGAGTGCGTCGAGGTGGTGAAGGCGACGACCAGCGGGCCGAGCATGAAGATCACGCCTGATATCAGGATCAGATGGTCGAAGAATTTGGTGCGATACATGGCGCTCTCCTCAACCGTAATGGACGCGACGTTCAATGAAGCGGAACTGGATCATGGTCAGGACCAGCACGACCAGCATCAGGATAACCGACTGGGCCGAGGACGAGCCGAGGTCATTGCCGCGGAAACCGTCGAGATAGACCTTGTAGACCAGCGTGATCGGGTTGTTGGCCGGCTTGTCCTTCACGATGACGTCGATGACGCCGAAGGTGTCGAAAAGCGAATAGGTCATGTTGATGACCAGCAGGAAGAAGGCGGTCGGAGTGAGGAGCGGCAGGATCACCGTCCAGAAGCGGCGCGTGCCGGACTTGCAGTCGATGGCGGCGGCCTCACGGATGGAGGCCGGGATGCCCTGCAGGCCGGAGAGGAAGAAGATGAAATTGTAAGGGATCTGGTTCCAGACGGCGACCGCGACCATGGCAAAGGCCGTGTCGAAATAGTTGAGGCCAACCTTCATATCCCAGCCGAACAGGGCGGCGAATTTGACGAAGGGACCGATATGCTGGTCGAAGAACATCATGCCGATCAGGCCCGCGACCGGCGGGGCAATGGCATAGACGACGATCAGCAGCGTCTTGTAGGCCGACTTGCCGCGGATCACGGCATCGGCTTTCAGCGCAAGCAGGAGGCCGAGCGACAAAGCAAGCGTCGTGACGATCAGGCTGTAGGCGATCGTGAAGCCGGCAATCTTGCGATATTCCGGCGAGGCGAGCGCATCCGTGTAATTGGCGAAACCGACGAAGCTCGCGCCGAAACCAAAGGGATCCTCGATATAGAAAGACGAGGTGATCGCCTGGGCAGACGGCCAGTAAAAGAAGATCGATATGATCACGAACTGCGGCAGCAGAAACAGATACGGCAGGTATCGCGAGTTGAACTGGACGCGCTTCATGGTGGTGTCTTTCGAGAAGAAGGGGCCTCCCGCTTGGAACGGGAGCCCCTCATCCGGCCCTGCGGGCCACCTTCTCCCCGCAGGCGGGGAGAAGGGCGAGACCGCAGCGTCTCAACTCCCTTGCCCCGCTTGCGGGGAGAGGGTGGGGCGAGGGGCAAGAGCCCAGCAATGATCAGCCGGCCGTCTTGGCGAAGCGGGCGAGAAGCTCGTCAGCTTCCTTCTTGATCGTGTCCATGGCGTCCTTCGGGGTGGTTTCACCGGCGAAGATGCGGTTGTATTCGCGTTCCATGATCGAGCGGATCTGCGGGTAGAAGCCGAGGCGATAGCCCTTGTCCCACTCGGCGCCCGGCAGCTGCAGCTGCTTGATGCCGACTTCAGCGGCCGGCTTCTCGTTGTAGTAGCCTTCCGACTTGGCCAGCTCGTAGGCGGCATTGGTGATGGCAACGTAACCGGTGGCCTGGTGGTAGAACTTCTGGATCTCGGTCGAGGTCAGGAAGTTGAAGAAGGTGGCCGTGCACTTGTTTTCTTCAGCCGACTTGCCGGACATGGCAAACAGGGCAGCGCCACCGATGAAGGAGTGGACGCCAGCACCTTCGATCGAGCCCCAATAGGGCAGGAAGGTTGCCGAGAAGGGCATGGTCGCGGTCTTCTGAAGGCCGCCGAAGGAGCCGGACGAACCGATCCAGAGAGCCGCCTTGCCTTCTTCGAAGACCTTCTGGTTGTCGTTCCAGGCCGCGCCGTAGTAGCCGAACAGGCCCTGATCGTACCAGGCCTTGAGCTTGTCATACATCATGACGTGGCGCTCGTCGGTGACGTTGATCGTCGTGTCGACGATGCTGTCATAGCCGTTGTTGTTCGAGGCGAACTGGATGTTGTTGCGCGAGAAGAAGTTCTCGGTGAACTGCCAGGTCAGCTGCGACTGGACGAGCGGGATGAAGCCGGCCTCTTTCAGCTTCGGGGCGATGGCTTCGAACTCTTCCCAGGTCTTCGGGGCTTCGACACCGGCCTTTTTCAGGGCTTCGTCGTTGATGTACATGATCGGGGCCGAGGAGTTGAACGGCATGCCGACGAACTTGCCATCCGCGTCGGCGTAGAAATAGCGTACGCCCTCGATGAAGGCGTTGCGGTCGAAGGCAAAGCCGTTCTCCTTCAGGAGGTCTTCAGCCGGAATGGTCGCGCCCTTGGCGTTGATGATGGTGGCAGCGCCGGCATCAAAAACCTGCAGGATGTTCGGCTGTTCGCCGGAACGGAAAGCGGCGATGCCGGCCGACAGGGCTTCCTCGTAGGAGCCCTTGGAAACGGGCGTGATCGCGCATTCGCTCTGGGCAGCGTTGAACTTCTGGGCGAGCTCGTTGATCACTTCGCCGTTGCGGCCACCCATGCCGTGCCACCAGGTGATGTTGGTTGCGGCAAGCGTTGTCGATGCGGTCATGGTCAGGGCCAGAGCGGCCAGGGAAATCTTCTTGATCATGGGACAGATCCTCTCCACCGGTTGTTGCGGTGAGGCCTGCATTAGGCATGCTCGGTGACAGCGACTTGAATGTTTGGTGACAGTCCTGTCACAATTGGCGAGTTTCGAGTTTTCCACATCGAAGGCGAAATGAACCTAGAACGCACCCGGCAGATGCGTTGGCCAGCGCCATGGCCGCACCACGATGATATCATGGCGAAGTGACAGTTTTGTCGCGTCCGACTGCCTGGAAATCCAGTGATCTGCGGCATTGTGGATGCGACGCTGTGCCTCCAAGCCGACGGCATCGACGCCGGACGAGACGGTCTTTCGCGCTTTCACTTCGACGAAAACGACGAGATCGCCACGCCGGGCGATGATGTCGACTTCGCCCGCCCTGGTACGGTAGCGGAAGGCGAGGATACGGTAACCTTTCAAAAGAAGCGCGACCGCTGCGCGAACTTCAGACCAGCGGCCCAGCCTTTCGGCGCGGATGCGATTTCGATCCACGCCCTGGGGCTTCATGCGGCCCCCTTGAGTTCCAGGAGACGCTGGTAGAGGTCCTTGCGTGGCAGGCCGGTCAGCTTGGCAGCCTCGGTCGCGGCCTTGGCCGTCGGCATGGTGCCTGCGAGTTCGGAAAGCAGACTGTCGACATCAGCTGCATCGGGTGCGGCATCGGCCATGGGTGGTCCAATCACCAGCACCACCTCGCCCTTCACGGCCTTGTCGGCATAGATCGCCGCCAGATCGCCAAGCGTGCCGCGGCGGAATTCTTCGAAGGTCTTGGTAAGCTCCCGGCAGACGGCGGCCGGGCGGCTGGCATCGAGTTCCTCGGCTGCAGCCGTCAGCGTATCGCCGATGCGATGCGGAGATTCAAAGAAGATCAGCGTTGCCGGCACCTTGGCGAGTTCCTTCAGCCGGTCGCGACGCGCCTTGTCCTTGGTCGGCAGGAAGCCGGCAAAGAGGAAGGCATCATTGGGAAGGCCGGAGCCGACAAGGGCGGCCAGAGGGGCAGACGCGCCGGGGATCGGCACGACGCGGTGGCCGGCCTCGATCGCCAGTTGGCCAAGGCGATAGCCGGGATCGGACACGAGCGGCGTGCCGGCATCGGAGACCAGGGCCACCGACTTGCCGGCGTCCAGCGCCGCGAGAAGCCGGGCGCCAGCCTCGTCGGCATTGTATTCGTGATAGGCGTAGGGGCGGTTCTCGATGCCGTAGCGGTCGAGCAGGACGCGGGTGACGCGGGTATCCTCGCAGGCGAGTACGTCGGCGCCGGCCAGGGTTTCCAGAGCCCGGAGCGTAATGTCGCTCAGGTTGCCGATGGGCGTGGCGACGAGATAAAGCGCCGGCTCCAACGGGCGGGCGGGGACCAACGTGTCGTTCAGACGATAGCGTTTGGCGGATGGCGCCTGCGCTGCGGATTTGTCATGATCTGTCATGGCGTCTTTATCCTCCACGCCCCGATCTTCCACAAGGGCGCCCGGCCATAAACCATTCCGCCAAGCTCTGGTGGGTGGGAGCGTGGAAAACCTTTGAGGCTCTTGCTTTTCCCGTTCGTTTCCTGCCATTTTGCCCGTCCACATCGTCCGGCCCGGGATCAGGCCGGCCCTTCTTCCATCCGGGCAACCGGATGACGACACGTCGAAAGCGGTAGCGTCCCATGCGTATAACTCTTGAACGGTCCAATCTCCTCAAGTCTCTGAACCATGTGCATCGCGTGGTCGAGCGTCGCAACACGATCCCGATCCTGTCGAACGTCCTGTTGAAGGCCGAAGGCGCCGCGCTCGACATGAAGGCGACCGACCTCGATCTCGAGATCACCGAAAGCACGGCCGCCATGGTCGAGCAGGCTGGCGCCACGACCGTGCCCGCGCATCTGCTGTATGAAATCGTGCGCAAGCTGCCCGACGGTTCGGAAGTTTTGCTCGCCACCACGCCTGATGGTGCCAGCATGACCGTCGCCTCGGGGCGTTCGAAATTCTCGCTGCAGTGCCTGCCGCAGTCCGATTTCCCGGATCTCACCGCCGGCAGCTTCAGCCACAGTTTCAAGATCAAGGCATCCGACTTCAAGATGCTGATCGATCGCACCCAGTTCGCGATCTCGACCGAAGAGACACGCTACTATCTGAACGGCATCTTCCTGCACACGATCGAGGCCGGCGGCGCCCTGAAGCTGCGGGCGGTCGCGACCGACGGTCACCGTCTGGCGCGCGCCGATGTCGATGCGCCCTCGGGTTCGGAGGGCATGCCGGGCATCATCATTCCGCGCAAGACGGTCGGCGAGCTGCAGAAGCTGATCGACAATCCGGATCTGACCATCGGGATCGAGATCTCGGATTCGAAGATCCGTCTCTCCATCGGCTCGGTCGTCCTGACCTCGAAGCTGATCGATGGCACCTTCCCGGACTACCAGCGCGTCATTCCGCAGGCGAACGACAAGGAAATGCGCGTCGATTGCCAGACCTTTGCCCGTGCCGTCGACCGTGTCTCGACCATTTCGTCGGAGCGTGGCCGCGCCGTGAAGCTGGCGCTGTCCGATGGCCAGTTGCTGCTCACCGTCAACAACCCGGATTCGGGCAGTGCTACGGAAGAAGTGGCCGTCGGTTACGAAAACGACGCGATGGAGATCGGCTTCAACGCCAAGTACCTGCTCGACATCACCAGCCAGCTTTCCGGCGAAGACGCGATCTTCCTGCTCGCCGATGCGGGCTCTCCGACGCTCATCCGCGACACGGCCGGCGTCGATGCGCTTTATGTGCTTATGCCGATGCGCGTATAATTTTTCACGGAATCTTCTCTCTGGGCGCCATCTGATCTTGTTTTTGCGACAATTCGCTCCAAAGTCGGCTTATTGAATTCCAGTCAATGCGGTCAGTAACGGAGACGATGATGGCGCTGCGCTTGAAAGAACGGTTCGAAAAGAAGTTCGACGAAGAAATCCGCTTCTTCCGAGGGATGATGCAGGGGCCAAAGCAGGTCGGCGCCATCGTGCCGACCTCGTCCGTCACCGCACGGAAGATGGCGAGCGTCATCGACACCGCCTCCGGACTTCCTGTTCTCGAGCTCGGTCCGGGCACAGGCGTCATCACCAAACAGATCCTGGCCCGCGGCATTGCGCCCGAGAAGATCGTATCCGTCGAATATTCGCGTGACTTCTACGAACGGCTGGTCGAGGACTATGCCGGGGTGAATTTCATCCACGGCGACGCCTTCGATCTGGAAAAGACACTCGGCGCCTTTGCCGACCAGACCTTCGACAGCGTCATCTCGGCGGTGCCGCTTTTGAGCTTCCCGATGGAGGCCCGCATCCGGCTCATCGACGACCTGCTGTCCCGCATGCCGGCCGGACGGCCGGTGGTACAGATCACCTACGGCCCGGTTTCGCCTGTTATCGCCAAGCCGGACCGCTACCATATCCAGCATTTCGACTTCATCGTGCGCAACATCCCGCCGGCGCAGCTGTGGATCTATCGCCGGGCCTGATCGTGTCTCTTCCCATCTGAGCGGGGGATCATCGCCTGCACGCCGTTGGTCGTGCTTGCGATTCATGGCGTGTCGTGCGACTTGACGTCGGTCTCGATCTGGCAGGAGTCTTTGTCTTGAGCGCACGTCACCGTCTCATCGTCGGACTGGATGTTCCGACCGTCGCCGATGCGGAGGGCGTGGTCACCACGCTCGGGGACAGCATCTCCTTCTACAAGATCGGCTATCAGCTCGCCTTTGCCGGCGGGCTGGAATTTGCCCGCGACCTCGCCAAGGACGGCAAGCAGGTCTTCCTCGACATGAAGCTGCTCGACATCGACAACACGGTCGCTTCGGCCGTGGAGAATATCGCGCGCATGGGCATGACCATGCTGACGCTGCATGCCTATCCGAAGGCGATGAAGGCGGCCGTCGAGGCCGCCACCGGTTCCGGCCTCTGCCTGCTCGGCGTGACCGTGCTGACCTCCATGGATGAGCAGGACCTGACCGATGCCGGTTATGAATATGATCCGCATACGCTGGTTTTGAAGCGGGCCGAACAGGCGCGCATCGCCGGCATGGGTGGGGTGGTCTGCTCGGCGGAGGAGGCATCGGCCGTGCGCCAGATCCTCGGGCCGAAGATGGCGATCGTCACGCCGGGCATCCGGCCTGCCGGCGCCGACCATGGCGACCAGAAGCGGGTGATGACGCCGGCCGACGCGATTGCCGCCGGTTCCAGCCATCTCGTCGTGGCGCGCCCGATCGTGAAGGCCGCCGACCCGAAAGCGGCCGCACTTGCCATTCTCGCCGAGATGGACGCAGCGCTGGGTACGTCACACTAATTTCAAGCTGTCAGGGAGGGCCGCATGGCCAAGGGATACTGGATCGCCCGCGTCGATATTCGCGATGCCGAGCGCTACAAGGATTATGTCGCCGCCGCAAAGCCGGCCTTTGAAAAATACGGCGCGACCTTCCTCGCCCGGGGCGGCGCTTACACGCAGCTTGAGGGCCAGGTGCGCGCCCGCAACGTGGTGATCGAGTTCCCGTCGCATCAGGCCGCCGTCGATTGCTACAACTCGCCGGAATACCAGATTGCCGCGAAAATCCGCCAGGAAGTGGCCGATGCCGAAATGGTGGTCGTCGAAGGCGTCTGATGCTTTTGACCTGAGGCTCTTTGTCCTGCCGGCAAAGGCCTCATCTGCCCTTTCCCCGGGCAAGCGATTCGGCTAAGAGAGGCGCGATATCATACGCGCCGCGTGCGCCGCACCGTTCAGGGGAGCCCGTCCATGACCTTGTCCAACCAACCGCCGCTCGTCACCGTCTTCGGGGGCTCGGGTTTCGTCGGACGGCATGTGGTCAGGGCGCTCGCCAAGCGCGGCTATCGTATTCGCGTTGCCGTGCGCCGTCCGGATCTCGCGGGCTTCCTGCAGCCGCTCGGCAATGTCGGCCAGATCTCCTTCGTCCAGGCCAATCTGCGTTACCGCGCGTCGGTCGATGCCGCCGTGCAGGGCGCCGACCATGTCGTCAACTGCGTTGGCATCCTGTTCGAGAGCGGCCGTAATGGCTTTGATGCCGTGCAGGATTTTGGTGCCCGTGCCGTTGCCGAAGCCGCCCGCTCGGTTGGCGCGACGCTGACCCATATCTCCGCCATCGGCGCCGATGCCAAGTCGGCGTCGGTTTATGCCGCCACCAAGGGGCGTGCCGAAGCCGCGATCCAGTCGATCCTGCCGGATGCAACGATCCTGCGTCCCTCGATCGTTTTCGGCCCTGAAGACGGTTTCTTCAACAAGTTCGCCGCCATGGCGCAGATGCTGCCCGTCCTGCCGCTCGTCGGCGGCGGCAAGACGAAGTTCCAGCCTGTTTATGTGGAAGACGTGGCCGAAGTCGTCGCCCGTGCCGTCGATGGCACGATCACGCGCGGCAAGACCTACGAACTCGGCGGTCGCGACGTCCTGACCTTCAAGCAGTGTCTCGAGACCATGCTTGAAGTCGTTGGGCGCAAGCGCACGCTCGTTTCCCTGCCATTCGGCATTGCCTCGCTGATCGGCAGCATTGCATCGGCCATCCCGCTGATCACGCCGCCGCTCACGCCCGACCAGGTCACACTCCTGAAGAAGGACAATGTGGTCTCGCCAGCCGCCAAGGCTGAGGGTCGCACCCTCGAAGGCCTCGGCATCGAGCCGGTGACCGTGGCTGCCATCCTGCCGACCTATCTCGTGCAGTACCGCCCGCACGGCCAGTATGCCGGCGCCGGCAAGGCGGCCTGACAGGCTTTCCCAGGCGCTGCCTTCTGTGTCGGAGTTGCACAAAAGACGCAGCTAAAGAAAGACGCATGTTAACCGCGGATAAAGCAAGATCGCCTATTGATGGCCATCACAGCAATGCGTAAAGACTCGCCCGCAGCGCCGGGCGAGATTTGTTCGCCGGTCATTTGTTTTACGACAGTCTCAAGAGGCATTTCATGGGCAAGTCCATCGCACTGTTCTTTGCATGTGCGGCATTGGTGATCATCGCCGGCTCCTTCGTGGCGCCGACCACGGTGGCGGCCCGCAAGGGCAATTGCACCCCGGCATACGGGATCGACCCGTGCAGCACGGCTTCCATCCCGGCGACGAACTGATCATGTTTCCATAAAAAAGGGCCGCTTCGAACGGCCCTTTTTTTCGCGCAGCCCTGGCGGGATCACCCCACCAGCAAAAGGGCGACGAGGCCGATTGCACCGACCGCAATCCGCCAGTAGGCGAACGGCGCATAACCGCGCCGCGAGATGAAATCCAGCAGAGACCTGACCACAAAGATCGCCGAGACGAAGGCAGCGATGAAGCCGATGGCGATGATCGCGCCGTCGTTGAAGCTCAACGCATCACGGTTCTTGTAGAGATCGAGCGCGAAGGCGCCGACCATGGTCGGCATGGCCAGGAAAAACGAGAATTCCGCGGCCGAGCGCTTGTCGGCGCCAAGCAGCAGAGCACCGACAATTGTGGCGCCCGAGCGCGAGGTGCCGGGGATCATCGCCAGGCACTGGAAGAAGCCGATCTTCAGCGCCAGCGACAGCGGATATTCGGTCACGTCGTGATAACGAGGCGTGAGCGGCTTGCGGTCGATCCAGAGCAGCACGAAACCGCCGAGGATCAGAACGACACAGATCAGCATCGGCGTTTCAAACAAAACGGTCTTGATGAAATCATGGGCGATCGCGCCGATCACAGCGGCTGGCAGGAAGCCGACGAGCACGGCGCCGACGAAGCGGCGGCTGGCAGCACTTGTGGGCAACGACAGGGCGATCTGCAGAAGCTTGGTGAAATAGACACTCAGGATGGCGAGGATCGCGCCCAGCTGGATCAGCACCGCAAAGGTGTTGCCCGGCGACTTGAAACCGAGAAAATGACCGGCGAGCAGGACATGCGCCGTCGACGACACCGGGATGAACTCGGTCAAGCCCTCGATGAGGCCGAGCACCAGCGCGCTGATAATTGATTGATCTTCCATGAGGTCTCCGTCGGGGGGGAAGGCTGTCAGTGATTTGCTTGTATTGCATTAACCAAGCACCTATAGCTTGGAAGCCGAGATCATGACCAGTCGCCTCTGATGGCGCGGTTTGGCACTTTTAAAAAATCCGAGAATCCGAGTCACAATGCCGACCCTGTATCATCATTCGATGTCCACCGCGTCCCGTTTCATCCGTCTGGTGCTCGCCGAATACGGCTTCCAGGTGGATCTGGTGGAAGAACAGACCTGGGAGAAACGCAAGGAATTCCTGGCGTTCAATCCCGCCGGCACCCTGCCCGTCTATGTCGACGACAATATGCGGGCGCTGTGTGGCCCCATCGTGATTTCCGAATTCATCGACGAGACGCATGGCGTGTTGAAGCGGGATAGACGGCTGTTTGCCGAAGATCCTTTCCAGCGGGCCGAGATCCGCCGTCTGGTCGAGTGGTTCCTGCAAAAGATGGAGCAGGATGTCACGAAACCGCTGGTGCGCGAGCGGGTGCACAAGCTGCTGATCCCCAATGGCCTGGGCGGCGGCGCTCCCGATTCCAAGGTGCTTCGCACCGCGCGTGGCAATATCCGCCACCACATGAAGTATCTCACCTGGCTCTCCGGCTCGCGCCAGTGGGTGGCCGGCGAACGTTTGAGCTACGGCGACCTGTCGGCAGCGGCTGCCGTTTCGGTGCTCGATTATCTCGGCGAGATCGACTGGAACGAGTTCTCGGTCGCCAAGGAATGGTACCAGCGGATCAAATCGCGCCCCTCCTTCCGCCCGCTCCTGACCGAACGCGTGCGCGGCATCACGCCGGTCTCGCATTACGCCGATCTCGACTTCTGACGGCCAGCCCGATGGACGAGCCGCAGAGCGATCCGAAGATCAGGAAGCGGCGGGAAGACCTGACGCGCTTCCTGCGCGGGGAAGCGCTCGCACAAGGGTTTGATGTCTGTCGCGTTACCCTGCCCGACAGCATTCCGGAGGCGCCGGGGCGTCTTGCCGCTTTTGTCGAGGCCGGTCGGCACGGCACCATGGCCTGGATGGAAGAGACCCTGGAGAGGCGCGGCGATCCGCGCGTGCTCTGGTCGGACGTGCGCTCCATCGTGATGTTCGGGATGAATTACGGTCCGGACGCGGATCCGCGCCTCTTGCAGGCAGAGCCGGACAAGGCCGCCATCTCCGTTTATGCCCGAAACCGCGACTATCACGACGTGATCAAGGGGAGGCTGAAGGAGATCGCGACGCGCTTTGCCGCGCGCGCCGGCGCCGATGTGAAGGTCTTTGTCGATACGGCGCCTGTCATGGAAAAACCGCTCGCGGCGGCAGCCGGGCTCGGCTGGCAGGGCAAACACACCAATCTGGTCAGTCGCGACTTCGGCTCCTGGCTGTTTCTCGGCAGCCTGTTCACCACTGAAGATCTTGAGATCGATCAGCCGGAACGCGATCATTGCGGCTCCTGCCGCGCCTGTCTCGACGCCTGTCCGACGGATGCCTTCCCGGCGCCTTACCAGATCGATGCGCGACGCTGCATTTCCTATCTCACCATCGAGCACAAAGGGCGGATCGACCCTCAGCTTCGCCCCGCCTTCGGCAACCGGATCTATGGCTGCGACGACTGTCTGGCCGCCTGTCCGTGGAACAAGTTCGCGGCGAGCGCCCGCGAGATGAAGCTCAAGGCGCGCGATGATCTGAAAGCGCCCGAGATCGCCTTCTTCCTGACGCTGGACGATGCCGACTTCCGCACCTACTTTAGCGGCTCGCCCGTAAAGCGCATCGGGCGCGACCGCTTCGTGCGCAACGTCCTGATTGCAGCGGGCAATTCCAGGTCGGTCAAGCTGGCGCCGGCCTGCGAGGCGCTTCTCGACGATACTTCCGCCGATGTGCGCGGCATGGCCGTCTGGGCGCTGTCGCGGCTTTTGCCGAGCCTGGACTTCCTGGCCTTGCGGACGGCGCGCATGGGGCAAGAACCGGATGAAACGGTCCGGCTGGAATGGATGATGGAGAGCTGACGCATGCGTGTGATGATTTTCGGAGCCGGTTATTCGGGCAAGGCGATCGGCCGGCTGTTGAGCGGCCAGGGTGCCTCTGTCGCCGGCACCACACGCAGCGCCGAAAAAGGGGCCGCCCTTGAGGCCGCCGGCATCGAGCCTTTCGTCTTTGACGGTTCCAGCCTGACGCCGGAGTTCGAAGCCGCATTGAAAGACGTCACGCATCTCGTCCAGTCGATCGCGCCGGGCGCGGATGGCGATCCGCTGGTCCGGCTGTTCGGTGGCCAGGGCCTGAAGTCCGTGATGCCGAAGCTGGAATGGGTCTGCTATCTCTCGACCGTCGGGGTTTATGGCGACCATCAGGGCGCCTGGGTGGACGAGACATCCGAGCTGAAACCGGTTTCGGTGCGCTCGGTGGAGCGCGTGGAGGCGGAAGAGGCCTGGCAGAGGCTGGCTGCAGCCGAAGGCATCCCGCTTGCCATCCTCCGGCTCTCCGGCATCTACGGGCCGGGCCGCAACACCTTCATGAACCTTGCCAACGGCACCGCTCGACGGCTGGTGAAGAAGGACCAGGTGTTCAACCGCATCCGGGTGGAAGACATAGCCGAGGCGACCGCTTTCCTGGCCGGGCCACGGACGGGTGGCGTGTTCAACGTCACGGACGACGAGCCCTCTCCGCCACAGGACGTGGTGACCGAGGCCGCGCGGTTGATGGGTATGGATGCGCCGCCCGAACAGCCCTTCGAAACGGCCGATCTGACGCCAATGGCGCGCTCCTTCTACGGCGAGAACAAGCGTGTTTCGAACGCCAAGATCAAGGCACTCGGATTCAACTTCAGGTACCAGAACTACCATATGTCTCTGGCGGAATTACTTGGCTCCGGACGGTGGAACCAAAAGGCCTGAAAGCCGTTTTTCCAGGTCGAACTTTGCGTGAAGACTGGCAAAAATGGCCGAAAGGCAGGGCCTCGGCCCCTTCCGCACCACAATTTGGGCAGCAAATATGACCGCTGTGGAAAATTTTTCTTTCTCGATTCCGTGAACGGCGCATCCCGGACTCGGGCTGGATTTTCATTCCGCGTTTACGACTGGAATCAAACAATTTTTCTGAATTCTTTACCATTCATTAAGGTAAAGACACCCAATCCGACCATCACGAATGTTACATTGTGAAATAGTTCGTGATTGCCAATTGGCACTTTTTTGCCACTTTTGACCCTGCCTAGCCTCAGACACGCAAAAAACACCTCGTGTCAACGACTAGGGAAATGTAACTTGACGATCAGCTGCCGCTCTATTTTCACCGCTGCAACTATTGCTGCACTCTGTGCTTTCGCGCCCCACAGTGCAAATGCCAAGTCCTCCTGCGGTGGCGCCTCGTGGTACGCCCTGCATTCGAAGACAGCTTCCGGTGAACGTATGAACCCGGCCAAGATGACGGCAGCCCACAAGAGCCTGCCGTTCGGAACCAAGGTCAAGGTTACCAATGCCCGCAGCGGCCAGAGCGTGGTTGTCCGCATCAACGATCGCGGACCCTTCATTCGCGGCCGCGTGCTCGATCTCTCCAAGGCTGCAGCCCAGAACATCGGCATGGTTCGTTCCGGCCACGCCAAGGTCTGCTACGAGATCATCGGCTGATCTCTCCACCCGTCCGGACGGCGCTTACGGTCGAACGTGGTTAGGCGCTTGCTCTTGCACCAGACAGCCGTTACCACGCTCTCTTCTTTCAAAGGAGAATGACCATGCGTCTGGGCGGCCGTCTTGCCGGTGCGATCGAAGTCTTGGATGATATCGAGACCCGTCGCCGTCCCGTTGCCGATGCCCTCAAGGATTGGGGGCTGGCCCATCGCTTCGCCGGATCCGGCGACCGCGCCGCGATCGGCAATATCGTCTATGACGCGCTTCGCATGAAGCTCTCCCACACCTGGCTGATGGATGACGACAGCGCGCAGGCCCTGGGCTGGGCCGTTCTCCTGCGCCAGTGGGGCATGGAACTCGATGCGCTCACCGCCGGCTTCGAAGGCGACAACTTTGCTCCGGCCCCTCTTTCCGCCCAGCAGATCGAAGCCTTTTCCTCCCGCGATCTCTCGACTGCTCCGCTGCATATCCAGGGCGATATCCCGGATTGGGTCCAGCCCGCCTTCGAGGAAGCCTTCGGCGACGACTGGCTTGCGGAAGCCAAGGCACTTGCCACCCGCCCGACACTCGATCTGCGCGTCAACACCCTGAAGGCAAACCGCGAGAAGGTGCTGAAGGCGCTGGACCGCGCCGGCGCCCAGGCCTCGCCGATTGCCCGTTTCGGCATGCGCGTGCCGGCCGGCGAAGGGCCGTCGCGCCTCCCGAACGTCACGGCAGAACTCAGCTTCCAGAAGGGCTGGTTCGAGGTGCAGGACGAGGGTTCGCAGATCGTCGCCGATCTCGTCGATCCGCGCGAGGGCCAGCAGGTCCTCGACTTCTGCGCCGGCGGCGGCGGCAAGACGCTGGCCATGGCAGCGGCCATGAACAACAAGGGCCAAGTGCATGCCTATGACGCCGACCGCAAGCGACTGGCGCCGATCATCGAGCGGCTGAAGCGCGCCGGTACGCATAACGTCCAGGTGCATGACAGCGCCAAGGCGCTGGAGAGCCTGAAGGAACGCTTCGACCACGTGCTGGTCGACGCGCCTTGCACCGGCACCGGCACCTGGCGCCGTCGCCCCGACACCAAGTGGCGGCTGACCGATCGCAATCTGCAGGAGCGGGTGTCGCAGCAGGACGAGGCGCTGACGGCGGCATCCGCCTTCGTCAAGCCCGGCGGCTCGCTGGTTTATGTGACGTGCTCCGTCCTGCCCGATGAAAACGATCGGCAGGTTCGGGCCTTTTGCGAAAAGAACCCGGCCTTCGAGATCGTGCCTGTGCTCGATGACTGGAAACGGCTGTTTGGCGCATCTGCACCCGTGCCGCGTTCGGCCGATAGCAGGACGCTGACGCTCAGCCCGGCCAGCATGGATACGGACGGCTTCTTCTTCTGCCGCATGCGGCGCAAGTAACCCCTGCAACGGGCTCAAGGATTGTTCTCTTTCTTATACTCGACTGTTTGACACCAGTTTGATTTTCAGCCAAGACATGGCGTCCGTTCAAAGAGTGGCGCCGTGTCGGTGCCGAAGGGAGACACCATGATCCGGAAAACCGTCATCGGCGCATCTTTTGCGCTCCTGGCTTCGTCGGCTGCGATGTTCGCCGGGCCGGCCTTTGCCGCCCCGTCTGCCAAAGAGGTTCTGGTGCACTACACCGATCTCGCGGAGGCGAAATTCCAGGATGCGCTCACCACCGCCAAGGCTCTGGATGCCGCCATCGACGCGCTGATCGCCAAGCCGAGCGACGAGACGCTGAAGGCTGCGCGCGCCGCCTGGATCGCGGCTCGCCCGTCCTATCAGCAATCGGAAGTCTACCGCTTCGGCAACCCGATCGTCGACGAATGGGAAGGCAAGGTGAATGCCTGGCCGCTCGATGAAGGCCTGATCGACTATGTCGATGCCGCCTACGGCACCGAAAGCGACGGCAATTCGCTTTATGTGGCGAATGTCATCGCCAACCCGAAGATCAAGATCAACGGTGAAGAGATCGACGCCTCGAAGATCACGCCCGATTTCCTCGCCAACACGCTGCATGAGGCCGGCGACGTCGAAGCCAATGTCGCGACCGGCTATCACGCCATCGAATTCCTGCTCTGGGGTCAGGACCTGAATGGCACCGGTCCCGGCGCCGGCAACCGCCCCTATACGGATTACGACAAGGCCAATTGCACCAACGGCAATTGCGATCGCCGCGCCGACTATCTGAAGTCCGCCTCGACGCTGCTCGTGCAGGATCTGCAGGAAATGGTCGATGCCTGGGCGCCGGAAGGCGACGCCACGAAGAACGTGCTTGCCGACGAGAAGAAGGGTCTGTCGATCATTCTGACCGGCATGGGCTCGCTCTCCTATGGTGAACTCGCCGGCGAGCGCATGAAGCTCGGCGTGTTGCTGCATGACCCGGAAGAAGAGCATGACTGCTTCTCCGACAACACGCACAATTCGCATCTGAACGACGCCATCGGCATCGCCTCGGCCTATCTCGGCGATTACACCCGCGCCGACGGCACCAAGCTCACCGGCCCGTCGCTCTCGGAACTGGTTGCCGCCAAGGATCCGGCGCTCGATGCCGAGATGAAGGCGAAGCTTGCAAAGACGCTGGACGCCATGAACGCCATGGCCAAGCGCGCCGAGACCAAGGAGGCCTATGACCAGATGATCGGCGAAGGCAATGCCGAGGGCAATGCCACCGTGCAGGCCGCCATCGACGGGCTGATCGACCAGACCCAGACCATCCAGCGCGTCATTGCGTCGCTGGATCTCGGCACGATCGAGCTTGAAGGCTCCGACAGCCTTGATAATCCTGGCGCCGTGTTCCAGTAAGAAGCAAAGGCGGGCCGTTCCACTCAGAACGGCCCGATCTCCCCGATGAAAACTCCGATCGCTCTCGCTGCCGGCCTCGCGCTGCTCATGCCGACAGCGATCCCGTCGAGCGCCGGGGAAGCGGTCACCCGCAGTGACCTCTCCCCGCAAGACCTTGCCCGTGTGCAGGCGGTGACGACGCCAACCAGCGATTTCTCCAAAGCAGAACCCTTCGAGATCAAACAAGGCGGCGCCGGCACCTCGCAGCATGGCGTCTCCCGCGATGCCTTCTCGCATTTTGCCCCCAACATCACCTTTGCCGAAGAGCAGGATTTCAAGCTCGGCAATGCGCTCTTCACCAAGCTCTGGGTCTCCTCCCCCTCCTCGACCCAGGCCTCCGATGGGCTGGGGCCGCTGTTCAACGCGCGCGCCTGCCAGAGCTGCCATGTGAAGGATGGACGCGGCCATCCGCCGGAGGGCGATCGTGACGCGACCTCAATGTTCCTGCGGCTCGCACGTGCCCCCGCCACCGCGGAAGAGCGCGCCAAGCTGGAGCGGCTGGAGGTGATGAGCCTGCCGGACCCGGTTTATGGCGGGCAGCTGCAGGACCAGGCGGTACCGGGCCTTTCCGCCGAGGGGCGGATGCAGATCCGCTATGACGAACAGGCCGTGACGCTTTCGGGCGGCGAGACCGTGAGGCTGCGCCGACCCACCTATTCGGTCTCCCACCTCGCCTACGGACCGCTCGACCCGACGACGACGCTGTCGCCGCGCATTGCCAATCCGATGATCGGGCTTGGCCTGATCGAGGCGATTGCCGAGGAGGATATCCTGGCCCTGGCAGACCCTGACGATGCCGACGGCGACGGGATCTCGGGCAAGGCGGCGCGCGCCCGCGATCACAGGACCGGCGAGATCAAGCTCGGGCGTTTCGGCTGGAAGGCGCAGAACGCTTCTGTGCGCGACCAGAGTTCCGGCGCCTTTGCCGGGGATATCGGCATTTCGACGCCGGACGATCGACGTCATTTCGGCGATTGCACGCCAGCACAGGCGCAATGTCTCGCCAGCGCCACCGGCGTGCAGGCGCGGCTGGGCGACACCGAGGCGCCCGCCCCGGTGCTTGATCTCGTCACCTTCTATGCCAAGACCCTGGCGCCGCCGGCCCGTCGCGATGTCGAGCATGCCGAGGTCCTGCGCGGCAAGCAGCTGTTCTACGACGGCGGCTGCACCGCCTGCCACACACCCAAATTCGTCACCAGCCGCAAGGCCGACAACAAGGCGCAGGCCTTCCAGCTGATCTGGCCCTATTCCGATTTCCTGCTGCATGACATGGGCGAGGGCCTCTCCGACGGGCAGGCCGTGGGCGATGCCACAGGAAGCGAGTGGCGCACACCGCCGCTCTGGGGTATCGGTCTCACACAAGCCGTCAATGGCCACAGTTTCTTCCTGCATGACGGGCGCGCCCGCTCTCTCACCGAAGCCATCCTCTGGCATGGCGGGGAAGCGAAAGCGGCTCGGGATCTCTTTGCTGCTTCCGCCCCCCAGGACCGCAAGGCCCTCATCACATTCCTGGAGTCTCTCTGATGCGGACACCGTTTACCCGGATCGCCTTCGCCACACTTCTGGCACTTCCGCTCGGCTTCGGCCCCGCGCTGGCGCAGGAAAGCCCCATCCCCCCCGGCGTGCTCGACACCGCGAAGGTGCCCGGCGTCATGGCCAAGGCCGTCGACGGTTTCATTCGCCCCGGCTATCACCGCTTCCATGACAGCGCGACCGCCATGGCATCCGCCATGGGCGCCCTGTGTGCTGCCCCCTCGCAGCTCAGCCTCGACGGTGCCCGGACAGCCTTTGGCAGCGTGGTCGACGCCTGGTCGCGGATCGAGATCGTGCGCGTCGGCCCCGTGCTCGAGGGCAATCGCTTCGAGCGCATCCTGTTTTTCCCCGACCGCAAGGGCACTGGCTTGAAACAGGTGCAGGCCGCGCTTGCCAAATCGGACGAAAGCGCGACGTCGATGGAGACGCTGAAGGACAAGAGCGTTGCAATGCAGGGCATCGGCGCGCTCGAATTCGTACTCTACGGCACAGGCGCCGAGGCGTTGACCGCCGAGAAGGAGGGCTATCGCTGCCGCTATGGGGCGGCCATCGCCGCCAATCTGCAGCGGTTGGGCGGCGAGCTTGCGACCGAATGGGACAAACCGGACGGCATTCAGGCCGCCTGGAAGACACCGGGCCCGAACAACCCCATCTATCGCGACGAAGCAGAGGCAGCCAAGGAGCTGCTCGGCGTGCTCGTGCATGCGGCTGAAACCGTGCGCGACCAGCGCATTGAGAGTTTTTACAAGGGTGATGCGGCGAAGGCCCTGCCCCACCAGGCGATCTACTGGCGCTCTGGCAATACCTTCCGCTCGATCACGGCCAATATCGAGGGTATCCGCGACCTGATGGACCAATCCGGCATGGCTGACCTCTTGGCCGAAGACAATCGCTCGGTCGTCAGCTCCACCGATTTCGTGGCGCATTCCCTGGCGCGGGTTTCCGGTGATATCGAACCCGATGTCGCCAAGGCGCTCGAAACGCCGGAACAGGTGGCGAAACTCGACTTCCTGCTGCTCAACAGCCGCGACCTGATCCTGCGCCTCAACAATGATCTCGGTGGCGGTATCGGCCTTGCCGCCGGTTTCTCCTTTTCCGACGGGGACTGAGATGCCGGTCCTGCCCTTGATCGATCGCCGTGCCTTCGTGCGGGCGGCGGGCCTTGCCTTCGTCGCCGGGCTGACGCCGCGCGCCGCCTTCGCGCTCGACCAGACGGATGCGGTCTATGCCTCCGGCCTGAAGCTGCCGGATGGCCGGTTTGCCATTGGCCTTGTCAGTGAGGCCGGGGAACTCATCGAGCAGATCGCGCTTCCGGGCCGCGTCCACGGGCTTTGCCACAGCACGGTCAACGGCCTCTCCGTCGCCTTTGCCCGGCGACCGGGCACCTTTGCCGTCATCTTCGACACCACCCACCGGGCCGAACCGAAAATCATCTCGGCGCCGGAGGGGCGACATTATTTCGGCCATGGCGCCTTTTCGCCCAATGGTCAGCTGTTTTACGCCAGCGAAAACGATTTTGACGCCAATGCCGGCGTGATCGGGATCTATGACTGCCTTTCGGGTTTTAAACGCGTCGGCGAAGTGCCGGCCCATGGCATCGGCACGCATGACATCACGGTGACGGCTGACGGCATGCTGGTCATCGCCAATGGCGGCATCGAGACCCATCCGGATTTCGGCCGCACCAAGCTCAATCTCGACCATATGGACCCATCCTTGGCGCTGGTCGATGCGAAGAGCGGCGAGCTGATCCAGAAACACGCTTTGCCCGCCGAACTGCGCCAGCTCTCCACCCGCCATCTGGATATCGCCGAGGACGGCAAGATCTGGTTTGCCTGCCAATATGAGGGGCCGCGCACCGACCGGCCGCCGCTGGTCGGGCATTTCTCCAAGGGCGAGGCTCTCTCCTTCGTGTCGCTGCCGGAGGCGACCACCGACCGGCTCGGCAATTATGTCGGCGCCATCGCCGTCAACCGCGCCCAGGGCCTGGTCGGCATTGCCTCGCCGAAGAATGGGCTCTGGGCCGTGCTCGACGGACGCGACGGACGGCTGATCTCGGAAACGGTGGTCGCGGATGCCGCCGGCATCGCGCCGTCCCGTGAGAGTTTTGCCGTCTCCTCCTATCGCGGCGACTTCCTCGACCGGGTGCACCGCGTTGCCTGGGACCAGCATATCGTTCGGCTCTGATCGGTTGACCGGCATCTGGCCAAAGGCGACCGGCTGCCCTAGTTAGGCTCCATGCGCATCATCCTCACCTATGCCGTCTTCATCGTCATCGTCGTTTCGGCCGGTCTCTTGTCCGGCCTCGCGAACATGTCAGGCGACTGGTATGCGACGCTGCAGAAGCCGTTTTTCAACCCGCCCGCCTGGCTCTTCGGCCCGGTCTGGACCACGCTCTATGTGCTGATCGGCATTGCCGGTGCGCGGATCTGGATGCGGGCACCGAAATCGGCGGCGATGCAGCTTTGGTTTGCCCAGTTGGGTGCCAATCTGCTCTGGTCGCCTGCCTTTTTCGGTCTGCAGAACCCCGAACTCGGCCTCATCGTGATTGCCGGCATGCTGCTGACGATCGTCGGCTTCATGATCAAGGCGCGGCCGATCGACCGTGTCTCGACACTGCTCTTTGTCCCCTATCTCGCCTGGGTCGCCTTTGCGAGCCTGCTCAACCTCAGCATTGCCTGGCTCAATTGAAAACTGGCTGATGAGTGCTTGCATGCCTTATTTCTGCGTGCCAATTTCGCGCCGAAGGGGCATCAAGCATGACAGAAATCGATCCTGATACCGTCGAGGCACGCATTCGACGCAGTTTTGCTCGTCAGGGCGCCATGGAGACGCTGGGGGCGGAGCTTTCGCGCATCAGTCAGGGTGTCGTCGAGATCGAACTGGGTTTCGATCCCAAGCTCACCCAGCAACACGGTTTCCTGCATGCGGGCGTGATTTCGGCAGCGCTTGATACGGCCTGCAGCTATGCAGCCTATACCGTGGTCGAGCCCGAAGTCTCGCTGCTCACCATCGAATTCAAGGTCAACCTGATGTCGCCGGGCCGGGGCGAACGTTTTCTGTTTCGTGGCGAGATCACCAAGCCCGGCTCCAACATCATCGTGGCCGACGGGCGCGGTTATGCGCTGACCGACGGTCCGGCCAAGCTGATCGCCTCGATGACCAGCACCTTGATGGTGATCCGCGGGCGGGAGGGGATTTCCGGATGAGCTATGAGATGAAGTCGATCGCCGGCAGACAGGTGCTCTTCGTCATGGCAGCGGATGCCGAATACGGCGTCTTCCTGCGCACGCGCATTTCGCCGCTGATGACCGGCGTAGGCCCGGTCGAAGCCGCGGTCGTCCTGACCAGGGAACTGGCGCGGCTCGCTATCCATGACGATCTTCCGGACCTCGTGGTCTCGCTCGGTTCGGCCGGCTCCGCCAGGCTCGAACAGGCCGAAGTCTATCAGGTCTCCTCCGTTTCCTATCGCGACATGGATGCCTCCGCCTTCGGCTTCGAAAAGGGCAAGACGCCGTTTCTCGATCTGCCCGTCGCCGTCGAGCTTCCCTTGCGCATTCCCGGCATTCCCATCGCCAGCCTCTCCACCGGCGCCAATGTCGTCTCGGGGGCTGCCTATCAGTCGATCGATGCCGACATGGTCGAGATGGAAACCTTCGCGATCCTGCGCGCCTGCCAGAGTTTTGGCGTGCCGCTGATCGGCCTGCGCGGCATTTCCGATGGGCGCCACGACGTCAACCATATCGACGACTGGACGCAGTATCTGCACATCATCGACAAGAAGCTGGCGCTCGCGGTCGACAGCCTGCAGACGGCGCTCGAAGACGGCGTCTTCTGGTTCTGAGCAGGCGCACAAAAAATCGGGATTCTCCGTCCGATCTGCCATTGAAAGATGGCCCCTTTTTCTTTAAAGGCTCGCCATGACCCAGACAGCACATCCCGACAGTGTTCTCATCGTCGATTTCGGCAGCCAGGTAACGCAGCTGATCGCCCGCCGCGTTCGTGAATCCGGCGTCTATTGCGAAATCGTCCCTTTCCAGTCCGCCGAAGAAGGCTTCAAGCGCCTGAAGCCCAAGGCAATCATCCTGTCGGGAAGCCCCGCTTCCGTGCTCGATGAAGGAAGCCCCCGGGCACCGCAGGTTCTGTTCGACAGCGGTCTTCCCATCTTCGGCATATGCTATGGCCAGCAGACCATGTGCGCCCAGCTCGGCGGCAAGGTCGAAGCGGGCCATCACCGCGAATTCGGTCGCGCCTTCCTCGAAGTCGAGCAGGATTGCACCCTCTTTGAAGGCCTCTGGTCTGTCGGCTCGCGCCACCAGGTCTGGATGTCCCATGGCGACCGCGTCACCGCGATCCCGCCGGGCTTCAAGGTGCTCGCCACCTCGTCCAACGCGCCCTTCGCCTTCATCGCCGACGAGGCCCGCAAATATTACGCCGTGCAGTTCCACCCTGAGGTCGTGCACACGCCCGATGGTGCGAAGCTCATCCAAAACTTCGTGCAGAACATCGCCGGCGTGAAGGGCGACTGGACCATGCATGCCTATCGCCAGAAGGCGGTTGAGCAGATCCGTGCCCAGGTCGGCGACAAGCGCGTCATCTGCGCGCTCTCGGGCGGCGTCGACTCGTCCGTAGCAGCCCTGCTGATCCACGAGGCCGTCGGCGATCAGCTGACCTGCATCCTCGTCGACCACGGCCTGATGCGCAAGAACGAGGCAGCGGATGTCGTTGCCATGTTCAAGGAACACTACAATCTGCACCTCATCCATGTGGATGCCGTCGACAAGTTCGTTGGCGAGCTCGAAGGTGTCAGCGACCCGGAAACCAAGCGCAAGATCATCGGCCGCCTGTTCATCGAGACTTTCGAGGAAGAAGCGAAAAAGCTCGGCGGCGCCGATTTCCTCGGCCAAGGCACGCTTTATCCCGACGTCATCGAAAGTGTGTCCTTCACCGGCGGCCCTTCCGTGACGATCAAGAGCCACCATAATGTCGGTGGCCTGCCCGAGCGCATGAAGATGCAGCTCGTCGAGCCCTTGCGCGAACTCTTCAAGGACGAAGTGCGCGTGCTCGGCAAGGAGCTTGGCCTGCCCGACTCGTTCATCGGCCGTCACCCCTTCCCGGGTCCGGGCCTTGCCATCCGCTGCCCGGGTGGTGTCACCCGCGAAAAGCTCGACATCCTGCGCGAAGCCGATGCCATCTATCTCGACGAGATCCGCAAGGCCGGCCTCTACGACGCGATCTGGCAGGCCTTTGCCGTGCTGCTGCCGGTGCAGACCGTCGGCGTCATGGGCGATGGGCGTACTTACGAATTCGTCTGTGCGCTGCGCGCCGTCACCTCGGTCGACGGCATGACCGCCGACTTCTACCACTACGACATGGAATTCCTCGGCCGGGCTGCTACCCGCATCATCAACGAGGTCCGCGGCATCAACCGCGTCGTCTACGACGTGACGTCCAAGCCGCCGGGGACGATCGAGTGGGAATGAGGCGACCGCCTCAACCTTAGTGAACGAATGAAACGGAGGGCCTCGCCCTCCGTTTTCTTTTCCGTACCCTGTCCTCAGAAAGCAAAGGACTGCTGCGCCGGGGTCGTTTCAGGCAGCTCAACCCCCTCCAGCTCCAGCATTCGCAGCTTGGCGTCCGTTCCGCCAGGCGCGGAGAAGCCGCCGATCTTGCGTCCGGCCGCGAGGACCCTATGGCAGGGGATGATCAGCGGAATGGGGTTCTTGGCCATGGCCTGGCCGATCGTCCATGCGCCCGCCGGTCCGAGTTCCAGTTCGGCGGCCAGGGCGCCATAGGTGGTCGACGTGCCCCAGCCCAGGCGTCGCGTGGCCGCATAGATCTGGCGATACAGATCGGTCTGGGCGGACAAGTCGAGCAGCAGATCGGAAAAATCGCTCTGCTCGCCATCAAAGTAGCGCTTCACGCGGCCGATCACACCCGCCATCCGGGCGTCCGGATCCGTCTCGATGATCGAGGCGTGGCGCCGACTTATGGACAGCACCGTCTCTTCCTGCGATGCAGCCGGCAGTCGGAAGCCTGCGATGCCATTCTCGCTCCAGAGAATGGCACAATGGCCATGGGCGGCCTCGAAGGTCGCATAGTAATGCGTGACTGACATGATGCGCTCGTCCATCTGGCTGCCCCTTGCAGCATGCTGAAGATGGCTCTTCCCGGCCCGCCCGGCAACCCGATTTCCGAACCTCTCCTCTTCACCAATCCGGCAGGACGGTGCCGGCTTGCCATGCGCGGCTGTGCCTTGCTATCCCTCGTTTGTGAACAGGAGACATGGCATGCCCACCACCATCTACGGCATCAAGAACTGCGACACGATGAAGAAGGCCCGCACCTGGCTTGATGACCACAGCGTCTCGCATGACTTCCACGACTACAAGGCCAAGGGCATTGACGCGTCGACCCTCGACAGCTGGATCGGCAAAGTCGGCTGGGAGGTGCTCCTGAACAAGGCCGGCACCACCTTCAAGAAGCTCGACGACGCGCAGAAAGAGAACCTTGACGCCGCGAAGGCCAAGACGCTGATGCTGGCGCAGCCCTCGATGATCAAACGCCCGGTGCTCGACGTGGACGGCGCGCTTGTCGTCGGTTTCAAGCCCGAGACCTATCAGCAAACCTTCAAGGCCTGATCCCATGGCGAAGACCACCCGCGCCACGCAGTTTCTCGACAAGGCCGGCGTCGCCTATACCACCGCGACCTATGACTACGACCCGAATGCCGAGCGCATCGGGCTGCAGGCGGCGGAAGCGATCGGCGAGCATCCGTCGCGGGTGCTGAAGACGCTGATGGCCGAACTCGACGGCAAGCCGGTCTGCGTCGTCGTGCCCTCCGACAAGGAGGTGTCGATGAAGAAGCTGGCGGCAGCCTTCGGCGGAAAATCCGCAGCGATGATGAAGCCGGCCAACGCGGAAAAGCTCACCGGATTCGTGGTCGGCGGCATCAGCCCCTTCGGCCAGAAAAAGCAGGTGCCGACCGCTATCGAGATCTCCGCCATGGACGAGCCGCTCGTCTACATGAATGGCGGACAGCGCGGGCTGCAGGTGCGGCTCTCACCACAGGATGCGCAAAAGGCGCTGCTTGCAATTGTAGCGCATTTGATCGCCTGACCTCGCCCCGCGGTCTGGACTTCGCCATCTTTGCCCTTAACTCTGGCGTGACAGCCACAACAGGAATGCCCCATGACCCTTCCCGATTACTCCGCCTCCATCGATCCTGTAAAACTCGACAAGCTCGCCGAGGTGGCGATCAAGGTCGGCTTGCAGCTGCAAAAGGGTCAGGACCTGGTGCTGACGGCCCCGCTCGTCGCCGTGCCGCTGGTGCGGCTGATCACGGCGCATGCCTACAAAGCGGGCGCGTCGACGGTCACCACCTTCTATTCGGACGAGGAGACGACGCTGGCGCGCTATCGCCACGGTCACGACGAGAGCTTCGATCGCGCGCCGAACTGGCTCTATGACGGCATGGCGAAGGCTTATGAAAACGGCGCGGCACGCCTCGCGATCGCCGGCGACAATCCGATGCTGCTCGCCTCCGAAGACCCTGCCAAGGTCGGCCGCGCCAACAAGGCGACCTCGATCGCCTACAAGCCGGCGCTGGAGCATATCTCCAACTTCGACATCAACTGGAACATCTGCTCCTACCCGAACCCGTCCTGGGCGAAGCTCGTCTTCCCTGATCTGCCGATCGACGAGGCCGTGCGCAAGCTGGCCGACGCGATCTTTGCTGCCTCGCGTGTCGATCGCGACGATCCGGTCGCGGCCTGGGCCGAACACAATGCGGAACTGAAGAAGCGCTCGACCTGGCTCAACGGCGAACGCTTCTCAGCGCTGCATTTTACCGGCCCCGGCACGGACCTGACGGTTGGCCTCGCCGACGGCCATGAATGGCATGGCGGTGCGTCGACGGCGAAGAACGGCGTGACCTGCAATCCGAACATTCCGACGGAGGAGGTCTTCACCACGCCGCATGCGCTGAAGGTGGAGGGCCATGTCTCCTCGACCAAGCCGCTTTCGCACCAGGGCACGTTGATCGACGACATCCAGGTGCGGTTCGAAGGCGGCCGGATCGTCGAGGCCAAGGCATCCAAGGGCGAGGCCGTGCTCAACAAGGTGCTCGACACCGACGAAGGTGCACGGCGGCTGGGCGAAGTGGCGCTGGTGCCGCATTCCTCGCCGATCTCGGCCTCGGGCGTGCTGTTCTACAACACGCTGTTCGACGAAAACGCCTCCTGCCACATCGCACTCGGCCAGTGCTATTCGAAGTGCTTCCTCGACGGGGCCTCGCTCAGCCCGGACCAGATCAAGGCGCAGGGCGGCAATTCCTCGCTGATCCACATCGACTGGATGATCGGTTCCGACAAGGTCGATATCGACGGCATCCGCGCCGATGGCTCCAAGGTTCCGGTGATGCGCAAGGGCGAGTGGGCCTGAGACTTAATCCCTCAGCGGTCAAACAAAAACCCCGTCCTCATTCCAGGGCGGGGTTTTGATTTTCGGCCAGAGCCTCAAACTCAGCGGTAGTAGACGATCTTGCCGCCGTTGAGCGCGGTCTGGACCCAGAGCACGTTGTGCTGCGCAATGCCGCGGACCTGGAGTGCGGCAACCAGGCTCGGATCTTCCGTGACGACGGCCTGAGCCAGACGCAGACTGTTGCCGGTCGGGTAGATGGCCTGGCGCGGATAGGTGTGACGATCGAACCCGCCGCGATCGACGCGGATTGCCGTGACATTGCCGTTATACTGCTTGCCGAACAGGATCTCGCGCGGCGTCCAGCCACCGGCTTCGACATAGGTGGCAGCCTGGGCGGAAACAACGCCGAACGTGGCCGCAGCGACAATGGCGGCCAGAATGGTCTTCTTCATCATGATCATACTCCTTTTCGCCGAGTGCCGTGTTCATGCATTCAGCTTCGGAGACAGATGTGGCGACGACGAAGATAGTTTTCCAGTATAATCACGTCGGGTTGATCAATTGCGCGCAATTTATTTGCCGCCGGGCGGCCGTGCAGCGCTGTGCCGGTCAACCGAAATCGATGACCGGCAGATCGGTGGCAGCGCCTGTCAGCCCTGGCGGGCCTTGCGGGCGGCGTAACGGCGGTCACGCTCGGCCTTGCGGGCGGCTTCGTCTTCGACGACGCGGCTGATGCGTGATGCTTCGGCCTGTTCGCGGGCGTCCTTTTCGGCGCTCGCTGCGGCAGTCAGGGCTTCCTCGCGTTCGCGGGCTTCCTGCTCGGCGCGGGCTTTTTCCTCTGCCTTGGCACGGTCGCGTTCGGCATGGCGCTTGGCGCGCTCTTCGGCGCGCGCGGCCCGTTCGGCCAAACGCGCTTCACGGTCGGGGTCGGCTGCGGAATGCGCGGCCTTGTAGGCCTCGAGCAATGCCGCCTTGGCGTCTGTGGCTGTCGTCCGGCGCTCGGCCAGGCCATGATCTCTGCTGAATTTCATCGGTGCTCCGATCTCTCGAGTGGGGTGTCAGGGGCGCGCGCGCTTGGCCACAAGGGCGGCCGTCGCGCGTTCGCGCGTTTCGCGTTCGCGGGTGAGACGGGCTTCGCGCAGGCGCGCCGTCTTTTCATCCCGCGCTGCGGTAATGGCATCCAGTTCGTCGACGGCGCGACCGCGGGCGAGAAACTGTGACTGGGTACGCGCAAAGGCCGCTTCGGCGGTCTGGCGCGACTTCGTTAGGTTGTCGGACATTTCGTCTCCTTTCAGGAGCCTGCCCTTGTCGGGCAATAAAAAAAGGCCAGGCAAACCGCCTGACCTTCCCTAGGGATCTTGCTTTCGACAGTGCCAGTACATCCGTGGTCAAAGGAAAGCGGATCCCGGATCTATCAGGCCGCCTGCAGGTTGCAGGCCGACATCTTGCCCGACTTGTTGTCGCGCTCCATGTCGTAGGCAATCTTCTGGCCTTCAACGATTTCGCGCATTCCGGCGCGTTCAACAGCCGAGATGTGGACGAATGCGTCCGGGCCGCCGTTGTCAGGCTGAATGAAGCCGAAGCCCTTGGTGGAATTGAACCATTTTACTGTGCCAGTGGTCATGATGAACCCTTTCGTAGCGCATAGATTTCCCCCAGCGCGACTGCGCTGCGGACAGGATAACGATTTTTGAAAGGAAGTTTCGCTCAAAGCGCTGAAGCGCGGTAACCAAAGCCAGACAAACAAATATCGACAAACCAGATATAGACAGAGCTGGCCTAAAAGTCAACCGAAAGTCGAAATTGCACGAATTTCGACTCTATTCGGATGGTTTTTCATCACGAAAACAACGGCCATAAGCGAAAATATTTGCCGATAATTTCGCGAGTATTTTGCTCTTTTCCGCCATATCGCGGAAAATATTATTGATGCCTCAGATTCGATGTCTGTCAACGCAGATGCCTTGTCTGCTGCTGGAGCCGGCACCTCGCCAGACAAATGTCAGAACAGGCTGCCCTGACCAGAGGTGCCCTCGGGCTTTCTCGCAGGGCGCGGCTGCGGCGCGGGCCTGGACGGCGCCGTCGGTTCGGGCGGCAGAACGCCCTCCCCGGCCACGGCCTTCACCCGACCATCGGCGAACTGGATCTCGATCCCCTGGCCGTGCGCCACCGCGTTTGCCCGCGTCACCGGCCGATCCTCGGCATCACGGATCACGGCATAGCCGCGCGCGAGCACATTGGTATAGGAGAGCGACTGCAACACGCGATCCTGGGAGACGAGCGCCTGGCGGGCGCGGCGCAGATCGTTGACCACGGCGCTGTCTGCCCGGCGCGACAGACCGTCGAGACGATCGCGCGACCGGTCGGTCATGGCTTTCAGGCGAGCCGGCACGGCACTCAGCGTCGCATCGAAGCGTTCCAGGCGGGCCTTGTTGCGGTCGAGCAGCCGTTCGACGACGCGCTCGGCACGGGCTGCCTGTTCGGACAGCTTCTGCTTCCGCTCGACCAAGCGACGCACCAGCATGTCGGGCGAAAGCCTGGCCGCCGCGCGTTCGAAATTGCGCCGTTTGTTCATGGTGTTGAGTTCAAGGCTGCGGCCGAGCCCGGCTGCGGCTTCATCGAAGCGACGGCGCGGCAAAGCGAGCAGCTGATCGAGCGAGGGCAGTGCCCGCACAAGCGCGCGCAGGTTCTGCCGGCGATTGTCCATCTGGCGGTTCATGGCACCGGACAGACGGGCCGACAATGCCGAGACCTGCGCCTCGAGGTCCGCCTTGACAGGCACCGCCATCTCGGCCGCACCCGTCGGGGTCGGCGCACGGATATCGGCCGCGTAATCGATGAGCGTCCAGTCGGTTTCGTGGCCGACGGCGGAGATCAGCGGGATCGTGCTCGCAGCGGCGGCCCGCACCACGGCCTCGTCGTTGAAGCTCCAGAGATCCTCAAGGCTGCCACCGCCGCGCGCCACGATCAGAACATCGGGTCGCGGGATCGGGCCGCCGTGCTCCAGGGCGTTGAACCCCTGGATGGCATTCGCCACCTCGTCGCCGGAGCCCTCGCCCTGCACCTTCACCGGCCAGACGAGAACATGCACCGGGAAGCGATCCGAGATGCGGTGCAGGATATCGCGGATGACGGCTCCCGTCGGCGAAGTGACAACGCCGATCACCTTGGGCAGGAAGGGCAGCTGCTGCTTGCGGGCGGGATCGAACAGGCCTTCGGCCGTAAAGCGGCGCTTGCGCTCCTCGATCAGCGCCATCAGCGCGCCGGCACCGGCAGGTTCCATCTGCTCGATGACGATCTGGTATTTCGACGAGCCGGGGAAGGTGGTGACCTTGCCGGTGGCAATCACCTCCATGCCCTCTTCCGGGCGATATCTCAGCTTCGAGAACGAGCCCTTCCAGATCACCGCATCGATGCGCGCCTTGTCGTCCTTCAGGCTGAAATAGGCATGGCCCGAGGAATGCGGTCCGCGATAGCCGGAGATTTCGCCGCGCACGCGGACATGATCGAAGGAGGTTTCGATGGTGCGCTTGATCGAGCCCGACAGTTCCGAAACGGAGAACTCGGTCAGATTCGTCGGCGAATCGTTGTCGAAGAAATTGCTCATGCCCCTTTGCTAGCGGAAAAATCCGCCGAGATCAGCCCGTGCCGTCGCAGCCTGCCCGGTTTCCCCGGCATTGATCAGGGCAACGTCACGGTGAAGATCTGCAATCCCGATGGGCCGTCGATCGGAACGGGAGTGAGATAGGCCGGCACATTGCCCTTGAGCAGCTGTGCATAGAGGCCATCCGGTTTCATCCGGGCAATCTTTTCCGACTGCAGGAAATCCGGGCAGAAGGCGAGAATGCCGACGCCTGCGCCTCGCAGAAAGGCGGCGGCCTCGTCGGGCTTGGCCAGGCCGATATGGATCTCGGTCAGCATGCCGCCCTGGTTGCGGTGATAGGGGCCGGTCAGGACGCGATGCCGGGTGAAACGGAGGATTTCCGGGCCGATGTCGGAGGGGGCGGCCACCGTCGTCGGCAGCAGCTTGGCAAGCGTCTGGTATGCCGCCCGCGTGTCACAGGCAACGGCTGCGTCCTGCGCCATCTGGTTTGGTCCGACCAGCGATTTCATCCGCGCGGTAACGCCCGCCGTGCCCTCGACGAAGAACACGCCGCTCAGGATCCAGACACTCGGCACGGAGAGGATTGCGGTGAGCGCAAAGAGCAGGCCGGCGCCGAGATGCTCGGGCTGGTCATGGGTCTTCAGGCGCAGGTCCGAGATCAGGAGAGAGAGGGGCAGGATGGCGAAGAGATTTGAAAAGGTGCTGCCACGGACCTGCACGAGGGCAACGAGGTAGCTGACGGCCAGCAGTGCGAGCAGCACGAGATGGACGCGCACGCCGTCCCGACCGGCAATGCGGAACAGGCAGACGGCAATGCCGAAGAAACCGACGGCGTAAAAACCACCGAAGCTTTGCGGGTCAGCGGCCAGTTGCTGGCGAAAGGACTGCGCCTCGATGACGCCTGACAGCCACAGGGTCTGCAACAGCGGATCGAGTTCATTCAGCGGGTTCTGCAGGCACTGGGGCGCAACGATCAAAGCGGTGGCCAGAACCAGGGCACCGATGACCAGGATTGCGACA
This sequence comes from Peteryoungia wuzhouensis, assembly GCF_003205195.1. Taxonomy (GTDB): domain Bacteria; phylum Pseudomonadota; class Alphaproteobacteria; order Rhizobiales; family Rhizobiaceae; genus Allorhizobium; species Allorhizobium wuzhouense. The sequence goes on from NZ_QJRY01000001.1 coordinate 1,167,931, forward strand.
CTGCGCAGGCGCAGGCTTGCCCCGTTGCCGAGATAGGTCGCGACATAAAGCGCTGCGGCACCAATGCCGACGATGGCGTAGAAACCGATCGAAAGGCTGTCACAGGTGACGGCGCCGTAGCGAGCGGGCGGCACCGTGGCAAAAAACAGCGCAGAGAGCGACAGAAGCAGGGTCAGCGAGAAGCTGCGCGCAGCCGAGGTGAAAGCCGGACCTTCGGCCACCCAGAGAAGGCCGACCACGGCGCAGACGGCCGCCACCAGCGGCGTCGTTTCCGCACCGATGGCCAGCGCCACCGCTGCGGCCAAGCCCGCCACGGCATGGCTCATGCGGCCACGGGCCGGGTCGAGCAGCCCCGCCGCCATGATGGCGGCCAAGACCATCTGAACATTGTGATGATCGATCGCCCCCGGCAGGAAACGATTGCTGGTGATGCAGAAGACGGCCGTGAACATCAGCACGACATGCATCGTCACATCAGACCCGATGCGGCGAGCGGCAACCGCCATGGCCGTCATCAGCGGCACGACGAGCGACAGCGGCCAGACAAGCAGCGCTAAAGCTTCAGCCTGTTCACCGGGCGCGACATGGGAAAAGAGCCGGATCAACAGCGCGATCGGCAGGTCGATCAGGCGGGACCAATGCATCAGCGTGCCGCCGTCAAGGCCCAAGCGATACTGCATCAGGTCGAACCAGGACTGGCCGGCGAGCAGATCGCGCACCTCGACGAGGCGCATGACATCGTCGTTGTCGGCGCCGACATAATCCACGGCTCCGGGCAGGTTGAGAAGCGCGATGAAGGCGATGGCCGCGACACTGTAGAAACCGATCCAGAGTGGCAGGGATGCCCTCGACTGAACCTTGTCTGACGCCTGTGCGGACAAATCGATCATGGATCCCCCGTTTCTTCAAAGACCCGGCGCATCGACTGGCTCGGTGCCATCATTCCAAGATGATACGCGGGCGAAACCTAGCCTTAACCTTCTCAAGAAATAGTAAAGCGAGAGGGGACCATAAGGGTCTCCAGAGCCCCAGCAGGTATTGCCCCATGAGTGGTCCGGCCACCAATGCTCCCGACATTGCCGTTCTCTTGCCTTGCTACAACGAGGCGGCGACGATCGGCCAGGTGGTGCGCGACTTCCGGGCGGCCCTGCCGGAGGCGCGGATCTACGTCTACGACAACAATTCCACCGACGGCACGGCGCTGACCGCCATGCTGGCCGGCGCCACCGTCGTGCGCGAACGACGCCAGGGCAAGGGCCATGTGGTGCGCCGCATGTTCTGCGATATCGATGCCGATATCTACATCATGGCCGATGGCGACGGGACCTATGGCCCCGCCGACGCTGAAGAACTGATCCGCACGCTGATCACCGAGCGCGTCGACATGGTCGTCGGCACGCGGCGCGGCGTACATGCCGATGCCGGACGCAACGGCCATGCCTTCGGCAACCGGCTGTTCAACGGGCTTTACCGCCTGCTCTTCGGCAACGACTTCACCGACATCCTCTCCGGCTACCGCGCCTTTTCGCGCCGCTATGTGAAAAGTTTTCCGGCCGTCTCTGCCGGCTTCGAGATCGAGACGGAAATGTCGGTGCATGCTTCGCGGCTCAAGCTGCCGGTAACCGAGCTTGAACTCAATTACGGACGCCGTCCCGCCGGATCCCAATCGAAACTTTCCACCTTCCGGGACGGGTTCAAGATCCTGGGTATGTTTGCCATGCTGATGAAGGAGACGCGTCCTTTTGCGTTCTTTGCAAGTATCGCAAGCGCGTTTCTGATGGCGGGCATTCTCTTTGGCGCCCCGGTAATCGTCGAATACCTTCAGACGGGTCTCGTCCCGCGAATGCCGACATGGGTATTGTCTCTCTGCCTTGTCGGCCTGAGTTTTGTTTCCTTCGCCGGCGGTGTGATTCTGGATTCCGTGGCGCAGGGTCGCAACGAGCTGCTACGATTGCACTATCTCAGTCTACCGTCGATTTATTCCGGCAAGCGCTCCGATCCGGCCGAAGAGGCGGCACGCAAAAGAGATGCGGCATGAGGCGCGAAACAACAAACAGGATCCGCTTCTTCATTGAAGATGTCCTCCCACCGATCCTGCGCGATTCCAAGCTGTTCCTCTGGTTGGCCGAATTGGCGTGGGGCAAGCACATATCGGACCTGGCCGAATTTCGTGCGCGTGCGCCCTTCCTGACAGAGGAGGCTTACGCTGATCTTTACCGCAAGCATCCGCGGGTGCATGCCGGCACCGACAATTCGGAAGCCTGCATCCGCCGGGTCGTAGAGGAAGTCCAAGGGGACAGCGTTTGCGACATCGGCTGCGGGACAGGCGCGCTCCTCACGCGCATCCGCCAAGGTCACCCGACATTGACGCGGGTGACAGGCGTCGATTTCGTCATTGATGATGCCGCAGCCTTACCGGGCGTCGAATATATTGCCGCAAAGATCGAAAACCTCCCGTTTGCCGATGGAGAGTTTGACACCGTCGTTTGCACGCATGTCATCGAACACGTGCTTGAGTACCACCGTGCAATTGCCGAGCTGCGGCGCATTGCCCGCAGGCGGGTCATCATTGTCGTTCCCCGGGAACGCGAGGCACGCTACAGTTTCAATCCGCATTTCAACTTTTTCCCCTATACGCATTCCTTTCTGCGCGCCATGCATCCGGTCCCTGCGCAGCATAGCTGCGTCGATATCGGGCGTGACATCTTCTACATGGAAAACGTGGAGCGCTGAGCACCTTGGATTTCTCCAGCCTGACACTCGCAACCTGGATCGGATTGCTCGGCACCCCCTTGATGATCGCGATGGGACAAGTCCTGTTCAAGTTTGCGAGCCAGACCACCGGCACGTTTTCTTTGGCCAGCCTCATCACGCTTGCCGTCAATCCAGTCTTCATCGCGGCGCTCGCCCTGTACGGCTTCGGCACGGTTGTCTGGATCTACGTGCTGCGCTCCGTTCCCCTCACCATCGCCTATTCTTTCATGGGGCTGACATTCTGCTTCGTTCCCGTTCTGGCGCAGCTCGTCTTCGGCGAGCCACTGCATTTTCGTTATCTCATGGGAACGTTGCTGATCGTTGCCGGGCTCGTCACGATCCATGTCTGAGCGGCGCAACCGACTCGATTGGCGCGTGACGCTCGGGATTACGATCGTCGCAGATCTCGTGCTCTTTCCGATGATCCTTACCGCGCTGGAAGCGCCGATCCTGTCCCGAGGCGTCTCGTTTCTGACCGCTTATGCGGTTTCGCAAATGCTGCGAGCGACTACCGGGCTTGGCAAGTCTCCCGGCGCCATTCTCCAGGTGCCGGGCCTGTGGCCGCTGCTTGCGATCACAGGCTTGATCAACTTCGGCCTGTTTGGGATCCTCAACGCACGCGCGCCGGAAATCCAGCCGATTCTGCATCTGCTTCTGGCCTGGGCGGCCGCTCTTCTCTTCATCGCCTTCGGCGTGTACCGGATCAAACGCTTTCGCTGATCGATGAGACGAGATGATAAAGCCGCGGCTTACACCGCCTCCCAGCCGTCCTTGGTCGCTGCGCGGTAGATCGCGTCGATCAGCTTCTGGTTCAGCTTCGAGCTTTCCAGCGTGACCACTTCACCCGTCTTCCCCTCGACCGCGCGGGCAAAGGCTTCGGCCTCCAGCTTGTACTGGCGGCTGTCGGGGAAGCGGAAGATCTGCGAGACATTGTGGCCGCGATTGGTGAGTTCCACTTCCTCGGCGCCCCAGCGGTCGGCATTGAAGGGGGACTTCACCTCGATGAAACCATCCGTGCCGTGGAAGACCATCAGCTGACGGTTGGCCATCTGGGTCGCGACATAGAAATTCAGCTCGAAATCGGCGAAATCCGCCTTCACGCTTGCATAGATGTCCGTGCCGAAGTCCGGATCGCGCTCGATCGTCGACTGGACGCGGACCGGCTCCTTGCCGGTCACGAAGCGGGTGGTGATGGTGGGGTAGACGCCGATATCCGGCAGCGCGCCGCCGCCGAGTTCGGGAATGTTGCGCATGTTGCCGGGATCGCGGTTGAAGTAGGTGAAGGAGCCCTGCACCATCTTCAGCGTGCCGATCGCGCCCTCGGCCAAGAGGTCGCGCACTTTCAGCCAGACCGGTGCGTAAGTCACCATATACGCTTCGGTGATCAGCACCTTGTTGCGGTCGCGCGCTTCGATGATGGCGTCGATCTCGTCGGCCTTCAGCGCGATCGGCTTTTCGCAGAGCACGTGTTTGCCGGCATTGGCCGCCTTGATCGCCCATTCGACATGCTGGCTGGTCGGCAGCGGAATATAGACGGCGTCGATCACGTCGGAGGCCAGCATCTCCTCGTAGGAGCCGAAAGCATGGGGCACGGAGAAGCGGTCGGCCATCTCTCGGGCCCTTGCCAGATCCCGGCTTGCAATGGCTGTTACGACGGCGTTTTCGGCATCCTGGATCGCCGGCACCACGAGCTCGCGACCGATCTTGGCCGTCGACAGAATTCCGAAACGCAGCATCTCTCATCCTCCTCAAAAATGTCGGGGCGGACATTAGGGGAAGGACAGGCAGGGTGCAACGGCGTCGATGCCATCTTCGCACGGGCTTCCGCAAGAGGATGGCCGAAAATGTCCGAACTTCGTCCGTCCCGGACATAGTGGCCTCAAGCCCCGGCTCTATGGTAGAGCTCGAACGCAACGACAGGAGTCGAATATGTCCGCCCAAGACACAGCCCTCATCGTGGTCGACGCCCAGGAAAGCTTTCGCCAGATGCCGGATTGGGATCCGTCGACCGCAGCGTCCTATCTTGCGCGCCAACAGGCGCTGATCGACGGCGCGACAGCTGTGGGCATGCCGATCGTGCAGATCTTCCATGTCGATGCCGACGACACCTTCACCCTTGAAAGCGGGTTCGTGCGGACCCTCGCTGAGATTTCGCTCACGCCTGATGTCACCTTCCACAAGGGCGTGCACTCGGCCCTGGTCGACACCGGGCTAGAAGCCTGGCTGCGCGAAAACGGCATCCGCCGGGTGATCGTCTCCGGCATCCGCACCGAGCAGTGCTGCGAGACCACGACCCGGCATGCGTCGGATCTCGGCTTCGCCGTCGATTTCGTCACCGAGGCGACCCTCACCTTCCCGATGACGCATGCCTCCGGGGCGGTGTTTTCCGCCGAGGACATTCGCGTCCGGACCGAGCTGGTGTTATCAGGACGCTTCGCCCGGATCGTCACGGTCGAACAGGCGCTGGCGCCGCTTCCGGTCGCTGCGTAAGATCCGTCATGGACGTGATCCCGGTCTATATCCTCATTCCGCCCGACACCCTGCTGGTCGACATTGCCGGCCCGCTGGAAGCCTTGCGTTATGCAAACGAGGAGCAGGACGAGGTTCGGTTCGACTATGGCTACATTTCCGCGACCCCCCGGCAGCAGACATCCATCGGACTGACGCTGGATGGGCTGGAACCGCTGCCCGACAGCCTGCCGGATGATGCCGTGCTGATCATTTCCGGCAGCCTCACGGTCGGCATTGCCGAGATCGCACGCGATCCGGAACTGAAGGTGCTGACGCGCTGGCTGGCACAGGCCGTTCGCCCCGACATCCGACTAATGACCATCTGCTCTGGCGCTTTGCTTGCCGCCGCCGCGGGGCTGATGGAAGGCTGCCAGTGCACCACGCATGTCGAATGCCTGGATGAGCTGCGGGCGCTTGCCCCGACCGCCAGCGTGCTCGACAACCGGCTCTATGTCGAGGACGGCAATCGCTTTTCGAGCGCCGGGATTTCAACCGGGATCGATCTGATGCTGCATGTCGTGGGGCGGTTCGTCTCCCCGCTGACCGCGCTTTCGGTGGCCCGCAAGATGGTCATCTATCTTCGCCGCAGCGGACAGGACCCGCAGATGTCGCCCTGGCTTTCGGGGCGTAATCACATTCACCCGGCAATCCACCGCGCCCAGGATGCGATCATGGCCGATCCGGCGCGCGAGTGGTCGCTGCCGGGGCTTGCGGCCATAGCCCATCTCAGCGAACGGCATCTCTCCCGCCTGTTTCGCGAACATGTCGGACTGTCCGTCGTCGATTACGTCAATCTGATGCGGGTGACGCTTGCCCAGGAACTGCTCAAACAATCGCGGCTCGACATGGAAAGCCTGGCGCAGCGGGCCGGCTTTGCCTCGTCGCGGCATATGCGCCGCGTCTGGTCCCAGCACCACGGCGTGTCGCCCAGCGAATTCCGAAGGACCGGCAAGTGACTGGTCGCTCTCCGTTTCGTTTCCAGACCCATCCACGATTTTAATGGTACCCGTCGCTTACGCTTGATAGCGTCTCCCTAACCCTTCCCCCTCTCCTTCTCCACTTTTCGAGGCTTTCCATGCAGAAACGTGCTCTCGGCCGCACCGGCCTTTCCATCGCCCCCGTCGTGCTTGGCGGCAATGTCTTCGGCTGGACCGCCGACGAGAAGACGTCCTTCGACATTCTCGATCGTTTCTTCGACGCCGGCTTCAACACGATCGATACGGCCGACATCTATTCGAGCTGGGCCGATGGCCATGTCGGCGGCGAAAGCGAGACGATCATCGGAAACTGGCTGAAGCGCGGAAGCGTGCGCCGGGAAGATGCGATCATCGTGACCAAAGTGGGTGGCGACCTCGGCGAGAACCGCCGGGGCCTCAGCGCCCGCTGGATCGCCGAGGCGGTCGATGATTCCCTTCGCCGCCTGCAGACCGACTATATCGATCTCTACCTCGCTCACTGGCCGGATGCGGACACCTCCCACGAGGAAAGCCTGACGGCCTTCTCCCGGCTCAAGGAGCAGGGCAAGGTCCGGGCGATCGGCTGCTCGAACCTCAATGCCGAACAATTGCAGGCGACCTTCGATGCCGCCAAGGCGGCGGGTGTCAGCCGCTACGACGTGCTCCAGCCCGAATACAATCTCTATACGCGCTCGACCTTCGAGGGAGATCTCGCAGCACTCTGCCAGAAGGAAGAGATCGGGGTCATCACCTATTTCGCCCTCGCCTCGGGCTTCCTGACCGGCAAGTACCGCAGCGCTGCCGACACCGAAGGCAAGGCTCGCGGCGAAGACATGGGTCCTTATATGAATGACCGCGGCTTCCGCATCCTTGGTGCATTGGATGCCGTGGCCGCAGAGACCAAGACCAGCCCGGCGACGGTCGCCATCGCCTGGATCGCGGCCCAGCCCGCTGTCACCGCACCGATCGCATCGGCCACGAGCCTGCGCCAGCTGGAAAGCCTGATTGCAGCCGGAAAACTGGAGCTGACCAAGGCGCAGATCGAAGCCCTGAACGCGGCCAGCGCATGAGCCGCGCCTCGCTTGTCATCCGGGATGCCACGGCGGCTGACGAAGCCGCCTGGCGTGGCCTCTGGAATCAGTATCTCGCCTTCTACAAGGTGGACCTCGCCGACGATGTCACGGCCCATACCTGGGCGCGCATCCTCGACCCTTCGTCGCGCGTGGCCATGCGGGTGGCCGAGGTCGAAGGCGTGCTGGCGGGTTTCGCCATCCACCATTTCCACGATTCCACCTGGGTGAAGACGCCGGATTGTTATCTGGAAGACCTGTTCCTCGACGCCACGTTTCGCGGTCGCGGTATCGGCCGGGCGCTGATCGACGACCTCATCGCGATTTCCAGGGCCAAGGGCTGGTCGCGGCTCTACTGGCACACCGACCGGGGCAATGAGACGGCGCGCAAGCTCTACGACACCTATGCCCCGGAAGATGGTCACGTGCGCTATCGGCTGAAATTCAGCTGATCCTCATCACCCGCGCCAGCGGAAGAAATCGATGAAGGCGCGCAGCGCAGGGCGCATCTGACGGCGGCTCGGATAGTAGATCGAGAAGCCGTCAAAGGGCGGGCACCAGTCGTCGAGCACGCGCACCAGACGCTCTCCCTCGATGTCCGCCTCGATGCGGGCATCGAAAACATAGGCGAGCCCTGCCCCATCCAGGGCCGCTTGGCGCATCAGGCTCTGGTCGGAGAGGATCAGGCCGCCCCGGACATCCACCGCGATCGCCCTGCCGTCCTTCTCGAATTCCCAGCGATAGAGGGTGCCGCTGGAAAACCGCCGGCGGATGCAGATATGGCTTGCGAGATCGCGCGGATGGATCGGCTTCGGGTGGCTCTCGAAATAGCCCGGCGCGCCGACGACGGCGCCCCGCCACGACCCGCTCACCCGCACGGCGACCATGTCGGCTTCCAGATGTTCACCAAGCCGCAAGCCGGCGTCGAAGCCTTTCTCGACGATATCCTCGAACCGGTCGTCGGTGACGATCTCCAGTTCGATATCGGGATAGAGCCGCACGAATTCGCCGAGACGCGGGGCGATCAGATCCCGTGCGGCAAGGAGCGGCATGGTGATGCGCAAGGGACCGGCCGGCTTGTCGCGTCCGTCGGACAGGGCCGTCAGCGCGGCTTCGATGTCACCCAGCGCCGGACCCAGCACGTCGAGAAGTCTGCGCCCTTCCTCGGTCGGGGCGACGCTGCGCGTGGTGCGCGCCATGAGCCGCAACCCGACACTGCTTTCGAGCGCCGAGATCGCGTGGGTGACGGCCGAAGGAGCGATGCCCAGCTCCGTGGCCGCCGCGCGGAAGCTTCCATGCCGCGCAACGGCGGCCAGTACCGCCAGCTGGGAGAGTTGAGTTCGGTTCATAATTCCAAATGATAGAACAACCCATCACGATCCGCACCCATTTTCAGAACTCATCGGACGCCCTAGATTGCCTCTACCTGCTGTGCCGGTCCGCATCGGCATGGTATCCTGGTTCCCGAACACTCCTTGAAGGAGGCCATCATGCAATCCCGTCGTCTCGGTTCCCTTTCCCCTTCCGCCATCGGTCTCGGCTGCATGGGCATGAGCCATGCCTATGGCACCAATATCGACGAGGCCTCCGCCCAGGCCCTGATTGACCGGGCCGTCGATCTCGGTGTCACCTTCTTCGACACCGCCGAAGTCTACGGTCCCTTCACCAATGAGGAACTTGTCGGCAAGATCCTGCGCAAACATCGGGATCGGGTGCTCATCGCCACCAAGTTCGGCTTCACCATCGGCGACCAGGCGAAGGCCGCCCGGCCCTCGGGCCTCGACAGCCGGCCGGAACACCTGCGCGCGGTAGCGGATGCCTCGCTGAAGCGGCTTGGCGTCGAGGTGATCGATCTCTTCTACCAGCACCGTGTCGATCCCGACGTGCCGATCGAAGAGACGGTCGGCGCCATGGCGGATCTCGTGAAGGAAGGCAAGGTGCGCGCACTCGGCCTTTCCGAGGCGAGTGCTGCGACGCTCCGGCGAGCGCATGCGGTGCATCCGATTGCGGCCATCCAGAGCGAATATTCGCTCTGGACCCGCGACCCTGAAACCAACGGTGTCTTCGACACCTGCCGCGAGCTCGGCATCGGCTTCGTGCCCTTTTCACCGCTCGGGCGCGGCATGCTGACGGGGGCTCTCAAGGATCTCGGCAAGCTCGGGGCGAATGATTTCCGCCGCGGACTGCCGCGCTTCGACCAGGCGAATTTCGATGCCAATCTGGCACTGGTCACGGCACTGGAAGAGATGGCTGCGGCAAAGGGCGTCGCCGCCGGTCAATTGGCGCTCGCCTGGGTGCTGGCGCAGGGCGATTTCATCGTGCCGATCCCCGGCACCACCAAGATCGCCAATCTGGAAAGCAATGTCGCGGCGACCGCGATCATGCTCTCGCCCGAAGATCTGGCCACACTGGGCGCCCTGGTTGCCCCCGACAAGGTGGCCGGCGCTCGCTACAATGAAAGCATGGCGAAGATGGCCGGACGCTAGCCGGATAGGGGGAGGCTGTCTCCGCGTCCCCCGTCTCGCCCTCCCGGAACGTCCGGTGGGCCTGATGCGCTCAGGTTCTGGAGCTCCGCCCCTCGGCCGCCGGTTTTCCAGCGTAAAACGAGCGCTTGTTTTCATACATCGCGTCGTCGGCGCGTTTCATCAGCGCCTCCATGCTTTCGCCCGGTTCACTCGTCGCCGCGCCCATCGAGATGCTCAACACGGCATCCGAATAGAACTGGTTGTTGATCTTGAGGATCTCGTTGATCGTTTCGGCCATGCCGAGGGCAACCTGGTGATCCGCGCCCGGCATCAGGACGGCAAATTCGTCGCCGCCGATGCGCGTCGCGTGATGCGGCGGCTTCACGACGCTGTTCAGCACCTCGCCGAAGCGCCGCAACAGCTGATCGCCGGCATCATGCCCACGCTCGTCATTAGCCTCCTTCAAACCGTTGAGGTCGATGACGATGGCCGAGACCGGGCGCAGTGACTTGCGCTCCAGCCGGTTCAGTTCGTCCGTATAGAAGGCGCGGTTGTGCAGCTTGGTCAGAATGTCGTGTTTGCCGAGATATTCGAGATAGGCTTCGGCCTTCTTGCGGGCCGTGATGTCGGTGAGGGCCACCTGCACCCGCGACCAGTCGTGCTCATGGCCGGGGAACACCGCAAAGTTCAGGAGGATATGCCGCTCGCTGCCGTCGAGGGCGTAGTTGACCACTTCGCGGCTGTGGAAGAGACGATTTTCCCAGAGATCGACCAACTGCTCCCGGAATGGTTTTTCCATCTCGCCGCGAAAGATTTCGCTCTGGCGCATCAGGAGCGTCTGCCGATCCGGCGCCCCGAAGAGATCGAGGGTCGCCTGGTTGACATCAAGGATCCGGATTTCGGACATGCATTGGCGCACGAATTCGGGATGAACATCGGTGAAGACGCGAAAGTCCACGATGCCGCGGGCACGCACATCCTCAAGCAGGGTGTGAATGCCGCTGAAATCCTCGATCCAGAGCGACACGGGCGAATGCTCGAAGACCCCTTCGGCATAACGACGATTTTCCTGTTCGGCGCGCCGCGCATCTTCCCGATCGGTGACGTCCTCGGTTGTGACGAGCAGCTGGCCAAGCGTCTCCTCGTGACCAGGCAGAACGGAGCCGCGCAGCTGAATGTCGAGCCGGCGCCCGGAGAGCGTATAATTCGCCGTGGCCCCGACGAATTCCGTCCTGCCATCCCAGAGATCCGTCAGCTCGTTGATATGGGTTTCCCACATGTCATCGCGGAAAACCTTGTCGAGATTGCCGGAAAGCTCTTCCAGGCTGGCCGCCTCGAACAGTTCGAGCGTCTTGCGGTTGACCTTCAGGATGCGGATCTTGGCCGAGCATTCCGCCACGCGTGACACATCCTGTCGCAGAAAGCTGCGCAGGTCGGTCACGCCGCCCGCGCGCCACTCGTCGAACTGCGCCTTCACCGCGCTGAAATCCTCGATCCACATCGCAATCGGGGCGAGTTCAAAGATGTTCGAATCGATGGAATCGGTCATGAAACTAGCCTGTCTGAATTCATCGCGTCATACGGAATAGGATGGAGCACAACCCGCACCCTAGGTAGAGTTGATTAACGCTCTGTTGCTCGCAAAGGGTTGAAAGCGGCTCACCTGCGCCTGCGGGGCGAGCGGCGGTCTCAGCTTCTCGTGATACCGCGCCGATAGGCGGACGGTGTCGTGCCGGTCACCGTCTTGAACATGCGCGTCAGGTGGCTCTGGCTGCTGAAGCCGCAGGCGCTGGCGATCTGGGCAATCGGCTCCACGCCTTCCAGCATGCGGCGGGCGCGGTCGATGCGGCGGTTCATGATGAAGCCATGGGGCGAGACACCGCAACTGAGACTGAACATGCGCTGCAGATGGAATTCGCTCAGGCCCGCCAGGGTCGCCAGTTCCTGCAGCGTGATCGTGCGATGGAGCGCCGAGTCGATAAACTCGATCAACCGCCGACGAACCGCAGGGGCGAGACCGCCACGCAGGGTCACGGCCTTCTCGCCGCCATATCGCGGATCAAGGAAGAGATGCCCGACGGATGCCGTCAGCGCCTGTTCTGCCCAAAGCCGGTCCCCGCTTCGCGTCGCCTGGGCAAGCTGCCCGAGGGCACCGGCCAGCTGCGGCGCTTCACCGAAGGTCGTTTCCGGAATGACCATGAGCCGCGCATCGCGGTCGAAGGTCTCGGAAAAAAGCCGTCGCAGCTCCTGATCCGAAACATAGAGATGGACGAAATCGAAAGTGTCGGTGATTTCCCACTCCGACGAAGCGCCCTCGGGCATGATGCAGAGCGCACCCGGCCAACCATGAATGGAGCCGGCGTCGATACGGCGGGTGCCGTCCCCGCCGAAGAGGTAACAGCTGAACGTGTGGCCATCGGCGCGCTCGTAGCGCATCCGGTCATGGCTGTTGCGCCAGAGGGCGCTGGCCCTGCCCTCGCCGAGGTCGAGCGCATGCAGCCGCTCGGCACGGGACGAAGCGGACAGCGAACTGAAGACGGACGAGGCATGCAGCATGAGAATGGTCCGATGATCTCGGCGCATTCTAGCGCAAGACGGCTCCTGCGCCACCCATCCGCCGCGCCCGTCGCACGCTTCGGCGCAGTTCACCGCAAGATCATGCAAGAATTCTCAATCGGACCGGCGCTCAAGTCACTGACAACGCCATGACGCGGCACCCGGCATGACTGCCCGCTCGCTGCACAAGACCGAATTGAACCCGCCATGACCAATCTCCTGCTGTTTTCCTCCACCGTCCTGATCTGGGGTACGACCTGGATCGCGATTGCGCTTCAGATCGGCCCCGTCCCGGTGCTGGTCTCGGTGTTCTACCGCTTCGCCACCGCCGCCCTCATTCTGGTCGCGGCCCTCGTCGTCACTCGGCGGCTGAAGGTGCCGACACGCGCCCAGCAACCTTTCGTGCTGGCCCAGGCGCTCTGCCTGTTCTGCTGCAACTTCCTCTGCTTCTACCATGCCGCCAGCTATGTGCCCTCGGGCCTGATCTCGGTCGTGTTTTCGCTGGCGACGATCTACAACGCGGTCAATGCCCGTCTCTTCTTCGGCGACCGCATCAGTCCGCGCACGCTGCTTGCCGCAGCCTTGGGTGCCACCGGTCTCGTCCTGCTCTTCGGGGTGGACATTCTGTTCAGCCTCAACCCGGACAGCTGGAAGGGCATCGGCCTCTCGGCTTTGGGCACGCTGTTCTTCTCGCTCGGCAACATGGCCTCGCGGCGCAACAGCGCATCCGGCATCGCGCCGATCACCGCCAATGCCTGGGGCATGAGTTATGGGGCGCTGGCGCTGCTGGCTTTGATTTTCCTCACCGGCACCCCGATCGTCGCGCCGCCGACACTCACCTATTTCGGTGCCATGCTCTATCTCGCGGCGATCGGCTCGGTCGTCGGCTTCACCACCTATCTGATGCTGGTTTCGCGCATCGGCTCGCAGAAGGCGGCCTACGCCACCGTGCTTTTCCCCGTGGTCGCGCTGACGCTGTCGACACTCTACGAGGACTATCACTGGACCCTGCTCTCAGGCCTCGGCCTGCTGATGACGCTTGCCGGCAATGCCGTGATGTTTGCGAAGCTCCCGACGCGCAAAGCCGTGCTCGTCGACGAAAAGCTGCCGGCCTGAGCCGGGGCGTGCGAGACGGCCTACCCTGGCAACGGCCTTGAAATGACCTGACGCGCAGATTTCGCGCGTCAGCGCCCGCTTTCTGCGTTATGAGGGCTGAGACCCCTGACATGCCCCGGAAAGCCAGACCATGTTCTCACCTCTCCAGCCTTGGCTCCGCTCTTGACACGGCTGACCGATACGACGGCCCTCGACCGGCTCGGCTTTGCCGCCTTCTTCGCTGAACAGGTTGGCCCCGATGAGAGCCATCTCCTCGTGCGGCGCATCTCGTCTGTGCACCGCGATCGGCTGGATGCGATCGACGGCAGCGGCCCCGTTTCGATCACGCTTGCCCCGAATGCCAACACGGCCGATTACGCTGTCGGTGACTGGGTGCTCGCCGATCCCCATGACGGGGCACTCGTGCGGCGCCTAGAGCGCCGTACCGTCTTCCAGCGCCGCGCCGAAGGCGTGATCGGGCACCAACTGGCCGCCGCCAATGTCGACACGCTCTTCGTCGTCACCTCCTGCAATGCGGACTTCAACCCGGCACGCCTCGAACGCTACCTGATCATGGCCAATGAGGCCGGCACGCGCCCGGTCATCGTACTCACCAAGGCCGATATGGTCGATGACGCCGAGACCTATGCCGCGCAGGCATCTGCCCTGCAGCGGGATCTTTCGGTGGTGATCGTCAATGCGCGCTCGCCCGACGCCATTAAACCGCTGATGCCCTGGTGCGGACCGGGTCAGACGGTGGCGCTGGTCGGCTCATCGGGTGTCGGCAAATCGACGCTCGTCAACACGCTGTCGGGTCCGGGCGCCGGAGAGCCGCAAAAGACCGGCACCATCCGCGAGCAGGATGCCAAGGGCCGCCACACCACGACGGCGCGCTCCTTGCATGCGATTGCGGGCGGTGGCTGGGTGATCGATACGCCCGGCATCCGCACCCTCTATGTCAGCGACGTCACCGACGGCATCGACACGCTGTTTGCCGAGATCACCGAGCTTGCACCGCATTGCAAGTTTCGCGACTGCAGCCACTCGCATGAAAAAGGCTGCGCCGTGCAGGCCGCGATCCGGGAGGGCACGCTCGATCCGGACAGGCTCGAGCGCTGGCGTCAGCTTCAGGCGGAGAACCGCGACCGCACGCCTGTCTATACGGGACCGAAGGGCAACAAGACCCTGCGCAAGAAGAAGTATTGAGCTTTCGACCGCACATCCCTACATAGGGGATACAGACGACGCCCTTCGCACGCGTCGCATCCGCTCGCCTCGTGCGAGCTTTTCTTCCCCGTTTACCGCGACATCTAGGGCTTCGGCATCCTGCCGGGGCATATTCCGAATTGGAGATCAGCATGGCAGACGAAACCACCGCCCCCGCGGCGCAGAAGGGCTATGAGCCCATCCCCTTCGCCAAGAAGCACCGCATCTCGGTCGAAGACGCCAAGGCAATCCTTGCCAAGCATGGCAGCGACCGCAAGTCCGCCGACAAGGAAGGCCGCCGCGTCAGCCTTTGAGGTTTTCGCCGCAGGTCCCTGGCGTTGCTGACATCAGGTAGAAACAAATGAGCCCTTCCCCTGTTTGACGGGGGAAGGGCTTTTTCATGGAGACCGATGGAGACCGGCAGAGCGCCTGCCAGACCCAGACCCGCGCTTAGGCGCGCAGCGCACCACCGGTGGACTTCTCTACATTGCCGACGATCTTCTTCGTCAGCGCGTCGAAATCCTCGTCGGTCAGGGTCTTGTCGGCCGGCTGGATCAACACTTCGATCGCCACCGACTTCTTGCCCTCGCCGACAGATGCGCCTTCGAAGATGTCGAAGACGTTGACGCCCGTGATCAGCTTGCGGTCGGCACTGGTTGCGGCCTTGATGATCGCGCCGGCTTCGACCGCCTTTTCGACGACGAAGGCGAAGTCGCGCTTCACCATCTGGAAGGGCGAAAGTTCAAGGGCTGCCTTCGTGCGGGTCGCCTTCTTCTTCGGCTCCGGCAGGGCATCGACATAGATCTCGAAGCCGCAGAGAGCGCCTGAAACGTCGAGCGCTTCCAGCGTCTTCGGGTGGAATTCACCGAAGGTGCCGAGGATGACCTTGGGGCCGGCCTTGATCGTGCCGGACCGGCCGGGGTGATACCATTCAGGACCACCCTGTTCGATCTGGACATTGCTAATCGGAATGCCGCAGGCTTCGAGGACTGCCAGCGCATCGGCCTTGGCGTCGAAGACGTCGACCGGCTTGCCGCCGCCCTTGGCGGTGTTCGACCAGGCGCGACCGGCACCGGCAAGCGAGGCCGTGCCACGACGGACGCCACCGGCGACGCGGCGCTGGGTGTCGGGCGTATCGCCTTCATAGGTGCCGGAAACTTCGAAGATCGCCACATCGCCAAAGCCTCGATCGGCATTGCGCTGGGCGGCCGTCAACAGGCCGGGGAGCAGCGAGGGCCGCATGTTGGACATATCAGCGGCAATCGGATTGACCAGCTTCAGCTTCTCGCTGCCGCCGCCGAAGAGCTTGGCGTGTTCTGCCGGGATGAAGGACCAGGTGACGGCTTCCAGCATGCCGCGCGCGGCAAGCGCCCGGCGCGCCGTGCGGGTGCGGATCTGCAGCGTCGTCAGGATCTTGCCATTGACCGAACCGGTCGGCGGCAGGGGCTCCGGCTTGATCTTGTCGACGCCAAACATGCGCATGACCTCTTCGACGAGGTCCGCCTTGCCATCGACATCAGGACGCCAGGACGGAACCGAAACCTTGGCGGCCTTGTCGTCGCCCGACAGGATCTCGAAGCCGAGTGCCGTCAGGATCTGGCGCGATTCGTCGTTGGAGACGGTCAGACCCGTCAGGCGTTTCACTTCCGAATAGGGGAAATCGACCACCTTCTTCTGATGGCCCTTGTAGCCTTCGACCTTGGCTGCCGCCGCCGTGCCGCCGCACATCTCCAGCACCAGTTCGGTCGTGCGCTCCAGACCCGGGATCATGTATTCCGGGTCAACGCCACGCTCGAAGCGGTAGCGCGCATCGGTGATGATGCCATGGGCGCGGCCGGTCTTGGCGATGTTGATCGGATCCCAGAGGGCCGACTCGATCAGCACGTTGACGGTGTTCTCGTCGCAGCCCGAATGCTCGCCGCCCATGATGCCGCCGATGGATTCCGGGCCATTGTCGTCGGCGATGACGACATTGTTCGGGTTCAGCTTGTAGGTGCGGGTGTCCAGCGCGAGGATCTCCTCGCCTTCCTTCGCCCGGCGCACGACAAGCGCGCCCTTGACCTTGTCGGCATCGAAGACATGCATGGGGCGACCCTGGTCGAAGGTCATGTAGTTGGTAACGTCAACGAGTGCCGAGATCGGGCGCAGGCCGATCGAGAGCAGGCGCTGCTGCATCCATTTCGGGCTCGGGCCGTTCTTCACGCCGCGCACGAGGCGATAGGCGAAGCCTGGGCAGAGATGGTCTTCGAGTTCCAGCTTCACCTCAACCGGCGTCTCACCCTCGACCTTGAATGCCGGTGCCTTCGGCGCCTTGAGCTTACCCAGGCCGGAGGCGGCCAGATCACGGGCAATGCCGAAAACCGAGGTGCAATCCGGACGGTTCGGCGTCAGGTTGATCTCGATGACCGGATCGTCGAGGCCAGCGTAAGAAGCGAAGGACGTGCCCACGGGCGCATCCTCGGGCAGATCGATGATGCCGTTGTGGTCGTCGGAAATGTTGAGCTCCTTTTCGGAGCACATCATGCCATGGCTCTCGACGCCACGGATCTTGCCGACCGAAAGCGTCACATCGATGCCCGGCACATAGGTGCCCGGCCGCGCCAAAGCGCCGATCATGCCGGCTCGGGCATTCGGCGCCCCGCAGACGATCTGCACCGGCTTGCCGTCGCCGGCATCGACGGAGAGCACCTTCAGACGATCCGCCTCGGGGTGTTTTTCCGCCGTCAGGATCCTGGCGATGACGAAGGGCTTGTAAGCCGCCTTGTCATCGACATCCTCGACCTCAAGACCGATCGCGGTCAGCCGCTCGCAGATTTGCTCAAGCGACGCCTCGGTTTCCAGGTGATCCTTCAGCCAGGAGAGTGTGAATTTCATTGTCTTTTACTTCCCTTAAGCGATCGGCACGATTGCTCGAATTTCCTCGATCGACAGATTTGATTCCTCGAAGCAATCCGCTCGCATTGCTTTGCATATCTCCGCCACGAGGCGGCGGACCTCTGCAGCATCTCGGTTGAAGCGGTCATGGTTCGTGGCCGCGTAGAAGTTCGACAGTTTTCCGACGGCCTGGATTACCTGGTCAGATCCTACGACCAGAAGCTCGACCTCGGCCTGATAGTATTTTCGGCGAACGTCTTCAACCCGTTCCGGGCTGTCTGACATCGCTATAAAAGCACCCAGATAGTTGCGATAAGCCGCTCGTCTCATCTCGATCAGGGCAGAGTTTCGATCAACGATCTTCTGATACGCGTATGTTCCTGCAGCTCCGGCAACAGAGAGGATTACGACCAGGAAAGGCGACCATTCGGCAATCGTCATCGAAAACTAAGCCGCCTTCTCCGGCGCCTTGGCCTGCGGATACTTCCAGCCGGCAAGCATCCCTCGGATCGACAGATCTTCATCGACATCCGGCCAGTGCACCCCGGCGAGCATCAACTCAATTTTGTTCCTCTGGGCCGGCGTTGCCGCAGAAAGACGTGGGTACCACCACAAGGGTGTGATCACCTCTCGCTCATCCGCCAACCGAACGTGAAGATTGTGAAGGTCGCACCAGGCCTCGACCGGGCGTTCGTTTTCAGGATACAGACTTGGCAAATTCATTCCATGCCTCCACAAATTGCCCGTGGTGATCATTGACGACATCCATAATACGTCTCAAGTCCACCGCATTAAAGCCCTTCGCCTCGACCAGTTCTATTGGCTCAAGCCAGATTTTGGCGGTGCCACCGTGACCGGTGACATGGATATGCCGAGGCTCGCCCATATCGAAACCATAGAAATGGAAACGGAACCCATATTTGCGAAGGACCGTCGGCATAAAGCTCACCCTTGCATAATATCCTTCAACCTGAAGGTCCTAACCCTACTGTCTCGTTCCCATCTGCATCTTGCCCGAAGCGTCCAGCGGTCGACCGCCTGACGCCTGTCTTCCGAGGAGCATGCTGACCACCGTCACATCGAGATCGATATCGGGCCAGTGAATGCTCGACGGCATGAATTCCACGTTGTTCCGCTCCACCGGCAGCGCCTCCTGAAGGGGCGGGTACCACCAGACCGGGACGCTGACGATCCGACCGTCCGTCAGTTCCACATGCAGCAGGTCGTCATCGCAAAGCAGGTCGACCGGGCGCATGTTGTCGAGATGTTCAATCACGTCACATTTGCCTTCATTCACTCGGAATGGCGGTTTCATCCACCCGTCCGTCTGGCCGCCCCTCTTGCAGCGGGACAGCCACGCATTGTGCCGATCAGGCGCTCAAACCGCCAAACAGCGTCGGCACATCCAGCGGGCGGAAGCCGTAATGGCTCATCCAGCGGACATCGGCGTTGAAGAAGTCGCGGAGATCAGGCATGCCGTATTTCAGCATGGCGATGCGGTCGAGGCCCATGCCCCAGGCAAAGCCCTGGTATTCGTCCGGATCGAGACCGCCGGCGCGCAGCACATTCGGGTGCACCATGCCGCAGCCGAGGATTTCCATCCAGTCCTTGCCTTCGCCGAACTTGACGATCGGGCCCGAGGAGCGGTCGCACTGGATGTCGACTTCGAAGCTCGGCTCGGTGAACGGGAAGAAGGACGGGCGGAAGCGCATGGTGACGCTGTCGACCTCGAAGAAAGCCTTGCAGAACTCTTCCAGGATCCAGCGCATGTTGGCGACATTCGCCGTCTTGTCGATGACCAGACCCTCGACCTGATGGAACATCGGCGAATGGGTCGCATCTGAGTCCTGGCGATAGGTCTTGCCCGGAATGACGATGCGGATCGGCGGCTTCTGGGCTTCCATGGTGCGGATCTGCACCGGCGAGGTGTGCGTGCGCAGCACCTTGCGGTCACCGTTCTCGTCGGGCGAGAGGAAGAAGGTGTCGTGCATCTCGCGGGCCGGGTGGCCTTCGGGGAAGTTCAGCGCCGTGAAGTTATAATAATCGGTCTCGATATCGGGACCTTCGGCGATCGAGAAACCCATGTCGGCGAAGATCGCGGTGATTTCATCGACGATCTGGCTGATCGGGTGGATGCGGCCGCGCTCGGCGGGCGAGGAGCGCACCGGCAGCGAGACATCGACGGTCTCTGCCTTCAGGCGCGCATTGATCGCGGCGTCCTTGAGGGATGCCTTGCGGGTGGTAATCTCGTCGGTCACCTCATTCTTCAGCGCGTTGATCGCCGCACCGCGCGTCTGGCGCTCTTCCGGCGTCATCGTGCCCAACGTCTTCAGGAGTTCGGAGACCGAGCCCTTCTTGCCGAGTGCGGAGACGCGCACCGCCTCGATCGCGGCCTCGTCGCCGGCTGCGGCGATCTCGGCGAGCAGCTGTGCCTTCAAAACGTCTAGTTCAACCATCTCATCCTGCCTTGGCGGTCTTCGGGCCATCCACCGAAAGGGGCGGAACCCGCATCAGAAATTCAGTTGCCATGATAAAGCGTCGCAGATCACTACCCATGTGCAGGCGGCCAATCAACCGGGCGAGCGGCAAAATTCGGCCGATCAGAGCCGTCAGCCTGACCAATTCGACGCGGGCCGCTTCCGGCGCCCGGGCAAGCCAGGCCTCAAGGGCCGCCGGACAGGTGGCCTCGGGGTTAACCGCGAAGGCGGTCACGACGAGGAAGTAGAGCAGGACGTCGCGCGCCTGGGCCATGGCGAGTGGCATGACCGAGGCCGGGTCTTCTTCGAAGTCCATGAAACCGACCGCACCGTCTTCGAGGAAAAAATCCCGCACATGCGGCCGGCCGTGGCTCAGCCCTGCGGCATGGACCCTGCCCAGCGCCTCCGCCACCTGGATCAAGAAGGCATCATGCGCCACCGGATCGGCATTGCGCATCTCCCTCATGCGACGGTCGATCGTCGGGCCGACATCGGACATGACCATTGCGGTGGCTGAGGCGTAGACGATCTTCGGCACCGGAAAACCCGCCGCAGCAAAGGCGCGGATGCGGGAGACCTCCCGTGCCTGCATGGCCTCGGGCGAAAGCTGCGGCGAAGGTCTGAGAACGGGAATGCGGAAGAGGGCCGCAAAGAAGCCCTGCACCGCCACCAGCGGCGGCAGAACCTTGCCGCCCTGGCGCTTGATCCAGACGGTGCGGTCCTTCAGCTCCAGCCGCTGCACGCGGCCGTCGCTTTGCATCATCGCGCGCAGCAGCTCGCCGATCTCGTCACTGCCGAGCAGGATCCCGTCTTCGATCGCGGCGCCCGGCCCATCCGGATATGCCATGTCAGCTCCATCAACACGCCCGTTTCCAGCGCGCGTCCTTGCCTCTTTTAGTCGCTCTGCCCTTCACGCCGGTCAGGCGCGATCGCAAAGAAAAACCCGCGCCGGTCGTCCAGCGCGGGTTTCCCAAGATGTCAAACGTTCGGGAAGCGCTGGCTTACTTGACCGCGCTTTCAAACTCGTTGGCCGTGCCGGCGTCCTTGAGGTAGACGAGCGCGTTCTTGGAAGCTTCAACGAGCTTCGCGAATGCTGCCGGCTCATGGATGGCGAGGTCGGAGAGAACCTTGCGGTCGACTTCGATGCCAGCCTTGTTCAGGCCGTCGATGAAGCGGCCGTAGGTCAGGCCGAATTCGCGGACGGCAGCGTTGATACGCTGGATCCACAGTGCGCGGAAGTTGCGCTTGTTGACCTTGCGGTCGCGGTAGGCGAATGCCTTCGAACGATCAACGGCAGCCTTTGCGGCGCGGATCGTGTTCTTGCGGCGGCCGTAGAAGCCCTTGGCTGCCTTGAATACCTTGTTGTGCTTGGCGCGGGAAGTTACGCCACGTTTTACGCGTGCCATGTCATGATCTCCTTAAATGATCCAAAAAGCGTGGGGTCTCAGAGACCGTTCGGCAGGTAGTTCTTGATGACCTTCTTGCCGTCAGCTTCGGCGAGAACCATCGTGCCGCGAGCGTTGCGGATGAACTTGTTGGACCGCTTGATCATGCCGTGGCGCTTGCCGGCGCCAGCCGCGAGGACCTTGCCGGTTGCAGTGATCTTGAACCGCTTTTTGGCGGAGGATTTCGTCTTCATCTTGGGCATTTTGCTACTCCATTGTTCTTGTATCGAAACAGGCAGACGAATGCCCGTTTTCAAGCATAAAGAACGGCCACGGCATGCCCTGCCGGACCGTTCGGACGGGCGCTTATAACCGCAGACCCGAAAAAGCGCAACGGGGCGTGGATTTTATTCTTCGCCGTCGGGTTTTCCGTCATGCATGCGTGACGGCAAAGTCAGCGTGACCTGCAATCCGCCAAGTGCAGAGCGGGCGAAGGAAAGCCCGCCACCATAGGCCGACAGCACGTCGGCGCTGATCGCAAGCCCGAGCCCCGACCCTTCCCCCTCACCCAGATGCACGCCACGCCCGGCAATCTCGGCCAGGGCTGCCTCCTCGACACCGGGACCGTCATCCTCGACACAAAGGCGGATGCGATCGCCCTTTCGTTCGGCGGACACCGAGATGACGCTCGACGCAAACCGGGTCGCGTTGTCCAGCACGTTGCCGAGGGCTTCGGCGAGATCGGCGGGATCCATGTCGACCGTCAGCGTATCGTCAAGCCGGAGGTTCCAGTCGATGCCGCGCGCCGTCGTGACCGGCATCAGCACCGAGACCAGCTTGCCGGCGAGAGACGCAAGCCGCGTCTGCGCCATTTGCTCCACCCCGAGCCGGGCCGATTGCAGCTGCCTGTCCGCCCGCTGCCGGATGAGGTCGACCTGCTGGCGGATCAGCGCCTTTTCCGGATCGGGCAGCCCGTCGGCCACGTGCAGGAGCACCGTCAGCGGGGTTTTCAGACCGTGGGCAAGATCGCTTGCACGCGCCCTTGCCCGCTCGACAGCCGTTTCGCGCTCCTGCAGCAACTGGTTCAGTTCCAGCACCAGTGGCTTCAGCTCCGTCGGCCCCTCCCCCTCGAAGTGGTCCAGGAGGCCGGAGCGCACCCGCGCGAGGCTCGCCTGGAGACGCGACAGCGGGGCAAGCCCGATCCCGATCTGCAGCATGGCTGCGGCGAGCAGAACGGCTGCGGTGGCGGCGAGCATCACGGCCATCGAGCCATGATACTCGGAGATCGCATCGTCGATCACCTTGCGGTCGAAAGCCGCGAACAGCGTGAAAGGGCGGGTGCCGCCTGGGGTTTCGAGGTCGATCCAGCGGAGATCGACGAGGATCGGCGCGCCATCGGGGCCTTCCGTCTCACGAAAGCCGTAGGGGCCGGCATGAAGGGCGGACAAGGGCAATTCGACATCCCAGAGGGAGCGCGACCGGATCACCCGGCCATCCTCGGCAATCACCTGCCAATACAGGCCGCTTCCGGGCAGGCCGAACCGCGGATCGCTCGGCTCGTTGGTGACAACAGGCTCGCCCTTGCGGATCTCAATGCTCGCGGCCAGTTGATCCATGATCGCCGACATATCGGCGCGATAACGATCGGCGGCATAGGTGGAGAAGACCCGACTGAGCCCGAAGCCGACCAGCACCAGCACGAAGGCGATCGCCAGGACGGCACCGATCACCAGGCGCAGGCGCAGAGACTGCATCATGCGCCGTCGCCCGACAGCGTGTAGCCGAAGCCCCGCCGGGTGGCGATGGCCAGCGGATGGGTCTTGCGGCGGATCCGCGCGATCATCGCTTCGACGGCATTCTTGGCGGCATCGTCGTCGCGGCCCTGGACCTGGCGGGCGATTTCCAGCGGATCGAACACCCGCGCCGGTTCCGTGACGAGCAGCGACAGAAGCCGGTACTCAAGCGGCGTCAGTTCGATCGGGCGCCCTTCAAAGGTCACACGCCGTGCCGCATCGTCAATCACGAAACCACCAGCCGAGGCTTTGGTCTTGATGCGCCCGCCGGCCCGGCGCAGCAGCGCCTTCAGCCTTGCGATCAGCTCCTCATTGCGGAAGGGCTTGGGCAGGTAGTCATCGGCGCCGGCTTCAAAACCGTCAACCCGCTCCATCCAGGACCCACGCGCGGTCAGGACGAGGATCGGCGTTTCGAGGCCGGCCGCCCGCCAGCGTTTTAGGATCGACAAGCCGTCCATGCCCGGAAGGCCGAGATCGAGCACAATCGCGGTATAGTCACCCGTCTCGCCTTCTGCCCAGACCTCGGGACCCGATGTCAGGTGATGGACGACGAAGCCCTCCGCCTCCAGCTTCGACCGGGTATAGTCGGCAATGGTCGCATCATCTTCAGCCAGCAATATGCGCATCGTTCACCATCCAAACAGGGTCAGGCGCCGGCCGCTTGCGGCATCCAGCTTCAGGGTGCGAACGGTGGCGCCTTTCTGGACCTTCAGCGTATAAAAGGGCTTGCGTGCCTCGAGATCGAGATTGACCGAGATGACGCGCCCGCCGCCCATTTCTTGCACGCGCTTCAAAATGTCCTTCAGCGGCAAGATGCGCCCCTCGCCGACAGCCTCGCGGGCGCGCTGATGATCACGGTCCGGTTGCGATCGTCCCGATCCGCTGCTGCCTTCATTGCCGCCCTTGTCATCGTCCCCGCCGTCATGATTGCCATCATCGTCGCTGCCGTTGTCCCTGCCGCTGTGGTCATCACCGCCGCCGGAACCGCCGTCGCTTCCGCCATCGTCGCCGCCGCCGTGACCGCTGTCGTCGCTTCCGTCCTTTGCGGCAGCCTGCGGCGCCCACGCAAGCGGCGTGGCGACACAAGACACGGCAAGAAGCAGGAACAGAAAGCGGCGGCGGTCCATCACGGGCTCGATCAGTAGCGGGGGGCCAGCCTAGCGCGACCATGCGCGGCCGCCAACTGACAAATGATTAGCCCCGTCCGGTGGGGGCCGGACGGGGTAAAACGGCGATGGTCCCGCGGCGGCTAGGGCATCGCCGTTGGCACCGGCTTAGGGGGCCGGAATGACGGTGACGCCGGTCAGCGTGCCCTTGGGCGCCCGCAGCTTGATTTCGGTTCGGCCATGTTCCGCTTCGGTCTCGAAGCGCAGACGCTTGCCGTTCTGATCGACCGGGACCATCGACCCGTTGAGCAGGCCCTGCAACTGTGCATCGTTGACGATCAGACGGATTTCATCGCGATTTCCACCCTCACCGTCATCCATGCGGTCGTCGTCGGCGCTGTCGTCGCTATCGCCGGCGGCGCGGTCGCCGCCGTGGTCGTCGCCCTTGTCGTGATCCGGGCCGTCGTCACTGGAATCGTGATGGCCCGAACCACGTCCGGAGTCGTCACGACCACTCTCATGGCTGTCATCGCTGCCGCTGTCATTGCCATCGTCGCTGCCGCCACGAGCCTGGGCCTGTTGCTGCATGAGCGCGGAGAGCGGGGCCGGGGCCATGGCGCCCACGGCCGGCAGAAGGGCGAGCGCGAGCACCGCCGTGCCGGACGCGAGAAGGGTGCGTCGGATGCGTGCAGTCATGATGCTTCCTCCATAATTAGACATATTCGATGGAAGGATCATGCATTGTGCCGACTGACAGACCGGCCAAGCCGACGGTCAGCATTCTGTCAGCAATCCGTGCAATCTGACCGGATGCACGGTTCACGCACGAAAAAGCCGCCTTGCGGCGGCTTCTTCAATTCCGACAGGTGCGGCGGCGGAGCCGGCCTCAGGCTCACTTCGGAGCGAGCACCATCATCATCTGGCGACCTTCGAGCTTGGGTTCGGCTTCCACCTTGGCGATCGCCAGCGTGTCTTCCTTGACCTGCAGAAGAAGCTTCATGCCGAGTTCCTGGTGGGCCATTTCGCGGCCGCGGAACTTCAGGGTCACCTTGACCTTGTCGCCTTCTTCGAAGAAGCGGTTCATCGCCTTCATCTTCACCTCATAGTCATGGGTGTCGATGTTCGGCCGCATCTTGATTTCTTTGACTTCGACGATCTTCTGCTTCTTGCGCGCTTCAGCCGCCTTCTTCTGGTTGGCGTATTTCAGCTTGCCCAGATCGAGGATCTTGCAGACCGGCGGCTCCGCATTGGGCGAAATCTCGACCAGATCCAATCCGGCCTCTTCCGCCATACGCAACGCCTGATCCGTCGGCACGACACCGAGGTTCTGGCCTTCTTCGTTGATCAACTGGACCTTGGGTATGCGAATTTCTCGGTTGGAGCGCGGCCCATCCTTAACGGGGGCATCGGTCTTAAACGGTCTGCGAATGGTCGTATTCTCCTCGAACTATTTCGAAATGCATGCGGTCCTGGTCCGCGCGCATACGCGTGACAGGGCTATGTGATACTTGTGTCGGCAGAGTCAATAGCATGGCTCGCAAAGAAAATCACCTGTTGTCGGTCACTTCCTGAATGTGTTTTACACCCCTGCAGCGAATCGGAGCACGTCATGAACCAGCCCGCGAACATCCTCAGCGAAAAGACCCTCACCGTCGGCACCGGGGTTTCGGCGCGGCCGATCAGCGTCATCGAGCGGTTGGCCGCGCCGGATGCGGGCGCGGACAGGCCGGTGCTGGTGTGGCTCGGCGGCTATCGCTCCGACATGTCCGGGACGAAGGCGATCGAGATGGACGCGCTTGCCGCCGAGCATGGGATCGGCGCGATCCGCTTCGACTATTCCGGCCATGGCGTTTCCGGCGGCGATTTCGCCGAAGGCACCATCTCGCGCTGGACCGAGGAGGCGCTTGCGGTGATCTCGGCCTCGGGCGCCCGGCGCGTCATCCTCATCGGCTCATCGATGGGTGGCTGGATTGCGCTTCGCGTCATCCAGGAAGCCCGCAGGCTCCGCCTCGGCTTCACCGTTGCCGGCCTCGTCCTGATCGCGCCGGCGCCGGATTTCACCTCCGAACTCATCGAACCCAGCCTCACCGAGGCCGAGCGCCGGTCGCTTGAAGAGCGGGGCTTCTTCGAGGAACCGTCGGACTACAGCCCCGAGCCGAACATCTTTACCCGTGCGCTGATCGAGGACGGGCGGGAAAACCGGGTGCTGACGGGACTGATCGAGACCGGCTGCCCGGTGCATATCCTGCAGGGCATGAAGGATCCGGACGTGCCCCATACCCACGCTCTGAAGCTGATGGAATTCCTGCCGCTCGATGACGTGGTGCTGACGCTGGTGCGCGACGGCGACCACCGTCTGTCCCGGCCCGAGGACATTGCGCGGATGAAAGCGGCCATCCTGTCGATGATCTGACGGCGTCGACCGACGTCCCGGATACGCCGGCGTCAGGATAATCCTGACAGGGCGGGAACATTCTGGCCCGTCCGCCGGTTGGAACTGTCGCATTTTAACCATAGTGACCGAATTGCGGGGGAGTTCGTCCCCGGCCACGTTGACTCATGCCCTGTAGCAATCTTAACGTTTTGTTAAGGATACAGGGGACAGGTTCATGACGAACGGTTCACGCGCCATCAAGGCGCTGATCATTGCTGCAGCGGTTCTGGCGCCCGCCCATGCCGGTCATTCGGCATCATCGCTGTCACGCTCGATGATTACCGGGCAGATCACGTCCCAGCCGATTGGCCATTACGAATTCTGCAAGTCGCTGCCGCAGGAATGCGCCATGCGCACCCGCCCCTCGACCCCGCCGAAGATCACCGATCACGGCTGGGGCCTGATCCATGACGTCAATGCCTCGGTCAACCATGCCATCGTGCCGATGACCGACGAGCAGATCTATGGCCGCGAAGAGGTCTGGGCCTATCCGACCGATGTCGGTGACTGCGAGGATTTCGTCCTCCTGAAGCGCAAGAAGCTGATGGAAGCCGGCTTCTCCGTGGCCGACCTCCTGATCACGGTCGTGCGCAAGCCGGATGGCGAAGGCCATGCCGTGCTGACCGTGCGCAGCCAGGCCGGTGACTTCGTGCTCGACAACCTCAACGACGACGTCAAGCTCTGGAGCGAGACGCATTACACCTTCCTCAAGCGCCAGTCGTCGACCGACAGCGGCCGCTGGGTGACGATCGAGAACGGCACGTCCGACGTTCTCGTCGGCGCGCTTCAATAAGCTAGAGCACGTCCACTTTACTCGGGGTCATATCCGCAGGATTTGAAGTAGTTGGCGCATTCCTTC
>NZ_QJRY01000010.1 GCF_003205195.1 Peteryoungia wuzhouensis
TGTTCAGGCACACATAGATGATCGAGTTGATGTAGCCCTTGTACCACGACGGATCGGTGAAGATCACGGCATAGTTGGCGAGCGTCGGATTGACCGGCCAGAGCGATAGAGCGCCGGTGATTTCCGAATTGGTCTTGAAGCTCATGTTGACCAACCAGTAGATCGGCAGGAGCAGGAAGACGATATAGACCGTCGGGATGACGAAGCCGAAGCGCGAACGATCGTCGGAATTGCTCATCGAATGCGCCTCCTTACTGGCTCTTTGCGTCGCTGACGGTCATGACGGTGTAGAAGACCCATGACATCAGCAGGATGATCAGGAAGTAGATGATGGACATGGCGGCTGCCGGTCCTAGGTCGAACTGGCCGACGGCCATCTTGACCAGATCGATCGACAGGAAGGTGGTGGAATTGCCGGGACCACCACCGGTGACGACGAAGGGCTCGGTGTAGATCATGAAACTATCCATGAAGCGGAGCAGCACGGCGATCAGAAGAACGCGCTTCATCTTCGGCAGCTGGATGTAGCGGAAGACGGACCAGCGAGAGGCGCCATCGATCTTCGCTGCCTGATAATACGCGTCCGGGATCGAAACGAGCCCGGCATAGCAGAGCAGCACCACGAGGCTGGTCCAGTGCCAGACATCCATGGCGATGACCGTGATCCAGGCGTCGACCGGGTCCTGGGTCAGGTTGTAGTCAATGCCCATGGCATTCAGCATGTAGCCGAGGAGGCCGATATCGACGCGGCCGAAGACCTGCCAGATGGTGCCGACGACATTCCACGGGATGAGCAGCGGCAAGGCCATCAGCACGAGGCAGACCGGAACGCCCAGGCCCTTTTTCGGCATGTTGAGTGCGATCAGGATGCCGAGTGGCACTTCGATCGCCAGAATGATCATCGAGAAGATCATGTTGCGTCCGAGCGCATTCCAGAAGCGATCGGACGACAAGATCTCGGTGAACCAGTCGGTGCCAGCCCAGAAGAACTCATTGTTGCCGAAGGTATCCTGCACCGAATAGTTCACCACGGTCATCAGCGGGATGACGGCCGAGAAGGCCACCAGCAGGAGGACCGGAATGACCATGAACCAGGCTCTGTTGTTCCAGGTCTTTTCCATTGTCAGCCCTCCAGACCTACGCGCCAGGAATCAGCGAAAATGCCGATGCCTGCCGGGTCGAACGTGATTTTCGGATCGGTCGGGACCTCGGCATTTTCCGAGATGACGATCGACAGCGGCTGGTCGCAGAAGCGGGCGCGCACGATCTTCTGGCGGCCGATATCCTCGACCTTCGAAACCGTCACCGGCATACCTTCGCGCCCGAGGCGGACGAATTCGGGGCGGATGCCGAGCTCGATTTTCGACTGAGTGCCGAGCTTCGGCGGGCCGGAGAGTTCAATCGCCTGATCGCCGACGGTGGCCGTCGCACCGCTGACTTTGGCCGGCATGACATTCATGCCGGGCGAACCGATGAAGTAACCGACAAAGGTATGGCTCGGGCGTTCGAAGAGTTCGGCCGGCGTGCCGATCTGGACGATCTGGCCATCATACATGACGACGACCTTATCGGCGAAAGTGAGCGCTTCGGTCTGGTCGTGGGTGACATAGACCATGGTGAAACCGGACTGGCGGTGAAGGCGCTTCAATTGCGAGCGCAGCAGCCATTTCATGTGCGGATCGATGACGGTCAGCGGCTCGTCGAAGAGGATCGCGTTGACGTCCGAACGGACGAGACCACGGCCGAGCGAGATCTTCTGCTTCTGGTCTGCCGTCAGGCCTTGCGCCTTCTTGCGGGCCATGGGCTGGAGATCGATCATGTCGAGGATCTCGTTGACACGACGATGGACCTGATCTTCCGGCACATGGCGGTTGCGCAAGGGAAAGGCCAGATTGTCGTAAACGCTCATCGTGTCGTAGACGACCGGGAACTGGAAGACCTGGGCGATGTTGCGTGCCTGGGTCGGCAGGTTGGTGACGTCGACGCCATCGAATTCAATGCGGCCATCGGAGGGGTGCAGCAGACCCGATATGATGTTGAGGAGCGTGGTCTTGCCGCAACCCGACGGGCCGAGAAGCGCATAGGCGCCGCCGTCATCCCATTCGTGATGGACCTCCTTCAAGGCATAGTCTCCGGCGGCGCGAGCAGCCGGCGTGTAAGCGTGGCGGATGTGGTCGAGATTGATGCGCGCCATGTCTATCCTCCCTCACGCTGCCAGTTCAGGCGCGACGCCAAGGGCGCGGCCCTCGGCATCGAAGGCCATCAGGTGTCGGGTGTCGATATAGACGTCGATCTCCCGGTCGGGTTCGATGTCGTGGATGCCATGCTCCAGGCTCACCCAACGGGCATTGCCATATTCGACGTGGATGAAGCTCTCGGAGCCGGCGATTTCGGAAACCAGCGTGCGCGCCGCAAGGCCCGTAGAGCCGACCTCGCCAGACAAGGAGAGATGGTGCGGGTGGAAGGCAATGGTGACGGGCCCGTCCGGGATCGCCCCCAGATGCGCCGGCACCGGCAATATCGGCCGGCCGTCGCGCTGGAACTGAGTGCCGACCTTGACGACGTCAAGCGTGTTCAGTGGCGGATCGGCAAAGATGCGGGCTGAGGCGAGATCGGCAGGCTTGCGGTAGACCGAGATGGTACTGCCGAACTGGGTCACCCGACCTTCACTCAGGGTTGCGGTATTGCCGCCAAGCAGCAGCGCCTCCGAGGGTTCCGTCGTGGCATAGACGAAAATCGCGCCCGACTCAGCGAAAATTTTCGGCAGCTCTTCGCGCAGTTCCTCACGCAGCTTGTAGTCGAGGTTGGCGAGCGGTTCATCGAGCAGGACGAGATTGGCCTTCTTGACGATGGCGCGTGCGAGCGCGGTACGCTGCTGCTGACCGCCGGAGAGGCTGAGCGGCGTGCGATCGAGATAGGGCGTGAGCCGCAGCAAATCTGCAGCCTTGCGGACCTCGCGGTCGATCGTCGCCTGGTCGACTCCCGAGACGCGCATCGGCGAGGCAATGTTCTCGTATACAGTGAGGGCGGGATAGTTGATGAACTGCTGGTAGACCATGGCGATCTGACGCTTCTGCACCGGCACCCCGGTGACATCGACGCCATCAACGAAGACGCTGCCGGAGGTGGGCTTGTCGAGGCCGGCCATCAGCCGCATCAGCGAGGTCTTGCCCGAAAGCGTGGGGCCGAGCAGAACGTTCAGCGTACCCCGCTGCAACGTCAGATCGGTCGGGTGAATGTGATAATCCACCCCCACCTGTTTCGAGACTTTACGCAGTTCCAACATGTTTCCTCGGGCCTCCTCCAAACCGTCGGTCTTTTCCGTTGATGGCTCTCAGGCCGCAGCCATCAGCCCCATATAACCGTCCAGGCCTTCCGCCTCTTCAGGCGTCAGGAACAGTCCCTGCTTGGTTCGCCGCCACAGCACATCCTCTGCCGTGACCGCCCATTCCCGCTCGATCAGCCAACGGACCTCCGCCTCGTAGAGCGTGCCGCCGAAATGGCGACCGAGATCCTCGATTGCCCGGGCGCCTGCGAGAATGGCATGGGCGTCGGTGCCGTAGCAGCGAATCAATCTTTCGGCATGCGAACGCTGCAGGAACGGGCAACTCCTGATCAGCTTTTCGACGGTTGCCTCATAGGCGGTGACGCCGAAGTCGCCGCCAGGCAACTGGCTGCCGGCCGTCCAGGACGTGCCCTTCACGCCGATGGTCTCACCGATCTTTTCAAGCGCATGCTCGGCCAATCGACGATAGGTCGTCAGCTTACCGCCGAAGACGTTCAGCAGGGGCGCCTCGCCCTCATTGCCTTCGACCTTCAAGACGTAATCGCGCGTCGCTTCCTGGGCTTTGGAGGCGCCGTCGTCAAAGAGCGGGCGGACGGCCGAATAGCTCCAGACGATATCGCCGGGCACGACCGGTTCCTGGAAATATTCGCTTGCGGCACCGCAGAGATAGCTCACCTCTTCGGGGCTGATGCGAACATCCTTGGGGTCATCGGTATAGTCGCGGTCGGTGGTCCCGATCAGGGTGAAATCACGCTCATAGGGGATAGCAAAGATGATGCGATTGTCCGGATTCTGGAAGAAATAGGCGCGCGCATCGTTGAACTTCTTCTTCACGATGATGTGGCTGCCCTGAACCAGGCGGACATTGTGAACATTGTTGCGGCCAAAGGCGCCGGCGAGCACCTGATCGACCCATGGACCGGCGGCATTGACGAGCATGCGGGCGCGATGCGTCGATACCGATCCGTCGCGCTTGCGGGTGGTGACGACCCAAACGCCATTCTCGCGCTTCGCCGACGTGACACGCGAGCGGCTGAGGATGGTTGCGCCGCGAATTTCGGCGTCGCGGGCGTTCAAGACGACCATGCGGGCGTCGTCGACCCAGCCATCGGAATATTCGAAGGCCTTGGAAAAGATCGGCTTCAAGGGTTTTCCGGCGGGATCGCGGCGCAAATCAAGCGTGCGGGTGGCCGGCAACAGCTTGCGACCGCCGAGATGATCGTAGAGGAACAGCCCGAGGCGGATCAGCCAAGCCGGGCGGATGCCCCCCTTCTGGAAGGGCAGAACGAAGCGCAGCGGCCAGATGACGTGCGGCGCCATGGCCCAAAGCACTTCCCGCTCCATCAGCGCCTCGCGTACGAGACGGAATTCGTAATGTTCGAGATAACGCAGACCGCCATGGATCAGCTTTGTGGCACCGGATGAGGTGCCCGAGGCAAAATCATTCATCTCTGCAAGAGCGACGGAGTAGCCACGGCCGGCCGCGTCGCGCGCGATCCCGCATCCGTTGATCCCGCCACCGATCACGAAGAGATCGTAGATAGGCTGCCCCGACATCTTTCCTCCCAGTTTTCGCACTGCAGCATTTGCTGCGATAGCGAAAGCATGGATATCTAAATCGAAATTTAAACGAATGTCAAACGAAAGTTAAAGTGAATCGGGCGTGGCTTCTATTGCGGCGGTTTCGATCATTCGGACATCGTTTTCCACGCAAATGGAGCGGATGCTGTCCGAGGGACAATGGTCGGTGATAAAGGTCTGAACCTGCGAAACATGGCCGATTCGCACCGGCGCCGTTCGTTCGAACTTGGACGCATCCGAGACGAGGATGACATGACGCGCATTGGCGATGATGGCCTGTGCAACTTTCACTTCCCGGAAATCGAAATCGAGCAAGGCGCCATCCTCGTCGATCGCTGACACACCGATCACGGCGAAATCCACCTTGAACTGGCGGATGAAATCAACGGCTGCTTCGCCGACGATGCCACCATCCGACCCGCGGACCACGCCACCGGCGATGACCACCTCGATCGAGGGGAAGACGCGCAAGCGATTGGCAACATTGATGTTATTGGTGATGACCATCAATTCCTTGTGGTCCACAAGTGCGTCGCCTACAGCTTCCGTGGTGGTTCCGATGTTGATGAAAAGAGAGGAATTGTCGGGGATGAGGGCGGCCGCTGCCCGACCGATCGCCTGCTTTTCCGTCGCTGCCATGGATCGGCGCGCTTCGTATTTGACGTTTTCATTTCCGGTCGGGAAGACTGCACCGCCATGGATCCGGTTCAGCGCTCGGGCGTCGCACAGATCGTTGAGATCCTTGCGGATGGTTTGCGGTGTGACTGCGAAGCGGGCGGCCAGTTCATCGACGAGCACGCGCCCGTATTCCTTGGCAAGCGCCATAATTTCCGTCTGTCGGGCCGAAAGCAGCATCTCCATCCCCTACTCTTTCGTTTTTCTTCAACTTAAGTGAAAACGAACCAAGGGCAACTGAAAACTCAAATAATGTCAGCGGCGCCTCAACAGCAGGATGAAGGACAGTCCGCCGACAAGCCCCGTGATGACACCGATCGGTACATCCTCCGGCGCCATGATGGTGCGGGAGACGACGTCCGCGAGGATCAGCGCGATGGCACCGACCAGGGCCGACAGGGGAATGACACGGACATTGTCACTGCCGCCCGTCAGCCGGACGAAATGGGGCACCAGCAGACCGACGAACCCGATGGCACCGGAAAAGGCGACCATCACCCCGGTCAGCAGAGCCGTCACGACGAAGAGTTCGGCCCGGAAGCGGGCGACCGGGACCCCCAAGGTAGCGGCTGTTTCGTCGCCCATGGCGAGCG
The DNA here is from genome assembly GCF_003205195.1 of Peteryoungia wuzhouensis. Taxonomy (GTDB): domain Bacteria; phylum Pseudomonadota; class Alphaproteobacteria; order Rhizobiales; family Rhizobiaceae; genus Allorhizobium; species Allorhizobium wuzhouense. The sequence continues at coordinate 6,136 of NZ_QJRY01000010.1, forward strand.
CATTGATTTCACGGGCGCGCAGGACGAGGAAGAGAAGGCAGACAGCCAGGGTCGCGGCAGGATAGACGAGGTGGCCCCATTCGGCGAGGCCGAGGCCACCCAACATCCAGAAGATCACGGTATGCGCGGCGCGGGGATCGCCGAGGAAGATCGCGAGATTGCCGAGTGAGGTGGCAATGAACGCAACCGCGACGCCCGAGAGCACGAGTCGATCCGGCGCGGCACCCGTCATCCGGGTCACGGCGACGACAGCCATGGTCGCGACCAGCGCCCCGGCAAAAGCGAACAGGGGAACTGTGACGGCCCCGAAGATCAGGCCCGTATGCAGCAGCGCAACGATGGCCCCGAGTGAGCCGCCTGAGGATACGCCAAGCAGATGCGGATCAGCGAGCGGATTGCGTGTGATGGACTGCAGCACCGCGCCGACGACCGCGAGACCGGCGCCGACAAGGGCTGCCAGCAGCACACGCGGCAGGCGTACTTCCCAGACGATGCTGTCGCGGCCAGGCGACCAGGTCTGCTCGAACAGGTCGGGCGCCACATGGTGGCCGAGGATCTGCCAGACCATGCCGACCGGAATGCGCGCCGAGCCGAGCGAGACGCCGAGAGTGACTGAGAGGAGCAGCAGACCAAGCGAGCCTACGGTCCAGAGCAAGATCCTGCTGCCGCGCATTCTGTTCCTGTTTCTATACTGGATTCAATCCGGTCACGGCCTTGGCGCATGCGCCAAGGCCTTTCGGCCCGGTTACATGTTGCGCGGGTGGAAAACCTCAGCGAGGCGCTCGATTGCCGCGACATTGCGTGGTCCCGGCGTTGCCTCGACATAGGCGAGCACCACGAAGCGATCGGCCTTGACCGCGTCGAGGTTCTTGAAGGCCGGGTTTTCCTTCATGAAGGCGATTTTCTGCTCTGCAGTGACATCGCCGTAGTCGACGATGACGATGACCTGCGGATTGCGGTCGATGACCGGCTCCCAGGAAACTTCGGTCCAGCTCTTTTCGACATCGTCCATGATGTTGATGCCACCGGCGGCTTCGATCATGGCTGTCGGAATGCCGAAGCGGCCGGAGGTGAATGGCTTTTCAGTGCCGGAATCGTAGACGAAAACGCGGACCGGTTCCTTGATCGTGCCGATCCGCTCCTGAATTTTTGCAAGCCCGCTCTTGTAGCCTGTTACCAGCGCCTCGGCCCGATCCTCGACACCGAAGATGCGGCCGAGGTTGAGGAGATCGACGAACATGTCGTCCATGGTCGGCTTTGCCTTGGCCATGATGTGGCTGCAGGATTCCGTCAGCTCATAGACCTTGATGCCGAAGGGGCTCAGCGTCTCGGGGGTGACTTCACCACCGACCTTCATGCCGTAGTTCCAGCCGGCGAAGTAGAAATCGGCATCCGCCTCGAGCAGAACTTCCTTGCTGGGATATTTCGGCGAAAGCTCTGGCAGTTCCTGAACACCTTCACGCAGACTTGCGTCGAGCGTTTTCCAGCCGGAGATGCCGGTATAACCGACCATGTGGTCCTGCAGCCTCAGGGCGAGCATCATTTCGGTGAGATTGACGTCGTTGGAGACAGCACGCTTCGGCGCCTCGTCGAAGGTGACATCACGGTTGCAGCTCTTGACCGTCACCGGGAAGGCGGCCGCTGCGGAGGCGACAAGAACAGCGCCGAGGAGGGTGGAGATGGAGAGAAGGCGGGGCGAGATCATGGTGCTTCTTTCGAAATCAGGAACTGGCAAGGGAGAAGGAAAACTGCGAGGAGGCGGAGCCGGCGAAACGCTGGCGTGAGGCAAGCACGCCGAAGATGCCGGAGATGGCATGATCGGTAAGAACGTCGTCCGGATGGCCGAATGCCGTCACCCGACCCGACTGCATCAGAGCGACATGGGTGGCAAAATCGGCGGCGAGGTTGATGTCGTGCAGGCTGGTGACGATGGTCAGCCGAAGCGTGGCCAGCAGAGCCAGGATCTCGAGCTGGTGCCGGATATCGAGATGATTGGTCGGTTCGTCGAGAATGACGATCTCCGGGTTCTGGGCGAGCGCGCGCGCCACGAGAACACGTTGCTTTTCACCGCCGGACAGGGTCGAAAATTGCCGTCTTGCGAGACTGAGCAGATCCAGATGCCCAAGCGCATGGCGGGCTTCTTCACGGTCCTGCTCCGTCCAGCCGGTGAGGCCTTCGCGCCAGGGGACGCGGCCCATGAGGACGACATCCTGAACGGTGAAGGGAAAATCGGCCGGCATTTCCTGCAGGACAACAGCGACCCGGCGCGCGACCTGGCGGGGTGTCAGATCGGCCATGTCCTGACCGTCGATCTCCACCCGGCCCTCAAGCGGTGCCACGCCGCGATAAAGGCAACGCAGAAGTGTCGTCTTGCCGGCACCATTCGGACCGACGATGGCAAGGCGGTCACCGCCTTCGATGGCGAAGGTGACGTCACGCAACAGAAAATGGGAGGACTTCGGCCCCCAGCCGAGCCCGACAGACCGCAGGGAGATCCCCTTCGTGTCACAACTCATCGACAGCTCTCCCAACCTGGAAGGCGGTCGAATGTCGCCACGTCACCCGCCGAGCGCAAGGCTCATCGCTGCAGATATCCGGCATAGTTTTCCTCCGCAGGACTTCTCCGGAGGCAAAATGGCACCGATAAACGCACGCCACAGGCGCGGTTTGCAAGCCAGATCGTATCCATCGGAACACCCCGTCCGCTACGTTTCTCATTCACTTGACGGCAGGTCTCCTGGCTCGCGAATATCTGTCGTCCATCTGCCTTCCCACGATCACTCGCAGTGGCCCGACGCTTTCGCGCCGCGAGAATGGACGGCAATCCGCTTACAGTTGCGGGGGCAGCCACGGTCTTGGTCCCTGTTGGGTCTTCCGCACCGTGTTCCCTATTAATCCCCTCGGAGTCATCCGGTGGGGGAACCGTCCCCTCCTGAATAGAGCCTCTCTGACCGGGCGGTCAAGCGGGATCCTTCGTCGTTCGTGTTTGATATGTAATAACATTACATACGTCAATGGGAGTATGATAGAATTTCGCATCATCAAACTGAGCTGGCCGCCGAATGTCTGCGACACTTTGCATTCGGGATTATCCGAATGCCCGATTTTTGTTCCATCTCGATGGAACAAAGGGAACATCAAGCCGTTTAGTCGTCACAGTCTTTCCTCCCCCAACCTCCCCCGGTAGCGTCAGCGCTCCCACCTCGATCCCGCTCCGGCGGGATCTTTTTCTTGCCGCGGCGATCTTTTCCCCTGCCAACGCCCTCCCAAGCGCCCTGCCCGAACCCTGGCCCGATTTGACAGCAGGCGGCAAAATTGGCAGCACTGTTCCGCAAAGGGAGGCGTGAGCGAATGGCGCGGCGGAGTGAAGGACAGACGAGGCTGGACGATGCCGCGCGCGCGGGCTGGCTCTACTATGTCTCCGGGCGAACCCAGGACGAAATTGCCGCTCTCATGGGAATTTCGCGACAAAGTGCGCAGCGCCTCGTGTCGCTCTCGATTGCCGAGCGGCTGATCAAAGTCCGGCTGGATCATCCGATCGCGGCCTGTCTCGAACTGGCGGAAGCGCTGAAGGAGCGTTACGGGTTGCGGCAGGTGGAGATCGTTCCCTCCGACCCCGAATCGGAATCGGCAACAGTCGGCGTCGCAGAAGCAGGCGCAGCCGAGCTTGAGCGCTGGCTCAAGCAATCGGATCCTCTGGTGATCGCCATGGGAACCGGACGCACGCTTCGCGCCATGATCGACCAACTGTCCCCGATCGAATGTCCGCAGCACAAGATCGTCTCGCTGACAGGGAACATCAGCCCCGATGGATCGGCCGCCTATTTCAACGTCATTTTCTCGATGGCGGACGCGATCAAGGCGCCGCATTTTCCGATGCCCTTGCCGGTTATCGTGTCTTCCCCCGAAGAGAAGGCGCTGCTTCATGCGCAACCACTCGTCGCGCCGACCATCGCGCTCGGACAAAAGTCGGACGTTACCTTCGTCGGCATCGGCGACATGGCGATCACGGCACCGCTTCTGGTCGATGGCTTCCTGAAGCCCGACGAGATGGAAGATCTGCTGCGTGCCGGAGCCGTCGGCGAGATCTGCGGCTGGATCTTCGGCGCAGATGGGAATCTGCTCGACCACCCCGTCAACGACCGCGTGGCCAGCCTCCATATTCCCTCGCGTGAGCACTCGACCGTCATCGGCATGGCGCGCGGCAAACGCAAGCATGCCGCCATCCTCGCCGCCGTGCGAGGGGGGCATATCAATGGCCTTATCACCGACGAAGAAGCGGCCAGGCAGCTTTTGAAGCGCTGACGGTCCAAGTTTTTCTCATTCATATTCATACGCTTGGGCGATTTATGCGGCGCTGCAGCAATGAATCCCGCTTGACTTTGCGCGCGCCACAACTGAGTAATTGCCCATGAGCAAAGCGAATGCTCATTTTTCTTCTGGGAGGAAGACATGACATTGAAGACGATTTTGCTGGGCGCCTGCTCGGCGCTGGCGCTTGCCGGCATGGCCTCTGCCGAAACCCTGACGATCGCCACCGTGAACAATGGTGACATGATCCGCATGCAGGGCCTGACCTCGGAATTCACCGCCAAGAACCCCGATATTCAGGTCGAGTGGGTTACGCTGGAAGAAAACGTCCTGCGCGAGCGCGTCACGACGGACATCGCCACGAAGGGCGGCCAGTATGACGTGATGACGATCGGCACCTATGAAGTTCCGATCTGGGCGAAGCAGAACTGGCTTCTGCCGCTCGACAACCTTGGCGCCGACTATGATGCCGCCGACATCATCCCGGCGATTGCCGGTGGCCTGACGGTTGACGGCAAGCTCTATGCAGCCCCGTTCTACGGCGAAAGCTCGTTCATCATGTACCGCAAGGACCTGATGGAAAAGGCCGGGCTGACGATGCCCGACGCTCCGACCTGGGACTTCGTGGCCGACGCGGCCCGCAAGATGACCGACCGCGCCACCGGCGTGAACGGCATCTGCCTGCGCGGCAAGGCCGGCTGGGGCGAGAACATGGCGTTCCTGACCGCCATGTCCAACTCGTTCGGCGCGCGCTGGTTCGACGAAAACTGGAAGCCGCAGTTCGACCAGCCCGAATGGAAAAACACGCTCGACTTCTACGTCAATCTGATGAAGGACGCAGGCCCGGTTGGCGCCTCCTCCAACGGCTTCAACGAGAACCTGGCGCTGTTCCAGCAGGGCAAGTGCGGCATGTGGATCGACGCTACGGTAGCGGCTTCCTTCGTGTCCAACCCGAAGGACTCCACCGTCGCTGACAAGGTCGCTTACGCGCTCGCCCCCGACACCGGTCTCGGCAAGCGCGGTAACTGGCTCTGGGCATGGTCGCTGGCCGTTCCGGCCGGCACGCAGAAGGCGGAAGCTGCTCAGAAGTTCGTTTCCTGGGCAACCAGCAAGGCCTATCTCGAACTCGTCGCTTCCAAGGAAGGCTGGGCCAACGTTCCTCCGGGCACGCGCTCCTCGCTCTACGCAAACCCCGAGTACCAGAAGGCCGCCCCGTTTGCGAAGATGACGCTGGACTCGATCAACGCTGCCGACCCGACCAAACCGACCGTCAAGCCGGTGCCTTATGTCGGTGTCCAGTTCGTCGCCATTCCTGAATTCCAGGGCCTTGGCACGACCGTCGGCCAGCTCTTCTCGGCGGCTCTGGCCGGCCAGATGTCCGTTGACGATGCGCTCAAGCAGGCACAGGACGCCTCGACCGCGACCATGACCGAAGGCGGCTACATCAAGTAGTCTTCTACAAAATGAGAGCAGGGCCGCCGTCGACAGACCGGCCCTGCTCCGACCGCCCGGAAGGGGCGCTCAGCTCTCTCAATGTCTGGAATGCGCAAAGTCATGGCTGATTGCAGCCTTGCGACGGTTTCAGGCGTATCGGCATGACGGTTTAGAAACAGCAAGAGACCGAACGGTCCAGATCAATCGGGAGGGAACCATGGCGACGCGACAGACCCAAACGCTTGCCAGACTGATGATGGCACCGTCCGTGGTGCTGCTGTTTATCTGGATGATCGTGCCACTCGGCTTCACGCTGTGGTTTTCGTTCCAGCAATACAACCCGCTGAACCCGATCCGCGACGGCTTTGTCGGCTTTGCCAATTACGCGCTGTTCTACTCGAATCCCGCTTTTCTCTCCTCGATCATCAACACGCTGCTGATCGTGGGCAGCGTTCTGCTGATCACGGTCATCGGCGGCATTCTCCTGGCCCTGCTGCTCGACCAGCCGATCTTCGGCCAGGGCATTGTGCGCATCCTGGTGATCTCCCCGTTCTTCGTCATGCCACCGGTGGCGGCACTCGTGTGGAAGAACATGATCATGCATCCAAGCTACGGGGTCTTTGCTGATATTTCCCGCTTTCTCGGCGTGCAACCCGTGGACTGGTTTGCCCAGTATCCGCTGTTTTCGGTCATCATCATCGTTGCCTGGCAGTGGCTGCCCTTTGCGACCCTGATCCTCCTGACCGCGCTGCAATCGCTGGACAACGAGCAGATGGAAGCAGCCGAAATGGACGGCGCCGGTTTCCTATCCCGCTTCTGGCATCTGACGCTGCCGCATATGTCGCGAGCGATCACCGTGGTCATCCTGATCCAGACGATCTTCCTTTTGGCCGTCTATGCGGAGATCCTCGTCACCACCAATGGCGGACCCGGCTACGCCTCCACCAACCTGCCCTTCCTCGTCTACCAGAAGGCCTCGCTCGAATTCAAAATCGGCCAGGCATCGGCCGGGGGCATCATCGCCGTCATCCTTGCCAATATCGTCGCCTTCTTCGCCATGCGCGCAGTCGGCAAGAACCTGGACCGCTGAGCGGAACTAAGAGGACACGTCAATGGCACGCGCTATCAGCACGAAACGCAAGGCAGTCTTCACGGTCGCCGCCTGGATCGTCGCCCTGATCATCTTCTTTCCGATCCTCTATACGATCATCACGTCGTTCAAATCGGAAACCGAGGCAATTGCCGGCTTCAATCTGATCCCGTCGGGCACTCTGGAGAGTTATGCTGAGGTTCAGGGCCAGTACAATTACTTCAAGCCTTTCATGAATTCGGTGATCCTGTCGGTGGGCTCCACGCTGCTTGCCCTGCTGATCGCCATTCCAGCCGCCTGGTCCATGGCCTTTTCGCCTGGCAAGCGCACCAAGGACATCCTGATGTGGATGCTTTCCACCAAGATGATGCCGGCGGTTGCCGTGCTGTTTCCGATTTACCTGATCTTCCGCAATCTCGGACTGCTGGACAGCCGCATCGGTCTCACCGTCATGCTGACGATGATCAATCTGCCGATCGTGGTGTGGATGCTCTACACCTACTTCCGTGAAATTCCCTCGGAAATCCTGGAAGCAGCTCGCATGGACGGAGCCTCGCTGTGGAACGAGATCGTCTATGTGCTGACGCCGATGGCCGTTCCGGGCATCGCGTCGACGATGCTCCTCAATATCATTCTTGCCTGGAACGAAGCCTTCTGGACGATCCGGCTGACGGCCACCAACGCGGCGCCACTGACGGCCTTCATCAGCTCGTTCTCCAGTCCGCAAGGATTGTTCTGGGCCAAGCTTTCCGCCGCCTCGACGCTCGCCATCGCCCCGATCCTGATCATGGGCTGGTTCAGCCAGAAGCAGCTCGTGCGCGGACTGACATTCGGCGCTGTGAAATAAACCGGTCAGCGGGCCAACAAGCCGAAACGGCTACGGGGAGACAACACATGGGTAACATCGTCCTCAACAAGGTCACGAAATCCTTTGGAGCGACCACCGTCATTCCGGGGATCGACCTGGAGATCAAAGAAGGCGAGTTCGTCGTCTTCGTCGGCCCCTCCGGCTGCGGGAAGTCTACCCTGCTGCGGCTGATCGCCGGGCTAGAGGATACCACGACCGGCCATATCGTTATCGACGGTCGCGATGTCACCGACGAAGCGCCCGCCAAGCGCGGCCTCGCCATGGTATTCCAGTCCTATGCGCTCTATCCGCATATGAGCGTGCGCAACAACATCGCCTTTCCCTTGAAAATGGCCAAGCTTGATCCCGCTGTCATCGAGAAGAAGGTGACGGACGCCGCCCGCGTGCTGAACCTCACCAACTACCTGGACCGTCGTCCGGGCCAGCTCTCCGGCGGCCAGCGCCAACGTGTGGCGATCGGCCGGGCGATCGTGCGCGAACCGTCCGCCTTTCTCTTCGATGAGCCGCTGTCCAACCTCGATGCGTCGCTGCGCGGCACCATGCGGCTTGAAATCAGCGAACTGCACCAGCAGTTGAAGACGACGATGATCTATGTCACCCACGACCAGGTGGAGGCCATGACCATGGCCGACAAGATCGTTGTGTTGAACGCCGGTCATATCGAGCAGGTCGGCTCGCCGCTTGAGCTTTACAACAAGCCCGACAACATCTTCGTTGCCGGCTTCATCGGCTCGCCGCGCATGAACTTCGCCACGGGCGAAGTGGCCGCACCCTACAATGCCCACACGATCGGTTTCCGTCCGGAACACGTCAAGCTCTCCGCGGAGAGCGGCACCTGGGCGGGCGTGGTCGGCGTTGCCGAGCATCTGGGATCCGATACCTTCCTGCACGTGAATGTCGACAAGATCGGCATGGTGACTGTCCGCACCAGTGGTGACTTCCCTGTCTCCCATGGCGACAAGGTTTTCATCACGCCCGATCCAAACCGCATGCACAAATTCAACGACAAGGGACTGGCCCAATGACTGGCAGACTGAACGGAAAATCGGCGATCATCACGGGATCGGCACGCGGCATCGGTCGCGCCTTCGCCGAGGCCTATGTGCGCGAGGGGGCAACGGCCGTTGCCATCGCCGATATCGATTTCGACCGCGCCTCGGCGACGGCTGCGGAAATTGGTCCTGCCGCCTATGCCGTGCGCATCGACGTTTCGAACCAGGAGTCGATCGACGCGGCAGTCGCGGCTTGCGTCGACAAGGCTGGCGGCGTGGACATTCTCGTCAACAATGCCGCGATCTTTGATCTGGCCCCGATCGTTGAGATCACGCGCAAAAGCTATCAGCGGGTGTTCGACATCAATGTCGGCGGATGCCTGTTCACGCTGCAGGCATTCGCCAAGCAGATGATCGCCCAGGGCCGCGGCGGCAAGATCATCAACATGGCAAGCCAGGCCGGTCGCCGAGGCGAAGCGCTGGTCGGCGTTTACTGCGCCTCCAAGGCCGCCGTCATCTCGATCACGCAATCGGCCGGGCTCGACCTCATCAAACACGGCATCAATGTCAACGGCATCGCGCCTGGCGTTGTCGGCAGCGAGATGTGGGACGAAGTGGATGCGCTGTTCGCCAAATACGAGAACCGGCCGCTCGGGGAGAAGAAGAAGCTGGTCGGAGAGGCGGTTCCCTTCGGCCGCATGGGACGCGCGGAAGACCTGACCGGCATGGCGGTGTTTCTGGCGTCTGCGGAAGCCGAATACATCGTGGCGCAGACCTACAATGTCGACGGCGGCAACTGGATGAGCTGACGGCCACAAGGCCGCGCTCATAGCCAAGGAACGGGATCATGACGACCAGACTTTCCCTTGCCCATCTCGCCGAAATCTCGGCCAATGCCTCGGTGCCGACCTATCGGCGCGAGGACATCACGCCCGGCATCCTGCATTTCGGTGTCGGCAATTTCCACCGGGCTCATATGGCGGTCTATCTGCACGAGCTGTTCAACCAGGGGCGTGATCTCGACTGGGGGATCATCGGCGCCGGCGTGATGCCGTCGGACCAGAAGATGCGGGACACGCTGAAGGCGCAGGATTTCCTGACGACGGTGGTCGAGCAGGATACGACGCGTTCGGCAGCAACCGTAACGGGGCCGATGCTCGACGTGATCACCGCGCCGGAGTTCGACCGGATCATCGCGACGCTGGCCGACCCTGCTATCCGGATCGTTTCGATGACGATCACGGAAGGTGGCTATTTCATCGATCCGGCGACGGGCAAGTTCGATCCCGCCCATCCGGCGATCGTTGCCGACGCGCAAAACCCTGATGCACCGAAGACCGTGTTCGGCCTGATCATTGCCGGGTTGAAGGCTCGTCGCACGGCAGGACATCCGCCCTTCACCGTGATGTGTTGCGACAACATTCCCGGCAATGGCGAAGTGACCGAGGCGACGCTGTGCGGGCTGGCAAAACTCTTCGATCCGGACTTTGCACATTGGATCCACGACAACGTGGCTTTCCCGAATGCGATGGTCGACCGCATCACGCCTGCAACAGGGCAACGCGAGATCGACATGACGCGTGATACCTATGGCATCGAAGATGGCTGGCCGGTGTTCTGCGAGGAGTTCAAGCAGTGGGTGCTGGAAGACAAGTTTCCGCTCGGGCGCCCGGCTCTGGAGGCAGTCGGCGTCACGTTCGTGGCGGATGTCGCGCCTTATGAGCTGATGAAACTCCGGATCCTGAACGGCGGTCATGCGGCCATCGCCTATCCGGCAGCGCTTCTCGACATTCACTTCGTGCACGAGGCGATGGAGCATCCGCTGATCCGCGCTTTCCTGTCGAAGCTCGAGCACGAGGAGATCGTGCCAGTCGTGCCGCCCGTGCCGGACACGAGCCTTTCGGATTATGTCGACCTGATTGAACGGCGTTTCCTCAATCCGAAGATCGGCGACACCATCCCGCGGCTGGCCCAGGACGGCTCGAACCGGCAGCCGAAATTCATTCTGCCGTCGACGGCAGACCGACTGGCCAAGGGGCTCGACGTGCAGGGTCTGGCGCTGGTTTCTGCGCTGTGGTGCCGCTATTTCGAAGGGGTCTCCGACAACGGCAAGGCACTGGTGTTCAACGATGCCAACGCGGAGCGGCTGCAGACGGCAGCGCTTGCCTCCCGCTCGAATCCGGATGCCTTCCTGGGGCTTACCGACATCTTTGGTGCGATCGGAAGCCACCCGCTTTTCCGCAACCGTTTTCTTTCCGCGATCAATAGCTTGCGTAGTCAGGGAACGGCCAATACCCTCCAGCACTACCTGGATGGAACCCTGTCTGACCCATGATGCCAATGCAGCCGATACAACTGGTGATCTTCGATTGCGACGGTGTCCTAGTCGACAGCGAGCCGATCGCACTCGAGGTCCTGGTGGACATGCTAGCGGTAAAAGGCATCACGATGGATACGGACGGGGCGGCGGAGCGCTTTCTCGGGCGCAGTATCGCCTCAATGGCCGAAGTCGTGAAGGAGGAATTCCGGGTCGAAATCGACCAGGTCTTTCTCAGCCAGATGCGCGAAGCGCTCTATGCGCGGTTCAGGCAGGAACTGCAGCCGATCGCCCGCATCGAGCGGGTGATTGCTGGGCTGAAAGACAGGGGCATCGCATGGTGCGTCGCGTCGTCCAGCCAGCGCGAGCGGATCGAGCTGTCGCTGACGGCGACCGGTTTGCTTGACCACTTCAAGCATGCCATTTTCAGCGCCACCATGGTCAAAAACGGCAAGCCGGCACCGGATCTGTTCCTTTATGCGGCCGCAGCCATGGGGACCGACCCTTCGGCCTGCGTGGTCGTCGAGGACAGTCCGGCAGGTATCGCTGCGGCCCAGGCGGCCGGTATGGCGGTTTGTGCCTTCACGGGCGGATCGCATACGAACCATGCCTCCTACCAGGCCGCACTCCTTGCGCTGCATCCCGACGCACGGTTTGACGCCATGGAAGAATTGCTCCACTTTGTCGGCGGAGCGAGGAGACCGGAAGACCATTCTGATGCGTGAGCACCTCATGGCCGTGGATGTTGGCACGGGCAGCGCGCGAGCCGGTGTCTTTGACCTCGCGGGCCGCCAGCTCGCCCGATGCGTGGTGCCGATTTCCATTTATCGACCACTGCACAACCACATGGAACAGGACAGCGAAGAGATCTGGTCTGCCGTCTGTACGGCGTCCCGGGAAGCACTGTCTGCTGCGGGTATCGACAGTGCGACCGTCGGCGCCATCGGCTTCGATGCCACGTGTTCGCTGGTCGTGCGCGACCGGGGCGGGGCGCCGCTCTCCGTCTCCACCACCGGCACATTGAAACAGGACACCATCTTATGGATGGACCATCGTGCCATTGCCGAAACGGCTGAATGCAATGCCATCGACGATCCGTTACTTACGCGGTTCGGCGGACGGCTCTCGGTCGAAATGCAATTGCCAAAGCTCCTGTGGCTGAAGCGGCACATGCCTGAAACCTGGGAAAAGGCCGGTTTAATCTTCGACCTGAGCGACTTCCTGACGTGGCGAGCAACCGGCATGGACCTGCGAAGTCACTCGCCGCTGGCGTCGAAATGGGGGTACCTCCCACAGCCGCCCGGCGCGCGACCGGACGAATTCTATGCACGCATCGGACTGGCTGATCTCGCGGAAAAGGCCGGGCTTCCGGCGACCTCCCATCCTATCGGCCTGCCCGTCGGCTCCCTGTCGGAGGGAGCGGCAGCGGCGCTCGGCCTGACTGCGGGGTGTATCGTTGCGCCGGGACTGGTCGATGCCTATGCCGGAGCCGTCGCCCTGTTCGGCACAAGCCGCTCTCCTGTGGGTGACCATGCAGCGCTGATCGCGGGCACTTCGAGCTGCATCGTGATGTTGTCGGAGAAGCCGATCTCAGGGCCGGGTTGCTGGGGCGGATTCCGCGATGCGGCGCTGCCAGGGCTTTGGCTGACCGAGGCGGGACAATCGGCGTCCGGTGCCTTTCTCGACCACATCGTGAAAGACCATCCAGCAGGGGGCACGCCGACGAAGGATCGCCATCGCGTCCTGCTCGATCAGATTGCCGAGCGGCTGGCGGAAGAAGGACCGGATTTCGGTCTCCCCACCAGCGTATTGCCGGACTTTCACGGGACGCGGTCGCCCGTCTCCGACCCGCTTCTGACCGGCACCATTGCGGGGCTCGACCTCGACCGAAGCCTGGAGGGCCTGCTGCGTCTCTATTGGCGCAGTTGCGTGGCGCTGGCCTGCAGCATCCGCAACATCATCGATCATCTGCCTGAGCAGGCCGGGAACCCGCAGCATCTCTTCCTCGCCGGCGGCCTTGCCGACCATCCCCTGCTCTCGCAACTTTACGCCGATGCGACCGGTTGCGTGATGCATGTTCCGGATGGTTGCGATGCCGTCCTGCTCGGTTCGGCTTTTCATGCGGCCGTGTGCGCCGGCATATTCGATGGCACCGAGGTTGCCGGGGCTGCCATGCGTTTTCCGCTCAGGGCCGTGCATCCGGATCCGACACGGCAAAAGGCCTTGGCGCGGGATCATGCGTTGCTGCGCACCATGATGCGCCATCGAAACGAGTTGGCGGTTCTGCGGTGAGTTGGATCCGCAAGTCTGGCGCGGATCGCGTGAAGTTCGACCATGGCATTTGGCACCGTGGCGTTGGCATAGGCCACGGGTAAAGCACGCGGTGTGTCGCGTTCATCCATAGCGAAAAGGGGCCAGCCTCGCGGCCAGCCCCTTTTCCACATCCGACAGATCGTTGTCGATCAGTCGCTCAACGTGTCGAAGAAATCCTTCATGCGAGCGAAGAAGCCTGTCGATTCCGGATTGTTTTCCTTCGACGACAGCTGCTCGAATTCCTGGAGCAGTTCCCGCTGGCGCTTGGTGAGCTTCTGCGGTGTCTCGATCTGGATCTGAATGTACAGATCCCCCGTCTGTGCCGACCGTAGAACCGGCATGCCCTTGGCTTTCAAGCGGAACTGCTTGCCGGCCTGGGTGCCTTCCGGAACGGTCACGCGCGACTTCGTGCCATCGAGCGTCACCACATCGAAGGTGCCGCCGAGAGCGGCCGTCGTCATCGAGATCGGCACGGAGCAATAAAGGTCTGCCCCGTCGCGCTGGAAGAATTCGTGCGGCTTGACCGACAGGAAGATGTAGAGATCGCCGGAGGGGCCGCCGCGCAGACCCGCCTCGCCCTCGCCCTGCAGGCGGATACGCGTGCCATCCTCGATGCCCGCCGGTATATTGACGGAGAGCGAGCGCTCCTCGGTCACGCGGCCGTGGCCGTGGCACTTGGTGCAGGGATCGGAGATAGTCTGGCCGCGACCGTGACAGGTTGGGCAGGTCCGTTCGATCGAAAAGAAGCCCTGGGCTGCCCGCACACGCCCGGAACCCTGACAGGTTGAGCAGGTCGTCGGCTTGGTGCCGGGCTTAGCACCGGTGCCGGTGCAAAGATCGCAGGTGATCGAGGTCGGAACCCGGATCTGTGCCGTCTTGCCCGTAAAGGCCTCTTCGAGGCTGATTTCCATGTTGTAGCGCAGGTCGGCCCCGCGTTCGCGGCCGCCCGTAGAGCGAGCACGACCACCGCGACCACCACCCATCATCTCGCCGAAGATGTCTTCGAAGATGTCGGAGAAGCCACCGCCGCCGGCAAAACCGCCGCCACCACCGCCGAAGCCGCCACCACCCTGTTCAAAGGCAGCGTGGCCGAAACGATCATAAGCCGCGCGCTTCTGCGGATCCTTCAAGGTCTCGTAAGCCTCGTTGAGTTCCTTGAACTTCTTTTCCGCTTCATCGTCGCCCGGATTCTTGTCCGGATGGTATTTCATCGCAAGCTTGCGGAAGGCGCTCTTCAGCTCCTTTTCATCCGCCGTGCGGCCGACCCCGAGGGTCTCGTAGAAATCTGCCTTTGCCATCGTCTTACAAAGCCCTCAAAGCTTTCCCAACGCTCGTGTGACCGGACGCCGGCTTGCCGGCGAGCTTGTCACAGGCCTGCATGTCTTTTTGAAAGTCGGAAGCCGCTGCCATCGCATCGTCCATCAGGAGCTTGCGCGCATCGCCCTTGCTGATCACGCCATCGGCTGCTGATACGGCAACGAAAGCCAGCGAATGGGCGGCCATATCGCAAGCCGATACCGAACCGCCATTCTCGCGCCGCTGCAGGGCCGCCTCGATGATCTTCCCGAGTTCGCTGCCGATCCGGGAAAGAGAACGCGAGTCCTTCGCAGACAGGGCCTTGGCAACCTTGGCCTCGGCACTGCTCACCTGCCGATAGACGGCGCCAATCTGCGCATCCTGCGCAACAGCTGTCGTTGCCATCATCAATGCGATACAGGCTGGCCCGAAGGCCAGCCCGCTCGATACGATGCGCGTGAAGCGAGCCAGCATCAGGCCGACTTCTTCGCGTCTTCGTCCTTCACTTCTTCATAGTCGGCGTCGACGACATTATCGTCGCCGGCTTCGGCATTGCCACCCTCGGCCTGCTGGGCCTCGTAGATGGCCTGACCGAGCTTCATGGAGACTTCCATGAGGGCCTGGGTCTTGGTGCCGATGTCTTCCGGCGACGGATCGGAGGCTTCGAGCGCGCCCTTCAGAGCGGCAATCGCATCTTCGATCGCCTTGCGGTCGGTTTCGGAGACCTTGTCGCCGTAGTCCTTCAGCGACTTTTCAGTCGAGTGGACGAGGCTTTCCGCGCTGTTCTTGGCTTCAACCACCGCACGACGCTTCTTGTCGGCTTCGGCATTGGCTTCGGCGTCCTTCACCATCTTTTCGATGTCGGCGTCAGACAGACCACCCGACGCCTGGATGCGGATCTGCTGTTCCTTGCCGGTGCCCTTGTCCTTGGCCGAAACCTGGACGATGCCGTTGGCATCGATGTCGAAGGTGACTTCGATCTGCGGAACGCCACGCGGCGACGGCGGCAGGCCGACGAGGTCGAACTGGCCAAGCAGCTTGTTGTCCTGTGCCATTTCGCGCTCGCCTTGGCTGACGCGGATGGTGACAGCCTGCTGGTTGTCTTCAGCGGTCGAGAAGGTCTGGCTCTTCTTCGTCGGGATCGTCGTGTTGCGGTCGATCAGACGGGTGAAGACACCACCGAGCGTTTCGATGCCGAGCGACAGCGGGGTCACGTCGAGGAGGAGAACGTCCTTGACGTCGCCCTGCAGAACACCGGCCTGGATGGCGGCGCCGAGTGCAACGACTTCATCCGGGTTGACGCCCTTGTGCGGCTCCTTGCCGAACAACTGCTTCACCACTTCCTGGACCTTCGGCATGCGGCTCATGCCGCCGACGAGAACGACTTCGTCGATATCGGCAGCGGTGACGCCGGCATCCTTGAGGGCTGCCTTGCACGGTGCGATCGTGCGCTGGACGAGATCGTCGACCAGGCTTTCGAACTTTGCACGGGTCAGCTTCATCGTCAGGTGCTTCGGACCGGACGCGTCAGCCGTGATGAAGGGCAGGTTGATTTCGGTCTGCTGCGAGGACGACAGCTCGATCTTGGCCTTTTCAGCGGCTTCCTTCAGCCGCTGCAGGGCAAGCTTGTCGCCCTTCAGGTCGATGCCCTGGTCCTTCTTGAATTCGGCTGCGAGATATTCGACGAGACGCATGTCGAAGTCTTCACCGCCGAGGAAGGTGTCGCCGTTGGTTGACTTCACTTCGAAGACGCCGTCGCCGATTTCCAGAACCGAGATATCGAAGGTACCACCACCCAAGTCGTAAACGGCGATGGTCTTGCCGTCCTTCTTGTCGAGGCCGTAAGCGAGAGCGGCAGCCGTCGGCTCGTTGATGATGCGGAGCACTTCAAGACCCGCGATGCGGCCGGCATCCTTGGTTGCCTGGCGCTGCGCGTCGTTGAAGTAGGCGGGAACGGTGATGACGGCCTTTTCAACCTTTTCGCCGAGATAGGCTTCTGCCGTTTCCTTCATCTTCTGGAGGATCATGGCCGAGATCTGCGAAGGCGAATAACCCTTGCCCTGGGCTTCGACCCAGGCATCGCCGTTGTCGCCCTTGATGATCGGGAAGGGAACGAGGCCCTTGTCCTTTTCAACGGTCGGATCTTCGTGGCGGCGGCCGATCAGGCGCTTGACGGCGAAGAGGGTGTTGGTCGGGTTGGTGACAGCCTGGCGCTTGGCCGGCTGTCCGACGAGGCGTTCGCCATCGTCCGAAAAAGCCACCATGGAAGGCGTGGTGCGTGCGCCTTCGGAATTCTCAATGACCTTCGCATCCTTGCCGTCCATGACGGCGACGCAGGAATTGGTCGTTCCAAGGTCGATACCGATTACTTTTGCCATGTCATTCTCTCCTTGAAGCAGGCCGTCGGAACCCCAATCAGGCATTCCTGACAGCCCCTCGACGTGGATGGTCTGGGATTTGCTACAGCGGTGCTGTGGCTATGTCGCGTATATAAGAAGCGGTTTTTCCGACTGCAAGGCTGGAATTCCGCTGAAAATCAGTAAAAAGAAGAGATTGGGCGGCAATCTTCAGGCCGATTTCCACACCACCTCAACCCGTGTTCGGCATGCCCCATACCATGTCGGGCTTGCCTCTGGCAGGCGCAATGCCTGCCAACGTCAAAATCCTTATTGCCCGAGGATAAGATCGAGCAGCGTGGTGCGCCTGCGGGCACCTTCCTGCGGCGCCTGGCCCACATCGCCCGGCGGCACAGGGCCTTCCAGTACAGGCCAGTTGCCCTGCTGATCCTGCTCGGCAGGCGGCTCGCCATTGGCCTGCGGCTGGGCCGGGTAACGCTCTTCGCCTCCACCGTTCAAAACGTCCGAAATGATCGCGCCGATGGTCGGATCCTGATCGACAGGTGCAGGTTCCTGATAATCACCGCCCGGCAGGGGTGCCGGCGCCAGTCCCTGATGGGCTGCCGCCATGAAGTCGTGCCAGGCGCGCGCGGGCAGGCCACCGCCGGTGACCTTCTTCATCGAATCACCATTGTCATTGCCGAACCAGACACCGGTGGTGAGATTGCTGGTGTAGCCGACGAAGAGCGCATCGCGGAAAGACTGGGTGGTGCCGGTCTTGCCGGCGGCTTCCCAGCCCTTCAGCTGCGCCTTCTTGCCGGTGCCCTGATTGATCACGCCCATCATCATCTGGTTCATCTCGGCAACGACCTGGTCACTGATGACACGGGGCGGCTCGAGATAGTTGTTCTCGTAGAGCACCGTGCCGTCCGCCTTGAGGATACGCTGGACGATATGCGGGGTCGCCTTGTAGCCGCCGTTCATGAAGGGGGCATAGGCAGCGGTCAGTTCCAGCAGCGAGACTTCGGATGTGCCGAGCGCAATCGAGGCATTGTTCTGCAGGTCCGAATCAATGCCCATGCGATGCGCGAGCTTGATCACCTGATCGGGACCGACTTCCATCACCAGTTGGGCCGCGACCGTGTTGAGCGATTCGGCGAGCGCATGGGCAAGGGTCACCGGACCGCGATACTTTTCATCATAGTTCTGCGGCGTCCACGATCCGATGCGGATCGGCGCATCGTTGCGGGTGGAGCCGGGACGCAGACCGATTTCCATGGCGGCCGCGTAGACGAAGGGCTTGAACGCTGAGCCCGGCTGGCGCTTGGCCTTGACCGCGCGGTTGAACTGGCTTTCCGCATAGTCGCGCCCGCCGACCAGAGCCCGGATGGCGCCGGTGCCGTCGATCGAGACGAGCGCTGCCTGGGACGCATTCACCTTGGCGCCTTCGGCGGCCAGTGATTCGGTCAGTGCCGCTTCAGCCTTCTTTTCGAGCGTCATGTCGATCGTGGTTTCGACGACGATGTCTTCAGTGACCTTGCCGATCAGTGCGGTCACATCATCGCGCACCATGTCGGCGACATACTGGCCGGCCCCGCTCCAATAGCGTTTTGCCTTGGTGGGCGATTGCGACATCGCCGTCTTGATCTCGTCGTCGGTGATGTAGCCCTCTTCCAGCATGGCCTGGAGCACGACCTGGGCGCGGGCTTCCGCCGCCTCCGGGTCACGGGCGGGGGACAACCTGGAGGGGGCCTTCAGAAGACCTGCCAGCAGGGCAGCCTCGCCGAGGTTCACGTCGCGGGCGGACTTGTTGAAATAACGCCGGGCGGCGGCTTCCACGCCATAGGCATTAGACCCGAAATAGACGCGGTTCAGATACATCGCTAGGATCTGGTCCTTGGTGTATTTCTGCTCCAGCCAGAAGGCGAGCAGGACTTCCTGAACCTTGCGCTCGACCGTGCGTTCCGGCGAGAGGAAGAGGTTCTTGGCCAGCTGCTGCGTCAGCGTCGATCCGCCCTGCACGGCGCGGCCACTCACCACATTGGTGACGATGGCACGGGCGAGACCCAAGGGATCGATGCCGAAATGCGAATAGAAGCGTCGGTCTTCGATCGCCATCACCGCCTGGGGAATGAAAGGCGACATTTCTTCCAAAGGAAGCGCCTCGCCGCCGGTCGCGCCGCGATTGGCAATCACCGTGCCCTCGACAGAAACGATCTTCATGTTCGGCGGGCGCTCGGGGATGGACCAGCTGCTGGCGCTCGGCATCTGTGAGCCGTAATAGGCGATGAGAGCTCCGAGACCGATGGCGCCCCAGATCGACAGGACAAAACACCAGTAGATCAGGCGTCCAAGACCGAAGCCACCCGAGGTTTCTCGCTTGCGGGGCTGCGATTTCTTACCCTTGTTGGATCGAGCCGCAGGGGCCGAACGCTTGCCTGAAGAGCGCGTCTTTCGGCCTCCCGCAATGCGATCGTCTGCATCCAGCCGCAGATCCTCGTCCTCGCTCTCCTCGTCGAAGCTCGGCTCAATACGGTCGCGGGACTTGCCTCGGCTCACCATTGCGGTGGTCTTGCTCCAGATGCTCGTGTGGCCGGCCGGGCGTCGAGGTCTGACGCTCGCCTAATGCCGGGTGAATTGGTGTTGAAAACCGCCCTTTGAGCCGGTGCGGACATTCATCCGATTGCACAGTAATTGCGGCGATTTAAGGGGTGGTTAAGACGCGGTAAACAGCCGAAATCAAACCCGCTTCACTGGCAGAGATCGGCCCATTCCGCGTCGATCAGGGACGCCAGACGGTCAGGCGCGATCCGCACCGCAGCATTGGTCGCACCAGCAGCGGGGACAACTTCGGGCCAAGTTTTCAGCGAGATGTCGCAATAGATCTTGAGCGGCGCTGGAAGGCCGAAAGGACAGACGCCGCCGACCGGATGGCTCGTCGCTTCGACCACAGCCTCTGCATCCAGCATGCGCGGCTTGACCCCGAACCGATCTTTGAACTTTCTGTTATCGAGGCGCTTCGTGCCGGCGGCAACGACGAGTACCACGTCCTCGCCGATCCTGAGGCAGATCGTCTTGGCGATCTGGTCCGGCTCGACGCCATGGGCTTCGGCGGCGAGCGCCACCGTGGCGGAGCTCGCCTCAGTGACGATCACGGAGAGATCAGGGGCGTGGTCGCGGAAAAATTGTCGGACGGATTCAAGGCTCATGTCAGCATCTTAGTCAGGATCGGCTCGGTTCTTCAACTGCGCATGCTTGCGGGTCTTGAAACGGGCGGCCGCCTCCACCATCTAAAGGTTACCAAGCGATGGACGCGCCGGTTTAGTGCCAGGACGGCATGAAATACGAGGCGCATTAAGGAATTGTTCATCATCCCGCGCGATCCTGTGGATCTGGGATGAGTTCGCCACGGCGAACAGACATCCGAAGCATCGCATGGCACGTTTCCACCCCTGACCACGGATGTACTGGCAGGACAGTGTTGAAACGTAAAGGAAAGGCCGGTTTTCACCGGCCTTTTTGCTTTTCTGGCTCAGGTTTTCACTTGCTGGCGAGTGCGTCGAGGATACGAATCCACGAGCGGATGCCCTTGTGGAACGAGTTGAGATCATATTTTTCATTGGGAGAATGGATGCGGTCGTCGGTCAAACCGAAACCGACCAGAAGCGAATCCATGCCGAGCATCTTCTGGAAATCGCCGACGATCGGGATAGAGCCACCCATGCCGATGATGACGGCCGGCTTCGGCCACTCATCAGACAGCGCGTTCTTCGCCTTGGTGAGTTCCGGCGAATCATAGGACAGCTGAATTGCTGGCGAACCGCCATGTTCGTGGAAATCAACCGAGCAATCAGCCGGGATGCGAGCCTGAACAAAGGCGCGGAAGCGTTCGCGGATCTTGGCAGGATCCTGGGTGCCGACGAGGCGGAAGGAGATCTTGGCGGAAGCCTTGGCGGCGATCACCGTCTTGAAACCCTCGCCAGTGTAACCACCGATGACGCCGTTCACTTCGGCGGTCGGGCGGGCCCAGGTCAGTTCCAGAACCGAGCGGCCCTTTTCGCCTGATGGGATCGACAGACCGACTTCGCCGAGGAAGCTTTCGGCGGTGCGGCCGAGGCTGTCCCAGGATGCCTTGATGTTGGAAGGCGTTTCCTCAACGCCATCGTAGAAGCCTGGCAGGGTAACCTTGCCGGTTTCGTCATGCAGGTCGGCGAGGATTTTCGTCAGGATATGCACGGGATTGGCGGCAGCACCGCCAAAGAGGCCGGAATGCAGATCGCGGTCGGCGGCTGTTATCGTCACCTCTTCGCCAACCAGGCCACGAAGCGCTGCGGCGATTGCCGGCGTCTCGCGATCCCACATGCTGGTGTCGCAGACCAGGGCAAAATCGGCCTTCAGCTCTGCGGCATTGGCTTCGAGGAAGGGCTTCAGCGACGGCGAACCGGATTCTTCTTCGCCCTCGAAGAGAATGGTGATGCGTACCGGCAAAGAGCCCTTGACCGCCTTGTAGGCGCGGCAGGCTTCAACGAAGGTCAGCAACTGGCCCTTGTCGTCCGAGGTGCCACGGCCGGTGATGATCTTGCGGCCATCCTTCTCCTTGATCGCAGGGGCAAAGGGATCGTCTTCCCAGAGGTCCAGGGGATCGACCGGCTGAACATCGTAGTGACCGTAGAAGAGGACATGAGGGGCTTCCGCGCGATCCGCGGCGTGATGGGCGACGACCATCGGATGGCCGGGCGTGTCGCGCAACGAGGTGTCGAAGCCGAGCTCGGTCAGTTCCTTCACCAGCCATTCGCCGGCCTTGCGGCATTCGGCCTTGTAGGCGGGATCCGTCGAGATGGAGGGGATCCGGACGAGATCAAAAAGCCGATCGAGGCTCTTGGGGAGGGTTTCATCCGCCTTGGCAAGAATGGGAGAGAGATCGGTCATGGGGAATGTCCTGCAGAATTGAAATCGCGGCGGACCATAGAGCAAAGGACTTGATGTTTCGAGGCACAACCTGTGCGAAAATAGGGGTGCGGCAATTTACAGGTCACCAAGAGTCGGCTGCTCAGAGCTTTCGTGCATTGGCGATCGCCCAGCGGATATACTCCTTCAGCAATTCCTTTTCGAAACGCCGGAAGCCGGAAAAGACCGCATCTTCGGCCTCGCACGCCAGTGCAAGCGCCTCTTCGCGCATGGCGCGGGCCTTCTCGGTCAGGAAGATCTGCTGGGCGCGTTTGTCGCGGGGATGGACCCGCCGCTCGATCAAACCGTCGCGTTCCATGCGGGCCAGCGTGTTGGCAATCGTCGCCTGCTCCACCTCGACCCGATCGAGCAATTGGCGCTGGGTCAAGCCCTCCTCCTCCCAAAGCTCCAGAAGAACGGGGAATTGGCCCGGAGAGAAACCGAGGCGTACGGCCCGGCTCTGCAGAGCGCGGGTCACACTGCGGGCGAACTGCATCGCCAGTTGCGTGGCAGATTCCGGGCGGTCATTGGCCATGGCTCGACAATGTCGCAAGAGAGAGATTCGGAATATGTGTCGGTGACTGTAGCGCGGAAAAACATCGCAGGCGATGCATTCCTATGGCTTACCATTCAGCAGATGCGTGAGGGATTTCGGAGGCCGCCGTGGCTTTGGGCGGGGGGACTGCCACGACGGCTCCGGAATATGGGGACAAAGGCCCGGAGAGGGGGATAAGGCCTTTGCCCGAGTCTGACGCGGCGGGGGACGAGCCTCATTCAGACTACGGCGTGATCAGACGCCGATGACTGGGATTTGTGGTTCCAAATGTGGTTTTTCAAGGGAAACGGGCATTACAAATCGGTAAGCTTTTTGTGAGCAGCGCAATTTGCGGGAGAGAGGTTAAAGCGCCCGGTGCGTCCGGGTTTTTCCGCTGCCGGAGCCAAACCGTCATGGACGTTTCGCCTGCCCCGCGCTATCCATGCCGACATGAAAAAAGGCGATCATCTCTTTCTCGTCGACGGCTCGGGTTTCATTTTCCGCGCTTTCCACGCCATTCCGGCCCTGAACCGCAAGTCGGACGGGTTGCCTGTCAACGCGGTTTCAGGCTTCTGCAACATGCTGTGGAAGCTCTTGCGCGACGCGCGCAACACGGATGTCGGGGTCACACCGACCCATCTCGCCGTGATCTTCGACTATTCATCCACGACCTTCCGTAAGGAAATCTACCCGCTCTACAAGGCAAACCGCTCGGCGCCACCGGAAGACCTCATTCCGCAATTCGGTCTGATCCGTCATGCGACGCGGGCCTTCAACCTGCCCTGCATCGAAACCGAAGGTTTTGAAGCCGACGACATCATCGCGACTTATGCGCGGCAGGCCGAAGCGGCTGGTGCCGACGTCACGGTCGTCTCATCCGACAAGGACCTGATGCAACTCGTCACCGCGAACGTGCACATGTACGACGCGATGAAGGACAAGCAGATCGGCATTCCCGACGTCATCGAGAAGTGGGGCGTTCCGCCGGAGAAGATGATCGATCTCCAGGCAATGACGGGAGATTCGACCGACAACGTGCCCGGCATTCCCGGCATCGGCCCGAAGACAGCGGCTCAGCTTCTCGAAGAATTCGGCGATCTGGAAACGCTGCTGGCCCGCGCCGGCGAGATCAAGCAAGTCAAACGTCGCGAGAACATCCTTGCCAATGCCGAGCTTGCACGCGTCTCCCGACAGCTGGTCGAACTGCGTACCGACGTGCCCCTGGACATGGACCTCGATGCCCTGGTGCTGGAGCCGCAGGACGGGCCGAAGCTTATCGGCTTCCTGAAGGCCATGGAGTTTACCACATTGACGCGGCGCGTGGCCGAAACCTGCAACTGCGACGCAGGCACGATTGAGGCCGCAGTCGTGTCAGTTGAGTGGGGCGACGCCGCGCGCGGACCTGATCTCGATGCGAGTTCCACCGCAGCGGTGGACGCCAATCCCACCACGAGCAATGCGGCGCCGGCATCTGGCGCTGGCGCCGCCAGTGGCAAGACGCCAGCAGATCTGGCGCGCAGCCGCGCGGATGGATTTGCCGCCAATCCGATCGATCGATCGACCTATGTCACCATTCGTGACCTCCCGACCCTTGAGCTCTGGGTTGCGGCCGCGCGGGAAACCGGCCTTGTCGCCTTCGATACAGAAACGACGTCGCTCGATCCGATGCAGGCGGAGCTGGTCGGTGTATCGCTCGCGATCCAGGACAATGTGCTGTCGCCGGGATCGACCACTATCCGCGCCGCCTATCTCCCCCTCGCCCACAAGACCGGGATCGGCGATCTCCTGGGCGGTGGTCATGCAGAGGGCCAGATCCCGATGGGCGAAGCGCTCGATGCATTGAGGGGGCTCCTCGAAGACCCTTCGGTGCTGAAGGTCGCGCAGAACCTGAAATACGACTACCTCGTGATGAAGCGCCACGGCATCACGCTACAGGCTTTCGACGACACCATGCTGATGTCCTATGTGCTGGATGCCGGCAAGGGCAATCACGGCATGGACGGGCTGTCGGAAAAATGGCTGGGCCATACGCCAATCGCCTACAAGGATGTTGCCGGTTCCGGCAAATCCTCCGTTACCTTCGATCTCGTCGATATCGATCGCGCAACGGCCTATGCCGCCGAGGATGCAGATGTGACACTGCGCCTCTGGCTGGTGCTGAAACCGCGCCTCGCCGCCGAAGGGCTGACCCGTATCTACGAACGGCTCGAGCGGCCTTTGGTGCCTGTGCTTGCCCATATGGAGGAGCGCGGCATTACCGTCGACCGGCAAATTCTCTCGCGCCTTTCCGGCGAGCTTGCCCAGAAGGCGGCGGCGGCCGAGGACGAGGTCTATGAACTGGCCGGCGAGCGCTTCAACATCGGTTCGCCAAAACAGCTTGGCGACATCCTGTTCGGTCGGATGGGACTGCCCGGCGGCTCCAAGACGAAGACCGGACAATGGTCGACGTCGGCTCAGGTGCTCGAGGATCTTGCAGCGGAAGGTGCTCCGCTGCCGCGCAAGATCGTCGACTGGCGGCAGCTGACCAAACTCAAGTCTACCTATACCGACGCCCTGCCCGGCTATGTGCATCCCCAGACCAAGCGGGTCCATACCGGCTATTCGCTCGCCTCGACCACCACCGGGCGGCTCTCCTCGTCCGAACCGAACCTGCAGAATATTCCGGTCCGGACAGCCGAAGGGCGCAAGATTCGTACCGCCTTCATCTCGACGCCGGGGCACAAACTTCTGTCGGCCGATTACAGCCAGATCGAACTGCGCGTCCTTGCCCATGTCGCCGATATCCCGCAGCTCCGCCAGGCCTTTGCCGACGGCATCGACATTCATGCGATGACGGCGTCGGAAATGTTCGGTGTACCGGTCGAGGGCATGCCATCCGAGGTTCGTCGCCGGGCCAAGGCGATCAACTTCGGCATCATCTACGGCATTTCCGCCTTCGGCCTCGCCAATCAGCTGAGCATCGAGCGCTCTGAAGCGGGCGACTACATCAAGAGGTATTTCGAGCGCTTTCCGGGCATCAAGGACTATATGGAATCCACCAAGACCTTTGCCCGCGAGCATGGTTATGTCGAAACCATCTTCGGCAGACGAGCGCATTATCCCGAGATCAAGTCGTCCAATCCCTCCATGCGCGCCTTTAACGAGCGGGCTGCGATCAACGCGCCGATCCAGGGTTCGGCGGCCGACATCATCCGCCGTGCAATGATCCAGATCGAGCCGGCGCTCAACGCCACCGGCCTATCCGAACGGTGCCGCATGCTGCTGCAGGTGCATGACGAACTGATCTTCGAGGTGGGAGACGATGCCGTCGATGCCGCAATGCCCGTGATCGTCGATGTCATGGAGAATGCGGCCATGCCGGCTGTCTCCATGCGGGTGCCGCTGAAGGTCGACGCCCGCGCAGCCCATAACTGGGACGAAGCCCACTGAATTTCAGGCACGCCGTTTTGGGCGCGCCGGCACATACAAACAGGGCGTCACCGATCATACTTCCAACGCCCTCTCAACGGAGGATACGCTTTGGCGTTCAAGACCATCAACGGCCATGTAATGCACTACGAACTGATCGGGGAGGCCAAGTCTAAGAACCTGATCGTGTTTTCCAATGGGCTTGGCACGGATTTCCGGATCTGGCTGCCGCTGTTCGACGAGCTCGGTGAGGATGTTTCGGTCCTGCTCTATGACAGCCGTGGGCACGGGCTTTCCGGCGGAGCGGATGCAGCCTTCGGCATGGACGAGCTGGTGACGGATCTGGCGAGCCTCTGTGACGAACTCGGCATTCGCAAGGCGACCTTCTGTGGTCTGTCCGTCGGTGGTCTCGTCTGCCAGGGTCTCTGGAAGGCGCGGCCGGATCTGTTCCGCAAGCTGGTGCTGTGCGACACAGCCCCTCAGATCGGCAGCCCGGCGATCTGGGGCGAGCGCATTGCCGGCATCGAAAAGGGCGGACTGGAGAGCGCTGCGGACAACGCAATGGCGCGCTGGTTCACACCCGGCTTCCATGAAGATCGCGCTGACGAGCTTGCAGGCTATCGGCTGATGATGACACGGCAGTCTGTGGCCGGCTATCTCTCGACCTGTGCAGCGCTTCGCGACACCGATTTCTCCGAGATCCTGCCGACAATCACCGTGCCGACGCTGGCAATCGTCGGCGATCAGGATGGCTCGACGCCACCGGAGACGGTGAAGAAGGGAGCGGAGCTCATTCCCGGCGCCCGGTTCGAGATCATCGAGGATTGCGCCCACCTTCCGTGCATCGAGCAGCCGGAGGCGCTGGCCGAAATGATCCAGGGTTTCATGCGGCAGAACTGAATGGCCGCGTAAGGTTGACAACCAGCCATCGGGCCTATGCCCGGTGGCGTGGAAGGACGTCCGATCTGGAAAGATACTACAAACGAAAAAGCCTGCCGCGGGAGGAGGTGCGGCAGGCTTTCCGAAAAGTTTGAACACCGACTGGGAGGAGGAGTGCCAGTGTTCAATAGAACGGCCTTGGGAGGAGGAGTGGCCGTTCTGCGTCGAAGCTCTGCGGGAGGAGGTGCATTGCTTCGATGACTGTGATCATACGCCGAGTTCTGCCGTTTCCAAGACTTAATGCTGCACTGCAGCTATGCGGACAGCGCAATGCTGGATGACTAAGAATTAGGCAGAACTGTTGCGCCTCAATATCTCCCGACAGATTTTCCAGGCGTGTCAGGTGTTCCGGATGGAGAGCAGCATGCGGTGCTGCAGCGATGATCTCACGTGCCGGCGCGCTGCGTCTTCGGCTGCCTCGCTGTTGCGGGCCAGGAGCGCGGTGACGATCTCCTGGTGTTCCTTGCAGGCGTCAGCGGCCCGCGTTCCGCGCGACAGCAGGCTTGGCAGGAGGGACATCGTTACAGACAATTGGCTCAGGCTGCGCAGAAGATAGCGGTTGTGCGCGGCCAGCATGGTCATCCGGTGGAACTTGACGTTGATCTCCCCGAGTTCATCAAAATCTCCGAGATGATCCGATTCCGATTCGGCAATTTCGGCGATGGTGCGAAGCTCGATATCGCTTGCGCTCTGGGCAGCCTGGCGCGCCGCCGCGCCCTCCAGCACTTCCCGCATAAAATAAAGTTCGACGATCTGCTGGTGACTGAGGTCGGTGATGATCAGGCCGCGCCTGGGTTCGTTCGTCAGGAGGCCGTCCGCCTCCAGCCTCACGATTGCATCTCGAACCGGAGTTCTCGACACGCCGAAGCGGGTGGCCAGATCCGCCTCGGTCACGCGCTCGCCAATCGAGAGCGTGCCCTTCCGGATCGCATCGCGCACCTTGTGATAGACTTCAGAGGTCAGGTCTCCAGATCCAAGCGGATACTCTCCCGGCTTGGTCTCTGCAGCGGGCTCCTTCTTGTCACTTTTCAGCTTCGGCCGCGCCGCCATTTGTGCCCCACTCATCTGCTCAATGCCGGACCGGCTTCTTAGGGGAAAATGCCAAATGTGGCAAGGACCGCCAGGTACAACCGAATACATCTGCATGGTGCCAGACATAAGCACGAGCGATATCAATCTTCGCCGACAGGTCGGCGAAGATTGAATTCAGGCCGTCCGATCTGTCTTTGCAGCAAGAAGGCGGGACATGGCCGGAATGGATTCGCCGCCGGTGTCGAACTTCGTGATCAGTTCAAAAAGTTCCTCACACGCAGAGGAGCCGAGCACCGGTTCGACGAGCCCCTTGAACTTTTCATGGATATCGGTCCAGCTCAGGGGTTTGTCGGGGTGGCCGAGAACCACATCGACGGAGGCTTGCAGCTGCTGCCCATCGGAAAGGCTGATTTCGAGCCTTGCGGCCACTTCCGACTGGCCCTTCACCGGAATGCATTCGATCTTCGGCAGCAGGTCGGAGATGAAGGGGTCGTTGAGCGTCGTCTCGTTGAAATCAAAGGCGCTCAGACGGTAGCCGGCGATCCCCATTGCGATGCAGAAATAGGTGCTGAACCGGCCTTCAAGGCCGGTTTTCGGTGCCGGGTTTCCAGCCGCGATCAAGGCGATCGGGTTCACATATGCGGTGATCTTGGTGATCGTCCGGTTGCCAAGCTGATCTTTGACGCCCCGTGCAGCCTCGGCGGCCGCATGCGTGGCCCTGCAGCTCGCAAACAGCTTGTAGCCGTTTTGCAGAAGGTACCATTGCTTCTCGAAATCAAGTTCGGGGATGACAAAATCCGCATCCTTCAAAAAGGACGGAAGAATCCCCTTGTCCGCTTCATAGAGGTCTGCTGCAGCAATGAAACCAGCCTTGGCCATTTCGGCAGCGAGGACACCGTCCATGGCGGCTTTTCCCGCATGAAACGGCTTTGAGTGCGTTCCGAAGGAACCGACCAGACCGCCAGCGGTGGTCGCTGCCACGCCCAGGGCGTTCGCGGCCCCTTCAGTATCGAGACCGAGAACGACCGACGCTGATGCCGCAGCGCCGGCTCGGCCGAAGATGGATGTCGGGTGAAAGCCGTGTCGCTGAAGGGTCCGCCCGACACCGCTTTGCCCACCGCCGCCGAGCCGTGCCATCACCTCGTAGCCGGTGACGAACGCCTTCAGCGCCGTCTCGTCGGATGAACCAAGATGTTCCGCCAGAGACAGCGCTGCCGACCAACACGGACCGCTTGGGTGTCCGCCACCGGCGTAATGGACATCGTCCAGATCCATAGCATGGGTCATGGTGCCATTGAGCAGGGCTGCCATCGCCGGCTGGGTTTGTCCGCCAAAGAAAATGCGCGCTTTGCCAGGAGCATTCCAGCTCGCAGCCAGGCGCCTCAGCGATTGAACGGCCGGATCTTCGTGCCCGGCAATGGAAACGCCGATGTAGTCTGCCAGGGCTTGACGCCCCGCCTCCTTGACGTTGGCCGGCAAGCTTGCATCGCCGGCACCGGCGACGAAGCGCGCCAGCGTAGCCGACCGGTCTTTTTGGATGGTCATCTCGTTCATAACTTTTCGCTCCGGCGCTATCGAAACACGCATTGCACTCAAATCAAAACATATGTATGCATCGGTATACACTATGTCAATCCTCGCGGCATTGGCGATCGATGAACGTCGAAAGTCCGAAGCGATCCAGATCGCCATTGCCTGATTTCCGCCTCGATAGCCGGAGCATGAAGCATGTCACTCGCCCTGGAACTCGCCACGCGCGCCGGCGCACTCGATTTTGAGAGATTCGACCCGGAGGCCATCAAGTGGGCCAAGCAGGCGATGGCCGACATGGTCGGTTGCGCACTTCTGGGAGCGAATACGGATACGACCACCATGGCGATCGAGGCGGGGGCATTCCCTCCTGGAAACTGCCTCGTGCTGGGGCGGAAAATGCGACTTGGAAAACTCGAGGCCGCCTTCGTCAACGGCACCTCTGGGCACGCCCTGGATTATGACGACACCAGCAAATCGCTCTCCGGACATCCGACGGTGATCATCGTCCCGGGCCTTCTCGCATTGGCCGAAGAGCTCGGTTCCACCGGCCGCGATTTCGTCGACGCCTATATTGTGGGCGTGGAAACCGCGACGCGCATGGCCCGTGGTCTCAACTTCTACCACTACGAAAAAGGCTGGCATCCGACCGCGACGCTGGGAATTTTCGGGGCAATTGCCGCAGCGGCTCGCCTCATGCGTCTGTCGGAGAAGCAAATGGCGGATGCCCTTTGCATCGGTGCCTCCTTGGCGTGCGGGGTGAAGGCGAATTTCGGCACCCCAGTAAAGCCCATGCATGCCGGATTGGCTGCGCGCAACGGACTGTTTGCGGCCCTTCTGGCGCAAGAGGGTTTTGAGGCCTCGCCAACCGCGCTGGAAGGCAAGCAGGGCTTCCTTGAGGTCTTCAACGGTGCGGGGAATTACAACGTAGACAAGATGCTTGACGGATGGGCGCGCCCTCTCGATTTGCTGGAGCCGGGAATCTCGATCAAGAAATACCCCTGCGTCTACAGTGTTCACGGGGCAATCGACGCTGCCATTGCCCTGCAAGCGGCGATCAAGCCGGCAGATGTCGAATCCGTGATGGTGCGTATGCATCCGCGCCGCATGCTGCCCCATGTTCTCAACCCGGCGACCAGCGCGCTCAATGCCAAGTTCTCGCTTTCCTATGCCGTCTCGCGTGCCCTGGTGAATGGGGCCGTGACGCTTGATCATTTCGAGGATGATGCGCTTCACGATACCGATGTCGTCCGCATCATGAATCTGATCCAGATGAAACCTCTGGAAGACCTCTCCCATGACTACGGCGCGGAGGTCACAGTCACACTCAAAGACGGATCGACCCTCACCAATTTCGTTGCGGCTCCCCTTGGCCGAGGGCCCGAAGTGCCCATGCCGGAGACGATGCTGGCGGCCAAGTTCCTGGACTGCGCCGATCGCGCGGTGACACGGCAGAGCGCCCAGACCGTTTTCGAGATGCTCATGGCACTCGATACCCTCCCGTCGATGCGAGATCTGACGGCCGAAATCAATGCCGGGACGCTGAAGTGATGGCTGCCACCCGCGAGGAGACCCATACCATGACCTTTGCCCAGGAACTGGCCAAACGCGCCAATGCCATCAGACTGGCCACCGCGCCGGTGGAAGCCGTGCGAGCCGCCACTTTCGCCATTGCCGACACGCTCGGCGTTGCTCTTGCCGGCTCGTCTGCGCCTTATCTCGATGGTCTGGCGTCAGCACTCGGTGCCGCAGGCAATCATGGAGCGGCCAGTCGGATCGGTCGCAAAGGACGTTATTCCGCGCTTCATGCTGCGCTACTCAATGGGACCGCAGCACACGCGCTCGACTTCGATGACTGCAGCGTCGCCATGTCCGGCCATCCGTCGGCCCCCGTCGTCGCGGCTCTGCTGGCGTTGGCCGAGGAACGAGAAGCCAGTGGTGGGGCGGTGCTGGAAGCCTATCTGGCCGGGGTCGAGGTGGAAATGCATCTGGCCCGCGCCGTGATGCCGCATCATTACGACAAGGGTTGGCATCCGACCGCGACGCTCGGCGTCTTCGGCGCGGCAACGGCTTCGGCCCGTCTGCTGGGCTTTGATGACGACCAGTTAGCCAGCACTTTGGCGGTTGCCGTCTCCATGGCGAGCGGGATCAAGTCCAATTTCGGCAGCCCGGTCAAGCCGTTGCATGTCGGGCAGGCCGCATTCAACGGTCTGCTTGCCGCAAAAACGGTGGCACACGGGATGACATCGAATGTTGCTGCGTTCGAGCATACCTACGGGTTCTTCGAGGTCTTCAACGGAGCCGGCACCTTCGATCCCGAGAGAGCGCTTGAGGGCTGGGACCGGTTCGAAATCCTCGATCCCGGTATCGCGGTCAAGCAGCATCCGTGTTGCGGCAGCGCCCATTCTGCGATCGACGCCGCCCTTTCGATCCGCAAAGCCTGGGGTCGAGACGTCGGCGACGCCATCGAGACCATCGAGATCTGGACGCACGAGCGGCGCCTGGCGCACACCAACCGGTCGATGCCAGCCACGGGGCTGGAGGCGAAGTTCAGCGTTCAGTTTCTCACCGCGAAAGCACTTCTCGACGGCATGATCAGCCTCGGCGATTTCGATGATGAGCGCTTTATGACGCCTGATGTCAAAGC
Organism: Peteryoungia wuzhouensis; assembly: GCF_003205195.1. Lineage (GTDB taxonomy): Bacteria > Pseudomonadota > Alphaproteobacteria > Rhizobiales > Rhizobiaceae > Allorhizobium > Allorhizobium wuzhouense. The sequence continues at coordinate 38,131 of NZ_QJRY01000010.1, forward strand.
TCTTCTGCCGCGCGTGGTCGCCCACTCCCATCAGGAGAAGAACGAGTATCTGGGACGCGTTCGGGTCGTCATGAAGGATGGAACGGTCCTCGAAGATAGCGCGACGACAGAACTCGGGCGCAATTCCTTCGACCTTCACGCCAGCGGCGAATTGGAGCGCAAGTTCCTGGATTGTACGCGCGGCCACCTGGGTGAGGCGGAAGCACGGTTGCTGTTCTCCGACATCCTCGCCGTGCAGGACGCGCCCAATTGGCTCCCCATCATCCGGGCTATCGCAAACGAGAAAAGGGTATGAACATGCTGAAAATCTATGGACGTTCGGATTCCTCGAATTCGGCCAAGGTCTATTGGCTGCTCGACGAAATCGGTCAGACATATGACCGCATCGACTGCGGCGGAAAGTTCGGTGGAAACGACCAGCCCGCGTATCTCGCCATGAACCCCAACGGCAAGGTGCCGACGGTCGTGGACGGTGACGTGGTCGTCTGGGAAAGCAATGCTATCCTTCGCTACATCGCTAGCCGGCACAAGGCGGTTTCGCTGTGGCCGGAGGACGCAGCTGGACGGGCCGCGATCGACATGTGGATGGATTGGAGTGCGACGACGCTGACGCCGCCGCTCGGACGTCTTCGCAAAGCCCTGAAGGCCGGCGAAGATTTTGCCACCGCCCCCGTCTTCGCTGCTTTTCAACTCCTGGACACGCATTTGGAAGGCAGCAGGTACATCGCAGGCAATCAATTCTCGATCGCAGACATTGCCGCTGGCGCCAATATTCATCGTTGGACGTTGCTATTGCTCGAAAAGCCGGAACTCAAGAACATTGCCGCGTACCACCAGCGCCTTCTCGAGCGCCCGGCCTTCGTCAGCCGCATTGCCCAGTCTTTGAGCTGATCACAGATGGCGGCAAATGTGCCGGAATGGACAGTTCGGCAGAACGCTGCTCACTTACGGTACCTGCCGCCTCTGCCCGTGATGGCCGCAGGCAACATCTGCGGGCTAGAATTTGGTAATTTTCAACCGGATGCGGTAGCCGTTTGCGATATGCCGGCGCGCGGCCGCTTCCGCCGCATCACCGTCGCCGGCGGCGATGGCGGCCACGATTTCCTCATGCTCCGCTTGGGCGCTCGCGACGCGTTCAGGCAAAGTGTAGGTGGACGCCGGGAGCAGGCTCAAGTGGATACGAAGGTTGTTCAGCGCGTCGATCATGTATTGATTGTGCGACGCATTGGCGATGTAGCGATGCAGCTGCTTGTTGGTCTCGCTCAATTTCGCGGGATCGGTCACGCCCCGGTCGTTCTTGACCATCTGCTTCATGACGTCGATTTCATACGGTGACGCATGCTGTGCTGCCAGTCGCGTTGCCATTCCCTCAAGACCTTCGCGCACGGCAAAGAGCTGGCGGGTCTGATCATAAGAGATTTGAGCCACGACAAGACCGCGCTGCACGCCATGTTCGGCAAGGCCCATGGCGTGCAGACGATGCAGGGCTTCTCTGACCGGGGTTCGGCTAATCCCCAGCTGTGATGCCAGATCCGTTTCCCTCAGGCGTGTGCCGGGAGGCAGGTCCCCCTGCTCAATCGCGTTGAGCAGAAGTTCCAATGGTGAGCTCTTCTCCGGCTCGCCATCTATTCGCAGATCCATTCCTGCACCCAATTTCTCGATAGCATCACTCAGTCTTCAAGAGGGATGATCTAAATGCTGCGTAATTGTATGCATAGAATTTTCTTGCAGCCATCCCGGTTGACTGAAGACGTTACGCGCTCTTCAACCGGGCGAAGCCTGCTTCGATCTCGCCAATGAGATCAGCCGGGTCCTCAAGGCCGACGTGGATGCGGATCGTTTGCCCGCCCGGTGACCACTGAGTGGCGGTACGATACACGGAAGGATTGCTTGGAACCATCAGGCTTTCAAATCCACCCCAGCTCGACCCCATGCCGAAGAGCGTGAAGCCGTCGAACATGCGTGCGAGTGCGGTGCGATCAGTCTCGCGGATAACGAAGCCAAAAAGGCCGGAAGAGCCGGTGAAATGACGTTTCCAGACATCGTGGTAGGGGTCGCTTGCTCGGCCCGGATGCATGATCCGGATCACCTCATCCCTGGAGGCCAGCCAGTCTGCAACAGCGAGCGCATTGGTTTCGTGCTGACGCATACGAACGCCCAGGGTGCGAATGCCACGCATGGCGAGGAATGCATCGTCAGGGCTGACACATACGCCGAAGCGAAGATAGGTTTCACGCAGCCGCTCATAGACCGATGCCGTGCAAGCAATGGTGCCAAGCATGATGTCACTGTGGCCTGAGATGTACTTGGTGCCCGCCTGCAAGGAGATGTCGACGCCCTGAAGGATCGGCTTGCAGAAATAGCCGCCTGACCAGGTGTTATCGATGGCTGTCGCAACGCCCTTTTTACGGGCGATCGCCGTGATTGCGAGAACGTCCTGAACCTCGAAGGTCTGAGAGCCAGGCGATTCCATCCAGATGAGGCGGGTCTCAGGGCGGATCAGCTCCTCGATGCCGGCGCCGATCGACGGATCATAATAGGTCGTCTCGACACCGAAGCGGCTTAGCAGCTGGCTGCAAAATTTCCGCGTCGGGCCGTAGCTGTTGTCGCTGACGAGAAAATGGGCGCCCTGATCCGCAAAGGACATCAAGACGACAGAGAGCGCCATCACACCTGATGGGGCGATCAGGGCGGCATCTGCCTCCTCCAGAGCGCAAATCGCATCCTCCAGCGAATGCGTGGTCGGCGTGCCTCTGCGGCCATATCGCAGTTTGGCTCCATCCTTCGCGTCCAGTTGGCCAAGCGTTGGGAAGAGGATAGTCGATGCGCGATATATCGGTGTGTTTACAGCACCATAGTGTTGTTCAGGGTTGCGTCCACAATGCGCAATTATCGTTTCCTGGCCATGTTTTTTTTGCATGCTGGTTTGCTCTCGATCGACTGAGTGACGCTTAAAATTGTTTGTTGCATCCAACGAAGAACATTTGTATACAAATGTTGCTCAGGCGTCAACCTAAGCGGCGGCCAAGAGGAAAAGGCCCGCTGCAAATGCCAGGTACTCAACGAAGGGGATCCAATGCGTACTTTGAAAGCATGCCTACTCGCCGCAACCGTCGCACTGGCAGCAATGCCGGTTTCTTCCGCATTGGCGGCCAATGGAGATACACTGAAGCAGGTCAAGGAGCGTGGCCTTGTCCTTTGCGGTGTGCACCCTGCCCGCCATGGTTTTGCCGCCCCAGATAGCAAGGGTGTCTGGGAGGGGTTTGAAGTCGACTTCTGCAAGGCGCTTGCGGCCGCCGCCCTCGGCGACGCGGAAAAGGTCCGTTACGTTCCCCTGTCATCACAGCAGCGTTTCCCGGCGATCCAGTCCGGCGAAGTCGATGTGCTCGCCAGAAACGTCACCGCCAACCTGTCGCGCGATACCGCGCTGGGCCTCAATTTTGCGCCGCCGATTTTCTATACGGGTACCGGCTTTCTCGTGCGGGCCGACTCCGGCGTCAAAAAGGTCGAGGATCTTGACGGCGCTGTCATCTGCATGGCGCCGGGAAGCACCACCGAGCGGAATGTCGCGCAGATCTTCGCTGCCCGCGGCCTCAAGTACACGCCTGTGGTGATCGAGAATAACAAGCAGCTCGTCGACGCCTATGTCACAGGTCGCTGCGATGCCCTGACGAAGGATAAGGCGGCGCTTCCGGGCGTGCGTGCGGTTGATACACCAAATCCGGCCGAACACGTCCTGCTGGAAGGCATCTACTCGAAAGAGCCGCTGGCAATGGCAGTCCGTCAGGGCGACGACCAGTGGTATGACATCGTCAAATGGGTCGTCTTCGCAACATTCAATGCCGAAGAGATGAAGGTCTCTCAGGCCAATGTCGACGAGATGCTGAAGTCGGATGACCCTGACATCCAGACCCTTCTCGGCGTGATCGGCGACAACGGCAGCAAGCTGGGACTTGACCAGAAATGGAGCTACAACATCATCAAGCAGGTCGGGAACTATGCCGAAATCTATGAGCGGCACTTTGGCCCGAACACGCCGATCGCACTCGACCGGGATCTGAACCGCCTGTGGAATGATGGCGGCATCCTCTACGGCCAGCCGATGAACTGATTGTGATGCTGCGCCGCGATCGCCGGCGCAGCATGCTCCCTTGGATGACGGCTCGTCATTCCCCTATGTTCAAGGAAAGACAATGTCCTCTTTAGATCCGCCCACAGGGTCGTCTCTCCCGCGCAGCAGCATCTCCGGGATTCTATACAGTGCGGCCTTTCGCTCCATCGCCTATCAGGTGGCCATGGCGATATTCGTTCTCCTTGCGGGATATTACCTCTATTCCAACGTCACGGAGAACCTGCGGGCCCAGAATATCGCTACAGGTTTCCGCTTCCTTTCCGAGGTTTCCCAGTTCGAGATCGGTGAAGCCCTGATCGACTATTCCTCCCGCGATACTTATTTCCGGGCTCTTCTGGTCGGCCTGTTCAATACGCTGGCAGTGAGTGCTGTCGGGATCGTGGTGGCAACGGTGATCGGCTTCTCCGTTGGCATCGCGCGAACCTCGGACAACTGGTTGCTCAGCAAGCTGGCCCGGTTTTACGTGGAGATCGTTCGCAATATTCCCGTTATCCTCCAGGTGATCTTCTGGTCGGTGGTCATCCGCAACCTACCGGCACCTCGTGGCGCATTCGAATTGTGGGGCGCTGGCTTCCTCAGCAATCGCGGCCTTACCATTGCGATGCCTCTCGGCCATCCATCCCATTTCTGGATGCTCATCGGCCTTGTCGCCGGCGTGGTCCTGTCGATCGGCGCCGCGCGGCTCGTCAGGCGCTGGAATGAAAAGACCGGCAAACATGTCGACAGCCTGTGGGTGTCCCTGGCACTCATTCTGGGACTGCCTTTGCTGATCTGGCTCGCCTCAGGCGCGCCGCTTGACATGAGTGTTCCCGTCCGCACCGGCTTCAGCTTCTCGGGTGGATCCACGTTGTCGCCAGAATTCGTGGCGCTGCTGATGGGGATTTCCATCTATGCGTCCGGCTTTATCGCCGAAATCGTCCGAAGCGGTATCCAGGCGACCCCACGGGGGCAGATCGAGGCCGCCAAGACAATTGGTCTGAAGCCTTGGTTCATCACCCGCTACATCGTCATGCCGCAGGCGCTGCGCGTCATCGTGCCGCCGCTGACGAGCCAGTATGTCAGCCTGAGCAAGAACAGCTCCATCGCCGTAGTCGTCGGATATCCGGACCTGGTCAACATCGGCAATACGGTCATGAACCAGACAGGTCAGGCAGTCGAAGCGGTCGCCATCATGATGATCGTGTACCTGACGATCAGCGTCTGCACGTCCCTGCTGATGAATTTCTACAATCGTCTTGTTGCGATCAAGGAGCGATAGACATGGCTCAGACGGAGATTCTTGAACGATCGACGGATCTGCCGCCGATCTCGGCGTCCGGTCCGGTTCAGTGGGCACGGCGTCATCTCTTCAGCAGCATTGGCCAGACCTTGCTGACCCTCGCTGTGGCAGCCGTCTCGGTCCGCGTTGCGTGGTTCCTGTTGAACTGGGCGATCCTCGATGCCGTGTGGTTCACAACAGATCCGCAGGTCTGCCGCGATGCGGCTGGCGCCTGCTGGGCGGTGATCGTCGAGAAACATCGGCCGATCTTGTTCGGCATGTATCCCTACGATCAACACTGGCGGCTTGTGCTGGTCATCGTCATCTATCTGGCGACCGTCATCGCATCGCTGAGCCCGGTTTGCTGGAGCCGCAGGATTTTGCTGCCGCTCTGGACACTTTCCATCGCTGCAATGACGATTTTAATGTTCGGCGGCGTGCTGGGCTTGACCTATGTGCCGACCAGCGAATGGGGCGGCCTGCCGCTGACCATCATCCTCTTCACGGGCTCGGTTCTGTTCGGCATGCCGATCGCCGTGGTCCTCGCCCTGGGCCGGCGTTCGCCCTTGCCTGTTGCGAGGGGGCTGTCGGTCATCTTCATCGAGAGCCTGCGCGGCGTACCGTTGATCACCATCCTCTTCGTCGCCGTCAACATCTTCCCGCTTTTCCTGCCCGCCGGCATGGAGGTGAACAAGCTCCTTCGCATCACACTCTCGATTGCGGTGTTTTTCGCGTGCTATCAGGCGGAGGTTATCCGCGGTGGTTTGCAGGCCATCCCGCGAGGTCAGTTCGAGGCCGCCGCGTCGCTCAACATGACGTATTGGCAAACCACCAGACGCATTATCCTGCCACAGGCCTTGCGGATCTGCTTGCCGGCCATGACCAACCACGTCATTGCGGCGATGAAGAATACATCCTTCGTCATCATCATCGGCCTGTTCGATATCCTGACGGCGACAACTGCCGTGATGCAGGACCCATTGTGGCGGCAGTTCTACATCGAAGCCTATCTTTTCGTCGCGCTCATCTATCTCGTCTTCGGCCTGGCGCTTTCCAGCTATGCGCGCCGTGTCGAGAGCTGGGTTGCGGTTGGTCGCATCTGAGATCATGAAAGGTCATCTCGTGACAGCTAACGATTCTTCTCCCATGGTCATTCAAATGAATGGCGTGTCCAAATGGTACGGTACCTTCAAGGTGCTCAATGACATTTCGTTGGAAATTCGCAAAGGTGAACGCGTCGTGATGTGCGGACCTTCGGGGTCTGGCAAATCGACCCTGATCCGCTGCATCAACCGCCTTGAAGAGCACCAGAAAGGGCAGATCTTCGTCAAGGGCATCGAACTGACCGACAGCGTCAAGAACATTGCGGCGGTTCGCAGCAATCTCGGCATGGTCTTTCAGTCCTTCAACCTTTTCCCCCACCTTACCGTGCTTGAAAACCTGACCATAGGACCGACGCTCGTCCGGCAGATGAAGCGCAAGGAGGCTGAGGAACTTGCCATGCATTTCCTCCGCAAGGTTCGTATTCCGGAGCAGGCGCACAAGTATCCGCTTCAACTGTCTGGCGGACAGCAGCAGCGCGTGGCGATCGCCCGCTCTCTGTGCATGGAGCCGGAGATCATGTTGTTCGACGAACCAACCTCGGCACTTGATCCAGAGATGATCAAGGAAGTGCTCGATACCATGATCGAATTGGCTGAAAGCGGAATGACGATGATCGTCGTCACGCATGAAATGGGCTTTGCCCGCACCGTTGCCGACAGTATATTTCTGATGGCAGACGGTAACATCGTGGAGCGGGCCGGGCCGGAGGAATTCTTCGCCAATCCGAAGCACGAGCGAACGCGAAACTTCCTGGATCAGATATTGAAGCACTGAGCGCTTGGCGGAAAGGGAAGCTCTCACGAGCAGTTCGTCGAGAGCTTCCCGTCTGGTCCTGTCGCGATTGACCGCTAAAAGCCATACATGGACAGCCGCCCGAAGAGGGCTGCCAAATGGAATTTTGATCGGCCTGGGGCAAGCTGGTCCAGCTTGGTGAGGCCCCAAACCGGCCTGCACGCTGATCGAAGAACACACAGGCTTTCTCAGCGGAGAATTGCGCTCCTCCGCCCGCAAACGACCACAGGCCCTGCTACAACCGCTTTCCTATCCGGGGCGGGTCCGTTCATTCGCTTCATGCATGAGCCCCGATTGCAGCATGGCTTTGGAAGAAGCCGTCTACTGATCAGTAGACATAAGTTTGCCTTTGTTGAGCAGATTGCGCGTCCTCGCAGTCTTTGCACTCACTACAACCAAACCCTATGCAGCCATTGGCGTAACGACAACAGGTAGCTCGTGCTCTACACGGGAAACCGTAGCGATGACCAAAACGGAGTCATGCTGCAAGGCGACTGAAGGTCGAGACGCTAAGCAAGACGATAACCCGCAAAATCAGGTAGGTTATTGAAGAAGATGGCGGACAGGGTGGGATTCGAACCCACGGTACGCTTTCACGCACACACGCGTTCCAGGCGTGCGCCTTAAACCACTCGGCCACCTGTCCAGGGGGAACGCGGGAAAAACACCGCGGTTGGTCGGGCGCGATATATACCCATGAAATTCTGCCGATCAACCGAAATCTATCATTATTTTGACATTGGCCTGCAAATCCCTATCTATAGCGCCAGACGGCAGTGGGACTGGAGACTGCCGGTCGAGTTCAGCCGGGGATGTTTATGGTGCGGCTTGCGTTGAGAATGATGAGTTTGCTCCTGCTATGCGCTGGGGTGGTTGCGGCGACTGTGGATACGATTGCGTCGGTCTCGGCCTCCCGCATGATCCTGACGCCATTGTCATCAGTTTGGGCCGATGTCAGCCCGACATCGCTCTACAAACTGCAAGAAATCCTCGAAGTGCGTTTCGGCATGGGCACCTGGACTGCCTTTCACGACACGCTTCTGCCCCAGCCTGCATTTGTCGTGCTGTTCGCGCTGTCGCTGGTCTTCTGGATGCTGGGATACAAGAAGCCATCGCTGGCAGGGCGATTTGCGGCCTGAGCGCTCGCTCACGCGTTGGCACCCATTGAATAGATCGCGGCGGCCGATACATCGGTCGAGAAACCCGGTCGCCGAATACAACATATATCCGAGCTTCCGCGTCCCGACGGCGGCATTCCACCTTTCCAGAAGGAGTATCGAGATGTTCCTGATCGACATGTTCAACAAGAAGACCGTGATGCCGACGTCCGAAAATGCGCTTCCCGGGCGAGCCGAGCCGCTGTCGACGGCCGAGACGCATTTTGTCTCCGGCCTGCCGCTCAAGGGTCCCTATCCCGAACAGATGAGGACGATCTATCTCGGGATGGGATGCTTCTGGGGCGCCGAGCGGCTTCTGTGGCAGACACCGGGTGTCTACGTGACCGCCGCCGGCTATCAGGGCGGGATCACGCCCAATCCGACCTATCAGGAAACCGTCACCGGGCTTACCGGCCACACGGAAGTGGTCAAGGTGGTCTATGATCCCGCGAAGATCGGCCTGGAGGAAATCCTCAAGATCTTCTTCGAGGCGCACGACCCGACCCAGGGTATGCGGCAGGGTAACGACATCGGCACCACCTATCGGTCGGCAATCTATGTCGAAACCGAAGAGGACATGGCGCTTGCGATTGCGGTGCGCGACAGGTTCCAACAGGCGCTGGTGGAGGCCGGGCGCAACAGCCGGGTGACGACCGAAATTGCTCATGCCGGCCCCTTCTATTATGCCGAGGACTATCACCAGCAATATCTGGCCAAGAATCCGAACGGCTATTGCGGCCTGCGCGGGACGGGCGTTTCCTGCCCGATCTCCCCGGCTGCGTGAGGCGTGCTGCCCAAAGGGGCGGCACAAATCTCCTTGATCCGACTAGATTTTCACACACGGCGCTGAATTTTCGGCACACGTGTGAATCTTTACCAGATGAAAAAAATCTGGTGAATTTTTGCAAAAGCCATGCAAGGATGCGGGCCAGCCAGGACCTCTGGAAAAGGGGAGCGGCGGTTCCGCAGACATGTCTTTCCCAACGGAAAGGCTTGCGGGAGGACCCAACAAGATCAATAGCAACAAACAGGGCTGCACAATGAAGAAAACCCTCCTCAGTCTCTTTGCCTTGGCCGCGATGTCGGCAACCGCGCTTGCGGCCGACGTCAAGCCGGCGCTGGTGTATGGCACGGGCGGCAAATTCGACAAGTCGTTCAACGAAGCGGCCTATGGTGGCGCCGAGAAGTTCAAGGCCGAAACCGGCGTTGACTATCGTGACTTCGAACCGACCAGCGACACCCAGGGCGAACAGGCGATCCGCAACTTCGCCTCGAAGGGCTTCAACCCGATCGTTGCCGTTTCCTTCGCCTGGACATCTGCCGTCGAAAAGGTTGCCGCAGAATTCCCTGACACCCAGTTCGTGATCGTCGATTCCGTCGTCGACAAGCCGAATGTCCGTTCGGTCGTCTACAAGGAAGAAGAAGGGTCCTACCTCGTCGGCCTGCTCGCCGGCATGGCATCGACCACCGGCAAGGTAGGTTTCGTCGGCGGCATGGATATTCCGCTGATCCGCAAGTTCGAATGTGGCTACGAGCAGGGCGCGCGCGCTGCCAAGGCTGACATCGAAGTTCTGCAGAACATGATCGGCACCACCGGTGCAGCCTGGAACGATCCGGTCCGGGGCGGTGAGCTGGCCAAGAACCAGATTGACCAGGGTGCCGATGTGATCTACGCGGCAGCCGGCGCTTCCGGCCTCGGCGTTCTGCAGACGGCAGCCGACAACAAGAAGTTCTCGATCGGCGTCGATTCCAACCAGAACCACCTGCAGCCGGGCTCCGTCCTGACCTCGATGGTCAAGCGCGTCGACCTCGCCGTCTACAACGCCTATTCAGACGCGAAGAACGACAAGTTCACCCCGGGTCTGCTCGCGCTGGGCGTCAAGGAAGACGGCGTCGGCTATGCGCTCGATGACAACAATGCGAAGCTGATCACCGACGACATGAAGGCCGCCGTCGAAAAGGCGAAGGCCGACATCATCGCAGGGACTGTGAAGATCCACGACTACATGTCGGACAATTCCTGCCCGAAGTGATCTGAAATCCGGGCGCAGGACGGCTCCTATGTCGTCCTGCGCCCTTTTTATGTCTGGGGGACCGGAATGACTGCAACCAGCCAGGTACCGGCGATCGAACTGATCGGCATCGACAAGAAGTTCGGTGCGGTGCACGCCAACAAGAACATCAATCTCACGGTCGCCAAGGGGTCCATTCACGGCATCATCGGTGAGAATGGCGCAGGCAAGTCGACGCTGATGTCGATCCTCTACGGCTTCTACCAGGCCGACCAGGGATCCATCCAGATCGACGGCAAACCGATCACGATCCGCGACAGCCAGGCCGCCATCACCGCCGGCATCGGCATGGTGCATCAGCATTTCATGCTGGTCGAAAATTTTACGGTGCTCGAAAACCTGATGCTCGGCGCAGAAGGCGGCGCGACCTTGTCAAAGGGCGTCGACAGAGCGCGCTCAGCACTGAAGAAGCTTGAAGAGGATTACGAGCTTGAGGTCGATCCCGACGCCGTGGTCGAAGAACTTCCGGTCGGCCTGCAGCAGCGCGTGGAAATCCTGAAAGCGCTCTATCGTGGGGCCGAAATCCTGATCCTAGACGAGCCGACGGGCGTGTTGACGCCGGCCGAAGCCGATCACCTGTTCAAGATCCTCGGCGTGCTGCGCGACCAGGGCAAGACCGTCATCCTGATCACCCACAAGCTGCGCGAGATCATGGCGATCACCGACACGGTCTCGGTCATGCGGCGCGGCGAGATCGTTGCGACGCGCAAGACGGCTGACACGACCGTCGAGGAGCTCGCAGAGCTGATGGTTGGCCGTCGCGTGCTGCTGCATGTCGACAAGCAGCCGGCCAATCCCGGCGAGATCTACCTCTCGGTGCGCAACCTGACTGTCAAGGACAGCCGCGGCGTGGTCATGGTCGACAATGTTTCCTTCGATGTGCGCTCCGGCGAAATCGTCGGCATTGCCGGCGTCGCCGGCAATGGCCAGAGCGAACTGCTGGAAGCGATCACCGGCATCCGCAAGCCGACCTCCGGAGAAATCTGGATCGGTGGCCGCAACGTCGCCGGGCTTGATCCGGCCGAATTGCGCGGCATCGGCGTTGCGCATATTCCCGAAGACCGCCATCACATGGGTCTTGTTCTGCCCTTCGAGGAAAGCCAGAACGCCATTCTGGGCTATCATCGCGATGAGCGCTACGGAAAAGGCTTCTTTCTTGACCCGGATGCAATCCGCAAGGCCGCCGTGGCCGAGATCGAGAAATACGACATCCGACCGCCGAACCCGCGCCTCAAGACGGCGAACTTCTCCGGCGGCAATCAGCAGAAGATCGTTGTTGCCCGCGAAATCGAGCGTGATCCGAAGCTCCTGATCGTCGGCCAACCGACCCGCGGGGTCGATATCGGCGCGATCGAATTCATCCACAAGCGGATCGTCGAGACGCGCGATACGGGCAAGGCCGTGCTGCTCGTATCCGTCGAACTCGACGAGATCCGTTCGTTGTCCGACCGTATCCTGGTGATGTTCGCCGGCAAGGTGGTTGGCGAGAAGACACCGGATGCCGGTGAACAGACACTCGGCCTTATGATGGCCGGTATTGCCGCTTGAGGATTTGATGAGCACTGCATCCGTACCCCTTCCAAACTGGATCAATTATGCGCTGCTGCCGCTGATCAACCTGACGCTGGCCTTTCTGGTGTCCGGTCTCGTGGTCTGGATCATCGGGGAAAACCCGTGGGAAGCATTGAAGCTAATGCTGCAAGGCGCGCTTGGGCGCGGCGAGGGCATCGGCTTTACGCTGTTTTATGCGACGAACTTCATCTTCACCGGCCTATCGGTGGCGGTCGCCTACCATGCCGGACTGTTCAACATCGGCTCTGAAGGACAGGCCTATGTCGGCGGACTTGGGGCCGCACTCGCGGCGCTGGCTCTGGACCATTATGTGCCGTGGTATGTGACGATGCCGTTCGCAATCATCGGCGCTGCTCTTTTCGGCGCCGCCTGGGCGCTGATACCGGCTTTGCTGCAGGCAAAGCGTGGCAGCCACATCGTCATCACCACGATCATGTTCAACTTCATCGGCGCGGCGCTGATGGTTTATCTGCTCGTGAATGTGTTCATCGTGCCCGGCAAGATGGCGCCGGAAACGCGCACCTTCCTCGAAGGCGGCCAATTGCCCAAGCTCGATTGGCTGATCGCCATGTTCGGCGGCAAGCTGGGCCCTGCCCCGTTCAACGTCTCTTTCCTCATCGCACTCGCGATGTGCTTCGTGGTGTGGGTGTTGATTTGGCGGACGAAGCTCGGCTTCGAAATGCGGACCATGGGTCTAAGCCGGTCGGCTGCCGATTATGCCGGCATATCCTACACCAAGATCGTGGTCATCACGATGCTGATTTCCGGTGGTCTTGCGGGCATGATGGCTCTCAACCCCGTGCTCGGCGCCTCGGCCCGCCTGCAAGTCGAGTTCGTGGGCGGCGCAGGTTTCGTCGGCATCGCAGTCTCGCTGATGGGGCGCAACCATCCGCTCGGCATCATCATCGCCGCCATCCTGTTCGGCGTACTTTATCAGGGCGGCGCCGAACTCTCCTTCGACATGCCTAACATCACCCGCGACATGATCGTGGTCATCCAGGGCCTCGTCATCCTGTTTGCCGGCGCGCTTGAATTCATGTGCAGGCCGATGATCGTTCGAGCTTACCAGACGTTCGTGAAGGGTTGAGGATCAGACCATGGATACTTTCGACATCCTCATCAGCATTCTCGGGTCGACCATCCGCCTGTCGATCCCGTTGATCTTCACGGCGCTCGCCGGGCTTTTCTCAGAACGCGCCGGTATTTTCGATATCGGGCTCGAGGGGAAGATGCTGGCTGCCGCCTTTGCAGCTGCCTGCACGGCCCATCTGACGGGTTCGGCCTGGGCAGGACTCGCCGCCGGGATCGGCATCTCGCTGTTTTTCTCGCTCATCCATGGGTTTGCCTCGATCACCAATCGTGGCAACCAGATCGTCTCGGGCGTGGCGCTGAATTTTGTTGCCGCCGGCCTCACAGTCGTGCTCGGGCAAGCCTGGTTCGGCCAGGGCGGACGCACGCCGCAGGTGACCAATGACGGACGCTTTTCGCCGATCATCCTGCCGGGTGCCGACGCGATGCGAGATGTGCCCTTTATTGGACCGATCTATGCGAACGTGATCTCGGGCAACAACATTCTTACCTATCTCGCCTTCCTCGCCGTGCCGCTGTCTTGGTGGGTGCTCTACCGCACACGCTTCGGCCTGCGTTTGCGCGCTGTGGGTGAGAACCCGGGCGCTGTGGATACGGCCGGCATCTCGGTGACTTATCTACGCTACCGGGCCGTGCTGGTTGCCGGCTTCCTCTGCGGCTTTGCGGGCACTTATCTCGCGATCGCGCAGTCAGCGGCCTTCATCAAGGACATGTCAGCGGGCAAGGGCTATATCGCGCTGGCGGCGCTCATCTTCGCCAAGTGGAAGCCTGTGCCTGTCATGTTCGCCTGCCTTCTTTTCGGATTCCTCGACGCACTCGCCAACTTCATGCAGGGCAAGGCTGTTCCGGGAATCGGCGAAGTGCCGGTCCAGATCTTCCAGGCGCTGCCCTATATCCTGACCTGCGTTTTGCTGGCCGGTTTCATCGGTGCCGCCAACCCGCCCAAGGCCGGTGGCGTGCCCTACACAAAGGAGCGTTGATCATGGCTCACGATCTCTTCGAGGCCGCACGCGGCGCGATGGCGTTTGCGCATGCGCCCTACTCGAAATTCCCCGTGGGTGCTGCGATCCGCGCCGATGACGGGAAGATCTATACCGGCGCCAATATCGAGAACCTTTCGTTCCCGCAGGGATGGTGCGCGGAACCAACGGCCATCGGCTGCATGATCATGGGCGGAGGCAAGAAGATCGTCGAGATGGCCGTCATTGCCGAAAAGCTCGCGCTCTGCCCGCCGTGCGGCGGTTGCCGCCAGAAGATCTCGGAATTCGCCAGCGCCGAGACCAAGATCTATCTCTGCGACGAGGTTGGCGTGCAGAAGACCGTGACGATGGATGAGCTGTTGCCGCTGAGCTTCAAGACCGAGATCCTCGGATGAAGGCCGCGGTCGATCTTCTGGTCGAACGTCTGAACGGCCTCATGCCGCGTTATGGCATCGTTCTGGGTTCCGGCCTCGGTTCCCTGGTCGGTGAAGTCCGCGATGCCGTCCGCATCCCCTACTCCGACCTGCCGGGCTTCCCCGTCAGCGCCGTTTCCGGCCATGCCGGTGAACTGGTAGCCGGTTATCTCGGCAAGACCCCTGTCATCATGCTGGCAGGCCGCGTTCACTATTATGAGCACGGCGACGCAAACGCGATGCGTGGGCCAATCGAAGTGCTGATGGGGCTCGGCGTCAGGTCGCTGATCCTGACCAATGCCGCCGGTTCGTTGCGCGAAGATATGCCGCCGGGCTCGGTGATGCAGATCAGCGATCACATCAATTATTCCGGCATGAACCCGCTGATCGGCGAGCCGAGCGATGGACGCTTCGTCGGCATGACGTCCGCCTACGACGCCGACCTGTCGGCCGCGATGCGCGAGGCCGCCGCCGCCGAGGCCATCGATCTCTCGCAGGGCGTCTACATGTGGTTTTCCGGGCCGAGCTTCGAGACGCCCGCAGAGATCCGGATGGCGCGCGTGCTGGGTGCTGACGCGGTCGGCATGTCGACGGTGCCGGAAGTGATCCTGGCACGTTTCTTTGGCCTTAGGGTTGCGGCAGCCTCCGTGATCACCAATTATGGGGCCGGCATGACCGGTGGCGAACTGAGCCACGAAGAAACCAAAGACATGGCGCCGATCGGCGGCAAACGTCTGGCCCGCATCCTGACGCGGATGATCGGCGGAGGAAACGATATTGGATAACCAGGAACTGCGCTTTGTCGCATCGCGAGCGCTTTCGCTGCTCGATCTCACAAACCTGAAGGACGACTGCACCCCGGAACAGATCGTAACGCTCTGCGGCAAAGCGCAGACCGCCTTTGGTCCGACGGCTGCGATCTGCATCTGGCCGCGCTTCGTCATGCAGGCTCGCACGCTTCTTGGACCTGACAGTCCGATCCGGATCGCCACTGTTGTGAACTTTCCCTCTGGCGCGATGAAGATCGAGGACGTGCTGGCGGAGACCCGTGACGCGGTTGCCGATGGCGCCGACGATATCGATCTCGTCATCCCCTATCGCGCCTTGGCTTCGGGCAACGAGACGGCGGTGACGGACATGGTGACGGCGGTGAAGGCAGCCTGCGGCAATGCGATCCTGAAGACCATTCTGGAAACCGGCGAGCTCAAGGATATCTCTTTGATCCGCAAGGCCTCGGATCTCGCGATCGCGGCCGGTGCCGACTTCATCAAAACCTCGACCGGCAAGGTCGGCGTCAATGCGACGCTCGAAGCGGCAGACATCATGTTGCAGGCGATCCGCGACAGCCGCAAGAAGGTCGGTTTCAAGCCGGCCGGTGGAATTTCGACTGTCGCTGACGCCGCCCACTATCTGAAGCTCGCAGACACCATAATGGGCGAAGACTGGGTCATGCCATCAACATTCCGCTTTGGCGCATCCGGGTTGCTCGACAGCATTGTCGCTGTTCTCTCCGGCCAGCAGGCATCGGCCCCAACGTCAGGGTATTGACCATGCTTCCTCAGGAGATCATCCGGCGCAAGCGCGACGGCGGGACGCTGAGCGGGGAAGAAATCGCCGGCTTTATTGAGGGGCTGTCGAAGGAAACGATCTCAGAGGGGCAAGTTGCTGCCTTTGCCATGGCAGTCTTCTTCAAGGGCATGACGCCGGATGAAATCGTGGCGCTAACGCTTGCCATGCGCGATTCCGGCGACGTGCTCTCGTGGGCCGATGTCGGCAAGCCAGTTGCCGACAAGCATTCGACGGGCGGCGTGGGTGACAATGTGTCCCTGATGCTGGCACCGATCGTTGCGGCCTGCGGGCTTGCTGTGCCGATGATATCAGGGCGTGGACTTGGTCATACCGGCGGCACTCTGGACAAGCTACAGTCGATCCCCGGCTACAATGTGATGCCCGACAATGCCATTTTTCGCCGGACCGTGGATCGCGCCGGCTGTGCGATTATTGGCCAAACGGGAAATCTGGCACCGGCTGACAAGCGGCTCTATGCAATCCGCGACGTGACGGCAACGGTCGAATCCATTCCGCTGATCACCGCATCGATCCTGTCGAAAAAGCTTGCGGCCGGGCTTGGAAGCCTGGTTCTCGACGTGAAAGTCGGCAATGGCGCATTCATGGCGAAGGCAGAAGACGCCGAAGCCCTGGCACGTTCGCTGGTGCGGGTCGCCAACGGTGCAGGTGTAAAGACCACGGCGCTGCTGACCGACATGAACGAACCGCTGGCCGACTGCGCCGGGAACGCGATTGAAGTGCAGAACGCGGTCGATTTTCTAAAAGGCCGTAAAAGCGGCACGCGGCTCGAACAGGTAACGCTGGCACTGGCTGCGGAAATGCTGGTGAATGCCCGAGTCGAGAGCGATCAGGCAGCGGCCTTGGCGCGTTGCAGCGAGATGCTGGGTTCCGGACGAGCCGCAGAGATCTTCGGGCAGATGGTGCACGAACTTGGCGGCCCCTTGGACTTCATGGAAAAGGCAGAGAATTATCTACCCCGCGGCAAGGTCGAGGTGGCCGTGCTCGCCGAGCGGGACGGTTATCTGAATGCCTGCGATACGCGTGAACTCGGCCTCGCGGTGGTATCGCTCGGCGGCGGTCGCCAACGTCCGAGTGACACGATCGACCATGGTGTCGGTCTTTCCGGCTTCAGCCCCTTGGGAACAAGGATCACCAAAGGTGAACCGATCGCCTTCGTTCAAGCGAACGACGAGGCAGCCGCCGCTCAAGCCGCCAAGACTGTGGCAAAGTGTTATCAGATTTCCGAAACGAAGCCGATTGCCGTTCCGGCAATTGGGCTGAGGATCGGCCAAGAATGAAGGCAAAAGGATTCTATTGAATCATCCGCAGGGCGCGGTTGTCGGCGGTATATGATCGGAGTTTTGTCAGGAAGCTCATGCCAACAAGTGTCGATGATAGTGCCTGATCGGAGAGAACAAAGGCATCGACTGCCCTTACCCTGATGGTGCCGATCTCGATGCGATCGAGAATGACATGGGCAGCTTTGATAGAGCCGTTGGCAGTGTTCACCTCGTAGCGAAAATCGAGCGCCGCCGGGCTGAAGCCCAGGCGACGGGCCGTTGATACATTGATCGCGACCGTTGAAGCACCGGTATCGACCATCGCCTCTACCGGCTTGCCATTCATCTTGAAAGTGCCGATATAGTGGCCGCCCGGCCCCATAGGCAGCACCGTCTGGCCGGAAGGCCCCGTAGTGGCAGGCTTGGCTGCGACGTTATCGAGGGAGGCCGCCTTGCGATCGGCCAGCATGGCTTCGACCTTTACCGCGATCGTCGGCCACTGGCTGGCAGAGAGCGCGAGCATCATGACTGTGAACAACGTTCGAACAAACATCGGCTTGAACCCTTGAGCGATGTGTAGATCGTAGCAGCCAAGGCCAAGAGGCGGGATAACGCGCGAGACAAAACGGCCCGAAACCGGAGTTTCGGGCCGTCATAGTTTGCAATCTGGTTAAAAAGTCACTTCGTTCCGTACATGCGGTCGCCGGCGTCGCCCAAGCCCGGCATGATATAGCCCTTCTCGTTGAGGTGGCTGTCGATCGAAGCGGTGAAGATCGGCACGTCGGGATGGACGGCGTGGAAGTTCTTGATGCCTTCCGGTGCGGCCAGCAGGCAGAGGAATCGGATGTTCTTGGCGCCGCGTTCCTTGAGTTTGTCGATGGCGGCGATCGAGGAATTGCCGGTGGCAAGCATCGGATCGACGACGATGATCAGACGCTCCGACAGAGCCTCCGGCGCCTTGAAGTAGTATTCGACAGCCTGCAGCGTTTCGTGATCCCGGTAGACGCCGACATGGGCGACGCGGGCGGCCGGCACGAGTTCCAGCATGCCTTCCAGGAGACCATTTCCGGCGCGCAGGATTGAAGCAAAGACCAGCTTCTTGCCTTCGAGGATCGGTGACTGCATTTCGGTCAGCGGTGTCTCGATCGTCTCCATGGTCAGTTCGAGATCGCGGGTGACCTCGTAGCACAGCAGGGTCGAGATCTCGCGCAGGAGCCGGCGAAAGCTGGAGGTCGAGGTTTCCTTGCGGCGCATGATCGTCAGCTTGTGCTGGACGAGGGGGTGGTTGATGACTGTTACGCCGTCCATGGATCGAGCCTTCTTTTCTTCTTTGTTTTCGGATGGGTCTATTTTCACGTTCTCTGGCAGGGCTGCAAGAGCGGGCGCAGAATTTGCCTAATCTTCAACAGGGCGGCGTCAGAGTTTTGCCAAAAGAGCTGCCCGTGTTTCCTCGTCGACGAAGGCGGCTTCGATAGCCGTACGCGTCATGGCGTCGATCTCGGCATCGGAGAACCCGAATTCGGTTGCGGCAAGCTCGTATTCACGGGCCAGCGACGTGCGGAAGAAGGGCGGGTCGTCGGAGCTGATGCAGACGCGCACGCCGGCATCGCGGAGCTTGCGCAAGGGGTGGCTCTGGAAATCCGGATAGACCGAAAGCGCGATGTTCGATCCGGGGCAGACTTCGAGGACCGTGCCGAGATCGGCGAGGCGGCGGACGAGTTCCGCATCCTCGATGGCGCGCACGCCGTGGCCAATTCGAGCCGGCTTCACGAGATCAAGCGCATCGGCGACACTGAAGGCGCCGCAGACTTCTCCGGCATGGATGGTGAGCCCGAGACCCGCTTCGCGGGCGATATCGAACGCACGGGCATAGTCCGCAACGCGGCCCATGCGCTCTTCACCGGCCATATTGAAGCCGGTGATCAGGGGATTGGAACTGCGGGCGGCATATTGCGCGGCGGCGATGACGCTTTCCGGACCGAAATGGCGCTCTCCCGTCACAATAATACGGGCTTCAATGCCTGTGGCGACCTTGGCCGCCTTGATGCCTGCCGTGACGCCGGCGAGATAATTATCGGCACCGAGGCCGATGCGATCCCCGTGATCGGGCGAGACGATCAACTCGCTGTAGATGGTGCCGACAGACGCCAGTTCGCGCAGATATGTCTCAGCCAGCAGTGCATAGTCCTCCTCCGTACGGAAGAGGCTCGCAACCTTGTCGTAGGCCTTGATGAATTCGGCGAAATCCGTCCAAGCGTAGCGGTCACCATCCATGAAGGTGGCAGGATCGACGCCATATTTGTGCGCCTGATCAAGGGTGAGTACCGGAGGCGCTGCACCCTCAAGATGGCAGTGCAGCTCTGCCTTTTTCAGCTTTGTTGTCACAGGAAACTCCGTCCGTGGCGGCCAGGGGGGATACCCAGATGTGCCGCAATGGTTTCGCCGATATCGGCATACGTGGAGCGAAGCCCGATGTTGCGCGAACGTATGCCTGGGCCGAAACACATGATCGGGACCCGCTCGCGCGTATGGTCGGTGCCGCGCCAGGTTGGATCGCAGCCATGGTCGGCTGTCATCAGCACCATATCGCCGGGCTTCAGCTTGCGATGCACCTCGGGCAGACGGCGATCGAAGGCTTCGAGCGCTGCGGCATAACCAGGCACGTCGCGGCGGTGACCATAAAGCATGTCGAAATCGACAAAATTGGTGAAGACGAGATCTCCGTCTGCGGCTTCGTCGATGGTTTTCAATGTCGCATCCATCAGCGCAGCGTTGCCGTTTGCCTTGATCATGCGAGTGACACCCTGATGGGCAAAGATGTCGGCGATCTTACCCACTGCATGCACTTTCCGTCCTTGGTCGATCAGTCGATCGAGCAGGGTGGGTTCTGGTGGCAGCACGGAATAGTCACGCCGGTTGCCGGTGCGCTCGAAGCTATGGACGGTTTCGCCGATGAAAGGACGCGCGATAACGCGGCCAATATTCAGCGGGTCGAGCAACTTGCGCACGATCTGACACAGCGACAAGAGGCGCTCAAGCCCGAAATGGGTCTCGTGGGCGGCGATCTGGAAGACGGAATCCGAGGAGGTATAGCAGATGGGCTTTCCGGTGCGGATATGCTCCTCACCGAAACGGGCGATGACTTCGGTGCCGGAGGCATGGCAGTTGCCGAGAATGCCCGGCAGGTTTGCCTCACGACAGATCGCTTCGACGAGAGTGGCCGGAAATGCTTCCTCCCCCGCAGGAAAATAACCCCAATCGAACATGACTGGGGTGCCGGCGATTTCCCAATGACCGGAGGGGGTATCCTTGCCGTGAGACACCTCGCTTGCGGCGCCGTGCAGGCCAAAGACGCGATCGGGGATAGGCATGCCTGCCGGCAGGCGGCCCGTGGCCAGTTTGGCGGCCGTCAGGAGGCCGAGCGCCGACATGTTGGGCAGAACGAGAGGTCCCTGGCGCAGACCTTTTCGATCACCGGCTCCTGCCGCACAGAATTCGGCGATATGCCCCAAGGTATCGGAGCCATCGTCGCCATATCCGGGTGCGTCCGGTGCACCGCCAATGCCGAAGGAATCGAGAACGAATAGAAATGCGCGTGCCATGCCAAACCCAAGGCCGGTCCAGATGATGCGATGGCCGGCGTCAGCCTGCATCATTAGCGGCTGGACTCAGGCTTGGCAAATGGGCGAGGTCAGCAGTCGCTGCAGGTAATTTGCGCGCCCAGTCGCTGGCGATAGTAGAATTCGCGGTACAGAGTGAGGCTTTTTGTGCCGCCACTGACCATACCCGGAAGATAGGTCATCATTTCGTGGGAAACGCTGAGCTCGCTGCGGATCAAGAAGGTATCCGCAATCAGGAGATTTGCAGGGACAGGAGCGGAGGTACCAACGGCATAAGGGGCGACACCGGTAGACGACCATGACCACGCAACCTTGGCTGTCTTCGTACCGTCTATCTTGATCGCCGTGACCTTGATGAGGAGATCCGTTGGTGGATAAGGCACGAAAATCGCCTTTGCCACGTCGGACATCGTAACCAGATAGGCTTTGGTCACCTTTTCTTCGCGCGCGACGATGTCCGCGACCGCACTGCTGGCCATTGACGCCTTCTTGGCGGCACTGAAGCCCATCGTGAGCTCGAACGACATCAGATAGAGAACCAGAAGCATCGGGGCAACGAGAGCGAATTCGACACCACCCACACCCTGCTTGTCCGCTAAAATAGCACGCAGGCGAAGGATGATCCCTCGGCAGCGAGGGACGCCACGTGACGATGCGGGAGAAGCATTTTCGAGAATGGTCCTGTTCATGGATATTTCTCGTTCTTGAAAGCGGTCGTCGCCACGATCAGGAAGTCGCTTGGCATTGAACCGTCTGCGGGCCGTATGGTGGTGATGTACGGACGAATAAGATCGGTGATGACTTGCCAGCGGTAATAGGCGCGCAGCATGTTGATCGAGTCCGGACCGCCGGGCGTGAAGGCAAAACTCGCAGGATTGATATCGGAATAGTCCGCATTGCTCATGCGCGGGATCGTCTTGGGGATCGCTGCAAAGCTCGAAAATGTTCGGGCGTCGATATAGAGCTTTGCGGCCGTCGCAACTTCCGTTGCAGAACAAGTGATGAGAATACTGATCTCGTCGCAGAATAACTGCCTGAACTGTTCCTTGGTCTTGTCCGTCGAGCGGTTCAAGCCATAGGTAATGTGTCCGGTACGGATATCCCGCCCGAGCTTGTTGACCGCATTCGTCACCAACTGCTCAGCCGAAAATGCAAGAAAGGTCTCAATGATTGCAAAGATGATGAGGAAGTACGGGACCGAGAGAATGGCGAACTCGATTGCAGCGGCTCCATCGCGCGAACGCGCCAGACGCTTCCAAAGGCGGCCCATCCGCATCCTGGGTGATCTCGCACCGCGCTGATCTTTTTCTTGGCCGCTCATAGCCCTACCCGTTCCAGACGTTGGTCAGAAGCTAAGCGGCAAGTATTGATTTTCCGTTTCCGAACTCTTTACACTTGATCCAATTGCAGAAACGCAAATTCATTTCCGACTATTGCGGCGAACCTGTCTGGGCATGCTGCTCGCAATTTGGCGTGCAAGACAGCACCGTGCGGTCTGTGGCCTTATAGACTCGCACTGTATTGGACTCATCGATCGAGACGAGGATCCGTTCATCGACGATCGCGTTGCCATCCGCATCAAGCAGAACGAGGTTCGTCGTGCCATAAGCGCGGCCGGTCAGCACTATCGTCTTCGAATCTGCCACCGTCGCATCCGCGACTTCGGAGTTGCCGACAATCACCTTGCTGACAGGGCGGTCAAGCTTCAGGATTCGCGCACTGTTCATATAGACACGAAGAATATCATCGGCCGCAGCAGCCGGCACGGACACGACCATTGCCACGAGCAGGGCCAGCAAGGCAGCAAGGGCAGTGAAACGACGGTCGAACTTGGACATGCGTTATGTTCCGCGCGTGAGAGGGCTTGAGCGCGGAGTATGGAATGCCTTGGTGAATGAAGCGTTAAGCCGCAAAACCTGCTCCAGCTCTCTTATTTGGTCTGCAATTCTTGCGACACTTCGGCGGGGCCCAGAACGTGCGGTCCAATTTGATACAGATGACCGTGTTCGCGGCCTCTCGAGCTGGCACTTAACCACCCAATCCGACATCCAGATACCCGGAACCGAGGCGGAAAACTTGATCGCGATCACGCAGATGCCCCTATTCGCGCCCCAACGAGCCGTCATCGAACGCATTCAACTGAAAGCGCGAGACCTTTGTTTACCAAACTTCTTGCAAAGCCCCGTTCACGAGATGGTAACCGTCTTTCTTAAGTCGATGGCAAGGGGGTCGATTTAGGTTGAGGGCATCCGAGCAACGGAAACAGTTGCCGGCAGTGCTGATCAACCTCGCGGAGTAGGAGAATAACATGACCAAGCTTTTCGCACGTTTCGTCAAGGACGAGTCCGGCGCAACTGCCATCGAATACGGCCTCATCGCCGCCCTGATTTCTGTCGCCCTGATCACCGGCGCGACGACCCTCGGCAACGCTCTGAACACGCAGTTCCAGTCGCTGTCGACCAAGATGACCACCGCAAATTCCAAGAACTAATCGTTCTTTCACCTGCCTAAGAAAGCCGCCTCCGGGCGGCTTTCGTGTTCCACAGTACGAAGAGACAGGCGTGTTTCCGATTTCGCAAGGCTTGCCGGCTAGTTTGTTTGGACACAGGAGATTTCAGGTTGATTACTGCAATTATCTTCGTCGTCCCGCCCCTCTGCTTGGCTATTGCGGCGCTGACTGACTTCTTGGAGATGACGATACCCAACCGCGTGTCGGCCGTGCTGCTCGGGTCGTTTTTGCTTGTTGCGCCGTTCTGCGGACTGACATTGACCGAGTTCGGCTTGCACTTGCTCGCATCTGTTGTTGTGTTCTGTGTTTGCTTCGCATTGTTCGCATTGAATGTCATGGGCGGAGGGGATGCAAAGCTATTGACCGCTGCTTCGCTCTGGTTTGGGTTCAACATATCCTTGTTCGAATTCTTAGCATTCACTGGCTATCTCGGTGGTCTCGTGACGTTAGCAATCGTACTGATGCGTTCGAATTGGGATAAGTTAGCTACGCTGGGTGTTAGGTTGCCTCAGACACTCATGCACGAGAAGAAGGTTCCCTACGGAATCGCCATTGGAGCCGCCGGGCTGATGGCCTACCCCGATTCCCCGTTAATGGTTGCAGCTATCGCGAGTATCCGCTGACGCCAGCAGAAACTCTGCGTTAACCACAAAAGTAAGCAGCTCATTAACCATAAGTACACCAATTCCTGATCATTCTCTGGCGCAGAACCTATTGCGTCGCCCGAGGATCGATCATGAAACCCGCCCGTCTCATCATACTCGCTGTCGCCGTCGTGGCCGCCGGTATGGCCGGTCTCCTCGCCATGCGGCTGAGCGGCAACCAAACCGTGATCGTTCAGGACAATGCCGCGGTGGAGAAACAGCCCACTGTTGACGTTCTCGTTTCCGCGAAAAATCTCCCCGTCGGCGCCCGTCTTGACGAAAGCGCCATGCGTTGGATGCCTTGGCCCGCCGACAGCGTCGTTGATGGTTTCATCACCTCGTCAACCCGCGCCGATGCGATGACCGAACTGCAAGGTGCCGTGGTGCGCCTTCCGCTGTTCGAAGGCGAACCGTTGCGGCGGGAAAAAATTGCCGACTCGTCATCGCGAATCCTCTCCGCTCTTCTGCCTTCCGGCAAACGGGCCGTTTCGACCGAGATTTCGGTTGCCACGGGCGCCGGCGGCTTCATCCTGCCCAACGACCGGGTCGATGTGATCATGGTCCGCAAGGGCGACGAAAACAACTTCCTGACCGAAACCGTCCTGTCGAACGTACGCGTGCTCGCCGTCGACCAACAGATCGAAGAAGCGCCCGATGGCTCCAAGTCGGTTATCGGCACGACCGCAACGCTCGAACTGACCCCGGACCAGACAAAGGTGATGGCGGTTGCACAGCAGATGGCCGATCGTCTGTCGCTCGCCCTGCGCTCGGTCGCCGACGCGCAGGAAGAAGATACGAGCGCTGCCGACTATCTGCTGAGTGGCGGTGACGGCCAACCGACGATTCAGGTCATCAAGTCCGGCGAGGTGGTGAAATCTTCCGCCCCTGCCGCCGATTCCATGAAGTGAGTGGGGGACACATCGTGAAAATCTCGACCAACAAACTTCGTGTTTCCTTGACCGGGGGATTGGCCCTGGCCATGACCGTTTCCGGCATTCCATCGCCTCTCGGCTCCCAGATCCTAGGCATAGGCACCGTCAATGCGGCTCAGCAAAGCGTTCTGCGGATCACCGATGCCGGCCCCGGTACACGCCGCACCGTCAAATTGGGTCTGAACAAGGCTCTCGTGGTTGATCTGCCAGCCGACGCGCATGATATCCTGGTGGCGGATCCCAGCATGGCGGACGCAGTCACCCGTTCGTCCCGGCGCATCTATCTGTTCGGCAAGACCGTCGGACAGACCAATATCTTCATCTTTGGCGACAACGGCCAGGAAATCGTCAGCCTCGATATCGAAATCGAACGTG
Source organism: Peteryoungia wuzhouensis (assembly GCF_003205195.1). Classification (GTDB taxonomy): domain Bacteria; phylum Pseudomonadota; class Alphaproteobacteria; order Rhizobiales; family Rhizobiaceae; genus Allorhizobium; species Allorhizobium wuzhouense. Next base: position 63,629 of record NZ_QJRY01000010.1, read on the forward strand.
ACATTGCGGGCCTTGAGGCCAATCTGCGCCGCTTCATCCCGGAATCCGACATCAAGGTCGAGATCGTATCCGACAACATCGTGTTGACCGGTAGCGTTCGCACGCCGCAGGACGCAGCTCGGGCACAGAGCCTCGCCAAGGCTTTCCTTCAGGGTGGTGAAGCCACGACGCGCAACACGACTGCTTCCAGCAGCCAGGAAGGTGGCGACGTCGCCATCTATGCAGAAGAGCGCCAGCAGTCACAGATCGTCAACCTGCTGCAGATCGAGGGTGAGGATCAGGTAACGCTGAAGGTCACGGTCGCCGAAGTCAGCCGCCAGGTGCTCAAGCAGCTTGGATTCTCCGGCAGCATTTCGGATGGAGCAAATGGCATCAGCTATGCCAATCCATCGAACCTCGGCAACGCGATCGACCCGACGGGCACCGCCAAGATATCCAGCACGATCGGCAATGTCGGCATCAGTGCCTATGTGAACGCAATGGAACAGGCTGGTGTCATGCGCACCCTTGCCGAGCCCAGTCTGACCGCGATCTCCGGCGAACCGGCGAAATTCTATGTCGGCGGCGAATATCGTCTGGCGGCCGCTCAGGAAATCAATGTCGACGACAAAGGTCAGGCGACGTTGAGCCGCACGACCGACACTGTCGATTACGGGATTGCACTCAACTTCCGCCCCGTGGTTCTCGCTCCCGGCCGCATCAGCCTCAAGATCGAGACCAATGTTTCAGAGCCGACCTGGGAAGGGAATGTGGTGACCGGGAACACGGCTCCGAGCATTCCCGGCTCCACCTATATGTCGATCCGCAAGCGCGAGGCGTCGACCACCGTGGAATTGCCCTCCGGCGGCTCCATCGTGATTGCGGGCCTGGTACAGGACAATATTCGACAGGCGATGAGCGGCTTGCCAGGTATCTCGAAGGTGCCGATCCTTGGCGCACTCTTCCGCAGCAAGGATTTCCAGCGCAACGAGACCGAACTCGTCATCATTGCGACACCCTATCTGGTGCGCCCGGTTGCCCGCAGCGCCCTGTCGCGACCCGACGACAACTTCAACCCCGAGGGGGATGGCGCAACCTTCTTCCTGAACAAGGTGAACAAGGTCTACGGCCGCCGTGAAAGCAATGCTCCTGCCGGCCAGTATCATGGTGCGGTCGGCTTCATCTACAAGTGAGCGAGGTTCAACGAGACACATGAAGACTCCGACGCTCCAATCCAGGGAAAGCCAGGAAACCATGGCAGCCTTCACCAGCACCTTGCCGCGACTTGCTCTGACGGCCGTGATCCTCGCCACGCCCTTCGTGCTTGCCGGATGTGGCAACCTCAACAAGGACGGAATGTCGACGTCCGCCATTCCAGACGACTATCGGACCCGGCACCCCATCATGCTCAGCGAAGTCGAGCATTCGCTCGACGTGCCGGTTGCCAGCGGCGACCGAAAGCTGACCAATGGCCTTCGCGATTCGATCGGCGGCTTCGCCAACGAGTATCTGTCAACGTCCTCTGGCACGATCCAGATCATGCTGCCGCAAGGCTCTCCCAACGCGGGTGCAGCGTCGGTGCTTCGTAAGCAGATCCGCGACGTGTTGACCACGCGTGGCGTTGCATCGAGCAAAATCATCGAGACAAGCTACCAGGCGCAGGCCGGCGGTGACGTCGCACCCATTCGCCTGAGCTACGTGGCCATGACCGCGATGACAAATCCCTGCGGCGAATGGCCGGAAGACCTGACCAACAACACCATGGCCAACAAGAATTATCACAACTTCGGCTGCGCCACGCAAAGCAATCTCGCGGCGCAAATCGCCAATCCGATGGATCTGATGACACCTCGCGCCATGGCCCCGATCGATGCGACTCGCCGGTCCACGGTAATCGGTCTCTATCGTCAAGGCAGCGACACGTCGACCAAGTGAGCGGCAACGCGTCCCTGAAGGACAGGAAAGCAGAATGAACGCGATCGACTACGAATTCGAGGATACCGCCAGCGGAGGCCACGCCACTGCCGAGCGATCTATCGCGGGCGACGTCGAGGCCCTTCGTCCCCTGCCCCGCATATCCGTTCACGCCTTCTGCATCACGGAGGGCGTGCATGAGGTGATGCAGCAATGCGCGGGCGACCGCCGCATGGCACGCGTGAGCCTGCGGGTCACCCGCGGCAACATCGCCGCAGCAGCGGTCATGTTCGCCTCAACGCCGACGCCGAACCTGATCATTCTCGAAACCGAGTCAGGCCCGCGCGAATTGATGGCTGAACTGGCACCACTTGCCGAAGTCTGCGACCCGAGTTCCCGCGTCATCGTGATCGGCCGGCATAACGATATCTCGCTCTACCGCGAACTCATCCGGAGCGGCATCTCGGAATATATCGTCTCTCCGTTCTCCATGGCGGATATCATGGGCGCCATTTCCTCGATCTTCGTCGATCCAGAAGCAGAACCGCTTGGCCGCACCATCGCGTTCATCGGAGCCAAAGGCGGCGTCGGCTCTTCGACGATCGCTCACAACTGCGCATTCGACATTGCCTCCCTGTTCTCAACGGAAACCGTTCTGGCAGACCTCGACCTCCCCTTTGGTACGGCGAATATCGACTTCGATCAGGATCCGGCCCAGGGCATGGCGGAAGCCGTGTTTTCGCCAGAGCGGCTGGACGAAGTCTTCCTCGACCGCCTGTTGACCAATTGCGGACAAAACCTTTCGCTCCTGGCGGCACCATCGCTACTGGACCGAGGCTACGACTACGAGCGCGGCGCCTTCCAGCCGATCCTCGACCTCCTTCAGCGCAGCGCGCCGATCAGCGTTCTCGACCTCCCGCATACCTGGGCCGACTGGACCCGGGCCGTGCTTGCGGATGTCGATGAAGTCGTCATTACCTGCGCGCCCGACCTCGCCAATCTTCGCAACATGAAGAACATGCTGGATGCGCTGAAAAAGCTTCGTCCGAACGACAAGCCGCCGCATCTGGTGCTGAATCAGGTCGGAATGCCCAAGCGTCCAGAGATCTCTCCGCAGGACTTCTTCGAACCGCTTGAGCTCCAACCGGTGGCCATCATCCCCTTTGATGCACAGCTGTTCGGCGGTGCCGCAAACAGCGGCCGCATGATCCCGGAAATGGATTCCAAATCGCCAACTGCGGAGACATTCAGCCAGCTTGCACATCTCGTCACGGGACGAGCTGCGATCAAGAAGCCGAAGCGGCCCGGCCTCGGATCGCTGCTTGAAAAGCTGCGGAAGAAATAGACCTCGGACAGGAATAGGTAGCGCTCATGTTTGGCAAACGCGGAAACGACGGTTTCGGCAAGGGAGGCTCGGTTACCGGTACGATACCGGCGCCTGCGGCTGCCGCGCCTGCGGCGCGCTCAAACACGAGCCTGATCGAACCCGGTAGCCCCGAGGCCAGCACCCGTTTGCAGGTGACACCCCCGTCGATGCCGGGTGCTGCCCGCAAGAAGGCGCCCCGGACCGACGATTATTACGACACGAAGAGCAAGGTCTTCTCCGCGCTCATCGATACCATCGACCTGTCGCAGCTGGCAAAGCTCGACGGCGAAAGTGCGCGCGAAGAAATTCGCGACATCGTCAACGACATCATCACGATCAAGAACTTCGCGATGTCGATCTCCGAGCAGGAAGAGCTGCTCGATGATATCTGCAACGACGTTCTCGGCTATGGCCCGCTCGAACCGTTGCTGGCGCGCGACGACATCGCCGACATCATGGTCAACGGTGCCGGCCAGACCTTCATCGAAGTCGGCGGCAAGACGATCGAGTCGGAAATCCGGTTTCGCGACAATTCCCAGCTTCTATCGATCTGCCAGCGCATCGTCAGCCAGGTCGGTCGGCGCGTCGATGAATCGAGCCCGATTTGCGACGCCCGCCTGCCCGACGGCTCGCGTGTCAACGTCATCGCACCGCCGTTGGCGATCGACGGGCCGGCGCTCACCATCCGTAAGTTCAAGAAGGACAAGCTGAACCTCGCGCAGCTCGTCAAGTTCGGTGCGATTACGCCAGAGGGCGCGGAAGTCCTGCAGATCATCGGCCGCGTCCGCTGCAACGTCGTCATCTCCGGCGGTACCGGTTCGGGCAAGACGACGCTCCTCAACTGCCTGACAGGATTCATCGACAGCGACGAGCGCATCATCACCTGCGAAGATACGGCCGAACTGCAGCTGCAGCAGCCGCATGTGGTGCGTCTGGAAACACGCCCGCCGAACATCGAAGGTGAAGGCGAGATCACGATGCGCGATCTCGTCAAGAACTGCCTGCGTATGCGACCCGAACGTATCATCGTTGGTGAAGTGCGTGGACCGGAGGTTTTCGACCTTCTCCAGGCGATGAACACCGGTCACGACGGATCCATGGGCACGATCCACGCCAATACGCCACGTGAATGCCTGAGCCGTATGGAATCCATGATCGCCATGGGCGGCTTCTCGCTTCCGGCCAAGACCGTGCGTGAAATCATCTCCGGCTCGATCGACGTCATCATCCAGGCCGCCCGCCTGCGCGATGGTTCGCGCCGCATCACCCACATCACCGAGGTGATCGGGATGGAAGGTGACGTGATCATCACGCAGGATCTGATGCGTTACGAAATGGACGGCGAAGACGCCAACGGCAAGATTATCGGCCGCCACATGTCGACCGGTATCGGCAAGCCACATTTCTGGGACCGCGCCCGTTACTACAACGAGGATCGTCGTCTGGCTGCCGCTCTTGACACCATGGAACAGAAGTCGAAGGGGATCTGAGCCAATGAACGCGACCATACTCGGCATTGTTCTGCTGGTCGCGGTTTCCACGGCAGCGGTCGCCTATGGTCTCCTCTACAACCGCATGGAGACCGAAAAGAAGACGGCAAACCGGATCAATCGGGTCAAATCAGCCGAGACCGACATGGGCCAGATCAAGGCCGCCAGAGACCGGGTCCAGGAAATCTCGAAGCGCCGAAAGTCGGTCCAGGATTCGCTCAAGGAGCTCGAAAAGAAGCAGCAGGAGAAATCGAAGAAGGCAAACGAGACGAGCCTGAAATCGCGGATTGCCCAGACTGGACTGTCGATCACTCCGGTCCAGTTCTACATGTTCAGTGCAGCGCTCGGCGTCGTGGTACTTTTGATGACCCTGATTGCGGGCATGCCACCTCTCGTCATGCTCGGCCTGACCTTCGTCTCGGCGCTGGGCCTGCCCAGATGGATCATCAATTTCCTGGTCAAACGTCGCCAGAAGCAGTTTCTGGAGGAGTTTCCAAACTCGCTCGACGTAATGGTCCGATCCATCCGATCGGGTCTTCCCCTCAATGATGCAATTCGCATGATTGCTTCGGATGGACAGGAACCGGTCAAGACCGAGTTCCGGCGCGTCGTCGAATCTCAGCAGCTCGGGTTGAGCGTGCCCGATTCGATCGCTCGCATGCACATGACCATGCCTTTGTCCGAAATCAGCTTCTTCGCGATCGTCATCGCGATCCAAGGCCAAGCCGGCGGCAACCTTTCGGAGGCCCTGTCCAATCTGTCTCGCGTGTTGCGTGATCGCAAGAAGATGAAGGCCAAGGTGCAGGCGCTGTCCATGGAGGCAAAGGCCTCTGCGGCGATCATCGGCGCATTGCCCTTCATCGTCGCCTTTCTGGTTTATCTCACATCACCACAATACATCATGATCCTCTTCACCGACACCCGAGGACATCTGATCCTCGGCTGCTCGGCAGTCTGGATGAGCATCGGCCTCGTGGTGATGCGCAACATGATCAACTTCGACATTTAGGGACGGAACGGTATGACCGAAGACTGGGCTGCCCAATTCGTCAATCCCGCGCTGATCGTGGCGCTGCTGGTGGCGCTCGCCGTATTCGGCACCTTCTACACGCTGGTCATGCCCTATTTCGAGAAGGGTGACCTGAACAAGCGCATGCGCGCCGTATCAACCGAACGCGATCTGATCCGGGCACGCGAGCGCGCCAAAATGAACTCCGAGGCCGCTCAGAGCCGAACGAGCCTTCGAGCCAACAACAACCAGTCCGTTCGCCAGATCGTAGAGCGCTTCAACCTGCGAAAGGCACTGGTCGACGACAAGACAGTCGACAAGCTGAAAGCCGCCGGCCTGCGCTCACAGAATGCCTTGAACATCTTTCTCGTTGCCCGGTTCCTATTGCCCTTCGCAACGCTGCTCCTCACGGCATTCTGGATCTTCGTGCTCGGAAATCTTGCGGACAAGGGTTTGCCGATCCGGCTCTTCGCCACCATTGTCGGTGGCTATGTCGGCTTCTACCTACCGAATATCTACGTGTCGAACCGGATCTCGAAACGCCAGCACTCGATACGCCGGGCCTGGCCGGACGCACTGGACCTGATGCTCATCTGCGTCGAAGCGGGGATTTCTCTCGAGGCGGCCATGCGCCGTGTGTCGGAAGAAATCGGCGATCAATCGCCGGAACTGGCTGAAGAAATGGTGCTGACGACCGCCGAGTTGTCATTCCTGCCGGATCGCCGACAGGCTCTGGAAAATCTCGGTACGCGAACACAGCTGGACAGCGTGAAGAATGTCGTGCAGGCCCTGATCCAGGCAGACCGTTACGGCACGCCGGTCGCGCAGGCTCTGCGTGTACTCGCCCAGGAAGGCCGCGACGAGCGCATGAACGAGGCTGAGAAAAAGGCCGCCGCACTGCCGCCGAAGCTGACTGTGCCAATGATCCTGTTCTTCCTGCCCGTGCTCGTAGCCGTCATCCTCGGCCCAGCCGGCATCCAGGTGTCCGACCGGTTCTGATAAACCGGTCGACAAAGATCAGTGGACGGTGGAGAATTCCTCGTCCAGCAGCTTGAGCGCATCCTGAAGTGCTTCCACCAGAATGTCGGTCAGTTCGTCGGAATTGTTCTCGATGAGCATCAGCTTCACGGCCATGTCCTGCTGATCAAAATATTGATCCGGTCCCTCGTTCATCATCATGTCCCCTTCTGGCCGAATCATTTCGGCTGGAACCAGAGTGAGGTGACATGCTTGCGCAAAACTGTCACGCGATGCCTGCAGCACGCATTATGCCGAGGCTTGTGAATTCTCTGCGCCGACTGCAGCGCTGAAATTGGAGAAGAACTCCGCCGCCAGCTTCTTCGACGTGGACTCAATCAGACGGCTGCCGAGTTGCGCAATCTTGCCGCCAACCTCGGCTTTCACGACGTAGGTCAGGACAGTGGCGGAGGGGCCGTCGCTTTCGAGCGAGACATCGGCACCTCCCTTGGCAAAACCGGCAAGACCGCCCTTACCTTCCCCCGAAATGGTATAGGACTGCGGCGGATTGAGGTTCTGCAGCTCCACCGCCCCTTCGAACTTCGCCTTGATCGGCCCGATCTTCAGGACCACCTTGGCCACCATCGTCGTATCCGAGGTCTTCTCAAGGCTCTCGCAGCCTGGAATTGCCTGTCGCAGGACGTCGGGATCGTTCAGCGCCTTCCATACGGCGTCGACGGGCGCTTCGATCCGCTCTGAGCCTTGCATGTCCATGGTCAATCCTCCCTTGCCAGACGGGCTCCCTCCCGCCGTCCCCAAGAGAGCATGGCGCAGGCCATAGATGCAAGCGCCCTAAAGGAGGATGGAGGGCGCCTAGACCAGAACAGCCTGTTCGATGCGGTCCTGCGATCCGAAGAAACGCAGATAGCGCTCGACTTCCGCTGGTTCGCCGGTTGCCTTGCGCGGATTATCAGACAGCTTCACCGCCGGCCGGCCATTTGCTTCCGAGACCTTGCAGACGATCGAGATCGGCTTCAGGCCATCAATCTCGACGGGTGCGCACCCTGCAAAGTCATTGGTGAGGTTGGTACCCCAACCGAAACTCATGCGCACGCGGCCCGCAAAGTGGCGGTAGGTGTCAACGATCGCGTCAACGTCGAGTCCGTCCGAGAAGATCAGCAATTTCTTGCGAGGATCGCGGCCCATCTTCTGCCACCACTCGATGATCTTTTCGCCACCTTCAATTGGCGGAGCGCTATCCGGACGGAAACCGGTCCAGTCTGCCACCCATTCCGGGGCGTCCCGCAGAAATGCGGTCGTGCCGAAAGCGTCGGGCAAAACGATCAGAAGATTGCCGCCGTAGAGGCGGTTCCAGTCCTTGAGGACGCGATACGGTGCTGCGGCGAGTTCTTCGTTATTGCGGGCAAGGGCCGCGACCACCATCGGCAGTTCATGGGCATTGGTACCAACCGCTTCGAGATCAGAATCCATAGCGAGCAATACGTTGCTGGTACCCGTGAAGGCGGGGCCAATGCCTTCCTTCAGCGCTTCGACGCACCAGCGCTGCCACAGAAAGCTGTGACGCCGGCGGGTGCCGAAATCGGAAATTCGTAGGCCCGGCAGTTCCTTCAATCGCTCGACCTTGGACCACATCTTGGCCTTGGCGCGCGCATAGAGAACATCGAGGGTAAAGTAGCCGAGCGAACGCATAGCCGCGCGAGAACGCAGTTCATTGATGATTGCGAGTGCCGGAATTTCCCACAGTGTCGTCTCCATCCATGGACCATGGAAGGTCAGTTCGTACTGCCCATCACGTTTCGTCAGCTCGTATTCCGGGAGTTGAAGATTGCCGAGCCAGGCCAGGAATTCGGGTTCAAAGATCTGCGCCCGGCCGTAGAAGGTATTGCCGGCAAGCCAGATCATTTCCTTCTTGGTCAGACGCAGCGCCCGCACATGGTCGAGCTGGTCTCGCAATTCCTGCTCGTCAATTTCATCGGCGAGTCGGACGGACGTCGTGCGATTGATGAGCGTGAAAGTGGCGTGCACGTTGGGATAGAGCTTCCAGATCATCTGGAGCATCAGAAGCTTGTAAAAGTCCGTATCGATCAGGCTGCGAATGATTGGATCAAGCTTCCAGGCGTGATTGTAAACCCTGGTTGCAATGTCAGTCTTGGTCATTGGCCGCTGCCTTACCGATCAGCGGCACGTGGCCGCGATCAGCGGTCGCCACGTGCGACCGCTTCTGCTGCATGTTATCGGCAATCAAGAATGAGTTGTCCAGTCATGGGATCCCATCACTGGCCGGGTGTGGGATTTGACTGCGGCATATTCTGCGAGCCTGTCTCGCCAGCATTCGGCGCAGGCGCCGTCTCAGTCGTCGGCTCGTTTGCCGGATTGTTCGGAGCAATCGAATTGCCCCACCATTCAGCCGGGATCCAGACGAGCATAGCCAAGACGAGGCCTGCGAGAAGCACGATCAGGACCGGCTTGCCGCGGAAGCCCTGGCGCGCTTCGGTGGGGGTCAGGGGCTCGGGTTTAAGACCACGGGTCCGGCGGTCCGTGGCATCTGGAAGGTCGGTTCTGCTGCTCATGGCTCACTCCCTGCTGAATGGTCAGGGCGCCGTCGAGGCGCCCCGTTCTTTAGCAAACGGAAGGAGGCAGCGATTGTTCCGACGGATCAGGCCCGTCAGTATCCAGAAGTCCTGTCAACGACGAACTGCAGGGGCTCTCCGCGTTCCAGCCTGCCTATCTGTTCCTCGACATGGCGAAAGAGAGCTCGAACGTCTGATGAAGCGGCCGCGTGAGGCGTCATCAGCACATTGGGCATGGCCCAGAGCGGGCTGTTGCGGTCCAGTGGCTCCTTCACGAAGACATCGAGCGACGCCGCCTTCAGTGTGCCGTCGGCGAGGCAGGCGGCAAGCTCCTCTTCCTTCTGGCTTCCGCCGCGCCCGGCGTTGAGAAATATGGGGCCACCCAGCACCCCGGTGCGCGACAGCTTGGAAAACAGAGCCCTGTCATAGATTCCCCGTGTATCCTCCGTCAGCGGCAAGAGGCCGACGAGGATATCGGTCTGTGCGAGAAACGCTTCCAGACCGGAAGCGTCGAATGTCTCCACGCCAGCAATATGCTTTTTGCTGCGGGACCATCCGATGACCTGGAAGCCCATGACTTTCAGTTTTGCCGCAGCATCGGCACCGAGGACGCCGAGACCCATAATTCCCACTGTTACATCGCGGGCCTCGGGCTGCTCGGCGATTTCGCGCCAGATGCGAGAGCGCTGCTGCTCCGTATAGATCGATCCGTTGCGGAGGTGGTACAGGCATTGCCAAACCACCCATTCGCTCATGCGGTCCGTCAGGCTGCGATCGACAAACCGAACAATCGGCAGATCCGGCAGTTGATAGTTTGAAAGAATGTGGTCAACGCCGGCGCCACCGGAAAAGATCGCCTTCAGACCGCTCGCACGCCTGAACAGATCCGGATCGGGCTTCCAGACTACGGCATAGGCCGCCTGCGACAAATCCCGGCTGCGATTTTCGGGATCACCCATGTCGATCACGGGACGACCAGGAAATGCTTCAGGCAAAGCGCGCAGGACGCTGTCACGGTCAAACCGGAGATCGATGATGATGGGGCTTTTCTCTGTCATGTCTGTCTTCCGTTACTGACGGATGCCGCCGGCCTCGACGGCTTCCAGATTGAAGGCGGCGGCCATCAGGGCGCGCGTGTAATCGGCCTTGGGGGCGGCGAAGACTTCTGCGGCAGGGCCCTTTTCGACCACCTTGCCGCCGCGCATGACGATCAGTTCGTTGGCGAGTGCTTTTACCACTTTCAGATCGTGGCTGATGAAGAGATAGGCCAGATCATGCTTCGCCTGAAGGTCACGCAGGAGGTCAACGACCTGGGCCTGAACGGTCATGTCGAGTGCGGAGGTCGGCTCATCGAGCATCACAAATCGTGGCTTCAGCACCATGGCGCGGGCGATCGCAATGCGCTGGCGCTGGCCACCGGAGAATTCGTGCGGATAGCGCCAGCGGGTGGCGGGATCGAGTCCGACCTCTTCGAGCGCCCAAACGACGCGACTGTCACGCTCCTCCGATGACAGGTGCCGTTCGTGAACCTTGAGGCCCTCGGCGATGATTTCACCCACCGACATGCGGGGACTGAGGGAGCCAAAAGGATCCTGGAAAACGATCTGCAAGCGATCGCGCAGAGGCCGCATCTCGCGATAGGAGAAGGCGTGGATATCCTTGCCGATGAAGCTGATGCGGCCTTTCGACGAGATCAGCCGCGAGAGGGCGAGACCGAGCGTGGTCTTGCCGGAGCCGGATTCACCGACGACACCAAGCGTCTGGCCGGCCCTGAGCGTCAGATCGACGCCATCAACGGCCTTCACATGGTCGACGGTACGACGCAGGAAGCCGGCCTTGATTGGGAACCAGACCCGGATATCTTCGCCCTGCATGACGACGGGCTTTGTCTCGTCCAGCGTTGGCGGTTCGCCGCGCGGCTCGGAAGCGAGCAACTTCTTCGTATAGGCATGCTGCGGCCGCTCGAAGATCTCTTCGACGGGACCCGCCTCGACGATCTTGCCCTTGGTCATTACACAGACGCGATCGGCAAATTTGCGGACGATGCCGAGATCATGGGTGATGAAGAGCATGGACATGCCGTGCTCGGACTTGAGGCGTCCGAGGAGTTCCAGGATCTGGGCCTGGACGGTGACGTCGAGGGCCGTCGTCGGCTCGTCGGCGATCAGGAGCTTGGGACGATTGGCGAGCGCCATGGCAATCATCACGCGCTGGCGTTGACCGCCCGAAAGCTCATGCGGAAAGGCAGAAAGGCGCTTTTCCGGTTCACGAATTCCGACCTGATGCAGAAGTTCCAGTACGCGGGCGCGGGCGACTGCTCCTGTCAGCCCCTGATGCAGACCGAGAATTTCGCTGACCTGCCTCTCAATCGTATGCAGCGGGTTGAGCGAGGTCATCGGCTCCTGGAAGATCATGGTGATGTCGTTGCCGCGTACCGCACGCAGATCCGCTTCGTTGGCCGTCATCAGGTCGCGGCCATCGAACAGGATTTCGCCCGAGGGATGGCTGGCGGAGGGATAAGGCAGCAGTTTCAAGATCGATGCTGCCGACACCGACTTGCCGGAACCAGATTCGCCAACCAGCGCGACGATCTCACCGCGTTTGATATCGAATGAGACCCGATCGACCGCCAGGCTCTCGCGACCGCCCTGGTGGAAAGCGACGGACAGATCGCGCACGGACAGGAGAGGCTTCATCTCATCGTTCATCGGAATGTCTTCCTCGGGTCGAACGCGTCACGAACAGCTTCGCCGACGAAGATCAGCAACGAGAGCATGATCGACATGGTGAAGAAGGCCGTCAGCCCGAGCCAGGGGGCCTGCAGGTTGCGTTTGCCTTGCGCGATCAGTTCGCCGAGCGAAGGGGAACCTGGCGGCATGCCGAAGCCGAGGAAATCGAGCGAGGTGAGCGTCGTGATCGAGCCTGAGAGGATAAAGGGCAGGAAGGTCAAGGTGGCCACCATGGCGTTCGGCAGCAGATGGCGGAACATGATCGTGCCATTGCCGACGCCAAGCGCACGGGCGGCATTGACGTATTCAAAATTGCGGGCACGGAGGAATTCGGCGCGAACGATCCCGACGAAGCCAACCCAGGAGAACAGCAACATGATGCCCAGCAGGACAAAGAAGCCGGGCGGCAGGATCGCCGCGATGATGAGCAAAATGTAGAGCACCGGCATGGACGACCAGATCTCTATGAAGCGCTGCATCAGGAGGTCGGTCCAGCCGCCGAAATAGCCCTGCACGGCACCGGCCGTGACCCCGATCGCGGCTGAAGCAAGCGTAAGCGCGAGGCCAAAGAGGATCGAAATACGGAAACCGTAGATCATGCGCGCCATGACGTCGCGGGCCTGGTCATCGGTGCCAAGCCAGTTCATGTTTCCGAGCACGCAGTTCGAATCCTCCGCCTTCAGCGGATAAGCGGCGCAGCGCTCTTCCTTGTCCATCAACCAGAAGGGCGCGGTCGGGGCCGAGTGCGGAACCTCGGAATTGACCGTGCGATAAGAATAGCGGATCGGCGGCCAGATCATCCAGCCATTGGCGTTGATCTCATCGGCGATGAAGGGAGAGCGATAGTCGGTTACCGCAAGGAAGCCGCCAAACTTTTCTTCCGGGTAATCGACGACCACGGGGAAGAGGATCTCGCCCTTGTAGGAGGCGATGATCGGCCTGTCATTGGCGATGAACTCGGCGAACATGCTGAGCACGAACAGGACCATGAAGATCCAGAAGGACCAGTATCCGCGACGGTTCGCCTTGAAGTTTTCGAGGCGACGGCGGCTGGTGGGCGTGAGCCAGGTCTTCTTCGGCGGAACGACGGCCGTCGTTTCGACAGCGGACATCAGACATCCCTCCTGTCGAAATCGATGCGCGGATCGATCCAAGTGTAGATCAGGTCGGAAATCAGACCGACGACAAGCCCCATCAAGGAGAAGATGTACAGCGTTGCAAACACGATCGGGTAATCACGGTTGACGACGGCGAGATAGCCCAGGCGGCCGAGACCATCGAGCGAGAAGATGTTCTCGATCAAGAGCGACCCGGTGAAGAAGGCGGAGATGAACGCGCCCGGCAGACCGGCGATCACGATCAGCATGGCGTTGCGGAAGACGTGGCCGTAGAGAACCTGGCGCTCGGCCAGGCCCTTGGCGCGGGCGGTCACGACATATTGCTTCTTGATTTCGTCGATGAAGGAATTCTTCGTGAGCAGTGTCGTGGTGGCAAAGGCCGACAGCAGGAGCGCGGTCAGCGGAAGGGTCAGGTGCCAGAAGTAGTCCAAAATCTTCTGCCACCATGACAATTCCGCGAAATTGTCTGATGTGAGACCCCGGAGTGGAAACCAGTCGAAGAAAGAGCCGCCGGCGAAAAGAACGATGAGAAGGATGCCGAAGAGGAAGCCCGGCACGGCATAACCGATGACGATGACACCGGAGGTCCAGATATCGAAGCGCGAGCCGTCTGACACTGCCTTCTTGATGCCGAGGGGGATGGAGATGGCATAGGAGATCAGGAGAACCCATACGCCCAATGAGATGGAGACCGGCATCTTCTCAATGATCAGATCGATCACCGAGGTGTTGCGGAAAAAACTCTCGCCGAAATCGAAGCGGATGTAGTTCCACATCATCTCGACGAAGCGTTCAAGCGGCGGTTTGTCGAAACCGAACTGCTTCTCGAGCTTGGCGATCAGCTCCGGATCGAGACCCTGGGCGCCACGATAGCGCGAGCCGCCTTCCTCCGTGCCGACCTGCTGGTTCAGCATGTCTCCGCCACCGGACAGCCGCGCATCGGCGCTGTCTCCCTGGCCGCTCAGCTGAGCAATGACCTGCTCAACCGGACCGCCGGGCGCAAACTGGATGACGATAAACGAGATGCCCATGATGCCGATGATTGTCGGGATCATCAGCAGAAGCCGGCGGAAGATATATGCGGTCATGGAACGCCCATCGCGGACGCATCGCCGCGTTCAAACCACTGTTCCTGTCCGTCAGCCAATCCGTCGGCCCTCCTGCAAAGCGATTCGCCTATCGTTTCCTAAATAACCGGCTTCTCGACAGAAGTCCCCTCGATTAGTTTTGCACCTGCTTTGACCACCAGATGGATGGAAAGCCGATCCCATATGTCGGCAATTCGGCATGCTCGAACTTGTCCCAATAGGCGATCCGCGACGAACGAAGGGTATAGCTCGGCACTGTATAGCTGCCCGCCAGCAACAGCCGATCCAGGGCCTTGACCGTGGGGATCAGGGTCTCACGATCCTTGGCAAAAATGATCTGGTCGATCAGCTTGTCGATTGCGGGGTCGGAAATGCCGGCATAGTTGCGTGACCCCTGCTGATTGACCGACCGCGAACCCCAATAGTCCCGCTGTTCGTTGCCAGGATTGAGGCTCTGCGCCCATCCAAGATAGATCATGTCGTAGTCGAAGCTGCGGACGCGATTGGTATATTGGGCGGAATCCACCGTCCTGACGGAGACCTGTATGCCGATCTTCTTGAGATTGTCCGCGAAAGGGAGAGCGACGCGCTCGATGGTCGGCCCATTCAGCAGAATTTCGAACTGCAGCGGTTTTCCCGTGGCAGCGAAGGTCATCTTTCCGCCGCGCAGTTCGTAACCGGCCTCCTTGAGAAGAGCGAGCGCAGCTCTGAGGTTCTCGCGCAGTTTGGTGCCGTCGCCTCCGACGGGGTTCGTGTATGGCCGTGTCAAAACTTCCGGCGCGACATCGGGGCCCAGCGACTTCAATATGTGGAGCTCCTTGCCCTCGGGCACGCCCTGCGATGCCAGCTCCGAGCCGTAGAAGTAGCTGTCTATCCGTTTGTATTGATCGAAGAAAATCGTCCTGTTCAGCTCTTCGAAATCGAACGCATAATTCAGTGCCTTGCGGACGCGGGCATCCTTGAACATCTCGCGGCGCATATTGGGGATGAAGCCGACGAGCACACCTGATGTCTTGTACTCGTTGTCAAGCACCTGCCGTTTCACACGGCCGTCTGTGACGGCGGGAAAATCATAAGACCGCGCCCAGCGCATCGCGGAGTTTTCGGCCCAATAGTCGATCGCTCCAGAGCGGAAAGCCTCGAACTCGACATCCAGATCCGCGAAGTAGGTATAGGTCTGCGTTCTGAAATTGTTGTAGCCAATGTTGACGTTCAGGTTTTTGCCCCAGTAGTCATCTCGCAATTCATAGACAACCTTGGAGCCCGGGGTGAATGAGGCGATGCGGTATGGCCCGGACCCCATGATTGGCTCGAGCGTGGTTCGCGAAATGTCGCGTGGTTTTCCGTCTGGCCCATTGGCCGTCCACCAGTGCTTGGGAACGATATCCAATTCCCCGACAATGATCGGCAGTTCACGATTGTTTTTCTCGTCGAAGGTGAATGTCACCTCACGCTCGCCGGTCTTCTCTGCCTTCAGCACATGCGCGTAGTAGGTCGTGTAGAGCGGATTGAGGTCCTTGAACTTTTCGAAACTGAAGATCACGTCTTCCGGGGTCACGGGCATGCCGTCGGCCCATTTTGCTTCTGCCCGCAGACGGAACGTAGCGGAGGCGTAATCCGGTGGGTAAGACACCGCCTCGGCAAGCAGGCCATAGACGGCATCCACCTCATCCATGGATGGCTTCAACAGTGTTTCGGTCACCAGTGACAATCGGGGGGACAATCCGGCCGCAAGTTCACCTTTGTCGAGAACGGGGTTGAAACTGTCGAAGGTGCCGGATGCGGAGAGATTGATGTCTCCGGCTTTGGGCGCCGTAGGGTTTACGTAGTCGAAACGGGCAAATCCGGGCGGATACTTGATGCCACCCACAATTGACAGGGCATGCCGGAACGGAGCTGCCGGCTCTTGGGCGACAGCACTTGCTGTGCTTACCGCAATGCCCGCGACCATCAGCCAGTTCAGAAATCGCCACTTCAAAGCCATGCCCAATTCCCCGTTCATTTGGTTGGCAGGAGAATAGGACAAATGCCTCAGAAATACAGGCATGGTGACATAGATTTGAAACGGGGGATTTGAAAATGAGGATTTGAAATTGGCTGCGTTCGCAGTTTCACCAGAATCCTGTTTCACGGTACCATCGCTCACGTGATTCATCCGGGCAGCCGGATCGTCAAACCGCTAGGAAATATCGTTGATGTCATCGTCCAAAGCCGGCCGCTTGCTTGCCGCAGCCCTGATGTTTCTGGGAGCCATATCCGCTTCCGCCGTTGATGTCGTTCAGGCTCAGGACACGCCGGCCAAGGAATTGTTCGGCGGGGTAACATTGCCGACGCGGGCGGCGCCCTCCCCCTATGGCTCCTATGCCAAGGGCTGTATTGCGGGGGCCGTGGCCATTCCGACAGATGGCCCCACATGGCAGGCCATGCGGCTGTCGCGAAACAGGCGCTGGGGACATCCGCAGATGATTGCGCTCTTGGAGCGGTTTTCCCAGGATGCCGCCCAGTTGGGCTGGGGATCCGGCATCCTGATTGGCGATATCTCGCAGCCGCGCGGCGGACCGATGCTGTCGGGCCACGCCTCCCACCAGGTCGGGCTCGATGCCGATATCTGGTTTACGCCGAAACCGGCGCAGCCGCTGACGGCAAGCCAGCGTGAGGACATGCCGTTCACCTCAATGCTCGACAAGAGCAAGTTCCTGACGGTGGACAAGCGTCGCTGGACGAATGTGCATGCCCAGGTGGTTGTGAAGGCCGCGAGCTATCCGCAGGTGGAACGGGTCTTCGTCAATCCCGCGATCAAGAAGAAGCTCTGCGAAACATGGACTGGCGATCGTGCGGTTCTCGGGAAGATCCGGCCCATTTACGGTCACGACGAGCATTTCCATATCCGCATACGCTGCCCGGAAGGGGCATCGGGCTGCAAACCGCAAGCGCCCGTTGCGCCAGGCGATGGCTGCGACCAGTCGCTGGCGTGGTGGTTCACGAAGGAGCCCTGGGCAGCGCCGAAGAAGGATCCGAACGCCAAGCCCGCACCGAAACCGCGGGCAACGCAGCTTGACGATCTGCCCAAGGCCTGTAGCGCGATCCTGCATGCTAAGGGACCCGGCAGCGAGTTGGAGGCCACCTACCAGCCGAGGGGCGGCGCCATGCCGGCCACCTCTGCATCGGCCTTTGTCGCCCCTGCCCAGGCTATTGCGACACCTTTCGAGCTTCCGGCGGAGGTTCCCGTTCCGCCCGCACGTCCGAGCGGGCTCTGAACTGCAAGTTACCGGGTGGCTTTTCAAGCGAAGGCCACTGCGGTAGAGGGTATCAAATCGATTTAAAAGAGCTGCCGATCCCGTCATGACCAGCACCCCTTGCATCGCCCTGATCGCCCACGACCAGAAAAAAGACGATATGGCGGAGTTTGCCCGCCGCCATCGGTCGAAGCTTCTGCAATGGCGGATCGTGGCGACCGGAACCACGGGCGGCCGCATCCAGGAGGCCGCGCCCGACCTCAATGTGACCCGCCTGAAAAGCGGTCCCCTCGGTGGAGACCAGCAGATCGGCGCCCTCATCGCCACCGGCGAGGTCGACATGCTGGTGTTCCTCGTCGACCCCTTGACTCCGATGCCGCATGATGTGGATGTGAAGGCACTGATGCGGCTCGCGACCGTTTACGACATCCCGATGGCGCTCAATCTCGCGACCGCCGACATCCTGATGCAGACCCTGGCTGCCTGAGCAGCGGGGGCCAAGACCGGACAGACCATGGCCAAGACACAGCGCGACGACACCCTTCCCTTTCCGATCCTGGTCGGCGACATCGGCGGCACGAATGCCCGGTTTTCGATCCTGCTCGATGACAGCGGCGACGCGATTGGTTTTCCGAATGTCGTCAACAAGGATTTCGCCACGATCGACGAGGCGATCCGGACCTGCGTGCTCGCCGAGACAAGCCATAAGCCGCGGTCGCTGATCCTCGCGCTGGCTGGTCCGATCAAGGGTGACGAGGTGCCTTTGACCAACTGCCCGTGGGTGGTCAGGCCGAAGGTACTGATGGCGGAACTGGGTTTTGACGAAGTGCTGCTGCTGAACGATTTCGAGGCACAAGCGCTCGCGGCAGCGACGCTAGGTGAAGCCGACCGGCAGCCGCTCGGCTCTCTGAGCGAGGCGCCTCTCGGCTCGCGCGTCGTGCTGGGGCCAGGAACGGGGCTTGGTGTCGCGGGGCTGGTGCGGGCACGAGACACCTGGTTTCCGGTGCCAGGCGAAGGCGGACATGTCGATGTCGGGCCTCGCACGGAACGCGACTACGCCATTTGGCCCCATCTGACGCCGGTCCATGATCCGAATGTTGCGCTCGGGCGGATTTCGGCCGAAGAACTGCTTTCGGGCCGTGGGCTCATGAACATCTATCGGGCCTTGTGCAAGGCCGAGGGAAATCGCACGCCGCGCTATGAAGAGCCGGCGGAAGTCTCTGCGGCCGGAATATCCGGCGCTGATGCGCTGGCTGGCGAGGCACTCAGCCTGTTTGCCACCTATCTGGGCCGCGTTGCGGGCGATCTGGCCCTGATTTTCATGGCAAAGGGCGGAGTCTTCCTTGCCGGGGGCATCTCGCCGAAAATCCTGCCCGCACTTCAGAGCGGCGAATTTCGTGCGGCCTTCGAGGACAAGGCGCCACATCAGGGCCTGCTGCACGCAATCCCGACCTTCGTGGTGACACATCCGCAGGCGGCCCTACATGGGCTGGCGGCATTTGCGAGGGCTCCGTCCGATTTCGGACTGGCGACCGAGGGCCGGCACTGGCGCCGATAGGCTGCTCTGCGGGCACTATGGTCAAATGTGCTGCAACTGGCTATAGAGCGGCGGCCCTATAAGGGCTTTGCCCGGAGCAACAGCACAGGACACCTCTCTTGACAGGCACTTCCAACGAAACGCTGGACAATGACAGCATCACTGCCGTCTTGCGCCGTGTCGTGGCAGAAAATGGCCGTGAGCATTTGGGCGCCTATGCCTTTGCCATCGCCTGCCTTCTGACCGTGGCCATGACAACCGCCTTTACGGCGTGGATCATGGAATCGGTCATCAACGAGGCCTTTGCCAACCGTCGTGCTGACCTGATCTGGAGCATCTGCGGCTCCATCTTTGCCGCCTTCGTCATTCGCGGCTTTGCCGGTTACGGCCAGGCCGTCACGCTCGCCAAAATCGGCAACAACATCGTTGCGAGCTATCAGCGGCGCCTGTTTGCGCATTTGATGACACTGTCTGTCGGCTACTTCAATGAAGCCCGCTCTGCGCGTCTTTCCGCCCAGATCAACCAGAACATCAACGGCGTTCGCGACGTGCTCAATCTGACCGTGACATCCCTTGCCCGCGATCTGGTGACACTGGTGTCGCTGATCGGGGTGATGTTCGTCCAGGATGTGGTGCTTTCACTTATCGTGTTCACGGTAGCGCCGCCCCTGCTCTTCGGACTGCGCTATCTGTCCAAGCGGTTGCGCAGCGCCACACGCGAAGCTGTTATCCTGAACTCGCATGTGCTTGGCGCCATGCAGGAGACCGTGCAGGGTATTTCCATCGTCAAGGCCTTCACGATGGAGGCGCAGCTCGAGGAAAAGATCCAGTCGACAATCGATGCGGCCGAGCGACGCTCAAACCGGATCGCCCGCCTCAGCGAGCGCAATGGGCCGCTGACGGAATCGCTGGCCGGCCTCTCCGTTGCCGGCGTCATGGCATATGCGGCCTTCCAGGCCATCTATGGCGGCGTGCTGCCAGGCGCATTCTTCTCGTTCATTACCGCTCTCCTCCTGGCTTATGAGCCGGCTAAGCGACTGGCCAAGCTGCAGGTGCAGATGGAACGCGCCGCAGTCAACGCCAAGATGATCTACGAGATCCTCGACATGCAGACGCATCAGCGCGACAAAGCAGGTGCTGGCGAGCTGGTTGTTCGCGAGGCCAAGATCGAGTTCCGCAACGTCAACTTTGCCTACACCGGCAGCGGACCGGTTCTGCGCAACCTCAGCTTCGTTGCCGAAGGTGGAAAGACCACGGCGCTTGTCGGGCCTTCCGGGGCCGGCAAATCAACCGTCATCACACTCGTCCCGCGCTTTTACGATCCGGCCGACGGCGAGATCCTGATCGACGGGCAGAACATTGCCGATGTCACCAAATCCTCGCTGCGCCACCATTTGGCTTATGTCTCACAACAGCCCTACCTCTTCGAAGGTACGATCCGCGACAATATCCGCTACGGCCGTCCGGACGCGACAGATAGCGAGATCGAGGATGCGGCAAGGCTTGCGAACGCGCACGACTTCATCCTGTCGCAACCGATGGGTTATGACACGCCGGTTGGCGAGAACGGGCTGACGCTCTCCGGCGGTCAGCGGCAGCGGCTGTCGATCGCGCGTGCCCTGGTTCGGAATGCACCGATTCTGCTTCTCGACGAGGCAACCTCGGCTCTCGATACGGAATCGGAAGCTGCCGTCCAGCAGGCGCTGGAAGCGGCCATGGTCGGGCGCACTGTGATCGTCATCGCGCATCGGCTTTCGACCGTTATCAAGGCCGACAAGATCATTGTGATGCAGGCCGGCCAAGTGGTCGAAGAAGGCACACATGAGAGCCTTGCACAGCGGCCAAGCGGACTTTACGCTCGCCTGAACAATCTCCAGGCCGTTCCCAGCGGTCGCGACACCTTGCAGGACCTATGATCATGAATGCCCCAATCAAGCTCGTCGTCGTCGGTGCCGCCGGGCGCATGGGGCGTACACTCATCAATCTGATCAGCCAGACGCCGGGCGTGGTGCTTCATGCTGCCGTCGAGCGTGCGGGTTCAGCAGCGCTGGGCAAGGATGCCGGCGACCTTGCGGGGGCGGGCACTCTGGGCGTTGCCATCACCGACGATCCACTTGCCGCTTTCCTGCATGCCGATGGTGTTATCGACTTTACCTCGCCGGCCTCAACCGTGGAATTTGCCGCACTCGCAGCACAGGCACGGATCGTGCACGTCATCGGAACGACGGGTTGCCTGCCGGAGCACGAAGACAAGATCGATGCGGCGGCGCGTCATGCACGTGTGGTGAAATCCGGCAATATGAGCCTCGGCGTGAACCTTTTGTCTGTCTTGATCAAGCAGGCTGCGCGAGCGCTCGAAGCCGCCGACTGGGACATCGAAGTCCTGGAGATGCACCACAAGCACAAGGTCGACGCACCCTCCGGCACGGCACTCCTGCTGGGGCAGGCGGCAGCGGAGGGACGTGGCGTCGATTTGACCAGCCACTCCGTTCGGGTACGCGACGGCCATACCGGTGCACGCGAAGAGGGCTCGATCGGTTTTGCAACGCTGCGTGGCGGTTCCGTGATCGGCGAACACTCCGTGCTGTTTGCGGGCGAAGGTGAGATCATCACACTTTCTCACAGTGCCGGCGACCGTTCGCTGTTTGCCCGCGGCGCCCTGAAGGCCGCCGTCTGGGCGTTCGACAAGAAACCCGGCCGTTACACCATGCTCGACGTGCTCGGGCTCAACTCCACCCCCTGATCGTCAAGAGAGGAATTGTCGATGACCGGTACCCTCGTGCTCGTGCGCCATGGCCAGAGCGACTGGAACCTGAAAAACCTGTTTACCGGCTGGCGTGATCCGGATCTCACCGAGCTCGGTGTGCAGGAAGCCAATGCCGGCGGCAAGGCGCTGGCCGACTACGGCATGAAGTTCGACGTGGCCTTCACGTCGGTCCTCACGCGTGCGCAGAAAACCTGCAACATCATTCTGGAAAACGTCGGCCAGACCGGTCTTGAGACGATCAAGGACCAGGCGCTGAACGAGCGTGACTATGGTGACCTCTCCGGTCTCAACAAGGATGACGCCCGCGCCAAGTGGGGCGAAGAACAGGTGCATATCTGGCGCCGTTCCTACGATATCCCGCCGCCGGGTGGCGAAAGCCTGCGCGACACCGGCGCGCGCGTGTGGCCCTATTACCTGACCGAAATCCTGCCGCGCGTGCTGCGTGGCGAGAAGGTGCTTGTCGCCGCACACGGCAATTCGCTGCGGTCGCTGGTGATGGTGCTGGACAAGCTGACCAAGGAGCAGATCCTCGGCGTCAATCTCGCAACCGGCGTTCCCATGGTCTACAAGCTGAACGCGGATTCGACAGTGGCTTCGAAGGAAGTGCTCGGCGACATGTCTGCCGCCCATTGAGTTCATTGCTTGCGCCTGGGCAACAGGCCATGCGCCTTTGCTGACAGCTACTTAGTCAGCTAAACTGTGGCCGGGCCGAGGTAATCCTCTCCCGGCCATTTTTGCATGCTATCGCTTTATGTTGCTCAGGAAATCAGGGCGCCAGCGGACATGCGGTAGCATCTCAGTCGAGCTTCAGTTGCGATCTTGCCAGAAGCTGAACCATCCAATCGACAAAGATCCGGACCTTGTTGCTGAGATGCCTGTTCGGCGGATAGACAATGTAGAGGGGTATCGGTTCTATGTGCCATTCAGGCAGGACCCTAACCAGCTGCCCCTGTTTCAAAGCATCCATCGCCATGAAGTGGGCAAGTGGGGCAACGCCGAGTCCGGACAAAGCTGCGGCGAGATAGGTACGGGCGTCGTTGACCGAGACGATGTAGCGGGTGTTGACCTCAATCCGCTCCCCCTCGCGTATGAAATCGAATGGGATCGTCCGGTTGGTCGTTGCAAGGAAGTAGTTAACGCAGTGATGCCGGTCGGCGAGTTCCCTTGGATGAGTGGGCATGCCGAAGTCTTCAAGATAACGAGGGGCCGCACAAGCGATCAGGGCCATCTCGCCAACTTTGCGGGCGATCAGTGACTGGTCGCGAAGCACCCCGGCCCGCAAGGCGCAGTCGACGTTCTCCGCGAGGTAGTCCACGGTGCGGTCCCCGACGCCCAGATCGATCTGGATGTCGGGGTACTGGGCGTGAAACTGTGCCAGGGCCGGGATGAGAAGGAGATCCGCAAATGCGCCGGCCATCTCGACACGAAGACGACCGGCGGGGTTGGTGCGCGAACGCGAAAGACTGCCGTCCAGTTCGTCGATTTCTGCAACGATCTGAACCGCTCTCTCGTAGTAGAGGGCGCCGTCTGTTGTGACCATCACACGGCGTGTGGTCCTGTTCAGCAGTTTTGTCTGAAGATGTGCTTCGAGATTCTGAATGAGGTTGCTGACCGTGGCCTTCGGTGTGCCCATGGCCGTGGAGGCGCGCGTGAAGCTGCCCGTCTCCACCACTCTCACGAATGCACGCATGGCTGATAACTGATCCATGGATACCTCGTGGTAAAATTTGATTATTGTTCGAATTTCTGGACAGTGAAGCTCACATTGTCATACTTCTCATCAACTGTCGATCAATGATAGAGATTTCTGTGTCTCTCGATGGTTCGGGAGAATCAGGTGGCGAGATGACGGTCGAAACAAAAGATATGGTGCTCGAAAAGGTGGCCATCGGCCCCGTTTCGGCGCGTGTCTACCAAGGTGCAGATTACGCCAAGGGGCCGCCCGTCGTTCTCTACTTTCATGGTGGTGCATTTCGGCAGTCGGGTCTGCAGGAATGCCCCGTTGCAAGATGCATTGCCCAAACAGGTGCCATTGTTGTCGTCCCTGATTACAACGGGCCGTTGGGCGGTGTCTTTCCCCATCCACTCGAAGTTGGATTTTCGATCTTCTCCTACCTCGCCAAGAAGCGCGCAGGGCTTGGCGACAGAAAATCGCAGCTCTTCGTTGGTGGTGAGGAATCGGGAGGGAGTGTCGCGGCCGGCGTCGCGCTGAAGGCACGCGATCACTTTGCCGAGGAACTGGATGGACAGGTGCTGTTCTCTCCGCTTCTGGATCCCTTTATGGGGACAGCGTCCTTTCAGATGGCCGATGGGATCGGTATGCGGCAGCGCTGGTCTGAGGGGTGGAACCACTATCTGAGCGGCGGCGTGTGCCACCCGTATGCCGCGCCTCGGCTATGCTCGCGCCTGTCGGGAATGGCTCCTGCACTCATCGTGTCGGCGAAGGACGATCCTCTCGCCGACGAAGCGCTGGCCTATGCGGATTGCCTACAGCGGTCGGGCGTGATGGTTCGCAGCCATCTCCTTGCCGCCGGAACAGGTTGGCCTTCGATCTATGGTGGGGCGGTGGACCAAGCACCATCCTACGAGGACAGCATTTGCCGCTATTTCTCGGATTTCATCCGGGACCTGCGCGTTCAATGATTTTGGGAACACATCACTAGCCCTTTGATCGGGCATCAAGGAGTATAACCATGACATCGACATGGAAGCGCTGGGCCCTGATGGGCACCGGCCTGGGACTTGCTGCGTCCATTTCTGTCGCAGCGCTCGTTTATCAACTGCCGGGCACGATCGCAGCGGCCGAAACGGATACAGCGGCGGCCCCACCTTCCGCGATTCCGGTCACAGTCGCCGTGCTGAAAAATCGCGAGATCCGCTCCTGGGAGGAGTTTTCCGGCCGGCTGGAAGCGATCGAACGTGTGCAGATCCGCTCTCGCGTTGCGGGTGCAATTAAGGGCGTCCATTTTCGCGAGGGCGCACTGGTCAAGGCAGGCGATCTTCTGTTCACGATCGATGCGGAACCCTTCAAGGCAGCCGTGACCCGAGCACAGGGCCAACGCGCGTCGGCACAGGCCAGACTTCAGCTCGCGTCGACGGAATTCGAGCGAGGGCGGAAGCTGTCGGCCGGCAACAGCATCTCGAAGAGCGAGTTTGACCAGCGCAGCAACGCGCTGGCGGAAGCCCAGGCTGCGGTGACGACCGCCGAAGCTGCGTTGCGGGCCGCTCAGCTTGAGCTGGACTACACCAATGTCCGTGCACCGGTCTCCGGTCGAGTTGGCAAGGTGGAGATGACTGTGGGCAACCTCGTCGCCGCCGGTTCGACATCCCCTGCGCTGACGACCCTGGTATCAGTCGATCCGATCTATGCTGCGTTCAGTGTCAGTGAAGAGACGGTTGCCAAGGCACTGGCAGAATTGCCCAGCTCCGGAGATGCACTGCCGCCGATCGAACAGATACCAGTGGAAATGGGAACGCTTACCGATCAGGGCACACCGATCAAAGGCACACTTCAACTGATCTCGAACGAGGTGGAACTCGCCAGCGGTACGGTTGCCGTGCGCGCGGTGTTCGACAATCCGGGGGGGCGGCTGATGCCTGGCCAATTCGTTCGTGTGCGTCTGGGGCAGCCTCGTGCTGCGAACAAGATCCTCGTCAGCGAGCGCGCCATCGGCACCGACCAGGACAAGAAATTCGTCTTCGTCGTCGGCGATGACAACAAGGTGGCCTATCGACCCATCGTGGTCGGGAGCATCTCCGAGGGTGGACGCATCGTCGAAAGCGGTCTGGAAGCCGGCGAACGCGTGGTCGTCAATGGCCTGCAGCGCATCGCCCCCGGCGCGTTGGTCGATCCGCAGAAAACAGACGATGTTGCCATCGCCAAATAAATGATCCCGACGCGGCGTGCCACGGCACACCGCGTCTCCCCTTCATCACAAGAACCGTCTCGGTGCGCACCCGCCCGCCGGATGAGCCCGTCTGTCCTGTTTTTCATCCCGGAGAGGGTGCTGACATGAATATTTCCCGCTTTTTCGTCGACCGCCCGGTGTTTGCCGGTGTGCTGTCGATCCTGATCGTCGTCGCAGGCTTGATCGGCATGCGCGCCTTGCCGATCTCCGAATATCCGGAGGTCGTGCCGCCTTCGATCGTCGTGCGTGCCGTCTATCCCGGCGCGAACCCGGTGGTCATCTCCGAAACAGTGGCGACGCCGCTTGAGGAGCAGATCAACGGTGTCGAGGACATGCTCTACATGAACAGCCAGGCGACGTCTGACGGCGTTCTGACGCTGACCGTGACCTTTAAGCTTGGCACGGATCCGGACAAGGCACAGCAACTGGTCCAAAACCGCGTATCCCAGGCCGAGCCACGCCTGCCTGCGGAAGTGCGGGCGATCGGGGTGACCACCGTCAAGAGTTCGCCGGACTTCATCATGGTGGTGAACCTGGTCTCGACCACCGACCGCTATGACGTGACCTATCTGCGAAACTACGCGACGCTCAACATCAAGGACCGGCTGACCCGCATCGAAGGCGTGGGTCAGGTGCAGGTGTTTGGCGCCGGCGACTATGCCATGCGGGTGTGGATCGATCCGCAGAAAGCGGCTCAACATGGGCTTGCCGCCAGCGACATCACCAATGCCATCCGGGAACAGAATGTGCAGGCCGCCGCCGGGATTATCGGTGCGTCTCCGACGCCTGGCGATGTCAGCCTGCAGCTCAACGTCAATGCGCAGGGGCGGCTTCGGACGCCTGAGGAATTCGGCAATATCATTGTGAAGACCGGGACACAGGGCGAAATCACCCGTCTCCGGGATGTTGCCCGTATCGAAATGGGGGCGGCGGACTACACGCTCCGCTCGCTGCTCGATGGTCAACCGGCCGTCGCTGTGGCCGTGCTACAGGCGCCTGGATCCAACGCAATCGAGATCGCTGACAATGTCCATGCCACGATGGACCAGTTGCAGCTGGCCATGCCGGAAGGCGTCAAATACGAGATCGTCTATGACACGACCAAGTTCGTCCGTGCGTCGATCGAAAAGGTTGTAGACACCCTGCTTGAGGCCATCGCGCTGGTCGTACTCGTGGTCATCGTCTTCCTGCAGACATGGCGCGCTTCGATCATCCCGCTGCTCGCCGTGCCTGTGTCGATCATCGGTACCTTCGCAGTGATGTATGCCTTTGGCTTTTCCATCAATGCGCTCACCCTCTTTGGTCTGGTGCTCGCAATCGGCATCGTGGTCGATGACGCGATTGTCGTTGTCGAAAACGTCGAGCGCAACATCGAGAAGGGGCTCAGTCCCCGTGAGGCGACCTACCAGGCCATGCGCGAGGTGTCGGGCCCTATTATCGCCATTGCCCTGGTCCTGGTCGCGGTCTTCGTGCCACTCGCCTTCATCAGCGGACTTTCTGGCCAGTTCTACCGGCAGTTTGCACTGACCATCGCAATCTCGACCGTGATTTCGGCGATCAATTCACTGACCTTGTCGCCGGCACTTGCTGCACTTCTTCTCAAGGGGCACGACGCTCCGAAGGATTGGCTGACACGCGTGATGGACGGGCTGTTCGGCTGGTTCTTTCGTGGTTTCAACCGATTCTTCGGCGCCGCCTCGCGCGGTTACGGCCGCAGCGTCGGGGGGCTCGTCTCGCGCAAGTCGCTGGTCGTCGGTGTGTATCTGCTGCTCGTCGGCGCGACATATGCGGTATTCAATGCCGTGCCCGGCGGCTTCGTGCCGGCGCAGGACAAACAATATCTGATCGGCTTTGCACAGCTGCCTGACGGTGCCACGCTCGACCGCACCGAGTCCGTCATCAAGCGGATGAGCGCGATCGCCATGGAGCAGCCGGGCGTTGCCCATGCCATCGCCTTCCCCGGACTGTCCATCAATGGCTTCACCATCGGTTCGAATTCCGGGATCGTGTTTGCCGTACTGGACGACTTCGAGGAGCGCACCACGCCGGAACTGTCCGGCGGCGCGATCGCCATGCAGCTGAACCAGAAGTTCGCCGGGATCCAGGACGCCTTCATCGCGATGTTTCCGCCACCGCCGGTCAACGGGTTGGGGTCGACAGGCGGCTTCAAGCTTCAACTGGAAGATCGGGCAGGCCTTGGTTATGCCGCACTCGATGAAGCGACAAAAGCCTTCCTCGGAAAGGCCTATCAGACACCGGAACTCGCCGGGCTCTTTTCGAGCTTCCAGGTGAACGTGCCGCAGCTCTATGCCGATCTCGACAGATCTCGGGCACAGCAACTGGGCGTCAGCGTGACTGACGTCTTCGAGACGCTGCAGATCTATCTGGGCTCGCTCTATGTGAACGACTTCAACTCGTTTGGTCGGACCTACAGCGTGCGTGTCCAGGCCGATTCTGCCTTCCGCGCCAAGCCGGAGGATATCGGCCAGTTGCAGGTTCGTTCACGGACGGGGGAAATGATCCCGCTTTCCGCCTTACTCAAGGTGGACGGGACGACCGGGCCAGAACGCACGACGCGCTACAATGGCTTTCTCGCCGCAGATATCAATGGCGGCCCAGCGCCCGGCTTCTCGTCCGGCCAGGCCCAGGCCGCGATTGACCGGATCGCGGCGGAAACGCTGCCAACTGGCATCGCTTACGAATGGACGGACCTGACCTACCAGCAGATCCTGGCCGGCAATTCGACCATCGTGGTCTTTCCGCTCGCGCTGTTGCTCGTCTTTCTCGTGCTGGCTGCCCAGTATGAGAGCCTGACGCTGCCGATAGCGATCATCATGATTGTCCCGATGGGCGTGTTGGCAGCTCTTGCCGGAGTCTGGTGGACAGGCGGCGACAACAACATCTTCACCCAGATCGGTCTTGTCGTCCTTGTCGGGCTCTCGGCGAAAAATGCCATCCTGATCGTGGAGTTCGCCCGCGAACTCGAATTCGAGGGACGAACCCCGGTTCAGGCGGCCATTGAGGCAAGTCGTCTGCGCCTGCGCCCCATCCTGATGACATCGATGGCCTTCATCATGGGCGTGGTTCCGCTCGTTCTGTCGACGGGGGCCGGATCGGAGATGCGTGCGGCCATGGGCCTGGCCGTATTTTCCGGCATGATCGGGGTGACGTTCTTCGGCATCTTCATGACACCGGTTTTCTACGTCGTGCTGAGAAGGTTGGCGGGCAACCGCCCACTTGTGCAGCACGACGCGATGCCTGCTCTACAGCCGGTAGCGCCTGATGCTCGTCTCTAGACTGAGAAACGACTGACTGATGGGGCGCCCCAAAGGACAGACAAGATCAGAGCCGGCGCAGACAGCACAGGGTGCGGATGGTTTTTCGTTCTTGCTTTTGTGACGGTAAAGATGTTGCGAAGCCGTTCGTTTGTCGTCGCACCATCACCACGTCGATGAAGACCGCAGCGGACCATTCGGCCCGCTGCGGTCATTTACGTCATGCGTCCTTGAAGACATCCTCGCGGCCGCGTCTCATGGAGGGTGAAACGGCAACGATCAGGGCCATCATGCCGACTGCCAGAAGGGTGGCGGAAAGCGGCGACTGGACAAAGGCCAGCGGATTGCCATCCGAGATGATCAGCGACTGGCGAAGCTTCTCTTCGAGCAACCGTCCGAGCACGAAGCCAAGTGCAAGCGGCGCGGCTTCAAAGTCGAGCTTGTACAGTGCATAGCCGATGAAGCCGAAGAAGGCGGCCATCATCACCTGGGCAGCATCGTTTGCGATCGAGTACAGGCCAATGCAGCAGAAGCAGACGATGGCGGGGAAGAGCAGGCGATAGGGAACACGCAACAGCTTCACCCAGAGGCCAATCAGTGGCAGGTTGATGATGACAAGCATCAGGTTGCCGATCCACATCGAGGCAACCAGGCCCCAGAAGAGTTCCGGATTGCGCTCGATCACCTGCGGACCCGGGACGATGCCCTGGATCATCATCGCACCGACCATCAGCGCCATTACCGCATTGGGCGGCAGGCCGAGGGTGAGCAGCGGTATGAAGGAGGTCTGCGCGCCGGCATTGTTGGCGCTTTCCGGACCGGCGACTGCGGCCGGTGCCCCGTGGCCGAAATCCTGCGGCCGCTTGGAAAGACGCTTCTCGACGGCATAACTGGCAAAGGGGCCAAGAATTGCGCCGTTGCCCGGCAAAACGCCCAGCACGGAGCCAAGGACCGTGC
Source organism: Peteryoungia wuzhouensis (assembly GCF_003205195.1). Classification (GTDB taxonomy): domain Bacteria; phylum Pseudomonadota; class Alphaproteobacteria; order Rhizobiales; family Rhizobiaceae; genus Allorhizobium; species Allorhizobium wuzhouense. The sequence continues at coordinate 93,550 of NZ_QJRY01000010.1, forward strand.
CGCGCATGATGGGGGCGAGATTTTCGCGCAGTTCACCGAGTGTCGGCCAGAGCCGACCGATCTGGTTCCTCACGACATCCCGCGTTTCCGGATCTGCCAGGTTCTTGAAGATCTCGCCGAAGCCGAAGATCCCCATGGCAAGGACCACAAATTCGATGCCGTCGTGCAGCATGCCGAGATCAAAGGTCAGGCGCTCGCGCCCCGTCTCCATATCTGCCCCGACACACGACAGCAGGATGCCGACGACGATCATCGCAATCGCCTTGACCAGTGAACCGCGCGCCAAGACGACGGCAAAGACGAGGCCCATGATCATCAGCGAGAAATACTCCGCCGGACCGAAGAGCAGTCCCATTCGGGTCATCGGGACGCCGAGAGCGGCAATTACAATGGTGGCAATAGTTCCGGCGATGAAGGAACCGATGGCGGCGAGGCCAAGTGCAAGGCCCGCCTGGCCCTTTTGCGCCATCTTGTGACCGTCGATCGCGGTCACGACAGCGGTTGCTTCTCCGGGAATGTTGACCAGGATTGCAGTCGTTGAGCCACCGTATTGCGCACCGTAATAGATACCGGCGAGCATGATGAGGGAGCCGGTCGGATCGAGTGACAGGGTCACCGGTAGAAGGATCGCGATCGTTGCCACCGGGCCAACCCCGGGCAGCACGCCGACCAGAGTACCGATCAAACACCCGATGAAGCACAGCGCCACATTGTTGAGCGTCAGCGCGACGGAAAGGCCGAGGCCCAGGTTTGTAAAAACGTCGAACATCTCAGTATCCTAGCAACCAGGGCGCAACGGGAACCGAAAGGCCGAGCGCATAGCGGAACAGCCCTATGCAGAAGGCCGTCAGCACGGCGGAGAAAACGAGCAGCTCGGGAAGGCGGGAATCGCGGGCGGCAAGGCCAGAGGCGATGATCGCCAGCGGGCAGGCCACCGCCATCCCGAGGCTCGGGATGGCGACTGGACCGAGGTGATAACCACGGATCGTGATGGCGAACAGGATGACGCCGAGGACCACGGGAATGGTCTCCCGTATTGCCCAGTGACCCGTCGACGGACCAGGATCCTTGATGCTGAGAGCGACCTGGACAATTCCGAGCCCGACGATCATGAGCGAGAGGACACGGGGCATAAGGCCTGATCCGACGCCATCGCTGGTCATGAAGGGCAGGTCAGCCCCACCCCACAGGCCAAGGCCGCCGAGAGCCAGAAGGACAAGCCCGGCAATCCTTTCCCGCCCCTGCCAGCCGTTTTTGGCTGGCAGGTCAGTGTGTGTCGAGATGTCCTGCATGTTATTCGACCTTGATGCCGGCGGCCTTCACCACCTCACCCCAACGGGTGCGCTCCTTGGCCATAAAATCGGCAAAGGCCTGAGCACCCATGCTGGATGGGACAGCGCCGTCATTCTTCAGCTTGCCAAGTACCTCGGCATCGCCGAGCGTCTCTGCGGTTGCCGCTTCGAGCTTTGCCTTGACCTCAGCCGGCATGCCCTTGGGACCGACAAGGCCATACCAGGCGGACGCTGTATAGCCAGCAAGCCCGGCCTCGATCGCAGTCGGAACATCAGGCAGCGTTTCGAACCGCTTGTCGCCGGTCACAGCAAGCGCCTTCAGCGTGCCGCTTTCGATGAGGCCGACGGCGGAGGGGATCGTGGTGACCATGAAATCGATGTGGCCGCCAACGAGGTCGTTCACGGCTGGGCCCGCTCCCTTATAGGGAACATGCTTGACCTTGATGCCGGCCGTCTGGCCGAGCAAAAGGGCCCCGAGATGGCTGGCCGACGCATTTCCGGCGGAACCGTATACCAGTTCCTTGGTTTTTGCGGCTTCGATCAGTTCGCCGAGCGAATTGACCTGAAGACGCGGACCGACGACGACGACGAGAGAAGCATCAGCGATCATGGCGATCGGGTCGAGCGCTTCTGCCGGATCTGCCTTCAGATTGAAGATGTGGGGGTTTACCACCATCGGTCCCTGGTTTCCGATGAGGAGCGTATAGCCGTCCGGGTCGGCGGAGGCGGTCACCTCCGTGCCGATATTGGCCGCCGCACCTGGCCGGTTCTCGACGATGACGCGGCCGTCAAGCGCCTTTTCGAGGCGAGCGGCAAAGACGCGTGCGATTGCATCGGTCCCGCCGCCGGCGGCATAGGATACGACCAGCGTGATCGGTTTGGATGGATAGGCGTCCTGGGCCAGGCCGGGTCCTGCTACGGATAGTGCAAGGGCCGTGCTGCACAGAGAAAGCACGAGGCGGCGTGTGATTGTGATAGGCATTTCTGATCTCCTCCCGAGTCAAGTATGGCATTCACTTCGAAACGACGCGATGGTCTACCCCCATCGGATCGCGTTTGCGGACAAGCGCCGCACCTTCAAACAGCCGTCGGCTGGTTCTCATCACAGAGACCGTTGGACTGTTGTCTCCCTGGGCTTTCTCTATGCGGATGCGCAGAAGGCCAGTCGGATGCTCCCAAGCCAGAGATATCGGCAAGGTCATGTTGGGAAAGTGCTGCCCGACGAGGCTCGTCGGGATGGTGGCGGCAAGTCCGAGGCTGACCGCGCCTGTGGTCGCGAGTGCCGTGTGGCAGCTCGCAGGCGTGAAGTAGCGGACGGCAAGGTCGCCCTCACCCCGCGGGGCGCCGATCAGGAGCGGCTTTGGCAGGACGGACTGGCTCACATCGCCAAGGCCCATCATGCGGCCCGCTTCCCGTCTGATACTTTCGAGCCTCGTCATGAAATCACTGTTTTGATCGAGAACGGCGGCCGGTTCGGACCCGGTAAGACCAAAATCCGAGGCGCGCAGCACCACCAGTGGCGTCGCGCCGTCTACGAGGGTCGCATCGACACCCAGCACGCTGTCTACGGCGTTGCCAGTCGGCAAGAGCTTGCCCGTCTTGGCGCCGATGGCATTGCGGAAAGCGAGGTAAACGGGCGCTGCAGTACCGGGAACACCGTCGATCTGCGCTTCGCCCTGATAGACCATCCTGCCCTCTGGCGTGCGCACCCGCGCATCGATGATCTTGCCTGTGTTGACATTATGAACCCGGATAAGGGTCTCCCCCATTTCAGCCGAAACGAGCCCCGCCTCGATCGCGAATGGAGCCACGGCCGAGAGCATGTTGCCGCAGTTCGGCGCCGTGTCGACGGTCATTTCCAGGACCTTCACCTGCGCGAACAGATAATCCACGTCGGCATCCGGACGGGACGGCGGACCCACGATCGCGACCTTGCTGCTCAGAGGATTGCCGCCGCCGATCCCGTCGATCTGCAACGGGTGGCCAGAGCCCATGATCTCCAGCAGAAGACGATCGCGTTCCACCGCATCCACCGGAAGATCGCGGGACAGAAAAAAGGGGCCCTTCGACGTTCCCCCGCGCATCATTACGCAGGGTATCCTGATCAAATCGTTCATTCCGTATCTTCCTCCAGGCCGGTCTTGGCCAACCGCGAGAGGAGAGTTGTCACGTCACAAATCAGTTGTGAAATGCAAAGAATTGCGCGATTATTCCACTATGCGGAATAATTTCGAATTTCTTGACCTCAAGGCATTTCTCGCCGTGCTTGACCTCGGCTCGTTCAACGAAGCCGCCCGACAGCTCAATCTATCACAACCTGCGCTTTCAAGACGCATCAAGGGGCTGGAAGAGGCGGTGGGTACACAGCTCATCGAGCGGACGACACGGCATGTCGCGCCGACGCAGGTCGGACGCGAACTTTTACCCCTTGTGCGCCGCCTTGTGGACGAATTCGAGGATTCCATCCTTTCGATCAGCGATCTTGGCGGACGTCACCGCGCGCAGGTGACCATCGCATCAGTCCCGACAGCGGCGTTTTACTTTCTTCCCAGGGTTGTGCAGTCTTTCAACGAGAAATTCCCGGGAATTCGGTTCCGCATTCTCGATCTGTCAGCAAACGAGGGGCTCGATGCGGTGGCGAACGGCGAGGTCGAGTTCGGCATCAACATCACTGGTGCCGCCCGCGCAGATCTGAATTTCACCCCACTGATCGAAGACCCGTTCGTCCTGGCATGCCGCCGCGACCACCCGCTCGCCACCGCGAAATCGCTCACCTGGGCAGATCTCGCCGGACATCCGCTGATTGGCGTCAGCAAGACCAGCGGCAATCGCGCCGTCCTGGACCGGGCGCTGACCACCGCCCAGGTGCAACTCAACTGGTTCTATGAGGTCAACCATCTCTCGACTTCTCTTGGTCTGGTGGAGGCCGGACTTGGCATATCAGTGATGCCGAAGCTCGCCACACCGCAGGTGGAGCACCCGGTGATTGCCACAGTGCCGCTGACAGGCCCCCTGGTGAGCCGCACGATCGGCCTCGTCGAACGCCGTGGCGGCCGCCTATCGCCGGCCGCAATCCGTTTTCGCGAGATGCTGATCCAGGAATGGACGGATTGCTGACGCCAATGGACAAGTCTGTTCTTCAGCGGGCGCGCTTTCGCGAAGTTAAACGTCAGAAGGCAGGACTTTCCGTGCGCAAGAGCGAAGGCAGGCGGCGTGATGCAGGTGCATATGCGCCGATCCTGGTCGAGACACGGAGCATAAACGCAAGAAGCTCGTCGACTCTTATTCGGAGGAGCTTTCGATGAAACGACTTAAGTGGCAGCAGATTCAAGTTTCGTTGGTTATGGGGACCTGATTGCACGGAGACCTGTAAAATAGGTGCCTCTGGATGAGTTCGTACCAATGCCTCTGCTATAGCAAACCACGGCAGACCGGAATCGGGGTAAGCTATGCTTTCTGCTTGGTGAACGAACACGTCGTGGAACAAGAGCTATCATTGAACCGATGATGAGACAGGCCGCCCACGGTCACAGGTGTAAGTCCGATGCAGTGTGGCGTAGCGCAATCTGCGCGGTCCCGCCCAACACCGATTGAGGACAGAGACACCACCTTAACGGACAGGAGGAAAAAGCGCCACGGCATTTTTCCATAGTTTTTATGGATTTCTAGAAGAATTTGTCATGCGACAGAATTCTATAGATCGGCATTCCTGCCAATTCTCACCCCGTCACCTATGCTTTCGTCATCCGAGCAACCCTAAAGAAATGGCGCTTTGCCAGAAGGTTATGAGATGACGATCAAGACATTGTTTGCCGCTGCCATTGCAGCAACCATCGGCGTGGCGGCCTCGGCGCTTGTGGTGCAGGCTGCCGACAAGAAGGTCGTCGTGGCGTATCAGACGGACGCGCTGCCATCCTCGGTTGCCATTGCAAACGGCGAATTCGCCACGGCTACCGGCTATGAAATCGACTTCCGTCGCTTCAACTCGGGTGCCGAGATCTTCGCGGCCATCGCCTCTGGCGACGTTCAGGTCGGTTATGTCGGCTCCAGCCCCTTCGCCTCCGCCACCTCGCGCGGCCTCGATGTCCGCGCCTTCTACCTGTCCTCGATCTCGGGCATCGACGAAGCGCTGGTGGTCCGCAACGGCTCCGGCATTGAAACGCTCAACGACCTCAAGGGCAAGAAGCTCGCAGCCGCCCCTGTTTCCACCGACCACTACCAGCTTCTCCAGCTGATCAAGTCGCTCGGCCTGACGGAAAAGGACGTTCAGGTTCTAGCGATCCCGCAGCCCGAAATTGTTGCCGCCTACAACCGTGGCGACATTGATGGCGGCTTCGTCTGGGATCCGGCACTGACCGAACTGAAGAAGAACGGCAAGGCGCTGATCACCGCCAAGGAAGTCGCGGAAAAGGGCGCACCGACCTTCACCGCCTGGGTCGCGACCGGCTCGTTCGCTGATGAAAATCCCGACTTCCTGACCAAGTTCTCCTCGGTCATCAACAAGTACTACACCTCCTTTGCCAGCAACGAGGCAGCCTGGGGTCCTGAAAGCGAGAATGCCAAGGCGCTCTCCACCCTGCTCGGCGGCACGCCGGAACAGCAGGCAGCAGCACTCAACAACCTCAACCTGCTGACCCCGGACGTCCAGGCGTCGGACGCCTGGCTCGGCGGTGGTGAGAATTCGGGTGCGGCCAAGATCCTCAAGGACACATCGCAGTTCCTGAAGGACCAGGGCAAAATTTCCGACGTCCTGCCGAGCTATGCCGCCTTCGTTACGCCCGACGCCCTGAAGGCCACACAGTAACCGACAGACGCATGACAAGCTCGATCACGCCGGTTCCCAAAAGCCGGCGTGATCCTCGTTTGAGGGGAGAAAAAATGCTGAAAATTCAAAACGCGACTGTCTATTTCGAAGGCCGGGGTGAAAAGCCCGTGCATGCGCTGGACCGGGTCAACCTCGACATTCCCGATGGCGACTTCGTCGTGGCGCTCGGCGCTTCCGGCTGTGGCAAGTCCACGCTGCTGAACGCAATCGCCGGTTTCCTGCCCCTGTCGGAAGGGTCGATCAGCCTGAATGGCCGCGAGATCAAGGGGCCGGGTGCCGATCGCGGCGTGGTTTTCCAGAAGGACACGCTGCTCCCCTGGTCGAACGTCGCCGACAACGTGGCGCTGGGGTTGAAGTTCGCCGGCATCGGCCGCGCCGAACGGCGGGACCGGGCGGAGGAGCTTCTGGATCTCGTTGGTCTGAAGGACTTCGCCAAAAGCTTTCCGTACGAGCTCTCCGGCGGCATGCGCCAGCGCGTGGGCATTGCCAGGGCGCTGGCCACCGAACCCGACATCCTGCTGATGGACGAGCCTTTCGGTGCGCTCGACAGCCTGACCCGCGAGAAGATGCAGGAGCTGCTGATCGAGGTCTGGCACCGCACCCGCAAGCGTATCTTCTTCATCACCCACTCGATCGAGGAGGCACTTTTTCTCGGAACCCAGGTGGTCGTGATGTCGCCGCGGCCCGGCCGGGTCGTTGCCCGCTACGAACTGGACTTCGTCAACCGTTTCATCGCAACCGGCGACGTGCGCGCTATCAACCTCGCCCCAGAGTTTGGCGAAATCCGTGAGGAGATCCGCGAGATCCTCCACAAGGACCATCAGAAAGTGGAGATCGCGGCATGACGGCCATCGAACTGGAAACCACGACCAAAATTGAACGGGCGCCACCTTCCCGGCCAAAGACCGTGCGCATGGCGGGCTTCGGGCTTGACGGCAAACGCACCACCGCAATCAGCATCGCCACGGCCTTCGTCCTGATCTTCATCTGGTGGGGCGCGACGGCACTGCACTTGGCACCCAGCCTCTTCCTGCCGCGTCCCGGCGAAGTGCTGCACCAGTTCGGCGTAATCTACGAAAACGGCTATGCCGGCGCGACGCTTGGTGAGCATATCGGGGCCAGCCTCTTCCGCATCGGTCTTGCCGCAGCCCTTGCCCTTCTCACCGCAATCCCGATCGGCCTGCTGATGGGGCTCAACCGCTGGGCCAAGGGCATTCTCGACACACCGATCGAGTTCTACTGGCCCCTGCCCCCGCTCTCCTACCTGCCGCTGATGATCATCTGGCTCGGCATTGGCGAGACATCGAAGGTCGCCGTTCTGTTCCTCGCGATGTTTGCCCCGATCTGCCTCTCGGCCCAGGCCGGTGTGCGCTCGGTCTCGGTGGAGCGCGCCAATGCGGCACGGGCGCTCGGCGCCAACCGCTGGCAGCTCTTCGCCCATATCGTCGTCCCGAGCGCCTTGCCGGAAATCCTCACGGGCGTGCGCATTGCCGTCGGCATCGGCTGGGGCACACTGGTTGCGGCGGAACTGATTGCCTCGACACGCGGCATCGGCTTCCTGATCATGTCGGCCGCGCAGTTTCTGGCCACCGACGTGGTGTTCGTCGGCATTGCCATTATCTCGGTCTGTGCCTTCGGCTTCGGCTTTGCCGTGCGGCTGGTCGAACGCTTGCTGGTTCCGTGGAAGGGCAAGGCCTGAAACGCCTTAGCCCTTTTTCGTCGAAGGAGATTGCGAGAGAGCGCAGAGCAGTTCGAACAGAAGCGATGCGCCAAGCCAAGCGGTCGCGCCGGTCGGATCGAACGGCGGCGCGACCTCGACGAGATCCGCGCCAACAAGGTTCAGCCCGTCCAGATGACGAACCAGCCGCTGCGCTTCGCGGCTGGTAAAGCCGCCGACCTCAGGGGTCCCGGTTCCCGGCGCAAAGGCCGGATCGACGCAATCGATATCGAAGGTTACATAGGTCGGCTCCGTGCCGACGATCTGCCGTGCCTCGGCCATGACGTCGTCAATGCCGCGCTGCGCGACCTCTTCGATCCGGATGATGCGCACGCCCTGGCTTTCGCCCCAAACAATATCGTCGTCGTTGAACATCGCGCCGCGAATGCCGATCTGCACCATGCGACGCGGGTCGACATAGCCCTCCTCGATCGCGCGGCGAAAGGGCGTTCCATGGGTGTATTTGGACCGTTGAAATAGGAATCGAACAGATCAGTATACGCATCGAACTGGATGAGACCGACTGGTCGCTCCCGGCCGATAGAGCGCAACACCGCGTAACTGATCAGGTGTCGCCCCCGACGCTGAGCGGCCTGACGGACCGCGCCCGCAGGTCCTCGAGGAAATGGAAGATGAGCTCAAGCGTATCCGCAATGTCTGCCGGATTGACCGGCACGTCGCCGAGATCTGCGACATTGCGCGCCGAAAACGGCGCAACGCGGGAAATCGGGTGAATACGGCGGGTCATGGTCGAGGCATCGCGCACCTGTCGTGGCCCATGCCGCGCACCCGGCCGGTTGGTCGTGCCGCCATCCCAGGGGATACCGAGCAGGCCGATATCCACCTCGTCGATCAACGGATCGGCTGGATCGACATGTCGCAGCCGCATGAACGTGGCGATGCCCGCGAAACGCGGCATCTGCATGGCGTCGACGGGCAGGAAAGTCTCGGTCATCAAAGTTCCTTGGAGAGGCAGGGATGGAGACGGCAGGTCTTCGCATCAGAGGAAGATCACGCCCTGTCTGCGCCGCAGGGGGTAAGCGCAACGCGTCGATATATCTGCAATCAGGCGCGAACGGGGGTAGTGGCGCAGCCAACCACAAAAAGCAAACCGCCGGGACGAGCCCGGCGATCAAGAGGCATGCAATCAATCGAGGGCGTGATAGCCGCCATTCACATAAGCGAGCGAAACGCCCTCGCCCGCATGGATTGCCACCACACGTCCGATGATGATCACGTGACTATGGCGCTCGATCGCCTCTTCGACTTCACAATCGATGCCGGCAACGGCATCCGAGAGGATCGGCGCTCCGGACAAGAGGTTGATCCACGAGGCGCCCTGGTAGCGCTCTTCACCCTTCAGCCCGCCCACGCCGGCAAACTGATTGGCCAGTTGCTGGTGTCGCGCGCCGACGATATTGACGCCGAAGCTGCCGTGCCTCTGCAGGACCGGCCATGTTGACGACGTCTTGTTGAGCGAGACAAGCATTCGTGGCGGATGAACCGACAGCGCCGTTGCAGACGTCACTGTCGCGCCGGTGCGGTCGCTGCCGGAGCCCGTCGTAATGATGGAAACGCCGCCGGCCAATTGCCGGAGCGCAGCCTTCAAAGCTTGCGGGTCGACATCACCAGCCGGTTCGCTCGTTTGATCCGCTCTCAAGTTCACCAGCTGTCCGGTGTTATAGGTCATTGTAACGTGTCCAGGCCATTGGCTGAGAAATCGGTGACAAGGTCACGAGGCGGATGCCGTCTTGACGTTGCCGCCATGACCGCCACCGCCGAAAACCTTGCGCTCGCCGAATGTCGAGCGAAGCTGGTCATGCGGACCAGGCAGACCCAGTTCCGGGAACAGGAGTTCGGAGACACGATAGGCCTCTTCCAGATGCGGATAGCCGGACGCGATCACGGTATCGATGCCCAGGTCCTGATATTCGCGCAGGCGTTTGGCCACTGTCTTCGGCGAACCGACCAGCGCGGTTCCGGCGCCAGAACGAACCAGACCGATACCGGCCCAGAGGTTCGGCGAAACTTCAAGCTTGTCGCGGCGACCCTGATGCAAAGCGACCATGCGCGCCTGCCCGACCGAGTCCGAGCTCTTGGCAAACACTTCCTGTGCAGCCGCAATTGTCTCGTCGGAGAGCTTCGAGATCAAGCGGTCAGCGGCCTCCCAAGCTTCGTCGTCGGTTTCCCGGACGATGAAGTGCAAGCGAATGCCGAAGGTGACGTCCTTTCCATGCGGGCCGGCCGCCTTGCGAACCTTGGCGATCTTCTCCGCAACCTGCTCCGGCGGCTCACCCCAGGTCAGATATTTGTCGGTGATGCCACCCGAGAATTCGATGGCCGCATCCGACGAGCCACCGAAATAGAGCGGCGGTCGCGGCTGCTGCACGGGCGGCAAGCCAAGCTGGGCGTTGTGCGCCTTGATGTATTTGCCGTCCAGGTGGGCCTTGCCGGTCTGGATCAGCGAGTTGAAGACTTCAAAGAATTCCTGCGCATGGTCGTAACGCTCGTCATGCGGCAGGAAGATGCCGTCGCCGGCAAGTTCCTGCGCGCTGCCGCCAACGACGATATTGAGCAGAAGGCGCCCGTTCGAGACCCGATCAAGGGTCGAAGCGAGGCGTGCATAATAGGCCGGTGACGCGGTGCCAGGACGAATGGCGACGAGATATTTCAGCCGCTCGGTATGGGCAGCAAGATCGGCGGCGAGAATGAAAGACTCCTCGCAGGCGACACCCGTCGGGATGAGGACGCCGGAATAGCCCAGACGATCGGCCGCCTTGGCAATCTCGCGAAAATATCCCGGATCGGCCGGACGGCTGAGATCGTCGGATCCGAGATAGGCACCATCCCCGGAAGATGGGATGAACCAGAGAAAGTCCAGGGGCTTCGCAGTTGTCATGATTCCATTCCTGTAAAACAAGGGCGATCGCCCGCCCTCAAACTGGCTCGAGTTTAATAATATCTATAGTTTTTATAAGGAATATTATTCTAACTATCCGACGTGACCAAAAAGATCGGTTCTCGGTCCGGGCACAGCGAGCCCCCGTCAGGAAGCCCGCGACAGGATTGGCCCTCCGGCGCGATGGCGCGCAAGGCTATCCTTGATTTGCTGCGCCACGAGCACGGCGTGTTCAGTCACCTGCGGAAGCCCCATCAATTCCCCAAATGTGCCCCGCGCGAGAGGCCCGGCGATGAGCAGGCCCGGAGTGGTCGGATCGGCGGACAGTGCACGGGCATGAACATCACAGGCAATACCCAGGCCTGTGGGGCAAGGCTGCAAGAGGTCGGCATTTTTCAGAGACAGGAGAAGCGGTTGGCTGTCGAGAACGTCGCCATGCGCAGGTCCCGTGGTGACGATGATCGCATCAACCTCGATGGACACCGGCGCCGCACCGCGCCGGGGCTGCAGCACCACCTGGAATGCATCGCCGCTGCGGGTGACGGATTTGAGGGCGGCGGCCAGACTTGTCATGCGGCCGGACGCAATCGCATCGTCGATGACAGCCTCCACCTGCGGTGCGATCCGAAAACGATGCACATCCCAGAAAGGTCTTACATGGCGGACGATACGCCGCTTCTCCGCAAGTGTCAGGCTCGGCCAGATCTGCTGCCCCTGGATCCGGACAGCGTCAAGCACGCTGTGCCAGCTAAGTCCCTGGACTTCAGCCTCGCGGATCGCTCTGCGGATGCGCGACAGAAGCGCACTGGCACGAACAGATGGCTTAGAAACGAAATCGCCGAACGCTTCCTGACCGACAGGACCATGTCCGCGCGAGCGTAGACCTCGCCGGGAAATGGATGTTATTGCGCCGCGATGCCCCAGACGCTGTAGGGAGGCCACCATATCGGCAGAGGTCAGGCCATTACCGACAATCAACACGCGGTCATCAGGCGACACCGCATCGAGCGCATTTGGAACAGTGCCGTCCGCAATAAGCTTCGGATCATCCTTCAAGGGAAGAAGTGTTCTCGGCAGGGCCGGCGCCGGATGGCTGACCGCAAGGACAACGAGGTCGGCGACCAGCGTCTTCCCATCAGTTCCTGTGAGGCGCCATTGGCGACCTTCCGGCACGAGAGACACGATCGCCGATTGCCAGTGCTCTACGCGCGCCGCATCCAGCAGAGGTCGCAGACGCGCATGCACATAATCCCCGAAAACCGATCGTTTGGGGTAAGCAAGGCCGTCAGCGGCGATCAGGCCGGGGTCGTGATCTCCATTGGCAGGGCCATCGAGATAGAGGCTGAAATCCTCCGACCGATCTGGAAACAATGTCATCTTGCCAGCAGGCACATTGATCCGATGGGCGGGATCGGTGGCGCCATAGGCAAGCCCCCTGCCGATCTGGTCACGTGGTTCAGCCACGACGACCTTGACGTCAGACACGGGGAAATCCCCTTCGAACAAATGTGCGGCGACCGCTGCACCGGTAAAACCGCCTCCGATGATCGCGACGATCAACGGCTGGGAAGGTTTACTCATTCTGATTTTCCATCTCGCCGGCCGTGTGCCGAGCGGTGCATGCGATCAAAGGCCAAGGATGGCGATCGCTACGAAAAGCAGCGACGCTGCGAGCGCGACTTTACCTGCCACCCCATCCACGCCCCAGCGCTTTGGTGAATTGGCTGAAACCGCTCGCTTCGACGGATAACCGACATAGGCCATGGTCGACCTCACAGGACGGGGAAATAGCCCAGGCCCCAGAAGGCCTGATCGGCGGCGCGGCGACGGGCATCGTCATCATCGGAATTTTCATCCGAACGACTGCTCGACGGAGCGTCGCGGTCCGGATCGAACGATGCCGCATCCTGCTGGCCGCGCCGAAATGCTTCGAAGAAATCAAACGAAAAAAGATTGAAGCCAATGGGCATGTCATGTGCCTCCTTCTCAGCGGTTACCGTCACAGTTTTGCCGCGACTGGCGCTCCAGTCAACTTAATCTACCAAATTAGTATTCTATATTCACCACGCTTTCGGCAAATTTGGTTCGGCATGATCGGCTTAAATGGCACTTTCCGTCCAGCTTCGAAACTCAAGCCTGAGCCAACACCGACTGTTGTGACCCCATTGAGGTTTCCAGAAGCGTGGACAGATGCCTTTTGAGTTCTCCGAAATCGCTGGAATTGCGGTCCCGGCGGCGCGGCAGCGGCACGTCGACCACATCGAGAATTCGCCCCGGCCAGGGCCGCATCACGACAATCCGGTCGGCGAGAACAACGGCTTCCTCAATGTCATGGGTGACAAGCAGCATGGTCGTGCCGTTTTCCTGCCAGAGGTCCGAGAGGTGATCCTGCAGACCGGCCCGGGTCATGGCGTCGAGCGCCGAGAAGGGTTCGTCCAGAAGCAGCACGCTCGGATGGGTCACAAGCGCGCGCGCAAGCGCCACCCGCTGTGTCTGCCCACCGGAAAGCTCCCGCACCCAACGCCCGCCATACCCCGGGAGCCCGATCCGTGCCAAGGCCGCCTCGACCTGCGCATCGCGCACCGATCGGTCGAGGTGCCGAAGACCGAAGCCGATATTGTCGGCCACTGTCAGCCACGGAAACAGCCGCGGCTCCTGGAAGACGATATTGACCCGCGCGTCCGGCTCGACAAGCGCCTGCTCGCCAAGCCGGATCTCGCCACGGGATGGAACCTCAAGCCCGGCGATGACACGCAGCAGCGTGCTCTTGCCACAACCGGAGCCACCGATGATGGCGACGACCTCCCCTTGCCCGACACTCAAGGAGAAATCCTCCAGGGCATGCACCCCGTTCGGATAGATTTTGGCGAGATGGCGAAGCTCGAGCATCTCAGCGTCCTCGCATATGGTTGTCTTGCCAGCGAACGAAGCGGGCCGAGACCAGGAGCAACAGGCTATCCGTCAGTTTGCCGGCGATCGCGAAGACCAGGATGGCAGCGAGGATCTGGTCCGGCTTGCCCAATTGCTGGCCGTCGACCAGGAGATAGCCGAGCCCCTGCGAGGCCCCCATGAATTCGGCAGCGACGACAAACATCCAGCCGAGACCCAGCCCTGCACGCAGTGACAGGATGTAATCCGGCAGCACCGAGGGCAGGAGAATCCGCCGGACCAATTCGAAGCCGGACAGACGGAACACGCGACCGACTTCAACGATCTTGCGGTCCACCCCCTGCACCGCGCCATACACCCCGAGATAGACGGGAAAGAACACGCCGACCGCAATCAGCGCAACCTTGGAGGCCTCGAAGATCCCGAACCAGAGGATGAACAGCGGCACCCATGCAATCGACGGGATAGCGCGAAGGGCCTGGAGGCTAGGATCCAGGAGCCGACGCAGCAGCGGAGAATAACCCGTCAGAGCACCCAGCACCGTGCCGACAACGGCGCCACCGGCGAAACCGACGGCCACGCGCCACAGAGTGATCCCGACATGGCCGGCAAGTTCGCCCGTCACGGCAAGCGCATAGACTGTCTGGAAGATCTGTGACGGCGCCGGCATCAGCCGACCACCGACGACACCGGTTCTGACCAGCATCTCCCACAGCAGCAGAAGCAGACAGGGAACAAGGAGCCCGGCGGCAGGATGCGCAACAATCGAGAGGCGGTTGCCCGGCCTCTCGATCTTCGTGCTCACTTGGACCGACGGCGCGGTGTCGAGGATCGCCATGAGTTCCGTCCGATTACTGGCTGAGACCGTTACCGAAGGACGGGTCGACGAGTTCGCCGGCGACAGCCTTGATATCGACCTCGGGCTTCAGAACCCCGGCCGCCTGCAGCGCAAGCCCGGCAGCCTCAATCGTTGCCTGCTGGTCAGTGCCGATGCGTGAATGGCTGAGGTCCGTGCGCTCGAGCTGGCGCTCGATGACGGCTTCAGGAAGTTTGGTCGCCTCGACGAGCGCAGCCTCCAAAGCTGCCGGATCGGCGATGGCTTCCTTGCGGGCCGCCTCATAGGCGGCAAGCACGCGCGACACGATCTCCGGATGCTCCTGGGCGAAGTCTTCGCGCACGTTCAGGATGCCCCAGCTATTGTTCTCCGGCTTGCGATGGAACAGCACATCGCCATTTTCGACTTCCGCCGAGGCCATGAGCGGATCGAGACCGGCCCAGGCATCGACATCGCCGCGCTGTAGGGCGAGTTTGCCATCCGCATGCTGCAGCAGGACGAGGGTCACATCCTTTTCGGAGAGGCCTGCTTCGGCAAGCGCTCGCACCAGGAAGATGTGCGGATCGGTTCCGCGGGTCACGGCAATCGACTTGCCTTTGAGGTCGGCAACCGACGTGATGCCCGTATCCTTGCGGGTCACCAGCGCGGTCCATTCAGGCCGCGAATACACGTAGATCGACTTGATCGGATTGCCGTTGACCCGGCCGATCAGGGCTGCAGCACCAGCCGTCGAGCCGAAATCGATCGAAGATGCGCTGAGGAATTCCAGAGCCTTGTTGGAACCTGCCGACTGCACCCAGGTGATCTTGATACCGTCCTTTTCGAATTCCTTTTCGAGAAGACCGTCCTTCTTGAGGATCAGGCTGACAGGATTATAGGTCGCCCAATCGATGCGAATTTCGGACAGGTCGGCAGCGAAAGCCTGACCAAGCGCAGTGGCTGACATCAGGGCACCAAGGGCAACACCGAGTAGCGATTTCATTCGTCTCTCCATCAAAATTGATGGAATTCAATCTATAAATTCAATGGACAATATGAAGGGGGCTCGTTCTAATTTAACAGCGGTACTTGGAATAAATACCTCGGCATCCTCAGAAGCTTATACGCGCCGTTTCCAAAACCAAACGTCCAGAAGTCCGACCTGCCCTGACGAAACCCGCCAGGGCAGCCCCCCCTTAGAGGCCTGACGTCGCTTCATTGATGCGTTGGAACTACACCACCATGTCGCCAATATCGGCGATGCCCGCAGCCTCGCCATCCACCCGGCCTCGACCACTCATTCGCAGTTGACCATAGAATCCAGCTGAAAACCGGGGTTACGCCGGGCTATGTCCGCCCCTCGGTGGGCATCGAGCCTATCGACGACATCCTGGCCGATCTCGAACGTGGCCTGGCCGCCGCTCACGGCCTCAAGGCCGCGTCAGAATAACAGCCGCAAACACAACCATCGGAAGCGGGGCGGCCATCTGGCCGCTCCGTCTTTGTTTGCTGCCATAGCCAATGTACGCGCCGATCCCACCGGTTCTGACGGATGACGAGATTGAGCTGGATTGCTAAACCCGAATTCTCCGATTGCCGATCGCAGCAAAGCGACCGCGCGGTCGCAGCGTTCCACGGCTCTTGGCTGCCGGCTTGTTGGTTCCGACCGGCCGTCGCCATATGGACTTTTTCGCCAAATGAACCGGCAGGGCGTTTTTGTTCCCACTTATTGTATATAAATATGATAGAATTTCTGTATTGACGATCAAACAGTCCCTAGCTTCAGGCACCGCCAGAGTTTGACAGGGGACGCGTCATGACCAAGCCTATCCGCTTCAACGCATTCGACATGAATTGCGTCGGCCATCAATCGCCGGGCCTATGGGCGCATCCGCGGGACAAATCCTGGAAATACAAGGACCTGGATTACTGGCAGGATCTGGCACGCACGCTTGAGCGTGGCATCTTCGATGGCATCTTCATTGCCGACGTGATCGGCTATTACGATGTCTACAAGGGGTCGAACTACCACGCCATTCATCAGGCAGCGCAGTTACCGGTGAACGACCCGCTGCAGTTGGCGGCACCGATTGCGCTCGCCACCGAACATCTCGGCATCGGGATCACCGCATCGACATCCTTCGAGCACCCCTACACATTCGCCCGGCGCATTGCGACCGCCGACCACCATTCCAAGGGCCGGATCGGTTGGAATATCGTCACCTCCTATCTCGAGAGTGGTGCCAAGAACATCGGCGAAGGTGGCCTGCGTCGGCACGACAACCGCTACGACGTCGCTGCCGAATATGTCGAGGTGCTCTACAAGCTGCTGGAAGGCTCCTGGGAAGAAGGGGCTGTGGTTCGCGACCGCGAAAACCGCGTCTTCACCCATCCGGAGAAGGTTCACGAGATCGCCCACAAGGGCAAGTATTTCGACGTCCCCGGCTATGGCCTGACCGAGCCCTCGCCGCAGCGGACGCCAGTCCTCTATCAGGCAGGCGCCTCAGGGCCGGGCAAGGCCTTCGCCGCCGAGCACGCCGAATGCGTTTTCGTGGCAGCCCCCACCAAGTCTGTGCTGAAGGCTTATGTTTCGGAAATCCGCGAGCGGGCGGCGGCGGCCGGCCGTGATCCGAAGAAGGTCCTGATCTACACCCTCCTCACCATCATCACCGATGAGACCGACGAGAAGGCCGAGGCGAAGTTCAAGGAATACCAGAGCTACGTATCGCGGGATGGCTCGCTTGTCTTCATGTCCGGCTGGAGCGGCATCGACTTCGGCCAGTATGCGCCCACCGATCTTGTCAAGAAGGTTGAGACCAACGCGATCCAGTCGGTGGTCGAGCATCTCGCCGGCGGCGACAAGGCCTGGACCATCGACGAACTGGCACAATTCGGTGGGATCGGCGGGCTCGGACCCGTGATCGTCGGTTCTCCAAGCCGCATTGCCTACATCCTGCAGGAATGGGTCGACGACACCGATGTCGACGGCTTCAATCTCGCCTACGCGGTCACGCCGGACAGCTTCGAGGATGTCGTCGATTTCATTGTCCCGGAACTGCAGCGCCGTGGTGTCTATCCAACCGCCTACAAGCCCGGCACCCTCAGGGAAAAACTCTTCGGCGATGGTCCCTATCTGCCGCAGAACCACCCGGCGGACGGTTACCGCGATATCGAAGCTGTCAAGCGCCGTGAGGCCGCCGCTCGCGGCGATGCCCCTGTCCTCAAGACAGTGAAGGGATGACCGGCGTGAGCAACCTTCTGGAACTCAACCAGGTCTCCCTGTCCTTTCGTGGCGTGAAAGCGTTGAACGCACTGAGCTTTTCGGTGGAAAAGGGCAAGATCTGCGCCCTGATCGGTCCCAATGGCACGGGAAAGAGCTCTCTGCTCAACGTCATCAGCGGCATCTACCGGGCCGATGCCGGCGACGTCGTTCTCGACGGCACTCATTTCGAGGCGATCAAGCCAGGGCTTGCCGCCCGGCTCGGCATCGGCCGGACATTCCAGCACAATGCGCTTTTCCGCCGCCTGACGGTACGCGAAAATGTACTCGCCGGCCTCTCCCGCCACGGTCGCGCGACCTTTGTCGAAAACGTCTTCCGCTTCGGTCGCGACCGGGACGAGCGGCGCAGCTTTGCCGAGCGCGCCGACCGCATCATCGCGTTTCTTGGCCTGGAGAAGGATCGGGACCGCGTGGTCTCCACGCTGTCCTATGGCACCCAGAAGCGGGTCGATCTGGCCCGCGCGCTGGTGTCCGAACCCAAATTGCTGCTGCTCGACGAGCCCATGGCCGGCATGAACCAGGATGAGAAGAAGGCGATGAGCCGGATCATCTCTGAGCTGAACAAGTCCTTCGGCACGACGATCGTCCTCATCGAGCATGACGTGGGTATCGTGCTGGGTCTCGCAGACCATGTCGTCGTCCTCGACTACGGCCGCAAGGTGGCCGACGGCACGCCGGACGAGGTGCGCAACGATCCAGACGTCATCGCCGCCTATCTCGGCACGGTTCATTGAGGACGCCATCATGAGCTATTTTCTCGAAACGCTCATCGCCGGCCTCTTCGCCGGGCTGATGTACGGACTGGTCGCGATCGGCTTCGTGTTGATCTACAAGGCCTCCGGCGTGTTCAACTTCGCTCAGGGGGCGATGGTCTTCCTCGCGGCGCTGGTTTTCGTCACCCTGGTCGAGAACGGCCTGAACTTCTGGGTCGCCATCCTGGCAACCTCCTTGCTGATGATCCTGCTCGCGGTGGCGATCGAGGCGACCGTTCTGCGCCCCTTGCGAAACCGGGACCCGCTGACACTGTTCATGGCGACGCTCGGTCTCTCCTTCGTCATCGACGGTGCTGCCCAGTTCTTCCTCGGCACCGATGTGCATATGCTCGACCTCGGCATAGAGGACATCGCCCAGGATTACGGCGGGATCTTCATCAGCAGTTTCGACATCACGGCCTCCCTGATCGTTGTCGCACTCGTCGCCGTGCTTGCCTTCGTCTTCAGCAAGACCCGGATGGGCATCTCCCTGCGCACCGTCGCCGATGACACCCTTGCAGCCCAGTCGATCGGCATCCGTCTGCCCGCCATCTGGCGGATCGTGTGGAGTGTCGCAGGCGTCGTTGCGCTCGTTGCTGGTCTGCTGTGGGGCGCGCGCCAAGGGGTTCAGTTCTCGCTCTCGCTGGTCACCCTGAAAGCCCTTCCTGTCCTTATCATCGGCGGCTTCTCATCAATCCCCGGCGCGATCGTCGGCGGCCTGATTGTCGGCGCCGGCGAAGCGCTGGCCGACACCTATCTCGGCCCCATCGTCAACGGCAGCGTATCGACCTGGTTCGCCTACATCCTCGCCGTCGCCTTCCTCCTCGTGCGCCCCGCCGGCCTGTTCGGCGACCGCGACATCGAAAGGGTCTGATCCCATGTCCACGGTGCAAGATACAACGCCGAAGCTCGTCCCCGTCATCGATACCGGTTCGAAAGCCGCTCTCTGGCGGGTGGCACTCGTCCTCGTCGGTATTCTCGTCGCCTTTGGCCTGGTTCCGGCCATCGCAACCGATTACTGGCTGAGCTCGATCATCATTCCGACCATCGTCATGGGTCTGGCGGGTATCTCGCTGAACCTCTTGCAAGGATATGCTGGATTGGTGTCCCTCGGCTCGGCCGCCTTCATGTCGATCGGCGTCTTTTCCGCCTACAACCTGATCCTGCGCGCACCGGACCTGCCTTTGCCCGTCGTCCTTCTGCTGGCCGGCCTGATCGCTGCCGTGGCCGGTACCTTCTTCGGTCTGCCGGCCCTGCGCATCAAGGGCTTCTATCTCGGCGCATCGACACTCGGCGCCCAGTTCTTCTTCCAGTGGCTGTTCACCAACTATCCCTGGTTCTCGAACGGCAGCCAGTCACTGACGATCTCGGCACCACGGCTGGAATTCCTCGGTTACGACCTTCAGTCCGCCACCGGTCGCTATCTGCTCGTGGTGACGGTCACCGCCATCCTGATCGGTCTTGCATTTCTCGTGGTGAAGAGCCGGTTGGGACGGGAATGGACGGCGATCCGTGACCAGGAAACGGCCGCCGCCGTGCTCGGCATTCGTGTGGTCCGGCGCAAGTTGCAGGCCTATGCCGTAAGCTCCTTCTTCCTCGGGATCACCGGCGTGCTCTGGGGCTTTGCCTATCTCGGCACAGCGGATGCATATACCTACAACCTCGACAAGTCGTTTCAGATCCTCTTCATTGTGCTGATCGGCGGCACGGCAACGATCTTCGGAAACTTCCTCGGTGCAGCCTTCATCGTGCTCACGCCGATCCTGCTCGACAATCTCGTGCTCGCCTCCGACATCGCCTATCTCGGCGACCAGGGCGCAATCACCAACCTGCAGCGCGTCATCTTCGGCGTGATCATCATCTTCATCCTCATCAAGGAGCCGGACGGCTTGTCCGCCTGGATAAGAAGGGGCCTCGACGCTCTGCGCCGACGCTTGGCCACCTAACAAGGTCTGCAACACCTCGGGCACGCGATGACAACCGTCGCCCGGCGCATGAATGCCTGCATTCAACAACGCAACGTCAACCAGGAAGGGTTCCCCCATGTCCGTCTTTCGAAAGACAATCGCGCTGGCCGCCAGCGCCATCGTCGCAGCCACAGCCTTGATCGTCCCGGCCCAGGCCGAGGACGCGACCGGTCAGCAGCTCTATCCCCTCTTCACCTATCGCACCGGCCCTTATGCACCGTCCTTCATTCCCTTCGGCGCGGGCAACATCGACTATCTCCGTTATGTCAACGAAGTCGAAGGTGGCGTGAACGGGGTCAAGATCCTCATCCAGGAATGCGAAACCGCCTATACGATCGAGCGCGGCATCGAATGCTATGAGCGCTACAAGAACGGCTTCAACGGCGCCCTGACGGCTGCGATCTATCCGCATTCGAGCGGTCTCGACGTGGCCCTCACCGACAAGGCGCGGATCGACAAGGTTCCGATCGTCAGCCCCGGCGGCGGCCAGAACATCGCCACCGATGGTCGCGTCTTCCCCTACCAGTTCCCGCTCGTCTTCGACTACTGGAGCGAAGCACAGATCATCGTCGATTACATTGCTTCTCAGGCCGGCGGCTACGACAAGCTCAAGGGCGTGAAGATCGCGACCCTCTATCACGACTCCGGCTATGGCCGCGACACCATCGAACCGCTCTCCATCCTGTCGAAGAAATACGGCTTCGAGGACATCCAGATCCCGGTTCCGCATCCGGGCGAGCAGCAGCAGTCGCAGTGGCAGCAGATCCGTCGCGCTGGCGCCGACTGGGTCTTCCTGCGTGGCTGGGGCGTCATGACACCGGTTGCGATCAAGACGGCAGCCCGTGTCGGCTTCCCCGTTGATCGCATCATCGGCGACATCTGGAGTGGTTCGGAAGACGATGCCCGTCCGGCAGGCGCTGCCGCCAAGGGTTACCTCGCCGTCTCCGTCTTCCCGCCGGGCACCAACTACGGCATCTTGAAGACCCTGAAGGAAAACATCCTCGACAAGGGCAAGTCCGACCTCAAGGACAATTCGAAGTTCGGCACCGTCTACTACAACTACGGTGTGATCGAGGCGATCACCTTCGTCGAGGCGCTGCGCACGGGTCAGAAGAAGTTCGGCAACCAGCCGCTCACCACAGCCGAAGGCCAGTGGGCGCTGGAAAACCTCAACATCGATGACAAGCGTATCGCCGAACTCGGTGCCGAGGGGCTGATCAGCCCGCTGAAGACCTCGATCGACAACCACAAGGGCGAAACGATCGCAGCCAAGATCATCCAGTGGAATGGCGAATCCTGGGACACCAAGACCGACTGGATCAAAGCGGATGCGACGCTGTTTGCCGACGTGCTGAAAGCCAAGTCGGCAGCCTATGCGGCCGAAAAAGGCATCACGCCGCGTGATGCGGCCAGCAACTGACAAAACGGAAAGGATCGCCGATCATGACCCGAGATCATCAAGGGCTCCTCGAAGTCCGCAATGTCGAGGCGCTTTATGGTCAGGCGATCCTCGCCGTCCGCGACGTCTCGCTCGAAGTCCGGGAGGGCAGCGTTGTTGCCCTGCTCGGGGCCAATGGCGCCGGCAAGACCACGACGCTGAAGGCAATCTCCAACCTGCTTGGCCCGGCGCGTGGTCGGGTAAGCCGGGGCGAGATCCTCTGGCAGGGGGAATCGGTCGGCAATCTCTCGGCATCCGAGCTGGTGGCCCGTGGGATTGTGCAGGTTCTGGAAGGTCGTCACGTCTTTCCACAACTGACCGTGGAGGAAAACATCCTCTCCGGCGGCTTTGTTCGCAGACCGAGCCGCATCGACCTCAAGGACAGTCTCGAAAAGGTCTACACTTGGTTCCCGCGCCTGCGGGACAAGCGTACGACGAAGGCTGGGCTCACCTCCGGCGGCGAGCAACAGATGGTGGCGATCGGGCGTGCCCTGATGACGCGGCCCAAACTGGTCCTGCTCGACGAACCTTCAATGGGGCTGGCGCCGATCATCGTCCAGGAAATCTTCGAGATCATTCGCAGCCTCAACACAGAGTCCGGGGTCAGCTTCCTGATCGCCGAGCAAAACGCCAATCTGGCCCTTCGCTATGCCCACCATGCCTACATCCTGGAGACGGGGCGTGTTGCACTTTCGGGCACGGCCGAAGAGCTGAGCACGCGTGACGACGTCCACGACTTCTATCTCGGCGGATCGGCCGCAGCGGTGGCGTAGCTGCCGGCAAACACTTCCAAATTCATCATCTCTTCAAGGACATTACATCATGACACAGATCGGCCTCGCATGGGGTGAAGGCCCCTCGCAACGCTATGAGGCTCTGGCCGAGCGTTTTCGTCCCATCTTCGCGCAGATCGCCGAAGGCACGACAGAGCGGGAACTCAATCGCAAACTGCCTGTTGACGAAATCGCCGCCCTGAAGGCTGCGGGTTTTGGTGCCCTGAGGATCCCCGAAGCCGAGGGCGGCTCGGGGGCGACGCTTCCCGAACTCTTCAACTTGCTGATCGAACTCTCGGCAGCCGATTCCAACATTACCCAGGCTCTGCGCGGCCATTTCGGCTTCCTCGAAGACGTGGTCAACCGGCCGGCCGGTCCGGAGCGGAAGCGCTGGGTGGAGCGGATCGTTGCCGGTGATATCGTCGGCAATGCGTGGACCGAAATCGGCAATGCAAGCCAGGAGGCCTTTTCCACCCATGTGGCCGAGAAGAATGGCGGATTGGTCGTCAATGGGGAGAAGTACTACACGACAGGCTCGCTCTTCGCGGACTGGATCAATGTCGGCGTCACCGGCCTAGACGGCAAGAGCGGTGCGGCCCAGGTGCGCCGCGACGATCCGGGTGTGACCGTCATCGACGACTGGGACGGCTTCGGCCAGATTTTGACGGCTTCGGGCACCACCACCTTTGTCGATGTCGCGGTCGATCCTCTCGATGTCGTGCCGGACGAGAGCCAGTTCCGCTACGGTGCCGGCTTCTACCAGACGGTCCATCTGGCGACGCTTGCCGGCATCGGGCGCGCGATAACCAATGAGACGGCCGAGGCGGTCTCAAAACGCACGCGCCACTATACCAATGCCGCAGGCCCCCGCTCCAGTCAGGATCCGCAGGTACTGCAGGTTGTCGGACGCATCCGCTCGAACGCCTATTCAGCCGGCGCCATCGTGCTTCAGGTCGCCCGCGCCCTAGAGCGCGCCTATCAGGCGCATTTCTCCGCTGATGCTGAAGCGGAAGAAGAGGCCAATACGATTGCTGAAATCGAGACATCCCAGGCGCTCAACGTCGTCAGCAATCTGGTGCTGGAAGCCTCGACCATCCTGTTCGACACGCTCGGTGCCTCCGCGGCCAAGAAGCCTGCAGCCCTCGACCGGCACTGGCGCAATGCCCGCACGCTATCCTCCCACAATCCACGGATTTACAAGGACCGCATCGTTGGCGACTTCGCCGTCAACGGCACACCGCCGCCTTTCCAGTGGCGCATCGGTCAGGCGCCGGCGTGAGCTGATGATCCATTTTTCATAACATTGTCAGGGATTTCGCCGCCCCATCCGGGACGGTGCAGGCCCTGCGCGGATCAACTTGACGATCCCAGGGCTCGCTTCGCCTTTCGGGTCGCGATCGCCATGGCACTGGCCGGCCAGTCAAGAATGCGGCTACTGCAAGGAATGGCGGCTGGCTAAATCCAGGGTTTGCTCGGCATGCCGATGATCGTGGTGCTGCTTTCTATCGCCATGCTGATCGTACCCATGGCGATCCCGGCGAGCGCCCATGCCGACAAGCTTTTGCGCACGCAGACCGGCATGGCCCTCTTCACCTCAGCCTATCTGGCAGAGGTGAAGAGGGCCGGTCTCCAGGCGCTTCCGGGCGGGCAGACCGACGCTGCCTCGGCACTCGGCATGACCTATTGGCAAACCGCGCGTCTGATCGTGCTGCCCCAAGCGCTGCGCGCCGTGATCGGCGTTCATGACCTCCTGAATTCCGCCAAGGCATTCGCAACCGACACCCTCTGACTGGGCTACTACACCGAAGCCTATATCCTGGCGGGACCGCTCTATTTCCTCATCTCCTTCGCCACCTCTCGCTACGCCCTGGGGCTCGAGCGCCAACGGAACGTGAGCGGACATCGGTAATCGGTGACGCCGTCAGGATATCAGACGATTTGCATATTCTTTCTCAACGACTTAGCTCCATCCAGCACCTTCGGGAGCGGAATAGATTTTTACGCATCAGCCCGCCAAGCGAAGGCTGTTTCGCTCTGCCCGAAAATTTCGCCGGGTGATGCCATGCCACTCTCAAACGGGTCCGATATTGTGACCCCTATCAAACAACGGCCGACAGGCGCGACGATGAGGTATCTTTAATGAGCGGCACCACGACCCGGACGGGTGAGATCCTGAAGAATAACCGCTGGAAGGCTGGTGCCTGGACAGCCATGGCACTGCTGTTCGGCACACTCGCCGGCGGATCGCTCCACGCGCAAGATTTCGACGCGGACGCAACGATCAACATCGGATCGCTCTACGAGCCGCAGAACCTCGACAACACGGCCGGCGCCGGCCAGGGCATCAATGAAGCCTTCAACAGCAATGTCTACGAGGCGCTGTTCCGCCTGACGGATGCCGGCGAAGTGCAGCCGGTTCTGGCGAAGGATTTCAGCGTCAGCGAAGACGGCCTGACCTATACCTTCAAGCTGCAGCCCGGCGTCACCTTTCATTCCGGTGATCCGCTGACTGCCAAGGACGTGAAGTTCTCGATCGAACGCGTGACCTCGGCCGAATCGAAGAGCTCGCGCAAGAACAGCCTGAAGACGATCGAAAGCATCGAGACGCCCGATGACGCCACGGTCGTCATCAAGCTCGCCTCGCGCTCGATCTCGCTGCCCTACAATCTGAGCTATGTCTGGGTCGTCAACGACGTGGCGAAGGACCTGACCGCCGCCGAAGACGGCACCGGCCCTTATAAGCTGGCCGAATGGCGTCGCGGTTCTTCGCTGGCGCTTGCCCGCTTTGATGGATATTGGGGCACCAAGCCGAGCAATGCCGATGTTGTCTTCCAGTATTTCACCGAAGCGACGGCGCTGAACAACGCCCTGCTCACAGGTTCAGTCGACATCATCACCTCGATCCAGAGCCCGGATTCGCTCAGCCAGTTCAAGGACAATCCCGATTTCACAGTGGCCGAAGGCAAGTCGACCACCAAGCTTCTGCTCGCCTACAATGACCGGGTCGCCCCCTTCGACAACGTCAAGGTCCGCAAGGCGCTTGCCCGCGCGGTCGACGATGCCAAGCTGCTGAAGGCCGTCTGGGGCGACTATGGCTCCCTGATCGGCTCGATGGTCCCGCCGACGGACCCCTGGTATACCGACCTCACCGGCACCGATGCCTACAACATCGAGAGCGCGAAGGCCCTGCTCGCCGAAGCAGGCTATCCTGACGGCTTCACCTTCACCCTCGACACGCCGAACTACGACCCGCATCCGATCGCAGCCCAGTTCCTGCAGACGGAACTCGCCAAGGTCGGCGTCAAGGTCAACATCAACATCATCACCGGCAACGAGTGGTACACCAAGGTCTACAAGGCGCATGACTTCCAGGCCACGCTGCAGGAACACGTGAACCACCGCGACATCGTCTTCTACGGCAATCCCGACTTCTATTGGGGCTACAACAACCCGCAGGTCGTCGACCTCGTCAAGCAGGCTGAAGCAAGCCAGACCACCGATGAGCAGACCGAGAAGCTGAAGGAAGCCAACAAGATCATCGCCGAGGATGCTGCCAGCAACTGGATCTACCTCTACCCGCAGATCGTCGTCTCGTCGAAGGCGGTCACCGGCTACCCGATCAACGGCCTGAACTCACAGTTCTTCGTCGCAGACATCAAGAAAGCGGATTGATTTCGGACCGGCTATACGCCAGCTCACCAACAGCGTTATAGGAGAAGCCGCCCGGCGCAGCGCGGGGCGGCTTCGTCTTTGAGAGGGCCAGAACCATTCTAACCTACCTCCTTCGCCGATTGGCCATTCTGGTCGTCTCGATCGTGATTGCAGCCATGATCCTGTTCCTCTTCCTGCGCCTGCTTCCTGGCGACCCGGCCAATGCTCTGGTCTCCGTTGGCGCCGATCCGGAACAGATCGAAGCGGCGCGTCGACAGGTCGGATCGAACCTGCCCTTGTCCCAGCAGTTTCTGCAATTCATCTCCGGCCTTTTGCGCTTCGACTTCGGCAACTCCTTCGTCAGTCAGGCGCCAGTCCTGCCGGAAATTGCCCGACGCCTTTCGGTCACCGTGCCCCTGACGGTTCTGTCCTTTCTGATAGCCATCGCGATTGCCCTGCCGCTCGGCATCGTCGCTGCCGCGAAATCCAACCGCTGGTATGGCTCGGCCATTTCCATCGTTTCGCAGCTCGGCATTGCCGTCCCGGTCTTCTGGATCGGGATCCTTCTAGTGACCGTTTTCGCGGTAAACCTGCGCATCTTTCCCTCCGGGGGCTTTCCCGCACGCGGCTGGATGCGGCCGGATGCTGCCCTTGAAGCGCTCGCCTTGCCTGTTGCCACCATCTCCATTGTCATGGCCGCGTCGCTCATCCGCTATGTGCGATCAGCGGCACAGGATGTCCTCGGCAGTGATTATCTCAGGACGGCCCGCGCTTTGGGTGCAACATATCCGGAGGCGCTCATCCGCCATGGTATACGCAATGGTTCGGTGCCGGTGATCTCGATCATGGGGATCGAACTCGCCTCCACCCTGCTTGGCGCCGTCGTCGTGGAACGGGTCTTTTCGCTTCCCGGCCTCGGGTCCATGCTCCTGCTTGGCATTGAGCAGCGGGACTATCCCGTCGTGCAGGGCGTCCTCTTTATCTCGACGCTTCTGGTTCTGATCGTCGGCTTCCTCGCCGACATCGCCCAGCGGCTGATCGATCCGCGCCTCCGCAGCCGCATAGGAGGGTCAGACGCATGAGCGAGACCGCCCTGATAGCTCCATCCAACACCGGTCGCCAACGCCTGTCATGGACCTTCCTGCTCGGCGCTGGCCTGATTGTTCTCCACCTCGTCATCGGCCTGTCGACGCTGCTCTGGACGCCCTATGATCCCTCAGCCATGGCTGGCGGGCGCCTGGAGCTGCCTTCGCTCCTGCATCCCTTAGGCACAGACCGCCTCGGGCGTGACCTCTTGACCCTCATCATGATCGGCTCCCGCATCGCCCTGATCGTCGGCACCGGTGCCGTCGTGGTTGGCGCGGCCATTGGGGTCACCGTCGGCCTTCTCGCCGCCTTTGCGTCCCGTACGCTCGATGATGTGCTTGCCGCAGCACTCGACATCATGATCGCGTTTCCCACCCTCTTGCTCGCCATGCTGATCGTCGCTGCAAGCGATGGCGCAAGCCTCTGGACGGCGGTTGTCGCGATCGGCATCGCCAATGCGGCAATCGTTGCACGCTTGACGCGCATTCTGGCCAAGCGGGTGCTCGCGATGGACTACATCACGGCGTCGCGCATTTCCGGAACCTCTTGGATCCGCGTGATTGTCCTGCACATCCTCCCGAACATCTGGCCGACACTGATGGTCAACCTTGCGCTGCAGTTCGGTCTCGCGATCATCGCTGAGTCTTCACTCTCCTATCTCGGTCTCGGGGCACCTCCGCCAAATGCATCCTGGGGACGGCTCCTGCAGGAAGCGCAGGGCACCGTCTACACCGCTCCCCTAGGCGCAGTCGCACCCGGGATCGCCCTCGTCAGTCTGGTGATCGCCATCAATCTCCTGGCCGATGGCCTGCGCGACCTAGCGGATCCGACCCGGAGAACACGCGCATGACGCCGATCCTGTTTATCGACAAGTTATCCATCGACGCCGACGGCAAGCGGCTGGTCTCGGAGGTATCCGTGTCCGTGGCACCCGGCGAACGGGTTGGGCTGATCGGTGAGTCAGGGTCCGGCAAGTCCCTGACGGCACTGGCCGCCATTGGCCTCTTGTCAGACGGGCTGAAGGCCAAGGGCTCGATCCTGCTCGACGGCCACCAGGTCATCGGCACACGCGACAGAGACCTTGTACCATTGCGCGGCACCAGTGCCGCTGTCATCTTCCAGGAACCGCTGACAGCGCTCGATCCGCTGATGAAGATCGGCCAGCAGATCGGCGAGGCGGTGCGTCGGCGGGCCAGGCGCGACGGGCGCAGCGCGGATCGCCATGCGGTCGAGGTCGAGGTGATGGATCTGCTTGACCAGGTCGCTCTGCCGGACCCGAAGCGCATGGCACGTTCTTGGCCGCACCAGATGTCCGGCGGCCAACGTCAAAGGGCAGCCATCGCCATGGCGCTTGCCTGCCGCCCGAAACTGCTGATCGCAGACGAGCCGACTACCGCCCTCGATGTGACGACGCAGGCGGAAATCCTGGAACTCCTGGGCAGGCTCGTGCGCGACCGTGGCATGGCGTTGCTCTTCATCAGCCACGACCTTCCCGTGGTCGCCAGCACCGTCGATCGCGTCGTCGTCCTCCGGCACGGCCAGATCGTCGAACAGGGGACGGTAGGCGACGTGTTTCGCCATCCCAACCATACCTACACGCAAACTCTCGTCGCGGCCGCCCGCGCCTTCGACACGGCCTTGGGGCTTCCAGCATGACCCTGATATCCGCCAGTAAACTTTCCTTCGGCTATGACCACACTCGAACGACGCTCAATGATGTCAGCTTCAAGCTGGAAAAGGGCCGCAATCTCGGTATCGTCGGTGAATCCGGCTCGGGAAAGACGACACTTCTTCGCCTCCTGCTTGGTCTCAATCGTCCCGCGAAGGGGCAGATTCTCGTCGACGACACGCCACTCGACCCGGATAACCGGCGCTTCATGCAAGGCTTTCGCCGTCGGGTTCAGGCGGTTTTCCAGGATCCCTATTCTTCGCTCGATCCACGTCAGAAGATCGTGGACATCGTCGCCGAACCCCTACGATCCCTGAGGATCGCCGGCGATCATCACGCTGCAGTATCGGAAGCCCTGGCGTCGGTTGGCTTGCCTGTGGACACGGTCTCAAGGTATCCGCACGAGTTTTCGGGCGGCCAGCGGCAGCGCATCGCGATTGCGCGAGCAATCGTGTCGCGACCGGACGTGATCTTGGCGGATGAGGTGGTGAGCGCACTCGATCTCTCAACGCGCATCCGGATCGTAGATCTGCTGCGAGAACTCTCCCAGACCATCACCTTTGTCTTGGTCTCACACGACATCGGCCTCGTTGCTTCTCTCTGCCAGGACACCATCATTCTCGAGCAAGGCAAGATCGTCGAGAGCGGCCCTACACAAGCCATTCTTGCGGATCCACGCCATGGCTACACCCGCAAACTTCTGGCGAGCATCCCGCGCATGCCGGAATCAGTGTTCTGATGCCACTTTGCTTGCTGCCGCCTGGTTTGTGATCGACATTCTATGGATGAAGAATGGGGCAAGGTCACAACCGACGACGTCTTCGACATCGTCGCCGCCGACCACGATGCGGGGGGCAGGCTGGGAGATGTGATCGAACAGGATGCGGTCGCGGTGCCACTTGCCAAAGAAGAGAGAGAAGTGGTCGTGGCGGGGCCGGATTGTTTCGAAGTCCACGGAAGGCCCCACCATCCTCGGGACCTGGTGCATCATCGCTGTATCGGCTGGCGTCCCTCTCCAAGTGCCGCACCCTATCGATGGGAGTTCGAGGAGGATGGGACACCTTTCGATGTCGGCATCGAGCCCAAAATCACCCCGAATGATCTGCATCGGATGGTTCGCACTGCGCTCGCTGACGGCGTATTACCTTCGCGTTGGAAGACACGTTTCGCCCATACATCCGTCGCGGTGAGTTGATCACGTCGTTGGATGACTGTCTGCCTGCCTTCCCCCGGGTTCTTCCTACATTTTCCCAACCGTCGCAACATGTCACCCAAACTCCGTCGCTCATCGACCATGTTCGTGCATCACGAGCGGCACAGCCCTGGCACCCGTGGTGACAACGGGATGGGCGCGTCGTGCCGGGCACCGCGGATCTTTCTGTTTTCCGGTCGCTCGACCCGAACCGGGTGCGAGTCGGTGCCGGAAGGCCGAACTTGTAAAGAACCTCATCGTTGCGGAAGACGAGGCTGTTTCGAGCCTC
>NZ_QJRY01000011.1 GCF_003205195.1 Peteryoungia wuzhouensis
TGGAATCAGAATTCCGCACCCAAGGGAATCATCAACACGATTCCGCGTTCAATGGACGCGCTCTAGCCGGTCGCGGCAGGCCTTGCGCCTGCCGTCAGAACCGTCGTTGCCAACACGGCCAACAGAGACACGAGCGCCAGACATGCCAAGGCGGCGCCTGGCCCGGCCCAGTCGTTGATCCAGATCACCGAGACCGGCGCGAGCGCGGAAACGACAATGCGCACCGCCGACAGCGTGCCCATGGTCCGGCCATAGCCGGCGGCCCCGAAATAATGCAATGGCAGGACGCCGCGCACGATTGATGTCAGGCCCTGGCCGGCACCGTAGAACAAGGCAAATGCCAGGGCGAAACCGGTCGCGGGGATCAGCAGCGATCCGGCGAGAAGGGCGATGCCGAGCGCCATGACGGCGGCCGCGATCACGGCGGTCAGGGGCGGCGAGAACAGATTGCGTCTGATATATTCGATCAGTCGCGCCGCCACCTGGCTCGGCCCGATCAGGCTGCCGGCAAGCGTCGCAATGCCGGTGGCGTAGCCGAGATCGCGCATCAGCACGAGCAGGGTCGCGCCGATCGCCGAGATAACGAAACCGCCGGCGGCAAAGGCAATCGCCATCAGGACCATCTGCCGGGTGCGGTCCTTCGGCAGGCTTGCCTCGTCTGTGCGTTCCGCCGCCGCTGGCGTGGCCAACGTGTCGATCCGCGCCTTCGGCAGGCCAAGATGGATCGGCAGGGCTATCAGCAGGTTCATGGCGGCCAGCACCAGGTAGATCTCCCGCCAGGTCATCCATGTCAGCAGCCATTGCAGCAGCGGCCAATAGATGGTGGAGGCAAAACCCGCGATCAGCGTCACGAGCGTGATATGCGCCCGCGCCTCCCGGCCATGGCTCTGGGCAAGGGCGGCAAAACCCGCATCATATTGCACCGCAAGTGCAATGAATTCGGCCGCAAGCGTGATGGCGACGAAATGCCAGGCATTGTGCATGACGGCAAAAAGCGAAAGCGCGAACGCGGCTGCGACCGAGCCGAAACAGAGCACAAGGCGCGCGCCGACCCGGTCGACCAGGCGTCCAAGCACCGGCGCCGCAATTGCACCTGCCAAGAGACCGAAGGAGAAGACCCCGAAGACGAAGCTGCGGCTCCAGCCGAATTCGCTCGCGATTTCGGGTGCCAGCACCGAGAAGGAATAATAGAGCGTTCCGTAACCGATGGTCATCGTGACGCCCAGACCGATGGTCACGGGTGAGAATTTCATGGCGCCTTGCTAGTCGTATCAGATGATGACCAGATGACAGCGCCATACGCCCTTCCGTCAAGCCGTCAGACTCACCCCTGCCCGATCAGGACGCCGGCGGCGAGCACCAGCGAACCGCCGAGCACCACCTGCATGGCGGCGCGCCAGAAGGGCGTCTCCATGTAGCGGTTCTGGATGAAGGCGATCGCCCAGAGTTCGAAGAAGACGACGATGGCCGCCGTGATCGTCGCCGTCCAGAAATGCGGGATGAGATAAGGCAGCGCGTGGCCGAGGCCACCCAGCGCCGTCATGATGCCGGAGGCCAAACCGCGCTTGACCGGCGAACCGCGACCCGACAGCTTGCCATCGTCATGGGCCGCTTCGGTAAAGCCCATCGAGATGCCGGCGCCGACCGAGGCAGACAGGCCGATGAGGAAGGTCGACCAGGTGTCGCCGGTCGCAAAGGCCGCGGCAAAGATCGGCGCCAGCGTCGAGACCGAACCGTCCATCAGACCTGCCAGCCCCGGCTGGACATAGGTCAGGATGAACTGGCGACGGGCGCCTTGGTCCTCTTCGGTCTTTGCCTCTTCGGTTACATGCTTTTCGCCGAGCATGCCGGCGATCTGTTCGTGGCCCTGTTCGGCGAGCGCAAGATCGCCCAGCAGCTTGCGGATGCCGGCATCGGAGGTTTTCTGGGCGGCCGCCATGTAGAAACGATAGGCACCCTGCTCCATCATTTCCGCCTCGGTGCGGATCTGGTCGAGGGTCTGGTTCTTTCGCAGCCAGTCGGGCTTGCGGTCATAGAAACCACGGACATGGTCCCGGCGGATCAGCGGGATGCGCTCGCCGAACCGCTCGCGATGCATCTCGATCAGCATGTTGCGATGGGTGTGCTCGACCTCGGCCATGTCCTCGAAAACCTTGGCCGATTGCGGCGCATTGGCGCGCAACTGGTCGGCATAGGCGAGATAGATGCGCGCATCGTCCTCCTCGGAGGAAATGGCAAGCCCGAGAATCTCCTGTTCGCTGAGACTGTCGAAGGAGCGCTTGCCGGCGGACAGGGAGAAACCAAACATCTGTTGTCACCTTTTTAGAATTATTCTAAACCTATGCCTCTGCTCCGGTTTTTTCAAGCGGGAAGTTCCGACTTGACCACCCTGCGACGCGGACGTAGCCAGAGGCTGAACCACAGGGATGACGACGCCATGACCATGGAGCTTTCCGGACGCGCCGCACACCGCGCCGACATCACCGCCCGCGCCGAAGCCCAGATGGCGGCCATGGGCGTCGATGCCGCCTTCATCGACCGGCTGGTCGACACCTTCTATGGCCATATCCGCCAGCATCCCGATCTTGGCCCGGTCTTCGAGGGGCGGCTTGCCGGTCGCTGGCCGGAGCATATGGTGAAGATGAAATCCTTCTGGTCGTCGATCGCCTTCAAGACCGGCGCCTATGGCGGCAAGCCTGTGCAGGCGCATCACGGCGTCGACGGCATGGCCGAAGGGCTGTTTCGCCAGTGGCTGCAGCTGTTTTCCGATACGCTGGTCGAAGTCGGGGCCACCGAAGACATCCATGGCTGGTTCATGACCAGTGCCGAGCGCATTGCAAAGAGCCTCGTGCTGTCCTTGTTCTACAATCCGGCCTTCGACGATCCGGCACGCAAGCCAAGGGGCTGACGGTTCCTTGCGTGGAACAATCTTCCTGCGCAAGAAAACGCAAGACAGCCGGCACCACCTGGCAATTTGCCGAGCATTTCCCCTTGCACGCCAGGGTTTGCGCCTTTAGACCCGCCGCGGGAGCTGGAGGAGCAATTTTGGAAAACCAAGGCAAGAGATCATGAACCGCCGTCAATTCTTCAAGCAGGCCGGCGTTGCCGGCGTAGGCGCCGCAGCACTCGCCGCCCCTGCCCTCGCCCAGGAAAACCCGAAGGTCACCTGGCGCCTCGCTTCCTCCTTCCCGAAGAGCCTCGACATCATCTTCGGTGCTGCGACCGACATCGCAGAAAGCGTGTCGAAGGCCACGGACGGCCAGTTCGAGATCCAGGTTTATGCCGCCGGCGAAATCGTGCCGCCGCTGCAGGTCGCCGACGCCGTGTCCGACGACACCGTCGAGATGGGCCATACCTGCTGCTACTATTATATCGGCAAGGACCCGGCCTTTGCGCTCGGCACCGCCATCCCCTTCGGCCTCAATGCCCGCATGACCAATTCCTGGTTCACCGCCGGCGGCGGCAACGAGCTGCTGAACGAGTTCCTGGCCACGTACAAGCTTTACGCGCTGCCGGCCGGCAATACCGGTGCCCAGATGGGCGGCTGGTACCGCAAGGAAATCAAGACGATCGACGACCTCAAGGGTCTGAAGATGCGCATTGCCGGTCTCGCCGGCGAGATCATGTCGAAGGTCGGCGTCACCCCGCAGCAGATCGCCGGCTCCGACGTCTATCCGGCGCTGGAAAAGGGCACGATCGATGCCACCGAATTCGTCGGTCCCTATGACGACCTGAAGCTCGGCTTCTACAAGGTCGCGCCCTATTACTACTACCCGGCCTGGTGGGAAGGCGGCCCGACCGTGCATGCCTTCTTCAACCTCGAGAAGTTCAATGCGCTGCCGGAAAACTACAAGCGCATCCTGACCGATGCCTGCGCTGCGGCGAACGCCCGCATGCTCGCCCGTTACGATGCGTCCAACGCCCAGGCGCTGCGCGAACTCGTCGCCGGCGGCGCGCAGCTCCGTGCGTTTTCGACCGACATCCTCGACACCTGCCACAAGGCGGCGAAGGAGACCTATGCGGATCTCTCGGCCAAGAACGAGTGGTTCAAGAAGCTCTTCGACAGCCAGCAGGCCTTCAAGCAAGACGCCTATCTCTGGGCCCAGATCGCCGAATACAGCTTCGACACCTACCAGATGATCCAGCAGCGCCAGGGCACGCTCTAAAGGCCGGACATCGACCCGAGACGGCAAACGCCCCGGCCTGTCCAAGGCCGGGGCGTTTGCATCCGCTACACTCTCTGTACTGGACGGTTACCGGTCCGAGGGCGCATGATGGCGGCTGCGGAGGCCACCATGGCGCACGACGGCTACAACCAGTTCTGTCCGGTCGCCAAGGCCTGCGAGGTGCTGGAGCCGCGCTGGACGCTGCTGCTGCTGGCGGAGATGTGGTCCGGCTCCACGCGTTTCAACGAGATCCGCCGTGGCGTGCCCGGCATGTCGCCGACGCTGATGTCGAAACGGTTGCGCCAGATGGAGGAGCGGGGTCTGGTGCAGCGTCTTCGCCACCCCGGATCCGGCGAGATCCATTATCGGACCACCGCCATTGCCGACGAGCTTGAGCCGATCGTGCGGGCGCTCGGCTCCTGGGCCCATCGCAACATCGATGCGGATGTCACGCTCGAGAAACTCGATGCGCGGCTCCTGATGTGGAACATGCGCCGGAAGATCGATCCGGCCGCCCTGCCGACCGCGCGCCGCAGCGTCATCTGCTTCATCTATCCGGAATTGCCGCGCGAGGAGCAGAGCTACTGGCTGCTGTGCAGGCCGGGAAATCCCGTCGACCTCTGCTCCACCGACCCTGGTCATGCGGTCGATCTCTTCGTCACCGCCGACCTCAAGGCCCTTACCTCCGCCTGGATCGGGCTTTCGAGCCTGAAGGCCGAAATCGAACGCGACAAGATCACGCTGGTCGGCGATGCCGCGATGGCCGCCAGCATCGGTGCCTGGATGGTGCGCAGCTCCTATGCGACAGCGCCCCCCTGACGGTCCACTTTCTGTACCGGCAGCGCTACAGTTCCTACACTGGCCCCTGATCCCGGCGACCGCGACACTCCTCTCTCCATCACAAGGAGAGAGACCATGCAAAATGTTGCAGCAATGCCCGCCGCCGTTGCCTCGGTTCCAGTACCGGATCTCGCGGCGCTGAAGACCCGCCAGCAGGGCGCCTGGGCGTCGGGCGACTATGCCGTCGTCGGCACGACCCTGCAGATCGTCGGCGAAACCCTCTGCGAAGCGATCGATCTGCGCGCTGGCGAGACGGTGCTCGATGTCGCCGCCGGCAACGGCAATGCCACGCTCGCTGCCGCCCGCCGCTTTGCCGTGGTCACATCGACCGACTATGTGCCAGCCCTCTTGGAGCGCGGCCGGGCGCGTGCGGCTGCCGACGGCCTGACGGTCACCTTCCAGACCGCCGATGCCGAGGCGCTGCCCTTCGGGAACGAGACCTTCGACGTGATCCTCTCGACCTTCGGCGTGATGTTCACCCCGAACCAGGATCAGGCCGCCCGGGAAATGCTAAGGGTCTGCCGTTCGGGTGGCCGTATCGGCATGGCCAACTGGACGCCGGATGGCTTCATCGGCCAGCTGTTCCGCACCATGGGCCAGCACCTGCCGCCACCACCCGGCGCGCTTTCTCCGGCCTTGTGGGGCACAGAGGCCCGCCTGAACGCGCTCTTCTCCCCCGCCGGCACAGTCTCCATCCAGCCGAAGGTCTTCACCTTCCGCTATCGTTCGCCTGACCATTGGCTGGAGGTGTTTCGCACCTGGTATGGACCCGTGCACAAGGCCTTCGCCGCCCTCCCCGACGCCGGTCAGGCCGCACTCGGGCAGGATCTCCTCGCACTGATTGCCCGCTTCAACCGCGCCACCGACGGGACGATGGTCGTGCCGAGCGCCTATCTGGAGGTCATCGTCACCAAGGCTTGACGATCGTTGACGATCCCGGCGGGCCAGCTGCCGGGATCGTCCGAACGATGGGCCGCACGCCTCTCAGCTCTCCAGCCCTCTCAGAACATTGGCGACGTTGAGGCCGATTTCCGGCACGCCGTAACCACCCTCCATCAGCGTCAGGACCGGCACGCCGCTCGCCGCGATCATTTCGCCCATCTTGATATAGTCAGGGCTCTTCAGCTTGAAGAAGCTGATCGGGTCCTGCTCGAAGGTGTCGACGCCGAGCGAGACGACAATGGCTTCCGCGCCATAGGCCTTGATGCGCTTCAGGCTGTCCTCAAGCGCTGCCGACCAGACCGACCAGGGTGTGCCTGACGGCATCGGATAGTTGGCGTTCAGGCCTTCGCCATCACCCTCGCCCGTCTCGTCGGCATACCCTAAGAAATAGGGAAAGGCATTTTCCGGCTCGCCATGCAGCGAGGCGAAGAAGATGTCGCCGCGGCGATAGGTGATGTCCTGCGTGCCATTGCCGTGGTGAAAATCGACATCGAGGATTGCCACCTTCTTCGCTCCATGATCCAGCAACCGCTGGGCGGCAACGGCGGCATTGTTGATGAAGCAATAGCCGCCGAAGAGATCGCGGCCGGCATGGTGGCCCGGCGGGCGGCAGAGCGAGAAGGCGAAGCGGTGACCGGCATTGAGCCAGTCCGCGCCCGACAGCGCGACGCCCATCGAGGCGATCGTCGCCTCATAGGTGCCCTTGGAAATCGAGGTCTCTGCGGAGTTGGTGTAATAGCCGACAGCACCGTCGATGTGTTTGGGCACGCGCGCCGTCTGGCTGCGGCGGCAGGGGAAGGAAGTGGCGATCGCCTCGCCCTTGAAGCCATGGGCTTCCCAGCGGTCCCAGCAGGTGCGCAGGAATTCGAGATAGCCGGCGTCATGCACCTTGAGTGCCGTTTCCAGCCCGTGTTCTCCCGGTGCCTCGACATCGGTGAAACCGGCTTCCTTGACCGCCGCCAGAACCCATTCGGCGCGGAACGGTCCTTCGAAGGGTTTCACCAGGAGGCCGCCATGCAGCTCGGTCTTGGCATCTCTGAGCTTGTGCTTTTCCGAATAATAGACGCGCATCACGTTCCCTCTTTTCTTGTCCGCGGTCGGGCCGCAGATCCGTCGTTACGCCGAACCTAGCGCCAGGCCGGGCGGGGCTGCAAGAGACCGTCGCCGCATTTTCGGTCACACGACCAAATCTCCTCCGGACAGACTGCGGGCTTGACCTTTTCCGGTAATGCGCCTATTTGGAAACGATCATTTCCTAATTGTCCGGAGCCGACGATGCCCGATAGTGCCACGTCCAGCCGCACCGCCGGCCGCCCCCGCGAATTCGAGATCGCAACCGCACTCGATGCTGCAATCGTCGTCTTCACCGAGCGGGGCTATCACGGTACCTCCATCACCGACCTGAAGGCGTGCATGGGGCTGACGGCCGGCAGCATCTACAAGGCGTTCAAGGACAAGAAGGCGATCTTCCTCGCCGCCTTCGATCGCTACAAGCAGGTGCGCGCCGCCCTTCTGGCGGAAAAACTCGCCGAAGCCTCCACCGGCCGCGCGCAGGTGCAGGCCATCCTCCATTTCTACGCCGACGCCGCCTGCGGCGAGACCGGGCGGCGCGGCTGTCTTGCCATTGGTGCCGCCGTCGAACTCGCCCTCTTCGATGCCGATGTCGCCAAGCGTGTGGCGCGGTCGCATGCCGCGCTGCTTGCTGAGATCGAGGGTTTCATCGTCAAGGGCCAGGCCGACGGGTCCGTCTCCGGCAGGGTCGATCCGCAAGCGGCGGCGCTCTCGATCTTCTCGTTCCTCCAGGGCATCCGGATCGCCGGAAAATCCGGTCAGGACCCGGGTCGCACCCGCGCAAGTGCGGATGCCCTGCTCGCCCTTCTCGACTGATCCCTCGCACACCCAAGCCACTTCGATCCTCCCCTCCTCCCCCGGAACATCGTCATGACCCAAGCCTCCCCCACCGCCGAACCCGCCCTCGAGACCCTGCAGGCCCCTCGCCTCTCGGCCGGTCTCACCTTCATCATGGCCGCCGCCTGCGGCCTGATCGCCGCCAATCTCTACTACGCCCAGCCGCTTGCCGGCCCCATTGCGGACGCCATCGGGCTACCGCTGCATGCCAGCGGCCTGATCGTCACGCTGACGCAGGTCGGCTATGGTCTCGGGCTGTTCTTCCTCGTGCCGCTCGGCGATCTCGTCGAGAACCGCAAACTGATCCTGGTCATGATCGGTGCCGTCACCGCCGCCCTGATCGCCGCCGGCCTTGCCACAACGCCGCTTCCCTTCCTGGCCGCATCGCTGTCGATCGGGCTCGGCGCCGTCGCGGTCCAGATGATCGTGCCCTTTGCCGCCGGCCTTGCCCCCGAACAGTCGCGCGGCAAGGTGGTGGGCAATGTCATGAGCGGGCTGATGGTCGGCATCATGATGGCCCGGCCGGTCTCGAGCCTTGTTGCCCGCCTCGGCTCCTGGCACACGATCTTCTTCCTCTCGGCCGCCGTCATGGTGGCACTTGGCGTCGCGCTTGCCATGACGCTGCCGGAACGGCGGCCGCAGGCAAAACTCGGCTATCTCTCGCTGATCGGCTCGATGGGCCGACTCTTCGTCACGCAGAAAGTGCTGCAGCGGCGCGCCGCTTACCAGGCCTTCCAGTTCGCCGCCTTCAGCCTGTTCTGGACGGTGACGCCGCTCTATCTGGTCAGTCCCGCCTTCGGCCTGACCCAGACGGGCATTGCCCTTTTCGCCCTGGCCGGTGTCGCCGGCGCCATTGCCTCACCGATTGCCGGGCGGCTTGCCGATCGCGGTCTGTCCGGCCCGGCCACCGCCTTCGGTCTCTCCAGCGTTCTCACGGCCTTCGTCGTCACGCTGATGTCGCCGGAAGGATCGTGGATCGCCCTGAGCCTGCTGACCTTTGCCGCCATTCTCCTCGATTTCGGCGTCACCACCACGTTGGTCACCGGCCAGCGTGCCATTTTCGGCCTCGGCGCTGAGCTGCGCAGCCGGCTGAACGGGCTGTTCATGGCGATCTTCTTTACCGGCGGTGCAATCGGTTCAGCCATCGGCGCCTACAGCTATGCCCAGGGCGGCTGGACCGCCGCAGCGATCCTCGGCGGCGCCCTGCCGCTCGCCGCCCTGCTGCTCTTCCTGACGGAAGCCCGGCGGGCCTGAACCGCAACGCCAAAGCCTAAAACCCGAAGGGGCGGCTCTCCCGGTCCTCAGACCCGAAAAACCGCCCCTTCCCCCCGGCCCCCGCCGTAGTCGAACTTATTCGGTCAGATTGATCTGTTCGGTCTGGCCACCTTCGCAGGTGTAGCAGCAGTCGTCACAGGTCGCGGCATTTTCGGGGCCGACGCCCCAATAGCTCTGCTTGTCGCCTTCGATCCAGGCGCCGTAGCAGATCTTCTCGCCTTCTTCGCAGGAGAGCGGGATCTGCTTGGTTTCGCCGTCGTTGAGATAGAAGACCTGGTTGTTGCCCGGCCAGACATAGTCCCGGTCCTGGCTGTACAGCTCCACTTCCACCGCATTCGGATGGTCGTTGCGCATCACGAAGGTCACGTCTGCCGCAAAGGCCGGCGCGACGGCGGCCAGCACCAGTCCGGCGGCCATGCCGATGATTGTCTTCCGTCCCGCCATGCTTGCCCCCTCTGCCCCGAAAAAAGCCTATCGGGGGGCGACCATAAGCAGATGGAAAGACTTCTGGAAAGAGTCGGCTTGGACGTTTTTTGGGCTGATCGCGTCCGCCGGTTCAAGCCAGTCGCTTGTAGAAGATGACCGTGTCGCAGAAGCGCCCGTCGGGGTAGAGCGCATAGTCGGGAATCTCGCCGGACCGTTGCCAGCCGAGCTTCTCGTAGATCGATTCCGCCAGCTCCCCCTTGGCCGTATCGAGCACCAGCAGCGTGCGGCCGGCAGCGGCAGCACCTGCTTCGGCGGCCTTCATCAGGGCGGTCGAAAGACCTCTGCCACGCGCTTTGCGATGCACCAGAAGTTTCATCAGATCGGCCCGGTGCGGCTGGTTGGGCTTGAGCGCAAAGCCGATCTGCACCGTGCCCACCAGCCGGTCCTCGACGAAGGCCCCGTACAGGAGGACCTCACCGCGTCCGACAGCCTCCGCCACGCCGCGCCAGAAATCCTCACCCTCCTGCGTCGTGAAGGGCGGCATGAATCCAACAGAGGCATTGTCTGCAATGCAATCGGCAAGGATTTCGGTCAGGGCCGGGATCTGATCGAGGGCTTCGACATGGGAGAGCTGGCGGATATCGGGCATAAGATGTTCCAGTTGCTGTCTACGGATTTTGCGTCGGAAGGGTCAGGAACCCAGCGCGATCACCACGGCATAACGGGCAGGCACGTCGGTCGGATTGTGATAGGCATGCACGTCGCCGACATTCATGAAGAGACAGTCGCCCGCTTCCAGCCGGTGCACCGTCTCGCCCACTGTCAGCTCGATCACCCCTTCGAAGACCCAGACATGCTGGGTCTGGCTGCGGCCGGTCGGCCGGCCGGGGAAGCGCACATGGGCCTGCGGCGGAAACTCCACTTCGACGATATCCGTGCCGCTGCCGGTACCCGGCGGCGAGACGGCGCGGCGCAGATAGCCGCTTTCCGGATCGCGCCAGACCGGCTGGCGGGCGCGGCGCATCAGCGGATCGGCGACCCCGCCTTCTTCGGCAAAGAAGACCGAGAGAGAGACGCCAAGCGCCGAACACAGCCGCGCCAGAAGGGCTGCCGTCGGGCTCGCCTCGGCCCGCTCGATCCGCGAGATCATCGCCCGGCTGACCCCGGAGGCCTCCGCCAGTTGATCGAGCGTCAGACCGCGCCGCATCCTGAGTGCCCTCACCCGCTCGCCCACCGTCTTTTCGAAGTCGTCTGCCGTTGATTCCATGATAGTAGAATTCACTGGTATCATCATGGAGTCAAGTGTCCCCGATATCAGGGAACACATCCGTCCCGGATTGCCTTATGCTGCCGCGACAGATGAGAGGGAACGGCATGAAACAGATCGGGCGGGTGGTTGAGCTTTGGCGATATCCGGTGAGTTCCGTCGGCGGGCAGTCGCTGCAGCAGCTTGAGGTCACGCCCACCGGGATCCCCGGAGATCGCCGCTTTGCCCTGTTCGATCCCGCAAGCGGTCTCGCCGCCGCCCCCGAGCGGGAACCACGCTGGCGGCCGGCTCTCTTCCTTAAGGCCCTGCGCGATGATTCCGCCCTGCTGCCGCAATTGCGCTTTCCGGATGGGGACAGCGTCTGGCTCGACGATTCCCGCCTTGCCGCGCGGCTTGAGGCGCATTTCGGCTTTGCCGCCGGCATCGGCGCCTATGGTGGGCTGGATGACGGGGCGGACATGCGCTTTCCCATCGTCTCCAACCGCTATGCGCCGGCGCCCCTGCATCTCGTGACGACGGCATCGCTGCGACAGCTGGCAGCGTCAGCCAATGTGCCTCATCCGGATCATCGCCGGTTCCGTCCCTCCATCCTGATCGAGACGGACGAGTCCGAGGGTTTCCTTGAAAACAGCTGGATCGGCCAGGACATCACCATCGGCTTGACGCCCGTCAGCGTCACCGAGCCGACGCGCCGCTGCGGCATGACCATGATCGCCCAGCCCGATATCGACGAACAGCCGGAGATCCTGCGCGGCATCATGCGGCACAATGCCCGCAATCTCGGCGTCTATGCCACCGTGGGCGCGCCTGTCACCATCGCCGTCGGCGACCCCGTCTATGCCGGGATCTGAAACAGTGGCGCCTCATCGCTTGCCGGCGCCACATCCGTAAGGATCGCCTCGGCCACCGTCTCGCCGATCTCGCAGGCGCTGGTGATCCCCTGTACGAACGGCTCCTTGTGCAGCAGGAAGGCGATCGCGGCACAATAGAGCCGGTTGCTAAGCGGCCCATCGATCTTCGGACGGTAGTGCTCGTCGACATCGATGCCGCCGGTGCGCACCATGTCCGGTCCGCCCTCCAGCGTGTGCAGCGCGCCCGTGCGCGGCGTCGCGGATTCCCGCACGCCGCCCTGGGCAACGAGGGTCGGGAATGGCAGATCGGTCGCCGACAGGGTTTCCTGGCCGGTCGCATCGATGAAGGAACCGAAGCGATGCTCGACATCGCCGACGATGACACGAGCTCCGCGCTCGGCACCCGTCTCGTCCGTCTCGATCCGGTAGTCGTCGCCAAGCTTCAGGATATCCAGCTTGCCCGCCCGCGACAGGGCTAGCAGACGGCGGATTGAGGTCAGCGGCACGGTTGCATAGTCGTCGATGAAGATCGTCTTGAAGAGCTTGTGGAAGCGCTTCAGGTCCTCCTCGTTCAGATGCGGAATGACACGCGCCACGATCTCGTGGGTGATCAGGATCGCATAGCGCCAGGGCACCGTATACTGTTTCACCCTGTTCTCTTCGACCTCGGCCAGATTGCGCGCCGCCCAGACGAAGGGATCGGACTGGATACGGTCGGCGTAGTAGGCAGGGGCAAAGGTCTCGACCGTCAGCTGCGACAACCCGATGCGGGCGGCATAATCAGGGTCGGCGGCAACGATCTCGCGGCGAAACAGGTCGAACACGTCATCAAGCAGGTCGTGGCGACCGGTCGCGATCAGCGCGTCGATTGCCTCCTTCGTGCAGACCTTCGGCGTTTCATACGGCAGCGGACAATAGAAGTCGGCCTCCGGCAGTACGCCTTTGCGTGACATCATCGTGGCGTGGAACTCCTCCGTGCCCTCGGCCGGCTGATATTGCAGGTCGCCGGCGGCATCTGCGTAGAACATGCCGCGAGCCGTCGCCACCGTCATCAGCGCATCGATGCTGCTGAGCGAGGTGCCGAGAATGCCGACGCGTTCGTTGCGCACCGTCTTCAGCGCCGTCG
Source organism: Peteryoungia wuzhouensis (assembly GCF_003205195.1). Lineage (GTDB taxonomy): Bacteria > Pseudomonadota > Alphaproteobacteria > Rhizobiales > Rhizobiaceae > Allorhizobium > Allorhizobium wuzhouense. The sequence continues at coordinate 12,802 of NZ_QJRY01000011.1, forward strand.
CCGGCCAGGGGGAGACGAAGTAGCCGGGGCGGATCTCGGTGGTCTCGGGCCAGTTGTGTCCGGTTGCCATCACGACGTGATCGAAGACGGCATCGTGGCGACCATCCGGGCTCTCGACGCTCAACCGGATCTGCTCCGGCTGCAGTTCGATATCGACCACCTTATGACGGCCCAGCACCGTCACCTCGTGGCCGTTTTCGGCTGCCGCCAGGCGCAACAGGCGGAACTGCTCCTGCATGTAGTCGCCCAGCACCACGCGCGGGTAAAATTCCCGGTTGTCGATCGCAGGACGCTGGATGCCAAGCTGTTGCAACCGGTCGTCACCTTGCCGCCGCAGCCAGTCGACCAGGGTCTCGGCAAAGGCCGGAAGTTCGATGCTCGGGATATTGGACAGCATGGCCGGATCGTTGACATCGGGGTGGTACGGCGTGCCCTTGCCCGGTTCGTCGTCGGCTTCATACAGTGTAATGGACAGGCGGACGGATGAACCGATCAACCCCTTGAAAGTATAAAGTCCGGTCGGCCCGGTGCCAATGATCGCAATTCTGGGAAGCATGGAGGTCTCGCTGCCGTGCGAGGGATCTCGCATGCGGATGCGATAGAATGTCCTGAAAGCCCGGATGTTCCCAATCTCGATGCCGCAGCGACGACGGCCCATCGCCGGAACAATTCCGGTGGCTTCCGCCTTTTCCTGTCATCGCAACCGATACAGGAGGAACTCCCGATGATTTCTGCAGATCAGATCCGTGAACACATGGAAGTGCGCGGCCTCGATGGCAACCATGTCGGCACCGTCGACCATATGGACGGCCAGAGCCGCATCAAGCTCACCAAGACCGATTCGACGGACGGCCAGCATCACTACATTCCGCTGGACTGGGTCGATCACATCGACGAACACGTCCACCTGTCGAAGAATTCCGACGACGTGAAGCGCGACTGGTCGGTCAACTGATCGATCTGGCTGGCATGATGCCGGCAAACAGAGAGGGCCGTCCCGCGCCAGCGTGACGGCCCTTTTCTGCGCCCGGACGGAGGCTCAGCCGCCGACCTGGGCGATCCAGTCGGGCAGGCTGTAGTAGTTGGAAATACGCGCCACCTTGCCGTCGCGGATCTCGAAAAAGGCGCCAGCCGGCAGGCGGTAGGTCTGGCCATTGGCCTCCGGCAGGCCCTCATCGGTCGCGAGATAGGTGCCATTGACGATGAATTCGGCAGCACCCCGCGTGCCGTCCTCGTTCACCATCACCACCATGTCGGTGAGCTCTTCGCGATAGCAGCGGTTCATGTGATCCATGAACTTCGCGAACGCTTCCTTGCCCGTCTGGCGCTCCCCCTGGTTGATGTCGTGGGCCACGTCATCGGTCAGCAGCGCGAGGAAGCGGCCCATGTCGCCGGCATTGAAGGCGTCGTAATAGGCACGGATGGTGGCGGCGGCGGTCATCGATCACTCCTCGTCGTGGAATTGCTTTCTCGGGTTGTCGGGGAAGGGTATAACCACTCCGCAACGGACTGAAAACACTCTATGACGCTCACGATCCAATCCTTTTCCGGCAGCGACGCCGCCCCTTTCTTCAACGACCTCGCGCGGCTCAGAACGACGGTCTTCCGCGCCTTTCCCTATCTCTACGAGGGAAATCCTGACTACGAACAAACCTATCTTTCGACCTATGCGAAATCCGCGGGCTCGGTCTTCGTCATCGCCCGCGATGATGACCAGGTGGTCGGAGTTGCCACGGGAACGCCGATGGCGGGCGAGACCGATGAGGTCAAACGCCCCTTCCTGGAGGCCGGGCTCGACCCGCAAGAGTTCTTCTATTTCGGCGAAAGCGTGCTCCTGCCCGCCTATCGCGGCCGGGGTATCGGCGTTGCCTTCTTCGAGGGCCGCGAGACGCAGGCGACAAAACTGGGACTGCGCTACGCCACCTTCTGCGCCGTCGAACGCCCCCACGACCACCCGCGCCGCCCGGCCGACTACGTGCCGCTGGACAGTTTCTGGCACAAGCGCGGCTATACCCATCACCCCGAGCTTCGGACCACCTTCACCTGGCGCGACCTCGACGCATCAGTCGAGAGCCCGAAGCCGCTTTCCTTCTGGATCCGGGATCTAACCGAATGACCGCCATCACGCTTGCCGCCTGCCAGTACAAAATCGATCTCATCGAGACCTGGGAGGACTACGTTCTCCATCTGACGCAACTGGTGCATCAGGCCGTCGATCGCGGCGCCAAACTTGTGCTTCTGCCGGAATATGCAGGCCTCGTGCTCGCCGGCCAGCTCGCCCCTGACATCCGCTCGGATCTGCACGGTTCGATCGCCGGCATCCAGCCGCTGATCCCGGCCTGGGTCGAGCTCTGCGAGGAACTCGCCCGCACCCACGAAATCGTCTTCCAGCCCGGCTCCGCCCCGGTGCTCGATCCCGACGGCCAATACCGCAACCGCGCCTTCCTCTTCGGCCCCGACGGCCTGATCGGCCATCAGGACAAGATCATCATGACCCGCTTCGAGCGTGAGCAATGGGGCATCGCGGCCGGACGCGACGGCCTCACCGCCTTCGACACCCCGCTCGGCAAGCTCGGCATCCTCATCTGCTACGACAACGAATTCCCGATGCTGGCCCATAACTTCGCCGAACAGGGCGTCGACCTCATCCTCGCCCCTTCCTGCACCGACACGCTGGCCGGCGCCTATCGCGTGCGCATCGGCGCCCAGGCCCGGGCGCTGGAGAACCAGATTGCCGTGCTCGCCTCCCCAACGGCGGGCACCGCCCCCTGGTCACCGGCGCTCGACGAAAACCGCGGCCGCGCCGCCCTCTACGTCCCCTCCGACTACGGCATGCCGCCGAATGGCATCTATGCCGAAAGCGAGAGTGACACCGTCGAGGAGAGCCATTGGCTGATCGCGCAAATCGATCTGGACGCGGTCCGGCGGCTCAGGACGGAAGGCCAGGTGGCCACCCGGCGTGATTGGCCGGAGCAGTTTCTCCGCTGAATGCCCTTATTCGCAACGGCTGGGGACAATTTCCCGCTGGTCGTTGCGTTTGGTCGCTGCTATATGCGCGAACCATGAGCACCGATCGCACGCCCCTGAGCCATATCCGCAACTTTTCCATCGTCGCCCATATCGACCATGGCAAGTCCACCCTCGCCGACCGTCTGATCCAGACGACCGGGGGCCTTGCCGAGCGCGAGATGTCCGAACAGGTGCTGGACTCGATGGATATCGAGAAGGAACGCGGCATCACCATCAAGGCCCAGACGGTGCGGTTGCACTACAAGGCCAACAATGGCGAAACCTATGTGCTGAACCTGATCGACACGCCCGGACACGTCGACTTCGCCTATGAGGTCTCGCGCTCGCTCTCGGCTTGCGAAGGCTCGCTGCTGGTCGTCGACGCCTCTCAAGGGGTCGAAGCCCAGACACTCGCCAACGTCTATCAGGCGATCGACAACAATCACGAACTGGTCACCGTCCTCAACAAGGTCGACCTGCCCGCCGCCGAACCCGAGCGCATCAAGGAACAGATCGAGGAAGTCATCGGCATCGATGCTTCCGAGGCCGTGCTGATTTCGGCGAAGACCGGTCTTGGCATTCCCGACGTGCTCGAAGCCATCGTGCACAAGCTGCCGGCGCCGAAGAGCGAAGGCGGCGACAAGGCACCGCTCAAGGCCCTACTCGTCGACAGCTGGTACGACACCTATCTCGGCGTCATGGTTCTCGTCCGCGTGCTCGACGGCGTTTTGACCAAGGGCCAGGTCATCCGCATGATGGGCACGGATGCCAAATACAATGTCGAGCGCGTCGGCGTCCTGACCCCGAAGATGCTCTCGGTGGATTCACTCGGCCCCGGCGAGATCGGCTTCTTCACCGGCTCGATCAAGGAAGTGGCCGACACCCGCGTCGGCGATACCATCACCGAAGACAAGCGCCCGACCGCAAAAATGCTGCCGGGCTTCAAGCCGGCCCAGCCGGTCGTGTTCTGCGGCCTCTTCCCGGTTGACGCCGCCGATTTCGAAGACCTGCGCGCTGCCATGGGCAAGCTGCGCCTCAACGACGCCTCCTTCTCGTTCGAAATGGAATCGTCTGCCGCGCTCGGCTTCGGCTTCCGCTGCGGCTTCCTCGGCCTGCTGCATCTCGAAATCATCCAGGAGCGCCTCGAGCGCGAATTCGATCTCGACCTGATCGCAACCGCTCCTTCGGTTGTCTACAAGCTGTTCATGACCGACGGCACCGAGCGCGAGCTGCACAACCCGGCCGACATGCCCGACGTGGTCAAGATCTCCGAAATCCACGAGCCGTGGATCAAGGCGACGATCCTCACGCCCGACGATTATCTCGGCGGCATCCTGAAACTCTGCCAGGACCGGCGCGGCATCCAGACGGAACTCACTTATGTCGGCAAGCGCGCGATGATCACCTATGAGCTGCCGCTCAACGAAGTGGTCTTCGATTTCTACGACCGCCTGAAGTCGATCTCCAAGGGTTACGCCTCCTTCGACTACCATCTCGACGGCCATCGCGAGGGCAACCTCGTCAAGATGTCGATCCTCGTCAACGGCGAGCCGGTCGATGCGCTGTCGATGATGGTGCACCGCATGGCAGCCGAAAAGCGCGGCCGCGACATGTGCGAAAAGCTCAAGGACCTGATCCCGAAGCACATGTTCAAGATCCCGATCCAGGCCGCCATCGGCGGCAACGTGATCGCGCGTGAAACCATCTCGGCACTGCGCAAGGACGTGACCGCCAAGTGCTACGGCGGCGACGCATCGCGCAAGCGCAAGCTCCTCGACAAGCAGAAGGCCGGCAAGAAGCGCATGCGCCAGTTCGGCAAGGTCGAGATCCCGCAGGAAGCGTTTATCGCGGCGCTGAAGATGAGCGACGAGTGAGGGCTGGGGGAGAATGCTTGGGGCTAAGTCCAGTTAGCTCAGAATATTAGCAATGCGGAATGCCATCGCTTGTTGGCTCACACCATATCGCTTAGCAAGATTTAACAGGATCTCGTCTTCCTCTAAGTCAATTTGCTTATTCGCCAAATCCTTCAATAAAATCCGCTTAGGCATCAAGAGCTCGGCAGCAAAATGGTTTGCTTCGACTTCTTGAGGGTTGATAGCCATAGATGAATTTTTATCACGATACAGTACAGCCATCTTTTCGTCGATGTGAATACTTTCTTTTTTATGTAGCAAAAAATGCCCTATTTCGTGAGCAATAGTAAATCTCTGTCTGTTTCGGTGATGTGCAGAATTTACCGCAATCGTTGGTCGCGGCTGCAAGATCAGCATACCCGCTAGGTCGCCTTCGGAATACGGTGCAAATTTCACCGATATATCTAGCGTTTTCGCAACAGCTTCGACCGGAACCGGTAGCTCCGCAAATTTGACCTTCAATAAAAGATCTTCGACGATGCGCCTAATTTCCTGAGCTCGTGTTGGCTTAAGCCAAATTTTGGGTCGCATGTCAGGCGCCCTGCAACTGGGTTATCCAGTCTTTATATTGACTCGCCGATTCTGGCAGCGATTCCAAGAGCGACTCGCTTTGAGGACTATCACTGTGCGGAATCAAATCTTCCGGCTTCATACCCAGAATCGCGGCAAATTTCACAAGTTGTAAAACACTGATTTGCTGCCGACCTCGCTCAATATTTGCAATTGAGGGCCGAGAAAGTCCCGCCCTTTCAGCAAACTCTTCTTGAGTAATTTTAAGCTTCAGATCTCGATATTCTTTGATGCGCTCACCGAGTCGCACATAGAAATCGTTGTTTTCAAACATGATTTTCTCCTCGCGCGCTCACGCTGACAAGATAACGCATCGCAGCAAAAAGTCAAGATTACAAACATTTGGCTCTAATTAGTTTGGGATATTGACGTTTGCGTGGAGATCGTGGATCAATGTTTGCGTGCCGACACAACGAGTCGTCGCAATCCTCCCAAGGAAGAAAGGGGGCCATGATGGCCAGCTACTACAGAAACAAAAATGCGCAGTTGAACGGTGACCATGAAGTTCACCGCGAAGGCTGCGGCTGGATGCCTCTCCCGGCGAACCAGCACTACCTCGGCGAATTTGACAGCTGCTTTCGAGCAGTCGCAGTCGCCAAGACTTTCGATCCGAGCGCTGATGGATGCGCTTATTGTTCAACCGCTTGCCACACTCGCTAAGGAGATCAGCTATGGCAAAACGTAATGGAAGCGGCACTCGTCATCGCAGTGCCATCAATGGGCAGTTCGTCACAGCACGGAAGGCTGCAAACAATCCTCGGACGACCCTTTCCGAGCAGGTGGGCGGCGGAAGCACGCACGGCGTCCATCGCAGTGCGGTTTCGGGCAAGTTCGTTTCGGACGCCTACGCGAAGCGGCATCCCAAGACCACGATCCGCGATAACTGAGGAGAACACGATGCCAATATCTTTTAAGTACAAGGGCCGTTCCTTTTCCAATGCACGTTCGATGTCAGCGGCGGTGGAACGCGACCTCAAGGCTGACATGGAACGCAAACTACGTCAGGCGGCCTCAAGCGCCGGCGTCCAGATCTCGAAAAAATCCGACGGAAACTTCGCGATCAAAGGGTCGACCACTCAGATGGAGCGGTTCAACAACCGCTTCGGGAAGTGACCCGTCCGAGCCAACAGTGAGCACTTTTGAAAAAGAGTGCTCACTCCCACTCTCCATTTTCCAAGGTGCTGAAAATGACAAAACGTAACCAACACGTCGTCCCCCATGCCGATGGCTGGGCGGTCAAGGGTGCAGGCTCCGAGCGAGCCACCAAGGTCGTCGAAACCCAGCGCGAAGCGATCGGCATTGCCCGTGGCATCGCGCAGAACCAGCAGTCGGAAATGCTGATCCATGGAGAAAACGGTCGCATCCGCGAGCGTAACTCCTATGGCAATGATCCATATCCGCCAAAGGGCTGAAACCTCTGCCGGGGGGCGGTTCGCCGCCCTCGGCACCCGCTTTATTGACGGCATATTTCACGCTATACTTCTGCATTCTCGGAGTTGCGCCATGTCGATCGAAGCCCGCAAAGCCCATGACCTGACTGTCAGCGAAGCCCTCGTCACCGAGGCCGAAGCTCTCGGCCTCGATATCACGGGTGCCGCCGAACAGGGCATTGCCCGCGCCATCAAGGCCGAGAAAGAAAGGCGCTGGAAGATCGAGAATGCCGAGGCGATCAAGGCTGACAACGACTACGTCGCCAAACATGGCCTTCCACTTGCCAAATATCGGATGTTTTGACGATGGCGCGATTTCGGGTCCATCGCCTGAAATCGGAAGACCAACTGGTCGTGGATCTACAATCCGACTTCCTGCATGACCTGCCGACACGGGTGGTCGCCCCGCTGCAGCCGATCGAAACGGTCTCCTGGGTCATCGCGCGCCTGACACCTCGCTTCGAGGTTGGCGGAAAGACCTATGTCATGGCAACCCAACGTCTCGCCGCTCTTCCTCTCTCGCACATCGGCCCCGCCATTGCCGACCTTTCCGCACGCGCCGAGGAGATCACCGCCGCCACCGACTTCCTCTTCCAGGGCTTTTAACCGCTGCTTGCCCGCCCGCGCCCATCGCGCTAGCATTTGAATGCAATCATAAGCCGATGAACAGATGAAGGGGAGACGGGCATGCACAAGTTCAAGATCCTGAAGACCGAAAAGGGCGAGTTCTGCGTCCAGTTCGTCTACAATGCCGAGGTGATGGTCTGGTCGGAGAACTACGCCTCGAAGGCGAGCGCGAAGAACTGCGTCGAGTCTCTGAAGAAAAACGCGCCCGCCGCGCCCGTCGTCGACCTCACCAAGCAGGAAACCGGCAGCGGCTACCGCTTCGAGATCGACGAAGCCAAGAACGGCGAAACCTTCGTCCGCTTCCGCGCCGCCAATGGCGAGATCATGGTGCGCTCGGAAACCTACAAGTCGAAGTCCAGCGCCAAGAACTGCATCGAGTCGATCCAGAAACGGGTGGCAGAGGCATCGGTCGAAGAGGTGGAGTGACACCTCGGCTTTATCCGTCAAACTGAGCGCTCAGCGGTTCCCCCCCTCTCCCCTTGTGGGAGAGGTTACAAAATCGAGGGCTTAGCCCGATCAGGGCTAAACTTCAGATTTTGTTGGTGAGGGGATCGATTTCTGGCCTTCAGCCGCCGCTCCGAAGTCTCCCCCACCAAGGGGGGCATGGAGCCCGAGATTGGCTTGTGTCTGGATCCTCGGGTCAAGCCCGAGGATCCAAACACAAGCTTTCTGAGGCCAGACGGTCACGCCAGACAGCGCCATCTCCAAAAAAGGGGGATGAATTCCGAACATTTCCCAACAAATTCAAACCCCGACACATTTTTTCATCCCCCACCCTTTTTCCGCTCGTAGACTTGTCCCCGTCCCGCCCTCGGATACACCTGACGATGCGATGTCAGGCGAGGCGGGGCCGGCGCCGGGGTTAAGCACTGTCGCAGGTGCAAGACCCCGGCCCGCTGCAACGGTCTCCCTCCGGACGAAGGGCTTGACGAGGGTGATGGGGTCGGATGCGCTCCAGAGCCTGGATACCCTGATCGGAAGGACGTGCCTCAGAGGCACACAGACAAGGCGCCCGCGCTGTCGCGAACATCCAGACAGCGGGGCGGAGAAAACGGCGGGGATGACGGCCTAAGCCGCCAATGGCCAGACGATCATCCCCCGGGCGAGGGTCCCGGTCGGATTGGTGCACCATCCGGCGGGAACCTCCCGGGCCACCGGCCAGGCTCTGGCAGAACACTCTTCGGGGGAGACTGCCGCAGCCGGACCCGCGCCCGGTCATTCCTCGGTCCTCGGGTCATCCTCGGGTTAAACCCGAGGACGAGGATGACGAGGACCGTCGCCGCCTTGCCAGAGAGACGCATGCAGCGGGACAAAACGCCGAACGAGGCGCCGGAAGGAGCCACATACATTACTTAGACAGGTTGCTTCTGGCGCCTCGTCCGAGACAAGTTTAGCCCACCCGGAGGGAGTTGATCCCGACCGGCGGCGAAGCTTGGGTTTTTTGACAGTGATACATCACCCCTCATCCTGAGGTGCCCGACACATTGGGGCCTCGAAGGGCGAGGCCACCCCGCCACCCCTCATCCTGAGGTGCCGGGCAACGCCCGGCCTCGAAGGACGAGGCCACCAGTGCAGGATGCTTCGAGGCCCGCGCTTCACGCGGGCACCTCAGCATGAGGGAGCCGAAGCGCTTGCGAGACTCTATCTCCCTCCTTGCGGGGGAGATGGGCCTCCTCACAGCCCCTCGCCCGGCTTCCAGGCCTTGGGCGCCACGCCGGGCCGCACAACATAAAACCCGTCCGTCGACACCGTCTGCCATTCCCCGACCTCACCCTGCGGCCACAACACGCGGATCTCGGTCTGCGCCACCCCACCCAGGCCAAAGTGGTGCCAGCCGGTCTTGCCGCTGGCATGGCCTCCGCCGATGGTCACTTCGCGGCGCTGGATCACGGCACCGGTCTTCACCTCGATCCAGGCGCCGATGGCATCGCGGTTGGCTCCCTCCTGGTGCAGCGCCAGCTGCAGGAAATGCCCTGCCCCCTCGGTCACATTGCGCCAGATCTCGACCGGCGAGCCCTGGTTGACGACCAGGAGATCGACCAATCCATCGAGGTTGAAATCGGCCAGCGCCCCGCCCCGCCCGGTCGCCATCGAGGCGATACCGGCCTTGTCGCCCATCTCGATGAACTTGCCGTCCGCGCCCTGGATCAGCAGGTTGTTCGGGTCCCTTTCGGCAAAGTCCGGCATCTTGGCGACATTGCCCTTGGCGATGAAGAGATCGGCGCGGCCGTCATTGTTGACGTCCTCGAAATCGGTATGCCAGGCGGTCGAGGGCCGGATTTCACCGCCGGTATAAGGCCGATGCGCGGTCGCACCCCTGGCGAAGGCCACGTCGCTGTAAGCCGGTTTCGGTTTACCGTCCTTCGGGATCTCGGAAAGCGTCTGCAGCTTGTTGTCGGCCATGCTGGTGAGGAAATATTCCGGATAGCCGTCGAAATCGAGGTCATGGGAGGCGATGCCCATGCCCCAGATGCGCAGGTATTTCCAGCCCTCGGCCTGGGTGTAGAGCGCCGGCGGCCCGCCCGGCGGCAGGTGCCACATCTGCTCCTGGCCGCCCTTGTAATATTCGCGGTCGTTGGAGACGCGCAGCGACGGCGTGCCGGAGCGGTCCCAGTCGGTGAAGAGCATGGAGAGCGGGCAGAAGGAGGGTGTGAGTGGCAGCGGCGGGGCAAAGCGCCGCTCGGTAGCCGAGGCCGGCCGCTGCAGCCAGTTGTCGGTGCAGGAGCCCCAGGGTTCGAAATCCTCGAAGCGGTCGATGTAATTGCCGATGGCGACCGTCGGCCAGGTGGCGCTCTTTTCCCAGGTGGCGGAGAAGGCGGTCGACCAGGCATCTCCGCCGTCGAAGCCGAAGGCCTCATTGGCGCGCTCGAAGCGGCATTCGCCGAGGCCCCGCATCACGACATTTTCGCCGGAGCGCAGGAGGACGACGTCCTGCAGACCGTCGCCGTCGATATCGAGTGGATAGGCACCGATCACCTTGTCGAGTTCGAGGCCCGAGGGTTTTTCCTCGAATTTCAAGGTGCCGCCCGGCTCGCTGCGGTTGAGATAGAATTTCGCCTTGTCCTCGCCGCCTGCGAGCACCAGATCGGGAAAGCCATCGGCATTGCAGTCGAAACTGCCCGCACCACCGCCGACCATGAACTCCCAGTCGCCGCGATAGGTGCTGGAAATGCCGCTGGTTGCGGTTTCATCCGCATAGTGCGGCACAAGGGGGCCGTCTGCCGACAGCGCAGGCGATGCCAGCAGCGACAGGAGCAGCGCCGGCGCGAGGGCGCACGGAAGACCGGAGCGGCTCATCGGCGCGTCTTCAGGGCGACGGCATAGGCGCCGACACATCGCCCCTGGTCGAGGCCGCGTTCGATGGCGGCACGGAAATGGATGCCGCCGTAGAGGCGTGAAATGCCGGCCTCGTCTGCCGCATCCCAGAAGCTCCTGAAGGGGCGGTTCGGCAGCTTGTCCTTTTCATGGGTGCTGTCGGTGAAGGCGTAATTCTCGCCGAAAAAGGCCGTGAGAACCGTGGCGGCGGCGCCCGACTGGGTGGAATGGCCGCTCGGATATTCCGGGAAGGGCGGCGTGATCAGGAGCGGCTCCCACTTCGGATCGATCACCCGCTTGATATAGGTGACCGGACGGACGAGATCGAATTCGAACTTCGAATGCCAGCAGCCGATGAAGGCGTCGGCGAGTGTCACGCCGAGACGGGCGAGCAGGTCGGCATGGTCGCTCGCACTCGCCTTGCGCTCGTCCAGCTGCTGCAAGGCGATGACCATCCAATGGCCGGGCGGGGTGGGCGACAGCATCGGGTCGTCGGACCAGAAGCGGGCGATGGCGCGCTGCTCCGGCGTCAGCCCCTTAACGGCCTCGTAGACTTCGAGGGCCTCCCGATAGAAGGACGATCCCTTCTCCTCGCTATAGGCCGGCGGTGGCGGGAGCGGGCAACCGTTTCCGGTCTTCATGGCGAAGGGACGGTTCTCACCCCATTTCGGCAGAAGCGGCATCTGTTGCTGATTGATGAGGTTGGTCGGCACCCAGTGTTCGGGACCTTCCGTGAGCTTATACTCCAGCGGAAAACCCATGTTTTCGATCTTCGCGCCGCCATCACCCTCGGACCAGGCGAGGATATGGGCGGTGACGCTTTCGCCATAGGCGGTGCTGCGCGCCACGAGTTCTGGCGCCAGACCTTCATCAAGGCTCGCCGCCATCTTCTCGCCGAACCGTTTCAGGGCCCGCTGACCGGTCGGGCCGGTATTGGCGAAGAGGGCGCGGGTGGCGGAACCCAGGGCGGCATTGACGACGATCGCCTCGTCATAGCTTTCGCCGGCGACACGGGAGGGAACGGGGCTAAGCCCGTTCAACTGGCCGGACAGGCTGACCATGGTCGAATCGCCGGAGGCAAGCGCTTCATAGCCGGCGACGCCGAGATAGGCGAAGGCGCGGCTGGCGACGGGCGGTGAATAGGTGGGCGTGTGGCGCACCAGTTCGAGCACCAGATGATACCAGTCGCGGATCACCTTGTCTGCGCCGATCGGGGTTGCCGAGGCCGGAGCGCTGATGAAAATGGATAGACTGAAAATTATGAGCGCGCAGAAGCGCGGCAATGCTGCTTTCATTTTCCCCCTCCCCGAGGTCCCTGAAGCCGTCATTAAACGATTGAATAGCGATTAAGCACGGGTTGTAGTCGCCTGCAAGGGGTGCGTCCGGGCGGGATCAGATCCAGCCGATGGCCCGGCCTGCGAGGCCCGCGGCGAAGAGGACGAGGAAACTCGCGGCGATCCGGCTGACAAGCAGCGGGTTTGCGACGGCCACCCGACGGAGAACCGCAGCGCCGAAGGTGATCCAGGAGAGGGCAACCAGCATCACCAGCGCGGAAAACAGGCCGAGATAAGGGAGCGGCGCTGCAAGGCCACCGGGTGCGCCGGTGGCAGCCGGCGGGATGAGGACAAGGCCGATGATCAGGCCCTTGGGGTTGAGGACGGTCGTTGCAAAGACGCCGAGCGCATTGACGGCGCCGAGATCGGTTGCGGTCGGTGGGTTGCTCCAGAGCCGGATGGCCAGCAGAAGGACCCAGAGGGTGGACAAGAGCTTGATGACGAGGGCCGCGGTCGGCTGGCCAGCCAGCAAGGGGGCAGCCACAAAGACAAGGGTCGAGATCGTCGCCAGATAACCGGCAAGCTCAGCGCCAACCAGCGGCAGGGAGGCTTTCAGGCCGCGCGTGGCACCGGCTACGGCCAGAAGGGTGTTGGTCGGGCCGGGGGTGAGCAGAAGGAGCAGGACGGCAAGGGCAAAGGCGGGCAGAGACAAAAGGGGCATTCTCCAGAAGCGCTGGATCTCCCTAGCAGCGAGCGGGCCAGGCCGACTTGATTTCGGTCAAGCGGTCACGCTGCCTCGCATCAGCTGCCGATCGTTGCGACCCAGGCGTGGGCGAGCGCCAGACCTGCCTCGTCGGAAAGGGCTCCATGGCGCTCGGCCAGTCCGTCGTGGCGCAACGCCCAGCCCGGCTCCTTGCGCTCGACCGCATCCGGAAACTGCACGAGCCAATCGCGCACGACGGCTCGATTGGCCTCGAAATGAAACTGAAAACCATAGGATGCACGGCCGAGACGGAAGGCCTGATGCCGGGCGCTCTGGTTTTCGGCGAGATGCAGGGCATCCGCCGGCAGCGTGAAAGTGTCGTCGTGCCACTGGAACGACAGGAATTCATCCGGAACGGCAGAGAGCACGGGATCGGTCTTGCCATGGCCCGTTTTTTCGATGCTGCACCAGCCGAATTCGGGGGCCGTGCCGATCAGATTGTCGGCGCCATAGGCACGGGCGAGCAACTGGCTGCCGAGACAGATGCCGAGCACGGATTTTTCCGCGTCGCCGAAGCGGCGCATTCGATCGGCCAAATGCGGCAGGTAGGGATGCCTCTCATCGTCGCGGGCATTCTGCTCGCCGCCGAAGACCACCAAAGCATCGAAATCCTCGGGCTGTGGCAAGGGCTCGCCGTCATAGGCCTTGATGGTGGTGGTTTCGGCACCGGCCTCGGCCAGCGCAATGCCGACCTGGCCGGAATGGGTGATCCTGGAATTTTCGACGATGGCGACGCGCATGGAGTTCCGGCGAGTGAATGGCAAGAACTGCAGAAGAAGCATGACCGATGCGTCTCTGCAAGGCCACCCGGCGGCATTTGCCGGGCGCCCTGCGTCATTTCGGCGAAAGATCAGACTGTCCTGGGAAGACGCGCATCGACCGAATGGGCATTGCCACCACGGATGACAAAATAGAGGGTCATCGCGCTCCACAGCAGGGATTTTTCGGCGCCGGAAAAGCCCTCCCCGATCTGGATCCAATGGAAATAGACGGTCACCAGCAACACGATCGTGACCGCAAAGGCGGCGGGGCGGGTGAGAAGGCCGAGCGCAAGCAGGATGCCGCCGAAGAATTCGGTGGCTGCAAGCAGCGGCGACCAGAAGACACCGGGATAGAAGCCGAGGCCCTCGACCATGTCGACAGCGCCGAAGGGATCGACGATCTTGCCCGCGCCGTGGATGACAAGGAAACCGCCGGCGACGACCCGCAGCAACGTTTCGGCGAGGTCATGGGTCGACCGGTAGAGCGGCGCGAGGGCGGGAAAAACGAGACGTTCGTTGCGGATGGACATGGGGCGCTCCTATGCGGACAATGGATGTCGGCCAATTGCCGCGTCTGCCAGATCGTGGCAAGACGCGCGCGATCAAAACTTGACCAAGACAGTTGACTTAATTGTGAGGCACAGGACGCCAATGGATAAGCCCCGGATTTCGATCACCTATTGCACGCAGTGCAACTGGCTTTTGCGCTCCGGCTGGATGGCGCAGGAACTGCTGCAGACCTTCGGTACGGATCTCGGGGAAGTGGCGCTGATCCCCGGCACCGGCGGGATCTTCGAGATCCGGCTGGGTGACGAGATGATCTGGGAGCGTAGCCGAGACGGCGGATTTCCGGGCCCGAAGGAGCTGAAACAGCGGGTACGGGACGTGATCGATCCGGAGCGGGATCTCGGCCATGTCGATCGCGCGGCAAAGAGCGAGGGGCTGGACAGCTGAATCGGTGCCGAGCCGGACAAGACGGGGACACGGGGCGGCACAGATTGCCGTCCGCGTCCCCGGCATGAAGGCCTCAATAGAAGGGCGAGCGGCAGGTCTTGTAATAACCGCCGGAGGACAGGAACTCGTTGGTGCGCGGATTGTAGGACCGATAGCGGTTGAGGCACCATTCGACGTGGCGGGCCCAGACATTGCGCGGCGGCCGGTAGCCGGGTTCGACATAAACCGGCGGGCGGGGACGCGGGCGATAGACCGGCGGTGGCGGTGGCGGCCGGTAAGCAGGCTCGTCATAGACTGACGGCGGATAATAGTCCGGCGGTGGCGGACGATAGCGCGGCGGGCGCGGGCGATCCCAGGTTTCGTAACATCCGGAGAAATCGCAGACGAGATCGACCTTCTCGACACCGGCGATGCCGGCCTGTGCGGGCGCGGCGACCCTCGGTGCGATCGGCGCCGGCATCGCTGCCTCGGCAGCCGTGCCGAGCACCTGAGCGCCGATCAGCGTCAGGGCCATGACGGCGAAGCTTGTTTTCATATCGACATCCTTACACGAACCTGCTGCACCGGCATTTGCAGCCGGTGCATCGACCGACGCAGTCAGCGGTCGGATCACGGCTTTTTCACGACCGCGTCATTCTAATATTCACCCACATCGCCTGCCGTGCAAGGGATTGGCCGCACGCAGGCGGGCGGCGCTGTCACGAGGATCGTTCGCCATGACATGAAAACTTCAAAATGTCGGTTGACAGGCCAGAGCAGTCGCTTTACACGGCTCCTCGTCGCCCAGATGGCGGAATTGGTAGACGCGCCAGCTTCAGGTGCTGGTACTCGAAAGGGTGTGGAGGTTCGAGTCCTCTTCTGGGCACCAATTTCCTTTCAGAACAAGGCCTTGCCTTGAACTGAAAGCATCACAAAAAGCCCGGTTCGCCGGGCTTTTTTGTTGCCTTTTTCACGGATAACGGGAAGCCTGCCCGTTCATGCCCGGCGCCCATTCTCCTGCGTTTCGCAGGTGGCCCAATACCCCAGCAAAGGATGCTTCATGGAAGACACGGTCGCCATTGAGACCCGCAGCGAGTTCGCCCTCTGGGCCATCGAACGGGCCAAGGAAATCGTCTCGCAGGAGGGTACCGCGCTCGCCCTGGCGGCCCGCGACATGGACGAAGAAGGTCTGCGCGAGGCCGGCCACAAGCTGGGTGCGGCGATCAGCGACGCGCTTCTGGAAGTGTTCGACGGCTTGCTCGGCAGCGAAGGCTGAACGTCATCCGTCGATGTTGCGGGGATTCACGCCCGGATACCACATGCGCCCGCGCATCGGCGGCTGCGTGCCCTGGTAGATGACCCCGTCCTTTTCGCAGCGATAGACCGTATAGGGCAATGAATCGCGCAGGCTGCGGCTTCTTCCGCCAAGCGACGGCATGGCGGTCGCGGTCTCGCAGGAATACCCATCCGCAAGCGGATCGGCCGGCTGCGGCTTCACGCCGGGCAAATCGTGGAAGGTTTCAGAGCCTGCCTTGCTCCAGGCGATGCCATTCTCAGCCGCAAAGGCAGGTGACGCGCCAGCCAAGGGCAGCGCCAACGGCAGGATGAGCGCCATTGCGAGCAGCCGCATGGGGCGGGTGGTTTGCCGAGGGGAAACAGGCATTGGCATGGCGGCGTTCCGCTTCTGACGTCTAGACTGATCCCGATATAGGGATGTTTCGGCGCAGACCCAAGAACCTTCAGTTCACGTTTCGGCGACGGGGCGGCGATAGCCGGTGGGTGTGCCGTAGAGCCAGCCGATGCGCTCGATGGCATCGGCGAGCGTTTCGCGGGCCACCGTCATGGTGTGGCCGTTGGCATGAATCATCATTTCCTCGTCCTCCATGATCGCGGCATGGCCTTTCCAGAAGACGAGATCACCGCGCTGAAGCTCTTCTCGGGTGATGGGCGTTCCCAGGCCTGCCGCCTGCATGTCGCTGTCACGGGGCGCCTTCAGGCCCGCCATGGTCATCGAGAGCTGGACGAGTCCGGAGCAATCGATGCCGAGGCCGGACTTGCCGCCCCAGAGATAGGGGGTTTCGAGAAAGAGCGCTGCGACCGAGACGAAGTCTTCTGCCGGTGAATCTGTCAGCGGGCGCAGATGGCGCAGGATGAGCGCACTGCCATCGGCGAGCAGGCCGTAGCGGGTGCCCCGGGTTTCCGCCTCGCCGACGATCCTGACGCGGCTTCCCATGGAGAGGGTGTCACGGCGGGGGAAACGCAGGTCCGGACCCGGATAGAGGAAGGTGCGGGGGACGCTGATGACGTGAGTGGTGGCCTCGGGGGCGCCGAGAGCTGCCTCGGGCAGGTAACCGACATAACCGTCGACCGCGGCCTGGACCCAGGCGATGCCCCCTGCCCGCTCGAAGACGCTGACCTCTTCGCCGAGCAGGAGCTGGGTGTCGATGCCGGCGGTCATATCGGGCGTCGGATGGAGATCGACGACGGGAAGCGTGATGCGGGCGGGTTCCGGTGTGACGAAACGGGTCGCCTGGACCTGACCTTGCAGGGCGGCATCGGCGAGATCGGGGCGGAAGGCATGAAGGCGGCGGTCGAGGGTGGTCATTTCGTCTCCGTCAGCCGAACGTGCGGCCCTTGGCGATGATGCGATCGCCGAATTTTTCGAGGAAAAGCGCACCGCCGACGGTGCGCTTGACGATGACGCTGCGGCGGTCGAGCGCATCTCTGATACGATCAACCAGGCCCATTTCGCCGAGAGTGTCGAGCGCGCGGGTGATGACCGGCTTGGTGACCTGCAATGTGGCGGCAAGGCCGCGCACGGTGTGCGGCGGCGGCACGAGATAGATTTCGAGCAGCACGGCGAGCTGGCGCATGGTGAGGTCAGGCCCGTCATGCTGGACCTGTTCCAGGGTCACCCTGTGCCAGAGGCCAAGCGCCTGGGTTGCCGTCAGTTCAAGGGCCATCTGGAGATCCCGCGTCATGGCCGGGGCTTTGAGCGCCCCCGGCCTACAACGCTATCATTCCGGCAAAGGAACGATTGCGCAAGAGGCCTCAAGCCCAGCGGCGCTGCAACAGGCGATAGAGGGCGCGGATGGCCTGGGCTTCGCCGCCGGCAGGGCCATGGGCGCGCTCCGACTGGGCCCAGCCGAAGATGTCGAAATGCGCCCAGGCACGACCCGGCGAGACAAAACGCTTGAGGAAAAGGGCCGCCGTGATGGCGCCGGCCATGCCGCCGGCAGGCGCATTGGTGAGATCGGCGATCTGGGCTTTGAGCATGCGCTCATAACCCTTGTGCAGCGGCAGACGCCACAGGGGATCGTCGACTTCGAGCGCGGCATCGGCAATGTCGTGGGCGAGGTCTTCGTCATCGGTGAAGAAGGGCGGCAGATCGGGCCCGAGCGCGACGCGGGCGGCGCCGGTCAAGGTTGCCATGTCGATCAGGAGATCGGGGGCTTCGGCATCGGCATAGGCCAACGCATCGGCAAGGATCAGCCGGCCCTCGGCATCGGTGTTGTCGATCTGGACCGTCAGGCCCTTGCGGCTCCTGTAGACGTCGCCCGGGCGGAAGGCGTTGCCTGAGATGGCGTTTTCGACGGCGGGGATGACGACGTGGAGATCGACCTTGAGCTTGGCATCCATGATCATCAAGGCGAGGCCGAGCACATTGGCGGCACCGCCCATGTCCTTCTTCATCAGCAGCATGGAGGCGGACGGCTTGATGTCGAGGCCGCCGGTGTCAAAGCTCACGCCCTTGCCGACGAGCGTCAGCTTGGGGTGCCCCTTCTTGCCCCAGCGCATCTCGATCAGGCGTGGCGCGACGGTCGAGGCGCGGCCGACGGCATGGATCAGCGGGAAGTTCTGCGCGAGAAGCTCTTCGCCGACGATCGTGGTGACCTCGGCCTTGTAATGGGCGGCGAGGCGACGGACCGCATCCTCGATATCGGCCGGGCTCATGTCATTGGCGGGGGTGTTGATCAGGTCGCGGGCGAGATAGGCGCCTGCGATCTGACGCTTGATATCGGCGGCATCGGCATCCTGCGGGATCAGCAGGCGCGGCTCGGTGACGCGTTCCGAACGGTAGCGGTCGAAGCTGTAGGCACCGAGACCATAGCCGAGCAGCAGGCGGTTTGCGGTGAGCGGCGCGGTTTCGATGTGCCATTCACCGGCCGGCAGAAGGCGGGCGAGCTTGCCGGTGAGGAAGGGGTTTTCCGACGGGTTCGAGCCCAGGCCGAGCAGAGCCCCGCCGAGATGGCCGTCTTCCGTCGGGATCAGCAGAAGCGACCCGGCCTCGGCCTTGAAGCCGGCCTTTTTCGCCCAATCGAGTGCCAGCGGATCGAGCGTGCCCGTTTCGACATGGGCGGGCGTGACCGCGAAGACCGGCAGGGTCTTGCCGCCCTTGGTGCTGAAGGGGGTCGGTCTTTCGATATACTGGAACGGGGGCATGGCAGGAGCTTTCTGGAGGGGAATCGCGATGGGTCGATTAACACTCCGTTAGGGTTAACAGATTATTGCTTGAGCGGAGATTACGCCGCGCTTCGACGCCGGCGAAGACACGATATTCGGAGCGAAACGCCATGCTCACCCGGCACATGACACAGCATAGACGTCTGCAGATCCTGGCCACCGCCGGTCTCGTTCTGGCGGTGCTTGCGACATCGGGATGCTCGACGAGCCGCGACAGGCTGACGACGGGATCGATCCCGACGATGAACAAGGCGGTCGACAGCATGAGCGAGCCGGAACTGGCACGCGCAGCAGACAGCATGGGCCAGGCCTATGATCGCAAGCCGAAGGACCGCAGCATCGGGCTTTCCTATGCCAATGTGCTGATGATGCAGGGACGGAATGCCCAGGCGCTGGCCGTCATGCAGCAGGTGGCGATTGCCAACCCGACCGATCGCGAGGTGCTCGCCGCCCTCGGAAAGGCGCAGGCTGCGGCCGGCCAGCTGGACAAGGCGCTCGGCACGATCAACCGGGCGCAGACACCGGATCGTCCGGACTGGCGGCTGTATTCGGCAGAAGGGGCCGTGCTCGACCAACTGGGCCGTTCCGACGAGGCGCGTGGACGCTACCGGATGGCGCTGCAGATCCAGCCGAACGACCCGAGCGTGCTTTCCAATCTCGGCATGTCCTATGTGCTGACCGGCGACCTGAAAACGGCCGAGACCTATCTCAGGCAGGCGCAGCAGCAGCCGGGCGCGGACAGCCGCGTGCGGCAGAACCTGGCGCTGGTGATCGGACTGCAGGGGCGGTTCCAGGAGGCCGAGCAGATGGCCGCGCAGGAACTCAACCCGCAACAGGCGGCCGCCAACCTGCAATATCTGCGCGGCATGCTGTCCCAGCAGAATTCCTGGCAGCAGCTGGCTTCCGAAGACAAATCCAAGAAGAAGAACGGTTGAGGCCACTCCCATCTGAGGGGCGCCGGCGGTCAGGGATCGGGGAAACGCAGGTGTGAGCGGCCGCTGGTCAGGTCCTGGACGAGGCGTTGCACGCTTGCTTCATCGCCGCGCTTCAGCGTGACATCGAAACGCACGCCTTCGGCTTCGAAATGTTCGACCAGCGACAGATGCGGGATCGCCTGGAGGCGGGCCTTCACCAGCGCCAGATCCGAGAAACTGCAGGCGAGATCGCCGGTGACGAGCGGGATAATCTCGGTTTTGGTCCCGAGTCTCAGAGCCTGGGCCGTCGTGCCGCCATAGGCGCGCATCAGCCCGCCGCTGCCAAGCAGGATGCCGCCGAAGAAGCGGATGACCAGCACCACCACGCCATCCAGCTCCTGTCCGTCGATCGCCTGGAGAATGGGTTTGCCGGCCGTGCCCGAGGGCTCTCCATCATCGGAGAAGCGGTAGGCCTGGCCGAGCCGCCAGGCCCAGCAATTGTGGGTGGCCGAAGGATCGGACTTTTCGGCGAGGAAGGCCTTGGCTTCCTCTTCCGACGCGATCGGGGCCGCATAGGCGATGAAGCGGCTCTTCTTGATGTCCTGCTCGTGTTCGACGGGCGCGTTCAGCGTGAACGCCATGGGCGTGTCCTCACTCTTCCGGCACCGCTGCGGCCTCGTTGACGCGCAGCCAGAGGGCGAGTTCCGCGATCACCGACAGTCGCAGGGCTGCCTTCATGGCAAGCGCGCGGGTCAGCGAGGTGTCGCGCGGGGAAAAACCGAGTTCGGCCATGATCGCGGTTGGCGCCAGATTGCGAGCCCGCATGACCGCCTCAATGCGGGCGATGGTGGAGGGTAGCAGATAGCGGCCATTGGCGATCAGGATTTCCGGGTCGGCCGACACCGGATCGGGGGGCAGCGATTCGGCGGGCCTTGCCGGCGCGGGATGCTCCTGCTCACCCTTCGCGCGCGCACCGACGGTGACGAGATCGAGAAAGGCCTGGCGCTCCTCGGGCGAGGCGCCGGTCCAGGCTTTCAAGAGTTTCGTCAGCGGGGTTGGCTTGGCTTTCTTCGACATGTCCGGCTTTCTGTTCGCACCCGTCCATAACCTGCCCAAGGGACGGGGGCGAGAAAAAAACTTGGGCTTCATGCGCTTCTTCCGCGGACACGAATTCGCCAGCCACAACAGCGGGATCGGGCCCCCTCACAACGGTTTTTCGGGACGGCGCGCATCAGAATTTTCGAATGGGCGACAAGCAGTCGTTAACCTTTATTTTCTACTGAAAAGGCTTGTCATCCGCGTTCCCGTATCTCGTCAGCGTTCAGGTTTTCGATGCATCCTCCCCGTTCCAATTCCGCTTTCCAGGCCAGCCAGTTCGGGGATCAAAACGGGGGCAGCGCCCAGACCCCGCAGGGCCAGCAGGCCGCTCGGCCGGCGGGTGCCGACCAGATGGCGGCCAACCAGATCGAGGGGCGCGAAGAGCAGCCCGTCTGGCAGAGTGCTTTCGTTCTGGGTCCCAATGTGCGCTTTACCCGGACCCCTGATCGGACGCCTGCCAAGCCAGAGACGATCGAGCCGATGAGTGCACCGGCACCGGCTGCGCCGCAAGTTTCACGTGCCCCGGTGGCCCAGCCGCAGGCTTCTGTTCCGACAACACGCGTTCCGCAGTCCCCGGTTCCGACAGCTCACGCTCCGCGGCAAAACCCACAGACCGAACAGCGCCCGGCGTCGCCCTATGGCCTGCCGCGCACCGGCGCTCCGCAGCAGCCGGTTGCCGCTTCGGCCAGACCTCCGATTGCCAGCCAGCCGCTGCAGCAGCAACACCAGCCGCGCGTGCCGGCCTCCGTGACATTGCCGCAGCCGCCGGACGCCGTGGGTGCCCGGGCGCTGACCTACAAGCTGCGCCGTGAACTGGCGCGCCAGCAGGCCGAACAGGCCGCCTGGGAAGCCTCCATGGCCGAGGACCCGACGCGGCCCGTCGCGCCGCCGCCGACGGTCGCCCAACCGGCGCCGCTGGTGCAGGGCATGCGCACGGTGATGGCGACAACGACATCGGCTGCGGTGGGACATGCGAGGCAGGCTTCGACAGTTCCGGCTGCTTCGGGGCCGGTAGCTTCCGCACAGGTGACGACCGGACAGGTTGTTGCCGGCCGGCCGCCCTTGCAGAACCATGCGACGGTGCAAGCGACCGGCGCAGCGCCGTCGGGGATGGTTGCAACGCCAGCCCCAACGCCAGCTCCCACTTCAGCCCCAGTCGCGCGGCCGACCATGGCTCGCAATGCATTCCTTCGGCCCCCCGTGCAGATGGCGCAACCAGCCCAGGCGACACCGGCGCCGACAGCGGCGCCGTCCATCACGCAGCCTTCGTCCGGGTATATGCAGGCGGCCGTTGCTCCGTATTCGTCCTTACCGCAGACCCCCATCGCTGCGCCTTCGCCTGCACCGGTGACAGCACCTGCGGCATCGTCGTCGGCGCGGCTGCCGATCAGTGCGCTGCTTTCCGACCACATCTTCTTCGAGGCGATGATCGATCCGGTCGACGCCCCTGTGGAGACCGAGATGGCGCGCGCGGTCCCTGTTAACGCGCAACCACAGCCGGTCGCGATGGCACCTGCGCCCGTGGCCCCTGTGGCTCCCGTTGCGGCCCCCGTGATGATCCCGACGCGCAGCGCGGCGATCAGGGCCGAGGTGGTGCGCTACCGGCCCGATGCGATGCCGGCCGTTGCGCCGCTGCCGAAGCCCGTGTTCGATGCGCCGGCGGGATCTGTCGTGGCGCTCTACCGCGAGGTGGCGCGGCGTGAGGTCGGGGCCGATCAGGTTGCGGATGCCATCCCTGCCGCCGGTGTTCCCGACGCTCTTGCCACCGTCCCGGACGCGATTGCAGCCGCCCCTGCCCGCTCCGTGATCCCGACGGCTTCTTCTTCGACACGCCAGCCGCTGTTCCGCGCCCAGGAGGCGATGGGCGAAGGCGAATATGAGCTGCCCTATCTCGACTTCCTGCAGCAGCCGCCGGTGCAGACGGGTGTGACGATGACAGCCGAAGCGCTGGAGCAGAGCGCGGGGCTTCTCGAAAGCGTGCTTGAGGATTTCGGCATCAAGGGCGAAGTGATCGACGTGCGCCCCGGCCCTGTTGTCACGCTCTATGAATTCGAGCCAGCACCGGGGGTCAAGTCGTCCCGAGTGATCGGTCTCTCGGACGATATTGCTCGTTCGATGTCGGCGCTTTCGGCGCGTGTCGCTGTCGTGCCCGGCCGCAACGTGATCGGTATCGAGCTGCCGAACCCGGTGCGCGAGACGGTCTATCTGCGCGAGCTGATCGAAACGCCCGATTATGCCGAGACGCGGTACAAGCTGCCGGTTTGCCTGGGCAAGACCATTGGTGGCGAGCCTGTCATCGCGGAACTGGCAAAGATGCCGCATCTGCTGGTCGCCGGCACGACCGGTTCGGGCAAGTCGGTGGCGATCAACACGATGATCCTGTCGCTGCTCTACCGCTTCCGCCCGGACGAATGCCGGTTGATCATGGTCGATCCGAAGATGCTGGAGCTTTCCGTTTATGACGGCATCCCGCATCTCTTGACCCCCGTCGTTACCGACCCGAAGAAGGCGGTGATGGCGCTGAAATGGGCGGTGCGCGAGATGGAGGACCGCTATCGCAAGATGAGCCGCCTCGGCGTGCGCAATATCGATGGCTACAATGCCCGTGCGGCGCAGGCCCGCGAGAAGGGCGAGACGATTACCGTCAGCGTCCAGACCGGCTTCGACCGGCAGAGCGGCGAGATCGTCTATGAGGAGCAGGAACTCGATCTTTCGCCGATGCCCTATATCGTCGTCGTGGTCGACGAGATGGCCGACCTGATGATGGTGGCCGGCAAGGAGATCGAAGGCGCGATCCAACGGCTGGCGCAGATGGCACGCGCTGCGGGCATCCACCTGATCATGGCGACGCAGCGTCCCTCGGTCGACGTGATTACCGGCACGATCAAGGCCAACTTCCCGACCCGCGTCTCCTTCCAGGTGACGTCGAAGATCGACAGCCGCACGATTCTGGGTGAACCGGGTGCCGAACACCTGCTCGGCCAGGGCGATATGCTGCATATGGTCGGCGGCGGGCGGATTGCGCGCGTGCACGGACCCTTCGTTTCGGACGAGGAAGTCGAAAAGGTGGTTGCGCATCTGAAGATGCAGGCGCGACCGGACTATCTGGGCACCGTGACCGAGGACGCCGACGAAGCGGAAGACGAGCCGGAAGAAGACGTCGCCGTGTTCGACAAGAGCGCCATGGGCGAAGAGGACGGCAACGATCTCTATGACAAGGCGGTCAAGGTGGTGCTGCGCGACAAAAAGTGCTCGACCTCCTATATCCAGCGCCGGCTGTCGATCGGCTACAACAAGGCCGCCTCGCTGGTGGAGCGCATGGAGCAGGAAGGCATCGTGGGCGCTGCCAACCATGTCGGGAAGCGGGCGATCATCGTCGGCGGGCGGGAAGTCAGTGCCGAAGGCGATTTCGAAGGCTGAGCGCTGTAAGACGGTTCAGGGCCGGAACTCGGCCTTGACCTCTTTCATGGCCAGGCGATCGACGATTGCGGGTGCCAGGAGGCGCGGCCAACATACCCCTCAGCGGTTTACCGACATCGTCAGACCTGAACGGGGCGGATTGTATCCGTCGCGATTTTGCCTTCCAGAATTCCGCGGGTGAGATCCGATCGGTCGCGATCGATCTCGATCACTGTATAGAGCTTTTCCGAGCGGAAGGCGCTGGCCATGGTGGTCGTCACGTCTTCGGCGGGCTTGGCATCGACCTCCATGTAGTCCAGCTCCCGGCCAGAGGCGACGATGCGGGCATCACCGGATGTGCGGGCCGCGACGACGACCGTGCCCTGATAGGGAGAATTGTCCCAGCGGGGATCGTCGGCTTCGGCGATCGGCTCCAGACGGTAGATATTCAGCTTCTCAGGTCGATGACTGTTGCCTTGCGCCATTGTGGCAGCATCGCTCTGCCGTGCGGCAACTTCGAGCGGGCGGCCGGTCTGGTCATCGGCGGGCTTCGCGCTGTTATCGTTGGTGGGATTGTGCATGATCCGTATCCTCCGGTTCGGTCGTTCTTGAACAACCGCCGGGGACACGCGTGGTTCCATGGTCGGACATAAGCCGGCTAATGACCATCCCCCACTCCGGGCTGTCATCATGGTGCCGTACGGGCGAGGAGATCGATGATGTGCTGTGGGCCGGTGGGGACGATGCCGGTCGCGTTCAGCGTCTTGATCGAATAGTAGCCGCGCGTGATGTGGTCCATGTTGACCGTGGCGCGCACGCCGTCGAGCCTCAAGACCCGCTCCATATAGGCGGAGAGGGCCACGTAGTCAGCGATGCGGCGGCGGTTGGTCTTGAACAGGCCGTGATAGGCAGCGTCGAAGCGGATCAGCGTGACGAAGAGGCGGATATCGGTTTCGGTGAAGCGCGACCCAAAGAGGAAATCGCGACCGTCGGACAAGCGGGTCTCCAGCTCGTCGAGCATGGCGAAGACGCCATCGACGGCTTCGTCATAGGCGCCCTGCGTCAGCGCGAAGCCTGCCTTGTAGACGCCGTTGTTCAACTGGTCATAGATGCGGGGGTTGAGCGCGTCGATCTCTGCAGCCAGGTCCTCCGGGTAGAGGCGGAGATCGGAGGGCACGAGGCCCTCGAAGGCGGTATCGAGCATGCGGATGATATCGGCGCTTTCGTTGTTGACGATTGTGCCGGTCTTTTCGTCCCAGAGCACGGGCACCGTGGCGCGGCCGGTGAATTCGGGATCGGCGCGGGTATAGAGTTCGTGCAGATGGGTGGCGCCGAAAAGCGGATCGACATCGGCACCGGGATAACCGCCGAACTGCCAGCCCTCGCTTGACAGCGCCGGGGCGACGACGGTGACGGCGATGACGTCTTCAAGTCCTTTCAGGGCGCGGGCCATCAGCGTGCGCGAGGCCCAGGGGCAGATATAGGCGACATAGAGGCGATAGCGCCCGGCCTCTGCTTGAAAACCACCCTCGCCCGTCGGGCCCGGCGCGCCATCCGGCGTGATCCAGTGGCGGAAGGAAGAGGTCTGGCGGACGAAACGGCCCTTTTCGTCAGCCTTCTGCACCGGCTGCCAGTCTTCCGTCCATTTGCCATTCACCAGCATTTTCAAACTCTCCATCACGGCGAGAGGGCCACTGCCTCTCTTCATGCCGTGATTATGCGCCTCCCGGTCGTTCAGCGAAATCCGAAGTTTCTTGAAAAACTGTTCGATGATGGTGAACAGCGTTCAGGCACCCGGATAAGCCCTGCTGCCGGGGAAGAGGAGTTCGATGAAGCGTTCTGCCGTCGGTTGAGGCTCGTGATTGGCGAGACCCGGTCGCTCATTGGCTTCTATGAAGACATAGTCGGGCTCGGCCGGGTCACGGACCATAAAGTCGATGCCGACGACGGGAATCTTGATGGCTTTGGCAATCCGGCAGGCGGCGTCGACCAGATCCGGATGGACGCTATCGGTGACATCGTGGATCGTGCCGCCGGTGTGGAGATTGGCGGCCTTGCGAACGGTGATCTCGCGCCCCTCGTCCAGCACCGTGTCGAGGTCGAAACCCTGTTCGGCGAGGCAACGTTTCGTTTCGACATCGACCGGGATGCGGCTTTCACCGCCGGTGGCGGCGGCGCGGCGGCGGGACTGCTGCTCGATCAGCCTGCGGATCGGCGCGTGGCCGTCGCCGACTACACGCGGCGGGCGGCGGACGGCGGCGGCGACGAGGCGGTAATCGATGACGACGAGGCGCAGGTCCTCGCCCTCGAAGCAGGCTTCGAGCAGGACGCGGTCGCAGACCTGGCGGGCCTGCTTGATCGCCGTGCCGAGAGCCTCGGTGGTTGAGACGCCGACGGAGATGCCGCGACCCTGCTCACCACGGGCCGGTTTGACGACCAATTTGCCGTGTTTTTCGAGGAAGGCCTGGCGCTCGGCATCGGGGGCATCGGCGGAGATCTGTTCGGGGACCACAAGCCCTGCGCCTTCGGCAAAGCGGCGGGTGACGGCCTTGTCGTCGCAGATCGACATGGCGACGGCCGAGGTCAGATCCGACAGGCTTTCGCGGCAATGGATGGTGCGGCCTCCATGGGCAAGGCGGAAGAAGCCACCTTCGGCATCGGTGACCTCGACATGGATGCCGCGACGCAGCGCCTCGTCGACGATCAGGCGGGCATAGGGGTTCAACGCCTCGTAGGATTCGACCGGCTGAGCGAAGAACTTTTCGTTGATGGCGTTCTTGCGCTTGACCGAAAAAAGCGGCACGCGGCGGAAGCCGAGCTTCTCATAAAGGCCGATCGCCTTGTCGTTGTCATGCAGAACGGAGAGATCGACGTAAGCCAGGCCGCGGGCCTGGAAATGTTCTGACAGCGTGCGCACGAGACCTTCGCCGATGCCCGGCTGGCGGGCCTGCGGGTGAACCGCGAGACACCAGAGCGAGGCGCCCTGTTCAGGATCGTCGAAGAGACGCTTGTGATCGATGCCGGTGACCGTGCCGACGATTTCGCCGGTCTTATCATCCTGTGCAACGAAATAGCTGACCGGACGGTTGTCGCGTTCGCCGGTGAAGAAATCCTCGCGGACCTGGACCATGCCGCAGGCGGCATAGACGGCATTGATGCCGGCGGCATCGCCCTCGACGCCGAGACGCCGGATGGTGATGCCACGCGGGCGGCGACCACCGGGGCGGTAGGTGGAGAGATCGAGGCGGAAGGTGTGGGACGGATCGAGGAAGATCTCCTGCGGGGCGCGGGAGAGCAGCACATGAGGTTCGCCGACATAAAAGGCGATGTCACGGCTGCGTGGGGCTTCGTCCTTGAGCGCGATGAGAAGGGTCGCATCGTCTTCGAAGGTGCGGGCAAAGAGGAGGCGGCCCCAGCCGCAATCGAGCACGACGTTGCGGCCCGGTTGCGGCGCATCGGCCGGGCGAAACTGCGGCAGGGTGCCGGCGCTGCCTGGCTGACGCAGGCGACCGAGCCGATGCGACAGGGCCTTGCTGTTGCGCGGCTTGTGGGTGACGGGCGCGGCGGGCCGCGCGGGCTTGTCCGTATTCTTCATCTCAGACCTCGTGTGCCTGGAGCCACATTTCGAGCAGGCCGACCTGCCAGAGTTCGGAGCCCTGCAGGGGCGTGATGTGATCGGAGGGGGCAGCAAGCAGCCGATCGACATAGTCCTGCCGGAAGAGGCCACGCTCGCGGGCGGCCTGGGAGGAGAGCGTGTCGCGCAGCATGTCGAGATAGGGACCGGCGATGTATTTGAGCTGCGGCACCGGGAAATAGCCCTTCTTGCGGTCGATCACCTCGCCTGGAATGACCTTACGGGCGACGTCCTTCAGGATGCCCTTGCCGCCGTCGCGCAGCTTTTCCTCAGGCGGAATGCGGGCGGCGAGTTCGACCAGTTCATGGTCGAGGAAGGGCACGCGAGCCTCCAGGCCCCATGCCATGGTCATGTTGTCGACGCGCTTGACCGGGTCGTCGACCAGCATGACGCTGCTGTCGAGACGCAGCGCCCGGTCGACGGGGGTATCGGCACCTTCGGCGAGAAGGTGCTCACGGATGAGGTCGCCGCTGACGTCGCGGTCGGCGATCCAGCGCGCGTTGAGCTGGGTCGCCAGGGTTTCGTGCGAGCGGTCGCGGAAGCCACGGGCGTAGTCGGCCACAACGTCGTCGGAGCCGACGAGGGGCGGATACCAGTGATAGCCGGCAAAGACTTCGTCGGCGCCCTGCCCCGACTGGACGACCTTGATGTGTTTCGAGACCTCCTTCGACAGGAGATAGAAGCCGACATTGTCGTAGGAGACCATGGGTTCGGACATGGCGGCGATGGTGCCCGGCAAGGCTCCCATCAGATCGGCTGAGGGCACGAAGATCTTGTGGTGGTCGGTTGCAAATTCGCGGGCGATCAGGTCGGAATAGACGAATTCGTCGCCCTTTTCGCCATTGGCCTCCTCGAAGCCGACGGAGAAGCTCATGAGGCCGGTCTGTCCGGCTTCGGCAAGCAGGCCGACAATGAGGCTGGAATCGACGCCACCGGAGAGCAGGACGCCGACGGGCACGTCCGCGATCATGCGGCGCTTGACGGCCAGACGCAGGGCGTCGAGCAGGCGTTCCTGCCATTCCTCACGGGTGACCGAGCGGTCTTCGGCGCGGCGCTGGTAGGGCGGGTTCCAGTAGCGGCGGTCCTGAAAACTGCCGTCGCGCGCATAAACGCGCAGCGTTGCCGGCGGCAGCTTGCGCACGCCCTTGAGGATCGTGCGCGGCGGCGGCACGACGGCGTGGAAGGTCATGTAAGTGTGCAGGGCATCCGTATCGATCGCGGTGTCGATGCCGCCCGTCTTGACGATGGCGGGAAGCGACGAGGCGAAGCGCAGACCTCCAGAGACCTCGGCCAGGTAGAGCGGCTTGATGCCGAAACGGTCGCGGGCCATGATCACCCGGCCGCTGTCGCGCTCATGGATGACGAAGGCGAACATGCCGTGGAAGCGCGAGACGCAGGCCTCGCCCCAGGCATGCCAGGCCTTCATAATGACTTCGGTGTCGCCACCGGAGAAGAAGCGATAGCCCTGGCGCTCAAGTTCGCTGCGCAATTCGCGGAAATTATAGATGCAGCCGTTGAAGACGAGCGAGAGGCCGAGATCGGGATCGACCATCGGCTGCTGCGACTTGTCGGAGAGATCGAGGATGCGCAATCGACGATGGCCGAGGCCGACATTGCCGCGCACCACGACGCCGGACGAATCCGGTCCACGCGGGGCGAGCACATCCGCCATGATCGATACTGCCTGAACCGACGGCGCGCCGCCATCGAACCTTACTTCTCCACAAATGCCGCACATGAGCCTGGCTGGAACCTCCGTTGAAAGACGAAACGAAAGGTGCCGACGGCCGGAATTTTACCCCCGGCGCATCGGACACGCATTTTGCAAATGGCCGGGGGTGCGCATTGTTCCATCTTTTTTTGCGCTTCCGGCTTCTCGCCGGACGCGTGAACCGGGCAAGGCCGGTTCACGCGCGCGCTCTCGATGCGGTCAGCTCAGCGTCTTCTTCAGCGGTGCGATGTGGCGGATGACGAGCAGGTCGAGGAGCAGGACCGCAACCAGGACCGCGCCGCTCAGCGGAAAGAGCAGCGAGACGCCCAGCATGACGATGGCACCGGTCTTCCAGAGAGGGCCGGGTTCGCTGACCGTGGGCGCGACGAGGCGCGTGGCACCCCGCGGGCGACGCTTGAACCACATGACGAACCCGCTGACCGAGAGGAAGATGATCGCCAGACAGAAGGCAGTGACCAGGACGAGGTTCCAGAGACCCATGTCCCCCTCGTGGAAGGCGATGCCAGCGGCCATGGCCTTGCCGGCCAAACCATAATCGGCAAAGCCGACATCGGCGAGAATGCGGCCGGTATACTGGTCGATATGCACGATGCGGTCATGCAGCGGGTTGGCGCTGTCGTTGCTCATCGTGTCGCGCGAGATGCTCCAGACGCCGGTTTCAGACGCGGGGAAACCAAGCTGGAACCGCTGATCGAAGCCCAGCGCGCGGGCGAGCGTGATGATGGCATCGAGGGTGACGGGCTGGCCTTCGGGCGTGCCTGAGATACCCGCCTGCGAACCGGAGGCCGGCATCTGGGTCTGCTCCAGGGCCCAGGGCACTTCCTTGACGCCGTTGTAGTTCAAGCTGGCATGGGTCAGATCCGAG
Organism: Peteryoungia wuzhouensis; assembly: GCF_003205195.1. Lineage (GTDB taxonomy): Bacteria > Pseudomonadota > Alphaproteobacteria > Rhizobiales > Rhizobiaceae > Allorhizobium > Allorhizobium wuzhouense. The sequence continues at coordinate 43,503 of NZ_QJRY01000011.1, forward strand.
AGCGGGACATTGTCCCATTTCTCGGCGGGAAAGGTGCTCCAGGCCTGGGTGAACTTCTCGCCCCAGACGCCGGCCCAGGTGAGGCCCGACAGCAGGAAGACAACGAGGATCAGCGAGACGTAGAAGCCGATCGACAGATGCAACGACTTCCACAGCTGGCGGCCCTTGGCAGACAGCTGCGGAACGAGCACGGAAGAGAAGCCGCTGTTATCGCGCGGCCACCAGAGATAGAGGCCGGTGATCACGAGGACGATCCCGAAGCCGGCGGCGATCTCGATGAGCCGGTCGCCGACATCACCGATCAGCAGGGTGCCGTGGATGCTGTCGGCCAGATCGTAGAGGCCATTGCGACGGTCCCAGTGGCCAAGTGCCTTTGCCGTATAGGGGTCGACGGCGACCATATAGGAGGCGTCACCCTGGTTGACCCGGAAGAGCGATGCCTGTTCGGCCGTACGCGGCGCGATATACTGGACGATCTGACCGGCGACCTCGCCGAAGGCCGCTTCCGCCTGGGCAGAGACAGGGGCAAGGCTGGCCTGGGGCGCAACACTGTAGATCTTTTCGCCATCACGGCCCGAGATCGTTGCCGTCCAGAGCATGATCAGGCCGGTGACGGCAAGCATCAACATGAACGGCGCAACATAGAGACCGGCGTAGAAATGCCAGCGCCAGGCGGTGATGTAGAAGCGCCGCGACACGGCTGCGGTTCGGGCGGGGGGAATGGAAACATCGGATATAACGGACATCAATATGGATCCTTGAGGCAAAGGGTTGGACGGTTCAGGACAAAGGACGGTCGCCGGCGGCGACACGGGCCAGATGCAGCGGCTCGAGCAGGGTCACCCGGTCGCTGTGCTGGAAATCGATGAGGCCAGCCTTCTTCAGGCGGGTGAAGCACCGGCTGACGGTTTCGACGGTCAGCCCGAGCCAATCGGCGAGATCGGTGCGGGTGGGAAAGAGATGGAAGGTGACGGCACCGCGTTTTTGCTGCCGGGCGGGCCGACCGAACTGGCCGGCGAGATCGAGAAGCGCCGAGGCAACCCGTTCGGGCGCCGTCTTGCGGCCGAGCAGCATGGCAAGCGCCTGAGAGCGGGCCAGCATTTCGCCGAGGCTTGCTTCGAGATCACCCGGTGACAGAGTTTCGGCGACCGGCTCCAGCCGGGTGAGGCCCAGGGTTTCGGCGGAATAGCGATTGCGATCGCCGAAACCCAAGCCGACCAGACGGCCGGGACCGACGAGATCAATGATCTGGCGACGGCCATCGGTCAGGGTCTGGGACGTGGCGACACAGCCTTCCAGCACCCGGTATTGCGGGGAGCGGGAGAAGCCTTCGAGAAAGAGCGTGGTGCGCGGTGGAAGCAGAGCGTTTTCCGCTCTGGATTTGCGTTCAGCACCCATCATCGCAGGAAGAGGCGGCCCCTTGCGGGCCTCGCCTTCGGCAAGCATTGTCAACATGACTTACATCCGGATTGCGACCGGACATGCGTCATGCGCATGCGGCCCGGCCTGATGAGACAGATGGCCCGGCGAGACGCAGGGCCGTTGATCGATCAGGTCAGGATGGGGGGCGCGCGAGGAGCGCTATTGGGCGGGAAGAGTTGACGGTAATGCGCCTCTGCCGGCTGCGGCAGAACGGCGGCGATGGCGACCGGCAAACGGATGCCGACGAGATCCGCCGGAGCCGGCAGAGCAATGGCAGCGGAGATCCGGCAGGCTTCGCAATCGGAGGCTGCCGTATGGGTTTTGGACTTGCCGTCCTGATCGGTGCCGGGAAGGCAGAGTTCAGGAAGCGTGCCATCCGGCAGGATCAGACGCGCGACTTCGCTGGGATCGAGCACTGGGATGGCGGGAACAGGCGGGCGATGGGCAAGGCCAAGCAGAACGAGCGCGATCACGCAGATCATGCGTATCGCCCGATCAAACCCTGTCCGGATTCCCGTTTCGGCCATGCTATCCCCCGATAGATTTCGAGTGGATAGCATTGCGATCAGGCGGCCGCAAGCGCGAAACTGTCGCAAGGCCTGTTACCAACACGGCTTCAGGCGCGGATACGGGCCGGGCGGGGCTGACGGAGTATGAACCAGCCGAGATGGCGGTGGAGAGTCGGCGCGATTCCATACACGATGGAGCTGACCATGACCGGCGCAAGGACGAGGGTCCGCGCCCAGATGGGCCAGCCTTCCGTGAGCGGCATCAGGACGTAGAGGATCGCCGTGACGAAGGGATAGATGACAAGCAGCATCAAGGCGGCCAGCCGATGTTTCGACGGTGCAGGACGGGCAACTGGTGAATTCGACATGGGAGGCTCCATCAGAACGGTACGTATCGTTTATATTGAAACGCACCGTTTCGTTCAATAGGAAATCGTGTTATGGACCATCATGAGAACGACAGATGTGACGAAGACCTCGATGGATATCACAAAACGGACCTCGATCGGTGCGCAACGAAACCCGGCGAGCGAGACGGCGATCCTCGATGCGGCAGAAGAGATCTTGCGCGAAAGCGGTCTCGGCGGCTTCTCCATCGAGGCCGTGGCCCGCCGCGCCAAGGCGGGGAAGCCGACCATCTATCGCTGGTGGCCCTCGAAAGCGGCACTTCTGCTCGATGTCTACCACCGGCAGAAGGGCGAGACGTTCTACGCCGATACCGGCGACACGCGGAAGGACCTCGTCGCCTTTCTCGAAGCCCTGCTCGGTTTCTGGCGAACCAATGGCGGCGAGATCTTCCGGTCTATCATCGCGGCGGCACAAAGCGATCCGGAGGCCCTGATCGCTCTGCGCGATTATGCGGTGACGCGATGCCGGTCCAGCGGCGTCATCCTGGCGCGCGGACAGGCACGCGGCGAAGTGCGCGGCGACTTCGACCCGGAACCGATCATGGAGTTGCTGTCGGGCTTCTGCTGGAACCGGCTGCTGACCGGACGGCTGGAGGTCTCGCCCGGCGAGATCGAAACGATCGTCGATGCCCTGATGGGCGGGCTGTCGTCGACGTCGCGCTGACGAGGATCCGAAAGGCTCTGCTCAGTAGTGCGGCGGGCGGGTGATCGCCGGCGCGTCGAGCGATTGCTCCTCAAGGGTGAGGAAGCGTTCGGTCAGCCGGTCGAGCTTGGCGCGGGTCTGTTCGACGACCTTCCACTGCTCGGCAAGTTGGTCCGACAGTTCCTCGATCACGCGGGTCTGATGGGCGACCGTCTCTTCGAGGCGCGTGATGCGGTCGTTTTGCGCGTCATCCATCTTCGTCTCTCCATCGGGTTTGCGTGCCGGCTCTCCATGCCGGAAGACAGGCCGGGCGTCAAATGCGCGCGCGCGACAGGAGCTCTCAGCGCTGCTTCTTCTTGCGGTAGGGCATAAGCATGACCGCCGAGGCGGTCACGGCGGCGGCGAAGGTGAGCGCCAGCGGCACGACCATCATCAGGGTCGGCAGAACAGGATGAAGCGAGCGCGACAGCGAGGTGCCGACACCGCCGATATCGAGCCAGAGAATGGCGAAGCCGACCACGAGACCGAGGCCTGCTCCAACGAGGGCGTTGACCGCGAGGAAACGCAGCATCTCCCAATGGTCGCGCCGCGCCTCTTCCGGCGTCTGGTCGTCGGAGTGTCGTTGCATGGCTGTCTCCCAGGATCCCCAGGCGAGGACCATAGCAGAAAGCAACCGTGCCTTCACGGCGCCAAGGGTCGCAGCCGGTGAGGGGCGGGAAAAACGCGCGCCACCTTGCCTTGGACGACCAATCGGCCTAGCTCAGGACGCGACAACTGATGCGACCGATGACCCAGAAAACACAGATCCAGCGGCTGAAGCTCACCGATTTCCGCAACTACACCCAGGCCGGACTTGTCCTCGACGGCCGGCATGTGGTGCTTGTGGGCAAGAACGGCGCCGGCAAGACAAATTTCATGGAGGCGATCTCGCTGTTGTCGCCCGGACGGGGACTGCGGCGGGCTGTGCTGTCGGACATTCCGCGAATCGGGGCAGAGGCGAGCTTCACGATTTTTGCTGCCGTCGACGGCATGAATGGCGAGGCGGATATCGGGACGGGGACGGAGACGACCGAGGACGGCAATCTGGTTCGCCGGCTCAGGATCAACGGGTCGCCGGCCAAATCCGTCGATGATCTGACCGACCATCTGCGCATACTCTGGCTGACGCCGGCGATGGACGGGCTGTTCACCGGCCCTTCGGCCGAGCGGCGGCGGTTTCTCGACCGGCTGGTGCTTTCGCTCGACCCGGCGCATGGACGGCGGGCGAATGATTTCGAACGGGCAATGCGCAGCCGCAACCGGCTGCTCTCGGAGGGGCGGTTCGATCCGTCCTGGCTTTCCGGCATCGAGCAGCAGATGGCGGCCCTCGGGGTGGCGATGGCGGCCGCACGGCGCGAGATGCTGGGGCTTCTGGCCGGGCTGATCGAGGCCGACCGCCAGACGTCACCTTTTCCTTCGGCAGAGCTGTCGCTCACCGGCTTTCTCGATGAACTTTCCGACCTGCCAGCCTTCGAACTGGAGGAGCGCTATATCGAGGTGCTGGCACAATCGCGGCACCGGGATGCGGCGGCGGGACGCACACTGGAGGGGCCGCATCGGGCGGACCTGACCGTGCGGCATATCGAGAAGAACATGGATGCGGAGCGCTGCTCGACGGGCGAGCAGAAGGCGCTGCTGATCGGGCTGATTCTGGCTCATGCGCGGCTGGTGGCGACGATGACGGGTTTTGCGCCGATCCTGCTCCTGGACGAAATTGCCGCCCATCTCGACGAGGGGCGGCGGGCAGCACTCTTTGACCGGATCGATGCGCTGGGGGGCCAGGCCTTCATGACCGGCACCGACGTCGCGATGTTTTCGGCGCTCGGAGACCGGGCGCAGATCGTGACTGTCGAGGATGGCAGCTTGGATGTGTGAGTTTACTTTGAACCAGCACAATGGAGTGGCATGATGGTGACCATGGACCCGCTGCTTCCCGACGAGATCTCCCGCTATCACCGCCATATCCTGCTGCCCGAAGTGGGCGGGCATGGACAACAGCTGCTGAAGGCGGCGCGTGTCATGGTGATCGGGGCTGGCGGGCTGGGCTCACCCGTGCTGCAATATCTGGCGGCGGCCGGGGTCGGCACGCTGTCGATCGTTGATGATGACGGGGTGTCGCTGTCGAACCTGCAGCGGCAGGTGATCCATGACACCGGCACGCTCGGGGAGCAGAAGACGGAAAGTGCTGCGCGGGCGATCGCACGGCTCAACCCGCATTGCCGGGTGATCCGCTTCGAGGAAAGATTCGATGCGCATTTTGCTCGCGACCATCTGCCCGGCCAGACGCTTTTGATCGATGGCTCCGACAATTTCGAGACGCGCTATGCGGCGGCCGATGCGGCAGAAGTGGCGAAGGTGCCGCTGGTGACCGGGGCTGTCGGGCGGTTCGACGGGACGGTGACAGTGCTGAAGCCTTATGAGGCCGGGCCGGATGGCGGGCTTTACCCGCGTTACCGCGATCTCTTCCCGGAACAGCCACCTGAGGGGCTCATTCCCTCCTGCGCCGAAGTGGGTGTGATCGGGGCGCTGACCGGAGTGATCGGCACGCTGATGGCGATGGAGGCGATCAAGCTGATCACCGAGATCGGCGAGCCGCTTGTCGGCAAGCTGGTGATGTATGACGGACTTTCGGCACGGTTCGAGACGGTGCGTTACAAAAGACGAGGTTGAGTTTGAAATGGTAGTTTTGCAGCGGATAGGCACGGGCGGATACGAGGATCATGAGGCGCTGCTAGGGCTCATCCTGCGGTCTTTTTCCTATATGGACGGGGTGATCGACCCACCCTCCTCCGCGCATCGGCTGACGGTGGAGAGCCTCAAGCAAAAGGCGCGCGACGAGATCGGCCATGTGGCGCTCGACGGGGGTGTGCCGGTTGGCTGCATCTATCTGCGGCCGGAGGCGGATTGCCTTTATGTCGGCAAGCTTGCGGTCGAGCCTGGGACCCAGGGGCGCGGCATCGGTCGGCGGCTGATGAACCAAGCGGAGGCTCTGGCGGCGGAGCTGTCGCTGCCGGCGCTTCGGCTGGAGACGCGGATAGAGCTTGTCGGAAACCACAACCGCTTCGGCGCCTGGGGTTTCGTCAAGACGGCGGAAAAGGCCCATCCGGGTTATGACCGGATGACCTTTATCGAGATGCGCAAGCCGTTGCTCTGACGCAACCGTCAGGTCCGGCTCTTACGTCCGGCTCGGCAGGACCCGGTTGGGCGGGCGGTGGCCGTCGAAATAGGTGCGGATGTTGATGATCACCTTCTCGCCCATGTCGATGCGGCCTTCGATGGTGGCCGATCCGGTGTGCGGCAGGAGGACAACCTTGCCTTCGTTGGCGAGCTTGACCAGCTTCGGATTGACGGCCGGCTCGTTCTCGAAGACATCGAGCCCGGCGCCGGCGATCCGCCCGTTGCGCAGGCACTGGATGAGCGCATCCTCGTCGATGATGTCGCCGCGGGCGGTGTTGACGATGTAGCTGGTCGGCTGCAGCAGCGCGAGGCGGCGGGCCGAGAGCAGATGGAAGGTGGCGGGCGTCGAGGGACAATTGACCGAGACGATGTCCACGCGCGCCAGCATCTGGTCGAGGCTGTCCCAATAGGTGGCTTCGAGCTCGTTTTCGGTCGCGGGATTGACCCGTTTCCGGTTGTGATAATGGATCGACAGGCCAAAGGCCTTGGCTCTCCGGGCGACCGCCGTGCCAATGCGGCCCATGCCGATGATGCCGATGCGCTTGCCCCAGATGCGGCGGCCGAGCATCCAGGTGGGCGACCAGCCTTCCCATTCGCCGGGACGGTCCATCAGCACGCGGGCGCCCTGGACGAGGCGACGGGGCACGGCGAGGATCAGCGCCATGGTCATGTCGGCGGTGTCTTCGGTCAGCACATTCGGCGTGTTGGTGACCGTGATGCCCTTCTTCGCGGCGGCATCGATATCGATGTGGTCGGTGCCGTTGGAGAAGCTGGCGATCAGCTTGAGCTGCGGGCCGGCTTCCTCGATCAGGCCCGAATCAATGCGGTCGGTGACGGTCGGGACCAGCACGTCGCAGGACTTGACGGCGGCGATCAACTCTTCGCGCGTGCGGGGCTTGTCGTCGATGTTGAGCTCGGCCTCGAAGAGCTCGCGCATGCGCGTTTCCACGGCGTCAGGCAGTTTCCGGGTGATATAGACCGAGGGTCTTTTCCTGTTCGTCATGGGATGGTTCGATGCCTTGTTCAGAACTCGTTAACCAACGCGGAGGATACTCTCTCCCTTGAAGGGCAATTTCTAGCAAACCCGTCGGGGAAGACAAACAAAACTCGTCGAGGCGTTGCTGATTTGTCCCGGGCTCCCCGCAAGCCCGCCCCAAAAGGGCAGATACGTCCTTTGTTTCCATCGCTTAGTCCGGAACGATCATGTCTGTGAACCTGTCCCGAGTCAGCCTTCTCTCCGGTGCCCTCGCCCTGTTCCTGATCGCGGGGACACCACCGGGTCTCGCCCAGTCGACCACCAAAGGATCGAGCGGCCTGCCGCTTCCGCGTTTCGTGAGCCTCAAGGCCGAAAAGGTCAATCTCAGGATCGGGCCGAGCACGGACTATGCCGTCTCCTGGCGCTACCTGAAGTCAGGGCTGCCGGTCGAGATCATCCGCGAATATGAAAACTGGCGACAGATCCGCGATGCCGACGGCACCGAAGGCTGGGTGAGCCAGACGCTCTTGTCCGGCCAGCGCACGGCCGTGGCCGCGCCCTGGATGCGCGGCAAGGGCAACAATGTCTATGTAATGATGCGGCGTGATTCCATGTCGTCTGCCGCCGTCATCGCCAAGCTCGAGCCGGGCGTCGTCGTCAAGATCGAAGAATGCAACGGCAACTGGTGCAAGGCCGAGACCCAAGGGGTCACCGGCTGGGTCTCGCAGGAAGAGATCTGGGGCGCCTATCCGGGAGAGGCCTTCAAATAAGGCCGATCTCGGCTGCGCCCTTCTTCAGCGACATCATCGGCCGCGGGCCGATCTGCTGGATGACAATGCCGGCGGCATAACAGCCGAGGCGGGCGCAATCTTCCAGCGAGCGATCCTGCGTATAGCCGAAGAGGAAACCGGCGGCGAAGAGATCGCCGGCGCCGGTCGTGTCGACGAGGCTTGCAATCTCGGTTGCGGGCACGCGAATGCGCTCATCACCCCTGACCACGACAGCACCCTGATCACCCATGGTGACGGCCGCCAGCTTGCAATCCGCCGACAGGCGGGTGAGGGCTTCGGCAAAGTCGTCCGTCTCGTAGAGCGAGAGGGCTTCCTGCTCGTTGGCGAAGACGATGTCGACGGTGCCCGAGCGCATCAGCTCCAGAAACTCTTCGCGGTAGCGGCCGACGCAAAAACTGTCGGACAGCGTCATCGACATTTCGCGGCCGTTTTCATGGGCAATGCGGGCGCAATCGAGGATGGCCTGCTTGGCGCGCGGCGGATCCCAGAGATACCCCTCGAAATAGGTGACCTTGGACTGGGCAACGACCTCGGGCTCGACATCTTCGGGGCCGAATTCCACGCAGGCGCCGAGATAGGTGTTCATCGAGCGCTCGCCGTCTTCGGTGACGAAGATCATGCTGCGGGCCGTGGGCGGCTGGGTGGTGCCGGGGGCTGTCTCGAAATGCACGCCCTGGGCGCGGATGTCGTGGGTGAAGATATGGCCGAGCTGGTCTTGGGCAACCTTGCCGAAATAGGCGGCCTTGCCCCCGAAATTGGCGATGCCGGCGGCGGTGTTGCCGGCGCTGCCGCCGGAGGCTTCCACAGCCGGGCCCATCAGGGAATAGAGTCGTTCGGCACGCTCGGCGTCGATCAGATTCATCGCGCTCTTGGTGATCCCGTTGTCGATCAGGAACTGGTCCTGGCAGCGGGAGATAATGTCGACGATCGCGTTACCGACGGTCAGGACATCGAACTGGCTCATGAAATGGGGCTCCGAATTTATCGCTCGTCGGTCATAGTCGTTTTTATGGGTTAGGAAAGAGAAAAGACGCCCTCCCCGGCACTGTCATGCCGATGTCACCGATCCGGGTTATCCGGAGATGCGAGCAGCGCTCCCCTGTCGCTCGCGAAGGCCATCACGGCTTTCCTTTCGGGTGCCGACCACGGATGTACTGGCGGCAACCCTCATCCCGGATGAGCCGGGCGAAAAAGCAGGCATGGCCTGCTTTTTGACGTTCTGGAGCCTTCAAACACCTTGCTTTCGGAAACCGGACCTGTCACCGGGACAGGTTTGTCATTGGCGCCGCAGCTCCCTGCTCCTATGAATAGGCTTTCTCTCCCCAACGATTCGACATTTCATGACCGCCATTGCCCAAGACGTCCTGCCGATCTTCATCCTCATTCTGTTCGGCTGGCTGCTGGTGCGGCTGAAGATCCTCTCGGCTTCGGTCGGTGACGGCCTCGGCGCGTTCGTGTTCAATGTGGCGGTGCCGATGCTGCTGTTCCGGACCATCGCCAATGCCGATTTTCACGGAGCCTCGCCTTTCCGCCTTTGGATATCGTATTTTGCCGGCGTCTTCGTCGCCTGGACCATCGGCCACCTGATCGCGACCCGACTTTTCGGTCGGGACCGGCGGGAGGGTGTGCTGGCCGGCGTCTCCTCGGCCTTTGCCAACAACGTGTTTATCGGCCTTCCGCTGGTGGAACGGACGGTCGGGCCGGAGGGGATCGTCGCCATGTCGATCCTGCTCGCCATCCATCTGCCGCTGATGATGATCATCGGGACCGTGCTGATGGAACGGGCCGAGCAAAAGACGAGCGGGCAGCCATCGCATGGCATTCTCGCCGTCTCGCGGCAGGTGGGCCTCAACCTCCTGCGCAATCCGCTGGTGATCGGCCTGATTGCCGGCATGGTGGTTCAGATCATTGGCGGGCCGTTGCCGAAGATGATCGACGGGCTGGTGGGCCAGGTGGCCGGCACGGCAGCACCGCTTGCCCTGATATCGCTCGGCATGACGCTCAACAAATACGGAATGCTGGGCAATGTGCGGATCGCCGGCACGATATCGACGGTGAAGCTGGTGGTGATGCCGGCGTCGGTCTGGCTCACCTCGCATCTGCTGGGACTTTCGCCGCAATGGACGGCAGCGCTCGTGCTGACATCCTCGGTGCCGACAGGCATCAATGCCTGGCTGATCGCCAACCGGTTCGGCGTCGGCCAGGGGCTCGCCGCCTCCGTCATCACGCTGTCGACGGCAGTCGGCGTGCTCAGCGTTTCGCTCTGGGCCTTGTTGCTGCTCTGACGCTTCGGCAAAGAAAACGCCCGACCACGAGGGCCGGGCGAAAACTTGCACAAGATTTGAAACGATCAGTCTGCGGCGCCGATTACGGCGTTGCTGGCTGAGCCGGAGCCGGTTCTGCGGGTGCGGCAGGAGCCTCTGCCGGAGCGGCAGGCGCCGGTTCGGCCGGAGCCTCCGCAGGTGCGGCAGCGGCAGGTGCGGCCTCGGTGGCGGGTGCCGCTGCAGCGTCAGGAGACGGCAGCGGAACCGGGTTATCGGCCTGGGTGTGCAGGTACATGATCAGGTTGGCGCGTTCGTCGTCCTTCTTCAGACCTGCGAAGCCCATGGCGGTGCCCGGGATGTGCTTCTTCGGCGCCGTCAGGAAGGCGTTGAGGTGGTCGAAGGTCCAGTGCTCGGTGCCGCCCTTGGAGAATTCGGTGATGGCCGCCGAATAGCTGAAGCCTTCGTGGCTGGCGATCGGACGGTCGACAACGCCCCACAGGTCCGGACCGACCTTGTTCGGCCCGCCCTTCTCGATGCTATGACAGCTCGCACACTTCTTGAAGACGCCTTCGCCGGCCTTGGCATCGGCGCTCGCCAGCAGGACGGCGATCGGCGTTGCAGCCGCAGCTTCTTCGGCAGCCGGTGCATCCCCTGCTTCAGCGACGATGGCAAAGCCTTCCTTCTCGGGGGTTTCCGAGTGGAAGATGCCTTCCGAAGCGATAGACACGGACATCAGCACGAAGACGGTTCCCAGAAGGGCACCGACGGCCATATTCATTTTAGAGTTCATCTGCAAAGCTCCCCATGCAGCCGGCCGATCAGCAACCGGGCGATCTTGAAATCGCGCGGAACCTATGTCTTTTGCATAACACTTGCAACACGATTATGGTCCCGCAACTGGGACTTTTTGACACTTCCGTGCGGTGATTTGAAGGGGTTACGAGAATGAATGCCGGCAAAAGCGACGAAACGCTCGTCCTCATCCCCGCCCGCATGGCATCCACCCGTTTGCCAGGCAAGCCGCTGGCCGATATTGCCGGCCTGCCGATGATCGTGCAGGTGGCAAAACGGGCGCAGGAAGCCGATGTCGGGCGAATCATCGTGGCCGTGGACGATCAGCGGACCTTTGACGCGGTCGAGGCCGCCGGCTTCGAGGTGGTGATGACACGGGTCGACCATCAATCCGGCTCGGACCGGATTTTCGAGGCGCTTACCAAGGTCGACCCGGAAGGACGCGCCAAGATTGTGATCAATGTGCAGGGCGACCTGCCGACGATCGATCCGCAGACCATTCGCGCGGCGCTGCGGCCGTTGGAGGACCCGGCGGTCGATATCGCGACGCTGACGGTCGAGATCGTCGACGACCACGAGAAGACCAATCCGAACGTCGTCAAAGTGGTGGGTTCGCCGCTTTCCGACAGTCGTCTGCGGGCGCTCTACTTTACCCGGGCGACTGCGCCGCATGGTGCCGGTCCGCTCTATCATCACATCGGGCTTTACGCCTATCGCCGCGAAGCCCTTGAACGTTTCGTTGCGCTTTCACCCTCGACGCTGGAAAAGCGGGAATCGCTTGAACAGCTGCGCGCGCTGGAAGCGGGCATGCGCATCGATGTCGAAGTGGTGAAGACGGTTCCGCTCGGCGTCGACACGCCCGCCGATCTCGACAAGGCCCGGCTGATCCTTTCAGCCTCCTCCAACTAAGGACCTCATTCCCTTGGCTCCCACCAACAAGATTTCCTTCCAGGGCGACTTCGGCGCCAATTCCGACATGGCCTGCAGGGACATGTTCCCGACCATGGAGCCCCTGCCCTGCCCGACCTTCGAGGATGCCTTCGTGGCGCTGGAGACCGGCGAAGTCGATCTCGCGATGATCCCGATCGAAAACACGCTGGCCGGACGCGTCGCCGACATCCACTATCTCCTGCCGCTCTCGCGCCTGCATATCGTCGGCGAGTATTTCATGCCGATCCGCTTTCAGCTGATGGTGCTGCCGGGGGTGAAGCTGGACGAGATCCGGACCGTGCACAGCCATATCCATGCGCTCGGGCAGTGCCGCAAGATCATCCGCAGCCATGGCTGGAAGGCCGTGGTGGCGGGCGACACGGCCGGGGCTGCCAAGCAGGTGGCGGAAAAGGGCGACCGCAGCATGGCGGCGCTCGCACCCCGGCTTGCGGCCTCGCTCTACGGTCTCGAGATCCTGGCAGAAAACGTCGAGGATTCGGAAAACAATGTGACCCGCTTCGTGGTCCTGTCCCGAGATCAGGACGAACCGAAGCGGACGAGCCCGGACGAACGCTTCATCACCACCTTCGTGTTCAATGTGCGCAATATTCCGGCGGCCCTCTACAAGGCGATGGGCGGGTTTGCGACGAATGGCGTCAACATGACCAAGCTCGAAAGCTACCAGATCGGCGGCAAGTTCATTGCGACCCAGTTTTATGCCGATATCGAGGGGCATCCGGAGGACGCACCGGTGAAACGCGCGCTCGAGGAACTGCGTTTCTTCTCCGAGAAGGTGCATATTCTCGGGGTGTACAAGGCACATGAAATGCGGGGGAAGCTCTGACGCTGAGTTTCGAAATGGCGGCTTACCCCATTGATGCGCGATTCCGGACGCAAAACCGGTTCCCACTTTTGCTGGAATTGCTCAGTGCCGCCATTCGTACCAGTCCTCGATCAGACGACGGGCGATCGTGCCCTTGATGGGGAGCGTGCGGCCATCGAAGGATCCCTCTGACAGCATGGTGCCGATCTCGTCGCGGCCGAACCAACGGCAGTCTTCGAGCTCGACGGAATCGAAGGTGATCTCCGTCGTCGTCGCCTCGCCGTAACAGCCGATCATCAATTGATGCGGCATCGGCCATGGCTGGGAAGCGTGATAGCGGACGCGGCCGACGGTGATGCCGGATTCTTCGCGGGTTTCACGGCGTACGGCGTTTTCGATGGTTTCGCCCGGCTCGATGAAGCCGGCGAGCGAGGAATACATCCCGGCGGGGAACCGTGGGCTGCGGCCCATCAGGCAGCGGTCCTTCTTTTCGTCCACGATGAGCATGATGGCCACCGGATCGGTGCGCGGGAAAATCTCGTTGTCGCATGCCGTGCAGATGCGCTTGTAGCCGCCGATGCGGGTTTCCATCAGAGAGCCGCAGCGACCGCAGAACTTGTTGTCGGCATTCCAGCGCAGGAGGCTTAAAGCCTGGGCGACTTCGCCGAGCAGGTCTTCGCCGACGAGCGCGTCGCGGAACAAAGCGCGAGGGTCGGCGGGTTTGAACTCGGCCGACAATTCTTCCGGCTTCAGCGCGACGGGGACAGCGAGGCGCGGCTCGCCGTTCGCCTGGTGGCCGAGCAGGATCGCCTGGTCGAAATCCGGCTGCAGGGCGGCGAGTTCATAGGGCGCAAAGAGTGGATCGAGGATCTGGCCGTCATGTTTCAGCACCAGCTGGGTGCCCGAAAAGGCGAGGATATGGGTGCCTTCGACCTTGAGCGCGGTTTCAAGCGAAGTTTCGTCGCGATGTTCGCTGTCGCGATCCAGGCGGTTGCCGGAAAAGGCGGTGAGTTCGCTCGGTTCAAGATGGGGGGCGCGATTGAGGAAAATCGAGTTCTTCATTGGAATGCTTCAAGAATCCTGTTCTTCATGGCCGCGAGGGCCTCTTCCTCATAGGGGACGGACTGACCGAAGCCCCAGATCGGGCCGGGCCAGTTGGGGTCATTTTCCACACGCGCGACGACATGGACATGAAGCTGGCGAACGATGTTGCCGATTGCGGCGATGTTGATCTTCTCCGCACCGGTCGCCTTTTTGAGGGCAGCGCCGACAGTGACCTGCTCGAAGGTCAACATCGCTTGGTCGAGCGGGGTGAGATCGAAGACCTCGGAGACATTGGCGCGCTGGGGCACGAGGATGAGCCATGGCCAGCGGCTGTCCTTGGCCAGCCGGAGGTCACACAGGCCGAGCTTCATGATCGACACGCTGTCCTGCGCGAGGCGCGCGTCGAGGACGAATGGCTGCAAGGTGTTTCTCCCTTTCGTTTTTTGCGAGCCTAGCAGTTTTTTTCTGGCTTGGCTTGCATTTGGCGGCGTTATTGCCGATATGTCTCCTCGGGAGGTTGGTGGTGGACGAGCCACTCGCCAACCGGGTCAGGTCCGGAAGGAAGCAGCCCCAACGAGCGCGGCACGGGTCATCGTGCCAGCCTCCCACCTCATCTTCATTTCCGGCCTCTCTTTCGACAGGGGCCGTGCCATGCCCGGCTTCGGGCGGCAAGGGGAAGCTGGCAGCGCGATGAGCGATTTGGAGCCCACTGCAGAGGCCAAGGCCGCCCCCGGCGGATACCGCGTTCTCGCCCGCAAATATCGTCCCAAAGACTTTACCGATCTGATGGTCGGCCAGGAGCCGATGGTCCGCACGCTGACGAATGCGTTCGAGACCGGACGTATCGCTCAGGCCTATATGCTGACCGGCGTGCGCGGGGTGGGCAAGACGACGACGGCGCGCATTCTGGCGCGGGCGCTGAACTACAAGACCGCCGAAATCGACAAGCCGACGATCGACCTTCGCATCCCCGGCGAACATTGCCAGGCGATCATGGAAGGCCGGCATGTCGACGTGATCGAGATGGATGCGGCCTCGCATACCGGTATCGACGATATCAGAGAGATCATCGAGCAGGTGCGTTATCGCCCGGTTTCGGCGCGCTACAAGGTCTATATCATCGACGAAGTGCACATGCTGTCGACGGCGGCCTTCAACGGGCTGTTGAAGACGCTGGAAGAGCCTCCGGAGCATGTGAAGTTCATCTTCGCGACGACCGAAATCCGCAAGGTTCCGATCACGGTTCTCTCCCGCTGCCAGCGCTTCGACCTGCGGCGGATCAGTGCCGGCGATCTCGTCGGGCTGTTTTCGACCATTGCATCTAAGGAAGGCATCCAGGCCGAGGAAGAGGCGCTGGCGATGATTGCGCGCGCGGCCGAAGGTTCGGCGCGCGACGGACTGTCGCTGCTCGATCAGGCGATCGCGCATGGCGGCGGCATGGTGCATGCGGATGCCGTGCGCGCCATGCTGGGTCTTGCCGACCGGGCGCGTATTGTCGATCTGTTCGAGCATGTGGTGCGCGGCGACGTGGCAACCGCGCTGTCGGAGTTCGGCAGCCAGTATGAGGCGGGCGCCAGCCCGTCGGTGGTGCTGACCGATCTTGCCGATTTCACCCATCTGGTGACGCGGCTCAAATATATTCCGACTGCCTCGCAGGACCCGTCGCTCTCCGAAGCCGAGCGGGTGCGCGGTGGTGAACTGGCTGACACTGTCGCCGTGACGACGCTGTCGCGCATGTGGCAGATGCTGCTCAAGGGCATTCCGGAGGTGGAGGCGTCGTCTCGGCCGGCCGGGGCTGCGGAAATGGTGCTGATCCGGCTGGCGCATGCGGCGCATCTCCCCTCGCCTGAGGATGCGGCGCGACGCCTGCTTGAGATGTCGAATGGCGAAGGCGGCGACAGCGCGCCGTCTGCCCCGCGCCCGAATGGCGGCGGCGGTGGCGCTTCGATGGCGATGCGGGTTCAGGCGGTGGCGCAGCCATCGCAGGACAGCGCTCCGCGCCCGGCGATGAGCCAGCCTGTGGCGCATCTGCAGAGCGTGCCGGCTGGCGATGCGCTGCCGCGAACCATGGAAACCGTTCAGCCTAGGGTGCAGGAGGCGCCGGCGCCGCTGATCGAGGTCAACTCGCTCGACGATATCGCCGACCTCTGCACGAAGAACCGAAGCCCGGTGCTGCGCGCACAGCTTCGCCAGTTCGTGCATCTGGTGAAGATCGAGCCGGGGCGGCTGGAGATCCGGCTGGAGACGCAGTGCCCACCGACCATCGTCAACGAGCTGAAGCTTCGGCTGACCGAGTGGACCGGGATCAACTGGTGGGTGACGCTGTCGAACGAAGCCGGCTCGCCGACGCTGGTGCAGACAGAAAATTCGACGCGTGAGGCGCGGCTGCTCGATGCGCGGCAGGATCCTGACGTAGCCGCGATCCTGTCGCGTTTCCCCGGTGCCAAGATTACCGACGTGCGGATCAAGGCGGGCGCTGTCGAAGACGACGACACGTTGGTAACCCCGCCTGCGGCGGCGGAATCGGCCGAGGGCGATATCCTGCCGGGCGACGATATCGAATTCTAAAGGCGCTGCGCGCGCCACATCAATCGAGAAGAGACCAAGGAGACGACGATGCGCGACATCATGGGCATGATGGGCAAGGTCAAGGAAATGCAGGGCAAGATGGAGAAGATGCAGGCGGAAATCGCCGCACTCGAAATCGAAGGCAAATCCGGCGGCGGCCTCGTCAGCGTCGTCTTGACCGGCAAGGGCGAGCTGCGCAGCGTCAAGATCGACCCGTCGCTGTTCAAGGAAGACGACGTCGAGATCCTGGAAGACCTGATCGTGGCGGCCCACAAGGACGCCAAGGACAAGGTGGAAGCGCAGACCCAGGAAAAGATGGCATCTGTCACCGCCGGCATTCCGCTGCCGCCGGGCATGAAGCTGCCGTTTTAATCAAAGCGGCGATGCGGCCAGGGGTTCACGCCCTCCCGCAACCACAGAAGCGTATCGAGCCAGAAGCCGTTTTCATGGCGGGACCGGAAGAGGTCGAAATGGCCGATTTCGGAACCTCCGGCATCTTCCGGCTTCAGCATGACCTTCTCAACGGTCGCGCCGTCATAATAGGACGCGGCGCGGCGCATGGCGGACGGGGTGGCGAAATCGTCATCCGTCACGCTGACCGCCAGGATTTCGGCGGCGACGGCCGAGAAGCGCGACCGCAGGTCTGACGCTTCGTGCGGGGTGTAGCCCCTTTCTATGCGGCGGCCGCGGAAGGCCCATTCGAGGGCCACACCCTTCGGCAGGTCTTCGAGCCAGCCGAGCCTGCGGCCGGGGAAATAACCCAGCGTCATGGCCAAAGCCGGCATCACGAGGTGCCATTTCAAGAGATAGCGAAGGCGCTTGGCGGGACGGTAGTCGGGCCAGTAGGCATATTGCGCGCCGATCGTGAGCATGCGGCGAATGCGCGGCGCACGCGCCGCATAACCGGGTAGGAAGCCGCCGATCGAATGGCCGACCACAAGGACAGGGCTTTGCGGGAAATGTTCTGCTGCGAATTGCAGGACCGCATCGAAATCCCTCTCGCCCCAGTCGCGCCAGCGGAAGGCGACACCTTTCAGCGTTTCCGGTCGTGACTGACCGATGCCGCGATAATCATAGGTGATCGCGTGGAAGCCGTGGGCCGCGAGGAAGCGGGCATAGGCATGGTAGAACCGCGCCGCGACACCGGTGGCGGCGTTGATGATGACGACGGCCGTGGCCGGTTCACGGCACGGCCAGAGATGACCGCCGAGGCGGATGCCGTCCGCGCAGCTGATTTCGATCTCTTCCGCATCCATGGCCGGCCTCCCGAACGTGCCGCCATCATCACCCGGTTCTTCCGTTGTGTATACTCACTGGTCAGTATACATTGGTCGCATGGCCAGCGAACGAACGACCCGCGACACCATCATCGATGCCGCCAACCGGCTGTTCTACCGCGAGGGGATCCGCGCGGTGAGCGTCGATGCCGTGGCCGAGGCCGCCGGGCTGACGAAGCGGTCGCTCTATTATCACTTCAAGAGCAAGGACGAGTTGATCGCCGATTACCTTCGGCTGCGCGACCATCCCAATCTGCAGCGCTATGCGACGTGGTATGCGGCCGCAGAGGGCGGGGTCACCGAGCGGATCGGGGCGATTTTCGACCACCTTGCCAACGAGGCGGGCAAGCCGGGATGGAAGGGCTGCGGCTTCTTGCGCACGGCGGCAGAACTGGTCAACCAGCCGGGGCATCCGGCCCTCAAGATCGGCGTCGATCACAAGAAACGCGTCGAAGACTGGTTTGCGGAGATCCTTGCGGAGAACGGCGTGTCGGAGCCGGCGCGCCTCGCCCGACAGGTTTCGCTTCTGATCGACGGCGCGTTCAGCCAGGCGATGCTTTACCGCGATCCGAGCTATTTCCACGAAGCCGGGCTTGCGGCGCAGGCGCTGGTCCGCTCTGCCGTGTCGGGTCCGTCGACTGGTTCGACCTGAACCGGAGGCTCACATCTCGCCGGCGAGGATGGCGTCCCTGGTCTTGTAGTGGACCGGGGCAGAGAGGTAGCGGGCGCGATCTGCCTCACTCAGCTTGCGGCCGTAGGTCGCCATCATGTCCGCCATCGTGACGCGCTCGCCGTCATAGGGGGTGTAGGTGACCGGCTGGCCGGCTTCGACCATGCCGCCCTGGAGCACCCTGGCATAGGCGCCGGGGCGGGCGGCCTGTGTGTAGCGCTTGACGATTTTCGGGTCGCCCATGTGGGCGGCAAAGGTGGCACAGGGCATGCGGGGCGAGGTGATTTCGAGCAGGACATCGCCAATTGAAAAGCGGTCACCGGCGGCGAGCATCTGGCTTTCCAGACCTTCGATCACGAGGTTTTCGCCGAACATGCCATGATGCAGTTCCCGACCGAGCTCTTTGCTCCACCAGTCGATATCGAGGCTGCCCTGGATGTATACGGCCTGATCGACGCCGCCATGGTGTTTGCGGTCGAGGATTGCATCACCGACGAGGCCTTCGGCATCGATCATGATTGGCCCCTGAATGGCGAGCTTGTTGATGCCGGTCTTGTATTTCTTGCCCGCCAGGACTTCCGGCCGGCCGAGGCAAACGGCGAGGATTTTCATCGGAGATTTCCCGTTCTGCGATTCCGTTCTTGGTCTATATGGGCTAGAAACGCCGCCATGGCAAAACGAGTCACCGGTCCCGAAATCGAGAAGCTGATCCAGCTGCTGGCGAAAGTGCCGGGGTTAGGTCCCCGCTCGGCCCGCCGCGCGGCGCTGCACCTGATCAAGAAGAAGGACCAGTTGCTTGGTCCTCTCGGTCATGCGCTGGGCGAGGCCTATGACAAGGTGAAGATCTGCTCCTGCTGCGGCAATGTCGACACGATCGATCCCTGCAGCGTCTGCACCGATGTGCAGCGCGACAGCTCCGTGATCATCGTTGTTGAGGATGTCTCTGATCTCTGGGCGCTGGAGCGGGCAACCGCGATGAACACGGCCTATCATGTGCTCGGCGGCACGCTGTCGCCGCTCGACGGGGTCGGGCCTGATGATCTCAACATCAAAGGCCTGATCGAGCGGGTGGCCAAGGGCGGGATCCGCGAGATCATCATCGCCGTCAATGCCACCGTCGAGGGGCAGACCACGGCGCATTACATCACCGATCATCTCGCCGGGCTCGACGTCAAGATCACGCGGCTGGCGCATGGCGTTCCCGTCGGCGGCGAGCTCGACTATCTCGACGAAGGCACACTGTCGGCGGCGCTGCGCGCCCGGACGGCGATCTGACCGCTCCTTTGAGGAGGTTTTTTATGCTGCGACTGATTTCCCTACCCGGCCGTCTGCTGACGATCGCGGGCCTTCTGTTTGCGTCGGCAAGCGGTGCTTCGGCTGCGCCGTCGAAAAGCCAGGTCGAGGCGCAGTTCCAGCGCTGGATCGCGACCGATCTCTGGCAGGCCGCGAAAACCGGGGGCATCGAGAAATCCGTCTTCGACAGGACGATGCAAGGGGCGGTGCTGAAATGGGACCTGCCGGATCTCGTGCCCCCCGGCACCAAGCCGCCGAAGGAGCAGGCGCAGAGCCAGGCGGAATTTTCGTCGCCGGCCAGCTATTTTTCCGAAAAGCGGCTGCAGGGGCTGGCGGCGACCGGACGGTCGCTTGCCGCTCAATATGGCTCGACGCTGCGCAAGATCGAGGCGACTTATGGGGTGCCGGGTTCGGTGCTTGTCGCGATCTGGGGGCGCGAATCCGGCTTCGGCAAGGCGAAACTACCCTATAGGGCAATCGACGTTCTGGCGACCAAGGCCTTCATGTCGACCCGCAAGCCGCTCTTCCAGCAGGAGCTGATTTCGGCGCTGCATATCATCGAAAGCGGCGACGTGCCGGCCGAGCGGATGATGGGGTCGTGGGCGGGGGCGCTCGGGCAGCCGCAGTTCATGCCGGGCAGCTATCTGAAATATGCCGTCGACTTCGACGGGGACGGCAAGCGCGACATCTGGAACTCGGTGCCGGATGCGCTGGCCTCGATCGCCAATTACCTGGTGAAGAGCGGCTGGCAGAAGGGTCGCGACTGGGGCTACGAGGTTTCCATTCCCGACGTGGTGTCCTGTGCGCAGGAAGGGCCTGACCGGGCAAAGCTGGTTTCTGTCTGGGCGGGCGAAGGCATAAAGCGGATTTCGGGCAAGGGCTTTCCCTCGAGCGAGACGAAACAGCAGGCGATGATGCTGGTGCCGGCGGGCACAAACGGGCCGGAATTTCTCGTCACGCCGAATTTCTACGTGATCAAGGAATACAACAATTCCGACCTCTATGCGCTGTTCATCGGCAATCTGGCCGACCGGATCGGCTCCGGTGGCGGGGCGTTCAAGGGCGCCTGGGGCGACGTCGGCAAGATGCTGCGCTCGGATGTGCTTGCCATGCAACAGGCGCTGGTGGCGCAGGGTTATGACGTCGGGAAAGTGGACGGGCTGCCGGGTTACAAGACTCGCCGGTCGCTCGGCGAATGGCAGACCCGCCAGGGCATGCGGCCGACCTGCTATCCGAACGAGGGGCTGAAGGCCAAGCTGCGCTGATCGATCTGCCCCGTCACGGGTGATCGACCGGGTGCTGGTGGAAGACGTCATCCGACGGCGGGATGGCCTGGCGCTCGATCATGCGATGCACATGTGGCGGCGACGTGCCGCGATGCAGTTCGAGCAGGCGGTCGGTGATCTCGGCATCGGCCTTGGTGCGCCGGTGGTTGTGGCGGACGTAATCCACCCAGGTCGGGACGTGATAGGTCTCGGTCCAGATGTCGGGGTTTTCCAGGTCGCGCATCAGGGTCCAGTTGCGGGCACCATCCCTCAGTCGAATGCGGCGGCGCTCGACCATGACCCTCAAGAATTCCGGCACGTCGGCATCGGTGATCTCGAAATCGATCTGGATGACGATCGGGCCGCTGCGTGGGCGGATGTCGAGCCGGAGCGACGGTTCATTGAAGCGGTTGAGCGGATCGAGATCGAGGGTGGCGAAGGCCGGCATGGGCAGAACGAAGCCGATGGCAACGCCCACCATCATGAGAATGCCGGAGGCGACCAGCGCCTCTGACGAGCCGGCGCTCTCGGCGACGCTGCCCCAGAGCCAGCTGCCCGTTGCCATGCCGCCGAAGGTGGCGGTCTGGTAGAGCGAGAGTGCGCGGCCGACCACCCAGCGCGGGGTCGAGAGCTGCACCACCGTATTGAAGAGTGACAGGGCCAGCACCCAGCAGGCGCCGGCGAGCACAAGCGCTGCGGCCGTCAGCCAGATCGAAGTGCTGATGCCGGTTAAGGCAGCTGAGACGGCAAAACCGGCAAAGGCGGCGCGGACGATATCCTCCGAAGACAGAATTTCACGCAGGCGCTGGTTTCCAAGCGCGCCGAGGATGGCGCCGAAGCCGAAAGCACCGAGCAGGCCGCCATAGGACAAGGCTCCACCGGACAGTTGATCGCGCGCGACGATGGGCAAGAGCGAGAGGATGGCGGTAGCGGTCAGGCCGAAGACGAAGCCGCGGAACAGCACCTTGCCGAGATTGGGCGACATCGAGACGTAACGGAGGCCCGCCCAGATGGCCTGGCCGAGCTGTTCACGCGGCAGAGGGTTCTTCGGGAAATCCGGGCGCCAGCGGATGAGCGCATAAACAATGGCAAAATAGGAAAGCGTGTTTACGGCAAAGGCGGCCGCCGCCCCGGCGAAGGCGACGATCATGCCGCCGATCGCCGGGCCGACGCTGCGGGTGATGTTGAAGCCCATGCTGTTGAGCGAGACGGCGGCGGCGAGATCTTCGCGCGGGACGATATCGCCGACCGAGGCCTGCCAGGCCGGGTTGTTGAGCGCGGTGCCGCAGCCGATCAGGAAGGTGAAGCCAAGCAGGATCCAGGGGGTGATGAGCCCGAGCAAGGCAAAGAGGGTGAGCAGCGCCGACACCGTGATCATGAAGAGCTGGGCAGCGATCATCACGCGGCGGCGGTCGAAGCTATCGGCAATGGCGCCGGCGACCAGCGAGAGCAGCATGATCGGCCCGGTGTTGGAGGCCTGGACCAGGGCCACCATGTTTTCCGATGTCGAGATGGAGGCCATCATCCAGGCAGCACCGACGCCCTGGATCAGACCTCCGAGATTGGAGGATATGCTGGCGAGCCAGATGCGCCGGTAGAATTCGTTGCTGAGGGGAGAAAGCGGGGAACGTCTGTCGGGCACGGGTGGCTCGTCCTTTGACCGGGGGAGAACTGGCGGAAGCAGCCGGGGGTGAACTTGCAACGTGGAACGCACGAAAGGCAAGATTGTTTTTGGGCCCGGCGAAAAGCTTGCAATTGGCGGGTCGTTGGCGTATATGACATTCAAATTCTTGATCGACAGATGAAGGGTGGGCCCGGAAGGACCCGCTCTTTTTTATTGGCGATCGTATCCAATCGGGAGTAAAACGATTGTCCGAAGAGATGCCGCAGCCGGGTCCCGGCGAAGCACGGATCATCACTGAGACGGGGCTTGACCGTCGTATCGCCGACATCATCGAGCCCGTGCTCGTGGCGATGGATTTCAACCTGGTTCGCGTGCGCATGATGAACCAGAACGGCCTGACGCTGCAGATCATGGCGGAACGCACCGACGGCACGATGACCGTCGAAGACTGCGAAGCCGTATCGATGGCCGTATCGCCGGTGCTGGATGTCGAGGATCCGGTCGACAAGGCCTATCATCTGGAAGTTTCGTCGCCCGGCATTGACCGGCCGATGGTGCGGAAGTCCGATTTCACCCGCTGGAACGGCCATCTGGTGAAGTGCGAGACCTCGATCCTGGTGGACAACCGGAAGCGTTTTCGCGGCAAGATCACCGCGGTCAATGAAGACGGTTTCACCCTGGAGCGCGATCAGGTCGCGTATGGCGAGGAGCCGCGCGTGGTGATCCCGTTCAATACGCTGGCGGAAGCCAAGCTCATCCTGACGGACGATCTGATCCGTGACGCGCTTCGGGCCGACAAGCTGGCCAAGGCGCAGGCGGCAAATCAGAACGACGAAGACGACAGCGAAGAATAACGTTTGACCCATAGCCCGAGAGCAGTTGCCCGGGTGTGAAGACGGAGACCTAAGACAATGGCAGTCAGTGCTAACCGGCTCGAGCTCTTGCAGATCGCAGATGCCGTTGCCCGTGAAAAGGTGATCGACCGCGAAATCGTGCTCGCCGCCATGGCCGACGCGATCCAGAAGGCTGCCCGTTCGCGTTACGGCACGGAAACGAACATCCGCGCCGACATCAACTCGAAGACCGGCGAAATCCGCCTGCAGCGTCTTCTCGAGGTGGTCGAAAAGGTCGAGGACTACTCGACCCAGATCGCGCTGGAACTGGCCCGCGACCGCAATGTCGACGCCAAGCTCGGCGACTTCATCGCCGACCCGCTGCCGCCGATGGATTTCGGCCGTATTGCTGCGCAGTCGGCCAAACAGGTCATCGTGCAGAAGGTGCGCGAAGCCGAGCGTGATCGCCAGTATGACGAGTTCAAGGACCGCATGGGCGAGATCATCAACGGCACCGTCAAGCGCGTCGAATACGGCAACGTGATCGTCGACCTCGGCCGTGGCGAAGGCATCATCCGTCGTGACGAGATGATCCCGCGCGAAGCCTTCCGTTACGGCGACCGCGTGCGCGCCTATGTCTATGACGTGCGTCGCGAACAGCGCGGCCCGCAGATCTTCCTGTCGCGTACCCATCCGCAGTTCATGGTGAAGCTGTTCACCATGGAAGTGCCCGAAATCTACGACGGCATCATCCAGATCAAGTCGGTTGCCCGTGACCCGGGTTCGCGCGCCAAGATCGCCGTCATCTCGAACGACTCGTCGATCGATCCGGTCGGCGCCTGCGTCGGTATGCGCGGTTCGCGCGTTCAGGCGGTTGTCGGCGAGCTTCAGGGTGAAAAGATCGACATCATTCCGTGGAGCCAGGATCCGGCTTCGTTCATCGTCAACGCCCTGCAGCCGGCTGAAGTCGCCAAGGTCGTTCTCGACGAGGATGCAGAGCGGATCGAAGTCGTGGTTCCGGACGAGCAGCTGTCGCTTGCCATCGGTCGCCGCGGTCAGAACGTGCGTCTGGCCTCGCAGCTCACCGGCTGGGACATCGACATCATGACGGAAGCCGAGGAATCGGAGCGCCGCCAGAAGGAATTCAACGAACGCACCAACCTGTTCATGGATGCGCTCGACGTCGACGAGATGGTCGGCCAGGTTCTGGCGTCCGAAGGCTTCGCCCAGGTCGAGGAAGTGGCCTATGTCGATCTGAACGAAATCGCCTCGATCGACGGTTTCGACGAAGACACGGCACAGGAAATCCAGACCCGTGCGCGCGAATATCTCGACAAGATCGAAGCCGAAATGGATGCCAAGCGCCGCGAACTCGGCGTTGCCGACGAGCTGCGCCAGATCGACGGCCTGACCTCGGCCATGCTGGTTGCTCTCGGCGAAGACGGCATCAAGACGATCGAAGACTTCGCCGGCTGCGCCGCCGACGACCTGATCGGCTGGAGCGAACGCAAGGACGGCGAGACGAAGAAGTTCGAGGGCCTGTTCTCGAAGTTCGACATCTCGCGTGCTGAAGCCGAAGCCATGATCGTGCAGGCTCGCCTGTCGGCCGGCTGGATCACCGAGGAAGACCTGGCTGCCGAAACGGCTGAGGCCGAAGTGGAAGGCGAAGCCGACGTCGAGCAGGAGGCGTGATGACCGCGCTGACGCCCGACGCGCCGGAGACCGAAGACGACTTCGACCTCTCCGATGCGAACGGACGGATGTGCATCGTCACCCGTGACAGCGGGTCGCCCGATACGCTGCTGCGGTTCGTGGCGGCACCGGACGGAACAATCGTTCCCGACCTGAAGCGGACGCTTCCCGGTCGGGGATGCTGGGTCAGTCCTCGCCGCGAGGCGGTGGACAAGGCTGTGGCGAAGAAGCTCTTCGCCCGGGCCTTGAAGCGGGATGTGAAGGCGGATCCGGACCTCGGAGCCGCCGTCGAACGCCTGCTGATCGCCCAGTTGACGGGCATGATGAACATGGCGCGCAAGGCCGGCCAGTTCATCAGCGGCGCTGCCAAGGTGGATGCCGCGGTCAGAAGCGGCGAGGTCATCGCGGTGTTCCATTCAAAGGACGCGGCGGCGGACGGCATACGGAAGATCGACCAGGCCCGAAAGGCCTGGCACCTCGGAACAGGAGCCGATGCGGAAATCCCCGCATTCCACCTTCTGACCGGGGCGGAAATGGACGAACTGATGGGCCAGAATGCGTTTATCCATGCTTGCGCGCTTGCAGGGCAGGCGGGTGAAGGTGTAGTGAAACGCGCAACTCTGCTCGAAACCTATCGCGGCCCTGTGCTGCAGGTCTCGAGCGCTGGCCCGAAACCACAATGACGCGGTCACCGGCGAAAGTCGGCCTCCGTGGTTTAGGACAGTATGTGAACGGCGTGGTCTGATGCTCGGCATCCGGCCTCGCTCGAAGGAACGGGAACGGAATGACCGACAACAAAGACGACAAGACTATCGGCGTGAAGAAGACACTCACCCTGAAGCCCTCGGGGATGAGCCAGGGTACCGTGCGCCAGGACATGGGGCGCGGCCGTACGAAGTCGGTCGTCGTCGAGACGGTGAAGCGCCGCCCGACCCGCCCGCTGGACGAAAAGCCGATTACTCCCATTGCTACACCTGCAGCTCAGGCCCCTGCTCCGGTGCAGGCTCAGGCACCGGCACCCGTTGCTGCCGCCCGTCCGGTGGCTGCGCCAACGCCGACGCCGACGCGCGTGCACCAGCCGACGCCGCAGCCGCAGCGTCCCCAGCAGCCGCAGCGCCCGCAGCCTTCGCAGCCGCCTCGTCAGCAGGAGCGCCCGCGTGGCGCCGTTCTGCACGACCTGTCGGCTGGCGAAATGGAAGCACGCCGTCGCGCCCTTGCCGAAGCGCAGGTTCGTGAAATCGAGGAAGCCAAGCAGCGCGTGATCGACGAGGCCCGCCGCAAGGCCGAGGCCGAAGAAGCTGCACGCCTGGCTGCCGAAGAGGCCGCACGCCGCGCCGCGGAACCGCAGCCCGAGCCGCAGCCGGAACCCGAAATCGCTCCGACCCCGGTCGCAGCTCCCGCAGCCAGTGCACCGGCGGCTGCCCGTCCGGGCGCTGCGCCTGCCGCTCCGGCTGCTCCCGGCTTCGTGCGTGGCCGCAAGGCGAACGACGAAGACGAAGAGCGCGCATCGCCGCGTGCCGTTCCTGGCCGTGGCAAAGTTGCCATGCCGGTCCCTGCCAAGGTTCCTGCCCGTCCGAAGGTCGAGGAAGACCGTCGTCGCGGCAAGCTGACCGTCACCACCGCCAATGTCGATGACGACGGTACGTCGCGCGGCCGTTCGCTGTCTGCCATGCGCCGCCGGCAGGAGAAGTTCCGCCGCAGCCAGATGCAGGAAACCCGCGAAAAGGTCATGCGCGAAGTCATCCTGCCGGAAACCATCACCATTCAGGAACTGTCGCAGCGCATGTCTGAGCGCGCCGTCGACGTCATCAAGTACCTGATGAAGGAAGGCCAGATGATGAAGCCGGGCGACGTCATCGACGCCGACCTCGCCGAACTCATCGCCACCGAATTCGGCCACACCGTGAAGCGCGTTTCGGAATCCGACGTCGAAGAAGGCATCTTCAACGTCAAGGACGACGAAGGCGAACTCGTGTCGCGTCCGCCGGTCGTGACCATCATGGGTCACGTCGACCACGGCAAGACCTCGCTGCTGGACGCCATCCGCAAGACCTCGGTCGTCTCGGGTGAAGCCGGTGGCATTACACAGCATATCGGTGCCTATCAGGTCGAGCAGAACGGCCAGAAGATCACCTTCATCGACACGCCCGGCCACGCCGCGTTTACCGCGATGCGTGCTCGTGGCGCCCAGGCGACTGACATCGCGATCCTCGTGGTGGCCGCCGACGACAGCGTGATGCCGCAGACGATTGAATCGATCAACCACGCCAAGGCGGCCAATGTGCCGATCATCGTGGCGATCAACAAGATCGACAAGCACGAGGCAAACCCGGAAAAGGTTCGCCAGCAGCTTCTGCAGCACGAAGTCTTCGTGGAATCCATGGGTGGTGAAGTGCTCGACGTCGAAGTTTCGGCGAAGAACAAGCTGAACCTCGACAAGCTGCTCGAAGCCGTGCTGCTGCAGGCCGAAATCCTCGACCTGAAGGCCGACCCGACCCGCACCGCCGAAGGTACGGTCATCGAAGCACAGCTCGACCGTGGCCGTGGCGCGGTTGCAACCGTGCTCGTGCAGAAGGGTACGCTGAAGCCTGGCCAGATCATCGTGGCTGGCGACCAGTGGGGCCGCGTGCGTGCGCTGGTCAACGACCAGGGCCTTCACGTCAAGGAAGCCGGACCTGCGATGCCGGTCGAAATTCTCGGCCTGTCCGGTACGCCGGCTGCCGGTGACAAGTTCGCCGTGGTCGAGAACGAAGCCCGCGCCCGCGAAATCTCCGAATATCGCCAGCGTCTGGCCCGCGACAAGGCGGCTGCCCGCCAGTCCGGTCAGCGCGGTTCGCTCGAACAGATGATGAGCAAGCTGCAGAACACCGGCTTCAAGGAGTTCCCGCTGGTCATCAAGGGCGACGTGCAGGGTTCGATCGAAGCCATTATCGGCGCGCTCGACAAGCTCGGCACCGACGAAGTGCGTGCCCGCATCGTGCATTCGGGTGCAGGTGCCATCACGGAATCGGATATCGCTCTGGCCGAGTCCTCGGACGCAGCCATCATCGGCTTCAACGTCCGTGCCAACGCACAGGCACGCACCGCAGCCGAACGTGGCGGCATCGAAATCCGCTACTACAACATCATCTACGATCTGGTGGATGACGTGAAGGCGGCGATGTCGGGCCTGCTCTCTCCGGAACGTCGCGAGACCTTCCTCGGCAATGCCGAAATCCTGGAGGTGTTCAACATCACCAAGACCGGCAAGGTCGCGGGTTGCCGCGTCGTCGAAGGCAAGGTCGAGCGTGGGGCCGGCGTGCGTCTGCTGCGCGACAACGTTGTCATCCACGAAGGCAAGCTCAAGACACTCAAGCGCTTCAAGGACGAAGTGGCCGAAGTGCCGATGGGCCAGGAATGCGGCATGGCCTTCGAGAACTACGAAGACATCCGCGCCGGCGACACGATCGAGTGCTTCCGCGTCGAACACATCACGCGTACGCTCTAAGAGCGGCCGCTTCGAAACAATATACTTCGGGCGCCGGATCTTCCGGCGCTCGCTGTATTTTGAGACAATGTCGCCTTCGGGCATGACACTTCGTGACAGACTTCATCCGATGCATCCGGACGCAGCCGCCCTGTGGACTGCATGACCGATGCGAAAGGCAAGACGACTATGACAAAACCAACCTCTTCGGCACCTTCGCAGCGCATGCTGCGCGTCGGCGAGCAGGTGCGTGCCGCCATCACCCAGGTGCTTCAGCGCGGGGAAGTGAATGACGACGTCATCGAGAAGACGGTGATTTCGGTCTCGGAAGTGCGCATGTCGCCGGACCTGAAGATGGCGACCGCCTATGTGGCGCCGCTCGGGGTTTCCGACCATGACGCTGTTATCGCGGCGCTCAACAAACATGCGAAGTTCATTCGCGGTCGCATCGGCGGCCAGCTTCGGCAGATGAAATACATGCCGGAGGTGCGCTTCCGCGACGATACCAGCTTCGACAACTACCAGAAGATCGATGCGCTCCTGCGCTCGCCGGAGGTCCAGCGCGACCTCGGTTCCGAAGACGACAAAGACTGAGAAACCATATAGATGTCCAAACCCAGAAAGCCCAAGGGCCGTCCGATTTCGGGCTGGCTCATCCTCGACAAGCCGGTGGATTTCGGCTCGACCGAGGCGGTCGGCAAGATCAAGTGGCTCTTCAATGCCCAGAAGGCCGGTCATGCCGGCACGCTCGATCCGCTGGCATCAGGCATGTTGCCGATCGCGCTCGGTGATGCGACCAAAACCGTTCCTTACGTGATGGACGGCCGCAAGATCTATGAATTCACCGTGACCTGGGGCGAAGAACGTTCGACCGACGACCTGGAAGGTGAAGTGACCCAGAGCTCCGCCCAGCGGCCGAGCGAAGAGGCAATCCGCGCGCTGCTGCCTGATTACACCGGCGTCATCAACCAGATCCCGCCGCAGTTCTCCGCGATCAAGATCGCCGGCGAACGGGCCTATGATCTGGCGCGTGAAGGCGAGACCGTCGAGATCCCATCTCGCGAGGTCGAGGTTCACCGCCTGACGCTTCTGAAATGCGAGGCCGACCGGGCGTTTTTCGAGGTCGAATGCGGCAAGGGCACCTATGTGCGTTCGCTGGCCCGCGACTTCGGACGAGAACTCGGCTGCTACGGGCATATCTCCGAACTGCGCCGCAGCTATGTGGCGCCCTTTGCCGAGGAGATGATGGTGCCGCTCGCCGAACTCGTGGCGCTTGAGGCGATCGAGGACAAGGACGAGCGTCTCGCGGCGCTGGATGCTTTCCTGGTGGATACGGCGGAGGCCCTGTCGGCTCTGCCGCAGCTGAGGATCACCGAGGACCAGGCGCATCGGCTGCGCATGGGCAATTCGATCATCGTGCGCGGCCGCGATGCGCCGGTGGCCGAACCCGAGGCGGTGGCCTTGTCCGGCAACAAGCTGGTGGCGATCGGCGAAATTGCCAGCGGCGAGTTTCATCCGCGCCGCGTCTTCAACTGACGCACTGCCGCCGCCTGCTCTTTTCCATGGCATCTTTCCTTATGCCTGGGAATGGAGTATAGGCGGCACCAGCTTGTGCCCTTGGCGCATGCATTCACGGCCAATGCTGGACGACATCCCGGCGTTTGGCGACCTGTTTCTCCTTATTTAGAAAGGATCCACGATGTCGATCACTGCAGAGCGCAAGGCCGCCCTCATCAAGGAATATGCCATCAAGGAAGGCGACACCGGTTCTCCGGAAGTTCAGGTCGCAATCCTGACCGAGCGTATCACCAACCTGACGGAACACTTCAAGGGTCACAAGAAGGACAACCACTCGCGTCGTGGCCTTCTGACCATGGTTTCGACCCGCCGTTCGCTTCTCGACTACGTCAAGAAGCAGGACGAGGCTCGTTACACCAACCTGATCACCCGTCTCGGCATCCGCCGCTAAACAGTTCCCGGCGGGTCTTCTGTCCAGAAGATCCGCCGGTTGCCTTTCCAGGTCGGGCCAATGGACCCGCACCCCGTCCCGCGCATGGATTTGCCAGGGACGAATGACAGGCCGGATGGGCCGGACCTGTCGATACCAACCGATGACCTGTCATGGGGCAGGATTGTTGGATGCTTCCGCGCCAAAAGGGCGAATTTGCGGGACGACCCGCCGGATCCGAAGCCTCCCACTGTCTTGCCCGTGATCGCGTCAGCACATTGCAGATGCTGCGAGCCCCCTTAACCGGCGGCCCGGTGCTGCATATGAAGGACAAGATATGTTTGATGTTCACAGCGTTGAAATCGAGTGGGCAGGCCGCCCGCTGAAGCTGGAAACGGGCAAGATCGCCCGCCAGGCCGACGGCGCCGTTCTCGCCACCTATGGCGAAACCGTTGTTCTCGCCACCGTCGTTTCGGCCAAGTCGCCGAAGCCGGGCCAGGACTTCTTCCCGCTCACCGTCAACTACCAGGAAAAGACCTATGCCGCCGGCAAGATCCCGGGTGGCTATTTCAAGCGCGAAGGCCGTCCTTCGGAAAAGGAAACGCTGGTTTCCCGCCTGATCGACCGTCCGATCCGCCCGCTCTTCCCGGAAGGCTACAAGAACGACACCCAGGTCGTCGTCACCGTCGTCCAGCACGACCTTGAAAACGATCCGGACGTCTTGTCGATGGTTGCCGCTTCGGCTGCGCTGACGCTCTCTGGCGTGCCCTTCATGGGCCCGGTCGGCGGCGCACGCGTCGGCTACATCAACGGCGAATACGTTCTCAACCCGCATCTCGACGAGATGGATGAATCGGTTCTCGACCTCGTCGTCGCCGGCACCTCCGACGCCGTCCTGATGGTGGAATCGGAAGCCAAGGAACTGAACGAAGACGTCATGCTCGGCGCCGTCATGTTCGGTCATCGCGGCTTCCAGCCGGTCATCGACGCGATCATCAAGCTCGCCGAAGTGGCTGCCAAGGAACCGCGCGAATTCGAACCGGAAGACCATTCCGCTCTCGAAGCCGAAATGCTGTCGATTGCCGAGACCGAGCTGCGCGCTGCCTACAAGATCACCCAGAAGGCTGATCGTTACGCTGCCGTGGACGCCGTCAAGGCCAAGGTGAAGGCGCATTTCTTCCCGGAAGGCGAAGAGCCGAAGTACACCAACGAAGTCGTCGGCGCCGTCTTCAAGCACCTGCAGGCGAAGATCGTTCGCTGGAACATCCTCGACACCAAGAGCCGCATCGACGGTCGTGACCTGTCGACCGTTCGTCCGATCGTGTCGGAAGTCGGCATCCTGCCGCGCACGCATGGTTCGGCCCTCTTCACCCGTGGCGAGACCCAGGCGATCGTTGTCGCCACGCTCGGCACCGGCGAAGACGAACAGTATGTCGATAGCCTCACCGGCATGTACAAGGAACGCTTCCTTCTGCATTACAACTTCCCGCCCTACTCGGTTGGTGAAACCGGCCGCATGGGCTCCCCGGGCCGCCGCGAAATCGGCCATGGCAAGCTTGCCTGGCGCGCCATCCGTCCGATGCTGCCGTCGGCCGACCAGTTCCCCTACACGCTGCGTGTCGTCTCCGAGATCACCGAGTCGAACGGCTCGTCCTCGATGGCAACCGTCTGCGGCACCTCGCTCGCTCTCATGGACGCCGGCGTTCCCTTGGCAAAGCCGGTCGCCGGTATCGCCATGGGCCTGATCCTCGAAGGCGAACGCTTCGCGGTTCTCTCCGACATCCTCGGTGACGAAGACCACCTCGGCGATATGGACTTCAAGGTTGCGGGTACTGCCGACGGCATCACCTCGCTGCAGATGGACATCAAGATCGCCGGCATCACCGAAGAGATCATGAAGGTCGCGCTCGGCCAGGCCCAGGGCGGTCGCAAGCATATCCTCGGCGAAATGGCGAACGCCCTTTCGGAAAGCCGTGGCCAGCTCGGCGAATTCGCACCGCGCATCGAAGTGATGAACATCCCGGTCGACAAGATCCGCGAAGTCATCGGTTCGGGCGGCAAGGTCATCCGCGAAATCGTCGAAAAGACCGGCGCCAAGATCAACATCGAAGACGACGGCACGATCAAGATCGCATCGTCCTCCGGCAAGGAAATCGAAGCGGCCCGCAAGTGGATCCACTCGATCGTCGCCGAGCCGGAAGTTGGCGTGATCTACGAAGGCACCGTTGTGAAGACCGCCGACTTCGGCGCCTTCGTCAACTTCTTCGGTTCGCGTGACGGCCTCGTGCACATCTCGCAGCTCGCTTCCGAGCGCGTTGCCAAGACCTCCGACGTCGTCAAGGAAGGCGACAAGGTCTGGGTCAAGCTGATGGGCTTCGACGAGCGCGGCAAGGTCCGCCTCTCCATGAAGGCCGTCGACCAGACGACCGGCAAGGAAATCGTTGCCGACAAGAAGGATGGCGAAGCGGCCGCTGAATAAGCGCGCCTTCGCTCTACCCGATCCGAGGCGCGGGAGACTATCCCGCGCCTTTTTCGTACGCACCATAACCGTTTCCGTCCGCCCGAAGAGAAGACCAAGCCATGAGCCGCGACACGCTGAAGACCCTGTTCCATCCGTTCACCACCGAGGCGGTTCCGCTGCCTGGCGCGGATCAGCGCTATCTCTTCCTCGGCGCCGAGGCAGGCTTCGCAAAACCTGAAGGTTTTGCTGCGGCGCTGACCGTGGTGCAGGACTTCCGGCCGGAATTTCGCCGTCTGGAAATGACCCACCAGAAGCCGGTGGCCGCTGTCGAGGGCGACAATTTCGACGGAGCGCTCGTTCTGTGCAGCAAACACAAGGGTCTCAACGAGGATCATGTTGCCGAAGCCCTGCGTCGTGTGAAGGCGGGTGGCCTTGTCATGATCGCCGGAGCCAAGGAGGAAGGGATCCTTCCGCTGCGCAAGCAGCTCGATCGGCTCGGCCTCGCCCCGGACTCGACCCCGAAATATCACGGCGTTGCGGTCTGGTTCATCGTCCCCGATGACGCGACCGCCGCAATCGCGGCACTCGCATCCAAGACCGTCACCGTCGAAGGGCGTTTCGAGACCAAGGCCGGTCTTTTCTCGCATGCGCATGTCGACGAGGGCTCCGAACTGCTGGCCAGCCGCCTTCCGACCGACTTCGACGGCAATGCTGCCGATTTCGGTGCCGGCTGGGGTTATCTGTCTGTGATGCTGGCCGAGGCTTCGCCGCGCACCAACCGCATCGACCTGTTCGAGGCAAGCCACAGCGCATTGGAGCATGCCAAGCGCAATCTCGCCCACAACCATCCTGACCTTACCACCCGCTTCTTCTGGCAGGACCTGGCGACAGAGCCGACCAAGGAGAAGTACGATCTGGTCATCATGAACCCGCCTTTCCATGAGGGCCATGCAGCCGAACCTTCGATCGGTGCAGCGATGATCAAGGGTGCCTATGATGCGCTGCGCAACGGCGGCAACCTGCTGATGGTCGCCAATCGCGGCCTGCCCTATGAGCCGGTTCTGGCCGCGCATTTCAAGCAGCACGGCGAAGTCTGCCGCAACGCCCGCTTCAAAGTGTTGTGGGCCAAGCGCTGAGGCGCCGAAGTCTCACGCCTCAGTGATGGAATGACCCGGGCGACGTGCTCGACTCCGGCTACGCCTTGGCTTACCATTTCATGCCAAGATCTTCCCTTTGGGCGACAGGGAATGGGATGGCGGGTCGGAACCTCACCGATGAACTGACAACCGTGGCCGGACTTGCGTCCGCCGTGGTCGTGCATGCGCTGTCCTACGGGATCGACATCAATCCCATCTGCAAGGCGCTGGAGATCGATCCAGCCTGCTTCCAGGACATGACCGCCCGGATCAGTCTCGATCGTCTGTGCCGGCTTCTGGAGGCCTGTGCGCTGCTGTCGGATGACGAAGCCTTCGGGGTCACCAGCGTCAAGGCATATGAGGCGGGATCGAGTGGTCCGTTCGGCTATGGTCTGATGTCTGCACCGACCGGCCTCGACCTCGTGCGCTTCGTCGATCAGCATATCCAATACGTGACCCATACCAGCTATTCGCGGCTGGTCATCGACGCGCAGGGCGCCCATCTCGCCTGGACATTCGCCCCCCTCATCGTCAAACGCGACCAGTATGTGGACATGTCGGTCGCGCTTGTCATGCAGCGCGTACGAGATCTGGCCGGGCTCACGGCGGATCTCGTCGAGGTCGAGCTGGAGCGACCGAAACCACGCAACCTGCAGCCTTTTCGTCAGTTTCTCACGAAGAAGGTGAGTTTTGGCGCCAGCATGAACTGCGTGCATTTTCCCCAAGCCTTCCTGGATACACACAATCCCACCGGGGACCGGCGGCTGTTCGAGTTGATGGATCTGCAATGCCGGAGCCTGAGGCCCGCGACGGCGGAACTGCAGAGCGACTTCGTCGATCAAGTGCGCCGGCACCTGCTGGTGCATGTTTCGCAGGACGAATACCCGCTCTCCGAGATCGCCCCCTATTTCGGCCTCTCGGAGCGGACCTTCCAACGACGGCTGGCGGATCACGGGACAAGTCTCAACGAGCTGCGCGATGGCATCAGGCGCGAGGTGAGCTATAATCTGCTGACCGAGAGCGAGCTGCCGATATCGGAGATCTGCTACAGGCTCGGCTATTCCGCACCCAGCGCTTTTACCCGTTCCGTCACGCGCTGGTTCGGCTCCACGCCGACTGAAGTTCGGGAGCGAAAGTCGGCGTGAACCGCACCCTGCTTGACAAGTCTGGCTGGATGCTGTGTCATCCCCAGACCCTGAGAAACAAGCCTCTCCAGGAAGAGCTTAATTAGCGCGTGTCGATAATTTTTTGGCGCACAGGGGTAACGACAATCTCCTTGATCGCCGTATAACCGCGCGCTGACGCCATGGCTTGCATGGCATTCTCCCATGGTATTTTCCAGCAATGAAAATGATGATGACCGATCCCCAAACGGCGCTCGGGCAGGAGCCCGGTTTCTCCTTGCTGACCGACAGGGAAATTCGTTGTCTGCAACTCGTCGCCGAGGGCAAGCGGCTGGAGGATGCGGGCAATATCCTCGTGCTGTCGCAGGAAGACGTGAGCGATGCCCTGGCCTCCGCGCAGATCAAGCTCGAGGCACGCAACCTGTTTCATGCCGTCAGTATTGCGATGCTGATGGGTGTGATCCGGCATACCGATCCGTTTCAACCGGAGTAAGCCGTGCTTGCACGGCTGGCGGACCACTTCGGATGGCGATGGCCTGGCGCGGAAACGTGCCAGGCCTTTTCTTTGACTCGGTCCGACGTCCCCAAACGACAATGGGGCGGCAAAGGCCACCCCATCCGGTTTGTCAGCGAAGAGATCGCAGATCTCAGCTGTTGTGGCGCTGGAAGACCAGGGTGGCGTTGGTTCCACCGAAGCCGAAGGAGTTTGACAGCACGGTATCGATCTTGGCGTTGTCGATGCGCTTGCGCACCACCGGCACGCCTTCGAATTCCGGATCCAGCTCGGTGATGTGGGCGCTCTCGCCGATGAACTTTTCCTGCATCATCAAGAGGCCGTAGATCGATTCCTGGACGCCGGCTGCACCCAGCGAGTGACCGGTCAGCGACTTGGTCGACTGGATATGCGGGATCTTGTCGCCAAAGACTTCCCGGATCGCGCCGATTTCCTTCGAATCACCCACCGGCGTCGAGGTGCCGTGCGTGTTGATGTAATCGACTTCGCCGGTGACGGTGGACAGGGCCTGGCGCATGCAGCGGATCGCACCTTCGCCTGAGGGTGCAACCATGTCGTAGCCATCAGACGTCGCGCCGTAGCCGACGACTTCGGCATAGATCTTGGCGCCGCGGGCCTTCGCGTGCTCCAGTTCTTCCAGAACCAGAACGCCCGCGCCACCGGCGATGACGAAACCGTCACGCGAGACGTCATAGGCACGCGATGCGGTTGCCGGCGTGTCGTTGTACTTCGACGACATGGCGCCCATGGCATCGAAGAGGCTCGACATCGACCAGTCGAGATCTTCGTGGCCGCCGGCAAAGACCATGTCCTGCTTGCCCCACTGGATCATCTCATAGGCATTGCCGATGCAGTGCGCCGAGGTCGAGCAGGCGGACGAGATGGAATAGTTGACGCCGTGCAGCTTGAACCAGGTGGCAAGCGTGGCGGACGCCGTCGACGACATCGCCTTCGGCACCGCGAACGGGCCGATACGCTTCGGGCTCTTGTTCTGGCGGACTATATCGGCCGCCTCGACGATCTGACGGGTGGACGGACCACCGGAGCCCATGATGATGCCAACGCGCTCATTCTGCTGATAATCGGCCTCTTCGAGGCCGGCATCGGCGATCGCCTGCTTCATGGCGACATGGTTCCAGGCGCCGCCCTGGGACAAGAAGCGCATGGCACGGCGATCGACCAGTTCGGTCGGATCGAGCGTGGGCTTGCCCCAGACCTGGCACTTGAAACCGTTTTCGGCGAAATCGGGAGAAAAGGTGATGCCGGACCTGGCATCCCGCAGCGATGCGGTGACTTCGGCGGCATCAGCACCGATGGAGGACACGATGCCAAGACCTGTTACTACAACCCGTCTCATCTCTCAGACCTTTTTCATGAACTTCAGGTGTGGACGGGGCCGGTTCAGGCCGCCTTGTCCTTCGACAGACCGACCCGCAGGTCGGTTGCCTGATAGATAGTTTCGCCATCGGCCTTTAACCAGCCATCAGCGGTACCAAGAACCAGACGGCCACGCATGACGCGCTTGAAGTCGATGCCGTATTCGAGGAGCTTGGTGTCCGGACGGACCATGCCCTTGAACTTCACTTCGCCCGTGGACAGCGCCATGCCGCGACCGGGCTCGCCGAGCCAGCCAAGGAAGAAGCCGGTCAATTGCCACATGCCATCGAGGCCGAGGCAGCCGGGCATGATGGGATTGCCCTGAAAATGGCAGGGGAAATACCAGTCATCGGGGCGCACGTCGTATTCGGCGCGGATGTAACCCTTGTCGAAGGCGCCACCGGTTTCCGAGATGTCGGTGATCCGGTGAACCATCAACATGGGCGGCAGCGGCAGCTGCGCATTGCCGGGACCGAAGAGTTCGCCACGGCCGCAGGAGAGGATTTCGTCGTAATTGTAGCTGGATTGTTTCGTTGTCATCGTTCTTCTTCTTCCCCCCTCTGCTTCACGTATCCGGACCCAATAGACCAAGACGGCGCTAAAATGAAGCCTTTCCGAGTGACGGGCCGCAGACGCGGATATGCGCCGATCGCCGGCCAGACCGGTTTCTTCCTCGTCGCATACAGGAAGCAAATGACCATCACCAGACCCAAAGGGCCGAAAAAGCAGCACATGCCGGGCCTGCTTCGGCTTGTCCCCACCCAAACTATTGAAACCGCCTGACTTTGAGGCTATATCCATCGCAAGGGACAGATATGCCCGCAGACAACTTGGAGTTCGTCTTTGACGATGGCACCCTGCCAAACCGGCATCGAGCTAAAATTGCGTCGTTCGGGCTTGCGCCCGACACGGCAGCGCATTGCTTTGGCCGGCCTGCTGTTTGCCAAGGGTGATCGCCATCTGACCGTCGAAGAACTGCATGAAGAGGCGATCGCTGCCGATTTCCCGGTATCTCTCGCCACCGTCTACAACACGCTGCACCAGTTTACCGAGGCCGGCCTGATCCGTGTTCTCGCCGTCGAGAGCGCGAAGACCTATTTCGACACCAACGTCTCCGACCATCACCACTTCTTCGTCGAGGGCGAAAATACCGTGCTCGACATTCCCGTGAACAATATTTCCATCGACAACCTGCCGGCTCCGCCGGAAGGGATGGAAATCGCTCATGTCGACGTGGTCATTCGTCTGCGCCCCAAACAGGGCTGAACCTCACATCACTTCATCGGGATGTCGGCCAGGCCTGCGTTTGTAGGTCGGGAAGGTCCAACCGAAAAAGAGTGCGCCTCCCCTGATCGTGAAGGCCGCAACCACGCCGGCAAGCGAGGCCAGATAAAGCGGCGCGCCCAGTTCATTGGCGAGCGTGAAGACGGCGGCGCCTGCAAGAGCGGCGGTGATGTAGATTTCCGGACGCAGCAGGACGGAGGGCTCGTTGGCCAGCAGATCACGCAACACACCGCCGAAACTCGCCGTCAGGGTGCCGGTGACGATCGCGATCGTCGGCGAACCGGTGGCGGCCAGACCCTTGACCGCGCCCATGACGCAATAGGCCGAGAGACCGATGGCATCGAGCCAGATCAGCAGGCGATAGCGCGATTCGACCAGATGGGCCGTGAAGAAGACCAGAACGCCGACCGCGCAGCAAACCAGGATATAATTGGGATTCAACACCCAGAAGACCGGCGTGCGGCCAAGCACGATGTCGCGCACGGTGCCGCCGCCGACGCCGGTGGCAACTGCGAAGAAGAGAAAGCCGATCATGTCGAGCTGCTTGCGGGAGGCCGCAAGCGCGCCGGTGGCCGCGAACAGCGCAACGCCGGCATAATCGAGATAAGACAGCAGCGACATTCATCCCTCCCCTGGCATTCCCACTGGCGCGCAGGGCCAGATTTGAATCACGCCGTTAACGCCGAGGCAAGCCGGAGGCGCTAGAGTTTTGACACTACCAGCCGCCATCTGATCCGGAGCATCCGATCGTGTCGTTCCTCAAGCACCTGTTCCTTGCCTTCACCGTTCTGCTGGTCGCATCGCATGCGGTGGCCCAGCAGGAACTGCTGAAGGATCCCGAAATGTATGAGAAGACCCACTACGCCAAGCGCTGCAGCGAAGCGAAGTTCGGCGCGGGCTTCATCGAACGGATCGACATCAACAATGACGGCATTCCGGACGCCGTGACCAACAGCAGCGAGATCATGTGCGACGGCGTTCGCGGTCCGGATTGCACCGCCGAGGGCTGCCCGTTCAACTTCTACCTCCAGGTCAAGGAGGGCGGCTATTTCATGATCGCCACGGCACAGATGTATTCCTATGATTTCATCAAGCGCTTCGGCAACATGGTCTTCGTTCTGAAGATGCATCCGCGTTATTGCGAACGCGACGAGGGCGCCGAGCCCTGCGAAATGACTGTGCGCGTGCGCGGCACGAAATTCCTCACCATCTCGAAGAAATGACGGGCCTCAGGGCGCGGGGAAAATCGTGTCGATTCGCCCCATTGCCCAATAGGCCAGAAGACCCAGCCATTCGCGGGTGGCGGTCGCCATCTGCTGGGCGTTCAGTGTTGGCTGGGTGAAATCGAGGCCGAGGCCGACCTTGCCGGTCGTGCGAAAATCCGTCGGCCACGGCGTGACGGCGATATCCGCCTTGCGGAACAGACCGACCGAGCGCGGCATGTGGAAGGCCGAGGTGATCAGCAGGCAATCAGAGAGGCCGTTTTGCGCGAGAATCTGGCGGCTGTTCTGTGCGTTCTCGTCCGTGTTGCGCGAGGTGGTCTCGGTCACCAGACGATCAGCGGGCAGGCCGAAAGCTCCGAAGAAGCGCAGGGATGCCGCCGCATCCCCCTCATAGGCGCCGCTCAGCGAGCCGTCACCGCCCGACACGAGGATCTTCGCCTGCGGATGGAGCAGCGCCAGCCGGAGCGCCTCGACGAATCGGTCGGCGGACTGGTTGAGCTCGATGCCACCCCTTGCTGTCGTCACCTCCGTCTCGAAGGCGCCGCCGAGCACGATCATGCAGGCGACATCGGCGGGATCTGAGGCCGGGCGGGGAAAACGGGCTTCGAGCACCTGCAGAAGATATGAGCCGGTCGTGGTGTAGAGCGTGACGAAGAGCAGCAGGAGGGCCGTTGCCAAGGCACCAACCGCTGCACGGTGCCATCGAACCAGCATCAACAGAAGCGCGAGCAGCCCCAGCAGGAAGACCAGAGACAGGGGCTGGACGGCCATCCAGAAGAGTTTCGACAACACGAACATGGCGCGCTCCTTCGCTTTGACGAATCTTCCGCGTGCAGGTTCGACCCACAGGCTTCCGTAACGTCAGCTTCGCTCAAGCAGGCGTTACTAAACCCTCGTGCCACTGTCATCATTTGGATTTGCACTTTTTCAGGAGGGGACCATGCGCTTCGCCATCGACACCGTGGACGATTCCGGCAATGACCGCATCTATATCGGCACCCCTCTCGACGTCACCGACAACACGCTGCGCCTGCGCCTGCGTGAGGGCGAGGTGAAACTCGAGATCCGCAAGATTATTGATTGGTTCCAGATCGACCGCAGCGAGAATGGCGAGACGGTGGAACTGTTGCCGCGGTGAGAGGCTGGGGCTGAGGCCCCGCCAAAAGCAAAGCATAGCATTGCTTTTTCGTGGTGCACGAGACCCAAACTGGGAACGTCTGTCGCCTAATTTGATCTGGGAAAATTTGGTGGAGCTAAGCGGGATCGAACCGCTGACCTCTTGCATGCCATGCAAGCGCTCTCCCAGCTGAGCTATAGCCCCATCAGGGTACCGGGTAATTTCCGGCTCCGGGAACCCCGTGGAAAGCACCGCTTCCGGTGGGGTGGCGGCTTGATACTTCCGGTCGTCGGAGATGGCAAGCCGAAAAATGAAAGCCCGGGCATTTTTTTAGGCCCGGGCTCGAAATCCTTGAAAAATCAGACTTCGTCGTCGTCGCCGGGCACGCCAATGAGACCGGTCATGTCGTCATCGTCGTCGTCTTCGTCGGCTTCCAGGAAGGTGTCATCGTCGTCGCCATCGATCTCGACGTCGTCATCGCCCATGTCGGGGATGTCGTCGCCGGATGCCTCGTCGGCGTCCTCGAGCGAGACCAGTTCGACGTCGGTGTTTTCGGTGTCGACTTCTGCGACCTCCTCTTCCTCAGCCTTCTCCATGATGGCTGCGACCGAGGTTTCCTCGAAATAGGAAAGCGGCCAGGACTTGCCCGTGTACGGCGACACGATCGGGTCCTTGTTCAGGTCGTAGAATTTCTTGCCGGTGTCGGGGCAAGTGCGTTTCGTTCCAAGTTCTGCCTTCGCCACTGTCAAAGCCTCATGAAGTCGTGAAGAATAAGGGGCATGCGCCAAGCGCCCGGCGCGAGGCCGGCCAAACTGTAGTCGGTCCCCTTAATCGCTGGCACTGCGTCTGTCAAAGGCAATCTGCACCGTCGAATTCGCAAGCGTTGGCTGGGATGCTTCCCTTGGCAAGATAACCGGCGCTTGGTAAAGACATGTGGACGGCAACGCGGGCATGAATGGATGATCATCGCGACCTATGCGGCAGTCGCTACGTCTTTTGCTGCATCATATTTGATGGCTAGGAAACGACTAGCAAAACGTCGAATATCAGTCTCTGTCGGCTTTGAGTTCCTTGTTGCGCCCCTGCTATTGATTGCGGGTGTCATTTGGCTTTCATCCTTGTCAGGCGCTTCAGAAGAATGGACAGCTGGAACGCTCGGCGCGGCGGTCTTGCTTGTCGGCTTCGTGTTTTTTAGTCTCGGTCCTGCCGCTTTTTTCCTGATGTTTGCGCTTGGCGCGATGCTGAGTGCGGGAAATCCGCTGACGACGTCATATCCTGGCTCAGTCCACGACGGCTCCTGCTGGTGCTAACTGCTCTCCTGGGTGGAGACGTTGCCGCCTTCCTTGTTGGATGGCTTGCACCAATGCGGCATCCATCCCCTCGAAGCGAGGAGGGCGCCGCTGCCGCGATGTGGACAAACAAAGATGAGCGAAGCATATGAAGTCTCACGACCTGTTGGTTGCCATCAAGTCGTAGTGGCTCGAACGGATAAATTATGGAACTTACAATCGCCATCGACGGGCCGGCAGCGGCCGGCAAGGGGACCTTGTCGCGCAAGATTGCCGAGACTTACGGCTTTCACCACCTCGATACAGGGCTGACCTATCGGGCCACCGCCAAGGCGCTGATCGATGCCGGGCTGCCGCTCGACGACGAGGCGGTCGCGGAGGCGGTCGCGCGCGATCTCGACCTCGGCGGGTTGGATCGTGATGTGCTGTCTGCGCACGCGATCGGCGAAGCGGCGTCGAAGATCGCCGTGATGCCGGCTGTGCGCCGGGCGCTGGTCGAGGCGCAGCGGGCGTTTTCTACCCGGCTGCCCGGCACGGTACTCGACGGGCGCGACATCGGCACAGTCGTGTGCCCGCAGGCGCCGGTGAAGCTCTATGTGACGGCCTCTCCGGAGGTGCG
Source organism: Peteryoungia wuzhouensis (assembly GCF_003205195.1). Taxonomy (GTDB): domain Bacteria; phylum Pseudomonadota; class Alphaproteobacteria; order Rhizobiales; family Rhizobiaceae; genus Allorhizobium; species Allorhizobium wuzhouense. Next base: position 86,100 of record NZ_QJRY01000011.1, read on the forward strand.
TGCTCGCAGGCGTTACGACGAGATCATCGCCAAGGGGCTGGATGCCGATTTCGAGGCGATTTTCGCCGACGTGAAGAAGCGTGACGAGCGCGACATGGGGCGGGCCGACAGCCCTTTGAAACCAGCCGAAGACGCGCACTTGCTAGACACCTCCGAAATGAGTATAGAGGCCGCATTCTCGGCGGCGAAGGTACTCATCGACGCTGCCCTGACGAAACTGCGCTGATCCGGAACCGGCCGAGCCGCTTTCCGTTTCAGTTGGCCACTTCCCCGTCCCCGCGCCGGACAGCTCTCCACAGAGAGCGGATGGAGGATTTGGTCCCGACCAACACGAACCACCGGCGCAATCCGCATCCCATGGATGCGACTAGGAGATTTCATGTCTGTTTCTACCCCGTCGCGCGAGGACTTTGCTGCCCTCCTCGAGGAATCCTTTGCCAAGACCGACCTGGCCGAAGGCTATGTTGCCAAGGGCATCATCACCGCCATCGAGAAGGACGTCGCCATCGTTGACGTCGGCCTCAAGGTCGAAGGCCGCATCGCGCTGAAGGAATTCGGTGCACGCGCCAAGGACGGCACGCTCAAGGTCGGCGACGAAGTCGAAGTTTACGTCGAGCGCATCGAAAACGCTCTCGGCGAAGCTGTTCTGTCGCGCGAGAAGGCTCGTCGCGAAGAAAGCTGGATCAAGCTCGAAGCCAAGTTCGAAGCTGGCGAGCGCGTTGAAGGCGTTATCTTCAACCAGGTCAAGGGCGGCTTCACGGTTGACCTCGACGGCGCCGTTGCCTTCCTGCCGCGTTCGCAGGTGGACATCCGTCCGATCCGCGACGTGACCCCGCTGATGCACAACCCGCAGCCCTTCGAAATCCTCAAGATGGACAAGCGTCGCGGCAACATCGTTGTCTCGCGTCGTACGGTTCTCGAAGAGTCCCGCGCTGAACAGCGTTCGGAAATCGTGCAGAACCTCGAAGAAGGCCAGGTTGTTGACGGCGTCGTCAAGAACATCACCGATTACGGTGCGTTCGTTGACCTCGGCGGCATCGACGGCCTGTTGCACGTCACCGACATGGCATGGCGCCGCGTCAACCATCCTTCGGAAATCCTGTCCATCGGCCAGTCGGTCAAGGTTCAGATCATCCGTATCAACCAGGAAACCCACCGCATCTCGCTCGGCATGAAGCAGCTCGAGTCCGATCCGTGGGATGGCATCGCTGCCAAGTACCCGGTTGGCAAGAAGATCTCCGGCACCGTGACCAACATCACCGACTACGGTGCATTCGTCGAGCTGGAGCCGGGCATCGAAGGCCTGATCCACATCTCGGAAATGTCCTGGACGAAGAAGAACGTTCATCCCGGCAAGATCCTTTCGACCACGCAGGACGTCGACGTCGTCGTTCTCGAAGTCGATCCGTCCAAGCGCCGTATCTCGCTCGGTCTCAAGCAGACCCTCGAGAACCCGTGGCAGGCATTTGCCTACAGCCATCCGGCCGGCACTGAAGTCGAAGGCGAAGTCAAGAACAAGACCGAATTCGGCCTGTTCATCGGCCTCGAAGGCGACGTTGACGGCATGGTTCACCTCTCCGACCTCGACTGGAACCGTCCGGGCGAACAGGTCATCGAGGAGTTCAACAAGGGTGACGTGGTCAAGGCCGTCGTTCTCGACGTCGACGTCGAGAAGGAACGCATCTCGCTCGGCATCAAGCAGCTCGGCAAGGATGCTGTCGGCGACGCCGCTGCTTCCGGCGACCTGCGCAAGAACGCTGTCGTTTCGTGCGAAGTCATCGGCATCAACGATGGTGGCATCGAAGTGAAGCTGGTCAACCACGAGGACATCACGTCCTTCATCCGCCGCAACGACCTGGCCCGCGATCGTGACGATCAGCGTCCGGAGCGTTTCTCGGTCGGTCAGGTTGTCGACGCCCGCGTCACCAACTTCTCCAAGAAGGACCGCAAGGTCATGCTGTCGATCAAGGCTCTCGAGATCGCAGAAGAGAAGGAAGCCGTTGCTCAGTTCGGTTCGTCCGACTCTGGCGCATCGCTCGGCGACATCCTGGGTGCAGCGCTCAAGAACCGCAACAACGACTAATCCTCGCTGTTGACTGAATGCAAGAACCCGCCGGGGGCGATCCCGGCGGGTTTTTTTGTTGGCCATCCTGACCCCGCGGGGTCAGGCGAAATCGGATAAACGTCGATAGAGCGCCTGGGCCGGATCTTCGTCTGGATGGGGCAAGGCCGGTCGCGCGTCCGCAGCGTCGAGCTGCGGTGCGGCCAGGCCGAGATCGATCCGGTCATCCGGGCCGCTCGCATCACCTTCGAATACCAGGGTTTCCGTATCCTGGTCCGGCGGATCCTCGGCTGCGTCCTCATCCGAGCTTGGCTCCTCGTCTGCGGCCTCGTCAGGGTGTTCCTCCTCGTGAGCGTCCCTGCGCACCGGACTGGCGGACTTGGTCTCGACTTCGCTGTCGATGACATAATTGACAAACGCAAGCGGCAGACCATCTCCGACATCTGCTCTGCGCGCAGCCTCGCCCTGGTGCGAGGGGAGCGTGGAGGCTCCAAGAGCGAGACGCTCCTCCCACTGGATGGGGCGATCCAGGGCGGGCGCTTCGCTGTCGTCCGCCAGAGTTTCGGCCGGCGGCGTGGTTTGGGACGGCAGGCGTTTCGCATCCGTCTCTTCCGGTTCCGACGGCATCAGCGCGTCGAGCGCGCGATCGACGACGTCCGTTTCAACCTCGCTTCCATAAAGCGCCAGCAGCGTTCTGATGAGATCGCTTTCAGCCATGTCGTCCAGTAGCTCACTCGGCAAGGTCGAGAGCGTTTGCTGAAGTGTCGGCGATCCAGCTTCGGGCTTTCCATCAGGTTCGTGCGGCTCAACCTGCGCATTGGGCGGTGAAGTCAGGGACGGCGCCATGGTCGGAGAGGCCGGACCGGTGCTTCGCGTGGCGCCGGGTTGGGCATTGGCCATGAACGCTGCGGCGGGGTCTGCGGCTTTTCGCGCCGAGACTGGAATGCGGTCGGTTTGCGCGGGTTCGGCGGAAGCATTCAGCCGGTCACGCATCTGGCGGAGTACCCGCAGATTATCGGAGCCGTCGTTCGCTGACGCCTGTTCTCCCCCTCTCGATGGTTCGCCAGTTGCATGACGCCCATCCTGCTCTCCAGCCCGTCGAACCGCAGCGGGTGGAGCCCGGGTCGCGGAGATCTCTACGGCGGCCGGCGTCATCTGGCTCGACAGGGACGCAGGGGATTGAGACGAAGGCCTGGCGGGCATGGGCACGGCCTGCGAAGCTTGCTGTCCGGCGGCACGGGCATCCCGTGGCGGTTGACCAAGGGACATTCCGCCATTCTGGCGATAGGAGGAGATCACGGCGCGCGCGCCCGGATCGCGGTCCTTCTGGCGATAGAGTTCCAGATAAATCGCGAGCGTCGCGGCCTCCGGACCCTGCGGATTATGCAACGCCTGGAGCAGAGTTCTCAGTTGCAAGCCGGCAAAGGCATCCGAGAGCATGACCTTCAACTTCTGCCGTTCCGCAGGCGCCAGTGTCGTGATGGCTTCGATCAGGCGGGCGGCGAAAGCTGTCAGCGGCTCACCCGGCTCCTGCTTCATCTTCAGCGCGGCGGCGAGAACTTCGGTGAGCACCACGAGATTCTGCGACATGCGCTCCGGCGCACTCAGCAGCATCATGTTGAGGTTTCCGGCGATGCTTCCGGCAGCACTGGCGGGATAAGGCTCGACGCCCGCTGCGACCGGCGCGCGTCCCGTTGTGCGGGTCTCGGCCTGGGTGCGGCTCTCCTGTGGCTGCTGATACAGGTTCGTCGGGGCGCTGACGGGACCGATCATGGCGACCTCTCGCGTTCAAGGTGCCCTTTTCCACACGGTCTCTGCCTCTCGCCGAAGCGATCGGGCGCGGGATCGCCAAGGACGGTGGCGGATCTGCCTGCTCTTCAAGGAGGAGATTGGCAAAACATGGTTAACAAAAAGCAAATCTATCGGAGCGGAATGCCGAAGGCTCAAGCTTCGCACATACCTGGACTGGCACCATGCCGGCCGGCGGCTTTCTGCCGCGCAACTTTTGATGGGCGCCAGCATGACATCCAATCTCATCCTGAACACGGATAGCTACAAACTCGGGACCTTTCTGCAGTACCCGGCAGATACACGTTCCGTCAGCGCCTTCGTCACGACGCGCGGCAGCTCGTTCCGCCCGGAGGTGATGTTCTTCGGGCTGCAGATGTTCCTCAAGGATTACCTGTCGCGGCCGGTGACCCGGATGGATGTGACAGAGGCCGAGGAGGTGGCTTCGGCACATCGGCAGCCGTTCGACAAGGCCGGCTGGCTGCATATCGTCGAGGCCCATGGCGGTCTGCTGCCGCTCCGCATCGAGGCGGTGCCCGAAGGCACGGCGCTTCGCCGGGGCGTTCCGGTGGTCCAGGTGGTCAACACGGACCCTGCCCTGCCCTGGCTCACCTCCCACATCGAAACGTCGCTGCTGCGTGCCGTCTGGTATCCCTCGACGGTGGCGACCACGGCCTGGCGGCTGCGCATGGCGATCCTGCCCTTCCTGGAGCGGACCACGGATGACCCGCACGGCTTGCAGCCGAGCCGGATCAGCGACTATGGCTGCCGCAGCACGTCGAGCGTCGAACAGTCGGCAATCGGTGGTGCGGCGCATCTCGTCCACTTTCACAGCTCCGATTCGCTGCCAGGCATCCTGCAGGCGAGGCGGGCCTACGGGGCGGCCATGCCGGCCTTATCCATGCCTGCTGCCGAACACGGGACAATCACTGCCTGGGGTCCGGACCGTGAGGTCGAAGCCTATTCGCATCTCATCGACCGGTTCAGCGAATTCGGCGCCTATTCCATCGTCTCCGACAGCTATGACCTGCACAATGCCGTCACCGAAATCTGGGGCAAGAAGCTGCAGACAAAGGTGCGGGCGGCCGGTGCAACACTGGTGGTTCGCCCCGACAGTGGCGACCCGATCGACACGCCGGTCCAGGTGGTGGCGCAGCTCGCCTACGCCTATGGCACCCGGCTCAACGGCAAGGGCTTCAAGGTTCTGGACGCGAATGTGCGGGTGATCCAGTCCGACGGCGTGTCCATCCAGGACATCCAGATGATCCTGGGGCGGCTGGAGGGCATGGGCTTTTCCGCGGAGAACATCTCGTTCGGCATGGGATCCGGCCTGCTGCACAAGATCAACCGCGACACGCTGTCCTTCACCATGCGCCAGAGCGCGGCGCAAAATGCTGGTGGGGAATGGCGGGAGACCGGTCGGCGGTCCACCCATCCGCAGGAGAAACCGCCGATGGCGGGACGGGTGGCGGCGATTGCCGACGGCACGGACATCGTGGCTATTCCGCTTGCGGAGCTCGGCGCACGCACGAACCTGCTGCAGCCGGTCTGGGAAAATGGCCAATTGCTGAAGGATTGGAGCTTCGACGAAATCCGCGCACGAGCGAGTGCCGCGAGCGTTTCCTCGTAATCGCCTAATCGATCAGGCGCAGGAACATCGGGTAGAGGCCGGCTTCATCCGAAGGGGCCGGGATGCGCTTGCCGAGCGGCTGGTCCGGGCGGCTGCGCTCGTCGACCATGAGGGCATCGAGCCAGGTGGCCGGTGCATAATGCGGGCCTGCATCTTCATCCTGCTGATCAAGGTCGTCGGTGTCCGGTCGGTCCGTATCATACGTGATGGTCGAGCGGGACAGGCTATCGAGAAGGCTATTGGCTGCTTCCGTCATGGTCGCTTTATTTCTACGCTTTGCTGCTGACGAGGCCCTTGAAACACGGGACACCGTTGCCGATTTCACTGCGGTCATGATGCAAAGTCGGAGTTAATGAAAGCTTGGCGCATTCGTTTCATTGCATCTCAATTATCGTCTACAAGAACAGCTAGGCCATGAGTTTTCGACCGCCCGCTTCCCTGCTCGCGTCCGCCTCCGGAGATCTGCTGTCCGCACTCGACCAGGAGCTTGCCGGCGAGATGGCGGATGCGCTCGGACGCGCCGGGCGGAAAGCCGAAATTGCCCTGCTTCAATGCGCCGAGGCGCGCGGCAAAAGCGCCGAGATCCTGTCAGCGGCTGTCGATGAGGCTGCGCAGGCAGTTTTTGCTCTTTCGGTGCAACGGGAATTGTGCGGCATGCGGAACCAGGCGGCGATGATCCGTCAATATGACATCCCGAAAGACGTGATGGCCCGCGTCGGCATCACCCGCAAAGCCTGAAGCGGCCTTTACGCTCAGCTGTGGGCGAAGATATCGGTCTCGTCCCAGCCGAGCAGATCGAGCTTGGAGCGGGTCGGCAGGAATTCGAAACAGGCGTTCGCATGTTCCATGCGACCATCGCGGACGAGGCGCTCGGTCAGCTTGTCGCGCAGGGCATGCAGGTACAGCACGTCGGAGGCTGCGTATTCGAGCTGTGCCTGGCTCAGCTTCTGGGCCGCCCAATCCGAGGACTGTTGCGCCTTGGAGATGTCGACCTCCAGCAACTCCTTCAGGTTGTCCTTGAGCCCGTGGCGATCCGTATAGGTGCGGCACAGGCGCGACGCGATCTTGGTGCAAAAGACCGAAGCCGTGGTCACACCAAAGGTATGGTAGAGGACAGCGATGTCGAAACGGCCGTAATGGAAGATCTTCTGGCGGGAAGAATCGGCGAGAAGGGCAACCAGATTCGGCGCTTCGGTCTGCCCGGCCGCGATACGGATCACGTCAGCGGTTCCATCGCCAGGCGACAATTGCACCACGCAGAGACGATCGCGGCGGGGCACCAGACCCAGCGTTTCCGTATCGATCGCGATCGCGTCGGTGTACCGCGCTGCATCAGCTGCGGAAATATCGCCTTCGTGGGAGCGGATCGTCGCCATCTAAGTCTCCAGACATTCTCAGGTTCTGCCCGCTATAAAGGAAAGCTGGAGGAGGTACCATCCCGTAGCGGACATCGGACGTTGGCCGAGAGCCCTGTTACCGAGATCTGAGCCATGCCTGATGCGCATGGAAATATCGGCATCAGTCAAGGGCGCGCAGGAAACGAAGGTTCACTTCATCGTGTAAGCTCAAATTGCGAAAGACTCGAAAGTCATTTTCGACTGCGCGAGCGGTTCGCGTTACGACTGGGCGAAGGAGGCATGCATTTATCGCACTGCTGCGTTGCAACAACGAGGATTGGCAGCCGCGAGGCATTTGGGTAAAACACAAGCATCGAAGCGGCGCACTCCTCCTCCCAGCGCCGGTCGGTAGGATCGGCAATACTCCTCCTCCTCCCAATTGCCGATCGAGTTTAAGAGCCTGGCGCACCTCCTCCCGCGCCAGGCTCTTTTCGTTTCGGCTTCTGCCGACTTCCAAATTGCCCTCTCCCCGCCGCTCGCCGGTATTCCGCTTGATGCCTTGCCGGTTGGCACCATATAAGCTGCTCCGAGGCACTGCGAGGGAGACAAGCATGACGGCAAAATTCGGGACCAGTGGCCTCAGGGGCCTTTCATCGGATCTCATCGGCGCCGTTTCAGCCCTTTACTCCACCGCTTTCGCCCGTTACCTACTGGCCGAAGGGCTTGCGCAGGCCGGATCACCCGTGGTGATCGCGCGCGACTTCCGTCCGTCAAGCCCCGAGATCGCCGCGACGATCATGGCCGCCCTCCGGCGTGCCGGGCTTGAGCCGATCGACTGCGGGACCATCGCAACGCCGGCTCTGGCCCTTTACGGCGCTTCGCTGGGGGCGGCCGGCATCATGGTGACCGGATCGCATATCCCGGCAGACCGCAACGGCATCAAGTTCTACCGGCCCGACGGCGAGATCAACAAGCAGGACGAGCAGGCGATCACACGGATGGCTGACGCGTTGGCCGACGATCCCGAGGCGAACCTCGTGGAGAGCGGCGTCGGCGATGAACAGGAAGGCCAGGCGAGTGCGCTGTTTCTAGATCGCAATCTCCATATTCTGCCAGCGGGGTGCCTGGAGGGGAGACGTATCGGCATTTACCAGCACAGCACGGTGGCCCGCGACATGATGGTCGACGTGTTCCAGCATTATGGGGCAACCGTCTTTCCGCTCGGCCGATCGGACGTGTTCATCCCCGTCGATACAGAGGCGGTTTCGGTGGACACCGTGACCCAGCTCGCACACTGGAGTGACGAACTGGCGCTTGACGCAATCATTTCAACCGACGGCGATGGCGATCGACCGCTGGTGGCGGACGAACATGGTTTGCCGTTGCGTGGCGACCTGCTTGGGCTGATTGCGGCGCGGTTTCTCAAGGCCAGCGTTGTCGCAACCCCTGTCACGTCGAATTCCGGCCTTGAACAGGATGGCGGCTTTTCAGTCATCCGCACGCGGGTCGGCTCACCCTATGTGATTGCCGCAATGGAGACAGCGCTGGCGGAAGGCCGCGAGCGCGTGCTCGGCTTCGAGGCGAATGGCGGCTTGATGCTGGGTTCCGACTTCACCGTGGAAGGCACCGTGCTTAAAGCGCTGCCGACGCGTGACAGTTTCCTTCCTGCCCTTGCGGCCCTCGGTATGGCTGCCCAGAACGGACAGTCGCTGTCCGACCTTGCCAAGGCCTTCAGTCTGCCGGTGGCATTGAGCGATCGGCTGGAGAACTTCGCGACAGAGCGGAGCACTTCGCTGATGGCCCATATCCGGCAATCGCGCGACAACCTCGCCGGCTTCCTCGCGCCGATCGGCGCCGTGGCTGGGGTGAGCGATATCGACGGGGTTCGCGTGACGCTTGCCGACGGGCGGGTCATCCATTTCCGACCGTCGGGCAATGCGCCGGAGATGCGGTGTTATGTCGAAGCCAAGACCCATGGCGAGGCCGAGGCCCTGATGAAAACCGGGTTGGAACTCCTGCGCGGTTGGGCCGGTTAAACCGGCGGCCGATGCCTGGCGTATTGGTCATGACACAACGCAAGAGGATCTCATGACCAAATGTGCCTGGATTACCGGTTCGAGCTCCGGCATCGGCCGGGCACTGGCCAAACGGCTGGTGGACGACGGCTACCGCGTGGCCGTCAGCGCCCGTAATGCCGAGTTGCTTGCGGCACTTGCCGCCGAACACCCCGGCCGGATCGTCGCCTTTCCGCTCGACGTGACCGATGGCGAGGCCGTGCGTCGCGTCGCCGATGCCGTGACGACGGCAATGGGGCCAATCGATCTCGCGGTCTTTGCTGCCGGTTCCTATACCCGCGACTATGCCGCCGACTTCAGCGTCGAGCGGATGCGACAAATGTTCGATCTCAACGTCATGGGAACCGCAAATTGCCTGGAAGCGGTGATGCCGGGCATGATCGCGCGCAAAGCCGGACATATCGCCGTCGTGGCGTCCGTCACCGCGTATGTGGGCCTGCCGGGAGCAGCGAGCTACGGCGCGACGAAGGCGGCGCTGAACAGCCTTTGCGAGGCGCTGCATCCAGAGCTTGCAAGCCATGGGGTCACGCTGAGCGTCGTGAACCCGGGATTTGTGGCGACACCCCTTACAGAGAAGAACGACTTTCCGATGCCCTTCCTCGTGTCGGCCGAAGAGGCAGCCGACATCATTGCCAGGGGTTTGGCCAGCAACACGTTCGAGATCATCTTTCCATGGAAGATGGCGCTTGCCATTCGCCTGCTGCATGCCCTGCCACACAAGCTTCGCTTCGCGCTGACGCGCAAGATGCTGCGCTCCTGAAGGCAGGTGGCGAGGTGGCCGGCTCCGCCTTTTTTGTTCAGGCTGGCTTGTCCAGCCTGAATTGAACCACATCGATGCGGCCGACGCGGAAGCCGACGGCGCAGTAGTGCAGATAAAGCCGCCACATCCGGTAGAAGCGACGGTCGAAGCCGAGGGGCTCGATCGACGACCAGCTGTTGGCGAAGGCATTGTCCCACGCAATCAGAGTCCGATCATAATCCCGACCGAAGCGGAAGCGATCGCCGATCTCAAGGCCCGCACGGCTCGCATCGCGCTCGAAAATCGTCACGGAGGGCAGCATGCCACCCGGGAAGATATAGGTCTGGATGAAATCGGCACTGCGGCGGTATTGCTCGAAGCGGCTTTCGTCGATCGTGATCGTCTGGATCATTGCCTTCCCGCCCGGGACGAGGCGCTCCTGCACGGCCTTGAAATAGACCGGCCAGTTCTCTTCGCCAACGGCTTCGAACATCTCGATCGAGACGATCTTGTCGAACTGTCCCTGACAGTCGCGATAGTCTTCGAGCCGGATGTCGACGCGGTCGGAAAGGCCGGCTTTCTCCAGACGTTCGCGGGCGAACTTGGCCTGCTCGACGGACAGTGTCAGGCCCGTGACCCGGCAGCCGGTGGCGCGAATTGCGTGTTCGGCGAAACCACCCCAGCCGCAGCCGATCTCCAGCACGTGGTCATCCGGTCCGATGTTCAGCTCACGCACGATGCGGGCATATTTGGCTTCCTGCGCCTCGGCGAGCGACAGGCCGGGCGCCTCGTAGAGAGCCGAGGAATAGGTCATCGTGCGGTCGAGCCACTGGCTGTAGAACGCATTGCCCAGATCGTAGTGGAAGGCGATGTTTCGCCGGCTACCTTTTTTGGAATTCCGACGCAGCTTGTGGCGCAGGCGGGCGATGCCCTCGAAAATTGCCGAGGATGAGAGGATCTTGCCGAGTTCGGCTTCGTTCGCCAGGGCGAATTCCACGACACTGCCAATATCAGGGCTGTCGAGGTCACCATCGATGAAGGCCTGGGCGAAGCCCAGAGTACCGCCGGTCAGAATGCGAAGCACCGGCTTGGCGTTGCGAACGCACAGCGTGGCATGGGGACCCGGCAGCCTGCCGACGGCGACGTGTTGACCATAGCCTTCAAACTGGAGGGTCAATCGGCCAGCGGTAACACGGTCAGCCCAGCGGCACAGCAGACGCTGCCAGAACGGCAGAGAGGCGACTACGGACGGCATTTCTCGTTCGGCGTGACTCATCGCTTGTTCATCCCATTCTGCAGAACGATCGTCGAGGCGATCGGCTTGGCTGCAGGCGCGTGGCGATAAACCGGAACCCCCTTCAGCCAGAGCCGCAGCGCTTCCCAATGTATCCCCCCCATCACTTTCAGGGTCATCAGGGGATAGGTCACCAGCATGCGCAATAAGCTCGCATCCGACAAGGGGGCGCGTTTGCCGGAAAAGAGCGCCGTCAATATTGGCCCTTCGCCATCGCTTTCACCAATGTGCACGCCGACCTTCTCATCGGGTGGATTGATGCGGAAATCATAGACGCAGTCCATGGGCAGGAAGGGCGAGACGTACATTTCCTTCGCACATTGGTGCCTCAAAACCTCCTGCCCCTCCTCGACCGGGATGACATAGGTGTGGCGCTCGTTGAAGGTGTTGCAGACCTCGTAGAGCACGGCCTGCAATCGACCGTCGCGGTGATGGCAAAAATAGACGGTGAGCGGATTGAAGACGTAGCCGAAGATGCGGGGATAGCAGAGCATGCGGATCCTCGAACCCTTGGCCTCAAGTCCGGCCGCCTCAAGCCGCCCTTCGACCCATTGCCGCAACTGGCCGACATGACCATCACCGTGATCTGCGTCATAGACGGCATATAGGGATCGGCGGTTGTGGCCGAAAAAGCGAAGATCCCGGTCGAGATCCGCGATCTCATCAAGGTCGATCAGCAGGGAAAACACGCTGTAGCGCAGCTTGTGCTGCCTGGGGCGAGTACGCACATGCACGACATGGCCGGCATAAATGGCAGACTGCAAGCTCATTCGGCCGCCTCAAGGTGCCGGGTGATGACGATGCGGCCGGACTCGTTTTCGACAGACCAGGGACGGCGTATACCGCCGAGAGCCTCTGCTACCGCAAGGCCGGCCTGCAGGCCATCCTCATGGAAGCCACTGCCGAAATAGGCGCCGCAATACCAGGTGTTGCGATGGCCCTGGAGCTGCCAGATCTGTTTCTGCGCCCGGATGGCAGCGGCGTCGAACAGGGGATGTTCGTAGTTAAAGGTCTGGATCACCTTGGCCGGATCGATCGGGCGGCAGGGATTGAGCGTGACAAACAAGGGCGTTTCGGGATCGAGGGACTGGAGCTTGTTCATCCAATACGTGACGCAGAGCATTTCGCCGGCTTCATCCTTGCGGCTCGCGACATAGTTCCAGCTCGACCAGACAGATTTCCGCTTCGGCATCAGGGCTTCATCGGAATGCAGCACGGCGACGTTTGGCGTGTATTGGAAAGCTTCCAGCAGCTGACGCTCCCGCGCATCCGCATCCTGCAGCAGATCGAGGCTCTGGTTCGCATGGATCGCGAGCACCACGTCGTCGAAGGTCTCGGCATGGCCGTGGATGTCAATCACCTCCACGCCAACAGCCAGGCGCCGAACATGGGCAACAGCGGTCGACAGGCGGACGGTGCCGCGAAAATCGGCAAGGATGCGCGCGACATATTCGCGGCTGCCGCCTTTCACCGTGCGCCAGCGCGGGCGATCGGTGAGCGTCAGCAGGCCGTGATTGACGAAGAAGCGGATGAAGGCTTGCAGAGGGTAAAGTCGCATCTCGGACGCCGTGGTCGACCAGATCGCAGCGCCCATGGGCAGCAGGTGGTCTTCGACGAAGCTATCCGCATAACCGGCGGAGGCGAGGTAGTCTCCAAGCGAGACGCCATCCAGTTCCGGGCGATCCAACAAGGCAGGCGCTTCACGGTAGAAGCGCAGGATGTCCTTCACCATACGCCAGAAGCGGGGACGGAGAAGATTGGTCTTCTGGCCGAGCAGACCGCCGAGGCCAGAGCCTGAATATTCGAAGGCACCATCACCGAGCGAGGCGGCAAAGGACATGTCGGATGCCAGCGTCGGCACGTCGAGATGCTCGAAGAGCTTTACGAGATTGGGATAGTTGCGATCGTTGTAGACGATGAAGCCGGTATCAACAGGCGTATCCTTGCCGCGCCCCGGCGCCAGGACCGTGTTTGAATGCCCACCTGGCCGGCCCTCGGTCTCATAAAGTACGACTTCGGCGCTGCGGGAGAGGAGCCAGGCGCAGGACAGGCCAGAGATACCCGACCCAATGACCGCAATCTTGCGCTTCCCGCCAAATGCGGCCCTCGTAACGCCAATATCCATAAACCACACATTCCCTTGTCGCGAAAATTCTGTTTGCATCTGATTACGCACTAGGTTGGCCAGTGGATCGACCGAAGCTAATAAATTCGTCACGGGTGATCCGATTTTCCGGCCTCGGCGTAGTCGGCTTCATGATCAACATGATTCCCATGCAGGCCGATGCGTGCCACAGTGGTCCCGGGCGTAACGCACGGCAGACTGCCGTGGCCAAGCCCCAGCGAGGGATAAGAAACGTTTCGATGACCGGATCGGTTGATGAGTTAGAGCCGCATAATTTCTCGCAACTCCTGGCTTCCGTCGGTCGTGATCGTGATGTCGAAGCGTTCGAGACAATCTTCAAGCATTATGGCCCCAAGGTGCGTGCCTATATGGCAAAGCTCGCGCGTGACGGGCAGGCCGCCGAAGAACTGATGCAAGAGACCATGCTTGCCGTCTGGAACAAGGCGGCGCAGTTTGACCCTTCACGCGGAAACGTCTCAAGCTGGATCTTCACCATTGCGCGCAACCAGCGCATCGACGCCTTCCGCCGCGCCAGGCGTCCGGTGTTCGATCCGTCGGACCCGGCCTTCGTCCCCGACGATGTGCCAGCCGCAGATATCGAATTCGAAGGGCGCCAGGAAGCAGATCGTCTGCGGCGCGCCATGGAAACCCTACCACCCGAACAACTCGAACTCCTCAAAATGTCATTCTACAGAGAAGCATCCCACAGCATGATTGCAGCCGAACTCGGCCTGCCGATGGGAACCGTCAAATCGCGGATCCGCCTGGCGTTTGCCAAGCTGCGCGCAGCGCTGGAGGAGCGGGCATGACGCTCCAGGTTCAACACCATATCAGCGACGAGCTGTTGCTCGATTTTGCCAGCGGCACGCTTGCGGAAGGCTGGAGCATAGCCGTTGCCACGCATCTGGCGCTGTGCCCCAGTTGCCGCAACCGGCTGTCCTTCATGGAACATGCCGGCGGCGAATTGTTGGAGGCTGTCGACATCGATCAAACATCCAGCGCAACAGACAGCTGGCAGGCGATGAAGCGCAGGCTTGCCGCAGAGACGGACAAGCCGGCGGCTCAGGCGAAGCCTCGTGCGGCCGCTGCCAACGATGCGGTGTTGCCGGAGCCCTTGCGGTCATATCTCGGCGCCGACGTGGACGGGCTGAAGTGGCGGGCGCTCGGACGTGGCGCCTATCATATTCCGATCAAGACCGGCGACACAGAGAGCCAAGTGCGGCTTTTGAGGATCCCGGCTGGCAAGCCCGTTCCGGAGCATTCTCACGGTGGACGCGAACTGACGCTGGTACTCAAGGGCGCCTTCACCGATGGCTCGAGCGTCTTCCGGCGTGGGGATCTGGAAGAAGCAGACGAGACGCTGACGCACCAGCCGGTGGCGACGCCGGAGGAGGATTGCATCTGTCTGGCCGTCACCGACGCGCCGCTCAAGTTCAAGAGTCTGATCGTCAGGCTGGTGCAACCCGTTCTCGGGATATGAACCCGGCAGGCTTATACCTGCCCTTCACGGAGATGACGAATGACCTATCTGATCGCCTATGTGTCGACGGCCGTCGTCTTCTTTGCACTCGACTACGTGTGGCTTACACGCGTTGCGATCGGATTTTACCGGCAGAATATCGGCGAGCTTCTGCTCGCCACGCCGAATTTCGCGGCGGCTGGGATTTTCTACCTCTTCTATGTTGTGGGCCTCGTCTATTTTGCCGTGATGCCAGCGCTCACGGCAAACAGCGTGCTAACGGCGCTGCTGCATGGGGCTCTCCTCGGCCTGCTCGCCTATGGCACCTATGACATGACCAATCTGGCAACGCTCAAGGGCTGGTCGCTTTCGGTCAGCCTCGTCGACATGGCCTGGGGTGCGGTTCTCTCCGCAACGGCTTCTGCCGCCGGCTATCTCGTCGTTTCGCGTTACGCCGCCTGACGACTGGCGGGCGCCGCCTGGCCGCCCTATGTTTCCTCCATGATCAAACCGGACCTCCTGCTGCATCCGACGCCGGGCGGGCTTTATTGCCCCATGGGCGATTTTTACGTCGATCCGGTGCGGCCGGTCGGGCGCGCACTGATTACCCATGGCCATTCCGACCACGCGCGCTCGGGGCATTCGCATGTGCTGGCGACGCGCCAGACGCTCGACATCATGGCGATCCGCTATGGCGTCGATTTTGCCGGGTCGTCGCAGGCTGCCGGATTTGGCGAGACGGTTGATGTCAACGGGATTTCCGTGCGGTTTCATCCGGCAGGTCATGTTCTCGGATCGGCGCAGATCGAGATCGAAAAGGATGGTACACGCATCGTTGTCTCCGGTGATTACAAGCGGGGCGTAGATCCGACCTGTGCCAGCTTCGAACCCGTGCCCTGCGATGTGTTCATCACCGAGGCGACGTTTGGTCTGCCGGTCTTTCATCATCCGCCACCTTCCGGCGAAATCGAGAAGCTTCTGACGTCGCTGCGGCAATTTCCGGAGCGCAGCCACCTGATCGGGGCCTATGCGCTCGGCAAGGCGCAGCGGGTGATCTCGCTCATTCGCCGCGGAGGCTATGACCAGCCAATCTACATCCATGGCTCACTCGCCAAGCTCTGCGACTACTACGAGAGCCAGGGCGTCGATCTTGGAGAACTGCGGCCGGCAACGACCGAGGACAAGAAGTCCGGGAGCCTGAAGGGCGCCGTGGTGATCGGGCCGCCGTCAGCCTTCAACGATCGTTGGGCGCGGCGGTTCGAAGACCCACTGCCAATCTTTGCCTCCGGCTGGATGATGGTGCGCCAGCGCGCCAAGCAGCGCGGGGTGGAGTTGCCGCTCGTGATTTCCGACCATTGCGACTGGCCGGAACTGTTGGACACCATCCGCGAGGTTGGGCCGCAAGAGGTCTGGGTCACGCATGGGCGTGAGGAAGCGCTGGTGCGGTGGTGCGAGCTTTCGGGCATTGCGGCGCGGCCGCTGCATCTCGTTGGCTACGAAGACGAGGGGGATTGAGCAATGAAGGCCTTTGCCAATCTTCTCGACCGCCTGGTGCTGACGCCGAGCCGCAATGGCAAGCTCACCCTGCTCGTCGATTATTTCAAGTCGACACCGGACCCGGACCGCGGTTATGCGCTGGCGGCGCTGACGGAGGGGCTTGATATCAAGGGCGTGAAGCCAGCCCTGCTCAAGGAACTGGTGCTGGAACGCATGGATCCGGTGCTGTTCCAATATTCCTACGACTATGTGGGAGATCTCGCCGAGACGATATCGCTGGTGTGGGAGCCGTCCGACACTCAGGTCGTGACGGACGCGGACGATCGACTGTCGACGATCGTGGAGCGGTTGCAGCGTCTGGGGCGGAGCGAAACGCGCGGGTTGATGCGGGCCCTGCTCGACCGGCTGGATACGTCAGAGCGCTTTGCGCTGATCAAGCTGGTGACGGGAGGTTTGCGAATCGGAGTTTCGGCGCGGCTGACGAAGCAGGCGTTGTCGATTTTCGGCAACAAGGATGTGACCGAGATCGAGAGCCTGTGGCATGGGCTGAAGCCACCCTATCTCGATCTCTTTGCCTGGCTGGAGGACCGCACGGACAAGCCGATCCTGGCAACACCGGCGATCTTTCATTCGGTGATGCTGTCGACGCCGATCGAGGACCGGGACATTGCCACGCTCGACCCAGTGGATTTCGCTGCCGAGTGGAAATGGGACGGCATCCGCGTGCAGCTCTCGTGTGCGGGCGGGCGCAACCGGCTCTATTCGCGTTCGGGCGATGACATCTCAAATGCCTTCCCGGACATTACCGAGGCGGCGCGGTTCGAAGGGGTGATCGACGGCGAACTGCTGGTCGGCGGGACCTCGCGAACGAATGCGCCGACGCGCACATTTTCCGACCTGCAGCAGCGGCTGAACCGGAAGACGGTGACGGCGCGGATGCTGGAGGAGTATCCGGTCTTCATCCGGGCCTATGACATTCTCTTCGATGGGGCCGAGGATGTTCGACCCGAAGGTTTCCTCGCCAGAAGGGACCGCCTAACCACCCTGATCGAGCGGCAGGTGCCTGATCGGTTCGACCTGTCGCCGCTGGTGCCCTTTTCGAGCTGGGAGGAACTGGAGCGGCTCAGGGCAGACCCACCCGATCCCGTCATCGAAGGGATCATGCTGAAGCGATACGACAGCGTCTATCAGGCGGGGCGCGTCAAGGGGCCGTGGTTCAAGTGGAAGCGTGACCCGATGAATGCCGATGCGGTGCTGATGTATGCGCAGCGCGGACATGGGAAGCGGTCGAGCTATTATTCCGATTTCACCTTCGGGGTGTGGACGGCCGTTCCGGGCGAAGGTGATGTGCTGGTTCCGGTTGGAAAAGCCTATTTCGGCTTTACCGATGAGGAGCTGGAGGTTCTGGATCGCTTCGTGCGCAACAATACCGTCGAGCGCTTCGGCCCGGTCCGCAGCCTCAGGGCTGAGCCGGAGCACGGTTTCGTGGTCGAGGTGGCCTTCGAAGGGCTGGCGCGGTCAACGCGGCACAAATCGGGAATTGCGATGCGCTTCCCGCGCATTGCGCGGCTGAGGCAAGACAAGCTGCCGAAGGATGCCGATCGGCTGGAGACGCTGGTCGCCATGCTTTGACGACCGGCGTGTTTTCCAGGCTCAGCGGCTGGTGAGGCAGCGCGAGACGCTGTCTTGCCAGCCGGCGATGGCAGCTTCCCGTTCGCCCGTTGCCATTGATGGCTCGAAGCGGCGATCGCGCTTCCAGGTGGCGGCGAAGCCGGCCTGGTCGGGCCAGAGACCGGCACGGGAGCCGGCAAGCCATGCAGCGCCCAAGACTGTGGTTTCAAGGACGACGGGGCGGTCGACCGGGGCGGCCAGGATGTCGGCGAGGCGCTGCATCGTCCAGTCGGAGGCAACCATGCCGCCATCGACGCGCAGAACCGTCTTGGAGCTGGCGCCCGTCCAGTCCTTCTTCATCGCTTCCAGGAGGTCATGGGTCTGGTAGGCGACGCTTTCGAGCACGGCGCGGGCGAATTCGGCAGGGCCGGTGCCGCGGGTCAGGCCGAAGATCGCGCCGCGTGCATCGGGATCCCAATAGGGTGCGCCGAGGCCGGTAAAGGCAGGCACGAGATAGACGCGCTGGTTCGGGTCTGCCTTGCTGGCGAGTGCATCGGTTTCCGAGGCGACCTTGACGAAGCCCATCTCGTCGCGGAGCCATTGCACGGCAGCACCGGCGATGAAGATGGAGCCTTCGAGCGCATAGGTGGTCTTGCCGTTCAGGCGGTAGGCGATCGTGCTCAAGAGACGGTTCGACGACGTGACTCGGTCGGTGCCGGTGTTCAGCAGCGCGAAGCAGCCCGTGCCATACGTGGACTTCATCATGCCCGGTTCGAAGCAGGCATTGCCAATGACGGCGGCCTGCTGATCGCCGGCGACGCCGAGGATCGGGATTTCGGCGCCGAGCACGGCCTTGTCGGTGATGCCGAAATCGTCGGCGCAGTCCTTGACCTCGGGCAGCATGGCGCGTGGGATATCGAGGATCGAGAGAAGCTCGTCATCAAAGCGGTTTTTGCCGATGTCGTAGATCAGGGTGCGCGAGGCGTTGGTGGCGTCGGTGGCATGCACCTTGCCGCCGGTTAGCTTGAAGATGAGCCAGCTATCGACCGTGCCGAAGCAGATCTCGCCCTTGCCGGCGCGCGTCTTCAGGCCGTCAACATTCTTCAGAAGCCAGGAGAGCTTGGTGCCGGAGAAATAAGGATCGAGCAGCAGGCCGGTCTTCTCGGTGAAGAGCGCTTCCAGGCCCTTGTGCTTCAGCTCGTCGCAGAAGCGGGCGGTGCGGCGGTCCTGCCAGACAATGGCACGATGCACAGGCTTGCCGGTGTTGCGATCCCAGACGACGACGGTTTCGCGCTGATTGGTGATGCCGATCGCGGTGATATCGGCAATCGTAATCTTTGCAGCAGTGAGAGCCTTGTCGATCGTCGCGAGCACACTCTGCCAGATCTCGTCCGCATCATGTTCGACCCAGCCGGAATCCGGAAAATGCTGGGTGAACTCCTGCTGGGCGACGCCGACGATATGCATCGCGTGGTCGAAGATCATCGAGCGGGTCGAGGTGGTGCCCTGGTCGATGGCCAGAATGTAGCCGCTCATCCGTCTGAAACTCCCTTATAGAAGAAGCCGGGGCGTAGATATCGCCCCGGCGGTTGTCAATGATCAGAGACTGATCCGGATCACTTCTGCCAGCTCTTGACCAGTTCGTCGTAGTTGACGGTGATCGGCTTTTCCTTCTCGTTCTCGATCT
>NZ_QJRY01000012.1 GCF_003205195.1 Peteryoungia wuzhouensis
GCACGATCGCCGAGAAGATCTCGATCGTCCAGGAAATCGCCCGCCAGACCGACCTGCTGGCACTCAATGCAGCCGTCGAAGCGGCCCGTGCCGGTGAACACGGTCGTGGCTTTGCCGTCGTCGCCTCGGAAGTGCGCAAGCTCGCCGAACGCAGCCAGGCGGCGGCGGCCGAAATCTCCGGTCTGTCGAGCGAAACCGTCTCGGTCGCCACCCAGGCCGGCGAGATGCTGACCCGCCTGGTGCCCGATATCCGCAAGACCGCCGAACTGGTCTCGGAAATCTCGGCCGCCTGCCGCGAGCAGGACATCGGCTCGAGCCAGATCAACGAGGCGATCCAGCAGCTCGACAAGGTCACCCAGCAGAATGCCGGCGCCTCGGAAGAGATGTCCGCCACCTCGGAGGAACTTGCAGCCCAGGCCGAAGAACTGCAGGCCTCCATCGCCTTCTTCAAGGTGGACGGAGCATCAAGCAAGGCTGTGATGCAGCAGGCAAAACAGCTCCAGTCGGTCGCCCGGAAGATGGCAGCGGACGTGCCGGCCAAGCGCCCGGTGGTCGCAAGCCGTCCCCAGGCCAGGCCGAATGGTTTTGCCCTCGACATGAGCATGGGCGGTCCAGACGGTGATGACGAAGATTTCCGTCAGACGGCCTGATCGGAAACCTTAGAAGAAACCACGTCATCGGCCCGCTTCCATCGGACATGCGGGCCGGTGCCCCTCGCCGATCCCGATCGCTGTTCTCCATGTCCCAAGGATCTGATGCGGTGCCGAAATCAAGGAGTGTGCCCTATGGCCATTGCAGCAACTGAATCGCAATATGTGACCTTCAGCCTAGAAAACGAATGCTTTGCCGTTCCTGTCGAGGTCGTCCGGGAAATTCTCGACCACGAGGATCCCTTCCGCATACCTCACGGCCCGAGTTATCTCCTGGGACTGCGCGATGTTCGCGGCCACGGCGTGCCCGTCATCGACCTGCGTCTGCGGTTGGGAATGTCACGGACGGAGAAGACACCGCACACGCGAATCCTCGTGATAGACGTGCCGATTGATGGCCGGTCTCTGTCGCTCGGCCTTGTCGCCGACCGCGTCTTTGAGGTCACCTCCTTCCGCCATGACGCGATCGAGGCAGCCCCCGATATCGGTATCCGCTGGCCCTCCGATTACATCGCAGGCGTCGTTCGCCGCACCGAAGGTTTCGTCGTCATCGTCAATCTGGCCAAGCTCTTCTCAGGCACGGACGTGCGGTCCCTCGGCTCTGTCGCCGCCAGCAGTCTGGAACACGCATGAACGCTTTAGCCTCGAAGACATATGCGACAGCGGGTCAGGAAGGGCGGATGATGGCATCGGCCCTTGGCGACGGCCTGAGCCCGCGCAATTTCGACCTCTTGGCGCGCTACATCTATGACTACAGCGGCATCAAGATGCCGATCACGAAGAAGACGATGCTGGAGGGACGGCTGCGTCGTCGCCTGCGCTTCGTCGGCGTCGACGGACTGAACCAGTATTGCGATTACCTCTTCCAGCATGGCGGGATCGAGAGCGAGGCCATTCACCTCATCGATGTCGTGACCACCAACAAGACCGACTTTTTCCGCGAGCCGACGCATTTCGACCACCTGAGCCGCAAGGCTCTCCCCGACCTCTTGGCGCAGGGGCATCGACGGCTGAGGGTCTGGAGTTCGGCCTGCTCGATCGGAGCCGAACCGTATACGCTTGCCATGGTGATCGAAGATTTCGTTCAGGCAAACGGCGGCCCCGATTATGCAATCCTTGCCACGGATCTGTCCACGGACGTGCTGCGCGTGGCAAAGCGCGGCATCTTCTCGACGGCAATGATCGAACCGGTCGATCGGGAAAGACGCAAGCGCTATGTCATGGAGCCTCGCGACCCCGGCCGCGGCGAAGTCCGGATCCATCCCAAGCTGCGTGCCAAGGTCGGCTTTGCCCGGCTGAACCTGATGGATGCGTCCTACGGCGTAGGCGACCCCATGCAGGTCATCTTCTGCCGAAACGTCCTGATCTACTTCGACAAGAAGACCCAGGAGAAGGTGCTGACCCGGCTCTGCGACCGTCTCGTGCCAGGCGGTTATCTCTATGTCGGCCATTCCGAAACCATCACCGGCTTCGCCCTGCCTGTCCGGCAAGTGGCCAATACGGTTTTTCAGAAGGTGTGAATTTGGCGATGGGCAAGAAGATACGCGTACTCATCGTCGACGACTCGGCCAGCGTTCGACAGGCGCTCACCCAGGTTCTGGAAGCCGATGGTGACATCGAAGTCATGGGTGTAGCGTCCGACCCCTTTGTTGCAGCACGACGCATCCAGGAGGAAGTGCCTGATGTAGTGACGCTGGACGTGGAAATGCCGAAGATGGACGGCATCACCTTCTTGCGCAAGCTGATGGCACAGCATCCGATCCCCGTCGTCATGTGCTCGTCGCTGACCGAAGCGGGATCGCAGACCTTGATGCAAGCGCTGGAGGCCGGCGCCGTCGACGTGATCTTGAAGCCCAAGATCGGCGCAGCCGACCATCTGGCGGAGGCCGGAGCCACCATTCGCCAGACGGTCAAAGGTGCAGCCCTCGCCCGCGTCAAGTCAGACCGCCGCCGCGTGGCATTTGCCGGTGCGACGGAAGCCAAACTGACCGCCGATGCAGTCCTGCCGCCACCGACCGGTCGGGCCATGGCAAAAACCACCGAAATGGTGGTTTGCGTTGGCGCGTCGACAGGAGGAACGGAGGCGCTGCGCGAACTGCTGGTCGCCCTCCCCGCCAATGCGCCTGGAATCGTGATCGTCCAGCACATGCCGGAAAAATTCACCAGCGCCTTCGCCTCTCGGCTCAATACGCTGTGCCAGGTCGAGGTGAAGGAGGCGGCCCATGGAGATCCGGTTCTGCGCGGTCACGTTCTGATCGCGCCGGGAGGCCATCACCTTTTGCTCGAGCGTCAGGGCGCGCGCTATCAGGTGGCGATCAAGGAGGGTCCTCTGGTCTCTCGCCACCGTCCCTCGGTCGATGTCCTCTTTCGCTCCGCCGCGCGCGCGGCCGGGTCCAATGCGATGGGCGTGATCATGACGGGTATGGGCGACGACGGCGCGCGCGGCATGGACGAAATGCACAAGGCCGGCGCCTATACGGTGGCGCAGGACGAGGCAACATCGATCGTGTTCGGCATGCCCAAGGAGGCGATTGCCCGCGGCGGCGTGGACCGCATCGTGCCGCTGGAGCAGATCGCCCGCGAGATACTGGCAGCCGACCGCAGGCACCTGGGATGAAAACCATCACCGTGCAGCACATGAAGACGAGACCAATGAACACGAGAAACGAGGACTTGAGATGAATACCAAGAGAGCGCGTCAGTCCGAACGTTACTCGTCGCCAACAGAGATCACCGGGCCAGAGATCGTCATCGGCAGGAGATTGAACGAGGCCCTTGCACAAATCGAGCAGCGTTTTCTCGACGGTGGCACCGTGCTGGTCGCCGTGCTCGAAGTCTTCAGCGGCCTGTTAACCTCGCTTGGCAGCATTTCCGATGCCTTGCGCGAGGACGAGGCGGCCGAAGCCACGGCGGAACTGGAGCACACCGCAGCCCTGATTGCGGCGCTGCCTGCCCAGCAGAAGGATCTGCACCTTCGTTTTGAACGGATCGGCGACTACAGTCAGGCTCTCACCAGTGAAGTCCTGGCGATGGAAGACACATTGCGCTACCTGCGCACCTTCGCTGTCACGGCAAAGATCACAGGTGCGGGCATCGCCGATTTTGCAGGCTTCGCGGAGGAGATCGTCGAGCGCATCCAGTTCGCCAGCCAGGAAGTCAAATCCTTCGGCGAGCGCATCGTCGCACTGCAGGATCTGATCACCCATGCCCGGACAGGAAGTGACGGTATTGCCCAACACGACCAGTCTATCCCCGCAATCGTTGGAGATCTCGGCCGAAATGCCAATGCAATCCAGACCCAGCGCAGCTCGCTTGCTGATCTCGCGTCCCAGGTGACGAGCCTGGCGATGAAGGTTCAGGGTCGGCTGGCCAGCACTCTGTCGTCGTTGCAGATCGGCGACGTGACACGCCAACGCCTGGAGCATTGTCAGGCAGCCTTCGATATCGCGCAAACCCATCTGGCCCGCTCGGAAGGACATGAGTTAGCGCCGGCAGAACGCGAACGGGTTGTCCTCCTCATCATCCGCCTGGTCCGAGACCAGCTCATCGCCATGTCGGAGGATTTCCGCGCCGAATGCTCCACGATCGTGAGCAATATCGGTGCCTTCTCCCAGGATGTAACCGCGCTGATGGATCTGCAGCACTCGATGCTGCCGGCCGCTGACAACGCCTCTTCACGCTCTGCCATGGGCCTTGTCCGCGAAAGCCTGGAGACAGCCCGTGCCGTCGTCGGTGGCATCCAGCAGTCCGCCGGAGAAGCCCAGCGACTGAGTGCCGCCGTCAGCAGCATGGTCAAAGATCTCGTCGAAAGCGTCGAAACCATCCAGATCGTTCGAACCGACATCCAGTATATGGCTCTGAACACCAACCTGCGCTGTAGCAAGCTCGGCGAAGAGAGCCGCGCCATCAACGTCGTGACCAATGAACTGCGCACCTTCTCCGGCCGCCTGGATGATGTCACCGACCGCGCACTGGACCATCTGCGTCTGCTGGACGATCAGGCAACCGGCCTCAGTCAGACGGAAACCAGCCAGGACGGCGAAGGGGAACCCGACCTTGTGGCCCGCATTGAGGTGGCCCTCGCCCATGTCACGCTGGCAGGCAACACTCTGGACGACAAGCTGAATGACCTGCAGCAGCAGGGGCAGGAAATCTCCATCCGGGTGGCCAAGGCAACAGCCGGGCTGGACTTCCATCACGACCTGACGGCGATCCTCAACGACTGCTGCACCTTGGCGGCCGACGCCATCGACATGGAGCCGACCTGTGACGGCCTCGAAACATTCATTTCGGGCATCGCCGGTGAAATCTATGCGACCTATACGATGAAGTCGGAACGCGACGTGCATTCCGCCATATTCGGCGCGGCAGCGGACAAGGGTGAAATGGTCGAGGCTGCCCCGGCGCAGGCGCTTACGGACGACGAACTTTTCGACGACGCCCTGTTCTGAGCTCCTTGTAAAGGGAGCGGGCGGTGGCGAAGGTCAGGCGACCATTCTGACGGTTTGCGGTTCAGAAACCGCGGCCGCACCGATGGTGCAAAAGCGCATCAGACGCTCCATCACCTCGCGTCCCAGCATCTGGGCGTTTTCCTGGGCTCGGTCGAGATTGCTCACATGGCGGGGATCCATCGTGTAGAGCGTCTCGCCGCAGGAAAAGACGTCGCGGAAGGCCGCCCGCTCGACGATCGGCGTTGCCAGCAGATGCACCCGTTTCTCCGCCATCAGAGCCTTGACGCCCTGCAGGGCACGGGTGGTGATGATCGGGTTGATGCGCGTCAGCACGACCGAGTGCGGAACGCGGATGCCCGTCTTGTCCTGCAGATAGTAGAGCAGGTCGATGACATTGGCTGCTCCTTGCGCGTCCATCGCCGATCCCTGGGCCGGGATCAGCACGTAGTTCGAATATCCGAGCGCCTGGGCAATCAAGGGACTGCGATGGCCCGGCAGGTCAACGACCACAAGGTCGACGACATGCTGGTAACGCTTGATCTCGCGCTCGAGGCTGGCGGCGGAGACATAAGGGACCACCTGCAGCCGCTCCGGGCAATTCGGACCCAGTTGCTGGTGCCACCGCGAAATCCAGTGCTGCGGATCAGCATCGAGCACCGCGATCCGCAACCCCATTCGCGCCAGTTCGGTCGCGATGAGAAGCACTGCCGTCGTCTTGCCGGCACCGCCCTTCGTGTTGGCGAAAGTCACAACAGGCATATGAGCGTCCGTTCCCAGGCTGGCATGGCCGAAGCCTGCATCAATCTATCCGAATGAAATCCAGCATGACGCAATCATGCTTAACCATCGGTAAACCGGGAGCGAAATACGCGGAATGCGTGCGCGTTTCGTGGCAGGATCGGATCGACCTACGGTGCCTTCGAAACGGCCCCCGCGCCACTGTCCACCGGGATCGGCTTCGTCGCGATGTCAGAAACGGCAAATCGACGCGCGAGCCACGCACAGACCATAAGCTGAATCTGGTGGAAGAGCATGAGCGGCAGGACGATCGCGCCGACCGACTGCCCAGCGAATATGACGCCGGCCATCGGCACACCACTGGCGAGGCTTTTCTTGGAGCCGCAAAAAACGGCCGCGATGCGATCTTCCCGGCTGAAGCCGAAAAGCTTGGAACCGAAGAAGGTGATCGTCAGCACCACAGCGAGAAGAAGAACGTCGAGGCCAATCACCAGAGACAGATCCGCCGCCGAAAACTCGGACCAGATCCCCTCAATCACCGCATTGGAGAATGCAAGATAGACGACCATCAGGATCGACCCCCGATCAACAGGCGCGAGCAGCGATTTGCGTGCCCGGATCCAGTTGCCAATGAAGGGCTGCAGCACCTGGCCGAGCACGAAGGGCAGGAAAAGTTGCAGCAGGATTTTCCAGATCATGTCGAGCGACACGCCGACATGACCGCCCGCCGAGAAGAGAACGGCAACGAGCGCCGGCGTCAGAAACATGCCGAGGATGTTGGAGGCGGACGCCGCACAGATCGCAGCAGGCACATTACCTCCGGCGATCGATGTGAAGGCGATCGACGACTGCACTGTTGAGGGCAGAACGCAGAGATAAAGCAGCCCGAGATAGAGGGCCGGAGGGATCAGCCAGGGCGAGAGAAGACCCAGCAACAGGCCGAGCAGCGGAAAGACGACGAAGGTGACCGCCAGGATGAAGCTCTGCAGGCGCCAATGCAGGAAACCGGCCACCACCACATCGGTCGACAGACGCGCACCGTGCAGGAAAAACAGCAAGGCAACGGCCAGATTGGTTGCAATCCCGAACCATTCTGCAGGCTCGCCTGAAATCGGGAACACCGAGGCCAGTGCCACCATGGCGACGAGCAGCAGCGTGAAAGTATCGGGAATGAAGCGTTTCATTTGAGCGTTCCGGCATGGCTGGACAGTCCGCAGAGATTAGTTATTGTGAATTCCGATGCAAGAGATAACAGTCATCGGATATCGTGATATGCTTGATCTCGTTCACTTGCGCAGCTTTGTATCGATCTCGCAGCTCGGCAGCTTCACCGCCGCCAGTCAGAAGCTGGGCTTGGGGCAGTCCACCGTCAGTCAACACCTGCAACGGTTGGAAGCCGCCATCGGACGCCGACTTCTGGATCGTGACACCCACGGCGTCCAGCTCACTGCCGATGGGGAAGCCTTGCTTCCTCATGCCCGGCAGTTGCTCTCGCTCGAACGACAGACATCATCCCTGTTTGAAGCCGCTCGGCCGAGTGGCCGGTTGCGGCTCGGCATCTCGGAAGATCTTGTCTCGGGACAGCTGCCGGTCCTCCTTCAGGATTTCATCGCGGACTATCCGGCCGTGGAACTGCATCTGACCGTCGCCCTGTCGAAGGATCTGGCAGACATGCAGGACAAAGGGGAACTGGATCTGGTCTTTGCCAAGAGGAGGCTGGGAGACCGACGTGGCGAGGTCATTTTGCGGGAGCCGCTAGTCTGGCTGGCCGCGGATCCCGACGCCATTCTTGCCAATCCCGTGCTGCCCCTCATCGTGTTTCCACCCCCGAGTCTGACGCGGACCTTGTTGATGGAGGCGCTTGAACGCACTGGTCATCCATGGCGCATTGTCTGCTCCTGCCAGAGCCTGAGCGGCCTGACAGCTGCAGCGCGGGCCGGCATGGGAGTTCTGGTGCAACCGCGCAACCTCGCACCACCGGGGCTGCGCGAGTTACCGCCATCGGCCCTGCCGACGATCGAGGATGTGGAATTCATTCTCGTGGCGGCCCCAAGTGCGGATCGCAACACGATCGCAGCCTTCACCCGTCTCGTGCGCGACCGCGTGACAAACGGTCTGACGCCCTCCCGCTGATGCCGAGGTCGGCGCCCCGAGACGGGACCGCCCCCTTCATGCGCTTGGGAAACGAAGATTGGACGACTCGGACGGAGCCGGTCAGAGATCCGCAGGCACCTCTTTCAGCGCGATGTCCAGCGCTTCCAGGCATCGTTCCCCGTCAGCCAGGCTGAAGACCAGAGGAGGCCGGATCTTGATGATATTGCCGAACGGACCTGTCGACGACACCAGAACGCCGAGAGCCTTCATCCGCTCGCGCACCCAGCGCGCGGCAAGTTTCGCTGGCGCTCTTGTCTCGCGATCAGTCACCAGTTCGACACCGAGGAAGAGGCCCCGTCCCTGAATATGCCCGATGATCTCGTGGCGCTCCATCAGGGCTCGCAGGCCACTCATCAGGAACGAACCGCTTCGGGCGGCATTCCCCTGCAGGTCTTCGCCGACAAGAACGTCAAGGCAGGCATTTCCGACCACCGCTGAAACCGTGTTGCCACCAAAGGTGTTGAAGTAGCCCGTATGTTTCTGCAGGCGCTCGGCGATATCACGCCGCGTTGCAAGCGCTGCAATCGGATGTCCATTGCCCATCGGCTTCCCCATCGTGACGATGTCGGGCTCCACGCCAAAGGCCTGGAAGCCCCACATATGCGTCCCAGATCGGCCAAAGCCCATCTGGACCTCGTCCGCGATCGTCAGAGCCCCGGCACGCTTCGCCGCCTGATAGGCAAGCGGCAGATAGTCTTGCGGCGGCACGAGCGCACCGTTGGCGTCGAAGATGGAATCAATCAGGAGCCCAGCCATGCCAAAGCCCTGCTCGGACAGTCGCGACGCGGCTTCATCGACATGGGCGGCGTATTTCTGGCCCGCATCCCGTACGTCTTCGCGGTAAAGTCCGCGATACAGATTGGGCGGCGGCAGGGTTTCCACCCAGCTTGGCTTGTCCTCGATGTTATAGTCGATCAACGACAGCGGCGTCACGACCGTGGTGTTGCCGTGATAGCTGTTCTCGGTGATGACGATCCCTTCGCGCCCCGTCGATGCGCGCGCCAGACGAACGGCAAGATCGTTGGCCTCGGATCCTGTGCACACGAAGAACCAGGTATCGAGATGGTCGGGCAACGTCGCCCCAAGCCGTTCTCCGAGCCGCACGATCTCCGAATGCAGATAGCGCGAATTGGTGTTGAGCGTGCTGGCCTGCCGGGCGAGCGCCTCGACGACATAGGGATGGCAGTGACCGACATTCGCGACATTGTTGTAACAGTCGAGATACTCCTTGCCCGTCGCATCATAGACCTTGCAACCCAGCCCGCGCACAAGCTCCACCGGCTCGTTGTAAAACGTATAGGTCTTGCCCATCACCGCCTCGCGACGCTTGAGGAGCGCAGGCGTCGGCTGGGCACCGGCGACGACATCAACCTTCACGGACGGTACGACCGACGGCATCATGCCCGCTGAGAATTCGGCATCGGACATGGTTTCGAAGCGATGGATGGCCTCGATGTAGAGAGACTGCAACTCGCCAAGCTTGGACTCCGGCGGTTCGTCGAGGCCGGACTGGTGCGAGACGAGTGACACCTGAAGCAGGAGCCGGGCGAGAACCAGAGACCTCAAGATTTCGAGATCGGCCGTCTCCAGCGGCATATAGCGCTGATATCCACGCACGAGGCAGCGCGCCGCATGGACGGGATCATTCGACCAGTGAACGAGGGACGCAACGGTGACGGCGAGATCCTGAACCACCGGGCCGAAGATCATGTCGCCGAAATCGATGATCCCGTCGATACGGAATTCCGGGTCGAGCGTCACGAGAACATTGGATTCATGGAAGTCGTGATAGATCACCTGCGCCCGAAGCTTCGGCAGGCGCTCGGAAAGCACCGTCGAAAGATGAGGCAGAAAGCGTTCCGCAAACGGCCGGAGCGAGGCGGGTAAGGCCCGGCGCAACGGTTCGGAGAAAAGCAAGCCGTTTGCCAGATCCCAGGGCATGTTGCCGGGCGCGCCGGCACTGCGGAAGCCCTGAAGGGCGCGGGCGAGACGTCCACTGACCTCTCCCAGCAACATGAGTTCCCCAGCATCGAGAACCGTCCCGGATGCACTCAGTTGGTCTAGCAGGGTCTTGCCCGCAACAAAGGAAAGAACCCGCATCGTGTGTGCACGTCCGAGTTCATCGGATACCGTGGAGAACGCCTGACCATCGAGCGTCCGACGCAAGCGCGGGACCGGCACGTGAGGATCCACACGGCGGATGTGTTCGAGCGCTTCCGTCTGGAAGACGAGACTGTCTTGCGGCTCGTTCAGCGACGCCACTTTGACAACGAACTCCGCACCGGCATCTGTGATGAGGCGAAAGTTCTGTTCCCGCTCGCCGCCCAACCGGCGCCATGTCCCGACCAAACCATAAACGGCAGCAACCCGTTCTTCGATAACCTGGACAGGCAGATTGGGCGCCAGGATACTTCCGAGCATCGCTTCGGTGGCTTCACGTGTCGGAATGATGAGCGTCATCAGTCGAACCCTTCGCTGTCTAGTAAACTCGATGCCGCAGCCGAAGCCACCGCCGATCTCCCGGAAGCAGTCCGAGAGGTTCTCGTCGCTTGATCCAGGCCATAAGGCGTTGTCTCACGCCCCCCAAAGCCTACACATTAGGAATGCTCCGAGTTCACTTCGGCGAATTTCAAAGTTTCAGCACTCCACCCCTTCTGGATCGGGGTTGATCGAACGGAAAGCACTTCGGATGGCAGCGCGCGCAAGCTCGAAGATCGAGGTCAAGAGGCCGTGGGAACGGGGAGCAACCGCGCCGGACCATCCTTCACGGTGCGGCTGATGATGTCGATGAATGTCTTCAAGATCGGCCTGCTCTTCCAGTCGTCGAGCGTCGCAAGCTGAAATTTGGCCTTGTAGGAAAAGAGGTTGGGCCGGATCAGGCGCATGCGACCCGCCTTCACGAAGGAGGCGGCATAGTGATCGGGAAGATATCCGAGATAGGCACCCGACAGGATGAGATAGGCCTCCGCCTCCATATTGGAGACGGTGGCGTGCGGATTGGCGATGGCGAAGATCTTGATGTCGCGCGCTGCCCAATAGCTGCGCCCGATGATGCGGTAGGTGCGAACCTCGTCGATACCGATCTGATCATCAGGGGTGGAGAACAGAGGATGCCCGGCACCGCAGTAGAAGTTCTGGGTTTCTTCGTAAAGATCGAAGTAAGTGAGCCCCAACGCCATCCGGGGAAAACTGCCGACTGCGAGATCGAGCTTGCGCGCGACGACATCCCTGAGCAATTCACCCGGCGAACGGGTCTCCACGACCAGTTGCAGCGAGGGGGCCGCCTCAGACAAGGCGGAGATGGTCGACGCGATCGGCGAAGCCGGATCCGTGATCGTATTGTCGACAAGCCCGAGGGACAGGCTCCCGCTGAGATTGGAGCGCAACCCGGCAACCTTTCGCCGGAACTGGTCCAGCGAACCGAACAGCCTCTGGCATTCTTCGAACACCAGACGCCCGACCTCGGTCAGCTGAAATCCGCCGCGTCCACGTTTGCAGAGCGTGACGCCCAGACGCTGCTCGAGCGCCGAGACTTTCTCCGAGATCGTCGACAGGGAAAGGTTCAATTCAGCCTGTGCCGCTGAGAGACCGCCCGCCTCCACGACCTTGATGAATATCCGGATGAGACGGATGTCCATGTTGTCGACGGAGATCAGATTGCGCGTGGCGCTCTCGGTCTTCTGCATCTTGGCTGCTTCCCGTAAAAGTCGGCCCGTCTCGGTTCCACACAGTGGAACTATTTGACCAACAACGATATTCCCCGGGTCAATATTAGGCAAGCGATCCCTCGACAATCGCCGCGGGATCGCTTGATCACAGCAGATCGGCAACGCGGTCAGATCCGCGCGACAAGGTCAGGCTTCGTAGGTAATCCGGCCGCCGCAAATCGTATGCCGCGGTGTCACGCCGACGATTGCCTCCGGGTCCAGAGCCTCGAGATCCGCGTTCCAGATCACGATGTCTGCGACATAGCCCGACTTCAGCTGACCTTTCCAGCTTTCCGCAAATTCGGCATAGGCGCCTCGCACCGTATAGGCATCGAGAGCCTCCATCAGGGTCTGACGGTTGTCGGGAAGGTCGTCGCGCCACGGCTTGCGTGTCATGGCGGAATGGATCGACAGCATCGGAGACACGGGCGATACCGGCCAGTCTGTCGAAAAGATCATGTCGATGCCGGCATCACGGATCGCTCGCCATGCGTAGGAGCGAACCCAGTTGTCCACGCCGATGCGCGACAAGGTCGGCTCAAGTGGCAAGCCGCACTGACCGGGCGGCACGGTCGGCTGCATCGAAGCAATGACCTTCAGATCCGCCATCCGGGTCAGATCGCCCCAGCGCACCACTTCGATATGTTCGATGCGGTGGCGGCTGTCGCGAGGGCCACTCGCGGCACGTGCCGCCCCATAGCCATCCAGGACGCTCGATACCGCGCCGTCACCGATCGCATGCACGGCGATCTGCAGACCACGTTTGTCCGCCTCGATGCAGATCCGGTCGAAGGTCGCCTGGTCGATGCGCGCTTCGCCCTTCCAGCCCGGCCGGTCGGCATAGTCGTCGTACATCAGCGCCGTGTGGGAATCGAGCACGCCATCCATGAACACTTTCACAGTGCCGGAATTCAGCCACTCCCCCTGGAACTCGGCATGCCACGCAGCCGCCTTGTCCATCTGCTCGACGATATCGCCGCTGACGTAATGCAGCGGCACCCGGCCACGGCAGATCAGGTCGCCTTCAGCCTGGATCTCAGAGAGCAGTTCCAGCTGGTAGCGATTGCCGTCCATATTCTGGAAGCTGGTGATGCCATTGGCCGCCAGATGCTGGAGACCACGCTTCAGGAGGGTGCGATCATAGGCGCGGTCCGCTGCCGTCACATTCGCCGGTTCATCGCCGGTGCTCAGTCCCAGGAGGTCGCGGCCAGCATTGGCGCCAAGTGCGATGACATCATCAAACGCATAGTGCTCGCGCAATTCACCCTGGGCCAGCCCATCCTCGCCGATGACGATCTCATTGCCAGGTGGCAGCTTGCGGCCTTCGAGGAGGCCAGCCTTGGTGAGCGCGATGGTGTTGGCCCAGACCGTGTGGTGGTCCGGCGACATCAGAGCAAGGGGACGGTCCGCCAGGATCGAATCGAGCACGTGCCTGTCGATGGGGCGCCCCTCACCGAGGATCGTATAATCGCAGGTATTGGCCATCAGCAACGGCTCGGACGGTCGCGATTCCGCATAACCAAGGATGGCGGCCTTCATCGCCTCATATCCCTTGACCTCGAACAGAGACAGCTGGTCGAGTTCGGCAGATGCACCGAAGAGATGGATGTGACTCTCGTTGATGCCGGGCGTGACGCTGGCACCCCCCGCATCGATCACACGCGTCTCACCGGTCCTGTAGCCGGAGATCTCGCTGTTGCTGCCGACGGCGAGGATCCGCCCGCCGGCAATTGCCAGCGCTTCCGCCTGCGGCTGCGCCGGCTCCATCGAGATGATCCGGCCGTTGATGATGATCAGGTCCGCTGACACTGCCATGGGTATTCCCTCTTCCAAAGCGTCCCGTCACCGACGCCGTTTTCTTGTTATTCGACGGTGAAATAGTATTTCCGGCAGGTCTCAGTCACCTCGAAGCGACCGCTGAAGCCCTTGCGCATGACGTAGCTGTCGCCGGCACCGAATGTGGCAGGTGCGCCACCGTCGGGCGTGATGACAACCCGCCCTGCGAGGATGTGGGCCATCTCGTTGAACGGATAGTTGTCCATCCGCTCGGCATAAGGCGTCGCCTCCCAGATACCGCAGGTCTGCGACCCCTCGGAGAAGATCACCGCACCCTGTTCTGTAGGGGCTGCGGTCAGCAGGCTCTCAGCGGGCACGACGCTACAGGCTGCAAGGCCGTCCGGTCCGTCCGAGGTCAGGGCAATGAGTTTGGACATGAGTGTTTCCTTTCTGCGAGGAGTCAGCTTGCGCGCGTCACATGTTTGACAGCGCGATAGGAGGAGAGCCCCCAGGGCCCCAACTCGCGACCGATCCCACTCGCCTTGAAACCACCCCAGGCGGTATTGGGGAAAATGATCTGCGCGGAGTTGACCCAGACATGACCTGCATCAAGCCGGCTCGCCACGGCATTTGCAGCCTCCGGATCGGTGCCGACCACGGTGGCCGCCAATCCGAATTCCGTGTCGTTGGCGATGGCGATGGCTTCGTCGACGCTGGCAAAACTTCTAAGCGCCAAAACCGGTCCAAAAATCTCGTCACGCCAGACCGGGTGATCGGATGGCACGTCGCGGTAGATCGTCGGCTCGACGAAGAAACCATCGCGGCCCTCCACGACACGACCGCCCGCCAGGCACTCGAGGCCCGACGCCCGCGCCGCCTCCAGCGTGTCCCTGACCTTGGCATATTGTGGGAAGGTGGTGAGAGGACCCATCTCGGCATCCGGCGTCTCGTGACCGCCGACCTTCAGCCCCGCAGCCTTCTCGACGAGAGCCTCGGTGAAGCGCGCAGCGATCTTCTCCGAAACCAGCAGGCGGGAGGTGGCGGAGCACATCTGACCGCAATTGAAGAAGATGCCGGCAGCGGCAATCTCGACAGCCTGCGCGATGTCCGCATCCTCCAGGATGACGATCGGCGATTTGCCGCCGAGTTCCAGGGAGACGGGCACGACACGCTGTGCCGCGGCAGCCATAACCCGTGAGCCGGTGGCATTGGACCCTGTAAACGAAATCTTGCGGAAGCGGCGGTCGGCGCAGAGCGCACTACCGATCGCCCCGGCCCCCGGGAGAATATTGAGCACACCTGCCGGCAGGCCGGCTTCGATGGCGATATCGCCATAGACAAGTTCGGTCAGTGTCGTGAATTCCGACGGCTTGAGGACCGCCGTGCAGCCTGCTGCAAGCGCTGGAGCAAGCTTCCATGCCGTAGTCACCATCGGGAAATTCCACGGGACGATCAGCGCGACGGGACCGAGCGGCTCGAAATAGGTGGCGCCCTCCAAGCCGTCCATCGGTAGTTCGACCGATTGCCCCTGCTGGCTATCCAGACCTTCGGCGAGATCGCCATAATAGTCGAAGGTCGCGACCGCATCATCGACATCGATCTCGGCTTCGAAGCGGGGCTTGCCACTGTTGAGCATCTGCAGCGCCACAAGGTCGGCCTTCCGCGTCCGGAGCCCCTCGGCGATCGCCCTCAGATATGTTGCCCGCTCCTTTCCGCTCGTGCGGCGCCAGCTATTGAAGGCCTGCGTGGCGGCAGCGGCCGCAGCGTCAACCTGCGCGACAGAGGCCGGCCGAAACGCGGCAAAGGCCTTGCCTGTCGACGGGTCGATGACCTCGATCGCAGCGCTCTCGCCTGCGTCGACCCAACGTCCTGCAATGAAGACGGTCTGGGCGCGGTCCAGCAGAGCGGCAGGAACCTCCATGTATGGCGGGCGGATGAATGTCGTCATAGCGGGAACCCCATTTTGTGGACCATGTTTATCCAGAGTTTGCGCCAGCCACCCTTCTGGTCGACCTCGTCAAGCGCATACATCGTCGTCTTTGCCCCGATCCAACGGAATGGTTCCGGCGGAATCCAGTTCGGCAGCGTCCGGGCAAAATCGAGCTCGAGATCGGGGTTGGTTTTCCCATCCAGAATGTCGAGGCCGATCGAGGCGCCGAAGCGCGTCGTGGTGACGCCGAAGCCGGAATAGCCCCCGGCATAAAGCCCCTTCCCGCCGTAATAACGTTGAAAATGCACCGCCAGACGCATCGTCAGGTCGATGGGCCCGGACCAGGCATGGGTGAACTTCACATCGGCGAGTTGCGGGAACGTGTTGAAGAAATAGCCAGCCAGGCGCTCGTAGGTTTCGATCTTGCGATCGCCCGCAGGGTCCGTATTGTTGTTGAAGTAATACCCAACACGCCCGCCGAAGATGATCCGGTTGTCGCGCGTGAGCCGCATATAGTTCAGCTGCGTGCGCGTATCGTAGATGCCCTGGCGGTTCTTCCAACCGAGCCGGGAAAGCTGCTCCGCAGTCAGAGGTTCTGTCGCCAGAACACGATCGCGAACCGACACGATGCGGGTCTTGATCTTCTTGTGACCCGCATTCCAGGCATTGGTGGCAAACAGGACGCGAGGCGCCTTGATCCGACCGTCATGGGTCACGATCGTCAGCGTGCCTCCGTCATCCTCCACACCGGTCATCGGCGTATGCTCGTAGATCCGGACACCGAGGCTGAGCGCTACGCGCTTGAGGCCCCAGGCGAGTTTCGCCGGATGCACCGTGCCGCTGCGTTCCTTCGACCACATCGCGCCATCGAACAACGGCGAGGCCACTTCCGCCTGAACCTCGTCACGGTTGAGCAGGACGACATTGTGTCCGTAGCGCTGTGCAAGCTGGAATTCCTCTTGCAGTTCGTCCAGACCACCCGCTCCAACGGCAACCGTCATTTCGCCGGACCATTCGACATCGGCGTCGATGCCATGGTCATCGAGCGTCTTCGACCATCCATCGAGATTCACCTTCCCGAGCCGTTCCAGCGCCGCCAGATCCTGGGGAAAGATCCGGTTGGCATTGGACAGTCCGTGCATGACGGACGTCGACACGATCCCACCCGGCCGGCCGGAAGCGCCATGACCGACCTTGCCGGCTTCGATGATGGCAACATCCCGCCCGGGATTGGCCTGCTTGGCCAGGATCGCGGCCCAAAGGCCGGTAAAGCCTCCGCCGACGATGACGAGATCGGCATCGGCACGACCAACCAGATGTTTTTCACTGGCAGGAGCCAGCGGATTGTCGAGCCAGAACGGATAGAGCGTGGCCTCTGCCAGCGCGCTGCGCACAGTAGTCATTTGGAATGGGCCCCGAGCAATTTGGGAAGGTCGCTGAAACGAGCGACGAGCGAGAAGATGACGACGGTGACGAAGACGAAGAAGACCGAAGCGGACGCCATGACGGGCGTGTAGCCGTAGCGCAGCGAATTGAAGATCTTCATCGGAAGGGTTTCGATAACGGCACCCACCGTCATATAGGCCACGAGATACTCGTTGAGCGACACGACGAAAGCGAAGGCAAAGCCCGAAATCAGGTATGGCCGCACAAGCGGCAGCACGATGGTCGTGAGGATCGTGCGATTGTCGGCCCCCATCGTCGCAGCCGCTTCAGGCAGACTTGCTTCCAGCGAACTGAAACCGAGCGTCAGCGACACGAGTGGAAGCGACACGAGGAAAATCCCGTGACTGATCACCACCGTCCAGCTTTGTCCGTAAAAGCCGGATTGCGTCCAGAAAGACAGGAAACCCATCGCGGTGATCACGGGCGGAAGGAGGAAGGGCATCAGGCCGACCGCGATGATCACCTTCACGATGCCCATGCGGTAGCGCCAGTTGAACCAGGCCAGGGGAAAGGCGATCATGACGGCGAAGGCTGCGGACAACAGCGCGATCAGGCTGCTGTTGAACAGGGCGGCCGACCAGTCTGGTGTTCTGAAGAGATCGAGATACCAACCCAGGTTGAAGCCTTGCGGTGGAAAGGTCAGCGACTTCTTCGCATTGACCGAGACACCGAGGACGACGATGAACGGTGCGGCCATGACGATGGCGAGCACCGAGAAGAACACGCGGCGCAGCAGAACCTGACTCATTGTGCACGCTCCTTGCGACCGAAGAGGACAACGGCACCGACAATCAGCAATGTCACGATGACCAGGAAGACCGAGAGAGCTGCCGCAAAGGGAATGTTCGACTGCACCAGCGCCTGATCGCTGATCGCCACGGAAAGCGTCCAGTGCTGCGGTCTCCCAAGGATCTGTGGCATCAGATACGTGCCGAGCGTGAAGACCATGATCATCAGGAAGGTCGTGATGATGGTGTTGCGCTGCATGGGCAGGACGACGGCGAAAAAGGTCCGCAGCGGCGACGTTCCCAGTGTGCGGGCCGCTTCTTCGATATGCGGATCGACGCGTGACAGGATCGGGTAAAGGACGAGGACCGCATAGGGAAAGGCGGTGTAGACGACGCCGGCGACGAGAGCTGCCAGTCCCGGTGCATAGGAGGCGGGCGTCTCAAGCAGCCCCAGATATACCAGCAGATTGCTGATGCCCGCGGTGCGCGACAGGATGGTCGACCAGGCAAAGCCGATGATCGACTCCGACAATGAGAGGATCGAAAGCAGGAAGATCAGCCAGCAGACCTGTGTGGATCGTGGCGCATTGACCAGAAGATAGGAGAAGGGAAAGGCGATCAGGATCGAGATGACCGCAACGCCCAGAGCAAGTCCGAAGGACGCCCCGAGAAGACGCGCAAAAAACGGGCTGAACAAACGCTCATAATTCGCGACGGTCACCACGTTCTCGACGAGGCCACCACCCGCGTTCTTGTAGAACGAGATAAGCAGCATCGATCCGAAAGGTACCACAAAGAAGAGCACCAGAAGCGCCGCCGGGACCAGAAGCGGAAGATATCCCGAAACGGATGAGGGTTTCGCGACGTTCATGCTCCCCCCAGGACGACACAGGCGGAACTGGGAACATGCACATGGACTTCCTGCCCGAGAGACAGCCGAGCATCCTGCCGTGAGGGAAGCGAGACGATCAGGTCCTTGGCAAGACCATCAACGGCAACACTGACCTCGATGGACGAACCGAGATGGCGCGTAAACGCGATCCGGCCGACCACGCTGCTGTCGCAGGGCACCTCGCGAAGCTCCAGATCCTCGGGGCGCACGGAGAATGTGATCTTTCCCGAAGCCGGCGCTTGCGGCATGGCAACGACCCCACCTGGGACGCTCACACGTCCCGGTGTTGCAACACGCCCCTCGATGAGGTTTGCCACTCCGATGAAGTCGGCCACGAAAGCATTTGCAGGATTGCGGTAGATCTCCAGGGGAGGAGCCACCTGCTGGATGACGCCACCCGACATGACGACGACGACATCGGCCGTCGTCATGGCTTCCTTCTGGTCATGCGTAACCAGGAAAGTCGTGATGCCCAGTTCCTGTTGCAGGCGCTTCAACTCAACCTGCATCGCTTCGCGCAGTTTGGCGTCGAGTGCAGACATCGGTTCATCAAGCAGGAACAGCTTCGGCTTCAGGGCAAGCGCTCGTGCAATGGCGATGCGCTGGCGCTGACCACCGGACAGCTGCGTGATGGCGCGGTCGGCAACGCCCGGCAGATGCACAAGCTTCAGGAGCCGCTCCACCTCGGCCTTCTGCACCTCTTTCGAAACCCCGCGGATGCGCAACGGATAGGCAATATTCTCGCCCACCGTCAGATGGGGAAACAGGGCCAGCGATTGAAAAACCATTCCGAAGTCCCGCAAATGGGCAGGCACTTCGGTGATGTTTCGATCATCGAGGATGACATGCCCTGCGGTGACATCTTCCAGACCCGCGATAATCCGCAGCAGCGTGGACTTGCCGCAGCCGGACGGACCCAGCAGACAAACGAACTGGCCGTTGTCGACCTTGAGCGAAATGTCGCTCAGCGCATGGACCGGGCCATAGGCCTTGTTGAGATTTTGGATCGCCAATCCGGACATGTCTTTGCCTCCAGGCATTGGAGGCGGGCGTTCGGCCCGCCTCACGATCATTGGAAAACGAGCGGGCGGATCAGCCCTGCTGCATCTCGCTCCAGACCTGGTTGATGAAGTCCGTCTTCAACGCCTGCATTTCGTAATGCGGCGTGATCGGATCGATCGTCGAGGAGACTGCGTTGAACTCCTCATCGGTCAGATCCATCAGCGACCGGTCGACGATCGGCGCGCTTCCGAGCGTGCGGGCGAGCTTGGCCTGGGTCGACGGCTGAGACATGTAATCGATATAGACATGCGCCAGATCCAACGATGAAGCCGCAGCCTTCGTCACTGCCCAGGAGCCATAGTCGTAGATGCCGCCTTCGACCGGCATGGTCGAACGAACGGGGAAGCCATCCTTGATCGCAATGCTCGTCACGTCGTGGAAATACTGCCCCATCGGGATCTCGCCCGACTTCAGTGCCTGCTCGAACTGCGCTTCGTCGCGGTACCAGAGACGAACGTTTGGCTTCAGCTCGGCAACCTTTGCCGCAGCTTCGCGGATCCCGTCATCCGTATCGAGATGGTTGATGCCACCGAAATAGCATTTTGCAGCAACTTCGAGCAGATAGGAGTTTCCGACATTCGCGAGCAGCCCGAGGCTGTCCTTGTATTTCGGGTCCCATATGTCCTTCCAGGATGTCGGCGCCTCCTTGTAGACGTCGGTGTTCGAGACGAGGGTGATGTACCAGCTGGTCGCCCCGACACTCACGACTTCGCCGGCGCTGTTGGTATGCACCAGGCTCGGCTTGACGTTCTTGAGGTTCGGCAACTTCTTCGGATCGAGCGGTGCCCAGAGACCGGAATTGGTTCCGCGAATGACCGGAACACCAGCCATCATCGAGACATCGACGGGCGCAGAACCGGCCTTGCCGGCCTGCTCCAGCTGCACCAGCCATACTTCGCCGGTCGGCTCCGCAACGCTTTCGATTTCGATGCCGGTTTCAGCGGTAAAGTCCGGAAAGATCGATGCATCGAAGGTGTCTTTAAAGTAACCACCATAGAGGCCGACGCGAAGCTTCTTCTCCTGCGCCCTCGCAATATAGGGAAAACCACCCGTCGCAGCCAGGGCGCCGAGGGTTGAAAGCCCCGCCAGAACATGGCGGCGCGGCATGGACATGTTGATGACCTTATCGCTCATGGAGATCCCCTTTGAATTTTTGTATCCATTCCAAGCAGGGTCGGCGATTGATCATTGGAAGTACATCAGATTCACGCGCCCATCATTTCGGAAAAATCAGAAGTAAGGCCCGCGCGGGGACCTCTATTGTCGTTGCAGATTCCAAGGAGACCAAGTCATGACGGACCAGCAACATCTGAAGGCCCTGCGCGAGAAATACGGTAATGCTGCCGGCGGTGACATTTTCGATCCGCATTTCCGAAAGGTGGCCGAAGCCCAGTTCACGGGCGGCGACAAACGCAAATGGCCTTTCGCCGGGATTCCGACCCTTCTCGATGCGCCGGCGATGCCGGACGCAGCCGCGCTCGACGATTTCGGCGGGCTTGATATCGCACTCGTCGGCGTGCCCATGGATTTGGGCGTCACCAACCGGAACGGCAGCCGCTTCGGACCACGTTCGATCCGCAGCGTTGAACGGATCGGCCCCTACGATCACGTTCTGCGCGTCTCTCCGCAGACCAAGGCAAAGGTTGCCGATATCGGCGACGTGCCGATGCAGAGCCGTTACGATCTGGCTCGATGCCATGCGGATATCGAGGCTTTCTACCATCGCCTCATCGGTGCCGGTGTTCGCCCGCTGAGCGTGGGCGGCGATCACTCGATCACCTCATCCATCCTGAAGGCGGTTGGTGCGAAGGAACCGGTCGGTCTCATCCACATCGACGCCCATTGCGACACTGCCGGCCCTTACGAAGGGACGAAGTTCCAACACGGCGGCCCCTTCAGACTGGCGGTGCTCGACGGCGTTCTCGACCCGAAGCGCACCATCCAGATCGGCATCCGCGGCCCGGCCGAATATCTCTGGGAGTTCTCCTATGAGAGCGGCATGACCGTCGTGCATGCCGAAGAGGTGAGCGAAAACAGCCTCCCGCGCATCATCGAAAAGGCGCGCCAGATCGTCGGAGACGGCCCGACCTACATCTCCTTCGATATCGACAGCGTTGATCCGGGTTTTGCGCCGGGAACCGGCACACCCGAAGTGGGCGGCCTTCAGCCGCGCGAAGTGCTGCAGATCCTGCGCGGTCTGTCCGGCCTGAACATCATCGGTGGCGATGTCGTGGAAGTCGCACCGCAATACGATCCGACCAGCAATACGGCGCAGATCGCAGCTCAGGTGCTGCATACGATCCTGTGCCTGATGGTGGATCAGGAGACGGACGCCTGAAAGGCATAAACGCCAGACCCGAAAGCCAGTCGTGCCGGTGTGCAATTCTGTCGACACCGGGGACTTGGACGACGGGCTGACTTCACTGGACGGAAGAGGGAGTTAGCTCCCCGAAGAAGCGGAAGGAGATATCGTCTCCCTCCGCTTTTTTTGTCTGGCCTCAGGCGGCCTTGCTGATCTGGCCACGTCCGACGACGAAGCGCGAGATCATCTGGCTGAGGGTGTTTGCCTCGCCGTTCAGCACGGCCGAAGCCGCAGTCGTTTCTTCGACCATGGCCGCATTCTGCTGCGTTGCCTGGTCCATGTGGTTCACGGCGGTGTTGATCTCGCGCAGGCCGGACGCCTGTTCGCCGGTGGCGCGCGAAATCTGTTGCATCAGCGAGTCGATCGCCTGCACCTGTTCCGCAATCCGATCGAGGGACTCGCCGGTTTCCGCGACGAGCGTAACGCCCTGGCCGACCTGATCGTTCGAGGCGGAGATGAGCGCCTTGATTTCCCGTGCGGCCTGTGCCGAGCGCTGGGCAAGTTCTCGGACTTCCTGAGCAACGACCGCAAAGCCCTTGCCAGCCTCACCCGCACGGGCTGCCTCGACCCCCGCATTGAGCGCCAGAAGGTTGGTCTGGAAGGCGATCTCGTCGATCACGCCGATGATCTGGCTGACCTTGCGCGAGCTGTCCTCGATACCCTCCATCGCGGAGATGGCCTTCTGGACGACCTCACCGGAGCGTTCTGCCTCGGTGCAGGCCGTCTTGACCTTGCTGGCGGCCAGTTGGGCATTGCCAGCACTTTCGTTGAGCTTGTCGGCGATCTCGCCGAGCGCTGCCGTCGTTTCTTCGAGGCTCGCGGCCTGCTGTTCGGTGCGCTTGGACAGGTGGTCGGAACTGCGGCTGATCTCGCGGGTTCCGGCATTGAGCGTATCGACCGTTACATTGAGGCGCAGGACCGTGTTTTCGAGGCTATCGACCGCAGAATTGTAGTGATCGCGAAGTTCTGCATAGGAGCCCGGGAATTCTTCCGAGATCCGGTGAGAAAGATTGCCGTCCGCGAGCTGCTGAAGTCCCTTTCCGAGCGCCATCACAACCTTGCGCTGGGTTTCCGTGACCGCATGGCGCTCAGCCTCGGTCTGGCTGCGCTGTTCTTCCGCAGCAAGGCGCTGCCGCTCGGCCACGGCCTCGATGCTGCGACCTTCGGCCAGCTGATTGCGGAAGCTATCGAGCGACGTTGCAAGAGCGCCCACTTCGTCCTTGCGGTCCTGCCCGCCCACCGGCTGTTCGTAATCGCC
Source organism: Peteryoungia wuzhouensis (assembly GCF_003205195.1). GTDB lineage: Bacteria > Pseudomonadota > Alphaproteobacteria > Rhizobiales > Rhizobiaceae > Allorhizobium > Allorhizobium wuzhouense. Next base: position 23,155 of record NZ_QJRY01000012.1, read on the forward strand.
ACGGGAAAGGCGTGAGACCTCTTTCAGCAGGGCGCCAATGGGTTTCTGGATGAACATGCGCACGGCGGCCAGAAGAGAGATGATCACGGCGGCCATGATGACCAGACCACCGGCAATCAGGATCAGCGTCTGCTGGTTGACGATGGCGGATACCACGGCAACAGGAACGTCTTCGACGATCATCCAGCGTGTATTCAAGCCTGGCAGATCGAAAGGCATGACGACGCGGAACACCGGTTGCTGGTCCACCCCGATCACATTCTTGAGGATGACGGTCTCACCCTTCAACGCCGCAGCCTTCACGGCCGCATCACCTTCGAATTCATAGGGCTTCATGATTTCGCCCTTGTCGGGGGCGGTAAGCCAGAGCCCCTGGCCGGTCTGGAGATAGACACGCCCGACACCGAAGGGACGCTGATCTTTCAGGGCGGCGGAAAGTGTGTCGAGGCCAACGTCGACACCGAGTACACCACGGAGCTTTTCAGCGCTGATGACCGGATAAACGATGCTCATCATCAGCATGCCGCCGGCTTCATCCTCGACATAGGGCTCCGTCGCAACACCCGCACGGGTCGACGAGGGCAAGGAGAAATAACCTTCTTCACGATTGATGACTTCAGGAACGAGCAGCTCGAGGCCATTCGCGCCACGTGTCCAGTATGGCGTGAATTCGCCACTGCCGTTGACGCCGGTTGCCGTGCCCGGTGCAGCCTTCTTGCCATCGAAGCCATTCACGTCTTCCAGCATCCAGGAGCCGAAGACCAGGTCGAATTTCTCGATCAGCGCAGGCAGCATTTCGGTCACGCCGGCCCTGTCGACCTCGGTCCGTTCAACGACGGAAGCCATCGCCTTGACGGAACCCGCCAGATTGTTCAGCTGCGATGCAACCCCGGCAGCCGTTGCCTTGGCATCCGTGCGGGCTTGGTCGAGCGTCATCGAAACAGTGCGTTCGCGAACCTGATAAATGACGGCTACGAAGGTCACTGCCAGACACAGCAAGATGGCGGTTGCGCTAACGCTGAGCAGCTTGAATGCGAGAGTCCTGGTCATGATCGGTCCTTGATCCCTATCCGCAACGACCTTTCCCAGAAGAAATGGCCGATGATTTCCCCGCAAATCTGACAGCAGGTCCATAAAATATTGCTAATTTTTACAGTGCGGAGGTAAACGACCGTTGAATAAGATGAAAATCTGCCCATCGCGCACCACTCATGCCGGCACGCTCAACGCACGCGGGCAAGGCAGCATGATACCCAACCATCGGGCTTAGCCGCGCCGCCCTTTGGTTCACACCGCCTTTGGATCGAAGTGCCGGAAGCTTGGCCCGATCGACATCGGGACCATTCGGGTTTTCACCGCTCGGAAGCGAAGGGCAAAGCCTCCCATTCCTTCCGCAAGATCGCATATTGCATGGTATTCTCGTAGATCGGCAGACCATCATCGCCGTTTCTGAAGGACACGAACTCCACGAACAGTCCTTCCCGGCGCATATGCATTCTTTCGCACAGCCGCTGCGATGGGAGATTGTCGTCCTCAACATAGGCGTACAGCCGGCGCGCGCCCTTGACTTGAAACAGATAGGCGAAGAGGGCGTGCACGGCTTCCGAGGCAAGACCTGAGCCGCCAAAGTCTGGATTGAAATTCCACCCCACGGAATAGGTGTCCTCCTCCGCGATGGCGAAGAGGTCGCCTACGAGCCGGTCCGTCTCCTTGAGGCAGACGGCGACATATTCGTCGCTCGTGCTTCGCTTTTCAGCCTCCGCCTTCGCTTCGTCCATGTTTTCAAGCTTCAGCGACAGAAAACAACTGACTTTCGGATCCCGCAGATAGTCAAAGAGATCGCCTGCATCGTCGGACCGGAAATTTCTCAAAACCAGGCGGGACGTCTTGAGAATTTCCATCAGGTACACCCCTCTATGCCGCGACACGAATGCGAAATCGGCGGCACCATGGTTCGATGATGCGCGCCTGCAGAAGCTGCCAAAATGGCGACAGCCCGCGGCTCGGATGGATAGGCCTTGGCGCCGGCTGCCACCAATCACAACGGCTTTACTGGCTGGCCTTGGTTCCTCCATCGGAAGGCGCCGCCCCGATCTTGGCAAGGTAGCGCTTGTGACCCACGATCCCCTTCTTGAGGAAGATCTGCAGAAGGCGCGGCAGGATCCACGGAATGCATCCGAAGATCCGCGACAACACCCCGTCTCCGTACGGCAGGTAATATTCGAGACGTCCCTCGCGAACCGCCCGGATGGCGAGATCGGCCACCTGCTCTGCGGATAGTGGATCGGAGACGAAGTTCAGGGGAGAACCTCCGCTTTGGGCCTCCATGCGCAGCATCGGGGTATCAACGCCGGACGGGAAGATACTCGACACGCGAATGCCCCGGCTGCGCACTTCGAGCGACAGCGAACTGGAGAAACCGCGCAACCCGAACTTGCCCGCGGTGTAGACCGTGCTGTCGGCAAGCGGCAGAATTCCCGCCATGGACACGATGTTGACCACGGAGCCACCGGCCGGAACGGCTGGCAGGAAATGGTGCAGCACCCGGAGCGGCCCGAGCAGATTGATCTGAACCTGAAGGTCGATATCCTGCTCCTGAAGACTGAGGAACGGGCCAGGCTTGATGAGGCCGGCATTGTTGACGATGACGTCGACCCGCCGCGTCATGGCTTGGACGGTCGCTGCGGCAGCGGCCACAGACGCGGAATCGGTCAGGTCGCAGACGATGCCGGTGGTCGCGCCGCCGAGCTTTTGCCGGGCCGCATCAAGCCCGTCTGCATTGATGTCGAGCATCAGCACATGGAAGCCCGCATCGAGCAGACGCCGGGTCAGCGGTTGGCCAATTCCGCCGGCAGCCCCTGTCACGAGAGCGAACTTGCCTTTGCCGTTGAGGATCTTGCGCGTGCTCATTGACCAGCCTCCAGCGTGCTGTGTTGTTTGTCTGCGGATTGGACAGTGAACGTCTTCTGCGATCCACGTTGTCGGTGAACTCCGTCCTCGGGGCGCCTCAGATCCGCGTAGGACCCGTCATCGAGATCCGGCCAGCCGAGCTTGCGACGGAATTCGGCCATCAGGCGCTTATAGGTGTCGGTGTGCACGTAGTTGGCGTGACGCGGCGAGTCGATGTAGACCTTGCCGCCGCGCAGATCCGGAAAGTGCGTCCGGCGTTGCTCATCGAGCCAGGCCCGAGCCACATTGGTCTCTGTCGCATGCACGTCGGCGATAATGAGTTGCGCCATTTCGTCGAAGCGGCGGTAGGCGGCATCGGCAAATTCGGTGAAACCCAGGACATACAGACCCCGCTCCGACCGGTGGATGACATTCATGTAGAGCTGCGGTCGACCGTCCTTCCATTCGAACATCGCCGGATCGAAGAATGGCATCTTGTACTCGTATCCCGTCGCCAGCATGATCAGGTCGACCTCTTCTTCCGAGCCGTCCTTGAAGATGACCGAGTTTCCGCGCAACTCCTTGATATCGGGCTTGGCGATCAAATCCCCATGTCCAAGATAATGCAGGATCTGCGTGTTCATGATCGGATGGCTGGACAGCGCATCGTGATCGGGTTTCGGCAGCCCGAGACGTGTAAGATCGCCATTCAGGGTATCGAGCATCTTGCCGACGTCTGTCGACACCGCCACGCCCTTTGGTGGCAGAACCTGCCCGCTCATCAGGACGTCGGTCGGAATGCCGAACAGATGTTTTGGAACGAAGCGATAGCCTCGGCGCACGCTGAAGAAGGCCTTGTCTGCGAACTTCGCCGCATCGCAGGCGATATCGACGCCGGAATTGCCGGCGCCCACGACAAGCACGCGCTTGCCCGTGAACTCCTCGGGCTTCATGTACGAAACCGAATGGCGGATCTCGCCTTTGAAGCTATCGGCGCCCGGTATCCTCGGGATGGAAGCATGCCAGGTGACCCCGGGGCAGGCAACCACCCCCGCATAGGTGCGGATCTCACCGGTGGAAAGCATGACCTTCCACTTCCCATCCACGGGCACAGCGGAAACGACCTCCACGTTGAAGGTGATGTAGTCGTAGAGACCGAAGGCGCGGGCGAAGGACCGGATATAGTCCAGGATCTGCTTATAGGAGGGGTAGTCCGGAAAATGATCCGGCATCGGAAACCCGTAGAAATAGGAGGTCCATTTCGAAGAAATGAAATGCGCGCTTTCATAGATCGGCGTTCCCGGATTCTGGGGATCCCAGAGCCCGCCAACATCCGAGTGCCGCTCGAAGCAGTCGAAGGGCACGCCCTCCTTGATGAAGGCCCGTGCCATGACCAGTCCCGACGGTCCGGCACCGATGATGCAGTATTGGTTTTCGTAATTGGTCTCGACAGCAAGACGCTCGGAAACCGGTCGATACTGGGCGCCGGCGATCTGGGCATAGACATTCGGACGGTTGATCTTCAGCCACCGCGCATAGACGAGGGCAAAGAGAGAGAGCGGCAGGAAGACCCAGGGCAGACCATTGATCAGCGGATTGTCGCTGCCGGTCAGCTTTTGATAGCTGTTGACGACAAGAACAAGGCACACCGTCAGTCCCAGCGCGCCGATTGTCGGCAACACGCGTGTCGTGACACGGTTTCCACGTTTCGCCTTGACGAAGAAACCAACCACTGCCAGCGAGCATGCAATCTGCATCGCCAGGATGCCGATCGTACCCAGACCGATCATCGAGGACGCAATCCCGAGATAGGGTGATACGCCGTACATTCCGAGCCCGAAGACGACGATCAACTGCAGAGACGTCATGAAGACGCTGGCGACATGCGGCGAGTGAAAGTTCGGGTGAAAATTCGCAAGCGCGCTTGGAAGAAGGTGGTCGCTGGCCAGCGCAAAAAGATAGCGGCTGGCGGCGTTGTGGACCGCGAGAAAGCTTGCCAGCATGCTGGCAACGAGCAGCAGCCCCATGACGGCCGTCAGCACCTCGCCGCCATAGCGATTGGACAAGGCAAAGAGCAGATTGCCGGATTCGCGAGCCGCCAGAGGCTGAACCTCACTTGTCCCGATCGAACCGATGATGATCCAGACGGAGACCATGTAGAAGGCGACCACCACCGCGAGCGAGATATAGGTCGCGACCGGAATGGAACGCCGCGGGTTCTTGGTCTCCTCGCCATAGAGAGCTGCGGCTTCAAAACCGAGGAAGGATACGATTACGAAGGGGATGATTGCACCGATCGACGGATTAAACACCTGACTTGCCGACCAGACGTCGAGCGGCAGGGCCGAAAGGCCGAGCTTCGCTAGAACCAGAGCATCGAAGACCAGCAGAACCGAGAACTCGGCAATCATGAAATAGGTGAGAACCCGCGCCGACAGATCTAGGGAGCGGTAACCGAGGAAAGCAACGGTGAGAATGCCAAAGGCGGCACATCCCATCCATGGCAGTTCGTAACCGAGTTCCTTGGTCAAAAGCGAGGTGAAATAGCCGAAGGCGGCGGCCATGCCGAGCGAATAGGCACAGTAAGCCAGTGCTGCGGCATAAGCCGCAATGACGCCGGCCGGCCGGCCGAGCCCCTGCCCCACTTGGGTATAGAAGGCGCCTTTGCTGACGATCTCGCGGCTGAGCGCCGTGTAGCCGAAGGCAAAACACAGAAGCGTCAGCCCCACAAGAACGAAACCTGCAGGCATGGAGAGACCGGCACCCGTTTCAAAGGCCAGCGGCGTATTCCCGATCATCGCGGCAAGCGGAGCGGCAGCCGCGATGACGAGCACGATGACGCCTGCCGTTGTCAGCGCACGTTTCTTCGATTGGCCAGCCGGATAGGCGGCCGAGTTTCGGCGATTTACATCCATCTATGAGTTCCCCTGCTGCGGTCGATTATCGTGACGACCGTCATTTCAAACCCGAGCATTGATCGAGTTTGCAAAGCTGTCAATATCGAGCGATGCTCGAATTTCAAAAAAACAGGATTCGACCGAGTGGATGACGTGAACCAGCAACAGGAGATAGCGAGCGAAGACCGCCTGAACATGCGGAGCGCGGGGCTGCAAAACCGCAGCCGTGAACGTGTGGAGCAGATCCTGGCGGCAGCAGAAGCGCTCGTTGTCGAAACGGGTATCGAAGGATTGAAGATGCGCGAACTCGCCCGACGCGCAAGGCTTCCGATCGCATCGCTCTACCACTACTTTCCGTCGAGCAGCAGCATCGTGCGCGCGATGGCCATCCGCCACCTGGATGACGTGCGGGCCGTGCTGGGCAGAGAACTCGAAAAGGTCGTCGATCCCTCGATGCCGATCGACCGGCGCGCTTACACAGCCGACAGCCTGGTGCGCACCGTGCTCGACCATCTGCTGCGCACGCCGGCATCGGCAACGATCTGGGACAGTCTGAGATCGAGTCCGGAGCTGCGCCAGCTGGACATGGAAGATACCGCCACGAACGCCCGGGCGCTGGAGCCCTACCTGCGCTGGGTCGCCCCCGACCTACGCGAAGAGCGGATCCCCATGCTGATGATGGTCATCCTCGAAGCCCTGCAGGCAAACGTCATCGTCATCATGCATTCCCCCACGGACATGCATGCAAACCTGATCGACGCTCTTGCCGATATGCTGACAGCAACGCTGAAAGGCCTGCAGACCTTACAGGCGTAAGCGGCAGAGACATCAGGCATAGCCCAGGCCCATCGGATGCACTGGAGGAAACAGGGCGAGCAGGGCCTTATTCCTGGACCGACACCTCGTTGTCATCGTCGGCGCGCTGTGACTTGCGCCTTCGCCCCCTTGTCGGAGCAGGTGTCCGGTCCATGTCCATCAGGAGGTTCATCGCCCGTTCCGCGTAACTCAAGGCCGCGACAAGGGCGTCTTCGGCCGACTGCAGATCCCTGGCTCGGAGTGCAAGAAGAACTGCAAGGAGATGGGCGTGGATCTTGCCGACAAAGATCGGCGCTTCGAAAATGGCGTTGGAGGGTGGAGCGACATTAACCCAGACATATTCGATCATCTCGATGAGCGCGCTCGAACCTCCAATCCGGTAGAGCTCCATCAGGATCGCATTGAAGCGCTGGGCGTAACCGGTCGTCTGCCCTTCATCAATTGCGCGCTGGATGTCCTCGGCCTCGGAGATCAACTTGTCCAGCTGCGGCGCGGTGATGCTCTTGAAAGCCTTTTCCAGCGCAAGCGTCTCGAGCCGAACCGTGATTTCGAAGAATTCGGAGAAGCGTCGCTGCGAGATGATCGGAACGCGTGCAGACCGGTTCTCTTCGACGGTCAACGCACCTTCATCCCCCAATCGCTTGAGAGCCAGACGCACCGGCATGGGGCTCACGCCGAACTCCGCCGCCAGATTTCTGATCTTCAGCGTGTAGCCCGCAGGCCAACGACATTCCATAAGATCCTTGCGGATGGAGTTGTACACCCGATCCGCGATCGTCTCTTTCCCCACCAGAGGCTGACTTTGCTTCATCCCGTCCCGTTCCGAATTTTCACGGCGTGACAGCGAAAGCACAATCTTCACGCCGCTTCAATGGAAAGCGAATGGATTGGCCTCGTCGGGCACAAGCTTCGCGCGGAATCGGCGACAGGAAAGTCGTTGCGGAGGGGTTGCCGGCTCCCTCCGCAGTCGCGCATCACGAAATTACGCTTCGCGATGTACCAGACAAGGTGAAGTGTCCCCCAGAGAGAAGGAAACCTGTAGCGCAAGATTCAAGATCAGTTGATCCAGCCCGCCCAGACGGACTCGTTCTTCGCCACCCAATCGGACGCGACAGCATCGGCGGCCTGGCCATCGACTTCTTGAAGCTTGATGGCCGCCGCCACCTCGTCGGTGTTGAGCGACAGCTTCTTCATGATTTCGGTCGCGTAGGGTTCCTTCGTCTCGAAGCCTTTGTTCACCAGCTTGAAGACAGAGCCCTCGGGCGGCGCACAATCGCGGGTGGCGTCCGGATTTGAACCCCAGGCTGGATCATCGTAACACGCCTGCTCGAAGGCCGGCAGTTCGATGAACGAGCCCGTATCGCTTCCGTAAAGCCAATGAGGAACAAAGCCGTAGCCGATCACCGGCACCTTCTTCTGGATGTCGCCCTGCATGGTCGCGATCATCGTGCCGAGCGAACCCGGCGGAGTGACATGGATATCGAGCTTGAGCGCCTGGGCCGTTTCGACCGGTCCGATGATATCTGCGGGTACCCCGAGAAAATTGATCTTGCCTGCGGTCTCCGGTGTGGAAAGAGCCTTGACGCAATCAGGCTTGGTCAAGGCTTCCCAGTTCGGCAAGCCCGGGCAGAGGTCAGCCACATAGCTGGGATACCAAAGCCCTTCCTTGACGCGCACGCCCACCTCACCGAGCTTTTCGACCTCGCCGGAGGCCAGCGCCTTGTCGATCTGTTCCTTCACGGAGCTCCACGCGGCCGGTGACGCATCGATGTCGCCGAACTCAAGCGCCGTGAAGTGCGCGCTGTAGTCCGTCTTCACGTATTCCACTTGGTAACCGGCCTTGGACAACACCTGCCCAAGAACATTGGTTATGAAGTCGGCATCCGGAATGTTAAAGACCGCGAGCCGGACAGGATCATCCGATTGCGGCTTGCCGGCAGCGAAGGCCGAGGCCGGAACCACCGTGAGGGCTGTTAGGCCCACCAGTGTCAAAAGTCTCTTGGCACTCATGCGAATTCCCCTTTTTAGTTTATGAGATGCAGTTGATCCGAGCGCGCCTGCCTTCTCGAAAATCGAGGAAGGCCGGCCTACTCGAAACCGGGCGGCAGCGTGTAGCCGCCGAAGATCTCGTCACAAAGGGCGGAGAACGCCAACGTCGTTCGGTCCCCGTAGGACGGTCCGATGAACTGAACACCGGCAGGCATTGAGCCCACCTTGAAGGGAAGAGGCCGCACCGTGACCGGCAGATGCGCCAGCGTCGCAAGACCCGGCCAGAGCAGGTTTTCGAGATAAGGGACGTCCCGATCGCCGACGCGGAGAACCCGTGCCATGCTCGGGATCGGACCATCGCCATCCTGGTTCTGATGGGGAAACGCTGTCGTCATTGCCACGGGGCAAATGAGAATGTCGAAGCTTTCGAACCAGCTGTTCCACTTGGCGATATGGTGTGCCTGCCGCTCACGCAACGCGAAATATTCCGACGTGCTGGATCGAACGCCACGGGCAGCACGCCCGGCAACGCTGTCGGCCGGATAGGTCGCAGCTGCCGTGTCATAATCCGAAAGATCGGCGCCACCCAGTTCGCCGCCAATCACCGCAAACAGAAGGGAGATGTAGAGATCTTCGTCCCCCGGCAGCGGGTTCGGGGCCTCGACAAGCTCGACGACGTTGACGCCCTCCTGCGCAAGCGCGCGACCGAAGGCTGAAATGGCCTGATGATAGTCTGGGTCGACCGGGAAGCTCCCGCACCAGATGGCCACCCGGAAATCGCGAAGCGAAGTGGCGCGAGCCTGCGGAAGGTTCAACGTCCAGGCTTCGCCAGGTGCCGCACCGGCCAAAACATCCATCGCGGCGAGGAGGTCGGCGGAGCTTCGGGCCAGCGGACCGCAAACCGACAGTGGCGACTGAACGAGCGCGCCGGGATTGGGCGGGATCTGGCCCCGCTGCGACACGACCCCGTAGCTCGGCTTATGGCCCCAGACGCCACAGAAATGCGAGGGAACGCGAATGGAGCCGCCAATGTCGCTGCCCAGCTCCAGACCGGTGAATCCGGCGGCCAACGAGGCGGCCGAGCCACCTGAAGATCCCCCTGGCGTGCGACCGAGGTCCCAAGGATTGTTCGTGACACCGTAGATCGGATTGTAGCTCTGGTGGTCGGCCGCAGCGAGCGGGACATTGGTTTTGCCCCACATAACCGCACCGGCAGCGCGCAGCCGCGCGACCGCATCGGCATCCCGAGCCGATCGATAGTCCTTCAGCTCCGGAATGCCCGCCGTGCAGCCGAAGCCGTCCACTTCGAACGTATCCTTGATGGTCATCGGAAGACCGGCAAACGGACCGGTAATGGCTCCGTTGTCCACGGCCTTTGCCGTCACTTGCGCAAGCTCGAGCTGTGCCTCGACTACGGCGTTGACCTTCGGCCCAAGTGCCTCGAACCGCCCAGCCATGTGAGCCAGCAATTCTACGGCACCAATGCGGCGGCTGCGCAGCTCAGCCATTGTTTCGGTGGCAGTCCACCAATGCGGGGGAGTCGTTTTGGGCATCATTCCCTCGACCGTTCGAAAACTGAAATCCGTCAAGACGCCCCATGTCGGCCGGCAAATGCAGCAATTGCCACATCCAGGATGCTTGCCTCACGTCCGAGCTGTCGAAAAACATTTCATATGCAACACACACAATTGTCAATCACAAATCTATCAATAAATACGCCGCGAAACGGAAGGATGAATGCGAAGACATAGTTCAAATTCGCCGCAATTGAGGAATTCTGGTGCGGCTTCCGTCAATTGAAGACACAAGGAACCGGAAGTTTGTAATTAAAATGAGATAGTATGATAACAGCTGCGCCATGAGCAGGCGCTTCTGTGACACGGAATAACCACGGAGGCGGATCGAAAAGACCGCGCACGCTACGACAGATGGGAACGGATACCTGCACGGGTGTGTGTTCATCCCCGTTCTGCTGAACATGCCGGTCCGCCCGGATGCGCTGCTCCTGGCGAACCCTCTGAGCCACCGCCAGGAACAATGTTGGAGATGCGATGGCCCGGATGGCCGCGCCATAACCTCGCTTTGCGGATCGCGGCCTTAGTAGCCCAGGGCACAACCATCCATGCGACTGTCAGACCCGCCGATCAAAACGCCTTGGTCCCAGTCGATCATGATCATCTGCCCACCGCCGTGAGGCTCCGGCGCCTCCACGATCGTGTGCCCCATCTGTCGCAACTGCTCGACAGTGTCTTTGGGAATGCCGCGCTCGACCACTGTCTCCCCCATTGTGTGGAAGATGCGCGCCTGGTCGATCGCCGCCTGCGGATCGAGACCGAAATCGGCAACCCCGGTCAGCACATGCGTGTGGCCAAACGGTTGGTAGTCGCCACCCATGACGCCGTAGACGAGCCAGGGCCGTCCGTTTTTCAGGGCCATGCCCGGCATGATGGTGTGCAAGGGGCGCTTGCCGGGACCAACGGCATTCGGATGGCTGGGATCGAGCGAGAAGCCCATGCCCCGGTTTTGCAGCGTGATCCCGAAGGTCGGAGCAACCCTGGTTGAGCCAAATCCCCAATAGACTGAATTGATGAAGCTCACGCAGTTTCGATCCTTGTCGACGACGGTGAGATAAACGGTGTCCGATTTGCGCATCAGTGGCGGAGGCAGATGCGTCGCAAAACGGTCGGGGCTAATCTCGGCACGCAGCCGCGCTGCATAGTCCTTCGACAAAATCTCGTCGAAGGGATACGCGGCATGCCGCGTGTCGCAGACGAAGGCGTCACGGTCCCGGTAAGCCAGCCGCCCCGCCTCGACTTCGAGATGCAGCCGCTCGGCACTCATAGGCTCCATCGCGGAAAGATCGAAACCTTCCAGGATATTCAGCATCAACAGTGCCGTGATACCTTGGTTGTTCGGAGGAATCTGGCAAACCTCCATGTCCCGATAGGTCGTGCGCACGGGCGTGACATACTCGCCTTCCGCCGTCTCGAAATCCTCCAGAGTGTGGTAGCCACCGAGGCCTCTCAGGTAATTCACGATCTCCTTGGCCACCGGGCCCTTGTAGAACCCGTCACGCCCATTTTTCGCAATCAGGCTCAGCGCATCGGCGAGACCCGGATTGCGGAAAACCTCGCCGGCCCGCAGTGGACGATCATTCGGCAGAAAGATGCGGGCGGCATTGGGATCGCGCCGAAGCCGGGGCGCATCCTCGACCCAGTCATGGGCAACCCGCGGATGAACGGGGAACCCATTGCGGGCAAAATCAATGGCAGGCTGAAGGAGTTCGCCGATCTCCTTGCGGCCGTGATCGGCCACGAGCCGGGTCCAGGCATCGATGGCACCAGGGATGGTCACGGAATGCGGGCTGCAATCCTCGATCTGTGTCGCCCCTTCGGGAGCAAGTCCCGTCGTCGGCAGGCCGCGCGGCGTTCGACCGGAACCGTTGTAGCCGATTATGTCGCCCGTCCCGTTCTTGGCCATGAGGACGAAGCAGTCCCCACCGATCCCGGTCTGCTGCGGCTCCACCACGGCGAGCACCGCAGCAGCGGCAACGGCAGCGTCGATCGCAGCCCCGCCACTGCGCAGGACCTCGATGGCAACGCGCGTGGCATGCGGGTTGTGTGTGGCAGCCATGCCGTTCATCGCCATGGCGGGAGATCGGCCGGGAAGTTGTAAATCTCTCATGATGATATCCTTATTGCCCTTGAGGCCGACCGCGTTCCGGTCCGGCGCCCAAGCGCGTCTGTCGTTTCATGATGGGCCAGCCGTCCCGGCCGCAGCGCCCGGGGTAAAGCCCCGGACACTGCAGACCAAGAACGACCGCAGCGCCCTCAATGGTCTCTTTTGCCGATGACGCGCGACAGGAAGGCCGCCGTCCGCTCATGCTTTGGCGCGGTGAAGAACGTCTCCGGCGGCGCGTCTTCGATGATGCGTCCTTCGTGCATCATGATCACACGGTTTGCGACCTCCCTCGCAAACCCCATCTCATGGCTGACGACAATCATCGTCATGCCTTCCCGGGCCAGTTCCTTCATCACATCGAGAACTTCGCCGATCATCTCCGGATCGAGTGCGCTCGTCGGCTCGTCGAACAGCATGACCGACGGGCGCATTGCGAGCGCCCGCGCAATGGCAACACGTTGCTGCTGGCCACCGGACAACTGCGCGGGATAGGCATTTGCCTTGTCGGCAAGACCCACGCGGGCGAGCAGGGTACGCGCTGTCTCGATCGCTTCGGTCCGCGGCACCTTACGAACATGAACCGGCGCTTCGATGATATTCTCCAGCGCCGTCAGGTGCGGAAACAGGTGAAAGAGCTGAAAAACCATGCCGATTTCACAGCGTTGACGCGCGATGTTGCTCTCGGCGTCCTCCACCAACCGGCCATTGCGTTCGCGATATCCGATCAGATGACCATTCACCTCGATGCGGCCGCCCTGGATCTTCTCCAGATGGTTTATGCAGCGAATGAACGTGGTTTTGCCCGACCCGGACGAGCCCACGATCACGATGACCTCACCTTTGTAGACATCGAGATCGATGCCTTTCAGCACCTGAAGGTCCCCGAAGCGTTTCTCGACACCGCTGACCCGCACGATAGGCGCCTGTTTATTGGTAACCTGATCCGTCATCGTGTTTCCCTTCCCTCGCCAAGTCCGAACATCTTGCGGAAGATGGATGGTGACTGCTGGGCCACAACCCGCGCCGCTGGATCACCGAACCTGCGCTCGATGCGTTGCTGGACGAAACCCCAAAGCGTGGTCAGGGTCAGGAAGTAGCAGGCGACGACCAGATACAGCTCGAACACCCGGAAGGTGACCGAAGTGACCATCTGTGTCGCAAGAAGAAGTTCAGGCACCCCGATGACGCTGAGAAGAGTCGTGTTCTTCAGCATGGCATTGAACTCGTTTCCGAGCGGGGGAATGACCACCCGCGCCGCCTGAGGCAGGATGATGCGACGCATGTAGAGCGGATAGGTCATCCCGAGCGACTTCGACGCTTCGGTCTGACCGACCCCCACCGATCCGATACCGGCACGGATGATCTCAGCCATATAGGCCGCTTCATTGAGGGTCAGGGCAAGAATGCCTGCCTGGATGTTTCCAGGCAGGATGAACAGGCCGAGATCGATATCTTCGAAGCGAAACAGGTTTGCGGCAGCAAGGCCCGTATAGATGAAGACGATCTGGACCAGCAAAGGCGTGCCGCGGAATGCCCACACGAAAACTCGTGCGGGCACGCGCAGCGCGCTGAACTTGGAAATCTGCGCCAGTGCGATGAACAAGCCCAGCGCCGTGCCGAAAGCCTGAGCAATGACGCTGACGCTCAAGGTCAACCAGAGACCGTGCAGATAAACCGAACTCGGCCTCAGGAGATATTCCCAGAAGATGCTCAGGTCGAAATTCATGGCAACGTCCTATTCGATCACGTCGCCACCCAGCTCCCATTTCTCGAGCAGTTTGACGTAGCTGCCGTCCTCCTTCATCGAGGAGAACGCCTTCTGGATCGGGTCGAGAGTGTCGGCCTCACCCTTGCGGAACGCCATGCCGGTTTTGATCTTGTTGAAGGGCTCGCCCGCCACATCAAAGACCTGTCCGGCCGTATGGAAGAAGAAGGCGGCCGTCTCCAGTGTCGTGCCGTAGACGTCGACCTGTCCGATCTGCAGTGCCTGCCGGGCATCCGCATCCTTCGGGAAAACGACGACGTTGATTTCAGGCTTGCCGGCATCCTTGAACTGCTTGTTCTGTTCATCGAGCAGGCTCTGGATCGTGGTGCCGTTCCCGACGGCCACCTTCAGACCCGAAAGATCAGCCAGTCCCTTGACGTTCTTGGGATTGCCCTTGGAAACCAGCAGCGACTGGCTGGAATACATGTAGTTGATGAAATCGACGACTTCCCGGCGCTCCGGCTTGTCGAAGAGCTGCGACAGGATAGCGTCGCACTGTTTCGCCATAAGGGCGGGAATGATGGCGCTGAAGGCAACTTCCTTCCAGGAGGCTTCAAGCCCCATCCGCTTGGCGAGTTCACTACCCAGTTCGATTTCGAAGCCCGTCAGCTTTTGCTGGTCATCGTAGAAGCCGAGCGGCGGATTGCCGAATTCTGCGCAGAAGGTCAGCTTGCCACTGGTTGTCAGATTGGCTGGCGGCGCGATGGTGGCGGCATTCGCAACACCTGCCATCAAGACAAGCATGGACGTACCGAGCGCCGTGACGAAGGATCTTTTCATTGATATTCCCCTTTTTGTTACGCGCAGTATCAGACCGTCAAGCTGTCGGCTGACCTGCACTTGCTTGGATATTTGTTATGCATCGACACCACTTATTCTTGCGGCGTTCGTTCTTTGCACGCGGAATCCCCCCGACTTTTCCCTATCGGGCCGCGCCATCACTGAGAAAGACTTCCCTCCATTTTTGAAAGAAAAGGCTGCAGACGCCCCACGGCAGCACGAACAATGCCAAGCGGACGCGGTGCGCAGATGATCTGGAGGAGGAGAGCCCGGGACGGATGACCAGCCAGTCGGATCGCTGGCGGGCAGCCACCCCGTTCGGCACCAAAGTCTGGAAAGCGAGCCAATTCCGGCATGACAACCTCCAACGAGACCTGGATGATAGTCTTGAGGGGCATCTGATTACTTAGGTTTCTGCCGTAGTTTCCGGGGGCGATTTCCAGACTGAACAAAACGGCGTTCGCGCGCGCGGAAGCGATCCGACTGAAGTGATCGACTTCAGATCCAGCCAGTGACCCATCGGGCAAGATTGATTGTTCAGGACGCTTGTCTGCTCTGGACGAGCACCGGGCGAGGCCAACAGCTATACTAACTCAGCCCTCACCCTCGGAGCGAAGATCATAGTAATGGTTTGCCATATTCAGGTATTTCCATATTGTCTGGACCGCCCCATCAACGCGGGCGATCCAGGCTCGTTGTGGCGAAGAGCCTCACGAATGCGCCTTCGAGCGCTCCTGTCGGACCTGACCTCCGTCAACCGAAGCGGAAGCTGGAGAGGCCAAACGGACGTTCGATCGCCGGGCGACCATTTTCCAGAGGTTCTTCCATTGCATCGACGGCGATCGGCGTGCCGGGAGCCTCAAGCCGGAAAGGCCCGCGCCGTCCAGCGGCCTCGGAAAGTCTGAGAACATAATTCTCGCCCTCGTCAGACGGTTTCAGCGCGTGGAACCGGGCCTGCTGGCCGGCAAAGGTCACGGGGCGGATTTCGTATGGACCATCGCTGCTCGCAGGCACGAAGCGCAGTGGGTCTGCCACCAGATCCGCCTGCGCCTGCACGGTTTCGCTCCACCACCGGCCATCATGGGGCATGATGGCATAGGTGAAGCGGTGATGCCCCTCGTCGGCGAGCATGTCGGGATAGGTTGGTCCGCGCACGAGGCTCAGCGTCAACACATTGTTGCGTGCCGAGAACCCATACTTGTCGGCGGAAAGCAGCGCCGCCCCCCAATCCGTTTCGGACATTGAAACAAATCGATGGGCACTTCCCTCGAACTGCGCCCGTTGCCAACTCGTGTTGGCGTGGGTCGGTCTGCGAGTGACACCGACAGCCTGATCATACACGGCTTCGTCGGCATGAACTGTCACCGGGAATGCAGTCCGCAAATAGGTGCGCCGGTCGTGCCAGTCGAGATCCGTGACGATCTCGAGCCGCGGCGCGTTGGACCAGAGACGCAGGCGCTGGACGATACGGCTGGCCGAATGACTCCGGGTGATCTTGATCTCGGCCAGATGAGGACCATCAGCGCTGATGGTCATGCCATCCAGCGACAACCATTCTTCTTCCCCGAGTTCAAAACCCGGCTCGATGTCCCAGGCATCGAAGTTGCGCGGCAGGTCGTTCCGGTAGAGCAGAAGCCGATTGCCCGGCCCCGCCATGAGTTCACGTCCGGACGCCTTGTCGAAAAGGCTTTCGATGCGCCCATGTGCGTCGAGCCGGACGGTGACGAAGTCATTTTCCAGTCGGAAACAATCGCCCTCGACACTGGCTTTGGCCGTGCGCGCGGAAGGCTTCGAGACGAAACCAAGGGAAAGCGGCGACAGCGACTGGTCTATCGCGGCAACGAACCCGTCCTCCGTTGCCTGGGGTGCCAGCGATGCCGGAAGCGTATCGGCGCTTGCGATCTGGAATCCCGACTTTGAAGACCCGGAGAGATTGGCGACAAGCAGGCCTTCATCCGCTCCAGAGCGTCGCGCCGCCATCGCCGAAAGGCGATCCGTCACCACCGCTGCGGCACGGGCGACAACCGCCTCCAGTTCCGGTTCAGTCTGCTCATAGACCTCCCGGATGGACGAACCGGGCAGGATGTCATGGAACTGGTTCCGCAACATCATTTGCCAGTCCGCCGACAGATCCGGCATGGCCGCATCTCCCCCGTCGAGCCGGTCGATCACGCTTGCGGCCTCTGCAGCAACCAGACCATATTCGGCAAGACGGTTGAGCTGCTTCGTGCGCCCCTGGGTCGTCAAAGTCGCACGATGATATTCAAGGTACAATTCGCCGGCCCAGACCGGCACGGCCAGCGACTTCGCCTGCTCGGCAAGCATTTCGATATAAGGCTCGATGGCCGCGTGCTCGATGTGTGGGATGGCCGGCATCGAATTGATGATCGGGATGCTCTCGATCTGGTCGGGATCAGGGCCGCCGCCGCCATCCCCCCATCCATAGGAGGCGATCACCGCATCCGTCATGTCCTTGGCGGAATGTTTGTCCCAGACCTCCTGAAGGGCTGCAGGCGTCATCAGCATGTTGTAGCCGTCATTGTCATAGGCATCGAACGTGTGGACCAGAACACGCGAACCGTCATTGCCCTGCCAATGGAACAGGCTGTCATCCAGCTTGTTGGTCTCGTTCCAGGAGACCTTGATGGTCACCATCTTGTCGACACCGGCATGGAGCATGATCTGCGGCATGGCCGCCGTGAAGCCGAAGGTGTCGGGCAACCACGCTACCTTGCTTTCGATCGAAAACCTGTCGCGAAAATACCGCCGCCCGTGGATGAACTGCCGCAGGAAAGCCTCGGCGGAAGGCATGTTGGTGTCACACTCCACCCACATGCCGCCGATCACCTCCCACCGCCCTTCGGCGATCCGGGCGCGGACCTGCTCGAAGAGCGCAGGGTCCTCTTCCTCGATATGACGATAATATAGCGCCGAGGATTGAAGGAAGCGGAAATCCGGGTGCTTCTCCATCAGCGAATTGACGCTGGCGAAGGTGCGATTGATCTTGCGCACGGTCTCCGGTTGAGGCCAAAGCCAGGCATAGTCGATATGGGCATGACCGGTGGCAAGCACCTTGCCCTGCTTGGGATAGGCGCGACGCAGATCCGCCAGCAAAGCATCGAGCTTGACGGTTGCGGCGACCACCGTCGCCAGAGCCGCCTCACCGACGGGGGCCGGCTGATCCGTCGGCTCAAAGCTCCTTTCCCAGATGTCGAGCGTCCAGTTACGGCTGGCGAGACGCGGACCGACCTCTGATGTGGCGGTCGGCAGCCGCAAGCCCGCAAGCGCAATCTCCCCCGCTTCGAAAAGGGCGCGCGCCAGTGCCTTGTCGCGTACGGTATCGGCTGTATTGCGCAACACCTCGATCCGGCGCCGCAATGCCCTCACCTCTGGATGGAAGAAATGCACCGCCGCCTCCCGGAGCACCGGCAGACGGTTTGGCACACCGAACAGACCGCGCGCGACAGACTGCGCTTCAATCGTAAAGGCCACACCCCGGGGGGCGTCGAAACGCTTGTGGCGCTCGTTCCCGGCAAAGCTGTCGATCACCCGCCCCTCACCATCCAGCAGGCGGATGAGCGTTTCACCCCCGAAATCGAGGCGCAGCTCCACACCCGGCCCCTCGGGCAAGGTAACCGGCCCATCGAGAAGGAAACGATGCACACCAAACCGATCCGCCCAACCATCGCCGGTCGCAACCACAGCCTCGCCACCCGCGGGGGAGACTTCTCTTATAGGCCCCAGCGGCTGAAAGGCGCGAGTTTCGAAGGCCCCCAATTCGTCGGCCCAGACCTCCATGTGGCGGGAAAGCTGCTCAAGGTTGCGCTGGCGATCGCGATAGGATTTCATCAAGATGTCTCCGTGGGCCGGCATAGCGCCGGATTATTTAATCCCTTTCGATGATTAAACACGTCGCTCGCCGTGGTGCAAGCTCTCCCACGCGGCCGACCATGCCATCCTTGTGCTTCCCACCGCAGAAGATGAAAGCAGGATATTTCGAAAAGTCTGTTTTTATTCATACGTTTAATGCCAGAGAAAGCAAGCTTTCAGAACTGCGTGTAGCGTGAAATCCGACCTCCTGCCCTGCGATATCGCCGCATCTTCTCAAAGCCGGCACCCCACCACATCACCCTTTTGCGGCATCCGCCACGAACAGATGGCCTGCTTGACAGCTCCAATATAATTCACAATAAGTATTTAAAAGGGAACGGGGGAAAAGGCGGTAACGTCACATTCCCTGGAGTGTGGGAACGAGGCCATGCTGCAAGAAAAACTGCAGATGGCCGGTACAAAAGGAGGATTTTCATGACTTTACCGACCAGCATGGACAGACGCGACTTCCTGAAATTTTCCGCAGCGGGCGTCGCCATCGCTGCCGCCGGCGGCTTCAAGGTGACCGTCGCAGAGGCTGCCGAGGGTGTCCTCGATATCTTCTTCAACTCGGACACCAATATCATTGACTTCTGGACGAACGTCATCAAGCCCGGCTTCGAGGCCGCCAACAGCGGCGTAACGCTGAACCTGGTGCCAGGCGGCGGCGGCTCCGGCGTCAACGCTCTGGCCGATCGCGCCATGGCCGCGTTCCAGGCCAAGAAGGATCCTCAGGTCGACCTGCTTGAGGCAACCTCCCCCTTCTATCCGGCCGGATCCATCGAAGCCGGTCTTTGGGTAAACTTCGAAACCGCTGGCCTGTCCAATTATGCCAAGGTCAATCCGGTCACCATGCAGTCGCCCTTCCTGCTGCCCTATCGCGGTTCGCAGGTCGTGCTGATGTACAATGCAGACCTGGTGAAGGACGTGCCCACCTCCTTCCCGGCGCTTATCGAGTGGATCAAGGCCAATCCCGGCAAATTCGCCTATGCTCGCCCCGACCTCGGCGATTCCGGTGCCTGCTTCGTGGAACGCGCCCTGCAGGAAGTCACCGGCAAGAAGCCGGAACTCTTCCTCCCGGAAAACTACACGGATGAATACGCCAACCCGATGTTCGAGAAGCTCTGGCCGCTCCTCCAGGAGATCAAGCCGGCCTTGTTCAACGGTGGCGAATACACATCCGGGAACACCGCTTCCATCCAGCTTCTCGCTTCCGGCGCGATTTCGATGACGGTTGCGTGGTCGGACATGGCGTTGCAGGCGATGAGCCAGGGCGTGGTTCCGGAAACGACCGCCGTTGCGCAATTGCAGGATCTGGCCTTCACCGGCGGCTTCTCCGGCGTCGTCGTGCCGAGCGTCGCCCTGAACAAGGACACTGCGATCAAGCTCTGCGATTACATCATTTCGGCCGAAGTCCAGGAAAAGGTCGTCACCGATCTTGGCGGCTTCCCCTCCATCGGCTGGGAAAACCTGTCCAAGGAACTCCAGGAGAAGTTCTCGAAGGTGGCTCCAAAGTCCATCCCGGTCTTCCCCGGCACCTGGGAGCCAAAGCTTTTCGAAGGCTGGTATCGCAACGTCGCCTCCGACATTGCGCGATAAGGACTGGTCATGGCCGGGACGAACAAGACGGACAAGATCGACTGGCTGGGTTACGGCTTCATCGCCATTCCCGTGATGGCGATCGTCATCTTTCTGTTCTATCCCGCCGCCCTTGCTATTTTCGGGACGCTCTTTCACCAGCGTCCCGAAGGTGGGGTGGGACTGGACTTCTCGAGTTATGTCTTTTTCTTCACCGACCCCTACAGCCTTGCAAACCTGTTTCGCACGCTGTGGACGACAGTTGCGGCTCTGGTCTTGATCATCGCCGTGAACCTGCCGATCGCTCTTTACATGCGCTTCACCAAGGGCTGGCTCGCAGCTTTGATCCAGGGCCTCGCACTCTTTCCGATGTTCGTGCCCGGCATCATTATCTGCTACGCGCTCATCCGCTATCTCGGGCCGAATGGATGGCTGCAGAGCCTGCTCGCCTCTATCGGCTTCACCCACTATGCCTCCCCGATCACGACCCCCTGGGGGCCGGTGATCGGGCTGATCTGGGACGGCATGCCGATGACGCTGCTGATCCTGATTTCCGGACTGTCAACGATTTCGGATGCCTCGATTGAGGCGGCCAAGGATGTCGGCGCGAGCAGGCTGCGGCTCTTCCGCTCGATTATCCTGCCTCAGATCAGCCATTCGATCCTGATCGTCTCGGCCCTCAATTTCCTGGGCTTCTTCGGCCAGGTCCTGATGCCTTTCATGCTCGGACCGACCAACCCGGAAATGATGGGCCCGTTCATGCTGCGCACCTTCGTTTCGGTCCGAGATCCCCTGCAGGCGGCAACTCAGGCGACGATCACTTTTCTGATCTGCTCGCTCGCCGGTCTGGTCTACATACGCTCGCTGGCCGCGCGCAAAGAGGAGCGCTGATATGTTCACGAACCGGCGCAATGACGTCTTCGGACCGTTGATTCTGATCTTTCTCGTCTTCTTTATCGTGCTGCCGGTCGCAACCGTCTTCCTCTGGGCATTCGCCGAGCAATGGTTCTACCCCTCGGTGCTTCCGACACGATGGGGATTGCGGTTCTGGGAGCAGCTTGTGTCCCGTCCGGAGGTCTGGCAGGCCTTTGTCACCTCGATCCAGCTATCGACGACGGTGACAGTGCTGTCTGCGGTGATCTGCCTGCCCGCTGCCTACGCCTTTGCGCGCATGGACTTCCCCGGCAAGTCGGCCTTCATGATGTCCTTCCTGATGGCCAATGCGTTTCCGCGTTTCGCGCTCATCGTCTCGATCGCCGTCTTATTCCTGACCCTCGACCTGGTCGGTACCTTCCAGGGCGTCGTCATCATCCAGTTTCTCAACACCCTGCTGCTGATGATCTGGCTGCCGAGCGCCGCCTTCCGCGCCATACCGCGCGAAACGGAGGAAGCCGCGCGGGATGTCGGTGCTTCGCCCTTGCGTGTCTTCTGGCACATCACGCTTCCCCAGGCGTTTCCGACGATCGCAGCCGCCCTTCTGATGACCTTCGTCTGGACCTTCTACGAAACAGAAGGCGCCTGGCTGGTTGGCGCGCCGCGCATCCGCACCATGCCGCTGCTGATGATGTCGATGATCAACAACCAACTCGTCGTGCAATACGGCGCAGTGCTCTCTGTGATGTTATGGGTTCCCTCGCTGGTCGCCATCCTTCTGGCCCGGCGCGTGATCGGCGGCGACGCCTTTGCCAAGGGCCTCGGTGGCTGATGTTCATTCTTTCCTCTCAAGGCTCATGATCCATGTCCACGCTTGATCTCATCGACGTCACGAAGACCTACAGCATCGTGACCGCCATCGAGCCGCTGTCGCTCAAGATCGGTGATGGCGAACTGGTCTGCCTTCTCGGTCCGTCCGGCTCCGGCAAGTCAACCTTGCTGAGGATCATCGGCGGCTTCGAGACGCCGACTGCGGGCAAGGTCTTGATCGATGGCGTCGATGTCGCCTTCGACCCGCCAGAGAAGCGGCCAACGGCCATGGTGTTCCAGAGCCACGCCCTTTGGCAGCATATGAGCGTTTTCGAGAACATTGCCTTCGGCCTCAAGCTGCGCGGCTTCAGCAAGGCGGATATCCGCCGCAAGGTGGAAGCAGGGCTCTCCCTTGTCGGTCTTCAGGACTATGCCAACCGTCGGCCGAGCCAGCTTTCGGGCGGCCAGCGCCAACGCGTCGCCATTGCCCGTTGCGTCGTTCTGGAGCCGAAGATCCTGCTGATGGACGAGCCCTTCGCCAGCCTCGACCAACATCTCCGCGACCGGTTGCGCGAGGAAGTGCGCCAGATCCAGAAGACCCTCGGCATCACCACCGTCTTTGTCACCCACGGTCAGGATGAAGCGCTGTCCGTCGCCGACCGCATCGTGGTGATGAGCATGGGGCGCATCGAACAGGTCGGCACGCCGGGCGAGATCTACGCCACGCCGGCGACCCCCTTCGTCGCTGGTTTTATCGGTGACATGAACATGGTGCCGGTGACCGTTTCGAACGGTTTCGTTGACATCGGCGGCATTTCACTGCCGGCCCCTTTGCCGGAGGGACCTGCGACATTGGCCGTACGACCGGAAGATATCGTTCTGGGCAAAGCCGATACGGCAGCGGCGGCAAACATTATCCGCATCGTCAACTATGGCTCGTTCATCAAGGTGACCGCGTCCTTGAACGGCCTTCAATGGAAGGTACAAGCCCCGAAGACGGCGTCGATTGCGGAGGGCGCCACCCTGTCGCTGTCCGTTGTCCGCTACCAGATTTTCCGCGATGATCGGGTCGTATTCCGGTCTGACGACGCCTGACCCGGCACATCTGCGCAGATTCCCCAGACGTCACAGTCAGGCCGACATGAAGGCCGACCTGCGCGCGGTCGCAATCCGCAGGCGCGCAGAAGTCCGTCTCGTCACACGCCCCCGCTGGAAATCTCGAACGGCCGCACGTCTGCGAGATTTTGCCGAATATAGAGATGGCGGAAATTGTGGCTGGTGTTGACGAAGATCGGCAGCATGGCAGCCCCCGTGACGGCGGCATCTTCGCTGAGCCTTGCCGTCACAAGGCGCGGATGGACACGATCGTGCCGGGCCGCCGGAGTCGGGCGAAGCGGATAGGCACGGTCAACCAACCGCTCGATCAGCGGTTGCGGCAAAGCACCACCGACAGCGATGAAGGCCGGATCATACATGACTTCAATGATCGCGACGACATCACGCATCAGCCGCGCAGCCGAGGCGAGCCAGTCCATCAATCTGTGGTCCCTGATGGCAAGCAGATTGAGTATTTGCTCCGGCTCCGGATTGAGGCCAAGCCCGCAGGCGAGGCCAAGCCCGCCGATGGAAATCAACCCGCCCTGCGCCGTCGTTTCATCCGGCGTTTCCGGCCAGGTCTGCGATCCACCGAGGCCGGCAAAAGGAAGCAGACCGATCTCACCGGCAGCGCCCCCCACGCCCTTGTAGGGGTAACCGTCAATGATCAGGCCGGCGCCGGAGCCGTGGCCTATGTAGTAGTATACGAAGGTTGCTTCCTGCGTGTCCGGCCTGTGAATGCGTTCACCAATGGCCGCGGCCGTCGCATCATTCTCCACGAGCACCGGAAATCCCGTCAGCCGCTGAAGTTCGTCCGCAAAGGGAAAGTCCCGCCACGCCTGCCAGTGCCGCATGGAGAAATCGAATTCGTCCCCAGCCGATCCGAAGGTCGGCAACACCAACCCGACACCCCAGACATGCTGCGCCGGCAGGCCATGTTCGGCGAGCAGGTTCGGCAATACCGTCGCAAGCTCACGAACGGCAGCAGCCGGATCGCTGGTATCGACACGCGCGATGCGCCGGGCCCGCTCCTTGCGGGTCAGGTCGAACACCAGGATGTTACAAAAATTCTGGTCGAGATGGACGCCGATCGAGAAACCGGCTTCCGCATTCGGCTCCAGGTAGATCTGCGGCTGGCCGCGCATGCCGGACGACCGCCCGGCTTCCACGATCAGGCCCTGCTCGAGCAGTTCGCGGGTGATCGACGAAATGGTCTGCGGTTTCAACCCGATGATCGAGGCGATCTCGACCCGGCTGATCGGGCCGCGTTGAAAAATCGTCTCGAAGACGAGGCGCCGGTTGTGAATGCGGGCATCCTCGATACGGCTGCCTGCAATACGTGCCTCGCCTTCGTCCGAACTCGGACCGGAGCTTGCCCCGGTCTGATTCAAATTCGCCATATCAACCGCTTCCCGCCGATCAAAGCCCCAGAGCCTTCAAGGCTTCCCGATTGCGCTTGGCGATCGGCAAAGGCTTATCCGGCGGGCAAGGATACATGTCCTGCTCATACACCACATAGCCCCCATAGTCGCGTGATCTGAGAAAATCCACAACCGTGCGGAAATCAACCATACCCTTGTCCAGCTCACACATCACGCCAGACTGGAAACCCGTGATGAAATCGATGTTCTCCCGGTGGATCTTCTCCAAGAGAACCGGATCGACATTCTTGAAATGGTAATAGGGAATCCGATCGGCATAGCGCTTCATGAACGACACGGCATCGGCACCCGTATATGCATGATGGCCAAAATCGAAGCAGAGACCAACCAGTTCCGCAGGGGTCTCATCCAGCAGGCGAACCACCTCGGCTTCGGTTTCAACGCCAGAACCAACATGAGGATGAAAGACGAACGAGAGGCCGTGCTCTTCCGTGACATAACGAGCCGCCTCGGTAACGTTGGCAATCATGGTCCGCCAGTTCTCCGCCGACAGCGCCCTGTCCTTGCCCGGCGGGGGCAGGTCGCTGTCATCCATCAGCACCACCCATTCCGCACCGACAGCCTTCAGCAGGCCGCAGGTCTGCTCCAGTCTCGGGCGCAAACTCTGCATGGCATCGGTCGGCGCCAGAAGGTGAACCAAGGCCGAACCGCAGATGCTGAGACCCCGCGCCGACAGGGCATCGGTCAAACGCGCAGGGTCTGTCGGCAGATAGCCCCACGGGCCTGTTTCGGTGGCGGTGAAGCCGGAATCCCGAACCTCGTCCAGGTACCGCTCCCACGGCGTCTGTCGTGGATCATCCGCATACCACACACCCCACGCATCCGGTGCCGTTGCCAGTTTCATCATCATCTCCGAGATTTTAATTACCGGCTGTTACCATATTCGATCCGTCGGACGGTTTAAAGAGCGAAAACGCTTCTTCGACTGCATACCCCTGATTTCGATGAATTTTCTTGCAATTCGAACGAAATCCACACGTCAACGAGATCAAAAGAGAATTCTAAAACATGAAAAGTGGGGCCATGAATCCGAAATTTATCTTGATAAAATCCTTCTTACGTATTTATTTGAGGCTCACGAGGTGAAAGCGGTCCGACCCGCTTCCCAACCGTCTTCAGGAATAGGAAATTTCGATCATGATCAGGTTAGGCCTGCTTGGGCTCGGCGAAGTCGCGCAGCTCATCCATCTTCCCATTTTGCAGCGGCTCGGCGACCTCTATACGCTGGCGGGCGCCTATGATCCCTCTCCTTCCGTCAGCAAGGCGATCAGTGCCCGCTGGGGCATCGAGACAGTGTATGACACGGCGGAGGCCATGTTCGCCGCCTCCGACATTGACGCGGTGATGGTGCTTAGCCCGGATCAGTTTCACGGGCGCGACGCACGCGCAGCGCTGAAAGCCGGCAAGCATGTCCTGATTGAAAAACCCTGCTGCCTGGAACTCGGCGACCTTCAATCGCTCAGCGAAACCGCCGAAGCATCCGGCAAGGTGGCGATGGTCGGCTATATGCGTCGCTTCGCACCAGCCTTCCTCGAGGCGAAAGCAAACCTGCCGGCGCTGGACGAAATCACCTATGTGCGTGTCCGCGACGTCATCTGCGAGGGTCCCTGGTATTTCCGCCAGACCGACGGCGTCGTGACGCCTGAGAACGACCTGCCCCAGGAGATGCTGGCGGCGGGCGGAGCACTGCGCAAGCAGATGCTGGACAGCGTCCTCGGCCCCGACACTCCGGCGGAACTAAGAACAGCCTATACCGTGCTGACGGGGCTGTCCTCCCACTCGCTCTCGGCCATGCGTGATCTGTTCGGTCCGCCGAAAGCCGTGCGTGCGGTCAGCATCAAGCAGGGGGGAACGCAGATTACGGCCCTTCTCGACTATGGCCATTTCACCGCTCTTTATGAATGCATGATCGGCGATGTCGTGCGCTTCGAGGCGGGCTTCGAAATCAACACACGCTGGAAGCGCATCGCCTTCGAATACCCGACCCCGTATATCCGCAACCTGCCCATGACGCTCGACATCCAGACATCGACGGAAAACGGAAACAGCTTGACGCGGCTCGGACCATTCCATCAGGATCCCTTCGACGTGGAATTGCGCGCATTTCACGCTGCCGTTACAGCAGGCGGCGAGAACCGCACGCCACCGGCGGAATCGGCGCCCGATCTCGCCCTCTTCAAGGCCATCATCGAGGCGGCACGAAACTGAGTTATCCGATGCAGACGCCTCCCCCGAAGCCCCTCGTTGTGATCGGCAATCTCAACATCGACATCATCATTGGCCCGGCAACCTGGCCCGAAGTCGGCACGGAGGTCTTTGTCGATCAGGACGAGGTACGTGTCGGCGGATCCGCCGGCAACACGGCGCTGGCATTGCAGACGCTAGGGCATCCGCACACATTCATCGGCTCGGTCGGGTCGGATACCTTCGGCACGATACTGGAACAGGCCTTTGCGCCGGAGACCTGCCGACTGATCAAATGCCCCGCCCGGACCACGCTGACCGTCGGCATCACCCATCCGGACAGCGAGCGCACCTTCTTCACGACACGCGGACATCTGCCGCACCTTTCCGCCGACGACGTCATTGGCCAATTGGACACGGTCGATATCGACGGAGGCACAGTGCTCCTCTCCGGTGCCTTTCAGACCGAGCGTCTGATGGCCGACTATGATCTCTTGATCCGGGCAGCAAACGCCCGTGGCGCGACAATTGCCGTCGACCCAGGCTGGCCGACCGGCGGGTTCAGCGCCCAGACCCGCTCGTTTCTCCAAAATCTCGCCTCAAAGAGCCGCTGCGTCCTCCTCAACGAGACCGAGGCCATGCATCTGAGCGGCGCCGACACCCCGGAAGCGGCCGCCCGCGCGATCCATGCCCTGCAGCCGCCGGACGCCGAGACCGTGGTGAAGTGCGGCAGCCGCGGAGCACTGGTCCTCGACGTTGGCGGCGGCCTTCGCTGGGTCAACGCTCCGAAGGTCGATGTCATCGACACCATCGGTGCGGGTGACGTCTTCAATGCCGGCTATCTCTCCGGCCGCAGCCTCGGCCACTCCCCCGCTGTAAGCCTTGGCCGCGCCGTCGCACTCGCCTCACGAGCCATCTCGACGCAACCACGGCGATATGAACTGAACGAGAACCAGCAAGAACCGCAACCGGGACAGGGCTGACGCGTCAACCGAAGACGCTGCCGTCCGAACGTGCCTGCGACATCGGCTGCGGCGCGCGTTCGACACCCCGCATATGTGCCCTAAAAGAGGTGTTGCGACGAACACTGAGCCGCCCTAGCCTTTTGCCCAGGAGAGGCTGAGGATAATTCGGATGGGGTGCGACGTTCAGAACCTCGCGGTTCGTCCCGGTCTGGGCAATCGGCCAATCCGGTTCCGCGACGCCTGTCTGTATTGGCTGACACGCAAGATGAATTTGCCAATGCCCGAACCCGTTGGAAGGCCCCGGGCCTCATGGAAAGGCATCTCTTTGCGACCGTCGCGATCCAGCGCCTGGATCTTCGCAATCCTCGGACCACCAATCGGTGGCATTGCCACGTTGTGGCTGGCCGGCGCGGCGCCCTGGACCTTGCCCTTGCTGCTCGCCACGCTTGCGCCCGCCTATGTCCTCGGTCTCGGTCCCGCCTTGCTGGTGGCATCACTGGACACGTGGCTCATGCGGCAAGGAGTGAAACCGGCGGGTCGTTTGCTGGCCGCCGCGTTCGGTGGCGCCGCTTGCGCGCTTGCCCTGTTGGCGCCCCTTTATGCTGCCGGTCTCGTGCGAGGCCTATATCCGCTTTCTCTCTGCCTGATTGCCGCAGGTTCCTCCCTGCTCTGTCTGATTGTCGTTCTGCTTGTCCGTCGTCCATCACACTGAGTGTCTTGCGCCCAGTGCCTGTAATCCATCTGCGAGATACGTCATGAAATTGGCTGGAATGATTGCAGTTGTATGTCTTCTTGTCGGCTGTGGCGCCGCGCAGGCTGCAATGGAATGCGAACCCCGCATGCCACCCTATCGCCCTGGCCCCGTGGAGGATCGACTGGGCGAACGCCCCTGCCCTGCAGCACTGCTTGCAACCTTTTTCGCGCGACAACCACCGCCACAGGAATACGGGTTCGAGATTGTCGGCTATCATCGATATCGCAATCCAGACGACGGATCGCCCGAAGCAGTCGTCGAGTTCCGCCTGCTGCCCCCCGGCGGACATGGCTTCGGGCCGGATCTGCGGGTCTGCGAGCGACCGAACGCTGCCGCCGACATGCAGATCCAGTTCACCTATGACAAGGACACGCAGCGCTGGTTCGACCTCGACAGCCGCGGCGCGACCATTCCGTCGGAGATCTGCGAAACCCGAAATTATTGGACCGCACAGGATATCGCCGATTTTGCCGATCCGCCGCAATTCGGCCGATTGTCCGCCGCCGAACGCGGCAATGTCCACGATGTCGGAAAGGGGGCCGAACGTCGGGCCATCCTTGATGCAGTACGCGAAGCCAATGCCGATCTCAATGATCGCATTCCGATCGTCTTCGTGGTCGAATTGCTGCGGTCGGATGGCGAACACGCGTTCTTTCGCGGCCAGGTCCGCATGCGTAATGGAGGCGGTCCGGTTTCTGCCACCGATTGGGGCGAATGCGAGCAGGATCCCCGCGACGGCGTTGTCGAAGCCCTCCTGGAACGACGGCACGGCAGATGGCGGGCGCTGAAGTCGAACCGTTGCGCCGATGACGTTCTTCTGAATAACGACGAAATGCAACGGTATCGCCTGCTCCTTATGGAAGAGTGACGGCCTCCGCCTCGCCTTTGACGCCGTTGCAAGTGTATCTGCATTGTCTATACTTTCCGGATGGTCTTTGGCGGCGCCTCGGCGGCCCGTCATGGTCGGACATCCGGAGATGTGTGCATGGTTCTGCCATTCCGCGCCAAGACCGCCATGGACGCCAAAGAGGCGGGACTGGGCTTCCATGAACTGTGCGACGCCTATGGCCGCATGATAGGCCATGACTACTCGGACCTGACCATCGAAGATGCCAACCGGGTGCGAAGCTTTTCCAATATTTCCCTGCCGGAGGCATGTGCCACCCTCTTCGATCAGGGACTGTCCCGCTTTTCCATGTCCGACAACCGCAACGGCCTCGATCTCGTCATGATATCGATGCCGGCCCCCGGCTCCGAATTGATCTATGAACAGCGGGGCATCTGCATCACCGCACGCGGCGGGGATGCGATTTTGCATTCAACCGCAGAACGCCTGATCTCCCATTCGACGCAGGTTGGGGAAGTCCTGGCGGTGGCCTTGCCGCGCCGCAAACTCATGGCGCTGGTGGGACCCGACGCGCTGGGACATATCCGCAAACTGACCATGGACGATCCCGCCTGCCGACTGTTTCGCTGCTATGCCCAGTCGCTGCTGACACTTGAGAATGATCCGGATTTTCGACTTGCAGACCGAATTGGCGACCAGTTGGCAGAACTCGCAGCACTCGCGATCGGGGCGAGTCGCCCGGGCCATGAGCAAATCCGCGAAGGAACGGCCCTGCAGGACGCGCGGTTCCACCAGGCGCAACAGTTCATCAAACGGAATTTGACGGAACCTGGACTGAACGAGACCCATGTTGCGCGGGCGCTGTGCATTTCGCCGAGCGCCGTGCGTCAATTGTTCGGCCGACGTGGCTCGTCGATCGGGCGCTTCATTCGCGAGGCGCGTCTGGCGCGCGCCTATGCCATGCTCTCTGATCCGACCGCGATGCCGCGTCGAGTGGTGGATGTCGCGGCCGATTGTGGATTTGAAAGCATGTCCGCTTTCTATTCCGCGTTTCGCACCGCCTATGGCTGCAGTCCGACGGAAGCGCTCCGTAAAAATTGATTTTGGCGTTTCAAATATCAAAAACCGGATGTGCATCTGTCAAAATTCGGACGCGCAAGTGACAGCACTCGCGCACCATCGCGCCTGGCTCACGGAAGAGGAAACGACCTTGGGACTGGAACGCACAGATCACGCTTTGCAGGTCAATATACGCGCCCGCATGGGAAAGCCGCAGGATGCGGCCGCAATTGCAGCATTGCTCGCATCGACGGATCCCATCTTCGGGGCGCTGGCAGCTTCCAATACAGCGACTTTCGCGCGGTTGATTGATGCAGAAGCGATCCGAACCGGCTGTATCGAGCTCCAACAACCGGATGGCGGCTGGCTGTTAGGCGCAACTGGCCTATCCGCCTTTATCGACGAAGCAACCACGCGTTCTTGGCTCGCTGAACCTCGGGCAAACTTTCCCGCACTTCTTCTTCAACGCGCATTGACGGGATCAACCGCGTTTCTGACACCGTCCGAGATTGGCCGAGCCAATGCTGGCGATGGCCTCAATCTGTTCATTCTCGGCTTTTCCTACTCGCTTTCACCGCAGTCACCCTTGCTCCCGCCGCTTCTGACGCGGGCTATCGGCCATTTCGTTTCCTGCCACCAAGGGTACAAATTGCTGCGTTTGATGCGGGAGGATCCGGCACCGATTGCTGAAATGTTCCTGCGCTCGGGAATGCGCGCCCTTGCCCACTTCGATCCGGAGCCAGGCCAGGATGTGGGGCGTGTGGCGATGGTCATGGAGCGCTCGGAGACGATGCCGCTCTTTCCGAATTCCCCAGCCACCATGCTGTTTCAATTCGTCCCGCCGCAGATCGGGTTCTCCCCTTCCGAGCGCCGCATCCTGCACCTTGCCCTGGAGGGGTTGTCGGATGGCGATCTGGCATCGGAGTTGTCGATTTCGCCTCATACCCTGAAGCGCAGTTGGAGAGTGATCTTTGATCGCGCCCTGTCTGCCGCCCCCCTGATATTCGGCTCCCTGGCGGAACCGCGTGATAGCCAGGGTGTTCGAGGGCAGGAGAAACGCCGGCACCTGCTTCAATACCTCCGAGATAATCCGCAGGAATTGCGTCCCTACGACCTGCCACGAAAGACCAGATCGAGATAAACATCGGAAGTCCTGGACAAATAGTCCTTTTCGATCGCCAGGTTTTCGCTGGAAACCTCAGGCGTTCGCCCGTCGACCATCCGAGCACGTCCACCGCCTGCTCCAGCCATCAGTCCACCCGAACCACTAGAGCAAATCCAGCAAAAGTGCGAAGCGGTTTTGCGTCCGGAATTGCGTGAAAACAAAGACATAGGGCATTGAAGGCGACTCCGTTTTCGCCTGAAATCCTCTAGGACCCGATTGCAGAGGAAATCTGCAATCGGGTCAGTGGGCGACCTGTCGAAGGCAAGCCGACTGTATTCCCAAGACGCAAGGCCTAAGGCTTGACGGCCGAACCAAGACCGGAGAGACCGAGAAGCAGATTGTTGTAGCCCTGCGTCGCACCCAGCCCGAGGCCGGGATTCGTCTTTCCGCTTGATGGAGCCGGTTGCGGCAAGCCCGCCGGCGGCACGGAATTGGCCGCTGGAGACAGGACATCACCCGCGCCGGCACCGGCCCCGCCGAACCCGCCGGCTGTTCCGGGAACAGTGTTGGCAAGCGCCGGATTGGGGCGGCCATCCGGCAACTTTTGCTGCAGGCCTGTCTGGCCGAGTGGGTCGACCATGGAGGACCCAACTTCTCCGCTACCGCTGGCCGGAAGGGGAAGTGTTGGCTGCAGTGCGGGGTTCGGGCGGCCGTCGGGCTGCGTGGTCTGCACACCGGTCTGGCCGAGTGGATCAACGGTGGACGCACCACCCGACCCGCCGGTCGCGGGCAGTGGCAGCGTCGGCTGGACCGCAGGGTTCGGTTTGCCATCGGGCTGCGTGCTTTGCACACCGGTTTTTTCAAACGGATCGACACCACTGCTGCCAGAACTCGAAGGCGCAGGGCTCGGCGGCGGGGCGC
Organism: Peteryoungia wuzhouensis; assembly: GCF_003205195.1. Classification (GTDB taxonomy): domain Bacteria; phylum Pseudomonadota; class Alphaproteobacteria; order Rhizobiales; family Rhizobiaceae; genus Allorhizobium; species Allorhizobium wuzhouense. The sequence goes on from NZ_QJRY01000012.1 coordinate 55,475, forward strand.
TCGACAGATCGCCCTTTCTTCCGCCCTTCGACCAGGCTTCGAGGCGATTTTGCTCGGCATTGCCCAGGTTGTTCAAAGCCTGCTCATACGCCGCCTGGTTCTCGGGCGTTGGGTTCGCTTCGTAGCGGCTACCAGCCTCAGCCGCCCGCCTGTTCGCCTCGGCGGCCCTGGCCGTCCATTCGTCGATGTCCTTCTGCCCGTACTGATAGCCGTCCGGCTTGGGTGGCAAGCCGCGCGGAATATCCGGACCAACGTCAGGACCCGCACCGGATGCAGAATTGCCGGTTGCGGGCATCGGTGCCGTCGGCTGAACCGCGGGGTTCGGTTTGCCATCGGGCTGCGTGCTTTGCACACCGGTTTTTCCAAACGGATCGACACCGCTGCTGCCAGAACTCGAAGGCGCAGGGCTCGGCGGCGGGGCGCTCGACAGATCGCCTTTTCTTCCGCCCTTCGACCAGGCTTCGAGGCGATTTTGCTCGGCATTGCCAAGGTTATTCAGGGCCTGCTCATACGCCGCCTGGTTCTCGGGCGTTGGGTTCGCTTCATAGCGGCTACCAGCCTCCGCCGCACGCCTGTTCGCCTCGGCTGCCCTGGCCGTCCATTCGTCGATGTCCTTCTGCCCATACTGATAGCCATCCGGCTTGGGTGGCAAGCCGCGCGGAATATCCGGGCCGACGTCAGGACGCGCACCGGATGCCGGATCGCCGGGTGCCTTTGCCTCCTGCCCCTTTCCGTCGTTTGCAGCCGGGTTGATGCCGGTTTGTGCCTTGGGGCTGATCCCATTGGAGGGCGTTGGCATTTGCGGCGGATAGCCATCGCTGCCGGAGCGTGACCAGGCATTCAGGCGCTCTTGCATGGCGGCATCATAGTTGCGCATTGCATCTTCATATGCCTGTCTGTTTTCGGGCGACGGGTTTGCGTCCATTCGAGCCTTCGCGTCATAGGCCCGCTTCTGCGCGTCGACAGCCCTTTCATGTGCAGCTTGAGCCTCGGCTTCGGAGACGCGTCCGCTGCCCGGCGCAGGCTCTTCGGGAGGACCAGAACCTGGAGGCGGCCCACCGGGCGGTTCTTTCCCACCGTTGCCCGGCGGAGGACCACCCGGTGGGCCCGCTGGAGGTCCACCTGCACCACCAGCAGGAGGCGGCGGACCAACACCGCCGAGGCCTTGGCCGCCACCTTTGCGTGCCTCCCAATAGGGATCGGTGCCGTACCGGCTGCGCAAGCCGCCTTCGATGGCCCTATTGAGACTGGAGGCACCATTCATCAGGAAGGTCGTGGAAATGCCGGTCAACTGCGCCAGCATGGCTTGGGAGACACAGGTCTTCGCATATTTCTTGGCCCCCTCCTTCACCTCGTTCCAGTTCTTCGGAAGGTTCGGATTGCCCGTCTCGAAGGCATTCATGCCGGCATCGATGGCGGCTGTCGAAGCCATGCAGGCGATTTGCGACAAAAGCGTCTTGATCACCAGCACGAAGGCATATTCCACCAGCGACGTGCCCCATCCCTTGGGACCATAACCCAGTGTTTCGCCGGTGCGCGGATCGATCTTCCACCACACCTCCCTGCCCTTTTCGGCCTTGGGCGGCACGAGCACCAAGGCACCGGAAGAGAGATCGGCCTCAAGGCGTGCTGCAAAATCCGGATCAAGGCTCGCAAGCTGCGGATCGGCCTTATCGCGGATGAGCGTCCACCCGTATTGGTCCTGTTCGAAGGCAATCGCCGCATTGATCACATCCGGACCGCCACCGCCCAAAGCCAGCGCCTCGGTCAGCGTGTCGTGGACACCCTGAACCAGTCGCGCCTTGAAGGGCTCGACGCCGGAGAGAGCATCGACGGCGACGCCGCTCGAGACGATATCGAGCGCAGCCTGTGTCGTGAAATCGCCTGTGTTGCGATCGCGGGCCAACTCATTGTGCAGGGCAACGATCATCGGCTTGTCGAGATAGACTGCATCACCCACCGGGCTTTGCGAAAAACGGGCACCGACGAAACCGTCGAGCACCACCGGCACCGGCTTCATCTTGCCCAGCAGTTCCACGATGTTTCCGGGGATTTCGCCGAAGGGATCCTTGGCGATTTCGTCGAGGATCGGCTTGTTTTCCACGATTTTCTCGGCCTGACGGGCGAGAATCTGCTCGGCAGGCGGCGCGGCGGGCAGGATCATCGCCTGCACCTGGCCCAGCATCGCCATCGAGCGATCGAAGCGATCCTTGTCGTCGAGCTTCAGCCCCGAATAATCTCCCCTGGCGCGAAAAGCCGGACCGGCAATGTCGAACAGGGTGCGGCGGATTTCTTCCGGCGGAAGGCCGGGTCGTTCGATGGTGAAATCCAGCCATTCGGCCGTCAGTTCGCCCGCGTCGCCAACAGTCGTTGCCTCACCGGGAACAACCTGCCCGGCCTCTCCCGGCATGGACAAGGCATCCACCACCTTGCTGATGTCGCCAGCAACAGGCACGCCGATCACGGCAAAAGGATTGATCGGTGTTGGCTCAAGGTTGATCTCGCCACTGTCCTTGATCGAGCCTTGATTGAACTCCTCCTCGCCAATGGCAAGCGTCGGCAGCCATTCCTTCTGGGTTGCCAAAGCCGCCCGCAGCTTGGTCTGCAGGTTGCTCGGCGTGGTCGACGGCCATGTGGACGGCCATTGGGTCGGATAGTGATCAAGGCGGACCACCCTGCCGATCATGTCTGCGGCCCGCACCTTCTGCTCAAGCACGGTGCCGGTCAGAGCCTTGCCATCCTTGGCCTGTTCGATAACCAGCCGAATGGTAACGTGATGCCACAGATCGTCCGGCAGATCCCCCGGTGCAAGGGTTTCGTTCGCCTTTGTCAACGCCGTGCCGAAGGTTGCGGTCGGTTCCAGCGGATCAGCGGCCTGCCAGCCTTTGTCATTCACTTCGACCCACCAGTGATCGGCAAGGGACTGGCGCAGCAGGCTCTCATCGACGGCCTTTTCTCGCTCGGACGGCAGAGTGCCAAGGGCTGCGGCAACCGCCGAAACCTGGCCTGAGACCAATTCGTTTAACCGGGTGCCGACATTGCCTGCCTTGTCAGCGCTGACCTGAAGTGCCGCCTCGATCACATCGGGTTGCAGATCGTAGGTGGTGGCAAGCTCGGTGGGGCTTTCGGCTGGAACCGGGCCTGCTGGCAAAGAGGCAGCGACGGCCCCGCCGGCAGGTTCGCGCCAGGCGGCAAGCAGACCATCCAAAGTCGCATCATCCAGTATGCCATGGGCAAGTCGCACCTCGAAACCGGCCAATTCATAGAGCCGCGCCAGCAACAGCGATTGGTCGAGGCTATTGCCGCGTTGGTCCATCAGCACCCCGACCGGCCCCCTCAAGGCGCCCGGATACGGCACCCAGCGCGTCCGGCTGCGCAGAAAGCTGTAGAGGAGCGGCGCATCGATACCAATCGTATCCACCACGTCGTGCGGGTCCCACCGATCCCGTGGGACGTCTGCGAGACCATCTTCCAGCGCCTGAAGGCTGCGCTGCATGGCAATCGCATTGCGTGCCGCAATTTCCATCTTCGCCCCGGTGTCGAGGTCCTGTGCCGCCAGAGGCTGGAGGGCAAGCAGGAGGGCAAGTCCGGTCGCCAGGATCTTGCGGCCCGCCCGCACCATCGACATCAAGTCTCGCATCCCGTGTCTCCTCATGTCGCTTTGTCCATCATGGCCGTGCCAATTCCACACGCGATGTCTTGCCTTCCCGGACCGTGATCTGTTCGAAGGCACGGTCGCCAGCTCCACCGACAACAACCCGATACGTTCCGGCAGGCACCGGGACTGCAGGACCGCCAACCGTTCCGGACGCCACGTCCCTGCCATTGGCGTCCAGAACACTAAAGGGCTCGATCACGGCTTGCTCCATGGCCGCAGCAAGGCCTTTGGCATCGGCTGCATCGAGGAACGTACCGCCACCCTTTTCTGCCCAGTCCCGGAAGGTCTTCTTCAGGTCCTCGTTGTCGATCGCGAAGCCCACGATATTGACCCGCACATCCACGCCAGATGCCCTGAGGGCTGCAATCGCCTGTTCCGGATCGCCTCCGCAGGTCTCTTCGCCGTCGGTCACCAGAACGACGAGCTTCGGCCCCGTATTGGCCGCGAGATCGCCCGCGACGGCAGAAAGGGACGCCGCGATCGGTGTCTTCGACAGATTGATGGAACGGATCATGCCGATATTGGCGGCCATGAGGCCGGGATCGAGCGGTGAGAGCGGCGATCTCAGATTGGTCTCGCAGGAATCCGGCGCCGTATCCCCGAAAACGCGAAGCGCGGTCGGCGTGCCCGGCGGAATGATCCTGGAGGTCAGTTGCGTCAGAATGGATTGCGCAATTTCGATCTTCTGCTTGCCGTCCAGCCGCTGCAACATGCTGCCGGATGCATCGAGGATCAGTTCGAGCGCGGCCTGCCGAGGTCGCTTGTCGTCGACGGAGGGTGCGGCCGGCGCAGGTGAACCGGCTGCAAGCTGCGGCGGCGCCGCCACTTCGATGGCACCGGGGAGAGGCGGCGGTGCCTCCGATTTCGCGATGGACAGCGTGTAGTAGGCAGGGCGGCGGAGATAGGCGGACACCCGCTCGTAGACCACGTCCATTTCCGGCTGCGTGCGCGCCGAAGCATAGACGCCGCCATTGGCCGCAACCAGATCCTGCAACAGCTGCTTTTCGCGCAAGGGGTGGTCGAAGGCGCCAATATGGGCGGCAAAGATCCGGGTTCGCGTCTCGCCCAGTCGCTTCCACAGTTGCGGCTGGAGATCGTAGCCTGAGCTCGCCGCATCCGTGATGACGAGGATGGCTTTCGCCCCGGGCCTGTCTGCCATTCCATCCATCGCATTGAGCAGCGTCCTTTCGAGCCCGCTGGTGGTGCCGCCAGGTGGCGAGCGTGACAAGGCAGCCGCGACCTCGAATCCACGCTCGCTCCATTTGTCCATCAGGAAAGGCAGCTCGAATGGCATGATGTTGACGGCCTCGCGCCCCGGCCGGATTCCCTCCGAGAAATTGTTGAGCCCGGCGAGAATGATGGGCAGGAAACCGGCAATGCTGCCGCTTGCATCATAGGCGATCGCAACGGAGCGCGGCGGTTCAAAGACCTTGAGCCGATAGCGGCCACCGGCCGTGACTGGCGCCTCGACCTGTTGCCGGCGAGGACCGCTTGAGATCGTGCGAAGCGCTACGCTCTTTCCGTCGGTATCCGTCATCTCGACCACAGCGGCCAGCAGCGGCTCGCCCGTGAGATCAATCATCACACGCTCCACGCCTTCAGGCGCGGCAAAGACGAACCAATCCGTATCGATATCGACCTGAACGGCATCGGAGATCGTCTCTGTGAAAGCGAGATCACGCGGCGCGACTTCGCTATCCCCGTCGGTCAGGTTTGCGACCGGCGGCCTCTCCTCCGCAGGGCGCCTGAAAAAATCGGCCTGCGAGACCGGCTGGTCCATGCCCCATTCACCATTGATCGGCAGCGCATCCGCCGCAATCGGCACCTCTGCGATCGAAAGATGGGCAGGAAGTTTCAATGTCCCACTGACACTCGCCGCCTGTCTCGCCGAAAATCTGAGAAACCGTACAGGCGTCGCAGGCGAGAACGCAAGCTTTCGCGTCGTGGCTCCGTGTTCGACTGGAAGCACGCCAATCACGGTGAATGGGCCGAGCGCACTTTCGGTGCTTGCGCTGATTTCCATCTCTCCAAGGCGCTCGGCTTCCGCTGTCGCCGGGTCATCGGTCCATTCGATGCCGCCCAGGACAGCCTGCCGGTCATCGGCAAAACCAATGACGAATTCCGGCGCTTCACCTGCCGAAACCGCGATGGTTTGCGATGGCGCCCCGTCTGTCAGCATGGTCGAGCCGTCGTCATAATCAGCACCGATCTGGCTGGAGGACCAGACGAGATGTCCGCCATGGCTACGCTTGCCGACATCGATCGAGACGCCCCCTGGCACGCCAGGATTGGCCACCACCTTGAACTCGCCGAGCCCGACGCGACCCATGCCTGCGTGGCTCGACAACAGCCTCAGCCGCGCGACCTTGGCGACGATGGGCTGTGGCAAGGGAAAGGCCTGTTCGACATTGACCGGTTGCAATCGGCCCTTCAGCGCCGGCTCGAACCGGGTGCCGTCCGGTGAGAGCTCCAGTTCGAAATCGGCAAGCAGTTCATCCGGCGCCTGCGCCGAGGGAAAATAGGGATGCAGCAGGATGCCGTTGACCGGTTGCGGCTCTCGCCCACCCAGGGCAACAGTGACCTCGCGCGGGCCGGTGCCAAGGTCGCTCACATAGCCGTCTGACGACATCAGCCCGTCAAACAGCGTGGCTGCTGCGGAACTGCCGGCGGGATCGCCGGCATCCGGCACAATGCTGCCACCGAAGGCCGGCAATGCAAGATCCAGCCCGCCCCGCATGGACGGAGGAACCTGCGATAGGTCGGCGGCCGTGGCGGGGTCGACATCGTCGGAGATCGCAACCATGGCCGAGGCGGTCGCCTGCCCGCCGCCATCGTCCCTGGCCCTGACGGTCAGCATGGCTGCCGCTGCTTTCCATGCATCGGCCCGTGCAAGGAGAGAAACCGGCAGTTCGACAGCCTCGCCCGGCGCGATGGGCGTGGTCTCATTGGGCAGGTCAAGCGTCAGCTGATGGACCGAGGCCTGTGCGTCGAGACGCACGGCAAGCGCTTCGCCTCCCCGGTTTTCGATCCGCAACGTTCCGGCCACCCTCTGGCCGCGTGGCCAATAGGCGGCAAGCGTCTGCCGCGTCAGCTGAAGCTTCATGTCCAGCGGCAGGTTGGGGGGCTGGGCCGCACCGCCTGCAGGCGGCAGAAAGGGATCGAGCAGATCGAGCTTCACCTGATATCCCGAGACATCGTTTGCCAGGGCGTTCAGCGAGATCTGGTACGTGCCCAGCTCCCAGACGGCATCGAGGACCGAAGGGGAACCGTCGGCAAGCCCTGACGGTTGGTCCGGCTTGGCCAAGCCGCGCGCCACATTCCAGGCGATCTGCCGACCTTCAGCAGGCGTGATCGTCAGCGCGGCATGAACCGGTGTGGAGATCGAAAACCGGTAGCGATCGGTGTCACTGAGATCGGCAATCTCGCCTGACCGGAGAATGCCGAATTCGAGCCGTTCCGCCCCGGTCTCGCTGTCATTCGGCTCGCGTTCCATCCCCGGCTCGGGCTTGCCACCGCTTTCAACCGTAAGCTTGTAGCGAGCATCCGTCCCTGAAACGACAATCTGATTGGCTTCAGGGGAAAGAAGCATCCGATCCAGCAGGATCGGCGTCCCATCTGCAGCACCTTGCCGGATTGCCCGCTGGTGGCCCTGCGCATCCTCGACAGCGATGCTGACGGGAGATCCCGCGCTCCCGCCGCTGCCAGCAGCGACAAGCACAATCTTCCAGAGCTGCGGCTCGCCTTCGGGCCGGAGCAGGAAACGGTCTGTATCTGCCCCGGTCAACAGCCCCTCGATTTCGGTCTTTTGCGCATCCGGTGCCGCACCGTCAGCACTGGCCGACAGAATGTCGGTTAGTCCGGGTGTTGTGGCCGTATCGTTCGGTTCCACTTCGTGGCCGGGAACCCGCCTGCCCGCCTGGCGCAACAGGAGACGGTAGACGTCACCAACCGGTGCACTACCGGACACAACAGCAGCATAATCCCCAGGGGGCAGCACGAGATTGCCGAGCGACAGCGTGGAGCCCGACTTGCATTGCAGCGGCGCGCCACCGGACGAACTGATGCAGAGCTGCCGTGGCTCTCCTCGGGGGGACTCCAGCTGAAGCTCGAGCCGGCGTTCGGCCAATTGCGGCGTCACCGTGAACCGGTAGGAATCGACATCTGCCATACGGCTGGTACGGCCGGAAACTGCTTTTCCAAGAGGCAGAAGAAAACCGTCCGCAGGAGTTTCATTCGGCTCGTCTTCGCTGAGTGGCCGACGCGGCCCTTCGGGGATGCGGGTCACGCGAAAATCAAAGGGGGAGGCTCCAACGGCATTGACGTCAATCGATACAGGTCCCGCCGAAAAGCCGAGATCATCGAAGGAAAGCGGCGCGGTCACTTCGCCATAGACCGAGGTTTGCCGCTTGCCGTCCTGGGAAATGGCGACGGAGGCGATGGAACCGAGCGGAATATCCACATCAAACCGAAATTGCCGGCGGGCATCCGCCGCACTGAAAGGCCAGTCCAGATGCACGGGTTTTCCTGGTTCTGCGCGACCCGATTGCTGATCCATGCCCGTCGCGGGGGCCTCGGTCGCTGTCAGCGACCATGTCGTATCAGGCCCGGCATGGGAAAGGCCGATGAGATAGGTTCCAGCCGGCAGGAAGACCCGCTGCGCCTCGGCCGCGCCAGTTTGAGGCTCGGCCACAAGCGTCACCAGGGCGGGGCCGAGCGCCCCTTCGCCGGAGGGGAGATAAGCGTGAATCTCCGCGCGGACCTGAGTTCCGTACCCGCCGGCCAACTTGACCGTCCAGATCTTGCCCGCATCTGCGCCCTCGATAGACCAGTTGACGAAATCCTGATCATCCCCGTCAAACTGACCGTTGACACAAAATGGCCCCCGGAGCTCAGCACCGGGGTCGGTCTGCCCATCCTCGGCATCGGCCTCGATGCAGGCGGCAGTCTGGCCGGCGGCAACCAACTCCTGCGCAGACGCTGCCAGCCGGTTGCCCGATGCCAAGAGGATGGCCAGCAGCAGCACCCTGAAGATCGGGCCGAGGGGCGATTTCCTCATGGAAATTGAACCGCCGCAGGATACGACGCTCCTCCTCCACCGGGTGCCGCTTCGCGTCGGTCACATGCGGCTGCGGCGTCCGCAAAGCCGAGATCATGCTCCATAAAACCAAAGAACCCCGGCAAATCCGCCACAGCCAAGATACGCGACATCCGGGCTTTGCAGCGGCGCGGGCTCACGGGACCGGTGCCGTGACATTGTCGAAGGAGAGGGTGACATCGGTCTTGGCTTGCTCCGAGGTCATGCGCAGCGGCAGTCCGTCGGCCGTGCCGATCCACACGCGTTGCGGACCGAGATCGAGCCCACCTTGCATCGGTGGCGGGGTATAGGCATAAATCACTGCATCTTTACCAGCGACCTTGTCATCACCTATGCGGGCACAACCCTTGAGACTGGCAGCATCGGGGATGACCTTTTTCTGCGTTGCTGCGCGTCCGCCTGCGCCTAGGTCGACCGCGGTCCAGCCGGATTCCCGCTTGGTGTAGAGCCGATCACCCACCACGATGAACTCGGCCAACGGCTTGCCATTAAGCACCACGGTCTGCTTGTATGCCGGCACCTTTCCCAGCGCATTATAGGCATCAGCGACCGGCTGACAGTCGTTAGCTGCTGCCGTGACAGGAACAAGAAGAGTTGAGCAAAAGGCAAGGCCGAGAACGCAACGCCACATTCCAATTCCTCCGGTCCGTCGGTCCATTGGCTGAAACGCTATGGCAGGGCAGATTTCCCCACAACACCTCTTTTAGATACCGAAATCGCAAGCCACCAACTGGCCGCAGGCGCCTGACCGCGGAGCATCGCCGATCAGGCTGCGAAGACCGTGTCGGCTTCCGGCAAGGTCGCGAGATCATGCCAGCGCAACTGAGACGCAAGCCAGCAGCGGCTAGGTGAGGAGCTGTGAGAGATGTTCGTGAACGGCCAGCCATTGACCGTCCGGTTGACGAGCAAAGACAATGGTTTCACGCTCGTGGTTGACCACATCCTGGCCGCCAATCACGAGATCGGTCTCCACGGCATGGGTAAAGATTGCGACATCCCCGACGAGCTGCAGAGCGCGGTTCGTCGAGCGGCAAGCCTTGACGCGAAACCCGTCCCGGCTTTCCCAGAGCGCCCATTCCGCTTCATAGGCGGCGCGGGTGGAAAGAATGCGGTCGAGATTGTGAAAGATGAAGGTTGCCGACGGCGCAAAGGCGTCGAAATAGGCCTTGGTATCATGGCGACCGAAGGCCGTGAGGAGCGCGTCTGCTGCGGAAAGCACCGCTGTCGTATGATCTGTCATGTCTTCAGGAATTCGAAGCGGGACCAACACGCTTGACGCTGCTGATCAATTCGGCAATCGGGCGGTTCTGCTCCGCGACGCGGGTCTTCAACTGTTCAAGTGGCATGCTCTCATGCTTGCAGAACTCGATGAACATCATGTTGAGATTGTTGAAGAAAACCTCCCCCAGCGCCCGCGTGTCGACGCCGGCGATGACAACGCCGCGCCGCTGGAGCGTCCCGATCAGCTGGACAACCTGGGCGCATAGGCATGTGTCAAGTTCGGTGTAGCGCTTCGACAGAGGAGTCTCGGGCTGCTGGATTGCGGACGCCATCGCCGTGCGCCACATCTCTTTGCTGAGATAGACAAGCGAATGATCAAAATACTGGGCGATCAGCGCGCCGAGCGCCTCGTTCACACTCGGCGGCGGGTTGGCGACAATGCGCTCACCGGCCTCGATCACTTCGGTCACTTCCATCGAAACCGTGGCGACGAGGATATCACCCTTGTTCTGATAGTAGTTGTAAAGCGTGCCGACCGAGACCTCCGCCATCTCCGCGATGTCCTCGATGCGAGCACTGTCATAGCCCTGTTCGCGGAACAGGGTGGTGGCCGCTTCCAGGATGCGGCGGTTCCTGTCGGCCTTCTGGCGGGCGCGCAATCCGGTCATGATACCTCCGTTGAAATCTCCTCAAATTTGAGATTGACTTAAAAAATGAATTCACTCAATCTTTTTCTCAAGGCGCCGAAACGAGTGCCACTATTCAACACGGGGGCTCGATGGGGTCTTCGACAAGAGGGTGAACATATGGAAAAGACCGTACTTGGCGGGCTCTCCCGCCGCTTGCTTCTTGCGACAGTTGCCATGTCTGCTTTGTCAGGCGGAGCCTTCGCCCAGGAGGAACTCAACGCGCTCGTTTGGTGTGACCACACGGACCCCGCGCTGATCGAGCCCTTCGAAAAAGCCAACAACGTCAAGGTCAATCTGAAGGAATATGAAGGCACAGGCGCCGGTCTGTCGATCGTGGAACAGTCGCGTCCCGGCGATTGGGACGTCTTCGTCATCGACGGTGTCGACGTTCCGCGTGCCATAGAGATGGACCTCCTCGCCGAAATCCCGGCTGACAAGCTGCCGACTGCCGACATCTTCCCGGAGGTCCGCATGGAGGCCAACAACACCAAGGATGGCAAGATCTACGCCGTCACGGAAAAGTTCGGCTACAACACGATTTCCTACGACAAGACCAAGGTCGACCCGAAGGACATGGAAGACCTCTCGATCTTCTGGTCCGACAAGTACAAGGGCCGCATCGCCCTTTACGACTACTACCTGCCGATGATCGGCCTGACGGGTCTTGCCATCGGCAAGAAAACAGCGGACCTGACCGAGGACGACCTGCCGGCGATCCGGGAAAAGCTGTTCGAGATGAAGAAGGTTGCTCGCCAGGTGAGTGACGTCGTCGCCTCGCAGACGGCGCTGGTCAGCGGCGAAGTCGACATCATTCTCGGTGGCGGCGAGTGGGTCACTGCGGGTCTCACCGCCGAAAAACCGAACCTCGACTGGACCGTCCCGCAGCAGGGTGCCCTGCGCTGGGCCCAGTCGATCGGCGTTTTCAAGAATTCGACCAAGCAGGATCTGGCCACCAAGTTCGTCCAGTACATCCTGAGCCCTGAAGGGCAGGCAAAGCTCGCCACCTCCTCATGCTACTGGGGCATGCCGGCAAACTCGAAGGCCGGCGCGCAACTCTCAGCCGAGCAGAAGGCGGCTCTGCGATGGGACAAGCAGCCGGAATACCTGAAGAAGACACAGCTCTATCCGGTTGCGGATGCAGATCTGGACGCGGCGATGCAAGACATCTGGACGGAAATGCTGCAGCAGTAAACCGTCAGTGCGGCGCGGCGGCAAAAGGCCGGCCGCGCTGCATCTTCCTGGACGATGATGTGTAGGCGCCAGCCGCCATCTTTGCATTGTCGACGGAGGGTCTGCTCTCTCCTCCCGGCACAACGGGATTTGCTGATTGAAGTGAAGCATTGAACCGACATGACCCGCGTCGCCGCCATGATGACAGCCGGTCCCCCGTCCATCCGGACAGCCGATATCCAAGAACGGAGTGTCTCGTCCATGACCGCCACTGCCCTGGACCGTCGAGAACGCCGCAAGGCCTGGGGATTTGCGCTGCCGGCGGTCCTGTGGACCATCGCCTTTTTCCTCGTCCCATTTCTCTATATGGCGGCGATCAGCCTGTGGACCCGTGAGCGGCGCGAGATCGTCGCCAGCTGGACACTCGACAACTACGTGGCCTTCTTCGGCAAGCCGCATCTCCTGAAAGCACTGTTCAACTCCCTCGAAGTGACCGCCATCGTCACCGTCATTTCGATCCTCCTCGCCTATCCGCTGGCCTGGATCATCGCCGAGCGCGTGCCGCGCCGCTGGCAGCGCTTTGCCTTGATCATGGCGATCCTGCCGTTCTGGACCTCCTATGTGGTGCGCTCCTATTCCTGGCTTCTCGTGCTCTCCAAGGGGGGCGTCGTCAACCAGGCGCTGATGTGGACAGGGCTGATCGCTGAGCCACTGGAGCTTTCGGCCAACCGGATCGGCACAGTGATCGGCTTCGTGCACTTCTTCGTCATGCTTCTGACGCTGACCATATACGCCAATCTGGTCCAGCTCTCTCCCAACTATCGCCGCGCGGCAGCCGACCTCGGGGCGAGCGGCTTCCAGACCTTCTGGCATGTCATCCTGCCATTGACGCTACCCGGCATCATGGTTGGCGCCTTCCTCACCTTCGTTCTCTGCATCGGCGATTACATCACCCCGCAGATCCTCGGCGGCAACAACGAACTCGTGCTGCCGCAGGTCATCATGCTGCAGCTCGGCCGCCGCGCCGATTTCCCCATGGCAGCGGCCCTGTCGCTGGTGCTGATGGTGGTGGTGACGATCGCCTATCTCGCCTGCGCCCGCTGGCTGAAGATGGAGAGGACCTGACCATGCGGCACCTCAACACGGCGTTTGCGGTCCTCTATGCTGGTGGACTCTATCTCTTCATCTTTCTGCCGGTCGCCGTTCTCGTGCTCTTCTCCTTCCAGGACGGCACACTGCCCGTGCCCCCTCTGCATGGCCTGACGTTGCGCTGGTATGGCGAAATCTTTGCCGATGAAAAGCTGATGGCAGCGCTGTTCAACTCGCTGATCGTCGCGATCATCTCGTCGGCGATCTCCTGTCTGCTCGGGTTTCTCGCAGCCTATGCCTTTGCCCGTTACACGCTTCCCGCATCCGGCCTGCAGCGCGCCTTGATCGTCGCTCCGATGACGGTCAGCACGCTGATCATCGGGCTTGGACTGCTGTCGCTCCTGTCCAGGCTCAATGTTTCGCTGTCGCTGTGGACCGTCGGCATCGGCCATGTCGTGATCAACCTGCCGCTTTGCTTCGCCATCATCTACGCATCCATGGGCGGCCATCAGGTCAATATCGAACGTGCCGCACGCGATCTCGGCGCGAAGGACTGGCAGGTCATGGCGCACGTCACGGCTCCGATGCTGATGCCGTCCATTCTTGCCGCCTTCTTCCTGTCGGTCACCTTCAGCTGGGACGAATTCATCATCGCCTTCCTCCTGTCGCGCTTCGATGTGACGCTGCCGGTCGAGATCTGGAGCATGCTGCGTTCCGGCCTTGACCCCAAGACCAATGCCATCGGCAGCGTCGTCTTCCTCATCTCGGTGGCGTTCCTCATCATCATGGAACTCGCCGTCTTCAGAAAAGCCGGGAAATCCCAATGACCGCAGACGTCTCGATCCGCAACGCCACGAAAGTCTTCGGTGCCTTCCGCGCGCTCGACGATGTCTCGCTCGAGATCGAAGCCGGCGAATTCATCGTGCTTCTTGGCCCCTCCGGCTGTGGCAAGACGACCCTGCTCTCGATCCTCGGCGGCTTCATCGAGCCGAGCGCCGGCACCATCGCGATCGGCGGCCGGGACATGACCCATGTTGAGCCTGCAAAGCGCCCGACGACGACCATGTTCCAGGACTATGCCCTGTTCCCGCACATGAAGCTCATCGACAATGTCGGCTTCGGCCTGCGCATGCGCGGCATGGGAAAGACCGAGCGCAACGACAAGGCGCTCGCCATGCTCGATCTCGTCGGGCTGAAGGCATCGGCAGCGAAGAAGCCGCACGAGCTTTCCGGCGGCCAGCGGCAGCGTGTGGCGCTGGCCCGCGCACTCGCCGTCGATCCGGATGTGCTGCTGCTCGACGAGCCGCTCGGCGCGCTGGATCTGAAGCTTCGCCGCCAGATGCAGGACGAGTTGAAGGCCATCCAGAAACGTGTCGGCACCACCTTCATCCATGTCACGCATGACCAGGAAGAGGCGATGGCGATCGCCGACCGGATCGTGGTGATGAACCACGGCCGCATCGAGGATGTCGGCGCGCCCTCGGACATCTACATGCGGCCACGATCGCTGTTTTCCGCAGGCTTCATGGGCGAGGCCAATTTTCTCCCTGGCCGGGTCACCGCCATTGCGAGTGAGCATGCGCAGGTGGAAACTGCCCTCGGCAGCACCGCCATTCCGATCACCGCCTTCACCGCCGGCAGCCCTGAGGTGAACAGCAAAGTCACCCTGTGCATCCGCCCCGAACACTTCCGCTCGACCGGAGAAGAAGGCACAGCCGTTTCGCTGGGCCGCGCCCGGATCACCGACAGCGCCTTCTTCGGCGCGCATCACCGGTGCCACCTGAACCCTGAGAGCGGACCAGACATCGTCATCACCGCCCATCTGCCGCAGACGGCACATCCAAAGCCTGGCGATATGCTCGACCTTGCCGTGAAGGCAGACACCATCATAGCCCTGACCGAGGCCTAGGAGGCTGATCATGAAGCCGCGCATGCGCCCCGAGCACTGGTACAGCATCCGCCGCCTTGACGACGACGTCACCTATATCCGCGAACCGCATATCCAGGAATTCTACCGCTGCAATATCTGGCATGTGCGCGGCCGCGATCGCGACATGCTTGTTGACAGCGGCATGGGCGTCGTCTCGCTTCGCGAATGGGTGCCCCTTGTGACGGAACGCGAGCTGATCGCGGTGGCAAGTCACACGCATTTCGATCACATCGGCTGCCACCACGAATTCGAATGCCGCGCGGTCCATTCGGCAGAGGCGGATCTTCTCGCCGATCCCACACGCGAAAACACGCTGGCCGATCCTTATGTCACCGACGACATCTTCGACGCTTTACCGCCCGAGCCCTATTGTTCGAAATGTTATGCAGTCAGGCGGGCCCCCGCGACACGCATTCTCGAAGACGGCGATGTGATCGACCTCGGCGACCGGCAGTTCGAAGTCATCCACACACCCGGCCACTCGCCGGGCGGCATTGCGCTCTACGAAAAGGCGACAGAGATCCTCTTTTCCGGCGACATCCTCTACGACGGCCCCCTGATCGAAGACACCTACCATTCGAACGCCGCCGACTATCTCGCCTCAATGGAGCGCCTGCTGACCTTTCCGGTACGTGTGGTTCACGGCGGCCATTTTCCCAGCTTCAGCGGCGAACGATACCGGGACCTGATCACCGGTTGGCTGGATGCCAAACACAGGTAAAGCTGATCCAATTGAGCTGCCCTACGGCCGTTGCCTGGCGACGATGCCGATACGGCAACTTCACCTGTATGGCAGTTTTAAAGCCACGCGTTGAGGTCCGGCAGCTCAGTAACCGATCCACCACACTGATGACGGCCGCCCACAATGGCTCCGCACCGTCTCAGCGGCTCAGCGGCTCAGAATACAGCCCCCCAAAACCGCTGGAGCGAACTCAATCGACCGCATCCATACGGTTTGCTGCAGCCTCGACGATTGCCTCGACCGTAATTCCGAAATGCTTGTAAAGCTGCTTTGCCGGCCCTGACGATCCAAATGAATGCATGCCGATGAAAACGCCGTCATTGCCGATAAAATAGTCCCAACCCTGACGGATCGCCGCTTCGACAGCAATCTTCACGGGCGCGTCCCCGATCACCGACATGCGGTAGTGCTCCGGTTGTTCGGCAAAAAGCTCGAAGCAGGGAACCGAGACGACACGGGCGGCGATACCCATGCCGTTCAGCTGTTCAGCCGCGTCGACCGCGAGTTCGACTTCCGAACCGGAGGCGAAGATCGAGACCTTGGCATTGTCGGCAGATCGCAATTCGTAAGCCCCCTTGGCACAGAGGTTTTCTGCAACATAGTCGAGACGGGACGGGGCAAGGTTCTGGCGGGTGAGCGCCAAACCCGATGGGCGATACTGTTCTTTCAGTGCCGCTTGCCAGCATTCCGCAGTCTCCACGGCATCGGCCGGACGGAACACCAGCAGGTTCGGGATCGCGCGCAGGGCCGCCATCTGTTCGACCGGCTCATGCGTCGGGCCATCTTCGCCAACGCCGATGGAATCATGGGTCAGGACATGGATGACGCGAATACCCATCAGTGCCGCAAGGCGGATCGACGGACGGCAATAGTCCGAAAAGATCATGAAGCCACCGGCGTAGGGAATGAGGCCGCCATGCAGCGTAATCCCGTTCATGGCCGCCGCCATGCCGTGTTCTCGGATGCCCCAGTGCATGTAGCGCCCGGAAAAATCGGCCGGTGTGATCGATTTCATCTGGCTGGTCTTGGTGTTGTTTGAGGGCGTCAGGTCGGCCGAACCGCCAAAGGTTTCCGGCAGAAGGCCATTGATCACCTCAAGCGCATCTTCAGAGGCCTTGCGGGTGGCGATGGCAGGCGGGCTGCCGGCCAGTTTCTGCTTGTAGGTGTCGATCGCGCTGTCGAGACCGGAGGGGAGTTCGCCGGCAAATCGGCGCATGAACTCGGACTTCTTGGCAGATTCAGATGCCGCCATACGGTCATCCCAGGCCTTGTTTGCCGGAACCGAGCGCAAGCCTGCGTCCCGCCAGGCGTCGAGCACGTCGGCGGGGATGTTGAAGGCTTCCGAGTCCCAGTTTAACGCCGTGCGGGCAGCCGCGATCTCGTCTCCCCCAAGCGGCGAGCCGTGTACCTTGTGGGTGCCCTGCTTGTTCGGCGCACCAAAGCCGATCACCGTCTTGCAGGCGATGAGCGTCGGGCGATCGGATGTCTGGGCAGATTCGATCGCGGCAGCAATCTCATCGGGATTGTGGCCATCGACGCGAATCGTGTTCCAGTGAACGGCCTGAAAGCGGGCAATCTGGTCGGTGGAGTCCGTCAACGAAACCGCACCGTCGATGGTGATGTTGTTGTCGTCCCAGAAGACGATCAGCTTGTTGAGCTTCAGGTGGCCGGCCAGTGCGATGGCTTCGTGGCTGATGCCCTCCATCAGGCAGCCGTCACCGCAGATCACATAGGTAAAATGATCCTGCAGGTCAGAGCCAAACTCCTCCGCGAGTTTGCGTTCGGCGATCGCCATGCCGACGGCATTGGCAATGCCCTGGCCAAGCGGTCCGGTCGTCGTCTCGATTCCCGAGGCGTGACCATATTCCGGATGGCCCGCCGTCTTCGAGCCCAGCTGACGGAAGGATTTTATATCCTCGATCGTCATGTCCTCATAGCCGGTGAGGTAGAGCAGCGAATAGATGAGCATGGAGCCATGGCCGGCCGAGAGCACAAAACGGTCGCGATCCGCCCAGAGCGGGACCTTGGGATTGAACTTCAGGTAGCGGGAGAACAGCACTGTCGCCACATCAGCTGCCCCCAGAGGCAGGCCCGGATGGCCGGAATTGGCCTTTTCGACGGCATCCATCGAGAGGAAACGGATCGCATTTGCCATCCGGTCGTGTTTTTCGCGAGAGATCATGACTTTTCCGATGTTTCAGGGATCGTTAGGCGACAGCGGCGACCCGTTTCAAGATGTCGAGGTAACCTTCCACCGTCCAGGCGGAGCGGCCGATGAACAGGCCATTAATGGCCGGCTCGCGCGCAAGCTCGGCACAGTTCTGCGGGTTGACACTGCCGCCGTAGAGAATGGGAACAGCCCGCCCCAAACGGGCGCTGGCAACAGCTGCGATTTTTTCGTGTCGTGCGCTGGCATACTCTATCGTTGCCGGGATCCCGTTCACGCCGATCGCCCAGACGGGTTCATAGGCGATCAGGATCGTTGCTGCCTTCTCCTGGCCATCAAGAAGTGACAGGGCACCCTCGACTTGGCGACGCAGAACAACGTCTGCTTCGCCGGCTTCGCGCTGCGCCAGCGTCTCGCCGATACAGATCAGCGGCACCAGCCCATGGCGTACGGCCGCCGCCGTCTTCAGACCTACGGTCGCGTCGGTCTCATTGAAGAATTCGCGCCGCTCGCTATGGCCAATCTCGACCAGATCGAGGTTGCAGTCCCTGAGCATGACCGGCGAAATTTCCCCCGTCCAGGGCCCGCCATTGTCCCAATGCATGTTCTGCGCGCCAACCTTGACGCTTGTCGCGGCAAGCCGCTCCTTCACCTGGCGCATGGTGGTAAACGGCGGCACGATAAAGCGCTGAACACGCGGATGGCTATCCTCGTCGACGGCAGCCAGTCCATCGGCGAAAGCAAGCGCCTCGGCCAAGGTCTTGTTCATCTTCCAGCTTGTTCCGACCCAAAGCGTCGAGCTGCTCATCTCGTTCTCCTCCCGGCAACGGGCAATGTTTTGTTGTCGCACATGATCAGCGGTTGAAACCTGTGTCGATGTGCGGTTCCCAGTAAGCGACGGATTCCCGGATCATCGCGACGACATTGCTGTCGGTCGGTTCGCGCTCGCGGAATGACAACTCCATGCAGATTTCGTTATCGACGCCGCCTGCAGCCTTGATCGTGCGGATCACCTTTTCCGGCTGGATGCGCCCATCCAGGTTGTGTTGGGCGGTGAAAGGCCAGTGGCCTCCCTTGTTCATCGACGATTGCTTGACATGGATAATCGGGGACTCGTGGGGAAAGGCGGCCGCCCAGGCATAGGGATCGCAATCGTCGGGATTGCTGGACGTGACGTCACCATGGTCGATGTCGACCAGCATCTTGAACGGCAAGGACAGTTTCGCCGCCGCAAGACGTTTGTCGAAGGATCGGCATTCGGCGATCGTGTGGCCAAACTCCCGCCCCACCGACATTGGCTCCCAGAACAGATAGGAAAGGCCTGCGGCTTTCGCGTGATCGGCTACCGCGTGCCAGCAGTCTATCGCAATCTCGATCAGAGCTTCACGACGGACCGGATCGTCATAGTCCTTCTGGGTAAAGACCGCGAACTGAGTGCCCATCGAGCTTGCGCCCATCTCAGCCGAGATATCGGCCAACGTGCGGAACCAGTCGATGTAGTGCCGACGGATATCGGCATCCGGATGTCCGAAATGGTTGAGACGGCCATAAGTGCTGGTCATCATCGAGGTGACCTTCACACCTGTTCTCTCCATCGCACTCTGGAATTGCCGGAGACGCTTGGTGATAACAGATGCGGGCCAGGACGGATTGATGAACTCCGGAGTAAGCTGGATGTGGCCAATACGGATGTCCTCGGCCAACGTATCGATCAGGTCATCGACATCGGCGAACCGGTTGACCAGCGGATTTGTGTTCAGCGACAATCTCAGTGCCATGATATTCTTCCTCGATATCAACACATGGGCAACTGAATGCCTTGGTGTCGCGTCTCGTTCCTCATGAATGCGACAGCTCAACCCTATGAAGGGCATTCTCTTGCGATGTCGTCGATCGCCTTCGGAATGTCCGAGAACCGATCCACCAGCGCTTCCGGAAGCAAGGCCGCAAGCGGCGTCTTGGCATAGCCGTAACTCACGGCGATGACCGGAACGCCTGCAGCCTTGGCCGTTGAGATATCGACTTCGGAATCGCCGACAAAGATGATCCGGTCGCCACCACCGGCATGGCTGGCTGTTTCCAGCAGATGTCGTGGATCGGGTTTGGCCACGCCAAACGTATCCGGGCCCGCAATGACGGGAAAAAAGCGCGCAAGCCCGAGGTCGCTCAGGATGAGCTTGGCATAGCGCTCGATCTTGTTCGTACAGACCGCAAGCTGCCAGCCATCTTCGGCAAGCATGGAGAGCGTCTGCTTGACATCCGGATAGGGCCTTGTTTCGCGCGACAGGCGCTCGGAATACAATTCGGTGAACCGCGTGATCGCGTGGAGACCCTGATCGTGCTGCCATTCGATGGAGCGCAGAGTTAGGGCGCCCCTGACGAGGTTGGCAATACCGTGACCGATGAGTTTGCGCGTTGCAGGAATACCGAAGGCTGGCAATCCCATCTCCATCATCAGCCCGTCCAGAGCGCCGGCAAGATCCGGAACGCTGTCGACGAGCGTTCCGTCGAGGTCGAAAACAATCGTCCCCTTGTGTTCAGCAGAACCGTTGGTCATTTCCGGATTTTCCTAGGCATGGATTGCGCGCCCTTCGGACGCGAGGACGGCTTCGTGCATAGCTTCCGAAAGCGTCGGATGCGGGAAAATCGTCGCCGCAAGCTGTTCGCGTGTAGCCCCCGTCGCCATCGCGAGAGAGAAGACGGGAATGAGTTCGCTGACATTGGGGCCGAGCATATGCGCGCCAATCACCTGTCGAGTACCGGCGTCGAACAGGACCTTGACCATGCCGTCGCCTTCACCGAGCGTTACCGCCTTGCCATTGCCCCGCAGATGGAAGCGGCCAATCTCGATTGCCCGGCCGCTGGCATTTGCTGACTGTTCCGTCATGCCGATGGATGCCACCTGCGGATTGGCAAATACGCAGGACGGAACAGGTCCGAGATTGTCATGACCGGCATGGCCGGCGATCCCTTCGACGCACATGATGCCTTCATGTTCTGCCTTATGCGCCAACATGGGTGGGCCCGCGACATCGCCGATCGCGTAGACGCCCGGTACAGTTGTGCGTCCCCGAGAGAGCGTCCGGATCGCACCATTCGACAGTTCGACACCAAGGCGCTCCAGCCCCAATCCTTCGATATTGGCCACGACCCCCACAGCCGACAAAAGTTTCTCTGTCTCGAGAATGCGCGTCTCGCCATCCACAAGCGTGACCCCGACGCTCAAACCGGCGCCGGCAACAGCGGCATCGGAGACGCTCGCGTCGCAAATGATCTCGATACCCTTCTTTTGCAAAGCCTTTGCCATGAGATCAGCGACCTCGGCATCCTCCAACGGCAGAATGCGCGACATGCGTTCAACCAACGAGACCTTCGTTCCGAGTTCTGCGTAGAAGGCCGCAAATTCGACCCCGATGGCGCCGCCGCCGACAATGACAAGCGAAGACGGAATGGCCGTCGCCGTCATGGCATGATGATAAGACCAGATGGCGTTGCCGTCCGGCTCCAGACCCGGCAACACGCGTTCGCGCGCACCAGTGGCGATGATGATATGCGAGGCTTCATAGTCCCCGGGCGGCAATACACCCTTCGGTGCGTCGCCTGAGGCTTCCCTGACCCGAACAAGGCCGCGACCCGCGATTTCAGCTTCGCCCCAGATCGTATCGATCTTATTCTTGCGCAAGAGAAACTGCACACCGGCATTCAACTGGCCTGCAACGCTGCGCGAGCGCTCCACCATCCTTGACAGACTGATCGCAGGCTCGCCAGCGTCGATGCCAAAGCGGGATGCGGTGCGAAAGCCATGCAGTATCTCAGCCGAATGAAGCAGCGACTTTGTGGGGATGCAGCCCCAGTTCAGGCAAATGCCTCCGAGATGTCGGCGCTCCACCACGGCTGTTTTGAAGCCGAGTTGCGCGGCGCGGATCGCAGCGACATAGCCGCCCGGTCCCGCGCCGATGACGATCACATCATAGGCTGGCATCCGCCTGTCCTTTCGAGCAAAATTTGGAGAAAAGGAAAAGTAGTCCAAGCCTCCGGTCAGCCGCACTGTGTACCCTTGGGAGCACACAGTGCGGCCGGGAGGTGAAGCGCGCGATCAACCGGCGCTTCGAACGTTTTCCGCAATGAGCCGGCCGACAAGTGGGGCAGCTTCCAGCTGTGGCAGGTGACCCACATTCGGCAGACGATACAGGCCGACATGCGACGGCACGGCATCGGCTTGCTCGGACGGGATGATCCGATCCTCCCGGCCGATGATGGCCCGAACAGGTCCGCCGAACCGGTGCAGGGCATCGCGGATCGAGAAGAGCTGCGTATTGCCGGCGAAGACACCAGCCGCAAGACGCGCCTGATGGTCGACCATTGCCGTGCCCTCGCGCGCCGACAAGGTCGCACGGACCAAGACACCCGGCAGGGAGGATGGATCAAGCACCAGCAGCTCAAGCCAGACCTTCAGCGCCGCCTCGCTCGTCGAGGAGAGGAAACCGGCGACGTAGTCGCCATTGATCCTCGGCCCCAACCCGGCGGGTGAGAGAAGCGATAGCGAACGCACCTGAAGGCTCCCGCCACCGGCGATGCTTGCGGCAACAGCGGCACCGAGCGAATGGCCGACGAGGTGAAGCCGATCGATCCCGCTGGCAGCGAGCGTGGCATGGACGGCTGCGGTCAGGCTGTCGAAATCGCTCACAGACGATGCTGCAGCGGCCCCGTGACCGGGAAGATCGAGAGCAAGAATGGGGTTTGCGAGGCCGATATGGGCAACAAACGGCCGCCAGGCGGAGACATCACCACCGAAACCGTGAATGAGCACGACCGGATCGCCGGTGCCCGATTGAAGCGTACGCAGAGGCAAAGCGCCGCCCGTTGTTGCGCGAACCGTACCGCCGCTGAAGGGCAGAACGGACGACACACCAGGCTTGCTGCGCTGGAAGGCTTCAACGTCGCGCTTGACCACAGCACCCCGTGGTCCCGTGCCCGGGATCTGCGCGATATCGACCCCGGCGCTGCCGGCGAGCCTCCGCGCCAGCGGAGACGATCCACCGGTCCCCGCCTTCAGAAAAGCCGTTTCCAGGTCCCGACCGCGTTCGACAGGCGTGACTGACACGCTCTCAATCGCCGTGGTAGCGGCCGCCTGAACCTCTACACTGGCAGTGCTCGTGGCGGCCGCGGTTTCCAGCACCTCACCCTCGCTGCCAACCATGATGATCGGTTCGAGGACGGTTGCCATATCCCCGACCTTGTAGCGGATTTCCATAACCGTGCCGGTCTCGAAGGCTTCCACCTCGAACACAGCCTTTTCGGATTCCACCTCGGCGACGATATCGCCCTTCTTGACCTTGTCGCCGAGCTTGATGTTCAGGGCTGTAATCTTGCCTTCGGTCAGATCCTGCCCGACCTGCGGCATAAGAATGGGACGTGCCATCAGATTGCTCTCTTTCTCAAGCGACTCGGCGCCGGACGGATTCAACCGACTGGGCGACGAAGTCCACGGTCTTTCGGGTCGCAGCGGCAAACTCGGCGGCCGTCGTGGCGAAGGCTCCGAACTGCGCGAATTCCTCCGGCTGCATGCCGTCGAATTCATAGGCCTGCCGGAAGTATGGAATGCGCATCAGCTTCTCGATCGTTTCAGCGGGCGCATCTTCGTCGATGGCGCGCGGATCGAATTCGGGCAACCTATCTTCGGCCTGCATCAATTGGGCGATGTAGCCGGGCGGGCAGGTGTAGACGAAATCACCGCCGGCCAGCTTGGAAATGTGCCAGCTGGAGGCCGTTCCACCAGGACCTGCATCAGAAACGCGCATCGAGCATTGCAGCATCTTGCTCGGGTGTCCGCGCTCCTTGCCATAGCGGTAGGCGCGCTTGAGCACGGCGATTTCGCCATGCAGTATGTCTTCCGGAGACAGCGCAATGCCTCGCGCATCGGCCTGCGCCTTCAGATCGCCGACATTGCCAAGCCGGGCAGACATGTGCGTGATGACGGAACGCCATCTCGACAGATCGACCCCATTGGCCTTCGCCCGTTCCAGACCACGGGACACGGCATCCATGCAGGCGATGTATTGGGGCACGGTGAAGGAGGTCGTGTTGTTGGTCGAAATGCCGAGCGCCGTGAGTTCCTCGATGACTTCGTAACCTTCCTTGGAGCCCGGGATCTTCACCATCACGTTCGGAGCGATCTCGGCAAGCTGCAGACCCTGTTCGAGCATGCGTGCACGGTTGGTGACGAACCGTGGATCAACCTGGCCCGATACGAGACCGTATTTCCCGCCAGACACCTCATAGACCTTGCGGATCATCGCCGCCCCCCGACGAACCACGTCGAGATAGATGCTCCAGTAGATGCTTTCGATGTCGTCCGATCCGCTGGCGGTCGCCAGATTGCGGATTTCATCGGCCCAGAAAGCCGGGTCGGCTTGGATAGCCTGCAAGGAGAGCGGCGGGTTGGTGGTGACACCGCGGAATCCCATCTCACCGGTTGCCGACACGTGCTCCACATCGAACAGGCGCGTGAGCTGCACTTCCCATTCGTCTCGCTTCTCGGCCGGCGCATCCTTGAGGACCGAAGCCTTCCACCCCGGATAGATCATGGGAGACGAGTCCCACCAGATCTCACAGTCCGGATTTGTCGCAGCCAGTTTTTCCAATACGTTCATAGACATCGAACTTTCCTGTCTCGTTCGGAGAACCTCGGTCATTCCGCAGCAAGAGCGAAAGACGTGGCGTGCAGTGTGCGACGGGTCGCAACGACAATGTCATCGACCTGCGGAACGCTGGCCTTCTCAAGCTCGAGGTTGAACGGAACGGGAATGTTGAGACCGGCGACGATTTCAATCGGCGCATCGAGATCGTAGAAGGCCTCGGCCTGAATGATGGAGGCGATGTCTGAGGCGACGCCTCCCCGGCGCACCGCTTCCTGGACGATGACAACCCGGTTCGTCTTGGCAACCGAGGTCAGGATCATCTCCTTGTCGAGCGGCACCAGAGTACGCGGATCGAGCACTTCAGCATCAATGCCTTCTTCGGCAAGCTTTGCCGCCGCTTCCAGCGCGCGCGGGATCATGTTCGACCAGGCGATAATCGTCACGTCCTTGCCGGCCCGCTTGATGTCCCCCTTGCCGAACTCGATGACATATTCGCCGTCAGGCACCATGCCCTTGGTCATATAGAGGTGCTTGTGCTCCAGGAACATGACCGGATCTTCCTGACGCAGGGCGTATTTCAGAAGCCCCTTGGCGTCGGCAGGCACCGACGGCATGACGACTTTAAGACCGGGAATGTGATAGAAGAGAGCCTCGAGGCTCTGCGAATGCTGCGCTGCCACGCCACCGCCTGTGCCGCCCTGCGTGCGCATGACGAACGGGACGCGACCGTCGCCGCCCGTCATCAGACGGAATTTTGCCGCCTGGTTGACCAGCATGTCCATGCCCAGCATGGCGAAGTCGACATACAGGATTTCAACGATGGGACGCGCACCGGCAATGGCGGCCCCAACACCGACGCCGATCATGCCCGCTTCTGCGATCGGCGTGTCGCGGACACGTTTTGCACCATACTTGTCCAGCAGTCCCTCGGTCACCTTGTACGAGCCACCACGTTCAGCAATGCCCTCACCGATGATGAAGACCGAACTGTCGCGTGCCATTTCCTCGTCGATCGCCTCACGCAGGGCGTCACGGTACATAAGCTCTCTAGCCATCTTCTTTTCCTCTCTCCCGGAAGCTCAATAGGCGGCGGCGAATTCGCGGAAGTCCGCGATCGTCACCTCACCGCTTGCCTTCGAAAACTCGACCGCAGCCTCGAATTCTTCACGGATCTCGTTTTCGATCGCATCGATTTCAGACTGGTCGATGCCGGACATTTCTGTCAGCGCGTTGCGGGCACGATCGACCGGATCGCGCTCCTTGTAGTAAGCGAGCCGGTCAGCCGGCATGTACTTCCCGGGATCGTTCACGTGATGGCCCATGTGGCGGTAGGTCTTGGCTTCGATGAGGATAGGACCTTCGCCACGGCGGCATTTCTCCACGGCATCCTTCGTCATGTTGTAGACGGCCAGCGGATCGTTGCCATCGACCTGATAGCTCTCGACGCCGATGGCCAGGCCGCGCTTGTAAAGGTCCACTTCGCGGGTCGATTCCTCGATCTTCGTCGACACGGCGTACTGGTTGTTTTCGACGACCAGCACGAAGGCCAGATTCCAGATCGCCGCGAGATTGAGCGATTCCATGAAGGTGCCGTTGTTCGAAGCACCGTCCGTCGTGAATGTCACGGTGACCGCATCGGAGCCCTTGATCTGTGAGGCCAATGCTGCGCCAACACCCAGCGGCGTGCCTGCACCCACGATGCCGTTCGCGCCGAGGTTGCCGGCCTTGATATCGGCAATATGCATGGAGCCACCATATCCACGGCAATAGCCGGTGTCCTTCTGGAGAAGCTCGGCGACCATCTTGTTGATGCTGGCGCCCCATGCGATGCAATGGCCGTGACCACGATGGGTGGAGGCAATGTAGTCGCCGTCCTTCAACGCGGCACATACTCCGGTCGCAATACCTTCCTGCCCCAGATAGGGATGGAAATAACCGCGGATGAGACCCTGGCGATAAAGCTTGATGCCCTCGGCCTCGAAAACGCGGATCTTATAAGCCGTCCTGAAAAGTTTTTCCAGAAGCTCCCGAGATGGGGCGTTGGCCTTGCTGGAGTGTGCTGACATGAATGCTCGTCTCCCCAAAATGGTTGGCTGTTTTCTGATGAGAAGCCTTCTAGCATTCACTCACAAAGCTGTCGAGAAAATTTTCTTCATAGTTGTCGAGCTGCAGAAAATCTTCCAGGCCGTCAGAACTTTCGGAAACATCACTTCGTAAATTACTGATTATAAATTGAAAAATCCTTAGACGGAGCAGAAGATTTTCAACCAGGACACCACCGCATGAAGCCTATCGCACTCGCGGAGTTTATAATTTTCTGATTTCAGAAAATTACTTTCCTATTTTTGCTGGCCAATTTCACGGAACACCGCCGCCCGCCTTGCGCCTCGCTCGGACCTTCAATTGCCGACCCGCCGAGCCCAAAACGCCATGCACGGAAAAGGACTTGGAACATTCGGGTGAAAACTTTTACTCTGGAGGAAAAAGTGCTAGAAACAGGATGCTGCCGCCAGGGCAGCGTGTAATGTCAAAATGGAATTCCGCATGACTGAGCCGCGCCAGCTTTCCGACCTTCAACAAAGCGATCTTCTTGAACGGATCCAGGAACGGTATGGCACCCTGCGGAAGTCCGAACGGATCGTGGCCGACTTTCTGCGCAACAACGCGGGCAAGCGACTCGACTCATCAATTACGGAGCTCGGCCGCAATCTCGGCGTGAGCGAAGCCACCATCAGCCGCGTCAGCCGCGCGCTCGGCTATGAAGGCTATCCTGACATGAAACTTTCGCTGGCAGAGGGCGCCCGTGCGCGACGATCCTTTGTCAATCTTCCCCTTGAGATCGATGATAGCGACTCGCTGATCACAACCAGTGGCAAGCTTGCTTCACTTTTGATTTCCGGCCTGGAAGGCACGCACCGCATGCTGGATGCGCAGCGGCTGGAACTGGCCGTGGAAGCGCTCCGCAAGGCGAAGAAGATCGTCTTCGTCGGGGTTGGCGGCGCCGCCTCGATCTGCGACGAAGCCGCTCACCTGTTCATGAAGGCAGGTTTTGATGCCACCAGCTATCGCGACGGCTATACGCAGACAATCGTCGCAGCGACGCTGAAGTCCGATGACGTGATGATCGGGATCTCGCACACCGGTACGACCGAGACGGTGACGGATGCCCTTCTTCTGGCGGGCGAACGCTCCGCAACGACAATCGCCATTACCAGCAATGCCGGGTCTGAAGTGGCCAAAGCCGCCAGCGTCTCCCTCATAACCTGGGGGGCGAGCCAACAGCTTGTGCCCCTCCACGGTGACTTCCTGGAGGGGCGGATCAGCCAGCTTTTTCTAATAGACCTTCTCTATGTCAGCACCCTGTTTCGAACGGGGGAAAAGACGGTTGAGAGCCTTCGAACCACGGGGGCAGCACTGGAAAAGCGCTACCGTCACCGCAACCGGGACTAGACCGGACCGGCAACGGCCTGCCCCCGGTCTGGGCAATGCCAATCCGTCATTCGGCCCGAGCTGCCATCTCGAGCATGGTGCGGCAGGCCGCAATGTCGATGCCCTGATCGAGATCGGCCACAACCCGGTCGGCAAGATTGAAATCCTCCTCGCCGGTATAGGAAGACACCGTCACGATACAGCGCATGCCTGCAGCCTTGGCGGCGCGGAGCCCATTGTTGCTATCCTCAACGACGACACATGCCGTGGGCGACAGTCCGAGCGTCTTGGCGGCGAGGTTGTAGATGTCGGGTGCAGGCTTCTTGGCAGCAACCACATCTCCGGCAAAGACGCTGATCTTGGCAGACCGTTCCGGGCCGAGCAGGACATCGACAACTGCCTGGACGGCCCGCTCGTTTGATGTAGAGCAGACCGCAAGCGTGACTCCCGCCGCTATGGCTTCGTCCACGATCCGCTGAATTCCAGGACGCAACGGCAGCGCACCGGCACTGATCAAGGACATGAAGAGATCGGTTTTCAGCCTATGGATCCGGTTGATCAGCCCATCCCGGTCGGGAAACTCGGATGGCCATCCGGCTTCATCGAAATGCCGCCGCATCCTCTCCTTGCCACCCGCCGTCAGCAGCAATTGCCCATAGCGCTCAACGCTCCACTCACAATTGATACCGAGCTCCGCAAAAGCCTGGTTGAAGGCAACACGATGGCCGTCACGCTCGGTGTCAACGAGAACGCCGTCGCAGTCGAAGATCAACGCCTGCATCATCGCTCAACCCACCATACCGGCGGCCTGCGCCGCCTTGCCGCGAGAGCCGAATGCAGTGATCATGTCGCAGACATCACGCTTCATCGCATCATACTGACCGACGATGAACGGCAGTGGCTCCTCCAGCTTAGGCTTCGCCTGCCGCACATCCAGGAAGCCGTCGATGAAGCGAAGCTTGTGCATGGTGGAGATATTCACCTTGGCGCAGCCACCCGAGATGCAGCGGTCGAATTGTTCCTGGCTGAGGCCCGTGCCACCATGCAACGCGATCGGAATGCCCACTGCGCCGGAAATTCTTTCGAGCAGATCATAAGCAATCTTCGGCTGACCTTTGTACACGCCGTGTGCGGTGCCGATGGCAGGCGCGAAAACTGCAAGGTTCGGCATGTTCTTCACGAATTCGAGGCATTCATCATAATCGGCCAGGATGGCGGAATCCTCGGCGACGAACTTGTCATCCTCGACGCCGCCGATCGCCCCGATTTCAGCTTCCAGCCCAACGCCTGCGGATTCAGTCAAGCGATAAATCGCCTCCGATCGGGCGCGGTTCTCGGCAAAGGGCAAGGAAGAACCGTCGAACATCACCGACGTCCAGCCTGCATCGATGCAACGCTTGATGACATCCTCGTCGGTGCAGTGATCCAGGTGCAGAGCGACCGGGATATCGACATCGTCCGCCATCATGCGCACCCATGTGGCAATCGGCTTGAAGCCCCAGTGCCGGATCGTCTTGACGGAAACCTGAACGATAATCGGCGCCTGCAACTCTACCGCCCCATCAACGATAGATCGCGCACTGTTGTAGTCAATCATGTTGAAGGCGGCGATCCCATAACCCGCTGCCTGTGCCCGCTTCAACATCGGCCCCATCGTTACGAATGTCATGCTCCTACCCATCCCGTGAAAATCGTTGGAAACCTCGACCAGGCAGCGCGCTGCCAAGGGGCTACAGGTCAACAGCGACCCTTGGTAAGACTGATATCAAATTCAGATCTTTTGTAAATAATTTTCTTATCAAACACCTCCTGGGAGCCACCGAAAATTTCAATATTTACAATCAAACTATGGGACGTTGAGATGTGAAAATTGAGGACTCCCTGCCCCACTGACGCGTAACTCATAAAATATCTGGAAATTCCTTTCATTGAATTCATAAACGCAAAAACGCCCGGAGCCATAGCTTCCGGGCGTTCTGGTTCGGAGATCAATCAGGATTCGCTGCTATTTCTGCCAGCTCTTGACCAGTTCGTCGTAGTTGACGGTGATCGGCTTTTCCTTCTCGTTCTCGATCT
>NZ_QJRY01000013.1 GCF_003205195.1 Peteryoungia wuzhouensis
TGCTCAACGATATGGATGTGGATGGTGACGCAATCAATGCGATGCTCGAAACCAACCCCGCCCACGGCACCTTGTCGTTCACCGGGGCCGGCACGTTCCTTTATACGCCGGACGCCAACTACAACGGGCCCGACAGCTTCACGTACAAGGTATACGACGCGAACGGCGAGTTCTCCAATACCGCTACGGTGACGATCAACGTTACGGCTGTGAATGATGCGCCGACCATCTCCGGGTTGGATGATGCTTCCATCCAGGAAAACCAGCTCGGTGCTCTGATTGACACCTTCCAGGTTGNGGTTGGATGATGCTTCCATCCAGGAAAACCAGCTCGGTGCTCTGATTGACACCTTCCAGGTTGGCGATGTCGATACGGCTAACGATTTGACATTCCGCGTTCTGCAGTCGGATGGCGTGACCGTAGACAACAGGTTTGAGATTGTGGCGGTTCCGGCCTCGGAGCAAGGCAAGCCTGGAACGTATGAGCTGCGTCTGAAGAGCGGTCAGAGCCTCGATTATGAAGATAGCAGTTCGGTTTCGCTGAAGGTCGAAGTCAATGACGGTGCAACGAGCCATAACATTGCGACGCAGTCTGTGACGATTACGGTCGGCAATGTTGTTGAGAACAACAACCCCGTTGCCAGTGGAGATACAATCTACGTCTCGGATAATACTGACGTGGTAATCCCCTGGAGCATGTTGATCGGCAATGACAGTGATCTCGACAGCGACACGCTTTCGATCACGTCGGTCTCCAAGCTCACCGGGATCGACGGGCAGCAGATTAATGTCACCATCGACTCGGTAAACAAAACCGTCTCATTCTCGGTGCCGAACTTGTCTGGTGATTATACCTGGGGTGGCTATGTCTACGGTGATGACACAAGTGGCAACACATTCAGCTACACCGCCAGCGATGGCAAGGGTGGAATCTCGACTGCTGCGGTCTCCGTGAAGGTCATAGATACCGATAACTTCGACGGTAGAACTTTCCAGATAGTTGGGAACTACCAGGGTTCTTACCTTGATGGACATGGCGGCGGAGATAACTTGACCGGTGGCGGCGCTGCCGACTACCTGATGGGCGAAAACGACAACGACACCCTGCGTGGTGGAAATGGCGATGACGTTCTTTCCGGAAACAATAGTGACGATAATCTGTACGGCGATGCTGGCGCGGACTCTCTCTATGGCGGCAACGGACAGGATGATCTTTACGGCGACCAGGCAGATCTCGTTCTCGACGGTGGAACCGGAACCGACACGCTCCATGTGGCAGGTGGCTTCGTCAGCCGCACAAACGGCCAGATTGTCGATGTTGAAAACGTCGAAATGACCTCGTCTGGTATCTTGGATTTGTCAAACCAGACCGAGGGCTTCGATATCGAAGGCTCATCTGATGGCGATGCCATCACGGGCGGTTCGGGCAACGATGTGATCGACGGCAATGGCGGGGGCGATGTGCTTCACGGCGGTGCCGGAAACGATGAGATCTATGGCGACGACGGCGTGGACATGCTGCATGGAGATGGGGGCGCAGACCAGCTCTACGGAGGCAACAACAACGACAACCTGTATGGGGACGCGTCCGACACCAAGCTGGACGGCGGCGCCGGGCAGGATAGCCTCTACGTCGCAGGTGGTTTCACCAGCAGCTCGAATAACCAGATCGTTGACGTTGAGAATGTCTTGATGTCCTCCGGAGGAGTTCTGAACCTGTCGAATCAGTCAGAAGACCTCTTCATGTCCGGCTCTGCGGCGGCGGATACGATGACCGGTGGTAGCGGCGACGATAGCCTTGCAGGCAACGATGGCGACGACGTTTTGATTGGCGGGGCTGGAAACGATACGCTGGAAGGTGGAGGCGGCAGGAACATCTTCCGCTGGGGTTCTGAAGCCGCACAGCCAGCCAATGCTGACCGGATTACGGACTATGAATTTAGCTCGACCGCTAGCTTGAGCGATAAGATCGACCTTACCTCTCTAATACCGTCCCTGCCCCCGGGCGCGAACGTGAATAACTATGTTCGAATTTCGAATGTAGGCTCAGATATATTGCTCGAAGTCGATGCAAATGGACTATCTGGAGGTTCCAAATGGGCTGCGGTATACACATTGGTTGGAGAAAACACTTCTGGAGATAACAGTGTCCGAGTTTCGCTTGCGGGACAGAGCTTTGTCTTCAAGATTGCCGATAACAATGTTCGCACTACCACCAGCTCTGCCGACCCCATCGTCCTCGACCTCGACCATAACGGCTTCGCCTTCTCCTCCATCGACCACGGTGTCACCTTCGACATCAATGCCGATGGTCACAAGGACCAGATCGCCTGGACCAGCGACGATGGCATTCTTGCCTATGACGTCAACGGCGACGGCAAGATCGACAACGGTTCGGAGATTTTCACGCCTGCTTTCAACGGGGGTACCTTTGCCAGCGGCGTGGCGGCACTCGCTTCGCTGGATGGCAATCACGACGGCAAGATCGATGGTAGCGACGATGCCTTCTCCAAGCTGAAGGTCTGGATCGATGCCAACAACAACGGCATCAGCGACGATGGCGAGCTTTCGAGCCTGAGCGACCATCACGTGGCCAGCATCTCGCTCACCACGGATACGACCGGCGGTGCGGAAGACGGCCAGGCGATCCTCGGCGAAGGTTCGTTCACCTTCGATGACGGTTCGACCGGCAACTTCGTCGAAGTCGGCTTCGACACGATCTTCGGCTCGGATGCGTCCGACACCTTGACCGTTGTTGGTACCGACGGTGACGATGTCCTGCATGGCGGCATGGGTCAGGTCTTCCTGACCGGCGGTGAAGGTGCCGATACCTTCGTCTTCGACGAGACTGCGCTCAGCGATCTCGACGTGGCGGACGTGATCACCGACTTCTCGTCGGAACAGGGTGACCAGCTGGATGTCTCGGCCCTGCTGGACAGCCTGCTCGGTGAGCAGGCAACGGCGGAGACCGCAGCGGCGAACATCAAGGCGACTGTCGCCGACGGCAATACCACCGTCAGTGTCCAGGTTGCAGAGAACAGCTGGAAGGACGTCGCGGTTCTTGAGAACCACACAACGGCCATCAAGGTTCTCTTCGACGATCAGCACTCGGTCACTGTCACACATCACGACTGAGGTCTGTCCGGACAGCTCAGTCAGAAAAAGGGGCGCCCGTCGGGTGCCCCTTTTATGTATGTTCCATGATCATTCGCTTCGATCTACTTTGCTGATTCTGCGATGAGACTCCGTTTTTGCACAGCAATCCACAGCCACTTCTTGGGCGATCGGTCAAACCCCTGTGGCTGAAGGGAGACATGCCCGATATTTCTCTACATTTGCAGGGGTAATCTGGCCCATGGATGTGAACTGTCCAAAATGAAACCGCGGAAAATTTTTCGAAGTCTTGTTTCTCACAGCGCTACAATTCGTTGAAGTTGACCCCTGTAGAGGACAAAAATTTAATCTTGCGTCCAAAAAGCAGTCAGATCACGTCAAGAGATCAAAATTGGGTGCATCTTCTCAACCGGCGGATTGGACTTCACAGCGAGAGAGGCACCGGTATATAAGAAGTGCTAATTGAGTTTGGGCAGGGGCACTAAATTGTTTACCAAAAATAGATTGTTCGCGGCCTTGTACACGTCTGCGGCACTGGCAATTGTGTCCTGGACACCTGCAAGCGCAATGTCGCTGCAGGAGGCGATCCAGAAGGCGCTGACGACAAATCCGCAGATTTCGCAAGCGGTGAAGAACCGTGAAGCCGTAGAATTCGAGCTGCGCCAGGCGCGCGGCTTGTATCTGCCGTCGATCGATCTCGAGGCCGGCGTGGGAAAGCGCCGACTCTCCAACGCCAGCACCGGCACGCTGACGAAGGATTATGAAACCTTCAATTCCTCGGATGTCGGGCTGACGATCACGCAACGCCTGCTTGACGGCGGCGCACGGCGTGCCCAGGTCGATGCCCAGGCATCGCGTGTCGATGGCGCCTCCTTCCGGGTGCTCGAACGTTCGGAGACTGTCGCGCTTCAGGTGGCGCAGGACTATCTTGAATACATCCTGCAGACCAAGATCGTCGGTATCGCCAAGCAGAATGTCGATTTCCACCAGGGTATTCTGGGTGACATCAATCAGGGCATTGCCGGCGGCGCTTTGACGGATGTCGACAGCCTCCAGGGTCGCGAGCGCCTTGAAGCGGCCAGGGCCCGTCTGCGAGAGGCTCAGGAAGAATTGGAAGCGACCAAGATCCGCTTCCTTCAGACGGTCGGCGAGCCGATTGTCAACGCCAAGATGCCGGGCTCGCTCGGCAAGGCCCTGCCGCGCTCGCTGCAGGACGCCATCGAGCTGGCCAAGACCAACAATCCGCGCATCTACTCGGCTCGCGCTGATATCGATGCGGCTGATGCCGCTGTTCGCGGTGCGCGCTCCAACTATGCGCCGACCGTCGATCTCGAAGGTCGTGCCACGGTCGGCAATGACATCAGCGGCAGCCAGGGCAACACCAACGACCTGGAAGTTCGTCTGGTCGCGCGCTGGAACCTTTATCGCGGCGGCATCGACCAGGCGCGCGAGCAGGAGCAGATCCGCCGCGCCAGCGAACAGCGCTATGCGTCCGACCAGGTTCATCGCGAAATCGAAGAGTCGGTTCGGTCGGCCTGGAACGAACGCGGTAGCCGTGGTGAGCTGTCGCAGATCCTCGGATCGCAGTCGTCGCAGAACGCCAAGCTCGTTTCATCCTATGGCGAACAGTTCAAGATCGGTCAGCGCTCGCTGCTTGACGTGCTGGATGCTCAGAATACGCGCTTCAACACCAGCATCGTCGCGGAAACTGCCCGCTTCGCGGCGCTCTTCGCCGAATACAAGATCCTGGCCGCGACCGGCTCTCTGCTGAAGGTCATGGGTGGCAAGCCCGTGGCTCAGACGGAAGCTTACGCGCGCAACGAATTTTCCGTGAAGACGGCGGCTGATGGTGCCTATGTCGAGCGGGATCCGCGGCAAAAGGCGGGTGTGCCGATGGACCTCCTGGCGCCGCTCCAGTAACCGTCCATCCGATTGGATGAAATGTTAAATAGCTTCAGCGAACCGGCGGGCACTCGTGCCCGCCACAGTTTTCGTGCTTCATTCAAGGCTGTGGCTGGATATTATGGCCGGCCCAGTTCCGATACCGTTTTGTTTTCCGGTCTGCCGGACGAAATCGTCGAGTCTCTCGAGCTCGATGATGTTGAGCATGTTGCTGAACGTATAGGCCTTCAGGTCATGCGAGTCGCCGAGCGCGCCGTGCGTGAGGGCGATTTCGACTGTCCGGCGATCGTTGTGCTCAAGGATGGCGGCACCCTTCCGCTTCTGGAAATCAGTGAAGCGGGCGAGTACACGCTTGATGTTGCGGGCGGTCCGTTGGCGACCCGGCTCAGCCGCGAGGAGCTTCTGGCGTTGCAGCCCGAATTCGCCTTCGGCTTCACGCTTTTCTATCG
Organism: Peteryoungia wuzhouensis; assembly: GCF_003205195.1. GTDB lineage: Bacteria > Pseudomonadota > Alphaproteobacteria > Rhizobiales > Rhizobiaceae > Allorhizobium > Allorhizobium wuzhouense. The sequence continues at coordinate 5,466 of NZ_QJRY01000013.1, forward strand.
CAATGACGGCGAAGAAGCGCTGATCGGCTCAGCCGATGAAATCGAGAAACGCCACTGGCTCGTTCGGGCGCTCACGCCCTATTGGCGAACCTATGTGCGCGTGGTGATCGCCGCCCTGTTCATCAACCTGATTGCGCTCGGCTCGCCGCTCTTCACCATGAACGTCTACGACCGGGTGCTGCCGAACAAGGCAATCCCCACCCTTTGGGTGCTGGCGGTCGGCATCCTGCTTGCTTATCTCTTCGACTATCTTCTGAAAACGGCACGTGCGGCCTTGATCGATCACGCAGGTCGCAGCGCCGATTTGCGGCTGTCGCAGATGATATTCGACAAGGTGTTGAATACCACTCTCGCGTCGCGGCCGCTCTCGACCGGCGAATACGCCAATCGTGTGATGCAATACGAGTTCGTGCGTGAGTTCTTCACCTCGAATACGATCGGTCTGGTGATCGATACTGCTTTCGTCTTCATCTTCCTGATCGTGATCTATCTGATCTCGGGTTGGCTCGCGATCATTCCGGCTGTTGCCCTCCTGCTGTCGGTCGCCATCGGCCTGCGCGCCCAGGCCCAAATCGGCCATCGCATGGCTGCGGCATCCAATGAAGCCTCGAAGCGCCAGTCTTTGCTTGTCGAGACGATTTCAACCATCGAGACACTGAAGAGCTTGCGCGCCGAAGCGACCATGCTGCGCCGCTGGCAGGAGCTGATGAAGCATTCGAGCCGCACCAACGAAGACATCAAGCATGTCTCGACCAATGCGATCAATTTGACAGCACTCATTCAGCAGATCGTCGGCGTCCTGATCGTCATTGCCGGCACCTACGAATTTTCCGAGGGTCGGCTTGCGATGGGTGCCATCGTCGCAACCGTCATGCTGGCCAGCCGGGCAGGTGCGCCGCTTGGTCAGATTGCCATGACGCTCGCGCGCTTCCGCCAGGCAACCCTGTCCTTGCGCATTCTCGATCAGGTGATGGATCAGCCGGAGGACCGGCCGTCTTCCGTCGGTTTTGTCAATCGCGAGATCAAGGAAGGCGGCTTCTCGTTCCAGAACGTCTCGTTCAATTATCCGGGCTCCGACCATCCCGTCATCAATCAGTTCAATCTCACGGTTCAGCCGGGAGAGCGCGTCGGCATCATCGGCCGCATTGGTTCGGGCAAGACGACGCTTGGTCGCCTGCTCGACGGCTTGTTCGTGCCGACCGATGGTCGCATCCTGATCGACGGCGTCGACATCCGCCAGTATCACATGTCTGAGGTTCGATCGGCTGTCGCCGTGGCCGGCCAGTCGTCGGATCTCTTTTCCGGTACGGTCAAGGAGAACCTGCTGATCGGTCGGGCGGACGCCACGGACGAGGAACTTCTGCACGTGGCCCGAATGACCGGTGTCGAGGAATTCGTTTCCCGCCATCCGCGCGGCTTCGACATGCCGGTCGGTGAGCGCGGAACCAATCTGTCCAGCGGACAGAAGCAGGCGATGACGATTGCCCGGCTCCTGCTCACCAAGCCGAAGATCGTCTTTCTGGACGAGCCCTCGGGTGCGATGGATCTGGCCAGCGAGCGCCATCTGATCAATCGGCTGTCGAGTGCCTTTGATCGCAACACGACACTTCTCATTGCCACCCATCGCTTCACCATGCTCGATCTCGTCGATCGCCTGATCGTGCTCGACAAGGGTCGAGTGGTGGCTGACGGACCGAAGAAGACGGTCATCGAGGCGATGCAGAAAAAAGCGGTGGTGAAGCCATGAGCCGTGCGGTCGTTGATACGCCCCCGTTTTTTGCCCGCACGATCGTTTCCCTGGTCGCGCTTTTGATCGTGGTTTTTCTCGCCTGGGCAGCCTTTGCCGAAATCGATGAATTGGCGCGTGGCGAAGGCAAGGTCATCCCGGTGTCGAAGACACAGATCGTGCAGTCTTCGGAAGCCGGCATCGTCCAGACCATTGCCGTGCAGTTGGGGCAGGTGGTGCGCAAGGGCGAATTGATCGTCCAGCTGAACAACACGACAACGGAATCCTCGCTTGGCGAAGCGAATGCGAAAGCGCGGGCGCTCGGGGCCAAGGTAGCGCGACTGGCGCTTGAAGAAGCCGGAAAGTATGACGTCGATTTCGTCTGCCCCGAAGATGTGAAGGCGGTGGCGAGCAAGGTCTGCGACAATGAGGAAAGCCTGTTTGCCGCCAATAAGGCGAGCTACCTCAACAAGCTCGGCGTGCTGCAGGAGCGTGTGCGCCAGCGCGAAAACGAGTTGAGCGAGGCGCAGGCCAACATCGTGCGCCTGCAGCAGAATATTGAGGCGGCAACCCGGCAATATGACCTGATGAGCCCGCTGGCGAAAAAAGGACTGGTCGCGCAGACGCAGTTGCTGACGGTCGAACGCGAACTGACCGACCAGCGCGGACAGGTCGATGTCTATACCGAAAGCCTGGAGCGACTGCGTGGTGCGGTTGAGGAAGCCAAGCTGCAGGTCGATGAACTCGCCCTTCAGCTGCGTCAGCAGGCGCTCACCGAGAAGGCGCAGACGCTCGCCGAGCTGTCGGTTATCGACGAGACCATTCGCGGAGCCTCAGACCGTGTCGACCGCACGGATATCCGCTCTCCGGTAGACGGCATCGTCAATACGCTCGAAGTCAACACCATCGGCGCCTATGTCGATCCCGGGACCGTGATTGCGGGCATCGTGCCGACGGCCGATGTCCTGCTGATCGAGGCGAAAATTTCGCCCCGTGATGTCGCCTTCATCCGGCGCGGGCAGAAGGCGATCGTCAAGGTCACCGCCTATGACTTCTCGATTTTTGGTGGGCTCGAAGGCGAGGTGACCAATATTTCCGCCGACAGTATCGTGGAAAAGGAAAAGGGCGAGACTTTCTATCTTGTCCAGGTCAAAACCGACCAGTCAGAGCTGAAACGCAATGGCAAGTCCTATCCGATCATTCCTGGCATGGTGGCGTCGGTCGAGATCATGACCGGACGCAAGACCATTCTCAGCTATCTGATGAAGCCGATCAACAAGGCGCAATCCGTCGCCCTGACCGAGCGGTGAGGCATGTTGGCGCCGGATCGGACACCGCCTCAGGCTGAGAGGGTCGATCTTCCCGGCCAGACGCTGTTTCAGATCGGTGACGGGGATAGCGAGCCGAAGTTCCGTGCAATCATCGGCCGGGGTGGTGTCCGTCGCGGCATCCGTCTGGAACAGGTCTACTGGGAAGGCCTCTCCTGGCTTTTGACCGGATCGCGCCAGTCGATGGGGGATGTGGTCGAGCAGGCGGCCCAGCATGTCGGCGACAACGGCAATCTCGCTTCCATGCTGCGTGTTATTGCTTTTCGGTGGATGTGGCGCCGGCTGGCTGCGGCAGAAGCCTCATACTCGATCGAAAGCCTTGGCGTCCTGCTTCACGCCTGCCCGTCACCGGCGATCGTGCTCACCCGGGAAAAAAAGATCCAGCTCTTCAACGAGCCCTTCGTGACGATGCTGAAACAGAGGCTGTCCCTTGGCAATGTGGCGCAGATGTCGTCAGGCTTTCGCTTCGTGCTCGACACCAATGTCGAAGACGCGATCGACAACCTGGTTGCAACGCGCAAGATGATGACGACAGGCTTCATCGCCAGCTGCGCCGGCAAACAGTTGACGGGGCAGATCAACCTGGCGCTGGCCCCCGTGCATTCAAAGCAGATGCTGATGGGTTACATCGTTCGCCATTGATGGCCGAGACTGGACGTCGGCCATCGTTCGCATGGTTGCCGATGCCTGTCAGAGTTCGCCGCCTTCACCGGGGGCAATGCCGTCGAAACTTGTCATCGCCAGCGCCTTGCCCTTGGTTTTTGTACCATGCAGGAAACCACGCCCGTTGGAGATCGAAAACAGCGGCATGTAGTCAGGAAGCTGTGCGTCGGTCAGCACCTGTTCGCGCATATTGTCCAGGATGTAGTGGCGACCCTGCACCTCGACCGAGAGGATCGCGTGGTAGAAATGCCGTTTGGTGTCATAGAGGATGACCACGGTCATGTCGGTCAGTGCAATGCCCTGGCTTGCAAGGACGGCCATTTTCAGCAGCGCATAATCTTCGCAGTCGCCGACGCCCAGCTTCAGGGTTTCTGATGGTGTGGCCCAGCGATCGAGCTTGCCGTGCACATCGATGTCCTTGCGGTACTGGATGCGCCGGTTGATATCGCTGTTGACGAAGTTGAGCTTGTCGCGGATCGAGGACATGCCATTCCCGGCAGCCGTCTTCTGAACCATCGCCTTGACCTGCACACAGTTCTCTCCGCCGCAGGTGAGGACGGTGCCTTTGGCAATTTCAGCGAAGGTCGGAGCGGCCTTCTTTAGGGCGCCCAGCTTCTTGAAGGGAATGGCGACGGATCCGAAGACGTCTTCGGCCATCTGCCGTGGCTTGACGAGCGGCTCCTTGCTGCGCGGCATGGTGACGGCACTGGTCGTCAGGCTGCGGTCGACGAGCGAGGCGACTGCCGTGCCCGTCCAGCTGTTGTTGGTCCACACCGCTGAGACCGCCTTCCAGCCTGCGGAGATGCCCTGTACAAGCAGCCCTCCCATGGGAACCGGCATAGGGCTCATGCCCTGAAGCATGGTGGTGCTGTTGGTGGGGAAGGATGGCACCTCGATCGACAGCGGTGTTGCCTGCACACTTGCCGACATCATCGTTGCGAGAACGAACGTCGAGACTGCGAGAATTTTCTTGTTCTTGTTGATCATCGCTTTTCTCCGATATTGCTCGAAGAATACGTTGATCAGCTCAATTATTCGTTCCGATACTTAGATTATATACTGTAAAGTCCCGAGGCTATATTATCATAAAATCTTCTGGTTCCAGTCAGCGTTCCGTTAACTATGCCACGTCGCACCGCGAATGCCGGCTTTTGCACCAGGATCCGGGTGAGGGGGCCGTTTACCGATCCAGATATGTGCCCAGATATGGGACAGCTCGGCTCTTGCTTTGCGGCCGTCCTATGCTTACGGTTTCCCAGGGTTTGGGAGCAAAAAGTCATCAAGAGCATGAGTGTATTGGCAACACCGGGGCGCATGTGGGCTCGTGCTGGGGCAGTGACGCTCGTCAGCCTCTTCCTTGGCGGGTGTCAGACAGATGACCTCGTGCCGAAGGACGTTGCGAAGGACGGGGGTGCCCAGGGCCAAGTCGCGTCCGATACCGGACTGTACAACCAGACGCTCGGCGCCGGCGCGACGCTTGTCGGTTATATCGGCGTGAGACGGATGGACCAGGCGAGCCGACAGGCTGACAACGAGACGCGCGACGGTGCAGCGCTCGCGGTGAATTCGCTCGGCAGTGACGTGATCAAGCTCACAATGGTTGAGACGACGGAAAAGCCCGATGCCATCGAGGCTGCCGCAAAGTCACTCGGTCTCAATGGTGCCGCCCTGATCATCACCACCGCGCGTGGCGCTGAACTGGATATCATTCAAAAGGGCCTTGCGGGCCGCCCAGTGCCGATCGTTACCCTTCAGACCAATGAAGCAACGCTGCCACCGTCCGTTTATGCCTTCGTCTCAAGCCCCGTCGACAGCCTGATCGAGGCGTCATCCTTTGCGATGGCGGAGGGGGGGCGTCATGCCGTCATCCTCGCCGCATCTCCGGCCGAGAAGATCCAGGCCGAGCGCGTGGCGGCGCAGATCAAGGCTTTCGGAGGCAAGGTCGAGCCAGTCATCGAACTTGCCGGCAGCGCTATCCCGCCGAAATCGCTTGCCTCCTGGAGCAAGGCTGACATCGTCGTGCTCATGCCGGGCATCAAGTCTCCCGGTGATGTCTTGAAGAAAATCGATGCAACCAAACCGCCGGCGCCAGGACGCCGTCTGGTGGCAAGCACAACGCTCATGCCGGCGGATCTCGCCGAACCCAAGCTGACAGCCACCATCGTCTGTCGCTACGATCAGAATATCCAGGCGCGTATTGGTACGCGCTACATGCAGAGCTATGGCATGCCGGCCTCAGCCAATGCCGGTTATGGCTTCGACGCCACGGCCATGGCCATCGGGCTGGTCAGTCGCTGGGGCAATACCGCTTTTGCGCCCGAGCGCATGATGGCGCTGGAAGGTTTCTCGGGATCGCTCGGCGTTTTTCGCCTTGAAGAGGGCGGCAAGGTTCGCCGAAATTGCGATATCTTCAAGGTGTCGAAAGGCTCGTATGTGTTCTTCCAGCGTGCCCCGGCCACTCTCTGATCACCTGAGTTTGAGCTGAGACAAGTCTTCGCGCTCAGGCGTTAGATTGCGGAAAAGTTTGTCTCATCCTATTTATTGGACAAGACCAATAAATGGCAGCCGCCGAAAGGCTAGCCGCTCAAGGGAACGCGATGGAAAACTCAAAAAATAGCGATGCCGTCGTGCGCCATCGGCCGGCTCTCCGGCTCCTGCATTGGCTGGTCGCCGCGCTGGTTCTGGTGACCTGGCCCCTCGGCCTGATGATCGGTTTCGTCAAGGATGATGTGAAGCTCGATTTCTATCTCGTGCATGAGAGTATCGGCTTCCTTGTCCTCTGGATCATGCTCCTGCGCATCGGCGTCAGGCTGACTGGCTCGGCGCCTCCCAGCGAAGGGTCTGCGATCGAACGTATGACTGCCGGCAGCGTTCACGGGCTTCTCTATCTTTTCCTCGTCCTCATGCCCGTCACGGGATTTCTGGCCACCAATGCGCACGGCTTTCCGTTGCAGTGGTTCGGCCTGTTCACGGTCTGGAGCCCGATTGGCAAGTCACCGGATATCGCCTGGACACTCTCAGCCATTCACGAAACAAGCGCCTGGATCCTTTTGACCCTGTTTGCGTTGCATCTGGGTGCCGCGCTCTTCCACCATATCCTGCGTCGCGACGGCACGCTGTATCGTATTCTGTGAACGCCGGGACGACCCTCATGCGCAAGATCGACATGACCGACCATCTCTGGGCAAGGCTTCTGGCCATGCGGGGCGGTCGGACGAGCGTGACGGCCGGTGAGGAGAATGATCCGGCCCTGGCCCTCTACGGGCCGATCGCTTCGACACGGGGCGGTTTCGTGCTGGCCCAGGTCGGGCAATCGATCGACGGCCGCGTGGCGACACCTGCCGGCGACGCTCGTGACATCTCTGGACCCGATGGCATTGCCCATCTGCATCGTTGCCGTGCTCTGGTCGAGGCCGTGATCGTCGGTGTCGGAACGGTCAAGGCCGACAATCCGCGCCTGTCAGTGCGGGCCGTGAAAGGACCGAACCCCGTGCGTGTGGTGGTCGACTGTCGCGCGGAACTCACCGGGGAAGAGACGCTTTTCCACGATGGTGGTGCACCCGTGATCCTGATCCAGGCGCATGACGCGCCGAGGCCGACCTATGCGGCCGATGTCATACGCGTGCGGCGGACCGAACAGGGCCTCGATCCGCAGGCGATGCTGGATGCGCTTGGGGAGCGCGGACTGTGCCGCATTCTCGTTGAAGGAGGTGCGCGCACCATCTCCCGTTTCATTGATGCCGGCCTGGTCGACCGGTTGCATGTGGCGATTGCGCCGCTGATCATCGGTTCCGGCCCGGCCGGAATAAGCCTGCCGCCGATTGCCGAACTCTCCAGCGCTCACCGACCGACTGCCAAGGTCTACAGCCTCGGCAGCGACATCCTTTTCGATTGTGAATTGCGTCCGCAGATCTCGTCAGCGAGTGCGTATGGCCAGAAGGTCCGAGTGGCCGATCACGCATGAGCTGTTCTGCGCGGTAACGGCCGCCAGGCGAAAGGCAAGCCAACTTTTGAGATCGGACGCATCGATCACGCCGATCTCGCTCACCGGCTTCTCTATGCCGCGTAGCAACTCGACCTGTAGCGCTTGCTGCTCAGGGCCGAGATGCCAGGGACTTTCACCGGTCATCACCCTGTAACCCAGGGGTTCCAGGGAGTGGCGCAGATGGCCGGTCGCATCGGGTCCCAGCGCCGGACCGAAGCCCTTGTCCAGCCGTTGGTGGCGGTTGAAGCTTTCGACGACCGCTCCATCGAGTGGATGGGGGACGCTCCATTGCATGACACCATCGTAATTCAGCGCCGCATAGAGCCCGGCCGCTTGCTCCGCAAGCCGGTTGACAAAGCGGCTGCAGAAATCGGCCGAACAGAGATCGAAGAGCGCTGAGGCCGTCACCACCGATACCCCGTCGAGTGGCAGGGCGGCGAGATCGTTGAGATCGTGCTGGCGCATCGTGACCATGTCCGAGGTGCCGATCCGTCTGGCCGCCTCCTGGAGAAGCTGCGGATCATAGTCGAGCAGTTGCCACCGGGTGTTTGCCGGCAGAAGAGAAGAGAGGGCGCGATAGGTCGAGCCCGTGCCGCAGCCAATGTCGAGCAGCGACGGGGTTCCCGTCTCCGCCACCAGATGACGGCGGAGGGCATCCATCAGAGGTTTTGCTCTTGCCTGACGGTCGGCGGGCTCACGAAGTGCCAGCCAGTCTTTGTCGAATCCGCTCATGTCAGTTCCTGCAAACGGCGTGATAGGATGGCAGCTGTGTCATTCCACGTTGGCAGGCGTCCACCAGCCGCAGCTGATCCCCGGGCTTTGGCCTCGCGGGTCGTGGCCTCGGTCAGCATCTGGCGCAGTGCTCCTGCAAAGGCTTCCACGTCGTCGACGGGAACAAGGACGCCCGCATTTTCGGGAACGACCTCCGGGACGGCGCCCGTTGCGCAGGCGACGATTGGCAGGCCATGCGACAGGGCTTCCGCAAAGACCATGCCGTAACCCTCATACCGGCTGGCGAGTGCGAAGATATCGGCGCGCATCATCTCCGCGCGGCTGTCTTCGACTTCTCCGACCAGTTTTATCCGTTCCGCAAGGTCGAGCGAAGCAATGAGCGCGTCGAGCGCCGAGGCTGTTGCGGTGTCGAGTGTGCGACTGCCAACAATTCTGGCCGTCCAGGGAAGCGTTTCCACCTGCTTCAAGGCCCTGATCAGGACATCGTGGCCCTTGCGGCGTGTCAGCGTACCCACCGAAATGATAACCGGCGGTTCGTTCTTGCGGGGTGAGAGGCCGGACGGCTCGGTTCCGGGTAGCGCAACGGTCCGTGCGGTCGGCGAAACCGCATAATTCTCAACAAGCTCCCGGCCCGTCATCGGCGACGTCACGAAAACATGTCGCGCGAAGGACAGGGCCTTCCGTTCGCTTGCAGCCACCCGGAGACGCTCATCGCGTGATATCCCTGTCTCCAATGCCAGCGGATGATGAACCAACGCGGCGATCCGAAGCCGCGTTGCATGATAGCTGGCCCAGCCGTCGAGCACCCCGTAGGCAAGGCCGTCCACAAGCACCAATGTGTTATCCGGAAGGGCGGAGAGGCGGGCTTCCGCCGTATCCAGCACCGTTTGAGAGGGTGCCGGAAATCCGTCGCCCAGTGGCAGGAGCGTCACACTCCACCCGAGGGTTTGCAGGCCGGCGACAACCCGGCGGTCATAACCATAGCCGCCGGTGTTGATCCCGAGATCGCCGGGATAGGCGAAGGTAAGGCTAAGGCTCAAAGATCCGCCTCATACCAGCCGCGCGCGGCATGTGACTCGTGCAGGGTCACCTTCAGGCGGCAGATGCGTCCGCTTCCCGGACCGAGACGCTTGGCGGCGACTGCTTCCGAGAGTTCGTCGAAGATGTGTTTGGCAATCACCTCGGTCGTGCTCACCTTGCCCTTGAAAACGGCAAGTTCGTCGAGGTTCTGGTAGTTGAGCGGCTTCAGCACCTCTGCCAGCACCGTGGTCGCGGCTCCGATGTCGACTGCGAGCCCATCTTCATCGACGTCCTTGGTGAAGAAGGCAGCATCCACGACAAAGGTGGCGCCATGCATGCCCTGGGCTGGCCCGAAAACCGGGCGCGGCAGGCTGTGGGCGATCATGATATGGTCTCGAACTTCAACAGCAAACATAAGCTCTCTTTTCTTCAGTAGCGGATGCGATGGCAGAGTGTGTCGGGTCTCGACAGGATACGCGCATAGGCGGCGGATAGTTCAGAAAAAGGTGTCTCGCCAGAGATCAGGGCATCGAGCCGGACATCAAGCAGCAGGTCGAGGGCTTTGGCGAGGCGGCGGGAATAAGTCCAGCGTGCCCGATGAGAGGCAGGCAAGTGGCCGACCTGCGAGCTGACGAGCGACAGCCGACGCGCGTGGAAAGCGCCGCCGAGCGGAAGTGTGACCGATCGATCTCCGTACCAGCTCGCCTCGACGATCCGTGCTTCCAGTCCGGCAAGACCGATGGCGGCCTCCAGCACCTGTTCCGACGCCGTCGCATTGACGATCACATCGAACTCGCCGGCAAGGTCACCGGGTGAGGAGAAGGTCAGTCCGAGCGCGGCGGCGAGGGCGGCCCTTCTGGGCTCGCGATCGATGAGAACTGTCTCGGTACCCGCGATCCTTGATGACAGATAGGCGATCAACGCTCCGACGACGCCTGCCCCGAACACGGCAACCCGATCACCGGGTTGGATCTGGGCATCCCAGACCACGTTCAACGCCGTCTCCATATTGGCGGCTAGAATGGCACGTCGGGCCGGCAGCGAGACCGGCAGGATAGTGACGCGCTCGGCGGGCACGACAAAAAAGTCCTGGTGAGGATGGAGACAGAAAACCTCCCGCTCCATCAACTCTGACGGACCGGCCTCGATCACGCCAACAGCAGAATATCCGTATTTGACGGGGAAGGGGAAATGCCCTTCCATGCCCGGCCCCCGCATGCGCTCGAACTCGCTCTGTGGAACGCGGCCCTCGAAGACGAGGGATTCCGTGCCTCGGCTGATACCGCTGTAAAGCGTGCGCACCAGAACCTCTCCGGGGCGAATGGCAGGCACGGTTTCATGGCGCAGATCACACCGGCCGGCGGCCTCGATCCAAAGTGCCTGTCCCGTCCGGTGTGCCGATACGCTCTGTTCATCACCTTGGCTCTTCACATGATCCTCCATGATGCCCATTTATGCTCCGCGGCTCAGGAACGTATGGCCTAAATGCGCATTTGGTTCCTTGAGGACAACAGAATTTAATTTATGGCGGGACCGCAATCCGCCGACGGAGGTTCGGCGTATTGGAACCACTGTCTCAGGGAGAGTAACACCATGTCGAAGTCCAGCCAGGCCGTCTTCCAGTTCTCCACGCCGGAAATTGAGGTCGAGAGGGCCGTGTCCGAACTTCGTTACGGCCGTCCCGTGCTGCTGAATGCAGGAGCGCGACGGCTGGCGACTTTTGCGCTGGATTGCGTTGCCCCCTCTGTTTACGACCAGTTCGCTGCAGCGACCGAAGACCGCCATGCTCTTCTGCTTACAGCGCCACGCGCTTCGCGATTGGGTCTGGTAACCGATGGTGACATCCTCGCCCCTCTGTCCGGCATCACCTTCGACCAGGCATCGCGTCTTGCTTATTCGCTCGGTGCAGATGCGCCCCGCTCCTGGCAGCAGGCCGATCAGCTGGCCTCCCAGTCCGCAGAACTCGCCCGCCTGGCACTTCTGCTGCCGGCGATGGTGGTCGCCGACGTCTCCGACATGGCCGATCGCTTTGCCGGTTGCTGCGAACTCTCGGCAAGCCGCCTGAAGGGGGCTGATGTCGCCCGCCAGCGTTTCGACCAGGTTGTGCGCACCCGCGTCCCGTTGAAGGATCTGGGCGATGCCGATTTCGTTGTATTCCGTGGTGGCCTTGCCCAGAAGGATCAGGTTGCCATCGTCGTCGGAAAGCCCGATGTGTCGAAGACAGTCCCGATCCGTATTCATTCGTCCTGCATCACTGGCGACCTATGCGGTTCGCTGAAATGCGATTGCGGCGACCAGTTGCGCAACGGGCTGGCTCTCCTGAAGAGCGCTGGTGGCGGCGTCCTGCTTTATCTCGATCAGGAAGGTCGCGGCACAGGCATCGGTGCGAAGATGCGTGCCTATGGCTATCAGCATCTCGGCCTCGACACCATCGATGCGGATGCTGAGCTCGGTCTGCGCGAGGATCACCGACGTTATGAAGCGGCCGTCGCCATGCTGCAGCATCTGAAGATCGACCGGGTGGCGGTCTACACCAACAATCCGACGAAGATCGAAGGCCTGCGTCTGGGTGGCATCCAAGTCGAGGCACGCGCTGCGGTGAACGGTCGCGTTACCGCCGAAAACGAGAATTACCTGCGCACAAAGACACTGAGGGCAGGCCATATGATGGATCTCGCCAGCCTCGTCGCAGCCGAGTAGACTGCGGCGTACAATAGGGGCTGGAGCATTAGAATGGCAAGCGAGCCGGGCAGGCTGGGCGAGGGGCGGCAGCATGGGGCCGAAAGGCTGTCTGTGGCACCGGCGCTGCTGCGCGATGCGTTGATCATTCTGTCTGGCTTGCTGGCTGGAACGTCCGTTGTGGCAGTGGCGCTGAGCGCATTGCGGCCGGAGCTGGGCTGGGACTTCATTGCCTGGCCCGTCCTGTGTGCGGCGGTGATCTTCGCTCTGGTTCTCGGTGGCCTTTCCGGTCACCCCTTTGATCGCTTTGGCCATGCCAATCTGGTGACGGCATTCCGCGCCAGCCTCGTCAGCCTGCTTGGCGCTTGCATCTTCTGTTTCGACGACCTGGCTGCCGACCGGACTGCCTTGCTCGCTCTGGTGGGGGTCGTCCTCTTTGCGCTGACCCTTGACGGATTCGACGGCTATCTCGCCCGCCGCCAGGGCCAGGAATCGGACTTCGGCGCGCGCTTCGACATGGAGGTCGATGCCTTGCTGATCCTCATTCTCTCCGCCGCTGCCGCGCTGCTCGAAAAGGCCGGGCTCTGGGTGGTGATGATCGGTCTGATGCGGTATGCCTTCGTGCTCGCCGCACGATATGAGCCCAGGCTGAACGGTCGGCTGCCGCCGTCCTTTCGCCGGAAACTGGTCTGTGTTCTGCAGATCGTGGCATTGTGCCTGCTTCTCGTGCCATTCGTCGTGCCGCCGGTCTCGACGATCGTGGCGCTCTCGGCGCTCCTGCTTCTCAGCTATTCCTTCGCCGTTGACATCCACTATCTGCTTCGTCCGCAGGTCCTCACACCGTGAAGCAGCAGTCACTCCGCGCGACGCTGCGGCCGCAATGCTTCCGCCACCAGGATCAACAGACCTGGAGCTGCTCCCAGAAACGACAGGGCACCATAGAGCAGGCTGGCCGCCAGCCCGTCGGCCGCCGAGAAGCCGAAGAGCGGCCAAAGCGCCATGGCCGCTGCTTCACGCGTGCCCCAGCCGCCGAGCCCGACGGGAATAAGCATCGACAACAGGCACAGCGGGATGATCGTCAGGGCCGCCTGCCACGGCAGGCTTGCGCCGATCGCGAAGGAAGACAGCAGGAAGACGGCGACATAGGCCGCGACCACCACCAGGCTCACGCCCGATTGCACCAGCCAGGCATGACGGCGCAGGAAAACTTCGGCGGCGTCGTTGGACAGGTTCTGCAGCGTGGTCCGGGCCGATCCCCTAGACAGCCACCAGACGCCGAAAATCAGCAGCAGACCAGCCGAACCTATCGCGATCACCAACCATTGCATTCGCAAGGGAGATTGGCTGGCGATCAGCAAGGGCCAGAGCGGCAGGCCGAGGGCGAGGATCAGGAAGAATATCGCCTGACCCGACAGGCGCTCATAGAGGATTGCCTTGGCCGGCAGCTTCCACCCACCCTCTCCGGCGAAGCGCATGCGCCAGGCCCGGATGGCATCCCCGCCCATGCCGCCGGGCAGGCTCTGATTGAGCAGGCTCGCCACGTAATATTCGCGAATGGCGCGCCCTGTGCTGATGACCTGCCCGAGCCTCGCTGCGGTAAAGCGCCAGCGCAGGGCCGACAGGATGATCTGGAGTTGGACGAGGCACAGAGCCGCAATCACGGGGGCTGGCGATATCCGCGCGAAGGCTTGGCCGAGGGCGCCAAGATCGGTGCGCCAGAGCAAAACGACGAGAAGCCCGATCACGAGAAGCGGGGGCAGACATCTGGCAAGAGGCGACACAGGGCAATCTTCTCCGGACATGGCAGCCGCCGTGCCGGGTGCCGGTCTCTGGCAGGTTCGGGCAGGTGGTGTGCATGAAACATAGGATAGCTGAAAACATTTACGAGATCCGTTCCACATCCGAGGCCCTTCCGCCCCGCTGGCGCGTCGTGGTCGGCACGCTTCTGTTCAGCCTGATCGCTTTCGGAGCCTTCACGATTCCCGATCACCCGGATGCGTTGGGCCTCTCACCCTTTCTGCGGTTGCCGCTTGAATGGCCGTTGGGCGCCCTGGTTCTGTTGATGACAAGTGGGCGCCTGCGTCGTGTGCTGGGATTGATGGCCGTCGTCGTCGTCTTTGTCATTCTTTTCCTCAAGATCGCCGATATCGGCACGCAGGCAGCCTTCCAGAGGCCGTTCAATCCCTATCTCGACATCAAGATGATCGGCGACGGCTGGAACCTGATGTCGGGCACGTTCGGCTCGCTGGTTGCGGTGCTTGTCGCTTCCATGGCGGTCGCCGGCCTCCTGCTGCTCATGGGGCTCTTTCTCCGGTCGATGCAGTGGATGGCGCGTGCGCGAGGGCTTTCCCGCGCCTTGCTGCTGATTGCCTTTGGTGCGCTTGCCATCATCGGATCGCTGCTGCTTGCACTGGGTCGACCGGGTGTAGAGCTTCATATGGCTGGTTATCTGTCCGGCCGGCTCTCGCTGGTGGTGCGTTCCATCGATGACATGCGGCTCTTCGAGGCCGAGCTTAAGCAAGGGACTGGCCCGCGCAGCGGCGAGCGCCTTTTCCAGGCCGTTGCCGGCAAGGACGTGGTTCTGATCTTCGTCGAGTCCTATGGTCGCAGCGCCGTCGACGATCCGCGTTATGCCGGCGTCACCCGACCGCGCCTGCAATCTGTCCAGGCGATGCTGGATGCCGCCGGCTTGCAGTCGGCAAGTGCGTGGGTAACGTCACCCACGGTCGGTGGGCTGAGCTGGCTCGCCCACGGCACGCTGCTCTCCGGCCTTTGGGTCGACAGCCAGGCGCGTTACGACCGGCTGATCAGGAGCGACCAGCCGAGCCTCAACCGGCTGTTTGCGCAAGCGGGCTGGAAGACAGCCGCCGTCATGCCGGCAATCACCATGGATTGGCCCGACGCGTCCTACTACGGTTACAGCCAGATCCTGCCAGCGGCCGGCCTCGGCTATCGCGGCAAGCCGTTCAACTGGATCACCATGCCCGACCAGTACACGCTGGCGGCCTTCGAACGTCTTGTTCGCGGGCCGGAGCGAGAGAGCGGCAAGTCTGTCATGGCGGAAATTGCCCTGATCTCGAGCCATGCCCCCTGGACGCCGGTCGCCCGCATGATTGATTGGGATGCTGTCGGTGACGGTTCTGCGTTCAACGAGCAGGCGACAAGTGGCGATCCTCCTTCCGTCGTCTGGTCAGATCCGGACCGGGTACGCCGCCAGTATATTGCCACGATCGACTATTCGCTGGAAACGCTGGGCAGCTACATGGCCCGTTTCGGCAAGGATACCATCTTCATCGTGCTCGGCGATCACCAGCCGGCGGCGATCGTCACAGGACCGAATGCGTCGCGTGCGGTCCCGCTGCACGTGGTGAGTGGCGATGCCGATTTGATCGCCCGATTCAATGCCGAAGGGTTTTCGGCAGGCATGCTGCCTGCGGCCAATGCACGCGAATGGCCGATGGACGCCATGCGCCAGGTGTTGATCGATCGCTTCAGCGAGCGGTGATGGGGTGCGATGCCGCGTTACCGCTCGGCGCGACCTCGCCTCTCGAACCCAGCCGACGTTGCTCCTGACGTTTCCAGTTTCGTGGCGTGACGCCGGTCTGGCGGGTGAAGAAGCGCGAGAAATAAGCGGGGTCTGCGAAGCCGAGCCGAAACGCGACCTCCTGTACGCTATCGGGTGTGAACAGCAATTCGCGCTGCGCCTCCTCCAGCAAGCGTCTGGCAATCAAGTCCTGGGTGCTGAGCCCTGTCTTTGCTTTCACCACACGGTTGAGATGGGTGGTCGAGATGCCGAGCGCGTTGGCATAGAAGGAGGCCGGGCGATGCTGGCGCACCTCGCGATGCAGAAGCGCCAGCAGAGCTTCGATGCGCCGGTCGTTGTCACCACCGATCTCCACTTCGTCCGCCTCCTGGGCTGCGATCCGGGCGGTCAGCACGAGCGCGGTTGCAAGTCCTGTTTCCATCAGGACGGACCGCCCGCTAAGGCGCGTGTTCCACTCGGCGGCCACCCTCTCCAGATTGGATCGGATGAGATCGCTTTCGGCGGTCTGCTCGGTGAGGCGGGTGACGCGGGGTTGAGACAGAAATGCGCCAATCGCGCCCGGATCCCCTGGCCTCACCGGAAGGCGGTTGGCGAGGATGGTGAAGACAAAGCCGTCGATATCCGGAGAGAAGCGGAAACCGTGACCGACGGATGGTGGCACCGTGAGCACGGAGACAGGTTCGAAGCGCACAATCTGGTCACCATAGACAGCATCACCGGAGCCGCGCGTGATCAGCAGAATCTGGAAGAAATATTCGTGGCGATGCAGCCCGATTTCCCAATGATGCAGACTGCTTCGCGACGGAATTGTTTCGCAGTGCAACCGAAATTGAGCGGATGCGGCATCATCCTCCCCATAGAGCTCATAGGTCGGGATGATGCTGGTTGGGCCACTGTTGCGCTTTGTCATGTTCGAATTGTGCAATAAAAGGATAGCTTCGTCCATTGTCTATGGGCCTTCCGACGGCGAAGACTTGCGCATTGCCAAGTGACGGCACGCCATCGAGGAACCATGCGCACCAAAGTCGCCATCATCGGATCAGGACCGTCGGGTCTGCTGCTCGGCCAGTTGCTCACCAATGCCGGCATCGACAATGTCATAGTCGACCGTGTGAGCCGTGAGCATATCCTGTCGCGCGTGCGCGCCGGTGTGCTGGAAGAGGGGGCAGTCGGCCTTCTCGACAAGGCGGGTGTTGGCGAGCGCATGCATCGCGAAGGCCTGCCGCATGACGGCTTTTCGCTGGCTTTCGACGGCCGCGACCACCGTATCGACCTCTTCGATCTGACGGGCGGAAAGCGCGTCATGGTTTATGGCCAGACGGAAGTGACGCTGGATCTGATCGAACGGCGTGAGCGTGACGGCGGCCTGACGATCTATGATGCGGCCCAGGTGACGCCTGGGGGATTTGACGGCGACCACCCTTACGTCACCTATGAAAAGGATGGGGTAAGCCACCGCATCGATTGCGATTTCATCGCCGGATGCGACGGGTTTCACGGGGCGAGCCGCAAGGCGGTCCCGGCGGACGCCATCAAGACATTCGAAAAGATCTACCCCTTCGGCTGGCTCGGGATCCTGGCGGAAGTGCCCCCGGTCAGTCACGAGCTGATCTACGCCAACCATCCGCGTGGCTTTGCTCTCTGCTCGATGCGCTCAAACACGCGCAGCCGCTATTACGTCCAGTGTTCGCTCGACGATACGGTGGACATGTGGTCAGACGACCGCTTCTGGGACGAGTTGCGTCGGCGCCTGCCGGTCCACCATGCAGACGCGCTGGTGACGGGTCCGAGCTTCGAAAAATCGATCGCGCCCCTGCGTTCTTTCGTCGCCGAACCGATGCGCTTCGGGCGCCTTTTTCTGGTCGGCGACGCTGCCCATATCGTCCCGCCGACGGGCGCCAAGGGCCTCAATCTCGCGGCGTCCGACGTATTTTATCTGCTCTCCGGCCTGCTCGAACACTACCAGGACAAGAGCGAAGCCGGCATCAATGCCTATTCCGAACGCGCGTTGAGGCGGGTCTGGAAGGCGGTTCGCTTCTCCTGGTCAATGACGACGCTTCTGCATCGCTTCCCCGACACTGGCGACTTCGGGCAGAAGATACAGGAGGCCGAACTCGACTATCTGACGCAGTCCCGCGCGGCTTCAACCGCCATGGCTGAGAACTATGTCGGTTTGCCGTATTGAAATCTTGCCCTCTTGCGAAATGATAATTGTTCGCTACACTTACTAATTGATCGGAATAGGCCGGCGGTCTGGGAGAGATAAATTCCAGGCCGATCGGCAACCGGACGCAGCGGGGCAGGGGAGATGCCTGGGCGACAGCGGCGAACGGAGACTTGTAACGGCAGCTCTTCATGGGCTGCCCAACCGCTCACGGAGGAGACATTCACATGAACATGCATATTTCATTGCTGATCAACGGTGCCGAAAAGGCTGCCCATGGCGGCAGGACCTTCAACCGGATCAATCCCTTCACGCAGGAAGTGGCCACGACGGCCTCGGCCGCGAGCCTTGAGGATGCGAATGCCGCCGTCGAGGCCGCCGCCGCAGCCTTCCCCGGTTGGTCGAAGACGGGTCCTGGCGAGCGTCGCAAGATCCTGTTAAAGGCTGCCGACATCATGGAATCCAAGACGGCAGAGTTCAGCGAACTGGTCGTCGCTGAAACGGGTGCGACGGGTCATTGGGGTGCCTTCAACGTCATGGTGGCCGCCAGCATGCTGCGCGAAGCCGCCTCGATGACGACCCAGATCTCCGGCGAGGTCATTCCGTCCAACAAGCCGGGTTCGCTGTCCATGGGCATGCGCCAGGCCGTCGGTGTCTGCCTTGGCATCGCGCCGTGGAATGCACCTGTCATCCTCGGCACCCGTGCAGTTGCCATGCCGCTCGCCTGCGGCAATACGGTGATCCTGAAGGCCTCCGAGCAGTGCCCGGGCACCCATCGCCTGATCGCCCAGTGCCTCGTCGAGGCTGGCCTGCCGACTGGCGCCATCGGCGTCATCACCAATGCGCCGGAAGATGCGGCCAAGATCGTCGAAGGTCTGATCACGCATCCCTCCGTCAAGCGGGTGAATTTCACCGGCTCGACCAAGGTCGGCAAGATCATCGGCGAACTCTGCGGTCGTCACCTGAAGCCGGCGATCCTGGAACTCGGCGGCAAGGCGCCGCTCGTGATCCTTGATGACGCTGACATCGACGCGGCCGTAAACGCCGCCGCCTTTGGCGCCTTCGCCAATATGGGCCAGATCTGCATGTCGACCGAGCGCATCATCGTCGACGCCAAGATCGCGGACGAATTCGTCGAGAAGCTGGCGGCCAAGGCTTCCAAACTGCCGGCCGGCGATCCGAAGGGCCATGTCGTCCTCGGCTCGCTGATCAGCCTGGAATCGGCCAAGAAGATGGACGACCTGATTGCCGATGCGGTTTCGAAGGGCGCGAAGCTTGTGGCTGGCGGCAAGCGCGAAGGAAGCGTCGTTGAAGCGACCCTGCTCGATGGCGTCACGTCCTCGATGCGCATGTATTCCGAAGAAAGCTTCGGTCCGGTGAAGCCGATTATCCGCGTCAATGGCGAGGAAGAAGCGATCCGCATCGCCAACGACACTGAATACGGCCTTTCGGGCGCCGTCTTCAGCCGCGACATCCGCCGCGCGCTGGCGGTTGCAGCCCGGATAGAATCCGGCATCTGCCACATCAACGGCCCGACCGTCTTCGACGAGCCGCAGATGCCGTTCGGCGGTGTGAAGGGTAGCGGCTATGGCCGCTTCGGTGGCAAGGCGGCGATTGCCGAATTCACCGAACTGCGCTGGATCACCATCGAAGATCCGAACCAGCACTACCCCTTCTAAATCTATGCCAATCAAGCGGCCGTCCCTCACGGGGCGGCCGTTTCAGTTTTGAGGTGACCACCGCAATACGGAGCCGTCACCTTCTGACGAAATCAGGTGTCCGATGACGCGTCGCTGTAGATGCGCTTCAAAGCTGCGATGAGATCCTGCAACTCCTTCGGCGAAAAGCGTCCGGTGAAGCGGGCCTCGTGCTGGTTCTGGATGTCGCGGGCCTTTGTCAGCATCGTCGCGCCTTCCCCTGTGAGGGTCAGTTCCTGACGGCGCCGATCCACTGAGGATGGTTGCCTCGCAACCAGATTGCGCCCCTCAAGCCGGTTGACCAGCGCCATCATCGTCGCCCTGTCCATGCTCAGCTGGTTGGCGATGTCGATTTGGCTGACTTTGGGATTGGCTGCCACCAGTTCGAGCACGGCGAACTGCTTCTGCGTCAGGCCGAGATCGCCCATTGCAGCGGTGTAATCCTGGTAGATCGCGACGTTGGCCATGCGCAGGTGAAAGCCGAGGATGTCATCAAGCCGACCGGTCCGCAGGGGGCTGCCCAATTCGAAACCCTCATCGTCGTTCGCCGGCCTCAGGTCCTTGTGCGTCGTCATTGTTTCTCTTCTGCTTGTGCGCCGATCACTGTAGCCATCATTCATGATCACTATCGCATGCAACAGTCAAATCCCTGTTGCCAAAAGACACAGTAGATAGTAAGTGTAGCATACAAATGCCGAGGAGGCCTCGATGAGGCGGCATGGAGGAGAACGAGCATGCAGCATGCTTTGCTGTCGACCAGCCAGGGATCAGATGCAGTGGGTCTGGAAACGGATGATCCGCTGATCTATCGCGCGAAAACTGGCCCCAACCGGCCGGCGGTCTTTGAGGTGGCATCCGGCCGTAGCTACAGCTATGGCGAACTGAACCTTGTCGTTGGTCGCATTGCAGCGTTTCTGGCTGCTCGGGCTGAAGATACCGCGACCACCCGCATTGCATTTCTCGGCCGCAATTCGATCGCCCAGATCAGCACCTGTCTTGCATGCCAAAGGGCAGGGTTCGTCTTTGTGCCGCTGAACTGGCGGCTTGGAGCCTCCGAGCTGAAGCGGATCATCGATGACTGCCAGCCGTCGCTCATCGTGCATGATGCGGAGTTCGCAGACGCGCTCGCCGGCATGACCGATCTCAGCGTGCCGACCTTGCCTGCGGAGGGAGCTGACGGTCTGTGGGAACTGGCGGCTCAGGTCCAGCCCCTTGTGCCGCTTGCCTTCGAGGCGGATCGGCCTTGCATCATGCTCTACACATCCGGCACGACCGGTGCCCCCAAGGGCGTCGTCATCACCCGGCGTAACGCCTTTGCCTCGGCCATCAACTTTTCTATGGTCGGAGAGGTGACGGCAAACAGCGTCGCGCTTTGCGATCTGCCTTTCTTTCACACCATCGGTCTCGTTGCGATTGGCCGGACGACCCTGATGATGGGTGGGCGGCTGGTCATTTCCGACCGCTTCATGCCGGACCGGACGCTTGCCACGCTCGGCGATCCTGCGCTCAGCATTACCCATTACTTTGCCGTACCGCAGATGGCAGCGGCCTTGCGCGCGGCGCCCGGCTGGAACCCGGCCGCATTGAAAGCCTTGCAGGCCATCTTCATCGGCGGCGCACCGCTGTCACCAGTCTTGATCGAGACCTTCCTCGAAGACGGCATCCCGCTGGTCAACGGCTATGGCATGAGCGAGGCCGGAACTGCCATCCACATGCCGCTCGATCGCGAGATGGTCGCCCGTTATCCCGGCAGCGTCGGCTTCGCAGCCCCCTTGCTGGAGGTGAAGCTCGTCGACGAGAACGGCGAAGAGGTGGCCGATGGCGAAATTGGAGAGATCTGGTTGCGTGGCCCCTCGGTGACGCCAGGCTACTGGAACAAGCCGGAGGAGACGGCATCCGCCTTCACCGATGGCTGGTATCGGTCCGGCGATCTCGGCCGGCGGGCTGAGGGCGGCGTGATCCACGTGCCGGACCGCCTGAAGGATATGTATATTTCAGGCGGGGAGAACGTCTTTCCGGCCGAAGTCGAGGCCGTGATCGGTGCGCATCGCAAGGTTCGGGAGGTCGCCGTTATCGGTATTGCCGATCCGAAGTGGGGCGAATGCGGTATCGCATTCATCGTACCGCATGACGAGCATCCAAGCGCGGAAGAGATCCTCGCCCACTGCGCGGAGCGGCTCGCATCCTACAAGCGGCCCGCCCGAATCGTCTTTGTCGAAGCCATTCCCCGCACAGCCTCTGGCAAGGCGCAGAAACACATTCTGCGCCAGACCCATCTGCCGTCCTGATAACCGCAGGGCCAGCGAGGCCCGTGACATCTATTGCAAGGAGCATGATCCATGAGCGAAGTTGAACAAACCCCCGCGAGCCCTGTTGTCGTCGAATTCGACAATGGAATCGCTTTCGTTACGCTGAACCGTCCGGAAAAGCGCAATGCGATGAACCCGGCCCTGAACATCCGCATGATGGAAGTGCTGGACGAACTCGAGGCTGACGATCGCTGCGGTGTTCTGGTCCTGCGCGGTGCCGGCCAGTCCTGGTCTGCCGGCATGGATCTGAAGGAATATTTCCGTGAAAACGACGGCAAGGGCCGCGCGGCCGTCCTGAAGAGCCGCCGTCAGTCCGGCGGCTGGTGGAACCGTCTGATGTATTTCGAAAAGCCGACCATCGCCATGGTCAACGGCTGGTGCTTCGGCGGTGCATTCACGCCGCTGGTTGCCTGCGATCTGGCGATCGCGGCTGATGAAGCAACCTTCGGCCTTTCGGAAATCAACTGGGGCATTCTGCCGGGCGGTAATGTCACGCGCGCTGTCGCCGAGGTGATGAACCATCGCGATTCGCTCTACTACATCATGACGGGTGAGAATTTCGGCGGCCAGAAGGCGCGCGACATGGGTCTCGTCAACGAATCCGTGCCGCTTGCCGATCTCGAAACCCGGGTTCGCGCCATCTGCGCCAGCCTGCTCGAGAAGAACCCGGTGGTTCTGAAGGCCGCCAAGGACACCTTCAAGCGGGTGCGCAACATGCCCTGGGAGCAGGCGGACGACTATATCTACGCCAAGCTCGAACAGATGCTGTTCCTCGACAAGAGCAACGGCCGCGCCGAGGGCCTGAAGCAGTTCCTCGACGACAAGACCTACCGCCCAGGTCTCGGCGCCTACAAGCGCTGAGAGCCCGGCGACCCCTGACCATCTTGGCCAGGTCTCTTGAAGGGACCTGGCCATCTCTTTGCTTAACAACCGGAACGAAAACCGTCTGGGAGCATTGTTAAGACAAGCGGATCGTTGAGCAGCCCGAAACGGACTTCCCCGGCATTTGACCGGATAGCAACTTGAAGGCCGCGCGTAACCGCCACAGAAGGAGATTGATCATGGGTTCTACAGCCGACAAGATCGCCGGTAAGGCGAATGAGCTGACGGGTAAGGCAAAGCAGGCCGTTGGCGATGCGACCGACAACCGCAGCCTTCAGGCCAAGGGCGTAGCCCAGGAAGCCAAGGGCGATGCCCAGCAGGCCAAGGGTCATGCCAAAGATGCCGTGAAGAACGTCATCGACAAGGTCTGACACTCTTTGTGTCGCCAGACCTCTAGGCCCGCCATTGTGCGGGCCTTTCGGTTTTTGAGCGGTGCTTGGGACGACGGATCGACACATACCGTCCCTCTGATGATCTGTCTGAGACGGGAACGAAGCCGAAGCGCCTCATTCCCGTTTTTCGTTTCAGATGTAGACTGCGGCAAGACCACCATCGATCGGCAGGTTGATTCCTGCCACCCAGCGCGCGTCGTCCGAGCACAGGAACAGGACCGGGCCTGCAATCTCGTCGGCGAGTGCCGGACGCTTCATCTTGTGGGCATCGGCTTGAACACGATCCTGGCCGAGCATGGTGACGAAGTCGCCGAGGATCGGAGTGAAGACGGGACCCGGAGCGACCGAGTTCATGCGGATGTCGCGTTCCATGAACAGCGAATGGCTTCGTTTCATCGACCAGAAGATCAGCGCTTCCTTGAAATACTGGTAGCAGGTTTCCTGGGCCACCGGATTAGCGGCGAGCCAATCATGCCCCGCAGCGAAGCTGTCCGTTGCGGCAAGCTGCTTGTGAAGCTCGACACGGTGGGGCCATTCGGCCCCCAGGATCGAGGCAAAGTTGACGATCGACGACCCCTTCGGCATGCGATCGAGAAGCGCTTCGGTGAGATGGCGCAGGCCGAGATAATTGACCCTTGCGACCAGGTCCTTGTCCGCCGTGCCGGGCACGCCTGCGGCGTTGATCAAAGCGTCGATGCGGGTGGGAAACTGCGCCAGAGATGCATCGATCGCAGCCGGATCCGAGAGGTCGAGCTTGATGAAGCCGTCGAGCGTCAGCAGCGCGTCATTGCGGTCGACGCCGATGACGGTTGCACCGCGAAAGCGGGCGAGACGGGCGACTTCGCCGCCGATGCCGGAGGAGACGCCGGTGATGACAATTGTCTTTCCTGAAAGTGTCATGGTCGTGGTTCCTGGAATTGTGTGAGATCAGCACCGTTCGCCAGCCGACGAACGGTGCGCTCATGCGATGGATCTTCGTGCCGGGTCAGAAGGGGTAAGGGGTTGCCGCGTTCTTCACGGAGACCCATTGCCACTGGGTGAATTCCTCGATGTCAGCGGGGCCGCCAACCCGGGTACCGTTGCCGGACTTGCCCCGACCGCCAAAGGGAGCATAGGGGCCACCGTTTATGGTCTGGTCGTTGATATGCAACTGACCGACATTCAGCTGGTCGCCGAGTGCCATGGCACGGCCGAGATCGGCAGAGATCACCCCGGCGGCCAGGCCGTAGTCCGAACGGTTGGCAAGAGAGACTGCTTCGTCGTCGGTCTTGAAGGACGTGATGCAGGCAACAGGACCGAAGATTTCTTCCTCGAAGGCGAGCATGCCCGGCTTGACGCCGGAGAGGACGGTCGCCGTATAGAAGCGGCCATCATGCGTGCCGCCGGCGAGCAGTTTTGCCCCCTTGGCCACAGCGTCATCGACGATCTTCTGGATCATCTCGACCTGCGCATCGGAAATGATCGGGCCGAGCGCCACCTGCTGTGTGGATGGATCGCCCGCCGGCAGATGCTGCGCCTTGGCGACGAGCCGGTCCGTCAGGCCCTGCTCGATCTTCTCGTCGACCAGGATCAGGCCGGTCGCCATGCAGATCTGCCCCTGGTGCAGGAAAGCGCCCCAGGCGGCGTTGGAGGCGGCAATGTCGAGATCGGCATCGTCGAGAATGACGAGTGCATTCTTGCCGCCGAGCTCGAGCTGGACCCGTTTCAGATTGCGGCCACAGACCTCGCCAACCTTGGCGCCACCCCGGGCCGATCCGGTGAACGAAACCATGGCGATGTTGGGATCGCTGCACAAAGCCTCACCAGCTTCAGCCCCGCCGGGCACGACATGCAGCACGCCCTTCGGCAGGCCAGCCTCTTCGAAGATGCGGGCGATGATGATGCCGCCGGAGATCGGTGTGCGCGGATCGGGCTTGTGAACCACCGTATTGCCAAGCGCGATGGCCGCCGCGATGGAGCGGACCGAGAGGACCAGCGGGAAGTTGAACGGCGAGATCACGCCGACCACGCCATGCGGCACGCGACGGGCGTAATTGGTGCGGTCATCCATGCCGGGCAGGAACATCCCGCTCGGCTGCATCGCAAGAGACGCGGCATGGCGGATAAACAGTGCGCCGTGCTCGATCTCGATCATCGCCTTCGCATGGATCGAGCCTGATTCCTGCATGACCCAGCTGGCGAGTTCCGCGCCATTCTGCTCCAGCAGGTCTGCGGCCCGGTTGAGGATAGCGGCCCGCGTCGATGGCTGCGTCTTGGCCCAGGCTGATTGGGCAGCGCGCGCTTGGGCCGCGGCGCGCTGAACATCGGCCACGCCGCAAAAGCCGACGGCGGCGAGCACGTTACCATTGGCCGGATCGGTGACGTTGATCGTACCGCCCAGTGCCTCCTGCCATTCGGAAATATAGGCCATCCCGCCCCAGCGACCGGTGTCGAGAAATTTAGGTGCATGCATGTTCATCGGCTCGGGCCTCCAATCCCGTCTGGTCTGGGAGGTCGCAGTCACAGCTTCGCCGTTGCGAGGCAGGCTGCTGCCAGCCGCTCACCCGATCAGTCCGTGATGCGTCATCCTCCTTGCCGCCTCCTCAAGCGGCTCGAAGATTGGGATCGCAAGGCGCGTGCCAAGTCGGGGTGTGAGATGACGCTGACGTGGGAAATCCGGCTTTCCCTTTGTACCGACTATCGTTTTTGCGCATCGTCAAGCATTGAGGCCTTCAGCAGCATCTGTTGCGATTTTCATCAAAAAATGAAACTCTGCTGAAGTTTGCGGAATTGATGAAAGTCTTCCATGCCGAAAGATCGCGCTCCAACTCTCGTGTCATTGGCTGATGTGTCGAAGTCGACCGGCAAGATGCTCTCCAAGGGGGCCTTCAGCGAACTGGACACCGGTGCCTCGCCGACGCTTTCGGAGCTGACCGAGGCGCTGCATTTTTCATTGGGAGACGGCCGGATCTGGCTCAACGACCAGCGTATGGTCCTGATGCAGAGCAAGGTCCTCGGTCGGTTGAGGCAGGAGATCATCGAAGCCTTCGGCATGGAGGTGGCCAAGGGCATTTTCATGCGGGTCGGCTACATGCAGGGGGTGCGCGACGCGGAACTGATCCAGAAGCGGTTTCCGAACCAGGACCTGACCCACGCGCTTGCTGCCGGCCCGCGTGTCCATATGCTCGAAGGGTTTGTGAAGGTCGTCACCAAGCAGTTCGAATTCGACAGCGACAAGGGCACCTATTTCGGCGAATTTTACTGGCATGACTCCTCAGAGGCGGGCGAGCATGTCGCCCATCATGGATTGGCGCAGGAGCCGGTCTGCTGGATGCAGACAGGCTATCCAAGCGGCTATACCAGCACGCTGTTCGGCCGGCCGGTGATCTTCCGCGAGATCGAATGCAGCGCAATGGGCGCGCCGCGCTGTTATGTCGTCGGTCAGAACGCTGAGGAATGGGGTGAGGACGCGCCGGAGCGCGCCTATTTGGGGCTCGAATGGCCAAGATCGAGCACCATCCGCAGGCCTTCGGCCGGAAAGGCGCGCGTGGCAACACCCGAGCCAGTCGCGGACGACAGCAACACGCCGCGCGATCCGGTGGTTGGCGTATCCGCAAGCTTTCTGCGCGCAAGGCTGATGGTCGAGAAGGTCGCCGATACCGAGGCGACGGTCCTTCTTGTCGGCGAATCGGGTGTCGGTAAGGAGCTCTTTTCGCAGCAGTTGCATCGCTTGAGTTCGCGCGCCGGCGGCCCCTTTGTGGCCCTCAACTGTGCGGCGATCCCCGATACCCTCGTCGAATCGGAACTCTTCGGGGTCGAAAAAGGGGCTTATACCGGAGCCGTCGCCTCGCGACCGGGCTATTTCGAACGCGCGGCCGGCGGGACGCTATTCCTCGACGAGATCGCTTCGCTGGCCTATGCAGCCCAAGGCAAGCTTCTGCGCGCCATTCAGGAGCGGGTCATCGAACGGGTCGGTGGCTCAAAGAGCGTGCCCGCCGATGTCAGGGTCATTGCCGCGTCGAATGTCGATCTCGCCGACGAGGTGCGGGCGGGGCGCTTCCGCCAGGACCTGTATTTCCGCCTCTGCGTCTTTCCGATTTCCATTCCATCGCTTCGGGAACGGCGAGACGACATTCCGCTTCTTGTCGACCATTTCCTGCGGCTGTTTCGCGAGCGCCATCGCCGAGAGGTGGTTGGCCTCACGCGGCGGGCGATGGATGCGCTGCTGGCTTATGATTTTCCGGGCAATATCCGCGAATTGCAGAACCTGATCGAACGCGGGGTGATCTTCGCCGATGCCGGCGGCTGGATCGATGTTCATCACCTCTTCACGGCCGGAGAGGTCACGTCGCCCTTTTCTCCGTCGCTGACCGCTGAAGGGCGGTTGTCGGTTCCGACAAGTGTCTCAGCCGCAATTCGGGCCTCTGCCGGAACAAGCGCGCTGCGGTCTGCGCAGGAACTCGCAGCAGCAGAGGTGGATCTCTATCGAAGCGCCCTGGACCAGGTGGGCGGCAATGTCTCGGCCGCCGCAAGAGCGCTGGGACTTTCGCGCGCCAAGCTTGAATATCGTCTGCGCAAGTTCGGGCTGCTTGAGGAGAACAGCCGCGAATGAGTGAGGGCACTGACGACGTCAGAGCCCGCGCTCACCTGCATAGAGGCCGACGGCATCGCATCCCCTATGCTTCATAGCGGGCAATCTCCGTTCCAGCTGATACATAGGCGCCAGCCGCAGCCGTGAAGCGCACATGCCCCGCCCTGGTCGCGGTGACCTGGGTTTCCATCTTCATCGCTTCCATGACGGCGATCAGATCACCGACCTCGACCATCGCTCCGTCTTCCACCTTGAAGGCCTGCAGGGTGCCGGCAATCGGGGCCGTGATGCTGTCCTTGTCCTCTGCCTTCACAGGGGCGGTTGCCGCATTCCCGGCCCCCAGTCCGCCAAGGCCGGCGAGAAGTGCTGCAGGTATGCCAAGTGCATGGCGCTTGCCGTCGATCTCGACATGGGTGCGGATCAGGCCATCCTCCGCCGTCGGCTCGGGCCGTGCCAGCGCGTCCAGAGCGCCGGCAAAATCGGTCTCGATCCAGCGGGTATGCACCTTGAACCCGTCTTCACCGGTAAAGTCGGTGTGCTCCAGAACGGCGCGATCGAACGGCAGAACCGTGGCCACACCCTCGATCCGGAATTCCTTCAACGCCCGGCGGGCGCGCGCAATTGCCTGTTCACGGGTCGCACCTGTGACAATCAGCTTGGCCATCAGAGAATCGAAGGTGCCGGGCACGGTCGAGCCCGAAACGACGCCGGTGTCGAGCCGGATGCCGGGGCCGGAAGGCGCATCGAACAGGGTGATCTCACCCGGCGTCGGCAGGAAGCCGCGACCGGGATCCTCGGCATTGATGCGAAATTCGATCGAATGGCCGCGTGGGGCTGGCGTCTCCGTCAACTCCAGCGCCTTGCCTTCGGCAATGCGGAACTGCTCGATTACGAGATCGATGCCTGCAGTCTCTTCGGTCACGGGATGCTCGACCTGCAGGCGGGTATTGACTTCGAGGAAGGAAATCGTGCCGTCGACGCCGAGCAGGAATTCGACGGTGCCGGCACCCGAATAGCCGGCCGCCGCACAGATCCGCTTGGCGGCATCATGGATCTGATGGCGCTGGGTTTCGGTCAGGAAAGGGGCCGGTGCCTCCTCGACGAGTTTCTGGTTGCGCCGCTGCAGCGAGCAGTCGCGGGTGCCGAGCACCAGCACATTGCCGTGTTTGTCGGCCAACACCTGTGCCTCGATATGGCGCGGGCGGTCGAGGAAACGTTCGAGGAAACATTCGCCACGGCCGAACGCGACTTTCGCCTCGCGCACGGCGGATTCGTAAAGCTCGGCGATCTCTTCCATCTTCCAGGCAACCTTCAGGCCCCGTCCGCCGCCGCCATGGGCGGCCTTGATGGCAACCGGGAGACCATGGGCCTCAGCAAAGGCAATGACTTCGGCTGCCGTCTCGACCGGCCCGTCGCTGCCGGCCACGAGCGGCGCGCCGACGCTGGTTGCAATCCGTCGCGCTTCCACCTTGTCGCCCAGCGCTTCGATTACATGCGGGTCCGGGCCGATCCAGATGAGCCCGGCCTCCTGGACGGCGCGGGCGAATTCTGCGCGCTCGGAGAGAAAGCCGTAGCCGGGGTGGACGGCATCCGCCCCGGATCGCTTCGCGATCGCGATCAGTTTGTCGATGTCAAGATAGGTCTCGGCCGGGCGGCTACCATCCAGCCCATAGGCTTCGTCGGCAAGCTGGACGAAGAGCGCATCCATGTCCGGATCGGCATAGACGGCGACCGATTTGAGGCAGTAGTCGCGGCAGGCGCGAATGATGCGCACGGCGATTTCGCCGCGGTTGGCGATCAGCACTTTCTTCATCGGGGTCTCCTCACTGTCATTGGGCGGATCTTCGTGGCGGGCGTCGCGGATCAGCCCCTGGCGGGCTTGATCTCGGCGAAGACAGTCACGGGCCGGAACTGGATTTTGGCATTGACCGGGATCTGCCCGGCGAGATCGAGATGGTATTCGGCGACCGTGCCGATGACCGGGTAACCGCCGGTCAAAGGATGGTCGGCGAGAAAGAGCACGGGCTGGCCGCTATGGGGCACCTGGATCGCGCCGGTCGCCGTGCCCTCGCTCGGCAGCTCCGCTTTGTCCTTGCGCTCCAGCGCCTCCGGCCCTTCGATGCGAATGCCGACGCGGTTGGACTGGGGGGTCACGGTGTAGAGCTGCGCACTCAGCGTCGCGATGCCATGTTCCGCGAACCAGTCGCTGCGCGGCCCCATGATCACGTCGAGCGTGACGGTCTCACCTGCTGCGGGAGAGTCGAAGGCGGGGGCCTCATCGAGCGACACTGGGGCCAGACCCTGGCCCTCTCCGATGCGCAGCTCCGTGCCCGCAACGACCGGGTCAGGTCCGACGACGGCCAGCGTGTCTGTGGAGGCGCTGCCGAGAACCGGCGTGACCTTGACCCCACCTCGGAAGGCGAGATAGCTGCGGGCACCCTTCGCCGCAAAGCCGAGGGTCACCACATCGCCCGCTTCAAGCGAGATCGGGCGATAGGTTTCGGCTTTGATCTCGCGGCCTTTGGCGTCGCGGATGGTGATCGGGCAGGGGGCACCGGTCAGCGCCATGACGGCCCGGCCAGACACCTCGAAAGAGAAGCCGCCCAGCGTGATTTCGAGAGCCGGGGTGCCGATCGGATTGCCCACGGCGCGGTTCGCCGCCTTGAAGGCGCCCTGGTCGAGCGCGCCGGATGCCGATACGCCCTGGCCGGTCTGGCCGAAGCGCCCAAGATCCTGGAAGAGAGCAGGCATCGGGGCAGCCAGTACGGTGACCGAGACGGCGCCGGAGGCCGCATCACCGGCGAGAACCGTCTCCGGCGCTGACGTCTCCGGGGTCGCGACCACGGCGCGACGCGCCAGATCAACGAAGCGAACGCGGTAGCCGGGCTGGAACAATGCCGGCGGATCACGGGTCAGGTCCCACATCTTAAGCGGCGTCGTTCCGATGATCTGCCAGCCACCGGGGCTGTTCTGCGGATAGACGCCGGAAAATGCGCCAGCCAGCGCCACAGAGCCTGCCGGGATTTTCGTGCGCGGGCTTTGCCGGCGCGGAACCTGGAGGAGAGGATCACCGCCGACGAGATAGCCGAAGCCGGGGGCAAAGCCGCAAAATGCAACGGTGAAGGTGCTTTCGGTGTGACGGCGGATGACCTCCTCGACCGAAAGACCCGTCAGTTCGGCGACGTCGACGAGATCTTCTCCGTCGTACTGCACCGGTATCTCGACCAACATGTCGGAGGGTGCAATGCGGGCTGAAAGATCGCGCTCGGCGATGTTCGCGGCGAGACGCTCGGCCGACAGCCGGTCCGGCCGGAACCGGATCATCAACGTTCTTGCCGCCGGCACCATGTCCTCGATGCCATCGACAGGATCGGCCTCCAGCGAGGCAAACAGCGCCAGCGTCTCGTCGAGATCGGTGAGTTCGACAAGCAGGACGGTCAGGCTGACGGGCAGGAAACGCATGGGCACCTCAGGCGTGATAGGCGGAATCGGGAATATCCGTGATGAACATATGGCCAGGTGCATGGGTGATGGCAAAGGGCACGCCCGATGCCATGACGGCAGCCTGGGGTGTCACGCCGCATGCCCAGAAGACCGGGACTTCGCCGGGCTCGATACGGACGGGATCGCCGAATTCCGGCTTCGCCAGATCGCGGATGCCGAGCTCTTGCGGTGAGCCGACATGCACGGGTGCGCCATGGACAGCCGGAAATCGGCCGGAGATGGTCGCGGCATCCGCCACGCGGGATGCCGGGATCGGCCGCATCGAGACGACCATGTTGCCGTGCAGCCGGCCCGCCGGTCGGCAGGGGCGGTTGGTCAGGTACATGGGCACATTGGACTTGTCGGTGATATGGCGGATTTCGATGCCGGCTTCCACCATCGGCGTCTCGAAGGTGAAGCTGCAACCGATCAGGAAACTGACGAGATCCGGGTGTTCGGCCCACGCTTTGGTCGCATCCGGTGTTTCCTCGGCAAGCTGGCTATCGCGCCAGATCCGGTAGAGCGGAAGATCTTTTCGCAGATCGGCGCCCGGCGCCAGAAGTGTGGCATGCGAGCCGGGATCGGAGACGTCGAGCACGGGGCAGGCCTTGGGGTTGCGCTGCGCATAAAGCAGAAAATCGAAGGCCCAGTCACGGGGAAGCACGATCATATTGGCCTGGGTGAAACCCGGCGCCACGCCCGACGTTGGGGCAACCTCGCCGGCACGATAGCTTTCGCGGGCAAGGCGGGCCGGTGTGGCGTCGACATGACGGAGGTGGTCGAGTGCGATCATGACTATGCTCCAGACGATGTTCGGGCGATGGTGTCAGGCTTTCAGGAAGGAGCGGACTGCGATTCCATCGGTCTCGAAAGCGCGGCGGATTTCGCGGGCAATCGCAACGGCGCTTGGGCTATCGCCATGCACGCAGATCGATTGCGCATCGACCTTGATCGTCGAACCGTCGATCGCCTCCAGCGTGCCCTCGCGGGCAAGCTGCAGCATGCGTCGGGCAATGAGGTCAGAATCATGCAGAACGGATCCGGCTTCGCGGCGCGACACCAGTTCGCCGCCTGGGGTATAGGCCCGGTCGGCAAAGGCTTCCGCGACGGTCTTGAGACCGGATTTTTGTGCAAGCGCGAGGATCGGGGCGCCGGCAAGGCCCATCAGCACCAGGTTTGGATCGATGGCCTTTATGCCGTCGATGACGGCCTGGCCCTGCTTCGGATCATGGGCGATGCGGTTGTAGAGCGCGCCATGCGGCTTGACATAGCCGACGGTGACGCCGGCGGCAGCCGCCACGCCCTTGATCGCGCCGATCTGGTAGATGACGTCGGCGGTGAGTTCCGCCGAGGTCACATCCATGTCGCGCCGGCCGAAGCCGACGCGATCGGGATAGGAGACATGCGCTCCAATCGAGACACCCTCTTTGGCCGCCGCTTGCACGGTCTTCAGGATGCCGAGCGGATCGCCCGCATGGAAACCGCAGGCGACATTCGCGCTGGAGACGATCGAGAGCATGGCTTCGTCGTCGCCCATGGCCCACGCGCCGTAGCTCTCGCCAAGGTCGCTGTTGAGATCGATGGCAGTCATGTCTTCCTCCCTCGTTTGGGTTAGCCTTGCCGATCAGGCGCCGATCAGAAGGGCAAAGATCGGACCGATCGACTTGTAGCCCATGTACCAGGTCAGCGCACAAGTAAGCACCCCGAGCACCAGCAGCCAGCGCGGGTACCGATAGCCACCCATCAGGTCAGAGCGCGCCCAGGCGGCATAGATGAAGATCGAGAGGCCGATCGGAAGGATGAGACCGTTGAGGCCACCAACGAAGACCAGCATCTGAGCCGGCGGGGTGGTGATGACGACGTAGAAGAACAGCGAGACGGCGATGAAAATCACGGTCGCGATGTTGCGGGCGCGTTCGCTGATGTCCTGCTTGAACACGGTGATGAAGGACACAGAGGTATAGGCGGCCCCGATCACTGACGTGATGGCGGCGAACCAGAGCACGGCGCCGAAGATGCGATAGCCAACGTCGCCTGCGGCTGCCTGGAAGGCCTGGGCGGCCGGGTTTGCACCCTTGCCCGAGATATCGATGACAACACCGGAGGCGACCACGCCGAGGATGGCGAGGAAGAGCACGTAGCGCATCAGGCCGGTCACCGCGATGCCGGTCAGCGCCGCGCGGTTGACGGCACCGAGGTTTTCGATGCCGACGGTGCCCTTGTCGAGCAGGCGATGGGCGCCGGAATAGGTGATGTAGCCTCCGACCGTGCCGCCGACGATGGTGGTGATCGTCGCGAAATCGATCGTGCTGGGCAGGAAGGTCTGGAACAGGGCGTCGCCGACCGGCGGCTGCGAGACGATCGCCACATAAAACGTCAGCAGGATCATCGCGATACCGGCAACGACGATCAGGCGGTCAACAGCCAAGCCAGCGCGTTTGGAGGTGAAGATGCCGATTGCGATCAGGGCGCTGATCGCGCCGCCCCATTTGGGGTCCATGCCCAGCATGGCATTGAGGCCGAGACCTGAACCACCGATATTGCCGATGTTGAAGAACAGCCCGCCGATGATCACGAGCACGGCGAGGACATAACCTGTGCCGGGGATCGCGGCATTGGCTATGTCGGATGCCCGCATCTTCGTCAGCGTCACGATCCTCCAGATGTTCAGCTGGACGACGAAGTCGATCAGGATCGAGGCGAGGATGGCAAAGGCGAAGGCTGAGCCGAGTTTTGTCGTGAAGGTTGCGGTCTGCGTGATGAAGCCTGGTCCAATGGCGGACGTCGCCATCAGGAAGATGGCGGCGACGAGGGCTGCCCGTCGCGATTTGACGGACATGCCGCCCGGTCCGGCGCTCACCGGCGCTGTCGAATTCTGTTCCATGTTACCCTCTCCGTGGATCTTGCGCCGGTTGCTCCGGCAGACTTGATGATCGACTGGCCTCAGCGTCGCCGCGTTTCACAATTCTGTCAATATTGTTCAACGATAATTCTTTATCGTTCTACTAAAATGATGAAATGTTGAGCAAAATGTCGGAATTCTGGACGCCTTCGACCTTGTTTCGGACATTTTTTGATCCTGTCACGCCCTGCAGTTGCCGCCAGTCGGGCTTTGGACAATAAGGCAGACGCGCCTTTTGACATTTGATGCGTTGGCAGGGCGGCGCAGAACACAGCTTGTCGGAACGCCTGGCGGGCGGCGATCGACAGGGGCCTGGGCAACGGCCGGAATGGGAACAGGAATGGCAGAAGCGGACACGACGGCGGCACTTGCGCCGAGACTTGCGGAGGAGATCCGCGACAAGCTGATCCGCGGCGAGTTGAAGCCGGGTCAGCGGCTGTCGGAGGCGGCGCTGAGCGCCGACCTCGACGTGTCGCGCAATTCACTGCGCGAGGCCTTCCGTTTGCTCACCAAGGAAGGCCTGCTGCGTCACGAGCCCAATCGCGGCGTCTTCGTTGCCACTCCGAGCATGGCTTCGATCATCGACATCTATCGGGTGCGCCGCATGATCGAGTGCCGGGCGCTGGCGGATGCCTATCCCAATCATCCGGCCGCCATGCGCATGCGGGCCGCCGTGGACCGGGCCCGCATCGCACGACAGGCAGGAGACTGGGGGACTGTCGGCAGCGAGAACATGAAGTTCCATTCGGCTATCGTCGAGCTTGCAGACAGCAGCCGACTGAGTGCCTTTTATGCCCAGATCGCCGCAGAACTGCGCTTGAGCTTCGGACTGCTCGATGACCCGGAATTGCTCCACGCACCCTATGTCGAACTCAACGCGTCGATCCTCGACCTATTGGAAACCGGGCATCCGAAAGAGGCGGCGGCGGCGCTTGAAGCCTATCTTGCCCAGTCTGAGCGGACCGTCCTGGCGGCTTTTTCCCGCATGGCGACCTGAAGGTACTTAAGGGCGCAACTGCGTCTCGAGCATCGCGTTTACGTCCGCTATGTCGCTGGAGATCCGGATTCCGCCATGGTTGCGGCTTCCTTGAAACGTGCCTCGAATTCCAGGCGAAGCGCGCGGCGGATGTCGGCGGCGCGCTGGCGGCGTTTACGCACTTCCGTCTTGGCTTCATAGGGTGGCACCGCAGTGGGGCGTCCCTCGGCATCCACGGCGACCATGGTAAAATAACAGGAATTCGTGTGCCGGCGCTCGCCGGTGCGAATGTTCTCTGCTTCGACCCGAATGCCGATTTCCATCGAGGTGCGGCCTGCGTGATTGATCGAGGCTCGGAACGTCACGAGTTCGCCGACATGGATGGGCTGGCGGAAGACCACCTGGTCCACCGAAAGGGTCACGGCATATTGTTGAGAGTAACGCGAAGCGCAGGAATAGGCGACGCGGTCGAGCAGGTTCAACAAGGCACCGCCATGCACCTTGCCGGAAAAGTTTGCCATGTCGGGTGTCATCAACACCACCATTTCCAGCTGGCTCGTGTCATGCGTCTGTTCCATCGGTGGCCTTTCAAGCGCTTTGGTGTGTTCCGGAACAGGCTAGCGGCGGCGAGGGACTTTTCCTAGCCCAATGGCTGGTCGGCTCTCTCCCGCGGTGTGTCATGCGCGATGACTGCGGTGTCTCAGCGCCTGATCTGCGGCTTCGGCGATCCATCCCCAGAAGGCGAGGTGAAAGCTGCGCACATCGGAAAGCATGCGAGGGGTAAGGGCCACGCGGTGCGAATGGCGGTTCTGCAGGACGAGCCCTTCCGCTTCGGCCGCATTGATGACGTTGCGCAGGTGGGAATGGGAAATGCCGAGTTGGCTCGCCAGATATCGGGATTCAAGCGCGAACCAGCGATCGCCGTCGAGGTCATTGCTGCTGTAGTGCGCGCGCAGCAGGGCAAGCGCCATGCGGTCGCCGCAGTCAAATTCATCGAACCATGCCCATGCGCCGGGCTGCTTCAAGGCAGACCGCGTGCGCTCCAGGATCGGACGTGCCGAGGCAATGAAGGCGACGGCGAAATCCTCGTCCGCGCGCAGGCGTCGGGCATTGCCATCTGGCAGAAGCCCCGCAACCTCGGCGCAGGTCATGTGATGAGAGAGCCACGTCGTCAGACCGTCAATCAGCGGTGTCTTTGCCGCCAGAAGCTTGGCGCGCCTGTCGTCTGCGTTCGGGATCGTCTCGACGAAACCTGCGACTTTCAGCAGGGCGAAAAACGCCGATAGTGTGCGGGACGCGCCCATTTCCTCTTGGATCTGCGTCAGCGTAGGCCGGGCGGCAAGGCCCAGCTCTGCCTCGCAATGCATGACAGCCAAGAGACCGGCCGCATGAGATTGGAGATTGCGTCCGAAGATCTTGTTCACCAGCCGCTCGCCGAGATGCATCGGCAGAATGCTGGTGGTGCAATGGCGGATTGCCTCCTCATAGGCTTGGTCCGTCAGTCTCGCCCGCAATGCATCCATGGCCGTTCTCTGTCCCGCTCGCTCCGCCTCTTTGTAGCATGATGAGACGGTTTCCGCTGTGACGGTCGACAGGATACCGCCACGAATACAAGCTCTGAGGTCCCTGTTGCAGTGAGGCAACTTGTGGGTTGCCTATACCGATCTTTAACAGGCCCTTGAGATAGTGCCGCCGATCAGACTTGGCGCACCAGAACGGAAGGCCCATGATGACCTCCCTTGCAACAACGGCTTCCGCCGATGTCTCGACGCGTTTTGCAGCCCGTCGCCATGATGACTTGACGGCACTGGAACACCATTGGCGCCAGCTCGAAACCACCGGCACGCTGTCGGCATTCCAGCGCTTCGACTGGCTGAAGGCAATCGATGCCCATCTTGTGCGTCCTCGCGGTGACCATGCCTTCGTCATCGAGGTCAACGACAAGGTCTCCGGTGACGGACTCATGCTGCTGCCCCTCGTTCTCAAGAAGGGGCGGATCCACAATCGCATCGAATTTCTCGGTTCCGAAGTCAGCGACATCAGCGCGGCAATTCTGTCTCCCGGCTATGAAATGCCGGGGGAGGCAGGGGCACTCCTTTGGCAGGCGATTGCCACTGCATTGCCGACGGCAGATCTGGTGCAGATCGGTCAGATTACCCAGACTGTCCAGGGGCGGCCCAATCCGCTCGCGAGCCTGCCGGGGCTGACGCTCTCGCCGAAAAAGAGTTTCGATGTCGCCATGGAAGGGGACCCGGAGACAGTTGTCGACCGTCTGGTGAACAATCAGACGCGGCGGATCCTCAAGACGTCGGCACGGCGAATGGCCGAGCGCGGTGTGGTAAGATTTCTGGCGGCGACGACACAGGACGACGTAAACACCTTGCTGCGCGTCATGGTCGAGCAGCGCTTTGCGCGTTTTCGTGAACTCGGACGCTTCGATCACCTGACGGAGCCGGGCGTCGAGGAATGTTACCGAACGGCCGCCCTTGCAAGCCTCGACGGACGCGGGCCGGCTCAGGTCTTTGGCCTTGCCGTCGACGATATCTGGATCGCCACGACCTATACGCTCATCCACGGGAACACCATTCACCTGACGATCGTCACAATGGCCGGGGGCGAGTGGCAGCCCTGTTCACCCGGCATGGCTATCCTGGCCCGCTATATGCGCTGGGCTCGGGAAAAGGGGCTGACCGTGATGGATTTCTCGGTTGGGGACATGGCCTACAAGAGTGGATTTGGCGGCCAGGCGCGCGATCTCTACAGTCTCTCTGTGCCACTGACGGGGAAGGGAAGTGCGATCCACTTCTCCGAAGGACTGGTGAGCGGGTTGAAGCAGCAGGTGAAGAGTAACCCTGCATTGTCTGCATATGCGCGGACTGCCTTGCGCCAGCTCAGAAATATGCGGCGATAGGGCCTGCTCGCCTCGATTTTTACGAGTAAACGGACCCTTTGCGGCGAGACAAAAAAAGTCACCAATTTTGGCCGATGTTTTCGCTTGCATCGAAGATTGTTATAGACAGCAGCGACCTTGGCAAAGTAGCTCTGGAGGTGATCTGCACACCAAATATGACGTGCAGGTGCAACTGCTGTTTGCTGCCGGAGTTCTGCCTTGCCACTTTATTACATGCATGTGATCGAAGACGGCGAACGTCTCCTCGACGTCGAAGGCACCGAGAGTTCCGACATTGATACGGCGCGAGCCGTCGCTATTCGCGGTATCCGCAGCGTCGTTGCCGAATCCTTCTCCACGGGTGAGCCCTGCAGCATAGCTGCCGTCGAGATTTGTGACGAAGACGGCAACCTGCTGCTTCCTGTGACCGTCGCCGAAGCCGTCGAGACGCCTCTCAAGCGGTTGCTGTCGATCGTCCAAACCAGCGCGCAAGGTCCCTCCGAGACCTGAACATGCGATGTCTGACGGCCATGCGTGACTGCGTGTGCCGGAACCCCTCTTCGAATTGAAACAGCCCAGTTTGTGATATCGATCCGTTGACGCTGCGCTTGGAAGCGGTGCAGGGATGACTGTGCCCGAAAGCCGCTACCGAAGTTCATCTGTCCCACTGGCGGATGGAACTTTCCGGCCGTGCCCCGATTTGTCTCATCTGCTGCCCCGTTTGCAGGCCTTCGAGCCGTGGCAGCGCAGCCCGCCAGAGACCATGGGGAACCCAGTGAGCATTTCGACCGCCGTAACATTCACCGTCAATGGCGAGACCCAGTCTCTCGACCTCGACAATCGCACGACCTTGCTGGATGCACTTCGCGAGCACCTGCACCTGACCGGGACCAAGAAAGGCTGCGATCATGGCCAGTGCGGTGCCTGTACGGTCATCGTGCAGGGGCGCCGGATCAACGCGTGTCTGACGCTGGCCGTGATGCACGACGGCGACGACATCACCACAATCGAGGGCCTCGGCCAACCGGACAACCTGCATCCAATGCAAGCCGCATTTGTCAAACATGACGGCTTTCAATGCGGTTATTGCACGCCGGGTCAAATCTGCTCATCCATTGCGGTGCTCGCAGAGATCAAGGCCAATATCCCGAGCCACGTGACGGCAGACCTGGCAGGTCAAGCGGCCGTCACGCCGGACGAAATTCGGGAAAGAATGAGCGGAAATCTCTGTCGATGCGGTGCTTATTCAAACATCCTCGATGCCGTTCTTGAGGTTGCAGGAGCACCGGCATGAGAGAGTTCACCTTTGAACGCGCCGCTTCTGTCGAGGCGGCAGCGCAGGCGGCAATTGCCAATCCGGGTAGCAAATTCATCGCCGGGGGCACGAACCTGCTCGACCTGATGAAGCTGCAGATCGAACGACCTTCACATCTGATCGACGTCAACGGCCTCGGATTGGACGAGATCGAAAAGACGGCGGAAGGGGGGCTTCGCATCGGAGCGCTGGTGCGCAACACCGATCTTGCCTCACACGAAATTGTTCGACGAGATTACGGACTTCTGTCGCGGGCCCTCCTGGCAGGTGCCTCCGGCCAGTTGCGCAACAAGGCGACGACGGCAGGTAACCTGCTGCAACGAACCCGTTGCCCATATTTCTATGACACGAACCTGCCCTGCAACAAACGCCAGCCGGGTAGCGGCTGCTCCGCGATCGGCGGCATCACGCGGCAGCTGGCTGTGATCGGTGTCAGTGAGGCGTGCCTTGCAACCCATCCAAGTGACATGGCTGTTGCCATGCGCGCCCTTGATGCCACCATCGAGACGGTTCGGGCAGATGGTTCAAAACGCTCAGTCCCGATCGCCGATTTCCATTCTCTTCCCGGTGATACGCCCCACATCGAGACCGCCCTTGAGCGAGGCGAATTCGTCGTCTCCGTGACCCTGCCGCCGCCAATCGGGGGTCGGCATATCTATCGCAAGGTCCGTGACCGGGCGTCCTACGCCTTTGCCCTGATTTCCGTCGGTGCCGTGATCCAGCCGGATGGCACCGGACGTGTTGCAATCGGCGGTGTCGCCCATCGACCATGGCGGGTAGAGCGCGCGGAGCCGGAACTGACCCATGGCGCCCGTGCAGCAACCAGCGCCATTCTGGATGGTGCGCGTCCGACGGAGCAGAACCGGTTCAAGCTCGATCTCGTCCAGCGTACGCTCGGCGCGATGCTTGCAGAGGCAAACGGATAAGATCATGCAATTCGACAAGCCAGCAACCACCAATCCGATCGACCGTCTCAAGGTTGTCGGCAAGCCAATCCACCGCATCGACGGCCCGCTTAAAGTGACGGGCAGCGCAACCTATGCCTACGAATGGCATGATCCCGACCTTGCCTATGTTTATGGCTATCCGGTCGGTGCGGCCATCGCCAAAGGGCACGTCATTTCCATCGACACGCAATCGGCAAGAAGCGCCACCGGTGTCCTCGGCGTCATCACGACGCTCGACATCGGCGACTTGCCCAAAGGCGAAAAGAACACCGCGAACCTTTTTGGCGGGAGCCGGGTCCAGCACTACCACCAGGCGGTCGCGATCGTGGTGGCCGAGACATTCGAACAGGCCCGCGCAGCAGCTGCCCTTGTTGAGGTCGTGTATGCGGCCGAGCCTGGGGCTTTTGATCTGCGGGCCGCAATGCCGAATGCGAGGACGCCCGAGCCTTCGACCGAACCGGACAGTGCCTTCGGCAATTTCGAGGCTGCCTTCAAAACGGCGCCCGTCACGTTGGACGCCGAATACACAACGCCGGACCAGTCGCATTCGATGATCGAGCCGCATGCTTCCATCGCGGTCTGGGACGATGACGCCGTGACCGTCTGGACCTCCAGCCAGATGATCGACTGGTGGCGCAGCGATCTGGCGATCACTCTGGGGATCGACAAGGAGAAGGTACGCCTGATGTCTCCCTTCATCGGTGGAGGATTTGGCGGCAAGCTCTTTCTGCGGGCCGACGCGCTTCTCGCCGCGCTCGCATCAAGGGAGATCGGACGACCCGTCAAAGTGGCGCTCCCACGTCCGATGATGCCGAACAATACAACCCATCGCCCAGCGACGATCCAGCGCATCCGTATCGGAGCTGAAGCTGACGGAAAGATTTCCGCAATCGGTCACGAAAGCTGGTCCGGCGATCTGCCTGGCGGTGGACCGGAGGTGGCGGTCATGCAGACGCGCCTTCTCTACGCCGGGGCCAATCGAATGACATCGATGAAGCTTGCGACGCTGGACCTACCGGAAGGCAATGCGATGCGTGCACCCGGCGAGGCCCCAGGTTTGATGGCCCTTGAGATCGCGATCGACGAGATGGCGGAGAAGCTGGGCATGGACCCGGTGGCGTTCCGGATCGCCAACGATACCCAGGTCGACCCTGAGCATCCGGAGCGGCCATTCTCCTATCGTGACCTGGTCGGCTGTCTTGAGAAAGGTGCAAGTGTGTTCGGATGGGACAAGCGCCAGGCTCCAGGCATGCGCCGTGAAGGCAACTGGATGATCGGGATGGGCGTTGCTGCCGCATTTCGCAACAACCTCGTTGTGTCGTCTGGCGCGCGGATACGATTGGACAGCCGGGGGATCGTGACTGTCGAGACGGACATGACGGATATCGGGACCGGCAGTTATACGATCATCGCGCAGACGGCAGCCGAGATGATGGGTCTCGATGTCGACAAGGTCGAGGTGAAGCTTGGCGACTCCCGCTTCCCGGTTTCGGCAGGCTCTGGTGGCCAGTTCGGCGCAAATTCCGTGACTTCAGGCGTCTATGCGGCCTGTGTGAAACTGCGCGAAGCAGTGGCCAGCAAGCTTGGTTTCAATTCCACCGATGCCATTTTTGAAAACGGCGAAGTGCGTTCCGGCAATCGCGCCGTCCCATTGTCCGAAGCTGCCGGGGCCGACGGCCTTGTCGGAGAGGATAAGATGGAATGGGGGGATCTGACCGAAACCCATCAGCAATCGACCTTCGGTGCGCACTTCGTGGAGGTGGGCGTCGATGTTGTCACAGGCGAGACCCGAATCCGTCGCATGCTTGCCGTCTGTGCGGCGGGGCGCATCCTGAACCCGATCACGGCGCGCAGCCAGGTGATCGGCGCGATGACCATGGGTGTGGGCGCGGCATTGTCCGAGGAACTGTCGGTCGACACGCGCTATGGCGTCTTCGTCAACCACGATCTGGCCCTTTATGAAGTTCCTGTCCATGCGGACATTCCGCATCAGGATGTGATCTTCATGGACGAGACGGACCCTTACTCGTCTCCGATGAAAGCCAAGGGGGTTGGGGAGCTTGGTTTGTGTGGTGTCTCGGCGGCAATCGCCAATGCGATCCACAACGCGACAGGCATTCGGGTCCGGAACTATCCGATCACGCTCGACAAGCTGATCGGCGCGCTGCCCGAGATTGCCTGAGACGCCGGATGGTATGGAAGAAGGCGGCTCCGGTGGGCCGCCTTCTTGATCGCTCTTTAGATCAGAACTCGATCTTGTAGGATACACCGGCCGCGACAGCCCAGTCGGCGCTGGCTTCGGCATCGTAGGTCGCGCCTTTTGATGCGCTTTGCGAGCCGGCCGTCAGATAGGTGACTGCGGCACCAACTCCAATGGTGCCGACAGTTGCCTTGTATTGCGCGCCCAGACCGAGCGTCCAGCTATCTGTGGTGATGTCGGCGCCCGTGCCGACACCTTCATCCCAGGTGATATTGACCGTGCCTGAAAGCTTGTCGTTGAACTCATGCCCGACGCCCAGCTGAACGGTGTAGCCATCGGTATAGTTGAACACCTTGTTCGATGTCCCGAGACCGGTCACCGTGTAGTTGAAGTTGGGAAGAACGCTCCAATCGGTCCAGGCGATGGACCCGTAGGCGAGCCAACCGGGCGCGATGCCTGTCTGGGCGTACAGTTTGACGGATTGCGGCAGGGTGCCGGCGCCGTTGGCCGGCAGCGTGCCCGGAATACCGAGCCCGAGTCCGTCCGCAGACGCCGTGAAGGTTCCGTCGCCTTCGTGCTTGATCTGCGAACGATACATCAACTGCACACGCAGGGCGTATTCGGGGATGTCGTAAGCAAGGCCCAGGCGATAGCCCAGTTTGCCGTCATCCTTCAGTCGAACATTGCCGATAAATGTGTCTTCGGCATATTCGAAGGTCTCGACGAATGCGCCGCCGATCATGTGGAGGCGGCCAGGCCCTGCGTCGAAGCGCATATCACAGGTCGCGCCGAATTCTTCGGACGAGAATTTCATTTTCGATGTCGGATTGGCGTCTATGCCATTGGCCACCGCAGTCTGGTATTCGGCCAACTGAGCAGCGGCACTGTAGGTCGCAGAAGCGCCGAAGGGCTTGGTATAGGTCAGCGCGCAGGAGAAATCCTCGCCGATCCGCATGCCGAGCGCGATGTTGGGAATCCGGAACTCGTCGGAATAGGAGTCCTCGTCAACGGGCTGGCCCATCAGGCTGGAATAGCTGCGGTCGGGTGACACATAGACATATGACGCTTCCGCTCCGAAGCGGGCTTCATTGAAGAGCATGTCCGTATTGGCTTCGCCGCGCGAGAAGCCACCGGCCATAGCCGGCATGGCAATCAGGCTGCTGACGCCAAGCGTCAGCAACAAGGCGCGCCGGCGCCCCACCATCATCAATTTCATCTGTCGTGTTCCCATCTTTTATAGTGGTGGTGACCACGCAGTCGCGACGCCATTCATGGCATGCCGGCTTTTCCCCGAACCGACCTGCGACGCCCCTCCGCGCTCAACATGTCCAGAATATGGGCAGCCGGCGAGCCATCAATGTGGGAACGGGACAAATTGGGATCATTTGCGGCCATTCATGCAACGCAACCGTGCTCAGCCGACAGTGGGCGGACATGCGGACAGAAACCAATCCTGCGTTGCGAGAGAGGTCTCAGGCTTTGGGCATCGATTTGAGATGCGCCCAGGAGCGGTAATGGTCGGCAATGGTTGTGGCAAAGGGGCGGTAGACAATGCCGAGTTCGTCACGGCTGCGGCGGTTGTCCAGCGCAAAACGGATGCCGAGATGGTTGGTCATGTAAGACTGCGTCAGCCCGAAGAGCGGGCCGACGAGCCGGACGACGGCGTTCGGGATCTGCCAGGTCGGCAGGAGATATGGCCTTGAATGGAAACGCCTTGCAACTGCTGCGATCTCAAGAAAGGTTCGGGTGTGGTCCTCCGAGACGATGTAGCGGCCTTTGGCCGCCGGATTTTCGGCCGCACGAATATGGGCGGCTGCCACGTCCCGTACATCGACGCAGGCGAGGCTCAGATCCGGCATGCCATAGAAGAAATAGCCCTTGAACATCTCGTCGAGCAGGAACAGAGAGCCCGATTCCGACGCAGGCGTCAGCGACGGGCCGAGGATCATGCCGGGATTGATGGTGACGAGGC
The DNA here is from genome assembly GCF_003205195.1 of Peteryoungia wuzhouensis. Taxonomy (GTDB): domain Bacteria; phylum Pseudomonadota; class Alphaproteobacteria; order Rhizobiales; family Rhizobiaceae; genus Allorhizobium; species Allorhizobium wuzhouense. The sequence goes on from NZ_QJRY01000013.1 coordinate 49,842, forward strand.
TCCAACGCTCTTGTTCGCTGGCCTTGGCCCAAGCCGCCTTTTCGGCGAGCACCTTCGAGTAGTGATAGGGATTGTTGCGCACATTGCTGGACGTGTTGAAGTAGTCCTCCGCGACGGTGTTGTTTTTCATCCGTCGTACATCGGCATAATCGCCAAAAATAGCCCCGATCGTCGAGGTCATGACGACGCGCCGAACGCTCTTGGTCCGTTGAACGCTCGCCAGCACGTTATGTGTGCCGCGCAGCGCAGGCTCGACCATTTCGCGCTGACCGTCCTTGATCTTCTCGGGCAGCTTGAACGGCGAGGCAACATGGAAGACGACTTCGCAGCCGCTCATCGCGGCATCGAACGAGCCTTCCTTCAGCAAGTCGGCTTCGAACAGGCGAAGGCGACCGGGAAACCGAGATGCCATCTCGGTGAGAGGCTGGATCTTCGCCCTGTTTTCAAGACTTCTGATCGTGGCATGGACCATGGTGCCAGCCTCGAGCAACTGAAGGATCAGATGGCTGGCGACGAAGCCGCTTCCGCCTGTGACGAGCACCTTGTCTTGCATGTGAACACCTGTTCCGTTGCGTGGCGTGACGTTGCTTCCTTGGTGGGATAGGGCGGGCGGTTCGACCCGCCCGACGTCAATATCCGGCCTTTAGAATGGATCGTTCCCCCCGCAGGTGCCGAGCTGCAGCCTCTTTCTGGTCCTTTCGCAGACGGCCGTTGGCGATGAAACGGATCAGCCAGGGAATGCGCTTCACCTCCGCGCCGGTGCTTTGCGCCAGCACGTAGCATTCGGCACATTTTTCCAGGATCTCGATGTTGAGCAGCAGCCGCTCAAGGCCCATGCCGAAGCAGAGCACGAGATCATCGAGGCAATAGGCGTTGGCGCCGCTCGACAGGGCAGGCATCGGTGCCGTCTCGCTCGACGACATGCCGATCCGTCTGGCCTCGATCCCCAGATGGCGGATCTGTTCGTCAAAAATCCCCGGCATCGACAGGTCGATGCGCGAAAGCCACGAGGTCCAGGTCGGACGACCGGCGGCTATCGCGCCGACATCCGGTCGTGCGCGGTAGATCCGGTGATGCAGGTCTGCGGGGGTATCGGAGAGCCTGACCCACTCGAAATCTGCGGGCACGTCGTTGCGCGCGGTGACCATGACCTTAACGAAGGCATTGAGCTCCGGGATGCGCTGGGACAGCTGGTCGCCGGGCTTCAAGAGGCCTTTGCCCGACAAGCGGGCTGCTGCAAGCCCGAGTTGGTGCTCGACAGCAGATGTTGGGGGTTGGAATATCGACATCGTCGTCTCAGATCAGACCGAAAACCGCGTCGAAGCGGTTGAGCGCATCGTCGATCACCTCGTCAGTATCGGCCATGCTCGTGTAGATGCGGCTCCCCGCCAGTGTCAGCAGGCCATGTGCCATGTAGGCCGCGCCCATTTCCTCCATCAGATGTTTGCGGGCATTGGCCTCCCGCATCAGCTTGATGGGATTGCGCATGCTCATCAGCAACACCGCCGATGTCTGGAGATGCACGATCGATCCCATGTTGTAGACCACATAGGGCAGGCCGCGGCGGGTCATGATTTCCTTGAGGCCGCGTGTCAGCCGGTCGCCTGCACGCCCGGCGATGACAGGAGCGTTGGTCCGCGCCATCTCCTCGATGGCGTAGTACCCGGCCACGCAGGAGAGCGGGTTGGCCGACAGGGTGCCGCCCACAAAAGCGCGCTTGCTGGATGTGCCAATGCCACCCACAAGCGACATCATCACCTCCTTGCGTCCGCCAATACCTCCGGCCATCAGATAGCCGCCGGTCAGGCATTTTCCAAAGACGGTGATGTCGGGATTGACGTTGAAATAGCCCTGGGCACCGCCCATGCCGACGCGGAAGCCGGTGACGACTTCGTCGAAGATCAGCAGAGCGCCGAACTCGTCGCACAGCTTGCGAACTTCCCTGTTGTATTCCGGCGTCACCGGACGCGTCCCGCTTTCCGGGCCGAGCGGCTCCACGATCACGGCGGCCGTACCGCCCCGGATGCGGTTGAGCATGAGCTTGCGACGAAGCGTGCCGAGTTCGTTGGGGAAGACCTCCTGGGTGTGGCCGGTCACGCCCTTTGGAATGCCGGTCGCCTCGCGCCGACCAGTGCCGGGCACGCGCATGCCGTAGACCATCTGGTCGCTCCAGCCATGATAGTCGCCACCCACCTTAATGACCCATTTCTTTCCAGTATAGACGCGCGCCAGGCGGATCGCGCCCATGCAGGCTTCGGTACCGGAGCCCAGCATGCGGAACATCTCGATGCCGGGCATGTGCTGGCGGATGATTTCGGCGAGCTTGAATTCGTATTCGTGCAGCAAACCGGTAACCGGTCCGCAGTCATCGATGATTTCGTGCGCCTTCTGCCGCACCGGCAGGTAGTTGGAGCCGAGCACGGTCGGACCGCCTGCCTGCAGGAAGTCGATATAGCGGTTGCCGTCGGCATCCCACATATAGGGTCCATCGACTTTCGTGGCGGCAACCGCGAATGGGTAATTGAAGGCGAGGTTGTGCTGGACGCCACCGGGAATGACCTCTGCCGCGCGTTTGGCCCATGCCTTCGAGGTCGTGCATTTCTCTTCGAAATAATTCAGCACCTTGGGCATGTTGGCGGCCGAGATGCCCTTGGGTGGCTGCTTCAGAAGCACGTTGAGCCGGTCCATGAGGTCGCGATTATCAGGCCAGGAACTGATGGCGTAGGATGCGGGGTCGGCGGTTCGGGTTGCCATGTTCATGTCAGGCTCCTTGGCTCTCAGTTTTGTCCAGGACATTCAGGAGAAAAGTCCGGACTTGTTTGTCGAGCGTGCTACGGTTTTGAATGAGTTTGCGCAGGTACAGTGCTGCCGAGGCTTCGATCTGGCGCAGCATGCCGGCGGCGGACTTGAGATCATTTGCGGCGCAGATCACACCGTGGCTCGCCATCAGATAGGCGTATACATCGGGCAGGATCGTCCTGGCGAACGCCTTGGCCAGCATGCTCGTGCCCGACGGACGGTAGGGCACCAGCGCCACATGCGGGCCGAGGGCCGTCAGATCGCAACCAGGCGCCCAGGGCAGCATCTCGTGCAGCAGCGCAACGGCGCTGGCGATCGGCTGATGGGTATGGATACTGGCATAGCGGGAGGGATGTGCCTGAAGCATGGTGGAATGCAGTGCTTTTTCCACCGTCGGCGTCTTTTCGCCGGCGACAACCGAAAGCGTTGCGATCTCCAGGATCGGCACGTCGGCGGCGGTCATCGTATAGTAGTCCGTCGCGGATGGGGTGACGGCCATCAGGCGGTCGTCCAGGCGCACGCCGATATTGCCACCCGTCCCGGCAAAATAGCCGTGATCCGAGAGGTGGCGGCACATATCGACGATCTCCTGGCGGGCCGTGGTGAACCTATTCATTCTTGCTGCCCTTCGAGCCGTTGAGTTTCTGGTAGAGCGGCGCCAGTCGGCTGTGCAGTTCGGTAAAGATGCCGAAGCGTTCGTCATAGAAGCGCGTGGCAGGCGGTGACGGCTCGTAGCTCCGCTCGATCTTGACGTGTCGCACGGCTTCGTCGAGCCGCATCAGGCCGAGGCCATGGGCCCCGATAAAGGCTGCTCCGCGCGCGTTCGCCTTCATCGGTTCGTGCGGCTGGTGGATCGTGACGTTCAGCACGTCCGCATAAATCCGGCACCAGGCATTCGACAGGGCGCCCCCGCCGATCATCGTGATCGTCTCAGGCCTCCGGCGCATGAAGCGCTGGATCGGCTTCATCATCCAACGCGTGTTCAGCGCCACGCCCTCGAACACGGCGCGGACGATGGTTTCCCGGTTGTGCTCCATGCTCAAATTGAAGATGCCCGCCCGGAGCGACTGGTCGTCCACCGGGCAGCGCTCGCCGAACAACCAGGGCAGATACATGGCCCCGTCCGCGCCCATTGGCTGACGCGCAGCGATCTCGTCGAGGACACGGTAGGTGTCGGCGGAAGGCTCTCCCTGGACGAGCCCGTCGTCGTGCAGGACGATCCTGTCCTTCAGGAAGGCAATGTTGTTGGCCCCGCTCGATTGCAGGGCGATCATCAGATATCGCGAAGGAACGGCGCAGGGGATCGAGCCGATCTGATCGAGAACGCTCGTGCGTTTGAACGGCACGTGCGCTGCGATCCAAGAAGACGAACCGACATAGAGATGGCAGTCGTAATCGTCGATCGTGCCGGCGCCGATTGCGGCTGCCGTGTTATCGATTGCGCCGGCCACCACCGGTGTCTTCGGCGACAGACCAAGAGCCTCGGCAACGTCTGGCAGGATCGTCCCGATCACATCCGTGCAGCGTACCAGATCGGGAAACTTGTCACGGTCGATACCGCTCATCGCGATCAGATCATCATCGTATCGGATGTTGTTGGGATCGCGATTGTCCGTCACCCAGGAGGTGAGAATGGAATCCTGCGTGGCACAGAAGCGCCCGGTCAGGCGCAGATTGAAGTAGTCGAGTACGTTGAGGAATTTGTACGTCCGCTGATAGATCTCGGGAAAGGCATCGCGCACGAGCAGCATATGGCCGGCGGGGTCCTTGCCGGACAGGGCAGGGGCACCGCCACAAAGACGGAGCCATTTCTGCAGCTTGATCGCATTGTAGCCGGCCACTTTCAGCGCGCCGCGCATCTCGCGCTTGAGATAGCGGGCGCCGCGCATATCGAGCCAGAGGATCGCATTCATCAGGCTCTGGCCATTGCGGTCGACCGGAACCGTGCCTTCGCCCTGTGTGGAGGAGCAGATTGCCACGATGTCCGACCGGGAGACGTTGCCAAGGCTCAGAACCTCACGGGCCGCTTCGACAAAGGCCGTCCACCAGTCCTGCGGACGCTGTTCCGCACCGATGCTGTCGACGACAAGCAGTTGCACCGGCCGAAAGGCCCAGGCCACGACGTCGCCAGTCAGCGAAACCAGTCCGACCTTGCAGCCGCTGGTCCCAAGATCGATGGACAGTACATATTGCTCTGCGTTTGCCATGGCCCCTCAGCCGACATCGACCGGTATTGTCCGGCCTGTTGTGCTTGTAAGAGAGGATAGACCCGCGCCCCGACCCGCATGAAGCGGTCGAGCTGTCCTAATGAGGGTCTATTCCGGCCAAATCGACGATACGTCGTTGCGCAGCGCGCCCGGTGTCGTGCCAGTCCAGCGACGAAATGCGCGGCGAAAATTGTGAGGGTCCGTAAAGCCGACATTGAACGCGATCTGCTCGACCGACATGTGCGGATTGGCCAGAAGCTCCAGCGCCCGGTTCTTGCGCAGGTCATCCAGCAGGCCCTGGAACGACACCGAGCTTTCCGCCAGGCGCCGCCTGAGAGTCCGTTCGCTCATGCCCAGTGCCTTGGCGATCTTGGAGATGCTGATCCTTTCCTGGAGTTTCTGACGCAGCACGCGTTCGACCGACTCCGTGATTTCCGCTGCCTCCCGGGAGCGGGTCCGGTGATAGGCGATGAATTCGCACAGCTGCCGGTGGCTGAAAGGATCCGCAGTCGCAAGGGGAAGCTTGTACAGAGCCGGATCGAAGAAGAAGACGTTTTCCACGCAACCAAAGCGGATGTCGCAGCCGAAGATCTCATGATAGGCCGCAGCATGTACGGGTGCGGGATAGGCGAGTTCGATCCGCAACGGTTTGAAGTTTTCTCCGATCAGCGCAATGCCGATACTCATGAAATTGGCGAAGGCTTCCTCGACGAGAAAGGTGTAGATGCCCGGCTCGTGAAACCGGCTGGCGGCCGTCACCGCAACACCGTCTGTGCTCGCGCGCGTGTCGAACTCAAGCATGCTGCCTGTGTCCTTCTGAAACTGCAGGCCCAGCTTGACCGCCTCGCCGACGGTGGGCGCCGTCAGCATGGCGTAACCCACGAGCCCGACCGAATTGATCTTCTGCCGGAACCCCGTTTCCAGACCGAGCGCGCGTCCTTCGGCCATCTGAAGCGCACGCAGGATCGCTTCCCGTCCCTGGCGAAAGGAGACGCGGCATCCGGGATCCTGAAGGTCGTCGAGCGTGAGGCCCAGGCCGACCAGGATCCTGTTGGCATCCAAACCGGAAGCGGCCACCGTCATGGCCAGGCTTCTCAGCATGAAGGCCGGAATATTTGCCGTCATGTAGCGGGAATCGGTTTGCTTCATGCGCTGCTTCTGCCTCCCCATCGGCGCGCTTGGTCGTCTTTCCGTTGATACCGATGACACATCTTCGGTTTGCGACTCGTCAAGCCAACTTGGTCGCATATCGTTTCGATTGGCCGGAAAAGACCCCAAAGAGGCCCTGAAATCCCTTGTCGCCAAACGGCTGCGTCATATTCTCGTCATCGCGACGGCGACAGAAGGACCGGAATGGGCAGCGCCGCGCGGAAACCCTGGGGGGCGACTGCAATGATCTTGTGGATTCTCGGATTGAGTGCGGCCTATGCCGTGGCGCTGAACGGCACCATGGTGATGCCGGTCGTCGTCCTGGCGATGAGCAAACTCGCCGGCTATGACGAAGGGCTGGCGACGGTCGTTGCCAGTGCAGAACTCGCGGGCGTCGCCATCTACGGCATCTTTCTGCCCAAGCTCGCGGTTCGCTCCTGGCGCCCTGTTGCCATCGTGGGTTTGCTGGCGGTCATCCTGGGGGAAGCTGCAAGCTTCTGGCAGCAGACCCCGGCTTTGCTTGCCGGTGCACGTTTCGTCACCGGTCTCGGCGAGGGAGCGATCTTCAGCATTGTTGCGATGAATCTTGCCTCGCTCGCCAATGCCGAAAGACTTTGGGGCGCACTTGCGCTGATCGGCGGCACCGCCATGGGCATCCTTCTCTTTGTCGTCTCGCTGATGCCCCATCAGGAGGCGGAAGCGCCCGTGTTCCTGACGCTCACGCTCTTTGCCGCCTTGATGGCACCGCTCTTTCTGCTCATCGCCAAGCGTCCGATGGCGATGGAGAGAGCGACCGCTCATTCGAAGCTCGACCGCTCGAAAATGCTTCTCACCATGGTCATCGTCTTCATGGTCTATGCCGTTCAGGCGGGACAGTGGGCGATCTGCGGCTATGTTGGTGAGCGCGTCGGCTTGAGCAATGCGGAGGTCGGCTTCTACCTGGCCGTCTCGTCGCTTGCGGGTTTCGTCGGTGCCATCGTGCCTTCCATGACCCAAGACAAGTCCAAACGGCTACCGTTCGTGATGCTCGGCTTCCTCGTCATGGCGGTCTCCGTCTATTATCTCTTCAACATTTTCACGCCGGTGGTGTTCATCAGCACGCAGATCCTGGTCAATGTCGGCTTCTTCATCGTGACGCCTTTCGTCACGGGTGTGCTGACGGAAAATGACCCGGATGGGTCGTTGATGTCGCGCATTCTGGTGATCGCAATTGTCGGGGCGACGTTGGGTACCGCAGTTGCCGGCCCGGTCTTCGTTTCAGCCGGTCCGGCTGCCTTTGCCTGGTCCTGCCTCCTGCCGCTGGGACTGGCCGCCATATGCGCCGTCATGGTATTCGGTCATCTCCACCGTGGCCTTCCGGTTGCGGCAAAATCAGGTATGACGGAGTAAGGCCTTGAGCGAAGACAATTCTGCGGAGAGCCTTCTATCGCATGCTCTCGGCCGACAGCGAGCCGCATTCGAATCTGATCCCTATCCGACGCTTGGCCAGCGCCGTGACAGGCTGGACCGGATTGCCCGCCTGCTGAAGGAGCGGGAACAAGAGATCTGCGCAGCAGTCTCACGCGATTTCGGCCATCGCTCTCTGCATGAGACGACCATGTTGGAGATCGTGCCGCTGATGAGCGCTCTCCGCCACACGCGCTCCCATCTGAAACGTTGGATGAAGCCGGAGCGACGCGGTCGGTCCCTCGAATTCCTGCAGCTGTCGAACTGGGTTCAGTACCAGCCACTCGGTGTCATCGGCATCATGGTGCCCTGGAACTATCCGGTGTTTCTGGCGCTTGGGCCTCTGATCGATATTCTCGCTGCCGGAAACCGGGCGATCATCAAGCCGTCCGAACTGGTGCCGCAAACCTCAGCCTTGCTCGCGCGTTTGATCGCCGAATATTTCGCACCCGATGAGGTGACCGTGATCGAAGGCGGCGTCGACGTAGCGGCGGCTTTCTCCGCGCTGCCGTTCGACCACCTGATCTTCACCGGCTCGACCGCCGTCGGCAAGAAGGTCATGGCAGCTGCGGCCGCCAATCTGACGCCAGTGACGCTGGAACTCGGCGGCAAGTCGCCGACCATCATCGCGCCCGAATATGACCATGCCTCCGCCGCACGCGACATCGTCTTCGGCAAGCTGATGAATGCAGGGCAAACCTGTATCGCACCCGACTACGTCCTCGTCGAAAGAAGCCGGATGGATCGGCTCGTTGAAGCGCTGGTGACTGAAATCAAGCGGTGTTACCCCCGCCAGACTTCGGCCACGCAGTATACCGGTATCGTGGGCGAACGGGGGCACGAGCGACTTTTAGGCGGGCTCCAGGAATGCCACGACCGCGGCGTCCGGGTCGTTTCCGCGGATATCGCATTGCCTCAAACCGGTTTCAGCATCGCGCCGACGTTGGTGATCGATCCGCCGGTCGACTGCCGCCTGATGGAGGACGAGATCTTCGGGCCGATCCTGCCGATCATACCGTATGATACGCTCGACGGTGCGATCGCCTTCATCCGTGCCCGCCCGCGACCGCTTGCGCTCTACCTGTTTACCGGCAACTCCGAGATCGAACGCAAGGTGCTGGCTGGGACCATTTCCGGCAATGTCACGATCAACGGCACTCTGCTGCACGTGGCACAGAACGATTTGCCGTTTGGTGGAGTGGGGCCGAGCGGGATCGGGGCCTATCACGGGCTTGACGGTTTCAAGCGCTTTTCGCATGCCCGCGGCACCACAAAGGTCAGGATCTTCAATCCTGCACGTCTGGCCATGCCGCCATATGGCCGCCTGACAGAATTTCTGGCGAAGGTCATGGGACGCGGCTGAATCAGGTGGCGCTGCTCCATGGAGAAGGGCTCGCTGCAGGCAAGAGGACAAAAAGGGGGCCGACATGGCGGGTGAGGGGGTATCCTGGCGCAACTGGTCCGGCAGCGTGGAGGCGGAGGTTCAGGCAATTGTGCGGCCAGCCGACGAAGAACAATTGCGCGAGACGATCCAGCAGGCGCCCAGCCCCCTGAGGCTTGTCGGTTCCGGGCATTCCTTCACGCCGCTCGTCGCGACGTCCGGCACCGTCGTCGATCTCGCGGCGTTTTCGGGGCTCATCGGTCATGATGACGTTCAGACGACAGCGACTGTTGGCGCCGGCACCAAGCTGGGACAGCTGACCGAGCTGCTTGCCGGCCTTGGCCAGGCTTTGCCGAACATGGGCGATATCGACAAGCAGACCGTCGGCGGCGCGCTCGCAACCGCGACCCATGGTTCCGGCCTTGGGCTTGGCGCCTACCACACCCAATTGCGGATGATGCGCTTTCTCGATGGACGCGGAGCGGAGCGGGAGTTTCTGGTGGACCGCGATCAGGAGATGATCGAGGCAACGGGTGTCACCCTCGGTGTGTTCGGTGCGCTCACCGCCGTCACCTTCCAGAACGTTCCCCGTTACAATTTGCGGCGCAAGCGAAGCATGCAGCCGCTCGGCCAGGTTCTCGACAACTTCGAAACGCTCATGGCCGTACACCGCTCGGCTGAGGTCTTTTTCGTTCCCTTTGCGCGGCATGCGCTCATTCAGACACTCGACATGACCGAGGAGAGCGGCGATTTCCACATGACCTCGGAAGACGAGGCCGGCCTCGCGACGCTGAAGATGCTGCGGACATATCTGAAATGGCTTCCGAGCCTTCGGCGCCTGCTGATCGGCAACGCGATGGCCAAACTCTCCGACGAAGAGGTCGTGGGCGAGTGGATGAAGATCTACGTCTCAGACCGGCAGACGAAGTTCAACGAAATGGAATACCACCTCCCCTTCGAGGAGGGTTCGGGAGCGCTCACGGAAATCATCACGTTGATCGAGAAGCACTTCCCGCAGGTCTATTTTCCCGTGGAAGTGCGGAGTGTGCAGGCAGACAAGTTCTGGCTCAGCCCCTTCTACAGCCGGGACACGTGTTCGATCGCCGTCCATCATGATGCGGCTGAAGATCCCACAGCCTTCTTCCGCGCCGCGGAAGCGATCTTTCGACGCCGGGGCGGGAGGCCGCATTGGGGCAAGATGCACAATCTCACCGCCTCGGATCTGGCCGCGTCCTATCCCCGTTTTCGTGATGCGATGGAGGTGAGGCGGGACCTTGATCCCGACAATCGCTTCATCTCTCCTTACATGGCCCGATTGCTCGGGATCGCGCCATGACGGGAGAGGCGTATTACCAGAGGCTTTCGACCGCCCTTGTCCAGGCCGAACTGCATCGACCGGTTCTTGTCATCGACCGCGACCGGCTCGACGGAAATATCGAGTTGGTTCGACAGCGATTGGCACCCGGCCTTGGGCTGCGGATCGTCGACAAGTCGCTATCCTCGATTCCGCTGATGCAGCATATTCTTTCCCGGTGCGACACCATGCGCATCATGAGCTTTCATCTTCCGATGACGCTTGCGATGCTGTCAGCCTTTCCCGAAGCGGAAGTCCTTTTCGGCAAGCCCGTACCGATCGCCACATTGACGTCGAGCCTCAATCATTCCCCACCTGAGATGGTCGATGATGTTCTGCGCCGGTGTGTCTTCCTCATCGATGACATGGCTCGCCTCGAGCAATATGCGGCGCTCGCGCACAGTTCCGGCAAAACCATCCGAATTGCCTTCGAGGTGGATGTCGGCATGCATCGCGGCGGTTTCGAAACCCCGCAGACGCTGCTGGCGGCCGTGGCGCGGGCAGGAGAGGCATCGGGCCTCAGGCTGGAAGGCGTGATGGCCTATGAGGCGCATATACCGCAATTGCCGCGTCTTTTCGGTGGGGCGTATGAACAGGTTCGGGTCGAAGCAAGGCTCAACGATTTCGTTGCCGCCCTGCCGCCAAAGGCGCGCAATATCATCAATACCGGTGGCAGCAAAACGGCTTTGACCTATGGGAACGCAGGCACCATCACCGAGGTGTCGATGGGCTCGGCTTTCCTCAAGCCCACGGATTTCGAAATTGAGACGCTGTGTTCTCTCCAGCCTGCGGCTTTCATCGCAACGCCGATCCTGAAGGTCGGCGACATGCGCCTTCCCGGTCCGGCTTTCCTGACCTACCTGACGCAGGCGTTCGGCAGTCTCCCCAAAAAAGGTTGCTTCCTTTATGGCGGGAAATGGATGGCCGAGCCTGTCCATCCTCGGGGACTGCAAGAGAACCGTTTGTGGGGGCATTCTTCGAACCAGCAGATGATGGCGTTGCCGCACGACACCGATGCAAGGCCTGACGACTTTGCCATTTTCCGTCCGACACAAAGTGAAGCGGTCCTGCAACATTTCGACGGCTTGTACGTGATGTCAGGCGGGCGGATTGAGGAACGATGGCCCGTCTTGCCGGCCGGATAGTGGCGGGTTGCGGTCAATTCTAGAGCACGTCCACTTTACTCGGGGTCATATCCGCAGGATTTGAAGTAGTTGGCGCATTCCTTCGG
>NZ_QJRY01000014.1 GCF_003205195.1 Peteryoungia wuzhouensis
CAACCGCTCATCCCGCGCCACAAAAAACGCAGCCACACTCTCCGGCGTCACATCCTCCAGCGTCGCCGGGTCCCATTTCGGGTTCCGGTCCTTGTCGATGATCGCGGCGCGGATGCCTTCGTAGAAGTCGGGGACTTTCACCACCTGCAAGGTTCCGGCGAATTCGCGTTCGAGGCAGGTTTCGAGGTCTTTCGAGCGGCGGGCCTCGCGCAGCATCCTGAGCGTCACCTTCAGGCTGGTCGGCGATTTGGCACTGATGGCGACGAGCGTTCTGGTGGCGAGGTCGCACTTTTCCATTTCGAGGGCGGCGATGATCTCCTCGACCGTGTCGAAGGCGAAGCAGCGGTCGATCATCTCGCGGCCCTCGGTGAAAATGCCCTTCGGTCCATCGACGGTATAGTCGCGGATCGTCGAGGCAATGGTTGCCCCAAGGGCAGGTGCGGGCAGGGCGGCGATCCGCTCCAGAAGTTCTGTCACCCGGTTTTGCGGCACATACCAGTCGGCGAAGCCGGCGGTGATGGCATCCGCGCCGTTCACCGCCTCGCCTGATAGCCCCATCCAGGTGCCGAGTTCGCCGGAGGCGCGGGACAAGAGCCAGGTGGCGCCGATGTCGGGGAAGAAGCCGATGCCGGTTTCGGGCATGGCAAGTTTCGTCGTTTCGGTGACGATGCGGTGGCTGCCATGGCTGGAGATGCCGACGCCGCCGCCCATGGTGATGCCGTCCATCACGACGACATAGGGCTTTTTGAAGCGGGCGATGCGGGCGTTCAGGCGATACTCGGCTTTCAGGAATTCGGAGGCCCTGCCGTCGCCGGCCTTGCCGCTTTCATAGAACATCCTGATATCGCCGCCGGCGCAAAGCCCGCGTTCGCCCTCGCCGGTGACGAGGACCGCTGCCACTTGTCGGTCGGCTTCGAAGGCATCAAGCGCCTTGCCGAAATCGAGGATCATGTCGTGGGAAAGGCTGTTCAGCACACGCGGCCGGTTGAGGGCGATCAGGCCAATGGCGCCCTTTTTCGCCGTCAGGATCTCGTCGCCCCGATAGTCCGCTTCCAGATAACGCATGCCGTCCTCCCGTGTGTTTTGAAAGAGTTAGATATGCGTCGTTCTCAAAGGGCAAGGGCTGGGCTGTTACATAGGGAACGGACCCCCCTCTGCCCTGCCGGGCATCTCCCCCACACGGGGGGAGACTGGCTGAACGGCCGGCCCGTTCGCATTCCGTTGGCGTCGCCAAGGGATCGGCAAACGCGGCGCTCCGCTCTCCCCCCTTGTGGGGGAGATGTCACGCAGTGACAGAGGGGGGTATTCCCATGCGATAGTCCTACTGCCTAAGCCGGATCAGCCAACAAGATTGCGGGGCGTGCCGGCGAGAAAAAGCTCGATGTTTTCGATCAGCTGGTCGGCCAGCGCCTGGATTGCCTCGCGGCTCGCCCAGGCGACATGCGGGGTGAGGATGACGTTTTCGCGTAACGCGATCCGCATCATCGGGCTGTCTGGCGCGGGCGGTTCGCCATCGGTGACGTCGAAGCCGGCGCCGGAGATCTGGCCGGCATCGAGCGCCTTTTCCAGCGCCAATTCGTCGACCAGACCGCCGCGGCCGGTGTTGATCAGGAGCGGCTTGCGCTCCATCAGGCCGAATTCTCTGATACCGATCAGACCGCGCGTTTCCGGCGTCAGCGGGCAGTGGAGCGTGATCACGTCCGAGCGCTTCAGGATCTCGTCGAAAGCCGTCTGGCCGGGCTTCAGCTCGGTTGCGCCGCGACGACCGGCGGCGAGCACCGTCATGCCGAAGGCTTCGGCGATCTTGCCCACCGACTGGCCAAGCGTGCCATGGCCGATCACGCCGAGCGTCGCGCCGCCGAGATCGGCGATGGGATAATCGAAATAGCAAAATTGCGCCGCCTGCTGCCAGCGTCCTTCGATCACCGACTGGCGATAGGGCAGGATCGAGCGGCGCAGCGCCAGCATCAGCGCGAAGGTGTGTTCGGGCACCGTGTGTTTGGCATAGTTCCTGATATTGCAGACGGCGATGCCACGCGCCTTCGCTTCCACGAGATCGATGATATCGGTGCCCGTGGCGGCGACGGCGATCAGCTTGAGTTTCGCGGCGCCGGCAAGTGCTTCGGCACGGACGGGAGCCTTGTTGGTGATCACCACATCGGCGTCGCGGATGCGTTCGGCCACTTCATGCGGGGCGCTGCGGGCATGGACCACCATCTCATGCGGCACGGAGGGCGCGCGGACCACGGTTTCCGGCGACAGCGTGTCGCGGTCGAGAAAGACGATGCGGATCATGGCGGACCTCCCTGCGTTGTTATCGACCTAGCCCAGCGGCTTTCGGCCAGCAAGGCAGGTCAGTGGTAATCCGGTACGCCGGGCATGGTAATGAAGCCCGGAAGCGCCCGGAAACGGCGCAGCCAGCGGCGGAGCGCCGGGTATTCGTCGTGATCGATGCCGCAGTCGCGCGAGAGCGCAAAGCTTGGCAGGAGGGCGAGATCGGCCAGTGTCGGGTTGGCGCTGACGAACCAGTCAAAACCTTCGATCTGCTGCAGCGTCATATGGTCCTCCATGATGCGGAAGGCTTTGCGCGCGGCCTCGAGATCGCTGTTGCTGGCGCCTTCGGAAGTGAAGAGCGCTGCCTCGCGGGCGTCGACGGCGGGTTTCAGCTCGCGGCCGGAAAAACCCAGCCATTGCTGGACGCGTCCGAAGTCTGCGGCATCGGCAGGCAGCCAGGGACTATCGGGCGCATGGGCGCGGACGAGGTAAGCGAGGATCGCGGCGGTGCCGAAGAGCCTGACATCGCCGTCTTCGAGGATCGGCAGCGTGCCGGTCGGGTTGAGCGCTAGCATGTGAGGCTTTTCCTGCTCGCGGCCCGGTGCTTTGTCGACGGCAACCGTCTCGAAGGCAAGGCCGAGCATGGAGAGGAGAAGACGAACGCGAAAGCCGTTTTCGTCGAGATGGTAATCGTAAAGCCTGATCATCACGCGGCCTCCATTGAGCGGCCTTCGAGGCGGTTGCGGAGGTCTGTGGCCCAGAGTGCGAGGGTGCGGCGGGTGGCCGTCGAGATGTCGCCGGTGACGGTCATGTGGAGTGCTGTGCGCTCGGCATCGCGGACCTGGGCTGCGATCAGCACGGTCGTGCCGTTTCCTTGCAGGGTCACCGTGGTGGCTGAGGATGCGCTCACGCTGTAGCCCTCCGGCAGTGCTATCGTTACTGCCGAAAGAGCCGCTTCCGCCGACATGTCGAGGTATAGGCTGCGCACTGGTTCGGCCGTCTCAGGAAGTGCCGAAAGCTCAGCCGCATCCGCCCCTTCCGGCGCCATCCAGACGACGCCGGCGCGTTCGGTTGCGGCAAAAGTCGGGACCTTGATGGTCTGGGGCACGTCGAGATCCGGGTGGGCCGGAATGTAGCGACACTGCCCACCGGTGTCGTAGCGCCAGCCGTGATAGAGGCAGGCGATGTGGTCGCCGCGCACGAAGCCAAAACTCATGCGCATGCCGCGATGCGGACAGCGGTCCTCCCAGACATGGATCGCCCCCTTGTCGTCACGCCAGACGACACGCTCCTCGCCGTTGACCAGCGTTCCGGCAGAGGTGCCGGCTTCGATGTCGGCGGAGAGCGCGACGGGGATCCAGGGAGAGGCTGATGTCATGATGCGGCCTTTTCGGGCAGGTCGTCGTCTGTCTGAAATCGTGATACGTCGAGCACGATGCTGTCATAGGGCCCTAGGCTGACAGCCATTTCGAAGGCGTCGATCAGCGCTTCCGGGCCTGAGAGCGTCAGGCGACAGTACTCGTGGTCACACGAGGCAATCGTCAGGCCGAGCGACAGCCGGGTCGCACGATGTTCGGCGAACGCGACAAAACCCTGCGGCTCCAGCCTTCCGGAAAAGGTGAAGCTGACGGTCGCCTGGTCGGTCTTTGCCGTCATCGGATGGGGATCAGTGTTGCCTTGCAATTGTGCGCGCTCTAATTTTTGGGCAATCTAGCGGCGGGCATAATCGGGTTTCAAGCGGTTTCTCCCGTGCTCCAGAGGAAAGACTTGACCATGCAGATCGGTATCGACCAGGCTTCGCTCAATCAGTGGTATGTGCTCGATACCGAGGCGGTGATCCCCGTCGGACGGTCGCAGAACCGGCTGCTTGGAACGGATCTCACCGTCGTCAGGCAAGCGGATGGGGCGATCGAGGTCTTTGCCGAGGGGCGGGCCGAGCCGCTGCCGCTGCGCCATCGCTTCGGCTTCCTCTGGGCGACACTGGGCCAGCCCGAACGCGAGATTTTTCCGCTGCCGGAGGCCGACGAGCCGGACCGGCGTTACGTGCCCTGCGGTGTCGTGACCGTGAAGGCATCAGGGCTTCGCATCGTCGAGAACTTTCTCGACATGGCGCATTTTCCCTTCGTGCACACCGATGTTCTCGGCGCCGAACCGCATACGGAGGTGCAAAGCTACGATGTCGAGATCCGGCGCGAGGAAGACGAGGTCTGGGCGACCAACTGCACCTTCTTCCAGCCGCAGGCGGCGCTGTCGGCGCAGGACGGCATCACCACGCAATACATGTACCGCGTGATGACGCCGTTCACGACGATCCTCTACAAGACCTGCCCGAACGCCACCAATCGCTGGGATGTCATCGGGCTCTTCGTCCAGCCGCTCGATCCTGGCCGCTGCCGGGCGCATCCGATCATGTATCTGATCGACGATGTCTCGACGACGACGGAGCTCATCCATTTCCAGCAGATGATTTTTCTGCAGGATCGCATCATTCTGGAAAATCAGCGGCCGGTGCTCCTGCCGCTGGAGCCGCGCAAGGAAATCCCGACCCGGGCGGATGCCTCGTCGATTGCCTATCGTCGCTGGCTCAAGGAAAAGGGCGTCACCTACGGCGCGACGACCGTGGCTGCGTGAGACAACAAGAAACCCGGAAGCGGCTGCTTCCGGGTTTCTGGAAACTCAAAACCTTGCGGTCTTAGTGGCGGGACATCCAGTCGTCGATCTCGCGATCGGCTTCTTCCTGGGTCTTGCCATAGGCTGCCTGGATCTTGCCGGACAGTTCCTTGCGCTTGCCGTTGATGACGTCGAGATCGTCACCGGTCAGCTTGCCCCACTGGGTCTGGGCCTTGCCCTTGAACTGTTCCCAATTGCCTTCGATCTGATTCCAATTCATCGGTGTTCTCCCGTGTCTGGTAAATTTTCGAGGCTCATGTCCTCGGATGGGAAAACGTCGAAACGCGGCCTGAGTTCCACGCGGAAATCCTTCAAACGAATGGAACAATCGTGTGTCGCGCCGGAACACTCTCCGCCTTGCGGCGTTGTGGGATCAACCAGACAAACAAGGAGACGCATTATGGAACACGTATCGGGCGCACCGAAGGGCGACGTTGAGCGCATGGCTGACGATGTCGCAGACAGCCTCGCTGAAGCAGCATCCACCGATTCCAATGCGACTAGCGGCGATGTCCAGGCCGAACTCGAAAACCTCCGTCGCGATATTGCAGCGCTGACACAGACGCTGGCATCCTTCGGCAGCGGCAAGATCCGCGAGGCGGGCCAGACGTCTCAGGAATATATCGAATCTGCACGCGATACGCTGGTCACGATTGAAGAGGATGTCGAAGCCTATGTCCGCGCCAAGCCCTTCCAGTCGCTGGCGATGGCCGCCGGCGTTGGCTATGTCCTTGCTCTGCTCAGCCGGCGCTGAACATGCTGCCACTCTTCCAGCAATTGGGAATACTCGCCTTCGGCAAGGTGAAACCGACAGCCCGCCGCTTGACCCGGCTGCTCATCGGTGGGGCCGTCATCGCCGTGCTCGCGCTGACCACCTATGTGTCGCTGCTGGTGGCGCTTGGCCTGTATCTCTCGCATGAGGTGGGCGGGCCGCTCGCAGCCGTCATCGTCGGTGGTGTCACGGCCATAACCGCGATTGTCATTGCGGGCATCATCGCTCTGGTCAACCGGCGCAGCGAACGGAAATTGGAGGCGCAAAGGCGGGCGGCGCGGGCGCGCCTCCCCGACCCCATGACCTTGCAGCTTCTGGCGGGCGTGCCGGCTTTGCTCAGGGGGCGATCGCTGCTCGGTGCCGTGACGGTCGCCGCACTCGTCTACGGCGTGACCCGGCTGCAGCACAACTCAGATCGAGACTGATTAACCGGGAATAGCCCAGTATTGGACGCGGGTTATTTCTTGGATTTCATTTCTGCCTCGTGGAGGCGTTCCAGGAGCGACAGCAAGTGGTCGGGGGTGCCTTCGTCAATGATCCCGTCATAATAGCTTCTGAGCTTGGAGGCGATGATGGCATTCGCGTTCACTTGCTTGTTTCCTGAGGATTTCGTCGATTTTTCCGGTTTATCCGGAGGGGTGCCGGTCATGATCTTCGCGTTCCATTGTCTCTCGAGACGAGATTGTGCGAGATGGGAATTAGCCTCATAAGCATCATGATGCAAAAAAGTTCCGAACGGTGGAACTCTTTTTTGTTTCATGCGTTTTTCGCCGAGTCCGCACCATATTCCACTTCGATTGGAGAATTGCATGTCCCTTACCGCCCGCGTCGCCGTCCATCTTCCGTACCTCAGGCGATATGCACGCGCCGTCACCGGTTCGCAGACATCCGGCGACGCCTATGTTGCAGCGGTTCTGGAGGCCCTGATCGCCGATATCTCGATCTTCCCGGATACGGGTGACGATCGGGTCGCCCTCTACCGGCTGTTCGTGACGATCTACGATTCCACCAAGGTGGAGCTGCCGCCGATCGTATCGCCTTTCGCCTGGGAAAAGCGCGCTGCGGCCAATCTTGCGACCGTTCCGACGCGGGCGCGCCATGCCTTCCTGTTGATCACGGTCGAAGGGTTCTCCACGGCGGAAGCCGCCAGCGTCCTGCGCGTGTCCGAAGCGGAGTTCAATTCCTTGTTCAACGAGGCCTCGATGGAAATTTCGCGCCAGGTGGCGACCGATATCATGATCATCGAAGACGAGCCGCTGATCGCCCTCGACATCGAACAGATGGTCGAGGATCTGGGTCACCGCGTGACCGGCATCGCCCGCACCCATGCGGAGGCTGTCGATCTCTACAAGCGCACCAACCCGAAGATGGTGCTTGCCGACATCCAGCTCGCAGACGGCAGCTCCGGTATTGATGCCGTCAACGACATCCTGAAGGTCGACACGGTGCCTGTCATCTTCATCACGGCATTCCCGGAGCGGCTTCTGACCGGCGAACGTCCGGAACCCGCGTTCCTGGTGACGAAGCCTTTCAATCCGGACATGGTCAAGGCCCTGATCAGTCAGGCATTGTTTTTCAACGAACGGGTATCGGAACAGGCATAAGGCGCGCGATCTTCATGGAGTTCGGCCTCTCTCCAGCTCTTTGAGCTGCGGAGGGCCGAGGAGCCGACAAACGGCGGAGCATCACACTTGGTACATCGGTTGACATGGTTTGAACCTCAGCGCGGCGAGGATCAGCTGCGTGAGTTCTTCATAACCGCACTGATCGACGTGGGTGCGAGCCTCATTTTGCAGAGCCGCGATGGGACGTATGTCTGCATCACGTCGCTCCCTCCGCGTTGGAAGCTGACGCCTGGGGTCACGCCGTCCGACACCACGGTCTTCGGCAAGGAGATCGGGGAGCGGCTCGTCGAAATGAAGGCCGGCCTCAAGAATCCCGGCGATCGCGCCGAACTCGAGATCGAGGCGGCCGACGACACCTTCTTCGAATTCCGTTGCCGCATGGCGGAGATGGATAACCACGATCTTCACCTGATCACCGTCGTCATCGACAGGACGGAAGACCGTCGTCGCGAACGGCTTTTGAGAGCGTTGCTGCGCGAGGTGAGTCACCGATCGAAAAACCTGCTGGCGATCATCCAGAGCATCGCCTCGCAGACGGCCCGTTATGCCGGCTCGCTCGACACCTTCCTCGGAAAGTTCCGTGGGCGGTTGCATGCCTTGTCCCAGTCGCAGGACCTGATCACCGATTCGAGCTGGCGCGGTGCCTATTTCCGCGACCTGTTGAAGCAGCAGGTGGAGCGCTACATCCAGGAGAATGGGGATCTTGTTCACGTCTCCGGCGATGATGTGCTTCTGACGCCGAACGCCTCCCTGCATATCGGTCTGGCTCTGCATGAACTGGTGGTCAACGCTGTCAGCCATGGCGATTTCCTGCAAAGACGCCGGCCGATCGAGGTGAGCTGCCGACGGCAGGAATTGCCAGAGGGTCCCGTCGTCAAGATCATCTGGGAGGAGCCATTCTCCGGGATCGACGAGAGCAGGGACGCCAAGGCGAGCCGCTTCGGCAGCACCGTGCTGGAGCGGGTCGTGCCGTCATCGGTCAACGGCCAGGCGAAACACGACCTGAAAAACGGACTTGTTCGTTACGAGCTGACATTTCCGCTCGAGACATTCGACTGATCTCGATCCGCCGGTCTGGCGGCCCCCCCTTCAGCTGTGAGAGCCGCCATGCGCCTTTTTACGTGCAGCAACTGTAGCAATGTCGTGCATTTCGAAAACAACGGCTGTGTGACCTGCAGCGCGCGCCTCGCGTTTCGGCCGGCCGCCCTGGAGATGATCTCGCTCGATCCGGAGGGAACGCCGATCCTTGCCCCCGGTCAGTCGGCGATCGGCCCAGTTATGGCGTGCGCCAATGCCGAGCTCGGCGGCTGCAACTGGCTGGTCGATGACGGGCACCCATCCGGTTTCTGTGTTGCCTGCCGTCACAATGTCACCATTCCGGACCTCACGCTCGTCGAGAACCAGACGAACTGGCAGAAGATCGAACTGGCCAAACGCGGCCTCTTCTATTCCCTCCTGCGGTTCCGTCTGCCGCTTCAGACCCGGACCGAAGATCCGGAGAAGGGCCTGGGCTTCGCCTTCCTTGCGGATGATCCGGAAGCAGAGGGCGAGGAGGGGCATGTGCTGACCGGCCATGCCGAGGGCTTGATCACGCTCAACATTGCCGAGGCATCGGATCCCGAACGCGAGGCAAGACGGGTTGCGCTCGGCGAGCCCTTCCGGACGCTCCTCGGTCACTTCCGCCATGAGGTTGCGCATTACTACTGGAATGTGCTGGTGCGCGACCGCGGTGCCTTCGACGACTTCCGTGCCGTGTTCGGAGACGAGCGCCTGGATTATGGCGAGGCGCTGCAACGGCATTATACGGAAGGTCCCGGATTGGGCTGGGAGCAGAGCTATATCTCGGCCTATGCTGCGAGCCACCCCTGGGAGGATTTCGCCGAGACCTTCGCCCACTACTTCCACATCGTCGATGCTCTCGATACCGCAGATGCCTTCGGCCTGCGGACCAATCCCGACGTGGAGACGGATGCCGTCGGCATCGAGTTGCGGCGTACCTTCGACAGCTATGCGACCGGCACGGTCGAATCCCTCATCCGCGCCTGGGTCCCGCTCACGCTTGCGATCAACAGCATCAATCGCAGCATGGGGCAGCAGGATCTCTATCCTTTCGTTCTTTCAGAACCGGTGTTTGAAAAACTCAAGTATATCCATGGTCTGATCCGCTCCTCGGCGACTGCCAGACCGTTGTGACCCCTTGCATTTCCGGCTCTTCCGGAACTTCTGACCGTTTCTCCGCGTTAACGATTGAGTAACGTGGAGATTGGTCATGAACAGTATGGCAGCCCTTATGGTTATCGTCGCCTGCCACCCGCAGGACGCGACCTGCCTGGAAGAGCCGGTCGCCGTCATTTCTTACCAGAACGACGAAGCGTGCTATGCATCCCTCAACAAGGAGCTGACCCGTGCGCGCAGCATGGCACAATTGGTCTATGGAGACTGTGTGCCTGTCAGCGCTGATCTCGTTGCCGGCAAGTCCATCCGTCAGGACATCGATCCAGCGAAACTGATGGCTCTCAAGGCAACGCCGGCGAGCGCCGGTAGCGTCGAAGCGCAGGCAATGTTGCCGGCGGTTCCGAACCGCGTTCCGATCCCGCTTGAACGCTTCCAGGATATCCGATGAACGGCTTTACACCCGACACTGGCGCTGCTGCGGCGGGCGAACATGGCGACGACAGGCGAGGCCAGCCGGTCGATGCGCAGACGCGTGACATGGCCCAGGAGGCCGGCCTCGACCGGGATCTGGAATCGCAGGTCCCTCCGCTTTACGGCAGCTTCACCCAGCGCGTCGTGATCGCACTCCTCGTTGTCGCCGTCGCCGCGCTGATCTGGATCCTGGCCTAAGAAGATCTTCGCTTCCATCCCTCTTTGTTCTTCCCATCTCCAAACGAAAAGAGGAGGCCGCGCCTTGGGCAGCGGCCTCCTCTTTTTGCCGGATCGCCCGATCAGGCCTGGCGGAACAGGCGCATGGCGAGCGAAACGAGGAAGAGAATGATGAAGATGGCGAAAAGAATCTTGGCAATACCGGCAGATGCACCGGCGATGCCGCCGAAGCCGAGAACGCCGGCGATGAGGGCGACGACGAGAAAGACGAGAGCGTAATACAGCATAGGGGGTTCCTCCTGTTGCGATGACGGAAAAACGTGCCCCGATGGTCTTTGTTCCCTCTTGATCGCGGCCAATCACAATCGATAAGCTGCCAATGAAAAAGTCGTTTTTTCTGGAACATTGTGGCGGATCGGGCGTTACCTGCCGACAATCGCTCAAACCCGTTGGACCACATGACAGAAAACTCAAAAAAAGTGACAGTGTCGGACGGCCTGCCTGGTATGGCGGCCTTTCATCCCGGCGTGTCGGCTCAGTTGCGCGAATTTTATCAGTCGGTCCAGGAAGAAGGCATTCCGCAGCGGTTCCTGGAGTTGCTGGAGCGCCTTGATGTGGCGGAGCGCCGCGCGGAAGAAAGCATTCAAAACAGGGAAGCTGCTCGATGACTGTTGACGCAAAGTCGACCGACCATTCGTTCAAGCGCGATCTTCTGGCAGCGCTACCCAATCTTCGTGCATTTGCCGTGTCGCTCACCGGCCGTCACCATGTGGCTGACGATCTCGTGCAGGACACGATCATGAAGGCTTGGGCAAAACAGGACCACTTCGAGCCTGGCACCAACATGAAGGCCTGGCTGTTCACCATCCTGCGCAACGAGTTCTACTCGCAGATGCGCAAGCGTGGTCGCGAAGTGTCCGACACCGACGGTATCTTCACCTCCCAGCTTTCCACCCACCCCCAGCAGTATGGTTCACTCGATCTGCAGGATTTCAAGCGTGCGCTTGATCAGCTGCCGAGCGACCAGCGTGAAGCCATCATCCTCGTCGGGGCCTCCGGCTTTGCCTATGAGGAGGCCGCCGAGATCTGCGGCTGCGCCGTCGGCACCATCAAGAGCCGCATCAACCGTGCCCGCAACAAGCTGCAGGAAATCCTGGGTGTCAGCGGAGAAGGTGACTACGGTCCGGATGCCAACAGTTCAGCTGTTATCAAGAAGGCTTTCGCCGTCTGAGGTCCGACGATTGGCTGCCTCCAGAACGGCGGCAGCCAACGGCTCTGGCAGCGGTGGCTTGGCCACCACGGGATGGAGGGAGACGATGCTCTGGTTCCGACCGTGGTCGATATATGACGACAGGAACACCGGCTTTGCACCAGCGGCAGAAATGGCGTTGGCGCGAGACACGTTCAGCTGTTCGGTGCCGGCCGCATCCAGGACCACGACGTCGAAATGGGATGTGGCGAGTTGGTCTTGCAGTCGTGCCAGCGGCGTTATGACGACCGTGCAGGCGATCGTTTCCAACAGCATCCGCTCTACCTCCATGGCGATCAGGTACTGGTTATCCGCAATCAGGATGCGGAGCGGCGCTGGAGGCATGTTCAATCCTTCGTTTCGGACCGCTTTATGGTCTTCGAGGGAGGGAGCGTCATTTAAAAAAGACATGTCGGCGCATGGGTTCCATAAGGGAACAGTGTGGCCATTCTGCGAGGTCGTCCATGGTTGCTGAACCACGCCCAAATCCCGTCCGTGTCAGCTGCTATGAATGTCCCTTGCGTCGCATGAAGCAGTTTCGTCCCTTCAGCGAGGAGGAACTGGAATTCGTCGCGCAGTTCAAGCGCGGTGAGCTTCAAGCGGATCCCGGCACGACCGTGCTTGTCGAAGGGGCCCGAAGCGCGCACCTCTACACCGTCCTCTCGGGATGGGGCTTCCGCTACAAGATCCTGGAAGACGGACGGCGGCAGATCCTCAATTACGTGGTGCCGGGAGACATGGTCGGCCTGCAAGGTGCCGTCATGGCGGAGATGCAGCATTCGGTCGAGGCGATGACGGCGATGACGCTGTGTGTCTTCGAGCGCAGCCGGCTGTTTTCCCTGTTCGAGCGTCATGCCGGTCTCGGCTTCGACCTGACCTGGCTCGCCGCGCGCGAAGAGGTCATTCTCGACGAACATCTGCTCAGTATCGGCCGCCGGTCGGCGCTGGAGCGTGCCTCCTATCTCCTGGCCTTCCTCTATGATCGCGGCGTCTTGGCTGGGCTTTTGGACGAGAACCGGCGGCACATTCCGGTCACGCAGACGCATTTTGCCGACACGCTCGGGCTTTCCATCGTCCACACCAACAAGACCCTGAAGAAGCTCTCGGATCGTGAACTGATCCGCTGGCGTGATCGCGGCTGCGAGATCCTGGATCCGGAGGGCCTGCGTGCCATCGCCGGCTGGGTGCCGGGCGATCTGCGGATCCGTCCCTTCATCTGACGGCATCGCTCCCAAACAGAAAAGGCTCGCACGGTGGTGCGAGCCTTTTCTGTTTCTGGCTGATCGCGATGGTCACGCCACGATGATAACGCCGGTGAAGAGCGCGATGATCAGGATCACGAGCACGACGAAGATGAGGATCTTGGCGATGCCGGCAGACGCGCCGGCGACACCGCGAAAGCCGAGAAGGCTGGCAACGGCGGCGATCAGGAGAAAAATCAGGATCCAGTGCAGCATTGTTTGTTCCTTTGGTTGTTCCATCGGGAAAACAGGGATCGGCGATATTTGTTCCATCTGGAAAGCCTGACGCTGCCATCTGCTGCGGTGCAGCAAAAATCGTTTTAAGTGTTTGGCCCCGGCGAGAAACGGACACTTAAGCCTTCAAGCGGGCTGGACAGCCGCCCCCGCTTCTGCTGCTCTCCGCTGCGGAGAGTCCCAGGGGTATCCCCCACGGGGAACAGCGTTTTGGAGCGAGGATCAAGGGAGATGGGATTGAAGATCGGATCGCCTAAAGAGGTTTATGCCGGCGAGGCTCGCGTCGCGATGACGCCTGACAGCGCCACCCAGTTGCAGAAGCTCGGCTATGACTGCGTCATCGAGAGCGGTGCCGGCAAAGCGGCGGGCTTGTCTGACGACGCCTATCGCGCCGCTGGCGTGACGGTGGTCGAGACGGCGGCAGCCCTTTACGAGAGTGCGGACATCATCGCCAAGGTACGCCCGCCGGAAACGTCCGAAGTGGACCGCCTCGGCCCGGGCAAGACACTGATCTCCTTCTTCTATCCGGCGCAGAATTCAGCCCTGCTGGAGCAGGCCAAATCGAAGGGCGCGACCGTCGTTGCCATGGATATGGTGCCGCGCATCAGCCGAGCCCAGAAGATGGATGCGCTGTCGTCCATGGCCAACATTGCCGGCTACCGCGCCGTCATCGAGGCCGGCAACAATTTCGGCCGCTTCTTCACCGGTCAGGTGACCGCTGCCGGCAAGGTTCCGCCGGCGAAGGTTCTGGTCATCGGCGCCGGCGTTGCCGGTCTTGCCGCGATCGGCACGGCGACCTCGCTTGGCGCCATCACCTATGCCTTCGACGTGCGTCCGGAAGTTGCCGAACAGATCGAAAGCATGGGCGCGCAGTTCGTCTTCCTCGAATTCGAAGCCACCCAGGATGGCGCTGCGACCGGTGGTTATGCGGCACCGTCCTCGCCGGAATTCCGCGAAAAACAGCTCGCGAAGTTCCGCGAACTGGCACCGGAGATCGATATCGTCATCACCACGGCGCTGATCCCGGGCCGTGATGCGCCGAAGCTGTGGCTCGCCGACATGGTCGCCGCGATGAAGCCCGGCTCCGTCGTCGTCGACCTCGCCGCTGAGCGTGGTGGCAACTGCGATCTCACCGTGCCCGACCAGAAGATCGTTTCCGACAATGGTGTGACGATCGTCGGCTATACCGACTTCCCGAGCCGCATGGCCGCCCAGTCCTCCACGCTCTATGCCACGAACATCCGCCACATGATGACGGACCTGACGCCGGCCAAGGACGGCGTCGTCGTGCACAACATGGAAGACGACGTCATCCGGGGGGCGACCGTCACCAAGGACGGCGAGATCACCTATCCGCCACCGCCACCGAAGATCCAGGCGATCGCGGCTGCCAAGCCGAAGGAAAAGGTGAAGGAACTGACGGCGGAAGAAAAGCGGGCCCAGGAAATCGCCGCCTTCAAGACGCAGACCCGCAACCAGGTCGGTCTGCTTGCCGCCGGCGGTGCGCTGATCCTGCTTGCCGGTCTCTATGCACCGGCCAGCTTCATGAGCCACTTCATCGTCTTCGTGCTCGCCTGCTTCGTCGGTTTCCAGGTCATCTGGAATGTCAGCCATTCGCTGCACACGCCGCTGATGGCGATCACCAATGCCATCTCCTCGATCATCATTCTGGGCGCCCTTATGCAGATCGGGTCGGGCAACTTCCTGGTGATCATCCTCGCCGCACTGTCGGTCCTGATGGCCGGCATCAACATCTTCGGCGGCTTCATGGTCACACGGCGCATGCTCGCCATGTTCCAGAAGTCTTGAGTTAGGGGAGGGGACACACACATGGAATACGGATTCACCACAGCGGCCTATGTCGTCGCAGCCGTTCTCTTCATCCTGTCGCTCGGCGGTCTTTCCGGCCAGGAAAGCGCCAAGCGCGCCGTCTGGTACGGCATATCAGGCATGGCGCTCGCCGTTGCCGCAACGATCTACGGTCCAGGAGCCGGCAACTGGTTCGTCTCGCTGGTCATGATCGCGATCGGTGGCGCCATCGGCTGGGTCGTTGCCCAGCGCGTCCAGATGACGGAGATGCCGCAGCTTGTCGCGGCGATGCATTCGCTGGTCGGTCTTGCCGCCGTCTTCATCGGCTTCAACGCCCATATCGAAGCCGTCGATGTCGCCGCACTGGATGAGGCCGCCCGCTCGACGCTGACAGGTTTTGCCGCGATCCTCGCGCACAAGACGCCGGTCGAACTCACCATCCTCCGTGTCGAGGTCTTCCTCGGCGTTTTCATCGGTGCGATCACCTTCACCGGCTCGGTCATCGCCTTCGGCAAGCTGGCCGGACGGGTCGACGGCAAGGCAAAGAAACTGCCGGGCGGCCATCTGCTCAATGCCGGTGCAGCACTTGCCTCGCTGATCCTGCTATACCTCTATGTCGGCGGTGCGGGCGCCTGGACGCTGGTGCTGATGACGCTCTTGGCCTTCTTCATCGGCTATCACCTGATCATGGGTATCGGCGGCGCGGACATGCCGGTCGTCGTGTCCATGCTCAACAGCTATTCCGGCTGGGCGGCGGCGGCCATCGGCTTCTCGCTGTCGAACGATCTCCTGATCGTCGTCGGCGCGCTGGTCGGCTCCTCGGGCGCGATCCTGTCCTACATCATGTGCAAGGCGATGAACCGCAGCTTCGTCTCGGTCATCCTCGGCGGCTTCGGCGGCACCACGGGACCACAGATGGAAGTGACCGGCGAGCAGATCGCAATCGATGGCGAAGGTGTCGCCAATGCGCTCAATGATGCGGACTCGGTCATCATCATCCCGGGTTACGGCATGGCGGTCGCCCAGGCGCAGCAGTCGGTCTCGGAACTGACGCGCAAACTGCGCGCCGCCGGCAAGACCGTGCGTTTCGCCATCCATCCGGTTGCCGGCCGCCTGCCGGGGCACATGAACGTGCTGCTCGCGGAAGCGAAGGTGCCTTACGACATCGTTCTCGAAATGGACGAGATCAACGAGGACTTCCCCGAAACGGACGTCGCGATCGTCATCGGCTCGAACGACATCGTCAACCCGGCCGCCCAGGAAGACCCGAACTCGCCGATCGCCGGCATGCCGGTTCTCGAAGTGTGGAAGGCCAAGCAGGTGTTCGTGTCCAAGCGCGGTCAGGGCACCGGCTATTCCGGCATCGAGAACCCGCTGTTCTACAAGGAGAATACGCGGATGTTCTACGGCGACGCGAAGAAGTCGATCGACAGCATTCTGCCGTTGATCAAGTAAGGCGGGTTGGATTTGTGAAGATGGAAAGCCGGGCGGAGACGCCCGGCTTTTTTGTTGGCCTCGCGGACGTGAAAGTGCGGCGGGGGCAACGCAAGGGTTGCCGATCTCAGCCGATTTCGTGGAGCGGCGACCGTTGAGTGCTCCGTGCAATTGATTTGACGGCGCCAAGATGCCGCGCGCATAATGCGTGCACGGCCCCGATGAAGAGGAACGTGAGATGAAGCCGATCGATTCACTTGTGCTGGGCACTGTGAACGCGCCGTATAGCAAGAAGCTGGACGCGGCTGGGCTTGTCGCCTGCATCCTTGATCCGGATGAGAGCAAAGCGGCAGCCGGGCCGATGTCATCATTCTTTTACGAGATTTCTCCCGCGCTTCAAATGCAGTTTGCGGAGGCACACAGCATCCCCACGGCCGCTTTGCGGGCTGCTGCTGCGGCATTCGATACATGGTCGGGGCAGAAGAACCACTTGCTTGTCGCATGACATCCCATTGGGAACAGCTTCTGCGCGTTGCTTGCGATCTGATCGATCGTTCTCCTCTTGGTCACGAGTGGACATTTGGCGGCGGTACCGCATTGATGCTCCAAATCGATCATCGATTGAGCCAGGATCCCGCTCGACAAAGCCTCCCGCTTTGCAATCTGCCGATGAGCTACATCGGCGACGGACACCGCTTTCTGAAGATTTGAAGAGATAGGCCAGATCGATTTTATCGCTTGCGCTCAGATGACCAGTCCATCCTGGACGGAGATCGAGCTGCTCGGAAGATCGATCAGGATTGAGACCGTTCCTGAGATCATCACCAAGAAGGTCTTTTACCGAGGCGCGCATATCGCCGCGCGTGATGTATTCGATATTGTGGCGGCGAGCGTCGGCCACAGGCAAACCGTTATTGAAGCGCTGGCGACCTATCCGGCCAGAACCGCAATTGCCGCTGATGCTTTGCGACGGCTCAATCCTGAATTCGTGATGAGCGTGGTCGATCAGTTGCAGATCAGACCGGGATTTGAGCACCTCAAGGTCTCAGCGATCGAAGACTGCCTTGATGTGTTTTCGACGGCGATCAGCTTTGCGGGTACCAAGGACTAACCGCCCCAAACAGTGGTCTGTCCGTGCCTACGTTCCGGCGTTCTTTATCTTTTGCCCTCAAACGCAAGACCCCGCCACGCGGGCGGGGTCTGACTGCTCGGCGCTTGACGTCTCAAACATCCGCCTTGAACGTCTGCTTCTGCGTTCCGAGTCCTTCGATGCCGAGCTCCACCACATCGCCGGCGTTGAGAAACTGCGGTGGCTTCATGCCGAGGCCAACGCCCGGAGGGGTGCCGGTGGAGATGACGTCGCCGGGATGCAGGCTCATGAACTGCGAGAGATAGGAAACGAGATGGGCGACGCCGTAGACCATTGTCTTCGATGAGCCGTCCTGCATCATCTTGCCGTTGACCGAGAGCCACATCTTGAGGTTCTGCGGGTCGGCAATTTCATCCTTGGTGACCAGCCAGGGGCCGATCGGGCCGAAGGTGTCGCAGGACTTGCCCTTGGTCCACTGGCCAGCGCGCTCCGTCTGGAAGGCGCGTTCGGAAACGTCGTGGGAGACGCAGTAGCCGGCGACGTAATCCATGGCGTCGGCTTCCGAAACATATTTCGCCGTCTTGCCGATGACGACGCCGAGTTCGACTTCCCAGTCGGTCTTTTCCGAGGTGCGCGGGATCAGAACATCATCGTTCGGGCCGCAGATGGCCGAGGTCGCCTTCATGAAGATGACCGGTTCCGGCGGCACGGCTGCACCGGTTTCGGCGGCGTGGTCGGAATAGTTGAGACCGATGCAGATGAACTTGCCGGTGCCGGCAACGCAGGCGCCGATGCGGTCGGCGGCGATCTCCGGCAGCGATGCGAGGTCGAGGGCGGCGATCTTTGCGAGGCCCTCGGGAGAGATCGCGGCACCGCCGATATCGGCGACATGGGCCGAGAGGTCACGGACCTTGCCGTCCTTGTCGAGAATAGCCGGCTTTTCCTGGCCAAGCGGGCCGACGCGCATCAGTTTCATGGTCGTATTCCTTTCCAAAGGTCGCGGCAGAGCCGCTCATTGTCTGTTGTCCGCAATGGCGGACGGGAAAACTGCTTCACACGTTTCCTTGGTGTTGCTCAGATCGTCCAGCCGCCGTCAATGGCGAAGGCCTGGCCCGAGGTATAGGTGGCGCCGGCGATGTAGACGGCGAGATCGGCGATTTCTTCCGGGGTCCCGAGCCGCCCCATGGGCTGGCGGGCAATGAAGGCGGCGCGCGCGGCGTCATAGTCCCCTTGCGCGCGCATGCGGTCCTGCAGCGAGGGGCTTTCGACCGTGCCGGGGCAGATGGCATTGCAGCGGATCCCCTGCGTCACGTAATCGGCCGCAACCGATTTCGTCAGGCCGACTACTGCCGCCTTCGTGACTGTGTAGGCGCAGCGGTTCGGCACGCCCTTCACCGAGCTTGCGACCGAGGCCATGTTGATGATCGAGCCGTCGCCACGCTCCAGCATCGCCGGCAGGACGGCGCGGATGGTGCGGATCATGGCGCGGACATTGAGGTCGAAGGCGAAGTCGAGGTCCTTGTCGGCCATGTCCATCACCGTCCCGCCATGCACGACACCGGCACAATTGAAGAGAACATCGAAAGGACCGGTTTCGGCGACCACCGCCTTGACCGCTGCCTCGCTCAAGACGTCGAGCTGGCGCGTCGTGATGCCGGCCTCGTGCTCAAGGCTTGCCAGCGCTTCGGTGTTTATGTCGGTTGCGACGACGGTTGCCCCGGCGCGGGCAAAGGCGAGCGCGCTGGCGCGACCGATGCCCTGGCCTGCTGCCGTCACCAGCACATGTTTGTTCTTCAAAGGCAGGTTCATCCTAGGCTCCTCCAGCCGATCTCAAATCCACCGATTGACCGGTCCTGCCGGCGTCTCGGACGTAAACTCCCATTCCCGGACCACTCGACACTTGCATAATTTGCGCAGCGGTGCGAGCATCATTCATATGCAAAACATTTATTCATGAACGTCAAGGTCAGTCCGGCGAGTTCGAGGAGAGAAATGCGTGAATGACCTCGACCAGGATCGATACCGGGCGCCGGCGCTCGACAAGGGTCTCGATATTCTCGAACTGCTCGCGGGTGTGGATGGTGGCCTCAGCCAGGCGGAAATCGCCAAGAAGCTTGACCGCAGTCCGAACGAATTCTACCGGATGCTCGACCGGCTGGTGAAGCGCGGCTATGTCGCGCGCCTCGAGGGCGACCGTTATGTGCTGACGCTCAAGCTTTTCGGTCTCGCGCAGCTGCATGCGCCGACACGGCGCCTCGCGTCGCTTGCCATGCCGCTGATGCGGGAACTGGCGGAGATCACGCAACAGGAAAACCACATCGTCGTCTATGACCGGGGACACCCGGTCGTGATCGCACAGCTTGAGGCGCCGAATTACTGGGGGATCTCGATCCGCGTCGGTTCGCGCATGGGATTGTTCGATACCGGGTCCGGGCATGTGTTGCTGGCCTTCCGCAGCCCGGATGTACGGTCGATGATGGTGGCGGAACATGTCGCAAGTGGCGGCCTGGACGGGCGAATGACCGAGGCCTTTGCCGCCCGGCTCGACGCGATCCGTACGCGTGGCTACGAGATGATGCCGAGCGCCCAGACGGCGGGCGTGACAAACCTGTCCGCCCCGATCGTCAGCGCAGACGGCGAGGCTTTGGCAGCGCTTACCGTGCCTTACATCACGATCATCAACATGCCCGATGCCCCCGATATTGCCCGGACGATCGAGGTCTTGAAGGATACGGCGCGGCGGATCTCTGAGCTTGCAGGCGCAAGTCTGGGTGCCGGTTCCCCGTCGGCCGACAGCTGAGTTTCAAAGGCCTTGGGAGGGGCCATCCATGATCATCGATACCCATCTGCATCTGATCTACCGCGACCGCCTCACTTATCCCTGGCTGAAGGACGAGCCCGGCCTCGACGCCGATTTCACTTGGGAAACCTATGCGCGTGAAGCGCGGCGGCTCGGCATTTCCTCGGTGTTGCATATGGAAGTCGACGTGGCCCCCGCCGACATCGAGGCGGAAACGGCGATGGTGCAGGGCCTATCCCAGTCACCGGACAGTCTTCTTCGCGGCGTCATCGCGTCCTGCCGCCCTGAAGATCCCGGTTTCGCTGCCTATCTCGAGGCCCAGCGTGCCAATCCCTTCGTCAAGGGATTTCGCCGGGTCCTGCATGTGGTGCCCGACGACGTCTCCGAGGGGGCGTTGTTTAGGGAGAATGTCAAGCGGCTGTCCGGCACGGGGCTGACCTTCGATCTCTGTATGTTTCCGCATCAGATCGACAAGGCGAAGGCGCTCGTCGATCTCGCGCCCGATGTCACTTTCATCATCGACCATTGCGGCGTGCCCGATATCAAGGGGCATGGTTATGACACCTGGAAGAGGGGTATCACCGAGATTGCCCGGCGGGGCAATGTGCGGGTGAAGATCTCCGGTATCCCCGCTTATGGGGATCGCGAAAACTGGACGCTCGACGATCTGAAACCCTATTTCGACCACACCCTCGGCGCCTTCGGCTTCGACCGTGCCATCTGGGGATCGGACTGGCCGGTCTGCACGCTCGGCGGCGGGCTCTCGACATGGGTCGCGACGACGCAGGCGCTGCTGCATGGTTGCACCATGGACGAGAAGGACAAGCTCTTCGCGGCCAATGCCAAACGCCTCTGGCAGCTCGGTTAACGGGGCCGGTCGCGCTCGGCGAGCAGGCGGCGCAGATAGCCGCGCATGGCGATGATATGCGCCTCGATGTCGTCGTTGGAGGCTGACAGATCCTGCAGGGCGTAGCTCTGCAGGATGATGCCGTCGATGCCGATCAGCATCTGGCGGGCGACGGCGCGACCGATCCGGCGAAGATCCTCGTCCGCATCGTCCTCGAAGACCAAGTGGCCGTAGAAATCGATATAGGCATTGTACTGCCGGGCCGCGAGCCATTCGGAGCCCTTGGTGCGCAATGCATAGAGCGTCAGTTCGGTCTGGGCGATCTGCTTGCCACGCGTCCTCTGAATGTAGCGCCAGCTGGCTCGGATCAGGGCCTCGACGCGATCTTCCGGGGCCGAGGGCAGGGATACGTCCTGACGATAGGCTGCATCCATCTCGGCGATCAGGTCTTCGAGCACGGCGATCAGCAGGCTCTCCTTGCTGTCGAAGTAGTAGTGCAGGGTGGCGAGTTTCACGCCGGCAGAGGCGGCTATGCGGCGCGTGGTGAGCGCCTCGATGCCACCCTCCTCCAGCGCCTCGCGCGCGCCCCGGATGATCCGTAGACGGGTTTCAAGACCCTTGCGTGTCGCGCCTGCCGGACGCCCTCGGCCCGTTGAGGCCAATGATGTCTCGTTCGCCGCGTCTGCCGGTTCGCTCATCGGCCTCCTCCGGCATCGAAGGTGACACGGCCGTCGCAGATGGTGAGCACGGGTGAGAGATCGGCGATATCGGCAGCGGCGGTCGTCTCGATATTGCCGGACAGGACCACGACGTCTGCAAGATAGCCGGGTTTCAGAACACCCTTCCGATCCTCCATATATTCGACCCAGGCGCCGGTGCGGGTGTATGCGGCCAGCGTTTCGGTGAGGCTCAGACGCTGGTCTGGCATGTCGTCGGCCCAGGGCTGCCGTGTCATCGCATCGCGGATGCAGCTCAGCGGGGGCAGGGGCGAGACCGGCCAGTCGGTGGCGAAGACGATGGTGGCGCCTGCATCGACCAGCGTCTTCCAGGCAAAGGCATGGGGCCAGCGTTCGCGGCCGATATAGGTGAGGTAAGGTTCGAGCGGCAGGCCGGCCGAGCCCGGCGGATGGGTCGGTTGCATCGAGGCGATCGTGCCGGATGTGGCAAAGCGCGGGATGTCGTCGGGATGAACCACTTCGATGTGTTCGATGCGGTTGCGCATGTCGCTTTTGCCATTGGCGGCGATCGAGGCTTCGTAGCCGTCGAGCACCATGCGCACCGCGCCGTCGCCGATGGCGTGGACCGCAACCGGCATGCCGAGGCGGTTGGCCTCGGTCGCGACCGCATTGAAGGCCTCGGCTGAAAACAGCGGCTCGCCCTTCCAGCCGGGCTTGTGGGCATAATCATCGACGAAAACGGCGGTTTCGCCTTCGGTCACGCCGTCCATGAACAACTTGACGAAGTTGCAGCGCAGCTTGTCCGTGTCGAAGCGCTTCTTCCAGGCCGCTGCCTTCTCTTCCAGGTCCGAAAGCGGCATGAAGTTCTTCATGTGGTAGGGCATGCGGACCCGCACCGGAAGACCCTCGGTCTTCTCGATCTCATCCAGCATTTCCAGCTGGTAGAGATTGCCATCCATGTTCTGGAACGACGTGATGCCGAGAGAGGCGCAATAGGCGAGACCTTTCTTCAGAACAGCAATATCACCCGCCCGCTCCTCGGTGGTCACGTGCGCCGGATCGCCGCCGGTGCCGACACCCAGGCTTTCCCGTCCACCGGTTGCGCCCATGGAGGCGACGGGACGGATGGCATTGGTCTCACGCAGTTCCCCGTTCGCCAGGCCGTCCTCGCCCATGACGATCTCGTTGCCGACGCCGACATCACCGCCCTTGATGATGCCGCCCATCTCCAGGGCCATCGTGTTGGCCCAGGCCGTATGGTGGTCGGGGGCGAACATCAGGAACGGCCGATCGGCAATGATGCGGTCGAGGTGGTGGCGCGTGACACGTTCCGTCTCGGAGAGAATGGTGTAGTCGGCCGTTTGCGCGACGAGCAGCGGCAGGTCGGGATGGGCGGCGGCATAGTCCCTCACGGCCTTGCTCAGGGCATCGAAGCCCTTGACGCCGAAGAGCGAGAGTTCGCCCAGCGACACCGAACCACCGAAGATATGCATATGAGCTTCGTTGAAGCCGGGCAGCACTGTTGCCCCATTCGCGTCGACGATGCGGGTCTGTGGCCCCGCCAGCGCGAGGATCTCCGCGTTCGAACCGACCGCGGTCACGCGATTGCCGGTCAGGGCGACCGCTTCTGTCCTCGGACGGTCGTCGTCCATGGTCAGGACGGTTGCGTTGTGGATGATGATATCGGCGCTCATGGCAGTTCTTTCTCAGGCCTGGAATGTGATGCGACCGTCGCAAATCGTGACGGCAGGGCGGACCGTGTCCATGATCTGGTCGGCGGCGACGGCTTCGATGTCTTTGGTGAGGACCACGACATCGGCCAGATATCCAGGCTTCAGCACACCCTTGCGGTCTTCCATGAATTCCACCCAGGCGCCGATCGCAGTATAGGCTTCCAGCGCTTCCTCCAGCGTGAAGCGCTGGTCCTTCAGGCCCTCCTTCCAGGGCTTGCGGGTCAGCGCATCCTGGATGCACTGGAAGGGCGAGACCGGCGAAACCGGCCAGTCGGATGCGAAGACGACAGGGGCGCCGGCTTCCTTCATCGTCCGCCAGGCATAGGCGTAGTCCCAGCGGTCCTCGCCGATCTTTGCCGGCGTCGGCTCGGCCGGGAAGCAGGTGCCGCCGGGATAGTGCACCGGCTGCATGGAGGCGACGATGCCGAATTCTGCAAAGCGCGGGATGTCGTCGGGATGGATGATCTCGATATGCTCGATGCGGTGGCGATTGTCCTGCTTGCCGTTCGCCTTCACGGCGGCCTCGTAGCCATCCAGTGTCTGGCGGATGGCAGCACTGCCGATCGCATGCACCGCGACCTGCAGGCCGAGCGCATCGGCCTTTGTGGCGATCGCGTTGAAGGCGTCGGGCGTGAAAAGCGGCTCGAAGGTGTATCCGGGACGGTCGCCATATCCCTCCAGCATGTAGGCCGTCTGGCTGTCGAGAACGCCGTCCATGAAGACCTTGACGAAATCGCCGCGCAGCATGTCGGTCGCAAATTCCTTCTTCCACTCGGCAGCCTTGTCGAGGTCGGACAGCGGCATGAAGTTCTTCATGTGGTAGGGAATGCGCATGCGGCAGGGGAGCTCGCCCGCCAGTTCCAGGTCCCGCATCAGGCGCAGCTGGTAGTGGTTGCCGTCGAAGTTCTGGATCGAGGTGACGCCCCAGGAAGCGCAGTATTCGAGGCCCGCCTTCAGGATCGATCGGTCCAGCGCATATTGCTCCGGCGTGACGTGTTCCGGGTCCATGCCGGTGCCCATGCCGAGTTCTTCGCGACCGCCGGTCGAGGCGAGTGCGGCAACCGGACCGAAGGCGTTTCCTTCGCGGAGCTCGCCGTTGGCCAGGCCATCCGGGCCCATGACGACCTCATTGCCCACGCCGACATCCTTGCCCTGCAGAAGACCGGCCTGTTCCAGCGCCATGCTGTTGGCCCAGGCGGTGTGATGATCGGGCGCGAACATCATGAAGGGACGATCCGGGAGGATGGCATCGAGATGATGGCGGGTGCAGGGCTCGGTCAGCGAAATGATCGAATAGTCGGCGGAGAACCCCATCAGCAGCGGTTCGTCCGGGTTCTTTGCGGCATAGTCGAGGATCGCGGATTTCAGCGCCTCGAAGCCCAGCACGCCGTGGAGGTTGAGCTGGCGCAGCGACACCGATCCCGGGAAGATGTGCATATGGGCCTCGTTGAAGCCGGGCATCACGGTCGCGCCCCTGGCGTCGATCCGCTGCGTGTTCGAACCGGCCAGAGCGTTCACCTCCGCTTCGCTGCCGACCGCAAGAATGCGGTTGCCGGCAAGGGCCACGGCTTCGGCGCGCGGAGCTGCCTTGTCCATGGTCAGCACGCGGCCATTGGTGATGATGATGTCTGCAGTCACTGCCATTTCGGTATCCTCTGATTTCATGCGGTCCAGGCGCAGAGCGCGCGGAAGAATGCGAAGTTGTCGTGTTTCAGTTCGTCGTCGAGCGGGTTCGGCTGCGACGAAAGCTTGACGATGACGGTCTCGGTGGAGGGATCGACATAGAGCCACTGACCGTGAATGCCGATCGCGCAGAAGGCACCGTCGGCTTCACCCGACTGGTACCATTGGCTGCGATAGCGGCCGTTGGGGAAGAAATTCGATTTGCCGTCGACCCAGGCCTGATGGTCGCCCGCCGTCAGCATATCCTTGAGCCAGGTTTCGGAGATGATGCGGCGACCATCGACCGTGCCGCCGTTCCGGAGCATCTCTCCGACCCTGGCAAGGTCACGGGCGGTGACGGAAATGCCGCCGGCTGCACGTGCCGTGCCCTCGGCGTCCACCGTCACGCTCGCATGATGCCGGGCGCCAAGCGGTTTCCACAGGCGTTCCGACAGCACCTGGGCATAACGCTCGCCGGTTGCGCGCTCGATCAGCACGCCGAGCAGGTCCGAGTTCGGCGACGCGTAGAAATGCGCGCCGCCATGGGCATGGGCGTCCTTTTGCAGTGTCATCAGGAAAGCGAGCAGCGTTTCGTTCGGTCGTGCCGGGTCCGCCGGATTCCAGAGCGTGGCGCGGCGGTAGCGCGCATAGGCGCCGTCGGTGTTCAGATAGGCCTCGTCGAAGGCGAGGCTGACGCGCATGTCGAGCACATCGCGGATGGAGCAATCGCCATAGGCGGATCCACTCGCCTCCGGCAGAAGGCTGGTGACCGGGGCGTTCGGGTCGATGAGGCCGTCAGCTTCCAGCGTCGCCATGGCGAGCGCCGTCAAGGACTTGCTGATCGAGAAAACGATGTGGCGCTGGTCGACGCCGGCATGAGGCGCATAGTGCTCGGCAACGATCCTGCCGGCCTTCATCAAAACGAAGGCGTCTGTGTGGGCATAGTCGAGATAGGAGCCGACATCGGCCTGTCCTGCAAGGCCCTGCGGAAGTGCCTGGCGCAGGAGGTCGGACGCAACAGGCGCCCCCTCCGGTCTCTCGGCGGTTGCCGCGATCGTGGTGCTCGGCACCACTTCTTCGGCGTGGCCGAAGCTGAAGCGGCTGAACGGCTCCGTCCGCCAGTTGGCAAGCGTCAGGGCATTTCTTTCGAAACCATAGGTTTCGGCAAAACGCGTTGTCATCCGTGAATGCTCCCCCTGCGGGAGGGCCGGTAGCCCTCCCGTTTTTTCTTTTCTTGGTTCGGTGTCGGATCGAGCTTACTTCTGAATTTCGGTCCAGATCTTGGTGTAAAGCTGCTGCACGTCCGGCTCGCAGGTCAGCAGGAATTCGCCGGCCTTTTCCATGTCAGCGGGAATGACGAGTTCCGGCGCATCCTTCATGGCCGCATCCATGAATTCTTCCGAGCCCTTGATGCCGTTGGCGTATTTGGCGAAGTTCGAAAGCATGGCTGCGTTTTCCGGCGCCATGATGAAGTTCAGGAAGGCCTTGGCGTTGTCAGGGTTCTTCGCGTCCTTCAGGATCGCCGCGCTGTCCATGAACACGGGGAAACCTTCCTTCGGATAACCGAACTTGATGTCCGGGTTCTTCAGGCGCGAGCGCATGATGGCGCCGTTCCAATAGTAGACGCCGGAATAGTCGCCGTTCGGCAGCTTGTCGGTGACGCTGTAATCCATGGCGAGCCACTTGGACTTGGCTTCCACCAGCTTGTCACGCACCTTGCGCAGCACGTCCTTGTCCGTCGTGCACCAGTTCCCGCCGAAATATTTGATGGTGGCGAACAGCACATCGTTCATTTCCGGGGTGACGTTGATCTTGCCGACCAGCTCTTCCGGCGGATCGAGGAAGACGGCTGAGGTGTTGATGTCGCCGCCATAGACCTTGGTGTTGACGCCGATGCCGGTCACGCCCCACTGCCACGGAACGGAATAGTGGCGACCCGGATCCCAGGCGACGTCGACCCAGCGCGGATCGACATTCTTGAAATTCTCCATCTGGTCCGGACGGGACTCCAGGAGCAGGCCTTCGTTGATCCAGATCGGCATGTAGTTCGCGGAGGGAACGACGATGTCGAAGCCATGACCGCCGGCGCGCACCTTGGCGAGTGCGGTGTCGTTGGAATCGTAGTCGGTGACCGTCACCTTGACGTCAAACTGCTGCTCGAACTTCTTGATCATCTCGGGGCTGGTGTAGTCCCCCCAGTTGTAGATGTTGAGTTCGCCTGCGGCCGATGCTGCGCCGGCAAGGCTTAACAGCGTGAGCGTGGCGATCGCCGTCGTCGTCATCCATTTCATTGTCATTCTCCGTTCCTCTCTGTTTTTAAGTCGTTGTCAGGCTTACGGCTTGCGCCGGTTGATGAAGAAGAAGGCCACGATCAACACCGTCGACAGCGCCAGGAAGATGCTGGCGATGGCATTGATCTCCGGCGTCGCCTCACGCCGGATCTGGCCGAGCATGTAGGTGGGCAGAGTGTCCTGCCCACCGGACTTGACGAATTCCGTGATGACGACGTCGTCGAGCGAGATCACGAAAGCGAGCATGAAGCCGGCGATGATGGCGGGGCGCAGCAGCGGCAAGGTGACGAAGCGGAAGGCCCGCCAGGGCGTGGCATAGAGGTCGGCTGCAGCCCGCTCCAGGGTCAGGTCCATGCTTTCCAGCCGTGCCCGGATGGGGAGATAGGCGAAGGGGATGCAGAAGGCCGTGTGCGCCATGATCAGGTAGCCGAGGCCGGAATAGCCGGTCCAGACCTTGATGCGCGAGAAGACGATGAGCAGGGCCACGGCGGTGACGATTTCCGGCACCATCAGCGGCTGGTTGATTGCCGCATATTTCAGCGTCAGGCCGCGATAACCTTCCGTCCGGGTGGTCGCGAGTGCGGCCATGGTCGCGACGATGGTCGAGATGGCGGCGGCCCAGAGGGCAATGACCAGCGAGCGGATCGCAGCATCCTGAACCGCAGTGTTGTGCCAGGCGACGACGAACCAACGCATCGAGAACCCGCCCCAGACCGCCAGACTTTCATTGGCGTTGAAGGCATAGGCCACGAGCGCTGCGATCGGCAGGTAGAGCGCGAAGAAGGTGAAGAGGGCAATCAGGCCGAAGCCCGGTTGACTGCGGATGTCGAAACGGCGCTCAGACATGTCCGGCTCCCGACTTGGATGCGTTGCGGACATAGAAGAGCAGGGCCAGCATCACGATGACCATCAGCGTGATCGACATGGCCGCACCCAGCGGCCAGTTGCGGCCCGCACCGAACTGCATCTCGATCAGATTGCCGAGCATCATGTTCTTGCCGCCACCCAGCACGCGCGGAATGACATAGGCGCCGAGCGAGGGAATGAAGACGAGGATCGATCCGGCGATCAGGCCCGGCTTCACCAGAGGGATGACGATCCGCCAGAGCACCTGCAGCCGGTTGGCATAGAGATCGTAACCGGCCTCCACGAGGCGGAAATCCAGTTTCTCGATCGAGGCGTAGAGCGGCAGGACCATTAGCGGCAGGTAGACATAGGTCATGCCGAGCAGGGTCGCCGTGTCCGTGTAGATGATCTGCAGGGGGCTCTTGATGACACCGAGCCACATCAGCACGTTGTTGACGATGCCCTCGTTGCGGATCACCTGCTGCATGGCGAAGGTGCGGATCAGCAGGTTCGTCCAGAACGGGATGGTGATCAGGAAAACCCACATTTCCCGGCTTTTTGCAGGCCGTGTGGCGATGAAATAGGCGGTGGGAAAGCCGAGGATCAGCGTGAGGATGGTGGTGTAGAAGGAGAGTTTCAGCGACCGCCAGATGATCGAGACATGGGCACTGGCGAGACCGAAGGTATCGTCGAAGATGTCACGTTCGAAGAAAACCGAGAACCAGCCATCCAGCGAGAACTGCCAGGGCTTCACGTCGCCATAGTCTCCCTTCACCAGGAAGGAATAGACCAGCATGACGAAGAGCGGGCCGATGGCCGCGACCAGGATGATGAGAAGCGCGGGGAGGCTCAGGAGCCAACGGTTTCGGATGTCGCGCGATTTGGCATTTTCGGGGGCCGTTCGGATCGCGCTCATGGTCAATCCTTCAGGATCTGCGCGACATCGTCGCTGACGAGGATGCCGACCGGTTGTCCCTCCGCATGACCGCAGGCACCGCTGCGGCTGTTCTGCTGGCGCACCGTGAACAGCGATCCGCCTTCGAGCCGGACGTTGATGTTGGTGTCCGTGCCCAGATAGACGACGCTCTCGACCGTGCCCTGCAGGGTGGCCTCGGGCGAGGGGGCGACGATCTCGGCATGTTCAGGGCGGATGACGATGGTGACCTTGCCCGAGGGCGTCGTCTTTTCCGGGAAGGTGGCGGGGATTTCCCGGCCCGAGCGCAGTCGGACCTTGGCTCTGTCGCCTTCCACCGATGCGACCTCGACTTCGAGGAAGTTCGTCTCGCCGATGAAGTCAGCCACGAAACGCTCGGCCGGGCGGTCGTAGATATCCCAGGGCGAGCCGACCTGGCGCAGGCTCCCCGTCGACATGACCGCGATGCGGTCCGACATGGTGAGCGCCTCTTCCTGGTCGTGGGTCACGAAGATGAAGGTGATGCCGGTCTCGGCCTGCACGCGCTTCAATTCGATCTGCATCTCCTTGCGAAGTTTATAGTCGAGCGCCGAGAGGGGCTCGTCGAGCAGCAGGACCTTCGGCTTTGGCGCCAGGGCGCGGGCAAGCGCCACGCGCTGCTGCTGGCCGCCGGAAATCTGGCTGACCTGCCGATCGCGCATCTTCGTCATGTGCACCAGTTCAAGCATCTCGTCGACGCGCGACTTGATCTCCGCCGCCGGCTTGCCCAGCATCTTCAGGCCAAAGCCGATATTGTCGGCGACCGTCATATGGGGGAAGAGCGCGTAGGACTGGAAGACGGTGTTGACCGGCCGCTTGAACGGCGGGAGCGGGGCGATGTCTTCGCCGTGCAGGAGAATTTCGCCTGTCGTCGGAAAATCGAAGCCGGCGATCAGCCGCAGAAGCGTGGTCTTGCCGCAGCCGGATGGCCCCAGCAAGGTGAAGAACTCATTTTCCCGGATGGTGAGAAAGATCCCGTCGAGTGCGGTGACCTTGTCGTGTCCTGATCCGTAAATGCGGCTGACGCCGCGGATCTCGATGGCTGCCTTGTCAGATGCGGAACTCAAGCGATGCCCCCTGGCGTTCGGGTTATGCGCGATGGACTGCGGTGCGATCCGGCAATGGCAGGAGCTTCTGCCGACCGGGGCGCGTAATTCTGGTCACGCAAGTCGTGTGCCAGCTCGAATGCATGTGGAGCCTCCCTCCCGTTGGAGCCCGCAGACGCCCCGGAATGACAGGGTTTCTGCTGATCTCGCTCTTTGCCGACCGGTGTTCCCTTGTCTTCGGCGTCGCGGTCCGGTCGAGTCCGCGCACCTGATTTTGGGGCATGTTGCCTCTAATTTGGTCGTATGACCATTTTTATTTTTGGCTTCAGCGAAAATTTGTGCGGACCGCATGGCAGGCCTGCGGCAGGCGCTTAGCCGCCCGCTTGACACGGCTTGGCCAAGCATCCCATCGTCGGGCCATGTTGCCGGGCGCTTGCGCCGGTCCCACCTG
Source organism: Peteryoungia wuzhouensis (assembly GCF_003205195.1). Taxonomy (GTDB): domain Bacteria; phylum Pseudomonadota; class Alphaproteobacteria; order Rhizobiales; family Rhizobiaceae; genus Allorhizobium; species Allorhizobium wuzhouense. Next base: position 30,527 of record NZ_QJRY01000014.1, read on the forward strand.
ATCCGGAGACACCCGTGACCGATCCCACCCGTCTTGGCGCCGCTGCGCTGTCCGTTTCCCTCCGGTCCGGCGCGCTCTCGGCCGAAGGGGTCATGCGCGATTATCTGGCACGGATTGAACGGCTGAACCCCCGGATCAACGCGCTCATCAGTCTGCGCTCGAACGAGGAACTGCTTGCCGAAGCGCGTTTGCTGGACCGGGAGCGGGCCGCCGGCACCATCCGGGGAGCGCTGCATGGCGTGCCGATTGCCATCAAGGATCTCAGCGAGGCGAAGGGCATCCGTTGCACGTACGGCTCTCCGCTCTACCGGGATTTCGTGCCTGATTTCGACGACATCCAGGTGGAGCGGATCCGGGCGGCAGGCGCAATCGTCATTGGCAAGACCAATACCCCGGAATGGGGCTTCGGTTCGCACAGCTACAATCCCGTCTTCGGCGTCACCCGCAATCCGTATGACCCGGCGCAGTCGGCCGGCGGGTCGAGTGGCGGTGCGGGGGCAGCACTTGCGGCCCGGCTGGTGCCGGTCGCTGACGGCAGTGACATGATGGGGTCGCTTCGAAACCCCGCCGCCTTCAACAATGTCATCGGTTTCCGTCCGAGCTTCGGTCGCATCCCGGCGCTTCCCGGTCGGGATGCCTATCTCAATCAGCTCGCAACGCTTGGACCCATGGGCCGCAGCGTCGAAGACGTGGTGCTGCTTTTGAACATCCAGTCCGGCTTCGATCCGCGTGATCCGTCCTCCTTCGAGAGTGGACCCGTCACCATTGATCCCGACCTTGCGCGCAAGGGCGGCCGGATCGGCTGGCTGGGTGATTTTTCCGGGTATCTGCCCTTCGAGCCGGGTGTCCTCGCGCTCAATGAAAAGGCTCTCGGTATTTTCGAAGCCATGGGTTTTTCTGTCGAGGCGGCGGCGCCCGCCTTCGATATGGAACGGCTGTGGTGGGCCTGGACGACGCTGCGCAGCGTCTTCACCGCCGGCAGCATGCGTGACACCTATGAAGATCCGGCCCGGCGGGGATCGCTCAAGCCGGAAATCCTCTATGAGGTGCGGAACGGTCTGCGGGCCTCGTCCGCCGATGTCTTCGAAGCCTCCGCCATCCGGACCGCCTGGTATCAGGCGATGCTGAAGCTCTTCGAGCGTTTCGACTATCTGATCGCACCGGCCGCACAGGTCTTCCCCTTCGATGCCGACATTCCCTGGCCGCGTGAAATCGCCGGACGCCACATGGATACCTATCACCGCTGGATGGAGGTGGTGATCGGCCCGAGCATGGCCGGCCTGCCTGTGGCAGCGCTGCCGGCCGGCTTCTCCGAGGGCGGCCTGCCGAATGGTTTCCAGCTGATCGGGCCGCCGCGAGCCGATGCGCGGGTGCTTTCCGTTGCCGCCTTTTACGAGGCGGCGACCGACTGGCTGGACCGCGTACCCTCCCTGGCGCAGGATGCTCTGGAGTAAATCTTTTTCACTCTTGAATGGGAGGGCAATTTGGCCCTACGATTTGATGGGCTTGCCAAGCTACTGTTTATCCAGCCCCGTCGCCTCTCTCTGGGCATGGGATCCTCTCACTGACGCGACCGAACTACGGAATTCATTTTCATGAACCTTGTCTTCGACGGCCATAACGACGTTCTCCTTCGCCTCTGGCGCAGCCGCAAGGACGGCGCCGACCCTGTGAAGGAGTTCGCTCAGGGCACAACGGCCGGCCACATTGACGGGCCGCGCGCCAAACGCGGTGGCCTGGCAGGCGGGCTGTGTGCCGTCTATATCCCGTCGCCGCATGATTTCGTGCTGAAGGAGCCGGATGCCGACGGTCACTATCTGACACCGCTCGATCCGCCGCTGGAGCGGTCGCCCTCGCTCGACATCGCGCTGGAGATGATCGCGATCGCCCGCCAGCTGGATCGCGCCGGCGCCTGGACGCTGTGCCGCAGCACGGCCGAAATCCGCAAGGTGATGGCGGATGGTGGTTTCGCAGCTGTCCTGCACATGGAAGGCTGCGAGGCGATCGACGCCAATCTCGATGCGCTCGAGGTTTTCTACGCCGCCGGGCTCCGCTCGCTCGGGCCTGTGTGGAGCCGCCACAACATCTTCGGGCATGGGGTGCCGTTTGCCTTCCCCAGTTCTCCGGATACCGGTCCCGGCCTCACCGATCTCGGTCGCGAGCTGGTCCGCCGCTGCAACAAGCTCGGCATCCTGATCGATCTCGCCCACATCACCGAACAGGGCTTCTGGGACGTGGCGAAACTGAGCGACCAGCCGCTGATCGCCAGCCACTCCAACGTGCATGCGATGACGCCGGTGGCGCGCAACCTGACCGACAAGCAGCTCGACGCGATCCGCGAGAGCCGGGGTCTGGTCGGGCTGAACTATGCCGTGACCATGTTAAGGCCGGACGGGGGCGACAACGCGGATACGCCGATCTCGCTGATGGTCCGGCATATCGACCATCTGGTCGAACGCATGGGGATCGACTGTGTCGCGCTCGGCTCGGACTTCGACGGCGCGACGATACCGGCTGCCATCGCCGATGCCTCCGGCAACCACCGACTGGTGGAAGCGCTTGGTGCCGCCGGTTACAGTGCCGGTGATCTCGACAAGATCTGCCGCGAAAACTGGCTGCGGGTGCTGGCTTCCGCCTGGCACGAATAAGTTCATACTGGCATACCCATAAAAACCAAGAAGGGAACCGTAACGATGACAATGTTCGACAAGCGCCTCAAACTTCTGACGACCAGCGCGATGCTGGCACTCATGGTCGCGGTTGCGCCGCAGGCCTATGCTGCGACCCCGGCGGATACGCTCGTCCAGGCCTGGGCGATCGACGACATCATCACGCTTGATCCGGGTGAAGCCTTCGAACTCTCGACGGCGGAGATCACCGCCAACACCTATAGCAAGCTCGTGGCGCTCGATCCGGCCGATACGTCGAAGATCGTCAGCGACCTCGCCGAAAGCTGGGATGTGTCCGAGGACGGCCTGACCTATACGTTCAAGCTGAAGCCGAACCTCACTTTCGCGTCGGGTAATCCGATCACCGCTGAAGACGTTGCCTTCTCCTTCGAACGTGTCATCAAGCTCGACAAGTCGCCGGCCTTCCTGCTGACCCAGTTCGGTCTGAGCGGCGACAATGTCACGGAAAAGGCCAAGGCGGCCGACGAATCCACCTTCGTGCTGACCGTCGACAAGCCCTATGCCCCGAGCTTCGTGCTCAACGTCCTGACGGCCACCGTCGCCTCCGTCGTCGACAAGAAGGTCGTGATGGAGAATGCCAAGCCTGTTACGCCGACCGAGGAATACAAATACGACACGGACTTCGGCAACGAGTTCCTGAAGACCGGCTATGCCGGTTCCGGCCCGTTCAAGATCCGCGAATGGCGCGCCAATGAAGTCGTCGTGCTTGAGCGCAACGACAACTATTACGGCGAAAAGGCCAAGCTCGCCCGCGTCATCTATCGCTACATGAAGGAAAGCTCCGGCCAGCGCCTGGCACTGGAAAACGGTGACATCGACGTTGCCCGCAACCTCGATCCGGGCGATTTCGATGCCGTTGCCAAGAAGGACGGCATCGCCACCACTTCGGCACCGAAGGGCACGCTCTACTACTTCAGCCTCAACCAGAAGAACCCGAACCTGGCCAAGCCCGAAGTCATCGAGGCCTTCAAGTACCTCGTCGATTACGACGCGCTCGGCGAAACCCTGATCAAGGGCATCGGCACGATCCACCAGACCTTCCTGCCATCCGGCCAGCTCGGCGCGCTCGACGACAATCCGTACAAGCTCGACGTCGCCAAGGCGAAGGAACTGCTGGCCAAGGCTGGTCTCGCCGACGGCTTCACCGTCACCATGGACGTGCGCAACACGCAGCCCGTGACGGGCATTGCCGAAAACGTCCAGCAGACGCTCGCCCAGGCGGGCATCAAGCTGGAAATCATCCCGGGCGACGGCAAGCAGACGCTGACGAAGTACCGTGCGCGTCAGCACGACATCTATATCGGCCAGTGGGGCTCGGACTATTTCGACCCGAACTCGAACGCCGAGACCTTCACCTTCAACCCTGACAATTCCGACGAAGGCACGAACAAGACGCTCGCCTGGCGCAATGCCTGGGATCCGAAGGAACTGTCCACCAAGACGGCGGCTGCCCTGCTCGAGAAGGATACGGCCAAGCGTGCGGCGATCTACGAAGACCTGCAGAAGCAGGTGCTTGCGTCCGGCCCGTTCGTGGTGATCTTCCAGCAGACGGAAATCGCCGGCTATTCGAGCAAGGTGCAGAGCTACAAGCTCGGCCCGAGCTTCGACACCAACTATGTCAACACGGTCACCAAGGAATAGTCGTCCTTGACCTCCGTGGACAGCCAGGTCGACGAGAGGCGCGCTTCCAGGCGCGCCTCTGCGATCGCCATCGCCGTTGGCAAGTTTCTGCTGACGGTGGTGACCACCTATCTCGGCCTTCTGGCCGTCACCTTCTTCATCGGCCGCGTGGTGCCGATCGATCCGGCGCTCGCCATCGTCGGCGATCGGGCGCCGTCGCATGTCGTCGAGCGCGTGCGCGAGGAGCTCGGCCTCAACCTGCCGCTCTGGGAGCAGTTCATCATCTATGTCCGCCAGGCACTGTCGGGTGATTTCGGCGTATCGGTGCTCACCACCAATCCGGTCATGAAGGACATCGCCCGCGTCTTTCCGGCCACCATCGAACTTGCCACCGTCGGCACGATCATCGGCGCCGTGCTCGGCGTTCCGCTCGGCGTGCTCGCCGCCGTCAAGCGCGGCTCGATCGCCGACCAGATGGTGCGGGTCGTCGGCCTCATCGGCTATTCCGTGCCGATCTTCTGGCTCGGGCTTCTGGCGCTGCTGCTCTTCTATGCCAAGCTCAACTGGGTTGCCTATCCCGGCCGTGTCGATATCGTCTACGAGTACAGCTTCACCCCTGTCACCGGCTTCTTCCTGCTCGATGCCGCCATGCAGCGGCAATGGGACGTGTTGTGGGATCTCTTCCGCCACATCATCCTGCCTGGCGGTCTGCTCGGCTATTTCTCCATGGCCTATATCAGCCGCATGACGCGCTCCTTCATGCTCAACGAGCTGGCGCAGGAATACATCGTCGCTGCCCGTGCCAAGGGCCTGAGCGAAACCCGGATCATCTGGTTCCATGCGCTGCGCAATGCCGCAGTGCCGCTGGTCACGGTCATTGCACTCTCCTATGCCGGACTGCTCGAAGGGTCGGTGCTGACGGAAACGATCTTCTCCTGGCCGGGGCTTGGGCTCTACATCACCAATTCGCTGCAGAATGCCGACTTGAACGCCGTGCTCGGCGGGACGATCGTGATCGGATCCGTCTTCATCGGCATCAATCTTCTGTCGGATATTCTCTATCGCATGCTGGATCCGAGGACGCGCAGCCGATGACCACACCCGTCTCCGCTTCCGAACTGACCTGGAAAGGCTGGCTCACGTCAGACCGGCCGCAATCCCGCCTGCAGGCCCGTTGTGGGCGCGCCTATATCATCTGGCAGCGCTTCGCCGAAAACCGGCTGGCGCTGGCGGGCCTCGCCATTCTGATCGCGCTTCTGTTCGTCGCCGCCTTTGCCGATGTGCTGGCGCCGCATTCGCCTGTTCAGGGTGACCTGCGCAACGCCCGCCTTCTGCCGCCCGGCAGTGCCGGATATCTGCTCGGCACCGACGACCAGGGCCGCGACATCCTCTCGCGCCTCATCCACGGCTCGCGGCTGACGCTGTTCGTCGTGGCGCTGGTTGCTATCATCGCCGCACCCGTTGGCCTGATCGTCGGCACGATCGCCGGTTATGCCGGCGGCTGGGTCGATGGCGTCTTGATGCGCATCACCGACATCTTCCTCGCCTTCCCGAAGCTCGTGCTGGCGCTCGCATTGGTCGCAGCGCTCGGCCCCGGTATCGAGAATGCGGTTCTCGCCATCGCCATCACCTCCTGGCCGCCCTATGCCCGTATCGCGCGGGCCGAAACGCTGACCTTCCGCAACTCGGATTTCATCGCGGCGGTACAGCTCATGGGCGCCTCGCCGCTCCGGATCGTGCTGTCGCATATCGTGCCGCTGTGTCTCTCCTCGGTCATCGTGCGCGTCACGCTCGACATGGCCGGCATCATCCTCACGGCTGCCGGCCTCGGTTTCCTCGGCCTCGGCGCACAGCCGCCGCTGCCGGAATGGGGCGCGATGATCGCGTCCGGTCGCCGCTTCATCCTCGATCAATGGTGGGTCGCGGCCATGCCGGGTTTTGCCATTCTGGTCGTGTCGCTCGGCTTCAATCTTCTGGGCGATGGTCTGCGCGATGCGCTCGATCCGAAGGAGGCCGGCCAATGAGCGCGCTTCTGACCGTCGAAAATCTCCGCGTCAGCTTCCCGACCCGCACCGGCCTCGTCGAGGCGGTGCGCGGGGTGTCCTTCACGCTCGGGCGTGAACGTCTCGGCATTGTCGGTGAGTCCGGCTCCGGCAAGTCGCAGACGGGACGAGCCATCATGGGGCTGACTTCCCCCCAGGCGAGGATCACGGCCGACCGGCTGCAGTTCGGCGATACCGATCTCCTGACCGCCAGCCCCGCTCGCCGCCGCTCGCTGCGCGGCAAGCAGCTGGCGATGATCCTGCAGGATCCGAAATACTCGCTGAACCCGGTCATGACCGTCGGGCGCCAGATCATGGAGACGCTCCGTACCCATGAAAAGGTATCGTCCGGCGAGGCGCACAAGCGGGCGCTCGCCATGCTGGAAGCGGTGCAGATCCGCAATCCGGAGCGGGTCTTCGATCTCTATCCGCATGAAGTCTCCGGCGGCATGGGCCAGCGCGTGATGATCGCGATGATGCTGATCTGCGGGCCGGAACTGCTGATCGCCGACGAACCGACCTCGGCCCTCGACGTGACGGTGCAGCTCGAAGTGCTCGCCATTCTCGATGCGCTGGTGCGTGATCGCGGCATGGGGCTGATCTTCATCAGCCACGACCTCAGGCTCGTCTCGTCCTTCTGCGACCGGGTGCTCGTCATGTATGCCGGCCGGGTGGTCGAGGAGATCGAGGCGACGCGGCTCCGGGAGGCGCAACATCCCTACACCCGAGGACTGCTCGAATGCCTGCCGCAGATCGCCGCCGACCGACATCCGCTGCCGGTGCTCTCCCGCCAGGCGGAGTGGAAGCTATGAGGCCAGTGCTCGCCATCAGGGACATGGTCGTCAGCTTCGACGGCTACCGGGCGCTCGACAGCGTCAGCGTCGATGTGGAGGACGGTGCCTCCTTCGGCATCGTCGGCGAATCCGGCTCCGGCAAATCCACGCTGCTTCGGGCCGTGGCCGGGCTGAATTCCTTCAGCAGCGGCATCCTGTCGGTCAACGGCAGGCTCTATGAGGGCCGCAAGCGCGACAAGGAATTCTATCGCCAGGTGCAGATGGTCTTTCAGGACCCCTATGGCTCGCTGCATCCACGCCAGACGGTGGACCGGTTGCTGCGCGAGCCCCTGACGATCCACGGGTTCTCCGATGCCGAAACGCGCATCGCGCGGGCGCTCGACGAAGTGGGCCTGGGTGCCGGCTTCCGCTTCCGTTTTTCGCACCAGCTGTCCGGCGGCCAGCGCCAGCGCATCGCGATTGCCCGCGCGCTGATCCTCGAGCCGAAGGTGCTGCTGCTCGACGAGCCGACCTCGGCGCTCGATGCCTCGATCCAGGCGGAAATCCTCAATCTGCTCGAACAGGTGCGTCGGGATCGGGGTCTGACCTTCGTCATGGTCAGCCACGACCTCGCGGTCATCAGCCATATGTGCGAGCATCTGGCGGTGATGAAATCCGGCAAGATCGTCGAGACGCTCAGCGTCGGGCAGCTGCGCGACGGCGATTTCTCGACCGATTATACCCGCCAGCTGATGACGGCGAGCGAAGGCTTTCGGCGCGTCTGAGCGGTCCCGGTCGAGGCTCTTTCAGGCGACGCGATGGCCCGAGCGCCAGGCGGACTTCACGAAGGGATGGCCGTCCTGCAGATCGACGCGGATCAGGTCGGCTTTGAGGCCGATCTCGATCGCGCCGCGGTCCGCGAGATTGCCGGCGAGCGCCGGGTTGCGCGTCACCAGAGCAACGGCGCTCGGCAGGTCGTAGTCGAGACCGGGATCGGCAGAGATCATGAAGGCCGCATCCAGCATCGAGCGCGGCACGTAATCCGACGCGAGGATATCGACCAGCTTGTCCGCGAGCAGATCGCGCACGGCAATGTTGCCGGATTGCGAGCCGCCGCGCACAAGGTTCGGCGCACCGGCGACGATGCGCATGCCGGCATCGCGTGCCGCTTGTGCCGCCTCCATCGAGCAGGGGAATTCGGAGATCGACACGCCCTCCGCCAGCCCTTCCTCGATATGGGCCACGTCAGTATCGTCATGGCTCATCAGCGGCATGGAGCGGGCGCGGGCGAGTGCCACGACCTCCGGCCGTGTCATGGCCGCAAAGTGGCTCTTCTCGGCGACGAGCATCTTGATCTTCTCGCGCACCAGTGCCGGGCTTTCGCCGGTCGATTTGCAGGCTCTCGCGACATAGGCCTCGATATCGCGGCTCTGGCGGATGCCGGGCAGGTGTTCCATGATCGAGAGCACGCGAACAATCTCCCGGTCGATGTTCTCCGCCGTCAGCGCCGGGGTTGCCGGGTCCGTCAGTTCGCAGCGCAGGTGGACGAGATGTTCGGCCCTCAGCATGCCAGAGCTTTGAGCCTGCTCCAGCGCCTCGATCATCGGTTTCAGGATTTGCGCCCGCTCCGGATTGTCGGTGGTGGCGCCGACGCAGAGGCTGTCGAAGACGGTGGTCACACCGCCGCCGATGATCTGGGCGTCGTGGGCCAAGGCGGCGCGCATGAAATCCCAGCGCACATGGGCGCGGGGATACAGGTGCTTTTCGAAGTGGTCGGTGTGGATGTCGACCAAACCGGGCAGCAGATAGTCGCCGGCAAAGTCGATCGATGCCGCATGACGCGAGGGGCCTTCGTGGACCTCGACGATCCGGCCGTCTTCGATCACCACGGAACCGTGCAAGACATGGCCTGATGTCACCACGCGGGCATTGGAGAGGATCAGCACCTCACCGCGCGCCGCTTCGAAGGTTTCACCCGTCGCATCCGTCTGTCGCAGCATGACTCGCCTCCATCCGCTCGCAGTCGAAGCGTCTCTAGGCGCGTTTCATGACGCTTTGGTGTCAGAGCACGCGATAAAGCGGTGCGTTGTCCTGCGCGTCCAGCCGCAGGCAGTCGTCGGCGATCACCTGCTCCTCGTCGGTTGCGATGACGCGCACCTTGACCCGGCTTTCCTCACGCGAAATGACCCCTTCGTTGCGGTCGTTCCTATCCCCATCGAGCAGAAGGCCGAGGAAGCGCAGGCGCTCGACCACCGACCGGCGAATCGTCGGCTGGTTCTCGCCGATGCCGGCCGTGAAGACCAGCGTATCGAGGCCACCGAGCGTGGCGGCCAGACGTGCCACTTCGCCTGCAATGCGGAAGGTGAAGACATCCAGAGCCTCGCACGCCTCCTTCGAAGGGGTTTCCAGCAGGACCCTGCTGTCGGCGCTGATGCCGGACAGGCCGAGCAGGCCGGACTGTTTGTAGATCATCTCCTCCACCTGTTTGACGCTCATTCCATGCGCCTCGACGAGATGAAAGAGCACGCCGGGGTCGATGGCGCCGGAACGGGTGGCCATCGGCACGCCGTCGATGGTGGAAAAGCCCATCGAGGTGTCGCGGCTCACGCCATGTTCCAGCGCGCAAAGGCTGGCGCCGGAGCCGAGATGGGCAACGACTGCGCGGCCGCCGGCCCGTTCCGGGTCCAGCGCCTTCAGCGCCCCGGCGATATAGGCATAGGACAGCCCGTGAAAGCCGTAGCGCTTCACGCCCTTGTCGAACCAGTCGCGCGGGATGGCGAAGCGTCTGACAACATCGGACTGGGTGCGGTGAAAGGCGGTGTCGAAAGAGGCGGTCTGCGGCATGCCGGGTTTCAGCTCGGCAATCGCGCGGATCAGGCGCAGGTTCTGCGGCTGGTGCAGCGGCGCCAGCGTCACCAGGCTCTCGATGCCGGCGAGGCTCGTGTCATCGATCCTCACGGCCTCGCCAAAAAGATCGCCGCCATGCACCACCCGATGTCCGACCGCCGAGACGGCGTCGAGATCATAGTGTTCACCGAGCCAGTCGAAGACCTCTTCCAAGACGTCGTGCAGCAGGTCATCGGTCTTTGCCACCAGCGGCACGTCGAAGATTTTTGGACCCTCGATCAGGTGAAAGGTCAGCGGCTCGGCGCGAAAGTCGATGAGACCCTTGCCGATGCGCTTTGCCCCATTTTGTTCGCGGGCGAAAATGCCGATCTTCACCGTGGACGAGCCGGCATTGAAGGTGAGCAGCAGTTTCTGGCTCATGCCATCGGACCCAGGGCAAGGGCTGCGGCCTTCTTGGCGGCGACGAGTTTGGCGAGGGCTGCCGAGGCGATGCGCACACGCAGGCTGTCGGAGCGGCTGGTAAGGATCACGGGCACACGGGCGCCGAGCACCAGGCCAGCGGCATCCGCATTGGCGAAATAGAGGAGCTGCTTGGCCAGCATGTTGCCGGCTTCGAGATCCGGCACCAGCAGGATGTCGGCGTCACCCGCCACCGGCGAAACGATGCCCTTGGTGCGGGCGGCTTCCATGCTGATCGCATTGTCGAAGGCGAGCGGGCCGTCGACCTTGGCACCCCGGATCTGGCCGCGCGCCGCCATGACGGTGAGAGCCGCTGCCTCCAGCGTCGCCGGCATCTTGTCGTTGACCGTCTCGACGGCGGCCAGCACCGCGACCTTGGGCTCGGCCACGCCCAGCATATGCATGAGATCCACGGCGTTCTGGCAGATGTCGCGCTTGTGCTCGAGCGTCGGCGCGATGTTGATCGCGGCATCGGTGACGATCAGCAGCTTGGAATAGGCCGGCACATCCATGACATAGACATGGCTGACACGGCGTTCGGTCTTCAGCCCCGAGCCGCTGCCGACCACGGCGCCGAGCAGCTCGTCGGAATGCAGGCTGCCCTTCATCACCGAGCCGACCTTGCCGGCGACGGCGAGTTCCACGGCAAGGGCTGCGGCCGCATGGCTGTGTTCGGTGTGAAGGATTTCGAGCCCGGCGATCGAAATACCGGCCTTTTCGGCCGCCGCCCGGATCTTGGCCTCCGGACCGATCAGGATCGGCTCCAGCAGACCTTCGTCGCGGATTTCGACAGCCGCCTCGATCGCTTCCGGCGAGCAGGGGTGGACAAGGGCGGTCTTCACCATCGGCAGGCTGCGGGCTTCGGCGACGATGGCGTCAAAACGGTCGTGCCGCTGCAGCGAGACATCGGGGGGCAGGTTTTCCGACCAGCTGATGCGGGTTTCCGGCGCCCGCACACGGGCCTTGCCCACGAGAACAGGTTCGCCGTTCTGGTTCACGCAGCGCGTGTCGAAGACCAGCGTGCGTCCGTCGCTTTCCTTCTTCATCAGCGTCACCGTCGCGGTGATCCGGTCGCCCGTTGCAATCTCCTTCCAGAATTCCAGATCTTGGCCGAGATAAACCGTGCCGGGGCCGGGCAGGCGGGTGTCGAGCACGGCCGAGATCATGCCCGCCGGGATCAGCGACTGGCCAAGCGGCACCGGATTGTTGTCACCCGACAATGCCGCAAAGAGTTCGATGTCGTCAGGGCCGATCATGCGGCTGAGGCTCGCGGCATCGCCGAGCTTCAACTCGTCGAAGGTGCGGTTGGTGAGCACTGGTCTTTCCATGTCGCTTTCGTCTTCCATTGTCCGACCAGCCTCCCTTCCGGTCTCTTATCATCCTGCGGATGATCTGCGTCAGCCGCGTGATCAACCTTGGCCTGCAATCTCCTCGGGGAAGGGTGGGATGTCCTTGACTTGGGTCAAGGGGTAGTGGGGCGAAAGTCTTGGGGTGGGGGCTGTTCCCTCATGCTGAGGTGCCCGCGTGCAGCGCGGGCCTCGAAGCATCCAGCGGCTTTATATCACTTGTGCCGAAGTGATGATGATGCGCTTCGTGCGGCAGTGGCCTCGCCCTTCGAGGCCCGACTTTGTCGGGCGCCTCAGGGTGAGGGGAAAACAGATCACCCCCACCTGTCACGCCAGGAAGGCTGCGCATCCGCATACGGCAGCGCCACAGCCTCATACACCCCGCGCGCAATCGCCCGCGCCGTCACCAAAGTCGCCAGATGGCAAAGCTCCAGCATATCGGCGACCCCATTGCCCTGACGCCTGCCGGTCGAGGCGGCAAAGACAGTGTCGCCGTCGAGCGGCAGGTGGGCGGGCAGCACGGCGCGGGCGAGGCCATCATGGGCCGACAGCGACAGACGGTGCAGTTCGGGTTTCGACAAAACGCAATCGGTCACGACCGCACCGATGGTCGTCGCCGTCAGCCGCAGGCCCTTGATACGCATGGCCCGGTCCTCGGTGCTGACATGAGCGGGCTGGCCGAGCCCGCCGAATTCGTCCGCCTCTTCGAAGGGGGCCGCCCAGAACTGCGGGCCGTCGCCCACGGTCACCGAGCCCATGGCATTGACGGCAACGAGGGCCGCGATCGTATGCCCCGATGACGAGACCGCGCTCGCCGAGCCGAGGCCGCCCTTGCAATTGGCCGTCGTGGCACCCGTCCCCGCGCCGACTGTGCCGAGCGGGAAAGCGCCTTTGGCGGCGTTCTGGTAGGCTTGATAGCCGAGGTCGCGATAGGGCGCATGCAGGCCCCAGCCCTTGTCGCCGCCATTCAGGAGATCCATCAGGATCGCCTGCGGCACGATCGGCACGCGCACCGAGCCCACGGCAAAGCCGCGGCCTGCCGCCCTTAGGCCCGATTGCACGCCGCCCGCCGCATCAAGCCCGAAGGCCGAGCCGCCCGAAAGCACGAAGGCATCGACTTGTTGCACCGTCATCGAGGGATCGAGCAGGCTCACATCCCGCCCGCCCGGCGCGCCGCCGAGCACCGTGCCGGAGGCGGTCGCCGGTTCGTCGAAGAGGATGACTGTGACGCCCGAGCCGAGCGCCAGATCGGTCGCATGGCCGACGGCGAGGCCGTCGATGTCGGTCAGGAGGTTGAGCGGGCCGTGGGGCATGAGGCGTGTCTCCGGATGGGTGGGCGGAGAGTGGCGAAGTTCAGAGGCTTCGTCCAGCGCGCCAGGGGCTGTTCTTCCATCGGAAACGAACGATGCCGACAGCCAGTGCGAGCGAAAACGGTACCACTATGCTTGCAGTCCACATCACGGAGATCGCATCGCTGCATTGGTTTGCGCCGGGGCAGCCCAAGTTCTGATAATCCGTCCACGCGGCAAGCCCTGCAAAGCCAAACAGGGCCGTTGCCCCGAAACAGGCGGCAGCAACTGTCAACAGGAGAATCGTAATGAGGGCTTTGACGAGGGACAATTGATGGACTCCGGTTCATCTGCGGAGAGTGGCGGGGGTGGGGGAGAAGATCAAGGTGGTTGGACGTCTCGATTGCTTGGTCGATGGCTTTTGCCGCAGGGTACCCCCCTCTGTCCTGCCGGACATCTCCCCCTCAAGGGGGGAGATCGGCGCGTGGAGGATGTCTCGACCACCGCAACCGTCCGGGCAACGTGACGTCGACGCAGAAAGCATGGCGATACCGGTACCATGGGGACGGAGCTTCGTTGAGATCAAGCGGCCCGCCCCATCCGATCTCCCCCCTTGAGGGGGAGATGTCCGGCAGGACAGAGGGGGTTAAATCCCCCACAAAGGCCCGCCGTCTCCCCCAATACCTCAACCCGCCCAGATTTGCCGGACCGCCTCGGGTTGACGCCGCCGCCCTCCGACGCGATGTAAGCCATAATGCCACCGAACAGGAACTCGCCCATGCAGCGTATCAAGCACCATATCACCCGTATCGCCTCGGCGGCCGAAGCCCGGGTCTGGCTGACGGCTCTGGTGGCGGCTCTGGTCGCCTATTTTCTGTTCGAACTGACGGGCGAGGTGCTGGAGGGCGAGACGCGGGCCTTCGATGAGGGCGTGCTTCTGGCGTTGCGCGATCCGACCGATCCGGCCCTGCCGATTGGCCCCACATGGCTCACCAAGATGATGGTCGACATCACCGCACTCGGCGGCGTGACCGTGCTGACGCTGATCGTCACGCTCGTCGTCGTCTATCTGGCGCTGCGCCGCAAATATCGCACGGCGCTCTTCGTCACGGGATCGATCCTCGGCGGCTGGGCTCTCAGCAGCGCGATCAAGATCGGCATCGCCCGCCCAAGGCCGGAAGTGGTGCAGCATCTCGTCGAAGTCACCGACATGAGCTTTCCGAGCGGCCATGCCATGCTCTCGGCGATCACCTATCTGACGCTCGGCGCCATGCTGTCGCGCATCGAGGAGCAGCCTTCGCTGCGTTACTTTTTCCCGCTGGTCGCGGTGGTGCTGACGCTGATCATCGGCCTCAGCCGCATCTATCTCGGCGTGCATTACCCGACCGACGTGCTCGGCGGATGGGCGGCCGGAACCGTCTGGGCCTGCGGCAGCTGGTTCGTGGCGCGGTGGATGCTGGGGCGGCGCTGAGAGGCTTTTCCGGTCTGCGTGGCTGAACCTCGGGCCATGCAGGCGGGCGCTTCATTTCGATGCAAAACGGCATTTGCGCCTTGCCAAAGCGGCTGATCGCGGAAACACTGTTGGTGATATTTCATCCGGACGCCGCGTTTCAAGAGGTCTTTCATGCCCGTCATCAACCGTGCCAGCGAGCTTCAGCCCGAAGTCGCCGAATGGCGGCGGCATCTGCACCAGCATCCGGAACTGCTGTTCGACGTGCATGGCACGGCCGCCTTCGTGGCTGACAAGCTCAAGGAAATCGGCTGCGATCTGGTGAAGACGGGGATCGGCCGCACCGGCGTGGTGGGCATCATCAAGGGCAATCGCGGCGATGGTCCGGTGATCGGTTTCCGCGCTGACATGGATGCCCTGCCGATCCACGAGGTATCGGGCAAGGCCTGGTCATCGAAGACGCCCGGCAAGATGCATGCCTGCGGACATGACGGGCATACCGCGATGCTGCTGGGCGCGGCGAAACATCTGGCGGAAACCCGCAATTTCAAGGGCTCTATCGCGGTCATCTTCCAGCCGGCGGAAGAGGGCGGTGGCGGTGCGCGCGAAATGGTGCGCGACGGCCTGATGGAGAATTTCGCCATCTCCGAGGTCTATGGCATGCACAATCATCCGGGCATGGCGGTCGGCACCTTTGCCACCCGCAAGGGCTCGGTGATGGCGGCGGCCGACCAGTTCGACATCCAGATCAACGGGCGCAGCGGCCATGCCGCGCAGCCGCACAAATCGATCGATCCGGTGCTGGCGGCGGCCCAGGTGGTGGTGGCGCTGCAGTCAATCGCGGCGCGCGAGACCGACCCGCTGAAGTCGGTCGTCGTCACCGTCACCAAGATCCACGGGGGCGACGCCTATAATGTCATTCCCGACGGCGTCAAACTGTCCGGCACCGTGCGCACGCTTCTGCCGGAACTGCGCGACATGGCGGAAACCCGGATCAAGGAAATCGCGACCGGGATCGCCATGGCCATGGGCGCACAGGCGCAGGTCAGCTATCACCGCGGCTATCCCGTCACCTTCAACCACGCCACCGAAACGGCCTTCGCGCTCGACGTGATGCGCAAGGTGGCCGGCACGCAAGCGGTCAGCGACGAATTCCCGCCGGCCATGGGGGCCGAGGATTTTTCCTATATGCTGGAAGCGCGGCCAGGGGCTTTCGTCTTCATCGGCAATGGCGACACGGCCAACCTGCACAACTCAGCCTATGACTTCAATGACGAGGCGATCCCTTACGGGATAAGCTACTGGGTGACGCTTGCGGAGACGGCGCTCGCCGCCTGAGTTTGCCCTACATTCCGGCGCTGACCCGCGTCGATGCCGAGAGCATCTGCCGAGCGCTTGTCGCGCCGGTCACGATTGCGGGCCCTGGCCGAAATCGAGCAGCGTGATCCGGGCATTCCAGTCATATTTCGTCGCATCGATGATGGCCGGGCGCGGATGTGAAAAGCCGTGGAAGAGCAGGGCGTAGCAACGGGTCACGGTCTGGCCGGGCGCAATCAGCTGGTCATCGCGCAGAAAACCGCGATAGACCACGGCAGTCTTCCCCTGCGGCATGCCGATCAGGTCGAAGGACAGGCGGTTGATGGCGCGGTCTGCACCATTGGTGAAGGTGACGGCGACCGGCAGCGCCGGATCGACGCAGATCCTGGGGTCGCCCACGGCACTGACCGTGACGGCTGCGTTTTCATTGCTCTGGCGGCGCGAGTCGGATTCGGTGAAGAACCAGATCAGCCCGGCGATTGCCGCAATCGCGACGGCAAAGCCGATCGCCAATACGCGCTTTCGAAGGAGGAAAATGGCGATCAGCGCCAAGGCGGCCGCGACCCAGATCATGCGGTCAAGTCTGTGGCGAAACGAAATGTCATGCCGGCAAGATAAGCTTCCGGGCCGGAAAGGCAACGGATGTGCGGCATTCTGGCCGCCCATTGCGCTGAAAAGGCGGCTCCGCTCCTCAGACCACCGCCTTGACCAGGCGTGCGCGCGGCCGTGCCGCCCGGCGCACGGGCACCTGCAGGCTGACGGGTGGCGCAACCGTGAGGGCATCGATCACCGTCTGCGACATGCTCTGGCAGACGAAGTCGGCACCGATCTCCGCAGCCTCGATCCGGGGATGATCGGTGCCGTTGGCAAGCGGAATCATGATGCCGACCCGCACATCTGCCCTCAGCCGCTTGACCCGACGGACCATCAGGCGGGCATGCGACTTCGAGTTGCCGTTCAAGAAGGCGATGATGACCGTCTCGACGCCTTCAATGCGGGGCTGCACGGCCGGGCGCGCGGTCAGATCCGCATGGGTTCCGGAATAGACCGTTGCCCCCTGGACTTCCAGGACCTGCGCCAGCATGGCGGCGGCGGCATCATCCATGGCACCGCGTCCGCCGAGGCAAAGCACGGTCCGACCCTCGCCATCGGGCAGTTCCTCGGCATGGGCCGGATCCTGCTTCTCCAGCGCATCCGGGGGCTGGATGTCCTCGTTTTCCTCTTCCTCGGCGATGTCCGAGAGGTTTTCGACAAGCGCGCGGCAATTGGTTGCAAACTGGTGCAGCTGCACGTCGCTCATCACGCCGCGCTGGCGGTCCACTTCGGCGAGCAGCAGGGCGGGCAGGCCGACTTTTTCGTAATAATCTGCGAGATATTCCTCCTCGAGATACTCCTCGGCATTGTCCGTCGCCTCGCTCGGGTCCCCGGCCAGCAGGCGCTGATAGAGCTTTTCATGCGGTTCGAGGACGGCTTCGTTGCCGAGCAGCACGTCGAGGAAGGCGAATTGCGGCACGTGGCGGCCCAGGACCACAAGACAGACGGTGAGCGGGGTCGAGAGCATCAGCCCCAGCGGCCCCCAGAGCCATGACCAGAAGATCGCGGAGACGATGATCGCCAGCGGCGACAGGCCGGTATGGGCGCCGTAAAGCCAGGGCTCGATGACGTTGTTGCTGATCAGTTCGACGGTGGCGAAGAGAGCGGCGACCCACAGCACCAGCGACCAGCCGGGGGCAATCGCGAGCGCCAGGAAGAGCGGCAGGACCATGCCGATGACCGGGCCGATATAGGGCACGAAACGCAGGACGAGCGTCAGCAGGCCCCAGAGGAGGGCGTTGGGAATGCCGAGGATCCAGAGCCCGAGCGTGATCGGCACGGCATAAAGCGTGTTCACCACCAGCTGCATCAGCAGATATCGACCGACGCGCCGGCCGGCATCCTGAAGGGCAGACGTGGTGCGGTGCAGATCCCCGAGGCCGACCAGACGGATGAACCGGTCGCGCAGATCCTCGCGCTCCAGCAGCATGAAGATGACGAGGACTACGACGAGGCCGGCCGTCGCGAAGGGACTGATCAGCGGCAGGATCAGATTGCCGAGCGTCTGGATCGGGTTCGACCGCGTGATGATTTCGACGGGCAGGGGATCGCGGTCCACGGCCGGGGGAACGGCTTCGGCCTCCTGGCTTTCCTCGGCGCGGATCTGCAGTTCCGAACCGACCCGCTCGGCGACACGGCTCAGATGTTCGATCACGCCGTTGCCGGAACCTGCCGCACGCAGAGACTGGACCTTGTCGACGATGTTGCGTTGATAGGTCGGGATGTTTTCGGCGAGGTTCGACACCTGGGTCGCGACCAGGAAGCTGAACAGGGCAATGGCGGAAAACGCGGAGACAACCGCAAAGATGACGGCCACGATCTTCGGCACCGAACGCTTGCGGAGAAACGAAACGATCGGCGCAAGGGCGAAGGTGAGGAGAAGTGCGAGCGCCAGCGGGACCAGGATCTCCTGACCAACCTTCAGGATGACCGCGACCCCGATCAGGATCAGGATCGTCCGGCCGCTGAATTTCGTTGCTGCCGACGCATCCGTCGTGCGCTGCGCAATGTCGAGCGATTCGAGGTTGCCCACCCGAAGGTTGTCCATGATGTTTCTCGTTCCCCAGACCACCGCGCGCCGGCCACATGGCCGGCTTTCGTCGATGCCTGCGATACAACGGTTCTGAGCGGTTTTTGATCCACTCGCCGTGTGCCTCTGCAAAGCATTCCGACGGGTCGCATTCCGTGCCTTGGAGTTGCCGCTTGTCTCGGCTATCCAAGAGGTTCAAGTCTAGCGAAAACCCCTCAGTCCGACAGGTGCCGCATGTTGATTTCCCTCTACCAGATGCAGCCGATCTCCGGCGATGTGCCCGGCAATATCGGCAAGATCGCCCAGGCGGCGATGGCCGCTGCCGAGATGGGTGCCGAACTTTTGGTAACGCCGGAACTGGGGACCAGCGGCTATGCACAGGGGGCTGCCTTCGAAGACCTCGCCGAGGGACGGGACGGTTCGATTGTCGGCGCGCTGACGGAGATCGCGGCCGATTGCGGGCTTGCCATCTGTGCGGGCTTTCCCGAGCGCGACGGCAACCGCGTGTTCAATTCCGCCGTGCTCGTGCGGCCGGACGGCTCGGCCGAATTCTACCGCAAGAGCCATCTTTACGGCGACGGTGAAAGGGCGGCCTTTGCACCCGGCGACGAGGCGCCGCATGTGTTCGAGATCGGTGGCATCAAGGCCGGGATGCTGATCTGCTACGATGTGGAGTTCCCGGAAAACGTTCGCACGCTGGCGCTGGCCGGAGCCGAACTTGTGATCGTGCCGACGGCGCTGCCGGACGGCATCATCAGCCGGCGGATTGCCGATACCGTGGTGCCGGCGCGGGCGCTCGAAAATGGCGTCTTCCTCGTTTATGCCGATCTCTGCGGCACCGAGAACGATCTGTCCTATGGCGGACGCTCGGTGATCCTGGCCCCCGATGGCGACGAACTGGCGCGGGCTGGCTTGCGCGAGACCCTGCTGGTGGCGGAGGTGGATACTTCCGCCTATGCCGGTGCCAAATCGCAGAACCCCTATTTTGCCGACCGGCGCCCGGCACTCTACCGCCTCGGCTGATCTCACGCGCCACGGCGCCGATTGCAGTGGGGAACCATCGCTCCTACATCATGGCCAAGTTCGAAGGAGGCCCTGATGATATTCGATGCTGCCGCGCTTTCCCTGCGCAATCTCTTTGCGCCGGAAACGCGCTCCGTTTTCTGGAAGACGCTGGGCCTCACGGTCCTCGTCTTGATCGGCTTGTGGTTCGGTCTGCGCGAGAGCTTCATCGCCTTCGTCATGCCCTTCATCGAAGGTTTCGTGCCCGATCTTCCGGCCTGGGCGGGGTGGCTCACCTTCGTCTTCGGCATCCTCGCCAGCATCGGGCTTGCCCTGGGTCTTGCTCTTCTGCTCTCGCCGGTGACCGCGATCATCGCCGGCCTCTTTCTCGACGATGTGGCCGAGGTGGTCGAGAAACGGGATTATCCCAACGACCCGCCGGGCAAGGCCATGCCAATCGGCGAGGCGATCCTTGCCTCGATCAAGTTCTTCGGCGTCGTCATTGTCGGCAACCTGATTGCGCTGATGCTGCTGTTCATTCCGGGCGTCAACATCCTCGCCTTCTTCCTGGTCAACGGCTATCTGCTCGGCCGGGAATTCTTCGAATTCGCCGCCATGCGCTTCCGCTCGGTGGAGGAGGCGAAGCTGTTGCGGTCAAGGCATTCGGGAACGGTGTTCATGGCCGGTCTCGTGATTGCAGCCTTCCTCGCGGTGCCGATCCTCAACCTGCTGACGCCGCTTTTTGCTGCAGGCTTGATGGTGCATCTGCACAAGGCGCTCGCGGCGCGGGATGGGGCGCTCGCGCGCTGAGCATTATTCCACGGCGCTGATTGCCTGCGGCGGCAGTTCGACCAGCGGGGCCGGCACATCCACCGTCTTTTCCGGCGACTTGCAGATGTCGGCAATCACGCAGCGTTCGCATTCGGGACGCCTGGCCTTGCAACAGTAGCGGCCATGCAGGATCAGCCAGTGATGGGCGTGGAACAGATACTGCTCGGGAATAATCCGCATCAGGATGGCTTCAACCTCGTCAGGCGTCTTGCCGGGCGCGAGCTTGATGCGGTTGCCGATCCGGAGAATATGCGTGTCGACCGCCATGGTCGGGATGCCGAAGGCCATGGACATCACCACATTGGCGGTCTTTCGGCCCACCCCCGGCAGGGTCACCAGCTCTTCGCGTGTACGCGGCACGACGCTGCCGAAGTCGTCGACCAGCTTCCGGGACAGGGCGATGACGTTCTTCGCCTTGTTGCGGTAAAGCCCGATGGTCTTGATATAGTCGCGGACCTTTTCTTCGCCCAGTTCAAGCATCTTTTCCGGCGTGTCGGCCACCTTGAAAAGGGCGCGTGTCGCTTTGTTGACGCCTGCGTCGGTCGCCTGGGCGGAGAGTGCCACGGCAACCACCAGCGTGAAGGGGTTGACGTGTTCCAGCTCGCCCTTGGGCTCCGGCCTCTGGATCGAGAAGCGGCGAAAAATCTCCTCCAGTTCGGCCCGCGAATAGGCCGTGCGACCGCGTGTCGCCGGCTTGCGACGGGTCTCCGGATTTGACTTTTTCAAGGTTTGGGTGCTGGATTTCGGCTTCGCTTCAGTCATGCAAAACCTATAGTCGGGTGCAATCGTGGAAGGCAATGTCGAGCAGGCTGCAGACCAGCCAATTTTCGCCGCAGAGTTGACTCCTTATCGGTCGCTCGGCCGCAAGGGTTACCGTGTGCTGTTTGCGATCACCGGGATCGTCTGCCTGGTGCATGCCGGTTTTTTCATGGCGACCGGGGCCTGGCCGATCGGCCTGTTTTTCGGGCTCGATTTTGTGCTGCTCTACGGCGCCTTCTGGCTGAACTACCGCGCCGCGCGGGCTCGCGAAGAGGTGACGGTGTCACGCACCAACCTGTCGATCCGGAAATACACGCCGGCCGGCCGGATGACCGAACATCGCTTCAAGACGCTTTGGGCGCGTTTCTTCGTCAAGCGTCACGAGGAGTTCGGCATCACCTCCATGGGTGTGGCCGGCGAGGGGCGGCGGACCGATATCGGCTCCTTCCTCAACCCCGATGATCGCGAAAGTTTCGCCAAGGCCTTCAAGGGCGCCTTGGCGACAGCCAAGCAGCGCATCTGAAGCCTCTAGCTTCCGGCGCAAGAAACGGGTGGCATAATGGTTTTGCCCATGGTGAAGTCTGCGCAAGATGAGGATTTTGCCATGACGCTCGCGCAACAGATCGACCTTTCCCGCACCACCGACATCACGCCCGACGGAACGGATTACGAGACCGTGCGCCAGGTGATCGAGATGCTGACGCTCGACTATCAGAGCCAGCCGTCGCTGGAACTGATCGCGGATCGGCTCGGCCAGTCGCCGACGCAGTTGCAGAAGACGTTCACGCGCTGGGCCGGGCTTTCGCCGAAGGCTTTCCTGCAGGCTGTCACGCTCGATCATGCCAAGCGGCTGCTCGGCCGCGAGGAACTGCCGCTGCTCGAAACCTCGCTGGAACTCGGTCTCTCCGGGCCGGGCCGTCTGCATGACCTCTTCGTCACCCACGAGGCGATGAGTCCGGGCGAGTGGAAGGCGCGCGGGGCGGGGCTTACCATCCGCCATGGCTTTCATCCCTCGCCCTTCGGACTGGCGCTTGTGATGATCACCGACCGCGGGCTGGCGGGCCTTGCCTTTGCCGATCCCGGTGGCGAGGTCGCCTGTTTCGACGACATGGCTCAGCGCTGGCCGAATGCGCATTATGTCGAGGACATCGAGGCCACGGCGCCTTACGCGGCACGTGTCTTCCATCCCGAGCGGTGGTCGGCGGAGGAGCCCTTGCGGGTCGTCCTGATCGGCTCCGATTTCCAGATCCGCGTCTGGGAAAGTCTGCTGGAAATTCCGCTCGGGCGCGCCGTCACCTATTCCGATATCGCCCAGAAGATCGGCCAGCCGACCGCCAGCCGGGCCGTCGGTGCCGCCGTCGGCCGCAATCCGATCTCGTTTGTCGTGCCGTGCCACCGGGCACTGGGAAAGAGCGGCGCGCTGACGGGGTATCACTGGGGTCTGACGCGCAAGCGGGCGATGCTGGGATGGGAAGCGGGCAAGGGGTGAGGCGGTCTTCGGGCCGATTAGCGGCCTTTGCGGGTTGCGTCGATCCGAAGAATGTTTTCCGGTGTATCCTTCTCGCTGCGCTGCCATGGCAATTCCGCTTCGTTTGAGGGGCGCAGCAGTGCTGTGACTGTCTCGTTGCAACTGATCACCTCATAGCCGGCGCGAGCGGCGAGTGCGCGCAGCGTGCCTTCCGAGAAGTCGCAGACATGGGCAAGATGGAAGTACGACTTCAAGTCGTGCTTGTAGTCGCCTTCGGCGACCATGTTGATGCCAGGGACCTCGATGAACAGGTAATCCTCTGCTGCCATCAAGGTCTTGATCTGCTTCATCGATGCGAGCGGATCATGCGTGTGTTCCAGGACATGCGAGAGGATGAAGAGTCGCGGTCCGTCGGGGAGATGTGTCGGGAATTCGGCAACTTCCAGGTCGAGCTCCAGCTGTTCCTTGCCGTAACGTATTGCCTCGATATCGAGATCGCAGCCCTGGACGCTGCGGCACCGGGTTCTGAATTCATCCAGGATGCCCCCCGAAGAACAGCCCATTTCGATGACGGCGAGATCCTTCAGGCTCGCGGCGACGGACGTCGTCTCAAGATAGCCCAGGAAACGCTCACCCTTCTGCCTCTGTTCGTCCACCAGACGGGCGTGATCGACATCGTTGCGCTTTGTATAAAGGCGGCGGTAGTGGTCGCGGTAAAAGACGTCCAGGAAGTCCTTCTTGACCGCCGGACTGGTTTGCACGAGGCCGCAGTGGTCGCAGATCTGCTTGTCGAGGTCGAAGCCATACCTGTCGCCCTCGCAGATCAGGGTGAATTCGCGTCCGCCACACAAGACGCAGGGGCGGTTTTCCAGGCCATAGTCCCGATAGAGTTTGCGCACGGCGCGGATGCTCTTCGACCGGCTGCTTGTGAGGCGTCTGAGGAAGGCGAAGGTCCTGCCGTAGCGGAACTGACGTAGAAGACGCTGAGCCAAAATGGAATTCCCGGGGCAATGAAAGCATTTTCTCGCCACTGGCGAGTTTAACGCCGTTACACTATCCCTAATCCGCCAGCCCCAGCAACTCCCGCGCCGCCGCTTCATCGGTAATTAGCGTATTGCATCCGATCCTTCTGATCGTCGCCCGGATCGCCTTTGCACGATGCGCACCGCCCGACGACAGCACGATGTGTTTCGCCTTCTTCAGCGTATCGAGATCGACGGACATCACACGCTGGTTGATCGGGTGGGCGACCGAGTTTCCGTCGGCGTCGAGGAAGTTGAACATGGTGTCGCAGACGCAGCCGGCCTCGACCAGTTCGGTCAGCGTCTGCTGGCTGATGAAGCCTTCCGACAGCGAGGTTGAGTGCGGGCCGATATCGCCGCAGGAGACGATGGCGAGGTCGAGGTTTTCAGCCAGATCATAGATCGCCTTCAGGCCGCATTCTTCGATCAGCGCCTGCTTGGTCGTCACGGAATCGACGAGCAGGGGGGCGAGGAACATGTAGCATTCCGCGCCGAGCTGGCTTGCCAGCCGCCAAGTGTAGTCGATCGGATTGGTCTGGCGCACCGCAACGATGCCGCCGAGCAGCGAGACGACCTTGCAGTTCTCGCGGTTCGGCGGGCGGAATCCTGACAGCGAAGCGGTCATGGTGCGGCCCCAGCCGACGCCGATCGTCATGTCGTTGGTGATGACCTCGGTCAAGAACTGGCCGAGGGCCAGGCCCACGGCCTTGGCGATCGATCCGGCGTCCTCCTTGTCCGGCGAGGGCACGACGACCGCTTCGTCGAGGCCATAGGCCTTTTCCAGCCGGACGGCGAGTTCGACGCAATCGGCGACGCCATCGCTGATCCAGATCTGCACTTCGGCGCGTTTTCGCGCCTCGTCCAGCATGCGGATCACCGTCGAGCGGCTGATGCCCAGGCGGTCGGCCACGTCCTTCTGCGTCAGGCCCTCGTTGTAATAGAGCCAGGCCGCGCGGATGCGCAGGGCGCTCGCGTCCGAATAAGTCGAATGGGTGTCGCGTCTGAGCTTCGCCAAGATCTCTCTCGTATCGGGAACTTCCAGGCGCCACTATCCGTTTTCATGATACTTATGTCAAATTCAAAGGACATATGTCTTGACTTTGCCATCATCGGATGGCGATAGTCCGGGCACAAGACCGGTGGTCCTCCGTCGGTCGCCAACCCATTTCGCGCAGCCGAAGGATGACCCGATGACCTCGAAACTCGAACAGCTTCGTTCCATGACGACCGTGGTCGCCGATACCGGTGACATCGAGGCCGTCGCCCGCCTGAAGCCGGTCGATTGCACCACCAATCCGTCGATCGTCCTGAAGGCGCTCGGCACCGACGCCTTCAAGGATGCCTTCCAGGAAGCGATCACCTGGGGCAAGGCTAAGGGCGGCAAGGATGATGCCGTGATCGGCGCGATTGCCGACCGCATGGCGATCTCCGTCGGTGCAGCGCTTGCCGCTCTCGTGCCGGGCCGTGTCTCGACCGAAGTCGATGCCGACCTGTCTTTCGACACCAAGGCGTCGATCGACAAGGCGCATCAGATCATCGCCGGCTACAAGGAGCGCGGCATCGAGAAGGACCGCATCCTGATCAAGCTCGCGTCTACCTGGGAAGGCATTCGCGCCGCCGAAGTGCTGCAGAAGGAAGGCATCGACTGCAATCTGACGCTGCTCTTCTCCAAGGCCCAGGCGATTGCCTGCGCCGAAGCCAAGGTGTTTCTGATCTCGCCCTTCGTCGGCCGCATCCTCGACTGGTACAAGAAGTCGACCGGTGAGGACTACACCTCCGAGACCGATCCGGGCGTCGTCTCCGTCCGCTCGATCTACAATTATTACAAGGCCAACGGCATCGGCACGATCGTCATGGGTGCCTCCTTCCGCAATGCCGGCGAAATCGAAGCGCTGGCCGGTTGCGATCGCCTGACGATCAGCCCGCAGCTGCTCGACGAGCTGAATGCCGCCGAGGGCACGCTGAAGCGCGCTTTGTCGCCCGACAGCGTCAAGGCGGAGCCGCATGTCTCGCTCGACGAGAAGGCCTTCCGCTGGGCGATGAACGAGGATGCCATGGCGACCGAAAAGCTCGCCGAAGGCATTCGCGGCTTTGCCAAGGATCTCGGTACCCTGCGCGGTCAGATCGCCAAGGCACTGGCTGCCTGATCGGGAAACCGATCCGCCAATTCCGAGTTTGAAGATGGCCGCGGCGAAAGCTGCGGCCATCTTTCATTTGTGGCAGACTGCCGGTTCAGGGAAGGGGAACGGATATGGCGATTCTTTCGGGCGGCTGCGTCTGCGGCAAGGTGCGGTTCGAGGCCGAGGGTGATCCCGATCGCGTCGGCATCTGCCATTGTCTGGATTGCCGGAAATATCACGGCGCGCTGTTCCATGCGTCGGCGATCTATCCGGAAGGCCAGGTGCGGATCGCGGGCGAACCGCAGATGTATGACGGTCGTTGCTTCTGCGCCATCTGCGGCTCCAGGGTTTTCAACCGCAGCGGCACCGAGATCGAGGTGAACCTCGGGGCCTTTGATGACATCAATGTGTTCCAGCCGGGCTACGAGCTCTGGACGATCCGGCGGGAGAGCTGGCTCCCGGAGTTTCCGGTCGAGGAACGGTTTGAGCGGGATCGGCCCGGGGAGGAGCGCGGGGCTTGAGGGGCGGGGCGGGGTGGCCTCGTCCTTCGAGGCCGGGCGTTGCCCGGCACCTCAGGATGAGGGGTGATGTTGTGTAAATGTCAAAAAACCCAAGCTTCGCCGCCGGTCGGGATCATCTCCCTCCGGGTGGGCTGAAATTTGTCTCGGACGAGGCGCCAGAAGCAACCTGTCTAAGTAATGTATGTGGCTCCTTCCGGCGCCTCGT
>NZ_QJRY01000015.1 GCF_003205195.1 Peteryoungia wuzhouensis
CGACGTGCGCGTAGTGGCGGTTTGCCGTCTCATACTCGACGTGGGCCGTCGAGATGGTGATGCCGCGTGCCTTTTCTTCCGGAGCAGCGTCGATCTGGTCATAGGCCTTGAACTCACCGAAATACTTGGTGATCGCTGCCGTCAGAGACGTCTTGCCGTGGTCGACGTGGCCGATCGTCCCAATGTTGACGTGCGGCTTTGTGCGCTCAAACTTACTCTTTGCCATTTTCGGCTCTCCATTTTCTGGTCCCCGTCCGGGGAAATTCAATCTTCAACAGGATGGGCGGGGTATCCCGGTCACTTCTGACCGGAATACTTTGCCTGGATTTCAGCAGCAACATTCGACGGGACCGGTGCGTAGTGATCGAAGGTCATCGAGTACTGTGCACGGCCCTGCGACATCGAGCGCAGGTTGTCGACGTACTTGAACATGTTGGCGAGCGGGACGTGAGCGTTGATCACGATCGCAATGCCGCGCTGTTCCTGGCCCTGGATCTGGCCACGACGCGAGTTCAGGTCGCCGATAACGTCGCCGACATAGTCTTCCGGCGTTACGACTTCGACCTTCATCATCGGCTCGAGCAGCTGTGCGCCAGCCTTCTTGGCTGCTTCACGGAAGCAGGCACGCGAGGCGATTTCGAAGGCGAGAACCGACGAGTCGACATCGTGGAAGGCACCGTCAACGAGGGTCGCCTTGACGCCCAGCATCGGGAAGCCAGCGAGCGGACCAGACGACAGAACGCTTTCGATACCCTTCTGAACGCCCGGGATGTATTCCTTGGGAACAGCACCGCCGACGATCTTGGATTCGAACTTGAAGTCGTCGCCTTCCGGGTTCGGTTCGAAGATGAGCTTGACGCGCGCGAACTGACCGGTACCACCGGACTGCTTCTTGTGCGTGTAGTCTTCTTCGTGCTGACGCGTGATGGTTTCGCGGTAAGCAACCTGCGGAGCACCGACGGTGGCTTCAACCTTGAACTCGCGGCGCATGCGGTCGACGAGAATGTCGAGGTGAAGTTCGCCCATGCCAGCGATGATGGTCTGGCCGGATTCCTGGTCGGTCTTGACGCGGAAGGACGGGTCTTCGGCAGCGAGGCGATTGAGCGCGAGGCCCATCTTTTCCTGGTCGCCCTTGGACTTCGGCTCGATCGCGATCTGGATGACCGGCTCGGGGAATTCCATGCGCTCGAGGATGACCGGCTTCAGGGGATCGCAGAGCGTGTCACCCGTGGTGGTTTCCTTGAGGCCAGCGAGAGCAACGATGTCGCCTGCGAAGGCTTCTTCGATGTCTTCACGGCTGTTCGAGTGCATCTGCAGCATGCGGCCGACGCGCTCGCGCTTGTCCTTGACCGTGTTCAGAACCGACACGCCCTTTTCGAGCTTGCCCGAATAGATGCGTGCGAAGGTGAGCGAACCGACGAAGGGGTCGTTCATGATCTTGAACGCGAGCATGGCGAGCGGCTCGGCGTCGTCAGCGTGACGCTCGATTTCGGCTTCGGTCTTGAAGTCGATGCCCTTGATCGCCGGGATGTCGAGCGGCGACGGCAGGTAGTCGACGACGGCGTCGAGCAGCGGCTGAACGCCCTTGTTCTTGAAGGCGGTGCCGCAGAACATCGGGTGGAACTTGACGTCGATGGTGCCGCGGCGAACCAGGGCACGGATCTTTTCATTGTCCGGCATGATGCCGTTCAGGTAGTCTTCCATCGCCTGTTCGTCGATCTCGACAACGGTCTCGATCAGCTTTTCGCGATATTCTTCGGCCTTGTCCTTCAGGTCGTCCGGGATCTCGACAACGTCCCAGGCAGCGCCCAGCGACTCATCGCGCCATACGAGCGCGTTCATCTCGATCAGGTCGACAACGCCCTTGAATTCGGTTTCTGCACCGATCGGGAGCTGCATGACAACAGCGGTGGCGCCGAGACGGGTCTTGATCATTTCTACCGAGCGGTAGAAGTCAGCACCGGTCTTGTCCATCTTGTTGCAGAAGATCATCCGCGGGACGTGGTACTTTTCAGCCTGACGCCATACGGTTTCGGTCTGCGGCTCTACGCCGGCATTGGCGTCGAGGAGAGCAACGGCACCGTCGAGAACGCGCAGCGAACGCTCGACTTCGATGGTGAAGTCGACGTGGCCGGGGGTGTCGATGATGTTGAAGCGGCGCATCTTGCCGTCGCGACCCTTCCAGAAGGTCGTGGTCGCAGCAGAGGTGATTGTGATGCCGCGTTCCTGCTCCTGCTCCATCCAGTCCATGGTTGCAGCGCCGTCATGGACTTCGCCGATCTTATGAGACTTACCGGTGTAGTAGAGGATGCGTTCGGTGGTCGTGGTCTTGCCGGCGTCGATGTGCGCCATGATACCGAAGTTGCGGTAGTCTTCGATTTTATATTCGCGAGCCATAACGGACTGCCTTTCAATATTCGATCGGTGGATTACCAGCGGTAATGCGAGAAGGCGCGGTTTGCATCGGCCATCTTGTGGGTGTCTTCGCGCTTCTTGACGGCGCTACCGCGGTTGTTGGCGGCATCGAGCAGCTCGCCGGACAGACGGTCAACCATAGTGGTTTCGTTGCGCTTGCGCGCAGCAGTGATCAGCCAACGGATGGCGAGGGCCTGGCGGCGCTCCGGACGAACATCGACCGGGACCTGGTAGGTTGCACCACCAACGCGGCGCGAACGGACTTCAACATGCGGCGCGACATTGTCGAGCGCCTGATGGAAGATCGCGATCGGCTCAGCCTTGGCCTTGGCCTGGACCACATCGAACGCACCGTAGACGATGCTTTCAGCGACGGACTTCTTGCCGTGAAGCATGATGGCGTTCATGAACTTGGTGACGACGAGATCGCCGAACTTCGGGTCCGGATTGATTTCGCGCTTTTCTGCACTATGGCGACGGGACATACTATTTGTCTCTCAACGGTTAGGGACGCTTTATCACGCGGAGAACCTCGCGCAGCGCCGGATATCGGGTAATGGCCGAATTACTTCGGACGCTTCGCACCGTACTTGGAGCGGCGCTGCTTGCGGTTCTTGACACCCTGGGTATCGAGAACGCCGCGGATGATGTGGTAACGCACGCCCGGCAAGTCCTTTACGCGGCCGCCACGGATCATGACGACAGAGTGTTCCTGCAGGTTGTGGCCTTCGCCCGGAATGTAGCCGATGACTTCGAAGCCATTCGTCAGGCGGATCTTGGCGACCTTACGCAGAGCCGAGTTCGGCTTCTTCGGGGTCGTCGTGTACACGCGGGTGCAAACGCCGCGCTTCTGCGGATTTTCCTGCAGAGCAGGAACCTTGTTGCGCTTTACCTGTGCCTGACGCGGCTTGCGGATCAGCTGGTTTACGGTAGGCATATACCCATCCCTTGCAAAATCTAGTCTCAAGCCCTCTCAGGCCCTTTGGTTTGCCGTTTCCGGCGGCGGCCGCACAGTTTTCTTCATGCGCAAAATGTGGCCCGACCCGTTTTTCGCGGATGGACCACAAAAGACAGAGGACGCATCCGGTCAGACGCGTCGTGCGTGCAGCATTCTTGTCGTCAACGTGCGTTTGGAGACTTGTTTGAGACGAACTTCAGGACATGGCGTCCCGAAAAACCCGGCCTCACATAGGCTCCGATGGCCGGGGTACTACTGTTTTCCCCTCTTTGCGTCAAGTCTCAAACGAGAATTAATGGATTCAGGCCCTGCTCAGACAGGGCGCCCGCCCATTTGACGCGGGAAAATGCGGGCCCGGCCATGTTTTGGCTTGGCTTGACGAGGGAAACTTCTAGATAAGAGAAGAAGAAGGGTCAACCGCCCTGCCCGTCTGGTCGAATCGGCCGGAACCAGAGAATCGTTTCCTCCAGCAAGAAGAGCGGACGCCATGATCACCAGCCCCGACAACGACAACACGCGCGACGAACCGATGGTCTTCATCGTGATCGCCAAGGCCTATGAGACCGAAGGCGGCGAGCCGATCGATCTGCATGTGCTGCTGACCGCACCGGACGACGACAGCGCCGTGCGGCTGACGCTCAATGCACTTTCCGAGGAAGGTTTCATCGAAGCCGATCTCGACCAGATCGGCATGATCAACGGGCAGCCCGACGAAGAGCCGCATGCTTCGGCCTATCAGGGCGCGCTGGAAGGCGAAGTGGCGATCATCCGCTTCGCGTGAGACGATACCGTTACAGTCTGAGAGCTCAGGCCGGTCTTGCGACCGGCCTTTTTCGTTGTTTGCCCCCTGGATCATCACGGCGGGCAAAGGCCTTCCCTGCCTCTGTCCGCCGGCGCAAACCCCTCCCCCTCCGCCAAACATGAAAAGACCGCCCGGATTGTTCCGGGCGGTCCTTGTTCATTCAAAACGGTTCGACGTCCGATTACTCGGCAGCCGGTGCGCTTTCGCCTGCCAGGTTCTGCAGCATCGGGGTTGCCAGGTCGGCGCCCGAGCCCTTCTTGCGTTCCTCGAGGATGAGGTCGTCGCGAGACGTGGCGATGCGGCGGATCTGCGTCATGGTACCGCCGGTACCAGCCGGGATGAGGCGGCCGACGATGACGTTTTCCTTGAGGCCCTGCAGCGTGTCGGTCTTGCCGGCGATCGCAGCTTCCGTGAGAACCTTGGTGGTTTCCTGGAAGGATGCGGCCGAGATGAACGACGGCGTCTGCAGCGAGGCCTTGGTGATGCCGAGGAGGACCGGTTCGCCGAATGCCGGCTTCTTGCCTTCCTCGATCAGGCGCTCGTTGGCGTCGTCCAGTTCGATGCGGTCGACATTGTCGCCCACGATGTACTGGCTGTCGCCCGAGTCCGTGATCTCGACCTTCTGCAGCATCTGGCGAACGATCACCTCGATGTGCTTGTCGTTGATCACAACGCCCTGCAGTCGGTAGACTTCCTGGATTTCGTTGACCAGGTACGAGGCGAGTGCCTCGACGCCCTTGATCGCCAGGATGTCGTGCGGAGCCGGGTTACCGTCGAGGATGTAATCACCCTTTTCGATGTAGTCGCCTTCCTGAAGGTGGAAGGGCTTGCCCTTCGGGATCAGGTATTCGACAGGCTCGACACCGTCTTCCGCCGGCTCGATGATGACGCGACGCTTGTTCTTGTAGTCGCGGCCCAGACGGATCGTACCATCGATCTCAGCGATGATGGCGTGGTCCTTCGGACGACGGGCTTCGAACAGTTCGGCAACGCGCGGCAGACCACCGGTGATGTCCTTGGTCTTGGCGCTTTCCAGCGGCGAACGGGCAAGAACGTCACCCTGGGAGACCTTCTGACCGGGTTC
Source organism: Peteryoungia wuzhouensis (assembly GCF_003205195.1). Lineage (GTDB taxonomy): Bacteria > Pseudomonadota > Alphaproteobacteria > Rhizobiales > Rhizobiaceae > Allorhizobium > Allorhizobium wuzhouense. The sequence goes on from NZ_QJRY01000015.1 coordinate 5,260, forward strand.
GACCGACAGGATCGCGTCGACCGACAGGTGGAAGCGGGCCTCGCCACCACGGGCGACCTTCAAGACGTTGCCGCTTGCATCCTTGATGACGATCGCCGGCTTGAGGTCCGAACCACGCGGGGTCGAACGCCAGTCGATGACCTGACGCTTGGTGATGCCGGTCGACTCGTCGGTGGCTTCCAGCACGGAGAGACCGTCGACGACGTCCTCGAAATGCACGATACCCTCGACTTCCGTCATGATCGGACGGGTGTAGGGGTCCCACTCGGCCAGACGCTGGCCGCGCTTCACCTTGTCACCGTCATCCACGAAGACCTTCGAACCATAGGCCACGCGCTGCGAGGACCGTTCGACACCGCGCTCGTCGAGCAGGGTGACGGCCATGCTGCGGCCCATGGCAATCAGCGTACCTTCGGAGTTGCGCAGCATGTTGCGGTTCTTGATCTGCACCGTACCTTCGTACGAGGCTTCCAGGAACGACTGGTCGACCACGGTCGCCGTACCGCCCAAGTGGAAGGTACGCATGGTGAGCTGGGTGCCCGGTTCACCGATCGACTGCGCAGCGATAACGCCGACGGCCTCACCCATGTTGACCGGCGTACCACGGGCCAAGTCACGGCCGTAGCAGACCGAGCAGACGCCCGTCTGAACTTCGCAGGTCAGGGCAGAGCGGATGCGGATCGACTGGATACCGGCCTTCTCGATCTCGATGACATCGGGCTCGAGGATCATCTTGCCAGCATCGACGATGCGTTCACCCGTGACCGGATGATCGATATCGTCCAGCGCGGTACGGCCGAGAACGCGGGCGCCGATGGAGGCAACGACCTGACCGGCATCGACGATGGCGGTCATGGTGAGGCCCTTGTCGGTGCCGCAATCCACGAGGTTGACGATGCAATCCTGCGCGACGTCGACGAGACGACGGGTCAGGTAACCCGAGTTCGCGGTCTTCAAGGCGGTGTCTGCGAGACCCTTACGGGCACCGTGGGTCGAGTTGAAGTACTCGTTAACGGTCAGGCCTTCCTTGAAGTTCGAGATGATCGGCGTCTCGATGATTTCGCCCGACGGCTTGGCCATGAGGCCACGCATGCCGCCCAGCTGACGCATCTGGTTCGGTGAACCACGCGCACCCGAATGCGACATCATGTAGATGGCGTTCATCGGCTTCTGACGACCGGTCTCCTTGTCGAACTCGACGGCCTTAATGCGGGCCATCATGTCTTCGGCGACCTTTTCCGTGGCCTTGCCCCAGGCGTCAACGACCTTGTTGTACTTTTCGCCCTGCGTGATCAGGCCGTCATTGTACTGCTGCTCGTATTCCTTGACCAGGGTTTCGGTGTCTCCGACGATCTTCGCCTTGGTTTCCGGAATGATCATGTCGTCCTTGCCGAACGAGATGCCGGCCTTGCACGCATGCGTGAAGCCGAGCTGCATGATCCGGTCGCAGAAAATGACCGTGTCCTTCTGGCCGCAGTGGCGGTAGACCGTGTCGATCATCTTGGAGATGTTCTTCTTGGTCATTTCCTGGTTGCAGATGTCGAACGGCACGTTGACGTTCTTCGGCAGAAGTTCGCCGATGATCATACGGCCAGGCGTGGTTTCATAGATCTTCGAAACCGGCTTGCCTTCGGCATCGACGGTCTTGAAGCGGCCACGGATCTTGGCATGCAGGGTAACGACCTTGTTTTCCAGGGCATGGTGCAGTTCGCCCATGTCCGAGAAGACCATGCCTTCGCCCGGCTCGTTCTGGTTCAGGATCGACAGGTAGTAGAGGCCGAGAACCATGTCCTGCGACGGAACGATGATCGGTGCACCGTTGGCCGGGTGCAGGATGTTGTTCGTCGACATCATGAGCACGCGGGCTTCGAGCTGGGCTTCGAGCGACAGCGGCACGTGAACGGCCATCTGGTCGCCGTCGAAGTCGGCGTTGAAGGCCGTGCAGACGAGCGGGTGCAGCTGGATGGCCTTGCCTTCGACCAGCGTGGGTTCGAAGGCCTGGATGCCCAGGCGGTGCAGCGTCGGTGCGCGGTTCAGGAGAACCGGATGCTCGCGGATGACCTCGTCGAGGATATCCCAGACCTCAGGCTTTTCCTTTTCAACCAGCTTCTTGGCCTGCTTGACGGTCGAGGAGTAACCCTTGGCGTCGAGGCGGGCATAGATGAACGGCTTGAACAGTTCGAGCGCCATCTTCTTCGGCAGGCCGCACTGGTGCAGCTTCAGCTCCGGACCCGTCACGATAACCGAACGGCCGGAATAGTCGACGCGCTTGCCGAGCAGGTTCTGGCGGAAGCGGCCCTGCTTGCCCTTGAGCATGTCGGACAGCGACTTCAGCGGACGCTTGTTGGCGCCGGTGATGACGCGGCCACGGCGGCCGTTGTCGAAGAGCGCGTCCACAGATTCCTGCAGCATGCGCTTTTCGTTGCGGATGATGATGCCCGGAGCGCGCAGTTCGATGAGGCGCTTCAGACGGTTGTTACGGTTGATGACGCGACGATAGAGATCGTTCAGGTCAGACGTCGCGAAACGGCCACCATCCAGCGGAACGAGCGGGCGCAGGTCCGGCGGGATGACCGGAACGACCTTCATGATCATCCATTCCGGACGGTTGCCAGATTCCATGAAGTTCTCGACGATCTTCAGGCGCTTCATCAGCTTCTTCTGCTTGAGATCCGAGGTGGTCTCGGCAAGCTCGGTGCGCAGATCGCCAGCGATCTTCTCGAGGTTCATCGAGGCCAGCATCTCGTAGATGGCTTCAGCGCCGATCATGGCGGTGAACTGGTCCTCGCCGAACTCGTCGACGGCGATCATGTATTCTTCTTCAGAAAGAAGCTGGTTTTCCTTGAGCGAGGTCAGGCCCGGCTCGGTCACGATGTAGTTCTCGAAGTAGAGAACGCGCTCGACATCCTTCAGCGTCATGTCCAGCAGCGTGGAGATGCGCGACGGAAGCGACTTCAGGAACCAGATATGGGCAACGGGTGCTGCGAGCTCGATGTGGCCCATGCGCTCGCGGCGAACGCGCGACAGCGTGACTTCGACGCCGCACTTTTCGCAGATGATGCCCTTGTACTTCATGCGCTTGTACTTGCCGCACAGGCACTCGTAGTCCTTGATCGGTCCGAAAATACGCGCGCAGAAGAGACCGTCGCGTTCCGGCTTGAACGTACGATAGTTGATGGTCTCCGGCTTCTTGATCTCACCGTAAGACCAGGAAAGGATCTTTTCCGGGCTCGCGATCGAGATCCGGATGCTGTCGAAGTGCTGGGCCGGCACCGACGGGTTGAAAAGGTTCATGACCTCTTGGTTCATGCCTGTCTCCTTATGGGGCTAAAAGCCCTCGATTGGGTCTCGGTTGCGGCGAATTCCCGGGATGCCGCACCAGACCCTTGAAATGACAATAACCGCGAAATGCGGCGAAACTCCCCTCACCCGCCCGATTTTGGCCGCCGGTGGATCAGGGGATGGCGTGCGCGGCCTGGACCACGCACGCCTTTGTCAAACCGTTATTCGGCTGCGTCGGGCAGCTGACCCGAACCAACGTCATCGAGCTTGGAATTCTCCAGCTCGACCGAGAGGCCGAGCGAGCGCATTTCCTTGACGAGAACGTTGAAGCTTTCCGGAATACCGGCCTCGAAGGTATCGTCGCCACGGACGATCGCCTCGTAGACCTTGGTACGGCCGGCCACGTCGTCCGACTTCACCGTCAGCATTTCCTGCAGGGTGTAGGCGGCGCCGTAGGCTTCCAGAGCCCAGACTTCCATTTCCCCGAAGCGCTGACCGCCGAACTGCGCCTTACCACCGAGCGGCTGCTGGGTGACGAGCGAGTAAGGACCGATCGAACGAGCGTGGATCTTGTCGTCGACCAAGTGGTTGAGCTTGATCATGTACATGTAGCCGACGGTGACCTTGCGGTCGAAGGCTTCACCGGTACGACCATCGTACAGGACCGACTGACCCGACGGATCGAGACCCGCACGCGTGAGCATCGAGGACACGTCGCTTTCATGCGCACCGTCGAAGACCGGGGTGGCGATGGAGACGCCACGCTTGGCTTCTTCGGCTAGCTTGACGAGCGCGTCGTCGTCGAAGTGCTTCACTTCGTCATGGGCTTCCGACTCGTAGATCTCCGTCAGTTCCTTGCGCAGATCCGTGATGTCGAGGTGCTTGCGATAGTCCTCAAGCATCTGCCCGATCTTCTTGCCCATGCCGGCGCAAGCCCAGGCAAGATGGGTTTCGAGGATCTGACCGACGTTCATACGCGAGGGAACGCCGAGCGGGTTCAGAACGATATCGACATGCGTGCCGTCTTCGAGGAACGGCATGTCCTCGACCGGTACGATGCGCGAGACAACGCCCTTGTTGCCGTGACGGCCGGCCATCTTGTCGCCTGGCTGGATCTTGCGCTTCACAGCGACAAAGACCTTGACCATCTTCATGACGCCCGGAGGCATTTCGTCGCCGCGCTGGACCTTCTCGACCTTGTCCATGAAGCGCTGTTCAAGGCGCGACTTGGATTCGTCGTACTGACCGCGGAGCGCTTCGAGTTCGCCCTGGACCTTCTCGTCCTCGACCGCGAACATCCACCACTGCGAGCGGGGGTATTCGGAGACGATGGCATTCGAAAGTTCGACGCCCTTCTTGAAACCCTTCGGACCGGCAATCGAGACCTGGCCACGCAGCATGTCGATCAGACGGCCGTAGACGTTACGGTCGAGGATCGCCTGCTCGTCGTCACGGTCCTTGGCGAGGCGTTCGATTTCCTCGCGCTCGATTGCCATCGCACGCTCGTCCTTTTCAACGCCGTGGCGGTTGAAAACACGAACTTCGACGACGGTGCCGAACGTGCCCGGAGGCATGCGCATCGAGGTGTCGCGAACGTCGGAGGCCTTTTCACCGAAGATGGCGCGCAGGAGCTTTTCTTCCGGCGTCATCGGGCTTTCGCCCTTCGGGGTGATCTTGCCGACCAGGATGTCGCCCGGAGCCACTTCGGCACCGATGTAGACGATCCCGGCTTCGTCGAGGTTCTTCAGCGCTTCTTCCGAAACGTTCGGAATGTCGCGCGTGATTTCTTCCGGACCAAGCTTGGTGTCGCGGGCCATGACTTCGAATTCCTCGATATGGATCGAGGTGAAGACGTCTTCCGAGACGATGCGCTCCGACATGAGGATCGAGTCCTCATAGTTGTAGCCGTTCCACGGCATGAACGCGACGAGCGCGTTGCGGCCGAGGGCCAGATCGCCGAGGTCGGTCGACGGACCGTCCGCGATGATGTCGCCCTTGTTCAGAATGTCACCGACGGTGACCAGCGGACGCTGGTTGACGCAGGTGTTCTGGTTCGAACGCTGGAACTTCTGCAGACGGTAGATGTCGACGCCCGACTTGGACGGATCGAGATCTTCCGTGGCGCGGATAACGATACGGGTCGCATCGACCTGGTCGACCACGCCGCCGCGACGGGCACCGATGGCCGCACCGGAGTCACGGGCCACGATCGGCTCCATGCCGGTTCCGACGAACGGGGCTTCGGCACGCAGAAGCGGCACGGCCTGACGCTGCATGTTCGAGCCCATGAGAGCGCGGTTGGCGTCGTCGTTTTCCAGGAACGGAATGAGAGCAGCCGCAACCGAAACCAGCTGCTTCGGCGAAACGTCCATCAGGTTGATGGTGTCGCGCGGGGACAGCATGACTTCGCCAGCGTGACGGCAGACGACGAACTCTTCGACAAACTGGCCATCGGCCGTCAGCTCGGAGTTGGCCTGGGCCACGTAGTACTTGGCTTCTTCCATCGCCGAGAGATAGACGACGTCCATCGTCACCTTGCCGTCGATGATCTTGCGGTACGGGCTTTCGATAAAGCCGTACTTGTTGACCCGTGCGAAGGTGGCGAGCGAGTTGATCAGACCGATGTTCGGGCCTTCCGGCGTCTCGATCGGGCAAATACGGCCGTAGTGGGTCGGGTGAACGTCGCGGACTTCGAAGCCTGCGCGCTCGCGGGTCAGACCACCCGGTCCAAGAGCCGACAAACGGCGCTTGTGGGTGATTTCCGAAAGCGGGTTCACCTGGTCCATGAACTGCGACAGCTGCGAGGAGCCAAAGAATTCGCGGACGGCAGCTGCTGCCGGCTTGGCGTTGATCAGGTCCTGCGGCATGACGGTGTCGATTTCGATCGACGACATGCGTTCCTTGATCGCGCGCTCCATGCGGAGCAGGCCGAGACGGTACTGGTTCTCCATGAGCTCGCCGACGGAGCGAACACGACGGTTACCGAGGTTATCGATATCGTCGATCTCGCCCTTGCCGTCACGCAGTTCGACCAGCATCTTGACCACGGCCAGGATGTCGTCCTTGCGCAGTACGCGGACGGTATCCGGGCAGTCGAGGTCGAGACGCATGTTCATCTTGACGCGACCAACGGCCGACAGATCATAGCGTTCGCTGTCGAAGAACAGCGACTGGAACATGGCTTCGGCCGAATCCATGGTCGGCGGTTCACCCGGACGCATGACGCGGTAGATGTCGAACAGAGCGTCCTGACGGTTCTCGTTCTTGTCGGCTGCGAGCGTGTTGCGGATGTAGGCTCCGACATTGATGTGGTCGATGCCGAGAACCGGGATTTCGTCAAAGCCGGATTCGAGGATCTGCGGAAGCGACTTCTCGTCGATTTCCGCACCCGCTTCCATGTAGATTTCACCGGTCGACATGTTGACCAGGTCTTCGGCGAGATAGTTGCCGAACATGTCTTCGTCGGAGGCCTTCAGGAACTTCAGGCCCTTGTCCGACAGCTGACGCAGCAGACGCGGGGTGAGCTTCTTGCCACCTTCGACGACGACTTCGCCGGTGTCGGCGTCGATCATGTCGGAAATGGTCTTCGCGCCCTTCAACGTTTCGGCGTTGAACGGATAGCGCCAGCCCTTGCCGTCGCGCTGATAGACCGACTTCGAGTAGAAGGTCGACAGGATCTCTTCGCCGTCCATGCCGAGTGCCATCAGCAGCGAGGTCACGGGGATCTTGCGGCGACGGTCGATACGGGCATGCACGATGTCCTTGGCGTCGAATTCGATATCGAGCCAGGAACCGCGATAGGGGATGACGCGCGCGGCAAACAAAAGCTTGCCAGACGAGTGGCTCTTGCCCTTGTCGTGGTCGAAGAAGACGCCCGGCGAACGGTGCATCTGCGAGACGATGACGCGCTCGGTGCCGTTGACGATGAAGGTACCGTTGTTGGTCATGAGCGGCATGTCGCCCATGTAAACCGACTGTTCCTTGATGTCCTTGATGGACTTGGCGCCCGTATCCTCGTCAATATCGAACACGATCAGGCGCAGCGTGACCTTCAGCGGTGCGGCATAGGTCAGGTCGCGCTGACGGCATTCGTCAACGTCGAACTTCGGCGGCTCGAATTCATAGGACACGAATTCCAGCATCGAGGCACCGGAAAAATCGGTGATCGGGAAGACGGACTTGAAAACGGCATTGAGCCCCTCGTCGGGACGGCCGCCAACCGGCTCGTCGACCATGAGGAACTGGTCATAAGATGCCTTCTGAACCTCAATGAGGTTCGGCATTTCTGCGACTTCTGGAATTTTTCCGAAAAACTTGCGTACGCGCCTGCGACCGTTAAAGGTAAGGGTCTGAGCCATCGTCGCTCCTTGTCAGTTTGCACCCGGGCCTGCAACAGACGGTGACCGCTGGCCAGGCGGCTCCGTCAAAAAATGGATCGCTCAATCTCGTCTCGAGATCCGGACGGCCGGCCGGTTTGCCGGGCGCGCGGGTCAAGACCATCCTCTTGAGAACCCATTACCCAGGGACCGTTTTCATACGGGCCCTGGGTAATATGTTCGGAGGAAACCGGCGGGAAAGGGAAACCCTCTCCCGCCGCATTCCGATATTACTTAACGTCGACCTTAGCGCCGGCGTCCTCAAGCTTCTTCTTGAGGTCAGCGGCTTCAGCCTTGGAAACGCCTTCCTTGACAGCCTTCGGAGCGCCTTCGACGAGGTCCTTGGCTTCCTTGAGGCCGAGACCGGTGATGGCGCGGACTTCCTTGATGACGTTGATCTTGTTGGCGCCGGCATCCGTCAGGATGACGTCGAACTCGGTCTTTTCTTCTTCAGCCGGAGCAGCGGCACCAGCAGCGCCACCAGCAGCAGCAACGGCTACCGGAGCAGCAGCCGAAACGCCCCACTTTTCTTCGAGCAGCTTGGAAAGCTCAGCAGCTTCCAGAACGGTCAGCGAGGAGAGGTCTTCAACGATCTTTGCGAGATCAGCCATGATACTAGTTCCTTAATAGATGTTCGGTTCGAAACGAACGGGTTAGGGTATGAACAGCGAAAAACCGCCTTACGCGGCTTCGTCCTTCTTGGCATAGGCCGCAAACACGCGAGCAAGCTGAGCTGCCGGTGCCTGAACCACGCCTGCGATGCGGGTAGCCGGAGTCTGGATCATGCCCAGCAGCTTCGCACGCAGCTCGTCCAACGACGGCAGGGTCGCAAGCGACTTGACTGCATCGGCGGTGAGCGTGGTTGTTCCCATGGCGCCGCCGAGCACAACGATCTTGTCGTTGGTCTTGGCGAAATCCATGACGACTTTCGGAGCGGTGATCGGGTCATTGCTGTAAGCAATGAGTGTCTGACCCTTGAACAGGTTAGACATCCCTTCCGACTCCGTGCCCTGAAGAGCGATCTTGGCCAGGCGGTTCTTCGCGACTTTGACGGTGCCGCCAGCAGCGCGCATCTTCGAACGGAAGTCGTTCATCTGCGCAACCGTGACACCAGCATAGTGGGCCACAACAACCGAACCGGAAGCCTTGAAGACTTCGTTCAGTTCTGTGACGAATTCGCGTTTTTCCGCTCTTTCCACTGTCTGTCTCCAGTTGATGGGACCGCAATCCTGCAGGCCCCACCGGGTTTGCCTTTTGCCTCAGGGGATCCAAACATGTCAGATCCCAAGCGACGCTTGAGGATCCTGTCCCCTCTGAACCGGTATGACCGGCCCATAAGGCGAATAAGGCTCGAACCGAACTTCAAGACGTCATCAGACGTTTAAAAACGGATCTTACCCGTCTCATGCAGGCGAATATTAAGGCCTTTCAGCCGCCCACAATCTCGGACAGGAGTGCCTGGTTTTGACACCAGGCATTTCCGGCCCCGAAAGGCCGGAAACTTGATGGACCGGAGCAACAGGCTCCGGTCGAATTTCAATTACGCCGTGACCGACGAGGGGTCGATCTTGACGCCCGGGCCCATGGTCGAAGAGATCGCTACGCGCTTGACGTAGTTGCCCTTGGCACCAGCCGGCTTGGCCTTGATGACGGCGTCAGCGAAGGCCTTGATGTTTTCTTCGAGCGCCTTGGCGTCGAAGGAAGCCTTGCCGATGCCGGCGTGGATGATACCAGCCTTCTCGACGCGGAACTCGACGGCACCGCCCTTGGAAGCCTTGACGGCGCCCGTGACGTCCATGGTGACCGTTCCGACCTTCGGGTTCGGCATCATGCCACGCGGGCCGAGAACCTTACCGAGGCGACCGACGAGCGGCATCATGTCCGGGGTGGCGATGCAGCGATCGAAGTCGATCTTGCCGCTCTGGACGATTTCGAGCAGGTCTTCGGCACCGACGATGTCTGCACCAGCAGCCTTGGCTTCATCAGCCTTGGCGCCACGTGCGAAGACGGCGACGCGAACGTCACGGCCGGTCCCGTTCGGCAGATTGACCACGCCGCGGACCATCTGGTCTGCGTGACGCGGGTCGACGCCGAGGTTCATGGCGATTTCGATCGTTTCGTCGAACTTGGCGACGGCACGTTCCTTGACCATCGAGATGGCGTCGGAGAGCGCGACGAGCTTCGTCGGGTCAACACCTTCGCGGATCTTCTGAATACGCTTTGCTACCTTGGCCATGATCAACCTACCACTTCCAGGCCCATGGAGCGGGCAGAGCCCTCAACCATCAGCATTGCGCCTTCGATGTCGGCGGCGTTCAGATCCTTCATCTTGCCTTCGGCAATTGCGCGGACCTGCGCCTTGGTGATCGTACCGACCTTCGCACCCTTGCCCGGAGTCTTCGAGCCAGAGGTGATCTTTGCTTCCTTCTTCAGCCAGTAGGTGACCGGCGGCTGCTTCATTGCGAAGGTGAAGGACTTGTCCTGGTAATAGGTGATGACGACCGGGATCGGCATACCCTTTTCCATTTCCTGCGTGGCGGCATTGAACGCCTTGCAGAATTCCATGATGTTAATGCCACGCTGACCAAGAGCCGGGCCGATCGGCGGGGACGGGTTCGCCGATCCTGCCTTGACCTGGAGCTTGAGCTGGCCTGCAACTTTCTTAGCCATTACTCTCTGCCTTTCATTCAGACCGGTTTCCCGGCCATAACTTGCCGGACATGTCCGGCGGCTGCGGTTGCGTGGTGCGTCTGACGGGCCCGGCTAAAGGCCCTCATCCTCCCACGCGGATCAGGAAGTCGCCTTCCCTTTCTGCAATCAGACCTTCTCGACCTGACTGTATTCAAGCTCAACCGGCGTGGCGCGACCGAAGATCGAGACTTCGACCTTGAGGCGCGAGCGCTCTTCGTCCACATCCTGGACAACGCCGTTGAACGAAGCGAAGGGACCGTCGGAGACGCGAACCTGCTCGCCGATTTCGTAAGACACGGTCGACTTCGGACGCTCGACACCTTCCTGGACCTGGCCCAGGATGCGCTCAGCCTCGAAATCGGGGATCGGAACCGGCTTATTGTCGGAACCGAGGAAGCCCGTGACCTTCGGGGTATTCTTGATCAGGTGATAGGCCTCGTCGGTCAGGTTCGCACGAACCATGACGTAACCGGGGAAGAACTTGCGTTCACTATCAACCTTGCGGCCGCGACGGACTTCGACGACCTTCTCGGTCGGCACCAGGATCTTTTCGAAGAGGTGATCGAGCCCCTTCTGCTTGGCCTTGTGCTCGATGTCCTCGGCGACCTTCTTTTCAAAATTCGAATATGCGTGGACGATGTACCAACGTGCAGCCATGATTTTTCCCGCCCGATTAATTACCGACGCTCAGCACGAGGCTGAGCAGCCAGCTGATGAGCTGGTCCGCGCCGAAGAAAAACAGCGCCGCGAAAAACACCATCGCCAGAACCATGAGCGTCGAAATCGTGGTTTCGCGACGCGAGGGCCACGTAACCTTGGACGTCTCGGAGCGTACCTGCTGCAGAAACGCGAATGGATTACTCTTGGATGCCATTTAATGCCCACGCATTTACGGCGCGTAAAGCCGACCTTGGTCAGCCCCACGCACCGCGTGTCTGTTTGAACCCTACATAACGACCGATTCCCCATTTCACAAGGGGGAAAAGGTCTTCTGCAACTTTTCGGCTTTGCCAGATCGTGTTGCCCGTCTGCGCTCTCAAGCGCGCCGGGCGGGAAATGGCAGGGGCAGCCGGGCTTGAACCGACGACCTGCGGTTTTGGAGACCGCCGCTCTACCAACTGAGCTATACCCCTAAGCCTAGACTTCAGGCGAAACTCGTTTCGCTCGAAGCATGGCGCTCCCTTTAAGACGGCAACGCGCGAATGGCAAGAGACTTTTTCCGCCTTTTTCCCAAAGCCCCCAATGGGCTTCATTCCCAGGGCATGCGCATCACCAGCGGCCGGACAGCCCCGCCCGGAAGACGGCGTTCGGCCGCGTGCGCAAATCGCTGACCGTGGCCGACAGATTGATTCCCAGCGGCAGCTGCTGCTCAACCTTGATGCTCGCATAGGCGGGCGCTGCGTTGTCGAGTACCGCCGTGCCGGCAAGCGCCGCACCGATGTCGGAGAACTCGAGCCTCAATTCCTGGCGCGCGACGAAGGCGCTGCGACCATTGATGCGCTGTCCCGCTTCAAACGCATTCACCAGCGACAGATCCACATTCGTGCCGGTACTGACGTCGCGCGCCTGGCGCAGCACCGCCCTGCCCGCGCCGCTGTGCGGGTCCAATCTCATTCCAAGCGTCGAGGCCGCCTGCCGGCCCGGCAGATCCATTTCGCTCCAGACCGCCAGAGGCGCGGTCTTGGTGCGCGCGCCGGACGGGTCTGCCGCAATCAGCGCCGATTCGAGGCCGAGGCGCAGGTTTCCCGGAACGGTCAGTGCGACACCTGGGCGGACCTTGAGCGTGTCGCCTGTCTTTGTCGCATTCCAGACAAAGGGTCCGTCACCGGCTTCGGCCTGCATCGTGGCGGACAGAAGGCCCGCAGTGAGCGCCACGATGGCAATGCCAGGGCTCATCGCCCTCCGTCGGGACAAACGTCGTTGCTGCATCTCGCCTGCCCCCGAATTCGTGTTGACGCGTTGAAGCTCGGCCTGCGGTCGACCATGGTTGCAATAGTAACCGAGCTAAGACGCGCGCCGAAGAACGATTTGCGCATGCAAGCCATGCACTGGTCGCGTCAGGAAATCCCTGACAGGGATCTTCCGTTCTGGCGCCTGCCGCTGATTTGCCGGCGCGCGGCAATGCCGGGCGCCGCACAAGGTCCGACTTGCCAGACGGCTGCACTTCTCCGATAGTCTGTCATATTCCTGCGGAGGACTGCGATGATCCGGATCAGCAATGCCGCCCTGCCCGGTTCCGAATTCGACGATACGGATCTGTCCGAATCGCGCTTCACCGACATCTCGCTTAAGGAAGCGGTGTTCAGCAATGTCGACCTCGGCAAGGCGCTGATCACGGACGCGAATGCCGAACAACTGGCGATCCGCAACGTCGCGATGAGTGGCGCGCTGGTCGAGAACGTGCTGATGCATGCCTCCAGCCTCACGCATGTGGATTTCAACGGCAGCACGATCCGCTTCGGCAGCCTCGCGGATGTCTCGATCGCGGAATGCGATCTCAACGGCATGACGATCAACGGCTATCTGGTGACGGATCTGCTGCGGCTGGCGGAAGAGCATTTGCTCGACAGGGCATGAGCGCAGGTCCCGCCCCTCAGCTCGCGATGCCTCAATCGCAGTCCTAGCCGCTGCTACAGCGTTGGCTGGGTCTGTTGGCAGGCCATTCCGGCTGTTGCTCAAAGTCGCGACAGTGGACGGCAATTGCAGAACTCCAAAACACAAAAAAGCCCCGCTGTTGCCAGCGGGGCTCTTGGTCTTCCCTTGCGGGAAAATCGATTACTCGATGATCGAGGCGACGATGCCGGCGCCGGGTTCAGATCGCGCTTGCGCGCCATCTGAACGTTCTGAGCGCCGTCGGCAGCTTACGCCATCGACCTCTCGATCATTACTCGATGATCGAGGCGACGATGCCGGCGCCGACGGTGCGGCCGCCTTCGCGGATCGCGAAGCGCAGCTTTTCTTCCATCGCGATCGGAACGATCAGCTCAACCTGAACCGTGACGTTGTCGCCCGGCATAACCATTTCCGTGCCTTCCGGAAGCGACACGATGCCGGTCACGTCCGTGGTGCGGAAGTAGAACTGCGGACGATA
>NZ_QJRY01000016.1 GCF_003205195.1 Peteryoungia wuzhouensis
GAGGCTCGAAACAGCCTCGTCTTCCGCAACGATGAGGTTCTTTACAAGTTCGGCCTTCCGGCACCGATGAGATCGGTGCTACGTTGCGTGGGATCAACTACAGGGTCGTCGTCGTTATAGAACCTTTGGTTAAGACCGGCGGAACCATCGGCTCGGACACTCGCGTGGCGTGTCCTGACCGATGGCGCAGACGAAGCCAAAATGGACGAGGATGCGCACAATTCGCTGGCGTTTCTCGATTTTTCCTCGGCGGCTGACTTGCCGCCCTGAGATATCTCCACGTGAGGTTGGTTCTTCAGTTGAGAAGCGCAAACCTCACGTAGGTCCCGATAGACTTTCTTCCAGAAAATCCGTCACATGCCCTCTCCACGCATCGCACTGATGCGCTTGAGATCCTCAAACACGTTGCGGTTTCCTGCCCATATCTCTCCCGGTTCTGTCAGGCTGCCCGCGAATTCCGCCAGTCCGCCAGCCTCACTGATCAGCACCATGCCGGCCATGCAATCCCAGCAGAACAGCGTCGGGTCGTAGTAGCCCGCAAGTCGGTTGGCCGCCACATAGGCGAGCATCAGCGCGCCGGAACCGACGCGAAAGATGACGCCACCTTCCTGATAAAGCCGAGTGACGAAGGCCCCCACCTGGCGCGGATCGGCTCGTTCGGTGCCACCAAAGCCGACGGTCGTCGATCGGATCGTCCAATCGGGATTGATCGCGAGAGGCCGGCCGTTGAGTGTTGCTCCTCCTCCCGACCGGGCAACATAGATTTCGTCGAACATGGGGGCAGCAACGACACCGATAACCGGTTCGCCGTTGTGCAGCACGGCGACCGACACCGTCCAGTTCGGCTGCCCCACCAGAAATGCCATGGTTCCATCAATGGGATCGATGATCCAATCGAAGCCGGAACTGCCTGTTGTTGAGCCTTCTTCTTCTCCCACAATGCCATCGTCCGGGAAGTGCTGCCGGATCATCTCGCGCAGAAAGGCTTCCGTGGCTTCATCAGCTGCGCTGACGATATCCTGCGATGAAGCCTTCTCCGTCCATCCCAGCTTGTCCGGATGCGCCAGGAACGAACGGGCTTTACCGCCTGCTTCTCGCGCAATGCGTTCGGCAAGCGCAGAGCGTGCAGTCATGTCGATAGAGTGAGGTTGCTGATCGTTCAAGGTGACCTCCCTAACTGACGTCGACCCCACTTTAAATCGAGTGAGAATGCTATTGCAAATCCAAAAATACAGATGTATCGATAATGCGTCCCGCTGAGAGAAACGGCGAACCTAAATTACTGACATTGCTATCGAAACGCATATTTTATGCGGCTGGCGAAGCTGTGCGTTTTCCTGGGTTTCAAGGGATGGAGACCAGTTCTGGGTGTCTTGAATGGAGGCGGTGTCGTGCATTGAGCCGTTTTCGATGCCTTTGGCTGAAATTCGAACGAGGCTGCCGGGGAGGCTGCCTTCACCGTAGGAGGAGTGGAATGAAACGTTTGTTGAAAATCTGCACAAGCGTGCTTGCATTGACGGCTGCGACGGCGAGCATGCCGTTTTCGGCCCATGCCGACTGGCTTGAAGATGCGGCCAAGCCCTTGGAAGGCACGCAAATCAGCGGCATCTTCCTGGATCGCCCCGGTTACCGCGCCATCATCAAGCTTTTGCCGGAGTTTGAAAAAAAGACCGGCATCAAGGTCAACTACGAGATCGTGCCCTACGAGAACACCCGTGAGAAGGAAGTGCTGAACTTCACCTCGCAGGGCGACCTGACGATGGCGCTGGTAGATCTGGTCTGGATCGGCGAGTTCGCTGAAAACGGATGGATCGAGCCGATCGAAAACTTCACCAAGGACAAGTCGATCACCGACCCCAATCTCAAGCTCGATGGCTTCTTCCCGCTTCTGTTGGATGCGTTCGGCTCATGGGGCGGCAAGACCTACGGCCTTCCCTTCGATAACTACTCCGGCCTGCTGTTCTACAATTCGTGCAAGCTGAAGGAAGCCGGTTTCGATAAGCCGCCGGCCACTTGGGATGAGCTGATGAAGGTCTACGCGCCCAAGCTGACGGACGCTTCCAAGAACCAGTACGCCTATGCACTGCAGTCGCTGCGCGGCGAAACCCAGTCTGCCGACAGCTTTATGCGCTTCCTGTGGCCGTTCGGCGGCTCGCTGCTCGACAAGCAGTTCAAGTCCAACCTGATGAGCACGGAAAGCCAGACTGGCCTCAACTTCCGTCAGGAACTGATGAAGTACATGCCGCCCGGTATCGTCAGCTTCGACCATGCGGAAGCCGTGAATGCGCTTGCTCAGGGCCAGGTTGCGATGATCACCGAATGGTCGGCATTCTACGGAACGCTGGTCGATCCGGCGACCTCCAAGCTCGGAGATTGCCTGGCCGTTGGCCCGGAACCGGCGGGTCCCGCCGGCCGCCTGCCAGCGCTTGGAGGTTTCTCGCTGGCGGTGGCAGCACAAGCAACCGAAGAGCAGAAGAAGGCTACCTGGCTTTTCATCCAGTGGGCGACATCGGAAGAGATCGCCAAATCCTACGTGGAAGCAGGTGGTGTCTCCGGTCGTATGTCGATCTACAACGACCCAGCGATCAAGGCGAAATACAAGTTCGTCGAACCCATGGTTGCTTCCTGGCAGAAGGGTGTGCCGGAATTCCGTCCGCGCTTCCCCGCATGGCCGGCCATTTCGGAAGTCGTGGCCGAATGGGGTTCCAAGATGATGTTGGGTGAGGTTTCCGTCGAAGCCGGCTCCAAGGAGATCGGAACCCGCATGGAAGATATCCTGAAAAAGGAAGGCTACTACGACGGCCAGAAGAAGCTGCTGCAGTAGTCTCTCATCCCTGCACCTCCCAGGGTGTACAACGGTGGATGGTCGTGTGCCCAAAGGACTTCGGTCCTTCACGACCATCCACCCGCCTTTTTCAAAGCATGCGGAGTTGAACCATGCTGCATCTTCACGCGAAGGCACTGGCCGAACTTGGCACCTGCCTCTCCGGTATCGATGGCAATCAATTCGAGGCAGCCGTCAGCGAAATCTCGAATGCAAAGCGTATCGCGCTTTACGGCGTTGGTCGCGAAGGACTTCAGATCAAGGGACTGGCCATGCGCCTGTTCCATCTTGGCCTGAAATCCGCTGTTGTGGGCGATATGACCACGCCGCCGCTCGAGCAGGGTGATTTGCTGATTGTCTCGGCGGGGCCCGGCGACTTTTCGACGGTATCGGCGCTGATGGGGGTGGCAAAGGGTGCCGGTGCCCGCGTCCTGGTGGTCACCGCTCAACCTTCCGGTGGCGCGGCCGTCAAAGCGGATGTGGTGCTACATGTTCCAGCGCAAACCATGGCGAACGATCAGGGTGAAACGGCCTCTGTCTTGCCCATGGGTTCACTGTACGAGGGCGCTCTTTATGTCGCTTTTGAACTGCTGATCCTTTCCGTGCGCGACAGGCTCGGCGTGCCGTCTGCTGTTATGCGTGCCAACCATACCAATCTGGAATGATGCGAAGCCGGCACTGCCGCCGCATGAAGAGGAAGACCTGATGCCTGGACCTATTGCGAAACCCAACATCAGACCCAATCGCGGTTATGGTCGATGGACGCCCTTCTGGTTTCTGGCGCCAGCCGTTCTCACCCTGTTTATCATCGGCATCTATCCCACCCTCTTCGCGGTTGTAACGTCGTTCAGGCGCTACAACATTGCGCGCCCGCGCGATGGATTTCCCTTTATCGGGCTGGAAAACTACACTTCCGTGCTGACGGATAGCACGTTCTGGGCCTCGCTGTTCCTGACGGCAAAATTTTATGTCACCGTGCTGCCGATCGAGGTCGCACTCGGCCTGATGATCGCGCTTCTTCTGCACAAGACCGGCATGGGTTTTCTGAAATCGCTCGCCCGCGTCACGCTGGTCGTGCCGCTCGCCACCACCTATGCCGTCGTCGGGCTGATCGGTCGCCTGATTTTCAACCGCGATTTCGGCGTTGCAAACTGGTTCCTGGATCGCGTCGGTATCGGTGCGCTCGATTGGCTGGGTTCACAGACGGGTGCATTTGCCGCAATCGTCATCATGGACATCTGGCAATGGACCCCGTTTTGCGCACTGATCTTTCTGGCCGGCCTGTCCATGGTGCCGGGCGAAATCGAGGAGGCGGCGCGGTTGGAGACCTCCTCAAAATGGGCGATGCTGAAACATGTCCAGCTTCCCTATCTGATGCCCGGCCTGACGGCCCTCCTCATCCTGCGCTCGGCTGACGTGCTGAAGCTGTTCGACATGGTGTTCGTCATGACGCGGGGAGGTCCGGGTTCGGCCACCGATCTCGTTTCGATCTACATTCAGCGTGTCGGTTTCCGCGTTTTTGATCTCGGCACGGCTTCGGCGCAGGCCATCCTGCTTCTCATCATCACCATCCTGATCAGCCGCCTTTACATCCGCGTACTCTACAAGGAGGTCAACTGATGCGTTTCTCATCGGGCAAGATCCTGCACGCCGTCGGGTTGACCGCTGTTATCCTGTTCACGTTGTTTCCGTTTTATTGGATGGTGTCCGCCAGCTTCAAGACGCAGGCCGATATCCTGGCCTCGCCGCCGGTCTGGCTGTTTGCACCCACGCTTGATCACTACCGCGAAATCTTTGCGGATTCGAAGGTTTTGGGCGCCGTCGGCAATTCGTTGATCATCGCAACAGCCACCACGCTGCTCGCCGTGATGTTGGGCGCTCCTGCTGCCTTCGCCCTTGCCCGTTATGAGTTTCGTGGTAAATCGGATCTCTGGTTCTGGTTCATCTCGAACCGCATGACGAGCCCGATTGTGCTGGCTCTGCCGGTCTACATCCTGGCGCTACAATTGAAGATGCTGGATACGCATCTCGTTCTGATCCTCATCTACCTCACCTTCAACCTGCCGATCGTGGTGTGGATCTGCACCGACCAGTTCAAGTCCATTCCGCCGGATCTGGAACAGGCAGCACGTCTGGATGGTGCCGACCAGTTCACGATCTTCCGCAAGATCTATCTGCCGCTCGGCGCGCCGGGCATTGCGGTCTCGGCCATCTTCTCCTTTATCTTTTCGTGGAACGAACTGCTTTATGCGCTGGTGCTGACACGCCGCGATGTCCAGACCGCTCCTGTGGTCGCCACCAGTTTCATGTCCGGCTATGAGCTGCCATGGGGCAAGATCATGGCCACCGGCACCGTCATTGTTCTGCCCGTCACCATTTTCGCACTGATCGTATCACGCCACATGGTGCGCGGCCTGACTATGGGAGCGACCAAATGAGTAGCGCAAACCCGCTCGGCATCAACCTTTCTTTCTGCGTCAAACGCTGGGTGACACCCAACCTTTGGGCGCCCGTCGTGCGCGACCAACTGGGGCTCGATCTCATCCAGTTCTCGTTCGATCTGGTTGATCCCATGTGGCCGTCAGCACTTGTCTCCCGCCATGCGCGGGATGTGCGAAAGGCGGCGGACGATCACGGGATCACCATTCATAGCGCCTTCATTGGTCTTGCTCATTACACGTTCAACCAGTTGCTGCACCCGGATCCCGACGTCCGCGCTTATGCGGAGCAATGGCTGGAGCGCGCCTATGGTTTTGCGGCAGAGGCCGGCATCGCACGGGTCGGCGGGCCGCTGGGCGCCATCGCCGCGCGAGTGGACGGCAGGGAGGCCGGCAGCATCGACGCGACGAACTATGAGGGTATGGTCGAGCGCATGCTGCGGCTGGGCGAAAAGGCAAAGGTCGCTGGTCTTTCCGAACTTTATGTGGAGCCCACTCCAATGCGTCGCGAATGGCCGTGGACGATCGACCAGGCACGGCAGATGATGAGCGATGTCGCCGGTAGTGCCACGCCGTGGAGCCTGTGTGTTGATTGGGGCCACGGTACCTTTCTGCCGCTGTACGGGCCAGAAGCCGACACGATGGAACCGTGGTTCTCCGCGCTGAACGATGTGATTACCGCGGTGCATATCCAACAGACGGACTACCAGTTCGACCGCCACTGGGATTTTACCGAAGCCGGACGTGTCGATCCGGTGGATGCTCGCCAACTGCTGGCCCGCACGAGGCTTGCACAGTCTCCGGTATTCCTTGAAGTGTTCTATCCTTTCGAACGGGATAGCAAATCCATACTCGACGCACTGAAGGCATCGACCCTGTCTCTGAAGCAGGCCTTTGCCTGATCAAGGAGACGCATGACCATGGCAAACAAGGGACCAGACATCGGGAATTCCGCCATTGAGGACATCGACGCGCAGCAGATCCGCGCCCGTGTCGCCTGGCTGTATTTCATTGGCGGTCTGACCCAGCAGGAGATCGCCGATCAATTGGGGCTGACGCGGCTCCGGGTCAATAAAACCCTCGGACAGTTGCGCAATGATGGTTCCGTGGTGGTCGATATTCGTCTGCCCCTGGCCAGGTGTATTGAACTTGAGCACAAGGTGCGGGAGCATTACCTTCTCGAAGAAGTCTGCGTGATCCCGACACTACCGGACGATCCGGAAAACCAGCGGGCCGTGGGAGATGCTGCAGGTGGTGTCCTCGACAGGTTGCTTCAGGATGGCATGGGTCTCGGCGTGGGCTGGGGAAAAACACTGACAGCCGGCCTGAAAAGGCTGACATCGCGCCCCTTGCCGGACAGCTGGGTGACCTCCATTATGGGAGGGCTGACGCGCGGATCGGGCTCCAGCACGTTCGAGGTCGCGACCGGCTATGCGCGGGCGATTTCAGCGGAATGCTATTATCTCACAGCGCCGCTTTATTTCCCTACTGTGGAGAGCCGCGAAGCGCTGCTCTCTCACCACGGCATTCGCGAAACCATGCGCCGCGCCCGTTCTGTGGATGTGGCGCTGGTATCGTGTGGCGACATGACATCCCGTTCACTTCTGGTGCAAACGCCAACGGTGTCTGAGAACCTGGAAGGCCTTCTGGCCGCTGGCGCCGTGGGGGATTTGCTCGGCGTGTTCCTCGACAGCGACGGAAAGCCTGTGGACCATCCGCTCAATGAACGCGTGCTTTCGGTTTCACCGGAACAGCTGAAATCCGTTCGCCATTCCATTCTGGCCTCCGGCGGCTGGTACAAGGTGAACATCATTCGCGCCATCCTTCGCGGCGGTTACATCAAACGTCTGGTGACAGACGAAAAATGTGCCGCTGCCCTGCTGGGCGAGGCGAACATCCCTCAAGACAACAGCCAATAGAACAGAACATATGCCGCGCCTGGCAGCGCAGCGCGGTGATCGGGAGTAAAACAGCATGACCTTCCTGCAATTGGACAACATCAAGAAGACCTTTGGAGAACTGAGCGTCATCAAGGGTGTGAACATATACGCCTCGAAGGGGGAATTTGTGGTGTTCGTTGGTCCATCCGGCTGCGGAAAATCCACCCTACTGCGCATGATTGCGGGATTGGAGGACGTATCCTCCGGCACTCTGTCCATCGACGGCAAGGAGGTCACCTACGAGGAACCGGCTAAGCGCGAAGTGTCGATGGTCTTCCAGTCCTATGCGCTGTACCCTCATATGAGTGTATTCGAGAACATGGCTTTCGGTCTTCGGATGGCGAAACTGCCCGAAGAGGAGATCAAGCGTCGCGTGGGGGAGGCCGCCCGCGTTCTGCAGATCGAGGCGCTACTGGACCGCAAGCCCAGAGCACTGTCCGGCGGCCAGCGCCAGCGCGTGGCGATCGGTCGGTCTATCGTTCGCAATCCGAAGATCTTCCTGTTTGACGAGCCGCTGTCCAACCTCGACGCGGAACTCCGCAGCCAGATGAGGGTGGAAATCGCCAAGCTGCACCGCAAGCTGGGCGCAACCATGGTGTATGTCACCCATGATCAGGTTGAGGCCATGACGCTTGCCGATCGAATCGTGGTCTTGCGTGCGGGACTTGTCGAGCAAATCGGCTCGCCGACGGAGCTCTATGATCGCCCCGCCAATACTTTTGTCGCCGGCTTCATCGGATCACCGAAGATGAACTTTTTGACGGCAAAAGTTGCGCGTGCCGATGCATCAGGTCTGCAGCTGGAGCATCCCGCTTTCGACGGTGGCAGTCTGTCGCTGACGCATTCTTCGGCCTCCAAGGTTCGTTCCGGTGATATGCTGACAGTCGGTCTGCGCCCAGAACATCTGGATGTGAACGCAGCAAACGCGCTTTTGCGGCTGACGGTGGATTTTGCCGAGAACCTTGGCGGCTCCACGCAGATATATGCGCGCACAGGCGAGGACACCGTGATCATCCTGGCTAATGGCCGGCCGGATCTGGAGCCGGGTCGTTCGATCACGGCTGGAATAGATCCGCGCCACATCTATCTCTTCACGCCGGATGGGCTGGCACTCTAACCTTGACGCGATTCCGGACGCAAAACCGGTTCTCACTTGTTGGAATTGCTCTGACCTCAGGAAGCTAAAACATGAAAGCTCTCGTTCTTGAACGCAAAGGCGAACTGGCAATCCGCGACATCGATTTGCCACGTGAGGTGGGTGCCCACGATGTGAAGATTGCAATTCATACGGTCGGTGTCTGCGGCAGCGACGTGCATTATTATACCCATGGCGCAATTGGTTCATTTGTCGTGCGGGAACCCATGGTTCTCGGCCATGAGGCAACCGGCACAATCACCGAAATCGGCTCTGAAGTGACCACGTTGAAAGTCGGCGACCGCGTGTGCATGGAACCCGGCGTACCCAATATGGCGTCTCGGGCGTCCAAGCTCGGCATTTATAATGTCGATCCGGATGTCCGTTTCTGGGCGACACCGCCTATCCATGGTGTGCTGACGGCGGAGGTGATCCATCCGGCAGCCTTTACCTACAAACTTCCGGACAATGTGTCCTTTGCAGAGGGTGCGATGATAGAGCCCTTCGCTGTCGGCATGCAGGCCGCCACGCGCGCCCGCATCACACCAGGCGATGTGGCTGTGGTGATTGGCTGCGGTCCAATCGGCATTATGACCGCCATTGCGGCGCTGGCAGGTGGCTGTTCAAAGGTGATCATTTCCGATCTCAGTGCGCCAAAACTTGCCATAGCCGGGCAATATGCGGGCATTACTCCGGTCAATATCACGGAAACCTCCTTGAAGGACGCGGTGATGCGCTCAACCGATGGTTGGGGCGCAGACGTTATCTTCGAGGCCAGCGGCAGTCCGAAGGCCTATCAGGGCATTTTCGATCTCTTGCGTCCAGGCGGCACGCTGGTGCTGGTCGGCCTGCCTGTCGAGCCGGTTGCTTTCGATATTCCGGCATCGATCTTCAAGGAAGCACGTATTGAGACGGTGTTCCGCTACGCCAACAACTTCGACCGGGCGGTCAATCTCATTGCTTCCGGCAAGGTGGATCTGAAGCCGTTGATCACAGATACCTATGACTTTGCCGACAGCATCGCTGCCTTTGATCGGGCGGCGAAAGGCCTCCCGGAAGACGTGAAGCTGCAGATCCGGATCGCGCAATAGCCAAATCAACCCAGCTGCCGCGTTTCCAGGGGAGCCAACGACATGACGAATACACTGCACGGAAAGGTCGCGGCGATCACCGGCGCTGCCTCAGGCATCGGGCTGGCATGCGCGCGCAAGCTCATTGAAGAGGGCGCGACGGTCGTCCTCATCGACAGGGCAGAGGAAAGGCTGAAATCACTCTGCGACGAACTGGGCGAGCGTGCCCGCATGGTGGTGGCCGATCTCCTTGATGGGCCACAGGTTTCCGGCCTGCTCCCGCGTATTCTGGACGTGGCTGGAGGCCTTGATATCTTCCATGCCAATGCCGGTGCCTATGTGGGTGGCGCGGTGGCGGAAGGAGATCCCGATGCCTGGGACCGTATGCTGAATCTCAATATCAATGCGGCCTTCCGCAGCGTCCATGCGGTTCTGCCGCATATGATCGCGCAGAAGAGCGGGGATATCCTCTTCACCAGCTCGGTTGCCGGTGTGGTTCCCGTCGTCTGGGAGCCGATTTATACTGCGTCCAAGTTTGCCGTGCAGGCCTTTGTGCACAGCACGCGTCGACAGGTTTCCCAGCACGGGGTTCGTGTTGGTGCCGTGCTTCCGGGGCCCGTGGTAACCGCTCTTCTCGATGATTGGCCGAAGGAGAAAATGGACGAAGCGCTTGCAAATGGCAGTCTGATGAAGCCGCTGGAGGTGGCGGAGGCCGTTTTCTTCATGCTGTCGCGCCCACGCAATGTCGTCATTCGGGATCTTGTGATCTTGCCCAATAGCGTGGATCTATAAGCCCGGATAAAGCGGCTGTGCGTAGCATAGGGAGTAGGGCATGAGCGGTTCCAGATACTTTGTCGGCGTGGACGTCGGCACAGGGAGTGCGCGGGCAGGGGTGTTCGATGAGAATGGCCAATGCCTGGGAACCGGCAAGCGCGACATCGAAATCTTCCGCGATGCCCCGCACATGGTGGAGCAATCGAGCCAAAACATCTGGCAATCCGTCTGTGCGGCAGTTCGGACCGCCGTAGAAACCGCAGGCGTTTCACCACACAGTGTTGCGGGCATCGGTTTCGATGCTACCTGCTCTCTCGTGGTATTAGGCGGTGGCGGCGCCTCGCTTGCCGTTGGGCCATCCGAGCGGAGGGAACGCGATATCATCGTGTGGATGGATCACCGGGCTGTGGAGCAAGCCGCAACAATTAACCGGCAGCGCCACGAGGTACTGCGTTATGTTGGTGGGCGTATTTCCCCGGAAATGCAGATGCCGAAACTGTTGTGGTTGAAAGAACATCGCCCCGAAACCTTTGCCAAGGCTTGGCAGTTCTTCGATCTCGCGGATTTTCTGACCTGGCGCGCCACGGGCAGTCTCGCCCGCTCCACCTGTACCGTTACCTGCAAATGGACCTATCTTGCTCATGAACGCCGTTGGGACCCGGATTATTTGCGGCAGATCGGGCTCGGCGAACTGGCCGAGGAGAATTTTGCCCGTATCGGACAAGACATTGTGGAGCCCGGCACGGCGGTGGGGCAGGGCCTGACAGAAGAGGCGGCTAAAGATCTTGGCTTGAAAGCTGCAACGGCAGTTTCCGCTGGTATGATCGATGCGCATGCGGGTGGTATCGGCACGGTAGGTATTGGCGGGACGCCCGAACTGAACATGGGTTATGTCTTCGGCACCTCCTCGTGCACGCTGACCTCCACCACCGACCCCAGATTCGTTCCCGGCGTATGGGGGCCATATTTCTCCGCGATGGTGCCGGGTCTTTGGTTGAACGAAGGTGGCCAAAGCGCAGCCGGTGCCGCGATTGATCAGCTCGTCAGTTTCCATCCGGCGTTTGCGCAAGCCAGCGAACGGGCACGAGGTTTGGGTGTGTCGCTGCCAGTCATGCTGGCAGATCTGGCGGCTGCCAAGCAGACTTCAGGCTCTGAGGTCGTGGCACTGGCCAAAGGGTTGCACGTCGTGCCGGAATTTCTCGGCAACCGCGCGCCTTTTGCTGACCCGGCTGCCCGTGCAGCCATCGCTGGTCTCGGCATGGAAAGGGATCTCGATAGTCTCATCGCGCTCTATGTCGCCGGAGTATGCGGCATTGGCTACGGGTTGCGGCAGATTATCGAAGCGCAGGCAGAGGCCGGGGCCGACGTGCAGCAGATCATTATCAGCGGCGGTGCCGGGCAGCATGATCTCACCCGGCAGATCCTCGCCGACGCCAGCGGCAAACCGGTGATTGCGCCTGAGACCTCCGAGCCCGTTCTTCTAGGTGCAGCCTTGCTGGGTGCGACGGCGGCAAAGGTGTTTGCCAATCTGAAACAGGCCATGAACGCTCTCAGCAGGCCGGGCCAAGTTTACCAACCCGCGCTTGGAGACATAATGCATATGCACAAACAACGGTATTCCGTGTTCTGCCACCTGCAGTTGGAATTGCGAAAGATCAGAGATTTTTAGCCTTGTGTCACCCGTTTTGCGAGGCCCTTAGGTGTTTAGTCCCTGCATTTGATGGTGCGGATTGAGAGTAAACCTTTTTGGCTCGGCTGCCCAGATTTTTTCAGATATATTCCTAGGCTCTGTTGACAAAGTGGATTCCCAAATCAGCAGAAGCGTGATTCAAGACTGCCTTTTAGGAGGCGGTTTTGGCTCGCGGCGATCTTACGGATATGGAATGGCGGATCATCGCGGGGCTGTTGCCCACTGAGCGTGGGAGGAAGTCCCGGCCCGCCCATGATAATCGACGATACCTGAACGGCATGCTGCATGTTCTTCGGGTCGGCTGCCCTTGGCGCGACATGCACGAGCGCTACGGAAAGTGGAACTCCGTCTATGTGCGCTTTCGCCGTTGGGCCGAACAAGGCGTTTGGGACGCCCTCCTTGAGACCCTCGTCGAACTGGGGCTGACAGATGACTGGCAGCACATGATCGACAGCACCACGGTTCGCGGCCACTCGCAGGCGGCGGGCGCTAAAGGGGGACTTTTCAGGAGGCTTTTGGTCGATTACGCGGCGGCTTTACGACGAAAATCCACGCCCGAGCAGACGGTCAGGGCCGCCCTCTTGGCTTCGTCCTGACAGGCGGCGAGGCCTCGGATTACAACGCTATTCCTGACTTGCTGGCGATACCGGTCGGCAAACCGAGACTGTTCCTTGCCGACAAAGGCTATGACGGTGATTTCCTGCGCGAGGAACTACTGATCCATGGGATCAGACCAGTCATTCCGCCGAAGGCAAACCGAAAGAACCCGCCTGCCTGCGACTTCCGAGCTTACAAGGACAGGAACCGCATCGAGCGGATGTTCAACCGCCTCAAACAGTTCCGTCGCGTTGCGACCCGATACGACAAGACACGAAAATCCTTCTCAGCATTCCTTGCCCTGGCAGCCACAAAGATATGGCTGCCATACTTTGTCAACAGAACCTAGGGCGTGAGACCCCGCAGAGTCTTGAGGCGGCGAGCGTAATTATACGCATCGACGAAGTCATGGAGGTGGGCGGTTAGCTGTGGCTGTCGTAGTGGTAGCGTTTGACAGTCGGTTCTTTGATCGTTCGGTTCATTCGCTCCACTTGGCCGTTGGTCCAGGGATGCTTGTTTTTGGTGAGCCTGTGCCCGATCCCGTTCTCACGGCAACGCATGTCAAACATGTGCGTCATGTAAGTGGCTGTCGGCCCGTCGGCGTAGCGCGGCTGGAACGTGAACTAGAGCGCATCTATTGAATGCGGAATCGCGTTGAGGATTCCTTTCGCTGCCGAATTCTGATTCCATCGCTGCGACTGGTGATTTGGTCGGAGGCAATATGACCCGAGCTTTCAGCGATGACCTGCGTAGCCGCGTGCTGACTGCGTCACGAGGTGGCATGTCGGCGCGTTCAGCGGCAGCCCGATTTGGGATTGGGATTTCGGCAGCCATCGCATGGATTGCGAGTGCGCGGGCTGGTCGGTTTTCGCCTTTGAGGCAGGGCCGACGCGGTGGCTCGCGCCTTGATGCCCACGAGGACTTCATCGTCGGCATGATCGAAGAGGCAAAGGACATTACTCTGAACGAGACGGTCCTGCGATTGCATGAGGAGAGAGCCGTTCCCATTGGCCGTAGCGCGCTCGATGTCTGGCTGCGAAAGCGCGGCTGGACAATCAAAAAAAGACCGCACATGCACTGGAACAGAAGCGTCCCGATTTCCTGAAGCGTCGCCAGGACTGGTTCGACGCTCAGATCGATTTCGATCCGGCGCGTCTCGTCTTCATCGATGAACCCGGCCTGAGCACGAAGATGTCTTGGCTTCGCGGACGGGCCCCTTGCGGAGAACGATGCCGCTCCCCAATCCCGCACGGTCATTGGAAGACGACGACGTTTACCGGAGCGCTCAGGCTATCCGGCATGACCGCGCCCATGGTCTTGGACGGTGCGATGAACGGGGTCCATTCCAGGCCTATGTGCAACAGGTTCTCATTCCAACCTTGGCACCGGGCGACATCGGCATCATGGACAATCTGCCCGCACATAAGGCGGAGGGCGTGCGTCACGCAATCGAAGGTGCGGGATGCCGGCTGCTCTACCTTCCTCCCTACAGTCCCGACTTCAATCTCATCGAAAAGGCTTTCGCAAAACTCAAGGCAGTCCTGCGCGCCAAAGCCGAGCGGACGGTCGAGGGCTTATGGAATACGGTCGGCCAGATCGTCACGCTGTTCGAGCCGCAAGAATGCGCCAACTACTTCTCGTGCGGATATCACCCCGAGTAAAATGGACTCGCTCTAGCAGAATTCTATAAAAAAATATCATTCGTCGGAGAGCTTCACGATACTTCCGTGCCCGCCGCGAGTCGCGAAAAAGGATTTCGCTGCCAACACCACACCCTAGGGGCCCGAGATAGCCCCACCATTCCAATTGAAAGTGACCCTCCGATTTCGCCTTGTTCTGCTGTTGGCGCGTGCGTCCTTGGTGCGGGCTTCGAAGGAGGCCTCATCAGGCCATCGCTGCAAATGTGGAGTAAGGATGCCGCTCCCGTGCAACAGAGAAGCCGAGAAGCTGTAAGTTCCATAATTCTTCTACCCCCACACAGGGCTAGTTTTAGCGCCTTTCACGGGGGCTTTATTCAAGTCTCTGTGCAATCAGCCCCCGCAACTAACCATTCCTGTGATGCAATCAAAGCCCCTCCGTAGCGCTTTTGGCTGTTCTGAGCACCAGAATTTGCGTACTAGAGTATATGAAACTACTGGATCTCACGATCCCGCACTCGGGTCAAAATCCCTATCAGGGCAGACAGAGTAGAAGCTTCTCCCGCGCCGCCTTCAGCCTTGCGAAGTCATCGCCGGCATGGTGCGAGGACCGGGTCAGCGGGCTCGACGAGACCATCAGGAAGCCCTTGGTGTAGGCTATGTCCTCGTAGGACTTGAACTCTT
>NZ_QJRY01000017.1 GCF_003205195.1 Peteryoungia wuzhouensis
CTGGCGGATATCGAAGTGTGACGGGCAGCAGGGGATAGGTGTCAGTTGGTCGGTGTTTTCGCCTTGAACAGAGGCGAACCTATGACCGGTCCAAAAATGGGGGTGAAGACAACATTTCCTGCTGTCTCGCAACCGCCAATATCCACTTGTGAAAACGTTGCCCGTTAGGCTTTTCCAAAGCGGTCCTGTCCCAGGCGAGAAAGTAGCTTTCAGACAGTTTGAGCCGAATATCGAAAGGAACGACGAGTGTACCAGCCGCGATTTCTTCTTGGACCATCGAAAGCTGTGCCAACACAAAGCCTCTCCCGTTGACGGCAGCATCAATGGCGCTGCTCGAAAGCGTGAAGGAGAGACCGGAAAATGGCTGACTGTGATTGGCATTGACCAGCTTTGCCCAGTCACGCCATTGCGGCGAGGCCTTGTAATCGGATTCCCACTCCACGTTGAGAAGCGGAAAGGTCAAAACGTCCTCGGGTGATTGCGGTGGCCGGGCGGCGAGCAGCGCCGGTGAACAGGTAGGAACAACCCAGTCCGTAAACAGGTGAGCCACGTGCTCGTGCACGTATGACCGTCGACCGTATGTGATGCGAAAATCGACCTCTTCTGCCCCTAGGCGCGGCTCCTGATCCTGCCCGAAAATGCGCAATTGCGCGGTGGGACAGAGCTCCTGCCAGTCGAAAATCTTGCGACTTATCCACCGGCTGGCGACGGATGACAGCGCGCTTACCACGATACCGCCTTCGTTGCTTGCGCGCTTCAGGACGTTTGTCGCGAGCGCAAGCTGCTGAAAACCCTTGGAAACTTCTCGATAATAGAGCCGCCCCCAGGAGGACAGCTCGACGCGGCGACCTCGGCGCTCCAGGAGAGTCAATCCCAGGGCGTGTTCCAGATTGCGCACAAGCTGACTGATAGCACCTGGCGAAACGCCCAGATCTTCAGCGGCAGCGGTGATCGAACCGCAGCGACCGATCGCGTCGAAAGCCTGCAACGCACGAAGTGACAGGTTCTTCAAAGCGGCTCCTTTAGAATTCTCCCCAATTTAGATTTTCTAAAATAGAAAGCAGCCGCTTGCAACTTGTTGGCACCAGCAAAACGGCAAACACTCGGCCTGACAAAACGCAAGGAGAGCGAAATGTTTCTCAAGAACACTTGGTATGTTGCCGCCTGGGATCATGAGGTCGGGAGGGAGCTGAAGCCCGTGACTATCCTGGGTGAGAACATCGTTCTTTACCGCAAACAGGACGGCCAGGCCGCCGCACTCGAAGATGCCTGTCCCCATAGAAAGCTGCCGCTTTCCATGGGCCGCATCAAGGGCGACGATGTGGAATGCGGCTATCATGGCTTGACATTTGACTGTTCGGGCGCCTGCACCCGCGTGCCCGGTGCAGAGCGTATTCCGCATGTCGCCAAGGTTCGTTCCTATCCGGTCCACGAGCGCTACGGTCTTTTGTGGATCTGGATGGGCGGTGCGGAAAAAGCCAATCCGGACGAGATTTTCGAAGTCGAGCATTTCGGCGATCCAGCCTGGGGCATCAATCGTGGCGAGTCGATGATGCTGAACTGCAACTATCTTTACATGACGGACAATCTGCTCGACCCGTCGCACGTCGCATGGGTTCATCAGTCATCCTTCGCCAGCTCGGCTTGCGAGGAAACGCCGCTTGAAACGACCGTCAAGGAGGATGGTGTGACCGTCTGGCGCTGGATGATCGATTCCGAGCCCGCACCATTCTATGCGCCCTTCCTGCAATTCGAAGGCAATACCGACCGTAAGCAGCATTACGAAGTGCGCTATCCAAGCAATGCGATCATCAAGGCGATCTTCGCCCCGGCCTTCACCGGCGGCGAAGGCAAGCCCCTGCCCGACAACACCTTCCTGATGGACAGCTACAACTTCATGACGCCGGTCGATGAGAACAGGACGAAGTATTATTGGTTCCAGATGCGCAACTTCGCGCCTGACGACCCGGCGGTGTCCGCAAGCTTCGCCAAATCCGTGCGCGGCGCTTTCGAGGAAGACAGGATTGTTCTCGAAGCTGTTCAACACGGCATGGCCAACAAGCAGACGCCCAATCTCGATCTCAAGATCGATGTCGGCCCCTTGCGTTTCCGCCGCAAGCTGGCGCAGCTCATCGCCGAAGAAGCGGCAAGCCAGACGGCCAACCAGGCTGCGGAATAGGATTGCGCGGAATGCAACAGCCCGCATCCTCACGCTTCCAACCGTTCGAAGTGATCGCCAAGACCCGCGAAAGCGAGACGATTACCTCCTTCACGCTGGCGCCCCGCAACAAGGACCATTGGCGATCCTTTGAAGCAGGGCAGTTCCTCACCATCCGCATTCCGGATGGCGCGGATGGCCATGTGCTCCGAAACTATACGGTCTCGTCATCGCCCAGAGAAAGCGGGATTTATCGCATCAGCGTGAAACGTGAGGCCGCGCCGTCCGCTCAGCTGCCGCAGGGCTTTGGTTCCTGCTGGCTGCATGATGCAGTCGAACCCGGCATGGTGCTGGACATCGACACGCCGCGCGGCGCCTTCAGACTCGATACGGAAAGCACACGGCCTGTCGTGCTCCTGTCCGGCGGCGTTGGCCTGACGCCCACCGTCTCCATGCTTCATGTGCTTGCGCATGAAACGGATCGGCCCGTCTGGTTCATTCATGCCTGTGACAGCATGGCAGTCCATGCCCTGCGCAATGAGGTGGAAGGGCTCGCAGCGGCTCGCAGCGGCATCACGGTGCATTTCTGCCATCGTTTTGCCGGGGACGACGACATGCAGGCGGGTCGCTGCCATTCGACCGGCTTTCTCGGCCGCGAGGTGCTGCAAAAGTTGCTGCCGCTCGATGACTACGAGTTTTACATGTGTGGTCCGCCACCCTTCATGAAGGCGCTCTTCGGCATTCTGACCTGCCTTGGCGTGCGCAAGGAGCGGATTGCCTATGAATTCTTCGGTCCGGCCAGCCTGCTGTCCGAGCCGGAGCTGCAAACTGCCAAGCCGACTGCGCCGAATGCAGGCGATGGGACCGGCGCAACCGCGACTGTCAGCAATGATGGCATGCGGATCGTGTTGCAAAAGTCCGGACGGGAACTGGCCTGGACAGAATCTTGCAGCTCGCTTCTCGACTGTCTCGAAGCCAATGGCATCGAGCCAGAATTTTCCTGCCGCGCCGGGATTTGCGGCACCTGTGAACAGGGCTTTGTCTCCGGAGAGGTCGACTACTTCGAAGAGCCGCTCGATGAGGTGCCGCAAGGACGGGTGCTCCTGTGCTGCACCAAGCCGAAATCCTCAGTCGTTCTCGACCTTTGACCCGAGCCACCGGCATAGCCGAGCACACACTTTAGGGATACCGAAATGGATATGCCGCGAAAAGATATCACGCTCAATCCGCATGTAGCGGCTCTGCCGCCCTACAATGCCGGAATGAACATTGCTGCCGCACGCAAGCTCAGCGGTCGCGACGATATCGCAGCGCTTGCCAGCAATGAAAACCCGGATGGCTGTTCCCCCAAGGTGATGGCAGCGCTGGCAGGCGTGAATCCGTCGCGTTACTCCGATCCAGCCTGCACGACCTTGCGCGGCGCTCTGAGCACGAAGGTTGGCGTTGCAAGTGATCGGATCGTCATCGGCAACGGCTCGGAGGACATGATCGCAGCCATATGTCGCGCGGTACTCTGTCCTGGCGCACCGGTCGCCACGGTCTCACCCGGCTTCGGTCTGCACGAGATCGAAGCGTTGGCAAATGGCGCGACAGTCGACAAGGTGCCGATGCGCGCGGATCTCGACTTCGATGTGCCGGCAATTGTCGCTGCTCTTTCAAAGGCGCCGGCAATCTTCTTCCTCTCCTCACCGTCGAACCCGGTTGGCCCTGCCCTCAACACAGCCAGCCTCGAACAAATTCTCGCGGCAGTTTCTCACCAAACACTTCTCGTTCTGGACGAAGCCTATTTCGAATATGCCGACGACGAGACCCCAGACGGTCTGGAGCTCCTTTCCGGTTCAGGATTGAATTATGTGGTGCTGCGCACCTTTTCGAAGGCCTACGGACTTGCAGGACTTCGGGTTGGCTATGCGGTTTTCTCCGATGACCGTCTTGCCCGCGCCGTCAGCTCTTCGAAGACGCCCTTCAACGTCAACAGCGTGGCACAGATCGCTGCCGTTGCCGCACTCGATGACGATGCGTGGATGAAGTCATCCGTCGCATCGATGACGGGCGAACGCGCCCGGGTAGCAGAAGCACTGGTATCGATGGGATTGCGGGCTGCAAAATCGCAAACGAATTTTCTCTTCATCGATGTCGGCCTCGATAGCCAAAAGGCATTCGGTCACCTGCTATCGCACGGCATCATCGTCAAGCCATGGAAGGAGAAGGGTTATGAGACCTTCATCCGCATGACGATCGGAACACCGGCGGAAAACGACCGCTTCATTGCCGCGCTGCACATGCTTATCGCCAGATAAGGACGCCAGCGCGGCAACAAAAAAACAAAAAGCGGGCAACGACCCGCGGGAACGAACTGCGCGCGAAAGCGCATCACGATCAGAAGAACCGGGAGCTTTGTCGCATGGCATCTTCACCGCAGTCTGGCCTTTTCGCCGGGGACTTTTCGGCCTTGCGCGCGCGTTTTATCGCGGCCGCCCGCACCGCTGGCGCCAGTCTGTCAGAATATCCGCATCCTCTGCGCGGTCCGTCCGGTGAGCCGCTCGCAACCGATGTTGCCTATCTTGGACGGAGAGATGCGGCAAAGCTGATGGTGCTGATTTCCGGCACCCATGGGGTCGAGGGCCCCTTCGGTTCCGCTTGCCAGACCGCGTGGTTCTCACAGAACTCCCCCTGGCACCTGCCGGACGACACTGCTGTTCTCGCCATCCATCTGATCAATCCCTGGGGCACTGCCTGGTCGCGCCGGGTAAACGAAGACAATGTCGATCTCAACCGCAATTTCATCGACTGGAACAATATGCCGCCGAAGAATGAGCGCTATTGTGACCTGCACCCGCTTCTGCTCTGTCCCTCCTGGGATGGCCCCGAGCGCGATCAGATGGACGCAGCCTACGAAGCGGCCAAAGCGAAAGCCGGCGGCTATCAGGGCCTTGCACCCATCATAGAGGCCGGCCAATACGAGTATCCTGATGGCCTGTTCTATGGCGGCGACAGCCCAGTCTGGTCGAACCTGACTCTCCTCGAAATCCTGTCGACATTTGCCCGTCACCTCAAGGACGTTATCGTATTCGATCTCCACACGGGTGCCGGCCCCTACGCCTATCCCGCGCTTCTTTCCGTTGCCGAAAGCGAGCATTCCGGTCTGGACTGGGGGCGGGAGATGTTCGGCCCCGCCCTTTCGGTGGTGATGACGGGAAGACATGCCGCAACAGGCAGCGGCATTGCTGCGACGGCGACCGGCTATGTCTCGGCCGCTATTCGTCAGGCCATGCCAGCGGCGCGTGTTCTGCCACTCGTCATCGAATGCGGCACGCTGGAAGGCGAAACCGTATCGAACGCGGTCAAGGCGGATAACTGGCTGCATCTCTATGGCAAGTTGGATACGCCGCTTGGCGAGAGCATCAAAAATCAGATCCGCACCGCCTTCATTCCCGACGATGCCGACTGGCGCAAAGCCTGCCTTTCCACATCGCTGCGCCACTTCGACCGTGCCTTCGCACAATTGAAGACGCTCGGTGGGGCTGGTGTCGAGAAGGTCGTTCCAGCTGCCGCATCGGTCACGGTGCTCGCCAATCCGCATCACGACAAGCCGAAAACGGCCGAAAAGCCCGCTGTCGCAGTTCATGGCATTCACAAGCGCTTCGGGCCCTTGAGCGTGCTGAACGGCGTCGATGTCTTGGCAAAACGGGGTGAAGTGGTGTCAATGATCGGCTCGTCGGGTTCAGGCAAAAGCACCTTTCTGCGCTGCATCAATCTGCTGGAGCAGCCGGATCAGGGCCAGATCGTCATCGATGGCGAAGAAATCCAGATGAAGCGCGCCGCCAATGGGCGCGCAACCCCTGCCGATCGCCGACAAGTCGAGCGGATGCGCTCCCGCGTCGGAATGGTGTTCCAGAACTTCAATCTCTGGCCGCACATGACCGTGCTGGAGAACATCATCGAAGCGCCGGTACAGGTGCTGAAGGAGCACAAGGCCGAGGCCATCGACCATGCGCATGCGCTACTGAGGAAAGTCGGCCTTTCGGACAAGCATGCGCATTATCCGGGTCAACTCTCCGGCGGGCAGCAGCAGCGCGCCGCCATCGCCCGCACGCTTGCCATGCGCCCGAAGCTCATTCTTCTCGATGAGCCGACATCGGCGCTCGACCCGGAACTCGTCGGCGAGGTTCTGCGGGTCATCCGGCAACTGGCCGAAGAAGGCAACACGATGATCCTCGTGACTCACGAAATGCAGTTCGCGCGTGAGGTCTCACACAAGATTCTCTTCCTCCATCAAGGAAAAGTGGAGGAAGAGGGTGCTCCGGTAGACATGTTCAATGCACCGAGATCCGAACGGCTTCGCCAGTTCCTGTCTCGCACCCGATGACGCGTCCGCTGAAGAAACACGATCGATGACAATATCCACAAAAGGGGAATATCGACATGAATTTCAAAGCTCTGTCACTCGCTCTGCTCCTTGCTGGCGCAAGCACGGTTCAGGCCGCAGAGGGCCAGCTCTCCATCGGCACCGAAGGCGCCTATCCGCCATGGAGCATGGCCGATGCAGCCGGCAACGTCACGGGCTTCGATGCCGATGTCGGCAATCTGCTCTGTGAAAAGCTTGCGATGAAATGCAAATTCGTCGTTCAAGCCTTTGACGGCCTGATCCCGGCGCTAAAAGCCAATCGTTTCGACGTCATCATCTCCGGCATGTCGATCACGCAGGATCGCAAGAAGGAAATCGATTTCTCGGTCGGCTATGCCGAACTCGCAAACATGTTCGTGGTGCCGAAAAGCTCCGATCTGGCCGGCATCAAGGATATCGATGCGCTGCTGAAGGGCCTCGAAGGCAAGTCCATCGGCGTGCAGACCGGTACGACGCATGCCCACTTCGTCGAGAAGCGCATTCCGTCCGCCAATCTGAAGACCTATGACACGCTGGAAAACATGCAGATCGACCTCACGAGCGGTCGTATCGACGCGGCCTTCGCCGATGCGTCTGCCTTGCAGGACTTCCTGTCCAAGCCGGACGGCAAGGATTTCCAGTTCGTGGATGTGAAGGTTCAGAGCAAGTTCGACTCCACCCTCGGTGAGGGTATCGGCGTCGGCAT
The DNA here is from genome assembly GCF_003205195.1 of Peteryoungia wuzhouensis. Lineage (GTDB taxonomy): Bacteria > Pseudomonadota > Alphaproteobacteria > Rhizobiales > Rhizobiaceae > Allorhizobium > Allorhizobium wuzhouense. The sequence goes on from NZ_QJRY01000017.1 coordinate 7,252, forward strand.
TTCCAAGGACAATCCCGAACTGAAAGCCAAGATCGACGAGGCGCTCTGCACACTCGTCGCCGATGGCTCGATCGGTAAAGCCAGCCAGAAATGGTTCAAGATGGACATTTCGCGTCCCTGCAACTGATAACGCCGCCCCGCACGTGCAGACGTGCGGGGCGTCCCTACCCGATGAACTGTCGCGACTGATCCGGATGGTAGAGACACCAGGATCCAAGTCATGAATGAAGCCAATTGCCGAGGCGCAGCGCATGGAAAACAGTCTGATACTTGTCTGGGAAGGTGGATGGATCGGCGCGATCCTGCGCGGCACCGCGATCACCATCGCCGTCGGTCTCACCAGTATCGTCCTTGGCGCGATCATCGGCATGCTTTTCGGCCTCGTCAAATGGGCCAGGATCTTTCCGCTGACCATCGCAGTAACCGCCTACACGTCCCTGATCCGCGGCGTACCCGAACTGCTGATCATCTATCTTCTGTTCTTTTCCTCGGTCGAATTCGTCACCAAGGTCGCCACAGCCTTCGGCTACGCCGCTCTCGCCGATAATGGCTACGCTTTCATCATTGCCGTCATTGCCGTCGGTGCAATCTCCGGGGCCTATTCCACCGAAGTCATCCGCGGCGCGTTGGCCTCCATCCCGACCGGCCATATCGAGGCCGCACGCGCGCTGGGTCTTTCTCGCTATCGGATTTTTCGCCGGATCATCTTCCCACAAATGCTGCGCATCGCGCTCCCCGGCATGAACAATGTCTGGCAAGCGACGATCAAGGACACGGCGCTCGTCTCCGTCGTCGGCTTGCAGGAACTGATGCGCACGGCAAGCGTGGGGGCCGGAAGCACCCGCAATCCGCTGATCTTCTTCCTGATCGCCGCCATCGTCTACTTCATCATCACGATCATAAGCCAGGCCGGCTTCGATCGCGTCGAGCGTCTTGTCAGGCTAAGATCAAGGAGCTGATGCCATGGATATGGATTTTCTGTCGACGTCGATCCCCGTTCTTTTGCAAGGGCTGTCCAAAACTCTGATCCTGACCATTTTGTCGGTCGCAATCGGCTTTCATCTTGGGCTCGCGCTCGCCGTGGTGCGGATGTCCGAGCAGCGTTTTCTTGCAAACATCGCCAAATATTACAGCATGGTCTTCAGAGGTACGCCGCTCCTCGTGCAACTCTTCCTGTTCTATTACGGGCTGGCGCAAATCCCGTTCATCAAGGGGAACGCCGTGACATGGTGGCTCGTCAGCGACGGAACACGCTGTGCCGTCATGGCGATTGCGTTGAACACCGCCGCCTATACGTCAGAAATCCTGCGCGGCGGCCTGCTGTCGATCCCATCTGGACTCAAGGAAGCGGCGAAAGCATCCGGCATGTCACGCTTCACCTGTTTTCGCCGGATCGAGTTTCCGTTGGCCATCCGCCAGGCGCTGCCTGCCTATGGCAATGAGTTGATCCTCGTCGTCAAGGGCACGAGCCTTGCGTCCACGATCACGGTTCTGGAGATCACCGGCTATGCCAAACGCCTGATGAGCCAGACTTTCGCAATCTTCGAGGTCTTCACGCTGGCAGGTATCATCTACCTCATAATCAATCTGGTACTGGTGATGATGATCCGGCTGCTTGAAGGCCACCTGATGCGCCACGAGCCACGTTGACCCGCCCGTCTCGAACGAGCGCACCGCTTCTCACCCAAGGAAAACACATGTCCTGCCTGACCTCCGGCTTCAAGGCCGAGATCGCGACGATTGTCGGACGCGATTATGTGAAAGAAAACGATGCCGTATCGGCAATCGACTACGGCATTTTGCCTGAAAACCTCGGCGCCGGCATCGTCGTCCTGCCGGGCAGCACGGAGGAGCTGGCCGCCGTCGTCCGGTGTTGCCATGCAAGCAGTGTCGCCATCGTGACGCATGGCGGGCGAACCGGTCTTGTCGGCGGCGGCATTTCGCGACCCGGCGAAATCATCATTTCCACCGCCCGTCTCAACCGTATCACGTTTCTATCGCCCGTCGAAAATGTCGCCATTGTCGAGGCCGGGGTCACGCTTCAGGCGCTTCAGGAGGCAGCGGGCGAGTATGGGCTCGAACCCGGTATCGATCTGCCCTCCCGGGGCTCGGCAACGATCGGCGGCATGGCATCCACCAATGCCGGCGGAATTGCCGCATTCCGATACGGCGTGATGCGCCATCGTATCCTCGGACTAGAAGCGGTTCTCGCGGATGGGTCGATCTATTCCGATCTGACGCGCGTGGTGAAAAACACTGCGGGCTATGACCTCTCACACCTGTTCATCGGCAGCGAAGGGACACTCGGCATCATCACCAGGATTGCCATCAAGCTCGAACCTCGGCCCTCTTTCACCGCCACCACGCTGTTCGGCCTGCCCTCGACCCAAGCAGCCCTGAGCGCCATGCAGCGCGGCCTGAAGGCGCGGCATGGTCAGCTTCGCGCGGCAGAAGCGATCTGGCCGCATTATTTTTACCTGACATCGACCCATCACAACTGGTCAGCCGCCGACTATCGGGCAGACCACCCCATCAATCTTTTGCTCTGCATTGGCGGAAACGACGACGCAGATGTTCAGAGCGAGATTGAAAACATCTACGAGGACGTCGCCACGGACTACCCCGATATCTCCGCCGTCATCGCCTCATCAAAGGCGCAGGAGAAGGCCATCTGGGCTCTGCGAGAAGACACGGACCTGATCTACCGCAAATATCCTGGCGCACCGTCATATGACGTGTCGGTACCGCTTTCCGAAGTGGAAGCCTATCTCGACCGGTGCATGGCGAAGCTGAAGACGCTCGACCCGGAACTGAGCCCTTACGTCTTCGGGCATCTTGGGGACGGCAATCTGCATGTTGTCTTAAATACTGCTCATGATGCAATGGACGGCGAGAAAATCAGGGCGATTGAAGAGATATTCTATACCGGACTGAATGCCCTAGGCGGCACCTTTTCCGCCGAACATGGCATCGGCAGCAAGAGGGCGCAAACTTTGATTGCACAAATTAATCATGGCAAGTGGATGTTGATGAGGCAGTTGAAATGGAGCCTTGATCCGACGAATACGCTGAACCCAGGCAAAGTTTTGACTGAATAGCTGACCACAAAAACCGCCACTGGATGCACGGATTATTCGCCGGAAGAATTGAGATCATGACCTGTGCCCCGTTCTCACTCCAATTTTCATGGCTCAGGTCAACAGGTCAAAGCTCAGCCAGCCT
>NZ_QJRY01000018.1 GCF_003205195.1 Peteryoungia wuzhouensis
ACGTTGATCGTCACCGTAGCGGTATTGGAGAACTCTCCGTTCGCGTCGTATACCTTGTACGTGAAGCTATCGGGCCCGTTGTAGTTGGCGTCCGGCGTATAAAGGAACGTACCGGCGCCGGTGAACGACAAGGTACCGTGGGCGGGGTTGGTTTCGAGCATCGCATTGATTGCGTCACCATCCACATCCATATCGTTGAGCAACACACCGTTGGTGAACGGCACCTGCAGCGGGGTATCCTCCTGCGTGCTGTAGGTGTCGTCCGCCGCGACCGGCGCGTCGTTGGCACCGGTCACCTGGATCTTCAGCGATCCCGTTCCCGGCTGGTTCTGGTTGTCGGCCAGTGTGTAGGAGAAGGTCTCGACCTTCACCTCGCCACCCTTCAGGCCCTGCGTTGCCGCACGGTCGTTGTCCAGAGTGTAGACATACGAGCCGTCAGACTTGATGACGAGGTCACCATAGGTGCCGGTGATCTTCTCGCCATCTGCATCGATGACCGTATTGCCAACCTTGGTCACGGAAAGCTTGTCAACGATGTGGGAGTTCGTGTCAAAGTTGCCGTCTCTGTCATTGGCCAGAACATTGCCGGTCGCTTCACTCGTGCCGGCGGTGCCGTTGTTGACCCCACCCGCTTCGATGACCGAACCCGGGTCTTCGACACCATTCGGTGCCAGATTGACAACCTTGTCGATGGACATGGTGTAGCCGGGCTTGCCTTCTGTTCCGGTGAACTGGACGAATTCGATACCCTTGACGGTGGCGATCGGCGCACCGTTCTTGGAGATCGTGAAGACGTCCTGATACTGGGTAAAGACGTAGTCGGTCCACAGTCCTGCAAGCTTCACCTTGTCTGCGGTCCCGCCGTTGTCGACGATCTCGGCCTTGCTTCCGGCGAAGTTTGTCAGGTCGATGGTGTCGTTGCCGACACCGCCATTGATGACAATGGTCGTCGGCTGGATCGCCGACCCGGACACGCTGTTCAGGGTGACCGTGTCACCACCGGAGCCGAGGTTGAAGGTCACACGCTCGATTTCGTCGGCCCGAACGGAACCGGCATTGGCACCGTCATAGGTAACAAGGATATCGGCTTGGTCGTCAGCCGGCGTGATCTCGGTGCCACCGGTGGCGAGACCCAGTGTGAAGTTGCGAGCGACACCGTCGCCATTGATCGTGAGGATGTCATAATCCGGGTTGGACAAACCGGTTTCGGTGCCGCCATCGACGGTGTCGTTGCCATCGCCAACGTTGTGGATGATCTTGTCGTTGCCGTCGCCACCAGTGATGACGTCGTCGCCGGCATTGCCATACAATGTGTCGTTGTCTGCGCCGCCATCGATCGTGTCGTCGCCAGTACCACCCCAGATCTCGTCGTTACCTGTGCCGCCCTGCAGTATGTCTTTGCCGCCAAGACCGGAAATCAGGTCGTTGTCAGCGCCGCCCGTGATCGTATCAGAGCCTGCACCGCCGCCGAGCACGTCATCACCCGCATTACCGGAGATGGCAATCCCGCCACCCACGGCATCGCTGAGATAGGCGTCATCGACGAGGATCACGTCCTTGCCCGCCGTACCGTTGATCGATTCAATACCGCTCATATAGCTTGGCGCCGAGTAGGTATCGTGCACGTAACCAGGTGTCGCACCGTTGTTGAGAACGATGACATCGGCCCCAATGCCACCCTGAACGACATCTGCCGTGCCGGCGAGGCCCGCGACGGAAACCGCACGAAGTGTGCCGTCACCGAGCTCGATATTGCGCGTTCCAGAGGCGGTAACATCACCTGCCAGCAGGAAGGCATCGTTGCCGGCGCCGCCCTTCAGCAGGTCGCCGCCGCCATTGCCGATCAGCAGATCGTCGCTGTCGTCGCCAGTGAAGGTCTCGTTGCCGGAGGTACCCTGGATCGCGATGTCGTTATAGGGCGCCGGGAAGTTGTTGACGACCGTCAGCGGCACGCCCGACAGATCGACGGTTCCGCCGACGTTGTCGATGTTGAGACCATGCCAATTGGCGTTGACGTTCACGTCGAGACCGCCATTGACGATCTGCAGTCCGTCAACATTGGTGTAGTTGTAGATCGCTACGCCAACCTTGCCATAGGTGCCGGTGACATCGACATTGTCGAAGACGACGGTACCCATCGGCTGGAAGGGCGCGTCGACTCCGCGCAGCTGGATGCCGTTTTCGGCAGCCGCACCCGGATTGCTGACATCGACATCCTTGAACGTGACGTTACCATTGTAGAGATAGATCGTGACCGGGCCTTCGCCAGCACCAGAGTCGACGGTAGCATTGCCGGAGAAGTTAACCTTCTCGACGACGATACCTTCCACCTTTGTGGCGTTCTCGACGAAGAGGCCGTGGTAATCGCCACCCGTCACGTCACCATTCTTGAGGGTGACAGCATCAAAATCCGCCGTCTTGTCGACGAGAATGACAGACGAGGACGAACCCTTCAGATCGATGCCGTCGATGAGCAGGGATTGCCCGGCGCCACCACCATTGACGGTAATGGCAGGACCCGCCTCGCCACCGTCGATCACGACGTTGCCCACGCCCTTCAGCGTGATGCCTTCACCGATGACCACGGCTTCGTTGTAGGTCCCCTCGTGCACTTCGACCGTGAAACCAGCATCGGCGAAAGAGACGCCAGCCTGGATCGTCGAGAATGTACCGACAAGCTGATTGGCAGCGTTGAACACGAGAACATTTGCGGTGAGGTCCAACTCAACGGCACCGCCGTTGAAGTTGATGTGCTCGACACCATACAATGCATCGGTTTCGCCAGCGCTGGTGATCGTCCAGGAGCCATCGCTGTTGCGGGTAACCGCGTAGTCGTTCTGGTTACCGTAGACAACGACCTCGTCGCTTTCACCCAGCGTCGCCAGGCGGTTGCTGTCGACCGAAAGATCGGTTGCGTTGCCGTAAACGGTGTCGCTGCCGCCGCCGATGAAGAACTGATCATCGCCGCCGCCACCGATCAGGGTATCGGCACCGCCGTCACCCGTAATCCGGTCCGCACCGGCACCGCCATCGATGATGTCATCGCCAGCACCGCCGCGCAGAATGTCTTCGCCATCATTGCCGTAGAGCTTGTCGGCATCGTCACCACCTTCGATGGTGTCCTTGCCGGCGCCGCCCCAGATTTCGTCCGAGCCCTTGCCGCCGAACAGTTCGTCATCGCCGCCGAGACCGGAAATCAGGTCGTTACCTTCACCGCCGGTGATCTTGTCGCCCTGGATGTCGGAGCCCTGAAGCGTGTCATTGCCCTTGCCGCCATCGATTTCGATCAGAACCGAGTCGGAAGTGGTGTAGGACTTCGGAAGCAGAATGACGTCATCGCCGTCCGTGCCTTCGAAACGTTCGACACCGGAAAGTCCGAGCGACGAGTTCGCACGGTCGAAGACAAAGCCGGATGCACCGGCCGCAGCTTCGAACTTGACGGTATCAAAGTCACTGCCACCGATCAGCGTATCACCTTCACCGGACAGGCCGGCAAGGGAGACGGAACGCGTCGAGCCATCGCCGAGTGTAACCTGGCGCGGGCCAAAGGCGCCGGCATTGTCGATATCCGCCGAAACCACCAGCGTATCATCGCCTGCGCCGCCTTCGAGACGGTCACTGCCCTTGCCACCGACGAGCGTGTCACCGCCATCGTTGCCGGTGAGGACATCGTCACCCTCATTGCCCTTGAGGACGTTGGCTTCCGCGCCGCCGACCAGGATGTCGGCAGACTTGCTGCCATAGGCATCGTTGACGCCTGCCATGCCGTCGACGCCGACGACGTGAGCGCCGGTGCGATCGGTCGCCGTGTCTTTTGCCACGGTCTGACCGTCACGGGTGACCGAAGCCTCGCTCAGGTTGACGAAGACACCGGTGTCGAGGTTGCCGTAGTTGATCGAGCCGATCGTACCAGCGGCATCCACGCGCACGGTGACCGTGCCGGTTGCCGTATCGTTGTCACCATCCTTGGCGGTGACCTCGAAGGACAGGTCGAGATACTGCTTGCCGCCCGTGGGCGACGTATGGTCGAGCGGCTGCTTCAGGTCGAATGCGTATTCGCCGGTGGTCTTGTCGACCGACGCGGTGAACACCACATTGCTGTTGGAGGCGAGGTTAGCGACGGTCGGCGCGGTATTGCCGAGGTAGCCGACCAGCACCGCACCCACCAGGGCGATGTTGACCGCCTGGGTGTTGGACTTCAGCTCGACGGTAACCCCGTCCTGATCCTTGACGACGATACCAGAGCCCAGAGCGAGCGAGCGGTTGGCGCCGTTGTCGGCACCCCAGTTGACTCCGGTGGAGCCAGCTTCGCTCTTGTCGCCATCTTCAGAGACCTGGATGAGGGCCTGTCCGACGAAGGACGGAACGGAATCCGTGACCTTGATATTCAACTGGCCGGAAAGCGCAACCTTGTCGCCATCGGCGTCTTCGATGGTCACCGCCGTCGAGAGATCGAGCGTGAGTCCATCCACCGGCACGCCGGTGAAGTGGCCATGGCCCGGATTGACGACCGTCTTGACGCTGCCATTCCCCGCACCCAGGAGTTCGACCTTGGTGTTGTCAGGCAGATTGCCGACATTCAGGTAGAAAGTCGTGTGGGCGGGAATGGTCAGTGTGTAATCAGCCGAACCGTTTTTGTCGGTATCGACACCCCAGGTGACAGGACCGTTATCCGAATTCGTGATCCGGATGATATCGTCGCCATTGGTGAGATCACCAACGAAATGGATCTTCGGACCGTTTACTTCCGGCACGGAGATATACTGGCCGACGCTCGGAACCTGTCCGACATGGTCAAGCGGACCCGTCTGGACGAAGCTGTAGGCACCGGTCTGCGGATTCACCGTGAAGGTGAAGATCGTGTCATTGCCGACCTTGGCATAGAGCGTATCGCCGACCACGCTGAAGGTGAGGCTCGAGCCGTTCGACTTGAGCGATGTCAGAGACGAAGACAGATTGTCCTTCTCGACGGTGTATTTGCCCAAACCATCCGCGCCGAAGCCGACCTGGGTCGACAGCGTGCCGGAGACGGACACCAGTTCGGTCGCCACATGCTCGATGGGAGCAACGTCCAGGACCTTCGGCATGTCGTCATCGACATTGATGGTGAGTGTGCCGTTGATGCTGTCGTTGTCGCCATCGG
>NZ_QJRY01000019.1 GCF_003205195.1 Peteryoungia wuzhouensis
TGGTTGCGGGGGCAGGATTTGAACCTGCGGCCTTCAGGTTATGAGCCTGACGAGCTACCGGGCTGCTCCACCCCGCGTTACCAGGTATTTGCTTTAGCAAATACCGACAGAGCAAACTCTTGAGTTTGCGTCTCAATCCGGTTTTTGCCGCAGGCAAAATACCGTAGGAGTTATCTGCATTCCAAACAGCAAAAGGGCCGCTTGATTAGCGGCCCTAAGATTTCGGCAGGGCCGACTGAGTGACGAGAAGATTGTGGCTTTGCGTTCGCAAAACCCGACAACATTGCCTTTAGCAGACCTGGCAGCGACCTACTCTCCCGCGTCTTGAGACGAAGTACCATTGGCGCTGGGGCGTTTCACGGCCGTGTTCGGAATGGGAACGGGTGCAGCCACCCCGCCATGACCACCAGGTCGGCTAAGGGCAATGTTGTTGAGAAGCTGGTAACTAGGACTTAGCCAATAGGCAGTAGCCAATAGTTTTTTTAACACGTCGTGGAATTGGCATGAGGCTATTGCCTACTGCCTAATTCCTACTGGCTGCTCACAGCGGACGAATGCGTTGCATTCGCCGCGAGATGAGCACAAGCAATGAGAACGATCAAGCCAATCGGGCTATTAGTAACGGTAAGCTTCACTCATTACTGAGCTTCCACACCCGTCCTATCAACGTGGTCGTCTTCCACGGCCCTGATAGGGAATACTCGTTTTCAGGTGGGTTTCCCGCTTAGATGCCTTCAGCGGTTATCCCTTCCATATATAGCTACCCTGCTATGCCGTTGGCACGACAACAGGTCCACCAGAGATATGTCCATCCCGGTCCTCTCGTACTAGGGACAGATCCTGTCAATATTCCTACACCCACGGCAGATAGGGACCGAACTGTCTCACGACGTTCTGAACCCAGCTCACGTACCGCTTTAATTGGCGAACAGCCAAACCCTTGGGACCTGCTCCAGCCCCAGGATGCGATGAGCCGACATCGAGGTGCCAAACAACCCCGTCGATATGGACTCTTGGGGGTCATCAGCCTGTTATCCCCGGCGTACCTTTTATCCGTTGAGCGATGGCCCTTCCACACGGGACCACCGGATCACTATGACCGACTTTCGTCTCTGCTCGACTTGTCAGTCTCGCAGTCAGGCGGGCTTATGCCATTGCACTCGACGACCGATTTCCGACCGGTCTGAGCCCACCATCGCGCGCCTCCGTTACTCTTTCGGAGGCGACCGCCCCAGTCAAACTACCCACCATACACTGTCCCGGATCCGGATGACGGACCGCGGTTAGACATCCATGACGATAAGGGTGGTATTTCAAGGATGGCTCCACAGAAACTGGCGTCCCTGCTTCAAAGCCTACCACCTATCCTACACATGCCGACACGAATGCCAGTGTAAAGCTATAGTAAAGGTGCACGGGGTCTTTCCGTCTGACCGCAGGAACCCCGCATCTTCACGGGGAATTCAATTTCACTGAGTCTATGTTGGAGACAGCGGGGAAGTCGTTACGCCATTCGTGCAGGTCGGAACTTACCCGACAAGGAATTTCGCTACCTTAGGACCGTTATAGTTACGGCCGCCGTTTACTGGGGCTTCGATTCAAAGCTTGCACCTCTCCTCTTAACCTTCCAGCACCGGGCAGGCGTCAGACCCTATACGTCGTCTTGCGACTTCGCAGAGCCCTGTGTTTTTGATAAACAGTCGCTACCCCCTGGTCTGTGCCACCCCATCATACTTGCGTATAAAGGGGTCACGCTTCTTCCGAAGTTACGCGTGCAATTTGCCGAGTTCCTTCAACATAGTTCTCTCAAGCGCCTTGGTATACTCTACCTGACCACCTGTGTCGGTTTCGGGTACGGTCTATAGGGTGGAGCTATTTCCTGGAACCACTCCACCGCACAATCAATCCAATAAGACTGTACGATTTGTGTGATCCGTCACTACCACCAGGCCCACGAATATTAACGTGGTTCCCATCGACTACGCATTTCTGCCTCGCCTTAGGGGCCGGCTAACCCTGCTCAGATTAACTTTAAGCAGGAACCCTTGGTCTTTCGGCGAGGGGGTCTCTCACCCCCTTTATCGTTACTCATGTCAACATTCGCACTTCCGATACCTCCAGGGCCCCTCACAGGTACCCCTTCACAGGCTTACGGAACGCTCCGCTACCACGTATCTTGCGATACATCCTCAGCTTCGGTGCATGGCTTTAGCCCCGTTACATTTTCGGCGCAAAGACCCTTATTTAGACCAGTGAGCTGTTACGCTTTCTTTAAATGATGGCTGCTTCTAAGCCAACATCCTGGTTGTTTTGGGATCCTCACATCCTTTCCCACTTAGCCATGACTTGGGGACCTTAGCTGGAGGTCAGGGTTGTTGCCCTCTTCACGACGGACGTTAGCACCCGCCGTGTGTCTGCCGATTAGTACTCTCAGGTATTCGGAGTTTGGTTAGGATCAGTAAGACGGTGAGTCCCCATAGCCCATCCAGTGCTCTACCCCCTGAGGTATTCGATCGACGCACTACCTAAATAGTTTTCGCGGAGAACCAGCTATTTCCGAGTTTGATTGGCCTTTCACCCCTAGCCACAAGTCATCCCAATCTATTGCAACAGATGCGGGTTCGGTCCTCCAGTTGGTGTTACCCAACCTTCAACCTGCTCATGGCTAGATCACTCGGTTTCGGGTCTAATGCAACTAACTGAACGCGCTATTAACACTCGCTTTCGCTGCGCCTACACCTACCGGCTTAAGCTTGCTAGTTACACTAAGTCGTTGACCCATTATACAAAAGGTACGCCGTCAGGCTTGCGCCCTCCGACTGCTTGTAGGCATCCGGTTTCAGGTTCTATTTCACTCCCCTTGTCGGGGTGCTTTTCACCTTTCCCTCACGGTACTTGTTCGCTATCGGTCATGCACGAGTACTTAGGCTTGGAGAGTGGTCTCCCCATGTTCAGACAGGATTTCACGTGTCCCGCCTTACTCAAGGACAATGTGTGTTCTACGCGTACGGGACTGTCACCCACTACGGTCGCACTTTCCAGAGCGTTCCACTTTATTCCACATTGCCACTGGCCTGGTCCGCGTTCGCTCGCCACTACTTGCGGAGTCTCGGTTGATGTCCTTTCCTTCGGGTACTTAGATGTTTCAGTTCCCCGAGTTCGCTTCTAACCCCTATGTATTCGAAGGTTAGATACCTTATCACAATGCTTGGAAACCCAAGCCGATCTCGCGATCAGTTTGGATTCTCCAAGCATTTAAGGTGGGTTGCCCCATTCGGATATCCATGGATCAAAGCTCATTCGCAGCTCCCCACGGCTTTTCGCAGCGTATCACGTCCTTCTTCGCCTGTGCATGCCAAGGCATCCACCAAATGCCCTTACGACACTTAATCGTTCTCATTGCCAATGCTCATCCATAGGAAAGACAATAGCCAATAGGCATTAGCCAATAGATCCTAAAACCTATTGCCTACTGCCTAAATCCTACCATCTCACCAGTCCGGCTACCTTTTACAACCAGACCATTCAGATGCCATCGACGTGTTCGATCCGGTCACTTTATTGGAGCTACGCCGAGCAGCTCACTTGTGCCAGATCTTTAAGACCAGCTTCTCGAGATTAAATCCGGTACCGCGCGGTCAGGCAACGATAATCCGATCGCTCCATCAGAGGCTCATCCGAAGACGGGCCAACAATGAACGATCCAGAGCGACAAGCTTCCTACCTACCTCCCATCCTTCCCCAGGTTCCGGCCGGCTAGGCCTTCACAAGGATCATCAGGACAGGGCTCGGACATGGGTAAAACCCATACCTGGAAGCCTCCAGATCAATCTTCTCTTCACAATGTATGCAGAACAGGCACAAGGCGTATCGCCAGGTGCAAACTTTTATTTCTTCAAAGACAAGGTATCCGCCTCGCAT
>NZ_QJRY01000002.1 GCF_003205195.1 Peteryoungia wuzhouensis
AAGAGTTCAAGTCCTACGAGGACATAGCCTACACCAAGGGCTTCCTGATGGTCTCGTCGAGCCCGCTCACCCGCTCCTCGCACCATGCCGGCGATGACTTCGCAAGGCTGAAGGCGGCGCGGGAGAAGCTTCAAGTCGTGCGCATCTAGGCCTCGGCTCTGTCAGTTTGGGTGAAATCATGATATGAGATTTCAAGGACAAACTGACGGAACAACTTTTCAGAACGTCGGCGGTTCGCGGTTTCCCGCCAGACGTGGTCGAGCGTGCAAGACGAAAGCTGATGGCATTGCATGCGGCTAACGTTCTCGCAGATATGCGTGTGCCGCCAAGCAATCGACTGGAAGCGCTGAAGGGCAACCGGGAAGGCCAGTATTCGATCCGCATCAATGATCAGTGGCGGATCTGTTTCCGTTGGGTTGACGGGGATGCTTTCGACGTCGAAGTCTGTGACTATCACTGAGGTGTGAGATGCTGCATTTGCCTGAAGAGCCCATCCATCCCGGTCGCGTCTTGTTCGACGACTTCATCGCGGACTTCGGGTTGGCGTGCGACACGGTGGCTACGGAGACCGGTATCCCTTTGCCTGCGCTGGAATCGCTGGACAAGGGCGATGCCCATGTAACGGCGGAGATGGCGTTGCGGCTGGCGCGCTATTTCTCGACAAGTCCTGAATTTTGGCTGAATCTTCAGCGGACCTACGACCTTGCTCAGGCAAGCAAAACCGCGAAGGGTCTTGATCAGATCAGGCCCGTGGCCGCAGCTTGACGGTTGCTCCGAATGTTGGAGATCCCGCTCGGAAAAGATGCCGCTATCCAATTGCGTGCCGCTCGCCGCATCTGCGTCATAGGCTCCTCAGGCGCCGGAAAGAGTACGTATTCCCAGCGCCTCTCATCCTCGCTCAATCTCACTTACGTTTCGCTGGACAGGGATGTGCGCTGGCTGCCCGGTTGGCAGGAGCGGAGCCGAGAAGAGCAGCGTGAACGCTTGAGTGCCTTGGTTGCCGACGAGGCCTGGGTCATAGACGGCAGTGGTTCGTCGTCCTTTGATATAAGGCTGCCGCGCACCGATCTTATTGTGTGGCTGCGCCTTTCCAGGTGGAAATGCCTTCTGGACGTTGCGAAAAGAGTGGCGCGTTACAAAGGTACAGTCAGACCGGATATGGCCGAAGGTTGCCCTGAACCTTTGCCCGACCGCGAATTCCTTTCCTACATCTGGAACTTCGAACGCCGATTTTCCCCTAGGATCATCCAGGAGATCGAGCGTCACGGCCCGTCCGTACCCGTGATAACCCTGAAATCCTATGGCGAAATGGCGCAGCTGCTTGATCTTGCTGGCATCCGCGATTAAGTGCGGATCATGCCTCAGTTCGAAACCCGCCGCCTCGTCAAGCACTCCCCCGACCGTATGTACGCGCTGGTCGCAGACGTCGAGCGTTATCCCGAATTCCTGCCTCTTTGCGAGGCGCTGACCATCCGTTCTCGCCGCGAGCGCGAGGGCAAGGAGTTGCTGCTGGCCGACATGACGGTGGGTTACAAGGCGATCCGCGAGACCTTCACGACGCAGGTTCTGCTAACGCCCGCAGACCGGACGATCGATGTCAAATACATCGAAGGTCCCTTCAAGTATCTCGATAACCGTTGGCGCTTCGAAGAGGCCGGCGAGGGCGGTTGTGCCGTGCATTTCTACATCGATTACGAATTCAAGAACCGAATCCTCGGTGCGCTCATGGGCTCTATGTTCGACCGCGCCTTCCGCATGTTCTCGGAAGCCTTCGAGACGCGCGCCGACAAGATCTACGCCGGGGCCTGAACGGCGGCCGTCAGCATCTCAAGCGCTGTCTCGACCGTCGCAAGCCGGACCTGATCACGGCCGATCTCGCCGTAGCGCATCTCCCGGTGGTCGATGAGACCTGAGCGGGTCTTCAAGGCGAGATGAACGAGCCCAACCGGCTTCTCCACCGATCCACCGCCCGGTCCGGCGATGCCAGTCACGGCCACAGCGACCTCCGCATCCGAGCGCATCAGCGCCCCATGCGCCATCTGCAGCGCCGTCTCCTTCGAGACGGCACCGAAGACCTCCAGCGTCGTCGCTGAAACGCCGATCAGATCCATCTTGGCCTGGTTCGTATAGGTGACGAAACCGCGGTCGACGACGGCCGACGAACCGGCGATCTCGGTCAGAGCGCCCGCAATCAGCCCACCCGTGCAGGATTCTGCCGTCGCGAGCATCCAGCCAAGATCGCGGTAAGCCGCGATAATCGCGGCAGCCTGGTGCTCGATGTCAGCCGGATAAATGCCCATTACACGGCTCCCTGATAGACCACCGTTGCCGTCGCGATCGCAGCAATGCCTTCGCGTCTGCCAACGAAGCCGATCGTCTCATTCGTGGTCGCCTTCACCGAGCAACGATCAAGCGAGATGCCGAGGATCTCGGAGATCTTCTCCCGCATCGCCTGTCGATGCGGCCCGATCTTAGGTGCTTCGGCAATAAGCGAAATGTCTGCATTCATGATCGTGCCGCCCGCAGCGCGGACGACCTTGGCGGCATGCTCCAAAAAGATCCGCGATTCCGCGCCCTTCCACCGCATGTCCGAGGGTGGGAAATGGTCGCCAATATCGCCAGCACCGCACGTCGCAAGCAAAGCATCCGTCAGTGCATGTAGCGCAACATCGGCGTCCGAATGTCCCTTCAGCTTTTGGTCGTGCGGAATGAAGATACCGCAGAGCGTGACGCCATCACCTGCTTCCAGCTGGTGCACGTCGTAACCATTGCCGGTGCGAACGTCGGGCAGGGTGCCGCCTCTAAGTTTCTCGTCGGCCATGGTGATATCCCTTTGCACGGTCAGTTTGACATTGTCGATCGAGCCCTCGATCAGATGAACCGGGATGCCCGCCCATTCTGCGATGGAGGCGTCGTCGGTGAAGTCTGCCTCCAGTTCGCTTGCGGCTCGCTCGTGGGCGGCAAGGATCGTTTCGTAGTGAAAGCTCTGTGGGGTCTGCGCCGCAAAGAGATCCTTGCGCGAAACGGTGGCCGCGACGATCCCGGCGGCATCTGCGCGTTTGATCGTGTCGGCGACTGGAATGGCGGGCAGTATGGCGGATTGGCCGCCGGTAAGTGCCGCTGCAATCCGCTCCAGGAGCCCGCGATCGACAAAGGGCCTGACGCCATCCTGGATCATGACATGGTCAATCGGGTGGCCGCGCAGGGCGCGCAAACCATTCAAGACCGAAGCCTGGCGCGTTGCGCCACCGTTGACTGCAATCAGCTTCTGTTTTTGCGGTAGATCCGCAATCGCCGCCTGCAGCAGTTCATGATCATCGGGGTGGACCACGACGACGGTGGGGCCGCTTCCGGGCCAGTCGAGGAAGGCCTTGAGTGTGTGCCAGATGACGGCTTTGCCGCCGATCCTCCGGTATTGCTTTGGTCCTTCTGCGGATGTGCCGGCGCGTTCGCCGCGGCCTGCGGCCACCACGACAATCCCGATTGTTCCGCTCAGCTCTTGCTCCATCGCCCCGCCTGGTCCATGACACATTGTCTTCGCAACCGTGCTCTATCGGCTCGGCACCGGCTTTTCCAGCATTTGCACGATTTTTTATCGATGCGTGAGCTTTGCCTCTTGGCAAGCCAGTGACGACTGTCTAAAAATAATGCAAATGCGTTCTTTGCCTGAAAGATAATCATTTGATTTCCGTTGCGTTGGACACGCCCTTCAGCATTGGCACGGTTCCGGTTCGGAACCGTGTGGTGCTCGCGCCGATGTCTGGCGTGACCGATCTGCCGTTCCGCCAGCTGGCCTTTCGCTTCGGTGCCGGGCTGGTGGTGACCGAAATGGTGGCAAGCCGCGAACTCGTCTTCAACGCCGCCGAGAGCTGGTCGCGCCTCAAGGGCGCCGGCCTGACGCCGCATATGGTCCAGCTGGCTGGACGCGAGGCAAGATGGCTTGCGGAAGCAGCGATCATTGCCGAGGCGAATGGTGCGGACGTCATCGACATCAACATGGGCTGCCCGGCCAAGAAGGTGATTGGTGGCTATGCCGGCTCCGCTCTGATGCGCGAGCCGGATCATGCCCTGTCCCTGATCGAAGCGACGGTGAAGGCGGTGAAGATCCCCGTCACGGTCAAGATGCGTCTCGGCTGGGACGAAACGTCGATCAACGCGCCAGACATCGCCGCCCGGGCCGAAGCCGCCGGAGTTCAACTGATCACGATCCACGGCCGCACCCGCATGCAGTTTTACGAGGGGCGCGCCGACTGGGATGCGATATCGGCGGTCCGCGAGGCGATCCGCATCCCCCTGATTGCCAATGGCGATGTCGAGACGATCGATGATGCGCATGAGATCCTGCGCCGATCCGGCGCTGACGCGGTGATGGTTGGACGCAGTTGTCAGGGAAGGCCATGGCATGCCGGCGTGCTCGCTGGACATTCGGGCCCGCAAGCCGCCGAAATTCCCGGACTTGTTATCGAACATTACCGCATGATGCTGGAGCATTACGGTGCCGAGGTCGGCGTTCGGCACGCCCGCAAGCATCTCGGCTGGTATCTCGACCGCCACGCTCCGGAACTCGCGAGCGATGCCAAGGCGGCAATCATGACATCGAAGGACACGGGCTTCGTCGTCGAGGCTCTGGAGCGCGCGCTCTCGGGCAACGGCGGCGCCGGCGCCAGACAGGAGGCCGCATGACGGCGAACGACAACGCGAGCGGCAACGGCCTCGCCATGGCCGTGCTGAACGCCATTCAGAACCCGGTGGTGATGGTGGATGCGAACGGCCATATCGCCTTTGCCAATTGGGAGGCGGAAGCCTTCTTCGGCGCGAGTGCGGCCCATCTGGCGCGTTACCGCCTCTCCACCTTCATCCCTTTTGGAAGCCCGCTACTGTCGCTGATCGAGCAGGTGCGAGAACGTCGCGCTCCGGTCAACGAATACCGTGTCGATCTATCGTCGCCGCGACTCGGCCAGGAAAAGCTGGTCGATCTCTACGTTGCGCCGGTTCTCGGCCAGCCGGGCAATGTGGTTGTCGTGTTCCAGGAACGCTCGATGGCCGACAAGATCGACCGCCAGCTCACCCATCGGGCCGCTGCACGGTCGGTCACCGGTCTTGCCTCCATGCTGGCGCACGAAATCAAGAACCCTTTGTCTGGGATCAGGGGTGCGGCCCAATTGCTTGAGACAGCCGTGACCGACGAAGACAGGGCCCTGACCCGCCTGATCTGCGACGAGACCGATCGCATCGTCTCTCTGGTCGACCGCATGGAGGTCTTTTCCGACGAGCGGCCGGTCGATCGCCAGTCCATCAACATCCACTCGGTTCTCGACCAGGTGAAGGCCGTCGCCAAGGCGGGTTTTGCCCGCAATATCCGCATCACCGAGAACTACGACCCCTCGCTGCCGCCGGTCTTTGCCAACCGGGACCAGCTGGTGCAGGTCTTCCTCAATCTCGTCAAGAACGCCTCCGAAGCAATCGGTGAGCGCTCGGATGGCGAGATCCAGCTGACCACGGCATACCGCCCGGGCATTCGTCTGTCGGTGGCCGGTTCGCGGGAGAAGATCTCGCTGCCGCTCGAATTCTGCGTCCATGACAATGGCCCGGGCGTGCCCTCCGATCTCCTGCCGCATCTCTTCGATCCCTTCATCACGACGAAGACGAACGGTTCCGGCCTCGGCCTTGCCTTGGTCGCCAAGATCATCGGCGGCCATGGTGGCATCGTCGAATGCGACAGCCAGGCCAGCCGCACCACATTCCGGGTCCTCATGCCCATGTCGAAAGAGACGGCGCTCGACGACGCGCCCCTTGCCAAATCCTCGGGAACGAACTGATGACAGCCACGATCCTTGTTGCAGACGACGACGCTGCGATCCGCACGGTCTTGAACCAGGCGCTGAGCCGCGCAGGTTACGATGTCAGGATCACCTCCAATGCTGCCACGTTGTGGCGCTGGATTTCGGCGGGCGAGGGCGATCTCGTTGTCACTGACGTTGTGATGCCGGATGAAAACGCCTTCGACCTTCTGCCGCGCATCAAGAAGGCGCGCCCGGATCTGCCGGTCCTCGTCATGAGCGCCCAGAACACCTTCATGACCGCCATCAAGGCCTCGGAAAAGGGAGCTTACGACTACCTGCCTAAGCCCTTCGACCTGACGGAACTGATTGCCATCATTGGCCGCGCGCTCTCCGAGCCGAAGAAGCGTCCGGCCCGCCTCGACGACGACATGCAGGACGGCATGCCGCTGGTCGGCCGCTCGGCCGCCATGCAGGAAATCTACCGCGTTCTCGCCCGCCTGATGCAGACGGACCTGACGCTGATGATCACCGGCGAGTCGGGGACAGGCAAGGAATTGGTCGCCAAGGCGCTGCACGACTACGGCAAGCGGCGGAACGGTCCCTTCGTCGCCATCAACATGGCCGCCATTCCGCGCGACCTGATCGAATCGGAACTGTTCGGTCACGAGAAGGGCGCCTTCACCGGCGCGCAGAACCGCTCGACCGGCCGATTCGAACAGGCGGAAGGTGGAACGCTCTTTCTCGATGAAATCGGTGATATGCCGATGGATGCCCAGACCCGTCTTCTCCGTGTCCTGCAGCAGGGCGAGTATACGACCGTTGGCGGACGCACCCCGATCCGCACCGATGTTCGGATCGTCGCGGCGACCAACAAGGATCTCAAGCAGTCGATCAACCAGGGCCTGTTCCGCGAAGACTTGTATTACCGCCTGAACGTCGTGCCGCTCCGCCTGCCGCCGCTGCGCGATCGCGCCGAAGATATCCCGGATCTCGTCCGTCACTTCATCCAGCAGGGCGAGAAGGAAGGCCTGGACGCCAAGCGTTTCGACCAGGAAGCGCTGGAAGTGATGAAATCCTATGCCTGGCCGGGCAATGTCCGCGAATTGGAGAACGTGGTGCGCCGCCTGATGGCGCTGTATCCCCAAGACGTGATCGCCCGCGAAGTGGTCGAACAGGAACTGCGCGCGGATATTTCCGACAGCCCGATCGCCAAGGTCGGCGTGGCAAGCGGCACGATGACCATCTCCCAGGCGGTTGAAGAAAACATGCGCACCTATTTCGCCTCCTTCGGTGAAGCGCTTCCGCCATCGGGCCTCTATGACCGCGTTCTGACGGAGATGGAATACCCGCTGATTCTCGCGGCCCTGACGGCCACGCGTGGTAACCAGATCAAGGCTGCAGATCTCCTTGGTCTCAATCGCAACACGCTGCGCAAGAAGATCCGGGAACTCGGTGTCTCCGTCTATCGCAGTTCCCGTTCGGCTTGACATCAGGCAAAGCTCCGTTGCAATTTCGCCACATTGCGTTGCTCAAAAGCCACGTGATGTGGCGAACTGCTTTTTATGTCAGGGCGCTGACCTCTGTCGGAAACTGTCCGCAGAGCAGGAAATACCGATCCGGCCCC
Organism: Peteryoungia wuzhouensis; assembly: GCF_003205195.1. Lineage (GTDB taxonomy): Bacteria > Pseudomonadota > Alphaproteobacteria > Rhizobiales > Rhizobiaceae > Allorhizobium > Allorhizobium wuzhouense. The sequence goes on from NZ_QJRY01000002.1 coordinate 7,408, forward strand.
GTTGCCGGTCGTGAAGATGAGATCCGTTCCGGCGGATCCGGGGGAATTGAATGGCAAGGGTGAGGCGAGCCTCCGCCGCGGATGTTGAAGCGGCGATGGCGCAGGACCGTAGGGCATCCTTTGCGCTGCCTGGCCTTCTGCTCGCCGGCGGAGCGCTGCTTTGCGCCAGCTTCACACTGCCGATCCTCCTGGGCCTGACGCCCATCGAGCCGACGTCGCGCGTATTGGTCGCTTCGGCCGTGGTCAATTCGATGTTCATCGTCGGCCTGATGTTCCTGATCGGCCGCGAGGTTTTGCGATTGTTCAGGGCGCGCAACCGCGGCCGGGCGGCGGCCCGTTTGCATGTGCGCATCGTGGCCTTGTTCTCGATCATCGCAATTACGCCGGCGATCCTCGTCGCAATCTTCGCTTCGATCACGCTGAATGTCGGTCTCGACCGCTGGTTTTCGATTCGCACGCAGTCGATTGTCTCGTCATCTCTCAACGTTGCTCAGGCTTACATGCTGGAGAACGCCAGCTACCTTCAGGGTCAGGCGATCTCCATGGCCAATGACCTGGAGCGCAATCGTGCACTGTTTTATCTGGATCGCACCGGTTTCGTTGAGCTGATGACCCGCCAGGCGCGAGGGCGCGGCATGCTCGGCGCCTTCCTCGTCCGCGAGGACGGCTCGGCCATCACCAAGGCCGATATCGATACGGAAAAGCCCTTGCCCGCGATCCCGCGTGATGCGCTGGAAAGTGCAGCCGCCGGCCAGCCGACGCTCATTCCGCCGGGTGTGACCAACCTGGTTGGAGCGATCATCAAGCTCGATTCCATCTCGGGCACCTTCCTTTACACCATCCGTGCGGTCGACCCGAAGGTCATGCAGGCCATGCGGCTGATGGAGGAAAACACCGCTGAATACAAATCCATGGAGGATGGCCGCACCACGCTGCAGATTGCCTTTGCGATCCTCTATCTCGGTTTTGCGTTGATTGTCCTTCTGGCCGCCATCTGGACCGCCATTGCCGTTGCCGACCGAATCGTCAGGCCGATCCGTCTGTTGATCGGGGCTGCCGACAGCATCGCCTCGGGCAATCTCAACGTTCTGGTGCCGGTGCGTGCCGCCGATGGCGACGTCGGCAGCCTGTCTCGCACGTTCAACAAGATGGTCTCGCAGATCCGTTCGCAGCGCGACGAAATTCTCGAAGCGAAGGACGAAGTCGACGACCGCCGCCGCTTCATCGAGGCCGTGCTCTCAGGCGTGACGGCGGCCGTGATCGGCGTCGAGGACAATGGCATCGTCACCATCGTCAACCCTTCGGCAGAGTTCTTCCTCGCCCTGCCGGCGGACCAGTTGATCGGAGAGAAGCTGTCTCTAGTTGCCCCGGAGGTCGACCGCGTGCTGAACGAGGCGGCCGTGCGCCATCGCGGCGAGTATCGCGAGCAGATCAACATGATCCGAGGCGGCAAGGAGCGGACACTCAACGTCCAGGTGACCCGCGAAGAGACCGGTGGCTCGGAAGACAGTTATGTCATCACGCTCGACGACATCACCGACCTCGTGGTGGCGCAGCGCTCGACCGCCTGGGCGGACGTCGCGCGCCGCATCGCCCATGAGATCAAGAACCCGCTGACCCCGATCCAGCTTTCCGCCGAGCGCCTCAAGCGTCGTTTCGGCAAACAGATCGCCGAGGACGACAAGCCTGTCTTCAACCAGTGCACCGACACGATCGTTCGTCAGGTGGAGGATATCGGCCGAATGGTCGATGAGTTCTCCGCATTTGCCCGGATGCCGAAGCCGACCAAGCAGCGGACCGATTTGCGGGAAGTGCTGACGGATGCGGTCTTCCTGCGCGAAATCGGCAGCAGCGAAATCGAGTTCCAGCGCGACTTCGGCGACGAGCCGTTGGAAGGCAGTTTTGACGCGCGCATGCTGGCTCAGGCGGTCAGCAACATCGTCAAGAATGCCGTGGAGGCGATCGAGGCTGTGCCGGTGGAGGAAATCGGCAAGGGCAAGATTATGGTCCGTTCCTATTTCGACCACGCCCATGACCGCTTTGCCGTCGACGTCATCGACAATGGTCGCGGCCTGCCGACGGAAAACCGGCACCGGATCCTCGAACCCTATATGACAATGCGCGAGAAAGGCACCGGTCTCGGTCTCGCCATCGTCAAGAAAATCATAGAAGAGCATGGCGGACAGCTTGAGCTGCATGACGCTCCGGCCGATTTCGACCGGGGCAGGGGCGCGATGATCCGAATCATCCTCCCACGCGCCGAAGCGCCCACCATCGACAGCGAGAACGACAAGGAAAAGGTCCATGGCCTCTGATATTCTGGTAGTCGACGACGAAGAGGACATCCGCGAGATTGTCTCGGGCATTCTGAGCGACGAAGGCCATGAGACCCGCACGGCGCACGATGCCGACAGCGCCCTGGCGGCGATTTCCGACCGTGTGCCCCGTCTCGTCTTTCTCGACATCTGGATGCAGGGCAGCCGTCTCGACGGCTTGGCCCTGCTCGACGAAATCAAGCTGCGTCACCCGGATTTGCCGGTCGTGATGATCTCCGGCCACGGCAATGTGGAAACGGCCGTCTCCGCCATCAAGCGTGGCGCCTTCGATTTCATCGAAAAGCCCTTCAAGGCAGACCGGCTGATCCTGATCGCCGAGCGTGCGCTGGAGAATTCCAAGCTGAAGCGCGAAGTCTCAGATCTCAAGAGGCGCACCGGCGACGCCGTGGAACTGATCGGCACCTCGGTCGCCGTCTCGCAACTCCGCCAGACCATCGAAAAGATCGCGCCGACCAACAGCCGTATCATGATCTTCGGCCCCTCCGGCTCCGGCAAGGAACTGGTGGCACGCATGATCCACAAGCGTTCCAGCCGGTCCGCCGGCCCCTTCGTCTCGTTGAACGCGGCCGCAATCACGCCCGATCGGATGGAGATGGCACTGTTCGGCACCGAGGGTACGCCCGGCCAGCCGCGCCGGATCGGCGCCCTTGAGGAAGCCCATCGCGGTATCCTGTATCTCGACGAAATCGGTGAGATGCCGCGGGAAACGCAGAACAAGATCCTCCGTGTCCTGGTCGAACAGCAGTTCGAGCGGGTCGGCGGCTCTAAGCGTGTGAAGGTCGACGTCCGCATCATCTCCTCCAGCGCCTATAATCTTGAGGGCATGATCGCCGAAGGGCGTTTCCGTGAAGATCTGTTCCACCGTCTGGCCGTGGTACCCGTCAAGGTTCCGGCGCTGGCCGAACGACGCGAGGACATCCCGTTTCTGGTCGATATGTTCATGCGCCAGGTGTCCGAGCAGGCCGGCATTCGCCAGCGCAAGATCGGCGAGGACGCGATGGCCGTGCTCCAGGCAAACGACTGGCCGGGCAACATTCGCCAGCTGCGCAACAATATCGAGCGGCTGATGATCCTCGCCCAGAGCGACAGCCCCGAGGCTCCCATCACGGCGGAGATGTTGCCGCAGGACCTCTCCGACATGCTGCCCAAGGTCTCTGCGCGAAACGATACCCACATCATGACGCTGCCATTGCGCGAGGCACGTGAAATGTTCGAACGCGACTATCTGATCGCGCAGATCAATCGCTTCGGCGGCAACATCTCGCGGACTGCGGAATTCGTCGGAATGGAGCGCTCGGCTCTGCATCGCAAACTGAAATCCCTTGGCGTATAAGCAAGGCAAACGAGTCCGGTTCCAGGATCGGGCGAGCGCAGGAAAATCGCCATGAAGGTCATCATATGCGGTGCGGGCCAGGTCGGCTACGGGATTGCCGAGCGCCTGTCGCAGGAGGACAATGACGTCGCTGTCATCGACACCTCGGCGTCGCTCGTCTCCCATATCACCGAGACGCTCGACGTCCGTGGTTATGTCGGCCACGGTGCCCATCCGGATGTGTTGGCGCGTGCCGGCGCCGATCAGGCCGACATGCTGATAGCCGTCACGCTCTATGACGAGATCAACATGATCGCCTGCCAGGTGGCGCATTCCCTGTTCAACGTTCCGACGAAAATTGCCCGCATTCGTTCGCAGAACTATCTTCTGCCGGAATATTCCGATCTCTTCAGTCGCGAAAACCTGCCGATCGACGTGACGATCTCACCCGAGATCGAAGTCGGCAAGATGGTGCTCCGCCGCATCTCCTTTCCCGGCGCCACCGACATCGTCCGCTTTGCTGACGACCACATCGCCATGCTGGCCATCGAGTGCATGGAGGATTGCCCGGTCGTCGACACGCCGCTTAACCAGCTGAGCGAGCTCTTTCCCGACCTGATGGCGACCGTCTGCGCGATCTGGCGCAACGGCAAGCTGATGGTCGCCCGCTCGCAGGATCACCTGCTGGTCGGCGATCTCGCTTACGTCATCTGCCAACGCGACCATGCCCGCCGCACCCTTGGTCTCTTCGGCCATGAAGAGCAGGAAGCGGCCCGCATCGTCATCGCCGGCGGCGGCAATATCGGCCACTATGTCGCGCGCACGATCGGTCAGATGTCGCCGAAGACTCGCCTCAAGATCATCGAAAGCGATCGTGAGAGGGCGCTCACCGTGTCCGATCAGCTGTCGGATGCGATTGTCCTGCACGGTTCGGCCCTCGATCAGAACATTCTCCATCAGGCCGACATTCAGGATGCCGATCTGATGGTGACGCTCACCAACAACGACCAGACCAATATTCTGAGTGCCGCCATGGCCAAGCGCCTCGGCTGCAAGTCGGGAATGGCGTTGATCAACAGCCCGTCCTTTCATGATATCGCCGGCTCGATCGGCATCGATGCCTATATCAACCCACGTGCCGTGACGATTTCGCGTGTGTTGCAGCATGTGCGCAAGGGCCGCATTCGCGCCGTTTATGCCGTCCAGAAGGGCAAGGCCGAAGTCATTGAAGCCGAGGCGCTGGAAACCTCGCCGCTGGTCGGCAAGTTCTTCCGCGACCTGGAATTGCCTGCAGGCTTGCGCATCGGTGCGATTTACCGGGACAAGACGGTCTTGCGCCCGAATGGAGACACCCGCATCAAGGCCAAGGATCGCGTGGTGCTTTTTGCCGCGGCCGATGCCGTGCGCCATGTCGAGCAGCTGTTCCGCGTGTCGATCCAGTATTTCTAATAGCCAGCATCTTTGAAGGTTTGAACCCGATGCCCCGCATTGCCTATGTCAACGGCCGTTATCTTCCCCATTCGGAAGCCGCAGTGCATATCGAGGATCGCGGCTATCAGTTCGCCGACGGCGTCTACGAGGTCTGCGAGATCCGTCACGGCGTGATCGTCGACCTGACCCGCCATCTCGATCGCCTTGACCGCTCGCTGTCGGAACTTCAGATGAAATGCCCGATGAGCCGGGCAGCGCTCACCCAGGTGATCCGCGAGGTGGCCCGGCGCAACCGGGTGAAGAACGGGCTCTTCTATCTGCAGGTGACGCGCGGCGTTGCCCGACGCGACCATGTTTTCCCCTCTGCCGATACGCCGCCCAGCCTCGTGATCACCGCCAAGATCACCGATCCCTCGATCATTGCGAGGAAAAACGAGACGGGTCTGAAGGCGATTACACTTCCGGACAACCGCTGGGACCGCGTCGACATCAAGAGTGTCGGTCTTCTGCCCAATGCCATGGCGCGTCAGGCGGCGAAGGAACAGGGTGCCCAGGAAGCGATCTATATCGACGCGCGCGGCATGGTGACGGAAGGGGCGGCCACCAATGTCTGGATCGTCGATCAGGACGGTATCCTTGTCACGCGTCCGGCCGAACATGGCATCCTGCGCGGCATCACGCGCACCGGACTGATGGACGTCACGGCCAAGCTGGGGATAGAGGTTGCGGAACGGGAATTCTCCCGCGACGAGATGCTCGCCGCCCGCGAAGTGTTTATCACGGCGGCCACGAGCATCTGTTTCCCGATCGTTGAAATCGATGGCCAAACGATCGGAAACGGTCATCCCGGCGCCATGTCCGAGCGCATCCGTTCCGCCTTTTTCGACATTGCGGAAAAGACGGTGATTTGATACCACCTCATTTCGGTGGAGGGGCGAGGGGACCTATTCCCCACCTTGCCAGCAAGAACAATAATCACACCGGTCGAAAAAGGCCGGCAAGAAAGAAAGAAGCGGCGCCATGGCGGAACGTTCTCAGAACCTGCAGGATCTTTTCCTCAATACCGTTCGCAAGCAGAAAATCTCGCTGACGATCTTCCTGATCAACGGCGTGAAGCTGACCGGTGTTGTCACGTCGTTTGACAATTTCTGCGTTCTGTTGCGTCGCGACGGCCACTCGCAGCTGGTCTACAAGCACGCCATCTCGACCATCATGCCGGGTCAGCCGATGCAGATGTTCGAGAGCGAAGACAGCGCTGCCGGACAGGACTGAGATCATCACCAGCCGAGACACCAAGAACGATTCGATCATCCCGGAGGACGAAAAGCCCCGGGATGACATGCGGGCCGTCGTCATCGTTCCCGTCCTCAAGCAGGGGCGGCCGCAGCCTTTGCCAGAAGGCGCGCCGCCGGCGCCCAGCCGTTCGAATGATGCGCGCCTCGAAGAGGCGATGGGCCTCGCCCGCGCTATTGATCTCACCGTCGTTCAGGGCCTGATCGTCGCGGTCAACCAGCCGCGCCCGGCAACCCTGATGGGCTCCGGCAAGATCGCCGAGATAAAAGCTTTGCTCGACGAGTTCGACGCAGGCCTCGTCATCGTCGATCATCCGTTGACCCCGGTGCAACAGCGCAATCTCGAAAAGGAATGGGGCGCCAAGGTCATCGACCGGACCGGCCTCATCCTCGAAATCTTCGGTCGCCGCGCCTCCACCAAGGAAGGCACGCTGCAGGTCGAGCTTGCTCATCTGAATTACCAGAAGGGCCGCCTCGTGCGCTCCTGGACTCACCTTGAACGCCAGCGTGGGGGGGCCGGCTTCATGGGTGGTCCGGGTGAAACCCAGATCGAAGCCGACCGTCGGCAATTGCAGGACAAGATCATCAAGCTCGAGCGTGAGCTCGAACAGGTGGTGCGTACACGCCAGCTGCACCGCGCCAAGCGCCGCAAGGTGCCGCATCCGATCGTGGCTCTGGTCGGCTATACCAATGCCGGCAAGTCGACGCTGTTCAACCGCATCACTGGTGCAGGTGTGCTTGCCGAAGACATGCTCTTTGCCACGCTCGATCCGACGCTCCGCCGCATGAAGCTGCCGCACGGGCGCACCGTCATCATGTCCGACACCGTCGGCTTCATCTCCGACTTGCCGACCCACCTCGTCGCCGCTTTCCGCGCGACGCTGGAAGAAGTGCTCGAAGCCGATCTCATCCTGCATGTGCGCGACATGTCGGACCCTGACAATGGCGCCCAGTCGGCGGACGTTCTGCGCATCCTCGACGATCTCGGCATCGACGAGAAGGAACGCTCCGAACGCATCATCGAAGTCTGGAACAAGATCGACCGTCTCGACCCGGAAAACCACGACGGCCTGCTGCAGAAGGCGGCCGGGCGCGAAAATGTCCTGCCCGTTTCCGCCATCAGCGGCGAGGGCGTCGACATCCTGCTCGACACCATCTCGCAGCGCCTTTCCGGCGTGTTGACGGAGGCGACGATCACCGTGCCTGCCGACAAGCAGGCGGTCGTCTCCTGGCTCTACGGCAATGCCGTGGTCCATGGTCGCGAGGATCACGAGGACGGCAGCGTCAGCCTCGATGTGCGGCTGACCGACCGCCAGGCCGACGAACTCGAGCGCAAGCTCGGGAGCAAGAAGCCGACCGATAAGGAAGACTGGGAGCGCTGAGCGCACCCGCCCTTTTCTGTATCCTTCAGCAAAGCGTTAAAAACTTCCTGGATCCATTTGATCCACGTCAAAAGACGTTCCACAACTCCGTGTCAACTTTGGTTGACACATTCGGGAGGTGGTCATGCGCGTCGTCTTCATTCATCCGAACTATCATTCCGGCGGCGCCGAAATCGCCGGAAACTGGCCACCCGCCTGGGTCGCCTATCTCGGCGGCGCGCTGAAGTCGGCCGGGTTCACCGACATCCATTTCCTCGATGCCATGACCAACGATATGACTGAGGACCGGCTGCGCGACGAACTGCGCCGCCTGCAGCCGGATTTGATCGGCTGCACCGCAATCACGCCGTCGATCTACATGGCCGAGCGCTGCCTTGAGATCGCCAGAGAGGTCTGCCCCCAGGCGCTCCGGGTCCTGGGCGGCATCCATGCCACCTTCATGTACCAGCAGGTTTTGACCGAGGCGCCCTATATCGACGTCATCGTCCGTGGCGAAGGCGAGGAGATCATCGTAGACCTCGCCCGCGCCTTTGCCGCTGGCAACTGGAAGGAGGCGAGGGCAGGCATCAAGGGCCTTGCCTATATCACCGACGACGGCAAGATCATCGCGACGCCAGCGGCCCCCACCGTCAAGAACTTCGACGCCGTCGAGCCGGACTGGACGCTGCTCGAGTGGGAGAAGTACATCTATGTGCCGCTCGGCGTGCGCGTCGCGATCCCCAACATGGCACGTGGCTGCCCCTTCACCTGCTCCTTCTGCTCGCAATGGAAGTTCTGGCGCGACTATCGCATCCGCGATCCGAAAAAGGTGGTCGACGAGATCGAAAAGCTGGTCAACGATCACCAGGTCGGCTTCTTTATCCTCGCCGACGAGGAACCCACCATCAACCGCAAGAAGTTCATCGCCTTCTGCGAGGAACTGATCGCGCGCGGCCTGCCGGACAAGGTCAAGTGGGGCATCAACACCCGCGTCACCGACATTATCCGTGACGAGGTGTATCTGGCCCTCTATCGCAAGGCCGGCCTCGTGCATGTCTCCCTCGGCACGGAAGCCGCTGCCCAGCTGAAGCTCGACCGCTTTAACAAGGAAACCAAGGTCGCCGAGAACAAGAAGGCGATCCGCCTGCTCCGCGAAGCCGATATCTTTACCGAGGCGCAGTTCATCGTTGGCCTGGAAAACGAGACGGCGGAAACGCTGGAGGAAACCTATCGCATGGCGCGCGACTGGAACCCGGATCTCGCCAACTGGGCCATGTACACGCCTTGGCCCTTCTCGCCGCTCTTCCAGGAACTGGGTGACAAGGTCGAGATCTTCGACTTCTCGAAATACAACTTCGTCACGCCGATCATGAAACCTGATGCCATGGACCGGGCCGAATTGCTCGACCGTGTGATGAACAACTATCGCCGCTTCTACATGATCAAGGCGCTCTTCCATTACCCTTGGCGCGGCAAGGGTTTTCGCCGCCGCTATCTGCTCGGCTGCCTCAGGGCCTTCATGAAGGCCGGCTTCGAGCGCAAGTTCTATGACCTCGGCAAGCACAATTACTGGGGGCCGCAATCGAAGGACAAGGTCGATTTCGGCTTCGACATGAGCCGTACGATCGCACCAGCCCAGATGGCCGACTGGCAGGCGGCCTCCGACCGCGCAAGCCAGCTGCGTGCCCGCAAGGCCGGCGAAGCGGAAGAGGCGCGGATACCCGTGCTTGCTTGCGGCGGAGGGCCGGAGAGCCACGATGCCCACGTCTGACCGGGGAGTCGCCAGCCTGTTCGAGCGTGCGGGCGAATCAGATGCGGCTGAGGCAGAGGGGGCAGCTCTGGCCCGGATCGGGCCCAATGCCGTGATCCAGACGGGGCAGGCGCTCGCGTCACGCTACGGATCCGGCGTCACCCGCCTGATCTACGAAGCCGCCGGCCTGGCCCGCTATCTAGGCAACCCGCCGCATGCGATGATCGATGAGCGCGAGCCCAAGGCTCTGTTCACCGCCCTGCGCCAGGCGCTGCCGGCGCAGGAGGCCGATCATGTTCTGACGGACGCCGGTCTGCGCACCGCAAACTACATTGTCGAAAATCGCATCCCGCCGCGCGCACGAAAGCTCCTGCCGAAGTTGCCACCGGCTCTGGCGTCGCGTCTCCTGGTGTCGGCCATCGCCCGCCACGCCTGGACCTTCGCCGGCAGCGGTCATTTCGAGGGTAGGGTGAGGGGCTGGCGCGAGCCCGTGGTGATACTGTCGATCAAGGCAAATCCTCTGGCCACGCCCGGCTGCCCCTGGCATGGCGCTGTCTTCCAAGGGCTGTTTGCCACCTTAACCGCGACCCATGTGGCGGTTGTGCACCCCCGTTGTCAGGCCAGGGGCGACGATTGCTGCGAATGGACGATCAAGGCTGCGACGGGACCGCAGCCCCAGGTCTGAACGTCTCGGGAAGCCGCAATCGACCGACCGGATCGAGCAGATCGCCGGTCACCAGCGTCGAGATGACCGACCTGATCCCCGGCAGCGTCGTGACAGGCGCAATCAGATGATCACGCAGCACTGGCAGCAGACGGCTATCGGACTGGTAAAACGGCGTCAGAACCTGGCTCAGCAACTGATAACTGCGCACATGCATCTGCCTTTGCCGCAGATGGCGACCGATGGCCGCGCCGGCATCCTCTGCGTGAATGAATGCAGAGGCGAGCGACGCTGCATCGAGCAAGGCCATGTTCGCCCCCTGACCGAGTTGCGGGCTGGTCGCATGCCAGGCATCGCCGATCTTCAGCGCATTGCGCCCGATCACCGGCTGGCGTGTCAGATGCCGATAGCGGGCATGGACCGGTCCGGCGACGGCCGCGAGTGGCACCGCATCCGGCCAGAGCCTGCCCACGGCCTCCAGCCACGCATCGCGGCCGGCCGTCTGCCACGCTGCATAGTCTGCCGTCCGCAGGCTCCAGAAGAAGGTTGCCATGGCGGGCGCACCCTCGCGGGCCGTCCCGACCGGCAGCACGCCGGCCATGCGCGAGGCGCGGGCATAACGTTGTTCGAGCAGGTTTTCCCGGAATGCACCACCGTTCGGCAAGGGAACGGTCGCCCACAATGCACCATAGCTTAGTTCACTGTCCGGGCGGTTGCCGATCGGCGAATTGGCACCCATGGCATCGATGACAAAGTCGGCGGGGGCCGAGCGCCTGCCGTCTGCATCGACGAGGCAGGGGCGTGCCCCGTCCTCGATACCGGCAATACGCCTCGAAGGCTCGAAGGTGACACCTGCGGCGCGCGCCGCCTCAAAGAGGACGTCGAACAGCGCCACCCGCTGAACGGCGATACCGAATTCGCCGGACCGGTAGCCCACGTCGAGCACGGGTTTGCCACCGTCCTTCAGCCGCCCAACCATCCGGTCGATCCGTCTCCCGCGCGCGGCCACCGGATCGAGCAGCCCCATGGAGGCCAGAACCTGTGCTCCGGTCGGCTGCAGCACGAAGCCGGAGCCAATGGGTCGCGGTGCCTCCATCTGGTCGTAGAGCGTGACGCGGGCGCCAAACCGGGCAAGCAGGGTGCCGAGCGCGAGGCCTCCCACACCCGCACCTGCAATGGCCACATCGAGCTCGTCTAAACGCATGCGGGTTCAGCCGATCTGCCGCTCAAGGGTCTTTGCGGCCTGCCAGAGCTCTTCCATCCGCTCTAAGTCAGCATCCAGCAAATTCTCATCATTCGCCTGAAGTTCCGTCTCAATGTATCTGAATCGATTCCGAAACTTTGTATTCGTTCCGCGCAGCGCCTGCTCCGGCTCCGCGCCCACATGCCGGCCGATATTGACCAGCGCGAAGATGAGGTCGCCGAGTTCGTCCTTGACCTTGTCGGGCTTGTTTTCGGCCAGCGCCTCGCGCAGCTCCCCGATCTCCTCCTCGATCTTGTCGAGGATCGGGCCAGCTCCAGACCAGTCGAAGCCGACCTTCGCCGCTTGCTCTTGCAGCTTGAGCGCCTCGGTCAGCGCTGGAAATGAGCGTTGCACGGAGCCGAGATGGCCAGCCTTCGGATCGGAGGTTATGCCGCGCGCCGCGCGCCGTGCCGCTCGCTCCGCCTTCTCCTGCTGCTTGATCGCGTCCCACTGCGCCTTCACCGCCTCAGGCGTATCGGCATCGGAGCGGGCAAACACATGCGGATGCCGCCGGATCATCTTTCGCGTGATTGCCTCGACCACGTCGCCGAAACTGAACTGTCCCGCTTCCTCCGCAATACGGGCATGGAAAACCACCTGCAGAAGCAGGTCGCCCAGTTCTTCGCAGAGATCGTCAGGATCCTGTCGTTCGATCGCATCGGCCACTTCATAGGCCTCCTCGATCGTATAGGGCTTGATCGTCTCGAAGGTCTGGACGATGTCCCAGGGGCAGCCCGTCTCAGGCTGCCGCAGCGCCGCCATGATTTCGAGCAGGCAGGTGATTTCGGTGGAGGCTTCCATGATGGTCCTGTCTGATCGCTCAGTTGAGCGGAATGTCGTTGTCGCCCTTGGACGACTGGTAGCTGTCTGAAAGGCGGTCGTATTCCGCCTTGATGCGGCTCACCTGCTCAAACAGCGCCGGGCGCTCCCTGTCATCAGCCGAGGCCACCATCTCGATCATCGCGTGGCTGAGCCAGAAGGCGTTCTGCCGGCGATAGCCACCCGGCTCCAGCCCGAAGACTTCCTTGAGGATCTTGAGATCATGCGGAATGGCAAACGCGTCTCGGCTGTCTTCGTGGCTGAAGAAGTAGTAGAAATTGTCGAAACCCGCCCAAGTGATCGCCGACATGCACATGGTGCAGGGTTCGTGGGTCGAGAGAAAGATCAGATCCTTGGTATTGGGGCGATCACCGCCTTCATAAAAGCGCTTCAGCGTATGCACTTCGCCATGCCAAAGCGGGTTCTCCAACTCGTTGTTGGTTTCAGCAAGCACCAATGAAAGATCCGACTTGCGCAGGATCGCCGCGCCGAAGACCTTGTTCCCCGCAGCGACCCCTTTGGCGGTCAGCGGCAGGATGTCGTGTTCGATCACGTCGAGCAGGCGACGGGTGAGTTGTGGGCTGGTCACGATCGGGGCGCTCCGCTGTTGTGCGGCGCGATCCTAGCCCCAGCCGGGCAAGCCTCGAAAGCAAAATGATTGCCTGTCTTCAACTTTTTGCGGGTCGGCTTGCAGGAACTTCACAGAATTTATGGAGAATTATTCTCCGGTGACTTTTGCTCGCAACGGCGAAATGGCTAGGAAAGAAATACGCCGGCCCTTCGGCAAGCGGATTTATGTTTCTTCAATTGAACAGTCGAAAAAGCGATAGTGTCGGTCTCAAGCATCGGATGATTCATGACGCAGCAGGACAAACAGCTTTCGGTCTTTCCGGCCTTCTTCAAGGTCGAGAACGAGGTCGCCGCCGTTTTTGGGAACGGTGACGAGGCCTATGCGAAGGCGCGCCTGCTGAAGAACACCGAAGCGCGCATTGTCGCCTATGCCGATGCCCCGGAAGCCGATTACGCTGCCTTCCTCGCCGCAAACGCCATCGAGCAGATCGCCGAGCCTTTCGATCCTTCGCAGGTCGAGGGCGCGCGGCTGGTCTTTGCCGCGACAGGCGAGGGTGGTCTCGACCGTGCCATTGTCACTGCCGCCCGCGCCGCCCGTATTCCGGCCAATGCCGTGGACCAGCCGGACTGGTGCGATTTCTACACGCCCGCCCTCGTCAACCGTGCCCCGATTGCCGTTGCCATCGGCACCGAAGGTGTCGGCCCGGTTCTCGCCCAGATGATCCGCGCCGATATCGACCGCCTCCTGCCGCGCTCGCTCGGCAAGCTGGGGCGCCTCGCCAACTCCTATCGCCGCGCCGTCGATCGCCTCGTGCCCCGCGGTGCGCCGCGTCGCCTGTTCTGGCGCGATTTCTTCAAGGGCAAGGTGGCCGACCATGTCGAGGCTGACGAGACCAGTCTTGCCCGCCGCGAAGCGACCCGTCTCTTGAAGGGCGTCGCTGCCGACCGCGTCGAAGGCCGCGTGTTCCTCGTCGGCGCCGGTCCGGGTGCCGAAGACCTTTTGACGCTGCGCGCCCATCGCTTAATGATGGAATGCGACGTCATCGTCTATGACGCGCTTGTGCCGCGCGAAGTGGTCGACATGGGACGCCGCGACGCTGAGCGCATTCCCGTCGGCAAGCGCAAGGGCTGCCATTCGAAGTCGCAAAGCGAAATCAACGCGCTGCTCGTCGAACTCGGCCATGCCGGCAAGCGTGTCGTCCGTCTGAAGTCGGGCGATCCGCTGGTCTTCGGCCGTGCTGGCGAAGAGATGGCAGCGCTCCGCGATGCAGGCATTGCTTATGAGATCGTGCCGGGGGTTACCTCAGCACTCGCTGCCGCTGCCGACTTCGAATTGCCGCTGACGCTGCGCGGCGTGTCTTCCTCCCTGGTCTTCACCACGGGCCACGATCTCCAGGGCAATGTCCTTCCGGATTGGGCGCGGCTTGCGCTGTCTGGCGCCACGGTCGCCGTCTATATGGGCCGCACCGTTGCCGCCTCGGTCGCCGAGCGCCTGATGGAAGGCGGTCTTGCCGAGGATACGACGGTTGCCGTCGTCGAAAATGCCGGGCGCCGCGACAGCCGGCTGCTGCATGGCACGCTCAAGGAATTGCCGGGACTGGAGGCTCGTACCGAGCTGACCGGCCCGGTCATGGTCATTATCGGCGACGCGGTCGCCGGCGCCGATTTCAGCCGCTCCGAACCGCTCGGGCAACGGCAAACGGCGGAATTGGAAACGCAGGGGAATTGACATGGTAGACAAGGTCTTGACAGCAAACCGGCTGACCGACGGCATCGCCGTGTGGCTCGATGCCAGCGGCCATTGGACCGAACGCCTGCAGGAAGCCTTCGTTGCCCGCCATGCGGAAGCCGTCGAAGCCTTGGAAACCGCCGGCAAGCAGGCCTTCGCCAGCAACCTGGTCGTTGACGTCAACGTCATCGAGATCGAGGAAAAGGATGGCAAGCTGCGTCCGTTGCGCCTGCGCGAGCGGATCCGGGCCGAAGGCCCGACCATTGCATATGCAGAAGGGCACGGTTATGCCGACCCGGCATTCATCGCCGCCTGAGGCCTGAGGTAAGACATGTATCGTTATGACGAATTCGACCACGCTTTTGTGTCGGCGCGCGTAGAACAGTTTCGCGACCAGGTGGCCCGCCGCCTTTCGGGTGAGCTCGCGGAAGACGCCTTCAAGCCGCTGCGCCTGATGAACGGGGTCTATCTCCAGCTGCATGCCTATATGCTGCGCGTCGCCATCCCCTATGGCACGCTGAATTCCAAGCAGATGCGCATGCTGGCCCATATCGCCCGCAAGTATGACCGTGGTTATGGTCACTTCACCACCCGCCAGAACATCCAGTACAACTGGCCGAAGCTCTCCGACACGCCCGACATCCTGAAGGATCTCGCAAGCGTCGAAATGCATGCGATCCAGACCTCCGGCAACTGCATCCGCAACGTCACCGCCGACCACTTCGCCGGCGCTGCCGCGGATGAAGTCGCCGATCCGCGCCCCTATGCCGAGATCCTGCGCCAGTGGTCGTCGCTGCATCCGGAGTTCTCCTTCCTGCCGCGCAAGTTCAAGATCGCCGTCACCGGCGCCGAAAAGGACCGCGCCGCGATCCAGGTGCATGACATCGGCCTGCAGCTGAAGAAGAACGAAGCGGGCGAACTCGGTTTTGCCGTCTATGTCGGTGGCGGCCAGGGCCGGACACCGCTGATCGCGAAGAAGATCAACGACTTCCTGCCCGAAGCCGATCTCCTGACCTACATCACCGCGATCGTGCGCGTGTACAATCTGCATGGCCGTCGCGACAACAAGTACAAGGCGCGTATCAAGATCCTCGTGCACGAAACCGGCGTCGACGAACTGACGCGCCAGGTCGAGGCTGAATTCGCCGAGATCCGCGACAGCGAGCTGAAGCTGCCGGCAGGCGACATCCGCGCGATCGAAACCTATTTCGCCCCGCCGGCGCTGACCGCCCGCCCGGACGGCTGGGAAGCACTCGCCCGCGCCCAGAAGGCAGATCCGGCCTTTGGCGCCTGGGTCCGCCACAACGTCCAGGAACACCGCCACCCCGACCATGCCATGGTGACCATCTCGCTGAAGCCCATCGGCGGCACCCCCGGCGACGCCTCGGATGCGCAGATGGATCTGGTGGCCGATCTCGCCGAGCGTTACGCTTTCGACGAGATCCGCGTCAGCCACGAGCAGAACCTGATCCTGCCGCATGTGGCCAAGGGCGATCTCTATCCGCTCTATCAGGCGCTGGAAAATGCAGGCCTCGCGACTGCCAATTCCAACCTGATCACCGACATGATCGCCTGTCCGGGGCTGGACTACTGCGCGCTTGCCAATGCCCGCTCGATCCCGGTCGCCCAGGCGATTTCCGAGCGCTTCGGTTCGCTGGAGCGTCAGCAGGAGATCGGCGAACTCAAGATCAAGATCTCCGGCTGCATCAATGCCTGCGGCCACCACCATGTCGGCCATATCGGCCTGCTCGGTGTCGAGAAGAAGGGTGCCGAACTCTACCAGATCACGCTGGGCGGATCCGGTGACGAAAACTCCTCGATCGGCGAGATCATCGGTCGTGGCTTCGAGCCGGAAAAGGTCACCGACGCCGTAGAGACGATCGTCGACACCTATCTCGGCCTGCGCCTCGACCCGAAGGAGACCTTCCTCGAAGCCTATCGCCGCGTCGGTCCGAAGCCGTTCAAGGACGCGCTCTATGGCAACGCCTCTGCCGAAGCCGCGTGAGACGGGAAAAGTGATGACCAAGATCTGGAAAGAAAACGGTTTCGTCGATGGCGACACCTGGGTAACCGAAACGGAAGAGCGCAAGGCAGGCGAGGGCGAGAAGGCCGTCCTGCCGCTGGACGCCTTCCTCGCGGCCGTGGCGGAGACCAACGATGTCGGCCTCGGCGTGCTGATCGCACCGGCTGACGACGTGAAGAAGCTTGAGCCGTATCTCGACCGCATTGCGCTGATCGCCGTTGCCTTCCCGGCCTTCAGCGATGGCCGTGGCTTCAGCCACGCGACGCTGCTGCGCGATCGTCTCGGTTATGCGGGCGAGCTCCGCGCCGTCGGCGATGTCCTGATCGACCAGGTGCCGCTGATGCTGCGCACCGGCTTCGACAGCTTTGCCGTTACCAATCCGGTCGCCCAGCGCAGGCTTGCCGAAAACTGTCTCACGGGCGTTGCCCAGCACTATCAGCCGACTGCTCGGGATTCCGAGGTTGTCGGCGGGTTCAGCTGGCGTCGTCTCGGCACGTCAGGTGCCTGAGACCTATAAAAATCGCTATATGATGTCGGCAATTTGACCTCGGTCAAGGATGCCGCCTTCGCTTTAACGGATATCTCGGCTGCGAAATGCGCATGCCGGCTGAATTGTGGAATGGGGCGGTCTGGATTATAGGCTCATCCCAATCGACTGAAGGATAGGACCGACAGCCTATGAATGCTCCTGTAAAGACCGACAACGCCGAACTGATCGTGCCGGAAGGCGTTTATGCCGAAACGGTTCTGAGCGTCACGCATTATACCGACCGCCTGTTCCGCTTCCGCATGACCCGTCCTGCCGGCTTTCGCTTCCGCTCGGGCGAGTTTGCGATGATCGGTCTGATGGTCGAGGGCAAGCCGATTTACCGCGCCTATTCGATCGCCAGTCCTTCCTGGGACGAGGAACTCGAATTCTTCTCGATCAAGGTTCCGGATGGCCCGCTCACCCAGCACCTGCAGCGCATCCAGCCGGGTGACAAGGTTCTGATGCGCAAGAAGCCGACCGGCACGCTGGTGCTTGATGCGCTCACTCCGGGCAAGCGCCTCTACATGTTCTCGACCGGCACCGGCATCGCGCCATTCGCCAGCCTGATCCGCGATCCCGAGACTTATGAGAAGTTCGAGGAGGTTATCCTCACCCATACCTGCCGCGACGTGGCCGAGCTGAAATACGGCTTCGATCTGGTCGAGGAAATCAAGAACCACGAATTCCTGGCCGAAGTCGTCGGCGACAAGCTCAAGCACTATGCGACGGTGACCCGCGAGGACTTCCCCTTCAAGGGCCGTATCACCGACCTGATCGAAAACGGCAAGCTGTTCACCGATCTCGGCGTTCCTCCGCTCGATCCGGGCATTGATCGCGGCATGATCTGCGGCTCGACCGCAATGCTGAAGGACACCAAGGAACTGCTGGAAAAGGCAGGCCTCACCGAAGGCGCGAACAACAAGCCGGCCGAATTCGTGATCGAGCGCGCTTTCGTCGGCTGAGGTCACACGGCTGTATTCCGATGAAACGCCCGGTTTCGACCGGGCGTTTTGCGTTTGAGCGCTGCAAGTCAGGTCCTATTCGTGCCGCAGCGCATCGATCGGGTTCAACTGGGCTGCCCTGCGCGCCGGAAAATATCCGAAGATCATGCCGATGGCGGCGGAAAAGGCGAAGGCAAGCAGGATGACCGAAGGGCTCGCAACGAAAGGCACGCCGAGCAGCGTGACCGTGCCATAGGCGATGGCGAGGCCAAGGGCGATACCCACGACGCCACCGAATATGGAGAGCGTCACTGCTTCCACGAGAAACTGCATCAGCACCTGTCGTTCCACAGCGCCAATCGCAAGACGGATGCCGATCTCCCGCGTTCGCTCGGTCACGGACACGAGCATGATGTTCATGATCCCGATGCCGCCGACAAGCAACGAGACGGCGGCGACGGCTCCCAGCAACCCGGTCATCAGCGTCGTCGTGCCGGTCAGTGTCGCCGCCATCTGCGTCATGTCATTGACCGTGAAGTCGTCGTCGCGCCCCGAAATGATCTTGCGACGCTCCCGTAGCAGCCGCTCGACATCCGCCTGGACCTTTGCGGTAGACACGCCGTTTTCGGCCGACAGCATGATGCTGGAGACATCCGTCGATCCACCGATCCGTCGTTGAAACACCTTGAGCGGCATCATCACCACGTCGTCCTGGTCGCTGCCCATGCCGCTCTGTCCCTTCTTGGACAGGACACCGATCACGGAGCAGGCGACATTGCCGACACGGATCGTTTGATCGACCGCAGGCGTGGAGCCGAAGAGCCGCGAACGCACGGTTTCGCCGATCAGACAGACCGCCTGTCCGCCGCGCTCCTCGGAGGCAAGAAAGCTGCGCCCGCCAGCAAGCGTCCAGTCCTGCGCAATCAGGTAATCACCGCCGGAGCCGATGATCGAGGTTTGTCGGCTCTGTCCGCCAAAGATCACGGTCTGGCTCGACTGGTTGATGGGTGCCACGGCTCGCAAGCCGCCGATCTGGTCGCGAATGGCGTCCACATCCCGGATGGTGAACTTCTTCGCATCTGATGACGACCGCCCGGGGCCGAACTGCCCAGGTCGCACGAAGAGAAGATTCGTGCCGAGCTTGGAGATTTCGGAGGTGACCTGAGCCGTCGTGCCGTTGCCGATCGTGACCATGGCGATGACGGCTGCCACGCCGATCACAACGCCGAGCACGGTGAGGAAGGAGCGGAGCAGGTTCCGCCTGATGGCGCGCAGCGCGAGTTTGAGCGTCTCACCGAACATGGGCGGCCATCTCTTTGACGCCACTGTCCGCCTGGATGTGGCCATCGACGAAGCGCAGGGTCCGTTTGGCATAGGCCGCAATGTCGTCTTCGTGCGTGACCATGATCACCGTGATCCCGTGGTCGCGGTTGAGGGCCGTAATCAGCTCCATGATTTCCCGGCTGGTTTTGGTGTCGAGATTGCCCGTCGGCTCGTCCGCAAGCAGCACCGCCGGATTGGTGACGATGGCGCGCGCGATCGCGACGCGCTGCTGCTGGCCGCCGGAGAGCTCCTGGGTGGTATGATGTTCACGACCCGCAAGGCCGACCTGGGCAAGGGCCAGCCGCGCCCGTGCCCGCCGCTCGCCTGCCTCCATGCCGCGATAGATGAGGGGCAGTTCGACATTCTCCACAGCTGATGTCCGGGCCAAAAGATTGAAACCCTGGAACACGAAGCCGAGCATGTGCCGACGCAGCAGCGTGTATTGCTCCCGGCCGAAACCCGTCGTGTCGATACCCTCGAAGAGGTATTGCCCCGATGTCGGCACGTCGAGACATCCGAGAATGTTCATCGCCGTGGATTTGCCAGAGCCTGATGGTCCCATGATTGCGACGAACTCATGTTTGTCGATCACCAGGTCGACCGCGTCGAGCGCACGGATTGTCGCTTCGCCCATGCCGTAGAGGCGGGAGATCTGGCGGAATTCGATCAGCGGGGGAGATGCCACGGAATCCCCCTCAGCTCTTCTTGATGGTGGAATCGGTGATCACCCTGTCACCCGCCTTGACCTCACCCTTGGTGACGACAGTGTTCTGACCGTCACTGGCGCCGATCTCGATGTTGACGGCAACCGGCTGCCCGTTGCGCAGGATCCAGATCGTCCGTTCGCTGCCCTTTGGCTCGGGAGCGCTGGCGGGTGCCATTCTGGGCGGCCGGAAGAGGCTGAAGACGCCGCGCCCAGCGCCCGAACTGCTTTCATTGGAAGACATCGCCGGAGGCGAGTAACGCAGCGCGGCATTCGGAACGAGCAGACCGTCCTTGATCGACTGCACGACAATATCCGCCGTCGCCGTCATGCCCTGACGCAGCAAAAGGTCGTCGTTTCGCACCGACAGGATACCCTTGTAGGTCACCACGTCGTTGACGGTTTCGGCCGCATAGCGAACCGATGTGATCGTCGCGGGGAACCGCTTGTCGGGAAAGGCATCGACGGTAAAGCTCGCGGTCTGCCCGACGGCGACCTGCCCGACATCCGCTTCGTCGATCGAGACCTGCAGTTCCATCTGGCGCAGATCGCCTGCAAGGGTGAACAGCGTCGGTGCCTCAAGCGAGGCCGCCACCGTCGCGCCGCTGTCGACATTGCGAGACAGCACGATGCCGTCGATCGGCGAAACGATGGTGGCCTTCGAAAGCGAGAGCTTGGATTGTTCAAGGGCCGCTTCGGACGAGATCACGTCGGCTTCAGCACTTTGTCGGCCAGCCTGTGCCGCCTGGTAGGTGAATTCGGCCGTATCGAGGTCCTGCTGCGTCGAGACACGGCTGCTGACCAGCGACGTCAGACGGTCGAGCTTGGCCTTTGCGGATTTCTCATCCGCCCGAGCCTTGGAAACGGCGGCCTGCGACGAGGCGAGCGCCGCCTCTTTCGCCTTGAGATCGGCAGACAGCTTGTCGGTATCGAGCCGCGCCAGCACATCGCCCTTCTTCACCTCGCTGTTGAAGTCAACGAGGACGTCGCGCACCGTGCCGGATTGTTCGCTCGAGACATCGACCTGAACGGTCGGTTCAACAGAACCGGTCGCCGTGACCAGCACAGTGAGATTGCCCGGCTTCAGTTCCGCCGTCGTGTAGGAATAGGAGGTTCCACCGGTTGTGAAGGCATAGGCACCATAGCCTGCAACCGCGATGACGACGAGTGCCGTGAACCGGAGGCCCCAGCGCGGCCGTTTCTTCGACCCGCCAGCCAGCAGCGTCTTCAGATCCGCGTTGTCACGCTCACGCCCGGTCTTCTCAGCATCGCTCACGGTGTTTTTCCTGTCATCGCATTCAAGCGACCATGGCGCACCCGCCGCCCGAACTGTTTGATCGGCGTCAACGCATTGGATCTGGTCGTAATCTGCTAGATAGCGGCTTCGGCGAAAAACCCTAGTGAAAGCTTGGTAAGAATCGTGCGAGCCAAGCCATCAGACCGGGAATGAGGCGCAACGCTCCTTATCTGGCCCCTCTGCCTCGCGCCCAAGCGAACAGCAAGGCTCGCATCACCGCGATTCCGACCAATGCGCCGGCCGATTTCACCACGGCATCGCTCAGGCTCGGATGCCGGCTGGGTGAGAGATACTGCATCGATTCGATTGCAAAAGCGCCGCCCACGAGAAGGATCGCGATGAGAAGCCAGTACCTGGGATAGGCGAGGGCGAACAGCGCGCCGACGGCGGCAAAGGCGAGCGCGCGGTCGGCATTGGGTGGCAGCATGGCATGCGGCCTAAGCCCGATCGGCACCACCGTTGCGGCAACGCAGAAACCGAGCAGCAGCCAGGCGGCGAGTTTGATCCAGCGATCGTGGGGGAGGTGAGGGCGCATGCGATCCTGTTAGGCCGCCAGTCACATGAGTGCAATGGTTCAGGACCACAAGAGCACGTTACCTAAGGCTGCCGGCAATGGAGATCGATTTCAAGAGGTGGTGAGAGCGCAGGGATTCGAACCCTGGACCTACTGATTAAAAGTCAGTTGCTCTACCGGCTGAGCTACGCTCTCCCGTGCGGTTTTGGGCCGCCTTCAGAAGTGCGCGGAACATAGGCAGGTGACCCCACGGGGTCAACCGCAAAAATGCACCTGTAGCCGCAAAATTGAGCGGAATTGTCACAGCCTACACAAAGGTGATTGGCAAGGCGATGGGTGCGGGATTACTTAAGCGCCGATCCGGACCGCAGGAGCATCAGGTGTCGATTGCCGAAATTTCCTTTCTGAGCGCTCTTTTTGCTGGCGCTCTGTCATTCCTGTCGCCCTGTGTCCTGCCGCTGGTTCCGCCCTATCTCTGTTATATGGCCGGGATCTCCGTCGATCAGTTTCGAAGCGGCGCCGAAGCGGAAAATGCCGCCGCGCGCCGCGCGGTCTTCCTCACATCCCTCGTCTTCACGCTCGGATTCGCGACCGTCTTCGTCGCCCTCGGCGCTGGTGCCTCGACGATTGGCGGCCTGCTGCGCCAGCACATGGATCTTCTGTCGAAGGTCGGCGGTGCCATCATCATCCTCATGGGCCTGAACTTCCTCGGTGTCTTCCGCCTTGGCCTGCTGTCGTCGGAATATCGATTCGCCGGCAACGGCAAGCCCGCAACGCTCTCGGGCGCCTACATCATGGGCCTCGCTTTCGCCTTTGGCTGGACGCCCTGTATCGGGCCGGTGCTGGGTGCCATCCTCGGCGTCGCGGCCTCGAAGGAAACAGTCGGTGACGGTGCGCTGCTTCTTGCCATCTATTCGCTCGGCCTTGCCGTGCCCTTCTGGATTGCCGCAGGCTTTTCGGGAGCCTTCATGCGTTTTCTCACCCGCTTCCGTCGCCATCTTGGTCTGGTTGAGAAGCTCATGGGAGGGCTGCTCGTTCTGACCGGTCTCGCCTTCATCTTCGGTTATGTCTCCGACATGGCGATCTGGTTTCAGCAGACCTTCCCAATCCTGTCGCAAATCGGCTAAGTCCGGATCGGGCGCAAACACTCGCCCGGGAGGAGAATGCCGATGGCGGACATCGTCGCGCTGGTACTGCCGTTCTTCGGCCTGATCCTGATAGGCTACATCTCCGGTCGGCTTGGCGATCATTCGGCCCAGGCTTTGGGTTGGCTGAACTTCTTCGTGATCTACGTCAGCCTCCCGGCCTTGTTCTTCAAATTGGTGTCCCGAACGCCCATTGAGCAGCTGACGCGTATCGACTTCATCGCCGCCTGTCTGGCCGCGACCTACACCATCTTCACTCTGGTCTTTGTCATTGGCCGATATGTTCGCGGTAACAACATCGCCGAATCGACCGTCCAGGCGCTGGCCGGTGCTTATGGCAATATCGGCTACATGGGGCCGGGCCTCGCGCTGCTCGCCTTCGGCGAGAAAGCGGCCGTTCCGGTCGCACTCGTTTTCTGCTTCGAAAATGCTGCCCATTTCATTGCAGCCCCGGCGTTGATGGCCTTTGCCGGCGGAGACGATCGGCCGCCGTCACGTCTAGCCCTCGACGTCGCCCGAAAAATTCTCACGCATCCCTTCATCATTGCAACGCTTGTCGGCTTCCTTGCCGCAGCCTTCGCCTTCGAACCGCCGCTCGCCCTGCAACGTCTCATCGATTATCTGGCCCAGGCTGCGGCCCCTTGCGCGCTCTTCGCCATGGGGGTGACACTGGCGCTGCGCCCGCTCAAACGCATTCCGGTCGAGATCGGCTATATCGTGCCGATCAAGCTCCTCGTCCATCCGGTTCTGGTCTATGTGGTTCTGAGCGCTGTGGGCAATTTCGACCCGCTATGGGTCTATACCGCGATCCTGCTGGCAGCCCTGCCGACCGCCACCAATGTCTTCGTCATCGGACAGCAATACGGTGTGTGGCAGGAAAGGGCGTCGGCCACGATCCTGATCACCACGGTGATTTCGGTCTTCTCGGTTTCGGCTCTGCTTTTTGCGATCAAGGGCGGAATGTTACCGCCGGATCTTTTCCCGTAACATCGTCGGCAGGCTTTTCAGGCCGCGTCCGGGCGCGACACCTTCCTGCATCACGAGGTTGCGCAAGGGCGCAACGCTTGCCAGCACCTGCAAGCCTGCGGCCCTGAGCATCTGCACGGGAAGCAAGGACGACAGCAACGAACGGTTCAGAAGATCGACGCTTGCGGTGCGGCTTGCAATGTCGATCCGGCGCTTCGCATGAAACCGTTCGCCGCTGTCGCGGGCGATGGGGGCAGATTGCCGGTCGATCAGGATGTCTTCCAGCGCCGCGATGTCGCGCAGGCTGAGGTTCAGCCCCTGCGCGCCGATCGGCGGGAAGGCGTGGCCCGCCTCGCCGACAAAGGCGGCTCGCCCCTTGCCGTAAACCTCGGCGGTCATCCCGGACAGCGGCCAGGCCTGCACGCCGTCTTCGACGGTTACCTTGCCGAGGATCGACTGCATGCGCGTCTCCACCTCCGCCGACAGCGCCACGAGCTCCAATGCCAGCAGCCGCTCTGCTTCCTTCGGCGTCACGACCCACACGAGGCTCGAGCGCAAGCCGGGCAGGGGAACCTGTGTGAAAGGACCGGATTCGGTGTGGAACTCGGTCGAGATGTTCTGGTGGGGCAAGCTGTGGCTGAAATTCAGCACCACCGCCGTTTGGGGATAGGACCACGTCTTGACGCCGACGCCGGCGCTGTCGCGCGTCTTCGACCGCCGTCCGTCGGCACCAATGACAAAATCGGCGATGATGCCGTCGCCACCGGAAATGTCGATGCGGACATCGCCGTCGCTGATCACGATGGCCTCGGCGCTCTTCGTCACCCTTTCGATCAGCGGTTCGGCTGCAACGGCTGTGGCGAGACTTTCCAGAAGAGCGGAATTGGGAATGTTGTAGCCGAAAGCCGGCAGATCGATCTCGGCGCTGCGAAAGGCGACCGTCGGTGCGCGCAACAGGCGCTTCGTGCCATCGATGATTTGCATGGTCTGGAGGGCTGCGGCATGGGGCTGCAGTTCGTCCCAGAGACCGAGCCGCGCCATCATGTCGAGCGATTGATGCATCAGTGCCGTGGTGCGGCGATCCGAACCATCCGGCTGCGGCCCGACCAGGGCGACACGGCGGCCACCGCGTGCCATGGCGATGGCGGCGATCTGGCCCGCCGGACCGGCACCTACGACCGCGATGTCGACTTTCTGCTGCATCTCATTCATTCCCGTGTTGTCGTCCTTCCTATCTATGCCGACCCTCGGTCGAAATCCATGGGCCGAAATGGCGCAGCCGTGCGGTAAGCGCTGCGGTCGAAATCCGGGCATAGCGGGCAAGCCTTGTTGCAAATGACGCCAATTCAGTCGATACCGGGGGTCGCCAAAGGATGGTCGACGTGGAGCCGGCATGAAGATCTTTAACTACAAGCGTGTGCCCTATGCCGAAATTCGGGCTTTCTCGGTGCACATGCTGACGGCATCGGGCTCATTTCTCGCCTTTCTCGGCGTCGTTGCCGCTGGCGAGCGTCGCTTTGTCGATATGTTCTGGTGGCTCGGGCTGGCGCTTCTGGTTGATGGCATCGATGGCCCCATCGCCCGCAAGGTGCGCGTCAAGGAAGTTTTGCCGAACTGGTCCGGCGACACGCTCGACAACATCATCGACTATGTGACCTACGTGCTCCTGCCGGCCTTCGCACTCTACCAGAGCGGCATGATCGGCGAGCCCTGGTCCTTCGTCGCAGCCGGCCTGATCGTCGTTTCGAGCGCCATCTATTATGCCGACATGGGCATGAAGACCGATGAATATTTCTTCTCCGGCTTCCCCGTCGTCTGGAACATGGTGATCTTCACGCTCTTCGTCATTGATGCCAGTGCGACGACGGCGCTTGTGGTGGTGCTGCTTTCGGTCTTCCTCACATTTCTGCCGATCCACTTCCTGCATCCCGTGCGCGTCAAGCGGCTGCGGACGCTCAATCTGGCGGTGTTTTTCCTCTGGTGCGCCTTTGCCGGCTATGCACTGCTCCTGCATTTCGAGACGCCGGCCTGGGTCGTCGCGGGCACGATCGTGACCGGCATCTACCTCTATGTTATCGGCGGTATCCTGCAGCTTTTCCCGCAGCTTGGACGGTCGCGCTGAGACAGTGCTGCATCAAGCCTGCGCAAAACCAAAAAAAACTTCTGCCTATATATTGTGCGCTGCCGCAAACCGGTTATGAATTGAGCGATGGACCGGGCGCAAGACCCGGCCTCAAGCCTGCGAAAGCGAGGGGGACCCGTGCCGCATCCAATGCCCGAGGGGCAAGAACCGCTCTTGTCCGTGACCGGATTGACGAAGCTGTTCGGCAGTTTCAAGGCCTGTGACGGTATTGATCTTTCGATTGGCCATGGCGAAATTCACGCGCTTCTGGGGGAAAACGGCGCCGGCAAGTCGACGCTGGTCAAGATGTTGTTCGGCATCCTGGCTCCTTCTGCGGGCGCGATCTCCTGGTTTGGCAAGGAGACCGTCATTCCCAATCCCGCCGCCGCGCGTCGCCTCGGCATTGGCATGGTCTTTCAGCATTTCTCTCTCTTCGAAGCGCTGACGGTTGCCGAAAACATCGCGCTGTCGCTCGATGAGAAGATTTCGATCTCCGATCTCTCGAAGAAGGCGGCCGAATTGTCGGTTGCCTATGGCCTGCCGCTCGATCCCGACGCCCATGTCGCGGATCTCTCCGTCGGTGAGCGCCAGCGCATCGAGATCGTGCGTGCGCTGCTGCAGAACCCCAAGCTGATCATCCTTGACGAGCCGACGTCGGTTCTGACGCCGCAGGAAGCCGACAAGCTCTTCGAAACCCTGTTCAAACTCAAGGCCGAGGGTCGCTCGGTTCTATATATCAGCCACCGTCTCGAAGAGGTCCAGCGGATCTGCGACCGTGCCACGGTCCTGCGTCACGGCCGGGTGACCGGCGCCTGCGATCCGCGTCAGGAGACACCCGCGTCGCTCGCCCGCATGATGGTGGGTGCCGAAGTGGCTGGCGTGGAGAAGGTCGAGCCATCGGCCAATGGTGATATCCAGCTGCAAGTCACCGATCTTTCGGTCAGCCCGCGAACGCCATTCGCCATGTCCTTGAAGAACGTCTCGGTCACGGTGCGTGGCGGAGAGGTGCTGGCAATCGCCGGTGTCGCCGGCAACGGTCAGAGCGAACTCTTCGATGCTCTCTCCGGCGAATATCCGGTGCGTGACGCCGAGGCGATCCGCCTGCGCGGCAGAGCCGTCGGCCGTCTCGGGATCAACGAGCGTCGCCTGCTCGGTGCCGGTTTCGTACCGGAAGAACGCCACGGACACGCGGCCGTGCCGGCCATGAGCCTTTCGGAAAATCTCTTCTTGTCGCGCAATGCCTCAGACCGCTCCGCCTATTTGTCGGGCGGCAAGCTTGGCCTGATCAGGCACGGCCTTGTCCAGCAGGCCGCCCGCCGCATTTCGGAAATGATGGACGTGCGCAAAAGTGGCGACGATCCGGCGGCTGGCTCTCTCTCCGGCGGCAATCTGCAGAAATTCATCGTCGGTCGCGAACTTGACCGCCAGCCATCTGTCCTCGTGGTCAATCAACCGACCTGGGGTGTCGATGCAGGCGCTGCCAGCCGTATCCGCCAGGCGCTGGTCGATCTCGCAAAGAGCGGATCGGCCGTCATCGTGATCAGCCAGGATCTCGACGAGATCTTCGAAGTGGCAACGAGCATTGCCGCGATCTCCGAAGGCCGCCTCTCCGAGGCCTATCCCGCCGGGACCATGACGCGCGAGCGCATCGGCATCCTGATGGGCGGTGTGCACGGGCCGGAGGCGGTGCAGTCGTCTACAGCGGAGAGCGCCCATGCGCATTGAACTCGAACGGCGCGCCCGCCAATCCTCCGTCTTCGCCGTGGTGTCGCCGCTGCTGGCGCTCGCCCTCACCGTTCTTTTCGGCGGCATCATGTTTGCGCTATTGGGCAAGGACCCTGTCTCCGCGCTCTACAGCTTCTTCATCGAGCCGCTGCTCGAGGTCTGGTCGCTGCATGAACTGGCGATCAAGGCCGCGCCCTTGATCCTGATCGGCGTCGGCCTCTCGGTCTGTTATCGCTCGAACAATTGGAACATCGGCGCAGAGGGCCAGTTCACGGTGGGCGCCATCGTCGGCTCCATCGTGCCGATCACCTTCTACGAATGGCACTCGCCGCTGCTTCTGCCGATCATGATGGTCATGGGCGCGATCGGTGGCGCCGCCTATGCCGCCATTCCCGCCCTTCTGAAGACCCGCTTCAACACCAACGAGATCCTGACCAGCCTGATGCTGGTCTACATCGCCCAGCTTTTCCTCGACTGGCTGACACGCGGCATCTGGAAGGACCCGGCCGGCTACAATTTCCCGCAGTCGCGTTCCTTCGTCACCGAAGCCGTCCTGCCGGAGGTGCTGGCCTCGGGGCGCGCCCATTATGGCATCGTCTTTGCGATCCTCGCCGCCATCGCCGTCTGGTTCATGATGCGCTACACGCTCAAAGGGTTTCAGGTGAACGTGCTCGGCCAGTCCGAGAGGGCAGGGCGCTTCGCCGGCTTTTCAGGCCGCAAGATGGTCTGGTTCTCCATGATGTTCTCGGGCGCGCTTGCAGGCCTTGCCGGCATCGCCGAAGTTTCGGGTTCGATCGGCCATCTGCAGCCGTCGATCTCGCCGGGCTACGGATTTACCGCGATCATCGTCGCCTTCCTCGGTCGCCTCAACCCGCTCGGCATCATCGCCTCCGGCTTCGTGCTCGCCCTGACCTATCTTGGTGGCGAAGGGGCCCAGCTTTCGATCGGCGTGTCCGACAAGGTAACGCGCGTCTTCCAGGGCCTGCTGCTCTTCTTCGTGCTCTCCTGCGACACGCTCATTCTCTACAAGGTGCGCATCGTTTTCGACCGCGCCCGCTCTGCATCGACGAAGGCCGCGTCATGATCTTTGAAGCCATCCTGCTTACGGTCATCACCGCCTCCACGCCGCTCGTCATTGCCGCAATCGGCGAACTCGTGACGGAACGCTCCGGCGTGCTCAATCTGGGCGTCGAGGGCATGATGATCGTCGGCGCCGTCTGCGCCTTCATGGCCACCAAGGCGACCGGCTCACCTAATGTCGGTGTGCTTGCCGGTGTGGTCTCGGGCGCCGCCTTCTCGCTGCTTTTCGGTTTCCTGACGCTGACCTTGGTTGCCAACCAGGTCGCGACAGGCTTAGCGCTCACCATTCTCGGCCTCGGTGTGTCCGGCATGGTTGGTGAGACCGTCGTCGGCCAGCCCGGCGTGAAGATGCAGCCGATCGCGATCCCGCTCCTCTCGGATATTCCGGTGCTTGGCACCATCCTCTTCCGTCAGGACATCTTCTTTTATGCCTCGATCGCCCTGATCATCGGTGTGAACTGGTTCCTGTTCAAGAGCCGCACGGGTCTCAAGTTGCGCGCCATCGGCGACAGCCACGGCTCGGCCCATACGCTCGGCCTGCCGGTCATCCGCACGCGATATCTCGCCGTGATGTTTGGTGGCGCCTGTGCGGGCCTTGCCGGTGCCCAATTGTCTCTGGTCTACACGCCGCAATGGGTGGAAAACATGTCGGCCGGCCGCGGCTGGATCGCGCTCGCCCTCGTCGTTTTTGCCGCCTGGCGGCCCTGGCGCGTGCTTGCCGGCGGCTATCTTTTCGGCGCGGTGACCATCGGGCAGTTGCACGCCCAGGCCCTCGGCATCGGCCTTCCCTCGCAATTCATGTCGGCGCTGCCCTATGCGGCGACGATTGTCGTACTGATCATAATCTCCCATAATCGCCGCACGACGCTGATCAACACGCCGGCCTGCCTCGGCAAGCCCTTCGTGCCCGACCGATAGAAATCACTTCAGGCTCAACCTAACCATACAGGGGTACACTATGAAGAACTTCCTCTTCGCGCTTGCTGCATCTGCAGCCGCCATTGTCGGCGTCGCGGCGCCGGCAGCCGCTCAGGACAAGACCAAGATCTGCTTCGTCTATGTCGGCTCGAAGACCGACGGCGGTTGGACGCAGGCCCACGAACTCGGCCGCACCACGCTGCAGGAGCA
The DNA here is from genome assembly GCF_003205195.1 of Peteryoungia wuzhouensis. GTDB lineage: Bacteria > Pseudomonadota > Alphaproteobacteria > Rhizobiales > Rhizobiaceae > Allorhizobium > Allorhizobium wuzhouense. The sequence goes on from NZ_QJRY01000002.1 coordinate 37,411, forward strand.
TTTCGGCGACAAGATCGAAACGCCTTATCTTGAAAACGTTCCGGAAGGCCCGGATGCCGAACGCGCCATCGAGCGCATGGCCCGCTCCGGCTGCGCCGTCGTCTTCACGACCTCCTTCGGCTTCATGGACGCCACCCTGAAAGTCGCCGAAAAATTCCCGGACGTGAAGTTCGAGCATGCCACCGGCTACAAGACCCTGCCGAACGTCGCGACCTACAACTCGCGCTTCTATGAAGGCCGCTTCATCAACGGTCAGATCGCCGGCAAGATGTCGAAGAACGGCGTTGCCGGTTACATCGCCTCCTTCCCGATCCCGGAAGTCGTCGGCGGCATCAACGCGTTCCTGCACGGCGCCCGCACCGTGAACCCTGAGTTCAAGCTGAAGGTCATCTGGGTCAACACCTGGTTCGACCCCGGCAAGGAAGCCGACGCCGCCAAGGCTCTGATCGACCAGGGCGTCGACGTTTTGACCCAGCACACCGACACGACGGCACCGATGCAGGTTGCCGAAGAACGCGGCATCAAGGCCTTCGGTCAGGCCTCCGACATGATTGCGGCAGGCCCGAAGGCCCAGTTGAGCTCGATCGTCGACACCTGGGGCGCGTATTACATCAAGCGCACCCAGGCGATCCTCGACGGCACGTGGACCTCGCAGCAGACCTTCGACGGCCTGAAGGACGGCATCCTGACCATGGCGCCGTACACCAACATGCCGGATGACGTGAAGGCGATGGCGATGGAGACGGAAGCCAAGATCAAGTCCGGCGAATTGAAGCCGTTCTCTGGCCCGATCAACAAGCAGGACGGCACGCCGTGGTTGAAGGAAGGTGAATCCGCTGATGACGGCACCATTCTCGGCATGAATTTCTACATTGAAGGCGTCGACGACAAGCTTCCGCAGTAAACGAATATCGTCATATCTGTCTGGGAAGGGGCGCTTCGGCGCCCTTTCTTGTTTCTGCGTCAAAATGGAACAAATGAATCGCAAACACTCTTCACCGTTATAGAACCTTCGTATAAGAGCCGCAAAGAATGCTGGAGGTGCCGGTTATGCGTAGGGATGAAGTTCGCGATCTGAAGGCTACCACGCTGCTGCGGACAAGCCATTCCAAAGTGGTCGATCAAATGGGCCACGCCATCGTGTCAGGCGCTTACGCGGTCGGCGAAACCCTGCCGGGGGATAGTGAACTGGAGGAGCGGTTCGACGTGTCGCGCTCCGTGCTGCGCGAAGCGATGAAGACGCTGACAGCCAAGGGTCTCGTCGTGGCAAAGTCACGGGTGGGAACCCGCGTGACGGAGAAGTGTCACTGGAACCTGCTCGACGAAGACGTTCTGCACTGGCATTTTCGCGCCGGAGTGAGCGCCGAATTCCTCAACCACCTCTATGATGTGCGCCTCGTGCTTGAACCGGCGGCGGCGGCTTTGGCGGCAACCAATGCTTCCGCCGAGGATTGCGGCGAGCTGCGCCACTATGCGAACGCCTTGGGTGCTTCCAACCTGTCCTACCGCCAGCAGGTGGAGGCTGATCTGAAGTTTCACGTTCTGATGTTCATTGTCAGCGCCAATCCGTTCATGGAAAGCATGATCGGATTCATCAAGACCTCGCTCGATGGTGCCTTCACGCTGGCCTATAGCCAACATGGCAATCACCCGCGCGATGGAATCGCGCTCTCTCATCTGGCGATCGTCGATGCCATCGAACGGAAGGATTCCACGGGTGCCTGCGACGCCATGCGCCACGTGATCGAACTCGGTCGACAGAGCGCGATTGCCGCCCTCAGCAGGCCCTCCGCCCGGGGCTGAACACGCGGCGATTAAGGCTTGCGGGTGCAGGATCGGGGCGCTACTGAAAATGCGCCGTCATTCCCCTGGAGTAAACCATGACCCGTCAATGCCTTGCCGTCGTCCTCGCCGCTGGTGACAGTACCCGCATGAAATCGTCGATGTCCAAGGTTTTGCATCCGGTCGCTGGCCGTCCGATGATTGCCCATGTGATGGCGTCGATCGCTGCGTCCGGCGTCTCCGACGTTGTGCTTGTCCTCGGCCGGGATGCAGAGAAAGTGGCAGCGGCTGGCAAGCTCGATGGCATGGCCGTTGACAGCGTGCTTCAGACGGAACGGCTCGGAACGGGCCACGCGGTGCTCACCGCACGCGAGGCGATTTCTCGCGGTTATGACGATATCCTGGTGGCCTACGGCGATGTCCCCCTGATCACAGCGGCACCACTGAAAGCCGCGCGCGAGGCGCTTGCGGCCGGAGCCGATGTCGTTGTCATAGGCTTCCACACGGATAATCCCACCGGTTATGGCCGGCTTCTGGTTGAGAATGGCGAACTTGTCGCGATCCGCGAGGAAAAGGACGCGACCGATGCCGAGCGTGCGGTCACATGGTGCAACAGCGGGCTGATGGCGATCAATGGCAAGAAGGCGCTCGATTATCTGAAACGCATCGGCAATGCCAATGCCAAGGGTGAGTACTACCTGACGGATGTCGTTGAGATCGCCCGTGCCGACGGTGGCCGCGTCGTGGCCGTCGATGCGCCGGAAAGCGAGCTGACCGGCTGCAACAACCGCGCCGAACTCGCTGTCCTGGAGCGCATCTGGCAGGAGCGGCGGCGCCACGAACTGATGGTGTCGGGTGTCACGATGATCGCTCCCGAAACCGTCTTTCTCAGCCACGACACGGTAATCGGTCAGGATGCCTTGATCGAGCCCAATGTCGTCTTTGGCCCTGGCGTCACCGTCGAGGGCGGCGCTGTGATCCATGCCTTCTCGCATCTCGAAGGCGCACATGTCGCGGCCGGCGCGACGGTGGGACCGTTCGCCCGTCTGCGCCCGGGGGCCAATCTTGCGGAAGGCGCCAAGGTCGGCAACTTCTGCGAAGTGAAGAAGGCAGACATCGGCAAGGGCGCCAAAGTCAACCATCTGACCTATATCGGCGATGCGACTGTTGGTGCCGAGACCAATATCGGTGCCGGCACGATCACCTGCAACTACGACGGCGTCAACAAGCATGAGACGATCATCGGGGCAGGGGCGTTTATCGGCTCCAACTCCTCGCTTGTCGCTCCCGTCACCATCGGCGATGGCGCGCTGATTGCATCCGGTAGCGTGATTACCGAAGACGTGCCAGCGGACGCTTTGGCCTTTGGTCGTGCTCGCCAGGAGCTCAAGCCAGGCCGCGCAAAAGTCATTCGCGAGCGCAATCTTGCGATCAAGGCTGCGAAGAAAAGCGCCCAGTAAAACAGCAACGGCTAACCTCACGACTCGTTATGCTGCGTTGCATTACGGGACGAAATGCAATTTGACCTGTGGCCTGATTGCCTATTGCGGCAAAACCGCTAGGGAAAAAGCCGTAAGAATTCGGAACGGAGAATTTCATGTGCGGCATTGTTGGCATCGTCGGTAACAAGCCCGTGGCCGAGCGTCTCGTCGACGCCTTGAAGCGGCTCGAATATCGCGGCTATGATTCCGCCGGTGTCGCCACGATCCATGACGGCAAGCTCGACCGCCGTCGCGCGGAAGGCAAGCTGTTCAATCTCGAAACGAAGCTCGCCGGAGATCCGCTGCCCGGCAATATCGGCATCGCCCACACCCGCTGGGCAACCCACGGCATTCCCAACGAAACCAATGCCCATCCGCATTTCGTCGAGGGCGTTGCCGTCGTGCATAACGGCATCATTGAGAATTTCTCCGAAATCAAGGACGAACTTTCCGCCGAAGGCGCGGTCTTCTCGACCCAGACCGACACGGAAGTTGTGGCCCAGCTCCTGGCGAAATACCGTCGTGATGGACTGGGCCGCCGCGAAGCCATGCACAAGATGCTGCAGCACGTGACGGGTGCCTATGCACTGGCCGTGGTCTTCAACGACGATCCCTCGACCATCATGGCGGCCCGCTCAGGCCCGCCGCTCGCCATCGGTTATGGCGACGACGAAATGTTCTTGGGCTCAGATGCGATCGCGCTTTCGCCCTTCACCAATCGCATCGCCTATCTGCATGATGGTGACTGGGCGATCCTCGGCAAGCAGGGTGCCCATGTCTTCGATCTCGACGGCAACCCCGTCGACCGTCCGATCCAGATCTCCTCGGCCAGCGCCTACATGATCGACAAGGGCAACCATCGTCATTTCATGGAGAAGGAGATCTACGAGCAGCCCGAGGTCATCTCCCACTCTCTGTCGCATTATGTCGATCTGGCCGAGCATACGGTGCGCCCGATGGAGGGGGGCATCGACTTTGCCTCGGTGAGCGGCCTTGCGATCTCCGCTTGCGGCACCGCCTATCTTGCCGGCCTCGTCGGCAAATACTGGTTCGAGCGTTATGCTCGCCTGCCGGTCGAAATCGATGTGGCCTCGGAATTCCGTTACCGCGAAATGCCGCTGCGGCCGGATCAGGCTGCCCTCTTCATCTCCCAGTCCGGCGAAACCGCCGATACGCTGGCGTCGCTGCGCTATTGCCGTGACAACGGCCTGAAGATCGGCGCCGTGGTCAATGTCAAGGAATCGACCATCGCCCGCGAGTCGGATGCGATTTTCCCGATCCTCGCCGGTCCCGAAATCGGCGTCGCCTCGACCAAGGCTTTCACCTGCCAGCTCGCCGTACTCGCGTCTCTCGCCGTTGCCGCCGGTCGCGCCCGCGGCACACTGACGGAGGTCGAGGAAAAGCAACTGGTGAAGAGCCTGTCCGAGATGCCGCGCATCATGAGCCAGGTGCTGAATGCTGTTCAGCCACAGGTCGAGGCCCTGTCGCGCGATCTGTCGAAATTCAAGGACGTGCTCTATCTCGGCCGTGGCACGAGCTATCCGCTGGCACTGGAAGGGGCGTTGAAGCTCAAGGAAATCTCCTACATACATGCCGAAGGTTATGCCGCCGGTGAGCTGAAACATGGACCGATTGCCCTGATCGACGAAAACATGCCGGTCATCGTGATCGCACCCTTCGACCGTTTCTTCGAAAAGACCGTGTCGAACATGCAGGAAGTGGCAGCGCGGGGCGGCCGGATCATCTTCATCACCGACACCAAAGGCGCGGCGGCCTCCAAGCTCGAGACCATGGCAACGATCGTGCTGCCAGACGTGGCTGAGATCATTTCGCCCATGGTCTATTCGATTCCGATCCAGCTGCTCGCCTATCATACGGCGGTCTTCATGGGCACGGACGTCGACCAGCCCCGCAATCTGGCCAAATCGGTCACAGTTGAGTGAGGCAACGGGTGATGTGAGGCGCGAACCGCGCGGACTGCGGCGGTTCGGTGCCACACATCCCAGATCTAGCTATTGCACGACCCGGTCGGCTCGGTCATTGTCGCGCCTATCGACGCATTCCCGCATCGCACAATGACGGTTCCATGAGCGATATTTCGGACAAGATCTCGATGGCGACCCGGCTCAGGAACAACTTCCTGACTGGCCTGATCATCTGCGCGCCGATGGCCATCACCATCTATCTGACCTGGACCTTCATCCACTGGGCCGACAGCTGGGTGAAGCCCTATATCCCGGATCGCTACAACCCGGAATCCTACCTGAAGTTTGCAGTCCCCGGCACCGGTCTGTTGATTGCGCTTCTCTTCATCACCCTGGTCGGTTTTCTCGGCCGCAACCTGATCGGTCGCTCGATCGTCCGCTACAGCGAAAACATCCTCAACCGCATGCCGCTGGTGCGCACCGTCTACAAGAGCACAAAACAGATATTCGAGACGGTGCTGAAGGAGCAGGGCACGTCCTTCAAGAAGGTTGGCCTGATCGAGTTTCCGCGCGCCGGCACCTGGGCACTGGTCTTCATCTCCTCCGATGCCAAGGGAGAGATCGCCGTCAAGCTCAACCAGAATGGCGAGGAAATGGTTGCCGTCTTCCTGGCCCCGACACCGGTCCCGACCGCCGGTTTCCTCATGTTCGTGCCGCGCAGCAAGCTCATGCTTCTCGACATGACGCCGGAAGAAGGCGTGAAGCTGTTGATCTCTGCCGGCCTCGTAACGCCCGACTACAAACCGGCCGAGCCGGCAGCCGTCATGCAGGCTCTGGTCGAAGGCGCGGTGAACGAGCCCACGCTCTCTGAAGATCGCATCGCCCGACGTCAGTAATCGACCTTGAGGGGCCGTCAGCCTGCATGCAGGAAACGGATCGCCTCGTCGCGGCGATGCAGATAGAGCAGCGTGCGCACCGCCTCTCCACGTTCGGAGGTCAGTTCGGGATCTCGATCCAGCAGATAGGCCGCATCCTTGCGGGCAATCTCCAGCAGGTCGCCGTGATGCTCCAGACTGGCGATCTTGAACCCAGGCGTGCCGGACTGCCGCGTCCCCAGCAATTCCCCTTCGCCGCGCAGTTTCAGATCCTCCTCGGCGATCAGGAAGCCGTCCTCCGAATCGCGCAGGATCGACAGGCGCGCCTTGCCGGTTTCGCCAAGCGGCCCCTTGTAGAGGAGGATGCAGCTTGATGCCTCGTCGCCACGCCCGACACGGCCGCGCAACTGGTGCAACTGCGCAAGGCCGAAGCGCTCGGCATGTTCGATCACCATGATTGTAGCATCGGGCACGTCGACGCCGACTTCGACGACGGTCGTCGCCACCAGTAGCCGCGTCTCGCCATTCTTGAAGGCGAGCATGGCGGAATCCTTCTCCGGCCCCGCCATGCGCCCATGCACCAGCCCGATCGGCGCCTTGATGAACTGCGCCAGCACCGCCTGCCGCTCTTCCGCCGACATCAGCTCGCTTTCTTCCGTCTCCTCCACCAGCGGGCAGATCCAGTAGGCTTTCTTGCCCTCGGCAATGGCGGAGCGCAGCCGTTCGATGACATCGGGTACACGCTCGGTCGGCACGGTCACCGTCTGGATCGGCTTGCGGCCGGCCGGCTTCTCGGTGAGCTTGGAGACGTCCATGTCGCCGAAGGCGGCCAGCACCAGCGTGCGCGGGATCGGCGTGGCCGTCATGACAAGCATATGCGGCGAGATGCCCTTGGAGGTCAGTCTGAGGCGCTGATGCACGCCGAAGCGATGCTGCTCGTCGACCACGGCCAGCGTCAGGTTCCTGTAGGTCACCGTGTCCTGGAACAGCGCATGGGTGCCGATGATGATCTGTGCCTCGCCGGAAGCGATGTGCTCGAGGATTGCCTCGCGCTCTTTGCCCTTGGTGCGCCCCGTCAGAACCTCGATCCTGAGGCCAGCAGGCGCGCCAAGTTTCAAGAGCGTCGCATGATGCTGCCGCGCCAGAATTTCCGTCGGCGCCATCAGGACCGCCTGTCCACCGGCTTCCACGGCCGCCGCCATGGCGAACAGCGCGACCAGCGTCTTGCCGGCGCCCACATCCCCCTGAACCAGCCGCAGCATGCGCTGGTCGGACGCCATGTCCTTCAGGATCTCCTCGATCGCCACCACCTGGCTGTTGGTCGGCGTGAAGGGCAGGGCGGCGCGGATCTTGTCGCTGAGTTCTCCGGTCGGCTTGATTGGCACGCCTGGCACCCGCCGCAGCTTCTGCCGCACCAGCGCGAGCGACACCTGACCGGCGAGAAATTCGTCATAGGCAAGACGTCTTCGCGCCGGAGCCTGGGGATCGATGTCCTTCTCGTCGCGCGGATTGTGGAGCGCGACGAGGCTGTCGCGAACGCCGGCAAAGCCTTGTTTTGTCACAAGCGCGGGATCTGCCCATTCCGCAAGCTCCGGCATCTTCTCCACGGCCGCTTCCACCGCCTTGCGCAGCACCTTGGGTCCGAGCCCCGCCGTTAGCGGATAGACCGGCTCGACCAGCGGCAGGTTCTCCGCCTCGCTCGCCTTCACCATCAGGTCGGGATGCACCATCGAGGGCCGACCGTTGAACCAGTCGACCTTGCCCGAGACCATCACGGTCTCGTCGACCGGCAGGGCCTTTTCCAGCCAGTTGCCCTTGACCCGGAAGAAGGTGAGCGCCAGTTCCCCGGTCTCGTCATGCAGCATCACGCGATAGGGCATGTTGCTCTTGCCGTTCGGCGGCGGCAGGTGTCGGTCGACGCGGCCGGTGATCGTGACCAGCGCGCCCTGTTGCGCATAGGCGATGCCCGGCTGGTGGCGTCGGTCGATCAGCCGGTGCGGCGCGAGAAACAAGAGGTCGACCACCCGCGCATCCTCCGCATCCTCGCGCCCGAGCAGGGTCGCAAGCAACTGGGCGAGCTTGGGGCCGACTCCGGTGAGGGACGCGACGGAGGCAAAGAGGGGATCGAGCAAGTGAGGGCGCATGATGCGGGCAAAATGCCTCGGGAATTGCACCCTTGGCAAGCTGACAATTGCGAAAGCCTGCTCTATAGAGGCGCGAAGACCTGGAAGGATCTACCGATGACTGGACTGGTGAGAAGCAGTGCCGACCTTGATGCGCGCCGGCGGCGTATCCTGTTCCGTGCCTGGCATCGCGGCATCCGCGAAATGGATCTGATGCTCGGCCAGTTCTGCGAGGCCGAGATCGGGCAGCTCACCGACGAGCAGCTCGACGAACTCGAGCACATCATGGCCGAGGAGGACAACGATCTCGTCCGCTACATTACCGGCGCCGAAGCGGTGCCGCCCCATCTCCAGACGCCGCTGTTCGAACGCATTGCCGCCCTCCGGCCGGATTTTTCGCCGGTCACGGGTGACGAAACCTTCGCAAAGTAACCGATGATGTCCCTGATCGATGTGAAGCGGATTGTCGACGCCCAATCCGCGCTGACGCTCTCCCATGTGCCCGACGGCATGGATGCCTTCATCCTTGCCGAACTCGCGCGCGAGGGTCGGCCTGTTGCCTATGTCGTCTCCGACGGGCAGCGGCTGCAGAACCTCGAACAGACACTCAGCTTTGCCGCCCCCGACATTCCAGTCATGAGCCTGCCGGCTTGGGACTGTCTGCCATATGACCGCGTCTCGCCCTCGGCCGACGTTTCCGCCCGCCGGCTGTCGGCGCTGTCGGGGTTGATTTCGCTCACCCACAAGCCGCATCCAGCCATTGTTCTGGTCACCGTCAATGCGATGCTGCAGAAGCTTGCACCTGCCGAGACAATCGAGAGCCTGGGATTTTCGGCACGCCCCGGTAATCAGGTCCGTATGGACGACATTGCCCTGCGCCTGGAACAGAACGGCTTCGACCGCGTCGCGACCGTGCGCGAGGTCGGCGAATTCGCCGTCCGGGGCGGCATTCTGGATGTCTTCGTGCCCGGTTCGGAAGAACCCGTTCGTCTCGATTTCTTCGGTGATACGCTCGAAAGCATCCGCTCTTTCGATCCGGCGAGCCAGCGCACCATCGGTCAGGTTCGCTCTCTCGATCTCAACCCGATGAGCGAGGTGACGCTGACGCCGGAGACCATCAGCCGTTTCCGCAAGAACTACCTCTCGCTGTTCGGCGCTGCGACCCGCGACGACGCGCTCTATGCTGCCGTTTCCGAAGGGCGCCGCTATGCCGGCATGGAGCACTGGTTGCCGCTCTTTCATGATCGGCTGGAGACGGTCTTCGACTATCTGCGCGGCTTCCGTATGGTCATCGACCACACCGTACGTGAAGCGGCCGAAGAGCGCACCAAACTGATCCGCGACTACTACGAGGCGCGGCTCAATTCTGCGACGCCGGGCAAGGGCCATCTCTCCCAGGGCACGCCCTACAAGCCGGTTCCGCCGGAGCGGCTCTATCTCGGCGCCGGTGAATTCGGCAAGACGCTCGACGCCTTTGATCCCATCCGAATCACGCCCTTTGCCGAGCACGGCGGCGAAAGCCGGATTGTGATCGAGATCGATGCCCGACCAACGCCGCGCTGGGCAAAGTCTGCCAACGAAGCCAGCGAGGAAGGCAATCGCACCAACGTCTTCGGCCAGGCCGTCACCTATATCGCCGACAAGCGCGCCGCTGGCGCCAAGGTGGTGGTCTCCGGCTGGTCGGAAGGCTCGCTTGACCGCCTGCTGCAGGTACTCGCCGAACACGGCCTCGAAAAGCTGGTGCCGGTCGCAGCCCTGAAGGATGTCGACAAGCTGAAGAAGGGGGAGGCAGGCACCGCCGTCCTCAGTCTCGAAGGCGGCTTCGAGGCAGGCAATCTCGTTGTCATCGGTGAGCAGGACATTCTCGGCGATCGCATGGTCCGCCGCTCCAAGCGCCGCAAGCGCGCCGCCGATTTCATCTCCGAGGTCGCCGGCATCGACGAAGGCTCGATCGTCGTCCATGCCGAACACGGCATCGGGCGTTTCGTCGGCCTGCGCACCATTGAGGCCGCAGGCGCCCCGCATGCCTGCCTCGAATTGCGCTATGCCGACGACGCCAAGCTCTTCCTGCCGGTCGAAAACATCGATCTGCTCTCGCGTTACGGCGGCGAGGCAACCGAGGTCCAGCTCGACAAGCTGGGCGGCGGCGCCTGGCAGATGCGCAAGGCCAAGCTCAAGAAGCGCCTGCTCGATATGGCAGGTGCCCTGATCCGCATCGCTGCCGAACGCATGACCCGGTCTGCCCCCGTGCTCACCACCCAGGAAGGCCTCTACGACGAATTCGCAGCCCGTTTCCCCTATGACGAGACGGAAGACCAGGAAACGGCGATCGAATCCGTCCGCTCCGACCTCGGCGCCGGCCGCCCCATGGACCGTCTCGTCTGCGGCGATGTCGGCTTCGGCAAGACGGAAGTGGCGCTGCGCGCCGCCTTCATCGCCGCGATGAACGGCATCCAGGTCGCCGTCGTCGTGCCGACCACGCTGCTCGCCCGCCAGCATTTCAAGACCTTCTCCGAACGTTTCCGTGGCCTGCCGATCCGAATCCAGCAGGCCTCTCGCCTCGTCGGCACGAAAGAGCTGAACCTCGTCAAGAAGGAGGTCGCCGAAGGCAAGACCGATATCGTCGTCGGCACGCATGCGCTGCTCGGCTCCGGCGTCAATTTCGCCAATCTCGGTCTCCTGATCATCGACGAGGAGCAGCATTTCGGCGTCAAGCACAAGGAACGGCTGAAGGAGCTGAAGTCGGACGTCCACGTCCTGACCCTTTCGGCAACCCCGATCCCGCGCACCCTGCAGCTCGCCATGACCGGCGTGCGCGAACTCTCGCTGATCACCACGCCGCCGGTCGACCGCATGGCGGTCCGCACCTTCATCTCGCCGTTTGATCCATTGGTCATCCGCGAAACGCTGATGCGCGAGCATTATCGTGGCGGCCAGAGTTTTTATGTCTGCCCGCGTCTGTCAGACCTCGCCGACATCAAGAGCTTCCTCGACGAGAATGTCCCGGAGCTGAAGGTCGCCGTCGCCCATGGCCAGATGGCCGCCGGTGAGCTCGAAGACATCATGAACGCCTTCTATGAAGGCCGCTACGACGTGCTGCTCTCCACCACGATCGTGGAATCGGGTCTCGATGTGCCGACAGCCAACACGCTCATCGTCCACCGCGCCGACATGTTCGGGCTCGCCCAGCTCTACCAGATCCGCGGCCGCGTCGGCCGCTCCAAGGTGCGTGCCTTCGCGCTGCTCACGCTGCCGGTCAACAAGGTGCTGACGGCAGGTGCCGAGCGGCGTCTCAAGGTCCTGCAGTCGCTCGACACGCTCGGCGCAGGTTTCCAGCTGGCGAGCCACGACCTCGACATCAGAGGCGCCGGCAACCTGCTCGGCGAAGAACAGTCCGGCCATATCAAGGAAGTCGGCTTCGAGCTTTATCAGCAGATGCTGGAAGAGGCGGTCGCCGAGGTGAAGGGTGTCGATGAGGTCCACGACACCGGCTGGTCCCCGCAGATCCAGGTCGGCACATCGGTGATGATCCCGGACGATTACGTGCCCGACCTGCACTTGCGCCTCGGTCTCTATCGCCGCCTCGGCGAGATCACCGAATTGAACGAGATCGATGCCTTCGGCGCCGAGATGATCGACCGCTTCGGCCCCATGCCGATCGAGGTCCAGCATCTGTTGAAGGTCGTCTACATCAAGGCGCTCTGCCGCAGGGCCAATGTCGAAAAGCTGGAAGCCGGCCCCAAGGGCGTCGTCGTCCAGTTCCGCGGCAAACAGTTTCCCAATCCGGCAGCGCTGGTCGGCTATATCGCCAAGCAGGGCACGATGGCGAAGATCCGGCCCGACCACTCGGTGTTCCTGACCCGCGACCTGCCGACACCGGAAAAGCGGCTGTCAGGCGCGGCTGTGGTCATGACGCAGCTGGCGGAACTGGCGAAGACGGGGTGAGGAGAGGGCGGGCACTCGCCCTGTTCACACTAGCTCTCGGACTGTTCCGGCTTGATCGCGAGCGCAGCATCTGTCTTGCCCGCTACCGGCGGCGGGAGGGCCACACCGCGCTTACGCTCTCTCGTCAGCGTCAGAAGCCCCGATCCCACAATCAGCGCGATGCCGATCGCCATCGGCGAATCGACCTTGTCGCCGAAGACGAGGTAACCCAGCAGGATCGCCCAGAGCATCTGGCTGTACTGGATCGGCCCGACGATCGGGGCAGGTGCATAAAACGACGCCAGCATCATGAACACATTGCCGACGGCCTGAAAGAGACCGAAGGCGGCGAGCAGCATCAGGTCATAGCCGTCGGGCGCCTGGAAGTCTGGCAATGAAAATGCCGCACAGATGATCACACTGCCGAGCAGGCCGGCGCCATAGAGCGAGATATTCCGCTCTTGCGGGCCCATGGCACGGAAGATGATGATCGTGATGGCGCCGGCAAAGCCCGAGATCAGCGCTGCCAGATGGCCGATTTGCAGCTCGCGAAAGCCTGGTCTGAGGACAACGAGCACGCCGAGGAAGCCGATCAGCACGGCCGCCCAGCGCTTGATACCCACCTGCTCCTTGAGGAAGATCACCGACATGATCGTCGCGAAACTCGGGAGCAGGAAGATCAGGCAGAAGGCTTCCGCCATCGATAACTGGGTGAACGCGATGATGCTGCCGACCGTGCCGACGGCCGAACAGACGAAGCGCAGGCCCCAGAGTGGCCAGTTGGTGCTGCGCACCAGATCCGTATAGCGGTCGCCGCGCTTCATCAGGAAGGGGATGGCAAGGAACCCGAACAGGCTGCCGATGAAACCGGCCTCGAAGGGCGGCACACGGCCCTCGACGAGCTTCACCGAGGCGTCGCTGAAGGAATAGGCGGCAAAACAGATGAAGGCGAGCAGGACGCCTTTGAAGGTCGTGTCTGAAGACAAGATGCTGATCCCGGGGAGGAGGTTACCTCACCGGGATAGTTGTGTTCGCCCAAAGCGTCAATTCAGATTGCGCAGTGCCTCGGCTTTCGCCTTGGCGATTTCGCGCAGCGCATTGGCGAGTTCCGCCGGCGGTTGGGCGCCGCTCACAGCATATTGCTGGTCGAAGATGAAGAAGGGCACGCCATTGACGCCCATCTGCTTGGCGGCCTCGACTTCCGACAGCACGTGGCTCACGTCCGCATCGCCGGCCAGCAGCGATTCGATCACCGGGCGTGACAGCCCGGCTTCGGTTGCGATGTCGAGGAGCACCGCCGGGTCGCCGACATTCCGGCCCTGCTCGAAATTGGCCTTGAACAGAAGGTCGACGACGCGCCCCTGCGTCTCGCGGCTCTCCTGGCCGGCCCAGTGGATCAGCCGGTGCGCATCGAGCGTGTTCGGGCCGATCTTGATCGCATCGAAATCGAACTGGATGCCGACCTCGGCACCAAGCGCGCGCAGCTGCGCATGACCGCGATCCATGTTCTCCTTGCCGCCCAGCTTCTTGGCGAGTTCCACCTGCTGGTCGACACCCTCGGGCGGGTAGTCGGGGTTAAGCTGATAAGGGCGCCAGTTGATGTCGACGCTCACTTCGTCCTGAACCTCCGCCAGCGCCAGTTCCAGTCGCGCCTTGCCGAGATAACACCAGGGGCAGACAACGTCCGATACGAGGTCGATGGTGATGCGGTCCATGATGTCTTCCTTCCTGGGGCGAGGCTCGGCTGTGATCCGTCACTTAAATCAAAACGGGCCGGGAACAAGCCCCCGACCCGTGAAACGCTTTGTCGCTGCGCTGTTTACTGCACCCGTGCGTCAAACCAGGTCGGACGCTGATAGCCGTAGAGCGGAACAGCCTCGGGCCGGCCGATATGCTTCCAGCGCGCCACCCATTGTTCGCCCAGGTGATAGAGCGGCACGACATAGTGGCCGGCGACCAGCAGGCGGTCATAGGCACGAACAGCCGCCTGGAAATCCTCGGGCTCACGCGCCTGCAGCAGAGCCTCGATCATCCGGTCGATGTCGGGATCGGCAACGCCGGCATAATTGAAGCTGCCTTGAGCGTCCCTTGATTCGGAACCCCAGCGATTGACCTGCTCGGCACCCGGCGAGAGCGACGAGGTATAGGACTTGATGATCATGTCGTAGTCGAAGCTGTTCGACCGCGCCTGATACTGGGCGTCGTCGACCGTGCGGATGCCCATGTCGATGCCGATCAGCTTCAGCGTCCGCTGGAAGGCGAGCGCCATCTTCTCCTGGCCTTCGTTCTGGGTCATCACCTCGAAGGCAAGCGGTTTGCCGGCGGAATCCAGCATCTTGCCGCCCTGGATCTTGTAGCCCGCCTCGGCAAACAGCTTGACCGCCTTGGACAGCGCCTTGCGGTCGCCGCCGGAGCCGTCCGTGGCCGATTGCGTGTAGGTCCCAGCGAGAATCTCCGGCGACAGCTTGTCCTTGGCGGGCCCGAGCAATGCCAGTTCCTTGTCATCCGCGGCATTGCCATAGGCGCCGAGCGCGGAATTCTGCCAATAGCTCTGCGTGCGTGTGAAGGCGCCGTTGTAGAGCGTCTTGTTCAGCCATTCGAAGTCGAAGGCCGTGCTGATCGCCTCGCGCACCTTGCCATCGGCAAAGATCGGCCGGCGCGTGTTGAAGACGAAGCCGAGCATGCCCGAGGGCAGACCGGGCTTGAAACTTTCCTTGATCACATCGCCCTTCGTCACAGCCGGGAAATCGTAAGCTCTCTGCCAGTGATTGGAATCGCCTTCCGGGTAGATGTCGATGTCGCCTTTCTTGAAGGCCTCGAACAGCGTCGCTTCCTGAAGGAAGTATGTGACGGTGATCTCGTCATAATTGTCGAAGCCGATCTTGGACGGAATATCCTTGCCCCAGTAGTCAGGATCACGCACCCACGTGACCTTCTCGCCCGGCTTCAGCTCCTTGACCTTGTAGGGACCCGATCCGACCGGGATCGCCAGCCCTGCCTGCTCGAAGGTCGCAGCATCGATCGCATGTTTGGGCAGGATCGGTGTCGAGGACGCAAAGATCAGCGGCGTTTCGCGGTTCGCCTTCTCATTGAAGGTAAACTTGATTCCGTGCTCGCCGACCTTTTCCATCTTCTCGACCGAAGCCAGACGCGAGTTGAACGGCGGACGTCCCTTGTCGCGCAGAAGTTCGAAGCTGAAGATCACGTCCTCGGGCGTGACTGGCTGACCATCGTTCCAGTGTGCCTTCGGATTGAGGTTGAACTGCACATAGGTCCGATCGGCATCCCATTCGACGCTTTCGGCGAGCAACCCGTAGAGCGTGAACGGCTCGTCTGCCGAGCGGGTCATCAAGGTCTCGTAGAGGAGGTTGCCGAATTCTGGGTCCCAGACGCCCCGGGCCGTGGTGCGCATTCCCTTCAAAACAAAGGGGTTCATCGCGTCGAACGTTCCGACGACGCCGTAACTGACCTTGCCGCCTTTCTTCACACCCGGCTGGACATAGGGCAAAGCCGGCGCGTCATCCGTGATCGCGGGCTTGCCGTGCATCGCAATGCCGTGCACCGGTTCGGCCATGGAATCGGAGGTGGCGAAGGTCGCAAGCGGCAGGAAAAGCAGGCTGAACAGAAGTCGACGCAAGGTGACGATCCTCCCGGATATGGAATCTCAAAGGTGGGGGAGGCTACCACAGTCACCACAAATCCAACACATGCCCATGTGAATTAGACGGGCGTCGAATCGCGGCCGAGCAAAGAAAAGCTGGATATTCCGGCCGCCGCGATGTAACACGATGGCCGGATCGCCAGGCCATGCATTTGCCTCATTTGGACGACAGGTGAGCGACAAGCACGATCGGTGAATGACGCGGCATAAAGTCCGCGCGACAGGGGTTTTCAGGAGACGGAATACGAATGATGTTCACACTTAACAACGCCACGCGGACGGCTCTGTCTGCACTCGCACTGTCCTTCGCGGCTGCAGCCATGCCGGCTGCCGCCCAGGCTCAGGATGCGGCGGCTCAGGCCCCGGCCAAATGGTTCAAGACCTGCTCCAAGCAGGAAGAATCGGATATTTGCGTCGTCCAGAACCAGCTCGTTGCCGCCAATGGCCAGCTGATCACCGCCGTTGGCCTCATCACGGTCGAAGGCAAGGTCAACCGCAAGCTGCTGCAGGTGACGGTTCCGTCGGCGCGTCTCATCCCGCCGGGCGTCCTGATGCAGATCGACGATGCCAAGGGCACCAAGCTCGACTACGCCGTCTGCCTGCCGGACCGCTGCACCGCCGAAATCCCGTTGACGGACGCGATCATCGCGAGCCTGAAGAAGGGTGGCAATGTGGTGTTCACCTCGATCAACTTCCGCCGCGCGCCGAACCCGATCAAGATCCCGCTGGAAGGCTTCACCGGCGCCTTCGATGGCGAGGCGATGTCGCAGTCGCAGGCCGAAGAGCGTCAGCGCATGCTGCAGGAAGCCATGCAGAAGAAGCAGGAAGAGCGTAACAAGGCGATCACCGACGCCCAGAACGCCGCCAAGCAGGGCAATTGATCATTTTCTGATCGTCGATCGGATAAAAAAGCGCCCGCGTCGAACCGATGCGGGCGCTTTCGTTTGGGTGCTGCAGTATCACGCCTGAGTTAGTGGGCGTAGTTCATCCGGGGCTTGTAACGACCGGTCTGCTGCGGCTCGAAGATCTGCTGGATCTGCGGATTGCGCAGCGGCTCCTGGCTTTCATCCGTTTCCAGATTCTGCTCGGAGACATAGGCCACATATTCGGTCTCGGCGTTTTCCGCGAGAAGATGATAGAAGGGCTGATCCTTGGCGGGCCGAACTTCGGCCGGGATTGCATTCCACCATTCCTCGGAATTGGCAAATTCCGGATCTACATCGAAGATGACGCCGCGGAACGGAAAGACCTTGTGCCGGACGACATCCCCGATACCAAATTTAGCGCTTCGTTGTTTCATGGCTTTATTTCCTTTCCCTCATTTATTTGGGAAGAAGCCCCCGCGAAATCAAGGCATGCAGTTTTCATGCCGAATATTCAGGCCCTCCTTTTCGGAGCCGTGGCCAGAACCAGACCTGCCGTGACCGTCACGATGCCGACAGCGTGGTAGCGCTCGAATGTCTCGCCAAGGAAGGTGACCGCCATCAGGATCGACATAGGCGGCATCAGGTAGAGCGTCATGCCGGCAATGCCCGGACCGAAGACATGCACCGCATGCTGGAAGCAGTAGAAGGCCGCGAGCGAGGCAAAGAGGATGATGCCGCCCAGCATGGCGAAATCCTTGGGCGTATCCGGCAACAGTCCACCGGACACAATCTCGATGAGCCCCGGCGGTACGAGCACGATCGCACCTGAGAGCGCCAGCAGTCCGAACAGCGGCAACGGCGGCATGGCACGAATGCTGGGGCGGCGCAAAAGGATCGAATAGATCGCGAAGGAGATGGCGGCTGCCAGAATCGCAAGGTCGCCGAGATTGAAGCGCAAATGCAGGATGGCCGAAAGGTCGCCTTTAAGCACGATGGTGGCGACACCGGCAAAGGCGATGACCATGCCGGCGATCTCCCGTACGCTGATCCTGCGTCCCCAGAACAGCCATTCAAGCAGGATGATGAACAGCGACGACGTCGTGTAGATCAGCGTTGCATTGGAGGCCGTCGTCAGTGTCAGTGCCCAGTAGACGCCGCCGCCACAGATCCCCATGCCGAGAATACCGAGCACCAGCCAGAGGAGTGTGTGGCGTCGCACGAAGGTGATGCAGTGCTGCCGGTGATGCCAGACGATCGGCGACATGATCAGCGCCGATCCGGCCCAGCGGATCAGCGCCGTGGTGAAGGGTCCCATCTCGCCGGTAATCCCGCGCCCGAAGATCAGGTTGGACGAGAAGAACACCGGCGCCAGCAGGAACAGCATCCAGTCGAGAAGGCGCGGCGAGGGGGCATGGATCGGAGCTGGCTTCGTATCAGGGGTCATTGCGGCAGGTGGGCCTTCAAAAGCAGGCGGGGCGCAGGCTGCGTCGCGCGAAGGCTGTCACGCTATCGACCGGCCGGCCTCACCGAAAGCGCCTCTTTGGCGTTCCGGTACGCCAACAACGAAAAACGCCGGCGGATGTACCGCCGGCGCCTTTCTGGATGTCGGATCGTTGCCGATCAGACGGAATAGTACATGTCGTATTCGACCGGATGCGGGGTCATCTCGAAGCGCATGACCTCCTGCATCTTCAGGTCGATGAACGAATCGATCTGGTCGTCGTCGAAGACGCCGCCGGCGGTCAGGAACTTGCGATCCTTGTCGAGGCTTTCGAGTGCTTCGCGCAGCGAACCGCAGACGGTCGGGATCTTCTTCAGCTCCTTCGGCGGCAGGTCGTAGAGATCCTTATCCATGGCCTTGCCCGGATGGATCTTGTTCTTGATGCCGTCGAGGCCGGCCATCAGCATCGCGGCAAAGCCGAGATAGGGGTTAGCCGTCGGGTCCGGGAAGCGGATTTCGACGCGCTTGGCCTTCGGGTTCGAGCCGAACGGAATGCGGCACGAGGCGGAACGGTTGCGGGCCGAATAGGCGAGCAGAACCGGTGCTTCATAACCCGGAACCAGACGCTTGTAGGAGTTGGTCGACGGGTTGGTGAAGGCGTTGATCGCCTTGGCATGCTTGATGATGCCGCCGATATAGTAGAGGCAGCTTTCCGACAGGCCGGCATATTCGTCACCGGCGAACGACGGCTTGCCGTCCTTCCAGATCGACATATGCACATGCATGCCCGAGCCGTTGTCGCCGAAGATCGGCTTCGGCATGAAGGTGGCCGTCTTGCCATAGGCATTGGCGACCTGGTGCACGACATACTTGTAGATCTGCATCTTGTCGGCGTTGCGCACCAGCGTGTCGAACTTGATGCCGAGCTCGTGCTGGGCAGCCGCCACCTCGTGGTGGTGCTTTTCGACGACGACGCCCATTTCCGAGAGCACCGTCAGCATTTCCGAGCGCATGTCCTGGCAGCTGTCGATCGGCGGAACCGGGAAGTAGCCACCCTTGACGCGCGGGCGATGGCCCAGGTTGCCGGTCTCGTAGTCGGTGTCGTCATTCGACGGAAGTTCGGTCGAGTCGAGCTTGAAGCCGGTATTGTACGGATCGGCCTTGTACTTGACGTCGTCGAAGATGAAGAATTCCGCTTCCGGGCCGACGAAGATGGTGTCGCCGATGCCGGATGCCTTCAGATAGGCTTCTGCCTTCTTTGCGGTGCCGCGCGGGTCACGGTTATAGGCTTCGCCCGAAACCGGATCGAGGATGTCGCAGAGAATGACCATGGTCGACTGGGCGAAGAAGGGGTCCATATGGACGGTCGCCGGGTCTGGCATCAGCACCATGTCGGACTCGTTGATGGCCTTCCAGCCGCCGATCGAAGAGCCGTCGAACATCACGCCGTCGGCGAACATGTCCTCGTCAACGCAGGCGATGTCCATGGTGACATGCTGCAGCTTGCCCTTCGGGTCGGTGAAGCGCAGGTCGACGAACTTGACGTCGTTGTCCTTGATCTGTTTCAGAATATCGTTTGCGGTCGTCATGTTGTTTTCTTCCTCGCAAGAGCTGACGATATGAACCCGGCCTCCCTAGGTGCCGGGTCTGGCTAGATGGCGTCGATGCCGGTCTCGCCGGTCCGGATACGGACCACTTCCTCGACGTTGGAGACGAAGATCTTGCCGTCTCCGATGCGGCCAGTCTGGGCCGCGTTGCGGATGGCGTCGATCACCGCTTCCACGTTTTCGTCCGCCAGCACCACTTCGACCTTCACCTTCGGCAGGAAGTCAACCACGTATTCCGCGCCGCGATAGAGCTCGGTGTGGCCCTTCTGGCGACCGAAACCCTTGGCTTCCGTCACGGTGATACCTTGCAGGCCGACTTCCTGAAGGGCTTCCTTCACTTCGTCGAGCTTGAAAGGCTTTATGATCGCTTCGATCTTTTTCATGAGAAAATTTCTCTCCGCTTCCCTCAATGAACAGGATGAGCCCCGTTCGCCGGATTGAATGCATGGAACGTGCCAGTCTTTCGCCAAAAAACCGCAAAATTCCTCGCTTCGCCCATCCGGCGGCCCAAATCTCTGTCAATTCCGCCTGAAAAGCCAGCCCAGCCGTGTGAAAATATGGATTTTCGCCGATCTTTTTTCAGAATGGCCGCGCGCGCTAAGTCCTTGCCGCCGATCCGCAATTCGCGCCCGTGGTGGCTATCAAATAAGCAAATGAATATTATTAAGGCATGTGCATATGCACAAAATCGTGCCTGTTTGAATTTTTCCGGTTTTCTGATCTAACTTTGCCCATGATCCCCGCGAAACACTCCCTCTTGTTGACACCCATTGCCATGGCACGCGTGGATGCGGCCGCAGCAGCAACTGGGCAGGACAGCTTCGGACTGATGCTTCGGGCGGGCGAGGCGGTCGCGGCTGCGGCACTGCGCCTCTACCCGCAGGCCATGCGCTATGTCGTCTTGTGCGGGCCAGGCAACAATGGCGGCGATGGGTATGTCTGCGCAGAGGCGCTGGCACGGTCAGGCACAGCCATTGCCGTCTTTCACTGCGGCGACCCCTCAAGATTGAGCGGGGATGCGGCGGTGGCCCGTGCTGCCTATTCTGGTGTCTCGCAGGATATCGCCAACTATCTCCCAGCTGACGGGGATGTCGTCATAGACGCCTTGTTCGGTGCCGGGCTGGCACGCGACGTGCCCTCAGAGGTCGCCGAGGTAATCCATCGCGTGAGCAGCGCCCGGATTGCTGTCATCGCCGTCGACCTGCCGTCGGGCCTCGACGGGGCGACAGGGCAGGTGCGCGGCGCCGCATTCCGTGCCGCCCGCACGGTCACCTTCATGGCGCGCAAACCTGGGCATGTTCTGCTGCCGGGGCGCGACCTGTGCGGAGAGGTCGAAGTTTTTGACATCGGCATTCCCTGGCGCCAGGTCGCGGCCGAGGCCGGCCCGCTTTGCGTCAACGGCGCGGCTCTCTGGCACGACCGTCATCGCGCACTGGATGCAGCCGACCACAAATACCGGCGCGGCCATCTCACGGTCTTCTCCGGGCCGGATATCGCAACCGGTGCGGCCCGCCTCAGCGCCATGGCCGGACTGAAGGCCGGGGCAGGGCTTGTCACCATGGCCTCGCCCGCAGCCGCCCTCGCAGCCAATGGCGTTCATCTGACCGCCATCATGCTGGCGCGGCTCGACACGGCAGATGACGTTGAGGCCTATCTGCAGGATCCGCGCCGTCAGAACTTCGTGCTTGGCCCCGGCTTTGGTGATCCCGAAAGGGCATGCGACTTTGCACTGCGTCTCGGCCATGCCGGTCGATGCCTGGTCCTCGACGCCGACGGCATCACCGCCTTCCGGGAGCGGCGCGACAGGCTTGCCGCCGCCTTCGATGGCAAGGCAACCCGGCTGGTCGTGACGCCGCATGAAGGGGAATTCGCAAGGCTCTTCCCGGAAATCGCGAAAGACGCAACCGCAGGCAAACCGGACAAGGCTCTGGCCGCAGCATCCGCTCTCGGCGGGGTGGTCGTCTACAAAGGTGCCGACACGGTCATTGCCGCCCCGGATGGCCGCGCGGCAATCGAGGAGCACGCGCCCCCGACCCTTGCCACCGCCGGTTCCGGTGATGTGCTGGCCGGGATCATCGGCGCACTGATGACCCAGGGTCTGCCGGCATTCGAGGCTGCTTGTGCCGGCGTGCACCTGCATGGTCAGGCGGCGCTGCGCGCTGGCCGGGGATTGACGGCAGAAGATCTGGCGCGTGCAGTCCTGCCCCTCTGATCCGGCTCCGAATAAGGGGATTTTCGCTACAGCTCGGCCGGCTGCACCAGACGGCTCCGCCGCAACAGACCTTCGCCCTCGAGCAGCGGATAGCCGATCGAGACGAAGAGCGAGTTGATCTCCTTGAGATCGCGCATCGTGTCGATATGCAGCGAACTGGAATCGAAGCTTGCCGCATTACCCTGGCGCAGCCTCTGCAGATGCTTCTCCTCGCTCGCCTTGACGAGATTGCGGATTGCTTCCTTGCGCGCCACCAGCTGGCGGGCATGCTCGACATCACGGGTGACCAGGAGATTGAAGGCGAGGTGGGCGTTCTGCAGCACCTCGTGGTGCATCGCGCAAAGTTCCGCCCAGCCTTCGGCCGAGAAGGAGGCCTTGCGTTCGCTCTTCTTGCGTGCTCGCGTCAGCATGTTCTGCGAGATGATGTCGGCGGCCTGTTCGATCTTGATCGTCGCACCGAGCAGGTTCTGGCATTGCGCGGCGGACGTTTGGTCGAGCGCCGTTTCCGATATCTTCGCCAGATAGAATTTGATGTCGCGATGGATCGCGTCGATCTGGTCGTCCAGCGTTTCGATCCGCTGGGTCTTTTTGGGATCCCATTGCTCGAACAGCTCGAAGATGCCGTTCAGCATGATCTCCGTCTTGTCGCAGACCGTCAGCACTTCGCGGGTCGCATTGCTGATCGCTTGTGTGGGATTGCCGAGATCGCTCGGGTTCAGCGCCGAGAGTCGATCGTCATTGGCGGCAGGCCCCTGGCTCACCGAGACGAAGCGTTCCAGCATGGTCGCCACCACCCCGGCAAACGGCAAGCCCAGCACGAGCACGGCGCCGTTCATCGCCAGATGCACCAGCACCACGGCTTCGCCGGGATGCGCCGAAAACAGCGAGGGGCTGGCCACCACCGCGAACTGCAGTGCCAGCGCCAGCAGGGTCATCAAGCCCCGGATAACCACATTGCCGAGCGGCACCACGCGCGTCAGCGGATCGGAAGCCTTGGTCAGCAGGGCGGCGATCACGGCCGCCCCAAAATTGATGCCGAGCACCAGCGGAATGATCAGCGCATCCGGGATCAGATGCTGGTCAGCCAGGGAAGCGGTCAGCAGCACGGCTGCCACGCTCGAATGGAAGGCCCAGGCGAGCAGGGCGGCCAGCAGGAAAGCACTGATCCAGTCACCGGCGAGATAGTTGAACAGCACGGGCAGGATCTGGCTCTCACGCAGCGGCGCAGACGCTTCGCCGATAAGCCGCAGCGACAGAAGCAGAAGCCCGAGGCCGAACAGGATGCGGCCAAGCTGGCGCCAGTGCCGCGCATTAGTGGCGCGAAAGGCGACCGTGCCGGCAAGAAGCAGAATAGGCATGAGCAGCGAGAGGTCGTAGCGCAGGATCCGCACGACAAAGGCCGAACCGAAGTCCGCACCCAGCAGCGTCGCGATCCCGATCGCGGAGGTGACGTAACCGGCGGCCGTAAACGACGCGACGATCAGCGCAACCGCCGTCGCGCTCTGCAACGCCACGGCAAACAGAAAACCGGCAAGGGCTGCCGAAAAACGATTGCCGATGGCAAGCCGGAGCTTGTCCTTCAACACGCCGCCATAGGCGCGTTCGATCCCAGTGCGCACCAGGCGGGTTGCCCAGAGCAGCAGCGCGACGGCGCCCGCGAGGTGGATGAAGACGGCGATACCCGACATGGCTTTGCCCCGAACCCGAAACGTCTGGACGCGCACGTCCAAAAGCGGGAGCATGCCGGCCAGATCGCGGTCGTGACCGCGACTCTGCGACCGAGCCTAGTCCAGTTTCGCCAATGTCACAAATTGACGGATGCCAGCAATCGGCTGGAGCTCACCCGACGCGCTTCTGCAGCGCCATTGCCCCCTTCGGTGCATTCACCTTTCCGCCGGAAATGAAGAAGGCAAAGACATCGCGCGGCGTCTTGGCCGCTGGAGCATCCTTGGCGACCAAGGGCAGATCGTCGGGCACGCCGCCCGCAGCATAGGTCTTGAACCGCTCGCCCCAGTGGTCGATCTCCTTGGGTGGATAGCAGGTTGGCGTCTCGTCGGCTCCCTTCTGCAGGCGGGCATAGACGAAATCAGCGGTCGCATCCGCAAACATCGGGTAATCGTGATGGTCGGCGCAGACCGCCGCAACCTCGTGCCGCCGCAGCATCTCGGTGAACTCGGGCACGAGGAAACTCTCATGCCGGGGCTCGACGACGTGACGGAGCGGCAGCCCATTGAGCGTCTTCGGCAAAAGGCCGAGGAACGCCTCGAAATCATCAGCATCGAATTTCTTCGTACCCATGAACTGCCAGAGGATCGGCCCCAGATGGGAGCCGAGTTCCTCGATGCCCTGGTGCAGGAATTTCTCCACCGACGGCCCAGCCTCGGCGAGAATCTTGCGGTTGGTGCAGAAGCGGCTGGCCTTGAGGGAAAAGACGAAATCATCGGGCACTTCGGAGGCCCATTTGGCAAAGGTCGCCGGCTTCTGGCTCGAATAATAGGTGCCGTTCACCTCGATCGCCGTCAACTGACGGCTCGCATATTCCAGCTGCCGCTTCTTCGCCAGATCGGAGGGGTAAAAACTGTCGTCCCAGGGATCGAAGGTCCATCCCCCGATGCCGCAGCGGATCGTGCCGGATTTGCTCATGGTTTCAATTCATCCTGTTCTGTTTCACCGAAACCTGTCGCCTGGCTGAGATCTTGAAGCACCAACCGGTAGACCCGTCCTTCACGGGCGGCAGCTGGCAGGTCCCCACGTCGTAACGCCTCTCTTGCGCGGTCTAGTTTCCGGATATCGTCAAGACCAACAGAGGGACCCCAAGACCCGGCAACGTCATCCAGAGCAACCGACACCTCAACAGCGAGATCTCCCTCCCGGACCATTTGCAACGTCGTCGTCATTTCACAATCCTCCGCGAGAAATGATCCGTCCATCGACTGGGATCAGGACGATAGGCCGTCACCAAGACGGCAGGCTCTTGCGCTGCTGCAGGAAGGCCCCAAACCAGATGGATCGGCATTCCATTTTCATCGAGCTGCAACACGAGTACCGCAGGTCCTTTGAAGTAATCAGGGTAATCTTCGACCAGCACAGCTCCAGAAATTCCGTCAATCAGCGGCTCAATCAAAATACCATCATTGACCAGCTTCTGTAACGCATGAGCGGAAACCCTTAGCTTCTTGTCGCCGATCAGGCGGACAATTCGCTGAAGTGTTCCGCTCATATCTTCACTCCGCCGCCTGAACCTTCTTCACCGGCCGCCGCTGCAACAGCTCCTTGAGGAACTGCCCGGTATAGGACGCCTCGACCTTCACCACCTCTTCCGGCGTACCCTGGGCCACGATCTGGCCGCCGCCATCGCCGCCCTCAGGGCCGAAGTCGAGGATATAGTCGGCCGTCTTGATGACCTCGAGATTGTGTTCGATGACGACGACACTGTTCCCCTGGTTCACCAGTTCCTGCAGCATTTCCAGAAGCTTGGCG
The DNA here is from genome assembly GCF_003205195.1 of Peteryoungia wuzhouensis. GTDB lineage: Bacteria > Pseudomonadota > Alphaproteobacteria > Rhizobiales > Rhizobiaceae > Allorhizobium > Allorhizobium wuzhouense. The sequence continues at coordinate 62,788 of NZ_QJRY01000002.1, forward strand.
ACGTCATGGAAATGCAGCCCCGTCGTCGGCTCGTCGAGAATGTAGAGCGTGCGGCCGGTCGAGCGCTTCGACAGTTCCTTTGCAAGCTTGACGCGCTGCGCCTCGCCGCCCGACAGCGTATTCGCCTGCTGGCCGACCTTGATATAGCCAAGGCCGACATCGAACAGAGCCTGCAGCTTGTCGCGCACCGCCGGCACCGCCTGGAAGAACTCGACACCTTCCTCGACCGTCATGTCGAGCACGTCGGCAATCGACTTGCCCTTGAAGGTGACGTCGAGCGTCTCGCGATTGTAGCGCTTGCCGTGGCAGACGTCGCAGGTGACATAGACATCCGGCAGGAAGTGCATCTCGATCTTGATCACGCCATCGCCCTGGCAGGCTTCGCAGCGGCCACCCTTGACGTTGAACGAGAAGCGACCGGCCTGATAGCCGCGTGCCTTGGCCTCCGGAAGCCCGGTGAACCAGTCGCGGATCGGCGTAAACGCACCCGTATACGTCGCCGGGTTGGAGCGCGGCGTGCGCCCGATCGGCGACTGGTCGATATCGATCACCTTGTCGATGAATTCGAAACCGTCGATGCGCTCGTGTTCGGCCGGGTTTTCGCGAGCCCCCATGACGCGGCGGGCGGCCGCCTTGTAGAGCGTCTCGATCAGGAAGGTCGACTTGCCGCCGCCCGACACACCCGTCACTGCCGTGAACACGCCAAGCGGAATGGCCGCCGTGACGTTTTTCAGGTTGTTGCCCTTGGCCCCGACCACCTTGATCTGCTGGCCCTTCTTCGGCTTGCGCCGCTGGGCGGGAACACTGACCCCCATCTCGCCCGTCAGGTACCTGCCGGTCAGTGATTTCGGATTGGCCATGATATCCTGCGGCGAACCCTGCGCGATCACCTGGCCACCATGAATGCCGGCCGCCGGCCCGATATCGACGACATAGTCGGCCGTCAGGATCGCATCTTCGTCATGTTCGACAACGATCACGGTATTGCCGATGTCGCGCAGGTGCTTCAGCGTCTCAAGCAGCCGCGCATTGTCACGCTGATGCAGGCCGATCGATGGTTCGTCGAGCACGTAGAGAACACCCGTCAGGCCCGAGCCGATCTGCGATGCGAGACGAATGCGCTGGCTCTCGCCGCCCGACAGCGTGCCGGAATTGCGCGACATCGAGAGATAGTCGAGCCCAACATCGTTGAGGAAGCGCAGGCGCTCGCGGATCTCCTTCAGGATGCGGACCGCGATCTCGTTCTGCTTGTCGGTGAGCTTCGCCGGCAGGTCTTCGAACCACGAACCCGCATTGCGGATCGCCATCTCGGTGACCTGGCCGATATGCAGGCCGTTGATCTTGACCGCCAGCGCCTCGGGCTTCAGGCGAAAACCGTTGCAGGCCGGGCAGGGGGCCGCCGACATGAAGCGCTCGATCTCCTCGCGCGCCCAGGCGCTGTCGGTCTCCTTCCAGCGCCGCTCGAGGTTCGGCACGATGCCCTCGAAGGTCTTGGTCGTGGTGTAGGAGCGCGCGCCGTCGGCGTAATGGAAGTCGATCTTCTCCTCGGTGCCGTGCAGGATTGCCTTCTGTGCGGCGTCCGACAGCTCCGACCACTTGTTCGTCAGCTTGAATCCGAAGGCCTTGCCGAGTGCCTCGAGCGTCTGGTTGTAGTAGGGCGAGCTGGACTTGGCCCAGGGCGCGATGGCCCCGTCATTCAGCTTGCGATGCACTTCCGGCACGATCAGCGCCTCGTCGATCTTCTGCTGACTGCCGAGACCGTCGCAGGTCGGGCAAGCGCCGAAGGGATTGTTGAAGGAAAAGAGCCGCGGCTCGATTTCCGGAATGGTGAAGCCGGAGACCGGGCAGGCGAATTTCTCCGAGAAGAGAACCCGCTCATGCGTCTCGTTGAGTGACTTGTTGGCGGAGCCACCGGCCGAAGTCTCCTCCGGCGGCAGCGGCTTGTCGGCATATTCGGCAACCGCCAACCCATCGGCGAGCCGCAAACACGTCTCCAGACTGTCCGCCAGACGGCTGGCGATATCCGGACGCACCACCACACGATCCACGACCACGTCGATATCATGCTTGTATTTCTTGTCGAGCGTCGGCGCTTCGGCGATCTCGTAGAACTGCCCGTCGATCTTGACGCGCTGGAAACCCTTCTTCATCAGCTCGGCGAGTTCTTTTTTGTACTCGCCCTTGCGGCCGCGGATCATCGGCGCAAGAATATAAAGGCGCGTGCCTTCCTCCAGCGCCAGGATCCGGTCGACCATCTGGCTGACCGTCTGGCTCTCGATCGGCAGGCCCGTTGCCGGCGAATAGGGCACGCCAACGCGCGCGAACAGCAGGCGCATATAGTCGTAGATCTCGGTGACCGTGCCAACCGTCGAGCGCGGGTTGCGCGAGGTCGTCTTCTGCTCGATCGAGATCGCAGGCGACAGACCCTCGATCTGGTCGACGTCGGGCTTCTGCATCATTTCGAGGAACTGCCGCGCATAGGCCGACAGGCTCTCTACATAACGCCGCTGCCCTTCGGCATAGATCGTGTCGAAGGCGAGCGACGACTTGCCGGAGCCGGAAAGCCCCGTCATCACGATCAGGCTGTTGCGCGGCAGATCGAGGTCGATGCCCTTCAGATTGTGCTCGCGCGCGCCACGGATGGAAATGGTCTTGAGTTCGCTCATGTCAGGCTCTGATCGGCAAAGGGAAGGGGACTGTTCCTGGGAGAACTGTCCTTATGTAGTCAACGATGGCCCCGAGTCGAGGCGGAAGAGGCAGTCACTGCGGAATTTCGATTCTGTTGACAGGATCATACGGAAATACTAGAACAAATAAAGAACATTTTTCAGCGACCCACATTCTGTGGATTACAGTCCCGAAGCGCCCATTCGCGCCAGCGATGGGATAAGGTGCAAATTGATTGAAGTTTGAACGCCGCGGCGGCGCGGCAGTAAGGTGAGTGTCATGGCAGGTAGCGTCAACAAGGTCATTCTGATCGGCAATCTCGGTGCCGATCCCGAAATTCGCCGGACCCAGGACGGCCGGCCGATCGCCAATCTGCGCATCGCGACGTCGGAAAGCTGGCGCGACAAGAACAGCGGCGAGCGCAAGGAAAAGACCGAGTGGCACCAGGTCGTCATCTTCAACGAAGGCCTGTGCAAGGTTGCCGAACAGTATCTGAAGAAGGGATCGACGGTGTATGTCGAGGGCCAGCTTCAGACCCGCAAGTGGCAGGACCAGAACGGCAATGATCGGTATTCGACCGAAGTCGTCCTGCAGGGCTTCAACGGCAACCTGACCATGCTCGGCGGCCGTGGCGACGGCGCTGGAGGCGCGCGTGGCGGGAACGACTTCGGCGGCGCCGATTACGGCAGCGGTGGCGGATATGACGGTGGCTACGGCGCTCCGGCCCCCTCGCGCGGCGGCTCGGCTGGCGGCGCAAGCCGTGGCGGCAGCGCCCCATCGGGTGGCTTTTCGCGCGACCTGGATGACGACATCCCGTTCTGATCTGAGCCGATCGGCATTTTCCAAGGGAGCTTCGGCTCCCTTTTTCGTGCCGGAATGATCATGCCGGCTGCCGGCAGGAGAAGCATGGTCCTGTCGTAATTCTGGAATTAGGCAATTGCCGAAAGGGGCGCCTCTCCTCGGAGCTTCAGGCGCCGAAGGCCGATTTGATCCCGTCGACGACGAACTGGACGGAAAGGGCGGCCAGAAGCACGCCGAGCAGGCGGGTGAGCAAGGCGCGGCCGGTAACGCCGAGGAAGCGATTGAGCCGGTCTGCGAGGAAGAGCGAGACGAAAACCAGTCCAAGGACGGCGCCGATCACCATGATCAGCTGCAGTTTTCCGAGCCATCCCTCCATGGTCCCGGAGATCAGCACGGTCGCTGAAATGGCCCCCGGGCCGGCGATCAAGGGAATGGCGAGCGGGAAAACCGCGAGATTGTGAATGTGATCCTTGGTAATGGCGTCACCGGTCGTCTTTTCCTTGCGTTCGTTGCGCTTCTCGAAAATCATCTCGAAGGCGATGGCAAACAGCATCAGGCCGCCGGCAATCCGGAAGGCGCCCATCGAGATCCCGAGCGCGCCGAGGATGCTGGCGCCGAACAGCGCAAAGACCGTCAGGATGGCAAACCCCATCACCGCGCCGCGCACGGCCACCTGCTGGCGCTGCGCCTGGTTCATGCCCTGGGTCAGTCCGAGGAATAGCGGCGCCAGCCCCGGCGGGTCGACGGTGACCAGCAGGGTGGTGAGCGCGCTGATCATGGTTTCGGTACCGGCCATCATGGGTCTCCTTGCAGATTGGCGACCATAAAGGCAAAGCCGGCTCCGGCTGGCAAGAGACCGGCTTGCCCTAATATGCCGAATGCCTTTGCGTGGCCGCAAAAGCCTGTTTATAACCCGGGTCAAAATTGGCGCATTCGCGCCTGTTCCGCTATAAAATCCCCAGTGATTCCGAACAGAGATCGTGACCTGATTTGACTGAGCAAAGCACTCCCGGCGGCGGCAAGTTCCCGTCCGACATCCAGCCGATTTCCATCATGGAGGAAATGCAGCGGTCGTATCTCGATTACGCCATGAGCGTCATCGTGAGCCGCGCCCTTCCGGACGTCCGTGACGGATTGAAACCGGTGCATCGACGCATCCTTTACGGGATGAACGAGCTGGGCCTCGACTGGAACAAGAAATACGTCAAGAGCGCCCGCGTCACCGGTGACGTCATGGGTAAGTATCACCCGCATGGCGATGCCGCGATCTACGACGCGCTCGCCCGTATGGCGCAGCCGTGGTCGCTGCGTATGCCGCTGATCGACGGCCAGGGCAATTTCGGTTCGGTTGATGGTGATCCGCCGGCCGCCCAGCGTTACACGGAATGCCGCCTGCAGAAGGTGTCGCATGCACTGCTCGACGACCTGGACAAGGAAACCGTCGACTTCCGCGACAACTACGACGGCACGATGTCGGAGCCGGTGGTCGTTCCTGCCAAGTTCCCGAACCTGCTGGTCAACGGCGCCGGTGGCATCGCGGTCGGCATGGCGACGAACATTCCGCCGCACAATCTCGTTGAAGTCCTCGACGGCTGCACGGCCCTCATCGACAACCCGGCGATCGAACTGCCGGAACTGATGCAGATCATCCCCGGTCCCGACTTCCCGACCGGCGCGATGATCCTGGGCCGCTCGGGCATCCGCTCGGCTTACGAGACAGGCCGAGGCTCTGTCATCCAGCGCGGCGTCGCCCGCGTCGAGCCGATGCGCGGCGACCGCGAGCAGATCATCATCACCGAGATCCCCTATCAGGTGAACAAGGCGACGATGATCGAGAAGATGGCCGAGCTGGTGCGTGAAAAGCGCATCGAAGGCATCTCCGACCTGCGTGACGAGTCCGACCGTGACGGCTACCGCGTCGTCATCGAGTTGAAGCGCGATGCCAATGCCGATGTCATCCTGAACCAGCTTTATCGCTACACGCCGCTGCAGACCTCCTTCGGCTGCAATATGGTGGCGCTGAACGGCGGCAAGCCGGAACAGCTGACCCTGCTCGACATGCTCAGGGCCTTTGTCACCTTCCGCGAGGAAGTGGTCAGCCGCCGCACGAAATACCTACTGCGCAAGGCGCGCGAACGCGCCCATGTCTTGGTGGGTCTGGCGATCGCCGTCGCCAATATCGATGAAGTCATTGCGCTGATCCGCAAGGCGCCGGATCCGGCAACCGCCCGCGAGCAGCTGATGACGCGCCGCTGGCCGGCCCATGACGTGGAAGCGCTGATCCGCCTGATCGACGACCCGCGCCACCGGATCAACGAGGACCTGACCTACAATCTCTCGGAAGAGCAGGCCCGCGCCATCCTCGAACTGCGTCTTGCTCGCCTGACCGCTCTCGGTCGCGATGAAATCGACGAGGAACTGAACAAGATCGGCGCCGAGATTTCGGATTATCTCGACATCCTGTCGTCGCGCGTCCGCATCCAGACCATCGTCAAGGACGAGTTTGCCGCGATCCGCGACGAATTCGGCACCCCGCGCCGCACCCAGATCGTCGAAGGCGGTCCTGACATGGACGACGAGGATCTGATCGCCCGCGAAGACATGGTCGTCACCGTGTCCCATGCCGGCTATATCAAGCGCGTCCCGCTCACCACCTATCGCGCCCAGCGTCGCGGCGGCAAGGGCCGCTCCGGCATGACGATGAAGGACGAGGATTTCGCCACCCGTCTGTTCGTCGCCAACACCCATACTCCGGTGCTGTTCTTCTCCTCGCGTGGCATCGTCTACAAGGAAAAGGTCTGGCGCCTGCCGATCGGCACGCCGACCTCGCGCGGCAAGGCGATGATCAACATGTTCCCGCTGGAACCCGGCGAGCGCATCACCTCGATCATGCCGCTGCCCGAGGACGAGACGAGCTGGCAGAACCTCGACGTCATGTTCTCGACGACCCGCGGCACGGTGCGCCGCAACAAGCTGTCCGACTTCATCCAGGTCAACCGCAACGGCAAGATCGCGATGAAGCTCGAGGAAGAGGGCGACGAGATCCTCGGCGTCGAAACCTGCACCGAGCATGACGACGTGTTGCTGACGACGGCCCTCGGCCAGGCAATCCGCTTCCCGGTCGATGAGGTCCGCGTCTTTGCCGGCCGCAACTCGATCGGTGTCCGTGGTCTGACGCTCGCCGAAACCGACCGTCTGATCTCGATGACCATTCTCGGCCATGTCGATGCCGAGCCGTGGGAGCGTGCAGCCTACCTGAAGCGCTCTGCCGTCGAACGTCGCGCGAGCGGCGTTGATGAAGACGATATCGCGCTGGTCGGCGAGGAAGTCGTCGAAGAGGGCGAGCTCTCGGAAGACCGCTATCAGGAACTCAAGGCCCGCGAGCAGTTCGTGCTCACCGTCTCGGTCAAGGGTTTCGGCAAGCGCTCGTCGTCCTACGATTTCCGCACCTCGGGCCGTGGCGGCAAGGGCATCCGTGCCACCGACACCTCGAAGACGGCGGAAATCGGCGAACTGGTCGCCGCCTTCCCGGTCGAAGAAAAGGACCAGCTGATGCTGGTCTCCGACGGCGGCCAGCTGATCCGCGTGCCGGTCAACGGCATCCGCATCGCCAGCCGCGCGACGAAGGGTGTCACCATCTTCTCCACAGCCAAGGACGAGAAGGTCGTCTCCGTCGAACGCATCAGCGAGCCGGAAGGCGAGGATGAAGTGGTTGAAGGCGAAGCCGTCGCAGAGGCCGGCGTCGATGCGGGTGTCGAAACCCCGGCCGCAGGAGAGGCTGCAGGCGAGGGCGAACCCACCGCCGAGTAAGACAGAAGGCCGGCCTTGATCGGGCCGGCCACCCCGCCTCAATGGCGACAAGGCAGCGCTGGAACAAACGAAAAGCCCGCCGGACGATGTCCGAGCGGGCTTTTTGACGGAGGTATGGCATCAAGTTCGATGCGGTTTTCTGTAAGACCAGGCGTGTGGATCCACCGGCTTGACCGCTTTATATTGGGGCTCAGAAGGCCTTGCGGCGCTCCACCATGGCCCGGAAATCTTCGTCTTCGCGCTTCAGAGCCGTGATCGCCGATGCGACCGAGGCGACGAACATGCCACTGATCAGAGCGGCGAGTACCGTGAGCGTTACAAACATGGTCTTCCCTTTCTTCTTCAGCGTGACGTTACGTTTCTAGCGGCGAAGATTTGATGTCCGATTAATGGCCGAAGCTGTGGTAGCGGGCGGTCATCGGAGGGCCGTAAAACTTGGCGTCGTTGCTATCCTTGACGTAGAAGGTTGCGGATGTAGCAACCATGGCAGTCATCATCATCATCCAGACGAGGTTGATCAGGGTAACTTTGTCATGCATTGCGATAGTCCTTCAAAATCCGGCATTCGCTGCCGGTAAATGGTTGTGCGCGGAAATGGTTCCCCGTGCAGTGTAGGAAGTGGTTTACCAAACCCTGCCTGAAGTGCTCTTGAACACCTTGTTCATCTGGCGTTCATCTTCGAACTCGCGATCATGGGCCTCCATCAGGTCGCGAGCGACCGAAAGACCGAGCTCGACCAGAAGCGAGGCGGCGAGTGCGGAGGTGATCAGGAGAACGAGCATGGGAACGTCCTTGTCGTGGTGTTGGTTTCAGGCACGATCAAGGAATAGCTTCCGCGCCCTGAAGCGGCCTTGAACATGCCATTCATCTGCCGTTCACGGCGAAGGAGCGGTAGAAAAGCGCAAGGCAAAGCCCGATAGAAGATGGCTTAGACGCTTGCGATGAAAAGCCTTCCATGACAAAAGGCGTCGAAACCAAAGATCGGGCATCCATGGCAACCGCGTTCTATCCTGGCTCCTTCGATCCGATGACCAATGGTCATCTGGATGTGCTCGTGCAGGCGCTGAACCTCGTCGATCGCCTTGTCGTCGCGATTGGGACCCATCCCGGCAAGACGCCGCTCTTTTCCTATGATGAACGCGCAGCCCTCATCCGCGCCTCCCTGGAAGCCGTGCTGCCGGACCGGGCAGGGGACCTCGACGTCGTCTCTTTCTCCGATCTTGCCATCGATGCCGCACGGCGGGCCGGCGCGAAAATCCTGGTGCGCGGCCTGCGTGACGGCACCGATTTCAATTACGAAATGCAGATGGCAGGTATGAATGCGCAGATGGCGCCGGATCTGCAGACCGTCTTTCTGCCGGCTGCCACCGCATCCCGGCCCATAACCGCCACATTGGTCCGCCAGATCGCCGCCATGGGGGGCGATGTGCGCGCCTTCGTGCCCGGTCCGGTGCTGGCCGCCCTCAAGTCCAAGAGCGGGCGCTGAGCCCGCAAGTCCCGAACTGGAGTGATCATGAAGCTCGTCCATATTGCCACCGCGTTTTTTCTCGCCGTTGTCGGTTTCGGCGCCGCCCAGGCCCAGTCGAACGATGACTACCTGACCATCCAGCTGAAGGATGGCCCGGTCGTCATCCAGCTCATGCCTGAGGTCGCGCCGAAGCATGTTGCCCAGATCAAGAAGCTGGCCGCAGCAGGCGAATACGACAACGTTGCCTTCCACCGCGTGATCGAAGGCTTCATGGCCCAGACCGGTGACGTGCAGTATGGCGACATGGAAAACGGCTATGACGCCCAGCGCGCCGGCACCGGCGGATCGAATCTGCCGGACCTCCCGGCCGAATTCTCGAATGTCCCCTTTGAAAAGGGCACCGTCGGCATGGCCCGCAGCCAGGATCCGAACTCCGCCAACTCGCAGTTCTTCATCATGTTCGCCGAAGGCGGCTTCCTGAACGGCCAGTACACGGTCGTCGGCAAGGTCGTGGCCGGCATGGAATATGTCGACAAGATCAAGCGCGGCGAAGGCGGCAACGGCGAAGTGACCGATCCCGATCGCATGATCAAGGTGACGGTCGGCCGCAACTGATATCTACCGGGCGAAAAGCCCCAACCAAGGAGAACCCCCATGGCCGAGATCAAGGATCCGGAAAACACCATCCTGATGGAAACCACCAAGGGTAAGGTCGTCATCGCGCTCTTCCCCGACCTGGCACCCGGCCATGTCGCCCGCATCAAGGAACTGTCGCGCGAAGGCGCCTATGATGGCGTCGTCTTCCACCGCGTCATCGCCGATTTCATGGCCCAGACCGGCGACGTGAAGTTCGGCAAGAAGGGTGGCGCCGACTTCAACCCCGGCCGTGCCGGCATGGGCGGCTCCGACAAGCCGGACCTGAAGGCAGAATTCTCGGCCACGCCGCATGTTCGCGGCACCTGCTCCATGGCACGCTCGCAGAGCCCGAACTCGGCCAACTCGCAGTTCTTCATCTGCTTCACCGATGCACCGTGGCTGAACAAGCAGTATTCCGTCTGGGGCCAGGTCATCGAAGGCATGGACATCATCGACCTGATCAAGAAGGGTGAGCCCGTCAGCGATCCCGACTCGATCCTGTCGATGAAGGTTGCCGCCGACGCCTGATCGGCTTAAAGCCACACGAAGCCCGCCTCGGTGCGCAGCACCCGGGCGGGTTTTCGCGTTTAGATCCGCCATCCCAATCCCGAACGAACAGCAATGCGTGTAGACCTCTTCGACTTCGATCTGCCGGACGACAACATTGCGCTGAGGCCCGCAAGCCCACGCGACCATGCGCGTTTCCTGGTGGTGCGCCCGGATGCCGATCCCGAACTCGAAGACCGCCACGTCTACGACCTGCCGTCGTTCCTGAATCCCGGCGATGCCTTGGTCTTCAACGACACCAAGGTCATCCCGGCCCAGCTCGAAGGCATCCGCCATCGTGACGGCGCCGAAGAAATCGCCGTCTCCTGCACGCTGCATATGCGTGTGGCCGCCAATCGCTGGAAGGCCTTTGCCAAGCCCGGCAAGCGCATCAAGCAGGGTGACCGCATCGATTTCGGGATGGGGCAGGGCGACAGCGCCGCCTGCATGCTCGGCTCGCTCGTCGCGACCGTGGCGGAAAAGGGGGAAGCCGGTGAAATCGACCTCGCTTTCGACCTCTCCGGTCCCGATCTCGACCAGGCGATCGCCACCGTCGGCCATATTCCGCTCCCGCCCTATATCGCCGCCAAGCGGCCGGAAGACGGGCAGGATCGCACCGACTATCAGACCATCTACGCACGTGAAGAAGGGGCGGTTGCTGCCCCGACCGCCGGCCTGCATTTCACGCCCGACCTGTTTGCCAAGCTCGACGCGGCCGGCATCGAGCGCCATTTCGTCACGCTGCATGTCGGCGCCGGCACCTTCCTGCCCGTCAAGGCGGACGACACCGCCGACCACAAGATGCACCAGGAAATCGGCCATATCGACGCAAAGACGGCGGCGGCCCTCAACGCCGTGCATGCGCGCGGCAACCGCGTGATCGCCGTCGGCACGACCTCGCTGCGCCTGCTCGAAAGTGCGGCCCTCGACGATGGCACCATCCCCGCCTGGTCCGGTGCGACCGGCATCTTCATCACGCCCGGCTACCGCTTCAAGGCGGTGGACATGCTGATGACCAATTTCCACCTGCCCAAATCCACGCTCTTCATGCTGGTATCCGCCTTTGCCGGTCTCGACACGATGCGGGGTGCCTATGCCCACGCAATCGAGACCGGCTACCGCTTCTACTCCTACGGCGATTCCAGCCTGCTCTTCCGGAAAGACGACTGACCGATGACTGAGAATTTCACGTTCAATCTGAGGGCCACCAGCGGCAAGGCCCGCCTCGGCGAGATCACCATGCCGCGCGGCACGATCCGCACACCGGCCTTCATGCCCGTCGGCACCGTCGGCACCGTCAAGGCCATGTATCTCGACCAGGTCAAGGAAGGCGGCGCCGACATCATCCTCGGCAATACCTACCACCTGATGCTGCGTCCCGGCCCGGAACGCGTCGCCCGCCTCGGCGGCCTGCATGAGCTGATCCGCTGGCCCGGCCCGATCCTGACCGATTCGGGCGGGTTCCAGGTCATGTCGCTGTCGGGCCTCCGCAAGCTCGACGAGCAGGGAGTCACCTTCAAGAGCCATGTCGATGGTTCGCTCCACCACATGTCGCCGGAACGCTCGATCGAGATCCAGGGCCTGCTCGACAGCGACATCCAGATGCAGCTCGACGAATGCGTGGCGCTGCCGGCGGAACCGCGCGAAATCGAACGCGCCATGGAAATGTCGCTGCGCTGGGCTGAACGCTGCCGCGCTGCCTTCGGCAATCAGCCGGGCAAGGCGATGTTCGGCATCGTCCAGGGTGGCGACCAGCCCAATCTTCGCATCCGCTCGGCCGAAGGCCTGAAACAACTGGATCTCAAGGGTTATGCCGTGGGCGGCCTCGCCGTTGGCGAACCCCAGGCGGTCATGCTCGACATGCTGCGCATCACGCTGCCGGTGCTGCCCACCGAAAAGCCGCGCTACCTGATGGGCGTCGGCACGCCCGATGACATGCTGAAATCGGTTGCAGAAGGCATCGACATGTTCGACTGCGTCATGCCGACCCGCTCCGGCCGCCATGGCCTCGCCTTCACCCGCCGAGGCAAGGTCAATATCCGCAACGCGCGCCATGCCGAAGACATGCGCCCGCTCGACGAACAGTCGTCCTGCCCGGCGACGCGTGACTATTCGCGCGCCTATCTGCACCACCTCGTGCGCTCCAACGAAGCGCTCGGCGGCATGCTCTTGTCCTGGAACAACCTCAGCTATTATCAGGAACTGATGCAGGGCATCCGCCAGGCGATCGCCGAAGACCGGTTTGAGGATTTCAAGGCCGAGACCATCGAGACCTGGGCGCGCGGCGACATCGATCCGGTCTGATCATACCCAGGATCACGGGGTGAAGGGCAGGGCGCCTGCGCTGCCAACAACCCCGCTTCAGATCCCCTGGCTCGTCGTCTCGCGCTTGATGCGCACGCCGTTGATGGCGAATTTGCCGTCGCTCTGGCGCTTGAGCTCGTAATAGACCGCCCAATCCTTGCCGTCAGGTGAGGAGATCAGCACCTCCTGAAAGGCGACCTTGCCATCGGGCGACACCTGGTTGCGGCCGAAGGCATAATTGCCAGGCCGATAGACGGGTCCATAGCTCTTCTTCACCATCTCGAAAAAGCGTTCGGGATTGGGAAAGACGGATTTGATTTCAGGAGAGGCGAAGGAATAGGCCGCCGCAGCATCGTCGTTGAGGAAGGCCGTGATCTGTTGTTCGATCACCCCTTTCGCCAGCCCGGCAGGATCAGCCGGTACCGCATCCTCGGCCAAAGCCGGGCCGCCTGTCAGGCCCGCCACGAGATAAAGGGCCATTGCAATCCGCATGCGCATCATGATTCCCCTCATGTTTAAGTCGTCTCGAATGAAAGAATAGGACGATTCGACCGAACGGGAAGGTGGGTGATGCATTTCTTGTGCGCGTTCTCGATTTCGTGACCTCCGACGGCAAGCGCCGCCGGAGGTCAGTCTTGCGGTGTGGCTCAGTTCAGTTTGATGTCGCCCGTCCCATAGACCTGCTTGCCGCCCAGCACGGTCAGCAACACCTTGGTGTCGGCAATCTCCTCGCCTGGGATCGTCAGCAGATTCCGGTCGATCACAATCAGGTCGGCCACCTTGCCGACCTCGATTGAACCGGTCACGTTTTCCAGCCGCAGCGAATAGGCCGCATTTATCGTGAAGGCCCGGATCGCCGTCTTGATGTCGAGGCCGGGATCGTCGCCAAGGCGTCCTTTGTATTTGTCGGCGACATCAGGCGTATTGGTCCGGGTAACCGCGACCTTCATCGCAAACCATTCGTTGAGGGGATCGATCGGCCAGTCGCTGCCGAATGCAATCCGTGCCCCCGCCTGCTTGAATTTCCCGCTGGTCTCAAGATAGCGGAAGCGTTCCTCGCCAATGTAGTCCTGCACGGAATCGAGCGTATCGGGCGCCGGTTTGCCCCATTGGAAGGAAAGGATCGGCAGGGCATTGAGGGCAGGGAAACGGGCATAGTCCGCCGCTTCGACCAACTCGTTATGGGCAAGAGCCAGACGGATATTCTCAAGCGACACCCCCGCCTTCTTCGCCTGCTCGATGGCATTGAGGGCGATATGGACGGCATGATCGCCATCCGTATGGAGATGCATGTTGAAATCGGCGGCGGCCAGTTCCTTGATCACGCCCGCCAGTTGCTCTTCCGAAACATACAGTTTGCCGCTGCTGTCGCTCGGCGTCCAATGCGGATGGGTTTCTGAGCCGGTATTGTGCAGATAGGGTTGCCGCAAGGCCCCTGTCTGCGCCGGCGCCTGGATCACGCCGTCCATGAAGACCTTGGCGGTACGCACCGAAATGAACGGCTCGACGCTGTCGCGAGGCATGCTGTATTTTGCCGACAGCGCCTTGATCCGATTGATGGTCTCTGTCGGTTTGGCCGTCTCTTCGGCGGAAATGACCGGCGCGAATTCACCGCGAACCGTGAGCTTGCCCTGCTGCCGCAAGGTGTCGAATGCGACGACGGAGTCTTCGGAGGCGGCCGCATCGAAAATGGTCGTCACACCCTGGCTGTTGACGAGTGCCGAGGCCGCAGCGGCGTTTTCGAGATTCTCCTTGGCTTGCACCTCTGCCGGGAGAGGCGGGGCGGCCCCGGATACCTGCCACATCGCCGCATCGAGGAAGATGCCGCTGAGCGCGCCATCGGCTTTCCGGTCGATCTTGCCGCCCGCAGGATCCGGTGTGTCTGCGGTGATGCCGGCCTGTTTCATCGCCTTGCTGCTGGCGGCCATCGAATGGAAATCGGTCGCAACCACGATCACCGGCCGCTCGGTCGGCAGTCGGTCGAGGATCTCGGCCGAGAGGTCGGCCCCGGGCGGCGTCATCGCCTGGCGATACCAGCCGCGCACTTCAAGCCAGCGGTCGGCCGGAGCATCCGCCTCGTCCTTCAGGCACTGCGAGATGACGGCAAGGATCTGGTCGACGGACAGAGGCTGATAATTCAGGTTGCAGCTGGTGAGCTGGGCCCCGCCACCGAGAGGATGCATATGGCCGTCGATGAGGCCCGGCATCAGCACCTTGCCCCCGAGATCGATCACCTGTGTTCCATCGCCGATCCAGTCTTCCATGCTGGCAGATGTGCCGACCGCCACGATCTTGCCACCACGCACCGCGACGGCTTCGGCAAGCTCGTCCTTCGCATTCACGGTATAGACAACACCGTTGCGAAAAACCGTGTCAGCCGGTTCCGTAGCCGTAGCCGTAGCCGGAGCGGAAAGGCCAGCGATGACCGACAGCGACAAGACCATCCCTGACATCGACTGCCACGGATTTCGGGATAAATGCCCAAACATATAAATTCACTCCCAGTTTTCGAAAAATGGACACCCTCGAGCCCCGACGGCGACCTGATGTATCCCAGGTTTTCACCGCCCCAAGCCTGGCCATGCCCGGCTTGCCTCGTATGTTATGCATACGACTTCTGAAAAGCCTAGGGCGGTTTGCGATCAATCCTCGCGGGGCCGCATGGCCAGAAACCGGCGATCCGGATCGTTGCGGAGGAGGGGACAAAACCGCTCCCACCAGCGTGACGAATTTTGCCAATCACAGGTCTTTGCGACCGCTTGTGGATCAAAGTCTCTCATTCCACCTCGGACGCATCCGGCCATCATGCATCCGCCACACACGCCTGGACCGCGATCGCCAAGCCGGTCAGATGCGCCGGATCTCGACGCCCAAAAAAAGACAGGCCTGGTGATCGGCGATCACAAATACCTCCATAGTCCCGCTGGCCGCGGATATCTTCAGATGGAGAATCACATCCAGGCCGCTGCTCGGTTATTCCCCGGCGATCAGCCGAGTCTGGGGCAAGGGAAGCCTAAGGAGCCGCACATAACGCCTCCACCCTTGTTGTCTTGCTCCGAACCTGCCAAATCTGACGAAACTCATTCGGCGTTACGACAAGGACCTCATGCGTCTCTTCCTGGCATCCGACCTCCATGTCGACTATCCCGAAAACCTGCACTGGATCGAATCGGTCTCAGAGATCGACTATGTCGATGACGTGTTGCTGCTTGCAGGCGACATTTCCGACGAGATGCACCTCATCGAGCGGGTCCTGCGCGTTGTCAAAGCACGCTTTCGCCACGTGGTCTTCATTCCCGGCAATCACGATCTCTGGACGTCGCGAAGCGGGAAGGGGCCATCCTTCGGCAAGTTCGATGCGATCCTGTCTCTCTGCCGGGAGGAAGGCATCGAGACCGGGCCGCTCGCCATCGGCAAGGCCCTGATCGTCCCGCTGCTCGCCTGGTATGATTATTCCTTCGGCCAGCCTGGACCAACAATCCGCCGCGGCTGGATGGATTTCTACAAATGCAATTGGGAAGGTTTGCAGCCGGCCGAGGTTGCATTTCGGTTCGAAGCGATGAACGTGATCCCGGACACATCAGGCTTCGATGCCGTCTACAGCGCCTCGCATTTCGTCCCGCGCATCGATCTCATGCCGGCGCGCTACCCGGAAAAACACAAGGCGCTGTTTCCCGTCCTCGGCACCGATCGCCTGGAAACGCAGATCCGCCGGCTGGGTTCGCAGAAACATTTCTACGGCCATAGCCACCTGAACAGGAACAAGGTGATCGACGGCGTCACCTATATCAACAATGCATATGGCTATCCGTCGGAGACGGAGATCTCGGCAAAGACGATCCTGCATGTGGCGGATCTCTGAACGGAGGGAGAGTAGACACGAGCGCGCCGCCTACAAACGAATATCGCATAAGATAGATTATGGAACCAAAGCGCATCGCCGAAAGAGCAATTTGGCTATGCAGACCTCGATCCGACGGCGCGAAAAGCCGGATTCCGTTTGTGAAGACCCTCAGATATCCAGTTCAAATTCCACGATGAATTGGTCGTGGCCTGGTTCCACGTTGTCAGGTGTCTCACGCATTACCGTGTCGTAGTCGAGCGGCGTATGCATATGCGTCAGCACGCTGTGTCTCGGCCCGAAACGCTCGATCCAACCCAGGGCCTGTTCGAGCGACAGATGGCTCGGATGCGGCCGGTACTGCAGTGCGTCGATGAACAGCAGATCGAGGCCGGACAGTTTTTCGACCGTTTCGGCGGGAAAGTCCGAGACGTCGCAGCAATAGGCCACGTCACCGATCCGCAGCCCCAGCGAGATGATGTCGCCGTGCTGCTGCACGAGCGGCAGAAGCTCGATCGGTCCTCCCGCGCCTTCGATGACGACCGACCGGTCCATGTCTTCGATGATGACAGGTTCGACGATCGGCGGGTAATTGCTGCCCTCGGGCGTCTTCAGGCAGTATCCGAAGCCTTCCTCGATACGGGCCATCGTATAGGGTTCGGCATAGATCGGAATGCGCTTGTGCTGGTTGTGAAAATAGCCACGCAGGTCATCGATGCCATGCAGATGATCGGCATGCGCATGGCTGTAGAAAACAGCGTCGATGAGATCCACCTTCGAACGGATCATCTGTTCGCGAAAATCCGGCCCGGTATCGACCACAACCACCGTCTTGCCGCCATCCGGGCCGATCTGCTCGATCAGGAAGGACGCGCGGCTGCGCCGGTTCTTTGGATTGTCAGGGTCGCAATTGCCCCAGTCGCCGTTGATCCGGGGTACGCCGGGAGACGACGAACATCCAAGCAGCGTGAACCGTCGCGTGACCTTCATCCGAACTTCCTCAGCCAAGTCTTGGCATCTTGGCGAAGCAGCGGAAGGCGTTTGCCGTCGTGATCTCCGCCATCTCCGCGTAACTCACACCCTTGACCTCGGCGAGCACTTCCGCCGTGTTCACCACATAGGACGGTTCGTTGCGTTTTCCACGCCAGCGCTTCGGCGCCAGATACGGCGCATCGGTTTCGACCAGCAGCCGGTCCATCGGCACGGTCTTCGCAATCGCGCGCAGCTCCTCGGACTTCGGAAACGTCACGATACCCGAGAACGAGACAAAACCACCGAGTTCAACACCGGTATCGGCCAGCGCCTGTCCCGATGAGAAGCAGTGCAGGATGAAGGGGAAGGCGCCCTTCCCCGTCTCTTCGGTCAAAATCGCCGCCATGTCCTCGTCGGCGCTGCGGCTGTGGATGACAAGCGGCAGACCCGTGCGCCGCGCCGCCTCGATATGGCGGATCAGCCCCGTCTTCTGGTCCTCGGGCGTCTGCGTGTCGTAGAAATAGTCGAGCCCCGCCTCGCCGATCGCCACGATCTTCGCATGGCTATCTGCCAGCCGCACGAGTTCGTCCGCCGTGACGTCGAGTTCGTCGCCGGCATTGTTCGGATGGGTGCCGACCGAACAGAAGACGCTCGGATACCGTTCGGTGAGTGCCAGCAGAGTCTCGAGCTTCCGGACTCGCGTCGAAATCGTCACCATCTGCTTCACGCCTGCCTGATGCGCCCGCGTGACCAGTTCGTCGCGCTCTGCGTCGAAATCGGCGAAGTCGAGATGGCAATGGGTATCGATCAGCATCGGCTCAGGCCTTGCTCGCGTCCGGTGCGACGTAACGCGGATAGACCGGCGACGGCGCCGGCAGTTCCGTGCCCGGCTGCAGGCGTCCGGCGGCCCCGAGCTTGGCGAAGACGCGATCTTCCTTCGCGACGGCGACAAGATCGAGGATCTTCGCCGAGGTTTCAGGCATGATCGGCTGGAACAGAAGCGCGATCTGGCGCACGACGTCAGCGGTCACATAGAGCACAGTGCCCATGCGCGCCTCGTCGGTCTTCTTCAACACCCACGGCGCCTGGGCTGCAAAATAGCGGTCGGCCTCGTTGACGATGTTGATGATCGCCGCGACCGCCTTGTGGATCTGCTGGCGGCTCATCTCCTCGCGGCAGATATCGATCGCCTCGTCGGCAATCTTCAGGATCGCCTCATCCTCTGCGGTGAGCGGACCCGGAGTCGGCACCCTGCCCTCGCAGTTCTTGTTGATCATCGACAGCGAGCGCGAGGCCAGATTGCCGATACCATTGGCCAGATCGGCATTGATGCGTGTGCCGATGCCCTCTTCCGAATAGCTGCCGTCCTGGCCGAAGGAGACTTCGCGCAGGAAGAAATAGCGCACCTGGTCGAGGCCGAAATGGTTCACCAGATTGACCGGATCGACGACATTGCCGAGCGACTTCGACATCTTCTCGCCCTTGTTGAGCAGGAAGCCATGGGCATAGACCCGCTTCGGCAAAGGCAGGCCCGCCGACATCAGGAAGGCCGGCCAGTAGACGGCGTGGAAGCGAATGATGTCTTTGCCGATGATGTGCACGTCCGCCGGCCAGTATTTCGCACGCGGACCGTTGGTGTCTTCAACATAACCCGTGGCGGTGATGTAGTTGGTCAAGGCATCCACCCAGACATACATCACATGTTTGTCGTCACCAGGCACCTTGATGCCCCAGTCGAAGGTCGTGCGCGAGATCGACAGGTCCTTCAGGCCCGACTTGACGAAGGAAATCACCTCGTTGCGGCGCTCGTTCGGGCCGATAAAGTCAGGCTCATCCTCATAGAGCTTCAGGAGCTTGTCTTCATAGGCCGAGAGCTTGAAGAAATAGCTTTCCTCTTCCACCCATTCGACCGGCGTGCCCTGCGGCCCGTAGCGCACGCCGTCAGGGCGCACTTCCGTCTCTTCTTCCTGGTAATAGGCCTCGTCGCGCACCGAATACCATCCGGCATACCCGCCCTTGTAGATGTCGCCGTTCTTCTCCATCCGGCGCCAGACTTCCTGCACCGTCTCGTGATGGCGCTTTTCGGTCGTGCGGATGAAGTCGTCATTCGACGAATTCAAGAGCTTGCCCATTTGGCGGAATTCGTTGGAGTTCCGCTCGGCCAGCGCCTCCGGCGAAATGCCTTCCGCACGCGCCGTCTGCTGCATCTTCTGCCCGTGTTCGTCCGTACCTGTCAGGAAGAACACATCCTTCCCGTCGAGCCGCTGGAACCGCGCCATGGCGTCGGTGGCGATCAGCTCATAGGCATGGCCGATATGCGGCTTGCCGTTCGGATAGGAGATGGCAGTGGTGATGTAGAAGGGATCGCTCATGGTTTGCTGGTGTCTTTTCGTCGGTTGCGATTGTCTTGGGGCCGGACAATGGCGGCACAGGAAGGCCGGCCAGGAACGGCGACGACAAATGGGGTCGAACGCTCTTAAAACATTCCGGCGCCTTTAGGAACATCCGTTTTGCTGCGGCGCCACGAACACGCCCGCTTGGGCGGCAATCGGGCCTGCAAGACCGGGCTTGCCAAGGCCGCCGATCCTGATAAACCGGAATTCCGGCCAACTCGAAGGAAACCGATATGCCGGATCTCTCTACTCTCATGCTTTTTTCTGCCGCCGCCCTGGTGCTCACAGCGACACCAGGCCCCGACATGCTGCTGATTGCCTCGCGCAGCATCAGCCAGGGGCGCGCAGCAGGCTTTTTGACCTATCTGGGCATCGCGCTCGGCACATACTGCCATGCCCTTGCCGCAGCGCTGGGCCTGTCACAGCTGTTTCTCGCCGTCCCGGCCGCCTACGAGGTCGTCCGTTGGGCCGGCTGCGCCTATCTGCTCTATCTCGCCTGGAAAACACTGCGCTCCGAAGCCAAGCAATTTGCGCCGACCGCCGGCCTGAAGCGCTATTCCCTGCAGCGGATTCTCGGTGAAGGCCTGGCGACGAACCTTCTCAATCCGAAGATGGCCCTGTTTGTGCTGGCCCTGTTCCCGCAGTTCCTCGATCCGGCGAAGGGTGCCCTCACCCTGCAGATCCTGGTTCTTGCAACGGTGCTGAACCTCATCGGCTTTGTAGTCAACGGCGCGGTCATCGTGCTGAGTGGCCATATCCGCAACCGGATGACGGGCCTGGGCCGGTTCCGAAAGCTCCCGCAATACCTGCTCGCAACAGTCTTTGCCGGGCTGGCCTGCCGCCTCGCCCTCGGCACGAAAAACTGAACGTAGACCGAGCTGAGGCAAAGGCAGTTGGCACAGCGCCCGCTGCCGTTGCACAGCCCCGTCAGGGCGCCACGGCCGAAAGCACGTCTAGGATCGTCTGCTTGCGGTCGAGATTGTACGCGCCGGCCACGGTCAGCTGCTCCCCGATGGTGGACGTCAGTCGCGCATAATGCTCGGCGGCCGACAGGTTCCCCGCATGGGCAAACTGCCGCGCCGTATCGGCCAGATGATCCCCCAGATGCTCGATGAAAAAGCCGAAGGCGACATCGCTGTCCTTGCCCGAGAGCGCATCGGCGATCTTGAACATCATTCGCCGCTGTGCCGGCCCTGAAGCGGCCAGCATCTGCTCGAAGGCCTCAAGAATGTCAGCGCCGCCGTAATTCACCAGTTTCAGCGCCCGCGCCACGCTTCCCTTGGCCAACGAAAGCACCGCCTCGCGCTTTTCCGCCGGGATCGCCAAACCCAGTTGGCCGAGCGCCTGATCCATCGCGTTGGGATTGAGTTCATGCAGCCGAAGCGGCAGGCAGCGCGACCGGATGGTCGGCAAGAGCTTGCCCGGCGCATGGGAGAGCACGAGGAACATCGCCCGCTTCGGCGGCTCTTCAAGGATCTTCAGGATGGCATTCGCCGCATTGCGGTTCAGGTCATCGGCCTGATCGATGATGACAATCCGCCAATTGCCGGTACCCGACGTCTGGCTGAAGAAATGCCCGGCCTTGCGCACCTCGTCGACGGTGATCGCCTGCTTCACGCGGCCCGTCTTGTCGTCCACCGGCCGCGACAGATGCAAGAGATTGTGGCTGGCACCCGACGCAATCTGTCGGCTGATCGGATGCTCGGGATCGGGATCCTCGATCGCATCAGGCGCGGACAGGGGGTCGGGGTAACGCAGGATGTGATTGGCAAAGCGGAAGGCAAGCGTCGCCTTGCCGATCCCCTCCGGCCCTTCGATCAGCACCGCATGGTGACCCTTGCCGGATTGATAGCTGCGCGCCAGAAACTCTTCCGCCTCCGCATGGCCGAAAATCCGCGTGTTGAGCGCGGGTGCGATCGCGCCGTCGAGCAGCCCTGCCCTCTCGTCGCTCATCGGTGCGCCGCCTGCTCGGCAAGCTGTCCCCGGCGCTGCGCCAGAACCAGCGTTACATCCGCGAGAATGTCGCGGGCAATGCGGTCCATATCGAGGCTGGCATCGATCACCCGGCAGCGCAAAGGCTCGCGCGCCGCAATGTCGAGAAAGCCCTGGCGGCGCTTCTCATGCACTTCCGTCCGCTCCTTTTCGAACCGGTCCGGCTGTGCCGCCGAAGCTGTCGCCCCTGCCCGACGTCTGGCGCGATCAAGCCCCATTTCAGCCGGCAGATCGAGGATCAATGTCAGATCCGGCATGGTTCCCGCAACAGAGACGCGCTCCAGCGCCGCCATCAGCTTCGGCTCCAGATTTCCGGTCACACCCTGATAGACGCGCGAGGAATCGACGAATCGGTCGCAGAGCACGATCTGCCCCCGCGCAAGCGCCGGCCGAACGAAACAGGCGAGATGATCGGCCCGCGCCGCCGCAAACAGGAGCGCCTCCATCCGGATGCCGAAGGGTTCCGCCGCGCCGGACAGCAGCACATGCCGGAGCGCTTCTGCTCCCGGAGAGCCACCCGGCTCGCGCGTGACCACCACATCATGGCCGCGCTCGCGCAAGGCTTCGGCCAGCAGGCGGATCTGGGTCGACTTGCCGGCCCCCTCGCCTCCTTCGAAACTCACGAACAATCCGGGACCGGTCGCCAATGCCTTGCCTTCTTTCCGCGCCGCGCGAGCGCGTATCGCAATCTGCCCGAGGGCACTCCCAGTGGCTCTACCGCAAGATTGCGTCAAACGAAACCGTCGAGCCCATTTCGGGTCGCCTTTTTGCGCTCAGAGCCAGAAGAACAACAGTTCGATCAATGCATCGACCGCCCTTTGGCGCAGCGTCCCGACGTCCACAGATGCGGCACTTTGCAGCGGCACCGACAACAGCGGACGGTCGCCCGACAACAGGTTCAGCTGCGCGATCTCGGCGCCGGCCGAAACCGGCGGGCGAAGCGGCCAGCGATAGACGATGCGCGCCTGCAGCCGCTCGGGATTGTTGACCGGCACATAGACCTCGACGGGCGTTTTCGCCACAAGCGAGACGCTCGACTGCGCCCCGCCATAGACGCTCGCCTCGCCGATCACCTCGCCCTGTTTGAACAGCTGACGCATCTCGAAACCGTCAAAGCCCCAGTTGATCAGCCGCGTCGCCTCTTCCGTCCGTTCCTTGTCGGTCGCAAGCCCGCCGAGACCGAGAAACAGTCGCCGCCCGTTTCGTTCGACGGAGGCGACAATGGCAAAACCGCTGCCATCGGCAAATCCCGTCCCAAGCCCGTCCGCCCCGATGCTGAGCAGCGGATTGCGGTTGCGCTGCAGGATCTTGTTCCACTCGAATTCCGGCAGGGAAAATGTCTTGTAGAGTTCCGGATAGGCGCTCTGCAAATGCTGGGCGAGCTTGACAAGATCAACCAGCGTCGAGCGATTGTCGGGATGCGGCAAGCCGGTGGCATTGCCGAAATGGCTGTCCTTCAGGCCCAGTTCGGCGGCGCGTGCATTCATCCGCTCGACGAATTTCGCCTCCGAACCCGCCATGCCCTCGGCCACGATCAGGCAGCCGTCATTGGCCGTCTGCACCGCGATCCCCTTGACGAGATCCGCGACGGGCACCTGGCTTTTCAGCGCCGCAAACATCGTCGAGGTCCGCGAGGGCGCCCCGCCCGTCCGCCAGGCAAATTCGGAAACCGGATAGGTCGTGTCGGGCCGGATCTCGCCCGCGTTCAGCGCCCGGAAGACGATCTCCAGCGTCATCAGCTTGGCAAGCGACGCTGGCGCAAAGCTCTGCCGCTCGTTCTTCGCCAGAAGCACCGTGCCGGTCGAGGCCTCGATCAGATAGGCCTGCCCCGCCTTGGTCTCCATGCCCGCGGGCTTTGGGGCATCCTGGGCCTGTGCCGGCAGCCAGAGCTCCGCCACGACGCAGAGCGCAACCAACAGGGCGGGAAAGAGGGAGCGAAGACGCATGATCACATTTCGGCTAGGGAACGACGGGTCAGCTCACCCCCGGCCGCCGCAGTCAGAGCCCTTTGGAGAGGGTGATCCCGCCTTTGGCAACCGAAGAGAGAATCGAGCTCTCGGTGAGGTCGCCATTGCGCACGAGAATGGCGTCGAAGGCAAGCGCGCCCGGCGCCGTCTGGACTTCGGCATAAGCCGCCGCATAGCCGGAGCCATCATAGCCGGGGACGTGATGTGGCCGCTGTCCGGGCAGCGGACCAATCTCCGGAAGCGCGGCAAACATCTCTGATCCCGCCTGTGCCATGCCCTGCGATGCGGCCGACTGGGTCATCAGCAGCTGTGCATCGAGCGTATGCGGTGCCATCCCGCCGCTCGGCGTCGAGCCTGACAACGCCGTCTGGTAGACCGGATCGGGCTGCGGCCGGTATTGCGGCACGGCAGCATCGTTGGAAGCGACCATCACACCAGATGCAATTTCGCCCTGCGGCTCGACCACCGGTCCGCGTTCGCCCTTCTTCACATAGGAGGCCATCAGATAGGGCATGTCGTGCCCATCCATGCGCGCGGGCCCGATATATTGCACCCGAACCTTGCCGGTGCCGCTATGCGCCATATCCAGCATGTCGGCCGTCTTGTTCGAAAGGTCGATCAGCCGCCCCTGATGGAACGGACCGCGATCGTTGATCCGCACGATGACCGAACTGCCATTGGTGAGATTGGT
Source organism: Peteryoungia wuzhouensis (assembly GCF_003205195.1). GTDB lineage: Bacteria > Pseudomonadota > Alphaproteobacteria > Rhizobiales > Rhizobiaceae > Allorhizobium > Allorhizobium wuzhouense. Next base: position 86,876 of record NZ_QJRY01000002.1, read on the forward strand.
CACGCGCGCATAGCTTGGAAGCGGCAGCGTCGGATGGGCGGCCGACAGATAGTCCTTGTCGTAAAGCTCGCCATTGGCCGTCAGCCGGCCATGAAAGGCGTCGCCATACCAGGACGCGATCCCGACGGCATTGTAGCGCGGATTTTCCTTGGGCACGAAGGTCTCGCCCTTCACGACATAGGGCTTGCCGACCATGTAGCGCCCGCCGCCCTTGGGCACCGGACCGCCAGCGACCAGTCGCGGGCTCGCCTTCACACCATAGACGGATTCGGCGAAATACTCCTTCGAACGTTTCGGCTTGTCCGCGGTCTCCTTGGTGGTCGAACAGGAGGCGGTAAAGGCACACATCAGCGCCACGCCCAACCATTTTCCACCCATGGCCAGCCGGCCGCCTGTGCTCGAATGCATATGTCCCACTTCTGATCAGACGGGCCGGACGACATCCCCTGTCATCCCGGGAAAAGTCCCCACCCGTACGCCTGCGCCAGGCAGAAGGCTGTGGAAAAGTGGCCAAAATGGGAAATGTGGCGGCCCGGCAGGAAACCAAGTGTTTTCATGGTTAGCGCACGGTTAACGCAAGGGCCGCCCTCGCCGCAGCCATCCGATTAATGACGCCTGCGAAGTCCCGAATAACAGCCCTTGCCAAATCCGAAGCCTTTGCGCATAACGCCGTCCACGGGGAAGAGTGTCCGAGTGGTTTAAGGAACCGGTCTTGAAAACCGGCGTGCGGGAAACCGTACCGTGGGTTCGAATCCCACCTCTTCCGCCAGACCCCTGTTGTGCACGCCAAAAATATCTGGGTTCAAGAGCACTTGGCACGCGAGCCTTTGCCGGCATCCAGACATTATTTCGGCGTCACCGTGATGTCGGCCAAACACAATTCGGCACCCGCAAAACGCGGTTCGTCTCCGGGCTTGCCGCGCTCCATCCAGCCACGTTTGGCACGAAGATAATCAAGAAGTCTTGTGAGATCGGCCGCCTTCTCCTCAAGCTTGGCCACCTGGGCGTCGATGATCTCCAGCTCCCGTTCCGCTGAAAGTCCGCCTTTCACGAGTTCTTGCGCAATTTCCGCAATTTCTTTCAATGACATTCCAAGAGCTTGCGCGAACCGGATCATTAGCGCCGTCGAAACATCCCGCTCGGAAAAGAGCTGGTAGGGATTACGTCCACCAAGATTTCCTGTTTCCGGCGCAAGCAGGCCTTTTCGCACATAGAAACGGACAGTGTCCTGGCTAAGCCCGGTGCGCCTGGAGAATTCTCCGATCTGCATGTGATTCACCCTTGACCATGGACCATGCTCCAGCCTTATAGAACTGGCTCCCTCATGTGTGGAGTAGTTTTTCATGGCAGATGATTTCAACACAAGGCCAGCGCCGCTCGCTTTCGTGACAGGCGCGACCGGGCTCCTTGGAAACAATCTGGTGCGCGAACTGATCGCTGCGGGCTGGCGAGTCCGCGCTCTGGCCCGTTCGCTCGACAAGGCGCGCCACCAGTTCGAAAACCTGGACGTGGAAACCGTGCATGGAGATATGGCCGACGTGCAGGGGTTTGCAAAAGCTCTTTCAGGCGTCGACACGGTTTTTCACACCGCTGCCTATTTCCGCGATTCCTATAAAGGCGGTCGGCATTGGGATGCGCTCTATGCCGCCAATGTCACGGGCACGGAGCATCTGCTCCATGCCGCCTACCGAGAAGGTGTGCGTCGCTTCGTTCACACCAGCTCGGTCGCCGTGTTGCATGGAGCACGAGGCGTGCTGATCGACGAAACCATGCTGCGCGACGAGCGCAATGCGGATGACTACTACCGCAGCAAAATCCTGGCGGATCGAGCAGTCCTGGCATTTCTCGATTCACACCCGGATTTCTGGGCCTCGCTGGTGCTTCCAGGGTGGATGCACGGCCCGGGTGATGTCGGCCCGACCGCCGCAGGCCAAACCGTCATTGATGTGGCCCTGCAGCGCCTACCCGGAGTGCCGCCCGGTTCGTTCTCTGTGGTCGATGCCCGTGACGTTGCGAGAGCCATGCTGCACGCCAACGAAAAAGGGCGGCGCGGCGAACTTTATCTGGCGGCTGGTCGCCACATGACGATGAGTGAGCTGCTGCCGTTGATCGCACGTGAAACCGGCGCTCGTGCGCCGGTTCGATCCATTCCGCTCTGGCTCATGCATGTGCTTGCGGCCGGATACGAGGTCTACGCCCGGCTGACGGGACGTCCGGTATTGATCAGTTGGGCAATGGCACGGACAGTCGCTCGAGAAAACGAACGCTCGCGCTACGATTCCAGCAAGAGCGAACGCGAGCTTGGCTTGCGCTTCCGTCCCGTCGAAGAAACCCTTGGAGACGAGGTCGCCTGGTTCCGCGCCAAAGGGATCATTTGAACGGATCCAGAATCGATGACTGCACCTCCCCAAGCGTCCTCCGAACCCTTCGGATGCAAAAGCAAATTCGCCCGATCCATAAAATGCGAGCAATCGACTTAGCGGCGCTCCAACCGATGCGCGCTTATAACTGGGACCCGCAAGAGAGAATGGGGTCAAAGATGCGCGTGATGGTCCTGGTGATGATTGCCGCGGTATTCAGTATTCTGGCGATTAAGCTCGTCGACAATTCGCTCGGCGGCGGCCGTCTGATGGCATCGCCCCGTGAGATTGCACTCGGCTGATCCCAAGCCCAAATGTTGCAGTGCTGCAACAGTCCTGCGATTACAATGGCGGCAACGCCCTCTGACCCGCCGACCCGGAACTGCTTTCGCCGCAATTGCGTTGTCGAAACAAAGCAGGAGCAAAAACAATGAAAATAATCTTCGTCCTGCTGGTCGCTTCGGTGCTCAGCATTCTCGCGTTCAAATATGCCAACAATTCCATGGGTGGCGGCGAGCTGATGGCCTCGCCGATGGATGCGGCACAGGCATCGTGATCTGCGAGGCGATTGCTCAGCCGAGCAAGGCCGCAAGCCAGCGGCTGGAGAGATGCGTCTCGAGCTCGGCTGCCACGTCATCGAGTGCTGAATCGACCGCTGCGCGATAGTCGCCCCCGCCACCTGAGATTCCGAAGCTCTGAAGCAGTCCCCGGCGATAGGCGTCGCTGGAAAACAAGCCGTGCAGATAGGTGCCCTTGATCCGCCCGTCCGGGGAGCCCGCCCCGTCCGCGCGCCCGTCGATCACAACCGGCGCCCGTGCCCGGTCAGGCCCGTCCGTCACGCCGAGATGGATCTCGTAGCCGGAAAGCGGGACGTCGTAATCGAGGCAATGCGCCCGGCTGTTGCGCACCGTCTTTTCCGCCGCCATCACCGTATCGACCTCGAGCAGGCCAAGCCCCGCGACCGTCACGGGGGCACCTTCGAGCCCCAGCGGATCGGAAACCGTGCGCCCGAGCATCTGATAACCGCCGCAAATCCCGATGACCCGCCCGCCGCGTTTGACATGGCGGCCAAGATCGCGGTCCCAGCCATTGTCCCTGAATTCCGCCAGATCGCCGATGGTCGACTTCGAGCCCGGCAGAATGACGAGCCCGGCATCAAGGGGCAGACGCTCGCCGCCGCGCACGAAGACGATATCGACCTCGGGTTCGAGCCTGAGCGGATCGAGATCGTCGAAATTGGCAATGCGCGACAAAACCGGCACCGCGATCTTCAGCGCCCCGCCCTTGCCCTGCACCAAACGCTCCAGCACGACCGAATCCTCCGCCGGCAGCCGGCTCGCGGCTTTCAGCCACGGCACCACCCCGATACAGGGCCAGCCGGTAAAACCCTCGATCGCCGAAAGGCCGTCGTCGAACAGCGTCACGTCGCCGCGAAACTTGTTGATGATATAACCGGTGATCTGCCGCCGGTCTTCTTCCGGCAGGATCGTATGGGTGCCCACCAGCGAGGCGATCACCCCGCCCCGGTCGATATCTCCGACGAGAACGACGGGCACCTCAGCCCGTGTCGCAAAACCCATATTGGCAATGTCGCCGGCTCTGAGATTGATCTCCGCCGGAGACCCCGCCCCCTCGACGATCACAAGATCCCGACCTTCGGACACCTGGCGAAAGCTGTCGAGCACGGCGGCCATGAGCTGCGGCTTCAGGCGCTGGTAATCCCGCCCCTTGGCCTGGCCGAACACCTTGCCCTGCACGATGATCTGGCTGCCGGTTTCCGTCTGCGGCTTCAGCAGCACCGGGTTCATGTGCACGCTGGTCGGAATGCGCGCGGCCAGCGCCTGCAGCCACTGCGCCCGCCCGATTTCCCCGCCATCGTCGGAGACGGCCGCATTGTTCGACATGTTCTGCGGCTTGAACGGCGCGACGTTCAGCCCGCGGTTGGAGGCCAGTCGGCACAGCCCGGCGACCAATATCGTCTTTCCGACATCCGAACCCGTTCCCTGCAGCATTATCGCTTTCGTCATGCCATCCTGTCCCGTCTGCGCCGCGTGCTATTTGCCTTGGTTTGGCTGCTTTTGCCGTGGTTTTGCCACGAAGGAGGCCGCAGAAGCGACACTGCGACAGCCTGTCGCGCAGGTCCTTATCTCAATCGTCGATTTGCGACAAACGATGACGGTTTGTGCTCTGGCGCAATCGCGACGGAAGGATTATCTGCGACATCAAGACCGGCGCTCCGGAAGAGAACGCGGCACCCTTGAGGAAACACCCATGCTCTACGTCCTTCACAATCGCAATAGCCTCGCCATCGCCTGGAACGGCCGCGCTCCGTCGAGCGCACCCGTCGCCCGCTGGGAAGTGCGTGATCCGCGCAAGCCGCTGGTTCTGAAGAAGGGCTGACATCCGGTTCGGGCAAGCCTTGGGCTGCCCGGTCGCCTTAGCGACCGTCCGGAAAAACAAACGCCCCGGGACGCAGTACAGGATCCGGGGCGCAGCCAGCGAAATACGCCGCCGGCACCTCCATCTACCGTTACAGGCGTTACCGGATGGTTATCGCCGCACCTGTCTCCAACTTTTTTTGAATTTTTTTCCGTGTGCCGCCTCGCGGCACCATCATCGCGATTGCCGCAGTTGGGACAATGGACGTCTCATCTGGGAGCGCGGCTGGCTGGCAACTTCGCTCCGCCGGTCCCACCTGCCTCCCCCTTGTGCGTTCCATCCCTTGTAACATGCTAAAATGCGGCAAATTAAGTCGCTGCAATGGTTTGCCATGTTCGCACGCGCACTGGCGCCCCGTGGCGGGTGGTTGATTTCTGAAATCAAAGACGTAGGCTGTGGGCGCGATACGTGGTCGGCCGGGTGCAGACGCTCCTACGACAAGATCCGATCGCCGGGGATGCAGCGGCCGGCCAGACGCGATCGGACCGGGGCATTCCGCACTGGAAAACCATTGGCGGAGCGGTCAGCAGTAGCCGTCGCCGCCCGTTCCGATGAACGCTGCTAGATAAGACTGGGAGGTCTTAACTCCATGAAGAAGCTCCTCGCTTCCACGCTTTTCGCCGCTGGCCTTTACGCAGTTGCCGGGTCCGCCCAGGCTGCCGAATGCGGTGATGTCTCGATTGCCGAAATGAACTGGGCCTCGGCCGGCGTTGCCGCCTATGTCGACAAGATCATCCTGGAAAGCGGCTATGGCTGCACCGTGACCGTCGTCACCGGTGACACCATGCCGACCTTCGCCTCGATGAACGAAAAGGGCCAGCCTGATATCGCGCCGGAATTCTGGGTCAATGCCGTGCGCACCGCACTCGACCAAGCGATTGCCGAAGGCCGCCTCATCCAGGCCGCTCCGCTGCTGTCCGATGGTGGCGTCGAAGGCTGGTGGATTCCGAAGTTCATCGCCGATGAACATCCGGATATCAAGACTGTCGAAGATGCCCTGAAGCATCCGGAACTGTTCCCGGCTCCGGAAGATCCGTCCAAGGGCGCCGTGACCAACTGCCCGTCGGGCTGGAACTGCCAGGTCTCGACCGCCAACCTCTACCGCGCGCTCGGCGCCAAGGACAAGGGCTTCGAGCTGGTCGACACCGGCTCGGCAGCCGGCCTCGACGGCTCGATCGCCAATGCCTTCGAAAACAAGAAGGGCTGGCTCGGCTACTACTGGGCTCCGACCGCCATTCTTGGCAAGTACGAAATGGTCAAGCTCTCCTTCGGCGTCGACCATGACAAGGCGTCCTGGGATGCCTGCACCGCCGTGCCGGATTGCCCGGATCCGAAGGTGAACGCCTATCCGGTCTCGGATGTCTACACCGTCGTCACCAAGGGCTTTGCCGAAAAGGCCGGCGTTGCCATGGACTATGTGAAGACCCGCAAGTGGGACAACGCGACCGTCGGCAAGGTTCTCGCCTGGATGGAAGAAAACCAGGGCACCAACGAAGACGGCGCCAAGCACTTCCTCGAAACCTATCCGGACATGTGGAGCGCCTGGGTCGCTCCGGACGTTGCCGAAAAGGTCAAGGCTGCCCTCTGACCTCAGGGTCTATCGACAGAATGCGGCGGGTGTCTCACCCGCCGCACGTTTCACGAAGCGGCGTGCCGCATTGCGCCATTCGAAAGCTCCCGACGTCGCAGACGGCATGAATTCCCAGGCGGAACTCGGCTAGCCTGTCGTCCGTGATGCGGACCGAGGCGACAGACGCAACGCCGCAAACGCCCTCGCCGCACCCCCGGGTGTCTTGAACGAGCAAGGGTCGATAAGGGGACCAAAATGGCTTCGACGTTATGCAATTACCTGCCGGAACTGCTCTGCAAGTTCCCATCCATCGACCAGACCTTGATGCGCGGCGTGCGCAAGACCGTCGATGACAGCTTCAAAAGCTTTGTGCGCGCCTATGGCAACGTCATCGACGCGCTGACGACGCCGCTTCAGCACTTCCTCAACGGGCTGGAATCACTCTTCGTCAATACACCCTGGTTCATCATCCTCGCCGTCATGGTGCTGGTGGTCTATTTTGCCAGCCGAAACATGCGCATCGTCGCGGTCACCGTGATCGGCATGCTGTTCATCGGCCTTGTCGGCCTGTGGGAAGACACGATGATCACGCTCGCGATCGTCACCGTCTCCACCCTCCTCGCCATCGTCATCGGCATCCCGATCGGCATCCTGATGGCCCGCTCCGACCGCGCGCAATCCGTGGTCAATCCGATCCTCGACGTCATGCAGACGCTGCCGAGCTTCGTCTACCTGATCCCGGTCGTGATGATCTTCGGCATCGGCAAGGTCCCGGGCGTCATCGCCGTCGTCATCTATGCCGTGCCGCCGATGATCCGCCTCACCAATCTCGGCATCCGCCTCGTCGACCGCGAGGTTCTCGAAGCCGCCGACGCCTTCGGCTCGTCACCGGGCCAGAAGCTGATGAACGTGCAGATCCCGCTGGCATTGCCCACTGTCATGGCCGGCATCAACCAGACCATCATGATGTCGCTCGCCATGGTCGTCGTCGCCTCGATGATCGGGGTCGGCGGCCTCGGCAAGAACGTGCTGCAGGCGATCTCCAACCAGTTCCTGACCATCGGCTTCCTCAACGGCTTCGCGCTTGTCGCGATCGCCATCATCTTCGACCGCACCAGCCAGGCATATGGCAAGCGCCTTCAGCGCCACACGGAGGTAGTCCATGGCTAGTCACGGCATCGAAATCAAGAACCTTTACAAGATCTTCGGCCCCAACGGCGGCGCCTATATCGACGCGGTCAAGGCCGGCATCTCGAAGTCGGAGCTGAACGAGAAGCACGGCCATGTGCTGGGCCTCAAGGATATCAACATCTCCATGCCCGCCGGAGGCATTACCGTCGTCATGGGGCTGTCAGGCTCGGGAAAGTCGACGCTGATCCGCCACATCAACCGGCTCATCGAACCGACGTCAGGCGAAGTCCTCTATGACGGCGTCGACGTCTGTCGGATGAACCAGCTGGAGCTGCGCGAATTCCGCCGCCACAAGACGGCGATGGTCTTCCAGAAGTTCGCACTGCTGCCCCATCGCACGGTGCTCGAAAACACCGTCTACGGCCTCGACATCCAGGGCATGCCGCGCGCGAAAAGCGAGGAGATCGGCCGCCGCTGGATTGATCGTGTGGGGCTTGCCGGCTTCGAAGGTCACTATCCCAACCAGCTCTCGGGCGGCATGCAGCAGCGCGTCGGGCTGGCCCGCGCTCTGTCCAACGATGCCGATATCCTCCTGATGGACGAAGCCTATTCGGCGCTTGATCCGCTGATCCGGGTCGACATGCAGACTGTGCTTCTCGACCTGCAGCAGGAATTGAAGAAAACGGTCGTCTTCATCACCCACGATCTCGATGAGGCGCTTCGGCTCGGCGACAAGATCGCCATCCTTCGCGATGGTCAGGTCATCCAGCAGGGCTCCGGTCAGGACATCGTCCTGCAGCCGGCTGACGACTATATCTCCGCCTTCGTCAAGGAAGTGAACCGTGGCCGCGTCATCATGCTGGGCACCATCATGTCGCCCTCGACAGCTGCAGGCGAAGGCCTGCAATTGCCAAGCGAGATGGTCCTGGAAACCGCAGCCCGTGTGATGACGGAAGCCCGCCAGACCAGCGCCAATGTCGTCGACGAAGCCGGCAAGCCCGTCGGCCATGTCGATCTCCAGCAGATCATCGGCGCCATGGTCACGCCGAAGAGCCACGAAGACAACCAGATTGCCGCCGAATAGTCGCGGCCCGATCAGGACGACAGCGGCCTCGCCATCGGCGGGGCCGTTTCGCTTTCTGCTGTCGGCTGCAAAACCGCAATTGAAATCACATAAAGACTTCTTTATATGATTGAGGAAACCATCAGAGGATCCACCATGGCAACCGCGTCCAATCCGCTCTCCGAACTTCTGGCCGAAAAGGGCGTCCTGCTCGCCGATGGCGCGACCGGTACCAATCTCTTTGCCCAGGGGCTCGAGGCCGGCGAAGCGCCGGAACTGTGGAACGAGGCCGAGCCGCACAAGATCGTCAAGCTGCATCAGGATTTCGTCGATGCCGGCGCGGACATTATCCTCACCAATTCCTTCGGCGGCACACGCCATCGGCTGAAGCTGCACAATGCCCAGGACCGGGTGCATGAACTCAACAAGAAGGCCGCCGAGATTGCTCGTGGCGTCGCCGACAAGGCCCCCCGCAAGGTGATCGTCGCGGGCTCCGTCGGCCCGACCGGCGAGCTGCTGATCCCGCTCGGCGCCATGAGTTATGACGAGGCGGTCGCAGCCTTCGTCGAGCAGATGGAAGGGCTGAAAGCCGGCGGCGTTGATGTCGCCTGGATCGAAACCATGTCCTCGCCGGATGAGATCCGGGCCGCTGCCGAAGCCGCCGTCAAGGTCGGCCTGCCCTACACCTTCACCGGCTCCTTCGACACGGCCGGCAAGACCATGATGGGCCTCGACCCGAAGAACATCCACGGCGTCGCGCCCGATATCGGCGCAGGCCCGCTTGCCGTCGGCGCCAATTGCGGCGTCGGCGCCTCCGATATTCTCGCAAGCCTTCTCGACATGACTGAAGCGGACCCCCACGCCACCGTTATCGTTAAGGGCAATTGCGGCATCCCGGAATTCCGTGGCACGGAAATCTTCTATTCCGGCACTCCGCCGCTGATGGCCGATTATGCCCGCCTCGCCCGCGATGCTGGTGCCAAAATCATCGGCGGCTGCTGCGGCACCTCCTGCGGCCACCTCGCCGCCATGCGCGCCGCACTCGACGATTACACCCCCGGCCCACGCCCGACGATCGAAACCATCGTCGAGCGCATCGGCCCGCTTCGCAACAAGACCGCGACCGAATCGAGCGCCCAGGACAGCGGCCGCCGCAGCCGCCGCCGAGGCTGAGACCGAACGCAGAGGCGGGCCCGAAGCCCGTTCCTCCAAAGTCATTCGCCCCAAACCAGCCTCGGGCAATCTTGCCATGCTGTAGACACGCCTAATGGATGCGGCAGGCGTCGCATCCGTCAGACATCCATGTCCAGCCTGCGCCAAACCGAGGAGTGCCTCCATGTCCGCCATCGACCGCGAAACCGTCGCCGAGAAGCTTGCAAGCCTGCAGGCGACCGACCAGGACTATGTGAAGCTTTTGCTCGAAAACCCGGCCCAGGATGCGGTCCTGCTCGAAGGCCTCTACCTCTATCTCGAACGCGCTGCCGAAGCCCGATTCCTGAATACGCTGAAGCTTGAAAAGGCCGGCGAATGGATCGGCTTGAACGCCCCTGCTCGTCTGCAGATCCGCCTCACCGAAACCGCAAAATCCAGCCAGCATCCGGCTTACGCGGCCTTCCGCGCCGGCCTCACCCGCTCCGGCGGCCTGGAGCGCGCCTATCCCAAGGCCTCCGTCTGATCCTTACTGCGGGATCGGCATGCTGACCGAGAGGATCGGCCCCATCGGAAACAGCCGGTCATCGCGGTTCTGATCCGCGATGAAGACGCTGGAAATCGACCCGTCGAGATAAAGTGCATTGCGGCACCCCAGCCGATCGCGAAACAAGGTGGCGAAGTCGTAGAAGCGCACCGGCACCTTCGAGATCACCATATGCACCCGGCCCTGCGCATCGACGCCCACCCCGTTGCGGATCTTCAGGCTGTCGCTGTCGGGCAGAAAACGCGGATGCAGTTGTCCATTGATGACGAGCATCGGCCCGGACTGTGTGGCGAAATCCGGCGCCATCCCGCTTTTCTGATAGGCGAGCGTCTCCATCACCTCAGCACGCCCGTCATTCATCAGGAAGACGCCGTTCGGCAGCAGATGGAAATTGCCCCATCCGCCACCCGTGACGGCCGGCTTCACCACGCGCCCATAGTCGACAAACAGCCCGACCGGCGAGCGGTCGTCGTGATACATCCCCGCATTCATCGCAAACAACAGCACCCGCCGCTCCGCCCAGAGCTGCCGCCTGAGCGGATCGAAGCCGCCAAAGATGTTTCCATCGGGATCCGCCAGATGCAGCCGGATATCGACCTCCTTGGGATCGAACCGGCAGGCCGTGTAAAGCCCAGCCTGCCCCTGGATATCCGCACAGCTGCTCTCAGCCGCGTCCGCAGGCGCAAAGCCCACAAGGCCACCCAGCAACAGGCCCGCAAGCGGGGAAAGCATTCGCAACAGAAAGCGCACCGGTCATCCTTTGTCAGAAACCCTGCTTGATGCCGATTCCCGGCAATTGCAGGGCAAATCCTACGGTCAGAGTGCCGGCAGTTTTAAAGCCTGCATATGAAACCGCACCTGCGCTTCCGGATAACGGTAAGCGACACCAACCGGACAGGCATTGCGCGCCAGGCATCCACCACGCATGCAACCCGCCTGCCCCTCACCACTGGCGAGATGGCCTCGGCAGCCGGTGACATCAAACCGATCAAGGCTGACGGCACCCACGGGACAGGCCGAAAGACAGGGTTTTTCCGCACAGTCGTCGCAGGGATGCGGGATTGCTGGCAGGACATCCGCTCCATCACCACTCCAGTCGTCCCATTCGACAAACGCCAGAGCCCCGCGAAAACTGTGCCACAGGCCAAACACCGGATGGATCAAAAGCCCCAATGGCGAACCCTTCAGCCCTTCCGCCCGCATCGCCCAGGACTGGAACGGTTGGTAAGGCGCCCGTGACGGGTAGAGCGCCAGCGCTCCCATCTCGGCAGCGATCGGGTCAAGAACCGTCTCGGACCACCGATCGAGCGGATTTTCTCCACCCCCGTGGACCGTCGCCGCCCGCCAGGCCGAAAACACCGGCCACATGGCCTGCCCCGTCACCCCGACCAGCACAACAGCCGCCGCCCGGCGACCATCGCCAAACGCCGGTGTCGTGTCTCCGGCATCGAACTGCACCACGCCCAGCCGCATCAGCCCTTGGGCTGCGAGCAGCGCATCCAGCCTGTCCAGAACAGCAGAAGGGCCGCTCATCGCGGCCCCTCGAACTTGTAGTGCGGGCGCCAGACTTCTTCCTGGATCATGTCGGCCACCCGATGACTTCCGCCTTGCTCCCTGGCAACGGGACCCTTTCAGGTGAAGGCATCCGCCATCGAGTTCTTGCGATCTGCGATATAGGCCAAGAGCGCCTCATCAATGGCAGGATCGAGCGCCGGTGCCTCGTAACTGTCGAGCCAGGACCGGCAGAGCGCATTGGCACGATCTTCGATCCGCTTGCGGCCTTCGATTTCCCACTGCTCGAAGGAGTTGTTGTCGGCAAGCGCCGAACGATAGAAGGCCGTCTGGAAATTGGCCTGCGTATGCGCACAGCCGAGGTAATGTGCGCCGGGACCGACTTCCCGGATCGCGTCCATCGCCTGGCCGCTTTCCGAGAGATCGACGCCTTCCGCCATCTTCTGCATCATGCCGAGCTGATCCTGGTCGATCATGAACTTCTCGTAGCAGGCGGCAAGGCCGCCTTCGAGCCATCCGGCCGCATGCAGTACGAAGTTGGCGCCGGCCAGCAGCGTCATGTTGAGCGTATTGGCGCTCTCGTGCGCCGCCTGCGCATCCGGCACCTTGGAGGCACAGAGCGAGCCACCGGTACGGAACGGCAGCCCCATGCGGCGTGCGAGCTGGGCCGCCCCATAGGAGACGAGCGCCGGTTCCGGCGTGCCGAAGGTCGGCGCGCCGGACTGCATGGAGATCGAGGCGGCGAATGTGCCGAAGAGAACCGGCGCGCCCTTGCGGATCAGCTGGGTAAACGAGGCCCCCGCCAGCACTTCCGCCAGGATTTGCGTCAGTGTGCCGGCAACCGTGACAGGGCTCATCGCACCCGACAGGATGAAGGGCGAAATGACGGACGCCTGGTTGTGACGCGCATAGACCTTGGAAGCGCCGAGCATGGTCTCGTCGAACACCATCGGCGAGTTGGCATTGATCAGGTTCAGCATGACGCAGTTGTTTTCGACAAACTCGTCGCCGAAGACGAGCTTCGCCATCGCAACTGAATCTTCCGCCCGTTCCGGTGCCGTCACCGAACCCATGAACGGCTTGTCGGAATATTTGATATGGCTGTAGACCATATCGAGGTGACGCTTGTTGACCGGAATATCGACCGGCTCGCAGACAGTGCCGCCCGACGAATGGATCGACGGCGCCATATAGGCGAGCTTCACGAAATTGCGGAAATCCTCAAGCGTCGCATAGCGCCTGACGCCTTCGAGGTCGCGCACGAAAGGCGAGCCGTAGACCGGCGCAAACACGGTGGCATTGCCGCCGATGCGCACGCTGCGCTCCGGATTGCGGGCATGCCATGTAAATTCCGAGGGTGCCGTTTTCAGGAGTTCGCGGCAGAGGCCCTTGGGGAAATGCACACGCTGGCCACGCACATCGGCGCCGGCATTCTTCCAGAGTTCCAAGGCTTCCGCATCGTCGCGGAATTCGATGCCGATTTCCTCAAGCACGATGTCGGCATTGCGCTCGATGAGCTCCAGGCCCTCCTCGTCCAGGACCTCGTAAGCCTTGATCTTGCGGGTGATGTAAGGCATGGCAGGCCCGGCACCACCGCCGCTGCGCGATGCCCTGCGGGCCGCAGCCCCCCGTCCTTCGCCGCGTTGGCGGCGGCCTGCGCCCGGTTCTGCCGTAATCTCGTCCATGTCTGTTTCCTCGCTCGAGCGCTCATCCGCGCTGCTTCTCTCCTGCATTATGCTATTCCAATCCGCTTGTGAAACCATCCTTTATGCGCCAACGGCTTGTGTCTCACAGACATCGCCGAGGAAGGCTCTTGTCTGTCCCCGTCGCTTTTCAGGGCCGCCGCGTCGCTTTCGAAAAGAGTTTTTCACGAACTTGAGGTTTAACTTTCAATCAGGCAGTCTCTTGCCCGGCGCGATCGGAATCGCGTTGAAATCCAAGCGGGAAGCACCATCATGGCCGACGACGACATCATTCTTTCCGAACTCTCCGATGAAGAGCTCGTGCAGCAGATGCATGACGACCTGTATGACGGCCTGAAGGAGGAGATCGAGGAAGCTACGAATATCCTCCTGGAGCGCGGCTGGGCGCCTTATGACATTCTAACCCAGGCGCTCGTCGAGGGCATGCGCATCGTCGGCATCGACTTCCGCGACGGCATTCTCTTCGTGCCGGAAGTTCTGCTCTCGGCCAATGCGATGAAGGCCGGCATGACGATCCTGCGCCCGCTTCTGGCCGCCACCGGCGCGCCCAAGCAGGGCAAGATGGTGATCGGCACCGTCAAGGGCGACATCCACGACATCGGCAAGAACCTCGTCGGCATGATGATGGAAGGTGCCGGCTTCGATGTCATCGACCTCGGCATCAACAATCCGGTCGAAAACTATCTGGAAGCGCTGGAACGCGAAAAGCCTGACATCCTCGGCATGTCGGCGCTGCTGACCACGACGATGCCCTACATGAAGGTCGTCATCGACACGATGAAGGAAAAGGGTATCCGCGACGACTACGTCGTGCTCGTTGGCGGCGCGCCGCTCAATGAGGAATTCGGCAAGGCGGTCGGCGCCGACGCCTATTGTCGCGATGCCGCCGTCGCGGTCGAAACCGCCAAGGATTTCATCAGCCGCCGGCACAACAGCATGGGCGCTCGCGCCTGACCGCTTTACGGGAAATGTGACGAAGCCGGCCCCTAAAGGCCGGCTTCCGTGATCAGGCCTGCATGGCGGGCGGGTGCGAACGTTTCGAACGCAACCTGCCCGCCTGCAATCAGGATGGCCGCCAACATATAGATAGCACTGGCCTTGGCGATAGCGGTGAGCGTCATGCTCCCTCTCCTGTATTAGATGCGCTCAAAGCGGGTCCCCCGCGCGATCGCGGTTAGCGGGAGGCTGCGGCGTCCACGTTGTTCGCAGCGGACTGCGTCGCGTTGACGGTATTGGCAGCATCCTGGCCGACGCCGCGGATCGTATTGCCGCAAGACGAGAGCGCGAAGACGGTGAGAACGAGGGCTGCGCCGGCTGTCAGTTTTTTCGCCATCATGTTGGTGTACCTTCTGTAAGGGTAACGAGTGGATTGCGATGGAACAACGCGCGAAATCCGAAAAAGTTCACGTGATCGCATGCGGTGCGATCGCGCGTGAGATTCTTGCGGTCAAAGCCCTGAACGGCCTTGATCATCTGACGCTCGAATGCCTGCCCGCCATCTGGCACGTCACCCCGCAGAAGATCGCGCCTGCGCTTCGCGACAAGATCGCCGAGGCCCGTGCGTCCGGTCATGACAACATCTTCCTGGGTTATGCCGAATGCGGCACACAGGGCGAGATCGACACGATCTGCGCCGAGGAAGGCATCACCCGCCTCTCCGGCCCGCACTGTTACGCCTTCTTCACCGGCACGGAAAAATTCCTCGCCGAATGCGAAACGGAGTTCACCGCCTTCTACCTGACGGATCTCATCACGCGCCAGTTCGAAGCCTTCGTCATCGAACCCTTGAAGCTCGACCGCCATCCCGAACTGCGCGACATGGTCTTCGGCAACTATACGAAGATCGTCTACCTCGCCCAGACGGAAGACGCCGAACTGCAGGCCAAGGCCAAATGGGCGGCCGACTATCTGAAGCTGGATTACGAATACCGCTTCACCGGCTATGGCGACCTCGCCCCCGAGCTGACGGCCGCAGCCCGCAACACGGCTCCCGCCGCCGCCTGAACCGCCTCACTTCACCGAATTGGCAACATTGCGCCCGGCATCCTGCGTCGCATCGACCACGCCGCCGATATCCTTGCCCACACCGCGGATGGTATTGCCGCAGGCAGAGAGCCCGAGCAGCAGAGAAAGCGCCAAGATGGCGCGCGCACAGAGGTTCAAAGACGGATAGGCCATGACGAATCTCCCCGATCAAGCGGCAATGGAACCAAAATCGCTCGCAAAGGATCAGGGAGAAATCAAGGCAGGGTGGTAGGCTGATATCTCAGCGTGGCGATACCGGCTCGAACCGAAAGCTTAGACGTGTCCCCGTCGCTTGGGCGACGACGTCTTGGCTGGAATGGGCCAATTGCGGACATGGACCGAATTGCTGCTAACAGTCGTTTCACGCCATGTAGCTGGATCGATAGGTTCACCAGGATGTTTCGAAGAAAGCGACGCGGCGTTATGGTCTAACAACAAGTTTTGGAGGTGCATAATGATCGTCGCGCAGATTTCTGATGTTCACGCTGCACCGGGCAACGATAACATGTCGCGTCTGACGTGTGCAGTATCATGGCTTGCAGAAGTCAAACCCGATGTCGTGGTCGTATCGGGAGACCTTATCGATGGAGGATGGACGGAAGGATATGCTCAAATCGAAAGTTGCCTTAATGCGCTGAATTGTCCTGTTCTGGTGGTGCCAGGAAACTCAGACGATCGACGTGCGCTTAGCTCGGCTTTCACGCATCGCCACGGTCAGGTCGACAACTGCGAAGCGGTCCATTTCATGGCGGAGTTTGGCGCAATTCGATTGGTAGGATTAGACACTAGCCTCTCTGGATCGGCGGCTGGTGACGTCGCCCAACATCTGGACTGGTTAAAACAAGTTCTGGATTTGCCCGGAGCACAATCTACGCTCATCTTCACCCACCACCATGTCGTGCCATGCGGGATTCCGCCGATTGACGCGGTGATCGCGCACGGGCGAAAGGAGTTAGGTGGGCTGTTGGAACAGCGATCGCGCGGGCAGTTGGCAATCTCGTCGGGTCACGTACACAGACCTATGAGCGCGATGCTGGGGCCAATTCCTGCTCACATCTGCGGTTCGATCTGCGCGGCAAACCCCCTTTGGTTCGGAGGACCCAGCATTCCTACCGTGAATGATCCACCTATGATTATGATCCATCGGTTCGCTGCCGATGGACTGGTCAGCAGCCACGTAGGGATCTGAAGAGCAACCTCGGGTCGACTGAGGTTCTAGGGTTACGGCATTCACCCAGCCTACCCCTCTCATCTCATAGCCTCGACCGTTCGCATATAGATCCAGCGCCCCTGCATCGTCCCTGCAGCATTCCTTCACGATCCCTTCACCATCCGCCCATATCCCCGTCTGCGCCGCCTCCACCTTAATTGACCCGTAATCACCTCCCGCCACACTCGGGGCTAGGTCAACAAAAACCAAGAGAAGCAGATATGACCGACAGGGCAGAAACATGGGTGGCAGGTCTCGCCACTGCACGTGACCATTATCAGCCGGAAAATCTCTCGGACCTTCTCGTGCGGCTCGCCCGCACCCGGGACCGCAAGGTTACGATCCGCGACATCGCGATTGCCCTGCAGGACCGCTCCTTCGGTGCCTTCCTCCTGGTCTTTGCCCTTCCCAACCTCGTGCCGCTGCCGCCCGGCAGCACCTTCATCCTCGGCCTTCCGCTGATCTTCATCGCGTGGCAGATGGCCGCCTCCCCCGGTGGCCGCGTTTTCTTCCCCGCGCGCATCGGCGACTACGGCGTGCAGCCGGAAACTTTCGAGGCCATCGTCAACCGCCTCGTCCCCTGGATGCGCTGGGCCGAAAAGCTCGTCATCCCCCGCTTCTGGCTGTTCGAAAGCCGTTTTGCCGAGCGCCTGATCGGCCTCCTCGCGCTGATCCTCGCGATTGTCGTTTTCCTGCCCATCCCACTTGGCAACTGGCCGCCGGCCTTTGCGCTCGCCGTCCTCGGTTTTGCCCATTCGCAGCGCGACGGTCTCGGCGTACTCGTCGGCGGCATCATCGGCCTCCTGTCGCTCGCAGTCGCCGGCTTCGTCGTCTACACCGCCTTTGCCGTCGTCGCATTCGTCATCTGATGCGTGTCAGGCATTCCAGACCTGAGAGCCGCCCGGTCCTGTTGATGACCGCCGGCGGCCTCAACCCGACCATCGTCGCAGCCGACCTCGCGCGGCGGGGCTTCGACATCCATGTCCTTCTGGAACAGCCGGAAGGAAAGGGCGAGATTACCCGCCGCCGCGCCCGCAAACTCGGCTGGATCACGGCGCTTGGCCAGCTCGGCACCATGATCGCCGCCCGCCTGCTTCGCCGCCTCGCCGATCGCCGCGTTGCCGCACTGCTCGCTGAACATGGCCTCGATCGAACACTGCCCGATACGATCCCGATCCATCCCGTCACCTCGATCAATGCCGAGGAGACGGCAAGCCTTGTCGCGGACCTGAAGCCCGCCGCCGTCCTGCTCGTCTCCACCCGCCTGATGTCGCCGCGCCAGCTTGCCGTAATGCCCTGCCCCGTCATCAACCTGCATGCCGGCATCAATCCAGGCTATCGCGGCCAGATGGGCGGCTACTGGTCGCTGCGCGAAAACGACACCGCGAATTTCGGCGCGACCCTCCATCTCGTTGATGCCGGCACCGACACCGGCGGCACGCTCTACGAGGTACGGACACGTCCGTCCAAGGGCGATTTCATCTCGACTTATCCGCTCGTTCTCACCCTCGCCGCCCTCGATATCACCGCCCAATCGGTCAGCGATGCCCTGAACGGCACGCTCCGTCCTTACCCGCCCTCCGGCCCCTCGGCACTGCGCTTTCCCCCGACCCTCTGGTCGTGGATCGGACACGGCATCGTCAGCCGAATCTGGTAAAACGGACCCAAGTCGTTTTTGGCGACTTGCGACGTCGTGAAAAGCGCAGTCCGGCGAATGCCCCCCGTGCATTCTGGCCTGCAAAGGGAGAGAGTGGCATGGCAGACAGGATCGTCGTTTATTGGCGCGATATTCCAGCGCAGGTGATCGTCAAGCAGGGGCGTAAATCGGCCAAACGCGAGCTCTCGCTGCGCTTCACCGAGGCCATCGACATGGCCGCGATGCGCACGGGCGCCGCTGAAACCGACGCCTATCTCGCCGACTGGCGCAAGGCCGATCCGGTTCCCGTCGGCGACGACCTCGAAGCCGAGGCCGAGGCCGCTGCCGCCGAGATCGAAGCCGCTTACGACAAGGCGCGCCTCGTGGCGCTGGTCCATGCCGGGGGCCGCGACAATGGGTGAACCCAAACTTGTCGATCCCGGTCCGCCGAAGAAGGGCAACGCCGCCCCGGCTGCCAAGGCCGCAACCGGTGCCTTCACGCCCTCGGGCGTATCGCCCAACCGCCGCGCCCGCCGCTCCTATACCATCCGCCTCTGGGCCGTGCGCCATTCGCGCTTTCTCGAATGGTTCTACCGCAATTTCGCCAGCGCCTTCCTCTTCCTCCATCCGGTCTGGAAAAAGCTCGGCTACAACAGGGTCGAAACCCCGGTCACCTTTGTCGAGCGCAATGTGAAGGGCCTGCTGTTCGACTGTCGCATGTGCGGCCAGTGCGTCTTGTCCTCGACCGGCATGTCCTGCCCGATGAACTGTCCGAAACAGCTGCGCAACGGCCCTTGCGGCGGCGTGCGCGCCAATGGCAATTGCGAAGTCGAACCCGACATGCCCTGCGTCTGGGTCCAGGCCTGGAGCGGCTCGCGCAACATGGTCGCGGGCGATGCGATCCTGAAGGTGCAAAAGCCGGTCAACCAGTCGCTGCGCGAAACATCCTCCTGGCTGCGGGTGACGGCAGAAGCCGCCGAAGGGCGGGAAAAGTATTCGGCAAAGGAAGCCTGAGCCATGGCCCATATCGACGAAAACCCGCTCGGCGCCCATCTCCCACTCGATCCTCTGCCCGGTCATTCATCCCTGGGGCGCCTGGAACGTGTCTTGCGGCGTGGCGAATTCGCCGTCACGGCGGAACTCAACCCGCCCGACAGTGCCGATCCGGAAGACGTCTATGAGCGTGCCAAAGTCTTCGACGGCTGGGTCGATGGCATCAACGCGGTCGACGCGTCAGGCGCCAATTGCCACATGTCCTCCGTCGGCATCTGCGCGCTGCTCACCCGCATGGGTTACGCCCCGATTATGCAGATCGCCTGCCGCGACAAGAACCGCATCGCCATCCAGGGCGACGTGCTGGGTGCGGCCGCCATGGGTGTCGCGAACATCATGTGCCTGACCGGCGACGGCGTGCAGGCCGGCGACCAGCCCGGTGCCAAACCGGTCTTCGACCTCGACTGCATGTCGCTTCTGGAAACCGTGCGCACCATGCGCGACGAGTCGAAATTCCTCTCCGGCCGCAAGCTGACCACCCCGCCAAAAGTCTTCCTCGGCGCCGCGATCAACCCCTTCGCCCCGCCCTATGATTTCCGCCCCTATCGTCTCGGCAAGAAGATCGAGGCCGGCGCGCAATTCGTCCAGAGCCAGTATTGCTTCGACGTGCCGATGTTCCGCGATTACATGGCGAAGGTCCGCGATCTCGGCTTCCACGAGAAATGCTACATCCTCGTCGGCGTCGGTCCGCTCGCCTCGGCCAAGACCGCCAAATGGATCCGCTCCAACGTGCCCGGCATCCACATTCCGGACCATGTGATCGCCCGCCTGGAAGGCGCGCAGGATCAGAAGAAGGAAGGCAAGCAGCTCTGCATCGACATCATCAACGAGGTGAAGGAGATCGAGGGCGTCTCCGGCGTGCATGTCATGGCCTATCGCCAGGAAGAATATGTCGCCGAGATCGTCCATGAATCCGGCGTGCTGAAGGGCCGCCAGCCGTGGAAACGCGAGCATGCCCGTGCCGATGACATCGCGGCCTTGCGCATGCGCGAAATCGGCGCCGATCCGGTGCAGGACCAGCAGGAAATGGCTGCCAAGGCCGCCCAGCCCCAGCCGCACTGACGACACCCCATTGCTTTTTCCCGGCACCTGCCGGCACATCCCATTCAAGCCGCGCAACAGCCGGCACCGACCGGAGGACTGAAATGACCCGCACCATCGTCGCATCCGCAACCCGCGAAATCATCATCGGCTTCGACCAGCCCTTCTGCGTGATCGGCGAGCGCATCAACCCGACGGGCCGCAAGAAGCTCGCCGCCGAGATGATCGAAGGCAATTTCGACACCGTCATCAAGGATGCGCTGGAACAGGTCGCCGCCGGCGCCACCATGCTCGACGTCAATGCCGGCGTCACCTCGGTCAACCCGAACGAGACAGAGCCGGGCCTCCTGGTCAAGACCATGGAAATCGTCCAGGGCCTGGTCGACGTGCCGCTCTCGATCGACTCATCCGTCACCGCCGCCATCGAGGCCGCCCTCAAGGTCGCCAAGGGCCGCCCGCTGGTCAATTCCGTCACCGGCGAGGAAGAAAAGCTCGAGGCCATCCTGCCGCTCTGCGCCAAATACAACGTGCCCGTGGTCGCCATCTCCAACGACGAGACCGGCATTTCCATGGATCCGGATGTGCGCTTCGCCGTCGCCAAGAAGATCGTCGAACGCGCCATGGATTATGGCATCAAGCCGGAAGACGTCGTCGTTGACCCGCTGGTGATGCCGATCGGCGCGCTCGGTGATGCCGGCCGCCAGGTCTTCGCCCTGCTGCACCGCCTGCGCAACGAGCTGAAGGTCAACACCACCTGCGGCCTCTCCAACATCTCCTTCGGTCTGCCGCATCGCCACGGCATCAATGCCGGCTTCATCCCCATGGTCATCGGCGCCGGCATGACATCCGCCATCATGAACCCCTGCCGCCCGCAGGAAATGGAAGCCGTGCGCGCCGCAAACGTCCTGAACGGCACCGACCCGAACTGCGGCAACTGGATCATGACCTACCGCGACCACAAACCCGCCGAAGCCGGCGCCCCCGCCTCCACCACCGCCCCGGGTGCGGCCTCCGGCCGCCGCGGCGGCCGCGCGGCGCGGGCCGGTTCCGGCGCTGCAACGGAGTGAGGTTGCGCACCACTCTCCCCCCTTGTGGGGGAGATGTCACGAAGTGACAGAGGGGGGTACCCCCCTCGCAACAGATGAGGGAGACGTCCCTCGAAACTGAAAGACCCTGATGACCGAGACCACCGATCCCCTCGTCCTCTTCATGCCCTCCGGCAAGCGTGGCCGTTTCCCCGTCGGCACCACGGTGCTCGAAGCCGCCCGCACGCTCGGCGTCTATGTCGAAAGCGTCTGCGGCGGCCGCGCCACCTGCGGGCGCTGCCAGATCGAGGTCCAGGAAGGCCAGTTCGCCAAACACGGCATCACCTCGTCGAACGATCACATCTCGCCCGTCGGGCCAAAGGAAAAGCGCTACGCCGAAGTCCGCACCATTCCGGAGGGCCGCCGCCTCTCCTGCTCGGCCACCATTCAGGGCGATCTCGTCGTCGACGTTCCCCCGGATACCGTCGTCAACGCCCAGGTCATCCGCAAGGCCGCGACCGACCGCACCTTCCCGCGCAATCCGGCGATCCAGCTGTGTTATGTCGAGGTTGACGAACCCGATATGCACAAGCCGCTAGGCGATCTCGACCGGCTGAACCTGATGCTGGAAAAGGATTGGGGTTTCCACGACATCCTCGTTGCCCAGCACCTCCTGCCCGATGTCCAGAAGACGCTCCGCAAGGGCAACTGGGGCGTCACCGCCGCCATCCACCGCGACCTCGACACCTCGCGCCCCAACATGATCGCGCTCTGGCCGGGCCTCCATAACGAGGCCTATGGCATCGCCTGCGACATCGGCTCGACGACGATCGCCATGCATCTCGTCTCGCTGCTATCAGGCCGCGTCATCGCCTCCTCCGGCACGTCGAACCCGCAGATCCGCTTCGGCGAAGACCTGATGAGCCGCGTCTCCTATGTGATGATGAACCCCGATGGCCGCGAGGCCATGACCAAGGCGGTCCGTCAGGCGATCAACGATCTGACCATCAAGGTCTGTGCGGAAGCCGGCGTCCATGCAAACGACATCCTCGATGCCGTCTTCGTCGCCAATCCGATCATGCACCACCTCTTCCTCGGCATCGACCCGACCGAACTCGGCCAGGCGCCCTTTGCGCTCGCCGTCTCGGGCGCCGTGCACACCTGGTCGCGCGAGATCGATCTCGCCATCAACCACGGCGCCCGCGTCTACTGCCTGCCCTGCATCGCCGGCCATGTCGGGGCTGACGCCGCCGGTGCGACGCTCTCGGAAGGCCCGCACCGCCAGGACAAGATGATGCTGCTCGTCGATGTCGGCACAAACGCCGAGATCGTGCTCGGTAACCGCGAGCGCACCGTTGCCGCCTCCTCGCCCACTGGCCCCGCCTTCGAAGGGGCGGAAATTTCCTGCGGCCAGCGCGCCGCCCCCGGCGCCATCGAGCGCGTCCGCATCGACCCTGAAACACTCGAACCTCGCTTCAAGGTCATCGGCGTCGAGCAGTGGTCGAACGAGGACGGTTTTGCAGAAGCCGCCGAAAAGACCGGCATCACCGGCATCTGCGGCTCGGCCATCATCGAGGTCGTCGCCGAAATGTATCTCTCCGGCGTCATCTCCACCGACGGCGTCGTCGATGGCGGCATGGCGGCCAAAAGCCCCCGCATCCTCGAAAACGGCCGCACCTTCTCCTACCTGCTGCATGACGGCGCCCAGAAGATCACGGTGACGCAAAACGACGTGCGCGCCATCCAGCTCGCGAAAGCCGCGCTTTATGCCGGCATCAAGCTCCTGATGGAAAAGCTCGAAGTCGAAACCGTCGACACCATCCGCTTCGCCGGCGCCTTCGGCTCCTTCATCGATCCGAAATACGCGATGGTGCTCGGCCTCATCCCCGATTGCGAGCTCTCGGAAGTCAAAGCCGTCGGCAACGCCGCCGGCACCGGCGCCCTGATGGCCCTCCTCAACCGCGACTACCGCCGCGAGATCGAGGACACCGTCACCCGCATCGAAAAGATCGAAACGGCGCTGGAGCCCCACTTCCAGCAACTCTTCATCGACGCCATGGCGCTGCCGAACAAGGTCGATCCGTTTCCGAAGCTCTCGGCGGCAGTGACGCTGCCGGAGCGGAAGGTTCTGGCGGAGGGGGATGGCGAAGGTGGCGGGCGGAGGAGAAGGAGAAGTAGGGAGTAGTGGGGTGGGTGCGTTCCTGTTTTGAGAGGCCGTTTAGTGCCTCCGTGCTGGTAGTTGAACTTAGCATGGTCGCCGACCATGAGCTGACATCCATTCACTAAACCATTGAACGGGAGTGATGCCGACTCGGCGCTACTTCAGGGGCTTCCGCGGGTCAATTCGCGTACGCGACGGCAATAGGTCCTTAGTTCTTCGATGGAAGTACTCTCGCTCACGCTGCCGGCGACGGGCGCATGGTGGAAATTGCGCGTATAGAAGTTGATTTCCCTTAGCTCTTCCAGCGCGCCCTTGTAGCGATAGTCGGCGGGCAGTGTCTCCAGCTTACGAATAATGCCGTCGAGCAATTCATCCGGCGCGAATATTTCGGAGTCGCCGTTACGGTAGAAATGCTCCAGTACCTTGCGCAATAACGCCCGGATTTCCCCCGGCTCGCCTTCGGTGGCATCTATGAAATTGATCATCTTCATCCGCTCGGTTTCATGGCGGGGCTGGGTTGCTTTCTCAAGATCGAAGGCAGCAAGGCTTGCGATGCCCGGCGCACCCGTCTGGATGGCGCACGATGTGATCTTGCCCTGATCGATACGATCCCACAGCAGACGTAGGAAGCCCAGTTCGTGAGACAGCACGATCACCTGCGCGGCACGGTCGGTAAGTTTGTTGATCTCGTTGACGGTGAAGGTGCGACGGAATTCGTCCATGCTCGTGAACGGGTCATCGAGCACGACGATGGTCTCGGCAAGATTCCTATCCGAATTGACAGTTGCGAGAAACAGCGCGAGCGCGAGCACCGACTTGTCGGCGCTCGAAAGGGTGTTTTTAAAGCTGGGCGCAGCAATGTCATCAGCGCGCGGTGGCACAGCGGTACGGTTGATTAGAATAGAATAGTCGGCGGCGGGCTCCTTTCCCTTGTAGTTGGGCGGTTGATAGTCGATCTGGAAACCGGCCCCGAGGCGATCGAGATAAGCGTTGATTGTCGCCCCGAGCGTTGAAGTTACGCGGCTGGTGTGAGCGGTCAGCTTTCCGCGCAGGTCTTCTTTCTGCGCCCTAAGCTTCTTTTGTTTGCTGAGAAGTGTCCTGCGCTCATCGACGATCGTCGCCACTGCAGCTTCATGTCGTTTACGGCGCGCCTGCAACACGGCTAACTCGTTTCTCAGGGAGCCGAGATTAGCGCTTTCCTGGACGCGCCGGATATTGTCGATCCGCTGGCCAAAGGCGGCTATTTCTTCATTATAGGCGACAACAGCAGCTCGCCCTTCATCCCACTGGCGCGCCAGCGTCTCGTAGACGCTCTCCTCGATCTGCGAGACTAGGTCTTCCTGTTTGCTCTGGAAGACCAGATCGAGGCCCGCAGCCGCGTCCTCCATACGGGTCGCGATCTCCGTGACGTCGAGCACTGCATCGCTGCCCTCACCGGTTAGGGCCTTGAGGTTTGCGATCACCGCGCGGTTGGAGTCCGTCGTTCCGGCGAGCGCCTGGCGAAAATCACCGCGCCCGTAGCGTTCCAGCGTCTTGCGGCGCTGTTGCACTGAGCCAGCAAGACTCTTATAGGCTTCGCTGAAATAGGCGGCATAGAGGTCGAGCAAACTGCGGTCTTGCAGTTTCTGTCCACAATAGGGGCACTCGTACGCCGCGTCGAAGGCAAGGCCCATTTCAAGCCATGTCTCCTGCGCGACTGGTGTGGGATGCCCCGTGGCATGCCGCGCGACGTGATCTTGCAGTGTGCGGTGCAGATCGGTAGTGACCTGATCGGGAGTTTGGCGGAAAACGGCGGTCAGTTCGGCGGCCGAAGTCGGCACAGGAACTATGTGCGGTAGTGCCGCGAGCCTGATTTGCTCCTTTTCGGTCGCGCGCCGGACTTCAACTTCCTTCGAAGCGATCTGTTCATCCGCCGCGTCGAGTACTGCAAGGTCGGAAAAAGCGTCGGTCGTCATACGCAAATTGAGCGCAGCTGAGATGGTAGTGAGGTACTGGTCCTTTTCCGCCAGTTCCTGACCCACTTCCTTCAGTTGCCGGTCGATATCAACAGCCTGCCCAATGAGCGCGACACCTTCCGCGCCGACGACAAGTCCGTACTGGCGCTTCATGTGATCGAGTGAGACAGAATCGCCGGAAAAGACATTCTCGTTGATGAAGGCCTGATCGAATATGGCAATGCGCGGGCGCGTGCCGGTCCAAACTGCACCATCGAAGGCACACTGCTGTCCGTCTACGAGCAGCAGGACCTTCTGACTACCGCCGGTCGCCAGCGTTTTGCGACCTTTGATAATATCAGGATGGTTACGTGTCAGCGAGCGCAGGATGTCGGCCAATGTAGATTTGCCCCAGCCATTCTCGCCGAAGATGAGCGTAACCTTCGAGAAGCGCAGCGCGCCCGGCGCCGTCAGTTTTTCAAAGCGGCCTATCTTCTGGATGTCGATAATTTTCTGCAGCATTGGCATTTGCTCTCCCAAGAATGTCTTCGGTTGGCTCGGTTTTTGGCGGCCAGTAGGCGCAAACCACTGCTATCAGATCTCCAAAGCCTATATCGAAGAAGAACAGTCAACATCCACGTTAGATTGCAGTCAATCGCTGAATGCGCGCCGGAAATACGAAAGCTATCTCCTATTTTTGTTTGGAAATGGCGCCTAATGCCGATCTGCTTTACCGTGTCCGCACTGAATGCGACCAATTTGGTCACGGCTAAAATACCCCCTCACCCCAAAATCCCCGCCGCATCCTCTACCATCTTCGCCAGCGCCTCCTGCTTTGCCCCACGCACCGGGCTGAAATACTTGACCTTCAAATCCTTGAACCCGCAAAACGCCAAAATCTGACGCCGCAGCACCTTCACACAGCCATTGCCGCAGATCCATTTGAGGAAAAATTTCGGCGATCGTAGCCGCACGGAAGCTACTGCGTGTGAGGGTTACCCCCCCTCTGTCCTGCCGGACATCTTCCCCACAAGGGGGGAGACCGGCAGAAACGTCGGCCTCTCGCCCGCATCCATCATGCCATCGACAGAGCGGCAGACGCGACGCCCCACTCTCCCCCCTTGTGGGGGAGATGTCGGCGCAGCCGACAGAGGGGGGTAACGCACGGCAAAAGTCCTGCTCCAGTCACCCTGCCGCGATCACCGACACCGCCTCAAAGCCCGCTCACGAACCGCCGCGCCGCCTCAGCCAGCACCTCCGGCTGAAACCCCGAAAACCCCACCACCAGCCCCCGCCGCTCGGTCGGCCCGGCATAAAGCGGCGACAGCGCCTTGACCCCGAAGCCGACGGCCCGGGCCTGATGCGCCAGCGCGCAATCGTCTTCCGCGCCGTCGAGTTCCGCAACCAGATGCAGCCCCTGCTCCGGCACGGTCACCGTCAGCCGATCGCAGCGCAGCGCCTCCACCAGCGCATCCCGCGCCGCCTTCACCCGCTTGCGCGCCCGCTTGATATGCGCCGAAAAATGCCCGTCGCGCAGAAATTCGGTCAGCGCATCCTCTGCCAGCGTCGAGGGAAAACGATCCGTGAGCCGGCGAATGGTCAGGATGCGCTCACGCAAGGCGCAGGGTACGACGAGATAGCCGATCCGGAACCCCGGCAGCAGGGTCTTGGAGAAGGTGCCGACATAGATCACCCGGCCCGAGCCATCAATGCCCTGCAGGGCGCTGAGCGGCGGGCCGGCAAAGCGGAACTCGCTGTCATAGTCGTCCTCGATGATATAGGCACCCGCCCGCCGCGCCCAGTCGATCAGGGACAGCCGCCGGGCCATCGAAAGCGTGACCCCGAGCGGATATTGATGCGACGGCGTCACATAAACGGCCTTGGCAGCCGATGCCGCAGCCATGCCGGCGGAGACGTCGATCCCCTCCCCATCCACGGGCACCGGGGTGATGGCGAGACCGGAGGCTTCGAACACGTCCCTTGCCGCGACATAACAGGGATCCTCGATCCAGACGGGGTCGCCCGGTTTCAACAGCGTCCGCACCGCCAGATCCAGCCCCTGCTGCGTGCCCGCCGTCATGATCACCTGGTCCGGTTCACACACAACCCCGCGCGCAGCCTTCAGATAGGCGGCGAT
Organism: Peteryoungia wuzhouensis; assembly: GCF_003205195.1. Taxonomy (GTDB): domain Bacteria; phylum Pseudomonadota; class Alphaproteobacteria; order Rhizobiales; family Rhizobiaceae; genus Allorhizobium; species Allorhizobium wuzhouense. Next base: position 114,572 of record NZ_QJRY01000002.1, read on the forward strand.
TTCCACTCTGAGCGCCAGGCTGCCCGCCGGATCATTGTAGTGAAAATGCCGCGCCGAAGGCTGCGTCAGATGCCGGTTCATCAGCATGCGGAAAATCCGAAGCGTCGTCTCGTCCGCCGTCGAACAGCCGAGTGCCCCGGGCAAAGGCGCCCGCGCCTCCTCCACCAGGATCGGCTTCGCCGGCAGCGCGGCTTGCCGGAGCGGCACGGCGTCGGCCACATAGGTCCCGGCCCCCACCCGCGCCTCGGCAAAGCCGTCCGCCACCAGCATCTCGTAAGCCGCGACAGCTGCCCCGCGCGACACGCGGAAGCGGCTGGAAATGTCCCGCGTCGTCGGCAGCTTGTCGCCGGGCCGCATCTGGCCGCTCTCGATCAGGTCGCGCAGCGACCGGTACAGCGCCAGCCGCCGCGGCCCCTGCGCCGGCAGGATGGGGGTATTGGCCGACCAGTCGGAATTGGTTCGAGGTTTTTGCATCATCATGGATCTTCTTTGGACCAATCATGTCGCTTATCCCTGCGCCATCCGCATCCAGGAGGCAAGCATGAACGAACGTCCAGCACCCGAAACCTTCCCCGTCACCCCGCGCAACCGGGCAAAGCGCCTGCATGAACGCGCGGCCTATGACCGCGACGCCGTCTATGCCGTGCTCGATGCCGCCCTCCTCTGTCACGTCGCCTATGTCATCGACGGCCAGCCCTATTGCACGCCGACCATCCACTGGCGCGAGGGCGACTGGCTGTTCTGGCACGGCTCCTCGGCCAGCCGCATGCTGAAGACCCAGAAGGCGGGTTTGCCCGTCTGTCTCACCGTCGCCCATCTCGACGGCCTCATCCTCGCCCGCTCCGGCTTCCACCATTCGGCCAATTACCGCTCCGCCATGTGTTTTGGCACGGCCCGGATCATCGACGACCCGCAGGAAAAGGCGGACGCCCTGAAATCCGTCGTCGACCGCTTCTATCCCGGCCGCGCCGATATTCTGCGCGACAACGATCCGCAGGAGGCCAAGGGCACCATGGTCATCGGCATGCGCATCGAGGAAGCCTCGGCCAAGATCCGCTCAGGCGGCGTCTCCGACGACCCGGCCGATGTCGACGCTGCGGTCTGGGCCGGCGTCATCCCGGTCGAAACCCGTCTCGGCACGCCCGAAATCTGCCCCAAGGTGCCCGCAGGTGTGGGCTATCCCGACCACCTCGCCCATTTTCAAGAGGGCCGTCGTCTCGACGAGGTCTTGACGGAGAGCCAGCAGCTCTACGAAAAGGCCCTGGAACGCTCCTGATGGAGCCAGACATGGCGGCAAGCACGGCCGCCATGTCTCATCAGATTGAAATCAGCCACGGCCGGCAAATTCCGCATAAATAGCCAGCAGCCCCGTCCAACCGCCTTCGGCCTCGAGGATCGACCGTGTCCGCTCCGCGGCAGCGCCGAAGTTCTCGATCAGCCGGTGTTCGAAATCGACCTGCGTCTCCGTCTCTGACAGAGCGGTGAACACCACCTCCACCTCGGTCAACAGGTCTGGATCGAAGACCCAGTCGCCATTGAGCTGCCAGGACAGCACCAGCCGCCCCGGTCGGTCGAACACCAGCACCCGGCCCCAGTCGCACTCCTCGCCGCCATTGCCGATTTCGTACCAACGCCCGCCGGCAAAGGGCTCGATGACAACAGTCTTCGCCCCGCTCTTGGTCAGCGAATGCGTCTTCAGCCACCAGTCGCCCATGCCGGCGGAAAACACGTCGAAGGCCCGCTCGCGGCTTGCCCTGACGGTGAATCGTTTGACGATCGGCGCGGGCTTGATCTGCAAATGCTCGTTCATACGTCGTCCCCTTCCTCGACGGCGCGCTGAAAGGCCGCCAGTTGCTGATCCCAGAATTGGTCAAGCCAGGCGCGCAACGGCCCGAGCCCGTTCGGGTCGATCGCATAGATCCGCCGCCGCCCCTCCGCGCGATCTGTGACCAGCCCCGCCTCCTTCAACACCTTCAGATGCTGCGACACGGCCGGCTGCGACACCGGAACGACACGCGCGAGATCCGCAACGGTCTGCGGCCGCGCCGCGATCTTCTCGAAGAGATCGCGCCGCGTATCGTCGGCCAAAGCCTGAAGGGTCCTTAAATGATAAGCCATAACTTATCATAAGCATGGACTTATTATTTTGACAAGGGCATAAAATGGGGCGGCGCATCGACCGATGCCCGCCCTGGAACCTTAGCGAGAGTCCTGCGGCCCTATTCCGCCCGCATCCACCCTGCGAGTTTCGCCCGCTGCGCGTCAGAAAACGCATGCGACTTGCGCGTCGCCTGGTCGAAATGCACCACCACCGTCTCGGCAGACGCACAGAGCCTGCCCGCCTGAAACACCGCTTGGCTCATGGTCACCGACGACCGCCCGACACGCGTCACCCGCGTGCCGATCTCGACCGTGCCCGGCCACAAGACCTCCGCGACATAATCAATGTCCAGCTTGGCGAGCACAAAGGAAAAGCCGTCCTCCAGCAGCGGATCCTCTGGATTGTAGATCAGCTCCACACGCCCCGTTTCCATGAAGGTCGCAAAGACGGCATTGTTGACATGCCCCTGCCGGTCCGTGTCGCCATAACGCAGCTTGTCGTAAGCCTGGCCGACAAAATCCTCGAGCCTGACCACCTTCGTCTCATCCACCATGCGCACGCAAATCCTACTGCCTACTGCCTACTGGCCATCATCCATTTCGGCATTTCCCTAATTTCAGAAATCGCCAACCGCTTACCAATCCCACCCCCTCACGCCGCCATGCCGATCATCTCGGAAAAGGCATAACGCACGCTGTCGGCCACCGCCTGGATCGTCTCTGACGTCTCCTTGCCGGTCAAAAGCCTGACCTCGAAGGATCCGAGCTCCGGCAACCCGTGTTTGGCGCCCAGCGCCGTCATGTCGTCGGTCAGATAGCTGCGCGGGAGCGGCGCCACCGCCAGATCGGCAATCACGGCCGCGCGCTGCGCCATTGTATGGGCCGAGAGATAGGCGATGCGATAAGGCCGCCGGTCCTTGTCGAGCCTGGCCAGCGCATCCGCCCGCCAGCAGCAGCCATCCTCCCAGATCGACACGGGCAGCGGATCGCGCAAATGCGCCGTCCCGCATTTCGCCCCCGCCCAGACCAGCTGCTCCTGGTGGATCACCTCGCCGTCATGCACCACGGCACCCGGCGCGCAATTGACCAGCGTCAGATCCAGCCGCTGCTCGGCCAGCCTGCGCCGAAGCGCGCCCGAGGTATCCACCGTCAGGTCCACCATGATCAGCGGATAAAGCTCGGCAAACCGCCTGAGGATCGTCGGCATGAAACGCTCGCCGATATCGTCGGGCGCCCCGAGCCTGACGACGCCCTTCATCTCCGGCATGCGAAACCGTCCGACCGCCTCGTTGGACAAGGCCAGCATCCGCCGCGCATAGGGAAGCAGCACCTCGCCGCTTTCCGTCAGCGTCACCGAGCGCGCATCGCGCAGGAAGAGCGTCACGTTCAGCTGCTCCTCCAGCTTCTTGATCTGCATCGACACCGCCGAGGGCGTGCGAAACACCCGGTCGGCAGCCGTGGTGAAACTGCCGGTTTCGGCGATCGCGACAAATGTCCGGAGAACGTCGTTGTCGAGAAGCGGAAGCGGCTGGCGCAGCATGAGCGTCATGGCGATTTACCTTCAACAAAATTGAACTTGAAGACGATACTATTGCGTTTGATTGAATGTCAATCGGGGCGCATGCTTCTCCGCACAGTCCAGGAATAGAGGAGCCGCCCCATGCCGCAACCAGCCTTCACCGCTCTCGGCGCGAGCCTTACCAAGGCCATCGCCCACACCCGCAATCAGGCGACCCTGCGCGCCACGAAGCGCGAATTGGCGCCGCTGACGCCGGCCCTGCGGGATGATCTCGGCCTCACCCGCCTCCGGCAATTGATCACGTTTCAGAATGACAGGCATCAGAAACATTCGTTGGATTGATGCATCAACCTGAGCGATACCTCACTCCGGCCCCGAAACAAGGATGAAGACAGGGCCGCCAGGAACCGAAAAGGATGAAGACCATGACCATGGTTTGCTGCGATACCCCGATCACCCGCACCGCCCCCGCCGCCACCCTGGGCGCCATGGCGCGCCGCGCGGCCGGCCGCCTCGCGACGAAACTGAATGGTCTCGCCCGCACCATCGCCGAACACCACCGCGCGCGTCGCGACCGGGCGGCCCTCGAAGCCCTGCCTTTCGATCTGCGCAAGGACCTGGGCTGGCCTGCCGGCGACACCGCCCGCTGACCCCGATCCACCGCGAGGCCCTTTGCGACGCGGCCGCCCCGCCGCGTCGCAAATGGGCGAAAGCCCGGACCCGTCCGCCTGCCGCCGTCAGCCTGCGAAGCCATTGCATTTCAACGATCTGCCGTCCTGACGATCATCAAGCCCTGGTTCACGGCGTCGCAGCCTGAAAATCGCAGGAAAATGTCGCGCCGCAGCAAGCCCGGACGCTTCCACGGCGCGCGATTTCATGACAATGTCGCGAAACGAACATCCCCTCGACCGTTTCCAGCCGAGCATGCCAGAAAACAAGGGAACGGCAGCAAGGACACCGGGCACATCCATGAGCAAGCAACCGACGCAGACCAAGAAGCGTTCGCTCGTCTTCTTCCTCGTACCGCATTTCACGCTTTTGCCCTTTGCCGGCGCCATCGAGACGCTGCGCATCGCCAACCGCATGTTGGGTTACGCCGCCTATGAGTGGCGCCTCGCCTCGGTCGATGGCCAGAAGGTCTATTCCTCCTCCGGCATCGGCATCGAGGTGAACTCCTCGCTCGCCGACGAGCGCCGTTTTCTCGGCGGCGAAAACCGTCCGAACATGGCGATCGTCTGTTCCGGCATCTATGTCGAGGAGTTCAACAACAAGTCGGTCAATGCCTGGCTGCGCGAAGCCTATAACCGCAATGTCGCCGTCGGCTCGCTCTGTACGGGCGCCCATGTACTGGCCCAGGCCGGTCTGTTGAATGGCAAGCGCTGCGCCATCCACTGGGAAAACCTGCCCGGCTTTTCTGAGACCTTCCCCCAGGCGGAAGTCTATGCCGACCTCTATGAAGTCGACGGCAATCTCTACACCTGCGCCGGCGGCACCGCCTCGCTCGACATGATGCTGAACCTGATCGGCCAGGATTTCGGCGAAGGCCTCGTCAATCGCGTCTGCGAACAGCACCTGACCGACCGCGTCCGCTCCGCCAACGACCGCCAACGCCTGCCGCTCCGCGCTCGCCTCGGCGTGCAGAATTCCAAGGTGCTGCAGATCATCGAGCTGATGGAAGCCAATCTCGCGGAACCCCTGTCGCTCCTCGAAATCGCCGACGACGCCGGCCTCTCCCGCCGCCAGATCGAGCGCCTCTTCAGACAAGAGATGGGCCGCTCCCCCGCCCGCTACTATCTCGAAATCCGCCTCGACCGCGCCCGCCACCTGCTGGTCCAGTCCTCCATGCCCGTCGTCGAAGTCGCCGTCGCCTGCGGCTTCGTCTCCGCCTCCCATTTCTCCAAGTGTTACCGCGAACTCTACAACCGCTCCCCCCAGCAGGAGCGCGCGGAACGCAAGCTGACCATGTCGAGCAACCGGACGGGCGTGGTGGTGTAAGGCCACCGGTTACACCCTATGCCCCTCGCGGGGTCCGATCTCCCCCCTTGAGGGGGAGATGGCCGCCCTTCGACAAGCTCAGGAGGCCAGAGGGGGTATCACACGGCAGAGGACGGTGCCGCGTCCAGGTTAAGCCCTCCCCCTTGTGGGGAGGGTTTGGGAGGGGTCTTTCCCCGAGCACCCACGCCCGCTCAATAAAGAAACGGCCGCAAAAAACAACGTCACCCCTCATCCTGAGGTGCCCGCCCAAGCGGGCCTCGAAGGACGAGGCCACACACCCCCACAATCCATCAAGGGTCGCCGACCCGTCCACCTTACGACAAGGGATGGTCGTTTCCGCGTCGACGGCAGCGATCAGGACCGGCTCTGTGGACCCGTTAGACGGCAACGTCGAGGACCTGAGCGTCGCCATCCCGCGCGGTCAGCCACCGCCTGATCAGGCCTGCGACCCGCTCCGGCGCCTCCCAGTGCGGATTGTGCCCGCTGTCGGGCAGCCTCACAATCCGGGCGTCCGGCAATACCTGGCAGATCGCATCCCCATGGCGGGCATCGAACAAGTGGTCGAGGTCTCCGGCGATCGAGAGCAGTGGCGCGCGGATGCCGCCGAGCCCCTCGCGCAGATCCAGGCTCTCCAGCATGTCGAGATAATGTCGCCAGATCCGTGCCGGCATGCACACAGCCTCGGCCTTCACCGTCTCGAGAAATTGCGGATCGAGTGCCACGGGTCCGGCATACCACTGCGTCAGAAAGGGATCAGACATGGCGACCGGGTCGGCGAAATGGCGGATCGGCGCCAGCGATGACAGCCCCCCGAGATTGGGATACGGCGTCCCCGCCAGAATCACGAACTTCGCCCCCGGCCAGACCTCCCGTCTTGCGATCTCGAGCGCAAGCAGTGAGCCGAAGGAATGCCCGACGACCAGCGACGGCACCACATCAAGGGCACGCGAGACCGCCACCATATCCTCGACCAGCGTCGAAAGATCGGCCCTTTCATCCTCGGCGCTGTCGCCATGCCCGGGAAGATCGGGAATGACAAGGCGAAGCCCGGCCAGATGCGGCGCCAGCGCCTGATAGCTGCGGCTTGTGTCGGTATAGCCGTGCAACAGCAGGGCAACATCGCCCTCGCCGCCGGTATCGACGACAGCGAGGTTTCGACCCGACGCCAGGCAAACAGTCCGTTTGCCAAGGCGCCAGGCATCCATGGTGGTTGAGCTCAAAGTTTGAGACCCTGACGCACAGCGTCGAGCCCCGGCTTGCCGTCGAAGGTGGTGACGCCTGACAGCCAGGCCTCCAGCCTCTTCGGCTCCTCGGTGATCGCCTTGGCGGCCGCATCCTCCGGCGCCAATCCGTCCTCCATCAGATATCCCATGCCCTTGTTTTCGAATTCGATGTCGAATTTGAGGTTTTGCAGCAGGCGCGCCACATTCGGGCATTCCTGGGCATATCCCTTGCGCACCTGCGTCGAAACCGTCGCGGCACCGAAATTCGGTCCGTAGAATTTGTCCCCGCCGGTCAGATATTTCATGTCGAATTGCGTGTTCATCGGATGCGGCGCCCAGCCCTGGAAAACGATGAAGCTGTTCTCCTTCACGTGCCGCTGAACTTCGGCAAGCATGCCCTGTTCGCTCGATTCCACCACTTCCCAACTGGAAAGCCCCAGAGACGGATCATCCAGGGCATCGAGCATCAGCTGGTTGGAGCCGGGCTCGATGCCGTAAAGCTTGTGGTCGAACTTGTCGGCAAATTTCTGCAGATCGGCGAAATCCTTGACGCCAGCCTCGTAGACATAGGACGGGACCGCAAACGTGTATTTGGCACCTTCGAGATTGACCGTAACCGGTTCAACCGAGCCCTCCTCCAGATAGGACTTGGCATAGGTGATCATGGCCGGATCCCAGTAACCAAGGAAGACATCGAGATCCTTGTTCTTCAAGCTGAGATAGATCACGTCGATCCCCAGCAGGGAGGACTGCGGCGCGTAGCCGAGCTGCTTCAACAGCGTCATTCCAACGCCGGTGGTAAAGGCAAGGTCGTTCCAGCCTGGTTCGGCCAGCCGAACCGTCTGACAGCTCTCAGGCTCTGCGGCCCGGACGCTGCCGCCAAAGACCGTCATCGACAAAAATGCGGCAAAGGCGGCATGCCTCGGCGTGAATATGCGTGTTGTCCTCATTGCGGCTCCCCTTGTATTGTACCGTTGGTCATAGAGTTGACCAGTCGGTCAACTCTTGATCTTTTCAGTTGACCTGTCAATGAGAGGCAAGCGTCGGAGAGGTGGGGCCATGGTAAAACTGTCGAGGATCAGCGAAATCCGCCGCAAGGAATTGCGCCAGGCGGCCTATAGCGTTCTGCAGACGGAAGGGCTCGCCGGAACGACGCTGGAAAAAGTGGCAGCCTATGCAGGCGCATCGAAAGGCATCGTCCTCCACTATTTCCGCAATAAGGAAGAGCTGTTCGAGCATGCCATGCGCGAGGCCAATGCCGCCTTGCGGCTGGCGGTGGTCGACCGCTTGCGCCAGGCGCGCAACCCGCGGGAAAGGGTCGAGGCCATCATTCTCGGCAATTTCGAAGAGGAATTCTTCAAACCCTCGATCAGCCACGCCTGGCTGTCGCTCTGCGCCGAAGTCCCGCGTGAACCGCAGCTGGCCCGCCTTCAGGCAGCCTTTCACGCCAGAATGCGCTCGAACCTGCTGTCGGCCCTGAAAGAGCTTGTCGATCGCCCCGACGCTCAACGACTGGCCCTCGGCATCAGCGCCTTGATCGACGGCTTGTGGCTCAGAATGGGTCTTGATCCCGCCTCGGTCACACGCGACAGCGCCTTGGCCCAGACACTGAATTACCTGGACCTTCATCTTCCCCCGAAGTGACCGCGCCCTCAGCTCAGCAGTCTCCAGAGACACCGCCCCCACCACGGCGACCGGGACATTCGCGGCAAATGACGTGCGGCTTCATTTAGGAAGTTGAAATGCATCCGTGACAGTGTCGAAGCCAAGGGAACCCGAAGCGGAAGATGGCGCCGATTTCTGCATTCGACGCATCGGCTCGGGATCACATGAATACAGGTGGAGAGCGGTGTCGTGTTTACGCAGCAGCAATTGACGGCAATCCTGTCATCGCTTCCCGATCCCGCCTTCATCCTCACGCGCAGCGGCCGTTACTCCGAGATCTTCGGCGGCAAGGACGCCCGTCACTATCACGATGGCAGCGCCCTGATCGGGCTCAGCATCTTCGACGTGCTGAAGGAAGACAAGGCCCGCTGGTTTGCCGCCGAGATCGGCAAGGCGCTGGATTGCGGCGTTCTGCATATCGTCGAATATGAATTGTCCGGCAGCGACGTCAAAGGCGCCGGCGAAGGCCCCTCGGCGCCGATCTGGTTCGAGGGGCGCGTGCAGGCGCTTCCCTTCAAGGTGGACGGCGAGGATGCCGTCGTCTGGGTGGCGAGCAACATCACCGAGAAAAACGACGTGCAACGCAAACTTCGCGAACAAAGCGAAACCGATGCACTGACCGGCCTCTACAACCGCCGCAAACTGATCGAAACCCTGGATCACCGCATGCAGATCTTTGCCCGCGAACAATCCCAGACCTCGGTCCTGGTTTTCGACCTCGACAATTTCAAGAGCCTGAACGACGAGCGCGGCCACCACGCCGGCGATTCGGCCCTGATCGAGATCGCCCGGCTCTGCCGCGAGAATTTGCGCCAGGATGACGTGATCGCCCGCTTCGGCGGCGACGAATTCGTCATCGTGATGCCGGACCTGCATCGCAACGATGCGCTCGAGATTGCAGACCGATTGCGCGAGCGGGTCCCGGATGTGTTGCGAAAGAGCCTGAGCTACGAATCCACCATCAGCGGCGGCGTCAGCGAGTTCAGCCAGCCGGACCGGTTTTCCAGCGATATCCTGAAGCGGGCTGATGAGGGCCTATATTTCTCCAAACGATCAGGCCGCAATCGCGTCTCGGTCCGCTGATCCGCGCCCGCGCTGCTGCTGGAAATCCCGAACCGAACGCCGTGTGCCGGTCTCAGGCCCCCACCAGGCTCCAGAAAAACCGCGCCGAAACGAACAGCAGAAACACCGCGAACCCCACTTCCAGCTGCCGCTTGTTGAGGCTGTGGGCGAGTTTCACCCCATAGGGTGCGACCACCATGGTGATGGGAAAGATCACGGCAAAGGCGATCCAGTTGACGAAGCCGGTCGAAAACGGCGGCAGGCCCGCCTCGCCCCAGCCGGCATAGATGAAGCCGAAAACGGCCGGGATCGAGATCAGCACGCCCACACCCGAGGAGGTCGCCACCGCCTGGTGGATCGGCCGTCCGTAAAGCGTCATGAAGGTGTTGTTGAACACCCCGCCCCCGACCCCCATCAGCCCGGAAAACAGTCCGATCGCCGAACCCGTCAGGAAGCGCCAGGGCTGGCCCGGCAGCTCCGTGCCGAGATGCAGCCGGTTGGAGAGAAAGAGCATGCGGGCGGCGAGCACCAGCCCCATCACCGCGAAGAAGAGCCGAAGCCCCGCACTCGAGACGTAAGCCGCAACCACGGTCGCCGCGAGCGCACCCAAGGGCACCGCGATCATCCACCCCTTCAGCAGGTCCATATCGACCGCCCCGCGCGCCTGATGCGCCCGGAACGACCGGATCGAGGTCGGTACGATCAGCGCCGTCGAGGTGCCGACGGCGAGATGCATGATCACGTGTTCGGGGATCCCGGCATAACCGAAGACCTGGTAAAACACCGGCACCAGCACCGCACCCCCGCCAATCCCGAACACGCCGGCCAGCAGCCCTGCCACGGCACCGGCGACAGCGAGCATCGCGGCAAACATCAGGATATCGGCAATCGGCGGCATGGCTGGCTCCGGAAGACGCAGGCCCTCCCGGTAAGGGAGACCTTGGGCGGCAGGATGCGGCGCCCGCCACCCCTTTCGATCTGGGGGTATGGCAGAGCCGGCACCTCAAGCCTCTAGGCCCTGCCCGCACCGCCCGCAAGGCCGCCTGCGGCCGCGGCGGTACGGCTCTCGCATGGGCGCACCCGGTCTCTCAGCAGAAAGCAGGAAGCCGCAAAGTTTTGCGAAAGCCAGACTGCCAAACCTGGGATGCGCCCAGAAAACAGTGGGGACGGCCATCCCCATGATCCGCCCAGGGCGCAAAGCCCACAGCAGCGCCCAGGCGCAACCGCCATTCAATATAAAAATAATAAGGCAATTCCCTAATTGGAGAATTAGGTAGACGCGCGCTAACGGCAGTTCCGCTTGTCGAGATAGAGCGAGCAGTCCTTGCCCGCCGGCGCCCGTCGCGGCAGGGCTGAGGCCGCAACCCGCCGGCTCGACACCGGTCCCGGATCGTTCATGCCCGAATTGCCGCTGTCCGCCGAAAGCGGCAGGATCCCGCCCTCGTCCGCCATCTGCTCGGCCACCTGTGTTTCCTGCACTGCCGGCTGCGGTCCTGTCGGCCCCGTCACGATCTGCGTCGGCTCGTCGAACCCGATGCCGTCCACCACCGGCTGGCTCGTATTGCCCTCGGCGATCGCCATGGCTCCATCCTGCGTCACGAGCTGCGGCTGCACGCCGACCGGGCTCGCCGCATCGGCATAACTCGCATCGGAAACCCCGACCCCGAGCTCACCGTCAATATTGACACCGCCTTCCGGGATCGCCATGGCGCTCATCGTCTGGCCCGCCCCTGCATCGGACGATGCCGACGCCATCCGGGATGCACCCTGAACCGCGCCGTTGCCGGCCAGATTGGGGGTGTTGAGATAGTCGATGCCTTCGCTGCCGGCATTCTGCTGACCTGCGGGCGGCGCATAGGCCGCGGCCTCCGCCTGGGGATCGCCGACGCGCCCGACAAGCACCCGCCCGTCCCGCGTCCGCTCCACCTTGCCGATCATCTGATCGCCGGCCCTTGGGCCGCCGCCGACATCGGCAAGCGGAATGCGGTCACTGCCGGAACAGCCTGACAGGAGCAGGGCCGAAAAGGCAGCGATCGTGAGCCGGCTGCCAAGGGACGAAAACACAAAACTCATTTCACCCTCGATGGCCCGTTATGGGACAACTTCAGGCAGCATAAGCCATTCCGGCTTAATGCGCCATGAACGACCGCCGCCAGAAATCCGGGGCAAAAATGAAGGGCCGGCGGATCGCGCCGCCGGCCCTTGTGCGTGCGTCTGGACTGACCGTCAGGCCGCCCGTCGATGGCCCGCCGCCGGGCTCCCATGGACCTTGAGGCGCGACAGCAGCTGGCGCAGATTGTAGCTCTCTTCCGCCAGCGATTGTCCGGCCGCCGAGGTTTCCTCCACCATGGCCGCATTCTGCTGCGTCATCTGGTCCATGTGGTTGACCGAGGTGTTGATCTCCGCCAGACCCGTGGCCTGCTCCTTCGCTGCCGTGGCAATCGTGTTGACGCTGTCGTTCACGCGGTTGACCAGCGCCTCGATCTCGAGCAGCGCATCCCCCGTCGAGCGCACCAGGCCGACGCCGGTGTCGACTTCGGCCGCCGACGCGCTGATCAGCGTCTTGATCTCCTTCGCCGCATTGGCGGAACGCTGCGCCAGCTCGCGCACCTCCTGCGCCACGACCGCAAAGCCGCGACCCGCCTCGCCTGCCCGCGCCGCCTCGACGCCGGCATTGAGCGCCAGAAGGTTCGTCTGGAAGGCGATCTCGTCGATCACGGAAATGATCTGGCTGATCTTCTGCGACGAGCCCTCGATCCGGCCCATGGCATCGACCGCATTGCGCACGATCTCGCCGGAACGGTTGGCGCTCGTCTTCGTCTCGGCCACCATCTGGCGCGCCTCGTTGGCCCGCTCCGCCGCCGTGCGCACGGTTGCGGTAATCTCGTCCAGCGCCGCCGCCGTCTCTTCCAGGGCCGCCGCCTGCTGCTCCGTGCGCTTCGACAGATTGTTGGTCGCCTCGCTGATATTGCCGGCCGAAGAGGTCACGACCTCGCTCGTCTGGTTGATCGCCGCAATCACGCCGGCAAGCGACTGGACGGCCCGGTTGAAATCATGGCGCAGCTTTTCGTAGTCGGCCCCGATCGCGTCGATCTGCACCGTCAGATCCCCCTCGGCCAGCTGCTCCAGCGCCGCACCGATCGCGCCGATCGCATGGCTCTGCCGTTCGGCGGAGGTCCTGAGCTGCGTCTCGTTGCGCGCCCGTTCGCCGTTCAGGCTCTCCTGCTGCTCGGCTTCGCGGCTGCGCATATCGATCCGGTCGCGCACGCTGTCGCGCAGAACCTGCAGTGTCTGTGCCATCCGGCCGATCTCGTCGCGCCGGTCGGCATCGGTGATTGCGGTATCGACCCGCTCGTCGGCAATGTCGCTCATCGCCGATTTCAGCCGGTTGATCGGGGAAACCACGCTGCGCACAACCATGGTGGCACAGAAGAGGATGGCGAGAATGGCAACACCGATGATGACGGCATATTCCGTCGCCGTCCGGCGAAACAGCGCCGCCAGGTCATCCGAATAGACGCCGGTGCCGACAATCCAGCCCCAGGGCTCGAAACCGACGACATGGCTGAACTTCTCGACCGGCGCATCGAAGCCCGGCTTCGGCCAGTAATAGTCGACGAAACCTTCCTTGTGGGCCTTCACCGTGTTGACGAATTCGACGAACAGGTGCTTGCCGTTCGTATCCTTGTTCTCGCTGAGATTCTTGCCATTCAGCTCCGGCTTGATCGGATGCATGATCATCACCGGCTGCATGTCGTTGATCCAGAGATAGCCGTCCGGGGCATAGCGCATGGCGGATACCACGTCCTTTGCCCGCTCCTGCGCCTCGGCCCGCGTCAGGCTGCCTTCCTGCTCCATCTTGTAGTATTTGTTGAAGATGGCGATAGCGTTGTCATTGATCTGGGCCAGCCCTGCCCGCCGTTCCTGGGTCAGCGCGTCATAGGCATTGAACAGGCTGTAGGTCAGCGTCGCAACCAGCACGGCCAACGCAATGGCGACGAGCGCATACAGGCGGACCGACAGGGACATGGATTTCATGAGGACCTCGGGCTTGTGTCAGAATTGCGTAAATTTTGATATTTGCCCCTTCCAATTTTCTAAATTTGCGAATGTCAATTATGATGGGTGGTTTTTCATCCCCCAAAAATGACAGATGGCGCCACCCAAGCCGGCGCGCTCTGTTGCCCTTGCCCGCGAAACACAGGAGTCGTTTACCGCCATGCCTCATCAGCCAAGCTCTGCCCCTCAAGGAGAACTCACGCTCCGCACGCTGGCCATGCCGGCAGATGCCAATGCGGCAGGCGACATTTTCGGCGGCTGGGTCATGGCTCAGATGGACCTGGCCTGCGGCATCCGCGCCGCCGAGCGCGCCCATGGCCGCGTCGTCACCGCCGCCGTCCAGGAAATGGCCTTCGCCATGCCGGTCAAGATCGGCGACACACTCTGCGTCTATACCGAGATCAGCCGCGTCGGCCGCACATCCATGACGCTGAAGGTCGAAACCTGGGCCCAGCGTTATCTGACTCATGTGATGGAAAAGGTCACGGAAGCCACTTTTGTCATGGTCGCTCTCGATGCCGATGGCAAACCGACGCCAGTTCCGGCGGCCTGAACCCACCGGTTGACGCCGGACCCGGAGCAAGTTCAGCAAAAGGGCGAAGCGGTTCTGCGTCCGGGATTGCGCAAGGACGCAGAGGGAGCATGGAAGGCGAAGCCGTTTTCGCCGGATCTAGGCCCTGACGGTGCCCTGATGGAAAAACATCCGCCACGCCGTTCCGTCATGTTTCCAGATGGAACTGCGCAAGGCCGAGCGCGCGCTGCCATCGGCAAACAAGCGCTCGGTCTCGTAGGTCAGAAGCACGGCATCGTCCGAGATCGGCCTCAGAACGTAGTTGGCACTTCGGAGCTGTGAAAGACCGCCTGCCTCTTCGGCGAGCAGCAGCTGGATGATCGCCGTCCTGTCGTAGACTGAACCGGACGCGCCAATCTCGACAAATCCCTCCGCCAGCAGCGTTTCAAGCGCAGCGCGCGAGCCTCGTGTCTCGGCACGATGCAGGCTCTCTTCCAGCGAACGGATCTCGGCAAGGCTCGGAAGACGGGTCAATGCGTACTCCTCGTCATCAGGCAGGGGTGATCTCAGCGATCACACCGCAGGCAAATATCCGGCGCAAGCAACCCGGCTCCACACCATGGACGCCGGGCGCTTCTGGGTCATGTTTCGTCCGACAAGCCGGGCCGGGCTGTCATCCGCGAAACACGAAGGCCGCGCCGGCCGCGATCAGCGCAAAACCGATGGCGTGGTTGATTGTCAGGCTCTCCTTCAGGAAGAACACCGAGAAACCGGAGAACACGATCAGCGTGATCACTTCCTGCATCGTCTTCAGCTGGGCAGCGGAATAGACCTCCGAGCCGATGCGGTTGGCGGGCACGGCCAGGCAGTATTCGAAGAAGGCGATCCCCCAACTCGCAACGATGGCGATCCACAGGGCCGAGGTCTTGTATTTGAGATGGCCATACCAGGCGAAGGTCATGAAGATGTTGGACGCCGAAAGAAGCAGGATCGGCCACAAGGCGGCAGGGGTAAATGTGGGCATGGAAACACCGGGGGACGGAGCAAAAGGAACGAAACGGCGACCGCCGAATCTGCCGCCATCA
This sequence comes from Peteryoungia wuzhouensis, assembly GCF_003205195.1. GTDB lineage: Bacteria > Pseudomonadota > Alphaproteobacteria > Rhizobiales > Rhizobiaceae > Allorhizobium > Allorhizobium wuzhouense. The sequence continues at coordinate 129,791 of NZ_QJRY01000002.1, forward strand.
TCGACCGTTTTGCCCACAAGGCCAAGATCAACTGCATGCCGGCACCGCCTTGCATCCCGCCCGAAGTTGCGTTCGCAACGCCCGGATTTCGCGCATGATGGCAATGAGAGGCAGACCGATCAACCTCCGATAGTCTCGCGCCTTTTAATAGATCCAACCCTCGGGCTGTAACAGACCGTTAAAACACTGCTGATATTGCTGCATTATTGCGATTAAGCTGGATATTTGAGCATGGATTCCCGATTGCGCAGGAATGGTGGATTTCCCCTTGCAATCCTGCAAGCGCAGGTCGCGGATATCGAACGCGGTTATCGCTCCATCCTCACGGCCAATGTGGCAGCGCATCTCGCTGTCCTGCTGCTACTCCATATCAACGGCGGAATTCACTGGGCGTCGGCGCTCTGGTTTGCCTTCTCGATGGCGGCGATCATCTTCCGCGAGATCTCGCTGAGCCGCATCCGCCGGGCTGGACTTCACATCTCCGATCCGAGCCGATGCCTGTCAATTCTGGCCCTCGGCGCCTTCCTCCATGGCATGATCTGGGCCGGCCTCCCTTTGGCCATTGCCGATTTCGAGCCGCTCGGTCAGCACACGCCGATCATGATGATCATGGGCGGCATGGCGACGGGCTCGATTGTCCGGCAATTCGGCTATACCCCGCTGGCACTCGCCTATGCCGTGCCGATCCTGCTGTCGCAGCTCTTGAGCCTCGCGCACCATGGCGGCAGCAGCGACCTTATCGTTGGCGCATGCCTCGCCATTCTGATGATCGTCTTTATCCGCCGCAGCCTCTGGGCCGAGCGCATCTTCGTCAACAGCCAGATTGCCCGCCACGAAGCAACGACGCTCGCAGACAGTCTGACCCGCGCCAACAGCGACATCCTGCGACAGAATACCCGTCTCGAGGCTCTCGCCAATCGTGACACGCTCACCGGCCTCTCCAACCGGATGTTCTTCCATGGACGTCTGACCGGCGACATCGCCCGCGCTGCGGTGCTTTCAGAGGCCGTCGCCCTGCTGATCTTCGACGTCGAGCGCTTCCAGGCGATCAACGACACGCTCGGCCACAGCGCCGGTGACGCGCTGCTGCGCGAGATCGGCGCCAGGCTCGAAGCGCTGATCGGAGACGGCAGCCTGATCGCCCGCCTCGGCGGCGACGAATTTGCCGTCATCGTCTCCGGAAACGATGCGATCGAACGGGCCCGCGCCCATGCCAACCGCGTCATCGAGGCGAGCCGCACCCCGATCGGCTGGGGCCAGCACCGCGCCATCATTGGCCTCAGCGTCGGACTGGCCACCTATCCGGATCATGCCGGCACCGCCGAGGAATTGCTGATCTGCGCCGATATGGCCCTCTATGAGGCCAAGCGCGGCGACCGGCGCAAGCCCGGCGAGTTCGATCCCGAACTGCGTCTCAATGCCGATAGAAAGCGTCGGATCGAACAGGATCTCTGCGCCGCCATCGACAGCGGCGCCGTCGGAGCCTGGTTCCAGCCTCAGCTCGACCTCGCCACCCGTCGCATCACCGGCTTCGAGGCGCTGGTCCGCTGGCAGCATCCGCAGCTCGGCTTCATCGCTCCGCCCGATATCGTCAATGCCGCCCAGGCCATGCATCTATCGGAACGCCTGACCGCCCGGATCGCGGCCGACGCCTGCGTGCTGGCGCGCCAGCTGCCCGACTTCGGCCTGAAGAACGCCAGCGTCGCGCTGAACGTCTCGCCGCGCGAATTCGCCCTCTATTCCGTTGCCGACATGCTGGAGAAGGTCACGGCCGACCATGGGGTCTGGCCGTCAGCGCTGGAAATCGAAATCACCGAGGAAGCCATCCTCGATCCGGCGCTCGCCGATGCCCAGCTGAAGCGGCTGGAAGAAGCCGGCTACAAGCTCGCCGTCGACGATTTCGGTATGGGACATTCCTCGCTGGCCTATCTGATCAGCCTGAAGGTGGACCGCCTGAAGATCGACCGCAGCTTCGTCAAGGACGTCGCCCGCTGCGAGACCAACCAGAAACTGGTGACAGCCATGGTCAGCCTCGGCCACTCGCTGGATCTCGACATCGTCGTCGAAGGTGTCGAAACCAACGAGGACGCCGCAGTCCTCGCCCGCCTCGGCTGCACGGTCGCGCAAGGCTACCTCTTCGCCCGCCCCATGCCACCCAGGGCACTCGCCACCTGGATCGCCGAACACCAGACCACCGCCATCAAGCGCAAGCGCAAGACGGGTCATCTGTCGGTGGCGTAAGAAGAGGCCATCGCATCGCCGCTTGCTACCCCCGCCACACCGCGCATACTGCGGTTCACTCAGCAGGACTCGGGCATCTGATGGCCAAGGCGATCTTCTATCACAAGGACGACAGCACCTATAAAGACATCCGTGGCAGGCAGTATCATTTCCCAAAGATGTACCTGTCGCGTGTGCAGCAGGCTCTGGGAGACTGGATCGTCTACTATGGTCCGCTGCCAGGCAGTTTCGGTCGCTACTATTCCGGCCTTGCTCGAGTCACGGCCGTTGAACCAGACGGTGATCTTCCGGAGCATTACTACGCGAGACTTGCCGACTACATCGACTTCGATAGCCCCTTGGATTACCGCCTGAATGGAGGCTTCGAACGGCAGCTTGTGGCACCGGACGGCAGCGTCAATCCTGGCCGAAGCGTGCAGGCGGTGCGCGTGATCAGCGAACAAGAATTTGTGGCGCTGGTTCAGGCAGGTCTGTCCGAGCCGGATGAATGGCCGCAACGCACGGATCAGCCAGACGGCAATTCTCTGCTGCATCACCCGCTCGCCATCCTTGCTGTTGAGGAAAACGCGCAGGCCGACTACAGCGTCGACGGTTTCATCCGCCCGATCATCGCCCAGACCATCAATCGGCCGTTTCGAGACGCCAAGTTCCGCCAACATATTCGCCGTGTTTACGACCGAACCTGCGCCTTCACCGGACTGCGGTTGATCAACGGCGGCGGGCGTCCGGAAGTGGAGGCTGCGCATATCGTGCCCGTCGAACGTGGTGGCAATGACTCGGTCCAGAACGGCATTGCCCTGTCGGGCACAGTGCACTGGATGTTTGATCGCGGTCTCTTGTCGCTGGCAGACGACTTTAGCATCCTTCAGTCACGGCAGCTGAACGAAGACGTTTCGCATCTGCTGGTCCGCGACGGCAGGGCGCGTGTGCCCTCTCCGGCCCATCTGCGCCCTCATCCGCATTACCTTGCCTGGCATCGCGACAACATCTTTAGGCACTGACACCCGGCTCCTGTCGATGGCACACCCTCCTGCCACCACCCTGGCAATAACCCGCGCCACCCGTTGCGTTTTCGTTCTGATTATCCCGCCCCGCCCCTTCCCTTTGCCAACAGGCTTCTCCATATTCCGGCCATGGCCAAATCTCCCAAATCCTCCGCCCCCTCGACCGGATTCGAGGAAGCCCCGCAAGCCTCGTTCGAAGGCGCACCTTTGTCCGGCTCGGTGTCGGACTGGGTGAAGCAGCTGGAGGCCGAGGCGGAAGCCTCGACGGTCGAAAGCCAGCGGGAGCTCGCCTCCAAGGCCGGCAAGCACCGCAAGAAGATCGAGGTGGAAGCCCGCCGCCACGCCGAAAAGGTGGCGCTGGAAAAGGCGCAGCAGTCGGCCGCAGGCCGCAAGCCCGAACGGGCGTCCGAGCCAATGCGAGGCCCCCGCGGAGCGAAGTCGCAAAGCGACGACAGCGTGAGCGCAAAACAAGTCACCGCCAAGAACACCACCTCGACCAAAACCTCCCGCGGCGTCTCGATAGGCGCCTCCTCCGATCCGAAGACCCGCGCCGCTGCCGGCCTCAATCCGATCGCCGGCATGGATGTCTCGCTCGAGGAAGCCGAATCCCTCGCCCCTGGCGCCGTCACGGCCACCGTCGAGGCCCTCTCCGCCCTGATCGAAAGCGGCAACCCGCTGTTCAAGAACGGCGAACTCTGGATGCCCCACCGCCCGGCCCGCCCGGCGAAATCCGAAGGCGGCGTGCCGATCCGCATGGCCTCCGATTTCGAACCCGCCGGCGACCAGCCGACCGCCATCAAGGACCTCGTCGAAGGCCTGAAGAGCGACGACCGCACCCAGGTCCTGCTCGGTGTCACCGGCTCCGGCAAGACGTTTACGATGGCCAAGGTGATCGAGGCGACCCAGCGCCCCGCCGTCATCCTCGCGCCGAACAAGACGCTCGCTGCGCAGCTCTATTCCGAGTTCAAGAACTTCTTCCCCGACAACGCCGTCGAATATTTCGTCTCCTATTACGACTACTACCAGCCGGAAGCCTATGTGCCGCGCTCGGATACCTTCATCGAGAAGGAATCGTCGATCAACGAACAGATCGACCGCATGCGCCACGCCGCCACCCGCGCCATCCTCGAGCGCGACGACTGCATCATCGTCGCCTCCGTCTCCTGCATTTACGGTATCGGCTCGGTCGAAACCTACACCGCCATGACCTTCCAGATGTCGGTCGGCGACCGCATCGACCAGCGCCAGCTCCTGGCCGACCTCGTCGCCCAGCAATACAAGCGCCAGGACATCAACTTCGTCCGCGGCTCGTTCCGCGTCCGCGGCGACACGATCGAACTCTTCCCCGCCCACCTGGAAGATGCCGCCTGGCGCATCACCCTCTTCGGTGACGAGATCGAGAGCATCACCGAATTCGACCCGCTCACCGGCAAGAAGACCGGCGACATGAAGTCGGTCAAGATCTACGCCAACAGCCACTATGTCACGCCGCGCCCCGCCCTCAACGGCGCCATCAAGTCGATCAAGGAAGAGCTGAAGACCCGCCTCGCCGAGCTCGAAAAGGGCGGCCGCCTGCTCGAAGCGCAGCGCCTGGAACAGCGCACCCGCTACGACATCGAAATGCTCGAAGCCACCGGCTCCTGCGCCGGCATCGAGAACTATTCGCGCTACCTCACCGGCCGCAAGCCCGGCGAACCGCCACCGACGCTCTTCGAATACATCCCCGACAACGCCCTGCTCTTCATCGACGAGAGCCACGTCTCCGTCTCCCAGATCGGCGGCATGTACCGGGGCGACTTCCGCCGCAAGGCGACGCTGGCCGAATACGGCTTCCGCCTGCCCTCCTGCATGGACAACCGTCCGCTGCGCTTCGAGGAATGGGACGCCATGCGCCCCCAGACCATCGCCGTCTCCGCCACCCCCGGCAGCTGGGAAATGGAAGAATCCGGCGGCGTCTTCGCCGAACAGGTCATCCGACCCACCGGCCTCATCGACCCGCCGGTCGAAATCCGCCCGGCCAAATCCCAGGTCGACGACGTGCTCGGCGAGATCCGCGAAACCGCGCAAAAGGGCTACCGCACCCTCGTCACCGTGCTCACCAAGCGCATGGCCGAAGACCTCACCGAATACCTGCATGAACAGGGCGTGCGCGTCCGCTACATGCACTCGGACATCGACACGCTGGAGCGCATCGAGATCATCCGCGATCTGCGCCTCGGCGCCTTCGACGTGCTCGTCGGCATCAACCTGCTGCGCGAAGGCCTCGACATCCCCGAATGCGGCTTCGTCGCCATCCTCGATGCCGACAAGGAAGGCTTTTTGCGCTCGGAAACGTCCCTTGTTCAGACAATTGGACGTGCGGCCCGAAACGTCGACGGCAAGGTCATCCTCTATGCCGACCAGATCACCGGCTCGATGCAGCGCGCCATGGACGAGACGTCCCGCCGCCGCGAAAAGCAGATGGCCTACAACATCGAACACGGCATCACGCCCGAATCCGTCAAGGCCCGCATCTCCGACATCCTCGACTCGGTCTACGAACGCGACCACGTCCGCGCCGACATCTCGGGCGCAACCGGCGGCAAGGGTTTCGCAGACGGCGGCCACCTCGTCGGCAACAATCTCCAGGCCCATCTCAACGCGCTGGAAAAGAGCATGCGCGACGCCGCCGCCGACCTCGACTTCGAAAAAGCCGCGCGCCTCCGCGACGAAATCAAACGCCTGAAGGCCGCCGAACTCGCCACCATGGACGATCCGATGGCGAGGCAGGAGGCCGGCGAAAGCCCGAAGAGCGGCAAGAGCCGAAGCAGCAGCGGCCCACTCTCCCCCCCTGTGGGGGAGATGTCGCCGCAGGCGACAGAGGGGGGTACCCCAGACTCAACCCAACCCCGCATCTCCCCCTCCGGCCGCAACAAATCCGGCACCCCGCAGGGCAAGGGCAGCTATTTCTCCAAACCCCATATCGACGACATGGGCCCCGGCACCGACGGCGCCGTCCCCCTGCCGAAATCCGGCCCGGAAAGCTCCTATTTCCGCAAAAACACCCTCGACGAAATGACCGTCGGCCGCACCGAAAAGCCGGTGACGGGAAAGTTGCCGGAGAAACCGGCAGGCACAACCAGCTCCCTCCCCCCTGTGGGGAGGGTTGGGGAGGGGAATCCCGACGACCCCCGCCCGATCATCCGCGCCCGCGCTGGCGCCGGCTCCTACGAGGATCCGGCAGACGGCAAGCGCAAGGCCAGGACGAAGGGGAAAACGGGGAGACCGGGGCGGTGACGTTATCTCCCCCCTTGCGGGGGAGAACGGAATTTCAGCATCTTAGCGCAGCTAAGTGCTAGAAATTCCAAGAGAGGGGCTGCACTTGGATTATATAAATTTAGGCGCCCCTCAAAACTATTTCGAATTGATAAATCTACGATTTTGAACATATTCAAAAACAAACTTCTTTTTAGCTTCCGAGCTTTGCGTATTTATTCCAACCTTCAGCAATCTATCATTCTCGTCTTTGAAATGACGGATGAGAGTCAGGCGTTCCTGCACGCCCAAGTTATTAAAAATAGTTGACGCTGATTCAATTGAACTTATCATCTTCGAGTAATAGTTATAGGCATTCTCTGTGAGTGGCCCAAGAAAAGGACTGGTTGCTCCAGAATGCACAATCAAATTGCGTTCCCTGTAAATCCGGTGAATCTGCCATGAGACCCGGCGTTCATGGGAAAATATGTATTCTGAGAAGGTTTTTGGGTCGCTGAATTTAGACTCAAGAAACCAGAGCCTGTTCAACGCAAGTGGACTAGTCGAGACTAGCTCACACATATCCTTCTTCATCACAGGGGAACCAAGAACTATGATCGATAAAAACTTCGACGCTTGATCGCTGCCGACTCCGTTATCCGAAACAAAATCCCTGAACTGCCTACCAAATATCTTTCCGAAATTCGAATAGCACTCTATTATATTGTCAATAGGATAACTTAAAACAACAGATGGGACAATGTATTTTATGAAGTGATTTATTCTTACGCTATCTTCAGAAACAAGCTCAGGAAGAATTGCTTCAAATCCAGCCCATATTGTTACGAGTTGCGCTTGTTTGCTTTCTGTTTTTTCAGCCAGTGCAGCCGTAGTTATGGATCTAAATAGTTTAGGAGCAAAAGAATCTCGACGCCTCACGTGTTTATACATAACCTCAAACAGGTTCTCCACATATGTGGTCGTCTTGCGCACTGAAGCAACATTTCGACGGTGACTAAGAAAGCTTGAATCTGCCGAGCAGATGACACCCCGATTTTGTTTGCTTTGAACCACGTAAGCGTCCGAGGCCCAATGAGCACGCACTGCACCAGGATAAAGGAAAACTATTGACTCTAACTGCCGCAAGACATTGAAGATTAGTTCCGCTGCTGCATAGGGGTTATTACCGGGTACTTTATCAAAACGTATAATGGAAGAGTTCTTAGTCGTATTGAATGCAACAGGAAGATGAATCTCAATCTTTTTGTATTCCCCACCATTTAGAGAAAGAATTTCTGCCGATAAACTACGGGAAACCATGCGAGCAAAATTTGAATTCACCGAACAATAGACGCTGTAGCTGAACTCAGTTTCAGAGAAATTTTGAAAAAGGCCTAACAACAGAGAGGAGCTGCATCGCTGTATGTCGCGATCTAAGAAAATCCGCTCCAAGCAGCTACGGACGTATTTCTTGCTATTACCTGAATTAACCAGGTGCGATATATATAATTTTGTATATTTGAATATTTTTATTTTGCTTCCACCAGATGCGATCTCTTCAGTTATAAGTGCTTCAGCTTTTTTCTTAAATTCTGGCTCTAGGATGGATATCAACATCCTACAATTCGAACGAATTTCCTCCAAGGTTGAGTCGTATGAAAGCTCGAAGCTTGGAATAACTCTCATGTTTTTCGAAACTATCGATGATGCAATAGGATCACTGTGGAGTGACTCATTGCACTCCTCGATCATCACTTTTAAAGCCGGCTTGCCAAAGGAACCAGATTTTACAGATTCACAAGCTTTCGATAACTCGATAAGTTTGGATATCGTCGAAAGACTATACGCCTTGTAACTCTCCCATGAGCGATCATCGACAAGTTCAAGACAAATTTCCGCAAAGAATTTATACAGCTTGGCGTTATCTGTATTTGGCCACTGATTATTCAATCTTCGCATGAAATACCCTGGCTGAAGTCGCTACTATTTTGAATATTAGAGTGCAATTCATAAAGATGACAACCCCTGATCGGATCGGCTACCAGTGTACCGTTGACGTTGACTGCTAAATGCACGGCGATCACTTGTTGATAGCACCCGCGAAAGAATGGCTCGCCAACTCAACCTCAGCTAACTGCCGAAAAAAGGGGGATGCCCCGCAGCGATTTCCCAACAAAATCAAACCCCGAAACATTTTTTCATCCCCCACCCTTTTTCCTCCCGTAGACTCATCCCCGTCCCGCCCTCGGATACACCTGACGATGCGATGTCAGGCGAGGCGGGGCCGGCGCCGGGGGCGAGTGCTGTCGCAGGCACAAATCCCCGGCCCGCTGCAACGGTCTCCCTCCGGACGAAGGGCTTGACGAGGGTGATGGGGTTGGATGCCCCAAAGCCTGGATACCCTGATCGGAAGGACGTGCCTCAGAGGCACACAGACAAGGCGCCCGCGCTGTCGCGAACACCCAGACAGCGGGGCGAAACAAACGGCGGGGATGACGGCCTAAGCCGCAAATGGCCAGACGATCATCCCCCGGGCGAGGGTCCCGGTCGGAATGGTGCACCATCCGGCGGGAACCTCCCGGGCCACCGGCCAGGCTGAAGCGGCACCTCGTGTGCCGCCGCAGCCGGACCCGCGCCCGGTCAATCCTCGGTCCTCGGGTCAAGCCCGAGGATGACGAGGACCGTCGCCGCCTTGCCAGAGAGACGCATGCAGCGGGAATAGACGCCGAACGAGGCGCCGGAAGGAGCCACATAAAACTACTTAGACAGGTTGCTTCTGGCGCCTCGTCCGAGACAAGTTTCAGCCCACCCGGAGGGAGATGATCCCGACCGGCGGCGAAGCTTGGCCAGATGATTTCCCCTCATCCTGAGGTGCCGGGCAACGCCCGGCCTCGAAGGGCGAGGCCACCGATACAGCAACCAAGAGGGATGCTTCGAGGCCCGCGCTTCACGCGGGCACCTCAGCATGAGGACGTCGCATCAGCGCCCCGCCCTCGCCCTCCCAATTTCGCGAATTGCCAAAACACAGAAAGGAGCCCGACATGCCAGACCATCAGACCACCGAAGCCCCCGTCCCCGAACCGCTGGAACTGCGCCTGCTGCGCGACCTTCTCGACGAACACGCAACCCCACTCCGCTGCCCGCGGCGCCAATGCCGGCGCAGCCGGCACTGCAGCGGTCAGGCGCCTCGCGCGCATCTGCCGCTGGCCTCGGGCGTATCTCTCCCGCCCTGCGCGGCAAAGGCCAAACCCATCGTGCACCAGGAGCTCCGGGACATGGCCGGCCAGCTGCACCCGCATGTCAGCCCCGGAATCGAGCCCCGCCAATGGCCCGAAGACGCGGAGGCAGCCGCCAAGCTTCGACTGGCGCTCGCCAGGCTCCACCGCATCCACACCCGCCCCGGCCCACATCCGGAACACGAACGGGCCGCCCTCGCCGCCTGGGCTGCCAGCGATCCCAACCCGCAGGCCACTGCCCTTTACCGCTGCGGCTGGCACCACATAAAACCGGAAAAACGCCCCTCCGCCAGTCCGGGCACCGCGGCATGAGGGCGCCCACCCACCTCCCCCTTGAGGGGGGAGGTCGCCGCAGAGCGGCGGGTAGGGGTGACACCAGGCTGGTCGCCAGCAGATATCCGGAGAAGCGGACACCCCACCCCGGACCTGCGGTCCGACCCTCCCCCTCAAGGGGAGGGTGGCCCCCGCATCCGGCGCTGTCGCGCCACCTTCTCCCCGCCGTGCAGAAAATGCGCCCCGTCACGCACCCCCTCATGCTGAGGTGGGCGCGATTGCGCCCCTCGAAGCACGAGGCCCCGACCTCCACTCTCCCCACCTGTGGGGGAGATGTCGGCGCAGCCGACAGAGGGGGGTATGCCGCAGGCAAGGACACCTGCGGACAGTGCCGCCGGGTCAAGCCCTCCCCCTTGTGGGGAGGGTTTGGGAGGGGAAAGACGGAGCCCCTACTCCGCCGCCTTCGGCAGATCCTCGGCCTCGACTTCGGGCGCCAGCGGCTCCATCTCATAGGAATAGCCCTCGAGCATGGAATAGGCCCGCTCGATCGCGCCGATCTGCACCTCCGACGCCTTGATGGCATCGGTGATCGATTGCGCCCGCGCCCTGAGCATCGAGCCGAGCACGTCGGTGTCGGGCCGCCGGCCAAGCCGGTCGAGATGTTTGCGCACCCGCGCCCGGTGGCGCTCCAGCTCGAGAATATGGAAGCGGCATTTCAGGATGTCGTCGGTGAGCTTGCGGCGCAGCCCCGCGACCGGATCGAAACTGCCGGGCTCCCGCTCGTCGAGGATCATGTCGTTGATCAGCGTTTCCAAGACGATCAGACCCTTGAGGTCGGCGGGCTCGGCAAGCTGCGGATCGTAGCCGGTATCGTCGAACACGCGGCGGCGCACGGGATCCTTCAGCAGTTCGTAGCAGACGGAGATTTTCGCAAAGGCCTCGGCATCGCCGCCGGCATCCGGATGGGCGGTCTTTGCCACCTTGCGATAGGCCGCCTTGATCGCGGCATCGTCGGCATCGCGCGCCACGCCCAGAAGCTCGTAAGGATCGATCACCGCGGCACCCGTTTTCGCCATACTCATTCACTCCCGCGTCCGACCGGCCCCGCCCCAGGCCCGATCCCCCTTCCCCTAAACCCGGATGGAGGCCGCTTCAAGACGGAACACCGCGTCGTCCCCGGTCGTGACGCAGCCGCCCGGCGGCGCTCGGCCGGACGGCAAGCGCTGACATGGCATCGTTACCACCCATCAAATCTCAAGGAATTCAGGCCGTTGACAAAAATTTGCGCGCGCAAGTGTGACTTTTCGTACTTGCCAAGGTTCGGAAATGCCCCTACCTCTTTTGGCGTTCGGGCAGCAATGATCCCGGAGACTGGACCGATTTGTATCGACCGCCCAGGCGGTCCTTGGGGGCTTTCTCCCGCCGGTAGACGTTCTTTCCCCGTTATCGCGATCCCTCGACGGTTCCGTTTCGGCGGAACTTCAACCCTGCCGCTTCCGGTTCGCCGGCCGTGGCGCAGACGACAACACGGGAACAAGGACTATCCCCATGGCCACCAAGGGCACTGTTAAATTCTTCAACCAGGACAAGGGCTTCGGCTTCATCACCCCGGAAGGCGGCGCAAAGGACGTGTTCGTCCACATCTCCGCGCTCCAGGCCTCGGGCCTGCAGACCCTGCAGGATGGCCAGCAGGTCACCTTCGACACCGAGCCGGATCGCATGGGCAAGGGCCCCAAGGCCGTCAACATCCAGGCTGCCTGATCAAAAGTTTCGAATGGCGTCCCCCGGGGCGCCATTCTCGCTTTTGGGGCCTGAAAAACCCGCTCTGAAATACGCCGGCCCGAAAAACGCCAGGATGCCGCGCTAGCTTATTCCGCAGCTTCGGAGCTACCGGATGCGCCCTGTGTCTTCGGCCCACCGGATATGTCGACCGCCGCAAAGGCCTCGGCGATCAGGTCCGGCGAAACACCCGGCTTCGTAGCCTCCGACGACAGGATCTGCCGGTAACGCCGGGCGCCGGCAAAGCCCTGGAACAGCCCGACCATATGCCGCGTGACATGGTTGAGCCGCCCGCCCGACGCGATCACCCGCTCGGCATAGGCGATCATGACATCCCGCACCCGGTCCCAGTCGACCGGATTGGACGCGTCGCCATAGATCCGCCGGTCGACCTCGGTGAGCAGGGTGGCATTGTGATAACCCGCCCGCCCAAGCATGACGCCATCCATCACGGAGAGATGCGCAAGTGCCTGATCCAGGTCGGAAATCCCGCCATTGATCCCGAGAAAGACATCAGGGTTCTCCCGCTTCATCCGGTAGACCAGCTCATAATCCAGCGGCGGAATTTCCCGGTTCTCCTTCGGCGACAGGCCCTTCAGCCAGGCCTTCCGCGCATGGATCCAGATCGCGTCGGCCCCTGCCCCGACCATCCGGGCGAGGAAATCGGGAAGCACCTCGGCCGGCTCCTGATCATCCACCCCGATCCGGCACTTGACGGTAACCGGCACCGTCGCCACCTGTTTCATCGCGGCAACACAGGCCTCGACCACCTCGGGCGTCTGCATCAGACAGGCCCCGAACGTCCCCGACTGCACCCGGTCCGAGGGACAGCCGACGTTGAGGTTGATCTCGTCATAGCCGTAATCCGAAGCGATCCGGACCGCCTCGACCAGCTTTCCCGGATCCGACCCGCCAAGCTGCAGCGCGACCGGATGCTCTGCCTCATTGAACGACAGCAGCTTCTCACGCGGCCCATGAATGATCGCATCCGCCACCACCATCTCGGTGTAGAGCAGCGCGTTGGAAGACAGCTGGCGATGAAAATACCGGCAATGCCGATCCGTCCAGTCGATCATCGGCGCGACAGCAAACACCGGAGCTCTGAAATAATTGGCATTTTTCTGCTTAACAGACACTTCCGGCACTCTCTGCTTCGCCTCGTTTTACGCTTGGTCGGCACCAGTTTCGCCGATTTTGGCACCAGACTTGGCGCAACGTCCCAAATATCGTTTTCCATAATGCAGCACGCAAGCGCAAGGACGGTTGATTGGCGCAAGGACGGGTCAGGCGGGATGGCGTGACTTGTCACGCGCCTCACGCGCAATCCGGGCAATGCGCTCCACCGGCTACCGACACTTGGTATCGCGTACAGCGATCCGCCTTGATCCGCAATTGCCAACCCGTCTACATCAGAACAGCAAGCTGGTGAAGGGTGCTGCTTGCCGATCAAAGCGCGGCGAACCCTCAGCCGCCGGCCAGCCTTGGCAGCAGATAGATTTCCACTCCCGTCGGCAGTTCCTTCGACCAGGTGTCGCGATAGATCGTTCCGTCGATGGCCACCGCGATGCCTCGGTCCATGAGAGGTTCGAGCGCCGGGAACCGTTCAGCCAACCGTTTGAACAGTTCCCGGATATTTCTTGCCTCGATCTCGACCTTGCTGTTGTTGTCGGCCGCTGCCGCGAGCGAGCCCCACAACGTTACCTCGACCATCTGGCCTCCTCAGGCATCGAGCGCCGCCAGGATCCGCGGCGGCGACATTGGAATATGCTCCATTCGCACACCCACGGCGTTGGACACGGCATTGGCCACCGCTGCGAGCGGCGGGACGATGGAGGTCTCCCCGACGCCGCGAACCCCATAGGGATGGTTGGGATTGGGGATCTCCAGAATTTGCGTATCGATCATGGGCAGATCCGAGCAGACGGGAATACGATAGTCAAGGAAGCCGGCATTCTGCAGCCTGCCGTCCTTGCCGTAGATATATTCCTCGTTGAGCGCCCAGCCGATGCCTTGCGCCGCGCCGCCCTGATACTGTCCTTCGACATAGGTCGGATGCACGGCTTTGCCGGCATCCTGCACCACGGTGTAACGCAGGACCCTGGTGCCGCCCGTTTCGGGGTCGACCTCGACATCGCAGATGTGCGTGGCAAAGGACACGCCGGCGCCATCGGCCACGAGTTCGCTGTGACCGGCGATTGGCCCACCCGTGTTGCCGGAGGCCGCTGCAATCTCCTTGAGGGAGAGAGGCGGAAGATTGCCGTGACTGCTCCCCGTGGCGACCGCATGCCCGCGTTCCCAGGCCACCTCCTCGACGGGAATATCCCACATTTGCGCGGCGCGCTCGCGCAGGGTCTTCATGGCGTTGCGCGCGGCGGAAATGGTGGCCATCGAGGATGAGAAGGTTCCCCGGCTGCCGTCGGTCATGTCATTGTAGCCGAGACTGGACGTGTCGGCGATCACCGCTCTGACCTGACCGTAATCGATCCCGAGTTCTTCTGCCGCGACCAGCGACAGCGAGGCGCGCGAGCCGCCGACATCGACAGTGCCAACCGCCAGCGAAACCGTGCCGTCCATGCCGATGTTGAGATCAACGCAGGTCTGGCCGCCAAAGTTGAACCAGAAGCCACAGGCCATGCCACGCCCCTGGTTCTCGCCCAGGGGTGCCTTCATATGCGGGTGGTTCTTCACCGCCTCCAGCGTCGGGCCGATTCCGATCGGGCCGTAAACCGGGCCGTAAGACGACCTGGTCCCTTCCTTTGCCGCGTTCTGGATCCGGAAGTCGACCGCATCCATGCCGAGTTTCTTGGCAAGTTCGTCGATGGCGCTTTCCACCGCGAAAGCTGCCATCGGCGCTGACGGTGCGCGGTAGGCGGCGGTCTTTGGCCGGTTGACCAGCACTTCGTAGCCGACCGTCCGGACATTTTCGAGTTTGTAGCAGGCAAATGCCGTCATCGCCCCGGTCTCGGCCCAGGCGCCGGTATAGGGACCGCAAGAATAGCGGAGCGTCGCGTCGGCAGCCACAATCGTTCCGTCCTTCATGGCGCCGATTTTCACGTCGATCGACGTGGCACTCGTGGGACCCGATGCGCGAAACACCTCGTCGCGCGTCATGACCAGCTTGACCGGCCTGCCAGCCTTGCGCGAAAGCGCCAGCGCGACCGGTTCGGCCCAGACATGGGTCTTGCCGCCAAAGCCACCGCCGATTTCGGACGACGTCACGCGCAGCTTGGAGGCCGCGATCCCCAGCAACTGGGCGCAATGCTGGCGATAGACGAAGTGCCCCTGCGTACAAACCCAGAGTTCCGCCGTGCCATCGGCGTTGAAATTGGCGACGCAGGCGTGCGGCTCGATATAGCCCTGATGCGTCTGTTCGGTCTTGAAGGTCCGCTCAACCACGACGTCGGCCTTTGCCATGCCGGCATCGACATCGCCGTGGCCGAACTGGCTTCGCATCGAGACATTCGACGCGCGCTCGGGCCTGGGCTCAACACCCGCGGTTATGATCGTGTCATTGATCAGAGGGGCGCCATCCGCAAACGCTTCGTCAACGTCGGTGACATGCGGCAGGATTTCGTATTCGATCTCGATCAGCTTGAGCGCCTGTTTGGCGACGCGCGCATCGACTGCGGCCACGGCGGCGACGGCATGCCCGTCGTAGAGCGCCTTCCTGCGGGCCATGCAGTTGTCGAGAATGTCATACATCGCCGCGTCACCATCGGTGAAGTCGGGCAGATCCGCCGCTGTCAGCACAGCCTTGACGCCGGCAAGCTGCTCGGCCTTCGATGTGTCGATCTTGCGAATGATCGCATGGGCATGGGGGCTGCGCAGGATGCGCCCGACCAGTTGACCCGGCATATTGAAATCTGCGCCATAGCGGGCGCGGCCCGTCACCTTGTCGACCCCATCCGGTCGGATGGGGCGGGTGCCAACGGAGGAGAAGCTGCGTTTGGCGTGGCTGGGATCAAAATCCATGGTCATGCTCCTCTCATCACGCTGGCGGCGTCCTGGACGGCGCGCACGATCTTGTCATAGCCGGTGCAACGGCAGAGATTTCCGGCAAGGCCGAACCGGATTTCCTCTTCCGTCGGATCCGGGTTCTTGGCGAGAAGATCCTTCGCCGCAATCAGAAAGCCCGGTGTGCAGATCCCGCATTGAAGCGCGGCATGCTCGAGGAATTTCTGCTGCAGCGGATGGAGCTTGTCACCCTGGGCCATGCCCTCGACGGTCTCGATTTTCCGGCCTTCTGCCTCGGCGCCAAGCACCAGACAGGAACAGACCAGACGGTCATCGAGAATGACGCTGCAAGCGCCGCAATCGCCGGTGCCGCATCCTTCCTTCACCCCCATGAGGCCCAGGCGATCACGCAACACGTCAAGGAGCGTTTCGTCGGGATGACAGAGGAATTCGGCGTTGTCGCCATTGATTGTCGTGGAAACTGCTATGCCTGCCATCACTTCTGTCCCGCACGTTGATAGGCGGTGAGCGCGACCCGCTTGGCCAGCACACCCGCAACTTTTTTCCGGAATTCGATCGTGCCACGCTTGTCGTCGATCGGGCGACAGGCGGCAGAGCACGTCTCGGCGAGGCGCTCCAACGTCTCCTCATCGACACGCGAACCGACAAGAATCTCGGCTGCCGCTTCGACGAGAAGCACGGTCGGTGCCGCAGCCCCAAGGGCGACGCGCGCAAACTGGACCACACCCTGATCGTCGAGTGTCAGGTTGACGGCAGCACTGACAACAGCGATGTCCATCTCCGTGCGCGGCGTGAACCGCTGGTAGGCATCGCCTGAATTCGGCTGGCGCTTGCCAAGCAAAATGGCTTCGATGATCTCGCCCTTGGCGAGCGACGTCCTGCCAGGGGCCACGGGCACCTGTTCGACCGGGATCGTGCGGGAGCCGGCTGGTCCCCTGATCAGGGCCTTGGCACCGGCCGCCACCAGCGCCGGCACACTGTCGGCCGCAGGTGATGCATTGCAGAGGTTGCCGACGATCGTGCAACGTCCCTGCACCTGCTTGGAGCCGATCAGGTTCGCCCCTTCGACAACGCCGGGCCACGCGCGCCGAAGACCGACAGTCTCGCCGAGGACTGCGCAGGAGACTGCGGCACCGATGACGAAACCATCGTCGCCTTCCGTGATGCGGCTCAATCCATCGATGCTCTTGATGTCGATGATAAGGTCGGGCTCGGTAAAGCCGCCTTTCATTCTCACCAGCAGATCGCTTCCGCCGGCCAGAATGGCGGCCTTGCCCGGGGCCTCATTCAACAGCCCTATGGCATCTTCTAATGAACTCGGACGAATGTAGCGCAAACGATTCCCCTCTTGATCAACTTAGGGCAGAAACAGATGTCCGACCCGATAAAGCCAGCAATTTGATGGCCGCCCTTTCGAGCGCCCCGTGACGACATAGGCACTACTGCGTGGCCTCGAAGGTTATCCTTCCACCGCATATAGTAACAAGGGGCCGAATGGCGGGAATGTCATTTTTCGCCACAGCCTCAATATCGGCAGACAGCACGACGATATCGGCAAGCATGCCAGCCTTGAGCTTGCCTTTGAGATCTTCAGCGTGTTCCGCATAGGCACCCTCGACGGTATAGCCCCGAAGTGCCTCATGAAGCGAGAAACGCTGGTCAGGCAAATGCGGGAGATAGGGCGTGCGATCCATGGAGGCGTGCACTCCCCGCATCACATTCAGATCGGCAACAGGCCAGTCTGAGGAAAAGACAACGTGCGCCCCTGTCTCCTTGATGGTGCGGAAGGCGTAGAAATACTCCCACCGATCCTCACCAACCACCGTGAGCGTTGGTTCCAACGGAATGCCCATGACGCCGGGCGGATGCGGCGGCTGCACCGAGGCGATCGCGCCGAGTTCTGCAATACGGGGCAGGTCGTCAGGATGGATGACCTCGATATGTTCTACCCGATGACGCCGGTCTCTGGGTCCGTTGGCGCGAGCAACGGCTTCATAGCCGTTCAGCACAGAGTGAACCGCCCCGCTGCCGACGGCGTGGACGGCAATTTGCAGCCCCAGTCTGTCAGCCTCGATCGCGACCTCGTTGAACTGTTCCTGCGAGAAAAGCGGTTCGCCCTTGAAACTAGGCTGATCGGCATATCCGTCAACCATATAGGCCGTGTGCCCATCCAGAATGCCGTCATAGAACATTTTCACAAGACCGCTGGACAGCCATTCGGAGTTGTAACGCTCCGTCATGAATGACGCCTTTTTGAGGTCATCCAGTTTCATGAAGTTCTTGTAGTGGAACGGCACTTTCACACGGCACAGGAGATCGCCATCACGCTGAATTTCCTCGAGGATCTCGAAGGTGTAAAGGTTGCCATCCATGTTGTGGATCGATGTGATCCCGTGCTGGGCACACCATTTCAACGCCTCCTTCACCGTTCGGACATCGGCGGCGAACTCGGCCGCGCTCGGCTTCGGATCGGGTTCGCCGCCGGTGGTCAAGCCGAGCATCGCTCTGTCAAGACCGCCGAAGACAAGAAGCGGCCCATAGGCTTCCGCTTCATTGAGCTCGCCATTGGCGAGGCCATCGTCACCCATGACGACGGAATTGCCAGGGCTCAGCTTGAGACCGTGCAGCAACCCTGCCTTTTCAAGCGCGAGCGTGTTGCCCCACATGGTGTGATTGTCGAACGAGATGAAGGCAAGTGGCCGATCCGGAAGGATCCGATCCAAATGGTGTCTGTCGAGACGGATCCCCTCCCCCAACATCATGTAGCTGGCCATCTTGCAGGTCAGGAGCTTCGTCTCTGGATTTTTCGCAGCATAATCTCTGACTGCTGCAGCGACGTTTTCGAATCCGAGCACACCCGACAGGTCAAGATGCGCCAGCTGGGAGCCTCCGCCAAAGAGATGCATATGGGCCTCGACGAACCCGGGCAAGACAGTTCCGCCGCGCGCCGAGATCACTCTGGTCGACTGTGTCTGCCACGCGCCGATGTCGGCATTCGAACCGACAGCGACAATCTTGCCGTTTGCCACGGCCACAGCCTCGGCTCTCGGAGCTTCGTCATCCATCGTCAGGACGTTTCCGTCGAGAATGATCAAGTCCGCTTTCATGTCATGCCATCCAATCTCGTTGGTCATTGAGTATTCTGCTGCGCCTTTCGGCCATTGAAATGATCAACACGTCAAAGGCAGCCCTTATGGTGAGGCTCAGCGTGATGATCGCGGCAAGGCCTGCCCAGCGGTCTTGCCGGACCAGACCCTTTTCCGATTGCTAGATTTTGAGCAGTGCCTGTTCCAGCGCTGCCACGGCGATGTCGACATGGGCGGGCTGGAGCACGGCAGGCGGCCTGATCTTCAGAATGTTGCCAAGCACACCTTCTGAACCGATCAGAACGCCTTGCTCGCGCATCAAGTCCACCACGCGCTTGGTTTCTGCCTTGGCCGGCTCCAGAGTGTGCCGATCGCGAACAAGTTCGACGCCCAGCGCCAAACCGACCCCGCGCACATCGCCAATCAGATCGAACTTGTTTTTCAACTCAAGCAAGCGCGCCTTCATATAGGCACCGGTGGTCTTGCAGTTCTCGACCAGATTCTCGTCCCGGATGACATCCAAGACCGCGATGCCCGCGGCACATGAAACGTTGTTTCCCCCGAAGGTGGAGAAGAAGGGAGCCGTTTTCGTGAAGTGGTCGAGGATCTCCGGCCGGGTGATAAGGACTCCGATGGGATGCCCGTTGCCCGCAGGTTTTCCGATCGTCACGAAATCCGGCACGACACCGTGGTGCTGATGGCCCCACATGGCCGTCCCCATGCGTCCAAAGCCGGACTGAACCTCATCAGCGATAAACAGTCCGCCTGCGGCCCTGATCTTGCTGGCAACCGCAGAGAGATAGCCCTGTGGCACATCCAGCATGCCATTGGTCATGAAGGCTGAATCGACCATGCCGGCGGCGACACCATAGGAGGATTGCGCAAGGTCGCTGATCGGCGCATCCGCCAGATCGGCATAGCGCTGAGCGATGTTATTGTCTCCCCGCTTGAACGGCCCCCGATAGTCGTCCGGCGGTGTGATGACCCGCATATGCGGGAACTTCCAGTTTTCCATGTCATTGGACGGGGAAAAGGGATCAATGGCGTCGGTGACGCCGTGATAGGCAAAATCCATCGCCAGGCCGCCGGAGCGTCCCGTCCACGCCTTCGCCATGCGCCACGCAATGTCATTCGCTTCGCTGCCGGAATTGACGTAGATGACGGCACTCAGGCTTTTATCCAGCGTGGCCGTCAACCGTTCGGCATAGGCGATCGACTGCTCAGACAGATAACGCGTATTGGTGTTCAGTTGGCGCATCTGGCGCTCGATTGCCCCGATCACATAGGGGTGGCAATGGCCAACATGCGGCACGTTGTTGTAGCAGTCGAGGTAGGACTTTCCGTCTTTGGCCGTCAGCCAAACGCCCTGCCCCTTCACCAGATGCAGCGGCGTGTCGTAGAACATGTAGAGCTTCTTGCCCATCACACTCTTGCGACGTTCCAGCATGCCCTCGACGCTGTCCGAAACCAAGGTCGAAAGGGGCGGAAGGGCAGCACCGCGCCGCAGGACATTCACAAACACCGTGCGCTGAGCTTCAAGTTCATCCAGCAAGGGAAATGCGCGTCGGCAGTAATCCTCGAAGATCGACTCCGGGGCCCCACCTTGTGAACGAAGACCCAGGATCAATGGGTTCATCAAGATCCTGGTTTCCACCAGGGGCAGCAAGACCTCCAGCTCCTGCTCTTCGAGGGGCGTAATCGAATGATAGCCCTTGGTAATTTCCAACATGATGCGCTGATTGTCGGCGCCGGGTATCAGATAGTCCGCAAGGGTGTTGGACAGATCCTGAATGAGTGCACCGGCAATCATGTCGCCGAAATCAATCACGCCAACGATGCCTTCCCCATCCGTCAAGGTATTGAAGGGATGCGCGTCACCATGGATAATCTGGGAGCGCAGTGTTTCGAGGATCGGCAACCGGTCTTTGCAGAATGCGGAGATGAGCCGTGCCGAACGGGCCTGTTGCTCCTTAGGCAACACGCCCACATGGGGCAACAGATCTGCCAGGTGGCGATGATCCCAAGCCAGATGGCGCGTCGCCGGACCAGCATGAATGAAACCGCGCAAGGCCCGGCCCAACCGCGCCACCAGCTGGCCCACCTCATACAGCCGCTCGCTCGAAAGCGGTGCTGCTCCCAAAACGCTGCCTGGCAGATAAGACAGCACGATCACGCAATGATCCAAGCCGGCATGATGGAGCTTTGCCAATAACAAGCCATCATTGGTGTGCCTGACGCGCGGAACCGGAAGGCCGGGGTCTGTGCGCGCGATATGTTCCAGTGCCAGGACTTGGCCCTCGAACACCCCATCGGCTTCTCGCGGACTGCAGAGCTTGAAGAGCCAGACGCCACCCTGGTCATCGCTGACGCGGAAGTTCTGGTCACGCTCGCCAGACAGCTCACTCCAGGTCCCGCTTAAGCCATAGTGGGACTTGGCGAAAGACATGAGGACGTCAAGCGGCACAGCGGGGGGCTGAAGATTGTCAAGCAGCGAGGATGACGCGTTAGACAGATGGGGGTGCATTCGAATGCCTCCGTTCATGGTTTGCGCACAGCGCGCCGCTCCGGTTCCCCTTGATCTGGGGAAACGGTTGGCCTCGGGCACTGCGTATCGAGAGTTCGTCGGGGGCAGGCTCTCAGGCTTTCGATGCAATTGCGTCGATTGCGTCCCCGCAAAATACTGCTCAAGCAGGCAGTCGCGACCGGCCTCGGGAGTGGCGGGCCGGTCGCGGCAGCACTTTCGCGTCAGTTCTTCAGCTTGGTCCAGATCTTGTCGTAGTACTTGATCGCCTGCTCACCGCAGGGCTCGGAGAACACAAGCCGGGTTCCTTCCGGAATGGTCAGTTCAGGGGCACCTTGCAGTTCGGGAATGTAGTATTGTTCGGCTCCCTTGATGGTGCTGGCATACCGGACAAAGTTCGCCTGCAAGGCCGAGTTCTCCGGCTTCATCAGAAACTGGATGAACTTCATTGCATTTTCCGGATGCGGGGCGGTCTTCGGGATCGACAGCGTCTCAGCCCAGGCGACCATCCCCTCTTTCGGGTAAACGAATTTGACCGTCGGACGCGCCAGGCGCCCGCGCATCGCGTCCCCGTTCCAGTCCTGGCTTGCAGCCGTCTCGCCCGAAGACATCCGCTCGACAACGGCGTCTGAGTTGTAGAGTTTGACAGCTGGCCTCTGCTTCTCAAGCAAGGCCTGCAGCTCCTTCAGGTCAGCCGGATTGGTGTTGCACTGATCCTTGCCAAGATAGGTCAGCGCCAGCGACATCACCTCGGTGGGCGATGAAAACATCCCGATTTTACCGACGAGTTCTGCCGGGGGCTCGAACAAAATCGACAGGCTGTCAGTCGGTCCTTTATAAACGGCTGTGTCGACCGCAAACGAGGTGGTGCCCCAATACCAGCTGAGCGAGTACTTGGCCTCCGGGTCCCAGACAGGTTTCTTCCACTTGTCATCAATGTTGTCGAAGCCTGGCATGCCCGCGACGTCGATTTCCCGAAGCAAGCCTTCCTTGATGTAGATCGGAAGGAAATCGCTGGTGGCGTCAAGGACGTCGTAGCCGCCAGTGCCGGACTTCAGTTTTGCAAGTGCCGTTTCGTTATTGTCGAAGACATCGACAATCACCTTGATCCCGGTTTCCTTCTCGAATTTCTCCAGCAGTTCGGGCGAGGTCGCATTGGACCAGTTGAAGAAATACAGCTCCTCCTGCGCAAAAGCTGCCGTTGTAGACAGCAGAAACAGTGCTGCTGCCGACTTGACTACAAATCCCAATTTCATCGCGTTCTCCTTTTATGTTGGTTATTTTTTGTATTTCGAAAGCAGATAGGCACCGCCGACCAGCGTCATGGACGCCAGCAGGAGAAGCGTCGACACCGCATTGACCTCCGGCTTCACGCCAAGCCTAATCATCCCGTAGATGTACATTGGCAAAGTCGTCATGCCGGGATCGGCAACCATCTGACTGATAATGAAGTCATCCAGCGAGGTGACGAATGCGAGCATGACGCCGGAAAGAACGGCCGGCATAAGAAGCGGCAGCGTGACGGTCCAAAAGACCTTCCACTCACTGGCGTAAAGATCGCGCGCTGCCGTTTCTGCGGCCTCACCCATCTCCCGCAACCGGGCCCGGATGGGCAGCATCGCGAACGGAATGCAGAAAACCGTATGGGCGACGATCAGGTTGCCGATGCCCAGTTTCAGCCCAATGGACGTGAAGAAGATCAGCGTCGCCACCGCGGTCACAATTTCCGGGACCACGAGCGGCATCGCAATGAGGGAAATCGACAGGTTCCGCCCCGCCAAGCGCGCACCGCGCTCAAGAGCCATCGCCGCGCAGATTGCACAAATCGTGCTGATGATTGTCGCCGCCGTCGCGACGATCAGGCTGTTCCAGGTCGCCAGCTGAATGGCGTCATTTCGAAAGATCTCCCGAAACCAGCGCAAACTGACATGGCTCCAAACCGTCACCTGGTCACCGCCGTTGAAGGAATAGATCGAAAGGACGATCAACGGCAGATAAAGGAACGCGAAAACAGAACCGGTTGCCACGCCAAGGCCCGGCGTTCGACGCCAATCAAACGGAGCTTTGGTCGAGGTCTTGGCCAAAAGCGCCTTTGCCTGGAGGACATTATCGCCCGCACTCATGTTCTTTCCTCCCCCATGCGGCTTTCGCGCTTTGTCTGTACCCAAATTGCGGCAAGCACGATTGCCGTCAAAATGATCGCCACCGCCGCTCCGAACGGCCAGTTTCGGGCCGAGGAAAACTGGTTTTGGATGAGATTTCCGATCAACATCACCTTGCCGCCACCGAGCAGGTCCGGCGTGACAAATGCGCCGAGGGCGGGGGCGAAGACCAAGATGGCGCCGGCTGCTGCGCCAGGTTTTGCGGCCGGCCAGACCACGTTTAGAAGTGTCTGGATCCTGCCGGCATAGAGATCGTGAGATGCCTCGATGAGGCGGGTGTCCATGCGCTCGAGCGTCGAGTAAATCGGCAAGACCATGAAGGGCAGGAATGAATAGACCAGCCCCAGCAAGACAGCGCCATTATTGTACAAAAGGGCGACAGGCGCCGACACGACACCGCTTCCGACAAGCAATTGGTTGACAAGCCCGTGGTCGCGCAAAATCAGGACCCAGCAATACGTCCGGATCAGAAGATTGGTCCAGAAGGGAAGCGTGATCGCAAAGAGCATCAAGCTTCGGACTTCAGGTCTTTGGCAAACGATGTGCCATGCGACCGGTAGCGCAAACAGCAACGTCAGCAATGTGGCGGCGATGGCAAGCAGTGTCGAACGGACGAAAATCTGAAGATAACTCGCCGTGAATGCCCACGACTCATCAAAATCCTGTTCGAACAACAATTGCACATAGGCGGAGAATGTCAGGGGAAGATGGGCGCCACCATAGGTATCCGCCGTCATGAAGGATACCGCGAGCGCCAGCAACAATGGCAGCGCCATGAAAACGACAATCGCAAGAACCGCAGGGGCGAGAAGCAGCGCGGCAGATCGAGGACGAATGAGGCTCATTTGGACATCCACCACTCAGATGCCTCGGCCCAATCGACAAAAACTTCCGCGCCGACATCCAGCTTTGGCGTGGTTTCCCGACGTCCACGCATGCGCAAATCGGTCTGCCCCTCGCCGACCTTCACCTCGTACAGGATATCGCTGCCGAGGAAAGTAATCGCAGACACGACACCACGCATCCGACCCGGACCGGGCGAGAAGGTCAGGCTTTCCTGCCGCAGCGCGAGAACCATGCCCGGGCGACCAAACAGCTCGCCGGCAACGAGGTTTGCTTCCCCGATGAAATCAGCGACGAACGGGTTCGTTGGCTTGGTATAGACGTCTTCAGGGGGCCCGATTTGCAGAACCCGACCACCATCCACGACGGCGACACGATCCGCCATCGCCAGCGCTTCTTCCTGGTCATGCGTCACGAGGACAAACGTGATCCCCGTCTCGCGCTGCAGCCGCTTCAGCTCAGCCTGCATTCCCTTGCGAAGCTTCAGATCCAGAGCAGACAGCGGCTCGTCGAGCAGAAGCAGCCGCGGCGAAGGCGCAAGAGCCCGTGCGAGTGCAACGCGCTGCTGCTGGCCACCCGACAACTGCGCCGGTCGCCGGCCTTCAAATTGACTGAGCCGCACGAGTTCCAACACCTCGCTGACCCTGGCATTCAGCTTGTCGGTCGGCCACTTCAGCATACGCAGCCCATAGGCAACGTTCTGGCGGACCGTCATGTGCGGAAAGAGCGCGTAAGACTGGAATACCGTGTTGATCGGTCGCCGATGCGGCGCCACATTCGATAGATCAACCCCGTCAAGGGCGATGATACCTGTTGTGGGATATTCAAAGCCCCCAAGCAAACGCAGCAGGGTCGTCTTGCCGCAACCGGACGGACCGAGGAGAATGAAGAATTCTCCCGAGACGATGCTGAAGTTCACGTCCTGAAGGACCGTATGAGACGCCTCCTTCGTGCCAAAGGTCTTCGAGACGTCGACGAGCCGAACAAGCTCTGCCCCTTTGCCCGGAGCCTGCCCCTCACGACGCATTGGCACTGACTGACCAGCCTGCGCCGCAACCGCCGCTGACGCTCCCACTGCACTTCCAGGTTCGGAATGAATTCCCTGCATAAGATCCCCAAGAGTCTGCGTGCCGCCGTTAATTTCGAGCAGCTTATTTTGTGATATGGTATACCGAACATAATTTCCGTCGGGCGTCAACTGCCTTTGCCGATGACTTCACCCTAACCTTTTTGGTGGTTTTACTCCATCGCGACACCCAAACGGGCGCCATACAGGCCGCCTTGCAGGTGTGTCATGATATATGATATATCATCTTTACTTGACGATTGGTTCACCCAGAGACAGGAGTACGAAACATGAATGACCTTGAGCGCGTGTTGCGTCCCAGGGACTCTCTGACAACCACATCCGTTGCGATGACCCTCGACGAAGCGGTTTCCGTCAGTTCAGAGCATTACGGCCTCAAGGTTGCCGCCAAGGCGCTCAAAAGCGAACGAGATCAGAACTTTATGCTGATGATCGATGGTCGCCCGAAATTTCTGCTCAAGGTCGCCAATGCGGCCGAAGCCCGATCCACAATCGACTTCCGCGTCGGCGCCATGCGACACCTGGAACAGGTCGCGCCCGACCTTCCGATCCAGCGGGTCATCCGCACCCTTGACGGAACAGATATTTTCCCGTGGAGCGATGTCGAGGGTCAAACACGCTTTTGCTACATGCTGAGTTATCTCGACGGCGTCCCCATGACCGGGGATGTGACAAGCGCCGAACAGCAGACCGGCCTGGGCCTGACGGCCGCGAAGATGGGCCAGGCGCTGTCCGGCTTCCGCCACCCGGGCGCCGGCCACGAATTGCTCTGGGACCTCAAACACGCGGCGAAATTGCGTGCCTATCTCCCTATGACCGAAGACCCCCTCCACCGGAGCCTCGCCTCCGACGCGCTTGATCGTTTTGAGTCGATCGCGCTCGCTCCACTCCGTCACCAGGTCATTCACAATGACCTCAATCCGCACAATGTGCTCGTCTCGCCCGAAACGGGCGCCATCGCGGGCGTGATCGATTTCGGTGACATGGTAGAGAGCCCGCTGGCCTGCGATATCGCGGTAGCGTGTTCCTATCTTTTTGCGAACGGCTCCGAACCACTTGCGCCGTTGTGCCGGTTTCTGGCCGCCTACCGGTCGGTGATGCCCCTGCGCCCAGACGAGGTTGCAGCGCTTCCTGTGCTGCTTGCAACCCGCCTGGCGATGACGGTCATCATCACAAACTGGCGCGCCTCCCAATACCCCGAAAACCGGGACTATATCTTGCGAAACCAGAAAAGCGCTGTGGCGGGTCTGCTGGCTCTCGCCGCCCTGCCCGCCGATCAGGTCGATGAGAAATTCCAGCGCGCGTCACAGGGAGAACTGGCATGAGTGGATCTCAAGCAATGATCAATGCATTCGACCCGTCGAAGGCCGAAAGGCTGGATGACCGTGACCGCGAAACCGTCGAGAAACGGGACAGGCTGCTCGGGCCTTCGTACCGCCTCTTCTACGACCAGCCATTTCACCCGGTTTCTGCGCAAGGGGTCTGGCTGCACGATGCGGAAGGTCGGCGCTTTCTCGACGCCTACAACAATGTGCCGTCCGTCGGACACTGCCACACCCGCGTGATCGAGGCCGTGACGAAGCAGATGTCGATCCTGAACACGCATACGCGTTATCTCAGTGACGGCGTTCTGGACTTTGCCGAACGGCTTCTGGATCTCTTCCCCTCAGCGCTCGACAGGGTCATGTTCACCTGCACCGGAAGCGAGGCAAATGATCTGGCCATTCGTGTCGCCAAGAGTGCCACAGGCGGCAGCGGCATCATCATCACCCGGTTGGCCTACCATGGGGTCACCGAAACGATCGCCGGCCTGTCGCCGTCTCTCGGGTCGGGCGTGCCGCCCGGTCGTGATGTCTTTGCAGTCGACGCTCCCCTTGATCCGCGGCAAGGCGGCGATGTCGCCGCAGCCTTTGCCTTGGGCGTGGAAGGTGCCCTGGCCGAGATGCGGCGCCAGGGCGTGCGCCCTGCGGCGCTTTTGGTTGACACCATCTTTTCCAGCGACGGCATATTCTCGGACCCGCCGGGCTTCCTCGCCCCGGCAGTCCAGCTGTTTCGTGAGGCGGGGGGCCTCTTCATCGCCGACGAAGTTCAGGCGGGTTTTGGCCGAACCGGCGACCGTTTCTGGGGCTTTCAGCGCCACGAACTAACCCCGGATATCGTCACGATGGGCAAGCCGATGGGAAATGGATATCCTGTCGCAGCCATGGTGTCGCGCCGCGACCTGCTGGACGATTTCGGCAAAAAGTCGCGCTACTTCAACACCTTTGGCGGCAGCAACGTCGCGATGGCCGCAGCCACGGCGGTTCTTGACATTATCCGGGATGAAGGACTGGTGGAAAACGCCAGGACAACAGGAGACCATCTCCGCAACGGGCTCATCGCCTTGTCGCAGAGCCATCCGATCATAGGTTCAGTTCGCGGCGCAGGTCTTTTCATTGGCGTCGAATTGCTTCGGGGCGGTGCCTTCGACAGGCCCGCCTCGCAGGAGACAGCGGCCGTGGTGAACGGCCTCAGGGAGCGCAACATTCTGATCAGCGCATCGGGGCCCAATGCCAATGTCTTGAAAATCCGGCCACCTCTGCCATTCGGTATTGCCGAGGCCGACCTGTTGCTCAGCACGCTTGACAGCGTCCTCCAGACCATACCAGTCGCTTAGAAAATGCGGGTTTGGGCCATGTCGATCACGGACATGCCGGCCGGAGACGATGAACGGATCGACCTGTGTCGGCCAAAGTTCTCCGGCTGGTTCGCTCCGTATGCCATGGATTGAACTCTTCGGAGTTGATGGACCGGCATCTTTAGTTCAAGTTGTCCCTCTTTTGGGTCTCGTCGGAAGAACTGAATGCTGAAACTCACCCACGAAACACTGAACGACAGGGCGTATGCCGCGCTACGGCAGGGGCTGATCTCGGGAACCTTCAATCCCGGGCAAACGCTGGTGATCCGAAAACTGGCAGACCTGTACGGGATCTCGACAACGCCGATTCGGGAGGCCTTGCAGCGGCTGGTTGCAGAGCGTGCGCTCGAGATGAAAGACAATCGCTCGATTATCGTGCCCCTGCTTTCTGACGCCGCCTTTGGCGAACTGACCGATCTCCGCATCGCGGTCGAGGGCACCGCCGGCGAAAGAGCGGCCTCTCGCATGCCGGCGGCGGGTCTGGCAGAAATTCAAGTCTTGCTGTCGGGAATGGATCGCGCCGTGAGAGCCGGTGATTCCGCGTCTTACCTGGCGATGAACGAAGCCTTTCATTTCGCCATTTACAACCATGCCAAAGCGCCGATCATGCTCAACATCATCCAGGATCTCTGGGGCCGTGTCGGGCCATACCTGAACTTGCTGATGCAATCCGATGCCTACATCCCGCAATCGAATGACGCGCATCGCAAAATCGTTGCAGCACTGGAGCAAGGCGACGGATTCGCTGTTCGAACCTACATCGAAGAGGATATTCGGATGGCTGCGGTCGTTTTGTCCGCGAAACTAAAAGAGATGGTTTGACGGCATGGATCCGTGACGCGACTTGTCGTCATGGCCGGGCCAAATCCAGGCTTTGCCGGAAAAAGACATCGGAGTGCGAACCGCAGGACTTGCCAGCTGAAAAGCGCAGATCTCCTGATCAACTGTCCAGGCCGATGACCTTTTCCAGCCTCTCCCAGGTGTCGTCCATCGCATACGCCGCGAGGAAGGGGAGATTGATGTGGCCGTAGATCGGCGAGAGCTGCCATTCGGCCACCTCCTCGTCGACACCCGCGACCTGCTGCAAAAAGATGACGGAGGCGAGACCGGTGCGATCGGCGCCGGACATGCAGTGGACGAGGATCGGCTGCTCGGCGGTCTTGAGCAAAGTCAGCAGCTCCTGGGTCCGCTCCGGCGTCAGGTCCTTGCGCGCCGACATGCCGAAATCGACATGCGTCGCGCCATGCGCTTCGGTCGCCCGCAATTCGTCGTCATACCAGCTCTTGCCCGTGCTTGCGCCGCGCAGGTTGATCACAGTCTTGATCTTGTAGCGGTCGATCTCCTCGCCCAGGCGCGCGCCAGACAGCTGGGCAGACCGGTAGAAGCGCCCTGGGATGACTTCGTGAAAATTGCCCGAGAAAATGAGAATGCCGACATAGGCGCCAAAGAGAGCGGCAGCACCGGCGACCGAAAGACCGACGCGCAACACGATCTTTTGCCAGCGCGGCCGCGGCCGCACGGATCCCTCGGCGGTCTGGCCAATATCGTCACGTCTGCCCATCAAAATCCCCAACACCCCAACAGCCTCTCCCGCGATCGGCCATGACGCTGAATTCGGACCTTTCGATGGCCGATGGCCCGACCCACTTATCTGCAAAGGCCGCCCTCAGCCGCTGCAAACGACAGCGGCCGGCAAGACGCTACAGAAGGAACACAACAGCAGTGTATCTGTCTGCGATCCCCCCCGAGGTCCTGAGACGGTAGCCCCGGAGGCTGGCGCATCACACGATGTGCCGGAGCGGACCGCGTGTGTGTGAACTCACAGCAGTCCGAGTTCGGCCAGTTCCCGCTTCAGGTCGTCGGGCATATCCTCGATATTGGCGCCCGACGCCGAGAGGTCGCGCGGGGCGACATCGGCATCGAGATAACGCCAGCCCTGGAAGGGCCGACGCGGTGCAGGCGCCACTTCGATGACCTCGGGGCCGAGGATAAGCTCGCAACGCGAGATGCCGTCGCCGCCGGTGAAGGTCTTGATGTCGAGGAGCTTCTGCCGAGCAGAGAGCTGGCCCTTGATGATCCAGTAGAGCGAACCGCCATCGAGCAATTCGTCCATGCGCTTCGGCACCATGCGGGTGACATGCGAGGAATGCGGCTCCATGCCCGCCGCAACCGCGACGAGGCAGCGTTCGGCGACCCAGTCGCGCAGGTCGTCGATGGAGTCGGCTCCGACACAGAGCTTGAGGAGATGCAATGCCATGCCCTCCGGGATAGCGGGTCTGACCTCAGGGTCAAGGGCAAGGGTGTCGCAGGCGAGCGGTGCTCAACAGTTTAGAGGGAGAAAGGGCGGCTGTTCGTCATCCTCGGGCTTGTCCCGAGGATCCGCGGAGGGCGGCCATTCGCAGGACGACGGCTGGGTATGCGACGTCCGACGTCGAGCCAGTGGCCGACGCTGTAGATCCTCGGGACAAGCCCGAGGATGACGACGGAGGCGTTTCAGGACAGGTGCAAAGCCCCTGCCCGCGTCAACACTCCACGACGTTGACGGCCAGCCCGCCGAGCGAGGTTTCCTTGTATTTCTCGTTCATGTCATTGCCGGTCTGGCGCATGGTCTCGATGGCGGCGTCGAGCGGCACGAAATGCTGGCCGTCCCCCTTCAGCGCCAGCGAGGCGGCGGTGACGGCTTTCACGGCGCCGAGCGCGTTGCGCTCGATACACGGCACCTGGACGAGGCCGGCGACCGGATCGCAGGTCATGCCGAGATGGTGCTCAAGCGCGATTTCCGCGGCATTCTCGATCTGCTCCGGCGTGCCGCCCATGACGGCGGCGAGACCGGCGGCGGCCATGGCCGAGGCCGAGCCCACCTCACCCTGACAGCCGACTTCCGCACCCGAAATCGAGGCATTGTGCTTGATGATCCCGCCGATGGCGGCGGCCGTCAGCAGGTAGTCGCGAATGCCTTGTTGATCGGCATCGGGATGGAAATGCAGATAATAGCGGATGGTGGCAGGTACGACGCCGGCCGCTCCATTGGTCGGCGAAGTCACGACACGGCCACCGGCCGCATTTTCCTCGTTGACGGCCATGGCATAGACAGACAGCCAGTCATTGGCGAGAACCGGATTGAGCCGGTTGGAGCGCCATTCCTCCTGCAGCTGGTCGTGGATCGACTTGGCGCGGCGGCGCACCTTCAACCCACCCGGAAGCTGGCCGTCCTGGCGCAGGCCCCGGTCGATGCAGCTCAGCATCGCATCCCAGATCCGGTCGAGACCGGCATCGAGTTCTTCGCGCGAGCGCACGGCTTCCTCGTTCGCCCGTTTCATCTGGGCGATGGTCAGGCCAGAGGATGCGGCCATGGCCAGCATTTCCTTCGCCGAAGCGAAGGGATAGGGCACCTTCTGGCTCGACGCCTGCTTCTTCTGCTTCTGCAGGGCCAGCAATTCGGTGTCCGTCACCACGAAACCGCCGCCGATCGAATAGTAGATCTGGGTGAGCAGGACGCGGCCGTCCTTGTCGAGCGCCGAGAGCCGCATGCCGTTGGCATGGCCGGAGAGCGGCGTCTTCTTGTCGTAGACGAGATCGTCTTTCGGCTGGAAGTGATAGGCGGGATGGCCTGATGGCGTGACGCGGCCTGAACGTTCGACCTCGGCGATGATGCCGTCCATGCGATCGGGATCGATGCTGTCGGGCGCCTCCCCCATCAGCCCGATGATCACCGCATTGCCGGTTCCGTGGCCAATGCCGGTATAGGCAAGCGAGCCGTGCAGGCTGGCTTTCAGCGCCGCCACATGGGCACCCGCCGGGCGCGGCCACTGGTCGGAGAGGATCAGGTCGAGAAACCGGTTGGCGGCCGTCATCGGACCCATGGTGTGGGAACTCGAGGGGCCGACGCCGATCTTGAACACGTCGAAAACCGAAAGAAACATGGGGCTCCTCGCATGCGGTCATGAAAGCGCAAAGGCTAGAGCATCGCCTAGCACGAATGCGCCTTGCAATCGACATCGGCTTTCATGGCCGCGACATGACTGAGATGGTGTCGGTGGTCCTCAAACGCAAACAGCGCGACCGAGACGATCGCGCTGTTTGGGATTCTTGCATGCGAGGTATCAGATGCTGCCGAACAGATAGGCCAGGCAAAGAACGCCGGCGAACCCCATCAGAGCACGAAATGTGACACCCCAACACGACTTCTGGAAACTGCTTTCCATGGAAACTCCAGATGAAGCCACGTGGTGTTTAAAGCCGTCCCCCGACCGCTTTATGGCCCATCATCTATTAAAATTCGGCCGGCTTCGCAACTGCAAAAATGGCAAAAGCATGGCGCATATTGCGACCCAGGCATGCGCTGTGCGCATGGATATGTGATATTTCAATGGGATAACGCTGCCAAATGTTAACAGCAACACGCCCCACCCCGCCCCAATTCGGTCCAAAGCCTTGGGCCTTGGTTAATTTCCGTTGTGGACTGGGAGAAGGACGGGATAATGCCGCCTACGATCAGAAAGGGGATTCGTTTCCATGACCGTCGCCGACTATGCCGCCTTGGCGCTGTTTGCCCTGCTGTGGATCTCCTATTCCTGGATCACCGGCAGCCGACGCATCCTGTCGCGCACCAGCCTGACCAAAGCCATGGCAGAGCGGCGACAGGAATGGATCCTCAATTCGCTTAACCGCGACCTGAAAATGATCGACACACAGATCATGGGCGGATTGCAGAACGGCACGGCATTTTTCGCCTCGACCACCATCTTCGCCATTGGCGGCTGCTTTGCCCTGCTGCGCGCGACCGAACAGGTGGACGCGATCCTCAAGGACATCCCCTTCATCATGCAGGGCGGTCGGGCGATCTTCGAACTCAAGGTCTGCGGTCTGATCGCGCTCTTTGCCTATTCCTTCTTCAAGTTCGGCTGGTCCTACCGGCTGTTCAACTATTGCACCATTCTATTCGGTGCGATCCCGATGGCGGAAGAGGCCCGCCAGCATCCCGCCCGCGCGCGCGCCGCAGCAGAACGCACCATCCGGATGAACATCATCGCAGCCAGCCATTTCAACATGGGACTGCGGGCGATCTTCTACTCGATCGGTTATCTCGGCTGGTTCGTCAGCCCGTGGATCTTCATGCTGTCATCGGCCACCGTCTTTGTCGTGCTGATCAGACGCCAGTTCTTCTCCGAGGCTCGCCTCGCGCTGCTGGCCGACCCAGCCGATTGAGAGGGTAAGCCTGCTGGGGAGAACGGGGACAATGGCTTTGCGGCCATGAAATCGCCGCCTTTGGCGATGAGGCACCGCCTCGAACGCAGCCCGCATCAGACGCGGCGACCGACGACCAGAGAGGATGACGCGTGCCAGACAGCATTCCGGACAACGCCACTCCAGCCTCGGACAGCCCTCGCCCGAAGCATCGCTTGCTCTGGCTCGACGCCTTGCGTGGTCTGGCGCTCATCGCCATGGCGACCTATCACTTCAGCTGGGATCTTGAATTCTTCGGCTATCTGGCGCCGGGCACATCGACCGAAGGCTTCTTGCGGATCTACGCCCGCTCGATCGCTTCGACATTCCTCTTTCTGGCGGGCTTCAGCCTGGTGCTTGCCCATTATCCAACGCTGCGGCTGAACGCTTTCCTGCGCCGCTTCGCGGTCATCCTCGGTGCGGCTCTCGCGATTTCCGCAGCCACTTTTTGGTTCACGCCGGAGGGATGGATTTTCTTCGGCATCCTGCATTGCATCGCGCTCGCAAGCCTTATCGGGCTCTTGTTCCTGAGACTTCCGGTGATCGTGACACTGCTTGTCGCAGGGGCAGCACTGCTGCTGCCGGGTTTCTTCCGGTCGACAGCCTTCGACACACCGTTCCTCTGGTTTGCAGGCTTGTCGGAGAATTTGCCGCGTTCGAATGATTATGTCCCGCTCTTTCCCTGGATCGGGGCGCTGCTGATCGGGATTGCGATTGCCCGTCTGCTGGTCGATCAGGGCCTGCTGCCGCGCCTGTCGCGCCTGCCGGATGGTCCCGCCTGGCTGCGTTGGGCCGGTCGGCATTCGCTGACCGTCTATCTGCTGCACCAGCCGGTGCTGATCGCATTGGTCTTTGCTGCGAGCCACATCATTCCGCCGCCGGCGCCGGATCCGATCGAATCCTATATCGGCAGCTGCGAACCAGCCTGCCGGCAACAGGGCAACACGGCTGCCATCTGCCAGGCCTTCTGCGCCTGCACACTGGACAAGCTGCAGAGCCAGAACCTCCTCGATCCGCTCCAGTCTGGCGCAATCTTGCCGGATCAGGATGAACGTATCCTGGCACTGGCCTCCGAATGCACGGCCAAGGTCCAGACCACACCGTGACGGGGAAATTCATCATGAATGCCTACCGTGCGAAACCACTACGTTATCCCTGGCCGCCGCTGATCTACGGCGCCGCCATCGCCCTGGCCCTGGCCGCAGACCGGCTGGTGGCACCGATGCCACTCGTCGCGCCCAACCCGGTGCTTCTGCCGATCATCGGTTTC
Organism: Peteryoungia wuzhouensis; assembly: GCF_003205195.1. Classification (GTDB taxonomy): domain Bacteria; phylum Pseudomonadota; class Alphaproteobacteria; order Rhizobiales; family Rhizobiaceae; genus Allorhizobium; species Allorhizobium wuzhouense. The sequence continues at coordinate 164,405 of NZ_QJRY01000002.1, forward strand.
GCCTTGGCGCTGCTGGCCGTCAGCCTCGACATCTGGGCGGTGAAGACGCTGATGGAGCGACAGACGGCGGTGCTCGGCACGGGCTGTGCCCGTCACCTGGTCACCTGCGGGCCGTTCCGCTTCTCGCGCAATCCGATCTATCTCGGATATACGCTGCTGACGCTGTCGCTCGGCCTGATCATCTCCAGCGCCTGGTTCCTGCCCGCAGCCCTTATCGCGGCAATGACGGCACAATGGTCGATCATCCGTTGCGAGGAACAGCACCTCGAACAACGCTTCGGTTTCGACTACGAGTGTTATTGCAAGCGGACGCGCCGCTGGATCTGACGCACACGCGTCAGCATCCGGTCGCCAGGGTCAGGTGCCGACGCCGATTTCGACAAGCCGCGTCAGACACGCTTCTTCGGCCTGGTCGAGTTCGGTCAGGGTTTCGTCGATGTCGCGGCGCTTCTGACGCAGGTCTTCGCGCTTCTCATCGATCTTCTTCATCATCAGCTTGAGCTGACCGATCTCGCCGGGCGGCTCCTTGTAGACGTGGACGATCTCGCGGATTTCGTTGATCGTGAAGCCGATACGTCGGCCACGCAGGATTTCCTGCAGCAGGCGCCGGTCGGCGGCCCGGTAGAGACGCGTGCGGCCGCGCCGCTCCGGATGAATGAGACCTTCGTCTTCGTAGAAGCGGAGCGTGCGCGTGGAAACGCCGAATTCCCGTGTCAGTTCTGTAATGCTATAATACTTCTTCACGTCTCGTCCGTCCCTATGCGAGGGGACATATTATTGACTTTTACGTACAAGTCAATTTTAGCCGTGGTTACATGAACCACCAGGTGGCCAGACCAAGGAACGAGAAGAAGCCCGTGGTGTCCGTGATGGCCGTGACGAAGACCGCTGAAGACACGGCCGGATCCGCGCCGGCGCGGCTCAGGATCATCGGGATCGTGATGCCGGCCATGGCGGCTGCGAACATATTGATGAGCATAGCCGTGGTGATCAGCCCGCCGATCGAGACGTCCTGAAACCAGAGACCCGCGACCAGGCCGACCGTACAGCCGAACAGGATGCCGTTGATCAGACCGACACCCGCTTCGCGGCGCACGACGCGAAACGCGTTGTGAATGTCGAGATCGCGGGTGGCAAGCGCCCTGACGGTGACGGTCATGGTCTGCGAGCCGGCATTGCCCCCCATGCCGGCGACAATCGGCATCAGGATCGCAAGGGCGACGATCTGCTCGATGGTCGCCTCGAACAGCGAGATGACCGAGGCCGCCATGAAGGCCGTGACAAGGTTGATGGCAAGCCATGGCACGCGCGAACGCGAGATCGCGAACACGCTGTCCGACAGCTCTTCGTCACCGACGCCACCGAGGCGCAGCAAGTCTTCCTCCGCCTCTTCCTGGATCACGTCGACCACGTCGTCGATGGTGAGTACGCCGACGAGGCGTTCGTTTTCATCAACGACCGCAGCTGACAGAAGGTCGTATTGCTCGAAGACCTGCGCCGCCTCCTCCTGGTCCATTTCGGCCGGGATCGGGTGGTTCGTCTCGTGCATGATCGACTCGATCTTCACCTGCCGCTTGGTGCGCAGGATGGCATCGAGCTTTACCGCCCCGAGCAGCTTGAAGGTCGGATCGATGACGAAGATCTGGGTAAAACTCTCCGGCAGATCCTCTTCGTCGCGCATGTAGTCGATCGTCTGGCCGACCGTCCAGAACGGTGGCACCGCGACGAATTCCGTCTGCATGCGGCGACCGGCGGAGCTTTCCGGATAGTCGAGCGCACGGCGCAGGCGCACCCGCTCGGTAAACGGCAGCTGCGCGAGGATCTCTTCCCGGTCCTCGTCGTCGAGGTCTTCGAGAATGTAGACGGCATCGTCCGAATCGAGATCGCCGATGGCAGCGGCGATCTGCTCGTTCGGCATCTGGTCGACGATCTGCATGCGGATCGCTTCGTCGACCTCGGTCAGCGCCGTCATGTCGAAATCGTCGCCGAGCAGGCGGATCATCGCCAGACGCTGGTCCGGCTGGATCGCCTCGATCAGGTCACCGAGTTCCGATTCGTGCAGCTTCGACACGTGCTGCCGCAGAAACAGCACGTCGCGATCGGCAATTGCCGCTCCGACCATCGTCAGGAAGTCGTGACGGATATAGCCTTCGTCGTCATAAATGTCGGCCTGGACCTCATCGGCCACCGGGCGGTCGAGGATATCCCCTTCGGTCTCAGTCATCTGCCCGCCCTCGCCTGCTTTGAAGCCTCGGTTCGCCGTTCGGGAGAATGGCGGCAAAAATACTCATGTCAACAATCAGATAGCCGAAAGACGCAATGCCTGTGCAAAGCCCGCCGCTTGCTGATAGCGTGAGACATGCAGCCGGTCCAGCCGACCGGGCAGAGCCAACCGCCGAAAGCCTGAAACGTGACATTGCTCGCCATCCGCAGATATCCCGACCCCGCCCTCAAGACGCCCTGCGCCCCTGTCACGACCTTCGATGAAGCGTTGACAGCGAAGCTCGACGATCTCTACCAAACGATGAAAGCAGCCCCGGGCGTCGGCATCACGGCGGCCCATTGCGGCATGTTCGACCGCCTCGTGGTGCTCGACCTGCCGGAGCTCGGCGGACGGCGCGATTTCGTCAATCCGGAGATCCTGCAGGCGTCCGAGGAGACCATGACCCATGTCGAAGGCAGCGTTTCCATGCCGGGCTTCACCGAAGAGGTGACTCGCCCGCGCCGGATTACGCTGCGCTACCAGACGGCCGACGGGAGCCTGCTCACCGAGAACTTCGACGGATTTGCCGCCATCTGCCTGCAGCACGAAGTCGACCAGTTGAACGGCATCTTCTGGATCCAGCGGCTGTCCCGCATGAAACGCGAGCGCCTGCTAAAGAAATGGGACAAGGCCGGCCGCTGAGCCTCGCCTCCAAGCGAACAAAACTCCGGCCAAGGCGTTGACCTGCATCTTTGATGATGAAGGAGCCATTCCATGGCCAAGGACGACCGCAAGACCAATTTTTCCACCGAAGAAGAATTCCGCGACGACGATCAGCGCAATATCGTTGACGGCTGGCCTTATGCCGACGGCGAAGGCGCAACAGCCGCTCCCGTTGGCAATCGCGGCTATGGCGAGACGAGCGCCAATTTCGATCAGGAGCGCAATGGTGGCTTTCGCGTCGACGAGGTCAATGCAGACGGTTTCGAACCGCAGCCGGCAAATCCGGTGCTCCCCACCACGGATGGCCGCGAGGACGACGACCAGCTCGAATCGGATATCGCCACCGCCCTGGAAACCTTCGACGACGATCTCCTCAACGGCCTCGACATCCATGTCGACGGCCACACCGTCACGCTTCTCGGCGCCGTCGACACACCGGAGGAAAGCCGCGCGATCGAGCTCAAGGTGCTCGGCGTCGCAGGTGTGAGCAAAGTGAAGAACTTCATCACGACGCTCGGCGTGGATAGCCACATTCCTGACGACGGGGATTGAGGGATCGAAGCAAAATGCTGAGCAAAAACAAAAAACCCGACGCAAGCGCCGGGTTTTTTTGGTGCGGTCGAGAAGACTCGAACTTCCACGGGTTGCCCCACAGCGACCTCAACGCTGCGCGTCTACCAATTCCGCCACGACCGCATCGTGGTAGTTGCCGAATTGCTCCGGCGGGGGTGCATGTAGCAAAAGGATTCCGGGTCCACAAGCCCGCCATGACAGATTTTTGAAAATTCGTCAGGGGCGGTGGATAACCCCAGGGAGGGCGCTGGTCAGACACCCTTGAACTGCCGGCTGTTTCTTGCCAAGTAAAAGGAAAACAAGGCTTTTCGCCCTTTGTCCGTGAAGGCGGGTTTTCCCATGCAGCGCACCGAGCTCGACCACCACATGTTCGCCCGCGAGGGCTGTCCCCCCATTCGCTGGCGGGTGTCGGATGGACTCGTGGCTTACGAGGACGCGGTCGCGGAGATGGAGCGGCAGGTGGGCTTGATCGCGGATGGACAGGCCGACGAACTGGTCTGGCTGGTCGAACACCCCCCGCTTTATACGGCTGGCACCAGTGCCGATGCGAAGGATCTCATCGAGCCGGATCGGTTTCCGGTCTTCGCGACCGGTCGGGGCGGCGAATACACCTATCACGGCCCGGGTCAGCGGGTGGCCTATGTCATGCTCGACCTCAAGCGCCGGCGCCAGGACGTGCGCGCTTATGTGGCCGCGCTGGAGGAAGTGGTCATCCGCACGCTGGACAGCATGAATGTCCGGGGCGAACGCCGCGAGGATCGTGTCGGCGTCTGGGTGCGCCGGCCGGAGCGCCCCCTGCTTCCCGATGGCAGCATGGCCGAAGACAAGATCGCAGCGCTCGGAATCCGCCTGCGCAAATGGGTGAGCTTCCACGGCCTGTCGATCAATGTCGAGCCGGATCTCACCCATTTTACCGGGATCGTGCCCTGCGGGATATCTGCCTATGGCGTCACGAGCCTTGTCGATCTCGGCCTGCCGGTCATGATGGCTGATGTCGATATGCGGCTCCGCGAAGCCTTCGAAGAGGTTTTTGGACCGACAGTCTCGGCCGACTGAAAGGAGAGGTTCGGCGGCGTCAGGCCCTGCCCATCATCGGACCATCAAGATTGCGCTGCGCAGCCTCGCCTCCATTCTTCGCCTCGTACCGGTCGATCTGTCGGCTGATGTCGCCGATCAGCCTGCCGCATTCCTGATGGGCATCCGTCAGCCTCTGCAATTGCATGCGCAGTGCCTCAAGCGGCAGGTCCGCGCTTTCCTCGATCGGACCGGCGCCGAGGCCGGTCATCAGCCACATCGGCGAGACGCCGAGGATGCCGGCGAGATCAATCAGTTTGGACGGGCGTGGTTCGGCCCGGTCGGCCTCCCAGGAGAGCAGGCTTTCCTTGCGCACGCCGACCCGATTGGCGACATCGGCGAGTGATAGGCCGGCTGTGTCGCGTGCCATAGACAGGCGCCCACCGAGTGTGTCGTCACTGCAATCGGTCATGCGGGCGAAATTCCTGCGGGCGCTCATCGGCCATCTCCTCTTCGGTCGCAAGGCCCGCCGGGGTGGCCGTCGGCCCTCACTTTCGCATCCCAATTCAAGGATACGCCAGAATTGAAGGTCCAACCGCCGTCGGCGCGCCACGGATATGCGTGAAACCGGCGTCGGACGGGTCTCCGGCGACGATCGCAAAGGGGCGGAAACGAACAACTGTGAAAAAAGTTCCCGAGAATTTCCAGCGGAAGCATCTTTTTTCCCGCAGGCCGAAACCCAGGGCGATCGCCTTGAACGCAAAGGCGGCTTGTGCTTGGTGGCCTCTGCGTGCTTCGGCACCCCATCCACCAGCCATATTGAAGGCCCGCCATGCAGCCATCACCGTCCAATCCCGTGCGCGGCATGGTCCTGATGGCCAACTGCATGCTGATCCTGCCAATCATGGATGCAATCGCCAAATACATGGCGAATGTCGAGGGCATGTCGCCGGGTCAGATCACCTTCTATCGCTTCTTCTTCCAGATGGTGTCGGTGCTGCCGCTGCTGGTGCTGCTTTATGGACCGGGAGCCCTCTCTGCCAGACGGCCATGGATCAACCTGTTGCGCGGCGCGATCCACGGGGCCGCCAGCCTGATGTTCTTCATGGCGGTCAAATACATGCCCCTGGCGGATGTCTTCGCCATCTATTTCGTCGAACCCTTCATCCTGACCGCACTCTCGGCCGTGTTCTTGAAAGAAAAAGTCGGCTGGCGGCGGTGGACGGCGATCGCCGTCGGTTTCGGGGGCGCAATGATCGTCATCCAGCCGAGCTACCAGATCTTTGGCCTGACGGCCTTGCTGCCGGTTGCCTGTGCCTTCCTCTACGCGCTCTACATGTTCTTGAACCGCGCCATCGGCGAGGCGGATTCACCGATGACCATGCAAACCATGGCGGGCATCGGCGGCACCGTGTTCATGGGCCTCGCGATGATGGTGGGATCGCGTGTGGGCGATGTCGATTTCGTAGCGTCCCTGCCGGCCTCGCCGCTTGCCTGGATCCTGCTGATCCTGCTCGGCACGATATCGGGCTATATCCATCTGCTGGTCGTGCGGGCCTTCCGTCTGGCGCCGCTGTCGGTGCTCGCGCCCTTCCAGTATTTCGAGATCATCGCCGCCGTGATTCTCGGTTACGTGCTGTTCGGTGAATTTCCGACGCTCTCCAAATGGCTGGGGATTCTGATCATCGTCGGGTCAGGGCTCTTCATCCTGTGGCGAGAGCAAAAGCGCGCTGCCGATGCCATCGCGATCGCCCCCAGTTCCTGATCGGCCAGATCCAGAAGAAACCCCTAATATTTGAACGAATATCTACACCGGTTTCTAACGCGGTGCCCCTAGATTGAGCCTTCCTTCAAACAATCGGGAGACCGGAATTTGGCGACGCACCAGGCCGCAGTGTTTTTGCTTGCCGTCAATCTGGGCCTCCTCTGGCTCCTGATGGCGGCTCCGCTCGGCCGTCGAACCCTGCGTGTGCGCCAGACGATCCGTGAACGTGCCGAAGACGTGTGGAACATCACCCGGCCGGCCGGCGATCTCGCGTCCTGGCATCCAAGTGTGATTTCCGTCTCCCCTGTCGAGGGTCATCCAGACCTCGTCGAATTCGCCTATCGCCATCCCGACCGCCACGGTCGTCCGAGCCGTCGCACCATGGCCGTCGACCGTGCCTCGATGACGGCAGGCGGCAGCTTTTCCTGCGAGCTCAGGGTCGTCGCAGACAGCACGCTCGATCAGACCTTCTGGGACGGGTTCAGCGAGAGGCGCCTGGTCGAGCGGACAGCCGCCGGCAGTCTGGTGACCGTCGAACAGACGGATACCTATCGCGGCCTCGCCTTCTATCTCTTCCGCTATTTGCTGCTGCGCCGGGAACTGGCGGCCCTGCGCGACCATGTGGAGGGACGCCAGGGTTCAGCACTTGCGCATCTCGAACATCCGCTCTGGCAGACGCTGCTGGTCGTTCTCTCGACGCTGCTGCTCTGGCCCTTCTTCGGCCTGACCATGACCGGGCTGATGATGTCGACCTTCCTCACGCTCGTCATCGTGCTGCACGAACTCGGTCACATGATCGCTTATCGCGCCTTCGGCCATCCGAGCGCCCGCATGATCTTCGTGCCGCTTCTTGGAGGCGTTGCCGTCGGCGGCCGGCCTTATAACACGCTGTTCGAGGTGGCGACCTGCGCTCTCATGGGCGCCGGCGTCTCCGGCTTCCTCGTCCCGGTCCTCGTGGCAGCACACCAATCGGTCCTCGGATTGCCCCATGCGGCCGGGACGGAAGGGCCGATCCTCGTTTTCCTGGTCATTCTCGGCGCTTTCAACCTGCTGAACCTCCTGCCCACATATCGCTTCGACGGCGGTCAGGTTCTGCGCCAGGTCTTCGAGAACCAGACCATGCTGGCGCTGGCGAGCTTCGGCGTCACTGGCGTGATCTTGTGGACCGGCTGGCGGATCGGGCTGCCGCCCTCGACCCTGGTCATCGGACTTGTCGTCTTCACGCTGCTCAGCCTCATCAGAACGAAGGGCGCCAAACCCAGGGACGAACTGGTGCCCATGACGCCGGCAGAGCGGCTGATGACCGGCTTCGGCTACTATGCGGCGCTTGCCATGCACGCCTATGCGGTGATCTATGCCTGCGAGCGCCTGTTCGGCTGATCCATGAGCGATGACAAAGGCTTGACAGGCCTGCGCGGCCCCGGTCCTATGGGGCATGCACAGTGAAAATCCTCCCCTGCCGCTCGGCTACTCCGCCCTGCCCCCCGGCACCATCGCCAATGTCGTGACCTGCCTCGACATGCGCGCGCCGCCGACCCTGTCCGAGACATCAGGGCCACCGGACATGACGCTGGTGCGCTGGACCGACGTCGCACTCGATACCTATCGCGACCTGTATCGCGCGGTCGGCGAAGACTGGATGTGGGTCTCGCGTCTGCTGATGAGCGACGACGAATTGCGAAGCAAACTGAACGAACCGGGCCGGGAGATCTACGCCGCCTGCAAGCATGGACGCCCCGCCGGCCTGCTGGAACTGGATTTCAGCAATCAGGGCGAATGTGAACTGGTGTTTTTCGGCCTCGTGCCGGAGGCGATCGGAAAAGGGGCCGGTCGCTGGCTGATGAACGAGGCACTGGCAAAAGCCTGGGAAAAGCCGATCACCCGCTTGTGGCTGCACACCTGCCACTTCGACCATCCGGCCGCGATCGACTTCTACCGCCGCTCCGGTTTTACCCCCTACGCCACCTTTGTCGAGGTGACCGAAGACCCGCGCCTGACCGGCAAGATGCGCCGCGATGCGGCCAGACACGTACCCCTCATTGAAACGAGACCCGGCTGAAAGGCTGAAAAATCAGACTATTAACAAAAGCCGGCCTGCCCCCTTGAGCCTGGGAGCATGGCCGTGCAAGACTCTGTGTCGACAAATCAAACAGGGAGAAACACCATGGACGTTCGCGCCGCTGTTGCCACCCAGGCTGGCAAGCCGCTGGAAGTCATGACCGTGCAGCTGGAGGGCCCGCGCGCGGGCGAAGTGCTGATCGAGGTAAAGGCCACAGGCATCTGTCACACGGATGATTTCACCCTCTCGGGCGCCGATCCGGAGGGCCTCTTTCCGGCAATCCTCGGTCATGAGGGTGCGGGTATCGTGGTCGATGTCGGCCCGGGCGTCACCTCGGTGAAGAAGGGCGACCATGTCATTCCGCTCTACACGCCGGAATGCCGCGAATGTTATTCCTGCACCTCGCGCAAGACCAATCTCTGCACCTCGATTCGATCAACCCAGGGCCAGGGCGTGATGCCGGATGGGACGAGCCGCTTCTCGATCGGCAAGGACAAGATCCACCATTACATGGGCTGCTCGACCTTCTCGAACTTCACCGTTCTGCCGGAAATTGCGGTTGCCAAGGTCAACCCGGACGCACCCTTCGACAAGATCTGCTACATCGGCTGCGGTGTCACGACCGGCATCGGTGCCGTCATCAACACGGCCAAGGTCGAGATCGGCTCGACGGCCATCGTCTTCGGCCTCGGCGGCATTGGTCTGAACGTGCTTCAGGGGCTGCGGCTTGCCGGTGCCGACATGATCATCGGCGTCGACATCAACCCGGATCGCAAGGCCTGGGGCGAAAAATTCGGCATGACGCATTTTGTCAACCCGAAGGAAGTCGGTGACGACATCGTGCCCTATCTCGTCAACCTGACCAAGCGCGGCAACGACCTGATCGGCGGCGCCGATTACACCTTCGACTGCACCGGCAATACCAAGGTGATGCGCCAGGCGCTCGAAAGCTCGCATCGCGGCTGGGGCAAGTCCGTCATCATCGGCGTCGCCGGTGCCGGCCAGGAAATCTCGACGCGCCCCTTCCAGCTGGTCACCGGCCGCAACTGGATGGGCACCGCCTTTGGCGGCGCGCGCGGCCGCACCGACGTGCCGAAGATCGTCGACTGGTACATGGAAGGCAAGATCCAGATCGACCCAATGATCACCCACACCATGCCGCTCGAAGACATCAACAAGGGCTTTGAGCTGATGCACAAGGGCGAGAGCATCAGGGGCGTCGTGGTCTATTGATGTCTGTGCCTTACACGGTCGACGTGCGAAGGATGGACGCGTTCTCCGCCGTCGACCTCTATGCCATGCTGAAGCTGCGCGTCGACGTCTTTGTCGTCGAGCAGCACTGCCCGTATCCGGAGCTGGATGGCAACGATATCGACTGCCTGCATCTGAGGCTGCTGGATGGCGATGACCTGCTGGCCTGCGCACGGCTCTGGCGCCCCAAGCCGGAGCATCATCCCCGCATCGGCCGTGTCGCGGTGTCACCGAACCACCGAGGCAAGCGACTGGGCGAAGCCTTGATGCGCGAGGCGATTTCCGAGGTCGAGAAGCGCTATCCCGGCGAGCCGATGGAGATCTCGGCGCAAAGCCATCTGCAGAAGTTCTACGGGTCGCTCGACTTCGAGGTTATTTCGGAGGAATATCTGGAGGATGGCATTCCGCATGTGGATATGCTCAGGCGGGGATAGGTTTACGCCGGGATCCAGCTCTGTGGCTGGTGGCGGCAAAACCTGCTACACTTGCCCCACCGCCAGGAGTTGATGCCATGAAGCATGACCGAATTGTGTTGGATGATAGACAAGCAGCCCTGGTTAAGCGACTGGTCCAATCGGGTCGTTTCAGTTCAACGACCGATGTCATCGGCTACAGCCTTGACCTGCTTGAACAACGCGAGGCGGACGGTGCCCAGTTTCTCTCTGATCTGGAACACGAAGCGGCTCGCGGACTCGAAAGTGGTCCCGCAGTTGCGATGGAATCTGCCGAAGATCTGATCGCAGCATTTCGGAAGCGGCGGTAAGCCATGGCTCTGATCCTACGGCGGCCACTCTTCGTCGAGGACCTTTATGCCACCTGGGCTTTCATCGCATCTGATAACGAACACGCAGCCGATCGCCTTCTATCCGAACTTGAGGACTGCTGCCGGTTGCTGGCTGAGCGTCCGCATCTCGGGAGCAGGCGATTCAACCGCTATCCGTCCATGCGCCTCTTCCCCTTCCGCCGATACCTGATTATCTACCAGCCGCTCGACACCGGTGACGGCATCGAACTCATCCGTCTCCTGCATGCGGCGCGAGACTATCGCAGATTCTTTGACGACTGATCCCATGCCCGAAATCTATGTCGATGCCGATGCCTGCCCGGTGAAGCCGGAAATCCTGAAGGTCGCCGAGCGGCATGACCTGCCGGTGACCTTCGTCGCCAATTCGGGTTTGCGTCCCTCGCGCGATCCGATGGTGAAGAACGTCATCGTCTCCGGCGCCTTCGATGCCGCCGATGACTGGATCGCCGAGCGCTGCGGCGAAGGCGATATCGTGGTCACCTCAGACGTGCCGCTGGCCGGGCGCTGTGTGGCCGCTGGTGCACAGGTGACCGGGCCGACGGGGCGGATCTTCGACAAGGCCAATATCGGCATGGCAACCGCCATGCGCGATCTCGGAGCCCACTTGCGCGAGACCGGCGAGAGCAAGGGCTATAACGCCGCCTTCTCGCCGCGTGACCGCTCGGCTTTCCTGGAAACGCTTGACAGGCTCTGCCGCCGGATCAAGAAGTAGACCCTCTCCCTGGGCGGGCCGGCAGCGTGGCGCTTTGAAAACATGATGAATTCCGTTCTCGATCATCGCTACCGCTCTTTCATGGTGGCCGGCGCCGTGGCACTCGCCGCCCTGCCCTTCGTCGTGGTCTACGAACCATCGGTGACGATCGAATTGCCGGCGATCCTCTTCTTTACGGTCTATCTGGCGCTGTCCTTCCTGCGGCTTCGTCGGCTCACGCCCGCCTATCTGAAACAGCGGGCCGACGTGGCCGATGCACCGGCCTTCGTCATTCTCGGTGTGACCACGCTCGCGATCGTCGCGGCGATCGGGGCGCTGTTCCTGGCGCTCAATCGCGCGGAGAAGCCCGGCATATCGGAACTGGCTCTGGCGGTCGCAGCCGTCGTGCTCGGCTGGTTGACGATCCACACCATGGCGGCCATGCATTACGCCCATGTCTATTGGCGACCGCATCGCCGCACGCCGGCGGCCCATCGCGGCGGCCTGGAATTTCCGCAGACGCCCGAGCCCTGTGGCCATGACTTTCTCTACTTTTCGCTGGTCATCGGCATGACGGCGCAGACCTCCGACGTCGTGATCACCTCGACCTCGATGCGCAAGCTGAACCTCGTGCACGCGACGACCTCCTATTTCTTCAACACAGTGCTGGTGGCCGCCGCCGTCAATGCAGCCGTATCGCTGGCCGGCTGACCCATTCCCAAGACAAGGAAGCTTTCCATGAACATCCTTTCCCAGAACACCGCCTTTGGCGGCATGCAGGGCGTCTTCTCGCACCAGTCGCAAGCGACCGGCACCGAGATGACCTTCGCCGTCTTCGTGCCGCCCCAGGCGATCACCGAGAAGCGGCCGGTGCTCTGGTATCTCTCGGGGCTCACCTGCAGCCATGCCAATGTGATGGAAAAGGGCGAATACCGCCGTTTGGCGGCCGAACTCGGCCTGATCGTGGTTTGCCCGGATACCAGCCCACGCGGCAATGACGTGCCGGACGAACTGACCAACTGGAAGATGGGCAAGGGTGCGGGCATGTATCTCAATGCCACCGAAAAGCCCTGGGCAGAGCATTTCCAGATGTATTCCTACATCACGGAAGAGCTGCCGGACCTGATCGCCGAACAGTTTCGCGCCGACATGGACCGCCAGGGCATTTTCGGCCACTCCATGGGCGGCCATGGCGCGATGACGATTGCGCTGAAGAACCCGCAGCGCTTCAAGAGCTGCTCGGCCTTTGCCCCGATCGTCAATCCGCTGACCGCCGACTGGACGCAGGATGCGTTCGAGAAATATCTCGGCGCTGACCGGACGAAATGGCGCGAATACGACGCATGCGCGCTGGTCGAGGACGGCGCGCGTTTCCCGGAGTTCCTGATCGATCAGGGCAAGGCCGACAGTTTTCTCGAAACCGGGCTCGCGCCGTGGAAGTTCGAAGAGGCGGTGAAGGGCACGGACATCAGCCTGACGCTGCGCATGCACGAGCGTTACGACCACTCCTACTACTTCATTTCGACCTTCATGGATGATCATTTGAAGTGGCATGCGGCGCGGCTTGGGTAAAACCGCATTCACCCCTGCAATTCAGTCGAACTAGAGAGTTCTGACAGGAGCCAAATGCATGGACGTACTGTGGTTCTTAAAAGAGAGAACTAAATTTATTCTTCGCTTTTACGACGAGGCCTCAAAGCCATTCGAGCAAAAAAAGAAAACATCGAGAACGGTGCCGCGCCATACATTCCGTACTACAGCGAGGACGGAGAGCCTCAGTACCTTGAAGAGTGGATGGATGCAGACACGTCAGTAGATGTCTTGGGAAGTCTGTGCATTTCGATGCTATCTGAGTCCCTAAAGCTCTATCTAAATACCTGGGACAAAATCATTGGTACAAGATGCGGTGCGCAGTTGAGCGCCGAATTTCGGAATCAGGGTTTTATCGCAGGTTTCAAGACCTGTTTCGGACACTATCTGCGCTTGGACTGGGATGAATGTCCCTCCGATTTTGCCATCCTCGAACAAATTGTCTTGGCCCGCAATGACGCGCAACATGCAAGTCGCATCGACGAAATGCGGCCCACGCTTTCAGATAAATGGAAACAGAAGCATCCCCGACCAATTTTCATAAGTGATTATGAGCGGGATATCTTTTCAGAGAACGATTCAGAGGTCACCTGGAACGACCCCTGCTTAATTGTCTCGCGTGAGAATCTTGAGACGGCTATTGGCCAAGTTAACCTACTTGCAGAATGGCTGGAGCCCAAATTGCACGACTTCAAACATAGGCCACGATGATATCTACTGGATCACTTTTCCTTGTCCCCGCCGATAGACGAACCGCTCGAAATCCGCCGGTCGGCCCTGTCCCGTGATGTCGAAGCAGAACATGCCGGCAAACGCCCCGGTAAACGAGCCGTGTTCGCCGAAACCGCCTTCGTCGGAGACGACGCCGGCGTCGAGCACGGGTCCGATGGCCTGCCATGCGCCTTCGCCTGCGGCCCGCCAGAAAAACTGCAGGTCGTTGTCGGTGATCTCCATGGCAAGATCGATGGCGCCGTCGGGGATCGGCTGGCCCATGCCAACAGGGAAGGTGAGATCGCCGGAGGGATAATTGCCCGGGCAGGACAGGATGATCAGCGAGCGGCCGAGCTTCTCGTCGGTCGAAATCCCGAGCGCATGGAACTTGTAGCGGTTGTAGTAATGCGTCAGACCCGCGACCTGCTGATAGGTTTCGGGCGAAAACTCGAGCCGCGTCTCGGCGCGAAAACGGTGATGTTCCTGGCGGCGGGCGACCAGCGACTGTTCGAACCAGGAGCCGATGCTTTCGCGACCGAAGAGGCGCAGGCGCCCTGCCCGCTCGGTCAGGCTGAACAGGCGCTCGGGCTGCGGCGTGCGCAGCCACTGGAATTCGGATGGTAAGTCGGGACTATCGAAGGTCCTGACGATCTCGACGGGTTCCTCGCGCTTGATGGCGCCGTTGGGTGCCGGCACCTCGACGGCTGGCACGACGCCGCCCTGTTCGAGATAGAGCCAGCCGTCTTGCCTCCAGACGCATTTCTGCAGGCCCGTTTCGCGGCCGAGCGTGCAGCGGCGCTTCGGCGCCATGGGGCGGCCGCAGAGATAGGTGTGGTAGACCTGGCCGTCAGGCGTCTCGACATACTGGCCGTGGCCAGCGCGTTGCAGCACGGCCTCCGGATTGTCCTTCGAGGTGATGAGATGCGTGGCAGGGTGCATCTCGTAAGGGCCGTCGATCGAGCGGGAGCGCGCCATGGTGACGACATGGTCGTAGCCGGTGCCGCCCTCGGCGGTGGTCAAGTAGTACCAGCCATTGCGCTTGAAGAGATGTGGGCCTTCGACCAGGCCCTGTTTGCTGCCCTCGAAGATGTTCTTGATCGGGCCAGTGAGACGCTTCGTCTTCGGGTCCCATTCCTGCAGGAGAATGCCGTCGAACTTGGCATGGCCGATGGTGTTGCGCGCTTCGGGACGGTGGTTCCACTGCATGTTGAGGAACCACTTTCGCCCGTCGTCATCATGGAAGAGCGAGGGGTCGAAGCCGGAGGAATTGACATAGATCGGATCGGACCAGGGGCCCTCGATCGAAGGCGCCGTGACGATGTAGTTGTGCGCGTCTTTGAACGAGCCGTCGAAGCGTTTGACGTCGGTATAGACGAGCCAGAAGAGGCCATCGGCATAGGAGAGGCACGGCGCCCAGACGCCACCGCTGTCAGGATTGCCGCGCATGTCGAGCTGGCTCGCGCGGTTGAGCGGGCGGGTGACAAGCGCCCAGTTCACGAGGTCGCGCGAATGGTGGATCTGCACGCCTGGGAACCATTCGAAGGTGGAGGTGGCGATGTAATAGTCGTCGCCCACGCGGCAGATCGACGGATCCGGATTGAAGCCCGGCAGGATGGGGTTGATGATCATGGCGTGTGGTTTCTCCTCCGCAGTTGCCTCTCCCCCTGCGGGAGAGCAAGAAAAATCAGGGTTTTAGCCGAAGGCTCAAGCCCTAGATTTTTCAGGAGAGGGGTTGCCTGACTGACAAGCCCCTCTCTTGGGATTTCCAGCACTTAGCTGACGCTAAGCTGCTGAAATCCCGTTCTCTCCCTCAAGGGGGAGATTAGTCGCTGGCCGCTGTGTCCACCTCCCCCTTGAGGGGGGAGGTTGCCGCGAAGCGGCGGGTGGGGGTGATCCATGCGAGTTCCACGTCAGCCTATGACGCGAAACTCCTACACCTCACCCCACCCCGGAGCTGCGCTCCGACCCTCCCCCTCAAGGGCAGGGTGTTTCTTCACTTCTTCTTCCGTGGCGGGCCCTTGCGCTCGGCGGACGCTGCCCAGAGGTTGATGTCGGCATCCCTGGCGAAGACGTCGATTTCGGCGAGCTCTTCCGCCGTGAAATCGGGCGTCTCGATCGCCTTGACGCAATCCTCGACCTGGCTCGGCTTGGATGCGCCGATCAGAGCGGTGGTGATATGGCCCCCGCGCAGGACCCAGGACAGCGCCATCTGCGCCAGCGTCTGGCCGCGCTTCTCGGCGATGCGGTTGAGGCCACGGATATTTTCGATATTGCGATCGTTGAGGAAGCCCGGATCGAGCGACTTGTCCTGCGCCGCACGCGTGCCCTCGGGGATGCCGTTCAGATACTTGGACGTGAGCATGCCCTGCGCCAGCGGCGAAAAGACGATCGAGCCGACGCCGAGGTCTTCGAGCGTGTCGATCAGGCCGTCCTCCTCGATCCAGCGATTGATCATCGAATAGCTGGGCTGGTGGATGAGAAGCGGCGTGCCCAGGCTTTTGAGGATGGCATGGGCCTCGCGGGTGCGCTTGGAATTGTAGGAGGAAATGCCAACATACTGCGCCCTGCCTGAGCGTACGATGTGATCGAGCGCACCGCAGGTTTCCTCGAGCGGCGTGTCAGGGTCGAAGCGGTGGGAATAGAAGATGTCGACATAATCGAGACCCATGCGCTTCAGGCTCTGGTCGCAGGAGGCGATCAGATATTTGCGGCTACCCCATTCGCCATAAGGGCCGGGCCACATGTTGTAGCCGGCCTTGGACGAGATGATCAGTTCGTCACGAAGCCCATGGAAATCGGTCTTCAGGATCTCGCCGAAGGCTTCCTCGGCGGAGCCTGCCGGCGGGCCGTAATTGTTGGCCAGATCGAAATGGGTGATACCGAGATCGAAGGCTTTGCGGCAGATCGCCAGCTTGGTCTGGTGCGGCGTGTCATTGCCGAAATTGTGCCAGAGGCCGAGCGAAATCGCCGGCAGCTTCAGCCCGCTCTTGCCGCAGCGATTATAGGTCATCCGCTCATAGCGGTTTTCGGCGGGGGTATAGGTCATGGATGGTTCTCTCCCAGAAGGTCATGGTCGCATGATTGCCCCTCATCCCCCTACCGGGACCTTCTCCCCGCAGGCGGGGAGAAGGGGGCAAGACGCCGACCGCACTGGCCTTCTCCCCGTTTAACGGGGAGAAGGTGGCGGTAGCCGGATGAGGGGCTAAGACACGAACCTTATCTAAGCAGAGCCTGCGCTTCGTCGATACCCAGAGCCGCCGGTTGGGTGCAGGTTGTCGACAATGTCACGAATTCACCCGTCTCGCCGGACTTGAGGATCGACACCATCACATCGACGCCGTGCAGGGTGCGATCGAGCGAGCAGCGGGCATCGCGACCTTCGAGGATCGCGACCGCCATGTCGGCAAGGCCGGCCGTGCGGTAGTTGGCGCGCGGCCCTTGCGGGCTTTCCTGGTTGTTGCGACCGAAGGGATGGTCCCAGGCTTCGAGCGGCTGGATATCCTTGTTGCGGCCGGAGGCCTCCACGACGCCGCCGAAGAAGTTCGGATCGGGCACGTAGAGCGAGCCTTCGGTGCCGTAGAGTTCGGTATTGGCGTGGCGATGGCTCCAGACATCCCAGCTGGCGGATAGCGTGATGGTCGCTCCGTTCTGGAATTCGAGGAGTGCATGGATGTTGGTCGGTGTCTTGACCGGGATCACTTCGCCACTGCGCGGCTGGCTGGTGATCGTGCGTGTCTCGTTGGCCATTGAGGTCAGAGCTGCAACCCGCTTCACCGGACCGATCAGGTTGATCAGGTTGGCGATGTAATAGGGGCCGAGATCAAGGATCGGGCCGCCGCCGGGCAGGAAGAAGAAGTCCGGATTCGGATGCCACATCTCCATGCCGGGGCTCATCACGTGGCAGGTGCCTGACGTCACGCGGCCGATGCCGCCCTTGTCGATATAGGCACGCGCCAGCTGATGGGCGCCGCCGAGAAAGGTGTCCGGCGCGCAGCCGACCGACAGCCCCTTGGCCTTGGCGATGGCCCGCAGGTCTTCGCCCTGTTCGAGCGAGAGAACCAGCGGCTTTTCCGAATAGACGTGTTTGCCCGCTTCCAGGATGCGCTTGGAGACCGGATAATGCGCGTCCGGGATCGTCAGGTTGACGACGATGTCGACCTCGTCATTGGCGAGCAACTCGTCAATCGTCTGCGCCTTGACGCCATATTCCTCGGCGCGCAGCTGCGCCGCATTCATGTTGATATCTGCGCAGGCGACGACCTTCAAACCGCGAAACAGCGGCGCCAGCGAGAAGTAGGTGGTGGAAATATTGCCGCATCCGATGATGCCGACGCCGAGTTCGCGTGCCATGGAAATGTCCTGCTTGCTGCGATGGATTAGTAGGTGTTGAAGGATGCGATCGAGCGGGTGATCAGCCGGTCGATGTCTTTGGGGTTGTCGTGCTCGACGACGAAGTGCTTGACGCGGGTGGATTTGAGCGCCGCGATCAACCCCTTCCAGTCGACGGTGCCATGGCCGACATCGGCCCAGCCATCTTCATCGGTATTTTCCCCCGCCGGTGCGATGTCCTTCACATGCACGGCGCTGATGCGCTCGCCGTAGCTTTCGATCCAGGCGAAGGGATCGGCCTTGCCACGGATAACCCAGGCGATATCGGCCTCCCAGTCGAGCTCGGGACCGCCGGCGAAGATCTGTTCCTGCGGTGTCGAACCATCCGGCAATGCGGCGAACTCGAAATCGTGATTGTGCCAGCCGAAGACGAGGCCGGCATCGCGCAGCGGCTTGCCGGCGGCCTGCAGGCGCTGGCCGAAGGCGAACCAGCCACTCGCATCCGTCGGGCGCTGGTCGGGCATCAGATAGGGGCAGTAGACCGCCTCGATGCCGAGCGTCTTTGCAATTTTGATGACGCGGGCAGGATCATTCTCGATCATATCGAGGCCGAAATGCGCGGTCGGCATGGTGAGGTGGTTCTGGTCGAGTTCCTTACGGAAGGCATCAAGTTCGCCATCGGCAAGCGAGGCGTAAAGCGCGCCGTAACCTTCGACCTCACCGTAACCAGCGGCCTTGAGTTTGGGATAGATGCCGCTGAAGGGCTGGAAATTGCGGGCGCTGTAGAGCTGGAAGCCGAGCGTCGTCATGGGTAGTCTCCTCCTCGTTTGGTCCTGGATCGGGCGCCCAGGACCTTGGACATGATGGCTGTCAGTCCGCCGACTGGCAGGTGTAGAGATCGTAGATGCGGAAATCCGGTACGGTGCCTGCGGGTAGCGCTGCCGCCGGGGTGAAATAGATGCGGCGGCTCTCACCGGCCGAGAGGTCGAAGGCGTTGTCGGAGTAACGGCCGGCAGTCTGGCTTTCGAGCATGACGAAGAGCGCCAGACCATGGGCCGTAACCGTGATCTCGAAACCTCCGTCGACCGTCGGGACAACCGTGGTTTCGAGACGTGACGGTTCAAGATCGAGCGACTTGTAGGTGCCATTGAGGAAATGCCCCTCCCCGCTCATGCCGTTGGAGGCAATGAAGCTCCAGGCGAGCAAGCCGTCGGCCGGGATTTCGCTGGCATCAAGCGTGACCAGCACGTCGGCGGCGTCAGGGCCACAATCGCCCTGCACGCTTTTGAGAGGAATGCGGTCGCCCGACAGCGTCAGCACGAAGAGATTGGCGTCGATCGTGACGGCGTCCAGCGTGTCGTTCACCATGGAGAGAGAAATGCTCGTGCCGTCCTCTGCGGGAATGGCTGCAACCGCGACCGGCTGGAAGAAGCGACGCACCATGTAATGCATGGCCTTCCAGCTGCCGCCGTAATCGAGGCTGGACCAGGAGGCGACCGGCCAGGTGTCGTTGAGCTGCCAGTAGATTGTACCCATGCAATGCGGTTTCAGCGACCGCCAGTATTCGACAGCCGTCTTGATGGCGAGGCCCTGCTGGATCTGGCTCAGATAGACGAAATTGGCAAAATCCTTGGGGAAGCGGAAATAGCGGAACATGGTGCCCGCAATGCGCTCGTTGCCGCCGGCATTCTTCTGGTGCAGCTCGATAACAGGCGAGGCAATGTTCATGTCGGCCTTGTCGGCGAAGCTCTCGATGACAGGCAGCGAGGTATAGGACTGGAAGCCGAATTCCGAGCAGAAGCGCGGTTTGACAGTTCGGTAATTATCGAAACTCTTGTTCTCGTGCCAGACCGACCAGTAATGCATGTCGCCGGAACCGTCGGCATGCCAGGCATCGCCGTAGTCGAGATAGCCGGAGGCCGGGCTCGACGGCCACCAGATGCCCTGCGGAAAGGTTTTCTTGACCCCCTGCTCAATGGTGCGGTTGAGCCGGTCATAGGCGACGAGGTAACGGTCGCGGTTGTCGCGGGATTCGGGAAACCAGGTGAGCGCGCCGACAAGCTCGTTGTCGCCGCACCAGATGACGATCGAGGCGTGGCTGGAGAGGCGCTTGACCTGGTATTCGACCTCGTGGGCGACATTGTCGAGGAAGTCCTCGGTGCAAGGGTAGAGATTGCAGGCGAACATGAAGTCCTGCCAGACCATCAGGCCGAGCCGGTCGCAGAGATCGTAGAACCAGTCGGCCTCGTAGAAGCCACCGCCCCAGATGCGGATCATATTCATATGCGCGGCGACGGCCGAGTTCAGGAGGTCGGTGGTCTTCTCCTCGGACGAACGCGAAAACAGCGCATCGGCCGGGATCCAGTTGGCGCCGCGGCAGAAGATCTCGCGACCATTGACCTTGAGCGCGAAGCGGCTGCCCGCTTCATCCGGATCGGTCAGAAGTTCGACGGTGCGCAGTCCGATCTGGCGCGTGACAGTTTCGCCCGGCAGGTCGACAGTCAGCGTGTACAGCGCCTGTTCGCCGGAGCCCAATGGCCACCAGAGACGCGGGTTTTCGATTTCGAAAACATGCACCACCTTGGTCTCACCGGCCGAAATGCCGACATCGAGGCGCACGCGCTCGTCATCGAGAGCAAAATGCACGGCCACGACGGCGGGCTCTGCCGCATAGATGGTAGCGGTAACTTTGAGCTCCACGTGGCCATCGGCATGATGAACCTGCTCGCTCTCCACATGCTCGATACGCGCCGGGTCGAGTTTCTTCAGCGACAGCGTGCCATAGACACCGAAGGGAGCGATGGCGATGTTCCAGTCCCAGCCGAAATGGCATTGCGGCTTGCGCAACATATTGCCGTTCGGGATCGGGCAATTGCCGGTCGAATAGGGGATGTAGAAGGGCTGCCGCGCCTGGCGCTCGGCCCCGGCCGTGATGTTGGAATGAAAGTGGATGCGGATCGTGTTTTCACCCGGCAGCAAGGCCTGGGTTACATCGGGGCGATAACGGCGGAAACAATTGTCGGCAGACAGCACCGGCACGTCGTTGACGAAGACGACGGCGACCGTGTCGAGATAGTCGATGTCGAGATACCAGTCACCGGAGACGTCCGACAGCGCAAACCGGCGCTCCAGCGACCACTCACGCTCGGCAACCCATTGAACGACATCCTCGTTGCGTCCGAAATAGGGATCGGGAATGACGCCGGCCGCCGCGAGCGCCGAATGCACGTCGCCGGGAACGGCCATGGCCACTCCGTGTTCGCCATCCGCAGACGAAAGCTGCCATTCGCCGTGAAGATTGATGAGGCCGCCGCTTGCCGTCGAGTCCATTCCAGTCGTCCTTGCAGAAGAAAAAGACGCCCCGGCCAAGGCCGGGACGTGGGGAGATCGTCAGATGCGCTCTTCGGTCTTGGCGTCGAACAGCGAGGCCACGCTCATGTCGAAGCCGAGGCGAACCTTGGCGCCAGGCGCGTAGCGGCGGGTCCCGCCAATCCGCACGGACAG
Organism: Peteryoungia wuzhouensis; assembly: GCF_003205195.1. Classification (GTDB taxonomy): domain Bacteria; phylum Pseudomonadota; class Alphaproteobacteria; order Rhizobiales; family Rhizobiaceae; genus Allorhizobium; species Allorhizobium wuzhouense. The sequence continues at coordinate 185,623 of NZ_QJRY01000002.1, forward strand.
CGTATGACCGGCATGTTTGAGCCAGAGCAGGTTGTCGGCGCCCATCGGCTCTTCGATATCGACGGTCGCCTCGTGAAGCTCGGTGATGCCGTTTTCCTCATCGACCCTGATATGCTCCGGCCGGACACCCAGGATGACCTTGCGTCCGCCGACCAGCGGCTCTTCCGAGACATAACCGTTCAACGAGAACAGCACGTCATGGGTGCGGAAATACACCTGTCCGCCTTCGTTGATCAGTTCGCCATGCAGGAAGTTCATCGAAGGTGAGCCGATAAAGCCGGCGACAAAGAGGTTGTTGGGTCGGTTGTAGATCGTGCCCGGATCGGCCAGCTGCTGGATGACGCCGCTTTTCATGATGGCGATGCGATCGGCCAGCGTCAGCGCCTCGATCTGGTCATGGGTGACGTAGATCATCGTGTTCTTGAGGTTGTGATGCAAGCGCTTGATTTCGACGCGCAACTCCGAGCGCAGTTTGGCATCGAGGTTGGACAGCGGCTCGTCGAACAGGAAGACATCGACGTCACGGACCAGCGCACGGCCGATCGCGACGCGCTGGCGCTGGCCACCCGAGAGCGCCGAGGGCTTGCGGTCGAGCAGCGGACCAATCTGCAGGATGTCGGCGGCGCGCTGCACACGCTTTTCGATTTCGTCCTTCGGCATCTTGGCGACCTGCAGGCCGAAGGACAGGTTCTTCTTAACCGTCATCTGCGGGTAAAGCGCATAGGACTGGAAGACCATGCCGATGCCGCGGTCCTTGGGCTCTTCCCAGGTGACGTTCTTGCCCTTGATGAAGATCTGTCCGTCTGTCGGCTCCAGCAGACCGGCAATGCAGTTGAGAAGCGTGGACTTGCCGCAGCCGGACGAGCCGAGCAGGACGAGAAACTCCCCTTCGGCAATGTCGAGATTGAGGTTTTCCAGCACCTTGACGGCGCCGAAGCTCAACGAGAGGTCCTTGATCGATACACTGTGCGACATGAGCTTAACCCTTGACTGCGCCGGCGGCGATGCCCCGGACGAACAGGCGTCCGGAAATGAAGTAGACGATGAGCGGCACGGCGCCGGTGAGCAACGTTGCGGCCATGTTGACGTTGTATTCCTTCACGCCCTGAACCGAGTTGACGATATTGTTGAGCTGCACCGTCATCGGGTAATATTCGGGCCTGGTGAAGACGACGCCGAACAGGAAGTCGTTCCAGATCCCGGTGATCTGCAGGATCATCGCGACGACGAAGATCGGCAGCGACATCGGAAGCATGATCCGGAGGTAAATCTGCCAGAACCCTGCCCCGTCGATGCGGGCTGCCTTGAAAAGCTCTTCCGGCAGCGAGGTGAAGTAGTTGCGGAAGAGCAGCGTCAGGATCGGCATGCCGAAGATAGTGTGCACGATGACAAGGCCGGTCAGGGTGCCGTAGATGCCGAGTTCGCGCAGCACGATGACGATCGGGTAGATCATCACCTGATAGGGAATGAAGGCGCCGATGATCAGGATGGTGAAGAAGAGTTCGGCCCCCTTGAAGCGCCAGTTGGCGAGCGCATAACCATTGACCGAGGCGATCAGGATCGAGATCAGCGTCGAGGGCACGGTGATGCGCACCGAGTTCCAGAAGCCACGCGACAGGCCATCGCAATTGAGGCCGGTGCAGGCGGTGGCCCAGGCCTTGACCCAGGGCTCGAAGGTGATTTCGACGGGCGGCGAGAAGATATTGCCGAGGCGGATTTCCGGCATGCCCTTCAGCGAGGTCACGATCATCACGTAGAGCGGGATCAGATAGTAGATCGCAAAGAAGATCAGGGATCCGTAGAGCATGATGTTGCGCCCGGAAAAGGTGCGCTTCGGCTTGGCGCCACGCGGACCTGTGCCCATGCGATCGGAAACGGCATCGAAACCGGCGGCGGCGGTGTTGAGGGAACCGGGATTAGCCACGCTTCTTTCCTCCGAATTCGAGATAGGCCCAGGGGATGATGACGATGGCAACCGTCAGCAGCATCATGGTGGAGGCGGCGAAGCCCTGGCCGAGGTTCTGCGCCTGGAACATGTAGTCGTAGACGTACTTTGCCGGCACTTCGGAGGCGATGCCAGGGCCGCCACTGGTCTGAGCGACGACGAGGTCATAGAGGCGGACAATGCCCGAGGTGATGATGACGAGGGTCGTGATGAAGACCGGCCGCATCATCGGAATGATGATGAACAGATAGGTTTTCCACATCGGGATGCCGTCGACGCGCGCGGCCTTCCAGATATCCTCGTCGATACCGCGCAGACCTGCGAGCAGCAGACACATCACGAGACCCGTGCCCTGCCACAGCCCGGCGATCAGGATGCCGTAGATGACGATGTCGGAATTATAGAGCGGATTGAAGGTGAAGGTCTCCCAGCCCAGCGACCGGACGATCGACTGCACCCCGAAATCCGGGTTGAGGATCCATTGCCAGACGAGGCCGGTGACGATGAAGGAGAGCGCAAAGGGATAGAGGAAGATCGTGCGGAACGCATTCTCGAAGCGGATCTTCTGGTCCATCAGGGCGGCGAGCACGAAGCCGATCACCAGACTGAAGATCAGCGACAGAATGCCGTAGATCGCCAGATTCTGGATCGACATGACCCAGCGAGGGGCATCCCAGAGACGATCATACTGATCGAAGCCGACGAACTTCAGCCGCGGCAGGAGCTTCGAATTGGTGAAGGAATAAACCACCGTCCAGATGGTACCTCCGAGGAAAATGACCAGCGCGGTCAGAACCATCGGAATGGAAGCAATCTTGGCATTGAGATTGCGAAACAATTTGCTGGGTCGACCGGCATGCGACGTGCTCGCCATGGGTCAGTCCTCCTCGTCCTGGACACGGGCGATCGCACCAAGGCCGTCACGCTGACACGCACACGCATCCCGCACACAGCCGGCGGACGGGCTTTAGCGCCCCACCCGGTCGATAATGGCCAATGACCGGCCAGGGTCACCCCTGGCCGGTCACATCACCCGCGATCAGTCGGCGGAAGCGATGATGTCGACGAAGCGCTTCTGCGCATCCTCGACGGTCATGGACGTATTGGCGAAGAACTCGGAGAACAGGTCTTCCTTCTGCTTCTGGCTGTCGGCCGAGAGCAGCTGGTCCGTTCCCTCGATCACGTTCCCCTTGGCGAGGATGTCGAGCCCCTTCTTCATGCAGTCATTGGCAGCCGCCAGATCGACGTCGCCACGAACCGGAAGCGAACCCTTCTTCAGGTTGAAGGCGACCTGCGTTGCCGGCGCCAGAAGCGTGGCGGCGAGAACGTCCTGTGCGGCCGACTTTGCCTCGTCCTTCAGGACGGGGAAATAGAAGGCATCACCACCGGTCGAGATGATCTCGTTCACACCGAGGCCTGGCAGGCAGGTGTAGTCCTTGCCGGCAGTCTGGCCGGCGAGCGCGAATTCACCCTGCGCCCAGTCACCCATGATCTGGCCGGCAGCCTTGCCGGTGATCACGAGGTTGGTGGCCTGGTTCCAGTCCTGCACGTTCGAGCCCTTGGCCATCTTGCGGGCATCGTCGGCCGCCTTGAAGACCTTGGCGATTTCGGGGCCGGCTGCGGCGTCGGCATCCTTGTCCTTGAACACCTTGTAGAAGGTATCCTTCCCGGCGATGGCGACCATCAGCACATCAAACGCACCGGCGGACTGCCAGGGCTGGCCACCGACGGCAAGCGGAATGATGCCGGCCTTCTCGAGAGCCGGAGCGGCTGCGACGAATTCGTCCCAGTTCTTCGGCACGGGCACGCCAGCCTTTTCAAAGGCCGGGTTCGAAAGCCACAGCCACTGCCAGGAATGGATGTTGACCGGGGCGCAGTAGATCTTGCCGTCGATCGTGCAGCTGTCGAGCAGGCTCGCCGGCTTGATGATCTCTTTCCATTTCTCCTTCTCGGCGACGGCGGTCAGGTCTTTCATCAAGCCTGCTTCCACCAGCTCTTCGGCCTGACGGCCGTGGTTGAACTGGGTGGCGCCCATCGGATCGCCACCGGTGATGCGGCTGATCATGATCGGACGTGCGGTGCCGCCGGAACCGGCAATGGCGCCGTCGACCCACTTGTTGCCAGTGGCGTCGAAAGCCTTTGCGAGCTCGGCGACAGCTGCGGCTTCGCCGCCGGACGTCCACCAATGCGTGACTTCGAGATCGGTTGCCTGCGCCGCTGCGAACGGCATGACGACGGTTGCGGCCAAAGCTGCCGCGAAGCTACGGTAATTCATGAGTCTCCTCCCTCACTGAAACGTTGCCGGAAAAACTTATGTCAAAGATTTTTGGAGCGCAACCGTGCAACGGATAAAAAAATCTTTAGCCGCCGCGCACCCTTCTTCAAGCCCGTCGGACTTCGTGAAGGCACGGCGTGAAAAGAGTCAGCAATGCTGCAGTGCAATGGAATTTTTTCACATTTATCAGAAGCAATTAGCCGTAAAATCGGAAAAATATGCTGCATAACAGCAGAACGCGATTCCCCAACCCGATGCCCTTGGACAGGTGATTGAGATCACACCTCTGGTTGAACAGGTTCGCAGCGCAACATAAGAAAAGGCTCGACAAAACGACTGTATCGTTTCAGATTTTTCCCCTGCCCGATCGGGAGGAGCTTCGGGACGGCGGGTTTGCAGTCGGAGAAAAGCCAATTATAAGCGTGGCTTATGCGAGTGGCGGGAACACGATGACAGAACATCAGGGCAACGGCTTCACGGATCGGTCAGCGACGCCGAAGGAACGGCCGACGCTGAAGACGATCGCCTTCATGACCGGTCTCGGGATAACGACCGTGTCACGTGCGCTCAAGGATGCGCCCGACATCGGCGCGGAAACGAAAGAACGCGTGCGCATGGTTGCCCGACAGCTGGGCTATCAGCCGAACCGCGCTGGCGTGCGCCTGCGCACCGGCAAGACCAATGTCATCGCGCTGGTTCTCGGCATCGACGAGGAGATCCTGGGCTTTTCCAACCAGATGGTGGTCGGCATCTCGGAAGTCCTGTCCGGCACGCCTTACCACATCGTGGTCACACCCCATGCCCACACCAAGGATCCGATGTTGCCGGTGCGGTACATCCTGGAGACCGGGTCCGCCGACGGCGTGATCATCTCGCGCACCGAACCCGACGACGCGCGGGTGCAGCTGCTGATGGAGCAGAACATGCCGTTCGCCACCCATGGGCGGACCAACACGCGCGAGGCTCACCCCTATCACGACTTCGACAACGAGGCATTCGCCTACACCGCGGTCGAGCGCCTCGTGAACAAGGGCCGCCGCCGGATCGCGCTTCTGCCGCCGCCGAGCAAGCTGACCTATTACGAGCACACATTCACTGGCTTCATGCGTGGCCTGAAGGCCTTTGGCGCTGATGAAGTGCCGCTGCACATCAATATCGATGCGCCACTCGACCAGATCCGCGCACGGGTTCAGGACCTGATGAGCGGACCGGACGCGCCCGACGGGATCATCTCGTCATCCGGCAGCAGTGCCATTGCCGCCAATGCCGGGATCGAAGCGGCCGGACTGCGGATCGGCCGCGACCTCGACCTGGTCGCCAAACAGAGCACGCCGATCCTCAAATGGATCCGACCAGAAATCATTACCGTTCACGAGGATGTCCGCCAGGCCGGTCGCGAACTCGCCAAGGCGGTCATCGCCCGCATCGACGGTGTGGAACCACAGCTGTTACAGAGCATCAGCGAGCCACGCTGGGACTGATGCGGCTGCCTGCGGGCGGCTGACACGAAAGCGGCAGGGAGGATCCCCTGCCCGCTCCCTCTCATGCATAGGACGGGCGGTCACCCTCGTGCCAGACGACGACGGCATTGCGGCCGTTGACCTTGGCCGAATGCAGGGCCGCATCGGCACGCTTCAGCAACTCGTCCGGCGTCACCTGCATCGCGCCATGAGCAACGCCGACACTGACCGTGACGCTGACGAGGGCATCGCCGAGCGTGAAGATCTGCTGCGCGACGCTCTCGCAGATCACATGGCCGAGCGCTTCCGCCTTTTCCAGATCGCAGAACGGGATATAGGCCGCAAATTCCGCACCGGCGAGACGGCCGAGAAGCGCGTGTTGCGGCAGTTCCCGCGCAATGAGATCGGCGCAAGTCTTCAGAACGTGATCGCCGCCGGAGTGGCCAAAACGATCGTTGATCCGCTTGACGTGGTCAACGTCGACATAGAGGAAGGCTCCCTCGCCGCGAACCTTGACGGACAGGGTCTGCAGCATTTCGAGAAACGTCCCGCGATTGACGAGGCCCGTCAGCGTGTCCGTCGACGCGGCCCAGCGGCTTTCGAGTTGCAGCCTCTCCTTGATGAGAAGATAGGCGGCAATACCGGCAATGACGCCATGCAGCAGCAGTTCCACTGCAAACAAACCGTACCAGATCGGTTGCGAGAGGGTCGGGTTGCCCTCGCCCGCCACAGGCCAGATCAGGGCGGCCGGAACCGCAAGCAGCGCCACCGCACCATGCGCGGCAAACCACATCATGATCATACGGCGGGCCGGCAGATGCTCTTCGCGCACCGACAGCCGATGCTCGTAGACGACCAGACCTGCATAGGCCGCCGTCAGCACGCCGGACAGGGCCAGGCGCGCCGCAATATCTTCTTGAAAAATCGGCACAATCGTCGTCAGCGCCATCCACAGGAGCGGGCCGGCGGAAGCAAGATTGAGGTCAACCGAACGATGATCGAAACGACGGAGCCCCTGCCACGCCAGCGCAAGCCCCATCAGCACGAGCCCCGGCCCGATGGTGACGCTGCCAAGGCTATAGCTACCGGCATAAAATGCCATGAGCAGCAGGCCGATCGCCGCACTGCCGCAGGAGGCCGACCAGACCAGGAACTCCTGGCGCTGCGGCTCCGTGCGCCAGTTGCGCCAGAAAAGAAAACTCATCACCGCCTGCACCACGAAACCGCTGAACATGATGCTCGGGATGTTTAAAAATGACATAGAGAAAGCCTCGATTGCGTGCGACGACATTAACCGCACGACAACGCTAGGGCGCAGTTCTTAACCACTGATCAATGCGATCGTTAGGATTTGAGCCAGAGCAGCTTCTTCCCGCTATTTTCCGCTGCACGCACAACGTGCTGCACCAATTCGCACCCGCTGCGCACTGTGTTCGGTAGTATCGCAAGCAAAAAAGCCCGCCCCTGAGGGGACGGGCCGCGAATCACATGTGATCGATATTGGATCAGAACTGACCGGCCCAGGGACCGTGGTGAATGTCCTTGCCATCGAGACGATCGAACCCATGGGCGCCGAAGAAGTCACGCTGCGCCTGGATGAGGTTCGCCGTGCCCCGGCCACGACGATAGGTGTCGAAGTAGGAGAGCGCGGACGCGATCGCCGGAACCGGCAGGCCGGAAAGCGCGGCATGGGCAACGACGCGACGAAGCGCGCCGTCGGTTTCCTTGACCATGGCGGCGAAGGCCGGCGTCACGACGAGGTTGGGTACATTCGGGTCCTTGGTGAAGGCCGAGGTGATCTCGTCGAGGAACTGCGAGCGAATGATGCAGCCGGCGCGCCAGATGCGGGCGATCGTCGGCATCGGCAGCGACCAGTTGAACTCGGCGGACGCGGCCGACATCACGGCAAAGCCCTGCGCATAGGCGGCGAGCTTGGCGGCGAGCAGCGCGTTTTCGAGGTCAGCGATGAAGGCCGCCTTGTCCTCAGGCGCCTCGGCAAGCGCCGGCAGCCCGAAGAGTTTTTCAGCGGCCATGCGCTCTTCGCGCAGCGACGACAGGACACGGCCGGCAACGGCAGCTTCGATGCCGCTGGCGGCCACCGCCAGGTTCTGCGCCTCGATCGCCGACCACTTGCCGGTACCCTTCTGACCGGCGGCATCGACGATGATATCGACCATGGGCTTGCCGGTTTCCGGATCGGTGGCCTTCAGCACCTTTTCGGTGATCTCGATCAGGTAGGAATTGAGGCGCCCCTTGTTCCACTGGCCGAAGATCTCGCCGATCTCCTGGGCCGACAGATTCAACCCGTCACGCAGGATGCCGTAGACTTCGGCGATCATCTGCATGTCGGCATATTCGATGCCGTTGTGGATCGTCTTGACGAAGTGACCGGCGCCATCGGTGCCGAGCCAGGCGACGCAAGGGTCGCCATTGAACTTGGCGGCGATCGAGGTCAGCACCGGTTCAACGCGCTTCCAGCTCTCCTCGGTGCCGCCGACCATGATCGACGGGCCGTGGCGGGCACCTTCTTCGCCGCCGGACACGCCCATGCCGATGAAGGTGAAGCCGGTTCCGGCAAGCTTTTCGAAGCGGGCGACGGTGTCGCGGAAATTGGCATTGCCGGCATCGATCATGATGTCGTTCTGGGCGAGATGCGGCATCAGGGCCGCCATCTGCTGGTCAACGGCCTCACCGGCCTTGATCATGATGATGATCGGCCGAGGCGGGCGAATGGCCGCGACGAATTCTTCGATCGTGTGGCAGCCAATGATGCGGTCCGCAAGATCGCCGGCTTCGCCGAGGAATTCGTCCGTGCGGGCGGGAGTCCGGTTGAAGACCGCAATCCGATTGCCTTTTTCGGCAATGTTGAGCGCCAGATTGGAGCCCATGACACCCAGTCCGATCAGTCCGATTTCCGCCTGCTGCATAACGCGACCTCCGCATTCAAATCGATTAGAAGGCGCTTTGTCGCATCATGAATGCGGGGCGGCAAGAGCATTTCTTGATCAGGCGGTAAACAGACCGTATCACCCGGCAGGATGGTCCTCGTCCTCGGTGATGACCCGCCAGGCGGCACCGTCGAGATCGTCATACTGGCCGCTCTTCAACGACCAGAGAAACGCGAAGAGGCCGAGACCGCCCAAAAAGAGCGCGATCGGAATGAGGAAGATCAACATGTTCATGCGGCAAGCCTCGGGCCTATGGCGGCGGCGGCACGACTTTGCTCGCCGTCTCCGATATCTGACTGCGGCTCATCGAGCGCCAGACTGTTGAGCCTGAGCGCATTGGCAACAACGATGATCGACGACGTCGACATCGCGACCGCGGCGATCAACGGGGTGGCATAGCCGAGCAATGCGATCGGAACGGCAATCACGTTGTAACCGATGGCGAGCGCAAAATTTTCCCGGATCAGGCGACCGGCGCGACGCGACGCCTCGATGGCAAAGGGAACGGCGTCGAGCCCGTCGCGCATGAAGACGAAGTCGGCCGCCTGGCGCCCGACGTCGGCGGCGGTGGCAGGGGCCATGGACACATGGGCTGCCGCGAGCGCTGGCGCATCGTTGATGCCGTCGCCGACCATCAGAAGCTTTCGACCTTCGGCTGCGGCCTCCGCACAGGCCTCGGCCTTCTGACGCGGATTGAGACCCGAACGCCAGCTGTCGATCCCGAGTTCGCGGGCAATCTTGGCAACCACGACTGCCCGGTCGCCCGAGAGGATGCCGAGCCGGAACCCGGATGCCTTCAGCTGAGCAATTGAGTGCTGGGCGCGCGGGCGCAGGATGTCCTCGAAGTGGAACGTCGCGATTTCGGCACCATCTCGTGACAAGACGACTTCGGAATATGGCTTGGCAACCAGATCGGTCCTGGCCTCGCCGCAGGCAAAGGCACGATGGCCAAGCCGCCAGACGCCTTCAGAGGTGACGGCTTCAACCCCGGCCCCTGGCACCTCACGCACACCGTCGAAGCTGCGCGGCTGGAGCGTATAGGCGTTCCACAGCGCCCGCGACAGGGGATGGCGGGAATGCGCGGCAAGCCCTGCAGCGGTAGCAAAGGCGTCCGCCGAGACCGCTGGCCCCTCCACCAGACGCGGGCGCCCAAGCGTCAGCGTACCGGTCTTGTCGAAGGCGATTGCATCGACTTGCGCCAGCCGCTCCATGGCCGAACCGTCCTTGACCATGATGCCCGCCTTGAACAGCCGCCCGGCGGCCACGACCTGGACCACAGGCACGGCAAGACCCAGCGCACAGGGGCAAGTGATGATCAGGACGGCAATCGCAACCATCATCGCATGTTTCCAATCGCCGTCGTAGAGACCCCAGGTGACGAAGGACGTGATGGCGAGCAGATGCACGGCAGGCGAATAGAACTGGGCGGCGCGGTCGGCGATGCGCCGATAACGCGCCCTTCCCCCTTCGGCCGCCTCCATCAGATGGATAATCTCGGCCAGGAAGGAATTGGTGACGGTCGCGGTTGCCGAAATCGTCAGCGACCCGGTGAGGCTGAGTGTGCCCGCCTGCACGGCGCATCCAGGGCGCACGGACTGAGGCGCGCTTTCGCCGTTGACGATCGAGACATCGAGGTCGCTTTCACCTGAAATGACGATCCCATCGACGGGTATCCGGTCACCGGCCGCAATCGCAATCCGGTCGCCAATCCTGATATCCTCGACGGCGCGGTAATCCTGCACGCCAAACTCACCGATCACCATGGCTCCGCGCGGGCTCAGGCGCGCGAGGCCCGAAATGGCCGAGCGGGCCCGGTCGCGCATGACGTGGTCGAGCGTGCGGCCGATCAACAGGAAGAAGAGGAGCGAGGCCGTGGCATCGAAATAGGCGTGCTCACCGTGGTGCACGGTCTCCCACAGGGAGGCGGCATAGGAGAGCGTGATGCCGATCGCAATCGGCACATCCATGTTGGTGCGACCGTGTTTCACCGCGCTCCAGGCGGACTGGTAAAAGAACCGGCCGGCATAGATCAGCGCCGGTGCGGCAATCATCGCCGAGATCCAGTGGAACATGTCGCGGGTCGAGGCATCCGCGCCCGACCAGACCGAGACGGAGAGCAACATGATATTGGTCGCCGCAAAGCCGGAGACGGCCACCGCCCGGATCAACTGATTGCGCAGGGAATCGGAAGCCTCCTCGGCTGCGGTGAACAGATGCGATTCGTAGCCGGTGGAGGCAATGGCGCGTGGCAGCGAGACCGGATCGGTTTCCACCCCGTCGACGCTTTCCTTCCAAACCACAGAGACGCGTTTGGTCGACAGGTTGACCCTGGCACGCTCGACCTGCGGCAGGGCTTTCAGGGCGTGCTCGACCGTCGTGATGCAGGTGCCGCAATGAACGGCCGGCACACTGAGATCGACCTGCCAGAGGCCCGGTCCGACCGAGCGGCTCGACAGTTTCAATTCTTCGGCGGAGGGCAGCGCATGCCCTGCCCGCTCGATATCGAGCGCCCCTTCCGATCCGGCTGCACAGCAACTCATCGTCATTCTCCCGAAACGGCAATCCGGTGGGCTTCGTGCATGATCAGCTTTCCGTCCTTCTCGGCCTTGATCTCGACGATCCAGCTGCCGGCAAGAATGTCGCGGTCTGCGAGATAGACGCCATCGCCGGCGGGTGTCAGCACCTGCTCGAAATCCTGGTGTTCGCCGACAGGGCGCTTGAAATGCGCGATCACGCTGTCGGCCACGACAGGCACATTGCCCGGGAGCGTCAGGTGATAACGGATGCCATCGCGCTTGACGGCGAGTTCACCGTTGATGCCCGTTGCCAGCATCTGGCGGATGGCTTCGGTCTTGCCGTTGAACTGCTGGCTCGCGACATAGGTGTTCTGGACCACGAGCCCGCTCCAGGTCGACGTTGCGAGATAGGCCATGGTCACGTTGACTGCGATGATCACGCCGAAGAAGGCGACCATGACGGCCAGCATATGGCGGCCGGTGAAGGTGAACGGCTTGGCGGTTCTGGCGGTCATTTCTTGGCTCCCGGGGCATTGAAGATGGCGGAATAGGTGTCCTGCTCGGTGCTGTCCTTGTCCTTCGCCACGAAGGTGACCTCCTGGGTCGCGGTCTTGACGTAGGCGGCCGGCAACGTGACGAAAACCTTGAGCGTTGTGGCTTCATCCGGTTCGACGGAAACGGTGAAGGTGCGGGCCGGCGGCTCGTTGACGCCGTTGATCTTCATGACCGCCTCCGGCAGGCTGTCGAGCGACACTTCGATCTCGCGCGGCGTGGCGATCATGTTGAGGATGCGCACCGTGTAGCCGTTGCGGATCGATCCGTCCGATTCGAGCACGAATTGCGGATTGCGATCGTGCAGGACGTTGAGTTCGAGCCGATCCCGGCCGACCAGGGAGATCAGAAGGCCGATGCCGACCGCGCTCCACACGCCCATGTAGAGCAGTGTACGCGCGCGGAAGATCACGCGCCAGTCGAAGTGGCGGATCTTGTCGGAGAACGAGCCGTCGGCATTGCGGACATTGGCCGGCTGAACCGACGTGGTGTTGTCGTTGGTGGCAAGCGCCATGTTTGCCTGATACTCTTCGAGCGTGGCATAGGCGATCAGGCCGCGCGGCTTACCGATCTTGTCCATGACGCCGTCGCAGGCATCGATGCAGAGCGCGCAGGTGATGCATTCGAGCTGCTGCCCATCGCGGATGTCGATACCCATCGGACAGACGACGACACAGGCATTGCAGTCAACGCAATCGCCGACCGCTTCGCCGGCCGCAATCGCTTTCTTGGCATGCCGCGTGCGCGGCTCGCCGCGCCAGTCGTTATAGGTCACGACCAGCGACTTCTCGTCGAGCATGGCGGCCTGGATGCGCGGCCAGGGGCACATGTAGATGCAGACCTGCTCGCGCATCAGCCCGCCGAAGACATAGGTCGTGGCAGTCAGGATCGCGACGGTGATATAGGCGACCGGATCGGCCTGGCCGGTGAAGAACTCGACGGCAAGAGACGGCGCGTCCGCAAAATAGAAGATCCATGCACCACCAGTCGCGACGCCGATGGCAATCCAGGCCACATGTTTCGTCACCCGCTTCCAGATCTTGTCAAAGGTCCAGGTTGCGCCTTCGAGCTTGATGCGGGCATTGCGGTCGCCTTCAATGAAACGCTCGACGACCAGGAACAGATCGACCCACACGGTCTGCGGACAGGTATAGCCACACCAGGCGCGGCCGACCGCCGAGGTAATCAGGAAGAGGCCGAAACCCGCCATGACGAGCAGGCCGGCAACATAGATGAATTCCTGCGGCCAGATCTCGATGAAGAAGAAATAGAAGCGCCGATGAGCGATATCGATCAGCACGGCCTGGTCCGGCGCATAGGGACCACGGTCCCAGCGCAGCCAGGGCGTCAGGTAGTAGATCCCGAGGGTGATCGCCATGACGATCCACTTGAACTGCCGGAACTGCCCATTGGCCCGTTTGGGAAAGATCTTCTTGCGCGCTTCGTAGAGCGGGCGGCGGGTCTTGGCGGACATGACCGCCTCGGCCTCGTGTCTTTCGACGTCGACCGGATCGACGGCCTTGTTCTGATCGGCATGCATGTTCATGGCAGGAGAACCCTCTTCTGATGTTCGCCTTGTCCCACCTCGCCCGCCACCCCGCCTTGACTTAAGTCAAGCAGCGGCGAAGCGTCGCAATACATAGGATTATCGATATCAATAAACGAAGACGGGCCGCATCGAGGATGCGGCCCGCAGTGTTTGATCCCGTCCAGGCTTATTCGCCGCCGCCCAGCGAATGGACGTAAACGGTCAGCTGCTTGACCGTGCTATCCCCCAGACGCGCGGTCCAGGCCGGCATTACCCCGTGGCGCGGCTGGCGCACCTGGGCAGCAATTCCGGCTTCACCATCGACCTTCAGCCAGATGGCGTCAGCGAGGTTAGGCGCACCGAAGTCCCGTCCGCCCTTGGCGTCTTCGCCGTGGCAGGAGGCGCAGTTTTCCGCGAACACCGTCTTGCCCGGTTCGACCAGGGCGGCATCGCTCGGCGTGCCGGTGAGGCTGATGACATAGGCGGCAACCTGCTTGACCTGCTCGGCGTCGAGGATTTCGCCGAAGGCCGGCATTTCCGAGACGCGGGTGTCGGGATCGCCATCGTAACGAATGCCGTGGGCGATCGTGGTGTGGATCGATTCGAGATCCCCACCCCAGAGCCAGTCGTCATCGTTGAGGTTCGGATAGCCGGGACCACCGGCGGCACCCGAGCCGTGGCAAGGCGCGCAGTTGACCTTGAAGGCGGCGGCACCGCCGGCAATGGCGAACTGGTTGAGCTCCTTGTCAGCAACGATCTGGTCGAGTGGCAGCGCTGCGATCTTGTCCAGATAGACCATCTGCGACGTCTTGGCAGCCGCCAGTTCCTGTGCCACCTCGGCGCGGCTGGAATAACCGAGCAGCCCCTTGGTATTGCCGGTCAGAAGCGGCCAGGCCGGGTAGAACACCGTATAGGCGATCGCCCAGAGAATGGTCGCGTAGAAGGTATAGACCCACCAGCGCGGCATCGGATTGTTGAGTTCGCGAATGCCATCCCATTCATGGCCGGTGGTTTCGACGCCACTGATCTCGTCGATGTGTTTTTGGTCTGCCATTTTTCAATCCTCCTTGAGAGGGATGCTGGCCGCGTCGTCGGCCGACTTCTTGCCGCCGGGGCGGAGTGTGAAGACAACGACGCCGGCGAAGAACAGGGCCATCGCAAGCAGGCCCCAGCTGTCTGCGAAGTGACGCATGGCGGTATAGGTTTCCATGGGTCCCTCCTCAGCGGTAGCCAGTGGCGTCGTCATAGGTGGAGAAGTCCACCAGCGTGCCGAGCATCTGCAGATAGGCGACCAGCGCATCCATTTCGGAGAGCTGGGCCGGGTTGCCGTCGAAGTCGCCGACCTTGGCCTTGGGATAGCGGGCCAGAAGTCCCGACGTATCGGCATTCGGATCGGCCTGAGCGGCCAGATCGGCCGCCGCCAGTTCGACCATTTCATCCGAGTAAGGCACGCCGACCATGCGGTTTGCCTTCAGATCCATCTGGACATTGGTGACCTTGAGCGGGGTCTCCTTCAGGTAGGAATAGCTCGGCATGATCGATTCCGGCACGACGTCGCGCGGCTCGGTCAGGTGCTGGACGTGCCATTCGTTCGAATAGCGGTCGCCGACACGGGCGAGATCGGGGCCCGTGCGCTTCGAGCCCCACTGGAACGGATGGTCGTACATCGACTCCGCAGCCAGCGAGTAGTGTCCGTAGCGTTCGACCTCGTCCTTGAACGGCCGGATCATCTGGCTGTGACAGACATAGCAGCCTTCACGGATGTAGATGTTGCGGCCGGCCAGTTCGAGCGGCGAGTAGGGACGCATGCCCTCCACCTTTTCGATGGTGTTCTCCAGATAGAAGAGCGGGGCGATCTCGACGATGCCGCCGATGGTGACCACCAGAAGCGAACCGAGGAAGAGAAGGCTCGTGTTCTTCTCGAGGATTGCGTGTTTATCAAGAATGGACATGGGAGCCCTCCTCATTCAGCCGGCTGCAGGGCGGCGGGAGCAACCGATCCGGGGATCGGGGCTTCCTGGCGCTCATAGCCGAGGATGGTCATCAGGATGTTGTAGGCCATGATCAGGCTGCCGAGCAGGTACATGCCACCGCCGACTGCGCGCAGGACGTAGTAGGGGAACATGGCGGCAACCGATTCGGCGAACGAGTAGACCAGGAAGCCCTGGGCATCATATTCGCGCCACATCAGACCCTGCTGGATACCGGCAACCCAGAGCACGGCGGCATAGACCACGATACCGAGCGTGGCGAGCCAGAAGTGCCAGTTGACCAGGCGCAGCGAGTAGAGGCGGTTGCGGTTCCAGAGCTTCGGCGTCAGGTAGTAGATCGCGCCGAAGGAGATCATGCCGACCCAGCCGAGTGCGCCCGAGTGAACGTGACCGATGGTCCATTCGGTATAGTGGCTGAGCGAGTTGACGGCCTTGATCGACATCATCGGGCCTTCGAAGGTCGACATGCCGTAGAAGGCAATGGCGATAACCATCATGCGGATGATCGGATCGGTGCGGATCTTGTCCCAGGCGCCAGACAGCGTCATCAGACCGTTGATCATGCCGCCCCAGGAGGGCATCCAAAGCATGATCGAGAAGACCATCCCGAGCGTCTGCGCCCAGTCCGGCAGAGCCGTATAGTGCAGGTGATGGGGACCGGCCCAGATATACATGAAGATCAGGGCCCAGAAGTGGATGATCGACAGGCGGTAGGAATAAACAGGGCGACCGGCCTGCTTGGGCACGAAGTAGTACATCATGCCGAGGAAGCCTGCCGTCAGGAAGAAGCCGACGGCGTTATGGCCGTACCACCACTGCGTCAGCGCATCCTGCACGCCGGAGAAGACCGAGTAGCTCTTCACACCGAGGAACGAGACCGGGATCGCCAGGTTGTTGACGATATGCAGCATCGCGATGGTGACGATGAAGGCGAGATAGAACCAGTTGGCCACATAGATATGGCTTTCCTTCCGGGTCATGATCGTGCCCATGAAGGTGATCAGGTAGGCGACCCAGACGACGGTCAGCCAGAGATCCACATACCATTCCGGCTCTGCATATTCACGGCCCTGGGTGATGCCCAGCAGGTAGCCGGTGGCAGCCATGACGATGAAGAACTGATAGCCCCAGAACACGAACCAGCCGAGCGAACCGCCGAACAGGCGCTGACGCGAGGTGCGCTGGACCACATAGAAAGACGTGGCGATCAGGGCATTGCCGCCGAAGGCAAAGATGACGGCCGAGGTGTGCAGCGGACGCAGGCGGCCGAAATTCAGGAATGGCTCGATGTTGAGATCGGGAAAAGCCAGCTGCAGCGCCACGACGACGCCGACGAGAAAACCGACAACGCCCCAGAACACGGTAGCGATAACCCCGTATCGGACGACTTCATCGAAATACTCCGACTGGGACGCCTTCACCTGCACATTGGCGGAAGCGCCAGCCGTGGTCGGTGCGAACGTCATCCGCCGAAGCATCACGATCGTGCCGGCGGTGAGCACGAAGAAGGCAACCCACATATGGGCTGCGAAAAGGCTGTCATGGGTGAAGGCCACCCCGAGCAGCGCGGCGAAGGCGAGGACCGCCATCACCAAAGTCTCGACAGTATAGTTCATTGTTGGAATCCCCCAACGGCTTGCTGATCTCATCGCGAGGTATCCGCTCCCGAAGGAGAATCCTCTCGCGTCGACTGCACCATTCGCATCGGCAGGGGCAAACCACCTTGATCCAAGTCAATGCGGCTTCTCCTAAAATTCGCGACCTTCTGCTTCGCATCCGGGTTTGCGGGCTCTCGGGCCAGGTTCGGGAGCAATCGCGGAATGGCCCGGCACGCGTGTCTAGGAGTGCGGGCGTGCTGCTGATCGGTACGCCGTTGGAGAAATCGGACATGCTCACCACCACGACCACATATTCGGCCGGCCCGACCGAGGCGAAGACCGGAAATGCCCGTCTCGATTCGGGGCAGCGCACGCTCGACTGGCTTTACCGGGCCCATGAAGAGCAGCTCGCTCTCTGCCAGGAGCTCGAGGACATCGCCGACTCCCTGCCGGCGAGCGTCAACAGGCAGAAATGCATCTATGCAGCGAAGGCTCTGGGGCCCCTGATCAAGGGCATTCACCACTATGAGGAAACGGTGCTCTTCCCGCACCTGCAGGCACGTCCGGAAGCCAACGACCACCTCTCCACGACGCTCGAACGTCTGAAGTTCGAACATTGCGAAGACGAGTGTTTTGCGGAGGAACTGACCGACGCGCTGCTGCGGCTGGGCTCAGGCGCCGCCGTCAACATGGAGGCTGTCGGCTACATGCTGCGAGGTTTCTTCGAAGGGCTGAGACGCCACATCGCCTTCGAACGCGAACATCTGCTGATGGGAGTGGGCCAGGAAGGCATGCTGTAGCCAAAGGCATCTGTCCGCTGACCGGTTTCCGTGTCAGGCAGATTGCCCAGATCAGGCTCAGGCCGCGATATCACCGACCATCGGCGCTGCATCGCCGAAAGTCAGCACGGCGCCGCTGACCAGTCCCTGCGCTGCCCGCAACGGACTATAGCGTGCGCGAAGCACGATCCGGCCATCCATAGCAGAACGGAACACGGCGGAGAGCGCCCCCACTCGGCCGGAGAACGCCAGATCCAGCGCCTCGCGCATGGGTTCGCGGACTTCGGGCTCAAGGCGAACCTCGAACACACTCTGCCCGATCAGATCCATCTGGGCGGCACCCAGCATCTGTGCCATCGGCGGATTGGCGAAGAGGTAGCGGTAGTCGCGCGTCACCACGGCAATCCGCTCGGGCAGATTGTTGAGGATGGTCTCGTTCAGCATCTCTTCGTCATCGGCAACCGGCGCGTCCATTGCGGCCGGTGACCAGACTGCGGTCGCGGCATGCCCGCGGCGCGGTCCGAAATAGCGTTCGACCAGCAAGGAAAGCGTGGAGGCATGGCGAAGCACGCAGGCGCGGTCGTCCGCGTCTTCCCGAAGGAATGTCGTCACCAGACGCATCTGCAGGTAGATGTCATCCGTATGGCTCGCCCGGTAACTGATCAGTTCCGTCAGAAGAGGATCGATTTCACGGTCGAGCGCCCTGACCAACTCATCGTTTCCGTTCCGGATCGCCTGCTGCAACTGACGATTCTTCACCGACACCGCGTCTGACAACAGGCGCAGATTTACATCTCGGAATTCGCCAATGGACATCCACCACCTCACGCATCAGTGTGACAAACATCGACGCGCCGTCACACAGTTCCTGTGCGGTGCCGTAACATGAGGTGGCATCACCTTCAATCGCCGCAGGTGCCGTGAAACGGCCAGCCCAAAAAATGTTGCGTATGAAACGCTTATATCTGCCAAAAATGAGGGGTTAAATCTTGCCCTTAATGTCCCATCTGTCGTGGTACCACAGCCACTGTTCCGGAAACTCCCGCACCCATGATTCGACCTTGTCGTTGAGCACCTGCGACGTCGCGTTGACGTCGATCTGGCCCTTTGCATTGCGCGGCAGGCTGATGGCCGGTTCGATTTCGAGGCGGAATCGGTTGCCGGGAAGCCGGATGCAGCGCGCGGGATAGACCTCACATTCAAACTGGCGGGCGAGCTTTGCAAGAAGCGGATTGGTCCGAACCGGATTGTTGAAGAAACGGGTTTCGACCCCCTTCTTGAATTTCTGGTCGACAAGCACGCCGACACCCCCGCCCTGCTCCAGCTGGCGCGCCAGCGCAAAGGAGGAGCCGGCGTGAGAAGGCACAAGCTTGCCCATCCGTTTCTTGCGGAAATTGAACACCTTCTCCGCGACATAGGGATTGTTCGGCGGACGAAACAGCACAGTGACGTAGAGGCCGAAAGCGGCGCCTGCGACCGGCAGCAGCTCGAAATTTGCCGTGTGGCCGGTAAAGACGATGAAGGGTCGAGGATTGTCGCGGAGATCGAGGAACTGCTCGACGCCCGAGACGTCGACCCTGCCCTCGCCCGGCCGTTTCGGGTCAAAATCGAACAGACGGTCGAGAAAGACGTATTCCGCCACGAGCCGCCCCATATGGCCCCAGCTCGCCAGTGCGATTGTCTCGCGCTCTTCCTCTGATTTTTCCGGAAAAGCGTTGCGCAGATTGACCTGCATCAGGTGATGCCGCTTGGTCTTCGGGCCGATCCAGCGCATCAGCCGGTCGGCGAAATTGATCGCCGCACCGGCCGGAAGCACCTTGAGCGCGGTCAAGAACCCGAAAGCCGCCTGCGCAACAGTCCAGTGATAGGCCTTGCGCAGAAAGAGCACGATCCGGGTGATGAACATCCGCACGGGATCAATCCATCTTCAGGATGATCTTGCCGAACACCTGGCGGCCTTCCATCCGGGAAAGCGCCTTGTCGATATCGTCGAAGGAGACCTGCGTGTCGATGACAGGATGCACAAGACC
The DNA here is from genome assembly GCF_003205195.1 of Peteryoungia wuzhouensis. Lineage (GTDB taxonomy): Bacteria > Pseudomonadota > Alphaproteobacteria > Rhizobiales > Rhizobiaceae > Allorhizobium > Allorhizobium wuzhouense. The sequence goes on from NZ_QJRY01000002.1 coordinate 205,245, forward strand.
GCGCGCCATCTTCTGCATGGCGTCAGCCATGTTTTCCATGCGGCAGCCGAAGGAGCCGAGCAATTTCAGCTGCTGCTGGAACAGCATCATCAGATTGACCTCGGTCGACACGCCCGAGGTCGAACCGCATGTCACCAGACGCCCACCGCGTTTCAACGAGAACATGGAGGCGGCAAAGGTGTCCTTGCCGACATGTTCGAAGACGACGTCGACGCCCTTCTTCTTGGTGATCTTGCGCACGACACCTTCGAAGCGGTCAGTGCGATAGTTGATGACGTGATCGGCACCGAGCGCCTTGGCCGGTTCGATCTTGTCGTCGGAGCCGACGGTGGTGATCACGGTGCAGCCGATCTTCTTGGCAAGCTGGATGGCCGCCGTACCGATACCGGAACCGCCGGCATGGATGAGGATGGTTTCACCCGGCTCGAGCTTGGCGTTGTCGAACAGCATATGCTCGACGGTGCCGAAGGTGACCGGAGCGAGGGCTGCACCGATCGCGTCGACGCCCGGAGGGGCCGGAACGAGCAGGCGGGCCGGCAGATTGATCTTTTCCTGGGCAAAGCCGTCGAGATGGAAGCCGTGCACGCCTGAGACGTTTTCGCAGAGATTGTCGCGCCCTTCGCGGCAGGGCTTGCAGAGACCGCAGGTGCGGGCGCCATAGATCGCGGCAAGCTGCCCCGGCAGGATATTGCCAACGCCCGGCCCGATCGCCTCGACAACGCCAGAGGCTTCGGCCCCGATGACGAGCGGCATCTTGCGCTTGGCAAAGGCCATGCCGCGCCAGCCCCAGACGTCGATGTGGTTGAGCGCCACCGCCTTGACGCGCAGCGTCACTTCGCCGGGACCCGGAGCGTCCGGCTCCGGCAGGTCGACGATTTCAAGCTTGCGGTCTTCGACGAGTTGCAATGCGCGCATGTGGTGGATCCCCGCCCATCGGGCGTCAGTTCAGGTCTAAAAGGTGAATGCGGGGCGGATTACGCCGGATCCCGCGTCATGACAAGGCTGGCATTCTGGCCGCCGAAACCGAAGGAATTGGAGAGAACGGCCGAAACCGAGGCCTCCCTCTTCACATTCGGCACCACGTCGAGCACGATCGACGGATCGGCATTGGCGTAGTTGATCGTCGGCGGCAACGTGCCGGTCAGCATGGTCTGGATGGAGAAGACGGCCTCGACGGCACCGGCCGCCGTCAGCGTATGGCCGATCATCGACTTGTTCGATGAGGCGGGAATGCCGTCCTTCAGCCGGTCACCGAAAACCGACAGCATCGCGCCATATTCCATCTTGTCATTCTCCGGCGTCGAGGTGCCGTGGGCGTTGATATAGCCGATGGCATCTTCCGACAGACCCGCATCGGCCAGTGCCGCCTTGATCGTGGCAATCGCCGGCCCGCCGTCCGGAGACGAGCGGGTGCGGTGGAAATAGTCGGCCTTTTCGCCGCAGCCCTTGATCACACCGAGCACTTTGGCGCCACGGGCGACAGCCGCTTCCAGGGATTCCAGCACGAGCGTTGCCGCCCCTTCCGCAATGACGAAACCGTCGCGTTCCTTGCTGAATGGCTTCGAGGCCTTTTCCGGCGGATCGTTCTGGGTCGACAGCGCCGAGAGCAGCGAGAAGCGGATCACCGATTCCGGGCTGATCGAACCATCGGTGGCAACGGTCAGTGCCCTGTTAGTGCGGCCCTGGCGGATCGCTTCGACGCCGAGCTGGATGGCGGTCGCACCGGAGGCACAGGCCGTCGACAGCGTCACCGGCAGGCCGCGCGTGCCGAACTTGTCGGCCAGCCGCTCTGAGATCGACCCGAACTGTACGGCTTCGAGGAAGACCGGATCCGGCTTTTCGCGCATCGCGGCGAGGAAGCGCACATACGCGTCGCCCGGTTCGGTTGACGGTGGCGCGCGCTCGGCGAGCGCAAAGCGGTCATGCCATTCCGGCTCCACCGGCGGAGCGGCAAGGAAGAGCGGGCCATTGAAGTCACCATTGAGGCCGGCCTGAGCCAGCGCTTCGATGGTGGTTTCACGCGCCAGCGCATAGGAACGCTCGACCGCATTATTGGCCGGCACAGCGATGAAATCGACCGTGCCGCCGATCCGGGTCGACATGCCCTCGGTCTCGAAGCGCTTGATGTAATGGATACCGGACTGGCCTGATGTGAGCTTCGCCCAGTTGTCTGCAAGCCCCTGGCCGAGCGAGGTGATCACGCCCATGCCGGTGACGGCGACGATCGGGCGGCCGAGATGATCCTTGAAGCGGGTGTCAGTCATCGATCGATCCTCTTCACGCATCGGCCGAGAGCACGGCGAGGCCTTCGCCCCGCACGTAACCGACGGTCGTCACGATGGCATGCCGGGCGGCGGTGGCTTGCGCGGTCTCATGGGCGGCATCGAAGGCGGGCACGACCGCACCGGAATCGATGGCAAGCGCTGCGAGCGCAAGACCTGCCGGGAACTGCGCTTCGAGCGAATGGCCGATCGAGCCGGCAAAGCCGCGCACCGGCATGCCGGGGAAGCGTTCCGCAAGGGAAGCCTTCTCACGTTGCGTCAGTTCGGCAAGGCCCGACGCACCGGAGAAGATGATCGTATCGTCTGCAGAAAGCGCCGACGCCTCGGGCACAATGCGATTAAGGCGGCTCTCAAGCTTGCCCTCGTCGCGATTGCCGCGATCGCCTTCGACGGCATCGAGGACGGCATAGACATGCGCGCCACGTGCTTCGGCATGTTCACGGGATTCGAGCACCAGGAAGGCACCGACCGTGCCCAGGATCATGCCGCCACCGTTCTCACCATCACGCGACCAGAGCGGCTGCCAGGGCCCCGTCTGGTGGGCCCGGATACCCTCGACCAAGAGCAGGATGTCGGCGCGCTCGGCAATGAAGGCTCCGCCGACCAGCGTATGGGTCGACTGGCCGGCCTTGATGCGGGCAAAGGCGGTTTCGATGGCGGAAATACCGGAGGATTCTTCACCCATGAAGGTGCGCGACGAACCCGTCACCTTGTGCACGATGGAGATGTTGCCGGCGAGCAGATTGGAGAGCTGCGCGAGGAAAAGTGTCGGGCGAAGTTCGGTCGTCAGCTTCTCGATCAGCAGCCGTTCGCGGTCATTGCGCTTCAGCGCCTCGTCCACGATCAGGCTGTCGACGGCAATGTCACGCTCGCCGCCGCCTGCCGCCACGATCAGGTCCATCGAGCCACAGGCCTCGACATCGTCCTTCATGCCGGCATCGTCGAGCGCGAGGCCCGCAGCGAACACGCCGAGGCGCTGCCAGTTTTCCATCTGTCGCTGGTCCTTGCGCCCGATCTGGGCCGACCAGTCGATCTCAGGCAGGCGGTGCACGACGTAGGGCTTGAACTTCTCCGTCTCCAGCACCGGTTCGGGCGCTTTGGGAGACGACAGAAGGGCGATATGCGGCTCTTTGCCCGTTCCATGGCAGGTAACAATGCCAATCCCGGTGATCACCACATCATTCGGCTGTTTGACCATATGCAATCCTCTCGCCGGCATGAGGGCCGACGTTAAAAAGCGGGTTTTCCCGAATAAGGCCCCAAGGTCAAGAGGCGATTGCGCCAAAGCGCAGCTGTGAGGCCTTTAGCCCTGGGCAGCCATGGCGGCGATCAGGCCGACTTCCTCGGCACGTTTGCGCACGATCGGCGCGAGCGGCACCTCGGAAAAGGGCACGGTGCGCAGCTTCAGCTGGGCGTCGCAGACCTTCTTGCCGGCACTGGTGATCTTCGCCTTGGTGACGGCAAATCCCGACCCGTCATGCTCAAGCTCCGCCTCGATATCGAGGACGGCGCCCGGTTCGACGAAAGTGCGCATCTTGGCGCCATCGACCGACATCAGGAAGGGCATGGCGGAAAAATCCTTGACCGCGAGCAACAGCATGCCCGAGGCCTGCGCCATGGTCTCGATCAGGAGAACGCCGGGCACAAGCGGCATGCCGGGGAAATGGCCCTCGAAAACGGGGCTTTCCATCGGCACGACCGACTGGGCCTTCAAACGACCAAGGCCGAGATCCACGCTCTCGACCTTGTCAATCATCTGGAAATATTCAAGCAGCATGAAGACATCCGCCCTTCTGGAGACGGATCAGCCCTTGGCGGCCTTCAGCTCGTCGATCTTGGCACAGAGGTTCTTCAGGACGAAGTATTCCTCGGTCGAGACCTTGCCTTCGTTGACTTCCTGCGTCCACTGCTCGAGCGGGATCTTGATGCCGAATTCCTTGTCGATCGCGAAAACGATGTCGAGGAAATCGAGGCTGTCGATGCCGAGGTCATCAATCGTGTGGCTCTCAGGCGTAATCGTCTCGCGATCGATTTCGCTGGTGTCTGCGATGATGTCTGCAACTTTGTCGAATGTAGCGGTCACGCCAGTACCTCATATGTCTCAAATTCTGTGTTCCACATAGGGAAAACACAGGGAAATGCCAATGGTCGTTTTTCGCGACCGCGACATTTGCCCCTGAGGTGTTGCCTAAACAGCAATGGAATGGCGCCCCTTGCCGTTCGAGAGGTAGCTGTCGAAGACGGCGGCAATCGTGCGCGCGAATGGCCGTCCGGCCTCCGTGACGACGAAGCGATCACCGTCCAGACGACAGATGTCGTCCTGGTTCGACTGGGCGAACGCACGGGCCTCCCTGACGATCTCCTCGACAGCCGTGCCGAATTCCTGGCGCAGGGCATCGAAGGAGAGCTCAAAGCGGCACATGATCTCCTCGATCACCCGACGGCGCATCCGGTCGTCGTCGGTGACGGCAACCCCACGCACCACAGCCAGGCCGCCATTGTCGGCCATGCGCTGGTATTCTCCGGTTGCCGGCATGTTCTGCACATAGCCCTGCGGCAACTGCCCAATCGAGGATGCACCAAGCCCGATCAGGGCCTCGGCCGTATCGTCGGTATAACCCTGGAAATTGCGGCGCAGGCGCCCTTCCCGCTGCGCCACCGCCATGCTGTCGGTCGGCCGGGCGAAATGGTCGATGCCGACAGGTTCGTAGCCGGCCTCAACCAGCATGCGGGCCGCAAGGTTCATCTGGGCAAACCGCGCCTCAATGCCCGGCAGCACCTCTTGCCTGATCATCGTCTGATGCTTCTTCATCCACGGCACATGGGCATAGCCGAAAAGCGCGATGCGATCGGGGGCGAGCGAGAGAATGTCGCGCACTGTTTCAGCAAGGGTCTCTTCGGTCTGGTGCGGAAGGCCGTAAAGGATATCGCAATTGACCGAATGCACACCACGCGCCCTGACTGCATCCACCACCGATTTCGTGTGGTCGAAGGTCTGGATCCGGTTGATGGCGCGCTGCACCTCTGGGTGGAAGTCCTGAACGCCGAGGCTGGCCCGCGTCATCCCGATCGCGGCCAGCGCATCGTAGCGCGGCTCATCGAGATCGTTCGGATCCATCTCGACGCTGATCTCGACGTCTTCGGCAAAATGGAAGGCTTCGCGCAGCGCCGCCATCAGTCCGATGAGATCCTCGGGCCGCAGCATGGTCGGCGATCCACCGCCGAAATGCACCGCGCTGACCAAGGCGTCCTGCGACACCAGGCCGCCGACAGCGGCAATTTCTTTCTTCAACGATTCCAGGTAGATCGTAATCGGCTCATATTTCAATGTGTGCTTGGTATGGCAGGCACAGAACCAGCAGAGACGATCGCAATAGGGGATGTGCAGGTAGAGAGAGAGCCGCTGGTCACCGGTGATCGACCCCAGCCAGTCGGCATACACACCCGGATTGATGCCCTCGTGGAAATGCGGTGCGGTGGGATAACTCGTGTAGCGCGGCACGGCCCCGGAATATCTGGCAAGGAGTGAATTCTGCATGACGGTGGATGCCTCGAAACGATCTCGATCTGCGACCAAAGATAGAGGCCTGCGACACGGCAGCCTTTGACTTCGATCAATTTGCTGATACATTTCTTGAGTAGAGTTTTTGAGAAACTCAGAGGCCGAAACGGCCATATGGGTCGCCGTTGGCTGGTGCAAAACCACCGACGGGCACGACGGGGCGGCATGACACAATGGACACTTACCTGAAGCACCTGCCGGAATGCGAAGCGCCGGCCGTCTGTCGCTCTTGCGAGGCGCGTCATGGCGGACTTTGCTCGGTTCTGACAGCGAGCCAGTTGGGCGAACTCAATCGGCACTCCATTCGCCGCCGCATCGAAGCTGGCAACGAGGTGATCGGACAGGGCGAAACCGTCGGCAGCTACAGCAACATTCTCAAGGGCGTGATCAAGCTGTCGAAAATGATGGCGGACGGCCGTCAGCAGATCGTCGGCCTGCAATTTGCCCCCGATTTTCTCGGCCGCCCCTTCCTCGGCGAAAGCACGATCACGGCGGAAGCCGCAACCGATACCGAGATCTGCACATTTCCGCGCAATGTCATCGACCGCATGGTCGGCGAAGTGCCGGATATGGAGCGCAAGCTGCACAACCAGTCCCTGAAGGAGCTGGATGAGGCCCGCGACTGGATGCTGACGCTGGGCCGCAAGACCGCACAGGAAAAGGTGGCGAGCTTCCTCTATCTGATCGCAACGCATATCGATCCCGAAACCGGCAAGACGCAAACGTTTGACCTGCCGCTCTCGCGCGCCGATATCGCCGACTTCCTCGGCCTGACGATCGAGACGGTAAGCCGTCAGATGACCAAACTTCGCAAGGACGGAATCATCGTCATCGAGAACAATCGTCACGTGATCGTTCCGAAGATCGACCGCCTGCGCGACGCAGCCGGAATCGACTGAGCCGTCGCAAGCCGCTCAACGGGAAATCAGGATCCGGGTATTGCCGAGGCCATTCCGCCGCGCAAGCGTGTAAAACTGCGCGGCATTGTCCGGATGAAGCCGCACGCAGCCATGCGATGCCGGTCGCCCGAGGTGTTTGACGTCATACGTGGCGTGCACCGCATAGCCCCCGTTAAAAAACACCGCATATGGCATCGGCGCATTGTCATACTTGCGCGAGCGATGATGAAGCGAGGCCCACTTGGCACGCCAGGAACCGGTCGGCGTCGAATAACCTGAACGCCCGGTCGACACCTTCCAGCGATAGAGAACGATCCCGTTTTCAGACACCGTCATCGTCTGCGCGGAAATGCTGACTTTGGCGACCAGAGAACGCGCTTCAGCCATGACCGGCAGTGAAGCCGCAATGATCAATGCTCCCAACGCCGCAATCGCGCGCATGCCTTCCCCCGCCAGGGCACCCCTTTGCCCAGCAGCAGTGTAGATCCCGGCGTCCAAAAGGAAATCCGACGAAGCCGGTTGCCCAAAAAGGGTCAGCAGAGGCGGAACCAGCACCGATGACGAGATCAGCCGTAGGAGAGCAGCGCCAGAAGCCCGATCAACGCGGTCAGAAGGCTGCCGGCCGCATAGAAGACGGAGACTCCCCTATGGATATCGACAAGCGTGGCATCGTTTCGCCCGCCGGCATGCATCATCGGCTCGCTCACCCGCACGCCGCCATAGATGCGCGGACCGGCAAGCTGAAGATCGAGGGCACCGGCCATGGCCGCTTCCGGCCAGCCGGAATTCGGCGAGCGATGCAGGCCGCTGTCACGCAATGCCGCCGAGAACGAGCACCGGCCCGCCGAAGCACCGAGCCTGATCGATGCGGCAAGCGCGATCAGGCCCGCCGAAAGCCGTGCAGCCGGCCAGTTGGCGAGATCATCGAGCCGGGCCGAGGCCCAACCGAAATCGACGAATCGATCATTCTTGTGCCCGATCATCGAATCGGCAGTGTTGAGCATCTTGTAGGCGAGAAGTCCCGGCAAGCCCGCGACCGCATACCAGAAGACCGGCGCCACGACCCCATCGGCAAAATTCTCCGACAGGCTTTCGATGGCCGCACGGCAGACGCCGGATGTATCCAGCGTGTTCGGGTCGCGCCCGACGATCATCGCCACCGCCTGGCGCCCACCTGACAGACCGCCGATGCGTAAACCATCGGCCACGGCAAGCACATGATCGCCGAGGCTTTTTTGCGCAAGAAAGACGGCGACGACGACGATCTCACAGACAGCGCCAAACAGACCGAGTGCCGGGGCCAGATGCGAAAGGGCCGCCCCGCCAAGTGCGGCAAGCGCCAGAAGCACGAGGATGCTCACGACACCATTGAGGCGCCGGCCGATGGCGGTAAAGGTTGGCCGGTTCAGCCGCGTCTCGAAAAAATCAATGCCCTTGCCGAAAACCACGACCGGATGCGGGAACCGCTGCCACAACCAGGGCGGATCTCCGACGAGACGATCGAGAATGAGGGCGGCAAGGAGGAAAAGCAGATGGATCATGCGCCGGACTTAGTCCATATCGCAAGCGCTTCGGCAAGCCGGCGATCACCCGCTTCATCGGCCGCCAATCCGAAGCGCAGCCAGTCCGGTCGGTAATCGAACTTGCGGGTCAGAATGTGGTGACGGCAGAGATGGGTGTGCAGTTCCCCTGCCCTGGCATGTTCGACAAGTGTCAGAAGCCCGGCATCGCCACGGACGACGAGGCCCGTACCGCGCAAGACGCGATGGAGAGAAGCGCACCGTTCCGCGATGCCGGCTCGAATCGGCGCGACATCGGAGCCGAGGAAATGGGCAGCCAGAGCAAGAGCCGGCCCTGATACGGCCCAGGGACCGAGCCAGTCGGCAATTTGCGCGACAAGATCATCGTCGGCGATGACAAAGCCGAGCCGGATGCCGGCAAGGCCGAAGAATTTGCCGAAGGAGCGAAAGACGATGAGGTTCCGCTGCGTGGCAGCCGCCACACTGAGCTCCGGCAGCGCATCCCCGAAGGCTTCGTCGACGACGATATAGCGGCCATCGCGGGCGAGATCCTGGGCCAGTCGGGCGAGCCGTTCCGGCGGATAGGCCCGCCCGTCGGGATTGTTCGGGTTGACGACGATGACGAGGCCATGGGTTGGCGTGACGGAATCGAGATCGGCGATGCGATCGACGGCCATACCGGCCTGCTCGAAGACGCGGGCATATTCCCCATAGGTCGGCCAGAGAATGGCGACACGCGCGCCGGGGCGCACAAGGCGTGGAAGAAGCTGGATGACGGACTGGGTGCCGGGGACCGGCAGCGGCAACCGTTCGCCGGAGCGGTAATAGTGGCGGGCGGCGAGGCGCGCGGCCTGCTCTAGCTCCCGATCCGGCAAGCGGTGGAAGGCGCGCGGGGAGATCTCGGGCAGCGGCGGCGGGCATGGATTGATGCCGGTCGACAGGTCGAGCCAGTCTTCGATCCGGCCGCCATAGAGGTCCGCCGCAGCCGCCAGACCGCCACCATGCTGGATCGGCGCGCTCATGCGGCTTCTCCGATCCGGTCGATCAGATGCATGTAGGACCCGCAGACACGGCCCCTGACCAAGCCGACCGCACCAAGAGCCTGGCCCGTCGCATCCTCAGCCTCGAACAGGCGTTCGGCATCGCCTTCCGAGATCACGGTCGAATAGTGGAATTCATGGGCGGAGAAAGCACCGGCAAACATCTCTGGTACCAGCGAGCGGAGCCGGCGATAGCCGAGATGGCGCGAGCGCTGCGCATAGCTGGTCGTCAGCGGCAACAGGCCCAGCATGGCATGGCCCTGGCCATCGGCATCGATAAGGCCGTCCCCCAGAACCATATAGCCGCCGCACTCGCCATAGACGCGCGCCCCACGCGTGGCCGCCTCGCTCATGCCGGCCTTGAAGGTGAGCGCGCCCGCAATCCGGCCGGCATGCAGCTCCGGATAGCCACCCGGCAGATAGACCGCGCCCGCGTCTGTCGAGGGGGCCTCATCGGCGATTGGCGAGAAGAAGGAGATCTCTGCGCCCTGCCGCCGCCAACCGTCGAGCAGGTGGGGATAGGAAAAGGCGAAGGCGATATCGCGGGCAACGGCGATGTGTTGGGCGAGTGGCGGGACGGTTGCCGTTTCAGGAGGAGGTGCAGACCCAGTTGACCCTTTCGCAAGCGCCATCAACGCGGCGAGGTCACAGCCTTCCTCCACAGCCGTCGCAGCAGCCTCGATAAATGTTTCAAGACCGGCGTGTTCGCTGGCCTGGACGAGACCGAGATGCCGCTCCGGAAGATGCAGATCGGGGTTCGAGCGCAACACGCCCAGCACCGGAAGGCCGGTATCCGCCAAGGCAGCGCGCAGCATGCCTTCATGCCTCACGCTGCCGACCTTGTTGAGGATCACACCCGCAACCCGGACATCTGGGCGGAAGCAGGCAAAGCCGGTGGCGATGGCGGCGACCGATTGTGACATTCGTGCACAATCGATCACGAGGATGACGGGAAGTGCCAGAAGGGCGGCGAGATCGGCGGCGCTCCCGGTGCCATCTGCGGCGCCATCGAAGAGCCCCATCATCGCCTCGATGACCAGCAGGCCTTCGTCAGAGGACCGGGCGGCCTGGGCGCGCAGCAAGGCCGCTCGCATCGCCCAGGGATCGAAATTGAAACAGGTCCGGCCCGAGGCGGCTGCATGAAAGGCGGGATCGATATAATCGGGTCCGGCCTTGCCCGGCGAGACGACGACGCCGCGGCGCGACAGCGCCCGCATCAGCCCGAGCGTCACCACCGTCTTGCCGGAACCGGAGGACGGGGCCGCGATCAGAAGCCCGCTCATGCCGTGTCTTTCCGATCCACGGCGAAGGGGTCGGGCAGAAGCTTTCGGCCAGACAGAGCACCGAGCCAATCGAGCGAAGGCCGCAGACGGACAACCTCGCCGATCACGACGATGGCCGGCGGTTCGATGCCGGCCGAGATCATGTCCGCCTCGGCGCGGCCGAGCGTGGTCTCCAAAACGGTCTGATCGGCAGTCGCCGCATTGCAGACAAACGCGACAGGTTCGTCAGGCCGACGGCCGGCAGCGATCAGGTTGGCGGCAATCTGGCCCATATGTTTCATCGCCATATACATGACGATAACAGGCGAACCACGCCCAATCGCGTCCCAGTCGATCCGGTCTGGCACGACACCGGAGGAATCATGGCCGGTGAGGAAGGTAACGGCGTGGTTGACTTCGCGGTGGGTGACGGGAATGCCGGCATAGGCGAGACCACCGATCCCGGAAGTGATACCGGGCACGATGCGGAACGGCACGCCATGCTCGATCAGGGTCAGGGCTTCTTCACCACCACGGCCGAAGACGAAGGGATCTCCACCTTTCAGCCGCAGAACCCGATGCCCGGCCTTGGCGAGTTCAACGAGACGGAGCGAGATGTCGCGCTGCTTGGCAGACGGCTTGCCGCCGCGCTTTCCCGCATATTCAAGGATCGCACCCGTGCGCGCGAGCTTCAAGCATTCCTCATTGACGAGGGCGTCGTGCACGATGACGTCGGCCTCCGCCAGCCCCTTGGCGGCCAGCAGCGTCAGAAGTCCGGGATCGCCCGGTCCGGCGCCCGCAAGCCACACATGGCCGGGCTCGATCGCCGGCAGGCACATGGGCAGGGCAAGACGCGTCGTGTCACTCATACCCATGGTCTAGGCTCCGGGCCTTCAAATTGCAATTGTGGCTTGGCGGCTTTCCGCAGCCTCACCACCGCCTCAGCCTTCCGCACCGCGTGGCACTCGCCTATAAGCAAACCATGAGCAGCACGGATCATCAGCAGGAACGGCCGGACGGCGAACGGGTGGAAAAGCCCGAAGGCAGCGCCTTGCGCACCGGCTGGACGACGGGTGCCTGCGCCACGGCCGCGACCAAGGCCGCGTTCTCTGCCCTGCTGACCGGCGCTTTTCCCGACCCCGTCACGATCACCCTGCCGCGCGGCGAAACGCCGGCTTTCGCGCTGGCGACCGAAGGTTTCGATGGCGGCGCTGCCTTTGCGGGCATCGTCAAGGATGCCGGCGATGATCCGGATGTGACCCATGGTGCCACCGTAATCGCGAGCGTGCGACGGCTCGCTCCCGGAAACGGCATCCGCTTTGTGGCCGGCGACGGTGTTGGCACAGTGACCAAGGCCGGCCTGCCGATCCCGGTCGGTCAAGCCGCGATCAATCCGGTGCCGCGCGCCATGATGGCGGCTGAAGTCGAACGGCTGGCCGAGGCACATGGCATCGCGGCCGATGTGGAAGTCACCATCTCGGTCCCCGGTGGAGATATGCTGGCCAAGGACACCTGGAACCCCCGCCTCGGAATCCTCGGCGGCATTTCCATCCTCGGCACGACCGGTGTCGTGCATCCGTTTTCCTGCGCCGCCTGGATCCACTCCATCCATCGCGGCATCGATGTTGCCCGCGCTGAAGGCCTCACGCACGTGCTCGGCGCGACCGGATCGACCTCGGAAAAGGCAGCTCAGGCGTTCTACCACCTGCCGGATGGCGCGCTGCTCGACATGGGCGATTTCGCCGGAGGGTTGCTCAAATATCTGCGCGCTCACCCGGTTTCACGCCTGACTATCGCCGGCGGTTTTGCCAAGATGGCCAAACTCGCCCAGGGCGCGCTCGACCTCCATTCCGGCCGCAGTCAGATCGACAATCTCCATTTTCTTTCATTGCCTTGCGCGGAAAACCTGACTCAAACTATGCGTGAGCGGATTCAAAATGCCAACACAGCAATGGAGGTACTTGGAATCATGAACGAACTTGGCATCGACATCGCCTCAGATATCGCCGAAGGCGCTCGCCGCACGGCCCTGTCCGTTCTCAGGGATGCGCCGGTCGAGGTCGACGTGATCGTCATCGACCGCAGCGGAATCATCATTGCCCATGCAAGGTGACGGCACGACCGATCCGCAGCCCGGCAGCGACAGGCCGCAGAAGATCCTGATCCTCGGCGGCACGGCCGAGGCGCGTGCGCTTGCAAGCCAGTTGGTGGAGGCTGGGCATGCGGTGACCACCTCACTCGCCGGACGCACCCTCGATCCGATCCTCCCGGTCGGCGAGGTCCGCATCGGCGGCTTCGGCGGGGCGGAAGGACTGGCGAACCACATCCGCGAAAACGGCTATGACCGGATCATTGACGCCACGCACCCCTTTGCTCGAAGGATCAGCGAGAACGCCATCAAGGCAACCGCGATGACAGGTGTGCCGCTCGAACAGAGTGTGCGCCCCCGCTGGCGCAAACAGCCGGGCGATCGCTGGCAGCCGGTAAGGTCGCTTGAAGCGGCGGCACGCGCCCTGCCCCCAGGCGCAACCGTCTTTCTCGCGCTCGGTCGGCAATATCTCGATGCCTTCTCGATCCGCGAGGACTGCCGCTTCGTGATCCGCATGGTCGACCCACCGGAGGTGGCGTTCGCCATCAACGACTACAGTCTCGTGCTGGGCAAGCCGGCGAGCGATCCGGCACGTGAGGTCGACCTGTTCACCGCCCATGGCGTAACCCATCTGGTCTGCCGCAATTCAGGCGGACCGGCTGGTTACGCCAAGCTCGTCGCCGCGCGCCAACTGGAGCTGCCAGTTATCATGCTGGAACGGGATTGAGCCAACCGGGCGGAGATCAGCGGAATTCAAAGATCTGGCGGAAGACGCCGGGGGCGATGATCGACAGCGGATTGATCACGAGGTTCGGCTTGGCACTCGCCCCGGTCAGCTTGAAGGTGATGCCAAGCAGTCCGCGATCCCGGCCATTGCCGAGAAGCGCGCCGATGACCGGCAGTTCGCCAAACAGGCGATTGAGCCCATAGGCCGGCATGAAGGTGCCCGTGAGGTCGATCTGCCCGGAACGATCGCGCACGATGCCCTGGAAGGTGGCCCCGATCTGCTCGCCGCGCACGATGCCGTTCTCCACGCTCAGCGTGCCATCGACCACCGAGATGCGGGCAAAGGCGCGCTGGAAGCTGGCCGAACTCACATCGATGTCCTTGCGGACGGCACTGTTGAGGCTGCGTCCGTCGGCCCCGGCAGGCGTCGAGACGATCGACTGCAGCCGCTCCTCGTTGTTGACCTGGACATTGCGGACATCGATGTTGCCGCTCCAGGAGCCGCTGCGGATTTCCGTCAGGCGCAGGTTGGCGAGGCCCCCGCTCAGGCGATTGTAGACGTCGAGGAACCGCACGACAGCCCCAAGATCGCTGCTGGTAAAGGCGAGTTCGCGCGCGCCCTCGGGGGCGCGCAGCTTGGCAACAACCGCCTGGCCGCTGCCGGTCACGCCGGAGAAGTCGACCGCATTGACGCGCCCCTTGCTGCCCGAATAGATGATCGACACGCCGGACAGCGCTTCATTGCCAAAACCGACCACGCGGTCGATCTTTCCCTCGATGCGAACGGACGGTCCTGAACGGTTGCCGTCATCACTCCCCCCACCGTCGCCGCCTTCCGGCTGCTTCAACTTCGAGATGAGGGAACGGGCATCAAAGGCGCTACCGCTCGCTTTGACGGAATAGACGCCCTTCGTGTTGCGCACGGTCAAAGCAACATTGTCGTCTGGCGCCAATCGGACCTTGGACAAATTCGCCGCCAGCAATCCGTCGCGGTTGATCTGAAGATCGCCGCTGGCGCCGAACCCGTCGCCCGCCAGAACAAAATTCTCGATCAACGACTGGTTGTTATTGTCGCTGGTCAGATCGAATTTCGCAGTGGCCCCAATCCCCTGCCCCTTCGTCCAGCCAAGCCACGGCACGGTCAGCGTTGCCGAGCGAAGATCGACCGACACCCCTTGCTTGCGATCTCCGAGCCAGGTCATTTCGACCGAGACGGGTCCGTCGAGAATACCGCTCAGTCCAGGCACCAGCTTGTTGCGCGCGGCATCATCGAGTTTGGCACTGATCACCCGTTCCCGTGCGACGGCATCCGGCCCCTTGCGCACCGGTTCGGTGACACGGATATCCATGGGGACATCCTCGACCTTTGCGGTCCCCTCCAGGCGCGCCGCTTCCGGATCGACCACCAGCAATCCCGAGACATCGGTGACGTTGCGGCCGTCGAACGGCTTCTTGATATCGACACCATCAAGGACGACGGCTGCGGTCCATTCCGGAGGCGGCGGCGACTGGTCATCGATCAGGCCGAACCGTGCTTCGGCGTGGCCGGTCACCGGACCTGAGAGATCAGCGGGCGAAAATTCGGTTCGCTGCATCGCCTGGATCGGCTTGACGGAGACAAGTTCGGCGATGGCGTCTGCAGCCCCGCTGACATCGACGACGAGATCGGCCATCAGCGGCTTGTCATAGACATTGGCCAGCACGAGGCTGCCACCATCGAGCTTCACGACACGTCCAGACGGGAAATAGGATCCCGCCGACTTGATCTTCACCTCTGCCCGTTCGCCGACCATGTCGAACCGGCCATAGACATCGCGCAGGGGCGGAATCTCGCCGGTCAGGTTCATGCGCGCATCCTCGATATCGAACCCGATGCGCAGTTCATCGACATTGAGCCGCACGGCTTGCGGCTCGAGCGACAAGCGGTTTTGCGGAATGAACACGTCGATGGTGCCACGCGGAATGACACCGCCGAAGATGTTTTGCAGAACCCAGCGACGGGGTTTCGAGGCGATCCAATAGGGCCAGAGCTGCTTCAGCGCGGACGTCTTGAGGTTCTCCACGGCGGCATTGAAGCGAATTTCGGGTCCGGTGCCGCCGAAGCGGATCTGCAGCTTGCCGTCAAGATTGCCGTTCGGCGTCGACGCATCAAGCGTGTCGAGCTGCAGCATGTTGTCGTCCACCAGATAACGACCATACCCCTTGAGCGAAAATGGAAAAGGCGTCTCGCCGGCATCGGGGACATCGGCGCGTCCATTGGAAACCAGAAGGTCGATCCCGAAACCCTTGCCGAATTCGGGGCCCTCAGGCAACCGGTCGAGATCGATCAGTCCACCCGAAATCGGCAGGATCGTCTTGTCGAGCTGGGCGTTCGAGTCGGCAATCTCGACGGTGTCCTTGGCAAAGTCGTAGGCGAAGTTGAGGTTGGCGTTGGTGATCTCTTGTGGCTGGCCATCGGAATAGAAGGTGGCGCCCTGCATGTTGACGCCAAACGACAGTGCGCGGGGCACACTGCCACCCCCGCGTTTTGCCGACAACAGCAGTTCCGCCGAGCCGTCGATGCCCTGTCTCGGGTCCCCATTCATCGAACGACGGAGCATGAACGGGGTCAACCGGAAGTCTGCGACCCGCATCGTCAGCGACTGCGCCCGTCCTTCGACATTGTTGGTAAGCGCGGTAAGCTCGGTCTGCTGCCCGTTGACGGAAATCGCCCCGAAGATCGACAGAGAATCGTCCTCGCCGCGCTCCATGGCAATGTCGTCGATGGCAAGCGTGAGCGGCCGGCCGCTGGCACTGGTGGCAGACACTTCCAGCCCGCCGATCCGCATCCGGTCGAGCCCCCCACGAGCAAAGAAGGCCTGGATCCGATCCAGTTCGTCAAAAGCGCCTGAGAGGAAGGCCGGCATCGAATCGATCCGCACCTTGTTCAGGTCGAGCGGCTCTCGCTTCGGCAACAGCCTGGCGTCCAGGCTGATGCCGTCGCTCACCACCTCGCGCACCGAAAAACGGCCGCCGAGCAGCGCCAGCGGCTCGACGATGAACTTGACCGATTTCGTGAGCGCAACCTGGCGTCCGAGATCGGCTTCGGTCAGGGTGACATCATGCGCCTCGACCGTCAGCTCCATATTGGCGGAAAATCGCACTTCGGTGGAACCGACCTCGGCGTGGAAATGCGGTGCAACAGCATCCGCGAGGACCGCCTGGGCACGACGGGCAAGCGCCTGGTCGAGCGTTCCGCTCTCGACCACCGCGTAGACCCCCATCAGCACCACAAGCCACAGAGCGGACAGGCCGCCGAGCACGCGCAGGACCCGGCGCAGGACCGACCGGCGCGGCGGCGGTGTATGCACGATAAGGGGATCCTCGACCTGCGCGGACGGGAGGGCATGCAGCGGCACGATGTCCCGCTTGCGAAACCGTAGCTTTTCGCCCCGGATCTCTGACATGTCCTGGTGATTGTCTCCGTCGATCGATGCCGCTATCAAGTCGCTCTGGACGACTTCGGAGCGGACTATATATCGAGTGCGCCGACAATCACCCACAAAACAGGCAAAAGAAAGGTTATCCCATGACGGAATTGACTGCCGGGGACAAAGCCCCCGACTTCACCCTGCCCGCCAGTGGTGGCGCCACCGTGTCGCTCCAGCAATTCGCCGGCAAACCGCTGGTCCTCTATTTCTATCCGAAAGACGACACCAGCGGCTGCACCGTCGAAGCCGTTGACTTCACGAATCTTTCGCCGGATTTCGCGGCCATTGGCGCAACGGTGGTGGGGGTCTCGCCCGATTCGGTGAAGAGCCACGACAAGTTCGCCGCCAAACACAATCTCTCCGTCCTGCTCGCCGCCGACGAAAGCCATGCGGCTCTGGAGGCCTATGGCGTCTGGAAGGAGAAGAGCATGTACGGCAAGACGTATATGGGCGTTGAACGCACGACCTTTCTGATCGACGGATCGGGCAAGATTGCCGAGGTCTGGCGCAAGGTGAAGGTGCCCGGCCATGCCGAGGCCGTTCTGAAGGCGACCCAGGCTCTCTGATGTCCGATACGCTGACCCCGCCGGCCACCCCTTTCCACTCGCTGCGCGGGGCAGCGACGCTCGCAATCCTGAGCGCCGACCTCGACGAGAAGACGGCGCTTGCGCAAACCGCAGCGATCCGCTGGCAGGAACGGCGCCTGTCCTTGCGATCGCCGCTCGACCCTGCCATGCCCGATCGGCCTGGCCGACCGGAAAAGCCGGAACTGGTGCCGCCCAAGGCGGTGGAAAAGCGCTCCCTGCACACCCTGCCGGGGCGCATCGCACTCCTCCACGCACTCGCGCATATCGAACTGAATGCCGTCGATCTGGCGCTGGACATCGTCGCGCGGTTTGCCAGCGAACCGGTGCCGCACTCGTTCTTCGACGGCTGGATGAAGGTCGCCTATGAAGAGGCCAAACATTTCCGGCTGGTGCGTGACCGCCTGCGGACGCTGGGCGCGGATTACGGTGACATGCCGGCCCATGATGGATTGTGGCAGGCGGCGCATTCGACCCGCAACGATCTCACCGCCCGCCTGGCGGTGGTGCCGCTCATCCTGGAGGCACGCGGCCTCGACGTGACCCCCGCCTTACAGGACAAGATGCGTCAGACCGGCGATCTCGAAAGCGCAGAAGTGCTGCGGATCATCTATGAAGACGAGAAAGGTCATGTCGCCGTCGGTGCCAAGTGGTTCCGCTTCCTCTGCGCCCGCGCAAAGCGCGATCCGGCAGCAACATTCCAGGATCTGGTGCGGGCGAATTTTCGTGGCCAGTTGAAGGCGCCGTTCAACGATGTGGCCCGCGCGGAAGCAGGGCTGACGCCATCCTTCTACAGGGTGCTTTCCTCCAAAAACAACTCCTGAAGCAGGCACGCCCCGCCCACCATTGAATGTTTGTTAACCCTAATAATGCGTAATCGTTTCAGCGAGTCCAAATAAGACGACTCGCGGTCATGCAGCCATTTGCCCAGAACGGCGCAAGGGTCGCAGGAGAAGGGAAACAGGCGTGGCGACGGGATCGAACAACCAGGTTTTCGGGAAACGTAAGCTGCAGCACGTCGTCATTCTGGCCAGCGGCGACCGCATTCGCCACATGACGATCCGTCCCTGGATGACCCTCCTCGCCGTCTGTTTTCTCGGCACGCTCGCTCTCGGCTACCTCGGCGCCACCACATATCTCGTCCTGCGCGACAACCTGATCGGCGCCACCATGGCGCGCCAGGCACGCATGCAACACGAATACGAAGACCGGATCGCGGCGCTCCGTGCCCAGGTTGACCGTGTCACGTCAAGGCAACTGCTCGACCAGCAGGTGGTGGAGGACAAGGTCGAAAAACTGCTGGAACAGCAGATGGCACTGACATCCCGCCACGGTCGCATAGGGGCACTGCTGCAGGGGGCGGGTGAAACGACACTTCCTGGCGACGGGCCGGTACCGGCAGACAAGCCGAAAACAGGGGGAGACGAAGCATCGCTGATTGGTGCAGATGCGCCGGCATTCGCAGCTTTGCTCGGCAAGGGCGAGCGAAAGGAAACATCGACATCGTCCAGCCTTGCGCTCGGCTATGTGCCGATGACGCAGGAGAATGTCGCCGATCGCGCCGATCGGCTGTTTTCGCACATGACGCTTTCGCTCAAGGAGATCGAGGCCGAGCAACTGGAACGGATCGACCAGCTTGCCAGCGGCGCCTCCGCCACTGCCGACGAAATCGCCGGCATCCTGAAGCGCCAAGGCGTGCCGGTTGAAGAACAGGCGGCGCTGGAAACGCAGGATGCCGTCGGCGGACCTTATCTCGCCCCGCGATCGGAAAAGGACTTCAACGCCTCGCTGAACCAGCTGGATGCCGCCCTGACACGGCTGGAATCCGTGCGCGACACAGCGCGCCGCCTGCCCTTTGCCAACCCCGCTCCGGGCCGCGACATCACCAGCCGCTTCGGCAATCGGCCGGATCCCTTCTTCGGTGGCCTCGCGATGCATGCAGGCATCGATTTTCGTGCCCCGACCGGCACCGAGATCCGGACCACGGGTGCCGGCAAGGTCGTGGCCGCAGGTTTTTCCGGTGGCTACGGCAACATGGTTGAGGTCGATCATGGCCTCGGCATATCCACCCGCTACGGCCACATGTCGCGCGTTCTGGTCAAGGTCGGCGACGAAGTTGCAACCGGTGACGTCGTCGGCCTTTCCGGCTCGACAGGACGCTCCACCGGGCCGCATCTCCACTATGAAATCCGGCGCAACGGCGACGCGGTCGACCCGATGCAATTTCTCAATGCCGGCATGAAACTGACGCCTCTGATCAATTGACCCGAACGCCTTTTGCGTTCAGCTTCATCGGGCAAAGGAGAATCCCGATGGATGCCGCTTCGCTTTTGGCCTTCGCGCTCGCCTTCTTCGTCTTCGCCGCGAGCCCCGGCCCTGATAACATGACCATCGTCGCCCGCACGCTCTCCCACGGTCCTGCCTTTGGATTTGCGTATGGCGCCGGGACGCTGGCCGGCATCCTCATCTATCTTGCACTGGCAGCCTTCGGCCTTTCCCTGATCGCCCAGGAGATGGGGCTGTTCATGGTGATCCTGCGCTATGCGGGTGCCGCCTACCTGATCTATGTCGCCTATCGTCTCTGGACCGTGACGCCGGTGATCCCGGAAACGACGCGTGAAGTCGACCGCCGGGGCCTGTCGACCACCTTCCTGACGGCCATCGCGCTCAACCTCGGCAATCCGAAGATGCCCTTGTTTTATCTGGCTCTCCTGCCGGGTTTCGTCGGCGCCACCTTCGGCGCGCACGACTATCTGGCACTGGCTTCGGTCATCGTTCTGGTCGAGATCGTGGTGGTCGGCGGCCATGTCTGGATTGCCGGGCGCGCCCGCTCCCTGATGCGCATTCCGGCCGTGGTCCGCCGGGTCAACCGCCTCGCCGGCACCGCGATCGGGCTCGCCGGTATCCAGATCCTTTGGACGACGCGAACGAATTAAACATGCGCTTTAAGCCTTTGTAGGGTTAAATCCGCCTGTTTCCTTGACTTTCGGGCCGTTTCCCACTATTCGCCGCAACCATTCGAGCCCGCATCAAGGGCGACTCATGGATGTTCGCGAGAACAGGAACGGAAACTACTTCCCTTTGACAACTTTTGCTGACCTTGGCCTGAGCCAGAAAGTCCTTTCAGCCGTCACCGACGCCGGCTACACGATTCCGACCCCGATTCAGGCTGGCGCCATCCCGCCGGCCCTGCAGCGGCGGGATATCTGCGGCATCGCACAGACGGGCACCGGCAAGACTGCATCCTTCGTTCTTCCCATGCTGACCTTGCTCGAGAATGGCCGCGCCCGCGCCCGCATGCCGCGCACGCTGATCCTTGAGCCGACGCGCGAATTGGCAGCCCAGGTCGCTGAAAACTTCGAAAAATACGGCAAGAACCACAAGCTCAACGTGGCGCTCCTGATTGGTGGCGTCTCCTTCGAGGAGCAGAACCGAAAGCTGGAGCGTGGCGCGGACGTGCTGATCTGCACCCCCGGCCGCCTGCTCGATCATTGCGAGCGCGGCAAGCTCTTGATGACCGGCGTCGAAATCCTCGTCATCGACGAAGCCGACCGCATGCTCGACATGGGCTTCATCCCGGATATCGAACGCATCGCCAAGATGATCCCGTTCACCCGCCAGACCTTGTTCTTCTCGGCCACCATGCCGCCGGAAATCCAGAAACTGGCCGACCGCTTCCTGCAGAACCCGGAACGCATCGAAGTGGCCAAGCCGTCTTCGACCGCGCTCACCGTGACGCAGCGTCTCGTCGCCTGCCACAACAAGGACTACGAGAAGCGCGCCAAGCTGCGCGAACTGATCGGCACCCAGAGCGAACTGAAAAACGGCATCATCTTCTGCAACCGCAAGAAAGATGTCGCCGACCTGTTCCGTTCGCTGGAACGCCACGGCTTCTCCGTCGGCGCCCTGCATGGCGACATGGACCAGCGCTCGCGCACCAACATGCTGGCCGGCTTCAAGGACAACCAGATCACGCTTCTGGTCGCCTCCGACGTCGCCGCCCGCGGTCTCGACATCCCCGACGTCAGCCACGTCTTCAATTTCGACGTTCCGATCCATGCGGAGGATTATGTCCACCGCATCGGCCGCACCGGTCGCGCCGGTCGTTCGGGCGCCGCCTTCACCCTGGTGACGCGCAGCGACACCAAATTCCTCGACGCCATCGAAAAGCTGATCGGTCAGAAGATCGAATGGCACGACGGCGACATCTCCGCGCTTCCGGCCCCGGCCGAGAGCCATGACGAAAGCCGTGGAAAACGTGGCCGCGACAAGGGTCGTGAGCGGCGCGGTGGTCACAAATCGGATACGCGCAGCGAGTATACCAAACCGGTAGAGGAAGAAGTGGTGGAAGCAGCAGTGAAGGTTGAAGCGGTCAAGGTGGCAGAACCGATGAAGGCCGAGCCGGTGGCAAACGACCGTCGCGGAGACGATCGTCGCGGCGACAAGCGCCATAGCAACAATCCGCGCAACAATCGCAGCAGCCAGGCACCCGCGAACGACGACAACCGCGATCGCCGCCGTAACCGCTATCACGACCACGACGACGGCCCGACGCCCGTCGGCTTCGGTGATGACATCCCCGCCTTCATGCTGATCGTGGCTGCAGCCAAGGCCTGATTGGTCATGGGTCTGCCCGGCATTGATTTTCCCGGCCTCGGTGTCGGTCTTGCCATCCTTCGGGATGGCAAGTTGCTTTTGTGCAGGCGCATGAAGGCGCCGGAAGCCGGCCACTGGAACATCGTCGGTGGCAAGGTCGACCATATGGAACCGGCGGCAGAGGCGGCCCGCCGTGAGGCTGAGGAAGAGACAGGCCTGACGATTGGCCCGATCACCTATCTCGGCGTGACCGAGCAGATTATCGCGGCCGATGGCCAGCACTGGGTGTCGCTGCTCTACAAGGCGACCGAAACTCAGGGCGAACCGCAACTGACCGAGCCCGACAAGCTGTCGGAGATCGGCTGGTTCGAGCTGGATGATCTGCCCCAGCCCCTGTCGGTCTTCACCCGCGCCGTTCTTGCCTACTTGCGCTGATCGGCACTCGTGATCCGGACGGCCGCTTCGAAGGCGAGCCGCGCCCATTTCGCCATCAGCTCCGGATCGTCATAGGCCTCGTCCGGCACGGTCCAATAGGGCATGGCGACGGGCTTGCCACCCTTGCCCTCATAGACCCACCGCTTGGCCCCGGCCGCCTCCAGGAGAGGTCCGCTCTCGGCGTCCCCCTTCAGCATGATCTCGTCATAGAGTTCGAGCGCGAAGATGATGCCGTGGTGGTAAATTCCCTTTCCGCCGAACATGCGGCGGATGCTGACCGGGCCTACGGCCTCGAACATCTCTTCAATCGCGGCATTGTCCATCGTCAGTCCCTCAAGGTGCCACCCGCTGCAACGACGGCTTCCGGCGTATCGACGTCGAGCCGAGCGGCAGCGCCGATCTCGACATCGATGACCGGAAGACCGGAACTCTCGATCACTGCCCGCGCGCCGATGTCCCCCTCGAGCGCCTTCAACGCCTCGAAGGTATGGGCCGGCAAGATCACGGGATTGCCGCGCTGGCCATCGGCCACAGCACGGATGATCGCCGGGGTTTCCATCCTGCGCAAGATTTTTGCCATCAGCTGGATATCACCGGTCGTAACACCGGGCATATCGGCGAGCAGCACCATGATCGCGGGCAAGCCGACCGCCTCAGCGGCGGTCAGGCCGGCACGCAGGGAACTTGCCATGCCGGTCGCATAGGCCGGGTTTTCAATGGGTTCGACATCAAGCCCTGACAAGGCCTTCGTAATATCGGCGGAGCGGTGACCAGTGACCACGAAGACGGGGCCGCAATCCGCCTCGACCGCCTGCCGAACCACGCGGCGCACCAGGGCCTCGCCTTCGAACTCGGCCAGAAGCTTGTGTGGCCCGCCCTCGCCCATGCGGCTGGCCCGGCCGGCGGCCAGCACGACGATGCCGAGATCGGGCGCGTGACCCGCCGGACCGGCTCCGGTATTCGCGGCGAGACGCGGCAGAGGCCGGCTTGGAATTTCCATCAACAGACCTCCCACGCCCCACCCGGCCATCTCGTCTGCCGACGGGGGAACGCCGGCCAGGATGCGGTTCAGGACCCAGTCGAAGCCATTGTCCTTCGGCGAGCGCGCACACCCCGGCGCTCCGATCACGGGCACGTCGCCGATATGGCCGAGCACCAGCAGATTGCCGGGATCGACGGGCAGGCCGACCCGCTCGACGGTTCCGCCGGCAAGCATGATCGCCTTGGGGATGACATCCTCGGCATCGCAGACGGCAGAGGCACCAAAGACCACGAGAAGTGATGGAAAAGCGCCAGGATCGGCCGCGGCACCAACAAGGCTTGCCCTCAACGCATCGGCCACCGCCTCAGCCTCATGGCGGACCCGCCGCTCGCCTGCGAGCTTGCTCCCCGAGCGGTCAAGACGCGCCTCAAGCACCCTGGCCGTCTTGTCCATGACGGAGCGCTTGAGGGAGGGCAATTCGGTCGCGACCAGATGCACGGCATATGGCCGGTAGGAGCGAACACAAAAGGCGTCGCCCGCTTCAAGCACAGAGATCGCCGCATTGAGGCTGGTGGCAGACACAGCCAGCGGAATGATCTTGATCGTTGCCACGAGATCGCCGCTGCGCACGTCACTGCGATCCGCCAGACATGCAAGCGTGATCGCGGGATCAACCCGATTGAAGCGGTCCACCACCGCCTTGTCGGCAACGAAAAGGCCGTTGGCGGACGCGTAGAAGTTGACGCGGCCTGTGGCGGCCGGGCCCCGGTCGAGACGTGAACTGCGAATGGACGATGCAAGCAACTCCGCCGCCTCGTCTTCCGTCCGGTCTCCCTCGTGAAGCTTGCGCACGATCACCTGTTCGACACCCTCGGCGCGCAGCCGGGAGATATCCGCTGCCGTCAGCCGGCTCCCTTTGGGCAATCGACCGGTGTTGAGCGGCAACGAATGGGCGAGGATGGCGCCTTCCGCCTCGTCGAGCGGCAGCGGACCGAAACTCATGCTAGAGGCTCCGCGTGCGCAAAAAGCGGCCGGCGGCGCAGCGCCTGAATGATGTCCGCAAGCGTTGCGACCGCAATTTCCGCCGGCGTGGCGGCCCCGATATCGAGGCCGATGGGAGCCGAAATGCGACCGGTCTCTTCTGTGCCAAACCCTTCAGCCGCCAGACGTTCGAGGCGCTTGGCATGGGTTTTCCGGCTGCCGAGCGCGCCAATATAGAAACACCCGGCCTTGAGCGCCGCGATGATGCCGGGATCGTCGATCTTGGGATCATGGGTCACCGCGACCAGCGCCGTGAAACGGTCGAGCGGTTGCCGGGCCAAGGCATCCTGCGGCCATTCGGGAACGAGATCGATGCCCTCAAAACGCTCGGGCGTGGCAAAGGCCGTGCGCGGATCGACGATGCGAACGGCGAAGCCGGCCAAGGTGGCCATGGATGCCAGCGCCTGGCTGATATGCACGGCACCGATCACAACGATCCGGGCGGGCGGCAGGTGCACATTGAGAAACCAGGACTGGTCATCGACCGTGACGAGACCCGATTTTCCGGACCGCAGGCGCTGCCCGATCTCATCGGAAAGTGGCCCATCGACGGAATCGCCTTCGACAACGAGCCGGCTCGGACCACCCGCAAGATCTGTGACGACCACTGCTGCCCGGCGGGCGCGCCGCGCGGCGTTAAGCGCCTGGAGAAGCGAGACCTCCATCAGCCCAGCCTTTCGACATAGACGCGAATACGGCCGCCACAGGAGAGGCCAACACGCCAGGCCGTCTCGTCGGCAACGCCGAATTCCAGCATGCGTGGGCTGCCGTTTTCCAGCACTTCAAGTGCCTCCGTAATGACCGAACCCTCTACACAGCCACCCGACACCGAGCCTTCGAAATTCCCCTCTGCGTCGATCACCAGATGACTGCCGACCGGACGCGGGGCCGAGCCCCAGGTCTCGACGACAGTGGCGATGGCGACCGCCCGCCCCTCGGCCTGCCAGTCCTCCGCAATTACCAGCGGATCACGCGTGAGCATATCCTGGGTCATGGCCTCATCCCTCCGGAATTCATCAGGCGGCGCGGATCGCAATCCCGGTCCAGCGGCGCGGACAGCGATTTCACGAGATCGCCGAGCGCATTCAGATTGTGCACCGACCGCAGTTCGTCAACATGCGGCAGCATGGCCCGCACGCCACGCGCCCGCGCCTCGAAGCCGGCAAAACGCAGGAGCGGGTTGAGCCAGACGAGGCGCCGGCAGGACCGGTGCAGCCGGTCCGTCTCCATAGCCAGCAGATTTACGTCATCCCGCTCCAGGCCGTCGGTGATCAGAAGCACGATTGCGCCCTGCCCCAGCACGCGCCGTCCCCATTGACGGTTGAACAGACGAAGCGTCTCTCCGATCCGCGTGCCGCCAGACCAGTCGGCAACGGCAGCACTGCATTGCGCGATGGCTTCATCCGGGTCGCGGTTGCGCAGTTGCCGGGTAACATTGGTGAGCCGGGTGCCGAACAGGAAGGTATGCACCCGCCGCCGCCTCTCGGTCAGCACATGCAGGAAATGCAGGAAGATCCGGGTGTATTGGCTCATCGAGCCGGAGATATCGGCCAGCACCACCAGCGGCGGTGGCCGCTCCCGATGCGTGCGGAAGCGCGGCAGCATCAAATCGCCACCGGAGCGCAAGGACTGCCGCATGGTGGCGCGAGCATCAAACATGCGGCCCCGGTTGGACGGGCGGTAACGGCGGGTCTTCACCGCATCATCGGGCATGACAAGCCGCTCAATGGCGCGCCGTGCCTCGGCAAGTTCGGCCGCCGTCATCTGGCCGAAATCGAGCCGGCGAAACACATCCTGACCGGAAACCGTGAGCCGGGCATCGATCTCGACATCCGGTTCGTCCCGCGGCGGTGCCTGCCGGTTCTTTTCGGCAAACAACGCGTCGCTCACGCGTGCGCCACCGGCCTTTGGCTTCTGCCGCTCGCCGATCGCCGCCACCGGCGACATCAGCGCGATCATCTTGCCGATCAGGTCCCGCGAGCGCCAGAAGACGGCAAAGGCTTCATCGAAAACCGGCTGATCCTCGTGCCGCTTGACGAAGATGGCAGACAAAGCGGCGTGAAATTCGATACGTGACCCGATGCCGATCGCATCCACGGCTGCAATCGCGTCGATCACGGCACCGGGTCCGGGTTTCAGCCCGGCCTTGCGCAGCACCCGGGCAAAATGCACGATGTTGTCTGCAAGTTTTCCGTCACCCGCGACCGGTGGCGGAACGATGATGCCGTCCTGTGCATGGACGCCCTCCATGCTCACACCGCCGCCGCAAGCAGCTCGGCCTTGACCTCGGAGAGAAGCGCCTGGCCCTCGCTGCCCTGGATGCGCGCTATGTCTTCCTGGTATTTCAAGAGCGTGCCGAGCGTGTCGGCAATCGTCTCGGGATCGAGTGCCAGCCGGTCGAGTTCGGTCAGCGCCGTCGCCCAGTCGATCGTCTCGGCAATGCCGGGGCTCTTGAACAGGTCCACGGTCCGCAGCTTCTGCACATACCCGACGATCTGGCGCGACAGCTGCACATCACAGCCTGGCACCTTGCGGCGGATGATCGCCAGTTCCTCGGCAGCGGCCGGATAATCGACCCAGTGATAGAGGCAACGGCGCTTCAGCGCGTCATGCACCTCGCGGGTGCGGTTCGACGTGACGATGACGATGGGAGGCTCTGCCGCCTTCACCGTGCCGAATTCGGGAATGGTCACCTGGAAATCCGAGAGCACTTCGAGGAGGAAAGCCTCGAAAGCCTCGTCGGTGCGGTCCAGCTCATCAATCAGAAAGACCGGGGCGCGACCGGACTGCCCGTCCAGCGCCTGCAAGACCGGCCGGCGGATCAGGTAACGTTCGGAAAAGATGTCGCTTTCCAGCCGCGACCGATCGGACATGCCCGAGGCCTCCGCCATGCGGATTTCCAGCATCTGGGCGGGGTAGTTCCACTCGTAAACGGCGGATGCGACGTCAAGGCCTTCATAACATTGCAGGCGAATGAGGGGCCGGTCCAGCGCCTTGGCCAAGACCTTCGCAACCTCGGTCTTGCCGACGCCGGCCTCCCCTTCGAGGAACAGCGGCCGCTTCATCCTGAGTGCGAGAAACAGCACCGTGGCGAGTGGCCGGCCGGCCAGATAATCCTCATCCGCGAGCAGATCGATGACGGCATCGATCGTCTGCGGCAGTCCCGTATCCGCGCGTTCTGCCATGTCTCCTCCTCTTGTGGGAAAAGCTTACAGCGTGCGAAAGCCCCGGTCCAGATAGATGAGAGCGGGCTGTTTCGGACCCATATGCAGGGCCAGCACCTCGCCGAACAACACGGTATGGGTTGCCGTCACCTTGCGATCGACCACCCGGCAGTCGAAAGCGGCAAGCGCGTCGTCGAGCACAGGCGCACCCGTTTCGAGGGTCCGCCAGGTTCCGAGTGCAAAACGCTCTTCCGCCGAGAGCTTGCCAAAACCCGCAAAGGCACCGGCCAGCGCCTCATGATGGGCGGCGAGCGAGTTGAGCGCGAAGAAACCGCTTTCGAACAAGACATCATTGCTGAGATTGCTGTTGTTCAGGCACACGAGCACGGTCGGCGGATTGTCGGAGACGGAGCATGCAGCGGTGATCGTCACCCCACGCCGCACGCCCTTGTGCTCGGATGTCACGACCTGCACATGGCCGGCATAATGGCTCATCGCCTCGCGATAGGAGACCGGATCCAGACCTTCACGACTCAAATGCTGTCTCCCTGCATGCATTCCCACTTCGATGGCGAATATGGACGCCAAGCCTTACCTTTTCCACAACAGCGCCAAGGTTTTTCAAGACCGCCTGCTCATCGGCCGGAAAGCCAGCATTTCCAATTGCCTAAGCTTTCGGTTAGGATGCCGCCAAGCAATGTGGGACCTGCCAATGAAACGACTTTTGCTGACCGGCGCCATGACTGCCATAGCGCTCGCGCCGGCGTTTGCCGAGCCGCTGACACTGGCTGTCGTCGCCCCCAAGAGCGGCCTCTTTGACGTGCTCGGCGAGCAGGTGCGTCAGGGCGCCCACCTGGCGGCCGACCGGCTGTCAATCGCGCTGGTCGAGATCGAGGAAAGCTGCACGGAAGGCAGCGGGCCAAAAATTGCCGAACAGATCCGCGCGGCCGGCGCCAAGGCGGCGATCGGCTTCCTCTGCAGCGAGAGCCTGGTCGGCGGGCTGCCGCAGCTGGCAGAGGCTGGCATTCCGGCCATCACGCTTTCGGTTCGCTGGAAGGGCCTGATGGAAGATTCGGCCAAGGAGAGCTGGCCCTTCTTCCGCCTTGCCCCAGATAGCGATGCAGAGGCAAAGAAGCTCTCCGAAATCATCCTGCGCGACTGGGCGGGCGACGCCGTGGCCCTCCTGGATGACGGGACCATTCGCGGTCGAGAGCTGGCGGATGCCGTCCGCGCAAGCCTTGAGGAAAGCGGCCTGAAACCCGTCTTCACCGACACCTTCCGGCCGGGCCAGGAGCAGCAGCTCACCCTCGTGCGCCGACTTAAGAAGACCGGCGCATCCCGTGTCTTCATCGGTGGTGACCGCAACGATGTCGCCGTGATCGCCCGCGATGCGAAGACCGAAAAGCTGGCGCTGACCATCCTGGGTGGCGACGCCATGCGCGCTGCCAATGAACCGGTGCCGCTGGAAGATGGCGTGCTGGCCGTGGGTCTGGACGAGACACCGCAAGGCCCCTCCGCAGAGGCGTTGGCGGCAGAACTGACCGAGAAAAAGATCTCGGCAGAAGGTTATGTTCTGCCAGCCCATGCGGCTGTGACGATCCTGGCGGATGCTGCAGGCATTTCGTCGGCCATGGGAACGGCGCTGCCGGATGCGCTGGTCGGCACCCCCTTCGAGACGGCCTTGGGTCCCGTCACCTTTGGAGAAGATCACGAACTGAGCGAAAATCCCTATCGCCTGCTCGAATGGAAAGGCAACGCCTTCGTCGCCGTCCCGGACAAGACACAGTAGGGCTTCAGCTCAGTCACGGTAGGGCCAGAAGGCCTGCGTGAAGACACCGCCATCGACCCAGATGGTCTGACCGGTCACGAACGACGCCTGTTCGGAGCACAAGAACAGCACCGGCCCTGCGATGTCCTCCGGCGTGCCGACGCGGCGGAGTGGCGTGACGTCGCCCCAGGTCTTCGCATAATCAGGGGCTTCGGCCTGCGTCCGCGCCGTCTCGATGGCGCCGGGCGCGATGCAGTTGACGCGGATGCCCTGCGGCCCCAGCTCAACGGCGGACACCTTGGTGAACTGCTCGATCCCGCCTTTCGACGCCGTGTAATCGACGAGCTTCGGGAAGGCGAGCTTGTTGCAGCCGGAGCCGAGATTGACGATCGAACCGCCCTTGCCAGCGGCCACCATGCGCCGCGCTACACGCTGCGTGTTGAGGAAAGTGCCCTTGAGATTGGTGCTGATCACTGCATCCCAGCGTTCCTCGGACAACTCCAGCAGCGAAGCCCAGGTCTGGATCCCGGCATTGTTGACCAGCACATCCGGCGCCTGGCCTGCCCAGGCAATTGCCTCATCGAGAAACGCCTCGATGGCCTCGCTGCCCGCAACCTCGCACTCGCGGCCAAGAGCCCGGCCTCCGAGCGCCGCCGCTTCCGCCTCGACGGCAGCAGCGGCTTCCGCCTGGCCGATATGGGTGAAGGCGACGTCGTAACCGGAGGTGACGAAGGCCGAAACGAGGTGTCGGCCGATGCCCGAACTGCCGCCGGTGATGATCGCGAATTTGGCCATGTTGTCCTCCCAGACCGAGATCTTTATCCGGTCGAGGGATGGACGCCCGACACCGGCGCGTCAAGCCCGGATGCATCTCATTCCAAGGCATGGTTGCCGCACACCATCGCGGGTGCTATGCGGACCGGAAATGACTGCCATGATCCCGCATGGACCCGGCACCGGATCGCGCCGGCCACCCATGCGACTGCGCTGCCGAGGAACACGCCATGACACGCCCCCTGCTGATTTCGCCCTCCATTCTCGCTGCCGACTTCTCGCGCCTCGGCCAGGAAGTCTCCGATGTCGTCGAGGCGGGCGCCGAATGGGTTCACCTGGATGTCATGGACGGCCATTTCGTGCCGAACATCTCCTTCGGCCCGGCCGTCATCAAGGCGCTGCGCCCCCATACCAAGGCCGTCTTCGACTGCCATCTGATGATCGCACCGGCCGATCCCTATCTGGCGGCCTTTGCCGATGCCGGCTGCGACATCATCACGGTTCATGCCGAAGCGGGGCCGCACCTGCACCGCTCGCTGCAGACCATTCGTTCACTCGGCAAGAAGGCGGGCGTCTCGCTCAATCCGGCAACCCCGCTTTCGGTCATCGAACACGTGATGGATGATCTCGACCTGATCCTGATCATGAGCGTCAATCCCGGCTTCGGCGGCCAGAAATACATCCCCGCCATGACCGACAAGATCGCCAAGGCGCACGCTCTGATCGGCAACCGCCCGATCGATCTTGAAGTCGATGGCGGCGTGACCGCCGACAACGCCGCCGAGATTGCGAAAGCCGGGGCCAATGCTCTGGTCGCAGGCTCCGCGATCTTCAAGGGCAATGGCGTGGATGACTACCGCAAGACGGTGGCCACCCTGCGCAAGGCGGCCGAGGGAGGACGCGGGTGAAGTCACCGCTTCCGACCATCGCGATCCTGCTGCTCACGGCTCTTGCCGCGAACGCCGGAGACGTGGCGGAGATGCGGCCGCTGGGTTTTTCCCCCGACGGCAAATACTTCGCCTTCGAACAATTCGGCGAACAGGACGGCTCGGGCTTTCCCTATGCGGAAATCCAGGTGATCGACACCGAGACGGACAGCTATGTCGAGGGCACGCCGATCAAGGTCCTCATCCGACAGGAAGAGGCATCGATCGGTGAGGCGCGGCGCGAAAGCCTGAACCAGGCCAAGGCGCTGCTCGACGCGCGAAAAATCGGGGATGATCCCGGCCATCTCGTCGCCTTCGCACCCATCGGCGAATTGACGGAAAAGCTGCACGACCTGCGCTATCAGGCCTTTCCGAGCTTCTACGTCTCAGACGGCATTTACCGGCTGTCTCTGCAGGAATTCGATGCCGAGGGCGAGGACCTCTGCCGCAGCATGAACACACCTGTGCGCGGCTTTGCCCTCTCCGTTGCGGACGACGCCAAGCCCGAAACGAAGCGCGAGGTTTACAGGGACCGGAATGTGCCGAAGAGCCGTCACTGCCCGAGCGCCTATGCGATCGGCGGTGTGGTGACAGCCGGCCTGGGATCGACAGCCCCGCACATGGTCATGGTCCAGGTGGCGTCGCTCGGCTTCGAAGGCAGCGATCTGCGCTGGCTTGCCGTTCCGGTGAAGCCGTGATCAGGCGCGCCCGGCTGCCCTCGATGCAGCTTTGGAGCGTGGGCGCCTTGGCCTGGGGGCTCGCCATGGCCTTGAGTTTCCTTCTGTCGATCCATGTCTTCGGTCGAGCAACTGGCAGCCATGATATTGGCCTCACCGCCATCTATGCTGCGGGCGGGGTAATTGGATGGCTCGTCGCCCTTCCTCTGGTCTGCTTCAGCGGGGACGGCAGGAGATCCGCAAAAATCTTTGCCGCCTGGTTCCTCTTGCTCGGCCTTGCCACAATCGGGGCAACCGCCGGGCTTTTTGCCCTGCAATACCGCATGTTCTATGCCCATTGGCACGCGCCCTTCCCTTCACGCATCTGGGTTTACCAGTTTGTCTTTACCTCCGCTTCGGCGCTCTACCAGTTCGCCGTTCTCGGCCTCAGACACTTCCTGCCCACGGCCTTCCTGATTTTGCTGGTGCTTGCCATCCTCATGGCCCGCCGCAACCGTTGAGCTTATCGGCTCACTTTGCTAAGGGGGGGCCAGAATTTCAGATCCAACGAAAGACGAGCCCGATGATCCCGCGTTACTCCCGGCCGGAAATGGTCGCCATCTGGTCCCCCGAAACCAAGTTCCGCATCTGGTTCGAAATCGAAGCCCATGCTTGCGACGCACTCGCCGAACTCGGCGTCATCCCGAAAGAGTCGGCCCGGATGATCTGGGAAAAGGGTGGCGCGGCCGAATTCGACGTGGCCCGCATCGACGAGATCGAGGCCGTCACCAAGCATGATGTCATCGCCTTCCTCACCCATCTTGCCGAATTCATCGGCCCGGACTCGCGCTTCGTCCATCAGGGCATGACCTCGTCCGACGTGCTGGACACGACGCTCAACATCCAGCTGGTGCGCGCCGCCGACATCCTGCTCGCCGGCGTCGACCGCGTGCTGGCAGCGCTCAAAACCCGCGCCTTTGAACACAAGGACACGGTCCGCATCGGCCGCAGCCACGGCATTCATGCCGAGCCGACGACCATGGGCCTGACCTTTGCCCGCTTCTATGCCGAGATGGCCCGCAATCGGACGCGCCTCGTCAATGCCCGCGCCGAGATCGCCACCGGCGCGATCTCCGGGGCCGTCGGCACCTTCGCCAATATCGACCCGCGCGTCGAAGAGCATGTCTGCGAAAAGCTCGGCCTCGTCGCCGAGCCGATCTCGACCCAGGTCATCCCGCGCGACCGCCATGCGATGTTCTTCGCGACGCTTGGCGTCATTGCCTCGTCGATCGAGAATGTCGCGATCGAGATCCGCCACATGCAGCGCACGGAAGTGCTGGAAGCCGAAGAATTCTTCTCGCCGGGCCAGAAGGGCTCGTCGGCCATGCCGCACAAGCGCAACCCGGTGCTGACCGAAAACCTCACCGGCCTTGCCCGTCTGGTGCGGATGTCGGTGACGCCGGCGCTGGAGAACGTAGCTCTCTGGCACGAGCGCGACATCAGCCATTCGAGCGTCGAGCGCGCCATCGGCCCTGATACCACGATCACGCTGGACTTTGCGCTGAACCGTCTGGCCGGCGTCGTCGAGAAGCTGGTGATCTACCCCGAGAACATGTTGAAGAACATGAACAAGTTCAAGGGCCTGGTCATGAGCCAGCGCGTGCTGCTGGCGCTGACGCAAGCCGGCGTGTCGCGTGAGGACAGCTACCGCCTCGTCCAGCGCAATGCCATGAAGGTCTGGGAAAAGGGCGCCGACTTCCTGGAAGAACTGCTTGGCGACGCGGAAGTTCGCGCAGCACTCTCCGAAGAGGAGATCCGCGAAAAATTCGATCTCGGCTATCACACCAAGCACGTCGACACGATTTTTGCCCGCGTCTTCGGCTGATTTCGGCCATCAGAGCTGAGAGAACCAAGGCCCGGCGGACATGCCGGGCCTT
Organism: Peteryoungia wuzhouensis; assembly: GCF_003205195.1. GTDB lineage: Bacteria > Pseudomonadota > Alphaproteobacteria > Rhizobiales > Rhizobiaceae > Allorhizobium > Allorhizobium wuzhouense. The sequence goes on from NZ_QJRY01000002.1 coordinate 238,958, forward strand.
TTGCATTGACGATCAAACGTGCGGCCGCGCAACCACCAGCTTGCGATAGAGATGCCAGGTGGCATGTCCGAGCACGGGCACGATGACGACCAGCCCGACCATCAGCGTCGCCATGCCGATGGCGAGCAGTCCGGCAACCAGCAGGCCCCAGACGGCGACCGGCACCGGATTGGCTAGGCTCGCACGGATCGAGGTGGAGACTGCAGTCACCGCACCGACATCCCTGTCCAAAAGCAGCGGGAACGCAACGATGCTGACCACCAGCGCGACGAGCGCCAAGAGGAAACCGAGGCCGTTGCTCCAGATCAGGAAGGGAACGGCATTCGGGTGACCGAGGATGCCGGACATGAAGTTGAACACGCCGGGCGCCAGATTGTCGCTGACCATGGTGTCATAAAGACCCCGCGCCAGAAACAGCCAGACCATGAAGAGCAGAAGCAATCCGATGCTCATCATCAGCAGGGACGGCAGCGAAGGCGACTTGAGGATCGCCGGCACCTTGGACCAACTCGCGTCCTCACCGCGCTCGCGCCGCCGGCTGATATCCATCAGACCCAGCGCCAGAAGCGGCCCGAGCAGGGCAAAGCCCGTAAGCAGCGGATAGACCATTGGCAGCAATTCGGCACCGGCGCTCCAGGCGATCATGATGGCACCGGCGATTGGATAGATCAGCGCCACGAAGGCATAATGCGACGGCTTCTCGCGGAAATCGGCATAACCCTCGCTCAGCGCATCAAACACGTCGGCCACCGAGATCCGGCGGATATCGGGTCGCTCCAGAAGTCCGGCGGGGCCGGTCAAGACATGAAAAGTCGACATTCTCACTCCTCCTCGAATTCCCAGGAATTGCAGACTGCAAAGTGAAATGCACGAAAGAGGCATGCCCCCCGATGCCCCATGAAACCGACACGCCGTAAATGCGAGAACACATGACTGGTCGGCAGGCGGCACATACGGATGCTCGGCGTCTTGCAGGAGCATCCGACACAATCATATCACCACTGCGCCCGAATGTCGCGGCCATTGGAACGACGCGCACCGGATCGTGATGAAGGGCCGGCGTGGACAGACGCGATACAGCAGTCGGATTTTTTGTCCGGGACGGCACCGGAAACCTTGACGCGGCGCATCGCCAAACGCAGATAAGCGCCATGAAAGTCTCTGATGTCGATATCCTGATCGTACCCGGTTACACCAATTCCGGCCCCGACCACTGGCAAACCCGGTGGGAGTCCAAACTGTCGACCGCGCGCCGCGTCGAGCAGGCGGAGTGGTCGAAACCGGTGCGCGAGGATTGGGTGGCCCGTGTCGTCGAGGAGGTCAATTCCTCGACCAAGCCAGTTGTTCTTGTTGCCCACTCACTGGGTGTCCCGACAGTCATCCACGCGATCCCGCAACTCAAGCAGAAGGTGGCCGGTGCCTTCTTCGTCGCGCCGCCGGATGTCGCCAATCCGGAGATCCGCCCCAAACACCTGATGACCTTCGGGCCCTACCCGCGCGATCCCCTGCCCTTCCCGTCGATGACCATTGCCAGCCGCAACGACCCCTTCGGGGAATACGCCCATGCCGAGGACATTGCCAACGCATGGGGATCGCTGTTGGTCGATGCAGGCGAATCCGGACACATCAACGCCGATTCCGGCCATGGCCCCTGGCCCGAGGGCACGATGGTCTTCGCGCAATTCCTCAGCCGCCTGTGAAAACGATCGGTCGCGAACGACCCGGCCAAATATGAACAAAAGGTTTACGGCGCCATCAGGTGACGGGCATAGCCGGTTAAGCGCTTCTTAAGTCAAGCGACCTAGACTTGAGGCAGCTTTCCGGTTCAGAGCACGACCTTGCGCAAAAACGCTGCAGTCCAAGCACATTCGGCCAACGCGCGCAGTCTGACGCTGTCCAACCTCGCTTGGCCGACCGCCTTGCTCGACGCCGACGGCGTCATTCTCGATCGCAATCTGGCTCTTGTTGACATTCTGGCATTGACCGGCACCGACAGCGTCTGCTTTGCAGACTACCTGGACAGCGATGACGCAACCGCTCTCGACCTGGCGAAGAACAGACTTCTGAACCCTGGGGACATCACCCAGATCGAGATCCGGATCACAGCGGGGACCACGGTCCGACATTTTCTCGCGTCTCTCTCGAGGGCACCCGCCACGGCCGGTGCCGTCCTCTTGCAGCTTGCCGAGATCACGCGGCTGAAAGCCGATATGGCGGACCTTGCCATTCGCGAAAGCCGCTGGAACCACGCATTGGTCTCGTCCGCCTCCGGTGTCTGGGACCAGCGGATGAACGGCGACTACTATTATTCCGATATCTGGCGCCGGATCCGCGGTCTCGGTCCAAATGATCCCATTCCGCCAACCACCGAAATCTGGCTGGAATCGGTGCATCCCCACGACCGCGAACATGTGCTGCATTGCATCGAACGGCAGAATTCAGGAGACCCTGCTTATCTGACCTTTCAGTATCGCGAACGCCATCACGACGGTCACTACATCTGGATCGAATGCCGCGGCGCATGCATCGAAACGGACGACCAGGGGCGCGCGCTTCGAATCACCGGCACGGACACCGACGTCACGGCCCGCAAAGCCCAGGAGGAGTGGCAGGAAGGCCTGTCTCGGCGCCTGCGCCTGGCACTCGACATTTCGCGCATCGGTGTCTTCGAGACCGACTTCGACGCCGGCATCAGCGTCTGGGACGACGCCATGCGCCATATCTTCGAAGTTGATGAAGAGGACGAGATCCGGATCGGCGACCGGTGGGAGGAAAAGCTCCACCCCGACGACCGCGAACGGGTCCTGGCCAATGTTACCCGGCGCATTGAGATGCGGGAAACCTTCACCGACGATTACCGCATCATCGCACGGGACGGCAGCACACGGTACATCCGCGCCAACAGCCTGCCTTATGTCGACCACGACGGCCGCCTGAAGATGATCGGCGTCAACTGGGACGTGACCGAAGACCGGCGCCTGCGCGAGGAACTGGAGCGCCAGAAGGCGCTGGCGGAGGCACGCAACGAGGAGCTGGAACGCACCCGTATTGCGGCCGAACACTCGGCACTGCATGACTACCTGACCGGACTGCCCAACCGCCGCTTCCTGGAGCAACGGATCGACGACTGGCGGGCCGTGCCTGAAGCGGAGCGGCACGGCATCGCCATCCTGCACATCGACCTCGATCGCTTCAAGCAGATCAACGACACCCTGGGCCACAGTGCCGGCGATGCCATGCTCAAACATGCTGCCAAAATTCTGCGAGACAGCATTCGTCCCAGCGATTTCGCCGCCCGCATTGGCGGCGACGAATTCGTCCTCCTGGTCGCGCATTCCGGCACGACCACAGCCTTGTCCGACGTCGCCGCCCGGATCATCGAGACCATGCGTCAACCCGTCTGGTACAACGGGCACGAATGCCGATTCGGCGCGAGTATCGGCATCGCCTACTCCAACGACCGGCTGGCTGACCCGCGCCAGCTGCTACAGAACGCCGACATTGCGCTCTACAATGCGAAAAACCTAGGCCGGAACCGCTACGAGTTCTACAAGCCGTCCAGCCGCAGCATGCTCGTCGATGCCCACCGCCTCTCGGACCAGTTGCTGCGCGGACTGGAGCGCGACGAGATCATTCCATACTATCAGCTGCAGTTCGATGCGCGCACCCGCGACATCACCGGTGCCGAATGCCTGGCGCGCTGGCAGCATCCGGAACATGGAATCCTCGGTCCGGACCGCTTCCTGGCCGTCGCCGAAGACTGCGGCGTGATCGCCCAGGTCGATCGCATCATCCTGGAGAAATCCCTGGCCGATGTCGCGCGCTGGAAAGCACTCGGCCTGGATATCCCGAAGATTTCCGTAAACGTCTCCGCCCGCAGGCTCAACGACCCGGACCTCGCCCAGGGCCTGTCGAAGCTCGACATCAAGCCGGGCACGGTCTCCTTCGAACTTCTCGAAAGTGTCTTCCTCGATCGCCAGGACGAAGTCGTGCGAACCAATCTCGAGACGCTGCGTCGCCTGTCGATCGGCATCGAAATCGACGATTTCGGCACGGGTCACGCCTCGATCGTCGGCCTGCTCAACCTGAAGCCGGGAACGTTGAAAATCGACCGCCAATTGATCGAGCACCTGCCGGAAAGCCAGGAGCAACGGGTCCTGGTCATGTCGATCATCCAGATCGCCCGCTCGCTGAAAATCAAGGTGGTCGCGGAAGGCGTCGAGACGGAGGAACACGCGCGCATCCTCAAACGTCTCGGCTGCGACGTTCTGCAGGGCTATGGCCTTGCCAGACCGACAGATTTCGAACGGACGACCATTCGGCTGCGGGAACAAAGAAAATCCGCCCAGGCCGGTTAGCCTGAGCGGATCGATGGGTCTCTGACGTTTTCGAATCAGGAATTCTGGATCTGCTCGATCGCCTGACCGAGGAAATCGACCATCTTGCTGCGCAGCTCTTCATCGGTGATCGAGACACCGCCGGCCGAGAGATCGGCCTTCAGCTTGCGGATGACGTCTTCATCACCGGCTTCCTCGAAATCGGATGCGATGACTTCCCTGGCATAGGCCTCTGCATCGGCCTTGCCGAGCAGACCGGCGGCCCAGAGCCCGACCAGCTTGTTGCGACGCGCTTCTGCCTTGAAGCGAAGCTCCTGATCATGTGCGAACTTGTTTTCGAACGCCTTTTCGCGATCACTCATGCCGCTCATCTGAATCTCCCGTATTGTGCCGTCGTTGTGCGGTGACGTTTCCCCATTAATCAAAAGGGAGTACAAAGTGCAATGCAAACTTCCGCGATTCCGGGTGAGTCCCTGATGACGCGACGTTTTGGCAGGAAGGGGTGATCTGCGCATTGTGAAAACCGAGGTTTTCCGTTAAGGGACCGCTTCAAAGACCGATCCACTGCGTCCGCGCATTTGCGCCGAGATGCCAACAACAGAGAAAACCACTCATGAACCGTCGCCGCCGCGTTTACGAGGGCAAGGCAAAGATCCTCTATGAGGGTCCCGAGCCCGGCACGCTGATCCAGTTCTTCAAGGACGATGCAACGGCATTCAACAAGAAGAAGCATGAAGTCATCGACGGAAAAGGCGTTCTGAACAACCGCATCTCCGAATACGTCTTCACGCATCTGAACAAGATCGGCATCCCGACCCATTTCATTCGCCGCATGAACATGCGCGAGCAGCTGATCAAGGAAGTCGAGATCATCCCGCTCGAGATCGTCGTGCGCAACGTTGCCGCGGGCTCCCTGTCTGCCCGCCTCGGCATCGAGGAAGGCGTGGTCCTGCCGCGCTCCATCATCGAATTCTACTACAAGTCGGATGCGCTCGGCGATCCGATGGTCTCGGAAGAGCACATTACCGCCTTTGGCTGGGCCAACCCGGCCGAACTCGATGACATCATGGCGCTTGCCATTCGCGTCAACGACTTCCTCTCCGGCCTCTTCCTCGGCATCGGCATCCAGCTTGTCGACTTCAAGATAGAATGCGGCCGCCTCTATGAAGGCGACATGATGCGCATCATCCTGGCCGACGAGATCTCGCCGGACAGCTGCCGCCTCTGGGACATCGAGACCCGCGAGAAGCTCGACAAGGACCGCTTCCGTCACGACATGGGCGGGCTGCTTGAAGCCTATCAGGAAGTCGCCAAGCGTCTCGGCATCATCAACGAAAACGAGCCCCTGCGCGGCACGGGCCCGGTTCTGGTCAAGTAAGTTTTGGAGAGAGTACAAGTGATCAAGGCACGCGTCACCGTCACCCTGAAAAACGGTGTCCTGGATCCCCAGGGCAAGGCCATCGAGGGCGCACTCGGTGCCCTCGGCTTCGAGGGCGTCGGCCAGGTCCGCCAGGGCAAGGTCTTCGACCTCGAAGTTGAAGGTTCCGACAAGGCGAAGGCCGAAGCCGACCTCAAGGCCATGTGCGAAAAGCTCCTCGCCAACACGGTAATCGAGAATTATACTATCTCCATCGCCTGAGGGTTGAAGGAGACGCGCGATATGGCTGAAGTGACCAGCGAATTGATGTTCGAGCTTTTGAAGCGAGTTCACGCCGACATTGCGGACATCAAACTGGGCCAACGAGAGCTGAAAGCAGACATGAATGCGATGCGCGGCACCTTGGTGTCGGTGCATCAGGACATTCATAACATCCATACGACGCTTGCTCGCCATGAGACGCGTCTGGATCGCATTGAAAATCGCCTGGAGCTGCGGGAGTTCCAGGAAGCCCAGCTAAGGTTTGAGCCACAGCCATGAAATCAGCCGTCGTCCAGCTCCCAGGCCTCAATCGTGACCGTGACATGATCGCGGCGCTGACCAAGATCTCCGGCCATGCGCCTGTCACCATCTGGCAGACCGAGACCGAGATCCCGGATGTCGATCTGATCGTCATTCCAGGCGGCTTCTCCTATGGCGACTATCTACGGTGTGGCGCGATTGCCGCCCGCATGCCGGTCATGCAGGCGATCAAGGACAAGTCCGAGCAGGGCGTCAAGGTCATCGGCGTCTGCAACGGCTTCCAGATCCTGGTCGAGGCGGGCATGCTGCCGGGCGCCCTGATGCGCAACCAGTCGCTGAAGTTCGTCTGCAAGGAAATCAAGCTGGAAGTCGTCAACGCCGACACCGACTTCACTCGCGCCTATGCCAAGGGCCAGATCATACGCTCGCCCGTCGCCCATCACGACGGCAACTACTTCGCCGATGCCGAGACGCTGAAAGCGATCGAAGGCAATGGCCAGGTCGTGTTCCGCTATGCCGAAGGCACGAACCCGAACGGCTCGATGAACGACATCGCCGGCGTTGTGAATGCCAAGGGCAACGTGCTCGGCATGATGCCGCATCCGGAAAACCTGATTGAAGCCGCCCATGGCGGCAATGACGGGCGCGGCATCTTTGCCTCGGCCCTCGATGTCATCGCCGCCTGAGGTAAGCTTCGCTTAACCCTATGAATGTTAGAGAGGCGGCACACAGCCGAAAGATCGCCATGCGCCGCCTCAGCCTTTCTCTCTTCCTGATTTCCGTCGCAGCGCTTTCCGCCTGCAAGCCCGACGCGCCGGCACCACGAGCAGCAACAGGTCAGTCCGCACTTGACGTGATGGAACTGGTTGCCGTTGGCGCAAACCGCTGCTGGTTCAAGTCAGGCGACCCTGATTTCAAGGCGTATTCACTGGCACCGGAACTCTCGTCCTTCTCGGGCAGGCCGCGCATCTTGCTGGTCCGCAAGGGCTCCAGCGACATCCGGCCTTTGCTGGTCGTTCAGGCGGAAGGCAAGCCGGCCAGACTTGACGCGTTTGGTCCGTTAATGGGCGAAGCGCTCGCACCCCGCATCCGCACAGACGTCATCCGCTGGGCCAAGGGCTCCAAGGATTGCTGATCAGAACGGCGGCAGCGACGCGCCATTGAGGCGAACCATAAGGCTCCGCCTCGCTTCCCGCCGCGCTTCACCTTCGCTAAGCCCGATGTCGCGCAACTGACTTTCCGTCAACTCCGACAAGGCCTGCCGCGACCGAGAGCGGCTTGACCATCCCATCACGCGACGAGAGAGCATACCCCAAAAAGCGGCAATACCGACGGGCCGGAAGGAGACGGATTGCTCGGCTGGCGAGGAAATTGTATCGATTGTCATCATATCACTCTTGCTGGCTGCCTGTATGCATCGAGCAAGAGATATGAATTGACTCAATGACGGTGACAATATAGAGAATTGTCCCCATGACAAACTGGCTCCCCTCCCTCACCAGCGGTCACGGCCCGCTGTATGTCCGCATCGCAGATGATGCGGAAAACGCCATAAAATCAGGTCAACTTGCGCATGGCACCAAATTGCCGCCGCAACGGGATCTCGCTTATGACGTCGGGGTGACAATAGGGACAATTTCTCGTGCCTATGCACTTCTGCGCGAGCGCGGCCTTGTGAGTGGCGAGGTTGGCCGCGGCACCTATGTGCAGGCAGACACCTCCGATCCCACGGCTGTTGCGCGCGATCCGGTGACAATCACCTATGGCGGCACCCGGGCGATGAGCCCGCCGCCAGGCAAGTTGCGCTTCGACACGACGGCTGCGATCGACGTGGGCCAGGCCGCAGTTGTCGGGCGGATCATGACCGAAATCGCTTCGCAGCATCCCTCGGAAATCTCCAGTTATACCCGCACGCTCTCGCCGGATTGGCAGGAAGCCGGCAAACAGTGGCTCTCGGCCGGCAACTGGTCGCCGGAAGCCTCGCAGATCCTGCCGCAAATGGGAGTCCATGCCGGGATCAATGCGGTGATCGCAGCGGTGACGGGCACAGGTGACCGGGTCGTCTGCGAGCACCTCACCTATTCGCAGGTCTCGCGCAGCGCCATGGTCATGGGCCGCCAGATTGCACTGGTCGATTCGGACAGTGACGGGATCCTGCCGGCGGATTTTGAACGGGTCTGTGCCCGCGAACACCCCAAGGCGGCTTTCATTATGTCCTCGGGGCAGAACCCGACGCTGGCTTGCCTGACACTCTCGCGACGCCAGGACATTGTCACCATCGCCCGAAAATACAATGTCTGGCTCATCGAGGACTACCTCTATGGCGGCATGATCGCCGACGGCATCCCGCTTCTGGCTGAACTGGCGCCGGACCGAACCTTTCTGCTGAACGGCTTGTCGAAATCGGTTGCAGCCGGCGTGCGCGGCGGCTGGGTCGCCTGTCCGCCACATATGAGTCAGCGCGTGCGTGTGACCCAAAAAATGGTGACCGGCGGCTTGCCCTTCCTGCTCGCCGAACTCTCCGCAAGGCTGGTCCTGTCAGGTGCCGCCGCCGAGATTCGCAGCCAGGTCCTTACCGAAATCTCAGCCAGAGAAGCAATCGTCCGCCAGCTCTTCGAGGGCCACGAGTTTCGCTCTCACTCTCGCCTGCCCTTCTTTTGGCTGAAGCTGCCCGAACCCTGGATGTCCGGCACTTTCAAGCAGGCGGTGCTCGACGCAAATGTGCTGATTGATGACGAAGACGAGTTCAAGCCGGCACGATCTGCGCGGGTCTTCCACCACGTCCGAGTCGGCTTCAGCGAAGGGCGTGATCGGACACTGTCATCGGAAGGCTTGAAGACGGTTCGGCGCATTCTGGACCAGTCTCCGCTCGGCACCAGCGCCATCGTCTGAGCCGGACCGCGAGACGCATCCATCGAACCACGAAAGCGGCAGGAAAGGCTTAATCGGGCGCATTTTTCAAGTGCGCCGGGCGCAGGCTTGCGTTATAGCCTGCCTCGAAACCGATCTCCCATTTCCCTGAGAGCCAGATGACCGTTTCCAACTCCCGTCCCATCACCGCAGAATTGATCGCAAGCCACGGCCTGAAGCCAGACGAATACGATCGCATCCTGAACCTGATCGGGCGCGAGCCGACCTTCACCGAGCTCGGCATCTTCTCGGCGATGTGGAACGAGCACTGCTCCTACAAGTCTTCCAAGAAGTGGCTGAAGACGCTGCCGACCAAGGGGCCGCGCGTCATCCAGGGGCCGGGCGAAAACGCCGGCGTGGTCGACATCGATGACGGCGATGTCGTGGTCTTCAAGATGGAGAGCCACAACCACCCGTCCTACATCGAGCCTTACCAAGGGGCTGCAACCGGCGTCGGCGGCATCCTGCGCGACGTCTTCACCATGGGCGCCCGTCCGGTGGCTGCTATGAACGCGCTGCGTTTTGGCGCGCCCGATCATCCGAAGACCAAGCATCTCGTGGCCGGTGTTGTTGCCGGCGTTGGCGGCTACGGCAATTCCTTCGGTGTTCCGACGGTGGGCGGTGAAGTCGAATTCGACGCCCGCTACAATGGCAATATCCTGGTCAACGCATTCGCTGCCGGCCTTGCCAAGGCGGACGGCATCTTCCTGTCGGAAGCCAAGGGCGTCGGCCTTCCCGTTGTCTATCTCGGCGCAAAGACCGGTCGCGACGGCGTCGGTGGGGCCACCATGGCGTCTGCAGAATTCGACGAATCGATCGAAGAGAAGCGTCCGACCGTTCAGGTTGGCGACCCCTTCACCGAAAAGTGCCTGCTCGAAGCCTGCCTCGAACTGATGCAGACCGGCGCCGTCATCGCCATCCAGGACATGGGTGCCGCCGGCCTCACCTGCTCGGCCGTCGAAATGGGCGCCAAAGGCGGCCTCGGCATCGAGCTGCAGCTCGACAAGGTGCCGGTGCGCGAAGAGCGCATGACGGCCTACGAAATGATGCTGTCGGAAAGCCAGGAGCGCATGCTCATGGTGCTCGAGCCTTCCAAGGAAGAGGTCGCCAAGGCGATCTTCGTCAAGTGGGGTCTCGACTTCGCGATCGTTGGCTACACCACCGACGACCTGCGTTTCCGCGTCATCCATCAGGGCGAAGAAGTCGCGAACCTGCCGATCAAGGAACTCGGCGACGAAGCCCCGGAATACGACCGCCCCTGGATCGAGCCCAAGACCCCTGCCCCGCTTGCCGAGAAGGACATCCCGGCCGGTGACGTCGCAGACGCGCTGCTCAAGCTCGTTGGCTCTGCCAACAACTCCTCGCGCCGCTGGGTCTACGAACAGTATGACACCCTGATCCAGGGCAACTCGCTGCAGCTTCCGGGCGGCGATGCCGGCGTTATCCGCGTCGAAGGCCATGCCACCAAGGCGCTCGCCTTCTCCTCCGACGTCACGCCGCGTTACGTCGAGGCCGACCCGTTTGAAGGCGGCAAGCAGGCGGTTGCCGAATGCTGGCGCAACATCACCGCGACTGGCGCGCTTCCGCTCGCCGCCACCGACAACCTCAATTTCGGCAATCCCGAACGCCCTGAGATCATGGGCCAGTTCGTCTTTGCGATCAAAGGCATCGGCGAGGCTTGCCTCGCACTCGACTTCCCGATCGTCTCCGGCAATGTCTCGCTCTACAACGAGACCAATGGCCAGGGCATCCTGCCGACACCGACCATTGCCGGCGTTGGCCTGATGGCGGACTGGAAGAAGATGGCGCGCATCCGTTTCGCCGCCCAGGGCGAGGCGATCCTGCTCGCTGGCGCACCGTCCAGCTGGGGCACACATCTCGGCCAGTCGGTCTATCTGCGCGACATTCATGGTCGCACGGACGGACCGGCCCCGCATGTCGATCTCGAACACGAGAAGAAGGTCGGCGATTTCGTTCGCGGCCTCATCAACGATGGTCTGGCGACCGCCGTCCATGATTGCTCGTCGGGTGGCCTCGCTCTCGCCGTCGCCGAAATGGCTATGGCTTCGGGCATCGGCGCCCACGTCAATGCGCTGAGTGATGCAAACCCCATCGCCGTCTTCTATGGCGAGGACCAGGGCCGTTATGTGCTGACAGTCGCCGAAGACAATGTCGACCAGGTCCAGGTCCGCGCCGAAGCCGCAGGCGTCTTCTGCCCGTGGATTGGCCGCACGGGCGGCACCAATGTTGTCCTCGGCGATGCCAAGCCGGTATCCGTCGAAGCGTTGAAGGCGGCCCATGAAGGCTGGTTCCCCGCACTGATGGAAGGCGAAGTCGCCTGACGGCCCGATCACGTCCCTGTGGAGCATGGGGTGGCGACTGCCATCCCCATTGAAAGAACTGGTCGGATGGCCGATAGTCGGCCATTGCTGATTTGCATGAGGGATCCGTTACATGCCGATGAAACCAGGCGACATCGAAGACATGATCAAGGCCGGCATTCCGGGAGCGAAGGTCGTTATTCGCGATCTCGCCGGGGACGGCGATCACTATGCCGCCGAGGTTGTCGCCGAAGCCTTCCGTGGCAAGAGCCGCGTTCAGCAGCACCAGATGGTCTATGACGCCCTGAAGGGCAACATGGGGGGTGTTCTGCATGCACTCGCCCTGCAGACGAGCATTCCAGAATAACGCAGTCCAGAGCTGACTTGCGTTGAAAAAAGCCTGCCGCAATCGCGGCAGGCTTTTTTGGTTTGGAAAATCAGAAAACCGGTGGCCGTGCCGAGTGCAGGTCCGAAAATGACAGTGCCGGCAAGGGACCGGCCGTCATCAGGGTGAAGTCGAATCCGCTCTTCTGGTCCGGACCCAGCACATATTGCCGGTGCATGCGCAGGAAGTCCCGGCGATTGCGTCCATAACGCTCGGCCGACATGGCGTTCTTGAAGCGCACAAAGACCAGCTTCGGCTGCGGCGCATCGGGATGGCCCGATAGCGCGACCGTCTGACATTTGTAGAGATGGATCGGGTCGGTCAGGCACTGGATGTCGAACCAGTCCACCTGGGTGTGGCGCGCCACAAGCCCGATCCTGTGCCTCAGCAAGGTCGCACTCGACAGAAGGCTGCATTGCAGAGCCGCCCCACCCAGGGTGACGAAAGTGATCCGCCGATCTCTCAACACCGGCGAGTTCCGCTCGATCAGACGGCCGATCACCGACAAAGCGAGGCTCGCGCCCATGCTGTGCGAGGTCACGAGGACCTCGTCTGCGGATGTCGCAAGCGCCCGTTCGGCGCGATCTGCCTCCCGCTCGATCCAGGCCGCCACCTCTTGCCCGTTCTCGGCGATGGCGACCGCCAGGCGCCAATCGGCCAGCAGATGCAGCACATGGTAACGATCGGAAAGGCGCATCCAGCCGTAACGGAATGCGGCATAGCCGAGTGGCAGAGAGAGGAGAAGCCAGAGCGGGTGGAGATCAATCGTCAGAGGCAGTGCCGCGATCTCGACACCAATGGCGATGCCGAGCGCGATGAACAGATAGGGAAACAGGAAGAACAAGCCGAAACGCCAGGCATGACGGAAATAGGCAAAGGCGGCTCCCTGGACTACGAGTGCAAGACCAGCACGGAACCCGGCAGCAATCTGCCGCCAGAGACTGTCGCGACGCAGGCTTGCGATCAGGTCGTTGTGGTCGTGGATGTGGATCTCGCTACTGGTGACCCAACCGTCGCCAGCCGCATCGACGATAAAATGCGCGTTCTCAGGCATGCCGGACATCGGCCCGACGGCGAAGCGGCTTTCCCAGACGCGCGCTGCTTGGGCTGCGGATCTTTGGTATCGCTGACGATGCGCCTCAGAATCCAGGGGCTCGAAACCCGGAAAATGCAGGACGACACGACGATGGATCATGATGGCGGTCACTCGTTTCACTGCAGATCGACCGCAGGCAGCGCTTGCTAGACGAGAATTGCGCTGATTAAAAGGAGAAATGGAACAGAAGTGGGTGCACCACGGCGGGAGGATGAAAACGAATGGCTGATCTGGTCTCCGACATCGTCAAGAATGTCGTCGAAGGCGTCCTGAAAGAAATTCTGAAAAAGCCGGCAAGCAAGCGCACAAGCCGGCGCAAGCAGCAGACACGCTCCAGCACGACGGGCCGTTTCGTGAAGAAGAAGGTCAAGCGCGCCGCGCCGAAGAAGCAATTGAGCCGTCGCCGGACGGCGGCCAAACGCAGCCGCCAGCGCAGTTCCTGACAAACCTTCGCCTCTCGGCACTGGCAAAAGCGGATTGCTCTTGCTATTTGTACGGCACGCAAACCTGCCGCCTTGACCGGCATGTGAAAGGATAAGACATGAGCGCCCACGATTTCATCGACAACGAAGTGAAGACCAACGACGTGGTCCTGTTCATGAAGGGCAGCCCGCAGTTCCCGCAATGCGGCTTCTCCGGCCAGGTGGTCCAGATTCTCGACTATCTCGGTGTCGACTACAAGGGCGTCAACGTGCTGGCCGACATGGAGATCCGCGAAGGCATCAAGCAGTATTCCAACTGGCCGACCATTCCGCAGCTCTACATCAAGGGCGAATTTGTCGGCGGTTGCGACATCGTCCGCGAGATGTTCCAGGCCGGCGAATTGCAAAAGCATTTTGAAGACCAGGGTATCGCCGTTCGCGGCGCCGCCTGACAAGCTCGCCGCAAGGCATCTTCATTCCAAGGCTGAGTAGGCGTTGCCCCGGGCAACGCCTTTTGGCCGTTTAGAGGTATTCTCCCGTGTCTGATTCCTTACACTCCGCGCAAAAAGCGCTGGGCAAGATGGGCCGCGCCGAATTTATCGCGTTGATGGCCTTCCTGATGGCGCTCAATGCGCTCGCCATCGACATCATGCTTCCCGGCCTCCAGCAAATCGGAGCAGCCCTCAACGTCGAAAACGAAAACCACCGTCAATACGTGGTCTCCGCCTACCTGATCGGTTTCGGTCTGGCGCAACTGTTCTACGGTCCGATCGCCGACCGCCTCGGCCGCCGCATCCCAATGATCCTCGGTCTCGGCATCTATGTTGTCTCCTCGCTCGCCGTCGTCTTCGTGCCGTCCTTCGGCATGCTGCTCGTCCTGCGGTTCATCCAGGGCATCGGGTCGGCCGCCACCCGCGTCATCACCGTCTCGATCGTTCGCGACGTCTTCGGCGGTCGGCAGATGGCCGAAGTCATGTCGCTGATCATGATGGTCTTCATGGTCATCCCGGTCGTCGCCCCCGGCACCGGTCAATTGATCATGCTGTTCGGGGACTGGCACTGGATCTTCGTCTTCATGGCGGTGATCGCACTGATCGTCGGGACCTGGATGTACATCCGCCTTCCGGAAACGCTAGCGCCTGAGGATATCAGGGCCTTCACGCCGAAGGTTATCCTCGACGGCTTCCGCATCGTCCTCACCAACCGCGTAGCCCTCTGTTACACGCTGGCCAGCACCTTCATCTTCGGGGCGCTGTTCGGTTTCATCAATTCGGCCCAGCAGATCTATGTGGGCATTTACGGCCTCGGCGTCTGGTTCCCGGTCGCTTTTGCCGCCGTCGCATTGTTCATGGCGCTGTCGTCCTTCGTCAACTCGAAGCTGGTCGGCCGCTTCGGCATGCGCAAGCTGTCGCACGCTTCTCTGCTCGGTTTCATCTTCATCAATGCCGTGTGGCTGCTGATCCAGGTCGTTGGCCCGCAGCCGATGCCGTTTGCGCTGTTCCTGAGCTTCTTTGCGCTCTCGATGTTCCAGTTCGGCTGGATCGGATCGAACTTCAACTCGCTGGCTATGGAACCACTCGGCCACGTCGCCGGCACGGCGTCCTCGGTCCTCGGCTTCATGGGCACGATCGGCGGCTCGCTGATCGGCGCGGCCATCGGCCAGGCCTTCGACGGCACAGCGCTGCCGATGGTCACGGGCTTCTTCGTGGTCGGCTTCATCGGTCTGATCTTCGTTCTGATCGGTGAGAAGGGCCGCCTGTTCCACCCGCAAAACAAGCCCGTCTGACCAACAGAGCGACCTGCTCAAAGCGAAAGGCCCGGTCGATGCCGGGCCTTTTGTCATTCTCAGACGGTAAAGATCTTCTCGCGCAATTCCCGCCAGGCATCCGGGTCGGCCGCGACCAGCAGTCCACCATCGGTATGATGCGGCAGATAGGCAGATCCGTCGAAGCGCGCGACATGCGCGCCCGCCTCCTGCATCATCAGCGCACCGCCGAGATGGTCCCAGGGCATCAGCTTGTTGTACATGGCAAAATCCATGTGCCCCTGGCCGAGCAGACGATATTCGTGGGCCGCACAGCGATAGCTGGTGAAGAGCCGCACCTCCGCGAGGTTCGTCAACAGGCGGCGACGGGTCTCGATATCGAAGAACCCGGTATTCGCAATGCCGATCATCTGGGACAGCGGCTGGCTCGGCCGGACGAACATTTGCTCCTGCGATCCATCGGGCCGGCAAAGCCACGCACCGGAACCCTTCTCGACCAGCGCCCAGTCATTGCCGATCGGGTCATAGATGATGCCGGCGACGGTCTCCCCCTTGCTCACCACCGCAAGCATGACACCGAACAGTGTCAGCCCGGCCGCAAAATTGAAGGTCCCGTCGATCGGATCGACGATCACGGCCAGATCGGCACCGGCGAGTTTTCCAAGCAGTTCCGGATCGGCAGCGACCGCCTCCTCACCGATGAAAAGGGCGTCAGGAAGAAGCGTGGACACACCCTTTCGGATCAGGCGCTCGGCCGCCTCGTCGGCCTCGGTCACGAGATCGATCGCCTCGGTTTTCATGCGCACGTCACCCTCGCCGAGGTTACGAAAACGCGGCAGGATTTCCTCGACGGCGGCCTCCTGCAGGAGGTTGGCCAAGGCGGCGATATCGATCGTGGCAGTCATGAAATCTCTCCGTTCCGTCGTGGTATTCCGGCTATTCTTGGACGCCGCCCCAACGCGGTTCTTCTAACCGGAAGGAAGACGCAAAGTACAGCTGGAAAGGCCCCAAGCTGCTGTTGCTTGCCACGGTGAAAAATGCATGATTTCGAAAACACAGCCATGTCGGAGTGCATTCTTCCATGATTTCCAGACGGTCCCTGCTGGCAGCCGCGTCGGCACTCCTGATCACCTCCGCCCTGCCCGCCGAAGCCGCACTCAAGTCCAAGCCCAAGCTGAAAACCGGTCAGGTTTATCTGATCCGCGGCTTTGCAAATATCTTCTCCACGGGGCTAGACACCCTGGGCGAGCAGCTTGCTGCAGACGGCGTGAAGGCTGAAGTTTTGTCGCTGCCGAACACAGATGCATTTGCCCGGCGCATCGCCGAAAAATACCGGGCCTCGAAAGATGCGCGACCGATCGTGCTCGTGGGCCATTCCCTGGGGGCCGACATGACCTTTGCCGTCGCCCGCGCTCTGGAACCGATGAAGATCCCTGTCGCCTTGATCATCAGCTTCGACCCGACCGGCAAAGGCCCGGTACCGCGGAACGTCAAGAAGGCCTTGAACTATTATACCGGCGGCGAAACCCTCTGGTCACCGGTGACCCCGATGCCGGGCTTCAAGGGCGACCTTGCCAATATCAACCTGCGCCAGGGTGACACCGCCATCAAGGGCATCGGCCATTTCAACATCGACAAGAATCCCGGCCTGCATGATCGCACCATCCGGGATATCAAGGCGGCCCTGCGCGCCCGCTGAACCGCGAACCGGATACGTCAGAACACGCCGGGAATGAGTCGCTTCGTGCGGGCACAATAGGCGTCGTATTCGCCGCCAAAGGTCTGGCGCATCATCGCCTCTTCGCGCGACTGTCGCACCGCATAAAGCGCAAGCACGGCAGCCAGCCCGGCAAAACCCGCGATCCAGTTCGGGATCAGCAACACCTGGGCGAGCCCCCAGAGCAGGAACGAAGCGTACATCGGGTGCCGGACATGGGCATAGACGCCGCCGGTCACCAGTTGATGCCCTTCGCGTACTTCAAGCGTGACCGACCAGTTGCGCCCGAGATCCTTGTGGCTGCGGCGAAACAGCCAGAGGAAGACGGCACCGGTCAACATGCCAAGAACGAGAACGGGAACAGGCTGGCCGCGATCGGCAAAGTCTGAAAACAGATCCAGACGCCAGGCGATCGGCATGACAACAAGACCGAGGAAACAGAGCGTCAGCAGAGAGATGTCGAGCACCGTCCGGTTGTCGACGCGCGTCTTCTGCCGCCGTGCCCGACGCATCGCCGGATAGCGCATGGCGCACCACACCAGGAGCATCACGGCCCAGAGAATGAAGGAAATGCGGATCATGCTTCGACCTTTGTCTGTTCGGCGACGAGCGCGATAGCCGGCGCGCTGCCGGGACCGACCTCTTCGAGCCGCTGCGTGCCACAGCAGATCAGGAAGAAGTCGTAGAAATAGCGGCGACTGTTGGCCGAGATGAACTGGTAGTGCACGCGGAAGAAATTGCGTTTGATCCGCTTATAGCTTTCCGACACCAGCATCTCTCTGAACCGCACCTGGAACATGCGCGGAAAGGCATCCTTCCGCTGGTGGGTCAGACCGGCGAGCCGGTAGGGGTCGCATTTGTAGAAATTGATGATGTCGGTGAGCGCCTGGAACTCGGTCCAGCGCAGTGCCGGAAACCGAGACAGGTTCTCCAGCCGTTGACGCGCCCTCACCGCTGCCGGATGCAGGCAGACCTTGAGCGAAGTTGATCCGACCGTGAGCAGGGTAAAGTCGACTGCCCGTCCCTCACCCGTCAGGCGCTCCGCCAACAAATGGGCAACGTCAAGGATCAGCGCCCCACCGGTCGAATGGCCAACGAGCAACACCTCGTCATATCGACCATCCCGCAAGCGCTCATCGATCAACCGTGACCACGCATCGAGACGCAGATCCATGTCCGGCCGGCGGCCGCGCAGATGCTCGCGGCTGAACGACCAGAGATCCATCAGGTGGAAGACGAAATAGCGCCGGCCGATGAAACGCCCCGCAGCATAGGCGACGAGCATGCCGACCAGAACGGCAACGATCATGCTTCCCGGAAAGCCGGCAAACCTCACCAGCCGATAGACGAAACACCCTGCTCCGGCGAACGCCATGAGCGCCACGGCCGGATAAAGAAAATAGAGCGCGAAACGCCAGTTGGTCCCGAAGAAGCGAAACATCGTCCCGCTGAAGACATAGTCGAGGAAGGAGATCAGATAGACCCAGAGCCGAACGACAAAGGGCCTGGACCCGTCACGTTTGACCAGATCGTCGAAGCTGAGGAAGGTCAGGTCGCTGACGCAGTCGCCGTCGGCGCCATGATAGTGGACCCGCGCCGTCGCAGCGATTCCGCCCGGCGCCGGTACCGGCTCCTCCATCCGCGCGGCCACTCCCCAGCAGGCACTGAACCGGGCCATCTCACGACCGATCCTGCGAAAGAACCCGGCCGAATCGTTGCGCTCATAACCACCGACCAGAAAGACGGCACGCCGCGCGACCGACGCCTGAGATTCCTCAGTCATCCACACTCCCACACTCGTTCATCCACCCGGCTCGTTCGTGCGAACCGGCCCCTTTCTGACTTTCTAAAGTGCAAGCTGCCTTAAGGACAGTCCGCAGGGTGCGCAAAGCCGGGGAAATTGTGCAAGAGCGGCGAAAATTGTGCAGGACACCCAATGCTGACCGTGAAAGGCCATGCACTCAGTCGCGGGGCGCCGCCATCAGTCCGGCGAAATCGAACAATTTCGGATCAAGCAGATGAGACGGATCGACATGACCGAGTGCCCGCAGCATCGCATCCTTCCGGCCCGGCATTCGCGCTTCGATGCCTGACAGCATCTCCTTCATCGCATTGCGCTGGAGCCCATCTTGCGAGCCGCAGAGATCGCAAGGGATGATCGGGAAGGCCATGGCTTCAGCAAACCGCGCCATGTCGTCTTCTGCGGCATAGGCAAGCGGACGCAGGACGAAGAGATCCTTCTCGTCGTTGAGCAGTTTGGCCGGCATGGCCGAGAGCCGACCGCCATGGAAGAAGTTCATGAAGAAGGTTTCAAGAATATCCTCGCGATGATGCCCAAGCACCAGCGCATCGCATCCTTCTTCGCGGGCGATCCGGTAGAGATTGCCCCGCCGCAGACGCGAACAGAGGGAACAATAGGTGCCGCCGCTGGGCACCTTCTCCTTCACGATCGAATAGGTGTCGCGATATTCGATCCGGTGTTTCACCCCAATGGACGCCAGATAGTCCGGCAGGACATGCTTGGGGAAATTCGGTTGCCCCTGGTCCAGATTGCAGGCCACGAGTTCGACCGAAAGCAGACCGCGCCATTGCAGGTCAAGAAGGATGGCGAGCAGGCCATAGCTGTCCTTGCCCCCCGACAGGCCAACCAGCCAGCGTTTCTGGCCCTTCAGCATGTCGAAATCGGCAAGCGCCTGGCGCACCTGACGGATCAGCCGCTTGCGCAGCTTGTTGAACGAAACGGAGCCTGGCGCCTGGGCAAAAACGGGGTGAACGGTCGCGAGGTCGAACTCGTCCTCGGCCTCCAATGCGGCTGCATTCTGGCTGTCGATCGTGGTGGCGAGGTTCATCTACGGCTCCGTTCGCCCTGCAATGCCCGTTGCGGCCCGGAAGATCAAGCCCCGAACACCGACCAGCCCGTGCGCGTGGCCAGCATTTCGAGTGCGGCCGAGCCGAGCGCCGAGTTGCCGACCTTGTTGAGACCGGGCGACCACACCGCGATCGAAGCCTTTCCGGGTGCCACCGCGAGGATGCCGCCACCAACACCGGACTTGCCGGGCAGGCCGACCTGATAGGCGAAGTCTCCCGAGCCGTCGTAATGCCCGCACATCAGCATCAGCGCATTGATGCGCCGCGCCCGCTTCGGCGAGACCACCGAGAAACCGGTCAGCGGATTGGTGCCGCGATTGGCCAGAAACAGTCCGGCATGGGAGAGCTGCACGCAGGAGAGCGCCAGCGCGCATTGGTGAAAATAGACGCCAAGCGTGTGCTCGACCGGATGGTCGAGATTGCCGAAACCGCGCATGAAATTGGCCAGCGCGAAATTCCGGTAGCCGGTCTTCTGCTCCGACTGCGCCACTTTCTCGTCGATGGAGAGGCTCTCGTCATCGGCGAGATAACGCATGAAACGCAGGTATTCGCCAATGGCTTCACGCGGCTTGTGACCAGCCAGCACCATGTCGGTGACGACGATCGCACCGGCATTGATAAAGGGATTGCGCGGAATGCCGTGTTCATGTTCGAGCTGCACGATCGAATTGAAGGACGAGCCTGACGGCTCGCGACCAACCCGCTTCCAGATCGCCTCGCCCGCCTTTCCGAGGGCCAAAGTCAGCATGAAGACCTTGGAAATGCTCTGGATCGAGAAGGAGGTATCGGCGTCACCGGCCTTGAAGGTCTGGCCGTCAACGGTCGTGATCGCAATGCCGAACTGCTTCGGATCGACGCGGGCGAGTTCGGGGATATAGTCCGCCACCTTGCCTTCGCCCAGACGCGGCTCCAGCGCCTCTACGATCTCGTCGGCAATCAGTTGAAGATCCATGCTGTCAAATCCCCGCCGCTAGCGCTGCGCCATCATCGCGGCTCTCTCCCGCACTGCAAACAAAAAAAGCCGCCCCGAAGGGCGGCTTTCCACAAATCCGTATCGCGAAGAATTAACGCGAGTAGAATTCGACGACCAGGTTCGGTTCCATGATGACCGCATACGGGACGTCCGTCAGGGTCGGGACGCGCGCAAACGTGGCAACCATCTTGTTGTGGTCGACTTCGATGTAGTCAGGAACGTCGCGCTCGGCGAGCTGGACCGATTCCAGAACGATGACGAGCTGCTTCGACTTCTGACGAACTTCGATGACGTCGCCGGCCTTGCAACGGTAGGAACCGATGTTGACGCGAACGCCATTGACCGTGACGTGGCCATGGTTGACGAACTGGCGGGCAGCGAAGATCGTCGGAACGAACTTGGCGCGGTAGACGATGGCGTCCAGGCGCGACTCAAGCAGGCCGATCAGGTTTTCGCCTGTGTCGCCCTTGCGACGGTTGGCTTCATCGTAAGCAGCGCGGAACTGCTTCTCGCTGATGTCGCCGTAGTAGCCCTTGAGCTTCTGCTTGGCGCGCAGCTGCACGCCGAAGTCGGAAAGCTTACCCTTGCGGCGCTGGCCGTGCTGGCCCGGGCCGTATTCGCGACGGTTGACCGGGGACTTCGGACGGCCCCAGATGTTTTCGCCCATACGGCGATCGATTTTGTACTTGGATGATGCGCGCTTGCTCATCGTATTTCCTTCTCAACACGTTAGGACGGTTTGTTACCAAACCGCCTCAAGGAAACACGCCCTCCTCTGAGCCTCCTTTTTCGAAGCTCTGACAGGATTCTCGCGTCAGCGAACGGAGAAAACCACGGGACATGTTAAAACAAACACCGGGCGTTTCGGCCCGGCGTTGGGGCGTCATTAGTGGGCTTGATCAAAAATGTCAACAACGAGACTTGAAACAGGCAAGAACAAAACCATCTCTTGACGACGCAGCACCGGGCCCCTCTGACGCGAGTGCCGGATTCCCGTGATGTCGGAGCTGCGATCCTCAACTATCCGGCAAGGGAAACCCCATCGTGGATTTTCTTTGGATTGATTTTCTGGGCAAACCTGCCTGGATGTGGCTCACTTTCGTCGTCGTCGTTCTCTTCCTCCTCGCTCTCGATCTCGGGGTTCTTCATAAGGACAGCCGCGAGATCGGCATCAAGGAGAGTTTCGCCCTCTCGGCCTTCTATATCACCCTTGGCCTCGCCTTCGGTGGATGGCTCTGGTACCAGAGCGGCGAACAGGCCGGTCTCGAATACCTCACGGGTTTCGTGGTCGAAAAAAGCCTCGCGATGGACAATATCTTCGTCATCGCGATGATCTTCAGCTACTTCTCCATTCCCAGAGCCTATCAACACCGCGTCCTGCTCTGGGGCATTCTCGGCGTGATCGTGTTGCGCGGCATCATGATTGCGGCAGGTGCTGCAATCGTCGAGAACTACAGCTGGGTTCTCTATATCTTCGCGGCCTTCCTCATCGGCACCGGCATCAAGATGCTGCTCACCGCCGACCAGGAATATGACGTATCCTCGAACCCGGTCCTGAAGTTCCTGCGGCGCAAGCTGCCGGTCACCGACGGCCTGCGCAAGGAGCACTTCTTCGTTCGCGAACCGGACGAGAAGACCGGAAAGCTGAAGACCTTCATCACGCCGCTCTTCCTGGCGCTGGTGATGGTGGAACTGGCCGACGTCATCTTCGCCGTCGACTCGATCCCGGCGATCTTCGCGATCACAACCGACCCCTATATCGTCTACACCTCGAACATCTTCGCGATCCTCGGCCTGCGCGCCCTCTATTTCGCGCTCTCGGCCCTGATCCACCGCTTCGCATATCTCAAATACGCGCTGTCGGTCGTGCTGATCTTCATCGGCTCGAAGATCTTCCTGGCTGATATGCTGGGGCTGGCCAAGATCCCGCCTGTGGTCTCGCTGACGGTCACCCTCGGTATCCTTGCGGCTGGTATCCTCGGCTCTCTCTGGGCGACAAGAAACGCCCTGCCCGAGAAGCACGGCACCGGCCACTAACGCAGGCAACACTTGCAAGGGGCGGCTCTCGGGCCGCCCCTTTTCCTTGCGGCTTGCGGTTTTGCCCAGACAATCCCCGGCCGATTAGGCAGCAAGTGCTGACAGGCGGGGCGAACTCCGCTATCCCGTGGGTCCCGCCAACAACTTGCGTCTCCCCCGATGATCCTGCGTCTGTCTCGTTTCTGCCTGCTCGCCTTGTTGTGTCTTCCCCTGCCGCTTGCCGCCACCAGCGCAAAAGCGGCCACGCATGCCAACATCCTGGTGGATGCCGAGACGGGCGAGGTGCTGGCGTCCATGAACCCAGACGCCATCACCTATCCGGCGTCGCTCACCAAGATGATGACGCTGTACCTGACCTTCGAAGCGCTGCATTCGGGACGACTGTCCTGGGACCAGCGGCTGGTGATTTCCAAGAACGCGAATGACAAGGAACCTTACAAGTTCGCGATCGGCGCCGGCAATACGATCAGCGTGCGCGAGGCGGTGATGGGCATGGTGGTGCTTTCGGCCAATGATGCGGCAACCGCCGTGGCCGAAACGCTGGCAGGCTCCGAGGCTGCCTTTGGCGTGGTCATGACCGTCAAGGCGCACAAGCTCGGCATGAACGACACGGTCTTCACCAACCCCTCCGGCCTGCCCGACCCCGCCCAGGTGACCACCGCGACCGACATGGCCCGCCTCGGCCTTGCGCTGATCCGCGACTTTCCCGAGGA
The DNA here is from genome assembly GCF_003205195.1 of Peteryoungia wuzhouensis. Taxonomy (GTDB): domain Bacteria; phylum Pseudomonadota; class Alphaproteobacteria; order Rhizobiales; family Rhizobiaceae; genus Allorhizobium; species Allorhizobium wuzhouense. The sequence continues at coordinate 262,402 of NZ_QJRY01000002.1, forward strand.
GTACAAGCTGTTTGCCTCGCGCGGCATGACGTTCCGTGGCATGAAGTTGCGCGGCCACAATCCGTTCCTCGTCCGCTATCCCGGTGGCGACGGCATCAAGACCGGCTACACCAAGGCCGCCGGGTACAACATCGTGACATCGGCCACGAATGGCGAACGCCGCCTGGTGGGCGTGGTGCTCGGGGCTTCGAGCAACGACGCCCGCAACACCGAGATCATTGGCCTTTTCGAGAAGCATCTCGGACCTGTACCCGTCAAAGCCAGCCAGACGTCCATCAAGATCCAGGGACAGACACCATGAGCGATACCGTTCTCGACCGCTTTCTCCGTTATGTCGTCATCGACACCCAGTCGGACCCCGCCTCTGACGCGCAGCCATCGACGGAAAAGCAGAAGGATCTCGGCCGCCTGCTGACCGCCGAATTGCTGGAGCTGGGCTTGTCCGATGCGCATCTCGACGAACACGGCAATGTCTATGCGACCATCCCGGGCAACACGTCCAAGGACGTGCCCGTCATCTGCTTCTGCAGCCACATGGATACGGCTCCGGACTTCACCGGCACCAATGTCCGCCCGCAGATCCTGCGCAACTATCAGGGCGGCGACATCGCGCTTCCCGGCGACAGCGGCCAGGTCATCCGTGTCGAAGCACATCCGCAGTTGAAGAGCCAGATCGGCAATGACATCGTCACGACTGACGGTACGACGCTTCTCGGCGCCGACGACAAGGCGGGCATTGCCGAGATCATGACGACAGCGGCCCATCTGCTGGCCAATCCGGACATCCCCCACGGGACGATCAAGATCCTCTTCACCACCGACGAGGAGATCGGTCGCGGCGCCGACAAGGTGAACCTCGAAAAGCTCGGCGCCCGCTTTGCCTATACGCTGGATGGATCCACCGTCGGCGAGATCGAGAACGAGACCTTCTCGGCCGATGGCGTGACGATCGACATCTCAGGCGTTGCCATGCATCCCGGTTACGCCAAGGGCAAGATGGAAAACGCGATCAAGATCGCCAGCGACATCGTGGCCCGCCTGCCGCGCGACATCGCACCGGAAACGACAGACGGCCGCGCCGGCTTCATCCACCCGGTCGACCTCTCCGGCAGCATGGAGAGCGCCCATCTGCAACTGATCATCCGCGACTTCGACGATGCAGGACTTGTGGAAAAAGAAGCACTCTTGAAGGCGATCGCCGAAGACGTGCTGTTGGGCTATCCCGGCTCAACCATGACCTTCACGGTCAAGCAGCAATACCGCAACATGAAGCAGGTCCTCGACCGTCATCCCGAGATCATGGACAATCTCGCCGAAGCCGTGCGTCGCGTGGGCCTGGAGCCGGTGTTGCACAGCATTCGCGGCGGCACGGACGGCTCGCGCCTGTCCTTCATGGGCCTGCCCTGCCCCAACATCTTTACCGGCGGCCACGCCTATCACTCGCCACTCGAATGGGTGAGTGTACAGGACATGGAAAAGGCGGCGGAAACGATCGTTGCCCTGGTACAGGTCTGGGAAGAGCGGGCGGCTTAAGGCCGCTCGGGGAAGGTTGCCGCCGAAGACCGTTATTCGGCGGCCGACTGTGACGGCGCCTCGGCGTCCACCTGGTTGGGATCTCCGGGGCGCGTTTCCGCCTCGAGATCCGGGAAGGCGACAATGCGCTTGCCGGAAAAGTCGGTATGCACGACGACCAGACCCTGCTCCTCGAAATAGCCGAGCAGACGACGTGCACGTCGTGCCGAATGGGTGCCATAGGCACGGGCGATGCGCATGTCGGACGGGCATTCCTCGTTGCGGAGTGCTGCCTTGGCCAGCAGCAGGAACACACCCTGCAAATCGTCGGACACCCGCACAGAAAGCGACAATGCCGTCTGCCAGCCTTCACTCGCCGCCGTCTCCTCATCGACGCCGGCGCGAGCGACCGCAACGCGGCGGCGGAATTCGCCCATCGGCATCGGCGGGCCGGAGACACGGCGCATGCGGGCGCGCACCAGGAACTCCTGATAGAGCACGCTGTCGGTACGGTAGGCCGCCTGGGGATCGGCGAGGATTTCCGAGAGCACGGCCGACAGTCGCTCCTCGCGTTCCTCCGCCGACATTTCCGAATGGCGGGATGGCGCTGAAGCATCAGCATTGATCGGCGCGTCGGAAGCAGGTGTCGAGCGCGAGAGCTCGGCGAGAATATCCGTCGTCGGACGCGGGGCCGGCGGCGCGCGGCGGACGATCGGACGGGTGAATTCTTCCGGATCTGGCGTGAAGATCAGATCCTCGACATCCTGCGGCGCATCCGGCAGCGGCATCAGGAGCGGCGACGATGAACGCGCCGAGGTTTCGACGGTCCCGATCACGATCGGCAGCGGGCGGCGCGAGAGGGCCGGCCCCAGCGCCACGAAATTGCCGCGCTGCAGGTCGCGGAACATCTCCGCCTGGCGCCGGTCCATGCCCAAGAGATCGGCGGCGCGCGCCATGTCGATATCGAGGAATGTGCGGCCCATCAGGAAGTTCGAGGCTTCCGCTGCGACGTTCTTCGCGAGTTTGGCGAGGCGCTGCGTGGCTATGACGCCGGCAAGCCCGCGTTTACGGCCGCGGCACATCAGATTGGTCATCGCACCGAGCGACACCTTGCGCGCGTCTTCCGACACGTCACCGCCGACGGCGGGGGCAAACATCTGCGCCTCGTCGACGACCACAAGCACCGGATACCAGAATTCACGGTCTGCATCGAAGAGACCGTTGAGGAAGGCACCGGCCGCGCGTATCTGCTGTTCGACATCGAGCCCTTCGAGCGTCAGCACGCAGGAGACCCGGTGACGGCGGATACGGTCGGCGATACCGACCAGTTCCGCCTCGGTGCGCTCACCGTCCACGACCACATGGCCATATTTGTCCGAGAGCGTAACGAAATCACCCTCGGGATCGATGATGACCTGCTGGACCCATGGCGCGGACTGTTCGAGCAGGCGGCGCAGCAGATGGGACTTGCCGGAGCCGGAATTGCCCTGCACGAGAAGACGGGTGGCAAGAAGCTCCTCGATATCGAGCTTGGCAGGCTGACCGCCCTGCACCGTTCCCATATCGATTCCGACTTTCAACTGCGCAGTCTCCTGAAGGCCCATGAATGCATTGACCAGACGTCTCTAACAGACTTGCGCCCTTCCGTCCGAGGATGGCGCAAGAAACCCACAGGCAATGCTGTGCGAAAGGCCGGAATACGGGGCGTTGTCGCACGCGATCCACCTTGGCGATTCGCTGGTTCGATTTATGTAGCAGTCCGAAGTCGCGATCACCAAGCAAAGCCGCCACCGACAAGGGACAGCAGCCGGCCTCCGGCTCCACAAGGCGTGCGGAGCCGGAATGCCGGAATTAGAGCCTGATGTCCCACAGCGATATCCGCGGAGGCAGCCGCTGGACTTCGTCCACCGGCAAGCCGATGTCCTCAAGCATGCGCGGCGAGAGACCAGAGACGACATTGCGGATCTTCCGCTGCCGCCAAGCCGCAAACAGAACCGCAAGTGCAGTCCGCCATGGGCCGAAACGCTCGACCAGTTCGTGGATTCTGTCATTGAGAGGAATCTCAACCAGTGATTGATCTTTGTGCATGATTTTTCCGCCCCGGAACGCGACGGCGCCCAGGTCCTTTCGGTGATGAAAAACGACGCGGATCGAGCCTGAAGACACGATTACGCGCGCCGGGGGCCATTCACGTCAGTAGGATGAAATTGCCTGAAAAGGCGGAGAAACTGATCGAATGAACGATCAGCGGGTGGTTCGCACGCAGCCGAAGATGGCCGAAGAATATGCAAACACCGATCCGCCAGAGAGGCGCATATGCGTCGAAGAATGAGTCATCAGTCGCCTCCTGTTGCTTGAGTTGCGGATGAAGGGAACATGCCACGCCGAATCGGCACCTGCAACCCCGCAATTCGGGATTGCAAAACTTCAGGACATCCGTTGCACAGATGCAACAGATTGTCGCAGGCGAAGCGACGCCGTGAAGATTGGCCAGGTCGAGGCCCTGACCATTCTCTGCTTACCCCTGATGTCGGGAAACCAGCAGCTTGTCGATCCGTCGGCCGTCAAGGTCCACGACTTCGAAACGCCAGTCGCCCTTCACGAAGCTCTCGCCGAGTTCCGGAATGCGTTTCATCTCGTCGAGCACGAAGCCTGCAACAGTGGTGTAGTCGAGATCGGGATCGACAGGCACACGGATGATGTCGACGAACTCGTCGATCGGCGTCCAGCCGGCGACCAGATAGGAACCATCCTCGCGCTGGAACATCGCCTGTTCCTCGGACGCATCCTGCTGGAAGGCGCCCGTGATGGCTTCGAGGATATCCCCTGAGGTGACGATCCCTTCAAAATGGCCATATTCGTCGTAGACGAGCACCATGTGCAGCGGGGTCCGGCGCAATGCCTCGATGATGTCGGTCGCCTTGGAAAGATCGGAGACCACGGGAACGTCCGAAACCAGGCTTGCGAGATCAGCGGCATTGCCCATGGCGAGCCGTTCATAGAGGGTCTTGGCAAGCAACACCCCGATGATCTCGTCGGAATCGCCCCGTCGCACCGGGATACGTGAATGCGGGCTGTCGCGCAGCACCTCGCGCACCTCGTCGATCGTATCCTCGACGTCGAGGATCAGCACGTCGCGACGCGGCGTCATCAACCCGCGGGCCGTTCGATCGGAAAGGCGCATCACCCCGCTCAGCATCGCGGATTCGCCAGCCTCGATGACCCCAGCGCTATGCGCTTCGGCAAGCACCGTGCGGATTTCCTCGTCCGTCACCCTTCCGCCGGCATCGCCGCTCTGCCCGAGCAGGGAAAGGATCAGCTTGCCCGATCCGTCGAGCAGCCAGACGAGCGGGGCCGCGACCTTGGACAGGATCGACATGAACGGCGCCATCCGGGCGGCAACCGCCTCGGCATTGCGCAGTGCCACCTGTTTCGGCACCAGTTCCCCGACGATCAGCGACAGATAGGTGATGAGCATGACGACAGACCCGACGCCGAGTGCATCGGACGCGGTCTCCGACAGGCCCTGGGCGCCCAGCCACGTGGAGAGGCGCGCGCCGAGCGTGGCGCCGGAAAAGGCCCCGGAGAGAACGCCGACCAGGGTGATGCCGATCTGCACGGTGGACAGGAAGCGTCCCGGATCGGAGGCGAGGCGAAGTGCGGTCTCGGCACCGCGGCTTCCCTGCTCGGCCAGCACTTTCAGACGGGCCGGACGGGCCGAAACCACGGCAAGTTCAGACATGGCCAGAATGCCGTTGAGCACGGTCAGGAAAAAGACGATTGAAATCTCGATGAACAAAACGCTGAGCAAGGCTCCTCTACACCGGCAGCATGGCCGGCCAATAGCCCATAGCTACTAACACGACGAACACGAGCGAAAAAGCCGAAAGGCATTCGCCGTCGCGAATGGGTGGCATCAAGCCAGAGCGATCGCAGGCTGTTCGGAAACGGCAAGTCCCATGCCCTGCATCAACCGGCGTGTGGGAAAGTCCTGCCGACCGGATGTAAAGACGGCAAAATCGAAGCCGTCCGGATGTTCGGCATCCTCGACCAGCGGAACGAGCCTTCGTGCCTGGCGGGCAATGGCCTCCGCCGGATCGAGCCAGTCGACCGGCCAGGGCGCCAGCTTGCGAAAGACATTGGCGAGGAACGGATAATGGGTGCAGGCGAGCACCACGATATCGGTTCGCGCGCCATCCTTTTCAACAAAACAGGGCGCGATCTCGGCGCGCACCGCCTCGTCATCCAGTGTCTCGCCCCGGATATAGGCTTCTGCCATGCGCGCAAGGTTCTCGGACCCGACCAACCGGACATGACATTGCGAAGCAAACGACTGGATGAGATCACGGGTATAGGCGCGGCGCACGGTACCGGGTGTGGCAAGCACCGAGACGAGACCGGACCGCGTCCGCTCTGCCGCCGGCTTGATCGCCGGCACCGTCCCGATGAAGCGCATGGCGGGAAACGCTTCGCGCAGCTCGGCACCGACCAGCGTGAAGGCGGTGTTGCAGGCAACGATCACGGCCTCGGGGTCGTAGCGCTCGAGCAGGTCTCGAAACACGTCGATCACGCGGGCCTTGAGCGGCGCCTCCTCCCAACGGCCATAGGGGAAGCCGGCATCGTCGGAAACATAGATGAAGCCACGTTCGGGCATCAAAAGCCGCGCCTCGCGCAGCACGGTCAGCCCACCGATCCCGGAATCGAAAACCAGGATGGGCTTCAGTTCATTCGGTGCCGGCTTGACCATCTGTATCAGCATCCTCATCACCCGCCACTGGGACTGCCGGGGCTCTCTGCCCCCGCCGCGAGAAACGGTCGAGGGAGGAAATCACGCCACGGACCACATGGATCTCGGGCGTGGTGAAAGCGCGCCGGCTCAGCACCGCCCTTAAATTCTCTACCATCCTGGCTTTTTTATGCGGCGGATGAAAATAGCCCCGTGCATCGAGTGCCTCCTCGACATGATCGAACAGGCCGACAAGTTCGTCCTTTGTCGCCATGGGCTGCTCGGGTGCGTCGAAAGGCACCGCATGCACATCGTCCATGCTGGACTTCATCCACTCGTAGGACATCAACAGCACCGCTTGTGCGATGTTGAGCGAAGCAAAGGCAGGATTGACCGGGAAAGTGACGATTTCGTCGGCCAGTGCGACGTCTTCGTTCGACAGACCGGATTTTTCCCGGCCAAAGAGTATACCGGTCTTTTCGCCCGCCCTGAACTTGTGGCGCAGGGTCTCGGCCGCCGTCACGGGCGATCGAACCGGCTTGAACCCGTCACGCCCCCGCGCGGTCGTCGCGTAGACGAAATTGAGGTCGGCGATCGCCTCTTCCAATGTGTCGTAGACGACGGCCCCGTCGATGACGTGATCAGCCTTGGAGGCGGCGGCCCGGGCCTTGTCGGAGGGCCAGCCGTCGCGCGGCTTGACCAGGCGCAGTTCCACCAGGCCGAAATTCGCCATCGCGCGCGCCACCATTCCGATGTTTTCGCCAAGCTGCGGCTCCACCAGAATGATTGCCGGCCCTTCCGCCAGCATGATGCGCTCGCTGTTCGTTCCCGCCATGATCCGCCCTTCTTAAAACAATCCGGGCTCCCATTCGCACAAATTCACCGCGCCGCAAAGGGGCGGGTCACTGCTTGGGCCAGGATCCGGTGACCAGAAAGTCGAGATACGAATGGGTGAGCGCGGCATATTCGGCTTTCACCGACGTCTCGATATTCCCGGCCGCGTAGTCACGGTTCCAGAAGTTGTCGATGACGTAATGTCCATCCTGCTCGATCACATGGAAGATCGTGCCCGGCTCCTTCAGGTTCGGCGCGTGTCCAAAGCAGGACATCGCATCGAAGTAGACGGCGACCGGCGTCACCGCACCAACAGGCGCGAGTGTCTCGAAGCGGACATCCTTCAGCGGACAGGAATCCTGGCCGCCGATCACCACGTCATAGCCAGTCATATAGCCCTGGCCATCCTGGAGTTCGTCCACCTTTTGGGCGAGCCGATAAACCTCGACGAAACTGCTGCTATAAATCGACGCAAGAAGGCTCTCGTCAAAATATCCCTGTGCTTCGACTGCAGGCTGGCCTTCGCCATTCCAGCCGGCAACCGCCATGACCGTCCTCACGGGATCGGCGGGGTCCGCTGCAAAGGCAGGAAGCGATAAGAGTGTCGATACAAATGCTATGGCAATATGGACAGGTTTCGTCATCGCCGCCTCGCTACTCGCCACCCTGGACCTTCAGATCCTGCTTGATCGAATTGCCGGAATTGCCGTCGACGACAGGATAGATATCGTCGATCACGGCCCGTCCGTTTTCGGTCTCGACATGGAAGATCAAGACCGTATCGGCAGCGCCAGCAGCGTCCGAAGAACAACTGCGGTTGTCGAAAAGCGCTGTGACCTGGCCGTCGCCATCATCTTCGATTCGGATATTCTTGAAGGGGCAACCGTCCTGCCCCTGGGCAATTGGGTCGTAGTCGAACGGGAAGCCCGTCGTCTCACCCTCCGGGATGTCATACGGCGGGTTCTTCGATGCCGCGCGAAAGGCAGCGACAAACTCGGCACTGAACAGACGTTTAAGTCGGTCCTCGCTGAAGACCTCCTCTTCGGTGCCACTCGCCCCCTCTTCCCAATTGCGCGCAGTCGCCTCGACGATCTCGCGCACCGGCGCCGTCATGTCGACGGCGAGTGCCGGTCCGGCACCGGACATCAACGCGAGCATGAACAAACCAGCCTTCATCGTCTTCATGCAAATCTCTTTCCCGGTTTCAAGCGGCGTCACGGACAGGCGCATGGGTAGACCACTCTCCTAGCGCGAATGAGCGCTGTAGGCCCGGTCCAAGTTTGGGAGAATGCCGGCTTCTCAGCCGAAAGTCGCGGGGGCAGTTTTTGTCCGGAACGCCTCAGCACTGTTTGCCTTGCCGTGAGAGAATGTTATAGGCAGGCCATTGGCGCAGCGCCCTCCCCTTGGCCTGCGCGTCAGGCAAACTCCGTGAGGATATTCATGACCAAGATCAAGGTAGCCAACCCGGTCGTCGATCTCGACGGCGACGAGATGACCCGCATCATCTGGCAGTTCATCAAGGAAAAACTGATCCTGCCCTACCTGGATCTCGACATCGAATACTACGACCTATCGGTTGAAAATCGCGATGCCACCAACGACCAGGTGACGGTCGATGCCGCTCACGCCATCAAGAAGCACGGCGTTGGCATCAAGTGCGCGACGATCACGCCGGACGAAGCCCGCGTGAAGGAATTCAACCTCAAGGAAATGTGGAAGAGCCCGAACGGCACGATCCGCAACATCCTCGGCGGCGTCATCTTCCGCGAGCCGATCATCTGCAAGAACGTTCCCCGCCTTGTTCCCGGCTGGACCAAGCCGATCGTGGTCGGCCGCCACGCCTTCGGTGACCAGTACAAGGCAACCGACTTCAAGTTCCCCGGCAAGGGCAAGTTGACCATCAAGTTCGTCGGCGAAGACGGCGAAGTGATCGAGAAGGAAGTCTACAACGCGCCGGGCGCCGGCGTGGCACTTGCCATGTACAACCTCGACGAATCGATCCGCGAATTCGCCCGCGCTTCGATGATGTACGGCCTGATGCGCAAGTGGCCGGTCTACCTGTCGACGAAGAACACCATCCTCAAGGCCTATGACGGCCGCTTCAAGGATATCTTCGAAGAAGTCTACCAGACCGAGTTCAAGGCGAAGTTCGACGAAGCCGGCATCGTCTACGAACATCGCCTGATCGACGACATGGTCGCCTCCGCTCTGAAGTGGTCCGGCGGCTACGTCTGGGCCTGCAAGAACTACGACGGCGACGTCCAGTCCGACACGGTTGCCCAGGGCTTCGGCTCGCTCGGCCTGATGACCTCGGTTCTTCTGTCCCCCGATGGCCGCACGGTTGAAGCCGAAGCCGCACACGGCACGGTGACGCGCCACTACCGTCAGCACCAGAAGGGCCAGGAAACCTCGACCAACTCGATCGCCTCGATCTTCGCATGGACCCGTGGCCTTGCCCACCGCGCCAAGCTCGACGACAATGCGGAACTCGCCCGTTTCGCAACGACGCTCGAAAAGGTCTGCATCGACACCGTCGAAGCCGGTTACATGACCAAGGACCTGGCGCTGCTCATCGGCCCTGATCAGCCGTGGCTGTCGACGACCGCCTTCCTCGACAAGGTCGACGAAAACCTGAAGAAGGCCATGGCCGCCTGATCGGCGAATGCCATAAGCAATCATCATCAACCCGGCCAGCAATGGCCGGGTTTTTTCATGCCTCGGCAGCGCCCTCTTGATCGAAGCCGGGATCGAGATCTTGAGCATCGATCCGGGCAAAGTGCTCCCGGATCCGGTTCGCCAGCCGCACGCTGGAAACGCTGAGCCCACTCAAGAGCACATCGGCAATCAGCTCCCGCTCCGGCGTTTCCTCGTCAAGATAGCGAAAACGCATGTAGGTCTGTCGCCCGTCGCGTCTTTGCTCGAACTCGACGATGGTTTCCCAGGGAATACGGGTATCGGTCCGGTAATCGACGATTTCCTCTTCATTCAGTTCCAACGCGGGCTTCAGCGCCACGACGATACGCCGAAAGCTTCGATGCAATCCGAGAAAGCTCACGGCAACCAGCGCGATATAGAAGAAGCTGATGAACGATCCGAAACCTCCCCCCAGCAACTGCGTGAGCACGCCGCCGAAGGCGACGGCAAAGACGATCGTGAGCAGGGTGACGCCGAGTAGAGGCACGGCACGCGCCGGATAGGCGACAAGAAGGAAAGGTCTGTTGTCATTGGCCATGGGAAAACTGTAATCAAAAACGGCAACGCTGGACAACAGGGCCAAGTGACCAAAGCAGCCCTGTCCGGGGATAACTGTCGGCAAAGGGAGAATGATCATGTCAGAACTGCATTTCTACACACATCCCATGTCGCGCGGGCGGATTGCCCGCTGGATGCTGGAAGAACTCGGCGAGCCATACGAGACCCATTTCGTCGCCTACGGCCCTGAAATGAAGTCCCACACCTATCGGCGGATCAATCCGATGGGCAAGGTGCCCGCAATCCGCCATGGCGAGACCATCGTCACCGAGTGCGCCGCCATCTGCGCCTATCTGGCCGATGCCTTTCCCGCAGCGGGCCTTGCACCAGAGCCACGCCAGCGCGGCGACTACTACCGCTGGATGTTTTTTGTGGCCGGTCCTTTGGAGGCAGCCTCGACCAATCGCAGCCTCAAGGTCGAAGTCCCACTCGATCTCAAGGGCATGGTCGGCTACGGCTCGTTTGAAACGGTCATGGACACCCTGGAAATCGCGCTGACCGATCGCGAATTCGTCGCCGGCGATCGATTTTCTGCAGCCGATGTCTATGTCGGCGCCCATATCGGCTGGGGCTTACAGTTCGGCTCGATCGAACGACGCCCCGTCTTCGAGACATATTTCGCCGGACTTTCCGCGCGCCCGGCCTACCAACGCGCCCGCAGGCTCGACGATACAGCCGCCGCCGAAATGCAGAAGACGCCGAGCTGACCCGACGGGTTAGCGCCGCCGCAGCGAACGGGCAGATGGATAAAGCCGCCGATTGCAAAGAGAGCCGGACTCAGTGTCCTATAGCGTCTGTTGATGTGGAACACTTTCATCGTCGGAACCCGCGCATGCCAGACGAAATCGGTGGCAAGCCATGAAGGAAGACCTGCTCCCGAAAACTGTCAGCGTTTTCCAGGAGGGGTATGACCTTGCGCGTTTGAAGGCCGATGCTCTGGCGGGGCTGACTGTCGCGATCGTCGCCCTTCCGCTGTCGATGGCGATCGCGATTGCCTCCGGCGTCACGCCTGATCGCGGTCTCTACACCGCAATCGTCGGCGGCTTTCTCGTTTCCGCACTGGGCGGCAGCCGGCACCAGATCGGTGGCCCTGCCGGCGCATTCATCGTTCTGGTGGCCGCAACGGTCAGCCGCCACGGCATCGATGGCTTGCTCTTGGCAACGGCCATGGCAGGGCTGATGCTGATCGCCGCCGGATTGCTACGGCTCGGCGACTACATCAAATTCATCCCCTATCCCGTGACCATCGGCTTCACCGCCGGCATTGCCGTAATCATCTTCGCAAGCCAGATCGGCGAATTGCTGGGGCTGACGTTTCCCGAAGGTGAACCTGGGCCGCTGATCGACAAGATCCCAGCCATCGTCTCCGCCCTGCCCGGTTTCTCACCGCCCGCCGCAGTCGTTGCGGGCCTGACCATTGCGATCATCCTCATCATTCGCCGCTTCCGCCCGACCTGGCCCGGCCTGCTGATCGCCGTGATCACTGCCTCGATTGCGGCTTCCATGCTGTCTTTGCCCGTTTCGACGATCGGCACGAAGTTCGGCGGGATCCCGTCCGGCCTGTCCATGCCGAGCCTGCCGCACCTGTCGCCCGCGCTTGCGATCGCAGTCCTGCCGGACGCGATCGCCTTTGCGCTTCTCGGCGCGATCGAGTCGCTTCTCTCCGCCGTCGTGGCCGACGGCATGACCGGCCGACGGCACCGCTCCAGCATGGAACTGGTGGCACAGGGGCTCGCCAATATCGGTTCCGCCGTCTTCGGCGGGATCTGTGTCACGGGCACCATCGCTCGCACGGCAACCAATGTCCGGGCGGGCGCCACAAGCCCGGTTTCGGGAATGCTGCATGCCCTCTTCCTACTCGCGTTCATGCTGGTCGCAGCCCCCCTCGCCGCCTACATCCCGCTTGCGAGCCTCGCAGGTGTGCTCGCCGTTGTCTCCTGGAACATGGTGGAACGGTCGGCGATATCCGCACTGATTCGCTCCTCACGAGCCGAAACTCTGGTGCTGGCCGTGACATTCCTGCTGGTCATCTTCCGAGACCTGACCGAGGGGATCGTCGTCGGCGTCTCGCTCGCCGCCCTGCAGTTCATCCACCACATGGCGAAGGGCTTGAAGGTAACAAACCAGGAGGACGAGAGACCGCTCGAAAACATCGATGCCGGCACCGTAATCTACCGACTGGACGGCGCCTTCTTCTTCGGCGCCGTGGCAAGCGCGAGCGCCGTCCTCGACCGCATCGCAGATGGCCACCGGAACCTCGTGCTCGATTGCAGCGGCATTCAACTCCTCGACACTTCGGGCGCCAATCTTTTGGCAGGTGTCATTCGCAAGGCCCGGCGCGACGGGGTTAAGGTCTATGTGGTGAGTGACCGTCCGGAGGTCCGCCTGTTGCTTTCGCATCACGATCTGCATGCCCAGGATATCGTATTCACCAGGACGCTGAGCGAGGCCCAATGGGCGATACAGGGCAATAGCCTCTAAACCTGGTCTTGCCTATACGCTGCTACGCCGCCGGCCGCTCCTTTCCGCGCGTATCGCCAGCCAATTGCTGCGACAGCGCATGCAACTGAGCCGTTGGCGGCTCAGCCCCAGGCTGCTCTGCCCAGCTCAGCCGATCCCGCCCGGCCTCTTTCGACGCATACAGTGCTCGGTCGGCCGCCGCCAGCGCCATCGACAGGTCTACATCCCCGGATGCCAGCCTGACGGCGCCGAGACTGATCGTCACCGGAAGCGCCATATCCGCATGGCGGATATCGAGGGTCCCGACGCCCATCCGCAATCGCTCGAGCAGATCCGGATCCGCCGCCACCTGGCGTGCAGGCAGGTAGATGCCGAATTCTTCACCACCCAGGCGGCCGAACACGCCGCCCTTCGGAAGGCGGCCCGACAGGAAGGTCGCCAACGCCACCAATGCGGCGTCCCCTGCGGCATGCCCATGCGTATCGTTGATCGCCTTGAAGTGGTCGGCATCAACCAGGGCAAGGACGGCTCCCGCACCCGATTCGTCCGGCCTCTGGCGACTGCGCTCCACCGCAAGCAGGAAGGCTCGCCGGTTCGGCACCGCGGTCAGAAAGTCGATCTCGGAGGCGAGTTTGTGGGCCCGGAGCGTCCGCTCATAAACCATGGCAAAAATCGCCAGGACACCGACAAGGCCCTGGACGAAATAGATGAACATGATCAGCCCGAACCAGTTCGGGCCAAATCCGCCAGACAGCGTTACCGGCTCAAGCAGCGGCATGGGCGTGCGGATCAGATAGACAAGGGCATGACCACCAAAGGCGAAGATGGCGAGGCGGCGCGCCGGAAGAGGATCGTGTCGATACCCCTGCCAGATCGCGACTGTAACCATGAAGGAGCTGATGAAAAACAGCACCGAACAGACGACGATCCGCATGTTCAGATCAACGGCAAAACGCGGCCAAAGCTCGAAGCAGATCAGCCAGATGCCGCCACAGGCGAAGGCCTTGAGGAAGGAGAAGCGCAGCTGGCGCCGGTCAAAGGCCAGACAACCGAGCCACACCAGACCGAGGCTCCAAAGACTGAATGCATTGCCGAATCCGAGCGCCACGATCGGCGGCGCGACGTCGCGCAGGCTGAGCAAGGCAAGACCGACACAGCCCGCCCAGAAGCCGAGGGTCCAGAAAGCCAATGCCCGATCCGCGCGGTCCTCGTTCCACAGCAAGGTGACGAACACCGACACGGTGATGCAGGCCGCAGACAGGCAGAGACTGAGTGTCGGAATGTGAAATAGGTGGTCCAAGTTCAACCCTCGCGAAGGTCGGGACCATGGCATCCAAGATTGAAGAAAGCCCAAAACCCTTTGGTAAATTCAAGCATGAATCCCCGAATTTCTAGGGGCAAGGCAATCACGCGCCAGGATTTTGCCACCAGGGAAATGCAAACATGCAAACGGGCCGGCATTCCCTGCCGGCCCGTCGAAATCAGTCAGATCTCGTGTCAGGCGAGTGCGGTTTCGACCGCTTGAATCGCAGCATCGGCTTGGGCACCATCCGGACCGCCCGCCTGCGCCATGTCGGGTCGTCCGCCGCCGCCCTTGCCACCAAGCGCCGCAGAGGCGACACGCACGAGATCGACGGCGCTCAGGCGATCCGTGAGGTCAGGCGACACCGACACGACCGCGCTCGCCTTGCCGTCTTCGGAGACCGCGATCAGAAGCACGACCACCGATTCCAGCCCGGCCTTGGCCTCATCGGCCATGCCCTTCAGATCCTTGGCCTCGACCCCGGCCAGGACACGGCCAATGAAATTGATCCCGTTGACGACCTTTGGCGCTTCGACATTGCCTGCGGCCCCGCCGCCCATCGCCAGCTTGCGCTTGGCATCCGCCAGCTCCTTCTCAAGCTTGCGGCGCTCATCGATGAGAGCCTCGACACGGCCAATGACGTCGGCCGGCTGAACCTTGAGGGACGCGGCAAGCGTCTTCACCCGCTCGTCCTGCTCGGCGAGATAGGTCCGTGCAGCATCACCGGTCAGCGCCTCGATACGCCGCACGCCGGCACCGACAGCACTTTCGCCGATCAGGCGCACAAGACCGATATCGCCGGTCGCCGACACATGGGTGCCGCCGCAGAGTTCAGTCGAATAAGACTTTCCAGCCTTTTCGCCACGGAGCGCAGTGCCCATCGAAACAACGCGCACTTCGTCACCGTATTTTTCGCCGAACAGGGCCATCGCACCCTCTGCGATGGCGTCGTCGACGGCCATCAGCCGTGTCGTGACCGGTGCATTCTGCAGGATGATTTCATTGGCCATCTCCTCGACGACCTTCAGCTCCTCGGCCGAGATCGGCTTCGGATGCGAGATATCGAAGCGCAGACGCTCGGGCGCAACCAGCGACCCCTTCTGGGCGACATGGGTTCCGAGGATTTCACGCAAGGCCTCATGCAGGAGATGCGTCGCAGAATGGTTCGAGCGCAGGCGCTGACGGCGCGCATGGTCGACGTTCAGCACGACGGCCTCGCCCGCGCGCACCACACCGTTTCGAACGGTCGCGACATGTACGAAGACGCCCTCGCCCTTCTTCAGCGTGTCAGTGACCTCAAGCGAGAAACCTTCGCCGACGATCTCGCCGGTATCGCCCATCTGGCCGCCCGATTCACCGTAGAACGGCGTCTGATTGACGACGATCTGGACCTCGGAGCCGGCGCCGGCCTGCTCGACGACCTTGCCTTCGGCGACGACGGCCAGGATCTGCGCTTCGGCGGTCTCCGCAGAATAGCCGAGGAATTCGGTGGCGCCGAATTTTTCCTTGAGCTCGAACCAGACCGTCTCGGTCGCCTTGTCGCCAGAACCGGCCCAATGCGACCGCGCCTCGGCCTTCTGCCGCTGCATGGCATCGTTAAAGCCTGTGAGATCGACGCCGATGCCCCGGTTGCGCAATGCATCCTGCGTGAGATCGAGCGGGAAGCCATAGGTGTCGTAAAGCTTGAAGGCGGTTTCGCCATCAAGGCTGTCACCCTTGTCGAGATCGGAGGTCGCCTCGGACAGAAGCGACAGACCACGTTCCAGCGTCTTGCGGAAGCGGCTTTCCTCAAGCTTCAGCGTCTCGGAGATCATCGGTTCGGCCCGCACCAGTTCCGGATAGGCGCGTCCCATCTGCTGAACGAGGACAGGCAACAGCTTGTAGATGATCGGATCCTTGGCGCCGAGCAGCTGCGCATGGCGCATGGCACGGCGCATGATGCGACGGAGCACATAGCCTCGACCTTCATTCGACGGCAAAACGCCATCGGCAATGAGGAAGGCGGACGAACGCAGATGATCGGCGATGACCCGGTGGCTGGCGCGGCGCTCGCCTTCGGCTTTCACGCCGGTGAGTTCAACGGAAGCCTCGATCAGCGCGCGGAACAGGTCGATATCATAGTTGTCGTGGCGGCCCTGCAGGACGGCTGCGACACGTTCGAGACCCATGCCGGTATCGATCGACGGACGCGGCAGGTCGACGCGCTCCTCCTTGGTGATCTGCTCGTATTGCATGAAGACGAGGTTCCAGATCTCGATGAACCGGTCGCCGTCTTCCTCGGGCGAACCCGGAGGACCACCCCAGATGTGATCGCCATGGTCATAGAAGATTTCCGAGCACGGCCCGCAGGGGCCGGTATCGCCCATCGCCCAGAAATTGTCGCTTGTCGGAATGCGGATGATCTTGTCGTCCGAGAGACCGGCGATCTTCTTCCACAGGCCATGCGCTTCGTCATCGGTGTGATATACGGTAACCAGCAGGCGGTTGCGGTCGAGGCCGAATTCCTTGGTGATCAGGTTCCAGGCAAGCTCGATCGCACGCTCCTTGAAATAGTCGCCGAAGGAGAAATTCCCCAGCATTTCAAAGAAGGTATGGTGGCGGGCCGTATAGCCGACATTGTCCAGGTCGTTATGTTTGCCACCGGCGCGCACACATTTCTGCGCGGTCGCGGCCGTCGAATAGGGACGCTGTTCAAGACCGGTGAAGACGTTCTTGAACTGCACCATGCCGGCATTCGTGAACATCAGCGTCGGATCGTTGCGCGGCACCAGCGGGCTGGAGGAAACGACCTCGTGACCGTTCGTCTTGAAGTAGTCGAGGAAAGTCGACCGGATGTCGTTTACACCGCTCATGTCACGCCCTTCATTCGGGCCGGAAGCCCGGCCAATTCGCAAAATCAATGGCTTTTATCGCCCGCCATGGCCCCTGTCCAGCGCCGTGACCGCCAGCACAAATGAAAACCGGCCGCGCTTCGGGTGAAACGCGGCCGGCAAAATTTCGGCAGACAGACAGCGACCTTACAAGTCCTCGGCGCCGTCCCCGTCATTGGCGTCCGGACCGCCATTCTGCAGGAACTTCTCGGCGATCAGACCGGCATTCTGCCGCAGCGCCATTTCGATCTCCTGAGCCACAACGGGATTGTCGCGCAGGAAGAGCTTGGCGTTTTCACGCCCTTGCCCGAGCCGCTGGCTGTTGTAGGAGAACCAGGCGCCCGACTTCTCGACGATCCCGGCTTTGACGCCGAGATCGACCAGTTCGCCGGTCTTCGACACGCCTTCGCCATACATGATGTCGAACTCGACCTGCTTGAACGGAGGCGCCATCTTGTTCTTGACGACCTTGACGCGGGTCTGGTTGCCGACGACCTCTTCGCGATCCTTGACGGCACCGATACGGCGGATGTCGAGGCGGACCGAGGCGTAGAATTTCAGCGCATTGCCACCCGTCGTCGTTTCCGGCGAACCGAACATCACGCCGATCTTCATACGGATCTGGTTGATGAAGATCACCATGGTCTTCGACTTGGAGATCGAGGCGGTCAGCTTGCGCAACGCCTGGCTCATCAGGCGGGCCTGCATGCCCGGCAGGCTATCGCCCATTTCGCCTTCGATTTCAGCGCGCGGGGTCAGCGCGGCAACCGAGTCGACGACGAGAACGTCGATCGCACCGGAGCGAACCAGCGTGTCGGTGATCTCGAGCGCCTGTTCGCCGGTATCGGGCTGAGAGATCAGGAGGTTCTGCAGATCGACGCCGAGCTTGCGGGCATAGATCGGATCGAGCGCATGTTCGGCGTCAACGAAGGCGCAGATGCCGCCCTTCTTCTGGGCTTCCGCAATCGTCTGCAGCGCCAGCGTCGTCTTACCCGAGCTTTCCGGTCCGTAAATTTCAATGATGCGCCCCTTGGGCAGGCCGCCAATGCCGAGCGCGATGTCGAGGCTGAGCGACCCCGTCGAGACCGTCTCGACTTCGACCACGCTCTCGTTCGCACCGAGCTTCATGATCGAGCCCTTGCCGAACGAGCGTTCGATCTGCGAGAGCGCCGCTTCCAATGCCTTGCTTTTATCCACCGATTTGTCCTCTACAAGCCGCAAAGAATTTTGTGCCATTGGATCCACCTTTAGGTTATTGAGGCCGCATAGGCAATGAAGCCGCCGATGGACATCATGTACCCTATTTGTTCTCATTTTGCAAGTGGCAGCGAAGCCTTTCTGAATACAGCGTTTTCGGGCGTGTGTTCGAATAATGTTCTCAGGTGGTTCCATACGAACCCCGTGAAGGCGACATCAGGCCCTTCAACGTCAGTCGAATGTGCTTCGATTCGCTCGACAGCCCTTGCGAAGGTATGGTCATGACGGTCGAAATTCTTGCCATCGGCGGCGCCCATCTCGATCGCCGCGCCCGCATTTCCGGGGAGACGAAACCGGGTGCCAGCAATCCCGGAACATGGTTCGAGGAACCGGGCGGCGGCGTCTTCAATGCAGCCCGCAACCTTACCCGTCTCGGACGTTCCGTTCGGCTGATCGCCCCCAGAGGCGGAGACGCCGCCGGCCAAGCCGTGAGCGAGGCCGCAGAGCGGGCCGGCATCGAAGACTGGCCGGTCATGTTTCTCGATCGGGCCACTCCGAGTTATACCGCGATCCTGGAAAACGACGGCAACCTCGTCATCGCACTCGCCGACATGGAGCTCTATGATGCATTTGTCGCGCGCCGGCTTCGGGCCCGATCGATGCGTGACAGTCTGGCGGAAGCCGGGCATGTGCTCTGCGACGCCAACCTGCCATCCGAAACCCTGGCAAGTCTCACGGCTTCGGCGGCGCGTCGGGGCTGCGGCGTCTCTGCCATTGCCATATCCCCGGCGAAGGTGCTTCGCCTGCGCGGCACCTTCGCCCATCTCGGCCATCTCTTCATGAACGGCGCCGAGGCTGAAGCCATCACCGGGACGAGAGCCGAGCGACCGGAAGACTGGCCCGACCTCTTACGCGCCTGCGGCCTGCGCGGCGGATCGGTCACATCGGGTGGCGGCCGCACCATCGCCTTCGATTCAGAGCGCATCGCCGTCATCGAACCTACGCCGGTCGAGCACATCGGAGATGTCACGGGTGCCGGCGACGCCTTCGCATCCGGTTTTCTCCATTCAAGGCTCGCTGGCGGCGACCTCTGCGCCGCCCTTCGCCGTGGCACGGCCTGCGCCGCCATCACCCTTGCCTCTCCCCATGCGACGGACGAAAATCTGTCCGCAGCGAAACTCGACACACAGATGTCACTTGTCCCCCCGGCCCGTTTCCTGCCATGACGAGCCGTTCCAGCTTGAAAGATCTCCCATGACCCGTTCCGTCTCCCCCCTCCTGCCGATCGCCTATTCCAGCGAAGTGACCGCCGCCAAGCAGCGCGGTGCCGCAATCGTGGCGCTCGAATCCACAATCATCACCCATGGCATGCCCTATCCCGGCAACATCGAGATGGCCCGCAGCGTGGAAAACATCATCCGCCAGCAGGGCGCCGTTCCCGCCACGATCGCCGTCATCAAGGGCGTGCTGCATATCGGTCTTGAGCCGGCGCAGCTGGATGAACTGGCGCAGATGGAACACGTGATGAAGCTGTCGCGTGCGGATCTCGCCTTTGCCATCGCCGAGCGCCGCAACGGTGCAACAACCGTCGCCGCCACCATGATCGCCGCCCATCGCGCCGGCATTCATGTCTTCGCCACCGGCGGCATCGGCGGCGTGCATCGCGGCGCCGAGGAGACCTTCGACATTTCCGCCGACCTGGAAGAACTGGCCCGCACCGGTGTCATCGTCGTCTCGGCCGGCCCGAAGGCCATCCTCGACATTCCGAAGACGCTGGAAGTGCTGGAAACCCGCGGCGTGCCGGTCGTCACCTATGATAGCGAAGACTTCCCCGCCTTCTGGTCGCGCAGCTCGGGCCTCAAAAGCCCGCTCAGCCTGCCGAGCCCGGCGGCCATCGCCAACTTCCAGAAGATGCGCGACGAGCTCGGCATTGCCGGGGGCATGCTCATTGCCAATCCGGTCCCGGAGGCCGACGAGATCCCGCGCGAGGAAATGGAAATCTATATCAGCCGCTCGCTCGCCAATGCCGAACGCGACGAGATCTCCGGCAAGGCCGTCACGCCTTACCTGCTCGACAACCTCTTCCATCTGACCGGTGGCCGAAGCCTGAAGACCAATATCGCGCTGGTCGAGAACAATGCCCGCCTGGCAGCCGAGATCGCGGTTGCCCTGAACGGCTGAACCTCTTCGAAGCGCTGAAACGCAAGAACCCGCCGGAGCGATCCGGCGGGTTCTTTTGTCTTTGAAACCAGCGTTAGCGGATCAGCCTTCGCCGTCGAGCATTTCGCGCACGGCGACCGCCAGCTGCTTCAGCGAGAACGGCTTCGGCAGGAATCCGAACTTGGCATCAGCCGGCAGATTGCGGGCAAAGGCATCCTCGGCATAACCCGAGACGAAGATGAACTTCAGATCCGGATATTTCTTCCTGAGTTCGGTGAGCAGCGTCGGCCCGTCCATCTCCGGCATCACGACGTCGGAGACGACGATGTCCACCTCGCCATTGAGTTCATCCATGATGTCGAGCGCCTCGACACCGGATCCCGCCTCATGCACCGTGTAGCCACGCGTTTCCAGCATGCGCTTGCCGCCGCGCCGCACCGCCTCTTCATCCTCGACCAGCAGAACCACGGCCGACTTGCCGGTCAGGTCCTTGCCATCGGCAGACGGATCGGTGCCGTTTGCAGGCGTCGCCGGCGGCAGACTGCCGGACGTCGCGGAACTTGCAGCTTTCGCATCCTCGGAAACAACAACGACGTCCGGGATGTGTCGCGGCAGGAAGATGCGGAACGCAGTGCCTTTGCCGACTTCCGATTCCGGATAGATGTAACCGCCGGACTGCTTGACGATGCCGTAGACCATGGCAAGCCCAAGGCCGGTCCCTTTGCCCACTTCCTTCGTTGTGAAGAAGGGCTCGAAGATCTTGTCCATGATCTCCGGCGCAATCCCGGTCCCGGTATCGGCCACCTCGACCAGAACCATGTCTTCGGAGGGCAGACCGCGATAGCCGAATTCGGCCGCCTCGTCCCCGCCGACATTGCGTGTCGACACGGTGATCATGCCGCCTTGCGGCATGGCATCCCGGGCGTTGACACAGAGATTGATCAGCACCTGCTCGAATTGCGACAGGTCGGTTTTCACCGGCCAGAGGTCGCGGCCATATTCGACCTTGAGCTTGACGTTCGAGCCGGAGATCAGCCGGTCGACCAGCATGCGCAGATCGCCGATGACGTCGGTGAGGTTCAAGACCGAAGGCCGCATCGTCTGCTTGCGCGAAAAGGCGAGCAACTGCCGCACGAGAACGGCCGCACGATTGGCATTGCGCTTGATCTCCATGAGATCGGCGAAGCTGGCATCCGACGGACGGGCCTGCAGCAGCAGATGGTCGGACGACAACAGGATCGCGGTCAGCACGTTGTTGAAGTCATGCGCGATACCGCCGGCAAGCGTGCCGACTGCATTCATCTTCTGGGTCTGCGCCATCTGCGCCTCAAGCGCCTTCTGATCGGTGACGTCGACCGCATAGACGATAGCCGCCTCTTCCGGCGCCTCGTCGCTCTGGTCGATCACCGCATTCACATAGAAGCGGAAATGCCTGGTGTCATTGGTCGGATGGCGGCTGTCGATGGGCGCAATGTCGACCTGGCGGTCCATGGCGGCTGCGAGCGCCTGACGAAAGCCTTCACGCTCGCTTTCATGCAGCACCACCTCGATCAACCCGTGACGCTCGATCTCGTCGCGCGAGATGATGTCGGCGAAAAGCTTCATGAAGGGCGCATTGGTGCGCAGAATACGGCCTTCACCATCAACAGAGGCAATTGCCATCGGCGTGTTGTTGAAGAAGCGGGTGAAGCGCATCGAAGCAACCGAATCGGATTGATCCGAACCCTCGCCCTGCTGCCGCGCAAGCACGATCGACCGGCTTTCACCCGGCGCCCCGTCGCGCGCGGCCTTGACCCGATGGACGAGCCGCACAGGCAGGCTCTGGCCGTTGACACGGCGCAGATCAAGATCAAGCGTTTCCGTCCGCGCCTGGCCCGGCTCCGCCTGAACCGAATCGATCAGGGCCATGCCCTCGCCGGCAACGAGGTCACTGATCGACATGGAGCCGGGGCTGAATTGCGTGAGATCGACCCCCAGCCACTCGGCGAGCGTCGCATTGAGATAATAGATTTCGCCCTTGCGGCCGGCGGAGAAGAAACCGGCGGGTGCGTGGTCAAGATAATCGATGGCGTGCTGCAATTCCTTGAAGAAGCGCTCCTGATCGTCCCGCTCCGAGGTGATGTCGGAGACCTGCCAGACATGAAGACCACGGCCACGGTTTTCGCCCGGCAGTAAGCGCGCCTTGAGCCGGTACCAATGCGCGCCTGAGCCGTTGGCCGTCAGGCTGCCGATCGGCTTCAGCAGCCGGAACTCCTCGTAGCTTTCACGGCCCTCGCGCAGACCATTGGTCAGGCGGTAAAGCGCTTCGCTGGACTCGCGGTAACGCGAGAGCAGAGCCTCGAGGGTCTGCACCTCGGTCGCCTTCTTTGCACCCGTCATAGCGCCATATGCCGCATTGGCGAAGACGATGCGCCCCTCCGCATCGGTGATCAGCGTACCCTCAGGCTGGCTGGCGAGGAACCGACGGGCCAGGCTGTCGCCATGCGGCTGTGGCATGACCTCGACGAAACCGATCACGGCCGCGACGATGAAGAAAATCCCCATCATCGCCAGGATGCCGAGAACGCCGAGCACGATCTGATTGTCGAGCTGGTCGCGGAAGAAGACGAAGGCAGCGGCGGCGGCCAGCAGCACCAGCGCCAGCAAGAGGATGCGCAGCGCGGCACCTATGCCGCCGCGGCGATCAACCAGGGGGCTGTCTCCGTCGCGGTCGTTCAGCTGTCGTGTCATGAATGCCTCTTGCCTGTAAACGCACCGCTGCCCGGTCGATCCGCCAGAATCGGTGCAGCCTTCTGTTTAACAATTTGCCCTGACCGCAAAAAGCGAAGAAAGGCCGGTAACTCCCGCTAAGCCCACTATCCCACAGGATTGCCGCATTCAGGACTGATAGCATGGCGTCGCGGGCGCGTCCTCAACATCAACGGGACAAAAACCTCGCATTGCAGATAGCGACGTCTTCTGCCAAAAAGCCTGCAAAGGGAGCGTTTGAAATGCTGGATGAACTGATTTCCGCCTATGGAAGCCGTTTTCTCGTTGCGGCGCTGGGAGTCAGCCTGGCGCTTCTCTGCCTTTTCATCGTGCTCTGGATCCTGCGCAATCGAGCGCCATCGCCTTTCGTGCGCGGTGGTCGCAACCGTCAGCCCCGTTTGCAGGTGCTTGATGCAGCTGCGATCGACACGCGCCGGCGCATCGTGCTGATCCGCCGCGACAACGTCGAACACCTAGTCATGATCGGCGGCCCAACGGATCTGGTGATTGAGTCCGGGATTGGCGACGAAAGACATTATCTGACGGCCCGCGCGCTGCAGACGGCGGCGGCCGACGAGGAAGCGAGACTTGGCCACCAATCCACCGCCAGCCTGCCGGCCGCTCCACCAATCCAGGCGCCTTCTCTTGTTGCCGATCCGATCCAGAGCGAAAGCCTCGTTCCGCAGCCCTCGGCCCGGAAGGATCGCGTACCGCAACGAACGTCCCAGCGGCCCAGGATCGAGCAGCCAGATGCCGCAGCGCCCGCTGTGGCCGCCCCCCGTGCGCCGCAACCCATGACGAACGTGCCGCAGCCGCGCCCGATCCCAACGAACGAGCGCCCTGCGGAAGATCGTCTGAAAGCCGAGCCTGTAGCGGCTGACGCTCCGAAACCGCCGATCTCGGCGGCATCGCCGGCACCGGTGACCTCGGCCCAGCTTGCCGCAGCACCCGTCGCGACGCCTGTCGTACCCTCGCAAACGGCAGTTGCCGCAACCGCAACATCGCTTGCCACCGGATCGACCGTACCGGCCGCAATCGCCACCGGGTCTGCCATCTCAGCCACCTTCTCACCCGAACTGCATGCGGACCGGCCGGTCGGAGCGCCGTCAACCCTGCAGCCCGAGCCCGCCGTAGAACGACCCGCCCCGCGTGGCCGCCTCGTCGAAGAACCGGCGCCCGTCGTCGAACCTGAGCCAATGGTCGAAGCGGCATCGCGCGAACCAGGCCTCGAAGCGTCCGTCGCACCAGCTGTCAGCATCGAGCCGCAACCGCAACCGGATGCTCCCGCCGTCGACCGGCCTCCGCAGGCAACGCAAGGCCTGGCGCCTTCGGTCGAAGCGGTGCGCTCGCCTGTGATCGATGCCTCGGTGGACGAGGCGCCGGCACCCACGGCCGGCACCGTTTCAACCATTGGTGAAGCAGGCAGCAACGCATCAGCTGAAGATGTGCTGGAAGCGGCCCGCGCGCGCGTGCTTTCGACTGCGCCCGCAGATCAATTCTCCGGTCAATTCGACGAAACCCGATTCACGCCAAAGCAGGACGAGGCCGGCGATGAAAATCCCCAGGCAGAGGGCACGAAACGGGACCTGAGCGATTTCGAACGGGTGCTGGAAGAGGAGATGGCGCTGCACATCGCAGCCGACCCCGGGCCACCACGGCCGGAGGCATCGCCGACGACCCCGATCCCCGCATTGTTGCCGGAAACGCGCCCGGACCGCCCAAGGCCGCCGATCGGCGCCATGGTCGCCGAACCGCGCCAGGCTGCCGCGCCTGCCGGCACCAATCCCGCCCAGCCGGCGGAAGAACCCAATCTGCAGAACGAAATCGCCCGGATATTCGGCGAGATGTCGGCGAGCCGCAATCCATGAGGCATCGGCGGGCAACTGCCGACCTCCGATGTGCCCGCGCCAGACCGCCTCGCCAAGATGTTGCGTCGTGATTGCAAGAAAGCGAAAGGCCCGCCAAAAGCGGGCCTTTCGACAAATAGTCGGCAGAATGGGTTCAAAACCCGCCGGGCAAAATGCCGGCTGTCATTCGTCGCGATAGACCTTTTCGCGACGCTCGTGACGCTCCTGCGCCTCGATCGACAGCGTCGCGATCGGACGCGCGTCCAGTCGCTTCAAGCCGATCGGTTCGCCGGTCTCCTCACAATAACCATAGGTGCCGTCTTCGATGCGTCCCAGCGCAGCGTCGATCTTCGAAATCAGCTTGCGCTGACGATCGCGGGCTCTGAGTTCGATGGCACGGTCGGTTTCGGAGGATGCCCGGTCGGCAAGATCGGGATGGTTTGCGCTTTCTTCTGCGAGATGTTCGAGCGTCTCGCGCGCCTCACGGAGAATGTCGTTCTTCCAGGCGATCAGCTTGGCCCTGAAATAGGCCCGCTGGTTCGCGTTCATGAACTCATCGTCTTCCGAGAGTACATAATTGCTAAGATTGATCTTCTCACTCAACGCGATTCTCCTGAAGAACATCTCAATGGGCGGCTGTATATCCTTTCAAGGCAACCGGTTCAAGCCTTCAGAATGTTTCCCGAGCATTTTTAAGTCTGTTATAATTTTGAGCTAAATTTCTATTTTTTAAGCATAAATTGGAACCGGTCGCCCGGTTGCCGCA
Organism: Peteryoungia wuzhouensis; assembly: GCF_003205195.1. Classification (GTDB taxonomy): domain Bacteria; phylum Pseudomonadota; class Alphaproteobacteria; order Rhizobiales; family Rhizobiaceae; genus Allorhizobium; species Allorhizobium wuzhouense. The sequence continues at coordinate 288,077 of NZ_QJRY01000002.1, forward strand.
AGAGCCTCCGCAACGGAAGGCCATGCAACCAGTCTGTTCCGCAGCGGTTGACGCAGACCGCCAAGACCCGCTAGTTCAATAGCCTGGACGATCTCACGCCGAAAGCTCTACAGATGACGCCTTCGAACCTGGTTCCCAAACGCATCTATCTGCTGCGGCATGCAAAATCGGGGTGGGCAGAGCCCGGCGGCCGCGATTTCGACCGCAACCTCTCCGATGCGGGCTTTGCCGAAGCCGAGCTGCTGGCAGAAACCGCGGCGGACCGGAACTACCGTCCCGACCTCGTCATCGCCTCGACCGCAAAGCGCTGCCGACAGACGGCCGAAGCGCTGAACCGGGTCTTTTCCGGCCTCGTCGAATTCCGCTACGTCGACGAACTCTATAACGCGCCGGCCGAAACCTATCTGGAGATTTTATCCTCGACGCCCGACATCCCGGCGCTGATGCTGGTCGGCCACAACCCGGCGATCGAAGAGGTGTTCGCAAGGCTCTGTGGCAACGAGGTCGTCGCGCGCACCGTGCCGGAAGGCTACCCCACCTCTGGCCTGGCGGTCATCGATGCCGTCGAGCAAAGCTGGCGACTGCACGACTTTATCGTCGGATGAGGCCCGGCATCGCGCGGGTGATCGCAGACGAAGCCATCCGGCCTTTTTTGGCGGCACAACAGAGCCTATATGCAGGCATGTCGCTGACGCTCGTCCCGCCCCAGAACGCGCAAAGCGGTCGTTTTCTTCAGTGCAGGAACCCGAATGCCCCCTTCTCTGACCAGCCTGACCGATGAAGCCGCCATCGCCTTCGACAACATCGCCGACCGGGCAGCCCATCTGATCAATCCGACGATCCGCCTCGGTGTGACAGGCCTGTCTCGCGCCGGCAAGACGGTCTTCATCTCGTCGCTGGTCCACAATCTGCTGCATGGCGGGCGTTTGCCGCTGTTCGAACCCCTGCGATCAGGGCGCATCACGGCAACCGCCCTGCAGGAGCAGCCGGACGACGCGGTGCCGCGCTTCCAGTATGAGGACCATATCCGCGCACTGGTCGAAGACCGGATCTGGCCGGATTCGACGCGCGCCATTTCGGAACTGCGCCTGACCATTGAGTATCGCAGCGCCAGCGCATGGAGCCGCATGCTCTCGCCTGGCCGCCTGTCGATCGACATCGTCGATTATCCCGGCGAATGGTTGCTCGACCTCCCATTGCTCGGACAGGACTACCGAAGCTTTTCCGAAGCGACCACCGCATTGGCTGGGACGGGCATCCGGGAAGAACTCTCGCGCCCTTGGCTGGAGCTCGCGGCGACCATCGATCCCGATGCACCGGCCGACGAGATGACGGCGCGTCGGCTCGCAGAGGCCTTCACCGACTATCTGCGTCACTGCAAGTCGGATGAGCGCTCGCTCTCGACCCTGCCACCGGGACGCTTTCTGATGCCCGGAGACCTTGAGGGTTCCCCCGCCCTCACCTTCGCCCCTCTTCCCAACCTCCCCGAAGGTCGCGCGCCAAAGGGCACCCTGCGGGCCATGATGGAGCGTCGCTTCGAGGCCTATAAGTCGGTCGTGGTCAAACCCTTCTTCCGCGAGCATTTCGCAAGGCTCGACCGCCAGATCGTGCTGGTCGATGCGCTCCAGGCGATCAATCGGGGACCTGAAGCCGTTCAGGATCTGGAGCGCGCCTTGGCCGAAGTGCTTGCCTGCTTCCGTGCGGGATCAAACTCCTTTCTCACCTCGCTCGTTCGCCGCCGTATCGACCGCGTTCTGGTGGCGGCCACCAAAGCCGACCACCTGCATCACGAAAGTCACGACAGGCTAGAGACCTTGACGCGTCGCCTGGTCAATCGCGCCATCCGCAGCATCGACATGAACGGCGCGGGCATCGAGGTCATGGCGCTGGCATCGGTGCGCGCCACCCGCGAGGCCAATGTCAAACAGGACGGGCACGACCTGCCCGTCATCGTCGGCACGCCGATGGCCGGCGAACGCATCGGCGCGGAGACTTTTGACGGCAACCGCAAGACGGCCGTCTTCCCGGGCGATTTGCCCGAGGATCCGGAGGCCTATTTCCGCTCGGTCGATCAAGGGGATGCATCCGCTGCGCTCCCTGATCTCAGCATCGTCCGCTTTAGACCTCCCCATCTCGACGAGAAAGGCGGCATCACACTTTCCGTGCCGCATATCCGTCTGGACCGGGCACTGCAATTCCTGCTGGGGGACCGCCTCACATGACCAAGAAGATCGGACAGGACGAACCGCCGCGCGCGCAAAACCCCGCCCGCAAGCCGACCGCCTTCACCGTGGAACCCGATGCACCGCGCAGTGCAGGACGCCAAGCAATGCCGGCCAGCCGTTCGCCGCGCAGCTTCTCCGGAGAGATCGAGATCGTGCCCGACGAACGCGATCCCTTTGCCGGCATGGCAAACGAGGCAGAAGCCCTGCCCGTCGCCACTCCGCGCCGTCGGGGTATTTCCTTCGCCCGCATCGCGATGGGCGCCTTTGGCTTCCTGCTTTCCCTCGCATTCGGACTTTGGGTCGACGGGCTGATCCGCGACCTGTTCTCTCGTGCAGATTGGCTCGGCTATACCGCGATCGCCGTATTGGTCATCGGACTGCTGGCGCTTCTGATTGCCGTCGGGCGCGAATTGGCCGGACTTTACCGTCTGGACGCGGTGCAGAACCTCAAGCTTGACGCCCAGGCGGCAGCCGCGAGCATGAAACGCGCCAATGCTATCACGATCGTGCGCCGCCTGTCCGGCCTCGTCGCTCACCGCCCGGAAACCGCGCGTGGCCGCAAGACGCTCGAATCCGTCGAGGATGACATCATCGACGCGCCCCAACTCATCGACCTCGCCGAGAGGGAACTTCTTGGTCCACTCGACATCAAGGCACGCGCGCTCATCCTCGGATCGTCAAAGCGTGTCTCGGTCGTAACCGCCGTCAGTCCTCGTGCGGTGGTCGACCTCGCTTATGTCCTCTTCGAAGTGGTGCGGCTCGTTCGCGCCATGGCCGAACTTTATGGCGGTCGTCCGGGATCCTTCGGCATGCTGCGGCTCTTGAAAGACGTCTTTGCCCATCTTGCCGTCACAGGCTCGATTGCGATTGGCGACGGCCTCGCCCAGCAGGTCCTCGGGCATGGGCTGGCATCGCGCCTGTCCAGCAGGCTCGGCGAAGGCGTGATCAACGGGCTGATGACGGCCCGAATCGGGATCGCTGCCATGGATCTCTGCCGGCCGCTGCCGTTCGACGCCACGAAACGACCAGGCATTGGTGACTTCATCGGCGACCTGACGCCGAGCATGACCGGAAAAGGCGACAACCGGACCGCCTGAGTCTTTTCCGCCACACCGCACGGCCGAGTGCTGTTTGCCAATTGTCGGGAGCCTGAAATGAGGCTATGGCAATGATGCATTAACCATTATTCCGCTAGGGTTCTCGCGGGGTTTCTGGTTTCTCGTACCAAGGTAAATCGATGTCTGCTCGCTTTTCGACAGTCGGCCGCTGCGCCGCCATTCTCGCTGCCGCAACGCTGCTGCCGGTCGCAGTCGCCGATGCCGCGTCGCGTGACAAGCGCTTCTTCGAATCGGTCGCCGGTGTCTGGAAAGGCCCTGGCGAGATCGTTGCCGGCAAGTACAAGGGCACCAAGTTCACCTGCAACCTGACCGGCCTTCCGGCGGAAGGCAAGGAAACCGGCCTGAAGCTCGACGGCACATGCCGCGTCGGCGTCTTCAGCCAGCCGATGTCGGCCGTGATCTCGCAGGCCGGCGGCTCCTACAAGGGCCAGTTCCTCGACGGCGCCGATGGCAAGGGTCTCGACATCGTCTCCGGCACGGTCAACGGCAACCGCGCCGTGATGGGCATCAACCGCGCCAAGCTGAATGGCGCCATGGTCGCCCGCCTCGAGCAGGACGACGCCATGAACATCACCATTTCTGTGAAGGTCGAAGACCGAATGATCCCTGTGATCGGCCTGAAGCTCAACCGCCAGGCAACAGCTATGGCAGAGACCGCCGACAACGAATAATCCGGCGCTCACCCCTCAGGCCAGCGTCACAAGCATCGAAATCCGTCAGCCGCGCCACCAGGCGCGGTTTTCGTTTGCAACGGCAATACCCGCGCCATCTGCATCCTCAAGCCAATCGGCCACACGGCGCCCCTCAACCACGAGATCTCCGGCAAAATCAGCCAGCGGCATCAGCACGAAGGCGCGTTCGGTCATGCGCGGATGCGGGATCGTCAGATGATCGGCATCGAGCGTGAGCGAACCATAGGTAAGGATGTCGATGTCGATCGTGCGCGGTCCCCAGCGCTCGACACGCACCCGTTTCATATCCCGCTCGATCTCGAGGCAGGCGGCGAGCAACGCCTGCGGCGCGAGCAATGTCTCGACTGCCGCACAGCAATTGTAAAAATCGGCCTGATCGATCTTGCCCCAGGGCGGCGTACGATAGAGGAGCGATACCGCGGTCACCCGACAGTCCTCACGATCATCCAGACGCCGCAAGGCATCTGCCATCGCCGCCTGGGGATCACCGATATTGCCGCCGAGGCCGAGCGTCGCCTGCTGCCACGCGTTATGCTCTGAACTGTTCAACGCTCACCTGCACATGGTCGAGGATCCCGGCAATCGGGGCACTGGGCTTGCGCACGGTAATCCGGCAGCGCAGTATTTCGGGGAAACGGTCGAGCAGGCCGCGTGCGATGGCGAGCGCCAGCGCCTCGACCAATTGCCGGCGGCTTCCGGTGACGATCTCCTGGATGACCTCGAAGGCTATGCCGTAATGCACTGTCCCGCCGAGCGTATCCGTCTCGGCCGCCTCCAGCGCATCGACGTCAAACTCCGCATCGACAAAGAAGCGCTGACCGAGGACGCCTTCTTCGGGAAAGACGCCATGATGGGCAAAGAAGGCACAGTTCTGTAGCGTGATGGTGAAAATGCGGCTCATATCTGCGCGTTCCCTGCAGCCTCGATGTGTCGTGCGGCCGAAAGCATAGCATCGGCGACGGCAAGCGCGTCCCGGTTGATCGCGACATTGTGGACCCGGAAAACGGAGGCACCCTTCAATCGGAGCGCCACGGTGGTCGCAGCCGTTGCCGCATCGCGTTCGGCGGCGTCCCGGCCGGTGATGTTGCCAAGGAAGCGCTTGCGCGACGTGCCGACCAGAAGCGGCAGGCCGAGATCATGCAACTCTTCGAACCGGGCCAGGAGCGCCATGTTTTCCTCGACCGTGTCCTTGGCAAAACCAAACCCCGGATCCAGCATGATTGTTTCCGACGCAACACCGGCATCCTTGGCAATGGCGAGAGACCGACCGAAGAAGAAACGCTGGTCTTCAATCGGGTCGGCACGTTTTTCACGGCCACGACCGGTATGCATGATGCAGAGGCCGGCCCCGAAACGGGCGGCAACTGCGGCGATATCAGGTTCGCGCTGAAGGCCGTGCACGTCGTTGATGATATGCGCACCCGCTTCGATGGCAGCCTGCGCGGTGCGCGCACGATAGGTATCGATGGAAAGCAGGGCATCGGTGCGGTCGCGGAGCCCCGCAATGACGGGAAGAACCCGCGCCATCTCGTCCTCAGGGCTGACAGGGGCAGCACCGGGTCGCGTCGATTCGCCTCCGATATCAAGGATCTGCGCGCCTGAATCGACGCAGGCGAGCGCATGAGCAATCGCTGCCTCGGTGCTGTCGTGCAAACCGCCATCGGAAAAGGAATCGGGAGTGACGTTGATGATTGCCATCAAGGCGCCGCGCGCCGTCACATCGAGTTCACGGCCATGGGCCACACGCCAAATTGTCCGCTTGCCGCTCGCCAACTGCGTTCTGTCCTCTCGACGGAAATCTGCGAAGCTGCAATAGTGCAGCCGCGTTGGCTATGCCCCAAGGGCGTCGCGAACACAACATCGCGGACATGAGAACATCGCGGATTGAACATGACATCATACAGCCGTCTGTGGGCGATGCTCCTTCTGGGCGCCCTGACCGGCCTCTTCCCGAACGCGGCGCAATCCGAAACCATCGTTCGCAAGTCCATCAGCTATTTCCAGATCGGGGGTAAGACCGCGGCGGATCTGGATGATGAACTGGCACGCAAGGGACCTTTCACAGAGGCGACCGGATACCGCCATCCCGGTGCCACCCAGATCCGCTTCGGCGGCGACCTGACATACACCAAACGCGGCACCCGCTGTGCGGTTGAGGATGCCACAGTCACGCTCGACACCAAGATCATTCTGCCGCGCTGGAAGAACCGGAAGCGAGCGACGCCGGAGATGGCGATGATCTGGGATGCGCTCTCGTCTGACATCAAGCGGCACGAAGAACGGCATGCCGAAATCGCCAGACAGCATGCCAAGCGTCTGGAGCAGCGGCTGCTGAACCTGCGACCGGAACGTGACTGCGATCGCCTGCAGGCAAAGGTCGCCGCCGTGACGGACGAAGTGACCCGTGCGCACGATATGGCCCAGATCGAATTCGATCGGATTGAGTCGCACAATTTCGAGGATCGCATGCTGCGCATCCTGCGCCATCGCAGCGGCAAGGTCAGAAACTAGCAGCAATCACCAGTAAATTTTGAGAGGTGGTTTTGGCAGGCTTGCCACGCCTTGTCCGAAACTTGCCGCGCAGCCTGTGAATAACCGGCGATTTCTGCCCGTGGCCCTTGATACAAATCTGAAATATAAGTGTCATCGAAAACGTTGATTAAGCGTTCCCGATTTTTCCCCGTTCTCCCGGCGCGTCCTGTTGCCACAGGTGCTTCCTCCCTCGCCTGTTTGGCGATGCGCCCGCTTGCCCCGTCGCCCGGAAAACCGGGAGACGGGGCTTTTTTTGGTGCGTTCGGTGGAGCCTCAGCCCTGGCGTTCCGGCACATGCACGACGAGACCGTCGAGCGCGGCACTCACCTTGATCTGACAGGAAAGACGCGAGGTCGGACGGACGTCGACGGCAAAGTCGAGCATGTCTTCTTCCATCGCCGACGGTGTCCCGACCTTCTCGGTCCAGGCCTCGTCGACATAGACATGACAGGTCGCACAGGCACAGGCGCCACCACATTCCGCATCGATGCCCGGAACGGAATTGCGAACGGCATTCTCCATGACCGTAGAGCCGTCCTGGGCCGCAATTTCGAAACGCGTGCCGTCAAATGCGATGATGCTGATTTGTGTCATGATGTGCGGATCCAGACTTCGCCTTGTGTAAAAATCGGCGAAGTCTTCTCGCAATTTCAAGGCCCAGTCAACTCACGGCAGAGCGAGTTGAACGCGCCGACAACGGCACCGACGGGTGTCTCAGCGCGCGAGCTTCAGGATGAAATGCTCGGCCTCGAGCACGGCGCTCGCGACGGTCGCCAGCGTATCGGCGTTAACGCCCTTGCTGTCGACAAGTTCGGCAGCGCTCGCGACACGCAAAGCGCCAACGGAAATCGCGGCGTTGCGCAGGCGCTGGGCCGCAGCCTTGTTGTCGGTCTTGTCCGACTTTGCGGTCAGCGCCTGAAGGCATCCGCGCGCCTGGCGGGCGAACATCTGCAGGATCTCGATTTCGACCGCCTTATCACCCTTCGTCTGGGCAGCCAGATGGACCAGATCGATTGGACGTTCGTGTGACGGCGTGCGCACATGATGGGTTTCGGGAGCTTCGAATGCGATGTTGACTGCTGCAGCCATGCCAAAGAACCTTCTTTTCTTCTTATTGGTGGGATCAGCCTGACATTCGGTTGTGGCAATCCTGTTAAGCGCGGGGGCGACGACCCGAAAAAGCTCGCATCATGGTTAACGAAATTTAAACCCCCGCAAAATTTGGCTTTTACGGCTAAATGGAGGTTTAAATACTGTTAACAAGCGCAGCGCCCCTTGGCGTGCTGCACCTGCGTTAATTGTAACGGAGGGCCAAATGTGTCAGTACGATACGGTTGATTGGGCCAAAGTCGTAGAACTTTGACCTCGGGCAAGTCGGTGCTAGAACAATGGGCAATGTTCGCCCCAAGGTGAGGCAGACTGCTCGGTTTCTGAGAAAGCGTTTCGTGTGGCGTGGCGGCATGCGGAGTGTGATTGTACGGCGGGAATGCGAAAGTGCGGAATGGCAGGCGGCCACCCTCACCCTTCGAGCCAGCCGAGCGTAAGTTGTAACGAGGCGTAACCCGATGGCGAACAAGAAGTCCGACTCGATTGACGAGAACGCGTTCCAGGCACTCGAGGCGGCCCTGAGTATTGATTTCGACGGTGACGAAGCGCCTGTGGCCCCGAAGCCTCGGTCGCAAACGCGCGGACCGGAGGCCATTTTGTCGGACAACACGCAGCGCCCTGCCTCCAAGAAGCCCATCGATCGTCGCTCGGCTCGCGCCGCCGAACTCGGCCCCGAGCCTGCGCCGCCGCAGCCTCGCTCCCCGGCCCTCGCCCCTGCCAATGACGGCTCCCGCCGCGCCCCTTCCGCTATGTTGAAGTCTCTGGAAGCGGCGTCGCTGAAGACGGCACTTCGCAACGCGACCATCATTTCGGCTCTGTGGGTCGTCGGAGCCATCGGCCTCTCGCAGCTCCTCTACGGCGGCGCGATCTGGCAGGCCGCCTCCGTGGCCGACATCGTCGCCATGCCGGGAGTCGTTGCGATCTTCGTCGGGACGTTCCTCCCGATCATGCTCTTCTTCGCCTTTGCCATCATGATGGCCCGCGCCCATGACCTGCGCAACGCCGCTCGATCCATGGCGGAAGTCGCGCTGCGGCTGGCCGAACCGGAAACGATCGCGTCCGAACGCATCATGACCGTCGGTCAGGCCGTTCGCCGCGAAGTCTCCGCCATGAATGAAGGTATCGAGCGCACCATCGCACGCGCCACCGAGCTGGAAACGCTGGTCCATTCCGAGGTGACGGCCCTCGAACGCAGCTACACCGACAACGAACTGCGGGTCCGCGGCCTTGTCCACGAACTGGGTTCGGAACGCGACGCGATCGTCAATCACGCCGAGCGCATCCGCTCCTCGATCGTCGGCGCCCATGAGCAGTTGAAGGAAGAGCTTTCGCTCGCAACGGAGGAGATCTCCGTCCGCCTGCAGACCTCGGGCGAAGCCTTTGCTTCGATGATCGACACGCGTGCTGCGACCCTGATGGAGAAGTCGGATGCAGCGGTGACGGCCCTCGGCTCGCTGCTGGCGCACAAGACCGACACGATGGTGCAGACGCTGGCCGCCTCCGGCATCTCACTCTCCACCGAATTCGATTCGCAGCTGAAGACGCTGACCACGACGCTCAACCAGCGCGGTCGCGAACTGCTCGGCGAGTTCGAGACCCGCGCCTCCACGCTCGACGCCAACACAGAGAAGCTGAATGCGGCGCTGAACGAGCGTGCCCGCCAGCTGAACGAAACGCTGGTCGAGCGGACCCGTGACATCGCAGAGAGCCTGAAGGGTGGCGAAAGCTCGATCACGTCGTCGCTGGACGATGTTCTTTCACGCCTCAACACCTCGCTCGAAGAGCGCAGCCGTCATTTCCGCCAAAGTCTGCAGGCCAGCGCCGACGATGCGATCGTCGACCTCGATTTGCGGTCCGGCCTCTTCGAAGACCGCTTCCAGACGACGATCGGTCAGATCAACTCCACCTTCGACGAACGCGTCGCCGAATTCGCCAGCGCGTTCGACCAGCGCGCCGGCAGCCTCGACAGCAAGCTGATGGAGAGCCTTGCCCGGATCAACGAAACCGTCAATGGCGGCTCGGATTCGATCAACGGCATCCTCACCTCGAGCATCGAACGCCTCGGCTCGACGCTGAACGACCAGTCTCTCGCACTTGCGGTCACCCTGAGCTCGGGCCAGGAGATCCTTGATGACGCCCTCTCTGGCCGCGCCCAGGAAATCGCCGACGCCATGTCGGCCCGCGCCGCAGCCCTGACCGAAAGCCTGGAAACGGCCCAGAAACGCATCGACCAGGTGATGGAAGAGCGCTCGGGTTCTCTTTACGGCGCGTTGACCGACCATCAGTCCCGCTTCGAACAGAGCCTGTCGAGCCGAGCCGAGCACATCGTCAATGCGCTTGAGGCGAACCAGGATCGCCTGGCGGAAACACTCGACCAGAAGATGGGCGGGATCGCGACCATCCTCGACGCCAAGAGCGAAGACCTGATCGACACGCTCAACACCAAGAGCCTCGAACTCGACCTGACCCTCACGGCGCGCAGCCAGGACCTTGCCGAGACGCTGAGCGACAGCCAGCGCCGGATCGACGAGACATTGAGCCAGCGGGCCTCTGCCATCATCGAGACCGTGGCCGATGCGGATCGCCGCATCGACCAGGCCTTCTCGGAAAAGGCCGAGGCAATCCGCACAGCCTATGGCGACAACCAGGAACGCCTGGAAATGTCGCTGGCCGGTCACACCTCCTATTTGAGCTCGACCCTCGAAGACGCATCCGCCGACATCGAGCGGGCACTCGGTGCCGCATCGGGCACAATCGCCGCATCTCTCAACGCCGGCGTGAGCGACATCGACGGAAAGCTTGTCGAGACCTCCGAGCGTCTGAGGGCCAACCTCGACGATGCGACACGCAATCTCGCCGAAACGCTGGGCGCGACATCCGGCACCATCGCCGCGTCGCTCACGTCCGGCATCAACGACATCGACGGCAAGCTCGGTGGCACGGCCGAGCGCCTGCGCATGACGCTCGACGATGCGACCGGCGCCTTGGCCGACACACTCGGCGAAAACGTCGCCAAGATCGCCGACACCGTGAACAGCGGCGTGCGCGACATCGACACGCGCCTTGTCGACACTCACGAGCGCATCCGCTCGACGCTCGATGACCGCACACAGGCAATCACGCTCAGCCTCGGAGAAGCGCAGGCCGCACTCGAAACGACGCTAACGGAACATGCGACTTCGCTCGGCAGCTCGCTTGCGGCCAGCACCGGCATGCTCGAAATGAGCCTCGAAGACCACGAGGAAAGCCTGCGCAAGGCCATCGACGAGAGCAGCCGCGCCCTCGACGACCGCCTGCGCGGCACCGCCGGTGCGCTGACCGAACAGATCCGCGACGCCGCTGGTGACATCACCCGCTCGGCGCAGGATTTCTCAGGAACGGTTGAGCAGTCCGTCAGCGGCATGACCATGCGCCTCGATGAAACCAGCACGCGGATCGAGCAGAGCCTCGGCACGCTCGAAGACCGCCTGCGCAACGGCCTCGACGGCGTCGATGCCCGCGTCAACGACGCCGGTGAGAAATTCGCCGCTCGCCTCGACGAGAAGGTTACGACGATCGAGCGGATCGGTGACGAAGCCTCCATGCGCGTCGCACAGGCCCTCGATGAAGGCACCAACCGCGTCGCGGAGACCTTTGACAGCCGTACCGCCCTCATCGATGAACGCCTGTCGACGATGGATCGCGCCTTGAGCGTCGGCCTTGAAAACGTCAATCGCACCATCGAGGGCAAGGCTGCCGGCCTCGCCACCGCCCTGCGCGGTGCTGTCGCCGATGCCGCCCGGGATATTGATGCGGAAACACAGCGCTCGCTCGAACGCCTGACCGAAACCAGCAGCAATTTCGTCGGCCAGATCGATGAACGCAGCGCCCAGCTCAGCAGCACGCTCGAAACCAAGTCCAATGAACTGGCAGACCGCATTTCGAATGCCGATGCGCTCGTCAATGCCCAGGTTGCCAACCTGACCGGCACGATCTCCCAGGCCAACGCGTCGCTGACGGGCGCAATCTCGGCAGCCAATTCCGCCTTGTCCGGCACGATCGCGGACGCCAACACGACGCTTTCTGGCGCCCTCACCAACGTCAACGAGACGCTGTCCGGCACGATCACCGAGGTCAACTCCACCCTCGAAAAGCGCGCAGCAGCGATCCGCGATGCCATCTCCGGCAATACGCAGGAACTCGCGGTCACGATGAACGCCGTTGAAAAGGCGCTCGAAGCCCGTGGCAATTCGATCCGCACGGTCCTCGACGATCGCACCCGCGAACTGAACTCCATGCTGTCGAGCCGGTCGGCCGAACTTTCACGCCTGATCGACGAAAAGGCAGCCCCGGTCGTCGCCTCCTATGCCGAAACCGGCCGTGCAGCCGCCGAACAGATCACGGCGGCCGCTGCCCAGAGCGCCGAACGTCTCCGGGCGGAAAACGCAGCCCTGGTTGACGCGATCAGCGAGCGCACGGACCGTGCCGTCGCCCATCTGGGCACTGCCGAACAGAACATTGCCGCAAGCGCCTTGCAGCTTATCGATCGGCTCGGCGAGAGCAATTCCGGCATTTCGAGTGTCATCGAACAAGCGCTTGAGAGCATCGGCGCACTCGACAACCGTCTCGGCTCGACGGCCTCGCGCTTTACCGAGACCGCGACCCAGGCGACAGACATGCTGTCGACCTCCAACCGTCTGCTCGACGACAAGCTCGGCCGCCTGACGGCGATCTCGGGCGAAACGCTGCAACAGGTTTCCTCGATCGTCAGCCGCTTCGGCGATCACACCAAGGTTCTCGGAAAGGCCTCCGAGCTCCTTTCCGCTGCACAGTCCAATCTCGTCGGCACGCTTGAAGAGCGCCAGCAGGCGCTCCGTGATCTCTCGGTCGGCCTCGTCAAGCGCTCGGAAGAGATCGAGACGACGATGCAGGGGCTTGGCAAGATGGTCGAGACCGCCTTCGACCGCGCCGAACAGCGTTCCGGCCAGATGGCCGGGAACCTGCGCCAGAGCGTCCAGGCCTCCTTCACCGATATCGGCCAGATCCTCGGCGAGACGGAGAAGCGGGCGCAGTCGACAGCCGCCAACATGCGCGAAAGCGTCCAGGCGTCCTTCGCCGATATCGGACAGGTGCTTGGTGAGACCGAGAAGAAGGCGCAGGTCACCGCCGCGAACATGCGCAATGCCCTGATCTCCGCCGAGCAGGAAGCGCAGCGGTCGATCGACAACACGCTCACGGAAGCCGAAAAGCGTTCGGGTGAACTGGCAAACCGCCTGCGCGGCGGCCTTGCAGTGTCGCTTGCGGATATCGATCGCCTGCTTGGCGAAGCCGGCCGCAAGTCCGAAGGCGCAGCAGCAGCCCTCAAGCAGGCCATGCAGGGCGCGGTCGAAGAGGCCGTCAGCCGTTTCACCGGTGCGACCGACGAAATCCGCCGCTCGGCAAACGATATCCGCAAGGAGCTCGACCTCACGCGCAACGAGCTGAAGCGCGGTGCCTTTGATCTGCCGGAGGAAGCCAAGGAAAGTGCGGCTGCCATGCGCCGCGCCGTGTCTGAACAGATCAAGGCATTGCAGGACATTTCGCAGCTTGTCGGCCGCACCAGCCAGACGCTGGAAATCTCCGAACCCGTTGCCCGCCGTCTGGCCGATGCGCCGGTCGAGCAGCCCCGCCGGGTACAGCCCGCTCCGGCAGCACCCGCAGCGCAGCCGGCACGCCCTGCTCCGGACTATGCCCTGCGCGGGAGCCTGAGTGCGACGGAAAACTATGCACCCCAGGCGCCGAGCCGCACCGAGGGCGGTGGCTGGATCAGCGATCTCTTGCGTGGCGCATCGCGTGAAGAGCCCGCTGCAGAACCGGTTGCCAGCCGCCCGGCGCCAGCCCCGGCACAATCCCGCCCGGCTCAGGATGCACCGGCTGCAGCCCGCCAGAGCGACACCCGCAATCCACGCCATATGGTGGAGTCGCTGAACTCGCTGTCAGTGGACATTGCCCGCGCCATTGACCATGACGCATCGGTCGACCTGTGGCGCCGTTACCAGCGCGGCGAACGCGACATCTTCACCCGTCGCCTCTACACGTTGAAGGGTCAGCAGACCTTCGACGAGATCAAGCGCAAATATGACCGCGAACCGGAGTTCCGCGTCGCCGTAGACCGATACATCGCCGATTTCGAAAAGCTGCTGGCGGATGTTGCCCGCACCGATCGCGACAAGTCGATCACCCAGTCTTACCTGACATCCGACACCGGCAAGGTCTACACGATGCTTGCCCATGCAGCAGGCCGCTTCAGCTGAAGCAGCCGCCTTCACGGCAAGATCGTCAAAAGTAAACCCCGGATCCTGAAAGGGATCCGGGGTTTTTCATTGAGGTCGGGAATGGGTAGACCGTCATGCCAGACAGCCAAGTCCGCGATCAGAGCTGCTGAAGCGTCCAGGCAACGATCTGGCCGGTGACCTGGCCGAACGCCTGATCAAGCGCTGCAACATAGGCGCTGCTGCCGCTACCGGCGGACGGCACCTCGGCGCGGAAGACCTTCTGCGCCTTGACGCTACCGTTGCGATCGTTGAGCAGCTTGACGGAGATCTCGACCACGCCACGATCACCGCCACCGGTCGCAATTTCAAAGGCACGCACGTCGCTGATCAGCTGATAGTCGATGGCCAGCCCCTGCCCCGGCTTGCCAACGCCGCCGAGACGGCCCGTGTCCTCGAAGGCCTCGACCAGCTTCGACTGCACCACGCGGGTCAGCTTGTCGCTCCACTGCGACTTGCTCAGATACTGCACCTCGGAACCTGCGACCCGCACCAGGATCTGCTCGCTGTCCACGGCCTTCAGAGCCGACGGATCCGCGATCAGCAATTGTCTGTTGCGCGCGCTGGCCGAGGTCGACACCGGCGTGGACACAGCGGACAAGTCGAAGGTGTCATTGGGTGCGCTGCCACAGCCCGAGAGTGCCAGAAGCATCGGCAGCGCCATGGCGCTGGCAAGCATCCGGACCCGGCTTGCGCGTGTCGTAACGTCACTCCGATCGGAGCACCCCTCGGGGAGAACCATCGTCTTACCCATGCCGGTCTGAGGGATCATCGGCGCGTCCTTCCGTCGAACTCTTTCACAGTATCGCCGCCGAACAGGAGGCGCTGCGGATTCTGGTCGAAATTGGTAATGGCGTCATTCAAGCCACGCACCGTCTGGCGCGTGTCCGTCACGAGCGTCTGGATGTCGCGCAGGCCTGAGCTGGAGAAGCGCTGCAGGTTCTCCGCGATCGGTCCGATGCGGGCATTGAGGTTCTCCGCCGTCATGCGGATCGACTCAAGCGTCTTGCGCGCCTCGACGCTGAGAGAATTGGCGTCGCCTGAGCCGAGGAAGGCGTCGACCTTCTTGAGGATACCGTCAACCTGGGTCGATGCGTTGTTCAGGCGATTGGCGAGCTGTGTGAAGTCATCGATCGCCTTGTCGATATCGTCCTTGCGACCGGTAATGCTGTTCGACAAGTCGCGGAAGCCGGCAATCGCCTGGCGCGCATCGGCGGAGGCGACGGAAACGTCGTCGACGACCTTGCCGACCTTCTGGCTATCGACGGCGTCGATGAGCTTGGACACTTTCGTCAGCGTCAGGTCGGCATTCTTGCCGAAAGTCTGGAATGTGTCGGCCGTCGACCGGAAACTGTCGATCGCAGGGCCGATCTTGTCGGACGCATCGGCGAAGCTTGCGGTCGCACGCTCGGTATTGGTCAGGATCTTGTCGATCTTTTCAGAATTCAGCGCCTTGAAGAGATCTTCCGCTGCCGCCAGCGTCCCATCGATCCGACCGGAAAGACCTGATACGGAATCCGACAAGGCACTGACGCTCTTCAGGAACTCGTCGATGCCCTTGGCATTGTCGGCCAGCGACTTCGAAAAGGTTTCGGCATTGCGGACCGTATTGGTCAGCGGTGCACGGGCGTCGACAATAAAGCCCTGCAGTTCGCCAATCGCATCGTCCGCACGCTTGAGAATGCGGTCGGCTGTCGACAGAAGATTGGTGACGCTGGACTGGTCGGCGGTCAGGATCGCCGGCTCGCCGGTATCGATGGCGCGCTTCAGAATCTGTTCGCCGCTGCCGCTGCCACCACCCGACAATTCGATATAGGCGGCTCCGGTCAGGCCCTGGATTTCCAGAACCGCCCGTGTGCCCGAGGTCACCGGCGCATCGGCTCGGACTTCAGTGAAGGCCACGGAAAACTCAGGATCTTCGTTGTCGATATAGAGGTTGCGCACCGAACCGACGGCGATCCCGTTGAAGCGCACGGGCGAGCCAATGCTGAGACCATTGGCCGAGCCCGGGATGCGGATGGCGAGCGGCGCCACAGGCCCTCCCCGTCCATACTGCGCCATCCAGTAAACGAAGCCGAAGGCGGCTCCGATGACCAGGATCGTGAAGAAGCCGACGATGGCATAATTGGCTTTGGTTTCCATATGTCTACTCTACCGGCTGCACGGCGGCTGTGTCCGCGCGGGGGATGGAACGGGCACGCTTGCCCCTGAAATAGGATTGCACCCAGGGATCGTCATAGGCGAGCATGTCGTCCAGCGAGCCTTGGACCATGACCTTCTTCTCGCCGAGAACGGCGATACGGTCGCAGACGGAGAAGAGGCTGTCGAGGTCATGCGTGACCATGTAGACCGTCAATCCAAGGGTATCGCGCAATTGTGCGATGAGTTCATCGAACTCGGCGGCGCCAATCGGATCAAGACCCGATGTCGGCTCGTCGAGAAACACGAGATCCGGGTCCAGCGCCAGCGCGCGTGCCAGCGCCGCGCGCTTGATCATGCCGCCCGAGAGTTCGGAAGGATATTTGTCCGCCGCATCGGGCTTCAGGCCGACGAGTTCGAGCTTCAGATAGGCAAGCTCGTCCATCAGCCACGGCGGCAGATCCAGATATTCGCGCATCGGCAGCTGAATGTTCTCCTTGACGGTCAAGGCAGAAAATAGGGCGCCGTGCTGGAAAAGCACCCCCAGCCGCGTATCGAGCGCCATACGCTCGGCATCGGTGACGGCATCATAATCGGCACCGAGAATCTCGATCGTCCCGCCACGTCGTGGCAAGAGCCGCAGAACCGTGCGCATCAGCACCGACTTGCCGGCACCGGACGCGCCGACGAAACCGAGAATTTCACCGCGATAGATGTCGAGGTTGAGATTGTCGAGGACGACCTTCTCGCCGAAGGCCACCGTCAAGTCCTTCACGGACAAGACCGTTTCACGAGTATTGGAGGAGGAGGATGACGTCGTATCAGACATAACGGCTCCTCAAAAATCGATGGCTGCGTAGAACATGGCAAACAGCCCGTCCACGAGGATGACGACGAAGATCGATTTGACCACAGAGGCTGTGACGTGGCGGCCGAGCGATTCCGCACTTCCCCCCACCTTCATCCCCTCGACGGCCGCGATGATCCCGATGATGAGCGCCATGAACGGCGCCTTGATCATGCCGGTGGCGAGCGTCGAGTAATCGACGGCATCGTGCAGGCGGGTAATGAAGACCTCGAAGGTGATCCCGGAATAGGCCCAGGCAACGACGGCCGCGCCATACAGCGCTGCGAAGTTCGCGACGATGGTCAAGAGCGGCAGGGCAATCGTCAGCGCCACGAGGCGCGGAAAGACCAGAACACCGATGGGGTTCAGGCCAATCACCTTCAGCGCGTCGATTTCCTCGCGCATCTTCATCGAACCGATTTCTGCGGTGATCGCACTACCAGAACGCCCAGCGATCATGATGGCGGTGAGAAGCACGCCAATCTCGCGCAGCTGTAGAATGCCGACGAGATCGACCACAAAGACTTCAGCACCGAAGTAGCGCAGCTGGAACGCGCCCTGCTGGGCGATGATCGCGCCGATGAGGAAGGACATGAGCACGATGATCGGCACCGCGCGAACACCCATATGGTCGAGCTGATTGACCACCGAGGCCGGAGAGACCCCAGCCCCTCTCCCGAGCTTGGTCTGAGCGCCACGCACGGCGGAACCGAGCACGAACATCATGGCGACAGCGTCTTGCCACAGCCCTATCGTCAAACGGCCGATCGGGTCGAAGACCCGTTCGAAACGGCTACGGTTGTCAGGCAGCACCTCCGGTGGCTCGACGCGCTCCGGCAAGGCTTCGATCAGCTCGCGCATTTGCGCATCACCACCCGCAAGATCGATCTCGCGACCGCGCGCCCGACGCTGCGTCATGAAGCGTCGGATCAGCCAGGCACCGGCCGTATCCATGGCGGTGACACCATCGATATCGATGACTTCCGCCCGCGTACCCTCGTCCTCGACGAGCGGTCCGGCCGACTTGATCATGTCCGAAAGGTTGGTGTTCTTCCAGCTGCCGGTCAACCGAATCACGTCGTGATCGACATGCGCCTGGCGGTCGATCTCGATATGGGCGTTTTCAGCAGGTACCGACTTCAAGGGCGCAACAACTTCCAAACCTGCGCCGGCCGAATCCCGGTCCGCAAATCACGTGATTGAATGTTGCGCACTATAAACACCGACGACCGCGATGTAATCCTTGATGAACCGTTAATTGCGACCCCGCCGCCCGATTGCCGGGAGCGATGGCCGCTTTGCAACAGATGGAACAATCAAGCGGCGCGAACGCCCTCTTTCTCGGCGCTGTCGAGCGTCGGAATCATGACCGGCACCATCTGTGGAACCTGCCTCGGAGCCGCAGCAGCACTGATCTTGTGCGCCCAGGAGATCAGCTCCAGTCGCCCGTCCGGATGTTCGGCCACCGCCGTGCAGCTCTCCACCCAGTCACCGGTGTTGACATAATGGATGCCGTCGATGTCTTCCATCAGCGCATGATGGATGTGGCCGCAAATGACACCATCCACCTCGTTGCGTCGCGCCTCCTCGGCAACGACCCTCTGAAACTCGCCGATGAAGTTGACGGCATGCTTGACCTGGAGCTTCGCCCAGGCCGAGAACGACCAGTACGGCATGCCGAGTTTGCGGCGCACCGCTGCAAGCATGACATTGATCGCGATCGCCGTGTCATAGGCCCAGTCGCCGAGATAGGCGAGCAGGCGCGCATTGCGGACGACGACATCGAACTCATCACCATGCAGCACCAGGTAGCGCTTGCCATCGGCCATCTCGTGGATCATCCGCTCGGCGACCTCGATGCCGCCGAAATGCATGCCGGGGAAATCCCGCAGGAATTCGTCATGATTGCCCGGAATGTAGACGATGCGCGTGCCCTTGCGCGCCTTGCGCAGCAGTTTCTGAACCACGTCATTGCAGGGCTGCGGCCAATACCAGCTGCGCTTCAAACGCCAGCCGTCGACGATGTCGCCGACCAGGATGATCGTGTCTGCCTCGTGGGTACGGAGAAAGTCGAGCAGAAAATCGGTCTTTGCAGCCTTTGAGCCCAGATGCACATCCGAGATGAAAAGGGTCCTGAAATGGCGAATTTCGCTTGCGTCTTCCACGGCGCTGTCCTCTTTCACTGACTGCGCATGGCTTAATCAGACTCGTGTTTCAGGAAGATGACACGCGCTCTGGCAGTCCTTGCGTGCACACTGGCGAGCGTGTGGTACCGCCCCACTCCACCCTAAGACTGAACTAAGGTCTACCACTCCAAGCCGTTTCGTGTATGACGGGATCAAACCAATCTGTGACAAGAATTGCCGGTGACACGATGACTTCCCAGGACAAGAACAAGACTGAAGCAGCCCCGAAGACGGCCGATCTCGACGAACAGGCGCTCTTCTATCATCGCTATCCGCGTCCCGGAAAACTTGAGATCCAGGCCACCAAGCCACTCGGCAACCAGCGCGATCTGGCCCTCGCCTATTCGCCCGGCGTCGCAGCCCCGTGCCTTGCCATCAAGGACGATCCGGCAGCCGCCGACGACTACACCGCCCGCTCCAACCTCGTGGCTGTCATCTCGAACGGTACGGCCGTACTCGGCCTCGGCAATATCGGCCCGCTCGCCTCGAAGCCCGTGATGGAAGGCAAGGCGGTCCTGTTCAAGAAGTTCGCCGGCATCGACGTCTTCGACATCGAGATCGAGGCCCCGACCGTCGACCAGATGGTCTCGACCATCTCGGCCCTGGAGCCCACCTTCGGCGGCATCAATCTCGAAGACATCAAGGCGCCGGAGTGCTTCCAGGTGGAAGACCAGCTGCGCGCCAAGATGAACATCCCGGTCTTCCACGACGACCAGCACGGCACGGCGATCATCGTCGCCGCCGCCATCCTCAACGGCCTGGAACTGGCCGGCAAGCAGATCCAAGACGTCAAGATCGTCGCCTCGGGTGCCGGTGCGGCAGCGCTCGCCTGCCTCAACCTGCTCGTCATCCTCGGCGCAAAGCGCGAAAACATCTGGGTCCACGATATCGAAGGTCTTGTCTACAAGGGCCGCAACGAGCTGATGGATCCGTGGAAGGAAATCTATGCGCAGGAGACCGACAAGCGGTCGCTTTCCGAAAGCATCGATGATGCCGACGTCTTCCTCGGCCTGTCGGCTGCCGGTGTTCTGAAGCCTGAATTGCTCGCCCGTATGGCGCCAAGCCCGCTAATCATGGCACTCGCCAACCCGAAGCCTGAAATCATGCCCGAAGACGCCCGCGCGGCCCGCCCGGACGCGATGATCTGCACGGGTCGCTCGGACTTTCCCAACCAGGTCAATAACGTCCTGTGTTTCCCCTATATTTTTAGGGGTGCACTCGACTGTGGCGCCACGACGATCAACGAAGAGATGAAGATGGCGGCCGTCCGCGCCATCGCAGCACTCGCGCGGGAGGAAGTCTCGGAAGTGGCGGCCCGCGCCTATTCCGGCGAAACCCCGACCTTCGGCCCGGATTACCTGATCCCTTCGCCGTTCGATCCCCGCCTCATCCTGCGCATCGCCCCCGCCGTGGCAAAGGCGGCCGCCGACAGCGGCGTCGCCCGTCGACCGATTGCCGACTACGACACCTATCTCGACCAGTTGAACCGCTTCGTCTTCCGCTCGGGCTTTGTCATGAAGCCGATCTTTGCTGCGGCAAAGAGCGCAACGAAGAAGCGCGTGATCTTTGCCGAGGGTGAGGACGAACGCGTGCTGCGCGCCGCCCAGGTTCTGCTGGAAGACGGGATTGGCGAACCGATCCTCATCGGTCGCCCGCAGATCATCGAAACCCGCCTGAAGCGCTACGGCCTGCGCATCCGCCCGGGCGTCGACTTCCAGCTGGTCAACCCGGAAGACGATCCGCGCTACCGCGACTATGTCGACGACTATTTCGCACTTGTCGGCCGTGCCGGCATCAATCCGGAGGCGGCCCGCACGATCGTGCGCACCAGCACCACCGTCATTGGTGCGCTCGCTGTCAAGCGCGGCGACGCCGATGCGCTGATCTGCGGCGTCGAAGGCCGCTTCGACCGCCATCTCCGTGACGTGCGCCAGATCATCGGCAAACGACCAGGGGTGCGTGATTTCTCGGGTCTCAGCCTGCTCATCTCTCAGCGCGGCGCCATCTTCTTCACCGACACCTTTGTCACCGACGATCCCTGTGCCGAGGAAATCGCGGAAATGACGATCCTCGCGGCGGAAGAAATTCGCCGCTTCGGCATCAGCCCGAAGGCGGCGCTCCTGTCCCATTCGAACTTCGGTTCGCGTCCCTCGGCCAGCGCGTCCAAGATGCGCCAGGCCTTGGAGATCATCCGCAAGGCGGCTCCGGAACTGGAAGTCGACGGAGAAATGCAGGGCGGCTCGGCCCTGTCGGAAAGCCTGCGCAAGCGCGCCATGCCTGACAGCACCCTGACCGGTGAAGCCAATCTCCTCGTCTTCCCGAACCTCGACGCCGCCAATATTTCGCTCGGAATTGTCCGCACGATGATGGATGCACTGCATGTGGGTCCAATCCTGCTCGGTGCAGCCCTGCCCGCCCATGTGTTGTCGACCTCGGTCACCTCCCGCGGCGTCGTCAACATGGCGGCTTTGGCGGTGGTCGAGGCATCCCAGCCGTAATAAGCGAGACGACACAGACGCACGGGCCTCGGCAGCAATGCCGGGGCCTCACGCGTAGAATTGCCGCTGGACAAGTCAGAGCTGCAGCCCCGAAATTGTATCCCTGAGAATCTAGGGTCATTCGATGGGGCAAGAGGGCGTGTATTTCGACCTGCTGGACTGGCTCGACCAACAGGAGCGGTTCGAACCATCTGCCTTTCTGCAAAAGATCCAGGCTGGCTATCGGACAGGTGCCATCATCTATGTGGATGGGATTGTCGGCTCCGAACGGCTGAAACTGCACAGGCTCGTGCACAGCAGACCGAGTGACACAGCAAGGACGGCGAGACTTCTGCTGGAACGCCCGTTTCGTGATCAGCTCCTGCAGGTCCTTTCCGAACTCGAACCCGTGCAGGTGGATTTTGGCCCTCTCTCCACGCCCCCTGCTGCAGGTCGACCCGGCGCCGACGTAAACGCACACATCGGCGTGGGCTACCCCCTGCTGTCTTACCCCGGACGGCGTGCCGGCCTTCTGATCGAAGCCGCAGGCGATCAGGAGCAATGGAGAGAGTGGCGCAGGCTCAACGATCGCGATGTCGCAAGCCTTGGCGGACGTCTTCACGCACGGCTCGCCAAGTCTGCTCAACCCAAACCTCACAGGCGCCGGACAAAAACGCTGCTCACGCGCCGTGAAAGTGAGACGCTGGCTTGGATCGCCGCCGGCAAGAGCTACTGGGAAGCGGCGATTATCCTCGGCATCACGGAGCGGACCGTCCGCTATTTCATGGCCAACGCGCGCCACAAGCTGGATGTCGTCAACAATGCCCAGGCGGTAGCAGAAGCTGTCTGGCAGGGCCTCATTCCCCGCTTTACGGACCGTCCCACCGGTTGACGACAATCAGGGCAAACCATCATATCATAGATTGCATTCAACAAAGCTGTCGCCACCGCCAGTTTCAGTCACTCTACCTCCCCGTCATGCTGTCCGCTCCAACGATAATTCAAGGAGTTCAGCATGATCCGGATCATCAACGGCGCCCGGCGCCATCAATTTCCCACTGACATTGATGCCATGCACAGGTTGCGCAAACGGGTGTTCCACGACCTTCTGCGCTGGGACGTGCAGGTGCATGACGCCTGGGAGATCGACCACTATGACCGCGCGAACCCGATCTACGTCCTGTCCTATGGCGACAACGGGTCGTTAAGAGGTGCGCTGCGGCTGCTCCCGACCCTTGGGCCAAACATGCTGGACGACACCTTTCCGCAATTGCTCGGCGCAGGCCCCGAAATCCGCAGCGCCGCGATCTGGGAATCCAGCCGCTTCTGCATCGATCCGGAGATCTCTCAGGACCGCGCAAACAACCAGGTGACGATTGCCGCTGCCGAACTGATGTGCGGCGTGGGTGAACTCGGCCTCGCCTCCGGCCTCAGCCACATCGTCACCGTCACCGACGTTTTCCTGGAACGTATGTTCAAGCGCATGGGCTGCCCAGGGGAGCGCATCGCCGATCCGCAGCGCATCGGCTCCGTGCAGGCCGTGGCGGTGTCCTGGGACGTAAGCCAAGATCTGCTGGAGCGGATGAAGGCTGTTGCCACCATCGACGGCAGCGTGTTGGAGCAGCCGATGACACTCGCATCGGCCCGCGCCGCCTGAAGCGAGGAGCGGCCGGCGGTTGGCCGCCCCGGTCGCTCTCTTCCCTGTCATTTTACTTTGTCATCAAGTGCCGTATTGTACAGGAACTGCATACAAGGTCGCGTACCGACAGCCCCCCAGTCGGAGCCACCCAGTCGGAGCCATGGATTCACTGACCAGATTGCTCGGCCCACTGATCGCCGTCGCCTTTCTTGCGACATCTCTGGCGGACGCCGCTGCCGCGTCGCTGGCGTGCGAGAGGCTGCGCGACAGATTGGCTTCGGTTGATCGGTCGGTCTCGTCCGATGACATCAATCGTTATGCCGGCGCCATTGCGCAGCAGAATCTCGAACTTCGCAAAGCCCGCCAGGACCAGCGGCGGCTCCGCTGCCTCACCTCTTCGATCACGACCATCCGCGCCGATGGCGGCAGCGATTGCGGCGATCTCGCCAAAGCTCTGAGCCGGATGGAAAGCAACAAGCAAATTCTGACCGGCAAGCTGGTGGAACTGCGCGAACGGCTGGGAGCCGCCGAGGCCGCACGCCTTGAACAGGCCCTCACCGACAACGGCTGCAATGGCGAAGGCACGCTTGCCTCGACCCCGGACGAACCTCAACGGGTACCTTATCTCGATACGCTGCCTGAGCCTTATCGGCCGGATCGCGCGGGTGAAGCCGCAGCCTCCTTCCGTCCGACAATCGGCATTCTGCCGTCGGGCGACGTCCGAACTCTGTGCGTGCGCACCTGTGACGGCGGCTTCTTTCCCATTTCCTCGCGAACATCGGCGATGAACTTCGCCCGCGACGCGGCGCAATGCCAGCAAATGTGCCCTGGCGTGGAGACCGAACTTTTCTTCCATTCGGCGACCTCAGGCGAAACCTCCGATATGGTTTCGGCCGTGACCGGTCAGTCCTACCGTGACATGCCGAATGCTTTCGTCTACCGCACACGCCGACCGGCCGAAGATCCCCAATGCCGGTGCGATCTCGCGCGCTACCACCAGCGGATGACCCCGCGGCCCGCAGTTTCCGACTATCAATCCTCGATCGTCACCATCAAGCCGCAACAGGCAGCCACGAGACAGACCTCCGCACCGGCGCCAGCCCCCGAGCGCGAACTGGATGCGTCCGCATTGAACGTGCGCCGCGTTGGCCCGGTCTTCCTGCCGACGCAGTCCGATGAGATCGACCTGCGCAAACCGGCAGCACCGGGACCACAGCCGCTTCAGGAATAGCGAAGATCAGCCGCCATGACGCCCCTCGCCGTCAGGCCATCGCTCCTCGAAGACCAGATCATCCAGAGCGAGACGTCTGCGCCAGCCTTTCACCTCCAGCTCCGGTGAAGCGTAGAGTTCGTTCACAAAGCCAAGGCAGAGATATCCGATGATCTCGACACGCTCGGGAATGCCCAGGATCGCCTTGACCTCCGTCTCATGGAAGATGCTGACCCAACCGACGCCCACACCTTCGGCACGCGCGGCAAGCCAAAGGTTCTGGATGGCACAGACGGTGGAATAGGCATCCATGCGCGGATTGTGCGTGCGACCGAGCACAACGGGGCCAGCCCGATCAGGATCGCAGGTGACGCAGATATTGAGCGGTGCCTTGCGGATACCCTCAAGTTTCAAGGATCGATATGCCTGCTGGCGCTCACCGGAAAACAGCGCGGCGGCTTCGTGATTGGCCTTGTCGAAGGCACCCCAGATCGCCTCGCGCTGGGCGCGGCTGCGGATCAGAAGAAAGTTCCATGGCTGCATGAAACCGACCGAAGGCGCAGCGTGTGCAGCCGACAGCAGGCGCCGGACGAGATCGTCGGGCAAGGGATCAGGCAGGAATTGGTCGCGCACATCGCGACGGGTTTCTATGGCGCGGTAGACGGCATCCTTCTCCGCATCGGAAAAGGCATTGGCCCGGACGAGGGCCTCGTTCGACAAGTCGTGCATGCTGTTGTCTCCAACACAGCGCAATCGCCCGCCGTCCACGCGGGCAAGGTCTATCGTATCAGGCCGGTCTTCTGACTCGGCTTCGACCGTCTTGTGCCGCCTTCCCGGTACATCGACCAGTGGCTGGGTTTCCCCTTGGCACAGACATCCGCCTCACAGCGCTGGGCACGTCCCGGAATTGCACCGGCTTCCCGATTCTCCCGCCTGTCGGCAGGCACCTGACGCCGGAGTTCTACCTCAGGTCAGGCGGGCCGCCCAGAGCCAAATGCGACACCATCAGTCCGTGGTCTGGAAGTAGCGGACAAAGGCGAAGGCTGCTCCATCGGGAGACCAGTTGGGGACATTGATGCTGCCCTGCCCGCCGAAGAATTCGATGAGAGTCTCCACATTGCTGCCATCGGCATCCATCAGCCGCAGCCGGACCTGCTTGTCGCGCGGATGACCCGTCACGTCGGCATCATAGGAGAGGAACAATACCTTGCTTCCGTCAGGCGACGGATGCGGAAACCAGTCGCCATAGCCGTCCGAGGTCAACTGTTGCAGATCGGACCCATCGGTGCGCATCCGCCAGATCTGCATGGTGCCGGTGCGGCTGGAGTTGAAATAGATCCACTGACCGTCAGCCGAATAGTCCGGCCCGTCATTGTGCCCCTCGCCATGTGTCAGCCGCCGCTCGGGTCCGCCCTTGATCGAGATCGTGTAGATGTCGAACACGCCACCTCGGTCACCACAATAGGCAAGTTCCTTCCCGTCCGGCGACCAGCCATGCCAGTAGGACGGCATCTTGTCGGTGACCTGGCGCGGCTCGTCACCGCCATCCCCCAGCAGGTAGATGCAGGATTTTCCGTAGAGCGTATGGTCCGAAAAGGCGATCGACGCGCCATCCGGGGAAATGCCGTGATCGTTGTTGAGGCGGACGGCAAAGCCCGTATCGATCGGCTCCGGCTCCGGCTCGTCCTCGTCGAGCGACAGCGCGTAGAGAAGACCGTCGCCGTTGACGACGAGAAACTCGCCGTCCCGCGACCAGTTCGGCGCCTCCACGAGGTCGTCCGTCTGCCAGACGACCTCGCATTCGCGTGTGGCCATATCGAAAATCTCGACCGAGCTGCGCATCATGGTCTCCCTGAAAGTATCAATCGACGACCGGGCGATCTTCGATCGCCTGCCGCAGCTTGGCGAGGATCGCCCGCCCCGTTCGTTCGTGGTGAGCGGACCGCCATTCGGTGTAGAAGCCCCAGGCCATGCTGACGATCAACGTCAGGAAACCAATGCCAAGTATCTTGAAACTCCCATCCCACAGACCATAGCAGCCTATCACCACGGAAGGGAAAAAGTAGGCGGCGCCCGAGAGCGTCCGGTAGAAACCACTGTCCTGGTGACCATCCGCCGCAACAGCAAAAATGTAGCCGCGTTCTTCCGCTGTAAATTCCGGCATTGGTGTCCGAGGCTCGCTGTCCCCCATTCCCACGCTCATCAGCGATCCCGGAACCTGTTCGTGATCGGATAGCGACGATCGCGCCCGAAATTCTTCTTGGTAATCTTCACCCCCGGCGCCGACTGCCGACGTTTGTATTCTGCAAGATAGAGCAGATGCTCGACCCGGTGCACGGTCGCAATGTCATGGCCGCGCGCCACGATTTCATCAACGCCCATTTCCTTCTCCACCAGGCATTCGAGGATGTCGTCGAGCACCGGATAGGGCGGCAGCGAATCCTGATCCGTCTGGTTGGGGCGCAGTTCGGCCGAAGGTGCCTTTGACAGGATATTGGCCGGGATGACCTCGCCCGACGGACCGAGCGCACCCGGCGGAACATGTCCATTGCGCCAGGCCGACAGCCCATAGACCTGCATCTTGTAGAGGTCCTTGATGGGGTTGAAGCCGCCATTCATGTCCCCGTAAAGCGTCGCATAGCCGACAGACATTTCCGACTTGTTGCCGGTGGTGACGACCATCGAGCCGAACTTGTTCGACACGGCCATCAGGATGGTCCCACGCGTGCGGCTCTGCAGGTTCTCTTCGGTGATCCCGCTTTCGGTGCCCTCGAACATTTCGGACAGCGCCGAGAGGAAACCTTCGACCGGATCGGAGATCGGCACGATGTCATAGTGGCAGCCGAGCGCCTTGGCGCAAGCTTCGGCATCCGCAAAGCTCTCCTCGGAAGTATAGCGATAGGGCAGCATCAGCGTGCGCACCCGCTCTTCGCCGAGCGCATCGACCGCGATCGCCGCACATAGAGCCGAGTCGATGCCGCCAGACAGCCCCAGCACCACGCTCTTGAAGCCGTTCTTGTTGACGTAGTCGCGGAAACCCAGCACGCAGGCGCGATAATCCGCCTCCTCATGCTCCGGAATGCGCGACATCGGACCGCCGTCACAGCGCCAGCCATCGGGCATGCGCTTCCAGGTGGTCACCGAAAGCGTCTCCTCGAACTGGCTCATCTGGAAGGCAAGCGATTTGTCGCCATTGAAGGCGAAGCTCGCACCGTCGAACACCAGTTCGTCCTGTCCACCGAGCTGGTTGGCGAACACGAGCGGCAGGCCCGTCTCGATCACCTGACGCAGCGCCACCTGGTGGCGCACATCGACCTTGCCGCGATAATAGGGCGAACCATTGGGCACAAGCAGGATTTCCGCCCCGGTCTCCGCCAGCGTCTCGCAGATGCCCAGATCGTTCCAGATCTCCTCGCAGATCGGCACGCCGATGCGCACGCCACGAAAATTCACCGGCCCGGGCATCTCGCCTTCAACGAACACGCGCTTCTCATCGAACTCGCCGTAGTTCGGCAGGTCAATCTTGTCGCGGAAGGCAAGGATCTTGCCGCCATCGAGGATGGCGACGGAATTGTGGCGCCCTTTGTCGCCCTGACGCGGGAAACCGACGATCACTCCTGGCCCGCCATCGGCGGTGTCGGCGGCAAGCGCTTCCACGGCCTGCATGCAGGCCTTTAGAAAAGCCGGCTTCAACACCAGGTCCTCAGGCGGATAGCCGGAAATGAACAGCTCCGTCAGGAGCAGCAGATCGGCCCCCTGCCCAGCTGCCTCGGCGCGCGCGGCGCGCGCCTTCGCGAGATTGCCGGTGACGTCGCCAACCGTGGGATTGAACTGTGCCACCGCAATTCGCAGGACGTCGGAAATCTTCTTTGTATCGCTCATGACACCGATTTAGCCGCTCGTCCGCCCAATCGCAATGTCGCTTTGCTCTGTCGGGGCACCGCAGCCACCGCTCGCGCTCAGGAGACCACGGGAAATTCTGGGAACAAAGCTTTCTTGATCACGGTTCATGTAGCATTCATGACACTTATGTGACACCTATGCGAACCTTTCACGACATCTGCCCAAGACCTGGAGTTCGAAGTGGTCCAGTCCAGCCCGAAATCGCTTGTCGCGAACATCTTTAGCGCGTTTGGCGCGACACGCGAGCGAGAGCTCGGAAGCTCCTGGATCGCCCAACTTATCGTCCAGTGGATCAACACGGCGTTGATTGCCGCGGCGATCGTTTTGCTGAGCGAGATTCTGGCACGCGGCAGCATGATCGACGTCGTGGAATACATGACTTCGACAAGCCGCCCCGGGCTGGTTGCCGTAGGCGTCATCTTCCTGATTCTCGCCTTCACCGATGCGATCATCGGTAAGGGCTACCAATCTGTGCTCTTCGTCGGCCCACTTCTGCTCCTGCCGGCCTTCTTCTCGGGACAGAAGCAGCTTTTCCTGTCGGATCCGCTGTTTCCAAGCGACCTGCTCTTCGGTCGCCAGATCATGGAACTCCTGCCAGCTATGGTGGCAGCAGAACCCATGAAGGCGGTTGGCCTGGCGGTCGCAAGCCTTGCCTTCATTGTTGCCCTGTTCGCGCTGATCTGGAAGAGCCGCAAAGTTTTCCCACGCCTCAACCTCGTCGGTCGCGGCATGCGCCTCGCGCTTTCCTTCCCCTTGCTCGCCGGCTTCATCTCCCTGATGGACCCCATGGCGTTCTCGGCTGTGCGCGACC
This sequence comes from Peteryoungia wuzhouensis, assembly GCF_003205195.1. Lineage (GTDB taxonomy): Bacteria > Pseudomonadota > Alphaproteobacteria > Rhizobiales > Rhizobiaceae > Allorhizobium > Allorhizobium wuzhouense. The sequence goes on from NZ_QJRY01000002.1 coordinate 317,253, forward strand.
GGTTGAACATCGTTCCGATGATGTGGGACCAGAAGGAAAATTATCGCCACAACGGCTTTCTGATGGCGTTTGCCTTCAATGTGCCGATGGCCCGCATCAGCGCCCCCGATGGCTACAGCCAGCCGGCCATCACAGACATTCCTTCAGACCGCGTTCCCGCCTCCTTCTACTCCGGCCGCCAGGCCGACGTGATCGTGGTGATGAGCGAGAGCCTCTGGGATCCGACCCGCCTCACCAGCGTCCGCTATTCCGAAGACCCGATGCCGACCATCCGTGCAGCCACGTCGGGCAACATGTTCTCCCCGGAATTCGGCGGCATGACGGCCAATGTCGAGTTCGAGGCACTGACCGGTTTCTCCAACGCCTTCCTGCCCTATGGCAGCATCCCGTATCAGCAATACATCCGCCGGCCACTGCCCTCGCTCGCCACCTTCTTTGAATCGAAGGGTTACGTGACAAAGGCTTTCCATCCCTTCCAGAGCTGGTTCTGGAACCGGCAGAACGTCTACCAGGCGCTCGGTTTCCAGCAGTTCCGTTCGGAAGAAAACATGCCGACGATGGACAAGCGCGGCATTTTCGCCTCGGACGATGCCCTGACGCGTTACATCATCAAGGAAGCAGACAACACCGAAGCGCCGTTCTTCTTCTTTGCCGTCACCCTCCAGGGCCATGGCCCCTACGAAGAGCACCGCTATGCGAAGAACACGGTCGAGGTGGATGCTCCGACCCTGTCGGACGCTCCGACCAAGACACTCGCGACCTACACGCAAGGCGTCAAGGAAGCCGACCAGAGCCTGAAGATGCTGATGGACTGGGCAAAGAAGCGCCGCCGTGAAACCATCATCGTGATGTTTGGCGACCACCTGCCGCCGCTCGGCGAAGTCTATACCCAAAGCGGTTACATGCCGAACGTCGTGGCCACCCGCAAGGCATCGGTACCGACGATGAAGCGCGAGCACGAGACACCGCTTGTCGTGTGGTCGTCCAAGCGCGGCGTGCAGAAGGACATCGGCTCGGTCAGCCCCTCGCAGCTGCCGCATGTGGTGGTCCGCCTTGCCGGCTACCGTCACCCCTACTACACCGGCGTGCTGGGTCGCGTGGCCGAGCGCTATACGGTCGTCGACAGACACCAGTTGATCGGTCGCAACGCCAAGTCTCAGGCCGACTGGTCTCTCGCCGGCACAGTAGATCCGCTCATCCGCGACTATCGCATGCTTCAGCATGACGTCATGTTTGGAGAAGGTTATGGCCTGCCGCGTTTCTTCCCGGAACAGGCATTGCGGCTGCAACCGAACAGCTAAGACACACTGAAGGCTCCTCGTCCCAACAGCTTGTTATTGATACCGCAAATTTGAAGTAGCGGATGTCTTGCGACATCCGCGAATTTGCGGCATAGACTTTTTTTGTTCAGTCGTTTGCAGCGCTTGACAGTATTTGAGTTGCTTTACTGCAATCCCTTTTGACCGGACAGCCGTTTTTAAATGACAATAGTCAGGAATGTGAAGCAGAGCTGTGCCATGCCGTCACTGACGCGTGCCGAAATCGCGGCCCATCCGCTCTTTCCCTCGATCGAAAAACAGATCGCCCAGCATCTGATTGGAATTCATTTGCGGACGCCGCGGATGTCGCGACTGAAGGCATCGCATCGCAAGTGGCTGATGACACAGTCGCTGTTTGCGCTCGCGTTGCGTCGTACGCCTGACGATCCGCTGTCGGGCCTGACGGCGACCCGCTTTGTCGAAACCGTGATGCGGCTCGGGGCCGCGAGCCGGAACACGGCGACCGGATATCTCGCAGAACTCGTCGCCTACAAGTTTCTCCGGGACGTTCCGGATGTGCCGGACAAACGCGTGCGCGTGTTGGAAGCCACGGAACTCAGCCTTGGCGGCATGCGCAGCTGGTTCAACGGCCACATGGCCTGCCTTGATCGTCTCGACGGTGGCACGCGCGAACAGACCTCGATCGACCATGAAACGATTTTCGTGCTGGCCCAGCCACGAGCTGCCGACATGCTCGTCGACGATCCGCTCTGGCGGGATCCTCCGGACTCGATCGGTCACTTCCTTTGGTCCGATCTTGGCGGCATGATCCTCCACGATCTCGTCGCCCGTCTCGACAGCGTCGATCGCCAGGCGCCCCGGGTCCTTGCCGGCCCGGTGACCCTGGCCGAACTGAGCGACGTCTACCAGGTCTCGGCAACCAACCTGAAACGGATGTTCAAGAAGGCAGAGACCGACGGATTGCTCGGCTGGGAACTGCCTCGCCGCCGTGGCAGTCTGTGGCTTGGCCAGTCTTTCCTTGAAGACTATTTCACATGGCAGTCCGCCAAGTTCGCGGCTCTCGAACTTGCCTATCACGAGGCTTGCCGCGAACTCGGGATCAGCGCCGAGACAAACGTCGTCGCAGCCTAAGCCATAACGACAGCATCAGCTCCGGCTGGCCGCGAACTTTGGCAACCCGTCATTGATCTCATAGAAATCGCCCTTGTCGGCGCAATAGATGTGATAGCCGCCCGCAAGCCCTGTCGGCGCTTCAAAGAGCCCTGCCATCAGCGACACCGTCTTTTCTCCATCGCCCTTCCAGAACAGGGCCGAGCCGCAGGTTCGGCAGAAGGCGCGTTCGGCTCCGGGGCTTGCCCGATAGCGGCTGATATTCTCCTCTCCCGCGATCGTGACGTCATCGACGGCAACATTGGTTGTCGCGTAGTACAATCCGGTTTGGCGACGGCACTGGCTGCAGTGACAGTAGCCGACAGATCCGAGCTCGCCCGTGACGGTGACCTCGACCGCACCACAGAGGCATTTTCCGAAAATATTCCTGGCCATCAACGCCCTCCTGGCAAAACGATTTCGGGCGAGCTTCGTAGAAGCCCGCCCGATCGTCAAACTCGGAAAACTGAAGCTTGGTTTCAGCCGTTCGCAACCATCATGCGCTTTTCGTCTCGACCACCCTTCATCCGCTCGGCAAGCAGGAAGGCCAGTTCGAGGGCCTGATCGGCGTTGAGACGCGGATCGCAATGGGTGTGGTAGCGATCCTGCAGATCCTCGGCCGACACCGCACGCGCGCCACCGGTGCATTCGGTCACGTCCTTGCCGGTCATCTCGATATGGATGCCGCCCGGATGCGAGCCTTCGGCACGGTGGATCTGGAAGAAGCTCTCAACTTCCGACAGGACACGCTCGAAGGGACGGGTCTTGTAGTTGTTGAGCGTGATCGTGTTGCCATGCATCGGGTCACAGGACCAGACAACCTTGCGACCCTCGCGCTCGACGGCGCGAATGAGGCGCGGCAGGTGCTCGGCCACCTTGTCGTGACCGAAACGGCAGATCAGCGTCAACCGGCCCGCTTCGTTCTGCGGGTTCAGGATGTCGATCAGGTTCAAGAGATCGTCCGCCTGCAGCGACGGACCGCACTTGAGACCGATCGGGTTCTTGATCCCGCGGCAGTATTCCAGATGCGCGTGATCGGCCTGACGGGTACGGTCACCAATCCAGATCATGTGGCCGGAGGTGGCATACCAGTCGCCAGACGTGGAATCGACGCGGGTCAGTGCCTCTTCATAGCCGAGCAGCAGAGCTTCGTGGCTGGTGAAGAAATCGGTCTCGCGCAAGCTCGGATTGTTGTCCGACGTGATGCCGATGGCCTTCATGAAGTCCATGGTTTCGGAAATACGGTCGGCGAGCTTGCGGTAACGCTCAGCCTGCGGGCTATCCTTGATGAAACCGAGCATCCACTGGTGCACATTGTCGAGGTTGGCATAACCACCCATCGCGAAGGCGCGCAAGAGGTTCAGCGTCGCGGCCGACTGGCGATAGGCCATCAGCTGCCGTTCCGGGTTCGGAATGCGGGCATCCTCGGTGAACTCGATGCCGTTGATGATGTCGCCACGGTAGCTCGGCAGTTCCACGTCGCCGATCTTTTCCATGTCCGACGAACGCGGCTTGGCGAACTGGCCGGCGATACGGCCGACCTTGACCACCGGCAACTGTGCACCAAAGGTCAGAACGACAGCCATCTGCAGGAAGGCACGGAAGAAGTCGCGGATGTTGTCGGCGCCGTGTTCGGCAAAGCTCTCGGCGCAGTCACCGCCCTGCAGCAGGAAGGCATTGCCTTCCGCGACCTGGGCCAGCGACTTCTTCAGACGACGCGCTTCACCCGCAAAGACCAGCGGCGGATAGGAGGCGAGCTGCTGCTCGGCAGCCTTCAATGCATCCTGGTCCGGATAGGCCGGAACCTGCTTGATCGGCTTCTGCCGCCAGCTGTTCGGGGTCCAATTTTGCGCCATCGTCGTCACCTGTCTTGTACTGGAACTGCGGCAACCTCCCGGCCGCAAGGGATGGGGGCTTATAAACGGTTATCTAAGGGTTGGAAAGCCGAAGTTGAAGGGCTTTCGAACACATTCGCGACCCAACAGCTCCGACATCTCGCAGCCGTCACCGCACATGCGACAACACCGGGTGGGGACACGCCACTTGAATTGACCAGCACGTAAACGTAATCTGTGCGGGTCTGTGATGGGAGGATCCGGATGACACCGCATGACGCCGCACCGCCACCGGAAAAGCGTGATCTCGTCATCACCACTGCAGATGGCTTTCCGATTTCGGCCACGCTTTTCTCAGGGACAGGTAAGGGGCCGCTTGCTCTCATATCCGCTGCGGCCGCGGTCCCCCGTGGCTTTTATGCGCGTTTTGCCGTGCATCTGGTGCAAGACCACGGCTTTCGCGCCGCCCTCACCTACGATTACCGTGGCGTTTCGGGTTCCACTGCGCCATCGGACTGGCGCCGACCACTGCTGATGCGCGACTGGGCCCATTTCGACATGCCGGCCGCCCTGAAGAGGCTGGAAGCAGAGGCGCCCGGCCATCCGGTCGTGGGCATAGGCCAATCCTTCGGAGGGCAGGTCCTGGCGCTGGGAGGCTGCTCGGATCGCTTTCAACGGTATCTGATGGTCGCGACCATGACGGGCTATTGGGGCAACACGAAAACTCGCTACCGCGTTTTCAGCCAGATGAACCTGATCGGCGTGCCGCTCGCGCTCTTGCTGGGTAAGGTCCCTGGCCAGGTTGGGCTTGGACAGACCCTGCCCGGCACAGTTTTCCGTGAATGGGCCCGCTGGGGTCGCCATCCCGAATATTTCTTTGCCGATCAGACCATGGATGCGGTTCGCCGTTTCGGCGAAGTCGAAACGCCTATCCTGGCCCTCGGCATGACTGACGACCCCTGGGGCACGCCGCGCGCCCAGCATGCCCTGCTGAAATACTACCACCGCGCGCCGACAGAAATACGCTGGCTCTCACCGGAAGAGGCCGGCGGCCCCATCGGTCATCTGGGTTTCTTCCGGTCGCAGTTCCGCGACACCCTCTGGCAGCCCGCCATCGAATGGCTGCAGCAGAGCTGAGACGTTGCACTGCACCCAAGTTACCCACAGTTTCCACAGGCGGGCAGCTTGCAAGCGCAACACGGGAACTTGCTGTCCACTCGGGTGAGTCGCATCATCAACGGTCTCCGAATACCGCAGCGCCGGACACGTCCGGTATCCTGCGACCAGCTTCACGCAAGCCTCAATGGCTACCCGCCATTGTGGGGGCAGTGCAGTGAGTTGGGAAGCCGTTGGTTTCTCGCGTTGATCATGAGGATCATTGTGATGGCGTATGATTGGAGTGGCGTACAGGCCCGTCGGAACCGCAGGTTGCGGTTTGCCTTATTGTCCCTGCTGGCGTTGGCCCTGTTCACGGCCCCGATCGTCGCCACAGAGTTCATCCAGCATTTTTGAGAGCGCGCCGGTACGGGAATAATCCCCAGGCTGAGCCCGCAGTGGATAAAGGCCCGCCGGATGCGTCAGCACCAATTGGCGGGCCTTTCCGCGTTATCAGACACGCTCCCCGTTTTTCACCCGGTAGCTCGGGCTATACATCGTGACGAGTTCCTCTGCCGCCGTCGGATGCACGGCCATGGTCCGGTCGAAATCGTCCTTGGTGCAGCCCGCTTTCAGCGTGATCCCGAGAAGCTGGGCCATCTCGCCGGCATCATGTCCGAGGATATGGGCGCCGACGACCTTGCGGTCGGCGGCATTGACGATCAGCTTCATGATCATCTTCTCGGCACGCCCCGAAAGCGTGGCCTTCATCGGCCGGAATTGCGCACGGTAGACCTCGATCTCGTCGAATTTCTTCGCAGCCTGCTCTTCCGAAAGGCCGACAGTGCCGATTTCCGGCTGCGAAAACACGGCCGTCGCAATCAGCTCGTGGTCCGGTGACGTCGGATTACCCTTGTACTCCGTCTCGATGAAGCACATCGCCTCATGGATCGCGACAGGCGTCAACTGCACCCGATCGGTGACATCTCCGAGCGCGAAAATGCTCGGCACATTGGTACGCGAATACCGATCGACGACGACGGCACCGCGCTCGTTGATCTCGACACCGGCGGCTTCAAGACCGAGCCCCGTCGTATTCGGATCCCTGCCGAGCGCCAGCATGACCTGCTCGACCACCAAAACGCCGTTCTTCATGGTTTCGACCTGAAGATTTCCGGCCGGTGATTTCTCCACCTTCTGAATATGGTCCTGGCAAAGGATGCGGATGCCCTTCGCCTCCATCGCCTCGTGCAGGCCGCGCCGCATATCCTGGTCGAATCGGCTGAGGATCTCCGCCCCCCGATAGATCAGCGTCGTCTCGACGCCGAGCCCGTGGAAGATATTGGCGAACTCCACCGCGATATACCCGCCGCCGGCAATCAGGATCGAGCGTGGCAGGGTCTCCAGATGGAAGGCCTCGTTCGACGAAATGCACAGCTCATGTCCAGGCAGAGATGCATGCGGATTCGGTGCGCCGCCGACTGCGATGATGATGCGCTCCGCCGAGACTTCCCGACCGGTCGCCACGAGCCGCACGCTGTGCGGCCCGGTGAGTTCCGCGCGGGTCTGCAGGATCTCGGCACCCGCCCCTTCTAGGCCCTTGCGATAGAGCCCTTCGAGCCGGTCGATCTCCTTATCCTTGGCCGCGATCAGCGCATGCCAGTCAAAGCGGCTCTCGCCGACGGTCCAGCCGAAGCCCGCTGCATCCTCGAAATGCTCGTGGAACTGTGAAGCATAGACGAAGAGTTTCTTCGGTACGCAGCCGCGGATCACGCAGGTGCCACCAAACCGATACTCCTCGGCGATGGCGACCTTCTTGCCCATCGCGGCGGCAAGCCGCGCGCTGCGAACCCCGCCGGATCCGCCCCCGATTACGAACAGATCATAGTCGAACTGGGTCATGCGTTTTGCTCCTGCGCTTGGCGGCTTCGCCGAATGTCAGCCTGATATAGGAGGCCGGGGCCAAAAAAGAAAAGCCCGGGACGATGCCCGGGCTCGAGAATTCAACAGGGAAGCAATCAGGGCTTCGGCGCCTCGGCGGCCGGCTGGGTTGCCTGCACTTCTTTCAGAAGCGCGTCGTTCGACTGCTTTTCCAGATCGCGTGCAATGCCCGAGGTCCAGATGTCGGCAGCCTTCAGCAATTCGCGCGTGGCGATCGGGCCGTCCTTGAGCAGCTTCTTGCCGGCTTCGCTCGAATAGAAGGTGGTGATCGCCTGCAGCTCTTCCGGAGTGAAGGCCTTGGCATAGACGAGGGCGGCTTCGCGCTCCAGATCGGCGCGGCGGGTCGCAAGCTTCAGAGCTTCGGCTTCAACGGTCGAAGAAATCTGGTCCTGCAGGTTCGGATAAGCCTGAATGAGCTGAACCGTCAGGCGATCCATGATGTTCGGCAGGATGGCATCGAAACGATCGGTCACACCGAGTGCGTCGATCGCAGCGCGGGCTGCCTGCAGATGTTCCGGGGCAACGTCCTGTGCCTTGGCGGACATTGCGCCCAGCATGACGCTGCCGGCGACGATGGCGATCGAGGCGAAACGGCCCATACCCGAAATGCTGATCATGTAATTCTATGCTCCTGTTAGTTTTTCGGCTCCATCACGCGCGCTCCCGCCGGACCGGCGATGATCGCGAGGGATGCCAAGTTTATGAATAGGCCGTGTTCCACAACGCCGGGGATCGCATTGAGCTGTTCCGCCAACGCGTCTGCATCAGGAATGCGGCCAAAAGATGCGTCGAGAATGAGGTGACCGCCATCCGTCATGTAGAGGCTGTCATCGCTGCGCTTGCGTAAGGTGAGCGCACCGGAAAGGCCCAGTCTCGAGGCCAGAGCCTCGATGGCGATCTGGGTCGACACCTGGCCGAACGGATTGATTTCGATCGGCAGCGGAAAGGCGCCCAGCGTGTCGACGATCTTGGTTTCGTCGGCAATCACGATCATCCGGCTCGAGGCCGAAGCGACGATCTTCTCGCGCAAAAGCGCGCCGCCGCCGCCCTTGATCAACCGCAGCTGCGCGTCGATCTCGTCGGCGCCGTCGATCGTCAGGTCCAGTTCCGGCAATTCGTCGAGGGAGCGGAGCTGCACTCCAAGTTCCAGGCAAAGCCGGGCAGTGCGCTCGGACGTCGGAACACCTTCCACCTTCAGCCCGCCGGCCACCCGCTCCGCCAGCAGGCGCACGAATTCCTCTGCCGTGGAACCAGTGCCGATGCCAAGCCGCATGCCGTCTTCGACATGGGTCAGTGCCTCGGCTGCTGCCTTGATCTTCATTTCCCGGGCGTCCATGCGCCGAAAGCTCCCGTCTGTTGCGTCGAAAGCTGTTTACACGGCTCGTTCCACAAACGAAAGCCCCGCGACGGGGCCGACAATTGCCTTTTGCGGGGATTTCCCCTAACGCCGGACGGCAGATCGTTCAGCCCGGAGCATGACCTTGACCGCGACGACCATAGTCTTCGACCTCGACGGAACGCTGGTGGATACGGCACCGGACCTCGTCGCCAGCCTCAATCATACCATCGCGATCAAGAACCTTGCCCCTGTCGGCTATGAGGACCTGACCCATCTGGTCGGCCAAGGCGCCCGCGTCATGATCGCCCGCGCCTTTGCGCTGAGGGGCTCGCCGCTGGCAGACGACGAAATCCCTGCCCTGCTGGACCGCTTCATCGCCCACTACGCAGCCGGCATGCCGGGGCTCAGCCGCCCCTATCCGGGTCTCGTCGAGGCACTCGACCGCCTGCGCGACGCCGGCCACCTCTTGGCCGTCTGCACCAACAAGATGGAGGGTCTCGCGCGTCCCCTGATCGAAACGCTCGGCTTGACCAGATACTTTACAGCGATCACCGGCGGCGACACTTTTGCGGTGCGCAAGCCAGACGCCGCCCACCTGACCGGCACGATCGAACTGGCCGGCGGCGTAGCGCACAATGCGCTGATGATCGGCGACAGCATCAACGACATCCTGGCCGCCCGCAATGCAGGCATTCCGTCGATTGCGGTTCCCTTCGGCTATTCCGATGTCGCCGTCGAGACGCTGGGTGCCTCCACCGTCATCAGCCATTTCGACGAACTGACACCGGAACTCGTCGAGCGGTTGACAACCCGGGCCTGAAACGAAAATGGCGGGCCAAAGCCCGCCATATCATCGTTTCCAGACGCTCGATGCCGCTGGATCAGGCCTTCGGAGCTCTCGCATCCGTGGTGATCTTGAAGGCCTTGGCCGTGTATTCGTCTCGAGCATAAACGTCGTCGAAATATTCGATCACGCCGTCCTTGTTCGGCCATGCCGTGAAATAGGACACATAGACCGGAATCTTCTGCGGCACCTGGACGGCGCGGTTCTGACCCGACGCAATCTGCTTGCCGATTTCCTCGACCGTCGTCCCCATCACGGCCGCCGCCATGACGCGCGGCTGGGCCAGACGCACGCACCCATGGCTAAGCGCACGCATGTCGCGGTTGAAGAAGCTCTTCGAGGGCGTGTCGTGCATGTAGATCGCGTGATCGTTCGGGAAGAGGATCTTCAGCTCGCCGAGCGCGTTGTCGCCACCCGGCGGCTGGCGCACGTCGACCGAATGGGTCGTATTCCAGTCCACCTGGCTCGACGCCACCTTGCGACCACCATAGGAGACCTCATAGCCGAGGCGATCGAGATAGGACGGATCTGCCCGAAGCTTCGGCAGCATCTCGTTGACGATGATCGACTTCGGCACGCCCCAATACGGGTTGAACTCGACGGTTTCGATCTGATCCTGGAAGAAATAGGTCTGGTTCGACTTCGAGCCGACGACCACACGCATCGACAGCTGCTCCTTGCCATCGTTGACGTAGTACACTTGGAAGGCAGGCTGGTTGATGAAGACGTAACGCTGGCCAAGATCGGACGGCAACCAGCGGACGGCTTCCATGGCGACCTGCAGCTTTGCGATCTTTTCCTGATTGCTGTGGCCGGTCATCGCACGGATCGTTGCCGGGCCGACGACACCGTCGGCTTTCAGGCCCTTTTCCTTCTGGAAGGTTTCGACCAGCGAAACCAGCTCCGGCGTGTAGTCCGGGGTTCCGGTATAAGCGGCAAGCGTCGCGGCATGCTGGGACAGCACCGCCTCGGAGGCAACCTGCTTGACCGCACCCACGATGCGCGACAATTCCGGGTTGGTCTGGCCTGGCTTCAGCAACGTGCCGGGAGCAATCGTGATCGGCTCGACGTCCGCCTGGGCATCTTCTGCGCGCAGACGTTCCAATTCGGCGCGCAGCGCGAGGAATTGCGGGTTCTTCGGGTCGCGATTGCGAAGATAGGCCGCGACATCAGGGCTCTTGCGCAGCATGTCGAGCACCGGGGCGATGTTCACGCCTTTCCGCTTGAAGTCGTAATAGCCGGAGATCTTGTTGGGATCGATACGCCCGCGCACGGTGTCCTGGACATAGGTCAAAACCTTGGCGGACAGGGCGACTTCGAAGCCCATCAATTCACGCTGGCGCAATTCCGGATCAGCGGTGGCGCTGGCGTCAGACGGCAAGGTGACGGCATAATCTTCCGGCGACAGGCCAGCAGCACCGGCATCGGCGAGTGCCGCGACCATCTGCCGGCCGCGTTCGGACAAGCCTGCCTCGTCCACCCAGATCAGCGGCTTCGTCGCGTTGGAATAGTAGGCTTCGACGGTCTTGGCGACCTCGTCATTCGCCCGCACGTTCACCTCGGCCAGGAAGCGGCGCGTGCCAAGCACTTCGTTCTGAGCAGCCGGATCGCCGTTCGCGGCCGTCGGCAAGGCGATCCGGATCGCCCGCTGGGCTTCCGGCTTGTAGGTGTAGTAACGCGGCCCCGTCACCTTCGGCAGCGGCTCGGGATCGCCCATTTCAAGGCCGCCAAGCGCCTGCTGCTCAAGAAGGTTCGGTCGTGCCTTCTCGCGTGTGTTGCGGCCGGGACCACCGCGCAGAAGATCGAGAAGCGTCGTTGCTGAAGCCTGCTCAGGCAATGCACCAAGGGCAGTCGTCGCCGCCAGGAATGCCGTCAGTACGAATGTGGGAGTTCTCGTCATTCTTGCTCTCATGTCAGGTCGAGCCCGATGGACTCGCGGCTTGATGGCCATTTGCGCGGATCACTAGCCGATCAGCCTTGGATTGGGAAGTTCGACGCCGCAACGGTGAACGGAACGCCGGGCAGAAATTCACGCGACCGCGCCGTTCAAAAAGCGCTGCCTGAGGAGAAACTTAATGGAAACATTCGTTAATTTTTCATTGACGTTAATGAAATGTAGCAAAACCCTGCCCGCTATACACTGTCACGGCCGAGACAAATTGTCGTGACGCGTGCCGAATTTGACACAAGCCGCCGGCCGGACCGAAGAGTGCAGCAGCATGGGACCGCGTGCAAAAATACTTGACATACATACGCAAGATAAAGCCATGCAGTTGCAACGATGGCGATGCATCCTACATTGCCGCCCGTGTTGCGCATCCTGATCAACCATCCGAAAAGGCTGAATTTCCCATGACGAAACGAACCGAAACCGACACCTTCGGACCGATCGCGGTCGAGACAGATCGCTACTGGGGCGCCCAGGCCCAGCGATCCCTCGGCAATTTCAAGATCGGTTGGGAGAAGCAACCGCTGCCGGTCATTCGCGCCCTCGGCATCGTCAAGCAGGCAGCCGCCCGCGCAAATCTCGCCCTCGGCAAGCTCGAACCCCAACTGGCGGAAGCGATCATCGTCGCCGCACAGGAGGTGATCGACGGCAAGCTCAACGACCATTTCCCGCTCGTTGTCTGGCAGACCGGATCCGGAACGCAGTCCAACATGAACGCCAACGAGGTGATCTCGAACCGGGCCATCGAAATGCTGGGCGGCGAGATGGGCTCGAAGAAGCCGGTCCATCCCAACGACCATGTCAATATGAGCCAGTCGTCAAACGACACCTATCCGACGGCCATGCACATCGCAGCCGCCGAGCATGTGGTGCATCACCTTCTCCCGGCACTGAAACACCTGCATGGCGCCCTCGACGCAAAGGCCAAAGCCTTCGATCACATCATCAAGATCGGCCGCACCCATACCCAGGATGCCACGCCCTTGACGCTCGGCCAGGAGTTTTCGGGCTATGCCGCTCAGGTCGCCTCGTCGATCAAGCGCATCGGATTGACGCTTCCCGGCCTCTATGAACTCGCCCAGGGTGGCACGGCCGTCGGCACAGGCCTCAACGCGCCGATCGGCTTTGCCGAAAAGGTCGCGGAAGAGATCGCTGCGATCACCGGCCTGCCCTTCGTCACCGCCCCGAACAAGTTCGAGGCTCTGGCCGCCCATGACGCCATGGTCTTTGCCCACGGCGCGATCAATGCCGCCGCCGCCGCGCTGTTCAAGATCGCCAACGACATCCGTTTCCTCGGCTCCGGACCTCGCGCCGGTCTGGGCGAATTGCAGCTGCCGGAGAATGAGCCGGGTTCCTCGATCATGCCGGGCAAAGTCAACCCGACCCAGTCGGAAGCCCTCACCCAGGTCTGCGCCCACATCTTCGGCAACCAGGCCGCCATCACTTTTGCCGGCAGCCAGGGACATTTCGAACTCAATGTCTACAATCCGATGATGGCCTACAACTTCCTCCAGTCGGTCCAGCTTCTGGGCGACGCCGCCGTGTCCTTCACCGACAACTGCGTCGTCGGCATCGAGGCGCGGGAGGACAACATCCGCAAGGGTGTCGAGAACTCGCTGATGCTGGTGACCGCTCTCAACGGCAGGCTCGGCTATGACGCCTGCGCCAAGATCGCCAAGACGGCCCACAAGAACGGCACGACCTTGCGCGAAGAAGCCGTCGGCGGCGGATATCTCAGCAATGAGGAATTCGACCAGTATGTCCGGCCGGAACTGATGATCCGGCCTCAGTAACAGGCGAGAGCGGGCGGCTCGAACGTGCCGCCCGCCCCAGACCTCTCATGGCTTTAAGGCTTCGAGCCCGGTCCGGAGCGTATCCTTGGCGCGAAACAGCGCCATGTCGGCCCGATGCAAGAGATCAGCCATGCTTTCCCGCTCTCGGCGCGTTGCAAGGCCAAAGGTCGCGCGCAGCCTGCCCCGGATGTCGGAACCGACGTCAAGCTCGGAGATCGCCCGCCGCAAGGCCTCGCAGCAGGCATAGATCGCCTCTGGTCCGTCCCCTGCAAAAAGCAGGACGAAGGTGGTTGCAGACATGCGGGCTGCGACCGGTCGCGGCGCGAAGTGCGCGCGCACAAGGTCACCGACGGCCACCAGCGCAAGATCAGCCACCTCCCTGTCATGGCTGAGCGGCAAGGAATCGATGGCGTCGAGTTCGAAAACCGCAACGGTAATCGCCTCGCCGCTGTTTGTTGGATAGCCAAGACGGTCGAGCTCCACGCCATAGGCCGCGCTGCCGTTCAAGAGGCCGGTCAACGGATCAAGCCCAGGCTGTCCATCGACCCGCTCGGCCAGGGCTGCGATCTCCCCGACCATGCCGCAGACAGCCCGGGTCACAACCGCGATCTCGTCATTGCCATGCAGGTTGAGGCGCTCTTCGGAGAAGCTCCCGCCGCTCCGATAACGGGTGATCGCCAAGGCAAGAAGACGCAAGGGCCGGGTCAGCCACCACATGGTCGCAAGGCAGGCAACAGTGCCGAGTAAGGTCGCAGCCAGAACCACGATCGCAGCAGACAGGCCATCGGCGGCGGTATCTGTCCCAAAGGCGATCAGCAAGGCGATGAGAGGCAGGTGAATGCAGACGAAGCTCACCAGAAAGATCTTGATGACGATCGATCGTCGCCAGGTACTTTTGTTAGCGCTGTCCAATACCATGCCTGCTCTTCTCCGAATCTGCTCCACACCGTGGCATGCAAGTCGCACGCCGTCTCCTCAATTCCGCGGTGCTGCGATCAACGCGCAGCTTGCGGCTTTCGGCGCATTGAAATGTTAAGTGCTTCCCCGTAAACCACCGGAATTTCCAGCTGATGCCGCGAAAGGCCCCGTGATGGCAGACGATCTGTTCCCAATTGGCGAAGACCTGACCCCCTACCGCAAGATCACCTCGGACCATGTGTCCGTCGAAACATTCAAGGGTCAGGAAATCCTGACAGTGGAGCCGGAGGGACTGCGCCTGCTCGCGGAAACCGCGCTCTCTGATATCAACCATCTCCTGCGTCCCGGCCACTTGAAGCAGCTCGCCTCGATCCTTGAAGACCCTGAGGCGACCGACAACGATCGCTTCGTCGCCTTCGACCTCCTCAAGAATGCCAACATCGCCGCCGGCGGCATCCTGCCGATGTGCCAGGATACGGGCACCGCGATCGTGATGGGCAAGAAGGGCCGCCGGGTGTGGACCGACGGTCAGGACTACGCAGCGCTGGCAGAAGGTGTGCGCGACGCCTATGAGCGCCGCAATCTGCGTTACTCGCAGCTCGCCCCGATCAAGATGTTCGAGGAAAAGAACACCAAGACCAACCTCCCGGCCCAGATCGACCTCTATGAAGAGGGCGAGGATGCCTACAAGTTTCTGTTTATGGCCAAGGGCGGCGGCTCGGCCAACAAGACTTTCCTCTATCAGGGAACACCTTCTCTTTTGACCCACGACCGCATGATCGACTTCCTTAAGGAGAAGATCCTCACCTTGGGTACGGCTGCCTGTCCCCCCTACCATCTGGCGATCGTCATCGGCGGCCTCTCCGCCGAGATGACGCTGAAGACCGTCAAGCTGGCTTCGGCGCGCTATCTCGACGACCTGCCGACCGAAGGCTCGGAGAGCGGCCACGCTTTCCGCGACATCGAGATGGAAAAGGAGATCCATAAGCTCACCCAGTCGATGGGTGTCGGTGCCCAGTTCGGCGGCAAATATTTCTGTCATGACGTGCGTGTCATCCGCCTGCCCCGCCATGGTGCCTCGCTCCCGATCGGCCTCGGTGTCAGCTGTTCCGCCGACCGTCAGGCCAAGGGCAAGATCACCAAGGATGGCATCTATATCGAGCAGCTGGAAACCGATCCGTCGAAATACATGCCGGACATCGATGAGAGCTCCCTCTCCTCGTCCGTGGTCAAGATCGACCTCAACCAGCCAATGACGGCCATCCTGGCGGAACTGACGAAACATCCGGTCAAGACTCGGCTGTCGCTGACCGGCACGATCATCGTCGCCCGCGACCTTGCCCATTCCAAGATCCGCGATCGGCTGGAAAAGGGCGAAGGCATGCCCGACTACATGAAGAACCACCCGGTCTATTACGCCGGTCCGGCCAAGACCCCGACCGGCTACGCCTCCGGCTCCTTCGGGCCGACGACGGCCGGCCGCATGGATAGCTATGTCGACCAGTTCCAGTCCTTTGGCGGTTCGATGGTGATGCTTGCCAAGGGCAACCGCTCGCGTGCGGTCCGGGAAGCCTGCAAGACCCATGGCGGGTTTTATCTCGGCTCCATCGGCGGCCCCGCCGCCCGGCTCGCCCAGGACTGCATCAAGAAGGTCGAGGTTCTCGAGTATCCGGAACTCGGCATGGAAGCCGTCTGGAGGATCGAAGTCGAAGACTTTCCCGCCTTCATCGTCACCGACGACAAGGGCAACGACTTCTTCCAGGAATTCAATCTCGGTTGATTTTTTTCACCGATGAACGTGCCGCGACGTCAGCCATGAGCCGTCGCGGCACGCCAAAATGCATCAAAAACATACAGTTAAATAGAAATTCCCAGCATTGCTCGATTTTGTATCAATTACTTGTCGTAACGGCAGCATTAAATCTTTCAAAATCATTTGACGCTAATATCTTTCTTGACCTTTAAGGGGCACCCAAGAGGATAATTGGAGTTGGCCGAATGACCACGGCAGCGCCGTCCAAGACGCAAGCACCCGACATTGCGGCACAGATTACCTATGCCATGCGCACGATGGGTGTCGCGCCGATTCCGCGCAATTACGAGCTGTTCTACGAGGCGTTTATCGGCTCCAATCCGGCACTGTCGCGCGAACTGGCCGCCCTTGGCAGCCGCGCCAACCAGGATGAGCTGGACGCGATCGGCGAACAGTATTTCAACCACAACCAGACCCGCGCAATGGAAAACGTCCATTCGCGCATTCTCGGTGAACTGGATGCGTTGCTGCGTGTGCTGCGTCAGGAACAGACGTCGCTGGAGAGCTACAACCGGCTTCTGGGAGAAACCTATAGCCGCATCAATTCCAAGAGCAGCAACAGCGCCGACATCCTTCGCAGCGCAATCAACATCCTGACGGAAGCCACTGGTAGCACCATGGCGCATGGCGAAGAGACCGTCGTTCAGATGGCCCAGCGCTCCCAGGAAATGGACGAGGTCCGTCGCGAACTCGATGAATACAAGCGCATCGCCAATACGGATTCGCTGACGCGCATCGCGAACCGCCGCGCCTTCGACGAGAAACTGGCCGCCGTCTATGTCAGCGGTACCCGCCCGCTTGCCGCACTCGTCCTCGCCGACATCGACAACTTCAAGAAGATCAACGACGTCTACGGCCACCCGGTCGGCGACAAGATCCTTGCAACCGTCGCCACCGTCCTGCGCAGCAACGTGCGCAAGGATTGTTTCGTCGCCCGTACCGGCGGCGAGGAATTCGCCATCATCATCGAAGGCAACACGGCAGACGAAGTGCAGCAGAACTGCGAACGCGTCCGCGTGGCCCTCGAAACCACGCCCTTCAAGAATTCGAAGACCGGCGTGAATTACGGACCGATCACCATCTCGCTGGGTTACAGCATGGCAACGGATTCGGAAGACGCTGGCGAACTCTACGCCAAGGCGGACATCGCCCTCTATTGCGCCAAGAACGCAGGACGCAACCGGACTCGCGCCTATGAAGAGGGCATGAAGAAGGACTTCACCAAGAGCTGGCTGATCTACAAGCGCTGATCAGCCGGCCGCTTACCACATCGACTTGGCGGCTCTTGCAGGCCATTCGCGGTCATAGGTTTCCTGATCGAAACCAGCCTTGGCCGCTTTCAACATTTCGCCAGGCGTCGGCAGATCGCTGGCGGCCACCCTGCGGCCCGGATTCCACAGATCCGCTCGCATGACGGCCCGGGCGCATTGGAAATAAACCTCGTCGATCGTAACGACAATCACACTGCGCGGATGTTTTCCGTCGATCTCGAAGCTTTCGAGCAGGGCTCCATCGGCGGAAATCACCGCCCGTCCATTGACGCGCATCACAGAGTTTGACCCCGGGATGAGAAACATCAGCGCCACCCGTGGATCCCGAATGATGTTGAGCAGCGAATCAATGCGGTTGTTGCCCCGCCAGTCCGGCAGGGCGAGCGTCCGTTCGTCCTCGATGCGAACAACGGAGCCGGCGTCGCCACGCGGCGAACAATCGAGGCCTTCCGGACCGACCGTTGCGAGCGCCACGAAAGGCGACAAGCCGATCATCTGCCGATAGGCATCGGTCAGGTAGGACGTGACCTTGGCAACCGAAGCTTCGCTGACCTCCCCGTATAGGAGCTTCAGCTGTTCTTCTGTCTGAATGATGGTCATCAAGGCCTCCCGCGCGTCGAACCGGACGATCCCACAGCGCTTAGGCAAACCGCATGACAGGATCAAGACACGATGCGCTGAGCATCCGCAACGGTCGCCCTCTCGGCAAGCAGGAATTCGCCGACCGCACGGATCACCTCCGGTGCGCTGACGATCCGTCGATGTCCGTGGCCATTGGCCCAGAGATGACGGACATGCCGCGAGACACCGATGTAGCGCTGCGCGTGGCCGACATTGACCTCCTTGTCGTCCTCCGCATGCACGACGAGCAGTGGCCGATCGAGCCGTCGCGCGACGGCGACACCGTCCAGTTCCTCGACGCTGCGACCGGACAGCGCTTGGACCCGAGCCCGCATCACGGCGAGGCTCGCCCTCCCGAGCCCGATGGTATTGGCAAAACCGCTAAAGACTTCGCTGATGCTCGACGGCGCACCGATCAGCGCAATACGTGGAGCATTGAGCACCGGGACATCACAAAAAATGCCGCCGGCCGCCATCATCACGGCGGCCCCGCCGAACGAGTGGCCGACAACGCCGTCAAAACGACCAAAATGCCGCTCTGCTGCCACGATGGCCTCCGCTGCGATCCGGAGTTCAAGCCTCCGCCCGCTTGATGCGCCATGGCCGGGAAGATCGAGCAGCACGACCTCCGCCCCCGCATCCAGCAATCCTGCTGCCATCTCCGTGAGATATTCGGCACGCGATCCCCAGCCGTGCACAACAAGGATACGCGCCGCCCCGCTCCCACCGGATGAAGCCCCAGGCGTCAGGTGATGGGCAGCGGCCATCCCCCGTGACAGAGCCAGGCGTACGGTGCTCGCGTGTTTAAGCCGCTCAGCGCCCCGGCGAAAAACCGAGGCGGCCTTGGCACCTTTCGGCTTGCGCGTCGGTGTGCGACAGAAGAGCTCGAATGCAAGTTTCCCCGAGGCATCCGGCGACAGCTTCTCCAGCTTCGCGAATGCCTGGCGGGTGACCTTGAGAGCAAAGGATGTCATAGTCGGGATCCCGGAAATATGTTCAATGCTGAACAATAAAGTACAAGAATGAACAAAAATCAAGCCTTCCCTTGGGACCATCCGCGGTTTCGCAGCTGGATCTCCGTCGCCCGAGCCTGTCAGCTCATGCAGCAGACGCTCACACGGGCACTCGCGCCCCTCGACATCAAGCCGCCGCACCTGGACATCCTGATCAATCTCTATCGTTTCGAAGGCATTTCGCAGCAGGAGCTGGCCCGGAAACTCCTGGTCGGTCGATCCAATATGAGCATGCTCTTGCCGCAGATGGAAAAGCGCGGACTTCTGGAGCGAAATGCTGATCAACGCGACAAGCGCGTCCTGAGATTATCTCTGACCGCAGATGGCAGGACGCTGACCGAGAAGGCCATGGCGATCCAGACGGAGCTGATCGAGCAGATGCTGTCGGCAACCCCGATCGAGGAATGCACCCGTATGGCCGAGACCATGGAGCGCCTGATCCAGCGCATGATGGCGGTGGATGCAGGTCATGAGGACGCGAGCGACGTCGGCCTCAGCGCGGATCGCGGCTGAGACCCTTTTCGGCAAGCGAGCGCTCATAATCGGCAAATTTATCCGTGCCGCTCTCGCCCAGTTCCCTCAGATAGATCCAGGTGAAGATGCCGGTGTCATGGCCGTCATCGAAACCGATCCGCACGGCGTAATTGCCCGTAGGCGTCATCGAACGGATCGCGACATTCCGCTTGCCCGGCACCGTGACCGCCTGGCCGGGTCCATGACCCTGAACCTCTGCAGAGGGTGACAGAACCCGGAGCATCTCCGCCGGCAAGCTGACGACGACACCGTCATTGAAGCTCACGGCAAGCGTCCTGCGATCCTTGGACACCTTGAGTTCGCTCGGCCAGATCTCAGACATTGAAGGGCCCTCTTCCTCATACAATTCGGCGTGAGAGTTAGGCCCAAGGCCCTGCTCATGCAAGCTGTTTTGCCCTTCATGCACCTGGTCCGGAAGACCTTCGCTTGACGCTCGATCCTCATGGCCCCACATTACAGCTGAAACACGGAGCAAAGACTTGCAGCAGATTTCAGGCACGCTGGCGGCAACACCTCTCGGGGATGGGGCAAGCCCCATGATTGACCCGTTCGGCCGTACCGTGAGCTATCTGCGCGTCTCCGTGACCGATCGGTGCGACTTCCGCTGCACCTATTGCATGGCGGAAGACATGACCTTTCTGCCGAAGAAGGACTTGCTGACGCTGGAAGAACTGGACCGGCTCTGTTCGGCCTTCATCGCCAAGGGCGTGCGCAAGTTGCGATTGACCGGCGGCGAGCCGCTGGTGCGCAAGAACATCATGCATTTGATCCGCGGCCTCTCGCGGCATCTGGGCAGCGGCCTCGACGAGCTGACGCTGACCACCAACGGTTCGCAGCTTGCCCGCTTTGCCGCCGAACTTGCAGATGCCGGCGTGCGTCGCATCAACGTCTCGCTGGACACGCTGGATCCGGCCAAGTTCAAGGCGATCACCCGCTGGGGCGATTTCGATCGGGTGATGGACGGCATTCGAGCGGCACAAAAGGCTGGAATCGCGATCAAGCTCAATGCCGTGGCTCTGAAAGACTTCAACGAACACGAAATCCCGTCGCTGATGGAATTCGCCCATGCCGAAGGCATGGAGCTCACGCTGATCGAAACCATGCCCATGGGCGAGATCGGCGAGGATCGGACAGACCAGTACCTGCCTTTGTCGCTTGTGCGCGAAAGGCTGGAGAGCCGGTTCACACTGACCGACATTCCCTTTCGCACCGGCGGCCCGGCACGCTATGTCGAGGTCAAGGAAACAGGCGGGCGGCTGGGCTTCATTACGCCCCTCACCCATAATTTCTGCGAAAGTTGCAACCGCGTGCGGCTGACCTGCACCGGCACGCTCTACATGTGCCTCGGCCAGGACGATGCCGCAGATCTGCGCACGGCCCTGCGCGCCTTCGACAGTGACGCCTTCCTCGCCTCGGCCATAGACGAAGCGATCGGCCGCAAGCCGAAGGGTCACGATTTCATCATCGACCGCAGCCACAGGAAGCCGGCCGTCGGGCGGCACATGAGCGTCACCGGCGGCTGATCGCCGCCGACAACGCAAGTTATTTGGCCGATCAGGCCGAGCGCCGGAACTCGTCCCGTCCGGAAACAGCGAGTTCTGTGCGGAAGTGGCCGATCTTGTGCATCAAGATATCCACCCGCTGCCGCAGTCCATGGATCTCGGCATTGTTCTCCTCGACCATGGCGGCATTCTGCTGGGTGATGAGTTCGACGTCGCGCACGGCATGCGTGACTTCGCTGATGCCCGTCGACTGTTCGCGGGTTGCAGCCGAGATCGTCTCGACAAGCCCCTGCACTTCCTCGACCTGATCGATGATCGACTGCAGTGCGACACCGGTGTGTTCGACAAGTTCCACACCCGAGCGAACCTGCCCGCCGGATGCTGTGATGAGGGTCTTGATTTCCTTCGCCGCGTTGGCCGAACGCTGGGCAAGTTCCCGAACCTCCTGGGCAACGACCGCAAAGCCACGTCCCGCCTCGCCGGCGCGGGCAGCCTCGACACCGGCATTGAGTGCAAGAAGATTGGTCTGGAAGGCGATCTCGTCAATCACGCCGATGATGGTCGAGATCTTCTCGGAAGAACGGCTGATCTCCGACATGGCTTCGACCGCCTTGCGCACCACCACGCCGGACTGGCGGGCATGGTCGCGTGCCACCTGGACGGATTGGGCCGTGCGCCCTGCTCCGTCTGCGGTTGAGCGCACGACATCGCTCAGATGCGACAGGGCCCGCACGCTCTCCTCGAGAGCTGCAGCCTGCTGTTCGGTGCGACGGGCGAGATCGTCGGCCGAAACAGCGAGGTTCTCGGTCCCGGCATTGATATCCGCGCTTGCTGCCCGCACCTCTTCCAGCGTTGCCCGCAGGGTCTCGACAGCCTGATTGTAGGTTGACGCCATGGCCACGAAATCTGCAGGCAGATCATCGCGCATGGTGACGTTGAGCTGGCCATTGGCGAGCGCCTGCAGCACCGAAGACAGCGCTTCTAGAGCGGCGCGCTGATCGGCCTCGACACGCGCCCGCTCCTGCGAGCGATGGGCGCTTTCCTGTTCCGATTGCGCGCGCGCGGCAGCGGCCTCTTCTTCCAACCTTTTGTTTTCCAGTGCTGCATCGCGGAAGACGGTGACCGAGCGCACCATGTCGCCGATCTCGTCGCCGCGATTGCGACCCTCGATCGGCACCGAGAGATCGCCGCTGGCAAGCCGCGACATCACGCCGGTAATGCGCTTGAGCGGCGCTCGCAACGTTTCGATCAGCATCAGACCGCCAATGATAGCAAGCAGTGTCCCGACAACCATCGTGACCACCGAGATGGATGCCGAGCGTTCGCTATCCTCGCGGCCGATCTCCTGGGCATGGCTGACAAAGTTGCGCAGCGTCTCCATCGCCTCCGAAACGTGACCGTTGGCCGACAGGCGCCGGGCCTGCCAGTCACGGCCGGCGTCGAGCCGTTCCTGCGAGCCCGTGATAAGGGCTTCCAGCGACGGTGCGATCTTCTGCGGAAAATCACGAAGCGCACTGTTTTTCACACCGAGTTCGGAGATCCGGGTCGCAATCCCCTTCAAGGATTCAACCTTTTCGACCAGGGCCTGGCGACTTTGATCGTCGAGCGTACCCAGCATCTGCTGAACCTTGAGTTCGGTCGTCGCGATCTCCATGATCGCCGTATCGACAAGCCCCATCAACTCCTTCTGCTCGGCCACCAGCTTGTCGAGACTGACGAAGCGATCCGCTGCCACATCCGAATTCTTGGCCCCCTGCAGCGTAATCTTCTGCTCGATCAGGACCAGCTCTGACAGCACGCGACCGATATCCTGCGCCTTCGCATCATCAGCCGCATTGCCATTCAACGTGGCCTCGATCTTGGCGATCGAAGCCGACACCTCATCGACCAACAGCTTTCCCTTCTCCGACACGATGACTTCGGCCTTGCCGATGTCCTTCTTCAGCGGCGCGATATAGAGCTTCGTCTCGGACAGCTGCTCCTCGGGCGTGAATGCCATTTGCACGCCGACACGCAACTTGCCGAGCCGGTCGAGCAGGCTCTTGAACGCTGCGGCATCGAACAGCAGCTCCTTGGCGAAGAGCTCTTTGCCGGCAAGATCCGTGCGAACGAACTCGACCTGTTTCAGAATCGTCTGCCCCTCGGCATTGAGGGAACCGACCACTTGTGTGAGCTGCGCATCCAGTGCATCGCGACGGACTTTGTTGTCCCAGAGCGCTGCCGTTTCGTCGCGCATCAGAGACGGCAGGTTACGCAGCGCACCGAGATCTGCGGCCTCTGCCTGCTTGGCGAGGACGCCGTCGAGAACGCCGAGACCCTTTTCCTGTGCCTCAATCGCCGTCAGCAGAGCCTCCCTGCTCGCTTCGGTCGGATCAAGGCTGAATTCCTGCAGTCCCGTCTGCAATTGCTCCAGATCGCTGATATTGCCGATCGTGGCACGGGTGACGGTCATGTGACCGTTGAGCATGGTGGCAGTGCGGTAACCGAGCAGACCGACGCCTGCCATAAGAACAACGAGAGGAATAACGAATAGCAATACTTTGGTGACGATCCTGCGGCTTTGCAGGAGGCGATCAATGAAACTCATGGAACCCTCGGGAGGATCGACCGTTCTGCGGCCAACATCGGCGCAGCGTCGAGCGGGCGGCGCCACCTCATGCGGAGCCGCCCGAAGCTTCGCCGTCGGCCCTTGACCAATGGTTAATCCGAAACCGGCTTTTTGGCCCTCTACGGCCTGGCAAGGGCGGTTTGATGAAGAAATCCGGTTCCGCCGCCCGACACCATGGTCTACAACCGCTTCGCAAGCATGGGAATCCCTGGAATGGCCTTATCCGAGAATACCCGCGGCGCGCTTTTGATGGCGGCCTCGATGGCAGGTTTCACCTTCAACGATGCCCTGACGAAGTCGGTCACCGACGAGTTGACGGTCGCGCAGATCATGTTCGTGCGCGGTGCCATCACGACAATCCTGGTCTATGCCGTCGCGCGTCGACTGGGCGCTCTCGATCATCTGCGCAACATCCTGCAGCCCCTCATTCTGTGCCGGATTGCCTTCGAGACGATCGCCGCCATCGCCTTTCTCTCGGCGCTCGGCCAGGTACCGCTGGCCAACGCCTCGGCCATTCTGCAGTCCCTGCCGCTCGCGGTCACCTTAGGCGCCGCACTCGTCTACCGCGAACCCGTCGGCTGGCGCCGCTGGACGGCAATCGGCCTGGGCTTCCTCGGCGTCATGGTCATCATCAAACCCGGCCCGGAAGGCTTCACGCTGGCCTCGCTCTATGTGCTCCTCAGCGTCATCACCGCAGCCGGCCGCGATCTGGTCACTCGAAAGATCGACCCGAACGTCTCTTCTTTGACCGTGACCCTCTTCACCGCCTCGTCGATTTCGCTCGCCGGCCTCCTGCTGGTACCGGCTTTCGGCGGCTGGAATCCGGTGTCGCTCGACACCTTTGCCACCATCGCTCTTGCCTCTGCCTTCCTCTTCGTCGGCTATCAGGCAATCATCATGGCCATGCGGCTCGGCGAAATCTCCTTCATCGCACCGTTCCGCTACACGAGCCTGCTTTGGGCTGTGGCCTTGGGTATGCTGTTTTTCGGCGAGACACCGGATCTTTCGATGGGCATTGGTGCCGCCATTGTCATCGGCTCCGGCCTCTATACGTTCTACAGGGAAAAGCAGAGGAAGGCGGCCGTGGCCAGCGCCTCCGAACCGGGCTCGCCCGGCTGATCACCCCGATCATCGTCAGAAGGAATGCTCGTGCCGCCGACCCGCTTTTTCGACCGGACCAGCCCGCCGCACATCGTGAGCCTCGTCTCGATCGCCGGGCTCTCGGCACTGACGATGAACATCTTCCTGCCATCCCTGCCGGCCATGGCAAAGGATCTGGCCGTCGACTATGACCGTGTCCAGATCCTGGTCTCCGGCTATATTGCGATGACCGCCCTGGTCCAGCTGATCATTGGCCCCTTGTCCGACCGTTACGGCCGCCGGCCGGTCATGCTGGGTGCCTTGGCCATCCTTCTTGCCGCCTCGCTCGTCTGCATGACAGCCACCTCGATCGAGGTCCTGACCGTGGCCCGAATGGCGCAGACCGCCGTCGTGGCCGGTCTTGTCCTGTCGCGCGCCATCATCCGGGACATGGTGCCAGTCGAGGAGGCCGCATCCATGATCGGTTATGTCACGATGGGCATGACCCTCGTCCCCATGCTGGGACCAACCGTCGGCGGCCTCCTGAGTGACGCCTTCGGCTGGAGGGCGAATTTCGCTGCCATCGCCATCGCAGGCTTTCTCGTCCTCGTGCTGGTGCGCAGCGATCTCGGCGAGACCAACCGGCAAAAGAGCAGCAGCTTCACCGCCCAGTTCCGCGCCTGGCCCGGCCTGCTAGCCTCTGGCCGCTTCTGGGCCTTCACGCTGGCGGCCACCTTCACGTCAGGCGCCTTCTTCGCCTTCCTCGGCGGCGCACCCTTTGTCGGCGGCACGCTGATGGGCATGACACCGAGTGTGCTCGGTCTGCAATTCATGTTCATCGCATCAGGCTATATTGCCGGCAATTTCCTGTCCGGCCGTTATGCCCGCCGTGCCGGCATCGAGGCGATGATGCTGATCGGTGGCGGCGTCGCCCTGGCCGGTGCATCCCTCCCCATTCTCTTCTTCTCTCAGGATCTGACGACCTCCCTTGCCTTCTTCGCCCCGCAGATCATTGTCGGCTTCGGCAACGGGTTGTCGCTGCCGAGCGCCAATGCCGGGATCGTCAGCGTACGCCCGGAACTGGCGGGCTCCGCCTCCGGCCTGGGCGGTGCGATTACCATGGGCGGAGGTGCATTCGTGTCCTGGCTCGCCTCCGCCTTCCTGTCAGTAGAGACAGGCGCCATGCCCCTCCTTCTCGTGATGTTCGCCTGCTGCGTGCTGGCACTTCTCGCAATCGGTTGGCTTTGGCTGCAACGGCATATTTCCGTCGGAGCGACACGTTGATGGGACCAATTGGCATACCGGGCCTGGTCCTCGGCGGCGGGCTGTCACGGCGACTGGGCGAGGACAAGACCCGGGCCATTCTCGGCGGCAAACCGCTCCTCGATGTCATCGTCGCCCGCTTGCGACCACAAGTATCGACACTTGCGGTCAATCTGCCGCCCGATCATCCATTCGCCGGGTCTTACCGCAATTGTCCCGACACGGTGGCAGAGCGCCCAGGACCCCTCGCCGGCGTGCTGGCCGGCATGCAGGCCTTCTCGGGCGAAGCCAGCCATCTGCTGACGGTGCCCGGTGACGCACCTTTTCTGCCCCCCGACCTCGTGCCACGCCTTGCAACCGAGCTATCGCCGGGCGAGATCGTCATGGCATCCTCAGGCGGTCGGGACCACCCGGTCGTCGCGCTCTGGCCGATCCGGTTGGCAGAGGATCTGCGATCCTGGATCGACGATCCGGATCATCGCCGGGTCCGCGACTTCATCCGCCGGCATCCGTTCCGCCGTGTGCATTTTGACATGCTGACGAGGATGGACGGGCGCGGAGAGGTGGATCCCTTCTTCAACATCAATACGCCTGCGGACCTTGCCCTCGCCCGCGAGGTGATCGACGGAGGCGGCGCATGACGGACAAACCGAGGATCTTTGGCATCGCCGGCTGGAAGAATTCGGGCAAGACAGGCCTTGCAGTCCGGCTCGTCGAGGAATTCACGCGGCGTGGCTACCGCATCTCGACGATCAAGCATGCCCATCATGACTTCGACATCGACAAGGTCGGTGCCGACAGCTTTCGCCACCGCCAGGCGGGCGCGCACGAAGTGGCGATCGTATCCGGCACACGGTTTGCGATCATGCATGAGCTGCGCGGCGCGCCGGAACCGAGCTTCGAGGAAATCCTGAGCCGGATCGCCCCTTGCGACCTGGTCCTGATCGAGGGCTACAAACGGGAACCGGTGCCGAAGATCGAGGCGCGACGGCTGGAAGCGAACAAACGGGAACCGCTCGCGCCAACCGACCCATGGATCAAGGCCATCGCCGCCGATCATGGGGTGACGGAGACAGATCTTCCCGTCTTCGATTTGGACGATACAGCGGCAATCGCCGACTTCATCATTGCGGTGACGGGACTGCCACAGCACACATGAGACCCTGACAAACTGAAAAAGGGGCCGCCGGATCACGCCGGCGGCCCCTTTTTTTTGTGTCGGACGATCCCGATCAGTTCTTGGCGGATACACCGGCCGGGCGCACCAGCGAGGTGACGCGGCGGATGGCAACGCGGCGGTTCTGCTGTTCAGCCGCTTCCGTACGGATCTTCAGGTAACGCTCGCCATAACCCTGGACCGACATGTTTTCCGGCGGGATGCCGTAGACTTCGGTCAGCAGGCCCGCAACCGTTGCCGCGCGCTGGTCAGACAGGACGAGGTTCGCCTTGTCGGAACCGACGGCATCCGTATGGCCTTCGATCAGGAACACTTCACCCGGATCCTTCTCGAGCAGCTTGCTCATCGCGTCCGCGACCTTGCGCAGGGTCTTCGCCTGGGCAAGCGGCACTTCGGCCGAGCCGGTCGGGAAGGTGATCGTATCAAGGTCGATACGACGGACCTTGTCACGCAGACGGGCAGACGACTTCACCTCGTCGATCGAATAGACGCGCTCGACGCGCTCCACCGGCGGCTGGCCGAGGAAGTCGTAGTAGTCCCGATCCGGCGCACGCGAGGTGCTGATGATGTAATCCTGCACCGGAACGGTGAGGCGCATCGGCGGCAGCGACAGGCCGACGTCGATGAAGACCTGCGGACGTTCGTTGTCTGCCTCGGGCGAGTACATCAGAACATATTCGCGACCGCGGGGCGAGATCCGCGAACGGATGACGATGTCGCCGTAGCGGTTGTAGACGGTCACGATCCGCGATCCGTCCTCACGGATGATCGTTTCGCGGGTCCGGCCACGCGGCAGTTCCTCGTAGTAGCTTTCCTGCGAGTCGTAGCGCAGGCGTTCGCGGTCGTCGCCACGGACGATGATCTGGTTGCCGACATTGATGACCGTCCGGTTGTCAACCTGTTCGATGACCTGGATCTGGGTCACCTGGTTCACAACGTTGTTCTGGATCACCGTGTTGTTGGTGGTGTTGTTGACCGTATTGTTCGTCGTGTTGTTGGTGATGTTCGTGACATTGGTGATGTTGTTGGTCACCGTGGTCGGCACATCGAAGGTTGGGGCCGCGTCAAGACGCGTGCCATCTTCCGTGATGGTCGCCTGCACTGCCTGCGGCTCGACCTGCGTGAAGCTCGCCTGGGCCTCCGCATCCGTTGTCGGCGGCGGTGCGACGTCTTCCTGGGCGCGGAGCTGGCTCCGTTCTTCGCGGGACGCTTCGCCACCGCTGTTGTCGGCATCCTTGTCGCTGTCGAGAACGGCAGCACCATTGTCGACCGGCAGAACCACCGTCTCGGTGCTCTGTGAAGGATCTTCAGCGATCTGCTGCTTTTCCTCTTCCGTGCGGTTGTCGGTGATCTGCTCTACCGGCTGATCTTCCGGCGGCACAACGGCCGGCACGACGACCTCTTCGGTCGGAGCCTGTTCGGTCTGTTCGGTTGCCTGTTCCGGTGCAGCGGTGCCATCGGCCGGCGCTTCGCCGTCGGTCTGCGCCTCCGTGCCGTCTGTGGCCGGTGCGTCCTGACCAGTGGTCTCCTGGCTCTCCGTGCTGCCATCGGCCGGAGTCTCTGCCTGCTGATCAGCCGGCTGCTGCTCGGTTTCCGGTTCAGCGGTTTCAGGCTGAGCGGGCTCCGTCTGTTCGGGGGCAGCCTGCTCCTCTGCGGGTTGCTCGGTCTGCTGCTCCGGCGCGGCTTCTTCGGTCTGCGGAGCCGGCGCAACGGGGCATTCAGCCTCGCTGGCAGCGGTCGAGCCATCCGCGCAGGTGACACTTTCGGGGGCTGGCTGCTCGGTTGCCTGCTGGGCCTGCGCTTCGGCTTCAGCCTTGGCCTGAGCTTCTGCCTCTGCCTGAGCCTGTGCCTCAGCTTCGGCCTGCGCCTGGGCTTCTGCTTCGGCCTTGGCCTGTTCTTCGGCCTGGGCCTGGGCCTGCGCTTCCGCCTGAGCTTGCGCCTCGGCTTCTGCCTGTCGTTGCGCCTCGGCTTCGGCTTCCTGCTGCTGTTGCTGAGCCTGCGCTTCAGCTTCTGCCTGTGCCTGTGCTTCCGCCTCAGCCTGGGCCTGGGCCTGCGCTTCGGCCTCAGCCTGACGCTGGGCCTCCGCTTCCGCTTCAGCCTGCGCCTGTGCTTCTGCCTGGGCCTGGGCTTCTGCCTCCGCCTGAGCCTGTGCCTCGGCTTCGGCCTGGCGCTGGGCTTCCGCTTCTGCTTCAGCCTGCGCCCGTGCTTCCGCTTCCGCCTGGGCCTGCGCATCGCGCGCGTCGCAGGTTTCCTGGTCCGCAGCTTCCGAACCGTCGCTGCAGACCACGGCCTGGGCGAGTTGGATCAGACCGTCCTCGGCCTGACGTGAATGCGTCTTCGACATCCCTTGACTGATGGCCGAAGCGGCCACAGGCTCGGCCAGCACTGCCATGGACAGCACCGGGATCGCCACCGTGTTCAGCAATCTATTTTTGAACATGCCCTGCGTTTCCTTCCTTCACGCCGATTGCAGTCTTTCCGACTGTTTGTCTCAGCGCCGTTAAATATCCAAGTCGATTCTGCGAACCGAGAGTGCCGCCAAGCTAGGTTCCGCAAAATTAACCTCGTCTGAACGAGTTGGAACCACTTTTGCTCCATCAGGCAAGAGAAGGATTTGAAGCCTCAAGTCATCTTCGCTCGCCGCATGCCACCGAAAATAGGGATACAGCACTCTTTGTTGTTGATTTCGGCATCGAAAGCAGACGAATATTGGGCCCAAGTGTGGCCGCTCACGCCACACGATCCAGGATAGCCGCGTTAAAAAGACAAACGGCATCCACCAACAGAGAGGGATCTCATGCGTATTCCGACACGTTTTCTGGCAGCCGCCTCGATTGCGGCACTGTCGCTCTTTGCCGGTTCTGCCATGGCGCAGGAAAAACTCATCATCGGCACGGAAGGCGCCTACCCGCCCTTCAACAACCTGGAAGCCGATGGCTCCCTGGTCGGCTTCGACATCGATATCGCCAAGGCGCTCTGCGATGAAATGAAGGTCACCTGCGAATTCGTCACCCAGGATTGGGACGGCATCATTCCGGCCCTCCAGGCGAAGAAGTTCGACGCAATCATCGCGTCGATGTCGATCACTCCCGAGCGCAAGGAAAAGGTCGACTTCTCCAAGAAGTACTACAACACGCCGCCGGCCGTCGCCGTGCCGAAGGATTCGACCATCGCCGACGTCGCTGGCCTCAAGGGCAAGACGATCGGCGCCCAATCCTCGACGACCCACGCCAACTACGCCGAAAAGCACATGCCCGATTCGGAGCTGAAGCTTTATCCGACCGCTGACGAATACAAGCTCGACCTCGAAGGCGGCCGTGTCGACGCCGTCGTCGACGACATCGTCGTTCTCTCGGAATGGCTGAAGACCGATGCCGGCGCCTGCTGCAAGATCCTGACGCCGCTGCCGATTGACGTTGAGATCAACGGCGAAGGTGCTGGCATCGCCGTTCGCAAGGGTGAAACGGCCCTCGCCGACAAGTTCTCCGCCGCGATCGAGGCCATCCGTGCCAACGGTAAATATGCCGAGATCAACAAGAAGTATTTCGACTTCGACGTCTATGGGAACTGATATCCCGATCCTTTGATTATGGAGATGGCGGGAGCACAGCGCTTCCGCCATCTTGCGTTAATGACAAGCATGAAAAGGCGGAAAATACCGCCGAGGGGGAATGGCATGGGCGGACTGTCTTCCGCACTGGGCTCGCTATGGGCCACTTTATCCTATTGGCTCGATCCGTTTTGCGGCCCGATCGGCATTTTCTCGCTCTTCGGTGGTGACGGCCTGCTGTCCTGCGGCGATGTCGGTTGGGCCGATGAAATCGCACTGGGCGTCAAGGTGACAATCATCCTTGCGCTGATCACTCTGCCCGTCGGCCTTTTGCTCGGCTTCCTGGTCGCGCTTGCCCTGCAATCGGAAGAAAGAAGTCTGAGGACGGCGGCGGGCATCTACACCACCATCTTTCGCGGACTGCCGGAGCTGCTCACCCTTTTCATCGTCTATTACGGCTTCCAGATGATGGTTCAGGCTGTTTTCAGCTGGTTCGGCAGCGACCAGCGCGTTGAAATCAACGCCTTCTTTGCGGGCATGCTGGCTCTCTCAGTGGTTTTCTCTTCGTACTGTTCGGAAGTGCTGCTGTCTGCCTTCAGGGCGATCCCGAAGGGGCAGTATGAGGCCGGCAACGCGGTCGGCCTGTCGCGCGGCCGAACGATGCGGCTGGTGATCGTGCCACAACTGATCCGCATCGCCCTCCCGGGCCTCGGGAACCTCTGGATGAACCTGCTCAAAGACACGGCACTGGTCTCGGTCATCGGTCTCACCGATATCCTGCGCCAGACGGGCGTCGCCACCAAGGTCACCAAGGAGGCCTTTCTGTTCTACGGGATCGCCTGTGCGCTCTATCTCGTGCTCGCCACGCTCTCCTCTGTCGGATTGAACGCCATTTCCAACTGGGCCAATCGCGCCGAGGCAAGACGATGAGCCACTCTTTGGAACTGATCCCCGCACGCCCTGCGCCCCCCGAGGTGCACCCGGCCATGACATGGACACGTGCCTTGGGCTACGGAGCCCTCGGTCTCTGGCTTCTCCTCGGCATCGCGCTGGCCTACATGATGGTCTCGGGCTGGGACACGGACAAGTTCGTCAAATACGGCCCGCGCTATCTCCAGGGCCTCGGCACGACGCTGGGCCTGGTGGCGAGTTCGATCACGCTTGGGGCGCTTCTCTCCATACCGGTCGCCTATGGCCGGATGTCGAAGAATGTTGTGCTGAAATCCATCGCCTACGCCTATGTCTACGTCTTTCGCGGAACGCCGCTGCTGGCCCAGATCTACCTGATCTATTATGGCCTCGGCTCCTTCCGCGCTGAGATCGAAGCCGTCGGCCTGTGGTGGTTCTTTCGCGAAGCCTGGTACTGCGCCATTCTTGCCATGACCATGAACACGGCGGCCTATCAGGCGGAAATCCTGCGCGGCGCGATCCAGAGCGTTCCGCGTGGCCAGACGGAAGGGGCAAATTCCCTGGGTCTGCCGCCATCCGTGACCTTCTGGAAGATTATCCTGCCCCAGGCGCTGATCGTGGCACTTCGCCCTTATGGCAACGAAATCATCCTGATGATCAAGGCCTCGGCCGTCGTGGCGGTCGTGACGGTTCTCGATCTGATGGGCCAGACCCGCTACGCCTTCTCGCGAACCTTCGACTACCAGACCTATCTATGGGCAGCGCTCTTCTATCTCGCCATCGTCGAATTGCTGCGCAACACCTGGGCCGCGCTTGAGGCAAGGCTGACAAGGCACCTGAAGCGATAGAGCAGGAAACCTTGGCAGCACTCACCACGAGACGCTGCCAAGCCATTGCAATAAAAGACGATTTCCGCCCGATCACCGAAGCCTTAAGCTTTCATTTACCCTGCAGTGGTTCCATTGTTATGGGGCCTGCGTCGGTCGCAGCCCCGGTCGGTCGCGGAAGCGGTTACCGTCCGCACCGATCCTCTTGCACGGGACACGGACGCACGGACATGAACACCGAAATGGAATTGATGCTGAAGGGCTACGGCCTGACCACAGCGCAAATCCTCTACCGCCTGCCGGACCACCCTTCCCTCCTGCAGACCTACATCTGGCAACATTACGACCTCGCGCCGGACTTCCCCGAGATGCGCGGCTTCTTGCGCTTCTGGCAGGACAAGATCGAAGGCCCGCTGCATTCAGTCACCTATGTGCACAAGAAGATGATTGCAGCCAGCGAATGGCGGGCGCTCAAGGGCGAGTTCATTCTCCACTGACCGCGCTCAGCTATACGCGCCGCTCATACATGCACCTCGCCATGGGCAAACTCGCCATCATCAGGCTCGGGGTAAAAGATGGCTGCAATGAGCGCGACATAAAAGGCAGCGACGACAGCGAGGACGACAGCCCCGGGTAGAGGACCCAGATGGGCATTGATCATCAACTGCTGAAGGTTGCCGATGAACTCCGCCGGCCTTTCGTCCGCCTGCAGTTTCGGGCTTGAGATCTTGAGCCCCCAGGCCAGCAGCAGGATGAAGTACATCCAGATGTAATTGCGTCGGATGCGGCGGAAAAGAGCTTCCCGATAGCTGATCAGGAAGACGGGCGCCCTCAGGCTCGCCGCGATCGCCTCCGCCCAATCGACACGCAGTTCGGCGCGTGGGCAGAGTGCCTGGGCAAAATAGTGGCGTTCGAGCTGCCGCACGCGCGCCCGGTAGACATCGAAGAAGCGATAACGCCGAGCCTCAATCAACAGAAAGACCGAAATCAGCAGCATCGCGAACAGCACCACGCCATGATGCGAGGACGGCGTCGAAAGGGATACCGACAGGAGGCCGGCGACCACGGTCATCGACCAGTTTGTCGTGCGGTCAATCCGATCGCGCCAACTGGTCATCCGCCCGATCTCGCCGCGATAGTAGTGAATGATCATATTGGCCTTTTCGGCCGAATTGGACGGCAGCGCCGGAGCAAGCCGGGGCGGCGGCGGCGCCAGCTGCGGGATGGCGTCAGTCTCGGAGGATGGCTGTGGCATGATCTGGCTCCCTGATGACGGAACGTCCGGCTGCAAGCCACGGTTCCCTCTCCATTGCCAAGCCAGCACGGACGGGCTAGACGACCGACAACGGCCTCAAAGGCCCCCGAGACAGGAGCGCGCCCCATGGCCAAGATTGATGAAGAAGCATTGGCGGAAGCCTATAACCGGGCTCTGGCGCTGGAAAAAGCCGGCGACATCGACGCCGCCGTGAAGGCCTATGAAGAGGTCCTCGCCATTGACCCAGACGACCATGGCGGCGCCTCGGTGCGGATCGCGGCGCTCGGGCGCGGCGAAGCCCCGCCAAAGGCGCCGGACGCCTATGTCGAAACCCTGTTCGATCAGCACGCCGAAGCCTTCGAGGATATTCTGGTCGAGCAACTCGGCTATGCCGTTCCAGTCATGGTGCGCCAACGTCTGCAGAGCCTCAATCTCGGCCCCTTCCAGCGCCTGCTTGACCTTGGCTGCGGCACTGGCCTGACCGGCGGCGCGTTGCGCGACATGGTCGCCGATATCACGGGCATCGACATTTCAGAAAAGATGGTCGAGATCGCCCACGAAAAGGATCTCTACGAGACCCTCTATGTCGCAGAAATCGAGGACTTCCTCGAAGACAATGACGACGAGCCCTTTGACCTCGTGACGGCCACCGACGTTCTGCCCTATCTCGGGGCTCTCGAACCCCTCTTTTTCGGCGCTGCCGAAAACATGGTTTCGGGCGGCATCTTCGTCTTCTCCTCGGAGACGGCAAACGAGGATACCCTGGCCGGACGGCCATTCATTGTCGGCCCGCACCAGCGTTTCGTCCATGCCGAGGCCTATGTACGCGAACGCCTGACCGCCACCGGCTTCGAACTGATCGAGATGACCGACATCAACGTGCGCATGCAGGACGGAAATCCGTCTCCCGGCCATCTGATTGTTGCAAAAAAGATCTGAAAAACAATCATAGATTGATAAATCCACCTTTGATTGCGTCGAATTGGTGGTTATGATCTTGCGTTTTGCTAGGCTTTTCCTGGGAAAGGGGAAAGCAGATGCAAATGGAAGTTGTTTTCAACGTCTTCGAGGGCCATTTCGCAGAATGGACCGCGCTCGTCATTTCGGCCGTCACAACCTTCGCGCTGATCTTCGGGCGCTATGAAATTCGGCTCCGACGGCTACGCCTCATCCGAGAATACGTTAAAGCCTTCCCAGTTTGGGATACCACCGAGGGTAAGACAAAGTCGACGAACCCCTCCTTCGAATTCGTCCGCAGCAAATATACCGCCGACGTCAAGGGCAGTGGCGAGACCCCGGAGGATGACGATCTCGTTGCGGACGCACAGTCTCAAATGGCGATCGTCGCGGAGATCAACGGGACGATCGCAAAGACCCGTGTGTTTCTCAACCGCGGCGACATTCGCCTGCTGGTGGCCTCCGTGCCCTATATGCTGGTGGTCTTCGCCGGCTTTTCGCTGACCCTTTCCGGCACGACCTGCCCGTCCCAAGCTCAAGGCTGCATCCAACACGTCGCTCGAAATCTCCTGACCGCAGGAGGTGTGACATTCGAAGCCACGATTGCCCCGGAACAGCTGCGCAAGCTGACGGAGAATGTCCTGACGGTGGCTGCCATCACCTTTGTCGGGGCCTATCTGTCGTCGTTACGCTATCTCGTGCAGGCCCTCTCGGTCTTCGATCTCAGCGGCTTCACCTTAATTCGGCAGGCGGCGGTCATCACCATCTCGGTGCTCGCGTCAGCAGCGCTTTATCGCGCTCTCCCCGATATGGACGCAGCGCTTTCCGTGGTCGGCATGGCGCAGAGCGCGGCGGTAAACGATCTCTCCGCGGGATGGATCCTTCTGGCACTCGCCTTCGGTCTGTTGCCCGGCAGCGTGCTGCAATTCGTCCTGGTAAAGCTTGGAACGCGTTTCGACTGGATCAAGCAGTCGGACAACCGCTTCATCGCCTGGACCCGTGTCGTGCCCCTCGACGCGATCGACGGCATCGACTTCTTCACCCGCTTCCGCCTTGAGGAATGCGGCATCTCCGACGTCCAGTCGCTCGCAACTTATAATCCGATCATGCTGCACATCGAGACACCCTACGGGATATACCAGACCGTCGATTGGATCGCTCAGGCACAGCTCTGCTGCGTCGTCGGCCTCGACCGTTTCCTGCTGCTGCGGCAATTCAACGTGAGAACGATCTTTGATCTTGAACGCGCGCTCAAGCAGAACAAGGAGGACATGTCCGCAGAAGACCGAAAGGCGATAGATCAGTTCGATCGGATCTATGCCGCTGTCTTGCTGGCGCCGACCGGCCCGATGAAAGGCCTGCAAAAAGAAAGCACCGCCAAATTTCTGATTCCCGATGGCGACGGGATCAAGGAGGTTGATGCCACCGATTTCAGTATCTGGGCGATGCAGACAATCAGCAAGGATGACGGCAGCGCCTCGCGTGCAACAGAGCATTTGATGGACTGGATCGGCGATGACCTGCATGTGAGAAGACTGCGCCGGCTTTGGAACGAGATCTCCGATCGCCTCGGACCGACAAGTCTCGAATTGACGTCGGACCGGAAGATCAAGGGCGACACACCAACGTCGGCCCCGCAACCAAACCATCCGGAGGAACCTGAACCACAGGCGGCGGCGGCAAATCCGGATCCGACGTGACGCCTCCTCTGGACAGGCACGCGTATTTGGCGAAAATACACCTGTCTGAACATGAAGTCTGATTCGCGACAGAAGTCTGTCTCCTGAATGAGTCGGTGAGTCGTGTTCGAGGATTTCCCGTTGAAGATCAGTTTTGACACCAAGCTCATGCCCTTCGATGGATGTGATCCGCAGCTTGCCGTGATCCTCATCAATGCTGCACGCCCAGGCGACCCGACACCCCGCCTGCTTGCCGAACGCTGGCGCGGTCACCTCAGCAAGGCGCTCTTCGCCTTGCCACAGGTCGAAAACCATCAGCTGAGTGCCGGAGCAGCCCAGGCGGGCGCGTCCTACAGGGCGGCCGTCGAACTCGGGCTGGGGGCCACAGCTCTCGAAGACTATATCGCGCAGATCCGAGACGAATACGGCTTGGACAACAGTCAGATCGCCGTGGTCGGCTACGCCGAAGGCATGACACTCGCCCTCTATTACGGTTTGAAGCAAACGCAGTCCCTCTGCGCCATCATCGGCTTCAGCGGCGACATGGCCGGCTTTGCCGATCTGCGCTCTGAGATCTCCAGCCGCCCGCCGGTCCTGCTGGTACATGGCGAAAAGGACGATGTCGTTCTGCCAGGCACGTTTCTCAACAATTACAGCCGCCTGTCGGAAGCCGATGTGCCGGTTACAGCCTGCTTCAGGCCGGGTCTGGACCATCAGGTCGACGATCTCGGCGCCGATTCCGCCATGTTCTTCCTGCAGGGAGCCCATGGCGCACGCGGCATTCGGCCGCTTAAGAAAAAGACCATCAACGAAGATGTCGCCAAGTCGATCAAACTGGTCATCTGGGATCTCGATGAGACGCTCTGGCAGGGTACGCTCGACGATGCCGATGCCATCACCCTGCATGAGAGCCGCGTCGAGGCCATTCGCCGTTTGAACAGCAGCGGGGTCGTCTCTGCCATCTGCTCCAAGAACGATTTCGAGACGGCCCGCAAAAAGCTCGAATCCCTTGGCCTCTGGGACGAGTTCGTCTTCCCCCGCATCGCTTTCGTTCCAAAGGGGGCTGCGATCCAGGCGCTGATCTCGGACATGCAGCTGAAGCCGAAGAATTGCCTCTTCATCGACGACAACGACATCAACCTTGCCGAAGCGAAGGCCGTGCTGCCCGACTTGCACACGCTCGACGCCAAGGACGAGATGTGCGA
Organism: Peteryoungia wuzhouensis; assembly: GCF_003205195.1. Classification (GTDB taxonomy): domain Bacteria; phylum Pseudomonadota; class Alphaproteobacteria; order Rhizobiales; family Rhizobiaceae; genus Allorhizobium; species Allorhizobium wuzhouense. Next base: position 354,659 of record NZ_QJRY01000002.1, read on the forward strand.
CGCCTTCCTCGCGCGGCTTGTCGATGCCCATGCCGGCGTGAACAAGTCGCGTGTCGAGGAATACAGGTCGCTGCAGAACCGCGTCACGGAAAGCCAGACCTTCGAGGGCAGCCGCGAAAGCTTCCTCCACACCTGCGACATCCATGTCGCGATCGCCACCAGTTCCGACCTCATCGACTTTGCGCCCCGCATCGAGGAACTGATCAACCGCACAAACCAGTTGAACTACCTGAAGACACGGGTCGAGCCCGGCTCCATGGTCAACTACGTCGCCGAGGCGTCGCTGCGCGAAGGCTTCGCGCTCTTCGCCTGGGACAAGTTCGGCTATCACGGCCTCGTCGGCTTCATCAGCGCCGAGACCGAGACGGAATCGATGCAGCACATGGCCTTCTCCTGCCGCATCATGCATATGGGCATCGAGAACGTTCTGCTGGAGCGGGCCTTCCAGCGCTTCCGGAACCTGCAGGTGCCGGACAGCGTGCCGGTAAAGCCGGAGATCCCCGCCTGGATCACGGTCGAGAATTTCAACGCGCCCGGCATTCGCGAGCGCATCCTCGCCGAAGAAAAGAGCATTGCCGCCGGCAACCGCGACATTCGCATCCGCTTCATGGCGAACTGCCAGTCCGGCATCTTCTGCCACTATGCGGGCCTCCGGGACGTTGCTGAAATCGACAGCATGCCGCGCGTCTTCATGATGCCGCATGTGCTGAACAAGTCCTACCTGCAGCAGCATTTCCCGCCGGCGCTCGTCTATTACATCGGTACCGACTTCTACAACATCATGTGGCCGCCGGAACTGCTCGGCATTCTCGACAAGGGTCTTTACGAGGTCTGCGCCACCGAGTTCTGCGAATACCTGAAGGCGAATGGCAATCGAATGCTGCTGATCACCAGCCCGAGCGGTGTCGAACCGAGCGACTTCCTGGTCATTCGCGGCGTCACCAAGGAACGCATGGAGGCCATGTCGGCGGTCTGGCGCAAACTGGCCGCCAGCTACGACTGCATCGACCTCATGGATGTCGACAGCTTCCTCAGCCCCGACCTTGCGGCCGACAGCACCCACTTCCGCGTCGAGGCAAGCCGCGAGATCGCTGGTCGGATTGCGGACTGGTACAAGGCCCTGCCCTCCACCCTGTTCGAACCGCAGCTGGCTCTCGCTGGCTGAACGGGTTTCCGCAATCAAGGATCGCCGCCGGCCACCACCGGCGGTGATTTGCATTTGAGCCTATGGGCCGCGCCCACGGCGATCCGAAAAAGGCGTTGCACGCCTTTCTCCAGGCCGCGCATTCGGCTAAGCCTGCCGCAACGGAATACCGAGACAGGAGCATGGTCATGGCAAAGGTCGCATTCATCGGTTTGGGCGTCATGGGATATCCCATGGCCGGACATCTGAAGGTCAAGGGCGGCCACGAGGTCACCGTCTACAACCGCACGACCGCCAAGGCCGAAGCCTGGGTACAGCAGTTCGGCGGCACCCATGCCCTCACGCCGGCAGACGCGGCCAAAGACGCCGACTTCGTCTTCACCTGCGTTGGAAATGACGACGATCTGCGCTCTGTGACGATTGGCCCGGATGGTGTCCTGTCAGGCATGAAGGCGGGCGCCGTCCTGATCGACAACACCACCGCATCGGCGGAAGTTGCCCGCGAACTGGCCGAAGCGGCCGCCGCCCGTGGCTGCGGCTTCGTCGATGCACCCGTGTCGGGCGGACAGGCCGGTGCGGAAAACGGCGTCCTCACGGTCATGTGCGGCGCAGAGCCTGAGGTCTATGAGAAGGCGAAGCCCGTGATCGACGCCTATGCCCGCATGGTCGGCCTCATGGGCCCGGCGGGCGCCGGTCAGTTGACCAAGATGGTCAACCAGATCTGCATCGCCGGCCTCGTCCAAGGGCTCGCAGAAGGCATCCATTTCGGCAAGAAGGCCGGCCTCGACATCGAAAAAGTTATTGAAGTCATCTCCAAGGGAGCCGCCGGCTCCTGGCAGATGGAAAACCGCCACAAGACGATGAATGTCGGCAAATACGACTTCGGCTTCGCCGTCGACTGGATGCGCAAGGACCTCGACATCGTGTTGAGCGAAGCCCGCAACAACGGCGCAAACCTGCCTGTCACGGCACTGGTCGACCAGTTCTACGGTGAGGTGCAGAAACTCGGCGGCAAGCGTTGGGACACTTCGTCTCTTCTGGCAAGGCTCGAAGCGAAATGATCGGCCCCTCCTCCACCGCAACGGAACTTGTAGCGCACCTGCGCTCAATGCGGTCGGAGGAGAACATTGCCGGCATGGCCCGCTTCGGGATAGTCACGCAAGATGCGCTCGGCATTGGCAATCCTGCCATCCAGAAACTGGCCAAAACCGTCGGCAAGAGCCAGCAACGCGCGTTTGAACTCTGGGCGACCGGCATTCGTGAAGCCCGCATGCTGGCAATCTGGACTTTCGATCCGGCGCTTCTGTCACCGGACGACGTAAGCCGCCTCGCCGCAGACTTCAATTCCTGGGAAATCGTCGATGCGGCCGCCGATTTGCTGACGGAAACGCCTTATTGGCACGACCTGATCGAAGGTTTCGCGAAAGACGAGCGGGAGTTCGTTCGGCGTGCCGCCTTTGCCATGATCGCCGGCGCCACGGTTCACAACAAGGAGGAGCCGGACGCCACCTTCATCGCCTGGCTGCCATTGATCGAGCGATATGCAACGGATCCTCGCAACTTCGTCAAGAAGTCCGTGAATTGGGCCTTGCGCAACATCGGCAAGCGGAGCCGCAGCTGCCGCGCTGAGGCTCTGTTGCTGGCGAGCAGACTCGCCGACGCGAGCGATGCTGCCGCCCGCTGGGTTGGCAAGGACGCCTTGCGCGAGCTGAGCGACCCCAAACGGATCGCAAAGCTCAAATAAGGCCGAACCCGATCTATTCCTCGCCGGATTTCTGATTGTCCAGCATCATGTAGTCGAGCGGAAGTTCCGTCGTATACTTGATCTGCTCCATCGCGAATGCCGAGGACACGTCGCGGATCTCGATCTTGGCGATCATCCGCTTGTAGAAGGCGTCATAGGCCGCAATGTCGGGCACGACGACCCGCAGCAGATAATCGACGTCGCCGCTCATGCGATAGAATTCGACCACCTCCGGGAATTCGGCCACAACTTCCGAAAAGCGCTTGAGCCATTCGATCGAGTGGCTGGAGGTTCGGATCGAGACGAAAACCGTAACCTTGGTGTTCACCTTGACCGGATCAAGCAGAGCCACGCGGCGGCGGATGACACCGTCCTCTTCCATCTTCTGGATGCGCCGCCAGCACGGCGTGGTGGACAGGCCGACCTTCTTTGCCAGGTCCGCCACGGCGAGGGTCGAATCCTCTTGAAGGATACGGAGGATTTTACGGTCGAGGCGATCCATGATGATTCCCATAAAAACTGATTTTCTCCGATATAGCCGAAAATCAGCGTTTCAAGGAAAATCATTTCGCCCTATCAACAGAGAAACTTCCCGCCTGAGAACCGGCAAGAGCTCGACCTCGAACCACGGATGCCTTTTCAGCCAGCCTGTATTGCGCCAGCTCGGATGCGGCAGAGGAAGCACCCTTGGACCCGGGACATTGGAAAGCAGCGTCTCCCGCCACCTCTGGACGGTCTCCGTCATTGTCCGTGCCCGACGGGAACCGAGATGCCAGGCTTGCGCATATTGCCCAATGGCGAGAATGAGCTCCACCTGCGGCATGGACCTCATCACGGTCTGACGCCAGTGCGGAGCACATTCCCTCCGGGGCGGCAGGTCATGGCCCTCGGCGTTGTATCCGGGAAAGCAGAAGCCCATGGGCGCAATCGCAAACAGAGAACGGTCGTAGAATGTGTCGCGATCGACACCGAGCCACAGGCGGAGCCGATCCCCGGAGGCATCGTTGAACGGAATGCCGGTTTCATGAACCCGGAGACCTGGTGCCTGACCTGCGATCAGCACCCTGGCCGTCGAGGAAAGATAGGCCACCGGTCGCGGTTCGTGCGGCATCCGGTAGTCCAGCCCGCCGTCGGGAGAATCCCTGCAGATCCGACATTGCGAGATGGCGTGACTGAGCGCATCGACGGGTACCGCTTGTTCATCGGCTGCGTGTGATATCGCTCTGCCAGAAGCCACGAAGGCGCTTCCAGGACTCATGGCGTGTCTCCTCTAACCATCCAGCCGATCAGCGGCTCTAACAGGAATGTCCGAAACCATCCTCCCTGTTCCCGTGTCTCCAAAAGCCTTCGGCGCCGCCAGTCTTCCGGCCGCTCGAAGGTTCCGCCCCAAAGGCCGAGCCTGTCAGCCTTGGCCTGGCGTTCCGCCATGTGGTAGTCGCCGTCGGCAACGGCAAGTCCGGCACCCACAAGCTGGTGGCCGAGATCCACCTCGCCGCTCCGGCAGGTAACCAATCGCCGCCTATAACGATCTTCAGCATCTTCCGGTCCGAAGCACTGGACGGCATTTGCCTCGATGAGGCTGATAAGCCCTGCCCTCGCCGCCAGCCCGCAATCATACGCGCCGTCTGCCCTGGTACACATCTGACCAAGCTCCGGCGCATCGAGACCACGCAGGCGCAGCCTTCGGCCATTGTCGGCAAGCGTATCCCCATCGATCACGACGAACGGACCGCTGAAGCGGAGGGCCTGATTGTTTTCCAGCTTCGCGATGATCAGCAACGCCAGGAACAGCATGGCAGCACCCACCCCCGCGTCTCGCAATTGCCGACCCCTCAGCGCCACATTGTCTCCCATTTCAAAAACGAAACCTTTTCACACATGGCAAACAAATCCTTCCCCTGCAGGATCTTCTTAAGAATTGGTCGCTAAGTTCGACCAAGGCGCGGAAGACTGCAACTCCATGAGTAACGGCGTATCGACATCGACGGACAAGAATGTTGTCGACCTGACGCGGGCACACCGCAACAGGGCAGCGACAAAGGCCGTGCGCACGACCCGTGAGCGCTTGCAGTCCAGCCAGGGCATCTCGCCGGCATTCGACGTCGAAATTCTCGGCATGCACATCACCGCCACCCTGCAGGGTGCGGCGGTCATTCCAGCGCTCCTGCTGCTCGTCGCGGGCTTCGGGTCCTATTTCACCTCGCAGCCGGAATTTTTCGTCTGGGCCCTGTTCGGGCTGACCATGCACGCGCTCGGAATCATTGTCGTCAAACGTGCCGCCCGCACGGAGATCACACCGCAGAACCAGAAGCGCTGGCGCCACATCCTTCTGTTGGCGCAAGTTGCGATGGGCAGCTGCTGGGCCGTCTTCGCCCTGCAGGATTGCACCGCATGCGACCAGACCGCCTTCCTCTTTTACAAGGGCGGCGTGCTTCTGCTGGCGCTCTCGATCACGGCCATGGCGACGATGCTGTTGCGCCAGGCCGTTCTGGTCAGTTTTCTGCCGACCGTGATAGCGCTGAGCTATGTGGCGGCAAGCGGTCATCGGATGCTCGACCTCGGGCTGACGACCGTCTTCACCACCGCCCTGATCTTCTTCATCTACATCACGAACCGACTTCACCAGGCAAACCTGAAGCTTCTGTCCTTCCAGACGGAGAAGGACGACCTGATCGCCGAGCTTGAAGTCGCCAACTCTCTCTCCGACGAAGCCAGACGCCGGGCGGAAGAGGCGAACATGGCGAAATCCCGCTTCCTCGCCTCGATGTCTCACGAACTGCGCACGCCCTTGAACGCCATTCTGGGCTTCTCGGAAGTCATGGCGACAGAGGTTCTCGGGCCCCTCAACAACCCGCTCTACAAGGAATATGCCGGCGATATCCATCGCTCTGGCAAACACCTGCTGGAACTGATCAACGAGATCCTCGACCTGTCGCGCATCGAGGCCGGAAAGTATGAGCTGAACGAGGAGTCCGTTTCTCTGCTTGAACTGGCGGAAGATTGTATCGGCATGATCCAGCTGCGCGCCAAGTCGAAGAACATCCGCATCGAGGAGCAGTTCGAGATGAACCTGCCCTCGGTCTGGGCCGACGAGAAAGCAATGCGCCAGGTCATCCTGAACCTGCTGTCGAACGCCGTGAAGTTCACGCCCCAGGGTGGCGAGATCCGGGTAAAGGCTGGCTGGACGGCGGGTGGCGGACAATATGTCTCCATCCGCGACAACGGCCCAGGCATTCCGGAAGACGAGATCCCGGTGGTGCTCTCGGCATTCGGCCAGGGCTCGATCGCCATCAAGAGTGCCGAACAGGGAACCGGCCTCGGCCTGCCGATCGTCCAGGCGATCCTCGCCAAGCATGGCGGTGAATTCAAACTCAAATCGAAGCTGCGCGAGGGCACGGAAGTCATCGCCATCCTGCCCTCGAACCGCGTGCTGGAAAGCCTGCCGGCCGTCAGCGAAGTCCGTGCAGTCGAACCGCGCCGTCGGCAGTTTGCCTGAGATTAGCCGAGCAGACGCGTGATGACGACATAACCGCTGAACGCGGCATTGGCCAAAATCAGGCAGAAGACCGCGAAGGATCCGAGATCTTTGGCATTGCGACCGACCGTCGAAATCTCAGGCGAGATGCGGTCGACCAGTTCCTCTATCGCCGTATTGAGCGCCTCGACACAGAACATCAGCAGCATCAGCACGACAAAACCGAGGAATTCGAGCGGACTGGCACCGACAACCGCGAAAATGCCGAGGCCCGCCACGAACGCCAGGATCTCGTGACGGAAAGCGGCCTCCTGAATGAGGCGTTTGAAGCCTTGTGCCGAATATTGCCCCGCTGCGAAGAGATGGGCGATGCCGGTCTTCTTCTCGAACGCTTCGGCGGCAAGCTTGCGGGGGGCAGCAGGCCCCTTCTTCTTCATGTTAGCCATGGGACTTGTTGCTCACGCCCGCCTGGTCGAAGGTCGCCATGCCGGAATGGCAGGCAGCGGCCGCTTTCACGATGCCGGCGGCCAGTGCGGCACCGGTGCCCTCACCCAGCCGCATGCCCAGAGCAAGCAAAGGCGTCTTGCCGAGACGTTCGATGGCCCGCAGATGGCCCGGTTCAGCAGACACATGGCCGATCAGGCAGTGATCGAGGGCGGACGGATTGGCCGCCTTCAGGATTGCCGCCGCTGCGGTCGCGACATAGCCGTCGATCAGGACTGGGATCTTCTCCATGCGGGCCGCAAGAATGGCACCGGCCATCGCCGCGATCTCGCGACCGCCGAGGCGGCGCAAGATTTCCAGCGGATCGGACAGATGTTCGCGGTGAAACTCGACCGCCTGCTTCACGGCAGCAATCTTGCGCGACAGCACGTCGCCCTCGGACCCGGTACCCGGACCGACCCAGTCCTCGGCCTCACCGCCGTAAAGCGCCAGATTGATGGCCGCGGCGATGGTGGTGTTGCCAATGCCCATCTCGCCGATGCAGAGCAGATCCGTGCCCCCCGCGATCGCTTCCATGCCGAATGCCATGGTCGCTGCACAATCACGCTCGGAAAGGGCCGGCTCGCAGGTAATGTCCCCGGTCGGATAATCGAGCGCCAGATCGAAGATCTTCAGGCCGAGATCATGGGTCACGCAGATCTGGTTGATCGCCGCACCGCCTGCCGCGAAGTTTTCCACCATCTGCTGGGTGACGGAGGAAGGAAACGGCGTGATCCCGTGTTTGGTCACGCCGTGATTGCCGGCGAAAATCGCAACAAGCGGCCGGGTCACGGCCGGCGGGCGCCCCGTCCAGGCCGCGAGCCACATGGCGATTTCTTCCAGGCGTCCGAGCGCACCCGGCGGTTTGGTCAGCGTCCGGTCACGGTCGCGCGCGGCGACCAGGGCTGCGGTGTTGGGTCCCGGCAGATCGCGCAACAGGACGCGAAAATCGTCGAATGGCAGGCCGGTAACGGTCATGGGATGCGCTTCCTTGTAATCTGCAGGCAAATCGGGCTTTGTGGCATCTCTCATACTGACCGCGCTCGCCAGTCTCAACTCAAAAAGCGGCGCGACCGGTCGTCATATGGATGGATGACGCATTGATGCTGAGCGGACGTGACCTGGTAACCGAAACGGCAAGGGCCGTGGCCTTCCTCAGCCGTATTCCAGTCCCAAACCGGTATTTCGAAACGCATGATGGCAGCCTCGCGCGAACTGTTGCGGCATTTCCCCTCGCCGGCCTTCTGATTACCCTTCCTGCAGCCGCCCTGCTTGGCCTCCTCGCTCTCGTCGGAGCGCCACCGTTCGTCGCCGTCCTCGCAGCACTCACGCTGCACATGCTGGTGACCGGCGCGCTGCATGAAGACGGCCTGACCGACACAGCGGATGGTCTCGGAGGCGGCCGCAACCGCGCGCGGGCCCTGGAGATCATGAAGGACAGCCGCATCGGGACTTATGGCGCTCTCGCCCTGATCCTGTCGGTCGGATTGCGTATCGCTTCGATCGCCGCACTTGTGCCTGCCTGGCCGCCGCTGGCAACAGCACTTGCCTGGCTTGCCGCTGCGGCGCTCAGTCGCGCCGTCATGGTCTGGCACTGGTCATCTCTCCCCCCAGCAAAGACAGAGGGTGTCGCGGCATCCGTTGGCCAACCCGACCCAGGCGCCACGCGCATGGCCCTTGCCTTCGGGATCGCAGCACCGGCTCTTCTCGGCGTCCTTGTCCTGCCCTTCGGCGCAACAGTCGTTGCTCTGATTGTGGCAGGCTTCCTGTCGGCTGGATTTACCGCCTTCGTGAGATCGAAGATTGAGGGCCATACCGGCGACACCATCGGCGCCAGCCAACAGATCGCCGAGATCGGTTTTCTCGTCTCCCTTGCCATCCTCCTATAGTCATCCGATATAGAATGTGACCGAGAGGAACCCGATGGAATCCCCCTGCATTCTGATCTGTTCGATCGACGACAAAACCGGCTTCTGTTTTGGCTGTGGACGCACCCGTGACGAGATCGGCCGCTGGACCGCCTATACCAGCGAAGAGCGCCGGGCGATCATGCAAGGCCTGCCGGCCAGGCTCGAAACGGTGGAACGCAAACCCCGCCGCGAGACAAGGCGGACACGCATGCAACGCGAGCGCGGCTGATGCGATTTCTGCTCGGTATTGCGATCCTCGCCGTTGGTCTCGTGCTCCTGATCGTCAATCACAACCAGGGTCAGACCTTCGGAATCGACAATGACGCCGTCGGCCGGATCGTGATTGCCCTCCCCATTCTGCTGATGATTTCGAGCGGCATCCTGCTCGGCCGGCGCTCGCTCGGCCAAAGTCTGCGGCAATTGTCCATCTGGGTGCTGATCGCGCTGACGCTGGTCACCGGCTATCTCTACCGCCATGACATGCGCACCGTGGGCGAGCGGGTGCTCGCGGGCTTGGTCCCTGGCCGTGCGGTTACAGTGACGACGCCCGACGGCTCAACTGAAGTGGTTCTTCACAAGTCGCTCGGCGGCCATTTCGAGACCAGCATAGAGATCGGCCCGATCTCCGTGCCGGTCCTGATCGACACCGGCGCAAGCTCCGTCGCCCTGCGCTTCGAGGATGCGGTTCGGATCGGCATCGATCCCGCGACGCTTCAATTCACCCGCACCGTCCTGACCGCAAACGGCCAGGCACAGGCAGCCCCTCTACGCCTGCCGGAACTGCGTCTCGGGCCGATCGTGCGCACCGATGTCGCCGCAGTCGTGCTCGAGGAGGGACGACTGGATCAGAGCCTCCTCGGCATGAGCTTCCTGTCGACGCTGGGTTCACTGCAGATGCAGACGGACGAGTTGCGGTTGCGCGACTGAGGTTCAGGTCCTGAGCTTGTACCCCGTGCGGAAGATGAAGGTGAGAACCGCCATGCACACGGCGAGGAAGACGCCGATCATCGCCACGCTGATCATCGGATGCACATCCGACACCTCGAAGAAGCTCCAACGGAAACCGCTGACGAGATAGAGCACGGGATTGAGGTGACTGACCGCCCGCCAGAACGGCGGCAGCATGTCGATCGAGTAGAAGGTGCCACCGAGGAAGGTCAGCGGCGGAACGACGAGCGAAGGCACGAGATTCAGCTGCTCGAAATTCTTCGCGAGCACGCCGATGATGAAACCCGCCAGGCTGAAGGTAACCGCCGTCAGCACCATGAACAGCAGCATCAACACCGGATGCGCGATATGAAGGTCGACGAAGAACATGGCCGTGAACAGGATGATCAGGCCGATCATCATGCCCTTGGTGGCCGCCGCACCGACGTAACCCAGAAGGATCTCGCCCATGGCGATGGGGGCCGATAGGATCTCGTAGATGGTCCCGGTAAACTTCGGGAAATAGATGCCGACCGAGCCATTGGAGATGCATTGGGTGATCAGCGCAAGCATGATCAGCCCCGGCGTGATGAAGCCCCCATAGGAGACCCCGCCCACTTCCTGCATGCGCGATCCGACCGCAGCGCCGAACACGATAAAATAGAGCGCGGTCGACAAAACCGGCGAGATCACGCTCTGCAGCAGGGTGCGGCGGGTCCTTGCCATCTCGTAGAAATAGATCGACTTGATCGCTTCAATGTTCATGCCTTGGCTCCGATCAGCGAGACGAAGATATCTTCCAGCGAGGTCTGGCGCGTCGAGAGATCGTCGAAGCGAACGCCCGCCGCTTCGAGCGCCTGCAACAGCCGCCCGATATGCGCATCATTGCTGCCAAGCTCGTAATTGTGCAGCAACTGATCACCCGCATCGTTCAATGTCAGGTCCCAGTCCGCCAGGCTGTCCGGGATCTCTGCAATCGGCGCCTGGAGATTGATCGCCAGCTGCTTCTTGCCGAGCTTGCGCATCAGCGCATCCTTGTTCTCGACCAGCAGCAGACGCCCCTTGTCGATCACCCCGATCCTGTCGGCAATCTCCTGCGCCTCCTCGATATAGTGGGTGGTGAGGATGATGGTGACGCCCGTCTTGCGCAAACGCTCCACCAACTGCCACATGTCCTTGCGCAAGGCGACATCCACACCCGCTGTCGGCTCATCGAGAAACAGGATGCGCGGCTCGTGCGACAGCGCCTTGGCAATCAGCACACGGCGCTTCATGCCACCGGACAATTCGCGCAAGGCATTGTTCCGTTTATCGAACAACGACAGGTCCCGCAGGATCTGCTCGATCAGGGCTGGGTCGGCCTTCTTGCCGTTGAGGCCGCGTGAAAAGCTGACGGTATTGAACACCGTCTCGAACATGTCCGTGGTCAGCTCTTGCGGTACGAGGCCGATTTCGCCGCGGGTCTTGCGGAACTCCGTCACCACGTCATGACCGGCGACCATGACACTGCCGGCCGTTGGATTGGTCATACCGCAGATAATCGAGATCAGCGTCGTCTTGCCGGCGCCATTCGGACCGAGCAGTGCCAGGATCTCGCCCTCCTCGATATCGAAGCTGACGTCATCGAGGGCTTTGAAACCATTGGCGTAAGTCTTGGAAAGGGAGCGAATGGAGATGATGGGGGGCATGGGGCGCTCGGTCACTGAAAAGGTGTGACCTATATAGGCGCCTCGCCCAGTTTCGCCAGAGCCCGGCCGGAGACGCACTGTCCACCGTCAAAGACAATGGCGCCGGAAACTCCGACGCCATACCGTGATGCCTCAAGCGCAACAGAGAAGGACGTTCAACGCGCCCCGTATTACTTCGAGCGTGCCTGTGCAGCCTTGATCTGGACCAGCGTATCCAGGTTCTGGTTGACTCGGCAGTAGAATTCCTCGTCGATGAAGGGGCGCAGCATGAAGTCGTTGCCGCCGACCTTCAGGAAGCGCGCCGACAAGAGACGGTTGGTCGAAGAGGAAACGCCGATGATCCGCAACTCGTGCGAGCCGCGAACAGCGCGGATGCGTCGTGTGAGTTCGAAACCATCGATGTCGGGCATGTTGTAGTCGGTGACGACGAGCCCGATGTCGGAATTGGCCTTCAGGATCTCGATAGCCTTGGCCCCGCTTTCAGCCAGGCTGACACGGAAATTGTAACGCTTCAGGCGGCTGGAAAGCAGAACGCGCGCCGTTGCGCTGTCGTCGACGATCAGGACGTGATGGCGGTGATTGGTCAGGAAGCGGTAGACTGATTCAGCCAGCATCTCCACGGCGAAGATGTTGTCCTTGAGGATATAGTCGACGATGTCCTTGGCCAGCAGCTTCTCACGGATCTCATCGTGGAACGTCCCGGTAAAGACGATGGTCGGGATGTTGCAGTCGATCAGATATTCCAAGGCCTCGCCATTCTCGGCACCCGGCAGGTTGATGTTGGAGATCGCAAGAGTTACCGGCTCGTCGGACAGTTCATTGGCCATCTGCAGATCCTCGAAGGTTCTGCAGATCTCGACATCGACACCCATCAATTCTCGAAGGCGCTGGCTGATCATCTGCGTGAAGACATTCGAGTCCTCCCCGAGGATGATCCGGACGTCGGGAAATGTCTCCCCGGAATACTGCATTCCGGATATACCAAGGATAGCCATCGAGGGTGCCTTCTGTGAAGTGTTCAACACAGAGACATCTAACAAAGCTCGTTTGCAGAAGCGTTAACTGAGGCTTGTCAGTGGCTTGCATCCGCAAAAATAGTTAAGCGCGTGCAAATATAACGAAAACGGGTTGCTTCGGTATCGCAATTTACGACCGGCAAGACCCAGCTCACTTGACCGTTGCGACACCATCGACGATCTCGACCGTCTCGCCGCCGGCCAGACCGATCCGGTCGCCGTTCGGCAGCGTGAGGAAGCAGCCCGCCGGGCAGATCGTTTCCGATCCGCCAGCGTCGATCGGCACCTCCATCTTGTTGCCGTCTTCGACAACGACGAGCACGACGGAAGAGGGGCCGGCATTGTGCACCGATGCCGCGGATGCGAACCCGGCAGCGAGCACAGAAACAATCACTGAAAACGCACCCGTCACCACTCGCATTGTCATGCCTGCAGCAGGGCCTGATCAGCCCTGTCCCTTGCCAAATGCGATCGGAGCAATTCCGATCAGCCACGCCCCTCTTATGCCGCATTCCGCCTGAATGGCGGCTGAATGCGGCGTTCATGGCAAGAGTTTGTCATCATCCGGCTCTGCTGGCAATTCGACGGCCAGGGGCTTCCGTTCGGCCTCCGATTTCGACTTTCGCCGCAGCAGGGCGTTTCGATCCTGCTCGCGCACATGCAGCATCACGTCCTGGTGTGGGTAAGGCATGACGATCCCACGCGCACGGAAGGAGCGCAGAATTTCCATTCGCACCCGATTGCGAACATTCAACCCCTCCCCCATGTCGGCCAGATGGAAGCGCAACTCGAAATCAAGCGAGGACGCACCGAAGCGGAGGAATTCGACATGCGGCTCGGGATTGCGCAGGATTTCCGGCATCCCGTTGACCACCGCAAGCAACAGGTCGATCACCTCCTGCGGATCGGCATCGAACGCGACACTGACCGGCACCTCCGAACGCTGCACCTTGTTGCGATGGGTCCAGTTTCCGAGCGGCGCGTTGATCAGTTCCGAGTTCGGCACGATGATCGACTGGCGCCGGAACGTCTCGATCTCCGTGGCACGCACTGAGATTCGTTTGACGATGCCCTCGTTGACGCCGGTAATCACGTGATCGCCGACCTTGAACGGCCGCTCAACGAGCAGGATGAGGCCAGACACAAAGTTCGAAACGATGTTCTGCAGGCCAAAACCGATACCGAGCGAGAGAGCACCGGCAACGAGCGCCAGGCTGGAAAGATCGATCCCGGCAGCGGAGATGCCGATGATTGCAGCCAGGCCCGCCCCGAGATAGCCGACCCCCATCTTCACCGAATTTCGCACGCCGCCATCGACCTGAGACCGGGCCATGACATTGCCATCAAGCCATTTCTGGAACCAGCGCGTCAACGTCAGCCCGGCGGCGAACAGCAGCAGTCCGCCGAGGATCCCGAAGATCGAGATGCGGATCGTGCCGATATTGATCTCGGTGAACAGATTGAACAGCCAGAGCTGCATGTCACGCGGCTGGAAGCCCCAGGACATCAGGATCAGCGGCACGCCGGTCGCCAGGGCGAAGGCATAGATCAGAAGGCCAGCCGCAATGCCGCTTTGGTCGAGCCCGACCGGGCCCAGCTTGAAGCGGCCCGCGAGATAGCGGCCGACCCGGGTCTCGCCAAACTGGTTGGGGGCAGAGATCGCCTTGCCGGAGAGAATGCCGATATACATGGTCGCGACGACCGCGCCGGCCACGATGATCTGGGTCGCGAGGAACCGCGACAGCCCGATATAGCCTATGCCGGCCGACAGGATCAGAATCACGCCGATCACCCGCAGCGTCACCGAGACGGCGCGCGGCCATGGTCGCCCAGGCGCATAGGGATCCCCCTTCTCCGACAGGACAGGCCGCAGGAAGGAGACGAAGAACAAAAGGAAGCCCACGATGACCGACGAGGCGAGGCTCTTCATCACGGTGAGAACCACGGGCGAGCTGAAGGTCTCGCTGATCACCGCCAGCAAATAGTCGAGACCGTTGACGACAGCCATCAGGAAGATGGCGATGCTGACGTCGCGCGCGCCCTTGTTCGACAGTTTCACCAGACGCCAGTGCGGAGCCGAGGGGGCAAGCACGGCCCGTGAAACGGCCGTAACGAAGAAAACCAGGCCAATCAGGGCAAAGAAAGAGGCGGCGATCGGCGCTATGTCCGGTCGAAGCACATTGAACGTGTCAAGCAGGAAATAGGCCGACGTGAGGAAGAAGCTCAGCGCCATCGACGGGAGGATCGTCGACCAGAAGGCGACCGAGAACCGGCTCATATAGGACGGATCTTCGATGGTCAGATCGCGCCGGTTGATATCGCTGAACACCCGCTTCTCAACGAACATGATCACGGAGGCCAGCGCCAGCGACAGGATGATCGCAAGCGTCAGCGGCAGCGCCTTGAACTTGATGACGAAGACGATCCAGCTGCTGATGCTGCGTCGAACCCGTTCGGCATCGCTCCAGAAGGATTGCGTTGCCTCCTCGAACATCTGCCCGTCGATATCGGTATGGGCAAACAGCGCATTGGTGAAAAGTGCGCGGCGAATGTCGGAGATCTCGTCGGACAACGACTTGGCATCGATCGACAGGTCTTCCGCCTGACCGGTAATGGCATTGATCTCCGCGCGAGCCGCATTCAGACGGCCGCGCTCGTCTGTGACACTGGCAGGCTCAGGCGGCTGTCCGTCCGCTGGTGCAGAACCGAGTTCGGTGAGCCGGGTCTGGACGTCGTTCAGCCGGGGTCGCAGATCAACCGAGATCTGCAGCACGTCGCGGACCAAAGCATCGACCTTCACCTTCAGTTCGGCGAGGAGGGAATCGTCCTGCTTGTTTTTTTCGACCTGATCACGCAGCGCTGCGAGTTGCTTCTTGGCAGCGGCCAGGCGTTCACCGGCGGCGACCAGCTGCTCGTCACGGGTCGGCTCGACCACCGCCGTCGCCGGAGCCGCCGGCGCAGGTTGTGTTTCAGCGGCCGGCGCAGCATCTCCTGCGGCCGCAGGCGCCTGCGTTTCACTCGCGGCCGATGGCGTGACAGCATCCTGTTGTGCATTGACGCCGGTTGGCGAAACAAGCGGGGACAGCAGGATCGTGGCAAGCGACAGGGCGAGGAGGAGACGAGGCGGGCGCAGTCGGATCAAGGGGGAGGTCCAGTCATGGATGACGATGGCGCGACAATAGGACCAGTTATAGGCAAAAGAAAGAACGACTTACCAATCGCCAGAACAGGCGCCGGCATTTCCTGCCGACGCCCGTGATCAGGACGGATTCAGAGGCTCGCTTCGCGCAAGGCCTCGAAACGGGTCACCTGCTCGGCAATCAGTGCCCGTTCCTTGTCGCGGCGAACGAAGACCTTGAACATCGCCTTGCCCTCGGCATTCATGAACCAGACGGAACAGGAACGGCGACCGTGGAAGCCCCGATCGACGAAGGCGATCGAGACGCAACGCTCCTTGCGGATATGTCCGCCGATGGGACTGTCGCCATGGATGTTGAACCAGCCGTGACCTTCGCTGCCCGCTGGGAGGCTGCCTTCGACTTCCAGCACGATATCCTCGGTATGCACGATCATCAGGATATCGCCCCAGGACGACAGGTCTTTCCAGATCGGTTCCCAACGTTCGGCCGGAACGACAACTGCCGCCCCTTCCGGAAGCACGGCAAGAATTTCCGCCGGCGTGACATCCGCCTTGGCGGCAATCTGCTCGATCACGCCATCCGGCTTTTCGGCAAGAGCCGCAAGTGCCCGTTCGCTGCGCGCGGGCGTCGAGGGGGAAATAACAGCCATCGGACGCTCAGGCCGCTGCAACTTCGGCACGGTTGCCGGAGCGGTCTTCGTGGATGATCACTTCGAAACCCTCGAAATGCGGGCCCGACAGGTACTGCACCTTGCTTTCCCCAGCGCGAGCATGGGCAGAACGGAACTGTTCCGACTTCGTCCAGGCGGTAAAGTCAGCCTGTGTCTCCCAAACGGTGTGGGATGCGTAGAGCGTATGGTCCTCGGCCTTCGGACCCTTCAGCATGTGAAACTCGACGTAACCGGGCATTTCGGCGAGCCGGCCCTGGCGCGCACGCCACTGGTTTTCAAAGGCTTCTTCAAAGCCCGGGACGACGCGGAAACGGTTCATGGCAATGTACATGGAGTGGCTACCTCTCTTCAAAAAACACGATGGCGGACACGGCCGGATACTCGCCGGAATGCCGAGTATGACGGCATCGTCGGACAAAGGGAACAACCGCGATATCTTGCCTTGGTAGATAAACTTGTGCATAATAGTCAAGTTATTTGTCGCGACGCGCTCGCGGCAGGATTTTTTCAATTTCGTGGGTGCCGAAGGCAGGAACTGCCTCCCCGGCATCGCCTTCGCAAGCATAGGTACGATCCAGCCAATGTCCTTTTCCGCCGCCTCCCGCCGCTCCGTTCTGGCTGCCGCTGCCATTATGCTCGTCACGCAACCTGCGTTCTTTCAACCGGCTGAGGCCGCCGAATCGAGCCACATCGTTGCCCTGGGCGGCACCGTAACGGAGATCCTCTATGCAATCGGCGCAGGCGACCGGATTGCCGCTGTCGACAGCACCAGCACCTATCCGAAGGAAGCCGCAGACAAGCCGGATGTCGGCTATGTCCGGCAGATCTCGCCGGAGGGCGTGCTGTCGCAGAAACCCGATCTGATTGTCGCTGAATCCGGCGCAGGCCCGGCAGATGCGATCGAAATTCTCAAGACGAGCGGCGTCAATTTCATCTCGATTCCTTCGCCACCCGAAACCGCGTCCATCCCGGACAAGATCCGGGCCGTGGGGGCGGCGATCGGCGAAAGCGACAAGGCAGAGGCGCTGGCGACCGACGTCGCAGGCAAGCTCAAGGCTCTGGAAGAGAAGGTTGCCGCCCAGACGGGTCCAAAGAAGAAGGTGCTTTTTGCCCTGTCGCTCGCCAATGGCCGCATCATGGCGGCAGGCGCCAACAGCTCGGCAGACGCGATGATCCGGCTTGCCGGCGGCGAGAATGCCGTATCCTCCATCTCCGGCTATAAGCCGCTCACCGATGAAGCCGTGATTGCCGCAGCGCCCGACGTGGTGCTGGTCATGAGCGGCGGGGCCATGCACTTGACCGCCGAACAGGCATTCGCCCTCCCGGCACTCGCAGCGAGCCCGGCAGGCCAGACTGGCGCCTTCCTCACCATGGACGGCCTCTTCCTGCTCGGCCTTGGGCCGCGCGCCACCGAAGCCGCCGCAGAGCTGCATGCAAAGCTCTATCCTGAAAGCACCAAGCCGTGAGCGCGATCCCCCTCCTTGGCATGCGCGATCGGATGTCGGGCGACCGGTCCGGCATCGGTCATCTCGTCATAGCAGCGCTCATCCTGCTGCTTGCGGTCTCCGTGCTCGTCTCGATCGTGATCGGACCAACCGGTGTCGGTCTGCCGGATCTCATCGCCTATCTCGGCGGCGACGCGCAGACGCTTGACCGCCAAAACCTGATCATCCTCGAAGCGGTGCGCCTGCCGCGCACGGGCATGGGCCTTTTGATTGGGGCGGCACTCGGCGTCTCGGGCGCCATGATGCAGGGACTGTTTCGCAACCCGCTCGCAGATCCGGGAATCGTCGGCGTCAGTTCCGGCGCCGCGCTCGCTGCAGTCATTGCCATCGTCCTTGGCCCGACGGTGTTGTTGCCGCTGGCTGCTCTTTTCGGCAATCTCTTCCTGCCGCTGATGGCCTTCCTGGGCGGCCTCGGCAACACCTTCCTCCTCTATGTCATCGCCACCCGTGACGGCCGCACCTCGACCACCGCACTCGTCCTGTCCGGAATTGCCATTGCCGCCCTTACCGGTGCTGCGACCGGAATGCTGATCTTCATGGCGGACGACCGCGCATTGCGCGACATCACCTTCTGGTCGCTGGGATCGCTCAGCGGGGCCAACACGACAAAGATCCTCTCCATCCTGCCCTTTGTCGGTTTCGTCCTCGGCATCATTCCCTTTGTCGCGCGTGGTCTTGATGCATTGATCCTCGGTGATGCCGCAGCCTTTCACATGGGCATACCCGTGCAGCGACTCAAACGTCTGACGATCCTCGCAGTCGCCGCCGCCTGTGGCGCGACCGTCGCGGTTGCCGGATCGATCGGCTTCATTGGCATCGTTGTTCCCCATCTCCTGCGACTTGCCATCGGCCCCTCACACCGGTTCCTGTTGCCGGCATCTGCACTGGGTGGCGCCGCCCTGCTGCTGCTGGCAGATACCGCCGCGCGCACCATCGCCGCTCCTGCGGAACTCCCGATCGGCATCATCACGGCCTTGCTGGGCGCACCGGTGTTTCTGATGTTGCTGCTCGGCCGCAACGGCCGCCAGGCCATGGAAGGTCTCTGATGATCAAGGCGCATGACATCACGGTGGTCCGCGGCCGTCGCCGTCTTCTCGATCGCGTCAACCTCGCGCTGCAGCCGGGCCGCTTCACCGTCGTGATTGGCCCCAATGGCGCGGGCAAGTCGACTCTTCTGAAAGTTCTGTCGGGCGAACTCGTGCCCGAAGACGGCAAGGTCACCTACCAGGATCGCCCCATCAGCAGCCTGACTGCCCTTGCACTCGCCGCCGAGCGCGCAGTGCTACCCCAGTCCACCGCCCTCTCCTTCCCCTTCACCGCGCTTGAGGTGGTGCGCATGGGCGCGATTGCCAGCGGCAGTCTGGAACCGGGACAGGCTTCCCGACAGGCACTCGCCCGCGTTGGCCTCGGCGGTTTCGAAGCGCGGAGCTACAATGCCCTCTCGGGCGGCGAGCAGCAGCGCGTTCAATTGGCGCGTGTCCTCGCGCAGATGCCGGATCCGCTCGCCGGCGGGCGGCCGCGTGCGATCTTTCTCGACGAGCCGACGGCAAGTCTCGACATCGGCCACCAGATCTCGGTGCTGGAACTTGCCCGCGACTTCGCACGACAGGGCGGTGCGGTGCTCGCCATCCTCCACGACCTCAACTTGGCTGCGGAATTCGCCGATCATCTGGCCGTTCTGCACCAGGGAAGACTGGTGGCGGAAGGTCCGGTCCGCGACACCTTGACCGACGATGTCGTCAGCAGCGTCTATGGCATCAGCGGCGCGGTCGGCCGCGTTCCGGGACACGGCGTGCCTTTCGTTCTCCCCCAGGCGCGACTAGGCGTGTAAACCTTAGCCGGCTACGCGAGTTGTCCACAGTTATCCACAGGGTGCAACACATCAAAATCAGCCGAATTTCGGAACATTAAAAGAACGCACCCGACCAGACCACGGAACAGAAAGAGAATATCCGGGATGGGAGGCTGGGTCAGGTCATGCTTTTGGCTTGGCGGCAGATGTTAGCCGGGCAAGCGATGATCGGCTCGCCTCCAGCCTTGTTCGCCGCCCCTCGAATTCACCGCGATGGCGTGGCAGGCAGAGCTTAGGTTCCGGCACGTCTGCATCACCGGATCGCCAATTCTCGACTTCACAGCCCCTGGGCCGAGGAACTTCGACTGGACTTCTGTATTTCTATAACTATTATAGACAATCTATGGAGGAGGCTGTCGATGTTGCGCATCACAATATCCATCCCGCAGGCGTCCCGGTCATGTCCAGCCCGAAAGGGACGGATCGCCATCATCGGTGGCGGCTACACCGGCGCCATCACGGCCTATCTCCTGGCCCAACGAAGCCACGAGAACCTGGCATCCATCACCGTCTTTGAACCGCGAGAAACCCTTGGTGCCGGCCTTGCCTATGGCAGTGGCGACCTCGATCTTCGCCTCAATGTGGCCGCCCACCGGATGCGGGCCGTTCCCGGCGTTCCGACCGCCTTCTTCAAATGGCTGGAAGACAACAGTCGCCTCTCGACCGATCCGGCCTCGATCACCCGAGGTGGCACCTTCTCGAGGCGGCGCGACTTTGGCCTCTTCATGAACGACCTGCTGAAACCGCTCATCGAAGCCGGACAGATCGCCCATGTCCGCCAGTACGTGACTGAGGTCCAGCGAAACCGATCGTCCTGGTCGATCACGCGCAGCGATGGACGGGTCGACGAGGCCGACACGCTGATCATCGCCACAGGGCACGCTTCCCCAAAAATCCCGGACCAGATACCGGCATCGCTGGTGCGCTCGCGCCGCTGCATCCCGGCGGACCGACTGGACGCGGCCATATCAGAAATTGCACCGGCAGAAAGCGTGCTGGTTCTTGGAACCGGTCTCACAGCGCTCGACGTGGTGGCCAGCCTCAAAACCCATGGACATACGGGGCCAATCCACCTGATGTCGCGAAGTGGCTTGCTGCCGCGTCCCCATGCTTCCGGCGACTTCGCACCACACGGTGTGTTCGAGACCACCGACGCGACAGCCCGTGGCTTGCTGCGCCAGGTCCGCTCGCTGGTGGCCGAGACGGAAAGGAACGGTCTTCCCTGGCAAAGCGTCATGGATGCCCTACGCCACCAGGGTCAGGCGATCTGGACCCAGTTGCCCGAACCGGAAAAGAAACGCGTGCTGCGCCATCTCCGGAGGATCTATGAGGTGCACCGCTTCCGGATGCCACCCCAGGTCGAGGCATTGCTGGACAAGCAGGGTTCAAGCCCGATCGATGTCTCGCGGGGTCGCCTCGAGAGGGTTCGCGACGTGAACGGGAAGCTCGAAGTCCAGGTTGGCCGACCTATGGGACAGGGCAATACGCCCTTGGAAGTTGATCGTCTGGTGATCGCAACGGGTCCCGATGCCGCCAACATGCTTGACTATCAGACGCTGTTGCGATCAATGCGCGACAGTGGCCATCTGGTGCCCAATGCGCTCGGCCTTGGCATTGCCTGCGACGCGCACTGCCGCGCCGTCTCGTCAGCCGGTGTTCCACAGGCCTCGCTGCTGATTGCGGGGCCCCTCACCCGCGGCACCTTCGGCGAGATCACCGGCGTTCCCGAGATCGCTGCCCAGGCGGCGGCGATTGCCGACATGGTGATCCGTCAGGCGAGCGTATCCACCCGCACGATTGCCATCTCTGGATGACGCGAAAGGGCTGCGGCGGCCTTAGCGGAAGATCTTCCACGTCGTCGGCTTGAAGCGCAGTTGGGCACCGATCGCGACTTCCGCACTGAGCGGGATCTCGATCTCGATGTGATGGGCTGGGCCACCCCCGGAGACATCGAGTTCAGCAATCCGCGTTCCCGCAAGGCGCCGCTGCGCCGTTACCGTCCCGACGATACTGTCGGAGCCATCGGCCAGCACAACATCCTGCGGACGGAAATAGAGCTGCCCCTCGCCGTCGGCTTCCCCGCCTGCGGCTGCAATCGTCACACCCTCGAACACGACACTCCCGTTCTTCACCTGAACCGGAAGATGCGAGGATTCGCCGATGAACGAGAAAACGAAAGCAGAATTGGGCCGATCGTAAACATCATCGGCCGTCCCGACCTGCTCGACCTTGCCCTGGCTCATCACAACGACGCGGTCCGCAAGCTCCAGTGCCTCTTCCTGGTCATGGGTGACGAAGAAGGTCGTATGGCCGGTGCGGTCGTGGAATTCGCGCAGCCAGCGGCGCAGATCCTTGCGCACCTTGGCGTCAAGCGCGCCGAAGGGTTCGTCGAGCAGAAGCACCGACGGCTCGATCGCCATGGCACGAGCCAGCGCCACGCGCTGGCGCTGGCCGCCGGAAAGCTGCGCCGGGTAGCGCTTGTCGAGACCTTCGAGCTGAACCATGGCGAGGAGATCGGCCACACGCGCCTTGATTTCGGCATTCGATGGCCGGGTGGCCTTGGGCCGCACGCGTAGACCAAACCCGATGTTTTCGGCAACCGTCATATGCTTGAAGAGCGCATAGTGCTGGAAGACGAACCCGACATGTCGTTCCTGCACGGTCTTGAAGGAGGCATCCTCGTCACCGAAGAAGATCCGCCCCTCGGTCGGCTGCTCAAGCCCTGCGATCAGGCGCAGCAGCGTCGTCTTGCCCGAGCCCGACGGGCCGAGAAGGGCAATGAGCTCGCCCGTCTTGACGGAAAGAGAGACATCATGAAGCGCCGGAAACTGTCCGAACTCTTTCCTGATGTTCTTGATCGCGACTTCCATGGAGGGGAACCTTTCAGTGCTTGCGAGTGCCGGAAAGTTCGGCACTGTACCGGATCTCGAGGATCGTCTTCAGCGCCAGCGTCACGAGCGCGAGGAGAGCCAGGAGGGTCGATACGGCGAACGCCGCGACAAAATTGTATTCGTTGTAGAGAACCTCGACATGCAGCGGCATGGTCTCGGTCAGTCCGCGAATATGGCCGGAGACGACGGAGACGGCACCGAATTCGCCCATGGCACGGGCGTTGCAGAGCAGCACGCCGTAAAGCAGACCCCATTTGATGTTCGGCAGCGTCACATACCAGAAGGTCTGCCAGCCGGAAGCCCCGAGCGACAGCGCCGCTTCCTCGTCCCCCGTCCCCTGCTCCTGCATCAACGGAATGAGTTCGCGCGCCACGAACGGGAAGGTCACGAAGACAGTGGCAAGCACGATCCCCGGAATGGCGAAGAGGATCTCGATACCCCAGGATTTCAGGATCGGACCCAGAAAGCTGTTTGCGCCAAAGAGCAGCACGTAGACCAGACCCGAGATGACCGGCGAGATCGAGAACGGCAGATCGATCAGCGTCGTCAGAAACGACTTGCCGCGAAATTCGAACTTGGCGATGGCCCAGGCCGCACAAACCCCGAAGACGAGGTTGAGAGGCACGGCGATGGCGGCAACCGTCAGCGTCAACCGGATGGCAGACAGCGTGTCTGGCTCGGCCAGCGCCTCGAAGAACGCCAGCGCACCGCGGCGAAAGGCTTCGATGAAGACCAGAACCAGTGGCAGCAACAAAATCACCGCCATGAAGAAGACAGCGATGGCAATCAGCACGACGCGTGCAAACGGCGTCTCGGTGGCCGGATCGCGAAATCGTGGACGCAGATCAGCGGACATTGGAGTACCTCCGACGGCTCCAGGCCTGCAGCAGATTGATCAGGAAGAGCATGGCAAACGAAATGATCAGCATGATCGCGGCAATGGCAGTCGCGCCGGCATAGTTGAATTCTTCCAGCCGGATCACGATCAGAAGCGGCGCGATCTCCGAAACATAGGGAATGTTGCCGGCGATGAAGATAACCGAGCCGTATTCGCCGACGGCACGCGCAAAGGCGAGCGCAAAGCCGGTGAGGATAGCCGGCAGCAGGGATGGCAGCACCACGAGCCGCACGGTCTGGAAACGGTTGGCGCCGAGCGTCGCTGCGGCCTCTTCCACCTCGCGGTCGACCTCTTCCATCACGGGCTGCACGGTTCGCACCACAAACGGCAGTCCGATGAAGATCAAGGCCACGACGATGCCGGCCGGTGTGAAGGCGATCTTGATCCCGAGCGGCGCAAACAAGGCGCCGATCCAGCCATTGTTCGCATAGAGTGCGGCAAGCGCGATGCCGGCAACGGCCGTCGGCAGCGCGAAGGGCAGATCAACGATTGCGTCCAGCAACCGGCGCCCTGGAAAATCGTAGCGAACGAGGACCCAGGCGACCAAGACGCCGAATACCACATTCACCAGAGCAGCGATCAGTGCAGCTCCGAAGGAGATCCGGAGCGCCAGCAAGGTTCGCTCATCCATAAGGACTGCGAAGAAATCCTGAAACCCCAGGGAGCTTGCCCGAATGACGAGTGCGGCGAGCGGAATGAGAATGATCAGCGTGAGATAGACGAGGGTATAGCCCAGCGTCAGACCAAATCCAGGCAAGATGCTCGGCTGCCGCCAACTGCTTCTGCTCACGCTTTTCATACACATCTCCCCGGAGCAACCGTCGCAGCACCACGTCGCCATTCATAGCGTCGGCAAAAGCCAATGAAAGGAAAATTCTTCCATTCCTGATGGACTCAATAGAAATAGATGATCCTGCAGGCATCGGACACCATGGGCGATTTTGCAACGTTGCCAGTGAAAATGAGCAGCACAAGCGGCAAATCCCGACACGAGCCTTGAGAAGCATTCCGGTAAAAACTATTTACTAACTAGGAAATGGTAGTTTCCTCCCACCGCACGCGAACCTCCAGGCATCAAAATGCTCACGAAAAAAGGCAAGTACGGACTGAAGGCTCTGGTCGATCTTGCACGACTGGCGCCAGGCGAGACCGCTTTCGTCACGGAAATCGCTGTCCGCAACAATATTCCCAAGAAGTTCCTGGACACCATCCTGCTGGAACTGCGGAACACTGGAATTTTGCGGTCCAAAAAGGGCCCCAATGGCGGTTATTCCCTGTCGAAGCCAGCCGCCGAAATCCGCATTGGCCAAGTGATACGCGCGCTTGATGGTCCGCTCGCGCCGATCCGTTGCGCGAGCCGCACAGCCTTTGAGACCTGCGATGACTGCGCAGATCCGGAAACCTGTCAGGTCCGGCTTTCCATGACCGAAGTCCGCGACGCGATCGCGACGATCCTCGACAACATGTCCCTGGATGAATTCGTGGCGAAGGAAAATCGCGCTGCAGAACTGATCGCCGGCGAATAACGACGACAGACTGATACGCCGGTCAAACGCCGCGCCACGTTACAGTGCGAGTCCGAGGTTGCGCTGGTGTCGCCGAGGCACATCCTTCAAAGCGAATGACCATTCCAACGACCGCGCCGAATCGGCAAAGGGCGGACAGACGCACGCATACAGGCGTTAAAGCCCGGCCCGCAAGAAAGCGCCGATCTTCACCGCAACGGCTCAGGAAATCTTCAATTGTGAAAATAGTTCTGCGTCGCAGCACTTCAGGCATAACCTGAGGCAATCGACGAAAACCATTAACATGGAAAGAGAATTTGGTGGGTGATGTAGGGCTCGAACCTACGACCCGCTGATTAAGAGTCAGCTGCTCTACCAACTGAGCTAATCACCCGACCGCGCCGTTTTTGGTGGCGTCCGCTCCGTTTCCGGTGGCGTGACCGGGCGTATAAACATGATCCGAGACCTTGTCCAGCGCGTCTGCAAAAAATCTTGGCCTTCTGGTCAAAAAAATTTCGCAGAAGCGAAATTATCTTTGTTTTTCAAAGAAACAGTTCGCCGGACGCAATCTGCACGGCCTGTCCGCCGATCCGGGCGCGTGACACGGCGCCATCCTTCACATCCACATGCAGATGAATATGAGAAGGCCGTCCCATCTCCACACCCTGCTCGATCATCAGCGGATGATGGCCGTCGGGAAGCGCGTCGAAATGGTGGATCGCGCCAGAGAGCGCGGCGACGGCAGATCCCGTCGCGGGGTCCTCGGCAATCCCCATATCGGGAGAAAACATGCGCGCATGAAACTTTGCGGCATGATGCACCCCACCTCGACAATAGACATAAGCCGATGTCAGGCGCCCTTCGCTCATCGGCGCCACCCGCTCCCAGAGATGCGGATCGAATTCGAGCCTTTCCACGGCGGAGAGATCGTGGACTGGCACCAGCAGAAAGGGCACACCGGCACTCCAGACGGTCGGAATGTGATTTTCGAAGCCGATGGCGCTCGCCTGCAGGGACAAGGCGTCAGCGAGGCCCTGAGGGTCCAGCGACAACTGATGACGGGTCGAAAGTCGGGGCAAATCGAATTCACAAAAGCTCGCCTCGCCCTCGCGCAGCCGCACCGCACAACGCACGGGCCCGATGTTCTCCTCAAGCATGGAGACAAGGTCGAGGCTGTCCTGGCTACCGGCATAGCTGCGCTCGGCAAGGGCAATGGCCGCGCCCACGGTCGGATGTCCGGCAAAGGGCAGTTCTCGGCCGGGCGTGAAGATTCGCAGCCGGGCTGTGTGGGCCGCATGATCGGCGGGCTGCACGAAGACGGTTTCCGAGAGGTTCAGTTCGGCCGCAACGGATTGCATCGCCTCATCCGACAACCCCTCTCCATCAAAGATCACGGCAAGCGGATTGCCCGCAAGTTTGCGATCGGTGAATACGTCATAAATGGCATACTGTCTCGCCACGGGCCGTCTCCGCTCTGAAGGTCACGCTCGCCGCCACACTGCCCGAGCAACTCCCCCAAGGCAAGAAAGCAGCTTCACGGCATGGCCGCGAAGTACCAATCGAGGATTGGCAACATGGCGGGGCTATATCGATTTGCACTGCGATCCGCACTGCGGATGGCAACAGCTCTTGCGATCTCCTGCTCTGCCGCCGTCTTCGCGAAGTGTTCGATGCGCGCAACCAGGCTTTCTGCCGGCTCCGCAAAACGGTGGACCCGCAGAAGTGTCAGCTTGTGCGGCCGATAACTCGCATAGAGCACCGGATCTGCAGCGGCATCGGCGAGGTCGAGCCCGGTTTCCTCCAGCACTTCACGGCGCATATTGCCGGCCAGATCGCAACGGCCGTCAATGACATCGGACGGATCGAGAGAGCCCGCCGCGAAATAGACCTGCCCGGCATTGGCGGTATGCGGCGCCATTTCGATCGCGACCAGCGCCCCGTCACCTGCGACGAGCACAGGATAGCCAAAAAGGTGACAGGCGCCCAACTGTTCCGTTTGTTTTCGCCACCAGAGGAAACAGGCAAAGGAGGCCTCGTGCCCGACCGCTCGGACGAAACCATTGTCGACTTGCATCTCCCGCTGCAGGATCAGCCGTCCATTGTAGAGCGCAGGGTTGGCGGCCTGTTCGTCGCGCCAATGGGCGGCGATGGCATCAGCATGCGCCAGTTGCAGCGGATGCGGGGCGTCATCCACGCGGAGGTCGAGCCCTCGCACGGGCACGACGCGTCCGTCCATCGGCAGACCGATATCCACATCGATCATGACGGCTCCTAGGGCAGATGGAGGGAAATGGCCACCGGGCAGTGATCCGACGCCTTGGGCCGGTCCCAGCCGATTCGCGGATAGCGCTCGACCGCCTGTCCTGGCGGGAACGGCGTGCGAAACGGCTGGCCGTTGCGGATGATGTCGGGCACCGCCTTCGGATTGGCCCTGGCGAGGCCCGCCGACAGCCAGATGTAGTCGAGTTGGCAAAGATGCTGCTCCTCCGGCCCGCGCGCGTGGTAGAGCGTCCAGCGGTCGAAGACATCGCGTCGTCGCATCACGTTCTCGACAAATCCATCTTGTGAAAAAATGTCGAGTGCACTCGCAAGCCCGTCGCGCGGTGCAAACTCGTATCCGTGGCGACGATCGCCGATGACGTCGATCCTCTCCTGGTAGTCGTTCATGTCACCGCAAATGATGAAATTGCGCTCGCGTGCATGGTCGCGGCCGAAACGGTTTTCGATGATATGACGAACCGCCCGCACCTCGGCCTCGCGCACCGGCATCGTGCTGGCCCGCCCGTCGGCGCCGTCGCGCCCGTTGGTCATCGACTTGAAATGCACGACATAGACCGTCAGAGGACGCCCGCCGATGAGGAGATCGAGTTCGAGGCAGTCGCGCTTGAAGATCCGGTCCTGCGGCTGGAGATTGGGACCGAGGGCCGGCGTATAGAGATTAAGGTCGTGGTAGGTCAGCGCGGCGTGGCTCTTGACGTCCTGCACCTCGATCCGCTCACCATGCCGCGTCTCCTCGCGCATCAGCACCGCGACATCGATCCCGCGGCTGTCATTGCCTTCCACCAGATATTTCTGCCGATAGCCGGAGCCGACCATGCGGAAGAGATAGCCGTATTCGAAGGCCTTCAGCGCCTCCATGTTGTCGACTTCCTGCAGGCACAGGATGTCGGCATCGGTGTCGGCGATGGCGAGTGCCGACAATTGCCGGGTATCGTCGGTGGCCGCGACGACCCGTGCCGCCTCCAGCCGCTGGTAGTCAACCTCGCTGCGGATCTCGAAGAGCTTCAGCACGCGGTCCGAGCGCAACTGGTTGCGAAAGCCGGTGAAATCGAAGCGCGCGACGAGGTTTTCGATGTTGAAGCTGGCTATGCGAAGCGTCATGGCGTGATTCCGGATCGGCCTCCAAGGGGCAGGTGCCCCAATCAATCACGCCACCCGAAGACGGGCAACCGTGAAGGAGGTCTGCCGAGCGGAATGCGGAGCGTGCCACAGAGACCGAGATATCTCCCACGCACGATCCGCGAGCCCATGCCTCAGGCGGCAGCCGGCAGGCTCCCGGCAATCAGACGCCCCAACCGCTTGATACCTTCCGCAATCATCGCCTCATTGGCACAGGAGAAGGACAATCTCAGCGTATTCGTCCCCGAGCGGTCGGCAAAGAAGGCCTGCCCCGGAACGAAGGCCACTTTCTCCGTCTCCACCGATCGTGCCAAAAGTTCGGTTCCATCCAGCCCCTCCGGCAGCGTCACCCAGATGAACATGCCGCCTTCCGGCTCGGTCCAGCTCGTCCCCGCCGGCATATGGGCAGCCAGCGCCTTCAGCATGGCGTCACGTCGTGCTGAATAGGCGCCCCTGATCTTGGCCACCTGCGCGTCGAAATGGCGCTCTGCAACATGGGTGATGGCGATCTGGTTGATCGACGAGGAATGCAGATCCGCCGCCTGCTTCATCAACACCAGTTTGCGAATGACCGGGGTCGCAGCAACGACGTAGCCGACGCGCAGCCCCGGTGCGAGGGTCTTGGAGAAGCTGCCGCAATAGATGGTTCTCGTGTCTTCGATCGACCCGCTGCGCTCGATGTCGAGCGACAAAATCGGTCGCACCGCCTCTCCGTTGTAGCGAAGATGCTGATAGGCCGCGTCTTCGATGATCGGAACATCCAGTTCGTCGGCCAGTGAAAGCAAGGCGAGGCGTTCTTCCTGCGTGACCGTCTGACCGGTTGGATTGGCAAAGTCCGAGGAGAGATAGGCAAACTTGACCTCCCCCCCGGCATTGTCGGCCGCCGCCCGGTAGCTGTCCGGTGTGCGATTGCCGAAGCTCAGCTGATCATAGGTCGGCTCATAGGCATTGAAGGCCTGCAGTGCGCCGAGATAAGTCGGCCAGTTGACCAGCGCCGTATCCCGCGGCGAGAGCATCAGCTTGCCGAGATAATCCAACGCCTGCTGCGAACCCGAGGTGATGAAGATATTGTCGACACCGCATGCGATGCCGAGCCGGGCCATCTCCTTTTGCAGCCATTGGCGCAGCGGCAGATAACCTTCGGAAACCGAATACTGCAGTGCCGACGCCGCCTGACCACCCGCGAAGATCTCCGCATAGGCCGCCTCGAACGCTTGCGTCGGAAACAGGGCCGGATCAGGAATGCCGCCGGCAAAGGATATGATCTCCGGGCGATCGAGCAGTTTCAGCAATTCGCGGATTTCAGAGGCGCGCATGCGCGAGGCACGCGTCGCAAAGACATGGTCCCAGTTCAGCATCGGGGTTTCCTCAAGGCTTGTCGTTATTCTCATACAAGATCACGAAAACCCCGATAGGTCAACAATGCTGACCTATCGGCCCTTGACGGAAATGCGACCTCCTGCCACCGCCGAAATTTGACGCAATTGCGCATCGTTAATTCCCATGAATATTAGCAGAATTTGGGTTATCAGAAGTCAAATTGGAAACCGAATCGCTCATGCCAGAACGCTCCAGACCACCACTGTTTGCGACACTCGCTATCCCGATGGTGGGCGCAAACGACAAGGGGCAACCACCTCCGTGGGAAAAGCTGACAGAACTCTATAAGATCCTTCCGCACCTCTTCGCAGCGGCGGCTATTCTGTGCGCTTCCGTCCTGCCCTATTCAGAGGGTGGCAGCGACAAGGTGATTGTCGTCGCGGTCATCCTGGCTCTCCAGCTCATGATGCGCTTTGCAGCGGAGTACCGATATCGCCGGCGCGCCGAAGATGCGGAGTTCAAGCATTGGCTCATTGGCTTTGTCGTCATCTCGCTCCTGTCCGGCATTGCCTGGGGAACCTCGATCGCGATCCTTTATCGCGGATCGGGTCCTGAAGCGCAGGTGGTGGTGCTGGCCGTCGGCTGCGGCATCGTCCAGTCCTGCGCCGCACGCGCCTATATGGCGCCGGCCTCCACCGTGCTGGTCATTCTGATCATGATCGGCATCTTCAATGCCACCGCCCTCAGCGAGGACAATTGGCTGATGCTCCCCATCTGTCTGGCTTATGTCGCGTTCCAGGCCAGCTATATGACGCGACTGGTCGGCCTCGAGCAGGCCCGCGCCGCCGCCGAGCGGCAGACGGACACCCTGGTCCTGGAACTCGCCCAGAGCAACGAGAAGCTGCGCCGTGCCAACGAGCAACTGATGCGCCATGCGGCAACCGACGACCTCACGGGCCTTGCCAACCGGCGCAGTTTCGATGCCAGCCTCCAGACAGCGGTCGACAAGACGACAGCGTCGGGTGCCAGCCTGTCCCTGCTCCTTCTCGACGTCGACCATTTCAAGCGTTTCAACGACACATTTGGTCACCTCGCCGGCGACGATTGCCTTCGCAGGGTGGGTCGCATGCTGAAGGAGGAGTGCGCAGCCCGATCCTATTCTCCCGCCCGTTACGGCGGTGAGGAATTTGCCATCATCATGCCGGGGGCGAGCCGGCAGGAGGCCGAAATCTTCGCAGCGCACATCCTAGCGATGGCATCCGCTTTGGACTTTCCGGAGTTAGCGCTACCAGCAGCGGCATTGACCGTCAGCATTGGCCTTGCCACCATGGACTGCACCGATGACTGCGTGCACGCCCTCATCAACCGCGCCGACCAGGGGCTTTATGCGGCCAAGCAGGCCGGGCGCAACTGCGCACGCATGATCGAACGAACAAACCAGACGGACGTGACGGCCTGATCACTGCGCTCTGGCGCTCCCCGCTGTGATCAGTCCGGCGCGGAAGCACATTGACCGCCGATGAGCCCAGCCAGCATGGTTTTTGCAGCCCAGACGGTGGTCTCGCGCGCCTCCTGCACGTTCAAACCGCAAACATCCTTCAGCACGACCAGCGTCTCAATGCCCGTCAGCAGCGACAGGGCGTAGATCAGGCGCTGGAAATCGCGCGGCGGCAGTTGTGGCTGCAGGGGTTCGAGCGCCTCCGTCAGCCATCCGATCCGCCGCGCCCCGCGCTTCACCTTGCTGTCGCCGGTGACCGTGCTGGCGAGAAGCGCCCGAAACATCGGTTCGTTCTCGTGGACCATGTCGAAGATGCGGCCGACCAGGAGTTGCAACTGCTGCCCGACAGCCTCGGGCCCCTCACCGGACGCAACAGGCTCGATGCGGATCGACGTGGCAACCGCGTCGAGCACAGCTTCGCGGATCATTTCCTCCGGCTTGGAGAAGTAGCGATAGGCCGTGGCACGGGAGATCCCTGCGTGGTCCGCGACCTCAGCCACGGACGGTTGCGCGCCGCGCTCCGTGAGTTCACGGGCCGCACGGAGCAACTCCGCACGCGTCCGCCGCTTCTGGTTGATGCGCTCGAAACTTTTCTCTTGACTGCTCATTTCCACCTCATTATGAGACAACAATCTCATTACGGGATAAAGTATCACAAAGGAGAGGAAATGCAAGATGAGTACGACAATCGCAAACGCAACGACCGACCACCCGCAAACTGTCCACTTTTTGGGTAGCCTTCTGACATTCCGTGCCCGCGCGGCCGACACGGGAGGCACGTTCTCCATCGTGGAATCCTGCTCAGCCCCAGGCGCTGGCGCACCGCCCCACCTTCAGGCCGATGCGGAAGCGTTTCTCGTCACCGAAGGCTCCTTCGAATTCATGCTGGGTGAGACCTGGCGTCGTTGCGGACCCGGAGAATTCGTCTATGTGGCCCCCGGCGTGGTCCATGCGTTCCGCAACGCCGCGAGCACACCGTCCAGGATGCTGATCATCAATCTGCCGGGCGGCCCGCATGAGAATTTCTTCAAGGCCGTCGGCGAACCCGTGAACGCCGAACCGCCTGTCTTCCCGCCGATGGGGGCACCCGACGTCGCGTATCTCACGACGGAAGCCGAGCGCTTCGGCATCACCATCCTGCCGACGCCGCACCACTAAGGGCCGCATCGGACATTCAAGCACGCCTGGTGCATCCCACCAGACTTTCACGAATCCTGTCTCGAAAGGTTCGCCTCATGCGCGGATTGGCGTATTTCTGTATTGTATCAGCAGCCGTCTATGGCTTGGCCGGCATGGCCTTCGGAATGGTCATGGCCGCCTCGCACGACCACACGCTGATGACGGCCCATGCGCACCTCAACCTCATGGGTTGGGTATCGATGGCCATTTACGGTCTGTATTATCACTCCGTCCCGGCCGCAGCAGAAACGCGGCTGGCGAAGATCCATGTCGGAGTGACCACGCTCGGCCTCTGGATCATGATCCCAGGCGTTGCGATGGCCGTTCTCGGCATGACTGAGGGACCGGCGATCGCCGGCTCGCTGCTGACGATCCTCGGCATGCTGCTTTTCGCGGCCCGCGTCGCGACAGGGCATCGGGTCGTCGCATGAGGCGACACCCGCCCCATCGATGGATCGGACGCGCAAAAGCCGGAGAGGTCGCCCTCCCCGGCTTTGTCGTATCAGACAGATGCGAAGGACTTAGTTCTTCGCCTTGTCGACCAGCTTGTTCTTGCCGATCCAGGGCATCATCGCGCGGAGCTTCGCGCCGACTTCTTCGATCTGGTGGCTGTCGTTCATGCGGCGGATGCCCTTGAAGCGGGCTGCACCGGCGCGATATTCCTGCATCCAGTCCGAGGTGAACTTGCCGGTCTGGATGTCGTGCAGGACGCGCTTCATTTCTGCCTTGGTTTCAGCCGTGATGATGCGCGGACCGGTGACGTATTCGCCCCACTCGGCCGTGTTGGAGATCGAGTAGTTCATGTTGGCGATGCCGCCTTCATAGATCAGGTCGACGATCAGCTTCACTTCGTGCAGGCACTCGAAATAGGCCATTTCCGGCGCATAGCCGCCTTCGACCAGCGTCTCGAAGCCGGCGCGGATCAGTTCGACCAGACCGCCGCAGAGAACGACCTGTTCGCCGAAGAGGTCGGTTTCGCACTCTTCCTTGAACGAGGTTTCGATGATGCCCGAACGGCCGCCGCCAACGCCACAGGCGTAGGAGAGCGCGAGTTCAAGGGCATTGCCCGAAGCATTGTGATGAATGGCAACAAGGCAGGGAACGCCGCCGCCCTTCTGGTATTCGCCGCGAACCGTATGGCCCGGGCCCTTCGGCGCGATCATGACGACGTCGACGGTCGACTTCGGCTCGATCAGGCCGAAATGCACGTTCAAGCCATGGGCAAACGCGATGGCCGCGCCGTCACGGATGTTGCCGGCGATGTCGGCCTTGTAGATGTCGGCCTGCAGTTCGTCAGGCGTCGCCATCATCATCAGGTCGGCCCAGGCAGCGGCTTCAGCAACGGTCATGACCTTGAAGCCGTCGGCTTCGGCCTTCTTGATCGTGGCGGAACCGGCCTTCAGCGCGATCACGACGTTCTGTGCGCCCGAATCCTTCAGGTTCAGCGCATGTGCGCGGCCCTGGGAACCGTAGCCAATGATGGCAACCTTCTTGGACTTGATCAGGTTCAAGTCCGCATCACGATCGTAATAGACGCGCATTGTAGTGTCCTTCCCTATGCTTGTCAGTTGTGGTGGATGTTGTTGATCGACGAACCGGTACGGGAATTTCCGTCCAGTCCCGCCGAAACGCGGTCGGTGCCGTAGAGCGCGAGAAAGGCGGAAACAGCCTTCGCAGCACGGGCGCCAAATTTCTGAGTCTGGGGTGCTTCGCCGAGCAGCATGCGCACATGCAGGTCGCTGACGATCAGACCATAAAGGGTGCGATAGGCGTCTTCCCCGTCGCCGAAGCGCAGCAGACCGTCACGCTGGCCGGCATCCAGCAGCGCCCGCGCCCGGCGGTCAATCTGGCGACGGCCGCGCTCGAGCAGCAAGGTCCCGAGCTTCGATCCGTCACGGCTGGACTGCCCGATGGCAAGGCGGTTCAGCGCCAGGGAGACATCGCCCGCCAGCACCTCAAGCAGGTCATGCGCGAAGACCTCCAGATGTTCGATGAGGCTCGCGACGGTCAGCCGCTCGCCCGGACGCTCGAAGGTGCGCACCTTGCTCGCCTGGTAGGAGATCATCGCCGACAGCAGGCCGTCACGATCGCCGAACCACTTGTAGAGACTTTCCTTGGAGCAATTGGCCGCCCGTGCGAGGCCAGCGGTCGTCACGGCCTTGTCCCCACCTTCAACGAGCAAACGCAGAGCCTCTGCCAGAACGGCATTCTGGCGCGGAGTAAATTCGGAGGTCGGATTGTCGGTCGACATGGAAGGCTCCTGGTACCGTACGGTACGGTTCGCCACCTTTTATGTCCGGAGCGATCAGCAAGGTCAAGAGCACTTTGAAGAAATTTACGGCATCTGCCTCGCGGACGTGACCGTCTTTTGCGCAAACGCACGTGCCGTGCGCACAGCCTTCACCGTCAAACAACCGCCAGAGCCGATGCCGGCCTCTCACAAAAGGGTGAAACAAATAAAAAATAATCGTTATATGTCATAGTTAAATGACGGCAAAATGACGACTTAAGCCATTGAATTTGAATGTTTTAAATTTCAAGTACCGTTTGTGATACCGGGTACTTTCACCGAACCAGTCAGTTCGATTGTGCGCAAAGGGGTATTGATTTCCCCGCCGCCCTGCGCCAAATCAGCATCATCGAACCGCACAGTTCGATTGAACAAGGTTCTAAAGGTACACGACGATGAAGATGATTGCAGCAGCACTCCTTACGACCTTCGCAGGAACGACGGCCGCATTTGCGCTAGAGCCGATCTCCGGTTCGATCACATATGGCGGTGCGCAGCCCCGGCTTGAACAGGCTCCGGCCGGTTCGAACTTCTTTCACACCTTTTACTTCAAAGGCTCCGAAGTCCACGAGGTCTACAAGGTGAATTCAGATCGGACGGTGTCCCTGGTTTCTCGCTCCATGTCGAACGACTGACCAAGACACCCTCTGAAAACAGGTAAACCACGCGTTCAATCACAATCCTGAGCTGCAGACGATAAAGCCAGCTCAATTCACGATAAGGAATACGACCATGAAGACCATCATTTCTGCCGCCCTGATCTCGCTTGCTGCCGGCTCGGCCGCTTTCGCCGCCGTCCAGCCGATCCCGGGTTCGATCACCTATGACAACGCCAACGTCCAGCTCGAAAAGGCACCTGCCGGTTCGACCTTCTTCCACACCTTCTCCAACGGTGACGGTCGTGACGTTCGCGAGATCTACAAGGTCAACGCCGACAAGTCGGTGACCCTCGTCAACCGCTCGATCTCCAACGCTTCCTAATCGAGCAGCCTCCCGCATAACGCGCCTCCCAAGACGCACTGAGCGGTCGGCTCGGCCCTCCCCCTTTAGCCGAACCGACCGCCCCCAACGAAAAGGAATACGACCATGAAGACCATCATTTCTGCCGCTCTGATCTCGCTTGCTGCCGGCTCGGCCGCTTTCGCCGCCGTCCAGCCGATCCCGGGTTCGATCACCTATGACAACGCCAACGTCCAGCTCGAAAAGGCACCTGCCGGTTCGACCTTCTTCCACACCTTCTCCAACGGTGACGGTCGTGACGTCAACGAAGTCTACAAGGTCAACGCCGACAAGACCGTGACCCTCGTCAACCGCACGATCTCCAACGCTTCTTAAATCAGAAGCGTCCCCCGTTAAGCGCCTCCCAAGACGCGAAGACCTCAAGCGGTTGGCTCGGCCCTCCCCCCTTTAGCCGAACCGACCGCCCCCAAACGAAAAGGAATACGACCATGAAGACCATCATTTCCGCAGCCCTGATCTCCCTCGTTGCCGGTTCGGCCGCTTTCGCCGCCGTCCAGCCGATCCCAGGCTCGATCACCTATGACAACGCCAACGTCCAGCTCGAAAAGGCTCCCGCCGGTTCGACCTTCTTCCACACCTTCTCCAACGGTGACGGTCGTGACGTAAACGAAGTCTACAAGGTCAACGCCGACAAGACCGTGACCCTCGTCAACCGCACGATCTCCAACGCGTCCTAATCCGAAGCGTCAGCATCAACGCGTCTCTCTAGACGCAATTTGAGTGGCAGGCTCGCCCCTTTCCACCGCCCCGAGCCGCCGCCTTCATCGAAAAAGGAATACGACCATGAAGACCATCATTTCCGCAGCCCTGATCTCCCTCGTTGCCGGCTCGGCCGCTTTCGCCGCCGTCCAGCCGATCCCGGGTTCGATCACCTATGACAACGCCAACGTTCAGCTCGAAAAGGCACCGGCCGGTTCGACCTTCTTCCACACCTTCTCCAACGGTGACGGTCGTGACGTTCGCGAGATCTACAAGGTCAACGCCGACAAGTCGGTGACCCTCGTCAACCGCTCGATCTCCAACGCATCCTGATATCCATCAGAGCGTGGCGAAAAACCCCGGAGCACGCTCCGGGGTTTTTTCCGTTTTTGCACGCCGCTCCAAACTTGGTCATTCCCCACCATGGAGGCCCGTGTCTATTGTCGGGCAACAAACAAGGAGCCCAACATGCGCGCAACCCCCTTCATTCTGTCATTCGCCTTGACCATCGCCGCGACCGCGACAGTCTTCGCCAAGGAAAACCGCTGTGGCTGGATCCAAAACCCCACGCCCGGCAATTACTGGCTGGATGATGGCGAAGGCTCCTGGATGTTGATGGCGCAGGGCTCGGAGCAGGAACCACTCGGCATGGAAAACATGCCCGATTTCACCACTGGCGATTTTGTCCAGACAAATGGTTACTACGGTTATGCCTGCGGCTGCATCCAGGCAGAGACAGAACGCAGCGCCGACTACGGCGACAGCTTCGTCGGACGCATCACCGCCATCTACAGCGTCAAGCAGCTCCCCATCAGCCAGTGCCGGGGTGACAAGGCGCTGCCAAAGCCCGAATAGGTTACCGCGCGTAATCGACCGGCACGGCCAATCCGTGCTTCAGCGTTTCCATCGAAATGGACGCCGAAACGTCGAACAGCTCGACCCGCTTGACCAGCCGTCGATAGACGACATCGTAGTGCTCGACACGCGGAAGCACCATCTTCAGGATATAATCGTAGTGGCCCGTCAGCCGGTGGGCCTCCACGATTTCCGTAATGTCGCTGATGGCGCGCCGAAACTCCTCGATCCAGTCATCAGCGTGATGTGCCGTCTTCACCAAGGCATAGACAGTGGTCGGCACACCACATTTGTCGCGATCGAGCACCACGATGCGTCGAGCGATATATCCCTGCTCTTCCAGCTTCTGGATTCGCCGTGAGCAGGCCGATGTCGACAGTGCTACACGCTCCGCGAGGTCCGCAACGGCAATGGACGCATCCCGCTGCAGAAGCTCGAGAATCTTCCTGTCTCTTTCGTCAATCACGCCCGCTCCCCCTGCACTAAAGCAATGTCGCGCAAAAATTCGGCGCGCTTCAGTCATATCGCGCCCTTACATCGGCGCCAAGCCTCACCAGCATCGGAAATTTTGCAACCCCATCCCAACTCTTCCGCGTCATCATGATCTGGTCAAACGAGGAGACGAGACATGAAGACGATTGGCCTCATCGGCGGAATGAGCTTTGAAAGCTCCGCAGTCTATTATCGCCAGGTCAACGAAGCCGTGCGCAACCGATTGGGTGGGCTCTCCTCCGCAGAGGTCCTTATGCATTCGGTCAATTTCGAGGAGATAGTGACCCTGCAGAAGGCCGGGCGCTGGGATCTCGCGGCCAAGCGCTTGGGTGATGTCGCATCTGGCCTGGAAAAGGCAGGCGCCGCCTGCGTCCTGATCTGCACCAACACCATGCACATGGTCGCCGACGAGGTCGAGGCACGCCTGAACGTACCGCTCATCAACATTATCGATGAAACCGCCCATGCGCTGAAGGCCGGCGGGGCGAAGCGCCCGCTGCTGCTTGCCACCCGTTATACGATGGAGCAGCCTTTCTATGCCGAGCGGATGAAGCGTCATGGGCTTGAGATCATGGTGCCTGATGCCGAGGGGCGCACCGCAACTCACAACATCATCTTCGACGAACTCTGCGCCGGGCATGTGCTCGACGCCTCACGTCAAAGGCTTGTCGCCATCATCGAAAAAGCCAAGGAGCAAGGCGCTGACAGCGTCATTCTCGGCTGCACGGAGATCTGCCTGATCCTCGACCCAGCGGCACTGCCGCTCACCGGCTATGATTCCACCACGATCCATGCCGAAGCTGCCGTCAGCTTCGCCCTTGAAGCGTCAAGCGACATGCGCGCCGCCTGATGATAGTTGAGGCTCAGGCGATCGCTCAGATCGCCTGACCGCAGGCTCGGCAGAAGCGCCGCACAGTCTCCGCCATGCCGTATTCGAGCGCGTCCGCCGTCAATCCATGCCCGATCGACACCTCCGCCAGATGCGGGATGCATTTGGCAAGCAACGGCAGATTGGCAACGGTGAGGTCGTGGCCCGCATTGACGTCCAGCCCCTCCGCCTTCGCCGCATCGGCCGTCTGGCCAAGCCGCTCGACCTCGCGTTGCGCGGCATCCGGATCGTCGAAGCAGCCACCATACGGGCCCGTGTAGAGCTCAACCCGATCCGTGCCTGTTGTCTTTGCAAGCCGCATCGGCTCCGCCCGTCCGTCACCGTCGACGAAAAGCGAGACACGCATACCGCGACCGCGCAAGCGCCCGACGACACGCTTCAGGAACTCCTGATGCGCGTGCAGATCCCAGCCATGGTCCGAGGTCGCCTGCGAAGGGTCATCCGGAACCAGTGTAACCTGTTCCGGCTCCGTTGCCTCGCAAAGCGCCAGGAATTCCTCGCTCGGATAACCCTCGATATTGAATTCGGCCGTCGGAAATTCGTCGTCGATCAGCGCCCGCAGAACCGGCAGATCGGAGAAACGGATATGCCGCTCATCGGGTCGCGGATGCACGGTCAGCCCGCTCGCACCTGATTGAAGCGCGATCCGTCCAAGATGGGCAACATTCGGCCAGGGAAGGTCGCGTCGGTTGCGCAGCATTGCGATGGCATTGAGGTTCACGGAGAGCTTGGCGGGCATGATGTTTGTTCCGAGGCGGGGATATTGAAGGCCGCAGATGTAAGACATCCTGCGCCAGAAGACCAACCAGAATTGCAGATGGACTGATTGGCGCGGCTGATGGGTGAAAAAAGCCCAAAAATGCGCTTCGCCCTCCTAGACTTTAGGGTATTGACCCGCGCGCCGTTTCCATTAGTCAGCTTAATCATTGTGACGGATCGCACAAATCCTGCATCGACGCGGTACGGGACGCGCAAGTTGCGTCGCCACGGCTTGGAGCATGCATGACAACCGGATTGAGGATCGATAACGGAACGGTCGCGGAAGCCCTGCAGAAGGTGCTCCGGAGCCGCACCTTCGCGCGCTCCGAACGGTTGCGGTGCTTCCTGAAGTTCGTCGTGGAAATGGAGCAACTCGGCCTCGCCCATCAATTGAAGGGTTACACCATCGGGATCGACGTCTTCAGCCGCGACGAAGGTTTCGATCCTGGCACCGATCCACTCGTCCGCGTGCAGGCTGGCAAGCTTCGCAAGCTGCTCAATCTCTTTTACGCCGAAGAGGGGCGTAACGAGCCCCTGCGGATCCGCATTCCGCTCGGTGGCTACGTGCCGATCTACGAATGGGCCGGTCCTCAACGATCCTCGAAGATCGATGCCCCCGGCAGCATCCAGGATCTTGCGACCATCGCTCGCCGGGCACGTGGCGACGCACTGGGTCTGGTCCCGGGACTTCCGCAACTCTTCATTGTGCCAACATCCGGCTCCGAGGATCACAGCTCAATCTTCGTCAATGCCATACGGCTTTGGGAGCACAGGCTCTGGGCGGTTTGCATCGCGCCCGCCAACCTCGGTCTGCCGGCATCGGATCAATGGGCCGATCCCCTCCATTTCGAGCTCACTGTCAAACAGCGAGATCACACAACGCTGGATATCAGCCTGCGCCACGCTCGATCAGGCGCGCAACTGCTCGACGACAACAGCTCGATCACGGATTGCGAAGACATCCTGAAACTGGGCGCCGCCGCCAATGAATTTGCCGGCGCCAATCTGACCATTCCCGGCCGCATCTATCGGTTCTGCCACGAACTTGGTCTCTCGACGAGCGCCATGCTGTGCCTCGATGCAACCTACCGCTACAGCCTCGACCGGTCTGATGCCGCCTATCTGCGCGCGCGCAAGCACCAGCAGGAATGGCCGGGCCTTGAAAACGCCAGCGAAGCGCTGGTGGAAATCCCGCATTTGCTGGCGCTCAGCTCCAGCCACGCCTGAAGAGGCGGAACGGCACTTCCGTCGCCTCACTGACCATTACAGCGCTGCCGACAAAGTTATTTTAACATCAGCGAATATATCGTGTAGATTGAATTCACGGCAGCGAATCTGTCGCCAGAGACAGGCGGTGGAAGAGAAGGAGCAGGACGACAGGAAGAGGCGGGAACCGTTCAGTCAAAGGGCGGACCGCTGCAGCGACATGGAGGGGACATGCCGAACGGACCACACCATTTGCAACCTATTTCAAAACCATCCGGCCGCAAACGGCACGACATCATTCTGCCGGACATCATGGTTCCACAGGACCTGCCGACGGAACCGGTGGCCATCGCCGACATGGCAGAACGCTTCGGGGTCACCCACCGCACCCTGCACTTCTATGAAGAGAAGGGGCTGATCGAGGCCAGCCGCATCGGCCTCATGCGCGTTTATCAACAGGGTGATATCGCCCGCATGGCCGTAATCAACGTCTGCCGCGAGATCGGCATGCCGATTTCCGTCATCCAGGACCTCTTCGAACTGCTCGCCTCGGCCAAATCCAAGGCAGAAGCCAACCTGATCTTCGAGGACGCCCTCTCCACCCGGCGCCGGGAGCTCGCAGCCGGCCTTTCCATGGTGCACAGGCAATTGCAGCAGGTGAACGCGCTTCTGGAAAACGAGGATGTGGTCGGCCTTCGTCGGACTCCAAAACAGGCCAGCCCCGAACTCTCGGAACCGGAACACAGTTGCCTGCAACTCATGGCCGAAGGCTACACGACCATTCGCATCGCCCGGATCCTCGAGATGAATATCCCCGAAGTGGAAGAACTGGAGAAGACGATCGTCGAAAAAGTCGGGGCTCAGAACCGATTTCAGGCCGTGGCCAAGGCGGTTCTTCTCGGCATCGTCGTAAGCTGAAGCTGTCGCTTGTCCTTCGTCAAAGGTGGAGACTTTGTAACGGGACGCACGTCTTTGCGAGTTCTAGAACCGGCGGGTCATCAACATTCCGCAGGTGCGTCATGCCGACTTATCTCCAACGTTACGCCACGCCTTTCACCACCGGGCTCTTTCTCATCTCCCTGATTTCGGGGACTTCGCTCTTTTTCCACTATGGAACCGCAGCCTTCCGCGAGATGCATGAATGGCTGAGCATGGTGCTGATCCTGCCCTTCTTTCTGCATGTCTGGAAAAACTGGCGGCCATTCCTTGCCTATTTCAAGCGCCTTCCAATGGCCATATCGCTTGCCCTCTGTCTCGTCGCGAGCCTCGCCTTCGCCTGGCCGGCCATCACGGGTTCTGCCACCGGCACCGGCGGCAATCCGGCCTTTGCCATGGTGAATGTGGTCGCGTCGGGCACTCCGGGCCAGGTCGCACCTCTGCTCGGCAAATCCGAAACTGAGATCGTCGAGGCACTCAAGGCGAAGGGTTTCACCGCCGCCGACCTGACAAAAACGCTCTCCGAAATTGCCAGCGCATCCGGGAGGGACATGATGGATCTGATGGCGACACTGGCAACGCTCAAAGCGAACTGAGCCGGCCGGAGACATTCACCGGACGATGGTGAGCGTCTCTGCCGCGCGGGTGACGGCCGTATAGAGCCAGCGTTCCCGCGTATCGCGAAACGCCCAGCTCTCGTCGAACAGCACGACGTCGTTCCACTGCGAGCCCTGGGCCTTGTGAACCGTCAGCGCATAGCCGTAGTCGAACTCGTCGTAACGCTTGCGCGTCGACCACGGCACTTCCGTCTCGATATCCTCGAAGGCCGCCTTCAGAAGCTTGATCTTCGCCGCCCCGCGATCCATGTCGTCGTCTTCAGGCTTGATCAGAAGGTTGATGCCCGGCTTCACCGTCTCGCGCGACGAGGTCATCACCTGCCAGAGCGAGCCGTTGAGCAGGCCCTTCACCTGATCGTTCCGCAAACACACCAGCTTGTCGCCGGCCTGCGGATAGTCGACGGTAAAACCCTTTAATTCGCGCAGGCGCAAATTGTAGCGCCGCCGCGTCTTGTTGGTGCCGACCAGCACCTGATCGGCTCCGAGCACCAGGTCCTGCGTCACCTCGTTCTTCGAGATCACCCGCGCCGTGGTACCGTAGTCGCCATACATGATCTCCTTGCCCTCACGAATATGCATCGCGAGCTGGATGATCGGATTGTCCCGTGCCTGACGATGAATGTCCGTCAGCAGATAATCCGGTTCCTGGTCGGTGAAGAAGCCGCCACCCGAGACGGGTGGCAACTGGCCGGGATCGCCAAGCACGAGGATCGGCGTACCGAAACTCATCAGGTCGCGTCCGAGCGCCTCGTCGACCATCGAGCATTCGTCGATGACGATCAGTGCGGCTTTGGCGACCGGGCTCTGGCGGTTGATCGAGAACATCGGCGCAATCGAGGTCTTGCCGGTTTCCTCGTCCTCCACCGCCTCCTCGCCGCGCGGGCGGTAGATCAGCGAATGAATGGTCTTGGCGTTCGAGGCCCCGCGCGAGCGCAGCACCTGCGCCGCCTTGCCGGTGAAGGCGGCAAACAGAACGTCGCCGTCGACATGTTCGGCGAAATGTTTGGCGAGCGTCGTCTTGCCAGTACCGGCATAGCCGAACAGCCGGAAGACGGGGGATTTCCCCTCCTTCAGCCATTTCGAAACGGCCTTGAGGGCCTCGTCTTGCTGGGGCGCGAATTGCATGGCTTAGGTCATGCGCGGATTCGTTGGCCCGATGCAAGGCCAAAGCCGGGAAAATCAGAACAAATCGTGGACATCAGCCCCTGAGCGGGTCGTTTGAAAGCTTGATC
This sequence comes from Peteryoungia wuzhouensis, assembly GCF_003205195.1. Classification (GTDB taxonomy): domain Bacteria; phylum Pseudomonadota; class Alphaproteobacteria; order Rhizobiales; family Rhizobiaceae; genus Allorhizobium; species Allorhizobium wuzhouense. The sequence goes on from NZ_QJRY01000002.1 coordinate 397,898, forward strand.
GGCGCACCATGCGGCGTCGCCTCCGCCGCGCGCTGCCAGCTTTCGCGCAAGGCCTCGACGGTGTACCGATCGGCCAGCCCCTTGCGCTCCAGCAGTCCCGCCAGTGCCGCGACCCAGGCGTCGAAATAATCGGAACCGTCAGCCGTCCGCCCCGGTCGGTGCACTTCAACAGACAGGCCCTCTGCCCATTCCGTCCAGTTGAACACGCCGCGCGCATGCAGATGCACGGTCATGGCGAAGGCCTGCGCATGCCAGGGTTCGGCAAAGACGGGCGCCCCTTCGGGCGAACGCGGCAAGCCCGGCGATTCCGCAAGATCCGTCACCGTCTCACACACGCTCAAGATAGCTCTCCCAGGCATCAACAGAGACGGTCAGCGTCGGATCGGCGCCCTCGCCCCAGATCTCGTCTCCCGTGAACACGACCGTGTAGACCCATTGCGGGTTTTCACCCCGTGCATGGGCATTGTCATCAGGGAAAACGAAGCTGCCCTGCACCGCCTCGATGACACCTGTCTTTGCCCGCGCATAACGCGGCAGGCGCGTGTGACCCGTGGGATGGAAATTCTTGGTGCGCACGCGGTCGCCCATGCCGAACTTCGGTTCCGTCTCGACAGGGCGGTCGCAAGGCCCGCCGCGGGCCAGCACGGCGTCGACCATCTCGGCTTTCAGGACACGTTTCGGCGCGCGGCCCTGTTCCAGATGCCGACCCGTTGAAAGTTCCTCGGCGGTCGCGAAACCATGCCGTTCAAGCAACATGTCGATCCCGCGGATCCAGACCTCATAATAGTTGGCGGCCAGATAACTGGCCGGTGGAATGTTCTCCCGTGCATGCCGGCTCTCGTCGATCGACCAGGCCCCGAAAGCCCCGCAGGACAGCGTGATGCCGAGAGCGCGCTTCTCCCATTCGGCGTGGAAAGTGGGTTCGTCCTTTTCCGGCGCCACAGGCCCGAAACCCATCTGGCCACCAAGATCATGCGGCCCGTTCATCGCGTAACCTCCGGTGATCGGGCCAGACCGGTGCCGATCATCGAGTCACGGGTCACGAGGTCGGCGAGTTGATCTTCGCTGTATGCTTCCGTACCGGCAGGGCGCTCAGGTACGACCAGATATCGCAGCTCCGCCGTCGAATCCCACACTCTGATACCCACGGTTGCCGGCAGGGTCACGCCGAACTCGGCCAGCACGCCGCGCGGATCGATCACCGCCCGCGAGCGATAGGCCGGCGCCTTGTACCAGACCGGCGGCAGGCCGAGCACCGACCACGGGTAACAGGAGCACAGCGTGCAGACGACGAGATTATGGGTGTCGGGCGTGTTGAACACAGCCCGCATGTGTTCGCCCTGCCGGCCCGTATAGCCGAGGCTCGCGATCGCTTCCGTCGCATCGCGCTTCAGCCAGCCAGCGAATGCGGGATCGGCCCAGGCATTGGCCACAACCCGCGCACCGTTCCTTGGCCCCACCTTCGTCTCGTAGGTCTCGACGATCGCATCGATCGCATCAGGATCGATCAAGCCCTTTTCGGTCAGCAGCGTTTCGAGCGCCTTCACCCGCGCCTGCATGTCCGAATACTGGTTGTCGTGGTGGTGATCATGTCCATGATCATGGTGATCGTCGTGATGACCGGACATCGGGACTTTCCTATTTCAGCATGGGCCAGAGACTGAGTACCAGAAGCACCGCCATGGTGATGTTGAACCATTTGAGCCTGACCGGCACCGACAGCCACTCTCGAAGCGCCGAGCCGAAGCCCGCCCAGGTTGAGACGCTCGGAATATTCACGGCCGCAAAGACCAAAGCGACCAGCCCCACGGTCAGAGCATAGTGCTGCGGATTTGGATACACCGCCATCGCCGTAACCGCCATGACCCAGGCTTTCGGATTGATCCATTGGAAGGCTGCAGCGCTGAAAAAGCTCATCGGTCTCGTCTTGATTTCCCCGTCCCCCAGCGACCGCGACGAACCGATCTTCCATGCGATCCACAATAGATACAATCCTCCCGCGACCTTGAGCGCAATGAAAGCCGGCGGATAAGCGGCAAGAAGAGCACCCAGACCGAAGCCAACGCCGATGAGCAAGGACAGGAAGCCGGCGCCGATCCCCAACATGTGCGGAATGGTGCGCCGGAAGCCGAAATTCACCCCCGAGGCAAACAGCATCATGTTGTTCAGACCCGGCGTGATGGAGGTGGCAAAGGCAAAGACGACGAGCGCCAGCAGCGTATCGGCCGACATGGATATTTCCTCCGATATTTTGGTCAACCTAGCTGACCTAACGCCGACCGACAGCCGCAATCTTGTGACGGTGACACAAACGCGAAACTATCAGTCGCTTGGCATTTGTCCCTTGTACTGGCTGATGCCAGGCTTATCCTCCTGCTGGCACCACGGAGGATCGCAACAATGCACGACACCATTCCGACTGTCACCCTGCCGGGCGGCGAGGAGGTGCCGAGCCTCGGCTTCGGCACCTGGATGATGGGGGAGACAAGAGCGCAGGCCAGTTCGGAGATCGATTCTGTCAGGCTGGCTCTCGATCTCGGAATGACGGTCATCGATACGGCCGAAATGTATGGCGATGGTGGTGCTGAACGCATTGTCGGGGAGGCGCTGAAGGAGCGTCGCGAGGACGCATTTCTGGTGTCCAAAGTCCTGCCTTGGAACGCCAGTTTCGACGGCACGATCAAGGCCTGCCATGCGAGCCTGGACAGGTTGGGAACCGACCATCTGGACCTCTATCTCCTGCATTGGCGAGGTGAACATCCGCTCGACGACACGGTCGCCGCCATGGAGGAACTGAAGGCCGCAGGCCGCATCCGCGCCTGGGGTGTTTCCAATTTCGACGTCGAGGATATGGAGGAACTCTTTTCTGTGGCGGATGGAGAGAACTGTGCCGTCAACCAGATCCTCTACAACTTGTCCCGCCGAGGCATCGAGTTCGACCTCCTGCCCTGGTGCCAGGAGCACCGGATCCCGATCATGGCCTATTCGCCGATCGAGCAGGGGCGCATCCTGCACCACCCCGAACTGATCCACATCGCCAAGGCCTATCAGGCGACCCCGGCTCAGGTTGCGCTCGCTTTCCTGCTGGAGCGCGAGGGCGTGATCCCGATCCCCAAAACCTCGAACCTGCGCCGCCTGCAGGAGAACCGCGATGCGGTCGATCTCGACATCGCCGACGAGGATTGGGCCCGCCTCGACACCGCCTTCCCTCCGCCGTCTCGGAAAATGCCGCTGGCGATGATCTGATCTTTTCCGGGCGACCGAGATCGCGATCCGCATCTCAGCATCGGAAAACCGTGATCTATCCACAGCCCCAGAATTGCAGGCACTTTACGCCAGCCCATCAGGAAATTAGGAGATTGCCTAATTCAAGAATTTCGGCACGAAGGGCAACCGCCGCAGGGGGAACCAAGATGGCAAAGCGCGGCAAGACAGATCTGCATCCGGCGATGGACAAGACATCATCCCGCGTCTTCCACGCACTCGCCTCCGATCCGCGCAGGATGATGCTGGTTCATCTCCAGCAATCCACACTCACCGCCGGCGAAATCGCCGCCCGCTTCGACATGGCCAAACCCTCGATCTCCCAGCACCTTTCGATACTGGAAAATGCCGAACTCATCGAAGGCGAGAAGAAGGGGCAATATATCCATTACAGCCTCAAGCCCGCGGCACTTCGCCATGCGCTCCTGGCGATGCTGACGACGACCGACATCTCCGGCGACGAGGCCGGGCGAGACGCCATCGAAGACGCCCCGGCGAAGACGAAGAAATCATCGAAGAAGAAGGCCGAGCGAGCAGAAGCAGGAGCCGCATCGAAGAAGGCGGAAAAGGCGAAGCAGGCCGCAGAAAAACCAGCCAAGGACAAGCAGAAGAAGGCGGCAGTCGATCTTGCGCCCCCGCCCCAGCAGATGGGGCTGCTCGACCTTCTCGGCATGGATGGCTGAGCGGGCGACAGAACGAAAAAGGGCGACCGCAAGGCCGCCCTTTTTCATTTCGCGAAATCACGAATTCCTTACATGCCTTGTGAGCCGCGGTTCATCGCGGCAATCCCGGTCCGGCAGATTTCGTTGAGGCCGAGCGGCTTCATGATCGAGACGAACTGGTCGATCTTCGACGACTTGCCGGTGATCTCGAAGATGAAGTGATCGACCGTCGCATCGACGACCTTGGCGTGAAAGGCATCGGCCAGACGCAGCGTCTCGGCCCGCATCTCGCCCGAGGAAACGACCTTCACCAAGGCCACTTCGCGCTCGATGGGGCGCTCCTGCCCAAGCTCACGCGCCCGGACCGTCAGATCCAGCACGCGATGTACCGGAACGATGCGCTCCAGCTGCGCCTTGATCTGCTCGAGCACGCCGGGCGTGCCACGCGTCACGATCGTTATCCGTGACAGATGCGCTTCATGCTCGGTTTCGGAAACCGTGAGGCTCTCGATGTTGTAACCGCGACCGGAGAACAGGCCGATGACGCGGGCGAGAACGCCCGGCTCGTTGTCCACAAGCACCGAGAGCGTATGGCTCTCGATGGCAGACGTTTCCTTGGCGATGAAATAGGCCGAGCCGGTCGGCTGTAGGTGTGCGTTCATTTCTCGGTTCCTCCCGGTCAGACGAGCTGACGACCCTTGGCATCGATGGCATTGGCGACGGCTTCGTCGGTCGCCTCGTCCGGCAGCAGCATCTCGTTGTGCGCCTTGCCCGATGGGATCATCGGGAAGCAGTTGGCGAGATTGGCGACACGGCAGTCGAAGATCACAGGCTTCTTCACGTCGATCATCTCCTGGATCGCGCCGTCGAGATCATCAGGCTTCTCGCAGCGGATGCCGACGGCACCATAGGCTTCCGCCAGCTTGACGAAGTCAGGCATGGCTTCGGTGTAGGAATTCGACAGACGGTTGCCGTGCAGCAACTGCTGCCACTGGCGCACCATGCCCATATACTGGTTGTTCAGGATGAAGATCTTGATGGGCGCTTCATACTGGATCGCCGCCGACATTTCCTGAATGCACATCTGGATCGACGCGTCACCGGCAATGTCGATGACGAGGCTCTCCGGATGCGCGATCTGTACGCCGAGGGCGGCCGGCAGGCCGTAGCCCATGGTGCCGAGGCCACCCGATGTCATCCAGCGATTCGGCTGCTCGAAGCCATAGAACTGGGCTGCCCACATCTGATGCTGGCCGACTTCGGTCGTGATATAGGTGTCGCGATCCTTGGTCAGTTCATAAAGCCGCTGCAGCGCATATTGCGGCATGATAACATCCTTCGCCGGGGTATAGGCGAAGGAGTTGCGCGCGCGCCACTTGGCAATATTGGCATTCCACTCGGCCGTCTGCGAAGCCTCGGGCTTCTTCGGCAGCGCCCGCCAGGCACGAACCATGTCTTCGAGAACACGGCCGACGTCACCGAGGATCGGCACGTCGACGCGGACATTCTTGTTGATCGACGACGGGTCGATGTCGATGTGGATCTTCTTCGAGTTCGGCGAAAACGCGTTCAGGCGACCCGTGATACGGTCATCGAAACGCGCGCCGATGCAGACCATGACGTCACAGTCGTGCATGGCCATGTTGGCTTCGTAGGAACCGTGCATGCCGAGCATGCCGAGCCAGTTCTTGCCGGACGCCGGATAGCAGCCGAGGCCCATCAGGGTCGACGTGATCGGGAAGTCGGTGAGCGAAACCAGTTCGCGCAGCAACTTGGTTGCTTCCGGACCGGAATTCACGACGCCACCGCCGGAATAGATGATCGGGCGACGGGCAGACGCCATCAATTCGACTGCCGCCTGGATGGCGCGGGCGTCGCCGGTGACCTTCGGCTGATAGCTCTTCAGCGCCTTGTGGGCATCTGGGGGCGTGTAGGTGCCGGTGGCAAACTGGATGTCCTTGGGCACATCGACAAGAACCGGACCCGGACGGCCCGTCTGGGCGATGCGGAAGGCTTCGTGAATGATCGAAGCCAGCTGGTTGACGTCCTTGACCAGCCAATTGTGCTTGGTGCAGGGGCGCGTGATGCCGACGGTGTCACATTCCTGGAAGGCGTCCGAACCGATCAGGGAGGTCGGAACCTGGCCGGAGATGCAGACGAGCGGAACGCTGTCCATCAGCGCATCCTGCAGCGGCGTGACCGCATTGGTGGCGCCGGGACCCGAGGTGACCAGCATGACGCCGACTTTGCCGGTCGACCGGGCATAGCCTTCGGCTGCGTGGCCGGCGCCCTGCTCGTGACGCACGAGGATGTGCTGGATATCGTCCTGCTGGAAAATCTCGTCATAGATCGGAAGCACGGCCCCACCGGGATAGCCGAAGATATGTTCGACACCGTTATCCTTGAGCGCGCGCAGGACGATCTCGGCGCCAGTCATCTGATTGTCTTTACCCGTCATGCTGTGTTTCCATCTGCCTTCTTGGTTTTTGGGCTGATAACCCGGTTCAGGGCATAAAAAAAGGCCCCTTTGAGGAGCCTGTCATCTAGCGCATGGGTGGCTATCGCCGGATGGTTACACCATCCTGCCCATGCGCCTTCCCACCACGATAAGTGCAACCGAGTTTTTCATGGGCCGAAGTGTTAGCCAGAAAGCCCCTCAGCGTCAACGCATCTTTCGGAAAATTTTGCCCGAGACGGCGACAGTTTGTTGCGCAGCATCCCGCAAACCGTCACCACGGCCCTAACGTGCTACACGAAATTTTAAGCGCCCTGCCCTAGACTTGCGTGAGCAGGGAGAATGCGCTTGTCGAAAGATGAATTTCACAAGTCCGGCCAGCCCGGAGATCAAGACCGCCGCGATGGAATGCGGCCTGGCAATCGGATGCTGGGGCGCGTCGTCGCCTGCAATGGCTCGCGCGCCACGATCGCCGCCGTTGCCGAGGAGGGTGGCACCGACCTCACAGAGCTCTGGTCTGTCGGCCGACTGATCTCGATCAGCGTCGGGAAAAACCGTGTCGTGGCACTTGCCTATTCCATGCAGACGGAAGGAAAGGACTGGGGTGAAGGCGCCGACAACCAGTTCCTGATCGAAGTGGAGCTGCTGGGCGAAGTCTATGTCCAGCAGGATGGCAAGGAGATCTTCTCCACCGGCATCTCGCGTTATCCCTATCTCGGCGCAATCGCGCACAGGATCCGCGCTGCCGACCTTCTGCGGATCTATGACACGCATCACAACGATACGGCAGTGATCGGGAAGCTGACCCAGGACGAATCGATCGACGCGGCCATCCATATCCCGTCCATGCTGTCGAAGCACTTTGCCGTCGTTGGTTCTACTGGGGTTGGCAAATCAACGGCAGTCTCGCTCCTCCTGCGCAAGGCGATCGAAAGCGACCCGAAGCTGCGTATCCTGATCCTCGATCCGCACAACGAATTTGCAGCCGCATTCCCTGATCTGGCCGTCGTGATCGACACAGACACGCTCGATCTGCCATTCTGGCTGATGCGCCTCGAAGAATTCGCAGAGGTGCTGTTCCGGGGCCGGCCGCCAATTCCGGAAGAACTGGACATCCTGCGCGACCTCATGCCCGAGGCCAAACGCGCCTTTCGCGGCAACGAGAGTGCCCTGATGCGCCGGATGGCGGACAAGAGCTCGATGACAGCAGACACTCCGGTGCCCTATCGCATTGCGGATCTGATGGCGCTGATCGATGAGCGCATCGGTCGTCTGGAAGGACGTGGCGAAAAACCGTTCCTGCGCTCGCTCAAGATGCGCATCATGTCGGCGATCAACGACCCGCGTTATCACTTCATGTTCTCCAACAACACGATCACCGACACGATCATGGAGACGATCGCGCATATCTTCCGCATTCCCGGAGGTGACCACCCGATCTCGACCTTCCAGTTGGCGGGCATTCCCTCGGAGGTCGTCAACTCGGTCGCTTCGGTCCTCTGCCGTATGGCATTCGAGCTGGCGCTCTGGTCGAACGGCGCGATCCACATGCTCGTCGTCTGCGAAGAAGCACACCGTTACGTGCCGGCCGACCCCAATCTCGGCTTCTTCCCGACGCGCCAGGCCATCGCCCGCATCGCCAAGGAAGGCCGCAAATACGGTGTCTCGCTCGGGGTCATCACCCAGCGCCCAGGCGAACTCGATCAGACCATCCTGTCGCAGTGTTCGACGCTGTTTGCCATGCGCCTTGCCAATGACCGCGACCAGGAAATCATCCGATCTGCGATCCCGGACAGCTCGATTTCCACGACCAGCTTCATCTCGTCGATCGGCAACGGCGAAGCCATCGCCTTCGGCGAGGCCATCGCCGTGCCGATGCGCATGCGCTTCACCCGCGTCGAGGAACAGCGGCTGCCGAAAGCCAATGGTGTCAACGCCAAGGCAACGGAGGAAACGCCGGATACGGTCGACCTCCGCTCGATCGTCGGCCGCATGCGTGCGATTGTGGGTCCGGACATCTCCGCATTCCAGCAGCAGTTCGAGAGCAGCATGACCAGGGTCGACGTACCCATGGCACCCGAAGGCATCTACGACGACGAAGACTTCGACGACGATATGATGGATGACGAACTGCCAAGCCGCTTCTCGGCCGCCCCCGCAGCGGTCTCGGCACCTGCCAGAACAGAGTATCAGGCGCCCTTGCTGCGCGAGAGCCTGTCGGCGGCGCAGACACCGGCAATCGAACCCTACCGGCCGGACATGCTGCCGCGCGCAGGCACGGGAGATACGCTGAGACGGGCCGACCCTGTTCCTGCTCTGGAAGGTGACGCTGGAAATACCGCCTTCGGCACGGCATCGCTTCGGCGCGAAGGCGGCGGCTCTTCCCTGCGCGAGAGCATTCTGAAGAAGCCGCTTTCGAGTCTTTACAAGCGCGACTGAACGGGGCGATCAGTCGATCCGGTAGGTCACCGGGTCGATCCGCTGCCAGGTCTCGTCCATCTGGTTGCGGAACCAGGTCATCTGGCGCTTCGCATATTGCCGTGTGGCGGCCGATGCCTTTTCGATCACCTGGTCGCGCGACATCTCTCCAGACACCATCGCAGCGATCTGCGACACGCCGATCGCCTTCATGACAGGGGCTTGCTGTGGCAGGTCCAGCGCAAGTAGCGCCCTCACCTCATCCACTGCGCCCTGCTCCATCATCTGCGCAAAACGCCGATCGATGCGTTCATGCAGGAGCTTCCGCTCGGGCAATACGACAAATTTCATGGCCCGCTCCGGATCAACGAGCACCGGACCAGACTGGCGATGGTAAAACGAAATCGACTGCCCGGTGACGGCAAGAACCTCCAGAGCCCGGACAATCCTTTGCCCATCCTTCTGCTGCAGTCCCGCAGCCACCGCCGGATCCTGTGCCGCAAGTTCCGTATGCAGAACCTCCGGCCCTTCGTCGATCAGACGCGCGCGCAATCCTGCCCGCACGTCCTCCGGGATAACAGGCATGTCCGACAGGCCACCGGTCAACGCCTTGAAATAGAGGCCCGTGCCGCCGACAACGACCGGCAGGCGGCCTTGCGTCTTCAATTCGGTGAGCAACTCGGCCATGTCACGCAACCAGTCGCCGGTGGAATAGGAAGCGCCGGCAGGCACATGGCCATAGAGACGGTGCGGGACATCCCCCATCTCGCTCTCGTCGGGCCGCGCGGTCACCACCCTCAGCGTGTCATAGACCTGCATGCTGTCGGCATTGACCACCACGCCGCCGTGCCGCCGCGCGAAGGCGATCGCCAGTGCGGACTTGCCGCTGGCGGTCGGCCCGGTTATCAGGATGGCCTCTGTCGTCTTTCCAGGATCTTGCATCATGGCCTTCGTTGCCACGCTTGTCGCCAATCCGTCAAATCCCATTCTTTCTCCCGAGGTCGCCGAGAAGGCCGCGGATGCCGTGCGCTCCTCACGGCTCTACTGGCTCGCCGATGGCGTCGCCTGCGACATTCCGCTGACAGACGGTACGGACCCGCTCGCAGCCGAAGCGCACCTGCGTGAAGCGATTGCGGGTCTGCCCGTCGATGTCGCGGTCCAAGTCTCTGAGACGCGCCGCAAACGCTTCCTGATCGCCGACATGGATTCGACCATGATCGGCCAGGAATGCATCGATGAACTCGCGGCCGAAGTGGGTTTGAAGGACAAGGTCTCGGCCATCACGGCGCGTGCCATGAACGGAGAGATCGCTTTCGAACCCGCGCTTCGGGAACGCGTCGCCCTCCTCAAAGGGCTGCCGATCTCGGTTGTCGACGAGGTGATCGCCAAACGCATAACGCTGACCCCCGGCGGCCTCGAATTGATCGCCACGATGAAGGCACGCGGCGGATACACCGCCCTCATTTCCGGCGGCTTCACCGTCTTCACCTCTCGCATCGCTGCCGTTCTCGGCTTCGACGAGAACCGCGCCAATATCCTCATCGAGGACAACGGCATCCTGACCGGCGAAGTCGCCGAACCGATTCTCGGCCGCCAGGCGAAAGTCGATTCGCTTATCGATATCGCACAAACCCTCGGGGTTAGCCCGGAAGACGCACTTGCCGTCGGCGATGGCGCCAACGATCTGGGCATGCTCGGCATCGCAGGCTCCGGCGTCGCCCTGCACGCCAAGCCGGCCGTCGCGGCTGAAGCCAAGATCCGCATCGACCATTCGGACCTGACTGCCCTCCTCTATCTCCAGGGTTACCGCAAGTCCGACATCCAGCACCCTTCCATCCGTCCATGACCATCATCCTGCAGACCGAACGCCTGACACTGCGCAACTGGCGGAATGAAGACCGGGACCTGTTTCGCGAGATCAACCGCGATGAAAAGGTCATGGAGTTCTTCCCCATGCGCCGCAGCCATGCCGAATGCGATGAGCTGATGAATCGGCTGAAGGCGATGATCGATGACACCGGCTACGGCTTCTTTGCCGTGGCCGACCGTCAGACCGACGAAGCCATGGGCTTTTGCGGGATCTCCAGGGTGGGCCTGCCTGGCGTTCTCCCGGAAGGCGCCGTGGAGATCGGCTGGCGGCTCGCGACACGCTTCTGGGGGCAAGGTTACGTGACGGAAGCCGCGCGGGCTCTCCTCGATCTCGGCTTCAAGAAGAGAGGCCTGGACGAAATCTACGCTTTCGCGGTCGAGGGCAACCACCGTTCGATTGCGGTCATGGAAAGACTTGGAATGGAGCGGGTGGCAGGACGCGATTTCAACCACCCGTCGGTCCCGGACACCCATCCGCATCTGAAAAATCACGTTCTTTATTGCCTGAAAGCAAACTAAAGCCGGCAATTCTGCAAATTACAGACAAGACTAATTCAGCAATTTACGTGACCTTAAAGCGTTATGCCTAGAGTTGTGGCATGACAGATCTTCTTACGGTGCATTCGGCAGCCCCAGGGGCCTCGTGGATCGACCGCTTCTGGCGCCTGGGTGAAGGCGGCCAGACAGCGGAGGAAGCGCCGCTCATTCGTGCCGTCCGTCTGTCGATCGTCGGCAAGAACACGCCCTGGATGATGGCTGCGAATATCGGAAACGCTTCGCTGGCAGCGCTTGCGTTCTGGGATAGTCCTTCCGCCTTGGCCGTCAATCTGATCTGCGGCTCCCTGATCGCCATCGCGGCATACACAAGTATTGTCTGGTGGCATGCACGCATGCGCCCCTCGCCCGAGCGCGCCAGCGTCCGTGGAACTCGCAAGGCCGTTCTCAACGCAATGGTGCTCAGCGGCCTCTGGGCATCGCTCGTCGTCGTGGCCTATGCAGATGCGACGGAGACCCAACGCATGGTGCTGATCGCGCTGACGGTCGGCATGGCGGGCGGTGGCGGTTTCGCATTGGCCACGATCCCGCCGGCCTCTCTCGCCTTCTGCGGCATGATGGGCCTTGGCGCCACCATCGCACTTGCCGGCGACAACTCGATGGTCGGCGTCTATCTCTTCTCGCTCTACGTCATCTTCGCGGCCATCATCATCCGGTCATCCCTAGCCGTTTGTGCCAGCCTCACCGAAAAGGTTCGCGCCAAGATGGCGGCGGACGAACAGCGCGACGTGATCAACCTGCTTCTCAACGACTTCGAAGAGAACACGGCCGACTGGCTGTGGGGGGCGGACGAGGATCTGCGCCTGGAGCGGGCATCGAGCCGCTTCTGCGAACAGTTGGCGACACCGGACAGCCTGATCGTCGGCAAGCTGATGGTCGACGCCATTCCCTTTGCCACCCATTTCATGGCCGAGATCGAACAGATCGGCGACCGCGACAGCTTCCGCAGAAAGCTCGAGGCACGCCAATCCTTCCGCGACGTGGATATCTGCATCGAACAGGCCGGCGAGCTCGGCATCTGGTCCCTCACGGCAAAAGCCATTCACGACGAGAGCGGTCGGTTCGTCGGTTATCGTGGGGTCGGCCGTGACGTTACTGCCAACCGCCAGACCCGCCTTCGCATCGAACATATGGCGCGCCATGATCCTCTGACCGATGTCGGCAACCGCGTCTTGCTCAACGAGGATCTGGCCCGCGCCGTCTCGCGTCTGGAGCGCTTCGGCGACGGCTTCTCGCTCCTCCTGCTCGACCTCGATCGGTTCAAGCAGGTCAACGACAACCACGGCCATGCCGGTGGCGACGAACTGCTGCGCGAAGTGGCCGGTTTGCTGCAGCAGATGTGCGGCGAAAGCGACACGCTCGCACGGTTGGGCGGCGATGAATTCGTCATCCTGCACATGTCCGGCGACGACCCCAAAAGTGCTGGCAACCTTGCAGCGCGGATCATCAAGCGGCTGGGCCAGCCCTTCCACCTCAGATCGGGAACCGCCCATGTCGGCGTCAGCATCGGGCTCGCCTGTGCCCCTTTGGATGGCACATGCCCGGACCAGCTGATGCGCAATGCCGATCTCGCCCTCTACCGCGCCAAGGCAGATGGCCGCAATCGCTTCCGCTACTTCGACTCGTCGCTCGATGCCACGGCCCGCCGTCGCAACCTGATCGAACAGGAACTGGCGCTCGCCGTGAGCCTCGGCACGCTTGATCTCTCCTTCCAGCCCTTGATTGATGCGCAAAGCGGCACCGTCGTCTGCGCCGAAGCCCTTCTGCGCTGGAACCACACGAGGCTCGGGCCGATCAGCCCGGCAGAGTTCATTCCGATCGCGGAAGAAACCGGCCTGATCACCAGCATTGGCGCCTGGGTGCTGCGCGAAGCCATCCGGATTTCCAAAGACTGGCCGGACCATGTTCGGGTGGCCGTCAATCTCTCGTCCCGCCAGTTTCTCAGCCCCGGCCTGGTTCCGATGGTCGAAAACGCATTGAAGGCCAACGCCATGCGCCCGGGACGCCTTGAGCTCGAGGTGACCGAAAGCCTTTTGATGAACTCGACACCGGGTGTCGAACACACACTCAAGACGCTCGGCAAGCTGGGCGTACGCATCGCGCTCGACGACTTCGGCACCGGCTTTTCTTCGTTGAGCTACCTGCGGCGCTTCCGCTTCGACAAGTTGAAGATTGACCAGTCCTTCATCTCGGACATGGAAACGAACGATGACGGCCGCGCGATCGTCGAATCGGTCATCCGGTTGGCCAAGGACCTCCGCATGAGCGTGGCTGCGGAAGGCGTCGAAACGCAGAGTCAGCTGACCATGTTGCGCCAGCTCGGCTGTTGCGAAATTCAGGGTTATCTGGTGGCGAAGCCCATGTCGGCCGAAGCCTTCACCGCGTTTCTCGCGACAAACGATGCGGATAGCGAGCGGCGCTACGCCTGACGCCTATTCGAGCGGAACGGCGATCAGGCGCAGATTGCCTTCCTTGTCGGCGATCATGAGATAACCGCTGCGACGGCCTTCGCTCTTGATCTTGGTCAGCTTCTCGGCCACCTGCTGGGGTGTGCGCATGAACTCCTGTGCGACCTCGACAATCACATCGCCCGGCTTGAGACCTTTGCCTTCGGCCTTCGATCCCGGCAGAACGCGCGTGATCAGGACACCTTCGACGCCCTTCGCAATCCCAAATGAACTGCGCTGTGCATCGTCCAGGGGCGCAAGTTCCACACCGATCAGGCCTTCTGTAACAGGTGCGGCCTGTGGCGCAGCGTCAGGCGATGCCTGCTCGCCCTCACCCTCGCCCGCGTCGGGCGCCTGCTGCGCCTGATCGTCAGCGCCGGGATCTTCACCCTCTTCATCCGGCTCGATGGTCTGGTCCGGCGACCCGTCATCTTCACTGGCCACGTCGTCGTCTTCAAGCAGGCCCAGCGTCACCTTGACGGTCTGTTCCTTCCCGTCACGCAGGATGACAACGTCAAGCGGTTCGCCAATAGGGCTCTCCGCCACCATGCGTGTCAGGTCACGCGTCTCGGTAATGGCGCGACCGTTGAAGCTGACGACGATGTCGCCGACGAGGATCGGCCCTTTGGCGACCGGGCCCCCTTCGACGATACCGCTGATGAGCGCACCCCGCGCGCGGCCGATCTTGAGGCTTTCGGCCACCTCGTCCGAGACGGGCTGGATGCGGACGCCGAGCCAGCCGCGTCGCGTCTCGCCGAACTCGATCAGCTGCTTGACAATGTTTTCGGCAAGTTCCGTCGGCACGGAGAAGCCGATACCGATCGAGCCGCCGCTCGGCGAAATGATCGCCGTGTTGATGCCGATCACCTCGCCATCCATGTTGAACAACGGGCCGCCAGAATTGCCCTTGTTGATCGCGGCATCGGTCTGGATGAAATTGTCATAGGGCCCCGCATTGATATTGCGGCCGCTCGCCGAGACGATGCCGAGCGTCACCGAGCCGCCAAGCCCGAACGGGTTGCCGATCGCCATGACCCAGTCACCGATGCGCAGCTTGCGCGAATCGCCGAACTTGACGGCGGTGAGCGGCTGCGTCGGCTCGACCTTGAGAACGGACAGGTCTGTCTTTGTATCCGTCCCGATCAGCTTGGCCTTGAGCTTCGAGCCGTCGGAAAAAATCACTTCGATATCATCGGCATTTTCAATGACGTGGTTGTTCGTCACGATAAAGCCCTTGGGATCGATGACGAAGCCGGAACCGAGCGAGTTCACCTTGCTGTTGCTGTCGCCTTGCTCGCCGTTCTTGTAGAAATCGTCGAACAGTTCCTGGAAAGGCGAGCCTTCCGGCACCTGGGGCAGCGGCCCTTCCCCCTCTTCCTTGACGCTCTGCGAGGTCGAGATATTGACCACGGCGCCGAGCAGACCGGACGCCAGATCTGCAACCGACTCCGGTCCGCGGGCTTCGACCGGTGACGGAGCGCCGGCACCCCCCATCACAAGGGCGCTTCCGACCAGAAGCGCCGGCAGGATCTTTCGTGATGTGCGGGCGGGGTGTGTCATCGGCTTCCTCGCTGGGAGTGTCATGGCGACGTTGAACATAGGGCGGAACGGGCAAACGGAAAATCACATTTCCCGGAACCGGCATAGCCGCAACATGCGACCAGATCTTGTCGATAAGACAGCTACCACACGATTCCCGGTTCGAGGGCAACATCAGTCACAGTGCGCCTCGGCATCGGCGGGATCAAAAACGAGAAAGGGCCGGCCCATGGGCCGACCCTCCTGATGTCCGTAACGGCAGTGTGTCGAACTTCCGTTACGTCAATTGGCTGCCGGCGCCGCCGGAGCATCTGTCGCAACGGGAGGAGCCGCCGGGCCAGGGGCTGCTGCACCCGGCGCATCGCTTCGGCCGACGCCACTGTTGAAGAAGCGGAAGAAGTCCGAATCGGGTGACAGAACCATGGTCGTGCCCTGGTTGCTCATCGAGGCGACATAGGCACGCATCGACCGGTAGAATGCGAAGAATGCCGGGTCACGCTGGAAGGCATCGGCGAAGATGCGGTTGCGTTCGGCATCGCCCTCACCGCGAAGGATTTCCGAATCGCGCTGCGCTTCCGCCTGGAGTTCGACGACCTGGCGGTCGGCAATAGCCCGGCGACGCTGGCTTTCTTCGTTACCACGCGCGCGGATCAGTTCGGCTTCGGCGAGACGCTCGGCCTTCATGCGCTGGAAGGTCTGTTGCGAGACTTCCTGCGTCAGGTCAGTCCGGCGAATACGCACATCGGTGACCTGCAGGCCGAGGCTTCCCGCCGCTGCCTGTAGGTCGTTCCGCACATCCGACATCATCGAACCACGCTCTTCCGACAGGGCCGCATCGAAGTTGCGCAGACCGTAGACGCGGCGAAGAGCGGCATCGAGACGGGTGCGCAAGCGCGATTCAGCCGCTTCCCGATCACCGGACACCGTTTCGCGGAAACGCCGCGCGTCGTTGATCCGGTAGACGGCGAAGGCGTCGACCTCGTAGAAGGCACCGCCACGAACCTGCACGCGGATATTGTCGAGGTCGAAGCGCAGGGCCCGGTCCTCGATATACTGAACGCGGTCGGCGTCCATGAAGGCAAACGGCAGCTTCAGGTAAAGACCAGGCTCTGTCTTGACGTCTTGGATCTGACCGAAACGCAGGACAATGGCCTGTTCGCGTTCGTTGACCACGAAGATCGACGAGTAGCCGAAGAACAGGACGACCGCGATGGCCGCGACGAAATAGGGCAAACGATTGGCCATATCAGTTGCCTCCCGTTGCGGACTGGCCGCCAGGCTGGTTGCCCGCCTGATTGCCCGGCTGGCGCGTGATTTCGTTGAGCGGCAGATACGGCACGACGCCCTGCTTCTCGTCGATGATCACCTTGTTCGAATTGCGCAGGACATTCTCCATGGTTTCCAGATAGATCCGCTGGCGGGTCACATCCGGTGCCTTGACGTATTCGTCATAGATCGAGACGAAGCGCTGGGCCTCACCTTCGGCTTCCTTGACGACCTGATCCTTGTAGGCAGCCGCCTCTTCGCGGATCTGTGCCGACTGACCGCGAGCCTGACCGAGACGCTGGTTGGCGTATTGGTTGGCTTCCTCGACGAAACGGTCCTCGTCCTGCTGTGCGCGCTGGACTTCTTCGAAAGCCTCGGCCACTTCCCGCGGCGGTGCGGCGTCTTCGATCGGCACGGCATTGATCGCAATACCGGCACCATAATTGTCCATCGTGCCCTGGATGATATCGCGCACCTGGGTCGAGATGTCTTCGCGGTTGTCACGGAAGACGTCCTGCGCCGGACGGCGACCGACGACTTCACGCATGGCGCTTTCGGCAACCTGCTGCAGCGTCTGCGAGGGATCTTCGAGGTTGAAGAGATAGGCTTGCGGGTCCGAGACCGTGAACAGGACCGAGAACTGCACGCTGACAATGTTCTGGTCGCCGCTCAGCATCAGGCCGGCACCAGGATTGTTGGAAGTGGCGCGACTGCCGACATTCTGCTGCTGTTCCGTCACCTTGACGATCTCGACCTGTTCAATCGGCCAGAGATGGAAGTGAAGGCCGGGCATCGACACTTCGTCCTTCGGCTTGCCGAAGCGCAGTTCGACACCGCGTTCGTCCGGCTGAACCGTATAGATGGCCTGGATCGCCCAGAAGGCGATGAGCACGAGGCCAATGATCACGAAGGCACCGCCGTTGAAGCCGCCGGGTACGACGTTCTTCAAGCGATCCTGACCGCGTCGGATCAGATCCTCGAGATCCGGGGGCTGATTGCCGCCACCGCCGCCGCCACGCGGCCGGTTCGGCCCCTGCCCCCAGGGGCCCTGATTGTTACCGCCGCCACCGCCGCCCCAAGGACCGCCGCCGCCGTTCTGATTGCTCCAGGGCATTCATACCTCTTTGCTGTAAATCGCTCCCAAGTCCTTGCGGTCGCGACGGTTGAGAGCCGCATCACGAAAGGTTCCAGAGCGTTATAGGTATCGCAGCCCGGCCTTTCAACGCGAACCGGCCAACTTCTTCCGAAGACAGGGCAAATTTTCCGTTATCGACCCGCCCTGCGACGGTATATCGCGTACCGCGTCGGGTAATTGTCCTTATCCCCGGACGGAACTGCGGTTTCCTCGACCAATTCGAAGATTTCGGGATCGATCGCAGGGAAATGCGTATCGCCGTCGAGATCCGTCTCGACATGGGTCACATGCAGCTCGTCGGCCAATGCGATCGTCTGGCGATAGATCTCCCCGCCGCCGGCGATGCAGATGGCATCCGCGCCCGTCTCCCGCGCCAGCGCTTTCGCCCGGGCCAGGGCCTCGTCGACGGTCGCTGCCATCTCGACGCCTGGCATGTCGACAGTAGCACTGCGGCTGACGATCACATGCGGACGGCCCGGCAGCGGCTTGGAACCGACGGATTCAAATGTCTTGCGCCCCATCAAAAGCGGCTTGCCCATGCTCAGCGCCTTGAAGCGCTTGAGATCGGTCGACAGCCGCCAGGGCATATCACCGTCGCGCCCGATGACGCCGTTGCGAGAGACGGCGACGATGATCAGGGTCTTGATATCGGTCATGAGGCATTCGCCCTTCGCCTACACGGCAATCGGCGCCTTGATGCTGGCATCGGCTTCGTAGCCAATCAGGGTGAAGTCGTCATAGGCAAAAGAGAAGATATCCCGGACCTCAGGATTGAGCTTCATCACCGGCAGCGCCTTCGGAGTCCGCGAGAGCTGTAGGTTGGCCTGATCGAAGTGGTTTGCATAGAGGTGCGCATCGCCCAGCGTATGGATGAAGTCACCCGGCTCCAGGCCTGTGACCTGCGCCACCATCAGGGTGAGGAGCGCATAAGAGGCGATGTTGAATGGCACACCGAGAAAAATGTCGGCCGAGCGCTGGTAGAGCTGGCAGGAGAGCCGCCCGTCCGCAACGTAAAACTGGAAGAGGCAATGGCATGGCGGCAGAGCCATCTCGTCGACAAGCGCGGGGTTCCAGGCCGAGACGATATGCCGGCGAGAATTGGGGTTGGTCTTGATACCCTCGATGAGGCGCGCGATCTGGTCGATATGCCCGCCGTCATAATCGGGCCACGACCGCCATTGTGCACCGTAGACCGGCCCGAGATTGCCGTCTTCATCGGCCCATTCGTCCCAGATGGTCACGCCGTTTTCGCGCAGATAGCCGATATTGGTTTCGCCTTTCAGGAACCACAGCAGTTCGTGAATGATCGAGCGCAGATGCAGCTTCTTCGTCGTCACGACCGGGAAGCCATCGGCGAGATCGAAGCGCATCTGGTATCCGAAGACGGAACGCGTTCCGGTACCGGTGCGATCACCGCGATCGCTGCCGGTCTCCAGCACGTGGCGAAGGAGGTCGTGATACTGGTGCATGGGTCCCTGGCGAGTCATGGAGTATGACGCAGTCTAACGCCTTCGCCCCCCCGAACCAAGCGGGCTTTCCGCGTTTTCCCCTTCCGACCGTTGCAGCCGACCTTTTCCCGCTTCGAGAATACCGGCAGAGTTTGGACTAGCCGACTCCCTCCCGCCTCTCCGATGAAAGGCAAGCCAGACGGCCGCGAACACGAGGGATCGGAACGATGAAAGCGCCCACCATAGCCGCAATACTGATGTCAGGCCTCAGTCTGCTTTTAGGTATCAATCCGGCACAGGCTCAGGCACCGCAGGATTTCGTCGGAAACTGGACCGTCGAGGGCGGTCCGCTCGGCGCCTGCAGCATCAACCTCTCCGGCCAGGCCATGGGCGGCCAGTTGAAAGCGACCACCTATACCTGTGTCGGCCCCATGTCCTTCGCTTGGGCCTGGGCCCCGAATGGCACAGGACTGAGCATTCTCGGCACCAACAATTTCCCGATCGCGACACTGCGGCCGAGCAGAGGCGTTCTCGTCGGACAATTGAATGACGGGAGCCTCGTGACGCTGAAGCCGGCAAGCGGCCAAAGGATCGGCGCACCACGCCTGGCCCAGCCGCCGGCTGCAGCCCCCGGGCAGCGTGAAAACTGCCGCCGCCGCTACGACAATGATCGCTGCGCCGAGGCAACCGACCTCGTCCCGCCCTTTACCGGCAACGGTCCGGTGCGCGTTCAGGCGCTCAATCAGCTGAACATCCGAGCCGGGGAAGACATGAAGAGCACCGTCATCGGAAAGCTCGAAGTCGGCCAGTGTTTCCTGGTCGAAGCCTGCCGCCAGACGCCGCAATGGGGCCTGCGCTGCCGCGTGCCGGTCGGCGACAGCGGCAAGAAGGGATACGTGATCAAATATTTCAGCGATCAGACCGGCGACTACATCGTCTTCAGCAATCAGTGCCGCTGACACAACTGAGGCCCGGTGCGGCGCGCGATAGTTGACCGGGCCCTCTTTCCAACCGCCGTGGAAACACCTATATCACTCGTGCCGGGGCTTGCTCCGGCTATGGCAATAAACGGTCGGTGTAATAAACCTATTGGACCCGGGGGCGGTACCCGGCGCCTCCACCAAAAACCGGTCGGATCTGATTTGAAGTCAGACCGGCTTTTGATGGGGGCGAAATAGGATCGACAAGGGCGTAAAGATCGAACTTTTGCTCGGCATGATACCGCCGTTATCGGGTCACAAGTGTAGTTGCAAACGACAACAACGCTAAGGGTTATGCTCTCGCTGCCTAATGGCGGTGCGGGAAATCCGAACCAAGTCCTCTAGGTTAGCCCCTTGAGGCGGGGTCCGAAGGCACCTGGCAACAGAAGCCTTCACCTAATCTCCCTCCTGTGCCTTTTCGTTGCTCCTGATATTACCCGGTGTCGCGCGCCTACCCGAACGCGCTGAAATGATGTATCCTGTGGCGAAGCGCTTTCGCGTGACGGGGCTTTTCGATACCGACGCGCCGTGGCATATAGCCGTCGAAACGGCATGAGAAGGAAAGACAGGATCTGATGGGGCACGACCACATTCGCTACGACATTCTGGCCCAGGACGCGCTGAGAAGTGTCATCCGCAAGGTTTTGACCGAAGTTGCTGCCACCGGCCGTCTTCCGGGCGACCATCATTTCTTCATCACCTTCCTGACCGGCGCTCCGGGCGTGCGAATCTCCCAGCATCTGAAGGCCAAGTATGCCGAGCAGATGACCATCGTCATCCAGCACCAGTTCTGGGAACTCAAGGTCACCGACAGCCTGTTCGAGATCGGCCTCTCCTTCTCCGACACGCCCGAAAAGCTGGTTATTCCGTTCAACGCCATCCGCGGCTTCTATGATCCTTCGGTCAACTTCGAACTCGAATTCGATGTGCCGCTGGCCGATGAAGATGAAAACGACGCGGAGATTACCGCCTATCCGCTCGATGTGTCCGCCAAGGTCGAAGAGACCGAAGCTGCGGCCTCGGACGAGAAGAAGGAAGGCTCCGTCGTCTCGCTCGACGCTTTCCGCAAGAAGCAGTAACGGAATCCGAAGCCGGCCCCAGGGCCGGCTCTCTTTGACCTGGAACGACAGACATGGCCGCAGACATCG
The DNA here is from genome assembly GCF_003205195.1 of Peteryoungia wuzhouensis. Classification (GTDB taxonomy): domain Bacteria; phylum Pseudomonadota; class Alphaproteobacteria; order Rhizobiales; family Rhizobiaceae; genus Allorhizobium; species Allorhizobium wuzhouense. Next base: position 419,084 of record NZ_QJRY01000002.1, read on the forward strand.
TCAATCTCCGTCAGTTCCGCAAGACCAAGGCGCGCGCCGAACGTGAGGCGATCGCCGAGCAGAACCGCCTTACCCACGGCCGGACCAAGGCGGAAAAAAACCTGACCCGCACCCTGAACGAAAAGGCTGCCCGGCAGCTCGACCAGGGACGCATCGAACAGCCCAGCGAAGACTAGCCACACCGCCCGTCCGGCGCATGTCTTCCGCGCCCTGAAGATGCGAGAGGCCCCGCGTTCATGATCCGCAAACGCTCGATCACCCTTCATGGCCACCGCACGAGCTTTTCCGTCGAAGATGATTTTCTCGCCGAACTGAGAGAGATTGCCACGCGGCGCGGCATCAGCTTTGCCGCCCTTATCGCGGAAGTCGATGAAAACCGCCCCTCAGGAGCCAATCTCTCTTCGGCCCTGCGGCTTTATGTGCTGGCCCAGCTCAAGCAGATCAAGGTGCAGGAGGCAACGGAAGTCCCCACATCACAGAGTTAGGCGGCCTTCACCGCACACCTGGCAGCCCCTCAAAGGTCATGCCCGGCAGCGGTTGGCGCACGACCCGTTCCTGCTGTGGAACGGGCAGAAGCGGCGACGCTGGCACGCTTTCTGTCGTCGGACCCGATGGCGCGACGGCACCCGCATCGTCCGCTGTCGCGGGATCGGCCGGCGGTTCCTCCTGTTGCAATCGCTCCGCCTCGGCGCGCTGCCGCGCTTCTTCCTCAAGACGAGCCCGCTCTTCGGCCCTCGAACGGGCAAGTGCTGCCTCCCGCCTCAGTCTCTGCTTCTCCAGCACGCTCGATTGAAGCGCCTCCACCCGTCGGCGTTCCGTCTCGAAGGCGCGCAGCGAGAGGAAATTGGTGAGTTCCGTAACGTCGAGCACACGCTCCGGCGAAAGAGCCGCCCCTTGCAGCAGAAGCCGCAGATTGGGCGCAGCCCCTTCCATGGCGAGATCTCCAGCTGCGAGCGCCACACCGATTTCGCCCTCCAGCGTCCCATTGTCCAGGTCGAGTCTTGCGCTGCCATCCAGCGACGCAGGGTTTGTCTGGGCAACCGCATTTTGCACCCGGATCGTATGATCGGACAATGCAAAGGGAAGCTTCAGCCCCTCGACCACCGTCTCTCCCTGGAACAACAATGCGTCGGTCATGCCTCGCACCTTGTCCTGGTCCAACTCGGTGCCGAGTGCATCCGCCTGGGCAACGAGGCGCGGCAGGATGGCAAGATCCAGATCGCGGATTGACAGGCGCGGCAGGGCAAGCTCGCCCGACCCGCTCGCGCCGCCGATCAGCTCGGCAACGCTGGCCCCGCCCCCCTCGCCCACAAAGGTCATGTCATAAGAGCCGGACAAGGCTGTCGCCGGATCGAGGCCACGTTCCAGCCGCAGCGCATTCAGGCTGCGACCGAGATCGGCTCCCTTCACGTCGAGGCGCGATTGCAGAAATCCATTTCCATCGGTGTTGGCGAGCGACAACCGTCCGGTCATGGTGCCGCCAAGCCAGGAACCTCTGGCCTCGTCGAGTGTCAGTTCACCGGATCTGGCCGTCAGCTTCGCGGCAACATCAGTCATCGCCTCGCCGATACCCGGCCAGACCTGCTTTGCCTTAAGGTCGAGATCGAGATCGGCAGTCACCATGCTCTTCGCAAGCGGTGTCGCAGCAAGCGCGCCTGAGGCCGGCTCGCGCACCGGCCCGAGCATCGTCTCGGCCAGCCATTCCAGGTCGAGGCTGTCGAGCGACACCGTTGCCTTCGCCATTGGCACGACGCCACGCAGATCGAGCGTGCCACGCCCGCTGACCGCCTGGCCCGCTACGGTCGAGGTGAGATCATCGATCGTCACCTGCCCTTCGGAAAGTCCGAACTGCGCCGTCGCCTTGGTCGGAACCCCGGATTCGGCGGCGGGCAGACTGACCCCGAGCGCCATCAGGTAGGGTCCGATATCCGCGCTCTCGACGGAGGCATCCCACGCGCCGTCCAGAAGATGCGGGCCGTCAACGCCGGTCAGCCTGCCGGTCGCGGACAGACTGGTGCGTGCGCCATCGAAGCGGATCTCGGCATCGGCAGTCCGGGAATCCCCACCCTTGAGGACCAGTCCCAGGCGTCCACCTTCGCCGATCGTCCACGGAAGCGGCGCAAGCCCCGCCTGGCCCATCAGGATCTGCGCTTCGTCGTTTTCCAGGCTCGCTTCGATGCTGCGTCCTTCGCCGCTCGTTAGTGCAGCCAGGGTCGGTGCGCTGACCGTGAAAGTTGCCCGGCTGCCATCGGTCCGGCCGCCACCGCTCACCCGCACACTGCCGCCTCCGTCGAGGGCGATATCGGCCGAGATATCGGTATCCGCATACCAGTCGGCGCTCTCAGCCAAACGCTTAAGCACGGGGCGTCCGGGAAACCGCTGGTCGAGCAGCGCCAGGAACGCGGATGGATCCTTCGAACGCAGCGATACCCGCCCCTCGCCGTCAAAGACGCCCGCAGACAGGGCTACGGCACCGGCAATGTCGAGCGACGCGCCGGCGACGTTGCCGAGCTTCATACGCTCGACCGAAAGCCGGTCGCCTTCATAGCTGACAATGCTGTCGACATCGCCGATATCGACCCCGAAAGCCGTCAGTCGGCCGAGCTTCAGCCGGGCGGCGATCCGCTCGGCCAGCAGATTGCGCTCGGCATCTTCACCGATGACCAGAGCAGCAATGGCGCGCGCCGCGTCGAGATCGAGGCCGGCACCTGTGAGATCGACCGACAGGCTCGGTGCCACGCCCGAACGCGATTCCCGCTCCAGGCGGCCATTCAGCGGCTCATCGCCGACGGCAAGCTCCAGCTTTTCGAAGCGCTGAAGTTCGGGGGTCAGGTTCACGGTCGCCGAAAACCCGGCAGAGCGGAGTTGCCGGATTGCCGGATCCACCTTGCCGGAGATCCAGGTGGCAAGACCCGATGGTTGGGTGGAGGCGACCAGCAGATTGCCATCGAATGACGGCGAACCGGTCAGCATCAGCCGCCCGCTCGCCTCCACCTGGGTGCGTCCCGGAAGCACGGCGACGGCGCGATCGACGGTCCAGCCGGGGGCCGCCGGCCGAACGTCGAGTTGAATATCGCGGAAGACGGTATCGCCTGCAAGGATCGCCGGTAATTTCAGCGTGGCACGTCCCGGTACGTTCGGCACGGGGATCTTGGCCGCCGTTTGCAGGAGCAGGGTCAGCCGCTGCTGCAGCGACACTGTTCCGTTGCGGGCCGTCTTCGCCGCCCGGCTGCCATCGGCCGCGAGCCGGTTGACGTCCACCTGCTGCCCTTCGGCCGTCAGCAGGAATTCCGGTTTCGCCCCCGTGTCGAGCTTGGCCTCGCCGGTGATCACATAGGGATCGGCGACGTCACCGAGCTCCAGGCGGTAGGACGGGATTGCGACGCTCTCATTGGTCAGCTCGAACGCCCCGCGCAGCCGTGGACCCGGCGCAGGCGTCGGAGCACCGGCTGCAGGCGCGGCAGTCTCCGCCTGTTTCCAGGTCGAGAGGAATTGCCCCTTGTAGATCGGCCGTCCATCTTGCAGCGCCAGTTCACCTTCCAGCGACACGTCGAAGGGGCGTGCATCCGGTTCGATCCGCAGCCGGATCGGCACTGTCTCGTTGGTGCTTTCCGAGCTGGTCAAGGCAAACCCACCAACCTCTCCATCCAGCGATGCCCGTCCGGAAACCGACCAGGGACCTGCCAGCGTGCGGGCGGAAATGTCAGCATCGAGATCCGACAGAACGCGGTTGCGGCCCGATTGCTCGTCGATGAATTCGACATGGCCGCCGGTAACCGACACCCTCTCCAGAATCACGGTCCGCGCGGGAATGCTCGGCCGGCTGCCGCGCAACCAGTCGAGAGTGCCGTCAGGAAGAAGCCGGATCCGCGCCTTGGGCTGCTCGATGCGCATGTCGAAGATCCGCGCTTCGCCAGACATGAACGGCGCCAGTTCTGCATCAAGCGAGAAGCGGGCGATCTGGACAAGCGGTGAACCGTCGACATCCGTGCCGACGGTCACGTCTTCCATGGTCACCGAGGGAAAGGGCAGAATGCGGGCGCTGACCGCCCCATTCACGACGACTTTCTTGCCCAGAAGCTGGCTCGCCCGGCTTTCGAAGTCCTGCCGAAAGCTGGTCCAGTCGATGAAGAAGGGCGCCAGCAGCGCGGCAAACAGCGCCACCACCAAAAGACCGCCCAGCGTTACCAGTATGCGTCCGAGCACCAATGCCACTCCTTGATTTCGGCCGCAGGGTAACCCAATTCGCCGTGGTAGCAAGCCGTAAGGTCTTGTAGTCAGACGCGAAAAATCTTGCCCGGATTGAACAGATCCTGTGGATCGAGGCTCGCCTTGATCGCCCGCATGACCGGCAGCGCCGAGGCTAGCTCCTGTCTCAGATAGCTGATCTTGCCCTGCCCGATGCCATGTTCGCCGGTGCAGGTCCCGTCCATGGCGAGAGCCCGTCCGTTCAGTCTCTCCAGGAAGGCCTCCGCCTCCGCGACGCCCTTCGGATCCTTGTCGTCGAAGAGCAGCAGCACATGGAAATTGCCATCACCAGCATGGCCGACGATCGGCGCAAGAAAACCATGTTCGCGAATATCCGACTGCGTTTCGGCAACGCATTCGGCCAGCCGCGAGATGGGCACGCAGACATCGGTCGACAGGGCGGCAAGTTCCGGAGCCAGCGCCCGGCTCGCCCAATAGGCATTGTGACGTGCCTTCCACAGCTGCGCGCGCTCCTCGGCATTGGCCGTATACTGGAAGGCATCGGCACCGAATTCGGCCGCGATCTCGGCAAACTGCTGCGACTGCAGGGCAACCGTCTCGTCCGTCCCGTGGAATTCGACGAAAAGCGTCGGCCTCTCCGGATAAGAGAGCTTCGAATAGGCGTTGCAGGCACGGATCTGCATCTCGTCGAGCAGTTCGATCCGCGCCACCGGAATGCCCATCTGAATGGTCATGATCACGGCATTGCAGGCGTCTTCGAGCGTTGGGAAAGCACAGACGCCGCCGCCGATCTTCGCCGGTATGCCTTGCAGTCGAAGCGTGATCGAGGTGATGAGACCAAGCGTGCCCTCGGAGCCGACAAAAAGGCGGGTGAGGTCGTAACCGGCGGATGATTTCCGCGCCCGATGCGCGGTGCGGATCTCCTCGCCATCGGCAGTGACAACGGTCAGCGCCAGCACATTGTCCTTCATCGTGCCATAGCGCACCGCATTGGTGCCCGACGCGCGGGTCGCGGTCATGCCACCAAGCGAAGCATTGGCGCCGGGATCGATCGGAAAGAAAAGGCCCGTATCGCGCAGATAGGTATTCAGATCCTCGCGCGTCACGCCTGGCTCAACTGTGCAGTCGAGATCCTCGGCATTGACCTCAAGAACCCTGTTCATCCGGCTGAAATCGACGGATATGCCGCCGAATGGCGCATTGACCTGCCCTTCGAGCGACGACCCCGTCCCGAAGGCGACGATCGGCACCTGGTGAGCAGCACAGATGCGCACCACCTCCTGCACATCGGCGGTCTGCTCGACGAAAACCACTCCGTCGGGCAATTGCGACGGCAGATAGGTGGTCGTGTGGCTGTGCTGTTCGCGGAAAGACTGCCCGGTCTGGAAGCGGTCGCCGAAACGCTGCTTGAGGATCGGCAGCGCGGCCGCGATCCCCGCCTCGTTGCGCTTGCCGTCGATCACATCCTTGCGCGCCATCCCCTACCTCCCGAAATTTCCATTGCCGACATCGCATCGCCTGCGGCGTCCCTGCTATGGGATAGGCGCATTTCATTGTCCAGTGACAGAAACGCCGCGCGCGATGACGCGCGCGCAGCAGTCACTCGGCGGCGATCCGTGGCGGCTCTCCGGCATCGTTCGCGCCCTTGAGGGTGGCATCGTCAAGTTCGCGCTTCAACCGTGCCTCTTCATGGGCATGCGGCTTGGAGAAACGCGCCAGGAGCAGGTAAGCAACCGGCGTGATGTAGAGCGTCACCAGGGTCGCGAAGCCCAGCCCGCCGACGATGACCCAGCCGAGCGCGATGCGGGCCTCCGCACCCGCCCCTTGCGCCAGCACCAGCGGGAATCCGCCGAGAACGGTGGCGATCATCGTCATCATCACGGGACGAAGGCGGATCGCGCAGGCATTTTCGATCGCCTCGCGTACGCTCTGCCCCCGGTCGCGCAACTGATTGGCGAATTCGACGATCAGGATGCCGTTCTTCGCCATGACCCCGACCAGAAGCACGAGACCGATCTGGCTGTAGACGTTGAGCGTCGACCCCGTGATGACCAGCGCAAAGACCGCGCAGGCAAGCCCCAGAGGCACCGTTGCCATGATGATCAGACCGGAAATCACGCTTTCGAACTGCGCCGCCAGCACCAGGAAGATGATGGCGATGGCAAATCCGAAGGTTAGCGCCATCCCGTAGGAATTCTCCTGCAGGGTCGCGGCTTCCGCAAGCGGCACCAGACGCGAACCCGGCGGCAGCAGCGGCTCGGCGATGGCCTTCACGGCCTCGACCGCATCGCCCAGGGCCACCCCGTCGTTGAGACCGGCGGAGAAGGAGACGGAAGCCAGCTGTTGCTCACGGTTGAGCTGCGGCGCCACCGCCCTCTCTTCCAATGTCGCGATGGTCGACATCGGCACGACGCGACCATCGGACGTGGTGAGGAAGATGTTTTCGAGATCGGTCGGATCGTTGATCGGCTGCGTGCTCGACACCAGCCGGACCGGGATCGAATTGCCGTCGATGAACACGTCGGTCACCGAGCGCCCTTCGAGCAGCGCCTGCAACGACGTTCCGATTGCGTTGATGTCGACGCCGAGATCGGACGCGCGCTCGCGGTCGATGGTGACGGAAATCTGCGCCTGCGTGGGCTCGTTATCGAGCCTTGGCGTCTGCAACAGCGGTGAATTGCCCATCTGGTCGACGATCTTGATCGCCGCCTCCGTCAGCTTTTCGTGACTACTGCCGACGATCGCCATCTGCAGACCGCTGCCGGCGCCGCGGATGCGAAGGCTGTTCGACTGGAAGACGTTGCCGCGCAGGGCGGGCACTGTGGCCGCAGCCGCATTCACGTCCTGCACGATCTGGTCCTGCGTGCGCGTCCGCTCGTCCCACGGCGCGAGCGTGAGCACCATGAAGGCGCTGTTGGATGAACCCTGTCCGGAAATCGAGAAGACGTTGCGAATTTCTCCATTGTCGATCAGAGGCTTCAGCTTTTCCTCGACCCGCTGGACCTGATCCCGCGTATAGGCGAGGCTTGATCCCTGCGGCGTCGAAAGCCGCATCATCACCATGGACCGGTCTTCCCGCGGCGTCAGTTCGCTGCGGATACCGGTGAAGGTGCCATAGGCGGCAGCCGAGAATATCACGGCGACCACGACGACGATGAGAGGGTTGCGCAGGCATGCGCCGAGGCTGCGACGGTAGACCGACGAGAAACGCGCACCGAACCGGCCAAGTATCCCGTGATCCTCGTCCTTGGCCTGCCGCAGCATGCGCGAGGCCATCATCGGACAGAGCGTCAGTGCCGTCACGGAGGACAAGAGAACGGCAAACGCGAGCACGAAGCCGAATTCACGGAAGAGCCCGCCAAGCTGCCCCGGCAGGAAGGAAAGCGGAACGAAGACGGCCGCAAGTGTGGCCGTCGTTGCGAGCACCGCGAAGAACACCTCCTGCGTGCCGAGAACGGCGGCGGCGCGCGGCCCCATGCCTTCGGATCTTCGCCGGACGATGTTCTCCAGGACGACGATGGCATCATCGACCACCAGACCTGTCGCCAGAACGATCGCGAGCAATGTGAGGATGTTGATCGAGAAGCCGACCATGTAGATAGCGGCCAACGTCCCGATCAGCGCCACCGGCATGGTCAGCGCTGGAATGAGCGTCGCGCGCCAGTCGCGCAGGAAAAGGAAGAGCACGACGAGCACGATCGCCGCAGACAGGGAGAGCGCAAGCTCCACCTCGTGCAGAGCGCCCTGGATGAACACCGCGTCGTCGCTGCTGACAACGATCCTGGTGCCCTCTGGCAGGACATCCTGAAGGTCCGCGACGGCGGCATGCACGCCACTTGAAATGCTGAGCGTATTCGACTGCGCCTGACGGATGACACCCAGACCGACACCAGCCACCCCATTGGAACGCAGAGCGGTTGAACCGTCGTCCGGTCCAAGCGTGACCGTCGCAACGTCACGCAACCGCACCTGGTTGCCGATGAGAACATTCTCGAAATCCTCGACCGAGGTCAGGCTTGCCGTCGCCCGCACAACGATATCCTGGGTCAGCGATTCCAGCGACCCGGCGGGCACGTCGAGCGAAGCTCCCTGGAGCGCAGTCGAAAGGTTGGCGACAGTCAGGCCGCGGCTGGCAAGGGCGGCCTGGTTGACGTCGATCCGGAAGACCTTTTCCTGATCGCCATAAATTTCGACATCGGCGACACCGTCAACGGCCGCCAGACGGTCGGATATCTCGTTCTCGACCAGGAGCGTCAGGTCTTCCATCGACAGCGTCGTGGACGTCACGCCGAGCCGCATGATCGGCTGGGAATCCGAATCCGCCTTGACGATGCGCGGCTCGTCGACGTCATCGGGCAACTGGTTGCGGACGCGGCCGAGCGCATCGCGCACATCGTTCGCCGCAACGGCGAGATCGACACTATCGGAGAATTCAAGTGTCGTGCGGCTGGATCCGAACTGTGAGCGCGACGACATGGATTTGAGCCCGCTGACGCGTGCCACGGCACCTTCGATGACGCGGGTCACCTCCTGGTCCATCGTCTGGGCAGATGCACCGTCGTAATTCGTGCTGACAGTGATGACAGGCTGATCGACATCAGGCAGTTCGCGCACTTCGATGCCGGCCAGGGCCGCAAGGCCGGCCACCACCAGAAGCGTATTCAGCACGGCGGCCAGGACCGGCCGACGGACGAAAAGTGCGGTAAAGTTGCGACCTGACTGTTCGGGAGGGGTCTCTGTCGCACTCATCGCGTTGCGACCTCCGGTGCCTTCGCATCGGCTCCGGCAGCCGCCACTTCGACGGTCCCGCCCTCCCGGACACGCTGCAGGCCTTCAACGGCGACCACATCCCCCGCCTTCAGCGGGGCATCGATCAGCACCTGATCCGAATTGCGCTGGATGATGCGGACACGCGTCTTCACGGATTTGTTGTCGACGATCTGCCAGACGAAGGACCCCTGCCCGTCCCATTGAACTGCAAGCGGGTTGACGGCCGGATATCGATCGCCGGGAAAGCTCATCGAAACGGCAAACGACATGCCTGCCCGGAGGAGATCATCGGGATTGTCAATCCGTGCGCGGACGCGAATGGTCCGGCTGGCCGGATCGACGCGACTGTCGACGGCATCGATCGTGCCTGAGAAGCGCTGGCCCGGCCGTGCAACCGACGCGGCCTCCACAGCCATGCCGGACTTCACCGCCGCCACGAAACGTTCCGGCGCCCAGAAATCAACGAGCAACTGTGAGCGATTGTCGAGCGAGACGATGGCGCTCGCATTGGTCACATTGTCACCGACGCTCACGCCGACAATACCGATCACGCCATCAATCGGCGCCGTGATCTGCCGGCGCTTGAGGTTCAGTTCGGCCGTGGTCAACTGGAGTTCGGCCTGCTCGCGCGCGATCTGCGCATCCAGAACCTCAAGACGGGAAAAACTCTTCAGATTTCCGTAGGACTCCGCCTTCTCCGTCGCGCTCCTCAGCGCAACCTTCGCCTGATCGCGCAGGATCACCTGCTCGTCGCTGTCGAGGCGCGCGATCACGTCACCTTTTTTGACCTTTTGACCAGAGGTCACCAGGATCTCGGCAATCATGCCAGAGGCCTGCGGCATGACGGTCACCGCATCGATCGCCTCGCCGTCGCCGATCGCGTTCAGCCGGTCGTTGACGACGGCCATGACAACCGGCTGGGTCGCAACGAGGATGTTCTGATCGCCGCGGCCGCCGCCTCGTCTTTGGCCCTGTCCCTGCCCTTGAGCCTGCCCCTGTCCCCTGGCCGTCGACCCGTTCCCAGACGGGACCTCGGGCTCACCGGCCGAGATCATTGCGACGAGACCCTCGGGTACGCCCATCTGCACAAGGCTCCGCCCGGCGCCGGGCGACATATAAACCCAGAGGCATAGTCCGAGAAACAACAGCGCAACACTGATGATGAGTTGCTTCCAAAGCGGCATGCAAGGCTCCAGATGATATCGTACAATCGATAGGGCGGAGTATGGGGCTCAGATTGTGTCTGGCAATGCCTTCGAGGCAAGCTTACTGATTTGTAATCTCGCGCGAATTCACGCCCGCGTGATCAGACGATCGATTGCACCGCTGGCCGCACGGTCGACAGCGAGCCACGGTGTCGCCGGATTGCGGTCGAAAACCGGTGGTGAATGGTCTCCGCAGGAATAAAACCAGAACGCCCTCACTGGCCTTTCGATCCCGAATCACTACATTGGGCCGCATGAGTAACGGTTTTGACGATATTCCCTTCTTCGACGAGGAACCAGCCCCGCGCAAGAAGGAAGCAGCCCCTGCCCCGCCGACGACGGGTGGACTGGGCATTGCAGCCCGCGCCATGGCCGCGCGCGGACAGGCGAGCGCTCCGGATTACCTGACGGGCCTGAACCCGGAACAGCGCGAAGCCGTCGAAACGGTTGATGGTCCTGTGCTCGTTCTGGCTGGTGCCGGCACCGGCAAGACACGCGTGCTCACCACCCGCATCGCCCATATCCTTGCGACCAACCGCGCCTATCCCAGCCAGATCCTCGCCGTGACCTTCACAAATAAGGCCGCCCGCGAGATGAAGGAGCGCATCGGCCATCTCGTCGGCGGCGCTGTCGAAGGCATGCCCTGGCTCGGCACCTTCCACTCGATCGGCGTCAAGCTCCTGCGTCGCCACGCCGAACTGGTCGGCCTCTCCTCCGATTTCACCATCCTCGACACCGACGATGTCGTACGGCTGATTAAGCAGATCATCCAGGCCGAGGGTCTGGACGACAAGCGCTGGCCGGCCAAGCAATTCGCCCAGATGATTGACGGCTGGAAGAACAAGGGCCTCGACCCCGCCCAGATCCCGGAAGGCGATGCCCGCGCCTTTGCCAACGGCAAGGGCCGCGAACTCTATGCGGCCTACCAGGCCCGCCTGAAGACGCTGAACGCCTGCGATTTCGGCGACCTGCTCTTGCATCCGATCCGGATGTTCAAGGCCAATCCGGACGTGCTGAAGGAATATCATCAGCGCTTCAAATATGTCCTGGTCGACGAGTATCAGGACACCAACACCGCGCAGTACATGTGGCTCCGCCTGCTCGCCCAGCGCCCACAGGGCGTGCCACAGAACGTTTGCTGCGTCGGCGACGACGACCAGTCGATCTATGGCTGGCGTGGGGCCGAGGTCGACAACATCCTGCGTTTCGAAAAGGACTTTCCGGGCGCCAAGGTAATCAAGCTGGAGCGCAACTACCGCTCCACAGAACATATTCTCGGGGCGGCTGGCTATCTGATCGCCCACAATGAAGGCCGCCTCGGGAAAACGTTGTTCACAGATCGCGTCGACCCGAACGACGAAAAGGTCGTCGTGCACGCGGCCTGGGACTCGGAAGAGGAGGCCCGCGCCGTCGGCGAGGAAATCGAGCAGTTGCAGCGTAATCAGCATCCGCTGAACAACATGGCGATCCTGGTGCGCGCCTCCTTCCAGATGCGCGAATTCGAAGACCGTTTCGTCACGCTCGGCCTCAATTACCGCGTCATCGGCGGCCCGCGCTTCTATGAGCGTATGGAAATCCGCGATGCCATGGCTTACTTCCGCCTGATCTGCCAGCCGGCCGACGATCTGGCCTTCGAGCGCATCGTCAACACGCCGAAACGCGGCCTCGGCGACACCACGATCCGCGCTTTGCACGACTATGCCCGCGCCCGCGATATTCCGATGCTGGCGGCAGCCTCCGACATCATCGAGACGGACGAGTTGAAGCCAAAGGCGCGCAAGGCGCTTTTCGACGTGGTCATGATGTTCCGCCGCTGGGGCGAACTGCTGGAGAACACGCCACACACCGAGTTAGCCGAGCAGGTTCTGGAGGAGTCCGGCTATACCGACATGTGGAAGAACGACAAATCGGCCGAAGCGCCGGGTCGTCTCGACAACCTGAAAGAACTCGTCCGCTCGATGGAGGCCTTCGAGAGCCTGCGCGGTTTCCTGGAACATGTCTCGCTGGTCATGGATGTCGAGCAGAACGAAAACATGGATGCCGTCTCGATCATGACGCTGCATTCGGCCAAGGGCCTGGAATTCGAAACCGTCTTTCTGCCCGGCTGGGAAGAAGGCCTCTTCCCGCATCAACGCGCGCTTGATGAAGGGGGCCGCTCGGGTCTCGAAGAGGAACGTCGCCTCGCCTATGTCGGGATCACCCGCGCCAAGCGCCGCTGCCACATCTGGTTTGTCTCCAACCGCCGCATCCACGGCCTGTGGCAGTCGACCATGCCGTCGCGGTTTCTGGATGAACTGCCGACGACCCACGTCGAAGTGGCGGAAGCTGAGACCTCCTATGGCGGTTATGGCCGCAACCCTTACGGCCAGTCCCGCTTCGACAAGCAGGAGCCCTTCCAGAACAACTACACCACACCCGGCTGGAAACGTGCCCAGGCCAACAAGACGGATGCCACCCGCGACAACTGGGGCAACCGCTCCGGCCATTCCGTCGAGCGCATCGGTTATGGCGAAAGCGGTCCCAAGGCCCGCACGATCGATGGCGAACTGGTGGCGAAATCGACGAGCACCGAGCCCTCGCGTTTCTCCGTCGGAGATCGGGTTTTTCACCTGAAGTTCGGCAATGGCAACATCGCCTCGATCGAAGGCAACAAGCTGACGATCGATTTCGACCGGGCCGGCCAGAAGCGCGTTTTGGATGGGTTCGTCGAGAAGGGGTGACGGCCCCTCTCCGCTATTGACGATGGCGTCAGGATTGCTCAGAAAGCATGGCATTTTCTGGTGCATGGAGACAAGATTGCAAGTCCTTCCGGAAAGCCGTTCGACGCTCGCCGTTTATCTCATCAACATGGATGGCGCTGAAGATCGCCTGGCGGTGATGAACCGTGAAACCGCAGCTGTCGGCATCGCGGCAGAACGTGTTCCCGCAGTCATCGGCCGCAACCTTTCCTTCCCCATCCCGGAATTCTCCGAGCTCTCCTACAAGATTTTGCACGGCCGGCGCCTGAAACACGGAGAGGTCGGCTGCTACCTCAGCCATGTGGAATGCGCCCGCCGGTTCCTGGCATCCGATGCCGATCTCTGCCTGATCCTCGAAGACGACGTATCATTCCAGCCGGACTTCCTGCAGACGGTCGATTCTGCTGCAAAGAACAGCGATGCTTGGGATATCCTCAGGCTCACCACTGTGAGCCGAGGCCGCAAGTTTCCCTTTCGCAAATTGACGAGCGGTCGTTCGCTGTCGATGGCGCTGACCCGAGAAAAAGGCTCCGGTGCCTATATGATCAACCGCAAGGCGGCGCGGTGGATCACCAAGCGCCTTGTCCCGATGCGCCTCGCCTATGACATTGCCTTTGACCTCGAATTTCTGTCGGGACTGAAGGGGGCTTTCGTCACGCCTCTGGTTGCCAGCCAGGATTCGGAATTCGAATCGCAGATCCAGGCGAATATCAACGCGCACAAATTGCCGCGCTGGCGATACCTGACGGTTTTGCCGTACCGGACCTATCTCGAGGTGAGCCGTTTCCTCGCGCGTTCAGGTCTTCTGCTTTGGCACAAGCTTCGAAACGGACAGCGGATCGCGACCTGAGGGCGATTTCTTCCCTGATGTGCGCGGCAGTTCAGTTTTCGGTGTGTATCTCGTCCACCGAAAACGCGCGCTGCCAATGACGGCGGCACAGCGCCGTATAGGTTTCGTTGCCACCGATCATCACCTGGGCCCCGTCTTTCAGCGCCTTGCCGTCCTCGCCAACACGGACGACCATCGTCGCCTTGCGTCCGCAATGGCAGATAGAACGCGCCTCGGTGAGTTCATCGGCGACGGCCAGCAAGCCGCGCGATCCCGGAAACAGTTCGCCGCGAAAATCCGTGCGCAAGCCGTAGGCCATGACCGGCAAGTCGAGATCGTCAACGATTCTCGACAGCTGCCATACCTGATCCGTGGTGAGGAATTGCGCCTCGTCGACGAAGACGCAGGAGAGAGGCGAAGAATCATGGTCCGCCTTGATGGCGGCGAAGAGGTCGGCTTCCGGACCAAAGGCATCCGCCTCCGCCCTCAGACCGATCCGCGAACCGATGAAGCCCTTCCCGGCACGATTGTCCAGATCGCTGATCAGCATCGCGACCCGCATGCCACGTTCCTGATAGTTATAGGCAGCCTGCAGCAAGAGCGTCGACTTGCCGGCATTCATGGTCGCGTAAATGAAATGAAGTTTGGCCAAGACACTGCTGCTCGTAAAGGGACCGGAGGTTTGGCGCTGTCTTACCGGAGCAGCAAGCGAGCGGACAAGCGCAAAGCAGTTTTGCCAACAGGAACTATTGGCTGGAAGGGAGATGCAAGCTCAGCCCTGAGCGGCTTCCTCGCGGTGCAGCCACATCAGCTCAACTTGAACGGCCGCCTGGAAATCCATGATCTCGGCGCGCATCTCGTCTTCCGGGCATCCGAGCGCAAGAAGCTCGTTGCCAAGTCCGCGGCAGGTGGCCTTCCAGAATTCGGCGGCGGCATAGCCATTCAGGCGGTCGAGTTCGACGGCCGACCGGCGCACCAGGTCCCGGCGGCTCGCAAGCGGAAAGAAGGCGATGGTCGGGTTGGTCTGGCCGGTCATGGCTTTGCTACTCATGCGAAACATCCTCACGTTACGAGATGTGTTTAGAATCACATGGTTAATGTTCCGTTTCCGGGGCATCGCGATTGCCGCGACGTGCTTCAAACGGAAACACCCCCTGCCTTGCGACAGGGGGTGCTGTGGCCCTCGGACGAGGAGATCTCCCTTAATCTGGCAGCGTATAGGCAATCACATAGTCGCCCGGCTTGGTGCCGACCGAACCGTGACCACCGGCCACCATAACGAGATACTGCTTGCCGTTGTCGAGCGCATAGGTCATCGGCGTCGCCTGGCCACCTGCCGGAAGGCGGGCCTCCCACAGCTGTTCACCCGTGGTCAGATCATAGGCCCGCAGATAGTCGTCCACGGCAGCACCGAGGAAGACCACGCCACCCTTGGTGATCATGGGGCCACCGATGCCGGGAACGCCGACCTTGAACGGCAGCGGCAGCGGCGTCATGTCGTAGACGGTACCGTTGCGATGCTGGTAGGCGATCTCTCCGCTGCGCAGATCGACACCGGCGACAGTGCCCCATGGCGGCGCCTGGCACGGAATGCCGAGCGGCGACAGGAACGGCCCCATGATGACACCGTAAGGAGCGCCTTCATTGCGATTGAGGCCCTGCTCGGAACCCTTTTCGCCCTCACCCTTCGGCGGAATATCGGCGCGGGGAACGAGCTTGGAGGTGAACGCCAGATAGGTCGGCATGCCGAACATCACCTGCCGTTCCGGATCGACTGCGACAGAGCCCCAGTTGAACGTGCCGAAATTGCCGGGATAGACGAGGGTTCCGTTGAGCGACGGAGGCGTATACTGGCCCTCGTAGTTCAACTTGTGAAAGGCAATCCGGCACATCATCTGGTCGATGATCGACAGGCCCCACATATTGCTTTCCGTGAGCGTCGGCGGTCGGAAGGTGAGATCCGAGATCGGCTGGGTCGGAGACGTGAAGTCTTCCGGAATGGCTCCACCCGGTGCCGGGATTTCGCGAACCGGAATGATCGGCTCGCCACTCCTGCGATCGAGCACATAGAGGTCACCCTGCTTGGTCGGCCCCACCAGAGCCGGCACCACGGCGCCGTCCTTGTTGGTGATGTCGATCAACACCGGCTGCGCGGGAACGTCCATGTCCCAGAGATCGTGATGCACGGTCTGGCGGACCCAGCGGTCCTGTCCGGTATTCACGTCGAGGGCGACAATGGACGACGAATATTTCTCGACACTTTCGCTGCGCCCCATGCCAAGCTGGTCCGGCACCTGATTGCCGAGCGGGATGTAGACGAGACCAAGCTCTTCATCGACCGAGAACACCGACCAGCTGTTCGGTGAGTTGGTCGTATAGGTCTCTCCCTCGCCGATCGGTGCGGTCTGGGTGGGGTTGCCGCTGTCCCAGTTCCAGACGAGTTCACCGGTATTGACGTCGAAGGCACGGATGACGCCCGACTGCGACTGCGTCGAGTAGTTGTCGTTGACCGCACCGCCAATGATGATCTTGCCCGCAGCGATAACAGGCGGCGAGGTCGAGTAGTAATAACCCGCCGGATTGTAGCGCATGCCCTGGCCGAGTTGCAGGGTCCCGCCATTTGCGAAATTCTCGCAGACATTGCCGGTCGCCGCATCAAGGGCGATCAACCGGGCATCCGACGTCGGCAGGTAGACACGGGTTGCACACGCGGCGCCGGCAGTCGCCGCCGGATCCTTGTAATAGGTCACGCCGCGGCAGGTCTGGTGCTGTCGGTCAGGATTGAGACCCACATTGGCATCGAACTTCCACTTTTCCTTGCCCGTTGCCGCATCAACGGCGATCGCCCAATTATGCGGTGTGCAAAGGTAAAGCGTGTCGTCCACCTTCAGAGGGGTGACCTGATAGGTGGTCTCGTTCACATCCTCCGGAAGCTTCACATCGCCCGTCTGATAGGTCCAGGCGACCTTAAGATCCTTGACGTTGTCGGTGTTGATCTGGGTGAGCGGCGAATATCGCTGGCCGTAAGGCGTGCGGCCATACTGGTGCCAGTCTCCATCCGGCACATCACCACCAAGCGCCGGTGCTGCGGCCACCTGGTCGGTCGGCAGGCTGCCGGAACGATCATAGGGGTCCGTGAAGAGCGATATGCCGGCGACCACCACCGCGACCAGCACGGGCAGCGCCAATGGCATGATGCCAGACGCAACACGGCCCATGCCATGGGAAGACCCCAGACGACGTCGAACGCCCGGCAACATCAGCCATAAGCCGAGAACGACGACGAGACCGCCCCGCGGGCCGAGCTGCCACCAGTCGAGGCCCACTTCCCACAGCGCCCAGGCAAGGCTGCCGAGAATAAAGGCACCGTAGAGCCAGAGCGCCTCCACACGGCGCAGGAAAAGGAGAATCGCGGTTACGAGAAAAACGATGCCGGCGATCAGATAGTACAAACTGCCACCGAGAACGGCGAGCTGAACTCCGCCGACCCCGAGCACGAGCCCTAACAGGGCGAATATGCCGATGGTGATGGTCAAAAACATACCAAGTCCATTCATTGCTGGAAAATATTCGAGATGGTCCTGCGCGTCGAAGGGCGCGGGATGCGGGACCTGCGACTTGAGGTCGAACGAGGTGAGCGCCCGATTGTTCCATCGACGATGGAACAAGGTTTGAGCGCGTTGCCAGGCTGAATTTTCTGAACTTTCTCTTGATCCCTTCCCCGTGCATTGCCATCTTGCGGCGCACAACACGGGAGCGCATGCAATGACCAGGGCATTGTTGTTGATCGACATCCAGAACGGCTTCTGCCCCGGCGGAAATCTTCCCGTCGCAGACGGTGATGCAGTCGTAGCGATCGCCAACAGGGTGATCGAAAAGGGCGGCTACGATCTCGTGGTCGCGTCCCAGGACTGGCACCCGGCAAATCACGGCAGCTTCGCCTCCCAGCACCCTGGCAAGAAACCCTTCGACATGGGCGTGCTGTCCGGCCAGCCGCAGGTGATGTGGCCGGATCACTGCATCCAGGGCACGCCGGATGCGGAATTCCATCCCGACCTCGACACAGCCCGTATCGATTATGTCCAGCGAAAGGGCGAGAACCCTGCCGTCGACAGCTATTCCGCCTTCCGCGACAACGACAAGGCAGCGATCACAGGCCTTTCGGACTATCTCAAATCAAAAGGCGTCACCGAACTCGACCTCATGGGTCTGGCCACGGATTACTGCGTTCACTTCTCCGCACTCGATGCCGTCGACATGCTGCCAGGGGCCAAGATACGGCTCATCGCCGACGGCTGCCGCGGCATCGACCCAAAGGGCGTCGAGGAAGCGCTCGCCGCCATGGCACATGCCGGGGTCGAGATCATCGACAGCACCCGAATCGGAATCTGAAGACAGGCCTGCAAATGATCCGTGCGATTGCCTTTTTTCGCGCCACGCGTTAGAGGCCAGCGCAAGAGCAGACAGGGAGGACACCCGGTCATGGACATCATCACCACGATCGCCGCTTTGCGGGAAAAGCTCGCCATTCACCGACGAAACGGTCAGGCGATCGGTTTCGTGCCGACGATGGGCTATCTCCACCAGGGGCATCTCAGCCTCGTTTCCCGGTCGAAAGCCGACAACGACGTGACCGTCGTGTCGATCTTCGTCAATCCGCTTCAGTTCGGAAAGAATGAAGACCTGGAGAAATATCCGCGCGATCTGGAGCGTGACGCATCTCTCTTGCGCGCGGCGGGCGTGGATTTCCTCTTTGCGCCGTCCGTCGCCGAAATGTATCCCGAACCCATGCAGACCGTGGTCGACCTGCCGAAACTCGGCGCGGAACTGGAAGGGGAAGCGCGCCCCGGCCACTTCGCTGGCGTCGCGACCGTCGTCACCAAGCTCTTCAACATCGTTCAGCCGGATGCCGCCTATTTCGGCGAGAAGGACTACCAGCAGGTGACGATCATCCAGAAGATGGTCGAGGATCTGGCACAGCCGGTGCGAATCGTGCCGGTCACCACGGTGCGCGAGGCGGATGGCCTCGCCTGCTCCTCGCGCAATGTCTACCTGTCGAAAGAGGAACGGGCCGCCGCCGTTATCGTCCCGCAGACCCTCGCAGAAGCGGAGCGCCTGCTGTTGACCGGGATCAGGAACGTCTCCATGCTGGAGGCAAAGCTCCTGGAATTCCTGCGCACGGAACCCTTGGCCGAACCGGAGGTCGTCGCGATCCGCGATCCGCAGACCCTGCAGCGCATCGAAACGGTCAACGGCAACGCGCTCGTGCTTCTTTACGTTCGCTTCGGCAAGACGAAGCTTCTCGACAACCGCATCATCGGCCAAGCGGCCGCCACCGGCATGGAGGCCGCCTGACATGAGCACACCACCCCGCCAGAAACGCCTGACCCCGGCTGATATCGGCGCCCTGAAAGGCGTCCGCCCGATCGTATCGCTGACCGCCTATACGACACCCATCGCCCGGATCATGGATCCCCACTGCGATCTGCTCCTGGTCGGGGACAGCCTCGGCATGGTTCTCTACGGTCTCGACACGACCGTCGCCGTCACGATGGAGATGATGATCGCGCACGGCCAGGCCGTGATGCGTGGCACGAAGCGCGCCTGCGTCATCGTTGACCTGCCTTTCGGCTCCTATCAGGAGAGCAAGGAACAAGCCTTCCGCAATGCCGTGCGCCTGATGAAGGAAACCGGCTGTGACGGCGTCAAGCTCGAAGGCGGCGCGGAAATGGCCGAAACCGTCGACTTCCTGGTATCGCGCGGAGTTCCCGTCTTCGGTCATATCGGCCTGATGCCGCAACAGGTGAACACTTCGGGTGGTTACCGCTCCAAGGGCCACAGCGAGGCCGAACAGGACAAGATCCGCCGCGATGCCAAGGCCATCGATGAAGCCGGCGCTTTCGCCATGGTGATCGAAGGCACCGTCGAACCCATCGCCCGCGAGATCACCACCATGGTCAAATCCGCCACGATCGGCATTGGCGCCTCGCCGGCCTGCGATGGCCAGATCCTGGTTTCCGACGACATGCTCGGCCTGTTCAACGAGTTCAAGCCCCGTTTCGTCAAGCATTTCGCCGAACTCGCCAACGTCATCGACAAGGCGGTTTCGGACTATGCGGAAGAGGTAAAGGCTCGGACGTTCCCCGGTCCGGAGCACACGTTCCAGGTCCGACCGAAGAAGTAATCCTCAGGCTTCCGGCCTGCGCTCCAGTTGGTCAATACCGTCATTGACGTCATCGACGTGCCGCATCAGGAGCGCCTGGGCGTCGCGAAGCCCGGCATTGTAGAGATACGGCCCCGCAAGCCTGAGCATTTCATCGAGCAGGCCTTCGGCTTCGAAGCGGCCAATCTCCAGATCGAACTCGTCACTCAGATACGCCTTCAGTTCCAAGGCGATGCGGCCACGCGCGTCCTTCGGGAAGCTGTCATCGTTCATCTTTTCCTCCCCTGCCCTGCAGGCGCTTGCCGATAGCCGCACCACACCAAACATCAATCGCGATGGTCGTTCCATCAATCCTATTGGTTTGCGCACGGACAGCCAACAGGCTAGCCAAGGCCAAAAGCCAAAGAGATCCGCATGCCGAACGCCGCACACGCCACTCGCTCCGATTTCGCCGAAGGTGCATTGAAGGCCCTTCCGGTGATCATCTCAGCAGGCCCTTTCGCCATCCTGTTCGGCGCCGTCGCAGTGGCCAACGGCCAGACGGTCGCGGAAGCCACGCTGATGAGCGCAGTCGTCTATGCAGGCGCCAGTCAGTTGGTCGGCATCGAACTCTTCGGCCAGCATGTACCGCTCTGGATCGTGGTTCTATCGATCCTGGCCGTCAACTTCCGTCATATTCTGTATTCGGCTGCTTTGACCCCGTTGGTCGACCATTTCACCCTGCCGCAAAAGCTGCTGAGCTTCTTCCTGCTCACCGATCCCCAGTTCGCCGAAACGCTGGCGCGCGGAGAAACCGGCCATAAAGTCACCTTCCGCTGGTATCTCGGCTTCGGCACGGTCATCTATTTCCCCTGGGTCGTCATGTCGGCGATCGGCGGCATGCTCGGCAAGATCATCGGCGACCCGGCGATCTGGGGCATTGACGTGCTGCTGCCGATCTATTTCATGGGGCTGGTGCTTGGCTTCCGCAGGCGCAGCAATTTCCTGCCGATCGTTGTCGTGAGTGCCGCGGTATCCGTCCTGGCCCAGCATCTCGTCGGCGCGCCCTGGCATATCAGCATCGGCGCCATTGCTGGCGTGGCGCTGGCCGCCCTCCTGCCGCCGAAGACACAAGGTGTAGCGGAGGAGCAGGCGTCATGAGCGCGCTTTTCACGCCCTACATGGTTCTGCTGATCCTCTCGGCAGCGGTTGCCACCTACCTGACGCGGATCGGCGGATATGTGTTGGTCAAGCGTCTCAAGACCATGCCGCCGCGTCTGGAGGCCGCACTGAACGCCGTACCAGCGGCTGTGCTGACCACCCTCGTCGCCCCGGCCTTTTTCGCCGGCAGCATCGACATCAAGCTCGCCATGGCGGTTTCCCTGCTTGTCGGCCTTCGCTTCTCGGCCATCCCGATGCTAATAGCGGGATGGGTAGTCGTCATGGTGCTGCGTCAGGTCCTGGTCTGAGATCAGCGCCCGAAAGGCGCCGTCGCCTTTTCGAGCCAGGCGCGCTGCGCCGGATCTGAGATCAGAGGCATCAACGCGTCGCGCGTCTTCTGGTGATAGTCGTCCAGCCAGCGCAACTCGTCGCGTGTCAACAGATCCTCGACGATCAGCCTGCGATCGATCGGAACGAAGGTCAGTGTCTCGAAACCGAGCATCGGTTGATCGCCGCCCTCGACGGCCTCTGCCTCGTGGACATAGATCAGGTTTTCGATGCGGATGCCGAAGCTTCCCGGACGATAGTAGCCCGGCTCGTTGGACAGGATCATGCCCGGCAGCAGCTCCTGGGTCGAGACGCGCGAGATCCGCTGCGGGCCCTCATGCACCGAGAGATAGGAGCCGACGCCATGGCCGGTTCCATGGGCGAAATCGGCACCCGCCTTCCACAGCGCGATACGCGCCAGCGGATCGAGATCGCAGCCGCGCGTTCCCTTCGGAAAACGCGCCGTGCTGATCGCGATCATGCCCTTCAGCGCCAGCGTGAAGAAACGCCGCTGCTCGTCCGGCACCGCGCCGACGGCCAGCGTCCGGGTGATGTCTGTGGTCCCGTTCACATATTGTGCACCGGAATCGATCAGGAACATCTCGTTCGCGCGGATCGAACGATCGCTCTCGGTCGTCACGCGGTAGTGCATGATGGCAGCATGTTCGCCGGCCCCGGAAATGGTCTCGAAGGAAATGTCCTTGAGCGGATTCTGCATGTGCTCGCCGACCCGTGTCCGCGCAGCTTCCAGTGCCTGGGCAGCTGTGATCTCGGTGAGGCTGCCGGCCGGCTGTTCGTCGAACCAGTGCAGGAACTCGACCATCGCAACGCCATCCTGCAGATGAGCGGCGGCAGAGCCGTTCAGCTCGACCATATTCTTCACAGCCCGCCCGAGCTTGGCCGGATCATTGCCCTCGACCACCACGCCACCGAATTCGCGGATCATGTGGCCAAGCACATGCGGCGCGAGATCCGGATCAACCAGAATACGCGCACCGCCCGCCGAAAGCCGCTCCAGCCGCTCGGAAAGCAATTGCGGATCGACCTGCTCGCAAAGATCACGCAGGTAGGTTTCGACGTCGAGATTGGTCTTGCGCGGATCCAGAAACAGTTCAGCCGTCCCATCCGCCTTGATGAAGGCACGCGACAACGGGTGCGGCGTATGCGGAACGTCATTGCCGCGAATATTGAAGATCCAGGCGACTGACGATGGATCGGTGATGAAGACGGCGGCGAGCCCCCGCTCCGCTAGGTCGGCGGCGATTTTCGCAATCTTGTCCTTGGCCGGAACACCAGCCTGGTTTTCGGCCTGAATGGCGACTTTGCCGAGAGGCTCGGCCGGCCGGTCGGTCCAGAGCCGATCGACTGGGTTGAACGACAGCAGCACCAGCGCGCCGCCGATCTCCGCAAGCGCCTGTTCCAGCCTGCGCACTTCTGCGCCCGTGTGCATCCACGGGTCGATGCCCAGACGGAACCCCTTGGCCGCATGGTTGACGATCCACTTGTGCGGAGGCTCGCCGATCAGATCGCCCGCCGTGAACACGGCAGGATCGACCTGCTGGGCGAGCTGCGTGACATAACGGCCATCGACGAAGACGACCGCCTGACTGACCGTTACCAGCAACTGTCCCGCAGAACCGGTAAAGCCGGTCGCCCAGGCAAGGCGCTCGGCCGAGGCCGGCACATATTCTCCGAGATACGCGTCGGAGCGAGGTACGAGCAGCCCATCGATCTTGTTGTCGGCAAAGAGCCCGCGCAGGGACTCGATGCGGGCTTTGCCGTGCTGCGGAGTGGATTTGACGTCGAAGGACTGGAACATGGGATGCCTGCGGCTGATGAACGGGATTCTGTCCGGCTTTATAGCAAGCCCGACCTCCCCTGCCCATCCGCAGGATTTGCCCCGGCACGGATATGACACCAATCTTACCATATATCCGCCATGCCTAAATTTAAGGTCGGCCTTATGTTGCTATGCAGCAATTGCAGGGCTCCCGTGCCCAAATCCCCCTGCCTCGACGGACCGAGCGCGCCTATATGATCAGCATGACGACGCGGTGACCGCGTTGAACCGAAAGGATCAGAGAAATGGCCAAGTCCTTCCTGCGCACAGCCCTCGACAATTTCGTGGAAGCCCGTCAGCGCCGGGCCGATCTCTACGCAACGGGCGCCCTGCTCTCTCTCGATGACGCATCGCTGAAGGCCATGGGCCTGACCCGCGACGAGCTGCGCCGTCGTCCGTCGCGGCACTCCCTCATCTGAGACTTCACGATAGCATCCGCTCGAGCGCTCCTCCCACGCTCGCGGACCAAGGCGCGGCATGATGCCGATGCCAAAAAGGCGGCCCCTTAGGGAGCCGCCTTTTTTTATTGCCGTATCGCGAACAAAGGGCCTGACTCTGGGAGTCAGCCCTTCCCTTGCGTAAAGTGCATGGTCACCCAGCCGTTCCGCCAGATCGTGCGCACATGCGAAAGACCTTGGCCGCTATAGGCCGCGATCACCTTCCAACGTTGGTTGGCGAGGATCCCCGACAGAATGACCGAACCGTTCGGCGCCAGATGCGTCACCAGCTGCGGTGCCATCTTGATCAGCGGCCGCGCCAGGATGTTGGCGATAACAAGGTCGAAGGGTCCGTGTTCGCGAAATGCGGTCGAATGAAATCCCGGTGCCGTGCGAAAATCGATCGCATCGACCACCTTGTTGCGCCGCGCATTGTCGCGCGCCACACGCACGGCGATCGGATCGATGTCGGTGGCGAGAACCGGGATCGGCAGGAGTTTGCGTACCGCAATCGCCAGGACACCGCTGCCGGTACCCAGATCAAGCGCATTGCGCACCTTGCGCGACCGCGCGACCGTTTCGATCACCTCAAGACAGCCGGCAGTCGTGCCGTGATGCCCCGTGCCAAAAGCCTGGCCCGCATCGATTTCGATGGCGATGTCATGCACCTGCACCTTGTCGCGATCATGCGAACCATGAACCAGGAAACGCCCTGCCCTGACAGGCGTCAGGCCCTCCAGCGACTTGGCGATCCAGTCGATGTCAGGAATGACCTCGCGTTCGATCGCAAGCTCGGCAAACTCTTCGGCGATCGCGCCTGCGAAACGGTCACGAACCGCCTCTTCATCCTCCATCATCAGATAGATCGAGGCTTCCCAGATATCCGCCTTTTCGTCGACCTCGGTGGTCGCGATGGCAAAATCCTCTTCACCGAACTCGAAACCCAGCAGATCGAGGACACGATTGGCATTCTGTTCGGTCGTGCTGACATATAGGCGGATTTCGCTCACGGCTGTACTTCCTCGGACGTCTGAAGGTCAGGCGTTGCGGTACAACGCAATGGCCGCCAAGGCAACCGCCGCAGATGAAGGGCGGATCAGCCCTTCATCAGGTTTTCGAGCTTCTTCACCGCCGTATCGGGGTTTTCGCCGTAAGCGATCGTGCCCTTGAAGCGTCCGTCCGCATCGAGCAGGAAGACGGACGCCGTGTGATCCATCGTGTAATCGCCATCAGGCTTGCTTTCGTCGAGCGGCACCTTCTTGGCATACACGCGAAAACCCTTGATGACCTCCGCGATCTTCGCCGGCTCCCCGGCAATGCCGGTCACCCGATCGGTGACATTGGAGATGTACTGGCCAAGGAGCTGCGGCGTATCACGCTCGGGGTCAACGGTGACGAAATAGGCCTGCAGGCCCTTCGCGTCGGGATCGACCTTTTTCAGCCAGCCATCAAGCTCGAACAGCGTGGTGGGGCACACTTCGGGGCAATGGGTAAAGCCGAAAAACAAGGCCGTGGGCTTGCCGCGAAAGGCCTGTTCACTGATCGGCTGGCCGTTCTGGTCGACGAGCTGGAACGGAACGCCGAACGGCGCTTCTGCAATCTTCTCGCCGGACTGCGTAACAGAATAGGTCAACCAGCCGAGCGCACCAGCCATGAGAATGACGGCGGCCCACAAGACGATGCGAATGGTTTTCATGAACGAAAATCCTTGGCGACAAAAAATTCCAATGTCGAGCCGGATAGTCCGAAGGCGGCGCAAAAGCAATTCAACTTCAAGCGACGACGCAGTCAGCGCCAATATGTCACGGCGAATACGCTTCTTCCGCTCAGAAGCAGTATGCCAGGCCGGAATCGATCAGCGACAGAAAAATCTCGCTGCCGAAGCGCATCCAGCCGAGGAAGATCAGGAACGCGGCAAGAAGACCGGCAAGCCCAAGGGCTGCCAGCGGAAGATGCCGCGACCTGTGTTCCGAATGGATCATGGTCTCAACATACCGCATTTGCAGAGACAAGACACGTCCTTTCGCAGCCGGACGCCGACCACTTGACGGATATCAAGGAAGGGAATCAGCTTTTGCTGACACATTGTCGCAGCACCAGCGTCTTGGGAGGGACAGATGGAACAGCAAGCGGTCAAGGACGGCTCCGTGCCGAAATTCCGGATCAACCGACTGACCTTGGAGGATGTCGGTAGCGCCTTTGCGGATGGCATGCGCGATTTTCGCACCTACCCTCTTTTCGGCCTGTTCTTCGGCGCGATCTATGCGCTCGGTGGGGTCTTCATCGCAGTGATGCTCGCCTATTATCATCTGCCATGGATGATCATCCCCGTCGCCATTGGCTTTCCCCTTGTCGGGCCCTTCGTCGCGGTCGGGCTTTACGAGATCAGCCGGCGCCATCGCGCTGGTGAACCCGTTGGCTGGAAAGCGATCCTGACCGAGGTCTTCCGGCAGAGAGAGCGCCAGCTGTCATGGATGGCCTTCGTCGTGCTGTTCATCTTCTGGATCTGGATCTATCAGGTCCGCCTGCTGATGGCGCTGCTGCTCGGCTTCCGCATTCCGGCAACGCTCAACGCCTTTGTCGACCTTGTTCTGACGACGCCTCAGGGTCTCACCTTCCTGGCGATCGGCACCGTCGTCGGCGCCGTCCTTGCAACGATCCTGTTTACGGCCACCGTGATCTCGATGCCGCTGCTGCTCGATCACGATCCGGATTTTGTCACCGCCATGCTGACCAGCCTCAGGACCGTCATCGAAAACCCGATCCCCATGCTGGCCTTCGGTCTGATCGTTGCTGTCGCCGCTTTTCTGGCTCTGGTGCCGATATTCGCCGGTCTGCTGGTTGTCCTGCCGATTGCCGGTCACGCGACCTGGCACCTCTACAGGCGGGCAATTTCAACATCGCCATGACGAGAATTGATCGAGCGGCCTACAACGGTAAATTAAATTAGCTTAGGTTTAACTATAGCGTGCGATTCTGCCGCAGCGTCGTGGCCCGCACCGCCACACGGACATGACCGTCCTCAGGTCTTCACACCTGATCTTCGCATGACACGACAACGGCAGATCGCCTGCCGGACCGAGCCTGGGGAGATACAGCTTGTTGAACTACATTACGGGAAAGAACCTGTCGGTCAGACAGCGCCTGATGACACTAGGCGCAGCCGCAGTGTTCGGCATCGGCTCCATGCTGGCCGTCGGCTGGTACCAGAATGCGCAGCTCAACCTCTCCCTGGAACGGGCCATCACGGTGAAAGCCGAGGTCGAGAAGGTCAATGAGATGCGGCTGGCCAATGCCAATCTCGTCCTGGCCGCCATGGACACGATCATCGATCGCGGCGAAGGCAGTATCCAGCCCGAGCGCATTGAGATCATCAATGCCGCAGGAGACATTCTCGTCGAAGGCAGCGCCACGCTCAAATCCATCGCGGTAGAAGCCGGTGCGGCTGGCGAAGCGGGAACCTACGACCAGGATCTGCAGGCCGTCCTCCAGGCCATCAAGGTCGACCTGAAGCGAATGGTCGAGACCGGCGCACCGGAGGCGGACTATGCCGCAATCGATGACGCCATCGATGGTGCGGGCGAGCGACTGGGAACCACGCTGAACAATGTCTCCGCCCTTGGCGGCAACATTGTCGAAGAACGCGTTGCAGAGGCCACCCAGCGCAGTGCCGAGGCCCTCTATGTTCAGTTGCTCCTGGGCGTGATTGCATTCATGACCGTGCTCAGCCTGCAATTCATCCACGGCAACTCGATCGCCAACGGCATCCGCGCCGTTGCCCGCAGCATGCAGCGGATCGTCGACGGCGATTATCAAGCCGCCATCGAGGCCACGGAGCGCGGCGACGAAATCGGCCGCATGGCCAATTCGGCCGACATCTTCCGACAGGCAGCCATCGAAAAGCAGGAACTCGAGGAGCGCACCCGCAGCCAGCGGCTGCAGGACGAAAGCGAACGCGAGCGCCGCATGGCCGACGCGGAATCCGATACGCGCGCCCTCAAGCAGGCCGTCGATGCACTTGGCGACGGCTTGAAGAAACTTTCGGAAGGCGACCTCTGCGCCGCAATTGGCGCCGCCTTCCCGCCGGATCTCGAAAGCTTGCGCCACGACTTCAACCAGGTCGCGACCAACCTGAAGAAGGTGATGACGGAGATTTCCAGCAACAGCAGCTCGATCCACGCCAACAGCCAGCAGATGCGCAGCGCCGCCGACGACCTCGCCCGCCGCACCGAACAGCAGGCTGCCTCGCTGGAGGAAACCTCGGCAGCCCTCTCCGAAATAACCCAGACCGTCAAAACCTCGACCGAACGCGCCGAGGAAGCCAGCCACATGGTCGACAATGCCAAGGACTATGCCGAGAAGTCCGGCGAAGTCGTCAATGATGCCATGGCCGCAATGAACCGCATCGAGGATGCGACCGGCGAGATTGGCAAGATCATCAATGTGATCGACGAGATCGCCTTCCAGACCAACCTCTTGGCTCTTAACGCCGGCGTCGAGGCCGCCCGCGCCGGGGAAGCCGGCAAGGGCTTTGCCGTCGTCGCCCAGGAAGTCCGCGCGCTCGCCGGCCGCGCCGCAGAGGCCGCCCGCAATATCAAGACACTCGTCACAAGGTCCAGCGAGGAAGTGCGCAGCGGCGTCGATCTGGTCACCGCCACGGGCCAGGCTCTGCACCGCATCGGCGAAGATGTTTTACGAATTAACGAGCACGTTAAGGCAATCGTTACCAGCGCGCGTGAACAATCAGTGGGACTGAGCGAGATCAACTCGGCCGTCGGACAGATGGACCAGGTCACGCAACAGAATGCGGCAATGGTGGAGCAGACCAACGCGGCATCCCATACTCTGGCCAGCGACGCCGAGAACCTCTCGCGACTGGTCGGACAGTTCAAGATGACCTTGGGCGAGACTGCTCATGCAAACGCTTGGGAGCCGGCTGCCGCCTCAGCTCCCGCAAGACCCTCTCCCGCGCGCGCTCTGATCAACAAGGTGGCGGGAACATTCAATCGAACGGCCTCGGCATCCGCAAGCGGTGCCGCTGCAAAAGAACACTGGGAAGAGTTCTAAGATGAGCAATGCTATCAAACAGTCGGGTGCGTATCTCGAAATCGTGTCCTTCCATCTCGGCGATCAGGAATTCTGCATCGACATCATGGCGATCCGGGAAATCCGCGGCTGGGCACCGGTCACCCCGATGCCGCATACACCGCCCTACGTGCTCGGCCTGATCAACCTGCGCGGCGCCGTCATTCCCGTCATCGACATGGCCTGCCGTCTCGGCATGAAGATGACCGAGCCGTCGGAACGCGCCGCCATCATCGTCACCGACATTGCCGGCAAGCTGGTGGGCCTTCTGGTCGAACAGGTCTCCGACATGATGACGATCCGCTCGGAGGATCTGCAGCCGGCACCGGAAATCATTCCGGAAGCCCAGCGTGCCTTCTGCCGCGGCATCGTGGCGCTCGAAAAGTCGATGGTCTGCTTCCTCAATCTCGACACCGTCATCGCCGACGAACTCGCTCAGGCCGCCTGAGCCGCTTCTCTTCCCAGAACATGGACCCCGGATTTCGGGGTTCATGTCTCAATGTCTGCACCGCGGTTGGGCACGCTTCCAATCGCGCTTTTGGCGTTTGCCGACTGAACGCCACACATGTTTTTTTAAAAACAGTATCTTTTGTAATGGAACCGGTGGCAGCATCGCGCGTTTCTCCATTGCTTCCGACGAAGCGGAAGTTTCTGTAAGGAAACCAAGGAGAAATACTATGAATTCTGCAGTAAAGATCGCGCTCGCCGGTGCCATGTCTATCGCGTCCTTCTCGGGCGTTGCACTGGCTCAGACAGCTGACCCGATGGTCGATGCGACCACCACCACGAATTCGACGGCTGCCATGACTGACGGCGTCAGCATCATCCGTCTCGACAGCCTGGACAACGACCAGGGCCGCCAGGAACACACCCGTCTTGAAAAGATGGTGAACGACCAGGCCGCCATGTCGAAGGCCCAGTCTGACGTCAGCGCCGACCCGGCTGTTGGTGAAGCCCTGAAGGCTCAGAGCATCGAAGCCACCAACGTCATCTCCGTTGAAACGGCAGCCAATGGCGGCAAGATCGTCTACGTCCGTTAATCAACGAGACGCGCAAAAGCCCCGCAAGCTGAAACGCTGCGGGGCTTTTTTGCTTTCCAAGTCAGCGTCGCGGCAACGGCTTATTGCGGTTTTCCGTTCGTCCAGGTGACATTCTGGTTGAACAGAGGCACCGTCGAGATCGACATCTTCGCCGATCCTTCCACCACCTGACGCGAATGTGCCAGATAGATCAGCGTGTCGTTCTTCTTGTCATAGATGCGGTTCACGACGAGCGACTTCCAGATGATGGAACGCCCTTCGCGGAACACCTCTTCGCCTTCTTCCGACAGATCGATCTGGCCGACCTCGATCGGCCCCGTCTGTCGGCAGGCGATGGAATTGTTGGAGGGATCCTCGAACCAGTTTCCGTTGCTCAGACGGTCGATGATCGACCGGTCGAAATAGGTGACGTGGCAGGTCACACCTTTCACGTCCGGATCTGTCACCGCTTCCACGACGATGTCGTTGCCGACCCAGTCGACGCCGACCTTGCCGACGACCTCGGCCAAAGCGGGACCCGCGATGCCGGCTGTGAGAGCAGCGATGAAAAACAGTCGACGCGGAGACATGGCCTCACTCCTTTGTGATCGATAGGCTTCTAGATAAGACGGCGGTTCAGCCTTGCAAGGCGGCGGCCGTCTTCTTTGGCTTGCGTGCAAACGAACACGCGTCGTAACCGCTGCGATGCAGCCGGCCGGGATTGAGGGCAAGCCGGGTCGCCAGATCCATCAAGCCGCTCGCACCCGCCTGACCCGCCATGGCGAGGCAGGCCTGTGCGCAGATCCGCGCGTCTTCAGCCGCATTGTGATGCTGGAAGGAGAGGCCGAGATGTGCGGCGAGCACATTCAGGCGATGCGATCCGAGATCCGGCCAGTGCCGCTGCGCGAGCTTGACGCTGCAGAGATAGGAGAACTCCGGATAGGGCATTCCGTAGAAGTCGAGACTGGCGCGGATGACCGAGAAATCGAAGGCCGCGTTGTGGGCCACCATGACAGCCCCCTCGAAGTCGCCGAAAAACTCCGCCATGACCTCGGGGAACTCCGGTGCGAAGGCAACATGCTCAGGCCTGATGCCGTGGATAGCGGTATTGAAGGGCGAGAACCGGTTGCCGGGTGGACGAATCAAACGCTCCTCGACCCTCACCACAACGCCATTCTCGATGAAGGCAAGGCCGACAGAACAGGCACTCGCCCGAGCCTCGGTGGCGGTTTCGAAATCGATGGCGATCGCGCGCTCGTGGAACGATGCAGGGCTGGACATGCAACCGGCATAAACCGCCGGGCGGATTCGGGCAACCGCCTGACCCCGACGCTTGACAATGGAAAGCTCTGTCTGCAGCTTGAACCCATGACTTTCGCGATCTCGATCCACCTCGTGACCATGATGACCGTCGCCCTTCACCAGGGCGCTGGGCGTGTCTCGACGGTCTGATCGACCGCAAGTCATCCCCCGGCAACCCTGCGAGACAGCCGGGTTGCAGGAACCGGCTCTCTCCATTGACTGAAAGTGAGAGCCAATGCACGCACCCGCCACCCCTCCTCCCGTCTCGTCGGCAGCCTCCTGGCCCGAAGGCCTGGTCATCCGCTCCGCCACGCCAATCGACGCCCAACAGATTGCCGATTTCCACAACCTGCCGGGTTACCGAAGCGGCACCCTGCGCCTGCCCTACCAATCGGCGGATGAAGTCCGCCGCTACCTCGAGCAGCCGAGCAACGGCAGCATGAACCTTGTCGCCGTCATGGATGATCTGATTGTCGGGGATATCGGCCTCATCCGCGCAAACGGACGCCGATCCCATACGGCCATGGTCGGCATGGGCATCCATGACAGGTACCACCGCCGCGGCATCGGCCGGGCTCTGCTCGGAGAGGTCATCGCGATTGCCGATCAGTGGATCGGTTTGCACCGCCTGGAACTGACGGTCTTTTGCGACAACCAGGCAGCCATCGCACTTTACCAGTCCTTCGGCTTCGAGACGGAAGGCGTCCACCGGGCCTTCGCCTTTCGCGACGGTGCCTATGTCGATGCCTTTGCCATGGCGCGCCTCAGGATGTGAAGCCGGAGGAAGCCGCCCCATCCGGCGGGCCTTTCACCATATCCGGCCTTTTCGCCCCGGCCCCCTGTACTTTTGCGGAGGTTCCAGATAGGAACGGCGCCAACATACCCGCACTCGGCGGGCGCGGAGCCTGTGCCCGCACCATCCATCACTTTCGAAAGACAAACCGATGACCAATTTTGACGCCATCGTCCCGGCGATTGCCGAGGCCTTGCGCAAGCGTGGCTATGAGACGCTCACCCCCGTTCAGGAAGCCATGATCGACCCCGAACTTCTGGGCCGCGACGCGCTGGTGTCCGCCCAGACCGGCTCGGGCAAGACGGTGGCCTTTGGTCTCGCCATGGCTCCGACGCTTCTCGAAGGCGAATCTCGCTTCGGCCGCGCCGGAAAACCGCTCGCGCTTGCAATTGCGCCGACCCGCGAACTGGCCATGCAGGTACAGCGCGAGCTGGAATGGCTTTATGCCGAGACCGGCGCCATCATCGGCTCCTGCGTCGGCGGCATGGATATCCGCAACGAACGCCGTGCGTTGGAACGCGGTGCCCATATCATCGTCGGCACGCCGGGCCGTCTGCGCGACCACATCACCCGCCGCGCGCTGGATTTGTCCGAACTGAAGGTGGTCGTCCTCGACGAAGCAGACGAGATGCTCGATCTCGGCTTCCGCGAAGACCTCGAATTCATTCTCGAAGAATCGCCGGATGATCGCCGCACGATGATGTTCTCGGCCACCGTGCCGCGCTCCATCGCCGATCTCGCCAAGAGCTACCAGCGCGACGCCCGCCGCATCGAGACCGTCTCGGAAAAGAAGCAGCACGTCGACATCGAATACCGCGCTCTGATGGTTGCCAATCCCGACCGCGAGAACGCCATCATCAACGTGCTGCGCTTCTATGAGGCCCGCAACGCCATCGTCTTCTGCTCGACCCGTGCGGCCGTCAACCACCTGACCTCACGTCTGCACAATCGCGGCTTCTCCGTCGTCGCGCTCTCCGGTGAACTGTCGCAGAACGAACGCACACACGCGCTGCAGGCCATGCGCGACGGCCGTGCCCGCGTCTGCATTGCAACCGACGTCGCCGCCCGCGGCATCGACCTGCCCGGCCTCGAACTCGTGATCCACGCCGATCTGCCGACCAATTCCGAAACCCTCTTGCACCGCTCGGGCCGTACCGGCCGCGCTGGCAACAAGGGCGTCTCCGCGCTCATCGTGCCCAACAGCGCCCGCCGCAAGGCCGAGCGCCTGCTGGGCGGCGCCAATGTCCAGGCCGCCTGGGCGCTGCCGCCGTCGGCCGACGAAGTCATGGCCCGTGACGACGAGCGACTGATGGCCGATCCGTCGCTGACCCAGCCGATCGGCGAGGACGAAAGTGCCATGGTCGCGACCCTGCTTGAAACCCACGGCGCAGAACAGGTCGCCGCCGCGTTCCTGCGCCTGCAGCGCGGCAATCGCTCGGCACCGGAAGACCTGATCCCGGTCAATCCCGAAGCCGTGCGCAAGCAGCGCGAACCGGATTACGCCAACCCGTCGAGTGCAGCGACCAAGCCGCGCAGCGAATTCGGCCCCAGCGTCTGGTTCTCGGTCTCCGTCGGCCGTCGCCAGAATGCCGAGCCGCGCTGGCTCATCCCGATGCTCTGCCGCAACGGCAACATCACCAAGAACGAAATCGGCGCGATCAAGATGCAGCCCGAGGAGACCTTCATTGAGATCTCCGAAAGCGGCCTAGACACCTTCGTTGCAGCGCTTGGCCCGAATTCGGCCCTGGAGCGCGGCATCACCGTGCAGCGCCTGCCCGGCATGCCGAACTTCAACGCCGCCCCGAAGGAACGCGCCGCCCGCCCGCCGCGCGAAGAGGGCGAACGCCAACCTTACGCCGACAAGAAGCCTTACGGCGAGAAGAAGGCCTATGGTGATAAGAAGCCTTACGGGGAGAAGAAACCCTTTGGCGACAAGAAGCCCTACGGCGACAAGCCTGCCTATGGCGACAAGAAGCCCTATGCCCGCAAGGATGAGGCCCCGGCCCGCGCACCGCGCGATGCCATGGCGGCAACCGACGCCGAAGTCTGGGGCGATGCACCGGCCAAACCCGCATTCAAGAAGCCGAAGAACGCGTCCAATGCCTGGGACAAGTCGGCCAAGCCCGACTGGGGCGGCAAGCCCAAGGGTGACAAGCCTGCCTATGCCGGTAAGCCGAAGGGCAAGTTCGACGACCGGGGCGCCGCTGGCGGACCGAAAAAGAAGACCTTCAAGCCGAAAGGCTGATCGGATCCTTGCAGGCCCCGTGAGGGGCCTGCCCGCCCCTGCCTTCCCCGCCGCCTGACCCGGTTTAATCCACCAAACGGTGCCAGAACCAAAGTTTGGCCCTGCAGCCATGGAACAACACATTTCCCTCCCGCATTGTCGGCGGGCATGGGAAGGTGGAACAATGGCATCGACAGCAATTCGGCAGACGACGAGCACGGACGTCGACGCGTTCGTGAGAGGCATTGCCCGCGGATTTGCCGGCGCCCTTCTCTTTTCCATTCCCATGCTGATGACCATGGAAATGTGGTTCCTCGGCTTCTACATGTCGCGGGAACGTCTTCTCCTCCTGCTGGTCCTCAACATCCCCCTCCTGCTCGTGCTGTCGCACCGGATCGGCTTCGAACACACGGCCACCTGGGCGCAGTCGGCGCGTGACGCCATCGTCGCCTATGGCATGGGCATCATTGCCAGTGCCGCCTTCCTGGTCCTGCTCGGCGTCATCTCGATCGACATGCCCGTCGACCAGTGGATCGGCATGGTGGCGATCCAGGCCGTCCCCGCCAGCATCGGTGCCATGCTCGGCCGCAGCCAGCTCAGCATGTCCGACGACGACGATGAAGACGACGAGGGCGAAGACGACCAGGACGAGAAGTCAGGCACCGGATATGCGATGGAGCTGTTCATGATGGCGGTCGGCGCCCTCTTCCTGTCGCTGAACCTCGCTCCGACGGAAGAGATGATCGTACTCGCCTACAAGATGACGCCCTGGCATGCCCTCGCGCTCGCGCTCGTCTCCATCCTCCTGATGCATGGCTTCGTCTATGCGCTCGCATTTCGCGGCGGCCACACTCTGGAGAAAGACCAGCCGCGCTGGCACGCCTTCATCCGCTTCACTTTGCCGGGCTACATGGTGGCGCTCACCGTGAGCCTCTACGCGCTTTGGACGTTTGAGAGGCTGGACGGCATGGCGAGTGTTGAAGCCCTGCTGGTCGTCATCGTGCTGGCCTTCCCCGCCGCCATCGGGGCGGCCGCTGCCCGCCTCATTCTTTAAGGAGCTCGAAATGACACCGTCACGTTTGAGCAGCAATGCCGAAAAATCCCGTCCACACTGGGTCGAGTGGGTGACAGGTCTCGTCTCGCTCGCCGCGATCTGTGCCGTCATCGGCTGGCTCGTCGTCGATATCTGGACCGCCGAGGATCGCCAGCCGGAACTCGTCGCCCATGTCGTTTCGACCGAAAAGGTCACCTCAGGCTGGCAGGTCGTCTTCGAACTGAGAAACACGGCGACGCTTGCCGCAGCCGGCGTCGAGGTTCGTGCGCAACTCCTCGACAAAGCCCGGCTCGTGGAAGAGGCGGAGGTGACGTTCGATTATGTGGCTGCGGGATCGCTCTCGCGCGGCGCCGTCATCTTCGAAAATGATCCTTCGACGCTCACGCTCAGCATACGCGCTGTCGGTTTCACAGAGCCATAAATGCAACCGGCCGGATTTGGCAATAACGCAATCTTAGGTTACGTTTTCACCAAAGCTTAATTTTTAGAAGGATAAATTCAACACACGCGGAAAGGGCACTCAATCGACCCGACGCGACTTTACGGTAGAATTACACATCCGCTTGCCTATAACGCTAGACGAAGGACTGCAGCCACCATGGCCGACAGTCTTTTTCTGGCATGAATTATTTCAGAAACCTGGTCGGAAACCGATGTTGAAGCAACATATTGAAACCTGGGTGATCCGCGACATCGGTTTGACGGAATTCGACCATTGGGCACCCGTAATTCGGTTTGGCAATCGGCTCTCCATTCGCGTATCGATCATTGCCTGCATCATGGTGGCGGCCATGCTGGTCTGCTTGTGGTCTCTCAATGTCCTGCGCAATCCATTGTTGCATGACATTACCATTGGTTGCGCAATCACGGTCATCGTCGCCTACAGCCTGACCATGCTTTCCTCGATGTATATGGGTTATGCCGTCATTCACCTTGCCCGGACGCGGCGGGAATTCCAGCAGATGAGCCGCACGGATATGCTGTCGGGCCTCCTCAATCGCCGCGCCTTCATCGAGGATATTTCGCGCGTCGAACATGGTCACCTGCTCATCCTCGATATTGATCGTTTCAAGCAGATCAACGATCGATACGGCCATCTGGCGGGCGACGATGTCATCATCGCGGTGGCGCAGACATTGCGGGAAACCATCAAGGCACCGCATCTGGCAGCCCGCGTCGGCGGCGAGGAATTTGCCGTGCTCTTCTGCGGTCTCGACCATGGCGAAATGATGCAGATTGCCGAGAAGCTGCGCCGCATGGTGGCGGGTCGGCTGATCGACAGCATGCAGCAGACGATCTCCGTGACGGTTTCCGGCGGCATTGCCGACTTTACCCCCACCCGCGACTTCTCGGCGGTCTACGCCGCCGCCGACCGCGCCCTTTACCTCGCCAAGACCTCCGGCCGAAACCGCCTCCATCACGAGCGGGATCTCGGGCGCAGCCCCCAGCAGGAACAGCCGATCTACGGCACCCTCGCCGACCGGGGCGACGCCGCCTTTACTGCGGCTTGACCTAGCCGCCGATCAGCGCCAGCCATTCGTCTTCCGTCATGACGGTAACTCCGACTTCGCGTGCCTTGTCCAGTTTGGAACCCGCTCCGGGACCGGCCACGAGATAATCCGTCTTCTTGGAAACAGATCCGGCAACCTTGGCCCCAAGCGCCTCTGCACGGGCCTTGGCTTCGTCACGCGTGAAGCGCTCAAGCGAACCGGTGAACACAACGGTCTTTCCCGCAACGGGGCTGTCGCTGGCAACAGGCGCTTCGGCATCTTGCGGGCGCACTTCAACCAACAGGCGCTGCACAACCTCCAGATTGCGCGGCTCCTTGAAGAATTCGACGATCGAGGCGGCCACCACTTCACCGATCCCCTCGATCGCATTCAACTCGTTCCAGGCATCGCCGAACTTCGGCGCTGCGAGTTGCATCGCCTCGGCAAAGGCCGGGTACGAGCCATAGGAGCGCGCCAAAAGCTTGGCCGTCGTCTCGCCGACATGGCGGATACCAAGCGCGAAAATGAAGCGGTTGAGCGCAATCTCACGCCGCGCGTCGATGGCGTCGAACAGCTTGCGCACGCTGACCCGACCGAAGCCTTCAATATTCTCCAGCTTGGTCAGAGATCGCTCCTGGCGCTCCTTAAGCGTGAAAATGTCAGGCGCTGTTCGGATCATCAGGGCAGGATCGTCACTCTCGAAGAAGAAGTCGACCTGCTTCGTCCCGAGCCCCTCGATATCGAAGGCATTGCGCGAGACGAAATGTTTGATGTGTTCGACCGCCTGCGCCCGGCAGACGAAGCCGCCAGTACAACGCGTGACGGAATCGAGCTTGCCGGTTTTCTCGTTCTTCTCCCTGACGGCATGACTGCCACAGACCGGGCACTGTGTCGGAAACACATACTTCGCCGCCCCCTCGGGCCGCTTCTCCATCACCACATCCAGCACCTGCGGAATGACGTCGCCGGCGCGCTGCACGATCACCGTGTCGCCGATGCGGATGTCATGGCCGTCCTCGCGGATCCGCTGGCCGGCATTGCCGATGCCTTCGATATAGTCGGCATTGTGCAGCGTCGCGTTGGTCACGACCACCCCACCGACGGTCACCGGTGTCAGGCGTGCGACCGGCGTCAACGCCCCCGTGCGTCCGACCTGGATGTCGATGGCTTCGACGGTCGTAAAGGCCTGTTCGGCTGGAAACTTGTGTGCGGTCGCCCAGCGCGGCGAGCGCGAACGGAAACCGAGCCGGGCCTGCAGGTCGAGCCGATCCACCTTGTAGACGACACCATCGATGTCGTAGTCGAGATCGGCGCGCTGCAGGCCGATGTCATGGTAATGTGTAAGGATCTCCTCGACCGAACCCAGACGCCGCGTCAGCGGATTGACCGGGAAACCCCAACGGCGAAAAACGTCGGTCATGCCCGACTGGGTCTCGGCCGGCATGACGCTCATCTCGCCCCAGGCATAGGCGAAGAAGCGCAGCTTCCGGTTGGCCGTGACCTTCGGGTCGAGCTGGCGCAGTGACCCCGACGCCGTGTTGCGCGGGTTCACATAGGTCTGCTTGCCCTCCGCCTCCATCTGCGCGTTGAGCGCCAGGAAGTCGGACTTCGCCATATAGACTTCACCGCGCACCTCGACCACGTCGGGCGCGTCAGCCGGCAGTTCGACAGGGATTTCCTTGATCGTCAGGATGTTGGCGGTGACGTTTTCACCCGTCGTGCCGTCGCCGCGGGTCGCGGCCGTCACCAGCTTGCGGTTCTCGTAGCGCAGCGACATCGAGAGGCCGTCGATCTTCGGTTCGGCGGTAAAGGCGATGGAACCGTCAGGCATCTGACCGAGGAAGCGGTAGACCGAGCCGACGAAATCCTGCACGTCCTCGTCGGAAAAGGCATTGTCGAGCGACAGCATTGGCCGGGCATGCACGACCTGGGCGAAGATGCCGGCGGGGGCAGCCCCCACACGCTGCGACGGACTGTCGGTGCGCACCAATTGCGGGAACTGTGCCTCGATCGCGTCGTTGCGCCGCTTCAGGGCGTCGTAGTCGGCATCGGTGATCTCCGGCTGGTCCTTGCCGTGATACAGCGCGTCGTGATGGGCGATCTCGGCGGAAAGCCGTTGCAGCTCGGCCTTGGCCTGGTCTTCCGTCAGGTCTTCGACTGCGATTGCGCCAATGCCCAAATCCGTGCTCATGCCGTCCTCCGAATGCGTGTTTCGTCGGTCTTAATCGAATTTTGCGGAATGAAAAGCGGCGTGACGCGCGCCGGCCGTCAATCCCCCAGCCTGTTCGGATCCACCCGCGCCGTCAGAGGCAGATGATCCGATGCCACCCGCGCAAGCGGCGTGTCATGCACAGTGACGTCGGTGATCAACCCTGTCCTGTTCGCCATGATCCGATCCAGCGACAGAACCGGCAGCCGGGCCGGAAAGCTTGGGATCGGCGGTGGCAGCGGCCCGAAGACCGGCTCAAGCTTGGTCAGGGCAGAACCCGGCCCCAGCCGCCATTCGTTGAAGTCGCCCATCAGAAGCGTCGGCCGCTCCTGGCGAGACTGCAGCATGTCGAGGATCACATCGGCCTGCTGTCGCCTTGCCCATCGCATCAGGCCGAGATGGGCGGCAATGACGCGCAGACTGGAGCGCCCTTCCCGTCCCTGCAATTCGATCTCCGCCACCAGCGCCCCGCGCGGCTCAAGACCCGGCAGCGACACCTGATGCACATCCTCGACAATCCCCTCGCGAAACAACAGGACATTGCCACACCAGCCATGCGATTTCGTGCCGCCCATCACAGGCACCGGCAGAAGCCCCGTCTCCAGCCGCAGCCGGTTGAGATCCAGAAGGCCGGATCGCTCGCCAAAACGCTGGTCGGCCTCCTGCAGCGCAATGACGTCGGGGCCGATCTCCCTGATGACATCGATGATCCGACCGGGATCGAAGCGTCCGTCGGTCCCCACGCATTTGTGCACATTGTAGGAGGCAACCGTCATCACACCATTGCCACCCTCGACCGCACTCGCACCGTCCGGTCGCTGACGGCGGTTGCGGAAGGAGGTCATCATCGTGCGCGCCAGGCTCGGTCTGCTCGTCTTCATGGGACCCCTTCGGTTGTGCGTCGACAGACGCAAAGGCTGAAACGTCAGATGCCGCCGGCCGGCGACACCTGTCAGAGATAGGGCGATCCGAGCCAGAATAAACGGTCGGTGAATCGCAGCCAGAAAGGACGTGCCTTCAGCACATCAGTCGTCAATTCCGTGGCCGTCTGCAGAGTGAGATTGATCCGCTGGCCGATCCGGTCCGCGAGATCAGGATCATAGACCTCGAGATCGATCTCGAAATTGAGCCTGAGCGAGCGCGAATCGAGATTGGAGGAGCCGATGAAGCACCACTGCTCGTCGACGACCAACAGCTTCGAATGGTCGAACGGCCCGTCCGCCATGTAGATCCGGCAGCCCTCCCGCAGAACCTGATCAAACTGCGCGATCATGGCACGCGCGACAATCGCGAGATTGTTCTTCGCAGGGATGACGATCTCCACCTGCACGCCGCGTCGAGCGGCCGTATTGAGTGCAGCGAGAAAGGTGTTGTCCGGCAGGAAATACGGCGAGACAATCCGGATTGTCCGCTCGGCGACGGAAAAGGCGCCCATCAGCAGCCGGTGATTGGTCTCAAGATGCGCATCGGGACCGGAGACGACCGCGCGCACGGCCGTTCCCTCGCCCAGCGTTGCGCCTTCCAGCCGAATGCTCCAGTCCGGTGACAGAAGCACTTCATTGGTCTCGAAATGCCAGTCCTCGGCCGCCACCGCCAGGATATCGGCGACGACAGGCCCGGTAACTCGAAAATGCGTGTCCCGCGCCGCCTCCGGACCGGTAAAGCCCGCGCGAATGTTCATGCCGCCGACAAAGGCAACGGCACCGTCCACGACGAGGATCTTGCGATGGGTGCGCAGGTTTGCATAAGGCAGGCGCAGGCCCATGATGACCTGACCGTTGAAACTCGCAACCGGAACGCCGCCATCTTCCAGATAGCCGATGATGCTCGGCACACTGTAACGGGCGCCGACGGCATCGACGAGCACGCGCACGCTCACCCCGCGGCGATGGGCGGCAATCAGGCAATCCGCCACGCGCAGACCCACCGCATCACGGTCGAAGATATAGGTCTCGAGGATGACGCTGCAGACAGCACCGTCAATCGCCGCGCACATGGCGTCGAACGTCTCCTCACCGGTGGCCAGAAGCGTGATGCTGTTGCCGGAAGACAAAGGATGCCGCGTCACGCGGTCGCCGAGAAGCTTCATCTGTCCGAATCGCGGCCCGAACTCGGCGATCACCTGTTCCCGGCTGATGGCGAATTGCGAGAGGCTCCGCCAGATCTCGTCGAGCGCCAGCGCACGTCTCGAGATGAGCGACTTGCGCCGGATACGGTTGATGCCGACCACGGCATAGATCAGTGCCCCGACCAGCGGTGAAAGAATGATCACGCCGACCCAGCCGAGAGCGGACCGGACCTCGCGCTTGGTCATCGCCGCATGGATGGCTGCGGCCGTGCCGAACACGACGGACAGCACGGCGAGAGTCTCGGCCCAGTAGGTCTCGATCACGGCAAACATGATGGTCCAGCGAAACAGTTTCCAGGAAACAATGCAACGAAACGCGGTGCGATCGGTTCGATCACGCCTCGCCTGC
The DNA here is from genome assembly GCF_003205195.1 of Peteryoungia wuzhouensis. Lineage (GTDB taxonomy): Bacteria > Pseudomonadota > Alphaproteobacteria > Rhizobiales > Rhizobiaceae > Allorhizobium > Allorhizobium wuzhouense. The sequence continues at coordinate 460,395 of NZ_QJRY01000002.1, forward strand.
GAGAAGCTTGGCAGCTGCGGCGCGGGCTTCCTCGGTGACCGAAGCGCCAGCCAGCATGCGCGCGATCTCCTCGCGCCGATGTTCCGGCTCCATGACGGCAACCCGGGTGGCGATCTTGTCGCCCTGATCGCCAGCAGGCCCCTTGGAGATGAGGAAATGGGTCGAGGCCCGCGCCGCCACCTGCGGTGCATGCGTGACAGAAAGCACCTGCACCCGATCCGACAGCCGCTTCAGCCGCTGGCCGATGGCATCGGCCACCGCACCACCCACGCCCGTGTCGATCTCATCGAAAACCAGGGTCGGTGCAGAGCCGCGATCGGCAAGCGCCACCTTGAGCGCCAGAAGGAAACGCGACAGCTCACCGCCAGACGCCACCTTCATGATTGGCCCCGGTCGCGTGCCCGGATTGGTCTGCACGTGGAATTCGACAGTGTCGATGCCCTCGGAAGAGGCAGTCTCGGCATCCGTGGACACTTCGACCATGAAACGCGCGCGCTCCAGCTTCAGCGCCGGCAGTTCTTGCATCACCGCATCGGCAAGCGCCGATGCCGCATGGCGGCGCTTGTCGGAAAGCTGCAGAGCGAGATGATCGAAATGCGCCCGCGTCTCGCGGACGGCGGCTTCGAGTTGTCCGAGGCGCTCCTCGCCGGCGTCGAGATCGGCCAGATCGGTCACCATCTTTTCGGCAAGTGCCGGAAGGTCGGCAACAGCCACGGCATATTTGCGGCCCGCAGCACGAAGGGCAAACAACCGTTCTTCGACCCGCTCCAGTTCGCGGGGATCGAACTCGGTCCGCCTCAGCGCGGCCTCCACCTCCATCTGCGCCGAAGACAGCGTGTCCAGGGCGGAGCCTAGGAGCTGCACGGTCTCTTCCAGCAGACCGGGTGCCTCATGGCTCTTGCGCTCCAGCCTGCGCATCAGCGAGGCGATATGGGGCACTGGCGAGGCATTGCCGTTCAAGAAGTCGGAGGCTTCCGAAATGTCGCCGGTGATTCGCTCGGATTTCTGCATGCGCGAACGACGTTCGGCGAGTTCATCCTCTTCGCCGTCCTGCGGCGAGAGCGCCTCCAGTTCCTCGACCGAAGCGCGCAGATAATCGGCCTCGCGCGCTGCAGCCTCCACCTTGGCTTTGTGGGTCTTGAAGCTGCGCTCGGCATCGCGCCACCGGCGATAACTCTCACCCAGCGTCACCACCTCGTCAGTGAGACCCGCAAAGGCGTCGAGCAGCATGCGGTGGGCGTCGATATCGGTCAGTGCCCGGTCGTCGTGCTGGCCGTGGATTTCAACCAGCAGCTGGCCGACCTGCCGCATCAATTGCACGCTGACCGGCTGGTCGTTGATATAGGCGCGTGTGCGGCCATCGGCCGACTGGACGCGCCGGAAGATCAGGTCGCCATCGTCATCGACACCATTGCCCTTGAGCAGTGCGCGAGCCGCGTGACTTCCTGAAACGTCGAAGACCGCCGTGACCTGGCCCTTGTCCTCGCCATGACGGACGAGCGACCCATCACCCCGGCCACCAAGGGCCAGGGACAAGCTGTCGAGCAGAATGGATTTGCCGGCACCCGTTTCGCCGGTCAGCACGGAGAGGCCGGTTTCGAAAGCAAGATCCAGCCGTTCGATCAGGACGATATCACGGATCGACAGCTGGACCAGCATGGGCTCAGGATCTCACTTGCGAACGAAGGGGCCTCAGGAGCCGGTCAGCAGCTGCTTGCCGGCGCGTGCGATCCAGGAACCGGCGTTTTCACGCGGCTCGAGGCCACCCTTCTGCAGCAGCTGGTAGGAATCGGCATACCACTGGCTGTCGGGGTAGTTGTGACCCAGTACGGCAGCAGCCGTCTGCGCTTCCTGCACCACGCCCATGGCATAGTAGGCCTCGACCAGACGTGCCAGCGCCTCTTCGATCTGGTTGGTATTCGGATAACGCTCGACGACCACGCGGAAGCGCTGGATCGACGCGAGATATTCCTTGCGCTCCAGATAGTAGCGGCCGACCTGCATTTCCTTGCCGGCGAGCTGGTCGCGGGCGAATCGGATCTTGGCCTGAGCATCGTCGACATATTCGGAGTTCGGGAACTCGTCGACAACGCGCTGCATCGCCTCGATCGTCTTGACCGAATTCTTCTGATCCTGCGTCACGCTGGAAATCTGCTTCCAGTAGGACAGGCCGACGAGATACTGCGCGTAAGCGGCATCTTCCGACTTCGGATAGAGGTTCATGTAGCGGTTACCGGTCGCAATCGCGTCGGCATAGCGGCCGAGGCGATACTTGGTGAAGGTGCTCATCACCAGAGACTTGCGCGACCATTCCGAGAACGGATGCTGGGCGTCGACCGCATCGAACTTGCGCGCAGCTTCGCTCATGTTGCCCGCCTTGATATTGGCGAGGCCCTGATTGTAGAGCACCTCCGGCGGATCGGTTTCTGCCGCAAGCTTGGTGATGTCGATATCCGGGTCCGACTGGCAGCTGGCGAGAACGCCTGCAACCGACATCAAGACGCAGAGGCCTGCAACACGCACGGCTTTCTTCACAACGACCGACCCTACATGACTCATTCGAAAGATCCCGATTGCAGCGCCGCCCATGAGCCGTCGCTTTCAGATGGCGTTTCTAGCCGCAAAAGCAGCATTAGGGCAACGCAGTGATGATGATTTAACGCATTTTTGTGGCGCGCGCTGGAGAAAGTCGCGATCGCGCCAGACTTGGACGACCGTTGCACCGCAGAAACGACAACGCCGGCTCCCAGAGAAAGCCGGCGCGGACAAGGTCGCAACTGCATGGACGTGTCGATCACGCAGTCCAGGGCGCAAATTCCGGAACCTGGACCGGCACGAATTCACGCGCCCGGACCTTGAGGTTGCGGCTCGGAGCCTCGACCACTTCGTAAGCCGTCGGATCGCTCAGCAGCGCCTTCAGCGCATTGGCATTGAGCTTGTGACCACCGCGATAGGAGCGATAGCAACCGATGAACTGGGCACCGGCCAGCGCAAGATCACCGACGGCGTCCAGCGTCTTGTGACGGACGAATTCGTCCCTCTCGTAACGCAGGCCTTCGACATTGATAACGGTGTCGTCGTCCGAGATGACGACGGAATTCTCCAGCGACGAGCCAAGTGCGAAGCCGGCGGCCCAGAGACGTTCGACATCGCGCATGAAACCGAAGGTGCGGGCACGCGACAGCTGCGTCTTGAAGGTCTCGGCATTGAGTTCACCCGCCCAGCTCTGGCGGCCGATCAGCTTGCTGTCAAAATCGATCTCGACCTCGAATCGGGTCCCATCATACGGACGGAATTCAGCCCAGGACGATCCGGCCTCGATGCGAACCGGCTTGGTCACCCGGATATAGCGGCGCTTGACGCCGAGATTGGTGATCCCAACCTGCTCGATGGCGTCGATGAACACTTCCGAGCTGCCGTCCATGATCGGCATCTCCGCACCGTCCACCTCGATCACGAGATTGTCGAGGCCGAGCGCGTAGATGGCTGCCATGACGTGTTCGATGGTGGCGATGGAACGGGCGGGATTGGTGCCGAGAACGGTGCAAAGGTCGGTATTGCCGACATGGGCCGACACCGCGCGATATTCGCTGGTGCTACCGTCATCATGCTGCCGGACGAAGGTGATGCCGCTGCCGGCTTCTGCCGGGAGGAACGTGATCGTCACGTCGCGGCCCGAATGAACCCCGATCCCTGTCAGCGAAAGCGGCGCTGCGATCGTGGTCTGAAATCCGAGCAAGGCAATTGCCATTCCTGTTGTCCTGATCTGCGAGGCGCCGGAGCCGAAGCCCTCACATGCGCCGAAGTTTACCTGAGGAGAACCTAAAACATGGCCCTGTTTCGATTTCATACATACGAGTGTCCGGCGTCATTACCAAATCACTGTTTCTTTCGCTGTGTAACGAAGTCAACCAACTGAAATTCGTCAAGAATTCCGCTCAGGAAAAGCCGCCCGAAAACGACAGAACCCGGGCTGCGAGCCCGGGTCCGGAAGCATGCAATTGAGGCGAGCCTCAGTTGGTCTGGCGGCGCAGGAAGGCCGGGATTTCCAGCTGGTCGTCTTCGCTCGTGGCGCGAGCCGGCGTTGCGCGACCGAGGTCGTCCAACTGGCCGCGACGCGGTGCGTAGAGGCTGGCCTCGGCGGAGAGCGGGCGGCGCTGCTGCGACGATGCGGTCGGAGCAGAACCCGTCATGTCGCCCATCGAAGGCTCTTCCTCGTGCTGGCGGCCGAGCGAATTGGTGATTCGCTTCAGCAGGCCCATCGGACCACGATCATCCTGGGCAGCAGGTGCGGCAGCATGGGCGCGGTGATCGATTTCAGCACGCAGCACCGGCGGGAAGTCTTCCACCTTGGGCATGCGGACCGGTTCGGCCATGCGGGGCTCCGCAACAACAGGCGCCGGCGCGACAGGCGCCTGCATGACGGGTGCCGGCTGCTGCATCACCGGAGCCGGCTGGCTCATGACGGGGGCCGGCGCAACCGGCTGCATCATCTGCGGGGCCGGAGCGGCTTCCTGTGCCGGAGCGGCGAACAGCTTGCTGGCCGGGCGGAATTCCGGCTGGGAAGCGGGCTGCGGCTGCTGGTTCATGACCGGCTGGCGGGCAACAGCGATTTCGAGTTCACGTTCCATCTCGGCTTCAGCGGAACGAATGGTGTCTGCGACCGGATCCATGGTCGGCTTGGGGGCCTGCGCCATTGCAGGCTGATATGCGGCCGGTGCCGGAGCAACGGCCGCGGAGGGACGCATAGCAGGCTTTGTCAGCGGTGCGGCCTCGAAGCCCTTGGAAGCCAGAGCCGCGCGGTCGATGCCGGTCGCAACGACCGACACGCGGATGATGCCTTCGAGCGCTTCGTCGAAGGTCGCACCGAGGATGATGTTGGCGTCCGGATCGACTTCCTCGCGGATACGGGTCGCGGCTTCGTCAACTTCGAACAGGGTCAGGTCACGGCCACCGGTGATCGAGATCAGCAGGCCCTGGGCGCCCTTCATCGAGGTTTCGTCGAGCAGCGGATTGGCAATCGCGGCTTCGGCGGCCTGCATGGCGCGGCCTTCACCCGATGCTTCGCCGGTGCCCATCATCGCACGACCCATTTCGCGCATGACGGAACGGACGTCAGCGAAATCGAGGTTGATGAGGCCTTCCTTGACCATCAGGTCGGTGATGCAGGCAACGCCCGAATAGAGCACCTGGTCTGCCATGGCGAAGGCGTCGGCAAAGGTGGTGCGATCGTTGGCGATGCGGAACAGGTTCTGGTTCGGGATGACGATCAGGGTATCGACGGACTTCTGCAGTTCCTCGATGCCGGATTCGGCAAGCCGCATGCGACGCTGGCCTTCGAAGTGGAACGGCTTGGTGACGACGCCGACGGTCAGGATGCCCTTGTTGCGGGCGGCCTGGGCGACGACCGGGGCGGCACCAGTGCCGGTACCACCACCCATGCCGGCGGTGACGAAGCACATGTGGGTCCCGTTCAGGTGATCGATGATTTCATCGATGCATTCTTCGGCAGCAGCGCGGCCGACTTCCGGCTGCGAACCGGCGCCGAGGCCCTCAGTGACATTCACGCCGAGCTGGATGATGCGCTCGGCCTTGGTCATGGTCAGCGCCTGGGCATCGGTGTTGGCGACGACGAAATCGACGCCCTGCAAGCCAGCGGTGATCATGTTGTTGACGGCATTGCCGCCACCGCCACCGACACCGAACACGGTGATGCGTGGCTTCAGCTCAGTGATGTCTGGCTTCTGCAACTTGATGGTCATGGTACCCGTTCCTTCTTTTTCCGGCCGCATCGCCAAGCCGGCCATGTCATTTCAACAGATTTCCCTTGGCCGAACCTTGCGGTCGGTGGGCAAGCTCAAAAACTCTCTTTCAGCCATTGCCCCATACGGGCGATCCGGCTGCTTCCATTGCCGAAGGGCGAGAACAACCCACCCTGCCCGGCATGTGTTTCCTGGTCCGCCATCTGCGGATAGATCGTCAGCCCGACTGCGGTCGAGAAGGCTGGGCCCTTGGCAGCGGCGGGAAGACCCGACACGCCCATCGGACGACCGATACGCACGTTCCTGGCGAGAATGCGGCGCGCTGCTTCCGGCATACCGGTCAGCTGGCACGCACCACCCGTCAGAACGACCCGCTTGCCGACAACCGGCGAGAAGCCCGATTTCTGGATCCGGTCGCGCAGCAGTTCGAGGGTTTCCTCGATACGCGCGCTGATGATCCGGGTCAGCAGAGCCCGCGGCACCTGCGTCGGCTGATCGCGGTCATCCTCGCCGATCGGCGGGACGGACACGACTTCACGATCATCGGCGCCGTTGGCGACAGCCGAACCGTGAACGACTTTCAGGCGTTCTGCATCCTCGATACGGGTCGAAAGCCCGCGCGCCAGATCGGTCGTCACATGGTGACCGCCGATCCCGATGGCGTCCGTATGGATCAACTTGCCTTCTGCGAAGACCGAGATGGTGGTCATGCCACCACCCATGTCGATCGCCGCGCAACCGAGCTCAACTTCATCATCGACCAGGGCAGCGAGGCCGCTGGCATAAGGCGTGGCAACCACGCCCTCGACGGTCAGGTGAGCCCTGTTAATGCAGAGTTCCAGGTTGCGGAGCGCTGCACGTTCGGCTGTGACCACATGCATGTCGACGCCGAGGACGTCGCCATACATTCCCAGTGGATCACGGATTCCCCGTTCGCCGTCAAGCGAAAAGCCAGTCGGCAGCGAATGCAGCACGGCGCGGTCATTGCCCTGCGACTTCTGCCCAGCGGCGATCAACACCTTGCGCAGATCACCAGACTCGACTTCCTGACCACCGAGATCGATCGTTGCCGTATAGACGTCCGAGCCGATGCGACCGGCCGAAACATTGACGATCAGGCTCTCGACGGTGAGACCCGCCATGCGCTCCGCCGCATCGACGGCAAGGCGCACGACATTCTCAACCGCATCGAGATCGGCAATGACGCCAGACTTGATACCGTAAGAGCGCTGATGGCCGAGCCCGATCACCTCGACGTTATGGGTCCGGCCCGGCAGAACCGAGGTTTCACGACGCGGCGTCAACCGTGCGATCATGCACACGACCTTGGTCGTACCGATATCGAGGACCGAGACTACATGAGCACGCTTAGAAGACAGCGGCTTGGTGCGCGGCAGACCGAAGGAGGAGCCACCAAAGATACTCATATCTTCTGCTCCAGCTTCTTGAGTTCCTTGGTACGAGCATCGACGACGACCTGGCGACGCTCCTGCGCTTCCGGTGTCAGGCGCACAGCGACACGATCGGGAAGACGCATATCGATGGCGGCGATATCGCGCGACAGGACCTGCTGCTCCTGGTCAAAACGGGTCAGAAGGGCGAGCGCCTCGGCGATGTGATCTTCCGGCAGCTTGACGATGATGCCGTTGTCCAGATGAACATCCCAGCGACGTCCGGCAACCCGGACAAAAGCCTTCACCCGAGAGGCGATCGCGGGCCACTTGGAAAATTCCTCTTCGACGGCGGCCGCCGCCGTTTCGGCATCGCGGCCGACGAAAAGCGGAAGCGAGGCAAACTTGTTGTCGCGCAGCGGTGCGATCACGCTACCCGAGCGCTCAATAATGGACAGGTCCGAACCATGCTGCCAGATCGCGTAGGCCTGACGCTCCTTCAGCATCACCTCGACCGTACCCGGATAGACCTTGCGAACCTCAACCGATTCGACCCACGGAAGATCGGAAAGCGCCTTGCGGGCACCTGCGATATCAAGCTCAAGCAAGCTGGAAGCGCCATCGAGCCCGAGAAGCTGAAGAATATCAATTTCGGACGTGTGCTGATTGCCGGAAACACGGACATCCTCGATGGAGAAACCCGCCGTCGACGTGAGGGACTGCATCACCTCAGACCCATGGCCGCCAACGATGACGCCGTGAAGCGCCACAACCGAGTAGAAACCGGCGAGAGAAATCTTGCCGAGATGGCGCGGCAAAGGGATACGGCCAGAACAGAGACTGGCGACGGAACGCACCATACGGCGAAGCGGACGCGGCAGAACCACCCCCTCACCCGCGCCGGTCGGCATGGCGGAATATCCGCCCGCGCCCTCAGCCACCCTGTTGCCACTCATCGAGAACACGATGCGTCCTCCACCATCCAACTTACAAACTCACCAAAGGCGATACCCTCATGGGCAGCCATTTCCGGCACAAGCGAGGTCGGGGTCATGCCAGGCTGGTTGTTAAGCTCCAACCAGATCAGATCACCATCCTCCGAGAAACGGTCGTCGTAGCGAAAGTCTGACCGACTCACTCCACGACACCCGATCGCCCGATGCGCCTCAGCCGCCAATGATTGTATTTTTTGGTAAATTTTCGGTGAAATTTGCGCAGGAAGTATGTGCTGCGAGCCCCCCGCGACATACTTCGAGTCATAGTCGTAAAAGCCGTGACCAAGCGGCACCACCTCGATCACGCCGAGCGGCCTACCATCCATCACTCCGCATGTCAGCTCACGGCCGGCGACATAACGCTCGACCATCACGAGATCGCCATAGCGCCACTCGCTGGAGGTCAGGATCTGCGGCGGATGAGCCATGTCTTCGCGCACGATGACGACACCGAAGCTGGAGCCTTCGCGGACCGGCTTGACGACATAGGGCGGAGCCATCGGATGCGTGTTGCCGATGTCGAAACGGTTCATGACGACGGCTTCGGCAACAGGGATGCCAGCCTGGGCAGCGACAATCTTTGCCTGCCGCTTGTCCATCGCCAGCGCCGAAGCAAGTACGCCGGAATGCGTGTAAGGGATCTCAAGATATTCAAGCACACCCTGAATGGTGCCATCCTCACCAAATGGACCATGCAAGGCATTGAAGGCGACGTCGGGCTTCAGCGCCTCCAGCACGCGACTGATGTCACGACCAACATCCACTCGCGTCACCGTGTAGCCCTGACCTTCGAGTGCAGCCGCGCAGGCGGTCCCGGACGACAAGCTGACCGGGCGCTCCGATGAAATTCCACCCATCAAAACCGCGACATGCTTGCCACTCATAAAACGCCTCGCAAATAATCACTCGACCGACCCACAGCCCCTCTGGCTGCTCCGATCTCTTCCATGTCAGTTGAACAACATTAAGGTTAATGAAGCGTTTACTTTCGTTAACTTTGATGGACGCGGGAGATGGCCACCCGCGCAGACAGCGGTTGATAAAACAGGCATAACCCGTTGAAATAAAGAAAAATTGGAACGTTAAGAAGTCAGGCCAAGCGGCGCGTCTCGTTCGCAATGACCGGCAGCAATTCGGCGGTGGTCGCGCCAAGCGCTGCATCCTGAAGGGCATTGGCATGCACGATTCGGTTCCGGCCAGCAGCCTTTGCCAGATAAAGCGCACGGTCGACATGCGAGAAGATCTCGCTGAACCCGAGCTCCGCAAGCCCTTCGGCGATGCCACCGGAAACAGTGACCGAGAACGGATTTGCCGGGCCCGTAAACACTGTCGCCTCGACGGCCTCACGCATCGATTCTGCCACAGCGAGCGCTTCAGCGCCTGTCGTCCCAGGCAGCAGCACGGCGAACTCCTCGCCTCCGAGGCGGGAAACCTGGGCGATGGGCGGCGCAACCGTCGTCAACACCTGCGCCACCTTGGCGATGACATCGTCACCGGCTTTGTGGCCCAACCCGTCATTGATGGACTTGAACCGATCGATATCGAAGAGAACCAGACAGGTCCGGCCTCGCACGCGCTCGAACTCCTCCAGGAAGGCACGGCGATTCATCAGTCCGGACAGCATGTCTGTGCGGCTGAGCATTTCGAAACGCTGGTTGGAAAGTCCGAGATCATAGATGGCCAGGCCAACCACGCTATAGGCAATCACGGCAACGACGAAGGATACGGGCGGCGTGAGAACGGTCGCGATAACAAGCGCCGGCCAGAGATCATAGGGCAGGAGATTGAAGGCAACGAGAACGAAATGCGAGAGGATGTTGAGGACATAGGCGAAGACAGCAATCTTTGCGGCCATCACCACGGCCTTGGCGAGGACCGCCCGGCGTGACGAAAACTCACCCAGCGTCAGCTGCCGTATAATCCACGCATGTACACTCGCAGCCATCACAGCCCCCATTTCGCGAGAGAGCGTAATGGCTCCGAGTTAAGATTTCACGCAGACGCCGGTTGCAAGGCGCTCAGATTCACGCCGTCACGGCGCCCATGAATGGCTTGACCTCGCGGCCCGGCATGAAGATGCCCAGACGCTTGATTTCCCATTCCAGCTTCACCCCGGAATGCTCAAGCACGCGCTGACGCACGGTCTCGCCGAGATATTCGAGATCGTAGCCAGTCGCATGGCCGGCATTGATCATGAAGTTGCAATGCAGCGACGACATTTGGGCGCCGCCGATCATCAGACCACGGCAACCGGCCTCGTCAATGAGTTCCCAGGCAGAATGCCCCTCGGGGTTCTTGAAGGTCGATCCGCCGGTCTTCTCCTTCACCGGCTGCACGGTCTCGCGGTGATGGCGCACCGCATCCATGTCCGCACGAATCTTGGCCCGGTCCTCGGGATAACCTTCGAAAGTTGCATGCGTGAAGATCAGATCGCCGGAGGCTTCAGAATGTCGATAGCTGTAGCCCATGTCGGCATTTGACAGGACATGCACGTTGCCCTTGCGATCCACGGCTTCGACTTCGATCAGCCGTCCGGCCGTGTCGCCGCCATTGGCACCCGCATTCATGCGCACCGCACCGCCGATCGAGCCTGGAATGCCGTAGTAGAAATGGAAGCCACCGATGCTGTTGTCCATGGCCATGGCGGCGATATGCTTGTCCGGGCAGATGGCACCAGCGCGGATGCGGTTTTCACCGGCAAGCTCGACCTGACCAAAGCCCTTGGCAGACAGGCGCACCACAACACCCGGAATGCCACCGTCGCGAACCAGCAGGTTCGAGCCGACGCCGATCACGGTCAAAGGCACGTGCTCTGGCAACAGCTTCAGGAAGGTGATGAGGTCCTGGCTGTCATGCGGCTGGAACATCAGCTCGGCAAGACCGCCCGCCTGGAACCACGTGACGCGGTCCATCGGCGCATCCGGCGTCAGCCGTCCCTTGAGTTCATTGACGCCTGGGCCGAGCGAGGCCAGCAGCTTTTCCCCATCCACCTGTTTCATTCAAGACTTTCCCGAAATTGCATCAAGTTCCGCCGGCAGGGCAGCCGCCCATTGCGTAATGTTGCCAGCGCCTAAGAGGACCACGAAATCACCCGGTTGCGCAATGCCCGCGACGAGAGAAGCGAGTTGCTCCGGCGCGGCCAAGTAGCGCGCGTCGCGATGGCCGCTGGATTTGATCCGCGACACGAGCGCTTCCGAATCGACTCCCTCGATCGGATCCTCACCTGCGGCATAGACCGGCGACAGGAAGATGGTGTCTGCATCGTTGAAGCAATTGGCAAAGTCGTCAAACAGGCTGGCGAGGCGCGAATAGCGGTGCGGCTGGTGTACGGCGATGATCCGGCCCTTGCAGGATTCCCGCGCGGCCTTCAGCACTGCCTTGATCTCGACGGGATGGTGTCCGTAGTCGTCGAAGACCTGGACACCGTTTGCCGTTCCGGTCAGCGTGAAGCGACGCTTGACGCCGCCGAAGCCAGCGAGACCCTTGCGGATCGCCTCTTCGGAGATGTCGAGACGATTGGCCACGGCGATGGCCGCGCACGCATTGGAGATATTGTGCCGGCCGGGCATCGGCAGGACGAGATCCTTGAAGCTGAACACGCGGCCGGTACGACGACGGCGGATCTCGACGTCGAAGATCGAGCGCGTACCATCGAGACGGACATTCGAGAAGCGCACATCGGCCTGCGGGTTTTCGCCATAGGTGATGACCTTGCGGTCCTCGATCCGGCCAACCAGCGCCTGCACTTCCGGATGATCGAGGCACATCACGCCGAAGCCGTAGAACGGTACGTTCTCGACAAACTGGCGGAAGGCTGCCCGCGCATTGTCGAAGGTGCCGTAGTGATCGAGATGTTCCGGATCGATGTTCGTGACGATGGCGACATCCGCAGGGAGCTTGAGGAAGGTGCCGTCCGATTCGTCGGCCTCGACCACCATCCACTCGCCCTCGCCCATCCGGGCATTAGTGCCATAGGCATTGATGATCCCGCCATTGATGACGGTCGGATCGAGCGCGCCGGCATCCAGAAGGGCAGCAACCATCGAAGTCGTCGTCGTCTTGCCATGCGTCCCGCCGACGGCGATCGCATTGCGGAAGCGCATCAGTTCGGCCAGCATCTCGGCACGCCGCACGATCGGCAGAAGCTTTTCGCGCGCAGCGATCAGTTCCGGATTGCTCTTCTTGATCGCTGTCGAAACGACGACCACTTCGGCCTCGCCGAGGTTTTCCGCCGTATGGCCGACAAAAACCTCAATGCCCTTGGCGCGCAACCGCTGGACATTGGCACTCTCCGACTGGTCAGATCCCTGAACCTTGTGTCCGAGATTGTGCAGGACCTCCGCGATCCCGCTCATCCCGATCCCGCCGATCCCGATGAAGTGGACCAGACCGATGGTTTTCGGCATTTTCATTGTATGGCTCCGTTCCGCTGGGCAATGCCCTTGCCGGCGGCAATAGACTCTACGAGGTCTGCGAGCAAGCCGGCCGCATCAGGCTTGCCCGTGCTTTTCGCGGCAGCAGCCGTCAAGGCGAGCGATTCGGGGTTCTCCATCGCTTGGCTCAACAAGGCGGCAATCCGCTCGCGCGAAAGCTCCGCCTGAGCGATGACCTGGGCACCGCCCTTGGCCGCCAGTGCCGCCGCATTGGCCGACTGGTCGTGGTCGAGCGCATGCGGATAAGGCACGAGAATGCTCGGACGTCCGATCACCGCGAGTTCCGAAACCGTCGAGGCGCCAGAGCGGCAGATCACCAGATGCGCAGCCGCCAGCCGTTCCGCCATGTCGGTGAAAAAGGGAGCGACGTCGGCCGGCACGCCGAGGCTCGCATAGGCATCTTTCACCTTCGCAGCGTCTTCAGGCCGCGCCTGCTGCGTCACGACCATCCGAGCCCGCAAGTCGGCAGGCAGTGTCGCCACGGCCGGTGCGATGGCCTCCGAGAAAAATTGGGCGCCCTGACTTCCGCCAAAGACCACCAGCCGGAAAGACTGCCCTTCGCCCGAAGGCACATAGGGAACGCTTGAAGCGGCAATCACGGCAGGACGCACCGGATTGCCGGTCAACCGCATCTTGGACCGATAGGTGCCACCCGGCGCCAGAAAACCACCGGCGATCGCGTCGACACGGGAGGCGAGCAGCCGGTTGGCGCGCCCCATCACGGCATTCTGCTCATGCACGGCTGTCGGCACGCCGAGACTGGTGGCTGCAAAAACTGGTGGCACGGTCGGATAACCGCCGAAGCCGATCACCGCCTTCGGCTTTAACCGGGTGATCAAAGCCTTCGCCTCGCGGTAACCGCGCCACAACGTCAGCAAAGCCTTGGCCATGGCAACCGGATTGCGCGACCCGATCGTCGCCGAAGACACGGTGTGGATCTCATCGGCCGGGAAGGTACCAGCGAAACGCTCGGCACGCTTGTCGGTGACGAGATGCACACTGTAGCCGCGCCGCTTCAACTCGTGACCCAGCGCTTCTGCCGGAAAGAGATGGCCACCGGTCCCACCGGCGGCCAGAAGAACGATACCCTTGGACATGTTTTACTCCGCCGGAACGCCGGCCACCGAGCGGAACAGGCTCCGCTCCTGGGCCCGTTTTTCCGGCCGTCGTCGCGTCAACGCGAGAATGAAGCCGGCGGTCACGCAGATCGCCGTCATCGAAGAGCCACCATAGGAAATCAGCGGCAGCGTCATGCCCTTGGCCGGTAGCAATTCGAGATTGACACCGATATTGATCATCGACTGGATGCCGAGCAACAGAACGAGACCTGCGACCGCCAGGCGATTGAAGTCGTTGCGCTCGCGATAGGCATGGCTCAAGCCGCGCAGCACCAGAAAGCCGAAAATGGCGACCAGCACCATGCAGAAGACGATACCGAACTCTTCGGCTGCGACCGAGAAAATGAAGTCGGTGTGGCTGTCCGGGATGATCCGCTTGACGATGCCCTCGCCCGGCCCCTGGCCAAACCAGTCACCACGGATGATCGCCTCACGCGCCGTGTCCACCTGGAAGGTGTCGCCCTCCCCGGTCAGGAACCGGTCCACGCGCCCCGCAACGTGCGGAAGGGTGACATAGGCACCAAAGAAGCCGGTGGCACCCAGCGCGCCGAGCACCACGATCCAGAGCCATGGCATTCCCGCCATGAAGAACATGGCGCTCCAGACGCTGCCGATCAGGATCGTCTGGCCGAGGTCGGGCTGGGCAATCAGGAGGGCTGCCGTCATGCCGAAAAGCAGGATGGCAAAGAGATTGCCCGGAATTTCCGGCTGCCGCGCATGTTCGGCAAACAGCCAGGCGCAGATGACCACGAAAGCCGGCTTCATGAATTCGGACGGCTGGATCGACATGCCGAGCAATGACAGCCAGCGACGTCCGCCCTTGACCTCGACGCCGACGAACAGCACCAGCACCATCATGATCAGCGCCGTCGCAAGCAGCACCATGGCGGTCCGGCGGACCTGGCGCGGCGAGAGAAAGGAAAGCCCGATCATCACGGTAAGAGCCGGCAGCATGAAAAATGCGTGGCGTTTGACGAAGTGGAAACTGTCGAGACCGAGGCGCTCTGCGACGGCCGGAGAGGCGGCGAAGGACAGCATCAGGCCGATGCCCATCAGTAGGACAAAGGTGATCAGAAACAGGCGATCGATCGTCCAGAACCAGTCCGCCAGCGGACCTCTCTCTACGCGGCTCACCATGTCATTTGCCTCCTTGTGGCACGTCGATCAGCATGGAGATCCCGTCCAGCCCGGCGACCAGACGGACGAAGCTGTCGCCGCGTACCTCGAAATTCTTGAACTGGTCGAAGCTTGCGCAGGCAGGCGAGAGCATGACGGCAGAGGGATCGCTATCGCGCGCCGCATCGGCCGCCGCATGGGCAACCGCACGATCGAGCGTGTCGGATATCTCGAAGGCCACCTGTTCTCCCAGCGTTGCGGCAAAGGCCGAGGCGGCTTCGCCGATCAGATAAGCCTTGACGATACGTGGGAAGAGTGGAGCGAGGCTTGCGATCCCGCCCTCTTTCGGCAGTCCGCCGGCGATCCAGTAGATCCGGTCATAGCTGGACAAAGCGGGCGCGGCGGCCTCGGCATTGGTCGCCTTGCTGTCGTTGACGAAGACGACCTGGTGGCGGCGGCCAACCGGCTGCATCCGATGCTTGAGACCGGGGAAACTCTTCAAGCCCGCCTGGATCTCCTCGACGTCCACGCCCACGGCAAGGCAGGCGGCGATCGCCGCTGCCGCGTTCTGGGCATTGTGACTGCCGCGCAGCGTCTGGATGCCGTCGAGATCGACAAGCGCCGAAACCGCGCCCTGCTCCGCCCGAAGAATCCGAGAGCCCTCGGCATAGAGCCCATCCGCCAGCGGCTGTCGTTTCGAGATGCGGATGACCTTGTGGCCAGAGCGTTCGATCCGGTCGCCGATCAGCTCGCAAAAACTATCGTCGACGCCGACGATCGCGGTCCCCGCCCCTGCCACCAGCCGTTCCTTGACATCGGCATAATGCTGCATCGTCCCGTGCCGATCGAGGTGATCGGGAGTCAGGTTGAGCAGGATGCCGGCCGTCGGATTGAGGGTCGGTGCGAGATCGATCTGATAGGACGAGCACTCGACGACGAAATATCGCTCGGACTTGGGCGGATCGAGCGTCAGCACCGCCCGGCCGATATTGCCGCCGAGCTGCGTATCACGGCCGCTCGCCTGAAGAATGTGGGCGATCAGCGCCGTCGTCGTCGATTTGCCATTGGTGCCGGTGATCGCGATGAACGCGCAGTCGGGCGCATGCCGACGCCGCTCGCGCACGAAAATCTCGACATCGCCGATGATCTCGACGCCAGCCGACTTGGCAAGTGCCACAGTCCAGTGCGGCTTCGGATGAGTGAGCGGCACACCGGGCGACAGCACAAAGGAGGCGATGGACGACCAGTCGATCCCATGCAGATTGATCGTGGCGATCCCCTCGGCGGCGGCACGCGCGACACTGTCTGGATTGTCGTCCCAGGCAAAAACCTCTGCACCCCCGGCCTGCAGCGATTTCGCCGTTGCGAGCCCGGAGCCTCCGAGCCCGAAGAGCGCGACCCGTTTGCCCTTGAAACTGCTCGCCGCGATCATGACGCCCTCACCGCAGCTTGAGGGTCGAGAGGCCGAGCATGCCTAGGCCAACCGCGATGATCCAGAAGCGGATGACCACCTGGCTTTCGGTCCAGCCGAGCTTTTCGAAATGGTGGTGAATCGGTGCCATCAGGAAGACGCGCTTGCCCGTCAGCTTGAAATAACCGACCTGGATGATGACCGACAGCGTCTCCATCACGAACAGGCCGCCGATGATCGCCATGACGATCTCATGTTTGGTCGCGACAGCAACGGAGCCGATCAGACCGCCAAGCGCGAGCGACCCGGTGTCACCCATGAAGATGGCCGCCGGCGGCGCGTTGAACCACAGGAAGCCGAGGCCGGCGCCGATGACGGCGCCGAGCAGCACGGCAAGTTCGCCGGTACCCGGCACGAAATGGATCTGCAGGTAATTGGCAAAAACCGCGTTACCCGCCAGATAGGCGATAACGCCGAAAGAGGCGGCAGCAATCATCACAGGCACGATGGCAAGCCCATCAAGGCCGTCGGTGAGGTTGACAGCATTGCCCGCAGCGACAATCACGAAGCCGCCGAACAGCACGAAAAACAGGCCGAGATCGAGCAGATAGTCCTTGACGAAGGGAAAGGCGACCGAGGAGCCGAAAGTCGAACCCTGCGGTGCCGAATGCAGAGCGGAACTCATCATGAAATAGACGGCGATGCCGGCGATCAGGAACTCGATCCCGAGGCGGGCCTTGCCGGAAAAGCCCTTGTCGGTCTGCTTCGTCACCTTGAGATAATCGTCATAGAAGCCGATGGCGCCGAAGCCGAGCGTCACCAGAAGGGTCGCGACCACATAGATGTTGGAAAGGTCCGCCCAGAGCAGCGACGACACGACGATGCCGGCGAGGATCATCAAGCCGCCCATGGTCGGCGTGCCAGCCTTCTTGAAATGCGTCTGCGGCCCGTCGGCGCGGATCGGCTGTCCCTTGCCCTGGCGCACACGGAGCGACGAGATCATCATCGGTCCGAACAGGAACACCACCGCCGCCGAGGTGAAGAGAGCTGCCCCCGTCCGAAAGGTGATGTACCGGAACAGGTTGAAAAACTGAAAGTGGTTCGCCAGTTCCACAAGCCAAATCAGCATGGGAGCCCTTTCCAAAAGCCCGAATTAAGAGTGGCGCTCCGTGTCGGGGAATGCCGGATACTTGTCAAGCAGAGCCGCAACAATCTTGCCGAAGCCGATGCCGAGTGAGGATTTGACCATGACCACGTCGCCGGGGCGGACTTCTGCGGTGACGAAATTCGCCAGTTCCGCCGTCGTTTCGAGATAGACGACCGAGACCGATTCCGGCAGGGCATCGCGCAGGGCAACCATTTCCGGGCCGGCAAGCCAGACATGCTCGACGCCGGCTGCGAGCAACGGACCGGCAAGCTCGGCATGCACGGAGGGCGAAAACTCGCCCATCTCCAGCATGTCGCCAAGCACGGCGATCCGCCGGCCGTCATACTGCGGCTGCGATGAGGCGAGCACCGAGATCGCTGCTCGCATCGATGCCGGATTGGCGTTGTAGCTTTCGTCAATCAGCGTCAGCGACGCGCCGCCGATGGATAGCTTGTGCCGTGCACCCCGGCCCTTCACCGCCGACAGATGTGCGAACGCCTCGATCGCAGCATCCACATCGGCGCCGACGAGCGACACGGCCGCCAAGACCGCCATGGCATTCTCGGCCAGATGCCGCCCCGGTGCACCGATCGTCACTTCCCGGGTCTCGCCGTGGAACGAAACCCAAAGCGTCGAGAGTTCGGCCGCGCCATCGAATTCCGCCAGCCGGTATTCGGCCTTGGCGTGCTGGCCAAAGCTATGCACGTTTTCGATCCCGGCGGTCTGAGCCGCCTGTTCCAGTCGCTCGAAATAGGGATTGTCGCGGTTGAGGATCACGTCACCGCCATTGACCACGCCTTCGAAGATCTCAGCCTTTGCATCGGCGATTTCGTCAACGCTTGTGAAATTGCCGAGATGGGCCGGCGCAATCGTGGTGATGATCGCAACATCAGGCCGCACCATCCGCGACAGCGGACCGATTTCGCCGGGGTGGTTCATGCCGATCTCGAACACGCCGTAGCGCGTATCCATTGGCATGCGGGCGAGCGTCAGCGGCACGCCCCAGTGATTGTTGAAGGAGGCGACGGCGGCATGGACATTGCCGGAAGGCTCAAGCGCCAGACGCAGCATTTCCTTCGTCGTCGTCTTGCCGACAGAGCCCGTGACAGCGATGACCGTCGCAGCCGTCCTGTCCCGTGCGGCGACCCCGAGTTTCTGCAGACCAACGAGCACGTCCTCGACCACAATCATCGGAACGGTCAGGCGCCCGAGTGCCGGAAGCTTCGCCTCGCTGACGATGAGCAGTGAGGCCCCGTTGGCAATGGCGAGACTGGCGTAGTCGTGGCCGTCGACCCGGTCCCCCTTGATCGCAAAGAAGGCTTCACCGGGCGTGATGCTCCGGCTGTCGATGGATATCCCGGTCACACCGTCGGGTAACTGGCCGAAAGGCCGGCCACCCATGGCGACCACCATGTCGCGCGAGGTCCAGAGCAGGGTCAACGGTCGAACTCCTCCAAGGCATGTCGAACTTCGGCATGATCCGAGAAGGGCAGCGTGGTTCCTCCAACCGTCTGCCCTTCTTCATGTCCCTTGCCGGCTACGATCAGCGTATCGCCGGCCGAAAGCATCGCAACCGCAGCCCGGATCGCCTGGGCCCGGTCACCGATCTCGATTCCTTTCGGAGTGGCCGCCATGATTTCCGAACGGATGGTCGCCGGCACTTCGGAACGTGGATTGTCGTCGGTGACGATGGTGATATCGGCGAGCCGCGAGGCAATCTCACCCATGATCGGCCGCTTGCCCTTGTCGCGGTCGCCACCGCAACCGAACACGACAATGACACGTCCCGTGGTGAAGGGACGGACCGAAGTCAGCACATTCTCCAGCGCATCCGGCTTGTGCGCATAATCGACATAAGCAAGCGCGCCTGCCTTGGTCTGCCCGATCAATTCGAGGCGGCCAGACGCGCCAACGAGCGTCTCCAGCGCCTTCAGCGCGACAGCCACGGGCACGCCCGTGGAGATGGCAAGTCCTGCCGAGACCAGCGCATTGGCAATCTGGAAATCACCGGCCAGCGGAATGTGCACTTCGAAGATCTGCTCGCCGTGATGCACCTCGGCCACCTGCTTGTGGCGGAAGTGTTCCACCCGCTTCAGGCTGAGGAAGGTTCCCTTGCGACCGACCGTGCGCACATCATGGCCGGAAGCCGTTGCCACCCGGATCGCCTCGTCGGACCACGGGTCATCGGCATAGATGACAGCGGGCGAGCCCTTGGGCAGAAGCGTATCGAAAAGCCGCATCTTGGCGGCCATGTAGTCCTCGACCGTCGGATGATAATCCATGTGGTCGCGGCCGAGATTGGTGAAGCCGGCGGCCGACAACACCACGCCGTCGAGGCGGCTCTGGTCGAGGCCGTGGCTCGAGGCTTCCATCGCGGCATGCGTCACGCCCTCGTCGGCCAGTTCACCGAGCAACGTGTGCAGCGCCAGCGGATCGGGAGTCGTCAGCGAGCCGTAATCGCTGCGGCTCGGCGAAATCACGCCTGTGGTGCCGATCTGCGCGGCCGCATGGCCGGCAAAGGCCCAGATCTGGCGAGTGAAGGATGCCACAGAGGTTTTGCCTGCCGTGCCCGTGACGGCAACCATCGTCTTCGGCTGGCGCCCGACAAGGCGGGCAGCGGCAAGCGCCAGGAAGCGGCGTGGATTGTCGACCACGACCACAGGAAGGGAAGCCTCAACCGGATGGGAGGCGACAACGGCGACAGCGCCCTTGGAGACAGCGTCGGCCACATAGGTGCCGCCATCGGCCTTCGAGCCTGAAAGCGCGAAGAAAACCGTACCCGGCTCGACCTTGCGGCTGTCCGCAGACAGTCCTGCCACCTCAACGCCAGCGGCACCAGCCGCCGATACCTGGTTCTTGTAATCCTCGCCGGCCAATGTGCCCAAAAGCATGTGCAGTCCATCCTTCCGAGGCAAAATCAGTCGAATCGCCCCGTTTGTCTTACGTCTGGTCAATAAGAGACGAGCAACGCGGACCCGTCTTCCCCGAATTTGGGTTCTACACCAAGAATTGCGGCGCTTCTGCGAATGATGTCCGCCACCATCGGGGCTGCACTGTTGCCGGCGAGTGCTGCGCCATTGCCCTTGTCGGTCTTCGGCTCATCGATGAAGGTCAGGACGACGTAACGCGGATTGTCGATCGGGAAGGCAGCGAGGAAGGCGTTGAAGTTCTTGTCGCCGACATAGCGACCGTTCACGACCTTGTCGGCGGTACCGGTCTTGCCACCCACATCGAAGCCCTCGACGCGTGCATTTTTGCCGGAACCCTTCACCCCGTTCCATTCGAACAGGAAGCGCATGTCGTCGCTGGTCGAGGGTTTGATCACCTGCTTGGCAACGAGATCCGCCTGTTCGCGTGTCCTCGGAAGGAAGGTCGGCTCGATCAGCTTGCCGCCGTTGACAAGCGCCACACCGGCAACCGCCGTCTGCAGCGGCGTGGTCGAGACGCCATGGCCGAAAGAGATCGTGATCGAATTGATCTTCTTCCATTCGCGCGGTTGCGACGGCATCGCAACTTCCGGCAGCTCCGTCTGCATCTTGGTCAGCAGGCCAAGACGGGTGAGGAACTCCTTATGCGCATCCGTGCCGACAAGGTCGGCCACCTTGGCGGTGCCGATGTTGGACGAATACTGGAAGATTTCCGGCACCGTCAGAATACGGTTCTTGCCGTGAAAGTCCTTGATGGTGAAGCCGCCGATCCGGATCGGATAACGGGCGTCAAAGCTGTCCTTCAGCGACACCTTGCCCGAA
This sequence comes from Peteryoungia wuzhouensis, assembly GCF_003205195.1. Lineage (GTDB taxonomy): Bacteria > Pseudomonadota > Alphaproteobacteria > Rhizobiales > Rhizobiaceae > Allorhizobium > Allorhizobium wuzhouense. The sequence continues at coordinate 481,517 of NZ_QJRY01000002.1, forward strand.
TCGAGACCCATGGCGATCGTAAACGACTTGAAGGTCGAGCCCATTTCGAACGTGCCGTTCGCCATGCGGCTGAGCCAGCCCTCTTCCGAACCGGCCGGGCTGTTCGGATCGAAATCCGGAAGCGACGCCATCGCCAGCACTTCGCCCGTATGCGCATCAAGGACGACGCCGCCGGCGCCGATCGACTTGAACTTGGCCATGGCTTCGACCAGCACGTCGCGCACGATGTTCTGCACGCGGATGTCGATCGACAGCTTCACAGGTTCGAGCGGCGTGTCGCTGGTCATGCCGAGCGCCCGAAGATCCGCCAGCCCCTGGTTGTCGATGTATTTTTCCATCCCCGTCATGCCGCGGTTGTCGATGTTGACGTAACCGACGATGTGCGAGGCGGTGGAGCCACCGGGATAGAAGCGCCGCTTCTCCGGACGAAAACCGATGCCGGGAATGCCGAGGGCGAGGATCTGGCTCTGCTGCTTCGGCGTCAACTGCCGGCGCAGCCACTGGAAACGGGACTTGGACGAAAGCTTCTTGTATGTCCCCTTGATGTCGAGATCGGTCAGCACCGTCGCCAGACGTTCAACGGCTTCATCTGGGTCGACGATCTTGTGCGGCTCGGCAAACAGCGACACCGTCCGAATGTCGGTCGCGAGAACCTCGCCATTGCGATCGAGAATATCCGGACGAGACGCCATCAACCGGTCTGCCGGCAGGATGCTCGACACAGTCTCGGGCTCGGCCTGGCCGTATTGCACCAGACGTCCACCGATGATGGCATAAACCACACAGAATCCGGCGATCATCAGGCCGACGCGGTTCTTCGCCATGGCCGATTTGCGCTTTGCCGTTCCCTGGATGCGCGGGCCGGAGACAACGGCACCGCCGCGCTGCACATCGGTGGAAAAATGAGCCTGGCTCTTCAGGAGCATGATACGCGACAAAAAGCTCATCAGTCATTCACCGCTTCTGCTGGATTGACCGAACCGGTCGTAATCAGGTCCTTGACCGGATCGGACGCGGCTTTCTTGCCCTCGGCAACTTCCTTTTGCGGCACCTGATCCCTAGGCATCGGCAACTCGACCGGGCGGGCAAGCTGCGTCGGCGCCGTCGGCTGCAACTGCAACTCCGTCGCATAGGTCTTCACCAGGCGATCAAGGCGGTTCGGCTGGGTCAGAAGGGCACGGTCAGCCCGGAGCAGATCAATCGTGTCCTTCTCCAGCTTGATCTCGGCCTCCAGACGGCGGACCTCAGCGGCCTTGTTATCGGTGTCATGCTTGATCTGGTAGGTCACGGCCGCAGCCGCCGCCATGGAACCGATCAGGAGAAAATCGAAGGTTCGCAGCACAATCAGCCTCCAATCTTCTCAAGCGTTGCAAGGTCGGGCAGATCGAAGATCGCCATATCCGGCTTCTCCGGCGGCGCCGTGGTTCGAATGCCGGCGCGCAGCTTGGCTGAGCGGGCACGCGGGTTGAGTTCTGCCTCTTCCTCGCTCGCCGCAACCATGCCCTTGCCCACCGGCTCAAACGTCGCCTTGCGTGCTTCGACCATGGGAAGGTGGCGCGAGCCTGACGCCTTGCCGGCGCGTTCGGAGAAGAACTTCTTGACGATACGGTCTTCAAGCGAATGGAAGGTGACGACGACAAGGCGCCCACCCGGCTTCAACGCCTGCTCCGCCGCAAACAGCGCCCACGCCAGTTCACCCAATTCGTCGTTGACGAAGATGCGCAGCGCCTGGAAGACGCGCGTTGCCGGATGGATCTTGTCCTTGGCCTTGCGCGGATTGACAGTCTCAATCAGGTTCGCGAGATCGCGGGTCGTCTGGAAGGGCTCACTCAGGCGGCGCTTTTCGATTGCGCGCGCGATTCGGCCCGAATGCTTTTCTTCGCCGAGAAAACCGAAGATGCGGATCAGGTCGGACACCTTGGCCCGGTTGACGACATCGGCCGCCGAGACGCCCGACGATGACATGCGCATGTCGAGAGGCCCGTTGCGCTGGAAGGAGAAGCCACGCTCGGCTTCATCGATCTGCATGGAGGAAACGCCGATATCGAGCACGACACCGTCAAGGCCGCCCTCTGGGGCAAAATCGGCCAGAGCCGAGAATTCCGTGTGATTGAGCGTCAGCCGGCCATTGAACTCGTCAACCATCGACTGACCGCCGGCAATCGCATTCGGGTCGCGATCAAGCGCAATGACGTCCGCACCCGCATCGAGGATGGCGCGCGTGTAACCGCCCGCCCCAAAAGTTCCGTCGAGAATGACTTTACCCGCCTGCGGCTCCAGCGCCTTCAGCACGCCATCGAGAAGAACCGGAATGTGGCGAACCGATCCGCCATTGGCATCGGAAAGCCCTTCGCCAAGATTCGCCGCCATTCCGTTTCCCCGTTTTGTCAGGTCCTCAGGCCCCGCAGCCTGACAACCTCTCTGGCTCTCGCCTGAGCGTCCGAAAACGCCTGCGGCTGCCACACCTGAAAATGATCCGACCGACCGACGAAACAGACCTCCGAGGAAATCCCCGTGAAATCCCGAATAAAATCCGTCACCGCCAACCGCCCCTCGGCATCGAGTCGCATAAAGACGCCGCCGCCATGAAGAAGCAGCGACATCTCGTTCGCCTCCAATGCGAAGGGATCCTCGGTCGCCATCCTCTGCTCGTATCGCTCGAGCAAATCGGGACCGCCGATGTTGATCGCCGGATAGACGAAATCCTGGAGACAATAAAGCTCCTGAATGTCGCGCTGCAGCAAAACGGCACGAAAGGCCGCAGGGACGGAAACCCGCCCCTTCGCATCGATCCTGTTTGTCGCATTGGACAGGAAGCGGTTCATAACTGACGACCGACCTCCTCGAAATCGGGAAGCCGGTGATCGACCCCCGCACACACATGACAACACCCGCCGTCGCACCACCCGGAAAAGACCCGCCCGAAACACGGGAGAGACCATGCGATTTCCGTACCTTGGGGGCGAACACGCCCCCCGCAACAGCATGTAAATGGGATACCATGGGACAATATGGGCGTCAATGGGAACGGGTCGGGCTACACCCTTTGCGGGCTTCAAATATTGATAGGCGGTTAAGCTTAACGAATGGTTAGAAACGCCTGTTTTGAGAGGAGATTTAGACCGATGCGGAGCGGCGCTGCGGCGGATACTGCATGAGAGGCCCCACGCAGTTTTCTGGCCGCAGTTTCAGGCGCTTGACCGAAACTTTGGCCGAGCGCCGAGACGACGTCTGGAGACGGAGGAGAATTTTGCCAGTTGGCCTGTAAGCCGGGTTCTGTATGGCCCCGGTTTCCCGGGACGTGGCAGCCATTCATCTGGGACAGCGTTTGCACGCTGCCTCGCGCAACCCACCCGGATGACTGGCCCGGAAACAGGCTGTAGTGGCGCTTGCGCGTCACCCGCGTCATCCCTATTCGGTCTTGCTCCCGGTGGGGTTTACCGTGCCGTCCCTGTCACCAGCGACGCGGTGGGCTCTTACCCCACCCTTTCACCCTTACCTCGCATGCGAGGCGGTTTGCTTTCTGTGGCACTTTCCCTGAGGTCACCCTCGCCGGACGTTATCCGGCACCGTATTTCCGTGGAGCCCGGACTTTCCTCACCTTACCGCCTTTCGGCATTGGTAAAGCGCGGCTGCCCGGCCAACTGGCAAGCGGTCCTTAAACGACGCGCCGCCTGAAAGCCAACGAAAATGACGACAGAAAGGTGACTTGGCCGCTTTTGGTGAATCAGTCTGTGAAGACAGGCTGGAAAACGTCGCCATAGGCGTCGTCGACGATCCTGCCGTGCAGGATCAGCTCGGCACCAAGGCGGCCGATTTCATCCGAACTCTTGGCGGCGGCGCCGCAGCCGCCCGTCAACACGGCAATACGCTCGCTGGCATAGCCAATCGCCGGATAATTCTCGGGCGTAAACGAGGTCACGCAGGCCGCCATGGAGATTGGCGCCTGCGCCAGGCTTGGCACGATCTGCCCGACGATCCGCTGCAAGTGGTTGCGGGTGGTGATGCGTCCACCTCGCCGGAACCAGGCCCGGATCTCTGCCTCGGTTTCCAGCGGCAGGTCGTCCGGGTCACCACCGATCTTCAGATAGGTCTTGCCGTCGGGATAGCGCACCGGAGGCAGAAGGTAGATGTGGTCGGTCGGATCTTCGGGGTGGTGAATGAGCGACGGCATGCCGGCATAGGCCGGGAGATCCGCATCCGGGATTTCGAAAAAGGCGACCGTGCGACCATAGACCTTGAGATCAAGAGCGCGAGGCAGCAGGTTCTCGTTGATGGTAAAGCCGCCAGCCGCGACCAGCACACGCTCCGCCGTATAGACAGCACCGTTATCGGTGGTCACCACGCAGGCTCCCGGCTCCTCGCGGACCGACACCACCGCCTGGCGGATGATCTGTGCCCCGGCCTTCTCGGCGAGCGCGCTCTGTGCCTGCACCAGCCGGCGCGGATTGACGTAGCCGGCATTGCGTTGCTCATGAACGCCTTCGCAGCCATCGCCGAAATCGAAATAGTCGAAACGCTGTCTCAAGTCGGCAGCGGACAGAAGATCCGTCTCCACACCAAGCGCCTCAGCAGCTGAGCACACCCGGCCCACCAGGGGATCGTTCCCTCCCCGCTTCGGTCCGACAATCAGGCAACCGACTTCGTGGTAGAAGGCGATACCGCTCTCCTCGGCAATCGCTCCATAGCGGGCGATCGAGCGATTGGCCATGTGCGCCCAGACCGGGTCCGAATCGATGGTGCGGGTGATACGCGCCTCATCGTAATGGCTGGCAAAGACACCTTCGTGCCGGCCCCAGTCCTTCGGCTCATCCGGACCAATGACCGCTACATTCTCACCGGCAAGAGCGAGATACCGGGCAGAAGCCGCACCCATCATGCCACGACCGACGACAATCGTACTGAAATGCTCAACCATTACATCACCACCTGAAATCGATAGCCGGTGATAACATGGAGCGCATAAGTGTCCACCAAGGCGAGCGACTCGATCACAGCTTTGTCAGTTGCCGATCAGTGCGATGACCTTGCCGCAGTACCGTTTGGAGACGGGATTCATCCGCTTGGCAGCATGTCCTGCATTGTAGCGAAGGATGGTGCCACAGGTCTCCCCGCCGCCCAGTTCATGCGCCATGGACAGATATTTCATACCGTACCGGATATTGGTCTCGGGATCATAGAGCCCCTTGGTCGAGCCGCGATAGCCCATGGCGCGCGCGGTCGCCGGCTTGATCTGCATGAGACCGACTTCGCCGGCGCTGCCCCTGGCCTTCGGATTGAAGTTGCTTTCGATGCGGACCACGGCATGGGCAAGATCGACGGGCACGCCATAGGTCTTGGCGTATTTCGAGATGATTTTGCCGTAAGGGCTTTTGGAGAAGGAGGGCGCCACCGGAAATCCGGCGTCGCGGGTAATCGTCTTCAGCGACCAGACGGAGCGGCCGTCCTTCTCGCCCGCCGATGCGGTCTGCACGTGAGTCAAAAGGATAGCGAGGCATGCCGCAGCAGCAACCAGTCGTCTTGTCATGGGAAAGGTCAGTCTCCGTGGAAAGGTCGAACCGGCGCGCGTCAAAGCGGACGCAATCCATGCGTCGCGAGCCCCTCGTGGGCTCCCCGTTTCAGACCTTCAGTGTTGATGTTTGCGACGGGCGCCGTGTGGAGCCGCCATCGCGTTCAGCCCGGCCTTTAGACCCCGGCAATAAGGAATTCGTGTGGCGTTGCAACATTTCCCGCCGCAGCGCGTTCGGACAAGCCCCTCCTGCGGCGCAAACGGCACCCGGTAATCAGGCGTATCGCGGCAAGGCCGTCAGCAACCGATGAAGGGTCTCGATGGTCGAACTGTCGGCCACGCCGTCAACCTTGGCGGGCCGGAAATGACGCTGGAAGGCAGCGACCACACCCTCGGTCTGCGTGCAGTATTCGCCCGAGATCTCAATGCCATAACCATAAAGCGACAGCATCGATTGCAGCGCTTCGACCGGTTGACCGGCATCGCCACGCTGGAAGAAGCGTCCGCCACCGATCGGCGACGCTGGAACCCAGTGCCCGATGCCCGCCGCAGCCAGTTTTCCCCAAGGGAAATTTTCACCCGGATCAACCTTGCGAATGGGCGCCACATCGGAGTGTGCAAGCACGCGTTCTGCGGGGATCTGGTGGCGTTCGACGCAATCGCGACACAATTCGATCAGTGCTTCGACCTGCCGATCGGGAAACTCCGGCAGTCCGCCGGGATGCCCCGGATTGGCGATCTCGATTCCGATCGAGCGGGAATTGATGTCGGTCTCGCCGCCCCACACACTCTTGCCGGCATGCCAGGCGCGCCGCGCCTCCGGCACCATCTGCACCACGCGGCCGTCCTCATGCACGAGATAATGGCTGGAGACCTGGCTCTCGACATTGCAGAGCCACGCCTGCGCACCTTCGGCAGATGGCATTCCGGTGTAATGCAGAAGGAGAATGTCGGGCCGCTCGACACCGACCCGCTCGCCGTGATTGGGCGATGGGCAAACCTCGGCACCGGCAAAATCCGCGATAAACGACATCATGCCGCCCGGCGCGCCTTTTCGATCGCCGAATAGGCGGCATTGAACTTCGCCATGCGATGATTGGCGACGCTGTGAAACTCGGTCGGGATGCCGCGTGCATGCAACCGGTCAGGGTGATGTTCGGCGGCAAGCGCACGATACTTCTTGCGGATGGTCGCAAAATCGTCCGATGGCTTCACGCCGAGCACGCCGTAGGGATCCCCGTCGACATGGATGTGCCGTTCGGTGATCATCGCGAAACGCTCTTCGGAAATCGAGAAGATCTCGGCGATGCGGGCAAGGAAAGCGAGTTCCTTCTCGTGCACCAGACCGTCGGCCTTGGCGATGTGGAACAGCGCATCGATGATGTCTTCCAAGACCGGGCAGAACTGGTCGCAGGTCCGGCACATATTCGCGAGGTTTTTCGCATAGGTCTCGAAACCGGCCACGTCCTGGCGGGCAAGATTGTAGAGACGCGCCACGTTGCGGGCTTCCTCCGGCGGGAACTCGAAGATCTTGCGAAAGGCTTCGACCTCGGCATTCGAGACGACGCCGTCTGCCTTCGCCATCTTCGCCGACAACGCGATGATGGCCACAGAGAAGGACACACGACGGCGGGTTTCGGGATCGCCTTCGAAGGCGGTGCGCACCGCTTCCACGATGCTCCCGATCACATTGCTGGCCGTCTCACCGATCGCGCCCAGCAAACGGTCCCAAAACGACGATATCTGTTCGCAGGCGAAATCGAAAATCATGACTGAGATTGACCAAATATGGGGGTAAAAAGCAAGGAGATCGGCCCGTTCAACGGGATTAAAGTTTCTTCATGTTGAATTGGTTTTGCTGAAAGCGATAAGTCGCACGGTTGCCCACGCACGCCCGCACGCTTTTCCACAGCTGCAGAAATCCGTCAGATCGGGATTGAAACGATTGAAACCGAAATTCCGCATGGATGCCTATCAAGAAACCGCGAAAGCGCGGAAATCCTTGCATTTTCTGCTTTACACCTTGGCGCGGCTGTCGCATCCATTTGCCACCCGACAGTGTTGATGGCGACGTCCGGGACGTCTGCCCAAGGAGGATCGATGGCCAAGCAGAAAGTCGCGATGTTGACCGCCGGGGGGCTTGCACCCTGTCTCTCCTCCGCCGTCGGCGGTTTGATCGAGCGCTACACCGACATCGCCCCTGAGGTCGAACTGGTCGCCTACAAGTCCGGCTTCCGCGGCCTGCTGATGGATTACAAGATCGAGATCACCAAGGACATGCGCGAGAAGGCCCATGTCCTCCACCGTTATGGCGGCTCCCCGATCGGCAACAGCCGCGTCAAGCTCACCAACACGGCGGACTGCGTGAAGCGTGGCCTGGTGAAGGAAGGCGAGAACCCCTTGCGGGTGGCAGCCGAGCGGCTCGCCGCCGACGGCATCACCATTCTCCATACGATCGGCGGCGACGACACCAACACCACCGCGGCCGACCTCGCCGCCTATCTCGGCGCCAACGGCTACAACCTGACGGTCGTCGGCATGCCCAAGACCGTCGACAACGACGTTTACCCGATCAAGCAGACGCTCGGCGCCTGGACGGCGGCAGAAGTCGGTGCCCGTTTCTTCGACCACGTCTCCAACGAGCAGAGCGCGTCGCCGCGCACGCTTGTGATCCACGAGGTCATGGGACGCCATTGCGGCTGGCTGACCGCCGCGACCGCCCGTGCCTATATGCAGCGCACGAAGCACAACGAATATGTCGACGGCTTCATGATGAATCAGGAGCTGAAGAACATCGACGGCCTCTATCTGCCCGAAACGCATTTCGACATGGAGGGTGAAGCCGCGCGGCTGAAGGACATCATGGACCGCACTGGCTTCGTCACGCTCTTCGTCTCGGAAGGCGCCTGCATGGACGAGATCGTCGCAGAGCGCGAAGCCGCCGGCGAAGAGATCAAGCGCGATGCCTTCGGCCATGTGAAGCTGGACACCATCAATGTCGGCAACTGGTTCCAGAAGCACTTCGCCAAGCTGCTCGATGCCGATCGCTCCATGGTCCAGAAATCAGGCTATTACGCCCGCTCGGCACCGGCCAATTACGACGATCTTCGTCTGATCCAGAGCATGGTCGACCTCGCGGTCGAAAGCGGCCTGAACAAGGTATCCGGCGTCACCGGCCACGACGAAGACCAGGGTGGCCGTCTGCGCACGATCGAGTTCCCGCGCATTCGCGGAGGCAAACCCTTCGACCTCTCGACACCATGGTTCAAGGAAGTGATGGACTATCTCGGCCAGAAGTATCGTCCGATCAATTGACCTGGGCTCAGAAAACTGGCTTCCTCTAGAATGAGGAGTGAATGCCATGTCCGATGCAAGCTGGATTGTTTTCGCCGTCGCCTCTGCGGCGCTGTTGGCCGTGCCCGGCCGGTCGGCGCTGCTGGTCATGGCCTATGCTCTGGGACACGGCAAGAAGACGGCTTTCGCCACGGTGACCGGCGTCACCCTGGGCAACATGATGTCGATCGCAGTGGCGCTCTCGGCGCTCTGGTTGCTTCTGCAGATGCCGCCCGCCACCTATGAATATGCCGCATGGTTCGGCAGCGCCTATATCGTCTATGTCGCCATCCGGACCTGGCGCGCGCCGGTGGCCGGTGGCCTGATTGCAGACAACGACAATCTGCCGGAAGAAAAGCCGCTGCGAGTCATCGCCCATTGCTGCAGCGAAACGGTGCGCAACACCCGCAACACGCTGTTTCTTGTCGTATTGCTGCCGCAATTCATGACCGCCGGCCAAGTCCTGTGGCCGCAAGCCTGGGAATTTGCCGCGACCTTCACGGCACTCTCGGTCGCGACCTCGCTGGCCTATGCGCTTGCGGCCGCCAAGATACGGGAAATCCTCAGGAAACACCCCAAGCGTCGGGGCATTACGCGCGCCAGCGGTACCCTGTTGATCTCCGCCGGCACGGTCACTGCGGGCTACCGGAAGATCGCGGCATGAGCCTCTGCGGAGGTCATCTCGACCGTAAGCTTGCCGCAATGCTGGGCATAGATTAAGAAACGGAAATCTGATCGGCGGTGATTTGGCCAGCTGATCGCCTGCTTCTTGTAGACGGATATTGGCATGATCGTCAGAAAAGACCGCGGAATCGCATTGTGCTTGGCAGTTTCCGTACTGTCCGGACTCGGCGGATGCACCGCGATCGATGAAAGCGTGAAGGCGGATGTGAAGACGGCGCCGGTGGCGAATCCGAACTCCCCAGAAATGCTTGCCGCAAAGGCTGCTGAAGCGGCAACGAGTGGTCAGCCACAGGCCGCGGGCCAGGCCCCGATGACCCAGGCAGAACTGGCAGCCGCCAACCCCGGCCCCGCGCCGATCATCCCCGGTACAGAGACGGCGGCCCCTATCCCGGCCCTGAAGGAATCCGCACTATCGGCCACGGCGCCGCAAACTGCGGCAACCCAGGCTCTGGCCATGGTAACCACGCCGCCAGGCATTCCCGCCCCGGAGACGCTGACAGCTGCGGCGGCACCAATCCAGGCAACAGTCGCTCCGCCCGGAAGCACCCCCGCCGTGGCGCAACCCGGCGCGACGGCAAGCACAGCCTCCCCTGCCCCCGTCGTGCTCGCCTATGCGGCACCTTTGCGCAGAACGGCCCTGACCAGCTTTGGCGACCCCTTTGACATTACCCCCCCCGGTGAGCCTGAAGATCTGAAGCCGACACCCGAGACGGTCGGTCCGACACGTCTCAACGCGCTGATCAAGAAATATTCGAAGATTTACGAGATCCCTGAGGAGCTCGTGCATCGGGTCGTGCGTCGCGAAAGCCGCTACAATCCCTCCGCCTACAGCAAGGGCAATTACGGCCTGATGCAGATCCGCTACAACACGGCCAAGGCCATGGGTTACGATGGCCCGGCGGAAGGCCTGTTCGATGCGGAAACCAATATCAAATATGCCGTCAAATACCTGAAGGGCGCCTGGCTCGTGGCCGACACCGATCACGACAATGCCGTTCGCCTTTACGCCCGTGGCTATTATTATGACGCCAAGCGTCGCGGTCTGCTGCACCTGACGCAGTAACCTCGACACGTTTATCGCAAGGCCTCGCGAACCGCAGCCAACAGTCGCTGCGGCCGATAGCCCCCACGGCTCGGCGTCAGGCCCATGCGGACCACCACGAGATTTTCGGAAGGGATGACGGCGACGGATTGCCCGTCATGGCCGAGCATCCACAACACCTCCGTATCGAGGCCGAAACGCGTATCCGCATCGTCGCCGGGTCCTTGCCGCCATGCCTGTGCGCGACCATACGCGCCGTCTGAGGCGGACGTCCGCGTCATCATGCGGGCGATGAACTCTGCGGGCACCACGGCTTGTCCCTCCCATAAGCCACCCTGGGCTAGCAGAAGCCCGAAGCGGGCCCAATCCCGCGCCGTCGCATAAAGATAGGAACTTCCGACCAGTGTTCCCCGGGCATCCGCCTCCAGAACGGCGCTGCGCATTCCGATCGGGTCGAACAGGGCCTTCCGGGGATAGGCGAGTGCAGCTTTCTGGTCGGAAAACTGCGACATCCACCACCGCGCGATCAAGACGCTCTCGCCCGAGGAGTAGTTGAAACGCGTGCCATGTTCCGCGGTCGCGGGCAGAGAACGCATATAAGCCGCCATATCCGGCTGCAGGTAGAGCATGCGCGTGACGTCGGCAACGTCGCCGTAGTCTTCATTGAACTCGAGCCCGCTCTGCATGGCCAAGAGGTCCGACAATCGGATACGCGCACGATCGTCGCCGGCCCAGTCGGAAAACAGGTGGTCGGTGTCAAGGTCGATGTTTTGCTCCGCAGCCACCTTGGCGGCCAGCACGCCATTGACGCTTTTGGTCATGGACCAGCCGAGAAGCGGGGTCTGCGCGTTGAAACCGGCGCCGTAGCTCTCGCCGACAATCCGTCTGTCCTTCACGACGACGACGGCGCGGTAAGAGGGGCCGAGGAGCGCCTGATCCTGCAGGATGGCGGCCAGACGCCTGTCTGCAGCCTCCACCCGCTCCCCCTGGGGCCAAGACATGGTGTCAACGGCTGGCTCGGCTTCCGAGACCGGCGCGAAAATCGCCTGTGCGGCCACGATATCGCCGTCCGGCACCGATGCACAACCCAGGCCTTCGCGATAGACGGCAACGGATGGCGCAATCACGCCGGCCAGCCGCGCCTCGACCAATCGCCTGTCCATGTCGACGTCGATGCCGACCAGTTTCAGCAGGGGATGCCCCGGCGCCTGGACATCGTCTGCCAGCACATCGTCCGCATCGCGTCCGGCCAGGAAGACGTTGGAGCAGACGATCTTCGCGGCATATCCCGTCCCCACGCGCAGCAGGTCGGGTGGCGCCAGCCACAGCCAGGCGAACACGCCGATCAGCAAGACGGCAAACAGCGCGCCAAGGGCGGCTACGAGTTTCGACAGGAGACGCATGTTTTCCTCCGCAGTTGGCGGCCATGCAATCAGGAAATCATGACGGGAGAAAGAGCGTGAACAACGATGCCCACATCTGTACACGCGGAAAGAACGGCGAGTGCAATATCCGGAGGCCCCGGTCTTCGGCGCACGAATCAGCGAGACGGCGCCTGAGCCGGCCAGGAGGCCTCTGACTGACTATCAGGCCTTGGGCAGCCGTCTGGGCGCCCCTTTCAAGACAATGATGCGCCGCCCCGGCCCGTTCCTGCCCCACGTCATCAAACTGTAGCACCGGGCCGCTACACGCCAGCAACCCTCAAGTGAAGGCGGATCGACATGACAGAGATTGCACCGGATGCCGGGTTTCACCAGAACAAGAAGCTGAAGGATGCGCTGCTTCAGCACGCCCCTCTCTCGGCCGCAGGCCTCTCGGAGCGGCTGTTCGGGCTGCTTTTCTCGGGCCTCGTCTACGCGCAGATCTGGGAAGATCCGGAAGTCGACATGGAGGCTATGGCACTCTCCGAGAACCATCGCATCGTCACCATCGGGTCCGGGGGATGCAACATGCTGGCTTATCTGAGCCGCCGCCCTGCCTCCATCGATGTGGTCGACCTCAACCCCAACCACGTCGCCCTCAACCGTCTCAAGCTGACCGCCTTCCGCCACCTGCCGGATCACGCCGCCGTCCTCAGCTTCCTCGGCACTGCAGGCGACCGCGGTAATCTGGCGCTCTTCGACCGCCACATCGCGCCGCATCTTGATGAAACCTCGCACCGCTACTGGCAGCAGCGCGGTCTCACCGGGCGCCGGCGCGTCAGCGTTTTCACCCGCAATATCTACCGCACAGGCCTGCTCGGCCGTTTCATCACCATCGGCCACCTCCTCGCCCGCGCCCATGGTGTGAGGCTCGAAGAAATGGTCGAGACGAAGTCGCTGCGTGAACAGCGCCACGTCTTCGATACACGCATCGCACCGCTCTTCGACCGCCCCTTCGTCCGCTGGTTGACCGCACGCAAGAGCTCGCTTTTTGGCCTCGGCATCCCACCGCAGCAATATGACGAGCTTGCTGGCCTGTCCGAGGAAGGCACGATCGCGCCGATCCTGCGCCACCGGCTGGAGAAACTCGCCTGCTATTTCCCGCTGAAGGACAATCCCTTCGCCTGGCAGGCCTTCGCCCGCCGCTATCCGCGGCCCGAAGAGGGCCGGATGCCCACCTATCTGCAGCCGCAGCATCACGAAGCCATCCGCGACTGCGCGGACCGGGTCACGGTCCACCATGCCGGCTTTACCGAGCTTCTGATGGCAAAGCCGGCTGGGACTGTCGACCGTTTCGTCCTGCTCGACGCCCAGGACTGGATGACCCCGCGCCAGCTGAACGAACTGTGGACCGAGATCACCCGCACCGCAGCCCCCGGCGCGCGGGTCATTTTCCGCACGGCAGCCGAAGTCAGCGTGCTCAACGGAAAGCTCTCCGACAGCCTGCTGGAACAGTGGTCCTATCTGGCGGATCAGTCTGCGGCCCTCGACAAGCGCGACCGCTCGGCCATCTATGGCGGCTTCCACATCTACGAGAAGCGCCCTGCATGAGCGCCGACCAGAGCACGGCCCTCGATCAGCCCGGCCATGCCGAACGCATGGACGCGATGTACCGTTATCAGCGGCACATCTATGACCTGACCCGCAAATATTACCTTGTTGGCCGCGACCGGATGATCGCCGGTCTCGATATGCCCAAGGGAGGCACTCTGCTTGAAATCGGCTGCGGCACGGGCCGCAACCTGCTCCTGGCCCGCCGCCACTATCCCACAGCGCTTCTGCACGGCCTCGACATCTCGGCGGAAATGCTCGTCTCTGCCAAGCACAATTTCCGCAAGGAGAGCGATCAACCGCTGCTCCGCGTCACAGATGCCACCCGCTTTTCTCCCGAAGACTTCGGCACGAGTGGCTTCGACCGGGTGATGATCTCCTACGCCCTGTCGATGATCCCGGACTGGCAGGCCGCAATCGATCGCGCAATCGCCGCACTTACTCCGTCAGGCTCTCTGCACATCGTCGATTTCGGCCAGCAGGAACGCCTTCCCCGCCTGGCACAACTGGGCCTTCAAGCCTGGCTCGCACGCTTCCACGTCACCCCGCGGGCCGACCTGCGGGACGTGCTGGAGGACAGGGCCGCCGAAACCGGAACCCGGCTGACCTTCGAGCCTCTGTGGCGCGGCTATGCCTGGCACGCCGTGCTCTCACGGTAAGACAAGCCCCGTCAGCGAAATCGCTGCTTCAGACGGATTGCATGTAACCCCGTTTTAACCATGATGGGTGGACAAGGAGTCTCGACGCATCGGACCGCACGCACCGTCTGTCCGGGCACAGGATTCAATCTGACCCATGGATATCAGATGCGGTGGCTTTCGACGGCATTTCTGCCCCTCTGCCTGTTCTTTGCCGGCTGCACATCGGGCAGTTATGACCTGATGGAGACGGCCTCCGTCTCGCCGCGTTTCCACGACACAGATCCGCAGGATTTTGGCGGCAAGACACCGCACCGCCATCAGGTGCACGGCATCGACGTGTCCAAGTGGAACGGCGACGTCGACTGGCGGCAGGTGAAGCGCTCCGGCGTCTCCTTCGTCTTCATCAAGGCGACGGAAGGAGGCGACCGTCTCGACCCGCGCTTCAACGAATACTGGCAGGGCGCCCGCGCGGCCGGCCTCGCTTACGCGCCCTACCATTTCTACTATTTCTGCTCGACCGCAGACCAACAGGCCGACTGGTTCATCGCCAACGTCCCGCGTGAGGCGATCCAGCTGCCGCCGGTGCTTGATGCCGAATGGAACCCCTCCTCCAAGACCTGCCGCACGCGGCCGGATGCAGCGACGGTGCGCAGCGAGATGAAGCGCTTCATGGACCGGCTTGAGGCCTATTATGGCAAGCGGCCGATCATCTATACGTCGGTCGATTTCCATCGCGACAATCTGACCGGCGCTTTCGACGACTATCACTTCTGGGTCCGCGCCGTCGCCCAGCATCCGAGCGAGATCTATTCCGAGCGCCGCTGGGCCTTCTGGCAATACACGTCCACAGGCGTGATCCCCGGCATCAAGGGCGATACCGACATCAACGTCTTTGCCGGAACGCAGAAGAACTGGCACAATTGGGTCGCCGCCGTCTCGAAATGATAAACCGGCCTGCCGATACATGACGCAAAGGCAGGCAGAGAGCTACGTTTGCTGCGGAAACGCCACAGAACCGTCGTCATGTCCGGCCAGTGTTGCCGCGACCTCCCCAAGGCATATTCAAAGGACCGATTGATGAAGCTCGCCCCCCGCCTCAGCCTCCCCCTCGTCATGTTGCTCGCCTCGACCAGCCTCTCTTTCGCCCAGCAATGCGGCGGCGACCTCGGCGCTTTCCTTGACGGCGTTCGCCAGGAATCGCTCGCAGCCGGCACCCCGGCGGACGTCGTGGAGAAAGCGCTCGCCGGTGCGCAGATCAACGAAAAGGTGCTGTCACGCGACCGCTCTCAGGGTGTTTTCCGTCAGACCTTCCTTGAATTTTCCCAGCGCACGGTCTCTCAGGCCCGCCTCGATATCGGCCGACAGAAGCTGAAGCAGTTTGCCGACACCTTCGCCCGCGCCGAACAGGAATACGGCGTCCCCTCTGGCGTCATCACCGCGTTCTGGGCGATGGAAACCGATTTCGGCGCCGTTCAGGGCGACTTCAACACGCGTGATGCGCTGGTCACTCTCTCGCATGACTGCCGTCGCCCGGAACTCTTCCGTCCCCAGCTTCTGGCGCTGATCAAGATGGTCCAGCATGCCGACCTCGACCCCGCAACCAATACCGGCGCCTGGGCCGGTGAAATCGGCCAGGTCCAGATGCTGCCCAAGGACATCATCGAGTTCGGAGTCGATGGCGATGGCGACGGGCATATCAACGTCAAGACGAGCAGCCCGGATGCCATCCTGACGGCCGCGAAGTTCATCCAGCATCTCGGCTTCAAACGAGGCGAACCCTGGATCCAGGAAGTCACCATTCCGGACAACCTGCCCTTCGACAAATCAGGCCTCGGCGGAACCATGACGGCAGCGGACTGGTTCAAGCTGGGCGTCGTGCCGCGGGACGGAGACACCGCTTTTGCCGCCCTGCCCGCTTCGCTCGTCCTGCCGCAAGGCCGCAAGGGCCCGGCCTTCATCACCTACCCCAATTTCAACATCTACCTCGAATGGAACCAGTCCTTCATCTACACGACCTCGGCGGCCTATTTTGCCACCCGTCTCTCCGGCGCTCCGCCCTATCAGAAGGGCAATCCGGAGCCAGGCCTCAGCGTCGACGAGATGAAGGTTCTCCAGACCAAGCTTCAGGGTCTTGGCTATGACGTCGGAAAGATCGACGGCATTCTCGGCTCGGGCACGCGCGTCGCCATCCAGAAGGAACAGCAACGCCTCGGCCTGCCGGCCGATGGATGGGCAACGTCAGCACTCTTGAACGCCCTCTGAACGCATCAGCGCCGAGCGCTCCTATGTTATGCCGGCCGGGGCTGTTGCCCCGGCCTTTTTTTTGCAGTGCGAATGGTTCCGTCGGCGGAACCTTCAGAAGAAGAACCGCCGGAATTGCGACATCGAGATCGCCGGTTCACGCCATGAAACGGTGCCAAACCTCACCGTAATTAACCTCCATTAATATTTGGGGAGAGGTCCGGAACTCCCTGATATCTGGAGTGTTTTACAAACAGCCATGACCTTATCCACCGATCTATGCGGCAGCGCAGCACAGATTCCGCTTTTCGCTGACACAAATCGGACATAATATCTAACGGTCAACGCAAGGAGGCACACAATGGGACTGACCAATTCGCTTAATGTCCTGATCGTCGGTGCGGCGTTTGTTTTCATAGCCACGATGCTGTTCATCTGATCACAGATCAGGCGAACCACCCGCCATGAGACGGCCGGCTGAGGCCTCTCCAGCAGAAATGCTTCAACCATTCAAAAAAGGCGCGTGACAGGAACCGTCACGCGCCTTTCTCTTTGGCCTCAAGCACACTCTCTTCAGGCAGCAGCGCCCGACAGACTGCTCGACCGTGCGCCCAAACCCAGGCGTGTCAGCGTTGCGACCGTGAGCGGGGCGCGGTTCATGGTGTAAAGATGGAATTCCGCAATGCCGCGCTTGGCAAGGTCGACGATCTGCTCGGCCGCGATATCGGCCGCAACCTCGGCCCGTGCCTGCGCGTCGCCCTCAGTGCCTTCGAAACGTCGATCCAGACGCTCCGGCACGCTTGCGCCGCACATCGAGGCAAAACGCTTGAGTTGGCTCAGGTTCTGGATCGGCATGATGCCGGGTACGATCGGAATGGTGATGCCGGCCGCGCGCACGCGGTTCAGATAGCGTTCGAACGTGTCATTGTCGAAGAAGAACTGGGTCAGCGCCCGCGTCGCCCCGGCATCGACCTTGCGCTTCAGCATCTCGATATCGGCCGTCTCGTCCTGGCTCTCCGGATGTTTTTCCGGATAGGCTGACACGGAAACCTCGAAATCGCCCATCTCGCGCAGACCGCGCACGAGGTCGGCCGCATTTTCGAAGCCCCCCGGATGCGGCTCATACCGCGTACCGACGCCTCCCTGCGGATCACCGCGCAGAGCCACGAAATGGCGCACGCCGAGCGCCTTGAACTCGTCCACCACCAGGCGAACCTCCTCGCGGGTTGCCGCGACGCAGGTGAGATGCGCGGCCGTCGCAAGCGGCGTCTGGGCGATCAGACGGCCGACCGTCGAGAGCGTCGGTTCCCGTGTTGTACCGCCGGCGCCATAGGTCACCGAAACGAAGTCCGGCTGGAAAGGCTGAAGCGCCTCAACGGTCTGCCAGAGCTGGTCGGCCATATCAGGCGACTTCGGCGGAAAGAACTCGAAGGATACCTTCAACTTGGAAGGCTGGCTGGTGGCGCGTTCGTTCTGGGCCATCTTATCGGCTCCCCGTCAGGACAAGAGGTTCGGAATGAGGCTGTGCCGCAGTCGCATTTTCGCGTCTGGCCAGCCAGATTGTCACGGTAAGCCCGCGCCCGGCCGCACTCTGCGGCGGCAGGTCGACGACATTCTCGACCGACAAGCCCTGTCGCGCCAGCCACTCCGCCATGACGGCATGGGAGAAGCCGAGACGAAGATGGGCGTGCTCGTTGCGCAGATAGTCGAGTTCGTGTGGCGCGAGGTCGATGATCGCCAGACGCCCGCCGGGTCGCAGCATGCGCGCGGCCTCAGCAAGCGCCAGTTCCGGCTCTTCAAGGAAATGCAACACCTGATGCACCGTGACGAGATCGTAGTCGCTCGCATCGAGCGGCAGATTGAGAATATCGCCGTGGCGCACGGTCGCCGACAGCACGCCCGCTTTGTCCAGGTTCGAGCGGGCGACAGACAGCATGTCGCGGCTCGCATCCACCCCGACCGCACGCCGATACCGATCGGACAGCAATTGCAGAATGCGCCCCGTGCCGGTGCCGAGGTCGAGCAGTGCCTCCACCGGTTCTTCGCCGATGACACCGAGCAATGCCGCCTCGACATCGGCATCGTTCACATGCAGGCGGCGCAACTCGTCCCATTCGGATGCATTGCGGCTGAAATATTCCTGCGCCTTTTCCGCGCGGGCACGCTTGACCGACGCAAGCCGGTCCCGGTCGCGCACGAGCACGGGGTCTGCCTCGTCGGTGACATCGAGCAGCGTGCGGATCAGCGTCGAAGCGGATCCTTCCTGCTTCAGGCGGAAATAGGCCCAGGCGCCCTCCTGATAGCGGTCTATCAGTTCGGCCTCGGCAAGCAGCTTCAGATGACGCGAGATGCGGGGCTGTGACTGGCCAAGAATTTCGGTAAGATCTGTGACGGTAAGATCTCCCGCCGCCAACAGCGCCAGAAGACGGAGGCGGGTCGGTTCTCCCGCCGCCTTCAACAAATCCACCAGAGTGTCGACACCAAATTGCATGCGAAGCCCCAATGACGAAAACGACATAAAGATATGTTTATGTGATTATCGAAATTGAGGCAAGCGCAAATATTGCTGCGGCTTATCACGGAATTGCGGGAGCGTCCGCCAAAAAAAAGGGACCGGCGCTAGCGCCGATCCCCGTTCGAATTCAAAGCGAAACGCTCGCTTTGGCGCTCAGCGTGTGAGGCGCTTGTAGGACTGGCTGCCCGGATTGAGCGCATCCGGACCCAGACGGCGGATCTTGTCCTGCTCATAGTCCTCGAAGTTGCCCTCGAACCACTCCACGTGACCATTGCCTTCGAAGGCGAGGATATGCGTCGCCAGACGGTCGAGGAACATGCGATCGTGGCTGATGATGATCGCGCAGCCGGCAAAGGCTTCGAGCGCGCTTTCAAGCGCCCCCAGCGTTTCCGTATCGAGGTCGTTCGTCGGTTCGTCGAGCAGCAGCACGTTGCCGCCGGCCTTCAGCATCTTGGCGAGGTGCACGCGGTTGCGCTGACCACCGGAGAGGTTGCCGACCTTCTGCTGCTGGTCACCGCCCTTGAAGTTGAACGCGCCGCAGTAAGCGCGGGAGTTCATGTCGAACTTGCCGAGCTTGATGATTTCGGCACCACCGGAGATTTCCTCCCAAACGGTCTTGTTGCCATCCAGCGCATCACGGCTCTGGTCGACATAACCGAGATGAACGGTATCGCCGATGCGGATCGAACCGGCGTCAGGCGTTTCCTGACCGGTGATCATCTTGAACAGCGTCGACTTACCCGCGCCGTTGGGGCCGATGATGCCGACGATGCCACCCGGCGGCAGCTTGATCGACAGATCCTTGATCAGGGTACGCCCTTCGAAGCCCTTGTTGATTCCTTCAAGCTCGATGACCACCTGGCCGAGACGCTCCGAGACCGGGATGATGATCTGCGCATCGCCGGGGCGGATGTTTTCTGCGGCATCCACCAGCTGTTCATAGGCCTTGATACGCGCCTTCGACTTGGCCTGGCGGGCCTTGGGGCTGGATGCGATCCACTCCTGTTCACGCGACAGAGCCTTCTGGCGACCGGCTTCGTCGCGGGCTTCCTGCTGCATGCGCTTGGCCTTGGCCTGCAGGTAAGCGGAATAGTTGCCTTCGTACGGAATGCCACGGCCGCGGTCGAGCTCAAGAATCCAGCCGGTGACGTTGTCGAGGAAGTAGCGATCGTGGGTGATCATCATCACGGCGCCCGGATAGTCACGCAGGTGCTTTTCCAGCCAGGCGATCGTCTCGGCATCGAGATGGTTGGTCGGTTCGTCGAGCAGCAGCAGATCCGGCTGCGACAGCAGCAGGCGGCAAAGCGCGATACGGCGGCGTTCACCACCCGAAAGGACGGTCACGTCGGAATCCTTCGGCGGGCAGCGCAGCGCTTCCATCGCCATCTCGACCTGCTGTTCCAGGTCCCAGAGGTTCTGGCTGTCGATGATATCCTGAAGCTTCGCGCCCTCTTCCGCCGTCTCGTCGGAATAGTTCATCATCAGTTCGTTGTAACGGTCGAGCACGGCCTGCTTGTCCGCCACGCCCTCCATGACGTTCTCGAAGGCATTCTTCGACGGATCGAGATGCGGCTCCTGTTCCAGGTAACCAACCGTCGCACCGTCCGCCAGCCAGGCCTCGCCGGTATATTCCTTGTCCTTGCCGGCGATGATGCGCAGCACGGTGGACTTACCCGCACCGTTCGGACCGAGAATACCGATCTTGGCATCCGGGTAGAAGGACAGGTTGACGTTCTCAAGGATCTTCTTGGCGCCGTAGGACTTGTTCAGTCCCGACATGTGATAGATGAACTGGCGTGCCATGGGGAAATTGCTCCGGCGGCTGATGGGGGTTTGCACGCTATCTAGGCGAATTGCCCGGTCGGGGCAATGCGGCCCACAAAAAAGTGCCGAGAAATAACGGGGATCTCTGAGACCGCAGCCTTGGAGCAGCCGCCTTATCTTCGCGCACGCCCGCCCCCTCCACAAGCGAGAATTCCAGGATATTGCGCATCAGTGGGAAATACGCTCCTATCGCCCGACTGGGAGAACCGAATGTTTTCAAATCTGAATTTTCATCAATCGCCGACCGGCGCGCGCCTCGCCTATCACCATCTGGCCGCAGCGGGGACGCCGCGTGGGATCGTGGTGGTCTGCCACGGACTTGCCGAACACGCGCGCCGGTATGCCGCCTTTGCGGAAGCACTGTCCAAACGCGGCTACCACGTCTACGCACACGACCATCGCGGCCATGGCGAGACCACCGCGCCGGATGCGAGCCTCGGCCGCTATGCTGCCCGCGACGGCGTCACCAAGGTGATCGCGGATGTGCGTGCCATGCGCGATCACGCCGTCGGCAGACATCCCGGCCTCCCGGTCACCCTGTTTGGCCATTCGATGGGCGGACTGATCGCGCTCAATACTGCCTCGACACACCCGCAGGCATTCCAGGCGCTCTCGGTCTGGAACTCCAATTTCAATCCCGGCCCTGCCGGCCGCTTTGCTCAGGCCGTGCTTGCCATCGAGAAAATCCTGAAGGGCTCCGACGTGCCCTCCACCATCCTTCCCCAGGCCACATTCGGCGCCTGGGGCAAATCCATCCCCGGTCATCGCACACTGTTCGACTGGCTGTCGCGCGATCCGGCGGAGGTGGACGCCTACATTGCCGACCCTCTCTGCGGCTTCGACGCCAGCGTCTCGATGTGGCAGGATATCTTTCGCTTGGCCTTTGCTGGCGCCTCTAAGGAACGCCTCGCTCTCTTGCCCAAGGGCCTGCCCGTTTATCTCGTCGGCGGTGGGCAGGATCCGGCCACCAACAAGGGCCGTGAGATCCGCTGGCTCGGCCGGCGTATGATGGATGCTGGCATGACCCAGGTGACCACGACCATCTATGACGAGATGCGCCATGAGACCCTGAATGAAATCGGCCGTGAGCGGGCCGTCGCGGATTTCCTCGCGTGGCTCGACCGTTTCACCGCATGACGCCATCCAGGCTTGTCAAAACGGAATGATCCCATGAGAGAAAATCAAGTGCGAAGGCCATGATCCGGCGCTAAGACGGTCTGTATCGCAGGAAAACTCATGACAGCCGGCAAATTGGGTCGAGGTGTCGCCCTGCGCAAAGGAAGCAGCATGACCGCCAAGCCTTCTGCCCCGCCACCGCTATCAGGCATCCGCGTGATCGAACTTGCCCGCGTGCTGGCCGGTCCCTGGGCAGGCCAGATGCTTGCCGATCTCGGCGCCGATGTGATCAAGGTCGAAAACCCCGAAGGTGGCGACGACACCCGCGCCTGGGGGCCTCCCTTCGTCGAGGGCGCCGATGGCGAAAACCTCTCGGCCGCCTATTATCATTCGACCAACCGCAACAAACGCTCGATCGCCATTGATCTGAAGACGCCGGAAGGCCAGGAAACCGTTCGCCGCCTCTGCGCGTCTGCCGATGTCGTCATCGAGAACTTCAAGCGCGGCGGGCTGGAAAAATACGGCCTCGACTACGAGAGCCTGAAGGCCATCAACCCCAAGCTCGTCTATTGCTCGATAACAGGCTTCGGCCAGAACGGCCCCTATGCCGATTTCGCCGGCTATGACTACATCGTCCAGGGCATGTCCGGCTTCATGTCGATCACAGGCGAGAAGGACGGCGAGCCGATGAAGGCGGGCGTCGCCATCGCCGACATCTTCACCGGCATCTATGCCGTCACCGCCATTCAGGCAGCCCTGATCCACGTCATGAAAACAGGCCAAGGCCAGTTCGTCGACATGGCCCTGCTCGACGTCATGTCGGCCGTGCTCGCCAACCAGAACATGAACTACCTGATCTCCGGCAAGCCGCCTGTTCGCCTCGGCAATGCTCATCCGAACATCAGCCCCTATGAAGTGGTGCCGACAGCGGACGGCCATCTTATCCTGGCGGTCGGCAATGACGGGCAGTTCAAGCGCCTCTGCACCATCCTCGGCATAGCCTCGGTCGCCGAGGACGAGCGCTTCACTACCAACAAGGCCCGCGTCGCCAACAAGGTCGAGGTCCGCCGCATCGTCACCGCAGAAACAGAGAAGTGGCAGAAGCGCGATCTGCTCTCGGCCTGTGAAGCCAATGCCGTGCCGGCGGGACCGATCAACTCGATCGAGGAAATGTTCGCCGATCCGCAGATCCAGGCACGCGGCCTCAAGATCGATCTGACCGACGACAAGGGCACTGTGATCCCAAGCGTACGCACGCCGATCGTGCTCTCCGAGACCCCCCTGCGCTACGAGAGCCCGAGCCCGCGCATCGGCGAGCACGGCGAAGAAATCCTGGCCGAACTGGCCGAGCTGGAAAGGAAGACGCAATGAAGAGAACCGGCGGAGCCCTGATCGTCGAGGCCCTGAAGGCAAACGGCGTCGAACGTGTCTCATGCGTACCCGGCGAAAGCTATCTCGCCGTGCTCGATGCGCTGAAGGACAGCGGCATCGAGACCCTGGTCTGCCGCCAGGAAGGCGGGGCCGCGATGATGGCGGACGCCTGGGGTCGCCTGACGGGCAAGCCCGGCATCTGCATGGTGACCCGTGGTCCGGGCGCCACGAACGCCTCCGCCGGCCTGCATGTCGCCAGACAGGATTCGATCCCGATGATCCTCTTCATCGGCCAGATCGGTCGCGACATGAAGGAGCGCGAAGCCTTCCAGGAAGTCGAATACCGCCGCGCCTTCACCGAATTCGCCAAATGGGTCGGCGAGATCGATGACGCCCGCCGCATCCCGGAATTCGTCACCCGCGCCTTCGCCGTCGCTACCTCAGGCCGCCCCGGCCCGGTCGTGCTAACGCTGCCGGAAGACATGCTGCTCGACGAGGTCGACGCTCCGGACGCCAAGCCCTACACGCCCGTGGAATCTCATCCCGGCCCAAGCCAGATCGCCGCCCTCGGCGCGATGCTGAAGACCGCCAAGCGCCCCATGGTCGTCCTCGGCGGCACGCGCTGGAGCGAGACCTCCGTCGCCGGCATCCAGGCATTCGCGGAAAAGTTCAAGCTGCCGGTCGGGTGCTCCTTCCGCCGCCAGATGCTCTTCGATCACCTGCATCCGTCCTACGCTGGCGATGTCGGCATCGGGATCAATCCGGCGCTGGCTAGGGAAGTGAAGGAAACCGACCTGCTGATCCTGCTCGGCGGTCGCTTCTCCGAAATGCCGTCCTCGTCCTACACCCTGATGGACATCCCCTACCCGGCGCAAAAGCTGGTTCACATACATCCTGACCCGTCCGAACTCGGCCGCGTCTACCGCGCCGATCTCGCCATCTGTGCAGCGCCCGAAGAATTCGTCTCCGCCCTCGCCACGCTTGAGGCGCAGGATGCCCCCGCCTGGGCCGAGCGCACTGAGACCATGCACGCCGCCTATCTCGCCTGGTCGACCCCGCCGAAGACAAGCCCCGGCCCCGTCCAGATGGGCGAGATCATGGAGTGGATAGAAGCCAATACGCCGAAGGACGCGATCTTCACCAATGGCGCCGGCAACTACGCCACCTGGCTGCATCGCTTCCATCGCTTCCAGGCCTTCAACACCCAGGCCGCCCCGACTTCAGGCTCCATGGGCTACGGCCTGCCGGCGGCGGTTGCCGCCAAGCAGCTCTTCCCCGAGCGTGAAGTCGTCTGTTTTGCCGGTGACGGCTGCTTCATGATGCATGGCCAGGAATTTGCGACCGCCATGCGCTACAACCTGCCGATCATCACCCTTGTCATCAACAACGGCATCTACGGCACGATCCGCATGCATCAGGAGCGCGAATATCCGGGCCGCGTCAGCGCAACCGACCTGACCAACCCCGATTTCGCAGCTTTAGCCAAGGCCTATGGCGGCCACGGCGAAACCGTCGAAAAGACGGAGGATTTCGCCCCCGCCTTCCTGCGCGCCCGCGCCTCCGGCAAGCCCGCGATCATCGAGATCAAGCTCGATCCGGAAGCGATCACGCCGACACGGACACTGACGCAGATTCGCAACAAGGCCTGAGCGCAAAGTCGCAGCAGACGTGACGCACGCGGGACATGGCGTCGAAATCCTATTGATGCCGTGCCCGGTTGACGGGCTACCTAAAGCAATCCTTTGTCACGCAGGTCGGCAGCAAAGGTTGCAAGCGGCATCACCAGCGTCAACGGCTTGCCCTGTAGTGGCTCCGCCCCATACGACGCATACCAGTTGGCGGCGCGCTCGCTTTTGGCGTCGATGACGAGAAGGATGCCACCGCCCTCCGCGGCAATCCGCAGGCAACGCAAGGCTGCAGCGGCCAGCAATTGGCCTCCAAGCCCTCGGCCTGCCACAGTGATATCCGTTGCCAGACGCGCCAACCGGAAGCCCGGTACCTCATGCCGCGCCAATCCTCGTGCCATTACAGCAGGCACCGCCTGATGCGCAATGGAGCATGGCGCGGCGGTATAGAAGCCGAGGATGCGGTTGGGATTTACATCATCTACCGCGCAAAAAGTCTTGGCAGCATTCTGCTCATGGCTCCGCCGGGCAAAGCGTTGCAGAAATGTATTCATCTCCGCATCACCGCAGTCGAAGGAGGCCCGATCATGGGATTTTCGGATTGCCTCTTCGTGCCAAACCGGAAGGCTCATAGAGTATCCGGCAGCGCCGCAATTGCCGCCCGAAGCTGGGCATTGGGCTTGGGCGGATTTTCCAACAGGTCCATGATGCGCAGGTAATCCTGCTCCGACACCTTGATGGCTTCCGCTTCCGCAATCACCGCCTCTGCTTCCCGCAGCGCGGACTGCGTCACGAAATTGGTCAGGTCGGTATTGCTCAGCATCGCTGCCCGCAGCAGCTTGGATTTGGCCGATGCAGCAACTCGCAGGCTCATACGCTCATTGTCTTCGACGACTACTCTGGGCATGGAAGCCTCCATTAAGGGCGAGCGGAAGAGTAAGCGAATTCAGGCCTAACGTCAATTGTACGCTTTAAAGACGTACACATATACGACCTAGTCAATACGAAACTGTAGGCAGCACGGCGTAACTCCGCTCAACAAAAAACCCGGCGCATCAACAGGATGCACCGGGCTTTTGAATCAGTTCGTCAGGCCAGCGCCTCAGATAGCCGCCGTGACGATGAACTCGACCTTGTAGTCCGGGGTCGCAAGTGCTGCTTCCGACGTGGCGCGAGCCGGCGGGTTTGCCGGGTCGATCCAGCCTTCCCAGACCGCATTCATTTCGCCGAAGGTCGACATGTCGGAGAGGTAGATGATCGTCTGCAGGATCTTCGACTTGTCCGAACCGGCAGCGGCCAGCAGGCGGTCGACTTCGGCCAGCGCCGACTTCGACTGTTCGGTCACGGACGTGCCTTCGCCGACCTGACCGGCCAGATAGACGGTGTTGCCGTGGACGACGGCGCCGCTCATGCGCTTGCCGGGCTCGATACGCTTGATGCTCATGGGAAAACTCCTGCTTGAGGCTGGTTTGAAAAACAAACGGGCCGGACGCGACGGTCCGGCCACGGTGGTGGAAAAGGGATCTCAGCCGCGCTGGCGCAGTGCGTGCTCATAGGTCGCGGTGGAACGAGCACCCGAGCGGCAATAGCCGAGCATCGGCTTGTCGAAGTCTTCGAGCGCATCGACCATGGCGGCCACCGCATCCGGCGTTACGCCCATCGGGCCAACGGGCACATGCTTGATCTTGAGGCCCAGTTCGTCCGCGCGCTTGGCAACGGCTGCGAATTCTGGCTGGCCGAACTCCTCGCCGTCAGGGCGATGGCAGACGATCGACTTGAAGCCGAGCGCCTTGATCTGATCGACCTCGTCGACCGTGATCTGGCCGCTGACCGAATATTCCTCGTTGATCTGCCGGATGTTCATCGGGGCACCTCGTCAATTTCTTGGGGTCAAACATCTACGACGGGCATCCCCAAGCGTCAATCTCGCAGGTCCCTGCGTTCGACGTTCAGATGAAGGAAAAGGCAAGCCCGTAGTCGCGGCTCTCGCCGGGCTGCAAGATGTTGAACTCGCCGGCGGCTTCCAGTTCCGCGCGGCTCACCCAGCGATGCGACACCGGCTCGATGCCGAGCACATGCGCCGGCGCCTTCTGGTTTCGCCACACTTGCAGGTAGGGCAGCGTATCCGTGCGGAACCGCACCTTCAAGCGCTTGCCGCCGATCGCCGTCATCGGCCCAAGCCGCAGCTCGGCCCAGCCGCCATGGCCGGCGGGAACGCAGAAGATGCTGCCGTCCCCCTCGCCGAAGGCCCAGGGCATGGAGCTGCCCTCCAGCATAGCGCCTTCAAGCGCGGTACCTTCGTCGAAATGCCTGGCGCCCAGATTGATGTGGTACATCAGGAAAACCGGGATGGGCGTATCGCTGGTGTTGATCACCCGATCGGCCAGCTGGACCTCACCGCTCTCACCTTTGATCCGCCACAGCCGATGCAGCTCCGCCGTCCCGCCATCCGCCAGATTCACGGGGACAATGGCAGAGGCCAGCAGATCGTCACCCTCGGACGAAAAGGAAAGCGCCTCGGCCAAGTGGGCGGAAAATGAACCATGCAGGGGATAGTGCCGCTTGCCATCCGCCATCGGTTGCGGATGGCGGATATGGTCCGGTCCGCAGGTGAAGAGGAAACCTTCGAGCGAATGGTCGATACGGGGATCGCCGTCATCCGGGATGGCACGCCCCGGCGCCACGTCGACGCCGTCGACGATACAGGACCCGATGTCGAAGACGGAGCTTGGATCGAGCGCAAGGTGTGGTCCGCGCGGACCACGAAAGGAGATCATGCAATGGTTTCCTCGACGGACGGTGCCGCGATCTGAAAATGTCCGGCAGCAGCCATATGTTCGAGACCGACCAGGCCGCTGTCGAGCGACGAGAGATAGGCGATGTTGACCGACTGCTCAAGCCAGCCTTGGAAGGCTTGTGCCGAGCGCTCCAGCCGATCGAAGCGCTGGAGCCCCTCATCCGAGAGCGACAACAGCTCGAAGCGGCGATCGGCTCGATCGCGCTTGCGCAGCACATATCCCCGATCTTCCAGCACTTTCACCGCACGGCTGATCTTGGTTTTCGATAGACCCGACTGCAGCGAAATCGACTTCGCGGTGATGGGCGACTGCTCGCCCAGCGACCACAGGACCTGCCATTCGGACCAGGACAATTCGTCGTCCGGTCCACAATACTGCGTGAACGCCGTATCGAATCGCTCCGCAACCCGGATAAGTCGGTAAGGTAGAAAGGAATCCAGTCTCAGTCGGTCCTGCATCGTTCCCCCTCGGATACCGCATTGACCCCGGAACCCGGTGCCGATTGAACGGTTCTCCCCCTGCCCCCACAGCAAGTTAATCTAATATTCATTATGAATTCACCTTTTCCACATTAGTGTCAAATTTGTCGCGTTTGTCGCCCGCAGAGACGAGGAAACCGCACCGTGCACGACATCAGGAAATCAGGCTTGCTCATGGTGGCTCTTGCCGCCACGTCGCTGGCGACTACAGGCGCCTCATGGGCGCAATCCGTCTACGACTACCGCAAGTCCCAGACCCTTCTCGTGTCGCCGGAAGGCGACATCCTCGACTACATTCCGGAGACGGGTGATGTGGTGATCAGCCGCGACCGCATGGGCCGCACGGTGCTGATCGACCGCTTCGGCAATCTGGTTGCGACGGAAATTCCGGCGGAGAGCTATTATCCGCCGCAAAATGCTGGACGCCATCGCGACCTGCCCGGGGTCTACGACCCCTATCGCAACGACCCGCCACCGCAACCACGCGGCTGGGATGACGATGTCACGACCGCATCCATTCCGGACGCCCTGCCCGGCGACGGCCAGCCATTCGACGGCTCTCCCTCCGATATGCCCTATGGCGGCCCGGACATGGCGCCACCGACGGACAATGCACCGGCACGAACCGTGACCCCCGAAATCCCGGTCAAGAGCAACCTGTCGCGCCTGGAAATCACCGCCCTGCAAGTCTTCCTCGACCGCGAGGGCGTCTCCCCCGGCGTCATCGACGGCAAGATGGGGCAGAACGTCAACAAGGCCATCGTCGCCTGGCAGACGATGACCGGCGAGACGCTCGATCCGAACAATGCCGAGGATATTCTGGAGCGCCTGCGCCTCTCCGGTGGCCTGGCGATCAACAGCTACACGATCACGGCTGGCGATGCCGCAGGCCCCTATGTCGCCTCGATCCCGGAAGACTACGCCCACAAGGCGCAACTGCCGGCCATGGCCTATACCTCGACGGCCGAGATGCTGGCTGAAAAATTCCACATGGACGAAGGCTATCTGCGCGAACTCAACCCGGGTGTCGACTTCAGCATTCCCGGCACCATCATCAAGGTGATCGAGCCCGGCCCGCCGAAGACCGGCAGCGTGACCCGAATCGTCGCCGACAAGGCGCTGAAGCAGGTCTTCGCCTATGGCGCTGACGGCAATCTGGTTGCCGCCTACCCGGCCAGCATCGGCTCGACCGACACGCCCTCTCCGTCGGGCACGGTGACGATCGAGCGCATCGCGCTCAATCCGGGTTACACCTACAACCCGAAGGTCAACTTCCAGCAGGGCGCCAACGACAAGATCCTGCAGATCCCGCCGGGTCCCAACGGCCCGGTCGGCACGGTCTGGCTGGCACTGTCGAAGCCGACCTATGGCATCCACGGCACGCCCGAACCCTCCAAGATCGGCCGCACCCAGAGCCATGGCTGTATCCGCCTGACCAATTGGGACGCAACGGAACTCGCCAAGATGGTAAAGCCGGGTGTGACCGTCGAATTTGTCGACTGACACACAGACCTCAGCGACACCC
Organism: Peteryoungia wuzhouensis; assembly: GCF_003205195.1. Lineage (GTDB taxonomy): Bacteria > Pseudomonadota > Alphaproteobacteria > Rhizobiales > Rhizobiaceae > Allorhizobium > Allorhizobium wuzhouense. The sequence goes on from NZ_QJRY01000002.1 coordinate 511,192, forward strand.
TGAACAAAAGCCGCGAGCATCTCACTCGCGGCTTTTCCTTTGGTGCGACGCGCATAAAAAAACCGCCAGCATCGCCGGCGGTTGAGAGTTGGTGCTTTCGGGAGGAAAGTTCAGGCGGCGCTGCGCACCAGGCGGAACAGACGGCGCGGCTGGGCGGAGCGGATGATCTTGACCGGCAGGAGGCGCATGACCTCGTTGGCGAAGGCCTTGGCATTCTCCTGGGCCTTGTCGAGATTGCTGATCTTCGCTGCATCCATCGAATACAGCGTGCCACCACAGTCGAAGATTTCGCGGAAAGCGCTGCGTTCGGCAATCGGCGTGTTGACGACATTGACGCCGCGAGCGGCAAGCAAGCCCTTGATGGTCAGCAGCGCCCGCGTCGTCACCATGGAGGTAACGCGGGTCAGCACAACCGAATGCGGAATGACGAGATTGCCGGCGTCTTCCATCATCTTGATCAGGTCGAGGATCTGCGCACCGCCCTTGGCGTCCATTGCACAGCCCTGCACGGGGATCATGACATGGTCGGACAGGCCGACGGCCGTCGTCACCATGGCATCGCGGGCACCGGCGAGATCCATGATGATATAGTCATTGGTCCGCGACAACTCGCGGATATGGCCTTGAACGGACGCAACCGAAACCTCCGAGACCACCTCGATATTGTGCTGCGGACCGGACAGCTCGAACCATTGGGTGATCCAGCGCTGCGGGTCGGCATCGAGAATCGCGACGCGATAGCCTTGATGCGCAAGCTCCGTGGCGAGCAGGAGTGCTGCGGTGGTCTTGCCGGCACCGCCCTTGGCATTGGCGAATGAAATGACTGGCATGCGTGTTCCTCAAGGGCTCTGTTCCGAGCGCTTCATCGCTCTGGGGCAACCCTCGTCATTGGCGCCTCGTAAACACATCATTGCCAATCATGGTTAATAAACCGCAAACACGAAGGCTCTGCCCCTCCCCTGAATTGGGGAGAAGCGCTGGAAATCTCTAGTATATTCGAATGTTGAAACAGAACCGTTTGGACCGTTCAGCCACGCAGCGGGGTGCAGGCACCCACATGCTGCGGCCCGACGCGGCCAGCCTTGAGGTCAGACAGAAGAGGAAGCGAAGGATCGGGGCCTCCGATGCCGGCTTCGAATGTTGCGCGATCCACCTTGACCATCCGGCCACTGGCGAGAATGCTGACAAGGGTCTTCTTGTCCACCACTGCGAGGCTGACCTTGGATTTGCAGAACTGCTTGCCGTCTTTGCCTGTCAGCACCCAGCCCAGCGAACCAGACTTGCCCTGGCTCATTTTGCCAACCGTATAGCCCTTCTTCAGAAGCCCCTGATAGCTTTCTGCAAAAGCAGAACCGGCCTGGAATGCAAGGCTCGCTGCAAAAACGCCGATCAGCAGACGGCAAACCGATTTTGTCGGAAATGACATAAGAAACACCCCCAAAGATCAACGGACATCGCCGGAAACAGGCTGAAAGTAAAAAAGAAAACCCCGCCTCAAGATGGCAGGGTTTTCGTCGTTTTTCAATTCAGTGAGTTCCGCGCTTAGAAGCAGTCGGCAAACAGCTGCTTGGTGTTTTCAAGCGTCATCTTGACCGGATTGCCGCCAGCGCTCGGATCCTCGATCGCCATGGCCGAGAGTTCATCGATCCGGTCATTGGCAATGCCCATGGCCGTCAGGTTCTCGGGCACATGCAGCTCGGCGCGCAGCGCCAGCACATAGTCGTAGAACCCGTCGAAACCACCCGATATCCCGAGATAGGCGGCGGCTCTCTCGATCTTGTCTTCGATCGTGTGGCGATTGAATTTCAGCACCGGCGGCATGACAACAGCATTGGTCATGCCGTGATGGGTGTTGTAGACGGCGCCGATCGGGTGCGACAGCGCATGGATGGCGCCAAGCCCCTTCTGGAACGCCGTGGCACCCATGGCAGCCGCCGACATCATGTTGGTGCGGGCCTCGATATCGGTACCGTCATGATAGGCGCGCGGCAGGAATTCCTTGACCAGCCGCATACCTTCGAGCGCGATGCCCTGGCTCATCGGATGATAGAAGGGCGAGGAATAGGCTTCCAGGCAATGGGCGAACGCGTCCATGCCCGTACCGGCCGTGATCATCTTCGGCATGCCGACCGTCAGCTCCGGATCGCAGATGACGACGCCGGGCAGGAACTTCGGATGGAAGATGATCTTCTTCACATGGGTGACGGAGTTGGTGATGACCGAAGCGCGACCGACTTCCGAGCCGGTGCCCGCCGTGGTCGGCACGGCCACGATCGGGGCGATGCCGTCGGAATTGGCGCGGGTCCACCAGTCGCCGATATCCTCGAAATCCCATACCGGCCGCGTCTGCCCGGCCATGAAGGCAACGCACTTGCCAAGATCGAGGCCGGAGCCGCCGCCGAAGGCGACAACGCCGTCATGGCCACCATCCTTGTAGGCCTTGATGCCGGCTTCGAGGTTCTTTTCGTTCGGGTTCGGATCAACATCGGCGAAGATCGCACGGCCGAGGCCCGCCTCTTCCAGGACATCGAGCGCCGTCTGCGTGATCCCCATCGGCGCGAGGCCCCGGTCGGTGATCAACAGCGGCTTCTTCATGCCGAGTGACTTGCAGGCGTCCGCCAGTTCCTTGATGCGGCCACGTCCCATCTTGACGGCGGTGGGATAGCTCCAGTTGGCGACGATGTTCATTTCGTGACTTTCTTCAGATGGTAGGATTTCGGACGGGTGAGGTTCTGGAAGCCGAGAACGGACAGCGATCCGCCCTTGCCGGTCTCCTTGACACCGGTCCAGCAGAGCGCCGGGTCGAGATAGTCGGCGCGGTTCATGAACACGGTGCCGGTCTCGATCTCGCGGCCGATGCGCGCGGCGCGCTCCGGATCCTGCGTCCAGAGCGAGGCAGTCAGACCATAGGGGCTGTCGTTCATCAGACCGAGCGCCTGCTCGTCACTCTTCACCTTCATGATGCCGACGGCCGGACCAAAGGTCTCGTCCTTCATGAAGGCCATGGAGTGATCGACGTTCACGAGGATCTGCGGCATGATATAGGCGCCGCCGTCATCGGCCGGGAAGAGTTTCGGATCGACCAGCGCCTTGGCACCCTTCGACACGGCATCGGCGATCTGCTCGCGCACGACCTTGGCGAAACGCTTGTTGGCCATCGGTCCCAGCGTCGTTTCCGGATCGAGCGGATTGCCGAGCTTGTAGTTCGACACCCAGGCGACCGACTTCTCGACGAAGGCGTCGTAGAGGCTCTCATGCACATAGATGCGCTCGATGCCGCAGCAGCACTGCCCGGAATTGTAGGTGGCACCATCCATCAGGGTGTCGACGGCAGCATCCAGATCGGCGTCTTCCATGACGTAACCCGGGTCCTTGCCACCGAGCTCGAGCCCGAGACCGGCAAAGGTGCCGGCTGCGGCCCGCTCGATCGACCGACCACCTTCGACCGAACCGGTGAAGTTGATGAAGTTGAAGTTGCCAGCGGCAATCAGCGCAGATGTCGTGGCGTGGTCGAGGAAGAGGTTGATGAAGACATCATCGGGAACACCCGCCTCGACAAAGGCGCGCACCATGCGCTCGCCAACCAGCAGCGTCTGCGTCGCATGTTTGATGACGACGGTGTTGCCGGCCATCAGCGCCGGCGCGATCGTGTTGATCGCGGTCATGTAGGGATAATTCCACGGCGCGATGACGAAGACGACGCCATGCGGCTCGCGCTCGATGCGGCGCTCGAACTTGTCGCTCGCTTCCACGACCAGCGGCGCCAGCGAGTCGGCGGCAATCGCCGCGACATAGTTGGAGCGCTCGTTGAAGCCCTTGTATTCGCCGCCATAACGCACCGGACGGCCCATCATATGGGCCAGTTCCGGCACCACTTCGTCGGACATTTCATTGAGACGGACCACGCCCTTCAGCACCAGCTGAATACGGTCTTCGAGCGGCCGGCGCGCCCAGGCTTTCTGGGCCTTGCGGGCACGAGCCACGGCCTCGGTTGCCGCGTCCAGCGACATGGCCGGGCGTTCGGCGTAAACCGATCCGTCGATCGGCGAAATGCATTGGATCATGGTCATGATCGTCTTCCTGTTGTTCTAGAACGAGATGACAGCGGCCGAGGCCGCTGTCGATGTTTACACCCATATGCGAGGCATCGTGGCGGCCTCAAGGCCACCTTTCGTCACGCCCGCTCGAAACCGCGCGCCACCTCCCAGTCGGTAATCCGACGATCATATTCTTCCTGCTCCCATTCGGCCGCCCGGACATAGTGATCGACCACGTCATCCCCGAAGGCTGAGCGAAGCATTGCCGACCCCTTGAGCGTTTCCGCAGCAGCTCGCAGCGTGCGCGGGATCTCGCGCACATCCTTGGCACCATAGGCATCACCGGTGAAAGCGGGTTCGAGCTCCATCTTCTTCTCGATCCCATCAATGCCGGCGGCCAGAAGCGCTGCCATCGCCAGATAGGGATTGAGATCGGAGCCGCCAACGCGGCATTCGACGCGGATGCCCTTGGTCGCATCGCCGCAGAGCCGGTAGCCGGCCGTGCGGTTGTCCTTGGACCAGATCGCCTTGGTCGGCGCGAACGTACCCGCCATGAAACGCTTGTAGGAATTGATGTAGGGCGCCAGGAAATAGGTGATCTCAGAAGCGTGGCTCAGCAAGCCGGCCATATAGTGCTTCATCACCTCCGACATGCCGTACTGGCCCTTCTCGTCGAAGAACAGCGGCGTCTTGCCGTCGGCAGACCATAGAGACTGGTGGATATGCGACGAGGAACCGGCGGCGTTGTAATGCCATTTGGCAAGGAAAGTGATGGCCTTGCCCTTCGACCAGGCGATCTCCTTGCAGCCATTCTTGATGATCACATGCCGGTCGGCCATGGTGAGTGCGTCGGCATAACGCACATTGATCTCTTCCTGGCCGGCAGACGCTTCGCCCTTGGAATTCTCGACCGGGATGCCGGCACCCTGCAAACCTTTGCGGATCGCCCGCATCACGTCCTCTTCCTTGGTGGTCTGGAAGATATGGTAGTCCTCGTTGTAGCCCGAGACCAATTTCAGGTCGCGATAGCCCGAAAGCCGCGCCGCATCATAGGTCTGGTCAAAGAGGAAGAATTCGAGTTCGGTCGCCATGAAGGCCTTCATGCCCATGGCCTCGAGCCGGGCAACCTGCTTCTTCAGGATCGCGCGCGGCGAGTGCGCAACTTCGGCATGGGTCGCATGGTCATACATGTCGCAGAGCACAAGGGCCGTGCCCTCAAGCCAGGGGATCCGACGCAGCGTCGAAAGATCCGGCTTCATCGTGTAGTCGCCATAGCCCTTTTCCCAGCTGGTCGCCTTGTAGCCGGAGACGGTTTCCATCTCCATGTCGGTGGCCAGCAGATAATTGCAGCTATGCGTTTCCTTGTAGGCGCTCTCGACGAAATACTCCGCCTGGAAACGTTTGCCCATCAAACGACCCTGCATGTCCACCTGACACGCCAGAACCGTGTCGATGCGCCCTTCGGCAACGTCCTTCTTCAGGTCTTCGAAAGTGTAAGTGGTGGTCATGACTGTCGTCCGCACAAGGATGAGATGAGAAAGATGCCGGCATCGCCGGTATCGGAGGAGGATACACACGGGCCGGAACCAGTCCGGCCCGTGTGATTCACTTAGACCTGCCCGACGGCCCTTTCGGCAGCGGCGATCTCGGCGGCGCGCTTGGCCACCTCGTCACCGATCGGCGGTCCCTTGAAACGCTTGTTCTCGAAAACGACCCAGACAATGCCCGTGAGCACGAGGAAGCCGACGGTGATCGGCAGTGCCCAGTCGTTCGGCGCCTGGATACCGATGAAGAAGATCAGCGCCATGGCGAGAATGCTGAGCACGGCAACGAGCTTGTAGGTACCGACACCCATGTTCCATTCGCCCATCTTGGGCCACTTCGACGTTCCGATCGCCGCGATGCCGAGCGCGATCGGCAAGGCAAAGGAAAGGAACAGGAAGATGACGGTGCAGGATACGACGATCGAATAGGCTGGTGTCCCGGCGATCGTGATGGCAGACGTGAACCAGACGAACAGGACCGACAGGATCGAACCCACCCAGATGGCGGCAACCGGGGTGCGGTGTTTCGGGCTCACCTTGGCGAGAGCGGAAGAACCCGGAAGGCCCTTGTCGCGCGAGAAGGCGAACATCATGCGCGACAGCGAGGTGACAGTCGCGAGACCGCAGAGGAACTGCGACACGAAGATGAGGAAGTAGAGGATTTCCTCGACAACCGGGTTCATCTGGCTGTCCATCGCCCAGAAGAACACGTTCCAGCCCTGCTTGGCGGCATCATCCATGTTCGGGATCATGAGCACGAAGGAGCAAAGCATCACGTAGCCAAACAGCGACGACCACAGAACCGCCGAGATCATGCCGCGCGGCACCGAGGTCGAAGCCTTGATGGTTTCTTCCGACGTATGGGCAGACGCGTCATAACCGGTGATCGTGTAGATTGGCAGCAGCAGGCCGAGACCGAAGGCCATCAGCGTGGAGACTGGGTTCGGCCACACGCCGCTCGCACCTTCCGTTCCGGTGTAGTTGGCGAAGGTGAAGAGGCGGCTGATCTCGAAGCTCGGTGCGGCAACCAGGCAGGCGACCGTGAGCAGCAGCGCGGTTGCAAAGATGAGGTAACCAGAGAAATCGGTGAGCTTGGCGGTGAGCCCGATGCCGAAGTGGTTGATCAGCGCCTGGAGAGCGGTGATGACGGCAACGAAACCGACACGCACGACCAGCGTGTCTTCGAGACCGAAATAGGCCCCGAAGGCACCGAAGAAGAAGTAGTAGGTACCGACATTGATGGCACCCAGAACGGTCACGAGACCGAGCAGGTTGAGCCAGGCAGCGAGCCAGCCGGTGAAGCGGTTACCGAGGATCGATGCCCAGTGATAGAGGCCGCCAGCCGTCGGATAGGACGAAGCGATCTGGGCAAGACCCAGCGCGAAAACGCCGGAAATGGCACATCCGACGAGCCAGCCGATGCCGATGGCGGCACCGCCGACACCGGAGGTGGCCTGACCGAGCGAATTGATCCCGCCGGACAGGATGCAGATGATCGAAAATGAAATCGCGAAGTTGGAGAACGAGCTCATGCGCCGTTCCAGTTCCTGCGCATAGCCCATGGAGTGCAGGATATGAAGATCCTGTTTCTTGTCTGTATCAGAGTAATCTGACATGGCATCCCCCAAAGTAAAGATCGCCCGCGGGATTGCGGTGATCGCGTTTTGGCCCGCCGGTTTTTTGGTGGCGGTCAGTTGCAGCGCGGCTGCTCCCGTTGAGGTCTTGTTTTTTTATTGTCTCCCGACCAAGCTGACCGCATCTGCGATCAGCCCGGCGAGATAGTCGGCCATGACCTCCTGGTCGACGGAATTGGCAATCAGATCGTTGCGCACCTCGATCATGACGTTGGCATGACCGGCGGGCAAGGCATGCAGGCGCAGGGTATGGGTTACCCCATCCTCCGGCCCATAGGGTGAATTGCGCTCCACGCGGTAGCGTCCGGTCTTCGCGGCAGCGTCCAGCATTGCATCGGCCAATCGGCTGTCGGCATCGTGAAGGATGCCGATTTCGACCGCACGCGGCTTGCCGAAATACACGGGCGTGAAGCTATGGACAGTAACGAGGACCGCCGGGCGCCCCTCGCCGCTGCGACGCGCCAGCTCCGCACTCACCCGATCATGAAACGGCACATAAATCGCGGCCGTGCGAGCATAACGCTCCGCCACGGACAGATCCTTGTTACCGGGTATCTCATAGATCTCGCTCTTTTCCGGCATGGCGGCAGGCGATTCCGGCGGACGATTGCAGTCATAGACCAGCCGCGAAAAGCGCTGATGGATAAGCACGGCATCGAGCTTTTCCGAAAGGAGACGCGCAACAGCAAGGGCGCCCGGATCCCATGCGATATGGCTCGCGAGCGCCTCCGCTGTCAGCCCGAGGGTACCGGCAGCGAGCGGCAGCACGGACGACGCATGTTCGCAGACCAGCACGACCGCACCGCTGGCATTCGCGTTTTCTACGGCCACGGTCTCCCCGTCCGCCGATGTCAGGATTCCTGACCTCACGAGCATGCTGTTGTCCCCCGCGCCTTACGGCTGCTTTTGTTGAAGAAGAGAATTCTTCACAGTTGCGCCGCTGTCAATCCGTTCTGAAAAATTCTCTTCAAAGGCCGGTTGACTCAATTGTGACAGCGAGGCTTAATCCTAATAAAGCTGGCAAAAGATCAGCTTGAGGGGAGACTTCGGTCCTTGCTGAATGCGTCCAACACCGTATCGGACGTGATCCATGCCCATTTCAATGGGCTGACACGTGCTGAGCGACAGCTGGCCGAAAGCCTGCTGGAAAACTATCCCGTGTCCGGGCTCGGCAGCATCACCACGGTGGCCGAGAATGCCGGCGTGTCGACGCCGACGGTCGCCCGCATGGTGCAGAAGCTCGGCTACAAGGGCTATCCCGAATTCCAGGCACATCTGCATCAGGAACTTGAAGCGACGATCTCCAACCCGATCGCCAAGCATGACCGCTGGGCCGCCAATGCGCCGAACCGACACATTCTCAACCGTTTCGCGGAAGCGGTGATGTCCAACCTGAGGGATTCACTGGGAGAACTGAAGACCGCGACCTTCGACGAAGCCGCGCGCCTGATCGGCGACCGTGACCGAAGCCTCTATTTTGTCGGTGGACGCATCACCGGCGCGCTCGCCGAGTATTTTTTCACCCACATGCAGGTCATCCGCCCGAAGACGACGCTGATGTCGTCGAATGCGAGTTCCTGGCCGCAGCATGTGCTCAACATGCAGAAGGGTGACGTTCTCGTCATCTTCGATATCCGCCGCTACGAGGCCGACCTGACGACGCTCGCCGAAGTCGCTCGTGCCAATGGCGTGGAGATCATCGTCTTCACGGACCAGTGGATGTCGCCGGTGGCACAGCATGCCGCCAACTGTTTCAAGCTTCATATCGAGGCGCCATCCGCCTGGGACAGCTCCGTCGTGACCCTGTTCGTCGTGGAAGCCTTGATCGAAGCCGTGCAGAGCTCGTCGTGGAACGAGACGCGCGAACGCATGAATACCCTCGAAGGGCTGTTCGAACAGGCACGCCTGTTCCGCAAGCCCCGCTGAGGTGACACACCGACATGGAGGATCATTCTGGATAGAGGCCGACACCACCATATCGCAAAGGGCTGATATCCGTCACACAACCATAACAATGGCCACATAAGTGAACCGCATCGCTGCCAACCTCAGAGGAGAAACACAGTGACAACCAATCTTCGCAAATTCCTGTCGCTCACGACCGCCCTGGTCATGACGAGCTCCGCCGTCGCCTATGCCGAGCCGAGCGCCGAGCTGATCGAAGCCGCCAAGAAGGAAGGCATGCTGACCACGATCGCCCTGCCGCACGACTGGTGTGGTTACGGCGCCGTCATTGATGGCTTCAAGAAGAAGTATCCGGAAATCACCGTCAACGAGCTGAACCCGGATGCCGGTTCGGCCGACGAAGTTGAAGCCGTCAAGGCGAACAAGGACAACAAGGGCCCGCAGGCTCCTGACGTCGTCGACGTCGGCCTCGCCTTCGGTCCGCAGATGAAGGCCGAAGGCCTGCTGCAGCCTTACAAGGTCTCGACCTGGGATGAGATCCCCGAGAACATCAAGGACGCCGAAGGCTACTGGTATGGCGACTACTACGGCGTCATGTCGATGATCGTGAACAAGGATCTGGTCAAGAACACGCCGGCCGACTGGGCCGACCTGCTGAAGCCGGAATATGCCGGCCAGGTCGCGCTCGCTGGTGACCCGCGCGCGTCCAACCAGGCTATCCTCGGCGTTCTCGCCGCTGGTCTCGCTTCCGGCGCCAAGGCTGGCAAGGAAGCCGGCGAAGCCGGTCTGAAGTACTTCGCCGAACTCAACAAGGCCGGCAACTTCGTTCCGGTCATCGGCAAGTCGGCTCCGCTCGCCCAGGGCACGACCCCGATCGTCGTCGCCTGGGACTACAACGCCCTGTCCTGGAAGGACACGCTGGCCGGCAACCCGCCGGTTGAAGTCGTCGTTCCGGCTTCGGGCGTTCTGGCCGGTGTGTATGTTCAGGGTATCTCGGCCTATGCCCCGCACCCGAACGCTGCCAAGCTTTGGATGGAATATCTCTATTCCGACGAAGGCCAGACCGCATGGCTCGCCGGCTACTGCCACCCGGCCCGCTTCAATGCCATGTCCAAGGCCGGCAAGATCCCGCAGGATCTGCTCGACAAGCTGCCGCCGGCTGCTTCCTACGAGAAGGCCTACTTCCCGACTCTCGAGGAAGTCGATGCCAACAAGGCAGCGGTTACCGCTGGCTGGGATAGCGTCGTTGGCGCCAACGTCCAGTAATATCTGAACTGAAATGCCGTCCCGGTCTTGCGGCCGGGGCGGCGTTTGCATTCTATAGGATCCGCGGGCAAGCGGACGAGGGGCAACAGACATGTCTTCAAACGAGGTGACGCCGGACGGCGCTGCGGGTCAGCGCATTCGGCTTCCATTGCATTGGCTCGGGGTCCTGCCCTTCGTCGCCTTTACCGTCCTCTTCTTGATCCTGCCGACCATGAAGATTGTGCTCGGCGCATTCCAGACGCCCGACGGCACCTTCACCCTGGAAAACCTTGCCGGTCTTTTCACGACATCGATCATGTCGGCCTACTGGATCTCGATCAAGATCAGCCTGGCCTCGGCTATCCTCGGATCGATGATCGGATTTGCCGTCGCAGCTGCGGTCGTGCTCGGCGGATTGCCGCAATGGATCCGCGGCCCGCTTCTGACTTTTTCCGGCGTTGCATCCAACTTTGCCGGCGTTCCGCTGGCTTTCGCCTTCCTCGCAACCCTCGGCCCCGTCGGCCTCGTCACGGTCTTTCTGAAGACCCAGGTCGGCATTGATCTGCGTTCGCTCGGCTTCAACATCCTGTCCTTCTGGGGCTTGACGGTCACCTATCTCTTTTTCCAGATCCCGCTGATGATCCTGATCATCACGCCCGCCATCGATGGGCTGAAACGCGAATGGCGTGAGGCAGCCTCGATCCTCGGCGCAACCAATTTTCAGTATTGGCGCCTGGTCGCATTCCCGATCCTGCTGCCGTCGATCCTCGGCACGATTGCTCTTCTGTTCGCAAACGCCTTCGGCGCTGTCGCAACCGCGATTGCCTTGACCGGCTCATCCTTGAATATTGTCCCGATCCTGCTCTTCGCGCAGATCCGCGGCGACGTGCTCGGCAATCCGCATCTGGGGTATGCGCTCGCCTTCGGCATGATCCTCGTCACGGGTGTGGCCAATGCTCTTTATATCTGGCTGCGCGCGCGCAGTGAAAGGTGGCTGAAATGAAACGGCTCTGGGCCTGGGGGGCCCTGATCTTCGGCCTCCTCTACTTCTTCCTGCCGCTCATCGGCATGACCAACTTCTCGCTGAAGATGCGTCGTGGCGAGTATTCGCTCGATGCCTACAGCAAGGTGTTCGCCGATTCCCGTTTCCAGGAAACCTTCACCTATTCGGTCACCATGGCGCTGATGACCATCGTCTTCGGTGTCTTCCTGGTGGTGCCGACCGCCTATTGGGTCCGCCTCAAGCTGCCGCGCTTGCGCCCCTATATCGAATTCATCACGCTGCTGCCGCTGGTCATTCCGGCGATCGTCATCGTCTTCGGCTACATCCGGCTCTACAACACCTCAAGCTGGCTGCCGCTGACCGGCTCCGCCTTCGGCACGGATATCCTGCTGATGTTCGGCTATGCGACGCTCGCCCTGCCCTACATGTACCGCGCCATCGATACCGGCCTTCGTACCATCGACATCGCCACGCTGACGGAAGCCGCCCAGAGCCTCGGCGCCGGCTGGTTCACCATCATCTCGAAGATCATTCTGCCCAACGTGCTGGTTGCCGTGCTCTCGGGCGCCTTCCTGACGTTTGCCATCGTCATCGGCGAGTTCACCATGGCCGCTCTGCTCAACAAGCCGGCCTTCGGTCCCTACATGCAGCTGCTCGGTGCCAACCGCGCCTATGAACCGGCCGCGCTCGCCGTCATCGCCTTCGGCATTACCTGGGGCTGCCTCGGTCTGATCCAGCTCGTTTCCCGCCTCCAGAAAACAGCCCCCCGCCAGGCTTGAGGAATTCTTCATGACGTTTCTGAAACTGACAAATCTCAAGAAGTCCTTCGGCGCGACCCAGGTGGTGCACGACTTCAACATGGCGATCGACAAGGGCGAATTCATTTCTTTCCTGGGTCCATCAGGCTGCGGCAAGACGACGGTCCTGCGCATGATCGCCGGCTTCGAGACCCCCTCGGCCGGCATGATCGAGATCGCAGGCAAGGACCAGACCAGCCTGAAGCCGAACCAGCGCAATATCGGCATGGTCTTCCAGGCCTATGCCTTGTTCCCCAACATGAATGTCGCCGACAATGTCGCCTTCGGCCTGAAGATCGCGGGCATGCCGCGCGCCGACATCGACAAGCGCGTCAAGGAAATGCTCGCCCTGATCCATCTGGAGCATCTGGCGGAACGTTATCCCTACCAGCTCTCGGGCGGCCAGCAGCAGCGCGTGGCGCTCGCCCGTGCGCTCGCCCCCAAGCCCCAGGTCCTGCTGCTGGACGAACCGCTTTCGGCCCTTGATGCCAAGATCCGCGTCTCGCTGCGCGAAGAAATCCGCCAGATCCAGCAGAAACTCGGCATCACAACCGTCTTCGTCACCCATGACCAGGAAGAGGCCCTGTCTATCTCGGACCGCATCGTCGTCATGAATGCCGGCAAGGCCGACCAGATCGGCACGCCCTTCGAGATCTACAACCGCCCGACCACCCGCTTCGTCGCCTCCTTCGTCGGTACGCTCAACGTGCTGGACGCCGTGGTCACCGACCAGGCAGCGGGCATCGTCAAGATTGGTGAGAAGACGCTGAAGATCAATGAGCAGATCCCGGCAGCCAACGGCTCTCCCCTTCAGCTCGCCATGCGCCCGGAGGCGGGTTCGCTAGCCGATCCCTCCGATGCAACCATCGCCGGCACGGTGACATCAAGCCAGTTCCTGGGCTCGGTCATCCGCACCCGCGTCGATGTCGGCGGCAAGACGGTGTCCTTCGACACCTTCAACGATCCGGGCAGCGCCCCGCCGGTCGTCGGCGCGACAGTCGGCGTGAAGATCGATCCCTCGGCATTGATCCTGCTTGCCGAGTAAGGCAGAGCCGGCCAGAAAACGGGAACCCAGCGACGATCCGGGAGACGATCCATGCGCGCCATGTATTACGAAGCCTTCGGCGCCATGCCCGAAATCCGCACGCTGCCCGATCCGACGCCGACACCCGGCGGCGTCGTGATTGCGGTCAAGGCAACAGGCCTCTGCCGCAGCGACTGGCACGGCTGGATGGGCCATGACCCGGACATTCACCTGCCGCACGTCCCTGGCCATGAATTCGCCGGGACCATTGCCGCCGTCGGGCGCGAGGTGAAGCGCTTCAAGGTCGGCGAGCGCGTCACGGTTCCCTTTGTCTCCGGCTGCGGCCACTGCCAGGAATGCCGCTCCGGCAACCAGCAGGTCTGCGAAGAGCAGTTCCAGCCGGGCTTCACCCATTGGGGCTCCTTCGCCGAATACGTGGCGATCGACTATGCCGATCAGAACCTCGTCCACCTGCCAGAGGAGATCGCCTATGAGACGGCGGCCGGCCTCGGCTGCCGCTTTGCCACCTCCTTCCGCGCCGTTGTCGACCAGGGTCGCCTGAAAGGCGGCGAATGGCTCGCGGTCCACGGCTGCGGCGGCGTCGGCCTCTCCGCGATCATGATCGGCAAGGCGCTCGGGGCCAATGTCGTCGCAATCGACATCGCCGAAGACAAACTCGCCCTCGCAAAAGCCTTGGGTGCGAGCACCGTCATCAACAGCCGTGAAGTGGATGACACGGTCGAGGCGGTGCGGGATGTCACCGGCGGCGGCGCCCATGTCTCCGTCGATGCGCTCGGCCACCCGCAGACCTGCTGCAATTCCATCACCAACCTGCGCCGGCGCGGCCGCCATGTGCAGGTCGGCCTGATGCTCGGCGAGCATTCGACCCCCGCCATTCCGATGGCCCGTGTCATCTCGCAGGAACTGGAAATCTATGGCAGCCACGGCATGCAGTCCTGGCGCTACGATGCCATGATGCAGATGATCCTCTCGGGTCGCCTTGATCCCGCCAGCCTGATCGGACGACGCCTCACGCTGACGCAGGCCGCCACCGCCCTCACCGAGATGGACCGTTTTGCCGAAAGCGGCATCAGCATCATCGACCGGATGGCCTGAGGTTTGCCGCCTGTCGACGGCTTGTCGACAGGCCTAGAGATCTCGTTAACGCCTTTGTGGTGAGATGCCACCCGTCGCCCAGAACACGGGATTTCCTCAGCATGGTGAAAAGGCCGCCCGAGATCGATCCACAGACCTTCATGAAGGAATTCATGCGGTTGAAGCGCGGTTCGGTGACACGGCGACACTTTCTCTCGATCACCGGTCTCGCCGCCGCCATGGCGCTTGCAGACGGTGTGGCGAAGCCGCTGAGCGCCGCCCAGAATTCCGGTCTTGGGCGGAAGGTCACGCTGGCCACTTGGCCCAACTACCACGACCCCAAGACCTTCGAGGATTTCACCCGCAATTTTGGCGTCGAGGTTGATGTCTCCATCATCGGCTCGAACGAGGGAACGATGCGGTCGCTGGACATGGGCCGCAACTGGGACATCATCGTCCCGAGCCAATATGCGATCGCGCCCTATGTCGAGCGCGGCATGTTGCTGCCGCTGGACATCTCGCTCCTTCCGAATTTCGACGCGTCGACCCATCTGGACCGGCACCTCAATCCAGGCGTGATCGGTGGCGTCCGCTATGCCGTGCCGAAGAACGCAGGCACCACCGGCATAGCCTATAACAGGAAACAGCTCTATCCCATCTCCAGCTGGCGCGGCTTCTTCGACACTGCCCGGAACGAAGCCTCGGGACACACGATTGTCCATGACTATCAGTTGACCACCATCGGCAACGCCCTGGTGGCCCTCGGACACGGCTTCAATTCCTGTCAGCCTGCAGAACTGGAAGCCGCCGAGACCCTGCTGATGGAGGTGAAGCCGCATCTTCATTCGATCGACAGCGACTATCAACCTGCCATGCGGGCCGGAGAGGCTTGGCTGACCATGTGCTGGAGCAATGATGCCTATCAGATGAGCCGGGACAGCGACGAGATCGTCTACAATCTCGGCTCCGACGGCGGTGAAATCTGGACCGATTTCTTTGCCATCACGAGCAAGGCGAAGAATCCTCGAGGGGCCTACGCACTCATCAACCACCTGATGGACCCGAGAACGGCCGCACAGGAACATCTGTGCAATGGAGCGACCATCGTCGACAGCAGGGTCGAAGCCTACTTGCCCGAGGAGATGCTCGGCAACGTGATCGTCCATCCGGACGAAGCTCGCCTCACGCCGCTCGAATTCGGCATTGCGCGGGTGATGACGGATCCCATTCGCGCCGAAATCATGAACCGTTTCCGCAGCGCGGGCGGCTGACGCATCCCTCCCGCCGTGATAGCCAGAAAGGCAGAGCCGTGCGAACGGCGACTATGCCCAACCGACGGATGCTCCATGCCCCAGATTTCCATCATCGACACGATCTCCGATCCCGGCAAGCAAGGCCGCGCCAACGAGGACAGGTTTGGCTACAACAAGCATTCCGCCTTCGTGCTGGATGGCGCGACCGGTTTGGGCGACCGGCAGTTCATGGAGGGTTATGGCTCGGACGCCGCCTGGATCGCCGAATTCGGCACCACGCGCCTCGCCGAGCGCCTGGACGCCTTGGCCGATCCGGCAACAGTCCTGCGGCAGATCTCCGAGGAAGCCCGCGATATTTTCGTAGCTGTAGCCGGCGACCAGCCGCGCTACGCCTGGCCACTCTGCAGCCTGACGGGATTGCAGGCGACGCCGACCGGCTTCCGCTGGTTCGGCCTCGGCGACAGCTGCCTGTATCTTCTGCATGACGACGGCCAGTCCGACTTCGTGATCCCCATCCCTGGCACCTATGAATGGGAGCAGCATCAGGCCGCCAAACACATCGCCCGCGTCGGCGGCATCGGCAAGGCTGGCGTCGCCAATGACGATCCGACAACGCTGGAAGACCTGCGCCGGGGCCGCGCCAGACAGAACACGCCCGACGGCACCACCTGGACCTTCGGCATCGTGCCCGAAGCTGCAGATCACCTCGTGGCAGCCGATGTGCCCGTCCATGACGGCGGCGCCACAGCCATCCTCTGCTCCGACGGCACCGCCGATCTGGTCGCGCTCTACAAGCTCTACGACCCCGCCACGCTGATCCGGCGGGCGGCAACCGCGGGCTTGAAGGCGCTGGTCACCGAACTCCGCCACTATGAGCGGGAGCTCGACCCGGACGGCCTCAAATTCCCGCGCTACAAGCAGAGCGACGATGCGACGGCGATCCTGCTCCGGCTGGAGGCGTGAAGGCAATTCGGAATCTGCCTCAATACCTTATCGCCGAAATTGGAATCGGTTTGTGAGCGTTCTAATGCAGAGGGTGAACGCTTAGTTTGACCCCTGATCGATTGTTCGGTCGCAGCCCCTCATCCGCCTGCCGGCACCTTCTCCCGCAAGCGGGGAGAAGGAGGAAACCGCAAACGGCAGAAGTCCCCTCTCCCCGCTTGCGGGGAGAGGGTCAGGGTGAGGGGCAATCGCCGACACGAACGCGCAATACTTACTCCGCCGCCTTCGGCACATAATTCAACACCGGCCCCAGCCAGCGCTCGACTTCACGCACCTCCATGCCCTTGCGCGCCGCATAGTCCTCGACCTGATCCCGCTCGACCTTGGCGACGCCGAAATAATAGCTGTCGGGGTGGCCGATATAGAGGCCCGAAACGGAAGAGCCGGGCCACATGGCATAACTCTCCGTCAGCGTCACGCCGGTCGCCTTGGTTGCATCCAAGAGCGAGAAGAGCGTCACCTTTTCCGTATGATCGGGCTGAGCGGGATAGCCGGGGGCCGGCCGGATCCCGCCATAGCTTTCCGAGATCAGCTCCTCGGGCGTAAAGGCCTCGTCCGGCGCATAACCCCAGAATTCGCGGCGCACCCGTTCATGCATGCGCTCGGCAAAGGCCTCGGCGAAACGATCGGCCAGCGCCTTGACCAGGATCGAGGAATAATCGTCATTCGCCCGCTCGAAGCGCTCGGCGATCGCCACTTCCTCGATGCCGGCCGTCACCACGAAGCCGCCGACATAATCCGGAACGCCGGTGTCCAGAGGTGCCACGAAATCGCTGAGTGCCACATTCGCCCTGCCCTCGCGCTTGGCGATCTGTTGGCGCAGCGTGAAGAAGGTCGCGAGTTCCTCCTGTCGTGCATCGTCCTTGAACAGCCTGATATCGTCGCCCACGGTATTGGCCGGCCAGAAGCCGATCACGGCGCGCGGCCGGAACCAGTTTTCCGCAATGATCTTTGCGAGCATCGCCTGCGCATCGGCAAACAACTGCCGCACCGCCTCGCCCTGCTTTTCGTCTTCGAGAATGGCTGGGTAACGCCCCTTCAGCTCCCACGTCTGGAAGAAGGGGGTCCAATCGATATAGCGGGCAAGGTCGGCCAGGTCATAGGTCTCGAAAACCTTGGTGCCGGTAAAGCTCGGCTTCGTCGGCTTGTAGGCGCTCCAGTCGAGCTTGATGGCATTCTCGCGGGCCGATGCTAGCGGCTGGCGCTGCTTTTCGGCTTCCGCCCGTGCGTGGGCCTCGGCCACCTTGGCATACTCGCCCTTGATGCCCTCGACATAGGTCTCGTTGCCATCTTCTGAGAGCAGCGCCGAGACCACGCCGACGGCACGGCTGGCATCGGTCACATAGACCGCCTGCCCTGCCTTGTACTGCGGATGGATCTTGACGGCGGTGTGCACCCGGCTCGTCGTTGCCCCGCCGATCAACAGCGGCACGGTGAACCCCTGGCGCTGCATTTCCGAGGCCACATGCACCATCTCGTCGAGCGACGGCGTGATCAGGCCTGACAGACCGATGACGTCGACATTTTCCGCTTTCGCCACTTCGAGGATCTTGGTGGCCGGCACCATGACGCCGAGATCGATGATCTCGTAGTTGTTGCAGGCAAGCACGACGCCGACGATGTTCTTGCCGATGTCATGCACGTCACCCTTCACGGTCGCCATCAGCACCTTGCCCGCCGCCTGGCGCTCGCCAGTGCCGCCGTTCAGCCGCTTCTCCTCTTCCATGTAAGGGAGCAGCACGGCCACCGCCTGCTTCATCACACGCGCCGATTTTACCACCTGCGGCAAAAACATCTTGCCCGCGCCGAAGAGGTCGCCGACGACATTCATGCCAGCCATCAGCGGCCCCTCGATGACGTGTAGCGGACGCTCGGCCTTTTGGCGTGCCTCTTGCGTGTCGATCTCGATGAATTCGGTGATGCCGTTGACCAGCGCATGCTCCAGCCGCTTCTCGACTGGCCATTCGCGCCAGCTCATGTCCTGGGTGCGGGTCTTCGCCTCGCCGGTGCCGCGATAGCGCTCGGCGATCTCCAGCAAACGTTCCGTTCCGTCCTTGCGGCGGTTCAGCACCACATCTTCGCAGGCCTCGCGCAGATCCGGATCGATGCTCTCATAGACGGCAAGCTGGCCTGCATTGACGATGCCCATATCCATGCCCGCCTGGATGGCATGGTAGAGGAAGACCGCATGCATGGCTTCTCGCACCGGCTCGTTGCCGCGGAAGGAGAAGGAGAGGTTCGAGACCCCGCCCGAGATATGCACCAGCGGCATTTCCTGCCGGATCGTCCGCGTCGCCTCGATGAAATCGACGCCGTAATTGTCGTGTTCCTCGATGCCGGTCGCGACCGCAAAGACGTTGGGGTCGAAGATGATGTCCTCAGGCGCGACGCCCGCCTCTTCCGTCAGGATCTTATAGGCCCGCCGGCAGATCTCGACCTTGCGCTGATAGGTGTCGGCCTGGCCCTGTTCGTCAAAAGCCATCACCACGACGGCCGCCCCGTAATTGCGGATGAGCTTCGCCTGCGCGACGAAATTCTCCTCGCCCTCCTTGAGCGAGATCGAGTTCACCACCGCCTTGCCCTGCACGCATTTGAGGCCGGCTTCGATGATCGGGAACTTGGATGAGTCGATCATCACAGGCACGCGGGCGATATCCGGCTCGGCGGCGATCAGATTGAGGAACTCGACCATGGCCTGCTGCGAGTCGATCAGGCCTTCGTCCATATTGATGTCGATGATTTGCGCGCCGTTCTCGACCTGATCGCGCGCGACCACCAGGGCTGCCGTATAGTCACCCGCCGTGATCAGCTTGCGGAACTTGGCCGAACCGGTGACATTGGTGCGCTCGCCGACATTGACGAAAGGGATGTCCTTGGTCAGCTCGAACGGTTCGAGCCCCGAGAGCGACATGAACGGCCGATGCTCGGCGGGTGCGCGCGGCGCCCTGCCCTTCACGGCATCCGCGATGGCGGCGATATGCGCGGGCGTCGAGCCACAGCATCCGCCGACCACATTGACGATCTGTTCTTCGGCAAAACCGGCAACGAGCTCGGCCATCTCTTCCGGGCTCTGGTCGTAGCGGCCGAATTCGTTGGGCAGGCCGGCATTCGGATAGGCCGAAATGAAGGTGTCGGCGACGCCAGACAATTCCTGCAGATGCGGCCGCATGGCATCGGCCCCGAGTGCGCAATTGAGGCCAACAGCGAAAGGTCGGGCATGGCGCACCGAATTCCAGAAGGCCGTCGGCGTCTGGCCGGACAGCGTGCGGCCGGAGAGATCGGTGATCGTGCCTGAAATCATCACCGGCAGGCGAATGCCCTTGGCGAGAAAACGCTCCTCGCAGGCAAAGATCGCCGCCTTGGCATTCAGCGTATCGAAGATCGTCTCGATCAGGATGAGATCGGCGCCGCCATCGATCAGCCCGTCGATCTGTTCGCCATAAGCAAGACGCAGATCGTCGAAGGAGACAGCGCGGTAACCGGGATTGTTGACGTCGGGAGAGATCGACGCCGTGCGGTTGGTCGGCCCGATGGCGCCGGCGACGAAACGCCGTTTGCCGTCCTCACGCTCGGCCCGCCAAGCCGCCCGGCGCACGAGTTCCGCGCCATGGCGGTTGAGGTCATAGACCGCCCCCTCCATCTCGTAATCGGCCTGCGCAATGCGGGTGGAGGAGAACGTGTTGGTTTCGAGAATGTCTGCACCCGCCATCGCATAGCGGAAATGGATGTCTTCAATCGCATTGGGCTGGGTGAGGATCAGCAGGTCGTTATTGCCCTGCTGATGACAGGCGCAGCCGAGGAAACGCTCGCCGCGGAAGTCATCCTCCGTCAGCCCGAGCCCCTGGATTTCCGTGCCCATCGCACCGTCCAGGATCAGGATACGCTCGCGCGCCGCTTGGCTGAGCGCCTTCAGGATTTCCGCCCCGTCCCGATTTGCGCCCTCGCGGCCGAACAGTTGATCGAGCATCTGCGAACTCTCCTATTGCGTATGCGACACCAGCCAATTCACATAAAGATATCTTTATGTCAACATTCGATCCTCTTGTGCGCACCCCACAGAGACGGTGGCAGCGATGCAAGTGATCAGTTATAGAAACTGCAACGATGCCGCCCGGGAGCAAGAAATGTCGGAAAATCAATCGCAACACGCGCTGTCCAGCCTGTGGAGCGCTCGCCCCTACCACCGCAAATGGCTGCTCGCCCAGGCAGACGGCCTGTTCGATTTCTTCCAGGGTTCGGCGATCAATCCGAAAGGCGGCTTTTACGACCTGTCGCGCGACGGCAAGCCGCTATCAACAGAAAATCCGGCCCGCGGCATCCATGCCAGTGCCCGCATGGTGCATTGTTATGCCATCGGCCACCTGCTCGGCCGCCCCGGCTCGGCCGAGATCGTCGACCACGGCATGCGCTATCTCTGGGAGCGCCACCGCGATGAGACAAACGGCGGTTACTTCTGGCAGGCAAATGACACCGGTGCGGCGGACGATTCGAAGCAGGGTTATGGCCACGCCTTCGTCCTGCTCGCCGCATCCTCGGCCAAATGCATCGGCCATCCGCTGGCAGACGCCATGCTCGCCGATATCACCGAGGTGATTGAAGAGAAGTTCTGGGAAGAAGAGCACGGCGCCATCGCCGAGGAATTCTCACGTGACTGGCAGCCGGTGCCCGGCTATCGCGGCCAGAATTCCAACATGCATCTGACCGAAAGCCTGATGGCCGCTTTTGAGGCAACCGGTGAGCAACATTACCTCACCAAGGCCGAGCGGATCGCCGACCTGATCATCAACCGCCGCGCCCGAGAAGAAGCCTTCCGTGTTGCCGAGCATTTCGATGAAAACTGGGTGGTCGACCGGAATTATTACCATTCGAACGAAATGTTCCGCCCGGCCGGCACCACGCCCGGCCACGCACTCGAATGGGCCCGACTGATCCTGCAGCTCTGGGTGCTCGGCGGCAAGAAACACGAGTGGATGCCGGAGGCCGCACGCGGCCTGTTCTTCCAATCCATGGCGCTCGGCTGGGATAAGGACAAGGGCGGCTTCTTCTACACGCTGAATTGGGCAAACACGCCCGAGAAGCGTGCAAAACTCTGGTGGCCGCTTTGCGAGGGGGCAGCCGCCGCGCACTTCTTGAACCAGCACCAGGAAAGTGACTTCCACGAAGAGAGCTACCGGAAGATCTGGAATTTTATCGCAAACAACAATCTCGACCGCGATTTCGGCGGCTGGTTTGAGGAACTGACCGAGGAGGGCAAGCCTTCCAACAGCCTCTTCCCCGGCAAGGGCGATATCTACCACGCCCTCCAGGCCTGCCTCATCCCGCTCTTTCCGGCAGAGGGCAGCCTGACCAGGATGATCGCGCAGCATCCGCTCGACGTTTGAAGCACAGCCAGATCAAGACATGCAAAAGGGCCGGAAAACCGGCCCTTTTTTGTTCGTTGATGCAGTCGAAGCTTACTGCTCGATCGCATAGGTGATGTTGACGGTTACCGTATAGAGGTTTTCGCCGGACGCGATCGGGACGGACTCGTCCGCCATTTTCGCCATCGGTGCTGCCGCATAGACCTGCGGCATCGGGCGGGCAAAATTCTCGGAAATCTCGACAATGCGCCCCAATTTGACGCCGGCAACCTCTGTCAGCGTCTTCGCCTTGGCGGCTGCCTTTGCGACCGCCTGCTTGCGTGCTTCTTCCACGGTCGCTTCCGGATTGTCATTGGTGAACGAGATGCCGCCGCCCTGGTTGACGCCGAGCTTCACCGAGCGATCAATGATGGCGCCGAGCTTCGAGAGATCTCGCACACGCACCGTCAACCCATTGCTCACGGTATAACCGACGATGACAGGCGCCTCATAGGTGCCGTCGGTCCGGGTCTCCTGCTTGTATTTCGGCTGGATGGAAAAATCCGTCGTCTGCAGATCCTTCTCGGCAATGCCCTGGCCCTTGAGGTCGGCAAGCACCTCGGTCATTGCGGCGCTATTGGCCGACAGCGCCTCGGCAGCCGTTTCGGCATCGCGCACGACCGACAGCGAAATCACCGCCATATCGGGTGCGACAGTGGCCTCGCCCTCGCCCGACACCATGATCGTCGCCTCACGACGCTCGGTCTCGGCAGCAAATGACGGGGCAACAAAACCGGCAGAAAGAATGGATCCTGAAAGAGCCGTGGCAATCACCAGCCCGCGCGTAAATTTCATCATAAATTATGTCCTCTGTCCCTCGGTGCCGGCGGACCATTCGATCTCGCCCGGCAATTGCCCTTCCGGCATCCGTGATGACGGGAGATTGTGAAGCCATTACGGCAGAGACTTGTCGCAAAAGGGAAATTGCGTTAGAGCCCGTGACCGGTGCGGGGGAACCATTGCCCGCCCGACGGCAACATGCCGGGCTGGGCCTGTAGCTCAATGGTTAGAGCCGGCGGCTCATAACCGCTTGGTTGGGGGTTCGAGTCCCTCCGGGCCCACCATTTCTCTCGGCGAAGGCCCAAGCCCTGGTCAGGCCTCCACTGTCTCCCGCACATCGTCCAGCAGGAAATGCACGACGACATAGCGCGTCGAATAGGGCCGGCCGCTGTCAGAGACGCTTTCCACGGTGCCGCCGTCGGCCGGATGCCATTGGCTGTAATGGGGATTGTTGACGATTAGCGTGATCGCCTTGCCGGCGAAATGACCCTGGAGGCGATAACGTGCTTCGGCGAGCGGCCAGATGCGCTCGTAATCGGCCTGGCTCAGGCGAACCTTCAAGGCCTGCCGGTGGATTGCCTCGCTGTGCGAGCCGTCCTCCCGCTGGCGCGCCGCGCTTTCGAGCGTCACTTGCTCGGCACCGTCAAGAATGAAGCTGAACTCCTCAGGCCACATACGTCTCATCGAATTGCTCCTCCCCGAGCGTTTTCATGCTGACAGGAGGAAGTGTAGCGCGTCTGGCTGGGGAAACAACGGATGAATGTGCCGAATGCCGCCGACACGACAAACTGCGCGCCAATCTCCTGACCCGCAAAGCCCCCCGGCAATGCCGATGGGAACCGGCTCGCCGTCCGCAGGTTTGGCTTCATCGACATCCAATGGAGACATCCGATGCAGACCACGACCGAAGACACCACGCTGGCCCCATCAGAGGTAATACGGCCTGCCGCAGCCGATGCACAGCTACCCGACGCAGCAAAGCGAATCGACAGCCGCCGCCGATATCCGGCCTCCGCCTTTCGCGGTCCCCTCTTCGAGGCACGCGACAGGATCGCCCTTGCCATGGCCACGGTCATGTTGATTGGCCCCTTGGCAGCACTTCCCCTCGGATTCTGAACAGAGGGAAAGCGACGCGGAGACTGGATCACTCGGTGCAGCCGGTATCCTTCAGCGCCTGCGCATGGAAACGGCGCAGGGCTGCCGCGATATCGGTTTTGCTCATTGCATGACCGGCCTGTGCCAGATCTGCGGAAAGCCGCTCGATCACATCGCTGTCGCCACGCACTGCGTGGTCGGCTTCATGCAGGTCAGCCGCATAGCGTCCGAGATCCTCGCCTTTCAGACCGATCAGCGAACCCGCCCAATAGCCGGCCAGCAGATTGCGGCGCGCCCGGATGCTGCCGAGCGATTCGTCGTCGTGATGGCCGTGTTGGTTCTTCAAGGTGCCGCTCGATGCAGCGACGCTGGAAAGGGTCATGTCTGGTTCCTCCTCGTTGTTGAGATCAGCTCTCGGCCGACTGCGTCAGATACGTCGCGATCGCGCCGCAGGCCGGATTGGATGCATCCAGCAGTTCGGCGGGGGTTGTGAAGCCCGTGGTCAGGGACACGATGGTCGAACCCGCCCACCAGAAGTCCTGAGCGGCCCTGTCGAGCAGTGCCGGCGCCGTTGTGCTCAGACACGTATTCACCTGCGAAACGACGGCGACGGGTGCGCGCGCCTGTTCCAGCCGGAGCGCGACCTCGGACTGGATCGGATCGATGACGAAGGCTGCAAACAGGAAGGAGAAGAAGTCGCCGATCATCGCTGCACCCTCCGGTCAGACCTGGCATCGCGGCAAGCGCGCGGAAAAGGAATGCGGGGCGTCGGCTGGCCGGCATGGGCGAACACGTCGCCGGGCGATGCGAAGCGACCGGGGCCGATCAAACGGGAATCGTGGCGGGGCAAATGTCTGGTCCTTGGACCGGCAAGGATGTCGAAACGGTCCGACATCGCAAGAGCGCCGGCGGCTCTTACCAGAGGGGCCCGGACCAACGGGTTGCATGCAAGATGCGCGAGAATTCTGGCGCCTTCAAGGCACAGCGCATCCAATCCGGATGGAAAATGCACAAATGGTTCGGGCCATGCAGGCGGGTCCTGTTCGGACCTCATCTGCATGGCCCGGGGGGCACGGCGGTCGTAAGGCGGACGATCCGACCAGCCGCACCACCTGTCATTAGCCGCGGATCAGCGGGCAGCCGCGCACATTGGCGAAGACCACCCGGTCGCGATAGCCGTGGCGTACGCCGGCAATCACCACGCGGCGTGGCGAGACGTCGGCGACGAAGGCGCGGCGCAGACCGTTCCAACGGGCTTTCTCGACGGCCTGATAGGGGTGGCACTGGCCACGGCGGTCCCAGCCGGGACGATGGCGGTCGTCGTGGCGCGGACGATCCCAGCCCCGGGCATCCCGCGGTCCGTCAATATAGATGCCCCAGCCGAAACCATCCGCGGATGCCGTCGAGACAAAGCCAGTCGTCGCGACGATCGAGACCAGGGCTGCCATTCCGAGTTTGCGAAGCATGCCAGTCATTGGGTGTGTCTCCTCTCAAGACCTCGGGCGTCTTGCCCGTGTTCTGTGTTCCGCCCGCTCTCATGAGCGATTGAGAAGAGACTAGATCGCTGCGGCTGAACGCAGTCCGAAGCGGCCATTCAGCCGGGGTTCAGGTGCCTCACCAGGTGAGACCTTTGCCCCTGCTAGAAGCAAAGCACCACTTCGCGCCGGTGCGGTCGGTCCCGATGCTCGACGAGATAGAGCCCCTGCCAGGTCCCGAGCAGCATACGACCATTCGAGCAGGGAATGCCCAGAGACACCGGCAGCAGCGCCGCCTTGATATGGGCCGGCATATCGTCCGGCCCCTCATCCCGGTGGATGATGTAGTTCATCGATGGATCGCTTGCCGGCGGCACCAGGCGACGGAAGAAAGACTGCAAATCGACCTGCACCGAGGGATCGGCATTTTCCTGGATCAGCAGCGAACAGGAGGTGTGGCGGACAAAGACCGTAAGGACACCCTCCTCGATGCCGGCATGGGCAACGAAGTCGGCGGCTTTCTCCGTAAACTCATAGAGCCCGGGTCCACCTGTCACGATCGTCAGTCGTCGGAGTGCCATCTGCATCCTCACCTTCAGGCCGTCGAATGGCCTTGGGAATTCGAACCGTCCACGCAAGCGCCCTCTAGGCGCCAACGGAGGCAATCTGTAATCTGCCCACTCAACAGCTGCAAATCGCTTCCCTCCACCATGCCAGCAAGGATGCCGCAATGAGCCTGATCGAAACCATCGAAAAGCAGGAAGCCCGCCTCGTTTTCCAGGCCTTCGACGAGCTTGCCGCCCTCGACCTGGGCCAGCGTCTGGTGGCCCTTGCCCGGTCGCAATCGGCCCCGGTGGTGATCGATATCCGCACACCTGACCGCACGCTTTTCCATGCCGCCCTGCCCGGCGCTTCACCGGACAATGATCACTGGGCCCGCCGCAAGAGCAATGTCACCCTGCGCTTCCACAAGGCATCTCTCCGGGTCGGCGAAACGAACCGCCTGCGTGAGCGGGGTGTCACGCCCGATCTCGGGCTCGATCCACTGGACTATGCCGATCACGGGGGGAGTTTTCCGGTTCGCGTTGCCGGCACAGGCGTGGTCGCGGCCATCACCGTCTCCGGTCTCAAGTCGCAGGAAGACCACGACATGATCATCGCAGTCCTCGAAGACATGCTGGGCAAGCGCTGAGGCGCATCGCCTGGGTGAATTCTACGGCTGCACGGCACAGAACAGGCTGAAGCGGCTGAACAATTCGCCCTCCCGTTCCAGCACGAGCACGGCCGGAAGTGCGTAGGGCCCGGCCTCGCCATCGGCATCTGTATCGACGGTGCGCCGGTTCTGGCCGTTCAGGGTGCATTCGACGGCAACACGGAAACCCGCGTCATCGGTCATCACAACGCAATCCGTGAGCGTCAGGTCATGCCGCAGCACATAGGCCGAAAGCGTATCGCGAAAAGACGCCTGTCCGATGACCCGGATGCCGTCAGGCAGATCGAGGATGGCCTCCTCGTCGAAGCGACTTATCAGCCCGGCAAAATCATGACGGTTCAACACATCGATGACGGCAAGCGTCTGATCTTTCACGGACATCGGGCTCTCCTCTTCTCATGGTGAAGATAGGCCGCGATTGTTCGAAGACAAGGGCCTGCCCAGTCAGGCGATCGGCCTCAAGGCCTGCCGCGCCGCCTCCACGACCGCCTGTGTTACCGGCTGCATCAGCCGTTGCACCGAACGACTGACATGCCAGTAAAGCGGCACATCGAGCGGACTGTCCGGCTTGAGCAGGACGAGCCTGCCATCGGCGAGCGCGGGTGCCGCCAGCATCTCCGGGTTCATGCCCCAGCCAAGCCCTGCCGCAGCAGCATCGACAAAGGCCTGGCTGGAGGGGAGCCAGTGTGATGGCCCCGTCGATGCCGTGCCGAAGATCTGCTCCGTCCAGCGCCCTTGCAGGCGGTCCTTGGCATTGAAGGTCAGCATGGGCGCTCGCGTCAGAGAGAAAGCCGTCAGACCCTCGCCCCCGAACCAGTGGCGGCAGAAGTCGGGACTGGCGGTGGCCAGATACCGCAGAGCGCCGAGCGGCCGGCAATCGCACCCCTGGACCGGCTGACGCGCGCTGCTGATGGCCGCCCGCACCTCGCCGCGTTTCAGCCAGTCGGCACTGTGGTCCTGGTCGTCGACGACGAGATCGAACAGCAGATCGCCCGCCTTCGCCAGCGCCGGCAGAAACCACGTCGCCAGGCTGTCGGCATTGACCGCCAGCCGAACCGTTGGCCAGCCTCGGGAATCAGAGCGTGTCTCGCCTTCATCGTCGCTGTCGGCACCAAGCCCCACGCCAAGATCGGTTCGCAACTCCTGTTCGAGCAGCCGCAATTCTTCGGCATGGCGAAAGACCCGCCTGCCCGCCTCGGTCGCCCGACAGGGCTGCGTCCGAATGACGAGCGGCGTTCCGATCTGCTCTTCGAGCAGCCGGATCCGCTGCGACACGGCGGACTGCGTCAAGCCGAGCTCTTTGGCCGCCCGCTCGAAGCTTCCGCTGCGAAGAATAGCGGAGAGGGCCGCCAGATGCGATGGATCAAACATCGAGATCTCTAATGGCTGATTAGATCAATGAATTTTCCTAATGCTTGGCTGCCCGCTAGTCAAAGGCGACAATATGGGAGAATGAGAGAAATGGTCCCTGCCCTGACTGCGGGCTTCCTGCTTGGCCTCAGCCTGATCGTCGCGATCGGCGCACAGAATGCCTTCATCCTGCGCCAGGGGCTGCGCCGCGAACATGTCCTGCCGCTGGTAACGGTGTGTGCCTTGTCGGATGCCGTACTGATCGCGCTCGGCGTCGGCGGCTTTGCCACGATCCTTGGCCAAATCACATGGCTCGATCCGTTGATGCGCTATGCGGGCGCCGCCTTTCTGCTGGTCTATGCCTTGAGAAGCCTCAGAAGCGCGCTCGCCGGCGGCCATGTCCTGAAAGCGGGAACTGACACCCGGACCAGCCTGCGGGCTGCCCTTCTGACATGCCTCGCACTCACCTGGCTGAACCCCCATGTCTATCTCGACACGGTTGTGCTCCTGGGTTCGATCTCCACACGGTATCCCGGACGGGAGGCGGCCTTTGCACTGGGCGCCATGACGTCCTCCGTCCTGTTCTTCTTCAGCCTCGGGTATGGCGCTCGGTTGCTCGCGCCGCTGTTTGCAAAGCCGGTTGCGTGGCGCATCCTTGATGGCCTGATCGCGGTGGTGATGGCCACGATCGGTATCAATCTGCTGCTCTGAGGCCGGCCAGCATTCCCGGCATCAGCTTTCCGGGAACCCGCGTGACCGCCACTCGGCCTTCGGCACCGGCTTGCCCACCGACAGTGAGAACTTCACCACTTCGGTGGCATTGTCATCCACCTCGCAGCGCACGGCAATGTTGATCCAGTCACCGTTCACGTCGCGAAACGCAGCAAGCTTGATGTCGACGACATTGCCCTGCTTGAGCCGAAGGATCGGCAGGAGATAAGGCACAAAGGAAGGCCGGCCATTGCGCAATTGCTGGCTGAGTTCCGTTCCGCAGAGCTGGTCGCCGCGTTCCTGTCGCGAAAGCCCCGCCATCGCCGTTGCCGCCGCCTCATCGCCGGAAATCGCCGTGGAGAACAGACGTTTCACCTCACGCGGTACGAGAGCTGCCGCCTTGATCGGCTTTTCATTGGCATCCGATGCATCCTTGGCATCAGCGGGTTTCGGCGTCTGCTCGGCCGATTGAGGCGCACCCGGCGGCCCGGGCTCGGCGCCCTCACCTTCCACGGCCTTGTCAGCCGCATCCGGCATCGGCGCGTCCTCGGCAAGCGCCGCCTTGGGCAAATCGATCTCGGGCTGCTGCGTGGCGGCGGCCACCTCCTGCTCGGCCTCGTCAAGCTGCGCAGCCGTTTCAGGCGTGAGGCCCGCTTCGGCTTCAGTACCCTTCGATATCTCCGGCCCGGCATCCTTTTCGGCAAATCGCACCACAGGTCTGAGAACCGGGATCGGTGCCTGACCGGCATCCGGCAGCTTCGGCTGCTCCTCGGCCTCAGGTACCGCCGGTGGCGGCTCCGGTGGTGGCTCCGTCTCTTCGGGCTTCGGCGGCTCGGGCGCCGGTGGCGGCTCTGGCGTCGGCGGCTCCTCAGCCTTCGCCTCTTCGGTCGGAGGCGGCTCGACCGGCGGCGGCGGTTCGGGTGGCGCCACCAGCGTCACCTCGACCACCGGCTCTTCGCTCTGCGGCTCAGCCTGGAAAAGGACCATCAACAGAAAAACGCCGGCCGCAACTGCATGCAGCAGCAGCGAGACGGCAAGCCCGCTATTCGGGAGCCACCAGCGTTTCGAACTCTTGTTGACCATCGGGTGATCCATACCGACGATTGCGGCAAAAAGGGAGGTGCCACACCGTCTTTTACCGGCAGGAACCTAAATCAAGGCAGGAGCACGGCGGAATGGCCACCTTCTGCCAGGAGCCTCACAGCCTTGCGGTCGAAGGAGACGAAATGCTCGCCCCGATCATGCGCCCTGTGAAGGCGATGACGCCATCGGCAAAATCACCGCCTGAATTCAGGAGATCGAAGCCGGCATGGACCGCCGCCCGATCCGTCTCGACGTTTTCTGTATCGAGAACACGACGAATTACAGCCGCAATATCTGCCCGCGCAACTCCGTAGTGACGGGAAAGCACGCAGACAAATTCACATAACGCTTGTAGAGTTACCGCAACGACTTCAGCGTCCCTCAGCACAGCCAAGGCCGCCTTTTGTTGACCAGGATCATCGCCAACGGCCGCCCTTAGCAGCACATTCGTGTCCGCTGTGATCTTCACAGACCATCGCCCAGACCTGCTCGCATGCCTGCTTCGGATATTGCTACATCCAGCTCATCCATAGAAAGAACGCGCCCATTGGTACGCCCTTTGAGCAGATCCGCCACGTCTTCGAAAGTGCCTTTCGGACGTGCTGCTGACAGAGTTGCTCGACCATCTGGAAGAAGATCGACTTCCACTTGGTCGCCGGGTTTCAAACTGAGATGCCTCAAAACGTCCTTTCGAAAGGTCACTTGACCCCGAGCTGTCACTGTGAGTTTGGCCATAAACATCTCCTCAAGTTCAAAGTAATGCAAAACTACCTTATTGATAAGATTGACATCGGCAGCCTTCAACATTGGCAAGCAGAACCACCTCTTCGCCAAAGGCGCCCTTGCACGGCCTCCCGCGATGTTCTATCAACAACCGTCGGCATCGCTCGACCGTAAGCGTTTACGTGAGGCAACGCATCCAGACCTGAAATCGTCCGCACCGGGCGTGTTCTCGAAGGTAAGAGATGTGATGCATTTTCCTCGCCCGCGACGATTTCCTTTCTTCAAAGGAAACTCCCAATGCCGCTTCCGCGCATTCCCGCCCGCTATTCGGGCATCCTGATGCCTTTCATCCTCTCCATCATCATGACCATGGTGGTCTCCGCCGTTGCCACGGTGAAGAACCTCGGTTTTGGCCCGGATTTCATCGGCAACTGGCTTCCCGCCTGGGCCATGTCCTGGGTCATTGCCTTCCCGACGCTGCTGATGGCCCTGCCGATCACGCGTCGCCTCGTGCGCATGCTGGTCCAGCCCGCGTGACATGAAAAAGGCCGGAGCGTCTCCGCTCCGGCCCTCCAAAATCAATGGATTGTCAAACCCTCAGCTGTCGAGGAACGACCGCAGCTTGCGGCTACGACTCGGGTGCTTCAGCTTGCGCAGCGCCTTCGCCTCAATCTGACGGATACGTTCGCGGGTCACCGAGAACTGCTGGCCGACTTCTTCGAGCGTATGGTCGGTGTTCATGCCGATGCCGAAGCGCATGCGAAGAACACGTTCCTCACGCGGCGTGAGCGATGCGAGAACACGGGTCGTCGTTTCGCGCAGGTTCGCCTGAATGGCGGCGTCGATCGGCAGAAGCGCGTTCTTGTCCTCGATGAAATCGCCCAGATGCGAATCCTCTTCGTCGCCCACGGGGGTTTCGAGCGAGATCGGCTCCTTGGCGATCTTCAGGACCTTGCGGACCTTTTCGAGCGGCATGGCAAGCTTTTCGGCCAGTTCTTCCGGCGTCGGCTCGCGGCCGATTTCGTGCAGCATCTGGCGCGATGTACGGACGATCTTGTTGATCGTCTCGATCATGTGCACCGGAATACGGATCGTACGCGCCTGGTCTGCGATCGAGCGGGTGATCGCCTGACGGATCCACCAGGTCGCATAGGTCGAGAACTTGTAGCCGCGGCGATACTCGAACTTGTCGACCGCCTTCATCAGGCCGATATTGCCTTCCTGAATGAGGTCGAGGAACTGCAGACCGCGGTTCGTGTATTTCTTGGCGATCGAGATGACGAGACGCAGGTTCGCCTCGACCATTTCCTTCTTGGCGATGCGTGCTTCGCGCTCGCCCTTCTGCACCATCGACACGATGCGGCGGAATTCGGCGATCGAGATGCCCGTTTCCGTCGCCAGATTCTGGATCTCGCTGCGGATGTCGCGGATCGTCTGATACTCTTCCTTGGCGAACTCCTTCCAGCCACGGCCGGAAAGATTGGCAACCGACTTCATCCAGTTCGGATCGAGTTCGGCACCCTGATACTGCTCGAGGAAGGCTTCGCGCTTGACGCCATAGCTTTCGGCGAGGCGCAGCAGGCGACCCTCGTTCTGCATCAGGCGCTTGGAGATGTCGTAGAGTTGCTCGACGAGGCTGTCGATGCGGTTCTGGTTGAGCGACAGCGACTTGACGGCCGTGACCAGTTGATCCTTCAGCTCCTTGTAGCGGCGTTCCTGACCTGATGACAGCGTGCCGGCGCAGGCGAGACGCGCCTCCACCTGCTGGTCCTGCAGTTTGCGGAGCTTCTTGTAGGTGTCGGCGATGAGGTCGAGGGTCTCCATGACCTGCGGACGCAGTTCCGATTCCATCGCAGCCAGCGACAGGTTCGATTCGTCCTCGTCCTCTTCCTCTTCTTCCTGCGGCATGCCCTCGCCGCCGATGGCAGTGATGTCGTCGTCGTCGCCGGAGGCGGCCTGCGGACGGCGCTTGGCGCGTTCCTTTTCCTTCTCCTCGGCCGCCTTGCGGTCAGCCTCGATCTTTTCAGGAGACTGGAACTGCGGTGCAGCCTTGGCTTCCGGACCGGAATAGGTGGTTTCGAGATCGATGATCTCGCGCAGCAGGGTCGTGCCTTCGTTCAGTTCGTCGCGCCAGATGATCAGCGCCTGGAAGGTCAGCGGGCTCTCACAGAGACCCGAGATCATCGTTTCGCGGCCAGCCTCGATACGCTTGGCGATCGCGATTTCGCCCTCGCGCGACAGAAGCTCGACCGAGCCCATTTCGCGCAGATACATGCGCACCGGGTCATCGGTACGGTCGGTCGGCTCTTTCTTCTTGGCGGTCGCAACGGCCGTACCCGCGGAAGGCGCAAGCTCTCCGCCTTCGCTTTCGCTCTCTTCGTCGTCCCCGTCCTCGGCGGCCGCCGGCTCATCGGCGTCTTCGTCCTCGATGACGTTGATGCCCATGTCGGAAAGCATCGCCATGGTGTCTTCGATCTGCTCGGAGGTGACTTCCTCCGACGGCAGGACCGAGTTCAGCTCATCCATAGTGACATAGCCGCGCTTCTTGGCGGCCTTGATCATTTTTTTGACCGCGTCATCGGAAAGATCGAGAAGCGGACCGTCCGTCGCGCCGTCGCGTTCGCCGTCGGCTTCTTCGTTTTCTTTGACTTTCGATGCCATCTATCTCGTCGCTTTCCCTGACGTCTGATCATATTGCGAACCGCCGGACGGATGGAGAGCCGGCCACTCACCCGGGCGTATCGCTTGTCACTGACCTAACGGAGTGTTGCTTAATTCCTGATTAACTATGGGCATTGCGGTCGCAGCGCCGAACCTTCGATTTTCTGCATGACCTGTCATCATACCAGAGATCCGCCAGAACCCACGTCACCCTTGTGTGCTTGGATTGGTGATTCCCACAATTTTTCCTGGCGTCAAGCTCTTCTGCAGCAGATACGCGGAAAATCAACAAAACAAGCCGTTCAACGGCGTCTTTATCACCGATCTTCGCAGATGTAGGACGTGAGCCCCCGGAAACAAGAGGGATGGCCCTGCTCGACCGGAGATTCTGCTGCCTGCATCATCATGCCTGCACTTTCTTGCGGACACCCGTCAGAAACCAGACCCGCATGGCCCCCTTTCCCTTCACGTCGATCTCACCGCGCAGTTCGAAGTCGAACCGGTCCTCCAGCCTGGACTTCAGGCAATCGGCCACCTGAATGCAGCCTGCCACCCCATGCGATTCCATATGAGCGGCGGTGTTCACGGTATCGCCCCAAACGTCGTAGAGCAGCTTGTTCGGCCCGATCACGCCCGCCACAACCGGTCCGGTGTCGAGACCGATTCGCACGTCGACCCGCTCACCGACCTCCTCCGAGATCTGCCGGCAACATTCCAGCATGTCGAGGGCCATCAGCGCGACCGCAGCCTCATGATCGGCCATGGGCTCAGGCAGGCCGCCCGCCACCATATAGGCGTCGCCGATCGTCTTGATCTTCTCCAGCCCATGGGTGCCCGCGAGCGAATCGAACCGCCCGAAGACGCGACTGAGGAACGCGACGACCTGATGCGGATCCCAGCGGGCGGCACGCGGCGTGAAATCCACGAGATCGGCAAACAGGATGGTCGCAGAACCGATCTGATCGGCAACCACCAGGGTCGCATGGTCACGCAGCCTGAGCGCCACGCTTGGCGGCAGGATGTTCTGCAAGAGCCGCGCCGAAAAGGCATGTTCCGCCTCAAGCGCGATCTCGGCCTGCGACGCCTCCTTGAACGCGAAGAAGGAGGTCGTGAAGATCAGCAGGAAGGCCAGCGGCACTGTAAGATGATACAACAACTGCAGGAACGCCTGATCCACGGCTATGAAGCCGACGGGGGCGGTGAAGAAGAGTTCGGTCGCCATGAAGGCGGCAAGGGCCGTCAGTGTCACGCATGCCGACAATATCAGTCGCTCGGAACCGAACACCAGCATGGAGGCCGCAGCCCCCGGCAGGAAATAGAATTGAAGTCCCGAATCGCGGCCGAAGAACCAGCAGTAGCCAAGGCCGAAGACGAGCCAGAGCACGCACAGATAACTCGCTCCGACGATCGAGCCGAAGCGATGAAAGAGCGGCGTCAGCGCATAGAGCACGATCTGTGGCGAGAAAGCCAGGATGGCCGGCATCAGCCCGACCCAGTCATACATCGCGTAAAGAAGGATGTAGGGAATGGTCATCAGGCTGACCATCGCGGAGATGATGTTGGTGACGGCGAGGCGCCGCCGGATACGCGGCGGATAACCCGCCGTTCCGATCCGCGCCACCCACCACACGGCATTGGGAAGCCGCCATGTCGATCGACGCTTCAGCCCTTCTTGGGCGATGATGAACTTCATATCGTCCGGCGACACGCTTCCCCCTGCTCGACGCCTATCGGTCCGAATACTCCCGCCGCCAAAGTCAGGCGCATCCGGTTAAACTTCAATGATGGCCGGTCGCAGCTCCCTTGACCCGGCCGGACATGACGCCGAAGCCATCGATGATCGCCTCCTGATTTTCCATCCGCGCCACCTCCGACTGCACCTCGTGCAGTGCACTGATCAATTGATCGATACGTTCGGCATCGTCTGCCTCCGTGGCTTCGGCCACCTCGCGCTCCAATTCCTTGCGTTGGCGTTTCAGCGCCCGTGCCCGCTTGTAAAGTGACAATGCCTGACGATAGCCCTCGCGCGCATCCTCCGCCGCAGCGATTTCCGTCGCCGTCCACAGCCGCGCGTTACGGATCTGCTGGTCGAGTGCCCGCAGAAGCGCCCCATGACCATGAACCTCAAGCTTTCCGATCAGCACCTCGCGGCACAGCCCATGATCGGCCTCCGCCACGGCCGTCAGAAGGGACGACCAGAGCTTCTGAAGCGCTGCGTTCTCGAACTCGATCGCGGCAATCTCGTCATACTCGTCTTCGAGCAGGTTGGGATGGTTGACGATCGTGAGCGCCAGCACGCTTTCGCGCAAAGTCGGCTGCTCCTGATGCCCGCGCACCAGGCCCGATCGGGCCAGCCGGTCGGAGATCGCACCGCGCCCGGCCGCCACCGGCCCCGGTTGGCGTCCGCCAAAGCGGCCCTGACCGCCCTGCCCCTGACCACGGCCATTGCCCTGATAGCCACCTCGCTCCCCGCGCTGCGGCTGGTTCCCTTGGAAGAAGGCATAGAGCCTGTCGCGGATATCCTGCTGGTAATGCCGCCGCACATTTTCATCGGCGATGACGGTGACCACCTGCTTGAGCTTGGCTTCGAGTTCGGCGCGCTTTTCCGGCGTGTCGAAGACACCGCTCGACACTTCCCGAGTCCAGACCATGGCAGCGAGCGGCTGCGCTTCCGCCATAACGCGGTCGAAGGGCGCACGCCCCTCATGTTTGACGAGATCGTCGGGATCCTTGCCGTCTGGCAGCATGGCAAACCGCACCGACTGGCCGGGCTTCAGATGCGGAAGCGCGATATCGACCGCACGAAACGCCGCCCGCTGCCCTGCTCCATCGCCATCGAAGCAGAGCACAGGCACCGGCGTCGTCTTCCACATCAGCTGCAACTGGTTCTCGGTCAGCGCTGTCCCAAGAGGCGCAACCGCATTTTCGATACCCGCCTGATGCAGCGCGATCACGTCCATATAGCCTTCGACGGCAATCAGCGTGTCGGCACCATCCGCCCCCTGCAGCGCCCGACGCGCGCGGGAGAAGTTGTAGAGCACATTGCCCTTGTGGAAGAGCTCGGTCTCATTGGAGTTGAGATACTTCGCCATGGCATCCGGCGACATGGCGCGACCACCGAAGGCGATCACCTTGTCACGCGATGACAGGATCGGGAACATGATACGGTCTCGAAAGCGGTCGTAGGACACGGGGATGTCAGGGCCATGCACCACAAGGCCACAGGCCTCGATCTGGTCCTTCGGCACCCCTTTGGCCGCCAGATGTTCCTTCAAGGCGTTGCGGCTCTCCGGCGCATACCCCAGCCGAAATGTCTCGATCGTCCGGCCCGTCAGGCCGCGCTCGCGCAGATAGGCCCGTGCCCGCGCCCCGCTTGCCGTCTGCAACTGGTCCTGGAAGAACTGCGTCGCCAGCTCCATGACGTCCTGCAGCGTGGTGCGTTCCTTCTCGCGCCGCTCAGCCTGCGGGTCCGGCTGTGGCATGGATATGCCGGCCATGTCGGCGACCTGCTGCACGGCCTCGACGAAGCTCAGCCCCTCGAGATCGGTGAGAAACCTGAAGTGATCACCGGACACGCCACAGCCAAAGCAGTGGTAGCGGCCCTTGCGGTCCTCGCAGTGGAAGCTCGGGCTCTTCTCGCCGTGGAACGGGCAGCAGGCCCAGTAGTCCTGCCGCGATACATTGGTCTTCTTGCGATCCCAGGTCACACGACGGCCAACCACGGCCGAAATCGGCACGCGGTCACGGATCCCGTCGAGGAAGTCATTGGAAAATCGCATGTGTCACCTGAACCTGTGATCTTCATATAGGCGGGGATGCCCGGCGACGCCAAGGCTTTCGCGCGGCATGCCCGCTATTCACAGCCGTTGATTTGAATGACGATTGTATATACACCGCATTCCGTCAGCTTCACGGACCCCGGCCGATGCGCAGTCTGGACGATATCCCGCAGGATGAATGGGCGTTCGAGTGGGACGAGGCCAAGCGTCGAACCAATCTCGAAAAGCATGGCATCGACTCTCAAGCATGGTGAACTGAGGATCATTGCCACATGTCCGGAAAGCGGTCGTCTGATATCCGTGGTTTACACAATGAGAGGAAACGCCTGTCGGATCATTTCGGCACGCGTTGCTAGGAAGAATGAGCGAAGAGAATATCACGCGCACTACGCTCGCTGAACTTTTGGAAAGACGTGCTCGGGGAGAGAAATCTCAAACCGACTGGGCGCGCATCGATGCCATGACTGACGAGGATATCGAGCGCGCCATGCGCGACGATCCCGACTGGCAGGACTTCATGGACATCGATTGGTCCAAGGCGAAGATGGTCATCCCGGACAAGAAGAAGGCAATCTCGATCCGACTCGATCCCGATATCGTCGATTTCTTCCAGGCGACGGGCAAGGGATACCAAACCCGCATCAACGCAGTCCTGCGTCACTTCGTCGACGAGCAGAAGCGCTCGAATTCCTGAATGCCAGACGCCGCCCGAAGGCGGCGCCATAGATCGTGGCAGGGATGGTCGCGAACTACTTCAACAGGTCCTTGACCACGCCGGAAGCCTTGCCGAAATCCATCTGGCCAGCATAACGCTCCTTGAGCGCGCTGATGCACTTGCCCATGTCCCGCAGGCCTTGCGCCCCGGTCTCCGTGATCACCGCCTGGCACAGCTCCCGCACCTTCTCGTCCGGAATCTGTTCCGGCATAAAGGATCTGATGATTTCGATTTCCTCGAGCTCCTGCGCGGCCAGCTCCGGCCGGGCATTCTCCGAATAGATGCGGGCAGACTCGTCGCGCTGCTTGATCATCTTCATCAGGATCTGCATGATTTCATCATCGGTCACCGGATCTTTGCCGGCGCCGCGATGGGCGATATCGCGGTCCTTGATCGCCGTCTGGATCAGACGAACGGTCGAGGTCCGGCGCACATCCTTGGCCTTCAGGGACTCTTTCATCGTATTGGCGAGTATATCGCGTAACATTGTCTTCTCCGCGGAAAAGCCAGAGCGGACGGGCTCAAATGTGGCTTTTCCTTGTTCGTGGTTGCCTTCTCATATCCAGACAGTTTCTGCAGTGCAAACGAATTGCACAAACCATTGAAATGGCTTGGGAGAAATCCGTGAGCCGAAGAGATAGACGAATTGACCTCGTCGATTGATCCGTCTATTGCTCGGCACCTGCACGCAAATTGTCATCAGGGCTGAATACCGCGCGTCCTCGCGCGCCCTCGATCTGCAACATAGATGGCCCTGCGACCCTGCCTCGACAAGAGGGACGGGGCGCGGGAGAAAAAGGAACGACCATGACCGCGACAGCTCCCTGGACAACCCGCAAGCCGACCGCCCTCCTCGTGCTTGCCGACGGCACGGTGATCGAAGGTCACGGCATCGGCGCGACCGGCAAGGTCCAGGCGGAGGTCTGCTTCAACACGGCCCTCACCGGCTACGAGGAAATCCTCACCGATCCCTCCTATCTCGGCCAGATCGTCACCTTCACCTTCCCGCATATCGGCAATGTCGGCACCAATGACGAAGACATCGAAGACCTGACGCCTGCCGCCCGTCACGGTGCCGTCGGCACGATCTTCAAGGCCGACATCACCGCGCCCTCAAACTACCGCGCCGCCTCCCATCTTGACGCCTGGCTGAAGAGCCGCGGCGTCATCGGCCTGTCGGGCGTCGACACACGCGCGCTGACCGCCTGGATCCGCGAAAACGGTGCACCGAATGCCGTCATCGCCCATGACCCGAACGGCGTTTTCGACGTCGAAGCATTGAAGGCTGAAGCCAAGGCCTGGAGCGGCCTCGAAGGCCTCGATCTCGCCAAGGTGGCGACGTCGGGCCAGTCCTCCGTCTGGGCGGAAAAGGACTGGAGCTGGACCGAAGGTCACACCACCCTCGGCGCCGCTGATGCGAAGTATCACATCGTTTGCGTCGATTTCGGCGTGAAGCGCAATATCCTGCGGCTCTTCGCCGGTCTCGACTGCAAGGTCACCGTCGTCCCCGCCAACACCTCGGCCGAGGATATCTTGGCGCTCGAACCCGATGGTGTCTTCCTGTCCAACGGTCCTGGCGACCCGGCCGCAACCGGCGAATACGCCGTGCCTGCCATCCAGAACCTGATCAAATCGGAAAAGCCGCTCTTCGGCATCTGCCTCGGCCACCAGATGCTGGGCTTGGCGCTCGGCGGCAAGACCGAGAAGATGCATCAGGGCCATCATGGCGCCAATCACCCGGTCAAGGATTTCACCACCGGTAAGGTCGAGATCGTCTCGATGAACCACGGCTTCGCAGTCGACTCGAAGTCACTGCCGGAACATGTTGAAGAGACTCACGTTTCGCTCTTCGACGGCACCAATTGCGGCCTGCGCCTCAAGGGCAAGCCGGTCTTCTCCGTCCAGCATCACCCGGAAGCATCCCCCGGCCCGCAGGACAGCCACTACCTGTTCCGCCGCTTCATCAACATGGTGCGCGAAAACAAGGGCGAACCGGCACTCGCCGAGCGGTGACGCCCGGAACCAGCTTAGGTTCGGAAACCTTTTCAACGTTGCGCGACAAAGCAACCTGTGATTTTATTCCCGCGACGACGTGTTGCGGGGGTAAATATGTTCGCAAACCCATCTTCGACTCATAGATTTGTATGGGTTTACATTGCGCTTGTTGCAACAGTCTTCCTTCCAGCTTCCGCGAAGGCGGAGGTGTTCCGCGCCCGAAGCGGCACGGAATGCCTAAAAGTACTTAAGCTTGACGCAAGGGGCTTTGAGAGCAGAGAGAGCGGCGTGCCTCATGACTGCATGACGGCCCGCTACAGCCTCGATCTCGACGCACCGCCCGGTTCTAGGACTGATTTAGCGCGCAGTTACTCACTGTCCTTCATTGAGTACGGTGGGACGCCGGCGGATCGCCTTGAGGAGAGGCAGTGGGCAGCTCTACAGCGAATTTTAGCAACCAATAAAAAAAAGTATGTGGTCGTATTCATACATGGCTGGCACCACAACGCGAATATCGGCGATAGGGACGTGCAGCGAATGCATGTATTCCTCAGTTACGCTAGGAGCTTCCTAAATCAGCGGGCGTCTTACAGAGGTGCCGAGCTGATTGGAGTTTACATCGGCTGGAATGCTTCAGTTTGGAGGCAAGGCTACCTAAGTCCGTTGGACCATCTCAGTTATCGAGCGAAAAAGAGTGAAAGTGATCGGATAGCTAAGAAAGTTGTTTCAGATCTGTCAGAGATCTCAGCTTTGCTAGATATTCAGCCTGGAAACCCCGCAGCAGATAAAATGCTAGTCGTAGGACACTCGTTTGGCGGAAACATTCTAGCAGCGGGACTCAAGAATGACATCCTGCAAGACTTGCAGGGTTATAACGGGGGAACGCCCCTCGCCCCTCCATTGGGGGACATGGTTGTGATGCTGAATCCCGCGTCCGAGGCACGCAACTTGATTGATATCCAGAAGCTTGTTCGACAGCGGAGGCTGAAGTTTCCCATCAACCAGGCGCCGCATTGGATGGCACTGACATCGACAGACGACTGGAACGCTGAAGAGTATTGCGCGAAGACCTCAGAGAACAAAGAAGGGCGCTCCGAAAAGCGCCTGCTGCCTGAGGAATGCCTGGAGGAAAGCGAAGCAAAATGGGATACGGCAACCGGTAATGCCTTCAACTATGGTCAAGTTTTGCTGAACGGCAATGGCTCTAAGGAAGACTACACAGCTCTAGGTCACTTCTTGCCTACGAGGGAGTACCCATACGGAACAACGCACGACCTGACGGCAATCGAAGGAGCGAAATTTCGGACCGAATACTGGAATGGAATCAAGGCCGACAGATCTGTTTGCGACACTGCTCAAGAATGGTTGCCTGAACTGCGGAGAGCCCTTAACAATTGGGATACTTTCTATGCATCGGAGCCTCGGCCGACCAAGTTTGCCCGCAGCGCTAGTATGGAAACAGAATATCAGTTGCGTGCTTACCTCTACAGACGTTCGATAAAAGCAACGTACTCTGCAAGGTACAACAATGAACCCTATTGGAACGTGAGGACGCTTCCCAATCTGATTACTGACCACAGCGGCTTCATGAGTTACATGCTGATGTGTATGCTCAATCAGTTCGTATTGGATGATCCGGCAGGTACCTATCCAGTGCGGTAATTTCCTTTGAGGTTCCGCTAGTCTGCATCTCCCGCCTGACCTTCACGTAGAACCGCAGGCACAGCATGACGGCAGCGCTGATCAGTCCGACCACGAAGCCGATCCAGATTCCGATACCGCCGATCCCCATCGGGAAGGCCAGGAACCAGGCGAGGAGAAAGCCGATCGGCCAATAGGAGACGAGCGCAAGGATCATCGGCACACGGGCGTCCTTCAGCCCCCGCAACAGACCGCTTGCAATCGTCTGCAGCCCGTCGACCAGCTGAAAGATTCCCGCAATTCCCACCAGTGGCGCGGCATAGGCGAGCACCGCCTTCGCATCCGGCGTGTGTTCGTTGAGGAAGGCGCTGGCAAGCGGATGCGGGATCGTCAAGAACAGCACACCACCGAGAAGCGACAGCACCGAGGCAATCGTCGTCACCGTGATGGCTGCGCGCACCAGTTCCCCATAATTGCCGCGCCCATGCGCCAGGCCGATCCGCACCGTTGCCGCCTGCGCCAGCCCGAGCGGGATCATGAAGGCAATCGAGGTCAGCTGCAGCGCAATGCCATGGGCCGCAAGTTCAATCGTCCCGATCCGCCCCATCAGCAGCGAGGCGCCGGTGAACAGGCTGACTTCGGCCAGCACCGTGACGCTGATCGGCAGGCCAAGATGCAGGACCTCGCGAAATGCCTGCCAGTCCGGCCGCCAGAAACGGATGAACAGCTCGTAGCGCTTCGTCTCGTCCCGTGTCTGCAGATAGGCGACCATGGCGAGAAAACTGACCCACTGGACGATGACAGCGACGATCGCCGCCCCGGTCATGCCAAGTGCCGGAAAGCCGAAATGGCCGAGTACCAGGCAGTAGGCGAGGATGGCATTCAGGACGAGAATGCCGAGCGTCACCCAGAGCACGATGCGCGCACGACCTGTCGCACTCACCAGCGCTCGCAGGACGGCAAAGAGCAGCGCCGGCAGAAGACCGAACTGGATGATCCGGACATAACCGGCGGCAAGGGCGGCCACCTCAGGCTTTTGTCCCAGCGCAAGCAGGATTGTCTCCGCATTGAAAAACAGCGGCGCCGTCAGCACCGTATAGAGGATCGCCACCCACATGCCCATGCGGATGGACCGGCGTACCGAAACGACGTCGCCGCGCCCGTAAGCCTGTGCGACCATCGGAATGACGGCCATCGAGAAGCCTGAGCCGAAGATGAAAATCGTGAAGAAGAACTGTCCGGCTAGCACCATGGCCGCGAGCGGCACCGCGCCGAGTTGTCCGACGATCACCACATCGGTCGTGTGAATGCCGAGCTGCGCCAGCTGTGCACCGATCAGCGGAATGCCGAGCGACAGCGTCGCACGGATATGCGACATCCAGCTTCCGGCAATAGCGGGCGCCGGGGTGAGGGTATCGATCGGAATGCTGTTCGTATGCATGGTTTGGCTCTCGACGAAAAAGCCGCTTCCAGAGCAGTCTGGCGAGCGGCATGTCGCGATGGGGATAGGCCCCAATGGGCACGCCAGCAAGACAAATTCAGCAATCTGCAATTTTTTTGCGCGATGCATCAGCAAGATTGATGAAAATTCGGGCAGTCCGCCGAATATCAGGGACGAATTCGGGGATGGGTGCCGCAATCAATCCTGGCGGCTCTTGGCCAGGCTTCGAAAACAAGCTTATGGTCGCCCCACCCCTCCCTCTGACACGAGTTAGTCCAGGCATGATTGAATTGATTTGGCGCGGCATGATCATCGGCACGGGCGCGACGCTCGCAATGGACCTATGGGCCATCATGCTCAGCACGGTCTTCGCCCAGCCAAAGGCCAATTGGGCACCCGTCGGCCGCTGGTTCTATCATTTGAAGAACGGCAAGGTCTTCCATGATAGCATTGCCGAGGCGTCTCCCTATCGCCACGAACTAGCTCTCGGCTGGTTCAGTCACTACGCCGTCGGCATTCTCTACGGCGTGCTGCTCGTCCTGATCATGGGTCCGGACTGGCTGGCCCAACCGACATTCCTGCCCGCCTGGATCTGGGCCATCGTCACCGTCGCCGCCGGCTGGTTCCTGCTGCAGCCGGGTCTCGGCATCGGCTGGGCAGCCTCAAAGACGCCGAACCCCAACAAGGTGCGCGCCATGAACCTGGTCGCCCACACCGTCTTCGGCCTCGGCCTCTGGCTGACCGCTCTGTTGATCCGCTGATCAGGCATCGCGACGGCGCGGCACCAAGAGGTGCCGAACCATCGGCATACGATCAGATGTCGCCTGAAAACGTGTCACAGGCGCTGACATTGCCGCTTTCATAACCCCGCTTGAACCACTTCATGCGCTGGGCCGACGTGCCGTGGTTGAAGGCATCGGGAACGACATAACCCTGGCTACGCTTCTGCAGTGTGTCGTCGCCAATCTGTTGGGCCGCATTCAAGGCTTCTTCCAGGTCTCCATCGGAAAGAATACCTTCCTTGTCGGCTGATTTTGCCCAGAGACCGGCATAACAATCCGCCTGCAGTTCAACCCGCACCGACATCTTGTTGGCCTCGCGCTCGCCCATTGCCTGACGCTGGCGGTTGAACTCCGGCAGCACGCCGGTGAGGTTCTGCACGTGATGGCCGACCTCATGCGCGA
Organism: Peteryoungia wuzhouensis; assembly: GCF_003205195.1. Lineage (GTDB taxonomy): Bacteria > Pseudomonadota > Alphaproteobacteria > Rhizobiales > Rhizobiaceae > Allorhizobium > Allorhizobium wuzhouense. The sequence goes on from NZ_QJRY01000002.1 coordinate 554,976, forward strand.
TCACATATGCCTGGGCAAAATCACCAGCAGCGTCAAACTGTTGGGCCAGTTGGCGGAAGAAGGCGGTATCCAGATAGACCTTGCGGTCACTCGGACAATAGAACGGACCGGTGGCCGACGAAGCCTGGCCACAGGCGGACCGGGTCGTGCCATCGAACAGAACCAATGTTGGCTCCGGATAGGTTTCACCCGACTGTTTGAAGATGGTCGACCAGGTGGTCTCCGTCTCAGCAAGGACGGTGCGGACAAAAGCCGTCATCTCGTCATCGGCGGGTGTGGCGGGGCGACTGCCAACCTGCTGCTCGTAGCCGGAGCCGCCGGACACATTGCCCTCACCCAGCACTTGCAGCATGTCGATGCCCATCATCTTCAGCACGAAATAGATGACGACGAGGAAGATGATGGTGCCGATGCTGAGACCACCACCGCGCCGACCGCCCATGGGGATCTGGATCCCGGAGCGGCCGAAGGGATTGCCCCCAAGTCCACCACCGGAGGATTGCCCGCGGCGGTCCTCGATATTGTCCGACTGACGACGGCCCTTCCATTCCATGGTGCTTCCTCTCTCCGCTGGCGCCCTTATCAATGAGAAGATAGCGGAACTGTTCCCTAACACCAGACACCGGAAGCTGTCTTGCTGATTAGCCGGACCGGCGTCGACTGTCCCGCCTCAGCCACCATTGAAAGAAAACGACGAGAACGAGCACCATGCCGATGACCAGCAGGTGGACCTGCCCCTGCCCTTCGCCGAACAGCAGTTTGTGCATCAGGCGCCCTGGCAGGAGCGTGAAGGCTCCAGCCGTCAGCAACGCCAGCGAATAGAGATTGCCGACATGTCGGCGATGGTCGGCAATCCGGCCGGCCCGCGCCGCAGCCACGGCCTGCCAGCTGCCGACCAGTGTGAGGACAGAGAGGATATGGATGGGGCTGAAACCGTAAACGAGGCGGAGCGAATGAATGAAGAAGCTCGAAAACGACGTGACGACCATGATGCCGATCCAGATCCGCCCCAGGGTCTTGTGCGTCCTCATCCCCTTAGGCGCGACGAGCAGATAGGTGCCGAGCAGGAGCGCAGAGACGGCAGCGGCGACATGGATCTGGATAGCGGGCGAGGCCTGCAGGAGAAGAGAGAGCGACATGGGGCTTGCCTTGAACAGGATCACGGGTTCAATGGATGATGTCGCGCTGATCGCTCCAGCTGGCCTGTGCGGCAAACGCTTTGCCGTCGATGACGAGAAGAATTCGTGAACAGCACCGCCTTGCAGTCTGCGCTTCGTGAATGGGCAATGCTGATCCGCTCGGCGCGCTTCTGGGCAACCTTCGCCATCGTCGTTGCCATCTTTGTCGCCATGGGTCCCTCCGGCACGATGGAGGACATGGGTCTCGCCGAGCGGGCCGCTTTCTGGACGCTTCTCCATGCCGCAGCCTGGGCGGTGGCAATCTCGATCATCACGCTCGCCGAAATCTGGCTGAGGGAACATATTTCAAGCACGCTCGTCCTGCTGACGATCAACGCCGTGCTCGCGACCCCCTTCGTGGCAGCAGCCGTGGAGCTCGTCAGGTGGTCATGGCTGAGCCTGCCACCAACCACCCTCTCCTACGGCAGCCAGTTCGCCGTCTGCTTGCCGCTGTCGATCCTCTTCAGTCTGCTGACCCATATGACTATGTCGGCAAAGCCGGCAGCATCCACGGCATCGCAGCCGACGGTAAGCGCAGCGGCAATACCGCAGGAGCCCCCGCCGCTCCTCGCGCGCTTGAAGCCGGACATCCGCGGACCGATCCTGCATCTGACCGTCGAGGACCACTACACCGTGGTAACCACCACGCGCGGCTGCCAGCTGGTGCTGCTGCGCTTTTCCGACGCGCTGCGTGAACTGGGCGAAATCGACGGCCTGCAGACCCATCGCTCCCATTGGGTGGCCGCAGCCCATGTCGAAGGGCTGGCAAAGGCGGGAGGCCGGTTCGCAGTCAGGCTGAAATCCGGGACGGTCGTGCCGGTCAGTCGCAGCTATGCCGACAGTGTTCGCCGTCGTTTCGGCGACATCCGAGATATAGGAGAGCGTCAGCCCTTGGCGTAACCGTACTCGCCGCCGCGCGAAAGGGCCCGCTGATAGGCCGGACGCGCCCGGATACGCTCGATCCACGCTCTCAGCACAGAGGTATCCCTGCCGCCGGCAATCCGGGTCAGCCCGGCCTCGACTGGAAAACTCATGGCGATATCGGCCGCGGAGAACTCGTGACCTGCGAACCAACCGTCCCTGGACACTTCCGTAATCCAGAGGTCGAGATGATCGGAGAGCTGTGGGTCCAGAAGTTTGCGCGAGACACCATCGCTGATCATCCTGGCCACAGGCCGAATGAAGAACGGCACCTGGCCCGGAATCCGCGAGAAGATCAATTTCATCACCAGAAGCGGCATGGCGGATCCTTCCGCATAGTGCATCCAGTAGCGGTAGCGTAAGCGCTCGTCCGTTCCGGCGGCAGGTCGCAGGCTCTCGCCCCCATAGGTCTCGATCAGGTACTCCATGATCGCACCGCTTTCCGCCACCACCCGGCCCTTGTCCTCGATGACAGGCGATTTGCCGAGCGGATGCACGGCCTTCAGCGCTTTCGGCGCAAGATACTCCTTGGTCCGGTGATAGACCTCGACCTGATAATCGAGCCCCAGTTCCTCCAGCAGCCACAGGATGCGGTGCGCGCGCGAATTGTCGAGATAATGCACTGTGATCATGAAGGAGCGTCCCATTGGCCAGAGCTGTGTATCTAGGGCCGTTCCCGTGATCCGTCGACCCATGGCCTGGCCTGATTTGCAGCGTCCCGCCACGGATTTGCCGATTGGCAACACAAGGTTCCACATGCCACTATCGCTTGGGGGAAAGTCAATTTGGAGGAGACTGCAATGAAAGCCATGCGGCTTGAGGGTATCGGACAACTGTTCACGCGGGAGGTGGACAAGCCGGTGCCAGGCCCGGAAGAACTTCTGGTGCGGGTCGAGGCCTGTGGTGTCTGCGGCACCGATCGCCACCTGTTCCACGGCGAATTTCCGTCAAAGCCACCCGTGACGCTGGGCCATGAATTCGCAGGCATCATCGAGGCGATGGGCACTGAGGTCACCGGCTTTGCCATCGGCGACCGGATCACCGGCGACCCCAACATCGCCTGTGGCCGCTGCAGCCACTGCGTCAACGGCCGGGTCAATCTCTGCCGCAATCTCCAGGCGATCGGTATTGCGCGCGACGGCGGCTTCGCCGACTACGTGATTGTCCCGCAGAAGCAGGCCTTCCTGCTCCCCGCCAACCTCGATCCGATGTTTGGCGCCTTCTGCGAACCGCTCGCCTGCTGCCTGCATGGCATCGACCTTGCCGAGATCAAGGCCGGTTCCTCCGTCGTCGTGCTCGGCGGCGGCGTGATTGGCCTGCTGACCGTACAGCTCGCCCGGCTTGCCGGCGCCAGCACCGTCATCCTCTCGACACGCCAGGCCTCGCGCCGCGAACTGGCGGAAGAACTGGGCGCAACCGCCAGCGTCGACCCATCGTCCTCTGATATCATCGAGAGCATTACCGGCCCGAATGGTCTCGTGCCCGGGGGTGTCGACGTGGTGCTCGAATGCGCCGGTGTCGCCGAGACGGTTCAACAGGCGACGAAACTCGTGCGCCCAGGCGGCACTGTCGTCATCCTCGGGGTCATGGCCCAAGGCGAGAAGGTCGAGATAGAGCCTTTCGATCTCCTCTTCCGTGAAGTGAAGCTGGTTACGTCCTTCCTCAATCCCTTTACCCATCGCCGCGCCGCCGACCTGATCGCATCGGGCACGATCGAGGTGGAGCGGTTGATATCGCGCAAGGTCTCGCTGGAAGAGGCGCCCTCCGTCGTCTCCAATCCTCCGGGCCGTGGCGAGGTGAAGGTGCTCGTGGTTCCAGGTCTGTAACGCGATGCGGCAGCCGGCCCTCAGAGCGGGGGCCGCCTGTCCTTCCAGGGACGCGCCTGCTCCAGCTGGCCCGCAAGCGAAAACAGCGTCTCCTCGTCGGCAAAGCGACCGACGAACTGCATGCCGATGGGCAGCCCCTCCTCAGACCAGCCAATCGGCACCGACATCGCCGGCTGCCCGGTGACATTGAAGACCGGGGTCCAGGGAATGAACTCGAAGGTCTGCGCCGCCAGTTGCTCGGCAATCCCGAGTTTCTTCAAGAGCCAGCCACCACCGACATGACCCAGCACTTTGAGAAGCGCCTTCTCTGCTGCGGACGGCTGCAGCGCGCCGATCTTGACCGGCAGCGACGACAGGACCGGCGTCATCAGCACATCGTAATTCTGGAAGAAGCCGAGCACGGAACGGCTGGACAGCTTCAGATAGCGATGTGCCGCAATGAGTTCCGCCGCCGAAAACCCATCCCCCAGCAATCCCATGCCGAAGGACGAGGCGTCGTAGTCTCCCGGACGGATGCGCACGCCGAAGGTCTTGGCGGTGAATTCGATATCGGCACGCAGCTCACCGGCAAGGGCGGTGAGGAAGGCCATGGAAAATTCCTCGCGATCGACACGCGGTGCGGCCTCGACGATCTCATGGCCGAGATCGGCAAGAAGCCGTGTCGCCTCGTCGAAGGCCGCAACGACCTCCGCCGACACCGCCTTGCCGAGCATCGGCGTTTTCGACACCGCGATCTTCAGCCGCGCCGGGCTACGGGAGACCGCGTCAAGGAACGAGCCGACAAAGACCGGCAGCGGGTGCGGCGATCCGATGTCGGGACCATGCGTGGCATCAAGGACCGCCGCGCTGTCGCGAACCGTCCGGGTCAACACATGTTCGATGGCAAATCCCGACCAGGCATCGCCGATAAAGGGACCCGCAGGGGTGCGCCCCCGCGTCGGTTTCATCCCGAAGACACCGCAGGCCGAAGCCGGGATGCGGATCGATCCGCCGCCATCGCCGCCCGATGCGATCGGCACCATGCCGCTTGCGACCGCTGCAGCCGACCCGCCCGAAGAGCCGCCGGGCGTGCGGGTCAGATCCCACGGATTGTAAGCAGGCCCGCTTGCGCTCGATTCGGTATAAGGCGTCAGCCCGAATTCCGGCGTATTGGTCTTGCCCGCAATCACGAGCCCCGCCGTCTCCCAGCGCCGCACCAGTTCGCTATCGCCGCGCGCCGCCTGATGGGACCAGAGCCGATTGCCGTTGCCGGTCGCAACACCGTCAATCTGGGCGAGCAAATCCTTGACCAGGAAGGGGATGCCGGCAAGAGGTCCGTCACCGACGCCGGACGAGACCCGGCTGCGGGCACGCTCAAAGAGCGGCCGCACGACAGCGTTCAGCGCCGGATTGACCGCTTCGATCCTGCTGATTGCGGCCTCGAGCACCTCGCTCGCCGAAACCTCGCCGCGACGGATCAGTCCTGCCAGCCCAAGCCCGTCGAAATCAGCGTAATTCTGGAACATGTATTCCCCTCTGCACCCTTCAGCTTCAGGCACCATCGGGAGAAAATCGCGTGCTGACAAGGGACAAGCCATTATAGCCGCCCAGTCGAATATAAAGGACTACTTAACCAACCCGGTCTAGATTCCACTGGGGACCCGGCTCTGCGCCGGGACGACGATGCCTGTCGTCGACATGCTTGCAAGAAGGCTAATGAGGGAACGGCCCATGCTTTTCAAATCCGCCACGAGCCGGAACATCTTTTCCACCGTCGGGCTCGGCGTTGTCACGACGATCGGCGTCGCGGCAACTTTGCTCGGCCTGACCTACGGCCATATCCGCAGCGCCGGCATCAACGAGATGAAGATGGCGGCATCGGAAGCCGGCGCGGAGATCGAACAGAGCCTGCGTGTCGGCCATCAGATGGTCGAGGGCATGGAAACTGCAATCATGGCCCTGCGCGCCAGCGGTCAAGGCGACCGGGCGACCGTCATGACCGTCATGCAAAAGGCGCTGGAAGCCTATCCCGACTCGATCGGCGTATCGACCGGCTGGGAGCCGAATGCCTTTGACGGCAAGGACACGGATTTCGTCGGCAAGCCGGTGCATGACCAGACCGGGCGCTTCGTACCCTACATCTACCGCTCCGGCGGCGCCATCAAGACGGACGTTTTGATCGATTATGACAAGCCGGGCGTCGGCGACTATTATCAGTTGCCGGTCACGACCGGCAAACCCGCCCTGCTGGAGCCCTACGTCTACCCGGTGGACGGCAAGGACGTCCTGATGACGACCATTTCGCTGCCGGTCTTCGACGGCGGCAAGGCTGTCGGTTATGTCGGCGCCGATATCGACCTCAACAAGACGGCCACCGATCTCGCGGCCAACCGCCCGCTCGGCGATGGTTACGTCGCGCTTCTGTCGTCGGCGAACAGCTTTGTCAGCCACCCCGAAAAAGACGTGATGGGCAAGCCGTTGAAAGACAGCGGCGTCGATGTCGCCGGCTGGGAAACGGTGCTGAAGACGCCCGGCACCGTCGGCACCATCACAGACAAGGACGGCATCGAACGGTTTGCGGTTGCTGTCCCGATCGAACCCTTTGAAGGCGTGGTCTGGAAAGTCGTCGTTGCCGTACCGAGTGCGACCGTGCTCGGCGCCCTCTCCCAGACCGTCTGGACCTCGGCCCTGATCATCGCCGGCGCCGCCGTCTTTCTGGTGCTGGTCGGCTGGCTGCTCGCCCGCGGCTTCATCGGCCGCATCAACCGCGTCATCGACCAGACAAACCGCATTGCTTCCGGCGACCTCGCGGTCGAACTGACCGACAAGGAAAGGGGCGACGAGATCGGCGACCTGTCCCGCTCGCTCGGCATTCTTCTCGAAAGCAATCGCAAGAAGATCGAGCTCGAAAACGAAGCCCAGGCACGCTTTGAGCAGGAGGAAATCGAACGGGTTGAGCGCTCCAGGGGCCACAAGGCCCGCGAAGAAGAAATCCGTTTTGTCGTCGACGAACTCCGCACCGGTCTCGCCCGTCTCTCCGACGGCGACATGACCGTTCGACTGGAAAAGTCCTTCTCTCCGGCGCTTGACGAGATCCGCGTCAATTTCAACGATTCCATCGAGAAACTGCGCGCGGCCCTCCTCTCCTTCAGCGAAAACGCAACGACGATCGAGAACGGCTCCAACGAGATCCGCGCGGCGGCCGACGATCTTGCCCGCCGGACCGAACAGCAGGCGGCATCGGTCGAACAGACCTCCGCCGCGCTTTCCCAGATCACCCGCTCCGTCAAGGAATCCACCCAGCGCGCCGAGGAAGCCGGCCAGCAAGTCAGCCGCACCAAGGAAAGTGCCGAACGGTCGGGCGAAGTGGTGCGCACGGCAATCGACGCCATGAGTGCCATCGAACAGTCGTCGCAATCGATCTCCAACATCATTGGCGTGATCGACGAGATCGCCTTCCAGACCAATCTGCTTGCCCTCAATGCGGGTGTCGAAGCCGCCCGCGCCGGGGAAGCCGGCAAGGGATTTGCGGTCGTGGCGCAGGAAGTGCGTGAACTGGCCCAGCGTTCGGCCAATGCCGCGAAGGAAATCAAGAGCCTGATCACCGCCTCCGGCGATCAGGTCAAGCATGGCGTCTCCCTGGTCGATCAGACCGGCGAGGCTCTGTCGGCCATCGTTGCCGAGGTCCAGCAGATCAACACCAATGTGCACGCGATCGTGGAGGCCGCCCGCGAACAGTCGACCGGCCTTCATGAGATCAACGCCGCCGTCAACATCATGGACCAGGGAACCCAAAAGAACGCCGCCATGGTCGAAGAGACCAATGCGGCCTCGCACACCCTCGTGTCCGAAGTGCAATCGCTCTCCTCGCGTCTGGCGCAGTTCAATCTCGGACATTCCACGACACCGGCCCGCAGCGCCCCAGCGGCAAGCCGAAGCGTTCAGACACAGGCCCACCCCTCGGCGGCTCCTGCCGCGAGCCGCCCAACCCCGGTTGCGGGTCCAGCCCGCGCCGCAGCATCTCCCGCACGCGCACTCGTCGGCAAACTGGCAACGGCAATGGGTGCAAAGCCCGCACCGAGCGGTGCCGAATGGGAAGAATTCTGATCGGGACCATAGGACATTCGCAACGAAGATGGGGCGCTTTCCCAGAGCCCTAGGTGCAATGTGGATCTAGCGCAGATCCCGATATCAAGCCGTTCGCAGTGCTGACGCTGCGAGCGGTTTACCTTGCCGATATTCTCTTCATCACGCATCCTGCAAAGTCAGATGCACAGAGTGCCCAGTTTGCAGTGGCACGACACTCTTTCGGCAGATCAACGCCTCAATCGAGATATTTGCGACCATCAGTGTTGGGAGGATCGCGGTGAGAACTTTATACCAAGGCGAGATCTTCGCCGACTACTTCCAGCTCTATCTGCGCGACGAGGCGCACTGCGAATTGCCGAATGACTATACCGAAGACAGCATGGCCCGACGTCTCATGGTCGGACCGACTGGAATCATAGTTCATACCGTGCGCAACATGGACGTGACCGTGTGTATTGAATGGCACGACCAGCGTCCTAAACCCGATCTCGATAGCTTTCACCAGGTGGTAGATGCCGGGTTCAATTGCCCCACGGGTCAGCTCATAGTCGCGGGCATGACTGACGACGAAGCAACATCACCTCGCCTGACCGTGACCCCAGGGCCGCTTGGGGTGCGCGTCAGCTGGTCGGGCCTTGACACATTGAGCGAAGACGGGCTCGACGGAGAAGATCAATATCTTCTGCAGCTTTGGCCGGAAGCAGGACCTGTCGCTTTACAGGTCCTGAAAGCGTGGCCTGCAACGGAGAGCTAGAGCAAACCTCTCCATTCAAGCCAACAAAAATGGCCGATCCGCTTGTTACCTAGGACTGTGGCTCCAGAACCAGCAGTTCCTCGAAATGGTTCATGTCCTCGAAGCTGCAAAAGGCCGGTGGCCGGAGCGCAAGGATTGGCGCACGCTGCCGGATCTCCTCGACGACCTCCGCCAGGAACGGCTGCCACGCCATCATCGTCTCATCGTCGAAACGCTCGGTCATATAGGCAAAGGTGATGTGAAAGCTGTAAGTCTCGTGATCGGGATGGCGATAGCCGAGCAGATCGGCCAGTCGATCCCGCCACGAGCGGAGCGCCGCCCGATCCGCCTCCGAGACGCCCTCCAGCGTCAACCCGTTCGGCGTCGCTGCCACCACCTGCATCTGGAATGCTTGTCCCGGTTCAAAACCGGCAAGGCGATCGAGGAAGATCGCGGTCATGTCATCGATCGGCGTTTCCAGCGGCACATCCGCCGGCCAATAGGGCAATCGGCGTCTATATTCGATAATGCCCTGGAACAGCGTCATGTGCAGGCTGGATTCGGCTGTGAATGCGAGGCGCTCGCTGCCGGGCATGGCACGATAACGCTCCCGGACCTCCTGCAGCACGGCCTCCGTCTCGGACCCCGCCTGCAGGTGACAAACCATCGTATTGCCCGGCTCGGGCAGGAAAATTCCAGCCGATGAGTAGCGTGTGCCCAGATGTGCCAGAAGGGCATCATCAATAGGGTCGACAGTAGCATCGTGAAGATTCGACGGCTTTGGAGCGTTCATTTTAGACCTCGCAGTGACGGAGGTCTTTGCGCTATCAGCAACGTGCAAAAGGACTATGACGAGAAATCGCGAAAACGGAACGCTTAAGTTAGAGCAACGATACCGGGTATGCGGCTACGCGCGATCACAAGGGTGGTTACAAGTGCCAAAGTCGCCACGACAATGCCGGCTATGACATCAACCAGATAGTGGCCACCATGCGTGACGGTCGAGATCAGCATGAGCACGTTGAGGGTCAGGACCGGATACCTCAGCACGCGTTGCCCAAACGACGCAACGGTACATATGATAGCCACAGCCGTATGCACCGACGGAAAAGTGAGGATCCCTTGGGCCGTCGCAAGCGACAGGGTGAACTCTGAATTTGCGCGTACCGCATTGAACTCGGACAGAAACGCGTATCCATAATACAGATTCACCGATGGCAGACGCTGAGAAGCCAGATCGTAGGAGATGTGAGCACCGACAGCCGGAAACCAGATGGAGATGAGGCTCGCAACCACCCCCGCAAGCCCATAGCTAAGGACAAGCGTGTAAGCCGAAGCCGGCGAGCCCAAAACGATTAGCAAGATCGGCAACACAAGAAGCTGTAGAGAGAAGGACGAGTACGCGTACATGAGCATCGAGCTCAGCACGGGCATGTTGTTGACCATCGTGACGATATCAAATGCGTTGAAACCGAGCCACCGGTCGGCATCTGCAAGCGCGGCATCGACAAGAGGGCGGTCAAGCGAAATGGCGAGGTAGGAGGCAAGCAACACCACGACGGACAGCACGATGCCGCTACACAGCACCTCCAGTATCAGAGAGGCCGTCCCCATAACTCTGCGCCGGGTAAAGAGCGCACCAACGACCAGCAGGGGTACCGTGAAGAACACTGCCCCAAACGAAGCAACGTCCAGCCTTAGCTTAGAGAGCAGTGTGATTGCGACAATCGCAATGACGTTGCATACTGTGTAGATCGGAAGTGCGCACCGTAGGTTTGCCAAATCGCGTGACATTCGGCTCCACTCCGAGCGCTCTGCTTAGGTGAAGGAACGATCGTATCATTCCCTTAAAATTCCGTTGGAGACGTATACACGCAACGTCTGGCAACACAGGATGACAAAGATTTTGGCCAGGCGCGATGCACCCCCAAACAGGTGCCAACCGCATTGGGCGGGAGTTGCCGACACATTGCGGAAGTTTTTCCGGTAGTTTCTGTAAAAACGGGGTTTCTTCCGTCCGGACATTTCCCTATAAGCCGCTTCTAGCCTGAAAAGACCATCTCTCTGCGCCCGGCCGGTGACCTCCCTCACCCAGGCCGGTTTTTCGCGCAGGTCAAAGAACGGATAGAGCCATGCCAAAGCGCCAAGATATCAAGTCCATCCTCATCATTGGCGCAGGCCCGATCGTCATTGGCCAGGCATGTGAATTCGACTATTCCGGCACCCAGGCCGTTAAGGCGCTGAAGGAAGAGGGATACCGGGTCATCCTGGTCAACTCCAACCCGGCCACCATCATGACCGATCCGGGTCTCGCCGACGCCACATATGTCGAGCCGATCACCCCTGAAGTGGTCGCCAAGATCATCGCCAAGGAGCGTCCCGACGCGCTGCTGCCGACGATGGGTGGCCAGACGGCGCTCAACACTGCGCTTTCCTTGAAGCGCATGGGTGTTCTCGACCGCTACAATGTCGAGATGATCGGGGCCAAGCCCGCCGCCATCGACATGGCCGAAGATCGCGCCCTCTTCCGCGAAGCCATGGCGCGCATCGGCCTTGAAACCCCGAAGTCGATGCTCGCCAACGCGACCGAAATCAAGGACGCCGACCGCAAGACCCATGAAGCCGCCCGCGCCGAATTGCGCGCCAAGCTCTCCGGCGCAGAGCTGGACAAGGCGCTTGATGAGCTGGAAAACCAGTGGAACCTCGGCGAAACCGACCGCAAGCAGCGCTACATGGCCCATGCCATGGCGATCGCCGCCCAGGCGCTTGATCATGTCGGCCTGCCCGCCATCATCCGCCCCTCCTTCACCATGGGCGGCACCGGCGGCGGCATTGCCTACAACCGCTCGGAATTCTACGAGATCATCAATTCCGGTCTCGACGCCTCGCCGACCACGGAAGTCCTGATCGAGGAATCCGTCCTGGGCTGGAAGGAATATGAAATGGAAGTCGTCCGCGACAAGGCGGACAACTGCATCATCATCTGCTCGATCGAGAACATCGACCCGATGGGCGTCCACACGGGCGATAGTATCACGGTCGCGCCGGCGCTGACGCTGACCGACAAGGAATACCAGATCATGCGCAACGCCTCGATCGCGGTTCTGCGCGAGATCGGCGTTGAAACCGGCGGTTCGAACGTGCAGTTCGCCGTCAACCCGGCCGATGGCCGCCTCGTCGTCATCGAAATGAACCCGCGCGTTTCGCGCTCGTCCGCTCTCGCATCCAAGGCCACCGGCTTCCCGATCGCCAAGGTCGCCGCCAAGCTCGCCGTCGGCTATACGCTGGACGAACTCGACAACGACATCACCGGCGGCGCCACACCGGCCTCGTTCGAGCCGTCGATCGACTACGTCGTCACCAAGATCCCGCGTTTCGCCTTCGAAAAATTCCCCGGTGCCGAACCGACGCTGACGACAGCGATGAAGTCGGTCGGCGAAGTCATGGCCATCGGCCGCACCTTTGCCGAATCCCTGCAGAAAGCCCTGCGCGGTCTCGAAACTGGCCTCACCGGCCTCGACGAAATCGAGATCCCGGGCCTCGGCCAGGGTGACGACAAGAACGCCATCCGCGCCGCCATCGGCACCCCGACGCCCGACCGCCTGCGCATGGTGGCCCAGGCGCTGCGCCTCGGCATGTCGCCGGAAGAGGTCCATGAGGGCTGCAAGATCGATCCCTGGTTCATCGCCCAGTTCAAGGCGATCGTGGACATGGAAGCCCGCGTCCGCGAACACGGCCTGCCGGATGACGCTGAAAATCTGCGCTCGCTGAAAGCCATGGGCTTCTCCGACGCCCGCCTTGCCTCGCTGTCCGGCAAGCGCCCGAAGGAAGTCGCGGAACTGCGCAACGGCCTCGGCGTTCGCCCGGTCTTCAAGCGCATCGACACCTGTGCTGCCGAATTCGCCTCGCCCACCGCCTATATGTACTCGTCCTACGAGACCCCCTTCGTCGGCCAACTGCGCTCGGAAGCCCAGGTGTCCGACCGCAAGAAGGTCGTCATCCTCGGCGGCGGCCCGAACCGCATCGGCCAGGGCATCGAGTTCGACTATTGCTGCTGCCATGCCGCCTTCGCGCTCAAGGATGCCGGCTTTGAAGCGATCATGGTCAACTGCAACCCGGAAACCGTCTCGACCGACTACGACACCTCCGACCGTCTCTATTTCGAGCCGCTGACGGCCGAAGACGTGATCGAGATCCTGCGCGCCGAGCAGGAAAAGGGTGAAGTTGTCGGCGTCATCGTTCAGTTCGGCGGCCAGACCCCGCTGAAGCTCGCCGAAGCGCTCGAAAAGAACGGCATCCCGATCCTCGGCACCGCGCCCGACATGATCGACCTCGCCGAAGACCGCGATCGTTTCCAGAAGCTTCTGATGAAGCTCGATTTGAACCAGCCGAACAACGGCATCGCCTATTCGGTCGAACAGGCCCGCCTGGTCGCGACCGAAATCGGCTTCCCGCTGGTCGTGCGCCCGTCTTATGTGCTCGGCGGCCGCGCCATGCAGATCATCCATTCGGAATCGATGCTGCAGTCCTACCTGCTCGACACGGTGCCGGGTCTCGTGCCCGAGGACATCAAGCAGCGCTATCCGAACGACAAGACCGGCCAGATCAACACGCTGCTCGGCAAGAACCCGCTCCTGTTCGACAGCTATCTGACCAATGCGATCGAAGTCGACGTCGATGCGCTCTGCGACGGCGAGACCGTCTTCGTCTCCGGCATCATGGAGCATATCGAGGAAGCCGGCATCCATTCGGGTGACAGTGCCTGCTCGCTGCCCTCCCGTTCGCTCTCCAAGGCAACGCTCGACGAACTGGAACGCCAGACGGCCGCCATGGCCAAGGCGCTCAATGTCGGCGGCCTGATGAACGTCCAGTACGCCATCAAGGACGACGTCATCTACGTGCTCGAAGTCAACCCGCGCGCCTCGCGCACGGTGCCTTTCGTGGCGAAGACCATCGGCGCCCCGATCGCCAAGATCGCCGCCCGCATCATGACCGGCGAGAAGCTCGACGACGCGATCGCCGCCTACGGCAAGAAACCCGATCCGCGCAACCTCAAGCACATCGCCGTCAAGGAAGCCGTCTTCCCCTTTGCCCGCTTCCCCGGCGTCGACACGCTGCTTGGCCCCGAAATGCGCTCGACCGGCGAAGTCATGGGCCTCGACACCGATTTTGCGCTCGCCTTCGCCAAGAGCCAGCTCGGCGCCTCCGTCGAACTGCCGCGTGATGGCACGGTCTTCGTCTCGGTTCGCGATGAGGACAAGGTCCGCGCCCTGCCCGCGATCCTGATCCTGACCCAGATCGGCTTCAAGGTCATGGCAACCGGTGGCACCCAGCGCTTCCTCGCCGAAAACGACATTCCGGCGATCAAGATCAACAAGGTGCTGGAAGGACGTCCGCATATCGAGGATGCGATCCGCAACCGTCAGGTCCAGTTGGTCATCAACACGACCGACGGCAACAAGGCGATCTCGGACTCGAAATCGCTGCGCCGCGCGGCCCTGATGCAGAAGGTGCCCTACTACACGACCATGGCCGGCGCCCTTGCCGCCGCCGAAGCCATCCGCGCGCTCAAAGGCGGCCAGCTCGAGGTTCGTCCGCTGCAGAGTTATTTCTGAGGCCAACAAATGAAGCCGCTCCATTTCACCCTCCATACGGAAACGGTGATTTCGGAGCGGCAACTCGATCGAGCATGGATCGAGCTTACGGTCCGCGACCCGGAGTGGGCGGAGGCAGATCCCTCCGGTCCGCCGACTGAGCGGCGTTACCGGCGCGTCCCGGAACGCGAGGAGCGGATTTTGCGGGTAATCTGCTTGGAAACCGCGACCGAAATCCGTATCATCACGGCATTCCTCGATCGCAAGGCACGGATGCCCCGATGAAGCCGAAGCTTGAATATGATGCCGCCGCCGATGCGGCCTATATCCGCTTCTCCACCGAGCCGGTTCTGGAGACAGAGGAAGTGTCGAAGGGCATCATGCTTGACTACGATCGTGATGGCCGGATCGTCGGCCTCGAGGTTCTGAACGCATCCGCAAACCTGCCAGCCGCAGCACTTGAGGATGCCGCCTGAAGCCTTGCCAGACGCCTGATGTCCGCGCTGTCGCCAGACTTTCCTTTGCTTCAAAGTGCATTTGCCCGGTCACTTGACGGCCAACATCATATTTTGTATTTACCCGATCAGTTAATTAACCGATCGGCTAATTCTATGCCAGCAGATCCCTTGTCGGAAACCCTCTTCGCCCTCGCCGATCCAACGCGACGCGCCATCCTCGCCCGCCTGTCCACCGGCGAGGCCACCGTCAACGAACTGGCTGAACCCTTCGCCATGAGTCTGCCGGCCGTCTCCAAACATCTGAAGGTTCTGGAGCGTGCCAAGCTGATCTCGCGCAGCCGCACGGCCCAATGGCGCCCCTGCCGGCTGGAGCCGGAACCCTTGAAAGCTGTCGACAGCTGGGTTGGCGACTATCGCAAACTCTGGGAACACCGTCTGGACAGGCTGGAAGACTATCTGGCCACACTGCAATCGACCCCTGACGACACGGGAGACACGCCATGACCGACAAACTGGAAATCCTCAACGACCGCCTGTTTCCCGTCGACGCCCCGACCCTGTTCGGCGCCTTCGCCGATCCGGACACGCTGAAGGACTGGTGGGGACCGCACGACTTTACCAACCGCATCGACGAATTCGACTTCCGCGAAGGCGGCAGTTGGCGCATCACCATGACCGCCTCCAACGGCACGGATTTCGACAACCACTCGACCTTTCAAGAAATCGTTCCGAATAGCCGCATCGTCTTTCTGCATCACGAACCCATGCATGTCTTCACCATGGAAATGACCTACGTGGCCGAAGACAGCGGCACGCGGCTCCATTGGCGCATGCTGTTTGAGCCGACGGACGAGAACCGCGAGCTCGAAAAATTCATCCGCGCCGCCAACGAGCAGAATTTCGACCGCCTTGAAGCCGTTTTGGCCAAAGACGAGGGAGCATCCGCGAAATGACCATGGCAATCGACCCCGCCCGCATCATCGAAGTGGACCGACTGGTCTCCGCCCCGATCGATCTCGTCTTCCAGATGTTCACCGATCCGCACCACATCGACCAGTGGTGGGGACCGAACGGCTTCCGCAACGAGACCCACGAAATGGATTTTTCCGTCGGCGGCCTCTGGCGCTACACGATGCACGGCCCCGACGGCAAGGACTGGCCGAACTGGATCCGCTACCAGGATATCACCCCGCCGACCCGCATTGCCTATGAACACGGTGGCGAGATGGGCGAACCGGCCCATTTCCACGGCGTGATCACGCTTCAGCCTGACGGCGGCAAGACCCGTGTGACGATCACGCTGATCTTCCCGACACCCGAAGCGCGGAACGCAACCCTGAAGTTCGGCGCCGTCGAAGGCGGTCACCAGACGCTGGCGCGCCTGGACGGTTACATCACCGGTCGGATGGCGTGAAACTGCAACGACGGCAGGGTGCGACCGGGCAAGATCCCATCACGCCTGAAAACAGGTTCCATCAAAATTTCATATTTGCCTAAACCGGCGCATCACGGCACTGTGCCGCCGGATAATGGGGGAGGTCTGGATGTCTGCTGCGATCGAGGGTGGCGCCGAAAAGGCAACCCGCCGGGAATGGATTGGTCTCCTGATCCTCTCCATTGCCTGCCTGATCTATTCGATGGACCTCTCGGTTCTCTTTCTCGCCATGCCCGCGATCGTTGCCGACCTCGATCCGTCGGCCACCCAGCTTTTGTGGATCAATGACATCTACGGCTTCATGGTCGCCGGCTTCCTCGTCACCATGGGCACGCTGGGCGACCGAATCGGCCGCCGCAAGGTGCTCCTCATCGGCGCCTTCTTCTTCGCTGTAGCGTCCGTCTTCGCCGCTTTCGCCCATACCGCCTCGACGCTGATCGTCGCCCGCGCCCTGCTCGGCATCGCCGGGGCCACGATCGCCCCCTCCACCCTGTCGCTCGTCGTCAACCTCTTCCGCGACGAGAGCGAACGCAATCGCGCGATCAGCATCTGGGGCACGGCCTTTGCGCTCGGCGGCCTGATCGGCCCGCTCATTGGCGGCGTGCTGCTCCAGTATTTTCACTGGGGCTCGGTCTTTCTCATCAACGTGCCGATCATGGCCGCGCTGCTTGCCAGTGCACCCTTCCTGCTGCCGGAATACAGGGATGAAAAGGCCGGACGTCTCGATCTCCTGAGCGTCGCGCTCTCACTCCTGACCGTCCTGCCGATCGTCTACGGCTTCAAGAAAATGGCAGCCGAAGGTTTCGAGCCGATCCAGCTCGTGCCGATCCTGTTCGGTTTCGCCGTCGGCATCGTCTTCGTCAGGCGCCAGAAGGTGCTCGAACACCCGATGATCGACCTCGCCTTGTTCAAGATCCCGGCCTTCACCGCGTCGCTGATGGTCAATCTTGCCGGCGTCTTCTTCATCTTCGGCCTCTTCCTCTTCCAGAACCTCTTCCTGCAGCTTGTGATCGGCCTCACACCGCTCAAGGCCGCCCTCTGGTCCATCCCCTCATCGCTGGTCTTCACCGTGATGTCGTTCCAGGCCTGGCGGGTGACCAACCGGTTAGGACCCGTCCGCACGGTCCTGCTGGGCCTTGTCGTCAATGCGCTCGGCACCGGTCTCATGGCGATCGCCGCATGGAACTCCAGTCTCGTTGGCGTACTCGGGGCGAGCATCGTCATGGGCCTCGGCTTCGTGCCGGTTATCCTCACGACGACAGGCCTGATCGTTGGCACGGCCCCGCCGGAGCGGGCCGGCTCCGCCTCCGCCATTTCGGAAACCAGTGCGGAATTCGGCGGTGCACTCGGTGTCGCGGTCCTCGGCAGCCTCGGCACGCTGTTCTACCGCTTTGGCATGCAGAATGCAGATCTGGCCGCGCTGTCACCTTCAGACCGCGACTCCGTCACCTCGGCGCTCGGCACCGCGCTCGAAGTTGCCCGCGCCACCGGCAACGAAGCCGCCCCATGGCTGCAACTGGCCCGCACCAGCTATGCCGGCGGCTTCGCGCTTTGCTGCGCGCTGGCCACGGTTACGCTGCTGCTGCTCGCCGCCATCGCGGCGCGGGTTTACGCGAAAACGGAAATCGATCTCGACGCGGCGGCTTCCAGCCACGACCATTGACCTCCTTACCCGGTCGCAGCTCTGATCCCCACCGTCCTGCAGGACGGCGGTCGAAGGCGTGAGGTCGCGCCGGAAACGAGCCTGCGCCCGGCTTTTAGTGCCCCGACGTCGACAGGGTCTCGGAAAGCCGTTTCACACCGACAAGATCCGACCGAAACGCCGTGAGACTGCGCGCCCTCAAGTCTTCATTCGGCATCCTGAGGATCGCCGCCGGATGGGTGGTGACCAGCAGCATGCGGTTGTCCTGCATCGGGATCGGCATGCTCCTGACCTCAGCGATCGGTCGGCTTTCCCCGGTCAGCGACAGATAGGCCGTTGCCCCCAGGGCCACCACAATCCGCGGCCGGATGATCTCGATCTCCTTGGCCAGCCACCAGCGGCAATGGGCGACTTCGCCTGCCTCCGGGCGCATATGGATACGTCGCTTGCCGCGCCGCTCGTATTTGAAGTGCTTCACCGCATTAGTGACGTAAGCTTGGTGGCGGTCGATCCCAGCAACCGCGACGGCCTCGTCGAACACCTTGCCGGCCGGACCGATGAACGGCTTTCCGGCGAGGTCCTCGGTGTCTCCCGGCTGTTCACCCACGAACATCACGGAGGCATTTTCAGGCCCCTCCCCGAACACCGTCTGCGTCGCATGACAGTGTAGCGGGCAGCGCGTGCAGGTGGACGCCTCCCGCCGCAGCCGTTCCAGTGGCGGCAGATCGGCACCGTCGCCCTTCTCCCGCCCCTGCCATTGCGCCTGCAAGCGCTCGTGAAAGGCCGGCGCCTGGCTCGCCTCCCTTGCCGCCATCTCCGCCACCCGCTTCTCGGCACCGGCGATCAGATCCGGAATGAGCGAGGCCTCGGGCATGTTCTTCCAGTATTTTTTCGGCATCTCCGACTGCATCGCCCGGATCTTCACCCGCGCCGGGTTGAAGATATTGGCGAAATAGGTGCGCCAGAGCTCATCCGTCTCATCCTCGGCTTCCGGCCGCGCGGCCGGTTCGCCCGCCGTTTTCAGCACCTGCCCGTTCCACGCCGCCGAACCTTTCGGCGTTGCGATCAGCCAGTCCATGTCGGTGAAACGGCGCTGGAAGAAGCCGGCCGTGCGCGCAACGATGAAATGCTCCGGCTCGAACCAGGCCACGAAACGCCGACGCCCTGCCTGAACCGCCTCAACCTCGCGGAAACGGACAAAGGCCGTCATCTTGTGGCTGTCGCGCCTGATGTTCTTGATCATGCCACGCAGCATCACGACGTCAGGATCCGATGTCACCTCCAGCAAGGTACGCTCCGCACCGATCCGCCAGAGCAGCCGGTAGAGCAGATCGAATCGCAGGGGATCACTGTGGCAGACGGCCGCTTCCGCCGCCGCCAGAAAACCTTTCGGCACCGACAATGGCGCTGATCCGGCTGCCGCTCGCGGTGTTGAGACTGCAGCCTGCCCAAAGAGGTACCCCGGACTTTGGCCCGTCTGCCAAAACACATCCTGTGGCGCTACGCCGTCGGTAAGCAGTGCTCGCGCCGCCTCTCGCCACTCGGTAAAATCCCCGCGTCCCGCCAGCGTGACCTCGCGCATCAGAGCAGAGACAGCTGTTCCGGCGGAGGGGCGAATGCAGCCCTCAGGTCGGATCGGTCAAGGCGCTGATGCGGCGACCAGCCCTCAGCCGTGATGAAGGAGCGTACTTTTTTCAAGGAGACACCGAGCCGTGCCAGATCCTCCAACCGAACGGTGCGATGCCTGCGTGCTGAAACCAGCGCATTGACCGTCTTCGTGCCGAATCCGGGCACCCGAAGCAGCGTCTCCTTGTCGGCCTTGTTGACATCGACCGGAAACCGGTCGCGATTGGCAAGTGCCCAGGCGAGCTTGGGGTCGAGTTCGAGATCCAGCATGCCGCCTTCGCCGATCGAGGCAATCTCGTCGATGGAGAAGCCGTAGAAGCGGTAGAGCCAGTCGGCCTGGTAAAGCCGGTGCTCCCGCATCAAAGGTGGCTTGATCAGGGGCAGGTTTTTCGAGCTGTCGGGGATCGGGCTGAAGGCGGAATAATACACCCGTTTCAGCCCATAAGAACTGTAAAGCCGGGCGCTCGACCCAAGGATTGTCGCATCATCAGCCCCATCGGCCCCGACAATCATCTGCGTGCTCTGCCCACCCGGCACGAATGTCTTGCGTTTGCCGGAAAGCGTCGGCTCGCGCGCCTCTTCGATCTTCAGCCGCAGATCGGCCATGGACCGACGAATGTTGACCGGCCGCTTCTCCGGTGCATAGCGTTCCAGCCCGTGATCGGTCGGCAGTTCGATGTTGATCGACAGCCGGTCGGCATAGAGCCCCGCCTCTTCGACCAGATGGGCGGAAGCCTCGGGGATCGTCTTCAGATGGATATAGCCGCGAAAGCCGTGTTTGATGCGCAAATCCCTAGCGATCTTCACCATCTCCCCCATCGTGTCGTCAGAGGACCGAATGATGCCCGAAGAGAGGAACAGCCCCTCGATATAATTGCGCCGATAGAATTCGATGGTCAGCCAGACCACCTCGTCCGGCGTGAAGCGTGCGCGCTCGACATTGCTGGACGACCGGTTGATGCAATAGGCGCAGTCATAGATGCAGAAATTGGTAAGCAGGATCTTCAAAAGCGAGATGCACCGGCCATCGGGCGCATAGGCATGGCAAATGCCGGATCCTTCGGTTGATCCGAGCCCGCCCGAAGCCTTGGAGTCCCGTCGCGTCGTACCGCTGGAGGCACAGGACGCGTCATACTTGGCCGCATCCGAGAGAATGGCCAGCCGGTCTTTCAGCGATTTCTTCATAAGAATGTTCACTATATGTTCTATCAATCTTCGTCAAGAATGACGGCTGCGACAAACCGTCCGCCGTGCCGACAAATCAGAGAGATCGCCGCATTTTAGGGCCAATCCGACAGATTGTTGCAATGATAACAAGGACAACGGACGGTTTGTCCGAAACCTCTGGAAATTGCGCGAAGCATTCTGCTATAGTGATTGCAACCTGATTTGTGACACGGTTCCGCAGCTTTGCTTCGGAACCTGTTTTCTTTTGTGCCCGCGCCTGCGGCCAAAGAGACGAAGGAAGAAGAAATGGTAGAAAAGGTACCGATGACGCAGAACGGCTTTGCCAAGCTCAGCGAAGAGCTGCGCTGGCGCCAGCAGGAGGAGCGTCCGCGCATCATCGAGGCAATCGCCGAAGCCCGCGCCCATGGCGACCTGTCGGAAAATGCCGAATATCACGCCGCCAAGGAAGCCCAGAGCCACAATGAAGGCCGCGTGGGCGAGCTTGAAGACCTGATTGCCCGCGCCGAAGTGATCGACCTCTCCAAGATGTCCGGCTCGAAGATCAAGTTCGGCGCCACCGTCAAGCTGATCGACGAGGACACGGACGAAGAAAAGACCTATCAGATCGTCGGCGACCAGGAAGCCGACGTGAAGGCTGGCCGCATCTCGATTTCGTCCCCGATCGCGCGTGCGCTGATCGGCAAGGAAGCTGGCGACAGCATCGAAGTGGTCGCGCCCGGAGGCTCGAAGGCCTACGAGATCCTCGCGGTCAACTGGGGCTGATGGACTGGTTCTGCTGATGCCGAAGACGAAGAACAACGTGGATCTCGACGAGATCCACGTGATCGCGCCGAACTTCAAGCAGCGTCTTTCCGGCGTCACCTCGACGATCATCCAACTGGTTCCCGTCCAGAACCGTCTCGGCCAGAAGGTCGCGGTTCTCGGACCGGGCCTTCCCTCTGACCTGCCGCATCTGCGTTTCCGCGACCTGTGGAAACTCTGGCGTCCGCCGGAGGGTCACACGCACCGCGTCTGGCATGCCCGCCGCAACATCGAGATGTTGCCTGGCATCATCCTGCGCGACCTCCTGCGCATGCCTCTGAAACTCGTTTTCACATCCGCATCGCAGCGCAAGCATTCCGGCTGGACGAAGTTCCTGATCCGCCAGATGGACGCCGTGATCGCCACCAGCGCCAAGACCTCGGCCTATCTCGAAGTGCCCAACACCGTGGTCATGCACGGCATCGACTGCGAGACGTTTCGGCCGGCGGAAGACAAGGCCGAGGCCAAGCGTGTCTGCGGCCTTGCGCCAAACCTTCGCTACATCGGCTGTTTCGGCCGCGTCCGCCACCAGAAGGGCACGGACCTCTTCGTCGACGCCATGATCGCGGCCCTCCCCCGACACCCCGGTTGGGCAGCCATCGTCGCTGGCCGCGCCACGCCCCAGCACCAGGCCTTTGAGGATGAGCTCAAGGCGAAGGTGGCGGCGGCAGGCCTCGCCGACCGCATCCTCTTCGTCGGCGAACACACGGATATCGCCAACTGGTATCGGACCCTTGACCTCTTTATCGCGCCCCAACGCTGGGAAGGTTTCGGCCTCACCCCCCTGGAAGCCATGGCCACCGGTGTGCCTGTGGTCGCCACGGATGTGGGGGCGTTTTCGGAGCTGGTAATACAGGGAGAGACGGGCACCGTCATTCCCGCAGGCGACTTGCCCGGCATGATTGCCGCTGCATCCGCTCTGCTGGAGGATCCCGACGTCATCGACCAACAGGGCAGGAGTGGTCGGCGTCATGTCACGCAGAGATTTGCGCTCGAAGGCGAAGCAACATCTCTTGGCGGCCTCTATCGCAGAGTTGCTATATAAATTGCATCGAGCCCGGCCAGCGGCCACATCGGCAATGGGAGAACCATGAGAGCATTGGTGATCAATCTCGAAGCCGCCTCGGAAAGGCGGATATTCCAGGAGCGACAACTGTCTATCCTCGGAATTGCCCATGAGCGCATGCCGGCATTCGACAAAAACGCCGACGAAACGGCGGACACCCCCTATTGGGAGACCTGGGAGCGACCTCTGACGCGCGCCGAACGGGCATGCCTTCTCAGCCATCAGCAGGCCTGGCAGGTGGTCGCAAGCCAGGGCGATCCCATACTGATCCTGGAGGATGATGCGATTCTCTCCGATCAGCTGCCGGCCTTGCTCGACACCCTCGCCACAGCAACGGACATGGATTTTGTCACATTGGAGACCCGAGGCCGCAAGAAGCTGCTCTCGCGTCGTGCGGCCCGATATCCGAAGCTCCGACGCCTCTATCAGGACCGGTCCGGAGCAGCCGCCTATGTCCTTTGGCCGAACGGCGCCCGCAAATTGCTAGCCGCAACCGAAACGACCTGTGGCTTGGCCGATGCTGTCATCTGTGCCTGTTACAGCCTCGATGCCTATCAGGCCGTTCCGCCCCTCGCTTTTCAGAGCGACCGCGCCACGGCCGAACAGGTCGACGTGCCGCTCGAGACCATATCCTCGATCTCCCCAGTGAACGGCGCACGCACGAAGGGGAACTGGCGCCACCGCCTGCGCCGAATCTGGGCTCAACTGAGGATGGGTTTGCGCCAGCTACAAGTTTTCGGTCGGGCAGAACGCACCCGGCTCTCCGTGGAGCGTCAGGATTTCGGCTATCTTGGCCAGTTGACCCCGATCAGCTCGACCACCACCCCGTCCGTTCACGGTGATGTACTGCCCTGAGCCGGGCAAAAGCGGTGTCCTCGACCTGAAGGCGATCAAAGACGGTTTTCAGAATGAGGCCCACCGCGCCCTTCTCCATCAGGGGATCGAGCCGCCAGCGCGTGTTCCGCAAGGTGTCATCCGTACCGATGGTGAAGCAGGAAAGCCCAGAAAACAAAGGGATGAGTTCATTCTGGACCCGCGCCACTTTTGCCGGCGAGAGCGGCAAGGGTTCGCCATCGGCCAATATGCGTTCGGTCTCGTAGATCTTTACCGTGTTGACCAGAAGCGAAACCAGGGTCGCCAGAACCCGCGTCTCGC
Source organism: Peteryoungia wuzhouensis (assembly GCF_003205195.1). Taxonomy (GTDB): domain Bacteria; phylum Pseudomonadota; class Alphaproteobacteria; order Rhizobiales; family Rhizobiaceae; genus Allorhizobium; species Allorhizobium wuzhouense. The sequence continues at coordinate 578,667 of NZ_QJRY01000002.1, forward strand.
TGTCGGATGCATGGTCAGCGAAGGTGTCGGTCGCGGAAACGAGCCAGCGCAGATTGAGAGCCTCGCAGAGATAGAGGCCCTCCGCGTCCCAGAGTTCAGAGAACTGAGCAAAGACCGTTTCGGTATCCACCCCGCGGCGCAGGAGCACGATGAGCTTGGCATGGTGCCAGAGCAGCTCGGGCTGCCCCGCAAATTCCTTCCTGAGGTTCTCGAGATGTTCATCGAGTGACTTCGCAGAGCCACGGGTCTGCTTCGGAGCATCGCCATCCACCAGCGTCGCCTTCATGGCCGCGAAATCGCCGGAGGATTTCACATGCTTTGCGCCACCCAGGCGCTTGCGGTGCCAGTTCAGGGAGAAGAATTGTTCGAACGCCGTTTTCTTTCGCGCCACCGGATTCATCCTATTCAAGTCTTCGGATTTGTGTAGTCGACCAACCGGCCTTGCGGATGAAGCTCAAACCTCCAGCAATCCGACCTTCTTCACCTGCCGGATCGTCAGCATCGTCCGGACAGTGTCCACATGTTCGTTGGCCGTCAGCACTTCGATGACGAAATCCTGGAACTTCGTCAGGTTCGCGGCCACGCAATGCAAAAGGAAATCGCTGTCGCCGTTGACCATCCACGCCTGACGGACGATCGGCCAGCTGTCGGTTGCTGCGGCAAAGGCCTTGAGATTGGCTTCCGACTGGTGCTTGAGGCCGACCATGCAGAAGGCGACAAGGTCGTAGCCGAGTTTGTTGGCATTCAACACGGCGTGATAGCTTTCGATCACGCCCGCCTCCTCGAGTTTGCGCACACGGCGCAGACAGGGCGGGGCGGAAATGCCGACACGCTCGGACAGTTCCACATTGGTCATGCGCCCGTCCTGCTGCAATTCCTTGAGAATGCGCAGGTCGATGGCGTCGAGTTCAAGTCTGAGCATGCTCGCTCCCGCTGATCGTCTTCAGTTATCTATCCGAAAAAATGCAGCAGGCAAGAAAGTGTCGAGTTTGCGCACAATAATTGCGCATGCCGGTCAATCACCTTGTTGCTAATGCATTCCCGGCCTTGAATTGCGTGACGCTTCAATCCTAAATGGGCCGACCATTGCGGGGAACCTTGCTCCCACCCATTTGAGAGGGGACTTCGCCCCCGCCGCCGCGATTTGAAAGGAACTGAGATGACCGCCCGCCACACCAAGGTGCTGATCATCGGCTCCGGCCCCGCCGGTTATACCGCTGCCATTTATGCCGCCCGCGCCATGCTGAAGCCGGTCCTCATCGCCGGCATGGAACAGGGTGGCCAGCTGATGATCACGACAGACGTGGAAAACTATCCCGGCTTCGCCGATCCGATCCAGGGGCCCTGGCTGATGGAGCAGATGCTGAACCAGGCGATCCATGTCGGCACCGAGATCGTCAGCGATCTCGTGACCGAGGTCGACACGAGCCATCGCCCCTTCACCGTGAAAACCGATAGTGGCCAGGTCTGGACATCAGATACGCTGATCATCTGCACAGGCGCGAAGGCAAAGTGGCTGGGCATCGAAAGCGAGCAGCATTTCCAGGGCTTCGGCGTCTCTGCCTGCGCCACCTGCGACGGCTTCTTCTATCGCAACAAGGACGTCATCGTCGTCGGCGGCGGCAATTCCGCCGTCGAGGAAGCGCTTTACCTCTCGCATATCTGCAAGTCGGTCACCGTCGTCCATCGCCGTGACTCGTTCCGCTCGGAAAAGATCCTGCAGGAACGCCTCTTCGCCAAGGACAATATCCGTGTCCTCTGGAACACCACGGTCGAGGAAATCACCGGCACGCCCGCCAAGCCGCCGATGCCGCCGTCCGTCTCGGGCGTCAGGCTCAAGGACCAGCTGACCGGCGCTGTCACCGACATGCCGATCGACGGCGTCTTCGTCGCGATCGGTCATGCCCCGGCCGTCGAATTGTTCAAGGGCAAGCTGAAGCTGAAGTCCAACGGGTATCTGTGGACCGCTCCCGATTCAACCGCGACCGATGTGCCCGGCATCTTCGCCGCCGGTGACGTCACCGACGACGTCTATCGCCAGGCGATTACCGCGGCCGGCATGGGCTGCATGGCGGCGCTCGAAGCCGAGCGCTACCTGACCGCCCTGTCGGTCCCCACCCAGCAAGCGGCGGAATAGCCGCCATGAGAGGGGGCGGCATGCCGCTGGACTGGGACAAACTGCGCATTTTTCATGCGGCCGCCGAAGCCGGCTCCTTCACGCATGCCGCCGACAAGCTGCATCTCTCGCAGTCGGCCATCAGCCGTCAGGTCTCCTCGCTGGAGCAGGATATCGGCGTCAAGCTCTTCCACCGCCATGCCCGCGGCCTGATTCTTACCGAACAGGGCGAACTGCTCTATCGCACGGCGCATGATGTGCTGCTGAAGCTGCAGACCGTGAAGATGCAGCTGACCGAGACGACGGAGAAACCATCCGGCAAACTGCGTGTAACGACCACCGTGGGCCTCGGCCAGGGCTGGCTGACCGACAAGGTCCAGGAATTCCTGCAGCTCCACCCCGACATGTCGATCCAGCTCATCCTCGACAACGAGGAGCTGGATGTGAACATGCGCCACGCCGACTGCGCCATCCGCCTGCGCCAGCCGCAGCAATCTGATCTCATCCAGCGCAAGCTCTTCACCGTGCATATGCACGTCTATGCGGCACCGTCCTACATCAACCGCTATGGCGAGCCACAGTCGATCGAGGATCTCGACAACCACAGGATCATCACCTTCGGCGAGCCGGCACCCAACTACCTGCTGGACGTGAACTGGCTGGAGGTCGCCGGACGCACCTCCGACAATCCGCGCACGCCGCATCTGCAGATCAACAGCCTGACCTCGATCAAGCGCGCCTGCCTGCTCGGCATCGGCATTGCCATGCTGCCGGACTATATCGTCGGTCGCGATCCGGGCCTGCTGCAGCTGGTGACGAGTGCGGATGTACCCTCCTTCGACACCTATTTCTGTTATCCCGACGAAATCAAGAACGCGGCGAAGCTGAAGGCCTTCCGCGATTTCATCGTCGCAAAGGCCAGAAACTGGAACTTCTGAGCGCCTTTCGCAGGGCAAAATTGTATGCCTCGCGCACTGACCTGCGCTCACCGCATGCCTGACATGCATAAAAAAGCATTGTTCACTGCACAAAAAACCACCATATCGCACACAGCTGATGCACATGGTGGCTTTTTCCTCCCAGTTCCACCGCAGCAGCTGTTCCCCTCTGGAGGTTTTAACCTTCACAATTTAAAGGGCCCTGGTTTTCCAGTGGCCCTCTTTTTTTGGCTTTCGCCTGGAACAAATCCTGCGCTCCGGAATTTGAAGCGTAACGCGGAACTATCGCCGCAACCCCATAAAAAGGAATGCGCGGAGTTTCGCTCCGTTGATCAAGACCGAATACACTGGAGGGTTTATGTACCTAGAGGATGTGATGAAGGCGCTGGCGCATCCTGCGCGCATGGAGATGCTGATCTGGCTGAAGGAGCCCGACGAATATTTCGGCGTTCCGAAGGAAGAAGCCGGCGAAGGCATCAGCGCCGGCCAGTTCGAGCGCTCCGGCCTGTCGCAATCCGCCGTATCCGCACATCTGGCAACCTTGCAGCGCGCGGGCCTCATCAGCTCCAAGCGTGTTGGCCAGCGCGTGCTCTATCGCCGTGACGAAGATACCATTGCTGAATTCATCAAGACCTTGAACGGCATGCTCTGACCTCCCACATCCCGGTTCCCGGCGACCACCCTCCCACCGCCGGAAACGCTCAAGAGGTTACATGTCCAAGCTCTTTGAACCGACGACCGTCGGAAACATTTCCCTGTCGAACCGCGTTGCCATGGCGCCCCTGACCCGCAATCGGTCGCCGGGCGCCATACCGAACGACCTGAACGTCGAATATTACCGCCAGCGCGCTACCGCCGGCCTGATCGTCAGCGAAGGCACCGCCATCAGCCACCAGGCCCAGGGTTATGCCGACGTGCCCGGCCTCTACCTGCCGGAAGCCATCGAAGGCTGGAAAAAAGTCACCGCTGCCGTGCATGCGGCCGGTGGCAAGATCGTAACCCAGCTCTGGCATGTCGGCCGCATCTCGCACACCTCGCTGCAGCCTGACGGCGGCAAGCCGGTGGCGCCTTCGGCCATCGCTGCCAAATCCAAGACCTACATCCTGAATGCTGACGGTTCCGGGGCCTTTGCCGAAACCTCCGAGCCGCGCGCGCTGGATCTCTCGGAGATCCCAGACCTGATCGAGGACTATCGCAAGGCCGCACGCTCGGCCATCGAGGCCGGCTTCGATGGTGTCGAAATCCATGCCGCAAATGGTTATCTGCTGGAGCAGTTCATGCGCTCGAACAGCAACCAGCGCACCGACGCCTATGGCGGCTCGATCGAAAACCGCATTCGCCTGACGATCGAAGTCGTTGATGCCATCGTCAAGGAAATCGGCGCCGATCGCACCGGGATCCGCATCTCCCCGACAACGCCGGCCAACGACGTGTCGGACCCCGATCCGACCGCCGTCTACACGGCACTGGTCGAAAAGCTTGCTGGCTTCGATCTCGCCTTCATCCACGTCATCGAAGGCGCCACCGGCGGCCCACGCGACGTCCTGCCCTTCGACTGGAAGACATTGAAGGCTGCCTACCGCGCCAAGGGCGGCAAGGGCACCTGGATGGTCAACAATGGCTATGACCGGGCAGCCGCCCTCGAAGCGGTGGAAAGCGGTTACGCCGATGTCGTCGCCTTCGGTCGTCCCTTCATCGCCAATCCGGACCTTGTCCGCCGCTTGAAGGAAGACACGGCCTGGAACGAAGTGGAAGCCGCAACGCTCTACGGCGGCGGCGCTCAAGGATACACGACCTATCCGACGCTTGCCTGATCCAGACGAAAGCTCCGAAACAAAGCCCCCGCATCGCGGATGCGGGGGCTTTGTCTAGAGCAATTCCAGCAAATGTGCGAGACGGTCTTGCGTCCGGAATTGCGTGAAAACAAAGACATAGAGCATTGAAGGCGACTCCGTTTTCGCCGGAAATGCGATAGGTCAGGACCGCGCGCTCGGGAACCGGGTCTTGGCAATGCCCATAGCAACATCGGCCATGATCAGTGCATTGAGCGGATGCAGCGCGGCAATCATCGGGAAGTCGGACCTCAGACCCGCCAGAACCAACTGCACCAGATAGACCGCTGTCAGGATACCGGCCTCCCGCCGCAGCACCCGCAGCGCGGGGGCCCAGAAGGTCAGGCAGAGCATTGCAAGCACCGGCAGGGAGACCAGACCACCGAAAAGCCCGTGCAGCCCCCAGGCATCGGCAGCGCCGAAGATCGACATCCCGGCCAGCACGAACTGACCGGCAATGCCGACCAGCGTCAGGACTGCGAAGCCGGAGAACAGGCCGGATGCCAGGGCCTGCCCGGACCCTTTTATAGATGCCGCCGTCATGCGGCACCGCCTGTCACGACGGCGCGTGCAGCCGGGGCCGACGGACCCGCCGCGGGATCGAGGCATCCCAGGCTCGAAAGCGTCGCCTTCACGGCCTCGTCGAGCGGCGTGCGCGGCTCAGCCCCCAGCCGCTCCACCAACAGGCGATTGTCGAGCCGAACAGTCGTTTTCCAGAGATAGCGCATCTCGTGCAGCTCACGCATCAGCGGCACGAAAGGCCTCGCAAGCCCGGCGAGCAGCCAGGGAAAGGACCAGATTCGGATCGACGGTTTGCCGATCGCCCGGCCGATCGCCTTGGCCATCTGGCTCCCATCGGCGTCGAAAAATCCATCCATGTGAAAGCGGGCGAAGGTCGGCAGCTGATCCGCGCGGTCGAGCAACTGCATGAAGGTCTCTGCCACGTCGGGAAGATAAGCCCAGGCATGGCCGGCACCCTTGCGCCCCGGATTGATGACGAAACGGACCGGTTTGCCGGGCATGACAAGCCCCTGCGCAAACCAGTTATTGCCGGCGTCAGGGCCGAAGAAATCGCCCGCCCGCACCAGGATCACCGGCACGCCGTCTTCGGAGGCCCGCTTGAGCCGCCGCTCCAGCGCCACGCGGATTCCCCCCTTGATGCTGGTGGGTGTCTGCGGACTGTCTTCGGACAGCAGCGGAAAGGCATCCGGCCCGTAATTGTAGATCGTGCCGGGCATCAGGATGCGCGCACCGACAGCCCGCGCGGCCGCAATCGTGTTGTCGATCATCGGCAACACCAGCTGCCCCCAGTTGCAATAGCCGGGCGGATTGACCCCATGCACGATCAACCGGACGCCCTCCGCTGCGCGCAGGACGTCTGCCGCATTCATGGCATCGCCTTTCACCCATTCATAGGCCGGCCGTGCCGCCATCTGCGCTCCCGGGTTGCGATGCATCGCGCGCACCCGATAACCACGCGCGAGCAAGGCTTCGGCGAGAGCGCCGCCGAGACCACCTGTGGCACCGAGCACAAGCGCCAGAGGACGTGGTGCAATGGCATTCATCTCAGTCATGTCGATCTCCTTCAGTTCGGATCTGCTGAAAGGATGACACGCCGCCACGATATTCAAAATTGCCGAATATTGTCGATCTGCTATACATAAATGCATGGACACCGATCAAATCAGCTGGGACCACTACCGCACCTTCCTCGCCGTGCTCGACAGCGGCTCCCTGTCGGCCGCAGCGCGCAGCCTCGGCCTCACGCAACCGACGGCCGGGCGCCACATCGAGGCGCTGGAACAGGCTTTCGGCGGCCCTCTCTTCCTGCGCGGGCCGCAGGGACTGTTGCCGACGGAAAAGGCGCGCGCCATGCATGGGCACGCCCGATCCATGGCTGCGATGTCGGCATCCCTGGCCCGCATTGCCTCCGGCGACATGGAAGAAGTGCGCGGAACGATCCGTATCAGCGCCAGCGAGGTGATCGCCATCGAAGCTCTGCCGACGATTCTGGCCGAACTGCAGGAACGCCATCCTGCACTCGAGATCGAACTCTCTGCCTCCGACACGGTCGAGGATCTCCTGAACCAGGAAGCCGACATTGCCGTGCGCATGACGACGCCGCGTCAGGCCGCCCTTCTCAGCAGGCGCATCGGCGTGCTTCCCATGGGTTTTTATGCCCATCGGCGCTACCTGGAACGTCGCGGCATACCGACCACGCTCGCAGATCTTTCACACCACCGCATGATCGGCTTCGACAGGCAGCTCGCCTATATCCGTGAGATCCTCAAAAACAATCCGATGGTGGCCAATCTGCATTTCCAGTTTCGCGCCGACAGCAATCTCGCCCAGATGGCGGCCATCCGCGCCGGCGTCGGCATCGGGGTGTGTCAGGTCGCTCTGGGTCGGAACGATCCTGATCTCGTGGAAGTGCTCCCGGGCCTGCTCGATATCGGGCTTGAAACCTATGTGGTCATGCATGAGAGCCTGAAGACCACGCCGCGCTTTCGCACGACCTTCGACGCCCTGGTGGCGGGGCTCATTGCCTTTGCGGGCCCAACGCCCGCATCCAGGCCTTCGACCCGACCGTAAACGGCATCCTCGGATGAAAGGTCAACCCGGAGGTGCGGAGGTCTCGACAAAGGCGTCGACGACCTCGATCTCCGGCCGGTCTCCGCCGTCGCTGTATTCTTCCCGCCAGCGGCCGTTTTCGTCCTGATAGCTGATCGTCACCGGCTCGTCCCCGACCTGCTGCTCGGCAACAACAATGCGCACCGCCTCCAGCGCCTGGTCATGCGTCCCGAACGCTTCCGAATAGACTTGGCCAAGCCGATAGGCCCAGCCGCCGTCGTGGGGGACGATCTCGTAGATGATCTTCACCATAGCCTTCTCCTCTCGGGCTAAAGGGATTATTCCATCAAAAACGCCGGGGCGCAAATCTGGAAGGCAACCGGGTCTTGTCGAGGGAACACAGCTATGTTCCACCCGTTAAAGGGAGCCAACCGAAGGAGCAGCCCAGAATGATGTCCGCACTGAAGCAGGAAAGGCTCCTGCTCATCCCCATCCTGCTGGGGATCGCCGCATGGTTTGGCGAGCATGCGTTGCTCGAACATGGCCAGGTCGCCTCGCTGGTCGGTGCCGTCATCCTGATCGCCGCGATCGTCATCGGCTCCATGCGTGTTGCCCACCATGCAGAGATCCTCGCCCACAAGGTCGGCGATCCCTATGGAACGATGATCCTCACCCTGTCCGCAGTCGCGGTGGAAGTCATCATCCTCGCGATCATGATGAACAAGGGGGCCTCCCCGACGCTGGTGCGCGACACCATCTATTCCGCCGTCATGCTGGACATCAACGGCATCCTCGGCCTCGCTGCCCTCATCGGCGGCCTGAAGCACGGCGAACAGCCGTATAATGACGACAGCGGCAAGACCTATGGCGTGATGATCCTGACCGCCATGGGCATTTCCATGGTCGTGCCGGAATTCATCCCCACCGACCGCTGGCAGTATTATTCCGTGTTCACCATCTTCGCGATGCTGGCGCTCTACGGACTCTTCCTGCGCATGCAGGTCGGCACCCACAGCTATTTCTTCTCCTACAGCTACCCGAGTCGCGCTGCGGCCCCGCCGGCAGCCCCAAAGCCAAGGCCGGCTTCCGGCGGAAAGAGCAGACGCGGCGGCGTCGCTCCGGCTTCGGCGAAAGACAAGACGGAAGCCCCGCCCACGTCGGCGGTCTGGTCGATCGGTGTCATCCTGTTCGGCGTCGTGCTGATCGGCATTCTGGCCGAGGTGATGGCAGTGCTGATGGATGCCGGGCTTGAGGGTACCGGCGCCCCGGTCGCCCTCACGGCCATCCTGGTTGCCGCCATCTCGGCAGCCCCGGAAATCCTGACAGCACTGCGCGCGGCCCTGCGCAACCGCATGCAGGCGACGATCAACATCGCCATGGGGGCATCGCTCTCCACGGTCATCCTGACGGTACCCGTCATGGAGGGGATCGCCCTTTACACGGGCCAGCCCTTCGTCATGGCCATGACGCCCGTCCAGACCACCATGGTTGCCATCACGCTCATCGCGGCCGCCATCAATCTGAACGACGGCGAGACCAATGCCATCGAGGGCATGACCCATTTCGTCCTCTTCGCCACCTTCATCATGCTCGCCTTCCTGGGCCTCTGATTCGCCGCGTGCACTGCACACTTCCTTCACGTCCAGGTGACCTTGAAGCGGGAACTTTTGTGGAAAGTTCCCGTTCATCCCGTACGGATCGGCCCCTTCGGCCCTTCCGCCGCATTGTCAACACGATGCGGTTGAAGATCGCCCCCGGTCGGGTTCCGGGGGCTAACGCGGGAGTCGAACGTGAAAAGATTGGACGTCATCGATGGCATGCGAGGCTACTTCCTCGTCTTCATGCTGATCAATCACATGGTGTTCGCTGGCGGCCTCTGGCTCGTCGAGATCAACCATCGAAACCTTGCCTTCGTTGAAGATGCCCAAGGCTTTGTCTTCCTGTCAGGCCTGCTGACCGGCATGGTCTACGCGCGCAAGATGATGAAGGACGGCTATCATGTCGGCCGAGACCGCATCTGGTCGCGAGCCCTGGAACTCTATCGTTATGCGATGGGCGTGGTTCTCGTCATCCTCGTCCTTCAACTCGTGCTACCCGGCGCGACCCAGGCCTGGCAGAACTGGCTCGGCACCGTCAGCCTGAAGGATCCGGCCTCGCTGGCACCGGTTGCGACATTCCTGGTGCAACCGACCTTCATGGACATCCTGCCGCAATACATCGCCTATATGGTTTTTGCGCCCATCGTCATCTGGTTCTGCCTGCGTGGCCAGTGGCTGGGCGTCGCCATCGCCTCGCTGCTCGTGTGGCTCGCCGCCCAACTCGGCCTCCACCGCATGATCACCTATCCGCTGAACGGCTGGCTTGCCGGCGCGCCCGACAAGGAAGGGCTGCGCGTGAGCTTCAACCTGATGGGCTGGCAGATCGTCTTCTTCGCCGGCATCATCGCGGGCACTCTCACCTCGATGGGCAAGATCGAGTGGCAGAAGGTCTTCGACCCCAAGCGCACCACACTTGCCTGGACGGCCCTCGCCATCACCATCTTCTTCCTGCCGCTGCGCATCACCACCGCCCACGGCTTGATGCCGGGCTTCGTTTTGGAGAAATTCGGCCTGATGGAAGTGCGCGCCGATTTTGGCCCGGTTTATCTGATCAACTTCGCAGCCGTTGCCTATGGCATCGCCTGGATCCTGATCGCCGGCCCGCGCCATCGCAGCCCGATCATCCAGAAGCTCGCATCCGGCCTCACCAGCCTGTTCACGCTGAACTTTCTCCAGCTGCTCGGTCGCCACTCGCTGCAGATCTATGTCTGGCACGTGCTGATCGTCTACATGGTCTACTACATCGACGGCCGCACGCCGGAACTGTCGCAGCTGACCAAGACCGCGATCACCCTTGCCGCACTCGGCGTGCTTGCCCTGCCCGCGCTGTGGAGGGATCGCGAGCGGCTCTTTGCCAATTCGCCAATTCTGGGCCCTTGGGTCAAGACAGCGGCTTGATGGCTTGAGAGACAAAGGGCGGGACCGGGAGGCCCCGCCTTTTTCCTGTCTATACAGGCCAGCGCTGATCACTCGGCGATGAACCAAACTTGATGAGCCTCCATCTTCCGATCGGGAGCATGAGCCCCACATCAGCGTTCACACCCGGACCGTTCACGAAGACCAGGAGATAGACATGCCCCGCCTGCCCCTCATCCTTGCCGGAACCATCCTCTCCGCCAGCGTTCTCTCCCTACCCGCACTTGCCCAGCAAGCCGGCGCACCGGCCGAGACCCAGGCGCCCAATGCGCCGCAGCAGCAGCCGGCGTTTGACGGCCAGGCACGCGCGCCGCAGCCGCCAGAGGTGGCCAAGATCAAGACCGAGGTCGTCTCCGAAGGCCTGCCGCATCTCTGGGCGATGGAATTTCTGCCCGACGGCCGCATGCTGGTGACCGCAAAAGCGGGCGCCATGCACATCATCGGCACCGACGGCAAGGCCGGTCCCGAAATCGCCGGTGTGCCGGAAGTGATGGCGAATGGCCAGGGTGGCCTGCTTGATGTGGCGCTTGCTCCGGACTACGAGACCTCGGGCAAGATCTTCTTCTCCTTCTCCGAACCGCGCAACGACGGCAACGGTACCTCGGTCGCCTCGGCCCGCCTCGTCCCCGACGATCAAGGCGGCGGCACACTCGAAGAGGTCGCCGTCATCTTCCGCCAGATGCCGAGCTACGACGGCAACAAGCATTTCGGCTCCCGTCTTGCCTTCGGTCCTCAAGGCGAACTCTATGTTACGGTCGGCGAACGCTCCGATGCCGAGCCGCGCGTCCAGGCGCAGGACCTGACGAGTGGCCTTGGCAAGATCTTCCGCATCAAACAGACCGGCGAAGCCTTCGACGGCAATCCCTTTGCTGGGCAGGACAACGCTCAGCCGGAAATCTGGTCGCTCGGACACCGCAACCTGCAATCCGCGACGATAGACGGCCAAGGCCGCCTGTGGACCGTCGAGCATGGCCCAAAGGGCGGTGATGAGTTGAACCGACCCGAAGCCGGCAAGAACTATGGCTGGCCGGAAGTGACCTATGGTGTCGAATACAGCGGCAAGGCGGTCGGCGACGGCGTTACCCAGATGGCCGACACCGAACAGCCCGTCTACTACTGGGACCCCGTCATCGCCCCCTCGGGCATGGCCTATTACGATGCCGATGCCATCCCCGAATGGAAGGGCGCCTTCCTCGTCGGCGGCCTCGTCAGCCAGGGCGTCGTCGTCCTGCATATGGAAAACGACCGGGTGAAACACGAGGAACGCGTCCCCCTCGACGCCCGCATCCGTGACGTGAAGGTCGGCCCGGATGGGGCCGTCTACGCCGTCACCGAACAGCGCGGCGGCGGCAATTCGACGATCGTCAAGCTGACCAAGGCTTGAATTGGGCCTAGCCGCCTCTGGTCGCCAGATCAGGGGCGGAAGGCCAAGGGATGGTGACGAGAGCGCGATCCACCGTGATCAGCTTCAGTCCTTCCACATGACATTGGGCGAGCAGCAGCCGGTCGAAGGGATCGCGGGTTGGAGGCTCAGGGTCGAGGGTGTGGAGCACGTGCGGAAGGGTCACGGGCAATATCGACAGACCAATTGCCTGAAGGGTCTGCGGAATAGTATCCAGGTCAGTAAGGGGAAACAGCTTTCCCAGCCGGGATTTTAACGCGATCTCCCAGGCACTCGCGACACTGACATAACCGAAGAAGTTGGCGGCCTGCACTACGCGGGCAGGCCCGGGAAACCGTAGCGCCAGCTCATGTTGCAACATCGAAACGATGATGTGGGTGTCCAGCAGGCAGCGCATGGTTAAGGGAGCGGCCTAAGCAGAAAGTCTTCGGGCAAAGGATCATCAAAATCCTCGGCCACATAGCCGAAAACCCTGCTAATTCCTTTGGAGCGCAGGTAGGCCTCCCCAGCCGCAAGATCCAGCCCGCCCTTTTTCGGCTTCTCCTCCGCCTCAACCGTAGCCGCATGCGGCACCAGATCCAGCACCGGCTTGCCGTCCCGCGTCACAGTCACGACTTCGCCCTGCTCGACCGCGTGGGCAAGCGTGTCCAGATCGCGAATGGCTTCCTGCAGACTGACGGTTTTCATGCAACCGAGAATACCACAAGCATCCGGCCCCCTCAACAAAGCCGAAAATGCGAAAGGGCCCGCCTTTCGGCGAGCCCTTCCGAAAACCGAGGAACCTCGGCGCTTACTTCAGCGAAGCGCAAAAGCGCTGGATACGGCTGCAGGCCTCTTCCAGCTTGGCGTTCGAGGTCGCATAGGACACGCGGAAGTTCGGGCCAAGGCCGAAGGACGAACCGTGAACGGTGGCAACACCTTCAGTGGCCAGCAATTCCATGACGAAATCCTCGTCCGACGCGATGACCTTGCCCGACGGCGCGGTCTTGCCGATGAGGGCAGCGCAGGACGGATAGACGTAGAAGGCGCCTTCCGGCTTCGGGCACACGAGGCCAGAAGCCTGGTTGAGCATGGAAACGACGAGGTCGCGGCGCTCTTCGAAGGCCTTCTTCGATTCCGTGATGAAGTCCTGCGGCCCGTTGAGCGCCTCGACGGCCGCCCACTGGGCCACCGAGCAGGCGCCGGACGTCTGCTGGCCCTGGATCATGTCCATGGCCTTGATCAGCGGCAGCGGGCCGGCTGCATAGCCGATACGCCAGCCGGTCATCGCATAGGCCTTGGACACGCCGTTCATGGTGAGCGTACGATCGTAAAGCGCCGGCTCGACCTGGGCAGGCGTGTAATAAACGAAGTCGCCGAAGACGAGATGTTCATACATGTCATCGGTCAGAACCCAGACATGCGGATGCTTCATCAACACGTCGGTCAGCGCCTTCAGCTCTTCCTTGCTATAGGCGGCACCCGACGGGTTGGACGGCGAGTTGAACATGAACCACTTGGTCTTCGGCGTGATCGCCTTGTCCAGCTGCTCGGCGGTCAGCTTGAAATTGTTCTCGATGGTCGTTTCGACGAAGACGGGCGTGCCGCCGCACAGCGCAATCATTTCCGGATAGGATACCCAGAACGGCGCCGGGATGACGACTTCATCTCCCGGATTGATCGTCGCCATGAAGGCGTTGAAAAGAATCTGCTTTCCGCCGGTGCCAACGATCACCTGCTCTGGCTTGTAGTCGAGCCCGTTCTCGCGCTTGAACTTGTCGGCGATCGCCTTGCGCAGTTCCGGAATGCCGGCAACCGGCGTGTACTTCGTTTCGCCACGAGCAATCGCAGCGACAGCCGCATCCTTGATGTTCTGCGGCGTATCGAAGTCGGGTTCACCGACGGAGAGCGAAATGACGTCTTTCCCCTGCGCTTTGAGCTCCCGGGCCATCTGCGTGACGGCGATGGTCGCGGAAGGCTTGATGCGGGAAAGGGCGTCGGCAAGGAAAGCCATGAGGATGTGTCCTGAGCTGATTGAACATCGACCCCGGTTCCCAGGGCCTCAGGTCCAAGCTCTATGGCGAAAGAGGCCCGGCCTTTCAAGCAGAAAGCACCGACAAGGTCAGAGAAATGCGTCACCGAGGCAATGCTTTGCGCCGAAGTCACAATGAGGCTCCGACAAGGCCACATTTCCGTCCTTCTGCTGACCACAAATAGCGGTTTCGTCAGGTATCCGGAAGCAGAAGCGAGGATCCGCCATGTCCGTTTCAGACCTCGACCAGGAGAGGAGGCCCCGCCACCGCTGGACGTCGGGCATCCCGGCGGTCGCCATTGTCGTCGCCGTGACACTGGCCAGCCTCCAGGCGCCGAGTTTCGCCGCGCGAGCGGAACCCGCCATCACTGCCTCTCAGGGAAAAATGTCGCGCGGCGACCAGCCGGCCCTGCCGCCAAGCCGGGAGATCACCTCAAGCATCGGCGCCCTCGCCGCGCCGAAGACGCCCCCGCATCCGGTCCAGACGAGCACCCTCCCCCGCGATGAGCGGATCACGCTGATCAGCCTTCTGGCCCTCTGCTTCGGTGTGATGGCTTTCGGTGGCTTCCGTCTGTGGCGCCGCAGCGTCGATGACCTGATGCGCTCGGAAGGCAGCCGGCGAGACGGGCACCAAGGATGATCCTATGGCTCGGGCGCATCAGCATTTAGAATAATTGATACCTATGTAGTTTCGTATATATTGTTCTCCTGAGCATTGCCGGGAGGAGAACGCTATGCAGAAGATTGCGGTATTGGGTGCCGGCCTGGGTGGCACCATCATGGCCTACGAATTGCGCGATCGTCTCGGCAAGGAGGTCGAGATCCACCTGATCAACAAGGGATCGACCTATTCCTTCGTCCCCTCCAATCCCTGGGTTGCGGTTGGTTGGCGCGGACGCGAAGAGATCGAGGTCGATCTGCGCCCGGCCTGTGCCAAGCGCAGCATCACCCTGCATCCGCAGGGCGCCCTGCGTCTTCAGCCAAGCGAGAACCGGATCGACATGGCGGACGGCACCTCGCTCGATTACGACTATCTCGTCATCGCGACGGGCCCGGAGCTGGCATTCGACGAGATCGAGGGCTTCGGCCCCGAGGCTCACACCCAATCGGTCTGCCACATCGAACACGCGCTTGCGGCAAAACAGGCCTTCGACAGGCTCGTCGCCAATCCCGGCCCCGTCGTCATCGGCGCCGTCCAGGGCGCCTCCTGTTTCGGCCCTGCCTATGAATTCGCGTTCATCCTCGACAAGGCCTTGCGCGATGCCAAGGTGCGCGACCGCGTGCCGATGACCTTCGTCACGTCGGAACCCTATATCGGCCATCTCGGGCTGGACGGGGTTGGCGACACCAAGGGGCTCTTGGAAAGCGCCCTCCGCTCCAAGCATATCAAATGGGTCACCAATGCCCGCGTGAAGAAGTTCGATGCGGACAAGGTGACCGCCGAGGAGATGAACGACGACGGCACGGTCAAGACGACGCACGAAATCGCGAGTGCC
This sequence comes from Peteryoungia wuzhouensis, assembly GCF_003205195.1. Taxonomy (GTDB): domain Bacteria; phylum Pseudomonadota; class Alphaproteobacteria; order Rhizobiales; family Rhizobiaceae; genus Allorhizobium; species Allorhizobium wuzhouense. The sequence continues at coordinate 594,047 of NZ_QJRY01000002.1, forward strand.
TATACGATGATGCTGCCCGCTTTTCGCGGCGTCGCCGCCATCCGCGACATCGAAGGCCTGACCAATCCGCGCGGCTTCATCCTTGCCGACAGGCATCAGCAGAACCCGACCTTCCCCAACATCTTTTCGGTCGGCGTCTGCGTTGCCATCCCGCCGCTCGGCAAGACCGCCGTACCGGTCGGCGTGCCGAAGACCGGCTTCATGATCGAATCCATGGTGACGGCCACCGCCCACAATATCGCTGCCCTGATCAATGGCGAGAAGCCGGATGCCCAGGGCACCTGGAACGCCGTCTGCCTCGCGGATTTAGGCGATGGAGGCATCGCCTTCGTCGCCCAGCCACAGCTGCCGCCGCGCAATGTCAACTGGTCCTCGCAGGGCAAGTGGGTGCATGCGGCAAAGATCGGCTTCGAGAAATACTTCCTCTACAAGGTCAAGCTCGGCAAATCGGAGCCCTTCTACGAAAAGCTGGCGCTCCAGGCGCTCGGCATCGACAAGCTGAAATCAGTCACCTTTGACACGTGACGAACGGCGTGAGCACGCCAGCGAGCTGGCCAGGAGAGCGCTCAACGCTGCCTGCCGGCCGCGCGCGGCCGGTCTCTCGGCCCACCTGAGATGCAATTTTCATGTCACCGCTTGCGCGCGGATGGTTGCCGAAGGCGGAGATCTCCGCCCATCATCATCCATTTTCGGGCGGAACCCGCTGGAAACCTTAAGGCATGAGGCAGAAAGACGACGGCGTGCCTCGTGTCCGCACGCAAAATTTTCGACCGAAAAAATCCGTGATGGAGTGCATATTTTTCGCAATCTGCATCGCAGGCGATGCAAATTTTCACGTGAAGGCAAAATCCGCCCATCCGGCACGTGGGATTCACGCCAAGGACACTGAGAATGCGGGACTTTGCACACCGCGCCCGCTGAAACTTTTGCTTGCCAATTAACCACAAACCAAGCACTCTTCCGCCGTTCGGGCAAATTTGCGAGCATGGGAAGACCTATAAACAGATGCGCGCCGGGGACGCTATAACAACCCCGGGCAGTTGATATCGGGATGCGAAGCAACATCTCGGTATTGTCTGCGGTAACAAGGCCCCTTTCCTCACATTTCGACAAATGCCTGTCGCGCACCCGCAAGCGGGTAAAATTGTAATGCTGCCCCGCCGAATACGGGCAGAGAGAAAAGGACCTGACGCATGGCCGAGACTGGCACTGTAAAATTCTTCAACACCGACAAGGGCTTTGGCTTCATCAAGCCCGACAATGGCGGCGCGGACATCTTCGTCCACATTTCCGCTGTCCAGGCTTCGGGCCTTTCGGGTCTCACCGAGAACCAGAAGGTCAGCTTCGACACGGAACCGGATCGCCGCGGCAAAGGCCCCAAGGCCGTAAACCTGCAGATCTCCGGCTGATTTCCGTCAGCCGGTATTGTCTTCAAAATTGCGGCCCGGCATCCATGCCGGGTTTTTTCATTCAGACTGCGTTCAGCCAACGAGTCCTAATGTCCTCCCATAGCGTGTTGCTTCAGGCACCACGCAGTTGTTGAGGAACGAAGCCATGATCAAATTCGCGCGCAATGCCCTTCTTGCGGCTGCAGTCACCCTGGTCCCGATGGCCGCTGCTTCGCAGGCTCAGGCCGATGACCGCTATTATCGTCATCACCGCCATGACAATGGCGATGCCATCGCCCTTGGCGTGATCGGCCTTGCAACCGGTGTGATCGTCGGTTCTGCCCTGGCAAGCCCACCGCCCCAGCGCCGCGTCTATGTCGACCGTGGACCGGTGTCCGTCTATGACGACCAGGATTATTACGTCGACGATTATCCGCCGCCGCCGCGTCGCCAGGTCTATCGTCCGCGCCCGGTCTACCAGCAGCAGCGCCCGGTCTATCAGTCCTACAGCGTCGAACCCTGGACCGGCGCCTGGTACCAGTACTGCTCGCAGCGTTACCGCAGCTTCAATTCCCGCACCGGGACCTATATCGGCTACGACGGCCAGTCGCACTTCTGCACCGCAGGCTGATACAAGTATATCGAAAGCGAAAAGCCCCTTGCGGGGCTTTTCTGCGTTATTGGCAAGAGGATCAGAGCCCCTGGATGAACGGGTTGCTGCGGCGCTCGTCGCCGATCCGGCTTCCAGGACCATGGCCACAGATGAAACCGACATCGTCCCCGAGCGGCAGCACCTTGTCACGGATCGAGTTCATCAGCGTCTGATGATCCCCGCCGGGCAGGTCGGTGCGCCCCACCGAGCCATTGAACAACACATCCCCGAGATGCGCGAACTTCTGGTCGCGGTTGAAGTAGATCACATGGCCAGGCGCATGCCCCGGGCAGTGATAAACCTCGAATTCGTGACGACCAAAGGAGACCTTGGCGCCGTCTTCGAGCCATTGGTCCGGCGTCACATTGCGAAGCCCGGTGATGCCGTATTTTTCCGCCTGGGTCTCGATGCGCTGCAGAAGCGGAAGATCGTCTTTGTGAGGCCCGATGATGGTCAGCCCGGTGCGCTCTTTCATCTCGGCGGCCCCACCGGCATGGTCGAGATGCCCGTGGGTGAGCCAAATCGCCGAAAGCGTGATCCGGTTTTCCGCGATGACCTGCAGAATCACATCGACATCACCGCCCGGATCGACGATCACGCCTTCGCGCGTCTCGTCATCGAACAGAACAGTGCAATTTTGCTGAAACGGGGTGACCGGGATGATGCCGGTTTGGACCTGACCCATGAAATGGCCTTCCTTCTGCTATGGACGGCGAGCGACTTACCACGCCCGGCTCCCCAGAGGAATGGTCACCGTCTTTAGCGGCTCAGTCCGTAAACCTGCGCGACCGGGCTTGCCGGCACCAAGGCAGCCTGGCTCACGAGAAATCCGGCAACGACGATCTTCGTCGTGAACACGAGGATGGCGAGCGGCCGCAGGCTGGATGCGGATGTCTCAGTTTCGGCATGGGTGTGGGTGATCATGATCGGTGTCCCTCTCTCCGCCGGAGAGTGTCTCCGACTTCGCTTGCCCGTGGCTGACGGGTTTTCTCACCGCTTAACGACAGGTGCGCTCGAAGGTTTCCATGCGATTGTGAAACTGTGCGAAGATCGTAAATCTGTTGGAAATTTGTTACACTTGCGCATAGTTTTGCCGCCGAGCGGGCGCAGGACCTGCAACCCGATGCGGGGCGTTGCGGATGGATCCATCCCTCGCCGTGAAACGAAAGACAGCCGACAAGCCTCGGCCCCGACGGGGGACGCTCGTCGGCACGGAAAGGAATGACAGCGTGGTTCGACAGTCTGCGACGAAGACTGCCAAAAAGGTTTTGCCGGATCTGCCCGTGGTGGACGACAAGGCGATCGATTTTGAGACGATCGAAAGCCTGTTCTTCGCCTATCGCGACTTTGTTTCCGATCCGGATGCCATCCTCGCCAAGCTGGGTTACGGCCGTGCCCATCACCGCGTCGTCCATTTCGTCAGCCGCCGACCGGGCATGACCGTGGCAGACCTGCTCGGCATTCTGCAGATCACCAAGCAGAGCCTGGCGCGCGTGCTGAAGGAACTGATCGACAGCGGCTATATCCGCCAGATGGCCGGCCCCGCCGACCGCCGCCAGCGCAGACTTTACCCGACGCTTGCCGGCCGCGAATTGTCGCTGGCACTGTCGGAACCGCAGTCCCGCCGCATCGCCCAGGCCATGCAGGGCATGAGCATCGGGGAGCGCGACACCGTTCGCCGCTTTCTCCAAGGCATGCAGAAGCAGACGGTGGACATGCCTTTGGATGAAGAGGGGGCCGACTGACGTGTTGAAAAAGATCGTTCTGACAGATGATGCCCCGCACCTCCTCGTCGTCGATGACGACACCCGTATCCGCGATCTGCTCCACCGGTTCCTGACGGAAAAGGGCTTTCGCGTCTCGGTCGCCGCAGATGCAGCCGAAGCGCGCCGCAAACTTGGCGGCCTGAGCTTCGACCTTCTGGTGCTCGACGTCATGATGCCGGGTGAATCCGGCCTGTCGCTCACCCAGAGCCTGTCGGACGAAAAGAAGGTGCCGATCATCCTGCTCACCGCCCGCTCCGAAGCCGACAGCCGCATCGCCGGCCTTGAAGCCGGTGCCGACGACTATCTTGCCAAACCCTTCGATCCCCGCGAACTCGTGCTGCGCATCAACAATATTCTCAAGCGCAACACCAATCCGGACGCGCCGAAGATCGAACAGATCATGTTCGGCCCCTACACCTTCTCCCTTCTGCGCAAGGAACTGCGCAAGGGCGCCGAAGTGATCCGCCTCACCGACCGCGAGCAGGAAATCATGATGCTGTTTGCCGGCCGCGCGGGCGACACCATTCCCCGCCATGAATTGGTGGGCAACGATGCCGATGTCGGTGAACGCACGATCGACGTCCAGATCAACCGGCTGCGCCGCAAGATCGAGGACGATCCGGCCAACCCCGTCTGGCTGCAAACCGTGCGCGGTATCGGCTACCGGCTGAGCATGGACTGAGCAGGCCACGAACGACGCCTGAGGGCGCCGAGGAAGCAGAACGCAATGACGCCATTCGAGCAGATCCGGCGGGACCAGGACCGCAGCCCGGCCACGGGCATCAAGGGCATGCTCCGCTGGCTGCGCCACCGTCTGCCCACCGGTCTCTATGCCCGCTCGCTGCTGATCATCATCCTGCCGATGCTGATCCTGCAGACCGTGGTCGCCTTCGTCTTCATGGAGCGCCACTGGCAGCTCGTGACGGAACGCCTGTCGGCCGCCGTCACGCGTGACATTTCCGCCGTCATCGAACTGCTCGACCGCTATCCGGGTCAGGAGGATTTCGACAAGATCGTCGACATCGCCGCCGACAAGCTCAACCTGATGGTCTCACTGGAACCGGGAACCGAGCTTCCGCCGCCGCGCCCCCGCCCCTTCTTCTCGATCCTCGACCAGATCCTGTCGGATGCGATCGAGGACCGCATCCGGCGCCCCTTCTGGATCGACACCGTCGGCGACAGCAATCTGGTCGAGATCCGCATCGTCGTTGACCAGGGCACCTTGCGCATCTTCGCCCGCCGCAACGAAGCCTATGCCTCGAACACCCATATCTTCATCGTCTGGATGGTCTCGACCGCCCTCGTCCTGATCGTCATCTCGATCCTGTTCCTGCGCGGCCAGATCCGGCCGATCCTGGCGCTTGCCAATGCGGCGGAGAGCTTTGGCAAGGGGCAGAAACCGCCCGAGAGCTTTTCGCCACGCGGCGCCGACGAGGTGCGCCGCGCCGGTCTCGCCTTTATCCTGATGCGCGAACGCATCGAGCGGCAGATGGAGCAGCGCACGGCCATGCTGGCCGGGGTCAGCCACGACCTGCGCACCATCCTCACCCGCTTCCGCCTGCAGTTGGCGCTGGCCGGCGACGGCCCGGAGCTCGACAACCTGAACAAGGATGTCGACGACATGCAGAGCATGCTCGAAGGCTATCTGGATTTCGCCAAGGGCGAAGTGGAAGAGAATGTCGGACGGCTCGATCTGGCCGAACTCTTCGAGAAGCTCGAGGCCGACTTCAATCTGCACGGCAGGACATTCGAATGGACGCTCGAGGGAGAAACATCCGTCTCCGTCCGCCCCAACGCCTTTGCCCGCCTTGTCACCAACCTCGCCTCCAATGCCAGGCGGTATGCCAACCGGCTGAAGATTGATGCCCGCCACACGGCCAAATGGCTGGTCATCATCTTTGACGACGACGGTCCCGGCATCCCGCGCGAGGCACGCGACGACGTCTTCAAACCCTTCTTCCGACTCGACGAAGCCCGCAATCTTGACGCCTCCGGCACCGGCCTTGGCCTGGCAATCGCCCGTGACATCGCCCGCAGCCATGGCGGCAACGTCACGTTGGAGGACAGCCCCTTGGGTGGCCTGCGCGCCGTCTTGCGCGTTCCCGTCTGAAAAGCGTCATGGTGGAAAAGAAAGCGGCGCCGTAGCGGGGCCGCCGCGAATTACATCAGCTTGCGCCCGTTCGGCACACCCTGTTCGACAGTAGCAAGCACGATTGCGCCGTCGGCATCTTCGAAGCCCAATGTCAGCACTTCCGACCGGAAAGGACCGATCTGCCGAGGCGGAAAATTGACGACGCCCAGCACCTGGCGCCCCATCAATGTCTCCGGCGTGTAATGCACGGTGATCTGGGCCGACGACTTCTTCACCCCGATGTCAGGGCCGAAATCGATCTTGAGCTTGAAGGCGGGCTTTCGAGCCTCCGGGAACGCTTCGACCTCGATGATGGTCCCGACACGGATGTCGACCTTCTCGAAATCGCCGAAGGTGATCTCGGGCGCCTTCGTTTCGCTGCTCATTGCGCCAGTTCCTCGGCCCGCTTGCGAGCCGCCTCGATGGCCGCGTCAAACAGCGGCTGCATCGCATCTTCGGCCATGAGCACGGAAAGTGCTGCCGCCGTCGTGCCACCTGGTGAGGTCACGTTCTGCCGTAGCTTGGACGCAGGGTCGGGGGACTGGTGCATCAATTCACCAGCCCCCGCGACCGTTTCTCGAGCAAGCCGCATGGAGAGGTCCGCCGGCAGGCCAGCTTTGCGACCTGCCTCTGCCATGCACTCGACGAGATAAAACACATAGGCCGGACCGCTGCCCGAAAGCGCTGTCACGGCATTGATCGCCGCCTCGCTGTCAACCCATTCGACAGGGCCGGACACCTTCAGCAAGCGGTCGACGATGTCACGCTTGGTTTCCGTCACCGCGCCGTTGGCAAAGGCGCCGGTAATGCCGCGTCCGATCATTGCCGGCGTGTTCGGCATCGCCCGCACCATGCCGGCCGGGCCGAGATGCGCCTCCATCGAGGCGATCGTCTTGCCCGCAGCAACCGAGACCACTGTCGTCTGCGGCCCGACGAGACCTTTGAGGCCCGGCAGGACGGCATCCATCACCTGTGGTTTCACGGCGAGGAACAGGATATCGGCGACGAGCCCCGCAGGTGGCGTTACCGCATGCTGGGCACCGGCCTCGGCGATCAGCGTCTTCATCGCATCGGACGGGCCCGGATCGAGCACGGTCACCGCCGAGCCCGGAATGCCGTTCTTCAGCCAGCCGGACAGCATGGCGCCGCCCATATTGCCGGCACCCACGAGGACGATGTGCCCGAAGACGGACTGGCTCATGCTCAGGCTTCTCCGACGGTCTCGAACAGCACGGCATCCATGGCGCTCTTGGCGTCCATGCCGGACCAGACGACGAACTGGAAAGCCTGATAGTAAGCTTCGCAGGCATCAACGGCGGACGAGAGCAGAACCTCGACCTGGCGGTTGGTCGGCTCCGCACCACCGGCGAGCAGCAGCGACTGGCGGAAGATCACCACGTCCTCGTTGCGCCACAGGTCGAAGTGCCCCATCAGGACCTGGCCATTCACGTAGGACAGCAGCTTGATGACTTCGTTGAGGCGGTTCTCGGGGATCTTCAGGTCAAAGGCGGAGGCCAGATGCAGCGCCTCGAACTCCTCCATCCAGGAGAAGGAAACGTGGTAATCGGCCCAGCGCCCTTCGACGGTCATTGCGATCTCGTCTTCGCCGGATCGTTCGAACGACCAGTCATTGGTCGCAGCGACAAACTCGATCATGTCGACCGGGTTTGACTGGCGTTCGACTTCGATTTCCATGAGGCTCATGCTTCACCTTCTTGACCGGAGTGAAAACGGGCTACCGACAAAACGCCGGAGCACTCGAACACTAAAACCGGAACTAACTGAAAACGATTCCGAAGGACCCCAGGATAAAACACGCACCCTGTCCGAAACTTGTGAAGGCCCGTTTCGAATCATCATTTAAAATCAGTGTATAATCGCCAGAAGCCAGTACCAGCCCCCAACAGGCGATTTGGACGACGACCCTGTGGATGGCGCTTCGGGAATCGCCTTTGCATCAGGTCATAAGCGACTCTGGCGATTGGCTTTTTCGCACCTGTCCACAACCTGTAATTTTTTCGCGGAAAAAGGCGCCATTGTTTCCGTCAAGGCTCTGAAAACGCAAAAAGACCCATAGCCACAGCTATGGGTCCATCAATCCGTTCAAAAATGTCGTCCTGTGCTCTTGGATCGCCGCAAAGACGGCTCACCGACGCGAATTCTTACTTCGCCTGCGCCGAGAGCTGGGCTTCGAGGACTTCGATACGCTTCAGCAGCAGGTCGTTTTCCTCGCGCGCCTTCAATGCCATCTCCCGCACCACGTCGAATTCCTCGCGCTTGACGAGGTCCATGCTGTTGAGCCACCGCTCGGCCTGGGCATGAAATGCGGTTTCGACTTCCTTGCGCACGCCCTGGGCAGCGCCCGCTGCATCCGTCATCAGCTTGGCGAAATCATCGAAAAGGCGGTTGGGTCCGGTCGACATGAAACTCTCCTCTTGAGCAGGATGCGGGACCTCCATTGTCCCCTTGCAGATGAGGTAGGACCAGAAGCTCCTGGGTGCAAGACGTAGTCTGGACATAAAGGTGGTTGACGGTGTGGCATGACGTCCAGATTCCATCTTGACCGCCCCAAGTCGCAACGCCATTTTCGCCCTGCATCAACGAAAGCAATCCATTGTTGTCAGTCCTGGACCTGTTCGCCGTCGTATCCTTCCCCACGATCGATCCGATCGTCTTCTCGATCGGTCCCCTGGCGGTCCATTGGTATGGGCTGGCCTATGTTGCAGGCATCCTGATCGGCTGGCTGGTCGCGCGTGATCTCCTGCGCCGCCCCAACCTCTGGCCGAACGGCACCCCGCCGGCAACGGTCGAGCAGATCGACGACTTCATTCTGTGGGTGGCCATCGGCATCGTCGCCGGTGGACGCATCGGCTATATCCTGTTCTACGACTTCGCTGCAGTCGCCGCCAATCCGATCCGCGCGATCCAGGTCTGGAACGGTGGCATGTCCTTCCACGGAGGCTTCCTCGGCGCAACGCTTGCCATGGTCTTCTTCGCCCGCAAGCATCTGGTACCGGTCTGGAGCCTGTTCGACATCGTCGCCAGCGTCGCCCCGCTCGGCATCTTCTTCGGCCGCATTGCAAATTTCATCAATGGCGAACTCTGGGGGCGGCCTTCGGACGTTGCCTGGGCCATGGCCTTCCCGACCGGCGGCCCTTTCCCCCGCCATCCGAGCCAGCTCTACGAAGCAGCCCTTGAAGGTCTGCTGCTCTTCCTGCTGCTGCAGCTCCTTGCCCGCGCCTTCAAGGCCTTGCGCCATCCCGGCCGTATCACCGGCGTCTTCGTCACCTGCTATGCGGCAGCCCGGATCTTCGTCGAATTCTTCCGCGAACCGGATCCGCAGATCGGATATCTCTTCGGCGGCTGGCTGACCATGGGCATGGTGCTGTCTCTGCCCATGGCTCTCGTCGGCCTGTGGATCTTGGCACGCTCCGGGCGCATGGCCCGGACGAGCGCTTGAGGAGGCCGGACGCATGCCGACACCGCTTGCCGAAAAAATTAAATCGCTGATCTCGACCAACGGCCCGATCAGCGTCACCGACTATTTTGCGCTCTGCCTCGCGGACCCTGAGCATGGCTATTACCGCACGCGCCATCCCTTCGGCCGCGCCGGTGATTTCGTCACCGCCCCTGAGGTCAGCCAGCTCTTCGGCGAAATGCTCGGCATCTTCATGATCAACGCCTGGCAGCGGCACGGCGAACCGCTCGACGTGCGCCTCGTCGAGATCGGCCCCGGCCGTGGCACGATGATGGCCGACATGCTGCGGGTCATCTCCCGCGCGGCGCCTCGTCTCTACGAGACGGCAACCGTGCATCTCGTCGAGACCAGCGCGCTCCTGAAGCTGACCCAAATGGAAACGCTCTCCAGCCATGGCGACAAGGTCTCCTGGCATGACAGCTTCGACGGCGTCCCCGAAGGGTTCACCCTGCTCGCCGCCAACGAACTCTTCGATGCCATTCCGATCCGCCAGTTCGTCAAGACACCGTCCGGCTTCCGCGAACGCATGGTCGGCCTCGACGAAACAGGCGAATTGTGCTTCACGCTCGGCGTCGCGACGCTCGATCCTGCTCTGCTGCCCCAGACGACGTCGCCGGTGTCGGATGGCGAAATCTTCGAAGTGGCCCCTGCCCGCCAGTCGGTCATGCTCACCATCTGCGAGCGTCTGCGCCAGAGCCACGGCACGGCTCTCGTCATCGACTACGGCCACATGGTCAGCAATTTCGGCGACACGCTCCAGGCGGTCCGCGCCCATGAATATGATCCGCCGCTTGCCCATCCGGGCCTCGCGGATCTGACCAGCCATGTCGACTTCGAAAACCTCGCCCGCACCGCCCTCGCCGCCGGCGTCCATCTCAATGGCTGCATGCATCAGGGCGATTTTCTGGTGGGCCTCGGCATCGAGGAACGGGCCGCCGTTCTTGGTCGTGGCAAGGACGAAACAACCCAGAAGACCATCGTTGATGCGGTCCACCGTCTGGCCGGTGCCGGCAATGGCTACATGGGTGAATTGTTCAAGGTCATGGCGGTCTCCATGCCTGCCCTGCACCTTGCTCCGTTCAAGGCCAAGCATTGACACGGGCCGCCTCGAACGCCACCATCGCCCCCGACCCGACGGCTCGATAAACTGAAAGCCGAACGAAATCAGGCATTTCGCGAGAATGGCTCACGCCTCTCCGATTTGCCGAGCGCCGGAGACCCGGATCATGACCACCACCGACCAGCCGCGCCCGATCACCGCTGGAAACCTCGACCATGCGAAGAAGGCAGGAATTCGCCATGGCTTCTTCACCCGTGAGGGAGGCGTCTCGGACGGCATCTATCGCGGCCTGAATGTCGGCCTCGGCTCGAATGACGACCCCGCGCGTGTTCACGAAAACCGCCGCCGCGTTGCCGGCTGGTTCGGCCTCGAACCGGAGCGTCTGGCGACCGCCCATCAGATCCACTCACCCGATGTCGTCGTCGTGACTGCCGACTATGACGGCAGCCGACCGCAAGCGGATGCCCAGGTGACGGCGGCTCCCGGTGTGGTGCTCGGCGTATTGACCGCCGATTGCGGTCCCATCCTCTTCGCCGATGCGGAGAACCGGGTGATCGGTGCGGCCCATGCCGGCTGGAAGGGCGCGCTCGGCGGCGTCCTGGAAAACACCATCGACGCGATGATCGCCCTTGGCGCAAAGCGGGAAAGCATCCGCGCCACGCTCGGCCCGTCGATCAGCGCCGCAAATTACGAAGTCGGCCCGGAATTCGTCGAGCGTTTCCTGGCAGAGGACCCGGCCTTCGCCGCCTTCTTCACCCCGTCCGCCAAACCCGGACATTCCATGTTCGACTTGCCCGGCCTGACGCTCATGCGACTGGCGCGTGCCGGTATCACAGCCGACAGCCTCGGGCTTTGCACCTATGCAGCACCTGAGACGTTCTATTCCTATCGCCGAACCACCCATGCCGGGGAACCGGATTACGGGCGGCAGATTTCAGCGATCGCGATCACGGAGGACTGACATGGCACGACATTTCAACGAGAGCGAATTTTCCGCGCGCCGCGAACGCCTGCTCGAAAAAATGGCCGCCGAAAAGCTCGACGCCATGCTGCTCTTCGCCCAGGAGAGCATGTACTGGCTGACCGGCTTCGACACCTTCGGCTACTGCTTCTTCCAGACACTGGTGGTGAAGGCAGATGGCAGCATGACCCTGCTCACCCGTTCGCCAGACCTGCGCCAGGCCAAACACACCTCGACGATCGAGAACATCGTGGTCTGGGTCGACCGCATGAATGCCGACCCGACGACGGATCTGCGCAATCTCCTCAGCGACCTCGATCTGCTCGGCGCCCGCATCGGGATCGAATACGATACCCACGGCATGACCGGCCGTGTCGCCCGCCTCCTCGACAATCAGCTGACGAACTTCGCCCAGATCAGCGATGCCTCCTATCTCGTGAGTGACCTTCGCCTGGTCAAAAGCCCGGCCGAGATCGAACGCGTGGTGGAAGCTGCTCACCTGGCCGACGACGCCTTCGACGCAGCTCTGCCGCTGATCGGCCCCGAGGCCGACGAATCCGCCATTCTGGCGGCGCTCCAGCACGCCGTGCTGGCCGGTGGCGGCGATTATTCCGCCAATGAATTTGTCATCGGCTCCGGCCCCGACGCTCTGTTGTGCCGCTACAAGTCCGGCCGCCGCAAACTGTCGGCCACGGACCAGATCACCTTGGAATGGGCCGGCGTCTCCGCCCATTACCATGCCCCGATGCTGCGCACGATCCTGATCGGCGAGGTCTCGGCCCGCCATCGCGAACTCTACGCCGCCGCCGCCGAAGGCATGAAGGCCATCGAGCAGGTCCTGCGCCCCGGCTATACATTCGGCGATCTCTTCGACGCCCACGCCCGCACCATGGACGAGCGGGGTCTGACGCGGCACCGCTTCAATGCCTGCGGCTATTCCGTCGGCGCCCGCTTCTCGCCCTCCTGGATGGAGCATCAGATGTTCCATGCCGGCAATCCCCAGGAGATCGAGCCCAATATGACGCTTTTCGTGCACATGATCATCATGGACAGCGACAGGGAAGCCGCCATGACGCTTGGCCAGACCTATCTCACGACCGAAACGGCACCTCGCGCCCTCTCCCGCCATCCGCTGGAACTGATCGCCGTCTGAACGCCAGGTTTTTCCAATCTGTTCAGGGAATTGACAGACGAAACGTGCTAGACGCATAAATTGTGACGGGAGCCGAAGGGGAAGGAACTGCCCTTGAGACGTTCAGCGACATTGACCACGAGCCGTGCCGCGATGCTCCTCCCCCTGTGGCTGCTCGCCGCATGCAACAGCACGGAAGTACTGACACCCCGCGCCGATGTCGGCAACGGCACCCAGCCCGCAGGTTATGGAGAGACACAGCCCACGGCCGCGGCCGGCGTGCAGTCGGTTCAGAGTGCTCCCCTCGACCAGGCCGGCAGCTATCCCACCGCACCACGCGGCCCGCAGAACACGCTGGAGGCGCAGGCACAGGCCCTGGCTCAGGGCGGCGTGAACCCCGTCGCCTCCCCGCCGCTCGATGGCGCGGCATCGCAGGAGTTCCCGGCAGCACCGCAGGCCGGTTCCACGGCGCGCACGGCCCAAACCACCGCCGCACAGCAGACACAGCCAGCCGCCGCGCAATCGGCCTCCACAGGCCAGGCCACCACCGGCACGGTCCGCTTCCTGCCGATCATCGGCGCCCCCGTCCAGGCGGTGACCCCCTTGTCGCGGCAACTCGGCGCAGAGGCCCGCGCCCGAGGCCTGACGATCAAGAGCGCCAACGACGCCTCAAGCGAACATATCCTGAAGGGATACTTCTCCGCCTTCACCGACAGAGGCAATGTCACCGTCACCTATGTCTGGGACGTGCTGGATGCCAATGGCGGCCGTCTTCACCGGATTCAGGGCCAGGAGGTCGTGCCCTCGGCCGCCAAGGACCCCTGGGCCGCCGTCCCCGCCTCGGTCATGCAGCAGATCGCCACCAAGAGCATGGCCGAATACGTCGCCTGGAGAAACGGACGGCCCGGCTGAACCATGCTGGATGACCGGCTCGACGTCTTGCTAAACGATTCAATTTCCGATGATTAACCGAAAATAGGGGTGTTCCCGTCCAAGCCTCTTGCATTCAAGGGTAAGGACGCTAAAAAGCGCCCATCTCAGCATGGTAACAGGCGGGCCAAGATGAAGGTTTTCGCAGGTAATTCGAACCGGCAATTGGCCGAAGCGATCTGCTCCTATCTCAACGTACCACTCGGCAAGGCCAGCGTCCGCCGTTTCGCAGACCAGGAAATCTTCGTAGAGATCCAGGAAAATGTGCGTGGTGAAGATGTGTTCGTCGTTCAGTCGACGTCCTTTCCGACGAACGACCACCTGATGGAACTGCTGATCATGATCGACGCTTTCCGTCGATCTTCGGCACGCCGCATCACGGCCGTCCTTCCCTATTTCGGGTATGCCCGCCAGGACCGAAAGCCGGGCCCGCGCACACCGATCTCGGCCAAGCTGGTCGCCAACCTGATCACCGAGGCCGGCGCCGACCGCGTACTGACGCTTGATCTTCATGCCGGCCAGATCCAGGGCTTCTTCGACATTCCGACCGACAACCTCTATGCCGTGCCGCTTCTCGCCCGCGACATCAAGGAACACTACGACCAGAACAACGTGATGGTCGTATCGCCCGACGTCGGTGGCGTGGTGCGTGCCCGCTCGCTCGCCAAGCGCCTCGACTGTCTGCTGGCCATCGTCGACAAGCGCCGCGACCGTCCGGGCGAGTCGGAGGTCATGAACGTCATCGGTGACGTCTCCGGCAAGGATTGCATCCTGATCGACGACATCGTCGATTCCGGCGGCACCCTCTGCAACGCCGCCGAAGCGCTCCTGAAGAACGGCGCCACCAGCGTCACGGCCTATATCACCCACGGCGTCCTCTCCGGCGGTGCCGTCACCCGTGTCGCCTCCTCCAAGCTGCGCGAACTGGTGATCACGGACTCGATCCAGCCGACCACGCCGGTGCTTTCGGCACACAACATCCGCGTGCTCTCAACATCGACCCTGCTCGGCGAGGCGATCAACCGCACAAGCCAGGAAGAATCGGTATCGAGCCTCTTCGACTGAACGCGCCACACGCTTGACTGGGGGGCATCGGCACCGGCCGATGGCCGTTAATCATCGAAGTCGATGCCGTTTGCTGTCGGCTGAGAGTTCTTATATGGTCTGCCGCCTAGGGGACTTTGCCGCCCCTGAATATCTCCAGGAAGACGCAGCATCTTACATGTCCCTGACAGTCGAAACCTTGCTGGAAAGCCCGAAACTCCACGAGGCGATCCGGGATCAGTCTGCAGCCCTGCTCGCCGTCCACGACGAAAGCCCGAGGCTCGCTGCCGTTTTTGGCACCCAGCAACGCTGGCTGCTCGGCCACCTCGCAATGGCCCACTACTTCAACGAAGTCACATCCGGGGCGAGTGAGCCGGCGATCTTCCTCGCGCGATATTTCGAACAGGTCCGTCAATTCGAGATTTCGAGCGTCAACACGGCAGACGCCTTCGTCAAGGAAATGCTGGTCTACGGCATCGCGGTGCAGGTTCATGCCGGCGACCGCCGCAACCGACCGGTTGCCCCCTCTCCGCTGACGATCGCCGGCGTCCATCGCTGGACCTGGATCCACCTGCGCAGTCTGGACGCGATCGACGGCGGCAATCGTCTGGCGACCTTCGAGGCCGACGAGACACTGCTGCCCCGTCTGCATCCCGCCATCACCCGTCGCTTCATGGTGGCCCCGGCCATCCGCACGCCACCCCAGACCTGGTCACTCTTCACCTGGCTGAACAATGGCGGCATCGTCATGGACTGGCTGCTGGCCGGCATCGAATTGGCAGATCCGTCCGCTGAACGGGTGCGCACCCAGGTCCGCTCCGTGCCGCAGATGGCGGAGATCTTCCGTCTCTCGCGCACCCACCTGAACCGAAAGCTGCGCGAGGCGGAAGCGCTCGGCAGCATCGGCTGGGAAGGTGCGAGGGGACGGTCGGTGATGTGGGTGTCGCGGCAGTTCCGCGAGGAATACGCAGCCTCCCAGGCCGCCAAGCTTGCGATCATCGACGAGGCCTGCGCCGAAACCGGCCTGCGCTGAACCGTTCAATCTTGTTTCAGGCACCCGGCAGCGGACACGCCTCGCCACCGGCAAAAAGCCTTGAGCGGGTGAGGAAGCGCCGCTCCCGACCGTTGTCGAGCGAGAACATGCCGCCCCTGCCCGGCACCACATCGATGATCAGCTGCGTGTGTGCCCAGACAGCATACTGGCTCCCGCTGATGTAAAACGGCACTCCACCGATCTCTCCGAGCTTCACATCGGTTTCCCCGACCCGGTATTCGTTGGCCGGATAACACATGGGAGACGACCCGTCACAGCAGCCACCGGACTGGTGGAAGAGGATGTCCGGATGATCCCGCTGGATTTCAGCCAGGAAGTCGAGAGCAGCCTCGGTTGCGACGACACGGGGGGCAGTTTCAGTCGACATGGCTTTCTCCAAAGCATCAACGCCCACACCCTCTCCTTGAGGGAGAGGGTCGGCTCACAGTGCCGGGATGGCGTGACGCCGAGTCGATACGGACATTCACGCCACCCGCGGCCTTGCTGCGACCTCCCCCTCAAGGGGAGGCTGGGGAGGAGCTCAGAAGAACCCGAGTGCCTTCGGGCTATAGCTGACCAGCATGTTCTTGGTCTGCTGGTAGTGATCGAGCATCATCTTGTGGGTCTCGCGACCGATGCCCGACTGCTTGTAGCCACCGAAGGCCGCATGGGCCGGATAGGCATGGTAGCAATTGGTCCAAACGCGACCGGCCTGGATGTTGCGGCCGAAGTTGTAGCAGGTGTTCGCCTCGCGGCTCCACACACCGGCGCCAAGTCCATAGAGCGTGTCGTTGGCGATCTCGAGTGCTTCCGCCTCATCCTTGAAGGTGGTGACGGAAACGACCGGCCCAAAGATCTCCTCCTGGAACACACGCATCTTGTTGTGGCCCTTGAACACCGTCGGCTTCACATAATAGCCGCCGGCGAGATCGCCTGCGAGATTGTTGCGCTCGCCGCCGATCAACACTTCGGCGCCTTCCTGGCGACCGATATCCATGTAGGATAGGATCTTTTCCAGCTGCTCGGAGGAGGCCTGCGCGCCGATCATCGTCGACATGTCGAGCGGGTTGCCCTGCTTGATGGCAGCGACCCGCTTGATCGCCTTTTCCATGAACCGGTCATAGATCTTCTCATGCACCAGCGCACGGCTCGGGCAGGTGCAGACCTCGCCCTGGTTGAGCGCGAACATCGCAAAGCCTTCCAGCGCCTTGTCGAGATAGTCGTCATCCTCGCGCATGACGTCTTCGAAGAAGATGTTCGGCGACTTGCCGCCCAGTTCCAGTGTCACCGGAATGAGGTTCTGGCTCGCATACTGCATGATCAGGCGACCGGTCGACGTCTCGCCGGTAAAGGCGATCTTGGCGATGCGCGGGCTGGTGGCGAGCGGCTTGCCGGCTTCGAGGCCGAAGCCGTTGACGATGTTGAACACGCCCGGCGGCAGCAGATCGGCGATCAGTTCGGCGAGCACCAGGATCGAGGCCGGCGTCTGTTCGGCGGGCTTCAGCACCACGCAATTACCTGCAGCCAGAGCCGGCGCCACCTTCCAGGCGGCCATCAGGATCGGGAAGTTCCAGGGAATGATCTGGCCGACAACGCCGAGCGGCTCGTGGAAGTGATAGGCGATCGTGTCGTGGTCGACCTCCCCGATCGTGCCTTCCTGGGCACGAATGCAGGCGGCGAAGTAACGGAAGTGATCGATGGCGAGCGGAATGTCGGCGGCCATGGTTTCGCGCAGCGGCTTGCCGTTGTCCCAGGTTTCGGCACGGGCCAGCAGTTCGAGATTGTCCTCCATCCGCTGCGCCACCTTCATCAGGATGTTCGAGCGCTCGGTGGTGGACGTACGGCCCCACTTGTCCTTGGCGGCATGGGCTGCATCGAGGGCGAGATTGACGTCGTGTTCGTCGGAACGGGCGACATCGCAGAGTTTGCCGCCGGTCACCGGCGTCGTGTTTTCGAAGTAGCGGCCGTTCACCGGCTCGCGCCACTCGCCGCCAATGAAGTTGCCGTACTTCAGCTTGAACGGCGATGCGGCAAGCGCCTGGACCTGGATGTTCATGGCATTATCCTCCCTTTAGGAAAGGAACCCCTCCTCGGGTTCCGATGGGAAGATGATCATCCGCTTATGCTGATATGAGAAGGCACCCGAACCTGTACCGCACTGCACTGTGTTTCAGGAATGCGACAGTGCCGGCCATGCTATTGGATCTGGAAACGCTTCAGCTTCCGGTGCAGCGTCGCGCGGCTGATGCCGAGCATCTGGGCGGCAAGCGAGACATTGCCTTGAGCCCGGGACAGCACGCGACGGATCGCCGCCCGCTCCGCGTCATCGAGATCGCCGCTGGCTTCACCGCGGGCTTCCCGCAGCGCGTCGGCCGCCGGGAGCCCCTGAGCGATCATCCGGTCATCGAGCTTCAGCGCCATCCGGGCGGATTTCGTCGCCCCAAGGATGATGTCGTCGCCGTCGACGGCGATCAGGGCCGCCACCGTATTGGCCTGCGGCACCACGATGATGCGGGCACCGGCATAGGCGCTGCGGAAGAGATTGCACTCGACCCGCGCCGCCGCATCCCGGACAGCCTGGGAGAGAACCGCAAGCGTCATGTCGTTGACATCGCTGCGGCAGGTGGAAACATCAAGCGCTGCCGTCACCCGGCCGAGATGGTCTCGGATCGGGGCCGTGGCGCAGGAGAGCCCGATATTCGCACTCATGAAATGCTGGTCGCGATGAATGATGACGGACCGTTCATCCGCCAGCGCCGTACCGATCCCGTTGGTTCCGGCGCTCGCCTCGCTCCAGACATTCTGCTGCCAGAGCCCGAGCCTGCGGAAATCGGCGTCGTCGCCGGGTGCGCCGCGCCGATCCACGACGATCCCCTCGGCGTCGGCCAGCACGATGCAGCAACCCGAGCGCCCGATCATCTGGTAGAGCCGGTCGACTTCATCGGTCGCATTGCCGATCAGCCGCTCCATCTTCTCGCGCGCCTCGCGAAACCGCTTGTCCTCGACCTGCATCGGCAGTGCTGCGGCCTCCGGCTGCAGGTGATGCAGGGTGAGGCAGCGGCGCCATGAGGCGGCAACGGGCGATGTCACGGCCGCAGAGGCTTGTCGTGCGGTCGAGTAGACGAGATCGGAATGGCTCAGTTCCTGTGACATCGGCTCCTCCCAAAGCGCATCGCCCAGTATGCGCTTTCCGCACGCGCATGCAATCCGCTGCGATCTGCGGCAACTGGCGTCCGAAAATTCACGTCTTTCAGGTGGCGCAGTTTTGCGACACTTGTCAGGACCGTGGAAGGATCAGGCCGCGAGTGTCCGTGTGGCCGATGCAGGAGCTTCCGGGCCAGGCGTTGTGTCAGCGGGTTGACCGTTGACGACATCCTGAAGCTGCGACAACGGCGCTGGCCGA
Organism: Peteryoungia wuzhouensis; assembly: GCF_003205195.1. Taxonomy (GTDB): domain Bacteria; phylum Pseudomonadota; class Alphaproteobacteria; order Rhizobiales; family Rhizobiaceae; genus Allorhizobium; species Allorhizobium wuzhouense. The sequence goes on from NZ_QJRY01000002.1 coordinate 613,025, forward strand.
CCATAGAGATAGCCTTGAACCTGGGCACAGCCCTCGTCCTGCAGGAATTTCAGGTGGTCGGCATTTTCGACCCCTTCTGCCAGCACCGGAATATCGAGGCTCTGGGCGAGGATCAGCGTCGAGCGCACGATCGCTGCCGACTGGCGGTTTTCTGCCACGTTGTCGATGAAGGCGCGGTCGATCTTGATCTTGTCGAAGGGGAAGAGCTGCAGCGTCGACAGCGACGAATAACCGGTTCCGTAGTCGTCCATGGCGATCTTCACCCCGAAGGACTTGAGCTGGCGAATGATGTTCAGCGCATGCTGCTGGTCGGCAATGATGCCGGATTCGGTGATTTCCAGTTCCAGCCGCTCGGCGGGAAGACCGGTTTCGGTGAGGATGTCCCGCACGCGCTGCGGAAAGGCCGGATTGGCAAGCTGCTTGGGCGCGACATTGACGGCGATGCAGAGCGGGTTGCGCCATTGCACGGCCTCCAGGCAGGCCTGCCGCAACACCCAGTCGCCGAGTTCCATGATGAATCCCGTCCGCTCGGCAATCGGAATGAAGTCGACGGGAGAGACCATACCGCGCATCGGATGCGTCCAGCGCAACAGGACCTCGAACCCGACAACCTTGCCGGACTGGGTATCGTTCTGCCGCTGGAAATAGAGTTCGAATTCGCCATGCATGAGGCCGTGGCGCATATCCATGGCAAGGGCACTGCGCGCCCGCGCCGCCTGGTCCATCGAGATATCGTAAAAGCAGACATTGTTCGATCCCGTCGCCTTGGCGCGGTACATCGCGACATCCGCCTGGGCGAGCAGGTCGTCCACATTCTCCGCGCCATCGGGAAAGACGGCAATGCCGATGCTGCTGCCGATCGACAGCGTCAACCCCTCCCACACGATCGGTGCACTCAGGTCGGTGATGATGCGCTGTGCCAGCTTTTCCGCCTCGGCATGGGTAAAGAGCCGCGACGAGACCGCCACGAATTCGTCACCACCGATGCGCGCGACGAAGTCCCCCTCGCCCATCTGTGCATTCATCCGCTCAGCGGCCACGCGCAATACCTGGTCTCCGGCAGCATGGCCATGAACGTCGTTGATCTCCTTGAACCGGTCGAGATCGAAGGACAGGACATAAATCCGCGCATTCCGGGCGTCGGGCCGCTCCATCAGGTGCGCCACACGCTCAAGGAAGGCAGAACGGTTGGGAAGGCCGGTCAGGGCGTCGTGCAGGGACAGGTGCCGATACCGCTCAAGTGCCGATTTCGACGTCTGCCGGTCGATCACGTAGGTCATCGAGCCAATGGCGAGAATCATCACGGTGACCAGCATCAGCACGAGTGTCATCAGGCTTTCAGGCAGGATGTTGGCCGGCATGGCCGCCATGGGATCCTGAACCAGCGTCACGCCGGTCATGCCGATGAAATGCGTCGTGGCGATGGCGAAGATGAGCGCCACCCCACCGCCATAGCGACAGAACCGCGTCACCGGCCGTGCGACCCTGCTGGTGGCCAGGGCCCCGAAGAAGGCGCCGAAGGCCAGCGATGTGGCGACATACGTTTGATCCACGTCCAGGTGTCCCTGCACCTGATAGCCGGACATACCGACATAATGCATGGCGGCGATCCCGAGGCCGACGAGGAAACCGCCCGCTTCGATCAGCAGGCTTCGCTGCGTCATGGCCGCGATCGTCAAACCAATCCCGGTAACGGTGATCGCCAGAACCAGCGAGAGCAGAGTGGCCGTCGGGGCATAACCGGCGACCACGCCGGTGCGGTAGCCCATCATGGCGACGAAATGCGTCGTCCAGATCGAACAACCGGCAATCACGCTGGTCAGGGTGATCCAGCTCGCCCGCGTGATCCCCCGCGTGTTGCGGACGCGACCGAAAAGCCGCATCGTGAGCAGCGAACCGAAGACACAGACGCTGACGGCTGCCACCAGGGAAATTGGTGAATGATCGACCGCGATGCAGGTGAGGACTTGGAACATGGGACATGACCGGATGGAGGGAGCAGCTTTGCATTTCCTAACATTCGTCAATTTCCAAATGCTTGCCCCGGATGGTTACCAACTTGCCACCCGCCCTTCCGAGCGCTAGATCGCGATCACGATCAGGCGAGCATGCCTTTTCGCCGGCAAACCTTGCCATTCCGCATCATCTGGTCTATAGGCGCCCGATCCGCGCAGACACCCTTGGAGGCAATGCGGATGGGACCGGCAACGGTCTCCGGTCCTGGCATCGGCAGAATGCACCGCCAGGGCTCTCCAGTAACTTGAAAGGTAAAGCCATGAGCCACGCTACTTACGAGCTCAAGGCCGTAGCACGCGAACGGGTAGGTAAGGGGTCCTCCCGCGAACTTCGCCGCAACGGTTTGATTCCGGCTGTCATCTATGGTGACAAGCAGGCCCCGATTTCGATCTCGATCAACACCAACGAGATCACCAAGCGCATCCACGCAGGCGGTTTCCTGACCACCGTTGCCGTCATCGACGTCAACGGCGAGAAGATCCGCGTCCTGCCGAAGGACTACCAGCTCGACGTCGTTCGTGACTTCACGATGCATGTCGACTTCCTGCGCGTCTCGGCAAACAGCCAGGTTTCGGTTCAGGTTCCGGTTCACTTCATCAATGAAGAGAAGTCGGCCATCAAGACCGGCGCCGTTCTCAACATCGTTCGCCACGAAGTTGAACTGCACTGCCCGGCTTCCGACATTCCGGAAGCGATCACCGTTGACCTCGCTGGCCTCAAGGTCGGCGACAGCGTGCATATCTCGGCCGTGAAGCTGCCGAAGGGCGTGACCCCGGTCATCGCCGATCGCGATTTCACCATCGCCACGATCGTCGCTCCGGCTGGCGGCATGGAAGAAGAAGCTGCCGAAGCCTGATATCAGGCAACGGTGACAATCGAGAACCCATCCCTGCAAGGGGGTGGGTTTTTCATTGGTTTCTTTTGAAACCAAGGAAAATGTCACAACTTTCCTTAGTCAGATTTAAACGGTTTCATGCAACCGTGCGCATTCAATCTCTGCGCGTGGGAGCCTGTCATGAGCATGTCGCAACGTCGTTTCGCGGTTGAGTCTGGATCGCGATGACCCGTTCGGTCGAAAGCCGCTTCCTGGCGATCGTCGCGACCACGATCTTCATTCTGGTCGTTCCGCTCTTCGGTCTGTTTCTGTCGCTGGCGACTGATCGCGCGTCGCGCGAACTGCAGCAGAATCTCGACGTCGTGATTGCCGCCAATGCCCAGGCCCTGGCCAAGCCGCTCTGGGACTTCGACCGCGAAAGCGTCGAGCAGATCACCGCCACCATCGTCTCCAACGGCATGATCAGCCGGGTCACCGTCAAGGACCTGTCCGGCGACATCGCGGTTTCCATGCCGGCGCTACCGAAGTGGCCGAAGAACGGGCTGGAGAGCATCAGCCGCGAAATCTACTACCGCGCGATGGAGGGGCCGAAGCTCGTCGGCACGATCACGCTCTACTACAGCCGCATAGGCATGTTCTCCTCCCTGCGTCAGGCCGAGGTTCTGCTGATCGGCATCTTCATGCTGGCCGTCATCGGCGTGGTGGGCGCGGCCGTCATCGGCAACCGGATCATGGTGATGAAGCCGCTCCTGAAGCTGACCGCCGCCATCGAAGCCACCCGTCAGCTCGGCTCCCGCCATCACGTCGACTGGCAGTCGAACGACGAAATCGGCCGCCTCGCCCGCAGCTTCAATGCCATGCAGATCAAGCTGGAGCGGGAAGAGAGCGAACTCAAGCTTGCCCATCGCCGCTCCACCGACATCTACAACACAACCCCGGCCATGTTGTTCTCGCTCGACGAGGAGGACCGCATCACCGGCGTCAGCGATTACTGGCTTCTGGCGACCGGCTACAAACGTCACGAGATCGTCGGCCGCCGCTTCATCGAACTGGTGCCTCCCGCCGCCCAGGACGCCTATACCGATCGCAAGAAGACCCGCTCGATTGCCGGCGTGCAGGAAGCAACGACCCAGTTCGTTTGCGAAGACGGCCGCATCATGGACGTCCTCATTGCCGAATCCAGCCGCGAGTCCGAAGGCGAGACCGAGGCTTTGTCGCTCAGCGTCATGACCGACGTGACAGCGCTGAAGCAATCGGAAGAGCGCAACCACCGCCAGGCCATCACCGACCATCTGACGGGCCTCAGCAACCGGCAGGGCTTTGAAATCGCGCTTGACCGAGAAATCCGCGCGACGGATTTGGCGGGCGAGGAACTGGCCTGCATCTTCGTCGACCTCGACCGCTTCAAGTGGATCAACGACAATCTCGGCCACCAGGCCGGCGACCAGGTGCTCTGCGCCTTTGTCGAGCACATGAACGCTCTCCTTCCGCAAGGCGCGACCGCCGCCCGTCTCGGCGGTGATGAATTTGCCATCCTCGTGCGCGCCAGACACGTCGAGTCCCTCGCCCAGGATCTCAGCGGCAGGCTCTGCGACGTCTTCGGCGATCCGATGGTCATCGAGGGCGCCAGCGTCCGGCTCAGCGCCAGCATCGGCATCGCGCTCTACCCGCGCCACGCCTGCAATGCGGCCGAGCTGCTGCAAAAGTCCGATATGGCGATGTACAGCAAGAAGCGCGACGGCAAGAACGGTGCCCAGTTCTACGATCCGCAGCTCCAGGACCACACCCGCCAGCGCGCCGAGATCGAGCACGATATCGAAGAGGGCCTCGCCCAGGGCTGGTTCGATGCCTTCTTCCAGCCCATCGTGCAGGTCGAGACCGGCCGTGTCGTCGGATACGAGGCCCTGATGCGCCTCGTCCATCCGGAACATGGCATCATGCCCCCTGCCCCGCTGATCGCTGTTGCCGAGGAAACCGGCGCGATCACCCGGCTTGGTGGCCAGATCCTCGAAAAGGCACTCGCCAATCTCGCCCGCCTCAGCGACGCGTCCGGCAACCATGACGCCTATCTCGCCGTCAACTTCTCGCCGCTGCAGTTCGACCCCTCGCTGCCCGTGCGCCTCGCAGCCCTCACGACCGAATACGGCATCGCGCCAAAGCGGATCGTGATCGAGATCACCGAGGCGACGCTGCTGCATGACAACCCGCAGATCCGCACCATCCTCGACGAATTCAATCGCTACGGCTATCGCCTCGCGCTTGATGATTTCGGCACGGGTTATTCCTCGCTCAGCTACCTGAACCGTTTTCCCGTCGACATCGTGAAGATCGACCAGTCCTTCATCCGCGCGCTCGCCGACGAGAACCCCGAACTGCGCCACAAGAGCCGCATGCTCGTCGAAGGCATCACCGCCATCTCGCACAAGATGGAATGCACCGTCGTCGCCGAAGGCATCGAAACGGAAGAACAGCGCCGGATCCTGGCAGATTTCGGCGTCGATTACGGCCAGGGTTATTTCTTCGCCCGCCCCCAGGCCGTTGCCACACTGATCGATGAAAGCAGGATGCCGCAAACCCGCAGTTTGAAGGTATCGGCACGCTGAACGCCGCCAAGGAGGGAACCGCCATGAAAATGCTCGCTGTCCTGTTGTCCCTTGTGGCCGCGCCGGTCGCCGCCGCAGAAGCCGTTCATTTCACCACGGAAGACTACCCGCCCTACAATTTCCGCGAGGGTGATCAGATCAAGGGCGCTGGTTATGACCAGATCCTCCTGATGATGAAACAGATCGGCGTTCCCTATTCCATCGACATGATGCCCTGGGCGCGCGCGATCGCACTGGCCGAGACCACTCCCCTTCATTGCGTCTTCACCACCGCCCACATCCCCGAACGGGACGGCCGTTTCGTCTGGATCGAACCTCTCGCCATCGGCCGCAATCTGATGATCGGCCGCAAGGGCGGCGGCGTCGATGTGAAGAATGTCGAGGAAGCCAAGGCCTACACCGTCGGCACGCAGCGCGACGACTACACGGAAACCCTTCTCGAAGAACTCGGTTTTGCCAAGATCGACCTGGCGAGCGACATCAAACTCAACTTGAAGAAGCTCCAGAGCGGCCGCATCGACCTGATGCCGCTGGACGAACAGCATTACGTCGTCCTGGAGAAGGCCGGGGAACCGATCGAGTTCAAGTTCATCTTCACCGAGCAGAAGTTTTCGCTCGCCTGCCATCCCGATTTTCCCGAGGACCTGCGGCTGAGAATGCAGGCCGCCCTCGATGCCCTGATCGCTGACGGCACCCAGGCAAAGATCCTCGCGAGCTACGGCCTCGACAAGGCAAAACTGCCGGAACAGGCCGCCAAGCCTTGACATCGGCCTCGTTTCGCGGTGGGGAAGGCCCAGGTCTGAGAAACGGGACAAACGATGATCATCCTGGCAGGGCTCGGCAATCCCGGGTCGAAATACGAGCGCAACCGCCACAATATCGGCTTCATGGCCGTGGACACCATCAAGCAGCGCCACGGCTTTTCGCCTTGGGCGAAAAAGTTCAAGGCGGAGATTTCCGAAGGCACGATCGCCGGTGAAAAGGTGCTGCTGATCAAGCCTCAGACCTTCATGAACCTGTCGGGCGAAAGCGTCGGCGAGGCCATGCGCTTCTACAAGCTCGGCCCGGAAGCGATCACCGCAATCTATGACGAACTCGATCTGCTCCCCGGCAAGGCCCGCATCAAGACCGGCGGCGGCCATGGCGGCCACAACGGCATCAAATCGCTCGACGCCCATTGCGGCCAGAATTATCGGCGCCTGCGCCTCGGCATCGGCCATCCCGGCGACAAGTCGCGCGTCCAGGGCCATGTGCTTGGCGACTTCGGCAAGCTCGACGCCGAATGGCTCGATCCGCTGCTCGAAGCGCTCGCCGACAATGCCGACATGCTGGTGAAGGGCGAGGAGTCGCAACTCCTCAACAAGCTGGCGCTCGCCACCGGCTCAAAGCCCGATGACGACAAGCCAGCCAAGGCGCCCAAGCCCACCAAACCCGCAGGCCAGTCCCACATCCGCCAGGCGCGCGGCAACATGCAGCAGCCGAAGAAACTGCCGGAAACGGGGCCGATGGCGGATATGCTGAAGAAGCTGTTCGGGCCGAAGGAGGATTGAAGGCGGTGCTTGCCCGGCGCTGACCCTCAGCCTCAGGGGCGCGCCAGCAAACCGTCCACCAGCAGGCGAAACGCGTCCTGCGCCTTCGGCAGCACCGTCTCCGGCTCGTCGCTTGCCGCAATCCACATCGCCGCATTGAGCGCTGCCCCACTGATCAGGCGCGCAGCCGCTTCCGCATCCACCGGTTTCAGGATTCCATCCGCCTGAAGCTGCTCGATTGCCTGCCGCGTCACCTTCAGGCAGCTGTTCTGGCTCGGCCATTGTGAGGGATCGCCGAGCACCGCCGGACCGTCCAGCAGCACGATGCGCTGCACCTCCGGATCGAGTGCCATCTCGATATAGGCGGCCCCCTCGGCCAGCAGCGCTTCCCACCCCTCGCCAGCCGCAGCGGCCCGCGCCTTGGCACGCTCGGCCATTGCTGTATCGATCTGATTGACAACGGCGGCAAACAGCCCACGCTTGTCGCCGAAATTGTGGTAGAGCGCCCCGCGCGTGAGGCCGGCTTCCGCTGTGAGCGCATCCATGGACGCAGCCGCATAGCCGTTTTCGGCAAAGGCTTTGCGCGCAGCTGCGATCAGCTTGCCACGATTTTCCTCCATGCTTTCCGAGCGACTACGTTTCAAGGCATCCCCCATAATTCACATACGCGGCGTATGTGAGATTGACATACGACTCGTATGCGAATAATTCTACATACGCACCGTATATGAAATATTTGCAGATCCGCCAAGCGGCACGTCACCGACCCGACATCCGGGCGGAACGAGATCGCATGCCGAAAGGACACCCATGACCAGACCGCAGCCCGTCTTCCCTGCAAACCGCCACGCCCTTTACGAAGAGCACGGCTATTCCGCAGCAATCCGCACCGGCGACCTCCTCTTCGTCTCCGGCCAGGTCGGCAGCCGCCCTGACGGCTCGCCAGAGCCCGACTTCGAAACCCAGGTGCGCCTCGCCTTCTCCAATCTCGAAGCCACCCTTGCCGCCGCAGGCTGCACCCTTGCCGATCTCGTCGACGTCACCAGTTTTCACACCGACCCGGAAAATCAGTTCGGGACGATCATGAAGGTCAAGTCGGAGATCTTCCCCGCCCCGCCTTACCCCAACTGGACGGCAATCGGCGTCAACTGGCTCGCCGGCTTCGATTTTGAAATCAAGGTGATCGCGCGCATCCCGGCCTGATCCTGCGACATCACGGGCTGCTTCATTCGCCGCGACGGGATGCCAACGCCGTCTTGAGCGTCTGTGGCGCATGCGTTTCGAACCATTGTAGCAACTCCGGGACCCTGACCGCCTCTGACGTTCCGGGTCTCGCACCACATAATTCAGCACATGCAGCCGCCATCGCCTGAAGCACGCGCGCGGTCTCCGGCACATATGCAAGGTCATCCGCCGCGTCGTGTCTTTGGCGGATGATGGCGTAGCGCATGGTTTCTGGATAGGTCCATGCGCTGGTGAGCACGTCCTGCGCACTGACCGTCTGACCATTCACGTCCGTCGCGGCATCGCGATCACGCTCGCCATAACCGAGAGCTTCCACCTGTTCGCAAAAGTCGATCGCCGCATTCATCATGCGGCGGACCGAGTTCCAATCTGTTTGTCGGGACAGGTCGGACACGCCGCTCACTCCTCTGGTTCGGCCGTAAACAACAGCGGCATGCCCGCCTCCTTGGCGAGATCCATCGCCTCGGTGATCTTCGTCTCGGCAATTTCGCGGGTGCACACCACGACCACGGCCGAACCGAAGCGGTGGGCCGTGAGCATGACGCGGTTTCCCGTCTCCTCGCTCATCCGGAACACCACTTTCAGGACGATGGTGACGAATTCGCGCGGCGTATAGTCGTCATTGTGCAGGATGACCTTGTAGAGCCGTGGCTTCTCCACCTTCGGCTTCGTGTCGGTCTTGGGCGCCAGCACCGTATCCTTCGCCATAGATCCTCCGGCAACTTCAGGCCCTCTCCGGGCCGCAACACTTGACCATGTCCCTCCTATACCCCATAGGCGTGGACAACGAAAATCCATCCCGAGCAGGTATTCAGAGCCATGGGCTTCAAATGCGGTATCGTCGGGCTTCCGAATGTCGGAAAGTCCACCCTCTTCAACGCGCTGACCAAGACGGCGGCAGCCCAGGCAGCCAATTATCCCTTCTGCACGATCGAGCCGAACACCGGTGAAGTGGCCGTTCCCGATCCGCGCATGAAGAAGCTGGCCGACATCGCCGGCTCCAAGGAAATCATCCCGACCCGTATCTCCTTCGTCGACATCGCCGGCCTCGTGCGGGGCGCCTCGAAGGGCGAAGGCCTCGGCAACAAGTTCCTCGCCAACATCCGCGAAGTCGATGCCGTGGTCCATGTACTGCGCTGCTTCGAAGATGATGACATCACCCATGTCGAAGGCAAGATCGACCCGGTGGGTGATGCCGACACGATCGAAACCGAGCTGATGCTCGCCGACCTCGAAAGCCTGGAACGCCGCGTCGAGCAGACCCGCAAGCGCGCCGCCTCCAAGGACAAGGATTCGGTCGCCCAGCTGCCGATCATGGAACAGGTCGTCAAGCTCCTGCAGGACGGCAAGCCTGCCCGCCTTCTCTTGAAGACGCTGGCACCGGAAGAAATCGAGATCCTGAAGGGCCTGAACCTTCTGACCTCGCATCCGGTCCTCTATGTCTGCAACGTCGCCGAGGGTGACGCCGCGACCGGCAACAAGCACACTGAAGCCGTCGCCAAGATGGCCGCCGAACAGGGCGCCGAATGCGTCATCATCTCGGCTGCCATCGAAGCCGAAGTTGCCCAGCTGCCGGAAGAGGAAGCGACCGAATTCCTCTCGGCACTCGGCCTCGACGAAGCCGGCCTCGACCGCCTGATCCGGGCCGGTTACCACCTGCTCGACCTGATCACTTACTTTACCGTCGGCCCGAAGGAATGCCGCGCCTGGACGATCGTCCGTGGCACCAAGGCCCCTGCCGCCGCCGGCGTCATCCACACCGATTTCGAACGCGGCTTCATCCGCGCCTTCACCATCTCCTATGACGACTACATCGCCTACAAGGGCGAAGTCGGCGCCAAGGAAGCCGGCAAGGGCCGCGACGAAGGCAAGGAATATGTCGTGCATGACGGCGACGTCATCCACTTCCGTTTCAACACGTAAGGTCGACACGCAGAAACACGAAAGGCCGCGATACCCTCGCGGCCTTTCGCTTTTCAGGAGACGCGGAAGTCCGTTTCAGACCCGCTTTGCCGGGCAGGTCGAGAGGCCAGGGATCGAATAGAGCGGGCAGGTCGACATCAGGCCGGTCAGGAGCGGCACGACGCCGATCAGCGTGTAATATCGCCACCAGGCACCCGGATAGATGAAGAACAGGGACAAGAGGATGAGGCCGACGATGATCCGCAGCATGCGATCCACCGATCCGACATTCTTGGCAAACATGGTTTTCCCTCCGATTTGCGCAGCAATGAGCCGAGCATAAGGCCCGCCGCAGCTGGCGTCGGTGACTAAGTCACGCGGTTTGCAAAGTCCTGGCCGTCACCGGCCTTCGCCATGCGGGACACTTCGCCACGATCGATGATCCGGATCTCCCCGCGCTCGTTTTCAACCACGCCTTTGGACGCAAGCGCCTCCAGCCGCCGCGACACCACCTCGCGCGCCGTACCGATCACCACGGCCAGTTCCTGATGCGTCAGGGCCACCCGCCCGTCCCCGTCCGCACGCTCGAGAAGCGCATGCGCCAGCCGCTGCTCCACCTTCACGAAGGCCACCTGCTCCAGCACGAACATCAGGTCACCCAAGCGGTCGGCAAAGGCTTTGAAGACGAAGTGCCGGAAGCCGACGGAATTCGCAATGAGCCGCTCCACAAGGGCGGGCGGCACCATCACGGCAACGAGATCGCTCTCGGCCACCGCCTCGCCCGTATAGAGCGCGCCGCCGAGAACCCCGAGCGTCGTCTGCACGCAGGTCTCGCCGGGCGTCACCGAATAGAGCAGCAGCTCCCGCCCGTTGCGGCCGGTGAGATAGACGCCGATTCTGCCCGACAGCAGGATGACGAAGGCCTGCGCGGCATCCCCCGGCCGAAACAGCGTCGTGCGCTGGGGCACATGCATCGGCTTCAACGCCTCAAGCTCGCGCCGCGCCGCATCGTCGATGCCAGCCAGAAAGCCGGCCTGATCTGCCCAACCTGCCATGGACCACCTCACGATTCCCGCTTATGACCATAGCGACTGGCAAGGCATTGGAGAACATGCTGCATGGAGACAGAAAAGCTTCACTACGAGGACTTTACGCAGGGCCGAAGCTTCGCGCTCGGACCGCGTCTGGTGACCGCCGAGGAGATCATCGAATTCGCCACCGAATTCGACCCGCAGCCCATGCATCTCTCCGAAGACGCCGGTAGAGCCAGCATCCTCGGCGGCCTGTCGGCGTCCGGCTGGCACACCTCCAGTCTCTTCATGCGCCTGATGATCGACGCCTATGTGCTGAAAGCCGCTTCCGAGGGAGCCCCCGGCATCGAATTCATGCAGTGGCGCAAGCCCGTGCTCGCAGGCGACACGCTCTCGGGTCAGTCCGTTGTCGAGGAGGTCCGCCTGATGCGCTCGCGCCCGCATCTCGGCATCGTCACCTTCGGCCATGAACTGCACAACCAGCGCGGAGAAACGGTGCTGAAGGCCCGCAATGCCGTCATGGTCCGCCGCCGCGAGACGACGGAGGTGAGCGCATGAGAATGCTCGACCTCTATCCCGCCGGCACCCGCCTCGAACTCGGCTCGGTCACCTTCACCGCCGAAGATATCATCCGCTTTGCCGAAAAATTCGATCCCCAGCCCTTCCATGTCGATGCGGAAGCGGCCAAGACCTACGTCTTCGGTGCGCTCTGCGCCTCCGGCTGGCACACCTGCGCCAACTGGATGAAGAGCTTCATCGGTTTCATCGGAGACGAGGTCAAGCGCCTGGAGGCCGAAGGCATCGCCCCGCCGAAGCTTGGCCCATCGCCCGGCTTTGCCGAGCTGCAATGGCTGAAACCCGTCTTTGTCGGCGACACGATCACCTTCTTCATGACGCCGATCGACAGCCGCACCGTCCAGGGACGGCACCGCTATATCCTGAATGCAGCCCTGTCCGAAGGCGTCAACCAGAACGGCGAGACGGTTCTTCGCTTCAAGAGCAACCTGATTGAATTTTTCCCCGACGAGGAGCAACAGCCATGAGCGTCCACGATTTCACCATGACCGCCATCGACGGCACGGAGCGCAGCCTGAAGGACTATGCCGGAAAGGTGCTGCTGATCGTCAACACCGCCAGCGCCTGTGGCCTCACCCCGCAATACGAAGGCCTGGAAGCCCTCTACAAGGCCAATCCCGATCTCGTGGTCCTCGGCTTCCCCTGCAACCAGTTCGGCGCCCAGGAGCCCGGCACGGAAAAGGAAATCGCCCTCTTCTGCGAAACCCAGTTCGCCGTCACCTTCCCGCTCTTTTCCAAGATCGAGGTGAACGGTGACGAGACCCATCCGCTCTACGCTTACCTGAAGGCGGAAACACCGGGCGCAGAACAGGGCACCGAGATCGGCTGGAATTTTGCAAAATTCCTCGTCAGTCGCGACGGTCAGCCGATCGCCCGCTTTTCGCCCCGCACGGCACCGTCGGAGCTTGCCGACGACATCGCCAAAGCTCTCGCCGGCTGATCAACTCGGGGGGCTCAGTGCCCCTCGAATTCCACCAGCGTGCGAACCTCGACGCCGAGCGCCTCGAGCTTCTTGCGACCGCCGAGCTCCGGCAGATCGATGACGAAGCAGGCCGAGACGACATCCGCCCCGATCTGCCGCAGCAGCTGCACCGCACCCACGGCCGTGCCACCGGTCGCAATCAGGTCATCGACGAGGATCACCTTCTCCCCCGGCTTCACCGCATCCATGTGAATTTCCATCTCGTCCACGCCATATTCCAGGCTGTAGGCGATCCGCACCGTCTCATGCGGCAGCTTGCCCTTCTTGCGGATCGGCACGAAGCCGGCAGACAACTGGTGGGCGACGGCCCCGCCGAGAATGAAACCCCGCGCTTCCATGCCGGCGATCTTGTCGATCTTCAGGCCCGCATAGGGCTGCACCAGCTCATCGATCGCCCGGCGAAACGCCCGCGCATCGCCGAGCAACGTCGTGATGTCGCGAAAAATGATCCCGGGCTTGGGATAATCGGGAATGGAGCGGATGGAGTCGGCCAGTTCAGAAGAAATCTTTGTCATAGAGTATCCGAATGTCGGAGAAGAAGGAGTTGCTCGGACCATACCAAGATCGGCAAGGCCCTCCCAACAAAAAAGGCGGTCCGAAGACCGCCTTTTTCAAACGCGACCGATCGTGTCCGATCAGTGTTCCTTGTTCGCATAGACCGACTTCTTGGTCAGGTAGATCAGCGCCGTGAAGATGGCGAGGAAGACCATGACCATGAAGCCCATGCGCTTGCGCTCTTCGAGATGCGGCTCGGCCGTCCACATCAGGAACGCCGCGACGTCCTGCGAGTACTGGTCCAGCGTCTCCGGCGTGCCATCGTCATAGGTCACCTGACCATCCGAAAGCGGCGGCGCCATCGCAAGGGCAGCAGCACTCATGAAGTACGGGTTGAAATGCGTACCTTCGGCAACGGTCACGCCTTCCGGCGGCTCCTGGTATCCGGTGAGCAGCGCATGGATGTAATCCGGGCCGCCCTGCTGATACTGGGTGAAGATGTCGAAGACGAACTGCGGGAAGCCGCGGGTCACGCCGCGCGCCTTGGCGATCAGCGAGAAGTCCGGCGGAGCAGCGCCGTTGTTGGCAGCCGCAGCCGCTTCCTTGTTCGGGAACGGCGACGGGAAGTAATCGGAAGGCACGGCCTTGCGGGTGTACATTTCACCGTCGGCGTTCGGGCCGTCCTGCACTTCGTATTCGCCGGCGAATGCCTTCACCTGCTCTTCCGAGTAACCCAGCTCTTCCAGCGTGCGGAAGGACACCAGCTTCATCGAGTGGCAGGCAGAACAGACTTCCTTGTAGATCTTCAACCCGCGCTGCAGCTGACCCTTGTCATAGGTGCCGAACGGGCCGCCGAAGCTCCAGTCGATTTCCTTCGGCTTCAGGATCGGATAGTGACCGCTCTTGGCCGCATGTTCGACCGCATGTTCGAGGGCAGAGCCCTCTTCTGCGGCCGAGGCCAGGCCGGCAAAGCCGGCCATCGAAGCAATGAGCGCGATGCTCGTGAGAAGCTTCTTCATTGTTCTTGTTTCCCTCTCTCGCGCAATCAGGCTTGGACAGCAGCAGACTTGCCGCTCTTTTCGAGAACAGCTTCGGTGATCGAGTTCGGGATGCGCTTCGGCGTCTCGAACAGACCAAGAAGCGGCATGATCACGAGGAAGAACCCGAAGTAGTAGGCCGTTCCGAGCTGCGAGTAGCCGACATAGTTGCCGACGAATTCGCCGCGGAACAGGAGGCCGAACAGGCCCGTGCCTTCCGCCGGCATGGCGCCGAGCCAGCCGAGGATGATCGAGTTGACCACGAAGAGCCAGAAGAACAGCTTGTACCAGGGACGGTACACGGCCGAGCGAACCTTCGAGGTGTCGAGCCAGGGCAGGAAGAACAGCACGATGATCGCACCGAACATCACGAGAACGCCACCGAGCTTCGAGTCGATCGGGCCGACATTGAAGGTGATGGCGCGCAGCATGGCGTAGAAGGGCAGGAAGTACCATTCCGGAACGATATGCGCCGGGGTCTTCAGGGCGTCAGCCGGGATGTAGTTGTCCGGATGGCCGAGATAGTTCGGCATGTAGAAGACGAACCAGGCGAAGACCAGCAGGAAGACCGACACGCCGAAGGCATCCTTGAGCGTGGCATAAGGCGTGAACGGAACGGTGTCCGTCTTGGACTTGACTTCCACGCCGGTCGGGTTGGTCTGACCGGTCACGTGCAGGGCCCAGACGTGCAGGATGACGACGCCGGCGATCATGAACGGCAGCAGGTAGTGCAGCGCGAAGAAGCGGTTCAGCGTCGGGTTGTCGACGGCAAAGCCACCGAGCAGGAACTGCTGGATCCACTCGCCAACCCAGGGGAAGGCGGTGAAGAAGCCGGTGATGACGGTCGCGCCCCAGAAGGACATCTGGCCCCAGGGCAGAACGTAACCCATGAAGGCTGTCGCCATCATCAGGAGGAAGATCACCACGCCGAGGATCCAGAGGATTTCGCGGGGCGCCTTGTACGAACCGTAGTAAAGACCACGGGCGATGTGCAGATAAACGGCGATGAAGAAGAAGGATGCGCCGTTGGCATGCATGTAGCGCAGGAGCCAACCATGGTTGACGTCGCGCATGATCTTTTCGACGGAGTTGAAGGCAACCGTCGTTTCGGCGGCATAGTGCATGGCCAGCACGACGCCGGTCAGGATCTGCACCACCAGCATCACGGAGAGCATGGCGCCGAAGGTGTAAGCATAGTTCAGGTTGCGGGGAACCGGATAGGCAACGAAGCTGTCATAGACCAGGCGCGGCAGCGGCAGGCGCGCGTCGATCCATTTTTCAACGCCGGTGGACGGCTGGTAACTGGAATGGCCACTCATCTTGTCTTATCCCCTCAGCCGATCTTGATCACAGTATCGGAAACGAAGCCATAGGTCGGAACAGCGAGGTTCGCAGGCGCCGGACCCTTGCGGATACGGCCGGCCGTATCGTAGTGCGAACCGTGGCAGGGACAGAACCAGCCACCGAAATCGCCCGACTGACCGAGCGGCACGCAGCCGAGATGGGTGCAGGAACCGATCATGACGATCCAGTTTTCCTTGCCCTCGCCGGCAGAACGCGCGACATCGGTTGCTTCCGCCGTCGGGTCGATATTGGCATTGCGGGCGATCGGATCCTTGAGATCAGCGAGCGCCACAGCCTTGCCTTCTTCGACTTCCTTGTCGGTGCGGTTGCGGATGAACACGGGCTTGCCGCGCCACTTGACCGTCAGCGACATGCCGGGCTCGAGCGCCGATACGTCCACTTCGATCGAAGCGAGCGCGAGCGTCGAGGCATCCGGGCGCATCTGGTCGATGAAGGGCCAGGCGACCGAAACCGCACCAACCGCTCCGGCCATGCCGGTCACCATGTAGAGAAAATCGCGGCGCGTAGGCTCGCCCGCATGTTCAGTCGTCGTCTCGTGTTCGCTCACGGTCACTTTTTCCTCTTCGCAATCCTGCGACAAACCGCATTTGCCCCCGCAGCGGGAATCACAATTCGGCCATGTCATGACCATAGATTCCCCGCCAGATTGGCGCGTTCTAAGCTTGATATTCCAATCTGTCCAGTCTTCCCCCTTTGGGGAGCCACTATGTCGCGGAATAAATTGGCTTTGTCCCCATGCGGCTTATAGCCACGCGTCATCGCGACAGGAGCCCGCGGCAACGCCCCGGCGGGCCAGCCCTCACCTGACATCTGTCAAGCAACAAGACGGGCGCGGACCGCGCCCTACCTCAGCCGGCCGTTTCGGTTGCGCGCGTATCGAGGAAGCCACCCGACTGACGAGCCCAGAGTTCCGAATAAAGACCGCCAAGCGCCACCAGTTCGGAATGCGTCCCCTCCTCGATGATCCGCCCCTTGTCCATCACCACCAGTCGGTCGAGAGCCGCGATGGTCGAGAGCCGGTGCGCGATGGCGAGCACCGTCTTGCCCTGCATCAACCGGTCGAGATTGGACTGGATCGCGGCTTCCACCTCGCTGTCCAGCGCCGATGTCGCCTCATCCAGCACGAGGATCGGCGCATCCTTCAGCATGACGCGCGCAATGGCGATGCGCTGCCGCTGTCCGCCGGAAAGCTTGACGCCCCGCTCGCCGACATGCGCGTCAAACCCCTTGCGGCCACGCTGGTCTTCCAGCCGTTGGATGAAATCGAGCGCTTCCGCCCGCTCCGCCGCCTTGATCAGCCTGTCCTCGCCCGCATCTTCGCGACCGAAGAGGACATTGTCGCGGATCGACCGGTGCAACAGCGCGGTATCCTGGGTCACCATGCCGATCTGCGAACGCAGGCTCTCCTGGGTGACTTTGGCGATATCCTGCCCGTCGATCAGGATACGACCGCCTTCCAGGTCGTAGAAGCGCAGCAGAAGATTGACGAGCGTCGACTTGCCCGCGCCTGACCGCCCGACGATCCCGACCTTTTCGCCCGGACGGATGGTGAGGGTCAGATGGTCGATCGCGCCTGTCTTTCGGCCGTAATGGAAGGTGACATCCTCGAAATGGATCTCCGGCGAACGAACCTCCAGCTTTGTTGCATTGGGCGCATCGGTGAGCCCGATCGGCTTGGCCACCAGCTCGGCGGAATTCTGGATCGTGCCGATATTGCGCATGATGCTGTTGAGCTGCGTCATCATCCGCCCAAGCAGCATGTTGAGCCGGAGCACCAGCCCCAGCGTGAAGGCGACGCCGCCGGCCGTCACCGCGCCGGCAAACCACAGATCGACCGACAGCAGCGCCACCATCAGGATCATCACGCCGGAGAGAATGGCAAGCGAAGACCGCACGCCGGTCAAAAGCCGGGCAAACGGCCTGAGAGTGTCCTGGAAACGGTCGAAGCCCGCCCGGATATAATGATCGTTCTGCCGCTCCCGACCGAAGAGCTTGAGCGTCTGGATGTTCGAATAGCTGTCGACCAGCCGGCCGTTCAGCATCGAGGCCGCTTCCGCCGTGTCCTTCGCGTGTTTGCGGATCTTCGGCACGAAGTAACGGGCGAGCATCAGGAAGATGACAACCCAGGCGCCGATGATCGCCGCGAGCCGCCAATCGAGCTGGGCGACCAGCGCCATGGTCGAGACCGTATAGATCACCATGAACCAGACGACCTGCAGGAGCGAGGTCAGAAGGTCGCCCGTCGATTGCCCGGCAGACCAGACCTTGGTCACGATACGGCCGGCAAAGTCGTTCTGGAAGAAGGAGAGCGACTGACGGCTGACATGCACGTGCGCCTGCCAGCGCACCAGATTGAAGAAGTTGAGCACGATCACCTGCTCTTCGACCAGTGCCCCGATCGTCACGACGAGAAAGCGGCCGACCAGCACGATCAGGGCCATGGCGAGCACCTCGAGCCCATGCGCGCCGATCAGCCCGTCCCAGCCGGCATCTTTCGGCACCGTGTCCAGAAGGTCGACCAGCCGCCCGACAAACCAGAACAGCCCCGCCTCCAGCATGGCGACGGCGCCGCCGAACAGGGCCATCAGCAGAAATGCGAACTTCGCCTGCCGCACATAGAACCAGACAAATGCCCAGGTCCTCTCCGGCGGCTTCAGATCGTCCGAGCGCGCGAAGGGATCCAGCCAGTTTTCAAAGAGACGTGCGATTGCTTGGAACATGCCAAGCGATATAGGCGGTTTCGCCGCCATGGCAAAGCAATTGGCGGCTCTGCGAAATGACAAATTCTCCATCTCGCCGAGCCCTTGGGCCTCAGCGGGAAAACCGCGTCAGATAAATCCCGACGATAATCAGCGCGACGCCTGCCGGCTGGCCGATGTGGAATTCGGCCGTGCCGCGCAGGTAGTCGATCAAAAGCCCGGTGATCATCTGCGCACCGATGATCAGAAGGCCAGAACGCGCCGCACCGAGGCGCGGAAAGACATGGGAGCTGATCGCGACGAAGAAGGCGCCGATCACCCCGCCGAAGAAGAAGAAGGCCGGCGTCTGCCCGAGAAGCGGCAACCCTAGCCGGTGGACGAAAACGATATAGACCGTCAGGAGCAGGAAGCCGATGGCGTGGTTCCAGACCGAGGCGACGAAGGGCCCCTTGGTCATGGTCAGCCGGCCGTTGATCGAGCGGCTCATCCCCACGACAGCCCCTCCCAGAAGGGCGATTGCGACAGCGCCGAACATTCAGGCCCCCTTCGAGAAGATGAGAAGCGCACTTCCGCCGATCACGCAAAGGGCCGACAGGAAATCGAAGCGGTTCAGCCCGCGCTTCGGCGTGCCGAACAGTCCGAACTGATCCGACAGAAGACCGAAGAGGATCTGTCCGACGAGAAGAAGGGAAAGTCCGCCGGCCAGAGCCAGCTCGGAATTCACGGCGATCGAGCTCAGCGCCACGGCAAAGGCGCCCGGCGCGCCGCCGAAATAGGTCCAGAGCGGCGTGCGCCCGTCGATCCTGATAGGTCCCGCCTTGCGACCCAAGGCGAGATTGGCCATCAACAACACGAAGGCGGCCACGGCGCCCACGCCATGCACCACCCAGGAGGCCGTAAACGGTGTCGTATGGGCGGCAAGCCCGCTATTGATCGTCACCATGGTGGCAAGCAGGACACCTGCCAGGATGGCCCAGAACCAGTCTATATATTTCAGCATGAGAAGTCGCGGCCTGATGCCGCCCCGTGATCGCGTGATCGAAAGTCACCCCGCATAGCGGCCCGTAGGGCAATGGCACAAGCCAATTCAATGAATGAACCGATCAGCGTCGTGAATTGGCACGACGGCAAACGAAAAAAGGGGGCATGCCTGCTCCCTTTCCCAACGCCTGGAAAATGCCGCCTCCGGCCCGCGCCTGAGGCTTAGAAATCGGACCATTCAGCAACCGGCGCGGCATTGCCCCGGAAAGCATTGGCGACCTTGCGACCGAGTGCCCGTGCCGGGGATGCCGATACCGATGCCGGGGGCACGGGGGCATCCGCTGCGACACGGCCTGAAGGCTCGCGCCGCGCCCCGCCCTCGTCCGTGCGGAATTGCGCCATCAGCTGCGTCAAGGCCGCAGCCTGTTGCGCAAGCCCATGGCATGCCGCCGTCGACTGCTCGACCATGGCGGCATTCTTCTGCGTGCCCTGATCCATCTGGTTCACCGCCATATTGATCTCCTGCAGACCGGTCGACTGCTCGCGGGCCGAGGTCACGATTGCCGCCACGTTCTGGTTGATCGCCTGCACTTCGCTGACGATGGTCTCCAGCGCCTTGCCGGTCTCGCCGACCAGGGCGACGCCGTTTCGCACCTGCTCGCCGGAGGTGTTGATCAGGCCCTTGATCTCCTTTGCGGCACTGGCTGATCGCTGGGCAAGCTCGCGCACCTCCTGCGCCACAACCGCAAAGCCCTTGCCCGCGTCGCCGGCTCTCGCCGCTTCCACGCCGGCATTGAGCGCAAGCAGGTTGGTCTGGAACGCGATCTCGTCGATGACGCCGATGATGTTGGAAATCTCAGACGACGACTTCTCGATCTGCTGCATGGCCGCAACCGCGCGGCGCACCACCTCTCCGGAACGCTCCGCCCCATCCCGCGTGTGGCTGACAAGTTGGCCCGCCTGCTCGGCCCGGATGGTCGAATCCTTCACAGCCGTCGTCACCTGTTCAAGCGCTGCGGCCGTCTCCTCGACAGAGGCCGCCTGCTGTTCGGTGCGTTTGGAGAGATCGTCGGCGGCCGCCAGCATCTCATTGGCACCGGCATCGATTGCACGCGCATTGTCGCTCACCGCCTGCATGGCCTCGCGGAGGCGTGCCACGGACTGGTTGAAATTGACCCTGAGGGCATCGAGATGGTCGGTGAAACGCTGATCGATGGTCACCGCAAGATCACCGTCCGACAACCGCTGCAGACCGCCGGCGAGCTGGTCGACGGCAAACTGCACCTGAGCCTGTTCCTCGGCCTTCTGAGCCTCGCGCGCCAGCCGCTCACTTTCGCTGAGCGACCGGTTCTCCTCGGCCTGATGCTCCAGCTGTGCCCGTTCGATCGCGTTGGTGCGGAACACGGCGACTGCCGCCGCCATCTCGCCGAGTTCGTCATGCCGCGCGCCGAAGGGGATTTCGGTCGCGGTATCGCCATTTGCGAGCCCGTGCATCGATGCCGTGATCGCGGAAATTGGGCGAACGATGCGCACAATGCTGATCACCGCGGCAACCAGCGCCAGAAGGGCCGCGCAGATGACGGCCGTGATCGACAGCGCAAAGGCGGTTTCCGCTGCGGCCCTGCCCTCACTGCGCACGCTGTCGGCCACATCGCGGTTGATCTCGATGATCTCCTGCAGGGCGGTGCCGGCATCGCCGCCGATCGGCACCATCTGCGCGATCGTGTCTTTGGCCTGGTAGAGTTTCGACGTCAGCGCCTGCTGGACAAAATTCCGGCCGAGCTCCTGATACTGCTGGACCTTTTCCTTGAACACGTCGAAATGCTGGCGGACCGCAGGGATGGTGATCATCGGTTCGAAGCGCGCGATCGAGGCGTCGAGCGCCTCGGTGGCCACATTCAAAGCGTCCACCAGCTTGCGCTTCTCGCCGGCATTGCTCGCATTGAGCGTCATCAGGTTCAGCCGGCGAACCTCGCCAAGCTGGGTCTCGATCTCGGCAATCTGCAGCGAGCGTTCCAGACGGCCCCCCACCTCGTCCATCTGTTCGCTCACGCTGTCCACCGAGTGGATCGCGATACCACCCTGAACGAGCGAGACGACCACCATCAGGCCGAAAAGGAGCGGCAGGAGAATTCTGATCTTGAGTTTTTTCACGACTGAAATCCGCGCTTGAAAAAGGGTCCGGAGGCAAAAAGCCCCTTACGTCCTCCGTGGCAGCCAGCCCCTCAATAAAACCTTACCCGTCACAGGGCATTTCTTGCCTCGCCCCTTGCAGCCGAGCTGCCATGGAAAACAAAAAACTAACAAAAATGGGGGCATTCCTGCCCCCATCTGCTCTTTGTGATATCGGTCGGCCAGAGATCACTCCGCCGCTTCCTCCGAGGCATCGTCCAGTGCTTTGGCCGCTTCTTCGGCATGCAGCTTCTTTGCCTGCTCTTCTTCCGGATCGACCTGGTCCGGCAGGAAGCCACCGGACTGGCGATTCCACAGATCGGCATAGATGCCACCGGTCTGAACCAGCTGCTGGTGCGTGCCCTCTTCCACGATCCGGCCCTTGTCGAGCACGATCAACCGGTCCATCTGCGTCAGGGTCGAGAGACGGTGCGCAATGGCAATGACCGTCTTGTCCTCGATCAGCTTGAACAGGCTTTCCTGGATCGCCGCTTCGACTTCGGAATCGAGCGCAGACGTCGCCTCGTCGAGGATCAGGATCGGCGCGTCCTTCAAGAAGACACGGGCGATCGCGATCCGCTGGCGCTGGCCGCCTGACAGTTTCACGCCCCGTTCGCCGACATGCGCGTCAAGACCCGTCCGGCCCTGCTGGTCGGCCAGTGCCTGGATGAACTCCCAGGCATTGGCCCGCTTCGCCGCCTCGATCACCTCGGCATCGGTGGCATCCGGCCGGCCATAGGCGATGTTCTCGCGGATCGAGCGGTGCAGCAGCGACGTGTCCTGCGTGACGACACCGACAAGCGCGCGAAGGCTATCCTGGCTGACCTGCGAGATATCCTGCCCATCGACCAGGATCTTGCCCTTTTCGATGTCGTAAAAGCGCAGGAGCAGGTTCATCAGCGTCGTCTTGCCGGCACCGGAGCGCCCGACGAGACCAACCTTTTCGCCAGCCTTGATCGTCAGCGAGAAGCCCTCGATCACGCCCTTCTGCTTGCCGTAATGGAAGCGCACGCCGTCATAGACGATCTCGCCCTTCGGTGCGGCCAGCGCCTTGGCCTCCGGCTCGTCGACGATGTCATGCGGCTTGGTCATCATGCCCATGCCGTCATAGACCGTGCCGATGTTTTCGAAGAGTGCGGCCACTTCCCACATGATCCATTGAGACATGCCGTTGATGCGCATCGAAAGCCCGATCGCCACGGCAATTGCACCCACAGTGACATTGCCGTTCAGCCAGAACCAGATGCCGAGGGCGGCCACCGCGAACTGCACGATGGCATTGTTGATGTCGACGCAGATGTTGAGGAGCGAGATCTGCCGCATCTGCCGATGCACGGTGCCGAGAAAAGCATCCATGCCCTCCTTGGCATAGGTCTCCTCGCGACCGGCATGGGAGAACAGCTTCACAGTGCCGATATTGGTATAGCTGTCGACGATCCGCCCCGTCATCATTGAGCGGGCATCCGCCTGCTCGCTCGAGAGCTTGCGCAGCTTCGGAATGAAGTTGCGCAGGATCAGCGCATAGATGATGAGCCAGACCACCAACGGCACGCCGAGACGCCAGTCGACGGAGGCGACCAGCGCCAACATCGATACGAAGAAGGTCGTCGCATAGATGAAGACGTCGATGATCTTCATCACGCTTTCCCGGATCGACAGCGCCGTCTGCATCACCTTGGTCGACACGCGGCCGGCGAACTCGTTGGCGAAGAAGGTCATCGAGTGACGCAGCAGGAAGCGGTGCATCTGCCAGCGCGCGATCATCGGGAAATTGCCGGCCAGCACTTGGTGCATGGTGACGGTATGGACCACGCCGATCAGCGGCAGGCCGATGAGGAGCAATGCCGCCATGGCAATCAGCGTATGCCCTTCCGTCTGCAGGAAGGTCGCCCGATCGGCATTCGACAGCCAGTCGACGATATTGCCGAGGAATTGGTAGAGAAACACTTCCGCAACCGCGATCAGTCCCGAGCAGAGACCGAGCAGCAGAAACCATGGCCAGGCCGGCTTGGTGTAATGCCAGCAAAACGCGAAGAGCCCCTTCGGCGGCAGCGTCGGCTCGCCCTCCGGATAGGCATTCAGGCGGTTTTCAAACCACGAGAACATGGATGTACTCCAGCAAATGATGCGCGGGCAGACAACCATGCAGGCGTCGTGATGCGCGAAATGTCAATGATTGAGGCCGCTTACGGCCGCAGGATGAATCTGTTTGGGAAAAGAGGCGACTGGTTCGCCGTCACGCAGCCATAAAAATCTGGCGGGGCAGAGGCATGATACCGAATTGATCCATCGAAGGCCCTCCCGCTTGCGTGTTGAACAGGCCACTCTTCTATCCCTGCCCTGTCGCAATTTCCAGCCATGCCGATGCGTGCCGAGACATTCTGTCGCAACTGTTGCACCGGCACCACAGCGCGCAGCCCAGATCCCGGCATCGCCTCCGGGGACGGGCCGCTTGAGTGTGGGCTACGGCTGCTGTAAGAAACCCGGCATGACCGACCTGCGCATCGCCCTCTATCAGCCCGACATTCCCGGCAATACCGGTACGATCCTCCGGCTCGCCGCCTGCCTTGCGCTGACGGTGGATATCATCGAGCCGGCCGGCTTCGTGCTGTCGGACAAGAACCTGAAGCGGGCGGGCATGGATTATCTCGCCAGCGCCGTCATGGTTCGCCACGTCAACTGGGACCGCTTCGACGCCTGGCGTCGCCAGGAAGGCCGCCGCCTGGTGCTTGCCTCCACCCGCGCCGCCGTCCCCTATGCACGTTTCGAATACAGACCTGATGACATCCTGCTCTTCGGCCGCGAAAGCGCCGGCGTACCCGACCATGTGCACGACATGGCCGACGCCCGCGTCATCATCCCCATGGTCGAAGGCCAGCGCTCGATCAATGTCGCCATGTCCGCCGCCATGATTGCGGGTGAGGCCCTGCGCCAGACCAACGCCACCTTCTGAAAGCGGATCGGAAACAGGCATCCGTCAAGGCGCGTCGTCTCAGGACCGTCTATCCTCGCTGTCACGCGACGCCCGACATCCGTGGATTATACCGGTATTTGCTAAATCATCCGATACGCGATATGTTGCAGCGCAGCAAAACACGGGAGTTGGACATGTTTGAAACAGCATTCGCCCTCGGACTGACCCAGTTTGCAAGATCCCTCAGCCTGCCGGAGCGGGTCCGCCACCGCACCGCCCGCAATGCCGCGCTGGAGCCCTGGCGCCTGCGCAACACCGGCGTCGATGCCCTCTATTATGACGTCAAGGCGCTGACGGCGGACGAAACCTTCTACATCAGCGACAGCCTTGCCTCCGAAGGCCTGATCATGATCGTTCCGCCCTCGGGCGGCCCCATGCTGACCCTTTGCGACAGCGTCGAGGAATACCGTCTGCGGGGCGGCGAAAAGGTCCATGCACTGGCCGTCGCCGGAATGGGCGGTTCCGCCATCGGTGCAGCCGCCTTCGCCCGCAATGTCGCCAATGCGATCGGCGAGCCGGTGGCTGCCGTCGTCTCCGGCTACGGCCTCGGCGACATCGTCAACGAAGCCATCGGCGGCGCCTTCCTCTTCGGTTGGCTCGGCCATATCAGAAGCAATCTCGAATCCATTGATGACATGGTCGGCCGTCCCAAGCTTGGCGCCTATGGCAAGCGCGAAGCGGAAGCCGACGGCAAGACGAGCCGAGGCCTCGATGCCGATACGGTGGCGAGCCTGCTTGCCGACCCGACCTTTTCCTTCAGCCTGATCGCAGGCCATTCCCGTGGGAACCGGGTGATCGCCGATGCGCTGCACGCCCTCAAGGCCAGCGACCCGGCCCGGCTCGAGATCCTCGCCAACACCGCCCGCATCGTCACCTTCGGCGGCCGCATCAAGATGCCCGACGCCTTCGCCGAAATCACCGACGTGGTGGGGGAACTCGACTGGTTCGGCGAGCTGAACTCGCGCCCGAAAATCGCGACGGATATCCGCGTGCCCTTCTGCGGCCATTCGACCAACACGGATCTGCCCGGCGCCATCAAGGTCACGAAAATACTGACCGAAGTGCTGGCAGGCCCCGCAGCGCAGGCGCCCGCACCTGAGCCTGAGCCTGTAGAGACGGTCGCCGCAGACATCGTGGAAGCCATGCCGCCGTTCATCGCGGAACCGGCAGAGGCGATCGAATCCATGGCCGCCGAGATGGTGGAGACACCTGCCACACCCGTTGAGGAACCGGCCGCTGCTGTCTTGGAAGCGCCCTCTGCCGTGGCGGAGCCGGCCGAACCGGCCGTCGAAGTCGCCGCAGAACCGGATCCGGCCCCCGTCCTTGACCAGGTCGATCCGCCTTCCACGCTGGCGATGGCCAAGCTGGAGCCGGAAACCGCCGCAATGGCCACAACCGCCCCGGAACCATCGGAACCGGAACCAGACGCCACCAAACCGGACCACCCGGCAGCGGGTGCGGCACGAAAAATGTCTGCGAAGACCGGCCTGCGGAAACCTCGCGCACGACGCTGAGCGGGAACGGCGCCGGCGAGAAAAAGCCGGCGCCGACTCGCAGTTACAGGTAGATCTTCAACCAGCCTCCCATCGAGGCATTGGCGATGTTGAGGGCCGACCCCTGAAGCTCTGTCCGCGCCTGTTCCGCAGCGCGGCGCGCATCCGCCTCGCCGAGATCGGCACGCACCCGGCTCTCGCTGCTGAGATCGCTCGCCCCGGCCAGCCCTTCGAGAAAATCGCCCTCCCCCGAAATCTGGCTGCGCGCGGCACCCACCTCGGCACTGGCGCCCACCATGTCGATGAGCACCCGGTTGAGCGCCGAGATCATGCCATCGAGTTCGTCCGAGTTTGTTGACGCATCGACCCGGATCTCGCGCGAACGGGCGCCGTTCGGGACGGCGGATTGCACATCCATGAGATAATAGTCGTAGGGCACACCGCCCATGCTGGTGCCGGCATAAGACCGTGTCAGGATACCGTCGTCGGCATGTTCCTTCGATACGAGCGTGGCCTGGGCGGTGTCCACGTCGATCATGTTGATCGACAGCTCGCCACGCTCACCGCTGGTCAAGGAGGCGATCAGCGAGGCAACCTTCGGCCGCTGGCCGGCCTCGAGCTTGAGCCAGTTCTGGCCGTTGAAGCTGCTGTCGTCCACGAGTTCGGCCAGCTTTCCCTTCATCGTACCGATCTCGGCATCGATTGCCGGCCGGTTCGCGCCGAGCGCCTTGGCCTGAATCAGTTTCTGCTGGATCCGCGAGACGATGTCCGTGGCCTCCTCGAGGCCTGCCGCCGCAGTGTCGGTGACGGCGGCCGCCACGCCATTGGCCTCCTGGACACTGCCGAGCGAAAGGCTCGAAGCACTGAGCGTCGTCGGGATCGACCAATAGGCGCTATTCTCCCGCGCCGGCGATCGCGCCTCGGGCGCGGCTGAAGATTGCCGCGTGCGCTCCAGCGCCGCGCGCGAAGCATCGAGCATCGAAACCGAGAGGGCCGAAGTCAGATTGGACCCGACTGCTGTCATGGGAAAACCTTGTGTCGCATTTCATGTCGAACCAGGGCCGGGATCATTCCGGCCGTCTGATGCGCACGATGCCATCAAGATTTTGTCTTTCGCTTACCCGGATTGTTCGAATTTTAGAGAATGCAGATAAAGAGCGACGGATATTCCGCGTCCGCCCGGTTCCGCCGCGAAAACAGCTTCAGTCGGCACTCGGCAGCCGCCGCATGGTGAACTCGATCTGGTCGCCCTCGAGCTGCCGCCAGCTTTCGACTTCGGTCCAGTAGGCGGCCTTGGGAAAGGCATCGAACCATTCGCGCGCCTTGGCCCGGGCTTCTTCTCGGGTCAGGCAGTAGGTTTCGCGCACGAACTGGCTGCTGGCCCGCCCCGAGGTGATCGCCCGGTGGTCCGCAATGCGCTTCTTGAGGCCGTTGAAATCAGGCGGGCTGGGTCTCTTCATCATGAAATCCCTCGCATGGTCCAAGATTAATCCAGACAAAATCACAAGGCGAGTCGATTTTCCGGGAACACCCGATGCCGCATATGGCAGGGACGGCGTCGACCTGATATCTCGGACGGAAAGACTGAAAAGGGGGAGCGCATGCAGCGACCGGATCTGCCAAAGGAACTGCCCGACGACATCGAGGGCAAGAAGCTGACCGCCCGCAGCTGGTTCGAAAGCCTGCGGGACACGATCTGCGCCTCCTTCGAGACCTTGGAAGACGAGTTGGAAGGCCCACTGTCGGACCGCGAGCCGGGCCGCTTCACCGCCAAGGATTGGCTCCGCGAAGACGGCAAGGGCGGCGGTGGCCGCATGTCGATGATGGAAGGCCGCGTCTTCGAGAAAGTCGGCGTCCACACCTCCACTGTGCACGGCGAATTCTCCCCCGAATTCCGCAAGCAGATGCCCGGCGCAGACGAGGATCCGCGCTTCTGGGCCTCCGGCATCTCGCTGATCGCCCACCCGGTCAATCCCAATGTCCCGACCGTTCACATGAACACCCGCATGGTGGTCACCACCAGCCAGTGGTTTGGCGGCGGCGCTGACCTCACCCCCGTGCTCGACCGCCGTCGCACCCAGGATGATGCCGATACCCGCCTCTTCCACCGCTCCATGGAGATCACCTGCCAGCGGCATCCTGATGTCGCCGACTATGCAGCCTACAAGCAGTGGTGCGACGAATACTTCTTCCTGCCCCATCGCAACGAGCCACGCGGCATCGGCGGCATCTTCTTCGACTGGCTGTATCCACAGCCGGACAAGGGTGGATGGGATGCCAATTTCGCCTTCGTCCAGGATGTCGGCCGCGCCTTCAACCTCGTCTATCCGAAGATCGTCCGGAGCAATTTCAACAATCCCTGGACGGAGCAGGATCGCGACGAACAGCTGGTCCGAAGAGGCCGTTACGTCGAGTTCAACCTGCTCTATGACCGCGGCACGATCTTCGGTCTGAAGACCGGCGGCAACGTCGAATCAATCCTGTCTTCGCTCCCTCCGGTGGTCCGCTACCCCTGACGCCGGGCGTTACCGCTGACATCTGCACGCTCACGTGAACTCACGAAAAAGAATGGTCTAGGATTCCCGACGGTTATCGAAAACCGCGGAAATCCTTGACGGTTTTCATTGCGTTCGCCGAAACGCTTGCCCATGCTGCAGCCTCACGCAATGTGGAGGAGGAGAGTTGCCATGAACCCGTCCGTCGTAGTGACCAGTCCCCGTGTGAGTGAACCAGCAGACCGCGCGATCGAGGCGCCCGAACTGATCGATCGACTGGCGGAAAAGCTGCGTGCGTCGAGTGATGTCGACCTGCCGCATTCCTATTTCGTCGAACAGGTGAGACTGGGCCTGGCAGGGGCAGATCTCACCGACCATGCCGCCGCCAACGCCATCGAGACCGGTGCCCATCGCGGCAAGCTGGCGGCCACCCAGTCCGTTTTCAACGCCTGGGCCAGACCCGACTGAACCATTCCAGATCCACCGCGCATCCACCCTCGCCCGCAGCCCCCTGCGGGCGCTTTTTTTGACTCTCGGAGCGAACAATACGACTGCCAACTCGGTTCGGCCTTCATCGTGCAACGAAGGAGGAGCCCATCATGAAAACGTTCGAATGTGGAACTCTGGTGCCCGGCTGCGACTGGCACACCCGTGCCGAGGAGGAGGCGGAAGTGGTGCGGCGCGCGGTCGAACACCTGCGCACAACCCATGGCGAGGAGATCATTCGGCCCGCCATGGTCGAGAACATCAAGAGCCGCATCCGCAACCGCCAGTCGGTCCAAGCTGAAAGACAGCAGCCCCAGACCGGGGACGCAGTCTAAATCGCCGCTCTACTTCGCGGCAAGATCGGCGATCCGCGCCAGAAGCCGCTCCCGGTCGAGCGTGAAGTTCGACGCGATCCAGCCTTCTTCCAGCGTGCCGAGGATCTGCCCGATCTTCGGCCCGGCGGGAATGCCTGCGGCCAGAACATCGCTTCCTTTGACCGGCAGCACGGGCCGCTCGAAACCCTCGGCGCGCTTCAGCAGTGAAGACAGCCGCGCGCTGCGCGCCATGGCCTTGGCATCGCCGCCCTCCGCCTGGCCGCGCACAGAGGCAAGCTCCAGTTTCAGCACACCGACGATCCCCTCCTTGCCGTAGCGATAAAGGTCGCGGTCGAAGGCAACGTCGGTCACCGTTTCCTGGGGCTTGGGCGCCCGCGCGAAACGGTCAAGCGCGATCGCCTCGGCATTGGAGAGCTTCAGCCGCTCGGCAAGCCCGACCAAACGCGCCGGATCCTTCGGCGTGATCGCCGAGAGCCTGAGCAGCGCATCGGGTGCCCAGCCCAGCGCCTGTTCGGCCGCGATCAGACCGGGGATCGCATCGATGCCCCATTTTTCCGTTTCCGGCAGCACTTCGGTGAGAACGCCGGACTGCCGCATCCACAAAAGCGCCCGGCCCGGATCGGGTGCTGCGAGCAGTTTCTTCATCTCGCTCCACACCCGTTCGGCCGACAGGGTGTGCAGCTGTGTCCGCGCCCGCGCGGAAGCCTTCAGGCCGGCCACATCCGGGCGCCCCCGCCCATAATGGGCAAAGAAGCGGAAGAAGCGCAGCACGCGCAGATAATCCTCGGCAATCCGCTGCTCGGCATCGCCGATGAAACGGACCGTCCGCGTTTCGATATCCCCCAGTCCGCCAACGAGATCGACAACCTCACCGTCGAGACCAACATAAAGCGCATTGATTGTCAGGTCCCGCCGCTCGGCATCCTCCTGCCAGCCGGCGCCGAAGGCGACTTCGGCATGCCGCCCATCGGTCGCCACGTCCCGCCGCAGCGTCGTGACCTCGTAGCCCTGGCCATCCACGACGAGCGTCACCGTGCCATGCTCGATCCCGGTCGGCACCGCCTTGATCTGCTTGGCCGCCGCCCGCCCGATCACCTCTGCCGGCAACAGCGTCGTGGCGAGATCGATATCGCCGACGGCAAGCCCCAGGAGGCTGTTGCGCACCGCGCCGCCGACCACCCGCGTCTCCGCGCCGCCGCCGTTCAACAGCGTCATCAGCCGCGTGAGGCCGGGCGCCTGGAACCAGGCCTGATCGGACAGATTGGTCATGCATAGAGCCTTTCGTAAAGTGTCCGGATGATCCCGGCTGTAATGCCCCAGATGTGCCGTTCGCGATAGGGCATGACATAGAAATGGCGCACCGCGCCCTGCCAGACGCGGCTGTCCTGGCGATGGTTGTCGGGGTTCATCAGAAAGGAAAGAGGCACCTCGAACACGCTTTCCACCTCGTCCGGATTGGGCGTGATGACAAAACCCGGCTGCACCACCGCCAGCACCGGCTGGATGCGAAACCCGGTTCCTGCCAGATATTGCGGCAACCGCCCGACCGTCTCGACGAAACGCCGGTCAAGCCCGATCTCTTCCTCCGCCTCGCGCAGCGCGGCTTCTTCCGGCGACAGATCCGCCTCGTCGATCCCGCCGCCCGGAAAGGCGATCTGGCCCGCATGTTTGCGCAGCTTGTCGGTGCGCTTCGTCAGGATCACCCGCGCCTCGTCGGCATCGTCGATCACTGCAACCAACACCGCTGCATCCCGCAAGTTCAACTGCTCGATCTCGAGAATGCTGTCGCGGTTCAACACATGGTCGCCATGCTCGCGCCAGGCCTGGTCGAGCGGCGCGACCTGCGCAAGCGCCCGGCGGCGAAAATCCTCAGCGGTAAACACGGCCTCGCTCATCGGGACAGGCGTTCCAGTTCGTCGGCCGGCATCATCGGGAAGACGGTACCGCCGGAGACAATGCAGAACATCGCCTGCCCCTCCACCTCGCGTACGTCACCGCGTTCGACCAGATCATACATCACCGCCCGCGACACCAGCGCCTCCAGCCGCCCCCGCACATGAAGGTAGGGCTTCAGCTCGTGGTTCTCGCCGACGATGGAAAAGCGCAAGCCATGCTCCGGCCCCGCCTCCACCACATCGCCGACATTGGTGCGAAAGGTCAGCACCTCAACCCCGTCGCGCACGCTGACACTCATCTCCACTGCCACGAATGGCGCGTCCTCGACCCGGATGCCGACCTTTTCCACAGGTGTTACAAGATAGGTTTTGCCATCTTCGTCCTTCCGCAAGACCGTCGAAAACAGCCGCACCAGAGGCGCCCGGCCGATCGGTGTGCCCATGTAGAACCAGGTGCCATCGGCGCGGATTTCCATGTCGAGATCGCCACAGAATGGCGGTTCCCAGCGCTCGACGGGCGGAAGTCCGGGCTTTCCGCCCTCTGTCTGCGCTGCCGCACGGGAAATCAGGGCGGCAAGGTCCGCCGCATCCGTGGTCGCCTTCAGGGTGTCGTCTGCCATGTTTGCGTCCCGGTTTTGTCTCTCTGCCATCACAGTCACGAGATAGTCATTCGAGGCGCGCTTGTCAGCCGGCATGTCGCCAATAAGTTAGTTTGATAGGATGCACCTCGCGCGCCTGTTCGATTCGCCGAACCCGGCCACATCAATTTGGAGCAGACCATGGGCATGATGCCGAATCCGGATGTCGCATTGGATGAGAAGGCAATCGTCGTTGAAGCCGAAAAGGCGCTCGCCGATATCGCCGCCATCCGCGCCGAAGTGGCGAAAGTGATCTTCGGCCAGGAAAAGGTCGTCGAAAACACCTTGCTCGCCATCCTCTCCGGCGGCCATGCGCTGCTCGTCGGTGTGCCCGGCCTCGCCAAGACCAAGCTGGTGACGACGCTCGGCACCGTGCTCGGCCTCGATGCCAACCGCATCCAGTTCACCCCCGACCTCATGCCGTCAGACATCCTCGGCACCGAAGTCATGGATCAGGACGACACCGGCCGCCGCTCCTTCCGCTTCGTCAAGGGACCCGTCTTCGCCCAGCTTCTGATGGCCGACGAAATCAACCGCGCCAGCCCCCGTACCCAGTCGGCGCTTCTGCAGTCGATGCAGGAATATCACGTCACGATCGCCGGCCAGCCCTATCAGCTGCCTGCCCCCTTCCACGTGCTCGCGACCCAGAACCCGCTTGAGCAGGAGGGCACCTATCCGCTGCCCGAAGCCCAGCTCGACCGCTTCCTGCTGCAGGTCGACGTGCTTTATCCGGAACTCGCCGCCGAACGGCAGATCCTGCTGGAGACGACAGGCGTCAGAGACAACCGCGCCAATGCCGTCATCTCAAGCGAGCGCCTCGCCGAGATCCAGAAGCTCATCCGCCAGATGCCGGTCTCGGACACGGTTGTCGATGCGATCCTGTCGCTCGTCCGCTCGGCCCGTCCCGGCCATGGCAATGCCGCCACCGACAAGAACGTCGCTTGGGGCCCCGGCCCACGCGCCGGCCAGGCCTTGATGCTCTGCGCCCGCGCCCGTGCCCTTTATGAAGGTCGCCTCGCACCGTCGATCGACGACGTGCATGCGCTCGCTGAACCCGTGCTCGAACACCGCATGGCACTCACATTCGCCGCCCGCGCCGAAGGCATGACCGTGCGCGACGTCATTGCCGGCCTCGTCTCCAACCTGCGCAGCTGAGGGAGGCTCCCACCGCGTGGCATCGATCGGCCAGATCGTCGAACAGACCCCCGGAAGCGAAGTGCTGCAGCGCGCCCGCCAGCGCGCCGTGCTCGTGCCCGACTGCATGGTTGAAGCCAAGCGCATCGCCAACACCGTGATTGCCGGCTGGCATGGCCGCCGCAAGCGCGGCATCGGCGAGAACTTCTGGCAGTTTCGCCCCTATGCCGATGGCGAAAGCTACGCCCGCATCGACTGGCGCCGCTCGGCCCGTGACGACCACATGTATATCCGCGACCGCGAATGGGAAGCCGCCCACACCGTCTGGCTCTGGGCCGACATGTCACCGTCGATGATGTACAAGTCGACGCTCGCCTCCGTTTCCAAGGAAAGCCGCGCCCTCGTCCTCATGCTGGCGCTCGCGGAAATCCTTGCCCGCTCCGGCGAGCGCATCGGCTGCCCCGGCATCATGGAACCCGTCTCCGCCCGCAATGCCGCCGAACGCCTCGCCGCCGCCATCATGCATGCGCCGCTGACATCGGGCCTGCCGGATACCCGCATGATCCGAGGCGCCAGCGACATCGTGTTGATCGGCGACTTCCTCGACGATGCCGACCGCGTCATGGACCGCATCACGCCGCTCGCCAGACGCGGTCTGCGCGGCCATCTCGTCGAGATCGCCGATCCCGCCGAGGAAACCTTCCCCTATACCGGCCGCACGGAATTCACCGATCCGGAAACCGGCGACAAGCTCACCTCCGGCCGCGCCGAGACCCTGCGCGACGACTACCGCCGCGCCTATCTCGCCCGCCGCGACAGCCTGTCCGACCAGCTCCGCCGCATGGGCTGGAGTTTTACCCATCACCGCACCGACCGTCTCGCCTCCGAAGCCCTCGTCGCCGTCCATATGCACCTCTCGGGCATGACACCGGCCGTCAGCCGGAGTGCAAGCCTATGATGGGACTTCCACTCGCCTTCGGCGCCCCCGCCATCCTCGGCGCATTGCTGGCCCTGCCGCTGATCTGGTGGCTCTTAAAACTCACGCCGCCACGCCCGAAATACGAAGTCTTCCCGCCGCTGCGCATCCTCGCCGGCGTCTTGAAGCGCGAGGAAACCCCGTCCAAAAGCCCTTGGTGGCTGACGCTGCTGCGCATGCTGATGGCGGCAATCGTCATCTTCGCGCTCGCCGATCCCGTGCTCAACCCGCGCAATGCGACGCTCTCGGGCGACGGCCCGCTCCTTCTCGTCGTCGACAACAGCTGGGCAACCGTCGGCGACTGGGATCGCCGCGTCGAGACCGCAACCACCCTGATCGGTGACGCCGCCGACCGCAGCCTGCCCGTCGCCATCCTGTTCACCGCCGATCAGGCGCAGGATGCCACGCCCGGCACACCAGCCGTCGCCCTCGAAAAGCTCGCCGCCGCATCCCCGCACCCGCTGCGCCCCGACCGCAACCGTACACTCGAAGCGCTCCGCACCAGCTTTGCCACGGAACGCCCCGGCACGCTCGCCTATGTCGCCGACGGCATCGCCCGCGATCCCGACGACGCCTTCCTCGCCGATCTCGCGACCCTCTCGCCTGCCGAATTCCGCCTGATCGAGAACAACGGCCCGACGGCAATCGCCATCACCGGCGCAAACAACGGTTCGGACGCCCTGAGCGTCACCCTTTCCCGCCTCAACGCCACAGAAGCCCTACAGGTCATCGTCGAGGCCCAGGACCGCCAGGGCCGCGTCATCGCCTCCGGCACCGCCGAATTCGCCGCAGGAGCCACGGAAGCCACCGGCCAGATCGCCGCCCCCTTCGAGCTGCGTAATGATTTCGCCCGCCTGTCGATCACGGGCATTGCGTCTGCCGGCGCCACCTATCTGCTCGATGACGGCTTCCGCCGCCGCAAGGTCGCCCTCGTCTCAGGCGACAGCGGCGATAGTTTCCAGCCGCTACTCTCGCCGCTCTATTACATCGAGCGCGCGCTCGGCCCCTATGCCGATGTCGTCAAACCCGGTCAGACAGACCTCGCCGTCGCCATCCCCGAAATCCTCAAGCAGAACCCCTCGGCCCTGGTGCTTGCCGATGTCGGCCGCCTGCCGGCCGATGTCTATGCCCCCCTGCAGGCCTGGATCGAGCGCGGCGGCACGCTCATCCGCTTTGCCGGCCCGCGCCTGGCCGCCGCCCCCGCCGATGATCCGCTGGTGCCGGTCATGCTGCGCCAGGGCGAACGCGCGCTCGGCGGCGCCCTCTCCTGGGCAGAACCGCAGCCGCTCGCCGATTTCCCGACCTTCGGCCCCTTCGCCGGCATGCCGAAGCCGCAAGGCATTCTCGTGAAGCGCCAGGTGCTCGCCGAACCCAGCCCGGATCTTGCCGCCCGCACCTGGGCGAGCTTGGCCGACGGCACGCCACTCGTCACCGTCCAGGAAAAACGCGCCGGCCGCGTCGTGCTCTTCCATGTCAGCGCCGAAGCCACGTGGTCGGATCTGCCGATCTCCGGCACCTTCGTCGAAATGCTCCGCCGCATCGTGCAACTGACCCGCGTGGGCGCTGCCCAGACCGATACCGCCCAGTCGACAGCACCCGCGCTTCCGCCCTTCCGCCTGCTCACCGAACGCGGCGCACTCACCGCTGAAGCCGGCACCGCCCGCCCGCTCTCGCTCGGCCCCGACCGGCCGCAAGCCGCCACCTTCGACAACCCGCCCGGCCTCTACGGCACCGAGGATGGCTTTGCCGCCCTGAACCTCTTGCCCGCAGGCGCAGAACTCCGGCCCCTCGCCAGCCCCTCAGGCCTCGTGATCGCCCGCGACCCCATGGCCGGCACCGCCGCCGTCCCGCTGAAGCCCGGCCTGCTCTCGACCGCCTTCCTTCTGCTCGTGCTCGACAGCCTGATCGTGCTCTTCATGGGCGGCGCCTTCGCCCGCCTGCCGAAGCGCGCGGCAACGGCCGCCGTCATGGCGCTCGCGTTGGGCCTCGCCGCCGGCATGCCATCGGGCCAGACATTCGCCTCGGATGCAAAACCCGGCGACGACCTGATCCTGGAGCGCCTGGACAACACCCATCTCGCCTATGTCGTGACCGGCGAACAGGACGTCGACACGCTCTCACAGCAGGGCCTGCAGGGCCTCACCGACTTCCTGACCTATCGCACGACGCTGGAGCCCGCTCCGCCCGTCGGCGTCGACATCACCAAAGACGACCTGTCCTTCTACCCGATCATCTTCTGGCCGATCTCGGCCACCGCCCCCATGCCATCCGCCGCCGCCATCAGCCGCATCGACGCCTATATGCGCGCCGGCGGCACCGTGCTCTTCGACACCCGCGACCAGATCTCGACGCTCGGCAATGACAGCGGCCCCTCCGCCAATGGTGAACGCCTGCAGGCGATCCTCGCCAATATCGACATCCCGCCGCTGGAACCCGTGCCCTCCGACCATGTGCTGACCCGCTCCTTCTATCTGCTGCAGGGTTTTCCCGGCCGTTATGAGGGAAGTCCGCTCTGGGTCGAGGCCCGCCAGGAAGCGCAATCGAGCAACAGCGGCGTCGCCTCATCCGGCGACGGCGTCACCCCGATCATGATCACCGGCAACGATCTGCTCGGTGCCTGGGCCGTCGATGCGAATGGCGCAAGCGTGCTCCCCGTCGTCCCCGCCGACGAGATGCAGCGCGAAATGTCCTTCCGCTCCGGCGTCAACATCATGATGTATATGCTGACCGGCAACTACAAGGCCGACCAGGTGCATGTCCCCGCCCTCCTCGAACGGTTGGGCCAGTGACATGACGCTCGAATTCGCCCCCTTCATCCCCTGGCTCGTGATCGCCATCCTCGCCGTGCTAGCCACCCTGCTGGCGACCCTCGGCTTCCTGCGCGGCCTGCGGGGCACGGCGATCCGCTTCACCGCCTCGCTTGCCGTGCTCGCAGCCCTCGCCAACCCGCTGCTCCTCCAGGAAGAGCGCGATCCCTTGACGACAGTCGTGCCCGTCATCGTCGATCGCAGCCAGAGCCAGCAGATCGCCGGCC
Source organism: Peteryoungia wuzhouensis (assembly GCF_003205195.1). Classification (GTDB taxonomy): domain Bacteria; phylum Pseudomonadota; class Alphaproteobacteria; order Rhizobiales; family Rhizobiaceae; genus Allorhizobium; species Allorhizobium wuzhouense. Next base: position 649,953 of record NZ_QJRY01000002.1, read on the forward strand.
GCGCGGCGCAGACGGATGAAGCGCTTGAGGGCTTGCGTGAACGCCTCGCCCGTTTCCCCAATCTGGAACCCCGCATTGTCGAAGTCACCGATCCCGGCGACAGCGACGCGCCCTCTACGAAACTCTTCGAAGCCCTGCAGACGGCGACCGCCGATGTGCCGCCTGCCCGTGTCGGCGGCGCCATCTTCCTGACCGACGGCCAGGTCCACGACCTGCCGCCGGACACCCAGCCGCTGCCCTTCTCGGCCCCCATCCATGCGCTGATCACCGGCAAAGCCGGCGAATTCGACCGCCGCATCGAAATCCTGCGCGCGCCGCGCTTCGGCATCGTCGATGAAGAACAGGAGCTCACCTTCCGCGTCTTCGACGACGGCGAACCGTCGAACCAGCCGGCCGATGTCGCGGTCAAGATGAATGGCGAGGATTTGGGCACCGTCTCCGCCCTGCCGGGTGCCGAAACATCTTACGCCTTCAAGGTCCCGCGCGGCGGCAACAATGTGCTGGAATTCGCCGTCGCCGGCACACCGGGCGAAGTCACCGACGTCAACAACCGCGCCATCCACCTGATCGAAGGCATCCGCCAGAACCTGCGTGTGCTGCTCGTCTCGGGCGAGCCCCATGCCGGCGAACGCGCCTGGCGCAACCTGCTGAAATCAGACGCCTCCGTCGACCTCGTCCACTTCACCATCCTGCGCCCGCCGGAGAAGCAGGACGGCACGCCGATCAACGAACTCTCGCTGATCGCCTTCCCGACCCGCGAACTCTTCGTCGAAAAGATCAACGATTTCGACCTGATCATCTTCGACCGCTACCAGCATCGCGGCGTGCTCCCGATCCTCTATTACGATTACATCGCCGAATATGTGAAGAATGGCGGCGCGCTCCTGATCGCCGCCGGCCCCGAACATGCGAGCCAGGATTCGATCGCGCTGACCCCGCTCGAATCCGTCCTGCCGGCCGCCCCGACCGGTGAGGTGCACCAGGCGGGCTTCTATCCGCGCCTCTCCGAACAGGGCAAACGCCACCCGGTCACCCGGGGCCTCGATGGCTCAAATGTCGAACCGCCGCAATGGGGCCGCTGGTTCCGCAGCGTCGATGTCGGCGACGCCGCTGGCGAAACCGTGATGACGGCCGACGAAGGCCGCCCGCTTCTGGTCCTCAACCGCGCCGAACAGGGCCGCGTCGCCATGCTGCTCTCCGACCAAGGCTGGCTCTGGGCACGCGGCTTCGAAGGCGGCGGCCCGCATGTCTCGCTCTATCGCCGCATCGCCCATTGGCTGATGAAGGAACCCGAACTCGAAGAAGAGGCGCTGCGCGCCCGCGCCCAAGGCCGCACGCTGGAAGTGACCCGCCAGACCATCGGCGACGCCCCCGGCCCAGCCACCATCACCACGCCCTCAGGCGAATCCATCGCTCTGAACCTCTCGGAGATCCAGCCCGGCCTCTATCGCGGCGAACGCCGCATGACAGAAACCGGCCTTTTCACCGTCGCCAATGGCGATTTCTCCACCCTCGTCCATGTCGGCGCCGTCGACGCCCCCGAATTCCGCGCCATGGTCTCGACAACCGAGACGCTCGCCCCGATCAGCACCGAATCGAAAGGCCTCACCACCCGCCTCGACGACGGCGACCAATCGATCCGCATCCCCGATATCCTGCCGGTGCGCGGCGAAGTCCGCGTCGCCGACGACCGCCGCATGCTGATCCGCCTGACGGACGAAACGGTATTGAAGGGCGTGAATACGCTGCCGCTGTTCGCAGGTTTTGCGGGGCTGGGGATCTTGCTGCTCGCGGTATCCGCCATGTGGTGGCGTGAGGGGCGGTAGTAGAGAGAGAGATCGGTCTCGCATTGTGCCGAATTTCACGCTATGGTGGCACCATGACCAAAGCCGATCTCAAGCAAGAACCGACGGGGAAATGGATGCTGCGCGATCCGCGCACCGGTCATTACATTGAGTTGCGCGGCGCGAACTCAATGAAGCCATCGGATCTGCCCTTGCAGAAGGGGCTCGATCTGACCAAACCGATAGCAGCCCAGGCGCTCAGTAGCGGTCAGGCAAAAAACAAAACGCGCTAGAGAACTTTGATGGCTGGAGCGCTTCTCGATACACATGCGCTCTACTGGTTGATCACAGCAGCAAGTTCGATGTCGCAGGAAGCGCTGATCGTGATTGCTGAAAGCCAAGTATCACAGCGACTTTTTGTATCTCCCATCAGCGCTTGGGAATTGTCGCTCGCATCTATGAAGCCAGCCCACAGAGACCCAGTCGTCTTTGGTAACAAGTCCCCCTCTCGCTGGTTCTCTTTGGCAACGACTGCGACCGGTGCACGCGTAGCACCGATCTATCAGAAGATTGCATGCGAAGCGGCGACAGTCGTTGTCGACACTGGCCACAAAGACCCAGGCGATTGTTATCTGATCGCGACAAGCCGTGTAAAAAAGATGCCGCTGGTTACACGGGACCGGATACTCATCCAGCTCGCATCCAACGGTTATTTGGAAGTCGTTCAGTGCTGACGCGACCACTGCTTCCAGGTTTTGCATCCTTCTGCTGGCGGCACCCGCCATGTGGTGGCGCCAGCGGCGGTAGTCTGCCCCCCAGCGCCCTTTCGTTCTGGGCATCGAACACCGAGAGGTTGCCGCGCATTCTGCCACCCCAAACCGTCATGAAGGACACGGCCTCCGATCGGTTAAGATGCGCCGTCAGGGACCCCTGGTCTCTCCATCGCTCCGAGACCGCGAGGCGTCCCCCCACTGCATCCACAACCGTGACCACGTAGAAGAGACAACCACTGTCCGGAAGGATCAGCGGGTTGATTGTGCGGATGTCACGTTCGAATGCCGCTACATCGGACGGGTCGATCTGGATCTCACCTTGAATGATGATCATGCTTGCTCTCGTTTCTGCTGAAGAATGCCACGGGGCTATGAGCAGCCCCATGGCCGGCGGATATCTCATTCAACGGTGAGGACGATCTTGCCCTGGATATGCCCCCGTGCGGCGCGCTCATGGGCTTCCCGGACCGCAGCAAGCGGATACTGGCTATCGATCAACACCCGGATCGATCCGTCATTCAGCAGAGGCGCGATCTCAGCCAGCTGCGCACCGCTGGAGCGCACCTGTAAGGTGGAGACCGTGATGCCGAGCCTCGCCGCCTCATCGGCACCGGAAAACCCGAGCGGATAGACCGAAAACAGGGCACCGCCAGGTTTCAGACAGGGCAGAAACCGACCCGTGGCCGGTCCTCCCACCGTATCCACGATCAGATCGAGATCCCGGGCGAACGTCTCAGGAGCCATCTGGGTGTAGTCGATGAAAGCGTCTGCGCCGAGGTCACGCAGCAACTGTTCGTGCCGGCCCGAGGCCACGGCCGTCACATGGGCACCCTTCAGTTTTGCAATCTGGACCGCGAGATGACCGACGCCACCGGCCGCCCCGTTGACCAACACGGACCTGGCCTCCAGCGGGACGGGCCGATGGCGGTCTGACTGCAGCGGGTTCGGTGCCTCATGGCCGACATCCACCAGGAACTGCCAGGCCGTCAGCAACGACATCGGCGCGGCCGCCGCCTGCAGATGGTCGATCCCCTTCGGCTTCAGGGCAAGCTCTGACGCAGGAACGGAGACATATTCCGCATAGGCCTGGCTTTCCCCGACACTGAAGAAGCGCACCATGGCATAGACCTCGTCTCCGACCGCAAACCGGTCGACGCCCTCCCCCAGGGCCTCGATCGTGCCGGAGATATCGGTCCCGAGAATGAGCGGGAAGTCGACCTTCGGCTGCCATTCGGGCGGCAAGGCCTTGTACCCATCGCGGAGATACCAGTCGGGCGGATTGATGCCGATGGCATGGACGCGAACGAGCACCTCGCCGGCCTTGATCACGGGCATGGGGGCGTCCTCATATACCAGCACCTCGGGGCCTCCGAAGGCGTGAATGCGGACGGCTTTCATGGTCTTCATGACAGTCTCTTTCTTGTTGCGGACAGCCATGCTATCCGATTTGGAGCACCGCCCCGCATTAAGTGGAGCGCTGCCCCGAATAAACGGAGCGCCGCTCCATTTGTCAAGGCGTGCCATGCGATCCGACGCAAAAAAGAACTATGAGCATATCCTGTCCGTCGCCCGCAGCCTTCTGACCGGCGGCGGCGCCGAGACCTCGCTGCGCGACATCGCGCGCAAGGCAGGCGTCGGCGACGGCACGCTTCACCGCCATTTTCCAACGCGTGACGCCCTGTTGGATGCCCTGCTCCGGCAGACCTTTGATGCGCTGAGCGAGCGGGCGGCAGAGCTGGAGAAGGAAGAGGATGCCGCAGGCGCCCTGCTCGCCTGGGTCAAGGAGACGGTGGCTGCAACCCGCGACTACAGCGGCGTCATTGCCCCGATGGTGAACGCCATCTCCGACGAGAACTCGGCGCTGCACACCTCATGCGTCGCCTTGCGCGCGGGCGGCACGCGCCTTCTCGTCCACGCCCAGTCCAAGGGCATGGCGCGCACGGACATGGACGGCGACGACCTGTTCGCCCTGATCAGCGCTCTCGCCTGGCTCGCGGAACAACCTCCCCTGGTGCCACGGTCCGGGCACCTGTTCGACATCATCGCCGATGCGATCCTGCCCGGACGACAGAACGGATAAGGAGTGCCGCAGCCGACTTCGGCGCGGAAAGACTGCGACGTCGAATATAGGCCACTACAACCGTGAAGCCATTTTGCAGCGAACATCGGGAACCTGCCCACGACATCGTGGCTGCGGCACGCCAGATCTGCGTGATGCCCCCTCAGGCTCACCAACCCCCTGCCCGAAACCGCCCATGATGCCATCCGCGGCGGCATGACGGCCCACAACGCCCCCCAGCTGCGTCCGACCGACCGGAAACAGATTCCGCATCCCGATCCCAGCGGATGGAGGCAGCATGGATGGTGGCATCCTCGGCTATACCGGTCGCGACTGGTTTTATGTGGGGCCCCTCGTCCCCGAGCGCCTGCGCGGTCAGGATGTGAAGCTCGCGATTGCCTCAGAGCCTATATCGGCACGATCAACCCGGCCGCCCGCCGCTCCGATGGACGGGCAGGATACAGCTTATTCAGCCGCATCGAGGACATCAAAAAGGGTCCCGATATGTACTGATTGATCAAGCGCTTCGGGCAAGGCCCTCAGTTAAACTGTCAGGCCGAAGCATAGGCCTTGTTGGGTGCGATATCGTCTAGCGCCGGGACATCCACCTCAACCGCCTTGCAGTCCCGCCAGGCAATCGCGCCCTTTAGCCGGTCATGCACGTCGTCAGCCAGCGGCACCACCAGCACACGGTTCGGATCGACGGGACCGGGGAAGTCGAGCGCCTTATACGCCACCTTCTCGAAGCCGAGCGGCATGTAATACGGCGGGTCGCCGATCAGGATGACGCCTTCCGAACCCTTGCGCCGGGCCGCCTCGATGGCGATCCGCACCAGTTCCCGGCCAATGCCCCGGTTCTTGTGCGAGGGGCGGACAGCGAGCGGCCCCAGCAGATGCCCCTTCACAGCCCCGGCCATCACAGGCGTCATGCGCACGGAGGCAATCGTCTCGCCATTGTCGGCACAGATGAAGGAGAGCGACCGGTCATGCGGCCCCTGCTCGCGAATGCGCGCAGCCGCACGCGTATGCCGGCCGGGACCAAACGCTTCTTCGTTGATAAGGTCGATGACAGCGTCGTGCGACGCATCCTCGGTGAGGTAGATAAGCCCAAAGTTTTTCATGGATGACCGAAACCAGCAGACAGACAGCAATATGGGTTCACGCGCCTTGCGGCGTTCATGAGCATCAGCGTCGTCGTGGGTTCCGTGAGAGGGTCATCTGGGGCTTTCTTTGTCAGTTTTTTCCCGATAGCAGCAAAATTTCCGCGCGTCCAACGGAAAACGCACTGTTCATCGCATCGCCCCTCGCAATCACGCCCGAGTGCCGTATCTTCCCCGGCAAGTGAGAAACGGAAAAAAGGATCATGCCATGGGCAGGCTGGTGGACGGCGTCTGGCAGGACGTCTGGTACGATACGAAATCGACCTCGGGCCATTTCAAGCGGGCGGATTCGAGCTTCCGCAACTGGGTGACGGCGGATGGCGCCCCCGGCCCCTCCGGCAAGGGCGGCTTCAAGGCCGAGGCCGGCCGCTACCATCTCTATGTCTCCTATGCCTGTCCCTGGGCCCACCGCACCTTGATCTTCCGCGCCCTGAAAGGCCTCGAAGACCTGATCTCCGTCTCGGTCGTCGACCCGCTGATGCTGTCGAACGGCTGGGAATTCCACGAGCGCGACGGCGCCACAGTCGACCATCTCTTCGGCTCGGATTTCCTCTGGCAGGTCTACGTGAAAGCCGACCCGACCTTCTCCGGCCGCGTCACCGTGCCGGTCCTCTGGGACAAACAGCAGGGCACGATCGTCTCGAACGAATCGTCCGAGATCATCCGCATGTTCAACTCGGCCTTCGACGGCCTCACCGGCTCGACGCTCGACATGCATCCGGAAGACCTGCACGGCGCGATAGACGAGATCAACACCCGCATCTACGACACCGTCAACAACGGCGTCTACAAAGCCGGTTTTGCGACCACCCAAGAGGCCTATGAGAGCGCCGTCTACCCGCTCTTCGAAACCCTCGACTGGCTGGAAGAGCGCCTGACCAACCAGCGTTACCTCTTCGGTGCCCGCGTGACCGAGGCCGACTGGCGCCTGTTCACCACGCTTGTCCGCTTCGACCCCGTCTATGTCGGCCACTTCAAATGCAACATCCGCCGCATCGCCGACTATCCGGCACTGTCGGCCTATCTGCGCGACCTCTATCAGACGCCGGGCGTCGCCGAGACCGTCGAGATGCGCCACATCAAGCATCACTATTATCGCAGCCACACCATGATCAACCCGACCGGCGTCGTGCCTGTCGGACCGAAACTCGACCTGATGGTCCCGCACGGCCGCGAAGGGCTCGGGGCCTGACCCTCACCAGTGATGCGACATCGCCGCTGCGCCGCGGAGTTCGGCGAGGCGGCGACGCGTCGCCTCGGTCGTGCCATCGGGCAGAGACGCAGGATCGAAAAACCCGCAGTCTGCAATCTCCCGATCGGCACCCCGCGGCGCCGTCTGCACCACATCGACCCGGTAAAGCAGCACATGGTCGCGGCCGCTGATCCGGCCGTTGAAATAGACCTGGAAGAGTCTGGGGGCACCGGTCATCTCCAGATTGCCCTCTTCTCGCAATTCCTTGGCGAGTGCCGCAAACCCCGTCTCGCCGCGCTCCACGCCACCACCCGGCAAATGCCAGCCCGGCACATAGGTGTGTCGCACCAGAAATACCCGGCCCTCGGCATCGAAACAGGCGGCCCTGACGCCAAGCGTCATGCCCCGGCTGAAAGCAAAATAGACATGCAGCAGCCGAACAAGGAACCTCTTCGGCCATCCCAGCCTTTCATCACTGGGTGTGTCCGCCCCGTTCCCGGCTGGTGTCATTTCCCTTGCCCCTCCCTGTCCGCGCCGTTATGAGAAGCGCCATGTTCAAGCTCGCGCATATATCCGATGTCCACCTCGGCCCATTGCCGAACCTGACGATCCGGGAACTCGCGTCCAAGCGCATCACGGGCTATGTGAACTGGCATCGCAACCGTCGCAAGCATCTTTTCCCCAATGCACTGGAAATGGTCCTCGCCAGCATTCGCGAAGCCAACCCAGATCACCTCGCCATCACCGGCGACCTCGTCAACCTTGCCTCCAAGCTCGAGATCCGCCTCGTCACCGAATGGCTGAAGCTCGCCGGCACGCCCCTCGATACCTCGGTCGTTCCGGGTAACCATGACGCCTATGTGCCGGGCGCCCATGATCGCGTGGTCCAGGCCTGGTACGACTACATGCGCGGCGACGACGATCCGCTGATCTTCCAGGATAGCCACAAGCTCTTTCCCTATATCCGCCGCCGGGGTCCAGTCGCCATCATCGGCTGTTCCACCTCGATCGCCACCCCGCCCTTCTCCGCGCAAGGCTATTTCAGCGGCCGTCAGGCCCGCGAGACGGCAGGCCTGTTGAAGGCCGCCGGCGAGGAAGGCCTCTTTCGCGTGGTGATGATCCATCATCCGCCGATCCGCGGCGCGGCCGCGCAGCACAAGCGCATGATCGGCATCCGCCGCTTCGCCGCCGCCATTCGCACCGGCGGCGCCGAACTCGTGCTGCACGGCCACACGCATCTCAACACGCTCTATTGGCTGGCAGACCGCGAAAAACACATCCCCGTCGTCGGCATCGCCTCGGCAAGCCAGGGCCCCGGCGCCAAGAAACCCGCCGCCGGCTACAATCTCTTCTCCATCGAGGGCGAGACAGGCAACTGGCAGCTGGACTGGCAGCGCTTCAAGATCGAAAGCGAGGACGCGCCGCTGAAACTCGACCACAGTGAACGCCTGATGGGCCTCTGAGGCTCAATCTGCCACCATCGCGGATGAAAGGGCGGAAGCCACCGCATCCGGTGCCTCGTCGATCAGCATATGCCCCACGCCTTCGATCAGCATCACGTCGGCACCCGGCCAGATGGCCTTGGCTTGCGTGACCGGCAGGATCGGATCCTCCGCTCCCCACAAAAGCCGCGTCGGAACGCCAAGCGCGTCGAAAGCCGAAAGCGGCAGTGTCCCCTGCCCGGTTCGCCCGTCTGTCTCCACAAGGAAGGAATTCAGGATCTCCACAAGCCGGTCCGTGGCTCCGGGAAGACGCCGAGCATCGGTAAGCCGATCGAGGCTCGTCACACCAGGCATGCTGCCCGGAGCCAACAGCGCAGCCAGAGCCAGTGCCAGGTCGCCGGTCTCAACCGCCAAACCATAGCGCCGCAGCGCCTCATGATGGATTTCGGGCCCGAAACCGCCCGGCGCCAGCAGCGTCAGCGAACGCACCCGGTCGCCGGCACGCAGCGCAATCAGGCTCGCAGTCGCACCACCCATCGAATGCCCGCAGAGATGAAAGCTGGAAATCCCGCGCCGATCGAGATCCGCGAGAACAACCTTGGCCATTACACCGGCATGCCCGATACCCTCGGCACCGAGCGACTGCCCGTGCCCCGGCAGATCATACACGACCAGCGGGATATCGGGGTCGAGCCGAGAGACGACCGGCGCCCACAGAGCCCCGATCCCACCGAAGCCATGCAGCAGCACGAGCGGTGCCTTCGCCGAGGAGTAATTCCGAACCTCGGCGAAGAGCGTCATGTTGTTTAGGCCTTGGCCTGCGTCTCAAGCACACGGTTGGCGGCCGAGACGATGGCCTCCAGAGAGGCCGTCACGATATTGGTGTTGATGCCTGCGCCGAACAGCTTGCCGCCGGCATGCGCCATCTCGACATAGGCAATGGCTGCCGCATTCGACCCATGCTGCAACGAATGCTCGGAATAGTCCTGCACCGAAAGATCGATCCCGAGATAGGTCGACAGCGCATTGACAAAACCGTCGATCGGTCCGGTCCCCTTGCCCTCGATCCGCTTCGTCTCACCCTTGTCGGTGATCTCGGCGGCAACGACCCGGATGCCCTTCTGATCAGTGCCAGCCGGATAGGTGTGGTGATCGACAAACTTGATCCGCGCCTGAGGCTGCTCGACATAACGTTCGATGAAGCGCTCGTAGATCTTCTTCGACGGCAGTTCCTTGCCATCCTCGTCGGTGATCCGCTGGATGTCCTCGCGGAACTCCACCTGCAGGGCGCGCGGCAGGTTGATGCCGTAGTCTTCCTGCAGGATATAGGCGATGCCGCCCTTGCCCGACTGCGAATTGATCCGGATGATCGCCTCATAGGTACGGCCAACATCCTGCGGATCGATCGGCAGATAGGGCACTTCCCAGAGGGGATGATTGGCGGTCTTAATCGCCTTCATGCCCTTGTTGATCGCATCCTGGTGTGAGCCGGAGAAGGCCGTATAGACCAGCTCGCCGACATACGGATGACGCTCGGGAATGACCATCTCGTTGGAATATTCATAGACCGCCTTGATCCGCTCGATGTCGGAGCAGTCCAGCTGCGGGTCGACACCCTGCGTATACATGTTGAGCGCCAGCGTCACGACATCGACATTGCCGGTGCGCTCGCCATTGCCGAACAGCGTGCCTTCGACGCGGTCGGCACCGGCCATCAGGCCGAGTTCCGTCGCGGCAATGCCGGTGCCCCGGTCATTGTGCGGATGCAGCGAGATGATGACGTTCTCGCGTTGGTCGATATTGCGACACATCCACTCGATCTGGTCGGCATAGATATTCGGCGTCGCCATCTCGACGGTCGAGGGCAAATTCAGGATCAGCTTGTTATCATCAGTCGGCTTCACTTCGGCGATGACGGCGTTGCAGATCTCCAGTGCCACTTCCAGCTCGGTGCCGGTAAAGCTCTCAGGCGAATATTCGAAGCGATAGCCGCCACCGGCCTTGGCCGCCATGTCCATGATCATCTTCGCGGCATCAACAGCGATCTGCTTGATGCCGGCGACATCCTTGCCGAAGACAACGCGGCGCTGCAGCTCGGAGGTGGAATTGTAGAAATGGATGATCGGCTTGGTCGCGCCTTCCAGCGCCTCGAAGGTCCGCGTAATCAACTCCGGCCGGCACTGCACCAGCACCTGCAACGACACGTCGGAGGGCACACCACCCTCTTCCACGCACCAGCGGGCGAAGTCGAAATCCGTCTGCGAGGCCGAGGGGAAACCGATCTCGATTTCCTTGAAGCCCATGTCGAGCAAGAGCTGGAACATCCGCGCCTTGCGGTCATGGCCCATCGGGTTGACCAGCGACTGGTTGCCGTCGCGCAGATCGACGGAACACCAGATCGGCGCCTTGTCGATCACCTTCGACGGCCAGGTGCGATCGGCAATGGCGATCTGCGGATAAGGGCGGTACTTCTCAGAAGCGTCCGGCATGCCCTGCTTCACGGTATGGGTCTTCAAAATCATCGTCTTCGTCTCTTCTCGTCCTCGTCGGCGTGACCGGCTGATAGCAAATCAGGTGGCGTTTGACACGTCCGAACGACCCCTTGTCAGGGAATTACTGATATCGATGTGGGAGTGTTCGAGGAGCAATCGCCAAACGGCTGACCCGGCCGCCGGGCGCTCCTCAATGGACCCGGCAACCGCGGATAAGGCCGAGAAGAAGAAGCGAGTTTGGCACCGACGCGACGAAGCCGGCCGCAGCGCGGGCCGTCATCTCAGTCGCAGCAATGGTCGTGCCGTTGGTCTTCATGGGATGAGGAATAGCGCGACGAAATGAATCGCGCAAGGGTGTTATTCGGCAGCGGATTTCGGTGTCTGATTCAAACGTTCGCGAATCCACAACGAGACAAGCTTCTGCCGAGAGGTATTCAAACGAGCGGCCTCCGCGTCGAGTGCCGCAAGCTCATCCTTCAGGAGTTCGAGTTCGATAAGCTCGTGTTCCCAATTGATACGCCGAGCATTGGCCCAATCAAAATATTCGCTGACATCCTCGCCGTCATCGAATTTCTGGTCGAGTTCGGCTGCTGTTATGGTCTTCATAAAACTGAATCTCCGCTTTCCTGGCTCTTCGAACAGAAATGATCCGGATCTTTTTCTGCCGAAGCGTGAAGTATCCCACCCAGAATTTGCCTTCGATCTGCCCGACAATACCATATCGGACCTCGTCGTGCGAGCGGGCGTCCACGGTCAAACCGTTCCCCGGACGCCACAACTCCTGCGCCGCCACGAAATCGATTCCGTGCTTCGCCTTGTTCGCCTCGCTTTTGGCCGGATCGAATTCGAACTCCATGCCCTCAACCTAACGCAACCCATGCGATTGCACCAGATAAACCACACGTCTCTCAGCGTCGTCCGAACTGCGCGATGACGGCTGCGGCGAGGAAACCGATCGCCACCACGCCCCAGACCATCCCACCCTCGGTGACATTGCTGCCGTTGGACGTGACACAGCTCGACTGCGCTGCCGCGATACAGTCCCGCCAGATCCAGTAGCGCATGTAGAACACATAACCGAACAGGCTGGCCGCCAGCCCAAAAACGATTGCTTTGATGCGGGGCCGCCTCAAGCGCGGCTTCTCGCGAGCTTCACCAGCCCCAGCATCGCCACCCCAGCAATCAGCCCCCAGAATGCCCCTGAGATCCCGAGAATGGAAATCCCCGACGCCGTCACAAGGAATGTCACCGCCGCCGCCTCTCGCGTCTCCGGCACCTGAAATGCCGCAACCGAGGACCCCGAAAACGCCCCGATCAGCGCCAGACCCGCCACTGACTGGATCAGGATCGGCGGCGCCAGCGACACGAAACCGGTGACCGCACCGGCGGCAAGCCCCAGAAGCACATAGCCGATGCCGGCAATGATCGCCGCCCAATAGCGCCGCTTTGGATCGGGATGCGCATCCTCGCCCGCACACATCGCCGCCGTGATCGCCGCAAGATTGACCGCATGCCCGCCGAACGGCGCCAACAATGCCGAAAACACACCGGTCACCGCGAACATCGGCCCAGGATTCGGCTCATATTTGTTGACCTTGAGGATCGCGATCCCGGGAATGTTCTGCGAGGCCATGGTGACGATGAACAGCGGCAGCGCAATCGACACCAGAGCGGGCAGCGTGAACGCCGGCCGCACCAGTTCCACCGGCGGTGCGAGCGAGGCTGCCCAGCTCGCCATCGCCCCGTCAGGCAGGTCAACGCCGAAGACGATCACCACGACAAAGGTCAACAACGCCGCAGGCACCGCGTAAAGTCGCTTGAAGGCCGACACCACCGCCCAGACGACGAGAATCGGCAGTCCCAAGGCCGCATCGAAGGCCACCGCCTTGAACGGTGCAAAACACAGGCTGAGAATAACGCCGGCCAGCATGGCATTGGCGATGGGCGCAGGGATTGCCGCCACAGCGCGGCCAAACGGGCGGATCAGCCCGGCAAGCACGATCAGCGCCGCGCAGACCAGAAACGCCCCGACCGCTGCCGGAAAGCCGCCCACCGGAACACCCGCCGTCGCCATCAGCGCCGCCCCCGGTGTCGACCACGCGACCGAGACCGGCAGTTTCGTCCAGGCACTGAGCACGATCCCGCAGATCCCCATTGCAACGGACAGCGCCATCAGCCCGGACGCCGCCTCGTAATCGGTTGCCCCGACGCCCTTCAGCCCCTGCAACACGACGGCAAAGGAACTGGCAAAACCGACAAAGGCGACGAGCACGCCCATGAAGGCGGCCTGGGGAGACAAATCTTTCAGCATGGCGGGCTCGCGAAACGGAGTTTGATGGTGAAGGCCAATCAAATTCCGAAGACGCTGACAAGGTCCAGAGGCCGCGAAAGCGTCCTCTCGTGCAGCTTTAAAGGGAACTCGCCGGCTGGTCGAAGCGCTCCGTCGCGCCAGGCGCCGTCAGATGTGTGTTGGCCCCAGCCAGCACCACCCGATTGCGCCCGCCTCTCTTGGCCGCATAAAGCGCGGCGTCCGCCCGGCCCATCAGCTTTGTCATGGTTTTTGCCACCGGCGCCACCGCAACGCCGGCACTCAATGTCACCGGGATCACCTCGCCGTCATGGGAAATCGCGAGCGAAGCAACGGTCGCGCGCAACTGCTCGACCGTTTCGATCGCGCGCGCGACACCGACATCCGGCAGAAACAGGCCGAACTCCTCGCCGCCCATACGCGCGAAAATCGCCGTCTCCCCAAGCGAGCGCATCATGGCCTGCGCCACTCCCGTCAAAACCTGGTCCCCGGCCACGTGTCCATAGCGGTCGTTGACCTGCTTGAAGTGGTCGATATCGATGATGACATAGGCACTTCCCGGCTGCACCTGCTGCGGCAGCCGGTCCATCATCCAGTGCCGGTTGTGGATCCCGGTCAGGCTGTCGGTCTCTGTCAGCGCTATCAATCGACGCTCGGACCGTTCCTGCACCAGGATCAGCACAAACATCGCAATGGCGAACTGGCAGAGGATCAGAAGCAGGAAAGTGGCTGCCGGCGTCACAGGCATCAGATCAGGTCTGGCGATCACCACAATGGTGGTCAAGGCGATGATCGCCTTGCAGACGAAGGCTCCGGCAAGCCCCCATCGGGTCTGCAACCGCTCGCCCCTCTTGTCACGGAGCACCATCCAGACGGCTGCCAGCGCAAACATCGCCATGACAGAGAGGAAAACCGCCGAACGTTCGACATTGTCGAGGTAGAAATCCGACACGAACGCCCAGGTCGTCAGCACAATCGGAACCACGAACGCGAACCAGTTGCGACCGGCAGGACGCTCCTCGATCAGGTTGATCAGCCCCACATAGATCAGGGAATAGGATACCGGTCCGCTGACGAAGCTCCAGAACGTCCAGGTGCGGTAGTCGATGACATCTTCAAGCCCGGCGCCGGCCAGAAGCGAGCCGCCGCCCAGCACGAGGAAACCCATAGACATCTTGCCGAGCCCGCGAATATGCAGGGACCGCGAGCGCACCAGCAGGAAACACAGCGCGCCGACAGCCAGTGACAGCGGATGCAGTGTCAGAATCGTCGCGAGGTCGAGATGCATGAGATGTCCAGGAGAGTAGCGTTAGGCAACGATTACCAGCGGAAGCTTGCATATTGCTAAATAAGACGCCTTTTTTATGCATGGCTGGACTCCGCTGGACGCAGAGCATCCCGGATTTGGCAGGCACCGACCGTCATCTTGGTTTCATCTTCTCGGGCCAAACAGGCGCAATCTGCTGAAACCCCGAGCTTGTGCTTGCCTTTTACCCCCCTTTTGCCTATGGACCCCCTCCGACGCATTCGGGGCGTCCCGTTCACTTCCGCCGGCAACGGCTGGGTTCACGAAGGATAGAGCCTTGATCCAGACCCCTTATTATCTGATCGACAAATCCAAACTGCTCCAGAACATGGAGAAGATCGCCAAATTGCGCGAACTCTCCGGCGCCAAGGCGCTGCTGGCGCTCAAATGTTTCGCCACCTGGTCGGTCTTCGATTTCATGCGCGACTACATGGACGGCACGACGTCGTCGTCGCTCAACGAAGTCCGCCTCGGCCATGAGCGGTTCGGCAAGGAAACCCATGCCTATTCCGTGGCCTATGCCGACTACGAGATCGACGAGGTCGTCTCCCACGCCGACAAGATCATCTTCAATTCGATTGGCCAGCTGACCCGTTTCGAAAAGCAATCCTCCGGCATCATCCGCGGCCTTCGGCTGAACCCCGGCGTCTCCTCCTCGAGCTTCGATCTCGCCGACCCCGCCCGCCCCTTCTCGCGGCTGGGTGAGTGGGATCTCGCAAAAGTCGAGCCGGTCATGGAGCTGATCTCCGGCTTCATGATCCACAACAACTGCGAAAACGGCGATTTCGACCTCTTCGACAAGATGCTCGGCGACATCGAGCATAAATTCGGCCCCCTCCTGAAGAAGGCCGAATGGGTCTCTCTCGGCGGCGGCATTCATTTCACCGGCGAGAACTATCCGCTGGAAAAATTCGCAGAGCGCCTGAAGCGCTTCTCCGGCGAGTTCGGCGTCCAGGTCTATCTGGAGCCCGGCGAAGCCTCGATCACCAAGTCGACCACGCTCGAAGTCACCGTGCTCGACAGACTTTACAACGGCAAGGATCTTGTCGTGGTGGATTCATCCATCGAAGCGCATCTCCTCGATCTCCTGATCTACCGGGAAAGCGCGAAGGTCCACCCCAACCAGGGACCGCACCGGTACCAGGTCTGCGGCAAGTCCTGCCTCGCGGGCGATATCTTCGGCGAGTTCAATTTCGAACAGGAATTGAACATCGGCGACCGCATCTCGCTGCAGGACACCGCCGGCTACACGATGGTCAAGAAAAACTGGTTTAACGGCGTGCAAATGCCGGCAATCGCCATCCGCGAACTGGATGGCAGCCTCAGGACGGTCCGTGAGTTCGACTACACGGACTACGAAACAAGCCTGTCCTGAACTCCCTCAGGAACAGGTTCTGACGATTGGACATAGGAGTTGGTCCCATTATGAAGAAGAACGTGCTCATCATCGGCGCCGGCGGCGTCGCCCAGGTTGTTGCGCATAAATGCGCCCAGAACAACGACGTGCTCGGCGACATCCATATCGCTTCGCGCACCAAGGCGAAGTGCGACGCCATCATCGCTTCCGTGCACGAGAAGAAGGCGATGAAGCAGGAAGGCGTTCTCGAAGCGCACGCCCTTGACGCCCTCGACATCGAAGCCACCAAGGCCCTGATCAAGAAGCTCGGTGCGCAAATCGTCATCAATGTCGGCACCGCCTTCCTCAACATGTCGGTGCTGCGCGCCTGCATGGACACCGGTGTCGCCTATATCGACACCGCGATCCATGAAGAGCCGAACAAGATCTGCGAGACCCCGCCGTGGTACGGAAACTACGAGTGGAAGCGGGCGGAAGAATGCGCTGAAAAGGGCATCACCGCCATCCTCGGCGCCGGCTTCGATCCGGGCGTGGTCAACGCCTATGCCAAGCTCGCCAAGGACGAATATCTCGACAAGGTGACCGACGTCGACATCGTCGACATCAATGCCGGCAGCCACGGCAAATACTTCGCCACCAACTTCGACCCGGAAATCAATTTCCGCGAATTCACCGGCGTCGTCTATTCCTGGCAGGGCGGCGAATGGAAGGTCAACAAGATGTTCGAGATTGGCAAGGACTACGACCTGCCGGTCGTCGGCACCCGCCGCGCCTATCTCTGCGGCCATGACGAAGTGCACTCATTGGCCAAGAACATGGACGGCGCCGACGTGCGCTTCTGGATGGGCTTTGGCGATCACTACATCAACGTCTTCACCGTCCTGAAGTCGATCGGCCTCCTCTCCGAACAGCCGGTCAAGCTGGCCGATGGCTCCGAAGTGGTACCGCTGAAGGTCGTCAAGGCCTGCCTTCCCGATCCGGCATCGCTTGCCCCCAACTACGAAGGCAAGACCTGCATCGGCGACTACGTGAAGGGTTTGAAGGACGGCAAGGAAAAGACCGTTTTCATTTACAACGTCGCCGACCACAAGGAAGCCTATAACGAAGTGGGAAGCCAGGGCATCTCCTACACCGCCGGCGTCCCCCCGGTTGCAGCCGCCATGCTGGTCGCCACGGGCGAATGGGACGTGAAGAAGATGGCCAACGTCGAAGAACTGCCGCCCAAGCCCTTCATCAACCTCCTGAACAAGATCGGCCTGCCGACCCGCATTCAGGACGAGGATGGCGATCGGGCTGTGGAGTTCTGAGAGCGCGGTTGAGCGCTTGAGGATTGAGGGAAATGCGGACCCCGCCGGAGAGATCTGGCGGGGTTTTCCGTTGGCCCAGAAGCCAACCGTCCTCATCCTCGGGCGAAGTCCCGAGGATCTACTGCCGCCAGCGGCAGGCGGCGAGGTCGAAGGCGGTGACGCCGCAGCAGATGCTTGGCACAAAGCTGGGCAGGACAAAGCAGAGCGATCAGGCGCCGAAACGTGACATCCGAGACCATGCTCACCGGCAAGGGATTAAGGCCGTGGCCGCTCAGAAGGCCACTTGTAACCCGGCCTTCACCGACTGCCGAGTGTCACCGCTCGCAAGCTGAGCACTATAATTGATATCGAATGTCGCACCCTCGGCAATCTGTGTTGCAAGTCCCAATTTAATCATGCCGGAATGACGCGCGCTTTGACTGCCCTGCACCGTGAAATCACTGCCGCCATCAAAGGCCAGGGTAGCGCTGGCGCGGTCGTCGCCGAGCATCTGGTTCCAGCCCAACGCACCGTAAAGGCGGATTGCCCGCTCGCCGACAGTCAGGTTGTGATCGAAGCGGATGCCGAGCGAGGTTTGGGCTAGAAGATCCTCATCCGCCTGCCCGCTTAAGGCTGCAAACCCGCCGGTTTCCGAAAAAGCGTTTTGGCGCCCGTAGATCACCGCAGCGCCCACGAAAGGCTGCACCGCGATATCGTTGCGCGCAATTTCGGTGGACAGTTCCCCGAAGGCCTGGAGGGTGTCGCCACTATAGTTGGCGACCAGGCGCTCGGCGAGCGACGAGAAGCTGACACTGCGGTTCGTGTCGATCTCGTGTCTCGCGTAGACGCCACCGAACCGCAGAGCCATGTTGTTGGCCTGCAAGGCGCCATAGGCGCCGAGATATACGCTTTCGACATCCGCCTCAGCGGGCGCCTCCGAAAGGTCCATCGACAGATGATCATATCCCGCGAGAATGCCGAGTGTCATACTGCCGCTCTGATAAAGATCCCCGCCGAAGGTAACGCCCCCGCCCTGAAGGCTCCCGCCGCTGGCCACCTCGTCGGTCCGCCAGCGATTTGACGTACCATGGGCCACGGTCCAGAACCGCCCGCGCCCAGGATCGGCGAGTGTTTGCAACACGCTGTCGCGCTGTGCTGCACCGCTGTCTATCAACCCCTGGCCAATCGACGCGTGGATCTCGCCCGAAAGCGCGCGCAAGGCACGACTGCGCTCCGCATCCGTCACCCCCAGCAACGCGTCCGTGACCGGCCCGTTCGGAAGGCTGTCCAACGCTGAGCCCACCTCCTGCTCGTTCGGCGTGCCGGCTGAATCGCTGAATGACAGTCGCGTCAGCGTCAGGTAGATATTGTTCGCGTCATAGGAAAGAGCGGAGTCTAGGAAGGCGAAGCTATCGCTGACCGAACCAAAGGTACCATTGACGCCGCCGGATGCCGTGGCAATTCGATAGGTGATGGGTGAGGCATAATCAATACCTGTATCCACCCCATTCTCCGGACCCACCAGGACGCTGGCGCCGCTTGAGACCGTGAGCACGCCGCCGACATCCATCATGTCGGCATGACCGAGGCCATCCACCTCCACATCATAAACTGAGCCTGCAGCAAAAGTGGCATTGCCGACGATATTGAGAGTTCCAATGGAATTTCCCGGCGCGATTGTCGCACCGTCGAGCGCATCAAAAGACCCGACAATGCCGGCGCCTCCGAGCCTTGCCCCATCATGGATCGTGACCGGACCGCCAAGGCTGCCGTTGACCGAAAGCAGCCCCTCCTGCACCTCTGTCCCGCCGGTAAAGGTCCCGACACCAGTCCAGTTGAGGCGTCCGGCACCAGTTTTCACCAGACCACCGCTTCCGGACATGTCGGAGGCATAGGTACCGGAGGAGAGTTCATTGAATGTAACCAAGGCAATGTTGACCACATCGCCTTGAAGTCCAAGCGCATCGGTCAGCAACCCTCCCCCGAACACTTCGAAAGTTCCGGAAAACGCGTTGGTCCCTGACAACGTAAGCAAACCATTGCCAAGTTTGGTAAACACGCCGCTCCCCGAGAGCGTTCCGGAATACGTGTCGTCCCGCGAACCGAGGTCGAAAACGACTGAGGCGTTGTTCTCAATGTCGCCGTTGGCATTAGATGTCTGGATAACGAGGGAACCGTCATCAATCCTTGCATTGCCCCAAATGGATGATGTTTGTCCGAAAGTGAGCGTCCCTCCACCTGCCTTGATCAGTTCCCCGCCAAAGGAAGAATAGACAGAGCCATCGAATTGACTGCTTGCCCCGCCGGCCCCAACTGTCAGATCCGCGCGTGTCACAATCGCGCCATCGCCACTCAGCACGCCGAAGCGCACGTCGCTATTTGCGCCGAAGAACCCGTCAATCTCGACAGGTACGCCGCCGTTGAATACCGAGCTGCTGTTAACAGTAAGCCTGGCCCCATCCGCCACAATCACGCCTGCGGCAGAAACCAAGCTTCCGCCCCAGGTAGATGTTCCGGTAAAAATCAGATCGTTTGCGGTTTCAAAGGCCCCGTCAAACGTGCCGCCATCGATTGTAATGTCTCCAACGCCTCGGATGGTACCTGACCCTGTAAGATTTCGCAGCGTCAGGTCAGTCACACCAAACTGCAGCTCAGCTCCGGCCCCCACGGAAATAGAAGAAAGGTTCGCAATTGAGGCAGCGATTGTGTCGACAATCTGCGTTTGCTCCAGGTTAAAAAAAGAACCGTCCGTGACCTGCAACCGGTTCACATTGGTTAATATCCCGCCGAGCGACGCAGCCGTAGTAGAGCCATAGTTGTTGATAGTCAAAACGTCGACATTACGAATTTCTCCATCGAACGATGCGCCATTGAGGGTCATGGACCTCCCGCTGCCATCGAGAATACCAGCGCCAGTCAAGTTGCTGACGGAATGAAAAAGTACACCGGATGGCCCAAGGACTACACTTGCTCCTGAATCGATCTGGACTGCACCGAACGGCGCAACAACACGCAAAGAATCCTTGAAAATGACTGTTCCACCGGCAACCGTCATGCTTGAGCGCGGCGGAAAAGGCGGAGACCCGCCGTTGAACGTTGCATTTTCAAAGACCAGCGTCCCCTGGTCGACAGCAGATCCTAAGGTAAGATCGTATCCCAGACCCAGGCTGACAGATGGAACGTTCAAGATTGACGAGGTCGTGGCCGAAAGCCTACCAACGCCGCCGCGGTCAAAGACAAGCGTGCCGGTAAGCGTGGCTTCCGTGTCGACAGTTCCGAACCTGAGCGAGCTGTTCAAGAAGATATAATTGCTGCCATATTCAGTTCCCGTATAAATGGTCGTTGGCGTCGTGATATCCACGGCCCAAAGCGGGTCTGCTTGCAAGACTGTTGCTCCAGCAAGAGCCGCAAAAAATGCTTTTGATTTCATCATCTTGCACAATTTCTTCGATTGACGGCGGAAGGCGCAGGCAGATCGAGAAGTTACAGTCGCAACCTACCCGAAGCACGTCCAAAAGCTGCAGGTACATCGCGATCAGCCACGGCGTCCTGGCTCCAGGGAACCGCTCAGCCGACGCACCACCAACCCAAAAACCCGCAGCCCCCATCAACACCATTCCGAAAGCATTTCCTGATAAACCAATCCCTGCAGCGCTCTTTGCGGACATGATGTCACCTGCCGTCCTTGCGGATATGCAATGGCCACCCAAAACTCTGGTTGTCCCGATGGCAGTGGAAATTCGGTCGCCCCGTCAGGCGCGGCAGGTCGTGTTGGCGGCCATCAGTGTGCTGGCGATCCTGGCCTCGATCGCGGCTTTGTCGGCCCATGTCGTCGTCACCATGCGGGATGCCGCCAACGGCATCGATGAAAAACGCTCGCTGGATGCCGTGGCCTCCGCCGTCTCGTCGATCAAGAAACGCATGGCGGTCACCACCCGCGACAATGCCATCTGGGACGATGCCTATAAGGCGATCGGCTCGCCCGACACCCAGACCTGGATCCACGAAAACTGGGGCACGACCAGTGAGGACTACCCGCTTTACGACGGCGTCGTGGTGCTCGACCCTGACGGGCGGAAGGTGTCGGCCTATGTGAAGGGCATGACCTTCGACGCGCTGACGGCCTTCGGGCCGAATCTTGTCCGTCAGTCGCTCGATGCCGCCAAAACGCCCTCGACCAATGCCCGTGTCGGTTTCTTTTTACTGTCCGGCCAGATCACGATGGTCAGCACGCTGGCCATCCAGCCCTATTATGGCAAGGCTCAGACCCCATTCTACACCCTGACCTACTTCAAGGGTCTCACCCCGGATTACATCGCCGGCATCGCCGACGATTTTCAGGTGAAGGGGCTTTCGATCCACAAGGACCGGATACCCGGCCAGCTCGATTATCCGATCATCGACACGAACGGCCAGCCGCTCGCCTATCTCACCTGGCCGAAACTCGATCCCGGCACGGCGATCTATGAGCGGGTTTTCCCGCAACTGATCACCCTGGCCGTTCTGTTTGCCATTTTCGTGTTCCTGGTGATCGATCATTCGCGCTCGGAACTGCGCCGCGAAAGCGCGCGTGCGGCCGAAGCCACGCGCGATGCCACCCACGACCATCTGACGGGCCTGCTCAACCGTGCCGGCTTCATTCATGCCATTTCAGGCGCGCCCGCAGGCAGCATCGTCCACCTCATCGATCTCGACGGTTTCAAGGCCGTCAACGACGCCTGGGGCCATGCCGTGGGCGACAAGCTCATCCGCATGGTCGGCGAAACGCTTGAAACGGTGGATGACAGGGTCTCTGCGATCGCCCGCATGGGCGGCGACGAATTCGCCCTGATCCATCCCGACGATGTCGATGCGAACAGGGTCGGCGCCCGCATCGTGCATCTGCTGAAGCAGCCTTTCGCCATCGACGGACGCACCGTCGAGGTCGGCGCCAGTGTCGGCTTCACCAGCCTGCCGGCCGAGACGACCCCGCTCGAAGTCGTCCGCCGCGCCGATGTCACGCTCTATCACGCCAAGGAAAGCGGTCGCGGGCAGACGGCAGCCTACAGCGCCGAACTCGATCTCGAGCGGGAGAACCTCGCCTTGGCCGAACAGCGCCTGAAGGCAGCCATCGCCAATGACGAGATCGAAGTGGTCTTCCAGCCGCTGACATCGTCCGTCTCCGGCGCGATACTGGGCGTCGAGGCGCTGGCCCGATGGATGCCGCCGACCGGCCCGGTCAGCCCGGATATCTTCATTCCGCTCGCCGAACGATCCGGCCTCATCGACCAGCTGTCGCAAAAGGTCTTCGAGACCGCCATGCGCGCGGTCACCGACTGGCCGCACATCGACCTGTCGCTCAACGTATCGCCCCTGCAACTGTGCAATCCGAATTTCGCCGACGAGATGAAGGATCTTCTGTCGCGGCTGGCCTTCGATCCCCGCCGCCTCATTCTCGAGGTGACGGAAGGCGTGTTCATCTCCAAGCCCGACCGGGCGCGGCGTTCGATCACCGCGCTGCATGCCATCGGCGCGCGTTTCGCCATGGATGATTTCGGCACCGGCCATGCCAGCATCGGCACGCTGCGCCAATTCGGCTTCGACAAGGTCAAGATCGACCGATCCCTGATCTCAGGCGGCAATGATGCAATCCTGAAAGCCACCATCCAGCTCGCCGCCGCCCTCGACATTCCCGTCACCGCCGAAGGCATCGAGACGGACGCCCAGGCCCGTTTCGCCCGCGAAGCCGGCTGCGAACTGCTGCAGGGTTATCTGATCGGCAAACCCATGTCACTTGCCCGGTTGCGCGAAAGGCTGGAACCCGCCACCCCCACAGCCAAGCGGGCCTGATGGCGCCCTGAAACATGGAGCCCTCCCCCCTCCCGGCGATCCCTTGGCGCTATCCACCCCGCCCCCGCCATGCTAGGAGGCCCGCACGCCTCCACATGAGCCCGAGACCCGATGCCCCCTGCCCTTTACACCGACCTCACCGCCGCCCTCCGACCGCTCCTCGCCGAGCTTCTGGAAACCCCTGACCTCTTCCAGACCTGGGATGCCCATCTGGAACTCGTCGCAGCCGGCGGGCTGGTGGTGTTGAAATCGAAGCGGGCCAAGGGACTGGTCGACAGCCTGTTCTGGGGCCGCGCGCCCAAGGCAACGGAGAACAAGCAGTTGCCGCAGGCCACCGCCTTTGCCGCCATCGACCGGTTCCTCGGTCTGAAGGCCCATCTGGCGCTGTCGGATGCCCTTCCCGAAGGCGCCGTGCTCGATGAAGCCTATCCCCATTGCGCGGTCAAATTTTCCTATCGCAAGAAGGGTGCGCCGAAGGCAAAGGCACTCTCAATGATCTTCATCGGCTTCAATGACGACGCCGATGCGCTGGCCTATGCCGAAAGCGCCACAGGCACCCTGCCGCTCGTCACCACCCGGCCGCTCATGGGCACAAAGCTGCACGAATGGCGCTGAAGCCGACCTGAATTCGGCTCATTCCCCCGCGATCGCGCCCGGCCGCCTGCGCCACAACACATCATCGAGCTTCGTCTGCAACCCGAGGAAACGGGCAATGCCGATCCGGTTTGCGATCACCTGCGCAGTGAGCGGCACCACGACGGCGAATGCGATGCAGCCGAGGATCACAGCCGTCAGGTCAAGATGCAGCAGCTTCAGCCCGACCGCCCGAAAGGTCGCGATGACCAGGATATGCATGACGTAAATGCCCATGGTGCAGCGCCCGAGAATGACGAGCGGCCGGCGCAGCGGCGAATGGGCAAGAAGCGTCGACAGCATGAAGAAGGCGACGAGCCCGCACAGCGTGCCCACTGTCGCAAGCCGCACATCGAGCGCATAGCGATAGGCAATGCTGGCCGAGAGCACGAAGCCGGCGGTCGCCAGCCCGAGCGTCACGGCCGAGCGCAGCGGCCCGGCCAGCCGCTCGGCAAAGACCAATCGGCCGAGCGAGAAATAGACCAGCCCAAAGGCGAGATCGCCAATCACCGCCGGCAATGGCAGCGGATGCACGACCAGCATCAGCAGGAAGGCGAGAAGCGCCACCACCCGCGCCGAAAACCTCTGCAACAGGTAGCTCGCGGCAAAGGCCATGAACAGCGCGTAGAGAAACCAGAAGGGCGAGACCGGATCCCAGCCGATCGAGGCGAGGCGGCCAAGGCTCGCCTCGTGATTGACCATGCCCGACCCGCTCATGATCGCCTGGGCGGCAAGATGCACCG
Organism: Peteryoungia wuzhouensis; assembly: GCF_003205195.1. GTDB lineage: Bacteria > Pseudomonadota > Alphaproteobacteria > Rhizobiales > Rhizobiaceae > Allorhizobium > Allorhizobium wuzhouense. The sequence goes on from NZ_QJRY01000002.1 coordinate 674,317, forward strand.
TCGACCAGAGAACATAGGGCCAGGCCAGGGTCACGAGCTTCGGCTTCCAGAACGACCGCCCTGCACCATCGGACGCCGTCTCCCGGAGACCGGCGTCGCGCGCGCCCTGCGCCCTTTGCCGCCCGGCCTCGTAGAGAAAGCCGGAAACCACGAAGAAGACCGGCATATGCACGGTATAGACGAGGTAGTCGACATACCCCCAGACGCCGTCGAAGGAGACGAGCCCGGCCACCTGCAAGCCACGCATCACATGGCCATAGACCACCAAGAGAATGGCGATGCCTTTGGCGATGTCCAGCCCGTCGAGCCTCTTGGTCTGCATGGCGCATGTCTCGCGTGGCGAATATGAAGCCGAGCTTGCGCATGCCCGGCATCAGCGGGTCAAGTTAAACGCTTGATTAACCTTAATCCGCAGCCGCCTCGTCCCGGTCAGGGTATCCAGCGAAACCCACCTTGCGGCAGCCTCACCGCCCTTAACGCCGCGCTCCCGCCACACAGGCGACCACCGCCAGCGTCGCCAGCCCCATGCCCCAGCTCACCTGCTCGCCGAGCAGAAGGGCCGCCAGCGCCAGGCCGAAAAACGGCTGCAACAGTTGCAACTGACCGACGGCTGCAATCCCGCCCAGTGCCAGGCCGCGATACCAGAAGACGAAGCCGATCAGCATGGAAAACAGCGAGACATAGGCAAGCCCCAGCCACTGCCCGGTCGTCACATCCGCCACCGTGTCCGGCCGCAGCACCCATGTCAGCACCAGCATCACCGGCAGCGCCAGCACCAGCGCCGAGGCGATCACGGCAAAACCGCCCATCTGCCGCGTCAGCCGCCCGCCCTCGGCATAACCCAGCCCGCAGACCAGGATGGCCGCAATCATCAGGACATCCCCGGTCAGCGAAGCCGGCCCGCCATTCGTCACCGCAAAACCGACGACCACGAGACTGCCGAGCAGTGAAAACACCCAGAACACCGGCTTCGGTCGTTCCGACCCGCGCAACACGCCGAAGACGGCGGTCGACAGCGGCAAAAGCCCGATGAACACCAGCGACTGCGCAGACGTGATGTGCTGCAGCGCCAGCGCCGTCAAAAGCGGAAAGCCGACCACGACCCCGAGCGCAATGACGACCAGGGACAACACGTCCCCCCGCCCCGGCCGCCGGGTCTTCAGCGCCAACAGCACGGCGAGTGCCAGAAGCCCGGCGATCGCCGCCCGCGCTGCGGTCAGGAAGACGGGGTCGAAACCCTGCACGGCGACCCGCGTCGCCGGCAGCGACGCCGAGAAGATCAGCATGCCCAGCGCCCCGTTCAAAAATCCCCGCGTCGTCGTATTAAGCGTCGTCCTGTCGAGCGTGCCCTTGCCCGCCATCACCTTGTCCATGCCCGTATCTTCCTTGTCCTCAACTGTCGCGCCTGCCGCTTGCCAGGCGGGCGCCGGTCGGACCCTAGCGACTGGCCACTCGACTTGGCAGACACGGATCGATACACTTTCACCAAACTGTATTGATAACGAGAGCCATACAGATGAACGTCCTCCCCGTTGAAGCCCCTGCCGCAGCAGAGGCAACCAATGCCGGCCGCACCGCTCATGTGATCGCCGCGATCCGCGCCCGCATCGCCACGCGCAGCCTCGGGCCCGGCGCAAAACTCCCCTCGATCCGCAAGGGGGCCGACCTCTTCGACGTCTCGCCCTCCACCATGGTCGAGGCCTATGAGCGTCTCGCGGCAGACTGCGTTATCCAGGCCCGGCCCGGTTCCGGCTTCTACGTGCTCTCGTCTCCGGCGCCGCTGGTGCTGGCCGATCTTGGCCCTCGTCTCGACCGTGCCGTGGACCCCTTCTGGGTCACCCGCCAGTCCCTGGAGGCACCGGCCGAGAGCCTGAAGCCCGGATGCGGCTGGATGCCGCCCGACTGGATGCCGGAACAGGATCTGCGCCGGGCGCTGCGCAGCCTAGCGCGCACCGGGGCCACCAGCCTCACCGATTACGGCACGCCGCTCGGCCTGCTGCCGCTTCGCCAGCATCTGACCCGCCGCATGGCCGAAACCGGCATCGAGGCCAGCCCGTCCCAGGTCCTTCTCGTCGAAAGCGGCACCCAGGCGATCGATCTCGTTTGCCGCTTCCTGCTGGAGCCCGGCGATTGCGTCCTGGTCGATGATCCCTGCTACTTCAATTTCCTCGCTCTGTTGCGCGCCCACAGGGCAAAGATCGTCGGCATCCCCTTCACGCCGTCGGGTCCGGATCTCGACGCCTTTGCCGAGGCCGTCGCCACCCATCGCCCACGCCTCTATGTGACCAATTCCGCGTTTCACAACCCGACGGGCGCCACACTTTCGGCCGCAACCGCCCACCGGCTGATGAAGATTGCCGAGGCGGCCGATCTCACCATCGTCGAGGACGACATCTTCTGCGATTTCGAGCAGCAGCCCGCACCCCGCCTCGCCGCCCTCGACGGTCTGCAACGCGTCATCCATGTCGGCAGTTTTTCCAAGACGCTTTCCGCCGCCACGCGCATCGGCTATATCGCGGCGCGACCGGACTGGATCGACGGCCTGACGGATCTGAAGATCGCCTCCTCCTTCGCCGGACCGGCACTGGCGGCCGAACTGGTCCTCTCGGTGCTGAAGGATGGAAGCTACCGCCGCCATCTCCAGGCCATGCGCAGCAGGCTCGCCGCTGCCATGGGCGAAACCCGCAGGCGCCTCGCCCGCCTCGGCATCGCCCCCTTTATCGAGCCGCGCGGCGGCCTGTTTCTCTGGTGCAGCCTGCCAGAAGGCCATGACGCCACGGACGTCGCGCGCCTAGCACTTGCCGACGGCGTCGTACTCGCCCCCGGCAATGTCTTCTCTGTCTCCCAGAACGCCCCATCAATGATGCGGTTCAATGCGGCCCAATGCGCCGATCCGCGGGTCTTCACGGTGCTTGAGCGAGCACTGTGTCGCGCTTGAGTGCTCTCCCAAGCGCCTCATGCGGTTTCTGAAGCCGGCCTTCAGGGTCGCGCCGCGTCGGAACCTTTGCGTCTCCACCGCATTTCTGTGCGACAGAACTGAGGAGACCACCCATGTCCATCATGAAATCCACCCTCGCCCTGGCGATGCTCGTCACCAGCGCCGCTTTCGTCGCGCCCGCCTCGGCTCAGGATGTCGAGCTGCGCATCGGACCGAACGGCATCCGCCCGGTGATCCGCGAGCGCGAGCGTGATCGCGGCTGCAGTGCCCGTGAAGCCCGCGAAGCCGCTTTGGACGAAGGCCTGCGCCGTCCGCAGGTGGTCCGCATCACCGATCGCAGCGTGACCGTTGAAGGCTTCACCCGTCGTGGCCCCGAGCGCATCCGCTTTGCCAATCGTCGCGGCTGCCCGCTTATCTGATCCCACGGCCTGTTATTCTGGCATGTGATCCTGAGCGACCCGATCAGGGTCGCGCCCTTCAAAAACGCGATCCCCGGTTGCCCGCGGATCGCTTTTTTTTATGACCTGGGTCACACCGGTGCGGGAAGCCCCGCCAATCTCTGCGCGATGGCCCGCACCGGTTTGCCGATCAGCATCGCCAGCACAAAACCGAGCGGCCAGCCGATTGCAAAGCTCCCTGCCCAGGCAGACAGAAAGTCCGGCGCGCCTCCCAGGGCAAGGAAGGTGAACAGGCCGGAAAAGAACAATGACATTGCAAACGACATGATCAGGGCCGTCAAGACGCCGAATTTGAAGGAAGAAGACATGGTAGGCTCTCCGTGGCTGCGGGCAGAGAGCGCACATGCGCGACACCTGCCCGATGGTTTCGGGTTCAAGTGCCGTGGGTTCATCAAAACATGGCCCGCATCAGCGGTGCCCGGCGACCGGACGGGCTAAGCCTCTTTTCGACGCCTTCAGGTTAGCACCGGCGCAGATCGGTATCAATCTCCCGCCTCGGATACAAAGAACCCGCCGGATCGCTCCGACGGGTCTCAAAACTCTGTGCCAAGGAAAGCCAATCAGCCGATGTCGGCATGGCTTTCGATGATCCGGCCGACCAGGCCATAGGTGACGGCATCTTCGGCCGACAGCCAGTAGTCGCGGTCGATGTCCTTGGCAATCTTTTCCTGGCTCTGGCCGGTGGCCTTCGCATAGATCTTGATCAGGCGCTCGTTCATCTTGATGATCTCGCGGGCCTGGATCTCGATATCGGAGGCCATGCCGCGCGTGCCGCCGGACGGCTGGTGCATCAGGAAGCGGGTGTTCGGCAGAGCCAGACGGCGTTCCTTCGGAACGGCGACGAAAATCAGCGAGCCGGCAGAAGCGGCCCAGCCGGTCGCGATGATCCAGACCTTCGGCTTGATGAACTTGATCATGTCGTGGATCGCGTCACCGGCTTCCACATGGCCGCCCGGCGAGCAGACGAAAACGCGGATGTCCTCGTCGGAGGCGGCTGCGAGCGCGACGAGCTGCGTGCAGACCTTCTGCGCCAGCTCCATCGTGATCCCGCCATAGATGAAGATCGAACGCGACTTGAAGAGGTTCGCTTCCGTTTCCTTGCCGATCGGCAGTTCCTTGCTCTTGTCGTCTTCGTCTTCGTTCATCACAGGGGACAGTCCTCGTTGGTTTGGCTCATCCGCACATAGTGCGTCTCATGGCTTAAGACAATGCGGGAAAAAGACAAGCACGGAAGCGATGAACAGGAGGTTGACGACCGGGCTGGCGGACGCGCATTCAACACGCGTTCTTAATATTAGCGCATTAGCCTCTCCCGCAGCAGGAGATGCCATGACTGAAACCATCCGACTTGCCGAACTGATCGAGGCCCTCAGCCATGCGCTCGACATGACCGAAGGCCAGCCTGCCGGCCATTGCGTCCGCTGCTGCTTCATCGGCACGCGCATCGGCAAGGCGCTCGGTCTGTCCGAGGAGGCCCTGCGCGATCTCTATTACACGCTGCTCCTCAAGGATCTCGGCTGCTCGTCGAATGCCGCCCGTATCTGCGAGCTCTATCTGGCCGACGACCTGAAGTTCAAACGCGACTTCAAACGGATCGACGGCTCCTTCCCGCAGATCCTGAAATTCGTGCTGTCGCATACCGGGATGGAGGCGGGCCTTGCCGAACGCTTTCGCGGTATCCTCAACATCTTCAAGAACGGCGGCGAGATCTCGACCAGCCTCATCCAGACCCGCTGCCAGCGCGGCGCGGACATCGCCCGCCAGATGCGGTTTTCGGAGGACGTCGCGAAAGGCATCCTCGATCTCGACGAACATGTCGATGGCGGCGGCAAGCCGCAAGGGTTGAAGGGCGAGCAGATCCATCTCTTTGCCCGCATCGCCCTGATGGCCCAGGTCATCGACGTCTTCTTCGTCCATGAGGGCGGCGAGGCAGCGCTCGCGGAAGTGAGGAAACGGGCCGGCAGCTGGTTCGATCCGCAGCTGGTGAACGTCTTCGAAAAGCTCGCGACACCGGTCTTCTTTGCCGAACTCGGAGCCGACGGTCTGGAGCGTTATGTGCTCGCCTTGGAGCCGGGGCGCCAGGCGATCATGGCCGACGAGGACTACCTCGACGACATCGCTGCAGGCTTTGCCCGCGTCATCGATGCCAAAAGCCCCTACACCTCGGGCCACAGCGACCGCGTCGCCCTCTTCACCGATCTCATCGCCGAGGAACTCGGCATGGCCTCCGCCGAACGCCGCCGGCTGAAGCGGGCGGCCCTGCTGCACGATATCGGCAAGCTCGGCGTCTCCAACAGCGTGCTCGACAAGCCGGGCCGTCTTGAAGGCTTGGAATGGGAGCAGATGAAGCGCCATGCCGAATATTCGGAGACGATCCTGTCACGCATCGCAGCCTTCTCCGATCTCGCTCTGATCGGCGGCGCGCACCACGAAAAGCTCGATGGCTCCGGCTATCCGCGTGGGCTGAAAGGCGAGCAGATCTCCTTCGAGACCCGCATCGTCGCCACGGCCGATGTTTTCGATGCCCTGACCGCCGACCGTCCCTACCGTGCCGCGATGCCTGTCGAAAAAGCGCTCGCGATCCTCTGGGAAGCCGCAGGCCGTCACAACGATGAAGCGTGCATCACAGCGCTTGAGCGGGCCCTTGCAAAGGCAGAATTGAAGGCGGCGTGAACGCCGCCCTTATCTCAATCGCGCGGCTCTCACTTCTCGAGAAGCGATTGCTGCACGGTCTGCGGCTGGTAGGTAAAGAGGTTCTTCCCGCTCTGGATCTGGCCGGCACCGTTGCTGCCCAAATAGGCAAGGTTCCATTGGGTCACGATCTGGATCGTATTGCCATTTGAAACCTGCGCATAACCCGCCCAACCGGTGGCAAGGGAGGACCTAAATGCCAACTGACCGGTGAGGCGCTATTTAGGTAATTCCCGCCTCACCTAATCGATCTCTATTTGCGACTGCAGTCCGGTTGTGACCTGCAGAGTGAAGAGGTCGCTACCGGTCTGCGGCATCGGCTTGCGCGCTCCGATCGGGGCGAGCGTCGAGCGCCGTTGCCATTTCGCGACTATTTCCAGACCGCCATTGCGCGACGGCTGCATATGGCCGTGCCACTCGGTCTCGGTCAGGCAATCCGCAACCCCGTTGCGCCACCTGACATGAAAGTCCACCGCCTCCCCGAGCATATGCCCGCTCAGATCGTAAGGGATCCCGCGACAGCCCTTACCCGGTGCGTTGTTGACGAAATAGCCGCGCAATTCGCCATCCTGTCCGAGATCCAGCACCATGATCGAACCATGCCTGTTGACCCAGGTCGTCGTTCCGGAAAAGGCCGGCAAGACTGGCTTGGTCTCGCCCGCTGGCGCAGCATGAGGAACAGTCGGCCAGAGACACGTCGCAAGCAGAAATGCAGCCACCCTCACGTCAACCTCCCGGACCATGCAGATATGCTACATCAACATATGGTTGCTTAAGGTTCTCTAAATAGGAAGGGCGTGGCGGCCGTCTTAAGGCAATTTCAACGTGCAATCCGCGTCGACAGGATGATCGACGACAGGGTTCGCTCCACCCCTGACAATTCCCCAATCCGGTCGATCAGGCGATCAAGCTCCGAAATGGACGGTGCCGCGACAATGGCGATCAGGTCATAGGGTCCATTGACCGAATAGAGCGCCGTCACCTCCCGGATGGCGTTGAGTTCCGATGTCACCTGGCTCAGCGCCTTGGGCGCGATCGTGATCATCACATGCGCCCGGATCAGCCCGCTCTGATAGGCGTCGGAAAGCCTGAGCGCATAACCGGCGATCACCCCTTGCGCCTCCAGCCGCTCCAGCCGCGCCTGGACCGTCGACCGCGACAGATCCAGCCGCCGCGCCAGTTCGGCCACCGGCATGCGGGCATTTTCCGAAAGCAGCGCCAGAAGCGCCCTGTCCTTGTCCGAAACCTGCATATCGCCGATCCAACTCGTCACTTCGACGAGAATGATACGACGTTTCGATCAATCCGTCACTTGGAATCGGCGCAACCGATCCGCAGACTGGATTGACCAAATGCAAGCGCGCCACCGGCGCGCAGAGACCAACGAGGGGCAAAGCCATGAAGAACGTCACCATCATCGGAGCCGGCAAGATCGGCGGCGCGATTGCCCGCATGCTGGCCGAAACCGGCGACTACACCGTCACCGTCGCCGACCGCAGCGCCGAACAGCTGGCCAAGCTCGACAGCCATCCGGCGGTTTCCGCAAGGGAACTCGACATTTCCGACGCCGCGGCCCTCGACGCCGCCTTGTCCGGCCAGTTTGCCGTGCTCTCGGCCGCCCCCTTCCACCTGACCGGCGCGATCGCCGAAAGCGCCGCCCGCACCGGCACCCACTATCTCGACCTGACCGAGGACGTCGCAACCACCCGCAAGGTCGAGGAACTGGCCCGCGGCGCCGCTTCAGCCTTCATCCCGCAATGCGGCCTCGCTCCCGGTTTCATCTCGATCGTCGCTCATGATCTGACCAAGCATTTCGACACGCTGGATACGGTCCGCATGCGCGTCGGCGCCCTGCCGCAATATCCGTCGAATGCGCTGAACTACAACCTCACCTGGTCGACCGACGGCCTGATCAACGAATATATCGAACCCTGCGAGGCGATCGTCGAAGGTAAGCTGTCTGTCGTGCCAGCCATGGAAGAGCGCGAGGAATTCTCCCTCGACGGCGTCACCTACGAAGCCTTCAACACCTCGGGCGGTCTCGGCACACTGGCGAAGACGCTCGAAGGCCGGGTGCGCACGATGAACTACCGCACCATCCGCTATCCCGGCCACCAGGCGATCATCAAGGCGCTGCTCAACGACTTCAACCTGAAGAACCGCCGCGATGTGCTGAAAGACCTCTTCGAAAACGCCCTGCCCGCCACCATGCAGGACGTGGTCGTCGTCTTCGTCACCGTCTGCGGCTGGAAGGAAGGCCGCTACCTGCAGGAAACCTATGCCAACAAGGTCTATGCCGGCGTCGTCGCGGGCAAGAAGATGAGCGCCATCCAGATCACCACGGCCGCCGGCATCTGCACCGTGCTTGATCTGCTCGCCGATGGCACCCTGCCGCAGGCCGGTTTCGTTCGCCAGGAAGAGATCGATCTTCCTTCCTTTCTTGCCAATCGCTTCGGCCGGGTTTACGACCCTGAAGTCATGAAAGTCGCCAAGGCGGGCTGAGAGTTCTCCGGGGGGAGGAAGGACCTGACGGTCCGGATCGGGCGGTCGACGGCAAGAGCCGCGGCCGCCCGCATTCGTTCTGCCCCCGCACCCCGCACACCCCGCACCCAGACGCCTCCATGCCGAAACGTCCGCACGCCGAAACCCGCTGTTAATCATCGGGCACAGCCATTCCTTAAGCTCATCGTGATACAGGGAAGGTCACGAAAGCCGGACAATCGCGGATGGAATTTGCGATTCAAAGCGCTTGCAAGGTGAATGGAAGACAGATGGAGACGGACGGCAGCACCGACAGGCGACAAAGACGCGTGATCGTCGCCTATCAGGCGATGACGCTGGCTATCGCCTTTTTCGCCACGTTGTGGTCGGTGATCTTCGCGCTGCATGGCCACAAGCTGATGGCCCTCGCCGAGTTGTTTCCGGCCGTCGTCGCCATCCTCTGCTTTGCCCTCGTCACCGCCGGCAAACTCGACCTTTTCCTGCTGATCGCCCAGATCTCCTTCCTGGTGTTCATCCTCGGCTTTTGCCTGCTCTTCGATGTGCCCGACCCGCATTATCCGCGCGTCTCGCATCTGTTTTTGCCCGTGCTGGCGATGATGGGCTATATCAACCACCTGCGCCGGCCGACCTTTGCCCAGGCGTCCGTGATCGCCGCGAGCTTGGCGACCTTCGTCTTCCTGCACGCCTCCAACAGCGTCTCGCCCTTTGCCGATCCCATTCCGCAGGAGTTGCGGGCCGTCGGGGTCTGGGTCAATCCGGCGCTTGCCGCCATCCTGTTCACGGCCGCCATCTACGCCCTGCAGCGCCGCCTCTCCGCGCCGCGCGGCCTCGCCCGCGAACTGCTGGGCGCCATGCGCCGGGGCGAACTGTCTCTGGCCTATCAACCGCAGGTCGACCGCGACGGTCGGGTGACCGGCGCCGAAGCGCTGCTGCGCTGGCAGCACCCGACGCGCGGCGCCGTATCGCCCGCAGAATTCGTGCCCCTGGCCGAGGAAATGGGCATCATGCCGGTGCTTGGCGCCTGGGTGCTCGATGAGGCCGGTCGCACGCTTGCCCGCTGGCAGGCCGATCCGGCACTTGCCCGGCTCACCCTCTCGGTCAATGTCAGCGCCAGCCAGTTCAACGAAAGCGACTTCACCGCCACGATCCGCCAGCTGCTCGCAACCCACGCCATCGCCCCCGCGCGGCTGCGCCTCGAACTGACCGAAAGCGTGCTGCTCTCCGGCCTCGAACCGGTGGCCGAAAAGATGGAGATCCTCAAACGCGACGGCGTCGCCGTCTCGCTCGACGATTTCGGCACGGGGTATTCATCCCTTGCCTATCTGCGCCGCCTGCCGGTCAACGAGCTGAAGATCGACCGCAGCTTCGTCGCCGGCCTCGCCGACAGCGACCGGGCTACAGCGCTGGTCCGCTCCATCGTCTCGATTGCCCGCGATCTCGACCTGCAGGTTGTCGCCGAGGGCGTGGAAACGCCGGCGCAACACGCCATTCTGCGCGAGATCGGTTGCCACCTCTTCCAGGGCTGGCTCTTCGGCCGCCCCGTTGCACGCGACGATTTCGAACTGATGCTGCGCGGGAAGCAGCCCGCCGCGGCGGCGATGCCGCAGCGCCTGCAGGTGAGGCGCGCGGGGGCGCTGTGACGTTTGGCGCCGAAGGACCGCCGCCTTGGATGGGCAGATCGGCACCCGCAGGCGCCTCATGCTGAGGTGCCCTCGCATGGCGAGGGCCTCGAAGCATCCTGCACTGGTGGCCTCGTGCTTCGAGGCCGGGCGTTGCCCGGCACTTCAGGATGAGGGGTGGCGGGGTGGCCTCGTCCTTCGAGGCCCGACGGTGTCGGGCACCTCAGGGTGAGGGGTGATGTATCACTGTCAAAAAACCCAAGCTTCGCCGCCGGTCGGGATCAACTCCCTCCGGTTCGGTCTCATGCTTGTCTCGGACGAGGCGCCAGAAGCAACCTGTCTAAGTAGTTTATATGGCTCCTTCCGGCGCCTCGTTCGGCGTTTTGTCCCGCTGCATGCGTCTCTCTGGCAAGGCGGCGAC
>NZ_QJRY01000020.1 GCF_003205195.1 Peteryoungia wuzhouensis
GTGATCTTCACCGATCCGTCGTGGTACAAGGGCTACATCAACTCGATCATCTATGTGTGCCTGAACACGGTGATCTCGGTTGCCGCAGCTCTTCCTGCCGCTTACGCCTTCTCGCGCTACCGGTTCCTCGGCGACAAGCACCTGTTCTTCTGGCTCTTGACCAACCGCATGGCGCCGCCGGCCGTCTTCGCGCTGCCCTTCTTCCAGCTCTATTCGGCTTTCGGTCTGATCGACACGCATATCGCGGTGGCACTCGCCCACTGCCTGTTCAACGTGCCGCTGGCGGTCTGGATCCTCGAAGGCTTCATGTCCGGCGTGCCGAAGGAAATCGACGAGACTGCCTATATCGACGGCTATTCCTTCCCGCGCTTCTTCGTGAAGATCTACATTCCGCTGATCGCATCGGGCATCGGTGTCGCCGCCTTCTTCTGCTTCATGTTCTCCTGGGTCGAGCTTCTGATTGCCCGTACGCTGACCACCACCGACGCCAAGCCGATCGCCGCCATCATGACGCGCACGGTCTCGGCCTCGGGCATGGACTGGGGCGTGCTGGCAGCCGCCGGTGTGCTCACCATCATCCCGGGCGCGCTCGTCATCTATTTCGTTCGCAACTACATCGCCAAGGGCTTTGCCCTGGGCCGCGTCTGAGGAGGCGTCGATGAACTTCACATGGATGGCCTGGACGCTGCCGACGGCGCTCTTCTTCATCGCGATCCTGACGCTGATCGTCTCGATGGCGGTCTGGGAGTATTTTTCACCCGGCGGCAATCCGCGTGTCGGCGTGCTGCGCTTTGAGACCACGCGCGGCGACCGGCTCTTCGTGTCGCTGCTCGGTTCCGCCTTCATTCATCTCGCTTGGCTCGGTCTTGTTGGGCCGAACCTGTGGTGGGCTCTCGCTCTGTCCGTGGTCTACGCCATCGGCGTATTTCGCTACGTATAGAGCCGGACAACGGCGGATGGCGGCGGGAGGTCGCCATCCTGACGGACTGGAAACTCTGCAATCGCAACCTTAGGGAGGACGAAAAATGCGAAAGCACCTTTTGACGACGACGGCGGCCATGCTGCTCGCCATGACCGGCGTGGCATTCGCCGACATGGACGCGGCAAAGAAATTCCTGGACACCGAGATCGGCGACATGTCGAGCCTCGACCGTGCGGCCCAGGAAGCCGAACTGCAGTGGTTCATCGATGCGGCAAAGCCCTTTGCCGGCATGGAGATCAAGGTCGTCTCCGAAACCATCGCCACGCATGAATACGAATCCAAGGTGCTCGCACCGGCGTTCGAGGCCATTACCGGCATCAAGATCACCCACGACCTGATCGGCGAAGGCGACGTCGTCGAGAAGCTGCAGACGCAGATGCAGTCCGGCGAAAACATCTACGACGCCTATGTCAACGACTCGGACCTGATCGGCACCCACTGGCGCTACCAGCAGGCCCGTTCGCTGACCAAGTGGATGGCCAACGAAGGCAAGGACGTCACCAATCCCAATCTCGACCTTGATGACTTCATCGGCACCAAGTTCACCACCGCTCCGGACGGCGACCTCTACCAGCTGCCCGACCAGCAGTTCGCGAACCTCTACTGGTTCCGCTACGATTGGTTCAACGACGAGAAGAACAAGGCCGACTTCAAGGCCAAGTACGGCTACGACCTCGGCGTTCCCGTCAACTGGTCTGCTTACGAAGACATCGCCGAGTTCTTCACCGGTCGCGAAGTCGACGGCAAGAAGGTCTTCGGCCACATGGACTACGGCAAGAAAGACCCGTCGCTCGGCTGGCGCTTCACCGATGCCTGGCTCTCCATGGCCGGCAATGGCGACAAGGGCCTGCCGAACGGTCTGCCGGTCGACGAATGGGGCATCAAGGTCAACGAGAAGTCCCAGCCGGTTGGCTCTTGCGTCGCCCGTGGCGGTGATACCAACGGCCCAGCCTCGGTCTATGCCATCCAGAAATATCTCGACTGGTTGAAGGCCTATGCACCGCCGGAAGCCCAGGGCATGACCTTCGGTGAAGCCGGTCCGGTGCCTGCCCAGGGCAATGTCGCCCAGCAGATGTTCACCTACACGGCCTTCACCGCCGACTTCGTCAAGGAAGGCCTCGCCGTCGTCAACGAGGACGGTACCCCGAAGTGGCGTTTCGCGCCGAGCCCGCACGGCGTCTACTGGAAGGACGGCATGAAGCTCGGTTATCAGGACGTCGGTTCCTGGACGCTGATGAAGTCGACCCCTGACGACCGCGCCAAGGCCGCCTGGCTCTATGCGCAGTTCGTCACCTCGAAGACCGTGGACGTGAAGAAGAGCCATGTCGGCCTGACGCTCATCCGCGAATCGACGATCCAGCACAAGTCGTTCACCGACCGTGCGCCGAAGCTCGGGGGTCTGATCGAGTTCTACCGTTCGCCGGCCCGCGTCCAGTGGTCGCCGACGGGTACGAACATCCCTGACTATCCGAAGCTGGCACAGCTGTGGTGGCAGGCGATCGGTGATGCATCCTCGGGTGCAAAGACCGCCCAGGAAGCCATGGACTCGCTTTGCGCCGAGCAGGAAAAGGTCCTGCAGCGTCTCGAACGCGCAGGCGTCCAGGGTGACATCGGTCCGAAGCTCGCCGAAGAGCATGATCTCGAATACTGGAACAAGGATGCAGTCGCCAAGGGCAACCTCGCACCGCAGCTGAAGATCGAGAACGAGAAGGAAAAGCCGATCACCGTCAACTACGACGAACTGGTCAAGAGCTGGCAGAA
>NZ_QJRY01000022.1 GCF_003205195.1 Peteryoungia wuzhouensis
TCAAGGCGAAAACACCGACCAACTGACACCTATCCCCTGCTGCCCGTCACACTTCGATATCCGCCAGGTCGCTCTCGTCCTTCCTGATCATCGCGTCACGGATCTGCTGTCGCAACCAGGCGCAACCGAGATCGCTGTCCATCTGAAGCGGCCACACCATTGCCACCGGGGGGAAAGACAGCGCCAGTGGTACAGGGCTGACCTCAAGTCCCAGCAGAGGGCCGTAACGAAGCGCAATGCGTGAAGATACGGTGGCAATCACCGCTGATGAGCGTGCTGTTGCCAATATCGACATGAAATCTGGCGCGGCAGCCACCACGTCCAGTTCTGCTCCCGCGTGTTCCAGCGCATCCTTGACGCAGCCATGGAGACTGTCAGTCTGCGAAATTACGGCGTGCTGTGCTGCCATATAAGCATCAAGGCTCACGGGACCGGAAAGCTTCAGCAGTTGCGGATTGAAACAGCACAGTATGCTGGACTGATAAAGCGGCTCGCAATGGTGTCGTGAATCAGGGAGATAGCTGCATCCCACAGACAGGTCGACGACACCTGAATCCAGCATCGCCTCGATCTCCCGTGCATCGCCGCCGCGAGCCAGAATACGAATGCCCGGCGCAATATCGCGCAACCGAGCGGTCAGGTCGGGCAGCAACAATAGTTCGACCTCGCTGGAAAGCCCCAGCCTGAATGTACGTCGCTCAGTGGCCGGATCGAATGCGTCTGCAATCAGCACGGCTGCCTGTGCCTGTCGCAGAGCCTGCCGCACCGGGCCGGACAAATTCAGCGCCCGCGTCGTGGGCTTCATCACCTGTCCTACGCGGATGAATAGCTCGTCCTGAAACAGCGTGCGCAAGGTCGAGATGTTGTGGCTCATGGCAGGCTGCTGGATCTTCAAGCGCCGCGCCGCACGGGTGACGCTCATCTCTTCCATCATCGCATCGAAGGCAACGAGAAGATTGAGGTCGAAGGAACGAAGATTGAAATGATCGATGACTTGCATGACTGGTATCGATTTTATTGCTGACGGCGGCATCCTTAGCTGATGAGCAGGAACTTGCAAGCCGTTCCCAACTCACCCAAGGAGCAAACCCTATGCCATCCCGTCGTTCCATTCTCAAAGGCGTACTGACCGGTCTGATCACAGCACCCTTCGTCAAACCACAAATTGCTTTGGCCAAGGCACCCTATGCCGCTGTTCAGTCGCCTGGGTTCTACCGGCTGAAGATCGGTTCCGCCGAGGTTACGGCCCTGTCGGATGGCACCATCCCTCTGCCGCTGGCTAAGCTCTACACCAACACCAGCGAACAACACGCGCAGAGCGCCTTGAATGATGCCTTTTTGCCGGAAACCGTCCCGACCTCCGTCAATGCATTTCTGGTCAATACTGGGGAGCGACTGGTGCTGATCGACGCGGGCACCGGGGGCTATCTGGGTCCGTCGCTCGGCAAGCTCGTGTCCAACATCGAGGCCTCCGGCTACAAGGTAGGTGACATTGACGATGTCGTCCTCACCCATATTCATACCGATCATTCCGGCGGGCTGATGAGCAATGGCAAACGCACTTTTCCAAACGCTACATTGCGGGTCAATGAGCGGGAGGCAAAATTCTGGCTTAGCCGGGAGAACGCCGAGGCGGCGACGGGCATCGTCAAACAGCATTTCAGTGAGGCGGACCAGTGTGTGGCGCCCTATGTGGAAGCCAGAAAATTCGAAATCTTTGGAGACAGCCAAGCACCCGTTCCCGGTCTGGGCTCCATTCTTTATGCGGGACACACGCCGGGTCACAGCGCCATTACGCTGGAAAGCGAAGGCCAGAAGATCGTCTTCTGGGGCGACATCACCCATGGCGAGATCCTGCAGTTCGATGAACCCGGCGTCGCCATAGAATTCGATATCGATCAGAAGGCTGCCGTTGCTGCCCGTGACCTCGCCTTCAAGGAGGCGGTGGAAGGCAAATATCTTGTGGCAGGGGCGCATATTGCGTTTCCCGGAATCGGTCATGTGCGTACAGACAGCACCAATTATGACTGGCTGCCGGTCAACTACTCCTAGGATTGCCCCGGATTAGGCGATGGGTCGACGAGGCTCGAAACAGCCTCGTCTTCCGCAACGATGAGGTTCTTTACAAGTTCGGCCTTCCGGCACCGA
>NZ_QJRY01000023.1 GCF_003205195.1 Peteryoungia wuzhouensis
CGAATGGTTTTGCCCTCGACATGAGCATGGGCGGTCCAGACGGTGATGACGAAGATTTCCGTCAGACAGCCTGAAAACGGGACCAATCGTCTCCATCCTGTCTGCTGAGGCAAGCATGGAACGGCACGCAATGAGGTCGTGCCACAGGTATCGGGGAAGCTCCCCGATACCAAAAATACGGGAAACCGGATCGCGTGCGAGTGAGTGTATCGGTCTTCGCGAAGAGAATATTCAAAGGTCCTTTTAGACCACCATTGTTGATACATCACACTTACGGGGACGACATGCGCTTCACAATCAAACTCAAGCTCGCGCTTTCATTCGGGCTTATGGTCACGCTGTTGGCAGCACTCTCAGCCTACAGCCTTATCAGCCTGAGCACGGTCAACGATAACCTGGCAGGCATGGCAGAAGGCCCTGCAAAACGACTGGAATATGCGCTGACGATTGACGGGAACTTCTCCGAAATTATCCGGCAACAAAAGAATGCCCTGCTGGCTAAAACCACCGACGAATCCCAAAAATTCCTCAAGGTCTCCGAAGAGTTGACTGCGGACGGCATCGAACTGGCCAAGAACGGTCTTGCCATTGCGACGGCAGAAGATCAGCAGACATGGCTCGCTGTAGAGGAAGACATGAACAATTTCACCTCGAAGGCAGTCGAGTTGAGAAGGCTCGTGACCTCGGGGGACCTTGTCGGCGCTATCGACTATTCCAACGGAGATCTTCGTTCGATCAACAAGTCGGTCACAGCATCGCTCGACACGCTCGTTGGCATTCAAAAACAGCAGATGGAGAATACCAAAAGCGAATCGGCTGAGAACTATCGGGCTGTTCGCTCCACGATGATTGCTGCGGTTAGCGTTGCAGTTCTCTTCGGCATCGGGGTCGCGATCTGGATTGCCCTCAGCATTATTTCTGGCCTGAAGAAGATTCAGATTGTGGCTGAAGCAGTCTCAATCGGCGACCTCAATCAGGACGTGGAGCTCAAGAACAACGACGAAATCAAGGATCTGGTCGATACGATCAACGTGATGACCAGCAACCTGCGAAAGACCGCAAATGTGGCCGACCAGATCTCCAATGGCGACCTGACCGTCACGCCTGCACCCGCATCCGAAAAGGACACGCTGGGCATTGCTCTCCGCAACATGGTGGAACGCCTGCGGGCCGTTGTGAGCGACGCGATTGCCGCATCGGAAAATGTTTCGACCGGCAGCCAGCAGCTGTCGTCTGGTTCCGAACAGCTGTCGCAGGGCGCGACGGAACAGGCTTCGTCGGCCGAAGAGGCTTCGGCTTCGATGGAAGAGATGGCCGCCAACATCAAGCAGA
>NZ_QJRY01000024.1 GCF_003205195.1 Peteryoungia wuzhouensis
AAACGGCCGGCATAACGTCCAGACAAGAAGCTGCCAAAAACGAAGCCAGCTGTGATGCTGCCGATGAAGAGACCAAGCGCAGTCGACGAGACGTTGAAAACCGCAGCTACAAAAGGAGCCCCGGCGAGAAACGCGTAGACCGTGCCAACGGAGAACCCCATACACAGCGCATAGGCCCAAAAGCGTAGCGCGCGAAAGAGTGCTGGGTACGCGCGGAACTGCTGCGCTATGGAGCCCGATCGAGTTTTGTTCGTCTCACCGAGTTGGAACCAACACAAAGTCAGCATTACGGCGCCTGCAAGGGCGAGGACCCAGAAGATAGTCCGCCAGCCCAATGCCTCATCCACCAAGCCGCCAATCGCCGGGCCAATCATGGGCGCCAGCGCCCATATCATCGCTGCATAGCCGATGCGGCTTGCCGTCTGCTCCTTGCCGGCGGTGTCCCTGATAATCGCCATCGAAACCGGATAGCAGGAGGTGATTGCCGCCTGAAGCGAACGGAATGCAAGAAAGGAAACGATATCGGGTGCAAGAGCACAACCTATGGACCCAACCGTGAAGACGACGAGGCTAACGATGACGACCGGCCGACGCCCGAAGCGGTCGGACATAGGCCCCATGATCAGTTCGAGGATGACGGCGACGGCTGCATAACCCGCAAGAGACAGGCTCACCAGAACATACTCGGTCTGGAAATCCCTGGCGATGTGCGCCAGCGACGGCAGGAAGACATTCAATGGTAGCACCGAAAGGGCGCATAAAAGGGTCAACGTCAAAAGCCTAGGCGGACGCTGTGTGCTCCTTTGTGTATATTGGCTTTTTAGTGTCATTGCGGCCCCTTTTTAGAGGCCGGCAAAAGAGAGAGGCATCTGACCCGTCCCTTCGCCGGCATGATCCGGATCAGGTTCAAAGGGTCACTGCGCTGCTTTCGCCCAACAGTATCTCAGCCCTTTGACAGGGCACCCCTCGGTATTGATGAAACTAGCGCAAACTCTGAAAAATGCACATGGGATTGGTTATGAAATCTGTCGGAGCGACCCTGATCGCGGCGAGCCCCGATTGTTCAGGCATCGTGACCGCAACTGTTGCTGAGCGGCGGATCCCTCACGGCTCATGATAGGATGCGATCGCCTTTGGTGATTGCAGCCCGTCGGTCGCGAACTCTAATGCGGTCGGACCCTACCCAACAACCGCTCATCCCGCGCCACAAAAAACGCAGCCACACTCTCCGGCGTCACATCCTCCAGCGTCGCC
>NZ_QJRY01000025.1 GCF_003205195.1 Peteryoungia wuzhouensis
CCGATGGCGACAACGACAGCATCAACGGCACACTCACCATCAATGTCGATGACGACATGCCGAAGGTTGCGAACGCGGCTGTCATGGTGACGGCCGACGAAGACGATATCGCGAGTGCTCTTTCCTCGGGTAATCATCCCTACGACGGCCTCGGCGATCTTTCCGGTACGGAATGGCCGCTGGGTGCGGTTATCACGCAGGGCACAGCAGCGGATGCTGTTTCGTTCGGTGCAGATGGCGCCAAGGCTGGTGGCGGCTTCTCGTTCGCATCGGATGCGCTCTCGACGATGACGACGGTGGGTCTTTCGTCCAAGGGCGTGGGCCTGTCCTACACCTATGTTGGCGGCGCTCTGGTGGCTTATGCCAACGTCGCGGGCAATGCGGGCTTGGGCCTCGGCGACCGTGTGGTCTTCACGCTGACGCTGGACAAGTCGACGGGCGAGTTCGTCTACCGCCAGTATGACCAGCTCGACCATGTCGCTGGTGGTGGCGAGAATACGGCATTGAAGGTTCCGGGTGGCTCGATCGCGGGCATCGACTTCGGTGCCGTGATCGAAGCGACGGACCGTGACGGCGATACCGTCGGTCTTGACGGCAAGATCATTGTGACTGTCGTCGACGACATGCCGGAGACGTCGATCTGGACGGACAGCACGGTTCGTGTGGACGAGACGGGCGGCAACAACGACGACAACCTGACGGACCCGGTATCGCGTTACTTCGCGTCGCAGCTGTTCACGGCCGTCGGTTCCAAGGGCAACGATCCGGACATGTCGGTTCGTTATGCCAAGGATGACGTGGTGGACTTCTCGATCGACGGCGGCGCCGACGATACGGGCTTCTTCACGGGTTCGGTGAATGGCTCGCTGACGCTGAAGATCAATGACACGGATTCCGGCCTGTTCACGACTGATGGACAGCCGATTACGCTTTCGAAGGAAGGCGAACTGGTTGTCGGCCGCATTGCAAACGGCACTGCCGCCTTTGCGATCCATATGGACAGCAGCGGCCAGGTGACGGTTGCGCAGTATCTGTCGCTGAAGCATTCGGCGACCGGCAACAACTTCGACGACAGCGTCAACCTCGGGGACAAGATCTCTGCGGTTCTGTCGGTGACCGACTACGACCAGGATACGGTGGAAAAGACGATCGCGATCGGCACCAAGATCGCGTTCGATGACGACGGCCCGTGGGTCGGTTCCAACAGCACGGTCTATGTCGAAGACGATGATCTGTCGAACGGCA
>NZ_QJRY01000026.1 GCF_003205195.1 Peteryoungia wuzhouensis
CTAGAGCGCGTCCATTGAACGCGGAATCGTGTTGATGATTCCCTTGGGTGCGGAATTCTGATTCCATTGCTCCGACTGGTGATTTGGTCGGAGGCGATATGACCCGGGCTTTCAGTGATGATCTGCGTAGCCGCGTTCTGGCAGCGTCGCAGGATGGCATGTCGGCGCGCGCAGCGGCGGCCCGATTTGGGATCGGTATTTCGACAGCGATCGCCTGGATTGCGAGTGCGCGGGCTGGCCGGTTGTCACCTGCAAAACAGGGCCGACGCGGCGGCTCGCGCCTTGATGCCCAAGAGGACTTTATCGTCGGGATGATCGAAGAGGCGAAGGACATCACGCTCAACGAGATGGTTCTGCGATTGCGTGAGGAGAGAGCCGTATCGATCGGCCGCAGCGCGCTCGACGTCTGGCTGCGAAGGCACGGCTGGACTTTCAAAAAAAGACCGCCCATGCACTGGAGCAGGAGCGTCCCGAGCTCCTGAAGCGTCGCCAGGACTGGTTTGACGGCCAGCTCGACCTCGACCCAGCGCGCCTCGTCTTCATCGATGAAACCGGCCTGAGCACGAAGATGTCGCGGCTTCGCGGACGAGCCCCTTGCGGAGATCGATGCCGCTCACCGATCCCGCATGGACACTGGAAGACGACGACATTCACCGGCGCACTCAGGCTTTCGGGCATGACCGCACCCATGGTCCTCGACGGCGCGATGAACGGCGTCGCATTCCATGCCTATGTCGAACAGGTTCTCCTACCAACCTTAGCACCCGGCGATATCGTCATCATGGACAACTTGCCCGCACACAAAGCGGAGGGCGTGCGTCATGCAATCGAAGGTGCCGGATGCCGGTTGCTCTATCTCCCGCCCTACAGTCCGGACTTCAATCCCATCGAGAAGGCATTTGCAAAGCTGAAGGCTGTCTTGCGCGCCAAAGCCGAGAGAACGGTCGACGGCTTATGGAATACGGCCGGCCAGATCGTTGCGCTGTTCGAGCCGAAGGAATGCGCCAACTACTTCAAATCCTGCGGATATGACCCCGAGTAAAGTGGACGTGCTCTAG
>NZ_QJRY01000027.1 GCF_003205195.1 Peteryoungia wuzhouensis
CGCGGCATCACCATCTCGACGGCCCACGTCGAGTATGAGACGGCAAACCGCCACTACGCGCACGTCGACTGCCCCGGCCACGCCGACTACGTCAAGAACATGATCACCGGTGCAGCGCAGATGGACGGCGCGATCCTGGTTTGCTCGGCTGCCGACGGCCCGATGCCGCAGACCCGCGAGCACATCCTGCTCGCCCGTCAGGTTGGCGTTCCCGCGATCGTCGTGTTCCTGAACAAGGTTGACCAGGTTGACGACGCAGAACTTCTGGAACTCGTCGAACTCGAAGTTCGCGAACTCCTGTCGTCCTACGACTTCCCCGGCGACGACATCCCGTTCGTCAAGGGTTCGGCTCTGGCTGCCCTGAACGACAGCGACAAGAAGATCGGCGAAGACGCCGTTCGCGAGCTGATGGCTGCCGTTGACGCCTACATCCCGACGCCTGAGCGTCCGGTTGACCAGCCCTTCCTGATGCCGATCGAAGACGTGTTCTCGATCTCGGGTCGTGGTACGGTTGTCACGGGTCGCGTTGAGCGTGGTATCGTCAAGGTTGGCGAAGAAGTCGAATTCGTCGGCATCCGCGACACCAAGAAGAC
>NZ_QJRY01000028.1 GCF_003205195.1 Peteryoungia wuzhouensis
ACCTTCGGCATGTCGTCATCGACATTGATGGTGAGTGTGCCGTTGATGCTGTCGTTGTCGCCATCGGTGACCTTGTAGGTCAGCGTGAACGTCTGGTTGTTCTCGGTGTCGCCGTTCGCATGCATCAGCGGCGCAACCTGCGTCACCTTGTATTCGCCGGTCGCAGCGTCGAGCGACACCGTGATAACAGTCGTGCCGTTCTGCTTGATCAGCAGCGTGCCGTCTTCGCTCCGTTCGTAGGCGAACCCAGTGGCACCGCCGGCCGTCGCCGTCGACGTTGCAACCCAGGCAATCGAGCCGCCATCGGCGCCGAAGTCATGCGACAGAACGCCGGTGACGTTCTGCGGCGCAAAGTCGTCGTTGGTGCCGCCCTCGATGCCGTTCGACAGATCATCGTCTTCGACATAGACCGTGCTGTTGGAACCGACCCACGGGCCGTCGTC
>NZ_QJRY01000029.1 GCF_003205195.1 Peteryoungia wuzhouensis
ACGAGGTTCAGCGTCGAGTCGAGGAAAGTCCGGACTTCACAGAGCAGGGTGATTGCTAACGGCAATCCGAGGTGACTCGCGGGAAAGTGCCACAGAAAACAGACCGCCATCCTCGTGGTGGCAAGGGTGAAACGGTGCGGTAAGAGCGCACCAGCATTCCGGGTGACCGGGGTGGCTAGGCAAACCCCACCCGAAGCAAGGCCAAGAAGGCCGCACCGAAAGTGCGGCCGCGCAGGCGCTTGAGGGTTGCTCGCCCGAGCCTGCGGGTAGGCCGCTCGAGGCACCCGGTAACGGTGTGTCCAGATGGATGGTCGCCGCCGTGCCGCCGTTAGCTTGGCTGTGGCGGCGCGGAACAGAATCCGGC
>NZ_QJRY01000003.1 GCF_003205195.1 Peteryoungia wuzhouensis
TTCCACCTCCCAACACGTCAACACTCGATTTCATAAAAAATGAGAAAAACGAACAAACAATTGAAATGATTGGAGAATTTCGTTATCGCTGATATGCCGCCCGAAAAAGCAGCGATCCGGCACGGTCTTTGGCTCGGCAAAAGGTGGCCTTCCCGTGCATCAGGACCAACGTCGCCCGCACCATCCTCCCCGCGTCAAACCCCATATAAGGAGAGGCGCCCCGCATTCTCCATAATTCGGGTTCACACAGAGCCCGAAATCGCCGCTGATTTGACGCCGGCGGCCAAAACATGAGACATGAAAGCCGCTTGGCTCCGGCTTGGGGTCTTCAGCGTCTTCACGATGATCAGGACAGGGATCGACAGACCGGCATGACGGCAGACCGCGACATGATCCGCTCGCTGGGCACCGAACCTCCGATCCTGGCGGATGGTTTTCGCGCACCCGATCGCCGCGAGATCTCGCTGCGCTGGCTTTCCGGCACCTTCCTCACCGGCATTACATCCTGCATCCTCATGGGGGTCGCGCTCTTCGCGGCACTCGATGGTCGCCAGCAACTCGCCATCCCGGCCGAAGCCTATGCCGTGGCCCCACCCGAAGGGGCGGCAGCGTCTGCGCAGGATACCGTGCGCGGCGCCCGGCTCTTCGGCCCGAAGATCGCCGCCCGTCCGGTCGACAAGGCAATCCTCGATGTGCCGACCGTGATCAAGGACGGTGAGCGCGAGGTGGTGCGCAAACAGCCCTTCGCCCATGTGAAGATGGCGCTTGCCGCCGACTACGCCGTCCAGGACCGTTACCCCCCCTTCGATCCGCTCTCGATCTTCGCGATTGATCAGACCACGCCGCCCGTCGCCAACCGCACCGGCTCGCTCTATGGATCCAACATCGAATCCGAGGTCATCCTCAAGTCGAGCCCTTTCCCGAGCGTCCCGGACCTGCCCCTCGCCGGCGAGATGACCTTCGATGAGGTCGAGGAGAATGTGCGCTCCAACGGGTCGGTCCTGACCGATGGCGACAGCCAGGTCGCCGCGCTCTATTATATCGACCCCCGCCGTTTCGACACGGAAGACACCGGCATCGATCTCGCTGCAGGCCTGTCGGCCCGGGTGGTCGAGGAGAACATGAGCGTCGCCGAGCCGGAAGCCGTCACCGCGATGACGCCGGAATTTGCCGACGACGTGCTGCCGGTGCGCAGCGCCCAATCGGTCTCGGCGCTGATGATCTCATCGGGATATCCTTCCGCCAAGGCCGAGGACGTCGAAAAAGCGCTTGCCCCCCACATGCCGGGCAAACTGCTGGCGGTCGGCGACGTGCTGCGGGTCGGCCTGATTCAGCGCGGAGACGAGGTTCGTCTCGTCCGCTTCTCGCTCTATCACAATTCCGATCACGTCGTGACGCTGGCGGTCAACGACGGAGGCCGTCTCGTTGAAGGCAGCGAACCGCCGCAACTGGCCGCGATTTCCGGCGCCTTCGACGGATCGACCCCGGCCATCGTCACCGGCCGCGATCTGCCGCGCGCCTATGACGGCATCTACCGCGCCGCACTTTCCTACGGCATGAGCAAGGAACTCACGGCACTTGTCGTCCGCCTGCTCGCCTCGAATGTCGACTTCCAGGCCCAGTTGAAACCGACCGACATGCTGGAAGCCGTCTTCTCGGTGACCGACGAAGAAGGCAAGGCGACCGAAGATTCAGAACTTCTCTACGTGCGCGCCCGCTTTGGCGACACGATCACGCAATTCTACCGTTTCCAGGATCCCGAAGACGGCTCGATCGACTACTTCGACGAAGATGGCAAGTCGATCCGGCAGTTCCTGCTGCGCAACCCTGTCCCGAACGGCCGCTTTACCTCGGGTTTCGGCATGCGCCGCCACCCGATCCTCGGTTATTCGCGCATGCATACCGGCGTCGATTGGGCGGCCCCCCGCGGCACGCCGATCATCGCCGCCGGCAATGGTGTCGTGGAAAAGGCCGGCTGGGCTTCCGGCTACGGCAACCAGACCCTGATCCGCCATGCCAATGGTTACGTCACCTCCTACAATCACCAGAGCGGCATCGCCAAGGGCATCGTGCCCGGCGCCAAGGTAACGCAAGGCCAGGTGATCGGCTTCGTCGGCTCGACCGGCTCCTCGACCGGCGCACACCTGCATTACGAACTGATCGTCAATGGCACCAAGGTCGATGCGATGAAAGTCCGCCTGCCCGGCGGCAAGGCGCTGGACGGTCCGGCGCTCGCCTCTTTCGAAGAGGAACGGCAGCGCATCGACACCCTTCTCGAAAGCGGCGGCCGACCGGCCCAGGTGGCGAGCCGCTGAGGCAGCCGCAACCGGCAGCTCCCGCACATGATGGGCGACACAGCAAAACGGCGGCCCGATGGACCGCCGTTTCTTTTGGGTCAAGCGAGGCCGCAGATCAGGCCGCAGCGCTGACCGAGGTCTTCGGCGAGATCAGCAGCCGGTCACTGCCGGCCTCGATCCGGATCTCCGATCCATCCAGGACCTGACCCGACAGGATCTGCTCGGCCAGCGGATCCTGCAGGTATTTCTGGATCACCCGCTTCAACGGACGTGCGCCGTAGACAGGATCGTATCCCTTGTCCGCCAGCCAGTTGCGGGCATCGGGTGCCAGATCGATCGCGATCTTGCGTTCCGACAGCAGGGACAAGAGCCGCTTCATCTGGATATCGACGATCGCACCCATTTCCGAGCGGCGCAGGCGGTGGAACAGGATGATCTCGTCGACGCGATTGAGGAATTCCGGCCGGAACGAGGCCTTCACCACATCCATCACCTGGTCGCGCACCTGATCGACATCCTGATCCTCGCCGAGGCTGGTCAGGTAATCGGCCCCGAGGTTCGAGGTCATGATGATGATCGTGTTCTTGAAGTCGACGGTACGACCCTGCCCGTCAGTCAGACGCCCGTCATCGAGCACCTGAAGGAGAACATTGAACACATCGGGATGCGCCTTTTCGATCTCGTCGAACAGCACGACCTGATAGGGCTTGCGCCGTACGGCTTCGGTGAGCGCGCCGCCTTCCTCATAACCGACATAACCGGGAGGCGCCCCGATCAACCGCGCGACCGAATGCTTCTCCATGAACTCGGACATGTCGAGCCGCACCATGGCCGTCTCGTCGTCGAAGAGGAAACGGGCGAGCGACTTGGTAAGCTCGGTCTTGCCGACGCCGGTGGGGCCAAGGAAGATGAACGAGCCGATCGGCCGGTTGGGGTCCTGCAGTCCGGCGCGGGCACGGCGAACCGCACGTGACACCGCCTGCACGGCATCCCCCTGGCCGACAACCGATTTTGCCAGCTCGTCTTCCATCCGGAGCAGCTTGTCGCGTTCGCCTTCCAACATCCGGTCAACAGGAATGCCTGTCCAGCGCGACACGACATGGGCGATACCATCGGCGGTCACCACTTCCTGCACCATGTTGCCGATGCCCGACGCATCCTGGGCCTCCGCTTCGACAAGCTGCTTTTCGAGGTTCGGGATCACGCCATAGGCGAGTTCGCCCGCCCGCTGGAATTCACCCTGCCGCTGCGCGATCGCAAGTTCGTTGCGCGCCTCGTCGAGCTGCTTCTTCAGATCGGCAGCGAGACCAAGCTTCTGCTTCTCCGCCTGCCAGCGGGCCGTCAGCGCATCCGCCTCTTCCTCAAGCGAGGTGAGCTCGGTTTCAAGCCGGTTCAGCCGGTCGGCCGAGGCCGCATCGGTTTCCTTCTTCAGCGCCTCGCGCTCGATCTTCAACTGCATGATACGGCGGTCGAGTTCGTCCAGCTCTTCCGGCTTCGAATCCACCTGCATCCGAAGCCGCGATGCGGCTTCGTCCATCAGATCGATCGCCTTGTCGGGCAGGAACCGGTCGGTGATATAGCGGTTCGACAAGGTCGCGGCCGCGACCAGTGCCGAATCCGAGATCCGCACCTTGTGATGCTGCTCGTATTTCTCCTTCAACCCGCGCAGGATCGAGATCGTGTCCTCGACATTCGGCTCGTTGACCATGACCGGCTGGAAGCGCCGGGCAAGGGCCGCATCCTTCTCGACATGTTTGCGATATTCGTCGAGCGTGGTCGCGCCAACGCAATGCAGCTCGCCGCGGGCAAGCGCGGGCTTGAGCAGATTGGAGGCGTCCATCGCTCCATCCGCCTTGCCGGCACCAACAAGCGTGTGCATTTCGTCGATGAACAGAATGATCTCGCCGCTTTCCGACTGCACTTCCGAAAGCACGGCCTTCAGCCGCTCCTCGAATTCGCCGCGATATTTCGCACCGGCAATCAGCGCGCCCATGTCGAGCGCCATCAGCTTCTTGTCTTTGAGACTTTCCGGCACGTCGCCATTGACGATGCGCAGCGCCAGCCCCTCGGCGATCGCCGTCTTGCCGACACCGGGTTCACCGATCAGCACAGGATTGTTCTTGGTCCGGCGCGACAGAACCTGAATGGTGCGACGGATTTCGTCGTCACGACCGATGACGGGATCAAGCCGGCCTTCGCGGGCTTCTTCGGTCAGGTCACGGGCATATTTCTTCAGGGCATCGAAACCGGCCTCGGCATTGGCGCCATCGGCGGTCCGGCCCTTGCGGATTTCGTTGATCACCTGGTTGAGCGCAGCCGCCGTCACCCCGCCCTTCTTCAAAGAAGCGGATGTGGAGGCGGAGGATTCGATGGCCAGCGCCAGCAGCAGGCGCTCGACGGTGACGAAACTGTCGCCGGCCTTCTTCGCTGCATCTTCGGCGGTCGAAAATACCTTGGCGAGCGGCTGTGCCAGATAGACCTGGCCATTGCCGCCGGACACCTTCGGCAGTTTGGCAAGTGCTGCATCATTGGCGATGCGCACGGCCTTCGCATCCCCGCCCGCCCGGCTGATCAGCGACGACGCCATGCCCTGGTCGTCATCGAGCAGAACTTTCAGCACATGCTCGGGCGTGAACTGCTGGTGCCCCTCGGAAAGGGCATAGGTCTGCGCCGACTGCAAAAAGCCGCGCACACGTTCGGAATAGCTCTCGATATTCATGGTCTGTCTCCGTTTCCCCGCCCTGCCCGCATTCGGCACAGAACGGATGCTGTGGATCAGGCCCCCGGAACCGGCGGGCCCTGGCGCGGATCACCGCGCCCTTGATCGAGATATGGGAGTGGTTTTGTGCCCTTTAAAGAGGCATTTAAACGAAAAACTCCGGGCTTTCGCCCGGAGCTTTCATTCGTCAAATTGGCGTGGATCCAATCACTCGGTCTCGGCCGAAGCGAGCGCCGGAGCGCCGTCACCGTCAGCGTTTCCACCGCCTTCGCCACCTTCGTCGGCACCGGCACTGCGGCGCGGCTGGCGACGGGGACGATTGCCGGCAGCGCGGCGACGCGGCTGGCGTTCACCGCTGGCCTCGGCTGCGCTTTCGGCAGCAGCGGCTACGGCTTCTGCCGGCATGTCCTCGATGACCGGCTGCGGACCCGATCCGGCAATTTCCGGCTGCGGCTGAAGCTGGGGCTCTGGCTGACGCGGCGGGCGGTTGTGCTGCTGCGGCCGGTTCTGCTGCTGCGGACGCGGCTGCTGCTGCGGTGCCTGCTGGTTGCCGCGCTCACCGCCCCGTTCATTCCCACGATCATTGCCGCGCTCGGCGGTGTGACCATTGTTGTCGTCGGAACCGTCGAAGTCCTCGCCATCGCGCTCGTTATAGTCCTGGCGATCGTCGCGGTCGTCGTTGCCATCGCGGTCGTCGCGCTGGAAGCGTTCCTGCATCTGCGCCTGGGCGGCAGCGATGATGCGGTTATAGTGTTCGGCATGCTGCAGATAGTTTTCCGCCATGACGCGGTCGCCGGCACTCTGCGCATCGCGCGCCAGCGTCGAATACTTCTCTGCGATATGCTGAGCCGTGCCACGGATTTTGACGTCAGGACCCGAGCTGTCATAGGTCCGGGTCAGGGGGTTCTGGCCCTTGCGGTTGAAGTTGCCGCCGCCATTGCCGCCGCCACCGCCATTGTTGTTGTTACGCCCCCGACCACGCTTGTTCTGCTGTCCTGGCCTCATAGATGATTCACCTGAATGTCTCTGTTGTGCTGAAAAAGGGCAAAGCCGCTGGTTCTGGTTAGCCCGGACCAAGTCTCCACGCGCCGCCGGCAGACCGCGCTCTCGCCTTGCTCGCCGCTGGTGAAAGTCGAGTTTACTGAGTTACGCACCGGTCTTTTTGTGCTTCGCGGAGTTCGAAAGCGAACCGTGATCGAAGCCGGCCCAGACACGAACGAATCTTCGTTCTTTACCCCGCCGCCCGTTGCGTGCCCGCAAACTATTACGCTTCATCCGGAAAACCAAGCCTTTTTCTGTTTTTCCCGGAATTATCCTTAGCAGCCGCAGCAAACCCGTCAGTCACGCTTTGCGCTGAAGATCAACACACGATCGCGGCCGCCATGGTCGCGGCGCGCTTCAACGAGAAAAAAACCCGCCTGCTCAAAGACTTGCTTCACCTCGTCATGCTGGTCGTAGCCGATTTCGAGCCCAACGATACCTTCCGGCTTCAAATGGGCCGAGGCGTCCTTTGCAATGGCACGATAGGCGTCGAGACCGTCAGGTCCACCATCCAGAGCGGCGGCGGGATCATGATTTGCCACTTCCGGCTCCAGATCCGCCATCACCTCTGTGCGAATATAGGGCGGATTGGAGACGATGATGTCGAAGCTTTCGGACGTCTGCGCAAACCAGGGACCGACCCGTGTCGCAAAGCGCGCGCCGAGCCCGAGAGCCGCAGCATTGGCTGCTGCCGTCTTCAGCGCATCCTCGGAAATGTCGACGCCCACCGCCCGTGCGTCCGAACAGTCTGCGATGAGCGCCAGCGCAATTGCGCCCGTGCCCGTGCCGAGATCCACGATCTCGGCACGCCCTTGCCGGGCGATCGTGTTTCGCAGATAGGGCAACACGGCATCGACGAGCACTTCCGTATCGGGGCGCGGCTCGAGCGTGCCGGAGGAAAGCTTGAGCTCAAGCCCGTAGAATTCGCGCGATCCGAGAATCCGATAGACCGGTTCGCGCGCCAGCCGCCGCAGCACCGCCTGTTCCACGCGGGAAAGGTTTTCGTCCGATACCGCACGATCGCCACGCAACACCAGATCCGTATGGCTGAGCCCCAGCAGCTCCATCACAAGGATCCGCGAATCCTGATCGGCATCGGCAAGGCCGACGTCCTCGAAGCGCCGGCGGACGTCGTGGATCAGACCTCTCGCCGTTGCGCTCTTCTCGTTCACTGGATTTCGCCCAACTGCGCCAGCTGCCCGGCCTGGTAATCCGAGATCAGCGCATCGACCATTTCGTCGATGTCGCCCTCGATCATCTTGTCCAGCTTGTAGAGCGTCAGATTGATGCGGTGATCCGTCACCCGTCCCTGCGGGAAGTTATAGGTCCGGATCCGCTCCGACCGGTCACCGGAACCGACCTGGTTCTTGCGGTTGGCCGACCGTTCGCTGTCCACCTTCTGCCGCTCGATATCGTACAGGCGCGAGCGCAACACCTGCATCGCCTTGGCCCGGTTCTGGTGCTGCGACTTTTCCGAGGACGTGACAATCAGCCCGGTCGGCAGATGGGTGATGCGCACGGCGGAGTCGGTCGTGTTGACGTGCTGGCCACCGGCACCGGAGGAACGCATGGTGTCGATGCGGATATCTTCGGGCTTGATCTCGATGTCGATCTCTTCCGCTTCCGGCAAAACGGCCACGGTCGCCGCAGACGTATGAATGCGCCCGCTCGCTTCCGTTTCCGGCACGCGCTGCACCCGGTGCACCCCGGACTCGAACTTCAACTTGGAGAACACGCCCCGCCCGCTGATCGTCGCGATGATCTCCTTGTAGCCGCCGGCTTCGCCCTCGCTTGCCGAAAGCACATCCACCTTCCATCCCTTGGTGGAGGCAAAGCGCTCATACATGCGAAAGAGGTCGCCAGCGAACAATGCTGCTTCCGATCCACCGGTGCCGGCGCGGATTTCCAGGATCGCGCTCTTCTCGTCGGCCGCATCCTTCGGCAGAAGCAGGATCTGCATCTCGCCTTCAAGCCCTTCGATCCGGGTCTCCAACTCGGGCAGTTCCATCTCGGCGAGATCGCGCATCTCGCGATCCGTCGCCTTGTCCGAGAGCATGGTCCGCAGGTCGGCCGCCTCGTCGATCGCCGCCTGGTATTCGCGGATCTTCTTCACCACAGGCTCGAGCTCGGAATATTCCGACGCGAGCTTCACATAGACGTCGGCCGCCGGACCCGCCGACATTCGCGCCTCGATCTCGCCGAAGCGGCGTTCGAGTTCGCGCATTTTCTCGACAGGAAGCTTCGCCACCCTTTACTCCGGTTTCTTCGTCAAATGTCAGACGGGAATGTTGTTCTCAGTCGCAAAGCGGACGAGCACCTCGCGCACTGACACGCCGGGTGTGTTGTCGTCAAGCGCGGCCATCAGGACACCGGCAAGCTGGCCGACATCAAGACCGAGCAGCATGGCCTTGACCGGACCGATCGAGGTCGGCGACATCGAGATCGACCGGAAGCCGATCCCGAGCAGCGCCATGGCCGAAAGCGGCTTCGACGCCATCTCGCCACACAGCGTCACCGGCGTGTTGTTTCGGTCGCCGGCACGCACGATGTCCCGAAGAATCCGCAGGAAAGGCCGCCCCAGCACATCGAAGCGATCCGCCACCCGCGCATTGCCACGATCCACCGCCATCGAGAACTGGAACAGGTCGTTCGATCCGACGGAGACGAAGTCGACCTCGTCCATCAATTCGTCGAGCTGCCACATCAGCGACGGCACTTCCAGCATGACGCCGAACTGCAGTTTTTTCGGCAGCTGGTGGCCAAACTTCGACAGATGCTGCACTTCCTTCTGCATCAGGTCGCGCACGGCCCGGATCTCGGCAACCTCGGTCACCATCGGCAGCATCATCTTCAACTCGGCACCGGAAGACGCCTTCAGCAGCGCCCGCAACTGTGTCCTGAGCAATCCCGGCCGATCGAGCGACAGGCGGATTGCTCTCCAGCCCAATGCCGGGTTCTCTTCTTCCTGGCTGCGGAAATAGGAAACGACCTTGTCGCCACCGATGTCGAGCGTCCGGAACGTCACCGGCCGGCCGGCCGCCTGCTTCAGAACGCTGCGATAGAAGCTCTCCTGCTCCTCGCCTTTCGGCATGGTGGAGGAGATCATGAACTGCAATTCGGTGCGGAACAGACCGATGCCATCGGCACCCGAATCCGAAAGCTGCGGCAGGTCGACCAGAAGGCCGGCATTCATCTGCAGCTTGATCCGGTGCCCGTCCTTGGTAACCGGCTCGACATCACGCAGCGCCCGGAATTGCTCCTGGCGCTTCGCCCGCAGTTTGACCTTCTCTTCATAGGCCTTCTGCAGATCGGCGACCGGGCGCACATGCACCGTGCCGTCGTCCCCGTCGATGATCACGGGGTCGCCGTTTTCCGCCAATGCCACCGCACCCGCTGCCTGACCGACCACGGCGATGCCCATGGCCCGCGCGACGATGACGACGTGGCTGGTCACCGCGCCTTCTTCAAGCACGAGACCGCGCAGGTTCGCCCGCGGATAATCCAGAAGTTCGGCCGCCCCCATGGCGCGGGCAAAGACGATCGCGTCGTTCGGGAAACCTTCTGCCGTGCTGCGCGGCGAAAAGCCGGTCAGCTGCCTGAGCAGGCGGTTCGCCAAGTCGTCGAAGTCATGCATGCGTTCGCGCAGGTAAGGATCCGTCAACCGGATCATCCGCGCCTTGGTGTCGCTTTGCACCTTCTCGACGGCCGCTTCGGCCGTCAACCCGTTGTGGATCGCCTCTTCCATGCGTCGCACCCAGCCCTGGTCATGGGCAAACATGCGGTAGGTCTCGAGCACGTCGCGATGCTCGCCTTCCATGGAGATCTCACGCCGCGACAGCATGTCGTCGATCGAAATGCGCAACGATCCAAGCGCATCGGCCAGCCGACGGATTTCGGTCTCGCTGTCTTCGTTCAAGAGATTGGTGACGACGATGCGTGGCTCGTGCAGCACGACATAACCGAGGCCGATGCCTTCCGAATAGCTGTCGCCATTGATCGAGACCGGGCGCGTCAGGTCGAGTTCGAGACCCGGACGGGTAATCTTCTTGAGTTCGCCCGTCGCAATCATCTCGGCCAGAACCATCGCGGTGGTTTCGAGCGCTTCGAGTTCGTCCTCGCGATAATTCCGCGCGGCCTTGTTCTGTACG
Source organism: Peteryoungia wuzhouensis (assembly GCF_003205195.1). Classification (GTDB taxonomy): domain Bacteria; phylum Pseudomonadota; class Alphaproteobacteria; order Rhizobiales; family Rhizobiaceae; genus Allorhizobium; species Allorhizobium wuzhouense. The sequence continues at coordinate 10,206 of NZ_QJRY01000003.1, forward strand.
ACGAGAACGCCAAGGCTCCGGCCGGCCCTGAGGATCGGCACGCCGAGGAAGGAGTGGTAAATTTCTTCACCCGTCTCGGGGAGATAGCGGAAGGCCGGATGCGCCTGCGCATCGGAGAGGTTGAGAGACTGCGCCGACGCCGCGATCGTCCCGACGAGACCCTGCCCCATCTTCAGCTGGGCCAGGTGAACGGCGTCCTTGTTCAGACCTTCCGTTGCGTAGAGTTCCAACACGCCGTCGGAGCGCAACACATAGACCGAGCACACCTCGGCGACCATGTTGCTCGCAATCTGGCGAACGATCCGATCAAGACGCTCCTGCGGCTCGAGCGGCTCCGCCATCATTTCGCGCAACCGCTTGAGCAGGACGCGGGGACCCGCAGAAAGGTCTCTCATCGCGCTTTTGCTCCACTTCCCATTGGTCAGCGGGCTGCTACCCTTGCCTTTTTAGGGGTCGGGCATCGGTTCTCCGCTCTCAGGAATCAATTCTTATCCAGACCGTAGCAGGAATGCAAAGTGCGAACCGCAAGCTCGGCATAGGGACCGTCGATCAGGATGGAAATCTTGATCTCGGAGGTGGTGATCGCCTTGATGTTGATGCCCTTCTCGGCGAGCGCCCGGAAAGCCGTCGCGGCAACGCCCGCATGGCTGCGCATGCCGATGCCGATGACGGAAACCTTGACCAGGCCCTTCTCGCTCTGGACAACGTCGAAGCCGATCTTGTCCTTGTTGGAGCCGAGCACGGCCAGCGCCTTGTCCACGTCGCCCGACGGCACGGTGAAGGTCATGTCGGTCTTCGAACCATCTTCCGAAATATTCTGGACGATCATGTCGACATTGATGTGGGATTCGGCGAGCGGTCCGAAGATCGCGGCCGACACGCCCGGCCGGTCGGCCAGACGGCGCAGCGAAATCTGGGCTTCATCCTTGGCATAGGCAATACCGGTGACGACTTCCTGTTCCACGATCTCTTCCTCATCGCAAATCAATGTACCGGGCGGGTTCAGGAGATCGCCCATGCCCGGCGCATCGGGATCTTCAAAGCTGGAGCGCACGAAGGTGCGGACCTTGTGTACCATCGCAAGCTCGACCGAGCGGACCTGCAGGACCTTAGCGCCGAGCGACGCCATTTCCAGCATTTCCTCGAACGCGATCTTCTTCAGGCGACGCGCCTTGGGCTCGATGCGCGGATCGGTCGTGTAGACGCCGTCGACATCAGTATAGATGTCGCAGCGATCGGCCTTGAGGCCGGCGGCAATCGCCACGGCCGAGGTATCCGAGCCGCCACGACCAAGCGTCGCGATCCGGTTGTCAGGGCCGATGCCCTGGAAACCGGCGACGACGGCCACCTGGCCCTCGCCCATGCGGCGCACGATATCCGAGCCGTCGATTTCCTGAATGCGGGCCGCGCCATGGGCGTTGTCGGTCTTGATCGGGATCTGCCACCCCTGCCAGGAACGGGCATTGATGCCCATCGACTGCAGCGCAATCGCCAGCAGCCCCGATGTCACCTGTTCGCCTGACGCGACGACCGCATCGTACTCGCGCGCGTCATAGAACGGCGAGTCTGCGCCTGCCACCTTCGGCATGGTCTGCACCCAGTCGACCAGCTCGTTGGTCTTGCCCGACATGGCCGAGACGACCACGGCCACTTCGTGACCGGCATCCACTTCGCGTTTCACATGGCGCGCGACGTTGTGGATGCGTTCCAGATTGGCGACGGAAGTCCCGCCGAATTTCATGACGATGCGAGCCATAGACTTGAACCATATGCCCTTGAGAACACGCCGCCTGAGCGGCGAAGAAACTGACGCCCTGCGCCACAGGCTGCAGGTTGCCGGGCTTTTAGCGAATATGTTCCTGGGGCGCAACGGTCAGGTATGGCCGAAACGGTACGCTCAGCCACGGAAAATCGCCGGAAATGCGCCATCCCCATGCTGCCTTAATTTGGAACCAATTCAGGCGCCAACCATCGCCCAACCGGGCTGGGAGCCGGTTCCTTTGAGTGTAAGCCGTTAATCCGGACAGGGCCGCATGACATCCAGCACCGAATTCTCCCCGCCACTCGATGATGCCGAACCGGCTCTGCGGACCTCCAGGCTCAATCGCTATGCCCGCCCGCTCGCCGCCGTCGCTGCACTCTTCGTCTTTGCGGCCGTCGGTTACGCGATCTACAGGCTCACCGAAGAGGTCACCTATGCCGATGTGGTGAACGGCCTGCGCACAACGAGCCCCGGCTCGATTGCGCTTGCCATCCTCTTCACGGCACTCAGCTTCGCGACCCTCTGCCTCTACGATTTGAACGCGCTGGCTCATATCGGCCGACGCCGCCCCTGGCCCGAAGTGGCCCTGACGGCCTTCAGCGCCTATGCCGTCGGCAATGTCGCAGGCTTCGGCGCGCTGTCCGGCGGCGCGATCCGCTACCGGGCCTATTCCCGTGCCGGTCTGTCCCCGGACGATATCGGGCGCATCATCGCCTTCGTCACGGTGTCCTTCTCCATCGGATTGGTGCTGGTGACAGCGCTAACGCTCCTCCCGGTCGCTGGCGAAATTGCCCCCTTGATCGGCCTGTCGCAGAACGTGCTCGTCGCGGGCGACATCGTGGTTCTGGTCGTGCTCGCGATCCTGCTGCTGATGGCGAGCGGTAATGGTGTGACAATCGGCGGACGGCGCCTGCGTCTGGCCGACAGCAAAACCATGTCGCGCCAGTTCATCGTCACCGTGCTTGATGTCGCCTTCTCGGCGTCCGTGCTCTACGCCCTGCTGCCGGCTGCCGCCGACATCAGCTGGCCGACCTTCTTTGCCATCTACGCGGTCGCCATCGGTGTCGGTGTGATCAGCCACGTGCCGGCCGGCATCGGCGTCTTCGAGACGGTGATGGTCGCAGCTCTGGGCAGCCATCTCGGCACGGAGGCCGTGCTGGCCTCGCTCGTCGCCTATCGCCTGATCTACTATGTTCTGCCGCTGATCGTCGCGATCATCCTCGTCACGGTTGCCGAACTCCGGCAACTGGCCACAACGCCCTTCTCGGCAGGCGTTGCCCGAACGGCGGGGCGCCTTGCGCCGACGCTCCTGGCAACGCTGACCCTCCTCCTCGGAGTCATGCTGGTCCTGTCCAGCGTCACACCGGCGCCGGATAGCAACCTTGATGCTCTGGCCGAGATCCTGCCACTGCCGGTCCTCGAAGGCGCCCACTTCCTTGCCAGCATTCTTGGCCTCATGCTCGTGATTGTCGCGCGCGGGCTTGCACAGCGGCTGGACGGTGCCTGGTGGGCGGCAGTTTTTGTGGCCGTGGCGGCACTCGTCCTGTCGCTCGCCAAGGCGGTCGCCGTCTACGAAGCCGGCATGCTGGCGCTTCTGCTGGTCGGCCTCGTCGCCAGCCGTCGCCTCTTCCAGCGTCCGGCCTCCCTGCTCCAGGCATTGAATTCGGCCTGGCTTCTCGCCGTCGGCGTCCTGCTCGTCGGCGCCATCGCCGTCATGCTCTTCGTCTACCGCGACGTCGAATACAGCCACGATCTCTGGTGGCAGTTCGAATTCTCCGCCGAAGCCCCCCGCTCTTTGCGCGCCGTGCTTGGTCTGACCATCTTCTCGATGGCGATCAGCCTGTTCAGCCTGCTGCGCCCGGCCACCTTCGCGGTCCCGCCCGCCGGCGAAACGGATCTGGAAAAGGCCGTCGAGATCCTCGATGTCAACGACATCGCCGACGCCAATCTCGTGCGCACCGGCGACAAGAGCGTGATGTTCTCGCCCGATGGCAAGGCCTTCCTGATGTATGCCCGCCAGGGCCGCTCTTTCATCGCCTTCCTCGATCCGACGGGCCCCAAGGCCTCGCGTGACGAACTCGTCTGGCAGTTCGTCGAAACCGCGCGCGCCACCGGTTGCCGGGCCGTGTTCTACCAGGCCTCGCCAGCCCTCCTGCCGGCCATCGCCGATGCCGGCATGAAGGCCTTCAAGCTCGGCGAACTCGCCATGGTCGATCTCCAGCACTTCGACCTGAAGGGTGGTCGCTGGGCAAGCCTGCGCCAGACTGCGACCCGCGGCGAGCGGGATGGCCTCTCCTTCGAGACCATCCCGGCAGACCAGGTCCCCGCCATCCTGGAAGACCTGCGGCGCGTCTCCGACAGCTGGCTCGACCACCACCGCGCCCGTGAAAAGGGCTTCTCGCTCGGCGCCTTCACCGACGCCTACATGAACGCCCAGCCGGTCGCGATCCTGCGCTGCGAAGGCCGCATCGTCGCCTTTGCCAATATCCTGCTCACGGCCACCAAGGAGGAGGCCTCGATCGACCTTATGCGCTTCTCGCCCGATGCGCCGAAAGGCTCGATGGATTTCCTCTTCGTCCGGCTCATGAGCGATCTGCGCGACCAGGGCTACCGCCATTTCAACCTCGGCATGGCCCCGCTTTCCGGCATGTCCCGCCGGCAGGTCGCCCCCGTCTGGGACCGCATCGCCAACACCTTCTATGAACACGGCGAGCGCTTCTACAACTTCAAGGGACTGAGAGCCTTCAAGGCCAAGTTCCATCCCGAATGGCAGCCGCGTTACCTGGCGGTCGCCGGCGGTCTCAACCCTGTCCTCGCGCTTCTCGACGCGACGCTCCTGATCGGCGGTGGACTGAAAGGCGTGGTGAAAAAATGACGTCGATCCTCAAAGCCTTCGCGCTGATCCTGACGCTGTCGACGGCCTCGGTCGCTCTGGCCGACGACACCCCACCACTCGACACCGGCATGATCCCAGCACCCCTGACACTCCTGCCCGACGATACCCCGAAGGCTTTGGTGGTGCTGCTGTCGGACAAGGACGGCTGGCAGGATGGCGACCAGCAGCAGGCAGAACGGCTGCAGCAGAACGGCGCCATCGTCGTCGGCATCGACACACCGAAATACCTGGCGTCCCTGGCAAAAGACACCGGCGACTGCATCTACACGGTCTCTGACATCGAGGAAATCGGCCATCAGCTGCAGCGCAAGGCCGGCAACTCGGCCTTCCTGCCGCCGATCATTGCGGGTCGGGGCCAGGGCGGCGCGCTGGCACTTGCGATCCTCGCCCAGACCCCGAAGGCCACCATCGGCCAGACCCTGGCACTTGACCCGGAAGCCGGTATCCCGGTCACCAAGGAGTTCTGCACGCCCGCCAACAAGACGCGCAGCGGCGACCGCATGGTTTACGGCCTGACCGATGGCGACCTGCCGGATCCGGCGACCGTTCTCTTGAGCCCGGCGGCTCCTGCCGATGGCCGCGATCACGTGACAAGCCTCGTCGCGGCCCATCCCGACATCGACCAGCGGGATGTGAAGGACGATGCCAACAAGGCCTATTCCGATGCGATCGATGAACTGATTGCCCTCGGCAACGCCACCGACACACCGCTCGGCCTGCCACTCACCATCCTGGAAACTGCGCCAACCAGCGACACCATGGCCATCATCTATTCCGGCGATGGCGGCTGGCGCGACATCGACAGCGAAGTGGCGGCCAATCTCCAGGCAAGCGGCATTCCAGTCGTCGGCGTCGACTCGCTCCGCTACTTCTGGTCCGAGCGGACACCGGAACAAACCAGCGCCGATCTCGCCACCATCATGCGCACCTACCAGAAGCGCTGGAAGGTTCGGCACGTGCTGCTCGTCGGCTATTCCTTCGGCGCCGATGTCCTGCCGGCCGCCTATAACGGTCTCTCGGACAAGCTCAAGGACCGCATCCCGCAGCTCAGCCTGCTCGCGCTCTCGCACCAGGTGGACTACGAAATTTCGGTCTCGGGCTGGCTTGGCGCAAATGACGGCAAGGGCGCCGGTGACCCGCTCACCGACATCAAGCGCATCGACCCGACAAAGGTACAGTGTTTCTATGGCGCCGACGAAGAAGACGACGCCTGCCGTGATCTGGCCGGGACATCCGTGGAGACCATCCAGCTCGATGGCGGCCATCATTTCGACGGGGACTACCCGGCATTGGCCAAGAAAATCTCGGATGGACTGGCCCGCCGGTTAAAGCCCTGAACGCGGCGAGAAGCCGACGCCTCATGAAATGACAAGGGCGGCCACGGGGCCTCCCTGCCTGCGACCTCCCACACTCTTGACTTTGGGCGGCATCAGGACGACTTGGAGAACCAAGTGTCGCCAGGAGGTTTTCCGTCATGAGTGCAGACGCACGCACCACCATCGATCAGTCCGAGGTCGACCGCTTTTCCGCCATGGCGGCCGAGTGGTGGGATCCGACCGGCAAGTTCAAGCCGCTGCACAAGATCAATCCGGTACGTCTCGCCTATATCAGGGACATGGTCTCAGCCCATTACGGCCGCGATCCAAAGGCCCATCGCCCGCTCGAAGGCCTGCGCATCCTCGATATCGGCTGTGGCGGTGGCCTTCTGTCGGAACCCGTCGCCCGCATGGGTGCAAGCGTGCTTGGCGCAGACGCTTCGGAAAAGAACATCAAGATCGCCATGACCCATTCGGCCCAGAGCGGCGTCGAGGTCGATTACCGCGCGGTCACCGCCGAAGCCCTGGCCGCGGCCGGCGAAACCTTCGACATCGTCCTCAACATGGAAGTGGTCGAACACGTCGCCGATGTCGAGTTCTTCCTGTCGACCTGCGCCTCCATGGTCCGCCCCGGCGGCCTCATGCTGGTCTCCACCATCAACCGCACGATGAAGGCGGCCGCCCTTGCCATCGTCGGCGCCGAATATGTCCTGCGCTGGCTGCCGCGCGGCACGCACCAGTATGAGAAGCTGGTCCGCCCCGAAGAGATCGAAGGGCCGCTCGCCCTGAGCGGCATGGGTGTCGTCGAGATGAAGGGTGTCTTCTTCAATCCGCTGCAGAACCAGTGGAACCTTTCCTCCGACATCGACGTGAACTACATGGTGCTGGCAAGCCGCCCCGGAGTGGCGGCATGAGTTCCCCTGAGGCCGTCATCGAGTGCTGGCTGCGCCACGGTCCCGAAGCCTGGTTTTCGCGCAACGAAGCCTTGGATGCGGAGATCGAGGCTGACTATGCCGATCTCCATTTCCAGGCATCCCGTTGCGCCCTGAGCCATTGGGAAGAAACACCGGAAGGCACGCTGGCACTTCTGCTGCTGCTCGACCAGTTCCCCCGCAATCTCTTTCGCGGCAGCGGCCATTCCTACGCCACCGATCCACTCGCCCGGGCCACGGCCCACCGGGCGCTCGCCAAAGGCTTCGACAAGAAGGTCGAACCAATCCTGCGCCCCTTCTTCTATCTGCCCTTCGAACATTCGGAAGACATCGAGGATCAGCGCTACAGCGTGTCGCTGTTCGAAAAGCACCGGGACGAAACGGGGGACGCTGAGACGCTGAAATGGGCGGTCGTGCATCTGGACTTGATCGAACGCTTCGGCCGCTTCCCCCACAGAAACGCCGCCTTGGGGCGTGAGACGACAGCCGAGGAACAGGCCTATCTCGACAATGATGGCTTCAAGGGGTGAAGGTCAGACAGGCAGCTTGAGGACGGCGTCGAGAAGCGCGCCCTGAGCGGCCAAATTTTCCGCCGCCAATTGCTTGACCAAGGCGCGATCAATCTCGGCGGGCCGCCCATTCGGATCATAGGGTTCCTTGAAGGTGAAGCACTGCGGCCCGCTGCCGTTGTCGAAAAGCATTTCGAGCCGTTTTGCCCCTTCCTGCCAATCCGGCCTCCTGCCGGCAGGCACCCAGAACAGCACCATCGGCGGCCATTTCTGCACCACGTTCCAGTGGCGCGCGTGCTTGATGGCATCGGCATGAACGCCGGTATAGGTAAAGGCCATCAAGCTCTCGAGGTCGTGCCAAAGCGAGAGCGACGACACCGCGGCACCGCTAGATTGCTCGGTCAGGAAGCGCGGAAAGAGGAGCGGTCCCCAGCTCCGAGGTCCCGGGACGCCCTTGTAGCCGGACCGTGCAACAAACCCCGGTGCCCGCTCTGCCGCCGCAAAGTTCATCGGCTCTCTGAGAGCAAAGCCCCGCACCGCAGCACTTTCGGCGAGATCGACATGGATGCCGAAATTGTAGATCGCAAGGTGATGGTCCGCAGTCGTCAATTCACATCGTCCGGCAACACGGGCAACGGGGCGATCTCGATGCCCTCTTCGATCAGAGACTTTACCTCAACGGGCGAGGCCTGGCCGATGATACCACGGGCTTCCGCCTCGCCGTAATGGATCTTGCGCGCCTCCTCGGGAAACTTCTCGCCGACATCCTCGCTGGAGGCGCGGATTTCCTGGATGGCTTCCTTCAGCTTGCTCATCGCCAGCTTTTGCGCCGCAGAAACGGCCAGCGCCTGCGTGCCTTCCTTCTGCCGCGCGGTTGTTACCGACGGCGCCATCAACACCTTCGACACCTCGCCCGATCCGCAGACGGGACAGGTCAGAAAGCCGCTTGCCTTCTGCCGGTCGAACTCGGCGCTTTCCGAAAACCAGCCTTCGAATTCATGGGCCTTTTCGCAGCTGAGGGAATAGCGGATCAAACCGTCACGCCTCCCTTGGCAAGCTGCGGCGCGATATCGAGCTGGAAGTCGCGACCGTTCTTCAGGTTCGGGATTTTTGCACGGCAGGCCTTGACCGCTTCAAGATCAATATCTGCGACAACGACAGCCTCGCCCGACCCGCCCGCACTCGCCAGAACCTTGCCCCAGGGGCCGACAATCATCGAGTGCCCGAAAGTCTCGCGACCATCTTCATGCACGCCGGCCTGCGCCGCCGAGATCACATAGGCGCCGTTCTCGATGGCGCGCGCGCGCAGCAGGATCTCCCAATGCGCCTCGCCGGTCTGCTTGGTGAAGGCCGCCGGTGTCGTCAGGATCTCGGCACCGGCCATCGCCTCGGTCCGGAACAGGTGCGGAAACCGCACATCGTAACACACGCCGAAGCCGAGCTTGGCGAACGGCAGATCCGCCACGACTGCCCGGTCGCCCGGCCGATAGACGGTGCTTTCCCGCCAGCTCTCGCCATTGTCGAGATCGACGTCGAACATGTGGATCTTGTCATAGGAGGTGATCTTCGCGCCATCAGGTCCGAACAGGAAGGCCCGGTTGGCGATCTTGCCATCGGCAAGCTTGATCGCGGTCGAGCCGACATGCAGGTGGATCTTAAGCTCTTTCGCGAGATCCGACGCTGCCTTGACGATCAGGTCGTTTTCCTCGTCGCGCAGAACAGCGGCGAGACCCGCGCGGTCCTTCTGCACGGCCCCGGTCATCTCCGGCGTCTGCACATAGATCGCGCCTTTGGAAACAGCGTCGCGCACCAGGCGCGCCATGCTCTGGGCATTCTTCTCCGGATCAACCCCGGAACACATCTGGACGGCAGCGGCCTTGAACACCATCGAACGAATATCCTTATTGGGAAAGAAGCGGATCGAGCTTGCCGGCCCGATCAAGCGCATGCAGATCGTCGCAACCACCGACATGCATTCCGTCGATGAAGATCTGCGGGAAGGTGTTGCGGCCGGACTTGGAGATCATCTCTTCGCGCAGCTCCGGCTTGCCGGTCGCGTCATGCTCGACATAGCTCACGCCCTTCTTCTCGAGCAGCGCCTTGGCGCTGGCGCAATAGCCGCAGAACTGACGCGTATAGACAATGACATCCGCCATGAAGAACTCCGCAGAAGATGGGCACGGGACTGTGCTGGAGAGGACCGGACCCCTCATATAGGCCCGGACAAAGCCCTTGCAAAGGTCAAAACAGTGACATCCGCGGCCCCTGCCTTTTTCAGGGCAGCGGTCGCGGCACCGACCGTCGCCCCGGTCGTATAGACGTCGTCGATCAGCACCAGCCGCCGCCCGAACACCAGCTCTTCCCGCCCCTCCGGCACCAAAAAGGCACCGCGCACGTTGAGAGCCCGCTGGTTGGCCGTCAGCCCCACCTGCTGCTGCGTGCGCTTGCGCCTGACCAGCGCCTCGGCGAAAAACGGTTTCCCCGCCTGCCGCCCGACATGCCGCGCCAGCTCCGCCGACTGGTTGAACATCCGCCGGAACATCCGCATCCGGTGCAGCGGCACCGCAACGATGCCGTCTGCCGCCGCGATCTCGGCTGATGCCGCCCGCACCATCCAGGCCGCCATCATCGGCGCGAGATCGGTGCGGTCGCGATATTTCAGCCCATGCACCAGATGCCGCGCCACCCCCTCATGCAGCGCAACGGACCGCAGCCGGTCGAAGACCGGCGGATGCGCGATCGCCTCGGGCGACAGCATGCCCTCGCCTGGATCATGCGCAAAGGGCAGGCCCAGAACCTCGCAGAACGGCCGCTCGATCAGCCGCAATGTCGACCAGCAGTCGCTGCAAAGCGCATTCTGCGTCAGGGTCTGCACATGGCAATGCGCACAGGTCGGCGGATAAACCAGATGAAAAAGCCCACGCAGCATCGTCCCGGAACGATCCAGGCTGACGGATAGCGATTTCTGCACTAAGTGAGCGAGCATGCGATGACTTTACGCCTGCCGGGGCAGAGAGCCAATCCGCGTCAGCCAGGGAAGACCGCCATGAATGAAATTTTCGACGAAGCTCTCATCGCCCGCAACCGCAGCCGCGCCTGGGCACAGAGAGCGCAAGGGGCCGATTTCCTGCTGGAGCTGACAGCGCGCGAACTGGCCGACCGCCTGTCCATCGTCGAACGCCGCTTCGACAAGGCGGTCGAACTCTTCGGCGGCACGGGGCTGACGGCAGAGGCGGCGCTTGCCACCGGCAAGATTGCAGATCTGGAACGTGTCGAAACCGATGCGGCCCTGCTGGCAGGCACAGCCGGAAGCGTGACCAATTTCGAGAGCGTCCCGCTCGCGCCCCAGTCGGTCAACCTGATCCTCTCGCCGCTCTCCCTGCATCTGACCAACGACACGCCCGGCATGCTGATCCAGATGCGCCGCGCCCTGAAGCCCGATGGCCTGCTGCTCGCCGCCATCCCGGGTGCCGGAACACTTGCCGAACTGCGCGATGTGCTGCTGGCGGCCGAAACCGAAATCTATGGCGGCGCCAGCCCCCGCGTCGTGCCCTTTGCCGACATCCGCGACATCGGCGCGCTCATGCAGCGATCGGGTTTCGCTTTGCCTGTCATCGATGAGGAGAGTTTTACGGTCCGCTACGACCACATCTTCGCGCTGATGCGCGATCTGAAAGCCATGGGCATGGGCAATCCGCTGATCGGCCGAAGCCGCCGCCCGGTCTCCCGCCGCTTCTTCATGCGCGCCGCCGAACTCTATGCCGAACGGTATGCCGATCCGGATGGCCGCATCCGTGCCACCTTCTCGATCGTCTTCGTTTCGGGCTGGGCGCCGCATGAAAGCCAGCAGAAGCCGCTGAAGCCTGGCTCCGCCAAGATGCGGCTTGCCGATGCGCTGGACCCGAACAGGTCAGTGCCCACCACAGCCAGGGAAAGCAAGGATTAGGTCCAGGCGGCCGTGATCGTCGCCGTCACGGTTTCGAAGACGTTCTGAACACGCCCGCTCAAGACTCCGAAGCCGCTGATCAGGGCAACGCTCATGATCGCGGCAATCAATCCGTATTCGATCGCGGTCGCGCCGCTCTGGTCGGCGATCATCTGACGCAATAGACGCATGCGGTCTCCTGGCGATCGACCCGGAGCCTGCCGCGCAGCGCTCCCGGCACGGTGGTGGTTAACAGGCCTGGCCGGAACCATAACCGTCGATGATACAGACGGAGCCGGGCGTTTCCTGAAGCACGCTACGACGGATCGTGTAGCGCTTGCCGGGATCGCCCTTCGGGATGGAACCTGTGGTGATCATGTCGTAGTCATCAGGCTGGAAAGCCAGGGTCTTGCGGTCGGTCTTGGAAGCAAGCATCGGCGTCAGGACGAGCGAAAGGGCGATCGCAGCCGTGCCGAAAAGCAGGGCGATATTCAGAACACCGGTCCGGCCTGATTTGATCGAAGACCGCTCTCTTGACCGTGCGGCCTTCCAGAAATCCTCGTTTACCATGATACGCTCCACACACGTTTACGACGCATGAACAGAGCGTATATTGCGGTGCGGGGTATAAACTTTGTGTTAACGACGCCCGAAGAATTCGCGACCGCTCACAGAAGGTCCTGGAGAAACGGGATCAGCGGCTCGTCGGCCGGCGGCATCGGATAGTCGCGCAACGCCTTGGCCCGAACCCACTTGATCGCCTGGCCTTCGCGCCCCTGGGGAATCCCCTCATAACGTCGGCAGATATAGAGCGGCATCAGCAGGTGAAAGCGCTCATAGGTGTGGCTGGCGAATGTGAGCGGCGCCAGGCACGCAACCTTGGTGACGATACCCAGCTCTTCGTTGAGTTCACGCACCAGCGTTTCCTCGGGCGTCTCGCCAGCCTCGACCTTGCCGCCGGGAAACTCCCACAATCCGGCCAGCGACTTGCCCTCGGGCCGTTGCGCAAGAAGGATGCGGTTGTCGGTATCGACAAGCGCGCAGGCGGCCACCAGCAGGATCGGCTTCTTCTCGTCGCTCATGCTCAAGCCTTCCGCCAATAGTGATAGCGATAGGCTTCGCTGAAACCCATCTTGGTATAGAGGGAAAGGGCCGCTTCGTTGTTCGCGACGACCTGCAGCCAGGCGGTGCGTGCACCGCGCATCCGGGCCCAGCGCAGCGCCGTGCTCAGGATCTCGACGCCCAGCCCCTGCCCACGCTTGTCGGAGCGCACCGCAAGCGACATGACCCCCGCGAGGTCATTGTCCTGCACGCAGAGCGTCGCAGCCACGGGCCCACTCTCGGGGTCCTCAATGACAAAGAGGCCACTTGGCGGCTTGATGCTGGTAATGATCTCGGCCAGCGCCGGCTTCAAGGCAGGGTCCGTCCCATGCACGGCGATATCGGCATCGACGTAGCGACCGATGTCATGCGTCGGCAGATGATCCATGGTATCGGGAAGCTCGAGCGTCGTCAGATCGCAGGTCATCGTCACGACCTCCTCGAAGCACTCCCAGCCCTCCGCCGCCAGATGATCGATCAATTGCTTCGGCGACAGGGGTGTCTGCCGGATCATCAGCGGTCGCCCATGCGCCTCGAACCGCCGCTTGGCCTTCTCGATCCGCAACGGGATGTCGCGGTGGTCGGACGGATCGAGCGCAACAACACAGTTCAGCCGCTTCGACGGATGGCTCCCCGTCAGCCGCACCTGCCAGCTGCCGTCATAGACCACGCTGCTCGCCGGCCAGGCGCGAAAGCCGACGGCTTCCAGGCGCCGCACCAGCGGCAGGTTCGGATCGGAAACGTTCACCTGCATTCCGGCCATCAGCTCCGGTAATCGCCGTTGATGGCGACATATTCCTTGGTCAGGTCACAGGTCCAGACGGTCGCCGTGCCCGAGCCCAAGCCGATATCGACGGTCACAGGAATGTCTTCCTTCTCCATCACCGCCGTGGTTGCAGCCTCGGAATAATCCGGGTCCCGCTCGCCATTGACGGCAACGCGCACGTCGCCGAACCAGATCGCCAGCCGGTCGCGGTCCGCCATCTCGCCGGACTTGCCTACGGCCATGACGATACGGCCCCAGTTCGCGTCCTCACCGGCAACCGCCGTCTTGACCAGCGGCGAATTGGCAATCGACAGCGCGATCTTCTTCGCCGCCAGATCGCTCTCGGCACCCTTGATGGTGACGGCAACCATCTTGCGCGCACCTTCGCCGTCGCGGACCACCTGCAGCGCCAGATCCTTCAGCAGGTCGTTCAGCGCCTGCCGGAATTCACCAAGACGCGCATCATCCGCGTTTTCGACGGTCGCCTGGCCATCAGCCGCTGCAGCGCCCGTCGCAAACAGCAGCAGCGTGTCCGAGGTCGAAGTGTCGCTATCGACGGTGATCGAATTGAAACTCGGCTCGACGCCGGCCGAAAGCAGCGCCTGCAGGGCAGACGAGGAAATGGCGGCATCGGTGACAACGAAGGACAGCATGGTCGCCATGTCGGGCGCGATCATGCCGGCCCCCTTGGCGATCCCGTTGATCGTGACAGTCACACCGTCGATCTTGGCCGAACGCGTCGCAACCTTCGGATATGTATCCGTCGTCATGATTGCCTTGGCCGCTTCCAGCCAGAAATCGCCCTTGGCATCCGTGGCCATCTGGTCCAGCACGCCGGCAAACTTCGTCGCATCGAGCGGCTCGCCGATCACGCCAGTCGAAGCCAGATAGATCTCGTTCTCGCCGCAGCTGAGTGCGGATGCCGCAGACTTTGCCGTGAGCTCCGTCGCAGCCCTGCCCTTGGATCCGGTAAAGGCATTGGCATTGCCGGAATTCACCACTACGCCACGGGCAAAGCCATGGCCGAGATTCTGCCGGCAGAAATCCACAGGCGCCGAAGGGCACTTCGACTTGGTGAAGACGCCTGCGACCGTAGCCGGCGTATCGAAAGCCATCAGCAGCACATCGGTGCGGTTCTTGTACTTGATACCCGCTGCCGCCGTCGCCATCCGCACACCGCGGATGACAGGCATGTCGGCATAGGATTTCGGAGCGAGCGGAGAAATGCTGGAAGACATGGTGCCTGGCCTGTAATGGAAGGCCCGCAAACTGCGGGCCTTTTTCTAAAGATAATGTATCGAAGACGGAGGCAGCTTACTGCTGCTGTTCCTGCTTGTTCGCCTCTTCATAACCCTTGCGCAGGGTTTCGTCGACGATCTCGACCTTCTGTTCGGTCTTGGCCTTCTCGATCAGGGCAAGATACTTGTCACGCATGACGAGCTGACGAACCTGCTGCTCGACGGCCTCGAATGCCGGCGGAGCGGCTTCGCGCTTGTCTTCGAGCAGGATCACGTGGAAGCCGAACTGCGTCTTGACCGGGGTCTTGGTGTAGGCGCCCTTTTCGAGAGCAAAGGCTGCTTCTTCGAATTCCGGAACCATGCGGCCCTTGGTAAAGTAGCCGAGATCGCCGCCTTCCGACTTGTTCGGGTCGGTGGACTTTTCCTTGGCCAGATCAACGAAGCTCTTGCCGGCGTCGAGTTCGGCGATGATCGCCTTGGCTTCCTCTTCCGTCTTCACCAGGATGTGGCGGGCGCGGATCTCTTCCTGCTTCGGAAGGGCTGCCACTTCCTTGTCGTAGCGCGCCTTGACCTCTTCGGTGGTCACGGCATCGACCACGTTCTTCTTGAAGAAGGCGTTGTGCAGTTCGCGCTCGGCGATGTAGGCCATGCGACGCTGATAGTCCGGATCATCCTTCAGACCGGCAGCCTCGGCATTGGCCGCCAGCAGCTTCACGTCGATGGCGCCGGACAGGGCGGCAACCTTTTTCTGCTCATCGGGCAGCTGGGCAAGCTGCGGGTCCAGATTGGCGATGGCGAGGTCGAGCTCGGACTGCTTGATCTCCAGGGAGCCGACCTTGGCGACCACGGCATCGTCAGCAGCGACGACACCCTGGAAGGCGATGAGCGATACGCAGGCGGCAAGCACGAATTTATTGAGGCGAAGCATGAAAGACCTTTCGGATGGTGAACCGTTTGAAGACCGTTCGAATCAGGCAAAAAATTGTCAGACGCCCGACAAATGCAGGTCTTTCCAATCGCCCTGCGCCGTTGACATCATTCGACCCCCCTCTTATCTGTCACGCAACCTCGCGTCCAGAGTAGTTTCGGGACGCATTGCGCCTATTCCTCTGTGCTCATAAGGGCCGGAAGACTGGGTCAACGTTATGACGAAGGTCAGAAAGGACCATCGATATGGTCAGTCTTGGTGGACTTGCGCGAAAGATTTTCGGCTCGTCAAACGAACGCCGGGTTCGCTCCTATCAGCCTCAGGTGGCCGCAATCGCCGCCCTCGAGGAGAAGATGAAGGCGCTCTCCGACGAAGAACTGGCAGCAAAGACGGTGGAATTCCGTGCTCAGCTCGCCGCCGGCAAGACGCTTGACGACATCCTTGTTCCAGCCTTCGCCGTGGCCCGTGAAGGCTCCCGCCGCGCGCTCGGCATGCGTCCTTTTGACGTACAGCTGATCGGCGCGATGATCCTCAACGACAACTCCATCGCCGAAATGAAGACGGGCGAAGGCAAGACGCTGGTCGCCACACTGGCCGTCTACCTCAACGCGCTCGCCGGCAAGGGCGTGCATGTCGTGACCGTCAACGACTACCTCGCCCGCCGCGACGCCGCCACCATGGCCAAGATGTACGGCTTCCTCGGCCTGACCACCGGCGTCATCGTCCATGGCCTGTCCGACGACGAACGCCGCGCAGCCTATGCCTGCGACATCACCTACGCGACCAACAACGAACTCGGCTTCGACTATCTGCGCGACAACATGAAGTACGAGCGCGCCCAGATGGTGCAGCGCGGCCATAACTTCGCGATCGTCGACGAAGTGGACTCGATCCTCGTCGACGAAGCCCGCACGCCGCTGATCATCTCCGGCCCGCTCGACGACCGTTCGGAACTCTACAACACCATCGACGCCTTCATCCCGGTCCTGTCGGAAGAAGACTACGAGATCGACGAGAAGCAGCGCTCGGCCAACTTCTCCGAAGTCGGCACGGAAAAGCTCGAAAACCTTCTGCGCGCAGCCGGCCTGCTCAAGGGCGAAAGCCTTTATGACGTCGAGAACGTCGCGATCGTCCACCACATCAACAACGCGCTGAAGGCCCACAAGCTCTTCCAGCGCGACAAGGACTACATCGTCCGCAACGACGAAATCGTCATCATCGACGAGTTCACCGGCCGCATGATGCCGGGCCGCCGTTATTCGGAAGGCCAGCACCAGGCGCTCGAAGCCAAGGAAAAGGTCCAGATCCAGCCCGAGAACCAGACGCTCGCCTCGATCACCTTCCAGAACTACTTCCGCATGTACAAGAAGCTCGCCGGCATGACCGGGACGGCGGCTACGGAAGCCGAAGAATTCGCCAATATCTACGGCCTCGAAGTGGTCGAAGTCCCGACCAACCTGCCGATCAAGCGTATTGACGAGGACGACGAGGTCTACCGGACCTTCGAGGAAAAGTTCAAGGCGATCATCGAGGAGATCAAGGCCGCCAACGAGCGCAACCAGCCGGTTCTCGTCGGCACCACCTCGATCGAAAAATCCGAGCTTCTGGCCACCATGCTCAGCCAGTCCGGCTTCAAGGACTTCAAGGTCCTGAACGCCCGCTACCACGAGCAGGAAGCCTATATCGTCTCCCAGGCCGGCGTTCCCGGTGCCGTCACGATCGCCACCAACATGGCTGGCCGTGGTACCGACATCCAGCTCGGCGGCAACCTCGAAATGCGCCTCGAGCACGAACTGGCCGAAATGGAGCCGGGTCCGGAGCGCGATGCCAAGGCCGAAGCCATCAAGGCTGAAATCGCCGCCCTGAAGCAGAAGTCGCTCGAAGCCGGTGGCCTCTACGTCATCGCCACCGAACGCCACGAAAGCCGCCGCATCGACAACCAGCTGCGCGGCCGCTCCGGCCGTCAGGGCGACCCGGGCCGCTCGAAGTTCTACCTGTCGCTCCAGGACGACCTGATGCGCATCTTCGGCTCCGACCGCATGGACGGCATGCTGCAGAAGCTCGGCCTGAAAGATGGCGAAGCCATTGTTCACCCCTGGATCAACAAGGCACTCGAACGCGCCCAGAAGAAGGTCGAAGCCCGCAACTTCGACATCCGCAAGAACCTCTTGAAGTATGACGACGTCATCAACGACCAGCGCAAGGTCATCTTCGAGCAGCGCATCGAGCTGATGGATGCGCCTGATGTATCCGCAACCGTGACCGACATGCGCCACGAAGTCATCGAGACCATGGTCGGCATTCATATCCCCGAAACGGCTTATGTCGAGCAGTGGGACGTCGCCGGCCTGAAGCAGAAGGTCGCCGCGACCCTCAACCTCGACCTGCCGATCGAGGCCTGGGCGGCCGAAGAAGGCATCGCCGAGGACGACATCTACAACCGCATCATGGAAGCCGCCGACAAGGCCTATGCCGACAAGGCAGAGCGCTTCGGCGCAGAGCTGATGGCCTATGTCGAGCGCTCCGTCGTCCTGCAGACCATCGACAACCTGTGGCGCGAGCACATCGTCAACCTCGACCATCTGCGCTCGGTCGTCGGCTTCCGCGGCTATGCCCAGCGCGATCCATTGCAGGAATACAAGGCCGAAGCCTTCGAACTCTTCCAGGCCCTGCTCGCCAACCTGCGCGACGCCGTGACCACGCAGATGTCGCGTGTGGAACTGGTCCGTGAAGCCCCGCCTGCCCCGACTCCGCCGCCGGTCATGGAAGGCCACCACCTTGATGCCACCACCGGCGAGGACGACTTTGCCGAAGGCGCCCAGGTTCCGCCGCAGGACCGTAATCCGCAGGATCCCACGACCTGGGGCACCGTCGGTCGCAACGAGGCCTGCCCCTGTGGTTCCGGCAAGAAGTACAAGCACTGCCACGGCGCCTTCGAAAGCGCCTGATCGAGAAAGGCCGTTTCAACGGTTTCAACCCGATTTCGGAACGCCCGTGCCTGCCAGCGCGGGCGTTTCGCATTTGAGATGGGTGACGAAACGAGGCCTGAGCGGGAAAGGGCCTCGGCGCCCTCAGCGGCCGCGTCATCTCCCGCTTGATGGTTTCTAAACCTTTACCTGCAAGAGTGCCGCCCGAGATCGGGGCGACTGGCTTTCCAGTGCGGTCCCCTACGGGAGCGAAGCCATGTCAGGTATGGCGGAACGCGAGCATCACTGGGATTCCCTGCGGGCGCTTCTGATGCTGCTCGGTATCCCCTATCACGCGGCCATGGCCTACAACACGCGGGTTCTCTGGGATGTGCAGTCGCTCGACAAAAGCGAGACCCTGACCTTTCTCAGCGGCTTCCTCGTCACCTTCCGCATGCCGGCTTTCTTCATGGTCGCCGGCTATTTCGCCGCCATGCTGCTCGCCCGTCGCCCGCCTTTGCAGTGGCTGCGTGGCCGTTTCGTCCGCCTCGGCGTCCCCTTCCTCACCGGCCTCGTCCTGCTCGCTCCGCCGCAACTCTTTTTCGTCGACCTGAAGGATGCCCTGAACGGCGCCCTGTCCATGCCTCAGGCCATGCACCGGGCAGCTTACGACGTCACCCATCCGGGCTTCGGCTGGATCATGCATCTTTGGTTCCTGCCCGCACTTCTGGCCTATAGCACGCTGGTTGCACTCGCCCTGGCATTGGTCCAGGCAACCGGCTCAAGCCGGCATCTTCGCCAGGCAGGAGACGCTTTGGCCCAGCGCCGCATGCTTCTTCTTCCGGCAGTCCTCGCCTTCGCCATGACCTGGGAAATCGCGATCGCCCTGTCGCATTCCTATTTCCTCGCAAAGCCATCGGGCCTTGCCTTCCTGCTGGCCCATGGGGTCGATCCCTATCTGCGATATCTGCCCTTCTTTCTGCTGGGCGTCGCCCTGCGCGCCGTGCCGGAACTGCGTCCGACCCTCGTCTGGCAGGGTGGCTGGATCTTGCCTCTCACCGCAACGGCTGCCGCCATCGCCGCCTCCCTGCTGCGGGGCAGAACAGGTCTGGTCCTCGAAATCCTCTACAATGCCGCCGACGGGCTCGCCGCCATCCTGATGAGCGCCGTTCTGATCGGCTGTGCCAGCCGCTTCTGGAACCGGCCGAACCGCTCGGTCGACCGCATTGTCGATGCCTCCTTCACCATCTACCTCCTGCATCATCCGCTGATCTATGCCCTGGTCACGCTCTTTCTGCTGGCCCCCTGGCCACCCGTGCTGGAGTTCGCGATCGTCTGCCTGCTGACACTCAGCCTGTCCTACGGTGCGCACAGGATTCTGCGCAAAAGTCGCCTGGCACTCTTCCTGTTCAACGGCCTCCCGCTGCGGCCCGGAACCACCACGACGGCATCGGCTACCCCCGTTGAGGGCACACTTCGTTAACCCTGATGTGTCAACACTCAGATCACGCCCGTCCCTGTGAGAAGTATTGCGTTTGTCACGATGACTGTTCTGGAAGCAGCGGAGAAATGGTTGCCCGCAGGTCAGGTTCTGGCCCGCGCGCTCCGTGCTGAAGACGACCAGTCCCGTGCCCGGCTGATGGCCATGGTCGCCTTCGCCATCCGCATCTTCAGCGCCGCCATAGCCTTCGTCTCGCAGATCATCCAGGCCCGCCTGATGGGCGAGTTCGAATATGGCATCTTCGTCTTCGTCTGGGTGCTGGTCGTGCTCGCCGGCAATTTCTCCTGCCTCGGCTTCCCCACCGCTCTCATCCGCTTCCTGCCGCAATACGATCTCGACAAGGCGGAAGCGGAGATCCGCGGCCTGACCATGACCGCCCGCGTCTTTGCCATGCTGAGCGCCAGCACCTTCGTGCTCATCGGTCTGGCTGCCCTGCATGTCTTCGGCGACAAGATCGAGGCCTACTACCTCGTCCCCCTCTTCCTCGCCCTTTTCGCCCTGCCGATGATTGCGCTCGGCGACGTGCTCGACGGCACCGCACGTGCCAATCGCTGGCCGGTGGTGGCCATGAGCCCGACCTACATCATCCGTCCGACGCTGATCCTCGTCTTCATGCTGACGGCCGTCAGCCTCGGCGCGCCGGCAACGGCCACCACAGCCCTGCAGGCCGCTCTGGCTGCCACTTACGTCACCACGCTCGGCCAGTTTCTCACCATCGACCGCCGCCTGGTGCGCCGCTACGAAAAAGGTGCGCGCAAGATCGATTTCCTCGCCTGGTTCCGGGTCGCTTTTCCGATCTTCCTGATTGAAGGTTTCGGCTTCCTGCTGACCAATTCCGATGTCATCGTGGTCGGTTTTTACCTTCCCCCCGATCAGGTCGCCGTCTATTTCGCAGCTGCCAAGACCATGGCGCTCGTCCAGTTCGTCTTCTTCGCCGTCAAGGCCGGCGCCACCCCGCGCTTCTCAGCCCTGATGGCGGAAGGCGACCGGACGGGGCTCGCGGCCTTTGCCGGCACGGCCGCTCGCTGGACCTTCTGGCCCTCGCTTGCTGTTGGCGCGGTCGTGCTTCTATCAGGAGAATTCCTGCTCGCCATGTTCGGTCCCGCCTTCACGGCCGGTTACATGCTGATGGTCATCCTCTTTGCCGGCAACATGGCGAAAGCCATGGTGGGCCCGGCTGAAATGTTGCTCACCATGGCCGGACGGCAGAAACTCTGCGTCGGGGTCTATTTCCTGGCACTTGCCACGAATATCGGCCTCAACGTGACGCTGATACCCCATCTCGGCCTCGCCGGCGCCGCAACGGCCACGGCATCGGCCATGGCCGTCGAAGCTTTGCTGCTGCACCTCGCCGTGCGTCGCGCCCTCGGCGTCGTCGTCTTTGCCTTCGCCGACCCGCTCGCCCTGATGCGCAGGATGGAGGCGAAAGCCGCATGACCGATCGCGTTTACACAGAAAGCATGAACAGCGGCGCGAACCGCCTGATCGGCAGCCTGACGGGCGGCGACATGCGCCATGGCGCTGAAGCCGAATATGCGGTGGGCCGCCCCGGCCGCCGCCTCAGCATCTATCCCGGCCAGATGGGTTATGACCTGCAGGACGAGCTGGACCACCTGACCTATCGGGTGATGGAAGCCAATGTCTTCTTCGCCCCGCGCTTCCTGGCACCGGCCATGCCGCGGCTGGAAGAGCGCCAGATCCGGCTTGCCGTCATCAGGGACGAGGACGAGCGCCGTTCGCGCCTGCGCATGCTCTTTCCCTATTCGATCGAGAAGCCCGGCTTCTCCGTCGGCCCCTCGATCCTACGGGTCTGGTCGAACCCCTTTGGTCCGCTTGGCACGCCGCTGGTCGACGCCGAGGGTGCCGCCGAAACGTTTGACAATCTTCTGGAGGTGATTGGCCGCGCGGAAACAAAGCTGCCCGGGGTCATCGTGCTGCCGGATCTGCGGCTGGAAGGCCGCTTTGCCCAGCTCGCCCGCGCCGTCGCCATCGGTCGTGATCTGCCGCTGACGGTGACCAATGCTTACGAGCGCCCCATGCTGGAAAGCCTGGAGGACGGCGAGACCTATCTGCGCGGCACGCTCAACAAGAACCACCTGCGCGAGATGCGTCGCCAGTTCCGCCTTCTGTCCGAACTCGGCCCCGTGATCTACAACGTTGCCCGCCAGCCCGAGGAAATCCGCCTGCGCATGGAGGAATTCCTGGCCCTGGAAGCAAGCGGCTGGAAAGGTCGCAAGCGCTCGGCCATGGTCAATGACCGCCTGCGCGCCGCCTTTGCCCGCGAAGCGATCACCAATCTCGCCGAAGCCGACCAGGTCCGCATCCACACGCTCGATCTCAACGGTCGCGCCATCGCCTCAATGGTCGTCTTCATCATGGCGGGCGAAGCCTATACCTGGAAGACCGCCTTCGACGAAACCTATGCCCGCTATTCGCCGGGCAAGCTGCTGGTCGCAGACCTCACGGAATGGCATCTCGACGACGCCAACATCCAGCGCACGGACAGTTGCGCCATGCCCGACCATCCGATCATGGCGCGTTTCTGGAAGGAACGCGAACCGATGGGCACACTGGTCATCGGCCTGCGCACCAATACCGACCGCGACGTCCGTCAGGTCGGCGCGCAGCTGCACATGTACCGCAACACCCGCAACATCGCCCGCATCCTGCGCGACAAGGTGCTGAACAGACGCTTCGGCGGCTGATCGCCGATCCAGGCACGGCTTCTAAAGGTCAAGAGATTGCTGCCGAAGACCGTCGGTTTCAGCCTCTGCGCGCGGATGCGGGCACGGAATCGACACCCATGTTTGCCCGCTCTGGCTTAGCCTTGGCGATCTCGCCATCCCGCAGAAACCGCCGGATCACCTTGCCGCTGGTGGTCAGCGGCAACTCTCCGACGAAGTCGATCTCGCGCGGATATTCATGCATCGACAGCCTGTGTTTCACCCAATCGCGGATCTCTGAAGCGAGCGCCTCGCCCGGCGCGAAACCCGGCTGCAACACGACGAAGGCCTTGACGATTTCGGTCCGGAGCGGATCCGGCTTGCCGATCACTGCCGCCAGCCGAACCGCCGGATGGCCGCTCAGGCAATCCTCGATTTCCGCCGGCCCGATGCGGTAACCGGACGAGGTGATCACATCGTCGTCGCGGCCGAAGAACTGCACATAGCCCTCCTCGTCCTGCCGCCCGAGATCCCCGGTCTTCATCCAGTCGCCGACGAACTTTCCCTCGGTCGCCTCGGGATTGTTCCAGTAGCCGAGGAACATCACCGGATCCGGCCGGCGCACCGCCACCTGCCCCGTCTCGCCAGCCGGCAGCACGCGACCGGCGTCATCAATGATCGCGACCTCATGCCCCGGCACGGCCTTGCCGATGAAGCCGCCCTTCGTGACACCCAGATGCGCCGCCGAAGACAGCACGAAATTGCATTCCGTCTGGCCGTAAAACTCGTTGGGCACGATGCCGAGCGCCGATTTCACCCATTCATAGGTTTCGCGCCCGAGCGACTCACCGGCGGATCCGATGCTGCGCAGGACAAGATCATACTGCGCCCGCGGGTTCTCCACCGCCTTCAAGAGCCTCAGCGCCGTCGGCGGAATGAAGGCATTGCGCACTTTCATCTCGGCCATGATCCGGAAGGCCATATGCGGATCGAACTTCTGCGCCGGCGACGAAACGACCGGCACGCCGAGCATCAGCGCCGGCAACAACGCATTGAGCAACCCGCCCGCCCAGGCCCAGTCGGACGGCGTCCAGATCTTGTCGCCCGGCTGCGGTAGGAATTCATGCGCCAGCTGGAAACCGGGAATATGCCCGGCCAGCACCCGGTGCCCATGCAGCGCACCCTTCGGCGGCCCGGTGGTGCCCGAGGTATAGATCATCAAGGCCGGCTCATCCGGTCCGCTGTCGACCACGTCGAAGACCGAAGGCCGGCCGTCGAGAAGTTCGGCAAAGCCGAGCACACCATCGCCTTGCCCGTCAATCGACACGATCTCGCGCAAGTCCGTGAGCTGAGCCCGGATCGGCTGGAGCCGCGACAGGCCGAACGTGTTGGTGACGACAACGCTGGTACCCGCATCCTTCAGCCGATATTCCAGCGCCTCTTCGCCAAACAAGAGCGCCAGCGGTAGCGCGATCGCTCCCATCTTGTAGATCGCCACATGGGCAATGACCGTCTCGAAACATTGCGGCAGGAGAAGCGCCACCCGGTCACCGCGCCGCACTCCGAGCCCGGTCAGCGCATGGGCAAACCGCGACGATTGCGCCGATAGCACACCATAGGTCATCGACAGATGACGGCCATCCGGGGAAAAATGCTCAAGGCAGACCTGATCCGGCACGCGCGCCGCCCAGTCATCGGCCACCACCCGCCCGATGTTGAAATCGGCAGGGATTTCCCAACGGAAATCGCGGCGAAGATCGTCAAAGCTATCGCGAGGCGTCAGCAGCATGGCAAGGGGTCCGTGTCCTCATGCCGGCTGTGCTAACATCCATCTCGCACCTGCACAATCTTTGTCCCGCAACAGCGTAAACGGGGTGCGGGGAACATGAGGGGCAAGGGACACTGCAATCAACGCCCAGCGACCAGTCGGCCTGGAGATCGCAACCTGTTGACGCGCCGGCATCCGGATCGGTGATCGCAACCTCAGCCCTTCGGCTTGGCCGCGTCGCCTTTCATATGAGCAACCAGCGCCGGCAGCTCGCCCGCGCGCACCATCTGGGCCGGTGTGCGACCGCCAAACGCAGCAAGGTGATGGCTGCGATACCACTTTTCGGCAGCAGCACCTGGACCGACGATCTTCTCCGCCAGAGCCAGCACCAGAGCCTTGGCCTCGGTCGGCGAAACCGTATTGGCTTCGATGGCCGCGTCCACACGGGCAACGGCAGCCTTGACCGATTGCTGCCGCAGGTTCTGGCGCAAGGCCACGGCCTTGGGCGCGATCGGAGCAACAATATTGATGCGGGCCTTGCCGTCCGAGCCGGGAGCAGCCGAGGCACCTGCCGGCTTCACCGGGGATTTCGGCAGCAACGCCGCATCCACGCTCACCTGCAGGACGGGCTGCGGGATACGGATTTTCTTGCCGGACGTCGTCATGCCAGTGCCTTCCGTTGAAATCGGGTGTTTCGGCGTCACAGCACCGAAGGCGGCCACGCGCTGCAAAACCGCAAAGCCGCACTGTCGCCGTCTCTAGCAGCTTGCCACCATCCCTTCAACCGGAAGGCAAAATGCCGACGCCCCGCGAGCCGCCCCTCCCGATTTCCAGATCCTTGGCCACACCTGGCCAAACCTGCGCACCGCGTCCGACCGGAACCTCAGCCGAACTCCAGCTCACGCATCATCCCCCGTACGCGCTGCCGCTCAGCCCCAGCCCCCGAATACAAACCCGCCCAACGCATCGGAACCTGCCCAGCGACGGACGCGCAACGGCATGCTGTCCCCCGCAAAACCGCACCTGCCAACCGCTGACGGCCCCGGCTCGGACAGCCCGTATCCTGCCCAATCGACGCCTCATTCAGACCGAAAGGCCTTCGAGAAGAAGTCGGTAAAGGGCTTGGTGAGATAGGAGCCGACGGTTCGATCCGTGGTGCGCAGGAAGGCCTCGACCGGCATGCCCGGTTTCAATGCCAGATCCTTGCCGTCATGCTCCAGCGTCAGCCGCGCCTCGTAATAAGCAGCACGACTCTGCGGATCGACAATAAGGTCCGGGGAGATCCGCTCGACCGTGCCCTTCAACTCCGGCGTCAGGCGCTGGTTGAAGGCGGAGAAACGCAGGAAGGCGCTTTGCCCCATATGCACCTGATCGATGTCTTGCGGCGAAATCCGCACATCCGCCACCAGCAGGTCCGATTGCGGCACGATCAGCATCAGCGTTTCCTGCGCCAGAATGACCCCGCCGATCGTGTGAATGCTGAGTTGATGGATCGTCCCGTCCTGTGGGGCCCGGATATCCAGCCGCCGCAACTGGTCTTCCGCAGCGACCTTGCGCTCCTTCAGCTCCGACAGCGACGAACTGACGTCGTTCAGCTCTTTCGCCACATCGCCGCGCAATTGCTGATCGATCTGGAAGATTTCCAGATTGGTTTCGGAAATTCGCGCTTTCGCCTGGGCGATGCTCGCCCGGATCCCGGCCAGTTCGCCATCGAGGTCGGCCTTTTCCCGCTGCGCCGTGTTGAGGCGGGAATACTGCACCAGCTTCTGCGTCCACATCTTCTGGGCAAGCGCGAGATCCTTGCGGGCGAGATCGACCTGCACGTCCATCGCCGTCGCCTGCTCTTCGAGACCGGTCACCTGCTCACTGAGCTGCACGATGCGTTCCTGCAGCTGGGCCTTCTGCCCTTCGCGCGCCTCTCGACGCAGGGCAAAGGCCCGTGTCTCGTTCGTCAGGATATGCTGGACGCCCTCATCCTGGCTGCGCCCCAGCAGTTCGGCATCGAATGTGATGGTTGCCTGCCCGTCTCGCTCCGCCAGCAGCCGCGCCCGTTTCGCCACCAGCTCGTCCAGCGAATTGCTGACGATCGCGAGATTGGCCGCGGCCACCGTCGCGTCGAGCCGTGCCACGACATCGCCGGCCCGCACCCGCTGCCCGTTCGACACCAGGATTTCGGCGACCGTTCCACCCGCCGGATGCTGGACCTTCTTCACCTCGGAATTGACCACCACCGTTCCGCCGGCAATGACCGCCCCTGATATCTCGACGGTGGCCGCAACGCCGCCCCCCGTCGTCAGCAAGGCAAGCGCTGCGGTCGCCAGCAAGAGATTGCTGTGGATGGAGCGCGCGAGCAGACGGGAGCGTTCCGAACTCATGCCCGTTCTCCCATCACGAGACGCCGATCTCCGGTCGAGCCGGTGGCAATGGCGCCCGCGTCTCGTATTCCCGCATCACCGGTTTCATCATGCCTCTCCGCGCTATCTGCCGCAGCGGCAGCCGGATGCGGCGAAGCCGGCACCGGACGGATCAGGTCGCGCTTGCGCTCCAGCATCTGCGTCTGTCCGTCGCTCACCAGCATGACCTGATCGCAGGCATCAAGCGCGCTGGCCCGATGGGCGATGACGATGGCGATCCCGCCCCGGGCACGCACATGGCGGATGGCCGATGTCAGCGCCGCCTCGCCCGCCTGGTCGAGGTTGGAATTCGGCTCGTCCAGCACCACAAGGAAGGGATCTCCATAAAGCGCCCGCGCCAGACCGATGCGCTGCCGCTGGCCGGTTGACAGCACATTGCCGCCTTCCCCGATCTGCGTGTCATAACCATCGGGCAGGCGCAGGATCATCTCGTGCACACCCGCTGTGCGCGCCGCAGCGATGATCGCCTCGCTCGTTGCCGCCGCGTCGAAGCGGGCAATATTTTCCGCAACGCTGCCGGACAGAAGTTCCAGATCCTGCGGCAGGTATCCGATATGCCGGGAGAGCATCTGCGGGTCGAAATGGTCGAGCAGCGTTCCGTCAAGCCGGATCGAGCCCCGCGTTGCCGGCCATGCGCCGACCAGGACCCGCGCCAGGGTCGACTTGCCTGCCGCACTCGGCCCGACCACCGCCAGCGCCGATCCCGCCTGCAGGCTGAAGCCAGCCTTCTGCAGGATCAGGCTGGAGCTGCCGGGAGCCGCGACCGCCAGACTGTCTACATCGAGCCGCGCAACCGGCGCCGGCAGGGCCAGCCGCTCGGCAGGGGCCTGCCCGCCAAAGGTCTTGCTCAGACGACGCCAGCTCTGGCTTGCCGCGATGAAGGTACGCCAATGCGCGATCGACACCTCGACCGGCGCCAACGCCCGCGACACCAGAATACCGCTGGCCACGATCATGCCCGAGCTCACTTCGCCCTTGATGAACAGGAAGGCGCTAAGCGCCAGGATCGCCGACTGCAGGAACATCCGGAACGCTTTCGACATGGCCCCGAAACCCGATGCGACGTCGCTCAGTGAAAGCTGGGTATCGACGAAGGCGCCGTTGAGTCCGGACCAGCGGGCCGACAGATGCGGCACCATGCCGAGAACCCGCACCGCCTCCGCATTGCGCGATGTCGCCTCCGCCATGCTCGATTTCTGCATCGACAGCACGGTCGCCGTAAGCGAGGTTCGGCGCGACGACAGATCGGTCGCCAGCGTCAGGCAGAGCAGGACAAGCGCGCCGGTCAGCGCCGCCATGCCGATCCAGAAATGGAAGACGAAGCAGATCAGCATATAAAGCGGGATCCACGGCAGGTCGAAGAGCGCGCTGGGACCTGGTCCGCCCAGGAAGGCGCGGATCTGGTCCATGTCGCGCAGCGGCTGCAGCCCCTCCGCGCTCGTGCGCGATTTGAGCGGACCTGCCGCCGTCATGGCGAAACAGGCTTCGCTGGCCATGCTGTCGACATAGGCGCCGACACGGGCGAGGATCCGGTTGCGCAGCAGGTCCAGCAAACCCTGACAGGCATAGAGACCGACCAGGATCACCAACAGAGAAACCAGTGTCGGGACACTGCGGCTGGGCAGCACCCTGTCATAGACTTCCAGCATGAACAGCGGACCGCTGAGGAAGAGCACATTGATCAGGGCACTGATCAGAGCGACACCGACAAGCGCACTGCGGCACCGGGAAAGCGCTTCCCGAAGCCAGGGACGCTGAGACCCCGTGGATGGGGGCAGGGAAACGGTCGACGACAAAGGCCGGCTCATGCCTGCCCCTCCCCGTCCTGCAGGCGGGCCTTGCGCGGCCGCCCCCGCTGGCGTTTGCCGAGCCCTGTCGCCTTGGCCATGTTCGAGCGCTGGGCCGCATAGGCCGGCGACGTGACCGGATGATCCGGCGGCAGGTTCCACCGCATGCGATACTCCTCGGGCGTCAGCTGGTGTTGCGCAGACAGATGCCGTTTGAGCGCCCGGAACGCCTTGCCGCATTCCAGGCAGACCAGCCGCTCCGCGCCCGGCGCAACGAAAGGAACGCTGCCCTCCGGTGGCTCCGGCCTGAGATTGGACAGGCTCAAGACCGTCCTGTGCGTCTGCTCCAGAAGGCTGGCCAGCTGCGTGGGCGGCACGATGTGATTGGCCACATAGGCCCGCACCAGATTGACGGTCAGCGCAACGGCACTTTCCGGGGAAATATCGTCGGTCGCTCCCTCAGGAGGCTCCTCCGGCAGTAGGTCTCTTTGCATTGTCGCACAGCATTTCTGCCGCCCCGGAATTAGCGTTGAATGGGCAAGTGTCGCTTGCTGTCGAGCTGGATACGCGCGGCTTCGAGGCCCCAGGCGAGCAGGTCGGATGCACGCGCCTTGGTCTGGGCTTCGACATAGCATCGCAATTCCGGTGCATTGCCGGAGGCCCGGTAATGCACGACGGCACCGTCTTTCAGGTCGAAACGGATGCCGTCCAGCCGGTCGACCGAGCGTATGCTGCCCACGGGGTCGAAATAGGTCTGCGCAAAGGCTTCGTCCTGCGAGAGACGGCCGAGAAAGTCCTGCGACTGGGCGGAGGCAACATCCTTCAGCCGGTCCGCCATCGCGTGTCCCACCGGCAGATCGCCGACAATGGCCGAAAGCGGGCGCCCCGATTGCGCAACAAGCAGCAGTCCGGCCAAAATCGGCAGCACCGCATCGCGCGTGGGCAGCCGGCTGAGCGCGCGGCCCTGCCAGATGCCGTCCGAGCCGAGCAGCGTGCCGCCATTCGCCTCGAAGCCGATGATCCCGGTCTTGCCGGAGAGGGCGGCTGCCTCCATCGCGGCGATGACGAAAGGCGAGCCGACACGTGTCCGCACCACGTCAGCGGTGATACCGGAGCGCTCGATCACGCTGCCGGAGGTCACCGGTGTAACGATGGTCTGAAAACCGAGAAGCTTGGCCGCCAGAAGACCGACGACGTCACCACGCAGGATCGCGCCCGTTTCGTCGGCAACAAGGGGGCGATCCGCATCGCCGTCCGTCGAGACCACGGCGTCGAACCGCCCGGCCAGGGCCACTTCCGCGATATAGGCCACCAGCTCCGGCTCATGCGCTTCCGTATCGACCGGGATGAAGCGCGCGGCCCGGCCGACCGGCTCCACCTCGGCACCGAGGGCGCGCAGGAGGTCGACGAGCAGGTCGCGCGCCACCGAACTGTGCTGATAGACGGCAACGCGCCGGCCCTTCAGGCTCCGCGACCCGAACACGTCGACATAACGGCCGATATAGGCCGCATTGATCGAAGCGGCCTGTCCGTCGCCAATGATCTCCCCCTGCGCCAGGTTTTCAAGCGCCGGATCGTCGAGCAACGCCACTTGCGCCGCGATCGCCATCTCGTCCGCCTTGGAAATCTCGCCCTGCGGCAGATAGAATTTCAGCCCATTGCGATCATCGGGGATATGGCTTCCCGTCACCATGATTGCCGGGCAACCACGCCGGATCGCTTCCAGCGCCAGCGCGGGTGTCGGCACGGCGCCGCAATCCACCGCCATCAGCCCCGCATGCTGGATCGCCGCACGGCAATCCTGCGAAATTTCAGGGCTGCTGGACCTGAGGTCACGGCCAACAAGCACCTGCCGGGTCTGCGGCGCGAGCGACAGCGCATGGCGAACGAACCCGAGTGCATAGGCGCGTGACGGCAGACCGACCAGCTCGGTCACAAGCCCCCTGAGGCCGGAGGTTCCGAATTTCAGCCCCTCGGGAAGGGCTGTAGGACCGGCCCCCTGGGCGGGATAGGTGGAGGTCGGCGACGGATGAGCAAGCGAGGAAACGGCATCCATCACGACATCCCCATCACGATGCCCGCCGGCATCTTCGGCTGCACCTCACCGCGGTCGAGACCCCGATCCAGCACGCCGAGGCCGGACTGCCGCTGCAGGTAGCGCGCGAGTTCGCCAAGTGCACAGATGATGTGGTAGAGCGAGCTGGCCGGGGCCGGGCCTGTCTTGAAGCTTCCGTCCTCCAGCATCACGTCATGCCAGGTGCCGCGCGCATCGACGTCGAGATAGGCGAGCAGGCCATGGCAGGCCTCCAGCGCATTCTGCTCGGCGAGCCACCGCTCTTCGCCCTCGCGGATTTCGGCCAGCGCAAGCCAGGCCTTCAGCCGCTCTGTCTGTGGCCAGAGCCGCGCCGTACCATCGGCGATCAGACCGTCCGACCAGACTTCGTTCACGGCAACCCGGCGGCCGGGATCGACGCCGTGCTGCTCGGCGAAAGCGACCATCCGTTCCGCCCGGTCACCGATCTTGCCGCCGGTCGCCTGTGACCAGCGGATCAGCAGCCAGGCCCATTCGAAATTGTGCCCGGGCTCGATGCGTGACCGCCCGTCCTCATCGATCGGATCCCAGTCGGCGGTGAAATACTCCCGGACGACCCCGTGCTCGGGATCATAGAAACGGCTCTTGAACAGAGCCACGATCTCGTCGGCGAGCATCCGCCACACCGGATTGGCATCGACAGCCATCCAGGCCAGCGCTGCCTCGAGCAGATGCATGTGCGGGTTCGAGCGCAGCGGATAGGGTGTCGACGTGTGGTCCTTGAAGCCGCCGGCGTGATGCCCGAGCCGTTCGCGCAGGCTCGCCAAGGTCAGCATCGCCCGCCGCCGATAATCCTCGTCCTGGAGATGGGCGAAGGAATGCGCATAGGCAAACAGCAGAAACGCCTGATCGTAGAGGTGATGGTCCTGATCGACCAGCGCGTCGTCGTCGCTGAGCCCATGAAACAGCAACCCGTCCGGTGCACTGTAATTGAGAAGGAAGCGATAGCCGTGCCGCAAACACGCTGCCGCCGCTGTCTTGTTCCAGCCCAGCCGCGCCGCCTCGCAGAAGCTGTAGACCTGCCGCGCAGTCACCCGCACACGCCGGGCCGAGGTCGGAATGCGTCCCTCGCGGGAAATACTTTCGCAAAACCCGCCTCGAACGCGATCTATGCCGACAGTCGACCAGAGAGGGAGTATATCTTCAAAAAGCATCCGCCGAAATTGCATACCGGCGTCTTCGAGAGTCAGTGTAAAATTGCTATCGGAACCAA
Organism: Peteryoungia wuzhouensis; assembly: GCF_003205195.1. Classification (GTDB taxonomy): domain Bacteria; phylum Pseudomonadota; class Alphaproteobacteria; order Rhizobiales; family Rhizobiaceae; genus Allorhizobium; species Allorhizobium wuzhouense. Next base: position 41,923 of record NZ_QJRY01000003.1, read on the forward strand.
GATTGAATCTATTCGAGACTGCATTGGTGCGCATGCTCTCACTCCACCCATTCGGAAGGAGCTTATCGTTACCAATCAATTAATCGGTCCGTCGTTTACATGGATTAATGAAACCCAAAAAACAATTCCTAAAAAATCTATTTACACACTTGTTCATATGCTCAGATTTAGTATCATCCAGTCATAAGCAGTGCAGATGCCTGGCACGTACTTACTTATCGCAATATAATGCGGAGTTCCGGTCCCGCGATCGGAAAACGCGACAAGAAACTCAGGGGAAACAGTCAAGAGAACAGGACAGAGACGGCTCATGTCTGGGCACGTCTTGTACCTGGGATTTTCCGTGCGTCGAGATCAGCGGCGAACGGCCATAGTGAGAAGTGCAGCCATTTTCAGTCTGACATGTTGGCGTTGGGGACGTCGGAAAATGCACCATGTATCACCTTTCATGCGGCGCGTGGCACAGCTGCTGCCGTCGTCCGGACGCTCAAGTCCGATCCTGGATTCTGTCGGTTTTCGCTCAACCTGTCTTGAAAAGGGCAGCGAAATCCTGGGTGCGGGCACCAGCGTACGCCATGTGCTGACGATCGGACATGGCCTCGCGATGCGGTACCGCCTGCTGCCGGACGGCAGCCGCCAGGTCATCATGTTCCTCACCGCCGGGGACATCTGCAATCCACATATCTACCCGACAGTGATCGATCACGGCATCGCCGCCGTGACCCCGGTTCGCATCGACCGTTTCGACTGCGAGAGCCTGATCGGCCTCAGCAACAGCGTCGTCGGCCTGAACCAGGCCCTCTGGACACTGGCCGAAGAGCAGAACGCGATCATGCGCAATCACATCACCAGCCTCGGGCGCGGGGATGCCCGGGCCCGTGTGATCATGCTGCTGAAGGAACTGTCGCTCCGGCTTTCCGCAGCGGCCGGGCAGGTCGGGCCTGTCTTCATTCCGGTCACGCAGTCGCTGCTCGCCGATGCCATCGGCGTCACCCACATCCACTTCAACCGCATCATCGGCGACATGGGCAGGCGCGGCGTCATTGCCACCAGCCGCGGCGGCATCCTGGTGAACAGCATCTCGATGCTGGAAAAACTGGGCGAGGATCTGATCGTCGCCGCCTGACATCCAGGCGGACAGCTCCGGCCGTTCTTGAGAAACGTCGCAAATATCGTCAGGCGGATTGTAGATATATAAAAACGTCGAAAAGTCGCCCTTGGCGGCGGGGGAGACTGACGGTCTCGCCTGCCGCATTTTTATTTGAAAAAATTCACATTTTAATTGCGTTTTGGTTAACCAATGTTGATGTAGTGGCCGCTTTTATTTGTTTCAGTGAGGCTCTATACAAAGGAGCTGAGCATGAAGATCAGTATATTCGGTGCCGGCTATGTCGGCGCAGTGTCAGCCGCATGCCTCGTGAAGGAAGGCCACCACGTCACGGCGGTCGATCCGGATCCCAACAAGATCGGCCCGTTGATGGCCGGAAAATCGCCCATCATCGAGCCCGGCCTCGAGGAAATCATCCGCGACGGCGTCGCCTCGGGCAGGCTCACCGCAACCCATGATGCCGCAGCGGCGATTGCCGCGACGGATCTGTCGCTCATCTGTGTCGGCACGCCCTCCCTGCCGGACGGCAGCCTCAACACGGAATATCTGAAGCGCGTCGCCGAGGATATCGGTGCTGCCATCAAGCTGAAGAACACCTTCCACTCCGTCGTCGTGCGCTCGACCTGCCTGCCCGGCACCACCGAAAGCATCGTCGTCCCGGCGCTGGAAGCCGCCTCCGGCATGAAGGCCGCGGAAGATTTCGGCATCGCCTATCTGCCGGAATTTCTGCGCGAGAGCACGGCGATCAAGGACTATTACGACCCCGGCGTCATCGTCTTCGGTGCCTCCGACAAGTTCACGCTTGATCGGCTGGAAGCGATCCATGCCCCGATCAACCGCCCGAAATTTGTCGTCGACATCAAGACGGCCGAAGGCATCAAATACACCAACAATGCCTGGCACGCCCTGAAGATCAGCTTCTCCAACGAGATCGGCAACATCCTGAGCAAGGCCGGCATCGACAGCCACGTCGCCCTCGACATTCTGTGCGCGGACGATCGGCTGAACATCTCCAAGGCCTATCTCACCCCCGGCTTCGCCTTCGGCGGCTCCTGCCTGCCCAAGGACCTGCGTGCGCTCATCAGCATGTCGCGCCGCCAGGGCACGCCGGCCCCGCTGCTCGAGGCGACGCTCTCGGCCAACGAGGTGCAGATCAACCGCGCCTACAGCCTGATTGCCAACCAGGGCAGCCGCAAGGTCGGCATCGTCGGCCTGAGCTTCAAGCCCGACACCGACGACCTGCGCGAAAGCCCCCTGGTCGAGCTGGCCGAACGCCTCTATGGCCGCGGTTACCAGATCAAGATCTTCGATCCGAACATCCGGATGAACCGCCTCACCGGTGCCAATGCGAGCTTCGTCAGTGCCCGCCTGCCGCACCTGGCCGAACTGCTTAACGAAGACATCGATTCCGTGCTTTCGGACTCCGATGTGATCGTGGTCGGCAACCGGGCCGAAATGAACGGGTCGCTGAAGCGGGTCAAACCCGAGACCCACATCATCGACCTGGTCCGCGTCGACAAGACGCTGCGCAGCGAAGGCAATTATCATGGCATCTGCTGGTGACTTCACCTACAGCCCGGCCGCGCACGTCCTGATGGTGCTGGGCATCGCTGTGGCAGCGACATCGCTGCCCAGCCAGGCCTATGCCATCATCGACAGCAAGACCGGGCTGGCCATCGGCCTGATCGGCGCATGGCGCTATGGCTGGGGCATCCTGCATTTCCTGCGCGGCGTTGTGTATCGCAGCTATATGTATCCGCGCATGAAACGCGCAGCGATGGCCAGGAAGAGAGAAGGCTTTGCCTCCTATCTCCTGGTCACCAGCTTTCGCATCCCGACGGAAACGACGATCGAAGTCTACCGCGCCGCCTTTGCCGCCGCATTGAAGGCGCCAGGTCCGGCCACGGTGGTGGCCTCGATCGTCGATCTCTCGGACCTGCGGATCATCAAGAAACTCTATGCCGCGATGGTGGCGGATACAGATCCCGTCGACCTCGTCATCGTCCGGATCGACGGCAGCGGCAAGCGCGATGCGCTCGCCTCCGGCTTCCGGGCCATTGCCCGTCTCTTTCCCGCCCCGGATGCCATGGTGGCGGTGATCGACGGCGACAGCATGGTTCCCGAAGACCTTGTCGAACAATGCGCGCCCTTCTTCCATGATCCGAATGTCGGCGCTCTGACCACGGACGAAATCGCCGAAGTGCATGGGAAGTGGATCTTCCAGCAATGGTGGGCCCTGCGCTTCGCCCAGCGCCATATCCTCATGTCCTCCATGGGCCTCTCGCGCCGCGTCCTGACGCTCACCGGCCGCATGTCGATGTTCCGCGCTTCGATCATCTGCAATCCCGATTTCGTCGCCCAGGTCGAGGTCGACTTCATCGACCACCCGAGGCTTGGCCGCTTCAAGTTTCTGACGGGGGATGACAAGTCGAGTTGGTTCTGGCTGCTGCGCAACGGCTACCAGATGCTTTATCTGCCGGACGTGATGGTGAAGACCATCGAGGATCCGCCATCCAAGAGCTTCTTCGGCTCCGCCGCCATGCTGATGGTCCGCTGGTACGGCAACATGCTGCGCACCAACAGGCGTGCCCTGGCGCTTGGACCACGCCGGATCGGATACTTCGTCTGGTGGGCCATCCTCGATCAGCGTTTGTCGATGTGGACCTGCCTGGTCGGCGTCACCAGCGCCATCCTGGCCACCCTGCTGGTCTCGCCCTTCACCCTTCTGGTCTATGGCGTCTGGATCCTCGCCTCACGCTACGCGATCACGCTTTCGCTGCTGACCGCCCGACGCCAGGTCTCGATCGTGGCACCCCTGCTGCTCTACTTCAACCAGATCTTCGGCTCGGCGATGAAGGTGTTCATCTTCTTCCATCTCGATCGCCAGAAATGGACACGCCAGAACACGACGCTTGCCAAGGCGGACCGCAACTGGCTCGCCACCTACCGCAAATACGAATCCAAGCTCTACCAGTCGGTCAGCATCCTGGCACTGATCACCGCCTGCAGCTTGATGATCGGCATCACCACCATTCCCCGCCTGTGAACACGAACCGGAGTCTCGATCATGAGAGGCATATCTTACGAAGCTGAACTCCAGCGTCAGCACCCCCGATATCCATTGCCCATGAAGGCCACGATCGACGGACGGGAATATGACGTGCACGATTGGTCGATGAATGGCTTTGCCATCAACGCCAAAGGCTTTTCCGCCGGCAAGAAGGTGATGGCCCACCTGACCATTCCCTTCAGCGGCTATCATTTCAGCCTGACCCACGTGCCCTCCGAGGTTTTGTACGCAACGGATAGCGAGGGCCGCACCAGCCTCGTTTTCACCGCCCTGGAAGACAGCCAGATCAGCCTGTTGCGATACATGACCGACGCCATCATTTCCGGCGAGGTCGTTAGAGCCGGTGACGTGCTCGATGTCGCCCGTCGCACGGACATGGTCCGCTCCAAGCAGGTACCGCCGCCGCCGCGCCTGTCGACCGGAGGCCGCATCGCCCAATTGGGTCGCCGCGTGGCGGCCACCGCCGGTGTTGCCGCCATTGGTGCGGCGCTCGTCGCCTTCCTCTCTGCGAATGTCTATGACGAACTCTATGTGGTGCGCCCGGAAAGCGCGAGCATTGCCGCCAAGACGGTCAATGTCGCCTCCCCGGCCGTCGGGCGTATCACCTTCCTCAACGAAAAGGCGCAACTCGCCTTCGGCGAGCCGCTGATCACGGTCAATCCGGCTGTCGGCGATCCCATCACGGTGGAATCCCCCTGCGACTGCGTCCAGACCGAACAGCGCTTCGCCAGCGGCGATTTCGTCCGCACCGGCGATCCCATCGTCCGGCTGATGCGCGCCGACGCCCCGATCGTGGTCTCGGCCGCCGTCAGCGACAACAAGCTGATGAGCCTTTACGGCGTGAAGAGCGCGTCGCTCGTCTATCCCGACGGCACCCATGTCAGCAATGCCGAGATCCTCTGGCTGCCTGGCAAGGGCGGATCGCAGTCGGACCTGCCACGTGATCCCTTGACCGTGCTGATCGCCCCGAACAAGACGCTGTCCACGGACATGATCGGCCAGCCGGTCGAGGTTCGCTTCGATCTCTTCGGCGAAAGCGCGATCGGTCGCCTCGTCCACACGGTCGCTGGCGTATTCGGCACGGAAACGGCCGCGCAGGAGATCAAGCCATGACCCGGATCCGTCCCGTCATTCTCTGCGGCGGCTCGGGCACCCGCCTCTGGCCGCTGTCCCGGCGCCTGGAGCCCAAACAGTTCCAGACGCTGGGCGGCGAGCACTCTCTCTTCCAGGATACCCTCGCCCGCTTCCGCGACGGCGAATTCGGCCGCGCCACGGTGCTGGTCAACACGCTGCAGGAACCCCGCGTTCAATATGAATTGCAGCAGATCGACCATCCGGCCGGGGCCCCGCTCGTGCTCATCGAACCGGCGATGCGCTCCACCGCACCGGCCATTGCCGCCGCCGCCCGTATTCTCGCCGCCGAAGATCCAGACGCCGTCATGCTGGTGGTGCCGAGTGACCACCGCATCGGCCGGCCCGACCGGCTGCAGGATGCCTATCGTGCTGCTCTAGCCTTCGTCGAGAAGGGCGGCATCGCCCTCTTCGGCATTCGGCCGACGGCACCGGAAACCGGTTTTGGCTACATCGAGGCCGAACCGGCAGGCGAAGGCGAGGTGTTGAAGGTCATGAGCTTCGTCGAAAAGCCGAACTTCGATCACGCCTCCCGCCTCGTCGCCGATGGCCGCCACACCTGGAACAGCGGCATCTTCATGTTCCGCGCCGATACCATTCTCGCCGAGCTCGCCGACCACGCGCCGCACGTCCTGTCCGCCGTCGACGCCGGGATCGCGGAGGCAGGCCGAACGCAGAACAGCCTGCGCCTGTCGCAAAGCTTCGCCACCGCGCCGGAAATCTCCATCGACCATGCCGTCATGGAGCATTCGTCAAGGCTCGGCGTGTTGCCGGTCTCGCCGGAATGGAACGATCTGGGTTCCTTCGAAGCCCTGTGGGAAACCGGCCAGCACAATGGCGAGGAAAACGTCCTCAAGGGCGATGTGCTGCTGCGGGACGTTCGCCGCAGCTATATCAGCGGTTCGCGCCGTCTGATTTCGGTCATCGGCCTCTCCAACATCGTCGTGGTCGATACCGATGATGTCCTGCTGGTCGCGTCCCGCGCCCAGTCCCAGGACGTGAAGTTCATTGCCCAGCATCTGGCGAAGACCGGTCATCCCGCAGCCGATCGCCACCTCCTGCGCCAGCAGTCGGGCGGAAGTCGCCGCCTGCTCGAAGAAGGTCCGGGTTTCCGGGTCGAACGCATCGACATTCTGCCCGGCGCAACGCTCGAACTCGATCAGGACGATGTGCCGGCCTCGGTGAGCATCGTTGTGCTGTCGGGCGAAGCGATGCTCGGCCAGCCAGACGGAGAAACGGTCCTGACCCAAGGCTTCGGGCTGGATCTCCGCTCACGCCAGAAGCTGACCTTCAGCAATCCCGGCGATCAGACCGCGATCCTCATGCTGAGCGTCACACGCACGGCGGAAGAGGTCGGCAGCCTCGGCCAGCAGCGAAAGGTGGGCTGATGGCCGCGTTGTTGCCCCCCTCCGCCGGACGCCGGCTGCGAATGGCCCTGCTCTCGGCCTGTCTCGCCTGGGCCGTGCCGGCCTCGGCATCCATCGAGAGCGAGGTCGACATGGCCCGCACCATCGTGACCGAAAGCACCGTAAAGCTGGATGCGGAGCGGGATCCTCATGCACGTGTCCGCCTGCTGGACGAGGCCGTGGATGCGATCGGCGTCCTGGAAGGGCTTGGACGCAACGATCAGGCCGATGACGGTGCGCAGAAGGCCTTGCAGGATCTGGCGGCCCAGGCGATCACGCCCGATGTCCTTCGCCTGAGCCTCGTCGAGGCCCTGACCGCGCTGATCGGCCCCGGCGATGCCGGCCTGCAGGCCGATCTCGATGCCAAGGCCGCGATGGAAACGATCCGGGACCCTGCCTACCGTTCTGCCGGCTGGTCGGCACTGGCCGCCGCCCATGTCCGCGCCGGCCAGGAGGCCGAAGCCGAACGTCTGGCGACCCTGGCCATCGAGGAAGCACGCGCGATCGAGCGGGATGCAACGCGAGACGGCGCGCTGAATGCCGCCGTGCTCGTTTTCCCGCGCGGCAAGCTCCCGGAGGGCATTCTGGAGATTGCCACCAATTCCGTCGTTCTCGCCCGGACCCGTGCCGAGATGTACCAGACGGTCGCTCTTGATGCGCTGGCCGCCGAGGGCATGGCCGATCCGGCCCCCGAGACGCTGACGACACTCGCCAAGGCTGCTCTCGCCGCAAAGGACCCCGCACGTGCCCTCGTCCTTGCCCAGGCACTCGACCGCGACGAGGACGTCCGCGCCGAATTCCTCGACGGCATCCTCCACATGGCGCTCGACAAGGGGGAAGACCTTTTGGCACTCCGGGCGGCAAAGTCCATGTCCCGCGACCGCGACCAGAACAAGGCGCTCCGCCAGGTGATCGACGCCCGCATCGATCGCAGCAAGGCACTGCGCGCCCGAGAGATCGTCCCCCTGTTGCTGACGGCCAAGGCCCGCATCGATGCCGATATCGCCATCGCCAAGGATCTGCGCCGTCAGGGCTATGTCGAGGCCGGCCGCGAGATCCTGCTGCAGAATGCCAAGCTGAAGCTCGACGATCCCAATGCCACGGCCAATCTCGTCTCGGCGCTTGCCACCTTCGCAGAATTCGGGCCGGCGCAAACCCTTGCCCGCGCATTGCCGGCCGGTGACGATCGATCCTTTGCCATGGCCCGTCTGGTAAAGGGCCTGGCCGACGACGACCTGCTGGATGAGGCAACCAAGCTGCTCTCCGAAATCTCGCGTGAGGAAGATCAGGACTATGCCCGATCCGGCATTGCCCGTGCCCTGGTCAAGCGTGGCGACACGCAGGCGGCGACCGCAAGTCTCGCCGAGATCGGCGCCGGGGCAAATCGCGACCGCGTCCTCGAAGCGCTTGCCGATCACGCCGTCGAGAAAGGCAATTTGGGGCTTGCCCGCGATTATCTGGCTCAGGCCACCGGCAAGGAAAGCCGCTGCCGCATCCTGATCGAGATCGCGCTTGCAACGCAGGGCAAGGCATCGGCCCGCGAGATCCTCGACGAGGCTCTGGCCCTGCTCGCCAACGAAAAGGATGTCGACGACAGCCGCGCCGAGATCGCGATCGCCTTTGCCCGCATTGGCGAACTCGCCCGCGCCGACAGCCTGCTCGACAGCTTGACCGATGAGGGTGCGCGCCGCGACGCCGAAAGCGAAATCGCCGATCTGCTCGTCAAGCAGGGCGCCCTGGCGCCGGCAGAAGGCCGGCTGGGGCGCCTGCCGGCCGATCTCGCCGCAACCCTGCGCGCGGATCTCGCATATGCATCCTTCGAGAAGACCGGGGAGATCGAGAGCTTCGTCACCAGCGTCGCCGCTCTCCCCTGGCAGGCGCGCGTCCCGGCCCTGCGCCGCATGGCGGAGGCCCGGGCGAAAGCGCTCGACGTCAAGGGATGGCTGAACGATCCGCAGATCGATCCCTTGGCGTCGACCACACCAGCGGCAGCGGGCCAGCCGGCCGATTTCACCATCGGCCGGCATCAGATCCTCGCACCGGCTCCATCCACCCGAGCCCTGCCCGGCGTGAGCATGCCCGACATCTTCGAACACGACGCAGCCATGCTGCGAGGCCGCGTTCCAGCTCCTGACGCAGGCGTCGGCCACCTCGCCATTCTCGGCTTCAGCCCGTTCAGCCTCGAGGCCTTCAAGCTCAGCACCGGCGGCGAAGCTGCCATCCACCAGGTCCAGCTCTCCCAGCAGATGACCTGGCCGCGTTATATCGCCGTCGAAAAGGGCGTCGTAACGCTCGGTACGCTCCTGCGCGACCTACCGGAAACCTCGGCGCGCCGCCTGCTGGTGGTCGACGGCGATGACCTTCTCGTCCGCGTTCCCATCATCGTCCTGCCCGGCGCGACGCTCTTGATGTCCGGCACCGAATTCAGCCAGTACAAGCTCGGCGTCCAGTCGGGTGCCTTCATCGCCGTTGCCGGACGCCTCGTCGTCCAGGATGCCGAAATCGTCGGTTATGACGAGATTGCCGGCCGCCCTGCGGTCGGGTCAGACAAGACACGGGCGAATTTCCGCCCCTTCATCACCGCCTGGGGCGGCAGCGACATCCAGATCGCCGGCAGCCGGCTCGCCATGCTGGGCTATGACAGCAGCAAGGCCTTCGGTCTCACCCAGTCCAGCGGGGCCGCCGTCCAGTCGCTCTATGCCTTCGACGACAACCGCCCGACCGGCAACATCGTCGACAACAGCTTCGAAAATCTGCGTTATGGCTATTACAGCTACGAAGTGGACCATGTCCGGGTCATCGGCAACGAATATCGCGACAACATCATCTACGGCATCGACCCGCATGACCGCTCCCGCCACCTGCTGATCGCGCTCAACACGGCCTATGGCTCCCAGAAGAAACACGGCATCATCGTCTCGCGCGAAGTCGACGACAGTTTCATCGTCGGCAATGTCTCCCTGCACAACAAGGGCTCGGGCATCATGCTCGACCGCACCAGCGTGCGAAACATCGTCTATGCCAACACGGCGGTGGCCAATGATGGCGACGGGCTCACCTTCTACGAAAGCGGCTGCAACATCGCTGCAGCCAATGATCTGAGCCGCAACCGCCGCGCCGGCTTCAAGATCCGCAACAGCGCCGATGTCGGCATGTACGACAACCGCGTCGACGCCAACACGCAGAGTGGGGCCGACATCTATGTCGCCGACCTGCGCCAGTCGCCCGAGGGCCATACCCGCAACTTCGAGCTCGACCCCTACCAGATGCTGGTTACCGCCGTGATCAGCGGCAATCTCTTCTCGGAGAATGCCGACGCCATCAATGTGGCGGGTGCAGCGCAGCTGCAGCTCGACGGCAACATGTATCGCCGCCAGCGCGACAATATCTTTGCCGGCGACCTGCGCCAGCTCTCTCCCTTCCTGCTCCGCCTGCGCGAGACATCCGCCTTGCTCACCGATGACAGCTGCGAACCGGAGGAGGCCGTACAAAGCTGCAATTTCGGCGGCTGGCCCCATCCACCCCGCAAGCGCAACATCTGCACCGGCATGATGCTGAGCCCGGCTCCGGCCGCAACCAGCGAGGCGGCGCGGGATGGCTAGCCTCACCTCCCTTGCGATTGCCGCCACTCTGTCGCTGGGCCTTTCCCTTCCGGCAGCGGCGTCAGGCTGGGCGGGCCTCTTCGATGTCGAGAGCCGTGCCGCAACGCTGAAGACCGACGCCTATCGCGACATTCGCGCGCTTTGCCTCGCCGTCGCCATCGATCCCGCCTGGACCAAACTGAAGCCGATCCGCAGGCTGGCAACGACAGAAGGCTACGGCTCCGATACCTCGGCCGAGGATTTTTCCTGGGCCGTCATGGTGCTCTCCGGCCGGGCTCTCGCCGGCGACGCCGATGCCCGCCGCCGCCTGTCCGATCTGCTCGATCAATGGGCCGCTGCCGGAGCCTTCACCGAGACGGAAGAGATCAACGACGCCTATTATGCCCTCAAGCGCCAGCTGCTGCCGCTGAGTGTCGCCTATGCCATTCTCGAACCCGGCCTTGAGACCGAACGATCCGGCCGCCTGCGTTCCTGGATCGATGGCCTGGTCCGCAAGATCGATCACACCTTCGACGGCGACGTGGACCACAACAATCACCGTGTGCTGGCCGACAGCGTGCTCGCCGTCTGGGGCGCAGAGACCGGCGACAAGGCCATGATGGAAAAGGGCCTCGCCCGCTATGAAACCGTCCTCGACGAAACCAGGTTCGACGGAACTCTGGCTCTGGAGGCAAGACGCGGCGCGCGTGCCCTCTGGTACCAGCGCCAGACACTGTCGAGCCTCACGGTGATGGCGGAGACGGCGCGCGGCCATGGCTGGGACTTCTACAGCCAGACCTCGCCCGAGGGCCGCTCCTACGCCACCTTGCTCGGCGCACTGCTGAACGGCATTTCCTCGCCGATTCTGGTCGCGGTTTACGCCGCAGAAAACCACATTCCCGGGCCGGAAAAGGACTTCCGCCAGCTGGAGCTCGGTTTTCTCGAAACCCGCGGTCACGGCCGCCACTACATGGGCTGGGCGGAAGCCGCCATGCTGTCCGGCCACGGCCTCGCCTTCGATCGGCTGAAGGGTCTCTTTGCACGCCAGATCGTGGCGCGGCGACCGCTGATCGATGAATTCATTGGTGGAAATTCGACATGTTTCTGGGGGCAGCCATGAGAGGCCTTGCACATATCCTTGCCGTCGGCCTCGTGCTCTTCGGTCTGCTTCCGTCCGCATCCGCAGCCGAGGACGCGGATCTCGCCGCTCGTTTCGCCAAGGAGCAGGCGCTGGTCGAGACCCTCTCCCGCAGCACCACGCCGCGTGATCAGCGCCAGCTGGGCGATCTCTATCGCGACGGCCTGATCTTCAGCGCCGACAACCCGATCCGCAAGGCCGACCGCGACGCCGCGATTTCCGCCTATCGCCGCGCAATCGAACTGGGTGACAACTCGCCCTCCGTCACCGTCTCGCTGGGACGCCTGCTGATGCGCCAATCGGGTGGCGAAGGCTTTGCCGAAATCGAGCAGGCCCTTCAGGCCCTGGCACTCCAGGGCAATGGCGATGCGACCTATCTGCTCGCCGTCGATGCGATGGAAAACCGTCACGTACCGTTGGAACTGGCGATCCCCCGGCTCGAAGCGGCCGCCATGCTCGGCAGTGCGGCCGCCGTCAACGATCTGCTCGCCGCCGGGGTCTCGGTCGGAGACACGCTCAGGCAGGCCGTTCTTGCCCGCCTGACGGAGCGCGCCGAAGCGGGTCAGGCGCCCGCTGCGCTTGCCCTTTTCCAGATCTATGCCGACGGTCTCCTGACCGAACGCGACCCGCAAAAAGCCATGCAATGGCTGGAGCGTGCGGCGCAGAACGATCCTGTCACGGCCGTCGAACAGCTGGGGGACCAGTATCTGACCGGTCTCAATGTCGAGGCCGATCCAGCCCGCGCCGCAGATCTCTTCCGTCAGGCCGCCCGCGCCGGCGGACGCAATGCCGCACTCGCCCTTGGTCGCGCAGCCATCGCCGAGACCGGCATGCCCGTTTCGAGCGCCGAGGCCCGCTGGTGGCTGCAGCAGGCGAGCGAAGCCGATGTGCGCACCGCATCGGTGGAATTGTCGAACCTCGATCTGAAGATCGCCTTGGCCTTCGATGGAGCGCCGGAGGAACGACAGAAATTGATCATGGCGGCGCTCGAACCGATCGCCGACGATCCGGATGCCCTCGCCAATCTTGCCAACCAGAATTGGCGCTCGGCCCAGTCCGAGGTGATTGGCAAGGTTCTGCTGCCCCTTCTGGAGAAACAGGCTCTGGACGGCCGGACCGTCGCGGCACTCGCCTACAATGCCTGGCTGGAAGCCAATGGCAGGCCCCTGCCTGATGCGGTCGCCCGCGCCCTCATCGAAAGCCTGCGCAAGACCCCCTTCGTCAGCGTCGGCTATTCCAATTTCACCGTCGCCGGCCTGGCCCTTGATGGCCGCATGTCGGAAGCCGTGCTCAGCCGCAATCAGGCGATCCGCCTGCTGTTCAAGGCAGCCGACGACAATGTCGGCCAGGCCATGCTTCGGCTCGGCCAGCTCTATCGTCAGGGCGATCAGCTGGCGCGCAGCGACAGCTTTGCCAAACGCTGGTTCATCCGGGCGGGCGAGCGCGCCGTGGAACGTGCCAATTGGGAGCTGGCAGAAATGCAGGCCGGCTCGCGCGATCAGGCCGAACGCGACGAAGCAGACCGCTTCTATCTCACCCAGATCGATGCCGGAGACCCACGCGGCGGCCTGGCCATAGTCGCGGCCCGCCTGCGCCAGGGAACACTGGACGGGATCGTGCTGGAACGGGCGAAATCCGTCATTCAGACCCCGACGGACACGATCGCTCTTGCATCCCTGCTTTTCTCCACCGGAACGCCCGGCTACGTCCAGGAAGCCGCAGCCCTTCTCTCCGGTCTCCGCCAGGATGAGCTGGAACCTGGCGATCTGGTGTCTCTCGGTCGGCTGAAGTCGGCCATGGCGGTCACGCCGGAGCAAACCGCCATGGCCTTTTCCATGCTCGAAAAGGCGGCGGAAAGCGGTTCGCAGGTTGCCCGCACCGCCCTCGCCGCAAGCTACCTGTCGTCGGTCATGCAGCGCGACAAGGTCCCGGCCGCCATTGCCATGCTGCAGCAGGTGCTCGTGGACAATCCGAAGGATCCGGAAAGCCGCCTCTTGCTTGCCCGCGCCTACATGCTCGGCATCGGGGTGGAGCGGGATGCTCGCAAGGCGGCATCTCTGGTCGCCGATGTCCGCAGCGAAAACGGCATGCGCATGCCGAAAGCCACCTTGCTGGAGGCCGATTGGCTTGCCTTTTCGTCTGCCGGCCGCAACCCCGCAAAGGCCGTCGCACTCCTCGATGCCCAGGCCGCCCGTGGTTCCTCGGCAGCCGAGCGGGCTCTCGGCGAGTATTACCTGAACGGCTTCGGCCCCGCGATCCGGCCCGATGCCGCCGCCACCCGCATGTATGAGGCAGCAAATGCCGGCGACAAGGAAGCGATGGCGGCCCTCGGCCACATGCTGCTGAACGGCTACGGTCTCAATCAGTCGCGCGAGGCTGGCCTCGGCTGGCTGGAGCGTGCCGCCAATGCCGGCAACACGGCCGCCATGTATGAGCTCTCCCGTGTCTTCGCCCTTCGGCCGGAGGCGGAAAGCGACACGCGTCAAGCCATTGCCTGGCTGCAGAAGGCGGCCGAGCGCAATCATCCCAATGCCGCCTATCAGCTCGGCCTTGCCTATCTGACCGGGGAATGGGTCGACAAGGACGTGACCCAGGCCTCGGTGTGGTTCGAGCGCTCGGCGCGCTCCGGAAATCTTCTCGCTGCCCGCACCCTGAAGGCGGTTCGCGAGGGCATCACGGCCAAGGAGGCCGCGATCGTGTCCGACACCGCAGACTGAAGCCTGGGCCGATGGCCGCCATACCGAGAACAATGCACGCAAGCAACGCGACTGGAGGACAGCACATGCAAGGGTTTCGTATCCGCCGCTTCGGACTGATGCTCGCGACCGTGGTCCTTGCGACCGCCGGCCTTGGCGACCGCAGCCATGCCGCAACGGCGGCGCTGGAAGCGCTTCCCTATCCGGTTTCGCCCCCGGCGCTGGATTATGGCCGGATCTGCCGCAAGCCGGAGACCCCGGCCCCGCTCTCCTTCGAATGGTATGGCTGGACCGGCGGCCCCGTTCCCGTGTCGCAGCAGCAGGTCTTCGCCGATGCCATCCGCTTCATCGACGGCGGCAGCGAAGTCGCGCGCGACATGCCCTTGGCCCGGCGCATGCTGGAAATGCTGGTGTCCCAGGGCACCGGCGGCACCCTGGAAGCCCGGCGCCGGCTGGCCCTGCTCCTGCTCGACGACCGGGCGGGTCCGGAAGATCCGAAACGCGCGGCGAGCCTGCTCGTTGAAGCGACGGCATCCCAGGAGACAGACGCCGCCCTCTCGCTCGGGCGGTTGATTGCCCGCGGCGAACTTCCCGACCTGACGCTTTCGGATGCACCGCGGTACCTCGGCATCGCCGCCGGTTTTGGCGAACCCATGGCAGCTCTTGAGCTGTCCACGCTCTACGCGTCGGGCGCCCTGCCCGCCCCGTTCGAGGGAGCCGCTGCCCATTTCGCCAATCTCGCGACGATCAACCTGCAGACCGCGCTTGCCTCGGGCAATTGCGCCGTGGCGGCCGAGGTCGGCCAGTTCCTGCTCGACAAAAACCTGCCGGACGGGCCGGCCCGCGCCATAGCCTGGTTCGAGGTCGCGGCCAAGGCGGGTCATCGCAACGCCCTGGAAAAACTGGCCCGCGCCTATTCCGCCGGTCGCGGCGTTGAAGCCGATCCGGCCGCCGCACGCAGATACTGGGCCCAGGCGGTCGATGCCGGCTCGGTAACGGGTCTCGCGGCCCTCGCCGAACAGGATCTGACATCAGGCCTCGACACCGACGACGTCCGTCGCCGGCTTCAGCTCGGCATGGCCAATGGCGAGCCCAATGCCTTCCTGATTGCCGCGCGCCTGCATCGGGGTGATTTCAACGCAACGGCCGATTTCACCGCCCTGCAGGAAGTGCTGCAACAGGCAGCCACCCGGCCGGATGTTTCGATCTTCACGCTCGACATCCTCGGCAATGCCATGCTCTCCGGGCAGGGAACGAAACCCGACCCGCAAAAGGCAAAGGCCGTGTACGAGCGCATTCTGGCTGCCGGCACACCCGATGCCGAAGCCATTTATGGCCGCTATCTCCTGAAGTCGGGTGGGGGTGTCGAACCGGCGATCGCCCATCTGCAAAAGGCCGAGACAGCCGGCTCGACGCTGGTCACCACGACCCTCGCCGACATCGCGGCCTGCCGTCCGGATACCGGCCTCGACCAACCGGCACTGCTGCGCAAGGCCGCCTCGGTTGGCAATCCGCTGGCCCTGCGCAAGCTGGCCAGGCTGGCGATGGATGCCGGGGACAAGGCGCAGGCGGCCACGCTGTTCGAACAGGCAGCCATCCTTGGCGACCGCATCGCCATGGTCGAACGTGCCGCTGCCATCCTCGGCGACGGAAAGGATGCCGGCAAGAGCGGTGCCAAGGCGGCGGCAAACCTGATCGAGGCTGCCGGCGCGCCGGGCGACGGCATGGTCGCAGGGCGTCTGGCTCTGGCCCAGGCCCTGCGCAACGGCCGCCTTGGGGAAGATGCAGGGCGCAGCGCGGATCTGTTGCAATCCCTGTCGGCCAGCCTCGATCCGGCGGCTGATGTCGAACTTGCCCGTCTCCGTCTGAAATCCGGCAATGGTTCGCCGATCGACGGGGAGACGCGCGAGCGGCTGCAACGCGCGGCGAATGCCGGCAATACGGACGCCATGGTGATGCTCGCGCACCTGCCCGCGACCGACGAGGCAGCGGCAGCAGAAGCCGCCGAATGGCTCGTCCGTGCCGCCGAGCGCGGCAATGCGGAGGCTCTATCCGCCCTGCCGACCGATCCGGCAGTGCTGAACCGGGTCACGACCGGCCTTAAGACCGTCCTGCTCTGCGATATCGACACGCTGGCGCAGAAGGCACGGCTGCATCGCCTGCTCGGCGACGAGAAGACGGCGGCAGCCGTGCTGACCACCGCCGAGCACGTCGCCACCGCCCGTGCGCCTCGCCAGATCTTCGCGCTCGCCCAGGCTGTCCTCGGCCTCACTCCGGCAGCCCCCGACGATGCCGAACGGGCCGCCCGTCTTTTGCTCAAGAGCGCCGAGGCCGGCTATGGCAAGGCGACGCTGGCGCTCGCCCGGCTCTATGACGGCGGCAAGCTTGGAAACCGCCACGCCGAGGCCATCGACTGGTATCGTCGCGCAGCCATGGCCGACGAACAGACGGCCGTGCCGGAACTCGCGCGTCTGTCTAATGGCGGCGCCGATGCCGAAGCCCTGAAGGCCCTGAAATCGGTAGCGGAGGCCGGCAATGTCACGGCCTTGCGCAGCCTCGGCATGCTGCTGGCCACCCAAAGCGGTGCAGACCGTGATGAAGGCATCCACCTGCTGGAAGAAGCCGCCGCCCGTAAGGATGTGGCCGCCATGAAGATCCTGGCGCGCTTCCATGCCTCCGGCATCGATGGCCAGGTTTCGGCGGCCAAGAGCACCAGCTGGACCCGCATGGCCGCCGAACAGGGCGATCCGGAAGCCATGTTCCAATATGCCATCGCCCTCGACCTCGGCTTCGGCGTCGAGTCCGATCCGAAATCCGCAAAAACCTGGCATCAGAAGGCACTTGAAAATGGTTTCGTTCAGTAAGTTTCAGGCTGCACCACCGATGCTCTCGCAGCGCCTGCGCCGTGCACCCTCCACCCTCGTCCGCACGGCCTTCGCCTTCGGCCTCGGTTTGGCCATCGCCCTCACAATACCGGTGCCCCCCCCGGCTTTGGCGGCCGGCGCCGAAACCATGCTGCGGCAAAACCTTCCCGCCGCCTTGCGCGGTGATCGCGTTGCGGTTCGCGAAGTCGCTCGCGCCATCGTCCGCATCGGCCCGCGCTCGTTCAAGGCTGCGGCCCAGATGCGTCCGCTGCTGCGCAGCGAGGCCCTGCAGGGATCGAGCGCTGCGGCCAATGCCTATGGAATCCTGCTGCAATACGGGATCGGCGGCCCCAAGAACCCGAAGGAAGCGGCAAGCTGGTATGCCAAGGGCGGCGCCAGCGGCAATCTCAGCGCCTCGAAGAATGCAGCTCTCGCCTATGCCTTGGGCTGGGGTGTCCAGCGCAACACCAAGCGCGCCAATCAACTGCTCGCCAAGGTGCCGTCCGATCAGCGCAGCCGCAAGATGCTGGAAATCAGCAAGGCCTTGATGCATCCCGGACGCGAAGAGCCGGAACTCGCCCTCTACTGGCTGGAACGCGCCGTTTCGCTCGACAAGAACGGCCAGCTGAATGCTGCCGGCGCCTATCGAAAACTGGCCGGCTCCATGGAGAACGGCGACGAGAAACTGCTCGAATGGCTGCAGCCGCTGGCCGAAAAGGGCAATGTCCGCGCCACGATCTTCCTCGCCCGCCACTACGAGGAAAGCGGCACCGAACCCGCGCGGGCAAAGGCCGCCGATCTCTATTTCCAGGCAGCAGCCGCCGCCGATCCGGATGCCTATGAGGGTCTCGGCCGCCTGCTGACCGTCACCCAGCCGCCGCTTTCGGATCGCATCATGACCTTCCTGGAGGACAAGGCGCAGGCCGGCGTCGCATCCGCCAATCTGGCGCTCGGCACCCATTACCTCTTCGGCGCGACGGCGACTGGCGAGATGCGCGAAAAGGGTATGGCCCATCTCGAAGCGGCCGCCAGGGCCGGAGACCCGGAAACCCAGTATCGGCTGGCGCTCATCCTGCTTGGCGATGCCAGCGACAGCAAGCAGCACGATCTCGCGCGCGCCTATCTGGTCCTGTCTGCCGCCGGCGGCAACAAACTCGCCGCCCAGGCCGCCAAGCAATTCGGCCCGCTGACCGTCGCCGATGCTCGCGAGATCGTCGAAACGGCAAGAAACTGACCTGTTTCAGAGCGGAAATGATGATCTTACACTGTATTTTCAGTCTGAGATTAAGTGCGGGGTAAGCCTTCATCTTTATACCGACATGAAATTCGTTCCGGAGTTTCGTGTTGGCAACGCAGACCGCCCGCCGTTTCTGTCTGTTTCTCGGCGCCGCGCTGCTCATGGCGGGGCCGTCGAGCGGCCAATCCGCAGAGGTGACCTCGGAAGCCGCCGCGCAGCCGGTCGAGATCGCGCTGCGCACGCGGACGATACCATCGGTTGATGCCTGCCGATCTTTGCCAGATCTGCCCCGCCGGTTGGCGACCGCATCCAAATACGACCAGTCGATCGCCTCGAAATCGGTGATTGATCCGGCGGCCCGGCAACGCCGGGAAGACCAGCTGGCGCCGGTCACCAACGCGATCCGCAACCTCGCGCTGGAGGCACGCCGCAATGGCAACCCCCAATCCACCGCCTGCACGATCGCCACCCTGCGCCACTGGGCCGCGACAGGCGCGCTCACCGACATGGCGACCTCGGACGCCAATCTGAGCCGCGACCGTTTCACCTCCGATATTGCCGGCATCGTCATGACGCTGCAGGCCCGCGGCCAGGACCTGCGAGGCGAAGGCGAGATCCGCGCCTGGCTTGCCACACTCGCTCGCCAGACCATGGCCTATTATGATGGCGAGGCCGGGCCGACCGCACGCCGCAACAATCACCGTTATCTCGCCGGCATCGCCGTCGCCGAGATTGCCGAAATCCTCGGCGAAAAGCCCATGCGGGAATGGTCGAAGGACGCCTTCGCCATCGGCGCCTGCCAGGTCGACACCCTCGGTTACCTGCCCCTTGAACTCGCCCGCGCCGATCGCGCCTATGAGTATCACCTGTATGCCTATGGCGCGCTCGCGCGCCTCGCCATCCGCCTTTCGGCCTCGGGATCGAGACCGCTCCCCTGCGAGGACCGGCTTGACCGCCTCTATCGCCTGATCTCGCGCGGAGAGGCCAGCGCCCGCGACTTCGCGCGGCGCACGGGGCTTGAGCAGCGCACGCCCTCCCCACGCCATCTCGAAGTCATTGCGCTTGTTCCGCCACGCCTTGAGGACATGGGCACGACTGGCGACGTAAAAAACTTCTGATTTTCAACTCATTCAAATATTAGTTTTCTCCACTCAAATAAAACCTCCCATCGTTGATCTGTGTTTATATCCTTTCCTTTGCGCCCCTCTTAAACTCGGAGGAATTGAGGAAACGGCCCTGGGGGCGATGGGGAAAACATGGCAATTTTCAACGTCTTGGAGTATGGCGCAACCCCGAATGACGACACCGTCGACAGTGCAGCCATCCAGGCGGCCATCGATGCGGCCTATGCCGCCGGCGGCGGCACCGTCTACATCCCGGCCGGCACCTTCCTGATGACCGGCAACCCGGCAAACTCCTCGGATGGCTGCATCGAAGTCCGCTCGAACGTGACGCTGACCGGCGCCGGAATCGGCGAAACCGTGCTCAAGCTCGTCGATCACTTCGATGCCCGCATCAACGGCATGATCCGCACGCCGGTCGACCAGAACGCCAGCAATGTCGTGATCGAGAACCTGACGATCGACGGCAACCGCGCCAACAATATCGAACATCAGGCCGGCATCATCACCGGGGTGAAGGAAGGCAATGGCCTCATCCATCAGGACATCACCATCCGCGGCGTCGAGGTGATGAATTGCAACGCCTATGGCGTCAATCCGCACGAGATCACCTATGATCTCCTGGTCGAGAACTGCATCTCGCACGACAACGGCAAGGACGGCTTCGTCGCCGATTATGTCGAGGGCGGTATCTACCGCAACAACATTGCCTACAACAACGTTCGTCACGGCTTCAACATCACCACGAGCAGCAACGATCTCGTGCTGGAGAACAACACCGCCTATCAGAACGGCGGTGCCGGCCTCGTCACCCAGCGCAGCGACATCTTCCCGGAGGGGCAGGACACCATTCCCTGGCCCGAGAACATCATGGTCATCGGTGGCGAATATTACGCCAACGCCCGCGAAGGCATCCTGATCAAGCTCTCCGACCACGTCACGGTCACCGGTGCCGACATTCACGACAACAAGCGCCAGGGCATCCGCATCGAGGGCGCCACCAACACGGTGATCCACGACAACACCGTCTACAACAACTCGCAGGAAGCCAACGGCGTCTATGACGAGATCAACATCCGCCTGCGGGTCGATACGGCCGTCAGCCCGTCGCGCACCTATTATTCCGAAAACACCCAGATCTACGACAACATCATCTATGCCGACGGCGCCGTCCGGGCCCGCTATGGCATTCGCGAGGAATCGACCAATTCGACCGCCGACAACCCGTCCGGCACCGTCGTCTACGGCAACACGGTGACCGGCGAAGTCAGCGGCGACATCTTCATCCCGCCCCATTCCGCCACCGAAGGCGCCGACATCTTCTACGGCACCGCGAGCGGCGACAATTTTGCCGGTCTCGGCGGTGACGACATCTACATCGTCAACCATTCGCTCGACGTGGTGACCGAGCAGCTCAATGCCGGCCACGACACCGTCATCGCCTCCCTGAACCACACCCTGTCGGCCAATGTCGAGGATCTTTTCCTCACCGGCACGGCAATTCGCGGCACCGGCAATGCGCTGGCAAACGAGATCGTCGGCAATGCACTCGCCAACGAACTGGAGGGCCTCGGCGGCGCCGATATCCTGGATGGCGGCCTTGGCGCCGATCTGATGCAGGGCGGGGATGGCAACGACACCTATTTCGTCGACAATGTCGGCGACACCATCGTCGAGAAGGACAATCTCGGCGCGGGCGGCTACGACACCGTCTACAGCACGGTCAGCTACACGCTGGCCACCGAAGTGGAAAAACTCGTGCTGCTCGGCACCGGCAATCTCGACGGCACCGGCAATGCGTCCGCCAATGCGCTGATCGGCAATGACGGCAACAACGTGCTCGACGGCAAGGCCGGCGCCGACAGCATGACCGGCGGCAAGGGCAACGACACCTACGTCATCGACCACACCGGCGACACCGTGATCGAACTTGCCGATGAAGGCATCGACACCGTCGTCAGCTCGCTCACCTATGTGCTCGGCGCCAATCTCGAAAACCTGACGTTGACCGGCACGCTCAACCGCGACGCAACCGGCAACGAGTTGTCCAACGTGATCAAGGGCAATGACGGGGTCAACAAGATCCACGGCATGGACGGCGACGACGTCATCGAAGGCGGGCTTGGCGCGGACCAGCTGTATGGCGATGCCGGCAATGATACCTTCATCCTGCGCAAGGGCGAATTCGCCGGCGATGTCATCGAGGACTTCACCGGCAAGGGGGCTGCGCTGGGGGATTCGATCGTCTTCACCGGCTTCTCCTCGGCCGCCATACTGGTCGATCTCGGCAGCGGCAACTGGATGGTCCAGGACGGCAGTTATACCGAGACCTTCCGCATCAAGACGCCGGTCGGCGAAGTTGCGTTCTCCGCACAGGACTACGGTTTCGGCACCGACGTGGTCATTCCGCAGAACACGGCGCCCACGGCATCGGCCACCGGCAACAGCGCGAGCGGCGACGAGGACACGCTGATATCAGGATCCGTGCCGGCCGGCAGCGACGCCGAAAACGACGCCCTCACCTATGTCCAGGTCGGTTCCGTATCGGGCCTGACGCTGAACGCCAATGGCAGCTTCTCCTACCAGCCGCCGGCCAATGCCACGGGCCCGGTCAATTTTTCCTACATGGTGGTGGATGCAAAGGGCGCGCAGAGCGCAGCCCAGACCTTCACCATCACGGTCAATCCGGTCAACGACGCCCCGACAGCCGCTTCTGCCGGCAATACGGCTTCCGGCAACGAAGACACGACGATCACGGGCTCGGTGCCCACGGGCAGCGATATCGACGGGGATGCGCTCACCTATGTCCAGGTCGGCACCGTTGCAGGCCTCACGCTGAACGCAAACGGCACCTTCTCCTACGTGCCCGCCGCCAATGCCAATGGCCCTGTCACCTTCAACTATGCCGTCCGCGACCCCTCCGGCGCCCAGAGTGCCGCCCAAGCCTTCACCATCACGGTCAACGCCGTGAACGACGCCCCGACAGCCGCCGCTGCCGGCAACACGGCCTCGGGCAACGAAGACACGACGATCACGGGCTCGGTGCCCACGGGCAGTGATATCGACGGGGATGCACTCACCTATGTCCAGGTCGGCACCGTTGCGGGTCTGACCCTGAACGCAAACGGCACCTTCTCCTACGTGCCCGCCGCCAATGCCAACGGCCCTGTCACCTTCAACTATGCCGTCCGCGATCCCTCCGGCGCCCAGAGTGCCGCTCAGGCCTTCACCATCACCGTGGTCCCGGTCAATGACGCGCCGACAGCCGCCGTCGCCGGCAATGCAGCCAGCGGCCAGACCAACACCGTGATCAGCGGAAACCTGCCGACCGGCACGGATATTGATGGAGATGCCATCAGTTATGCCCTCGTCAGCGGGCTGAGCGGCCTGACGCTCAATCCCAATGGCAGCTTCTCCTACACGCCGGCTTCGGGCGCCACCGGCGATTTCACCTTCCAATACAAGGTGGTCGATCCGCTTGGAGCGGTCAGTGCCGCCCAGAGCTTCACCATTTCCGTCACGCCGCCTTCGACCGGCCAGGTCATCACCGGCACCAACAGCAGCAATATCCTGCATGGCGGCGCTGGCGATGACACGATCGACGGACTGAAGAGCTCCGACACCATGTATGGCCATGCCGGCAACGACACCTATTATGTCGATGCCTCGGGCGACAAGGTGATCGAAGTTGTCGGCGAGGGTTACGACCGCGTCATCACCACCGCGTCCTATACGCTGCAGGCCGGTTCCGAAGTGGAATATGTCAAGGCCACCGGCACATCCTCGGTCTCGCTCAAGGGCAACGAGTTCAACAACGTGCTGATCGGCAATGCCGCCTCCAACACCTTGACCGGCAACAATGGCGACGACCGCCTCGACGGCGGGCTCGGCAAGGATTCGCTGACCGGCGGCAACGGCAAGGACAGCTTCGTCTTCTCCACGGCGCTTTCTGCCGCGAATGTCGATGCCATCAAGGACTTCAAGGTGGTGGACGACACGATCGTGCTCGACAAGGCGATCTTTTCCGCCCTTTCAACGGGCCAGCTGTCAGCGGCGGAATTCGTCACCGGCACCCAGGCACTCGATGCGAACGATCACATCATCTACAACAAGACCGCCGGTATATTGCTCTACGATGCCGACGGCGCCGGCGGCGCAGCCGCCATCCAGTTCGCCACCATCTCGAAGAACCTCGCGATGACCTATCTCGACTTCGTCGTCGAGGACACCACGCTGGTATAAGCGGAAAGAGCCGGGCGAACCGGATTGAAGAATGCAAGAGACCGCCGGCCAGTCGATCAGCGACTGACCGGCGGTCTGGTTATGCATCGGGTGCGATCACCGCCAGCTAGCAGAGGCTATCCCGGCGCGAACACCGGCGCTGGAGGCGCAGACGAATCGATCAAGGGGAAATCACCAGATTGGAAAGACGGAGCCGCACGCGCCTCTGGGCGGTGAAAGCTCTTGGTGCCCCGTGCCGGAATCGAACCAGCACTCCTCTCGGAACCTGATTTTGAGTCAGGCGCGTCTACCAATTCCGCCAACGGGGCACATGAGCATCGGATGACAGCGCCGGACTATACGAAGGCTTGGGCTCCGGTCAACAGCCTTTTTGGTCGAGGTCCATCACGCAAATGTTCCGGGGCTCCGGACCGGGAAACAGCGGGAGCATTTACAGGCGCGGCGCGGTCCCATAAAACGCCCGAACATCTCGCCACGGAATATCTCATGCTGCGTCGCATCTACGACTGGACCATGTCACTGGCCGGCACCCGTCATGCCGAAAAAGCACTGGCCGGCGTCTCCTTTATCGAAAGTTCGTTCTTTCCGATCCCGCCTGACGTCCTGTTGATCCCGATGGTGCTCGCAAGGCGCGACCATTGGTTACGGCTTGCCGTGGTCTGCACGGTTTCGTCCGTGCTCGGCGCCTTTCTCGGCTATGCCATCGGCATGTTTCTCTTCGAAGCCATCGGCCGGCCGATCCTCGCCCTCTACGGCAAGGAAGATGCCTTCGACCAGGTGGCGCAGTGGTACAACAGCTGGGGCGGCTGGGGTGTCCTGTTTGCCGCCGTCACACCCTTTCCGTACAAGGTCCTGACCATCTTTTCGGGTGCCACCGGCCTCAACTTTCTCGTCTTCACCATCGTCAGCATCATCGGCCGCGCCGCGCGCTTTGTGCTCGTCGCCTTCCTGCTGAAGCTCTACGGCGAACCGATCCGGCTCTTCATCGAAAAATATCTCGGCCTTCTTTTCACCCTCTTCATGGTGCTGCTCCTGGGCGGCTTCTACCTGGTCAAGGTCATCCTCTGAAAGTCATCGCGATGAACACCCATCCCGCATTTCTGCGTTCCGATACAGCCCTTGCGATCCTGCTGACCTTTGGCATGGCTCTGGTCGTCGGCTCGGCCCTCGGCTTTGAGCATATCGGCGGCTATATTCCCTGTGCGCTCTGCCTGATGCAGCGCAATCCCTATTACATCGGCATCGGCGTCGGTCTGGCGGCCGTGCTCTCCTCGATCCTGCGCCTGCCGCCTGTTGTCACGAAACTGCTGTTTCTGGCCATCGCAGCCCTGATGCTGGTCGGCATGGGGCTTGGCATCTATCATTCGGGTGTCGAGTGGAAATTCTGGGAGGGACCGGCGAGCTGCACCATCGGCGCCACCGGCGGCGACACGCCGGTCAATGTGCTGGATGCGCTGAACGCCACCAAGGCGCCCTCCTGCACGGAAGCGACGCTTAGGGTCCTCGGCCTGTCTTTCGCGGGCTGGAACGTGCTGACGAGCGCGGCATTGGCCGCCCTCGCGATCTGGGGCGTTGTCCGCAAGCGGGCTGCGTAAGCAGCAAACGGAGACCGGCGGGACAAGCCGCCGGTCGTTCACGGGACAAGCCTGAGCACGGCCCCGCCCGCCCCTTGCTTACGGCTGCAGTTCGGTATCCCAGTAGAGATAGTCGACCCAGCTTTCATGCAGGTAGTTCGGCGGGAACAGCCGGCCATTGTTGTGCAGGTCCTGCACCGTCGGCCGGTAGGGCTTCTGATGCGGGAACATCTGCGCCTGTTTCGGCAGCTTGGACCCTTTCCGCAGATTGCAGGGCGAGCAGGCCGCCACGACATTTTCCCAGGTCGTCTCGCCGCCATGGGCGCGCGGGATGACATGGTCGAAGGTCAGGTCGTCGGGCGAGCCGCAATACTGGCATTCGAACTTGTCGCGCAGGAAGACGTTGAAGCGGGTAAAGGCCGGGTTCCGGGTCGGCTGAACATAGGTCTTGAGGCTGACCACGCTCGGCAGCCGCATCGAGAAACTCGGCGAGCAGACGGAATGTTCATACTCGGCGATGATGTTCACACGGTCGAGGAAAACCGCCTTGATCGCGTCCTGCCAGGACCAGAGCGACAAGGGATAATAACTCAGTGGCCTGTAGTCGGCATTCAGGACGAGCGCCGGCAGGGCCTGGGGAGAAACTGCAATCGTCAAGGCGTACTCCTGATCGATTCGGCATCTGCCCTTCTATATTAGGTCCGTTGTTACAGCATTGTGAAGCCTGAATTTTCAGGACACCCCGCGTCGCTTTATCGCGGCCGTTTATGCGGCCGAACCCCGTTGTTTTCCGGGCTTTGCACATGCCGAAAATCATGTCCGGCGACATATCAGCGCGGCAGGGCAACCCGGCCCGTCAGCCCCGCATAATGCGCCCAGAACAGCCGCGCCGCGACCGAGCGCACCGGGGACCAGACCTCTGCAACGGCGGCAACGGCTTCAGGCTGCGGCCGCGCACCGCCAAAGAACACGGCCCCGACGGCAATCCTGAGGGCCACGTCGCCCACCGGAAAAATGTCCGGATGGCCGCCGCAGAACATCAGGTAGACCTCTGCTGTCCAGGGGCCGACCCCTTTCAGCGCCGTGAGCGCCGCCATCGCCTGGTCCGCCGGGAGAAAAGCCAGTTCATCGAGACGGAAGGGACCCCCGAGATCCGCTTTCGCCGCCGCTTCGAGCGCCACCAGCTTGCCGCGCGACAGGCCGAAGGTCGCGACCACCTCGGGCGGAAGGCCGAGAAAGTCCTCGGCCGTCGGTCGCAGGCCCAGCACGGCCGTCATTCGCCGCCAGATCGCATCGGCGCTCGCTCGCGATACCATCTGCGACACGATGATCGAGGCGAGCCCGGCAAAGCCCGGCGGCGAGAGCCGGAGCGGCAGCGGACCGCAGGCCTCGGCAATCCGGCAAAGCCGGGGATCCCGCTCCAGCAGCAGCGCGAGCCCCTCGGCCAGATCCGCCTCGTTGCGGATGATCATCGGCGCCCCTCCCCTTTTCCTCGTCTGCGCATCATGCGAAGGAAAATCATGACCGAACCGCCCCGTCAAACCCCCGTCTTCCGCTTTGCCCCAAGCCCGAACGGCCGGCTGCATCTCGGCCACGCCCTCTCGGCCCTGATCAATGCCGAGATGGCAGCGGAGGCGAGGGGCCGGCTGCTGCTGCGCATCGAGGATATCGATCTCACCCGCTGCAATCAGGCGCTGGAGCAGGCGATCTACGACGATCTCGATTGGCTGGGCCTGGCCTACGAACGGCCCGTGCGCCGCCAGTCGGAGCATTTCGACCAATATCGCACCGCTCTCGACACGTTGATCGCCAGCGGTCTCGTCTACCCCTCATTCCTCACGCGCGGCGAGGTGAAGGCCAGGGTCGCAGCCGTCGAGGAAAACGGCGGCAGATGGCCCCGCGATCCCGATGGTGCGCCGCTCTATCCGACCGAAGAGCGTGGCCTGTCACCCGACGAGCGGACGGAAAAACTGGCGACCACCGAGCGCCACGCGCTTCGGCTCGACATGGAAAAGGCGCTGGCTGCGGCCGGGCATCCGCTCACCTGGACGGAAACCGGCGACGGAGCGCGGGGCGAAGTATCAGCCGATCCCGCCGCATGGGGCGATGTGGTGCTGTGGCGCTCCGATGCGCCTGCAAGCTACCACCTGGCTGTCACCGTGGATGACGCGGCGCAGGGCGTAACCCACGTGGTGCGCGGTCTCGACCTCTTCCACGCGACCTCGGTGCATCGCCTGCTGCAGCACCTTCTCGGCCTGCCGCAGCCTGTCTACCACCACCACCGACTGATCCTTGGGCCCGACGGCCGCAAGCTGTCGAAGAGCGCCGGCGACACGGCGCTGGCAGCCCTTCGCGTCGAGGGCAAGACGCCTTCAGATATCCGCGCCCTGATCGGGATTTGAGATCCCGATATTCGGCTGGCCCTTCACCGGCACCACCTGGAACTTCATCAGCGCCGCATTGAACTCGGCTCCGATGATGAAGATGGCGCTGACCATGTAGAGGAAGACCAGCACCACCATGATCGAGGCGAGACCGGCATAGGTGGCGGCATAATTGGCAAATGTGCCGAGGTAGTAACCGAATACCAGCGCGCCGACGAGCCACAGAACCAGGGTCAGCAGCACGCCGGGCAAAACGTCGATGACCCGCCGACGACCATCCGGCAGGCCGAGATGAAACACCATCAAGCCGACCACCAGGAAAGCAACGGTGCCATAGATGCGCCAGTTTGCCACCGTCAGCAGGAAATTCTTGAGAAGCGGGAAATAGCGCTCGGCAAAGGCAAGCGCCACGGGAACCGCGACGAGAAGCAGGCTGATCAATGCCAGCACGATGACCGCCCCCAGCACAAAGCCGAAGCTGACCAGCCGGGTCACGTACCAGGGCCGCGTCTCGACCACGCGATAGGCCCGGTTGAGTGAGATCCTGAGCGCCTCGACACCGTTCGAGGCGAAATAGGCGGCGGCCAGCACCGAGACCGTCAACAGCCCGCCACGCGGGATGGTCAAGACCTGCACCACCTGGTCGGATAGCGGCTTGGCAATGGTCTCCGGCCAGGTGTCGAAGATCAGGTGCACGGCGGTCTCGGCGAACTGATCGGCCCCGAGAAAACTTGCCAGCGCCGTGCCGAAGATCAGAAAGGGAAACAGCGCCAGGATCGCCGAGAGCGCCACATGGCTTGCCATGGCCCAGCCGTCATCCAGCGTGAAATGCCAGAGGGCGTCGAACGTGACCTTGTAAAGCCTGCGAAAGAATGACGGCATCCAGTCTCCTCTGACGAACAAGTGCGATTGCGACAAGTCCGATTGTAAGCTGCGGGCGAATATGGGAAACCCATCCCCGTTTGTATAGGGAAAGACGAGGTCGAAGGTGAAAAGCATCATCGTCACGGGCTGCTCCTCCGGCATTGGCGCCTATTGTGCCCAAGCCTTGAAGCACGACGGCTGGCGGGTCTTTGCGACGGTGCGCAAGGCGGAGCATGTCGCGCCCTTGGCCGATCAGGGCATCGAGACCCTGATCATGGATTACACCGATCCTGCCAGCATCGAGGCTCTCGTCGCAACCGTCTTCGAGCGAACCGGCGGAAGGCTCGATGCCCTCTTCAACAACGGCGCCTATGGCCAGCCGGGTGCTGTCGAAGACCTGCCGACCGAGGCGCTCCGCGCCCAGTTCGAGACCAATCTCTTCGGCTGGCATGATCTGACGCGTCGGGTGATCCCGGCCATGCGGGCACAAGGCGAGGGGCGCATCGTGCAGTGCTCGTCGATCCTCGGCATCGTGCCCTATCGCTGGCGCGGCGCCTATACGGCATCGAAGTTTGCGCTGGAAGGGCTGTCGCTGACGCTCCGGATGGAGCTCGAAGGGTCGGGCGTCCAGGTGAGCCTGATCGAACCCGGCCCGATCGAAAGCCGCTTCACCGCCAATGCGCTCGCCCATATCCGTGAGGCGATCGACCTGGAAAACTCCGTCCATGCCGAGGACTACCGTCGGCAACTGGCGCGACTTGATGGCACAGGGCCGATCAACCGCCACAAACTGGGGCCGGAGGCCGTCTACAAAGTCCTCATCCACGCCTTGACCGCCAAGCGTGCCCGCCCACATTATCTCGTGACCAAGCCGGCGAAACAGGGCGCGCTCATCAAGCGCTGGCTGCCGGCAGATCTCTTTTATCGACTGATGCGCTCGCTGGACTGACCGGCGACGAACAAAGGCTCATCCGAACTCATGTCCACATTCACCTATGTCCTCGCCATCATCGTCATGGGGCTTGTCGCCCTCGTCCTCGTCAGAGGCCTCTTCAACATGATGAAGGGCGGCGACGGCAACACCTCCAACAAGCTGATGCAAGCCCGCATCGTGCTGCAGGCGATCGCGATTGCGCTGATCATGCTGACGCTCTGGCTGACCGGCGGAGGACGCTGACCCCATGGTCAAGCTCAACAAGATCTACACCCGCACCGGCGACGACGGCACCACGGCACTGGTCACCGGCCCGCGCCGCCTGAAGCACGACCTGCGCGTCGACGCCTATGGCACGATCGACGAGACCAATTCGGCAATCGGCATCGCCCGGTTGCACACGGCTGACATGCCGGAGCTGGACGCCATGCTGTTGCGCATCCAGAACGACCTCTTCGACCTCGGCGCCGATCTGGCCGCCCCCGAAACCGGGGAAGTGCTGACCTATGAACCGCTGCGCGTGATCGAGGCCCAGGTCGACCGGATCGAGAAGGAGATCGATCAGCTGAATGCCGATCTCGATCCCTTGAAATCCTTCATCCTGCCCGGCGGCACGCCGGCCGCCGCCTATCTGCACCTCGCCCGCACCACGGCGCGGCGTGCCGAACGCATCATGGTCGAACTCTCCCGCTTCGACGGCGAGGAGGTGGGCGAGCCGGCGCTGAAATACGTGAACCGTCTCTCGGATTTTCTGTTTGTCGCGGCACGGCATGCGAATGATGGCGGGAAGGCGGATATCTTGTGGGTGCCGGGGAAGAATAGGTAGGCGGCGACATATCTCACACTAGCGGGGGAGACTTCGGAGCGTTGGCCGAAGGCCAGAAATCGATCCAGTGAATCGATTTCAGCGAACGGAGGCCTGAGCGCGACGCCGCGCGAAGGCTGTGAGAGGAATTGGCCCGATCAGGGCCAAACCTTAAGATTTCGCCAGAGGGGGGCGCGGTGAGGTTTCTGCCCGCGCAACTTTGCCCCTCTCTTGGAAAATCTGAAGTTTAGGCCGCTTGCGCTGGCCTAAGCCTTCGATTTTCCGTTCTCCCCCGCAAGGGGGGAGATGGCTCCGCGCTTGTGTCTCGGCTCCCTCATGCTGAGTTGCCCGCGTGAAGCGCGGGCCTCGAAGCATCCTGCACTGGTGGCCTGGTCCTTCGAGGCCGGGCGTTGCCCGGCACCTCAGCATGAGGGGTGGCGGGGTGGCCTCGCCCTTCGAGGCCCGACTGTGTCGGGCACCTCAGGGTGAGGGGGAATGTATCAATGTCAAAAAACCCAAGCTTCGCCGCCGGTCGGGATCTCTCCCTCCGGGTGTGGGCATGCTTGTCTCGGACGAGGCGCCAGAAGCAACCTGTCTAAGTATTTTATGTGGCTCCTTCCGGCGCCTCGTTCGGCGTTTTTCCCGCTGCATGCGTCTCTCTGGCAAGGCGGCGACGGTCCTCGTCATCCTCGTCCTCGGGTTTAACCCGAGGATGACCCGAGGACCGAGGAATGACCGGGCGCGGGTCCGGCTGCGGCAGTCTCCCCCGAAGAGTGTTCTGCCAGAGCCTGGCCGGTGGCCCGGGAGGTTCCCGCCGGATGGTGCACCAATCCGACCGGGACCCTCGCCCGGGGGATGATCGTCTGGCCATTGGCGGCTTAGGCCACCATCCCCGCCGTTTGTTTCGCCCCGCTGTCTGGATGTTCGCGACAGCGCGGGCGCCTTGTCTGTGTGCCTCTGAGGCACGTCCTTCCGATCAGGGTATCCAGGTTTTGGGACGCATCCGACCCCATCACCCTCGTCAAGCCCTTCGTCCGGAGGGAGACCGTTGCAGTGGGCCGGGGTCTTGCACCTGCGACAGTGCTTAACCCCGGCGCCGGCCCCGCCTCGCCTGACATCGCATCGTCAGGTGTATCCGAGGGCGGGACGGGGACAAGTCTACGAGCGGAAAAAGGGTGGGGGATGAAAAAATGTGTCGGGGTTTGATTTTGTTGGGAAATGTCTGAAAGTCATCCCCGTTTTTTGGGAAATGGCGCTGTCTGGCGTGACCGTCTGGCCTCGGAAGGCTTGTGTTTGGATCCTCGGGTCAAGCCCGAGGATGACGGATGGGGGGAGCGACGGGTATCCTCCGCTACCGCATCCATCGTAAAACGCCCGAGGAGAATACCCTCTTCGTCTCCAAGAAGGTCGTCATCCTCGGGCTTGACCCGAGGATTCAGACACAAGCCAATCTCGGGCTCCATCTCCCCCTTGGTGGGGGAGACCTCCGAGCGGTGGCCGAAGGCCAGAAATCGATCCCCTCACCAACAAAATCTGAAATTTAGCCCTAAGCGGGCCAAGCCCTCGATTTTGTAACCTCTCCCACAAAGGGGAGAGGCGAAAACCGCCGGTCGCCTGCTGCCCCCTGTCCCCGCACCCAATCCTGCGCTAACTTCTTCCGACCCAAACCCGACGAGGCGCGATGTTCATTCCCCTGCATGACCGAAACGCGCTGAAGCATATCCGGCGGCAATATGTGACGCTGGGGCTGATTGCGGCCAATGTGATCTCTTATGCGCTGGCGAGTGTCGTGCCGGATGCGGCCTATGAACTGGGGGTCTATGGCCTCGGCTTCATTCCGGCGATCCTGCTGGGCGGCGCGACGCTCGATCCCTCGCTCACGCTGGTGCCGGAGGGGGCGACGTATATCACCTATGCCTTCCTGCATGGCAGCTGGCTGCATCTCGGCTCGAACATGCTGTTCCTCTGGGTTTTCGGCGACAATGTCGAGGACGCCATGGGGCATTTCAAGTTTCTGTTTTTCTATCTCGCCTGTGCGGCAGCCGGCGCCCTCGTCCATGGCCTGGTGGCGCCAACGAGCCAGGCACCGCTGATCGGGGCCTCCGGGGCGGTCTCCGGCGTGGTGGCCGCCTATGTCATGCTGCATCCCAAGGTCAGGGTCTGGGTTCTGGTGCTGATGCGCTTTCCCTTGCCGTTGCCGGCTTTCATTCCGCTCCTGTTCTGGATCGGCCAGCAATTCGTCATGCTTGTCATCGACGCAGACAGCAATGTGTCGTGGGGCGCCCATGTCGGCGGGATCCTGGCGGGTGCCTTGCTGGTGATCGTTTTGCGACGTCCAGGCGTGCCGCTGTTCGACCGCAGCATCGTCACCCCGAGGGCGGTCGAGCATAGGGCGCGGCCGGTCGATGGTTTCATGGCCGGCCCCTGGGGTCAGCGCCCCCTGCCGGCGCAGCCCGGCGCGGGCGGAACCCGCCCAGCCAACACGGCCGAAGCCGATGCGGAGGCGGGCGGGACGCTCTCTCCCGGAGTGGTTGGGCGCAGGGTTCCGCATTGGGGCCGATGACCTTCCGTCGCGGATGCGCTTGTTGACGTGAACGTCAACGTCAATTATTCCTGTTGCAAGAGCGAAGCATTCGGGTTCAAGCGTTGTGTTTGGACGAAAAATGCGTATCGATGTCGCCAATCGACAAACGGCGGAGCGCGCTTGAGCGCATTTTCCGGCGGAAGATTTGAAGGAAGGAACCCATGAAGATACTCGTCCCAGTCAAGCGGGTTGTGGATTACAACGTCAAGATCCGCGTCAAGCCAGATGGTTCCGGCGTCGAACTCGCCAACGTCAAGATGTCCATGAACCCCTTCGACGAGATCTCCGTCGAAGAAGCCCTGCGCCTGAAAGAGGCCGGCAAGGCGGAGGAAGTGGTCGTCGTGTCGATCGGCCCGGCCAAGGCCGAGGAAACCATCCGCACCGCACTCGCCATGGGCGCCGACCGCGGCATCCTGATCGAAACCGACGAGACGGTTGAGCCGCTCGCCGTTGCCAAGCTTCTGAAGGGCTTGGTGGAAGCCGAGGCTCCGGGCCTCGTCATCGTCGGCAAGCAGGCGATCGACGACGATTCGAACCAGACCGGCCAGATGCTGGCAGCCCTGATGGGCTGGGGTCAGGCAACCTTTGCCTCCAAGCTGGACCTCGGCGCCGACAAGGCGACCGTGACCCGCGAAGTCGACGGCGGTCTGCAGACGATCGAGGTCAAGCTGCCGGCCATCGTCACCACCGACCTGCGCCTGAACGAGCCGCGTTATGCCTCGCTGCCGAACATCATGAAGGCCAAGAAGAAGCCGCTCGACAAGAAGACGCCGGCTGATTTCGGCGTCGATGTTGCCCCGCGCCTCAAGGTGCTGAAGACCGAGGAGCCGGGCGGCCGCAAGGCCGGCATCAAGGTGAAGAGCGTCGCCGAACTGGTCGACAAGCTCAAGAACGAAGCCGGCGTATTGTAATGAAATCCGTGAGGCCCGCCTGCAAAGGGCGGGTCGCTGCGCTTCCGGTGCTCACGTACGAGACGTACGCTTCGCGCCGGTTCTCGCACCCCACGCTTTTCGGCTGGGCCTGACGGATTTCCACGGAAACCTATTCGAGGATTGAACCATGGCTATTCTTCTTCTCGCAGAACACGACAACGCGACCGTCTCCGAACAGACCGCGAAGACCCTGACCGCCGCGACCAAGATCGGCGGCGATGTGGCAGTGCTGGTGGCCGGCTCCGGCGCCAAGGCGGCCGCAGACGCAGCTGCCAAGCTCGCAGGCGTCTCCAAGGTGCTGCTCGCCGACGACGCGTCGCTCGGCAACAACTTGGCAGAACCGCTGGCAGCGCTGATCGTCTCGCTGGCCGGTTCCTACGACACGATCATTGCCCCGGCGACCTCGGTCGGCAAGAACGTCATGCCGCGCGTGGCGGCTCTGCTCGACGTGATGCAGGTTTCGGAAATCATCGAGGTCGTCTCCGCCGACACCTTCAAGCGTCCGATCTATGCCGGCAATGCCATCCAGACGGTGCAGTCGACCGATGCCAAAAAGGTCATCACGGTCCGTACCGCCTCCTTTGCCGCTGCTGGCGAAGGTGGCTCGGCTGCCGTCGAGAGCGTCTCGGCCGCTGCCAACCCCGGCGTTTCCAGCCACGTCTCCGACGCGCTGTCGTCGTCCGACCGCCCGGAACTGGCCTCGGCCAAGATCATCATCTCCGGCGGCCGCGCGCTCGGCTCCTCGGAAAAGTTCAAGGAAGTGATCCTGCCCGTCGCCGACAAGCTGGGTGCTGCCGTTGGCGCCTCGCGCGCGGCAGTTGACGCCGGCTACGCCCCGAACGACTGGCAGGTCGGCCAGACCGGCAAGGTGGTTGCCCCGCAGCTCTACATCGCCTGCGGCATCTCGGGCGCGATCCAGCATCTGGCCGGCATGAAGGATTCGAAGGTCATCGTCGCGATCAACAAGGACGAGGAAGCCCCGATCTTCCAGGTCGCCGATTACGGCCTCGTGGCCGACATCTTCGAAGCCCTGCCGGAGCTCGAGAAGGCGCTCTGAGCGCCATCTCGCAGCTGCGAAAGGACTGGTCAAAGACTGGTTTGCGGTCTATCAATCAGCCGGGTCCGCGATAAGCGGGCCCGGCATTTTCTTGGGTGAAGACTGGAACGGGTGAGGAGCGAGACGATGACGGACAAGATCAGCAATGTGGGTGTTGTGGGTGCCGGCCAGATGGGCTGCGGCATCGCACAGGTCTCCGCCGCTGCCGGCTACAAGGTCACCATCTATGATCTGTCCAAGGAGCGTATCGAAGCGGGGCTGGCCACGATCAACGGCAATCTCGCCCGCCAGGTGACCAACGGCAAGATCACAGACGAACAGCGCAAGGAGGCGCTGGCGCTGATTTCAGGCTCCGCAGATGTCAACGACCTGGCGCCCGCCGATCTCGTCATCGAGGCCGCGACCGAGGACGAAAGCGTCAAGCGCAAGATTTTCGCCACCGTCTGCCCCGTCCTGAAGCCCGAGGCCTTGATTGCGACGAACACCTCGTCGCTGTCCATCACCCGCCTGGCGTCTGCCACCGACCGGCCGGAACGCTTCATGGGCATCCATTTCATGAACCCGGTGCCGGTGATGAAGCTGGTCGAGCTGGTGCGCGGCATCGCGACCGACGAGACCACCTTCAAGACGGCAAAAACCTTCGTCTCCTCGCTCGACAAGACGATCACGGTCGCCGAAGACTTCCCCGCCTTCATCGTCAACCGCATCCTGCTGCCGATGATCAACGAGGCGATCTACACGCTTTATGAGGGCGTGGGCTCCGTCGAGGCGATCGATACGGCGATGAAGCTCGGCGCAAACCACCCGATGGGTCCGCTGCAGCTTGCCGACTTCATCGGCCTCGATACCTGTCTCTCGATCATGCAGGTGCTGCATGACGGACTGGCGGACTCGAAGTACCGCCCCTGCCCGCTGCTGGTCAAATATGTCGAGGCCGGCTGGCTGGGTCGCAAGTCCGGCCGCGGCTTCTACGACTATCGCGGCGAAGTGCCGGTGCCGACGCGATAGGGCGGATGACTTGATCGAAAGGGCGTTGACGATTATATTGAAGGAGTGAGAGGCGAGCTTTCGCCCGCCCCTCTGGTTTATCTTACGAATAATACCCGCACGCTAGCCTGCCAGCCCGTGCGGGTTTTTCGTATCATAAACGTGATGCTCAATGGTTTTCGCCACATCGCTCACACTCCGGTTATGTGGCGAGGCCTTCGCCCTGGTCGGAGTAGCCTATCTTCTCCGATGCGCCTGGCAAAACGCGTCTGCTTTCACCGCACAACCGGAGAGAGAATATCGCAACCTGAGCTGTCGTCTAGAGGCGCGCTCAGACTCCCCGCGCCGCCGTGACCAGCGCACGGGCATCCGGGCCATCCCAGGCAGCCGGGCCGTTCATGTGGCCGAGCAGGCAGCCCTTGTCATTGACGAGCAGGGTGACCGGCAGGCCGAAGGCGAGGCCCTGTTTTTTCAGGGTGTTGAACACGCCCATCGAGGCATCGCGGTAGAGGCCGAGCGCATCGACGCCGGTCTCGCTGAGGAAGGCTTTCGGCTTTTCCGCGTCGCCGGTGTCGATGTTGATGGCGACGACCTGGAAGCGGTCGCTGCCGAGCGCCTTCTGCAGGCCGTTGAGGGCCGGCATTTCTTCGCGGCACGGTACACACCAGGTGGCCCAGAGGTTGATCAGCGTGGTCTTGCCGGCGAAGTCGGCGGTGCTCATCGCCTTGCCGGATGCGTCGGTGAAGGTGAGACCTTCGACCGCCTGGGGTGCATCGATCGGCACCATGGCGGCGACATCGCCCTTGAAGAAGGGTTCGAGCGCCCGCGCCTGGCCGAGCGAACCGGCGCAGGGCGTGGCATTCTGGGCCGTCTCGGCATTGCCAGACGTGGTCTCTCTCACGTATACCGCAGCCGCGCCGGCGACGATGCCGGCAACCGCCGCAATCGCAACCAGCTTGGTAGGGAAGAGACCGATACGTCTTTTTTCTGTCATGTCATTCTCCAGGACGGGCACTTCATGGCCGAGGACATCAAGGACACCAAATCCTCCAACCAGATGTGGGGCGGTCGCTTCGCCTCCGGGCCGTCGGCGATCATGGAGGAGATAAATGCCTCCATCGGTTTCGACAAGAAGCTTTACGCCCAGGATATCCGCGGCTCAAAGGCGCATGCGACCATGCTGGCGCACCAAGGCATCATCTCGGCCGAAGATAAAGACAAGATCCTTCACGGTCTGGACACGATCCTGTCAGAGATCGAGGCCGGCCAGTTCGTCTTCTCGCGCAAGCTCGAAGACATTCACATGAACATTGAGGCGCGCCTTGCCGAAATGATCGGCCCGGCCGCCGGCCGCCTGCACACCGCCCGCTCGCGCAATGACCAGGTGGCGCTCGATTTCCGCCTCTGGGTGAAGGAAGAACTGCAGAAGACGGAAGCGGCTTTGTCAGGCCTGATTGCCGCCTTCCTCAACCGTGCGGAAGAACATGCCGACACCGTGATGCCCGGCTTTACCCATCTCCAGACAGCCCAGCCGGTGACTTTCGGGCATCACTGCATGGCCTATGTCGAGATGTTCGGCCGTGACCGTCAGCGTGTGCGCCATGCCATCGAGCATCTGGACGAAAGTCCGATCGGCGCGGCGGCGCTCGCCGGCACCGGCTATCCGATCGACCGCCACATGACGGCCAACGCACTCGGCTTCCGCGAGCCGACCCGCAACTCGATCGACACTGTGTCGGACCGCGACTTCGCGCTGGAATTCCTCTCGATCGCCTCGATCGCTGCCACCCACCTGTCGCGGCTGGCGGAAGAGATTGTCATCTGGTCGACGCCGCAATTCGGCTTCATCCGCCTGTCGGATGCCTTCTCCACCGGCTCCTCGATCATGCCGCAGAAGAAGAACCCGGATGCGGCCGAATTGGTGCGCGCCAAGACCGGCCGGATCAACGGCTCGCTGATTGCGCTGCTGACTGTCATGAAGGGTCTGCCGCTCGCCTATTCCAAGGACATGCAGGAAGACAAGGAACAAGTCTTCGACGCCGCCGAAAGCCTGGAACTGGCAATTGCCGCCATGACCGGCATGGTCACCGACATGACCATCCGCACCGACCGCATGAAGGCGGCTGCCGGCTCGGGTTACTCGACCGCGACCGATCTCGCCGACTGGCTGGTGCGCGAAGCGGGCCTTCCCTTCCGCGACGCCCATCATGCGACGGGCCATGCCGTGGCACTGGCGGAAAAGAAGGGCTGCGATCTGGCCGAACTGTCGCTGGAAGAGCTGCAGGGCATCAATGCGGCGATCACGGCCGATGTCTTCAACGTTCTGACGGTGGAGGCCTCTGTTGCCAGCCGCAAGAGCTTTGGCGGCACGGCGCCCTCGGAAGTGAGGAAGCAGATCGCCTGGTGGCGGGCACGCAACTGATCGGGACAATCGATCAAGACAACCGATCACTGGCACTTGCAGGACACATCACGAGATCAGGGGTGCACAAGCGCCCCTTTTTTCTGTACACGCTAGCACAACGATATTTCTTTGGACCGGGTCATGGTGAATTCGCTGAAACGTACGACGCTGACGCTCTCTCTGGTACTCGCCGCCTCGCTGGCTCTGTCCGCCTGCGGCCGCAAGGGCGATCTCGACCCGCCGAGCACGCCTGTGGACCAGCAGAACAAGCGCGACAGCAAGGCAGCACCTGTGGCTGACAAGCCTTTCCTCCTCGACCCGCTTCTGTGACAGGGCTTTACCCGTGAACCATTTCGACTTTCGCGACGGCGTGCTCTACGCCGAAGACGTGGCCATTCCCGAGATTGCCCGCACCGTCGGTACGCCCTTCTACTGCTACTCGACCGCAACGCTGGAGCGCCACTACAAGGTCTTCGCCAAGGCTTTTGACGGTGT
Source organism: Peteryoungia wuzhouensis (assembly GCF_003205195.1). Taxonomy (GTDB): domain Bacteria; phylum Pseudomonadota; class Alphaproteobacteria; order Rhizobiales; family Rhizobiaceae; genus Allorhizobium; species Allorhizobium wuzhouense. The sequence goes on from NZ_QJRY01000003.1 coordinate 80,537, forward strand.
TGATGCCCTCGTCTGCTATGCGATGAAGGCCAATTCCAACCAGGCGGTGCTGAAGACGCTTGGACAACTGGGCGCTGGCGTCGACGTGGTCTCGGAAGGCGAACTCCGCCGGGCGTTGGCCGCCGGCATCCCAGCAAACCGCATCATGTTCTCCGGCGTCGGCAAGACCCCGAGCGAGATGGATTTGGCCCTGGAAGTCGGCATCTATTGCTTCAACGTCGAGAGCGAGCCGGAGCTGGAAGTCTTGAACCAGCGCGCCATCAAGGCCGGGAAGAAGGCGCATGTTTCCTTCCGCATCAATCCGGATGTCGATGCGAAGACCCATGCCAAGATTTCGACCGGCAAGAAGGAAAACAAGTTCGGCATTTCCTACGAGCGCGCCCGCGCCGTCTATGCTCGGGCTGCGACGCTCGAAGGCATCCAGGTGTCCGGCATCGACATGCATATCGGCAGCCAGATCACCGATCTGCAACCCTTCGAGGATGCCTTCCGCCTGCTGCGCGAACTCGTGGAGAATCTGCGCGCCGACGGCCATTCGATCGACCATGTCGATGTCGGTGGCGGCCTTGGCATTCCCTACAAGGACGACAACAACCCGCCGCCGGAGCCGGATGCCTATGCCAGGATCGTGAAGGATCAACTGGCGAGCCTCAACTGCCGGATCGTCACCGAACCTGGCCGCCTGATCGTCGGCAATGCCGGTATTCTGGTGACCGAGGTGATCTATGTGAAGGATGGCGGCGACAAGACCTTCATCATCGTCGACGCCGCCATGAACGATCTCATCCGTCCGACGCTGTATGAGGCCTATCACGAGATCAAGCCCGTGGTGCTGCAGGCGGCCAACGCGCCGCGCATCAAGGCCGATGTCGTCGGCCCGGTTTGCGAAACGGGCGATTACCTGGCGCTCGATCGGGAAATGTCGAAGCCGAAGCCGGGCGACCTGATCGCCGTCGGTTCCGCCGGCGCATATGGCGCGGTCCAGGCCGGCACCTACAACACGCGCAGGCTTATTCCCGAGGTGCTGGTGAAGGGCGGCGAATTCCATGTGATTCGCAAGCGCCCGAGCTATGAGGACCTGATCGCACTCGATTCCGTGCCCGACTGGCTGGCCTGATCCTTCACATTCGAGCGATGAGACGGGAAAAAGCCCGCCGACGGGCCGGCTCCCCTCGTCTTCGCCACAAAGACTGCTATCTTCGACGGTGACGAGCCCCGACATATCGGTGGCGCTCTCGGAGACCAGACGGATGATCTTTTCCCGCCCGGCCGGCCAAAGGAAAGGCGCTTTGAAGAACGACCCGACCCTGGCGCGGCGCGTCGGGGTGAAGCGCGTTCTGGCTCGCAGCGTGCTACTCGCCGAACGGATCTTGCCGCTCTTTGTGCCGATCCTTGGCATTGCGGCCCTCTTCGTCTCTCTCGCCTGGTTGGGCGTCTTCCGCGACTTGCCGGAGATCCTGCGGCTCGGCCTCGTCTTCCTGCTGGTTTTCGCCTTCGTCGCCTCCTTCCTGCCGTTCTTCCGGCTCTCCTGGCCGACCGCCCGCGAGGCTGACAGGCTTCTGGAAGAGCGCAATGGCTTGCGGCACCAGCCGGTGGCCGTCCAGGACGATGCCCTGGCGGCCGACACGCCCTTTGCTCGGGCACTGTGGCAGGAACATCAGCGCCGCATGGCCGAGCGGATTGCCGGTCTCGATGCTGGCCTGCCACAACCCGATATCGCCCGCTACGACCGCCATGCGCTGCGCGCCGTGCCCGCCCTGCTCTTCGTCACAGCGCTTGCCTATTCCGCATCGAACGGGGCAGGCTCGATCGCCGATGCTTTCCGGCGCCACGTGCCGGAAAGCGAGCAGGCGGCGATCCGCATCGATGCCTGGATCACCCCGCCCGCCTATACCGGCCAGCCGCCGGTTTTTCTGTCGGGACTGGGCACCCAGACATCAGGTCTCGTCGTGCCACAGAATTCGAAGATGACCGTGCGCATCAGCGGCGGCGCGAGCGACGAAAAGGTGTTGTTCGTCAAACAGAGCGACGGCGCGGTGGTCGAGATCGCTCCGAACGACCCGAAGGCTGCGAGCAACGGCACGACCCCGCCTGCAGCGGCAGCCCCGCAGGCAGCTGCCCCTGCGGCCGCGCCCCCTGCCCCCCAGACCGCGCGAACCCACGAACTGGATCTTGCCGAAGCCGGCCAGCTGCGCGTGGCCGACCGGCAATGGACGATTGGGGTGACGCCGGACACCGCCCCTGAAATCGCCTTTGACGGCACCCCGCGCCGCGCGCTGAATGGCGCGCTCGAGATCGCCTTTACCGCCAAGGACGATTACGGCCTGCAAAAGGCCCATGCGGAAATCTCGCCTGTCGATGAGAAACCGGGTGCCACGCCGCTCTATCCGCTCCCGGACTACAAGCTCGACCTGCCGCGCCACAATGCCCGCGACATGAAAAGTGTGGCGAGCCGCAACATCACCGAACATCCGCTTGCCGGCAGCAAGGTGAAAATCACCCTGGTCGCGACCGACGGTGCCGGCCAGATCGGCCGCAGCGAGCCGGTCGAAATGGTGTTGCCCACGCGCAACTTCGCAGAGCCTCTGGCGGCAGCGGTTGCCGAACAACGTCAGACCTTTGCGCTCGACACCCGCGAGATGGCGCGGGCGATCGCGCTGAACGAGGCGCTGGTGATCCGCGCCGATGAGACGATCCCCAATCTCGGCCATTTCATTCTGATCGAAAGCGCTCGCGCCCGCATGGCACTCGCCAAGGGCGAGGAGGCGCTGAAGGACACGGCGGATTATCTCTGGGAAATCGCGCTCGGCATCGAGGACGGCGACCTGTCGCTGGCCGAGCGACGTCTGCGCGACGCCCAGCAGGCGCTGGCGGAGGCCCTGGAAAACGGTGCGACCGACGCGGAGATCAAGAAGCTGATGGACGAGCTGCGCGCTGCCATGCAGGACTTCATGACGGCGCTGGCGGAGCGCATGCCGAACCAGCAGGGCCAGCAGCAACAGACAGCAGAAAACACCCTGCGTCAGAAGGACCTCGACAATCTGCTCGATCAGCTGGAAAACCTGGCGCGTTCCGGCAATCGCGAGCAGGCGCAGCAGCTGCTCTCCGAGCTGCAGCGCATGATGAACAACCTGCAGGCCGGCCGCCCGCAGCAGGGCCAGCAGCAGGAAAACAGCGAAGCCCGCCGCCAGATCGACAAGCTGGGTGAGATCATGCAGCAGCAGCAGCAGCTGATGGACGAGACGTTCCGCCTTGACCAGGCCTTGCGCGACCGCATGCAGCGCGGAGATCCGCAACAGGGCGAAGAGGGCGCTGAAGGCCAGCAGCAGGATCCTGGCCAACAAGGTCAACAGGGGCAGCAAGGCCAGCAGGGTCAACAGGGGCTCGACGGCATGACGGCCGAGCAGTTGCGCGAGGCATTGCGCCAGCTGCGCCAGCAGCAGGAAGGGCTCGGCAAGGAACTCGGCAAATTGCAGGAGGGCCTCAAGGGCCTCGGCATGCAGCCAGGCAAGGGCTTTGGCGAGGCGCAGAAGGAAATGGAAGGCGCCGGTGAAGCCTTGGGCAAGAGCCAGGGCGACCGCGCCGTGCAGGGCCAGGGCCGCGCCATGGAAGCCCTGCGCCAGGGCGCGCGCGACATGATGAACCAGATGATGCAGGCCATGCAGGGCCAGCAGGGTCAGGGGCAACAGACGGGCCAGGGTCAGGGCAACCAGGACGGCCGCGATCCGCTCGGCCGCCCGCGCGCCACCAATGGCCCTGACTTCGGTGAGCGGGTGAAGGTGCCCGACGAGATCGACGTGCAGCGCGCCCGCGAAATCCTGGAGGCGATCCGCGAGAAGCTTGGCCAGAACGCAAGCCCGGAGATCGAGCGGCGCTATCTGGAGCGGTTGCTGGATATTCAGTGAGGGAAAGAACGGGGCGCTTTCCCCGTTGCCGTCAACAGAATGCCGCCTGCGTCATGGACGAGGCGGCGCTCAGCGTGTCGATCATTTCGAAAAAACTCAGCCGGCAAGGGCCCGCGCGACGGCGCTGCGGATATCCGGAAGCGCGAAGGGTTTCGAGACCACGTCCACGATCTTCAAGGCGAGATCATCGGCCCGTTCGCGCTGTTCGGCATAGCCGGTCATCAGCAGGATCTTCATGTCGGGGAAATCGGACGAGGCGCGGTGGGCAAGCTCGATGCCGTCCATGACGGGCATGCGGATATCCGAGAGGAGGAGATCGTAATCCGCCTCGGCGAGTTTCTCCAGACCCTCGGCGCCATCGGCGGCCTCATGGGTTTCATGGCCATCCAGGCGAAGGGCGCGAGCGACGAAGGAACGCAGCGAGTCTTCGTCTTCGGTGATAAGAATTCTCGCCATGGTTGAAATCTGCCTCCATCATGGATTCACTGTTCAGGCAGGCAAATCACCAGACTTTCCTTGTCGAGTGGTAAACGCCGGACCATCAGTCCGGCGCCATGGTTAACAAGTCTCTTCCCCGATCAGAAAGGATGTCGCACTTTGGGACGGCTCAGGCGTCGCCGGTGACGACACCGACAAAGGGCAGTTCGCGGAAGGCATAGGCCACATCCATGCCATAGCCGACGACGAAATAATCGGGGCATTCGAAGCCGACGTAATCAGCCTCAAATTGTTCTTTTCGCTTCACTTTCTTGTCGAGGAGCACAGCGATCGTGACATTTGCGGCACCCCGCTGATACATCAGTTCCTTGGCGAACAGCAGCGTGCGGCCGGACTCCAGAATGTCGTCGATCAGGAGCACATTGCGGCCCTTCACGTCACTGTCGATGTCCTTGATGATCTTGACGCCCTGCGACACCGTGCCTGTGCCATAGCTGGACAGGGTGATGAACTCGACTTCAGGCGCGAGCCCCACGTGATGCAACGCCCGAATGAGATCGGCAGCGAAGATGAAGGAGCCCTTGAGCACGGAAATGACCAGCAGGTCCTCGCAGGGCCCCTTCATGATCTCTGACGCCAGTTCACGATTGCGCGTATCAATCTGCTCAGGTGTGAAAAGCGGTTCGATGTTCTTTCCGCGAACGACGGGCATGGCGGTCTCCTTGATGCGGGCCGGAACTGGCCTCACCCGGCAAGCACCGCCGGAAAGGCACTGCCATTAGCACAGTCGAATGCGTCAGGCACCCGCATCTTCGAAGGAAAGCCGGAGTTCCGGCGTTTTTCCCCCAGGATGCTGGAGGCGGGCGGCCAATCCACGGCTCTGCCCGCCTTGAAGCGCGGCTACGGGCGGTTCGACATAGGTGCTGGCGACGACCTGTCCGCCGACGAGCAGATCCGCCCGCACGCGCGGCAACGCGACCTCGCGGTCCGTCCGGTTCTCGACGATGGCGCTGATCAGCAGCACACGCATGCCGTCTTTGTCCTGCGGCGTCAGGTTCACATGGGTGAGATCCAGCGGGCGGGCCTCAAGTTCCGGATGCGCTGCGCTTTGGAGGAGAAACTGACCGGCGAGCGAAAAGACAGACACGAAAGCGAGCGCGACGATGACGGCGAAGGACATGTCCGACAGACGTTGCAGCCGGCTCTCGGCGGAGGCGAAGGCGGTTCGGATGCGGGTCTGCAGTTCGGCGACCGGAGAGACGAATTCGCTCACCCGGAGACCGGGCGCATCCTTCGGCATGTCGCGCAACACAACGAATTGCGCGTCGATGACATCGGTATTGGAGAGGCGGGTCGTGCTGCGGTCAAGCTTGCGACGCGCGCGATCCGGCGGCAGGAGGTCCGCCTCGGGAATGGCAGCCTGCGACGGATTGCGGAATGCACGCATGGATCGGACCTTTCGCACAGCCAAATTCGGGCACTCCGAAACTCGGCGGTTGAAACGAATCCACACCAGACGTAAATTCAAATGGTTAATGCTTCGGAAAGATGGCCTCAAAGCACCGCTTTCCCCGCATGCGTTTACCGGCCGTTGACGATCCTCGTTTACGAGCCCCAGACCTCGGACACGTCAGACTGGGCCCAGCCGTTGATCCACTTCGAAAATGTCGGCCTGCGTTATGGGATGGGACCGGAGATTCTCCGCGACGTCACCTTTGACGTACCGAAAGGCTCGTTCCAGTTCCTGACCGGCCCATCCGGCGCCGGCAAGACGACACTGCTGCGCCTGCTGTTCATGTCGCTGCAGCCGACGCGTGGACTGATCCGCAGCTTCGGCCGCGACATCACCCGCATTCCCCGCGCCGAGCTTCCGATGCTGCGCCGCCGCGTCGGCATCGTCTTCCAGGATTTTAGACTGCTGGAGCATCTCACCACCTATGAGAATGTGGCGTTGCCGCTGAGGGTGCGCGGCAAGGAGGAGCAGAGCTACAAGCAGGATGTGATCGAGCTTCTGAAATGGGTCGGGCTTGGCGAGCGCATCAACGTGCTGCCGCCGGTGCTCTCGGGCGGCGAGAAGCAGCGCGTCGCGATTGCCCGCGCCCTGATCGACCGGCCGGAAATCCTGCTGGCCGACGAGCCGACCGGCAATGTCGACCCGCCGATGGCGAGACGCCTGCTCAGCCTCTTCCTCGAACTCAACCGGCTGGGAACCGCCGTGATCATCGCGACCCATGATCTCGCCTTGATGGACCAGGTCGATGCGCGGCGCATGATCCTCACCGACGGGCGGCTCGACATCTATGAATGACCAGACCCCGCCCGAGCAGAAACAGCCGAAGCGCCGCGTCGAGATGACGGTGCGGCCCACCGCGCCGATCTTGCCGCCCTCGAACATCCAGGGCAATGCGCTGATGGTTGTGATCGCCATCATGGCCTTCCTCGCCTGCCTGACGCTCGGCGCCGTCTCCATGGTGCGCGCCACCGCGACCGGCTGGCAGAGCCAGATCTCCCGCGAGATCACCATCCAGATCAAGCCCGAGGACGGGCTGGACATGGGCGCAGCACTCGTCAAGGCACGCGATCTGGCGCTCACCTTTGTCGGCACGCGTGACGGCCAGATCATGGACGACAGCGCGACGGCCCGCCTGCTCGAGCCATGGCTCGGCACCGGCCTCAATCTCGAGGACCTGCCGGTGCCACGGCTGATCGTCGTCACCATCGACGAGAGCAATCCGCCGGATTTCGAGGCGATGCGTGCGCTGTTGAAAGAGGAGGTGCCGCAGGCCTTTCTCGACGACCATCGTACCTGGGTGAACCGGCTGGTTCAGATGGCCCGCACGACCGTGATGATCGGCGCCGGCGTGCTGATCCTCGTCTTCACCGCCATGGTGCTGACAGTGGTGTTTGCGACGCGCGGCGCGCTCTCGGGCAACCGCCACATCATCGAGGTCCTGCATTTCGTCGGCGCCGAGGGAAGCTTCGTGGCGCAGGAATTCCAGAAGCACTTCCTGAAGATCAGCCTCAAGGGTGCGGCAGCCGGCGGCGTGCTGGCAGCGGGTCTCTTTGCCGTCGCCAGTTTCTGGCAGAGCCGGTCGCTGGCAACGCCGGAAAGCGACCAGGCAACGGCGCTCTTCGGTACCTTTACCATCGGCTGGGCGGGCTATCTCGGCATCTTCGCCACGATGATCGTGATTGCCCTTTTGACGACGATCACGGCGCGGATCACGGTCATGCGCACGATCTACGAAATCGACCTCATCCGCTCGGACCCGACCCGCACCGACGGGCTGCTGGATGACTGATGACATCTCATGTGTTGACTCGCCTTAAAGCCGCCTGTTCCGTGTGGGAAATCCCGGCGATTCTCGGACGAAGACCATGAACCGGATGACGCAGAACGAGCCATTGCGCGGCCAGAACACCGGACTATTTGCCCGCCGTGGCATCATCCGGCGGGTGCTGCGCTATGGCGGCATCCTGGTTTTGCTGCTGATTGCGGCCGTTGTCGCCGGCTTCCTCGTCTTTGCCGATCAGGTCACCAATATGCGCCCGCCGGAGGTCGCCAAGGCCGATGCGATCGTCGTCCTGACCGGAGGCTATCAGCGGATCGAGCAGGCGATCGACCTGTTGAAGCGGGGTTACGGCAAGCGGCTGCTGATTTCAGGCGTCAATCCGCGGACGACAGCGGGCCAGATCCGCCGCGCGACCCGCGCCTCGCCTGACATCTTCAACTGCTGCGTCGACATCGGCTACTCCGCGATCGACACGATCGGCAACGCCAATGAGACGGCATCGTGGATCCGCGACAAGGGCTATCGCTCGGTGCTGGTCGTCACCAGCAACTATCACCTTTCCCGCAGCCTCATGGAACTGCGGCGCAGCGACCCCGGCACGGAATTCGTCGGTTATCCGGTCGTTGCGTCCGATCTGAAGACACGGGCCTGGTACAGCGAACCAGACGCCATGCGCACCATGCTGTTCGAATACGGCAAGACCATCATCGCCTATGTCAGGGGCATCACCGGCTGGAGTCGCGATCAGGGACTGCGGCCCGATGGCGAAATCACCGAATCTGGCCGCAACTCCTGACGCCTCTTCGCGCTCTTCTGCTTTTGCTGGCGACGCTTTTGGTCTAAGCACGACCTGCACGTCGAGAGAGCCCCTTCATGATTGCCTTCCGTTCCATCCTGTTCAACACCGCCTTTTATGCCAATCTCATCCTCCGGATGATTGTCCTGTCGCCGATCTACTTCCTGCTGCCGCGCAAGCGTGCCTACTTCATTCCGAAGAACTGGGCGAAAGCCAACCACTGGCTGATGAAGACGATCGTCGGCACGACCTTCACGGTCGAGGGCCTCGAGAACATTCCCAAGGGCGGTTACATCCTGGCACCGAAGCATCAGTCCTTCTGGGACACCTATGCGCTGCTGCCCTGGTTGGACGACCCGGTCTACATCCTCAAGCGCGAGTTGACCTGGATCCCGATCTTCGGCTGGTACATTGCCAAGCAGCGCATGATCCCCGTCAACCGCGGCGCCAAGGGCAAGGTCATGGCTCAGGTGATCGAGCGGACCAAGCTGGAAATGGCGACCGGACGCCAGCTGATCATCTATCCCGAGGGAACACGCAGGCCGCCCGGCGCTCCGCCGGAATACAAATACGGGATCGCACGCCTCTATCGCGACCTAAACGTTCCCGTGGTGCCGGTCGCCATGCATCCAGGCCTCTTCTGGCCGCGGCGCAAGTTCCTCCGTTTCCCCGGCCATTTCACCGTGCGCATCCTGCCCGCGATCCAGCCGGGGATGGACCCGGACGCCTTCCACGACAAGCTGCTGCATGATCTGGAACAGGCGAGCGACGAACTGCTGGTGCAGACGGCGCGCGACAATCCGAAGCTGCCCCTGCCGCCAACGGCAGTGCAGCGGCTGAAGGAACTGGGCGCGGCCTGAGCGAGTTGGATGTCAGCCGGGCTGGTCGAGGGTTGCGATAGCGGCAACGACGCTTTCGAGCCACTGGTCGCGAATGCCAAGTTCGCGCAGGTGTTCGACGGTGTTGGCGACATAGACCGGATTGGCACCCGAGCGGCCGACCGCGCCATGCACGACGCGCGCGGCCTCATCGACCGTGGCGGCGCCTGCATACTGTGGATGTGCACGGTCGATGACGTAAGTGAGCCCCTGGACCTGGCGCCCGTCGGCAAGCGCCAGACGCACGAAGCGTTCGAGATAGACGCTAGTCACCAGTTCGCGCTCACGCAGGTATGCGAGTGTCTCGGGCCAAGTCTGGGCAGAGACGCGAAACGCGACGCCCTTGCACGAGCCACCGCGATCGAGGCCGAGCACGAGGCCAGGTCGCTCCTGGGTGCCGCGATGGACATAGGAACGTACGCAGAGCGAACGGCGATATCCACCGAGGCGAGCGGTCAGCCTTTCCTCATAGGGAAAGCCCGGGTTCCACATCAGCGAGCCGTAGCCAAAGACCCAAAATTCGTCCATATCGCAGGCCAATCCAAGAAACAGAAAAACTCGCAGCGAGGAGACTTCCATGGCCGTGCCGTCGACAGCGCCGCAAAGCCCGACCAGTCGCAAGGTGCTGCTGCTCGGCCTTTTGATCGTCCTCTTCATCGCTGTCTATAGCGTGGCCTGGCATTTTGCCGCCGAATTTTTGCGAAACCGCATCACAGGCTTCTTTTCCGGCGGAAATCCGGCAGGCGTCAGTGCCAATTGCGAAAATGCCACCATGGGCGGTTATCCCTTCCGCTTCCGGCTGAACTGCGACCGCCTGTCCTTCGACGACAATTTCCAGGGCATATCCGCTTCATCCGGTCCCGTGCGCGCCGCCGCCCAGGTCTACAATCCAGGTCAGGTGGTCTGGGAAATGGACGGGCCGGCGGAAGTCCGCTCTGCTCTCGGCTTCAATTCGACGCTGGAATGGAGCGATCTGCGCGCAAGCTTCCGCGCTGGTTTCTCAGGCCTGCAGCGCAGCTCGATGGAATGGACGGATCTGAAGACCAAGGTGACCTCGACGGTGACGGGGCTGCAGATCGAAGTGACGACCCCGCATCTGGAATCGCATGTGCGCCAGAACGAGGGCAATCTCGACTATGCGGCGCTGATCAACGATACCGTGGTGGCTGTAAACGGAACGGCGATTGCGCTGCCCCCGGTCTCTGCGAGCATCGACGCGACCTTTGCCGATCGGGGCGGTCTTCTCGATCCACGCCTTGCCCATCGCCAGGAGCTCTACGGCACCAAGGGCGAGCTGCGACGCATGGTGGTCGACGCGGGAGAAGGACGGGTGCTGACCCTGCGCGGCCCCTTTTCGGTGGGCAATGACGGCCTGATTTCCGGCTCGATCCGGGTGGAGATCGAAAAGATCCGCGCCTGGAGGGATACCCTGAAAACCGCCTATCCGGACCAGCAAGAAACCTTTGACGACCTCGCCAAGGTGCTGCGGGTTCTGACGCTCGGCAAGGACGACGGCTCGGCCGAGATCACCATCCAGAACGGCGTCGCCTCCCTTGGCTTCATTCCGCTCGGCCAGCTCCCACCGCTTTAGATGATTTCCGTATTTCACGGAAACACTGAAATGATCTATCTCTTTGTTATCAAGCAATTCCGGGCGCGAAACCGGTCTCCACTTTCGCTGGAATGGCTCTGAGCAGGAGCGACACAGGCATCACTTGTCGAGGGCGTGGCGGCCGAAGTCCGGGGAATCCACGTCCTGGCCCGCCTGGACAATCGAGCGGCGGATCGTGCGTGTGCGGGAGAAAAGCTCGAACAGCTTGTCGCCCTCGCCCCAGCGGATCGCCCGCTGCAGATAGGCGAGATCTTCGGAAAACCGCGCCAGCATTTCCAGGATCGCATCCTTGTTGTGCAGGCAGACATCCCGCCACATGGTGGGATCGGACGCGGCGAGACGGGTGAAGTCGCGAAAACCCGAGGCGGAGTATTTGATGACTTCCGATTCCGTCACCGTTTCCAGGTCATCGGCCGTGCCGACGATGTTGTAGGCGATGATATGCGGCAAGTGCGAGACGATCGCCAGCACCTTGTCGTGGTGCTGCGGGTCCATTTCGTCGATCATCGAGCCCAGCGCGATCCAGAAGGCACTCAACCGGTCGAGCGCAGCGCGGTCCGTGTCCGGCAGCGGCGTGAAGATGCACCAGCGCCCCTTGAACAGGCCGGAGAAACCGGCATCCGGGCCGGATTTTTCGGTGCCGGCGAGCGGATGGCCGGGGATGAAATGGACATTATCAGGCATATGCGGCGCCATCTGAGCGATGACGGAGGCCTTGGTCGAGCCGACATCGGTGACGATCGCGCCGGCTTTCAGATACGGGGCGATCTGCTGCGCCACGGCCTCTGATGCTCCCACGGGCACGGAGACGATCACGAGATCGGCGTCCTTCACGGCATCTGCAGACGAGGTCGTATAGGCCGTGCCGAGGTCCAGCTCTTCCGCGCGCTTCAGCGTCTCGGCGCTGCGCGTCGAGATGACGACATCGCGGGCGAGCCCGAGCTTCTTGATGTCGCGGGCAATCGAGGAGCCGATCAGGCCGATACCGATCAGGACGATGCGGTCGAACAGGATTTCAGACATCAGCGCAGTTCCATGAATTCGCTTTGAGGACACGGGGCGACCGGGTGTCCTTTACCGCGCTGGCAATAAAGCGGAAACGGCGGTTTGTCGAGGCGGACGGGCACGGGAGGCTCTTGCGCAGAGCCGGTCACGGCTGCGGCGGCCGGCTCCGCGTCGTCGGGATGCCCTGCGGCGCGAGCACGGGCGCAAAGACGCGGCGTGAGGCGCGCGAGGCGACCGGCAGGCCCTGATAGAGACGCTTCTGCGCCTCCACAACGATGACGCCGGAAAAGGCTGGCCAGAGGATGCGTCCGACCCGTTCGAAGCCGCGCCGGAGCCGGAGGATCGCGCGGATCTTGGACGGTGGGAAAAACAGCGCCTCGGCCGAGGCGCCGGGGGTGAAATTGGTCTCGCGCAAGAGCGCCGTCAGCTGGCCGCGCGAATAGGGTCGACCCGAGCCGAAGGGTGTGTGCTCCATGCGGGCCCAGACGCCGCGCCGGTTGGGCACGACGATGACGAGGCGTCCGCCGGGCGCCAGCACCCGCCAGATTTCCTTCAATGTCTCACGCGGGTTCTCAGCGAATTCCAGGGAGTGCACCATCAGCACCCGGTCGACGGAACTGTCGGGCAGCGGCAGTTCTTCTTCAAAGACCAGCGTGGTGGCGGACGGCTCGCCCACGGGCCAGTTCACGGCACCCTGGCCTGCCGGCATGAAGGCCATGGTGCGTTCGGTATCGGCGCGAAAGCGCTCAAGGAAGGGAATGCAGTATCCAAGGCCGACGAGGCGCTCCTGCGGCAGACGGGCCCAGACGGACGACAATGCCAGTGCAATCGACTGCTCAGCCACACGCCCGAGCATGGTGTAATAAAACTGGCGTAGATCGACGATATCGACATGCATGAACTTATTGTTAGCAGCCGGCGATTGGAACTCAAGGCGCAACAGGCTACATTCGCGCCAAAGAGGCGGGACAAGAAACGGTACAACAATGAAATCACTGCAGATCGAGGTCTTCCAGTGTCGAAGCGACAACTTCGGCGTGCTGCTCCACTGCCCGGAATCCGGGCTGACGGCCTGCATCGACGCGCCGGAACTGGCGCCGATCCAGGCGGCGGCGGCGAAGCGCGGCTGGGCCATCACCCACATCTTCACCACCCATCATCATGGCGACCATGTGGAGGCGAACCTCGCGCTGAAGGAAGCCTATGGCTGCGAGATCATCGGTCCGCTCAATGAAGCGGTCGCCATTCCCGGCATCGACCGCACCGTCGGCGATGGCACCGAATTCATGTTCGGCACCCATCCGGTGCGTGTCATCGAGACACCGGGCCACACGGCGGGTCACATCTGCTACTATCTGCCTGAAGACATGCTGCTCTTTGCCGCCGACACGCTGTTTGCACTCGGCTGCGGCCGGCTCTTCGAGCGCTCGGCCATGGACATGTGGCATTCGCTGCAGAAACTGGCAGCGCTGCCCGACGAGACGATCGTCTATTTCGGCCACGAATACACGCTCTCCAACGCCCGCTTCGCGCTCACCATCGACCCGGACAACACGCGGCTGAAGACGCGCGCCGAGGTGATAGAGGCGCAGCGAAAGCGCGGCGACTTCACCATCCCGACGACGATCGGGCTGGAAAAGGAGACCAATCCCTTCCTGCGGGCCGGCGATCCGGACATCCGCCGGAACCTCGGCATGGAAACGGCGGCCAATGACGAGGTCTTCGCCGAGATCCGCAAGCGCAAGGACAATTTCTGATGCAGGCAAAAGACATCATCGAGGCTCTCGGCATGCAGCGCCATCCCGAGGGTGGCTGGTATATCCAGACCTTTCGTGATGCGAATGGTGGCCCGCGCGGCCATTCGACGGCGATCTACTATCTGCTGGAGGCCGGCGAGCGCTCGCATTGGCACAGGGTGCGCGATGCCTCGGAAGCCTGGCATTATTACGCCGGCGCCGCACTCGCCCTGCACCGCTCGAAGGACGGAGTGACGCAGGAGACCGTGCGGCTTGGCCCTGACATCCTCGCCGGCGAACGGCCCCAGGCGATCATCGAGGCGGATGAATGGCAGTCTGCCGAAAGCCTGGGTGCCTATACGCTGGTTGGCTGCACTGTGGCACCCGGCTTCGACTTCTCCGTCTTCGAAATGGCCCCGCCCGGCTGGGCACCCGGCCGCTGAGACCGCATCAGACGCGGACGAGGGTGAGTGTGAGGATCAGCTGGGCGGCGTAATAGGTCACCCAGACCACATGCGCAGCCACCCCGTCGATCGGGTGGTCTGGCCCGGTCCAGTATTTCCGGATGCTCAGGATGATGTCGGACAGGATGAAAAGCGCGGCCCCGACGAAGACGAAGGGATTTTCGAGCCCGAGTGTCATCCAGACCAGAAGCATGAAAACCACGACATAGATCGCGATGGGCCAGGCCATGACACCCGCCGGCCGCCAGATCCGCACAAGCACGCCCACCGTGATGCCGGCAACGATCAGGCCGCAGACAAGGCGCCAGGGTTCAGCCTGCACCAGGCTGAGATCGGTGACACCGGCGAGCAGACCCAGATAGGCGAGATGCGAGAGAAGGAAGGCTGTGACACCGCCGATAAAGGCTCGATCGCCTTCGAACGCGAGCGAGAGATCGCCGAGCGCGCCGAACACCAAGGCGGCGACAAGCAGGGGGTGAGCGCCGACGCCAAGGGCATAGACCGACAGAAGGGTAACCGGCAGCGTCTTCCAGACGGCGCGCAGCAGGGTCTTCTCCCGCGACAGGATCCAATGGTAGCTGACGCCGAGTGCGACCGAAAGCGCTAGAATGCCGGTCGCACTGTCCATTGCACCTCCGCCTAGCTCGCCACATCCTTCTTGCGCAGCACCATATCCTTGGCAGCAAGCATGGCACCACCGGTGATTAAGACACAGGAGAGGCCAATTCTGGCGCTAATATCACCAAACCCAAAAATAATCAGGATCAGGGTCGAAAGCAGCGGGGCTGCATAGCTCGATGCGCCGAGGATCTGGATGTCGCCGTTCTTGACGCCATAGTCCCAGACATAGAAGGCAAGTCCGACCGGCAGGAGGCCAAGCCCGACCACGGCGACCCACTGTGTCGCCGTTTCGGGCCAGACGGTGGTTTCGAGGCCGAGATGGCAGACGAGCGACAGGATGGACGTCGCAAGGCAGAAGCCGGTGACGACATCGGTCGACACGGCCTCGAACTTGCGGCTGATCAGCGAGTAGGCCGCCCAGGTGAAAGCACAGAGGAAGGCGGCGACATAACCGAGGCTGTAGGCCGGATCGAAGGCGAGACCGTTTTTGGCAACGATCAGCGCGGTGCCGGCAAGCCCGGCGATGGCGCCGACGATATGGTGCCAGCCGAGCTTTTCACCCGGCAAAAGTGCCGACCCCACGACGATCAGCAGGGGCCAGAGATAGGCAATCAGTCCAGCCTCAACGGCCGGTGCGTTTCGAAGCGCGGTGAAATAGAGGAAGTGATAGCCGAACAGGCCGCCGACGCCGGCAAGCCAGACCTTGGGGGGCTGGCGCAACGACTGCAGGCGTTCGGGCCGCGCGGCGAACAGGGCGAGGCCCGGCAGGCTGCCGATGGCAAAGGTGATCGCCGACAGCTGGAAGGGCGGCATCGTGCCGGAGGCGGCCGTCATCAGGGCAAGGAAGGACCACATCAGAATCGCGGTGAAACCGATCAGCGTTGCCTTGGTCTTCATGCACAACCCCTGTCACGGGGTCTGCCCCCTGCTTTACCCGTCAAATGCCTCGGCCGAGACATGCACCGTGCCGTAGCGGGTCGGGATCTTGGCATAGACAGGAGCATATAGCTTCAGCGTCGCGGTCTTGGCAAACCAGATCTCCATGCCCGTGACCGACTTCAGATACTCGATGTCCTTGCGTCCCTTCTTGTAACCGGAGACCGGCACGTAGCGGACGGAGCAGACAATCGCCTCGCCACGCGCCTTGCCGGCGGTGAACGGCGCATTGCCGACAGGCGACAGCACCAGATCCATGCGGCTTTCGCCGTCATAGATCGGCAAAGTGCGGGAGCAGACATCGCCATCGCCGGAAATCAGCAGAGCCCCGATCGGATCGAGAACGGACTTGAGGTCGGCATCGGTGACCGGAACCCAGGACTGCGGCCTCGGCTTCGGCGGTGGCTCGACCTTCGTGTCGATAGCGCTGCCATTGCCGTAGGTAATCGTATAGTGGCTCTTCTTCTTGCCGCTCGTGTAATCGAGCCGGTAGAGATCGGGCTGCAAACGGTTGCCGGCAAAGACTCCGGAGACGCTGCTGTCCGCAGAAACCTCGCGCACGATATCGACAAGCCCCGAAGAGCGGAACCGGCCCGAAATCTCGTACCGGTCGTTCTTCACCTCCGTTCGGAAGGTGAGCCGGGCGATCGGCAGGATGCCGAGCGAGACGCTGTAGGCGGTGTCATAGCGGTAGTCGGCCGCCGACGCGGAGGCCGAGAGAACGAGAAGGGAAGCAAGGGCGAGACCGGTTCGACGCAAGGACACCATCTCCATATGGGACAACGCCGGGGCTTCGGCGTGGATATAGGCGCATACATGCCGTTGGACTATGGCAACAAAATAACGTAAGAACGGGCGTCAGCCGGGAAAATCCAAGGTTTGGCTTGACGGGCCGGTTCTCACTGACTATAGAACCGCAACTTTCCAATCAGACGCTGTTGGATTGCCTCACCGGCATTTGCCCGGTAGCGATGCGATGGCCTAGAAAAACAATAGGTGTACCATGTCCCGCAGTTGCGAATTGACCGGCAAGGGCGTCCAGTCGGGCAACAATGTAAGCCACGCGAACAACAAGACCAAGCGCCGGTTCCTGCCGAACCTGTGCGACGTCACGCTGATCTCGGACGCTCTCAACCAGCGTTTCCGTCTGCGCGTTTCGGCTGCTGCCCTGCGCACGGTCGAGCATCGCGGTGGCCTCGACGCCTTCCTTCTCAAGGCTTCCGAAAACGAACTGAGCATGCGCGCCCGTCTGCTGCGCCGCCAGATCGCCAAGAAGACCGCCGAAGCCGCGTAATAAACGCTTTCGGTCATTGAACGAGCAAGGCTTGGCCGGGCATCCGGGCAAGCCTTTTCGTTTGGGAACATGATGGCCGTCAAACGGCCGATATCGTGATCCTTTCGAACAAACAGTATTGTCCCTCCAACTGGTGGCATCACCCAGGATAAAAAAATGCTGAGCGCACGCTATTTTATCGCCTACAGCCTTCTCATGACGATCGTGGTCGTCGCCTCGAACTTCCTCGTGCAGTTTCCGCTGCAGGGAACGCTGGGCAACATCAATCTCGCCGATCTCCTGACCTTCGGCGCCTTCACCTATCCGGTCGCCTTCCTCGTCACGGATCTGACCAACCGTCAGTTCGGCCCGACGGCTGCCCGCAAGGTGGTCTTTGTCGGCTTCATCGCCGGCGTCATCCTCTCCGTTCTGCTGGCAACCCCGCGCATCGCTGTCGCCTCCGGCTCCGCCTTCCTGGTCGGCCAGCTGCTCGACATCTCCGTCTTCAACCGGCTGCGCCGTCAGTCCTGGTGGAAGGCGCCGCTGATGGGTTCGGTGATCGGCTCGGTGCTCGACACCGTGATCTTCTTCTCGCTCTCCTTCGCCCCGGTCTTCGGCTTCATCGGCCCGAATGACGACTTCGCCATTTCTGCAGCCCCGATCCTCGGAGTGATGAGCGCGGAAGCGCCGCGCTGGATCTCCTGGGCGATGGCCGACTTCAGCGTGAAGATGCTGATCGGCGTGGTGATGCTACTGCCCTATGGCGCGCTGATGAGCGTACTGCGCCCAATGCCGCAGGTCGAACGGACCGCCTGATCAAGCGGGACCGGCAAGCCAGACGAATGGGAAGAACAGGCGGGGTGAAGATCCCGCCTTTTTCTTGTCAGGAGACCGTGTCCGAAGACACCGTCACGCCTTTCGCCAGAAGCAGTGCCAGCGCCTCCTCGGCCGCTTGCTCCGAACCAAATCCCGGTGAGACGAGACCGGGCCCCTGCCTTTTGCGCGCAGACGAAATGAGCCAAGTAGCGGCGCGCTCCAGGAGATCGCCTGGCACCGTCATAGGCGCGGCTGCGCGATCGATGACGATGTGCCAGCTCGGCGCGGAATCGCTGATTTCCTGTCGAA
This sequence comes from Peteryoungia wuzhouensis, assembly GCF_003205195.1. Taxonomy (GTDB): domain Bacteria; phylum Pseudomonadota; class Alphaproteobacteria; order Rhizobiales; family Rhizobiaceae; genus Allorhizobium; species Allorhizobium wuzhouense. The sequence goes on from NZ_QJRY01000003.1 coordinate 98,619, forward strand.
GGATCCGGCAATCCCCCGGTCCCGGCTCCACGACGAAGACCTGTCGGGCCGTCAGAAGACGCTGATCGATCTCAACCAATCCGGGCCGGAAATGCCAGGTCTCACCAGGGCCTGTGACCGCAGTCAGGAAGAGCCCGGCCAGCACGACAAGGCCGCCACCGACGATCACCGCAAAAAAGGGTGTGACAAGCGAAATCGGCCAGAGCCCGGGCGACAGTTCGGTGACCATCAGGATTGCAAGCGCGGCGGACACCACGGCGAACACAATCCTCAGCGGTGCGGGGATGGACTGGCTGACAAGGATATCTGCGCCGGTGTCGCTCAAGATGGGCTCGTCGCTTGCCTCGGTATCGGAACTATCGCCGCAGCGAGGGAGCGGCGCAAGAGCCATGGATGGCGCCGAATTAACAACGGTCAAACGGCGTTAACGAAGTCTTCCAGCCGTTCTAGTTTGCCAGCCGGAATTCCAGCATCAGCGTCCGCTGCAGGATGGAGTGGTTGTCATCAGAGACGACGATCAGATGGATTGAGCCGTCCTCGGCGACGATCGCATCCATGCCTTCCATATTGTCGATTTGCGAGCGGTTGTCGGCTTCGAAGATGATTTCACCATCGACCACGGCACCGGGGCGGATTGTGGCGCCCGCGATGCGTCGCAGACGCATGCCGACGCCGGTCGCGATCGAGAAGCGACGCTCCAGCAGCAACAGGTCGCCATCAGGCAGGAAGGCGCCGTCGGTGATCTCGAAGCCATCATGCGGCTTGACACGGAACTCGCCCTGAAGCGGGCCAGAGAGTATGCCGGCGTAATTGTTGCCGTTCTCGTCCACGCTCTTCTCCGAGAGCGCAAGGAGCGCGCCGGCAAGCGGGCTGGCGGTTGGCGACAATACAAGAGCCTCGATCCCGCCATTGCTGCGCAGCCGGGTAACATCGAATGGGAGCGGCAGCGGGGCCGAGGGTCGCGCCTGGCCGAGATCTGACACGGGTGAATAGGCAACAACGCGGTGGCGTTGCTCGAAGCCGACATAGGCGCGGTCTCCATCGAGCGCCAGGCTTTCCGCATCGACCAGATACTTGGACGGACTGATCCGCCCGTCGGCATCGAGCAAGGGGGCGAGACGGACATCTGACAGACCGGCCAGGCGGCCAGTGCCATCGCGCGTGATGCGCCCTTCGATGAAATAGCCCGTATCGAAAACGCCGAGAAAACGCTCCTTGTCCCGGAAACGGATCGAGGAGAAGGCACCGAACAGCGGCTCGGGGGAGGATAGCTCCATGCCGCCGAGGAAGGTAAGGCCGGGCGCTAGCTTGGGTGCGCCGCCAAGCGCCGTCGTCACCCCGTCGAGATCGACGAAGGCACTACTTTCAACGGGGATCGCAAGGGTTTCGCCGGCAGGAATATCCGCCGGTTTGGAGCAGGCGGCCAAAAGCGCCACGCAGGCACTCAACGCCAGATGAGACGTGAAACGACGAAGCCGACCGCGCTCAGGCACGCAGACGCGCCCGTCCCGTGCCACCCGTCGACTTGTCTTCGAACAGCGAAGCGAGCTGTTCGGTCATCGCGCCAGCCAGTTCGTCGGCATCCACGATGGTGACGGCGCGGCGATAGTAGCGGGTGACATCGTGGCCGATGCCGATGGCAAGAAGCTCGACCGGCGACTTCGTCTCGATCTGCTCGATGACGGCGCGCAGGTGGCGTTCGAGATAGTTGCCAGGGTTCACCGACAGCGTCGAATCGTCGACAGGGGCACCGTCGGAAATCATCATCAGGATCTTGCGCTGCTCGCGGCGGCCGATCAGACGGTTATGCGCCCACATCAGCGCTTCACCGTCGATGTTTTCCTTGAGCAGGCCTTCGCGCATCATCAGGCCGAGATTGCGGCGCGACCGGCGCCAGGGGGCGTCCGCCGACTTGTAGATGATGTGGCGGAGATCATTCAGGCGGCCGGGCGCTGGCGGCTTGCCGCCGGCAAGCCATTTCTCGCGTGCCTGCCCGCCCTTCCAGGCCTTGGTCGTGAAGCCGAGGATCTCGACCTTGACGCCGCAGCGCTCGAGCGTGCGGGCGAGAATGTCGGCGCAGGAAGCGGCAACCGTGATCGGGCGGCCGCGCATCGAGCCGGAATTGTCGATGACCAGCGTCACGACGGTGTCGCGGAACTTGGTGTCCTTCTCCTTCTTGAAGGAGAGCGGCTGCATGGGATCGATGATCAGGCGCGTCAGGCGCGCCGGGTCGAGGTAACCCTCTTCGAGGTCGAAATCCCAGGAGCGGTTCTGCTGCGCCATCAGTCGGCGCTGCAGCCGGTTGGCGAGCCGGCCGACGGCACCCTGCAGATGGGCGAGCTGCTTGTCGAGGAAGGCGCGCAGCCGCTCAAGCTCAGCCTCGTCGCAGAGTTCTTCCGCGGTGATTTCCTCGTCGAACTCCGGCGTGAAGATCTTGTAGTCGACCTTCTCGTTGAAATCGTCGAAGGGGGTGGCCGGACGGCGCATTTCGCCGGGCGTTTCGCTGTCGTCGTCGCCTTCGTCCGACATCTCCTCTTCGGAGATCTCGGCACCATCCATTTCGCCGTCGTCGAGTTGTTCCTGCGAGGCTTCGCTGTCTTCGGCAGGCGCCGAATCCTGGCCGGCTTCTTCCTCGGCGCTTTCCTGGTCCTGCTCGCCGCTGCGCGGCTGCTCCTCGTCGGTCGACTGGTCGTCTTCGCCCTGCTCCTCTTCGTCGCCCATGTCCTCGGCCATTTCCATGGACGAGAGCATGTGGCGGATCACACGGGAAAAGGCCTGCTGGTCTTCAATGACGGAGGCGAGGTTGTCGAGATCGGCACCGCCCTTGTCCTCGATGAAGGGACGCCAGAGATCGAGTACCTTGCCGGCGGTTTCCGGCGGCTTCTGGCCCGTGAGCTTTTCACGCACGAGCATGGCGACGGCTTCGCCGATCGGGGCATCTTCCTGGCGGCTGATCGTCGAGAAATTCGCCTTTGCGTATTTCTCGGTGTTCATCGACTGGATGTTGGAGGCGACGCCGGGCATGCGGATCGAGCCCAGCGCCTCGACGCGCGCCTGTTCGACGGCATCGAAGATGGCGCGGGCATCGGTGCCTTGCGGTGCCATGCTGGCATGGATTTTCTGATCGTGGCAGGCGAGCCGCAGCGCCATGGAATCGCCGAGACCACGGGTCACGGCGAGTTCATGCGCCGTCGGACGCTTGGAGAGTTCCGGCAGGCGGATGCGCTCGCCGGCGAGACCCGGACGTTCATTGGCAAAGGCGACCTCGACCTGCGGATCGCCCGCGATCGAGCGTACGCAGCCGGTGATGGCACGGCGCATCGGCTCCATGTCCACCACGCCGCCGGCCTTAGCCTTCGAATTATCGCCCCGCACTGCCATGCTGTTCAGTCCTTATGCGCCAAGCACGATATTGGCCGCACTTTCCTTGAGTTCCACGCCGAAGGCGCGCTGATACTGCTCGGCCACCAGCGTACGCTCCAGTTCGTCGCACTTGTTGAGGAAGGTGACGCGGAAAGCGAAGGCGACATCACCGAAGATCTCGGCGTTTTCAGCCCAGGTGATGACGGTACGCGGGCTCATGACGGTCGAGAGATCGCCGTTGATGAAGGCGGCGCGCGTCAGATCGGCGAGGCGAACCATGCGCGAGACGGTGTCGCGACCTTCGGCCGTCGAGCCGAAGCTCTTCACCTTGGCCGAGACGATGTCGACTTCCTTGTCATGCGGCAGGTAGTTCAGCGTGGTGACGATCGACCAGCGGTCCATCTGCGCCTGGTTGATCTGCTGCGTGCCGTGATAGAGGCCGGTCGTGTCGCCGAGGCCAACCGTGTTGGCGGTGGCGAACAGGCGGAAGGCGGGGTGAGGACGGATGACGCGGCTCTGGTCGAGAAGCGTCAGGCGGCCGGACGATTCCAGCACGCGCTGGATGACGAACATCACGTCCGGACGACCGGCATCATATTCGTCGAAGACGAGCGCGACATTGTGCTGATAGGCCCAGGGCAGGATGCCGTCCTTGAATTCGGTGATCTGCTTGCCGTCTTTCAGAACGATCGCGTCCTTGCCGACGAGATCGATACGGCTGACATGGCTGTCGAGGTTGACGCGCACGCAGGGCCAGTTGAGGCGGGCGGCGACCTGCTCGATATGGGTCGACTTGCCGGTGCCGTGGAAGCCGGAGACCATGACGCGACGATTGTGGGCAAAGCCGGCGAGGATGGCGAGCGTGGTTTCACGGTCGAAAAGATAGTCCGGATCGAGGTCCGGCACATAGGCGTCACCCTTGGAATAGGCAGGCACCCGAATATCGCTGTCGATACCAAAGACCTCGCGAACCGACACGGTGGTGTCGGGGAGATTGGTAATATCAAGATCCATTTTGCTCATCGTCTCTCCATGCCGGGCGCCACCGACCGGCCGCATTCATCGCTGCTGTGTGTTCGGATTAACAGAAACCGGCCTGCTTTAACAATTTGTAGGCTTCAATGACAGCGCGAAAACGCTCTTCCGAAGCCCTGTCTCCGCCATTTGCGTCGGGATGGTGTTTTTTTACAAGCTCCTTGTACCGGGTCTTGATGTCGGTCGGTGTTGCGCTGACGGTAAGCCCAAGCGTATCCAGCGCTTTCGCCTCCAAGGTCTTGAGTTTCCGGTCGGCGGCCTGATAGCGCGAGGCGCCGCCGCGACCCTGCTGGATGAAGCCGAACGGGTCCTTCATGCGCGCCTGTGACGCAGCCGAACCGGAGCGCATTGTCGAGTGGATCGGGCTCGATTTGGCAGCCTTGTTGACACCGACGGTCCAGGTGGGGCGATGGCCGGTGATCGCCTCTTTCTGGTAGCGCGCAATCTCGGTGTCCGAGAGGCCCGAGAAGTAGTTGTAGCCCTTGTTGTATTCCTTCACATGCTCGAAGCAGAACAGGAAAAACTGGCCTTCGGCATGACGACCCACGGGGGCGCGATGGGCACCCGGCTTGTTGCAGCCGTCCCATTGGCAGGTTGGATCGGATTGTTCCGGCTCCGCCGTCCGTCGACGCTTGGTGCGGATCGGATCGAAGTATTTCGAGTCGAGTTTCATGCGGTGATTATGGGGTGCGGGCAGGGGCGCGACAAGAATTGACAAACGGGAATGTTCAGCGCTTTGTGGGGCTTTGGCCGAAGCAGTGCCCAGGAGAATTCCCATGTCCCTCCGCGACCGGATCGAGGCGAAACTCACCGAGACCTTCGCGCCGGAAAGGCTCGTCGTGATCGACGAAAGCGCGCATCACGCTGGCCATCAGCCTGACATCACCGGTACCGGCGAGACGCATATGCGGGTGCGGATCGTCTCCGACGCCTTTGCCGGCATGACGCGACTGGCGCGTCACCGGGCGGTCAACGATCTTCTCAAACCCGAAATCGATGCGGGCCTGCATGCGCTCGCCATCGAACCCGCAGCACCGGGCGAAGCTACCCGCTGGTAAGGCCGCAGCCTGACGGTCAGGCCGGAGTTTCGGTCGTCTCGATCGGCCGGATGCGCAGCCGCGTGATCCGGTTCTTCTCACGCTTCAACACGATGAAGCGCTTGCCGTAGAAGGTGAACGCCTGGCGTTCTTCCGGGATCGTCTTCGATTCGTGGATGACCAAGCCGGCAATGGTGGTTGCCTCTTCATCCGGCAGCTGCCAGTCCATGGCGCGGTTGAGATCGCGGATCGGCACACCGCCATCGACCACGATCGAACCATCGCTGTCCTGACGCACGCCCTGGATTTCCAGATCGTGCTCGTCGGAGATATCGCCGACGATCTCCTCGAGGATGTCTTCCAGCGTCACCACGCCCTGCACTTCGCCATATTCGTCCACGACGACGGCAAAATGCGTCTTGCGGCGCAGGAAGGCATTGAGCTGGTCTTTCAGATTGGTGGTGTCGGGCACGAACCACGGCTTCTGGGCGATCTTGACGATATCGAGGTCGTGCGGTTCGACATTGGGTTCGGCGAGCGCCCGGATCAGGTCCTTGGCATGAATGACGCCGATGATGTTGTCGGTCGCGCCGCGCCAGACGGGCATGCGCGTATAAGGACTTTCGAGAATGATGCGGATGGCGACTTCCGGCGGCTCGTCGGCATTGACCGCCCGCATGGCAGTGCGGTGGATCATGATGTCGGAGACCTCGAGCTCGCCGAGATCGAGAACGCCGCCCAGACGATCGCGATCGGCCTTGACCACGCCACCCTCGCGATGGAGCAGCGCAACCGCGCCGCGCAGTTCTTCGTGGGCCGACAGCATCGAAGCCTCACCGGAAATGGAGACGCCGAAGATGCCGAGCAGCTTGCGCACGATCCAGTTGACCACGCTCGACAGGGGGCCGACCACCGCCACATAGGGTCGAACGAGAGGCGCCACGAACAGGGCAAAACGCTCAGGCGTCGAAATCGCCCAGCTCTTCGGCAGGACTTCAGAGAAGATGACCAGAAGCACGGTCATCAACAAGGTGGCGATCGCCACACCGGAATCGCCGAGCAGGCCGAGGAACAGGCTGGTGGTCAGCGACGAGGCAAGGATGTTGACCAGGTTGTTGCCGATCAGAAGTGCCCCGATCAGCCGGTCGCGCCGCTCGATCAGCAAATTGACCACGCCTGCACGGGTGTCGCCATTGACCTCCAGGCTGTGCATGCGAGCGCGCGACGTTGCGGTCAGCGCCGTCTCGGACCCGGAGAAGAAGGCCGAGGCACAGATCAGCCCCAGGATGGCGAGAAGCGTCAGCCAGTAGTCCGACAGGTTCGACAGGAAAGCCTGGATCTCCATCATGGTGCGCGCATCTCCTCGATGAAGCGCTCGACTTCCGAGGCCGGCACGTCATCGGCAACGAACGACTGCCCGAGGCCCCGTGTCAGGATAAAGGTGAGCTTGCCGCTTTTCACCTTCTTGTCCTGGGCGATGGCGTCCATCAGGATTTCGGTCGGTGGCAGCTCGCCGGGGATTTCGTCCATGCGGGTAGGAAGCCCCACTTCGCGCAGATGCGCCTCGACTCGGGTTGCAAGATCGGGGCTTGCCAGATTCATCCGCGCCGAAAAGCGATGCGCCAGCACCATGCCAATGGAAACACCTTCGCCATGCACGAGGCGGCTGCTGTCGTATTTCGTCGCGGCTTCCAGGGCATGGCCGAAGGTATGACCGAGATTGAGCAGTGCGCGACGACCGTTTTCGCGCTCGTCGGCGGCGACCACATCGGCCTTGGCCTGACAGGACACGGCAATCGCTTCGATGCGGGCGGCGCCGCCGGCAAAGACCTCGCGCCAGTTCGTCTCCAGCCATTCGAAGAAATCGGGCTTGTCGATGAGGCCGTATTTGGCGACCTCGGCATAACCGGCGCGGAATTCGCGCTCGGACAGCGTGTCGAGCACATCGGTATCGGCAAGCACGAGGTCCGGCTGATTGAAGATGCCGACCAGGTTCTTGCCCTGGCGGGCATTGATGCCGGTCTTGCCGCCGACGGAGCTGTCGACCTGGGAGAGAAGCGAGGTCGGGATCTGCACGAAACGCACGCCACGGCGCACGATGCCGGCGGCAAAGCCGGTGAGATCGCCGATGACGCCGCCGCCCAGCGCAATCACGGTATCGTTACGCTCGATGTGCGCTTCAAGCAGCACGTCGCAGACATTGGTGAGGCTGTCGAAGCTCTTGGTCTTTTCGCCGGCGGGAAGCGTCACCGAGACCGCCTCGATGCCGTCGGTCTGCAGGCTGTCCATCAGACCGTCGAGATAAAGCTTACCCACATTCTCGTCGGTCACGATCGCGGCGCGGCGGCCCTTGATGCGGCTCGTGATCTCGCCGCCGGCACGCGCCATCAGGCCGGGACCGATCAGGATGTCATAGGAGCGCTCGCCCAGCGGCACATGCACCAGGCGTTCGGTCGTTTCGAGCTTTGTCATGGGCGTTTGTCCTTGCCGATATGATCGATGACTGCGGTGAGCACTTCACCGGCGATCACCTCCTTGCGTTCGTCCCGCGACTGCACGGTGATATCAGCCAGTGCATAAATGGGATACCGCTTGTCCATCAGGTCCTTGAGTGTCTGTTTCGGGTTTTCCGTCTTCAGGAGCGGCCGATGGTCCCGCTTGTTGACGCGGTCCCAAAGGACGTCGAGATCGGCGTTCAACCAGACGGAGAGCCCCCCGCGCTCGATCTGCTTGCGGGTCTTCTCGTTGATGAAGGCGCCGCCGCCGGTGGAGACCACGCGCGGCCCCGAGCGCATGAGCCGCTTGATGACGCGGGTTTCCAGCGCCCGGAACTCCTCTTCGCCATAGGCGGCAAAGAGTTCGCTGATCGTCATGCGCGAAACCCGTTCGATCTCGGTATCGGTGTCGATGAAGGGCAGACCGAGCTGCTGGGCGACGAGACGCCCGATCGCCGACTTGCCGGCCCCCATCAGACCGACGAGAACGAGGTTGCGGCGCCCCAGCGCTGCCTTGGCGCGCTCACCGGGCGAGGGAGCTAGGTTGAAGATCGTATCGGTCATCGGCCTGTTCGCAACTGTTTCATGACCTATTGACAAATAGGGGGCGAGCGTCAAGCCGTAGGCGGCAAACGGGCCACACTGTCCCGGCCTTGCATCTTGGCCACGCTTCTCCCTATCTAGGACTGCGCGAGCCCAAAGGACTGTTCATGCCCACACTCTTCCGCTTTCTCTTCCTTTGCGCCACCATTGTCGGCATGGTCTATGCGACGATGTGGTCCTTCGCCGTCTTCGTCGAGCCGAGGGAACGGGATGTGACCGTGCGCATTCCTTCCGAACGCATCAACCCCGCCGAATAGCGAAAAAGGAGACAGGCGTGTCGGATCTGAGCCGGGCCCGTGTGGACGCCTTTCTCGAAATGCTGAGTGCGGAGCGGGGGGCGGCTGCCAATACGCTTTTGTCTTACGAACGCGACCTGGAAGACCTCGCCTCCTTTCTGTCGGGGCGAAAGGTATCGGTCGGCAATGCGACCCGGGACGACCTCGTGGCCTATCTGGCCGACCTCTCAAGGCGCGGCTTCCAGCCGACGTCCCAGGCACGCCGGCTGTCAGCCATGCGGCAGTTCTACAAGTTTCTCTATGCGGAAAACCTGCGCGGCGACGACCCGACCGCGATCCTCGATGCGCCGAAGAAGGCGCGTCCGCTGCCCAAGGTGCTGACGGTCGAGGATGTGAACGGCATGCTGACGCTGGCCGAGGAAGAGAGCCTTGAGGAAGGACCCGAACAGCCACAGCGCATACGCCTGTTGGCTTTGCTGGAACTGCTCTATGCGACCGGCATGCGCGTGAGCGAACTCGTGTCGCTGCCGGCCAAGGTCCTGACCCAGGAAGGACGCTTCCTGGTGGTGAAGGGCAAGGGCAACAAGGAACGGCTGGTGCCGCTGTCACGCACGGCGATCGAGGCACTGGCCCGTTACGGGACGATCCGGGCGGAAAACCCGGTCCATGCCGCGAGTTCCTTCCTGTTTCCGGCGGCATCAAAGGAAGGGCATCTGCCCCGCCAGGTCTTTGCCCGCGAGCTGAAGGATCTCGCCATCAGGGCCGGCCTGTCGGCCGCGGCCGTTTCGCCGCATGTGCTGAGACACGCCTTTGCCAGCCATCTTCTCGGCAATGGAGCCGACCTGCGCGTGGTGCAGGAACTGCTTGGCCACAGCGACATTTCCACGACACAAATCTACACGCATGTATTGGACGAGCGGCTGCAGCAACTGGTGCAAACACATCACCCCCTTGCAAAACAGGCCAAAAACCCCGATTAGGACCGGCAAAGCCGGTTCCTGCGGGCGGCGCGCGCCAGGGACGAACGATCGGAACGGAGTTCATGCACAATTATCTCGACTTCGAAAAACCCATCTCCGACCTCGAGGCCAAGATCCGCGAACTGAAGAAAATCGCGGAAGAGGACGAGAGCATCGACACCTCGGAAGAGATCAGCCGGCTGGAAAGCCGCGTCGACGAGGCGATGGTGGACATCTATTCGAAGCTGAACGCCTGGCAGAAGACGCAGGTCGCGCGCCATCCGCAGCGGCCGCATTTCGTCGACTATGCCGAAGCGCTGTTCACCGAATTCACGCCGCTGGCCGGTGACCGCAAGTTTGCCGAGGACGCCGCCATCCAGGCCGGCCTCGCCCGCTTCCGTGGCCAGCCTGTTGCCGTGATCGGCCAGGAAAAGGGCAACGACACCAAGTCGCGCATCAAGCACAATTTCGGCAGCCCGCGTCCCGAAGGCTATCGCAAGGCGATCCGCGTCATGGAAATGGCCGATCGTTTCGGCCTGCCGGTGATTTCGCTGATCGACACGGCCGGCGCCTATCCGGGCGTGGGTGCGGAAGAGCGCGGCCAGGCGGAAGCCATCGCCCGTTCGACCGAAATGTGCCTGGGCCTCAAGGTCCCGATGATCTCTGTCGTGATCGGCGAAGGCGGCTCCGGCGGCGCGATCGCGATCGCCACGGGCAACCGCGTCTACATGCTCGAACACGCGATCTATTCCGTCATTTCGCCGGAAGGGGCGGCCTCGATCCTCTGGCGCGACTCGACCCGCGCCAAGGAAGCCGCGACCAGCATGAAGATCACGGCGGAAGACCTGAAAGGTTTCGGCATCATCGACGGCATCATTCCCGAGCCGGTCGGCGGCGCGCACCGCGCCCCGGAAAAGGTGATCAATGCCACCGGCGACGTGATCTTCACGGCGCTCACCGAACTCTCTGCGCAGCCGGGCGACAAGCTGCGCACCGACCGTCGGCAGAAATTCCTCGAGATCGGCCGAAATCTCTGACGCCGCAGGCTATTTGCCATCACTCCGCCGTTTTGCCGCCCTAGCGGCAGAAGGCGGGTGAGGCCAGCCGGTTTCCGGTGGTTTATAATTTGTGAAGAAAGACATTATAAACTATTGATCCCGGGCTCCTTGAGCCTGTCTATCAGTTCTGGAAAGAGCGTTTACGCATGCGCTTGACATCAACGGCCCTGCTCCTGGTTTTTGCTGCTGCCCTCGCGGGCTGCAATGACACGTTGGAAAGTGCGACCTACGATACGCCGAAGGTCTCCAACAAGGTCGAGCAGCCGCTGCCCGGCCGCATCCTTGCCGAAATCCAGAAGAAGGGCATGGAGCGCAATTCGCCGATCATGCTGCGCATCTTCAAGGAAGAGGGCAAGCTGGAGGTCTGGAAGGCGAAGACCAACAACCGCTTCGACCTGATCGCCTCCTACGACATCTGCGCCTGGTCGGGCCGCCTTGGCCCGAAGGTCAAGGAAGGCGACCGTCAGGCGCCCGAGGGCTTTTATCCGCTGACGCCCTATCACCTGAACCCGAATTCGAAATATTTCCTCGCGATCAACACGGGTTTCCCGAACCGCTTCGACCAGGCCAATGGCCGCAGCGGCACGAACCTGATGATCCACGGCGCCTGCTCTTCATCCGGCTGCTATTCGATGACGGATGCGCAGATCCTTGAGATCTATGCCTTCGCCCGCGACGCCTTCAAGGGCGGCCAGACCTCGATCCAGCTGCAGGCCTTTCCCTTCCGCATGACCGCCGAGAACATGGCGCGCCACCGCCACAGCCAGCACATCGAGTTCTGGAAGATGCTGAAGGTGGGCTATGACCAGTTCGAGGTGACCAAGCGTCCCCCGGAAGTGAATGTCTGCGAGAAGAAATACGTCTTCAACCAGGTGGCCGCTGAGGGCCAGAGCTTCGCGGCCCAGGCCGCCTGCCCGCCGATGTCGACGCCGCCGGCGCTCGAAATGGCCATGGCAGGCTATAATGCCGCCTATGACAAGGCCTATGACAAGGCCATGAAAAAGTTCGACGGCAAGATCTGGTACGACCCGACCGAAGCCGAGCGCAAGGCGCTGGTGGCGGACCTGCGCCGGTCGCGTGCCAAGGATCTCGCCTTTGCCCCGACCGGATCGGCGCTGAAGGCGGGCAAGCTGCTTGATATCGACGATGTGGATCCCGCGACCCTCAGCGCACCCGACGGCGCTGCCGCGGTAAACCGCATGGCGAACAACGCATCGGGCAATGGCACGGCCGCACCGATGTCGACGCCCGGCAATGCAGCCCCGGTGGCAAACCAGGCAGCGACCGCGCAAGCGGCTCCGGGCACGCAGACTGCGAGCAACATTCCCGTGCCGCAGCCGAACCCGCTGGCACCGCCGCAGGCCGCAGCCGCTCCGGAAGCGCCGACCAGCAAGAAGCCCTTCTGGAAGCTCTGGCAGTCGGAATGACCGCCGCCATCCTCTATGATCTCAAGGGGCTGAAATGCCCCCTGCCCGTCCTGAAGACGCGGCGCAGGCTGGCGGACATGAACCCCGGCGAGGAACTGCTGATCGAGACCAGCGACCCGCTGGCCGGCATCGACATCCCGCATTTCTGCGGCGAGGACGGCCACGACCTTCTCGCCCAGGAGAAGATCGAGACCGGACATCGTTTCCGCATCCGCAAGGGTGGCGCTCAGAAAGCCTAGAACTTGAAACCCGGCACCGACAGCGGATTGTCGGTCATCGCGGCGCGGTCGGGACGGTCGATCGCGACCTTGCCGGTGAAAGCGCCGAACAGATCCCGCACATAATCTTCCGAGAGATCTTTGGTGATCAGCACCAGCCGCGTCTTGCGGTCGGACCCCTCGGGCCAGGCCGACAGGCGGACCGGCGGATGGAAGATCGACTGCACCCCATGCAGCACGAGCGGCTTGTCCGGCCGGTCGGTCAGCGCGACGATCGCCTTCATTCGAAGGAGTTTGTCGCCGTGGGTGGAGCGCAACAGGTCGATGAACATGTTGATCGCCATCGGATCGATCGGCTGGTCGTGCAGGATCGAATAGGAGCGGATCTGATCGCCGTGTCGGTTCACGTCATGGGCGTGATGATGGTGGTGGTGCTCATGGTGATGGTCATGATGATGACCGTGATGATGATCATGGTTGTCGTGGCCGTGGTGATCGTGGTCGTGATGATGGTGATCATCGGCAGCCGCCATCTCGTCCCGCAGCCACCGGTCGACATCGGGGATCTTGCTACCGGGATCGTAGAGACCGTTAATCAGGATGGAGGCTTGAGCAGCTCCCTCGTCATCGCCATCGGTGATCGGCGCGCGCGGATTGAGCGCTCTCAGCCGGGTCGTGATGCGGTCGATCGTCTCCGCATCGGCGAGCGTCTTCTTGGTGAGGATCAGCCGGTCGGCGACCGCGACCTGGCGATAGGCCTCGGGGAAGCTCTCGATCGTCGACAGCCCGTTGACGGCATCGACCACAGTCACGACGCCATCGAGATCGAAATGCTGGGCGATGGACGGATGGCCCATGACCGACTGCATGACAGGCGCGGGATCGGCAAGGCCGGTGGTTTCGATGACGATGCGGGACAAGGCTTTCAGCCGTCCCGTCTGCATGCCGTCGATCAGTTCGGCGAGTGTGTCGACCAGTTCGCCGCGCACTGTGCAGCACAGGCAGCCATCGGCCAGTTCCACCACCGCATCATTCGATGCCTCGACCAGCAGGTGGTCGATCCCGACTTCGCCGAACTCGTTGATGATGACGGCGGCATCCTTCATCGCCGGGTCCTTCAGGAGCCGGTTGAGCAGGGTCGACTTGCCCGCCCCGAGGAAGCCGGTGAGGATCGAAACAGGGATGCGGTCAGTCGTCATGAAATCGCTCACAAACTCGGACGGGGCTTGGGGATCGGCACATTGGCGATTTCGCCAGCGGGCGTTTTCTTGCTGTCGACCGGCTCGCTGCCCGGGATCAGCCCGGCAAAGCTCATGACCGGCGGATGATCCATTTCGCGGATATAGGCCGACAGGAGCTTCATGCGGCCGCCTTCGTCGCGACCTTCGCTGCGCACGGCGGCGGCCTTGGGATTGCAGATATCGGCGCTGATATCGGCCACCTGATCCTGGCCCTCGCCATAAGGCGCCAGCGCCTCCAGCCGGTTCCCGGCGACATTGGTGGTCAGCGCCTTCTGCAGCAGATCCGCCGACATGTCGGCACGCGCGCCAAGACTGTCAGCACCGAGCACGACGGAGATCACGGTGCGGCCATTGCGCGTGGCCGACGAGACCTGGTTGAAGCCGGAGGCGCAGATGAAACCCGTCTTCATGCCGTCGGCGCCGGGAAAGCGACCGATCAGCAGGTTGTAGTTCGGGTATTCCTTCTTGCCGGTGGTGACGCCTTCGAGCGTAAAATAGCCGGCATGTTCGGGGAATTCACGGCGGATGGCGGCGGCGAGCAGGGCGAGATCCCGCGCCGTCGTATACTGACCCTTGCCCGGCAATCCGTTCGGATTGATGAAGCGGCTGGAGCTCATGCCGAGGCGTTTCGCTTCCGCATTCATCCGCGCGACAAAGGCGCCTTCCGTGCCCCCCACCGTCTCGGCGATCGCAACGGCCACGTCATTGGCCGACTTGACGAGCAACAGCTTCAGCGCGCTGTCGAGCGTCAGCTTCGAACCCGGCTTGAAATACATCTTGCTGGCCGGCTGGTCGGCCGCATGTTTGCTCATGACGACGACGGTATCGAGCGAGACCTGGCCGCTGCGGATGGCACTGAAGGTCACATAGGCCGTCATCAGCTTGGTGAGCGAGGCGGGATACCACTTGCGAAACGCCTCCTGATGGGCGATCACGCGGCCGCTCGCGACATCGACGACCACGACCGGATTGGCGGCGACGACGCCGGGGGCGGCAACGGCGACGAGGGCTGCAACAGCGACCATTCGGCGGAGGGCTGCTCTGACGGAGAACCTGCCCGGGCACTTCGTTGACACGATTGGGAACCTCTTGTTCGCGGGTAAGGAGTGCTGGCATTGCCATGCCATGGGAGTGCAAGCAATGGCAAAGCCCATTGAATACGTCAATTGAAAGGCGCACATTCAGGCCCGACAATCATGTGATCGAAAGCCTCCAGGATAATGCAATGCCGATACTGAACAGTGCCTCCGAACTCCAGTCGGTGGCCACCGCATGGCGTCGCCATCTCCATGCCCATCCCGAAATCCTCTATGACGTCGAGAACACGGCGGCCTTCATCACAGAAAAACTGCAGGAATTCGGTGTCGACGAAATCGTGACCGGCATCGGCCGCACCGGCGTCGTCGGCATCATCAAGGGCACCGGCACCGGCCGCACCATCGGCCTGCGGGCCGACATGGATGCCCTGCCGCTGGAGGAGATTTCGGGCAAGCCCTGGGCGTCCGCGACCGCAGGCCGCATGCATGCCTGCGGCCATGACGGGCATATGGCGATGCTACTGGGTGCCGCCAGGCATCTGGCCGACACGCGCAACTTCGCCGGTCGCGTCGCGGTCATCTTCCAGCCTGCGGAAGAAGGTGGACGCGGCGCGCTCGCGATGGTCGAGGACGGCCTGATGGAGCGCTTCGACATCGCGGAAGTCTATGGCATGCACAACATGCCGGGCAAGAAGGCCGGCAGCTTCGCCATCCGCAAGGGCGGCATCATGGCAGCCCCCGACAAGTTTGCGCTGAAGATCATCGGTCGCGGCGGCCATGCGGCCGAGCCGCACAACACCGCCGACACGATCGTCATCGGCGCCCAGATCGTCGGCGCCCTGCAGACGATAGCCGCCCGCAACGCCAATCCGCTGCGCTCGGTGGTCGTCTCGGTCACGCAGTTCCATGCCGGCACGACGCACAACATCATTCCGGAGGAGGCCTTCATCTCCGGCACCGTGCGCTCGCTGGATGAACAGGTGCGTGACCTTGCCGAGCGCCGCATCGGCGAACTCGCCTCCGGCATTGCCGCCGCCCACGGGGCGCAGGTCGAATACGATTACGAACGCGCCTGCCCGGTCACGGTCAACCACCCGAGGGAGACCGACTATGCGGCAGAGGCCGCCATGGAGGTGGTCGGCCCCGAACATGTCGACACCGAGGTCGATCCGAGCATGGCGGGTGAGGACTTCGCCTTCATGCTGCAATCGCGCCCCGGCGCCTATATCATGATCGGCAACGGCGACACGGCCGGCCTGCACAACCCGGCCTATGACTTCAACGACGAGATCCTCTCGGCCGGCATCTCCTACTGGGTCCGCCTCGCCGAGCACCGCCTTCCCCGCTGAATGGACACAAAAGACGATGGCCAGTTCGACCGAGCGGAAAACCGCTTGGCTTGCCCGCCCGGCTTTTGTATGGAGGAGGAAGTGGTCCCGTAGCTCAGCAGGATAGAGCACCAGATTCCTAATCTGGGGGTCCCGCGTTCGAATCGCGGCGGGATCACCATTGCGTCAGCAAGAAGTTCCCTGTGTGAATCTGGGGTTGCATTCCCCCTCAATATCGCCAGCATGGAACCATACCATGCTGGCGCCGAGTGTCCGATTTCGCCAGCTGATATCGGGAGGGAATGCGATGGCTTCAATATCCCGCAGTTTGACGACCGATGCCGCCGATATTGTCGAGAAAGCCGTGACGCGGATCAATGATGGCGCGCCGGCGATTCTTGACGGGCAAGGCGAGGAGAACGCAACGGCGCTCCTCTTCTATCTCGTGGAAAACGGGGTGAGAGACGAGGACGAACTTGTCGAATTGACGCTGATGGCCGAAGGCAAACGATACGATCCGGCCAACGGCACGTTTAGCTGAGACGCGGAGGCGTCCGGCTCAACCGCGCCCGCCAAGATGGCGGGTATCCGCGTTTTCATCATGTTTGTAGAGCTCTTTGGCAGCGGCGTCGCTGCGTTTCTGTTCGTCAGAAGTGAGGCGCCGTTGCCGCAGGAGAGCGTAGGCGATGGCACCACCCAGAAGAATGGGACCGACGATCACCGCCAAGAGCCAGAACAGATTGCTGATCATCAGGAATACCTCGCTGGTTGTGAAGAGGGGGTCCTGATGCCAACCGGCAGCGGCGAGAAAGGTTCCGGGCGCTCAGCTCTCCTTGGGGAGCTTTTCGTCCAAGGACTTTTGCAGATCCTGAGCCATATCGATCAGGCGCTGCGGCACCTTTTCGCGCTCCAGTTCGGCCATCAACAGATCGAGCTTGTCCCGCACCACGCCGCCGGTGCGATCGCGCCTGCCCGGAATAGAGCTTGCCGCCGTGTGTGACATTCAATTCTCCGCTGTATGTGCATGTTGAGGCCGCTCGGCACGAATTTCGTCTGGGAGCGCAGTATGTCTATACGCCATCCGGCGATCTTCGGATCTCATAAAGATGCGTTTCCCGGCTGTTTCTCACCGGCGTCCTCGGATCGAAGCTCCGGAAATGCCTCCAGAAGCGCCTTGCCGCCGTCATAGACCAGACGCTCGGTTTTAAGCACAATGGCGAGACTGTCGGATACATCGACTTCGTCCTCATGCACAACCTCGACCCGGTCACCCGACGCGAGAACCAGCGTTGCCCGCCGTTTGAAACCCTGCTTGATCAACCAGTCCCGCGGGGCCTGCAGATCAACCCTGACGGCAAGACCGCCATCCGCCTCTTCCGCAACGACACGATAGGACACCGGCGAAAGCCGCTCGCCGATGAGAAGCTGTCCCTGTCCGTCGGCGTTCTCCAGATGTGCCATGACTCGCCCTTTCTTGTTCCAGAATGACAAGCAAACCGCGCGTGAGGGGAGAAGTTCCAATCGAAAAACCTCGTGGGCAACGGAACCGGCGCCACGACCACACGTTGATGTCAGGAAAATTCAGGAGTGTTTTCAGCACGAGGCAGCCATGAGCAGCGCACGCCAGACAACGGATCATCAAGAGATCCGCCGCTGGATCGAAGAGCGGGAAGGGACACCCTCGCGCGTCAAGGACAGCCCTGAGGGAGGTCTCCTGAGGGTCGATTTTGGCGAGCAGGAAGAACGCCTGGAGCGGATGGATTGGGAGGAGTTTTTCTCTGTTTTCGAGAAAAGCGATCTTGCCTTCCTTCATCAGGATCGGACTGCCGACGGCAAGATCAGCCGTTTCAACAAGTTCGTCAGCCGAAGCTGATCGCCGTGCTGCTTCTGCCGGACACCTCTGCATCCGGGACGGATCGGGTCTCGCTGGAGTGGATTGGCATGACAGCGTTGAGTTCCATGGGAGGAGCGTGACTTGAATACCCGCACACGCAGAGCCGAGCTTGCCGCACAGTCCGAAGTCGTGGAACTCATTCCGGCACTGCGGGCCTTTGCACGAACCTTTTGTCCGAAGCCCGAAGAGGCCGATGACCTCGTCCAGGAAACCCTGACAAAGGCGCTGGCGAACCTCGACAAGTTCGAGCCGGGAACGCGGCTGAAATCCTGGCTGTTCACCATCATGCGCAACACCTTCTGCACGCGCTTCAAGAAAAGCAGTCGCGAGACGGTGGGCCTGCCGGAAAGCCTGACGTCGAAGCTGACGACCGATGCGACGCAGGAATGGACCGTGCAGGCCGAGGAAGTTCGCCGCGCACTCGACCGCCTGCCGGCGCATCATCGCGAGATGCTGGTGCTGATCGTGATGCTCGGCGAACGCTATGAAGATGCAGCCGCGATCTGCGGCTGCGCCGTCGGCACGGTGAAGAGCCGCCTGAACCGCGCCCGCCAGCAGCTTCGTCGCGAACTGGGCGAAATGGGCGGCGACAGCCCGGTCTGATGATGCGGCAAACCGACGACGCAGCGCTCGAAACGACCGTGCCCGAAGATCGCGCCGAACTCGAGGAGATCGGCCTGGTTTACGTGACCGACAACAGCCCCGGTATCGCCCGGCGCCGACGTGGCGCTGGCTTCTCCTATCATCTTCCCGACGGCACGAAGATCGGCGATGAGGCGATCCTCGCCCGCATCCGCCGTCTGGCCTTGCCGCCGGCCTATGAGAGGGTCTGGATCTCGCTGGAGCCGCGCGGCCATCTGCAGGCGACCGGGTTGGACGCGAGAGGCCGCAAGCAGTACCGCTACCATGCCGATTGGGCAGCCTGGCGCAGCAGTCGCAAATTCGACGACCTCGTGACCTTTGGCCATGCGCTGCCGTCGATCCGCCGGCGGGTCTTGCGCGATCTGGAGGACCGGTCGCAGGAAACGCCCTTTCTCCTATCCGCGCTCGTCAGCCTCCTGGACGTCACCTATATGCGTGTGGGCAACCGCACCTATGTCGAGGAGAACAAGACCTATGGTGCGACGACGCTGCAGAAACGGCACCTGACCTTCGAGCAGGACGGCATACGCCTGAGTTTCACGGCCAAGGGCGGCAAGCGGGTCCGCCGCAAGCTGCGCCATCCCAGACTGCAGAAGATCCTCGAGGAGATTGCGGACCTGCCGGGTCGGGATCTGTTTTCCTGGCGCGACCGCGAAGGCGCGCTCCACCGCATCGATTCCGGCCGCCTGAATGCCTATCTCGCGCAGATTGCCGGCCATGCACTGTCCGCCAAGACCTTTCGCACCTGGGGCGGCAGCGTTGCGGCCTTCGGCGAAGCCTGGAAAATGATCCAGGCGGATGAGCGGCCGACCATTCGGCAGATGTGCCAGATCGCCTCCGATCGCCTGCACAACACGCCGAGCATCTGCCGGTCGAGTTACGTGCATCCGGCGATCCTTGCGCTGAGTGACCGGGAGGCAGATCTGTCTGCCGTGAAGGCTCTGATTGCGCGTTCTTCCGCTCACACACTGCTGCGTGCCGATGAGAACAGGCTGATGGCGTTCTTGGAAGCCGGGCCTCTGCCGAATTCGAACGGCTGACACAGAAAGGCCCGGACGAGCCGGGCCTTTTGCAGGGTCTTGGTGCGCAGACGTCACGCAGCCTTCTTCTGGCCGGCCGAATTGACCGCGCTCTGTGCAAGCTTGCTCAGCGAGGCGTCGGTCTTGGATTCTTCCGACAGCGTTTCGCTGAGAAGCGTGACGGCTTCCGTATAGCCGAGCTGCTGGGCCCAGGCCTTCAAGGTGCCGTACCGGCTGATCTCGTAGTGCTCGACCGCCTGGGCGGCAGCCAACAGACCGGCATCGAGGGCGGGAGAGCCCTTGAATTCTTCCATGATCTCTTCGCCCTCTTCGAGGATGCCCTCAATCGCGGCACAGGTCTTGCCGCGCGGACGCTTGCCGATGAGTTCGAAAACCTGCTGCAGGCGTTCGATCTGGCCCTCGGTTTCGTCCTTGTGCAGCTGGAAGGCATCCTTCAGCTTCTCGTCCTGCGCTGCGCGCGCCATCTTCGGCAAAGCCTTGAGGATCTTGCGCTCGGCATAATAGATGTCTTTCAGCGTTTCATGGAAAAGATCGTCAAGTGTCTTGGTCGCCATGGGTGTGTCTCCTCGTTGTTGGGAATGCAAAAGCACAACCGACCGCCATTGCCTTTGTTCCTGGGTATTTTTCTTGCAGGCGCCGGAACGTTTGCTGGCGATCGCGGTTGGCGAAGGTGCGGGGCCAGGCGCCTTGCCGGATGCAATGGAGGAGAAAATGACCGAGAGAACCACCGAGCATGGGGAGCGCCGGCTTGCACCCACCGGCGACTACGCGCCGGGAGACAGCGGCTTCGTGGACCGGACGCAAGATACAGCGGTGACGACCGGCAGCGACCGCCACGGCGCGATTGTTGAAGCGATCAGCAACGCCCTCATGGAGGATCCCGCGCTGGACGCATCCGCGATCAAGATCGCCGTCGAGAACGGTATCGTCATCCTGACCGGAATGGTCACCGACGCGGCCGAAAGATCGAGAGCCGAAGACTGCGCCTCACGAACAACCGGTGTCACGCAGGTGCAGAACCGATTGCAGACCCGCATCTCCGGCGAAGGCAGCGTGATGACGCAGGCCTGAGCCGCTTTGGAGTGTGGATCAGTCTTTCAGGACGCGCAGGGCATTGAGGATGACCGCGACGTCGATCACCTCCTGCAGCAGCGCACCCTGGACCGGCGACATAAGGCCGAAGGCTGCGGCCACCATGGCCATGCCGGAGAGCACCACGCCGGCACCGGCACTCTGTCGGGCAATGCGCCGCGAGCGGCGCGCGATGTGGCATGCCACCGGGAGGCGTCTCAGATCATCGGCCAGAAGCACGGCATCGGCCGCTTCGGACGAGGCGGCCGAGCCGCGGACGGAGATGGCAACGCCGACATGCGATGTCGCCAGCGCAGGGGCATCATTGACGCCATCGCCCACCATCATCACCACGCCGGTCTGCTTTTCCCCGAGCACGAGCGCGACCTTGTCGGGAGCGCTCAGATCCCCCGCTACCGCATCGAGACCGAGCGCGCCGGCTGCCGCTTGCGCGACATCCGTGCGGTCGCCGGAAGCCATGACGATCCTGGTGATGCCGAGGGCGCGAAAGGCGGCAATCGCCTCCGCCGCATCCGGCCGGACGGGATCGGTGAGCGTGATGAGGCCGGCGGCCTGCCCATCAATGCCGACGGCAACCACGGCGGCACCTGGCGGCAGACTGTCGCGCGAAAAATCCGCATCCGGCGGCAGCCTGCTGCGCACAAACCGCGTCCCCCCCAGCAGCACCTCATGACCATCGACCCGGCCGAACAGCCCCTGCCCCGGCTGTTCGACGACATCCTGCGGCAGAGACAGTGCAAGCCCTGCGTCCAGCGCAGCCCGAACGAGCGCCTCGGCGGCGACATGGGCGGAGGCCTGATCGAGGGAGGCCGCGAGCCGCAAGACGTCGTCGCGATCAAACCCCTGCGCGGGCAGGACCGCACCGACCGCCGGCCGGGCCGAAGTGACCGTGCCTGTCTTGTCGAGAACCACCGTGGTGACGGCCGCAAGCGCCTCCAGAGCCCCGGCCGTCTTCACCAGAACGCCCCGAGCGGCGGCCCGAGACATGCCGGATATGACCGCGACCGGCACGGCAAGGATGAGTGGGCAGGGGGTGGCGACAACAAGCACGGCGAGGGCACGGGCCGGATCGCCGCTCCAGCCATAGGCGGCACCGGCGAGACAGAGCGTGAGGCCGAGAAAATAGAGGGCGTAGCGATCGGCAAGCCGCGCCATGGGGGAACGGCTCTGCTGGGCCTGCTCCACCAGTCGCACGATCCCGGCATAGGTGCTGGTCGCCGAACCACGCAACACAAGAAGATCAAAGGCGTCGCCGACAACAGTGGCACCGCTCGGGATTTCCCGCCCGCGATCGAAACTCACAGGCATGGGTTCGCCCGTGAGGGCCGAGAGATCAAGCACGGCATTCGCGCCCATCAGCCGGCCATCGACCGGGACCACTTCGCCGCGGCGCAACAGGATGACTTCACCCGGCACAAGCGCCTCGATCGGCACCGTTTCGAGCGTTTCGCCGCGATGGACCACGGCGCTGCGCGAGACGCGTCCGAGCAGGGCGGTCATGTCGCGTCGAGCCCGGCCTTCGGCATAGCTTTCCAGCAATTGGCCACCGGCATACATCACGGCGACAATCGCCGCCGCGAGGTTTTCGCCAAGAAGAAGTGCCGTTCCAATGGCGAGGGCCGCAATGGCGTCGACGCCGATCCGGCCGCTGAGCAAAGCGCGGACCATGTCGAAGACGAGCACCACCAGAACGGCGAATGCGCCCGAAGCCCAGATAAAGCGGGCCGGCAGGGGGGCACCCGACAGATGGATCACACCGCCGACCACAAGACACAGAAGCGAAAGGACGGCCAGCAGAGTGGGGCCGTTTTCGCGCAACCGCGTCATCTGCTGCGACATTGACATACGACCTCCTGCGCATTCGGCGCATGGCCGAAAAGCCTCTCTCTTGCTGGTCCCGCTATTCCCTTGTAGAGCCATCTGAGCATGAAGCAATCGGACGTAAGCAGCATGATCGACAGCGACCGGCCCCGCCGCCTTTCCGTTCTCGGTTCGACCGGGTCGATCGGCGTCAATACGCTTGACGTCGTCGATCAGCTCGGCGGACGCGACCGCTTCGAGGTCATGGCGCTCACCGGCAATGGCAATCTCGAGCTCCTGGCTGAACAGGCACGCCGCTTCGGCGCGAAGCTCGCCGTTACCGCCGATGAAAGCCAGTATGTGGCGCTGAAAGATCTTCTGTCCGGCTCAGGCACCGCTGTGGCGGCAGGCAGCAGCGGTCTGGACGAAGCGGCCGAGATGGACGCTGGCTGGGTGATGGCGGCGATCGTCGGTACGGCCGGTCTCGCACCGACGCTCAAGGCCGCAGCCCGCGGCGCCGATATTGCGCTCGCCAACAAGGAATGCCTGGTCTCAGCCGGCAGCCTTTTCGTCGAGGCGGTGAAGAAGGGCGGCGGACGACTGATTCCGGTCGACAGCGAGCATTCGGCAATCTTCCAGTGCCTGGAGCAGGATCAGCGGCACGCGCTGGAGCGGATCGTGCTGACAGCTTCGGGTGGCCCCTTCCGCACCCATAGCCGCGAGCAGATGGCCAATGTCACCGTGCAAACGGCGCGCAGCCATCCGAACTGGTCGATGGGCCTGAAAATTTCGGTTGGCAGCGCCTCGATGTTCAACAAGGCGCTGGAGATGATCGAGGCCAAGCACCTCTTCGACGTGGCGCCGGACCAGATCGAAGTGGTCGTGCATCCGCAGTCGATCATTCATTCGATGGTCGGTTATACCGACGGCTCCGTGATCGCCCAGCTCGGCGTGCCGGATATGCGCACGGCCATTGGTTATGCCCTCACCTATCCGAAGCGCCCGGCGCTGAATGTCGACCGGCTGGACTTCGCCAAGCTGGCAAGGCTCGATTTCGAGGCCCCGGACGAAACCCGTTTTCCGGCGATACGGCTGGCGCGAACTGCACTGGAGCGCGGCGGATTGCAGGGGGCCATCCTGAACGCGGCGGAAGAAACGGCCTTCAACGCTTTCGTCGAGGAGCGCATCGGCTTCCTCGCCATGGCCGATGTCGTGGAACGGGTGATGGACGATCTGGCCGGGATGGCCGAGCCGGCATCGATCGCAGACGTATTTGCCGCCGACCGCGAGGCAAGGCGAAAGGCGGCCGGGGTGATCGACCGCCTCTGAGCCTCAGCTGCGATCGTAGACGGCAGCCCGCAGCATTTCCGGATAGGCCCCGGTGCAGCCTTCAAGGGCGTTGTTGGTGAGGCTGACCACCGTCAACCGCTTCGCTGGATCGATGAACCAGGTATTGCCATAGACACCGCCCCACTGGATCGCCCCTTTGGGCAGAGCCGTCATGGCAGCAGCAGGGTCGACGACGAGACCGCCGACGAAGGTGAAACGATAGCCGGGTTCTCCCTCGACATCGCCGATCTGGTTTGACAACGCGGTACCGGCCGTTTCCGGCTTCAGGAACGACGATCCGTCACTGCGCAGCATTTCCAGAAGCCGCATCACGTCTTTCGCCGTTCCGGCCATGCCGGCCCCACCGGACTGGAAGGCCCTGGGGTTGAAGATACGGGCGGGTGAAAACACGGTGCGCCATGCTTCCTCGTCACCGCTCACCCAGGGGTCCGGCATGCGGACGGGGTGTTGCGGATGATCGGCATAGGGAACCGCCAGACGCTGTGGATCGGTGACGTGAAAGCGCGAATCGACCATGTCGAGCGGTCCGGCGACATGGTGCACCACGGTCGCCTCCAGTGTGTCTCCATGGGCAGCGGCAACGACACCGCCAAGAATATCAGTCGCAAAGGAATAGGCCCAACGCGTGCCCGGCTCGAAAGCGAGCGGAATGCCGTTGTGGCGGCTGAAATTCTCCTCGAGGCTGAGATCCGTATTGCCAAGACCGAGTGTCATGCGCTGGCCCTCGGGCAGGAGCTCCAGTGCGGGATCGTAGATGAGACCGGAGGTGTGAGTCAGCAGATGGCGAAGGGTGATTGCCGCTTCGCGGCCATCAGGCGCTTTCGGGCGAAACCAGGGAAGATAGTCGGAAACACGATCATCGAGACCGAGCAGCCCCTTGTCGACCATCGCCAGCACCGTCACGGCAACAAACGGCTTGGTGACGGAGGCATAACGGAAGATCGTATTGAGGCGCGCCGGCACAGCCGCCTCACGATCGGCGAAACCGGCAGCTTTTTCCAGGATCGGCTTCCCATCCTGATAGACCAGCACCACCGCACCGGTGATGCGTTCTTCCTCGATCACCCGGTCGACCAGGTTACTGACGCGTCTGGCAATGCTCACGTGCTCAAACCTCCAAAGAAAATGCGGGCTCCGTTTCCGGAACCCGCATCGTTATGCGAAGGATTTTGCCTGCGATCAAGCGACCGCGCGGGCGAGCGCGCAGCGCGACCAGAGCTGATGCAGCGAGCCGACGAGATGTTCGAGATCGGCATCGGTATGCAGCGGGGTCGGCGTGATGCGCAGCCGCTCGGTCTTTTTCGGGACCGTCGGATAGTTGATCGGCTGCACATAGATGGAACAGTTGTCGAGCAGGAGGTCCGAGATCCACTTGCACTTGGCGGCATCGCCGACCATGACCGGCACGATATGGCTCGGGTTCGGCATATGCGGAATGCCGGCCTTGTCGAGCATGAAGCGCAGACGACGCACCCGCTCCTGATGGGCGAAACGCTCGACCTGACTGGTCTTCAGGTGACGGATCGAGGCGACGGCACCGGCAGCAAGGGCCGGCGGCAGGGCCGTCGTAAAGATGAAGCCGGAAGCAAACGAGCGGACGAAATCGCAGAGCGCGGTGGAGGCAGCGATGTAACCGCCCATCACGCCAAAGGCCTTGCCGAGCGTGCCTTCGATGACCGTCAGGCGATGCATCAGGCCTTCGCGTTCGGCAATGCCGCCACCATGGGCACCGTACATGCCAACGGCATGCACTTCATCGAGATAGGTCATCGCGCCATACTTGTCGGCGAGATCGCAGATTTCCTTGATCGGCGCGATATCGCCATCCATCGAATAGACGGATTCAAACGCGATCATCTTCGGCGCGCGCGGATCGGCAGCAGCGAGCTTCGCTTCCAGATCCTTGACGTCGTTGTGCTTCCAGATGACGCGTTCGGCCTTGGAATGGCGGATGCCTTCGATCATCGAGGCATGGTTCAGCGCATCCGAAAAGATGATCAGGCCCGGGATCTTGGCGCCGAGCGTGCCAAGGGCCGCCCAGTTCGAGACATAGCCCGAGGTGAAGATCAGCGCCGATTCCTTGCCGTGCAGGTCGGCCAGTTCGCGCTCGAGAAGAACGTGGTAGTGGTTGGTGCCAGAGATATTCCGGGTGCCTCCCGCACCCGCGCCACAGTCATCGATCGCCTGTTTCATGGCTTCGATGACGAGCGGGTTCTGGCCCATACCGAGATAGTCGTTCGAACACCAGACGGTAACGTCCTGGGTGCCTTTTTCGGTGTAGCGGGTGGCGCGGGGAAAATTGCCACGCTGGCGTTCGAGATCAGCGAAGACGCGGTAGCGGCCTTCCTCGTGAAGTCCAGCCAGCTGCTCCGTGAAAAACGCCTCGAAATCCATTCCTGTCACTCCAGTATTTGATACCCTTTTGGGTATCTCGGGCAGCGCGGTCAACCCCGGTATTGTACATTCATTCTAAACTGCGACAAAAGGCGCGAATTTTAGAATGCTCACATATAAATCCTAACGCTTTCTGCCGTATCGAACTTGATCTGCGTCAACTCCAGACAAAAAGGACGGCAGAGCGCCGTCCTTTCGTTGCAGAGCATCGCTCGCGCGTCGGTCAGGAAGCCTGAACGGCGCGTTTGGCCATCACGCGGATGAGATTTGCGCGGTATTCGGAGGTGCAATGCAGGTCCGACATGAGGTCGGACGAATCAATTGCGACGCCGGAAACCGCATCGGGGGACCAGTTGGCGGCGAGTGCCGCCTCAAGCCCCGCATGGCGGAAGACACCATTGGAGCCCGCACCGGTGACGGCGACGCGCACGCCGCCTGCCCCCTTCGAGACGAAGACACCGGTCATCGCATAGCGCGAGGCCGGATTGGCGAACTTGGCATAACCCGCCTTTTCCGGAGCGTCGAAGCGGATGGCCGTAATGATCTCGTCGTCTGCGAGCGCGGTTTCGAACAGGCCGACGAAGAAATCGTCGGCCGCGATCTCGCGGGTATTGGTGATAACGGTCGCACCGAGCGCCAGCACCGCCGAGGGATAGTCGGCAGCCGGATCGTCATTGGCGACCGACCCGCCGATCGTACCCATATGCCGGACATGCGGATCGCCGATCAGCGAGGCGAGATGGCAGATCGCCGGACAGACCGCGCGGATGGCCGAGGACGAGGCGACCTCCGCATGGGTGACGGCGGCACCGATGGTGACGCGACGACCTTCGACCTTGATGCCCTTGAGGGCCTCGATATGCCTGAGGTCAACGAGATCGGACGGCTGGGCGAGACGCTGCTTGAGCGCCGCGATCAGCGTCTGGCCGCCGGCAATGAACTTGCCGTCCTCGGCACCGGACAGGAGCTTTCCGGCATCGTCGACGGAGGAGGCGCGATGGTAGCTGGTGGAATAGAGCTGCATGGTTCTCTCCTTCCTTATTCGGCGGCCTGACGGGTCGCATTGGCCTGGAGCGCGCTCCAGACGGCAAGCGGCGTCGCCGGCATGTTGAGGTCGTTATTGCCGATGGCATCGGTGATCGCATTGATCAGCGCCGGCGGCGAACCGATGGCACCGGCCTCGCCGCAACCCTTGATCCCCAGCGGATTGCCCGGGCAAGGCGTGTTCTGGTGCGAGACGTTGAAGGATGGCAGGTCATCGGCGCGCGGCATGGCGTAATCCATGTAGCTCGCAGTCAGAAGCTGCCCGGTCTGCGGATCGTAATGCACGCCTTCGAGCAGCGCCTGGCCGATGCCCTGTGCGATGCCGCCATGCACCTGGCCCTCGACGATCATCGGATTGATGATATTGCCGAAGTCGTCGGCGGCGACGAACTGCACGATCTCAGTCTTGCCCGTTTCCGGATCGACCTCGACTTCCGCAATGTAGCAGCCAGCCGGGAAGGTGAAGTTTGAGGGGTCGTAGAACGCGCCTTCCTTCAGGCCCGGCTCCATGCCGGACGGCAGGTTGTGGGCGGTGTAGGCGGCAAGCGCCACCTGGAACCAGGGCAGCGTCTTGTCGGTGCCGGCGACCTTCAACTCGCCGTTTTCGATGACGATATCGCTCTCGTCGGCTTCCATCAGATGCGCCGCGATCTTTTTCGCCTTGGCCTCGACCTTGTCGAGCGCCTTGACGATCGCCGACATGCCGACGGCACCGGAGCGCGAGCCATAGGTGCCCATGCCCATCTGCACCTTGTCGGTATCGCCATGCACAATCGAGACATTGTCGATCGGCAGGCCGAAGCGTTCCGCAACGAGCTGGGCGAAGGTGGTTTCATGGCCCTGGCCATGGCTGTGCGAACCGGTGAGCACTTCAACCGTGCCCACCGCATTGACGCGGACTTCAGCCGATTCCCACAAGCCGACGCCGGCCCCGAGCGAGCCGACCGCCGCCGACGGCGCGATGCCGCAGGCCTCGATATAGCAGCTCATGCCGATGCCGCGCAGCTTGCCGCGACGAGCAGCTTCCGCCTTGCGAGCGGCAAAACCGTTCCAGTCGGCAGCAGACATGGCGGCTTCGAGCGAGGCGTCGTAATCGCCCGCGTCGTAGCACATGATCACGGGCGTCTGGTACGGGAAGGTCCGCACGAAATTCTTCCGGCGCAGTTCCGCCGGCGAGATGCCAAGTTCACGAGCGGCGGTTTCGACGGTGCGTTCCAGAAGGTATGTCGCCTCCGGACGGCCGGCGCCGCGATAGGCGTCAACCGGGACGGTATTGGTGTAGACGGTGCGGACATTGGCGTGGATCGCAGGGATCGCATACTGGCCCGACAGCAGCGTTGCATAGAGATAGGTCGGGACCGAGGACGAGAAGAGCGACATATAGGCGCCGAGATTGGCGATCGTGTCGACCTTCAAACCGATGATCCTGTGGTCCTTGTCGAAGGCCATTTTCACCTTCGACACATGGTCACGGCCATGGGCATCGGTGAGGAAGGCTTCCGTGCGGTCAGACGTCCACTTGACCGGCACGCCGGTCTTCTTCGACGCCCAGAGACAGACAACCTCTTCCGGATAGATGTAGATCTTCGAGCCGAAGCCACCACCGACATCGGGTGCGATAACGCGCAGCTTGTGCTCCGGCGCCACGTTGTAGAAGGCGCTCATCACGAGGCGCGCGACATGCGGGTTCTGCGAGGTCGTGTAGCAGGTGAAGTGGTCTTCCGCTGTGTCGTAGATGCCGAGCGTGGCGCGCGGCTCCATCGGGTTCGGCGAGAGACGGTTGTTGAAGATGTCGATCTCGGTGACATGGGCGGCACTGGCGATCGCGGCATCGGCGGCAGCGCTGTCGCCGATCTCCCAGTCGAAGATCAGGTTGCCGGGAGCTTCGGGATGAAGCTGCGGCGCACCAGGCTTCAGCGCGTCGACCGCACCGGTGACGACCGGCAGCTCTTCATACTCGACCGCAACGGCCTCCGAGGCATCGCGCGCCTCACCGATGTTGTCGGCAACGACGATGGCGACGGCATCGCCAACATAACGCACGGTCTCATGCGCCAGCGGACGCCAGGCGCCCATCTTCATCGGCGTGCCGTCCTTCGAATGGATCATCCAGCCGCAGATCAGATTGCCGATACCGTCAGCCAGCAGCTGCTTGCCGTCGAGCACGTCGATGACGCCGGGCATGGCCTTGGCGGCAGAAACGTCGATCGACTTGATCTTGGCATGGGCATAGGGCGAGCGGACGAAATAGGCATATTTCATGCCCGGGACGACCATGTCGTCAGTATACCGGCCCTTGCCGGTCAAAAAGCGCTTGTCTTCCTTGCGCGCCACACGCGCGCCGATTCCTTCAACACCCATTGTCTTCTCCTCCAGAGAAACAGGAATAAGGTTTTAGGCAGTAGGGGATAGGCAGTAGGGGATAGGCAGTAGGCAGTAGGCAGTAGGCAGTAGGCAGTAGAAAACAGCTCAGGATGCTTCAGGGTCGCTGCTGCTACTGGCTATTGGCTAAATCCCATTTCCTTCCCACTCACTCGGCGGCCTGGCGGCCGGCGGTCATCGCTTCGTTGGCCGAAAGCACGGCCTTGACGATGTTGTGGTAGCCCGTGCAGCGACAGATATTGCCTTCGAGCTCGTGGCGGACGGTGGCCTCGTCGAGCGCACCGTTGTGACGACAGATCATGTCGAGCGCCGTCATCACCATGCCGGGCGTGCAAAAGCCGCATTGCAGGCCGTGATGCTCCTTGAAGGCCGCCTGCACCGGATGCAGCTCGCCGCCGGAAGAGAGGCCCTCGATGGTGGTGATCGAGGATCCCGAAGCCTGCACGGCCAGGATCGAACAGCTCTTGATCGACTTGCCGTCCATGTGAACGACGCAGGTGCCGCACTGGGTCGTGTCGCAACCCACATGCGTTCCCGTCAGACCAAGCTTCTCGCGAATGAAATGCACGAGCAGGGTGCGATCCTCGCACTCTCCGCTCACTGTCCGGCCATTCACCGTCAGTGTCACTTTAGCCATGTTGTTCCTCCTCGTGTCTCTCCCGGACACGAGGAGTATCGTGTGAGTTTTGTGTGACATGTGCAACCGTCCAAAGCGCCGCAATCGAAAATTTTATGTGCCGCATCGCAGCATCAGACATCCTGTAAATCCTGGGTTCATCTTCGATGGCTCATGCAGGAGAGCCACCTCGTCGCGCTGTGAGCCACGACCATGGACTTTCCAATGTCCAGGACTATGCTGACGGCAGCCGACCGCCGTTCGGGGAGCCCTTGGGCGGGTGGCAAGCTGTAAAAACAAGACCGGTTCGACCGGGCGCGTGGAACTTGGAGAGATGAAGATGAAGAAAGCTCTTGTGCTGATGCTGGTCGGCCTTTCGGTCGCAGGCTGCAGCCAGACCGAACGCGGCGCAGGTATCGGCGCGGCCTCCGGCGCGATTATTGGTGGCATCGCCACCGGCAACGTCCGCGGCGCAGCCGTCGGAGCCGCCATCGGTGGCGTTGCGGGTGCCGTGATCGGCAATGTGTCGGAACAGCCCGGCCAGTGCTACTACCGTGACCGCTACGGCAACCGCTACATCGACGCCTGCCCGCGCAACTACTGACGCGGACGCAGACCACCCATGAGATCGAAGGGCGGGGAGGCAACACTTCCCGCCTTTTTCGCCCTTTGCTGAAAAAGAGGGTATCCCTTTTGGGGTCTTTCCGCCTAAGTTGTTCTGCGGCAGGGGAGTGCCTGACAGATCGCGATGTAGCGAAATGCGAAGACCGAGTGGATCGATATTGCCGAAGTTTAGTCATGCGTTCCGGCTCGGGTTGGTTCTGACCGTTGCAAGCCCGCTTCTGCTGAGCGCCGCCCCGGCCGGCGCCTTCGAGCTGTTCGGCATCCATCTGTTTGGCGAAAAACAGGCCGACCGCGACATCATCGACCCCGTCGATTACACCCTGACATTCGATGCCGGCACCGATCAGCGCGACCTGCGCAAATCGCTGGAGCGCACCTCGCTTCTGCTCGCAGATGAAGAGAAACCCGTCTCCGGCGATCTTGGCCTGGTCATCAAGGCCCGTGACGACCGTGACCGGCTGATTGCGACGCTCTACGAAAGGGCGCTCTATGGCGGCATCGTCAAAATGACGATCGACGGGCGAGACATCGACCAGCTGCCGCCCAATCCGACCTTCGATCGGTCGCGCCCTGTCCCGGTCACGGTGTCCATCGAGCCTGGTGCGGAATTCACCCTGGGCAAGGTTTCCCTGGAAGGCGATGCAAGCCGCCTCGACCCTGCGGATTTCGATCTCGCGCCAGGCGAACCCGCCGGATCGCTGGTGATCCTGAAAGCCGCCCAGAAGATGGCGGACACTCTGAAGGCCGAGAGCCGTCCTTTGGCCCGTATCAGTCGCCGTGATGTGGTCGCGGACCACGACACCAAGACGGTCGACGTCACCATTGCGGTCGATGCAGGGCCGGTCGCCCCGCTTGGGACCGTCAGTGTCAAGGGTGCGCGCGCGGTGAACGCCGACTTCATCGAGCGCTATTCCCGCCTGCGCCCCGGCCAGAAATACGATCCCGAACAGCTGCGCAAGGCGGCCGAGCGGCTGCGCGCGCTCGGCGTGTTTTCGTCCGTGACCCTCAAGGAAGACGAAACGCTGGCCGACGACGGAAGCCTGCCGGTCGGCATCGTCGTGTCCGAAGGCAAGCATCGCTACTTCGGCTTCGGCGCCAGCTATTCCTCTCTGGATGGCGCCGGCCTTGAAGGCTACTGGGGCCATCGCAATCTCTTCGGCAATGCCGAATCGCTGCGCATCGAGGGCGCCGTTCGCGGTCTCGGCGAAAGCCGCGACGTGACCGACCTGAGCTCGCTCGACTATACGGCCGGCATCACCTTCATCAAGCCAGGCGCCTTCTTTCCGTCGGCCACGCTGGAGGCGAGCATCAAGGGCAGCACGCTGAAGACCGATTTTTACGATGCGGCGACCGTGACCGGGAAGGTGGCGCTCGCCTATGAACTGACGGATGCCGACACGGTGAGCGCCGGTGTGTCCCTGGCTTATGACAGCATCGACGACGCCTTCGGTGACGACAACACCTATCTGACCTTCGGCGTGCCGGTTGGCTATGTCCGCGATACACGTGACAACCGGCTCAACCCGACCGAGGGGCACTACGGCACGGTGACCGTCACGCCGAGCTACGACTTCTTCGGCCAGACGGCGTTTGCCTCGGTGGAAGGATCGATCTCCGCCTATCTTGGGCTGGGCGCGGAAGACCGGGTGGTGCTTGCCGGCAAGCTTTCAGCGGGTGCCCTGTTCGGTGGCGGCGACCTCTCCGACATTCCCGCGACACGCCGCTTCTTCGCCGGTGGCGGGGGTTCCGTGCGCGGCTATTCCTTCCAGGAAATCACACCCTACAATGCTGTCGGAGATGGAACGGGCGGGCGTTCGTACACCACCGCCTCCGTCGAAGCGCGCATCGGCATCACCGACACGATCGGCATCGTGCCCTTCCTCGATGTCGGGACGGTCGCCGACGATACCGTTCCCGACTTTTCGGACCTGCGCATGGGTGCCGGCGTCGGCCTGCGCTACATGACCCCTTTCGGTCCGCTTCGCCTTGATGTCGCCATGCCACTGAAACGTTATGACGGCGGCAGTCGTTATGGCATCTATGCGGGCATCGGCCAGAGCTTCTGACCGACGCAGAGGAACGATAAACACGTTATGACCTGGCTGAAGCGCATCCTCACCTGGACGATCAAACTGCTCGGCGCCCTGACGGCAGCCGCGCTGACCATCGTCATCGTGGCGGTTCTGGTCGCCGGTTTCTCGCGCTCCGGCAGCAGTTTTCTGTTCGCAAGGATCGCTGAACTCGCGTCCACCGAGAATACACAGATCGAGGTCACGGGTGCGTCGCCACTATTCAGCAACCCTCTCACGATCGAGCAGGTAACTCTGGCCGACAGCCGGGGCACCTATGCGACGATCGGTGGGCTCTCGCTCGACTGGACGCCATCCGACCTGTTCCGCAAGCGGTTTTCCGCCGAGCTGATTTCTGCTGCAAACGTCGACGTGACACGCGCGCCGGAGCCGGCGGCGGAGGAACAACCCGCCAGCGACGAGCCGTTCCAGCTTCCCATCGACATCGACGTCAGGAAGGTGGACCTGCCGTCGGTTCAGCTTGGTGCCGCGCTGGCTAAGCGCGATCTGTCACTGAGCGCGCAAGGTGCGGTTCAGATTGACGGCGACACCATAGCCAGCCGCCTCACTGCGACCCGGCGCGATGATCCCGGCAACAGTGTTGTCGCAGCCCTGCTTTACGCGCCCAATGAAAACCAGCTGCGCATCCGCCTCGATTACCAGGAGCCTGCGGCCGGGCTGCTGGGTCAGGTGCTGCAATTGCCGGGGGAACCGCCACTCGCCATCAACATCGACGGCGCCGGCCCTCTCAACGACTGGGCGGGCAAGATCACGGCGGAACTGTCCGGCGAACAGACCGTGTCGGTCGACGCCAGGCACCAACTGGCCGAGGACGGCACGCGGACGATCAGCGCCAGGGGTGGTGGCAACTTCGCCAGCCTAATGCCGCCGGAACTGCGCGCCATCTTCGCCGGTCAGACGGCCATCGACGCCGATATCGCTTTCGGCACCAATGGCACGGTGACGGTGAACACCGGGACGCTCACAACAGATTCGGCAATCGTCATAGGTGCCGGGCGCTATGATCCAGACGGCAACAACGACCTGAGACTGGAAGCCCACGCCACCGGCGAGCCGGTATTGCTGACCGCCCCGGCCCGTGACATTCCGGGGGAAATGCGGCTGCGCAAAGCCACTGTCAGCCTGCGCGGTCCGGCAGATGTTGCAGCGCTCTCCGCAGACCTCGATCTGGCGAGCCTCACACTTCCGCAGGGCAGCATTTCGGATGTGAACCTGAAGGCGACCAGCAATGCCTTCGACCTCGCGGCACGCCAGGGTCCAATACTTGTTGACCTGACTGTCCAGTCGGCAGACGTCAGCGATCCCCGGATCAAACCCTATGTGCGTGCACCTCTTCGCGTGACGGCGCCATTGACGATCGCGGCCGATACAATCTCGATCGAAAAAATGGCGTTCGACAGCGACGGGCTGGACGGCACGGTCAGCGGCCTCTACAGCCTGGAAAACCAGGGTTTCTCCGGAGAGATGCAACTGACAGCGGAGCCGGGCCTTATGCCCCCCGCAATCGCGTCCAAGCTCAATCGCCCCGTAACTTTCTCGACACGTCTGGACTATGCAGCCCCGCAGGCGGTCAGCCTGCGAAACATCGACCTGCAGACCAATCTCGGCCAGGTGCAGGGCAGCCTCTCGCTTGACCCTCAGGGTGCACTGGCAACCGATCTGACAGGGCAGCTGAACGATCTCGGCAGCTTCGTCGACCGCATCCAGGGTGCCGCGAGCTTCGATCTCTCCGCTTCCGGCCCGCTCGACGCTATCGAGGCGACCGTCAATCTGGCGGTCGAGCAGGGCATCGCAGCCGGCTACAAGGTCTCCGGCCTCACGCTGACGGCACAAGGCCTGGCAAGCCCCACGGCACCGCAAGGCGACATCAGCATCAGCGGCCAGATCGACGGGAAACCTGTGCAGGCGACCGGCAAGGTTGTCAGCGCGGAGGGCTTGACGCAGGTTGAGGGACTGGCGCTGGAAATCGGCCCGAACACGGCGAAGGGAACCCTGTCACTGGGTGCCGATTTCAAGCCGAGCGGCGAGATCGACTTCGATTTTCCCGACATCAGCCTTCTTGCGGCGCTGGCCGGGCAGAACGTCGGAGGTGATTTGAAGGGGAACGTCGCCCTTGCATCGAATGCCGGCAAAACCTCGGCCGTGATCAAGGCGAGCGGAGCCAAGATCACCCGCGAGGGTGTCCTGATTGATCGCCCTGCCATCAACCTCAATGCAACGGACATCGCAGCCCTTGCCGTAGAAGGCAAGGTGACGGCGGATGCGGTAACCGCCGGGGCGAACCGGATAGAAGGGATCGATCTGAAGATCGATCGGGCAGAAGACACCACGCAATTCAACCTTTCGGCCCAATATGACAAGGCCCCGGTGAACCTGCGTGGCAATCTCTCTCAGACACCCAACGGCATGGCCGTCGTGCTGGACGCGCTGCAGGCAGCGCCGCGCGGCATAGCCCTGTCTCTGAGCAAGCCGACGACGATCCGCATTGACAACGGCACCGTCACGCTCCCGCCCACCACCATCGCGGCCGGATCGGGTCGGGTGACGGTCTCGGGCGATATCGGCGAACGCTTGAACCTGCAGGCCGACATTGCGGGCCTTCCAGCTTCGCTCGCCAATGCCTTTGCACCTCAGATCACCCCGGAAGGGTCGATTTCCGGCCGCGTCGACATCAGCGGCACGACGGCGGCCCCAGTTGTCGACTACCGCCTCGACTGGCAGGGGGCCACCATTGCCCAGAGCCGGGCGGCGGGCCTCGCGCCACTCAGCCTCACCGCCAACGGACGTTTCGAAAATCAGCGCCTGACACTCGATAGCCGGGTCAATGGCGCCGGCATCGGACTGGGCGGCACCGGTACCGTCTCGCTGACCAACGGTGTCGGCCTTGAGCTGCGCATTGAAGGCGACGTACCCCTGAATGCCATCAATGACCGGCTGGCCGCGCAAGGGCTCGTGGCGAACGGGACTGCGCGAGTCAACCTCACGGTCGGCGGAAGTTCAGCGGAACCCAGCATCACCGGAACGATCGTCACGAGCGGCGCCCGTGTCGTCGATGTGCGCCGGAACCTTGCGGTGGAGCAGATCGCAACCACCATCAACCTCACGGGCAGCCGCGCCGAAATCGGCAGCCTGACGGGCAATTTCGCGACAGGCGGCCGCGTCACCGCGAGCGGTTCGATCGACATCCGTTCGGCGGGCCTTCCCGCAGACCTTGCCATCAATCTCGACAAGGCGGTCTATGTCGACGGCAACACCGTGACCAGCACGGCCGATGCGAGGCTGACCCTCAAGGGTCCGCTGCTGGCCGGACCGACGCTGGCAGGCACGGTCAACCTCTCGCGCACCTCCATCACACTGTCGGAAAGCAAACCTGCGAGCCTTCGGGAACTGGACATCCAGCACCGCAATGCTCCAGCCGACGTTCTGCGTCAGCAGAGTGAACAAGATCCCGCCGAAGGCAGGCAGTCGAGCTCTCCGATCGTGCT
The DNA here is from genome assembly GCF_003205195.1 of Peteryoungia wuzhouensis. Classification (GTDB taxonomy): domain Bacteria; phylum Pseudomonadota; class Alphaproteobacteria; order Rhizobiales; family Rhizobiaceae; genus Allorhizobium; species Allorhizobium wuzhouense. The sequence goes on from NZ_QJRY01000003.1 coordinate 135,109, forward strand.
CGACCTGACGATCGCGTCGCCGACACAGACCTTTGTGCGAGGGCGCGGCATCGATGCGGAACTGGGCGGCACGATCAAGCTGACCGGCACAGCCGCTGCCCCCAGCGTCTCCGGCGCCTTTGAACTGCGCCGTGGCCGCATGCAGATCCTGACCAAGCGTCTGACGATCACCCAGGCGACCATCACCTTCGGGGGCGATCTCGTGCCGTTGATCGACCTTGAGGCGACGACCACTTCGGGCGGTGCGACCATCACGATCAAGCTGACGGGGCTGGCCAGCAATCCGTCCGTCACCTTCGGCTCGTCACCCGCCCTGCCCCAGGACGAAATCCTGGCGCAACTGATCTTCGGTCAGTCGATGGCCCGGCTTTCGCCGCTGCAGATCGCCCAGCTGGCCGATGCGGCGGCCCAGCTGGCCGGTGGACGAGGCACCTCGCTCTTCCAGTCGCTGCGCACCTCGCTCGGCATCGACGACCTCGACGTTTCCACCGACGAAACGGGCCAGACCAGCATCAGCGCAGGCAAATACCTCAACGACCGCACCTATCTCGAGCTGCGGCAAAGCGGCAATGGCGGCGCGAAGGCCGTCATCAATCTCGACATCGGTCGGGGCGTGAAGCTGAAGGGGGAGGCCGGCGGCGAAGGCGCCGGCGGTGGTATCTTCTACGAGAAGGAATACTGAGCATTTCCGGCGAAAACGGTCTCGCCTTCCATGCTCTGTCTCTTTGTCTTTACGCAATTGCGGACGCAAAACCGCTTCGCACCTTTGCTGGACATGCTCTCTGCGGAGTTCAGCCGACCTTGCTCGTCTTCAGAAGGATGCTGGATTCCGTCAGGTTGATGCCCTCGATCAGGCGGATGCGACGCAGCGTCTCGTCAAAACCGGCGAGGTCGCGCTCTTCCAGCTCGGCGATGAAGTCCCAGCGACCATTGGTGCTGTGCAGGCTCTTGACCTGCGGCAGGCCGCGCAGCTGGTGGGCGACGCGATCGGCGAACTTGCCCACCACCTCGATCATCACGATGGCCCGCACACCACTCGACTGGATTTCCTGACCGGTCAGAATGGTAAAGGCCGCGATCGTGCCATTGGCCACCAGTCTGTCGATCCGCGCCGAAACCGTCGCGCGCGACGCACCGGTCATCGCTGCGAGCGAAGCGACTGGCAGCCGCGCATTCTGTCTGAGGGCGGCAAGAATATTGCGATCAAGATCATCCATTTTACAGATCGTCACATGATGGTTGCGATTTGCGCAAACTATAGCGCTTTGTGACGATGTTCCATCTTTTTGACAACAGCGGAATGCCCGATGATCGCGGCCAGTGAGAAGCGAGGACGACCATGAGCAACAAGAGCAAGACCGTCAGCCTGATCGGCATCCCCCTTGAGGAAGGTTCGGGTCGAGGCGGCTGCGCCATGGGACCGGCAGCACTCCGGATCGCCGGCATTGCACAGGCCTTGTGCGACCTCGGTTACACCGTCGAGGACCGTGGCGATCTTCGCCCCGCAGCCGCCCGGGACCTGCCGGAAATGGAACGCGCCCGCAAGCTCGACGTCGTCGGCGCCTTCACCCGCGCGATCGAAGCCGAGACCTATAAGGCGGCATCCGAAGGTTCGGTGCCGGTGCTGCTGGGTGGCGATCACAGCCTGTCCATGGGCAGTGTCTCCGGCATGGCGCGCCACGCGCAGGAACTCGACCGGCCGCTCTTCGTGCTCTGGCTCGATGCCCACTCGGATTTCAATGCGCCGGACACCTCCCCTTCGGGCAATATTCATGGCATGCCGGTCGCCTTCTTCTGCGGCAAGGCGGAATTTGCGCCGATCCTTCCCAAGGATCGTCCCTTCGTCGATCCCCGCAATGTCTATCAGGTGGGGATCCGCTCCGTCGATGAAGAGGAGCGCAGGCTGATCTCGGACAACGAGGTCAATGTCTTCGACATGCGCGCCATCGATGAGGACGGTATGGGAAGCATCATCAAGCGCATCCTTTCGGACGTTCGCGCTGCCGATGCCCTGCTGCATGTCAGCCTGGATGTCGATTTTCTCGATCCGGACGTTGCCCCCGGCGTCGGCACGACCGTGCCGGGCGGTGCGACATTCCGGGAAGCGCATCTGATCATGGAACTGCTGCATGACAGCGGCCTGGTTTCGTCACTCGATCTGGTTGAATTGAACCCCTTTCTTGACGACCGTGGACGCAGCGCGCGTGTCATGGTGGATCTGGCCGCGAGCCTTTTCGGCAAACGCATCCTGGATCGCCCGACAAGAGCTGCCTGAAAGGCACCCGGCGTGCCGCCTTTCATGGTGAGCCGGCAGTTTAGAATTACGCAACGTTCTTCGCGTATTGTCTGTCCAAAGCATGTTCACGGCGCCTCCCAGGCATCGCGACGCGCGGACGGATGGCGAGTGCCAGACACACGAGATGTCATGACACGTGTCACAGTACAGGAAGGTTGGAAAGTTCACATGGCCACTATCAGTTCCACCAGCTTCGGCGGCGAAACACTCGAGATCATTGCTTTCCGGCTTCATGATCAGGAATTCTGCGTCAAGACCACGACCATCCGCGAAATCCGCGGCTGGGCGCCCTCGACCCCGATCCCGCACGCCCCGGCCGACGTCATCGGTGTCATGAACCTGCGCGGCTCGGTCATTCCGATCATCGACCTCGCCTACAAGCTCGGCATGAAGAGCACGGTTGCCAACGAACGCTCGGCGATCGTCGTTGCCGAAGTGCACAACATGGTCATCGGCATGCTTGTCGACCGCGTCTCGGACATCCTCACCATTCCGTCGAGCCAGGTCCAGCCGGTTCCGGAAGTCTCGGCCTCCTTCGACAAGACCTTCTCAGAAGGCATCATCGCCAACGAGAACGGCATGATCTGCTTCCTGAACCTCGCCAAGATGTTCAAGGGCAGCGACCTGGAAGACCTGGCCGCCTGATCGGCCGAACCACTCCATTTCAAAGGCAGCGTCACCGGCGCTGCCTTTTTGCGTTCTGGGCCTGATCACCTCCAGTGCGTGTTGATCTCGTCAGGCACTTGTCCTACCAACCGGCAAACACACCGGAGGCCTCATCCATGCAGTTCGTATTGATCCATACCGGCGGAACCATCGGCATGGCGGAGACGCCGGCAGGCCTTGCTCCCGAGCAGGGACTGGTCGAGACGGCACTGGAAGCGGCACTTGGTCCGGATACGACGCTGGTGAGCCATGTCTTCGACCCGCTGCTCGACAGCGCCGATGTTGGACCCGGCCATTGGAACGAGATGCTGGATGTGATCCGCAGCCATCCCGGCGCCTCTGTCATCGTCACCCACGGGACGGATACCATGGCTTTCACCGGCGCGGCGCTCGCGCAGGCGTTGGCAGGCGAGGAACGCCGCGTCATTCTCTGCGGCTCCATGCATCCGCTCGGGACCGGTGGAGATGCCGAAGAAAACCTGTCGCTGGCGGTCGAGGCGGCAACCCGCACCGAATCGGGCGTGTTTCTCGCCTTTGCCGGTAAGCTGCTTGAAGCCGGCGGCCTGGTCAAACATCATAGCCACGAAGTCGACGCGTTCCGCGCGCAACAGCAATCAAGTCCGTCAGCGCCGCTGCACCGGCGATTTGCCGAACGCAGGTTGGCAATCCTGACGCTCTCCCCCGGCATGCCCTCAGCGATGATCGAAGCATCGCTTTCGCAGCTGGACGGAGCCGTGTTGCGGGTCTTTGGGTCCGGCACGGCCATGGCCGATCCCTCGCTGTTGAAGGTTCTGGCCGATGCGGTCAGGGCTGGAAAGCGGCTGCGCGCCGTCAGCCAGTGCGAAGCCGGCGGCCTGGCGCCCGGTGCTTATGCCGCCGGCGCCGGATTGTGGAGCACGGGCATAGAAAACGGTGGCGCGCAAACGCCGGAAGCCGCCCTCATTCATCTCTGGCTGAACTGAGCAGCCCCCGGAAACGGCAAGAGGCGGCCCGCATCCGGACCGCCTCTTCTTTCGGATTGGTAGCTGAAACTCAGCCGAAGATCGACAGGCTGTTGCGCAGCGTGATCCAGACGCCCCACAGAAGCGGCAGGCCCACAACCGCCCAGGCAATCGCAGCCTTGGCGTCGAGGCCACCCCTGCCGATCCCGAAGGAACCGGACGGCCCGGCATTGGCAGCTGCCGTCTTCGCCTGCAGAGCAGCCACTTCGGCATCCGACATGAACCATTTGTCCGACAATGGCTTCACGAAGGCATTGGCAATCAGGCCGACCGCCAGCATGCCGGCTAGGATATACATGGTGCCGGTATAGAGTTCAGGTCCGGGGGCGACCCCTGCCGAGATCTGTGCTTCGCGGATATAGTTGACCACAACGGGGCCGACGATGCCGGCTGTCGCCCAGGCCGTGAGCAGGCGGCCGTGGATCGCACCGACGAACTGCGTCCCGAAGATATCGGCAAGATAGGCCGGGATCGTCGCAAAGCCGCCGCCATACATCGACAGGATGATGCCGAAGGCAAGCACGAACATCGCCTTGGAGCCGAGGCCGGCCAGAGTGGGTGCCGCAGCATAGAGAATGATGCCGAGGATGAAGAAGCAGAAATAGGTGTTCTTCCGCCCGATCTTGTCGGACATCGACGCCCAGAAGAAGCGGCCTCCGATGTTGAACAGCGACAGGAGGCCGGTGAAGCCGGCCGCGATGGCCGCAATCTGCGCCTTCTGGGCGGTGTCGAGCTGCGAGAAGGTCAGATCCGGCAGGCCGATCAGCGAACCGGCGAAGATTTCCTGCAGCATCGGCGAGGCAACGCCGATGACGCCGATACCGGCGGAAACGTTCAGGCAAAGGACCGCCCAGATCAGCCAGAACTGCGGCGTCTTGTGGGCATCGCGCAGATGCACATGGCGGGTGGTGATCATCGTGCTTTTCGACACCGGCGCTGTCCAGCCTTCGGGGCGCCAGCCGGCAGGCGGGATCCGATAACCGAAAGCACCACCCATCATGAAGACAAAATAGATGAGGGCCATGACCACGAAGGTCTGCCAGACACCGACTGACGTGTCGGTCTTGAACAGCGTCATGAGCATATTGGCGAGTGGGGCGCCAATCATGGCACCGCCGCCGAAGCCCATGATCGCCATTCCGGTTGCCATGCCGCGCCGATCCGGGAACCATTTGATCAGGGTGGACACCGGGGAAATGTAGCCAAGGCCGAGGCCTATGCCACCGATGACGCCGGCACCGACCCACATCAGCCACAGCTGGTGGGTCATGACGCCAACCGCCGCGATCAATATGCCACCACACCAGCAGCAGGCCGATACGAAGGCCGCCTTGCGAGGGCCGACCCGCTCGAGCCAGCCGCCCCAGATCGCGGCCGAGCAGCCGAGAAAGACGAAGAAGAGTGTGTAGATCCAGCCGAGATCCGCGACCCGCCAGTTGCAGGCGGTGGTGAACAAGGCGCTCAACAACGTCAATTCCGAGCAGCTGGGATCGGGGTTGGAATCGCCTTGCTCAGCGGCAGCCAGAAGACGCTGAAACCATAGGCCATGCCGATGCACAGATGGATGGCAAGGGCCGCCGGCGGAACCAGCCAGCGATTGAAACCCGGTTTTGCAATGATTCGTTCTTTGTCCAGAATGCCGACATCTCTTACGCTGTCAGCGCTAACACCAGAAACAGCCATTTAGTACTCCTCCTCCTCAAAAAGCCTATTTGGACCTCCCCCAAGCCCCAAAACCTGTAAAACTTATGCCGTTGTCTCCGGAATGCTGGGTTCCGACAGCGATTCTCCGGCTGCCACACCTTTGCCTCCCGGCGCGCCGGTGGCGGCATCTGCCCCGACGCCGACGGCACCGGAATCTGCCGACCCAGGGCGTTTGATTTCTTTGGAGGCCGCGATCACCAGCGGCAGGAAGCCCGCATCCGGCATGTCGAGCAGTTCGAAGAAGCGGCGGCGCATGCGCACCTCCCAGAACTTGTTGATATGGGTCGCCACCCCCTCAATGCGCACATCTTCGGGCTGCGACAGGAAGAAGGTCGCGATCTGGTTTGCCATGCGGACAAGCTTTTCATCGGTATGACTGTGCGACATGGCGTTCGGCTCCTTCGATCAGGCGATCGGCGCGGGTAAAGACTTCAAACTCGTCGCCCCTGGCGATCCCGATCAATGTCAGGCCCGCCTGTTCGGCGGTGCGGATGGCGAGGGCGGTGGGGACGGAGATGGCGGCCAGAACGGGTGAGCCGAGAATGGCGGCCTTCTGCACTATTTCGACCGAGAGGCGGCTGGTGACGACCACGACGCCAGTGGATGGCGTCCAGCCGCCGCGAAGCACGGCGCCGACCAGTTTGTCGAGCGCATTGTGCCGGCCGACATCCTCGCGCAGGGCGACGAGACCCTGGCCGGGGATGTAGAAGCCGGCCCCATGCACGGCGCGCGTTTCGCGATTGAGAACCTGCTGGTTCCCGAGCAGGCCCATCGCCTCGACGATCTCGCCACTTCCAATACAAAAACCATGGTCAGCGATGGCAGGCACAGGCCGCGTCGCCTGCTCGATCGACTCGATGCCGCAAAGCCCGCAGCCAACAGGCCCCGCCATGCGCCGTCGCCGCGAGGTCAGTGCCTCGGCCGTCTGGTCCTCCAGCGTGATCTGCAGGTCGATGCCGGTATCGGCTTCGATGGGCTCGATCGAGATGACCTGGTCTGCCCTGTTGATGATGCCCTCGGCGAGCGAAAAGCCAAGGGCGAAATCCTCGAGATTGTCTGGGGTCGCCATCATCACGGCATGGGTCGATCCGCCATAGGAGAAGGCGACAGGCACCTCTTCCGGAACCATCCGGCTGCCCGTACGTGGCTCACCTCCACGCACCTGAAGGCTCGCGAATGGGCGGGACGAGGGCATCATGTCGAAGCCCTTCGACCGAAAGATGCCGTGAGCATCCCCGTCATTCCGCCGCTTCCAGCTTGCCGACGATGCGCCGCGACTGGCGCGAAAGCTCCTCATAGCCTTCCTGCCATTCAGTCGGGCCGTTCGACGGCGACACCTGCACGGCGGTCACCTTGTATTCCGGGCAATTGGTCGCCCAGTCGGAGAAGTCGGTGGTGATGACATTGGCCTGCGTGTTCGGATGGTGGAAGGTCGTATAGACCACGCCCGGGGCCACGCGATCAGTGATCAGCGCACGCAGCGTCGTATCACCCGCACGACTGGCAAGCTTGATCCAGTCCCCGTCCTTCACGCCACGTTGTTCGGCATCATGCGGATGGATCTCGAGCAGATCCTCCTCATGCCAGACGACATTCTCTGTGCGCCGTGTCTGCGCCCCGACATTGTACTGGGAGAGAATGCGGCCGGTGGTGAGCAGCAGCGGGAAGCGCGGACCAGTGCGTTCGTCGGTCGCGACATATTCGGTTCGGATGAACTTGCCCTTGCCACGCACGAAGCCGTCGACATGCATGATCGGCGACCCCACAGGGAATTTCTCGTTGCAGGGCCACTGCACGGAACCCATCTTTTCCAGATAGTCGTAGGAGACGCCGGCGAAGCTCGGCGTCGTTGCCGCGATCTCGTCCATGATCTCGGATGGATGGCTATAGTTCCAGGCAAGGCCCATGGCCTGGGCGAGCTTCTGGGTCACTTCCCAGTCCGCATAGCCGTTCTTCGGGCTCATCACCTTGCGCACGCGGTTGATGCGGCGCTCGGCATTGGTGAAGGTGCCATCCTTTTCGAGGAAGGTCGAGCCTGGCAGGAAGACATGCGCGTAGTTCGCCGTCTCGTTGAGGAAGAGGTCGTGCACGACCACGCATTCCATCGCAGCGAGTCCTGCCGAGACATGTTTCGTGTCGGGGTCGGACTGCAGGATGTCCTCGCCCTGGATATAGATACCCCTGAACGAACCATCGACAGCGGCATCCAGCATGTTGGGAATGCGCAGACCCGGCTCGTTGCTGAGCTCGACACCCCAGAGCTTTTCGAAGGTCTCGCGGGTGGCGTCGTCGGACACGTGGCGATAGCCGGGCAGCTCATGCGGGAAGGAGCCCATGTCGCAGGAGCCCTGGACATTGTTCTGCCCACGCAGCGGGTTCACGCCGACGCCGGGCCGGCCGATATTGCCGGTGACCATGGCGAGATTGGCGATCGCCATGACGGTGGTCGAGCCCTGGCTGTGTTCGGTGACGCCGAGGCCGTAATAGATCGCGCCATTGCCGCCGGTGGCGAACAGGCGCGCGGCCCCACGAAGCTCGGCTGCCGGTACGCCAGTGAACTTTTCCGTTTCCTCCGGCGAATGTTCGGGCTCGGCGACGAAGGCGGCCCAGTCTTCGAACTCCGACCAGTCGCAGCGCTCGCGAATGAAAGCCTCGGCAAACAGGCCTTCGGTGACGATGACGTGGGCGAGCGCGGTCAGCACGGCGACATTGGTGCCGGGCTTCAGCGGCAGGTGATAGGCCGCCTCCACATGGGGCGTCTTGACGAGATCGATGCGGCGGGGATCGATGACGATCAGCTTGGCGCCTTGGCGCAGCCGCTTCTTCAGACGCGAACCGAAGACCGGATGGCCATCGGTCGGGTTGGCGCCGATGACCAGGACGACGTCGGAATGCTCGACAGAATCGAAGTTCTGCGTGCCGGCGGACGTGCCGAAGGCCTGGCCGAGACCATAGCCGGTCGGCGAGTGACAGACGCGGGCGCAGGTATCGACATTGTTGTTGCCGAAGCCGGCGCGGATCAGCTTCTGGACGAGATAGGTCTCTTCATTGGTGCAACGCGACGAGGTGATCCCGCCGATCGCTTCGCGGCCATACTGGTACTGGATGCGCTTGAACTCGGAGGCGACATGGGCATAGGCCTCTTCCCAGGTCACTTCGCGCCAGGGATCGGTGATCTTCTCGCGGATCATCGGGTTGAGGATGCGGTCCTTGTGGCTGGCGTAGCCATAGGCGAAGCGGCCCTTGACGCAGGAATGGCCGCGATTGGCCTGACCATCCTTCCACGGCACCATGCGCACCAGTTCTTCACCGCGCATCTCGGCCTTGAAGGAACAGCCGACGCCGCAATAGGCGCAGGTCGTGACGGCCGAATGCTCCGGCTGGCCGATGGCAATAACGGACTTCTCCGTCAGTGTCGCCGTCGGGCAGGCCTGGACGCAGGCGCCGCAGGAGACGCATTCCGACGCGAGGAAGGCTTCGTGCGCGCCCGGCGACACGCGGCTGTCGAAGCCACGGCCTTCGATGGTCAGCGCAAACGTACCCTGCACTTCTTCGCAGGCCCGCACGCAGCGCGAACAGACGATGCATTTGGAGGGGTCATAGGTGAAGTACGGATTGCTCTCGTCCTTCGGCATCCACTGGGCATTGATCCCACCCTCGGTGGAGCGTGCCTTCACGTGGTTCTCGCCCTCGTAGCCGTAGCGCACGTCGCGCAACCCGACAGCACCGGCCATGTCCTGCAGCTCGCAGTCGCCATTGGCAGCACAGGTCAGACAGTCGAGCGGATGGTCGGAGATATAGAGCTCCATCACGCCCTTGCGGATCGCCTTCAGCCGCTCCGTCTGGGTGTGGACAACGATGCCCGGTGCGACCGGCGTGGTGCAGGAGGCAGGCGTGCCGTTGCGGCCCTCCACCTCGATCAGACAGAGACGACAGGAACCGAAGGCATCCACCATGTCGGTGGCGCAGAGTTTTGGCACCTGAATGCCGGCCTCCATTGAGGCGCGCATGATCGAGGTGCCCTCAGGCACCGAGATTTCGCGGCCGTCGATGGTAAGCGTCACCATGTTTTCGGAACGCGAGGCCGGTGTGCCGTAGTCGATTTCAGGAACGAGGGGCATGGAGGGCCTCCTGTTTGAACGATGAATTCGTAAGTGAGGCTGTCTGCCCCTCATCCCCCTGCCGGGACCTTCTCCCCGCAAGCGGGGAGAAGGGGAGCGCCGCGACGTCGCAGCGTCCGGCAACGACAGAGATACCCGAGCGGGCGGCGGCGGCAATCGCGTCCCCTCTCCCCGCCTGCGGGGAGAGGGTTAGGGTGAGGGGCTTGTGCGCGACCTGTATTGTCATTCCGCGGCCTCCCGAACCGGCACCGGCGCAAAATCCTCCGGAAAATGTGTCATGGCACTCATGACCGGATAGGGCGTGAAACCACCGAGCGCACAAAGCGAACCGAACTTCATGGTGTTGCAGAGATCCTCCAGCAGCACCTTGTTCTTCTCCGGCTCGATACCACGCGCGATCTTGTCGACGGTCTCGACGCCACGGGTCGAGCCGATGCGGCAGGGCGTGCACTTGCCGCAGCTTTCGACCGCGCAGAACTCCATGGCGAAACGTGCCTGCTGCAGCATGTCGACGCTGTCGTCGAAGACCACGATGCCGGCATGGCCGATCAGGCCACCGGCGGCGGTAAACGCCTCATAGTCGAAGATCGTGTCGAACAGCGAAGGCGGGAAATAGGCGCCGAGCGGACCGCCGACCTGCACCGCCTTGACCGGACGACCCGAAATCGTTCCGCCGCCGATCTCGTTGATCAGCTGGCCGAGCGGCAGACCGAAGGCGGTCTCGTAGAGGCCGCCATGCTTGAGATTGCCGGCAAGCTGGATCGGGATCGTGCCATGCGACCGACCGACGCCGAAATCGCGGTAGAACGCAGCACCTCGATCCATGATGACAGGGATCGAGGCAAGCGACATGACGTTGTTGACGACCGTCGGTTTACCGAACAGGCCCTGGAGCGCCGGAAGCGGCGGCTTGGCGCGCACGATCCCGCGCTTGCCTTCCAGGCTGTTCAGCAGCGAGGTCTCCTCGCCGCAGACATAGGCCCCGGCGCCCATGCGCACTTCCATGTCGAAGGCGTAAGCCGAGCCCATGACCGAGGCACCGAGAATACCCTCGCGCCGCGCGATTTGGATCGCCTCTTCCATCATGGCAATCGCATGCGGATATTCGGAGCGGGTGTAGACATAGCCCTTGGTGGCACCAACAGCGATGCCGGCAATCGCCATGCCTTCGATCAGCACGAAGGGATCCCCCTCCATGATCATCCGGTCGGCAAAAGTGCCGCTATCGCCCTCATCGGCATTACAGACGATGTATTTCTGATCGGCCTTCGCGTCCGCGACCGTCTTCCACTTGATGCCCGTCGGGAAGCCCGCACCACCACGACCGCGCAAGCCACTGTCGGTGACCTGTTTGACGATGTCGGCCGGTGCCATGGCGATGGCGTTCGCAAGACCCTTCAAGCCTTGATAGTGACGGTAGTCATCGAGCGACAACGGATCGGTCACCCCGCAGCGGGCAAAGGTCAGCCGTGTCTGACCTTTGAGGAACGGGATCTCCTTGGTGAGCCCGTGGCCGAGCGGATGATCGCCGCCATCAAGGAAGCCGGCATCGAAGAGCGACGGCACGTCGGAAGCCTTGACCGGACCATAGGCCACACGGCCGTGATCGGTGCGGACTTCGACCAGCACTTCCAGCCACAGCATGCCGCGCGAACCGTTGCGAACGATGGTGACATGCTGGCCGCGCGCCTTGGCTTCGCGTGCGATGGCAGCCGCCACCTTGTCGGCGCCAACGGCCAAGGCTGCCGCATCGCGGGGAACGAAGACGGTGACGCTCATGTGCGCACCTCCGCCAGAATGTCGCTAAGACAGTGCTCGTCGAGACGGGCATGCAGCTCGCCGTCCAGCATGGCGGCCGGCGCCTGGGCGCAGAGGCCGAGACAGAAGACCGGTTCGAGGGTGACGGCACCGTCAGGGGTCGTCTCGTGCCAGTCGATGCCGAGCTTGGCCTTGATCTTGTCGGCAAGAGACTCGCAGCCCATCGACTGGCAAGCCTCGGCGCGACAGAGCTTCAGCACATGCCGCCCGGCCGGATCGGCGCGGAAATCGTGATAGAAGGTGATGACGCCATGGACCTCGGCGCGCGAAAGGTTGAGCGCGTTCGCAATGACCTGCTTGGCGGCTTCAGGCACGAAGCCGAACTCTTGCTGCACACGATGCAGGATCGGCAGCATCGGACCTTCCAGATGCCGCAACTCGGCGACGATTGCCGCAATGCGGGCGGACTGGTCGTCCGCGGCCACACGAATGTTCATGTCTGTCCTCCTCACCCGCCAGAGCTCCACGCGGGGTCGTTCATTGCAAGATGATGAGGGTTCGACACTTATGAGGTCAATATGCCGCTTCCGTCGGTCGATAGAAGATTTCTATCGAAGGCATGGGCCGTCGCCAGCAGACGGGCCTCGTGCAACAGGCCGGAGACCAGCGGAGTAAAGGGCTCTCGGTGAGTGGCGACCAGTCCCACAAGGTGTTCAGCATCCGGCGCGGTGATCGGGATCATGCGGATTTCTTCCCCGAAACCGAAGGACTCGGCCACGTTTCTCGGCATGATCGAGGCCCATTTGCCGGTGCGGATATGCGAAAAAAGCACGATCATCGAATTGGATTCGAGCGTCGGCTTCGGCGCCACACCAGCATCCGCCATGTGCTGGTTGATGATGCGGCGGTTCTGCATATCGGCGGTCAACAGGCAGAGACGCAGGTCCGCCACCTCGCTCCAGGTGACGCTGGAGCGATCGGCAAGCGGCGTTCCGACACCGGTGATCAGGTGATAACGTTCGGAATAGAGAGGCACGCTGGTGACGCGGCCAAGCGGCTCATTGTCGAGATAGGTGATGCCGGCATCGATCTCGAGATTCTCCAGCAGGCTCAACACCTGCAAAGAGGTGCGCGACAGAACGGAAAAGGTCACGTCCGGATGCCGGGCCTGGAAGGGTTCGGTGAGTTTCTGCACCATGGCAAGCGCAGTCGGAATGACGGCAAGCCGGATATGACCGGCAAGACCCCGCCGCGCCGCCCGCATTTCCTCGCGCATGGTCCTGGTATCGCCGACGATGCGGCGCGCCCATTCGAGCACCCGCTGGCCCTCCGGGGTCAGGCCGAGAAAGCGGGAACCACGCTGCACCAGCATGACGCCGAGCTGCTCCTCAAGTTGCCGGATACCGGCCGAGAGCGTCGGTTGGGTTATGCCGCATTCTTCCGCCGCGCGGCCGAAATGCTGCTGGCGGGCAAGCGCGATGAAGAATTCCAGCTTGTCGATCATGTATCCCGCTCTTCCAACGCCCTTCAGGCCAAAGGCTCAGCGATAGCTTCAGCCTCACCCTCAGCCTCAGGCTTCGGGCCACAATACATCTTGTAGAGCACAGAGATCAGTTCGGCGAGCTGGGGATCTGCGATCCGGTAGTAGATCTGCCGGCCGCTGCGCCGCGTCTGGACCACCTCATCGCTGCGCAGCCGCGCGAGCTGCTGGGAGACCACCGCCTGCTGGATGCCGAGGAACTGCTCGATCTCGCCGACTGTCTTCTCGCCCTGGCAGAGGATGCAGAGCATCAACAGACGTGTCTCATGGGAAAGCGCCTTCAACAGTGCGCTCGCCGCGCGCGCTTTCGAAAGAAAGTCATCGAGATCCTGTGGCGTAAGCGGCGGCGTTTCGGTCATGACGCATCCAGTATCGGGGCTGTGGGGAAGAGGCGGTGAAGGGCTGTCCATACTCCGAGCATGCAGGCTGAAGTGGCTACAAAGCGATGGCGTCGGCGCGCTCCTTCAGAAGCGATGCACTGCGGTTCAGGGCGCTGTATTCCTCGTCGTCGAGATCAGGGAAGAGATCGGCAAGAACCCCTTCGGCACCGACCACACGCGGGATCGACAGCGCAACGTCGCGCACTCCCGCCACCTCGGGCGTGGATATCGACACGGAAAGCACGTCGCGCTGGTCGCGGGCGATCGCCTTGACGATCCGGGCAAGCCCGGCGCCGATCCCGTAATAGGTCGACCCTTTACCGTTGATGATTTTGTAGGCCGCGTTGCGCACCCCGTCGTCGATCTGCGCCCGCACCTCTGTGGTCAACGGCGAGCCGACTTGCGCAGCAAAGGAGGAGAGCGGCACGGATCCGGCGCGCGCGCTCGTCCAGGCGAGGACCTCGCTGTCACCATGCTCGCCCAGCACATAGGCGTGGACCGATTGCGGCGAGATGCCGAGATGACGGCCGATCAGGCTCCGGAATCGCGCCGTATCGAGAATGGTGCCCGAGCCGATCACCCGGCGCGGATCGATGCCGGACAGACGCGTTGTGATCTGGGTCATCACGTCAACGGGATTGGACGCGATCAGCAGGATCGCATCTGGCACCACCGGCAGCACCTCAGCGAGCACAGCCCGGAAGACGGCGGCGTTGCGCTCCAGCAGTTCCAGACGGGTCTCGCCCGGTTTCTGGCTGACGCCGGCGGCAAGGATGACGACTCCTGCCCCTTCGAGATCACGATAGTGGCCGGAATTGACGACGGTCGATGACATGAAGGGCACGGCATGGGCAATGTCCTCGGCCTGCGCTACGGCAAGCGCTGCATTCTGATCGATCAGAACGATCTCGCTCGCAAGGCCCATGAGCGCCAGCGCATAGCCCGCCGAACTCCCGACCATTCCCGCACCGACGATGCCCACCTTCATGACGTGATCTCCCCTGCCGCCACAACTGCGGTTTACAGACTTCGGTTATCTCACTGGCAGGAGATCGGTTGCAACCGCTTTTGCAATGCGACCAGCGGGAACCCAAACCGCAGAATCCGCGTGACGCCCCCACATCACCTCTGATTAAATGCCGCAGATGAACGGGTGAGCGGCCCCAGGGAGAGAGAATGCGACGACTGCCCGCACTATCGGCGATGAAGGTGTTTGAAGTGGTTGGCCAGACCCGCAGCTTCACGCGCGCCGCCGAGCTGCTGCACCTGACGCAAAGCGCGGTCAGCCGCCAGGTCCGCAATCTCGAAGACCAGCTCGGCGAGCCACTGGTGATCCGTCGGCACCATTTTCTCGACCTCACGCCGTCAGGCATGGAACTGCTCGCAGCCCTGCAGCAGGCGTTCCACAATGTCGAGCTGACCGTTCGCAACATCACGGAGAGGAGCAATCCGCAGAGACTGAGGGTGAATGTCCCGCCGACCTTTGCCAAGCGCTGGCTGATGCCGCGCCTTGCCAGCCTGCGCAGTTTTCTTCCCGGCATCGATCTGAGCATCACGACCGATCTGAATGACAATCTGGCCGAACGCGGCATTCTCGACTGTGCCATCCGCTTCGGTGATGGCGAATGGTCGGCGATGAAATCCGAGCGGTTGATGACGGAGCGGCATATTGCCGTCTGCGCGCCACAGCTTCTGGCGCCGGGCACGGGGAGCGTCGCGGTCGATCTGTCGAGCCTCACCTTCCTGCATGTCCTGGCCTCGGCCGATCAGCGTTACCTGACATGGCAGCGCTGGCTGGACGCGGCGGGCCTTGGCCAGACCGACACCCGCGGCGGCCTCGAATTCGACCTGCTGGATCTGGTGATCGAGGCGGCCTGCAACGGGCTCGGCGTGGCCGTGGCAGATCGGTCCATGGTGGCACCTTTGATGCAGGCCGGGCATCTGGTGCAGGTGCTGGATGTCGAGGTGGAAGGACACGAATCCTACTGGCTGGTGACACGGGCAGACCAGCCCGCCTCCGGCCATGTGAGAGCCTTCCATGCCTGGCTGCGCTCGGAACTCACCGCCGGCGACCTGCCGGCCCTGCGTCTCGCGACAGGCTGAAACATTCGAAAAACGAATGTTTCGACCGAGAATAACTCGCTTGCGAAGCAGTGGACCCAGCGCCCTACTGGCGGCAGAAATCCGCCGTCGGAGCGACTGCCATGTCCATATTGCGCAATTTCATCGGTGGTTCCTTTGGAGAACCCGGCTCGCCCGAGACGATCGAGGTGCGCAATCCGGCCACCGGCGAGGTCTTCGCCGCAGTGCCCTGCGCAACCGAGGCGGAGGTGATTGCCGCAGTTCACCATGCGGCGCTGGCCCAGAAGTCCTGGGGCCGGCTTCCGGCGATCGAACGCGGCAACGCGCTGCGCCATCTGGCCGATATCATCGAGAAGAATGCCCGCCGGATCGGCGAGGCACTGGCAAAAGAATCCGGCAAGAGCCTGGCTGATGCCACCGGCGAGGCGATCTACGGCGTCGAACTGATGCGCTATCACGCCGAATGGGCGCGCCGCATCGAGGGCGAGGTGATAGAGAGCGACACCCCCGACGAGACGCTGATGCTCAAACGCGCGCCGATCGGCGTCGTTGCCTGCCTGATCCCCTTCAACTTCCCTGTTTACACGCTGGTGCGAAAGATTGCCCCGGCGCTGATTGCCGGCAACGCCGTTGTCGTTCGCCCGTCGAACAACACGCCGACCTCGGCCTTCGTCATTGCCGAATGCATCGCCGAGGCTGGTCTGCCCGCAGGCCTCGTCAACATCATGACCATGAGCCATGAGGTGGCGGAGGTCATGTGCAAGCGCCGCGAAGTCGGCATGATCACGCTGACCGGAAGCGTTGCGGCCGGCCAGGTCGTGCTCGACTACTGCAAGGCCAACATCGCCAAGCCTTCGCTGGAGCTGGGCGGCAAGACACCTGTCATCGTCGAGCCGGATGCCGATCTCGATGTGGTGACGAAGAGCGTGCTGGCAGCCAAGACGGCGCATTGCGGCCAGGTCTGCACCTCGGTGGAACGTCTCTACGTGCACGCCTCTATCCATGGGACATTGCTCGCAAAACTGAAAGACGCCTTCGAACGCCGTCTCTATGGCAACCGAGCGGAAGACCCGACCCACATGGGACCGCTCGCCAATGCGGCGGCGCGGTTGAGGGTGCATCACATGGTGGAGCGGGCCAAGGCCGAAGGAGCCGTGATCGAGACGGGCGGCTACCTGCCGGAGGGGGACGGCTATTTCTACCCGCCGACACTGCTGTCAGACTGCCGCCAGGACATGGAGATCGTCCAGGAAGAAGTCTTCGGACCCGTTCTGGCGGTCATCCCCTATACCGATTTCGACGAGGCGCTGGCCATGGCCAGCGACCACCAGTTCGGCCTTGCCTCGGTGGTCTTCTCCGAAAACTATCGCAAGGTGATGAAGGCGGCGAACGAGATCGAGGCGGGCGAGCTCTACATCAACCGCTTCCCCGCCGATCCCTACCAGGGCTACCACGCCGGCTGGAAGCGCTCCGGCCTCGGCGGCGACGACGGCAAACACGGCATGCTGGAATTCACCCAGACACGCCTCGTCATCCTCAAACACTGATTTTTGCGCGCCACCAAGGGGGCATCCATGAAGATCGCATCGCTGAAGACACACGTCGTTGCAACGCCTGCCCCCCATATCGGCGGCATGTACTGGATCTTCGTCGAGCTGGAGACGGCCTGCGGCATCACGGGCGTCGGTGAAATCTATTCGACCGCCTTCCACCCCTCAGGCATTGCGATCCTCGTCGAAGACGTCTTCAGCCGTTATCTGGAAGGTCACGACCCGCACCAGATCGAGCGCTTCTGGCGCGCGGCCTATTCGAGCGGTTTCACCCAGCGACCGGATCCAACCATGGTCGGGATCATCTCCGGTCTCGAAATTGCCTGCTGGGATATCATCGGCAAATCGGCCGGCCGGCCGGTGGCCGATCTTCTCGGCGGCACCGTGCACGAAAAGCTGCGCGCCTATACCTATCTCTATCCGAAGAACGCCGCCGGCGAATACGACTACAACGACCCCGACCTTGCGGCCGAAGAGGCGATCCGCATGGTCGATGCCGGTTTCACCGCGCTGAAATTCGACCCTGCTGGCCCCTATACCAACTATTCCGGACATCAGCTGTCGCTTCCCGTCATGGATCGCTGCGAGGAGTTCTGCGCGAAGATCCGCGATGCCATCGGCAACCGCGCCGATATCCTCTTCGGCACCCACGGCCAGATGGTCCCCTCCTCCGCGATCCGGCTCGCCAAGCGGCTGGAGAAATATGATCCGCTGTGGTTCGAGGAACCGGTGCCACCCGGCCAGGAAGCGGCGATGGCGGAAGTCGCCCGTGCCACCTCGATCCCGGTATCGACCGGCGAGCGCCTGACGACGAAATACGAATTCCAAAGAGTATTGCAGCTTGGCTCGGCCTCCATCCTGCAGATGAATGTCGCACGCGTCGGCGGCTTGCTGGAGGCGAAGAAGATCGCCGGGATGGCCGAGTCCTTTTATGCGCAGATCGCGCCGCATCTCTATAACGGCCCGGTCGGGGCAGCCGCCTCCATACAACTCGCGGCGACCTGCCCGAACTTCCTTATCCACGAGGCGATCATGGATTTTGGCGGTTTCCACGCCGAGGTGCTGAAGGTGAAGCTCGGCTTCGACGACGGTTATCTCATCCCCTCGCGCGAGCCGGGCCTGGGCATCGAGTTGAACCACGAGGTCATCGCCCGCCACACGCCCTACACTGGCGACCGCTTGCATCTGCAGATGGCGCCCGAACCGATTGATATCAAAGCCTTCGCGCCGGCCAAGGGTTGATGACACCGATGGAGTTCGATTTCGTCGTCGTCGGTGCCGGTTCGGCCGGCTGCATCGTGGCCAGCCGGTTGAGCGAGAGCGGACGCTACACGGTTCTCCTGATCGAAGCGGGCGGGGAGGACAAGTCCTTCTGGTTCAAGATTCCGGTCGGATACGCCAAGAGCTACTACAATCCCAAGGTCAACTGGATGTATCGGACGGAGCCGGAAGCCGAGCTCGGCGGCCGGCGCATCTATGCGCCGCGTGGCAAGGTGCAGGGCGGCTCGGGTTCGATCAACGCCATGATCTTCGTGCGCGGTGACCGGAGCGATTTCGACGACTGGCGGGCCGCCGGCAATCCCGGTTGGGGATATGATGATGTGTTGCCCTATTTCCGCAAGCTCGAAACCCATGCCCGCGGTGAGAGCCACTGGCACGGTGGCAAGGGGCCCATTCACATAACCCCGATGCGCGGCGCGACCCACCCCGTGAGCGATGCCTTTCTGGAAGCCTGTGGCGAGCTTGGCCTGCCGGAAAATTCTGACTTCAATGGTGCGACCGTCGAGGGTGCAGGTGTCTACGACATCAACACCCGGCGCGGCCAACGCTCTCATTCGAGTGCGGAATATCTGCGGCCGGCCTTGCGCAAGGGGTCCGTGAAGATCGAGCGCAATGCCCTGGCGAGACGGATCGTTCTCGGCCCCGATGGCACCGCGAGAGCCGTCGAAGTCCTGAAGAACGGCCAGACGCGGACATTTCGCGCGCGCCGCGAAGTTATCCTCAGCGCCGGCGCCGTCGATACGCCGAAACTTCTGCAACTGTCCGGCATCGGGGACGGCGCGCTTCTCTTCGCCCACGGCGTCCGAACACAGCACCACCTGCCAGCCGTCGGGCAAAACCTGCAGGATCATCTGTGCGCCAGCTTCTACTACCGTTCGAAGCGCCCCACGCTGAACGGTGATTTCGGCACTCTTCTGGGCCAGGCGAAGTTCGGCCTCACCTATCTGCTGCGCCGAAGCGGCCCCTTTGCGATGAGTGTCAATCAGGCTGGCGGCTTCTTCCGTGGGCGGCCCGAGGAAGCACGTCCGAATATCCAGCTCTACTTCAATCCGCTGTCGTACCGCATCCCTGACAATCCCCGCGCGGGGCTGACGCCCGAGCCCTATCCCGGCTTTCTGATGGCCTTCAATGCCTGCCGCCCGAGCAGCCGGGGATCAGTCGGTATCGCCTCAGCCGACCCATTGGCAGCGCCTCTGATCCGACCCAATTACCTGACGACGGAACACGATATCGGCGAAGTCCTGCAGGGCAGCCGCCTGATGCGCACCATCGCGTCCGCACCTGCACTGCAGGCCTGGATCGAAGACGAAGTCTCCCCCTCTGGCAGTGCAGATAGCGATCGAAAACTGCTTGAGTATTTTCGCCATAACAGCGGTTCGATCTACCACCTTTGTGGCACCTGCCGCATGGGCCCGGACGCGACCCGATCGGTGGTAGACAGCCGGCTGCGTGTGCACGGTCTGTCGGGCCTTCGCATCGTCGACGCCTCGATCTTCCCCAACATCACGGCCGGCAACATCAATGCCCCGACCATGATGGTGGCGGAAAAGGCGGCCGAGATGATTCTCGAAGATCATCGCTGAGGTCGCCAAACGACAAAAGCCGGATCAGAGATCCGGCTTCATCGAATGCTGTTGTTTAGAACGCGCTCAGGCCGCGACCAGAACGCCGTTCAGGTTGGTCAGTTCAGCCAGGTACTGCTCAAGGCGGGTACGATGCTCGTGATGCTCGACGCCGTCGAGTTCCTTGCGAGCTTCATCGATCCGCTTGGTGAGCGTGTCAGGCGCAATCTCGGCAAGCGGCACGGCCGATTCGGCGAGCAGCGTGCAACCGGTCGGAAGGACATCGGCGAAGCCGCCGAAGACGACATACTTGGTGACCTGACCGGAGGCGAGCTTCACGCTGATGATGCCCGGCTTGATCGTGGTCATGGTCGGCGCATGATTGGCCATGACGGTCATTTCGCCATCCGTTGCCGGAATCACGACTTCGCTCACCTGGGCGGAGAGCAGCAGACGCTCGGGCGAAACGAGCTCAAAATTGAAATTGTCGGCCATGATCGTTCACTCTCTCATGAAGGGAGGAGCGGCACGCGAGGATCACCCCGCGTGCCGACGTTCCATTCTCAGGCGGCTTCTGCAGCCAGGCGCTTGGCCTTTTCGATCGCTTCGTCCATCGAGCCGACCATGTAGAAGGCGGCTTCCGGAAGATGGTCGTAGTCGCCGTTGACCAGGCCCTTGAAGCCCTTGATCGTGTCTTCGAGCGCAACCAGCTTGCCCGGCGAACCGGTGAAGATTTCAGCAACGAAGAACGGCTGCGACAAGAAGCGTTCGATCTTACGGGCGCGAGCAACCGTGACCTTGTCTTCTTCGGACAGTTCGTCCATCCCGAGGATGGCGATGATGTCCTGGAGCGACTTGTAGCGCTGCAGGGTCGTCTGGACCTTACGAGCAACTTCGTAGTGCTCTTCGCCGACAACCATCGGGTCCAGCATACGCGAGGTCGAGTCGAGCGGGTCAACAGCCGGGTAGATACCCTTTTCAGCGATCGAGCGCGACAGAACCGTCGTTGCGTCCAGGTGGGCGAACGAGGTGGCCGGAGCCGGGTCGGTCAAGTCGTCGGCGGGAACGTAGATGGCCTGAACCGAGGTGATCGAGCCCTTGGTCGTGGTGGTGATGCGTTCCTGCATCTGGCCCATGTCGGTGGCGAGCGTCGGCTGGTAACCAACGGCCGACGGGATACGGCCGAGCAGAGCCGACACTTCGGAACCTGCCTGGGTGAAGCGGAAGATGTTGTCGACGAAGAACAGAACGTCCTGGCCCTTGTCGCGGAAGTCTTCAGCGATCGTCAGACCGGTCAGAGCGACGCGAGCGCGGGCGCCCGGCGGTTCATTCATCTGGCCGTAAACGAGAGCAGCCTTGGAGCCTTCGCCACCGCCGTGCTTGTTGACGCCCGATTCGATCATTTCGTGGTAAAGGTCGTTGCCTTCGCGGGTACGTTCACCCACGCCAGCGAAGACAGAGTAACCGCCGTGCGCCTTGGCGACGTTGTTGATCAGTTCCATGATCAGAACGGTCTTGCCAACGCCTGCGCCGCCGAACAGGCCGATCTTGCCGCCCTTGGCGTAAGGCGCCAGAAGGTCGACGACCTTGATGCCGGTGACCAGGATCTGGGCTTCGGTCGACTGTTCGACGTAAGCAGGCGCTTCCTGGTGGATAGCGCGCTTGGAAGCGGTGACCAGCGGACCGGCTTCGTCAACCGGCTCGCCGATGACGTTCATGATGCGGCCGAGCGTTTCCGGACCGACCGGAACCGAGATCGGAGCGCCCGTGTCGGAAACCGGCTGACCGCGAACCAGACCTTCGGTCGAGTCCATCGCGATCGTGCGGACCTGGTTTTCGCCGAGGTGCTGCGCGACTTCGAGAACGAGGCGGTTGCCGCCGTTGTCGGTTTCCAGCGCGTTCAGGATCGGGGGCAGTTCGCCTTCGAATGCGACGTCGACGACGGCGCCGATGACCTGCGTGACCTTGCCGAGAGCACCGGCTGCGGAGTTGACCGCCTTAGACTTGGGGGTAGCTGCCTTAGCCATGTATCTTACCCTCTTTCCTTAACCTCAGAGCGCTTCCGCGCCCGAAATGATTTCAATGAGTTCCTTGGTGATCTGGGCCTGACGCTGACGGTTGTAGGACAAGGTCAGCTTGTTGATCATTTCACCAGCATTGCGGGTCGCATTGTCCATGGCGCTCATCTTGGCGCCCATTTCACCAGCGACATTTTCGAGCAGGGCCCGGAAGACCTGAACCGAAATGTTGCGCGGGATCAGATCCGTAAGGATCGCCGACGCATCCGGCTCATATTCGTAAAGCGCCGTCGCGCCGCTTTCGGAAGCTGCAACCGGCGGAGCGGCCGGAACGAGCTGGAGAGCGGTCGGGACCTGGCTGATCACCGACTTGAACTCGGCATAGAACAGCGTGCAGACGTCAAACTCACCGCGATCGAACATGCCGATGATCTTGCGACCGATGGCATCCGCATCCGCGAAGCTCATGCGCTTGACTTCGCGCAGGTCGACGCGTTCCACGATCATGCTGCCGAATTCGCGACGCAGGCTGTCAAAGCCCTTCTTGCCGACGCAGAAGATCTTCACCGTCTTGCCGGCGGCCAGCAGCTTGCGCGCATGGTCAC
Organism: Peteryoungia wuzhouensis; assembly: GCF_003205195.1. GTDB lineage: Bacteria > Pseudomonadota > Alphaproteobacteria > Rhizobiales > Rhizobiaceae > Allorhizobium > Allorhizobium wuzhouense. Next base: position 157,673 of record NZ_QJRY01000003.1, read on the forward strand.
GGGCGAAACGCGAGATCGACGAGTTGAAGCCGCCGCACAGACCACGTTCAGCCGTGCAGACGACGAGCAGATGCACGTCGTCCTTGCCGGTGCCCGTCATCAGGCGCGGTGCGCTATCGTCCGTGCCGACCGCCTGAGCGATATTGGCCAGGACGACGCCCATGCGCTGCGAATAGGGACGCGCAGCCTCGGCCGCTTCCTGAGCGCGACGCAGCTTCGCCGCGGCGACCATTTTCATCGCCTTGGTGATCTTCTGCGTCGCCTTGACGGAGGCGATCCGGTTTTTCAGATCCTTAAGTGAAGGCATCCGTTATCCGTCCTTGGCTTGAGCCTGAATTAGGCGAAGTTCTTCGCGAAGGTATCGAGAGCGGCCTTGAGCTTGCCCTTGGTATCGTCGCTGATCGCCTTTTCGGTGCGGATGGCGTCGAGAATCGCCTTGCCTTCCGAGTGGAGGTAGGAGAGCAGGCCCTGTTCGAACTTGCCAACCTGGTTCACGGCGATCTTGTCGAGATAACCGTTCACGCCGGCGAAGATCACGGCAACCTGTTCTTCCGTCTTGAGCGGCGAGAACTGCGGCTGCTTCAGGAGTTCCGTCAGGCGCGCACCACGGTTCAGCAGGCGCTGGGTGGCGGCATCAAGGTCGGAACCGAACTGGGCGAAGGCGGCCATTTCGCGATACTGGGCGAGTTCACCCTTGATCGAGCCGGCAACCTGCTTCATCGCCTTGACCTGAGCGGCCGAACCGACGCGCGAAACCGACAGACCGACGTTAACGGCCGGACGGATGCCCTGGTAGAACAGGTCGGTTTCAAGGAAGATCTGGCCGTCGGTGATCGAGATCACGTTGGTCGGAATGAAGGCAGACACGTCGTTGCCCTGGGTTTCGATGACCGGCAGAGCAGTCAGCGAGCCGGCACCGGCAGCGTCGCCCATCTTGGCAGCGCGCTCAAGCAGACGCGAATGCAGGTAGAAGACGTCACCCGGATAAGCTTCGCGGCCCGGCGGACGGCGCAGAAGAAGCGACATCTGGCGGTAAGCGACAGCCTGCTTGGACAGATCGTCATAAGCGATCAGGGCATGCTTGCCGTTGTCGCGGAAGTATTCGCCCATCGCGCAACCAGCGAACGGTGCGAGGTACTGCATCGGAGCCGGGTCGGATGCGGTCGCGGCGATGATGATCGAGTACTGCAGTGCGCCGCGCTCTTCGAGCACCTTCACGAACTGGGCAACGGTCGAGCGCTTCTGGCCGATAGCGACGTAGACGCAGTAAAGCTTGTCATTGTCGGCGCCGCTGTCATGCACGGCCTTCTGGTTCAGGAAGGTGTCGAGAATGATCGCGGTCTTGCCGGTCTGACGGTCACCGATGACGAGCTCGCGCTGGCCACGGCCAACCGGGATCAGAGCGTCGATGGCCTTGAGGCCGGTCGACATCGGCTCATGAACCGACTTGCGCGGGATGATGCCCGGAGCCTTGACGTCAACGCGCGAACGCTTCGCGGCGTTGATCGGGCCCTTGCCATCGATTGGATTGCCGAGCGCGTCAACAACGCGGCCGAGCAGTTCCGGACCGACCGGAACGTCAACGATCGCGCCGGTGCGCTTGACGATGTCGCCTTCCTTGATGCCGCGGTCGGCACCGAAGAGAACCACACCGACGTTATCGGCTTCGAGGTTGAGCGCCATGCCGCGGATGCCGCCCGGGAACTCGACCATTTCACCGGCCTGGACATTGTCGAGGCCGTAGACGCGGGCGATACCGTCACCGACGGACAGAACCTGACCGACTTCAGAGACTTCCGCCTCCTTGCCGAAGTTCTTGATTTGATCTTTCAGAATTGCGGAAATTTCCGCGGCGCGGATATCCATCAGCCAACCTCTTTCAGTGCAAGCTTAAGGGTGGAAAGTTTGGTGCGAAGAGACGTGTCGATCTGGCGGGAGCCGACCTTGACGATCAGGCCGCCGAGCAGGGAGGGGTCGACCGTGACAACGATCGAGACTTCCTTGCCGGTAACGCTCTTCAGCGCCGCCTTCAGTTCAGTTTCCTGCTCAGCCGTGAGGGCATGAGCGGAGGTGACATCGGCCGTGACCTCACCCTTGTGACGGGCAACGGCCTGGCGATAACCAGCCACCATGCCGGATACGGCAAACAGGCGGCGATTGCCGGCGACGACCTTGAGGAAGTTCAGGACCAGCGCGCTGAATCCGGCCTTTTCGCCGATCGCGGTGATCGCATTAACCTGATCCTCGGCCGTAAAAACGGGCGACAGGACAAGGCGCTTCAGATCGGCGCTCTCATCGATCATCGCCTGGAAGCGGTTGAGATCAGCCGAGACGGCGTCCAGCGCACCGGCTTCGAGCGCAAGCTCGAAAAGCGACGATGCGTAACGCTCGGCCACGCCAGAAATCACTTGGGATGCGTCTGCCACGGGCAAAAAATTCCCTGATCTTGACCCAGGATGTCCGACACCTCGAGAGAGGCAGGACAAAGCCCTGAAATCGTTTTGTTTTCCTCAAAAACGCGAGCCTTCTTCGCTTGCGTTTTCCGAATTTCGCGGTTCGTCTAGCATAGCGTATCCAGACTCGCAACACGCGTATTAACGGTTTGCTCCTTCAGAGCAAGGCCTGGGACCGAATTTTGTCCGGATCTGCGTCAAATTGGCGGGATCCCGCGCAGTTCGAACGGGAAAGCGGATCTTCACGTCAGACCAAAGACATAAGCAAGCGGGAGAGCAGCAAGCACCAGCTCTACAACCAGAAGAAGCATATTGCGCCATGTGCCCCCATGGTCGGACATGATGGACAGGATGCGGGCGAAGGCTGCGAGCCCGATCGCAGCACCGAAGGCGAGATAGACGGTGGGTTGGGCGAGAAGCAGTGCCGTGCCGGAAAAGCCGACGATCAATCCGCCTGCAGAACGGGTCGCACCTAAGCCTTCCGGCCGATCGCCGGCGATGGCAAGCCCAAGCAGTCTGAGCGTGAGACCGGGAGCAAACAGCACGAAACAGCCGATGAGAGCAGCGGCGGCCGCAGCAAGGAACGCCAGCTGCTCGCCGGTTTCGGTCGGAAAATAGAACTCCATGAGAGATCCCGATATGAATGAAGTCGCGCGGCTTATGCCACGATTCCACAGCGCACGGTATCGCCCTTCAGCACTTTTCTTGTCTCAGACCGGCAGGGCAATGTCAGAGGAAGCTCTGCGGATCGACATCGACCTGCACCTGGATCGAGCGACGCTCCTTCGGCCCCCTCTCCAGAAGAGCGCGCACGAAGGTCTGCATGTCGCTGCTCCGGCGCCCATGCACGAGCAGGCGAAAGCGGTGTCTTCCCCGGATCAGCGCCAACGGCGCTTCCGCCGGGCCGAGGATGGTAATGCCCGGTTCGACAGGTGCCGTTTGGCGCAGTGCCCGGGCGTGGCCTTCGGCTTCCGCTCGCGTATCGGCCGACACGATGATCGACACCAGCCGGCCATAGGGGGGAAGTTGCGCCCGCTCCCGCTCGATGATCTCGCGCTCGTAGAAGGCAGAAGCGTCACCGGAGACGAGTGCCTGCATCACCGGATGCTGCGGCTGGAAGGTCTGCATCAGCCCCAGGCTCTTGCGCCCCGTCCGCCCGGCGCGGCCGGTGACCTGGGACAGGAGCTGGAAGGTGCGTTCGGCCGCGCGTGGGTCGCCGTTCGACAGGCCGATATCGGCATCGATGATCCCCACCAGCGTCATCAGCGGAAAATTGTGACCCTTGGCAACGAGCTGTGTGCCGATGACGATATCCGCCTCGCCATTGGCGATCGCCTCCAGCTCAAGCCGCAATCGCTTGACCCCGCCGAGATCGGACGACAGCACCAGCGTGCGCGCATCGGGAAAGTGTTTTTCGACCTCTTCCGCGATCCGCTCGACGCCCGGACCGCAGGCGACGAGGTGGTCGAGCGTCCCGCATTCGGGGCAGGCATTCGGGGTCGGCTCGTGATAACCGCATTGATGGCACTGGATCTGGCCACGAAAGCGATGCTCGACCAACCAGCTTGAGCATTGCGGGCATTGGAAGCGATGACCGCAGACCCGGCAGAGCGTCAGCGGCGCATAGCCGCGCCGATTGAGGAAGAGCAGCGCCTGCTCTCCCCGCTCGACTGCCTTGCCGACCGAGCGCAAGAGGATCGGCGAGAGGAAGCCGCCGCGCTCCGGCGGATGCCGACGCATATCGATCAGATGCAGGTCCGGCATCGCCGCATCGGCAAAGCGCGTCGGAAGATGGATGCGCTTGTAGCGGCCTGCAATGCAATTGACCTGGCTCTCGACCGAGGGCGTCGCCGACACCAGGACTACAGGAAAGTTGGCGATGCGCGCCCGCACGACGGCCATGTCGCGCGCATTATAGAAGACGCGGTCCTCCTGCTTGAAGGCGGGGTCATGCTCTTCGTCGACGATGATGAGGCCGAGGTTCTCGAACGGCAGGAACAGCGCCGAGCGGGCACCGGCGACCACGCGGATCTCGCCGGTTGCCGCCTGGCGCCAAACCTTTTCGCGCGTCCGTGTCGCAAGATCCGAATGCCATTCGCCGGGTTTTGCGCCGAAGCGATCCTGGAAGCGCTCAAGGAAGTTGGCGGTGAGCGCGATTTCCGGCAGCAGGATCAGCACCTGCTTGCCCTGCTTCAGCGTTTCCGCGATCGCCTCGAAATAGACCTCCGTCTTGCCCGAGCCGGTGACGCCGTCGATCAGGGAGACGGAGAAGCCACCATTGCGGATCTGCTCGCGCAACGCGTCTGCGGCCTCCAGCTGCGGCCCGGCCAGGCGATGCTCGGCATAATCGGGGTCGGGGGCAGCGACGATCGGTGGCGGCGGCAGGAAGACCTGTTCGAACACACCCTGCTTGGCGAGACCGTCGATGACGCTGGTCGAGACGCCGGTGGCATGCGCAAGGCCACTCTTGGTCCAGGACAGTCCGTCGCCAGCGAGCGCCAGAACCTTTTGCCGGGCCGGCGTCATCTTCTCCGGCTGATAGCCGCTGTAGCGCAAGCCTTCGATCATCGGCTCCGGATCGAGGGCCGCCGGTGCGCGCAGGGCCATGCGGGCGACGTAGCCGGGCGGAGACAGCGTGTAAGTGGCTACCCAGTCGAGAAAGCTGCGCATGTCCCGATCAAGCGGCGGGCAATCGAAGACTTTCGTGATCTCCCGCAGCTTCTTCGGATCGACGGTGGAACCATCTTCGCCGTCCCAGACGATGCCGACCACCTGGCGGGGCCCGAGCGGCACCTGGACGATCGCGCCCGGCTCCACGATGGCGCCATCCGGCACGGCATAGCTATAGGCCGTGGGTGCCGGCATGGGCACCAGCACCGGCACGACCTTGCGGCGCGGACTGTCGAAGAGTTCGCCGAAAAGGGTGTTCGAATCGTCCTTCATCGGCGTGCAACTTGCCCCCGTCGGCCGGGAAAGGAAACAGCCGATTGTTGGGGTTGAAGCGGTTCGACAGCGAAAGGTGACAGCAAACGTTAGGCTTTCGGTAACCCTCTCAAGCCATCGTGGGCGACGAGGACCTCTCAACACCCAAGGCTTCATTGTGATCCCGGCAGACGAAAGACTTCTTGGCGAGCGGGCAGCGTGGCTCGACAGGCTGGGCGCGGAACGCCGCCTGGCCGGCAACACGCTGGAGGCCTATGAGCGCGATACGCGCCAATTTCTGCAATTTCTTTCGGGTTACATCGGCGGGACCGTGCGCGTCGACGATATCAAGGACCTGAGGCCGGCCGATCTGCGCGCCTTTCTGGCCTCGCGCCGCAAGGAGGGCGCCGGTGCCCGGTCGCTCGGCCGGCATCTCGCCGGACTTCGCTCTTTTCTGCATTTCCTCGAGCGCAAGGGCCTCGTCAATGCCGCCGGCGCCTCGGCGGTACGGTCCCCCAAGCAACCGAGGTCGCTTCCCAAGCCGCTGTCCGGCAGCCAGGCCATCACCGTGGTCGACCGAGCCACACAGATGAACGAGGAGCCCTGGATTGCCGCCCGTGACGCCGCCGTCCTCTCTCTTCTCTATGGCTGCGGCCTGCGTATCTCCGAAGCCCTCGACCTGACGCCCTCCGCCTTCCACGCCAAGGCCACCAGTCTGCGTGTCACCGGCAAGGGCGGAAAGACGCGGCTGGTGCCGCTCTTGCCTGTTGTCGGCGAGGCCGTTGAAACCTACCGCAAGCTCTGCCCCTATCACCTCGACGAGGCGGAACCCCTCTTTCGCGGCGCGCGCGGTGGCAAGCTGCAGCCGGCAATCATCCAGCGGGAGATGCAGCGCCTGCGTTCGGCGCTCGGCCTGCCGGACTCGGCGACGCCCCATGCGCTGCGCCATTCCTTTGCCACCCATCTCTTGGGAAGCGGCGGCGACCTGCGCACGATCCAGGAACTGCTGGGCCACGCCAGCCTGTCGACGACGCAGATCTATACGGGCGTGGACAGCAGGCGGCTGCTGGACATCTACGACCGCGCGCATCCGCGCGCGTGATGCCGGTGTTAACCACGATCATTAAGCCAACGTGAGGATCGGCACTTCTATTGTCCCGATCCACACAGGAGACATCATGAGCACGCAACCGTTCTTCCCGCTGCGAACCCGTCTGCCGCGCCCGTCGGCGGCGGATGCGCTTGTCTGGCTCGCGGGTGCGCTGCCGCTCCTGCTGCTTGTCGTGCTGATAAGCACCCTCCTAACCCTCAGCCCTGCCCATGCGGCGACGGATACGAGCTGCCACGGCCACAACCTGCTGGTCGCCATGGAGAAGGAGAATCCTGCGGAACTGCAGAAGATCCGCGACGAGGCAGCAAAGGTTCCAAACGGCAAAGGCATCTTCTGGAAGATCGAAAAGCCGGGCGTGGCGCCGTCCTGGCTGCTCGGCACCATGCATGTGACCGATCCGCGTGTCCTGACCATGCCGCCCGGTGCCCGCGAGGCAGCGGCGGCCGCCGATATCGTGGTGATCGAATCGGACGAGGTTCTCGACGAGCAGAAAGCTGGCGCGACGCTTCTGATGCATCCGGAACTCACGATGTTTACCGATGGCACCAGCATCAAGGATCATATCGATGCCGAAGACCTGAAGGCATTGGAGGCTGGCTTGAAGGAGCGCGGGTTGGCGCTCGGCACGGTGTCGCGGATGAAACCCTGGATTCTTGCCAGTTTCGTCGCCCTGCCCGCCTGCGAAATGGCGCGCAAGGCGGCAGGTGCCTCCTTCCTCGACAAGCAGATCGCCGAAGACGCCGTCAAGGCCGGCAAGCCGGTCGCTGGGCTCGAAACCATGGTCGAGCAGTTGCAGGCCATGGCCGATTTGCCGTTGAACTTCCATTTCGAGGCTCTGATCGAGACGATCGCGCTCGGCGACAAGATGGAAGACGTCACCGAAACGATGACCGAACTCTACCTCAACGGCGACGTCGGCATGACCATGCCCATGTTGAAGGCCGTCGCCCCGATGCCCGAGACCGGCGCCGAAAACGGCTACGCCGCCTTCGAGGATCGCATCGTGCGGGACCGCAACATCGTCATGTCCAAGGGGAGCCTGCGGCACCTGGAAAAAGGCAATGCCTTCATCGCCGTGGGTGCACTCCATCTGCCGGGAGAGGAAGGGCTCGTCGAACTCTTCCGCAAGCAGGGCTTCACGGTCACGCAGGCCGGACGTTGAGCCGACAAGCCGCTTAGGCCATCCGCGCCAGCATGGTCCGGACGATCAGCTTGTGGAACGGCGTGATGAGAAAGATATAGATCCGCCCGAAGAGATTGTGTCGCTCGACCAGTGTTGTGACGGCAAGCTTTCGCGCCTGAGCACCGGCAGGCGTGACATCCAACACGATCCTAAAATTCAGGTGCCTGTCGTCGAAGCCGAGTACGACCTGGTCGTCACGGGCGCTGACCACCGGGAAAGCCCCGACAGTCTCGCCATCGGCGACACCGAGTTCGGCGGATTTCAAGCCGAACAGAACAACGATGCTGTTTCGCAGGGCAAGAAGCAAGGCGATCCAGCGCGGTGCCCGCTCGAACATCGCTCGGGCGAGATCGAGAGCCTTCGCTTCGGGATCGAAGATGGTTACGGTGTAACAATCGGCCCAGTTCGCCAAGGGCAGTGCCCGGTGCGGCAGAGTCACGGATTCGGCGGATATGTCAGACATGCGCGCCCCAAGATCCGGCGACCTCAGGGCGCCGCGTTTCACCCTTTCGTCATACGCTGTGCGACGGAGGTCTTCCAGTAGAACTGGTGCACCAGCACTGCGGCAATGTGAACCACGATCAGTGCCCACATCAGCAGCTTCAGCGGTCCGCCATGGACCTCGCCGGCGACGTCGTTGCCGAAATAGTATTTGCCGATGCCGCTGAACGGCAGGAGGATGAACAGCGCATAGAAAGCCCAATGGGCCACTTTTGAGGCAAGCCGCAGGATCGGCGGCTCCTCTTCAGGCGCCGCCGGGGCACCACGGATCAGGCGCACGGCAAGCCGAATGAGCCCAAGACAGAGCACGGTGATGCCGAGATAGGCGTGGAGATTGGCGGAGGAGAGGTCTTCGGCCGAGGGGACTTCTCCGCGCTCGTAAGCCTCGACGGCTTCCTCCATCGCATCGGCAAAGAGCAGGTTGAAGAGGATGAGGAGGGCCATCGCCCAGTGCAGGGCTTTCTGGAGGATGGAATAGGATGTCGGCGTCATCGCGGGCATGGGTTTGCCTTTCGTCAATTGGGAAAGAGGCAGTGCCTGCATATGATAAAGGCCGCCGCTTGGGGGGCAAGCGACGGCCTTCAATCTTATCAAAATATCATGGCGGACCATTCCAGATCCGCAACAGTTTACATGTGCAGCGGCTTGAAGAAGGTCGCGAGCGCGGCTTCCTTCACGGCTTCCGACATGGTCGGATGCGCATGGCAGGTGCGGCCGAGATCTTCCGACGAGCCACCGAACTCCATCAGGACGGCGGCTTCGTGGATCATCTCGCCGGCGCCGAGGCCGATGATGTGAACGCCCAGGACGCGGTCGGTGTCTTTGTCGGCAAGCACCTTCACAAAGCCGTCCATGGCCTGCATGGCGCGAGCACGGCCATTGGCCGTGAACGGGAACTTGCCGACCTTGTAGGATACGCCTGCGGCCTTCAGCTCTTCCTCGGTCTTGCCGACGGAAGCCACTTCCGGCTGGGTGTAGACGACGCCCGGAATGACGTCGTAGTTCACATGGCCATGCTGGCCGGCGAGGATTTCGGCGAGTGCCACGCCTTCGTCTTCCGCCTTGTGGGCGAGCATCGGGCCCTTGACCACGTCGCCGATGGCATAGATGCCGGCGACATTGGTGCGGTAGTGGCCGTCGATCTCGACGCGGCCACGATTGTCGAGCGCAACGCCTGATTCTTCGAGGCCGAGACCAGCCGTGTAAGGCTTGCGGCCGGTGGCGACGAGCACGACATCGGCGTCAAGCGTCTGGGCTTCACCGCCCTTGACCGGCTCGAACGTGACTTTGGCGCCCTCGCCGGACTTCACCACGCCGGTGACCTTGGCCCCGAGGTTGAATTCCATGCCCTGCTTGACCAGCATGCGCTGGAACTGCTTGGAGACTTCGCCGTCCATGCCGCCGAGGATCGTGTCGAGATATTCGATGACGGTCACCTTGGCGCCGAGGCGCGACCAGACCGAGCCGAGCTCAAGGCCGATGACACCGCCGCCGACGACGATCATCTTCGCGGGCACCTTGTCGAGCGCGATGCCACCGGTCGAGGACACGATGACCTTCTCGTCGATTTCGACCGCCACGCCCGGAATGCCGGCGACATCCGAGCCGGTGGCGATGACGATGTTCTTGGTCTCGAGAACCTGGACTTCACCGGCGTCGTTCGTGACTTCGACCTTGCCGGCACCGAGGATCTTGCCGGTGCCCTGGATGCCGTCGATCTTGTTCTTCTTGAACAGGAAGGAGACGCCCTCAACGTTCGACTTCACGGTCGCATCCTTATGCGCCATCATCTTCGAAAGGTTGAGGGTCGGTGCGCCGACTTCGACGCCGAGATCCGCCATGCCGTGGGCGGCGTGGTGGAAGACTTCAGAGGCGTGCAGCAGGGCCTTGGACGGGATGCAGCCGATGTTGAGGCACGTGCCGCCATAGGTGGCGCGCTTCTCGACGACGGCAACCTTCATGCCGAGCTGCGCTGCCTTGATCGCGCAGACATAGCCGCCGGGGCCGGAGCCGATAACGATGACATCATAAGACATGAGAGCTTCCTTCGTTTTCGACGGTTACCGACCGCCGCTGACATTCAAGATGGCACCCGTCACATAGGATGCCTGAGGCGAGAGGAGATAAAGAACGCTGTCGGCCACTTCGTCCGCCGTTCCCGGTCTTTGCATGGGAACGATGGGGGCGAGATCGCGCGCCCTGTCCGGCAGGCCGCCGGATGCGTGAATTTCGGTATCGATGATGCCGGGACGGATCGCATTGACGCGTATGCCCTCGGTTGCGACCTCGCGGGAGAGCCCGACGGTGAAGGTGTCGACTGCAGCCTTCGCAGCCGCGTAGTCGACATACTGTCCCGAACTCCCGAGGACCGCAGCCATGGACGAGATATTGACGATCACGCCGCCCTGCCCGCCATGCTTTGTCGACATGCGCTTCACGGCTTCCGTGGCGCAGCGGATCTTGCCGATGACATTGACGGCGAACATCCGGTCGAGCCGCGCCCGGTCGAAGTCCTCAACCCGCGCCGTCTGATCGACGACACCGGCATTGTTGACCAGAGCGGCCAACCGTCCCAGACGATCGGCGGCGACAAAGATCGCCGCGATGCCGTCTTCCGTGGCGGTATCGCCCTGCACGACCTCGGCATTGGCTCCCAGAACCCGGCAATCGGCAGCAACCGCTTCGGCGGCGGACGCGTCAGAGCGGTAGTTGACGAGTAGGTCATAGCCCTGTGCTGCCGCCTTGCGGCAGATGGCGGCGCCAATGCCACGACTGCCGCCGGTCACGAGAAGGAGGGGACGACCGCTCATGACGCACATCCTTTGAACTCGAAAACATCCCAAGGGCCGCTTTCCATTCCCTTGCCGACGGGCGACGACAGGACAGCCGGCCCAAAGCCGGGCAGAAGAAGGGCGTCGGGTGCATTGGCACCTTCAGGCGGCAGAAGATCCACATGTCCGGTCTTGGTATCGATACCGTAGATGATCCCCTTCCAGACCGTGCAGGCCGCAAGATCGGCACCCGTCACGTCACCCTCCGGGCAGTTGTACATCAGCATGCCCACAGGCCTTTCGATCTCCGGGTCATACATCACATGACCGTCGAGTCTCGCCTTGCCGATTGTCGCCGAAAAACCATGGGTAACGGGCGTGTTCTCGCCACTGGCGGCGGCGAAGACGAGTGCGACCCCCGTCTCCGCTTCGCGATAGGTGGCTTTCTCAATCAGGCAATCAGCAGCGGAAGCGGCGTTCGAGAGCACAAGCGCAGCAGCAAGAACCGATGCGGAAAGCGTCGCGCCCATGCCGCACCTCAAAACGCCAGCGCGAGGAACATCAGGCCAAGGCCGACCATGGATCCCAGCCAGACGAGCGAGCGAATATAGGGGATCCCGGCCAGATAGAGGGGATAGTAGACGACCCGCCCAAAAAACCAAACGATCGCACCGGTGAGACCGAGACCCGAGATTTCGCCGGTATAGAGGAGGCCAGCCGCAAGCGCGACGAAGGCCGGATAGGTCTCGCGGAAGTTCGAGGACGCCCGCGCGGCACGGCCGGCAAGTTTCCCCACCGGCTGCTTGTTGTCGTCACGAGGGCCGGCATTCCACGCAGACCCCAGTTCCTTAGTCGCGAGCACGCCCTGTAGAAGGACATGCGCGATCAAGAGAACCACGCTCCAGGCAAGGAGCAGGACGAGCGGAGAGGTGGAAGCGGATACCGGCTCCATCGTGATGTCTCCTTAGAGATCGAGAACCAGACGTTCCGGATCCTCAAGGCTTTCCTTGACGCGGACGAGGAAGGTGACCGCTTCCTTGCCGTCGACGATGCGGTGGTCGTAGGACAGCGCAAGATACATCATCGGGCGGATGACGATCTGGCCGCCAACAACGACCGGACGCTCCTGGATCTTGTGCATGCCGAGGATACCCGACTGCGGCGCATTCAGGATCGGCGAGGACATCAGCGAACCGTAGACGCCACCGTTCGAGATCGTGAAGGTACCACCCTGCATGTCGGCCATCGAGAGCTGACCGTCACGGGCAGCCTTGCCGAGACGACCGATGTCCTTCTCGATTTCGGCGATCGACATCTGGTCGGCATCACGCACGATCGGAACGACCAGACCCTTGTCGGTGCCGACGGCGACGCCGATGTGGCAGTAGTTCTTGTAGATGATGTCGGTGCCGTCGATCTCAGCGTTGACGGCCGGGAGTTCCTTCAGCGCATGCGTGACGGCCTTGGTGAAGAAGCCCATGAAGCCGAGCTTCACGCCATGCTTCTTTTCGAAGATGTCCTTGTAGCGGTTGCGCAGATCCATGACAGCCTTCATGTCCACCTCGTTATAGGTGGTCAGCATGGCAGCCGTGTTCTGCGCATCCTTGAGGCGCTTGGCGATCGTCTGGCGCAGGCGGGTCATCTTCACGCGCTCTTCGCGCGATGCGTCGTCAGCCGAAGAAGCCGGGCGCGGAGCAGCCGGAGCAGCGGCCGGAGCCGATGCGGCAGGGCCCTTGGCGATAGCAGCCAGAACGTCACCCTTCAGAACCTGGCCGCGCTTGCCGGAGCCGTCGACATCGGACGTCGAGATGTTGTTGTCGGCAGCAAGCTTGGCAGCGGCCGGAGCAGCCGGCATAGCAGAGGGGGCGGCGGGTGCAGCAGCGGCAGCGGCAACAGGGGCAGGAGCTGCGGCCGGAGCCGGCGCTGCGGCACCGGCAGAACCGGCAGCACCTTCGGCGATCTGGCCGAGCAGTGCACCAAGACCGACGGTCTCGCCGTTCTGGGCGACGATTTCAGTCAGAACGCCCGAGACCGGCGACGGGACTTCGACGGTCACCTTGTCGGTTTCCAGTTCGACGAGCGGTTCGTCGGCCTTGACGGTGTCGCCGACCTTCTTGAACCAGGTGCCGATGGTGGCTTCGCTGACGGATTCGCCGAGGGTGGGTACGCGGATTTCAGTGGCCATGATCTCAATTCCGTTGGTCAGAGAACGTTTCGGTCTGTGAGGGAGCAACCGGGCGGATCAACCGCCCAGTGCGTCCTCAAGGAAGGCTTCGAGCTGGGCAAGGTGCTTCGACATCAGGCCCGTTGCCGGCGAGGCGGCAGCCGGACGACCGGTGTAGCGGACCCGCTGATACTTGGCATCGATATGCGCCAGCACCCATTCCAGATACGGATCGATGAACGACCAGGCGCCCATGTTCTTCGGCTCTTCCTGGCACCAGACCATCTCCGCATTGCGGAAGCGCGAGAGCTCATTGATGAGCGCCTTGGCCGGGAACGGATAGAGCTGTTCGATGCGCAGCAGGTAGATATCGTCGATGCCGCGCTTTTCGCGTTCTTCGAGCAGATCGTAATAGACCTTGCCCGTGCACATCACGACGCGACGGATCTTGGCATCCTTCTGCAGCTTGATCGGGCCGTCCTTGATAACCTCGGCATCGTCCCACAGCAGGCGGTGGAACGAGCTTTCGCCGGCCATTTCGGCAAGGCTCGACGTTGCACGCTTGTGACGCAGCAGCGACTTCGGCGTCATCATGATCAGCGGCTTGCGGAAGTCGCGCTTCATCTGTCGACGCAGGATGTGGAAGTAGTTCGACGGCGTCGTGACGTTGGCGACCTGCATGTTGTCTTCGGCGCACATCTGCAGCCAGCGCTCGAGGCGGGCGGAAGAGTGTTCCGGACCCTGACCCTCATAGCCATGCGGCAGAAGGCAGACGAGACCCGACATGCGCAGCCACTTGCGTTCGCCCGACGAGATGAACTGGTCGAAGACGACCTGGGCACCGTTGGCGAAGTCGCCGAACTGGGCTTCCCAGAGCGTCAGAGCGTTCGGACGGGCCAGCGAATAGCCGTATTCGAAACCGAGGACCGCTTCTTCCGAAAGCATCGAGTTGATGACTTCGTAGCGGGCCTGGTTCGGCGCCAGATTGGCAAGCGGGATGTAGCGATCTTCGGTTTCCTGATCGTAGAGAACCGAGTGACGCTGCGAAAAGGTGCCGCGTTCGCAATCCTGACCGGAGAGACGGATCTTGTGGCCGTCGATGGCCAGCGAACCGAAGGCAAGCGCTTCGCCCATCGCCCAGTCGATGCCTTCGCCCGTCTCGATCATCTGCGCCCGGTTTTCCATGAAGCGCTGGATGGTGCGATGCGCCTTGAAGCCCTCGGGGATGGTCGACAGCTTGCGGCCGATCTCCTTGAGTTGCTTCATCGGCACGGCGGTCTTGCCGCGACGCTGCTCGTCAGCGTTGTCGGCGGTCCGGAGACCAGACCAGACGCCATCCAGCCAGTCAGCCTTGTTCGGCTTGTAGCTCTGGCCGGCCTCGAACTCCTGTTCGAGATGCGCGCGCCAGTCGGCCTTCATCTTTTCGAGTTCGCCTTCGGAGATCAGGCCTTCCGCGATCAGGCGCTCGCCATAGACCTGGACGACCGTCTTGTGGGCACGGATTTCCTTGTACATCTTCGGCTGGGTGAAGCTCGGCTCATCGCCTTCGTTGTGACCGAAGCGACGATAGCAGAACATGTCGACGACGACAGGCTTGTGGAACTTCATCCGGTATTCGGTCGCGACCTTGGCCGCGTAGACGACGGCCTCCGGATCGTCACCGTTGACATGGAAGATCGGGGCTTCGATCATCTTGGCGACGTCGGACGGATAAGGCGACGAGCGCGAAAAGGCCGGGTTCGTGGTGAAGCCGATCTGGTTGTTGATGATGAAGTGCATGGTACCTGCGACGCGGTGGCCGCGCAGGCCCGACAGACCGAGAATTTCCGCAACGACACCCTGGCCGGCAAAGGCCGCATCGCCATGCAGCAGCAGCGGCAGAACCTTGGCGCGCTCCTTCAGCGGAATGATGTCGCCATCGAAGACCTTCGCGAGCTGGTCCTGCTTCGCGCGGGCCTTGCCCATGACGACAGGGTTGACGATTTCAAGATGCGAAGGGTTCGCGGTCAGCGACAGATGCACCTTGTTGCCGTCGAACTCGCGGTCGGAGGAGGCACCAAGGTGATACTTGACGTCGCCCGAGCCTTCGACTTCGTCGGGCTTGAAGGATCCACCCTTGAACTCGTGGAACACCGCGCGGTGTGGTTTGTGCATGACGTTGGTCAAGACGTTCAGACGGCCGCGATGGGCCATGCCGAGAACGACTTCCTCGAGACCGTCCTGGCCGCCGCGCTTGATGATCTGTTCGAGCGCCGGGATCAGCGATTCACCGCCATCGAGGCCGAAGCGCTTCGTGCCCTTGTATTTGACGTCGATGAACTGTTCGAAGCCTTCGGCCTCGATCAGCTTCTGCAGGATCGCCTTCTTGCCATTCGGCGTGAATTCGACGCCCTTGCCGGGGCCTTCGATGCGCTCCTGGATCCACGCTTTTTCTTCCGGATTGGAGATATGCATGAACTCGACACCGAGCGTCGAGCAATAGGTGCGCTGCAGGATGTCGAGCATCTGCGGGATCGTGGCGTATTCCAGACCCAGCACATTGTCGATGAAGATCTTGCGGCCGTAGTCGGCTTCGGTGAAGCCGTAATTGCTCGGCGACAGCTCGTTATAGTCATCGACCGGAACGGCGAGACCGAGCGGGTCGAGCTTCGCGTGCAGGTGACCACGCATGCGATAGGCACGGATCATCATGATGGCGCGAACCGAATCGCGCGTCGCCTGCAGCACCTCGGCTTCTGAGACCGGCTTGCCGGTCGAGGCAGCGGTGGCTTCGGCCTTCGCCTGGACCTTCTTCTCGATGGCCTTCTCGACCACGCCCCAGTTTCCGTCGAGCGCGTTGACGAGATCGCCGCCTTCGGCGATCGGCCAGTTCTTGCGCTGCCAGGAGGCGCCCTTGGCGGCCTTCTTCACATCGGTCGGATTGTCGGCCAGCGCCTTGAAGAAGGCCCGCCATTCGTCGGAGACCGACGAGGGATCTTCTTCGTAACGTGCGTAAAGCTGTTCGATATAGGCCGCATTCTGCCCGTCGAGGAAGGACGTGATCAGAAACTGCTCGTTGGCTTCTTGCCTACCCATGGTGTTTCGCGAGCATCTCGGCTCGCCTCCCGACTTGAATTGATGGCCGGATGCCCGACCCGCCGCTCACGATCGCCTCGAATGCGAATCGCCTCAAAGATGCGAAATCCAGGCGAAGGATTGACGGATCAATCCTTCGCCTGGCTTGATTGTCGTCAGTCTCAGCCCTTGAGGACTTCGACCAGGGTCTTGCCGAGGCGCGCCGGCGAGGGCGAAACCTTGATGCCGGCTGCTTCCATGGCGGCGATCTTCGATTCCGCATCGCCCTTGCCGCCGGAAACGACAGCACCGGCATGGCCCATGGTGCGGCCCTTCGGAGCCGTACGGCCGGCGATAAAGCCGGCCATCGGCTTCTTGCGGCCCTTCTTGGCTTCGTCGATGAGGAACTGCGCCGCATCTTCTTCAGCCGAACCGCCGATTTCGCCGATCATGATGATCGAGGTCGTGGCCGGATCGGCCAGGAACATCTCCAGCACGTCGATGAATTCGGTGCCCTTGACCGGGTCGCCACCGATGCCGACGGCGGTCGTCTGTCCGAGACCTTCATTCGAAGTCTGGAACACGGCTTCATAGGTCAATGTTCCCGAGCGCGACACAATGCCGACCGAACCCTTGCGGAAGATGGAGCCCGGCATGATGCCGATCTTGCATTCTTCCGGCGTCAGGATGCCCGGGCAATTCGGGCCGAGCAGGCGCGACTTCGACTTGTCGAGCTTGGCCTTGACCTTCACCATGTCCATGACCGGGATGCCCTCGGTGATGCAGGTGATGAACGGGATCTCGGCGTCAATCGCTTCGATGATGGCGTCAGCGGCGCCTGCCGGCGGAACGTAGATGACCGATGCGTCGGCACCGGTGCGTTCCTTGGCTTCGGCAACCGAGGCGAAGATCGGCAGGCTTTCGCCCTTCGATCCGGTCCAGGTTTCGCCACCCTTCTTCGGATGGATACCGCCGACCATCTGCGTGCCGTAGTAAGCAAGCGCCTGTTCGGTGTGGAAGGTACCGGTCTTGCCGGTCAGGCCCTGAACCAGGACCTTTGTGTTTTTATTCACGAGAATGGACATTCTTTGATCCCGATCTCTGCCGTGAGCGTTTGCGAAGTTTCATCCAAAGGATGGCGACGCAGCAAATTATGACGATGCCGATGGCGGCGAAGGGGGAAAGCGGCACACACAATGTGAACGCTGCCGGTGATGCGTCCTCGTAGAACGCTTCACAAAACTTTTCCTCTTCCTGCCACCAAAACCAGCAGGCAATGAGAGCCAGCACCGCGATTGCGACGATGGCTCTCGTATTCATGTCAGCCGTTGATCGCCGCGACGATCTTCTTGGCAGCGTCGTCCAGATCGTCGGCCGCAGTGATCGCGAGGCCGGATTCGTTCAGGATCTTCTTGCCAAGTTCGACATTGGTGCCTTCGAGGCGCACGACGAGCGGAACCTTGAGGCCCACTTCCTGCACGGCGGCGACAACGCCTTCCGCAATCACGTCGCACTTCATGATGCCGCCGAAGATGTTGACGAGGATGCCCTCGACCTTCGGGTCAGCCGTGATGATCTTGAAGGCAGCTGCAACCTTGTCCTTGCCGGCGCCACCGCCGACGTCACAGAAGTTCGCCGGCTCCTTGCCGTAGAGCTTGATGATGTCCATCGTCGCCATGGCGAGACCGGCACCATTGACCATGCAGCCGATATTGCCGTCGAGGGCGACATAGGCGAGGTCCCACTTGGAGGCTTCGATTTCCTTGGAGTCTTCTTCCGTTTCGTCACGCAGCGCGCGAACGTCGTCGTGACGGAACAAAGCGTTGCCGTCGAAGGAGACCTTGGCGTCGAGCACGCGCAGATGGTCGTTCTTCATGACGATCAGCGGGTTGATCTCAAGCAGCGCCATGTCCTTTTCGGAGAAGGCCTTGTAGAGGATCGGGAAAAGCGACTTGGCGTCTTCGGCAGCGGCACCGGTGAGTTCCAGCGCAGCCGAGATCTTGGCAACGTCGGCAGCCGTGACACCGGCTTCCGGATCGATCGCGATCGTGTGGATCTTTTCCGGCGTGTCATGGGCGACAGCTTCGATGTCCATGCCACCTTCCGTCGAAACGACGAAGGCAACCTGGCCAACCGAGCGGTCGACGAGCAGCGAGCAGTAGAGTTCGCGGGCGATGTCGGCGCCGTCTTCGATGTAGAGACGGTTGACCTGCTTGCCGGCTTCGCCGGTCTGGGCGGTCACCAGCGTATTGCCGAACATTTCCTTGGCATGCGCCTTGGCTTCATCGATCGAGAAGGCGAGGCGTACGCCACCCTTGGCATCCGGGCCGAGTTCCTTGAACTTGCCCTTGCCGCGACCGCCAGCATGGATCTGGCTCTTGACCACGTAGAGCGGGCCGGGAAGCTGCTTGGCAGCAACTTCGGCTTCTTCTGCGGAGAAAATCGCCACACCTTCGGCGACCGGTGCGCCAAAGCTCTTCAGAAGAGCCTTGGCCTGGTATTCGTGAATGTTCATCGTCGTGTCCCTGTCTTGGGCCGCCCTGTGCGGGCCGAAAGGCTGTTACTTGAGAGCCGGGGCGATATTGATGCAGGCTTCGCAGAGGCTGGCGACGGCGCCAACAGACTTCTGGAAGGCTTCTTCCTCGGCCTTGTTCAGGTCGATCTCGATGATGCGTTCGACACCGCCTTCGCCGATGATGACGGGCACGCCGACATACATGTCCTTCACGCCGTACTGGCCGGTGAGATAGGCAGCGCAAGGCAGGACGCGCTTCTTGTCCTTGAGGTAGGACTCGGCCATCTCGATGGCGGAAGCAGCAGGCGCATAATAGGCCGAACCGGTCTTCAAGAGGCCGACGATTTCGGCGCCGCCATCACGGGTGCGCTGGATGATTTCTTCCAGACGCTCCTTGGTGACCCAGCCCATCTTGACGAGGTCGGTGAGCGGAATGCCGCCAACGGTCGAGTAACGAGCGAGCGGCACCATCGTGTCGCCGTGGCCGCCGAGAACGAAGGCGGTGACGTCCTGGACGGAAACGTTGAATTCTTCCGACAGGAAGTGGCGGAAACGACCGGAGTCGAGAACGCCAGCCATGCCGACGACCTTGTTGGCCGGAAGGCCGGAGAACTTCTGCAGCGCCCAGACCATCGCGTCGAGCGGGTTGGTGATGCAGATGACGAAGGCGTTCGGGGCATATTTCTTGATGCCGGCGCCGACCTGTTCCATGACCTTGAGGTTGATGCCGAGCAGGTCGTCGCGGCTCATGCCGGGCTTGCGGGCAACACCGGCCGTCACGATGCAGACGTCAGCGCCTTCGATCGCAGCGTAGTCGCTCGCGCCGGAAAGCTTGGCATTGAATCCTTCGACCGGACCGGACTGGGCGATATCCAGACCCTTGCCCTGCGGGATGCCGTCAGCAATGTCGAACAGGACGATATCGCCGAGTTCCTTCAGACTGGCGAGATGCGCCAGCGTTCCACCAATCATTCCAGAACCGATAAGAGCGATCTTTTTGCGCGCCATTGCAGAGCTTCCTTTTAGATCCAAAACCAAGGTCAAGACGGAGTGTTAGCCTGCCCTTGTGGACAGACCGCATAGACCCAACCCAATAGAATCGCAATCGATAATTTTCCGTTCATAAATTTCAATCGGTTAGAACGTAAAATTCTTACGTAAACGTCAAAATTTATGTCATGCATCCGTCACGTTTTGCCGCGCATGCGCTCATGATCCGCAAGATAGTCGGCGCTGCTCATCTCGAAAAGGCGCGAAACGGTGCGGTCGAATTCAAACCCTTCCGTACCCTTCTTCGCCGTCAAAAGCGCCTCTGGCATGGCGACTGCCGAGGCAAAGAGCCGCACGCGGGCATCGTAAAGGGCATCGATCAGGATGATGAAGCGCTTCGTCTCGTTGCGCTTCTCCGGCCCCAGATGCGGGATGTTCTCGACGAAGACGACATCGAAGCGTTCTGCAATGGCGAGGTAATCGGAAGCGCCCAGCGGACGCGCGCAGAGTTCGTCAAAGGTGAAGCGTGCATGCCGCCCGGAAGCTCTCGGGATCTCGACAACCCGCCCCTTCATCTCGATCGTCGCGGGAACTTCAGGCTGCCCCCCGATGACACGCCCCCAGGCGCGGTCCATGCTCGCCGACGTTTCAAGGGAAAGCGGCGCCACATAGACGGGAAGGCTCTCCAGCTTTTCAAGGCGGTAGTCGGTCGGCGAGTCGAGCGAGGACACCTCGACATATCGCTGAAGCAGGGAGACGAAGGGCAGGAACAGCCCCCTGTTCAGTCCGTCCCGGTAGAGATTGTCGGGCTCCACATTCGACGTGGCAACCAGAATGCAGCCGCGCGCGAACAATTCGGTGAACAGCCGCGCCAGGATCATCGCATCCGCAATGTCGGTAACGGCGAACTCATCGAAGCAAAGGAGCTGAGCCTCATCCCGCAGGGCCGCTGCCACAGGCGGAACAGGGTCGGCCTGCTTGGTCTCCCCCGCCTTGAGTTTCTGCCGATGCGCATGGATGCGGCCGTGCACATCGGCCATGAATTCGTGGAAATGGGCGCGGCGCTTCTTTTCAATCGGCGCGAGCTTGAAGAACAGGTCCATCAGCATGGTCTTGCCACGACCGACGCTGCCGTGAACGTAGAGGCCCATGATGGGGGTCTGCGGCTTGCGGCGCTGCGCGAACATCCAGCCGAGCGCGCTCGACTTTGCGGCAGGCTTGCGGGCCTTGAGCTCGATCAGGATCCGGTCGAGCTTGCCGGCAACCTGGAGCTGGGCAGGATCCGCCTGCAGGGTGCCGGCCTCCGTCATCGCGCGCAATTGTTCGACGACGCTGAGCGCATAATCGGGAATGGGCTGCATGGGATCAGGCCTCAGCGACAGCCGGGCGGCCGCCGCAGTATGGGGAGGAAATCAGCGGCTCAGGCTGACCGGCTGGCCAGAGCTGGTGGTGCCGTCGAAACGGGCATCCGCCGTCTTGTAGAGGCTGCCGATGGTGTTGCCGTTGCGATCCTTGAGCAGCACCTGCTTGCCCGCGACCTCCCAGGAGCCCATGGCGGTCAGCTCGCCGGCGCAACCACGGGTACCACCACGCGAGCCGCTGCCGAGATTGGTCAGCGTCAGGAACATGTCGCAGCTCGAGCCTGCGCTCTGAACACGCCAGTTGCCGACCATGGATTCCTTGGTCACATCGAGCGCGGTTCCGGGAGCCGCACCGGTTCCAACGGCAGCGGCCGTGTTGGCGGGTGCTGCCGGGAACTGCGAGGCATTGGCGCCACCGGGCGGCGGCAGCTGGCCTGACTGAACGGAAGGAACCGGCTGCGCCTGAAGGGGCGGCAGAGCGCTGTTGCCCGAATTCATGTCGCTATAGGAGGTCCTCTGGCAACCTGCCAGCGCCAGAAGAATGGCTGCGCCGGTGACCGCATGGCTCAATTTCATCATTATGCTCCCGCTTTTGCGACCTGCGTCGCAACCTGCCGTACAACTGGGTTAGAAATATGTTACGTCGATATGGTTAATCAAGTTCCTATCGCGCGCGATCTATAGCCGGCACTATACGGACAAAGTAAGGCCGCCCGAAACAGGTTCCGGGCGGCCTCGCAATGTCGTGAACGGGGATCAGCTGCGACGCTCGACCATCATCTTCTTGATTTCGGCAATTGCCTTGGCCGGATTGAGGCCCTTGGGGCATGCCTGCGCGCAGTTCATGATCGTATGGCAGCGATAAAGGCGGAAGGGATCCTCGAGGTTGTCGAGGCGCTCGCCGGTCGCTTCATCGCGGCTATCAATCAGCCAGCGATAGGCCTGCAGTAGAACGGCCGGACCGAGATAACGGTCGCCGTTCCACCAGTAGCTCGGACAGGAGGTCGAGCAGCAGGCGCAGAGAATGCACTCGTAGAGACCGTCAAGCTTCTGGCGATCCTCGTGGCTCTGCTTCCACTCCTTGGCCGGCGGCGGCGAGACCGTCTTCAGCCAGGGTTCGATCGATCGATGCTGGGCGTAGAAGTTGCTGAGATCGGGAACCAGATCCTTGACGACAGGCATATGCGGCAGAGGATAGACCTTCACCGTACCGCTGATGTCGTCCATGCCCTTGGTGCAGGCAAGCGTGTTGGTCCCATCGATATTCATCGCGCAGGACCCGCAAATGCCTTCGCGGCAGGACCGGCGCAGCGTCAGCGTCGGGTCGATGTTGTTCTTGATGTAGAGAAGGCCATCCAGAACCATCGGGCCGCAATCATCGACATCGATGTAATAGGTATCGATGCGCGGATTGGCCCCATCGTCGGGGTTCCAACGATAGATCCGGTATTCCCGGACATTCTTGGCACCGGCCGGCTTCGGCCAGACCTTGCCTTCGGTGACCTGGGAATTCTTGGGGAGAGCGAGTTCTACCATGATGAGTTCCTCAAATCAGTACACACGGGCCTTCGGCGCGATCTTGTAAGGATCGATGCCTTCGGCGATGAGCTCGGTGTGCACCGGACGGTAGTCCAGCTTAACGTCACCCGCTTCGGAGACCCAGGCGAGCGTATGCTTGCGCCAGTTCTCGTCGTCGCGGCCCGCAAACGGACCGGACGTATAGTCCTCGCGAGCGTGAGACCCGCGGCTCTCCTTACGGGCCTCGGCGCCGTAGACCGTGGTAATCGCATTGGCCATGAGGTTGTGCAGTTCAAGCGTCTCGACCAGGTCGGAGTTCCAGATCATCGAGCGGTCGGTGACCTTGATATCGGGCAGTTCCTTCCAGATGGCCGACAGACGCTGGCAGCCGCTTTCCAGCGATTCCTGCGTGCGGAACACGGCCGCGTCTTCCTGCATGGCACGCTGCATTTTGTCGCGCAGCACGGCAGTCGGCGTCTGGCCGGATGCGTGACGCGTATTGTCGAAACGGTCCATGATCTTGTCGCAGGCGGCAATGTTGAGAGCCGGGATCGGCGACGTGCGGTCAATCACTTCGGCAGCCCGGATGGCAGCGGCGCGGCCGAAGACCACGAGGTCGATCAGCGAGTTGGAGCCGAGACGGTTTGCACCGTGAACCGAGGCGCAGCCCGCTTCACCGACAGCCATCAGGCCCGGAATGACCCGCTCCGGATTGCTTGAATCGGCGTTCAGCACTTCGCCCCAATAGTTCGTCGGAATGCCGCCCATGTTGTAATGCACGGTCGGCAGCACTGGGATCGGCTCGCGCGTCACGTCGACACCGGCAAAGATCTTCGCCGATTCCGAGATGCCCGGCAGGCGCTCGTGCAGGACGGCCGGATCCAGATGGTCGAGATGCAGGAAGATGTGGTCCTTGTTCTTGCCAACACCACGGCCTTCACGGATTTCCATCGTCATGCAGCGCGAAACGACGTCACGCGAGGCAAGATCCTTCGCCGACGGAGCGTAACGCTCCATGAAGCGCTCGCCTTCGGAATTGACGAGGTAACCGCCTTCGCCGCGCGCACCTTCCGTGATCAGGCAGCCGGCGCCGTAAATACCGGTCGGGTGGAACTGGACAAATTCCATATCCTGCAGCGGCAGGCCGGCGCGGGCGATCATGCCACCACCGTCGCCGGTGCAGGTATGCGCGGAGGTCGCCGAGAAATAGGCGCGGCCATAACCACCGGTCGCCAGCACGACCATCTTGGCCGAGAAGCGATGGATCGTTCCGTCGTCGAGGTTCCAGGCGACGACGCCGGTGCAGCGGCTGCCGTCATCCGACATGATCAGGTCGAGCGCGAAATACTCGATGAAGAATTCCGCGTTGTTGCGCAGCGACTGGCCGTAGAGCGTGTGCAGGATGGCGTGACCGGTACGGTCGGCCGCAGCACAGGTGCGCTGGACCGGCGGGCCTTCGCCGTAGTTCTGCATGTGGCCGCCGAACGGGCGCTGGTAGATCTTGCCTTCCTCGTTACGCGAGAAGGGAACGCCGTAATGCTCGAGCTCATAGACCGCCTTGGGCGCTTCCATGGCGAGATACTGCATGGCGTCGACATCGCCGAGCCAGTCGGAACCCTTGACGGTGTCATAGAGATGCCACTGCCAGCAGTCGGGCGTCATGTTGTTGAGCGAAGCGGCGATACCGCCCTGGGCCGCAACCGTGTGCGAACGGGTCGGGAAGACCTTGGTGATGCAGGCCGTCTTGAAGCCCTGTTCGGCCATGCCGAGCGTCGCGCGCAGACCGGCGCCACCGGCGCCCACCACGACCACGTCGTAGGAATGGTCAACATAGGTATAGGCCTTGCCGGTCTGGGCGAAGTTATGAATGGTTGCCATGTTGAATTACCCTACGAAAGCGATCTTCAAGATGGCGAAAAGACAGAGGCCACCGATCAGGATCGCAAAGAATGTGTTGAGCATCAGGAGCAGGAGCTTGGGGATCTCTGCATGGACATAGTCCTCGATGATCACCTGCATGCCGAGCTTCATATGGATCAGCGCCGAGATCAGGACCAGAGCCATAACCACCGCGACCAGCGGGTGCGACAATGCGCCGACGACTTCGGCATACGGGGCGCCGTTGTACATCACCAGAAAGCCGACGAAGAAGAGGATCAGCGGGATGTTGGCGACGGCGGTCATTCGTTGGCGCCAGAAGTGTTCCGTCCCGTCCTTGGCGGAGCCAAGGCCACGGACCTTACCGAGCGGAGTGCGCATATCCATGGAAAAATGCCTCAGGTGCGGATGATGTAGGCGATGGCCCAGACGACCAGGGTCAGGACGATCGACGCGATGATGTTCGCTTTGGCGAGCTTCGTGGAGAAATGCTTGTCGAAGCCGTAGCCGACATCCCACATCAGATGGCGCATCCCGCCCAGCATGTGGTGCAGCAGCGCCCAGGTGAAGCCGAACAGGATCAGGCGACCCAGGATTGTGCCCATGAACCAGTTGACCCATTCGAAATAGTCAGCGCCGGTTGAAGCAGCGATCAACCACCACGCAACCAGGACGGTGCCGAAATACAGAGCGCCGCCTGTGATGCGGTGCAGGATCGACATGACCATGGTGGGAATAGGCTTGTAGATTTGCAGGTGCGGCGACAGAGGCCGGTTTTTTGTCACATTCGCCATCTAAACCTCGCGGCGTCTCGATGCGGTCCGATGATACGGACATACTGTTTGCAATGCATCATAACGTTTGTGGTGCATCGCATCAGGGGGACGTTTAATCCTCGAAACCCCGGACGACAAGCACATTCGCTTGACGATTTCAATTTAATCGATTCGCGTGAATAGAACTTTAGCATCACGCATCGACGCCACTTTTCCTACGAAAAAACCAAGTCATTGGATGACTTTAGCCACTTTATGCGGCATGCTGCGTTAACACTCGGTTAACCATGATCCGGAGAGTGACCCGATGCATCTGTTTCGCGTAGCCCTGGCCTCCGCACTCCCTATCCTTCTTGCCGCGACCGCCGCTTCGGCGGAAGACAACATGGCGGATCGGTATGCGCACCGGCATCACCACGACCAAAGCATCATCAGCGGCAGCGGATTGCCATCGGTCGTGCCCGGCGTCGGCACGTTTGTCGGCAACCTGTCCGCTGTGCGCATCAAGGGCAACGGCATCTTTTTCGCATTCGACAGACGCTCGACCCACCGCTCGGCAATTACCCCCGAACCCTCGGTCCAGATCATTGAAATTTCGGCGGAAAACGAAGATAGCGCTTGTTCTTTCGAAGCCGGGGTCTGTGTGATCAGGCCCGGCCGCTAGACAAAACGCCAGACCGTCGTCTTCTTGACCTCGGCGTCTTCCAGCACCCGCGTCACCGGCACCATGTATGTGGCCAGCGGCTCCAGCCGCGCCGTCGGGCGATAGCTGCGGCCCGGATCGCCGACCAGAACCTCGCATCCTGCTTTCGCCAACTGCTCGAACCACAGCGTCAGGGATTGCGCGAAGGCGCTGTCGTAAAACACATCTCCGGCCAGCACGACGTCAACATCCACCGACAGTCCGATCAGGTCGTCATCGGTGAAGGCAAGCGTGACACCGTTCAGCGCGGCGTTGAGCCGCACAGCCGTCCGCGCCCAGGGATCAATGTCGGCGGCCAGCACCTCGCTGGCACCCGCGATCGCTGCAGCGATTGCCACGAGCCCGGAGCCGCTGGCGAAATCAAGCACCCGCTTGCCCCGGACAATCTCAGGATGATCGAGGACATGACGGGCCAGCCCCTGCCCTCCCGCCCAGGCAAAGGCCCAGAACGGCGGCGGCAGGCCGATCGCTTCCAGATCTTCCTCGGTCTTTAGCCAGAGGTCATGCACCTCACTTGCTAGATGGAGCTGGATCTCCGGCACATGCGGCGGCGCGATCGGGCTGGTATTGCCGAGGATGAACTGCTCCGGATCGGTCTTCACGGGTCTGGTCGCTCAGACCGGAGGATTGTCGAGACCACCCATGCGGCAGACCTCGAAGTATTCGTCATCCGTCACCGGCTGTACCGAGAGCCGCATCGAGGTGACGAGGGCCATCTTGGCGAGTTTCTCGTTCGCCTTGACGTCCTTGAGGCTGACCGGCTTCGGCATATCGCAGACCGCGCGGATATCGACGCAGTCCCAGCGCGCATCGCCCTCGGCCGTCGAATCCGGATGGGACAGCGCACAGACCTCGACGATGCCGACGACCTCGAGCCCTTCGTTGGAGTGATAGAAGAAGCCTTTGTCGCCAATCTTCATCGCCCGCATGTTGTTGCGGGCGAGATAATTGCGCACACCGGTCCATTCCTCGCCGACCTCACCCTTGGCCTTCTGCATTTCCCAGGACCACTTGAAGGGCTCGGACTTGTACAGCCAGAATGCCATCGTGCTTATGCCTCCGGATTGTTGAAGACCCAGTTATAGGGCTTGATCTCGACGCTCTCGAACAGGCCGGCCTTGGCGTAAGGGTCCTGTGCGGCCAGCGCACGGGCGGCGTCGATATCGTCAGCCGCGATCAGCAGCATGGAGCCACAGGGCTTGCCGGCGGCATCGAGAAAAGGACCGGCAATCTTCAATTGGCCAGCGGCGTTGAGGCCGTTGAGCCACTCGACATGCGGCGGGCGAGTTTCCATGCGAAGATTGAGGTGATCGGGTTTATCGGCGCAGATGACGGCAAACAGCATCTTGTCTCTCCTAGGGAAGCGCTTCTATTCAGTGGTGATCGGCCGCGACATCAACTGGGTGATGGCAGTCGGAATATCCAGTCGGCCATCGATGATGGCGGCAACGGCCGATGTGATCGGCATTTCAATCTGATGCCCCTCAGCAAGCCGTGCGGCAACGGCCGCAGCAAATGCGCCCTCGACAAGCGCCCCGCCCTGAGCGGCGATCGCTTCACCCCGTCCAAGCGCCAGGCCAAAGCGCAAATTGCGCGACTGGTGGCTGGTGGCGGTCAAGACGAGATCGCCGAGCCCGGACAGGCCGCGCACGGTGTCCCCGCGTCCACCCATCGCCTCGACCAGCCGCGACATTTCGGCAAGACCGCGCGCGATGAGCGCAGCGCGGGCGGAATCACCCAGTCCCATGCCCTCGACGATGCCACAGGCGATGGCGAGCACATTCTTCAGGGCACCGCCCAATTGCACGCCGATCCGGTCGTCGGACGCGTAGAGGCGAAAAGTCTGGCCGGAGATGGCCTTTGCCAGCTCTTCTGCCGCCGCAAGGTCTTGCGCCGCAACCGCCATGGCTGTCGGCAGGCCCTTGGCAATATCGGCGGCAAATCCGGGTCCAGACAGAACGGCGATCGGATGATTGGGAAGCGCCTTTTCCAGAACTTCGGTCAGCAGGCGCGAGGTCTGCTTCTCGATGCCCTTGGCACAGATCACCACGGGCACTCCGGCCTTCAGATGCGGGCCGTAGGTCTCGGCAGCGGCGATTTGCGCCTGCGACGGCATGGCAAAAAGCACGACATCGGCCGACGCCAGGTCTTCGGCGTTGGCGGAATAATGGAGGCTCGACGGCAGCGTGATGCCCGGCAAGGCGGCGTCGTGACGACGAAGCTGCGCGAGATCCGCCATAACAGTGGGGTCCCGCCCCAAGAGCAGGGTCTGCGCCTTGCCTGTCTGGGCAATGACAGCAGCAAGTGCCGTACCGAAGGCGCCCGCGCCAACGACAGTGATGGCGGGAAACACACTCACGCCTTGGCCCCCCGCTTGCCATAGGCGAGCAGCGCCTTGGCATCCGCATCCAGCGGCCAGCGCGACCGGGGCGCGACGGCGAGTTCATCGGCCGGCATGTCGAGCGCCATGCGCTCCAGCCCCGCCCAGGCGATCATCACGGCATTGTCGGTGCACAGGTGATGTGGCGGCGCGACGAAACGGAAACCATTGATCGCGCAGAGCTCATCCAGCGTCTGCCGAACCACCTTGTTGGCGGCCACCCCGCCGGCCACCACAAGGGCCGCCTGATCGACATCCGGAAATGTCTCGGTGAAGCGCTGCAGTCCGCGCCCGATGCGGTCCTTCAGTGTCCGGGCGATCGCATATTGGAAGGACGCACAGATATCCGCGATGTCCTGATCCGTGACCGGGGCAATGCCTTCAGCCGCTTGCCGAACAGCGGTCTTCAACCCGGAAAAGGAAAAATCGAGCCGTGCCTCGCCGACCAGTGGACGGGGAAAAGCGAAGCGCTTCGCATCGCCTGTGGCCGCTGCCCGCTCGACCGCCGGGCCACCGGGATAGGGCAGGCCCAGCAGCTTCGCGGTCTTGTCGAAGGCCTCGCCCAGCGCATCGTCGATGGTCGTTCCCCAGCGCTCGTAGTCGCCGACGCCTTTCACCAGAACGAGCTGTGTATGTCCGCCCGAGACGAGCAGCATCAGATAGGGAAAGGCGACGCCGTCGGTCAGCCGGGCGGTGAGAGCGTGACCTTCGAGATGGTTGATCGCATAGAGCGGCTTAATGGCTGCCATGGCCAGCGCCTTGCCCGTCATCAACCCGACCAGCAATCCGCCGATCAATCCCGGACCCGAAGTCGCTGCGATCGCATCAACCTCGGAAAGCGTGATGCCGGCGCGCTGCAGCGCTTCCTCGATCAGCGTATCCAGCGCATCGACATGGGCGCGCGCGGCAATCTCCGGCACGACGCCGCCATAGGCGCTGTGCTCGTCCAGCTGGCTCAGAACGACGTCGGCCTCGGTGACGGCAGACCCGTCTTCCATCCGCGTGACGACGGCTGCTGCCGTCTCGTCACAGCTGGTTTCGATGCCCAGAATGCGCAGTTTGGATGCCATGGAGCCTGTCATTGATTGCGGTTGCGGAGAAACCGGTCTACGAAACCTGTCGGTAACAACGGACAAGTTCGGATGCAAACAAAACCTTTCCGTATCGGCACGCGCGGCAGCCCGCTGGCGCTCGCCCAGGCTTCTGAGACACGCGCGCGCCTGATGGTGGCCCATGGCCTTCCCGAGGAAATGTTCGAGATCGTCGTCCTCTCGACCAAGGGCGACCGGATCACCGACCGTGCCCTCTCCGAGATCGGCGGCAAGGGCCTTTTCACTGAGGAACTTGAGGAACAGCTCATCTCCGGCGACCTTGATTTCGCCGTGCATTCCTCCAAGGACATGCCGACTAAACTGCCGGATGGGCTTTTCCTGTCGGCCTTCCTGCCGCGCGAGGATGTGCGCGACGCCGTGGTCGGACGGACCGCGCCGACGCTGAAGGAACTCCCGCATGGTGCAACCGTCGGCTCGTCGTCGCTCCGCCGGCAGGCGCTTATTCGACGCATCCGTCCGGATATCAACGTCATCACCTTCCGCGGCCTTGTCGACACGCGACTGCGCAAGCTTGCCGATGGCGAGGTGGATGCAACGCTGCTCGCCTTTGCCGGACTGAAGCGGCTCGGAAAACCTGATATCCCGACCGAACTGCTCGATCCCAGCGCCTTCCCTCCGGCACCCGCGCAGGGCGCAATCTGCATCGAAAGCCGGATCGGAGATGCGAGGGTCAACGACCTGCTCGAAGCAATCAACCACCGGGAAACCTTCGACGCCGTCAGCTGCGAACGTGCCTTTCTGGGGGCGCTGGACGGCTCCTGTCGCACACCGATCGCCGGCCATGCGACCGTGGACGCCGATGCAATCCGCTTCGCAGGCATGATTCTCACGCCCGATGGTAGCCGCTGGCACGATGTGGAAATCGAAGGAAGCCGGACGGATGCCGCCGTGCTCGGCGCGACGGCCGGCGGGACCGTCCGCAGCAAGGCTGGCACCGACTTCTTCGACAGCTGGGCCTGAGCGATGCGCGTTCTGGTGACGCGCCCCATGCCTGCGGCCGAACGCACCGCCGCAGAACTGAGGAAACGCGGCCATCAGCCGGTGCTGCTACCGCTGATGCGGGCAGAACATCGACTCGACGGTCTGCGGCAAGGGCCGCCACCTCAGACAGCCGCCTTGGCCGTGACAAGCGCCGAGGCCATCCGAGCGCTGACCGGGCTGTCCGAGGACGAGAGGTCCCGTTATCTTCATCTGCCACTCTTTGCTGTTGGCGAGGCGACCGCCACCGCCGCCCGGGATCTCGGCTTCATCAAAGTTGAAACGGGCAGTGGCGACGGCGAAGCCCTGGCCCGCCGCCTTCTGGCAGCCGTTTCTGGCGACACGGCACATCCAATTCTCTACCTCGCAGGCACCCCCCGTTCGCCTGAGTTCGAGCAGAACCTGGAAAATGCGTCGCGCGGCATTGAGATTGTCGAATGTTATCGAATGGTTCCTGAGCGATGGAAGACAGGCCACATAGAGGAGGTCCTGACACCCCGGCCGGATTGCATCCTTCTCTATTCTTCGGAGACCGCACGGCAATTTGTCGCACTGATCGAATCGCTCCCGACCTCTCCAGGCGCGATAAAAAACATCCGCTTCCTCTGCCTTAGCCACAAGATTGCCTCTGCCCTGCCGAAAGATTTTCGCGCTTATGCAGTGTGGCCGATGGAACCTCGAGAGGACTTACTTCTTGATCTGCTCTAGAGCGGGGAACAAGGAAATGGTTCTGCACCCTTCCCATCACCGCACGGACTGACTACGTTTAAACCCATCTAGGGAAATGAAGAGGTTGCCATGGTTTCCGGAAAGCCACCCCGTCGATCGAAGTCCCCGGACGATCCGGTCACGATCGAACTGACGGCCGAGGAAACGGCACGGACAACCGAGACGGAAGCCGCTGTCGGCGTCGGAACGGACGAGACTGCTGCTCAGGCCGAAGGCGCTGTCGATCCCGATCCCCTAACGGATAGCTCGGTCGAGCCCACACCGGTTGACGTGCCGCCCGCCGAACCGGAAGCGCAGACCATCGTCCCCGAGAGCGGCACCGCAACCGAGCCTTCATCGGCTCGAGAACCCTCAGCATCCAACACGCCCTCGACAGTCTCACCGTCGACTTCCGCCTTGATCGCCTCGGGCATCTTCGGCGGCCTGGTCGCCCTGGCTCTCGCCGGCAGCATGCAATATGCCGGCGTCATTCCCGGCATTGGCCCGCAACAACAGGCGACCGCGCCCACGATCGACAATGCAGAACTGGAAACCCTGAAGGCAGACATTGCCCGACTGACGTCTGCTCCCGCAGCGCAGGCGACGGATCCGGCCCTGGTCGAGCGGATTGCCGCTTTGGAGGCGAGGACGAACGACACTCAATCGGCCCCGAGCGTGGATCCGGCGGTCGTTGAGGAACTACGAACCCAACTTGCCGGTGCCGAGCAGTCGATCACCGCATTGCGCGACCAGATCGCCAGCAATGCGCAGGCTCTGAACGAGAGCCAGACGCGCCTGACCGAGGCCGAGCGCAAGATCGAAGAGCCGCGCAGCGACGTCGAGATGGCCCGTGCGATTGCGCTGGCTGGCCTGAAGACCGCAATCGATCGCGGTGGCCCTTTCCTCTCCGAGCTTGACGCGCTGAAAAGCGTCTCTCCCGAAGATCCTGCCATCGCGCCTCTCTCCCGCATGGCCTCCGCCGGCCTGCCGTCCCGCTCGGACCTGTCGCGCGATTTCAGCCAGATCTCCAACGACATCCTGACGGCCATTCACCAGCCCGAAGCAGGAGAAGGCTGGACGGGCCGGCTGATTGCCAGCGCAAAGTCTCTGGTGAAGGTGCGGCCCGTTGGCAATGTCGAAGGTGAGACGCCCGAAGCCATCGTCGCCCGCGTTGAAAACAAGCTGCAGAACGGCGACCTGAAGGGGGCCTCCCTCGAATGGGAAACCCTGCCGGAAGCCGGCAAGACGGCATCGACCGAGTTTGCCCAGTCACTGAAGAACCGCATCGAGGCGGAAGAGCTGGTCGCGGGCGCCCTGTCCAAGACCGTCGCCGGAAATGGGGGCTGATGGCATGACGACGATCTTCAAGGTTCTGTTCTTCCTCGCTCTGATTCTCGCTGCAGGCTTCGGCTTTTCCTGGATTGCGGACCGGCCGGGCGACATCTCGCTCGTCTGGCAGGGTCAGAGCTACCAGACGACCCTGCTCGTTGCCGTGACAGCCCTGGTTGCGCTCGTCGCACTTGTCATGGCCTTGTGGTGGGTGATCCGGACACTGTGGACCTCGCCGCATTCGGTGCGCCGTTTCTTCCGCGCTCGCAAGCGTGACCGTGGCTATCAGGCCCTGTCGACCGGATTGATCGCAGCAGGTGCCGGCAACGCGCTGCTGGCTCGCAAGATGAGCGCCCGCGCCCGTGGCTTGATCCGTGCCGATCAGGAGCCGCTGATCCGCGTGCTCGACGCCCAGACCGCACTGATCGAAGGGCGTCACGACGAAGCGCGCCGGCTCTATCAGGAAATGTCAGAAGACCCCGAAACCCGCGAACTGGGCTTGCGCGGCCTGTTTGTCGAGGCGAACCGTCTGGGCGCACATGAAGCCGCCCGACAATATGCCGAGACAGCCGCCGAACACGCGCCCTATCTTCCGTGGGCTGCCAAGGCGACACTCGAATATCGCTGCCGCGCCGGCCATTGGGACGACGCGATCCGCCTGCTCGACCAGCAGCGCATCGCCAATGTTCTCGACCGCCATGAGGCCGACCGCCTGAAGGCCGTGCTGTTGACGGCACGCGCCCAGGACCAGCTGGAGGCCGAACCGGCGGCTGCCCGCGATAGCGCGCTGAAGGCTCTTAAGCTGGCTAAGGATCTGGTTCCTGCGGCCATCGTGGCTGCCAAAGCCTATGTCCGCGAAGACAATTTACGCAAGGCGGCAAGCACGCTGGAGCAAGTCTGGAAGATCGAGCCCCATCCGGAAATCGCGGCCGCCTATCTGCGAGCGAGAAGCGGCGACAGCGCCGCCGACCGTTTGAAGAAAGCGGAAAAGCTGGAAGCCCTGAAGCCGAACAACTACGAATCCCTGCTTGCAGTCGCCGAAGCGGCCCTTGATGCGCAGGATTTCAAGCGTGCTCGGGCCAAGGCCGAAGCCGCCGCCCGCATGGGATCGCGCGAACGCGTCTATCTGCTGCTGGCTGACATTGAGGAAGCCGAGACGGGCGACCAGGGCCGCATCCGCCACTGGATGGGCCAGGCTTTGAAGGCGCCTCGGGACCCGGCATGGGTGGCCGACGGCCATGTGTCTGAACGCTGGATGCCAATCTCGCCCGTCACGGGTCGCCTTGATGCCTTCGAATGGAAGATGCCCTTCGACCAGCTCGAAGGCCCGGTTGAAGAGGGTAGTCTGTCTCAGGGAGAGCAGGCGCTTGCTTCGCTGCCACCCATCAGCGACAAGGCAATAGCAGAATCGGACCCCATAGAAGTAATCGAGCCGGACGTTGTTGTGGTCGACCGGGCGAAGTCGGCCCCCAAACCGAATGCCGATGTCCAGAGCAGCAAACCCAGAGCGGCTGCCGAGACGGCAGCCGCAGCATCGGTTGAGGCCAAGAGCCAGGAGCCCTTCTTCGGCAGACCGCCGGATGACCCTGGCGTCAAGGACCCGT
The DNA here is from genome assembly GCF_003205195.1 of Peteryoungia wuzhouensis. Classification (GTDB taxonomy): domain Bacteria; phylum Pseudomonadota; class Alphaproteobacteria; order Rhizobiales; family Rhizobiaceae; genus Allorhizobium; species Allorhizobium wuzhouense. Next base: position 191,684 of record NZ_QJRY01000003.1, read on the forward strand.
CGCTCGCCACTGCCGAACCCAAGACCCGCCTCAAGCTGTTCTGACAGGAACCCGATGCTGCTCGATCGCCTCCAGACCTTCTTCCAGTCCGTCATGCAGGATCATCCGAAGGCAATCTTTGCTCATGATGACCCGCGCGTGGCCATGGCAGCACTCTGTTTCCAGGTGATGGAGTCCGATGGTGTCGTGCAGGATGTCGAGCGCGACAAGCTGCGTGCGATTCTCAAGGAGCAGTACGGCCTGGAGGGTGATCAGCTCGACGCGGTTCTAGCCGCGGGCCAACAAGCAGAAAACGAAGCGGTGGACTATTACCGCTTCACCAATGATCTGAAACGCCATCTGGACGAAACGGAGCGGCAGCAACTGGTCGGCATTCTCTGGGACATCGTCTATGCCGACGGGAAACGCAGCGAGATGGAAGATCACGCGATCTGGCGCGTCGCCGATCTCCTGGGCGTTTCGGGTCGCGAGCGCATCACCCAACGGCAGGAGGCCGCCCAGAGGGCCGGCCTTGGAGCCACCGACGATGCCCTCTGACCGACGAACCGGGACTAGCCCAATCAAGCAGCCAGTCCTGATCGTCCTGCATCAGGAGCGATCCAGCCCTGGACGCGTAGGGCAGATGCTGGAGGAAAAGGGTTATCCGCTCGACATCCGGCGCCCCGTTCTTGGACAATCACTGCCGGACACCCTGGCCGGTCACGCCGGCGCCGTGATCTTCGGCGGTCCGATGAGCGCCAATGATCCCGATGATTTCGTCAAGCAGGAGATCAGCTGGCTCGACGTGCCGCTCAAGGAAAACAAACCCTTCCTCGGCATCTGCCTCGGCGCCCAGATGCTGGTGCGTCATCTCGGCGGTAAGGTCGAGGCGGATCGCGAAGAGCGCACCGAAATCGGCTGGTACCCGATCCGACCCACGGAGCATGGCCGCCTTCTGATGCCATGGCCGAAAATGGTCTACCACTTCCACCGGGAGGGTTTCTCGCTTCCCCATGGCGCCAAGCTGCTGGCGACCGGTGACATCTATCCCAACCAGGCCTTCCGCTATGGGGAAAATGCCTGGGCTGTGCAATTTCACGCGGAGCTGACGCGCGCCATGATGCATCGCTGGGTCGTGCATGGGGCGCACCGTTTCGTGCTGCCGAATGCGCAGCAAGGCCGCGAGCATATTGAAGGCCGGATGATCTTCGACGCGCCACTCAAGGCTTGGCTATCCGATTTTCTCGATCTGATTTTCGAGGCGCCTCAGCGCGCCTCGTGACGTTCCGGCGCCTCAAGACCGTCGATCTTGCGCAATTGCGGGAAGCCCAAAGCCCATATCACGGCAACCGCCAGCGTTCCGAAGCCACCGATAACGACGGCTGGAACCGGACCGATGAAATGCGCCATGGTGCCCGCACGGAATTCACCAAGTTCGTTGGACGCCCCGACAAAGACCATGTTGACGGCATTCACACGTCCACGCACTTCGTCCGGCGTCCAGAGCGCAATCAGTGTCTCGCGCACATAGACCGAGGCCATGTCGGCCGCCCCCATCAACATCAGCGCCAGGATCGAAACCCATGCGGTTTCGGAAAGACCGAACAGCACCGTACCGACACCAAAGAGGGCGACGCCAACAAACATGAAGGTTCCGGCATTGTGGCGAATCGGGAAACTGGCGAGCGCAATGGCGACCGCGATGGCGCCAACACCGGGTGCGGCCCTCAGGAGGCCGAGGCCCCAGGGCCCAAGTGTCAGGATGTCGCGCGCAAAGACCGGCATCAACGCAATCGCGCCACCGAGAAGGACGGCAAAAAGATCGAGCGAAATCGCGCCGAGCACGACCTTTTCGCCGAAGATAAAGCGGAAGCCCGCAAGCAGGCTGTCACGCGTCACCGCCTTGTTGGAAACGCGCTGCGGCGGGCGCGGAATGGTGAAAACGAGAATAGCCGCTGCAACGAAGAACAGGAAGCAGACGGAATAGGCAATCGTCGGGCTTGCACCGTACAACAGGCCGCCCGCGACCGGGCCGACGATCGACGCCGTTTGCCACGAGGACGAGTTCCACGCCACCGCATTCGACAGATCCTTCGGCGGCACCAGATTGGGGCTGAGCGACTGGACGGCGGGCGCGGCAAAGGCGCGTTCGATACCGAAGACGACAAGAATGGCAAAGACGATCGTCGGCTCGAAGGCATCCGCGATCGTCAGGGCCAGCAGGGCACCGCCGCATATCGCGCTGAGCACCATGCAAGCGGCCACGATGGCGCGGCGGTTGTAGCGGTCGGCGACGGAGCCCGTCACCAGGATCAGAAGCAGCGACGGCAGAAATTGCACCAGCCCGATCAGACCGAGATAGAAGGCACTCCCCGTCTTGTCATACATCTGCCAGCCGACCGAGACGCTGAGGATCTGGGTCGCGAAGGCGCCGAGGAAGCGGGCAAAGAAGAAGCGGGCGTAAGAAGAGTGCCGGAACGCCGCGAAACGGTCGTCGGCCGAGGACGGGTGCATGGTTTGAGAAACCTTGAGCTGCGGGCGAATGCCCCTGCGTTAAACATGATTCGGATTGCGTGGGCCCCATCCACTTGTCCGTTAAGTCGCCAATGTCTACATCTCTGTCAACCAAGAAATGGAGACTTGAATGGTTGCCCTCTTTCAGACGATCGACCTCGCCCTGAGCATCTTTACCTGGATACTGATCGGGAGCGCGATCTTCTCGTGGCTATACGCGTTCAACGTGATCAATTCGAGCAATCGCTTTGTCGCGTCGCTCGGTCAGTTCTTTTACAACGTCACTGAGCCCGTTCTGCGCCCGATCCGCCGCGTCCTGCCCGATCTCGGCGGCATCGACATTTCGCCGATCATCGTCCTTCTCATCATCTTCTTCCTGCGGTCCTTCCTGTGGAACAGCATTTTCCCGCTGGTTGCCTGATCTCGGAACGATGATCTGACCCAATACAAAAAATCCTCCGGATCGAACCGACCCGGAGGGTTTCAAACGTCAGACGGCCGTGAATTCAAGCGCCTGATGCGGCTTACTTCTCGTCTTTGGCGCGCTGGATCGATTCCAGGATGATCTTCTTGGCGGCGTCGACATCCATCCAGTCGCCGATCTTCACCCACTTGCCGGGCTCCAGATCCTTGTAATGCTCGAAGAAGTGCTGGATCTGCTTCAGCGTGATTTCCGGAAGATCAGTGTAGTTGGCGATCTTGTCGTAGCGGCGCGTCAGCTTCGGCACCGGAACGGCGAGGATCTTCTCATCCATGCCGCCATCGTCTTCCATCATCATCACGCCGATCGGGCGCACATTGATCACGCAGCCGGGCACCAGCGGACGGGTGTTGCAGATCAGGACGTCCAGCGGATCGCCGTCCTTGCAGAGCGTGTGCGGCACGAAGCCGTAATTGCCCGGATAGGTCATCGGGGTGTAGAGGAAGCGGTCAACGACGAGCGTGCCGGCGTCCTTGTCCATTTCGTACTTGATCGGTTGGCCGCCAACCGGAACCTCAACGATGACGTTGATGTCTTCCGGCGGGTTCTTGCCAATGGCAATTGCATCGATACGCATGTCTGGACCCCGTAGAGTGTTGAATTCTCGCGCTACCTAATGCGAAATATGGCGCAATGCAACACGGCTTTGGGTGAAGCTTGGGTGACACAACGGCCGAAGGTGCCAAGGGAGGGGAAACGCATCATGAAGACCAATTGGATCTTGCCGATCGTCATATTCGCAATGAGCTTGCCGATGGAACCGACATCTGCCGCAGCCAACGAGAGCGTCTATACCGACCTTGACCTGGACAACTGCCAGACACTGTCTGAGGATCCGATGGGTGTTTCCCTCAAATGCAAGGGCTATCGGGATTATCCCGTCTATTTCAAGGAAGGCGACCTGCGCCAGAGTGTCTTCTATGGCCATGTCGATCAGGAACTGATCGACGGCGCTTTCGAGAGCTTCTCCGCCTTCAACCACATCAACACGAAGGTCGAGTGGCGGCTCGACGATCAAGGCAAGCCGTTTGCCGCGATCCTCCGCTGGTTCATCGACAATCCTGGCCCGGACGGAAGCTCGACCCGCGCATCGCGCGGCGAGATCCTGGTCGTTTCGCGCGTCGGGACTGTGGACTATGGCGGCTCCTGCATGGTGGCGCTTGTCGATGCCAAGGCCAATCCGGATGCCAATGAAAAAGCCCGTCAGATGGCCGACGACACGGCAGCGGACTTTGCCTGCGGCATGCAGGAACCGGAATGGGTGGGTAAACGCGGTGAGCTCGTCAGCGAACGGACGTTCAGCTGGCCGGAAGGTTACGTGGTCGAATGAGAGGACGACAAGACGGCGTCAGTTCCAGATGAAGCCGAGCTTCTTCAGGTGCACGTCGTCGAAATCCTCCATGCCCTCGACGGCATCGACGCCACCATTCGAGCGGAAGAAGTTCGCGGCAATTTCGCTGTCTTCCAGGCACCAGACCACCATGCCCTCGCAGCCGAGTGACTTCAACAGGCGGCGGGCTTCGTGGAACAGGGAATGACCGAGACCGACGCCCTGATATTCCGGACGCAGATAAAGCTCGTAAATCTCGCCTTCGTGCGGCAGGGCGCGAGCCCGGTTCAGGCCAAGCGAAGCATAACCGGCAACAATCCCGGCCACTTCGACGACGAGGATCGTGGCGGGCCCCCGCGTGGCCTTGCGCCACCAGGCCTCGCCGCGGCGCTCGATCATGCGCGTGAGCGCACGGTGCGGAATGATCCCGGAATAGGCATGTTGCCAGGCACTGCGATGAACATCGGCAATCGCCGCCGCATCCGTCGGGCCTGCCAAGCGCATGTCTATCGACAACGTCTTCATAACGTCACTTCCGCCTCGTTGGACCGGCACCGACGTCATGCCGGCCACCGCGAGAGACAGTTTATCTGTCCTTTCCGAAATTTAACGCTTTTTTAACCGTTCTCGCAAGCGCACAGGTGGCGGTTACACAGACAAAAACCCCGGCCAAGCTGACCGGGGTTTCAGAATCACCAGACTTTTCAGCAGGTTCAGCCCTGCGATGCACGCTGCTTTTCGAACCGCTTGCGGTCGTTGGCATCAAGGAACATCTTGCGCAGACGGATCGACTTCGGTGTCACTTCCATCAGCTCGTCGTCCTGGATCCACGACAATGCGCGGTCGAGCGTCATGCGGATCGGCGGCGTGAGCTTGACGGCTTCGTCCTTGCCGGCAGCGCGGATGTTGGTCAGCTGCTTGCCCTTGAGAACGTTGACTTCCAGATCGTTGTCACGAGTGTGGATGCCGATGATCATGCCCTGATAGACCTTTTCGCCCGGCTCGATGATCATCGGGCCGCGATCTTCCAGGTTGAACATGGCGTAAGCCACGGCTTCACCCGAACCGTTCGACAGGAGCACGCCGTTGACGCGACCGGCGATCGGGCCCTTGTAGGGCTGGTAGTCGTGGAACAGGCGGTTCATGATTGCCGTGCCACGCGTGTCGGTCAGCAGTTCCGACTGGTAGCCGATGAGGCCACGGGTCGGGGCCAGGAACTTCAGGCGAACGCGGTTGCCGCCCGAAGGACGAAGCTCGGTCATCTCGGCCTTGCGCTCAGACATCTTCTGCACGACGATGCCGGAATGTTCTTCGTCGACGTCGACGACGACTTCTTCGATCGGCTCCATCAGCTGGCCGGTCGCCTCGTCATTGTGCATGACAACGCGCGGACGCGAAACGGCCAGTTCGAAGCCCTCGCGGCGCATGGTTTCGATCAGAACGGCGAGCTGCAATTCGCCACGGCCGGAAACGAAGAACGAATCCTTGCCTTCGGCTTCTTCGATCTTGAGGGCAACATTGCCTTCGGCTTCCTTGAGCAGACGATCGCGGATAACGCGGCTCGTCACCTTGTCGCCTTCGGTGCCGGCCAGCGGGCTGTCGTTGACGATGAAGGACATGGTGACCGTCGGCGGGTCGATCGGCTGCGCCTTCATGGCTTCTGTTACGGACGGATCGCAGAAGGTATCGGCAACCGTGCCCTTGGAGAGACCAGCGATCGCGACGATGTCACCAGCATGGGCCTCATCGATGGCCGTGCGCTCAATGCCGCGGAATGCGAGGATCTTGGAGATGCGGCCGGTTTCGATCGTCTTGCCGTCCTGAGCCAGAACCTTGACGGCCTGGTTGGACTTGATCGAGCCCGAAGCGATACGACCAGTGATGATGCGGCCAAGGAAGGGGTTGGCTTCGAGGATCGTGCCGATCATGCGGAACGGACCTTCTTCGACCGTCGGCTCCGGGACGTGCTCGAGCACGAGGTCGAGCAGCGGGGCGAGACCCTGTTCCTTCGGACCTTCCGGGTTGACGTTCATCCAGCCATCGCGGCCCGAACCGTAGAGGATCGGGAAGTCGAGCTGTTCGTCGGTCGCATCGAGATTGGCGAAGAGGTCGAAGACTTCGTTGATGACTTCCTCGTGGCGGCCGTCCGGACGGTCGATCTTGTTGATCGCGACGATCGGGCGGAGACCGACCTTCAACGCCTTGCCGACAACGAACTTGGTCTGCGGCATCGGGCCTTCGGAGGAGTCGACAAGAACGATCGCGCCATCCACCATTGACAGGATACGCTCGACTTCACCGCCGAAGTCGGCGTGGCCGGGGGTGTCGACGATGTTGATGCGGTGACCCTTCCACTCGATCGAGGTCGCCTTGGCGAGAATGGTGATCCCGCGTTCCTTTTCCAGGTCGTTCGAGTCCATCATGCGTTCGGCAGTACGCTGGTTCTCGCGGAACGAACCGGACTGCTTCAGAAGCTCGTCGACGAGGGTCGTTTTTCCATGGTCGACGTGCGCGATAATCGCGATGTTACGCATTTTCATGATTTGGATCTCTGGCGGCTGGGGCGCTAGACAGGAGGAAGCGCCGATTTACTTTGGCGCGCTCATACCCTGTTTTTTGCAATTGCGAAAGGGGGAAACGCCCGGAGCGCCGGCGATGGTTACCGCCAGCGCTGCCAATTGCGCGGGTTAAGCCGCGTCAGGCGGCAAGGCCTCGCTTCTTCAACATGGCCTCCGGGCTCGGCATCTTGCCACGGAAGGCCTGATAGGCGTCCTTCGGATCGACCGATCCGCCGACGGAGTAGATATGGTCCTTCAGCTTGCGTGCCGTCTCGGGATCAAAGGCATTGCCAGTCTCCTCAAAGGCCGAGAAGGCATCGGCGTCGAGCACTTCCGACCACATGTAGGAGTAATATCCGGCGGAATAGCCGTCACCGGCAAAGACATGCTGGAAGTGCGGCGTCGCATGGCGCATGACGATGGAGGCCGGCATGCCGATCTTCTCCAGCACTTCGGCCTGCACCGCCATGGGGTCCTCGACAACAGGGCGCGTGTGGAAGGCCATATCGACCAAGGCCGACGAAGTGAACTCGACCGTATTGAAGCCAGCATTGAAGTTGCGGGCCGCAAGCACCTTGTCGAGCAGCGCCTGCGGCATCGGCTCACCCGTTTCGAAATGCACGGCATAGGTCTTCAGGATTTCGGGCACCGTCAGCCAGTGCTCGTAAAGCTGCGATGGAAGCTCGACGAAATCGCGCGACACGCCTGTACCCGACACGGTCGGATACGTGACGTTTGATAGCATGCCGTGCGCCGCATGGCCGAATTCGTGGAACAGGGTGCGCGCATCGTCGAGCGATAGAAGGGCAGGCTTACCCGGCTCCGGCTTTGCAAAATTGCAGACATTGTAGATGATCGGGATCTCGCCGAGCCTGCCATTGGCGAGCGGCAGGCGGTGCTGCGCCTGGAAGCTGCTCATCCAGGCGCCGGAGCGCTTCGAGGGACGGGCGAAATAGTCGCCGAGGAAAAGAGCGACGAGCTTGTCCTCTCGGTCGCGGATTTCGAAAACCCGCACATCCGGATGATAGCCGACGACATCGGTGAGTGGCACGGCATGAATGCCGAAGAGGCGGCCCGCCACGTCGAAGCAGGCTTCGATGATCTTCTCCAGTTGCAGATAGGGCTTGAGCTCGGCTTCGGAAAAATCGAACTTCCGTGTCCGCAGCTTCTCCGCGTAGTGCCGCCAGTCCCAGGGGGCGACCTCGTGATTGCGCCCTTCTTCGGCGATGAGTTCCGCCAAAGCCCGCTCTTCGTCACGAGCCTGGACGACAGCCTTGTCCCAGACCTGCATCAGGAGCCCGTTCACGGCCTCGGCCGTTTCGGCCATGGTGTTGTCGAGCTTGAGGGCGGCGTAATCGGTATAACCGAGAAGCTTTGCCTTTTCGGCACGCAGCGCCAGCGTCTCGGTCACGATCGTGCGGTTGTCGGTCTCTCCGCCGTTGATGCCCCGCGATGTCCAGGCCTTGAAGGCAATCTCACGCAGGTCACGACGCTCGGAGAAGGTGAGGAAGGGCTCGATGATCGAGCGCGACAACGTGACGACGTGAGAATGTCCACCGTCATGCGCCTGAGCAGCAGACGCCATGGCATCGCGCAGGAAGCCCGGAGTGCCGGCGAGATCGTCTTCACCTGACAAGGGCAGGACCCAGGATGATTCATCCGCCAGCACATTCTGGCCGAAACTGGCGCCGAGGCTGGCAAGCCGTTCGTTGATGGCGGCAAGCCGCTCTTGCTCCGCTTTCTCCAGCTTGGCGCCGGATTTGACAAACCCCTTCCAGTGCCGTTCCAGGACGCGGGTCTGTTCAAGGGTCAGCCCCAGCGTGTCGCGCTGCTCCCAAAGAGCGTCGATGCGCCGGAACAGCGGCATGTTGGTGCCAATCTTCGAATAGTGGCGCGACATCTTTGGTGCGATCTCGCGCTCCAGCGCCTGTATCTCAGGGTTGGTATGGGCACCGGCCCGGTTCCAGAACAGGGCTGAAACACGCGACAGCGCATCCCCGGCCACTTCCAGGGCAACGATGGTGTTGGCGAAGGTGGGCGCTTCTGGATTGCCCGCAATGGCTTCGATTTCCGCGTCGTGCTGGGCAAGCGCGTCCTCAAAGGCCGGCGCATAGTCGGCATCGCCAATCTGTTCGAACTTCGGCAATCCGTGAGGACCACCCCATTCCGTGACGGCGGGATTGAACGCGGGTGAACCTGTCATGAAAACCTCCTTCGGCGGCACCTGGGATCGGCGAAGCAACTATCTTGGATATGCTATTGCGACGGCGCCGTGGCAAGCATGCAAAAAGCGGTGAACAAGAATAGATTTTTCCTTTGGAGCGGAACATCACGATTGACGAATTTTCGGAGAAAGCGATAGATCGATTCATCCTATGAAAGGACGGTCACCGCCATGGAAATATTTCCAATTCAGCCGGTTGGCATTTCACCGCTGAAACTGCGGGAAAGCAGTGCCCAGCCGAATGTGAGAATGTCGGAACTCGCCCCGAAGGCGACTGCATCCAAGGACCAGCACGTCTTTGAGGAAGCGCTCTCCGTCTTTGCCAGCATGACGCCGCGCCGCCTGCGGGAAATCGCGACTGAAAGCTTCCAGAAAGACGAAATCGACGAAGGGACGTTCCGCGAGCTGTCGACGGAGCTGCCTTTGCAGGCTGTAGACCGAAACGGAAACGTCGCAGACCTTTCGACACTGACGGATGACACCCAATTCGACTACGCCGAATATTACCGGACCCAGCAGTCGCTGGCCGAAATGATCGGCGATATGGATATGGCCGATTCCTATTCCAAGGTCCTGGACTTCTTCTCTCGAACGAGCTGATTCCCGCTTTTCATCGTGGGAAATTTTTAAACTCGATACGATCTCCATTTCGCCCTAAGTGATCACAGCGCTGCCTGCGCAAATTTCGATGATCAAGGCGATGGACATGACGACAGTGTGGATGAGTGAACGGCGAACGACTTTTCTCGGTGCGCTGCTCACCACGCTTGGCCCGATCTCGATGGCGATCTATACGCCAGCCATGCCGCAACTGGTCCGGGCCTTCTCGACAACGGAAGCGTCGGTAAAGCTCAGCCTCTCCCTCTTTTTTGGTGGTTTTGCGCTGGCACAACTCGTGGCCGGACCCCTGTCCGATGCTCTCGGTCGCAAGACGGCGACCCTGATTTTCCTTGCGATCTACATCGCCGGCTCGCTACTGGCGGCACTGGCGCCATCGATCGAATTCATCCTTGCCGCACGGCTCATCCAGGGAATAGGCGCATCAGTCGGCGTGGTGGTTGGGCGCGCCATTGTCCGAGACCTCTACGTCGGCGTAGACGCCGCACGCATCCTCAACACCATCGGCATTTTCCTCGCCATCGGTCCCGCCATGGGACCAACGCTCGGCGGACTGACTCTGGCGGCATTCAACTGGCACGCCGTATTCCTGCTCCTCGTCGGCTTTGGCTTGCTGGCAGGCCTTTGCACGCTCCTGTTCATGCGGGAGACGGTTGCGCGTGATCTCGGCCGACTGCGGCCTATGCGTCTCGCCCGTGCTTACCTGGAGGTCGCGGGCAATACACGTTTCCTGGCCGCATCCCTCGTTCTCAGCGGCGCCATTGGAGCACTTTATGCGCAATCGACCATGTTGCCCTTCATCCTGATCAATCGTGTCGGCCTCACCCCCACACAATTTGGTCTCGGCATGCTGATGCAATCCGGATCATATCTGCTCGGTTCGATGACTTTGAAGTTGGTAGCCTCACGTCTCGGTGGACCCCATGCGGCACGGATCGGTATCGGCCTGTGTGGTTTCGGTGGCCTCGTCATGGCTTTGTCCGTGGCCTTCGTTGAACCGCATTATCTGACGATCATGGGTCCCGTTGCGATCTGTACCTTCGGGCTCGCTTTCCTCACGCCCCACGTCGTGACCGTCAGCATGGCGCCCTTCGCGCATATTGCCGGCTCCGCCTCGGCCATGACTGGTTTTCTGCAGATGAGCGCAGGATTTCTCGGCGGCGTTGCGGCAGCCGCGATGGGCGATCCGCTGCATGCCTTCGGCATCATCATACCGACGATGGAATTCTGCGCTGTCGCCGGTTTCCTCTGGCTCAAAATCCTGTCGAAACAATCCTGATCACGACAAGAAAAAACCCGCCTGCCCCTGGGGCAGACGGGTTGGACATGTCTTCAACGTCAAGCTTACTTGCCGAGATTGCGCTTGGCGAGCGTGCGCAGGCGGAGCGCATTGAGCTTGATGAAGCCGGCGGCATCCTTCTGGTCATAGGCACCCTGGTCGTCTTCGAAGGTGACGAGCTGGTCGGAATAGAGCGACTTCGACGATTCGCGGCCGATCACCATGACATTGCCCTTGTAGAGCTTCAGCGTCACTTCGCCTTCGACATGCTCCTGGCTCTTGTCGATCAGGGCCTGCAGCATTTCGCGCTCGGGCGAGAACCAGAAGCCGTAATAGATCAGCTCAGCGTAACGCGGCATCAGCTCATCCTTGAGGTGCGCTGCACCGCGGTCGAGTGTGATCGATTCGATCGCACGGTGAGCTGACAAGAGGATCGTGCCGCCGGGGGTCTCGTAGACACCACGCGACTTCATGCCAACGAAGCGGTTCTCGACGAGGTCAAGACGGCCGATACCGTTGTCGCGGCCGTAATTGTTGAGTTCTGCGAGCAGCGTTGCTGGGCTCATGCGAACGCCGTTGATCGAGACGGCGTCCCCTTTTTCGAAGCCTACCTTGATGATGGTCGCCTTGTCCGGTGCGGCTTCCGGGGAAATCGTGCGCATGTGCACGTATTCAGGCGCTTCCTGGGCCGGATCTTCGAGAACCTTGCCCTCGGACGAAGAGTGCAGGAGGTTGGCGTCAACGGAGAACGGCGCCTCGCCCTTCTTGTCCTTCGCAACCGGGATCTGGTGCTGTTCGGCAAAGTTCAGGAGGTCTGTACGGCTCTTGAACGCCCAGTCGCGCCAGGGGGCGATGATCTTGATGTCGGGGTTCAGCGCATAGGCCGACAGCTCGAAACGGACCTGATCGTTGCCCTTGCCGGTCGCGCCATGGGCAATCGCATCGGCGCCGGTCTTCTTGGCGATATCGATCAGGTGTTTGGAGATCAGCGGACGGGCGATCGAGGTACCGAGCAGGTAGACGCCTTCATAGACGGCATTGGCGCGGAACATCGGGAAGACGAAATCGCGGACGAATTCTTCGCGCACGTCCTCGATGAAGATCTCCTTGATGCCGAGCATCTCGGCCTTCTTGCGCGCCGGCTCAAGCTCTTCGCCCTGGCCGAGATCGGCGGTGAAGGTGACGACTTCAGCGCCGAGTTCGGTCTGCAGCCATTTCAGGATGATGGAGGTGTCGAGGCCGCCGGAATAGGCGAGGACGACTTTCTTCACGTCTTTGGGGAGTGCCATGTCGATGCGTTCCGTCTGGAGGGTGCGAGGCTCAAACCCCGCCTGGATCAAGAATGGCGGCACTTTTAGCGAGATTCCGCTGGCGTGCAAGGGCAAGAGGGGCTGAGGCGTCAGAGATGGCGGCCAATATTCATGCGCTGATGGAGGATGCGGATGAGAACAATCGCTTGCCGGGTTTCACGATACACGAGGTAATGGGATTGGTAAGTTACGATCAGATAGGCCTTGGTGAGTTGCGGAATTTTCCGACCCCTTCGTCCACCCTCGCAGATTTCCTGCAAGCTGGACTTGAGCCCGAGCGTATAAGTGATTGCTTGATCCAGCCCCCATTGCTCTTCAGTGTAATCGAAGATCCCATCAATATCCCGCGCTGCACGTGGTGAAACGATCAGGCGCTTCATTCCGCAGCTGACTGGCGGCGTTTGCGATCAATGAAGTCGTCAAAGTCGAAAGGCTGCGGCTCCCCCGATGCCTCGCCCTCTTCGATGGCGGCCTTGATGGCGGCAAGGCCATCCACATCGTCGCGCAAAAGCGCAAGAGCGGCTTCGATCACCTCGGCCTCCGAGGCGTAATCGCCAGCGACTATCCTGGCCTCGATAAAGTCAGCCAGCTCTCCGGAAACGGTCACAGTGGTCATCTTGTTCATCGGCAGCAATCCTCCATCGACGGCTGTCACGTTGACGATGCCTGGCTAGGATACCATATCGCCATCATCGACAATACTGCATGTCTTGAAGGAGTTTGCCATGACGATCCAGCATCCCGCATTCGCGAAGGGCAATGTCGCCGTGGTCACCGGGGCCGCATCCGGCATCGGACTGGCCGCTGCCAAGGCATTTGCACGCATGGGCCTTTGTGTTGTCCTGGTCGACCTCGAAGGCGACAGGCTGGCCGATGCTGCCCTCCAGGCGGCCGCACTCTCGGCAAGCGGCGAGACCGATGTCGTCGCCATCGGCACCGATGTGTCGAAGCTCGATGAGCTCGAAGCACTGGAGCGTGCCGTCATCCAGCGCTTCGGTCGGGTGCATATCCTGATGAACAATGCCGGCATCCAGCCCGGCAGCGCGCTCTTCGGCCCCCAGGCGAACTGGGAAAACGTGTTTGCCGTCAACCTGATGGCCGTGATCAACGGCAGCCGCACCTTCGGCCCCGGCATGGTCGCCCACAAGGATCCGGCCGTGATCATCAACACCGGCTCCAAGCAGGGCATCACCACGCCGCCGGGAGACCCGGCCTACAATGTGGCAAAGGCCGGCGTGAAGGCCTTCACCGAAGCCCTGCAGCACGAGCTTCGCAACACGCCGGACTGCAATGTCACCGCCCATCTGCTCATTCCAGGCTTCGTTTTCACATCACTGACTGCCAATGGCAGGACCGAGAAGCCCGCTGGCGCCTGGACGCCCGAAGAGACCGTCGACTTCATGTTCGAAAGCCTCGACCGCGGCGACTTCTACATTCTGTGCCCGGACAACGAAGTGAACCGTGCGCTGGACGAGAAGCGCATTGCCTGGGCCGCCGGCGACATCATTGAGAACCGCCCGCCGCTCTCGCGTTGGCATCCCGATCACGCCGATGCCTTCAAGACCTATCTGTCGATGCCACGCGACTGATTGGCAATCGCAAGGAAGCCCGCTAGAGAAGAAGCACCCGCGCCTGGCGGGTGTTTCGCAATGCGGTGCCCTCAATGGATTTCATTCCCAGCCTGCCCGTCTTTCTGGCCTTCAGCCTCGCCCTGCTCCTGCTCGCAATCACGCCCGGCCCCGACATGACGCTCTGGATCAGCAGATCCCTGCGCGACGGTCGCGCCGTCGGTCTGATGACGCTGGCGGGTACCAGCTTTGGCATTGCGATTCACACCATGCTGGTCGCCTTCGGCATCTCGGCTCTCATCGTCGCATCCCCGACAGCCTTCCTGCTGCTGAAAACAGGCGGGGCGGCCTATCTGCTGTGGCTGGCTCTACAGGCGGTCCGCCATGGCTCGAACTTCGTCATCAAGGCGGAAGGGGATGCCGTCGTCTCGAAGAAGGGGGCCTTCCTGAACGGCCTCTGGGTCAACCTCTTGAACCCCAAGGTCATCATCTTCTTCATGACCTTCCTGCCGCAGTTCGTCACAGCAACCGACCCAAATGTCACGGGCAAGCTGCTTTTCCTCGGGCTATGGTCGATCGTGCTGTCACTGCCGATCGGCATCGGCATCGTCTATGGGGCAGATTTCATGTCGACCTGGCTGCAGGCCAACCGCAAGGTTCTGCGCGGCATCGACTACACCTTTGCCGGCGTCTTCTCGATCTTCGCCGTGAAGATCCTCATGACCCAGGCGAAGTAAGCCGAAAGGTGTCCTGAGCCGGGTTGGCTGGCTCAGTCGTCATCCTCGCCGTGGCCGGCGATCATCATCGCCTCGAAGGCCATGCGTTCGGTCTTGCGCATGCGCTCTGATTCCGATTTCAGCTGGCCGCAGGCGGCAAGAATGTCGCGTCCACGCGGGGTGCGGATCGGCGAAGCATAACCGGCCTGATTGATGAAATCGGCAAACTTCTCGATCGTTGCCCAGTCGGAACACTGGTAGTTCGTGCCCGGCCACGGGTTGAACGGGATCAGGTTGATCTTCGCCGGGACGCCCTTCAGGAGCTGGATCAGGCCCTTGGCATCTTCCAGGCTGTCGTTGACGTCCTTCAGCATCACATATTCGAAGGTGATGCGACGGGCATTCGACAGGCCCGGATAGTTGCGACAGGCTTCGATCAGATCCTTGAGCGGATACTTCTTGTTGATCGGCACCAGCATGTCGCGCAGCTCGTCACGCACGGCATGCAGCGATATCGCCAGCATGACGCCGATCTCTTCGCCTGTGCGATAGATTTCCGGCACCACGCCCGAGGTGGAAAGCGTGACACGACGCTTCGAGAGCGAAAGGCCGTCGCCATCGGTGGCGATCAAAAGCGCCTTCTTCACCTCTTCGAAATTGTAGAGCGGCTCGCCCATGCCCATCATGACGATGTTGGTGACCTTGCGGTCGCTGGACGGCATCATCGTTCCGACGGGCGTTTCCCGATCCGGGAAGTCGCCCAGCCGATCGCGCGCCAGGAGAAGCTGCGCCAGAATTTCTTCCGCCGTCAGATTGCGTACCAGCTTCTGCGTTCCGGTGTGACAGAACGAACAGGTGAGCGTGCAGCCGACCTGGCTGGAGATGCACAGCGTGCCCCGGCCCTCTTCCGGAATGTAGACGCTTTCGACTTCGACAGGACGGCCGGCACCGCGCGGGGGGAAGCGCAGGAGCCACTTGCGGGTGCCATCATTGGAGACCTGCTCTTCGACGATCTCTGGCCGAGCAATGGTGAAATGCGTCTTCAGCATCTCACGCATGTCCTTCGA
Organism: Peteryoungia wuzhouensis; assembly: GCF_003205195.1. Taxonomy (GTDB): domain Bacteria; phylum Pseudomonadota; class Alphaproteobacteria; order Rhizobiales; family Rhizobiaceae; genus Allorhizobium; species Allorhizobium wuzhouense. Next base: position 207,328 of record NZ_QJRY01000003.1, read on the forward strand.
GACATTGGCCATGTGATCGAAATCCGAGACGCCGCGCACATAGATCCAGTTCCAGATCTGCGCAACCCGCATCTTGATCTGTTTGTCCGGCACGCCCTTGTCCCTGAGCGCCGCCCCCAGGGCTTCGCGATCAAGACCGATCAGGCTCGGCTTCTCGACGGAAGCAGCGGGGCGAACCGGGGCGGCAGTCTGGCTACGCTCGGGAAGCGTCACGGTGACAGTCATCGTCTGGACCTCTGGACCATAGCGGCAAGCATGCTCCGATCGAGCGCTTCCCGGCTGGCAGGTATGAATTCATGGATCGTGCGGACAGGGGACGACGCCCGATGCCCTAATTTGCAGCGGCCAATAGCAGCTTTTTTGCCGTTCGTCACCCCGAGGCGGGCAAGCCGGGCGCATGGCCAAAACGGCGAGGGCCGGCAGTTACCTGCCGGCCCTCGGAATGGTTAGACCCGACGCTGTTACTTGCAACCCTGGATCTTCTGCAGGGCTGCCGAAATGCCGGACAGCGAATAGGTGTAGCTCGTGGGCGTGCCGCGAGCTGAAGTGGCCTTGACCGTCATCGACGAGCCGCCCTTCATGGCTGCAACCAGTGCCGGCTCTTCTGCAGCGTTTTCGACCCAGGCAGAGGTATCCTTGACGAACATGACGAAATTTTTGGAATCGATCGTCACATTGACCTTGGAATCGCCCTTCATGGGATAGCCCATCATCGCCTGCGGCTCATAGGAGATATTCTGTCCCGGGCGCTGCGAGATCACGAAGAAGATATCGCCGTGATTGACGCTTGCGGGTTCCTTGGTCGTCGGCACGGACAGCACGTAGCAGACTGTGCCGCCATTGGACTTGTAGGAATAGGCACCCCAGGCCTTGAATTGCTCGATCCGTGTCGGCGATTGAGCATTGGCGAGACCGCTGCTCGCCAGGATGATTGCCAGTGCGGCTACGCTACTTCTTACGAACATGTCTTCCTGCCGGTTGTTTCCATCCATCGCCCAGCCGAACGGCCGGGCGCTCATCGTCAAAACCTGTGTTCAGTTTGACTTAATTTACCTTACCAAACCATGAACGGGACACAGTTTCTTGTCGCACTCTGTGTCGTCGTTCTGATCAGCCGTCGCAAGATACGGCGAGACGCGGCTTTGCACCGCGCCCTCCTCGTTCGGATGTAGAAGGAAAGAATCGGGCAAGAGTTGGGCTGGAAACGGTTTTCCGGAAAGCGGCGCGCCTCTCACGCCGGCTTTTCGTCATCCGCCAGCACTCGATCGGCTTCCTCGTAGTGCCGCTCCTTGATGTGCCGGTTGATCAGCGCGAAGGCCGTCGTGAGGACGGCGATATCATCGGTAAAGCCGATCACGGCCAGGACGTCCGGTACGGCATCGATCGGCAATACGAAATACCCCAGAGCCGCAAGCAGGATGCCCCGGACACGCAAGGGGGTTTCGCGGTCGATCGCGCAGTAATAGGCGGCCGCCACATCGCGCGAAAACGGGATCTGACGCGCTGCCTTCCGGAACGTCGGCCAGAACCGGCGCCGTACTTTCTCCTCCTGCTTCTGCTGGGTTTCTTCATCACCCGGCAGCAGGATTTCACCGATCTTCACGTCATCCATGAGCCAACGATCCTTTCGTGCGGACCCAATCAATCATATGTGATCAGCCACGGGAAAATTCAATCGGCAGCGAAAACGCTCACGCCGCGTCCCGACCAGCCATGTCCATGAGAACGGCAAGTTGGAAATCCAGTTCCGTCAGACCATGTGCGGAATGTGTCGTCAGCTGGACATGCACCTTGCGATAGACATTCGACCATTCCGGGTGATGGTCGATCTTTTCCGCAGCGAGTGCACACTGGGTCATAAAGCCGAAGGCTTGGCGGAAATCGTTGAAGACGAAATGCTTCTCAATGGCACTTCCATCCTTCACCAAGGTCCAGCCCTGCAGCTCCGCAAGTCTGGCCGCCACTGCGGCGTCATCGAGTTTTTGTCTGATCATGGATCTGCCTCCTGCCAAACTCGCGTCCACCACCATGCCTGGATGGCAGGGTGCGATGGCACTGTCTGCCATGTCGGGTCCAGCATGACAGGATCAAGATGCGCTTGTCGGCGCGCAAAGGCGAATTTACAGCAGGCTCTTTTCCGGTTGCAGGCTTCGACCGACAAAACTGGATGCACCAGCCGGCTCATGCAGCGGGAAGATCTCTTCTGTCAGATAAGGCCCGCCACCGACTGATTCCTTGGAGGAAAGCAGAACGAAGCGGGAGACCTTGAACGGCAAAGTGTGGAAGTCACCTCGCCCACCCAGATAATGCACGACATCATCGAGCCGGGAGGCCTTCAACCTTGCGAGCGTGACATGTGGCGTGAACTTGCGCGGATCGGGCGCGAGACCCAGCCGCTGGCAGATGCGTTCGATCTCGCCCTGGAGAGCGTAGAGTTCGGGAGCGGCTGATACGCCCGCCCAGATCGAATGCGGCTTCTTCGAGCCGAAGGAGCCGATGCCGTTCAGGGTGAGCGAAAATTCGGGGCGGTCAATCCGGTCGAGACGATCGACGATTTCGTCCGCCGTGCGGCCATCGACATCGCCGATGAAGCGCAGGGTGATGTGATAGTTTTCGACATCGATCCAGCGAGCCCCGGGGAGGCCACCGCGCAGCAATGAGAGGCTCATGGCGGCGTTGCGCGGAATTTCGAGGGCAGTGAACAATCTCGGCATGGAGAGCTCCCCGAATCTTTTGCAGGTGCTTACAGCGAATCATGCAATGACAAGAGGCGCAAGCGATTAATTCGGCTTACCCTTGATGCCGGACACCCAAGATTGGGCGAGGGGAAGCATGCGTTCGGCCATGACGGCAAGACCCTCCGTGTTCGGATGCATGCCATCCTCAAGCAGGAGCTTCCGCTCGGTGATCACGCCGTCCAAAACGAAAGGATAGAGCGGCAGGTCGTATTTCTTGGCGAGATCCGGATAGATCGCATTGAAGCGCTCGGCATAGTCGATGCCCATATTGGGCGGTGCCAGCATGCCGATCAGCAGGACGGGAATGTTCCGGGCCTTGAGACGCGTGATGATCTGGTCGAGATTGCGCGCCGTCTGCTCGGGAGGAATGCCGCGCAGGGCATCATTGGCGCCGAGTTCCAGGATCACGCCGTCGGTTCCATCGGGCACTGACCAGTCGACCCGCGCCAATCCGCCGGATGTGGTATCGCCGGAGACCCCCGCATTCGTGATGACGACGTCGTGCCCCTTGGCGACGAGATTGCGCTGCAGCTGTGCCGGCAATGCATCGTCCTGCGGCAACTGGTAGCCGGCCATCAGGCTGTCGCCGAAGCCCACCAGTTTCAGCGGCTCTGCGAGCGAGGCCGTGACACCCGCCAGCGTTGCCATGAGGATCACGGCGAAATGAAGCAGCGCAGCTTTAAATGTCATGCTGTCCTTCCTAGATTGCCCGAAGTGCCGATCACCGGCAAACCCTTGATCTCAACGATATAGGATGGCCGAGTGTGAGAAACACCATCATCGAACTGAAAAGCGCTGATCTCACCCTTGGCAATGCCGCCGCCTCCGTTCACGTTTTGCGGAGCATCGATCTGAAGATCGATGAAGGTGAAGCTGTCGGTATTGTCGGCCCCTCCGGTTCGGGCAAGTCGACGTTGCTGATGGTGCTGGCCGGCCTGGAACGGTTGGACAGCGGCGAGATTAATGTCCGCGATACGCCCATTCATACGCTGAGCGAGGACCGGCTGGCCGATTTCCGCGGCCGCAACATCGGCATCGTCTTCCAGTCTTTCCATCTGATCGCCAACATGACGGCGCTGGAGAACGTCGCGATCCCGCTGGAACTCGCCAACGTCAAGAATGCCTTCGACATTGCCCGCAAGGAATTGCAGGCGGTCGGCCTCGGCGAAAGACTGAGCCACTATCCGGGGCAGCTTTCCGGCGGCGAACAGCAGCGCGTCGCCATCGCCCGCGCGCTAGCCCCTTCGCCGGCCGTCCTGATCGCAGACGAACCCACAGGCAATCTCGACACCGATACCGGTCGGCAGATCGCCGATCTGCTGTTTGCCAAGCAGCAGGAACGCGGCATGACGCTCGTGCTGGTAACCCATGATACGACGCTGGCTGCGCGGTGTTCACGCCAGATCCGCGTCGCCTCCGGTCAGATCGCCGGCGACAGCCACGCCGAACAGGCCCGTCTGACGACGGTGTCCGCATGACGAGTTTCACAACGCGGCTGTCGGTCGCCTTTCGCATCGCGCTGCGTGAGTTGCGCGGCGGGCTGAAAGGATTTTACATTTTCCTTGCCTGCATTGCGCTCGGCACCGGCGCGATCGCGGCCGTCAACTCCGTCTCCACGGCGATCACCGACGCGATCTCCTCAGAAGGCCGCTCGCTTCTCGCGGGTGACGTCCGGGTGGAACTGGACAACCGCGAGGCAACACCGACCGAACTCGCCTTTCTGCAAAGCTTCGGGACGGTCTCTGCCTCGACCGGCCTTCGCTCCATGGCGCGTCTGGCCGATGGCTCCGATCAGTCGCTGGTCGAAGTCAAGGCGGTGGACGAGACCTATCCGCTTTACGGTCGCCTTGTTGCCGAGCCGGATCGACCTCTTGCCGATCTTCTGGCTGCCAACGGCAATATCTACGGCGCCGTTGTCGCACCGCTTCTGCTGGAGCGCATGAACAGCAAGGTTGGCGACGAATTCCTTCTCGGCAATGCCCGCTTCCGCATCACCGGTACGATCGTCACGGAGCCGGATGCCGTGTCCGACGGCTTCGGCTTTGCGCCGCGCTTCCTGACCAGCCGCAAGGCCCTCTTCGCCAGCGGCCTGGTTGCGACCGGAAGCCTCGTCGAGCACGCCTACAAGATCCGCTACAACGACCCGGCGACCAGCCCAGAGACACTCCGCACCAAGGCCCAGGCGGAATTCCCGGCGGCCGGATGGTCGATCCGCAGCAGCGACCGGGCGGCCCCGGCCCTCACAGAAAATGTTGAACGCTTTTCGCAGTTCCTCACCCTTGTCGGGCTGACAGCTCTGGTGGTGGGCGGCGTTGGCGTCGCCAATGCCGTGCGCGCCTTTCTCGATTCCAAGCGCACGGTCATCGCCACGCTCAAATGCCTGGGTGCCCCGGCATCCGTCGTCGTTCTGGTTTACCTCATCCAGATCACCCTGGTGGCCATGGTGGGTATTGTCGCCGGCCTCGTGCTCGGCGCCATCGCCCCGCCCATCACCGCGAGTTATCTCGCCGGCATCCTGCCGATATCTGCCGAGGCAAGGCTTTATCCGCAGGCTCTGGCGCTGGCAGCGATCTTCGGCATCCTGGTGACCTTCGCCTTTGCCATCCTGCCACTCGGCCATGCCCGAAAGGTGCCGGCCACCGCCCTCTTCCGCGAACAGGGTTTTGAAGCCTCAGGCCTTCCGTCCTGGCCATATCTGCTGGCGATGGCGCTCTCCCTTGGCGCCCTGGCTGCGCTGGCGATCTTCACCTCGGACCAGCGCCGCATCGCCGCGATCTTCCTCGCCGCCATGGCGGCGGGCTTTGTCCTGCTGCGTCTCGTCGCCTACCTGATCTCCTGGCTGGCGCGCCACAGCCCGAGAAGCCATTCGGCAGCGCTGAGGCTCGCAGTCGGCAACATTCACCGCCCCGGCTCGCTGACGGCCTCTGTCACCCTCTCACTCGGCCTCGGCCTTAGCCTGCTGGTGGCCTTGGCCCTGATCGACGGCAATCTGCGCCGTGAGCTGACCGGCAGCCTGCCGGAACGCGCCCCCAACTTCTTCTTCGTCGATATCCAGGGCAGTGAAGTGGAAGACTTCCGCACGCTGGTCGAGGGCTTGGCCCCGGAAGGCAAACTGGTCGAAGTCCCCATGCTGCGCGGCCGCATCCTTGAGCTGAACGGCACGGATGTCGCCAAGATGGATGTGCCACCCGGCGGCCGTTGGGTTCTGCGCGGAGATCGTGGCCTAACCTATGCGACCAACATCCCCGAAAACAGCAGTGTGACCGAAGGCGAATGGTGGCCGAAGGACTATACCGGTGAGCCCCTGGTATCCTTCTCCGACCAGGAAGCGAAGGAACTGGGCCTCAGGATCGGCGACACGGTCACCGTCAACGTGCTCGGCCGCAACATCACCGCGAAGATCTCGAACTTCCGCGCGGTGCAATGGGAGAGCCTGTCGATGAATTTCGTCATGGTCTTCTCGCCCAACACCTTTGCCGGCGCCCCGCATGCCTGGCTGGCAACCCTGATCGAGCCGAACGCGACGGCAACCGACGAGGCTTCGGTTCTGCGTGCAGTCACACAACGCTTCCCGACAATCACGACGGTGCGCGTCAAGGACGCGCTCGACATGGTCGACAAGCTCGTCGGGCAGCTGGCGACCGCCATTCGCGCGGCAGCAGCAGTGGCCCTCATCGCATCGGTGCTGGTACTCTCCGGCGCGCTGGCCGCCGGCAACCGCGCACGCACTCATGACGCTGTCATCCTGAAGACGCTTGGTGCCACGCGCGCCATGCTGATCCGGGCCTTTACCTATGAGTACATGTTGCTCGGTGCGGCGACTGCTGTCTTTGCCCTCGTCTCCGGCGGTGGCATTGCCTGGTATGTGCTGAGCCAGATCATGAAACTGCCGTCGACTTTCCTGCCCGACGTCGCCGCCATGACGATCGTGATTTCTCTGGTCATCACCATCGGAATCGGACTTGCCGGCACCTGGCGGATTCTCGGCCAGAAGGCGGCCCCTGTTCTGCGGGAGCTTTGAGCCGACCCACGCATCCCAATGATTACCGCGATTTAAGGCAACGGGTCTTGTTCCCCGGGCCTTTCCATCTCATATTGATGTCACGCATGCTGGGCTTCGCAGCGGCGCGGGGGTCATTCGGACCCCATCGTCAAACATCGAAGCTTTGAGAGAGGAAACCATGTCCGAACTTCGCAACTATCAGAGCCGCACGGGCCAAGCCCAGTCGGCCACGATGATCGACGAAGGTCTGCGCGCCTATATGCTGAAGGTGTATAACCTGATGGCTCTGGGCCTTGCCATCACCGGTATCGCAGCCTTCGCAACCTTTCAGCTCGCCGTATCGAATGGACAGCTAACCGGCTTCGGTCAGGCCATCTTCCTGAGCCCGCTCAAGTGGTTGGTGATCCTGGCGCCGGTCGCCATGGTCTTCTTCCTGAGTTTCCGCATCGAAAAGATGAGCGTGTCCGCAGCACAGACGACTTTCTGGGTCTATGCGGCCCTAATGGGCCTGTCGCTGTCGTCGATCTTCCTGATCTACACGGGCGCCAGCATCGTCCAGACCTTCTTCGTGACGGCCGCTTCGTTCGGCGCCCTGTCGCTCTATGGCTACACCACCAAGCGTAGCCTGTCGGCCATGGGTTCGTTCCTGATGATGGGTCTGTTCGGCCTGATCATCGCCTCGCTGGTCAACCTGTTCATGGCCTCGTCCGCTCTGGATTTTGCCATCTCGGTGATTGGCGTCTTGATCTTCGCGGGCCTCACCGCCTACGACACCCAGTCGATCAAGGAGTCCTATCATGAGGCCCATTCGAGCGAAGCCAGCGGTCGCTTGGCCATCATGGGCGCGCTCCGCCTCTACCTCGACTTCATCAACCTCTTCCTCTTCATGCTCCGTTTCCTCGGAAACCGGAACTGATCTTCAAGAAGAGTTCGATAAGTCAAACCCCGCTTCGGCGGGGTTTTTCTTTGCCTGAATGGTGGCGTGTTAAAAATGAGGTCCGCAGCCAAAAAGGCACAAAAAAACCTCCGGCTCACACCGGAGGTTTTTCAGGAATGCAGTTGAACGAAGAGAGGCTTATGCAGCTTCTTCCTGCGTATCGTCTTCCTCGATGGTCTTGCCGCGCTTCGGACCCTTGGCGAGGTTGACCTCGACCAAGCGAACGGCTTCCGTCTCGGACATCTTGTTCACGGCCGCGATTTCGCGGGCCATGCGGTCGAGGGCAGCTTCATACAGCTGACGCTCGGAATAGGACTGTTCCGGCTGGTTCTCGGCACGATAGAGATCGCGCACGACTTCCGCGATGGAAATCAGGTCACCGGAATTGATCTTGGCATCATATTCCTGAGCGCGGCGCGACCACATCGTGCGCTTGACGCGGGCCTTGCCCTGGACGACCTTCAGCGCACGCTCGACGAAGTCCGTCTCGGAGAGCTTGCGCATGCCGATGCTCACGGCCTTGGCGACCGGAACTTTCAGGCGCATCTTGTCCTTCTCGAAATCGATGACGAAAAGCTCAAGCTTCATGCCCGCCACTTCTTGCTCTTCGATAGCGGTGATGGTACCCACGCCGTGGGCAGGGTAGACGATCGACTCGCCGGTCTTGAAACCATGGCGCGCCGAGGAATTTTTCTTCTGCTGGGTCGTCATTCTATTCAAACACTCCCTGTTTTGCTCCCGGCATAATGCCGGCGCCGGGTCGGTCAGGCCCGGATGAGATGGAGAAGCCGCAAGGTCTGCCATCCTGATCCTTTCCGTCACAGAAAAACATCACCCTCGTCGCGACGGCGACACGACACGAAAGTGTCGTCTATGTCACGTAGACCGCGTCGGTGGTGAAGTTGCTTTCGTGATGGCTTAGGGCACACAAGTGCCACAAAGTGGAACAGTTCCAAGACGCTATCACAAAAAGACGAGGAAATCAATATTTTAGTGCAGCGCGCCATAAAGCTGGCGCACTCGGCGCCAGATTCTGGTCTCAGCGATGAAAATTAAGGCATGCGCAGGAAGCGTATACCGGCACCTGTCGCGAGTTTAGTCGCCGGAACCAGGCTGCTCGGAAAAGAACTTTTCGAACTTGCCGTCGACGCCGTCCATTTCCTTGGCTTCCGGCATCGGATCCTTCTTCACCGTGATGTTCGGCCAGATCTTCGCATAGTCCGCATTGATCTTCAGCCACTTGTCGAGACCCGGTTCGGTATCCGGCTTGATCGCCTCTGCCGGACATTCCGGCTCGCAAACGCCGCAGTCGATGCATTCGTCCGGATGAATGACGAGGAAGTTTTCGCCCTCATAAAAGCAGTCGACCGGGCAGACCTCGACACAATCGGTGTATTTGCAGCGGATGCAGTTGTCAGTGACGATATAGGTCATGCGGCACTCCAGGATGACGTTCGCAAACGGCAGGAAAGAGAACGAACACGTTGTTCCGTCTGGCCTTGGTGGCTGAAAACGGAGGCTCGTGCCCCACCGGGATTTCTGTCGGACAGGGTTGTGAGCTACTGTGTAATCGGAATCAAGGCAAGGATAAACAATCCGCTATTCTGCCGCAGGCGGACAAATTTTCTAATCGTCACCCCAATCGGGCCCGGACCTGAGATCTCGAAGCGCGCGCGCCTCTTTCTTGGTCGGCCGTCCCGATCCTGGCGCACGGACCGCCTGATCCAAAGGTGAGAACGGCCCCTTCTCGCGCGGAGGAGTGAGGTCCTCATAGAGAAGCCGAGCCTCTTCATAAGGCCCCCGGCGCTCACCCGGAAGCTTGACGACCAGAACCAGATCGCGCTCGGGCATGGCAATCTCCAGCCTGTCTCCGATCTTCAATCCATGGCTCGGCTGGCGAACGGTCGCGCCATTGACCTTCACATGACCGGCTGACACCCGCTCCTGGGCAAGGCTGCGTGATTTTGCCACACGGGCGAAGAAGAGCCACTTGTCGATGCGCTGACGCGAACCGCTTTGTGGCTGCTTCTCGTCCATGTCACTTCTTCATCTGTTCCTTGAGCGCGGCCAGCTTGGCGAAGGGCGAATCCGGATCAATAGGCTTCTCCTTGCGCGGCGGCTTGGCTTCGAAGCGCGCGGGCTGCGACTTGTTGGCATCGCGTTCCGGGCGCGGACCGCGATCCTTGCGATCGCCACGGTCCTGGCGATCACCCTTGCCGGCAAACTTGCCACGTCCGCCTTCCGGCTGGTCGCGACGGCCGTCCGGGCGGCGGTTATCGCGGCGATTGTCACCGCGCGGCTCACCCGTTGCCTGCCCATCGCCCGCAGCGGCACGCTGGCCATGATTGGCCCCGCGACGATCACCGGCAGCCCGACCGGCAGGACGCTGGTTGTCGTTGCGACCACCCGGCCGCCACAGAAGAACCGGTTTAGGCTCGGCAGCATCGGCAGGCTCTGCGGCTGCAACACCCTCTTCAGCGACCGTGACATTTTCCGGAGCAGCCGCTTCGGCTACCGGCTCGGACACCGCCGTCTCCGGCTCTGCATCCGCTGCAGGCTGGTCGGCATCGTCAACGGTGTCAGCCTCGGGCTTCGCAGCCTCGGCAGTTTCCGAAGCGCTCGGCTTGTGGGCGGCCAGGAAGGCGGCTGCTTCTTCGGCACTCACGCTGTCGGCACGGTAACCGAGACCCTTCAGAATCTCTTCCATGTCGTCAGGGGTTGCCCCAAGGATCGACAGCATAGCAGTCGTCGTGACGAAGCGTCGCCCGTCATAGGCACCATCCGGACGGGCGTTCGAGCCCGGCTTCCACTGCAACAGAGGACGGATCAGATCAGCCAGGCGCTCCAGGATATCGATGCGTACGGCGCGCTTGCCGAGGAAGCGGAAGCCAGCGAGCTTGTAGAACATGCGCTCATAGCTGGCATCGGTGACAACAGAAGTACGACCGGCGGCAAGCACCGGAATGAGATCACCATAACCCGGCTTGTCCAGGCCATCATGCTTCAGGGCCCAGAGAAGCGTGATCAGTTCCGCCGGAGCAGGCTTGAGCAGCGCCGGCATGAAGATGTGATAGGCACCGAAACGCACGCCGTAGCGTCGCATGGAAGCGCGACCATCCTGATCAAGCGACTTGACGTCGTCGGCGACATCGCGGCGGAAGAGGACGCCCAGGTTCTCGACGAGCTGGAATGCGAGACCCTTGGCCAGACCCTGCAGGTCTTCGGCGCGCGAGAGGTCGTCGAGCGGCTTCAGCAAGGTCGAGATGTGATGATTGACGAAGCGCTCGATACGGGCTGCCACGTGATCACGGGCGGCACCCGTCAGTTGCTCGTCGGCCAAAACAATAACGCGCGGGTGAAGGATGTGGTCGGTGCCGACAAGGCGGGCGACCGGATCGCCGACCCAGCGCACCAAGCCGTCCGAGCCGATGGCAAGGTCGCCATTGCCGGATGCATGCAGCCGCGCGGCACGCGCCTCGAATTCGAGTGCCAACGCCCGATGGGCCGCAGCCTCAACAGCCTTGGCATCCGGACCTTCCATGCCGGAAATCGGCGTGAACCGGAAACCGGAGAGTTGTCCCATGGCATGGCCTTCCACGAAGACATCGCCGTTCACACTGATTTCAGCTTCCAACATTGCATTCTCTCTCAAGCGCTTCATGAGCACAGATGTCCTGCGATCAACAAAGCGTTTCGTCAACCGTTCATGTAACGCATCGGACAATCGGTCTTCGATTTCCCGCGTCTTTTCTTGCCAGTGTGTCGGATCGGCAAGCCAGCCGGGCCGATTCGACACGTAAGTCCAGGTTCTTATCTGCGCGATTCGCGCCGATAATGTATCAATTTCACCATCCGTACGATCGGCCCGACGCACTTGATCGGCGAGAAAATCTTCATTCACCGTACCGCGCCGAACCAGATCGAAATAAAGGCTCTGGATGAGATCTGCATGCTGTGCCGCTGTAATGCGCCGATAGTCGGGCAGTGCGCAGGCCTCCCAGAGTTTTTCGACACGCTCCGGCCGGTCTGCGATATCGGCGATCTCCGGATAGCGCGACAGGAACTCCAGCGCCTGCTGGTCCGTCGCCGGAAGGGCCCGCGTCAATCCTTCGATCCTCGGAACGGCGTCGAGGCTGCGTTGCAGGCCTGAAATTGACGAATAATCGAATTGTGCAGTGCGCCACTGCAAGACTTTGACCGGATCGAAGACATGCGTCTCCAACCGCTCCACCAGTTCGTCGTCGAAGGGATTGACCCGTCCGGTCACCCCGAAAGTGCCATCCTTGATATGGCGCCCGGCACGCCCTGCAATCTGCCCGAGCTCGCCGGAATTCAGATTGCGGAATTGGTATCCATCGAACTTTCGATCCTGCGCGAAGGCAACATGATCGACATCAAGGTTTAGGCCCATGCCGATCGCGTCTGTGGCAACGAGATATTCGACGTCACCCTCCTGATAAAGGCCGACCTGCGCATTGCGGGTCCGGGGACTGAGGGCCCCGAGGACCACGGCGGCACCACCACGCTGGCGGCGGATGAGCTCGGCAATCGCATAAACCTCGTCGGCCGAAAAGGCGACGATGGCCGTGCGCTGCGGCAGGCGGGTAATTTTCTTCTGCCCGGCATAGAAAAGCTGCGACAGGCGCGGGCGTTCGACGATCGTGACCCCCGGCAGCAGCTGCAGCAGGATCGATTTCATCGTAGCCGACCCGAGCAGCAGCGTCTCTTCGCGACCGCGCAGATGCAGGAGGCGATCAGTGAAGATATGCCCCCTTTCGAGGTCACCCGCCAATTGGATCTCGTCGATCGCGACGAACGCGGCTTTCGTTTCGCGCGGAAGAGCCTCGACCGTGCAGACCGAGAAACGGGCGTTCGGCGGGCTGATCTTCTCTTCGCCGGTCACCAGAGCAACGTTTTTCACGCCGACCCGCTCGACCACCCGCGTGTAGACTTCGCGCGCCAGCAAGCGCAACGGCAGGCCGATCATACCCGACCCATGGGCGACCATGCGTTCAATGGCGAAATGGGTCTTACCGGTATTCGTCGGCCCCAGCACAGCAGAAACGCCGCGACCGCTCAAAATCATGGGGTGGGAATTCAATGACCGCTCCACTTGTCGGACGCCCGTCTCCTCGACGTCAGGCTGCCCTTGGCCAACACATGGCGACGAACACGGGCAAAGGCAAGTCGCGAGTCAGAAAGCCCCGGAAAAACCTGACAACTGTCTGATCGGAATCAATTTTCCACGGTGGAACACTGAGCGAACGAATCGGCGACGAATCGTTGACTCGGCTGAGTCCGGCTTTGTTCACGGCTAGATGTCGAAATGAGTCGGGCACTTCGACACAAAATGCTGAATCATCGGAATCGCTTAGGGCAACCGCAAATGCCCGGCGACAAGCTGATAGCCCTCGTGGAACCTCGGTCTTCATCACAGCGTTTTGGGCGTCGAGGTACCCTATGATGACGCTGACGCCCCCACCTGCCCACTGGATCGGATCCGGAGAGATCCAGCAAAATTTCGTCCTGATTCACGGCATGGTCATGGCCCCCTCCTTTTGGGAGGCCTATGCGCCAGCCGCCGTGCGTCATGGTCAATCGCTGGCTTATCCTCTGCCCGGTCATCACCCATGGCAGCTCGACAAGCCGGGCCAGTCACCCCAGGCACAAGAGGTTGCCAGTGCCTATGCAAGCGCGATCAGACGCGATTTCGGCGGCGAACCGGTCAATCTTGTCGGTCATTCCACGGGCGGCTTCGTGGCCCTGCTGATCGCACGCGATTATCCCGAACTCGTGAAATCCGTCATCTTGATCGGCGCCTTTGCCTGTGGCCGCTTCGAGGGGCAGGAGCGGCTGGCGGCCCGTCTCCTGCGCGTGCCGCATGTCGGCCCATATCTCTTTCGACAATTCTTCAACCGCTGGATCGCAACTCCCGAACAATTCCGCTGGGGTTCCATCGAATGCGTCTACGACAAGAACTGCCCCTGGCAGAACGAAAAGGCGACCGAGGCGATGGAGGAAGTCCGCCAGCAATTGGCCCGCGCGCGACCCGAAGACATAGCGGCGTGTATCCGCTTTATGTCCGACACGAGCCTGCTCCACGATCTGGCCAAGATCACCGTCCCCGTTCTCAATATTGTCGGCAACAATGATGCAATCGTTCCGCCCGCTCATCAGTTGCGTGTTTCCCGGTTGATGAAGCGCGTTCAGACCGTCATCCTCAACAATTGCGGCCATCTGCCGATGGTGGAGCACCAGGAAAGGACGGAGCGGATTATTGGCTCGTTCATCGATACGATGGAAGCGATCCACGTCCAGCCCGGCGTCCGGGGGATGTCATTTGCACGGTCGGCTGTCGATGACACGCTCCGGCTTCTGGCGGCAGCGACACAGCGAAGGGAACAAACTGGCGTCAGTTGCGTTCAGTCGCACAGAACGCAATGTTCCACATCGGCTTAGGAGAGGCCCCACATGAGTACAATTCTCATCGTCATTCTAATTCTGCTGCTTGTCGGCGCGCTGCCGACCTGGGGGCATAGCCGCAGCTGGGGCTACGGCCCGTCGGGCGGTCTTGGACTGGTGCTGCTCATTCTCATCATCCTGATGTTGATGGGTCGGATTTAACGCGAGTAAAAAAGGGATAGGACGATGAAGAAGATCATTTTGGCAATCGCATTGATCGCACCGCTGGCGTCTTGCACGCAGACTGAGCGTGGCGCGGGCATCGGCGCCGCTTCCGGCGCCATCATCGGTGGCGTTGCTACCGGCAACGTCCGCGGCGCAGCCGTTGGCGCGGCAGTCGGCGGTGTCGCTGGCGCCCTGATCGGCAACTCGCAGGAACGCTCCGGCTACTGCGTCTACCGTGACCGCTACGGCCGCACTTACGAAGCGCGTTGCCGCTAACGGATCGATCCATGAAAAAGGCCGCCGAACCTTGGTTCGGCGGCCTTTTTCATGACACTGTTCATGACACTGTTAACGTCTCGATCAAAGCCGGAACGAATCGGCGACGAATCGCAGACACAGGGATTTTCCCGTTTCGTTCACCACTATATCCTGTGGAATTACAGTTGGTTAACCATAGGACGCAGTGGATATTAAGACTTCGGGCGCAATCCGTTCGACCCCAATCTTAACGGTTTCGCGAAAGACACGGTCGATCAGACGAAGAACTGACCGCCATTGGCCGAGATGGTCGATCCCGTAATGAAGCCGGCATCATCGGACGCAAGGAAGACCACGCAGCGTGCGATTTCTTCCGGTTCGCCGAGACGACCGACCGGGATTTGCGGGATGATACGCTCGTTCAATACCTTTTCCGGGATCGCGCGCACCATCTCTGTACCGATATAGCCTGGGCAGATGGCGTTGACTGTAATGCCCTTCGCAGCCCCCTCCTGAGCGAGCGACTTGGTGAAGCCGAGATCGCCCGCCTTGGCGGCGGAATAATTCGCCTGGCCCATTTGGCCCTTCTGGCCATTGATCGACGAAATATTGATCACGCGGCCGAAGCTGCGGTCACGCATGCCGGTCCAGACCGGATGGGTCATGTTGAAGAGGCCGGTAAGGTTGGTGTTGATGACCTCGTTCCACTGATCCGGCGTCATCTTGTGGAACATGGCGTCGCGCGTGATGCCGGCATTGTTGACCAGCACTTCGACCGGACCCAGCGCAGCCTCAACAGCAGCGATCCCGTCGACGCAGGCCTGATAGCTGGACACGTCCCACTTGAACACCGGTATGCCGGTCTCGGCCTCGAAAGCCCTCGCCTTCTCCTCATTCCCCGCGAAGTTGGCGGCCACCTTGTAGCCGGCATTCTTCAAAGCGATTGAGATTGCCGCGCCGATGCCACGCGTCCCCCCGGTCACCAAAGCCACTCTGCTCATGCTGTCCTCCCCGTTTTTTCTGTAAGGGTTTCCCGTCTGAATCAACCGTTACGGTTCCCGTCGCAACGGCATGGCTTAGCCATCCCGGCTGCAGACCGGGACGGAGATTGGTGATGTGTCAATGTTGAGCCGATGCCATCAAGGCTGCCCAGATCAGAAGGCCTCAAGGCACATGGCGACACCCATGCCGCCGCCGATGCAGAGGGTCGCAAGTCCCTTCTTGGCACCACGGCGCTTCATCTCGAACACCAGCGTATTGAGGATGCGTGCACCGGAAGCACCGACCGGATGACCGATGGCAATGGCGCCGCCATTGACGTTGACGATCGAAGTATCCCAGCCGAGATCCTTGTTGACCGCGCAAGCCTGGGCAGCAAAGGCCTCATTGGCTTCCACGAGATCGAGATCGGTGACCTTCCAGCCAGCCTTTTCAAGCGCCTTGCGCGATGCAGGGATAGGCCCGGTGCCCATGATCTTGGGATCGACGCCGGCAGTAGCCCACGAGGCGATACGAACGAGCGGCGTGATGCCACGGCGGACGGCCTCGGCCTCGGTCATCAGGAGTGCAGCGGCAGCCCCATCATTGATACCAGAGGCATTGCCTGCCGTGACCGTCCCATCCTTGTCAAAGGCCGGCTTCAGCTTCTGCAGACTTTCGAGCGTGGCACCCAGACGAATGTACTCATCCTGGTCAACGGTCACATCACCCTTGCGCCCCGGCACGACGACCGGCACGATCTCGTCCTTGAAACGACCGGCGACCTGGGCTGCCTCGGCCTTGTTCTGCGAGGCAAGCGCAAAAGCGTCCTGCTCATCGCGGGTCAACTGCCATTGACGCGCGACGTTTTCCGCTGTCGTGCCCATCAGATAGCCGTAGAAGGCGTCGGTCAGACCGTCCTTCATCATGGTGTCGATCATCTTGAGATCGCCCATCTTGGTGCCGTTGCGCAGATGCGCGCAATGCGGCGCCATGGACATGGATTCCTGTCCGCCGGCAATGATGATCTTTGCGTCACCCGTGGCGATCTGCTGCATGCCGATGGCAACAGCGCGCAAGCCAGAACCGCAGAGCTGATTGAGGCCCCAGGCTGTCGCTTCCTGCGGAATTCCGGCCTTCATTGCGGCCTGGCGTGCCGGGTTCTGCCCCTGCCCCGCGGTGAGGATCTGCCCGAGGATGACTTCGTCCACTTCGCCCGCCTCGATGCCCGCGCGCTCCAGCACACCCTTGATGACCACAGCGCCGAGATCATGCGCGGCAACCGAGGACAGGGCACCATTGAACGAACCGACAGGAGTTCTGGCAGCGCTGGCAATGACGATGGACGGACTGGTCATGGACGTCTCCTCCGAAATGTTTGTGTTTCGAAAGAAACTGTCAAAGACTGCAGCCGGTGTCAAACAGGATAAACCCGCTTGCTTCGTTCTTTGGTTGCAGGATCCTGTCTTTCGTCAAATCGCTTTCGTGCGTTGCACAAAGAGATTGTCACCAGCCTTCATTTGCGCTTACATTCGCAGCTGGGAAGAGCAAAAATAACCGAAAAACGACGGGTTAGGAGATAACAATGGCCAAAGCCGATGGCGAAATCGTGATCAAGAAATACGCCAATCGACGCCTCTACAACACCGGCACGAGCACATACGTGACGCTTGAGGACTTGGCCAAGATGGTCAAGAAGGGCGAGGATTTCATCGTCCAGGACGCCAAGTCCGGCGAAGATATCACCCACTCGGTCCTGACCCAGATCATCTTCGAACAGGAGTCGAAGACGGGCAATACATTGCTTCCGATCTCCTTCCTGCGCCAGTTGATCAGCTATTACGGCGATCAGATGCAGATGGTGGTCCCAAGCTTTCTCGAACACTCGATGAAAGCCTTCACCGAGCAGCAGACCCAGATGCGCGAACAGATGACCAAGGCCTTCGGCGATCACCCGCTGTCGAAGAACCTGCAGATGCCGATCCAGTTGATGGAAGAGCAGGTCAAG
Organism: Peteryoungia wuzhouensis; assembly: GCF_003205195.1. Lineage (GTDB taxonomy): Bacteria > Pseudomonadota > Alphaproteobacteria > Rhizobiales > Rhizobiaceae > Allorhizobium > Allorhizobium wuzhouense. Next base: position 224,877 of record NZ_QJRY01000003.1, read on the forward strand.
CGCAACACCGAGATGTTCCAGCAGGCCATGCAGATGTTCTCCCCCTTCCTTGGCGGCCAGCAGCCAGCCAAAGAGACCCGCAAGGCGGAGGCCAAAGATATCGATGAGTTGAAGGAGCAGCTGCGCTCGCTTCAAAGCAAGCTCGACAATCTCTGATCTTGTTCAAGGCCCCTCTCCGGGGCCTTTTCAATTCGCGCAGAGATCAGAGCCCGATCGATACGTCGCGGCCCGCCGCGCGATTGGATATGGTGAACCCTGCGACGACATCGATGAAGGCGATCACCATCAGCGTGAAGAACAGCTGGGTGGCGGCGTCGCGGACCAATAGGAACTCGACGAGGAAAACCACGAAAACCAGCATCGACAGCATGTGATTGATAAGTGAACCGCGATTGCTCATCGTCGCCTTCAAGACTTCGAAGAACAGCGCGACCAGCGCGGTCAGCACCAGCACATCACCGAGTGTCATTGTCCAGATGGCGCCCGACAGCATCGGCACTGTCACCAGTGTCGCGGCGAAAGACGGCAGGCCACTCCCCAGCATGACGGCATTGTAAAAGACGAACGGCACGATCATCAGGGGTATTGCGATAAACATCAGGCATCCTTCCTCACCAGGAGCTCCCCTGCCCTGTCGGGCGGCCCACTCCAGCATGAGTTAACAATGCCTTGACTAAAAAAGTAAAGGCCGGCGCAATGGCCGGCCTTTAACAATCAGGACATCGCGCAGAAATTATGCGCTTTCCTTCGGCGTCAGAACCTGACGGCCGCGATACATACCGGTCTTCAGATCGATATGATGCGGGCGACGCAGTTCGCCGGAATTCTTGTCCTCGACATAGGTCGCGGCTTTCAGGGCGTCCGCAGAACGGCGCATACCGCGCTTCGACGGGCTTGTTTTTCTCTTCGGTACAGCCATTTTCGTTACTCCACGTGACGGTGCAAAACAGGTTTAGCGGCCTCGATGAGGCCGGACAGAACCTGTCGCGAACTCGGATTTTGGCGGGCTTATACATGCCTGCGAGGGCTTTGACCAGTCCCCGGCTTGATTTTTTCGAGCCCTTCTGAACTACGCCTCAGGCTTCGTCCTCGGGCACGATCCAGCTTTCGGCAAGTGCAGCCGTCTCCCATGCCATCCAGGCGGGATGGGCCTTGATGGCCGCCATATAGTCCAATGTATCCTGATCGCTGACGAGATCATAGGCTGAAAACCGATTGACCACCGACGCGAACATCGCATCGGCGGCACTGAACGGGCCAAACAGGAAGGGGCCGCCGGACATCTGCCGCATGTCGCGCCAGATCGCCTCGATCCGCCGTACATTGGCTTCGACCCCGACCGGCAGTTCGATGGCCCGCACGGGCCGGCGCATGTTCATCGGGCAGGCGCCTCTCAACGCATGGAAACCCGACAGCATCTCCATCGACACCGACCTTGCCATGCTGCGGAATCCTGGATCTTTCGGCCAAAGCCCTGCATCGGGGAAGAGTTCGGCGACATATTCGATGATGGCGAGCGATTCCCAAACCCTAATCCCGCCATGGCGCAGGACCGGTACCCGCCCTGTGGGCGACAATTCGCGAAACTGCGGGTTCGTCGCACCGGGACCGAAGGGGATCAACACTTCACGAAAAGGGATCCCTGCCGCAGTCAACGCGATCCAGGGCCGGAAGGACCACGACGAATAGTTCTTGTTGGCAATGTAGAGGGTCAGGTCGGACATCGGCGCCTCCGGTTCAGGTCACGGATACGTTAGATGTATTGCCGCCGAACGACCAACGAGACTTGCTGATCTCACTCATACAGGCAGGTGATGTATTCGCCCGAGCGCTTCGCCCTCCGATCAACGACATTCGCGAGACGCTGCATACCTTTGCCCGGTTTGCTGGCAACGCGATCAATCGGATTGGGGAGCGCGACGGCAAGCAGCGCCGCCTGACGGGCGCTGAGCTTCGCCGCAGATGTCTTGAAGTGATATCGGGCCGCAGCCTCGATGCCGTAGATGCCGGGACCCCACTCGGCGATATTGAGATAGATCTCCATCGTCCTTTCCTTCGGCCAGACGGCATCGGCGGCAAGCGCAAGGGGCAGTTCAAGCCCCTTGCGGATGAAGGAACGACTGTTCCAGAGAAAGAGATTCTTCGCCGTCTGCATCGGGATCGTGCTGGCACCACGGGTCGCCTCGCCGGCGATCGCGTCGTCAACGACACCCTTTAACTGGCCCCAATCCACACCATCATGGCTGCAGAACTGTCCGTCTTCGGACATCATCACAGCCCGCACCACATTGGGAGAGATGTCCTCGAAATCGACCCAGCGGCGATCATACCCCTGCAATGTCACGAGATCGGCAAGCATGAGGGTGGATACCGGATGGATGAAATCCAATCGGTAAAGCAGGATGAGGACATAAGGCGCAAAGACAAAGGCGACGATACCGATGGCGATACGACGCCATAGTTTCGAGCGCTCCTGGCCTTCCTCAACCGGGGCTTCCTCTTTCTCCTGCTCCAAGGTCTGCACGTCCGCTGTCAAAGAAGATCGATCCACTCATCTCGGGGGCTCGCCTGTCATACGCATCCTCTCGGCGATTGACCAGTAGACGAGGGCCAAACTCCCGGGCCTGTGACGGAATTTCCCGTTGCCACTCCAGGGGTCCCGTGCGAAATAGCCCCCATGAGCCCGTCTTCGACCTCCTTCGAGCAGAATCTTGCGCGCCATGCAGCATCGGTGGAAGCCCGCCTGGGCTTGCTCCTTGATGCGCGGCCCCGCGCTGGCGAAATCGCACGTCCGCAGAGACTGATCGAAGCGATGCATTACGGCGCATTGAACGGTGGCAAGCGCCTGCGGCCCTATCTCGCGCTTGAAGCAACCCGCCTGTTCGGCGGCGATGAGGAAGCGGCCCTGCAGGTCGGCTGTGCGCTCGAATGCCTGCACAGCTATTCGCTTGTTCATGACGACCTCCCGGCCATGGACGACGACGACCTGCGGCGCGGCAAGCCGACCGTGCACATCGCCTATGACTACGCGACCGCAATTCTCGCCGGCGACGGCTTGCTTACCTATGCCTTCGACATTATCGCGGCCCCCGAAACACCGTTGCCGGATAGCGCAAAGGCGGCCCTGATCCTGGAACTCGCCCGCGCAGCCGGCATTGGCGGCATGGCGGGTGGTCAAGCGCTCGATCTGGCAGCCGAAACGCAAGCGCCTGACGAAGCCGGCATTGTGCTGCTCCAGTCGATGAAGACCGGCGCCCTCCTGCGCTTTGCCTGTGAGGCCGGCGCCATCATCTCCGGACGCGGTGGCGAGGACCGGGCAAAGCTGCGCCGTTTCGGCGAAGTGATTGGTCGCGCCTTCCAGCTGGCAGACGACCTGCTGGATCTGACGGCGGACGCCGCCACCATGGGCAAGGCAACCGGCAAGGATGCGGCCAAAGGCAAGGGCACGCTCGTTGCGCTCAAGGGTCAAGCCTGGGCTGAGGCCGAACTCAAGCGCCTGGTGGATGCCGCCAGCGAGGAACTCGCCACCTATGGAGAGGCAGCGACCGCACTGACCGAAGCAGCCCGTTTCATCGCATACAGGAAGAATTGACATGAGCCGTTTCTGGTCGACCGCCGTCCATGAGCTTGAGCCCTATGTGGCTGGCGAACAGCCGAAGATCCCGGGCCTGGTGAAGCTCAACACCAATGAAAACCCGTTCGGCCCTTCACCGCACGTGCTGGAGGCGATTGCCGCCGCTTCGGGAGACCGTCTTCGGCTCTACCCGGACCCATCGTCCTCGCGCCTGCGTGAGACCCTTGCTGTAAACTTTGGCCTTGATGCGGAGCAGGTCTTTGTTGGCAATGGCTCGGACGAGGTTCTCGCCTTCACCTTCGCAGCGCTGCTGAAGCACGACAAGCCGCTGCTCTATCCCGACATCACCTACAGCTTCTACAAGACCTACGCCCGGCTCTTCGAAATCAACGTAGAGGAAGTGCCGGTCGATGAAGGCATGCGTATCCGCATCGGTGACTACGACCGTCCTTGCGGCGCCGTCATCATCGCCAACCCGAACGCCCCGACAGGCATTGCGCTGCCTCTCTCGGAGATCGAGGCCCTCGTCGCCGCCCACCCGGATCAGGTGGTGGTCATCGACGAAGCCTATGTCGACTTCGGCGGCGAGACGGCAGCAAGCCTCATTCCTCGTTATGACAACCTGCTGGTCGTGCACACTTTCTCCAAATCGCGCTCGCTGGCGGGCCTTCGCGTCGGCTTCGCACTCGGCCAACGTCCGCTGATCGAGGCGCTGGAACGGATGAAGGACAGCTTCAATTCCTATCCGCTCGATACACTCGCCCAGGCCGCCGCCAACGCTGCAGTCGAAGACAAGTCCTGGTTCGAGCAGACCCGCAACCAGATCATCGCAAACCGCGACATGGTGACGGCGGAACTTCAGGCACGGGGTTTCGACGTATTGCCGTCCTCGGCGAACTTCGTCTTTGCCCGCCATCCCGCGCACCAGGGCGCCGATCTGGCACGGGGTCTGCGCGAGCGCGCAGTGCTTGTCCGGCATTTTGGCAAACCGCGCATCTCTGACTTCCTCCGGGTGACCATCGGCACCACAGAGGAATGCCATCAGTTTTTGACTGCGATCGATCAAATCATCTGACGTGTGCACGGGATGCGCCGAGGATAAGGTTCATACCTTTCCCTTTGCTGGAGTGTCCCATGCAAGTCATCCTGGAAAACCTGCCGCAGGTCTTCAGCGCCTATGTGGTCTATCTCGTCGCCGTACTCAGCCCTGGTCCGGCCACGATGGCCATCGCCTCAACGTCTCTTGGCGAGGGACGGCGCCACGGCTTTGCCATGGCAGCCGGAGTCTTTTGCGGCTCCATGAGCTGGGCTCTGGCCGCCTCTGCGGGTCTCGCCACCGTCTTGACCCATTACGCCCATGCGCTCACGGTCATGCGGATCGTCGGCGGACTGTATCTGCTGTACCTTGCCTGGCGCGCCTTCCGCTCGGCGGCAAGTGCAACAGATCCCCTGGCAAAAGGTGTGGTCGGGGCAAGCTATGGGCGCACCTTCCTGCGCGGCTACGCCATCCACTTGACGAACCCGAAGGCGATCTTCGCCTGGCTTGCGATCCTGTCGCTCGGTTTGCCGGTTGGTGCCACTGGCGTGACGGTTGCCGTGATCGTGGCCGGATGCCTGGTGACCGGCTTCACGGTTTTCATGGGTTATGCTTGGCTGCTCTCGTTGCCCGGCGCGCTCAAAGCATATCGCTCCGCGCGTCGCTATATTGACGGTACACTCGCCGTCCTGTTTGCGGCGGCCGGGGCCAGGCTACTTTTGCAGCGCTGAAACGAGAAAAGGCGCCGCTCGTGGCGGCGCCTTTCGTGAAGCCTCGGCGGATGAGGGCTGATCAGCCCTCTTTAAGCGGCGAGATCTGGATCTCGACGCGGCGGTTCTGAGCCCGGCCGTCGGCCGTCGCATTGGACGCGATCGGCTGGCTCGGACCGAAGCCAAGCGAGGAGACGCGACGCGGGTCGACGCCCTGGCCATTGAGGTAGCCAGCGACCGACATGGCGCGACGCTCCGACAGAGCCTGGTTGTGAGCGAGACTGCCGGTCGAGTCGGTATGTCCATTGATGTCGATCAGCGTCTTGTCGAACTTGCGCAGCACGATCGCGACGGAATTCAGGGTCGGGTAGAACTGCGGCATCACCGCATCCTGGTCCGTGGCGAAGGTGATGTTGGACGGCATGTTCAGGATGATGCGGTCGCCGACGCGCGTGACCGAGATACCCGTGCCCTCAAGCTGGGCGCGCAGTTCGGCTTCCTGCTGGTCCATATAATTGCCGATGGCACCACCCGCGAGCGCTCCGATACCGGCACCGATCAATGCGGCATTGCGCCGGCCGACGGGCGAGCCGCCCACCGCCAAGCCACCCAGAGCACCGACGGCCGCACCAAGTGCTGCACCGCCGGCCGTATTCGAAACCTTCTGCTGGCCCGTATAGGGATCCGTCGTCGTGCAGGCACTCAGATAGGTCGCGCACAGCGCGACGATGGCAATCTTCTTGATCATGCTCGATGTCCCTCCAAGAACAGGCTGATGATTCCTGAACAGTGAAATTACGGCAACAAAAAGTTGCCGTGCAGCCTCATTCTGCCGCCGAGCGGCGCCCATACCGTTTCTCGATATAGTCGGCGACCAAGGCTTCGAAATCGCCGGCAATGTTCGGGCCACGCAGCGTCATCGCCTTCTCACCGTCGATGAAGACAGGCGCTGCCGGATTTTCGCCAGTTCCCGGGAGCGAGATGCCGATATCGGCATGTTTGCTTTCGCCCGGACCGTTGACGATGCAGCCCATGACCGCGACGTTCAGTCCTTCAACGCCCGGATATTTTTCCCGCCAGACCGGCATGTTCTTGCGCAGGTCATCCTGGATTTTCTGGGCAAGTTCCTGGAAAACGGTCGATGTCGTGCGGCCACAGCCGGGACATGCCGCAACCACAGGCACGAACTGCCGGAAGCCCATGACCTGCAGCAGCTCCTGCGCCACCTGCACTTCACGGGTACGATCCCCGTTCGGTTCCGGCGTCAGGGACACACGCACCGTATCACCGATCCCGTGCTGCAGGACGTAGCCCATGGCAGCGGACGAAGCGACGATGCCCTTTGTGCCCATGCCGGCTTCCGTCAGCCCCAGATGCAGCGCGTGATCGGAACGATCGGCCAGCATCTGGTAAACGGCGATCAGGTCCTGCACCTGGCTGACCTTGGCCGACAGGATGATGCGGTTGCGCGGCAGGCCGATTTCCTCGGCAAGTTCCGCCGACAGCAGTGCCGACTGCACGATCGCCTCACGCGTGACCTGGCGTGCCGACAGCGGTGAACCGTTTTCGGCATTGGCATCCATCAGCCGGGTCAGCAGCTCCTGATCCAGCGAGCCCCAGTTGACGCCGATGCGCACCGGTTTGTCGTAACGGATCGCCATTTCGACGATCTCCGCAAACTGCTTGTCCTTCTTGTCCTTGAAGCCGACATTGCCCGGATTGATCCGGTATTTGGCCAAGGCTTCGGCGCAGGCAGGATGATCGGCCAGCAGCCGGTGGCCGATATAGTGGAAGTCGCCGATCAGCGGCACGTCCATGCCCAGCCGCAAAAGACGCTCGCGGATCTTCGGCACTGCTGCTGCACTCTCGTCGCGATCGACCGTGATGCGAACCACTTCGGAGCCAGCCTTGAACAGAGCTGCCACCTGCGCGACGGTTGAATCAATATCAGCGGTATCGGTATTCGTCATCGATTGGACAACGACAGGGGCGCCGCCTCCGATGATCACCCCGCCGACATCGACGGCGACGGAGGACCGTCGTGGCTTCGGGTCATAGGCATCGGCGGACGGTATGGTTCCTGCGAACATGGCTGTATCTCTACGCACCTTCGAATGATGCTCTGGAGGTGGATCAAAGCACGCCGCTTGTCAACCGATCCCGCCGGCCACGATGGCGGACGATCAGCGCGGCTGGATCGCGCCAAGAACCAGTTTCAGAAGGTGCGGGATGGTGTCATCCAACTCTTCGATATCCTGACGGCGGCATTTCATGCCCTCCACTGCGTCGATCAAAAGAGACGCGACGATCTCGGACGACAGGCCTGACGGAAATGTGATGACCTGCGCCGCTTCGGACCGGCTGAGCTCCCGCGCGATTTCCTCCTCGACTGCCTTCATCCAGTCGAGAAAGAGGTCCGCCCCGAACTCGTGGCTGGTGTCGAACAGTTCAGCGCCATGCGCCGTCGCCAGGATCTGGCGTTGCGGGGCGACGATACCCTCACTCAAGGCGAGGAAAAGCCGGTCTTCGAGCGGCAGATCCTGTTCGAGGCTGGATCTGACCTTCAGAAGCGCCTCCTCCATCATCGATCGCATCAAGGCCCGGAAGATGTCGGGCTTGTTGCGAAAATGGATGTAGAGCGCCGGCCTCGACAGGCCGACGACCTGGGCGATATCGTCCATGGTCGTTCGCTTGAACCCATAGCTGACGAAGGTTCCATACGCCGCCTGGAGAATGAGCGCCCGTCGCTCGCCTACACTGATCTCTGACATTATTGACACATTGACGATTTTCGTCATCGCGTCAACCGCCCTTTTTGATGCACCGATTCAGTCGCCAAGCCCTGCGACGGCCCTCACCTCGAAACGACCGAGGATCAGGTCTCCGTGACCCTGTCGGCATATCGGGCGAGATGGGACAGGGCGAGCACCACCAGCAACAGGGCGGGGATAGCAGTGTAAACGGTGGACAGCGTCGTATGCTCCGCGACGAAACCGATCAGCGATGGCGCAAAGAGGATACCTGAATAACCCATGGTGGTGACGACCGAGAGGCCGACTCCTGGCGCCAGTCCTGGGATGTTGCCTGCCGCCGAAAAGGCGATGGGCACCATGTTGGAAATGCCGATGCCGGCAATGGCAAACCCAATCAGGGCAAGCGTGACACTGTCCGAGCGGCCGGCAATCAGCAGACCGAGCGTCGCCAGCACCCCGCAGACCCGCAGTGTTTTGACCCCGCCGAATCGATCGCGCACGAAGTCACCAGCAAAGCGGCACGTCGCCATCGTCAGAGAAAACGCGGCAAAGGCGAAGCCGGAAAATTCTGTCGATGCATTGAGTTCGTTGCGCAGATAGAGGGCGCTCCAGTCGAGAACCGTTCCTTCCGGAACCATGCAGAACAATGCAATGAGACCGATCAACCAAGGAAGCGGCGTCAGCGGCAGCCTTGCCCGTGCCGGTTCGTCGCTGGGATGCGGCGCGTCGGCAAGGATCATCGGGCGTGCCACGAGGAAAAGCACCACACAGATGGCTGCCAACAGAAGGACATGGCCCAGGACGCCGAGCGTCGCGATCAACGCTCCGCCAGTGGCAGCCCCGAACAGTCCACCCAAGCTCCAGAACGCATGGCAAGACGACATGATCGAACGCCGCATCTGCCGCTCGACCTCGACCGCATTGGCATTCATCGCGACATCCATCGCCCCGGTCAGCCCGCCGAACAGGAAGATCGCAATGACGCCGGTCCAGATGCTGTCCACCAGGGTCAGCAACACGATCGTCGGAATGTAGAGGAGCGTTGTGATCTGCACGACGCGGCTCGACCCGAGCCGGGCAATCTGCATTCCGGCAACAGGCATCATCACCAGCGAACCCACACCGAAGACGAACAGCATGATGCCCAGCATCGATTCAGTGAGGCCCAGCGCCTGCGAGAAGAACGGGATCTTTGGCGCCCACGCACCCATGACCATGCCGTTGAGAAAAAACAGCAGTGCCACAGCTGCCCTCTCCCGGGTAACGATGGGAGCCGCCTCGGCCGATGCCTTCATCGATAGTGTGTCGTTCATCTCGTCCTCCATGCAACCGGCGGAACTCTACTTAAATCGATTTAGACGACAATCATCCATCCGCCTTCCGCGCATAACATTTTGTTTCCGCCCATGACGATCGCTGATGCGGCGCCGGCAGATTGACACAGCCGCGGATTGCCGCGACAGATGGCGCCACGCCTGCGTCGGTTGCCTGCCGCAGCGATCATTCCTTCGTTGAAAGTCATGACCTCGTGAAGACGACCATTGGCGCCGGCATCCTCCTGTCCAGCCTGGCTTATTTCCTGTTTGCTATGCATGACGCCATGATCAAGCTGCTGGTGGAAACCACGACCGTCTGGCAAATCCTGTTCTGCCGCAGCATTGCGATCCTGATCGGCTGCCTGTTCATGGGCGGTCGCGGTCTGGTGCGCGAGACCATCGCCTCCCCGGTCAGGCGGCCGATGATGGTCCGCAGTCTGTTTCTCCTCGCAGCCTGGCTCTGCTATTTCCATGCGGCCAAGTTCCTGCCGCTCGCAGACCTCACGACGCTTTACTTCGCAGCACCGATCGTGGCGGTTGTCCTGTCGATCCCGATGCTGGGCGAACATGTCTCGTTCGCGAGTTGGGCCGCCGTGATCACCGGCTTCGTCGGCGTGATCGTGGCGAGCGATCCGACCGGCATGGCGGACGGCTGGCCGGTCTACTTGGCCATCCTCGCAGCCTGTTGCTGGGCGATTGCCACCATCCTGTTGCGGCGGACGTCGCAGGACGCCAGCAGCATGGTGCAGATGGCAATGACCAACGTCTTCTTCCTGGCGCTTACGGCTCCGGTGGCGCTCAGCACCTGGACCATGCCAGCGGGCGGCGCGCAGATCCTTTTGATCGCCGTCGGGCTCATCGGCGGACTGGGGCAACTCGCCTATTTCGAGAGCATGCGACGCGCACCGATCTCGATCATCGCACCGTTCGAGTATACGGCGCTGATCTGGGCCTTTGCGCTGGGTTACGCGATCTGGGGTGATATTCCCGGCCCGAACGTGATTGCTGGGGCCGTGCTGATCGCCACTGCCGGCGTCATCATCCTCTTCGCCGAAAGGCGGCGGGCCTCCGCCTGAGCAGACGTCAAGACGCCTGCAGATAGCGCTCGGCCAACTCGACCCAGAAGGTCGTGCCGATCGGCAGCGCATCATCGTTGAAGTCGTAGCGCGGATGGTGGAGCGGCGGATCGTTCTCCGTGCGTTTGGTCCCGAGGAAGAAGTAGCTGCCCGGACGCTCCGTGAGCATATAGGCGAAATCCTCGCTGCCCATCATCGGGCGGGGCAGGTCGAAGACCTTGTCGGCACCCGCAAAACTGACCGCAAGGTCGCGGACGAAATCGGTCTCGGCTTTGTGGTTGATCGTCGCATTGTAGCCGCGCTGGTAGTCGATCGTGACACCCATGCCGTAGCTGGCCGCCTGCCCTTCAGCCACGGCCCGGATCCGCTGTTCCAGCTGGTCTCGGACCTTGGCATCGAAGGATCGGATGGAAAGGACCATCTCGGCCCGCTCGGGAATGACATTGCTGGCGGCCCCTGCATGGAAGCCGCCGACAGTAATCACTGACGGGTCCAGAGGGTGGATGTTGCGCGACACGATGGTCTGAAGAGCCATGATGATGGAAGCGCCGCAGACGATTGGATCGGCCGTCGACTGCGGCTCTGCACCATGTCCGCCACGCCCATTGACAGTGATCTTGCATTCGTCGATCGCCGCCATGATTGGCCCCTCCCGCACGGCGATATGGCCGAAGGTGATATCAGGATCGTTGTGCAGGGCAAAAACCGCATCGCACGGAAACTTTTCAAACAATCCGTCCTCGATCATCAGTCTTGCGCCACCGAAATTCTCCTCAGCCGGCTGGAAGATCAGATGGATGGTACCATCGAAATTTCGCCGTTCCGCCAGGATCTGCGCCGCGCCCAGCAGCATGGCGGTATGCCCGTCATGGCCGCAAGCATGCATGACGCCCGGCACTTTGCTGGCATAGTCCAACCCTGTTTCCTCCAAGATGGGAAGAGCATCGAAGTCCGCGCGAATGCCGATGCTGCGCGGACTGTCGCCATGGCGCAAGGTGGCGACCACCCCCGTTCCGGCAAGTCCACGCGTCACCGCATAGCCGAGTGCCTGCAGCCGGTCGGCGACATAGTCCGACGTCTTGAATTCCGACAATCCGATCTCGGGAAACTGGTGCAGGTGGCGGCGCGTCGCCAGCACATCCGCCATGACATTGGGAAACTGGATCGACATAAAATACTTCCTCGTATCGGACGTTCTCTACCTTCAATGGACGGCGCCGACTTTCGCACTTGCGACCTTGTTGTTCAACCGTATAAAAAGGCATAAGGCCAAGACCGGCCCGCTTGTCCTCATTGCGAACTGTTGGGAGATGCCGATGACGCGACGCACATTCCAGCGGGCTGGGGAGGCCGAACGTCGCCAGGATCTGATTACCGCCACGCTGGACAGCATCTCCGAGCACGGACTGGAAGGCGCGACCGTCCGCGATATCGCGGCAAGGGCCGGCGTCACCGGCGGGCTGATCCGTCACTACTTCACCGGCAAGGACCAGATGGTCCAGGCAGCCTACCGGGAAATGCTGGCAACCATGACCAGGACGGCGGTCGATGCGATGGCCGATACCGGTGAGGACGCACATCACCGCCTTCACCGCTTCATCGTCGCCAATGTCAGCCCGCCGATCGCCGATCCCAAGGCACTTTCTCTCTGGGCCGCCTTCATCGGGAGAGTGCGGTCGGACGAGGAACTGGCACGGATCCACCGCGAAAATTACATGCTTTTCCTGGAGATCCTGGAAAATCTCGTCGCTTCGCTCCTCTCCGGCCATGGCCGCAAACCTACCCCATCGGAATGCAGGCATCTGGCGATCGCCATCAACGGCTTGATCGACGGCCTCTGGCTCGAAAATTCGCTCGCAAGCGATCTCTTCGACGAAGACCGCCTACCACAGATCGCGCTTGACGCCGTCGAGGCACTTTTGGGCGGGATTGCCTTGAGACCTGCTGTGGGCATGAACTGAAACGGAAATTTTGATGAAATACGCCGCCGTGACGAAACGCCTGGCCGGATTGGGCTCGGGCAAATGGGCATTGCATATCGAAGGCCGTCGCATGGCAGCGTCAGGCATTCCCGTCATTGAGTTAACGATCGGCGAACCGGACATGCCGCCGGATCCGGCACTTCTGGCTGAATGCGCCCGTGCCATGAATGCCGGCCGCACGCGATATTCAAACGGCCGTGGCGAACCGTCGGTCGTGGATGCGCTGGTCAGCAAATATGGAAAGCGCAGGGAAGGCATCACGGCGCGCAACATCCTTTGCTTTCCTGGGACACAGAGCGCTCTCTTCGTCGTCATGATGGGACTGCTCGACGCCGGAGATGAGGTGTTGGCCGCCGACCCTTCTTATGCGACCTATGAGGGCGTCGCAGCCGCGACAGGCGGATGCCTTGTCCCGGTACCCCTTCGGGCCGAAAATGGGTTCCATCTTGACGCTGCCGACCTTGAGGCGGCGATCACGCCGAGAAGCCGTGCGCTTCTTCTCAACACACCCCACAATCCGACCGGCGCTGTTCTGTCGGCAGCGGAAATTGCGGCGATCGGCGAAGTCTGCCGCCGCCACGACCTATGGATCGTGTGTGACGAGGTCTATGAAGAACTGACCTTTGATGACCGTTTCGCCTCGCCGTTCGACAACCCGGCTCTGGCTGACCGCACCATTGTCGTCTCCTCGATCTCGAAATCACACGCCGCTCCGGGTTTCCGAAGTGGCTGGGCAGCGGGACCTGCAGAGTTCTTCGACCACCTGCTACCCGTGTCCGAAACTATGCTGTTCGGCGTCCAGCCGTTTATCGCCGACATGACGGCCATGGCTCTGACCCAGCCCATCGGGACGTCGGCGACCATGCGTGCCAACTACCAATCCCGGGCCAACCTGATGGTAGATCGCCTCTCAGGCAGTCCTGCACTTCGACCGCATCGCCCGGAAGGCGGCATGTTCATCGTGCTTGATGTGTCGGGCACAGGCCTGACCGGCCACGACTTCGCCACGCGCCTCCTGCAGGAGGAAAAGGTCTCGGTGATGCCGGGATCATCCTTCGGCGAAGGCGCCCGGAACCTCGTTCGCATCTCCTTGACCGTTCCGGAAACAAGCCTGGAGGAAGCGGCACGAAGAATGCTATGCTTGGCGGAAAGACTGGCTGCCTGAGCTAGTTCACGGCGCGCTTGGATGGGGGAGGCCGTCCTTTATGCGGTGACATCGAGCCTGAAGCGGGGGGCTTGGCCACCCGCTTGAAATAAGGCATAAAAACGCCAATTCAACGTCCGGGAACCCGAAGCCAGTCGATAGAGTTCAACCGCCAAAGGTCTCAGACGCATTGCGGCGTTTTTCTGCCTCGATTGTCATCCAAAAGCCCGGCTTCGTGAACTGTTCCGACGACTGCGGTCTGCCTGAGCGATCCATCAACCACATTTGAACCGAGATTCAATCCTTCATGACGCTGCATGTCCCATCGCGCGACCTCGAAACCAAGCAGATCGATCACAACGATTCCATCAGATCTGCCTATTTCACCATCGAGGAATTGCAGGAGAGCGCGGCTTCGCTCGCGCTGAACGGCGCTGACGAACTACCGGGGTTGATCGACTTCGATTTCTTCGCCCGCCACAAGGAGAACGAGCGGGAAATCCTGCGCGTCTACAGAGCCACAGCCGCTGATGTCGAGGCCGGCGCCACCATCACGCCGGCGGCCGAGTGGTTGCTGGACAACCACTACGTCATCGAAGAGGCCATCCAGGAGGTCCGCCGGGACTTCCCGAAGAAGTTCTACCGGCAACTGCCCACGATGAAGGTCGGTTCGCGCGAGATCCCGCGCACCATGGCGATGGCTTGGCTCTATGTTGCCCACACCCATTCGACCGTCAGCCAAGAAAGCATGACGGCGCTGGTCGACGGTTATCAACGACACCAGACGCTGGAGATCGGCGAGCTTTGGGCGCTCCCCTCGATCGTACGTTTCGTCCTGGTTGAAAACCTTCGGCGCATTTCGACGCGTGTCGATCGCTCACGCCGCATGCGTGGCAAGGCAAACGAGGTCGCCGACGAAATCATCCGCCTCAACGACCCGGTCGCGGCCGCCGCCTATCTGCGCCAGATCGAGCCACTGGCGGACGACAATACCTTCGCCACCCAATTCCTTTATCGTCTGCGCAACGGTTCGCAGAATACGAGTTTTGCCGTCGAATGGCTCGAAGGCCGGCTGGAAGCTGCAGGGCGGACCGCACAAGAGGCGATGGACGCCGAGCACAATCGCTTGTCCTCCGGCAATGTCACGATGGGCAACATCGTGCGCGGCTTGCGCGAGATCGACGACAAGGAATGGTCGGTCTGGGTGGAAGAGGTCAGCCAGGTCGACCACATCCTTGGCCAGCACACGGATTACCGCGAGCTCGATTTCGGTTCGCGCAATGCCTATCGCAACACCATCGAAAAGCTGGCCCGCCGGTCTGACCTCAGCGAAATCGAGATTGCCCAGACCGCCATCGACCTGGCAACGGAAAGCGCTGGGCCAGATGGCAAGCTCGACGTCGGAAACTATCTCGTCGGTTCGCATCGGGAGGAGCTTGAGGCGGCCATCGGTTACCGCGTGCCCGTCTCCCGCATTCTGACCTCCGCCATCAGGTCTCTGAACTGGCTCTCGATTGCAGCTCCGGTAATTGGCCTGACCATCGCGGCGCTTGCAATCATCGGACACTTCCTCGGTCAGGCTGGGGTCTCGACGCCCCTGATCTTCGTGTTGCTGGTCATGGTTTCGCTGCCCGTCTCCGAAGGAGCAACGGGGCTGTTCAACACCCTGATCACCTTTTTCATGAAGCCGACGCGGCTGACCGGCTACGAGTTCAAGCAGGGTATTCCGGAAGAAGCCCGCACGCTGGTCGTCGTCCCCTGCATGATTTCCAAGCGTGACGACGTTGACGAACTGATCCGCAATGTCGAAGTGCACCACCTGACCAACCCGCACGGCGAGATCTATTTCGCCCTGCTGAGTGACTGGAAGGACAGTCAGGTCGAAGAGACGCCTGCCGACCTCGAAGTTCTCGACTATGCGAAACGCGAAGTCGCACAGCTGAACAGCCGCTATAACCAGGACGGCAAGACCCGCTTTTATCTCCTGCATCGCCGCCGCCTCCACAATCCGGCCGAAGGCTGCTGGATGGGTTGGGAGCGCAAGCGCGGCAAGCTGCACGAGCTGAACCTCCTGCTGCGGGGCGACCGCGACACATCCTACCTGCCGGGCGCCAACATGGTGCCGGAAAATGTCCGCTACGTCATGACGCTGGACGCAGACACCCGGCTGATGCGCGATGCCGTGACCAAACTGGTCGGCAAGATGCATCATCCGATCAACCGCCCGGTCATCGATCCCAAAAGTGGGCGCGTCGTCAGCGGTTATGGCGTTCTTCAGCCGCGTGTCACACCGTCGCTGACCACTGGCAAAGACGCCTCCGTCTTCCAGCGCATCTTCTCGATGAACCGAGGGCTTGATCCTTACGTCTTCACCGTTTCCGACGTCTATCAGGACATCACGGACGAAGGCACCTTCACGGGCAAGGGTCTGTACGACGTCGACGCCTTCGAGACCGCCATCAAGGGCCGCATCGACGAGAACTCCGTGCTCAGCCATGACCTGCTGGAAGGCTCGTTTGCGCGCTGCGCGCTCGTGACCGATGTCGAACTGGTCGAAGACTTCCCGACCCGTTACGAAGTGGAAAGCTCGCGCCAGCATCGCTGGGCACGCGGCGACTGGCAGCTGTTGCCCTATATCGGCGATCCCAGCCGCGGCATCACCGCGCTGGGCCGCTGGAAGATGATCGACAACCTGCGCCGCTCGCTAACTCCGATCGCATGGTTCATGGCATCCGTTCTCGGCTGGGCCACCATGGAGCCGGTCGGCGCCACGATCTGGCAATTGCTGTTGATCTTCAGCCTCTTCGTTGCCCCGACGCTTTCGCTCCTTTCCGGTATCATTCCGCGCCAGACCGACATCGTGCCGGCGGCCCATTTCCAGACCCTCTGGTCGGAAGTGCGCTCGATCAATGCGCAGGTTGCGCTGCGCATCGTCTTTATTGCCGACAATGCCTGCATGATGGCCGATGCGATCGCACGTTCGCTGTACCGCATGTTGGTCAGCCGCAAGCTCCTGCTCGAGTGGCGCACGGCGGCCAGCGTCCAGTCGGCCGCTCAGGGCTCGATCGCATCCTATTATCAGAGCATGCGCCATGCGCCGATCCTCGCCATCCTTTCGGTCGGGGTTGCTGCCTTGCCAGGCGGCTACGGCTATCTGATCGGCCTGCCCTTCGCGCTTCTCTGGGTCCTGTCTCCCATGGTCGCCTGGTATGTCAGCCAGTCGGCGGAAACCGAAGACAGCCTTGAAGTCCCGGACCACGTCTCAGCCGAACTGCGCAAAATCGCGCGGCGGACCTGGCGCTATTTTGAAACCTTCACCACCGCCGGCGACAACTACCTTCCGCCGGACAACTTCCAGGAAACGCCGGAACCTCTGGTCGCCCACCGCACTTCGCCGACCAATATCGGCGTGTACCTGCTCTCCGTTGTATCCGCCCGCCACTTCGGCTGGCTGAGCTTCGAGCAGACCATCGAGCGCATGGAGCAGACGATTTCCACCATCGACCGGATGGAGAAGTATCGTGGCCATCTCTACAACTGGTATTATACGGACACCCTGAAGCCGCTGGGCCCGCGCTACATATCGGCAGTCGACAGCGGCAACCTCGCGGGCCATCTGATCGCAATCGCATCCGCCTGCCGCGAATGGGCAGAAGCCCCGTCTGCGCATCTGCAAGGCAATATCGACGGCATTGGCGATGTCGGCGGCATCCTGTTTGAAGTCCTGGAAAAGCTGCCCGACGACCGCAAGACCGTTCGCCCTCTGCGTCGTCGCCTGGAAGAGCGCATCATCGGCTTCAACACTGCGCTGGCTGCCGTCAAGCGCGAGCACGAATTTGCCTCTATCCGCATCATCAATCTCGCGGTGCTGGCGCGCGACGTGCAGAAGCTTGCCGCCAACCTGCATCACGAACTGCGCTCGGACCAGAGCGCCGAAGTTGTCCGCTGGACGGAGTCGCTGGTCTCGGTCTGCGAAGCCCATATCGCCGACACCAGTTTCGACCTGTCGAACATCGATCCACTGCGCCAGCGCCTCAGCCAGCTTTCCGAGAAGGCTCGCGGCATCGCATTCTCGATGGACTTCACCTTCCTCTTCCGACCTGAACGGCGCCTGCTGTCGATCGGCTACCGCGTCGACGGCCGGGAACTGGACGAAGCCTGCTACGACCTTCTGGCATCCGAATGCCGACTGACCAGCCTCTTTGCGATTGCAAAGGGCGATCTGCCGACCGAACACTGGTATCGCCTCGGCCGTCAGGTCGTGCCGATTGGTGCGCGGGCCGCGCTGATCTCGTGGTCGGGTTCGATGTTCGAATATCTGATGCCGCCGCTCGTCATGCAGGAGCGTCAGGGTGGCGTGCTGAACCAGACCAACAATCTTGTGGTCGTCGAGCAGATGAATCACGGCCGTCGCCTGAACATCCCCTGGGGCATCTCGGAAGCGGCGTTCAACGCCCGCGACCATGATATGAACTACCAGTACACCAACTTCGGTGTCCCGACGCTCGGCCTCAAGCGTGGTCTCGGCCAGAACGCCGTCATCGCGCCCTATGCCTCGATTCTGGCCAGCCAGTATTATCCGGAAGCTTCGCTGGAAAATCTGCAGCGGCTGCGCAAGCTCGGCGCGCTCGGTGCCTACGGCTTCCACGATGCCGTCGACTTCACGCCAACCCGTCTGCCCGACGGCAAGAAATGTGCGGTCGTCTACAACTACTATGCCCACCACCATGGCATGTCGATCGCGGCCATCGCCAACGTCGCCTTCAACGGACGCCTGCGCGCCCTCTTCCATGCCGATCCGGTGATTGAGGCTGCCGAACTGCTGCTGCAGGAAAAGGCCCCGCGCGAAATCCCCGTGATGAGCGCGAAATACGAGCCGCAGACGCCGGGCAAGGGCCAGGCAGACCTGCTGCGCGCCGAAATCCGCACGATCAACGATCCTGCCACAAAGGACCGCGAACTCGTCTTCCTGTCGAACGGCCATTACTCGGTCATGCTGACGGCAACGGGTTCCGGTTTCTCCCGCTGGAACGGCCAGTCGGTCTCCCGCTGGAAACCCGATCCGACGGAAGATCGTTGGGGTACTTTCCTCTTCCTGCGTGATATGGCGAGCAATCAGTGGTGGTCGGCAACGGCTGCCCCGCGCCGTGCCGAGGACGAGAAGAGCAAGGTCATCTTCGGTGACGACAAGGCCGAGTTCTTCAAGACCGTCGGCGACATCGCAACCACCCTGGAATGCATCGTCGGCACTGAACATGATGCAGAAGGGCGCCGCCTGACCATCCTCAACACCGGAACCGAGGACCGCTTCATCGAAGTGACCTCCTATCTCGAGCCGGTGCTGGCCTATGACGACACAGACAGCGCCCATCCCCTGTTCTCGCGCATGTTCGTCAAGACCGAATTCGGCCGTCGACGCGATGTCATCCGCGCCGAGCGCAACAAGCGCAGCCCGGGCGATCCGGATATGTGCGTCGCCCACCTCGTGGTCGACAGCGCCGGTCAGGGCCGCCCGACCGAATTCGAGACGGACCGTCGCCGCTTCCTCGGCCGTGGTCGGACACTCGGCGAAGCGGCTGCCTTCGATCCGGGCTCTACCCTATCCGGAACCGAAGGCTTCACCCTCGATCCGATCCTCAGCCTGCGCCGCGTCGTGCGTGTACCGGCGGGCAAGAAGGTCTCCGTCATCTTCTGGACAATGGCAGCTCCGAACCGCGAAGAGATCGACAAGGCGATCGAACGTTATCGCCACCCGGACGCCTTCAGCCATGAGCTGATCCATGCCTGGACCCGCACCCAGGTCGAGCTGCGCCACATTGGCATCACCTCGCAGCAGGCTGCCGCCTTCCAGCATCTCGGCCGTTATCTGGTCTATCCGGACACCCATCTGCGAGCTGATCCGGAGACAGTCCGCAAGGGCCTCAGGTCGCAGTCGGCGCTCTGGCCAATGGCGATCTCGGGCGACCACCCGATCTTTGCCCTGCGCATCAACGACGACATGGACATGGACATCGCCCGCGAAGCGATGAGCGCGCTTGAATATCTGCGCCGTCGCGGCGTGGTCGCGGATCTCGCGATCATCAACGAGCGCGCCACCTCCTATGCGCAGGATATGCAGCACGCGCTCGACCATCTGGCCGAGAACCTGAAGCACCGTCTGCCGCCAGGCCGTCCGCATGTCTTCACTGTCCGCGATGACCTGATGGACGAAGGCGCGACACTTGCATTGCTCGCAGCCGCCCGCGTCGTGCTGCACACCCGCAATGGCAAGATCGTCGACCAGATCAACCGCGCCGTCTCGCTGTTCGCGGCACCGCGCGCCGCCGACAGCGACGGCGACTGGGCAGGTCTGCCGCCCACCTTGTCGGCACCGGTATCGGAAGCAGCCGCGATTGACGGCAGCGATCTCGACTTCTGGAACGGTACGGGAGGCTTCTCCAGGGATGGCGGCGAATATATCGTCCGCCTGTCCGGAACAGCCGCGACACCGCAGCCCTGGATCAACGTAATCACCAACGAGCAGTTCGGTTTTCACGTTTCGGCCGAGGGTGCAGCCTTCACCTGGAGCCAGAATTCGCGTGACTACCAGCTGACACCCTGGACGAATGACCCGGTCGTCAATCGCCCCGGCGAAGCCTTCTATGTCACCGATCTTGGGACTGGCCGTTCCTATGCGACTGTCAGCGCACTGAATGCCGATCCGGCGGCACAGTTCGAAACCCGCCATGGCCTGGGTTATTCGACATTCGCCAGCACTCATGATGATCTCGAAATCGAGATGACCCAGACGGTAGATCGCAATCGGCCGGTCAAGCTGGCCAAAGTCCGGGTGAAGAACGCCAGCGATGCCGCAAGAACCTTCCGGGTCTACGGCTATGCAGAATGGGTCCTCGGCAACAATGCAGCCCGAACGGCGCCCTTTGTTCTGTCGTCCTACGACCCAGAGACCGGGGCGCTGCTGGCCTCAAACCCTTACGAGATCAACTATCCGGGCCGCTTCGCCTTCCTCGCTGGCCCTGATCAACCCATCGGCTACACAACCAGCCGCCGTGAGTTCATCGGCAGAAACGGTTCGATCAAGCTGCCACAGGCGGTTGCCCGCCTGTCGAAACTGTCCGACGTGGTCGACAGCGAGAGCGACCCGTGTGCTGCGCTCGCTTTCGACATCGAACTGGCACCTGGCCAGTCGCGCGAACTGACCTTCTTCCTCGGTGAGACCGACACTATGGAGGGGGCGATCGACCTCATCAAGCAGGTCCGCACAACCGGGTTCAAGACCGTGCTTGAGGAGAACAGCACCTTCTGGAAGGGCGTTGCAGGCCAGGTCTCGGTCCAGACGGGAGACAAGGCCTTCGATCACCTGGTCAACGGCTGGCTGCCCTACCAGGCACTCGCCTGCCGTATCTTCGCCCGTGCCGGCTTCTATCAGGCAAGCGGCGCCTATGGCTTCCGCGATCAGCTGCAGGATACGCTTGCGTTCCTGCTGACGGATCCAAAGCTTGCGCGCCGGCAGATCCTCAACGCCGCCTCCCGGCAATTCCCGGAAGGCGATGTGCAGCATTGGTGGCTGCCGCGCACCGGCGCCGGCGTCCGCACCATGATCTCCGACGACGTGGTGTGGTTGGCCTATGCCATCGACCAGTATGTCGCGGCGACCGGCGACGAGACCATTCTCGATGAGGAACTCGCCTTCATCGAGGGTGCCGCCCTCGAAGCCGGACAGCACGATTCCTTCTTCCAGCCCGGCACCTCCGAAACCAAGGTCAGCCTTTACGAACATGCAGCCAAAGCGCTCGACCTCGCTGTCGAACGCACCGGTGAGCATGATCTGCCGCTGATCCTCGGCGGCGACTGGAATGACGGCATGAACCGGGTTGGCATCGAAGGAAAGGGCGAAAGCGTCTGGCTCGGCTGGTTCCTCGCCAGCACGCTCACCAACTTCCTGCCCTATGCCGACAAGCGCCGCGACAAGGAACGCCGCCAGCGCTGGGCCGCCCATGTCGATACGCTGAAGGCGGCGCTCGAAACGGTGGGCTGGGACGGCACGCATTATCGGCGCGGCTATTTCGACAACGGCGCACCGCTTGGCTCGAATGAATCACTCCAGTGCCAGATTGATTCTCTGGCCCAGTCCTGGAGTGTACTCTCGGGTCTCGGCGATCAGGAGCATACGGCGAAAGCCCTGGATGAAGCCGTGTCACGCCTTGTGGATGAGAAACACGATATCGTTCGCTTGTTCACACCGCCCTTCGAGAAATCGACGCTCGATCCGGGATACATCGGCGCGTACCCGCCGGCCGTACGTGAAAACGGTGGCCAGTACACCCATGCGGCCATCTGGCTCGGCCTGTCACTGCTGAAGGCGGGCCGCATTGCGGACGCCTGGCGCGTCTTCACGATGCTCAATCCGATCAACCACGCGCTAGATGCTGACGCAGCCGAGCGCTACCGGGTCGAGCCCTATGTCGTGGCCGCAGACATCTACGGCGGCGAGGGTTATGCCGGGCGTGGCGGTTGGACCTGGTATACGGGATCTGCCGGTTGGCTTTACCGCTTTGCGGTCGAAGGCATCCTCGGCGTCACCCGCAAGGCCGGTGCCATCCATGTTGATCCCGCCCTGCCGGACCATTGGCAGGGCTACAAGTCGACGGTCTCCTTCGATGGCCGTCAGGTGGAGATCGACGTCAAGCGGACGGCGAGTGGCTACGATATCACAATCGACGGTGAACCACAGCCGACGGAAACGGTTGCCGCGACGCCTGCAAAGCCAAAGAAAGCCACGCGCCGTCCCAAGACGACGTAAAGCCAACCATTGAACGAAAACGAAAAGGCCTCGCCGGGATCATCCGGCGAGGCCTTTTGCGTTTTGATGTAGGTCACTGACCCAGTCTATCAGGCGGAATAGACGATCAGCAGGTCCTTCGCGTCGATCTGGTCACCAATCCGCACCAGGACTTCCGAAATGGTGCCATCGCGATCGGCATGCAGCGCCGTTTCCATTTTCATGGCTTCGATCGACAGCAGCACGTCACCCGACTTCACGGCCTGACCCGCGGCGACGGCAACGGTCGAGATGACGCCGGGCATCGGCGCACCCAGATGGGCAGCGTTAGCAAGATCCGCCTTACGGCGGACGGCAGCACCCGAGGCACCATGGACGCGATCCGGCACCTTGATGCGGCGCGGCTGGCCGTTCAGTTCGAAGAACACGGTGACCATACCCTTGTCGTCGGTGTTGCCGATCGCCTGGTTGACGATGACAAGCGTCTTGCCCTTTTCCAGGTCGAGGAACAGTTCTTCGCCAGCCGGCAGGCCGTAGAAGTACTGCGGCGTCGGAATGACCGAGACCGGACCATAGGTGTCGGCCGCGAGCGCATAGTCGGTGAAGACCTTCGGATACATCAGGTAGGAGGCGAATTCGAAGTCGGAGACCTCGCGCCCGATCTTCTCCTCGATCACTTTGCGCTCGGCATCGAGATCGGCATCCGGCAGAAGCGAACCCGGCACGGCCGTATAGGCTGCGTCGCCCTTCAGAGCCTTCTTTTGCAGCGCTTCCGGCCAGCCACCCGGGGGCTGACCGAGGTCGCCCTTCAGCATCGACACGACGGAATCCGGGAAGGCGATGTCCTTGGCCGGGTTCTCGACATCGGCCACGGACAAGTCCTGACTCACCATCATCAGCGCCATGTCGCCAACAACCTTCGACGACGGCGTGACCTTGACGATATCGCCGAACATCTGGTTGGCATCGGCATAGGCCTGCGCCACCTCGTGCCAGCGGGTCTCCAGACCCAGCGAGCGCGCCTGCTCCTTGAGGTTGGTAAACTGGCCACCCGGCATTTCATGCAGGTAGACTTCGGACGCTGGACCCTTCAGATCGCTTTCGAAGGCGGCATACTGGGTGCGCACAGCTTCCCAGTAGAACGACAGGCGACGGATCCAATGCGGGTCGAGACCCGGATCACGCTCGGAACCGCGCAGCGCTTCCACGATCGAACCGAGGCAGGGCTGCGAGGTGTTGCCGGAGAA
Source organism: Peteryoungia wuzhouensis (assembly GCF_003205195.1). Taxonomy (GTDB): domain Bacteria; phylum Pseudomonadota; class Alphaproteobacteria; order Rhizobiales; family Rhizobiaceae; genus Allorhizobium; species Allorhizobium wuzhouense. Next base: position 248,497 of record NZ_QJRY01000003.1, read on the forward strand.
GGCGTCCATGGCGGCATCGACGGCATCGACGCCGGCATCAACAGCCGCAAGCACCGTCGCAGCCGCAATGCCCGACGTGTCATGCGTGTGGAAATGGATCGGCAGGCTGGTCGCCTCGCGAAGCGCCTTAAACAGCACCTTGGCGGCCGCCGGCTTCAGCAGGCCTGCCATATCCTTGACGGCGATGATATGCGCGCCGGCCTTCTCCAGGTCGGCAGCCAGTGCAGTGTAGTATTTCAGGTCATACTTCGGACGAGCCGAATTGAGCAGGTCGCCGGTGTAGCAGATCGCCGCCTCGCAGAGCTTGTTCTCTTCGGCCACGGCATCCATCGACACGCGCATGTTGTCGACCCAGTTCAGGCAGTCGAAGACACGGAAGAGGTCGATGCCGCCCTTCGCCGCCTGGCGAACAAAGTACTTCACGACGTTGTCGGGATAGTTCTTGTAGCCGACGCCGTTCGCACCACGCAGCAGCATCTGGAGAAGCAGGTTCGGCGCGCTTTCACGTACCAGAGCCAGGCGTTCCCACGGATCTTCCGTCAGGAAGCGCATGGACACGTCGAAGGTCGCACCGCCCCAGCATTCCAGGGACAACAGTTCCGGCAGTGCACGGGCATAGGTGCCAGCGATCTGCGCGATGTCGTGGGTGCGCATGCGGGTTGCCAGCAGCGACTGATGCCCGTCGCGCATCGTCGTGTCGGTCATCAGCACGCGCGTCTGGCTGCGCATCCATTCACCGAATTTCTTCGGACCGAGCTCATCGAGCAACTGCTTGGTGCCCGACGGGATCTGCTTGTCGATGAAGGGAATGACGGGTCTTGCCGCATCTTCCGGCGGCTTCGGGCGTCCCTTCACTTCCGGGTGACCATTGACGGTCACATCGGCAAGATAGGTCAAAAGTTTCGTGGCACGGTCCTGACGCTTGACCTGCTGGAAAAGCTCCGGCGTCGTATCGATGAAGCGCGTCGTGTAGGAATTGTCCCGGAAGCTCGGGTGACCGATGATCGCCTCGAGGAAGGTCAGGTTGGTCGCGACGCCGCGGATACGGAACTCGCGCAATGCGCGGTCCATACGGCTGATCGCCTCCTGCGGGGTGCTGCCGGAGGCTGTGACCTTGACCAGAAGCGGATCGTAATAGCGCGTGATGATCGCGCCGGAATAGGCGGTGCCGCCGTCGAGACGGATGCCGAAGCCAGCAGCGGAGCGATAGGCTGTGATGCGACCATAGTCCGGAATGAAGTTCTGCTCGGGGTCTTCCGTCGTGATGCGGCACTGCAAGGCATGGCCGTTCAGCCGGATATCCGATTGCTGTGGAACGCCGGATTCCGGCGTGCCGATCGCAAAGCCATCCAGAATATGGATCTGCGCCTTGACGATATCGATGCCCGTCACGACTTCGGTGACGGTATGCTCGACCTGGATGCGCGGATTGACCTCGATGAAGTAGAATTTGCCGGTATCGGCATCCATCAGATATTCGACCGTGCCGGCACCGACATAGTTGGTCGCCTTGGCGATCCTCAGCGAATAGTCCGCCAGTTCCTGGCGTTGCACGTCCGACAGATAGGGTGCTGGCGCACGCTCAACCACCTTCTGGTTTCGCCGCTGGATAGAGCAATCACGCTCGAACAGGTGAACGGCGTTCCCGTGGGTATCGCCGAGGATCTGGCTTTCGACATGTCGCGCGCGCTCGACGAGCTTCTCAAGATAGACTTCGTCCTTGCCAAAGGCAGCCTTTGCCTCGCGCTTGGCCTCCGTCACCTCGCGCAGCAGGTCCTTCGGGTCGCGAATGGCGCGCATGCCGCGCCCGCCGCCGCCCCAGGAGGCCTTGAGCATAACCGGGTAGCCGATCTCTTCGGCAAGGCGATGGATCTCGGCCTCGTCGTCCGGCAGCGGATTGGTCGCAGGAACAACGGGAACGCCGACGGAAATGGCCAGATTGCGGGCGGCAACCTTATTGCCAAGCTGGCGCATGGTTTCGGCTCGAGGTCCGATGAAAATGATACCTGCATCGTTGCAGGCCTCTACAAATTCGGGACTTTCAGAAAGAAGGCCATAACCCGGGTGGATGGCATCAGCCCCGGAAAGTTTCGCAACCCGGATGATTTCCTCGATCGACAGATAGCTTTCGATCGGTCCGAGATCCCGTGCCAGATGCGGACCGCGCCCGACCTGATAACTTTCGTCCGCCTTGAACCGATGCAGCGCGAGTTTGTCTTCCTCGGCCCAGATGGCAACCGTTTTCAGGCCCAGCTCATTGGCCGCACGAAAGACACGGATGGCGATTTCCGAACGGTTGGCGACAAGGATCTTGGATATTGGCAATTCGATCTCCCCAAACGACATGCCAGGGCATTGTGCACCTGCGAACAAAAGTCATAGCGCGTTGTTTTAGGAAGTTCAATTTCCCTTGATCGAAGCCAATAAAAATCCCGAATCGTCAGGTCACAAGCCCAAGTCTGAAGGACAGGGCAACCACGTGCTGACGATTTTTGGCGTTCAACTTGTCCTGAATGCCGTTCATGTACCAGTCGACAGTGTGGTTTGAGATCTTCAGAATTCGGCTGATCTCGTTTGATGTCAAACCATCAGCAAGATAGTTCAGAACTTCCATCTCCCGACGTGTCATCCGCGTATCGACAGGCTTGGTGATTTCCGCCAGGTCACCATGCTTGTACTCAAGCAGACGCCAGAAAGCCTTTTTGGCAACCGCGTCGAAAAGGCTGATCTCGATCGGCGACAGATCGATCGGCTTGCCGCCAACGGTCATGTTGCCCATCAATCCGCCACGCCCATGGACGGGGAAAATATAGCCGTCCGTCAGGCCGTAACGCACGCTATCGGACAGCATGCGCTCCATGCGCTTGCGATGAGGGTCAGAACGAAACGCATGCAAAGCATCGCGCCAGCGAAAGCCACCTCTCGCCTGACCAAGATAACGAATGGTGGGGTCGATCAACACATATTTCTTGGCAATATAGAGTTGCGGCCAGCCATCGGGCCAATGACCTGCCAGCACCAATTGCATGGGGTTTTCATCCGGTTTGGGCTGGCGAACAATTCCGTAGTATTCGAAGCCATACGAACGGACGAGCTTTTCGAGTTCCGCCACGATATCGGAAGCAGAACGGCATTCGTCGATGACGACCAAAAAATGCAGCAACTGGTTTATATTCACCAATCCCCCCCAAAAGATAAGCACTGAAATAACATTAAAAAGCCACGAGCGAACGCTTTGTCGAATGCCGGATGCAATATGAGCGCTCATTGTCAAAATGAGCCCGATGAAGTTTAAAACTGAGCGCTTGAATCTTGCAACCATTAGTGTGTCAAATTCCTGTTTGTCAGACAGTATCTTGCGCACGGCCTTCCTCGGCGTTAGGCAGTCGAGGCTTCGCTACCCGATGCGGTAGCGACATGGTAAATCCCAGCATTGGCGCGTGCCGCGCCAGCCGGAGGTAATTGCGTGTCCCTGCTCCAGGTTTACTTCAAAGCATTGAAATATCTCGCGACCTACAGGCTTCGCGTATCCCTGGTCGTGATCGCGAACATTGTGTTGGCCGCCGTCACCATCATTGAGCCGATCCTGTTCGGACGGATCATCGATGCGATCTCGGAGAAACGGGACGCAACTCAGATCCTGATCCTGTGGGGATGCTTCGGAGTCTTCAACACGGTCGCCTATGTTCTGGTCGCACGCCAGGCCGATCGCTTGGCGCATGGTCGTCGTGCGGACCTGCTGACGGCATCGTTCGCCAAGATCATTTCGATGCCACTGAGTTGGCACCACAAGCGCGGCACGTCGAATGCCCTCCATACGCTGCTTCGCGCCGGCGAGACCCTCTTCGGTCTCTGGCTGGAATTCATGCGCACACATCTGGCAACAGCCGTCGCCCTGACGCTGCTGCTACCAACCGCCTTCTCGATGGACATGCGCCTGACCTCGGTTCTGGTGGTCCTTGCCATCCTCTATGTCATCATCGGGCGCACAGTGATGGTGAAGACGAAGGAGGGCCAGGCTTCGGTCGAGGGTCACTACCATACGGTCTTTTCCCATGTGAGCGATTCGATCAGCAATGTTTCAGTGCTGCACAGCTACAACCGGATCGAGGCCGAGACTCGAGCGTTGAAGGAATACACGACGAAGCTCCTGTCGGCCCAGTATCCGGTCCTCGACTGGTGGGCGCTGGCCGGCGCGCTCAATCGCATTGCCTCGACGCTTTCGATGCTGGTTATCCTCGTGATCGGAACCCTGCTTGTTCAGCGCGGTGAACTGAAGGTGGGCGATATCATTGCCTTTACCGGCTTTGCCGGCCTGCTCATCGCCCGCCTCGACCAGATGATCACCTTCGTCAACCAGATCTTCGAGGCTCGTTCGAAGCTCGAAGACTTCTATCTTCTGGAAGATGCGGTCCAGGAGCGGGAAGAGCGCGCCGGCGCAACCGAACTCAAAAATGTGCGTGGCGATGTCGAATTCCGCGACGTGTGTTTCGATTTCGCGTCGACCACGCAGGGTGTCCGGGACGTGTCCTTTGCCGTGAAGGCGGGGCAGACGGTGGCGATTGTCGGTCCGACGGGTGCCGGCAAGACCACGCTGATCAATCTGCTGCAGCGGGTTCACGAGCCGCAGTCCGGGCAGATTCTGGTAGACGGGCAGGACATTTCCAAAGTGACCCGCAAGTCGCTCCGCCATGCCATCGCAACCGTTTTCCAGGACGCAGGCCTGCTGAACCGCTCGATCAAGGACAATATCCGCCTTGGCCGCGAAGACGCGACCGAAGAAGAGATCATTCAGGCAGCAGAGGCTGCTGCGGCAACAGACTTCATCGAAAGCCGCATGATCGGCTACGACACCCATGTCGGCGAACGCGGCAACCGCCTGTCGGGCGGAGAACGCCAGCGTATCGCGATTGCCCGGGCGATCCTCAAGAACGCGCCGATCCTGGTGCTCGACGAAGCAACCAGCGCGCTCGACGTCGAGACCGAGGCACGCGTGAAGGAGGCGATCGACCGGCTGCGCAAGAACCGCACGACCTTCATCATCGCCCACCGGCTCTCGACGATCCGCGAGGCCGACCTCGTCGTCTTCCTCGACCACGGCAAGGTCATCGAAATGGGCAATTACGACCAGTTGAGCGCGCTCGGCGGCCGATTCAGCTCGCTGCTTCGGACCAGTGGCCTGCTCAAGGAAGAGCCAAGCCCAGCCATTTGAGGTCGACTGGATCGCTCAGAGCGTATCGAGCGTCTCCAGCACTCGGACGGCATGTTTGCGGATCGCGTCCTGCTTGAACGGATCCATTCGGCGCCAAGTCGCATACATGTTGGAAAGGCGTGGATTGCGCCCCAGCTTTTCCGTGTTGCGATCGAGAAAATCCCAGTAGAGGGCGTTGAACGGGCAAGCCTTCGGCCCGGTCGTCAGCTTCGGATCGTAACGGCAACCGCCGCAGAAATTGCTCATCCGGTCGATATATTTGCCGCTTGCGGCATAGGGCTTGCTGGCCATGACCCCGCCGTCACCATAGAGCGCCATGCCGAGCGTGTTCGGCAATTCGACCCATTCATAGGCATCGGAATAGACGGCGAGATACCAGTCGCAGACCGCGGCCGGATCGATCCCGGCCAGCATCGCGAAGTTACCTGTCACCATCAGCCGCTGGATGTGATGCGAATAGGCATGTTCGATGGTGTCGCCGATCGCACCCCGCATACAGGCCATCTCGGTCTTCGCCGTCCAGTACATCTGCGGCAGCGGGCGGGAGGCGGAGAGATGGTTCAGACCCGCATAATCAGGCATTTCCGTCCAGTAGATGCCACGCACATATTCGCGCCAGCCGAGGATCTGGCGAATGAAGCCTTCGACGGCATTGAGCGGCGCCCGCCCCTCGAACCAGGCGGCCTCCGCCCGGCGAATGACATCGATCGGCAGTAGCAATCCGGCGTTGATGTAGGACGAGATGAGCGAATGGTAGAGATAGGGCTCGCCCTTGACCATCGCGTCCTGGTAGTCGCCGAAGTTGGGCAAGATCTCGTCGATGAACTGCTGCAGCTCCATCTCCGCCTGATCAGCGGTCACGGCAAAATCGAAGCGGTCGAGCGAACCCATGTGGCCGGCAAAGCGCTCGTCGACGAGCGCCAGCACGGCTTTCGTGATCTGGTCCTTCTTATGGCTAATCCGCTTTGGCCCTTTCAGGCCTGCAGCCGGCGGCTTGCGGTTCTCGGCGTCGAAATTCCATTTGCCGCCGACCGGCTCCTCGCCCTCCAGCAGCACCCGGTGACGCCGGCGCATGTCGCGATAGAAGTATTCCATGCGCAGCTGCTTGCGGCCCTTGCGCCAGGTGCGGAAGTCTTCGATCGAACAGAGGAAGCGATCGTCTTCGCGGATCTCGACGGGCACCCCGAGAACAGTTTCCCAGCCCCGCATCTCCTCGGCCAGACGCCATTCCCCGCATTCCGTGGTGATGACTGCAGAGGCGCCACTCTCGGCAAGGGTGCGGGTCAGTTCGCCCTTGAGGCTCTGCGTATTCTGGGGATCATCCAGCCTGACATAGCGGACCTGGAACCCCTTCTCCCGCAACTCCTCAGCAAAGTGCCGCATGGCGGAAAAGAGAAAGGCGATCTTCTTCTTGTGATGCTTCACATAGGTCGCCTCGTCCATGACTTCCGCCATCAGCACCAGCGAGGTCTTCGGATCGGCATCGGCAAGCGCAGACAGCGAATGACTGAGCTGGTCGCCGAGAACGAGATGGATGCGCTGCGCCTTCACCATTCGATCGGCTGGCCATCATAGGCAAAGAAGCCACCGGTCTGCGCCGGCTCAAGTCCATCAAGCACCGAGAGCATCATGGCGACGCTCTCAGTCGGCTGGATCTTGTCATGCGTCTTCGAGAAGCCGCCGGAAAAGCCGGTATCGACGGAACCGGGATGCAGCGCCACCACCACGCTCTTCGGTCTGAGACGGGCAATTTCAATCGCCGAGGTGCGCGTGATCTGGTTGAGAGCCGATTTCGCCGAGCGATAGGAGATCCAGCCGCCAAGCTTGTTGTCGCCGATCGAACCGACCCGCGCCGACAGCGTGGCAAACACGCTCTTGCCCTCGTTGGAAAGAAGAGGCGCGAAGTGCTTCAGCGCCAACGCCGGGCCGATCGCATTCAGCGCAAACTGCGCCGCCATCACATCGGCCTGGATCGCCTTGATCGTCTTTTCCGGGCCATTGCCATTGATGACAAGCGCACCCGTCGCACAGACAATGAGATCGAATTTGTAGCCTGCTTCCGAGAACCGGGCAGCCGCAGCGCCGACAGAGGCATCATCCGTGATGTCGAAACCGTCGCGGCTGCGGGAGAGTTCGACCACGCTACCGCAGGCAGGATCAGCCTTGATGGCAGCGGCAAAGGCGCCGCCGATACCACCGCTCGCCCCGAGCACAAGCGCGCCGTAACCGGGATTAAGGGACGTCATTCCGGAAAAGTCGGACATCTGGATCTCCTGCAGGTCTGTGCTACCCATTACGGCAGCCAGCCAACCCGGATCAGGCACAGATTGTCTCAGAGGCGCTCGATGGTGCCTTCGAAGGCGGGCATCTGACCCGGATCGATGTCCATCAACCGGCAGGCAAGGCCGGCAATCTGGATCTGCTGCGACAGGGCTGCTTTCTCGATCCGGAAGCCCACCGTGTAGAAGGGCACTTCCGTTTCCTCCGGTGTCGGCCCTGCATGATTGCCGTCATCGCCCATGCCGTGATCTGCCGTGACTATGACGCTGTAACCGGCCTCGACCCAATCAGGCACATGCGGCGCCAGCAGATCGCCCTGCATGCGGGCCGCGTTCCGATAGCCGATGCTGTCGCCCCCATGCTTGTGGCCGGCATCATCGACATTCATCGGGTGCAGCAGGAGAAAATCGGGCGCCTTGGATCTGACAAGCCATTCGGCATCGGCGAAGAGGTGGCTGTCGGGATAGGCATCGTCCCAGTAGAAAACGCCATGGGTGATATCGCCTGTGCCATCGACGAGAATGCGGTCGCGATACCGGTCGAACGGGCAGGACACATAGAGCTCCGACACCCAGTGATAGGCGGCGGCTGCCGTCACGCCGCCCCGCGCACGAACCCGCGAGAAGAGATTGTCCCCCACCGAGCGGCGCACCACGCCATTGCTCACCACACCATGGTCCACGGGTTTGCGCCCGGTCAGCAGGGTCTCGTAGATCGGCCGCGACATGGCCGGCAGTTCGCAGGTCAGCTTGCGCACATCGGCCCGGCCCGCAGCAACTAAGCCTTCCATATAGCCGAGACAGGAGCGGGCTACGTCGTAGCGCAGCCCGTCGAGAACGATGAGGATCACTTTGTTCATGGCGCGCAACTTGCCATGCTGCGCGCCAAAGGCAAGGCCGACTTAGAGAATAGGCTTGCCACCGGTGACTGCAATCGTCGCGCCGGACACATAACTGGAGAGCGGATCAGCGAGCATCACATAGGCCGTCTGCAATTCCGCCGGCTGGCCGGGGCGCTTCATCGGCACCTGCTGACCGAAGTTCTTCACCTTGTCCTCCGGCATCGTCGACGGAATGAGCGGAGTCCAGATCGGCCCCGGAGCCACGGTATTCGCCCGGATCTTCTTCTCCGCCAGCATCTGCGCAAGCCCCGCGGTAAAGTTCTGGATTGCGCCCTTGGTCGTCGCATAGGCGAGAAGATGCGGGCTCGGACTATCCGAATTGATCGACGCCGTGTTGATGATCGAACCGCCGTTTTTCATATGCGGCACGGCAGCCTTGGTCAGATAGAACATCGCATGGATATTGACGCGGAAGGTGAGTTCCCACTCCTCATCCGGGATTTCAGTGATGCCCTCGAATGTCGCCTGATGGGCAGCATTGTTGACAAGAATGTCGACGCCGCCAAGTTCGCGGACCGCCATGTCCACAATCTCGCGGCAATGATCGGCATTCTGGATGTCGCCGCGCACCAGGACGGCTTTGCGACCGGCCTTTTCCACCCAACGCGCGGTATCCCGGGCGTCCTCGTCTTCCTCGATATAGGAAATCAGCACATCTGCGCCTTCCCGCGCATAGGCAATGGCAACCGCGCGGCCGATCCCGCTATCGCCGCCGGTGACAATGGCCCTCAGGCCCTCAAGCTTTCCAGAGCCTTTGTAGCTTTCCTCGCCATGGTCGGGCCTTGGATTCATGTCTGCGGTTCGGCCCGGCATCGGGACCTTGTCCTGCGAAAACGGAGGCGTCGGATAATCGGCCATCTTGTCTGTCTCCTCGTGTGGGTTCGAGGGTCAAACCGGCGAGCCATGGATGAGTTCCGGAAATCGGTGGTACCAAAAACAAAGGGCCGGCGTGATGCCGGCCCCGAATGCTTTATCTCAGGTGCGCCAGGCGGCAACCGCCTGCGGTTTCAAAATAGTCTCGCCGAGCAACGGATCCGCACCTGCTGGCAGCGCCCAGTCCTCGGTTCCGTAGTTGAAGGCGAAGACGAGGTCGCCACGGCGACGGATACGTATGAAGTCGGGCACGCGCAGCGTCGCAACGCCTGCCTTCTTCGTTGCCAGTTCCAGCACCTCGGCCAACAGCCCGGAGTCCGCCCAGCAGGCAAGATAGAGCACATTGCCCTTCTCGGTGAGAGCCGGATCGCCGTTGTCGAAGGTCGCGAGCACCGAGGCCGAGGTCTCCAGATATTCGCGCCAGCGGATCGCATGACCCGAAACTGCTCCGGAGATGCCATCCGACAGCCCCGGACGCATGGAGGAAACCTGGATGACGCGATTGCCTGTGAGTGCGCCCAGTGGACCAGGCGGCAGGTTTTCCGGAATGCGGAAATTGCGGTCGCGCGAACCCGTGCGCGCACCGATCACGACGACACCCCTAGCCTTCTCAAGCTCGGCCCGTGCGGCTTCGCTCACTTCCGTCATGCAGGGCACGACGACCAGCGGATAGCCCTCGAGCGACGCACCCGGACGGACGAAATCGACGTTGAGGCCAAGATGGCGCAGGGCCTCGTACCAGCGGAAACACAGTTCCTCGTAGCGGAAATCCTTGCCCTGCGGCTGGATCATCGTCGACCAGTAGCTCTGGTAATCGAAGACCAGCGCCACCGGTGCCCGGCTCGTTTCGGGAAGCGCGCCGAGGGCGGCCAGCTCGTCTGAGACCTGCATGGCTTCCTTGCCGCCCGGCGACCATTCGTCGAGGCCGGGCAGGTTCAGACCCGCATGCATCTGTTCCTGTGCAAACGGCGCCTGGCGCCAGCGAAAATAGCTGACGACATCGGCCCCATGTGCCAGCGCCTCCCAGGTCCACAGACGCACCATGCCGGGCTTCGGCACGGGGTTCCACGGCGCCCAGTTGACCGGACCCGGCTGCTGCTCCATCACCCAGAAGCGGCCCTTGCCGACGGCGCGGTAGAGATCGTGGTGATAGGGCGCGATATCGGGATGCGAGGTTTCGGCCCAGCGATTGCGTTCGTCTTCGGTGAAGGGGAACTTCTCGACGAAGCCGATCGGATAGCTGTCCCAGGAGGCGAGATCGAGATTATCGCCGACCTTGAAGTGGTCGAAATCGGAGACGAAGCCCATGAAGTTATGCGTGATCCAGCGACCTGGAGAATGCTTGCGAATGATCTCGCACTGCATCTTGTCGTAAGCCGCGACCTGATCCGAATGGAAGCGCCAGAAGTCGAGACGCGTTGCCGGGTTCGGCTCGGTCACAGTGAGGTTCGGCAGGGCGACATCGTCGAAGCTGTTGAGCTCCATCGACCAGAAGACCGACCCCCAGGCTTCGTTCAGCTGGTCGGTCGACTGGTAGCGCAGCCGCAGCCAGCGCTTGAAGCTCTTCAGATCTTCAGGGCCCCAGGAAACCGTCGTGTCATGGCAGCCATATTCATTGTCCGTCTGCCAGCCGACAATGCCGGGGTGCTCGCCATAGCGCTTGGCGACGATCTCTACGATCCGCGCGCTTTCCTTCCACCAGGTTTCCGATGAGAAGGTGTAGTGACGGCGCGAACCGAAGCCGCGCGGGCGGCCCTGTTCGTCATAAGGGATGATATCGGGGCATTCGTCCACCAGCCACTTGGGCGGGGTTGCAGTCGGCGTGCCGAGCACGACCTTAAGGCCCGCTTCATGCAACACGTCAATCGCCCGATCGAGCCATTCGAAGGTGAAATTGCCGCGCGAGGGCTCCAGACGAGACCAGGCAAACTCACCGATGCGCACGAAGGATATGCCGAGTTCGCGCATACGGCGCGCGTCGGTTTTCCACCGGCTTTCGTCCCAGTGTTCCGGATAGTAGCAGACGCCCAGCATTATCGTGTCAGATCCCCATTGATGACGGCCTTGCCGTCCTTGTCGAAGAGATGGCAGGCCTTGGCATTGATGCCGAGGCGCAGCGTCTGGCCGGGCTTCTCGCTGGCCAGGCCATCGGCCTTCACCGAAAGCTCCGAGCCATCGGCAAGCGTGACGAAGAACAGCGTCTCAGAGCCCAGATATTCGGCGAGCTTGACGGTCGCCTCGATCACGACATCGCCCTTGCCGGTCGCATCGATATGCTCGGGACGCAGGCCGAAGGTCAGTTCGCCGGCCGGAACGTTTGCCCCATGCGTCGGGATCGAGATCTCGGCGCCGGGCAGGCGCACCACGGCAACACCGTCGGCAGTCGAGGCCTGAACCTTCAGGAAATTCATCTTCGGCGAGCCGATGAAGCCGGCAACGAAGAGATTGTTCGGGCGGTGGTAGAGTTCGAGCGGCGAACCGACCTGCTCGATCTGGCCAGCCGACAGCACGACGATCTTGTCGGCCATGGTCATGGCCTCGACCTGGTCATGCGTCACGTAGATCATTGTCGCCTTCAGGTCCTGATGCAGCTTGGAAAGCTCCGTGCGCATCTGGACGCGCAGCGCCGCATCGAGGTTGGAGAGCGGTTCGTCGAACAGGAAGACTTCCGGATTGCGCACAATGGCGCGACCGATGGCAACGCGCTGGCGCTGGCCGCCGGAAAGCTGGCCGGGCTTGCGCTGCAGAAGCGGCTCAAGCTGCAGCATCTTCGCGGCAGCGGCTGTACGTTCCGCAATCATCGCCTTCGGATGACCGGTCATCTTCAGACCGAAGCCGATGTTTTCCTCGACGGTCATGTGCGGGTAAAGCGCATAGGACTGGAAGACCATGGCAACGCCGCGCTCTGACGGGCCGATGCTGGTCATGTCCTGGCCGCCGATGGCAAGCGATCCCTCGGTGATCTCTTCAAGCCCGGCAATCATGCGCAGAAGCGTGGACTTGCCGCATCCGGAGGGGCCGACGAATACGCAGAACTCGCCGTCCTTGACGTCGAGATCCACACCCTTGATGACGCTCAAGGCGCCGAACTGTTTCTTGACGCCACGCAGGCTTACATCAGCCATGGGTCTTGCCTCCCTTGATCGGTTCGAGTTCGAGCAGAAGTGCGCTTTCAGGCGTCAGCATCGGCAGCGGCAGGCCGGCAAGTCCGGCACTGGAAAGCGCGAAGGTGACAGCACCGGAAAGCAGCGCTTTCTGGCCCTCGGAGATACGGATGAATTGCGGTTCTGCCGGCAACACGGTCTTGATCCGCCACTGGCCACCGAACTGAGTGACCTCATCGGGCAGACGCAGAGGCGCTGGCTGTTCGCCCACCATCTGCGGACCCTGCGCGACGATCACCACGATTTTCTCGCCGGAAGCTGCACCCCAGACATAGCGACCGTCGAGCGGCTCCATGCGGAAGCTGGCGCCCGGCGCATGGAAGAGATCGCGCAGCCGCTTGTAGGTCTCGATATAGACCTTGAGTTCGTCGCGCTCCGCATCGGTGAGTTCGAGCGGATTGAGCTCGACACCAAGATGATAGGCGATGGCCACCAGCGCCCGGAAGGCAAGCGTGTGGCGGCGACCAGTCTGATGGTTCGGCGAGGCCGAGATATGGCTGCCGAGAATTTCCGGCGGCACGAAAACCGAAGCGCCGCGCTGAATTTCCAGCCGCTCCAGCGCATCCGTGCAATCGGACGTCCAGACGCGATGGGTGCGCTTCAAGGCACCGTAATCGATCCGTCCGCCACCGGAGGCGCAGCTTTCGATTTCGACGTCGGGATGAGCGGCACGAATCCGGTCCATCAGCGCATAGACGGCGCGGGTCTGGGCTGATGTCTTCGCCTTGCCATCGCGACCGGCCGCATGCGTCAGATCGCGGTTCATGTCCCACTTGATGTAGGAGACAGCATGGTTGGACAGCACCGCGTCGATCTTGCCGAAGAGATAATCGGAGACTTCGGGACGGGTCAGGTCGAGCACCAGCTGGGTACGCGATTCCAGGATAGGACGCCCCTCGATCGTCAGCGCCCAATCGGGATGCGCCTTGTAGAGCTCCGACACGGGGTTCACCATCTCAGGTTCGAACCAGATGCCGAACTGCATGCCGAGCCCGGTCACATGATCGACCAGGGGCTTCAGTCCCTCGGGATATTTGCGTGCATCGATATCCCAGTCGCCAAGGCTCGTGGTGTCGTTGTCGCGCTTGCCGAACCAGCCGTCGTCGAGCACGAAGCGCTCGATGCCAAGCTCGGCGGCCGCTGTCGCCTGGGCTTTCAGCGAGTCCATCTGGTGGTCGAAGTAATTGCCTTCCCAGGTGTTCAGCGTCACCGGGCGCGGGCTCATGGTGCCACCGGGCCAGGTGGTCAGCTCTTCGCGCACGAAGGCGTGGAAGTCTTCGCTATCGGCACCGGCATAGGCCGTCGGGCTTTCATAGCTTTCGCCCGGAGCGAGAATCATCTCACCCGGCTCGAAGAGCTCTCCGAGATGGACAAGGCGTCGACCGTCATCGATGCGGTCGATGACCATCTGATGGTTGCCGCTGAAGCCAAGCGTGACACCGAAAATCTGGGTTTCGCTCTCGATGAACAGCATCGGGAAGCGATCATGCGAGGTGCGCCCGCGCCGGTTTTCCTGGATCCAGGTGCCATTGCCGAGAAGCTCGCGGCGGGTCTGGAATTCGCGACCCCAGATGCCGGTGAAGCTCATGACCTGCACATCGCCGGCCGGTGCCAGGAAGGTCGCCGCCATGCAGCGATCAAGCTGATAATCCGCGTCGCCGAGATTGCTTAACTCCGTCGCCATCGAGATGAGGCCAGAATCATGCGCCGTGAGCGTGATGGCAATGCCGAGCCGGGCGACCGAATCGACACCTTTCAGCACCGTCTGATTGCCGTCACGCAGGACGGTCCAGCCACCGAACTGCGCAACGAAATCGCGACCCCCGCGGTGACCTGCAATCGCCGGCCAGCCAAAGAAGCCCATGCCGCCCGCCGGCAGGAGCACATTCGAGGGCACGGCGATATCCATGCCGTTGACCCGGCTGGAACGCTCGATTTCGAACAGGGGGTCGGGTTCAACAGGTTCCGAGCCGAAAGACAGGATTTCCGGCATGCCGAGTTCCGGCAGGCGCAGGCTTAAGGCCAGCTGGCCCGAATCGATGATGACGATTTCGCTCATCCCTTGGTCGCTCCGAGTGTGAGGCCAGCGATGAAGTGGCGCTGCATGAGGAAGAACATCGCGACCGGCGGCAGGGCCGCGACGATCGAGCCGGCGGATACGAGATGCCAGGCAGCAACCCATTGTCCGTTCAGCGAATAAAGACCGGCGGTCACCGGCATGGCATGCTGACCCTGCACGAGAACCGTCGCCCAGAAGTAGTCGTTCCAGACGAAGGTGAAGATGAGGACAGAGAGCGCGGCGATCGCCGGGCGCATCAGCGGTAGCACGATGTAGCGGAAGATCCGCCATTCCGAGACACCCTCGACGCGGGCCGATTCAATGAGTGCGAAGGGCAGACCCTTGATGAAGTTGCGCATGAACAGCGTGCAGAAACCGGTCTGGAAGGCGACATGGAAGAGCACGAGGCCCATCGTGGTGTCGTAGAGACCAGCGCGCAGCGTCATATCACGCACTGGAACCATCAGGATCTGGAACGGGATGAAGTTGCCGGCAACGAACATGAAGAAGAGGACGAGATTGCCCTTAAACTTGTAGACCGCCAGCGCAAAGCCGGTGAGGCAGGACAGCGCCACCGCGCCGATCACCGTCGGGATCGTCACCTTGAACGAGTTCAGGATGTAGTAGCCGATCGGCGAGTTGTTGAAGACCGCCGAATAGTTCTCGAAACCGGCGAAACCCGAGGGAATGCCGAAATAATTGCCGGCTGCAAGGTCGCTCGCAGGGCGCACCGAGGTGATGGCGACGCCGATCAGCGGGAGGAGCCAGAGGAAGAGCGCGACCGGCAGCAGGATCTTGTAGGCCATCTGCACAAACGGCGAGGCCTTCTGTATCGGAGTGGGGAACATCAGGCGTTCCTTTCCTGAGCGAGCATGCGGACGATGAAGAGCGAGATGAAGACCATCATGATCAGGAACAGCACGACCGCGATCGACGCGCCGTAGCCCATGCGGAAGCCGTATTCGGAGAGCGCCTGCTCATACATGAAGTAGGAGAGGACTGAGCTCGAGCCGTAGGGGCCGCCGGCCGTCATGATCGACACGAGGTCGAAGGAACGTAGAGAGCCGATCACGGTGACGACCATCGCGATGAAGGTCGCAGGTGCCAGCTGCGGCAGGATCACATACCAGAGCAGCTTCAGCCCCTTGGCACCGTCCATGCGGGCGGCTTCAACCTGCTCCGGATTGATGTTGTTGAGACCCGTCAGGTACAGGATCATGCAATAGGCTGTCTGCGGCCAGAGCCCGGCAATGATGATGCCGTAAGTCACGTAGCGCTCGTCGGCGAGAACGGCGATCTGCTCGCCGAACAGCATTTCCGTGAGCTTTGAGAAGAGGCCGAAATCCGGCGCGTAGAACCACGTGAACATCAGCCCGACGACGACCTGACTGATAACGAAGGGGAAGAAGAAGAGCGATTTGTAGAGCCGGATGCCGGTGACGGTCTGGTTGAGGAAGAGTGCTGCCGCAAGACCCGCCGGAATCGACAGGAGATAGAGCACCAGCCAGATCAGGTTGTTGTAGAGCGACGTGTAAAAGGTGTCGTCGTCGATCAGTTCGACATAGTTGCCGAAGCCGATCCAGGTCATGGCACCCAGACCGTCCCAGTCGTGGAAACTGATCCAGATCGATTCAAAGATCGGCACAAGCACATAGACCAGGAACATCAGGAGGCCCGGCGCCAGAAAGAGAAACGGCGCCAGTGTCTGCTGGTTGCGCTTCCAGAAGCCGGAAGTCGACGGAACGGTGTTGCGCATGGCGGCACCTCTGAGAAAACGGGGAGAGGCAACCGGATGCCATGGCCAAGAAGACCACAGCATCCGGCGCAGGGAGCTCTAAGGCTTACTTGTAGACGCGGGCGCGGATCTTCTCCAACCGCTCCAGGATCTTGTCCAGGCTGTCGGGCTTGACCATGAACTCCTGGAAGCCTTCCATACCGGCCTTTGCCATTTCGGCATTGGCGTCACGGTCATAGAACTGCGCGAGTGCGTGGGCGTTGGACAGCATCTCGAAGCCGGCCTTGAGGAACGGATCCGCTGGCTTTTCGGCCTTGTTGTTGACCGGCAGCTGACCGAGCGTCGCGTTCATCTTCGTCTGGGCTTCAGGCGAAGCGAGGTAGGCGAGGAACTTCTTCGCATCTTCCTTGTTCTTCGCGCCCGACGGGATGTGGAACGTGTCGGTCGGAGCCTCTTCGGACATCGGAATACCGGCGGTGATTTCCGGGAACTGCAAGAAACCGATCTGCTCTTCCTTCAAGCCGCCGTCCTTCATCGTGGCGACAGCGAAGTTGCCCATCAGATACATGGCAGCCTTGCCCTGAACCATCTGTGGGATGGCATCCTGCCAGTCGATCGCGGCGTGGTTCTCGTTGAAGTAACCGGCCTTGACCAGCTCACCCCACTTTTCGAACACGGCCTTCACGCGCGGATCCGTATAGGGCACCTTGCCGGAGGTCAGCTCCATGTGGAACTCGTAGCCGTTGACGCGCAGATCGAGATAATCGAACCAGCCGCCAGTCGGCCACAGAGCCTTGGTACCGATGGTGATCGGGGTGACGCCAGCAGACTTCAGCTTTTCGCAAGCCGCCAGGAATTCGGCCCAGGTCTTCGGCGGGGCGATGCCCTGTTCGGCGAAGATGTCCTTACGATAGTAGATGCCCCACTGGTAATAGGTGTAGGGGACGCCCCACTTCTTGCCGTCGATGGTCATCGAGGCAGACGCGGACTTCAGCTGATCATTCAGGCCATTGGCTTCCCAGACATCCGTGACGTCTTCGAAGAGACCTGCCTTGACGAAAGGCTCCATCCGGTTGCCGGCATACCATGCGGCGACATCGGGCGCGTCAGCGGTCAGAAAGTTGCGGATGGCGGACTTGTAGCCTTCGTGGTCGAAGTTGTTCCACTTGACCGTGATATCAGGATTGGCCTTCTGGAAATCGGCGATCAGCTCTTCCATCGCCTTCTTCGGCGCCGGATCGGAATGGTCGGAATTGAGCACGATTTCACCGGCAAACGCGGTGGACGACAGAAGGGCAGCACCCAGAGCAAGGCTGCTCAGGCTTTTGAAAAAGGTCATGTTTTCCTCCCTATGACCGTGATGCATGGCATGTGCGGAGCTTGCGCGCGGGATCCCACCCGAGCAGAATTCTCAGCTCGGCTTGATCATCCTCCCCAAACCCGTAATATTCTACCGAGTTTTGGCAGAACTTTTCCGGGATCCTAAGATTGGAACAACTGAAGCCTCTATTGTTAGATGAATCCGTTCCGGTGCATCCGGAACATGACCCACGACACCCGCTTGTCATCTTCGGAGATCATCGATTTTGCGCCGGCGAATGCCTGACGGTCCACCGCATGGCAGGCCCTCACATGCACAGTCAGGTTGAACTCAATTTCGTGCTGTCCGGCCAAATGACCTACTGGTTCGACGGTCGCGAATTGACCGTCAACGAGGGGCGCCTCTGCCTGTTCTGGGGCATGATACCCCACCAGGTGATCGATCGCCGCGAAGAGACTACCTTCATCTGCCTCTACATCCCGATGTCGGTCTTTCTCGGCCTTGCCAATCTCGAGCGGTTTCGGGACGCCGTCTTCCGCGGCGCAATGATCGAGGCGCTGGAACTGAGACCTTATGACAGGGATATCTTCATGCGGTGGCGCGATGAACTTTTGTCGGGTGACAAAGGTCTCGCAGAGATCGTCCGCAACGAACTCACCGCGCGCGTTCTCAGGATCGAGCGCGACGGCTGGCGCGATCTGCGCGAAGAAGGTTCCGCGATAGCAAGCTTCAATGCCAGCGAAAGCGAGCGCTTCGATCACATCGAACGCATGCTTCGCTACGTCGCCGAACATGCACTGGAAGACATTTCCGCAGAAGACGTCGGTCGGTCCGTAAACCTGCATCCGAACTACGCGATGTCAATCTTCAAGCGTGCCGTCGGGCACACGATCAATCAGGCGATTGTGCGCCATCGCCTCGACACCGCGCAGTCACTGCTGATCTCGACGGATCTTTCGATCACCGACGTGTCTTTCGAAAGCGGCTTCGGTTCGGTGTCCCGATTTTACGAGGCATTTAGCAGCCGCTTCATGGAAAAGCCGACCGCGTTTCGCCGCCGGATGCGGTCCAAGGGCCTGCCTCCGGCCTGAGTGCGCACTTTCTAGCGGGCAGCAATTTCAGACAATCGCGGCATCGGAACACCCGGGCACCATTGCTGGAACCCGATGATGCGGCGGACGATCTTTTCCGCATGATTTCCCGCGATATCACGTAGGCGATGGTCCAGATAGGGATTGAGGAAACGCTGCAGAGTCGTCTCGACATAGACTTCGGCTTCCTTGCCGAGGTGATGGACCCGGAAACCAGGCACCACCTCGTCACGGTATATGCGTTCAAGATCGGAACGGATCGCGGTATCCGCGAGAATATCCTTCACACATTCGGCCTCGGGCCGCCCTTCTCTCTGCCAGCGATCGGCAAGAACGGTGTGACCAAGATTGAGGATATGCAGCTTAAGCCTTTCATAGGGCGTCAGATCCTCAACGACCTTGATGGAAGGATGTTCGCAGGGAAGCGTGAGCCCCGGCTGACGCTCGATCGCCCATATTGCATAGGGTTCAGCGATCGCCCCTGCCGGCTCGATCGGCTCCGAGACGATGCGATCGACAAGGGTATTGCCCCAGATGACACGATCCGACAGCCAGGACTGGAAGTTCACATCGGCAACATGTCGACTTGCAAGGTCCAGGATCACCCGTTGTAGAACCTCGCCATTCCGCGAGATCAGCTCGCATGGCAGAATGGTGAGCGATGCGCCGCCGCTGCGGAAGCGTGCATGAAGAAGCGCCAGAAGCTTCATGGGAAATGATCGCGGCACGCCATCGAGGCTGTCACCTTCGACGAGGGCATATCCCTTGTCTCCGGTATTGCTGATCACGACCCTCGCCTCCTCGACGAAGACGCGGGCTACTTCAGCCCAGTCGCTGGCGGTTGAGAGGGACCTGGTGACCGACCGCACACGCAGTTCGCGCTCGATGGCAATGCCATCCTCAAGGCCCCGGATGATAACGGGAAAGCCGGTTGCGGCCGACAAGGCACCAATCCGACCGGCGCGCGCGGGATCGCCGCTCGTTTGGACCACGGTAATCGATCCAAGCGCCTTTCCCACCTCCAGGGCTTCACTGACGAAGAGATCGGCATGGGCCTGAAGGAACCGACTGGTACCGAATTGCAGGATGGGTGTCGTCATGGCTCAGGCGGTCTCCTGGATGGATTGTAGCAATGTCTCGCGCGCCGATTTCAGATGCTGACGGCACGCCCTCTCGATTGATGAGGGATCGCGCGAAAAGAGAGCACGGATATAATCGAGATGCTCTTCGAGCGCCCGCTGGTTCCGGGCACGCGCATTCGTCTTGTTCCACTGGTAGTGGTAATGAAAGACAATGGCGATAATGTCGTAGAAGTCGATGATGAAGCGGTTGCTCGATGCCTTCTGGACCAGCAGGTGAAAGCGCTCATCGAGTTCGGAAAAGTCCGTGTAGCGGTTGTCGATGTCGCCCAGCAGCGCATGATGTTGCGCTTCGACTTTCCTCAATTCTTCCCAGGCCGGATGCTCTTCTGCCAACTTGACGAAGCTCATTGCCGACCGAAGCTCGAACATCTCGCGCACTTCTGTAAGTTCGAGCGCGAACTCCCGGGTGAAACCCTTCAGCACCCAATGACTGTTGGGACGCTTTTCGATCAACCCGAACCGGCTGAAGCGAATGAGGAATTCTCGCACACTGGTGGTACCGATGCCAATCTCGCGCGCGAGTTCCAGCTCGTTGATCTGCATACCCGGCTGCGCACCACCGGCAAGAATACGGCGCATGAAGCTTCGCTCGATGATATCGGACAGGGAATTTGTCTCTTCATCGGGAAAGTAATCTCCGACAACCGGTCGCCGCAGGACCGTTTTTGAACGCTTGTCCCAAGCGACCAACCCAACTTCGCCGAGGCGGGTCAACACCGCGCGCACGGTCGTGCGACTGACGCTCAGCATACCGCAAAGCTCCGCCTCCGAGGGAAGCGCATCCGTTTCCTCGATCAGTTTCAGCGTACGGTTATAGGCGTCTTTGAAGACGGTATTCTGCTTGGCCATGGATCTGCCTAGTTGATGGAAGGCGGCATTTGAAACATTCGCCTCTTGGCCGAAGTCGCGGCCGCGTGCAACGAAAACCGCCGAATGTGGCGGCCGTCCTCCCTTTGTCTCGGGCCTCAGTTCCTCCTGCTCCGTGCTGGAGCAAATTGTTCTTTATCGATATCATACCCATTGACGGGAAACTGTCTATTGCCGATAAAAGACAAAACACAGGATCCGGTATCGCCGGACACATGGGAGAAACATCGGGTGTCGAAACCAGCCTGCATCCTGCTCTCGCAGGACGACAATGTTGCCGTGACCACAGTTGCCATCGAAGCTGGCCATATTCTGCCGGGCGGTGCACCGGCAGCAACGAAGATTGATCCTGGCCACAAGGTGGCGGTCCGCGCCATCCGCCAGGGCGAGCCGGTCGTTAAATATGCCCAGGCCATTGGCCGCGCGACCATAGACATCGCAGCTGGTGAGCACGTCCATTCCCACAATCTCGCCTTCGATGAAGATCGCCTTTCTGTGAGTGGCCTCGCCCAGCCGGAAGCCGCAACGACTGCTGACAAGACCCGCACCTTCATGGGCTATCGCCGCGCCGATGGGCGTGCGGCGACCCGCAACTACATCGGCATCATCGCCAGCGTGAACTGCTCCACCACGGTCTGTCGCGCCATCGCAGATGCGGCAAACCGGACGATCCTGCCGCATTACGAGGGTATCGACGGCTTTGTCCCGATCGTCCACGACCAGGGCTGCGGCATGAGCTCGACCGGCGACGGCATGCGCACACTGCACCGAACGATAGCCGGCTACACGAGACACGTGAATTTCGGCGGCGTGCTGATGGTGGGGCTCGGCTGCGAAGTGAACCAGCTGACGCTCTACGGTCAGAGCGGCACCGGCGCGTCGAAGCGTCACTTCAACATCCAGGACGCCGGCGGCTCGCGTCGTGCCGTTGAAAATGCCCTGTCGATCCTGAAGGAGATCGCAGCGGAAGTCGGCACGATGCGCCGGGAACCGATCTCCGTCAGCGAGATCATCGTCGGCCTGCAATGTGGCGGTTCGGATGGCCTGTCCGGCATCACCGCCAATCCGGCGCTCGGCGTTGCCGTCGATATCCTGGCCGGTGCCGGTGGTACGGCCATCCTCTCCGAAACCTCGGAGATCTACGGCGCCGAACACCTCCTGCGTAGCCGTGCGGTCAACGAGGAGGTCGCGGTCAAGCTGGACGGGCTGATCTCCTGGTGGGAGGCCTATGTTGCCCAGCACGGCGCCTCGCTCGACAACAATCCTTCACCCGGCAACAAGAAGGGTGGCCTTACCACCATTCTCGAAAAGTCGCTCGGCGCCGTCGCAAAGGGCGGACGCTCGCCGCTCACTGCCGTCTACAACTACGCCGAACGCGTCACCGAACACGGCCTCGTTTTCATGGACACGCCCGGCTACGACCCGGTCTCGGCGACAGGCCAGGTGGCCGGCGGCGCCAACGTGATTGCCTTCACCACGGGCCGCGGCTCTTGCTTCGGTTCACGCCCCGTGCCCTCGATCAAGCTGACGAGCAATACCGCGCTCTACCAGTCCATGGAGGAAGACATGGATATCGACTGCGGCGTCATTGCCACGGGCGATGCCACCGTCTCAGGCCTCGGCCGTGACATCTTCGACCTGATCATCGAGACCGCTTCGGGTCAAAAGACCAAGAGCGAGCTCTTCGGCTACGGAGACAATGAATTCGTGCCATGGCACCTCGGTGCCACGCTCTGACCTCGACAACAGGGATCCGGATATCAGCATGAAGACGAGACGCATCGGCAAAACCGCCCTCGAAGTGACCGAATACTCCTTCGGCACGGCACCGCTTGGTGGCCTCTACCGCCCCTGCCCCCGCGATGTCGGCATCGCCACGCTGCAGACGGCCTGGGATCACGGAATCCGCTATTTCGACACGGCGCCGCATTACGGTTTCGGTCAGGCGGAACGCTATGTCGGTGACTTCCTGCGCGACAAGCCGGAGGACAGCTATGTGCTCTCCACCAAGGTCGGTCGCCTGCTGGCGCCCGTGCCGAAGGACCAGATCCCGAATGTCGGCTTCGTCGATCCGCTCCCCTTCAAGCTGGTCTACGACTACAGCTATGACGGCATCATGCGTTCGGTCGACTTCAGCTATGCACGCCTTGGCCTGAACCGCATCGACATCCTCTATGTCCACGATATCGGCGTCTATACCCACGGGCGCGAAGTCAACGACCGTTATGTGAAGCAGTTGCGCGACGGCGGCTACAAGGCTCTCGACCAGCTGAAATCCTCGGGCGCGATCAAGGCCTTCGGCCTTGGCGTCAACGAAGTGCCAGCATGCTTGGAGATGATGGCCGATATCAACATCGACGTCATTCTGATGGCCGGCCGCTATTCGCTCCTCGATCGCTCTGCCGTCGAGGAACTTCTCCCGCTGTGCGAAAAACGCGGCACCTCGATCACTGCAGGCGGCGTCTTCAACTCCGGAATCCTGGCAACAGGCGCCGTCCCGGGCGCGCATTTCGACTACACACCGGCCACGGAAGAGATTCTGGAAAAGGTCCGGGCCATGGAAGCGCTTGCCGCCCAGGCCGGCAAGCCGCTCGCACAGTTTGCTCTGCAGTTCCCGCTCCACCATCCGGCAGTTGCCTCCGTCATCATCGGCACAGCGAAACCCGAAAGCCTGGACCGGAACATGGCCCTGACAACCGAAGAATTGCCGGCTTCCGCCTTCACCCCGTTTGACGCCCACACGCTCGTCGCACCACCGCTCGGCGATGCGCCGGTCCGGGAATAGGAGCAGACCATGCTGAAAGGCATCCATCCCCTGCTTGGTCCCGATCTGCTGCACGCCATTGCCACAATGGGACACGGAGACGAGATCGTCATTGCCGATGGCAACTTCCCGGCCTCAACCATCGGTCCGCCGGTCATCCGTGCCGATGGCGTCGGCGCTGTGGAAGTCCTTGAAGCGATCCTGGCTCACATGCCGCTCGACCAGTTCGTGGAAGATGCGGCCTGGCGCATGCAGGTCGTCGGCGACCCGCATGCTGTCCCCGAAATCTGCACCGAATTCCAGTCGCTGATCACGCGGTTGGCCGGCGATTTCAGGCTCGAAAGTCTCGAACGCTTCGCCTTTTACGAACGCGCGCAGACAGCCGCCTATATCGTCGCAACGACAGAATTGAGGATCTACGGCAACGTTATCCTGAAGAAGGGCGTCGTCTACCCGGAGGAAGTGCACAGGGTGTGAGCTGCGCGCGAAAGCCTTGATTTTCAGGGCCTGAGGGGTTCGGAGGAGCCGTCTTTTGCCCCTTGCATTCTCCAGATTGCTGGAGTAGCGTGCCTCGATAAAATGTTTTTTATCGATAAAGATCGACCTGGTTGCGTACTGCGGGCCGATCTCACCGGAGGAACAGGACGCGTTGAGAGGAGAACCACAATGACCATTCTGAAGAGCATGACTCGCCGCGCCCTGATGGGGATCGCCGGCGCAGCAATGATGACGTCGATGATGCCGGCCGCATCCTTCGCCCAGGACGTGACCATCCCGATCATCGTCAAGGACACCACGTCCTTCTACTGGCAGATCGTGCTCGCCGGCGCCCGCGCCGCAGGCAAGGATCTCGGTGTCAGCGTACCGGAACTGGGTGCCCAATCTGAATCCGACATCAACGGCCAGATCAGCATTCTCGAAAACGCCGTCGCCGGCAAGCCGGCCGCCGTCGTCATCTCGCCGACCGAGTTCAAGGCGCTGGGCAAGCCGATCGATGAAGCCGCTAAGTCCGTTCCGATCATCGGTATCGACTCCAGCGCCGATTCCAAGGCCTTCACCTCGTTCTTGACCACCGACAACGTCCAGGGCGGCCGCATCGCCGCTGACGGTCTTGCTGCGGCGATCAAGGAAGCAACAGGCAAGGAAGAAGGCGAAATCGCCATCATCACCAGCCTGCCGGGCGTCGGCTCGCTCGATCAGCGCCGTGAAGGTTTCATGGATCAGATCAAGACGAAGTATCCGGGTCTGACTGTTGTCGCCGACAAATATGCTGACGGCCAGGCAACCACCGGCCTCAACATGATGACCGACCTGATCACTGCCAACCCGAACCTTGTCGGTGTTTTCGCCTCGAACCTGATCATGGCCCAGGGCGTCGGCCAGGCGATCGCCGAAAACAAGCTCGGTGACAAGATCAAGGTCATCGGCTTCGATTCGGATGAGAAGACCGTCGGCTTCCTCAAGGAAGGCGTTCTCGCAGGCCTAGTCGTCCAGGATCCGTACCGCATGGGCTACGACGGCGTGAAAACCGCTCTCGCCGTGTCGAAGGGCGAAAAGGTCGAAACTTTCGTCGACACCGGCGCGAACCTGGTGACCAAGGCCAATATGGCCGATCCGAAGATCGACGCCCTTCTGAACCCGAAGGTCAACTGATCGAGATCTCGGCACGCGCGGCACCTGCTGCGCGTGCCGGACCGGAAACGGCCGGCGCAGGAGGCGCCGGCCGCTTTCGCCATAGGACGGGAGGAATGACATGACTTCGCTGCACGATGTGAGCCACCGGCACGACGGCCAGCCGGAACTGCTGGAGACCGATCGCATTCCGCCGGGAACGCCGATCTTGGAGCTCATCGGCCTGCAAAAGAAGTATGGGGCCGTCGAGGCGCTGAAGCCCGCGACCGTCACCTTCCTCGCCGGAGAGATCCACGCCATCGTCGGCGAAAACGGGGCCGGCAAATCCACGCTCATCAAACTTCTGACCGGCGTCATTCCGCGCACTTCAGGCGAAATCCGCTGGTGCGGCAAGCCGGTTGCGCTTGCTACGCCGAACGAGGCGATCCAGCGCGGCATCAATGCGGTGCACCAGGAGGTCGTTCTCTGCCCGCATCTCTCCGTCGCCGCAAACATGTTCCTCGGCGACGAGATGTCATCAGGCGGCATCATGCGCAAGCGTGCCATGACGACAGCCGCCCAGAATGTCCTTGACGACCTAGGCTTCAACCTACCGGCCGGGGAAACCCTCGGCAATCTGACGATCGGCCAGCAACAGCTCGTCGCCACAGCCCGCGCCGCCATGCGCGGTATCCGCTTCCTGATTTTCGATGAGCCGACCGCCTACCTCACGCGCCAGGAATCGGCCCAGCTCTTCCGCCTCATCCGCCGCCTGCAGTCCGAAGGTGTGACGATTGTCTATATCAGCCACCGCATGGAAGAAGTCTTCGAACTGGCGGACCGCGTCTCGGTCCTGCGCGACGGCACCCATGTCGGCACCCGGCTGATCGGCGAGACGAACGATGCCGAACTCATCTCCCTGATGATCAATCGTTCGATCGAGCAGATCTACCACAAGGAAAAGCTGCCGATCGGCGCGACCATCCTGGAGACCAAAGGCCTGTCCGGCCCAGGCTTCTCGGATGTGTCGATTGCCGTCCGCTCAGGCGAGATTGTCGGCCTCTATGGCCTGATCGGCGCTGGCCGCAGCGAATTTGCGCTCGGGCTCTATGGCCGCCACAAGCCGACAGCCGGTGACATCTTCTGGGACGGCAAGAAGGTCACCATCGACACCGAACGCAAGGCAATGGACCTCGGCATTGCCTTGGCGCCTGAAAGCCGACGCGACCAGGGGCTTTGCCTGAACCTGCCGATCGGCCTCAACATCAATTTGCCGGTTTTCGGCCGCCTGAGCCGGGGCCTGACCATCAGCCCGAAGCTCGAAGCAGGCAATGCCGACAAGCAGATCAACGACCTCAAGATCAAGACCCCGACACGCGGTGTGCTCGCCTCGGCAATGTCCGGGGGCAACCAGCAGAAGATCGTCATCGGCAAGTGGCTGAGCCATGGCGCCCGCCTCTTCATCTTCGATGAACCGACCGTCGGCGTCGACGTCGGGACCAAGGCTGAAATCTACCGCCTCTTTGCCGAACTCCTCAAACAGGGCGCCGGCATCATCTTGATCTCGTCCTACCTGCCCGAGGTCTACGAATTGGCAGACCGCCTTCACGTCTTCCGCCAGGGCAAACTCGTGGCGAGCCATGATTACCGGACTGCATCGCATGAAGACGTGCTGACTGAGGCGATCGGCGTCTGAGACGAGATCTCCGAACACAAAGACATGAAAAGACGACTGGGAGGACAGAAATGAGCATCGACACCACCGAGACCAAGGTTGCACCGAAGAGGGGCATGAGCATCCTCTTCAGCCTCACGCTGCTCGGACTTCTGCTCTTCCTCTGGCTGCTTCTCGGCTTTGCCACAAACAGCTTCTGGACGCCGAATAACATCAGCAATCTACTGCGTCAGGGCGCAATGACAGCGATCCTGGCCGTCGGCCAGACCTTCGTCATTATCACCGCCGGCATCGACCTGTCAGTCGGAGCGGTGGTCGGCTTTGCCAGTGTCATCATCGCCTGGCTGCTCTCTGTCGGCCTGCCCGTTTGGCTGGCCATCGTTCTGACGCTGTTGATGGGCGTTGCCATTGGCATGTTCCACGCCTTTGGCATTGTGCGCATGGGCCTGCCACCCTTCATCATAACACTGGCGACGCTGACCTCACTGCGCGGCATCGGCCTGTTGATCACCAATGGGTCAACCATCTCGATCAGTGACGAGGCCTTCACCAACTTTGCCCGCGCCGATTTCCTGGGCGTACCGAGCCTCTTCTGGATGGTCATCGTGGTGGCGATCCCGGCCTATGTCTTCCTGCATCTGAGCCGCTGGGGCCGTTATCTCTTTGCCGTCGGCTCCAACAGCGAAGCTGCGCGGCTATCCGGTGTGAACGTCAACCGGACCATCTACATGGCCTATATCCTGTCCTCGACCTGCGCAGCCTTCGTCGGCATCCTGCTCGCCTCACGCATCGGGATTGGCAATGCCACCCAGGCTGAGGGCTGGGAACTCCAGGCCATCGCCTCCTCGGTGATCGGCGGCACGAGCCTCTTCGGCGCTGTCGGCTCGGTCCAGGGTCCGCTTCTCGGCGCCTTCATCCTGGCGACCATCAACAACGGCGCCAACCTGATGAATGTCAATTCGTTCTGGCAACGTATCATCACCGGCGCCCTGATCATCCTCATCGTCTATTTCGACCAGCTCCGCCGTCGCGGAAGCCGGTGAGAATTCCCGAGGCGGGGATGTCGCGAATGACATCCCCGATTTTCTCCGAACCCTTGCCGGGCAGCCGAAAGGAACCAGCATGAAGGCCGCATTGTGTGTCGAACCTGGCCGTCTAGAAATCGTCGATCGCGATTCGGCGCCGCACCCGAAAGCGGGTGAAGCGCGCATCGCCATCAGCCATGTCGGCATTTGCGGGACCGACTACCACATCTTCGAAGGCAAGCATCCCTTCCTTGAATACCCGCGCGTGATGGGTCACGAGATCTCGGCCACGGTCTTGGAAGCGGGGGAAGGCGTTCACCTGACCGCCGGCACGAAGGTCATCGTCAATCCCTACATCGCCTGTGGCACCTGCATCGCCTGCCGAAAGGAGAAGCCCAACTGCTGCACCAACATTCGCGTGCTGGGCGTACACACCGATGGCGCTATGTGCGAGGAGATCACGGTTCCAGCCGGCAATCTTTATCCGGCAGACGACCTATCGCCGGAAGCCGCCGCTACGGTGGAGTTCCTGGCCATTGGCGCACATGCCGTTCGCCGTTCCATGGCGCCTTCGGGTTCACGCACGCTTGTCATCGGCGCCGGCCCCATTGGCCTCGGCACCGCGATCTTTGCCCGCATTGCCGGCCACGCGGTAACGCTGCTCGACACAAGCCGCGAGCGCCTGGCGATGGCAGCAGATCGCCTGAACTTTGCATCGGGGCTGCTGGCTGATGATACGCTTGAGGAAGCAGTCGCGGAACTGACAGGGGGGGATGGCTTTGATGTGGTCTTCGATGCCACAGGCTATCGCGCATCCATGGAGCGCGCTTTCCGTTTCGTCGCCCATGGCGGCAGCCTCGTCCTTGTCAGTGTTGTGAAGGAAGACATCACTTTCTCAGACCCTGAATTTCACAAGCGCGAGATGATGCTGATTGGGAGCCGCAACGCGACACGCGAAGACTTTGACCATGTCCGCAAATCGATTGCGGATGGCCTCGTACCGATCGACCAACTGATCACCCACCGCACGACGCTTCCGGATCTTGCAACGGATCTGCCGCGCTGGGCGAGAGAGAAGTCAGGCCTTATCAAGGCCTTGATCCAGATCGGGTGAGCTTCAATGACACCAAAGGGCCCGCAGATCTGCTGCGGGCCTTTTGCGTTCAAGTCTACATGTCACGCCTTCTGCAGGAAGCCCGCGACGGCATCGATTTCGGCTTGCGAGATTTCGTGACCGCCGGAATGAAGGAATGTCTGCACAGACGCGCCTTGCGCTCCCAGATAGCCAGCTAGTCGCTCGGTAAGAGGCAGTGGGCAGATCGGATCCCGCTGGCCGGCAGTCACGAGCACCGCAACATCCGAAAGCCCCGGCTGCGCCGGAGGATCGAACGGGATGAGCGGGTGCATCAGCACGACTCGGTCGAAGAGTTCTGGTGCCTCGAACAAGACGGAAGCCAGAATGTTGGCGCCGTTGGAATAACCGAGGCCGTAAATCGGTCGACCCGGGTGCTTCTCCTTGTGGGCGCGGACGAAGGCCGCCATCTGGACGGTCCGCCGGGCGAGATCGGCCATATCATAGACGCCTTCCCCGGTACGTTTGAAGAAGCGGGCAGCCCCGTATTCCGAGACATCTCCGCGCGGCGAGACAATGCCTGCCTCCGGCAGGATCCGGTTCACCAGCCCCGGAAACTGGTTTTCGTCTCCACCTGTACCATGGAAGGTGAAAACGAGGGGTGCGGCTCCCTGCGGGGCCTGAGAATGGTGAATATAGCTGTCAATTGCCATGAGAGTTCCTCCGCGGCAGAGACGATGCCTTGAATTCAGGCATCGTCCGCCGTGTGCGATTAGTCGTGGATCGGGGGCAAATGGGCCTCGATCTGCGAGCGATGCGGCTGGTAGCGGGTCGGCAGCTTCAGCGCCTCGCCGAGATGGGCGGTGTCTTCGTCGCGGTTGAACCCCGGTTCGTTGGTGGCGATTTCGAACAACACGCCGCCCGGCGTGCGGAAATAGATCGCCCAGAAGTAGTCACGGTCGATGACCGGTGTCACCTGGTAACCCGTATCGAGCAGGGCCTTTCGCACTTCGAGCTGCGCCGCGCGGTCTTCGACTGCAAACGCGACGTGGTGGACCGAACCGGCACCCTGCATGGCACGCGAAGCACCCGGCAGAACTTCGAGATCGATATAGTCGGCACCGTTACCGCCAGGTACGGCATAACGGATGAATTCGCCTTGCCTGTCGATCGGCTGATAGCCCATGAATGTCAGGAGTTCTCCGGTGGCACCTTCATCGCGAAGACGCATGGTCACGCCGCGGAAGCCATGAATGCCTTCCGATACCGCAACCGGGCCACCCGCGAAGGGAAGACGGTTGTCACCATCGACTTCCGCGAGAGCAAAACCGTCACCATCGGGACCGGCAAAGCGCAGACGGTCTTCCCCGAAGAGCGAATAGGAGCCGAGCTGTTTCACACTTTCCTTCGACAGGCGCTCCTGCCAGAAGCCGAGTGTGCCCTTCGGCACCGAGAACACGGTCTCAGAGACTTCACCCGCTCCGCGACCACCCTTGCCCATGTTGGCAAATGGAAAATAGGTCATGACCGATCCCGCATTACCGACTTCGTCGCCATAATACAGGTGATAGACATCGGGAGCGTCGAAGTTGACGGTCTTCTTGACGCGGCGCAGACCGAGCGTCTTGGTGAAGAAGTCATTGTTTTCCTGGGCATCTGCAGCCATCGAGGTAACGTGGTGCAGGCCTTTGATCTGGGTAAGCATGGCTCTGATCCTTTCCCGGCAATCACGCCGGCTTTGTTCTGTTGGATCGAATATGGGTAATGGCTTTTCGGTTGAGAATAGCTGTAATATTGCGGATATTATTTCATTGGGAGCAACAATCCGATGGGCGAACTCGAAGCCATCAGGACCTTTCTGACTGTCGCTGACCAAAGCAGCTTCAGCGCGGCGGCGCGCCTTCTCGGCATGACTCCAGCCTCGGTCACACGCACCATCTCCACACTCGAGGATCAGCTCGGGATTCAGCTCCTGCTGAGGACCACGCGGAAGGTCTCCCTTACGTCCGCTGGCGCAGCCTATGCGGCCCGTGTCGCCCCTCTCGTTGAAGGCTTGGCCCGCGCAACGGAGGAGACCAAGGACCTTCAAAAGGTGACGGCAGGCTCCCTTCGTGTATCGGCGCCGATGTCGCTCGGCATGAAGGTTCTACCGGCGGTACTGTCGCAGTTCTCGATCATCCATCCGCGTACCAGCGTCGCGATCGAGCTCTCGGACCATTTCATCGATATCGTCCAGGAGAATTACGATCTGGCGATCCGCATTTCGGGTCCACCGACGGATAAATCGACAATCTGGCGGAAGATCCGCCCCGTGTCGCGTCTGCTTGTGGCTTCCCCGTCATTCCTCGATCGTCACGGCACCCCGAAAACGCCCGAGGATCTGACGACACTGGAGTGTTTGAGCTACCATGACCAACTAAAAACTGAGACCTGGGAGCTAAGCCGACCCGGCCAGGTGAGAACGGTCGAAGCCAAAGGCCGTTTCTCGATCAACAACGGAGATTTCCTCTGCCGGCTCGCTGTTGCCGGCGAGGGAATAGCGCTTCTGCCGCGCTTCATCGTCGAGGAAGACCTGTACGCGGGCAAACTGGTCGAAGTGTTGCCGGGATGGAGCACACCGGAAATTTGGCTGACGCTCTACTACCCGCCCTATGAGCAGTTACCCCTTAGGGTCGCGACCTTTTCGGACTTCTTCGAAGCCTTCATCAAGGAAAGCTGGGACGGCGAACAACCGCGCTCAGCTCCATCACCGGTCACGGGATAAAAATTCGCCAATCTCTCGAGCGATCCGATCGGTTGCGATCGGCACGTCAACCTTCTTGACCCGCTCGAAAAGCGGCTCAGGAATGGCAGACTTGCGGGCCTCCGCAAGGCCTTCGAAAAAGCGTGGCGAGAACTCCGGATGCGGCTGATAGGAGAGGCCCCAATCGCCATAGCGGATAACAGCATTCTCGCAAAAATCGGTCTTACCGACCACTTCGGCGCCATCGGGCACACGAAGAACCTGATCCTGGTGCCAAGCCAGCAGGACCTGCTCTTCGTCGAGGTCGGACCGCTTGTAGGACACGGGACCGGCAGACCAGCCGCCCTTGAACTTTTCGACATGACCACCGAGCGCCTTGGCCATCACCTGGTGGCCGAAACAGATCCCCACCATGGGCACTTTCTCGGCATGCACCTGTCGAATGAAACCCTCAAGCTGGCGGATCCAGTCGTGATCTTCGTAAACGCCAAACTTGGAGCCCGTCAGCAGCCAACCATCGGCGTCCCGTGGTGACGCAGGAAATTCTCCGTCGACCACGAAGTAGCGCTTGAAGGCAAAATCGAAGCCGCCCAGCAGCCGAGCGAACATGTCGGCATAGTTGCCGTAGGTCTCTGCCAACTCGGCCGGAGAGTGGCCGGTTACGAGAATGCCGATGGTCTTTTCTGTCATCTTTGATCCTTGGCCCTGGTCGGGGCATCTCCCACGCGCAGCGAAGCAGCGCTATGCCTGATAATTATAACAAATGCGAGTTTGATCAAATTTCAAGGGAAGCAATGGGGACAAGGTAAAATATGCTTGTATCAACGCTTCGCCAGCCCTTTATAGAGATGGCATTCAAGCACGGATCTGAACACGAAATGGTAGCAGGCGATCGCAAGACGGAGGAATCGGTCAAGCAACGAGTTTACCGGACATTGCGCGCGCGCGTCATGTGCGGCGCTGTAGCACCGGGCCTGGCCATCACGATGCAAGGTGTCGCGGCCGACCTCGGTGTGAGCACCATGCCTGTCCGTGAAGCGCTGCATCGCTTGGTGGCCGAAGGCGCACTTGAACATTTGGACAACCGCCGCGTCCGCGTACCCCGCATGACGCCGGCCAAATTCGAGGAAATCATCGCAGCACGCCTGGCGCTGGAGCCCCTCGCTGCTGAGCGAGCCTTGCCGCATATCGACGAAGATCGCCTTCTTCTTCTTCAAAAGATTGATTCTGATATCGGCGACGCCTATGCCGCAGATGACCTGCTGCGTTCCACCGAATTGAATTTCGCTTTTCACCGGACAATGTACGAACCCAAAGCCGGCACGGTCCTCATAGACCTGATGGAATCCGTCTGGCTGCGCCTCGGACCCTTCATGCGCCTCGCAACCGCGAACCTGGAAGAAAGCTACAGGATCGACCGGCACGCCGAGGCGATGGAAGCGATCAGATTCAGGGATGCCGGCGCCCTGAAAGCTGCAATCATCGCCGATATCCAGGATGGGATCGGCCACCTCGGACGCCACTTTCTCAATGACGGCGCGATCTCGCCGAAAGTTTAGATGGCTGGGTATGGACTGGACGGGCACGTAATTCACCCGCCTTCATGAATCCGGACAGGGCCGCTTGGACTTCGTCTTGCCGTGATACGGCTCCACCAGTCCGCCTTCGAGAAGAAGATCTGCGGGACGTCTGCCGTCGTCGAGATTGAGATCAGCGACCACACGTCCGAAATATTTGTCACCGGAGATTGCCGTCAGCGTCACCCGTGGTTGTCCCACCATTAAAGTCATCAGTTGCTCTTGCGCCTGCCGCGCAGCATTTCGAAATGCTGCACATTTGGACTTAAGCTCAGGTGCATCGATACCGCGCAGGCGTACATAGGTGCTGATGTGATGATCCGGCCAGGGCATCGCGTCGACTAGGACGGTATCACCATCGATTACCCTGATCACTTGGGCCTCCACAGGGCCATCAATGAAACGAGTTGCGGCTTCAGAACTGGTTCCGAAGCCGAGGATCAGGAAATAAATCGCAGAAACCGAGAATTTGCCCATAAAAAGGAACATATTCCCGAATATTACCAAGTTCAATAGGTATTTTTTCTTATCAGAAGTCGATCGCGCGACCCTTGATCTCCCAGTCGCCGAAACGAGCAGGATCCGCGCCGCCGCGGCCACCGATCTCCGGAGCGGGCTGCGCCTGCTCTGTGTTCTTGCGGCGCTTCTCCGCTTCCGCCAGCGCCCGCAGAGCCGCCGGGCTCAATGCGCGTGTCGCCTCTTCAACGGGCGGTGTACTGTCTTGCTCGTCTTGCATGGTAAACAACCTCGGATGCGCTATTTCCGCTCCTGCATTGAAATTGGAGCATCCGCTTTTTAAATCAAAAGGCGAAAACGGCAATGTTCGCGTTGCCGCATCATCCGCCGGAGGACTTTCACATGAACACCATGCGCACTGCGATGCTGCTCGCTTTCATGACAGCCCTCTTCATGGGGGTTGGCTTCCTGATCGGCGGCCGTGGCGGCATGATGATCGCCTTTCTGGTCGCAGCGGGCATGAATTTCTTTTCGTATTGGAATTCCGACAGCATGGTCCTGCGTGCTTACCGCGCCCAGCAGGTTGATGAACGCACGGCACCGGAATTCTATGTCTTGGTGCGAGACCTTGTCGCCAAGGCGGGTCTGCCGATGCCGAAGGTCTATGTGTTTGACAGCCCTCAGCCCAACGCCTTCGCGACCGGCCGCAACCCGGAAAACGCTGCGGTGGCGGCATCGACAGGGCTTCTGCAGCGCCTGACACCTGAAGAAGTCGCAGGCGTTATGGCCCACGAACTTGCCCATATCGAGAACCGCGATACGCTCACGATGACGATCACGGCGACATTGGCAGGCGCCATCTCCATGCTGTCGAATTTTGCGTTCCTGTTTTCGGGCGGCCGTGACAACCGCAATCCGCTTGGGTTCATTGGAGTGCTCATCGCCATGATTGTGGCTCCGCTGGCCGCCATGCTGGTCCAGATGGCGATCAGCCGTACCCGCGAATATGCGGCGGACCGCAGAGGCGCCGAAATCTGCGGCAATCCCCGATGGCTTGCATCCGCCTTGCAGAAGATCGCCGGCGACGCATCCCATATCGAAAACATCGATGCCGAGCGCAATCCCGCGACCGCTCACATGTTCATCATCAACCCCTTGAGCGGCCAGCGGATGGACAACCTCTTTTCAACCCATCCAGACACCCGCAACCGCATCGAGGCCTTGCTCGCAATGACCGATATCGACGCAAGGGGATCGACGTCGCCCGAACCCGCTGTTAAGGCAACGCGCAAAGCGCGTTCCGTTCCCACTACAGGCTGGGGTCGAGGGCCGACCGATTCATCCAGGGGACCGTGGTCTTGAACGACAAAAGCACAGGCAAGCCGAATTCGAAGCGTCACGGACCGAGGAGCGGCAGTGAACGCCAGCGTCCGGAACTTGAGGCGAAGCCTGGTCTCGACGCTCGCATGGCGGCCAGCCGCATTCTTGCCGCGGTCATCGACCGCAAGACGTCTCTGGACGGGATGCTGGATGCAGAACATGGCAATCCTGCCTTCACCGCCCTCAATGATGCGGACAGGAGTCTCGTGCGAGCCATCCTGCAGACGGCGCTGCGGCATTTGCCTCGCATCGAACTGATCCTGAAGGAACTCCTCGATAGCCCTCTCCCGGAAGGCGCCCGCGCCCTGCATCATCTTCTGATCGTTGCCGCCGCTCAGATGCTCTATCTCGACATTCCCGACCACTCGGCCGTCGACCTTGCTGTTGAGCAGGCAAACCGGGATCCGCGCAACCGCCGCTTCGCCAAACTTGTAAACGCCATTTTGCGCCGCATCGGCCGCGAGAAGCAGGCGCTTCTTGAGTATGTCTCCGACGTTCCCTGCATGCCAGACTGGTTTCTCGACCGGCTGATCGACATCTACGGCGAGGACCATGCGCTCGCCATCGCCGCAGCCCAGCTGGAACCGGTAACGATCGACCTGACCGTCAAATCTGATCCTGAAACCTGGGCGAAAACGTTGGGAGGCCGCGTCCTCCCCACCGGCACCGTCCGGCTCGATCCCTTCAAGGGCACGATCACGGCCCTGGAAGGCTTCGAGGCTGGAGAATGGTGGGTGCAGGACACCGCCGCCTCTATCCCGGCGCAACTATTCGGCAGCCTGGACGGCAAACGTGTCGCCGATCTCTGCGCTGCACCGGGTGGCAAGACGGCGCAGCTCGTGCTCGCGGGCGCGACGGTGACAGCGATTGAACAGTCGCAATCCCGGTTACGCCGGCTCGCTGCGAACCTGGAGCGACTGAAATTTCAAGCGGAGACCCGCTGCATCAACCTTCTGGAAATTGAAGACGAAGAAGGTTTCGACGCAATTCTTCTCGACGCCCCCTGCTCCTCGACCGGCACCACCCGCCGCCACCCGGACGTCCTCTGGACCAAGGACAGTGCCGATATCGCCAAGCTCGCGACCTTGCAGGAGCGGTTGCTGCGCCATGCGATTACCTTGCTGAAAAAGGGTGGCCGGATTGTTTTCTCGAACTGCTCGATCGACCCGATTGAGGGCGAGATGCTGATCGACAAGGTGCTCGCAGATCATCCAGACCTGCGGATCGTGCCGGTAGAACCCGCCAATTGGCGGGGGCTCGAAGAGGCGATTACGCCACGAGGCGAATTCCGCACCACCCCGGCAATGCTGGCGGACAAAGGAGGCCTGGACGGCTTCTACGCCTGCGTGATTGCTAAAACTTAACGAATCTTTGAATAAACTTGTTGGAATATACCGGCGGGCATTTCCGGCACTGCCGGAGCATGCTTCGTGGCTAAGTCAGCCACGATGGCGCCAGCGGCGATGCGTCTAGCCGTAGCGCCCACATCAAGTCCTGGCGTCCGCACCAGTCTGGTGAACGGAGTGCCCGATCAGGAAGATTGCGGTAACAGGAACACGAATGCGGATAACCGACCGTCGGAAACTCATTGGCCTGTATCTCGACGAAACCTGGCGTCGGACTCGGCAGGCGGTGGCATTGGCCGTCCCGCCGCTGGTAGGCATCGGGGGCTTCCGCGTGAACAGGGTTGTGGTTGCCCCGACCGATCTGCGTGCCGTAGATCCCTTCGTCGCGGAGGAGATCTTGCAGGGACGCTACCCGTTGGCGGGCCGCGTTCTCGATGCAGGGCAAGATTCTCCGTTTTCAGTTGAGCTTCCGAGTCGTCAATTCGCCGTGCGGCTCCACGGCTTCAGTTGGTTGCGCCACATCAGAGCCGACAAGACGGCAATGGCTTGCGACAACGCCCGATGGATCGTCGATCAATGGATCAGCATTCACGGCAATCGCACCACCGGGATCGCCTGGGATGCAGAAGTCGTATCCCGCCGCATCATCAGTTGGCTGTCGCATTCACCCGTTGTCTTGCAGGAAGCGGATGCCGGATTCTATCGCCGTTTCATCGGCTCGCTGAGCCACCAGGTGCGCTACCTGCAGCGCCGCGTGGATTTCCTGCCTGAGGGCCTGCCGCGTCTCCTGGCCCGGATTGCCCTTGCAATGGCCTCTGTCTCGACCGAAGCAAGATCATCGATCGTGCGGCGTACCGGACGTCAACTCGATCGGGAGCTCGAGCGACAGATTTTGCCCGACGGCACGCATGTGTCGCGTAACCCGCAGGCCTGTGTCGACCTTCTTTTCGATCTTTTGCCGCTGCGCCAGACATACATCAATCTCGGCCACGATCTGCCGCAGAAACTGATCCCGGTGATCGACCGCATCTATCCGGCCGTGCGCTTCTTTCGCCACAGCGGAGGCGATCTGGCGCTGTTCAACGGCGCAAGCTCCACTCTCGCGACCGATCTGATGAGCGTCCTGCGGTATGACGAGACCGCAGGCCAGCCTTTCAAGGCTCTGCCGCACGGCGGCTATCACCGGCTGTCCGGAGGCGGCACGGTGCTGCTGGTTGACACAGGAAAACCGCACTCCTTGAGATTGTCGAGCACAGCGCATGCCGGCTGCCTCTCCTTCGAACTCTCGTCCGGTCGAAACCGCTTCATTATCAACAGCGGGCTGCCACGCTTCGCCGGCGAGAAGCTGCGGCAGCTGGCCCGGACCACCGCGGCCCACAGCACCGTCTCCATTGGCGATGTCTCCTCGGCAAGGATGACACAATCGGACTATCTTGGCCCGATCCTGACAGGCGGCCCAACCGTGATCGATATCGATCGGCAGTCCGGCCCGGATGGTAGCGACAGGCTCTCCGCGCGTCACGATGGTTATGGCAAACGTTTCGGCCTGCTGCATGAACGCGAAATCCGCATCAATCAGCCTGGAACCAAAATCGCCGGTCGCGACCGTCTGCTGCAATCCGATGGACAACCAATCCCGGATCTGCCCCCCGCCGAAGCGATTGCCAGATTCCACCTCCATCCTTCAATCGTGCTGGAGCAGGTTGATCCACGTAAGGTCAGGCTTGTTGCTCCGGATGGCGAGAGCTGGGATTTCTCCATTCCGGTCGGGGAATTGACCGTCGAGGAAGATGTCTTTTTCGCCGACGTCTCGGGGATCCGCCCGTCGCGTCAGCTCGAAATCCGGTTCGCAGGCCCCGAGATCCGTTGGTTTCTCGCCCATCACGCCTGACAGAGGCCTCGTGACGGTTTCTTCTCTCGGTAAGCTGTGCTAGGGCGCCCGCATCGTGCCCACGTCACATTTCGGGCGCGCCTCGCAAGCTCGGAGATGAACCATGGCCGTCGTTTCAAAGAAGATCCCTGCACCAGACCTCGTGCGCGTGCGCACGGCCCTGCTCTCCGTCTCCGACAAGACCGGCATCGTCGAGTTTGCGCGCGGTCTGCATGAGCGCGGCGTGCGTCTTCTGTCGACGGGCGGAACCCACAAGGCACTCGCAGCCGAAGGCCTTCCGGTGATCGACGTCTCCGAAATCACAGGCTTCCCAGAAATCATGGACGGTCGTGTGAAGACCCTCCATCCCAAGGTGCATGGCGGCCTGCTGTCCATCCGTGACGATGCGGAGCATGTCGAAGCCATGAAAGCGCACGGCATCGAGGCCATCGATCTGGCCGTCATCAACCTCTATCCCTTTGAGCAGGTCCGCGCTGCAGGTGGCGACTACCCGACGACGGTGGAGAATATCGACATCGGTGGCCCGGCCATGATCCGCGCTTCGGCCAAGAACCATGCCTATGTCACCGTCGTCACCGATGCTGCCGACTATCCGGCGGTAATCGCCGCTCTCTCGGAAAACGACGGCCAGACCACCTATGCGCTGCGCCAGAAGCTGGCCGCAAAAGCCTATGCCCGCACGGCCGCCTATGATGCAGTAATCTCGAACTGGTTCGCCGAAGCCCTCGAAATCGAGATGCCGGCCTATCGCGTTGTTGGTGGCGCGCTAAAGGAAGCCATGCGCTACGGCGAAAATCCGCATCAGGCAGCAGGCTTCTATGTGACCGGCGACAACCGTCCAGGTGTGGCGACGGCCAAGTTGCTGCAGGGA
Source organism: Peteryoungia wuzhouensis (assembly GCF_003205195.1). Lineage (GTDB taxonomy): Bacteria > Pseudomonadota > Alphaproteobacteria > Rhizobiales > Rhizobiaceae > Allorhizobium > Allorhizobium wuzhouense. The sequence goes on from NZ_QJRY01000003.1 coordinate 287,553, forward strand.
AAGCAGTTGTCCTACAACAACATCAACGACACCGACGCAGCCTTCGAACTGGTCGCGGAATTCCCGGCGGAAAATGGCCCGGCCTGCGCCATCATCAAACACGCAAACCCGTGTGGCGTGGCGACCGGATCGAGCCTGGTCGAGGCCTACACGCGTGCGCTGGCCTGTGATTCCGTTTCGGCCTTCGGCGGCATCATTGCGCTGAACCAAATTCTGGATGGCGCTACCGCCGCCGAAATCGTCAAGCTCTTCACCGAGGTCATCATCGCGCCTGACGTCACCGACGAGGCCAAGGCAATCATCGCAGCCAAGCCCAACCTCCGTCTGCTCACCACCGGCGCCTTGCCCGATCCACGTGCCCGCGGCCTGGTGGCCAAGACGGTGTCGGGCGGTCTGCTGGTCCAGACTCGTGACAACGTCATGGTGGAAGATCTCGACCTGAAGGTTGTGACGAAGCGTGCACCCACGGCAGTGGAACTCGAAGACATGAAGTTCGCTTTCAAGATCGCCAAGCATGTGAAATCGAACGCCGTCATCTATGCGAAGGACGGACAGACAGCGGGCATAGGTGCCGGCCAGATGAGCCGTGTCGATTCCGCCCGTATCGCGGCCCTGAAGGCTGAAGACGCAGCCAAGGCGCTCGGTGTGGCCGCACCGCTGACGAAAGGCTCCGCCGTGGCTTCGGAAGCGTTCTATCCCTTTGCCGACGGACTGTTGGCAGCAATCGCAGCTGGCGCGACTGCGGTCATCCAGCCAGGCGGTTCGATGCGCGACGAGGAAGTCATTGCGGCAGCCGACGAGCATGGCGTCGCCATGGTCTTCACCGGAGTGCGCCACTTCCGCCACTGATCAGGCGTCAGCAGCACCCACCAACGCAGACACTCGAAAGGGGCCGGAAGATCACTCTTCCGGCCCCTTTCTCATTCGCGTATTCCAATCAGCTTTCCCCGGCATTGGCGGCGGGATAGGGGGTTTTCCAGAGTATGACGAGGCCGACCGTCAGGAAGATGAGCATGCTTGCCATACCGACCCTGGCCGATCCGGACCAAGCCGTCAGCAGCGAGAAGGACAGGGTCGCCATGAAGCTGGTCGCACGGCCCGAAAGCGCATAGATGCCGAAATAACGTCCGGCTTCATGCAGCGCCACACTGCGCGCCAGATAGGATCTCGACGACGCCTGAACAGGCCCGAAGGAGACACCAATCAACAAGCCGTAGAGGATATAAGCTTTCTCGGCCGGTGTGGCGAAGAGGCCATCCGTGGTGCTCACCGGCAGGCTGACAAAGCCGAACAGGGTGAAGTCGACGCCGGTCGAGATAATCCCGAGCGTTGCAAGGATGAGCAGGCTGAGGCTGGTGATGACCACAACTTTCGAGCCGAGCAGACGATCAATCCGTCCTGCTAACAGGCAGCCGAAGATGGCAACGACATTGAGGATGATGCCGTATATGCCGACTTCCATCGTCGACCAGCCGAACATCGCCGCCGCAAACACGCCACCCAGGATAAGAAGCCCATTGACACCGTCCTGATAGATCATTCGTCCGAGGAGGAAGCGCAGTATCGGCGTGCGATTTCGAAGTTCGGCCAGCGTGTGCCCAATCTCCTTGAAACCGGATCGGACGGCCGCGCCCAGTGCCTTGCCCTTTGCTGCGTCGGGCGTAAAGAAAAACATCGGCAGGATGAAGATGAAATACCAGACGGCGGAAATAGGACCGGTCACGCGGGCATCCTCGCCGAGCGCCGGATCAAGGCCGAAAAGCGGTTGTGCCCCCAGCAGCGTCACACCGGTTGACGGATTTGCGGAGAGAAAAAGGACCACAAAGATCAGGACGATCATGCCGCCAAGATAGCCAAGTCCCCAGGCGATGTTGGAGATGCGCCCGACGTCCTGCTGGCTGACCAGCCGCGGCATCATGGAATCATTGAAAACGATCGAGAATTCGGCTGCCACGCTGGCAAGGATCATCAGCAGCATGACAAAACCGACGGACGAGCCGGGCGCAGCCGTCCAAAGCAGCATCAGACAGGCGATCTTGATCACCGCGAAGAAGGCGATCCATGGCTTGCGGGCACCGGACTGATCCGCGATCGAACCCAGCACCGGGGCCAGGATTGCAATTGCAATCCCGGAGATGGTCGCCGCATTGCTCCAGGCCGTTTGGGCGCTGACCGGATCTGCGGTCATGCGCGCGACGAAATAGGGGCCGAAGATGAAGGTCGTAATGACGGTAAAGAACGGCTGTGCCGCCCAGTCAAAAAACATCCAGCCCGCGACACCTTTATCGATGGTGCCCGGGCTGGACTTTGCATTTTCAGTCGTCGTCACAATCACCCCCGGAGCTCATTTTGCTCCGGACAGTGTCACCTCGCGTGATCCTGCGCAAGATCGCCGAGCAACCCAGCCGCCACGGCAAGCTTGGAAATGCTGGGTTCGCCGCTGTCGACAATGGCGGAGATTTCCTTGCCGATGCGCTCCACATGGATCTTGTCCGCGGCCAGCCACGCCGCAACCGGATCTGCATCACCGGAATGCTCGGCAAGAGCCTTGCAGACGATCTGCCGCCGTGCCTGACCAATCCGGTCGAGGCTGCGCGTCAGAGCGAGGTTGTCATAATGATCCGATGGCTGCAGCCGCCGCGCATTCTCGATAATGCGACCGATCCGGAACGCTTCCGAAACGGCGAAGAAACCATGCATTGCGGCGGCAAAATCAGCCCCCGTCCGCTCCGCGATCTGCAGCACTTCCGGCAGAAGCTGCAGGGTCTGCAGGTTGACCACCTCGGTAGCGATCACCTCCGGCGCACCGGCCTCCACCAGTTCGGCGATCTGCTCGTCGAAATGCTGGCGAAGAAGGGGCGGAAGCGCTTCCGCAAAGACAGGCGTTGCCGTCTGCACCGCAGCGGATAGCTGCGCGACCGCCTCGCTGACCGTTCCCTTGGCAAGGCCCGTGTCGATCAGCAGGCGGGTCATGGCGGTGTAGACTTCGGATACGATGGCATAGAGGCGGTTCTGTGTCTGACCCGGCATCCTCGCATCCAGCCCATCAAGCCGGTCCCAGACAGCTGTGAGCCCAAGGGCGTCCCGCGTCACGAGTGCTGCTTTGACCACATCGCCGGGCAGCCCGCCCGTCGCATCACCGACAGAAACGACAAAGGCCGGACCACCGCGGTTGATGGCATGGTTTGCCAGCACTGTTGCGATGATCTCGCGCCGCAGCCGATGTCCGGCAATATCGGCGGCGAAGGTGTCTCTCATCTCCGCAGGGAAATAGTTGAAAAGCGTCGTCTCGCAGTACGGATCATCGGGTAGATCCGACTCGATCAATTGATCGAACAGGGCGATCTTGGCATAGGAGAGCAGAACACCGATCTCAGGCCGGGTCAAAGCCTTGCCCGAGACATAACGCTCGGCCACTGCTGCGCTGTCGGGAAGGGTTTCCACCTTCCGGTTCAACCTGCCCTGTGCCTCAAGATAGTCCATAAGCCGGCTAAGTTCTTCCCGATTGCCAGCATCCTTGCCCTCCGTCAGCGATATGGCAAGGGACTGAAGATAGTTGTTGCGCAAGACGAGCTCGCCAACTTCCTCGGTCATCGTCGCAAGCAGGATGTTGCGCTTCTCGCGTGGCAGGCGACCGTCCTGCATGGCCGGGCTAAGTGCGATCTTGATATTGACCTCGACGTCGGAGGAGTTGACGCCGGCAGAATTGTCGATGGCGTCTGAATTGCAGCGGCCGCCATTCAACGCATAAGCGATGCGACCCTTCTGGGTCACACCGAGGTTGGCTCCTTCGCCGATCACCTTGGCACGGACATCACCGGCATTGATGCGGATTGCATCGTTTGCACGATCACCCACCTCGGCATCCGTTTCCATGGGTCCCTTGATGTAGGTCCCGATACCACCGAACCAGAGCAGATCGACCGGCGCCTGCAGAATGGCCGTCATGATGTCGAACGGCGTCACGGTCGCCGTTGTCAAACCGATCGCTGCAGCCGCTTCAGCCGTCAGCGTGACCGACTTTTCCGAGCGCGAGATGATCATCGCACCTTTCGACAGCGCTGCCCGGTCATAATCCTGCCAACTCGAGCGTGGCAGTGCGAACATTCGGCGGCGTTCCGCAAAGGAGATCGCGGGATCCGGAGTGGGGTCGATGATGATGTCACGGTGGTCGAAGGCCGCAATCAGCTTGATATGCTCCGACAACAGCATGCCGTTACCGAACACGTCGCCCGACATGTCGCCGACGCCTGCGACGGTGAACGGTGTCGTCTGGATGTCGATATCCATCTCGCGGAAGTGCCGCTTGACAGTTTCCCAGGCACCACGGGCGGTAATGCCCATCTTCTTGTGATCATAGCCAGCCGACCCGCCCGAGGCGAACGCATCATCCAGCCAGAAGCCGGCGGCTTGCGCGAGACCGTTGGCCGTGTCGGAGAATGTCGCCGTTCCCTTGTCGGCCGCGACCACGAAATAGGGATCGTCGCCATCTGGCCGGAGCGTGTCGGCCGGCGGCACGATCTTGCCGGAAACGATGTTGTCGGTAATCGACAGGAGCGTCCGGATATAGGTCTTGTAGGCCTCGGTGCCGGCGGCAAGCCAGGCTTCCCGGTCGCTCTGCGGCGGCAGGAGCTTGGGGAAGAAGCCACCCTTTGCCCCGACGGGGACGATAACGGCATTCTTGACCTGCTGGGCCTTTACAAGCCCGAGCACCTCGGTGCGATAGTCCTGCGCGCGATCGGACCAGCGAAGCCCGCCGCGGGCCACCTTGCCGAAACGCAGATGCACTCCCTCTACTTCGACGCCGTAGACGAAGATTTCGCGGAACGGTCTCGGCTCCGGCAAGCCCTCCAGGTGATGCGGATCGAACTTGAAGGCGAGCATGGGACGCTCACTTTGCTGGTAGCCCTTCTGGAAGAAGTTGGTCCGCAACGTCGCTTCGATCGCGTTGATATAGCGCCGCAGGATGCGATCTTCATCCAGACTGCGAACCGCACCGAGTTCTGTCTCCAGCGACGTCAAAAGCTCGGAATTGCGTTTGTTGCGCGCCTTTTCCGCCATGGCCGGATCGAGGCGGTTTCGGAAGAGGGAGACGAGATCCGTTGCGATGGCTGGATGCTTGACCAGCGTCTCCGCAATGTAGTTCAGTGGGTAGACGGCGCCGGCCTGACGCAGATAGGCGGCATAGGCCCTGAGGACCGAGGCCTCGCGGGCATCGAGCCCGGCAGCCAAAACCAGGCGATTGAAGCCATCATTGTCGACCATGCCGGTAAAGGCGGCAAGGAACGTATCTTCCAGCAGCTTGCCATGCTGGCGAATGTCGAAATGCACGGATGCCGGCGCAGCGAGTTCCATATCGTGCAGCACGACGGATTGACGCCCGCTATCCGGAGTCGCGATGCCGATGTCGAAGGTCCGTTCGCTGATGACGCCGAAGCCGAGGTTCTCGAGAAGAGGTACGCGGCGCGACAGTGGCAGGTGATCGCCGGCGTGGAAGATCTTGAGATAGAGCAGAGGTCCATGATCCCCGTCCACCTGATGAAACTCAAGTGACAGCGGCGCCCCGGCGAGGCAAGCCTTTATATGGCGAAGATCGTTGACCGCTTGCTCCGGCGTAAAGGCCTCCTGGAAGGCCTCGGTCACGTCGAGATCGGGCGCACCGGCACCGGCAAGGGAAGCGAACCTGTCGCTCCAGCGAGCGGTGATGCGCCGAACGGCATCTTCCAGCGTCGATTGCTCGATCTGCGGCGTCGCCCCCTCGCGCCGACCGATGATGATATGTACACGCGCCACACCACCTTCGGGGAAGGCAGGATAGTAGGCCGACACGTGGCCTTGGTAGACCGAGCGGAAATAGTCGCCGATCTTTTCTCGAACCATCGAATTATAGTCTTCGCGTGGCACATAGACGATCAATGAGACAAAACGATCGAAATGGTCGATGCGGGGAAGAACGCGCACGCGCGGCCGCTCCGACAGATCGTTGATCTGCTCGCAGAACTTCGCCAGCAGTTCCGGCGTGATCTGGAATAGGTCATCGCGCGGATAACTTTCCAGGGTGTTTTGCAGCATGCGGCCGGAATGGCTGCGTGGATCGAAGTCGAAGTGAGAGACGACCTTTTCGACCTTGGCGCGCAGGAGAGGGATCTGGTTGACCGAACGGGTGTAGGCCGTCGCCGTAAAGAGGCCGACAATGCGCAATTCGCCGACGACCTTGCCATTCGGCCCGAAGCGCTTGACCCCGACATAATCCATATAGGCCCGCCGATGCACGACGGACTTTACGTTTGCCTTGGTCACGATCAGGAAATCAGGCCCCTGAAGAAAGGCCAGGATTTCCGGCGTTGTCGTCACCTGGTTCTGGCCCTGGCGCAGGACCAGCACATCCGGATCCGAGAGAATGCCGAGCCCACTGCCCCGGTCGCGTTCGACGGTGGCGTTCTCTCCTTCGCCGGAATAGGTGTATTCGCGCATGCCGAGGAAGGTGAAGTTGTTGTTGCGCAACCATTCAAGGAAGGCGACAGCCTCGTCACGCTCGGCTTCGCTGCGACCCGCCGACAGAGACCGCAGTTCCGACAGCGCGTCTTCGAGAAGACCCAGCATCGGCTTCCAGTCGGAGGAGGCCATTTTCACCTGTGCCAGCACATGATCGATACGGCGGATGAGGTCTGCGGCCTGCTCGTCGTTCAAGGGGGCGAGATGCAGCTGGATATAGCTGACCTTGATCGCACCTTCCGGATCCGAATCCGGGTTTGACAGAGATATGTCACCCTTGGGCGTCACCGCGAGAATGGGGTGAATGGCCATGTAGATATCGCGGTAGAGGCTGGTCACCTCCCCCATCAGCGAGTCATAGAGAAACGACTTGTTGTGATCGACGATCGAGAGCACGCTGACCGGAATGTCGTTGGGCCGCACCGGAGCGAGGCTTTCAATGCGGATATGCGGCTTCTGGCGGTTCCATGCAGCAAGATCTTCTGCAGCGCGTACCGCCGCATGAGCAAGCATATCGGCCGGGTAACGGTCGAGGTCGTCATTGCTCGCTCGGCCGAAAATCGTGGAGGGGGCGATATATGCCACTCCGAGCGCGGCGGCGCTTTCATCAGCGGATCGAAGCAGTTGATCGCGCTTGGGGTTGCCCGTCCTGGTCATATGCCTCTCCTTCGGCAGCGGCTGTTGGCCGTCATGATTCTGCAAATGTTTTGCGAAAGTATGTATGAATCAAAAATGAGGGCAATTCCGGCGAAATTGCCTTCGATTCACGAGAAAATTCCGAATTTTTCCGTGAAAAATGCTTCGAGCCGCGTCGAAAAGTCGATTTTCCAGTCGAAAGTGCCAAAAATGCATGAAATTCTGCAAAACGCCGTCATCGTGATTTCCAGCCATGTTGTCAGGGGATCCGTCGGCAACCGGGCCGCCGTATTCGCGCTTGAGACAATGGGGCACCCGGTTTGGGCCATGCCGACGATCGTGATGCCCTGGCACCCGGGAAAGGGACCCTCGACACGGCTGCGGTTCAGCGACGCCGATTTTGAAAGCGCCATTGACGACCTCGTTGACGCCCCCTGGCTCGGGGAAGTCTCCGCGATCCTGACAGGCTATTTCGGAAGCCCGGCGCAGCCGGCAGCCGTAGCCAGGCTAATCAAGGCGGCAAAGATCGCCAACCCGAATCTCATCTATGTCTGCGACCCCGTCATGGGAGATCTGGGCGGGCTTTATGTGCCTCAAGAGACTGCAACAGCCATTCGGGATCAGTTGATACCGCTCGCCGACATCGCCACACCCAACCGATACGAACTGCAATGGATGGTGGGGACCACGCTGGATAGCAATCAGGCTATCATGGAAGCGGCGCTCTCGCTCGGCCCTCCACGCATGCTCGTGACCTCGGCCGTGGCGATGATGACGGGTGGCACCGGCAATCTGCTCCTGTCTGGTCGCAACGCCATCCTTGCCGAACACCGCCTGATCGATGATCCACCCAATGGGCTCGGCGATCTCTTGGCGGCCGTCTTCCTGGCCCGCATCCTGGAAGGCCTGGATGAGGAGAGAGCCCTGCAGCTCGCAACAGCCAGCGTTTTTGAAGTTCTGGCCAGAACCACCAAACGCGGCGGAGACGAGCTGACCCTGGAGAGCGACTCCGGCAGCCTGTCCACCCCGATGGCAATGGTCCAGATGCGTCGGCTCATGCACCCGGCTCAGCGGCCGCGCAAACCAGGCTGAACCGGACGGATACCCTTCGAAAACACGCACGGTTGCCTTGAAGGCGCATGCGCTGTAAGCGGATAGCCATGAGCAGCTTTCCGTCTACACTCCTCAGCGGTTATCGCAATTTCATGAGTGGTCGCTATGTCGACCAGCGCGAACGCTATCGTGTCCTCGCAGAGCAGGGACAAAAACCCCATACGCTCGTTGTCGCCTGTTGCGATTCCCGCGCGGCACCTGAAATGATATTCGATGCCGATCCTGGCGAGCTCTTCGTCGTGCGCAACGTCGCCAACATGGTGCCGCCCTACGAGCCCGACGGTCAATATCATTCGACCTCGGCGGCCCTCGAATTTGCCGTGCAGGCACTGAGGGTCAAGGATATCATCGTCATGGGTCACGGCCGGTGCGGCGGCATCAGCGCGGCTCTCGACCCCAATGCCGAACCGCTTTCTCCCGGTGACTTCATCGGCAAGTGGATGAACCTCGTGGCGCCGGCCGCCGAGCAGATCCAGGGCAATTCGGTGATGACCGCTGTGGAACGTCAGACTGCGCTGGAGCGGATCTCGATCCGCAACTCGATCAGCAATCTCAGAACATTTCCCTGTGTGAAGATCCTGGAAGAGCGCGGCAAGCTGCGTATCCATGGTGCCTGGTTTGATATCAGCAATGGCGAACTTTGGCTGATGGACCCTCAGACGCGTGACTTCGTCCGCCTGGACGGTCAAGAAACCGCCTGAGGCGACGGAAGGCGAATTTCTTCGCTCACATCGATCAGAAACCCGCGATCTGGACGGAAGGTGTTTGCGCAGACAAGCCGGCGCGACAGGATCCCGTCGCGCCTCAGTCAGCTTATTCGGCGTCGATGCGGGCACCGATATAGGCAATAGCCTGTTGGTAGACGGTGGCCGCATTCCAGCCTTGGATGGCCGCAAAATTGGGCTCACCCTGCTGGTAGCCAGCACCGGCCTGCCAACCATGACCCTTCAGGAAATTGGCGGTCGATGCCAGGGCATCAGCCTTGGAATGCACAAGGTCGATATGGCCATTGCCATCACCATCGACGCCATAGCGGACGACATTGCGCGGCAAGAACTGGGTCTGGCCGATTTCGCCGTGGGCAGCGCCCTTGGCATTGATGTCAAGATTGCCGGCCTGCACGAGTTCGAGCGCAGCACGGAACTGGTCGGTGAAGAACTCACTGCGGCGGCAGTCGAAGGCAAGCGTCGCGACCGCCGAAAGCGTGTGCTCCTTGCCGAGGAAAGAACCGAAACCGGTCTCCATACCCCATATCGCAATCAGCGGACCGGCGGGCACGCCATAACGCTGTTCAATCCGCGCGAAGAGAGCGGCATTGCTCTTCTTCATGCCTTTGCCGCGGTTGATGATCGTCTGCCCGCCACGCTTCTGCATAAACTGGTCGAAAGACAGCTTGAAGCTCTTCTGACCACGGTCAGCGCTGATCGTGCTGCGGCTGTAGCTGATGGAGCTGAAAACCTGGTCCAACATGCGCGGGCTCAACCCGCTACCGGCGGACTGTTCCTTGAAGGCCTCAGCCCACTGTTCGAACCCGGCGGAAGTATTGCTGCAGGCGGCAGCCAAGGCCGAACCGGACCCAGCAAATACGGACACCACTGAAATCAGGGCTGCGGACAAAGTAAAGTTCAGACGCATTCAGGCCTCGTCATTGACTGTTTTGAGTGGGGCGCACCATGGCAGCGAAACATGATCCTGTCATCAATCAACCCCTAATGAAGCACCAACCCTGCTTCAAAATGAATCACATTCCGATGAGACAGAAGGATTTCCCGCCCGGCCGGACGCCGGGCGGCAAGGGTCACGCCATCACTTGGCGGCGTTGCGTGGCGTAATCAAGCCACGGTTCAGCAACAGTTCGGCGATCTGGATCGCGTTCAGGGCGGCACCCTTGCGCAGGTTGTCGGACACGACCCACATGTTGAGACCATTTTCGACCGTCGCGTCTTCGCGAATGCGCGAGATGTAGGTCGCGTCTTCACCGGCGCATTCGACGGGAGTGATATAGCCACCGTTCTCGTGCTTATCGATGACGAGGCAACCCGGCGCTTCGCGCAGGATTTCGCGCGCCTGATCGGCAGTGATCTCGTTCTCGAACTCGATGTTGACCGATTCCGAATGGCCGATGAAGACGGGAACGCGCACAGCGGTGCAGGTCACCCTGATCTTTGGATCGAGCATCTTCTTGGTTTCCGCAAGAACCTTCCATTCTTCCTTCGTATAGCCGTCTTCCATGAAGCTATCGATATGCGGGATGACGTTGAAGGCGATGCGCTTGGTGAACTTCTTGGCTTCGACCGGATCCGCGACGAAGACGGCCCGGGTCTGGGTGAAGAGTTCGTCCATGCCTTCCTTGCCGGCGCCGGAAACCGACTGATAGGTCGAAACGACGACGCGCTTGATCTTGGCAAAGTCATGCAACGGCTTCAGAGCCACGACCAGCTGCGCCGTCGAGCAATTCGGGTTGGCAATGATGTTGCGCTTCTTGAAGTCGACCACGGCATCCGGGTTCACTTCCGGAACAATCAGCGGCACGTCGGCGTCATAGCGCCAGGCGGACGAATTGTCGATGACGACACAGCCCTGTGCCCCGATCTTCGGCGACCACTTCTGCGAGATCGTGCCACCGGCCGACATCAGGCAAATGTCGGTGTTCGAGAAATCATAATGCTCAAGGTTCTGCACCTTGAGGACCTTGTCGCCAAACGAGACTTCGGTACCCTGGGAGCGGGCCGATGCCAGTGCGACGACTTCCGATGCCGGAAAACCGCGCTCGGAGAGGATGTTCAGCATTTCGCGACCGACATTGCCGGTGGCGCCTACGACTGCAATCTTGAAACCCATGTCAATGCTCTCTTTCTGTCTCTCCGCGGATGGTGAGGAGGAGGACTGCGACGGGTGCGCAACCTTCCTTGTCCCCGGCCGTGCCGGGGAGAGAGCGGTGGCCGAAGACGTCAGACGGTTTTCGTCGTCGTTTTGGCCTTGGTCGTGGATGCGAGAGAAATGCATGCGCCACCGGCAGCGGCGTGCTGCAGGTGGTTTGAGACCGCGAAGGGTTGCCCGAAAGCGTGCATGAACCGAATTCCTCTTCGCGGCGAGGGATTACAAGGTTTTTGCGGCGAGTCAAGCCGCGCGAGGAACGCCGGTGACGAAATCGCGAACCCAGGAGCGATTGGAAGCGACCCGGCGTGCTATCCGCCTGTCCCCATGACATTTCGCGGGCTTGCCCGGATTTCCCACCCATGGAACAAGAAGGCGTTTCTGCTCGGAGCATTGCATGGTCCTCGCTATCCGCGACTTAACACTCGAAGACCTTCCTTCAGTCACGGCCATCTATAAGGATGCCGTGCTGACGGGGACGGCGAGTTACGAACTTGATCCACCAAATCTCGCCGAGATGACGGGCCGCTTCACAGCGATTACCGCCAAAGGCTATCCCTATTTGGCCGCTATAGACGAAGCTGGCACGCTTCTCGGTTATGCCTATGCATCAGCCTTTCGCACGAGGCCGGCCTATCGCTGGCTGGTCGAGGATTCGATCTACGTGGCTGAAAAGGCACGCGGCCTCGGCGTCGGCAAGGCGCTCCTGGAGGGACTCGTGGCGCGCTGCGAAGCGCTCGGTTTTCGCCAGATGGTCGCCGTCGTCGGAGGTGCGAGCGAAGCCTCGGTCGCGGTCCACCGCTCCTGCGGCTTCACATTCGCCGGACGACTCGATGGCACGGGCTTCAAGCATGGGGTCTGGCTCGACACAATCTTCATGCAACGACCGCTCGGCGAAGCCCAGGCCACCATGCCGGACCTATCGAGCTATCCCGGAACACTTGCCTGACGGTTAGTCGAGGGCTTTCAGGCTCTTGTCGAAGACCTTCAGCACCTGTTTCAGATCATGGCCACGCTTGAGGATCCGACCGTCCGTTGCCACAACGGAGAAAGCACCCTGCTTGGCTGCTAGCTTCGGATTTTTCTCGATCCGGTAAAGCGGATACTCGCCAGCGCGCTTGAAGACGGAAAAGACCGCCTTGTCCTTCAGGTGGTCAATCGCGTAGTCCCGCCAATCGCCTTCCCCGACCATGCGGCCGTAAATCCAGAGGATCGCATCCAGTTCGCGGCGATGAAAGGTGACGGGGAGTGGATCGAGAGACTGTCGATATATTCCCAGGTCGACAACGCTCGCCGGGCTCTTGTCGGCACCATCGACTTCATGGCGCTGCCCTTCGGTCTGCTCGGTCATCAATGCTCCTCGAGCTTTCATTCATGACGGACGGATGACAGTGTGCCTGACATGGCCAAAATTGCAAGCTTGCGAGCCTTTCGTGAGCCACGGGGGCACCCGTTATGCTCAACGTCCGCGGTTGAGGAACCGGCTCAGCAAGAGATCCCGCAGCCGGGCGGCAATTGGTGACAGGCGCTTACCGTTCACCGTGATCAGGTGGTAGGGCGTGACCACGATCGGCGTATCGAGCTTGAGCGTGCAAAGGTCACCGACTGGCGTCTGCCGGCAGAGAAGATCCGAGACTTCACGCGACATCGGCGCGATCGCGTTGGACGAAGCGAGCATGGCGATCATCACGAGAAGGGACGTCGTATTGACGATGTTGCGTGGAATGGGCGCGCCTTCCTCGATGAACACACTCTCCACGGCGTGACGCAATGGAGTGCCCGGCGCCTGCATCACCCAGGGAAAATGTGCCATGTCGGAAACGTTGAGCCGATCGACGTTGGCCAGAGGATGCGTGCGGTGAACGACGATTTCGACTTCTTCCATCGTCGCACCCTCGACATGGAACTGACGTGCATCAATCCCCGGCGGGATACGCCCGAGCACGAAATCGTACTGCCCCGACAAGAGATCGCGGATCATCTCGCTGCTGGAGGCCACGTCGACATGAATATCGACGGTGGCAGCTTCCGCCTTCAGCGCCTTGATCGCTGGCACGACATAGCCGACGGCACCGCCGGTCACCGCACCAACGCGCACCTTGCCCGTCAAGCCTCGACGAATCGCGTCCACCTCCCGCGCTGCTTCGCGTATTTCCTCCAGCACGTTTTGTGCTCGCCGGATCAGGGCACTGCCGACTGCGGTCGGCTCCATGCCTTTCGGCGTCCGCACGAAGATCGGAGAACCGACATACCGCTCGATCTCGCCCAACATGCGGGAAGCTGCAGGCTGTGTGAGAGCAAGTGATTGAGCTGCAAGACTTAATTGTCCAAGCTCGGCAATCGAGCTGACGAGGCTGAAGTGCTTGGGCTGCAATCTGTAAATGTGGTTCTCTGCCATGAACGATATATCAACCACGGTATGCAGAAAGTCAAAATATTCATTTGATCGGTATATGGGGCGCGATAAGAGTCCCAACGGAGCTGGGGGCTGCTGCGTCAGCCGCTCGTTCTTGTTTTTCAGCGAGTGCCAGGAGGAGCTTGGCCTCGCACGGTATGACCAGGGAGGTTACCATGAAGAAACTTGGAGCCCTGATTGCATCTTTTGCAATCGGTATCGCATCCTTTACACCCTTCGCCTATGCACAGGACAAGGGCGTTGTCGGCATCTCGATGCCGACCAAGACGTCGACCCGCTGGATCTCCGACGGCGAGACCATGGAAAAGCTGTTCAAGGAAGCTGGCTATACGCCGGACCTGCAGTTCGCTGACGACGACATTCCGAACCAGCTCGCCCAGATCGAAAACATGGTCACCAAGGGTGCCAAGGTTCTCGTCATCGGCGCCATCGACGGCACGACCCTGTCCGACATCCTGCAGAAGGCTGCTGATGCCGGCGTCAAGGTCATCGCATATGACCGCCTGATCCGTGATTCGGGCAACGTCGACTACTACGCCACCTTCGACAACTTCCAGGTCGGCGTTCTCCAGGCCACCAGCCTCGTAGAAGGCCTCAAGGCCAAGTTCCCGGACACCAAGCCCTGGAACGTTGAACTCTTCGGCGGTTCGCCGGACGACAACAACGCCTTCTTCTTCTACGATGGCGCAATGTCGGTCCTGCAGCCCCTGATCGACAGCGGTGACATCGTCATCAAGTCGGGACAGATGGGCATGGATCAGGTCGGCACCCTGCGTTGGGACGGCACCGTCGCCCAGGCCCGCATGGAGAACCTCCTGTCCTCGACCTACACCGAAGACAAGCTGCATGGCGCCCTGTCTCCTTATGACGGCCTGTCCATCGGCATCCTGTCGGCTCTGAAGGGCGTTGGCTACGGTTCTGGCGACATGACCATGCCGGTCGTGACCGGTCAGGACGCCGAGCTGCCCTCCGTCAAGTCGATCCTGGCTGACGAACAGTACTCGACCGTCTTCAAGGACACCCGCGAACTGGCAAAGGTTGCCGTTTCGATGGTTGATGCGATCATGGGCGGCAAGACCCCTGAGATCAACGACGAAAAGACCTACAACAACGGTGTGAAGGTCGTTCCGTCCTACCTGCTGAAGCCTGTCGCCGTTGACAAGGCCAATGCCAAGGACGTTCTCGTCGGCGCCGGCTACTACACGGCCGACCAGATCGACAAGTAATCCTTCGGGTCACTCTCGGGTCCGCGAGTTATCGCGGGCCCATTTTCTATACGCATTGAAGGAGCTCGCGCCTTTGGCTTGACCTGTGTCGCCAATGGCTGCCGGAATTCTGCCCATGGACAACATCATTCTCGAGATGCGCGGCATCACAAAGACATTTCCGGGCGTGAAAGCGCTGGACAATGTCAGCTTCAAGGTGCGCGAGGGCGAAATCCACGCGCTCGTCGGCGAAAACGGAGCCGGCAAGTCAACCTTGATGAAGGTACTCAGCGGCGTCTACCCGGCCGGAACCTATGACGGCGACATCTTCTATGATGGCGAAGTGCGCCGCTTCAGCACGATTTCCGACAGCGAAGAGCTGGGCATCATCATCATTCACCAGGAACTGGCCCTCGTACCGCTCCTGTCGATCGCTGAAAACATCTTCCTCGGCAACGAAATCGCCAACAGCGGCGTCATTCAGTGGCCTCAGACCTTTGCGCGGACGAAAGAGCTGCTGGCAAAGGTGGGCCTGAAGGATAGCCCCTCCACCCGCATCACCGATATCGGCGTCGGCAAGCAGCAGCTGGTCGAAATCGCCAAGGCGCTGTCGAAGAAGGTCCGCCTTCTCATTCTCGACGAGCCGACCGCTTCGCTCAATGAAACGGATTCGGATGCCCTGCTCACCCTGCTGATGGAGTTCCGCAAGCAGGGCATGACATCGATCATCATCTCCCACAAGCTCAACGAAATTCGCAAGGTTGCTGACCAGATTACCATCCTGCGCGATGGCGGCACGGTCGAAACGCTGGACTGTCACACCCAGGAGATCACGGAAGACCGGATCATCAAGGGCATGGTCGGCCGTGACATGGAAGACCGCTATCCGCCGCGCGACCCGAAGATCGGCGACGTTCTGCTGGAAGTGAAGAACTGGAATGTCTTCCACCAGAACCACCGCGACCGCCAGTTCCTGCATGACGTATCGTTCAACGTACGTGCAGGTGAAGTTGTGGGGATCGCGGGTCTGATGGGTGCTGGCCGCACTGAAACCGCCATGAGCGTCTTCGGCAAGTCCTGGGGTCACAAGATCACCGGTGAAGTGCGGATGAACGGCAAACCGGTTGACGTGTCGACCATCCCCAAGGCGATCGACGCAGGCCTCGCCTATGTGACGGAAGACCGTAAGCATCTCGGCCTCGTCCTCCAGAACAACATCAAGGAAAACACCACGCTGGCCAATCTGGCCGGTGTTTCCAACGGTGCCGTCATCGACGACCGCAAGGAAGCCAAGGTCGCGACCGACTATCGTCAGAAGCTGCGTATCCGGTCGCATTCAATCTATCAGGAAGCAGTCAACCTTTCGGGCGGCAACCAGCAGAAAGTCGTTCTGTCGAAATGGCTGTTCACCAATCCGGAAGTTCTCATTCTCGACGAACCGACACGCGGCATCGATGTCGGCGCCAAGTTCGAAATCTACACCATCATCAACCAGCTTGCCGCCGAAGGTAAGGGCATCCTGATGATCTCCTCGGAGATGCCCGAACTGCTCGGCACCTGCGATCGCATCTACGTCATGAACGAAGGGCGCATCGTGGCCGAACTGTCCAAGGAAGAAGCAAGCCAAGAGTCCATCATGCGTGCCATCATGCGCTCTGGGGAGAAACACTAATGGCCATCGATACAAGAACCGAAACCCCCAAGGTCTCCGTGGGTGAATACCTGCGAAAGAACATCCGTGAATACGGCCTGTTGCTGGCGCTGGTCGTCATCATGCTGCTGTTTCAGGTGCTGACCGACGGCGTCCTGTTCCGTCCGGTCAATATCACGAACCTCGTGCTTCAGAACTCGTTCATCGTCATCATGGCGCTGGGCATGCTGCTGATTATCGTGGCGGGCCATATCGACCTTTCGGTCGGCTCGATCGTCGCCTTCATCGGCGGCATCTCGGCGATCATGCTGGTCAAATGGGGCTGGCATTTCTCACTGGTTGTGCCCCTGTGTCTGGTTCTCGGCGCCGCCATGGGCGCGGCCCAGGGTTACTGGGTCGCCTATCAGAAGATCCCCTCCTTCATCGTGACGCTGGCCGGTATGCTCGTCTTCCGCGGCCTGACTTATGTGGCGCTCGGCGGCCGACCGATCGGCCCCTTCCCGAAGGAATTCACCCTTCTGTCGACCGGCTTCATCCCGGACTTCCTGCCGCTGACAGATCCGGCCGTCTCGGGTATCGCAAACCATGTTGCGATCATTGCAGTGATCGCTCTCGTTGCACTGGCCATTTATTCCGGCATGAAGAACCGCCGACTGAATGATGAACATGGCAGCGAGAACGAGCCTTTCGTCTTCTTCGTCGTCCAGATGGGCATTATCAGCGCCGTCGCGATCTTCCTCGGCTATCAGCTCGCCACGTATCGCGGCCTGCCGAACGTTCTGGTCGTCATGGGCGTTCTGATCGCACTCTACTCCTTCGTCACGACCCGCACGACCATCGGCCGCCGCATCTACGCACTCGGCGGCAACGAAAAGGCAGCCAAGCTTTCCGGTATCAACACCGAGCGCCTGGTCTTCCTCACTTTCGTCAACATGGGCGTCCTTGCCGCACTGGCTGGCATGATCATCGCCGCTCGCCTCAATTCGGCAACCCCGAAGGCTGGCGTCGGCTTCGAGCTCGATGTTATCGCGGCCTGCTTTATCGGCGGTGCCTCGGCGTCCGGCGGCGTTGGCAAGATCACCGGTGCGGTCATCGGCGCCTTCATCATGGGTGTCATGAACAACGGCATGTCGATCATGGGTATCGGCATCGACTACCAGCAGCTCATCAAGGGCCTCGTGCTTTTGGCTGCTGTCTTCTTCGACGTTTACAACAAGAACAAAGCAGTCTGAGGATAGGCTTATGTTTCTCTCGCAATTGAAGACTGGCGGCGTCATTTGCCGCCAGGGTGAGGCCGCGCGCCTTGTCCCCGGTTACAACACCACCTACGACCTCGCCAAGGCAGCGATTGCTGCTGGAACGACGGTAGCAGACCTGATCGAAAAGCAGGGCGCCGGCGAAGCCGTCGAGCTTCTGGCGTTCGCCGCAGACGGCAAGCTCGATTGCCCGGTCCGTCATCCAGACGCAGCTCATATGTATCTGACCGGCACGGGCCTGACCCACACCGGATCGGCCTCCGCACGTGACAGCATGCATGCCGACACGGCCGGCATGAGCGACTCCATGAAGATGTTTCGCATGGGCATCGAAGGCGGCAAGCCGAAGCCCGGTGAAATCGGCGTTCAGCCGGAATGGTTCTACAAGGGCAACGGCTTCAACGCGGTAGCTCCCGGCGAAGACCTTGTCTCGCCCTCCTTCGCACTCGATGGCGGCGAAGAGCCTGAAATGGCTGGCTACTACATCATCGGCGAAGATGGCACGGCGCACCGCCTCGGCTTCTCGATCGCCAACGAATTCTCCGACCACGTGACGGAAAAGATCAACTACCTCTTCCTCGCACACTCCAAGCTGCGTCCGGCCTCCTTCGGTCCGGAACTGCGCGTCGGCGCCCTGCCCGACCATGTCGAAGGCACGTCGCGCATCATGCGGGCTGGCAAGACCGTTTGGGAAAAGCCGTTCCTGTCGGGTGAGGCCAACATGTCCCACACGATCGCGAACCTGGAATACCACCACTTCAAGTATGCGCTGTTCTGCCAGCCGGGCGATCTGCATGTGCACATGTACGGCACGGCAACGCTTTCCGTCGCTGATGGATTCGTCACGCAGGAAGGCGACGTCTTCGAAATCGAGTCCCCGCAATTCGGTCTTCCGCTGCGCAACCGCCTGGCAAAGGCCGCCGCAGAGACCGTCAAGGTGAAGATGCTCTGAGCGGATCGGTCTGCCGACCCGCCCATTTCCCAGAGACAGGACGAAAGCCATGAGCAAGTTCAAACCGGCGGCCTGGCCGCGCCAACTGAGATCCCAGCACTGGTATGGCGGCACGTCCCGCGACACCATCTACCATCGCGGCTGGATGAAGAACCAGGGACACCCGCACGACCTGTTCGACGGTCGCCCCGTCATCGGCATCCTGAACACCTGGTCGGACCTGACGCCGTGCAACGGCCACCTGCGCGAACTGGCCGAAAAGGTCAAGGCCGGCGTCTGGGAAGCCGGCGGTTTCCCGGTTGAAGTGCCGGTTTTCTCGGCGTCGGAAAACACCTTCCGCCCGACGGCCATGATGTATCGCAACCTCGCGGCACTGGCAGTTGAAGAAGCGATGCGCGGCCAGCCGATCGATGGTGCTGTCCTGCTCGTCGGCTGTGACAAGACCACACCGTCGCTCGTCATGGGCGCTGCATCGACCGACATTCCGTCGATCGTCGTCACAGGCGGCCCAATGCTGAACGGCTATTTCCGTGGCGAGCGCGTCGGTTCCGGCACGCACCTGTGGAAGTTCTCCGAAGCCGTGAAGGCTGGCGAGATGACCCAGGAAGAGTTCGTCGAAGCCGAAGCCTCGATGTCGCGATCCAGCGGCACCTGCAACACCATGGGCACCGCCTCCACCATGGCCTCCATGGTTGAAGCTCTCGGCATGGCCCTCTCCGGCAACGCCGCGATCCCGGCCGTCGACAGCCGCCGCAAGGTCATGGCGCAGCTCTCCGGCCGCCGCATCGTGCAGATGGTCAAGGACGACCTGAAGCCTTCCGACATCATGACCAAGGAAGCCTTCGAGAACGCGATCCGTGTGAACGGCGCGATCGGCGGCTCCACCAATGCTGTCGTCCATCTGCTCGCCATGGCTGGCCGCGTCGGCATCGACCTGACGCTCGACGATTGGGACCGCCTCGGCCGTGATATCCCGACGATCGTCAACCTGATGCCGTCGGGTAAGTACCTGATGGAAGAGTTCTTCTATGCCGGCGGCCTGCCCGTCGTGATCAAACGCCTCGGCGAAGCCGGCAAGCTGCACAAGGATGCACTGACCGTCTCCGGCGAAAGCATCTGGGACGAAGTGAAGGACGTCCGCAACTGGAACGAGGACGTCATCCTCCCGGTTGAGAAGGCTCTGACCCAGCAGGGCGGCATCGTGGTTCTGCGCGGCAATCTCGCGCCGAAGGGCTGCGTGTTGAAGCCGTCTGCCGCTTCTGCCCATCTGATGAAGCATCGCGGCCGCGCCGTGGTCTTCGAAGACATCGACGACTACAAGGCGAAGATCAACGACGAGGCGCTCGACATCGACGAGACCTGCGTCATGGTCCTGAAGAACTGTGGCCCGCGCGGTTATCCGGGCATGGCCGAAGTCGGCAACATGGGCCTGCCGCCCAAGGTGCTGCGCAAGGGCATTACCGACATGGTCCGCATCTCCGATGCCCGCATGTCCGGCACAGCCTACGGCACCGTGCTCCTGCACACCTCGCCGGAAGCCGCCCGTGGCGGTCCGCTGGCGATCGTTCGTGATGGCGACTTCATCGAGATCGACGTCGATGCCCGCAAGGTCCATCTCGACATCTCGGAAGAGGAAATGCAGCACCGTCTGGCTGACTGGCGCCCCTCGGTCGAGCCGCCGGCAAGCGGTTACGCCCGTCTCTTCCACGATCACGTCGAGGGAGCCGATACCGGCGCCGACTTCGACTTCCTGAAGGGTTGCCGCGGCTCGCCGGTCGGCAAGGACGCACATTAAGGATCGGACGATGGCAGATCGTATTCCGCTCGCACTTGTCGGCATCGGCAAGATCGCCCGCGACCAGCACATTCCGTCGATCGCTGGTGGTAACGACTTCGTCGTTGCCGCCGGCGTGAGCCGCCATGGCAAGGTCGAGGGTGCTGAAAACTTCACCGACTTCGATGCTTTTTTGGCCGCGCGCCCGGATATCAAGGTCGTCTCGCTCTGCACACCGCCCGAAGTCCGCTTCGACATGGCAAAGGCTGCGATCGCGGCCGGCCGCCATGTATTGATGGAAAAGCCGCCGGCGACCACGCTGGGAGAAGCAGAGGCCCTCAGCAAAATCGCTGCCAAGGCCGGTGTCACGCTCTTCGCCACCTGGCATTCGCGCTTCGCCCTCGGCGTCGAGCCGGCAAAGCAGTGGCTGTCGGACAAGATCATCCAGTCGATTTCGATCGTCTGGAAGGAAGATGTCCGCCGCTGGCATCCCGGCCAGGCCTGGATCTGGGAGCCGGGTGGCTTCGGCGTCTTCGATCCGGGCATCAACGCCCTGTCGATCCTGACCGAGATCGTGCCTGGGCACATCCTGGTGCAGAAATCGACACTGGAGTTCCCGGAGAACAAGAAGCAACCCATCGCCGCTTCCATCGCCATGCGGACCGTTGAAGGCGCGCCTATCACAGCCGAATTCGACTGGCGACAGGAAGGTCCCCAGACCTGGGACATCACCGTTCAGACAAATGAAGGCGAGCTGCGCCTTTCAAAGGGCGGCTCGGAACTCTATATCGGAGGCAAGGAGCAGGCGTCGGGTCCGGATCGTGAATATGCCGGGATCTACGAGCGCTTCGCCAAGCTTATCCGCTCTCGCCAGAGCGACACTGACTATCAGCCGCTGCGCATCGTGGCGGATTCGTTCCTCTGCGGAGAGCGGAAAGTCGTCGCTCATTTTGAAGACTGATATAAAAAGGAGGCCCCTCCCATGGCCTATACGCCGACTGGAAAACACCTGATCGCCGGCAACTGGATTGCCAGCACGGATACCTTTGCTTCGTCACCCGCAACGGGCGCGTCTCACACCTTCTCGAAGGGTACACCCGCACTGGTCGACCAGGCCGCAAAGGCAGCCGAAGAGGCCTTTGAAACCTACGCCTACTCGACCCGTGATGAACGCGCCGCCTTCCTCGAAGCAATCGCCGAAGAAATCGACGCACGCGGTGACGCCATCACCGAAATCGGCTCTCAGGAAACCGGCCTGCCGGAAGCCCGCCTGATCGGCGAGCGTGGCCGCACGGTCGGCCAGTTGCGCCTGTTCGCCGCCCATATCCGCAACGGCGACTATCTCGACCGTCGCCACGACGAAGCCCTGCCCGACCGCAAGCCGCTGCCACGCCCGGACCTGAAAATGATCCAGCGCCCGATCGGCCCGGTTGCCGTGTTCGGTGCTTCCAACTTCCCGCTCGCCTTCTCCACGGCCGGTGGTGACACGGCTGCCGCGCTCGCCGCTGGTTGCCCGGTCGTCGTCAAGGCACACGATGCCCATCCGGGCACCGGTGAAATCGTGGCGTCCGCCATCGATGCCGCGATCAAGCGCACAGGCGTCCATCCGGGCGTCTTCTCGCTCGTACATGGCGGCAGCCGTGACGTCGGTCAGGCGCTCGTTCAGCATCCGCTGATCAAGGCTGTCGGCTTCACCGGCTCGCTTGGCGGCGGTCGCGCACTCTTCGATCTCTGCGCTCAGCGTCCGGAACCGATCCCCTTCTTCGGCGAGCTCGGTTCGGTCAACCCGATGTTCATGCTGCCCAAGGCAATCGCCACCCGGGGCGAGACCATTGCCAAGGGCTGGGTTGGATCGCTGACCATGGGAGCCGGCCAGTTCTGCACCAATCCAGGCATCGTCGTGCTGCTCAAGGGCGCCGACGCCGACAAGTATGTCGAAACGGCGACGGAAGCCCTCTCGGCTGTCGGCCCGCAGACCATGCTCACCGACGGCATCGCTGACGCCTATCGCAAGGGTGCAACCAGGATCGCCGGCACGGAAGGCGTTCGCTCGGTTCTCACCTCCACCTGTGACCTGCGCAATGCCACGCCTTACCTGTTCCAGACCACAGCCAAGGATTGGCTCGACAACCACGTGCTCGGCGAAGAAGTGTTCGGTCCGCTCGGCCTGATCGTGATTGCCGATAGCGAAGACGAAATGGTTGCAATGGCCCGCAGCCTTTCCGGCCAGCTCACCGCTTCGATCCATCTCGCCGAGGGTGACGAGGCGCTCGGCAAGCGGCTGATGCCGATCCTGGAGCGCAAGGCTGGCCGCGTGCTCGCCAACGGCTTCCCGACCGGTGTCGAAGTGGCGGATTCGATGGTGCATGGCGGCCCCTACCCGGCCTCCACCAACTTTGGAGCGACCTCGGTCGGCACGCTGTCGATCCGTCGCTTCCTGCGGCCGGTCTGCTTCCAGGACATTCCGGCAGCCCTGCTGCCGGTCGATCTGGCCTGAGGCAGACGCAGTGCCCGCAAAGCCGTTCGCCGCCCTGGTCGATTGGGGTACCAGCAATCTCCGCCTCTGGCTGGTCGACAGCCAGGGCGCGGTCCTCGCCGAGCGGCAATCGGCAGAAGGCATGGGTGGCCTGGACCGCACAGCCTATCCCGCAATACTCGAGGGCCATCTTTCGGCCCTCGAAGCCGCGCAAGACCTGCCCGTGGTCATTGCCGGCATGGCCGGTGCACGCACGGGCTGGCGTGAGGCGCCCTATGTGGCAACGCCAGCCCCTTTGATCGGCCTCTTCCAGCACGCTGTCGTCCCGGAAGGTGCCAGCCGTCCCGTATATATTCTGCCAGGCGTCTGCCAGCGTGAAGATGGCCATTATGATGTTATGCGAGGCGAGGAAACACAGCTCGCAGGAGCTCTGGAGCAAGGCCTGGACAATGCCCTGTTTTGCCTGCCAGGCACGCATTCAAAGTGGGCCCTCGTTGAAAACGGACACATCAGCCGCTTCTCGACCGTGATGACGGGCGAGCTCTTCCATTTGATTAGCCGGCAATCGATTCTGCGGATGTCCGTACCAGAAGATGGTGATGCCGAAGCCGATCCAGACATTTTCGACGCAGCGGTGGATGCCGCCCTGGCATCGGGTTTTGCCCTGACATCAACCCTCTTCTCCATCCGGGCCGAGGGCTTGCTCTCGCAAGGCACGAAGACCAATGCGACGGCGCGCCTATCGGGACTGCTGATCGGCGCAGAAATTGCTGCGATTCAGTCGGATCTCAAGCGCTACGGAAAAGCCTATCTGATCGGCACCGGCAAACTGACCCGCCTTTATGCCCGCGCGATTGCGAGAGCCGGTGGCGAGGCCATCATGCTGGATGGCGGACTGCTGGTCCGCCGTGGATTGCTGGCCTGCGCCATTTCGCTGTTCGACCACGAATTCAAGGAATAGAACGATGACATCCTCCGTCGCCTGGCCGTCCCTTCGCCGCAATCTGGTGGCCATCCTGCGTGGCATCAAACCCGAAGAAATCGAGTCTGCCGTGGACGTCCTCGTAGATGCCGGCTTTGAAGCGATCGAGGTCCCGCTCAATTCGCCCGATCCCTTCCAGTCGATTGAAAAGGCGCGGAAGCTGGCACCGGACAATGTCTTGATCGGCGCAGGCACGGTGCTTGAAGTTGCCCAGGTCGACCGTTTGCATGGGGTTGGTGGCAATCTTCTTGTAACCCCCAATGTCGAGCCCGACGTGATCCGTCGTGCAGTCAGCCACGGCATGGTCACCATGCCGGGGGTCTTTACGGCCACGGAGGCTCTGCTTGCCGCCAAGAGCGGCGCTGCGGCGCTAAAGTTCTTTCCCGCCAGCGCACTCGGCCCAGGCGGCATCTCCGCCATCAAGGCCATCCTTCCGCCGCAGCTGCCGATTGGCGCGGTGGGTGGTGTCTCGGAAACCAATTTTTCGGATTACTGGAAGGTGGGCGTTCGTGCATTTGGCCTCGGCTCAAGCCTGTACAAGCCAGGCGATTCGTCCAGCGTCATCGGCGAGAGAGCCGTCAAGGCTGTTGCGGCCTACGATGCGCTACTGAACTGACCGAAGTTCGATCCAGCATATGGCGCCGTCGGGAACACCCGGCGGCGTTTTTTGTTGTCTTGCGCGGACAGTCACTGTGACATTTGTCACGCACCGAAGCAGATATTTTGCGCAGGCCGCATTTTGAACAAACGCGCGCCGTTTTTTGCGATAAAGTATAACTAACTTGGTTGGCGCGGTGCGCCAAAACGGTCCGGTCAGGCGCATTGACCCCTTACCCCCAGCCCCCCAGTGCTTCGGGCCGGACCACACCAGGTTTCCCCTCACATCAGAAATTTGTCGGCCGCCCTTTCATGACGGTTGCACCAACGATGCCGGAAGGATTCCCCTCCTCGTCGGCGCTCTGAAGCAATACGGCACATCCGTCGCTCTTATCGGAACTGATCACTCGCGCGGGCAAGGTGATATCGATCGGCTCGCCATTCCACATGCCGACGGTCTGCACATCGGTTACGCTGTGCCAATAATCCACGCTTTTTCCGACATTTTCGCCCTTCAGCATTTCTACCGTCTGGTGCTCACGAAAATAGACCACGACGACATTCGCCTTACCTGTGCCGCTGCCCACCGAGATAGACAGCTGGTCGCCGTTTTGCGACGCCTTGACCGGCACCACCAAGCCCTGCCCGGAAGCCTGCATCCCATCCAGCCGCCGGTTCAATTCGGCGGAGTCGGTTCCCTTGAGGTGGTCTCGCCCATTCAGGACCGCCTGGGGTGTATAAACACCGCTACGGCCGAACGTCTTGGCATAGGCATATTGGCGATCCGTGTTCTCGGCCGTTCCCAATGTGTCAGCCCAGCCCAGGTAGTTCCAATAGTCGACATGATAGGAAAGGGCGACAACATCGCCCTGGCGCACCAATTGCTCGAAAGCACGGTCGGCAGGCGGGCAGGAGCGGCATCCTTGCGAGGTGAAAAGCTCGATTACGCCTTTCGGCTGAACAAAGGTCCCGGCCTGCGCCTGGAACGGCGACACCGCCAGCAGTAACGCTAGGCACGTGGCACGGTAGATCCGCTGGCACTTCGAAACGGGTTGCATGTTCACCTGCAGCATTTGTCTGACTTGGGCTTCAACCTTAGTGGTGCACTTGATAGCTCCTTAGCCCCCATGCGCAAAGTCACGATGGGGTGAAACTTTCGTCACTGCCACCTCCAGACGCCCAGATACAAAAAAGGCCGCCGGTTGCCCGGCGGCCTCGCATGTACAATCAAAAAATGTCAGGCAGCGAGGTCGCGCAGAACGGTCTGCAGGATGCCGCCATTGTTCATATACGTGACTTCGTCGAGCGTATCGATGCGGCAGAGCAACGGGACATCCTTCACGGTGCCGTCGGAGTAGGTGATCTTGGCGATCTTCTTCTCACGCGGCTTGATCTCGCCTTCGAGACCCTCGATCGTGACAATCTCGTCACCCTTGAGGTTCAGTGAAGCCCAGCTGGTGCCGTCCTCGAAGGTAAAGGGCACAATGCCCATGCCAACGAGGTTCGAACGGTGGATACGCTCGAAGGACTGCGCGATGACCGCCTTGACGCCAAGCAGATTGGTGCCCTTGGCAGCCCAGTCACGCGACGAGCCATTGCCGTATTCCACACCGGCGAAGATGACGAGCGGAACGCCCTCCTGCTTGTACATCATCGCTGCATCGTAAATCGACAGCTCTTCCTTGGACGGATAGTGGATGGTGTAGCCACCTTCCTTGCCGTTCGGGCCAAGCATGTGGTTGCGGATGCGGATATTGGCGAAGGTACCGCGCATCATCACTTCGTGGTTGCCACGACGCGTGCCGTACTGGTTGAAGTCGGCAACCGCGACACCATTGTCGGTCAGGTATGCGCCTGCCGGAGAGGCTGCCTTGATCGAGCCGGCCGGCGAGATGTGGTCGGTGGTGATCTTGTCACCGAAGAGACCGAGGACGCGGGCGCCCTTGATGTTCTTGAGGCCGGAACCGCTCTTGCCCATGCCGACAAAGTAAGGCGGGTTCTGCACATAGGTCGACTTGTCGTCCCATGCGTAGGTCTGGCCGGCGGGTACCTGGACGGCCTGCCAGTTGGCGTCGCCCTTGAACACGTCGGCATACTTCGACTCGTAGAGTTCGCGCGTAACGTATTTCAGGATAAATTCCTGAATCTCATGCGAGGTCGGCCAGATGTCCTTGAGATAGACCGGGTTGCCGTTCTGGTCTTCACCGAGCGGCTCGGTCGTCAGGTCCTTCTGGACCGTGCCAGCGAGCGCGTAGGCGACGACCAGCGGCGGCGACGCCAGGTAGTTGGCCTGGACGTCAGGCGAGATTCGGCCTTCGAAGTTGCGGTTGCCCGACAGGACGCCAGCAGTGATCAGGCCCTTGTCGTTGATCGTCTTGGAGATCGGAGCCGGCAGCGGGCCGGAATTGCCGATGCAGGTGGTGCAGCCGAAGCCGACCAGATTGAAGCCCAGGGCATCGAGCGACGTCTGAAGGCCAGACTTGGCCAGATACTCACCGACGACCTGGGATCCCGGTGCCAGCGAAGTCTTCACCCATGGCTTGGTCTTCAAGCCCTTGGCGACGGCATTGCGTGCCAGAAGCCCTGCCGCAATCAGCACGCTCGGGTTCGAGGTGTTGGTGCACGAGGTGATGGCCGCAATGGCGACATCGCCATGACCGATGTCATAGTCGGCGCCTTCAACCGCGAAGCGATTGTTCAGCTGGCCAGGCTTCTTGTAGTCGTTTTCGAGTGCGGTTGCGAAGTTCGGCGCAATGGTTTCGAGCGGCAGGCGGCCTTCCGGACGCTTGGGGCCGGCCATCGACGGCACGACGTCACCGAGATCCAGTTCAAGCGTGTCGGTGAAGACGAGGTCCGAACCATCCCCTTCGCGCCACATGCCTTGTGCCTTGGAATAGGCCTCGACCAGCGCGATGCGATCCTTGGTACGGCCCGACATGGTCAGGTAGTTGATGGTTTCGCCATCGACCGGGAAGAAGCCGCAGGTTGCACCGTATTCCGGGCCCATGTTGCCGATGGTTGCGCGGTCGGCGAGCGACATCGAATCGAGGCCGGGGCCGAAGAATTCGACAAACTTGGACACAACGCCCTTCTTGCGCAGCATCTGCACGACGGTCAGGACGAGGTCGGTCGCGGTGACGCCTTCCTTCACCTTGCCGGTCAGCTTGAAGCCGATGACTTCCGGCAGCAGCATGGAGACCGGCTGGCCGAGCATGGCGGCTTCGGCTTCGATACCACCAACGCCCCAGCCCAGAACGCCCAGACCGTTGATCATCGTGGTGTGGCTGTCCGTGCCGACGCAGGTGTCTGGGTAGGCCGTCGTTTCGCCGTCCTCATCCTTGGTCCAGACGGTCTGGCCGAGGTATTCCAGATTGACCTGGTGACAGATGCCCGTGCCCGGGGGAACGACGCGGAAGTTCTTGAATGCCTGCTGGCCCCACTTCAGGAAGCGGTAGCGCTCGCCATTGCGCTCGTATTCGAGTTCAACGTTACGGGCAAAGGCGGTCGGCGTGCCGAACTCGTCGACGATGACCGAGTGGTCGATGACGAGGTCGACGGGAACCAGCGGATTGATCTTTTCCGGATCACCGCCGAGGTTCTTGATGCCGTCACGCATGGCAGCGAGGTCGACAACGGCCGGAACGCCGGTGAAGTCCTGCATCAGAACGCGAGCCGGGCGATAGGCGATTTCGGCTTCGGTCAGGCCCTTGTTGACGAGCCATGCGGCGACGGCCTCGATGTCGGCCTTGGTGACGGAGCGACCGTCCTCGTTGCGCAGAAGGTTCTCGAGAAGGACCTTCATCGAGTAGGGAAGCTTTGAAACGCCGGCAAGGCCGTTCGCTTCGGCTTTCGGGATGCTGTAATAGACATAGTCCTTGCCGTCGACGGTCAGGACCGACCGGCAATTGAAGCTGTCGAGAGATTTAGCCACGGATAGAAACCCCGCTTGATTCTGATAGCCAACACATTCGTGCGGACGCCTATGCACTTCATGCACATCAGGATGCGGGTACGACCATTTCCGCTGTCCGCCCGTGGAAATCGCTTTCGACGATCTACAAGTTCGGCACAAGGATGAACTTCACGCCGGCCGCTGGCGTGGTTGCAGGTCTTATAGATAATTTCTAAGAAAGGTGCCAGACCGACAAAGGGCGAAAACAAGATTTTTTATGAGGCAGGCCTCATCCTGCCGGAAAGCGACCATGATCAGGCTCGAAGCCGAAAGCCTCTCGGCGCGCCGGGGGGAGGATCTGATTTTTGTTAATGTTTCCTTTACGTTGGCTTCCGGGGATGCCTTGGTCCTGACAGGCCGGAACGGCTCGGGAAAATCAACCTTGTTGCGCGTCGTCGCCGGTCTGTTACGCCCGGAAACAGGTAGCGCCATTTGCCTGTCGGACATGGATGCAGAGGCCCGCCCGGCCGGGGAATTCAGCCACTATCTTGGTCATCGGAACGGCATGAAGCGGGAACTGACAGTCGCGGAAAATCTTGCTTTCTGGAAATCCTACCTGGGTGACATCGAGGGAGGACAAAGCCTCGATATCGAAGAGGCGGCAGATGCCGTAGAGCTCAGTGGGATCACCCATCTCCCGTATGGTTATCTCTCGGCCGGACAGCAGCGCCGATTCGCCATGGCGCGGCTTCTCGTCGCGTATCGACCGATCTGGATTCTGGATGAACCAACCGCAGCCCTTGATCGCCGAGCGGATGCGATGTTCGAAGACCTCGTGAAGGGTCACCGCGAAGCGGGGGGCATCGTGATTGCCGCCACGCATCAGCCGCTTGGCATGGAAGGCGCGCAGACACTGGAAATGTTGGGCTTCGATGGCGTCGACACGGAGTATTCCGCATGATGGCGCTTTTCCTCCGGGATCTGAAGCTCTCGGTTCGCGCTGGGGGCGGCACCCTTGTGGGCGTCCTCTTTTTCACCACGGTGGTCGCCGTTATACCCTTCGGGGTCGGACCGGATCTTAATCTCCTGTCCCGCATCGGCCCGGCCATCGTCTGGATCGGCGCACTATTGTCAGCCCTGCTCGGGCTCGATCGCCTGTTTCAGGCAGAGCGCGACGATGGGTCCCTCGATATTCTGCTGATGCAGGAGACGCCGCTGGTGCTGACCATTCTGATCAAGTGCCTCGCCCACTGGGTGGCAACGGGGCTCCCACTTGTCCTTGCCTCTCCCCTCCTCGGTCTCTTTATGAACATGGATGAAATTGCCATTGGTGCCGTGATGCTCACCCTGCTGGTCGGATCACCGGCAATCACTTTTATTGGCGCGGCGGGTGCTGCCGTGGCTGTCGCCCTGCCCCGCGGCGGCCTCCTCGTCTCGATCCTGGTCCTGCCATTGGCCGTGCCGATCCTGATTTTCGGAGTGAGCGCATCCTATGCGGCCGTGGAAGATCCCGCGCCTTTCATGCCTCCATTCCTGTTTCTGACGGCCATCACCCTTCTCTTCGCCGTGATCGGCCCCGTTGGCGCCGCTGCTGCCTTGCGAAACTCGGCTGACTGAGCCAACCCGGATTGACCAGGATCAATTGCAGGGGAAGTAGAGACACGCTAGAACGGGACATGACCGACAACAGCCTTGCCATCACCAAAATCGGCGATCTCGCCAACCCCACGCGGTTTCTTGCGCTGGTCGGGAAAATCCTGCCCTGGTTTGCCGGAACGACCGTGTTGCTTTTCGTCTTAGGGCTCTACCTCGGATTCTCATCGGAGACGGACTATCAGCAGGGCGACACGGTGCGCATCATGTATGTGCATGTGCCCGCCGCATGGCTCTCGATGATGTGTTATTCCGTGATGGCGCTCTCGGCGATCGGAACGCTGGTCTGGCGCCATCCGCTGGCCGATGTCAGCCACAAAGCCGCCGCACCGCTTGGCGCAGCCTTTACCCTGATTGCACTCATTACCGGTTCTCTTTGGGGCAAGCCGATGTGGGGAACATGGTGGGTCTGGGATGCCCGCCTCACCTCTGTCTTCGTGCTCTTCCTGATGTATCTCGGCTTGATCGCGCTGAACCGCGCCATGGACGACCCCTCCAAGGCAGCACGCGTCAGTTCGGTGCTCATCCTGGTCGGCTTCGTCAACATCCCGATCATCAAGTTTTCGGTCGAATGGTGGAATACGCTGCACCAGCCTGCGAGCGTCATGCGTCTCGATGGACCGACCATTGATCCGGAATTTCTCTGGCCGTTGCTGATCATGGCCCTGGCCTTCACCCTCCTCTTCTTCACGCTGCATATGATGGCTATGCGCAATGAAATCTGGCGCCGCCGGATCGGGGCGCAGCGGCGATTGGCCGCCCGCCTGGCCGGCCGGGAGAACGCCGCATGAGCCACGCGTTTTACGTCATTGGTTCCTATCTTCTGACGGCAGGTATCTGTTTCGGCTTGACGACCTGGGTCTATCTCGATGGTCGGGCACGTCAGGCCGAATTGAAGGCGCTTGAGGCACAGGGTATTCGCCGTCGCTCCGCGCAACCATCTTCCGCGCAGGACAGCAAAGCATGACTGAAGAATCCGAGCAGCACGTTTCCAGCGCAAAGGGACGGGGACGCTATCTGATCGCAGCGTTGCCGCTCGTCCTGTTTGCGGGCCTTGCCACGATCTTCATGACCCAGCTTCAATCCGGCCGGGACGTTTCAGAGATCCCATCGGCTTTGCTCGGCACGAAGGCGCCGCCGCTCCAACTCACCGCACTCGACGGTTCTGAGCGGCCAGCGCTGACCACAACGGCGATCTCCGGCAAGCTGACGCTGGTCAACGTCTTCGCCTCCTGGTGCGTACCCTGCCGCCAGGAACATCCAATGCTGCTTGAGCTTTCCAAAGACCCTCGGGTCAACGTGGTCGGGATCAACTACAAGGACCGGAACGACAACGCGCTCCGCTTTCTTGGCGAACTTGGCAATCCCTATGCCGCGATCGGGGTCGATCCAAACGGCAAGGCAGCGATTGACTGGGGCGTCTACGGAATCCCGGAAAGCTATCTTGTCGGCCCCGACGGAACGATCCTCTATAAGAAGGTCGGCCCCTTCGATCCGGACACCTTCCAGACTCAGCTCATGCCGGCAATCGAAAAGGCCTTGAAGGGCTCCTGATCGTCAGAGCGCAGCCTGCCAAGTCTTCACGGCCTCTATCGGCCAGACCAGCATCAGGACATTGAGTGTCAGATTGTCGCGGATGACGAATGCCGTGATCACCTCGAAGCCGAGTGCGATGACGACGGTCAGCCAGACCGGTACGCGGGCCGCAAAGAAGAAACCGGCGATCATGGAAACCATGTCCATCCCGGAATTCAGAATGCTGTCGCCGGTATAGCCGACCGCCATCGTCGCCGTGCGATAGCGGTCGATGACGATGGGTGAATTCTCGAGGATCTCCCATCCCGCTTCGATGAGGGCCGCGAGTGCGAGTTTCGCTGTAAGCGGCTTCTTCCGAAGGACAAGCCAACCCAAGCCATAAAACAGGAAGCCGTGTATGATGTGAGACGGCGTGTACCAGTCGAACAGGTGCTGCGAATTGCCTGGGGTGTTCACGCCCGCTTCGAAGAGCTTCACGTAGCCGCATTCACAGATCCAGATGCGACCCATCAGATACTGAGAGACGATCTGGATCAGGATGATGACACCTGTCACGATCAGCCAGAAGCGGGTGGTGGAATTGCTGTCCGTCTGGCTGGCGGTGTCGATCATTTCTGTTCCTTGTCTTCCAGAGAGTGCTTCATGATCAGCGGCATCTGCGCCAATGTAAAAAGAATGGTGATCGGCATTGTGCCCCAGACCTTGAAGCTGACCCAGACATCGTCGGAGAAATTGCGCCAGACGACTTCGTTCAGGACCGCGAGGAAGAGGAAGAAGACACCCCAGCGCAGCGTAAGCTTGCGCCAGCCCTCAGCATCAAGCTGAAACGCCGCATTGAAGACATAACCGAGTAGAGAAGTTCCGAATACGAGGCCGCCGAGCAACACGACACCGAACAGCGTGTTGACGATGGTCGGCTTCATCTTGATGAAAGTCTCATCCTGCAGCCAGATGGAAAGGCCGCCAAAGACCATCACGACCACGCCGGATACTAGCGGCATGACCGGCAGATGCTTGAAGACGATCTTCGACACCAGAAGCGAGATCACCGTCGCCACCATGAACAGAGCGGTCGCGATCAGCAGTGGTCCGCCGATCGCCGTCAGTTCGGGAAAGGTGCGTGACAGCCATTCTCCACGCAGGTTGCCGAAGAAGAAGACCATCAACGGTCCAAGCTCGAGCGCCATCTTCAGCAGCGGATGCTGCTTGTCAGCCTTGGAAGCGTGGGTATCGGTGGATGTATCCGACATGATGTCGTTCCCTCAAATTTCCGGCGCTCAGCGCGCGATGCCGGCAATGGCGCTGGCGAAGTCTTCCGCCTCGAAGGGTTCAAGGTCGTCGATGCCTTCGCCGACGCCGATGAAATAGACGGGCAGCTTATGCTTGGCCGCGATGGCAACCAGGATGCCGCCGCGCGCCGTGCCATCGAGCTTGGTCATGATCAGGCCGTTGACGCCCGCCACATTGCGGAAGATCTCGACCTGCTGCAGGGCGTTCTGGCCTGTCGTTGCGTCGAGCGTCTGCAGCACGGTATGCGGCGCATCCGGATCGAGCTTGCCGAGAACGCGGACGATCTTTTCCAGTTCCGCCATCAGTTCCGCCTTGTTCTGCAGGCGGCCGGCGGTGTCGATGATCAGGACGTCGGCCTTGTCAGCCTTGGCCTTCTCGAAGGCTTCGTAGGCGAGGCCTGCGGCATCAGCGCCGAGTTTGGTACCGATAAAGGTGGAGCCGGTGCGGTCCGCCCAGATCTTCAGCTGCTCGATAGCCGCGGCACGGAAGGTGTCGCCTGCGGCGAGCATTACCTTTAGCCCCGAGCCCGAGAGCTTGGCGGCGAGTTTGCCGATGGTCGTCGTCTTGCCGGTGCCGTTCACACCGACGACGAGGATGACATGCGGCTTGTGGCTGAGATCGAGTGCCAGCGGTTTGGCGACCGGCTTCAGCACCTTGACGATCTCTGTCGCCATGATCTTGGTCACGTCCTCGCCGGTCACATCCTTGCCGTAGCGCTCGGAGGCCAGCGTGTCCGTGACGCGGAGTGCCGTTTCGACCCCGAGGTCGGCCTGGATCAGCAGGTCTTCCAGTTCTTCCAGCGTCTCATCGTCCAGCTTGCGCTTGGTGAAGAGCGCGGTGATCTGGCTCGTCAGCTGCGAGGAGGTGCGGAAGAGGCCAGCCTTCAGGCGCTGGAACCAGCTCAGCTTTTCCGCAGGCGCTGGGGCTTCGGGCTCCGGAGCTCTCGCCTCAGCCGCCGCGAAACCTTTGGGCAGAACGGGGACAATGGGCTCCGATGCTGAAGCCGAAACGGCCGCAGATTCACCTTCTGCTTCCGGCTCATTGGCTGACACTGCCTGAACTTCGGCCTTCTCTTCCTCGGCTTCTGCTTCGAGCACTTCGAGTGGCACCATGGAGAGATCTTCGGGAGAAAGATCATCCGCCGGCCCGCCGGCCGTTTCCATTTCTTCTGCGAGAACCGGATCTTCGGCCAAAGGCAAATCTTCGTCGCGACCCTTCGGCTCGCTTTCGGTCGAGATCGCAGCCTTTTCCTCGGCTGTCAGCTCCGCCGGCACTGCAGGCGTTTCTGCCGGCTTCTCCTTGCCGAAGGTGAAGACTTTCTTGATGAAGCCGAGGGCCATGGTCACTCTATTCCGTCTGTCAGGCAGCCGCGCTTGCCGCTGCCGATGCAATCGTCAGATGGCGGCCGGTGTGGCCGCCGATCGAGACCTCGACGAGGCTGCCGGCTTTCATGCCGGGCGCTGCGACGAGGGTGAAGTCTTCCGTATGCGCCATTTCGTTGCGCTCGACCAGCAGCTTCTGGCGGGTGCCGACATGCGAAGCCAGATGCACAGCCTGCAATCTTTCGGCCACGGCCCGAAGCTCTGCGGCACGCGCCTTGACGAGCGCCCGGTCAAGCTGCGGCATGCGAGCCGCCGGGGTCCCTGGACGCGGGCTGTAAGGGAATACATGCAGGTGCGCGATGCCGATTTCCTCGGCGAGGCGCGCCGAGTTTGCCGCCATCTCCTCGGTCTCCGTCGGGAAACCGGCGATCATATCGGCGCCAAAGGCAAAGCCGGGGCGCAGGCGCCGGACCTGTTCGGCAAAGGCAATCGCATCAGAACGCGAATGCCTTCGCTTCATGCGCTTCAGAATCATGTCGTCGCCGTGTTGCAACGACAGGTGCAGATGCGGCATGAAACGCGGCTCGTCAGCGATCAGGTCGAAGAGATGACTGTCCACCTCAATGCTGTCGATCGAGGAGAGGCGAAGCCGCACAATCTCCGGCACCTGCTTCAAAAGCGTCTTGGCGAGAAGGCCAAGCGTCGGCGTGCCTGGGAGATCGGCGCCATAGCTCGTGGCGTCCACTCCGGTCAGCACCACTTCGCGATAACCGTTCTCGACAAGCTTGCGCGCTTGCTCAACGACGGCGCCCATGGGCACGGAGCGCGAATTGCCGCGGCCATAGGGAATGATGCAGAAGGTGCAGCGGTGGTCGCAGCCATTCTGCACCTGCAGGAAGCCGCGCACATGACCGTCGATATGCGCCACCATCTGCGGTGCTGTCTCGGTCACACTCATGATGTCGTTGACGGCGATTTTCTCTTCCGCCGATACGCCAAAATCCGGCAAGCGGCGATAGTGCTCGGCCTTCAGCTTCTCCTCGTTGCCAAGGACGGCGTCCACCTCAGGCATATCAGCGAAGTTTTGCGCTTCCGTCTGGGCAGCGCAGCCGGTGACGATGATACGGGCTTCCGGGTTTTCCCGGCGCGCCCGGCGGATCGCCTGACGAGCCTGGCGTACGGCCTCTGAGGTGACCGCACAAGTGTTGACGAGGATCGCGTTGTCGAGGCCGGCCTTGGCGGCTTCGGCCTTCATGACCTCGGATTCATAGGTGTTCAGGCGACAGCCGAAGGTGATGACCTCGACGGCGCCTTGTCGCGCGGAGGTCACAGGGTGGCGGCCTCTGCATCGGCGCTCACATCGCGCTGCCAGCTTCCGGTCACCGGATCAACCGTGCCGGACCACTCCCATTCCGCGGGGCCGGTCATGACGACCTTGTCGTCGGCGCGCCAGTCGATGGTCAGCGTGCCGCGATTGGGGCTCGACGCCACCGTGATCGTCACCTTGCGCTCGGTGCGACCGGTGCGCGCAGCAGAGACGCCGGCGGCGCAGGCAGCAGAGCCGCAGGCAAGCGTCAGACCGGCGCCGCGCTCCCAGGTGCGCGTGATCATCGTCGTCTTCGAGGTGACCTGGGCGAGCGTGATATTGGCCTTTTCCGGGAAGATCGGATGGTTTTCCAGGAGCGGACCGAAGCGTTCCAGGTCATAGGTCATCGGATCGCGATCGACCCAGAAGACGGCATGCGGATTGCCCATCGACATGGCCGAGGGCGAATGCAGGATCGGCGCGTCGATCGGCCCGATCTGCAGCTCGATGCGGCTGGTGTCGTGGAATTCTTCCGACAGCGGAATCTTGTCCCAGGCAAAGACCGGCTTGCCCATGTCGACGGAGATCGTGCCGTCCGGATGCTCGACGGCGTTCAGAATGCCGGCAATGGTCTGAAAGGTGAAGCTCTTGCGGCCGGTTTCGGCGGCGAGCGCCTGCACCACGCAGCGCGTTCCGTTGCCGCAGGCCTGCGCCTTCGAGCCATCGCAATTCAGGATGTCGATATAGGCGTCGGTGCCGTCGACCCTGGGATCATGGATCGCCATGATCTGGTCGAAGGCGGTCGCCGGGTCGGCGGCAAGCGCGATGGCGGCAGCCGGCGTCACCCGGTCGGTGCGGCCGCGCATGTCGACGACCAGGATCTTGTTGCCAAGCCCGTTCATCCTCGCGAATTCGACCCGATCCGACATCGTCACTCCAGAAAGCTGCATTTTCAGCCTATATGGCGGAAATGCAGCCGAATTACCAGTGGAGCGACCAAAACCGCGCATGCATGGTCAACGCCATGGTTCGGTCACTTCAAGCCATTCCCGGGTTCGCGCCTCAGGATCGGCATTGAGCGTGATGTCGGTGACCACCGCGGCGCTGTCAGCACCTGCTGCAAAGACACCAGGCAGACGGTCGGGGCGGAGGCCGCCGATCGCGACCAGGGGCAGGGGGCAGATCTTTTCCTTCCACACTGTCAGTCGTTCCAGGCCCTGCGGCGCCCAGGGCATTTTTTTCAGGATCGTCGGATAGACCGGGCCGAGGGCAACATAGTCAGGTTTGGCGGCCAACGCCGTTTCGAGTTCGGCCTCGTCATGGGTCGAGAGGCCAAGCTTGAGGCCCGCGCTGCGGATGGCTGCGAGGTCTGCCGTCGCCAGATCCTCCTGTCCCAGATGCACGAAGTCGCAGGCCTCGTCGATGGCGATCTGCCAGAAGTCGTTGACGATGAGCTGGCAGCCATGATCGGCACTGCATTGCCGGGCGCGTCGAATATGCTGGCGAAGCACGCTTTCCTCGGCGTCCTTCATCCGCAGCTGCACCAGCTTGACCCCCAGCGGCACAAGCCGTTCGATCCAGTCGGCGCTGTCGACGATCAGGTAGAAGGGATCGAGCTTCATGCGAAGACGCCCTTTCCGATGACGGGTGTTGACGGCACGGCCATGTCGCGCGGCTCCAGCATGCCGGCTTGATGGGCGATCTGTCCTGCCTCGATCGCCTTGGCAAAGGCCTCGGCCATATCAGCCGGATCACCCGCGCTGGCGACGGCGGTGTTGAGCAGCACGGCGTCATAGCCGAGTTCCATCACTTCAGTCGCATGGGACGGGCGACCGATGCCCGCATCGACGATCAGTGGCACGTCGGGGAATTCCGCCCGCATGGATCTGAGCCCCGGCAGATTCTGCGGCCCCATTGCGCTGCCGATCGGGGCGCACCAGGGCATCAGCACGCGGCATCCGGCGGCAAGCAGCTTTTCCCCGACCACCAGATCGTCTGTGGTATAGGGGAAGACCTCGAAGCCTTCGGTCACAAGGATCTTTGCCGCTTCCACCAGTTCGAAAACGTCGGGCTGCAGCGTGTCGTGATGGCCGATCACCTCGAGCTTGATCCAGGTGGTGCCAAAGACCTCGCGTGCCATCTTCGCCGTCAGCACCGCCTCGCGGGCGCTGTGGCAGCCGGCGGTGTTGGGCAGGACGTGAACGCCGAGATCGCGGATCAGCTGGAAGAAGGCGCCGCCCGCCTTGCCGCCCGCGGTTTCTCGGCGCAGCGAGACGGTGACGATCTCGGTCTTCGAGCGCCGCACGGCCTCCGCCAGGATTGCGGGCGAGGGGTAGCGCGCGGTGCCGAGCAAGAGGCGTGAGGAGACGGTCTTGCCATAGAGTTCCAGGGCCATCTCAGCCTCCCTGCATGGGCGAAAGGATCTCGATCCGGTCGCCCTCCTTCAAGGGATGGGCGGCGCGCTCCTCGCGGTGCACTAGGTCGCCATTGACGGCGGTGGCCAGCCAGTCGCCCTCATAGTCGAGCTTGGCGAGCAGATCGGCGAGATTGCCGGCATCGAGCTCCAGGGTTTCTCCGTTGACGGTGAGCTTCATGCGCTCCTCCTTCTCTCAGATGCGTTTGAGGTCGTCAGCCTCTCTGCCGCCTCACGCGCCAGTGCTGGAGCCAGGAGAAAGCCGTGGCGGTGCATGCCGGCGACTGCCAGACCTTCGGAGGTATCGATGAGGCGGGGCACATTGTCCGGGAAAGCCGGGCGGATGCCGGTGCCGGGTTCCACGATGCGCGCCTCGGCAAAGGCCGGGTGCAGGGCATAGGCTGTGTTGAGCAGCTCCATCATCGAACGTGCGGTGATCGGCCCGTCATCCTCCGTCTCGATCATGGTCGCGCCCAGCATGAACAGCCCGTTGCCGCGCGGCACGATGTAGAGGGGGTGGCGGGGATGCAGGAGGCGGACGGGACGAGAGAGCGTGACGTCACCCGTCTCCAAATAAAGCATCTCACCGCGCACGCCGCGCAATCCGTCGATCCCACCGATCGCCTGCGGCCCCCGGCAATCCACGACGCTCGCATAGCCTCCCGCATCGCCGGCCTCCTCCCCGAAGCGGAAGGAGACGCCCAGTTGCCGGGCCGCCTGAAAAAGATCGCGCAAGGCTTGGCGCGGATCGAGATGCGCCTCTTCCGAGAAGAAGAGGCCGGAGCTGAAACGCCCTGCGAGATCCGGCTCAAGTTCTGCGATCTCTTCCTCGCCTAGCCAGCGATGGCCGCGCGTGCGCGTCGCAAAGCGCTTGAGGTCGGCAAGATCGCGGGGATTGGCCAGCACGAGCGTGCCTCGGCGCTGGACGAGACCCGGCACGGCCTCGTCCCACCAGTCGGCGGCGGCAAGACCTGATGTCAGCACGATCTCTTCCGCCGCCTCCCGCTCGCAATAGGGAGCGAGCATGCCGCCCGCCCAATGGGAGGCGCCAAGCCCGATATCGGGCCGGCGCTCCACGACCTCGACGGAGACACCCCTGCGCGCCAGTTCCAGGGCCGTCGCGAGCCCCGCGACACCGGCGCCTTTTACCAGAACGGTCATGACCTTTCTCCCGTCTCCAGCGCTGCGACCTCGTCTGCCGTCATGTAGAGATCGCCGCCCGCCCGGTATTTCTCCGCCATGGCGGTCAGGCCCTCCTTCTGGGCCTCGGCGCGGATGTCATGCGAGATGCGCATCGAGCAGAATTTCGGCCCGCACATCGAGCAGAAATGCGCGACCTTGTGCGCCTCCTTCGGCAGCGTCTCATCATGCATCGATCGAGCCGTCTCCGGGTCGAGCGACAGGTTGAACTGGTCTTCCCAGCGGAATTCGAAGCGGGCACGGGACAGCGCATCGTCGCGCAGCTGTGCTGCCGGATGCCCCTTTGCAAGATCCGCCGCATGGGCCGCAATCTTGTAGGTGATCACCCCGACCTTAACGTCGTCGCGGTCAGGCAGCCCCAGATGCTCCTTTGGAGTGACGTAGCAGAGCATGGCCGTGCCGAACCAGCCGATCATCGCGGCACCAATGCCGGAGGTGATGTGGTCGTAGCCGGGAGCGATATCCGTCGTGAGCGGCCCCAGCGTATAGAAGGGGGCCTCACCGCAGGTCTTCAGCTGCTTGTCCATGTTCTCCTTGATCTTGTGCATGGGGACATGACCGGGACCCTCGATCATCACCTGGCAATCCTTCTCCCAGGCAATCTTGGTCAGCTCGCCCAGCGTCTCCAGTTCGGCAAACTGGGCGGCATCATTGGCATCGGCAATCGAGCCGGGGCGCAAGCCATCGCCCAGCGAGAAGGAGACATCGTAGGCGCGGCAGATGTCGCAGATCTCCTCGAAATGCTCGTAGAGGAAGCTCTCCTTGTGATGGTGCAGACACCACTTGGCCATGATCGAACCGCCGCGCGAGACGATGCCGGTGACGCGGTTGACGGTCAGCGGGATGTAATGCAGTCGAACGCCGGCATGGATGGTGAAATAGTCGACGCCCTGCTCGGCCTGTTCGATCAGCGTGTCGCGATAGACCTCCCAGGTCAGGTCCTCTGCAATGCCGCCGACCTTTTCCAGCGCCTGGTAGAGCGGCACGGTGCCGATCGGAACCGGCGAATTGCGAATGATCCAGTCGCGGATGTTGTGAATGTTGCGGCCTGTCGAGAGATCCATGACCGTATCGGCACCCCAGCGGATCGCCCAGACCATCTTCTCGACCTCTTCGGCCATGGAGGACGTGACGGCCGAGTTGCCGATATTGGCGTTGATCTTGACCAGGAAGTTCCGGCCGATAATCATCGGCTCCAGTTCCGGATGATTGATGTTGGCGGGGATGATCGCCCGTCCCAGCGCGATCTCCTGCCGGACGAATTCGGGCGTCACATAATCGGGGATCGCGGCGCCAAAACTTTCGCCGTCGCGGACGAGCGCTTGCCTTACAGCCTTTCGGCCAAGGTTTTCACGAATGGCCACATATTCCATTTCCGGCGTGATGATGCCGGCACGGGCATAGGAAAGCTGCGTCACGGCCTTGCCGCCCGTGGCGCGAAGCGGGCGATGATTCACGGGAAACACCGGCGTCATCTTTTCCAGCGAGACGAAGCCGTTGTCCTCAGGCTTTACATCGCGTCCGTCATAGGTCTCGACATCGCCACGCGCTTCGACCCAGGCCGTTCGATGGCGGGCAAGCCCATGGTCGATGGCGATGGTCGCCTGCGGGTCGGTATAGGGGCCGGAGGAGTCATAGACATTCACAGGCGCTTCGCCGGAGGTCGGGTGCAGGGCTATCTGGCGCAGGGGGACGCGAATGTCCGGATGGATGTCTGCTGCTAAGAAGATCTTGGTCGAGGCAGGAAGCGGCCCGGTGGTGACGTCGGGCCTGTTGAAATCAGGGGCAATGTTCATCGTGGAGCTCCAAGTGTTCAGGTTGGAGACCCAGTCATGTCAGCCGGAATGATGGAAAGACGCCACGGGATTCGGGTGTTCGAATCGTCGTTTTTGCAGCGCTCGCACCGTCCCTACGCCAGTATGAACTGGATCAGGTTCAACGGGTCACCGCGCTGCCATTGTGGCGTAGCGATATCTCAGCCCCTTGTCGGGACACCCCTGGTGAATGCGTGAAGTGTGGTCAAAAGCGTGGTCGCTGTCAACGCGGAACGTGACGCTCAGGCAATCGCACGCGGAACCTCGAACTGTTGGCCGGGTCTCAAGCCCTTGAAGCGCTCGGTTCCGACGCCTGCCGAGGACATAGCCGCTACAAGCGCCTTCGGCGGATCATCAATGCCTTCATTGGTCAGCTGGAAGGTGCCGAAGTGGTGGCCGATGCCGAAAGCCGCACCGCTCAAACCGAAGCCTGCGATCGCTTCCTCCGGGTTCTGGTGCTGCGCCTTCATGAACCAGCGCGGCTCGTAGGCACCGATCGGCATGATGGCGAGCCTGATGTCGCCATGCGTCTCGCGAATCTCGCGATAGTGGATTCCGTCCGCAAAACCGGTATCGCCGATATGGTAGATCTTGCCGCCTGGCGTTTCCAGGACGAAGGCCGCCCAGAGCGCCATCCGCCGGTCGCCCATGCCGCGCGCCGACCAGTGGTGACAGGGCTCGCAATGGATAATGACGTCATTGCCAATCTCGATCCGGTCACCCCAATCCATGACGCTTGCCTCCATCTGAGGCACATCGCTGCGGATGATCGTGTCGTTGCCGAGGGGCGTGACGAGGCGCGGGCTGTCCCGCTCGATCAGACGTTTCAGGGTCGCGATGTCGAGGTGGTCGTAGTGATTGTGCGTCACGATCACGATGTCGATCTTCGGCAAATCGTCGAAGGCAACGCCGGGTGGATTGTTGCGTTTCGGCCCGGCAAAGGAGACCGGGCTTGCGCGTTCCGACCAGACCGGATCGGTCAGGATGTTGAGGCCCGCCGTCTGGATGAGCAGGGTCGCATGGCCGACCATGGTGACAACAAGCCGGCTCCCTTCGACGCGCGGTTCCGGCTTGGTCGTGACGAAATTCGCTGTCGCCACCGCCTTGGGCCAGTCGATCTTGCCCCCACCGAATTGCCAGCGGAGCAGATCGGTGAAGCCGCGGGGCTCTTCCCCACCCGGGTTGAAGAACACCTTGCCGTCGAAATGATCCGAGAGGGGACCAGAATAGTAGCGATTGCCCGCCTGCGCTTCGCGCATGCCGAGACCTCCCAGCGTTGCGGCAACGAGCCCGAAGCCCGACCATTTGAGAAAGCTGCGTCTGTTCATGGCTTACCCATATGTGGTTTCGTCAATTCTACGACAATAGGCCTGTTGCAGATCGCCAAACGGGCTCGGAATGCCGCAAAATCGGGAGTTCGCTTGACTTCCAGACTGTTTTCCTGTTTATCCGCCGCAATCTGCGAAGAGACGAGTACTCCGAG
This sequence comes from Peteryoungia wuzhouensis, assembly GCF_003205195.1. Taxonomy (GTDB): domain Bacteria; phylum Pseudomonadota; class Alphaproteobacteria; order Rhizobiales; family Rhizobiaceae; genus Allorhizobium; species Allorhizobium wuzhouense. The sequence continues at coordinate 329,892 of NZ_QJRY01000003.1, forward strand.
CCGCCGACCGGGACCCGAAAAGGTGTAAAGAGATCCCGGAGGTCAACACCCGACAGCGCGATGCGCCCTCGGGTGCTTTTTGGCTTTGCGTCTTGTTTTCCGCGTGGAGAAGACCGAGGTTTGGGTTTCCCCTGACCATGCAAGGAAGAGCCGATGTTTGAGAACCTCCAGGACCGACTTGGATCCATTCTGAATGGACTGACCGGCCGTGGCGCACTGTCCGAGGCGGATGTCTCGGCCGCTCTGCGCGAGGTCCGTCGTGCCCTTCTCGAAGCTGACGTCGCTCTCGAAGTGGTCCGCGCCTTCACCGAAAAGGTCCGCGAAAAGGCTGTCGGTGCGGCGGTTCTGAAGTCGATCAAGCCCGGGCAGATGGTCGTCAAGATCGTCCATGACGAACTGGTCGAGATGCTCGGCACGGAAGGTGTCTCCATCGACCTCAATGCCGCAGCCCCCGTCGTCATCATGATGGTCGGCCTGCAGGGTTCGGGTAAGACGACCACCACCGGCAAGATCGCCAAGCGCCTGACGGATCGCGAGAAGAAGAAGGTCCTGATGGCCTCGCTCGACACGCGTCGTCCGGCCGCCCAGGAACAGCTTCGCCAGCTTGGCGTGCAGACCGGCGTCGACACGCTGCCTGTTATTGCCGGCCAGTCTCCGACCGATATCGCCAGCCGCGCCGTTCAGGCCGCGAAGCTCGGCGGTCATGACATCGTCATTCTCGATACCGCCGGCCGTACGCATATCGACGAGCCGCTGATGATCGAGATGGCCGAGATCAAGGCCCGCTCCAAGCCACATGAAATCCTGCTCGTTGCCGACTCGTTGACCGGCCAGGACGCCGTCAATCTCGCGCGCAACTTCGACGAACGCGTCGGCATCACCGGTCTCGTGCTGACCCGCATGGACGGCGATGGCCGCGGCGGTGCAGCCCTGTCGATGCGTGCCGTCACCGGCAAGCCGATCAAGCTGATCGGCGTCGGCGAAAAGATGACGGAACTCGACGAGTTCCATCCCCGCCGTATCGCCGACCGTATCCTCGGCATGGGCGATATCGTCTCGCTGGTCGAAAAGGCCGCCGAAAATATCGATGCCGAAAAAGCCCGCGCCATGGCCGAGAAGATGGCCAAGGGCAAGTTCGACCTCAACGACCTCGCCGAGCAGATCAAGCAGATGCAGGCCATGGGCGGCATGGGCGGGATCATGGGCATGATGCCGGGCATGGCCGGCATGAAGGACAAGATTTCCGCCGCCGGGCTCGATGACAAGGTCTTCAAGCGCCAGCTCGCAATCATCTCCTCAATGACCAAGGCCGAACGCGCCAATCCCGATATCCTCAAGCACTCCCGCAAAAAGCGCATTGCGAGCGGCTCCGGCACGGATGCTTCCGACATCAACAAGCTGCTCAAGATGCATCGCCAGATGGCCGACATGATGAAGGCCATGGGCGGCAAGAAGGGCGGCGGCATGATGAAGCAGATGTTGGGCGGCCTTGCCTCCAAGATGGGCCTCGGTGGAATGGGCGGCGGAATGGGCATGCCGGATCTGTCGAAGATGGACCCGAAGCAGCTCGAGGCGCTCGCCAAGCAGGCGGAAGCAGCCGGCATCAAGCCCGGCGGTCTGCCGGGTCTCGGCGGCGGTCTGCCTGGCTTGGGTGCACCGAAGCTTCCCGGCCTCGGTGGTGGCGGCTTCCCCGGTCTTCCCGGCCTGCCGAAGAAGAAGTGAGGAGAGCTTTGATGATCGATCCCACCGTCAAGGAACAGCTTTCCGGCTATCGCCAGTCGATCGACAACATCGACGCGGCGCTGGTTCACATGCTGGCTGAACGTTTCCGCTGCACCAAGGCAGTCGGTGTGCTGAAGGCCACCCACGAATTGCCGCCGGCCGACCCGGCGCGTGAAGAATACCAGATCGCCCGCCTGCGCCGCCTGGCCCAGGATGCGCATCTGGATCCGGATTTCGCCGAGAAGTTTCTGAACTTCATCATCACCGAAGTCATCCGGCATCATGAAGCCATTGCCGCCGAACATGGCGGTGCAACCGAAAAGACCGCCTGACGGCGGCCTCAACAAGAAAACGGGCATGCTTCGGCGGCCCTTATGACAAACCAAGGAGTTAAGTGCATGTCCCTGAAGATTCGTCTCGCCCGCGGTGGTTCCAAGAAGCGTCCTTACTACCAGATCGTTGTTGCCGACGCCCGCTCGCCGCGCGACGGCCGTTTTCTCGAGAAGGTTGGTTCCTGGAACCCGATGCTCGGCAAGGACAACGAAAAGCGCGTTGAACTGAACGCTGACCTGATCAAGGAATGGATCGCCAAGGGCGCCCAGCCGACCGACCGCGTTCTGCGCTTCCTCGCTGAAGCCGGTCTGGCCGAGCGCGCAGTTCGCAGCAACCCGGACAAGGCAAAGCCGGGCAAGAAGGCTCAGGAACGCGCCGCTGAAAAGGCTCAGAAGATTGCTGACGCCGCTGCCGCTGCTGCCGAAGCCGCTGCAGAATAAGCGATCTTAGATCGTTTCAGGCGGGCGGTGGGCCTCCCACCGCCCGTTTTTGCGTTTTCTTTCCCCCACGTTCCGCCTAAAAGGGTGAAGCAACGAGAACTTGTTTCAGGACTGCATATCGCCATGAGCACGCTGGAAAATCCGATATTGATGGCCGTCATTGGCGCCGCCCAGGGGTTGCGTGGCGACGTTCGGGTGAAAACCTTCACCGAGGATCAGCTTGGGCTCGCCGATTACGGCGTACTCTACAGCGCGGATGGCCGAAAGTTCGAGATCCTGGAGATCCGCGACGGCAAAACGGTGGCGATCGTTCGCTTCCGTGGCATCAATGACCGCAATGCCGCCGAAGCCCTGAACGGCACGGAACTGTTCGTCAATCGGGACGCGCTGCCCGACGAGGATCTCGACGACGACGAGTTCTACTATGCCGATCTCGAAGGCCTGGAAGTCTACGATGCCGAGAACAATCACTACGGAGCAGTAACGGCCGTTTACGACTTCGGAGCCGGCGACCTTCTTGAACTGAAGGGTCCTGGCAAGCGCCCCGTGCTTATTCCCTTTTCCGAAGCAGCCGTGCTGGAAATCGACCTTGAAGGCGGACGCCTGCTGGTCGATCCGATCGCTGCCGGCTTGAAGGACGACGGCGAAGAAAAGCCCTATGGTGCTGGCGGTGGCAAGCCCCGCCCCAATGGCGGCCGCTGATCTCAGATGGGATTCAAAGCTTCGATCCTGACGCTCTATCCGGACATGTTTCCGGGCCATCTCGGCCACGCTCTGGCCGGCCGCGCGCTGGAGCGTGGCGACTGGTCCATTGAGGCGGTGCAGATCCGTGACTTTGCCGAGGACAAGCATCGCAGCGTCGACGACACGCCCTCCGGCGGTGGCGCCGGCATGGTGTTGAAGCCGGACGTCCTGGCGCGCGCGATCGATTCCATAGCCGACGATGGAAGACCCCGCCTGCTGATGAGCCCGCGCGGCGGCCCTCTGACGCAGGAGCGTGTTCGCGAGATTGCAGCCGGTAACGGTGTCATGATCGTATGCGGCCGGTTCGAAGGGGTCGACCAGCGCGTTATCGAGGCCCGCCAGCTCGAAGAAGTCTCGATCGGCGACTACATTCTGTCCGGCGGCGAGCCTGCCGCCTTGACGCTGCTGGATTCAGTGGTTCGCATCCTGCCGGGCGTAATGGGGAACCAGCTGTCTGGTGTGCATGAAAGCTTTGAAGGCGGGCTCTTGGAGCATCCGCATTACACGAGACCCCAGGTCTTCGAAGGCCGCGAGATCCCTGAGGTTCTGACATCAGGCAATCACGCCGCAATTGAAAAATGGCGGCACGATCAGGCCGTGAAACTCACCCGCGAGCGCCGACCGGATCTCTTGGCGAACGTGTCCGCTCAGCCGGTAACGAAGTAATAGACGACAAGCCCCAGGCCCGCCGCAACCACCATCCAGCGAAGCACGGCCGGCGGCACTTTCTTTGCCACCGCAACACCGGCATAGCCACCGGCCGCGGCGGCCGGGATCATGACCAGTGCATGCAGCCACGACAGCGCCCCGGCACTGGCAAAGATGATGATGGCGACAGCCGCAATCACGATCGACAGGAAATTCTTGAGCGCATTCAGCCGATGATAGTCGCCGCCGCTCGCAAGGCCGAGCGAGGCCAGCATCATGATGCCCATCCCGGCACCGAAGAACCCGCCATAGAACGACGTGATACCCTGAAGACCCAGTCCTAGAGGACTTGCGGCGTGCCCCTCGCCCTGAGTCTTCGGTCTAAGCTGCGGCCCGGCGGCAAAGACCGCCGTGGCGCCGAGGAGAAGCCAGGGTACCATTGACCGAAAGGCCGGATTGGACAGCGAGATCAGGAACAGGGAGCCGCAGACCGCGCCGATGGCCGAGACGATCGCAAGCAGGACAGCACCACGCCAGAGCCCCCTGAACTCGCGCCGATAGGCAAGTGTCGAGGTGATATAGCCAGGAAACTGGATCACCGAAGAGGTGGCATTGGCAGCAATCGGCGGTAACCCGGCGAGGGTAAGAGCACCGAAGGTCAGAAACGTACCGCCGCCTGCGATCGCGTTGACAGCGCCGGAGAGGAAACCCGCGACGAACAGGATGACGATCATGGTTATGGACATGCAGGCTTTGTCTCCAACAGGAGGGCAAGTCTTAGGGACAGAACCCTTGCCCAGCAAGGCGCAACACCCTGCGGATCAGGAGAATTTGCATCACCAGGGGTGACAAGCAGGCCGTCATGGTGTAATGGCGCCCTCGGACATGGGCAAAAGCCCGTCTGCCAAAACAAAGAACCGCGTATCCGCTCCCGCCTTTCGAGGCAAGATCCTGAGGCTAGACCCAAGGGATGATCGTTGAGCGCTCTGGCTGTTTCAGAAGAAATTGAGGTTAGACATGAACATCATTCAGCAGCTGGAAGCCGAACAGGCCGCCAAGATCGAAGCCAAGCGCAAGCTTCCGGAATTCTCCCCGGGCGACACGCTGCGCGTCAACGTCACCGTCAAGGAAGGCAACCGTACCCGCGTACAGGCCTATGAAGGCGTTTGCATCGCTCGTTCGGGCGCCGGCATCAACGAGAGCTTCACGGTTCGCAAGATCTCCTACGGCGAAGGCGTCGAGCGCGTATTCCCGGTCTACTCGCCACTCGTCGAAGGCGTCGAAATCGTTCGCCGCGGTAAGGTCCGTCGCGCCAAGCTCTACTACCTGCGCGATCGTCGCGGTAAGTCGGCTCGTATCGTCGAGAACACCGGCACCCGCGCCCGCAAGCTGAACGACGCCGAGCGCGCCGCCGTTGCCGAGGAAAAGGCACGTCTGGAAGCCGAAAAGGTTGCAGCAGCACAGGCACTGGCCGCCGAAAAGGCAGCAGCTGAAGCCGCCGAAAAGGCCGCTGCCGCTGAAGCCGCCGCAGCAGAAACATCGGCAGAATAAGCTGATCCGGGGCGGTTCCTCCGCCCTTCTATCCCGTTCGCGAAGGCCCGGATCCGTCCGGGCCTTTTGCGTTTCTGGAGATAGTTTAGTCTGTGAATGCGAGGTCTAGAGGCTGACGCTGATCGCACCACCGGCGACAATCAGGCAGGCCAGCAGCCGCCGCACCGTCAGTGGCTCGCCCAGCACCAAAGCGCCGATCAGGACGGCGAAAACCACACTGGTCTCGCGCACTGCCGTCACCAATCCTGCCGGTGCATGGGCGTAGGCGACGACAACTAGGCCATAGGCCAGCATCGCCACGACACCGCCACCGGCAGCCTTCCAGGTTGCCGATGCCTGCAGATCGATGCGCAAGCCCCGCCGCGTGACGATATAGGCGAGCGTGATCATGACCCCGAAGAGGAAGAGGACCCAGAGCGCATAGGAGATCGGCTGCTCAACCAGCTTCACGCCACGCGAATCCACCGTCGAATAACAGGCGATGATCAGACCGGTGGTCAGCGCGAACAGGATCGACGAGGTCGCGGCCCGCGTCTTGCCGAGCGAAAGGCTCATGATGCCGGCAGCGATCAGCACGACGCCGAGCGTCTGGAACGGTCCGAGGATTTCACCGAAGAACAGGAAGCCTCCCAGCGTGACCAGGAGCGGCACCGTGCCGCGCACGATCGGATAGACCTGGCCAAGTTCTCCGTGGCGGTACGCAGCCACCAGGAAAAGGCTGTAGCCGACCTGGAGGCAGGCCGAGAGCAGAATGTAGGGCCAAGCCGGGGCAGCCGGCAACGGCAACATCAAGAGAAAGGGCAGCGTGATGATGCTGCCGGCAAGGCTCATGATGGTGATTGACCAAAGCCGATCGGCACCAGTGCGCAGGAAGGCATTCCAGCTGGCATGCAGGATCGCCGCGATCAGCGCCAGGCAGACGGCAACGGTACTCACGACCGCGACCTGCAGCGGGAGACAAGGCTGGTGGGTGATGACATGAGAAAAATCCGGAAGCGCAGCATGACAAATTTATGACAGCGCGACGATAGCGCCTTCCATCATCGTTGCAATCCAGAGAAGCGCTTCACGCAAAAAAGAAACCGCCCGCAACGAGGCGGGCGGTCCAAAGTCATAGCAAGCTCCAGTGGGCTTACTGCCAGTCGCGGATATCGACGAAATGGCCGGCAACGGCAGCAGCAGCAGCCATGGCAGGCGAGACCAGATGAGTGCGGCCCTTGAAGCCCTGACGGCCCTCGAAGTTGCGGTTCGAGGTCGAAGCGCAGCGCTCGCCCGGCTTCAGCCGGTCGTCGTTCATCGCAAGGCACATCGAGCAGCCCGGCTCACGCCAGTCGAAGCCGGCTGCCTTGAAGATCTTGTCCAGACCTTCAGCTTCCGCCTGTTCTTTGACCAGACCCGAGCCCGGTACGATCATAGCCGAGACGGTCGGGGCAACGGTCTTGCCTTCAACGACCTTGGCCACTTCGCGCAGATCTTCGATCCGGCCATTGGTGCAGGAACCGATGAAGACGCGGTCAATGGCGATATCGGTGATCTTGGTTCCAGGTGTCAAACCCATATAATCGAGTGCACGCCACTTGGAGGTACGCTTGTTCTCGTCCTGGATTTCATCCGGGTTCGGCACCACGCCCTGAACCGAGATGACGTCTTCCGGCGAAGAGCCCCAGGAAACGATCGGCGGCAGCTTGGCGGCGTCAAGCACGACGACGCGATCGTAATGCGCGCCTTCGTCCGTGTGCAGGGTCTTCCAATAGGCAATCGCCTGCTCAAGCGCTTCGCCCTTCGGCGCGCGCGGCTTGCCCTTGATGTATTCGAAAGTCTTTTCATCAGGCGCGATCAGGCCGGCGCGGGCGCCGCCTTCGATCGTCATGTTGCAGATGGTCATGCGACCTTCCATCGACAGCGCGCGGATGGCCTCACCGGCAAATTCGATGACATGGCCGGTGCCGCCAGCCGTGCCGATCTCGCCGATGATGGCGAGGATGATGTCCTTGGCAGTGACATGGTCGGGCAGAACGCCGTCGACACGCACCAGCATATTCTTGGCCTTCTTCTGGATCAGCGTCTGGGTCGCGAGCACATGCTCGACCTCGGACGTGCCGATGCCATGCGCAAGAGCGCCGAAGGCACCATGCGTGGAAGTGTGGCTGTCACCGCAGACGATCGTCATACCCGGCAGCGTGAAGCCCTGCTCCGGACCAACGATGTGCACGATGCCCTGGCGCTTGTCGCTCGCCGAGTAATATTCGACGCCGAATTCTGCGGCATTGTTGGCCAGTGCCTCGACCTGAATACGGCTTTCCTCGTTTTTGATGCCGAGGTGGCGATCCGGAGACGTCGGCACATTGTGGTCGACCACGGCCAGCGTCTTCTGCGGCGCGCGCACCTTGCGGCCCGTCATGCGCAGGCCTTCGAAAGCCTGCGGGCTAGTCACTTCATGCACGAGGTGACGGTCGATGTAGAGAAGACAGGTGCCATCGTCCTGCTGATCGACGACGTGGTCGTCCCAGATCTTGTCGTAAAGGGTGCGGGGTGCGCTCATGGGTGCGTTCCATCCAGACTGAGGAAAAGGAAATTCTTGGTTTTGTGAAGGAGCCGTCAATGCCGCGAAAGCGGCGGATCGCAATCAGCCTCGAAGGCTGGCGAGTGCGCCGGAAATGCGCGCAAAAAAGCGTGCCGGCAGACGCTTGTGATCCTGCAGCACGATGAACTGGTTTCCGAGGCATCCGAATTTCGATCCCATGGGGCGTACCATAGCAGTTTTAAGGCGAAACGGCAATCTCGCCATGACGGCAGACTACGCCGCAGCCCTCTCAAATTTCACGCCCCCTCTTTCTGTGACATGTCTGTCATACGGGCTTTGTCGAAGCGTGGTTGATGTGGACCACCACACGGAGGATCACTCGATGTCCGCATCGACCCAGGGCGACCTGAACCGCATCAAGAACGAGATTGTCGACAGCTTCGACGAGGAACTGGAGCTCCAGATGGAAGAGGAGCGCATCGAAGATTTCATCAGCGAGGGGATGTCGGAGCCGACAATCGACCGCAGGCTTTATTTCCGCGACCTGTTCAAGCTGCAGCACGAACTGGTGCGCCTGCAGGACTGGGTCCAATACAAGAAGCTCAAGGTGGTCGTGCTGTTCGAAGGCCGCGATTCGGCCGGCAAGGGCGGCGCAATCAAGCGTGTCACGCAGCGCCTCAATCCCCGCGTCTGCCGCGTTGTGGCCCTGCCCGCACCGACAGAGCGTGAGCGCACCCAGTGGTATTTCCAGCGCTATGTGCAGAACCTGCCGAGCGCCGGCGAAATGGTTCTTTTCGATCGCTCCTGGTACAACAGGTCAGGCGTCGAACGGGTCATGGGCTTTTGCACCCAGGACGAACTGGAGGAATTTTTCCGCTCGGTTCCCGAGTTCGAACGTATGCTGGTGCGGTCGGGGATCATCCTGCTCAAATACTGGTTCTCGATCACGGACGAGGAACAGGAATTTCGCTTCCGGATGCGGATCAACGACCCTCTGAAGCAGTGGAAGCTCTCACCGATGGACCTGCAGAGCCGCGTCCACTGGGAAGCCTATACCCGGGCGAAGGAAGACATGCTGGAACGCACCCATATTCCCGAAGCGCCGTGGTGGGTGGTTCAGGCTGTCGACAAGAAGAAGGCAAGGCTCAACATGATTGCCCATCTCCTGTCGCAGATCCCGTATGAAACCGTACCGAAGCAGGAAATCGAATTGCCGGCCCGTGTCCGCAACGCCGATTACATCCGTCATCCGGTGCCGCCAGAAATGTACGTGCCGGACCTCTATTGACGATCCGGCTCAGTGCTTCGTGCGGTTGCGCATCCGCTTCTCGAAGTCGCGCAGCACAATCGACAACCCGATCGTCAGCACCAGATAGACATAGGCGACGATCGAATAGGTTTCGAAGAAGCGGAAGGAGCCCGAGGCGTAGACCTTTCCCATCTGGGTAATGTCGGCCACGCCGAGCACTGAGACGAGAGAGGAATCCTTGACCATCGCAACGAAATCATTCGAGAGCGGCGGGAAGATTACCCGGATCGCCTGAGGGAAGACAACCAGCCGAAAACGCTGGCTGCGGCTCAAGCCCAGGGCCTTGGCGGCCTCGATCTGCCCCTTGTCGATCGACTGGATACCGGCCCTGAAGATCTCCGCGATGAAGGCAGAATAGCCGATCATCAAGGCAATGATGGCGCGCCACATCAGGGAAAAATCGCGAACGACCATGGGCTCGACCAAGCCCGCATTGATCAGCGGACTGACAAGCAGATTGAATGCCGCAACGAAGGCTGGCGCACCGACAAAGGCGACATAGAACAACAGAACCAGGATCGGAATGCCGCGCACCACTTCGACATAGAAGCGGGCCATCTGGCGCAGGATCCGACTGTCGGACATGCCGAGAAGGGCGACAAGAAGACCCAAGGCCGCAGCCAGCAGAAATCCGACCAGCGTCACGAAAACCGTGACGCCAAGCCCCTTTACCACCGTATTGAAAACCTGAGCGTAGAGTTCACTGACGAAAATGACCAAACCCAGCGCAACAGCCAACACGACGAAGGCGACCAGCCACCACGGCCGGTCGCCCTTCGGATCACCCTGGGGCAAAGTTTGGAACGCCATCAGCCGCTGACCTTCGGGACAGGGGCGGCCAAGGGGCTCATTCGCCCATCTTGTAGTCGAGGAACCACTTCTTGTTCAGGGCATCCAGCGTGCCGTCAGCCTTGAGGGCCGCGATTGCCGCATTGACCGGCGCCACCAGATCGGAGCCCTTCGGGAAGATGAAGCCGAAATCTTCGGTGCCGAGCGGCTCGCCCACGATCTTCAGGGCGCCATTGGAGGCCGCGACATAACCGTTTCCGGCTGTGCTGTCGGTCAGGACGAGATCAACATCACCAGCTTTCAGAGCCTGCACCGTTGCACCGAAGGTCTCGAACAGCTTGATGCGCGGGTTCTGCTCATTGCCGTCCAGAACCTCGTAAACAGCCGTATAGAACGGGCTCGTGCCCGGCTGTGCGCCAACGAGACCACTTTCCAGTGCTGCAAAGCTCTTGGCATCGGTGAAGCGGGTTTCGTCCCCGCGAACCAGCATCAGCTGCTGCGAACGCATGTACGGATCGGAGAAATCAACCTTCTCTTTCCGGTCATCCTTGATGGTGATACCAGTCATGCCGATGTTGTACTGGTTGTCGGACACCGCCTGGATCATCGCATCCCACGAGGTGTTCTGATATTCCACCTTGAAGTTCAGCCGCTTGGCGATCTCGTTCATCGCATCATATTCCCAGCCGATCGGCTGGCCGGTCTTCGGGTCGACGAATTGCAGCGGCGGATAGGCATTTTCCGTCACGACGACCACAGACTTTCCGCCGAGATCCGGCAGGGCTTCGGCATGGGCGACAAAAGGCAGAAGCGCGAGAGTGGACAGACCGGCGAGCAAAGCGCGGCGAAACAGCATGGAAACCTCCGAAATCGTAAGGGTGCAGAGTGTCACATCTTGTTCCCTGCTGGCAAGGGACCAGCCGGAGCGGTTCCGTTCCGGCCATCACCTTGACACTTTAACAGAAGCGAACCGAAGCGTAGTTCTGTATTCCAGACCAGCACAGAAAAATCTGCCTCCTTTGACCGGAGGCACGTGGAACATATGTGTACTCTCCAACCCTCTGAAGGATGATCCCATGATTGGAAGAACCGCATATGTCCTGATGTCGCTCGGCCTCCTTGCGCCGCTTGCGGCCTCGCCCGCAGCCCATGCACAGGAGGCTGTCGTCGCCGCCGCCGACAAAGAGGCGCTTTTCACCAGCCCAGACCCGGCATTGAATGCCAACAAGCAGGTGGTCTACCACATCATGCGCGACCTGCTGGAAGCGGGCCATTGGGACAAGGCCGACCAATTCCTGAGCGAACGCTACCTGCAACACAATCCCACGGTCCCCTCGGGGCGCGACACGGTGGTGAACTTCTTTACAAACGTGGTGAAGGTCGAAAAGAAGCCGATCCCGGACAAGCTGACGACTCCTGTCGTCTTCGTAACCGCTGAGGGTGATCTCGTCACCGTCGCGACCGTCCGGGAGGAAAAGGATCCGCAGGATCCGACCAAGACTTACACAACCACCTGGTATGACACCTGGCGGATCGTCGACGGCAAAGCCGACGAACATTGGGATGCTGCCGTTAAAGAGTAGAAAAAATGAGGCTGCGCCGTAGATTGCGGCGCAGCCTCCATTTGAGTTTGGTTCGAACTCAGAAGGTGGCGGTCTGCGGATCTGGCCCGATGCGGGCTCCGGCATGATCCAGCCGACCGAACACCTGCAAATCCTCGGCGGAAAGCTTGAAATCGAAGACCTTGAAATTCTCGATGATGCGCGATGGCGTCACCGACTTCGGAATGACGATCAGACCGTTGTCGATGTGCCAGCGGATGACAACCTGCGCCGGTGTGCGCCCGAGGCGCTCGGCAATTTTCCCGATTTCCGGATGATCCAGCAGCTTGCCTTGGCCAAGAGGGCTCCAGGACTGCGTCGCGATCTTGTGCTTTTCGTGGAAGGCTCGAGCCTCGCGCTGCTGGAAATCGGGGTGCAGCTCGATCTGGTTGAGCACCGGCACCACGCCCGTCTCGGCAACGATCCGCTCGATATGCTCCGGATAGAAATTCGACACACCGATTGACTTTGCCCGCCCCTCCTCCCGGAGCTTCACGAAGGCCTTCCAGGTGTCGACAAACAGGCCACGATACGCTGAGGGCCAATGAATGAGGTAGAGATCCACATAGTCGGTCCCGAGCCGCTTCAGGCTCGCATCAAAGGCCTTGAGGGTTTGCTCGTAGCCCTGATCGTTGTTCCAGAGCTTGGTCGTGAGAAAGACGTCCTTCCGGTCGAGTCCAGAACGCCGGATGCCTTCGCCAACGCCTTCTTCGTTCTCGTAGACCGCAGCTGTATCGACATGCCGGTACCCCGCATCGAGCGCAGCCTTGACGGCCGGTGCTGCTTCATCGTTCGGCGTCTGCCAGACCCCAAGGCCGACCTGGGGGATGGTGTTGCCGTCATTGAGGGAAATAAATGATTGTTCGGTCATGATGGGAATCTCCAAAACAAATTCGAAGGCGGGGGAACGCTGGTCCGCAGGTGACGGACGGGCTCTGCAGGCATGAGGCCTGGACACGCGTGGTTAAGGTAGGGAGCTTCACCAGCATTGAAAGACTGCGGCGCGTGATTTTACGCGGGGAGCATCAGAGAACCTGAAGCCGCGTATTTGGACCCAGATGCGGCAGAAGGCGTTGCATGTCACGGGAGCTGATCGCGACGCAGCCTTCGGTCGGCGCATAGTCGGGGCGGGCGATATGAAAGAAGATTGCCGAACCGCAGCCCCGTTTTCTGGTCCGCATGTTCCAGTCCATCACCACACAGACATCGTAGAGCCGGTCATCGCGAGCGAGCTTTTCGTGGCTTGCCTGGAATGGAGCACTGACCGGTCGATTGTAACTCGGATGGTCCGGCGCGTCACACCACAGCATTGTCTCTCGAACACGCGAGAGTGGCAGTGGGGTGCGAAGGAAGGATATCCGGTCTCCGCGATGATAGGCAAAGCGCAGCGGCATGGTGGCAATTGGCGTCGCCCCATCCCCTTCCCGCTTGTGGCTCGTGCGACCGCTGCGACCGATTGCAGCTGGTATGCGGAGGCTCCCGGCCTGCAGGATCGCACGTCTGGCATCAAGCGGCGCGGCACGCACCACCAATTTTGCGATGGTTTTTCCTTGTTTCATCGAGGCTTTCGGCCTGCTGCTCACGAGATTTTGCCTTGTTCGTGAAGAATGTTGTATTCATAGCACTTCAATGCCTGCGGCCTAGGCTTACATGGCCTTCAACGGTGCAACAAGCGCCGCGATGGACCACTCTGGAAGGATGACGAATGACGACGCGGACCATTCTGCTGGTGGATGACGACGATGATCTGAGGCAGATCCTGGTGGAGCAGCTTTCGCTCTATGACGAGTTTTCGCTGCTTCAGGAAAGCAATGCGGCGCGCGCCATGCAGACAGCCAAGACCGCGCAGGTTGACCTGATGATCATGGACGTCGGCCTGCCGGACATGGACGGCCGGGAAGCGGTGAAGCTGCTGCGCAAGGGCGGCTTCAAATCACCAGTGATCATGCTGACCGGTCACGACACCGATTCAGACACCATTCTGGGTCTCGAAGCCGGGGCCAACGACTACGTGACCAAGCCCTTCCGCTTCGCCGTTCTGCTTGCGCGCATCCGCGCCCAGCTTCGCCAATACGAGCAAAGCGAGGACGCAACCTTCGGCGTGGGACCCTATCTTTTCAAGCCGAGCCAGAAGTTGCTGACGACCGAAGACGGTAAGAAAATTCGCCTGACGGAGAAAGAGTCCGCAATCATCCGCTACCTCTATCGCGCCGGCCAGAAAGTCGTGACCCGCGACGTTCTGCTTGAAGAGGTATGGGGCTACAATTCCGGTGTGACGACCCACACGCTGGAAACCCATGTCTACCGGCTTCGCCAGAAGATCGAGCGCGATCCGTCAAATGCCGAGATTCTGGTAACGGAAAACGGCGGCTACAAGATCGTACCCTGAAGGTTCAGGACCGCCCAATGACAGACGGGGATGAGACTGACCGGAGGGTCGTGTCCGTCCCCGTTTTGCGTTAGGACTGACGTCAGGCACGGCGTAGGCGCCGGCTGGGCGACGAATAGGGGACGTGCATGGCTCTCAGCGACGATATCGAGCTTCTCTCGGCTGTACCGCTGTTTTCCGGTCTCGATACAGACCAGATCCGCCTGATCGCCTTCGGCGCCGAACATCGACAGGTCGCGTCGGGACAGGCTCTTTTCCGTGAAAAATCCCCCGCCGAATGCGCCTATGTCGTGGTGCGCGGCAAGCTCGATCTCTTTATCATCGGCCGCGACGGCAAGCCGAAGCTCGAAGCGAGCGTCGGACCGGGTGTGATGCTCTCGGAACTGGCACTGGTCACCATGGTAGAGCGCAAGTTCACGGCGGTCGCAGCGGAAGATGTCGATGTCATCCGCGTGACGCGCTCGCTCTTCCACCGCCTGCTGGAGGAATATCCTAGCATGGCACGGCATGTGGAAACCCGGATCCGCAAGTCGCTGGGAGACCTGATGGACGGCTCTGCGGCACTGGCGCCAAAATTCAGCTAGATAGCCGACTATGCAGCCTTGAAATACGCCGTTACGGGAACATGGTCGGATGGCTGGGTCCAGCCGCGCGCTTCCTTCAGGATATCGATCCGCGATAGAAGCGGCGAAAGATCAGCGGATGACCAGATGTGATCGAGGCGACGGCCACGATCGGCAGCAGCCCAATCCTTGGCGCGATAACTCCACCACGTGTAGAGCTTTTCGGATGCCGGCACATGCTGACGCATCAGATCAACCCAGGCACCCTGCCGCATCACCTCCAGCAGCCCTTCGGTCTCCACCGGCGTGTGGCTTACGATCTTGAGCATCTGCTTGTGAGACCATACATCGTGTTCCAGCGGTGCAATATTCAGGTCACCGACCAGGATTGCGCCAGTGCCAACTTCCGCTTCTGCCGACAGCGCCTTCATCTCCTCAATGAAATCGAGTTTGTGGCCGAATTTCGGATTGATCTCGCGGTTCGGCTCGTCGCCGCCCGCAGGCACGTAGAAGTTATGAAGGCGGATCCGCCGTCCCGCCCATTCAAAGATCGCGGAAATGTGCCGGCTATCGCCGACACCGCAATAATCCTGCCGGTGGTCTTCCGTCAGCGGCAGCTTCGAGCAGATGGCAACCCCGTGATAGCCCTTCTGGCCATGAATCACGATGTTGGAGTAGCCCAGCGCCGCAATCTGCTCGACCGGAAACTGGTCGTTCTGGCACTTGATCTCCTGCAGGCACAGAATATCGGGGTTCGTCCGGCGGAGAAAATCCTCGACAATGGGCAGGCGCAGCCGCACGGAATTGATGTTCCAGGTGGTGATCGCAAGGGTCATGGGGCGCCTGTTCTTGTCGGTTACTCTTGCCTCTTATGGCAAAACCGCCGACCTGAACAGAAAAAGGCGGTGCGAGGGTTTGCCCGCACCGCCTTCTCCACAATTCAGCAAGCCACGAAAGCGTTCAGCCGCCGCGCTTCTGCCCATGCACTTCAGCGTAAGGGATCTCAAAGACGGAGGGATCAAGCTGGACACCGTTTTGCACATTGAAGATCATCACCGAGGTGTCCTTCTTCTGCACATCGGTAATCGTCCACTGCCGGAGTTCGAAATTCTTCGGATCGAACATCAGCGTGATCGTCGAATCGCCGAAGATCGTCCGGTCACCAAGCACGATGGTCGTCAGGTCCGCCTCTTCCTTGACGTCGCGAACCAGCTTGTTGCCGAGATCGATCCTGTCGGCCAGAAGAAGACTCAGCGGTGTCTTCGACAGCGGATAGAGATCCCAGGTCTTCAGCTTGGTATTGCCGATGACCACGTTCTTGCCATCCGAGATGACTCGCATCGGCGAGGGCTTCTCGTAGTTGAAGCGAAGCTTGCCTGGCCGCTCGATGAAGAACTTGCCGCCGGTCTGTTCACCGCGCGGACCGAACTGCACGAACTCGCCCATCATGGTCTTCACGCTGGAGAAATGGTCGGCAATCTGCTGGGCTGCGTTGGTTGCGGCAAAGCTGGGAAACGGCAGGGCCGCGCATGCCATGAATGCGGCGGTTCCCAGCACGAACTGGCGACGGTTGGCCAGCACCGGCATCCCGGCATCGCGTTCAGTTTTGTCAATCATGCGATACTCCTTCATATGCTCTCGGTCTTGCCGAAAAAGGCGGCGGCTTCATGGCCGTGATCGCCTATGCCGCTGCGGCAACTCGTCCAGACCGCTCGTTGTTCCATTTGAGAGCGATCATCCGGAAGATCACTCTTCCGTCGGCACCAGGATTTCGCGTTTTCCGGCATGGTTGGCAGGGCCAATGATGCCCTCCTTCTCCATGCGCTCGATCAGTGAAGCGGCGCGGTTATAGCCAATGCCCAGACGACGCTGAACATAGGAGGTGGAAGCCTTTCCGTCCCTCAGGACGATCGCCACGGCCTGATCGTAGGGATCGTCCGAATCCGCCAGATTGCCGGTCCCGGCCGGGCCCCCGCCATCCTCGTCATCTTCATCATCGATGGTGATGGCTTCCAGATACTGCGGCGAACCTTGGGTCTTGAGGTAGGCGACAATCTCCTCGACCTCGTGGTCGGAGACAAACGGACCATGGACGCGCTGAATGCGACCGCCACCGGCCATGTAGAGCATGTCGCCCATGCCAAGCAGCTGCTCTGCGCCCTGTTCGCCCAGGATCGTCCGACTGTCGATCTTAGACGTCACCTGGAAGGAAATACGGGTCGGGAAGTTGGCCTTGATCGTTCCGGTGATGACGTCGACGGAGGGACGCTGGGTCGCCATGATGACGTGGATGCCGGCGGCACGCGCCATCTGGGCAAGTCGCTGAACGGCCCCTTCGATATCCTTGCCCGCAACCATCATCAGGTCGGCCATCTCGTCGATGATCACGACGATATAGGGGATCGGCTGAAGATCGAATTCTTCCGTCTCGTAAATTGCCTCGCCCGTCTGACGGTCGAAGCCGGTCTGGACGGTCCGGGTCAGAACCTCGCCCTTCTCCTGGGCCTGCGCGACGCGGGCATTGAAGCCGTCGATGTTGCGCACACCGATCTTCGACATCTTCTTGTAGCGCTCTTCCATCTCGCGCACGGTCCATTTGAGCGCGACCACAGCCTTCTTCGGATCGGTGACAACGGGAGAAAGGAGATGCGGGATGCCGTCATAGACCGAAAGTTCGAGCATCTTCGGGTCGATCATGATCAGGCGGCACTGTTCCGGCGTCATCTTGTAGAGTAGCGACAGGATCATCGTATTGATCGCCACCGACTTACCGGAACCCGTCGTACCGGCGACGAGAAGATGCGGCATTTTCGCGAGATCGGCGACCACCGGCTCGCCGCCGATCGTCTTGCCAAGCGCCATGGCCAGCTTCGCCTTGTTGCCATCGAAGTCGCGCGACGCGATCAGTTCGCGCAGATAGACGGTTTCGCGGGTCTGGTTCGGCAATTCGATGCCGATCGCGTTGCGACCGGGAACGACGGCAACGCGAGCCGCGATCGCGCTCATCGAGCGGGCAATGTCATCGGCAAGGCCGATGACGCGGGACGATTTGATACCCGGCGCAGGCTCCAGTTCGTAAAGCGTGACGACGGGCCCGGGGCGGACATGGATGATCTCGCCCTTGACCCCGAAATCGTCGAGCACGCCCTCGAGCAGGCGGGCGTTGTGTTCGAGCGCTTCGGCCGAGAGCGTCGCGTCACGTGTGACGGCGCGCGGCTCGGCCAGCAGATGAACCGATGGAAGCTGAAAGCCGTCTGGCTTCAACAGAGAGCCCTGCGCATCGCGTTCCACACGGGCGCCTGCCTTCGGCCGAGCGGCAGGGGCCGCAACGCGGGGCGATCCCGCAACGCCACGGGCCGGAGCCACAGGACGTCCGCGGTCGTCCGGCAGAATGCCAGACGGCCGTGGCATATCATCGATATCGAAGTCGTCCTCGTCATCATCGAACGCGCTGCTCGACATCGGCGGAGGAGACACAATAGAACGACCAGTCGCGCGAGCAGGTGCACCGTCGAGAACCGGCTCGACCCGGTTGTTCAACACCGGCGGCTTGGCACGCACCGGCTCATTCAGCGTGCCAAATTCATCATCGTTGAAATCATACGGTTGGTCGAATTCGCGCGAATGGCGGTCCGGAGACTTGATGCCGAAGAGGCGACGCATGCGGCCCCGCATCAGATACCAGTTGTGAGTAAAAGCACCGAGATAGAGCGACAGCGGACCTTGGTCTTCATCCTCCTCGTCCTCATCTAGCGGGTTGGGCTCAACCTTGGTCTTCGGCGAAATCTTTGCAGGCACGGCATCCTGGTCTGAAACCTCTGGCGCTTTGCCAATTATCCCTGCAGCGAACAGAAGAAGCCAGGCCGCCGGAAGCGCCAGGATGGTGCCAAGCACCATGGCAAAGGTCGAGGTTGGATAAGCGCCGATAAAGAGTGCCGGAAAGCGCAGGATGAGGTCGCCGAGAACGCCGCCGGTGCCGCTCGGCAACGGCCAGGTTGTCGGCGGGGGAAAACAGCCAACGGCAGCCGCAGCCACCAGAGCGCCCGCAAGCCAGGCAGCGATTCGCGCCGGTATCCGGTGCAGTCTCCGCCCACCGATCAGCGCAAACGACCAGGCCAGCACCGGCAGGAGGGCGAGCAGGCTGCCAAGCCCGAAGAACTGCATCATGAGATCGGCAAACACGGCACCGGACAGGCCGAGCATATTGGTCGGCGGATTTTCGGTCGCATAGGACAGGCTGGGGTCAGACACGTTCCAGGTTGCCAATGCAGCGACCGCCAGAACGAGTGCGAAGAAAAGAGCGAAGCCGAGCAAAGCGAACAGCTGTCGAAACAGGAATGCGGTGAACGCAAATCGGGTCGGATGATCCGGAAGCGCTGTCGAATGGCCTCTGCTCATGTGTCTCGATGTCCGTCCTGTTGGCGTGTGGGCCCAAGGTGCTGCAGACGTAGCACCATCATGGCCAGTCCTCACCCTAAGGTACGGTCGGTTAATGGCGCATTAACCATGCATGGAATCGATGCGGCGGCGCTGAAACGCAAAACGCCCGGGCATGAAGCCCGGGCGCTCGCATTTTTGGGATCGCTTGATCGCAGATCAGCTGTGATAGGCAGCCTCGCCATGCGATGCGAGGTCCAGACCTTCGCGCTCGGCTTCGACCGGGACGCGCAGGCCGACGACGACGTCGACGATCTTGTAGAGGATGATCGAACCGATGCCGCACCACAGCAGGGTAACGATGACGGCCTTCAGCTGGGTAATGAACTGACCAGCCATGGTCACACCTTCTGCATAGCCGATGCCCCCCAGCGAGGCCGACGCGAAGATGCCGGTTGCCAGAGCGCCGAAGAGGCCACCGATGCCGTGTACGCCGAAGACGTCGGCGCTGTCGTCGTAGCCGAACTTGTTCTTCACCACAGCCACAAAGAAGTAGCACAGCGGCGACACGATCAGGCCCATGACGATGGCACCCATCGGACCGGCAATGCCGGCAGCCGGGGTGATGGCAACGAGGCCGGCGATCATGCCCGAAGCGGCGCCGAGCATCGAGGCCTTGCCGCGGGTGAAGGCTTCAACCAGAACCCACGAGACGACGGCAGCAGCGGTCGCGATGAAGGTGTTGACTGTGGCGAGCATCGCACCGCCCGAAGCTTCGAGGTTGGAGCCAGCGTTGAAGCCGAACCAACCCACCCAGAGCATTGCAGCACCGACGAGCGTCAGCGTCATTGAATGCGGAGCCATCATATCCTTGCCGTAGCCGGTACGCTTGCCGACCATGATCGCGCCGATCAGACCGGCAACACCGGCATTGATGTGAACGACGGTACCGCCTGCGAAGTCGAGCGCGCCCCATCCGAAGATCAGACCATTGGCGTCCCATACCATATGGGCGATCGGGAAATAGACGAAAGTGACCCAGAGAAGGCAGAACAGAACTGCAGCCGAGAACTTGATACGTTCAGCAAAGGCACCGACGATCAGGGCCGGCGTGATGGCGGCGAAGGTCATCTGGAAGAGCATGAAGATGTATTCCGGAATGACGGCGTCGGAGAAGGTCGCCGCGGTGCTGTCCGGCGTAACGCCGGCGAGGAACATCTTACCGAAGCCGCCGAAAAAGGCGTTCGTCGAACCGCCAAAGGCGAACGAGTAACCGTAGACAACCCAGACAAGCATGATCGCCGAACCGATGACCGTGCACTGCATCAGTACGGACAGCATGTTCTTGGCGCGAACGAGACCGCCGTAGAAGAGGGCCAGGCCCGGGACCAGCATGAACAGGACCAGGATGGTGCACAGGAACATGAAGGCGGTGTCGCCCTTGTTCGGAACAGGGGCAGCAGCTGCCGCAGCTGCGGCGGCCGGTGCAGCTTCCTGCGCAAAGGCGATAGCCGGCGCCAGCAGGGCTGCCGACGCGGCGCCAAGGCGCACGAGATTGGAATTCAACTTGGCAAATGACATCAGTAACAACTCCCCTAACAGCCGTTCTTACAGAGCTTCGGTATTGGTTTCGCCGGTGCGGATGCGCACGGCCTGATCGATCGAGTAGACAAAGATCTTGCCGTCGCCGATCTGTCCGGTCTTGGCGGAGGAAGCAATCGCTTCGACAGCCTTGTCCGCCAGTTCGGTGGAGACGGCGATCTCGATCTTCAGTTTCGGCAGAAAGCTCACGGCGTATTCGGTGCCGCGGTAGATCTCGGTATGTCCCTTCTGGCGCCCATAACCCTTGACCTCGGTCACGGTCAGGCCCTGGATCCCCACAGCCGTCAGCGCTTCGCGCACCTCGTCCAGTTTGAACGGCTTGATGATAGCCATCACAATCTTCATCTGGTTTCCCATCCTTTGCTTGTCCTCGGCGCGGAGCCGACTCTCCTTGCCGCCGGCAGGAACTGTTTCGCTAGCGACCGAGCAGGGACATTCAAATGGCGTGCCAGTTTGATGACGACCAGCAACCTATTGAAAAGTAAAGGTTTCGTAAAGCGGCGCTAATAAACGTGCAGATGAGCGCACAATGTGCGCACAAAAATTATGCAGCTTTTCGATTTTGATGACAGTTTAGCCATTTGCCCGTTTGCGGATCAGGCCCTCTTGCGCAACCGAGGCTACGAGATGGCCTTCACGGGTAAAAATGCTGCCACGCGTCATCCCTCGAGCGCCTGCGGCGCTCGGGCTGTCCTGGGTGTAGAGCAACCAGTCGTCCAGACGGCAGGGACGGTGAAACCACATGGCATGGTCGAGACTGGCGACCTGGAGTTCAGGATCGAAAATGGACGTACCGTGGGCGTAAAGCGAGGTATCGAGGAGAGTCATATCCGAGAGATAGGCAAGAATCGCCGCCTGATAGTGCCTCTCATCCGGCACGATGCCCGAAGCACGGACCCAGATATGCGCCTCGGGCTCCAGCTTTTCCTTCGACAGATAATGCACGAGCGACGTCGGGCGAATCTCGATGGGACGCTCACGCCCCCAGTATTTCTTGACCGTATCGGGCGCCTGGGCAAGGAATGCCGCCCGAAACTCCGCCTCACCCATCAGTTGCTCCGGGGGAGGCACGTCGGGCATGCCGATCTGATGGTCGAAGCCTGGCTCTTCCAGCTGGAAGGAGGCCGACATGGAAAAGATGGCCTTGCCGTGCTGGATTGCGACGACACGCCGCGTGGTGAACGAAGCACCGTCTCTAATGCGCTCGACCTGATAGACGATCGGGATCGAAGGGTCGCCGGGACGCATGAAATAGGCATGCAGCGAGTGCACGAACCGGTCGAGATCGACCGTACGCTGAGCCGCCATCAACGCCTGCGCAATGACGAGACCACCGAAAACCCGTTGCCAGCCATTTTGCGGGCTGCTGCCGCGAAACAGGTTTTCCTCAAGCTTTTCCAGGTCTAGGCGCCCGATCAGGTCCTGCATCGGCTTCGTCTGTTCGGCTGGCTGCGACATAATGCATGGCTCCGCTTATAGGCACCCGTTCAAGGCTGATCTATATAGGAGACCTAGCGTCTACAAGAGCAAAGGATTTCGCCATGCTGGATGTGGTTGTCGTCGGCGGTGGCTATGTCGGTCTTTCCGTTGCAGTCTCGATCAAGCAGGCCGCGCCGCATCTGGCTGTGGAAGTGATCGAGGCGGCCCCCGAAGATGCCTGGAAGAAGGATCCCCGCGCCTCGGCGATCATATCGGCCGCGACCAAAATGCTCGATGTCTTCGGCATCTGGGACCGCATCGAGCCGGATGCGCAACCCATCAACCGAATGATCGTGACCGATTCGAAAACCTCTGATCCCGTGCGCCCAGTCTTCCTGACCTTTGACGGTGCTGTCGAAGACGGTCGCCCCTTCGCCCATATGATTCCGAACGTCAGCATGGTCGCGGCACTGAGGGGGGCATGTACCGACCGTGGCATTACGATTCGCCACGGCCTTCGCGCCACGGATTTTCGCGACACGGGCCCTTCCGCTGAACTCACTCTTTCTGATGGCAGCAAGCTGAACGCCCGGCTTATTGTGGCCTGCGACGGTGTCCGCTCCAAACTCAGGGATCTCGCTGGCATCAAGACGGTTACCTGGCAGTATGGGCAGTCGGGCATTGTGACGACAGTCGAGCATGAACGACCACATGAGGGCATAGCAGAGGAGCACTTCCTGCCAGCCGGCCCCTTTGCCATTCTGCCACTGAAAGGCAATCGCTCTTCGCTGGTTTGGACGGAACGGACCGAGGATGCGGATCGCCTGGTGGCATCCGATGACCTGGTGTTCGAGGCCGAACTCGAACGGCGCTTCGGGCATAAGCTCGGCACGATCCGCGCAACCCCCGACCGCCGCGCCTTCCCGCTCGGCCTGACCCTGGCACGGGCTTTCATTGCCCCACGCCTGGCACTGGCAGGCGATGCAGCACACGGCATCCATCCAATTTCCGGACAAGGACTCAACCTCGGCTTCAAGGACGTTGCTGCACTGGCCGAAACCGTCGTCGAAGCCGATCGACTTGGGCTGGATATCGGTTCGATCAACGTGCTGGAGCGTTATCAGATCTGGCGGCGGTTCGACACCTTCCGCATGGGTGTCACGACCGACGTACTCAATCGCCTGTTTTCCAACGACGTCACGCCAATCAGAGTGTTGCGGGATTTCGGCCTCGGCATAGTCGAAGGGCTCCCGGCGCTGAAGAACTATTTCATTCGCGAAGCGGCGGGCTCTGCGGGGCGCAACAACCCGCGCCTGCTCGCAGGCCAACAGATCTGAGGAGGGCGGCCCACCGGCCGCCATTCCAAGTCAGATCGGCATTTCAATCTTGCGTGCTTCGGAAACCAGCATGATGGGGATTCCATCGCGAATCGGATAGGCGAGCCGCGCCTTTTCAGAAACGAGCTCATTCTTTTCACGGTCGAACTTGAGCACCCCTTGGGTCAAGGGGCAGACAAGCAGCTCCAGCATCTTCGGATCGACCAGGCTGATCGTCTTGTCATCCATCCTGCACCTATTGAAGCATGGTATCGCCCTCGCCGAAATTCCGGGCGAGCACGATTTCCGTGATGGCAATAAGCGTTTCGGCGCGTGTCTTGAGATCAGGCGCCTCAAGCAGCGCCTGCTTTTCCGCCGGGCCGAACGGCGACATCATTGACAGGGAGTTCACCAGCGTGATGTTCGACGCCCGCTCGACGCTTTCCCAGTCCGCTTCGAGCTTGTTGGCTTCGAGATAGGCCCGAAACGCCGACAGAAGTCCGGAACGGTCGACCTGCATCTCGTCTTCCGAAGAGGTGAGGTCGGCCACAAAGGGCGCAATATGGAAGCTGCGATAAGGCTTGGAACTCGCCACCTCATCCAGAAGCCGGAAGCGGCAGACGCCAGCGAGCGACACGATGTAGCGACCGTCGCCAGTCTCCGTAAAAGACGTAACGCGGCCGATGCACCCGACGGGCGCCAACGCCGGACGCTCCGGCAGAATATCCGCCTGCACTTCCGTCAATGCCGGCTGGATCATGCCGGTCAAGCGGTTTCCGGCCATGGCCGCGTCGAGCATCGCGAGATACCGCGGCTCGAAAATATTCAGCGGCAATTGCCCGCCCGGCAGAAGCAACGCACCGGAAATCGGAAAGACCGGCACCGTTTCGGGTAGATCTTCCGCAGTCAGATATCTGGCATTTCCCACTTGCATCGAAGCACATCCTGTCCGGAAAATTCCGGCGTTCTTTCCTGCTTCTATCTGGGTCGCGTCGGCCAAAACTCAAGGCCGGCAGCGGCTCACGAAAAGAGGATCGACGAGAGCTTTCTCCGCGCCATGACCGTTGCCGGATCCTTCGGACCCCAGACCTCGAAGAACTGCAGGAGCTGCTTGCGGGCACCGTCGTCGTCGAACGTCCGATCACGCTTCATGATGAGCAGCAGATGTTCTGCCGCTTCCTCGCGACGGCCTTCCACATTGCGGATCTTGGCGAGCTTCATGCGCGCCTCGTGGTCATCGGGATGCAGAGAAAGCGTGTGTTCGAGCGCCACGGGATCGCCGAGCTTACGCGCCTCGTCGATCTGATCGAGACGCGTAAGCAGTGCCTGCACCTCCGGCGCTTTGGAAAGTTCCTCAGGCAACTGGGTCAACAGTCCGCGCGCCCGTTGATGTTCATTGGCGCCGATCATGCAATCGGCCAGACCGGCAATCGCCTGAACGTTATCGGGGTCAGCCTGCAAGATCGCGGCAAAGAGCTGGGCTGCGCCGTCGATATCCCCGGTCGAAAGAAGACCAGAAGCCTCTTCGAGCACCGCCGCAATCTCGGCAGCCTGATCGGCACCCGCCGGACCGGCGATCTTGTCGATGAAGGCTTTCACCTGGCTCTCCGGCAGCGCGCCCATGAAGCCGTCGGCGGGGCGTCCATTGACGAAAGCGACAACCGCCGGAATCGACTGGATACCCAGTTGCCCGGCGACAGAAGGATGATCGTCGATGTTCATCTTCACCAGCTTGACGCGGCCACCGGCGTCCTTGACGGCCTTTTCAATCACAGGCGTCAGCTGCTTGCAGGGACCGCACCATGGCGCCCAGAAATCAACGAGAACCGGCTGGTTGCGTGATTCGTCCATGACATCACGAGCGAAGTTCGCTGTCGTCGTGTCCTTGATGAGTTCGCCAGCCGGGGGAGGACTCTGAGGCGCATCGCCGAACTGTGCCTTGGCTGTCATCGTCTGGTTGCCATAGCCACCGTAGGGATTGCCGTAGTCGCTCATCGTGTATCTCCGCCTGTTTCGCGACCTCAAGAAGCCGCCATCCTTGCCGCTAAGATCGTATGTCAGGCCGTAACTTTCAAGACAAGCGGCGTATGCCCTGTCGCCTCCATGAAGCGGATCAAGTCGTCGCGACCGATCGATGTGGTGGCATCGTTGGACAGGGGATGGCAGTTGATGATGTCATGCTCCATCAGGTCCTGGTCGAGCACGAAAGTAACGTTTTTCCCGGTATCGTTGATCGCCCCGAGCGCGGTGACGGATCCTGGAACCACACCGAGATACTCCATGAGCTTCTCAGGCTTGCCGAAGGAAACCTTGCTGGCAGCACCGATGATCGCATGCACGCCCTTCAGGTCGACCGAGGCATTTTCCTCGACGGTCAAAAGGAAGAAATTGTCCTTCTTGTCCTTGAGGAAAAGGTTCTTGGTGTGACCGCCGGGGATTTCGTCACGCAAGGAAACAGACTCGGCAACGGTGAAGACGGGTGGATGAGTCTTCGTCGTATGGGCAATTCCGAGTTCATCGAGAAAGCGGAAGAGATCATCCGCCGTTCTGGGTGTCGTCATGTCTGGCCTCGCTATGGATTGTCCGGGCACATTCGGCCCAATTGCTGGGTTTCCCTCTGAGCAATAGGCGCAGGATCAACGTCATGCAACGTTCTCGGCCCCCGAAAAGCCCGGAAAAGCTGAGCTTTGTCAGCCCGTTGCGACCTTTTCGATTTTTTTTCGTGCTGACTCGTCATTTCCCTGTTGCATTTGAAAATCGATTGGGCCATATACCGCCCGTCGCCGCAAGACGGACGGCCCACGATCCAGACACTACCCCAGGATCGCGGTTATGAGCGGGTGTAGCTCAGGGGTAGAGCACAACCTTGCCAAGGTTGGGGTCGAGCGTTCGAATCGCTTCACCCGCTCCATTTTCTCTTCCGAACTGATCAGAGACTGACTGGACACGCCACGGCGTCCCGTTGTCTATTCTGCCCAACCATTGGGAGATACGACATGGCAGGACGTCTGGCTGGAAAAGTGGCAATTATCTCGGGCGGGGCGACCGGCATGGGAGGCGCATCGTCCAAGCTGTTTGCCAGCGAAGGCGCCAAGGTCGCGATCGTCGACCGGAACAGATCAGCCGCCGAGGAAACAGCGCAAGAGATTCACGCATCGGGCGGAATCGCCGAGGTCTTTCAGGCGGACGTGTCAGACGAAGAGCAGGTGAACGCCGCAGTCAAAGCGGTGGAGGGAGCCCTGGGCCCTGTTACAGTCCTCTTCAACCATGCCGGCACCATCGTCATCAAACCTTTCCTGGAAACAACCCTGGAGGAATGGGACTGGCTGCATGCGGTCAACGTCCGCTCAATGTTCCTGATGACCCGCGCAGTATTGCCGGGCATGATTGCAGCAGGAGGCGGCTCGATCGTCTGCACATCTTCGATCTCGGCAGTGGCGGCGACCCCCATGGAGGTCCTCTATGACACGACCAAGGGCGCCGTACACATGTTTGCGCGGGCGATCGCGGTGGAATTCCGAGACCGCAATATCCGCTGCAATGCTGTCTGCCCCGGTTTCATCCGCACGCCGCACGGTCTGCGGGAAGTAGCGGAACTGACGGCGCACGGTGTCGACGTCTCCGAAGCCGCGATTGCCGCTCAGCAGGGTCGCATCGGCGAGCCAGAGGACGTCGCGCGCGCCGCCCTCTACCTTGCCAGTGACGAATCGCAATTCGTCAACGGCGTCCACCTCTTCGTCGACAACGGCTTCACGGCCATCTGACCTCAATTCTTCGAAAACACGTAGTCCGTCTCCTGGCGCAGCACCTCGCCCGGTCGCAGGACGCTGGTCGGGAAGGCGGCGTGATTAACCGCGTCGGGCCAGATCTGTGTTTCGAGGCAGAACCCGGCATAGGGCCCGTACCTGCGCCCATCAAGACCGGGGACGGACACATCGAGATAGACACCGGCGTAGAACTGGACGCCGGGCTCTGTCGTCAGAACCTCCATCGACACACCGGAATTCACGCTCCGTGCCAGTGCGACGCTTCTCTTGGCCGTGCGGGAGCTTGAGAGGCAGAAGTTGTGGTCATAGCCGAACTGATCTCCCTCCACGTCGAGACGGATTGGCCGCATCTCGCGGAAATCAAAGGCCGTGTTTTCGACAGAGCGGACTTCGCCAGTGGGAATGAGGCGTCCGTCTACGGGCGTGTAGTGGTCAGCAGCAATCATCAGGTCGTGGCCCAGAATATCGGCCCGACCGTCGAGATTGAAATAGGCGTGGTGGCAGACATTGGCGATGGTCAGCTTATCGGCAACCGTCTCATAAAGAGCGGAGAAGACGCCGCCCTCCTTAAGTGAGAACGTCGCGCGGATCCTTGCCGTACCGGGATAACCGGATCGACCATCCGAATCGACAACCTCCATCACGACAAAATTGGACCCATGGTCGAGGATCATCCAGTTCTGACGCCCCATCCCGTCCGAACCACCATGCAGGTGAGTGATGCCTTTCTCATTCAGCTCCAGCTGGTAATCGACACCATCAAGCGTGAAACGCCCGTCACCAATGCGGTTGGCACAACGGCCGGGGGTCGCACCGAAATAGGGCGAATGAGCGAGATAGTCTGCAAGGTTTTCGAAGCCGAGAACCAGCGGCGCATCATGTCCGTCGAGACGAAGATCCTGCAACACGGCGCCAAAGGTGATGATCGAAGCCGTCAGGCCTCCCCCCGTCAACACCACCTTCTCGACGGCCTCTCCTGTGGGCATTGCGCCGAATACTGATTTCGTCATCCTGTCGTTTCCTCACCGAGTGTCATCAAAGTCTTTTATCGTCGTTACCGCGCCAATTCGCGTGCGGCGGCTTCCAGGCCACCGAGCGTGAGCGGGAACATGCGCTCACCAATCAGCCGCCGAATCAGGCCGACAGACATGGTATAGTCCCAACGGGTCTCCGAAAGAGGATTGATCCAGAGATGCCGGCGGAAATGCTCAGTCAGCCGCGTGAGCCAGACCGCGCCGCTTTCCGTATTCCAGTGCTCGACCGAACCACCGGGATGGGTGATCTCATAAGGGCTCATCGCGGCATCGCCGACGAAGATCACGCGGTAGTCCGATCCGAAAGTCCTGATTACGTCGAGCGTCGGGATCGTGTCGGAATGACGCCGCACATTGTCTTTCCAGACCCGCTCATAGGGGCAATTGTGAAAGTAGAAATACTCCAAATGCCGAAACTCTGAGCGTGTGGCCGAGAACAGCTCTTCAACCGCTCGGACGTGATCGTCCATTGAGCCGCCGATATCGAAGAACATCAGGAGCTTCACACCGTTGCGGCGCTCTGGCCGAGTCTTCACGTCCAGATAGCCGTGCTCGGCAGTCGAACGGATGGTGCCACTAAGATCCAGTTCGTCAGCAGCGCCCTCGCGCACGAAGCGGCGCAATCGCCGTAAGGCCACTTTGATATTGCGGGTGCCGAGTTCGACGCAGTCATCGAG
Organism: Peteryoungia wuzhouensis; assembly: GCF_003205195.1. Lineage (GTDB taxonomy): Bacteria > Pseudomonadota > Alphaproteobacteria > Rhizobiales > Rhizobiaceae > Allorhizobium > Allorhizobium wuzhouense. The sequence continues at coordinate 358,697 of NZ_QJRY01000003.1, forward strand.
ATTGCGAAACTCCCGTTGGTCCCAGACCTTCACAGCCCGGCGATGCCTGCTCTCGTCCTGGCCGATGCGGACGCCTTCGGGGTTGTAACCATAGGCGCCGAAGGGCGAGGTGCCCGCCGTGCCGATCCATTTGTTGCCGCCCTGGTGGCGCTCCTTCTGCTCAGCCAGGCGCTGCTTCAGCTTTTCCATCAGCTTGTCGAAACCGCCGAGCGACTCGATGAGCTTCTTGTCCTCGTCCGAGAGATGCTTTTCCGCAAGCTTGCGCAACCAGGCTTCGGGAATCGCATGCTGATCGACGCCTTCGGTGCCGGCCTCGCCCAGAACGCCGGCGAAGATCGCGGAAAACACCCGGTCGAAGCGATCGATGAAGCGCTCGTCCTTCACCAGCGTGGTTCGGGCCAGATAGTAGAAGCCCTCTGTGTCGAAATCGACGACGCCCGCCTGAAGACCTTCCAGCAGGGTGAGATATTCCCGCAGGGTCACGGGAACCTTCTCTTCTTTCAGGCGCAGAAAAAACGACAGGAACATCTGACAGGTTTGGCTCGGTTCAGAGGTGGCGGCATCCTGTCACACAGGAGGCCACCTGTCCCGACAAAATCCGAGCATCTCACCCCGACGGTCAGCGCTTCAGATCGTTCCCGATCTCGTTCAGATCATAAGGTGTCATCTGATAGATCTCGTTAATCCAGTTGCCGAACAGGAGATGCGCGTGGCCACGCCAGCGGTTGAGCGGCGTCAGCGTGTCGTCGTTGTGCGGGAAGTAGTTGTGAGGCAGTTTGATGGGAACACCGGCCGATTTGTCACGGAAATATTCGTCACCCAGCGAGGTCGAATCGTATTCGACATGGTTGAACATGTAGAGGCGGTTTGCCCGCTTCTCCTGGACCAGGCAGACGCCCATCTCGTCGGATTCGAGCAAAATTCTCAGGTCCGGTACCCTCTCGATATCCGCCCGGCGGACTTCCGTCCAGCGCGACACCGGCACTTGGAAGTCGTCTGAGAAGCCGTTGAGGTAAACGGAGGATGGAGCGAGATTGCGATGACGATAGACGCCAAACGCTTTTTCCTTCAACGGATGCTTCGGCACCCTGTGAAAATGGTAGATCGCCGCCATGCCGCCCCAGCAGACATTCATGGTCGAATGAACGTTGGTCTCGGTCCAGTTGAGGATATCCTCGAGTTCCTGCCAGTAGGTGACCTCCTCGAAGGGCAGCGTCTCGACCGGTGCGCCGGTGATGATGAAGCCGTCGAACTTGCGATCCTTCACCTCGTCCCAGGTCTGGTAGAAAGAGAGGAGGTGTTCTTCCGGCGTGTTCTTGGCCTTGTGACCGCCGACGCGCACCAGCGTCAGCTCCACCTGCAGCGGTGATGCGCCGATCAACCGGGCGAACTGCACCTCGGTCTTGATCTTGTTAGGCATGAGGTTGAGCAGGCCGATCTGCAACGGGCGAATGTCCTGGCGAACGGCCACGGTTTCGGTCATGACCCGCACGCCCTCATGCACGAGGGTTTCAAAAGCGGGCAACGTATCGGGAATCCTGATCGGCATCTTACTCTCGACTTTCCTTGTCACGGCGGTTCGAGGACCGCGGAAACAAAAATACCGGCAGCTTCCATATCGCCACCGGTCCTCGGAAAGTCTTCGAACTCGCCTCGGCCCTTTAGCGACTTATTTTACGTGGCTGCAAGCCGGCCGGCCAAATCACCACGGAACAGGATTTTCTTTACGCCCGTCTCCGGCGCGAATCAATGGGCAAGGTCGGAAGCATAGTTACCCCGCAGGATCAGTTCCCCCACACTACAGCTTCCTCGTGTCTCTTGATGAGGTGCTTCAGGTCGTTGAAGCTGGATCGAACGAAGCTTGCAAACTGCTCGACGGCAGGCGAGCGAGCTGCATCAACACGGCGCAGGATGGCAAGCGCCCTGTCAGGATGCGGAATGTTGATCGGCAATACCGTGATCGCCTTTTCCTTGCGCTGGGCAAAGACAACGCTGTGCGGCATGACAGTCAACGCATCGGCGGCCTTCAGATAGTTGACCACGCTGGCGAGCGAACCGCCCGAATAACGGATCCGGATCTCCGTCGCTCCAAAGGAGAGGAGCAAGGCCCTGAGATCCGCAAGCAACGGGCTGCCGGGCGGCGGGGCCACCCAGGCATAGTCGAGAAGATGCGAAGGCTGCAGTCGCCGTTTGAGGAGGAGCGGATGCGTCACGCGGCAGGCAATCACGTTGCGACCGGGCAGGATCTGCTGAAAGGCGAGGCCCGAACCTTCATCCAGGATGTCGATCGGACAAATGGCAAGATCGATCTGGTCCGATTTGAGGGCGGCGCGCAGGTCAGGGAAGTAACCGTAGGACTGGTCGATCCGCACATCCGGATGGGTGGCCTGGAATTCCGCGCACATGCCTGCGATGAGCGAGTCCATGAAGAAGGGGCTTCCACCTACACGCACCACGCCGCTCTTTCCGACCCGGAAGCTCTCCATCAAATCAGAGGCCTTGCGGGATGCTGCCAGCATGGCGAGACCATGTTCGGCAAGCGCGATTCCCAGTGGTGTCGGCTGGAGCGGACGCCTGCCTTTGACAAAGAGTGGTTCGCCGATCCGCTTCTCCAAGAGTGAAAGCGTTCGCGATACCGCAGGCTGCGCAAGCCCCAGCATAGCAGAACCTTCGGTGACCCCGCCGGTCTTTACAACGGCAGCCAGCTGAATGAGGTGTCGTTCATCGAACTTCATAACGAATTGTTATATTGCCTCCCAAACAAATCATCAATCGTGCATCCGGGTGCTGCTAGCTTCACCTTGACCAGCAACGCGGATTTGGGAGGAGATGCATGTCGCGGGCCGCAGACCTCATCACCTTCAACGAAACGACCTCTGCCGAGGCCTTCGCAAGCCGATTTGACGCGACCGACGACGCAACGGCTCGCCTCTTGTCCGCCGTGGTCGGCCATGTGCACGAACTGATCAAGGAATTCCGCCCAACCCAGGAGCAGTGGCGCAAGGTGATCGACTTCTTGACGGAGGTTGGTCATGCCTCTGACGAACGCCGGCAGGAATGGGTGCTGTTTTCCGATCTCGTCGGCGCCTCGGCGCTTGTGGAAGAAATCAATTCCCGCCGCCCCTCAGGCGCTACGCCAAACACGATCAGAGGACCGTTTTTCCGCGCAGATACGCCCGAACGTGCGCTCGGCAGTTCGATTTCGCTCGACGGCATCGGAGAGCCGCTGCTGGTCGAAGGCCGCGTCGAAGACCTCGATGGCCTACCAATTCCGACCGCAGAGATTGTTACTTGGCAGGCCAATGCAGAAGGCTACTACGAGAATCAACAGCCGGACCTGCAACCCGAGTTCAATCTGAGAGGCACGTTTCGCACCGACCAGAACGGTCGCTTCCACTATCGGACCGTTCGACCGTCCGGTTACGGGGTTCCCGATGATGGGCCGGTCGGGCGACTGCTTGCCCAAGCAGGTTATCCTCTGCATCGCCCAGCCCATCTGCACTTCGTCGTACGCGCCCCGGGTTTCGAAACGATCACAACCCACATCTATGATGCAAGTGACCCAAAGCTTGGGGAGGATGCGCTGTTCGGCGTTCGCAAGGAACTGGTGCGCCCCTTTGAATCGAGTGTCGCAGACGACCAGCCTGGATCGAAGGTCAGCGTGACATTCGTCATGGTCAGAGCGCGGCCCGGGAGGAGCAAATGACGCGCTTTACCTATACGGGTAACCCCGCCCGCATACTCTTCGGTGCGGGCAGAAGCGCGGAGGTCGGCAGTGCAGTCGAGACACTTGGTTGCCGCCGCGCGCTCGTGCTCGCAACACAGCACCAGAAGGCGGATGCAGAGGCCCTGTCCGAACGGCTCGGCGCCTTGTCCGTCGGCGTCTATGCTGGCGCCGTGATGCATACCCCAGTCGAGGTGACGGAAACTGCCCTTAAGATCGTTGCTGAGACCGGCGCCGATTGCGTCGTATCGCTTGGTGGCGGATCGACCACGGGTCTCGGCAAGGCGATCGCCTACCGCATCGATCTTCCGCAGGTCGTCATCCCCACAACCTATGCCGGCTCTGAAGTCACTCCGATCCTCGGCCAGACCGAAGGGGGCCGGAAGACGACGGTGCGACACGCAAGGATTCTGCCGGAAGTCGTCATCTATGATCCGGATCTGACCCTTGGCCTGCCGGTCCCAATGAGCGTTACCAGCGGTCTGAACGCCATGGCCCATGCGGTCGAAGGGCTTTACGCCCAGGACCGCAATCCGATCTCAACCTTGATGGCGCTCGATGGTTTGCGCGCCTTTGCAACCAGCCTTCCCGTGCTGGTCAGAAGCCCTCAAGACACGGAAGCCCGCGCGGAGGCACTTTACGGCGCCTGGCTTTGCGGCACCGTGCTCGGCACCGTCGGCATGGCGCTGCACCACAAGATCTGCCACACGCTGGGCGGCTCTTTCGATGCGCCACATGCCGAAACCCATGCGGTCATGCTGCCGCACACCGCCGCCTTCAACGCCGAGGCTGCGCAAGCGGAACTCGCCGCTGCCGCCGAACTCTTCGGTGGCTCGATCGGGGGTGGTCTCTGGGACTTTGCCAAGTCGATCGGCGCACCGCTGTCGCTCAAGGAATTCGGGCTCGTTGAAGCCGATCTTGATCGCGCCGCCGATATCGCCACTGAAAACCCCTATTGGAACCCGCGTCCGATCGACAGGGCGTCGATCCGCACACTTCTGCAAAAGGCATGGGAGGGCGTCAGACCCGACTGATCGACACGACATCTCAAGCAAGCCGCACTCTTTGGGAGGAGAGACGATGATGGGAGGAAACAGGTCTGACGGAGCACGGTCCACGCCGATCCTGGAACTGAATGGCGTATCGAAGTCCTTCGGCGCGCTCGTCGTCGCCGAAAACATCGGCTTTTTTGTCGAACCCGGCGAGGCGCTGGGCATCATCGGACCGAATGGCGCCGGCAAGTCGACACTGTTCAATCTGATCACCGGCAACCTCTCCGTCGCCAAGGGCACGGTTCATTTCGATGGCCGTGACGTGACCAATGTCCCGCCGATGCAGCGCTGCTTTGCCGGCATGGGCCGTACCTTCCAGATCCCTCAGCCCTTCGAGCGACTGACGGTCTATGAAAACCTGCTCGTCGCCGGCGCTTTCGGCAGCGAAAGCAGCGAAGCCGAGGTGTCCGATTTCTGTGCCGAAATCCTGGTCGAGACCGGCCTGATCGCCAAGGCCAACCGCCCGGCCGGCAGCCTCACTCTGCTCGAGCGCAAGCGGTTGGAACTGGCCCGCGCATTGGCCACCAAGCCCAAGCTTCTGCTGCTCGACGAGATCGCCGGCGGGTTGACCGAAGGCGAGTGCCGGCAATTGGTCGCCACGATCAAGCGGGTCCACCAGCGCGGCATGGCGATCATCTGGATCGAGCACGTGCTGCATGCGCTGAATGCCGTCGCGGAAAAAATCCTCGTCCTCAACTTCGGGCGGATGATCGGCCATGGCGATCCGCAGGCCATCATGAATTCGCGCGAAGTGCGCGAAATCTATCTGGGCATGGAGGTCTGACAGATGAGCCTCATCGAAACGAAGAACCTCACTGCCTTCTACGGCGACTTCCAGGCCCTGTTCGGCGTTAACATCGTCCTCGATCCGGGCGAGACGATCGCGGTCATCGGTGCCAATGGTGCGGGCAAATCGACATTGATGCGCTCGATAGCAGGCGTCCTGCGCAACGAACCCACAGCCATCCTGCATCGTGGCCAGCCGATCGGCGCGCTTGGTTCCCCCGACGTGATGGCCCGCGGCATCGCGCTGGTGCCCGAAGGTCGTCGACTGTTCCCCTCGCTCACGGTCGAGGAGAACCTGCTCGTCGGTCGCCACGGTCGAAAGGTTGATGGGCCCTGGTCGCTCGAAACCGTTTACGAGCTTTTCCCGATCCTGAAGGAGCGGCGCCGCAATCCCTCGACGGCTCTCTCCGGCGGGCAGCAGCAGATGGTGGCAATCGGCCGCGCGCTGATGTCCAACCCCGAAGTGCTGCTCTGCGACGAGCTCAGCCTCGGCCTTGCCCCCGTCGTCATCAAGGACATCTACGCCGCCTTCCCGCGCATCCGGGAAACGGGTGCGGCTATCGTCATCGTCGAGCAGGACATCGCCCAGGCGCTCAAGGTCGCAGACCGCGTCTATTGCATGATGGAAGGCCGGGTCACCCTGGAAGGACGCCCGGCAGAGCTCGACCGCGCCGACATTCACGCGGCCTATTTCGGAGCGGAACCCCATGAACTGGCTTGATACCATTCTCCAGGGCATTCTGCTCGGCGGGCTCTATGCCCTCTTCGCGGCGGGTCTGTCGCTGGTCTTCGGCATCATGCGGCTGGTTAATCTTGCCCATGGCGACCTGATCGTCTTCGCCGCGTTCCTGATCCTGCTGCTCGTCTCGACGCTTGGACTCAACCCCTTCGTCGCCGCCCTGATCGCCGGCCCGTTGATGTTCGGGATCGGTTACCTGCTGCAATATCACCTGCTCAACCGGACGCTCGGCAAGGACATCCTGCCGCCGCTGCTCGTCACCTTCGGTCTGTCGATCGTCATCCAGAACGGCCTGCTTGAAGCCTTCACTGCCGACAGCCAGCGCATCCCCGCAGGCGCGCTGGAGCAGGCGTCTCTCTCGCTCGGCGGCATCAATGCCGGCGTCATGCCGTTGTTGACCTTCGCCTCCGCGATCCTGGTGATCGTCGGTCTCAACCAGCTGATCTATCGGACGGCGTTGGGCCGCGCCTTCCGCGCAACCTCCGACGACATGGTGACGGCAGGGCTGATGGGCATCCGCCCGAACCAGATCTTCGCCATCGCAACCGGTCTCGCCATGATGATCGTCACCATCGCAGCGCTTTATCTCGGCACGCGCGCCAATTTCGACCCGACATCAGGACCGGCACGCCTGATCTATGCCTTCGAGGCGGTCATCATCGGCGGGCTCGGCTCGCTCTGGGGCACGCTTGCCGGCGGCATCATTCTGGGTGTCGCACAAACGCTCGGAGCCGCCATCAACCCCGAATGGCAGATCCTTTCGGGCCATATCGCATTCCTGCTCGTCCTGCTGTTCCGTCCGCGGGGTCTCTTCCCGCGCGCTGTCGATTGAGGTGACGATGAACGCCAACCGAGAAACCCTATCGAACGTCATACGCCTGACGCCATCCTGGCGGGTCGAAACCCGCACGCGCCTCTCCACGCTGTTTTCAATCGCAGCCATCCTCTTCGTGCTGCTTCTGGCAGCAGCCCCGTTCGTCGTCTCGCGCGGCGTAATGCAGGACCTGTTCTTTATCCTGACTATGCTGGCACTCGCCCAGAGCTGGAACCTGCTCGCCGGTTATGCCGGGCTCATTTCCGTCGGCCAGCAACTCTTCGTCGGCTGCGGTGCCTATGCCCTATTCGGCTTCGTCATCCTTCTCGGTGTCGATCCTATTCTCGCAATCCCGCTCGCCGGCCTTTTCGCCGCGCTGGTCTCGATACCAACGGCCTTCTTCGCCTTCCGACTCTACGGCCCTTATTTCGCCATCGGCACCTGGGTCATCGCCGAGGTCGGGCGCCTGCTTTTTGCCCAGTGGAAGGCGCTAGGCGGCGGCACCGGCACGTCGCTGCCCCGTGAAGCGATGCGCGAGATGTTTGGTGTGTCGTTCCTCGAAGATTGGTTCGGCATGCGGGCCGCAGCTGCCGCCGATGCGGTCGCCTTCTGGCTGGCGCTGCTCGTGCTCGTACTGACCATCTGGTTCGTCTACCGCCTTCTGCGCTCCAAGCAGGGCTTGGGCCTCGCCGCCGTGCGCGACAACGAGACGGCGGCCCGCGCGCTCGGGGTGGACGCCCAGAAGCAGAAGCTCGTGATCTACCTCTCGACCGCCTTTATCACCGGCGTCGTCGGCGCGCTCATCTATCTGCAGAAGGCCCGCATCTCACCCGACGCCGCCTTCTCGCTCACCGACTGGACGGCCTATGTGCTGTTCATCGTCGTGATCGGCGGCATCGGCACCATCGAAGGGCCGATCGTCGGCGTGCTCATCTTCTTCCTGATGCAGAATGCGCTGTCGAGCTACGGGTCCTGGTACCTGCTGCTGCTCGGCGCCATCGCCATCATCACCATGCTGTTTGCGCCGCGCGGGATCTGGGGCCTGATCACCGACCGCACCGGCATCGAACTCTTTCCGGTCCGCCGCACATTGAGAGGCGGATCACTTGAACAAACGACAAAGGGAGGGCCACATGGCTGACATCACCACCGACGTCCTGATCATCGGCACCGGGCCGGCTGGCTCGGCAACGGCGGCGTTGCTCGCGAGCTACGGCCTCGAGCCCATGGTCATCAACCGCTACCGCTGGCTCGCCAACACGCCGCGCGCCCACATCACCAACCAGCGCACGATGGAGGTGCTGCGCGATCTCGGCCGCGACGTCGAGGACGAAGCCTACATGTTCGCGACCGAACAGGATCTGATGGGCCAGAACGTCTTCTGCACGGCGGTCGCCGGCGAAGAAATCGGCCGCATGCAGAGCTGGGGCAACCATCCGCTCTCGCGCGCCGAACATCTCCTGTCCTCGCCCGGCCGGATGAACGACCTCCCGCAGACCTATATGGAGCCGCTGCTCTTCAAGACGGCCTGTTCACGCGGCGCGCAGTCACGCATGTCGACGGAGTATCTGAGCCACGTGCAGGATGCAGACGGCGTCACCACCACCTGCCGCGACAGGCTGACGGGCAAGGACATCACCATCCGCTCGAAATTCCTGGTCGGCGCCGACGGCGGCAACTCCAAGGTTGCCGAACATGCCGGCCTCACCTTCGAAGGCAAGATGGGCGTCGCTGGTTCGATGAACATCCTCTTCGAATGCGACCTCTCTCGCTACGTCGCACACCGGCCCTCGGTGCTCTACTGGGTGCTGCAGCCAGGCGCCGATGTCGGCGGCATAGGCATGGGCCTCGTGCGCATGGTCCGCCCGTGGAACGAGTGGCTGATCGTCTGGGGCTACGACATCAACCAGCCGGCACCGGCCGTCGATGATGCCTTTGCGACCAAGGTCGTGCGCGATCTCGTCGGCGTCCAGAACCTGCAGCCGAAGATCAAGTCGGTCTCCACCTGGACCGTCAACAATATGTACGCGACCACGATGTCGAACGGCCGCGTCTTCTGCATGGGCGATGCCACCCACCGCCATCCGCCGTCGAACGGTCTCGGATCCAACACCTCGATCCAGGATGCCTTCAACCTCGCCTGGAAGCTCGCCGCCGTCATCCGCGGCCAGGCCGGCATGGGCCTGCTCGACAGCTACCAGGCCGAACGCGCCCCGGTCGCCAAGCAGATTGTCACCCGCGCCAACAAGTCGATCGAGGAATTCGGCCCGATCTTCAAGGCGCTCGGCCTGCTCGATTCCGTCGACCCGGTGAAGATGCAGGAAAACATGGACGCCCGCTGCAACGACACATCAGATGCGGAAAAGCAGCGTGAGGCGATCCGCCAGGCGATCGCCGCCAAGGTCTATGAGTTCGACGCCCATGGTGTCGAGATGAACCAGCGCTACAAGTCCGGCGCTGTCGTCACCGATGGCCAGCCGGAACCGGCCTTCGAGAAAGACGCCGAACTGCATTACCAGCCAACCACCTGGCCCGGCGCCCGCCTGCCGCATGTCTGGCTGTTCGGACCGGAAGGCGAAAAGGTTTGCAGCCTCGACCTGACCGGCCATGGCGTCTTCACCCTGCTGACCGGCATCGGTGGCGATGGCTGGGTCGCTGCCGCAAAGTCCCTGTCCAGGGAGTTCGCTCTACCGATCACAGTCCACAAGATCGGCCCTCGCCAGACCTGGCAGGACTTCTCCGGCGACTGGGCCCGCGCCCGCGAGATCCGCGATTCCGGTGCGCTTCTGGTTCGCCCGGATCACCACGTCGCCTGGCGTGCGGAAGCGGCTGTTGCGGATCCCGAAGGCGAGCTGCGGCGCGTCCTGAAAACGATTCTGGACCGGTGAGGAACGATCATGGAAGCGCATGAAAAGGGCTACTTCACTGAGGAGACCTCCGTCGAGGTCGTCACTGGGCGCAATGCCAATGCCAAGGACGAACGTCTCAAGCAGGTGATGGAGGTCATCACCCGCAAGCTGCACGAGGCAGTCAAGGAACTGGAGCCGAGCCAGGACGAATGGATGGAGGCGATCCTCTTCCTGACCCGCACCGGCCAGATGTGCAACGAATGGCGGCAGGAATTCATCCTGCTATCAGACGTGCTAGGCGTTTCGATGCTGGTGGATGCGGTCAACAATCGCAAACCCTCGGGCGCCTCGGAAAGCACGGTGCTCGGCCCCTTCCACGTGGCCGACGCCCCCGAACTGCCGATGGGGGCCAATATCTGCTTGGATTCGAAGGGCGAGGACATGGTGATCGAGGGCCGGATCCTCGACACCGAGGGAAAGCCGATCGAGGGTGCCGTGATCGACGTCTGGCAGGCCAATGACGAGGGCTTCTACGACGTGCAACAGAAGGGCCTCCAGCCCGACTTCAACCTGCGCGGCGTCTTCCGCACCGGGCCTGACGGGCATTACTGGTTCCGCGCGGTAAAGCCGAAATTCTATCCGATCCCCGATGACGGTCCGGTTGGGCAGTTGCTCGGCAAGCTTGGCCGCCATCCCTATCGCCCAGCGCATCTGCACTACATCATCAAGGCCGAGGGTTACGAGACGCTCGTCACCCATATCTTCGATCCGGATGATCCCTACATCCATTCGGATGCGGTCTTCGGCGTGAAGGAGAGCCTGCTCGCGAAATTCGAAAGGATTGAGGACCCGGTACGCGCAGAGAGCTACGCTTTCCAAGGAAGTTTCTGGGCAGTTCACCACAACTTCGTCCTTGCCCGTGAGAATCAGGCGCTCGCATGAAGCCCTTTCCTCACAAAGGGCCCCATGCGGGAAGTCATCCGCCGATTGCCCTCATGCTACGCTAACCTTGAGGTCCTTCGTCCCGGATGGCGGAGACGCCGAGACGTTTCAAGACGTCGAACGTCCCGCCTTGGCCGGAGGCGACCGAGGGCACTTGCCCTTTCGTCCCATTTCCCGGCCAGCCGACAGCGATCTTACTGCTCACCCAACTTCATATCCGGGTGATATTCCTTGCCGTGCACGGTCTTTACCACCGCCTGACCGCAGAACATCTTGTTCTCCGCAACATTGAAACTGAGGCTGGGCGCCCCGTGAAGCTCCCAGCCCTTGTTCAGGGCATCGGTGACACGGTGGCAGAAGCTCGCATCGTCCGGTCCGGTGAGGAAGCGGTATACTTTCATGACATTTCCTTTCTGGCGTCGATTTGGGCGACCTTGGCAAGCAAGCGAGCGGCCTGCTCCGCATGGAGCCGTTCGATCATGCGCCCATCGATGTTGATGACATTGAGCCCAGCATGGGCAGGATCGGCGAAAGCGCCGGCGACGAGGTGGGCCTCCGCGATGGCGGTTTCGGATGGGCCATAATGGCAATTGGCAGCGTCGACCTGGGCCGGATGTATGAGCATTTTCCCGTCGAAACCCATCGCCTTGCCCTGAGCACATTCTTCCGCAAAGGCCTCTAGGTCGCGAAAATCGTTCGACACACTGTCGATGACATCAAGGCCATAGGCGCGGGCGGCGAGCACCACCTGCATGAGATAAGGGACGAGATATGTGCGCCCTGGGGCTGCGGGGATGCCGGTCGCCTTGCGCAGATCGTTCAGTCCGACAACGAAGGCGTCCAGCCGACTGTCACTGGTCCGGCCGGACGAGGCAATGGCCGCCGCATTGAGAACGCCACGGGGCGTTTCGATCATGGCCCAGATCCTGAGACCTTCCGCCGCATCCTGTTCGGAAAGCACTTCCGCAACGTCCTGGACCGTAACCGGCTCCTCCACCTTCGGCAGCAGAACGGCGTCTGGCAAAACCTCGAGGACGAGCGCCATGTCTTCGCGGAAATGCGGGGTGTCCGTTGCGTTGGTCCTGATGATGCGTTCGCAAGGGCCAAGGGCCGAATTCTGCAGGAATTTGAGGACATTGCGACGCGCTTCGGCCTTCCGGTCATCGGCGACGGAATCTTCAAGATCGAAGATGACGGCGTCGCAATTCAGACTGCCTACCTTAGCCATGGCCCGCTCGTTGATTGCCGGGACCGTCAGCACCGAGCGGCGGAGCCGGGACGTATGATGCGCGCGAAAAGAAGTAGCCTCGGATGTCATACGAGCGTTCTGGCAAGCTTTGGCTTGCCGCGCAAGATGACAATTGGGTGAAAGGGCCTTGCATTGCTTGAGAATAAGGACCACCTTGGTCATCGAGAAAGGACACGATCATGCAGAATTTCCGTTCCGCCGCTTACGCCATCGCGGCCCTTGCCTTTGTCGGTCTCGCAGCCGCTTTCGCGGTTTCGCTGACGCTGGTGATTGGTGCGCTCCTGACCGTAACGCTCGGTGCCCGCATGCTTATGGGCAAGACGAAGCGTGCGCCTGTCTACGCCAAGGCGAAGCGTCGAGAAGACGTTCGCGTCTGGAACGACGGCAAAGGCACGATCATCGACCTCTGATCTCAGACAAGTCCTGCCTACTGCAATCACCCGCATTTCGGGTGATAAGCTTTTAGCGCGCCGACTGCACTTCAGGTGCCGCTGAGGCAGTCTCAAGATTCTCCTTCAATTTTCTGCGGTTTTGCTCTAAGGGCGAGGCATCGACAGCATTGAAGCCAGATTGAAGGCAGACTGATGGACAAGTTCGTAAAGCTCACCGGTGTCGCTGCACCGCTTCCGGTCGTCAACATCGACACGGACATGATCATCCCCAAGGATTACCTGAAGACAATCAAGCGCACGGGCCTTGGAACCGGTCTCTTCGCCGAAGCGCGCTACAAGGAAGACGGTTCGGAAAACCCGGATTTCGTCCTGAACAAGCCTGCCTATCGCAACGCCCAGATCCTCGTTGCCGGCGACAACTTCGGTTGCGGCTCCTCGCGCGAACATGCCCCTTGGGCTCTGCTTGATTTCGGTATTCGCTGCGTGATCTCGACCTCGTTTGCCGATATCTTCTACAACAACTGCTTCAAGAACGGCATTCTGCCGATCGTCGTCAGCCCGGAGAACCTCGAAAAGCTGATGGACGACGCAAGCCGCGGCTCGAACGCCGTGCTGACCGTCGATCTGGAAGCCCAGGAAATCACCGGTCCCGATGGCGGCAAGATTTCGTTCGAGCTCGACGCCTTCAAGCGGCACTGCATGCTGAATGGCCTCGACGATATCGGCCTGACGCTGGAAAAGGCGAACAGCATCGCGAGTTTCGAAAAGGCGAACGCGGCTGAGCGCCCCTGGGCTTGAAGCGAACTGAAGCAATGAGATGATGAAGCCGGGCCTGTGCCCGGCTTTTTTCTTTGATCAGAGGAAGCGTGCGCGCCAGGCTTCGAGCGCGGCGAGCGACACGCCTATACCGCCGCAAACCTCGATGAGCGGTGCCTTGAAGCGCGAAAGCAAATCGGCATGCACGTCGGCAACAGCCAGGGCCGCGCCGCAGGCAGGCTCGACGAGGATTCGTTGCGCGTCGGCAAATTTCAGGCAGGCTTTGACCGCCTGAGTATCGGTCACCGTGACGCTTTCGATTGGATGTTTGTCCAGAAGATCGAAGACATGCTGAGCGACCTGACGGGCACCGAGCGAATTGGCAATCGACGTGATTGCCGGCAGCGTCACCCGTTCCTTGGCGACAACGGCCGCATGAAGCGAGGCCGCCCCTTCCGTCTCGACCGCGATCACAGGGACCTCATGCAACCCATTGCGCCTCAGGCCCTCCACAATGCCGGCCAACAGACCGCCACCGCCTACACTCGTCACGACACAGTCGAATTCGGCGTCGGCCTTAACCACCTCATCGATCAGAGTGGCGTGGCCCTCCCAGAGGAGCGGATGGTCATAGGGATGGACATAGGCCGCCTTGCGCTCGGCCGCGAGCGCGACGGCATGCGCATTGGCCTCGTCGAAGACCGACCCATGTACCAACACATTTGCACCGGTAGCAGCGATCCGGGTGCGAACCTCGGTCGACGTGGTTTCCGGAACGACGATCGTCACCGGCACCCCGAGCGCGCGCCCAGCAACAGCGGCAGCGATACCGGCGTTGCCACCTGAGGCACAGAAGATCTCCCGGGCGCCCTTGGCGACCTCATGTTGGCAGAGCAGACCGACACCGCGTAGCTTGAAGCTACCGGAGGGCTGCAGCGCATCGAGCTTCAACCACAGCGGCAGACCGCTTTCACTGTAATCGGCGGCGGTTCGAAGCAGAGGTGTTTCGATATGGAGGGGTGAAAGCGGCATCGGGCACTCGAACAGGCTGGAGGGATGCAGCGTTTTGGACCTAGGAACCTGCCGGGTCAACCATGTCCCAACATCGACCGCCCGCTCTGAACCGTACCGTTTCCGGCCTATCTCGCTTGAAAAGGCCCTGCCCGGCGCGTAAGAAGCCGCGACTTCTTTTTCGAGTGGAGGGTTTCCATGACGGCTCGCAATCTTCTCCTGCTGCCCGGTGACGGCATCGGCCCCGAGGCCATGGCCGAAGTCCGCAAGATCATCGCCTACATGAACGAGGAACAGGGTGCCGGGTTCGTGACCGATGAGGGCCTCGTCGGCGGTTCGGCCTATGACGCGCATGGCGTGGCGATTTCGGAAGAAGACATGGCCAAGGCGCTGGCCGCAGATGCCGTGCTCTTCGGCGCCGTCGGTGGTCCGAAGTGGGACGACGTCCCCTATGACGTCCGCCCGGAGGCCGGCCTGCTGCGTCTGCGCAAGGATCTAGAACTCTTCGCCAATCTGCGTCCGGCAATCTGCTATCCGGCACTTGCCAACGCTTCGTCGCTGAAGCCGGAACTGGTCGAAGGGCTCGATATCCTGATCGTGCGTGAGCTGACCGGCGGCGTCTATTTCGGCGAGCCGAAGACGATCACCGACCTCGGCAACGGCCAGAAGCGCGCCATCGACACCCAGGTTTATGATACCTACGAGATCGAACGCATCTCAGCCGTCGCTTTCGAACTGGCCCGCACCCGCAACAAACGTGTGTGCTCGATGGAAAAGCGCAACGTCATGAAGTCCGGTGTGCTTTGGAACCAGGTCGTGACTGCGACACACAAGGAAAAGTTTGCCGACGTCCAGCTCGACCACATGTTGGCCGATGCCGGCGGCATGCAGCTCGTCCGTGCACCGAAGCAGTTCGACGTCATCGTCACCGATAACCTTTTCGGCGATATGCTCTCCGACGTCGCTGCCATGCTGACGGGTTCGCTCGGCATGCTGCCTTCCGCCTCGCTCGGCGCTCCCGACGGCAAGACTGGCAAGCGCAAGGCGCTTTATGAGCCGGTCCATGGCTCGGCTCCCGACATCGCCGGCAAGGGCATCGCCAACCCGATCGCGATGATCGCCTCCTTTGCCATGTGCCTGCGCTACTCCTTCAACATGGTGACCGAAGCCGACCGCCTGGAAAAGGCGATCGCCAACGTCCTCGACAAGGGTATCCGCACCGGCGACATCATGGCGGACGGTGCGCGCCAGGTTGGGACCGTCGAGATGGGTGACGCGATTCTTGCAGAGTTCAAGGCACTGTCCGCCTGATCTGACTGAAGGCAAAACCGATTGAACGGCGTGGGGCAACCCGCGCCGTTTTTCGTTGGTCGACCGATTGAGGGGACCAGCGACCTCACTTCTCCGTGATAGGGCGTTTCGAAGTCGCCAACCATTGGTCATGCGGCAATCCGACATGCCAATACCTGCGTAAACCTCATCAGAAAGCATTCGCAGGCCAATGCCAGCCATCCACAAAAGGGATCGGTTGGAACATGAGCGGCTTTGGGCCGTTCAACAGGAAATGCCGGAAAACGGGCTGCCGGCGTGCGGTCCCCCCAAGACCCAGGGAGATGTTTCGATGAAGGCCATATCCGCTGACAGACACATCATCAGATACGCGATGTCCCAGCCCTATCTGGAACGGGAAGAAGAGCTCGATCTCGCTATCCGCTGGAAAGAACACGACGATCAGAGTGCACGGAACCGGATTGCCCAAGCCCATATGCGGCTTGTCATCGCCATGGCGTCAAAATTCCGAGGTTTCGGCCTGCCGCTGAACGATCTCATCCAGGAAGGATATATCGGCCTGCTGGAAGCCGCAGCCCGCTTCGACCCTGGCCGTGAAGTGCGTTTCTCGACTTATGCCGGCTGGTGGATCCGAGCATCCATGCAGGACTACATCCTGCGCAATTGGTCGATCGTCCGGGGCGGCACGAGTTCCAGTCAGAAGGCCCTGTTCTTCAACCTCCGCCGCCTTCGCGCCAAGCTTGCGCAGGGTGATAATCGTCTCTCGGATCAGGCGATCCATCAGGAAATTGCCACCGCGCTCGGCGTCAGCCTCTCGGATGTGCAGTCTATGGATGCCCGGCTCTCCGGAAATGATGCTTCGCTTCAGACGCCAGTTGCCGGGCGCAACGGAGAAGGAACCGCACAGCTGGACATGCTGGAAAGCAAAGAAGCCTTGCCGGACGAACAGGTGACCTCGATCATTGATGGAGAACGCTGGAACGGCTGGCTGAAAGATGCCCTGAACCGTTTGAACGAGCGGGAAAATCGGATCATCAAGGCCCGCCGCCTGACCGAAGACGGGGCAACGCTGGAGGAGCTCGGTGTGGAGCTCGGCATTTCAAAGGAGCGTGTTCGACAAATCGAAACGCGTGCATTGGAAAAGCTCAAAATGGCCCTGACCGACAAGGCACCGAGCGCCGCCCGCTACGAGATGGCCTATTGACCGATACTATTGATTTGGAAGGCTAAAGCCGGCGGAAACGCCGGCTTGTTTCGTTTGCGTCGACCTTTTCCTACTCGGAAATGATCTTGACCCGCATGCCAGGCGCTACAGTCGATGTTGGACCGAGAGCATTGATCAAGCGGAAGAGTTCAAGCTTTCGCTCTGTTCCCATCATGCGCGCAGACAAAGTCCCGACGGTATCTCCTGAGCCAACGGTCACGACACGCACCCGCAACGGCTTCAGCGACGCGGCCTCCTGGGGCGTGATACGTCGGAAGGATGCGCGCAACTGCGCAGCCGTGGTTTCGAGAGCAGGGCTGCCCTTCGGCACAGCGGTCAGAAAGCGGAAGATCTGCGGTCCGATACGAATAACGGTAATGTCGAAATCCCACCGGTCAGCAGAAGCCTTTGCAGTCGCGGCTTCGAGACCATTGACGGAAATCGTCTGGATCGTATCCGGCAGCAGGCCAGTAACCCAGCCACTGGAGATATAGTTTGGCAGGCTGATCTTCTGGTTGTCGGCCACACCGTCAAAGCGGATGGCCACATCACCTGGACCGGTGGCGAGCACAGCTTCGACCTTGTTGTCGATCTGGAAACCGACGGGCACGTCGAAGCGAATGCCGAGCTGCCCATGCAGGAATGTCTGGCCGCGAACGAAACCTTCCTGCGGGCTGTCGCCATAAAGAAGCCCATCGATCCCGTTGAGATAATAGTCACGACCCGTTTCGCCGTGAGTGCCTTCGGGGCCGAAGGCGCGAGCATGGCGCTTGGCGAGCTCGACGCGCTGCGGCGCGTTCGGATGGCTCGACAGGAAGTCCAGGCTCTGGTCGGCGTCTGGATCGACGGAGGTAAACTGGCTGTAGCGGGCCATGGAATCGAGGAACCGGGCAGCTGCATAAGGGTCGTAACCAGCTTCGCCCAAGGTTCGCACCCCGATGACGTCGGCCTGCAGTTCCTGCTGACGTGAGAACGCGGCAAGACGCAGTTTGCCCCGAGCAAGCGCCTGCTTGCCGGCCAGATCGCTGGAGAGAACTTCGGCGACGACCCGGCTCGCAATCACTTCCGCCTCTTCTCGGCGCTGCCGCTCGATGCCGTGATTGGCCGTCACATGCGCCATTTCATGGCTGAGCACGGCCGCGACTTCAGAGGCGTCATTGGCCAGCGCAAGCAGGCCGCGCGTGACATAGAGATAGCCCCCAGGCAAGGCAAAGGCGTTGATCGCAGGCGAGTTGAGAATGGTGATCCGGTAGGACTGGTTCGGGTTTTCCGAGACAGCCGTCAGCGCCCCGGCAATACGGGCAACGAGGCGCTCTGTCTTCGCATCGGAATATTCCCCACCATAAGACGCAACGATGCGAGGATGCTCGCGTGCACCCATCTGGGCTCGGGGATCGCCCTTCTGGACTTCCTCGACGATCTGCGGATTGCTGGAGGGCGAGACAGAAGGCTCATAGGCCTGCTCGAACAGCGACTGGCAGGAAGACAGTATCACCCCGCTCGTAACGAACGCAGCCACCGTCGACGCAAGCCTTGCAGGCCGGCGCCGCCGATCACTATCGGCAGCCATCGCGCTGTTCCGGCTGAAAAACTGCATCCTGCCCCTTCACCCTGTGCCCGATGTTCCGCCATGTCGGCAGGTCTCGGGTGCAGCATCCGTTTGCCTGGCTCCAGAATCGTTTGGAATCGATCCATGGGCTCATTTCCATAAAGCGAAACTGTCGCATCCTCTAGACCATAGTGGCCGCAACCGCATTGACCAAGCCCCTGCCGCGCTAGGCAACCATTCACTCGCCGCATGACAGGAGCGAACGACCAAATTAAGGCGAAGGTTCCCCGGAAGGAGCTACGCCAAGGAAGGCACGGACGGGAGGAAGATCGAACCGTGCAAGAAATGCTGCAGTGGGCGCATCAACCAGCACGCTCCCGGCATCGATGAAAACCACGCGACTGGCAAGGCGCTCAAGGTCACGCGGATCATGCGTCACCAGAAGCACGGTGGCGCCGGTCTCCTCGTGAAGAGCGGCCAGCAGCTCGACCATGGAGGATCGGAGGCCCGGGTCGAGCGCGGCAAATGGCTCGTCAAGCAGGAGCACAGGGCGTCGACGCACAAGCGCCCGTGCAAATGCCACGCGCTGACGCTCTCCGCCAGACAAGGATCCGGGCAGGCGTCGCTCGTAACCTGCGAGGCCAACGCGTTCGAGCGCCTGGGATATGGCCATGCGGTCGGCTGGCTGCAGCCTGAGGGCGGGATGAATGCCGAGCCCGATATTGGTGAAGAGATCCAGATGCGAAAACAGGTTGTTGTCCTGGAAGACCAGGGAAATCGGTCGTTCTGCCGGCGCCAGACGGGTAACATCAGTTCCGCCGATCTGAACCACGCCGCTGTCCGGGCGCTCAAAGCCAGATACCAGGTTCAGCAGTGTCGACTTTCCCGCGCCCGAGGGCCCGACGACAGCAGTGATTGCGGCGCTCCTGAATTCGCAGTCGAAATGAAAGCGGGTCTTACCAAGCAGGAGCCGAACATTGTCGAGTCGGACAGAGGCAGACGCTTTAGCCGGCATCGTTCTGCTCCTTCTTCTTCATGGCTTGGGGCGCTCCGATCAGTGCCAGGACCAGGCAAATTAGACCGAGGATCAGGGCAAGACCATCGGCATCGTTGCTGCGATAACTGCCCATCCGCGCGTAAATGAGTGTCGGCAAGGTGGAGATATTCTCAGAGCCGAAGAGCGCGACGGCACCGAGATCGCCCAAAGAAAGCGCCATCGCGAAGGCGAGCGCGGTCAAGAGCGGCCCCCTCAGAACCGGCCAGTCGATGAAGCGCAACCTCTGACCGACCGACAGGCCCAGGCTTTCGGAAAGTTGGCCAGTACGGGCGCGATGCTCAAAAAAGGCGGGGCCCAGCACGCGAACGGCAAAGGGCAGAGCCATCGACGCGTTGATGCCAATGACGACAACAGGCGCAAAGACGGCCACATCGCCCCGCAATCGCAACGCCAGAAACCAGCCAGTGGCAAGGACGCTGGTTGGAATGAGCAGAACCAGAGATGAAGCCCCCGAGAGACTCATGGAGAAGACGCGGGCGAGCAAAGATGCGGAATGGTCAGTGGATAGCTGGCTACGCGCTGCAATGATGCCATAGGCGCCAAGAGTGGCGACGAGACCCGCGCCCAATCCGACGAGAAGGCTGGTCGACGCCGCACGCCTGAATGCGGGTTGGGCCACCAATTGAAGTAGGTCGGCCTGCAAGCCGGAGACGACAACCTGGCCAAGCGGCAGCAAGAGAAACAGACTGGCGGACAACAGAACCATCACATCCATCATCCGGATGGCAGGGCGCCGGCCATCGAATCGGACGAAGCCCCGACCGCTGGTCGTGCCTGTGTCAGCCGCCGCAGGCAAAAGACTGAGAACCGCGAGAACGCAGCCAGTGACCGTAATCTGGACGAACGCAAGCGAGACCGCGCGCGCCGGATCAAAATCGAAGCGCAACGCCTGATAGATCGCAACCTCGATCGTGGTCGCCGCCGGCCCGCCGCCGAAGACAAGCACGAGGGTGAAACTCGTGACGCAGAGCATGAAGATCAGCCCCGCCGCTCCTGGGATGACCCGCGCAAGCACCGGCCATTCGATGAAACGGAAGGTGGACAGGGGTGAAAAACCCAGGCTTGCGGCCGAACGCCAGTATTCCGCCGGCACACGTTCCAGCGCGGACAGCATCAGACGCGTCGCAAGCGGCAGGTTGAAGAAGACGTGGGCAATCAGAATTCCGGAAAGTCCGTAGATCGAGATCGGCTGAGAAAACCCCACACCCGCGAGCACGTGATTAACCAGGCCGTTTCGGCCAAACACGCCAATCAGGCCAAGCGCGCCGATCAGGACAGGCATGCCCATCGGCACCGCCATCAGCCGGATAAGCCATTGTCGACCAGGAAACGACGGCTGACGGACAAGCGCACTGGCGACGGGCAAGGCAAGTCCGACGGAAATCAAAGTGGAGAGGAGAGCCTGCCACAGCGTGAAGCCCAGCACCGAGCGAACGACCGGATCAGAGAAAGCCTGCAGCAGCCCACCCTTACGCCCGGATAGCAGCATGACGACCGCCACGCCGACAAAGCCCAATACTGCCATCAAGACGAGAAGACCGCCCACAAGGGCGGGCAGCCTCGTGCGTCTCGGCTGATGGAGTGGGCGCAGCATCAGGCCCGTCAGTTCAGCGTCATGGCCTTGAGCCACTCGTCGATCCAGGCCTGACGACTGGCTGCCACTTCTGCCGGGCTCATCAGGAAGGTCGTCTTCGGCTGGACGAGCTTGCCGAAGGCATCCGGCAGCGGCTCGGACGTGGCGGCAACCGGCATCATCCAGTTGTTGGTGGGGATCGTGTCCTGAAAGCCGGGCTCCAGCATGAACGCGAGGAACTGGCGTGCAAGCGCCTTTTCCGGTGCATTCTTGAGGATGCCGGCAACTTCGATCTGGATGTAGTGACCTTCGGAGAAGTCAGCCGCCTGATAGCGGTCCGTCTGCTCTGCGACCATGTGATAGGCCGGCGACGTGGTGTATGACAACACCATCGGCGCCTCACCCTTGGTGAACAGGCCATAGGCCTCCGACCACCCTGGAGTCACGGTCAGCACGCGACCCTTGAGCTTCGCCCAGGCCTCAGGCGCCTTGTCACCATAGACCGACTTCACCCAGAGCAGCAGGCCGAGACCCGGCGTCGACGTGCGCGGATCCTCAATGACGATCTTCTGGCTGGGGTCACCCTCGACCAGTTCTTTCAGACTTTTCGGCGGGGTCTTGATCGTCTGCGTGTCATAGATCACGGCGAAATGCCCGTAGTCGTAAGGCACGAAGACGTCATCGGCAAAGCCGCCAGGAACCTTCGCTTTTGAGGCGTCGATCCCGGACGTATCGAACAATCCGGTCTGCTTGGCTTCCTCGACCAGGTTGGTGTCGAGCCCGAGAACGACATCGGCCTTGGAGCTTTCACCCTCGAGCTTGAGCCGGGTCAGGAGCGCAACTCCGTCCGCCACGCCGACGAATTGAACCTTGCATGCGCAGGTCTTTTCAAAGGCTTCCTGCACCTTTGGCCCCGGCCCCCATTCGGAGATGAAACTCTCATAGGTGTAGACGGTCAAAACCTTGTCGGCCGCCTGCACCGGCATGGAGAGGCCGACGGACAAAGCGGCTGCGGCAAGGCCTGCGCGGAAAATATTAGATAGACATGACGGCATGACGCCCTCCTCCAAAAGTTCATCGATATCGGGGATAGGGCGTTTTCTTTCGACGCGTCTAATCCCTCCGCCGGTGTTAACCGGATCAGGTTCCGCGGGTTGGCTTTCGCCTCTCAGCATTTCGATCCGGAAAGATCGAAAGGCACCCCGTTAGAGCAGAAGGAGAAATAGCGCGGTGGGCCGCCGAGTGCAAGGTGGCTCAAACTGCGCGGCCGCATCGCTGGTAATCGAAACGCAATCTCGCCATGCTAGGCAGACAATGAGAGTATGGTTGAACGAGCCAAGGCATGAAGGCATGACGAGTGAAATGAGCGGAAAGTCGCCCTCCGTTGATCAGACCATCGCCTCTGTCGAAGCAAGCTTCCGCCGCCAGATGGCCATTGCGCTGGACAGCTTTTGGCACTCGGCCATCCGCAACCGCATTCTGACCTTCGCCTTTGCGCTCGTCGCGGTGATCCTGGCCACGGCCTATGGCACGGTGATGCTGAACCACTGGAATGCGCCCTTCTACAATGCCCTGGAGCAGAGGAACCTGCCGGCATTCCTCCAGGAGCTACGCAATTTCGCTGCCATCGCGGGCGCGCTTCTTGTCCTCAACGTCGTGCAGGCATGGCTGAACCAGATGACAGCGCTACACATGCGGGAAGGCCTGACGCGCGACGTCATCGATCAGTGGCTCAAGGGGCGCCGCGCTTTCCGCCTTTCGATGACGAGCCCACTTGGTGTTAATCCGGACCAGCGCCTGCACGAAGATGCGCGCAAGCTCGCCGAAATGACGACATCGCTGTCGATCGGCCTGTTCAACGCGACCATCCTTCTGGTCAGCTTCATCGGAGTCCTCTGGGGCCTTTCGAGCGACATCGTCTTCAAGCTTGGAGAATGGAGCTTCCGGATTCCCGGATACATGGTGTGGGGAGCCATTCTGTATGCGCTTGCCGCATCGCTTTTGAGCCGCCTTGTCGGACATAAGCTGTCGAACCTCAACGCCGAACGTTATGCCCGCGAGGCCGATCTGCGATTTTCGCTGATGCGCGCGAATGAAAACCTCGAGGCCATTGCCGTCGCCCAGGGCGAAGAGACCGAAAGCCGTCACATCCATCAAACGCTGGACAGCGTTTTGGGATCGATACGGCATCTGGCCCTGGCACTCACCAATCTCACCTGGGTGACGGCGGGCTTTGGCTGGCTGGCGATCATCGTCCCGATCCTGATCGCCTCGCCCGCCTATTTCTCCGGCACCATCACGTTCGGTGGCCTGATGATGGCGGCAGCGGCCTTCACCCAGGTCTATTCGGCTCTCCGCTGGTATGTCGACAATTTCGGCCAGATTGCCGACTGGCGCGCCGCCCTGCTCCGCGTCACGGTATTCCGTGCCGCTCTGGCTGCCATGGACATCGAGGCGCTGGATGCCCCCAGAATCGAGATCGGTGCGTCAAAGGACGGAATACTAAGTCTGAAGGGCATCGTGATCGGGCCACGCATACCAGGCGAAGGCAATCCGGCCGCCTTTCGCCTCGTCGAACGGGATGTGGAAATCGTTCCCGGCGAGCATGTGATGGTCAATGGCGACCAGGGGGTCAATCGCAAGCTGTTCTTCAATGCCCTTGCGGGCCTGTGGCCATTCGGAACGGGAAAGATCCTTCTCCCCGCTACGGCGGATATCCTCTACGTGCCGCAGATTGGCTACCTGCCGGAAGGCAGGTTGCGCAGCCTGCTCGCCTATCCCGTAGCGTCTACAAATTTTACCGATGCTGACATAACGGCTGCATTGGAGAGGGTCGGACTGCAGCATCTCGGCACGCGACTCGATGAGCGCGCGCGCTGGGAACGGCTTCTCGACAAAGACGAACAGATGGCGCTTGCCTTCGCCAACATTCTCCTGCGCAAACCACGCTGGATCGTGATGCACGACGTGCTGGAGGGGTTGGAGCCGGAGACAGAGGCTCGTCTGGCAGCGTTGCTCGGAGAAATGACCGGCACGACCCTGCTCTACATCGGCCGTTCCGCCGCTTTCGCTAAGGCCACCGACGCGAGGCTGGTGCATCTTGAGCGCGTGACGGATCTCGCATCCTGAATCTGAAACTCACCCCTCAAGTTCCTCGCGCAGCATTTCGAGTTCCAGCCATTCCTCTTCCCACCGCGTGATGTCGGCACGAAGCTTCTCCATTTCCGCCGCCAACGTGTTGAAGGTCGCTGGATCCTTCGTGAAGAGGTTGGGATCAGCCATCTTCGCTTCGCGTGCAGCGATCTCCTTTTCCGCCTTCTCCATCTCCTTCGGCAGGTTTTCGAGCGCGAATTTCTGCTTGAAGGACAGCTTTCCCTTGCCCTTCGAGCCAGTCTCCGCCGGCTTTCCGCCGCCCACGTCCTGGGTCTTGGCCTTCTCGGCCTTCTCCGCACGCTTGCGCTCGTCCTCGACGCCCTTGCGCTGGGCCAGCATATCCGAATAGCCGCCGGCATATTCGATCCAGCGACCGTCAGGCGCATCCGGATTGGCCGGCGCGATGGTTGATGTCACGGTCCGGTCGAGGAAGTCGCGGTCATGGCTGACGAGAATAACCGTGCCAGCATAACCCGCCACGATCTCCTGCAACAGGTCGAGCGTCTCGATGTCGAGGTCGTTGGTCGGCTCATCAAGGATCAGCAGGTTGGAAGGCTTCGCCATGATCCGCGCCAGCATCAGCCGCGCGCGTTCGCCGCCAGAGAGATTGCGGATCGGCGTGCGCGCCTGTTCCGGCTGGAAGAGAAAATCCTTCATGTAGCCGGTAACATGCTTCTGTTCGCCGTTCACCAGCAGGTTCTCGCCCCGGCCATCGGTCAGGTAATGGGCAAGCGAATCATCCGGGTTGAGGTCCTCGCGCTTCTGGTCGAGAACCGCAATTTCCAGATTGGTGCCGAGCTTGATCACGCCGTCGTCAGGCTGCAACTGGCCAGTTAACATCTTCAGAAGCGTCGTCTTGCCGGCACCATTCGGACCGATCAGGCCGATACAATCGCCACGATGTACGCGGATCGAGAAGGGGGCGACGATGGTCCGCTCACCATAGGCCTTGGTGATCTTTTCCGCCTCGACGACGAGCTTACCGCTTTCGCGGCCTTCGCTAACCGCAGCCTGGATCGTGCCCTGCGGCCCCTTATGACCGCGATAATCGGCCCGCAAAGCCTGCAAGTTGCCAAGGCGCCGCATGTTGCGCTTGCGCCTTGCCGTCACGCCATAGCGCAACCAGTGCTCTTCGCGTTCGATCTGCCGGCCAAGCTTGTGCTGCTCGATTTCTTCCTCTTCCAGCACCTTGTCGCGCCACTCCTCGAAATGGGCAAAGCCCCGGGCGAGGCGCCGTGACAGGCCGCGATCGAGCCAGACGGTGGCAGTTGATATCTTCTCAAGAAACCGGCGGTCATGGGAAATCAGAACAAGCGCGCTTCGCGTCTTCTGCAGCTCGCCTTCCAGCCATTCGATCGTCGGCAAGTCGAGGTGGTTGGTCGGCTCGTCGAGCATCAGGATATCAGGCTCCGGCGCCAGCACGCGGGCAAGCGCCGCGCGCCGCGCCTCGCCGCCGGAGAGGCGTGTCGGATCTTCCTGACCGGTAAGGCCGAGATGCTCGAGCAGATAGGTCACGCGATAGGGATCGTCACCCGGTCCCAGCCCCGCTTCGGCATAGGCCTGCACGGTGGCATAGCCGGCAAAATCCGGCGCTTGTTCAAGGTAACGGATCGTCGAAGAGGGGTGGCGAAAGACTTCGCCCGATTGAGCCTCGACAAGACCAGCTGCGATTTTCATCAGCGTCGATTTGCCCGAACCGTTACGTCCCACCAGGCAGATACGGTCTCCGGGTTCCACCTGCAGTCCGGCTCCATTCAGCAGCGGCGTGCCACCGAAAGACAGGAAGATGTCGTCGAGTTTCAGAATGGGAGGCGCCAAGGCTTCAGGCTCCGGAAAAATCGTAAGGGCGCGCCAGAAGAACAGCGCGGCCACGGGTGAGCGAGACCGAAATTGGACCTTCGGCAACATTGGAAATGGTACGCGACGACCCGAAGGCCAGCGAGAAATCGGTGAGCGGATAGCGTGCGTTGCGGATTGTCAGCCCCTCAAGCGCGGTAAAACCCAGCACCGAGAAGAGAGCTCCCTTGGGCAGTTCCAGTTCGAGCTCACTTTCGTCGGCAAAGGGATAGGCCTCTTCCTCGCCGGAGGTCAACACGACCTCGAACCCATCTTCGACAAGGCCGAGAGCATTCAGATGGTGCTGGAGCGCGTGGTCGGACCGCTCGCCGCCGAGCGCGCCGGCGACAATGAGACGCGTGGCACCGCGTGCAATGGCTTCGGCAACAGCAATTTCGCCGTCGGTAGCCGCCTTGGTCGCGGGATAGGTTCTGCGCTCGACATTCGGCCATTGTGCGATAAGGGCCGCATCGCTGCTGTCGAAGTCGCCGGCCCAAAGCTCAGGCACAA
Source organism: Peteryoungia wuzhouensis (assembly GCF_003205195.1). Taxonomy (GTDB): domain Bacteria; phylum Pseudomonadota; class Alphaproteobacteria; order Rhizobiales; family Rhizobiaceae; genus Allorhizobium; species Allorhizobium wuzhouense. The sequence goes on from NZ_QJRY01000003.1 coordinate 385,183, forward strand.
TCCCGAGAGCGGATGCATGCCGCATGCCGCTGTCGGCGGCGATCGCACGGCTGCCCGCAGTCAGCGCTTTAAGGCGGTCCGTCACAGTCAGATGTCCGCCAAGGAGGATAGTAAAGGACGCAGTTTTCATGCGCCTGCCCTTAGCGCATCTTCAGGCAAAAGGGAAAGGCGAATGCTCGATGCTGGTACGAGACGGGAAGCCAATGAAAGGGAACAGGCCGGCAGGCATCGAGAACTGCCAGCGCCCCGCGACTACCGCTTCTTCGCGCCCGACGTCTCGGCGCTCTTCATCTGGGTATTGAAGGTGGAGACCGGCGCGGATGACGGCTTCTCCTTGTCCTTCTTCGGCTTTCTTACTTCGCGGTTCGAACGCTGCTGGCCTTTAGCCATGATACCTGTTCCTTGCTTTTCGTCGTTGGTTCGGGCACGCAGCCATGGCTGCGGTCCGGGTCGATGTCGTCTTCCGCTACACAACGATCGAACCCCTCGCTTTCAAAGCGGATTCGATATTGCAGAGCGCCGCCGGTCTCCGGCAGGGTTGCGAGTATTTTGCAGACCCCGGTCGTCCGGGCGAGACGGACGGGACCGTCCTTGAGGACGATCATGGCGCCGACCGGATATTTATGTCTGCTCATTCGAGCCTCCTCCGCACGTCCTCCGCTGCGGTACGGTAAGCCCGATCGGCTAGAAGGCCGACCGGTGTGTTCATCGGAGAAAGGCACGAATTGAAGATCTCTGCATGAAGCAGCGGATGGATCGGCAGTGGTGGAGCCTGGATGAATGCCTCAGGCCCAAACCTGTCCTAGAGGAGTGGGCATAGCATAGAAGGACAGGCAAAAACTCTGTTATTTCAGCCTGTCAGATCTGTAGGGAAATACAAGTTATATCTCACCCTCCCTCCAGTCCGCAGTGCAGCAGCTTGCACCCCGGCCACCGCCTCGCTAGCCTCGCCAATCAGGTATCGGCGTGGCAGCGAGAGGGACAAGATAGATCAATGCAATTCGAGGGAACCGCCGATTACGTTGCAGACAGGGATCTGATGATTGCTGTGAACGCCGCGATCCGTCTGGAGCGGCCCCTGCTCGTCAAGGGAGAACCCGGCACGGGCAAGACCGAACTCGCCCGTCAGGTTGCCTCGGCACTCGGCCTCGACATCCTGGAATGGAACGTAAAGTCCACGACCAAGGCACAGCAAGGGCTATACGAATACGATGCGGTCTCGCGGCTACGCGACAGCCAGTTGGGTGAGGCGCGCGTCAACGACGTCCACAACTACATCCGCCGTGGCAAGCTCTGGCAGGCGTTTGCAGCGGAAAAGAAGGTGGTGCTGCTGATCGACGAGATCGACAAGGCCGACATAGAATTTCCCAACGACCTGCTCCAGGAACTCGACCGCATGGAGTTCCATGTCTACGAGACCGGCCAGACCGTGGCAGCGCGTGTGCGTCCGATCGTCATCATCACCTCAAACAACGAAAAGGAACTGCCCGATGCTTTCCTGCGCCGTTGTTTCTTCCACTACATCCGCTTCCCGGATGCAGAGACGCTGGAGCGGATTGTGGAAGTCCATTACCCCGGCATCAAGAAGACCCTGATCCGCAACGCCCTTACGCAGTTCTACGAAATCCGTGAGACACCCGGATTGAAGAAGAAACCGTCGACATCCGAGGCGCTCGACTGGATCCGGCTCCTGGTTTCAGAGGACATCGATCCCGCAGACTTGCGCGGCGATCCGAAACAGTCACTGCCGAAGCTGCATGGCGCCCTGCTCAAGAACGAACAGGACATCCATCTCTTCGAACGACTTGCCTTCTTGGCCCGTCGCGAACGGTAGAACAGAGAGGCCAATCGAAGCCACTCAGTGGAGACCGAACAGCCTCAGAAGTTCTTCTCTTTGCCGAACGAAGTGCGAATTGCTACGATCACGCGGGCGCGGAATATCGATGTCGATGAACTGCGGCTCGCCGCCCTTTTCGCGGGGGAGCACCAGGATCCGGTCGGCAAGGAAGATTGCTTCTTCGAGATCGTGGGTCACCAGCACAGTCGTGACGTCCTCCTCCTTCCAGATCCGGGCCAGTTCCTGCTGCATCCCGATCTTGGTCATCGCATCAAGTGCACCAAGCGGTTCGTCGAGCAGGAGGATTTCCGGCTAGCCGTCGCTATGCGGATGCCTCCGATATTCTTCATGCCTAGCCCGGATCTCGCGCGGCGCGCGGCTTTGATGTGGGCGGCGAGGTCGCTAACGGGACAAGGTACCTCGACAACATCACCGAGCAGAATGTTCGCTCCATCAAGACGCTGACACTGCCTATGGATGGCTTCAGATCTTTTTCGTCTGAATCACCGATCTCCAGATCGGTATCGAAGTCGCGCATATGCTCCGTCAACAACAGCTTTCGACCGCTGGCTGATCAGTATTTCAATTCGCCGCATAGCGGTATTCGAGCGATCGTCGTTTCTGTAATTCCTTGAAAAACCTGCGACACCCCCCTGAGATCCTCGCCGCTCAAGCAAAGAATATGGCGATCGGCGACACTGCCATAAGCAATCCCAAGAACGCAGTGTCACTTTCATGCGCCTTGATCGCATAGAGGCTAAACAGCAAGGAGGGGATAGCAGGAACGGGAACGAGTATAAGGAACGGCCAAGCCCCTTCGTAGACAATGAGCCACCAGAACATCAAGGCAGTCGCAGCACCCATAACGATGGACATAATGCTGCTAAAGGTCCAATTTTCCGATCGCATCATTTCTCGCTTTGGCTCCAGACTCAATTGATCCACTATGTTACGATAGCTGCGCTTTAGCACGTTGCCGCGAAGTCTATCGTAAGCTTGTCGTAGCGCGGCGCGACACGCCTCCAGTCCTTGAGACGGCAGAATGTCCGCTCGGTGATCTTTCGTCGTCTGTAGGCGACCGGGTCGAACGCTCTGATCCGCTTTCGGGTTGGATTGTCGGGAATGACGGGTTCCGTGCCGCGTGTTGTCAGAAAGTTGCGCAAGGCGTCGCTGTCGTAAGCCGTATCTGCGGAGCAGAGACGTGTTGGAGGCAAGGGCCCAATGAGCGGGATGACAACGGGTGCATCACCACGTTGCCCAGGCGTTATTCGCAACGCGACTGGACGGTCGCAACCATCGACAACAGCATGGATTTTTGTCGGTCTGTCGCCTCTCGCGCGACCGATTGCTTCGGCATCTGCCCCCCTTTTCCACCGGCGGCAGGCCTGTTTATTGCCGATGATGTATCGGCTTTGCTAAAGGACGGGAATATCCAGAAAGCCCTTATCGACGCGCTGTGGTAGCTTAAGCAAGCCGCCATCTATTCATCAAGCGGTAATTGCAGTTCGATGGTCAGGCCAGGCTTGTCCTGATCTACAATTAGCGCCTCGCCCCCATGGGCTCTGGCAATCCCTCGCACGATCGGCAGCCCCAGACCGGATCCGCCGCTTGCGCGCGCGGGACTCATCTGCCCGCCAAAAGCGCTCAAAGGCACGCTCCCTATGCGCCGCATCAATGCCCGGACCGTTGTCGCGGCATCGCACATAGGCAAATCCATCCTTGACACCCGTTTCAACCAGCACATCGCTGTTGGGAGCATAGCGACGGCAATTGTCGAGCAGGGCCAGAATGGCCTGGCGGATCCGGGTGGGATCGACCAGGGCCGGAGAAGGATCCAATCTGTGCTCGACAAATATTCCAGCTTGTTCGAGATCGCTTCCGATCGAAACGAGCACCGACATGGCTTCAATCGACAAATCGACACGTGAAAGCGCAAGCTCCAGCTTGCCGACATTGGCCAAGGCCAGAGTGCGAAGCTCCTCCACGATGGCCGAGAGATCATCCACATGGGCGATCAGCCTCCCGTAAAGCTCGGGGCTCGGCTGAAAGGCTCCATCCAGCAACCCTTGCAGGCGCCCGCGCAGGATGGTGAGCGGTGTGCGCAATTCGTGAGCGATCGAAGAGTTCGAGTATTTGATCTCGGCTTCCGCCTTCTGCAAGCGCTCGGCCATGGAGTTGAAGTCCTCCATCAAGCTCTTCGCTTCCCCGAAAGGCGTCGCGGCAATCTCGGCCCGCGCGGAAAAATCGCCTTCCGTAATCGCTCGCGCTGCAGTCGCCACGGACTTCAACGGTTCCACGATTTTTTGGGCCAGTCTCCACGCAACCAAGACGGCAGATAGAAGCCCCGTCGACAGGATCGTGGCGAGCACCATCGTGTCGCTCAACTGCCATTTTTCGTCGTATGCGGCTTCGGGGAACAGCCAGTCGTAAATGACGAAATAATAGGCCATCAGCCCGAAGTACATCACAGCGAACGCGACGAGCGTGATGCCAGTCATGGCACGGATGATATGGGTGTTGAGATTGCTAGCCATTCAGATCGCTCAACTTGTAGCCGACGCCGCGGACCCCGCTCAAAAGACGATCCGCACCAGCGGCGGTCAGCTTGCGGCGCAGATTGCTGACATGGCTGTCAACCGTTCGGTCCAGCGCCTCCCCTTCCGGCAGGCAGGCATCGACGAGCTCCGAGCGCTCGAACACCCTGTTGGGAAACGCCGCCATATGGGCAAGAAGGCGAAATTCGGTCCGAGTGAGCTCCAGTGCGACAAGACCGGACGGCCCGTCGACCAGTGCAGTGTAAGCCTCCGCATCCACCGCGAGCGGCCCAACACGCAATATCTGCCGATTGCTCTTGCCGTTCGCACGCCGCAGAACGGCTTTGGCCCGGGCAACCACCTCCAAGGGGTTGAAAGGCTTGACGACGTAGTCATCCGCACCAAGCCGCAGGGCCTGCAGCTTGTCGAGGTCTTCCGCCAAGGCGGTCACCATGATCACCGGCGTCTCTCCCCGACGTCGAACGGCTGCGAGGACCTCATAGCCGTCCTGACCCGGCAGTTTCACATCGAGAACGATCAGATCCGGCTTGAGGCGGATGTGGTGGGAAAGACCAATCGCGCCGTTGCCAGCGCTGATGGTTCGGAAGCCTTCGCGCACGAAATAGGTCTCGAGGATCTCCGCAATCTCCGGTTCGTCCTCGATGATGAGAATAAGTGCATTGTCCATAGGCGCTTCCAAGTAATGGGCAGTTCTTGATCCCAAGAAGCAGTCTCCGGCAACAAACGTCAACTGCTGGCGGCTCTGCTCCATCAAATCTGCACATAAGCTGCGCGAAACCTGAATTGCCGCAGGAAACATGGCCTCACGAAAGGCCCTGACATGTCCGATAGATGCTCATTGATACTCTCCGTCCTCATTCTGATCTCAGCCATGACCTTCGTCCGTTCGATTGTCGAGTTGCCGACCAACAGCCGCTTGGCGATCTCGGTCCAGGCATGGTCCGGAAACTGAAGCAGACCGAGCGAACAACAGCGGTGACCTGAAATGATGTCGTTTTCCATGAGGCGAAGTGCGGTGATTGTGAGTGTTTCGCTCCTCGCCCTGGGCGGTGGCGCCCTGTCGCTGGACCGCCTGATGGCGGGCTCCGACCTTGAGCCGGAGTTCACGCAGCCGGTAGCTCTCGGAACGATTGAGGAGACAGTCCTTGCCAATGGCGTGCTGGAACCGGCGCGCATGGTCAATGTCGGTTCGCAGGTTTCAGGCCAGCTGAAGATCCTGCATGTTCAACTGGGCCAATCCGTTCGGCAGGGCGATATCATCGCCGAGATCGATAGCACCGCTCAATCCAACGCCTTGCGCAGCGCACGGGCGGCACTCGCCAATGTGCGCGCCCAGAGGGCGGGACGATTGGTGCAGTTGCAGCAGGCACGGCAAGCCTATCAACGTCAGCGCATTCTGATCAATCGAAGCGTCACCTCCACCGCCAATCTGGAGACGGCCGACGCCGCCTTCAAGGCGCTGGAAGCCGAGGTCGAGGCGCTTGAGGCGCAAATTGTCCAGGCCACCGTCGAGGTGGAAAACGCCGAGTCCAATCTTGGCTATACAAGGGTTCAGGCACCGATGGATGGCGTGGTCGTGGCCGTTGTCGCAAAACCTGGCCAGACCCTGAATGCCGTTCAAGCCGTACCCACGATCGTGGTTCTGGCGCAGCTCGATGTCATGCGCGTCAAGGTGCAGATCTCGGAGGCCGATATTGGCCGGGTGCATCAGGGCCAGGATCTGCGCTTTACCATCATGGGCAGCCCCGACAAGCCAATCCCCGCAAAACTTGAGCAGATCGAGCCCGCGCCATCCACGCTGGCGACAGACAGCAGTTCACAGGCGGGTATCACTGGCCAGCCGGCATCACAGGCTGTTTATTACAACGGGCTCTTTACGACCCCGAATACCGACGGACGTCTGCGCCCCTCCATGACGGCTGCTGTGACCATTTCTTCCGGCAAGGCCACGGATGTTCCGTTGATGCCCTGGGCAGCCTTGACCAACCGCGAAGCGGACGGCCGCTACCGGGTCAAGGTGCGCTCGTCAGAAGGCGTAATCTCCGAACGTCACGTGCGGATCGGTCTGACAGACCGCATCCATGCTCAGGTGCTCGAAGGCATCTCAGCCGGTGAGCATGTCGTCCTGCCTGCCGATGGAGAACTATCCTCTTCGGCCGATCTGGTGTCGATGTGAGTGCGCTTCTGGAACTCTCCGGCGTCACCCGTTCCTATAGAAACGGTGACGAGACCGTGACGGCCCTGGCCGGCATCGACCTGATCATTGAGGCGGGGGAACTCGTCGCCATCGTTGGCACCAGCGGCTCCGGCAAATCGACTTTGATGAACATTCTCGGATGTCTCGATCAGCCGAGCAGCGGTGATTACCGTATCGGCGGGCGAAGCGTGTCCGGCCTTTCGGCCAATGAACTTGCCTCCATGCGCCGTGAGAATTTCGGATTCATCTTTCAGCGTTATCACCTGCTGCCCTCGATGACGGCAGCGGATAACGTTGCAATGCCTGCCGTCTATGCCGGCACCGATGGAGCAACACGTGCAGCCCGGGCCGGGCAACTGTTGCAGCGACTCGGTCTCGGCGAAAGGGTTGGCCACCGCCCCGGCCAGCTGTCCGGTGGCCAGCAGCAGCGGGTATCCATTGCACGTGCCCTGATGAATGGCGGGCGCATCATTCTGGCCGACGAGCCCACCGGCGCGCTGGATAGCGCCAGCGGTGAAACCGTTCTGGAGGTCCTGCGGGAGCTTCACACGGAAGGTCACACGGTCATCATCGTCACGCATGACATGCAGGTTGCCGAAAAGGCCGACCGCATTATCGAGATCCGTGACGGGCGGGTGCTGGCTGACAGGCGCGTGCGCGAAACGGTGCGCGAGACGCCTCTTCCCGATATCGCCACAAGCGAAACACCATCCTGGTTCAGCGGACTTGTCGCAAGGTTTTCGGATGCATTTCCGATGGCGCTGCGTTCCATGGCGGCCCAGCGAACCCGCACATTCTTGACCATGTTCGGCATTGTGATCGGCATTGCGGCCGTGGTCGCTGTTGTCGGCATGGGCGAAGGATCACGCCGCCGGGTTCTTGCACAGATCAGCGAACTTGGCGCCAGCACGCTGACGATTTTCCCCGGCCGTGGCTGGACCGATGAAAAGGCTGGAAGCATTACCTCGCTGGTTCTGTCCGATGCGTCTGTCCTGTCGGCCCAGCCTTATGTGGCCGGCGTGACACCGCTGGTGACGACTACTGCGCGGGCGCGCTCGGACCAGACCTCCCTCAACGCCACGATCAATGGGGTGGGCGCGGAGTATTTCGCCATCAACGGCATCAGGTTCGTCTCCGGCCACAATTTTCCGCAAGACAGCATGGAGCGCCGCGGACAATACGCCATCCTCGACGATCGCACCGCATCGGCCCTCTTTCCGCGCGGAGATGCGCCCATTGGCAAGATCGTCATGCTGGACCGCATGCCGGTCACCGTCACCGGCATTGTCGCACGGCCACGCAGTGCGGCCGCAGACAAGAGCCTGCAGGTCTACATTCCGCACACCAGCGCGGCGGGACGATTGCTTGCAGCCTCCACCAGCCTTGCTGCCTTGAGCGTTCGTGTTGCGGAGGGGCGCGACACCGCCGTTGCCGAACGGGCCATCGTTTCGCTGCTGGAGCGGCGACACGGAACCAAGGATTTCTTTGTCTTCAACAGCGACCAGATGCGCCGCACCATGGAAAGCGCATCCCAGACGCTTGCTGTCCTCATCTCGTCCGTGGCCGTCATCTCGCTCGTCGTCGGTGGGGTCGGGGTCATGAACATCATGTTGGTTTCGGTGACGGAGCGCACCAAGGAAATCGGCCTGCGCATGGCCGTCGGCGCCCGTCGGCTGGATATCATGCTGCAGTTCCTGATTGAGGCCATCGTAATCTGCGTCGCCGGCTCGCTGGTGGGTGTGGGCCTCGCCCTTGCGCTGGCCGCACTGTTGGGCGGGGCAGAGGGTGAAATGCCGATGGTGATATCGGTCCACGCCATTCTTGGTGCCTGCGCTTCGGCTTTCCTGATTGGCCTTTTGTTTGGGTTTCTTCCGGCACGGGGCGCATCCCGCCTCGATCCCGTTGATGCCTTGTCTAGAGAGTGAGAGCATGATGCTGCGTCCCGTCCACACATTGCGCCGACGCCTTTGTGTTCTGAGTATCCCATTTATTCTCTCCGCCTGCAGCGTGGCAGATCTTGAGCCAACAGCCGTGCCACCCCAACTGCCGGCAACCTACAGGCTCGCCAATGCTCCTGCGCCAAGCGTTGCAGCGACGGGTGAAAACTGGTGGCATCCCTTCCATGATCCGGTGCTGGATGGCCTTCTCTCCCGGACGGCAGAGCGCAATCTCACGGTCGCACAGGCGCGACAGCGCCTGGTGGCTGCACGAGCCCTCGCCCATTCGGAAATTGCCAGTTATTCGCCCAACCTCGGCGTGACCGGGCTTGCCCAGGGAGCAACGGGCAAGTCCAATGACAAAGATCTGACCCGACGCCCGCTACAGTTCAATCTGGAACTGGGGTGGGAAGTGGCTCTCTTCGGCGAGGACAAACTGAAGCAAAAGGCTGCGGATCTGAGTGCCGCAATGGTGGCGGAAGACCTGAACGCCGCCCGCCTGGCCGTCGCGACCGAGACGGCATCCACCTATGTGAAGCTTCGCTCCCTCCAGAAGCGGGCAGACATAGCCAGGGGCACAATCACGCTTCTGTCCCGCAGCCAGAGGCTGGCGACCAATCGGGCTCAAAATGGCCTTGATACGCGGCTTCAAGCAGATGCCGCAGCCGGGCGCCTTAATGCAGCAAAGCTGGAAGCCGCAAGACTGGAAACTGCCATTGGCGATGCAATGCAGCAGATTGCCACCTTGCAGGGCAGCGCCACCTACGATGCCTCACTGGTACCCGCACATCCGCAACCGCGGGCACCCATCTTCCAGACCAGCAGCCAGCCGGCAGACCTTCTTCGCCGACGCCCGGATGTACGGCGCGCCGAGATGACGGTGTTGCAGGCCGGCGCGGAACTGGGGCTGGCACAGGCCGATCTTTATCCAAAGCTGCATCTTTCGGGTATGATCGGCATTGGTACCCCCGTTAACGGCAATCTCTTCGGATTGATGGGTGGGCCTTCGCTGCAACTGCCTGTTCTCGACCAGGGAAAACGGCGCGATCTCATCGTGGCCCGAAAGGCGATGCTGGAGGAGGCAACGGCTGCCTATCGCCAGAGCGTGCTTGTTGCCTATGAAGAAGCATCCACCGCCATTCGCGCCTTGCAGATTGCAAGACAGAATGTCGCCCGGCAGGAGGGCATTGTCTCGTCCGCCCGGCGTGCCAGCAAGGCGGCAGGCCTTCTGCAGCGCGAGGGCTTGGCCGATGCATCAGGCTCAGTGAGCGAAAGCCTGTCTGTTCTGGAGGCCGAGAACCAACTGTCCCAGGCGATCGAGGAAGAGGCGCTGGCGCAGATTGCCGTGGTCAAGGTCATGGCAGGCACAGCATCTCCAGTTGCTGCTCCTGCCGCCAGGACCGGGGGTTAACCGTGGCCATCTCCATTGCACGCAAAACCCTGCTGCACGAATGGCGCCGCTTCCTGCCGGCTTCGATCGCGATTGCCTTTTCCGGTGTCTTGATGACGGCACAAGGCGCATTGTTGCTCGGGATCGTGAGTGCGAATGCGCTCTATGTCACTCAATCCAACGCAGCCTACTGGGTGGGTTTTCCCGGCACGCAAAGCGTGGACCTTGGCCGGACCGTTAAGGCGGATGCCGTCACGGATCTCTATGCGGAAGCCAATATCTCCCATGTCGAGCCGTTCCTGCTGGGCTCGGGCGACTGGCGCGGCGGCCGTGGTGGCGGCGTCAGCGTGACGATCGTGGGAGTCGATACCGCTGCCGATGGAACCGCCCTTGTAAAGGTATTGCCGCCGGAAATGCGCAACAGACTGACGGAACCGGGCACGGCCGCGATCGACCGTGCGGACAGTTCCAAACTCTCCGCCCGGCTGAACGATGTGGTCGAAGTGAACGGAAAAGCCGTGCACGTCATCGGCTTCATCGACGGTCTGCGTGGCCTCGGCGGCGTCAATCTCGTGACGTCACTGGAGACAGCACGGGCACTGGATTCAGCCTTGCCTGCCGCTGGATCCGCCACCTACTTTCTCTATGACCTCAAGCCGGGCACCAATGCCGCAGATATTCTGCAAGACCTTGGCAACCGCTCCGGCATTCCGCGTTACGAAGTGTGGCCTGCCGACGAACTGGCCAATATCTCCACCATGTACATGCTGCTGGATTCTGGCGCCGGGATTGCATTCGTCTTCGCCACGCTGATTTCCATGTTGATCGGTGCGGTCATCACCAGCCAGACGCTGATGGCAGCCGTTGCCGGAACCATTCCGCAATACGCAACGCTTCGCGCACTTGGTGTTCCCTTCCACAGTCTGCGCCGGATCGTGATCGAGCAGGCGGGCTGGGTTGGCATATCCGGCCTGAGCCTCAGCCTTGTTATCAGCCTGCTATTGGCCGGTGCCGCCGCCTTCTATCGTGTGCCCTTCGAATTGCGAGGGAGCGTGATCGCCGGTGCCTCGCTTGTGGTGCTTCTGGTGGCGCTTGTCGCATGTCTGCTTGCGGTTCACCGTCTGCGTGAGGCAGACCCTGCGACACTTCTGAGGTGATGCCATGCAACGACCCGCCATCCGTGCCGAGGGCGTCGGCAAGTCCTTCACCATACAGAACATCCGCACCCGTGCCCTGATCGACGTGTCGGTGGATATCATCAGAGGTGAATTCACCTTGATGATCGGCCCGTCCGGCTGCGGCAAGAGCACCTTGCTTGCCATTCTGAGCGGCATGACACCGCCAGATCAAGGCGCTGTTTATGCCGGAAAAATCAACCTTGCCGAATTGTCTGATGACCAGCGGGATTTGTTCCGCCTGAAGCATTGCGGCTTCATCTTTCAGGGCTTCAACCTGTTTCCGGGACTGAGCGCCCTGGAGCAGGTCCAGGTGCCGCTGGACTATATGGGTGTGCCCGAGGAGGAAGCACGCGAAAGGGCAAGGTTTGCTCTGGAACACGTAGGCCTCTCTCGCCGTCAGCATTTGCGACCCTCCGAAATGTCCGGCGGCGAAAAGCAGCGCGTTGCGATTGCGCGCGCTGTCGTCAAGCGTCCGGCCATCCTGTTCGCAGACGAGCCGACGAGTGCGCTCGACACTGAAAATGGACAGAACATCGTCGCCATTCTTCGCGAAACCGCCCGGGAAACCGGCACCGCCGTGCTCTGTGTTTCCCATGATTTGCGTCTCCTGAAGTCAGCAGACCGGGTTCTCCAGATGGAGGACGGTCGCCTGCTTCGGGATATGCGCCCCCGCAGCTCCACTGCCCTTACAGGATAATGACACCATGAAATTGCCGCGCAAAAACCGATATTTGGCGCCTCTCCTGGCCGCCGGTATTCTCACGCCCCTGGCCTTGTGGCTGACCTCCGAAGCTCCGAGTGCCGGAGAAGATGTGCCGAAGACCGATGTGGGGCGCCCTCCGATCCTGGCCGCAGCACGTGGCGTGGTCGACGTGGAAGGCGGATTGCTGAAGATCACCGCCCCACGCGACGGGATGGTACGCTCCGTAAAGGTAGCCGAAATGAAACGGGTTCGGGCCGGAGACATCCTGGCGGAACTCGATAGCCAGCAGGAGCAGTTGGCAGCACGGATTTCCGAGGAGGAAGCACTCCAGGCCGAAGCACATTTCAAGCTTCTACAGGTCAAGATGAAGAGCCTGGAAAAACAGGTGCAGCGGATGCAGCGCGCCGCTGTGGGTGAGGCCGTCTCCGATCAGGCTCTCGATGACGTTCTTGCCAGCCGCGACAGCCTCGCGATCGAGCTCAAGGTGGCGGAGTCTGCAGCCGGTGTCGCCCGCAGCCGAAAGGAAATGGCCCAGCATGAGGTCGAACTGCGCACCGTGCGGGCGCCGGCCGATGGCCTGATCATCCGCCAGTTTGCCCGGGTCGGCGAAGTGGTCTCAGCCCAGGCCATGTCGGAACTGTTCACTCTGCTTCCCGATGGCATGAAGATTGTTCGGGCCGAACTGCCTGAGCAGTTTCTGGGCGACGTCCAAGCGGGCGTGCCGGTGGAGGTTGTTGCCGAAGACCGGATGGCACAGGCAGTGCCAGGTTCCCTTGACCGGATATCTCCCGTCCTCATGCAGTCCAGCAATCAAGTCAGCGGCGAACGCAACGATGTGCGCACCGCAACCTCCATCGTGACCATCGACCAGAATGCGCCATTCAGGATCGGCCAGCGGGTTATCGTCAGGGTCTACAAGTAGTTTAACTGGCCTTCTGCATGAATTGCCGTGTCCGGGATATACCGGACACGGCCCAGATGGCGCCTGTCAGGCGGAATGACTTGGCGATGAGAGACACCAAACGCCGAGCATGATCAGCATGCTGCCGCCAATCTCCTCGATTGTGACGGGCTCTCCAAAAAAGAGCCAGGCAGATGCGAGGATAAAGACATAGCTGATGGCCGAGAGCGAAAACGCCTTGGCAAGGTCCAGCTCAGACAGAACACGCATCCAGATGAAGAAACAGACGATTTCGGCAAGGATTGCGGCTGCGAACCATGGTGAGACAAACAACTGCGCCAGCCAGCCGGTCTCACCGGTCTGGGAGATCGCCAAAGCGCTCTGTTTCAACAGGAGTTGCTGCGCTGTGTTGAGGACAGGCACAGCGAGCCAGAAGGCGCTGAGACGGTTCATTGGTCCTGCTTTCCGGCTGGGGGTATCGCGAAAAAGGCTGCCATCTTCATGAGGCAGGCCTGGATGACCGGATTGCGATGCCGAAAGAACATCGAATTTTGCGTGAGACTGCTGCCCAGCCTTATCTTGTTTTCATAATAGGCTTGGCCGCTTTGATAGCGACGATAGCCCTGCTCCAGGCAATAGCGAACATTCTCGAACCAGCTGAGATAGTAGAGATTGTAGGCCCGCCCAGCATCCGCATCCATGCAGAAAAACTTGTCGATCAGCCGCAGCCCGTCCCGAAGGACAAGGTTGAAGGCGAGAACCTCTCCATCCACCCTGTAGACTGTGCAGAAGGAATTGCCCGGCAGACGGGAGAGTATCCCCTCGAAATAGGCGGCCGTCAGTTCTTCGAACTGCCATTCGCTGCGTTCGCGTGTGCTTGCATAGAGTTCCATGAAGCGCTGCAGGAGATCCCCGAGTTCGGTCACCCGTTCGATCTGCACTGTCGAGGCGCTTCGCAACTTGCGCCGCATATCCTTGCGGGTCCCGGCAGACAGGCGCTCCAGATAGGCATCGACAGTTTTGAAGTCGATGTCGAGCCAGGCAGTCGCCATGCCCTCCATGGAAACGAACTGTTCCATCTCCAATGCCTTGGAAAGCGGCGCCGCCATGGGCTGCGGAATGTCCTTCAGCGCGAAGAGGCTGTAGCCCTCTCTTTCAGCCTCCGCCTGAAAACTTCTCAGCAGCTCCACCAAAAGGGCCTTTCGCCAATCCTCGGGTACATCAGGCCGGATACCGATTTGGCCGGTCTCGGTGCATGGGGATCCGATGCAGGCAAGGCGCAACTTGAGAAAACGAGGAAACACAGCGCGGATCCTTTCCACGGCCTGTGTCAGGCGGCCTCGCTCCAGGGTGGTTTCCAGTCCGTAATCACATAGGAAGGCAGGTGCCGCTGCCAGAATGCGCCCGCGATGGCACAGCGTGACGTAGCGCCAGTCGAAACCAACAAGTTTCGCCTTCTCCACGGCCAGCAGGTAGTCATAGCTTTCGACCTCGCCTGGGAAGCAGGCATTCCAATCCTGCCGCGCGATGTCAGAGATCGTCGGCACGATACGGACCTGAAAATTCTGGGGCAGCGGCATGAAAGCCGGGACGATCTCGATATCAGGTTGCATCAGCATGATGGGTCTCGAAGAACTGTGTGGAAAGTGCGGCCACCTCGCGATGTTGCCGGTCCACATGGATCATATGATAGCTGTCATTCAGCCAGTGCAGCATGTTGGGCCCGCCCAGGTGCTCGACGATGTAGCGGGCGTGGTTCGGGCCGCTGAGATCGTCCTGTGTGGAATGCACCACCAGAGTCGGCGTTTTGATATGCGGCAGCCTTTTCTTCAGATATCGGCCCAGGCGGTCCATTTCGATGACGCCGCGTCCGGGAAAGTGGCTGAGCACACCATCGGTCTCCATGGCAGCAATCAGCCTTCGCATCCGGTCGTCCTTGATGCCGAGAGACGGCGTCTCGCTGAAATTCAGTCTGTCGATGAAGGGGATATGCGACAGCCAGCGGATATGAGGAGAAAGCCAGGTATAGTGCTGCGGCACATTCCAGCCGTCATACTGGAAGCAGGGCGAATAGATGGCTGCCGCGCGAATGGGAGAGCCGGCGCTTTCGGCCGCCAGCAGGGAAAGTTTTCCGCCAACGCAGATACCAGCGGCAAAGACGCCATCCATGCGCTGGCCAAGCCAATCTGCTGACTGCTCCACCGTCTCCAGCCAATCGGTCCAGCGGGAACGGCGTAACGCATCGGGGCTTGAACCGTGGCCGGCCAGCAGGGGCGCAAAAACGGCATAACCGCACCGGCGGAACTGCCTGGCAATCAGCCGCATTTCACCCGGCGCCCCGCTCATTCCGTGAACGAGCAGCACGGCCTTGCCTTTCGTTCCCTCCTCGAAGAAGGAGAGACGGTCATCGAATGCGGTCCCCCGCAAGGAGGCAACCGCTTCAGGATGACGCCGGAACTCAGATCGCACCCCAACCGGGATGGCTTCGACCACTGGAGACTGTATCATTTTCCCATAAGCCCGATGCAAAGAACGCCGGCAGTGATCAAAGCGACCCCCACCCGATGTCGAAAAGTCAGTGTTTCCTTGAAGATCAGAGCTCCGGCGATCGCGATCACCATGTAGCTCGATGCCATTAACGGGAAGGCAAGGGACAAAGGCAGGCGCGTCAGCACATATGTCCAGGCAACAAGTTCCGTGCCCCAGAAGACAAAGCCCGCAAATGCCGCAGGGTGCACGAACATGCGCATGCCACCGGTGCCGGAAGCCAGTTTGAAGCAAACCTCGCGTGCGGCTTCTGCAAGAACACAGAACACGACAAGCGCCAGCAAGGGGCCGTTCAATGCACCACTCATCCCATGACCTCCATCAGGACATGCATGAGCGAGAGATTGGTGCTGGCATTGATTGCGGACGCGCGCTTGGGGTCGGGGCCGACCCACGGCTGATCGATCAGGATTTCCCCCCGCTTCAGGGCCTGTGTCACAAGTGATCCCCGATAACGCGGTCGCGAGTAGTCCCCAATAACATCGGCGCCCGCGACCTGATGGCGTCTTCCAACTTCGCGGATGAGGCGCAGCACCGTGGCAAGCCGCAAACGGCCCTGATCCCAATTGGTCGCGGCGTCCTCGGCACAAAGGACATCCTTGTCGATGGTAATGTAGACGGCGTCGGTTGCGATGCGCGACAGCAGACGTTCGATGAACATCTCCTCGGAAAAATCCAGCATCTGCACCCAGTTCAGATGCATGCCCCGCTGCCGGTAGCTGGCACCTTCTCCGTAGTGCTGACGCACCACGCTTGGCGCATGTTCATAGGGAAAGACCTCAAGGCGTCCGGTCGCCAGCAACCCGAGATTGGCGCCCTTGCGTTCGGGCGAACGAAGGTCATCACTGCAGACGCCAAGCGTAATGACCTTGTGAACGTTCCAATGCGTCAGTGCGCTGCCAACCCAGGAGCCGCAATGAATGCCATCTCGGAAATGAACCCAGTCCGGATGATTATCGATATGCACGACCGTGAGGGGCTTGGCGATTGCATCTGCGGCCTCCTGGATCAGAAGCGCACTGACGTGGTGAAAGTCTCCGGACCCCATGAAGCACAGGCGCGGATGCCAAGGGGGGGTGGGGGCACGGCATGCGAGTCTGCGCTTCAGGGAGTCCAGAGGTCCCCTCCTGCTCCACAGGCGAATGGTTTGCCCGAGAACCTTCTCGTTCATTTCACGAGCACCGGACTTCTCGGCGGCGGACCTGAAGTCGGGCTGAAGTTCCAAGGCATCGTCCAGATGGAGTAGGAGAAGATTCAACGATCTATCTCCGTTCCGCGCGGGTCAGGAGCTGATCGAGAAGCTCGATGGCGAGTGCGATTTCCTCATTCGAAATCATAAGGTTGGGTGCGAGCGTGATGACGTTCTTGTGGTAACCGCCAACATCGAGCACGAGGCCGTATTTCTTGCCGTTGACCAGAAGGTCGCCCTTCATGCCTTCGTCCGACATCCAGTCGAGCGTGGCCTTGTCAGGGGTAAAACCGTCTGCCTTGCAGATTTCCATCCGCAGCGCGAGGCCCAGGCCATCCACTTCGCCCACGATCGCGTGACGCTTCTGCAACGTCTTCAGACCATCGAGGAAGAGCGCACCCTTTGCCATCACGCTGGCTCCGAAGTCGGTTTCACCGACCATGGTCAGCGTTTCCAGGGCAACAGCCGTTCCCATCGGGTTGCTGGCGAATGTCGAATGGGTGGAGCCGGGCGGGAAGATCGTCGGGTTGATCATCTCCTCACGAGCCCAGACGCCGGAGAGCGGATTGAGGCCATTGGTGATCGCCTTGCCGAACACCAGCACATCCGGCGAAACGCCGAAGTGTTCGATCGACCACAGCTTGCCGGTCCGGTAGACACCCATCTGGATTTCATCGACCACCAGTAGAATGCCGTGATCGTCCAGCACCTTCTTGATACCCGTGAAGAAGTTCATCGGCGGAATGACATAGCCGCCGGTGCCCTGAATGGGTTCGACATAGAAAGCGGCATATTCGGACTTGCCGGCCTTCGGATCCCAGACACCGTTGTATTCGCTCTCGAACAGGCGCGCGAACTTCTGCACGCAATATTCGCCATACTCTTCCTTCGACATGCCCTTGGGGCCACGGAAGTGGTAGGGAAACTCGATGAACTGCGCGCGATCGCCGAAATGGCCGTAGCGACGGCGATAGCGATAGCTTGATGTGATCGAGCTGGCACCGAGTGTGCGGCCGTGATAGCCGCCTTCGAAGGCGAACATCAGGCTTTTGCCATTGGTGTAGTTACGCACCAGCTTCAGCGAGTCTTCAATGGCCTGCGAACCGCCGACATTGAAGTGCACCCGACCCTTGTGGCCGAATTTCTGCTCGGCATCCTGTGCGATGAGGGCCGCCAGCTCCACCTTTTCCCGGTGTAGATACTGCGAAGCGACCTGCGGCAGGCTATCCAGCTGGCGATGGGCCGCCGCGTTCAGGCGCTCGTTGCGGTAACCGAAATTGACGGCGGAATACCACATCTGAAGGTCGAGAAACGGGGTTTCACTGGCGTCGTACATGAACGAGCCTTCACAGCCGCTGAAGAATTTCGGCGCGTCCGTGTAGTGAACCGTGTCGCCATGCGAGCAATAGGCGATCTCCAGACGGCGCAGTTCGTCCTCCGACAGCGCGCCCGCGGCGTCGGCGATTTTCAGTTGAGGATGCATGTTGAGTGATTTCCTTTTGATTATGCAGTCTTGGCCAGGAGCCGCGGAATCCTTGCGGGCCGGGGCTGGAGAAGAACTTCCATGGCGGTCTGCACCTCACGGAAGGTGGTATAGGGGGTGAAGGGGATCGCGTTCTCGGTGCAGTAGGCCGCAAGCTTCTTCTTGGCGAAAACCCGGTCTGCGATCTGCGACACGCAGAAATCGCTGCGGCCGTCACCGACGTAGAAATGGTGCGCGGTAGGATGGATCAGTGCACATTTGCAAACGCCTGACCCTGCCGCGCATTCCGGTCGCGCAAACGGCGTGTCGAGACGGTATTGAAGCGCGTCCCCATTGGCCACGACGGTCAGGCGATTTGCCTGAACGTGCAGATGACCAAGACCATGGGCGGACAAAACGCGGCGGATGAACCAGTCCACGCCATCGCTAACAATGGTCAGCTTCAAGTTTTCGGACGCGCAGAAGGCAGCGAAGGCGGCGAAATCGGGATCGATTTCGAGGCTGTCCAAGAACGCGTTGAGGTCAGATATCGAAACATCCAGCAGCCCGATTTGGGAGCGCATGCATTCGGCGGAGGTGATGAGCCCTGCCTCCCAATCCTGCTCGAGACGTATCCATTCCTTCGCGGCGAACCGCTCAAGGACCTGATCCGTGACATCATTCAACGAGATCGTCCCGTCGAAGTCGCAGTAGACGTACATATTCTGGCTCCGGAAATCTGGCGCGGCGTAGGATGTTCACCGACGCTTGCGGAGAAGCCCGCTTGCGTCATGGCCATCAGGTGAACCCCTTCTGTCCAGATTTTGTGGAGGAATCGCAGTCTTTGCATGGACGAGGCCTGCCTGACGGCAAAGACAGGCCCCCCTGGTGCAGGAACTACTTGGGAGTGGTTTGATAGGTTCAACCACCGGCGGCGACTGGAGCCCTCGGATAATGCCAGCCAAAGCAAATGACCTGCGTTACGCCATGCTGGACGAACCGGCCATGGCCGCAAAACGTAAACCAAACGGTCTCCGACATAACCGGCGCGATTCACACCCTAAGGGTTCATTATGGCGGAGAGGGTGGGATTCGAACCCACGATACCCTTGCGAGTATGCCGCATTTCGAGTGCGGTGCTTTCGACCACTCAGCCACCTCTCCGGTCACATTGGTCGGCGCACGGTGGCGCGGGCTGTCTCATAGCGGCAACTCACCCCCCACGCAAGAGCGAATGTGACGGTTTTTCCTGCTTTTGTCTTGACACCTTGGGTGCCCTCACGTATGCGACGCTCGACCCAAAGCGTAGGCGAACTGTGCCTTGTGTTCTTCGCGATCCGCGAAGCTTAACCGGCGGGGATTTTTCAGTCCCGCTCCTCCGACTGGCAAAAAGACGGCCCCTCGCAAGAGGAGAGCCGGAACGAACATGAAAGGATAAAAAATGTTCGCAGTCATCAAGACCGGCGGTAAGCAGTACCGCGTAAACGCCAACGACGTGCTGACCATCGAAAAGCTGGAAGCCGAAGCTGGCGCAACCATCGAATTCACCGAGATTCTCGTCGTCGGCGAAGGCGAAACCGCAACCATCGGCGCGCCCTTCGTGGCTGGCGCCAAGGTTACGGCCGAAGTCGTCGAGCAGATGCGCGGCAAGAAGGTCATCGCCTTCAAGAAGCGCCGTCGCCAGAACTCGAAGCGTTCGCGCGGCCATCGTCAGCACCACACCGTGGTGCGTATCACTGACATCGTCGCTGCCTGAAGCGCGTCTAACTACAAGGTTTAAAGGAGAACTCCCATGGCACACAAAAAAGCTGGCGGTTCCTCGCGCAACGGTCGCGATTCCAATTCCAAGCGCCTCGGCGTGAAGAAGTTCGGTGGCGAAGTCGTCATTCCGGGCAACATTATCGTGCGTCAGCGCGGCACCCAGTGGCATCCGGGCGCGAATGTCGGCATGGGCAAGGACCATACCCTCTTTGCACTCACGGCCGGCAATGTGGACTACCGTACGAAGTCGAACGGTCGAGTCTTCGTGTCTGTAATGCCGAAAGCCGAAGCAGCGGAATAAGCCGGTAGCGCTCTAAAACAGCCGGCGTCTCATCGACCCGGCTGACCGCACTAGGTTCAGTTCAGAAAAAGGGGAGATGGGGCGCCATCTCCCCTTTTTTCTTGTCCAACGAAGGAGACTGAACCATGCAAAGTCTGATGTTGAGGGATGACCAATCACGGTCGCCCGGAGAACGGCCAAGGCCCGATCGGCCGAGGAGCGATTGCCCTGTCTTATTGTCGCAAAGGCTCGTCCTGCGCGCACCCCACATCGAAGACATAGACGCCCTTGCCCATCTCGCCAACAACGCCGCAATCGCCACCATGGTGGCCCGCATGCCGCATCCCTACACGGCAAAAGACGCGGCCGACTTCGTGCGACGCACGAATATCGGCGAGATCGGCAAGTGCGTCTATGCCATTACGAAAGCGGACAACGGCGAATTCCTCGGTTGCTGCGCGCTGGAACCCAATCCCGTCGACGACACCATATTGGAACTCGGCTATTGGTTGGGCGAACCCTACTGGAACAAGGGTTATGCGACGGAAGCGGCCCATGCGCTCATCGATATGGCGTTTCGCACCCGTGAATGGGTGTCTCTAATCGACGCGCGCTGCCGGGTAACGAACATAGCTTCGCGCCGCGTCATCCAGAAATCCGGCTTCCAGTTCCAGGGCACCGGCATGGTCGGAAACCTCGCCATGGGCGGGACAGTGCCCGTCGAATGGTACCGGCTCGATCGCAAGACCTGGCTGTCCCTGAAGAGCTGGGGGGAAATGCGATGAGCGCTATGCTGGCAGAAAGACCGACGGTCGCTCCGTCAATGCCTGGCCCCTGCCCGGTCATCGAAACAGCCCGCCTCGTGCTTCGGCCTCACCGGATGCAGGATGCGGATGCGATTGCGAACTCGCTGAGTGACTTCGCCGTTGCCCGCATGCTGACCCGTGTGCCGGTCCCCTACGACCGCGAGGACGGTCGCGACTGGTTGAATATGGTGACATCGGACCTGGCGCCTGACTGGCATTTCGCGCTCACACTCGATGGCGTGCATATCGGTGTGATCTCGCTCGAGCTCCGCCATGGCCTCTGGCACATTGGCTACTGGTTGAACCGCTTCTATTGGGGCCAGGGCATCATGTCCGAGGCGGTCGAGGCAGCACTCGACCGATTTTTCCGACGGATGCCGGGAGCCGAGGTCTTCGGCGGCGCCTTTGCCGACAATGCCGCATCGCTCCGATTGCTGGGGGCCTGCGGCTTCCAGACCATTGGGGTGAGGGACATATTCTCGAAAGCCCGCAATACAATGGGACCGCTGGTCGAATTTCGGCTGTCACAGGCCGACTTCGCCGGACGTGAGAGACGTCCATAGCCGACAATGTTCCGGGCGCCCAGCGCCCGGACTTCATATCTGTGCAAGTTCGACCCAGACAGGAAAATGGTCTGACCCACGCGCGGAGGTATCCACCCGACAGGCCTTCAGACGACTGGCAAGGCCACCACTGACGAAGCAGTAATCGAGATGCATGCGCCGCGCGCCATCTTCGCTGATCCAAGTATATCCGTCCGCCGGACGGGATTTCAGGTGCGCCTGCGCGTCCGTAGGGAAGCCTGCACGAGGCGCTCGCCCATAATAGGCGTCGTTGCGGCCGGCCATGGCGATATATTCCGCCCCTTCGGGCTCCATGTTGAAATCCCCCATGATCAGGAAATCTTGCGGCAGCGGCGGATCGGCAACGGCGAATTCAACCGCGCCCGTCAAGGCTCCGCCCTCGTCGAGATATCTGCAGGCACGATCCTTCAGGAAGGCAATCTGTGCCAACCGCTCGTCAGGCGAGACATGATCGAGATGAACGGAGTAGACGCGCAAAGCACCGCCGGGAGTGTCGATCACGGTCTCCAGCGCACCTCGCTGCAGGTTCAACTTGTTGAAGGTCCGGTTGCGCGGCAAAAGCAGATTGCGACTGGTGCGGATCGGATAACGCGACAACACCATGTTACCAAACTCGAAGCGCCGCTCGCGCAGGCGTCCATCCACAATGGCATGGTCAACGAGCACGTCACAGGCCGGACCGAAGGCAACAAAATGGGTCGGAAACAGCGCAGAAAAGGTCTCGACGAGATCCGCGTAATCGTTCCTGCTATAACCGCGGGTGACTTCCTGCAGCGCAATCACGTCCGCGTCGCGGATGCTGTCGGCAATGCGATCGGGGTCGAATCGCCCGTCCTGGCCGAAGCCGTACTGGATGTTGTAGCTCACGAACTTCACGATACTCTTTGACCTCCGCTCAAAGCGGCTATATCGATGGCCGCAACTCTCCATACAGACCCTGACAGAAGAATTGACGGCAACAAGATGAAATTTCTCGACGAGGCTAAGGTATACATTCGCTCGGGCGACGGTGGCGCCGGTGCTGTGTCGTTTCGGCGCGAAAAGTTCATCGAATTCGGCGGACCGGATGGCGGCGACGGTGGTCGCGGTGGTGATGTCTGGGTCGAAACGGTCAATGGACTGAACACGCTGATCGACTTCCGCTTCCAGCAGCATTTCAAGGCCAAGACCGGCACCCACGGCATGGGCCGCAACCGCACTGGCGCCAATGGCGACGACGTGACCCTGAAAGTCCCGGTCGGCACCCAGATATTCGAGGAAGACGCGGAAACCCTCATTGTCGATCTGACGGTCGAGGGCCAGCGTTTCCGCATCGCCAAGGGTGGTAATGGCGGTTTCGGCAACGCCCATTTCAAGACAGCGACAAATCAGGCGCCAGACTGGGCGAACCCAGGCCTTGAAGGTGAAGAGAAGACCGTCTGGCTCCGGCTGAAGCTGATCGCAGACGCCGGTCTCGTCGGCCTGCCGAATGCCGGCAAGTCGACCTTCCTCGCTGCCGTCACCCGCGCGCGGCCGAAGATTGCAAACTATCCTTTCACCACGCTCCATCCCAATCTGGGCGTGGCGACAGTGGACGAACGTGAGTTCATTCTGGCCGATATCCCGGGCCTGATCGAAGGCGCCCATGAAGGAGTGGGTATCGGCGACCGCTTCCTCGGCCATGTCGAGCGCACCCGCGTCTTGCTGCACCTCGTCTCCGCACAAGAAGAAAAGGTTGGCCTCGCCTATAAAACGGTTCGCCACGAACTCGATGCCTATGGTGGCGGGCTTGAAGACAAGCCGGAGATTGTCGCCCTGTCACAGATCGACGTGCTTGATGACGCGGAGCTGAAAAAGAAGGCGGACGAACTGAAGAAGGCCTGCGGCCAGACGCCACTGTTGCTGTCGGCGATCACCGGCAAGGGCATGACGGACGCGCTGCGCGCCTTGCGCGATATCATTGTCGCTGCCCAGGGCAATGCACCTCTTCCCGCCAAGCGAGACAAGAATCGGAAGAACCGTGACAGTGAGGGCAACCTCGAAGGGGACCTCGACGGAGAAAGCGAAGACTGATGTCTACCCGGATCCGCTCGCTGTCCCGCGCCAAGCGCGTCGTCATCAAGATTGGGTCTGCCCTGCTCGTGGATCGGGCAACGGGCATCCGCAAGACCTGGCTCGACGCCATCTGTGACGATATCTCTGCCTTGAAGGCGCGCGGCACCGACGTGCTCGTCGTGTCCTCCGGCGCAATCGCACTTGGCCGTTCCGTGCTCTCGATGCCTTCGGGCGCGCTCAAACTCGAGGAAAGTCAGGCATGCGCTGCGGTGGGCCAGATCGCGCTCGCCCGCTACTGGGCGGAAAGCCTTTCGCGCCATCAGATCGTCGCAGGTCAGATTCTGCTCACGCTTGGCGATACCGAAGAACGACGCCGTTATCTCAACGCGCGTGCGACCCTTCAACAGTTGTTGAAGATCGGTGCGGTCCCGATCATCAACGAGAATGACACCGTGGCCACGACGGAAATCCGCTACGGCGACAATGACCGGCTCGCGGCGCGTGTCGCCACCATGGCTGGCGCTGACCTTCTCGTTCTGCTGTCTGATATTGATGGCCTCTACACGGCACCGCCGCATCTCGATCCGGATGCCAAGTTTCTCGAGACCGTTGAAGAAATCACGCCCGCCATCGAAGCCATGGCAGGCGGTGCGGCTTCGGAACTGTCGCGCGGCGGCATGCGAACGAAGATCGATGCCGGCAAGATTGCGACCAGTGCCGGCTGCGCCATGATCATCGCCTCCGGCAAGACGATGAACCCGCTGGCGGGCATAGAGAATGGCGCCCGTCACTCCTGGTTCGCTGCATCACGCACGCCGGTAACGGCGCGCAAGACCTGGATTGCAGGGCAGTTGCAGCCTGCAGGAATGATCACGGTGGACTCAGGGGCAGAAGGCGCGCTGAAATCCGGCAAGAGCCTCTTGCCGGCAGGTGTCAAAGCCGTCGCGGGGAATTTCCATCGGGGGGATACGGTTTCGATCATCGGTTTGGAAGGGCGCGAGATAGCCCGTGGCCTTGCCGGCTATGACGCAGAAGAAGCGCGGCGCATTTGCGGCCGAAAGTCGAACGAAATCGAGAAAATCCTTGGATATGCCGGCCGTGCCGCCATGATTCA
This sequence comes from Peteryoungia wuzhouensis, assembly GCF_003205195.1. Lineage (GTDB taxonomy): Bacteria > Pseudomonadota > Alphaproteobacteria > Rhizobiales > Rhizobiaceae > Allorhizobium > Allorhizobium wuzhouense. The sequence goes on from NZ_QJRY01000003.1 coordinate 409,658, forward strand.
CCGCGATGATCTCGTCATGACCGACGTCGGCCAGCGCGAAGCCGCTGCCGGGGAGCGAAAGGATGCGGCCCATGCTTGACACAGTCTCCCAGCAGAATTCAGTCGATGCCTTGATGCTGGATATCGGTCGCCGCGCACGTGCGGCTGCAAGACCGCTTGCAACGGCATCGACCGCAGTGAAGAACAAGGCCCTGCTCGCCATGGCCGACGCACTCCTTGTTGCCGAACCGGATATCCTTGCCGCAAATGCAGCCGACCTGAAGAATGCTGCAGAGACCGGTCTTGCCGCCTCCTTCATCGATCGGCTGACGCTGAACTCCGCTCGGGTCGCGGCAATCGCACAGTCTATGCGCGAGATCGCACAGCTTCAGGATCCTGTCGGCACCATCATCGCGGAATGGGATCGCCCGAACGGCCTTCATATCGAGCGCGTTCGGACCCCACTCGGCGTGATCGGGGTGATTTATGAAAGTCGCCCGAATGTGACCGCCGATGCTGGCGCCTTGTGCCTCAAAGCGGGCAATGCGGTTGTCCTGCGCGGTGGATCTGACTCTGCCAACTCTTCGCGCGCCATACATGCATGCCTGGTAGAGGGGCTTCAGGCTGCGGGCCTGCCCGCCGATGCCATCCAGCTCGTACCGACAACGGATCGCGCAGCTGTCGGCGCGCTGCTGTCCGGTCTGGAGGGATCAATCGATGTGATCGTGCCTCGCGGCGGCAAGAGCCTTGTCGCACGCGTCCAAGAGGAAGCGCGGGTGCCGGTCTTCGCGCACCTTGAAGGATTGTGCCACGTCTACGTAGACAGTTCAGCCGACCTTGAGATGGCCAGGAAGATCGTCGTCAATGCCAAGATGCGTCGCACCGGCATCTGCGGCTCAGCGGAAACACTGCTTGTCGACAGCGCCGCAATCGGCACGCATTTGCAGCCACTGATCGAGGCGTTGACTGAGGCGGGATGCGAAGTCCGGGCATCTGCAACCGTGCTGAGGGTAGTGCCAGGCCTGAAGCCTGCTGTCGAAGACGACTGGCGCACCGAATATCTCGACGCCATCATTTCCGTCGCCATCGTCGACGGCATCGGTGGAGCGATCGATCACATAGCGCGCTATTCATCCAACCATACGGAAGCCGTCATTGCCGAGGATCCCGCTGTGGTCGAACGTTTCTTCAACGAAATCGATTCCGCCATCCTGCTGCACAATGCCTCGACGCAGTTTGCCGATGGGGGCGAGTTCGGCATGGGCGCCGAGATCGGAATCGCCACCGGCAAGATGCATGCGCGGGGACCTGTTGGCGTCGAGCAGCTTACATCCTTCAAATACCGTGTTCGCGGCACCGGCCAGGTTCGTCCCTGACGTGGAGGGGACGGCCATTACCCATCGCTATCGGGTCATGCCGCATGTCGAGCGGGGGATGGTTGTCGGTCTCTTCGGCGGCTCCTTCAACCCGCCGCATCAGGGTCACTTGCTCGTGGCCGAGATCGCCTTGCGACGACTGGGACTCGACCAGCTCTGGTGGATGGTAACACCGGGCAATCCGTTGAAAAGCCACAGCCAACTCGCGCCCCTCGCCGAACGGCTCGCCAGTTGTGAAGTCTTGGCGGAAGATCCTCGCATCAAGGTGACCGCCTTCGAGCAGGCGCTGGGCACGAGCTATACGGCCAAAACCCTGGAATTCGTCCGCGCGCGCAACCCGGATGTGCATTTCATCTGGATCATGGGGGCCGACAATCTCGCCAGTTTCGATCGGTGGCAGCGGTGGCAGAAGATTGCAACCACCTTCCCGATTGCTGTCATAGACCGTCCAGGCTCGACGCTGGCCTATCTCTCATCGAAGATGGCAAGAACTTTCGACTATGCCCGTGTCGACGAGGAGGATGCTGGTGTTCTTTGGCGCAAGAAAGCACCAGCCTGGACCTTCATTCACGGCCCACGTTCAACCCTCAGTTCGACGGCACTCAGGGCCGCCACAGATAACAGCTGAGGCAGAACTGCATCAGCAGCAGGCAAAACCACCGAATCTCTTGAAACAACGGCAGATCAGTGCCACCTTCTGATTGCGGTCCCTGACGGGAATCGCAGACGTGCTGTTCTGTTTTGCCAAAGAAAGGATGAACTCTGACAACAGTACACACCCGCGGACGTGCGCCCGTCGCCGTCCCGAAACGCCCGGAACGTGGCGCCGATGCCGCAGCCCGTGCGCTTGAGCTGGTCCTCGCAAGTCTTGAGGACTCGAAGGCAGAAGACATTGTCTCCATCGACATTGCCGGGAAATCGGCGCTGGGCGACTACATGGTGGTCGTATCCGGACGCTCGAACAGGCATGTCTCGGCGATCAGCGAACACCTCATTTCCGACTTGAAGGACGAAGGACTGGGCTCCGCCCGTGTCGAAGGCCTTGAGACCGGCGATTGGGTTTTGATCGACACCGGAGACATCATCGTGCATGTATTTCGTCCGGAAATCCGCGAGTTCTACAACATCGAAAAGATGTGGTCGGCTCCGGACATCGAGGACCGCCTGCACTGAAGAACGGCCAGCCGTCCTGAAGGACGGTCTCGATGCCGGATTGACACGGCAGGCGTTGATCCTGCCGATACAGCTGGTTTTGTGACCGAAAAACTCGAGGCTGCCGCATGAAAATTGGCATCTACGCCGTTGGCCGGCTGAAAGCTGGACCGGAGAAGGAACTCGCGTCCCGATATCTGGACCGCTTCGCCAAAGCGGGTCCGCAATGCGGGTTGGAGTTTACACGCTCGGTCGAGCTGAACGAAAGCCGCGCCGGCAATGCCGACACCAGAAAGCGCGAGGAAGCCATGGAGCTTTCCCGCCAGATCCCTGATGGCGCGGTTCTCGTGGTTCTTGATGAGCGCGGCAAGGCCTTCGACAGTGCCGAATTCGCCAAATTTATCGGCGACGCTGCTGACAATGGCCAGAAAGACATGGCTTTCGTCATTGGTGGCGCCGATGGCATCGACCCGGATTTGCGCGACAAGGCACGCCTGGTTCTCAATCTCGGGCGCCTGACCTGGCCGCACCAGTTGGTGCGGATCCTGATTGCCGAACAGCTTTATCGAGCTGTTACGATCCTTACCGGCCATCCTTACCACCGCGTCTGAGCTTGTGCGCGCAAGCCACTTTGCCTTCAAAGCAAATCAGCGTATTTTCCGGCCGAACCGGGAAACGTCCTTGCACGCCTTTGCCACCAAAAACACCAGGAAATTGTCTTGGCGCGTATCGCGCCTCGCAACTTTGCGCGCTCTTTTCCTGGCGTGTGGACTGACCACGATACCGAGCTCTATCGAGGCCCAGGAAGCGCGCACGGCGGCCGAACCGGAAACATCGACAGGCTCGGTGCCGCCCAGTGTGGACACCGCCATCCAGACCCCGTCCGAGGCGGCGACCACCGATGCGACGCTCGAACTCAGGGCCAAACGAGACCAGGTCAGCGGTGAGCTGCAGGAAATCGCCCGCACGATGCAGGTGTCTGGCGAGAAGGCTGCCGAGCTTGAGAAGAGCATCGAAGCGCTGAGCAAGACCACCGATAGCCTGAAGACGGCTTTGATCGACTCGGCAAAGCGTCGCAAGGATATCGAAAAACAGATCAGTGAAGGAGAAAAAAGGCTCGCCTCGATCGGTGTCAGAGAGGATGCGATCCGAAAGTCCTTCCGCGAACGCCGCTCTGTTCTGGCCGAAGTCCTGGCAGCGCTTCAACGCATGGGCCGCAATCCACCTCCGGCTTTGCTCGTCAGCCCCGAAGACGCACTCGGCTCGGTCCGTACAGCCATCCTGCTGGGCGCGGTGGTTCCCGGCATCCGTCATGAAACGGAGAAGCTTGCCGACGATCTCAAAGAGTTGATTGTCCTTCGAGACAGCGGGAAACAGGAAATGGACGGTCTTGTAACCGCCATGGCCAGCCGTCAGGAAGAAGAGCGGCGCATGGATCTGTTGATTGCGGAAAACGATCGGCTGGCTCGCACCAATTCGCTGCAGCTCCAGGCAGAACGCAAGCAATCAGAGGCACTTGCAGAACGGGCTTCGACCATGGAAGCCCTTATCCGCTCGCTTGAAAACGAGATCACCTCCGTGCGACAGGCAGCTGAACTTGCCAAGGCCGAAGAGGCAAAACGCGACCAGATGAGCGAGGAGCAGAAGGCCCGGACACGCGAGATCGCACGCTCCGAATTGCCCGATAAAAACCGCATTGCGCCCGCATATCCTTTCTCCGAATTGAAGCAGAAACTGGAACTACCGGTTGCCGGAGAAACACTGCGGCAGTTCGGCGATCCGGACGGAACCGGCCACCAGGCTCAAGGTGTGGTTATCGCATCGCAGCCGGGATCGCTTGTGACCGCGCCGGCGGATGCATGGGTTGTTTTTGCAGGAAATTTCCGAAGCTACGGCCAGATGATCATTCTGAACACGGGCGACGGCTATCATATGGTGCTGTCAGGCATGGACCGGATCAGCACGAGCCAAGGCAAGTTTGTACTGTCAGGGGAGCCGCTGGCGACCATGGGAGAGAAAAGAGTGGCAAGCGCCACTGGATTGGCGCTGGAAACAGATCGCCCGACACTTTACATTGAACTTCGAAAAGACGGTAAACCGGTTGATTCCCGCCCCTGGTGGGTCGGAGGCGATTCTGGAAAGGCACAGAATGATTCGTAGGGTCTCTCTTCTCCTCGTTGGCGCTCTGATGGGCGCAACCGCGATGAGCCTCATCTACTCCGCAGGGATTCCGGCACAGGCTGCTGGCAATTCCACCTACAAGGAACTGTCGATTTTCGGCGACGTTTTCGAGCGCATCCGCGCCCAATACGTCACGCCGCCGGATGAGAACAAGCTGGTCGAGAGTGCCATCAACGGCATGCTAACCTCGCTCGATCCACACTCCGTCTACATGAACGCCAAGGATGCGGCCGACATGCAGACCCAGACCCGCGGCGAATTCGGCGGCATCGGCATCGAAGTCACGATGGAAGAAGAGCTGGTCAAGGTCATCACCCCGATCGACGACACGCCTGGCGCCAAAGCCGGCATCCTGGCCGGCGACTTCATCTCCGAGATCAATGGCGAAAGCGTGCGCGGGCTGAAGCTTGAGGAAGCCGTCGAGAAGATGCGTGGTGCGGTCAATACACCGATCAAGCTGACGATTCTGCGGAAGGGTGCCGACAAGCCGATCGATATCACCGTGAATCGCGAAATCATCCCGATCCGCGCCGTGAAGTCGCGCGTCGAGGGCGATGTCGGTTATCTCCGCGTCATATCCTTCACCGAAAAGACCTACGACGACCTGGAAGCAGCGATCGAGAAGATCAAGAAGGAAGTCCCGGCCGACAAGCTGAAGGGCTATGTACTCGATCTTCGCCTCAATCCGGGCGGTCTGCTCGATCAGGCAATCTACGTCTCGGATGCCTTCCTGGAGCGTGGCGAGGTGGTCTCCACCCGCTCACGTGATCCGCAGGACACCCGCCGCTTCAACGCGACCGCAGGCGATCTCACAGATGGCAAACCGGTTATCGTGCTCGTCAACGGCGGCTCCGCATCGGCATCCGAGATTGTCGCTGGCGCCCTCCAGGATCTGAAGCGGGCAACCGTGCTTGGTACGCGTTCCTTCGGCAAGGGCTCCGTTCAGACCATCATCCCGATGGGCGACAAGGGCGCGCTGCGCCTGACAACGGCTCTCTACTACACGCCATCGGGTCGCTCGATCCAGGGCACCGGCATCACGCCTGATATCAAGGTTGAACAGCCGCTGCCGGAAGATCTGCAGGGCAAGGTGCGCACGGAAGGCGAATCCTCTCTCCCCGGTCATATCAAGGGCAATGCCGAGACCGAGGAAGGTTCAGGCTCCGTCGCTTATGTCCCGCCGGAAGCCAAGGATGACATCCAGCTGAACTATGCACTGGACCTGCTGCGCGGCAACAAGACGGATCCGGCCTTCCCGGCAGATCCGCAGAAGGCATCGCTGCAGTAAACACCTGGAGCCACCGCCTGCGCAGGCTGTTTTGTTGCGCAGGCGTCGGGTCTGAGAGCCGTCAGGATCTTGGAAGTCTCGTATGGATTTGCATGGGCCGCTTGGTCTTGAGCGAAAAGGCGAAGGCCGCAGAAAGCGGTACCTCCGCCTTTCGACGTTGTCGTCAGGTTTCGCGGCCATCGTCCTGGCCGGTCTTTCTGTTTGGACAACCCTTTCACCCCTGCATCTGCGGCACGATCCGCCGGTCAGCCTGACGGCGGCACAAGCCGAGCCTGGTCCAATCGCTGAAGCGCCAACGGATGCCCCCCCTGCAAGCGAAAACGCCGGCATCAGGACGAGCGGTCCCCAGGATGGCGCCAATATCCGTCACACCACGACCTCAGATGGCAACGTCGTCACGACATTCTCCCCGACCGGCCGCAAGGGTCCGGTCATTATCGGCGCCAATACGACCCAGGATCCACGGCTGGCCGGGCAGCCGAATGAAGACCTGATTGAGCAAACTGCCGAAGGCGACCTGCCCATCATATCGTCGAGCGGTCTGAGACCTTTCGATTTCTACGCCCGCCCCTGGTCAGGTGCGCGCGGCACCCGCATAGCCATCGTCATCGGCGGCATCGGCCTCAGCCAGACGGGCAGCCAGAAGGCTATCCGCGATCTGCCCGAAGACATTACCCTCGCATTTGCTGCCACCGGAAACAGCCTGCAGCGCTGGATGCAGGATGCACGCCGCAAGGGTCATGAGATCGTCCTGCAGGTTCCGATGGAGCCTTTTGATTATCCATCCAATGATCCCGGTCGCGGTACACTTCTCGCGGAAGAGCGGGCAGCTGGTAACCTTGCGAATTTGCACAAGGCCATGGCTGAGATTACCAACTATACCGGCATCATGAACTATATGGGCGCCCGCTTTCTCGCCGACGACAAGGCCATGGACCCTGTCATGCGCGACATTGGCAATCGCGGCCTTATGTTCTTGGATGACGGTTCGACAGCGCGGTCGTTGTCGGGCGATTTTGCCAAGGCGATCGGCTTTCCGCATGCCTATGCCGACGTCGTTATCGATGGTCAGGTGGATCGCCCGGCGATCCTCGCCAAGTTGGACGAATTGGAACGTATTGCCCGTCGCAATGGCCAGGCGATCGGCGTCGGTGCCGCCTTTGACGAAACCATTGCAGCCGTTGCCGAATGGCGAAACGAGGCGGTAGCCCGCGGCATCGAATTCGTCGGCGTTTCGGCGCTCGCCAATGAAAACAGACCTTGAGGACATCATGAGCAAGAACGAAACCACAAGACCTGAGGTCAAGGCTGAGGATCTGCCCTATCGCCCTTGCGTCGGCATCATGGTCCTCAATAAAGCCGGCCTCATCTGGTCCGGGCGCCGTATCCCGATCGGCAATTCCGAGTATGACGGCTCTCCACAACTCTGGCAGATGCCGCAAGGCGGTATTGATCCTGGCGAAGATCCCTTGCCTGCCGCACTCAGAGAACTTTATGAGGAAACTGGAATAAAGACCGTTTCCCTGTTGGCGGAAGCAGGACGTTGGATCCACTACGACCTGCCGGCAGAATTGATCGGCATCGGATTGAAGGGCAAGTATCGCGGCCAGACACAGCGCTGGTTCGCCTTCCGCTTCGAAGGCGACGAGAGCGAGATCGCCATCAACCCGCCCCCCGGCGGCCACGAGCCGGAATTCGACGCCTGGGCGTGGAAACCGATGACGGAACTTCCCGACCTGATCGTCCCCTTCAAGCGCCGTGTCTATGAAGAGGTCATCGCCGAATTCGCCCATCTGGTAGCATGAGCACAAGTATGGAGCCTGTCTTCAACCCCAACTCTGGCCACGCCGATAGCGCTGCACATGATCGACCAAAGCCCGAAGCTTTGGCGCCATGTTCCGACGGTTAGGGAAGTAGAGATAAAAGCCCGGGTAGGGCTTCAGGTAGGCTTCCAGCACAGGCACGAGATCTCCGCTTGCGATGAAGGGCTCGAAGGTCTCGCGGACGGCATAGGTGAGCCCCGCGCCGGCGACCGCCATGCGCAGCATCAATCGAAGATCGTTGGTGGTGATCTGCGGCTTAATCGCCACCTCGAAGCTGCGTCCGGCCTCCTCGAACTCCCAGGGTGCCGGCACCTCGTCCGGTGCCGGTCGCCAGGCGATACAGCGGTGCCCGGCAAGTTCCGTCGGATGTTGCGGCACGCCGTAACTGGCAAGATAGGCGGGTGAGGCAACCACTGCCTCGCATTGCTCGCCCGTCAGCGGGATCGCGACCATGTCCCTTTCGATCACCTCGCCCAGCCGTACGCCGGCATCGAAGCCGCGCGAGACAATGTCCCAGGTCTCGTCGGTGACCGTCACATCAATGGTGATATCGGGATGCGCCTCGGCAAAGCTGCCGAGCAGCGGCCCGGAGAGAAAGGCGTCCGCAATAGAGGTGACGGCAATCTTCAAATGTCCAGCGGGTCTCGTATCGCCGCCGAGATCCTCCAGCGCCGCCCCGATGTCCGCCATCGGACGGCTGAGCATCGCCAGCAGTTTTGTCCCTGCTTCGGTCAGCCTGACGCTCCGCGTGGTGCGCACGACAAGCGCAATGCCGCAAGCATTTTCGAGCCGCTGAACACCCTGGCTGACAGCGGAACGGGTGACACCGAGGCGGCGGGCGGCCGCAGCAAAGCTCTGCTCTTCGGCAACGGCGAGAAACAGCGGCAGCAGGTTCAAATCCAGCATCATTGTAAAGCTATACTCACCAATCTGGTCATCGTCAGCTGGATACCGACGACAGCGCCATCCGTCTAGGGTCCCTTGCATCGGCGACGCGATCCGCACGGACCCACAAGACGAGAGGATTTCCCAATGACCACCAACACTAGGTCGATTCTAACAGGCGCGCTTGTCCTCGCCACCTTCCCCATTTTTCTCACACCCGCAGCAGCCGCTGGCGCCGCTTGCGCCACATCGGGCGCGGAAAGCCCGCTGGAACTGCATCGCGACTGGATCATGGAAGGCTGGGAACGGCGCGAAGGCGACCCTGCCTTTGTCTTCGGCACGAAGATGCAGCGCTATTACGATCTGAAGCAGACGAAGGGCGTGTTCTACGACAACTTCGCCCCCGGCAAGACGCAGCTCTTCACCGATTCCGCCCGCTACGGCGCCAATTGGGAAGATCTGCAAAATGCCGCCCGCTCCGTCCGTCACGGGCTGACCTCAGGCCATGACCAGCTGCTCGACGGCAAGGTTGCCTCCACCACGCTCGGCTTTGTCGGTCGTCTGGAGCGGCTGAATGGCGAAGTGCTCGCCTTTGATGGCCGTTCGCAGCTCGGCTGGACCTGCACAGACGGCGCCTGGAAGATCCGCCAGGAGCTGAACTATGCCTGGGTCGTCGAACCCGAAACCATTGCCGATGTGCTGGGAAAGGGAGAGCTTGCGCCATGACGGATGAAGCCCGGGCCACCCATCCGTATGTCGGCCTGTGGGTGACGGAGGACCGGCATATCCGCCATGAACTTCTGCCCGACAACCGCTATGTCGAGGCCCGCGGCAATCGTGAGCGCGCCTATCTCGGCCGTTACGAGGTTACCGGCTCCCATATCGAATACTGGGACGATACGGGCTTTACCGCTGACGGCGATTTTCGCGACGGTATTCTCTACCATGCCGGCATGGTCTTGCACCGGGAACGCTGATCCCGATAGCCCAGAAAAGGGCGGCTCCTCCCAGCCGCCCTTTGGCCTCACACATCATCAGGCAGCGGCACTGACACCGGTTTCCACGGCAAAACCCTCATCCGCCCAGCCGGTCATGCCGCCGATCATCACCTTGACCTTGCGACCGAGCCGCGCGAGTCTGAGCGCCGCTCGATCAGTACCGTTGCAATGAGGCCCGGCGCAATAGACGACGAAGAGCGTATCTTCGGGCCATTCCGCCATCTTTCGTTCGGTCATCTTGCCATGCGGCAGATTGATGGCACCCGGCACATGCGCAACCTCGAACAGCTTCGGCCCACGCACATCAAGCAGCACGAAGTCGGATTTTCCCGTGGTCAATGCATGATTCACGTCCCAACAATCCGTCTCGAAGGAAAGCCGAGCGGCATAATGGGCTGCGACAAGAGCAGATTCGGCGGCGGGCACTTCACTGACAATGCTGAACATAAAAGCTCCTTTCGGATGGACACGATCGGATCTTGCCTTTTCGAGGCTTTCCGCGAAACTGGCGAGAATGACAACATGCACAAAGATCACGCCAATCCCGCCACAGACGCCTCCCCTGTCGTGCTCTCCGCTCACCGGCCCGCGCGTTGTAACCCTCGCCTATGACGGACTGTGCACTTTCGAATTCGGTGTTGCCGTAGAAGTCTTCGGATTGGCCCGTCCGGAGATGGGCACAAACTGGTATCGCCATGCGACGGCTGCAATCGAGCCGGGCCCCCTACGCGCCGCAGGCGGCCTGACCGCCACAACGACAGGTGGATTGGGTATGCTGGAGGAGGCGGACCTGATCGTCGTGCCGGGTTGGCGCGGAATCGACGAACCCGTTCCAGTCCCGTTACTTGACGCCTTACGCACCGCCCATGCGAGGGGTGCCCGTCTGATGTCGCTGTGTTCCGGTGCCGCGGTGCTGGCTGCCACTGGCCTGCTCAATGGTCGCCGGGCCACGACACACTGGCGTTATGCCGAAGCGATCGCAACGCTTTACCCCGAGATCCACGTTGATGCTGATGTCCTTTATATCGACGAGGGCGACGTCCTGACCGCTGCAGGAAGTGCCGCCGGCATTGACCTGTGTCTGCATGTCGTGCGGCGCGATTTTGGCGCTGACGCGGCCAACAGCGTTGCGAGACGCCTGGTCGTACCGCCGCATCGTGAAGGCGGGCAGGCACAATTCATCGTGACACCCGTGCCCAGAGAACATGAGGGGCAGCGACTTGGTCCGCTGATCGATTGGATCGACGCGAACTTGCATCAGGAAGTGAGCCTTGCGCAAATGGCTGCCCGCGCCGGAATGAGTGCGCGAACATTTCAACGCCGTTTCCGCGACCTTACCGGCAGCAGTCCCGGCGAATATCTCCTTATCCGCCGGCTGCGCCGAGCCTGCGATCTTTTGGAGCGGCAGGCTACAATCTCTGTCGATGACGTTGCCCTTGCCTCAGGCTTCGGCACACCGGCGACATTGCGCCATCATTTCCGCAGCCGCCTTTCGACGAGTCCCGCAGCCTACCGGTCCAGTTTCCGGCATGTCGACTGAGACCAGCCCATGGGGCGGAAACGCAGCAGCATGACTACTTCACCGCAGCATTGCCGCCATCCGCGTAGAGCGCCGAGCCGGCAACGAAACTTCCCATCGGTCCGGCGAGGAAAAGTGCGGCCGCGGCGATCTCTTCCGGTTGCGCGATCCGTTTGAGCGCATGAAGCGAGGCTGCCCAGTCCTTCTGCGCTTGGTCTCCGGCCATGGACGTATCGGTTCCGCCCGGAAGCAGCGCATTGGCCCGGATGCCCTCGGCCCCGTAATCCGCCGTGATCCCCTTCACAAGTCCCATCAATCCGGCCTTGGCAGCACCATAGGCCGCCATTCCCGGGAGGCCAACGCTCGTACCCACGAAGCTGGAGAGGAAGACAAGGGCACCGCCGCCCGTCTGCAGCATGGCCGGGATCTGCGTGCGAGCAGCCAGAAAGGCAGAGGTCAGGTTGACATTGATCACGTCGTGCCACGTTTCCGTATCAAGTTCGGCGAGGGAAGCGATCTTTCCAACAGTGCCGGCATTGTTGATCGCGATGTCGAGGCGGCCGAAATGGCCAAGCGCTGCCTCCACCATTTTCGTATGCGTCTCGGTTTGGGCCACGTCTCCCGGAACGGTCACGGCACGGCCGCCGGACCGCCGGATTTGCGAAGCGACATCGTCAAGGGCCCCCACACCCCGAGCGTTCAGGACAACAGCGGCACCGCATTCTGCAAAGAGGCGCGCCGTCGCGAGACCAATACCCGAGGATGCGCCGGTGATGATGGCAACCTTGCCGTTAAGACTGTTCATGATGATGATCTCCTTGGTTGGGAGATCGGTGATAGGCGCCGGCTGCGGGCTTCGCCCACCCGTTTCTTGCGGATCACGTCCCGCGTTAAGGACGCTGCTTGCAAGTCAGCCGTGAGGGGTGAGGGCGTGAGCGGAGAGGCTTAGCGATCCGTCGCTGCGGCTTCTTCTGCGCTTTCCTCGATCCGCTCCATGTCGTCATCGGAGAGGCCGAAGTGATGGCCGATCTCGTGGATCAGGACATGGGTGATGATATCCCCCAGCGCCTCCTCGTTTTCGGCCCAATAATCGAGGATGGGCCGACGATACAGCGTGATACGGTTCGGCATCATCCCAGTTTCCATGGTGAAGCGTTCGGATATGCCCCGCCCCTCGAACAGGCCGAGTAGGTCGAAAGGCGTTTCCAGCGCCATGTCCTCAAACACTTCATCCGTCGGAAAATCAGTGATCTCGATGATGAGATCCTTGGTCAGGTCGCGGAATTCCTGCGGCAGATGGCCATAGGCCTCGATCGCCAGCGACTCGAACGTGCTGATCGTCGGGGCATGGCGTTCGCGCCAATCCTCGCTCTGGTCAATACGGGCCATGATTACTCCTTACTGGTTGAAGATATAGGCGTTTTGCCCGATCATTTCGAGAGCAAATCCCGAAGAGGAATAAATTCTTATTCGAATCCGGTTGACTCTTTTGTCCAGCTCTGGAATCTCTAAGAACATATAGAGAACATCCGGGATAGGAGAGATCGTCATGGGCCTTGGCCCTCAGGCGCATGGAGAGCTTTTTGCCCTGCGGCAAACAATTGCCCGCATTGAGGGAAAGCCGGACCATGCCGCTCGTCTGGCAGCAGGACTTGACAAGGAGGGGCAAGCCGGAACGCAGGGCAGGGCAGGGCGTGAGGGTTTTGACTTATTCCCCTCGACGCTCCGGTTCGACGATCTGATGGTGGAACTGCTGATGTCCGGTCTGATGGTGGAGCTGCGCGGTGAACGACTTCAGCAGGCCGGTACCACCACCGGGTTTGCGCTGGCACTGGCAATCATGGGTGGCGATAAGGCGGCAAAGGGTGGCTCTAAACGCCTGCTTTTCATCGCTGATCCGGATGTCGTACGAGAGGCGGGTCTGGTCTATGCCCCAGGCCTCGTGGATTTCGGGTTGGATCCCGCAGAACTGGTTCACGCACTGCCACGCCGCATCGAAGACGCGCTTTGGCTGGCGGAAGCCGCACTGGTTTCCCGCGCCTTTTCCAGCGTCGTGCTCGAGGTGCACGGCAATCCAAAGAAATTCGGCCTGACCGAGAGCCGGCGCCTTAGCCTCAAGGCGCGGGGCACGGGTGGCAGGTTGTTTGTGCTGCGGCAGGCAGGAGAAGAAGAGGCCTCCAGCGCCTCGCTTCGTTTGTCTGTCCAAACCGCGCCGGCGGCGGCGCGTATTCTCGCCAACGGAACCCTGCTGGGCGGCAGCATCGGGTTTCCTGCTTTTCGTATCCTTGCCGAGAAGTCCCGATTTCCGGGACAGACCGAGCTCATCCTGGAGTGGAACCCTGATGACCGCCGCCTTCACCCCCTCGCTGATACCGGAACATCCGGCATCGGATCGCCGGATCCTCTCCCTCTACTTTCCACGGCTCGCGACCGATCGCATCGCACGCAGGCGCTGGGGTCTGTCGTGGCGTTCGGCCCCATGCTCAACCGGGCATCCTGAAAGGACGCCGCTCGTCTGTGCCGCCCGTGCTGCCAATACCATGCGGTTGACAGCGCTGGATGAGATGGCTGAGAGTTTTGGCCTGCGCGTCGGCCAGGGTTTGGCAGAGGCCCGGGCCATCTGTGCCAGTCTGGATGTGGTCGAAGCCGATCCGGCAGCGGATCGAGCCTTTCTTGAGGCGATCGCCGATTGGTGTGATCGCTACACACCGCTGGTGGCACTGGATGGCGACGACGGTCTAGCACTCGATATCACCGGCTGCGCCCATCTGTTCGGCGGTGAAACCTGTCTCGTCGATGACCTTGCCGGGCGGCTGTCTGCTTTTGGCCTTGCCGTGCAGCTGTCAGTCGCCCCGACGCCGGGTCTTGCGCGGGCCTCCAGTCGGTTCGCAGGGCCGCGTGTGATTGCCGGACCAGAAGCCTCAGCCCTGTTGAACCCATTGCCGATGGCAGCCCTTCGTCTTGAGCCGCAAACCATCATGGATCTGGCAAGAGTCGGTCTGAAAACCGTCGGCGATCTCATTGGAGCTGCCCGCGCGCCCATCACCCGTCGCTTTGGTCGTGCGCCCCTGCTGCGGCTGGATCAGGTTTTGGGTCGGGAGGGAGAGCCCATCTCACCCCGCCGAATGCCGGCACTGCTCTCGGCAGAACGGCGGTTGGCAGAACCGATCGTCGCCGAAGATCATATCCTGGACCTTGCAGGGCGCCTGGCTGCAGGCCTGAAAGTTTCGCTGGAAGCCCGCAATGAAGGCGGGCGCCTGTTCGAATTGCTGATCTTTCGCGTCGACGGCCGCGTCTTTCGCATCGAAGTCGGCACCTCCGCTCCTTTGCGCGATCCTCATCGTATAAAGGCGCTGTTCAAGGATCGCCTCTCCGTCCTCAATGACGAGCTGGAGGCAGGCTTCGGTTTCGAGCTGCTGCGTCTCAATGTGCTGTTGAGTGAACCCTTTGAAATCCACCAGGCAGGCCTGGTCGAAGAGGAAGAGGAGGGTGAACATCTCGCCCGTTTCCTTGATCAGGTGTTTGCGCGCCTTGGGGAGAGGGCGCTTCGACTGCCGGTGTCACTCGCCAGTCATTGGCCGGATCGCGCAGCGAACCATGCCCCGCTCACCGACGGATTGAAGACACTGGGCCGCCGACACGCCATCGAACAAAGCATGAAACCGCCCGTCCGCGGTTTACGACCGCTGCGTCTTCTCGCGCGTCCCGAAGAGGTAGAGGTGATGTCCGCCGTTCCGGATGGCCCACCCGCCAGCTTTCGCTGGAGACGGGTGCAGCGTCGCATCGCCCGCGCCGAAGGTCCAGAGCGGCTGACGCCCGAATGGTGGGCCGATGGCCAGGATGCCGCCCCACGTGACTATTTCCGCATCGAAGACACCATAGGTCAACGATACTGGCTGTACCGAAAGGGACTCTACGAACGAGAGACAACGATCCGGCCTACATGGTTTCTTCAGGGGATGTTCTCGTGACATCCTCTTTTGCGGCACCCGGCCCCTGTTTTTACGAGATCGGTCTGAAGAGCAATTTCTCCTTCCTCGATGGGGCATCCCACGCCGAGGAACTCGTCTTACAGGCCCTTGACCTCGGTCTTGGCGGCATCGGTCTTGCCGATGTGAATACGGTCGCCGGTGTCGTTCGCCTGCATGCCTCGGCCAAACAGAAGGGTCTTGCCTTTCGACCCGGGGCACGTCTCGTCTTCGCCGACGACACGCCGGAACTGCTTGCTTATCCCATCGAGCGGAAAGGCTGGGGCAACCTCTGTCGACTTTTGAGCGCTGGAAACCTGCGCTCGCAGAAAGGTGTGTGCACGCTCTACGAGGCAGACCTCATGCAATGGTCTGGAAATCTCCTTTTTGTCGCCATGCCGCCCCCCTTGCCGGAGGTCACTCATGCCAGTGCTTTTGAGCTCCGCCTTCAGCGTCTTCTGCCGGCCTTGAAGGAAAAACTCTATGTGGCACTCACCCCACGTCATGATGGTCTCGACCGCAAGACGTTTGCCGAACTGGAGTTGATCGCCCAAAACTTGCGCCTGCCACTCATCGCCACCAATGACGCCATTTATCACGCACCGGAGCGCAAACCGCTTGCCGATGTGCTGGTCGCCATCCGTGAGCATGTCGCAGTGACAGAGGCAGGCTTCCGGCTCCACGCTCATGCAGAACGCCATCTAAAGAGCGGTCGCGAAATGGCACGATTGCTGAAGGAATATCCGGAGGCGATCGTCAACAATGCAAAGTTCTTTAGCCGGCTTTGTTTTTCACTCGATGAACTCGCCCATCAATATCCCGATGAGAGTTTCGGTGGCGAATCGCCTGCACTGGCCTTACGCCGGCTGACCTATGAAGGCGCGAGAAACCGCTATTCCGGGACCATTCCGAAAAAAGTTCAGGGTCTACTCGATTACGAGCTGAAGCTCATCGCGGAAAAGCGTTACGAACCCTATTTCCTTACCGTCTACCGCATCGTGTGCCATGCGCGCAGCGTCGGCATCCTCTGCCAGGGTCGGGGATCGGCGGCCAATTCTGCGGTCTGCTTCTGCCTCGGCATCACCGAGGTCAACCCGGAAAACACCACGCTTCTGTTTGACCGTTTCATTTCCACCGAACGTGACGAACCGCCCGATATCGACGTGGACTTCGAACACGAGAAGCGGGAAGAGGTGATCAAATTCATTTATGAAACTTATGGACGAGAACATGCGGCACTCACCGCTGCCGTTATCAGCTATCGGGCTCGCTCGGCTGGCCGTGAAGTGGCCAAGGCTTTCGGCTTGTCAGAGGATGTCCAGTCAGCACTGGCCGGTTCGATCTGGGGCTGGTGGACCAGCGATTTTACCGAAGATCAGGCCAATGCTGCCGGGCTCGACCTGAAGGATCCGACCGCGCGGCGGGTGCTGGCTTATGCTCAAGCTCTCCAGGGCTTTCCACGCCACCTATCCCAGCATGTTGGCGGCTTCGTCATCACCCGCGACCGGCTGGACGAGGTCGTTCCGATCATGAATACGGCCGATGGTCGTTACATGGTGGAGTGGGACAAGGATGATCTGGACACGCTGAAGATCCTCAAGATCGACGTGCTGGCACTCGGCATGCTCACCTGCCTCGCCAAGGCGTTTACGCTTCTGGCAGAACATTATGATCGCCACGAGAACCTCGCCTCGGTCAACGGGCAGCAGTGTCCCGAGGTTTATGACATGATCTGCCGAGCCGACACGCTCGGCGTCTTCCAAATCGAGAGCCGGGCGCAAATGAGTATGCTGCCAAGGCTCAAACCCCGAAAGTTCTACGACCTCGTCATCGAAGTCGCCATTGTCCGACCTGGCCCGATCCAGGGCAACATGGTTCATCCCTATCTTAAGCGCCGGGAGGACGAACTTGCTGGCCGGAAGATAGATTATCCGAGCCCGGAACTACGCGGCGTTCTGAAGCGCACGCTGGGTGTGCCTCTCTTTCAGGAGCAGGCAATGCAGATTGCCATTACGGCAGCGGGTTTCACGCCTGCAGAAGCAGACCAGCTTCGCCGCGCAATGGCAACTTTCCGCCGCACCGGTCAGGTCTCGAGTTTTCAGAAGCGCATGATCGAAGGCATGGTCGAACGCAAATACGACCCAGAATTTGCCGCCCGCTGTTTCAGCCAGATCGAAGGTTTCGGCGAATACGGCTTTCCCGAAAGCCATGCCGCCTCCTTTGCCTTACTGGTTTATGTCTCCTGCTGGTTCAAGGCCTATTACCCTGACGTTTTCTGCGCCGCTATCCTGAATTCCCAACCCATGGGTTTTTACGCGCCCGCCCAGTTGGTGCGAGACGCTCGTGAACATGGTGTCGACATGAGACCCGTGGATATCAATCATTCGACCTGGGACTGCAGCCTTGAAGCCGGTTCCGAGGAAGACGCTGCTTTTGATCCGAACCGGATGGCTCCACGTCATCGTTCGATGGTGACTGTCATCAAAACCAAGAAGGCCGTTCGTCTCGGCTTTCGCCAGATCAAGGGCCTGTCGCAAGCGGATATGGACCATCTCATTGCCTGCAGGGGCAGGGGATACGACTCTGTCCGTGATCTCTGGCTTCGCACCCGCCTTCCCCGGAGCACAATCGAAAAGCTCGCCGATGCCGACGCCTTTTCCTCGCTCGGTCTGTCCCGCCGTGACGCGCTCTGGGCAGCCCAGGCACTCGATGCAGAAGCGGCCATCGAAGTCCTGCCGCTTTTCGAGACAGGACCACTCGAAAATCTACAGCTGGAGGCCGAGGTCACTTTGCCACGCATGCTGCCGGGCGAGGAGGTTCTAAGCGACTACCGGACGCTGACCTTCTCGCTGAAGGCTCATCCCATCTCCTTCCTGCGTCCCGACATGCGGAGAGCCGGGTTGAAATCGGCTTCGGATCTGGAAACCCTGCCCCACGGCGCCAAAGTCACCGTGGCCGGCCTTGTCCTGGTGCGCCAACGGCCCGGCTCGGCGAAAGGGGTGATCTTCATGACCTTGGAAGATGAAACGGGCACGGCCAATGTCATCGTCTGGCCGAAGATCTTCGAGCGTTACCGGCCTGTCGTGATGGGCGCCCGCCTCGTTTCGCTTCGCGGTCGCCTGCAAAAGGCTCATGGTGTGATTCACATTGTGGCCGATCATCTGGTCGATGCCACGCAACGTCTCGGCCTGTTGCAAAAGGATTTGGCCGGATTTGATACTTTGGCGCATGCTGACGAGGTCAGAAAGCCGGGCGTCGATCAGCGCCAGAGCGAGCGGGAGAAGCAGCCTATGGCAGTTGCAGCACCACCTCCCGGCCATCCACGGCGAAGCGCTATGGCCGATCTCCTGCCCAAGGGCAGAAATTTCCATTGACGCAGGGGTCACTGGCGTGTCCGCGAATTTTCTTGACAAAGAGCATTAGGTTTACCAGAAAGGAGAGAGTAAGTGTCATGTTTGACGGTCTCCGATCCCATGCTGGTCTGCAGCTGCAATTACATAACCGACAAGGACATCAAGGCAGTCATCAATGAACTGCTGGATGAAGACTGTTGGCAGTTGATCGTTCCAGGCAAGGTCTATCACGCCATGGGTAAACGTGGCCGCTGCTGCGGCTGTTTCCCAAATGTCGTCGACCTGATCATCAAGACCACCGCTGAATATCACGCTGCGCGCAAGACCGAGGAAATCAAGGTCGTCAATTTCATGGAGCGCCTGAAGCAATTCCATGAAGAGCAGAAGGCAGCTCTCGCGGAGCGTCGCCAGACCATGCTTGCGGCCCGCCGCGCGGGCTGAGTTCACTCCCCGCTATCTTTTCCTATATTAGTCACATTGGCGTTTCATGAGTGATTGCCCTGTTGTGAATCGCAGAAGCTGAAACCTGGCATCCTGTCCGTCACCATTCTGCGAAGCGATCTGCGGCGCCGTCGCCAAAATTAGAATCCTTCTAAAAGAGGTCTCGACAGATTGGGCTGCCGACGCTAGTGTTCCCCAATTCCAATCACGTAAAGGACGATAAAGATGAAGGGTGATCCAAAGGTCATTGAGCAGCTCAACGAAGCGCTGTTTCTCGAACTCGGCGCTGTCAATCAGTACTGGCTGCACTACCGCCTGCTCAACGATTGGGGCTATACGAAGCTCGCCAAGAAAGAGCGCGCCGAATCGATCGAGGAAATGCAGCACGCCGACAAGATCATCGACCGCATTATCTTCCTCGAGGGTCACCCCAATCTGCAGACAGTCGCGCCGTTGCGCATCGGCCAGAACGTCAAGGAAGTGCTGGAAGCCGATCTTGCAGGCGAATATGACGCCCGCACCGCCTACAAGGCCTCGCGCGACATCTGTCACGCTGCAGGCGATTATGTTTCGATGAAGCTTTTTGAAACGCTGCTCATGGACGAAGAGGGCCACATCGACTTCCTGGAGACCCAATTGGATCTTCTCGGAAAAATTGGTGAACAGAAATACGGCCTTCTGAACGCTGAATCCGCAGATTCGGCCGAGTAAGGCAACTCGGCGACGACATTCTCAATCGTTTATGCCGATCGATCAACGCATGAATTCAAAAGCCCGAAGGTTGCAATCAACCTTCGGGCTTTTTAGTGCGCAGATGCTAATAAAATCCGGCGTCCATAAAACGCCGGATCATGTCATCGCCAATCAGGCGCTGCGGTTCTGTCGGTTCGCAATCAGGTCATCGACGACAGCCGGATCAGCAAGCGTCGACGTATCGCCGAGAGCTCCAAAATCATCCTCGGCAATCTTTCGCAGAATGCGTCGCATGATCTTGCCAGATCGGGTCTTCGGAAGTCCCGGCGCAAACTGGATCTTGTCCGGGCTTGCGATCGGCCCGATCTCGGACCGCACATGCTTGACCAAGTCGGCCCGCAGAGCCTCGTTGCCCTCATGACCAGACATCAATGTCACATAGCAATAGATGCCTTGGCCCTTGATGCTGTGCGGGTAGCCCACAACTGCAGCTTCCGAGACCAGATGGTGCGAAACCAAGGCTGATTCGACCTCGGCGGTGCCAAGTCTGTGCCCGGATACGTTCAGCACATCATCAACGCGCCCCGTGATCCAATAGTACCCATCCTCATCCCGCCGGCAGCCGTCACCAGTGAAGTACTTGCCCTTGTAGGTCGAAAAGTAGGTCTGAACGAAGCGCTCATGATCCCCATACACCGAGCGTGCCTGGCCCGGCCAGCTGTCCGTGATGCAGAGATTGCCGTCGGTCGCACCTTCCAGCACCTTGCCTTCGTTATCGACCAGTTCAGGTTTGACGCCGAAGAAGGGACGGGTCGCAGAGCCGGGTTTCAGCGGAGTCGCGCCGGGCAGGGGGGTGATCATGATCCCGCCGGTTTCTGTCTGCCACCAGGTATCAACCACGGGCGACTTCTGTTCGCCGACGACGTTGTAATACCACTCCCAGGCTTCCGGATTGATCGGCTCACCGACAGAGCCGAGCAGACGGAGCGATGAGCGGTCGGAACGCTTCACGAAATCGTCACCGGCACCCATCAGCGAACGGATCGCCGTCGGCGCCGTGTAGAAGATATTCACCTTGTGCTTCTCGATGACCTCCCAGAACCGGCCCTGGTCGGGGAAGGTGGGAATGCCTTCGAACATCAGCGTGGTGGCGCAGTTCGAGAGTGGGCCGTAGACGATGTAGGAATGGCCTGTCACCCAGCCCACATCGGCGGTGCACCAGTAGATGTCCCCGTCGTGGTAGTCGAAGACATATTCGTGCGTCATCGAGGCATAAACGAGATAACCGCCGGTCGTATGCATTACGCCCTTTGGCTTGCCCGTAGAGCCGGACGTGTAAAGGATGAACAGCGGGTCCTCCGCCTTCATCTTGACCGGCGGGCATTCGGCCTTGACCGTATGCATCTCCTGGTGATGCCAGATGTCGCGGCCAGGAGCCCAGCCGATCTTGCCGCCGGTGCGGCGCACGACGAGAACCTTATTGACGATGACATACTGCTTCGCAGCGATGTCGATGGCGATATCGGTATTTTCCTTAAGAGGTACCGGCTTGCCACCACGCACGCCCTCGTCACATGTGATCACGAAGGTGGATTCACAGTCGACGATACGGCCGGCCAGAGCTTCAGGCGAGAAGCCGCCGAAAACCACTGAATGAACGGCCCCGATGCGCGCGCAAGCGAGCATGGCATAGGCAGCTTCCGGGATCATCGGCATGTAGATGGTAACGCGATCGCCCTTCTTCACACCGTGCTTCTTCAAGACATTCGCCATCCGGCAAACATGCTCGTAAAGCTCGTTATAGGTGATCTTCTTGTCGATATACGGGTTGTCACCTTCCCAGATGATCGCCACACGTTCGCCATGCGTCTTCAGGTGACGGTCGATGCAGTTGTAGGAGACGTTCGTCAGGCCGTCTTCGAACCACTTGATCGGCACCTTTCCCTTGAACGAGGTGTTTTTCACCTTGGTATAGGGCTTGAACCAATCGATGCGCTTGCCGTGCTTGCCCCAGAACTTTTCCGGGTTCTCGATGCTTTCCTCGTACCACTTCAGGTACTTGTCCTCATCGATCAGTGCTTGCGCCTTCGCCGATTTCAGCACCGGATAGGTTTTGGCTGACATGAATTCCTCCCATGTTGACGGGCCACTCCAAATGACCAGGACCGTCCTCCCCGGCCTATCGCGGCTATTCATATCAGGAGAAATTCAGCCAGCAATTAGACAAAGGTCATTCGTGTCTTGGAGAATTGCAATTTCGTTACATTATCGCTATAAGGACGCCGAATTCCCGGAAATAGTGGTTTAAACCCACGGCCCGCGACAACCGGCGCGGACGTTCAGAAGGATTGTATCCATGGCCCAGACACTGCTCATGCCGAAGGCGACCGCCGTTTGGCTCGTCGACAACACCGCGCTGTCATTCGACCAGATTGCGCAGTTCTGCAAACTGCACCCGCTCGAAGTCAAGGCGATCGCGGACGGCGAAGCAGCGCAGGGCATCAAGGGTCTCGATCCGATCGCCACCGGCCAGCTGTCGCGCGACGAGATCGTCAAGGCCGAGAAGGACCCGAACCACAAACTGAAGCTCTCCGAGCCGAAGGTCCGGGTTCCCGACTCCAAGCGCCGCGGCCCCCGCTACACCCCGGTCTCCAAGCGCCAGGATCGTCCCAACGCCATTCTCTGGCTGGTGCGCAACCATCCGGAACTGAAGGACGCCCAGATTTCGCGCCTCGTCGGCACGACCAAGTCGACGATCGAACAGATCCGCGAGCGCACGCACTGGAACTCGACCAACCTGGCGCCGATGGACCCCGTCACCCTCGGCCTTTGCAGCCAGATCGACCTCGACCTGGAAGTGGAAAAGGCATCAAAGGGTCGTCCGCTTCCGACCGCTGCCGAACTCGGCGCCACGCTTCAATCGACCAGCGAAACCGAAAATCTCCCCTTCGGCTATGGCCGCGAGGAAGAGAAGGAAAAGGAAATCGACGCCAACGCCGTTTTCGCCAAGCTGCAGTCGCTCAAGTCCGACCGTCGCAACGACGACGAAGACGACCAGTACTAAGCTTTCAAACGAGCGCGACATCAGGACCCCGGCACCATCTGGTGACCGGGGTTTTCTTTTGGGCAAAGCTCACCTGCAAAAAGAACGCCGTCAGCCGACGGCAACCTTGCCGGCCGACGGCACTTGCCCATGCGCTTGCAGAACCGCTGTGATTTCGTCGAGAATGGCGGGATCATCAATCGTCGCCGGCATCTTCCAAGGCAAACCATCAGCGATTTTCTGCATGGTTCCCCGTAGGATCTTACCGGATCGAGTTTTCGGCAGCCGATCGACCATCAGCACCATCTTGAAAGCGGCAACAGGACCGATCTCATCGCGTACGAGCTGAACAACTTCCTTCGCAATGACGGCATGGTCGCGGTGGACGTTCTTCTTCAACACCAGGAAGCCGCAGGGGATCTGGCCCTTCAACTCGTCGGCAATGCCAATCACGGCACATTCGGCGACATCAGGATGCATGGCACAGACTTCCTCCATGCCACCGGTCGAAAGACGGTGTCCCGCGCAATTGATGATATCGTCCGTGCGCGCCATGACAAACACATAGCCATCCTCGTCAATGATCCCCGCGTCCGCTGTTTTGTAGTAACCGGGAAACTCCTCAAGACACGATGACCGAAAACGATCCTCGGCGTTCCAGAAGGAGACGAGGCAGCCGGGGGGGAGGGGAAGTTTGGCAACGATGTTCCCCAGCGTTCCATGGGGCACTGGATGGCCGGCGTCATCCAGAACATCGAGCGCATAACCCGGCATCGGCTTCGCAGGTGAGCCGTGTTTGACGGGAAGCAGACCGAGGCCGGCGGGATTGGCTGCGATCGCCCATCCGGTTTCCGTCTGCCACCAATGGTCGATGACCGGGATCTTGAGCTTGGCTTCCGCCCATTTCAGTGTCTCCGGATCAGCACGCTCGCCGGCCAGGAAGAGCGCACGCAGGCCTGAAAGATCGTAGCGCGTCATGTGTTCGCCATCAGGATCGTCGCGCCGGATGGCTCGGAAAGCCGTCGGCGCGGTGAACAGCACCTTGACGTCATGATCATTGACGACGCGCCAGAAAGTCCCCGCGTCCGGCGTCCCCACAGGCTTTCCCTCGAAGATCACCGTCGCATTGCCGGCAAGCAGGGGACCATAGACGATATAGGAATGGCCGACCACCCAGCCGATGTCGGACGCAGCCCAAAACACCTCGCCCGGTTTCACGCCATAGATATTGCGCATGGTCCAGTTGAGCGCGACCATATGACCGCCCGTGTCGCGCACGACACCCTTCGGCTGTCCCGTGGTTCCCGATGTGTAGAGAATGTAGAGCGGATCGGTTGACGCCACCGGCACGCAGTCGACTTTTGTGCCCGTCAGTTTTTCCTGCTCGATCGCCTGGGCGAGATCAACATCGCCATGCTCGTAGCGCAGCGGCGCGTGATATTGGTCCCGTTGCAACACCAGACAATAGTCCGGCTTGGCCTTCGCCATATCGATCGCCTGGTCGAGAAGCGGCTTGTAGGGAACGATACGGCCAGGTTCCAGGCCACAACTCGCCCCAATCACCACCTTGGCACCCGAATCATCGATCCGGGTGGCAAGTTCATGCGCGGCAAAACCGCCAAAAACGACGGAATGCACAGCGCCGATACGGGCGCAGGCCAGCATGGCGAAAACCGCTTCCGGAATCATCGGCATGTAGATGATCACTCGATCACCCTTGCTGACCCCATGGTTGCGAAGGACCCCAGCAAGCGCCGAGACCTCGGTCAAGACCGCATCATAGCTGTAACGTGCGGTCTGGCCGGTCATCGGACTATCGTAGATGACTGCCGTCTCGGCGCCCCGCCCCGCCACAACATGGCGGTCAATACAGTTGTAGCAGGTATTCGTCTCCCCCCCGACGAACCACCGGCCATAGGCGCCAATGCTGCCGTCGAAGGTTGTCGTTGGCGGGGTGAACCAGTGAATGTCCTGCGCAGCACCTGCCCAAAATGCGTCCGGATCCGCTTCCCAGGCTGAATAGGTGTCCTGATAACTGTCTTGCATGGCAACCCTCCCGAGGTATCCCAGGCCGTTCGGCCTTTATCGGAATATTAGGATTGCCGGCACGGCGAGGGAAGCCAGACCAAAGCGCTATGCCGAAGGTCTAACCTGCAGGTCAGCGGCTGCCGAATATGGCAGACCCGACACGAACACTGGTGGCACCGAACCCGATGGCTGTTTCGAAATCTCCAGACATGCCCATCGACAACTTGGCCACACCGTTTTCGTCAGCCAGCTTTGCGAGCAGGGCGAAATGCGGGCCGGGATTCTCTTCGACAGGTGGAATACACATCAGCCCTTCTACCTGCAGGCCCAGTTCCGCGCGACACAGTGTCACGAAGCTCGCCACATCATCAGGCGCAATGCCTGCCTTTTGCGGCTCCATGCCGGTGTTGACCTGGACATAGACGCGCAGCGCGCACCGTTGCACCGCCATTTCAGCGGCCAGCGCACGGGCAATCTTTTCGCGGTCCACACTTTCGATGACATCAAACAGCGCAACTGCGTCTGCAGCCTTGTTCGACTGCAGCGGACCAATGAGATGGAGTTCGATATCTGGCGCTTTTGCCTTCAGCGACGGCCACTTGCCTTGCGCCTCCTGGACCCGGTTTTCACCAAAGACCCTTTGTCCCGCATCGATCGCCGGCTGAATGTCTGGCGCATCAAAGGTCTTTGAGACAGCAACAAGCGTAATCGAATCCGGCTCACGACCCGCTTCGCGAGCTGCTATGGCGATCTTTGAGCGAACCTCGCCCAGTCTCTCTTCAACAGACATGACTAATCCTCGTCATCATTCCCGCGAATAGGTGTCTCGGGCATCTGCATAATGGGTTAAGGGTCTCTGTGCCGCCTGACAAGACACTGCGATCGAGGATCAGGGAAGCACCTCAAAAACTTGACGCTTGGCCGGTTTCATGATGAAGGTCAGCCCTCCTTTTTGACGCTATTTCCGGAACTGCAAACCATGGCCACCGAACGTTATAACCCGCGCGACGCCGAGCCCCGTTGGCAAGCCAAATGGGCCGAGGAGAAGGTCTTCGAGACTGACAACGCGGACCCGCGCGAGAAGTATTACGTGCTTGAGATGTTCCCCTATCCGTCGGGACGCATCCACATGGGCCATGTGCGCAATTACGCGATGGGTGATGTCGTGGCCCGCTACAAGCGCGCGCGCGGCTATAACGTCCTCCATCCGATGGGTTGGGATGCCTTCGGCATGCCCGCCGAAAACGCTGCAATGAAGAACAAGGTTCATCCGAAGGCCTGGACCTATGAAAACATCGCCACCATGCGCGGCCAGCTGAAATCCATGGGTCTGTCGCTCGATTGGTCTCGCGAGTTCGCAACCTGCGACGTCGACTACTACCATCGCCAGCAGCACCTCTTTCTCGACTTTATGGAAAAGGGACTGGTCTACCGCAAGAATTCCAAGGTCAACTGGGATCCCGAAGATATGACCGTGCTCGCCAACGAGCAGGTCATCGATGGCCGTGGCTGGCGTTCTGGCGCGCTGGTGGAGCAACGCGAACTGACCCAGTGGTTCTTCAAGATCACTGACTTCAGCCAGGATCTGCTTGACGCACTCGATGAACTCGACCAGTGGCCGGAAAAGGTCCGGCTGATGCAGAAGAACTGGATCGGTCGTTCCGAAGGCATGCTGGTCCGTTGGGAAGTGGCCTCCGGCAGTGCCGAGAAGGAAGTCACGGTTTACACAACCCGTCCAGACACCCTGTTCGGTGCATCCTTCCTCGCGATCGCAGCCGACCATCCCATGGCCCGCGAAGTCTCGGCGAGCAATCCCGACGTCGATGCCTTCTGCCAGGAATGCCGGCATGCTGGCACCTCCCTCGCCGCGCTGGAAACCGCGGAGAAGAAGGGGATCGACACCGGCATCCGCGTCAAGCATCCGCTGGACCCCAGCTGGGAACTTCCGGTCTATGTCGCCAATTTCGTTCTCATGGAATACGGCACCGGTGCGATCTTCGGTTGCCCGTCCGGCGACCAGCGCGACCTTGATTTTGCGCGCAAGTATGATCTGCCCGTCGTTCCCGTAGTGATGCCGAAAGACGACGACGCAGCCACCTTCGCGGTTGGAGACACCGCCTTCACCGACGACGGCGTGATGATCAACTCTCGCTTCCTGGATGGCCTGTCGACCGCAGAAGCCTTCGAGAAAGTCGCGAACCGTCTGTCGAACCAGACCCTGGGTAACGCCCCCCAGGGTGAGCGCAAGGTGAACTTCCGCCTGCGCGACTGGGGTATTTCACGCCAGCGTTATTGGGGCTGCCCGATCCCGGTCATTCACTGCGAGGATTGTGGTGTCGTGCCCGTCCCGAAGGCGGATCTTCCCGTTCGTCTGCCCGATGACGTTACCTTCGACAAGCCGGGCAACCCGCTCGACCGCCACCCGACCTGGCGCCATGTGGCCTGCCCATGCTGCGGCAAGGATGCCCGTCGCGAGACGGATACGATGGACACATTTGTCGACTCCAGCTGGTACTACGCCCGCTTTACAGCGCCTTGGGAAGACAATCCGACGGATGTCGCGGCTGCAAACAAGTGGCTGCCGGTCGACCAGTATATCGGCGGCATCGAACATGCGATCCTGCATCTGCTCTACTCGCGTTTCTTCACGCGTGCGATGCGCGAGACTGGCCACGTCGACATCAAGGAACCCTTCAAGGGTCTGTTTACCCAGGGCATGGTCGTGCACGAAACCTACAGCATCGGCGATGGCCTGACGCGCGAATGGGTGGCTCCGGCCGATCTGCGCATCGAGGAGGCGGATGGAGCCCGGAGAGCTTACCTCCTGTCGAGCGGTCAGGAGGCCCGCATCGGCTCGATCGAGAAAATGTCGAAGTCTAAAAAGAATGTCGTCGATCCCGACGATATCATTTCATCCTATGGCGCCGACACGGCCCGCTTCTTCGTCCTTTCCGATTCGCCGCCCGATCGCGATGTGATCTGGTCCGAGGCCGGCGTCGAGGGTGCTCATCGCTTTGTTCAGCGGGTTTGGCGGCTGATCTCCGAAGCCGCTTCGGAATTGCGGAACGTTTCGCCGAATCCGGCTAAGGAAGGTCCAGCGTTGGAGGTCTCTCAGGCCGCCCACAAGACTTTGAAGGCAGTTCAGGCAGATCTGGACAAGCTTGCCTTCAACAAGGCAATTGCCCGGATTTACGAACTGGTCAACACGCTGGCATCTCCCTTGACCCAGGTTGCTTCCGGAACGGCCGATACGACACAGAAAGCAGCGCTTCGTAACGCTGCTGAGATTCTCGTGCACCTTATTGCACCGATGACGCCGCATCTCGCCGAAGAATGCTGGACCGTCCTGGGCAATAAAGGCCTTGTGGCACAGACTCCATGGCCGAGCTATGATGAAGCACTGGTCGCAGAGAACGAGGTCACGCTTCCTGTGCAGATCAATGGCAAGAAGCGCGCGGAATTGACAATCAACCGAGACGCGGATCAAACTGCGGTCAGCGAAGCCGTGTTGGCACTCGACGCGGTGCGTAACGCATTGAACGGTCAAGCGCCGAAAAAGATCATCGTCGTTCCGGGAAGGATCGTGAATATTGTTCTCTGAATCTCGGAAATCAAAAATGCTTCGTCGAACGGTTTTGGTTATGGCAGCCATGCTTTTGGCTGGATGTCAGGCTCGTCCTCTTTATCAGGACACTGACGGTCATACACGAGCTTCCCTGGCGGCAATTGCCTACTCGCCGGCGAACTCCCGAGTCGGCCTGGAGACGCGGAACCGTCTGATTTTCCTCACGACAGGCGGCGCTGAGTCTTCCACGCCCCAGTATCGTGTCGACCTCGATGTCACCGCTTCTGTTGAGGGTGTTCTACTCGACCGGGCGGCCGACACGGCCAACGCAGGCCGTGCGGTTGCAATCGGCACCTACACCCTTACGCGGATCTCGGATGACACAGTGCTGAAGTCAGGGCGCCGACAGGCCGTTGCCCTGTTCGACTATCCGCGCCAGGAGTTCGCCAAACTTCGTTCGGTCCGCGATGCAGAGACAAGGGCCGCTCGCGAACTCGCTGAAGTGATCTATGCGGATCTGACGATGACCTTGGGCCGCTAACGGCGGCCATGGTCGAGATCAAATCCCACGAAGTCGACGGCTTTCTGCAGAAGCAAGCGAAGCACTACCGCGTCTTCATCGTGTATGGACCGGACAAGGGCCTCGTTGCCGAACGGGCATCGGCCATAGCTGCGCTGACCGGCGTCGATCAATCCGATGGATTTGCTTTGATCCGCTTGGATGTGGGCGACATACAGAGTGACCCCGGTCGTCTTCTTGATGAAGTGAACTCCTTTGGTCTCTTTGGGGGAGAAAAACTGATCTGGGTCCGCGGAGCTGCCAATGAAAAGCCGCTGGTGGAAGCACTTCAGCTCCTGGGCGCTGATCCGCCGCAGGGCAGCTACGTTATCGTAGAGGCAGGTGACTTGAAGAAGGGCGCAGCTCTTCGGAAAGTTGGAGAGACAAACAGATCCATTGCCTCGATTGCCTGCTATCAGGATGACTCTCGCGCGTTGAACGCGCTTGTGGACCAGGAGCTTGCGTTCGCCAACTTGCGTATTACGCCGGCTGCGCGTGAGTTGTTGCTCAATTCGATCGGAGGCGATCGTATAGCGTCACGCAACGAGATTCGTAAGTTGGTTCTCTATTGCCTGCATCAAGATCTGATCGATGAGCAGCACGTTCTGGACATCGTAGGAGACGCCAGTGCGACCTCAACGGACGAGGTCGTTGACGCCGTTCTGAACGGCGATGTCGATGCCTTCCTCCATGCCGTTCAGAAGGTCATTGCCTCCAAAACAGCGATCTTCCTGGTACTGCAATCAACGATGAAGCAGTTTCATCTGTTGGAAACAATGCGCTTGGAAATGGACGAACGGCAGCAGCAGCCCTCTCAGGTGATGCAGTCCCTCGGACGCGGCATTCATTTTCGACGCAAACCAATAATCGAGAAAACGTTACGGACCTGGAACAGTAGCGATTTAGGAAAAGAAGCGTCGAAGCTGCAATCGACGATCCTGGTCGGGCGTCAACGCGCCTCCCTTGAGGCAGACGCTGCAGTTCAGACACTTCTCGCAACCACACTCCAGGCGGCCCGGCGCAACAGGCGCGCTTAGCGCGCCTCAAGCAGGCGGCAGATGTCTTCAAGCTGCTCCAGCGATGTGTAGTTGATCTTCAGCTGGCCACCGCCGCCCTTGTGATTGATCGACACCTGAAGCCCCAGTCGATCAGACAGACTGCGCTCAAGGGCGATCGTGTCTGAATCTTTAGGCTCACGGGGTTCCGTATGCTGCGGCGCGCCCTGCGACTTGATGTGGTTTTGAGCCAATTTTTCAGCATCACGAACGGACATGCCTTTGGCTGTAATGACTTTGGCAAGGCTGACCGGATCAGGCGTCGAGACCAAAGCACGCGCATGCCCTGCCGAAAGGCTGCCCTCGGCCAGCATATCGCGTACAGGCTCGGGCAGCTTCAACAGACGCAAACTGTTGGCCACATGACTGCGGCTCTTTCCGATGATCTCGCCCAGATCGTTCTGGGTGTATCCATGCTCCGCAATCAGCTGGTCGTAGCCCAGCGCCTCTTCAAGGGGATTAAGATCGGCGCGTTGAACATTTTCAACGATCGCGAGCTCAAGCGCTGTCCGGTCGTCAACGTCGCGGATGATGACGGGAATCTCAACCAGGCCAGCGAGCTGTGCTGCTCGCCAGCGCCGTTCACCGGCAATGATCTCATAGCGGTTGGTAGCAGCAATTGTACGCACCACAACAGGCTGGACGATGCCATGCTGCCGGATGGAACCCGCAAGATCCTGCAGCTCCGCTTCATCAAAGTAGCGACGCGGGTTCTTGGGACTCCGCGAAACGAACTCAATGGGCAACGTGCGATCAGGGCTAACACTGGTACGAGTTTCACCGCCGACAGGGATGGGCTGATCCATCTCTCCGATAAGCGCTGCCAGGCCACGCCCGAGGCGCCGCTTTGATACGTCTTCACTCATTACTCGTACCCTTTAGATTCAAGCGGCCTTTCGCAGCCGCTCACGCTGGATCACTTCAGATGCAAGCTGCAGATAAGCCTGACTGCCCGCACACTTCAGATCGTAAAGAATTGCCGGCTTCCCATACGAAGGCGCTTCTGAAACCCGAACATTGCGCGGAATGAGCGTGGTATACACCTTCTCTCCCAGATGTTCGCGAACATCGTTCACCACCTGTTGCGCCAGATTGTTGCGCGAGTCGAACATTGTGAGCACGATACCCTGGATATCCAGTGTCGGATTCACAGTCTGGCGCACCTGATTGATCGTTTCGAGCAACTGGCTCAAGCCTTCCAATGCGAAGAACTCGCATTGCAATGGGACGAGCACCGAATGCGCAGCCGCCATGGCATTCATCGTCAAAAGATTGAAAGACGGCGGGCAGTCGAGGAGCACATAGCTATAGGCTTTCGCATCATCAAGGCTGAGCGCCTTGCGCAGACGGAAGACCCTGTCCGCTTGCTGTGAGATTTCCATCTCGAAGCCGAGAAGATCCATAGTGGAAGGCACAATCGATAGATTGGGAACAGCCGTGTCGAGAACGGCTTCGGAAACAGAATGGCTTCCGATCAGAATATCATAAGAAGAAAGGACCCGGTCTCTGCGATCAATGCCCAGCCCCGTGCTGGCATTGCCCTGAGGATCAAGATCAACGATGAGGACGCGCTCCCCAATCGCCGCCAAGGCCGTCGCCAAATTGATGGCGGTCGTCGTCTTGCCTACCCCACCTTTTTGATTGGCGATGGTGATGATACGGTTTTTTGCGAAACTCATCTGGCACCCGAATTGTTAGGCCCTGCGTTCCAGCGAGGTAATCTCCAGAATGACGGAATCTGCCTCGACGTCGCTCTGGTGTATTACCAGATCGAAAGCCCAACGACCACGCGCTTTCTCAATCTCGACCTGATAATCCCGTCCTTTATGGAAGAGCATCTTCAGAGCCGAATTTTGCACGGCCCATGGATGACTGAACTCCAGCAATTGGTCGAGTTCAGCAAGCGCCCGAGCAGAAATGACGTCGGGAGCGCCAAGCTTCTTGTGTGCTTCTTCAATACGAATAGGGTGAACTGTGCCGCGGCCGGATGTCTCGATCAATGCCATACGCAAGAAGCCGCACTTCTTGTTGTTGCTCTCAACCAGGTCAACCCACCCTTCATGCACTTCTGCAAGCGTGATTGCGGTGACGACTCCAGGAAAACCTCCGCCGCTTCCCAGATCGATCCAGCGGCAAGGGGATTTGATTATGTTACGGAGTTGCAACGAGTCTTGAATGTGTCGACTCCACAGAGCTTCCGTGGTCGAAGGGGCAACAAGATTGATTTTGCCTGCCCATTTTACAAAGAGAGCTGCGAATTTGTCGAGCCTCTCCCGCGTTTCACGTGAAACATTCAATCCATCTAAGCTTGACTTATTCAAGATGCCAGCCGTTCATTTGTTCTGCGCAACAGGGTGATTAACAGCGCGACCGCAGCCGGGGTCATCCCCTCAATCCTTGCGGCCTGCGCCACGTTTAGTGGCCGCTGTCGGCTAAGCTTCAGTTTCAATTCATTCGAAAGACCTGAGAGACTCGCGTAGTCAAAATCACCCGGAATCTCCCGTGCCTCCTCCGACTGAGCACTGGCAATGTCTGCCGCCTGCCGTCCAAGATAGACGGCATAGACCGCATCAATGCGAACTGCATCCGCTATTTTCGGCTCAACGTCCTTGAGTTGAGGCCAAATTCGGCAAACATCATCCCAACAGCGCTCTGGATAGGAGAGAATTTCCGCTGCAGTGCGGCGTCGGCCGTCCTGATTGACTGGAACGCCGTGGCCAGCCATTTCGCTCGGAGACACAGTCAACGCGGCCAATCGCGCCGATAAGTCTTCAATTTTCTGCGCATAAGTTGAGAAGCGATCTCGGCGATCAGCTCCGACGCAACCAAGCTCAATACCTTTTGGAGTCAATCGCATATCTGCATTGTCGGCGCGAAGTGAAAGCCTGTACTCGGCGCGCGATGTAAACATGCGATACGGCTCCGTAACCCCACGCGCGGTCAGGTCATCGATCATGACACCGATATAGGAATCCGTGCGGCTGAAATGGATCGTCTCGCGATTGGATGCATAGCGCGCGGCATTGATGCCTGCGACCAATCCCTGAGCCCCAGCTTCCTCATACCCCGTTGTCCCGTTGATCTGGCCGGCGAGAAAGAGTCCGTCAGCACGTCTGACGGCGAGCGAGAGGTCGAGTTGAGTGGGATCTACAAAATCATACTCAATCGCGTAGCCATACTGGAGAATGCGGGCGGCCTCCAACCCTGGGATAGAGTGGATAAGCGCGTCTTGCACATCCTCAGGCAATGAGGTCGAAATGCCATTCGGATATACCGTGCTGTCATCCAACCCCTCCGGCTCAAGGAATATCTGATGCCCGTCTCGATCACCGAAACGATGGATTTTATCTTCGATCGAAGGGCAATATCGCGGACCCACACCTTCGATTTGCCCTGAATACATCGCGGAACGGTGGATGTTCTCGCGAATAATGCGGTGCGTCTCAGCCGTTGTCCGGGTCATGCCGCAACCGATCTGAGGAGCAACGATGCGATCGGTCATGAAGGAGAAGGGGACGGGCACCTCATCCGCCTCCTGCATTTCCAGGCCGTTCCATGCAATGCTATTACCATCCAGGCGCGCCGGGGTTCCAGTCTTCAAGCGGCCCAGCGAAAGACCCAGTGCTTGCAGATCCGCGCTGAGCCCAAGGCTCGGCGCATCCCCCACACGCCCTGCCGGATATTTTTTGTCGCCAATATGAATAAGGCCACGTAAGAAAGTTCCCGTAGTAAGGACAACGGCTCTTGAATGCAGAATGTCACCGGAAGCAAGGACAACACCTTTTATTTCAGTTCCGACTCGAACAAACTGCTCGACGCTCCCTTCAAGAATAGTCAGATTTTTTTGGGCACTCAGGAGGCCTTGCACTGCCTGCTTATACAGCTTGCGATCGGCTTGCGTACGCGGCCCCCAAACAGCCGGCCCCTTCTTTCGGTTCAGCATGCGAAACTGAATACCGCCGAGATCTGCAGCTCGTCCCATGACACCATCAAGGGCATCGATCTCACGCACCAGGTGGCCCTTGCCGAGGCCACCAATGGCGGGGTTGCAAGACATCATGCCGATCGTATCCAGCTTATGGGTCACGAGTACTGTTTTTGCGCCCATACGTGCCGAAGCGGCTGCGGCTTCAGTTCCCGCATGACCACCCCCCACAACGATTACGTCAAAATCCAGCGGCGCCATGGCAGGTCCTTTGGCTTTGTTTCACGTGAATCACTTACCCACACAGAATTCTGAGAAGATTTTTCCCAAAAGCGTTTCGGTATCGATTCGGCCGGTCAGTCGAGTGAGCTCATCTGACGCCAGTCGAAGATCTTCGGCACGCAATTCCAGTGGTTTTTGGACTCCGTCAATTGCCGAACGGAGATAAGCCGCTGCTGATACAATATTCTGTGCCTGTCGTAAACGGCTGGGAACCGCAAGGCTACAAACCGCAGTCCGTCGCTTTACCTCCAAGGCCAGTTCCTCGCGTAAAGCGTCCAAACCAGTTCCCTCAGTTGCCGAAACCAACAGCTTGAACTCAGATGCAGACGCTGTAGGAGAAGAAAAGGCATCATCAACCTTGGTACCAACGCGCCAGACGCATTGGTTATTGATAGGATCCGCTTCGGTTTGATCGTTTAGGTCAATAAGGTGTAAGACAAGATCAGCTTCGCTGATCAATTTCTTGGCGCGCTTAATTCCTTCTCTTTCGACCACCTCATTGGTATCACGCAAACCGGCAGTGTCGAAGAGGTGAACTTTGTATCCGTCCAGATCCAGTTCAGCGTGGATGACATCCCTGGTCGTTCCTGCAACTTCGGTGACGATTGCGACATCCCGTTGCACCAGCGCATTCAACAGGCTGGACTTTCCGGCGTTCGGACGACCAGCGAGAGCCACCGAGAAGCCATCCCGGATGATTTCGCCTGATTTGTGGCTTTGAAGCACACCCTCCATCTCATGGAGGAGCTGGGAAACGTCGGACCAAATGCGGTCCGAAATCGATCCCGGAATGTCGCCCTCATCGCTGAAATCCAGCTCGGCCTCGATCATGGCACGCGCGAAGATCAGCTTTTCCCGCCACCCTTCGTAGACCGAAGAAAATTTGCCACTGGATTGCTCGATCGCCAGGCGCCTTTGCATCTCAGTATCGGCAGCGAGGAGATCTGATAGCCCCTCAACTTCGACCAGGTCCAGTTTGCCATTCTGAAATGCCCGGCGAGAAAACTCGCCGGCTTCCGCCATTCGAAGTCCGTTGAATCCGGCTAATAAGTCTAATGTGGTAGAAACAACGGCTCGACTTCCATGAAGATGGATCTCAACACAATCCTCTCCAGTGAACGAATTGGGACCTGGAAAGACCAGGACCAGAGCCTGATCAAGAAAACTGCCGTCCGCGAGGCGAAGGTTCCGAAGCCCCGCAACACGCGGGGGAGGAAGCTCACCATCTGACAAACAGGATAGGATCTCGATCGCTTGAGACCCACTGATCCTGATGACGGCAACCCCGGAGGGCAGCCCGCCCGACGACAGCGCAAATATCGTATCCGACAAAGCCGCCAATAGACCGGTCCTCGCAGATCAACATATGCGGCTCGTAAAGAACGAGCCGCATAGTCAATCACGTGTTCATCGAGTCGAAGAAATCGCCGTTGTTCTTCGTCTGCTTCAGCTTGTCGATCAGGAATTCGATGGCATCGGTAGTGCCCATCGGCGCCAGGATACGGCGCAACACGAAAATCTTCTGGAGATCCTGGCGCGGCACCAGCAGGTCTTCCTTGCGGGTTCCAGATTTCAGGATGTCCATGGACGGGAAGATACGCTTATCCGCCACCTTCCGGTCGAGCACGATTTCCGAGTTGCCGGTTCCCTTGAACTCTTCAAAGATGACTTCGTCCATGCGGCTGCCAGTGTCGATCAGTGCCGTCGCAATGATTGTCAGCGAGCCACCTTCTTCGATGTTACGTGCAGCACCGAAGAAACGCTTGGGACGCTGCAGAGCATTCGCATCAACACCGCCGGTCAGAACCTTACCGGAAGAGGGGACAACCGTGTTGTAAGCGCGGCCCAGACGCGTGATCGAATCGAGCAGGATCACAACGTCGCGGCCATGCTCAACCAGACGCTTGGCCTTTTCGATGACCATTTCGGCGACCTGCACGTGACGTACGGCCGGTTCATCGAAGGTAGACGAGACAACTTCGCCCTTCACCGAGCGCTGCATGTCCGTTACTTCTTCCGGCCGCTCATCGATGAGAAGAACGATCAGATAACATTCCGGATGGTTCGCCGTGATGGAATGGGCAATGTTCTGCAAAAGAACCGTCTTACCCGTGCGCGGCGGCG
The DNA here is from genome assembly GCF_003205195.1 of Peteryoungia wuzhouensis. Taxonomy (GTDB): domain Bacteria; phylum Pseudomonadota; class Alphaproteobacteria; order Rhizobiales; family Rhizobiaceae; genus Allorhizobium; species Allorhizobium wuzhouense. Next base: position 445,895 of record NZ_QJRY01000003.1, read on the forward strand.
CGACAATAAGGCCACGCTGGCCCTTGCCGAGCGGCGCGACCAAATCAATGACCCGCGCGGAAAGGTCCTTGGACGTCGGAACGTCCAGCTCCATCTTGAAGCGCTCGTTCGGATAAAGCGGCGTCAGATTGTCGAAGTGGACCTTGTGGCGGATCTTTTCAGGATCCTCGAAATTGATCGTGTTGACCTTGAGCAGGGCGAAATAGCGTTCGCCTTCCTTTGGTCCACGGATCGGGCCCTCAACCGTATCACCGGTCTTCAGCGAGAAACGCCGAATCTGTGAGGGGGAGATGTAGATATCGTCCGGCCCCGGCAGATAGTTGGCATTGGCCGAACGCAAGAACCCGAAGCCGTCCTGCAGAACTTCGACAACCCCTTCGCCGATGATCTCGACATCCTGGCTCGCCAGCATCTTCAGGATCGCAAACATCAGCTCCTGCTTGCGCATCGTGCTCGCGTTTTCGACTTCGAGCGATTCGGCAAAGGTCAGGAGATCAGTCGGAGATTTGCTCTTGAGTTCTTGTAGCTTCATTTCAGCCATGAAGAGGGACCACGTCATTCTGGAATTTTAAGGGGAGCGGCGAGCTGATTGGAATTCGGTACGAATGCGAGGGCCGCAAATGACTGAATGTTACGCAAGCCAAAAGGAGAAGTGGCGCGAAAATAGCGATTCACGCATTTGACCGCAAGCGAAAAGCCCACGGTCTTGAAAATAATGCGGCGGCTCTCAATCGCTCAGAAGGGTTTCACGATGGCAAAGATCACGATGACGATCATCAGCAATGTCGGCGCTTCGTTCATCATCCGCCAGAAGCGCGGCGTCTTGACGTATCGTCCCTCGCCAAACGAACGGGCAGATTTGGCGAAATAGCCATGCACCGCAGACAGGGCAACAGCTGCCGCCAGCTTGGCATGCAGCCATCCGCCCTGGAATTCGAAAACGGACCAGGCCAGATACAAGCCCAAAACCCAGGATACGATCATCGCGGGGTTCATGATCACGGTGACAAGTCGTCGTTCCATCACGGCAAAAGTTCGCGCCTGATCTGAATCCGGCTTACAATCGCTGTGATAAATAAAAAGCCGCGGCAGGTAGAGCATGCCCGCCATCCAGGAGATGATCGCGATGACATGGAGTGCCTTGATCCAGGGATAGGCAACATCCGGACCAGCAATCATGACCCCGAGCCCAATCAAAGCAAAGAAGCCCAACGCGCCGGCGGCACGTTTCGCAGCCGCGCGCCCGGGTCTTTCATCCGTTTGCTTTTCCCGACTCTCAGCCAAAGCTTCTGACCTGGTTGACGAGATCGGTAACATGAGCCGGATCGGCTTGCGGAGTGATGCCATGGCCGAGATTGAATATCAGCGGACCGTGGCCTAGCGCCTGAAGCACGGCGTCTATCCCCTCCCGCAGAGCAACGCCACCAGCAACCACCCGCATCGGATCGAGATTGCCCTGCACGGGGCCATCCTTCTGGAGTTCAACGGCAAAACGCAATGGGACCGACCAATCAAGGCCAATTGCATCGGCACCCGTCGCCTGCCGATAGTCTTTGAGAAGAATCCCGGCACCCTTGGCGAATGCGATGATCTTGGCCGCCGGCCGCCGCGCCTTCACGGATTGGATCATTCGACGCACAGGCACCACAGCATATTTCTGAAATTCAGCCTCCCCGAGAACGCCTGCCCAGGAATCGAAGATCTGCACGGCATCGGCACCGGCATCAATCTGGGCAACCAGATAGTCCGCAGAGACATCGGCCAGGAAGTCGAGCAGCCGTCCAAACGCCTCGGGATGACGATAGGCAAACAGCCGGGCAGGGGCCTGATCCGGTGTGCCGTGGCCTGCGATCATATAGGTCGCAACGGTCCAGGGCGCTCCACAGAAACCGAGCAGCGTCGTCTCGTTGGGTAGATCGCGACGCAAGCGACGCACAGTCTCAATCACAGGTTCCAGGTGATCTGCGACATGATCCGGCTTCAGTTGGGCAATGCCGTCCTCATCAATCGGATCCATCTGCGGTCCATGACCTTCCGTGAAACGCACATTGCGCTTCAAGGCATCCGGGATCACGAGGATATCGGAGAAGAGGATCGCTGCATCAAATCCATACCGTCGGATCGGCTGAAGCGTCACCTCTGCCGCCAGTTCGGGGTTATAACACAGATCGAGGAAACTTCCGGCCTGCAGCCGCGTTTCCCGATACTCCGGCAAATACCGGCCTGCCTGCCTCATAAGCCAGATTGGCGGTGGTGTGACCGTTTTCCCGTCGAGCACTTCGAGGACTTTGCGGTTCTGACTGCTCAAGGCACATGCCCCTTCAATAAAGAAAAGAGATATTGAATCTTCTTCTATTTCTAAGAGTCGGTGACTATCAAGGATTAAACCCGCTGCACAGGAATTCCGTCTTCCAAGCGAGTTGCTCCTTTGGAACCTCCGAGCGACCAGCCAAAGTGTGAACTATGGGGATAAGCGGGATTCCGTGAACAAAGTCAGAGGCTTCGGAAATTCCTAAGGCCCGTCCTTGTGGTGCGCAAAGTGTGCAATCGATTTTGCAACTGCGCGCTTTCACCGCTATCCACAGATCGCGTTAGAAAGACACCGGGCGATTTCGCATTGTGGATAAATCGACGGTTTTCCGCTTGTCCACGGCGGGGTGGGACCGCTACCAGTGTTTATCCCGAACTATCAACAGGCCGAGGAGAACATCGTGGAGAACCGGAAAAACTTCTTCCATCTCCACCTCATTTCTGACTCCACGGGAGAAACTCTCATATCGGCTGGCCGTGCCGCTGCCGCGCAGTTCCGCGGCTCAAATGCTATCGAACATGTCTATCCGTTGATCCGCAGCCGAAAACAGGTCAAAGCCCTGATCGAAGCGATCGACCGGGAACCCGGGATTGTTCTCTATACCATCGTCGATCACCAGCTCGCAGCACTCGTCGAGACAGGATGCCACGAACTCGGTCTTCCTTGCGTCAACGTCTTGGCCCCGATCATCGAGACGTTCCAATCATATCTTGGCGCACCGTCTCGTGGCCGCGTTGGTGCACAGCATGTGCTGAATGCCGACTACTTCGCCCGGATCGAAGCGCTGAACTTCACCATGGACCATGACGATGGTCAGGCGCAGGAAGATTATGACCAGGCTGATGTTGTAATCATCGGGATCAGTCGGACGTCCAAGACGCCGACGTCGATCTATCTTGCCAATCGCGGTATCAAGACTGCGAACCTTCCAGTCGTGCCAGGTGTGCCTCTGCCGGAGAGTCTCCTCGCCGCGACTCGACCGCTTGTCGTCGGATTGATTGCGACGACAGACCGGATTTCTCAGGTGCGCGAAAATCGTGTGCTGGGAAATACCCCGGGATACGATCGAAGCGATTACGTCGATCGGGCGTCAATTACCGAAGAGCTCAAATACGCGCGAGCATTGTGCGCGCGCAACAACTGGCCGGTCATTGATGTGACACGGCGGTCAATCGAAGAGACCGCGGCAGCCATCGTTGCCCTGCGTCCCAAGCTGCGTTAAGCGCCTTACAATTATACGAACGGAGCCTGAGCGAGAATGGCGACTTCCTTGATACTGGCTTCAGCAAGCAGCGCGCGTCGACAACTGCTCAACAATGCCGGCCTGAGCTATGATGCCGAAGCGGCCAGCGTCGATGAAAGGCAACTTGAGCAGGACATTCCCGAGGCAGATCGCACGCCAACATCGATTGCGATGCACCTCGCAATTGCCAAGGCACGTGCCATCTCTCTGAGGCATCCGCTGTCAATCGTCATTGGCTGTGATCAGACGATGTCTCTTGGATCAACCCTCTTTCACAAGGCAACCGACAGGGCGGGTGCCAAATCAACCTTGCAAACCCTGCGCGGCAAGGCGCATCACTTGAACAGCGCAGTCTGCCTTGTCCGACACGGCGAGGTCATGTGGAGTCATGTATCGGTCGCTATTATGCGCATGCGCGAATTCAGCGACGCGTTTCTGGAGTCTTATCTCGATCGAAACGGTGAGAAACTGTTCGGAAGTGTTGGCTGCTACCAGTTGGAAGGCGAGGGCATCCAGCTGTTTGAGACGATCGACGGCGACTATTTCACAATCCTCGGCCTGCCGCTTTTGCCGCTCCTGGAAGAGCTGCGTAAACTGGGAATTAACCATGCGTGATTCACGTGAAACAATTCCGCCTCGGGCATTTGTGGCCGGCTACCCGATCAAACATTCGAGGTCTCCCCTGATCCATGGCTTCTGGCTTGATCAGTTCGGTCTCAACGGATCCTACGAAAAACTCGCTGTCAATCCGGACGAATTCCCCGACTTTATACAGAGAATCAAGCTCCAGGAATCCGGCTATGTAGGGGGCAATATTACAATCCCCCACAAGGAAGCTGCCTGCCGGTTGGCAGATCGCGTCGATCCGCTGGCGGAGGAACTGGGTGCGGCAAACACGCTATGGCTGGCTGATGGTGCACTTCACGCGACCAATACGGACGGTATTGGCTTTGCAAGCAATCTCGATGCGGCTCGCCCGGGTTGGGATAAAGCAGAAGTTGCCATCGTCCTGGGTGCCGGCGGTGCAAGTCGGGCAATCCTGCAATCTCTGCGGGATAGGGGGATCCGGGAAATCCGGGTGGTCAACCGCACCGCGGAACGCGCGCAGGAACTTGTCGATCGGTTTGGTGGGCCGTTGAGCGCGCATCCCATACAGGCACTAGCGGAACTGATGAAGTATGCTGACCTCTTCGTGAATACCACTTCACTTGGAATGGACGGCAGCGAGGCACCCGATCTTCCCTTTGAAACCATGCGAGCTGGTGCCCTAGTGACCGACATTGTCTACGTGCCACTTAAAACGCCATTTCTTGCAAAGGCAGAAGAAGCCGGGTTGGCAACGGTGGATGGGCTCGGGATGTTGCTGCATCAGGCGGTGCCCGGTTTCGAAAAATGGTTCGGCAGACGGCCAAACGTTACCGACGCCCTGCGTCAACTCATTCTTGCCGACATCGGGGCCAAGTCATGATTGTGATCGGGCTGACGGGTTCGATCGGAATGGGCAAGACCACGACTGCAGGACTGTTTTCCGAAGAAGGCATCCCAGTGCATGATGCGGATCAGGTGGTGCACGACCTCTATCGGGATAAGGCCGTCGCCCAGGCGATTGAATTGGCGTTTCCAGGATCTGTGATCGGCGGCGAAGTCGATAGACGGAAACTTTCGGAGAATCTGGCGAAGAATCCGGCTAACTTCAAAAAGCTGGAGGCGATTGTCCATCCGCTGGTGCATGAGCGCGAACGCGTTTTTCTTGACGAGCAGAAGCACGCCAGCCAGCCGATTGTCCTTCTCGACATTCCGCTTCTTTTCGAAACGGGTGGTCAGCAGAGGGTGGACGTGATCGTCGTCGCCAGTTGCGCCGAAGACATCCAACGTCAGCGCGTTCTTTCACGACCGGGAATGACGCAGGAGAAACTGGATCTGATCCTGTCGCGTCAGTTGCCGGACGCCGAAAAACGCGCGCATGCAGATTTTGTCGTGGACACTGGATTAGGTATCGACGATGCCAGGAGACAGGTGAAGACTATTCTTGAGACACTGCGAGCTCGCAGTTCTCGATCAGGGAAGACGGACAATGCGTGAGATCGTATTTGATACGGAAACGACAGGGTTGGAAAACAAGTTCGACCGCGTCATCGAAATCGGTGGGGTCGAGCTGCTCAACCACTTTCCGACCGGCAGAACCTTCCATGTCTATATCAATCCCGGTGACCGCAAGGTCCATCCTGATGCGCTGGCCGTCCATGGCATCACCGACGCTTTCCTGAAGGATAAGCCGAGCTTTGCGGAAATTGTGCCAGAACTGCAGGAGTTTTTCGACGGAGCCAAATGGGTGGCACACAATGCCACCTTCGATATGGGTTTCATCAATGCCGAGTTTGATCGGCTCGGCCTGCCGCCTGTCGCACCAGACCTGGTCACCGACACCTTGTCGCTCGCACGACGCAAGCACCCGATGGGCCCGAACTCCCTCGACGCCCTATGTCGCCGTTATGGCATCGACAATTCGCACCGGACAAAACATGGTGCCTTGCTCGACTCCGAACTGTTGGCCGAAGTCTATATCGAGATGCTGGGAGGCCGTCAGGCTGCACTTGGCTTGACGTCGGTGGACACGCGGCGCAGCCAGGTCGTCGAGGTAACCGAGGTCATCGAAATTTCCTATGACCGGGCGCGTGCGCTCGCCCCGCGTCTTTCCTCCGAGGAAATGGAGGGACATGCCAAGCTTGTATCAGGGCTTGGATCGAAAGCGATCTGGTCGAAATACGCCAATTGAAAAGAGCCCCGTGAAGGGCCCTTTGTTTGATCAGCGGTGTTCGCGATAATCAGTTCGGTACAGATTGCGCCTGAGCGCGGGACTGCTCTTCCGCAACACGCTGCGCGAACATCTGCGTGAAATCGATCGGGTCGATCATCAGAGGTGGGAAGCCGCCATTGCGGGTGGCGTCTGCGATGATCTGACGGGCGAACGGGAACAGCAGGCGCGGGCATTCAATGAACAGCACCGGCAGCATGTGTTCCTGCGGAAAACCGGAAATGCGGAAGACACCGCCATAGATCAGTTCGGTCACGAACACGACCTTGTCGCCATCCTTTGCTTCCGCATTCAGCGACAGCACGACATCGAAATCGGTATCGGACAGTGGATTGGCGTTGACGTTGACATTGATATTGATGGCCGGAGCCTTGTCACGCGCCTGAAGTGAGCGCGGCGCACCAGGATTCTCGAACGAAAAGTCCTTGATGTACTGGGCAAGAATGTTGAGGGACGGAGAAGCTGTTCCCTGAGTGTTGTCAGCCATAGGCCATGTCCTTGAATTGAATTGCTATGGCCATCTAACATTTGAACCCTGACCTTACAACCCTCGCAGCAGGCCACAGGCGTCTCAGTCGCGGCCGATTCGCGGCCCATTCCAGGGTGAATCTTTGCGAGGCTCGCGGGTGAATTCGTCCTTGTCGAGGTCCACGACCGTCTCCGCTTCGAAGCCGCCATTGCGCCCGTGATCCTCGTTTTGGGTGAAATGACTCCGCACGATGATCCGAGGTTTTAAGATCTGCCAGAAGAGATCCCGCAGCTGTGGAACGAACAAGAGCAAACCGATAACGTCGCCGACGAAGCCCGGCACGATCAGCAGGAAGGCGGCGACCACAAGCAAGGCTGCGTGGACGAGCTCGCGACCTGGGTCAACCCCGCGTCTGGTTTCCTCCTGTAGCCGCTGAAGAATTCCAGCACCCTGCTGTTTCAGCAGGAACAGGCCCAGCGCCGCAGAAAACACGACAAGGGCCAGGGTCCATAAAACCCCGATTGCCTGGCCGACCAAAATCAGGCTGGCGATTTCCAGAAGTGGTGCAAGGATGAAAAGCACCAATGGAAGGCGCATCGCGATCTCCAAACGCCTTCGTGATCGATATTCCGCAAGAGCCGGCGCATACTCGCTGCAAAGAATGCGTCACGCCATTTGAATGATGGGGCGCGCAAGTCTATATGGGAGATAGAAAAAGCGAATTCAATCAAGCCTGGCGGTATTCATGGGATCTAGCGATTTTGTCACTTTGTTCTTCCTGGTCGCCGCGGTGCTGATCTTTTTTCAGCTTCGCAGCGTCCTCGGTCGCCGCACGGGCAACGAAAAGTCGCCTTTTGAAACCCTGGCTCAGCGGGAAGCGGCCAAGGCGCCGGGCGCCGACGATGGCAAGGTCGTGACATTGCAGCGCCGTGATGAAGCGAATGCCGAAGACCGCTTTGCTGCGATCGATGCTTACGCGCCAGTTGGGACACCGCTGAATGATCAGCTCCGCGAACTGCTGCGCCACGACGCGACGTTCACGCCGAAGGAATTCCTGAACGGTGCCAAGATTGCCTATGAGATGATCGTTCTGGCCTATGCCGAGGACGACCGGAAGACCTTGAAGGGACTTCTGTCGCGAGAAGTCTTTGAAGGTTTCGAAAGCGCCATCGCCGATCGCGAAAGTCGCGGCGAGACCATGAAGTCGACATTCGTCGGAATCGAGAAGGCTGACATCACCCATGCCTTAGCAAAGGACAATGAGGAGCAGATCACCGTCCGTATCCTCAGTCAGTTGATCACGGCGACCTATGACAAGAGCGGAGCATTGGTTGATGGCGATGCTGAGGCGGTGGCCGATGTCAATGATGTCTGGACGTTTGCCCGCGACGTTCGCTCGCGCGATCCGAACTGGAAGTTGATTGCGACCGAAGCGGAACAATGAGCGCGGCGTCCGTCGGATACCGACTGAAGCCGGTCGGCTTCACTGAACTTCCGGGCTGGGAGAAGGACGATCCATTGGTCCTTTGGCCCGCAATGGCGGATTGCCTAGAACACTTGCGAAAGGCAAAGCCGTATCGCAGTGGCTCGCTGGGTCTCTCGACAAGCGATTTGCTGCCTCTGTTGGAAGCTGCCGTCGGAGCGGTTCCGAAAAATACGGAAGAAGCGCGCAGGTTTTTCGAGGCAAATTGCCAGGTCTTGCAAATCGTTCCGCAACAGGGCTCGGGACTCGTTACCGCATTCTATGAACCGGAGGTGGATGTGAGTGATCAGCCGGATGCGGTCTATAGATACCCGTTCTATGCCCGTCCCCACGATCTCGTCGATGTCTCCGATGCCAACAGACCGTCCGGAATGGACGCGAGTTATGCCTTTGCTCTCGAAGATGCAGTTGGAGTGAGGCCATATCCCGACCGTAGAGAAATCGATTGCGGCTATCTCGAAAATCGCGGGCTGGAAATTGCCTGGGCCAGGTCGAAAGTCGATGTTTTCTTCACCCATGTCCAAGGCGCGGCGCGACTGCGATATCCCGACGGACACATCGCTCGGATAACCTATGCAGCCAAGGCCGGCCATCCTTTCTCCGGGATCGGCCGACACCTGATCGATCTCGGCGAAATCCGGGAGCAGGATATTTCAATGCAGTCCATCCGCGCTTGGCTGGCTGCGCATCCGGACCGCGTTGACGAAATCCTTTGGCATAACCGTTCCTACATTTTCTTTCGCGAGGTGGACGTTCCGGATCTGGCACGCGGGCCTGTAGCTGCGGCGAAGGTACCCTTGATCGCCGGTCGATCTCTCGCCGTCGATCGCAGCATTCATACCTTCGGCTTCCCATTCTTCGTCCATGCGCGCGGACTGACCCGGCTGGACGCCGGCCGTGATTTTGCAAGGCTGATGTTGGCGCTCGATACCGGCTCTGCGATTGTCGGTCCGGCCCGTGGCGACATTTTTACAGGATCCGGACCGGAAGCCGGCGACATGGCGGGCGCGGTGCGCAATGCTGCGGATTTCTATATACTCGTTCCGAAGCAGGCGGCGGAGAGGTTTGTCTGAGTGTCGGGCGGGACGAAGCTGAATCCGGAAGATCGAATTCTGTGGGCTAAGGTAGCCCGCTCCACGCGTCCCATGCCGGGCCGTCTAGAGGATCTGGTGGCGTTCGAGCAGGAGTTCGAGCCGATAGCCGATGAAGAGCCGGCCCCGCTCTCGCGCGCCCCGGTCGGCCAGAATGAAGACCTGCAGGCTTCAGCCATCAACAGGAATACGGCCGTCCGTCTCCATCAACCTCTTGAACGTCCTGTAAAGCGAAAGCTGTCTCGCGGCCATCTGGCGCTGGAAGCGCGCATCGACCTGCACGGACTGATCCAGAGTGAAGCCCATGGCATGCTGCTCGACTTCCTGATCCGAGCGCATGAACGTGGCCTGCGCCATGTCTTGGTGATCACCGGCAAGGGAAGTTCACTCGGCAGCGAAGGCGCCTTGAAGCGCGCGGTGCCGCTTTGGTTCTCGCTGCCCGAGTTTCGCTTCCTGATTTCGTCATACGAACCGGCCGCACGCCAGCATGGGGGCGATGGTGCCATGTATGTGCGCCTCTCGCGTCAGGGGCAGGGCAGGCGATGACGCCGTTTGGTCATGCCGTCCGTGATCTGCGCAAGCGCAAGGGGGTCTCGCAAAAGGAGATGGCCGCCGCAATCGGCGTCTCTCCGGCTTATCTCTCGGCCCTGGAGCATGGCAAACGCGGCGTGCCCAATTTCGACTTCCTGCAAAGAGTGGCCGGCTACTTCAATATCATCTGGGACGAGGCCGAAGAACTCTTCTCGGTTGCGGCCGTTTCTCACCCTCGTGTGGTGGTCGATACCTCTGGCATGCCACCCGAATATACGGCCTTCGCGAATGATCTGGCCCGGGTGATTCGCAACCTGCCGCCGGACATGCTAAGAAATCTGCAGGATATTGTTGATGGTGCCAAAAAACGGCCGTGAACGGGTCCGATTCCCCGCGCTATCCACGGGAAACGACGCTCTCGCCTTTGGAACTCCTGCCAAAACCCCTATAGTCGAGGCGCTTGAAGCCGCTGATTCGGTTCAGCGGAACCTTTGAGAAATGACTGGAAAGATTGCTGAATGACCGACTTGCCGATCGAGGAAAATGCCGGACCGGCCGAATATGGCGCGGATTCGATCAAGGTGCTGAAGGGGCTCGACGCCGTTCGAAAGCGCCCCGGCATGTATATCGGTGACACGGATGACGGCTCGGGCCTGCATCACATGGTCTACGAAGTCGTTGACAACGCCATCGACGAAGCGCTGGCCGGTCATGCCGATATCGTTACCGTTACCTTGAACGCGGACGGATCGGTAACAGTCACCGACAACGGACGCGGCATTCCGACCGATATCCATACAGGCGAAGGCGTGTCCGCAGCGGAAGTCATCATGACCCAGCTGCATGCCGGTGGCAAGTTCGACCAGAACTCCTACAAGGTATCAGGCGGTCTGCATGGCGTGGGCGTTTCGGTCGTGAACGCGCTCTCGGTCAAGCTCAACCTGAAGATCCGCCGCAACAACAAGCTGCACGAAATTACCTTCACCCATGGCGTCGCCGACGGTCCGTTGAAAGTGATCGGCGAATATGAAGGTCGCTCAGGCACCGAAGTCACCTTCCTGCCCAGCACCGAGACTTTCACCAATGTGGATTTCGACTACGGAACGCTTGAGCATCGCCTGCGCGAGCTCGCCTTCCTGAATTCCGGTGTTCGCATCCTTCTGACCGACAAGCGCAAGTCCGATATCCGTCAGGAAGAAATGCTTTACGACGGTGGTCTGGAAGCCTTCGTGCGTTACCTCGACCGCTCGAAGAAGCCACTGGTCGACAAGCCGGTTGCCATCAAGGGCGAGAAGGACGGGATTACGGTCGAAGTCGCCATGTGGTGGAACGACAGCTACCACGAAAACGTCCTCTGCTTCACCAACAACATTCCCCAGCGCGACGGCGGCACCCATATGGCCGGCTTCCGCGGCGCCCTGACCCGCCAGGTTACCTCCTATGCGGATTCCTCCGGGATCACCAAGAAGGAAAAGGTGTCGCTGCAGGGCGAAGACTGCCGCGAAGGCCTGACGGCTGTTCTGTCGGTCAAGGTCCCCGATCCGAAGTTCTCCTCGCAGACCAAGGACAAGCTGGTTTCCTCGGAAGTCCGCCCCGTTGTTGAAAACCTCGTCAACGAGGCCCTCAGCACCTGGTTCGAAGAGCATCCGACCGAAGCGAAGATCCTCGTTGGCAAGGTGGTTGAAGCTGCCGTTGCCCGTGAGGCCGCTCGCAAAGCCCGCGAACTCACCCGTCGTAAAGGTGCGCTCGATATTGCGTCTCTGCCGGGCAAGCTTGCGGACTGCTCGGAACGTGATCCGGCAAAGTCTGAACTCTTCCTCGTCGAGGGTGACTCCGCAGGTGGTTCGGCCAAACAGGGTCGCTCGCGCGAAAATCAGGCGATCCTGCCGCTGCGCGGTAAGATCCTGAATGTTGAGCGCGCGCGCTTCGACAAGATGCTGTCGAGCCAGGAAATCGGGACACTGATCACGGCTCTCGGTACGTCGATCGGCAAGGACGAATTCAACGCCGACAAGCTGCGTTATCACAAGATCATCATCATGACCGATGCTGATGTCGACGGCGCGCATATTCGCACGCTGCTCCTGACCTTCTTCTTCCGCCAGATGCCGGCGCTGATCGAGCGCGGCCACCTCTACATTGCCCAGCCGCCGCTTTATAAGGTGGCGCGTGGCAAGTCGGTGCAGTATCTGAAGGACGAAAAGGCGCTGGAAGACTACCTGATCACCATGGGTCTGGAAGAAGCGACGCTGACGCTCTCCAATGGCGAGGTGAGGGCAGGGCAGGACCTGCGCGACGTGATCCAGGATGCGCTGCGCATCCGCTCGCTGATCGACAGCCTGCATTCCCGCTACAATCGCAATGTCATCGAACAGGCGGCCATTGCCGGCGCCCTGAATCCCGAATTGACTGGAAATCGCCAGCAGGCAGAAGCGACCGCTGCCGAAGTCGCTCGTCGACTTGATATGATCGCAGAAGAGACCGAGCGTGGCTGGCAGGGTTTCGTGACCGACGAAGGTGGTTTGCGCTTCGAACGCATGGTCCGCGGCGTCAAGGAAGTGGCTGCTGTCGACGTGGCCCTTATCGGTTCCGCCGACGCCCGTCATATGGATCAGATGTCGGCGCGCCTGCGCGACATCTATGCCGCGCCGCCGGTTTTGATGCGAAAAGATGGCCGCACGGAAATGTCCGGGCCGCGCGCCTTGCTCGATTCGATCTTTGCAACAGGCCGCAAGGGCCTCTCCATGCAGCGATACAAAGGCTTGGGCGAAATGAACGCCGAGCAGCTCTGGGAAACCACGCTCGATCCCAACGTCCGGTCGCTGCTCCAGGTGAAGGTCAACGATGCGACCGATGCGGACGGTTTGTTCTCCCGCCTGATGGGTGACGAAGTTGAGCCGCGCCGTGACTTCATCCAGGAGAATGCGCTCAACGTCGCAAACCTCGACATTTGATCCGTTCGAGCAATCCGGAAATGACAATGGCCGCGTCGTGAGACGCGGCCATTTCCTTGTGAACGGATATATCGCCGACCATGGTTAACGTGATTCACGTGAAACCATGACTGGAGCGATCAGAAACCTCCTTCGAACGCAACGTCTGCCAATGCCTTGCGTTGGTTCGGCGTTTCCCTTGATCGCAGACCCTCGGGCAGGGCCTCCTTGTCTCCCAGCTTGCCGATCGCGACAGCTGCGTTGATGTGGAAGCCGTCTGGAGCACCAAGTTCAGAAAGCGCGCGGTCGAAGCTGAAGCCGGTCATGGCATGGGCAAAATACCCAGACTTGATGGCCTGAAGTGACAGAAGACCCCAGGCGGCACCCGCATCGAAACTATGACTCCGATAGGGCTTTGGCTCCGAACCATCCGCCGGGCGGCTCAATGTGTCGGAGAAGATGAAGATGAGGGCTGATGCATTCTTCGCCCAGCCCTGGTTGAACTCCGCCAGAATGTCGAGAAACCTCTCGAACTCCGCCGTTCCCTTGAGCGCATAGACGAAACGCCAAGGCTGATAATTGAATGCAGACGGCGCCCAGTGAGCCGCATCAAGAATGGCAAGAAGGTCTTCTTTTGGCATCGTGCTCCCGTCGAAGGCACGGGGAGACCACCGATCGAGGAAGATCGGATCGACATTGAACTCGGACTGGCGGTGATTGCTGGTGGTCATGGTGTTCCTTCACTCGTGTCATGGGATGACGAACTGACCAAACATCAATTCGAAAACCTCGAAAAGGGCAGAGCCCGCATTTTAGGGCGAACCCAAGATTTCCAATTGGCCAAATGTCTGGGATGGAACCTTAAGGCTTTTCGCCCATCATCTGCTGTCTCAGGCTTGTTTTGCAGCGCCCACAGGAAAAATCCGGGCTTTTGCAGCGCACAAAGTCTGTTAGTGTGGCGTATGAACACGGACCGCCATGGTCCTGCAAAAAGGTACAGAACCCATGTTCTATCAGCTCTACGAACTGAACCACGCATTCATGGCACCATTTCGGGCATCCGCTGACGCGATGAATCTTGCCTGGAAAAACCCGTTGAACCCTTGGTCGCACACGGTCGTTGGGCGCTCCTTCTCCGCTGGCTTCGAAGTCTTCGAACGGGTCACACGGCGGTATGGGAAGCCCGCATTCGGGCTGCCGAACACGACCGTCGACGGCGAGACCGTCACGGTCGAGGAAGAAATTGTGTGGCGTAAGCCCTTCTGCGATCTGATTCATTTCAAGCGACATTTGTCGGCAGGGGTCGACAAGGGCCCCAGGATTCTCATCGTGGCGCCGATGTCCGGTCACTATGCCACCTTGTTGCGGGGGACTGTCGAGGCTCTGATCCAGAGCGCAGACGTCTATATCACCGACTGGATCGATGCCCGCATGGTGCCGGTGACCGAAGGTGATTTCGACCTCGACGACTATATCGACTATGTCATCGACATACTCCACCACCTTGGTCCTGACACCCATGTTGTCGGCGTCTGTCAGCCTTCTGTTCCCGTGCTGGCCGCCGTGGCAGTCATGGAAGATGACGGTGATACCTGTGCGCCATCCTCGATGACCCTGATGGGTGGTCCGATCGACACGCGTATCAACCCGACGGCCGTAAACCAGCTGGCCCAGGATAAGCCGCTGGAATGGTTCCGCGACAATGTCGTCATGCAGGTGCCGTGGCCACAGCCGGGTTTCATGCGCCAGGTCTATCCGGGCTTCCTGCAGCTCTCGGGCTTCATGTCGATGAACCTCGACCGGCACATGATTGCCCATAAGGACTTCTATATGCACCTCGTCAAGAACGATGGGGACTCGGCCGAGAAGCACCGCGATTTCTACGACGAATACCTGGCGGTCATGGACCTGACGGCGGAATTCTATCTGCAGACCGTGGACACAGTCTTCATCAAGCATTCCCTGCCGAAGGGTGAGATGATGCATCGCACGAAGCGTGTCGATATGACAGCGATCCGCAACGTCGCGCTTTTGACCGTCGAAGGCGAAAACGACGACATCTCCGGCGTTGGTCAGACGAAGGCGGCGCAGACAATCTGCACCAACATCCCCGAGCACATGCGAATGCACTACATGCAACCGGATGTCGGGCACTACGGTGTCTTCAACGGGTCCCGTTTCCGCCGCGAGATTGCTCCGCGCATTATCCAGTTTGCCCTGACCCATGGCAAGAAGGCCAAGGCAACGACGCCGGTCAAGCGCGTCATCAAGGGCGGCAAAGCCCTCTGACATTTTCGTCATTTCGAATTTAAGCAGCGGATTCAGTCGGTTCTCCGATTGGGTCCGCTTCTTTCTTGAAGCGCAGGCTGCCATTTCCCACATCGAAAGCATCGGACGGCATTCCGCCGTCCGCGCAAACGAGGTTATCGATGATGAACCAGTCAGCACTGCTTCGGCCGGATTGGACTCCGGCAACCGTCGCCCTGATGGTGCTGGGCTTCGTGGTCTTCTGGCCGCTCGGTCTGGCCATGCTTGCCTACATCCTGTTCGGCGAGAAGTTCCAAAGTTTCAAGCGGGAAGCCAACCGCAAGGCAGACAATGCTTTCGCCTGGTGCCGCACGAACAGCTACAGCGCCTCTGCTTCGACCGGCAATGTCGCCTTCGACGATTGGCGCAAGGCCGAACTCGAGCGTCTCGATGAAGAACGCCGCCGTCTCGACGAGATGCGGGCCGATTTTGACACTTATGCCCGCGAGTTGCGCCGGGCCAAGGATCAGGAAGAATTCGACCGCTTCATGCGTGACCGTCAGCAGATGAAGACGGCAGGTGAGGGCGGGTCGGCCCAGGGCTTCACCGGCAACTAACTGGTTGAACCCCTCCTGATAAGATCGAGGTCGGCGCTCTTGCGCCGGCCTTTTTTGCTGACCGACAACGGCACGAATCGGCTAGAACGCAGATCATGTTTCCCTTGCTGAAAAAGCTGAAACCGCAAAGAGCCCCGGCAATCCAGCTGGAGCGCGCGATTGCCGTTGACGGACAGTCCATTCCGCTGACCATTCGCAAGAACAGTCGCGCGACCCGGATTACATTGCGCATCGAGCCGGGCGGCCGTGCTCTGAAGATGACGATTCCGCCAGGCCTGCGCGAACGCGACATCAACGACTTTCTCGATCGGCACCAGGGCTGGCTCAGCACCAAGCTCAAGCGACAGAAAACAGCAGGAAGTATCGAAGATGGTGGTGAGATCCTGCTTCGAGGTATTCCCCATCGTATCGTCCATACAGGGCAGTTGCGGGGGCTTACCCAGTCGATTGACAGTGAAATCGGCCATATCCTGAGTGTCAGCGGTCTTGAGGACCATTTGCCCCGTCGTGTTGCCGATTTCCTCAAGAAGGAGGCACGTCGTGATCTGGAGCGTCTCGTGGCACTCCATGCGAGGAATGTCGGCAAGCCGGTGAAGAGCATGACCCTCAAGGATACCCGCAGCCGCTGGGGCTCATGTTCCTGGGATGGCAAGCTCAGCTTCTCCTGGCGCATCGTCATGGCACCCCCTGTAGTCATCGACTATCTCGCGGCCCATGAAGTCGCGCATTTGCGCGAGATGAATCATGGCCCGGCCTTCTGGGCGCTCTGCAAGGAGCTTTGCCCACGGATGGACGAGGCAAAGGCCTGGTTGAAGCGCCACGGGTCGGCCCTTCACGCCATCGACTTTGCCTGACTGGCCCGCGACCTTTCCGCTTGTGTCGCAAATTGGCTCGACTCTTTTTTGATTTCGTGCGACTTCGCTGCCATGAGACCCGATATAAAGATCTGCGGACTGAAGACGCCGGAGGCTGTCGATCGTGCGGCCGACCGTGGCGCAAGCCATATCGGCTTCATTTTCTTCGAAAAGAGCCCTCGGAACATCGAGCCTGATATCGCCGGCACGCTTGTCGATCGCGTTCGCGGCCGGGTCAAGAGCGTCGCTGTCACCGTCGATGCGGACAATGACGATCTCGACGAGATTATCGCGCTGATGCGTCCGGATATTCTGCAGTTCCATGGCCACGAAAGCCCGGAACGCCTTCTCACCGTGAAGGCTGTAACCGGTCTTCCGATCATGAAGGCATTTTCCATCCGGGACGCCGATGACCTGAGGCGTATCGAGCCCTATATCGGCATTGCCGATCGTTTTCTTTTCGATGCCAAACCACCGTCAGGTTCTGATTTGCCTGGTGGCAATGGCGTTCCATTCGATTGGAGCCTGCTGCGTTCGCTTGACGACAGCGTGGATTACATGCTTTCCGGAGGCCTGAACAAGGCCAATATCGCAGAGGCCCTGCGAGAGACTGGAGTGCGTGCGATCGATGTGTCTTCTGGCGTAGAATCCGCGCCGGGTGTCAAGGATCTGCAGATGATGGACGAGTTTTTTGCGGCCGTTGCCGAGGCAAGTCGCGCACAGCCGGTATCAGGGAGTGTGAAGTGAACCAGTCACCCAAACCGAATTCCTTCCGGGAAGGTCCCGACGAAGACGGCCGTTTCGGCATCTTCGGCGGTCGCTTTGTTGCCGAAACCCTCATGCCTCTGATCCTGGATCTGCAGGCAGAATGGGAAAAGGCAAAGACGGATCCGGAATTCCAGGCTGAACTGGCGCATCTGAATACGCACTACACCGGTCGTCCAAGCCCACTTTATTTCGCCGAACGCCTGACTGAAGAGCTCGGTGGCGCGAAAATCTACTTCAAGCGTGACGAGCTCAATCACACCGGTTCGCACAAGATCAACAACTGCCTCGGCCAGATCCTGCTCGCCAAGCGCATGGGTAAGACACGCATCATTGCGGAAACCGGTGCCGGCCAGCACGGTGTGGCCTCTGCCACCGTTGCTGCCCGCTTCGGCATTCCTTGCGTCGTCTACATGGGCGCGACCGACGTCGAGCGCCAGGCGCCGAATGTCTTCCGCATGAAGCTTTTGGGTGCCGAGGTAAAGCCGGTGACGGCGGGTCACGGCACGCTCAAGGATGCCATGAACGAGGCCCTGCGCGACTGGGTCACCAATGTCGATGACACCTATTACATGATCGGCACCGCGGCTGGGCCGCATCCGTATCCGGAAATGGTGCGCGACTTCCAATCGGTCATCGGACGCGAAACGCGCGAGCAGCTTATGGCCGTTGAAGGCCGCCTGCCGGATATGCTGATCGCAGCCGTCGGTGGCGGATCCAATGCCATCGGCCTGTTCCATCCCTTCCTTGATGACGCCAGCGTGCGCATCGTCGGCGTCGAAGCGGGCGGCAAGGGGTTGGAAGGCGAAGAGCATTGCGCTTCGCTCACAGCTGGTAGTCCGGGCGTCTTGCATGGCAACCGCACCTATCTGCTTCAGGATTCCGACGGCCAGATCAAGGAAGGCCATTCGATTTCGGCTGGCCTCGATTATCCCGGCATTGGCCCTGAACATTCCTGGCTCAAGGACATGGGCCGTGTCGAATACGTGCCGATCAAGGATGACGAGGCGCTGGCTGCTTTCCAGCTGCTGACGCGCACCGAAGGCATCATCCCGGCGCTTGAACCGAGCCATGCACTGGCCGAAGTCATCAAGCGTGCGCCGACCATGGACAAAGACCAGATCATAGTCATGAATCTCTGCGGTCGCGGCGACAAGGACATCTTCACCGTAGGCAAGATTCTGGGAATGGGGCTCTGATCATGACTGCTCGTATGGATAAGCGCTTCGCGGACTTGAAGGCAGAGGGCCGTCCGGCACTCGTCACCTATTTCATGGGCGGCGATCCGGACTATGAGACCTCGCTCGCGATCATGAAGGCCCTGCCAGAAGCCGGCTCTGACGTCATCGAACTGGGCATGCCTTTCTCCGACCCGATGGCCGATGGCCCGGCGATCCAGCTGGCAGGTCAGCGCGCGCTGAAAGCCGGCCAGACGCTGGTTCGCACGCTTGATCTCGCCCGTGAGTTTCGCAAGACCGACAACGACACACCGATCGTCATGATGGGCTATTACAACCCCATCTATGTCTACGGCGTCGAACGCTTTCTCGACGACGCGCTGGCCGCTGGCATCGACGGACTGATCGTCGTCGATCTGCCGCCGGAAATGGATGACGAACTCTGCATCCCAGCCCGCAGCCGCGACATCAACTTCATTCGTCTGGCGACCCCAACCACGGACGACAAGCGCCTGCCCAAGGTGCTCGAGAACACCTCCGGTTTCGTCTACTATGTCTCGATGAACGGTATCACCGGCTCCTCACTGCCGGATCCGTCCCGCGTATCGGGCGCCGTCCAGCGGATCAAGGCACATACCGACCTGCCGATCTGCGTCGGCTTTGGCGTCAAGACCGCCGAACATGCGCGGTTGATCGGCGCGAATGCCGATGGCGTCGTCGTCGGCACGGCCATCGTCAATCAGGTCGCCACCAATCTTACCACCGACGGGAAAGCCACGGCGGATACGGTGCAGGCCGTCGTCACGCTGGTTCGCGGCCTGGCAAGCGGCGTGCGCAGTGCACGCCTTGCTGCTGCCGAATAACTTTCCCATATGAGCTGGAAACGTCAGGAGTACACCGCGTGAACTGGATCACCAACTATGTTCGCCCGCGCATCAATTCTATGCTCGGCCGCCGCGAAGTTCCGGAAAATCTCTGGATCAAGTGCCCGGAAACGGGCGAGATGGTCTTCCACAAGGACCTTGAAGAGAACAAGTGGGTCATCCCGGCCTCCGGCTATCACATGAAGATGCCGGGCAAGGCGCGTTTGATCGACCTGTTTGATGGTGGCCAGTACGAGGCGCTTCAGCAGCCGAAGGTGGCCCAGGATCCGCTCAAGTTTCGCGATTCGAAGAAATACAGCGATCGACTGAAGGACAGCCGTCTGAAGACCGAGCAAGAAGACACGATCCTCGCTGGCGTCGGCACAGTGCAGGGTATGAAGCTCGTTGCCGTCGTGCACGAATTCAACTTCATGGGTGGCTCGCTCGGCATTGCCGCCGGCGAAGCGATCGTGAAGGCTTTTGAGCGCGCCATCAAGGAAAAGTGCCCGCTGGTGATGTTCCCGGCTTCCGGTGGAGCCCGTATGCAGGAAGGTATCCTTTCGCTGATGCAGCTGCCACGCACGACGGTTGCTGTCGACATGCTGAAGGAAGCCGGCCAGCCCTATATCGTCGTGTTGACCAATCCGACGACCGGTGGCGTCACCGCGTCCTATGCGATGCTGGGTGATCTGCACATCGCCGAGCCCGGTGCCGAAATCTGCTTTGCCGGCAAGCGCGTCATCGAGCAGACAATCCGCGAAAAGCTGCCCGAAGGTTTCCAGACCTCGGAATATCTGCTGGAGCACGGCATGGTCGACATGGTCGTCAAGCGACATGACATTCCCGACACACTCGCCCGCGTTCTCAAGATTATGACCAAGCGTCCGGCAAACGACACTGCAGCTGTGGTGCCGGCAGCCAAGGCGTCGGCCTGAGACCCCATTCCGTCGAGGCCGCGGCAGCGGAACACATGTGATGACAGCCCCTATCGTCAGCCTGGCCGACGCAGAGATCGAAAAGCTCATGGGGTTGCACCCCAAGGGATACGATCTCTCGCTCGACCGTATCCGCCGTCTGCTGGACGTGCTGGGAAATCCACAAACGCGCCTGCCGCCCGTCATTCACGTGGCCGGCACCAATGGCAAGGGCTCCGCGACAGCCTTCTGCCGTGCCCTTCTCGAAGCGCAGGGGCTTTCGGTCCACGTCCATACCTCGCCCCATCTCGTGCGCTGGCATGAGCGTTATCGCATCGGAGTCAAGGGCGGCGCTGGCAGGCTCGTCGCGGATGAGTTGTTTGCCGATGCCTTGCGCCGTGTTGCCGACGCCAATGGCGGCAAACCAATCACGGTCTTCGAGATCCTCACGGCCGTCACCTTTATTCTGTTTTCGGAACAGCCTGCCGACGTGGCGATCATTGAAGTGGGTTTGGGCGGCCGCTTTGATGCGACGAATGTGATCGAAAAGCCAGCTGTGTCAATCATCCAGCCGATTTCCCTCGACCATCAGGCTTACCTCGGCGATCGCGTCGAACTGATCGCGGCGGAAAAGGCAGGCATCATGAAACGTGGCGCGCCGGTGGTCATCGGCCACCAGGAATTCGACGGCGCAAAGGATGTGCTGATCAGCACCGCCGAGCGGCTCGGCTGTCCGCTCACCGTGTTTAGCCAGGATTTTCTCGGCTATGAAGAATTCGGTCGCCTGGTCTATCAGGACGAATTCGGCCTGATGGATCTGCCGCTTCCCCGCCTGCCTGGGCGTCATCAGATCGGCAACGCAGCGACCGCCATTCGCGCTGTAAAAGCCGCTGGCTTCCCCGTAACCGACCAAATCGCCGAAAAGGCGATGCTGTCGGTCGAATGGCCTGGACGTTTGCAGAGACTGACGGACGGTGCCCTTGTCGATCACGCCCCCGTCGGCGCCGAGATCTGGTTGGACGGCGGACACAATCCTGGCGCCGGTGAAGTAATCGCCGAAGCCATGGCTGCAATGGAAGAAAAGCAGGCACGCCCGCTGCACCTGATTGTCGGCATGATCAACACCAAGGACCCGATCGGATATTTCCGAGCCTTCACTGACATCGCCCACGATGTTTATACCGTTCCGATCCTTGGTTCGGATGTTGGACTGGATCCGGTGGCTCTTGCCCAATCCGCAGCAGAGGCAGGGTTGAAGGCCTTGCCTATGAGTTCTGTGGGCGAAGCGCTGGAAGCCATCCGCATACGCAGTGCGGACTCTGCCCCGCCGCGCATCATGATTGGCGGGTCACTTTATCTCGCCGGCAATGTGCTGGCCCAGAACGGCTCCATCCCGACATGAAAAAAGCCCGGCAAAACCGGGCTTTCTTGTCTCGATAGACGTGTGGCAGCCGTTCAGGCTGCTCCGGCGATCCAGCTGGTGAGCGCGGTCTTCGGCGCGGCGCCAACCTTGATGTCGGCCACTTCGCCACCCTTGAAGACAGCGAGCGTCGGGATCGAACGCACGCCGAACTGTGCGGCGAGTTCCGGATTTTCATCGATGTTCAGCTTGGCGATCTTCACCTTGCCGGCCATTTCGTTCGAGATCTCTTCGAGGCTCGGAGCGATCATCTTGCAGGGGCCGCACCATTCTGCCCAGAAATCGACAACGACCGGTTCGGACGCGTTGAGAACCTCTGCCTGGAAATTGGATTTGTCGACTTTCACGGTAGCCATGGGGCTCTCCTTATAGAACTGGAATTGACTAGATATGTGATGCCGCGTCGCGGTTATTTCAATATGCGGTATCTCACGATGTTTGGAGGTCGGCAAGAGACTGCGCAAGCAGGTCGTCATCGAGTGGAATGACGCTGCCCGTTTCCGTGTAGATCAGCCAGCATTCAATTGTCTTGTTTGGATAGAGCGGCTGCAGGATCTCCCGGTAGATGGCGAGCTGCGCGCGGTGCGAGAGGGGAGCTTCGACCGCATCGCGAGGCGTCTTGCGATTGGTCTTGTAGTCGGCGATGACGACCTTGTCGGCAAGCACAGCCATCCGGTCGAGACGCCCGGAAACAGCCCGCTGTTCGCCACGCAGCGTCAACGTTCCCATCACAGAGACTTCCGGCTGGCTGCCATCCGCAAAGAGCGAGGTCAGGTGAGGGTTCTCAATGACCGACAGCACGGTCGAGACGAGGCGTTCCCGTTCCGATGCCGGCCAGAACCGTGCCGCACGGCTCACATAGCGCTCTGCTGCATCACGCCGACCAGCCGCCGGGATCTCAGGCAGATTTTGCAGCATGCGATGGATGAGCCTGCCGCGCTGCAGGGCGATATCGGGTTTCTCGTCCGACACGAAGAGAGCCGAGGCGGTGATCATATCCTCGCTGTCATCGTCGATGAGAACGCCGCCTGCCGTCGACGGGCTGAGCGGACGCGGAAGCGCAACCGGCGGCGGAAGAGGACGCCACAGTGTCGCTGGCAGATCCACTGTTTCCTGGGTCTCACTGGTTTCCGACGCTTCCGGAAACTCCCGGCCGCGATCCGGCAAGCTCCAACACACGCCACCCCACGTCCCATCCGGTCCCTGATATTCCGCAGGTTTGCAGCGCATCTCGTCGGATTTCAGGGCATCAAGAATCATCCGATGCCAGATGTCGCCCGGATCGTTGACACCCCGATAACCGGCAATGATGAGCCGGTCTGCAGCACGGGTCATGGCGACATAGAGAAGTCGCCGGTATTCCTCTTCCGCAAGGGCCCTCAGCCGCTCGCTGTCCCTGTGCGTCAGCGAATTGGTAAGCGACTTGCCCGGCACCCAGAACGGTGTCGCAAACCCGTCCTCCGCCTCCAACAGGCGGAATTTCGCCAGATGATTGCTGTTGAACGGTTTGGACCCGCCATCGACGAGAAACACGATCGGTGCCTCAAGCCCCTTCGAGGCGTGCACGGTCATGATGCGGACTTCGTTCCGCTCCTTGTCCTGTTCGCGCTTCACCTCCGGCGCTTCCATCTCCAGCGTCGAAATGAAGGATTGCAGGCCGGGCAGGCCGGCGGTCTCGAAGGCCAGAGCAAAACTCAGGAACTCGTCGATGATGTCGCCGACTTCGGAACCCAGCCGGGCCAGATAGGCCTTGCGCCCTTGATGAGCACCGAGCACCCGGGCATAGAAGTCGTGCACGGAAAACCGGCGTGACTGTTCGAAGAACAGGTTCAGCGTTTCGCAGGTCTCGCGCCAGGCTGAACCCTCGGGCTCGGCCTCGTGCTTTAGCCGTTGCCACAGGCTTTCGCCTTCCGGCCGCTCCGCAGCCAATGCGAGAAGATCATCCTCTGTGTGATTGAAG
The DNA here is from genome assembly GCF_003205195.1 of Peteryoungia wuzhouensis. GTDB lineage: Bacteria > Pseudomonadota > Alphaproteobacteria > Rhizobiales > Rhizobiaceae > Allorhizobium > Allorhizobium wuzhouense. The sequence goes on from NZ_QJRY01000003.1 coordinate 469,589, forward strand.
AGCGGGCACTTCAAAAGCGCTGCCAGCGAAAGATCATCGTTTGGAAGCAGCATGAAGCGGCCCAATGCCAGCATGTCCTGAACCGCGATGTGGCTTGTCAGCTTCAAGCGGTCGGCACCGGCCACCGGAATGTTGTAGGGCCGCTTCAAGGCGCGGGTCAGCGCATTGACGAAACTGTCGCGCTTGCGCACCAGCACCAGGATATCGCCTGGCCGGATCAACCGCGCATGCCCATCTTCGATGATCGTCTGGCGTCCAACCATCTCGCGGATTTGGAAGGCGATCCGCCGCGCCAGCACGGCAGAGGGCGCGCTTTCCGGGGTGGCGTCGAACGGAGCCGTCCAGTCCTCGGTCTTCTCCTGCTTTTCGGCTGCGATCATGTCCCAGACATCGACGATACCCGGCTGCCCGATCCGGCTCGACCGGTGCACGATGTCGTCCCCGCCAGCGCTCAGGCCCCGGCGATTTTCTGGCGCCTGGAAAACCTGGTCGACCGCCTGCAAGACAGATTCGGTGGAGCGGAAGGAGAGGGGCAATCGGACGGAGTTGAACGCCTGACCGCTTTGGAACACCGCCACTTGGGTTTGCTTCGCCTCAGCAGAAAACTGCTCCGGCCGTGCGCCCTGGAAGGAGTAGATCGACTGCTTTTCATCGCCCACGGCGAAGAAGGTGCGGATACCGGCTTTTGCGCTCGCCCCGCTGAAGAAGTCCTCACGCAGAGAGCGGATCACCGCCCATTGAACGGGGCTCGTATCCTGCGCCTCGTCCACCAGAATGTGGTCGATGCCCTGGTCCAGCTTGTAGTGTACCCATGCGCCGACGTCGCTGCGGGTCAGCAGCTGTGCTGTTCGAACGATCAGATCCTCGAAATCAAGCTGCGAGCGACGCTTCTTCAGTTCCTCGTAGTCGGCATCCAACCTGAGGCCCAGGATCAGTGCGGCCTTTGTCGCCTCGTACATCCGGAAGATCCGCAACCGGTCGCGTTTGGCAACGACGTGCTCGCGAGCGGCAATGACGGCATCCTTGAGCTCCGGTGCGACCTTCGTCATCGCTGCAGCAATCAGCGAGCTGTCGGCCTTGGGGCTTTCCGTGCTCGTCAGGAATGCGCTGTCGATGAGGCTGGCGCGCGCCAATGGATCGGTTTCGACAAGCGCGCGCTCAAGGATCTCGGCAACGGTGCGAACCTTCTCGCCGCCCTTCTCCAGCGCAAGCCTGATGTAATGAGCAAAACTTGGGCCAGCGAGACCGGCGAGCGGCCAGTAGTCTTCCGCCCGGGACAGTTCTGTCTCCATCGGGGAAATGCCGAAACGCTGCCGAAGGGCAGGCTCCAACCCGCCGAGCCTGTCGGCCACACGCCGGAACTCGCGGATCGCATGGCGGTTGGCCACGATGTCGCCAATCAGGCTTTCCAGCCCGCTTTCGTCGGCGATACTCAAGACCCTGGAAAAAGCATCGGCCAGCGACGCGTCGTTTTCCGTCGAGGTCGCTGTCAGCAGCGATCGCCGTGCTTCCGAAAGCACAGTCACGGCAGCCCGGTCGTCGAGAACATTGAAATGCCCGGCGACATTGGCCTCCAGTGGAAATTGATGCAGAAGCGCCTCGCAGAAGGCATGGATGGTCTGGATCTTCAATCCACCGGGCGTTTCCAGCGCCTTGGCGAACAGCCGTCTGGCCGCCGCGAGTGTCACGCGGTCCGGCTGTCTCTGCTCGATTTTGGCGATCCGCTTCGACAGTTCGGCGTCATCGAGCGTCGCCCACTCGGCCAGGCGCTGGAAGACACGGTTCGACATTTCCGAGGCTGCAGCCTTGGTATAGGTCAGGCAGAGGATGGAGGAGGGACGTGCACCCGCCAGCAGCAGGCGGATGACCCGCTGCGTCAACACATGCGTCTTGCCCGAGCCCGCATTGGCCGACACCCAGGCCGATTGGCCGGGATGGGATGCGCGTGATTGCTCCAGCGAGGTCCAATCCAGCCATACGGCCGGATCACTGCTGCTCGGCAGCGTGTCGATATCGAGACTGCTCTCAGTCATCGGCAGCAGCCTCCTCGGTATCGGCCGTGGACCATTCGGCTACGCGGGCGAGGTGATCGTATTCCCCGCCATAACTGTTCTGTTCAGCCGGAATGAGCCGCGAGACATAACCGCGCTCGCCGCTATGCAGCGCAGCGACGAAACGCCCGAGTTCCTCGACTGCCTGCGATGCCAGATCCGCTGCCGATTTCTTGTTGTCGCCGCGCCCGCTGAGCTCGTTGTTGACCTGATCTACGATGAACCGCTCTCCAGGTCTCAGGCGCATATAGATCAGGTTGTCCGGCCGCACCTGTCCGGCAGGTTTGAACGCCCCTTCCATCAGGGCGGCGGCTTCCAGTGCCAGCTGAGGGTCGAGCAGGCTGCGTGCCTGTGCGGCGCTCGGTGCCAGTCCCGTCTTGTAGTCGATGATGTCGGCATGCCCGCCACCTTTAAGATCGATACGGTCGGCAATGCCACTGATGGTGATCCCGACCGGTTCCAACACCACGTTTCCCCGCATTTCCGTCAGTATCCGACGCAGTTCCGGTCGCCGCTTGCGCTCCCATTCGATGAACTCTGGCACCACGGCATAAAACCGCTGCCGCCATACCACATCGAGATGCAACGGCAGGGCCTCCTTGAGAAATTCCTCATCGGTGATGGTGCGGAGGAGATCGACGGCGTCGAGGCGGCTGGGATCATGGCCCTCACGCACGAACCGATCGACGATTCGGTGGTAGAGCGTACCGCGCTCTGCGGCCCCGGGATCCTGATTGAACGGTTCAACGGCATCGAGCCGTAGGATACGCCGAGCATAGGTGGCGTAAGGGTCTCGCCGGAAACGCCCGACTTCGGAAAAACTGAAGGAGCGAGGCTGAAGTTCGAGGCGCGGCCGGGGCGAGGGCCGCTGAGCCGGTGCCTGGCTTTCCCCCTGGTCGATGAGATCGGCATAGCGGCGAAAGACCTGGCCGCGCCGCTTCATGGCCTCTTGCAGTTCAGGTCCGCCAAGTGCCACCAGACGCTGGAGCCAACGGGATGCGACCGTCGGTGCAGATCCCTGCCGGAGCGCACGGGCAAAGATCAACTTACGCGTCCCGCAGGCCATCTGGAAGTCGTGTGCCACCTGTCCCGTCTGGCGTTCCGGTGGCTCAAGCCCGATATCTGTCTTCATCATGCGAGACAGGAACGGATTGTTCTTGGTCTGGTTCGGCCAGCTGCCCTCGTTCATGCCGCCGATCACCATCATGTCGACATTTTGCAAACGCGCTTCCAGGGTGCCGAAGATGAACACACGCGGATGACGCATCGCTCTCGGCTTCACCGCCTGGCCAGCCATCAGGGCTGTGAGGATATCGACCCATTGCGACCCGTCCGCCTCGATCTGCCCATCGGCCTCCAGCACCTGGCCGAGCAGTTGTGCAAGCGTCTCGCCGCCCTCGTTCCCCCAGAGGCCCGCGAGGTCCCGTCGATCGTCCATACAGACCGCCTCAAGAACACGTCCTGTTCTTTCGGCCCATTCCGCCAAGGTAAACTGGCGCGTTAGCGATGCGCCATCGGCCGAGCGCACAACGGCAGAGACCAGCGGTTCGACGGCAGCAGTGACGTTTCTCGCCAGAACCCGCGCAAGCTCGATATCTTCCTGCGGGACCGACAGCCGCCATTGCGGCTTGTGGCGATCGGCCAGGTGATCAATCAGCCCCTGCTCGAAAAGCGCTTCCATCTCGGCAAGGTCGAGCGAGCGGATGCCGCCGCGAAGCGCGATGACCTCAAGCGCGTCTGCAGCCCGTCGCATGTCCGCTTCGGAGAGACCAAAGCGCGCCAGTGGATGCTTGATCAGCGAAACGATCGGCACCGGATCGCCGGGCCTGAGGCAGGCTTCGGCTGCGATCTGCGTCAGCATGGCTGCAAGCGTCCCGGTGAGCGGCGTTCCGGCCGAATCGTCGGCTTCGATGCCAAAGCGTGCGAGTTCCGACATGACGCGGCGGGCAAGCGCGCGATCGGGCGTGATCAGGGCGACGCGACTGTCCGGCGCGCCGGCCGTCTCTTCCAAGGCGAGCCGGAGTGCGATTGCAATGGCGGTCGCTTCCTCTCGTTCATTGGCCGCCTCGATCAGCGAGACGTCCTCAAAGGCTGCCAGCACTCGCTCTGTTTCAAAATCGTCGCGCCAGGACTTCCAGCTGTCGGTCGCTTCCGCCGGCGCCATCGCCCGCGACAGGATTTCCGCGCGATCCTGAAGAACGGGATCGGCGTCGGCGAGTGCCGGAATATCGGCACGTTCCACCACCATGTGGCGAAGCAGCTGGGCGAGACCATATTGCGGATGACCGCGAAGGGCAGGGTTCGGTGCGATCAACGAAGAACTGCGATCGTTCAGTTTCAGCCAGTCCTCGTCCGGCATCTGCTGGTCGAGGCCAGGCAGCACCACGACGCCGTTCTCTCGCCCAGCGATGGCTGCGATCAGCTCGGCCGCTGCCGGGATTGAACCCGTCGATCCGGCCACGATGATCGGCCCGGTTGACCCGGTCCGCCTGATGCGCTCGGCCTCGGCCCGTAGCACGGCATCGCGATGACGTGCCGGGGAGGAGCGCACGAGTTCATTCAAGCGTTCTGGCCAGAAGGTCGTTGCAATCTTCAGGAATTCGAGTGTGAGCTGCCACCAGGAGCCGAAGTCCGCCGATTGCAGGGTGTTGAGGTTCTCCCAGTCGCAGCCTTCCGTCTCGGCAGCCTCTATCAATTCGACGAGTGCGCGCGCCAGCCAGACGGCGTCAGCCGGGCTTGCCGGCGCGACCAAGGGCGTGTCGCTATGGATGGAGCGCACGATCTCCGGCAGCTGATTGCGCCAGGCGAGGATCAGCCGTGCGAGCTCCAGCAGCATCACGATCCCGCTGACAGGCGGCGCCAGATCCATCAGCAGCGGGGCGTCCTGATCGAAAAAGCCGCTGTCGTCGTCGGTTTCGCCAAGCGGCCGGATGTTTGGCAAGATCGCTGAACGGCCCCCCAGCAGGTCGACGAATTCCGATCTGAGCACGCGCGCCGCACGGCGCGTCGGCACGAGAACGGTAACTTTGGCCAGCGATAATGGATCTTCGGGATCGTAGCGATAACCGTCGACCAGGGTTCCATCGAGCAGCGCCTGAGTCAGCGTCTTGAGAAACGGCCGCCCCGGTGGAATGGTAAAAACGCGGGGAGTTTTCGATGCCACGGTCAGCTCTCCTGCCGAGAGAGGGCAATCTTTGCCTCCGCCGGCGCTATCGCATCGGGGGTGCCGACAGTCAGCCAATGTCCCTGCAGACGCTCGCCAAAGAGCCGTCGGGCAGCAATGGCGCGGTCGAAATAGATGTTGAGGTTGAATGCTTCCTCCGGCGCATCGGCCAGAAGCCCCGGCATCAGGGCTAGAGCGCCGGCATAAACGACGGGATCGGGATCGCCCACGCGGTAGCGTGTCAGGCCGCCGTCGGCAGCCATGGAGAAATCATTCTTACCATTGTGGCCGGTGGTCTGACTTTCCGCGACGCAAAGCATCGCCATGTCCATCATTTCAGGATCGAAGCGCTTACCGAGCCGCGTGAGATTGGACGGTTCACCCTTGGGCTCGCCGATCCAGAACAGATCAGCGTTCATCACCAAGGCGGGCGCGGCAGCATCCAGTCGCTTCAGGCCACGCGCCAGTCCACCACCGGAATCCATCAACTGCTCGCGCTCGTCGGAAATGATGATCTCCAGTCCATTGATGGAGGCCAAGTGCCGCTCCATCTGGTCGGCATGATGGTGGACATTGACCACCACGGTCGTCACGCCGGTTTCCTTCAGCGTATCAAGCGCATAATCGATCATCGCCTTGCCGCCGATTTTCACCAGTGGTTTGGGAGTCGTCTCGGTGATGGGTCTCATCCGCGTACCGAGACCGGCCGCGAGTACCATGGCTTGGGTGATGGTCATTTGAACTACGCCGCTGATTCGGGGAGTTCGATTCCAGCCTCTGCGCACCAGCGGCGCAAGGGGGCAAGCACAGGATGCTCGAACGCCACGGACAAATGCCAGAGCGTTCTCGGCATGTGCCGCATATATCCGGGTTTTCCATCTCGTTTCAGCAGGCGAACCCACAGCCCGTTGAGCTTGCAGGCGCGTTGTGCGGCCATGATCGCCCAGCTTTTCAGAAATGTCGCCTCGTCGAAATCAGCCGTCCTGTTCCGCAGAGCAAGGTAGTCAGCCATCAATTGATCCATCAGCGGACGGGGGATCGTCACACGGGCGTCCTGAACCAGCGAGACGAGATCATAGGCGGAAGGGCCAATCATCGCGTCCTGGAAGTCGATGAGACCGATCCGGTCATGGCCGGTTCGCTCCCCCTGCCAGATGATGTTTGGAGAGTGGAAGTCACGCAGCACGATGGATTTCTCCACCGTCGCCAGTTCATCGATCAGATTGTCCCAGATATTCAGGTAACTTTCCCGTTCTGCCGCGCTGACAGGAACGCCGTCACGCTTCCAGGGAAGGTGCCAATCAAGCAGCAACTCGACTTCCATTTTCATGGCAGGTCGGTCGAAGTCCGGGATGACGTGGACCCATCCGCCACGCAGCGCGATCTCCCGCTCAAAAGGCGAATCGTGGATGGCGGCGAGGCAGGCGGCACTTGCCCTGTAGCGCTCCTCGATCGGCTTCCCCGCTGCGTCGAGAACGCCCTCAGTGCCAAGGTCCTCAAGCAGCAGAATTCCAGAATCGCAATCTGTTGCAAGAATGGCCGGCGCCGCAAATCCACGCATTCGCAAAGCTTCATCAATGGCGACGAAGGGATAGACGTCTTCGGCCAGGTGTACGATCTGCGAATAGGGTTTCCCATCCCGGATCGGCGGCCCATTCGGTCGTGCCGGGGCGTCCATCAGCACGAGGCGAGCGTCGCCGTTCGCAGGATAGATATGTTCATAAGCGCGAGTGGAGGCATCGCCGGTCAGGTGGCGTCTCGAAGCGTGATCAAAGCCGTTGTCCTCAAGAAAGCGCCTGATCTGCAGGATCCGCCGAAGCCTCGTCAGTTTGGCCTCTGGCCCTGAGAGCAAGACCACCCGGCCGCCCTCTTTCGAAAACTGGAACCGAATGTCGATCCTGCTCTTCGGAAGAGCTTTGCCTGCTCTTTCCGGCCATTCCACCAGGCAGATACCGTTGGAGAGTGCTTCGTCGAAACCGAGCTCGTCAAGTTCGCTGACGTCCGCCAGCCTATAGAGATCGAAATGCGAGACTGGCAGGCGAAGATCATAACTCTGCACCAGCGTGAAAGTCGGGCTCGGGACTTCAAGATCCGGATCGTCGGCCACCGCACGCAGCAGCGCGCGGCAGAGGGTCGATTTCCCCGCACCAAGATCTCCCCAAAGCGCGACACAGTCACCGGCCTGAAGTGCGAGCGCCAGATCCTCTCCCAACTCGACCGTTGCGGTCTCGTCAGGCAGGACTAACTCGATCAGATCGGGGTGGTCTGTCATTCGGCTGCGGCGATGACTTGCGGAATACTGGCGGAAGGAATGCGGCAATTGACCGTGGTGCCCTGACCCGGCGCACTGTCGATCGACACCTGGCCATGATGCAGGTTGACGAAACTATGCACGATTGACAATCCAAGGCCTGGACCGCTGCGCTTTCCACCCTTGGGATTGGTGGAGAATCGATCGAAGGCTGACATCACCATGTCGGCTTCCATCCCGCATCCACGGTCGGTCACGGAGAACACGAAGTCGACACCGTCGCGCCAGCATTTCATTCTGACAGCCGTGCCCTCAGGCGCGAAATTCACGGCATTGGTCAGGATCTTGATCAGGATCTGCTTCAGGCGCTGTCGGTCGGCGATGATATGGCCGAGCTGCGCCGGTGCCGAAATCTCCAGTGTAACTCCGCCTTCCTGCAGCCGATCCGTCATCTGCATCGAGACGTCATCGAGCAGATCGCTGAGATCGATCTCGGAATAGTCGAGCTGCATGATGCCGGCATCGACCGTCGCAAGGTCGAGAATATCGTTGACGATCGTCAGCAGCAGCGAAGAGGAGGTCGAGATGTGGTCGATATATTCGGCCTGGCGCTCATTAAGCGGCCCGATCGTCGGGGTCTTCAGCAGATCCGTGAAACCGATGATGTTGGTCAGTGGCGAGCGAAGCTCGTAGGAGACGTGCTGGACGAAATCGTTCTTCAGCTCGTCCGCCTTGCGCAGCGCTTCGTTCTTTTCCTTGAGTGCCCGTTCCGCGCGCACGCTGTCGGTGATGTTGACGAAGGTTAGCATGGTCTGGGCGTTGGGCAGTGGTGTCACGGCGTAGTCGAGAACGAGGCCGGAATAGAGTTCCAGCGTGCCCTGGCTCGACGGGCGTTCATCCTCGAAGCTGGTGATCATCTTGCCGAAGGCCTTCCAGCCATCCGCCTTGTCATACGAGGATTTGCAGGCAGCTTCGAGCAGGCGGATATGCGTGCCCACAGCAGCCTGGGCTTCCGTGATGCCCCACAGCGCCCGGAAGGCGGGATTGGACAGCTGGATACGTCCATCCGGACCAAACACTGCGACACCTTCCGAAAGGTGGTCGATGGTTTCACCCTGGACCTGCAGTAGCGTGTTGTAGCGGGTCTCAAGGCTGACCTGCTCGGTCAGGTTCTCGAACATCCAGGTGACGCCGCCCTGCGGGTGCGCCGAGGCGATGACGCGGAGTGTCTGGCCATTGGGCAGATGCCAGAGATCGGTCTGTGTCTCCAGAGCGCGATAAACGGAAAGGCAGCTTTCTTTCCAGGCCTTCCAGCTCAGTTGCTCTGGCAATTTGTGCGCGGAGCGCAGCCGATCGAGGAGTTCGGCATGGTCGGGGCGTGATTCCAGGAAGGGCGTATCGAGACCCCAGAGCTGGACGAAGGCTTGGTTGTAGAACTGCAGGCGTCGATCGGCGTCGAAAATGGCAACCGGCGTTGCCAAATGATCGAGCGTTTCGGCGTGGCTCTTCAGTGTACGAATGAGTTCTTCACGCAGTGTTTCGGCAGAAGAGACGTCGATTGCCATGCCGCACGATCCGCTGGGGCCGCGCACGTCAACCACTTCGAAGAAGGTCCGTCCGCCTCGCACCGCAGTCGAGACCGTATCGCGGAACGGGGATTCCGGCGTCGTCGTCGCTTTGATCTTCTCGCGCGTAAGTGTGCCGAGAATTTCCCGACCTTCCTGAACGGCCTGACCCGGCGAGGTCGCTTCCACCGCTTCGCAGTAAGCCTGGTTCACCCAGGTCAAACGGCCGTCACGATCTCTCTGCCAGACAGGCTGTTCGATCGAATCCAGCAAGGATTCGAAGGATGCGATCGAATTGCGCAGGCGATTGCGTTCGATCTTCAATTCGGCCAGTTCTGCACGCAGGTTGTTCAGCGCCAGGAACAGGGCATAGGCCCGTCCCCCATAAAGGCGTCCCTGAACTTCGATGACTTCGCCGCGAATGGTCTCCACGACCAGATCGAAAGTGCTTGCATTGGAGCGTAGAGCCTCGATTGCCCGCTCCACTTCGCCGGCGGAGTTCGGCGTCAACCAACGACCGAAAGCGAGAAAATCGCTGTCGTTCTGTGGTGCACCGGTTTCACCCGGCAACTGACCGAGAAATTCTGCCTTGCCGTTCTGACCATCCCAGATCACGACACGGCGATTCTTGTCGGCAATGAAGGCTTGGTAACGCGAGATTTTGTGCTGGCTGACAGACAACTCCGACCGCAGGTCACGTCGCTCAGACTCAAGACGGTTCCGTTGCCGGGCAAGCCATCCGGCTGACAGAAGGGCAGCCGAAAGGGCACCAAGCAACAGTGCATAGCCCGCGACATCGACGCGGTTGAGATTGCCGATAATTGAATGCTCTGTCTGAGCCTGGGCAAGAGCAGGGTATATCACGCCGGCCAGCATGCTCCCACAAGCGAGAAGGTGCCGCAGCGAGCCGATGAGGCTCCGCGGTGCGGCCACCGTTCTCCCCCGCAGGGCCGGCAGTTCTGGACTATGCCGCAAAAGGCTGGAGTTCCCGGCCAGAATGGCCGTATCCCGCAAATGCGGGGCGCGTTGATCTACCGACATTCTCGGTCTGTCTCCGTCTCATTATGTGCCGCATCGTCGACAAGACATCCGTGCTCGCGGACCGCTCGTGCAGTCCACGAATCAAGTCCTAAAACAATACCGCCGATGGAATGGGTCGGGAAGGCCGAGGCCCAAAAAAGAAGACGGCGCCTTTGTCAAGACGCCGTCCACTAGATGTAGATATTATCCAGCTATATTTTAATAGCGGTAGTGTTCTGCCTTGAACGGACCCTGCGTCGTGACGCCAATATAGGCGGCCTGTTCGTCCGAAAGCGTCGTAAGCTTCACGCCGAGCTTCTCAAGATGCAGGCGGGCAACCTTTTCGTCGAGGTGCTTGGGCAGAACATAGACGCCCGGCTTGTACTCTTCCGTCTTGGTGAAGAGCTCGATCTGACCGAGAACCTGGTTGGTGAACGACGCCGACATGACGAAGGACGGATGGCCGGTGGCGTTGCCGAGGTTCAGCAGACGGCCTTCCGAGAGAAGGATCATGCGGTTGCCCTTCGGGAATTCGACCATATCGACCTGCGGCTTGATGTTGGTCCACTTCAGGTTCCGGAGAGCCGCAACCTGGATCTCGTTGTCGAAGTGGCCGATATTGCCGACGATCGCCATATCCTTCATCTCGCGCATGTGCTCGATGCGGATGACGTCCTTGTTGCCGGTGGTGGTGATGAAGATATCAGCCGAGGAAACAACGTCTTCCAGAGTGACGACTTCGAACCCGTCCATAGCAGCCTGCAGCGCGCAGATCGGGTCGACTTCCGTCACCTTCACGCGAGCTCCGGCACCGCTCAGCGAAGCAGCCGAGCCCTTGCCAACGTCGCCATAACCGCAGACGACCGCGACCTTGCCGGCCATCATCACGTCGGTGCCGCGGCGGATGCCGTCGACCAGCGATTCCTTGCAGCCATACTTGTTGTCGAACTTCGACTTGGTGACCGAGTCGTTGACATTGATGGCGGGGAAGGGAAGGAGGCCCTTCTTGGCCAGTTCGTACAGGCGATGCACACCGGTCGTGGTTTCCTCGGTAACGCCCTTGATGGCATCACGCTGCTTGGTGAACCAGCCCGGCGAAGCGGCCAGACGCTTCTTGATCTGGGCGACCAGGATTTCTTCTTCTTCCGACTGCGGATTGGAAAGAACGTCCTCGCCGGCTTCAGCGCGGGCGCCGAGCAGGATATACATGGTGGCGTCGCCACCATCGTCGAGGATCATGTTGGAAACGCCGCCGTCGGTCCACTGGAAGATCCGGTCGGTATATTCCCAGTAGTCGGTGAGCGACTCGCCCTTGATGGCGAAGACCGGAATGCCGGCGGCGGCAATCGCGGCAGCGGCATGGTCCTGGGTCGAAAAGATGTTGCAGGAAGCCCAGCGCACGTCGGCGCCAAGCTCGACCAGCGTCTCGATCAGCACGGCCGTCTGGATCGTCATGTGCAGCGATCCGGTGATACGTGCACCCTTCAGCGGCTTGCTGGCGCCGAATTCGGCGCGGCAGGCCATCAGGCCCGGCATTTCCGTTTCGGCAATGCTGATTTCCTTGCGGCCATAATCGGCGAGACCGATATCGGCGATGACATAGTCATGTTTGCTCATGAGAGTCTCCGGCTGGATCTGGGCCCGGTCTCTGCCTGGGGCAGAACCGAGGAACGCTCGACCCGCGAATGCATATCGCGGCGATTGGGTCGTTCCTAGCAGGGATCGTCAAAGAAGGCAATGAGACATAAAGAAGTCTTTATGTCCTTATGTGGAGATGCTTTACATCTCCTCACCGAAGCGATCGGCAACGAGTGCTTCCAGCGCGTCAAGGACAGCCTCCGCCTCGTTGCCGGAGGCGCTCACGCTGATCGAACAGCCAGGACTTGCAGCCAGCATCATCAGGCCCATGATCGAAGCTCCGCCCACGCTGGTGCCATCCTTGGAGACGGTAACAGCTGCGTCAAAGCCGCTGACGGTCTGAACGAATTTGGCAGACGCGCGTGCATGCAGGCCGCGCTTGTTGACAATCAGCAGGTCGCGGGCAAGCGAGGCGGTCATTCCGTTACTTTCCACTGAGAACGCGGCTGGCGACATTGATGTATTTGCGGCCGGCCTCGGAGGCTTCGACGAGGGCGCGATCCATGTCGTTGTCCCCACGGATCCCGGCCAGCTTGATCAGCATGGGTAGATTGACCCCGGCAATCACCTCAATCCGACCATTGTTCATGACGGAAATGGCAAGATTGGACGGAGTGCCGCCGAACATGTCGGTCAAAATGATCACGCCATGGCCATCGTCAGCCCGAAGGACGGCATCGAGAATGTCCTGACGACGCTGGTCCATGTCGTCTTCGGGGCCAATCGAAACGGTCTCGATGCATTTCTGTGGGCCGACGACATGTTCCACCGCGTGGTGAAACTCTTCAGCCAGCTTGCCATGTGTGACAAGCACAAGTCCGATCATTCTCTACTGCCCCTTAGCGGAAAAAATCGCCAGATAGCGCAACACCAGTGGTTCGTCCATCGATAGGACGCCATCTTGTCCATCAAAACAGGAAGTGCAAGCCAAAACCGCGTGCTTAAGAGCGCTTTGCTTGCATCATGGCGATTTGTGCGAAGATGAGCGCTAGCGGAAAACGACTCCAGAATGGCACTCTTATGACAGGAAGGTCGATCTCGGGTGTGAGGGAAAGGCGTTCGTTCTCGGGCGGCAGGCGCATACTTTCATCGGCACTGACTGGCAGGAGTACAAAATGGAGTTCGGCCTCCTCGACGCTGTGCACCGCGACAATTCCGCTGTAACGCAACTCCATGAGGCCCCTTATCGCATCAGGTCTTCTGGCCACAATCCGCTCGTTTTGCCGGACCAAAAGCACCTGATCGTCGGCCACGAGAGCATTTGGAAGACCGCGCAGCGTGGCCTCTGCCAGGCAGTCGAAGGCGAGACCCGACTTCCCGCAGCCTGAGGGACCGGAGAAGAACAATCCCGTCCCATCGATTACGATGGCGGTTCCATGCGCATTGTTTGTCATATCGCTCATGTCCCGGCCTCAAACGGTAGCGCGAGGACGAAGCGGGCGCCGGTAATCCGGCCGCGCGTGCTATCAAGAACGTTTTCCGCCCTCAGTGTGCCGCCATGCGCTTCCGCAATCTGACGGCTGATTGACAGGCCGAGGCCGGAATTCTGGCCGAAACTCTCTCCCTCTGGTCGATCGGTGTAGAAGCGCTCAAAGATTCGGTCGATGTTTTCGGCCTGGATGCCGGGTCCATTGTCTTCGACCTGAATGAGGCAGCGTGTCCGCGTCCGCGATAGGCGCACGGTTATGCAGCCGCCATCTTCAGGCACAAAGGACCGAGCGTTTTCGATCAGGTTCGTGACGATCTGCCCCAGCCGGAGATCGTGGCCGTTGACGATGAAGCCCTGCTTGGAGCCTGGCTTCTGGTCTATCACATAGTCAATCTGTACGGCCTTCTTGCCATGACGGATCTCGCGCGAGATATCGACGAGGCTGGAGAGCAGGATTTCCAGATCAACTGGCTTTGCATCCGAACGCGCCAGTTCTGCATCCAGACGCGAGGCGTCCGAGATGTCGCTGATCAGCCGATCCAGCCGTCGCACGTCGTGCTGGATGATATCCATCAGCCGCTGCCGGGACTCGGCCGTTTTCGCAAGCGGAAGGGTTTCGACTGCCGAGCGCAACGAAGTCAGCGGGTTCTTCAATTCGTGGCTGACATCGGCCGCGAAACTCTCGATCGCATCAATGCGGTCATAAAGGGCGGTCGTCATTTCCCGAAGGGCAATCGACAGATTGCCAATCTCGTCCTGGCGAACGGAGAAGTCGGGGATCTCCTCGCGTTCCTTCGCACCGCGCCGAACGCGAATAGCAGCTGCTGACAAACGGCGCAGCGGATTGGCAATGGTGGACGACAACAGGAGCGACACGACGATGTTGACGAGTGTGGCGACACCGAAGACGCGCAGGATGGCAAGACGTTCCGCATGGACGATCTTGTCGATATCGCCGGCCTGCGTCGATAGCAGAAGGACGCCGAGCACAGCCCGCGAGCGCTGAACAGGGACCGCCACCGAGACAATCAGTTCGCCTTGGTCCGTCACGCGCACCACGGCACCCCGAACCCCGGTGAGGGCATTCATCACTTCCGGATAGATCGATCCGTCGCCTCCGGGGGCTTCCTTGTAGATCGGAAGGTTGCCGGGCTGCAGGATCGTGTTGAACATCCGCGTGATCCAGTCTGTCAGGCTGGACGTGTCATTGTCGACGGGCGGCAGGTCAAAGCGAAGCACCTGGCCGCGAGAATACAGATGACGGGAATCGAGCAGCAGGTTGGCATCGGCATCGAACAGGCGCGCGCGGATGCGTGTCGGCGATATCAGCCGACGCAGAACCGGCGCGACGCGTTCCGGATTGATGGGGAACTCAAGGTCTTCATCGTTCGGAACCGGGGTAATGCTCTGTCCCGCCTGCAACTCCAGCAGCTTTTCCGGATCGATGGTGATGGAGTTCGTATCAACGGACGCCGATGCCGAAACGGCCGCCGCAATGATCTCGCCCTGCGTCAGCAGGCTTTCGACGCGCGCATCGATCAGCCCCTCGCGGAACTGATTGAGATACATGATCCCGCCGACCAGAACGATCAGGGCGGCGAGGTTGAAAAAGACGATCCGTCGCGTCAGGCTCGAAAACAGCGCATGACCGAATATCCGCCGGATGAGGATGAAAGGATGGGAAAACAGCCGCCGCTGCTCGGAGCCGCCCTCCAGCTCCTCCAGATTCCCATCGTCAACCTGTCTGGCCAAACCTCACCCTTTCGCCCGTCTCCGGTCAGATCCCGGAGATGCCGGGACCTCAAGCCGCTTCGCGGAAGCGGTAGCCCACACCGTAGAGGGTTTCAATCATGTCGAAGTCGGTGTCGACCATTTTGAACTTCTTGCGCAAGCGCTTGATATGGCTGTCGATCGTGCGGTCGTCGACATAGACCTGCTCGTCATAGGCGGCATCCATGAGGGCGTCACGGCTTTTGACCACGCCCGGACGTTGTGCCAGCGACTGTAGAATGAGAAATTCTGTAACCGTGAGGGTGACGGCATCGCCCTTCCAGGTGCACGTGTGACGCTCCTGATCCATGACGAGTTGTCCACGCTCCAGCGTGCGAGCCTGCTGTTCGCTGCCGGGTTTTGCTGCGCCGCCGCCTGTTGCCGCCAGGTTTTCGCGGCTTGCGGCACGACGCAGAATGGCCTTCACCCGCTCGACCAACAGGCGCTGGGAGAAGGGCTTGGTGATAAAATCGTCGGCACCCATCTTCAGGCCGAACAGTTCGTCGATTTCCTCGTCCTTGGACGTGAGGAAAATCACCGGCAGGTCGGACTTCTGGCGCAGCCTGCGCAGGAGTTCCATTCCGTCCATGCGCGGCATCTTGATGTCGAAGATTGCCAGCTGCGGGGGGCGTGCCAGCAAGCCATCCAGCGCCGAAGCGCCGTCGGTGTATGTTTCGACCTTATAGCCTTCGGCCTCAAGCGCGATCGAAACCGACGTCAGAATGTTGCGGTCGTCATCCACCAGAGCAATCGTCTGCATAACATAGGTCTCCATCATCTCTAAGCGCTGCTCCTGGCTCTACCCCAGCCCAGCTCCGGTTCAGTGACAGCTTCATGAGTATAAAGGTGGAACAAATTGTGGCAAACGGAAACCCTCTGTCGGTGTCAGGGCCTGATGGGGTCGCTCAGGAACGGTCACCAGAAGAAAAATGTGTTGGAATAGAACGGGAACTAAACGATTTAAAAAGGCGCTTTTCGGTTTTAAATCGATTAAATAATTGATATCATTGATTTTTTTCGGTTGGCCTGCTTGCGTTGTGTCTGCAATCTATTTAAGTTTGGGCCATCGGAGAGTTGTGGCCCACACGAGAGGACGGCGCATCATGGAGGAATTCGGCATCAGGAACCCGGCAACGGGTCTCGCGGAAGCTGGTTTGGGGAAGGCTGCGAGTGTTCGCTACAATTTCCTTGAAGGCGTGCTCTATGAAGAAGCGATTCGCCGAGGTGAGGCTGAACTGACAGCCGATGGCGCCTTGCGAGCGCTGACCGGTCAGCACACTGGCCGCTCCGCCAAGGACAAGTTCGTCGTGCGTGACGAAAAGACCACCGACCAGATCTGGTGGGACAACAACAAGCCACTTTCGCCCGAACATTTCCGCGTGTTGCACCAGGACATGCTGGCCCATGCAGCCGGCAAGGACCTTTTCGTGCAGGACCTCATCGGCGGTGCGGACAAGGACAATGCGCTCCCCACGCGGGTCGTCACCGAATTTGCCTGGCACTCGCTCTTCATACGCAATCTGCTGATCCGCCCTGAGCGCGAAGCGCTGACGAGTTTCGTGCCGAAGCTGACGATCATCGACCTGCCCAGCTTCCGCGCCGATCCGGCCCGCCACGGCTGCCGGAGCGAAACCGTCATCGCCTGTGATCTGACCAACGGTATCGTTCTGATCGGTGGCACCTCCTATGCCGGCGAGATGAAGAAGTCGGTCTTCACCGTTCTCAATTACCTCCTGCCGTCGAAGGGTGTCATGCCGATGCACTGCTCGGCCAATGTCGGCCCTGATGGCGACGCGGCCGTCTTCTTCGGCCTCTCGGGGACCGGCAAGACCACGCTGTCGGCCGATCCGAAGCGCACCCTGATCGGTGACGACGAACACGGTTGGGGCGAAAACGGCATCTTCAACTTCGAAGGTGGTTGCTACGCCAAGACCATCCGTCTTTCGGCAGAAGCTGAGCCGGAGATCTTCGCCACCACCAAGCGTTTCGGCACCGTACTCGAAAACGTCATTCTGGACGAAAACCGCGTTCCGGACTTCAATGACGGCTCGCTGACGGAGAACACCCGCTGCGCCTACCCGCTGCATTTCATCCCGAATGCGTCGGAAACGGGTCGCGCACCGCATCCGAAGACAATCATCATGCTCACGGCTGATGCCTTCGGTGTCTTGCCGCCGATCGCAAAGCTCACGCCCGAGCAGGCCATGTATCACTTCCTGTCCGGCTACACCGCCAAGGTCGCCGGCACCGAAAAGGGCGTGACCGAGCCGGAAGCGACCTTCTCGACCTGCTTCGGCGCGCCGTTCATGCCGCGTCACCCGACCGAATACGGCAACCTGCTGCGTGATCTGATCGCCCGTCACGAGGTGGATTGCTGGCTGGTCAACACCGGCTGGACCGGTGGCGCCTACGGCACAGGAAACCGCATGCCGATCAAGGCCACCCGCGCGCTTCTGACGGCCGCTCTGACCGGTGAGTTGAAGAAGGTGGACATGCGCACTGACACCAATTTCGGCTTTGCCGTTCCGGTGTCTGTGGCTGGCGTCGACACGAAGATCCTCGACCCACGCTCGACCTGGGCTGATGGCGTCGCCTATGACGCGCAGGCCAAGAAGCTGGTCGGCATGTTCATCGACAACTTCGCCAAGTTCGAACCGCATGTCGATGGCAAGGTTCGCGATGCTGCCCCCGGCATCCGGATCGCCGCCGAGTAACAGGCGCCAGATACTGCATGAAAGCCCGGCCGCGAGCCGGGCTTTTTGCGTTGGGCTTGCCTTTGGAAAAGACCCGGCCGATATGAGGTCCGGACACAGGAAGAACCGACGACATGGCCAGCGACCCTCTTCAGATCAACAGCCGCATCACGATCGCAGGATGGGAACTCACGGAACAATTCGTTCTGGCGGGTGGGCCCGGCGGTCAGAATGTCAACAAGGTGTCGACCGCCGTCCAGCTGTTCTTCAACCTCATGGGCTCGCCGTCACTCAGCGACCGGGTCAAGGAGAATGCCGCGAAGCTCGCCGGCAAGCGCCTGTCGAAAGAGGGTGTCTTGATGCTGGAAGCCAGCCGCTTTCGCAGCCAGGAGCGAAACCGGGAAGACGCGCGTGAGCGGTTGAAGGAGCTGATCCTCGAAGCGGCAAAGCCTCCACCGCCGCCGCGCAAGAAGACCAAGCCGACAAAGGGCTCCATCGAGCGGCGCTTGAAGGAGAAGTCTGGGCGGTCCGACGTCAAGAAGATGCGGAGCAAGCCTGCGGGAGATTGATCATGGCGAGTGCAGGGAAGGAACTCAGTCTGTCCCCCGGTCTGCTGTATCGTCCGGGTTTGCTCGATCGCGCGGCCCAGGAAAATTTGGTCGAACAGATCCGCGCCATCGTGGAGCGCGCGCCTCTCTATGTGCCGGTGATGCCCGGCAGCGGTCGGCCCATGTCAGTGCGCATGACCAATTGCGGCCCGCTCGGCTGGGTAACGGACAAGGAGCGAGGCTATCGGTATCAGCCGACGCATCCGGTGACGAGAGAACCCTGGCCGCCAATCCCTGCCGTGCTGCTCGACCTCTGGCGGGAGATTGCGGGCTATGGGAAGGACCCAGAGGCATGCCTAGTCAATTTCTATGCTGACGAGGCCAAGATGGGGTTGCATCAGGACCGTGACGAGACGGACTTCTCGGCACCGGTGCTGTCTATTTCCCTGGGAAATACGTGCCTGTTTCGAATAGGTGGCCTCCTCCGGACGGACCGAACGAGATCCCTCAAGCTCGAAAGTGGCGATGTCTTTATTCTCGGCGGGGAGGGCCGTCTCTGCTTCCATGGCGTCGACCGAATTTATCCCGGCACGTCCACGCTGCTAAAGGCGGGTGGTCGGATCAACCTCACGCTGCGCCGGGTCAATCCATAGCCGGCGATCTATAGCCTACAGTTTTCTGAGGGCGACGGTTTCGACCAGATGATTGTTACCCTTGCGCAGGATGAGATCCGCGCGTGGGCGGGTCGGCAGGATGTTTTCCCGCAGGTTCTTGAGGTTGATGTTGGCCCAGAGCCCTTCGGCGATCTCCTTGGCTTCGCCCTCGCTGATGGTTGCATAGCGATGGAAGTAGGAGTTCGGATCGCGGAAAGCGGTTTGGCGAAGCTTCATGAAGCGGTCGACATACCAGCGATGGATCGCGTTCTCTTCTGCGTCGATATAGATCGAAAAATCGAAAAAGTCGGAAACCATCGGCACGATCTTGCCGTCGGCGGGAAGGTTGCGCGACTGCAGGACATTGATGCCCTCGAAGATCAGGATGTCAGGCCGGTCGATGACGCGGTGTTCGTTCGGCAGAACATCGTAGGTCAGGTGCGAATAGCTTGGGGCCTTCACATTTGGAAGTCCCGCCTTGATGGCGGACAAAAACCGCAAGAGTGCACCGATATCGTAGCTTTCCGGAAATCCCTTTCGATTGAGGATCCCGTTCTTGACCAGGTGGGCGTTCGGATAGAGGAAGCCGTCGGTGGTCACGAGGTCGACCTTGGGGCTTGAAGGCCAGCGGGCCAGCAACTCTTTCAAGATGCGCGCGGTCGTGGATTTTCCAACCGCAACAGAGCCAGCAATTCCGATGACGAACGGCGTCTTGAACACATCCGACATGCTGAGGAAGCGGTTGCGCTGCTCGAACAGCAACTGCGAGGATTCCACATGGGAGGACAACAGACGCGACAGCGAGAGATAGATCCGTCGGACTTCGTCCAGATCGATCGGGTCATCGATTGATCGCAGGCGATGCACTTCGTCAGCCGTCAGCGTCAGCGGAGTGTCTGCACGAAAATGCGCCCATTCCTCGGAATCGAAGAAAAGATAGGGGGAATAGCCGTTCGCCTGAAAATGATCGAGGACGTCTGGCGTTTCGGGGTCCCGCATAGCTATTGTCATGGATCCTGCCGACTGGCCTTTTCACTCAGGCCCGTCTGAGCGGTCCGACGCTCAAGTTCCTGCATTACGTCTTGTAGCGGTATGTCCGCAATTTTCAATACGACCATCAGGTGATAGAGCAGGTCCGCGCTCTCGTAGACGAGGTTCTCGTGGTCGTCCTTGACCGCAGCCATCACAGCCTCGATTGCCTCTTCACCCAGTTTCTTTGCGGCTTTGCTCTGGCCGCCAGCGACGAGCTTCGCCGTCCAGGATTCACTGGGGCTCGCCTGAGCGCGGCTGGCAACGATGGCTTCCAGATCGGCGAGGGTGAAATTGCTCATCACGTGTCTTTCCGCGTCAGTCCAGACGCATGGCAATGCCGGCAGCAGCCATATGGGCCTTTGCCTCTGCGATCGAATAGGTGCCGAAGTGGAAAATCGAGGCGGCCAAAACGGCCGTCGCATGACCGTCACGAATACCCGCGACAAGGTCATCGAGATTTCCCACACCGCCAGACGCAATGACAGGCACCCGTACGCTGTCCGCAATCGTCCGTGTCAGGCCGATGTCATAGCCGCTTTTCGTCCCGTCGCGATCCATGGAGGTTACCAGCAGCTCGCCGGCACCCCGCTCCACCATCTGGATGGCGAACTCAACCGCATCGATCCCCGTCGGCTGGCGCCCGCCATGGGTAAAAATCTCCCAGCGCGGGCTTTCGTTTTCACGTGAAACCTTCTTGGCGTCGATCGACACGACGATGCACTGGTTGCCAAATTTGTCGGCGGCCTCTGCCACGAAGTCCGGATTTTTGACGGCTGCCGAATTGATCGACACCTTGTCGGCCCCGCAGAGCAGGAGCTTGCGAATATCGGCGACCGTCCGAACACCACCCCCGACGGTCAGCGGCATGAAGCAATGATCGGCCGTCTGCGCCACGACATCGAAGATCGTGTCACGGTTGTCAGAGGATGCCGTGATATCGAGAAAACACAGTTCGTCGGCGCCAGCGGCATCGTAGGCCTTGGCTGCTTGCACCGGGTCTCCGGCATCGATCAGATCGACGAAGTTCACGCCCTTGACGACACGGCCGTCCTTGACGTCGAGGCAGGGGATCACGCGGGCCTTGAGTGTCATGTTGTGTCCTCAGCCTTTGGCGGCTTTGATCAGGGCCAGTGCCTCTTGCGGGTCGATCCGGCCATCATAAAGCGCCCGGCCCGAAATCGCACCTTCGAGTTTTTTCGCATCTGGCTGCAGCATCCGGCGCACATCCTCGATCGAGGCCAGACCACCAGAAGCAATGACAGGAATGGAAACGGCCTCGGCCAGTTCCAGCGTCGAGGCCCAGTTGATGCCGGTCAGGATGCCGTCCCGGTCGATATCGGTATAGATGATTGCGGCAACGCCGGCACCTTCGAAGCGCTGGGCCAGCTCAATCACGCCGAGTTCTGAAGCCTCCGCCCAGCCCTCCACGGCGACCTTGCCACCCTTGGCGTCAATGCCGACGGCAACCTTGCCCGGAAAGCGCTTGCAGGCCTCAATGACAAGGGCAGGATCACGCACGGCAATGGTTCCGAGAATCACGCGGGAAAGGCCCCGCGACAGCCAGCTCTCGATATGGTCGAGCGTGCGAATACCGCCGCCCAGCTGCACCGGATTTTTCGTCGCCTTCAGGATCGAATCAACGGCAGCACCATTGACGCTCTCTCCGGCAAAGGCACCGTTCAAATCGACCACATGCAGCCATTCGAAACCCTGCTCCTCGAAGGCGCGGGCCTGCGAAGCCGGGTCTGGATTGTAGACTGTAGCCTGCTCCATATCGCCCAGCTTGAGGCGAACGCACTGGCCGTCCTTGAGATCAATGGCTGGAAAGAGAATCATGGCATAGGTCCTAGCGGCTCAGGGAGCCCAGGTCAGAAAGTTGGAGATCAGCTTGAGGCCAAGCGCCTGGCTTTTTTCCGGGTGGAACTGCGCCCCGACCATGGTGTCACGTCCGACAAAGGCGGTCATCGCGCCACCGTATTCCGTCGTAGCAATCACGTCCTCGAGGTTCACTGCCGCCAGGTGGTAGGAATGCACGAAATAGGCGTGCAGCCCATCAGGCCCCGTCGGAATGCCGTCGAACAGCGGGTGAGGGCGGTTCAGTGTCAGCGTGTTCCAGCCGATCTGCGGAATCTTGAGGCTGGAGTCCGAGGGCGTCATCTCAACGACATCGCCCTTGATCCAGCCAAAGCCCTCGGTGGTGGTCTTCTCCAGCCCGCGCGACGACATCAGCTGCATGCCGACGCAGATGCCGAAGAAGGGACGCCCCTTGGTCTCGACCACTTCCGTGATGGCGTCATGCATGCCGGGAACGGCATCGAGACCGCGACGACAATCGGCATAGGCGCCGACGCCTGGCAGCACGATCCTGTCGGCTGACGCAACGCGGTCGGCCTTGTCAGTCAGTTCGATTTCAGCATCGAGGCCAGCTTCACGCGCGGCGCGCTCAAACGCCTTGGTGGCCGATCTCAGATTGCCCGATCCATAGTCGATGATGGCTACACGCATGTTGTCCAGTCCTTTCCGCTCGACGGATGAGGTCAACGCCTCAACCGGAGCAAGGTCGCGCGCTCTCTTAGGAGAGCGTGCCCTTAAACCAGGGTGCCCTTGGTGGAGGGAATTTGGTTTGCCTGCCGCGGATCGATTTCGGTCGCGGTGCGCAACGCACGCGCCACCGCCTTGAAACAGGTCTCAGCGATATGATGGTTGTTGGCGCCGTAATGATTGAGCACATGCAGGGTGATCCCCGCATTCTGCGCCAGCGCCTGGAAGAATTCGCGAACCAGTTCCGTGTCGAAAGTCCCGACCTTCGGCGCGCTGAACGCCACATTCCAGACGAGGAACGGTCGGCCCGATACGTCTATGGCCGCCTTGGTCATGGTCTCGTCCATGGCCAGGTCGATCGAGGCGTAGCGGGTAATGCCCTTGCGGTCGCCCAGCGCTTTGGAGATGGCCTGGCCAAGCGCAATGCCGGTGTCCTCCACCGTGTGGTGGTCATCGATATGCAGGTCGCCTTTGACGGTGATATCCATGTCGATCAGCGAATGGCGGCAGAGCTGGTCCAGCATGTGGTCGAAGAAGCCGACCCCGGTCGAAATCTTGCCCTTGCCGGTGCCGTCGATATGGACGGAAACCGAGACCGACGTTTCGTTGGTCTTGCGGGAAATCTCGCCTTTACGTTCTGCCATCTGGCCGCTCCATGGAAATAACGGCCCTCCCATACCAGCAGGGCGGACAAATATCCAGAAGTTACATTGCGTTGCCGCAAGGCGGATGCGGCAGCCCTGGCGCAAGATTGCAATCGTCGAAAGCCAACTTACATAGGATCCGACAAATCGGCAGGGATCTGCCAGAACCAAGGCCCGCGAGGCGGGCGAACAGGTGACGAATGACGACAATTATTACCGTGCGCAAGGATGGCCAGGTGGTGATGGCTGGTGACGGCCAGGTGAGCCTCGGCCAGACGGTCATGAAGGGCAATGCCCGCAAGGTACGCCGCATCGGCAAGGCTGGCGATGTGATCGCCGGTTTTGCAGGTGCGACCGCCGATGCCTTCACGCTCCTTGACCGGCTTGAGAAGAAGCTGGAGCAGTATCCCGGCCAGTTGATGCGGGCTGCCGTCGAGCTCGCCAAGGATTGGCGCACCGACAAGTATCTGCGCAATCTCGAGGCTATGATGCTCGTTGCAGACAAGAGCATTACTTTGGCGATTACCGGCAATGGCGACGTTCTCGAACCCGAGCACGGTACCATCGCAATCGGCTCCGGCGGCAACTACGCCTATGCCGCTGCAAGAGCGCTGATGGACAGCGACCGTTCGGCCGAAGACATTGCCCGCCGCGCTTTGACCATCGCCGGTGATATCTGCGTCTACACCAACGGCAACATCGTCATTGAATCGCTCGACGCCGCCTGACCTTGGGCAGGCCGAGCGACGAAAACCCACGCGATGATCCAATCCAAGGATCATCAGGAGCAAACCAGATGACCAATTTTTCCCCGCGCGAGATCGTATCCGAACTCGACCGTCACATTATCGGCCAGCACGACGCCAAGCGCGCGGTTGCGATCGCATTGCGCAATCGCTGGCGCCGGCAGCAGCTCTCGGAAGATCTCCGTGACGAGGTCATGCCGAAGAACATCCTGATGATCGGGCCGACCGGCGTCGGCAAGACCGAAATTTCCCGCCGCCTGGCAAAGCTGGCCGGCGCACCCTTCATCAAGGTGGAAGCGACGAAGTTCACCGAAGTGGGCTATGTCGGCCGCGATGTCGAGCAGATCATCCGCGATCTAGTGGAAATCGGCATTGTGCTGGTTCGCGACAAGAAACGTCAGGAAGTTCAGGCCAAGGCGCACGCCCTTGCTGAAGAGCGCGTTCTCGATGCGCTCGTTGGCGCAACGGCGTCTCCGGCCACCCGTGACAGCTTCCGCAAGAAGCTGCGCAACGGCGAACTGGATGACAAGGAAATCGATATCGAGGTGGCCGACAGCGGTTCCGGCGCGCCCGGCTTCGAAGTTCCCGGCATGCCCGGCGCCAATATCGGTATCCTCAATCTGTCCGAAATGTTCGGCAAGGCGATGGGTAACCGTACCAAGAAGGTCCGCACCACGGTCAAGGCTTCCTACGGCGATCTGATCCGCGACGAATCCGACAAGCTGATCGACAACGAGATCATTCAGCGGGAAGCGGTTCGTTCGGTCGAGAACGACGGAATCGTGTTCCTCGACGAAATCGACAAGATCGCAGCGCGCGAAGGCGCCATGGGTGCCGGG
This sequence comes from Peteryoungia wuzhouensis, assembly GCF_003205195.1. Lineage (GTDB taxonomy): Bacteria > Pseudomonadota > Alphaproteobacteria > Rhizobiales > Rhizobiaceae > Allorhizobium > Allorhizobium wuzhouense. Next base: position 494,172 of record NZ_QJRY01000003.1, read on the forward strand.
GTCTCCCGTGAGGGCGTGCAGCGCGACCTCTTGCCCCTGGTCGAAGGCACAACTGTTGCGACCAAGTATGGTCCGGTGAAGACAGACCATATCCTCTTTATCGCTTCCGGTGCCTTCCATGTGTCGAAGCCTTCGGATCTCCTGCCTGAACTGCAGGGCCGCCTGCCGATCCGCGTTGAATTGAAGCCGCTGTCCAAGGAAGATTTCCGCCGCATCCTGACGGAAACCGAGGCCAGCCTCATCCGCCAATACATTGCATTGATGAAAACCGAAGAGCTCGATCTGGAGTTCACCGAAGATGCCATCGATGCCCTGGCCGATGTCGCGGTTCGCCTCAACGAGACGGTCGAGAATATCGGCGCCCGTCGTCTTCAAACGGTCATGGAACGTGTTCTCGACGAAATCTCGTTCCACGCACCCGATCGGGGTGGCTCGGCTGTGATGATCGATTCCGCCTATGTCCAGAAACATGTCGGTGACCTCGCCAGCGACACGGACCTCAGCCGTTATATCCTGTGATCTTTGTGCATCTATTGGCCGCTTTCACTCTTCCGTTGTCGACAAAGTGAGAGCGGCCGAGGTCGACAATACAGTCGACACTTATGTAAGGACTGACGCTGTCGGACGGGCGAATCTGCCTATGTCGGCTCAAGGACAGGCGTCCAGGGACAGCGCATCGTGCTAGGCATCACCAGGATCATCATTCTTGCCCTCACTCTATTGGGTGCGGGTTTCACGGTTTCGCTAGCCGCCGACAAGGTGCCGCCAGGCAATCGGAATGTCGAGCAGCCTCCGATACCCGGCGCTTCAGTCCGCCGCACCAAGGCCGGCAAGACCAGTTTCGACCTGAAATATGAAAAGGTGCGTGATCTTCTGCGCACGGATTCTGCCCTGATGGGCAAGATCAAGAAGACGGCCGCCGCCTATGGCATCGCGCCGATTCACATGATCGGTGCCATCGTTGGAGAGCATACGTACAACGTCGACGCCTATGACAGCCTGCAAAGCTATTATGTGAAGGCTGCATCCTATGCCGGCAACAGCTTTCGCTTTGCATATAAGGACGAAGGCATCGCGACCTTTGTAAAGCGACCTGAATTTGCCGAATGTGACCAGTTCACCGACTCCTACCGTCTGTGGACCTGCCGGGAAGATGTCTGGCAGGACCGCTTTCGCGGGAAGTCGGTGGGCGGCACCTCCTTCCCCAACAATCGGTTCAGCGCCGTTTTCTTCCAGCCTTTCTATGCCGGCCAGACGTTCGGCCTCGGGCAGATCAACCCGCTGACGGCCCTGATGTTGTCCGACCTCGTGCACGAGAAGTCCGGCTATCCGAAGCTGGACGAAACGGATGCCGCTGGCGTTTACAAGGCCATCATGGATCCGGACATTTCGCTGGCCTACATGGCAGCCGTGATCCGCAAGTCCATCGACGACTACAAGTCGATCGCCAATGTCGACATCTCGAGCAATCCCGGTGTGACCGCAACACTCTTCAACATCGGCGGTTCGCAGCAGCGGGCGAGGGCGCTCGCGGCACGAAAGGCGGGCGGTGCGGCCAATTGGCCGGAAGAGAACTATTATGGATGGCTCATCAATGATCGACTGGACGAGCTGGAGGGCCTGCTCTAACTCCTGAAGGGGCCTGACGCCCTAAGGAGCGAGACATGGATGGTATTCCAAAGGGGGCAGGCTTCCAGCCACCGGCACCGGTTCCGCGCACTGTGCCGCCCAGCCGACTGGAAATCATCCGCACGGTCCTCAAGAACCCCCTCGAACTCTGGGGGCTTCCGTCCTACACATGGCCGTGGATTGTCACTCGTTTCTTCGGCCAGACCACCATCATCGCCAATGACCCCGGACTGATCCGCCATGTGCTCGTCGACAATGCGGCGAACTACGAAATGTCGGAGATCCGCCAACTGGTTCTGAGGCCCATTCTGCGCGATGGCCTGCTGACGGCGGAAGGTCCCGTCTGGAAACGCTCCCGCAAAGCCATGGCGCCCGTCTTCACCCCGCGCCATGCCCGTGGCTTTGCCCGCCAGATGCGCGAGCAGAGCGAACAGTTTCTTGAGCGTTACGAGGCGGGTACAGAAGGGGTGGTTCGCGATATCGCCGTCGACATGACGGAACTCACCTATGCGATCCTCTCCGAAACCCTGTTCTCCGGCGGCATCGTTTCCGAGAAGGGTGATTTTGCCAAGGATGTCGACGATCTCCTGCATAGCATGGGACGTATCGATCCTTTCGATCTGCTGAGAGCGCCCAAATGGATTCCGCGCCTGACACGCCTTCGCGGCCTTGGTGTTTTGCGCAAGTTCCGCGACCTCGTTCGCCGCACGATGGATCAGCGCCGGACGATGATCCAGACGGATCGGGAAAAGGCACCGGACGACTTCCTCACGCTTCTGCTCGAACTGGAAGGTCCTGACGGGCTGACCCCGGAAGAGATTGAAGACAACATCCTGACTTTCATCGGGGCAGGTCACGAGACCACGGCGCGGGCACTTGCGTGGACGCTTTATTGTGTTGCGCATAGCCCCGATATTCTGGATGCCATGGAGCAAGAGATCGATACGGTGATTGCGTCTGGCGCAGACCCGGTGGAATGGCTCGACCAGATGCCAAATGTGCGGGCCTCCTTTGAGGAAGCGATGCGGCTCTATCCGCCAGCGCCTTCAATCAACCGAGATGCGATCGCCGATGATCGTTATGCGGCACCCAATGGTGAGGTGGTGGACATCGCCAAGGGCACGACCGTACTCGTCATGCCCTGGACGCTCCATCGCCACGAACTCTATTGGGACCGGCCGCGGATCTTCGATCCCTCCCGTTTCCTGCCCGGCGAGCGGGAGAAGATCGGCCGTTTCCAGTATCTGCCCTTCGGGGCAGGTCCGCGCGTCTGCATTGGCGCGACCTTTGCCCTGCAGGAAGCGGTGATTGCGCTTGCCGTTCTGATGCAGAAGTACCGATTCCAAACGACGCCACAGACGAAACCGTGGCCTGTACAGAAGCTGACAACCCAGCCCGCCGGCGGTCTACCCATGCGGATCACCCCGCGCAAGCCGTAATGCGTCGTCGTCCTGGCGCTCCTTCGCTGGAAATCGGGCCAATGGCTGTGCCATAAGGGATGTGGCGCCAAACCGGCGGGCATTATGGGGAAGACTGCGTGACATCCGATTACATGCTGGGCATCGATACCGGCGGCACCTACACTGACGCCGTGCTCTACAGCGAGATGCATGGGATTATCGCGAAGGCGAAGTCGCTCACCACCCGCCACGACCTGTCGATCGGCATTTCCGGCGCGCTCGAAAGCGTGCTGTCCGAATCGGCGATCGATCCCTCGGCGATCGGCCTCGTCTCGCTTTCAACGACGCTCGCGACCAATGCGCTGGTGGAAGGGCAGGGCGGTCGCGCCGGCCTGATCATGATCGGTTTCGGCCCCGAAGACCTGAAGCGTGACGGCCTGGCCGACGCACTTGGCAATGATCCCGTCCTTTTCATCGCTGGCGGGCACGATGTCCACGGTAACGAAACGCCTTTTGATTCGGCGGCGCTGGAAGCCGCACTGCCGGAGCTTTCGGCCAATGTCTCGTCCTTTGCGATCGCTGGCTATTTCGCCGTCCGCAATCCAGCACATGAGCAACGGGCGCGTGACATCATTCGCCGCCATTCGGGCCTGCCCGTCACGTGCAGCCACGAGCTTTCCTCAAAGCTTGGCGGGCCGCGACGGGCGCTGACCACACTTCTGAACGCCCGACTGGTCGCGATGATCGACCGCCTGATCGGCTCGGCGGAACGCTATCTCCTGAAGCGCGGCATTCATGCGCCACTGATGGTCGTTCGGGGTGATGGCGCGCTGATCTCGGCAGCCGAAGCCCGTTTGCGGCCAATCGAAACCATTCTCTCCGGGCCGGCCGCGAGCCTCGTCGGCGCACGACATTTGACTGGTCTCGACGATGCCGTCGTCTCTGACATCGGCGGTACGACGACTGATGTCGCCGTTATGGAAGCGGGATTGCCCCGCCTGGATCAGGACGGAGCCGTGGTTGGTGGCTACCGGACCATGGTGGAAGCCGTGGCCATGCGAACCTTCGGCCTTGGTGGGGATTCGGAAGTCTGCTTCGACGATCGCGGCCTCGCCGCCAAAATCGAACTCGGCCCGCGCCGTCTCGTGCCCTTGAGCCTTGCTGCAGCTCTTTATGGAACCGCCATCACCGATGCCCTTGAGCGACAGCTGCGCGCACCGCATCTCGGGCGGCACGACGGGCGTTTCGCGGTTCGGACTGGTGTGCCGGATCACCCTGCGGCCGGTTTGCAGCCGCAGGAGGCAGCCCTTTTCGAGAAAATCGGTTCGGTGCCGTTGCCGCTCGACCAACTGATCAGCTTCACTCAGCAGAAGGCCACCCTCGACCGTCTTGTCGCCCGCGGCCTTGTCCATATCTGCGGACTTACACCGTCCGATGCCATGCATGTGCTCGGCAGGCAGGGGCAATGGGATCGCAACGCAGCGGAAATAGGCATGATGCTGGCGACTCGCCAGAAGGATGGCTCCGGTCAGCCGATTGCGTCGGCGCCGAACATCCTTGCCGGGCTCATCGTCGACCGCCTCACACGCCAATCGGCGGAAGTCATTCTCTCCGCGGTCCTTGCAGAGGATGGCCTGGCCGATATCGATCCCGCGCGGTCCCTGCTCATAGATCGGGCGCTCAAGCGCGAATCGGGGATTGCCCGTTTCAGCCTGACGCTTGACCGTCCACTCATCGGTCTCGGCGCCTCAGCCGGCGTCTACTACCCAGCCATTGCCGAAATGCTGACCTCTGACTTCGCGGTCCCCGATGATGCTGATGTAGCCAACGCCGTGGGTGCCGTGGTCGGCCAAGTCCGTAGCAGTGTCGAAATAACGGTAAGTTCGCCGGAAGAGGGCCTCTTCATCATCACGGGTGGAGGCGACAGTGAGCGGGTAACCGATGAGGACGCAGCGCTGGAAAAGGCCCGTGAGCGGGCGAGCCAACTGGCCCGGGCAAGAGCCGAGGCGAGCGGGGCAGGCGATGTCCTATTGATCCTCAAGGAGGAACTCGATGCGCCAGAGATCGAGGGGCGACGTAAGCTTGTCGAAGCGCGCATCACGGCCACAGCCACCGGACGCCCAAGAATCGCTCGAAGCTAGATTTCGATTTTGGAAACAATATTTCGTATTTGTAACGGATTGACTGACAATGCGTTTCAGCGATGCTGCGATGCGACAACGATATCAGTGCGAGGAGTGACGTCATGACATCAATTGAAACCCAAGGTCTTTCGATCGACAAGCGTCTCTACGATTTCATCGTCAACCAGGCGATCCCGGGAACGGAGGTCGAAGCCGAAGCATTCCTCGCCGGCTTCTCGAAGATCGTCCATGATCTGGCCCCGAAGAACCGCGCTTTGCTCGCGCGGCGCGATGCCCTGCAGGCCGAGATCGACGCATGGTACCGCAAGAACGGCGCTCCCTCGGATCTAGCAGCCTATGAAGGCTTCCTGCGTGACATCGGCTACCTCCTGCCCGAAGGTCCCGACTTCAAGATCGAGACGGCCAATGTCGACCCGGAGATCTCGACGCTTGCCGGCCCGCAGCTCGTCGTCCCCGTGATGAATGCCCGCTATGCGCTGAATGCTGCCAATGCCCGCTGGGGCTCGCTCTACGATGCGCTCTATGGGACGGATGTGATTTCCGAGGCTGATGGTGCGGAAAAGGGCAAGGGCTACAATCCCGTTCGTGGCGCCAAGGTCATCGCTTGGGCAAAGTCCTTCCTCGACAAGAGTTTGCCGCTGGCCGGCGGCCAGTGGGCCGATGCTACAGGCTTCGAATTCGAGAACGGTGCGCTCTTTGTCGATACTGCCGCCGGCCGTACCGGCCTTGCCAATCCTGCACAGTATGTCGGCTTCAAGCGCGAAAACGATCAGGCCTACCGCCTCTATTTTCGTACCAATGGCTTGCATACCCTGGTCTTCATCGATCCAGACAGCCTGATCGGTAAGGATGACCCTGCCAGCATCGCTGATGTCGGCCTCGAATCGGCGCTCACCACCATCATGGACTGCGAGGATTCGGTCGCCGCTGTCGATGCGGAAGATAAGGTGACCGTCTATTCAAACTGGCTCGGTCTGATGAAGGGTGACCTGACCGAGGAAGTCTCGAAGGGCGGCAAGACCTTCACGCGCGCGCTGAGCGATGACGTCACCTTGACGGGCACAGATGGCAAGGCCGTGATCTTGCCAGGCCGTTCCCTGATGCTGGTGCGCAATGTCGGTCACCTCATGACAAATCCGGCGATCACCGACCGCGACGGCAACGAAGTGCCGGAAGGCATCATGGATGCGGCGATCACCGCTCTCATCGCGCTGCACGATATCGGCACGAACGGCCGCCGCAAGAACTCCCGCGCCGGCTCCATGTATGTCGTGAAGCCCAAGATGCATGGCCCGGAAGAGGTGGCCTTCGCCTGCGAGATCTTCTCGGCGGTAGAAGAACTGGTCGGCATGGCACCCAACACCATCAAGATGGGAATCATGGACGAGGAGCGCCGCACCACGGTCAACCTCAAGGAATGCATCCGCGCCGCCCGTGAGCGCGTCGTCTTCATCAATACCGGCTTCCTCGACCGCACCGGCGACGAGATCCACACTTCGATGGAAGCCGGCCCGATGATCCGCAAGGGCGACATGAAGCAGGCGGCCTGGATTTCGGCCTATGAGAACTGGAACGTCGACATCGGTCTTGAATGTGGCCTCTCCGGCCACGCCCAGATCGGCAAGGGCATGTGGGCCATGCCCGACCTGATGGCGGCCATGCTCGAGCAGAAGATCGCCCATCCGAAGGCAGGGGCCAACACCGCCTGGGTTCCGTCGCCGACGGCCGCGACCCTGCACGCCACGCACTACCACAGCGTCAACGTCGCGGAGGTACAGAAGGTCCTGAAGTCCCGTCCGCGCGCCAAGCTCGCCGACATCCTCTCCGTGCCGGTCGCAACCCGGCCGAACTGGACCCCGGAAGAGATCCAGCGCGAACTCGACAACAACGCGCAAGGGATTCTAGGCTATGTCGTGCGCTGGATCGACCAGGGTGTTGGCTGCTCCAAGGTACCTGACATCAACAATGTCGGCCTGATGGAAGATAGGGCGACCCTGCGCATTTCGGCCCAGCATATGGCCAACTGGCTGCATCATGGTGTCATCACGAAGGATCAGGTTGAGGAAACGATGAAGCGCATGGCGGTTGTCGTGGATCGGCAAAACGAAAGTGATGCGGCCTACCGTCCGATGGCCGCAGATTACGACGGCTCCATCGCATTCCAGGCCGCCCTGGAACTCGTGCTGAAGGGCAGGGAGCAGCCGAACGGCTATACCGAGCCGGTCCTGCACCGTCGCCGCCTTGAACTGAAGGCCCAGGCGTCGGCCTAATTCGGACTTGAGATGACACAGCAAAAAGGCCACCGGAGCGATCCGGTGGCCTTTGAATTTTGCGTCCGTTGATGGTCGTCTTACTGCTGGACGATGACCTTGGCGCTACGGCCGGGCTTGACGCGGTTGTAGAGGTCGATGACGTCCTGGTTCATCAAACGAATGCAGCCGGACGATGCAGCCGTGCCGATCGATGCCCATTCCGGCGTCCCGTGCAGACGGAAGAGCGTGTCCTGACCCTTGTCGTTGAAGAGATACATGGCGCGGGCACCGAGCGGATTCTTCAGGCCGGGATCCATGCCCTTTTCGACATAGCGTGCGATCTCAGGCTTGCGCTCGGCCATTTCCTTCGGCGGATGCCAGGTCGGCCATTCCTGCTTCCATGCGATATAGGCTTCACCTTCCCAGGCAAAACCCTGCTTGCCGACGCCGATGCCGTAGCGAACGGCCTGGCCGCGCGGCAGGACATAATACAGGAAGCGTTCGCGGGTGTTCACGACGATCGTGCCGGGCTTTTCGCTCGTCTTGTAATCGACGATCTGCCGGTGGAATTTCTTGTCCACCTTCTGGATCGGGATCGCCGGCAGGGCGAAGCCGGCATCGGTCACATTCCCATACGCGTCACTGAAAATCTGGACCTTGGTGGTTTCGGCAACCTTGTCGGTCTCGCCGGATGTCGTCGTGCAGCTCGCGAGGCCGACGGTTGCCAGAAGGCCGATCGCGATCGAAAGTGTGCGGAAGCGCATGGGGGGCTCATCAATGTTGGCTGGAAGATGGTGTCGTGACCATCTGTGATTATGGTTTATTTTGGATTAATGTCGCCCATGCAAGGGCCACGTATCCGTCGAATGTCTTCGGCGGTGCAAAATGACGCGTCATTGTTTTTTTGCAACATGAAGCCCGGCCCCGCAGGACCTATTCATGACTTTACTTTCTGTTTCCACTAACAATCCGTTAATTGATGGCCGTCAGTCCGATCGCGCCATGATGGTGCGCCGCGGTGTGCAGGTCCTCTTGGCGAACTTGCGATTCGCGATGCTGCCCGAATTGACCTTGTCGAATGGCCGTCGTGCAGACCTTATCGCTCTGTCTGAAAAGGGTGAGATCTGGATCATCGAGATCAAATCCTCCATCGAGGACTTTAAGGTCGACAGAAAATGGCCCGACTATCGGCACTACTGTGACCGTCTTTTCTTCGCCACGCATCCCGGAGTTCCTTTGGAAATTTTCCCGGAGGATTGCGGGCTTCTTCTTTCGGACGGCTATGCCGGTCACATGCATCGGGAAGCACCCGAGCACCGACTTGCCCCAGCAACCCGGAAGGCCGTTACACTGGAGTTTTCGAGAACGGCAGCCCAGCGGCTGATGCTTGCCGAATGGGCTGCCCGCACACCGCTTTAACCCGGCCTATTTCGGCGCCCGTTTTGCGAGGATCCGCTGCAGTGTCCGACGATGCATGTTGAGCCGCCGTGCGGTTTCAGACACATTGCGCTCGCAGCTTTCGTAGACGCGCTGGATATGCTCCCAGCGCACCCTGTCCGCCGACATGGGATTTTCCGGGATCTCGGCCTTCTCACCCGGCCGCTGTGTCAGTGCCAGGAAGATATCATCCGCGTCGGCCGGCTTTGCCAGATAATCGAGCGCGCCGAGTTTGACCGCCGTAACCGCAGTTGCGATGTTTCCATAACCGGTCAGTACAATGATGCGGGTGTCGGAGCGACGCTCCCGGATTGCTTCGATGACGTCAAGCCCGGTGCCGTCACCGAGCCTCAGGTCGACGACCGCATAACTCGGCGGCGCTTCCTTGGCCTTGGCAATGCCTTCGGCCACCGACCCGGCGAGATCGACTGTAAAGCCACGGCTCTCCATGGCACGCGCCAGACGACGCAGGAAAGGTGCATCGTCATCGACGATCAGCAGCGTCGGGTCTGGGCCCAGATCATGGACCTCGTTCTGCGAAGTCGCCTTCGCGTTGGTGGATGCGGCATCAGTCATGTTCGACAACCTTGAGACTGTGATTGGCCTCTGCTCGCGATGTTATGGCGAGGAAAGCCGAGGGGGTAAAGTCATATGCGTTCATAAGGGCGTGTCCGCCTCCATGAACTCGCGAGGCCATTGCACGACGACCCTGGCCCCGGATCCCGACGTTTCGCCATTCTGGAACTGCAGGCTTGCGCCGGAGCGTTCCAGCAGGGTCTTGGCGATGAACAGACCGAGCCCCAGCCCTCCGGCCCTGGAGTCGCTCTGCCTGCTGGTAACATAGGGCTCGCCGATCCGTTGCAACACCCCCGGCGAAAAACCGTTGCCATCATCCTCAATGGCCACGGTAACCTGGGTGGGCGAATGATCGACGGTAACGGTGACCTTCGAACGCGCATAGTCGACCGCATTTTCGAGAAGATTACCAAGGCCGTAGAGAATCGCCGGATTGCGGGTCCCCACCGGTTCGCCGGCGCGGCTTGCCAATTCGATCAAATCGACCTTGATGCCGAATTCGCGATGCGGGGCGATAACCTCTTCTATAAGGGACGAAAGCGGCATCTCGCGCATATGCGCCTCGCCCTCGGATGCCAGCGTTGTCAGGCGCCTCAGAATGTCACGGCATCGTTCGCTCTGGCTGCGCAAGAGTTGTACGTCCTCGCGGTAGCGTTCGTCTTCCCCCAGTTCCCGCTCCATTTCTTTTGCGACCACGCTGATCGTCGCAAGCGGCGTACCCAGCTCATGCGCGGCTGCGGCTGCCAGGCCGTCGAGCTGGTGAAGATGCTTCTCGCGCTGCAAGATCAGCTCTGTTGCGGTCAGCGCATCGGCAAGAAGCGTTGCCTCCTGCGAAACCCGGTACGCATAGAAGGCCGCGAAGGCCATCATCGAGACGATCGAACTCCACATCCCGAGTTGCAGCAGCGGATGAACCTCCGGCGTCCGGCCTTCGAACCAGGGCAGGGGAAAGGGGGTGAAGGCGAGAAGCGTGATGAAGGCAAGTGCGGTAACGAAGAGCGCTATGGAATGCCGGTTGGGCTGCGAGGCGAATGAGATGATGACGGGGATGCAGATCAGCGGTGCAAAGGGATTGCTGAGCCCGCCTGTAATGAACAGCAGCGCGCCCATCTGGAAAAGGTCGAGCGACAGAACTGCAAAGGCAGCGGCTGGTTCAAGACGGTAGGTTGCGGGGAAGGCGACGGAAAGCAGGGAGTTGGCCGCGGCAAGTGCCGCGACCAATCCCAGGCAGGTCATCAGGGGCATCGAGAAATCGAACCAGTAGGCGACAAGAACGACCGTCAGCAACTGTCCCGCAACAGCAACCCAACGCAGTCTGACCAGGGTCTCCAGTCGCAGCCGCCGGCTGGAAGGACCGAATTTGGTCGCAAGGTCCATGTTCATTCGCAGATGCCTCTCTCTGTCACGGCTCAGGTGCCGCGTGGCTTGGCGCGGGTGGTTGGCTCGGCCGATGCCGGATCGTCCGGCCAGGGGTGTTTGGGATAGCGGCCGCGCATGTCCGCCCGCACATCGCGCCACGAGCCTGCCCAGAACCCGGGCAAGTCCCGTGTCGTCTGAATGGGTCGATGAGCCGGCGACGTCAACTCCAGGAGCAGTGGCAATTTGCCGCCGCCGATTGCCGGATGGCTCCGCAAGCCGAAGAGTTCCTGCACGCGGATCTGCAACACAGGCTCTGCTCCGTCGTAGCGGATGGGATGTGCTTGCCCCGTCGGTGCCGTAAAATGGGTCGGCGCCTGGCGCTCAAGCTCCCGCTGCAGTCCATGCGGCACCAGGGCCATCAGCCCGTCATGCAGGCTACCGGCCGAGATCTCCTGAAGCCCCGCCACACCGCTCTGGAAAGGAATGAACCAGTCTTCCAGCCGCGCAAGCAGACCTTCGTCACTCGTGTCGGGCCAGGGGGGGCCGTGTAGTCGATAAAGAAACCCCAGCCTTTGGCGCAATTGCTCGCCAGCCTTCGAAAACGGGAGAGCCGATAGCCCGAGAGACCGGAGGCCATCTGAAAGCGCACGCGCCGCAGCCTCACCCTTGGGTTTGGGCAAGGGGATCTCGTCGAGGACGATGGCACCGATCCGCGTCACACGCCGAGCCCGTACCTGGCGGCTCGCCATGTCGAATCCGCTCTCGTCTTGCGTCTGGATTGCGCCCGGCAGGCTTTCTTCAATCTGGGAACGGTCGATCTCGGCGGCCGCCAGGATCCTGGCCTGGGCGGCCTTGCCGGTCAGGTCGGCGATAACAAGCATGTCGGCCCCGGCCAGCCGCTCCGTCTCCGGCAGTTCCGCCCCGCGCCCGTTCGCCATGACAAAGCGTCCGCGCCCGCCGCGGCGTTTGGCGATCCGATCCGGAAAGGCATGCAGAAGAAGTGTCCCGGCCGTTTCAGGGCTTGCCTCAGCAGCCTGTGACCCCCTCGACAATCCGGCGACCAGCCGCGACGCGAGCATGCGCGCATTTTTCGCCCGTTCTCCGCCCTCGCGACGAAACTGCCGCAGCCGCTCGTCGAGATCGACATTGCTGCCACCCAGTCCTTGCTCCGTCAGCAGAACGGCAAGCTCCGCCGCCGGTTTTGCCGCCCCGGTCGCGGCTGCCGCCAGCACCATCGCGGCAAGCCGGGCCGGCAGGCCAAAATCCCGCATCTGCCGACCCCGCGCCGTCAACTGCAGCGACCTGTCGAGCGCCCCGAGTTGAATCAGCAACTGCCGCGCCTCGTTAAGGGCAGCGGCAGGTGGCTGGTCGAGCAGGGCAAGCTGCGTCGGATCGCTGACGCCCCAATGGGCCATGTCGAGGGCAAGCCCGGACAGATCCGTCGCGAGAATTTCCGGCGGTGTGAAGCCTGGCAGCGCCGCCGTCTGCCCGGAATGCCAGAGCCGGATCGCGATGCCCGGCTCGGTTCTCCCGGCGCGCCCGGCTCTTTGGTCGGCCGACGCACGCGAGACCCGCACCGTCTCCAGCCGGGTAATACCGGTGGAGGCCTCATGCACTGGAAGGCGTTGCAACCCGCTGTCGACCACCACGCGCACGCCGTCGATGGTGATCGATGTTTCCGCAATCGAGGTCGACAAAACGACCTTGCGTTTCCCCTCGGGCGCCGGGCGAATGGCGGCATCCTGCTCCGTCTGGCTCAGATTGCCATAAAGAGGTGTAACCATCACATCGGACGCCACGCGGCCTTCCAGCCGTTCTGCGACACGGCGGATCTCCGCCTGACCGGGGAGGAAGGCGAGGATGGACCCGGCTTCGGTCGCAAGCGCAGACAGGATGACGGAAGTGACGGCGTCCTCGATCCGCTCGTCGCCGGACCGATCGCGATAACGGATCTCCACCGGAAAGCTGCGTCCCTCGCTGATCACCGCTTGCATCTGGCCCAGCAGGCTCGTCACCCGCTCCACATCCAGCGTCGCCGACATCACGACGATCTTCAGATCCGGACGCAGCGCCGATTGCGCATCGAGCGCCAGCGCAAGACCGAAATCGGCGTCGAGCGAGCGCTCGTGGAACTCATCGAAGATTACGGCGCAGATGCCGGAGAGTTCGGGATCATCGAGGATCATCCGGACGAAGACCCCTTCGGTCACCACTTCGATCCGGGTCTGCGCCGAAATCCGGTTGTCGAGCCGCATGCGATAACCGACGGTCGCCCCGACGCTCTCACCGATGAGGTTCGCCATGCGGGCAGCAGCAGCCCGCGCCGCAAGCCGTCGTGGTTCGAGCAGAAGGATCCGCCCATCACCCCGCCAGGGCTGCTCCAGCAGATGAAGCGGCACAAGCGTTGTTTTCCCGGCGCCGGGCGGAGCCGACAGCACGAGTCGGTTGTCGGTGGCGAGATGATCGCTGATCGCGGTCAGCCGTTCTGTGATCGGCAGAGTGGGAAGATGATGTCGCGTCATGCCGTGCTTGGACCGCCCGATACGGTTTCATAGGCAAGGATCGCACCGGCGAGATCTTCGAGCGCTGCCCCCACCGATTTGAACAGCGTGATCTCCGCATCGGACTGCCGACCTGGCAAGGCTCCTGTTACGAGCTCGGTGAGTTCCGCCCTGATATCGTCACGCGTGATCAGCCCCGCTTCCAGTGGCTGCAAAAGGTCGCCGGCCTCGGCAAAGGCGCCGTCGCGCGTGTCGACAAACAGGGTTGCCCGCCTCACGGCCTCGTCATCGCTTTCGCGCATATCCTTCTTGAAGGCGCCCACAAGATCCAGATGGGCGCCGGGTTTCAGCCACGCACCCCGAATGAGCGGCGAATGGGACAGGGTTGCACAAGAGATGATGTCGGCAGACCGCGCAGCGGCTTCAAGATCACCGACAGCCTCGACGGAGTATCCAAGCGCAATGGCTTCATCCGCCACCGCTTGGGCCTTGGTGATGTCACGCCCCCAGACCAGCACCTTTGTAAGAGGCCGCACCTGACTATGGGCCTCGATCAGATTGAGCGACAGTCGGCCCGTCCCGACGACCAACAGTGTCGAGGCATCGGCCCGCGCCAGGTAGCGTGCAGCAAGAGCAGACGTTGCGGCCGTGCGCCGTGCAGTGAGCTCGCCCCCATCGATGACGGCGAGCAGTTCTCCTGTCTTGCCCGAGGAGAGCAGATAGCTGCCATGAATGGCAGGCAGGCTGCGCAGATGATTGTCCGGAAAAACCGAGACCAGTTTGACACCTATATACGCACCTGGCTGCCAGGCCGGCATGATGAGCAGCGTCGCGGGGCTCTCGCCGGGAACGTCTACAGTATGATGGTGCCGAACCGGCATGACGCAGGAACCGGCGAACATCTGGCCGATCGCATTAATGAGGGCAGGAAAGGCGAGAGCCTGGGCAGTGGCAGCTTGATCGAGAATGCGCATGATAAGGGAACCTCCAAACGGAAGCCGACACTAGCAAGCTGCAAGGGCCTTGCAAACGCTGGCTCGCCCATGCTGCCAGGAGGCATCGGGAAAGGGCCAAAACCAGCCGATTTCTGCCTGTGGATCAACTCGCCTCAAAAACTCCTTTTAATTTCAATTGTTTGTTCGTTTTTCTCATTTTTTATGAAATCGAGTGTTGACGTGTTGGGAGGTGGAA
>NZ_QJRY01000030.1 GCF_003205195.1 Peteryoungia wuzhouensis
GTCCTTCAGCACCGAGCCAGGGCTTCTCCGGGTGCAGTCCGCGCTGTCGTTCTACTCGGCCTCAGCGCTTGCACGGACACATCGCTGACAGGCCCAGCCACGAAGATGTCCCGCTCAGGCCCCGTGGCCTGATCTGAGCGGTGAGTCACCTAGCTGATGCCGGGATCTGGGCCGATGACGAGCCCAGGCCGACAGAGACGCTATCGCTTAGGCAGCGAGAGCGAACTCAGTGCGCTTGGAATTGGCACTTGTGTTTACGCGAATGCAGGATTAACGAGGTCACAAACGCAACCCTCGACCCGCTTCCCCTGGAACGACTACCGAAGTCGAAAC
>NZ_QJRY01000031.1 GCF_003205195.1 Peteryoungia wuzhouensis
CGGGTCCTACGGCATTCCCTCAAGGCTTCTCCGTGCGCAGTTCGCTATGCCTCTGCTCGGATCTCCCGGTCACGCGAACTAGCCGAGATGACGATCCCAGTCGCTGTGGTTGTCCCGAGGAGTCCCGCGACCGGACTCATCGGTGGATCCCTCTAGCTGATGCCAGGGTCCGGGCCGAGGGCGTTCCCGGTCTGACAGACTAGCCGTCGCTTAGGCAGCGAGAGCGTAGTCGCGCTGATGTGAATCGGCGCTTATTTGGTCGCAACGACGCTTACGGTGGTCTCTTGCCTGCACCGGCACGCTTCCCTTGATTCGATGCGCGAAGTCGAA
>NZ_QJRY01000032.1 GCF_003205195.1 Peteryoungia wuzhouensis
CTCGTCCGTGGTATCCAGCGCGACGACGTCGAGCGTGGCCAGGTTCTCTGCAAGCCGGGTTCGGTCAAGCCGCACAAGAAGTTCATGGCAGAAGCCTACATCCTGACGAAGGAAGAAGGCGGCCGTCATACGCCGTTCTTCACCAACTATCGTCCGCAGTTCTACTTCCGCACCACGGACGTGACCGGCATCGTGTCGCTTCCGGAAGGCACGGAAATGGTTATGCCGGGCGACAACGTCACGGTTCAGGTTGAGCTGATCGTTCCGATCGCGATGGAAGAAAAGCTGCGCTTCGCGATCCGCGAAGG
>NZ_QJRY01000004.1 GCF_003205195.1 Peteryoungia wuzhouensis
CCGGCCCCGCCTCGCCTGACATCGCATCGTCAGGTGTATCCGAGGGCGGGACAGCGATGATTCTACGGGAGGAAAAAGGGTGGGGGATGAAAAAATGTGTCGGGGTTTGAATTTGTTGGGAATTCTCTCAAAGTCATCCCCCTTTTTTGGCCAGTGACGCCGAGTTTGTGGCTTTGCCCCTCACCCTACCCTCTCCCCGCAGGCGGGGAGAGGGGGGCGCAAGCGGTGGCCGTCTCGGCCTTCTCCCCGCTTGCGGGGAGAAGGTGCCCCGAAGGGGCGGATGAGGGGCAGAGGCTGCAGGCGCGACGCCGATCTCCCCCTTGGTGGGGAAGACTTCGGAGCGGCGGCCGAAGGCCGGAAATCGATCCAGTGAATCGATTTCAGCGAACGGAGGCCTGAGCGCGACGCCGCGCGAAGGCTGGAAGAGGAATTGGCCCGATCAGGGCCAAAGCTTGAGATTTCGCAAGAGGAGGGCTCGGTGAGGGGAGAGCCAACGGAACTGTGCCCCTCTCCTGGAAAATCTGAAGTTTAGGCGGCTTGCGCGCGCCTAAGCCTTCGATTTTCCGTCCTCCCCCGCATGGGGGAGGTGGGCTGCGGCGTGGGTATCGACCCAGCTGACGTCGTGGCGATTTCGAGCGCATCGGTGGACATTCTTTAAAGGGCGAGGTTCTGGCGTCCGATCTCCCCCTTTGCGTCTAGGTTCCTCCCGTGATCTCGGCGTGCAGATCAACCGATTCACTCTTGGCCGCCGTTGATGGGCATGCGTCTGGTCCCGATGATCCAGTCACCGTCACGACAAGAGCGTCGTTGGGACGCAGCGCGTGCTCCCGACCTTCAAGGGCGTCGCGGCTTGCCGAAGGGGTCGATGAGGATTTCGGGTTCGATGGGCGGGTTTCGCAGGTCGTCCGGCGGGGCGAAGCCGGGTTCTTCCAGCAGGAAGCGGCCATCGACCCAGCCGGAGATGCGGGGGCGGGTGACGGTTGCGATGCGGCACCAGTAGCCGCCGCTGATATCCTTGCAGGAGAGCCGTTCGATCGGCTCACCGTCCTCCAGCGCATGGATCACGCGGAACCTGGGGCCGGCACCGGAATAGACGGCGAGGCGCTTGCCGGGGGGCAGGCCGCGGACATGCCAGAGATAGGTGTCCATCACGGCGCCGCCACCGTCGAGATTGGGGGCGGGGATCACCTGGGGCTGCTGAGCATGTGATGCCGGGGAGCCAAGAGCAGTCACGGACAGGAGCGCCGCCGCTGCGAGCATGGCCTTGTGGCTCTTGTGTCTGACGTCTTTTGGCTCGCCGCGCATTTCGCTCTCCTGATTCCACATCATGATACGGAGGAGAAAGGCGGGGTGCCACCGGTTTGGTCTGTCAGGGTAAACGTGCCGGCTGTTTCCATCGCAATGGGCGGAGGGAGATGGCGCAGCGTCGGGGATGTCAGTGAAATCGCTGCTCCAAAAATGATCCTGTGGCGAACTTGCCAACCTCCCATGCGGGAGTAATCTACTCTCGACAACCAATAGGGGAGTAGGGCGATGCGTTTTGTTGGAAATGCAATATGGTTTGTTTTCGGTGGAGCGGTTCTGGCGCTCGTCTGGCTGCTCGGCGCGGCCCTGTTTGCCATCAGTATCATTGGCTTGCCGGTGTCACGGGCGGCCTTTGAGATTGCAAAAATGTCGGCATTCCCGTTCGGAAAGGATGTGGTTCACATCCGAGAACTGGATGCAAAGGGACTGTCCGCCGTGACTGCCGTGACGGGGACGATCGGTTTCGTGGCAAACATCGTCTGGGCGTTGACGTTTGGTTGGATCCTCTTTCTGGGGCATCTGGCGGCAGGCATCGTCAATTGCCTGACCATCATCGGCATCCCCTTCGGCATCCAATCCTTCAAGTTGGCCGGCATCTCACTATGGCCGGTTGGCCGCCGCGTCGTCAGCATCGAGTTGGCCCAGCTCGCACGGGAAGAGAACGCGAAGCTGGTTCTCCAGAGAATGCGCGCCGCCTAAAGGACATGGGCGGCACGGTCCAGCCATGCCGCCCAAAACTCGCTCAATGCGCGATCATCACATGGCGGACGGTCGTGTAGTCCTCCAGCGAGTAGAGCGAGAGATCCTTGCCATAACCCGACTGCTTCATGCCGCCATGGGGCATTTCGTTGCAGAGCATGAAGTGGGTGTTGATCCAGGTGCAGCCGTAACGCAGCTTGGCGGCGTTCTGCATGGCGCGGGAAATGTCCTTGGTCCAGACGGAGGAGGCAAGGCCGTAGTCGCTGTCATTGGCCCAGGTCACGGCCTGTTCGGGATCGGTGAAGCGGGTGACGGAGACGACGGGGCCGAAGACTTCGCGGCGGACGATTTCGTCGTCCTGGGTTGCGCCGGCAATGACGGTCGGCGTGTAGAAGAAGCCCTTGTCGGAGCCGAGCTTGCCGCCGGCGACCACTTCCATGTGCTTGTGTTCGGCAGCCCGGGTGACGAAGCTTTCGACGCGGTCGCGCTGGCGCTTGGAGATCAGCGGCCCGATTTCGTTGTCGGCATCGTCGTCCTGGTTGAACTTGATCGTCGAGACGGCGGCTGCGAGATCGGCGACGAAGCGGTCGTAGATCTTGTCGGAGGCGTAGATGCGGCAGGCGGCGGTGCAGTCCTGGCCGGCATTGTAGTAACCGAAGGTGCGGATCGCGGCGACGGCGGCGTCGATATCGGCATCGTCATGCACGATCACGGGGGCCTTGCCGCCGAGCTCCAGATGGGTGCGCTTGACGTTCTTGGCGGCGGCGTTGAGCACCTTCTTGCCGGTGGCGATGTCGCCGGTGATCGAGACCATCGCGATCTTCGGATGGTTGATCAGCGCATTGCCGACGCTTTCGCCACGGCCGAGCACGACATTGATGACGCCTTCCGGCAGGATGTCGGCCATGACCTTGGCGAGCTTCAGCGCTGTCAGCGGGGTCTGCTCGGAAGGCTTGAAGACGACCGTGTTGCCGCCGGCAAGCGCCGGTGCCAGCTTCCAGGCCATCATCATCAGCGGATAGTTCCAGGGGGCGATCGAGCCGATGACGCCGACGGCATCGCGGCGGATCATCGAGGTGAAGCCCGGCAGGTATTCGCCTGACACCGGAGCCTGCAGGGTGCGGATCGCGCCGGCGAAGAAGCGGTAGCAATCGACGACCGCCGGAATTTCATCGTTCAGCACGGCATTGATCGGCTTGCCGCAGTTGAGGCTTTCGAGTGCTGCGAAGGCGGCTGCGTCCTTTTCGATCGCGTCGGCGATGGCGAGCAGGTAGCCGGCGCGCTGGCCGGGGGTGGTCTGCGACCAGCTGGTAAAGGCGCCTTCGGCCGCATCGACGGCGGCTTCCACCTGAGCGATCGAAGCTTCCGGGAGATCGACGATGGCGTCGCCGGTCTTGGGGTTCAGGATCTTCTCCTCCGTCTCGGAACCGGCCTCGAACTTGCCGCCGATCAGCATCTGGGTGTCCATGTTTTTTCTCCCTTTCATTACACGTCAATTGTGAGACCGCGCGGCAGGGGCTGCACGGTGGTTGTGGTTCATTTTCCGCTGCCGGCAATCTGGTCGGTATCGCGGGTGAGATAATAGGCGGCCAGGATCGGCAGGAAGGTGACGATCACCACGACCATGGCGACCACGTTGGTCACCGGGCGCTGGCGCGGGCGGATCAGTTCTTCCAGCATCCAGATCGGCAGGGTCGACTGCTGGCCGGCAGTAAAGGTGGTGACGATGACCTCGTCGAAGGACAGCGCGAAGGCGAGCATGCCGCCGGCCAGAAGCGCTGTCGCGATGTTCGGCAGGATCACATGGCGGAAGGTCTGGAAACCATCGGCGCCGAGATCCATGGAGGCCTCGATCAGCGAGCCGGAGGTGCGGCGGAAGCGGGCCACCGCATTGTTGTAGACAACGACGACGCAGAAGGTGGCGTGGCCGAGGATGATTGTCCAGACGGAGAAGGGGATATCGGCAATCGAAAAGGCCGAACGCAGGGCAATGCCGGTGATGATGCCGGGCAGCGCGATCGGCAGGATGACGAGCAAGGAGATCGCTTCCCGGCCGAAGAATTTGGTGCGGGCGACGGCGGCGGCGGCGAGCGTGCCGAGGATCAGCGCGATGACCGTGGCGATGCTAGCGACCTTGACCGAGAGTGTGAGCGCTTCCCAGATGTCCGGGCGGTTCCAGGCAACGGCGAACCATTGCAGCGTGAAGCCCGGTGGCGGCCACTGGAAGCTCTTTTCCTCCGTGGTGAAGGCATAGACGAAGATGAGCAGGATCGGCAGATGCAGGAAGGCAAGGCCGACGCCGGCGGCGATCTTCAGGGACAGGCCCGAGGACTGGGAGCGGTCAGAGCGCATCAAAGGCCCCCATGCGTTTGGCAATCGTGAGATAGATGCCCATGATGACGATCGGCACCACCGAGAAGGCGGCGGCGAGCGGGATGTTGCCGGCGGTGCCCTGCTGGGCATAGACGGCCTGGCCGATGAAGAGCCTGGAGGTGCCGACGATCTGGGGGATGATGTAGTCGCCCATGGTCAGCGAGAAGGTGAAGATCGAGCCCGCGACGATGCCGGGCAGGGCGAGCGGAAAGAGCACATGGCGGAAGGTCTGGCGGGAGTCAGCGCCGAGATCGCCCGAGGCTTCGATCAGGTTGCCGGGCACACGTTCGAGGGCTGCCTGGGTCGGCAGGATCATGAAGGGCAGCCAGACATAGACGAAGACGATGAAGGTGCCGAGATAGCTGATCGACAGCGAATTGCCGCCGATGACGGGAATGGCGAGGATGGCGTCGAGCGCCCAGGTCAGATGCAGCTTGGCGAAGATCCAGTTGAGGATGCCTTCCTTGGCGAGGATCAGCTTCCAGGCATAGACCTTGACGAGATAACTCGACCAGAGCGGCAGCATGATGCCGAGATAGAAGACAGCCTTCCAGCGGCCCTTGGCATAGCGCGCGGCGTAATAGGCGATCGGGAAGGCGATGACCGCGGAGGCGAGGGTGACGGCGGCCGACATCAGGAGCGTGCGCAGGATGATGTCGAAATTGGCCGGCTGCAGCAGCTGGCCATAGGTCGAAAGGGTGAACTCGTAATTGATCAGCCCGGAGAACTCGTCGATCGCGAAGAAGCTCTGCAAGAGAAGCGCCAGCAGCGAGCCGACATAGATGATCCCGAGCCAGAGTAGGGGCGGCACCAGCATCAGAACCAGCAGCAGGTTGGGCCTCTGCCAGAACAGATCCGAGAGCCGCCCCATCGGGCCCTGACGCCCAGCTGTGATGGCGGGTGCGGAGGTCGCCGTCATGCGGCTTCCTCCATGTAATGCAGGTCAGATGGTGACCAGGCGATGTGGATGCTTTCGCCCGCCTGCGGCGCGGTCATGCCGGCCGGCAGCGAGACGGTGAGCGGGGTTGCGGCCGTTTCAACGAAGAGTTTTGTCGAAGCGCCGAGAAAGCTTGCCGAGCGGATGGTGGCGTTGACGCCGCCTTCGGAGACGATGCGGATGGCTTCGGGTCGCAGGCTCGTCCAGCGCGCTTCGCCGCCGAGTGCCTTCATCGCTTCGGGCGGGATGACGTTGGAGGAGCCGACGAAATCGGCGACGAAGCGGGTGCGGGGGCGGTTGTAGATCTCGTGCGGCGTGCCGGCCTGGACGATCCTGCCGTCGTTGAAGACGGCGACACGGTCGGCCATCGAGAGCGCTTCGCCCTGGTCGTGGGTGACGAAGACGAAGGTGATGCCGAGCGAACGCTGCAGGCTCTTGAGTTCTTCCTGCATCTGCTCGCGCAGCTTCAGGTCGAGTGCGCCGAGCGGCTCGTCGAGCAGCAGGACCTTCGGCTTGTTGACCAGCGCCCGGGCAAGCGCCACACGCTGGCGCTGGCCGCCGGAGAGCTGGCCGGGCTTGCGGGCGCCGTAGCCGGGCAGCTTGACCATCTCCAGGGCCTGTTCGGCCTCGCGGTGGCGCTCGGCCTTGGCCACACCCTTGACCATCAGGCCATAGGCGACGTTGTCGAGAATGTTCAAATGCGGGAAGAGGGCATAGTCCTGGAAGACCGTGTTGACGTTGCGGCGATAGGGCGGCACGCCCTCGGCGGTTTCGCCAAAAATCTCGATATGGCCTGACGTCGGCTGTTCGAAGCCGGCGATCAGGCGCAGGCAGGTCGTCTTGCCGGAGCCGGACGGGCCGAGCATGGCGAAGAATTCGCCGGGTGCGACGGTCAGATCGACGCTGTCGACGGCTTTGACGCTGCCGAAATGGCGCGAGACCTTCGAGAAGGAGACGGCTGCGGTCATGGTGGCTCCAGCTTCATCTCTCCCCTTGCGGGAGAGAATGCGATTTCAGCAGCTTAGCGTCAGCTAAGTGCTAGAAATCGCAAGAGAGGGGACGTGGGTTTCAGCCCCTCTCTTGCAAAATCTAACGCTTAGCCTCGCTCCGCTCGGCTAATTCGTTGATTTTGCTTTCTCCCCCGCAAGGGGGGAGATATGGCGGTTACCGGCCGCCGATCACGCCGATGTAGTCGGAGACCCAGCGGTGGTAGGGCACGCATTCGCCGGTGCTGCACTTCGAGGTCGGGGTGCGCCAGAACTTGATCTTGTCGAAGTTCTCATAGCCGTTGGTCTTGCAGCCCTCGTCGCCGTAGAGCGCATTGCCCTTGCAGGCGGCGGGGACGGAGGGCACCGTGCCGAACCAGGCGGAGACGTCGCCCTGGACCTTGGGCGAGAGCGAATGCTCCATCCACATATAGGCGCAGTTCGGGTGTTCGCTCTCGGCATGCAGCATGGTGGTGTCGGCCCAGCCGGTCACGCCTTCCTCGGGGAAGGTGGAGGCGATCTTGGCGCCTTCGGCCTTCATCAGGTTGACCTGGAAGGGCCAGGAACCGGAGGCGGCGACGCCTTCGTTCTTGAAGTCGTCGATCTGGATCATGGCATCGTGCCAGTAGCGGCCGACCAGCTGGCGCTGGCCGCGCAGCAGGTCGAGGGCGGCCTTGTACTGGTCTTCATTCAGTTCGTACGGGTCCTTGATGCCGAGTTCCGGCTTGTGGGCCATCAGATAGAGGGCGGCGTCGGCGACATAGATCGGGCCGTCATAGGCCTGGACGCGGCCCTTGTTCGACTTGCCGTCGGGCAGGTTCATTTCTTCGAAGACGACGTTCCAGCTCTTCGGCGCTTCGCCCTTGAACACGTCGGTGTTGTACATCAGGACATTGGCGCCCCAGACGTAAGGCGTGCCGTAATGGACGCCGTCCTTGGTGTGCCAGGGGGCGTTCTGCAGGCGCTCGTCGATTGTGCTCCAGGAGGGGATGAGGGCCGTGTTGATCGGCTGGACGCGCTTGCCGGCGACGAGGCGCAGCGACGCATCGCCCGAGGCGGTGACAAGGTCGAAGCCGCCTTCGTTCATCAGGGCGACCATTTCGTCTGATGTGGCGGCGGTCTTCACCGAGACCTTGCAGCCGGTCGACTTTTCGAAATCGGTGACCCAGTCGTAATTCTTGTCGGTCTCGCCGCGCTCGATATAGCCGGCCCAGGCGACGATGGAGAGCGCGCCTTCACCGGGGCCGAGTTCCTTCAGCGGCTCCTGGGCGACGGCGGCGGTGGTCAGGCTGAGTACGGAGGCGAGGACGGTGCAGGATTTCAATAACGACTTCATCGCGAGGTCTCCCGTTTGTGAGGCCGCGTTTTTGCGGCCATTGTTCCCGGCGAGAAAGTTGCCGTGATTTAACCGCATTCGCAAATTCATTCGCCAGAATGGTGGTATCGGTTTTTCCGATGGCGTGGTGGTTGAGGTTGTTGTTCTTAGGCGCCCCTCATCCGGCTGCCGCCACCTTCTCCCCGTGAACGGGGAGAAGGGCGCTGCGGCCGCCGTTTTCGCCTTCTCCCCGCTCGCGGGGAGAAGGTCCCGGTAGGGGGATGAGGGGCTATTCTTTGGGGCCTGCGAGGTGTTTACCTGACCCGCCCACTGCGGCTCGCCTCGGCAATCCCGACAAAATCGCGTGCCGCCTGCGGCAGGCTCGATCCCTTGCGCCAGACCATGCCGACCTGCACCACAGGCAGCGCGCCTGACACGTCGCGGCTCTCGATGCGGTCGCCTTCCAATGACCAGGGGCGGTAGACGAGGTCGGGGAGGAGGGCGACGCCGGCGCCGGTGGCGACCAGGCTGCGGACCGCTTCCACCGAGCGCGTGCGGAAGGCCACATGCGGGCGAGCGCCGAGCGCCGAGAGGAGCTTGCCGGTGTTTTCCTCGATTTCGTCCACCGTCAGCATGATCAGCGGTTCGCGGGCGATGTCCTGCACGGAGATGATATCGGCTGAGACCAGCGGATGGCCGATGGGGAGCCAGAGGCGGTAGGGTGAGGTTTCGAGAATTTCCGCCTGCAGGGCCATGCGGTCGCGCAGGTTGGAGATGACCATGACGGCGACATCCAGTTCGCCGCCGATCAGCAGGTGTTCCAGATAGGAGCCATTGTCTTCCATGGCCGTCACTTCGACACCCGGGCAGGCGCGGCGATAGCGGGCGAGCAGATCGGAGAGCACGTAACCGGCAACCAGCGACGTCACGCCGATATTGAGCGTGCCGCCGGTGCTGTTTTGCGTTTCGGTGAAGACGTTGCGGGCGTCGGAGACATCGGCGAGGATCTTCGTCGCGTGGCGGAGAAACTGGTGGCCGTTATAGGTGATGGTCAGGCCGCGCGGGTGGCGCTCGAAGAGTTCGACACCGAGATCACCCTCCAGCTCCTTGATCGCTTCGGTGACCGAGGACTGCGAAATTGAGAGGTTCTGGGCGGCGCGCGTGACCGATCCCTGTTCTGCCACGGCGACGAAATACTGCAACTGACGGAAGGTGAAGGCCATGGCCTTTTGAAGCACGGCACCCGGCGAGAGGCAAGGTCATCGCGATCGGTCGCGGCGAGGGGTTGTCAGGTTGCAGGGCAGGTTTGCAATACTGGGCTGGTCAAAGAGCATGCAGGGTGTAGGATCGTCTTGCCCGCGCCGTTGCTTCGTCCACGGATCCCTCCTCGTGCAAAGTCCCCTTGATCCCATGAAATCGACGCCGCTCGGCTATCTCTTCACCTTTCTCGCCTTTTCCGTCTTTGCCATCCAGGACGGGCTTTCCAAACATCTCGGCGAGACCCACTCGCCGGTTCAGGTGGCCATGGTGCGCTACTGGGCCTTCGTCGCCTTCGCGCTCTTCCTGGCGATGCGCTCAAGCGGCGGCCTCAGAACGGCGGTCAACACCAAGCGGCCGTTCCTGCAGATCCTGCGCGGTCTCCTGCTGTTCACGCAGATCCTGGTCTCGATCGTTGCCTTCACCAAAGTCGGTCTCGCCCAGAGCCAGGCGATCTTTGCCGCAGGCCCGATCTTCGTGGCGCTGCTGTCCATGCCGATCCTCGGCGAAAAGGTCGGCTGGCGGCGCTGGACAGCCATTCTGTTCGGCCTTGTCGGCGTGGTGATCATGCTGTCGCCCACCGGAGACGGCTTCAACATCTATATCTGGCTGCCGCTGATGTGCGCGGTGATGGGCGCGATCTACGGAATCGCGACGCGGCTGGTCAGCCGCGACGACCAGCCGTCGACCAGCTTCTTCTATCTGGCGATCGTCGGCTTCATCGGGTCCAACCTGCTCGGGCCGTTCTTCTGGACGCCGTTCACGGCCGTCGACTGGGGATTGATGATCGGGCTGTGCTGCACCGGCATCATCGGCCATCTGTCGCTGATCAGGGCCTATGAAAATCTCGATGCGGTCATCGTTCAGCCGATCTCCTACTGGCAGCTGGTGCTGGGCGCGGTCATCGCCGTTACCGTGTTTGGAGAGGTGTTGCGCTGGAACACGGTGGTCGGTGCCGTGATTGTCGTCGGGGCAGGCCTTTTCACCGTCTGGCGGGAATGGGTGGTGTCGCACCGCGCCAAGCGGGCCGAGGAAGAAGCGCGGGTCTGAGCGGCGGCCGCGCTCTATTCCTCCGCAGCGATCCGCTTCAGTTCCTCCAGACCCACCGGCGCGACAGGGCGGAAGTCCAGGCCGTAGACCCGGTTTGCACAATCGCGCCTCACTCTTTCGATCTGGGATTTCTCGCCCCGAATGCGGGCGCGCAGGAGCGGATCGCGGGTGCCTGTGATCGCCATCGACTTGTTGATCACCCAGCCATAGGGCGCGATGCCGGCGCGGTGCAGGTCATCCTGGAGCGCGGAGGCTTCCGAGACCGGTGTCGTCTCCGGCAGGGTGACGAGCAGGACACGTGTATAGGCGGGGTCTTGCAGGCGCATCAGCGGGGTCACCATGCGGCCGGGTGCGGCGTCGTCGAGATGGCGGGTCATCTGGCGGTGATAGGCGCCTGTCGCATCGAGCAGCAGCAGCGTGTGGCCGGTCGGGGCCGTATCGATGACGACGAAGCTTGATCGGGCTTCGGCGACGACGCGGGAGAAGGCATGGAAGACCGCCACTTCCTCGGTGCAGGGCGATGCGAGGTCTTCGCGCAGCAGGGCTTGACCGGCGTCATCGAGATCGCGGCCCTTGGTCGCCATGATCTTGTCGATATAGCGGGTCGTTTCGGCTTCGGGGTCGATTCGGTCGACGGTCAGTCCGGGCATGGCGGCGGCGCCGACGACGAAGGAGAGGTGGGCCGCCGGGTCTGTGGTGGTGAGGTGGACCGTGTGGCCACGGGCGGCAAGCCCGACGGCGACGGCGGCGGCGACTGTGGTCTTGCCGACGCCACCCTTGCCCATGACCATCACAAGGCCCTTTCCGCTTGCCGCGATTTCGCCGACCAGCTTTGAGAGGCGGGGAAGCCCGGGGCTTTCGACGGTGTCGTCTGCGGTCTCGGCAGGAGGCGTGAGGTCCGTTTCGGACAGCAGTCCGCGCAGGGCGGCGAGCCCCACCATGTCGAAGGATTTCAGGGCGACCTCGTCGCGGGGGAGCGATGCGAGTGCCGTTGGCAGGTCCGTCAGTGCCTTGGTCTGTTCTGCGGCGAAGGCTGCGGCCACGGGGTCATTCGGGTCTGATGGCGTGAAGCGGGCGTTGACGGCGAGCATCTGGTTGGAAAGGCCGAGTTCCGAGAGTTCTCCAGCCGTGCGGGCGGCTTCGCGGATGGCGCCTCGGTCGGCCCTTGTGACCAGAACGATGGTGGTGCGGGCGGGATCGCCGAGGCATTCGAGCGCCGTGCGGAAGCGGTCTTCCTGCATTTTCAGCCCGGAATGGGGGCCAAGGCAGGAGGCGCCGCGTTCGTTGGCCTCCAGGAAGCCGGTCCAGGCTTTCGGCAGGCTGAGGAGCCGGAGGGTGTGGCCGGTGGGCGCGGTGTCGAAGACGATGTGGTCGAAGCGCGGGTTGTCATCGGCGAGCAGGCCGACGAATTCGTCGAAGGCGGCAATCTCGGTGGTGCAGGCGCCGGACAGCTGCTCGCGGACGGCGGCGCGGTCCTTGTCGGTCGCCTCCGGTGCCATCTGGTCGAGCACGCGTCGGCGGTAGTCTTCGGCCGCCGTTTCCGGATCGATGTTCATGGCGGACAGGCCGGGGACGCCCGGCACCGCTGTCGGATCGCTGCCAAGGGGCAGGCCCAGCATTTCATCAAGATTGGAGGCGGGATCCGTGCTGACGAGCAGGATCTTCAGGCCCTGATCGGCGAGCGCAATCGCTGTCGCGCAGCTGAGCGAGGTCTTGCCGACGCCGCCCTTGCCGGTGAAAAACAGGTGGCGGGTGGGATTTTGAAGCAGGTGCATCGTCGACATGGGCTTCATCCTCGCTTTGATGCGGAAACCCTAGTCCGACCCGGCCCTTGCGGATTTGATCCATGGCAAGTGCTCGATGATCACATGCCTTCTGCGGCGGTGATGCGGTTGACGCTGCGGGCCTGCCAGAGCGTGCGGAAGAAGGCGAGCACGAAGATGCCGCTCATGATCAGCACGATGGTCGGGGCCGGTGCGCTGTCGATGAAGAAGCTGAGATAGATTCCGGCCACGGACGAGGCTACCGCGACCGCGACGGCTGTCACCAGCATGGTGCCGTAGCGCTTGGTCAGCAGGAAGGCGATGGCGCCGGGGGCGACGAGCATGGCGACCGAGAGGATGATGCCGACGGCCTTCAGGGCGCCGACGACGACCAGCGAGAGAACGGCGAGCTGGCCGTAATGCAGGAGGCGGACCGAGAGGCCGATCGCCTGGGCATGCTGCGGGTCGAAGGCATGGGCGAGGAGATCCTTGCGCAGCAGGATCAGGAAGAGCGTGGCGAAGAGGGCGATGAGGCCAGTCTCCAGGAGGTCAGACGGCAGGATGCCCAGCATGTCGCCGAAGAGGATGTGGTCGAGATGGACGGAGCTTTCGACCTGGACATAGAGAACGAGGCCGAGGCCGAACATGCCGGAAAAGACGATGCCGAGCACGGTGTCTTCCTTGATGCGGCTGTTCTCCTTGATGAAGCCTGTGAGCAATGCGCAGAAGAGGCCGGCGATGAAGGCGCCGATGGCGAGCGGGATGCCGGCGATATAGGCGATGACGACGCCGGGAAGCACTGCGTGGGAGACGGCGTCGCCCATCAGCGACCAGCCTTTGAGCACCAGCAGGCAGGAGAGCAGCGCCATGGGGATGGCTATCATCAGCGTGACGACGAAGGCCGTCTGCATGAAGGGCAGCTGGAAGGGGAGGAGCGCGAGTTCGAGGGTTTCGCTCATGCGGGGCGCTCCTCGGGAAGGCCATGGGGCTCTGCCGGCGCTGCGGAAGGCATGGGTTCCAGCGCTTCGCGGGCGCGGCTGCGGGCGGCGAGCAGGCCGTGTTTGGGGGCAAAGAGGAAGGCCAGGAGGAAGATCACCGTCTGGAGCACGACGATGATGCCGCCGGTCGCACCGTCGAGGAAGTAGCTCGCATAGGCGCCGATGAAGCTGGTGCCGGCGCCGATGCCGAGCGCCATGAGGATCAGGCGCTGGAAGCGGTCGGTGAGCAGATAGGCCGTGGCGCCGGGTGTGACGACCATGGCGATGACGAGGAAGGCGCCGACGGTCTGCATGGCGGCGACCGTGGAGGCGGCGAGGAGGGTGAAGAAGATTACCTTCAGGCGTTCGGGTTTGAGGCCGATGGAGCGGGCGTGGTTTTCGTCGAAGAAGGTGACCATCAGGTCCTTCCACTTCAGCGTCAGCACGAGGAGGCTGATGCCGCCGATCAGGATCAGCTGCAGCGTATCGGCGGGTGTGATGGCGAGGATGTTGCCGAGCACGATGGTCTTGATGTCGATGGAGACAGGCGAGATCGAGACCATGAACAGGCCAAGACCGAAGAAGGAGGTGAAGATCAGGCCGATGATCGCGTCTTCCTTGAGCTTGGTGCGCTGGTTGAGGAAGAGGATGGCGATGGCCGCGAGACCGCCGGAGAGGAAGGCGCCGAAGGCGAAGGGGAGGCCCAGCATATAGGCGCCGGCGACACCAGGGACGATGGCATGGGAAAGCGCGTCGCCGATCAGCGACCAGCCTTTCAGCATGAGATAGGCGGAGAGGAAGCCGCAGACGGCGCCGACGAGTGCGCTCACCAGAATGGCGTTGCGCATGTAATCATAGGTGAAGGGCTCAACCAGGGTCGCGAGCATCTGATGTTCCCGGTTTCGGCTGGCCGTAGATGACGAAGGGGCGTTCGTCGTCGGTGATGACCTTGACCTCGCGGCCGTCTTCGTCGTCGTGCAGGTCGGTGCCTGAGAGCACGAAGTGGCGGAGCGCGCCGCCGAAGGCGGTCTTGAGGTTTTCTTCGGTGAAGGTGTCCTCGGTCTTGCCGGAGGCGATGACCGTGCCTTTGACAAAAATCGTGCGGTCGCAGAAATCAGGCACGCTGCCGAGATTGTGGGTCGAGACCAGCATGACGCGGCCCTCTGCGCGCAGGTCCTTCATCAGGCCGATGATCTGTTCTTCGGTGGTGACATCGACGCCGGTGAAGGGTTCGTCGAGCAGGATCACCTGGCCTTCCTGGGCGAGCGCGCGGGCGAGGAAGACGCGCTTGCGCTGGCCGCCCGAGAGTTCGCCGATCTGGCGCTTGCGATAGTCGTTCATGCCGACGCGGGACAGTGCCTCGTCGACCAGCTGGTGGTCGCGCTTGGAGGGGATGCGCAGGAAGCTCATATGGCCGTAGCGGCCCATCATCACGACGTCTTCGACGAGGACGGGAAAATTCCAGTCGACCTCTTCGGCCTGGGGCACATAGGCGACGAGGTTCTGCTTCAGCGCCTGCCTGACGCTCATGCCGAGCACGCGGATCTCGCCGGAGGCGACCGGCACGAAGCCCATGATGGCCTTGAAGAGGGTGGATTTGCCGGCGCCGTTGACGCCGACAAGGGCGGTGATGGTTCCGGGCGGGATGGCAAAACTGGCGTGGCGCAGGGCGGTGTGGCCGTTGCGATAGGTGACCGTCACATCCTCTGCGGCGATGCCTTCGCGTTTGCGTCTTGCGCCCGATCCCATGATCATCCGGCAAATCCCTTCACGATGGTCGAGACCGTTACCTTCAAGAGATCCAGATAGGTCGGGACCGGTCCATCCGGGTCGCTGAGCGAGTCCACATAGAGGACGCCGCCATAGCGCGCGCCCGTTTCGGCTGCGACCTGTTTGGCCGGCTTGTCGGAGACGGTGCTTTCCGAGAAGACGACGGGGATCTTGTTGGCCACCACCTGGTCGACGACGGCCCTGACCTGCTGGGGCGTGCCCTGGCTGTCGGCATTGATCGGCCAGAGATAGAGTTCCTTCATGCCGAGGTCGCGGGCGAGGTAGGAGAAGGCGCCTTCGCTGGTGACGAGATAACGCTCGTTTTCCGGGATCTTCGCGATCTCGGCCTTCATCGGTTCGATCTCGGCTTGGATCTTCTGGGAATAGGTGCGGGCATTGGCCTCGTAGATCGCGGCATTGGCCGGATCGAGGTCGGTCAGCGCCTTGCGGATGTTTTCGACGTAGATCAGTGCGTTTTCCGGCGACATCCAGGCATGCGGATTGGGTTTGCCTTCATAGGCGCCGCCGGAAATGTCGATGGGGGCCACGCCGTCGCTGACGGTCACGGTCGGGACATTGCCGAGATTGGCGAGGAATTTTTCGAACCAGGCTTCGAGAAAGAGCCCGTTGCGCAGCACGAGGTTGGCGTCGCGGGCCTTGAGGATATCGCGGGGCGTGGGCTGGTAGCCGTGGATCTCGGCGCCGGGCTTGGTGATGCTTTCGACGTCGGCTGCATCGCCGGCGACATTCTTGGCGATGTCGGCAATGACCGTGAAGGTGGTGACGACCTTCGGCTTGTCAGCGGCATGGGCTGCTCCGGGCAGCATAAGCGCCAGGGCAAAAAGACTGCGGGCAAGCTTTGGCAACATCAGCGGCATCCCGTTCTTGCAAGTCATTCCTATTAAAATCTATCGCGCGCCGACGCATTGTCAATGCATTTGCAAATCATTTGCAAAAAGACCGCCCAGGCGAGGCTTTCAGCGGGCTTGAAAGACCAGCGCGAATTGCCGTGTGGCGGTTAAAGGTTCTGCAAGGAGCCGCGCCTATGCTCACACGCAGTATTGCGTAATGGTCGAGGGTGGTGTGATGGCGGAGTTGCAAGCGTGAAGGTGCCGAAGCTTCACCTGTCGCGGAAACTCGTGCTGATCGTGGGCGGCGTTCTCGTCCTGTGCGGCGGCACGGGCGGGGCTGCCGTCTATATCGGCGCCGACACACTGCTCGGGCCTTCCTATGCCGAGCTGAACGGGCTCGAATGCACGGAAGTGCAGACCGTCGAGATCCACAAGAAGGACCGCTTCTGGATCCGCAAATATGTGACCACCAACGAAACCGCCGATGGGCTGACCCGGATCAAGACGGCGCTGCGCGTGGCCAAGGTCGTGCAGGAGACGAAAAAGGCCGATCTCGTGCAGGTGGTCGTCCTCGACCTGAACGGACCGAAGGAACGCGGCCAGATGCGCGGACGGGCCGTCGGCGCCGACGTCATCTTCGTTCCCGATCCGCACCGGGTTCCCGAGGCGGCAACGGCCCGCATGCTGACCGCGCGTTATGCGGACGGGCCGGCAGCGGCCAATGGCGAATTTTTCGGCCAGCGGGTCGACATGATGGAAGGCGATATCCAGGCGCTTCTGGCCAAGCTCGATGACAGCGCCGATTGCATCAAGCCGGAAGTCGTTGTGCCGGAGGGCGAGGGCCATGGCGATGCGCATGGCAAGAAGACCGACAGCCACGGCAAGAAGAGTGATGGCCATGGAGATGGCGGTCACGGCGAAGCTGCGGCCGATGGGCATGGCGAGGCGCCGGCAGATGGTCATGGCGAGGCGCCGGCAGATGGTCATGGTGAAGCGCCGGCCGGCGAGCATGGCGCAGAGACACCGGTTGCCGAACACGGCGGCGGCGAGAGCAAGGGCTGGATGGCCTCGCTGATGGGCATGGTTGGCCTTGGCGGTGACGAGGCGCCGGCCGAAGGCCATGGTGCGGCGGATGCCGGACATGGTGAAGCGCCCGCCGAGGGGCATGGCGATCCGGCTGCGGCCGGCCACGGGGATGGCGGTGGCGAAGGCCATGCCGCGCCGGCTGAGGACAGTGCCGCGTTGCCGGAGGGCGAACATTCCACCGAGGGGGCTGCCCCCGGTGATGCGAATTCTGAGCATGCCCCGGCGCCGGCCGATGCCGCAGCCGTCGGGCATGAGGCGCCTGCGCATGACGCTTCCGCTCCGGCGGAGGCCCCGGCAGGGAATTCGGCTTCCCATGGCGATGCGGCCGCAGTTCCTGCCGAGAGCGGGCATGCCGATGCTGCGGGGCATGGGGCTTCGACCGAGGGCGAGCAGGCGTCTGCGTCGGCGGCGCACGAGGCTGAGGTGCCGGTGGAAGAGGTTCCAGTCGAGGAACCGCAGGCGCATGATGGCGCGGCAAGCGATGCGCCCGCGCATGAGGCTGCGAGCGCCGAGGCACCGACCGAGGATGCTGGCTGGTTCTCCTCGCTGAAGAGCATGGTTGGCCTTGGCGGTGACGAGGCTGCCGCTCCGGCGGATCCCGGCGGAGATGCCGCCGCACCGGCTGAAACTCCTGCCGGATCGGGTGCGGCGAGCGCCGATCATGGTGCCGCCTGGCTTGAGAAGATGCGATCCCAGCCGATCGAGCCTGTCGGCGATGCCGCTGCGCCGGGAACGGCACCGGAAGAGCATGGTGCTGCTGCGGATCATGCACCTGCGGCTGGGACGGCGGATGCCGGGCATGCTGTCGAAGGGCATGCTGCTCCCAACGAGGATGAAACGAAGCTGCCGCCGAAAAAGATCATCCCGGCCGAGGAAGCCAAGGCCGGGCATTGAGGGCGGGTTTGCCGGGCTCTGGTCCTCGTGACCGTTTCCCTCAGCAGGTCGGTTCGGGAAACTCGGCGATTGCAGCCTTCAGCCATTCGATGAAGTGCTGCGTCTTGCGGCGGCCCTTGCGCGCCACCCTCACCCCGTAGCGATGTTCACTCATGTGAAAGCCGAAGGGGGCGACCAGCCTGCCGGATGCGACATCGCCTGCCACGAGGTGCCAGGGGGCGATGGCGACACCGAGGCCGCTCAGGGCCGCCTCGATGGTCAGGTGATAATGGTCGAAGGTGCGGGACTGGCGGGGTGGCGTCGTGCGGCTGTCGGCGGCAAGCCGTGACCATTCGTGCCAGACATGCGGGCGCGTGCGCGTTTCCAGGCGGGGCAGGGCGTCGAGCCTCACCGTGTCCGTCTGTCCCGGAGCGAAACCCGGAACTGCCGAGGGGGCGACCACGAGGCCCAACTGTTCCTCGAACAGCAGCGTGCAATCCTCCGGGATCGCGGTGCCGGGTTCCAGGACGACGATCTGGACATCGACCGGACTGCGCGGCGAGCGGTCGTCGGTCGCAAGGCGCACGTCGTAGCGCGGATATCGGGCGGTGAAATCATGCAGGCGCGGCACCAGCCAGCGGATGGCGAAGGTGCTGAGGCAGGCGACATCGAGAATGCTGTCGTCGCCCCGTGAGATGAGCCGCAGCGCATCGTCGATCTGATCGAAGGCATTGGTGAGGGCAAAGCCGAAGACGCGGCCCTCGGGCGTCAGCTTCGGCCGATTGCGTGCGCCCTCGAAGAGCGGGGTTCCGATCACCGCTTCCAGATGGCTGACATGCCGGCTGATGGCACCATGGGTGACGGCAAGCTCTTCCGCCGCCTGGGTGAGGGTGCCGTGGCGGGCGGCGGCTTCAAAGGCGCGCAGGGCAGCAACAGGGAGATTCTTGCGGTTCTTCATGTGAGTAGAAGTCACAAAGGATGCGCCTAGATGTCAATAGGTGCGCTGCCTTCGGCGTGATAGTTCGCCTTCATCTTTATCACGTTACAGAGGTTTCCAGCATGCCCTTCGTCCGGACAGCACTTCCCCACGGCACCGATGCCGCACGCAAACGTCACATCGTGGAGGGGATTCACGACGCTCTGGTCGAGGGGATCGGCATGCCGAGCGACGAGCTGTTCAATCTTGTCAGCGAATATCGGGACGGGGAGTTCTTCTTCGATCGCGGGTTCAACGGCATTGCCCGATCGGATGCGGTGATCGTGGTGGAAATCACCATGCGGCGCGGGCGCAGCGATGCGATGAAACGGGCGCTCTATGCCGCGATCACTCGCAATCTTGAAACACGGGCGGCCGTTTCGCCGAAGGACGTTTTCATCTTCATGCACGAGAATGACTATTCCGACTGGAGCGTCGGAAACGGCGTCTTCGCCATGGCGATCGCCCAGCAGCGCGGCACCGACGCCTGAGGCGTCGCATCGCAGGTCATTCCGGTCAGCACAACGCCCGCAGTTTGTCGCTGCGGGCGTTTTTTTTCTCTCGAATTGTTCCCACGCCGTAGCCGGGATCTTCTGCCGTCTCAGTCGGCCTTGTTGCGGCGGGCCGGGAAGAGGATGATGTCGCGGATCGACGGGGCGTTGGTCAAAAGCATGATCAGTCGGTCGACGCCGATGCCGAGGCCGCCGGCGGGCGGCATGCCCTGGTCGATCGCATCGAGGAATTCGTCGTCGAGCTGCTTGTCCTTTTCGCCGCGCGAATGGGCCTGTTCGAGCTGCTCGACCATGCGCTTGCGCTGCTCTTCCGGGTCATTCAACTCGGAAAACGCGTTGCCGACTTCCCAGGCGTTGCAATAGGTCTCGAAGCGTTCGACGAGGCGCGGTTCGCCCGGCACTTCCTTGGCGAAGGGCGAGATGTCTTTCGGGAAATGCGTGACGTGGCTCGGCTGGATCAGCGTGCCCTCGACCTTCTCCTCGAAGATGAAGGCCAGGCATTCGCCCCAGGTCCAGTCCTTCTCGACGGCAAAACCGGCGGCCTTGGCGGCGGTGCGGGCTTCTTCGTCGGTCTTCATCGCGAGGAAGTCGATGCCGGTCGCTTCTTTGACGGCATCCGGCATGGGCACGCGCTTGAACGGACCCTTGAAGGAGATCTGCTTGTCGCCGAAGGTGACCTCGGGCGTGCCGTGGATCGAGACGGCGAGCGTCTCGAACAGCCGCTCGACGAGGCCCATGATGTCCTCGTAGTCGGCATAGGCCCAGTAGCATTCCATCATGGTGAATTCGGGATTGTGGCGGGTCGACACACCTTCGTTGCGGAAGTTGCGGTTGACCTCGAAGACCTTGTCGGCGAGGCCCGAGACCAGCGTGCGCTTGAGGAACAGTTCCGGCGCGATGCGCAGATACATGTCCATCTTCAGCGTGTTGTGGAAGGTCTTGAACGGATCGGCGGTGGCGCCGCCATAGACCGTCTGCAGCATGGGGGTCTCGACTTCGAGGAAGCCTTCGCCCTCCATGAAACGGCGAAGCCCGGAGATGATCTTCGAGCGCTGCAGGAAGCGGAGCTTGGAATCCTCGTTGGTGAGGATGTCGAGGTGGCGCTTGCGGTAGCGCAGCTCGATGTCGGAGAGGCCATGATACTTCTCCGGCATCGGGAGCAGCGTCTTGGTCAGCATGGTGATTTCATGGGCGTTGATGGTGAGTTCGCCGCGCTTGGTGCGGCGCACCTGGCCCTTGACGCCGATGATGTCGCCGAGGTCGATCATCGGCAGCAGCGCGCGGGCTTCTTCCGGCGTCGTGTCCTTGTGGGAGAAGATCTGGATCTTGCCGGAGGCGTCATGGATGTCCATGAACATGCCGGAATTGCGCGAGGAATAGACGCGACCGGCGACCGTGATGATGTCATCAGACGTTTCGTCCAGCTCAAGCCCTGCGTATTTCTCGGCGAATTCCGCGTTCGTCATCGTGCGGTGGAAATGCGCCGGATAGACGTCGCCGACCTGTTCGCGCAGCAGCGCGAGTTTCTGGCGGCGGACTTCCGTCGGGTCGGAGGAGAGGGCGGTTTCGGGTGTCTGTTCGGTCATCGTGTGTTTGCCTTCGGCGGCTGTCATCGTTTCGGTCACCCCCCTCTGCCCTGCCGGGCATCTCCCCCTCAAGGGGGGAGATCGGTTGGGGGTACGCTCATTGCTTCCCTCCCGCGTCGCTGCCGACAGAGTGTGAGTTTGAGGCACGGGGCCGGCCACTCGATAATCTCCCCCCTTGAGGGGGAGATGCCCGGCAGGGCAGAGGGGGGTATTCAGTGCGCCGCCAATTGAGGCGACACGGCATCTTAGTTGGCGGCACCCGCCATCGCGGTCAGCACCTGGATCGCCACCTTCAACCGCTGGCGCACGACCGAGCGGCCGAGCAGCGCCATCGAGTCAAACAGCGGCAGCGAGCGCTGGCTGCCGGAGACGGCGACGAAGAGCGGCGGGGTGACGACGCGGAGTTTCTTGCCCATGCGCTCGGAAATCGCGCGGAGTTCCTCCTCGATGGTCGCCACGTTCCATTCGAGGATCTTTTCGAGATCCGCCTGAGCCGTCGTGACGATTTCGAGCGTCTCGGCCGGGCTGGTCTTCAGGCCACCGAAGGAGGCGGGTGTCAGGCCGACGTCGTTCGCCAGCAGGAAGCCGGCGAGCGGCGGGACTTCGCCGAGCTTGGTGACGCGGCTCTGGGCGAGCTTCAGGCCTTCGACGAGACGATCATTCTCCATCGACCAGTCGAGCACGCGGGCAACGAAATCTTCCGGCGACAGTTTCTCGCGCAGCCAGCGGCCGTTCAGCCAGTCGAGCTTCTGGATGTCGAAGATCGCGCCGGCCTTGGAGAGATTGTCGGGATCGAACTTTTCGATCAGCTCGTCCATGGTCAACAGTTCTTCGCCTTCGGCGATCTGGATGAAGAACAGGCCGAGGAAGTTCATCAGCGCTTCCGGCAGATAGCCGAGGGCCGAGTAATAGGAGATCGAGGTCGGGTTCTTGCGCTTCGACAGCTTCGACTTGTCGTGATTGCGCATCAGCGACAGGTGCATGAAGACAGGCGGCTCGAGACCGAGATGCTTGTAGATCAGGATGTGCTTCGGCACGGATGCCAGCCACTCCTCGCCACGGGCGACGTGGGTGATCTTCATCAGGTGGTCGTCGACGACGTTTGCCATGTGATAGGTCGGCATGCCGTCGGCCTTGAGCAGAACCTGCATGTCGACGCTTTCCCACGGGATCGAGACATCGCCATAGACGCCGTCGTGGAAGTCGCAGGAGCCTTCGGTCGGCACCTTCAGGCGCACGACATGCGGCTCGCCGGCTTCGACACGGGCGGTGACTTCCTCGGCCTTCAGATGCAGGCAGAGGCCGTCATAACCCGGCGGCTTGCCGGCGGCGCGCTGGGCTTCGCGCATGCTCTCCAGGCGCTCGGGCGTGCAGAAACAGCGGAAGGCACCGCCGTCGCGCAGCATCTGGTCAACGAAGGGGCGGTAGATGTCCTTGCGCTCGGACTGGCGGTAGGGGCCGTAAGCGCCGCCGACATCGGGACCTTCCGACCAGGTGAGGCCGGTCCATTTCAGCGCGTCCAGAACCTTCTGCTCGAATTCGGCCGTGGAACGGGTGGCGTCGGTGTCCTCGATGCGCAGGATGAACTCGCCGCCGAATTTCTTGGCGAAGAGGTAGTTGAACAGCGCGATATAGGCGGTGCCGACATGGGGTTCGCCGGTGGGGGAGGGTGCGATGCGGACGCGGACGCCTGATGTGGTCATGGAATTCAGCTCGTGGTGCGTGCGGGGGACCTGGCGCTCAGGCGCCGGATCGGGACAATGTGCGAAATCAGTGCGGTGGCAGGCCGGAAACAGGCAAGGGAACAGCGATGCGCAAGCCGGTTCCACCGCTGGGCCTTAGGCCATATTCAGGCCCTTGCGTCAAGAAAAACCACGGATCCGGGCTGGGGCGCGCGGGCGGCTGAAAAAATCTTCAAATTATTTTGTCCGACCCGGAACCCGAAGGCGGCCTCGGCGTTCTTGTGACAGAGCGCAGGCCGTGCCAACCGGACGCGACGGACAAGGGGAACACGGGAGTTTTTCCGGTTTCTTCCCGTGGCCAACGAAATGGCAGGCGAGCCCCTTAACCGTCCGGCCTGCGCTCTCCCCCAAGTCCCCGCCCCAAAGGAAAACCTGCGTCCCGCCGACGCAGGTTTTTCTTTGCGCGGTTTTTATTGCCGTTGCCGGTTTACTGCACCGGCCAGACCATCAGCAGCGCGGGGACCGACACCAGCACGATCAGGATCGACAAGGGCAGGCCGAGCTTCGGATAATCCGAGAACTTGTAGCCGCCCGGACCCATGACCAGCGTGTTGCACTGGTGGCCGATGGGGGTGAGGAAGTCACAGCCGGCGCCGATGGCAACCGCCATCAGGAAGGCTTCCGGCTTGTAGCCGAGGCCGGTGGCGAAGCTTGCGGCGATCGGGGCCATGACGAGAACGGTCGCGGCGTTGTTGAGGAAGGGCGTGACGGCCATGGCCGTCAGCAGGATCATGGCGACCGCACCCCAGGCCGGCATGCCGCCGGCAGCCGCATTGAGCCAGCCGGCAATGACGTCGCTGCCGCCGGAGGTGCGCAACGTGTCGGCCACCGGGATCAGGGCTGCGAGCATGACGAGGATCGGGCCATCGACGGCGCGGTAGACTTCGCTGACCGGAATGACGCCGAAGGCCACCATGGCGAGCGCTGCCGTGAAGAAGGCCATGGCGACGGGTGCGATGCCGAGCGCCGTCGCGCCCATGGCGACCACCAGGATGGCGAGCGGAATGAGCACGTTGCGGCTGGTGCCGAGCAGGATCTCGCGCTCGGCCAGCGGCAGGCAGCCGAGTTCGGTCAGGATCGACGGCATCTGGGCGCGGAGGCCCTGGAGCAGCACGACGTCGCCGGAGCGCAGCGTGAGCTGGCCAAGACGTTCGCGGATGCGCTTGCCCTGCCGGCTGACGGCGAGCAGGTTGACGCCATGGGTGTGGACGAGGGACAGCTCCTGGGCCGTCTGGCCGATCAGAGGTGAGCCGCGCCCGATCACGGCTTCGATCGAGGACAGGTCGCCACGAATGACATTCGGTTTGGCATGCCCGGCGAGGCTCAGATTGCCCTGAGAGACGATCCGGTCGAGCGCCTCGGAGGGGCCTTCGAGCAGGAGAATGTCTTCCGCATGCAGCAGGA
Organism: Peteryoungia wuzhouensis; assembly: GCF_003205195.1. Taxonomy (GTDB): domain Bacteria; phylum Pseudomonadota; class Alphaproteobacteria; order Rhizobiales; family Rhizobiaceae; genus Allorhizobium; species Allorhizobium wuzhouense. The sequence goes on from NZ_QJRY01000004.1 coordinate 23,463, forward strand.
TGTCCGGGAAAGGCGACAGCCGCGTCTCGCCGCGCAGCACTGCAGAGGCGGTGACCTCACCCTCGGCGATCTTGAGGAGCTGGTGCAGCGGCTTCAGCACGAAGGGCGATTGCGCCAGGATATGGGCTTCGGTTGCAAAGCTTGAGCCTTCCAGCGCTTCCTGAAGCGAGGGGTTCTGGTTTTCGCGGCGCGGCACCAGCCAGTAGAAGAAGATCAGGAAGATAATGCCGGCCACGGCAAGCGTGGCGCCGACGGGCGTGAAGTCGAACATGGTGAAGGGTTCGCCGGTCAGTTCCTGGCGCAGCCGCGAGACCGCGATATTGGGCGAGGTGCCGATCTGCGTCATCAGGCCGCCGAGCAGGGCCGAGAAGGCCATGGGCATCAGGAAGACCGAAGGCGGTACATTGGAGCGCCGGGCAAACTGGAAGGCGACCGGCATCATGATCGCCAGCGCGCCGATGTTCTTGATGAAGGCCGAGAGCACCGTCACGGTGATCAGCAGCAGGAGCATCTGGCCGTGCAGGGAGGATAGGGCCGGGAAGAACCGCTTGATGGCGAGATCGACGACGCCCGAGCGGGCAACCCCGGCGCTGACCACAAGCGCGCTGCCGACGATGATCACCAGGTCGTCCGAGAAGCCCGAAAAGGCGTCGCTCGGCGACAGAAGGCCAAGCGAGACCGCAGCGATGAGTGCGACGCAGGCGACCACGTCATAGCGGAACTTTTCCCAGAGGAAGGCCGCCATCATGACGGCGATGAGGCCGAAGGCGAGAATTTGCTCTGATGTCATAAGGTCCCGGCCGGAATGCTGATTTGTGCCATTGTGCGCTACCAATCGCCCGCATGGCAATTGGTTCCTGCAAACGTCCATATCCGCCGAGCGCGCGTGTGTCGCGTGTCTCGTGCGGATATGGCGGTATCAGGCGCTGTCAGTGCAGCGTCGATTTGGCTTTGCGGTCGCTCGTTCGCTTGCGGCGCGCGAACATGTTCAACACTTCGACGAGGGCCGAGAAGGCCATGGCCGCGTAGATGTAGCCCTTGGGCACGTGGAAGCCCATGCCTTCGGCGATCAGCGTCGTGCCGATCATCAGCAGGAAGCCGAGGGCCAGCATGACGACCGTCGGGTTCTTGGCGATGAAGTTGGCGAGCGGTGTCGCTGCCAGCAGCATGACCGTGACGGCGGCGATGACGGCGATGACCATGATCGGCAGATGCGGCGTCATGCCGACGGCGGTGATGATGCTGTCGATCGAGAAGACGAGGTCGAGCAGCAGGATCTGGCCGATGGCGCTGGCGAAGGTGGTCGTGGCGGAGGAGGCGATGAAATCCTCCTCATGGTCGACCGGATCGACGCTGTGATGGATTTCCTTCGTCGCCTTCCAGACGAGGAAGAGACCACCGGCGATCAGGATCAGATCCTTCCAGGAGAAACCGTGGCCGAAGAGTTCGAAGATCGGGGTGGTCAGCTGCACGATCCAGGCGACGGTGCCGAGCAAAGCGAGGCGCATGACGAGCGCCAGACCAATGCCGATGCGGCGGGCGCGTTCGCGCATCTCTTCCGGCAGCTTGTTGGTCAGGATCGAGATGAAGATCAGGTTGTCGATGCCGAGCACGACCTCCATGACCACGAGTGTCACCAGGGCGACCCAGGCGGTGGGGTCCTGAAGAAGCGGAAGATAGTCCTGCATGTTTTTGGGTTCCGTGCGCGAGGGTGAGCGACGGTGGATGTGGGGCAAAACATCGCAGTTGGCAAGGCCACGTGACGTGGCAATGCGTCAGGAAATGTCGGGCTTGCGCCGGTAGGCGGCCATGAAGACGGCGCGACCGCCGTCGATCACGCGCTCAATCTCCTCCATCGGCGGCGTTTCGGCGATCTCGTTGAACAGCCGGCCCTTCATGTAGGCGCCGGTTACAAGCTCGATATACTGCATCGCGGCGAGCGACGTATCGGCGATGTCGAAGTAGCCCGACTTTACGTGAACCTCGAGATAGTCCTTCAGGATCGTGCGCGCATTGCTGGGCGACGAGGCGAAGAAACGCTGACAGAGCGTCGGCATGCGGTCGACCAGGCCGAGCAGGATGCGCATGGCCGGAATCATTTCCGATTCAAAGATTTGCCGGATGAAAGCCAGGCCGAACTGGCGCAGGCCCTCTTCGGGATCGGGGTGGTGGGCGAGCAGGTCGCGGATGCTTTCGGCAAACAGACCCTTGGCCCGTTCGATCAGGGCTGCGAAGAGTTCTTCCTTGCTCTGGAAGTAGACATAGATGGTGCCCTTGGAGACGCCGGCTTCCCGCGTCACGTCGTTCATGCTGGCGGCGTCATACCCCATCTTCATGAAAACGCGGTGCGCGCCGTCCAGGATCTGGCCGCGCTTGATGGGGTCTGCGCCTGCCGCAAACCGGCCCATGCCGGCCGTCGGGGCGGCAACGCATTCCGGTATCATCTGCTGGTCAATGCTCAGTTTTGACATGATTTGTCCAAATCTTAACGCTACCCGGCTCGAGAGTTCATCAGCCTCGTTGTTGCCCCTTGATATGAGGTACGGAAGTCTATATGTCAATCGAACCGAACGGTTCAGTTCGAAAGTATTAACCCCATCCCTGGTCCTTTGCACATGTCCGTGACGCACAGATCCACCGCCCTTCGTTCCACCTCCAGTCCCCTCGACCGGAATGAAGATGCGTCCGAGACGCAGCTCGAACCAGGGACCCCTTCGGCCGAAGCGCAGCCGGCTGCCGTGTCCCCGGCGCCAGCGGCAGAACACGTGGCGCAGCCCAAGAAACGCCGCAGCCCGGTGCTGCCGGTGGTGCTCGCCGTTCTGCTCGCGGGCGCAGGTTGGTACGGCTATGAATGGTGGACCAATGGCCGCTTCATGGTGTCGACGGAAGACGCCTATATCGAAGGTGACATCGCGATCATCTCGCCGAAGGTTTCCGGTTATGTCGAGAAGGTGAATGTCGACAGCAACCAGATCGTCCGCGCGGGCGATCCGCTGGTGACGCTCGACGGCGGCGATTACCGGATTGCCTATGAGCAGGCCGTTGCCAACAAGCAAAGCGCCGAACTGGCCGTCAAGCGGATCGATGCCCAGATCACGGGTGGCGAGGCCAGCGTGGCGCAGGCCAAGGCCCAGCTCGGCGCGCTGCAGGCGGCCGTGCGCGGCGCCCAGATCACCGAAAAGCGGGCCAGCGATCTCGCCGCCAAGTCTGTCGGTACGACGGCCGATCTCGACAATGCCAAGGTGCTTCTCGACCAGGCGAATGCCAACCTCGTTGCTGGGGAGGCGGCTGTCGCTTCGGCTGACGCCAATCTGAGCCTGTTGAAGGCGCAGCGCGAAGAAGCGCTGTCCAGCGTTCGGCTGCAGGACCTCGCCATCGAGAAGGCGCAGCGCGACCTCGACTTCACCGTGCTGAAGGCACCCTATGACGGCGTCGTCGGCAATCTCGCCGTCCAGGCCGGCGACCTGGTGTCGGCCGGCAAGCGGCTGGCCGCACTGGTGCCGACGAACGAGCTCTATATCGAGGCGAACTTCAAGGAAACGCAGATCGCGCATCTCGTACCCGGTTCCAAGGTCTCGATCCATGTCGATGCCTATGGCAAAGAGCCGCTGGAAGGCACAGTGACGTCGATCGCGCCGGCTTCGGGCGCCATCTTCTCGATGCTGCCGGCAGAAAATGCGACGGGCAACTTCACCAAGGTCGTGCAGCGCGTACCGGTGCGGATCGCTCTGCCGAAGGATGCGCTGGCCGGTGGCCATCTGCGTGCCGGCCTCAGCGTCATCGTCGACGTCGATACTCGCACGGCGCCGGATGCCCAGGCGGTCGCGGCCAAGCAGTAAACATTCGGTCGGGTTTCGTCTGGGAAAGGGCCTTCCATGGCCACCGTTACATCTCCGGCTAGCGCTGCGGTTTCTGGCTCTGTTGCTCAAACCGGCGCCGAGGAACGCATGGACCCGAGGCGGGTCTTTGCGTTTCTCGCCATGGTCTTCGGCATGTTCATGTCGATCCTCGACATCCAGATCGTCTCGGCCTCGCTTGCCGAAATCCAGGCCGGTCTTGGTGCCGGTTCCGACGAAGTCGCCTGGGTGCAGACATCCTATCTGATCGCCGAAGTCATCATGATCCCGCTCTCGGGGGTGCTTGCGCGCATCCTGTCGACGCGCGTGCTGTTTACCATCTGTGCTGCCGGCTTCACGCTGTCGAGCGCACTCTGCGCCACGGCCACGAATATCGAGCAGATGATCGTTTACCGGGCGATCCAGGGCTTTATCGGCGGCGGCATGATCCCCTCCGTCTTCGCGGCCGCCTTCACCATCTTCCCGCCGTCCAAGCGCAACATCGTGTCGCCCATGGTCGGCCTTGTCGCCACGCTTGCGCCCACCATCGGGCCGACGATCGGCGGCTATATCAGCCATGCGCTGTCCTGGCACTGGCTGTTCCTGATCAATGTCATCCCCGGCATGCTGGTGGCGGCTGCGACCTGGAGCCTCGTTGATTTCGACAAGCCGGACCTGAAGCTCTTCAAGATCTTCGACTGGTGGGGACTGGCGTCGATGGCCGTCTTCCTCGGCTCGCTCGAATTCGTGCTGGAGGAAGGCAACAACAAGGACTGGTTCAACGACCAGCACATCGTCATCGGCACGATCACCATGACCATCGGGGCGGTGATCTTCTTCCGCCGCGTGTTCAGGGCGGAACTGCCGGTGGTCGATCTCAGGGCCTTTTCCAACGCCAATTTCGCCTTCGGCTCGCTGTTCTCCTTCATCATGGGCGTCGGCCTCTACGGGCTCACCTATCTCTACCCGCTCTACCTCGGACGCATCCGCGGCTATGACTCCCTGATGATCGGCGAGACGATGTTCGTGTCGGGTGCCGCGATGTTCCTGACCGCGCCCATCGCCGGCATTCTGTCGAACAAGATGGATCCGCGCGCGATGATGATGATGGGCTTTGCCGGCTTTGCGCTCGGGACCTATCTGATGACCGGCATCACCGCCGACTGGGATTTCTACGAGCTGCTTGTGCCGCAGATCCTGCGTGGCTGCTCGCTGATGATCTGCATGGTGCCGATCAACAATCTGGCGCTCGGCACCCTGCCGCCCGATCGCATCAAGAACGCCTCGGGCCTGTTCAACCTGACGCGCAACTTGGGCGGTGCCGTGGGTCTTGCGATCATCAACACGATGCTCACGCAGCGTTCCGACGACCACTATGCGCGTCTGTCCGAGCAGGTGTCCTGGAGCAACCGGGCAGCTCTCGACTGGCTTGCCAGCGTCGGCGCCAATTACGACAGCTATGGCCTTGATGGTACGGCCGTGGCGATCAAGAAGCTGTCGGGTGTCGTCACGCAACAGGCCTGGCTCCTGTCCTTCATGGATGTGTTCATGGGGCTGACCGTGCTGTTCTCCTGCCTCGTCTTCATGGCGCTTCTTCTGAAGAAGCCGAAGGCGGCTGCACCGGCCGGGGCTGGGCACTGAGGTTGCATTCTATTTACTAATATATTTTTGCGTGTAATTCTTGCGGGGCGCACCGACATTTGATTGGGCGGCCAACAGGGGGAGCATGGCAATGAGTGACGAGATTGCAGTGCAAAGGCTCGCGGAATTCGCAAGGCGTTATGCCGGAATTCGACTCCAGTCCACGTCGGCCAACGTGGTGTACTACAGTGGCGACCTTTACAATGTCGACGGCAGTACCGATGACCCGAAAATCAACGGCGCCTCCTGGAAAGGTCTGCTGAAGGCCGAGGGGATCGACGGCAATTGTTATGTTACGCATCCCTTGCCGAATCCGGGTACCACCACTCACCCGGCCTTCAGCGTCGGCGGGCACATGACGCAGAACGCGGATGGGTCCGTGGACATCGGAGGAACCTGCTACCTGATGCCGCTCTGTTCCTGGCACAACAGCACGTCGAACAATGGTAACGCCTTCCAGCATACCGAAACGAAAATGCTTGAATTGTATGGCTATATGAAAGGCGATCTGGCGGCCACCTTCCTTGCTCGGATGCCGGGTGATCAGGCGCTGCGCATCGTCGGAGCAGACGCAAATACTCTGACGGTGCAGTCGACCGACATGGACAAGCTGGTCGAAGCCATGGCAGCCGGTGTTCGAGAGGGCCTGCCAATTTCTGTGCCACCGCATTACCTCGTGTTCCGCCGGCTCTCCGACGACGGTCGCATAACTTACGTGATCGAGGCTGCCTCTTTGCCGTGAACTGACGACAGGGCGTGCGGCCTGTCATGGGGATGCCGCAAAGAATCTGAGGTACGTACATCGAAATCTGATTTACGTACCTCATCCTCTGGTGTAGGACAGGCGCCGGAGGAGAGAATGAAGCCGACTGTCCATGACATCGCGAGCCGCGCGGGCGTGAGCCTTGCCACCGTCGACCGGGTGCTGAACCGGCGGCCGGGGGTGAGCGCGCGAACTCGGGAGAAGGTCGATCAGGCGGTGGTGGAACTCGGCTTCGTGCGGGATGTGGCGGCCGCCAATCTCGCCAAGGGGCGGACCTATCCGCTGACCTTCCTCATTCCGTCCAACGACAATTCCTTCATGCGGGGCTTGAGGCTTGCGCTCGACGAGGCGCGGGACCGCGCCGGCGTCGAGCGCGTTGCGATCCGTCTCGTTGATGTGCCGGCCTTTGACGGGCCGGCCCTTGCCGAGGCGCTGAGGGATGCGGCGGCGGAACAGCCCGCCGGCATTGCCTTCGTTGCCGTCGATGCACCTGAGGTCGCGGCTGCGGCAGCCAATGTGATTGCTGCCGGCATACCGCTGGTGACGCTGGTCTCGGACCTCTCGGGTTCTCAGCGCGATCACTATGCGGGTATTGACAATGCGGCCGCGGGACGCACCGCCGCCAGCCTTCTCGGGCGTTTCGCCGGCGGTCGGCAGGGCAAGGTTGCCGTGCTCGCAGGCTCCATGCTGGTCCGCGACCATCGTGAACGCTACGAGGCCTTCGCGTCTGTCATGGCTTCGGATTTCTCCCATCTCCAGCTGATGCCGGTGCTCGAAGGACGCGACGATCCCGATGTCGTCGAGCGGCTCGTTTCTGAGATTTTCGCGATCCGGAACAACATCGTCGCTCTTTACAGCCTTGGGGCGGGCAACCGGGGTCTCATCCGGGCGCTTCAGCGGCGACCGGAAGATCGGCGCCCTGTGGTTGTTGCACACGAGCTGACGGAAACGACGCGCGCGGCGCTGCGGTCGGGCTTGATCGATGCCGTGCTCAACCAGGATGCGGGTCATGAGGTACGCAGCGCCATTCGCGTGCTGAAAGCCAAAGCCGACGGGCTGCCGGTCGTTGCTGACCAGGAGCGCATTCGGATCGACATATTCTTGAAGGACAATCTGCCCTGAAGGCAGAGGAATGGAGGACACCCATGTATCTCGGATTGGATCTCGGCACATCCAGCGTCAAGGCGATGCTGATTGACGGCGACCAGAACGTCATCGGCGTCGGTCACGCGGCGCTCACCGTGCAGCGGCCGCATCCCGGCTGGTCGGAGCAGGCGCCGGGCGACTGGCTGCGCGCCACGGAAGAGGCTGTTGCGGCGCTGAAGGCCGCGCACCCGAAGGAACTTGCCGCCGTCAAGGGCATCGGCCTGTCCGGCCATATGCATGGCGCGACACTGATCGACGCCAAGGATCGGGTGCTCAGGCCCTGCATCCTCTGGAACGACACACGCAGCCATGCGGAAGCAGCCGCGCTCGATGCCGATCCGCGCTTCCGGGCGCTGACCGGCAACATCGTGTTCCCCGGCTTCACGGCGCCGAAGCTCGCCTGGGTGAAGAACAACGAGCCGGATACCTTCGCCAAGGTCGCCAAGGTGCTCCTGCCCAAGGATTTCCTCCGTCTCTGGCTGACGGGCGAATATCTCTCCGACATGTCGGATTCGGCTGGCACCAGCTGGCTCGACACGGGTAAGCGGGCCTGGTCGAGCGAGTTGCTGGAGGCCACTGGCCTCACCGTCGAGCAGATGCCTGGGCTTGTCGAAGGTGCGGATCGCGCCGGGACGCTGCGCGCCGAGCTTGCGGAAAAATGGGGTCTTGGTTCCGATGTCGTCGTCGCCGGTGGGGCAGGGGACAATGCCGCCTCGGCCTGCGGCATGGGCACGGTGGCCGAAGGCCAGGCCTTTGTCTCGCTCGGTACGTCGGGCGTGCTGTTTGCCGCCAATGCCTCCTACCTGCCGAAGCCGGAAAGTGCCGTGCATGCCTTCTGCCATGCGCTGCCCAAGACCTGGCACCAGATGGGTGTCATTCTGTCGGCAACCGACGCGCTCAACTGGCATTCGACGGTCACCGGCAAATCGGCCGGCGAACTGACCGGCGAACTCGGCGATACGCTCAAGGCGCCAACCGGCGTTACCTTCCTTCCCTATCTTTCCGGCGAGCGGACACCGCATAATGATGCCAAGATCCGGGGTGCCTTTATCGGCCTTGGTCACGAAAGCGATCGCGCCGTGCTCACCCAGGCCGTGCTGGAAGGCGTCACCTTTGCCATCCGTGACAGTCTGGAGGCGCTGAAATCGGCGGGCACGAAGATTTCCCGCGTCACGGCGATCGGCGGCGGTTCGCGCTCGCGCTACTGGCTGTCCTCGATTGCAACCGCCCTCGACATGCCGGTCGATATTCCCGCCGACGGCGATTTCGGCGCTGCCTTCGGGGCGGCGCGTCTGGGGCTGATCGCGGCGACCGGGGCTGATCCGCTGTCGGTCTGCACGGCGCCTCAGACGGCCGAGACGGTGGAGCCGGTCAGGGCGCTCAGCTCTGCCTATGAGGCAGCCTATGGCCGCTACCGGGCGCTGTATCCGGCGATCCGAGGGATTTGAACTTCCACCTCCCCCTTGAGGGGGGAGGTCGCTGCGCAAGCAGCGGGTGGGGGTGAACCCCACCATCACCCCACCCCGGACCTTCGGTCCGACCCTCCCCCTCAAGGGGAGGGTAGAAACAACACACCAAGGAGGACTACCCATGAGCACAGGTTTCTTCGGCAATATCCAGAAGATCAAATATGAAGGCGAAGGCAGCAGCAATCCGCTGGCCTTCCGCCACTACAATCCGGACGAAGTCGTTCTCGGCAAGCGCATGGAAGACCATCTGCGCTTTGCGGTTGCCTATTGGCACACCTTCGTCTGGCCGGGCACCGACCCGTTTGGCGGCAACACCTTCGAGCGTCCCTGGTTCAAGGACACGATGGATGCGGCCAAGCTGAAGGCCGATGTCGCTTTCGAATTCTTCCAGCTGCTGGGGGCGCCCTATTACTGCTTCCACGATGCCGACGTTCGCCCCGAGGGCAACAGCTTTGCCGAGAACACGAAGAACCTGAACGAGATCGTCGACTACTTCGCCAAGAAGCAGGAAGAGACCGGCGTCAAGCTGCTCTGGGGCACGGCGAACATGTTCTCGCATCGCCGCTACATGTCGGGTGCCGCCACCAATCCGGATCCTGACGTTTTCGCCTTTGCCGCTGCGACCGTGAAGACCTGCATGGATGCGACGCTGAAGCTCGGCGGCGAAAACTACGTGTTGTGGGGCGGTCGCGAAGGCTACGAGACCCTGCTCAACACCGACCTGAAGAAGGAACTGGACCAGATGGGCCGCTTCCTCAACCTCGTCGTTGAATACAAGCACAAGATCGGCTTCAAGGGCGCCATCCTGATCGAGCCGAAGCCGCAGGAGCCGTCGAAGCACCAGTACGACTACGACGTTGCGACCGTCTACGGCTTCCTGAAGCGCTACGGCCTCGAGAACGAGGTGAAGGTGAACATCGAGCAGGGCCATGCGATCCTCGCCGGCCATTCCTTCGAACACGAGCTGGCGCTTGCAAATGCTCTGGGGATTTTCGGCTCGATCGACATGAACCGCAACGACTACCAGTCCGGCTGGGACACCGACCAGTTCCCGAACAATGTTCCGGAAATGGCGCTGGCCTACTACCAGGTCCTGCAGGCTGGCGGCTTCACCACCGGCGGCACCAATTTCGACGCCAAGCTGCGTCGCCAGTCGCTCGACGCCGAAGACCTGCTGATCGGCCATATCGGCGGCATGGACTGCTGCGCCCGTGGCCTGAAGGCCGCTGCCAAGATGGTCGAAGACAAGGCGCTTTCGGCTCCGCTCAACAGCCGTTACGCCGGCTGGGACAAGGCCGAGAACCAGAAGATGCTGCGCGGCGAGGAAAGCCTCGATGCGATTGCTGCTCGCGTCGAGAGCCAGAACGTCAACCCGAAGCCGGTGTCCGGCAAGCAGGAACTCTTGGAAAACGTGGTCAACCGCTACGTTTGATTTCGACGCTTCGAGTGCGTTTGGAGGCCGGGGGGCGAAAGCACCCCGGCCTTTCGTTTGCCTCAACCGTCGTCATCCTCGGGCGAAGTCCCGAGGATCTGCCAAGGGTGGTCGTGGTGGGGCGGTTGAGGAATGTGGGGCGGGCGCAGCGGACGCCCGAACAGTCGAGTTTTCGGCGGGCGGCAGTAGATCCTCGGGACTGCGCCCGAGGATGACGGCGGTAAAGGCGTCGCTCGACGGCCCTTAACCGATCGCTGTGATCTCCAGTTCCTGGTCGCCGACTGTCACCACGTCGCCGACCGCTTTGCCCATCAGGCGGCTAGCAACCGGCGAGACAAACGAAATCGAGCCGGTCTTCGGGTCGGCTTCGTCCTCACCGACGATGCGGTAGGTCTGGACGCGACCGTCGTCTCGCTCGAAGGTGACCTTGCTGCCGAAGCCGACGACCGCGTTGGTTTCGGGCGCGGGGATGACCTGCGCGGTGCGCAGACGCTCCGTCAGGTATTTGAGATCGCGGTAGGGGACCGCCGACTGACGGCGACGTTCGTTCACGTCCTCCACTGTCTGTGCGGCAAGATAGGCGGCGCGGGCGTCTTCTGCCTGCGCTTCCAGTTGCTTCAAGCCGTCTGCCGTCACCAGGTTCGGGTGCTGCGAGACCGGGCGATCCGGCAGATGCAGTTCCGCTGCGGTTTCCGAACTCTCTTCTTTGGTGAAAGCGACACTCACATTGGTCTCCGATGGGGAATGGCGAGGTGGCGCCGCTCGGGCCACCGTCATGTGGGTATATCATAGGATGTTCCCGGTCTAACGGCCAAGTGCCGCTTTGGGTCCGTCCGATGATCGGTGAGATCCGGACTATCGCTTGGCCGGTCCCGTCACCGAGCCCCTGACAATCAGGTCCGGCATCAGCAGGATTTCCTGGCGCTCCATCGTCCGATCCCCGAGTGACTTGATCAGAAGCGCCATCGCCTGGCGGCCGATGGCCGTGCGGGGCTGGCGGATGGTGGTCAATGCCGGGTTCACGTAAGTTGCCTGGGGCACGTCGTCGAAGCCGATGACGGAGAAGTCGTGCGGCAGGTCGTAGCCACGGGCGGTGAGGCCGTTCAATACGCCGACGGCGGTCGCGTCGTTGACGCACATGAAGGCGGTGGGAAGCTGGTCGCGCATGAAAAGCTGCTCGACCGCGAGGCGGCCGCTTTCGATGGTGCCTTCGCCTTCCAGCACGAAGCGCTGATTGGGTGGGATGCGGGCGGCATCGAGCGCCTTGTCGAAACCCTGGCGGCGGCGCTGGTGGCCGAGCCTTGTCTTGCTGTCGCCGATGAAGGCGATGGAGCGGTGGCCGGCGGACAGCAGGTGTTCGGCTGCCTTGCGGGCTCCGGCCACGTCATCGACGCCGACATAGGAAATCTTCGAGCCGAAGACGGGTTCGAAGACGGCGACCGAGGGCGGCAGGCGCTGGCCGACGACCTGATGGCCGAAGGGTTCGTGGCCGGTGAAGAGCACGAGGCCGGTTGCCTGGCCGGAGCTCAGGAATTTCAGGTATTCGAGACCGCGTTCCGGATCGTTCTGGGTGTGGCCGATCAACACGCCATAACCATGCGCGCGGGCCTCGTTTTCAAGCCCGATGAGCGTCGAGGAAAAGTTGGGGTCACCGATATCCGGCGCCAGGATCAGGATCATGTTCGACCGGCCCATGCGCAGCGAACGCGCCATGGCATTGGTCGTATAGCCGGTGATGGCGATGGCCTGATTGACGCGCTGGCGGGTGGATTTCGCCACCTTGTCGGGGGTGTGGATGGCGCGGCTGACCGTCGCGATCGACACTTCCGCGATGCGCGCCACGTCCTCGATCGTCGCTGGTGCTTGCTCCGGCACGCGGCCCATCCCCTATCCGTCTGGAATCGTTGGCGACCTTACATTCCCTGCTGCAGGCGCGAAAGCGGAGCGGGAACAAAAACTCTGCGTGATGCGATGATGTAAACCTTTACATCGGCCATGTAAAGGTTTACACAAGGTCTCACAGCGGTGGAGGACCGCCGGGAGGATTGCATGACATCGGTTGGGGGCGAGGCGCGGGCACCCGTGCTCGTGGCGGAGCGTATTTCCAAATCATTCAACGACGTCCAGGTGCTGTTCAGCGTCGATTTCGACGTGATGCCGGGCGAAGTTCACGCGCTGATGGGCGAGAATGGCGCGGGCAAGTCGACGCTGGTCAAGATCCTCTCGGGTTTCGAGCAGGCGACTGCCGGACGCATCCTGCTGGACGGCGAACCGGTGACGCTGCCGGCGAACGGTGCCGCGGAGGCGATGGGCATCGTTCTGATCCACCAGGAATTCAACCTCGCCGACCATCTGACCGTCACCGAAAGCCTGTTTCTCGGCCGCGAGGTCACCCGTTTCGGCATGCTGGATCGCAAGGTGATGCGGGCCGAGACGCGGCGCGTGCTCGATCAGCTGGGGTCACGGATCGACGAGAATGCGCTGATCAGTTCGCTCGCCGTTGCCGACAAGCAGATGGTCGAGATCGCCAAGGCAATCAGCCGCAAGGCGCGCATCGTCTTCATGGACGAGCCAACGGCCGTCCTGTCGCGCGACGAGACCGAGGTGCTGTTCGACCAGGTGCGCAAGCTGCGCGCCCGGGGCACGAGTTTCGTCTTCGTCTCCCACAAGCTGGACGAGGTGATGGAGCTGACCGACCGTGTCACCGTGCTGCGCGACGGGCAATGGGTGAAGACCGCGCCGACCTCTGCGCTCGACGGCGAGGCGATCGCGCAGTTGATGGTGGGCCGTGAGTTGTCGAGCCTCTATCCGACGAAACACGAGCCTGACGTCGACGAGGAGATCGTGCTGTCGGTCAAGGATCTGACCACGGGCTTTGTGAAAAATGCCAGCTTCGACTTGAAGCGCGGCGAGGTGCTCGGCTTTTCCGGTCTGATCGGATCGGGGCGTACGGAACTGATGGAAGCGGTGGCGGGGCTTCGTCCGCGTCTCTCCGGAGAGGTGCGGCTCAAGGGCACGGTGCTTGAGGCCGGTGATTTCCGCGAGGCGAACCGGCGCGGGCTCGCCTATATGACCAAGGATCGCAAGGGCAAGGGCCTGCTGCTCGGCGAGGGCATGACGGCGAACCTGACGCTGCAGTCTATGGATAATCACGTGCGGCACGGCTATCTCGACCCCGGCAGCGAGGCCAAGGCCATGGCGCGGGCCAAGCGGCGCTTCGACATCCGCGTGCGCGACGACCGTGTCAGGGTGGGGCGCATGTCCGGTGGCAATCAGCAGAAGCTGCTGCTCGCCAAGATCATGGAAGTCGAACCCCAGATCATCATCATCGACGAGCCGACGCGCGGCATCGATGTCGGCACCAAGCAGCAGATCTATCATTTCATCGCCGCGCTCGCCCGCGAAGGGCGCTCGATCATCGTGATTTCCTCGGAAATGCCCGAGGTAATCGGCCTTTGCACCCGCGTTGCCGTGATGCGGGAGGGCCGGATGGTCGGCCTGCTCGAGGGTGAGGACATCAACGAACAGACGATCATGCGTTACGCCGCCGGCCTGAAACGGCAGATGGCGAGCTGATCCAAGGCCAAGGCCCGGCGAACAAGACCGGGTTTGAGACGAAGACTTCAGGGTGCGCGACCTCCGGTAAAGAGGCGCGGGAGGAGACGGGAAAACCATGACTGCCGAGACTGACACGACCACCCCTGGGCCTAGCCGCCGCACCTGGCGCGACGTCGATCTGCGGGCCGTGGCGCCCTTTGCGGCGCTGCTGATCCTGCTGATCATCGGCGCCCTGGTGAACCCTAACTTCATTGGTCTCACCAACCTCGCCAATGTCGCGACACGGTCCGCCTTCATTGCGATCATCGCCGTCGGCGCGACCTTCGTCATCTCGTCGGGGGATCTCGATCTCTCGGTCGGCTCGATGGTGGCCTTCGTGGCGAGCCTGATGATCCTGTTCATGAATTCCGGGGCCATTGCCGATCCGGGCCTGATGATTGCCGCCGCCATGGCGCTTGCCATCATCATCGGCTCGCTCTGCGGGCTGTTGAACGGACTGATCACCACCGTCGGCAAGATCGAGCCTTTCATCGCCACGCTCGGCACCATGGGCATCTATCGCGGCCTGACGACCTGGCTGTCTCAAGGTGGCGCCATCACGCTGCGCGATCCGGTGCAGCAGGAAATCTACCGACCGGTCTATTTCGGCTCGATCCTTGGACTGCCGGTGCCGATCGTCATCATTCTCGTGGTGACCGCGATTGCCGCCGTCATTCTCTATCGCACCCGTTATGGCCGCCATGTGGTTGCCGTCGGTTCAAGCCGCGATGTCGCGCGTTATTCCGGCATTGCCGTGGACCGGGTGCGCACCATCGCCTTCGTCATCCAGGGGCTCTGCGTGGCCATTGCGGTGCTGCTCTATGTGCCGCGTCTCGGCTCGACATCGGCCACGACCGGTATCCTGTGGGAGTTGCAGGCGATCACCGCCGTCGTTGTCGGTGGCACGGCGCTGAAGGGTGGGGCTGGCCGCGTCTGGGGCACGATCTGCGGCGCCTTCATCCTCGAACTCGTCGGCAACATCATGCTCTTGTCGAACTTCATCTCCGAATATCTGATCGGCGCCATCCAGGGCACGATCATTATCATCGCGATGCTCGTCCAGCGGTCGCTGGCGCGCAAGGCGTGACGCGTGACCGGGCAGGAGGGTCGCCCGGTCCGTTCCAACTCGACCCTAGTCACTTTGGGAGGAAACCAATGCACAAGAAACTGTTGGGTCTCGCCGTCGCGATGACGGCCCTGACCGCGATCTTTACCGCAGCGCAGGCACAGGACACCAAGACCATCGGCGTCTCCATTCCGGCCGCCGACCATGGCTGGACGGCCGGCGTCGTCTATCACGCCAACCGCGTCGCCGAACTCCTGATGAAGGAACATCCGGGCCTCAACGTCGTCGTCAAGACCTCGGCTGATCCGGCCACCCAGGCGAATGCCGTGCAGGACCTTGAAGTCCAGGGCATCGATGCGCTGGTCATCCTGCCGACCGATCCGGATCCGCTGGTCAACGCGATGAAGGAAGTGAAGGCCAAGGGTCACTTCGTCACGATCGTCGACCGTGCACCGTCGATGAACGACAACAGCGTGCGCGACCTCTATGTCGCCGGCAACAACCCGGCGCTCGGCAAGGTCGCCGGCGAATACATCGCCAAGAACTCGCCGGACGCCGAAGTCGTCATCATCCGTGGTCTGCCGATCCCCATCGACCAGCAGCGTCAGGACGGTTTCGATGAAGGCATCAAGGGCTCGAACGTCAAGGTCCTCGACCGCCAGTTCGGCAACTGGAACCGCGACGATGCCTTCAAGGTGATGCAGGACTACCTGACCAAATATCCGAAGATCGATGTGGTCTGGTGCCAGGACGACGACATGGCCGTCGGCGTGCTGCAGGCGATCGAGCAGGCCGGCCGTACCGACATCCAGTACATCATCGGCGGTGCCGGTTCGAAGGACATGATCAAGAAGGTCATGGATGGCGACAAGATGGTGCCGGTCAACGTTCTCTACCCGCCGTCGATGGTGGGGACTGCCATGGAGCTGACGGCCGCTGCGCTTTACGACAGCGTTCCGGTTCACGGCACCTATACGCTGGACGCGACGCTGATCACCGCCGACAACGCGAAGAACTACTACTTCCCGGACTCGCCGTTCTGATCTGAAACCATCCAAGTCCAATGTCTGCCCGGGTTTTCCCGGGCAGATTTCTGCGACAAACATCATTGCGGTTGTGTCGAAATTCCATCTCCTGTAATCGTTCACGGAAACGTTGCAGGGATCTCAGGGAGGAGAATTCATGAAGACGATCAAGGGACCGGCGATTTTTCTCGGCCAGTTTGCGGGTGATGCCGCACCGTTCAACACCTGGGATGGAATCACCAAATGGGCGGCCGACAAAGGCTATGTCGGCGTGCAGGTTCCGACCTGGGCCGGCCAGCTTATGGACTTGAAAAAGGCCGCTGAATCCAAGGATTATTGCGACGAGCTCGCCGGTGTGGCGCGCCAGAACGGCGTCGAGATCACCGAGCTTTCCACCCACCTTCAGGGCCAACTGGTCGCCGTGCATCCGGCCTATGACGAAGCCTTTGACGGCTTTGCGGCGCCCGAAGTGCGCGGCAATCCTAGGGCGCGGCAGGAATGGGCCGTGCAGCAGGTCAAGTATGCGCTGAAGGCTTCGCGCAATCTCGGCATCAAGGCGCATGCGACCTTTTCCGGCGCGCTCGCCTGGCCGTTCATCTATCCCTGGCCGCAGCGCCCGGCGGGCCTGGTCGAGACCGCTTTCGACGAACTCGCGCGCCGCTGGCTGCCGATCCTCGATTATGCCGAGGAGCAGGGCGTCGACGTTTGTTACGAGATCCATCCGGGCGAAGACCTGCATGACGGCGTGACCTTCGAGATGTTCCTGGAGCGGGTGAAGAACCACAGCAGAGCCAACATGCTCTACGACCCGTCGCACTATGTGCTGCAATGCCTCGACTATCTCGACAACATCGACATCTACAAGGACCGGATCAAGATGTTCCACGTCAAGGACGCGGAATTCAATCCGACCGGCCGGCAGGGCGTCTATGGCGGTTATCAGGGCTGGGTTCAGCGGGCCGGGCGCTTCCGCTCTCTCGGCGACGGCCAGGTCGATTTCGGTGCGATTTTTTCCAAGATGGCGGCGAATGATTTCGACGGCTGGGCCGTTGTCGAATGGGAATGCGCGCTGAAACACCCGGAAGACGGCGCCCGTGAAGGGGCAGACTTCGTCCGGGCGCATATCATCCGCGTGACCGAAAAGGCGTTTGACGACTTCGCCTCCGGCGGGACCGACGATGCGGCCAATCGCCGGATGCTGGGCCTCTGAGACTAGACGGACTTGAGGGCGACGATGTCGCCGCTCTCGAGGTGGGGCAGGGCACGTTCGATCTTGTCGAGCGGCCAGTCCCACCAGGCGAGCGCCAGGAGGTCGGCGATCTCCTTGTCCGTGAAGCGCTGTCGGATCATGGTCGCGGGATTGCCGCCGACGATGGTGTAGGGGGGCACATCCCGCGTCACCACAGCGCGGGCGGCGATGATGGCGCCGGATCCGATCGTGACCCCCGGCATGATCGTCGCGCCGTGGCCGATCCAGACGTCGTGGCCGATGACGGTGTCGCGGAAAGGCAGGTCCTGGTAGCCGGTGATGGTTTCAGGGCTGAACACGCGGAAGGGGTAGGTCGAAATCCCGGACATCGCGTGATTGGCCGAACTGGTGATGATGATCGCCTCGCGGGCAATCTGCACGAAGCGGCCGATCACCAGTCGTTCCCGGCTGAAGGGATAGAGATAAGGCGCGAGGATCGCTGCCGTCTCTTTCGCCGTGCCGGAATGGGTGAAGTAGCTGAAGTCGCCAATCTCCATGCGGGGATGATCGACGACGGCAGCGAGCTGAACGGTCTCGCGATAGGGCGTGCCGTCGGCCAGCGTGATGGGATAGGGTTGTCTCGGGTCGAGAAAAGGCATGGTTGAGATCCTTGCAAAAGCTTGCATCTGGCGTCGCGGTGATCGCTGACGCGGGCTTGTTCGCTTTGCCTCACAAGAGGCGGATCTCAGATGTTCACTGTCAGGGCATCCTTCTTCTTGGATGCCAGGTAACGGATCTGGAGCGTGAACTCCAGACGCAGCTCATGAAGGAGGACGCATCATGGCGATCGAAGCGAGCAAATCGGAACACCGCGCGGCGAAAATTCGCCTCGGCATGGTCGGTGGCGGGCAGGGCGCGTTTATCGGCGCGGTGCATCGCATGGCCGCCCGGCTGGACGACCATTATGACCTCGTTGCCGGAGCGCTGTCGTCGACGGCGGAGAAGTCGCTCGCGTCCGGCCGTGACCTCGGGCTTGATCCGGAGCGGTGCTACGGCTCCTTCCAGGAGATGGCGGACAAGGAGTCGGCGCGACCCGACGGTATCGAGGCCGTCTCGATCGTCACGCCGAACCATGTGCATTTCGCCGCCGCCAAGGCATTCCTCGAAAAGGGCATCCATGTCATCTGCGACAAGCCGCTGACGTCCAATCTCGAGGATGCGAAGGCGCTGAAGGCTGTGGCCGACAAGGCCAAGGCGCTGTTCATCCTGACGCATAACTACACCGGTTATCCGATGGTGCGCCATGCGCGCGAGCTGGTGCGCTCGGGCGAACTCGGCGATATCCGACTGGTGCAGATGGAATATCCGCAGGATTGGCTCGCCGAACCTGTCGAGCAGACCGGATCGAAACAGGCGGCCTGGCGCACCGACCCGGCACAATCGGGCGTCGGCGGCTCGACCGGCGATATCGGCACGCATGCCTATAATCTCGGCTCGTTCATTTCCGGCCTCGAACTGGATGAACTGGCGGCCGACGTGCATACCTTCGTCGAAGGGCGTCGGCTCGACGACAACGCCCATGTGATGCTGCGCTTCAAGGGCGGCGCGAAGGGCATGCTCTGGTGCAGCCAGGTGGCGACCGGCAATGAGAACGGGCTGAAGGTGCGGATCTATGGCACCAAGGCCGGTATTGAATGGACGCAGGCCGATCCGAACTATCTCTGGTTCACGCGGCTGGGCGAGCCGAAGCAGCTGATCACGCGCGGCGGGGCCGGGGCGAATTCGGCTGCGGCGCGTGTGACCCGCATTCCGTCGGGACATCCCGAAGGTTATCTCGAAGCCTTTGCGACGATCTATTCGGAGGCGGCTGCGGCCATCCAGGCGGCGCGGACGGGGGCGGCCGTTGATCCGGCGGTGGTTTATCCGACGGTGGATGATGGCGTGAAGGGTGTGGCGTTTGTCACTGCTTGTATCGAGTCGGGCAAGAAGAATGGTGGCTGGGTGAAGGTTTGATATCACCTCCCCCTTGAGGGGGGGGGAGGTCGCCGCGAAGCGGCGGGTGGGGTGATCTATGAACTTGCCCCTCACCCTACCCTCTCCCCGCAAGCGGGGAGAGGGGGGAATGCTTGGCCAGCGGCGAGGCCTTCTCCCCGCTCGCGGGGAGAAGGTGCCCGAAGGGCGGATGAGGGGCATGGTTACAGGGGGGGCGGCGCAGATGAAACTCGACCGATCCTCTCGATGACCCACCGGAGCTTCGCTCTACCGCTCACCATCAACGAGAAGGTGGATTTCCTGCAACGTTGCAGTTTTTTGTTTCCAACGTCTTCACCGCGTCGTTCGATTGCTCTAAACCGCTCATCGACTGACCAGCGGCGGCCCCTTCCGCCTGCACCCTGACGAAGGAGACGTCCCATGATCGATCCCAAGGCGCTTGCCTCGCGTTTTCCCGGTGATTTCCTCTTTGGCGTGGCCACCGCCTCCTTCCAGATCGAAGGGGCGTCGAAGGCGGATGGGCGGAAAGCTTCGATCTGGGATGCGTTTTCCAACATGCCGGGCCGGGTCTTCGGGCGGCACAATGGCGACGTCGCCTGCGATCACTACAATCGCTGGGAAAGCGATCTCGATCTGATCCAGGACATGGGGGTCTCTGCCTATCGGTTTTCGATCGCCTGGCCGCGCATCGTTCCGGAGGGGACGGGGCCGATCAACGAGAAGGGTCTCGATTTCTACGACAGACTGGTCGATGGCTTGAAGGCGCGCGGCATCATGGCCTATGCGACGCTTTACCATTGGGATCTGCCGCTTTCGCTGATGGGCGAGGGCGGCTGGACGGCGCGATCGACGGCACAGGCCTTCCAGCGTTACACCAAGGTGGTGATGGAGCGTCTCGGCGATCGGCTGGATGCCGTCGCGACCTTCAACGAGCCCTGGTGCTCGGTCTGGCTCAGCCATCTCTATGGCATTCACGCGCCGGGCGAGCGCAACATGGATGCGGCGCTCCACGCGCTGCATTACACCAATCTGGCGCATGGGCTTTCCGTCCAGGCGATCCGGGACGTGTCGCCCAAGGTGCCGGTCGGACTGGTGCTGAATGCGCATGAGACGCTGCCGGGGTCGGAGAGTGATGCCGATCGCGCAGCCTCCGAGCGCGCGCATCAGTTCCACAACGGCGTGTTCTTCGATCCGGTGTTCAAGGGCGAGTATCCGGCGGAGTTCCTGTCGGCGCTTGGCCATCGCATGCCTGTCATCGAGGAAGGCGATCTCGCGATCATCAACCAGCCGCTCGACTGGTGGGGGCTGAATTACTATACGCCGATGCGTGTGGCGGACGATCCGACGCCGGGTGCGGAATTCCCGGCAACGGTGGGGGCACCGCCGGTTTCGAAGGTCACGACCGACATCGGCTGGGAGGTTTATGCGCCGGCCTTGAAGTCGCTCGTCGAACGGCTCTATGCCCGCTACGACCTGCCGCCCTGCTACATCACCGAGAACGGCGCCTGCTACAATATGGAGGTCGAGGGTGGCGAGGTCGATGACCAGCCGCGGCTCGACTACTACGCCGAGCATCTCGACAAGGTGGCCGATCTGATCACCGAGGGTTATCCGATGCAGGGCTATTTCGCCTGGTCGCTGATGGACAATTTCGAATGGGCCGAGGGCTACAAGATGCGCTTCGGCCTCGTGCATGTCGATTACGACAGCCAGGTCCGCACGATCAAGAAAAGCGGCAAGTGGTATCGCGATCTGGCGCTCGAATTTCCCAAGGGCAATTTCAAGGCCGACTGATAGGGTGGGGCATTGTGCCTTCGCGCCTTGCGCTGGTCAGCCGAGTTTGATCAGCTTGTTGCTGGTATCGACCTCGTTGCGCCGGTCGAATTCGGCGCGGGCCAACTGGATGCGGTCGTGATGGGTGAAGACCCAGCCGCCCAGCGCCCGGATCGGTTCGCCGAAGGAGCAGCCGAGATCGGTCAGCGCATATTCGACCTTCGGCGGCACGGTCGGATGCACTGTCCGCGCCACGATGCCGTCTCTTTCCAGTGAACGCAGTGTCAATGTCAGCATGCGTTGCGAGATTCCGACGACTGAGCGCTTGAGATCGGAAAAGCGCTGAGGGCCGTCGGCGAGCATCATGATGACCAAAACCGTCCATTTGTCGCCCAATCGGGCCAGCATTTCGCTGACGGTCTGGCACTTTGTCATGTCGTAGTTGTCGCACATAACGGTCTCTTTGTTGTATCGTTGTAACCTGGTATCAAAAATGTGCCTTCTTGCACAAATCTCATGGTTCCATATCTAGGCCTGGTTACGAATTGATACCAGACTACGTCGATGCTGCCAACTCCCATGGCGCCTGGCGGGTCCAACCAGGAGCGAGATCATGTCCGCACTCATTGAAAAGCTGAACTGGCGCTACGCCACCAAGAAAATGGACCCGTCGAAGGTCGTTCCGGAAGACAAGGTTGAACGGATCGTCGAAGCGGCCCGCCTCGCACCGACCTCGAGCGGCTTGCAGCCCTTCGAAGTGATCGTCGTCACCAATCCGGACGTTCGCGCGCGGATCCAGGAAATCGCCTGGAACCAGGCCCAGGTCACCGAAGGCTCGCATCTGCTCGTCTTCGCCGCCTGGGACAACTACACCGCCGATCGCATCAACGACATGTTCGACCTGGTGAACGAAGAACGCGGCTTTACCAATGAGGGCTGGGAAAACTATCGCCAGATGCTGCTCAACAGCTATCCCGCTCGCGACGAACAGGTGAACTTCGAACATGCCGCTCGCCAGGCCTATATCGGCTTCGGCATGTCGGTGGCAGCCGCTGCCTTCGAAGGCGTCGATGCCACGCCGATGGAAGGTTTCGACCCGGCCAAGCTCGACGAAATCCTGGGCCTGCGCGAAAAGGGCCTGCGTTCCGTCACCATCCTGCCGCTCGGCTATCGTGCCGATGACGGTGACTGGCTGGTCAACCTGAAGAAGGTGCGCCGCCCGAAGGACCAGTTCGTCTCGCTCGTCGCCTGACGATCGCACTTTTCAGCGCTGGCACCTCCAGGCCGGCCTGCCAAGGGCTTCGGGAAACCGGAGCCCTTTTGCCGTTCAGAATGCCGCACTCCATTAGAATTCCCGCACTATCCGATATTTGTCAAACCTGTCAGTATGTTAAGTCAAATTGAACACATTCTCTGTCAGGGTGCCCGGAAAGCCAGGACAGTATCGCATGCGGCTTCGCGGAACATATAATCGACTGAAGTCGCACGTAAATCGCCGTATGGCGGTGACCGGCATGCTGCTGGTCTTTGCCATGCTCGCCGTCATGGTGACGAGCATCGTGCTGACTGCGCTCGATCGGGTGGCCAGCAATGCCAACCATCTCGACGAAGAGCGGTCGCGCGAGACGCTGGTCGGTGCGATCCAGACCTTCAAGTTCCAGCTGGGTGCAACCCTGAATGACTACGCCGCCTGGGACGATGCTGCCGAGAACGTCTATACGGCGCCCGATGCAGACTGGGTGATCAGCAATTTCGGCGATATGACCTTCGAGAGCGACCTGTTCGATGTCGCCATCGTGCTCGACCAGAACGGTCGCTCCGGCATGGCCTATTCCGATGGAAAGCCGCTCGAACGCGGGGGCAAAGGATATCTGCCTGACGATCTGATGATGCTCTTCGATCAGGTGCGTTCCGCAGGCAGCGGCGAAGTTCCGCAGGCGCTCGGCTTCGTTCGCACGGTCAAGGGTGTCGGTGCCGCCGGCGTTGCGCTGATCCGGAAGAAGTCCGGTGAGATCGAGGTCGATCCGGCCAAACGTTCCTATCTCGTCTTCATCCGGCATATCTCGCGCGACAAGGTCGAACGGATCTCCAGTGCCTATGTCTTGCCGGGCCTGGTTCTGGCGGCCCCCTCCTACCGCTCGACCCATGCGGTGACGATCGAATCCACATCCGGCATCTCGCTTGCCTCCTTGGCCTGGACACCCCGGGCACCCGGTGACATCAGCCGGGAGCAGGTGGAACCGCTGGTCAAGGCCGCGCTGGTGATGGTGGCCGTCTACTGCCTTCTGCTCTTCATCATCGGCAACAGCGTCGTGCGTCGTTTGCGAACGGATGAGGCGGCGGCCCTGAAGCTTGCACGAACCGACCGGCTGAGCGGACTTGCCAATCGCGACGGCCTGCATGTGCTGCTCGACCAGGCGCTTGCGGAAGCCCGTCTCGATGGCAGCGACGTCGTGCTGTTGTATCTCGATCTCGATGGCTTCAAGGAGGTCAACGATTCCTATGGCCATGCGGTCGGCGACAGCCTGATCCGGGCCGTCTCGGCCGGGCTTGCGGTGCTGGTCGGCGGGAATGCCGCCTTGTCGCGCATCGGCGGGGATGAATTCGGCATCGTGTTCTTTGGCGCAGATGCGGAGGAGCGGGCAATCTCCGTCGCCGAGGCGATCCTGGGCTTCTTCGGCGAGCCGCTGCCGCTCGGCGAGCGGGTCGTTTCCGTCGGCTGCAGCCTTGGCCTGGCGCTTTCCCCCGAGGGCACCATCGACGGCGGCGAGCTGACGCGGCAGGCGGACATGGCCATGTATGCCTCGAAGGAAAGCGGTCGCGGACGCTGGACGGCCTATCATCCGCAGATGGACGAGGAGCGCGAGACCCGCAACCAGATGGCGCTCGACCTTCGTGCCGCCATCGACAACGAGGACATCCAGGTCGTCTACCAGCCGGTGGTGGATTCCTCGACCTTCGAACTTGTCAGCGTCGAGGCGCTGGCGCGTTGGAATCGGCCGGGTCACGGGCCGGTGTCGCCGGACGTCTTCATTCCGATCGCCGAGGCGAGCGGCCTCATCGACCGTCTCGGTCTCGATGTTCTGCGGCAGTCGCTGATGCAGCTTGCCGAATGGCCGGGGCTGAAGCTCTCGGTCAACGTCTCACCGGGCCAGTTCCGCGACCCCGCCTTTGCCGGCCATGTGGCGGACCTGTTCTACGTCACCGGCATCGATCCGCACCGGGTCGTGCTGGAAATGACCGAGACCTATTTCATCCAGAATCCCGAGCGGGCCCGGACCGTTCTGGAGCGGTTGCGCAAGATCGGCGTGCAGATCGCCCTTGACGATTTCGGCTCCGGTTTCTCCAGCGTCGGGTACCTGCGCCAGTTCGGTTTCGACCGGATGAAGATCGACAAATCCCTGGTGCAGTCGCTCGGCGACGGACACAGGGCGGTGGAGATGCTGCAGGCCACCGTGGCGCTGGCGCGTTCGCTCGATGTGCCGGTGACCGCAGAAGGGGTGGAGACGGATCAGCAGGCCGTCAATCTGCGTCTGGCCGGCTGCGACCAGTTGCAGGGTTATCTGTTCGGCCGTCCGTGCAGCCCTGCCGATATCGATGCGCTTCGGCTCCGGCCGATGGACCTGAGGGCCAAGGCGGCGGCGATCGCCTTTGCGCATCCGCGCGACGTTTCCTCCGCGCGCTGAGCATTCGACACGGTTTCCGGAGCCATCGACGGCTTCTCGCATTGTCCCGGCAGAAGGGGGATGCGATCTCCGGCTGAGCCGGCATCACCGGATGCCGTTCAGCTGCCGATATGGCGTTCGCCACGCTTCTTTGCGAGTGCGATCTGCAGCTGGCGCTGGCGATAGCGGTCGCGGTCGGCTTCCGTGCGGCTTTCATAGCAATGGCTGCAGGAGACGCCTTCCTCGTAGTGGGGATGGGTCAGTTCTTCTGCGGTGATCGGGTTGCGGCAGGCGTGGCAGAGCTTGTGATTGCCTTCCTTCAGCCCATGGGTCACCGAAACGCGCTCGTCAAAGACGAAGCAGGCGCCGTCCCAGAGGCTCTGTTCTTCCGGCACTTCCTCGAGATATTTCAGGATGCCGCCCTTGAGGTGGTAGACCTCGTCAAAACCCTGCTGCTTCATGAAGGCGGTCGCCTTCTCGCAACGGATGCCGCCGGTGCAATACATGGCGATCTTCGGCTTGTTGTGCAGGCCGGGATTGTTCTTCACCCAGTCCGGAAACTCACGAAACGTTTTGGTGTTCGGATCAACGGCACCGCGGAAGATGCCGATCGCCGTCTCATAGTCGTTGCGGGTGTCGATGACGATCGTCTCCGGGTCGGAGATCAGCTCGTTCCAGTCCTTCGGGTCGACATAGGTGCCAACGATCTCGTTGGGGTCGATGTCCTCGACACCCATCGTCACGATCTCCTTCTTCAGACGCACCTTCATGCGCAGGAAGGGCATCTTGGATGCGCGGCTTTCCTTATGCACCAAAGCGGTGAATTCCGGCTGGCTGCGGATGTAGGCGAGAACGTTTGTTATGCCCGCATCGGTGCCGGCAATCGTGCCGTTGATGCCCTCATGGGCGATCAGCAGGGTGCCCTTCACGCCTTCGGCCTTGCACAGGCTCTCGAGCGGTTCGCGAAAACTCTCGAAGCGCGGAAACTTGGCGAAGTGATAGAGGGCGGCAACCAGGAAGGCGCCGCCTTCTTCGTGGCGGGGGGCTTGATCGATCTGTGTCATGGCCTGCGAAATACCGCCTCGGCCCTTGCCGTGCAACGGATTTCCGCACAGCGCGCGAAGTTTGAAATCTGTCAAATTTCGCGCGCCCTGCGGCTGATCCAGGATCAGGCTGGCGGGTTGAAGACGCGGATGCGGTGGCCGTCCGGATCCGCGACCGCAAAGGTCCGGCCGAAATCGGCCTCGATGGGGGCCTGCAGGACCGGGATGCCAAGCGCCTTCCAGCGTTCGTGGGTGGCGTCGACATCGGCAGCGCTCGGCGCGCGGATGGCCAGTTCGCAGCCGCCGCCGGTGAACTGCGCCTGCGGTTCGACGCCCGCGCGGCTCCAGAGACCGAGAACGAGGCCTGTCGGCAGGCGGAAGAGGGAGAAGGTGTCGGCGCGTTCGGTGGGTGCTACGCCGAAGAGCTTTGCGTAGAAATCGGCGCTTGCTGCAGCGTTCTCGACATAGAGAATGGTCATTGCGGGTGTCATCGTCATCTCCTGTGGGGTTGATGACGCGACCTTAGCCCCTGATGCTGCCAAAAACTGTCAGCATCATTTCAAGGTGCCGTCGGGGATGGCATTCTGTTGCCGCCAGGCCTTGAGGAGGGTGGTGCGACGCTTCGGGTAGCGCGTCTCGCCGGCCACGGCGCTTTCGATGCGATCGGTGCGGAAATGGCGGAAATCGTCGCGCAAAGTGCACCAGGCGACCAAGACCCTGACGCCGTCGAAGAAGGTGAGGGCGCAGGGCCAGACGGTGCGGCTGGAGAGGTCGCCGCGCTGGTCACGATAGGCGATCAGAAGCGGCTTTTCGTGGCGCAGGGCCTGGCGAAGCCTGTCGAGGTCCACCCGTTCGGTCGCAAGCGGGGCGCCCGGGCCGACGAGCAGGGGAACATCCGCCATGTCGCGACGCAGGTCTTCGGGCAGCACGGCGTCGATCTTGGCGAGTGCGTTGCGGGCGGCAGAGGCGATGGCGGTGTCCGTGCGCTTTTCGACGAAGCGGAAGCCGAGCATCAGCGCCTCGATCTCCTCGCGGGTGAACATCAGGGGCGGCAGCATATAGCCGGGGCGCAGCACATACCCGATGCCGGCCTCGCCCTCGATATCCGCGCCTTCGGCCTGGAGGGTGGCGATGTCGCGGTAGAGCGTGCGCAGCGAAACGCCGGTTTCGGCCGCCAGTGTCGCGCCGCTCACCGGCAAGCGGTGCCGGCGCAGGACCTGCAACAAAGAGAGAAGGCGTTGCGAGCGGCTCATGCGCTGTCAGCTGCGCCCGGACGTCTCGCCGATGGCGGCGGCGGTCCACAGGATTTCGATCACATCCGCCTCCCGTCGCGGCCGATCGGCAAAGATGCTGCCGGCCAGCGCCAGGGCTTCGCGGCGCAGGTCCTGTTGCCGACGGATGATGATGGCCAGCAGGAAGGCCTGGCCTTCGCCATCGCCGAACAGGTCGGGTTCGCTGTCGAACAGTTCGGTGAGAACCGTCAGGTCATGCTCGCGGCCGAGCAGGTCGACCAGATGTTTGGCCTCCCGGCGCTTGGCGGCGAAGGCGCTCGGCCAGAGTTCGCGCAGCAGGGAAAGGTTCATCCAATAGGTCTGGGCTGCCTTGCGCAGGTCATGGAAGGCTTCGCCGTGGCCTTCACCCTTGCAGGTGTGCAGCGCCTCATGGCCCCGCTTCAGGGCCTTGCGCCAGCCTTTGGCGAGCAGACGGGCCGCAGGCCCCGCCTTGGACGGCAGGTCGAGTTCATCAAGGGCCGTGATGGCGGATCGGCATTCGTCGATGACGCGGGCCACCTTGTCTTCGAGATCCTTCTCGCTTGCGGCGATATCGTCGCGACGCAGTTGCAGAACCGTGCGCGTCGCCGCCAGTGTTTCACTTTCGTCGTCGTTGAGCGCAAAGCCGGCCAGATGCGTCACGGTCTCCATCAGCGCGGTGGCATCTCGGATGCGAGACAGGCTGCGGGCAATGTCACGCAGGCGTTCGTTTTCGCGGGTCTGGAAGGATTTGTCGGCATCGGCGACGAGGCGCAAAAGGCCGCGGACGCGCTTGAACTTCTTGCGCGCTTCGTGAATGACCTCGTGCAGGCCGTCCGGGCGGTCGCTCAGAACGGCGATGGCGATGCTCAGCTGGTGGCGGGCGACGGACCGGACCTCGGCGGACAGGTCCCTGTCCGGCCTAATGCGATATGGCATGCACCAGCTCCGGCCGCAGTCTCTGGGTGGCCAGGGCCTGGTTGGAATAGCGCTTGTCGCCGGTCACCTCCTGGCCGAGCCAAGCGGGAAGCAAGGGCTCGTCCTCTTCGGAGGCCATCTCGACCTCGGCGATCACCAGGCCGCGATAGGCGCCCTCGAAGACGTCGATTTCCCAGGTGAAACCCTTGAAATCGACGGTGTAGCGCGTCTTCTCGATGACATTGCCGGTGGCAAATTCGATCATTTCCAGCGCGTCTTCATGGGGGATGTCGTATTCGAATTCGTCGCGTGTCAGCAGGCCCGTGCCGAACTTGATCGTCAGCTGCGCTGTCTCGTCATTGCGGGTGCGGATGCGCACCGAACGGTCGGGCTCGGCTGTGACATAGGCTTGTCTGATCCGAGTCCGGGATGTCACGCCGGCTTTCCAACCGTCATTGCGGACCAGAAACTTGCGTTCGATTTCCTTCGCCATACCCACTCGCTCCGAAAAATTACGCAGTGCAACCATAGACGACGAGGTGCTGTTAGGAAACCGGAAAGATTCCGTGTTAGCGGTCAGTCTCGACAAGTGCCGCCATGCGCGGTACTGAGATCTCCAATCTAATCGTTTTAAAGAGGCCTCCGTCATGGGCGAAAAAACCGCGAAGCTGCTCTCCACCCTGAAGCTCCAGCCGGTCGTTCCGGTGTTGATCATCGAGGATGCCAAGTCGGCCGTTCCGCTGGCGCGCGCCCTGGTGGCCGGCGGTTTGAAGGCGATCGAGATCACGCTGCGCACGGCTGCAGCACTCGAGGCCGTCCGCCTGGTGGCCGAGGAAGTGGAGGGTGCCGTGGTCGGCGCCGGCACCATTCTCAATGCGAGCCATTATGCCGCAGCCGTCGATGCTGGTTCGCAGTTCATCGTCAGCCCCGGTACGACGCAGGAACTGCTCGACGTGGCGCGCCAGTCGGACATTCCACTGCTGCCGGGTGCGGCGACCGCCTCGGAAGTCATGGCTCTGCGCGAAGAGGGCTACGAGGTGCTGAAGTTCTTCCCCGCCGAACAGGCCGGTGGTGCCGCCTATCTCAAGGCACTGTCGTCGCCGCTCGCCGGCACGCTGTTCTGCCCAACCGGTGGCATCTCGCTGAAGAACGCCATGGATTATCTCTCGCTGCCGAACGTCGTCTGTGTCGGCGGCTCCTGGGTTGCGCCGAAGGAACTAGTCTCGGCCGGTGACTGGGCCGGCATCACCAAGCTCGCCAGCGAGGCGGCCGCCCTCAAGGGCTGAGACTTCGGCGGGAACCTCCGGTCTCCAATTGTATTCAGCGTCCTGGTTCCTATCTAGGGAACGAGACGCTGAACCAGGAGACCACAATGTTCGACGCCAAGAAACTGCTGGACCAATTCCTCGGATCGCAGATGCCGGGAAGCACCGGTTCGATCGGCCAGAAGGGCACTGATCTTATCGGCATGGCCAAGTCCAATCCCTGGAAGACCGGTGCGCTGGCTGCCGTCCTGCTTGGCACCAGGACCGGCCGGTCGCTGGGCGGTGGTGCCTTGAAGCTTGGCGGCCTCGCCGTGATCGCCGGCCTCGGTTACCAGGCCTACAAGAATTACCAGTCCGGCCAGGCACCCGAGCCGAAGCAGGCACTGCCGGAACTGCTTCCGCCGCCATCGGATTCGGCCTTCAGCACGGAACCTTCCGCCGTCAGCAATGATTTCGCGATCGGTCTCCTGCGCGCGATGATCGCGGCTGCCAAGGCGGACGGCCACATCGATGCCGAAGAGCGCAGCCGGATCATGGACAAGATCCACCTGTCCGGTCTCGGCTCCGAGGCGGAAGCCTTTATCGAAGGCGAACTTGCCAAGCCGACGGATATGGACGCGCTGATCGCCTCTGCCGTCACCGAAGAGCAGAAGGTCGAGCTCTACACCGCCTCGCGGCTTGCCATCGAGCCGGACACACGCACCGAACGCGGCTATCTCGACATGCTGGCCGGCCGGCTTGGTCTTGCCGATGCACTGGTCGAGCATATCGAGGCGACAGTGTCGTCTGCCAAGGTCAGTCTCTAAGCGCTGCGGCATCGGGGCAGGGGGCCGCCTTGCCCCGACGGTTGCCTTTGGCCGGCCGGTGGCCTAAGCCTCAGGCAATCAGTTAGCCGGAGGCCCGCCATGCGCGATCTGTCCACGTTCAAGGGATGTGCCGCTCCCCAGCCCGTTCGGCTGGAGGGGCGTTTTGTCGTTGTCGAACCCTATGACCGCGCAGCGCATCTGGAGGCGCTGTGGGACGGGCTCGGCGGCATGGAGATCAATCCGCTGCTCACCTATTTCACCCAGCCCGATTTCGGCGGTCTTGCCGATTTCGACGCCTGGCTGAGTGCTGTCCAGAAGGGCGGCTGGGTGACGGAAGTGTTTCGCGACAAGGCAACGGGCCAGGTGGTCGGAATGGCGAACTACATGCGGCCGGACCCGGCGAATGGCGTGGTCGAGATCGGTGGCGTGGCGCATGGGCCCGCCATGAGCCGCACGCCGCTTGCGACAGAGGCGCATTACCTTCTGGCGAAACACGTGTTCGAAGACCTCGGTTATCGCCGCTACGAGTGGAAGTGTCACAACGAGAATGCGCCGAGCAAGGCTTCTGCGGTCCGTTACGGCTTCCAGTTCGAAGGCGTCTTCCGCCAGCACATGCTGTCCAAGGGCAAGAACCGCGACACGGCCTGGTTCTCGATGATCGACAGCGAATGGCCCTTGATCGGGGCTGCTTTCGAGGCGTGGCTGGCACCGGAGAATTTTGACGCCGAGGGCAAGCAGAAGCAGAAGCTGGAAGACCTGCGGGCTGGCATTGCCGCGTCCGATCCGGCCGCCAAACAGGCATAAGACAAGGAAAGACGGTTTCGTGGAAAAGAACATCTTCAGCATCATCCTGAATGTCGGCACGGTGCTGGTCGTCGCGGCGCTTGCCTATGGCAGCTATCTCAACACGACGGTCGCCTATTCGGTCGGGATCTGCGTGTCGATCGGTCTCGTCGTCTACGCCTTCCGCTTCCTGCCAGCACCGAAGCGCAGGCCCCGGACGGATGGCAGTGCTGCGGCTGGCGCGCCCAAGTCGCCGGCGGTCTCCGCCGCCGTCATCGTCGTGGTCGTTGTGGGTCTGATGCTGCTCCTGCCGACCATCGTGCTCGGCATTGGTGCCTATTCGCCGGAACTCGGCGCCTTCGTCGGTGCGATCGGGCTGATGGCAATGTTCCTCATCCTGTGGCTCCGTTCGCGCTACCAGCGCAGCCACGAGAACGACTGACCCAAGGGATAACTCAGCCCTGCAGACTTGCCGCAAGCAGCAGGGCGCCGAGCAGGATGACCAGCACGGCGGCGCCGATCTCGATGCCGCTTGCCACCATCCCGGCACGGCGGGAGCCGGGGCCGGACAGCCTGAGCGCCAGCCCCTTGGCGCCGACGGCAAGGGCTGCGAGCGCTGAAACCGTGATCGCCGTTCCGAGCGCCATGGCAAAGACCGAAAGCACGCCGCCGAGCACCAGGCCGTTGAGCAGTGCGAAGGTCATGACCAGAAGCGCGCCAGAGCAGGGGCGCAATCCCACCGCAATGACCGCAGACCAGGCATCCCGCAGGCCGAAGGCGCTCATGCGCAGCATGGCAGGGTCGGGCGCGTGGGTGATGCCGCATTCATGGCAGATCGATCCGGGCGCCAGGGCATCATGATCGTGGCTGACGGCATCGGCGCGGAAGCGGGAGGCCGCCGCCGGCAGGTCCTTCGGCGCGGTGGCCGGCTCGTTGGTGTCGGCAAACAGTGACGCCGTGACACCGGACGGGCTCATTGCCGGCGCTGGACCGTCGAAGAGGGGGGACGCTGCACTGTTGCGGCGCAGGGCGGGCGCAAACGAGACCCTCAGCTTGCGGACCAGAAGCCAGACGCCGAAGGCGACGATCATGGCGTAACTTGCCGTTTCTAGCGCCTGGGTCGCAACCGTCATGGTGATCGCGGTGCCGCGCAGCACGAAATAGGCGGCGCCGACGACGGCAATCGCGACCACGGCCTGCAGCAGGGCCGAGACGAAGGCGACGAGAATGCCGCGCTTCAGCTCGATCTCATTGGCGAGCATATAGGAGGAGATCACCGCCTTGCCGTGGCCGGGGCCGGCAGCGTGGAAGACACCATAGGCAAAGGAGAGGCCGACCAGCGTCGCGAGCGCGGAAGGGTCTTCGCGCATGGCCTTCAGCGCCGTGGTGAGCGCCCGGTAGAAGGCCTGCTGGTGGGTGTTGATCCAGACGAGCAGATGGGCGAAGGGGCCGCTTGCCGGCTGGTAGGAGGGTTCGGCGGCGCCGACGCCAAGCGGCGATGCCGCATGCGCGAGGCTCGATGCCAGCAGGAGGGCGCCGAGCGTCAGCAGCAGGGGCAGGGCCTTGTTGGCGCGGACCCCGTTCAGCATGTCAGCTCCAGGCGGGTGGCAAAGAGCTTGCCCATGTCGGTGCCGGCCGGATCGTTGAAGAAGGCTTCGGTCAGGTTCGACTGGTTCTGGGCGATCACCTGGTCCGGGTCCGGGCGGACCACCTGATGCTTGCAGGCGGCGAAAGCCTTGCCCTCGACAACGATGTCGGTGTCCTTGGCGAAGTCGATGGCCGTGTAGAGGGTCGGGTCATAGACGCCGAAATTCATCCGGCCGCCGATCTTCAGCGGGGTTTTCGGCTTGGCGATGAAGAAGACGAGGAGTTGGTTGTCCTTGTAGTCGACGTTGAAGACATCGGGCTTGGCGACCTCGGACGAGGCGCCGTCCTTAGATATGAATGTGAAATAGCTGTAGTCGCCGAGCGATTCCCGGATCGTGTGGGCGATCTCCTGGAGTTCCGTGTGGTCGAGCTTCAGGTCGCTGTTCTTGTCGAAGTCCATGAGGACGCTCGAGGAGAAGACGTCGTCGAAGCGCCAGACATTGCGCAGTTCCTTGACCGTGCCGTCATCGGCCGCGACGATCTCCAGCCTTGCTTCAGCAAAGATATGGGGATGCGACCATGCGGGTGTGGCGAGCAACAGGGCAAGGGCCGCCGCTGCATATCCAAGGCATCCGCGCATGTAATTCGACCTTCCCGCGTTCCGTTCAGGGTGCCTTCCGTGCCTCACGATTGGGACGAAAATGGGACCCGTTGTTCCGTCAGGCGGTCAGGCATAGCGCTTGAACCATGCGTGGAGATAGTCGACGAAAGCGCGCACCTTCGCCGGCAGATAGCGCCGATGCGGATAGACGGCATAGATGCCGCGATCCTTCGGGATGAAGTCGTCGAAGAGGGAGATCAGTTCGCCTGAGGCAATATAGGGGCGGGCGATGAAATCCGGGATCATCGCGACCCCGAGACCGGCACGGGCGGCGCGTAGCGTCGCCTGCGGGCTGTTGACCTCGATCGGGCCGCTGACGCTGACCGAGATCGTCGCGCCGTCCTCCGGTTCGACGAAACGGACGCTGTTGTGCGAGCGCGAGTTGGTGTCGATGAGGAAGGGCAGGCGGGACAGTTCGCTCGGGTGGCTGAGCGGGCCATGGGCGGCGACGAAGGCGGGTGTGGCGCAGGCGTAGATGCGGAAATCGGAGAGTTTGCGGGCGATCATGCCCGAATCGTCGAGCTTGGTGATTCGGATGCCCAGGTCAAAACCTTCCTCGATCAGATCGACGAAACGGTCTTCGGCGACGATTTCGAGCGCCAGTTCCGGATTTTCGCTGGCGAAATCGATCAGCGACTGGCCGATTTCCGCGTCGATGAAGGTGCGCGGCAGGGTGACCTTGAGCTTGCCCTTGAGGTCGGCATTGTTCTCCCGCACGAGGTCGGCGAGGTTGTCGATCTCCTTCAGAATGTCGGCGGCCGTGCGATAATAGGTGTGGCCGGCCTCGGTCATGGAGAATTGCCGGGTGGTGCGGTTGAGCAGCAGCGCGCCCAATTCGTCTTCCAATTCACGGACATACTTCGACAGCAGAGCCTTGGACCGGCCCGTCTTGCGGGCCGCTGCGGAAAAGCCTTCGGCTTCCACCACATCGATGAAGGCACGAATTCGGGTCAGCGTGTCCATGAGGTAATCGGTCTCCTGTTTCTCCGGATTGTGAACATTCGCGCGAGTTCGTTCAACAGATATCGATAAATGCGGGAAAAAACTTCCCCGGCAGGCGAAAAAACCGCTTGATTATGACGATCGCATTTCTTATCTCCTGCTTGCCCAAAGTCGCACGTGCCTGTGGGTGTCCGCCGACCCTCGAACTGGGATTTATCCCTAAGGTGAGGTCATCGGTAAGGTACCTGGAACTAACCCCTCCAGTCGCTATTCCGGCCAACCGGGAAATGCGAGGACATCTTGAAGCAACGACGGTGCGGGCCTTTCTGGTTCTCTGCCGGCTTTCCATCAGCCGGGGTACTGAAGAGGCACACCATCATTGCCGGACGTGCGGTAGGGTTTCCCTCCAATCCATGGCAGACAAAGCGGATTTATGCGCTCAGGCAAGAGTGCGTTCATCCATCGTTTCGCGCGTCGAGCGTTCGTACGGTACCGGTGTCTCCACCGACTGGTTTCGAGCGATGTCTCGCCGTCCTTTGTCCATCCGAAGCTTGGCCGCTTCGGGTATCGCTGGAATTTGGAAGGTTACATCGATGACCACTGCACGCATCCTCGACTTCATCAACACCCGACGTCCCGAAGGTCCCTGCCTCGTGGTCGATCTCGACGTCGTGCGCGGCAACTACCAGGCCTTCCGTCACGCCCTGCCGGACAGCGCGATCTACTACGCCGTCAAGGCAAATCCGGCTCCGGAAATCCTGTCGCTGCTCGCCTCCATGGGCTCGAACTTTGACTGCGCTTCGGTCGCGGAAATCCAGATGGCGCTCGATGCCGGTGCTGACGCTTCGCGCGTCTCGTTCGGCAACACCATCAAGAAGGAGCGCGACATTGCCCGCGCCTTCGCGCTTGGTGTGAACCTCTATGCCGTCGACAGCCACGAGGAAGTCGAAAAGATCGCGCGTGCCGCTCCCGGTTCCCGCGTGTTCTGCCGCGTGCTGACCGATGGCGAAGGTGCCGAATGGCCGCTGTCGCGCAAGTTCGGCTGCGTGCCTCAGATGGCCGTCGACGTTCTCGTCTACGCTCACCAGCTCGGCCTCGATTCGTTCGGCGTGTCGTTCCATGTCGGTTCGCAGATGACCAAGGTCGATGCCTGGGATTCGGCTCTTGCCGATGCCAAGCGCGTGTTCTCGTCGCTGGCCAAGCAGGGTATCCACCTGCAGATGGTCAACATGGGCGGCGGTTTCCCGACCAAGTACCTGCGCGACATCCCGTCGGCGGAAGCCTATGGCCGTGCGATCAACGGTGCGCTGAAGAAGCACTTCGGCAACCACATCCCACAGACCATCATCGAGCCGGGCCGCGGCATGGTCGGCAATGCCGGTGTGATCAAGGCGGAAGTCGTGCTGATCTCGAAGAAGTCTGACAATGACGAGCACCGCTGGGTGTTCCTCGACATCGGCAAGTTCGGCGGTCTCGCCGAAACCATGGACGAAGCGATCCGTTACCCGATCCGCACCGCCCGTGACGCCGACGCGATGGAGCCCTGCGTGCTGGCCGGCCCGACCTGCGATTCGGCCGACGTCCTGTACGAGAAGAACATGTATCCGCTGCCGATCTCGCTTTCGATCGGCGACGAGGTTCTGATCGAGGGGACCGGCGCCTACACCACCACCTATTCGGCGGTGGCGTTCAACGGCTTCGAACCGCTGAAGTCCTACGTCATCTGACGTCTCCCGCGCCGGCCAACCGGCGCGGACCTTCACAATCATCATCATCGCTTGGGATGGGAGGCCAGAATGGCCGCTGTTCTGACCAGCATGCGCGCGCTTTTCGCGCCGGCGCCTGCATTTGTCATCGATACTGAAACGCCGGCCGACGTCGTTGCGCGCGAAGCGCTGCTCGACCGCGCCATGGGGGCGGATCGCCGCAAGAAGTCGTCCGAGAAGATCCGTCGCAACCGGATCCCGGCCGAAGGGCTTGCACTTGTCGCGCGCGACCGCGACGGCCACGTCATCGGTACGGTTCGGCTCTGGAACATCGAAGCCGGAGTCAGCCGCGAGGGCAAGGCCATCGACGCTTTGCTGCTCGGGCCGCTTGCCGTCGATTCCGCCCATGAGGGCAAGGGTGTCGGGGCTGCCCTGATGCGGGCTGCCTTGATGGAAGCGAAGAAGCGCGGCCATGGCGCCGTGCTGCTGGTCGGTGACGCGCCCTATTACGAGCGCTTCGGCTTCTTTGCCGAAAAGACGCAGCATCTCGTGATGCCGGGTCCCTTCGCCCGCGACCGCTTCCTGGCGCTCGAACTCGTGCCCGGCTGGCTGGAAGGGGCGGCCGGCATGGTGGTCGCCTCCGGCCGCAAGCTGTCGCAACCGTCGGCATTCCGCCGGGCCGCCTGAGCGCCGAGACATTTCCCGAACCTCCAGTGAGGGGCCGCGCGCCACCACGCGGTCCCTCAAATGCGTGCAGAGATTGGACTGTTGCCTCTCCCGCACCCTTTTTAAAGTCGCCTCGACCGAACAAGCGGGTTCTGGTGATGAGGGAGAGTGGGAATGTTGAAAGTCTTGTCGAGCGGAGTGGCCCTGGCGCTTCTGTTCACCGTTGCAGCACAGGCCGCCGACGCGGTTCAAGCCTCGCCGGCGCCGCCGCCGGAGGCGGCAGGCGTGTCATCCTTTTCCTGGGCTGGGGGGTATGTCGGGCTCCATGCCGGTTACGGCTGGGGCGAGGGCGATGCGGCGGCCGGCGGCGCAACCGGCACTATCGATTTCGACGGTGGCCGGTTCGGCGGTTTTGCCGGCTATAACTTCGACCTCGGCTCCTCGTTGATTGCCGGTATCGAAGGGGACCTCGGCTATGACTGGAACGAGCGCGAGGATGGAACCGAGACCTTCGGAACCACGATCCAGGGGGCTATTCGCGGCCGCATCGGTTATGCCGTCGATCGCGCCCTCATCTATGCGGCCGGCGGATGGGCCGCCGCACAGTTCAGTTTCGAGGATACCGGCGTGTCCATCAAGGAGACGATGAACGGCTGGACCGTCGGCGCCGGCATCGACTACGCGGTGACGGATCGCCTCTTTGCGCGGGCGGAATATCGTTACAACGATTACGGAAGCGCCGATATCGGGCCGGTCAATATCGATTTCACCCAGCATGTCGTGCAGGCCGGGATCGGCCTGAAATTCTGATCTATCCACCGCAGCGAGTCGGGCCCGGCCTCCGTCCATGACGGGGCAGGGCTTCTGTTTGGTGTGCGGGCGCGAACTCCGTCGCCTGAAGTCCGTGCGCCGTTTTCCCAATCGTCAATCCTGGCCGTGGTTTTTCAGTCACACTCCGCTCGCGCGGACATTTCTCCGTTCGATATTGCTAACCTATTGATCTGGCTCAATCCGATTGGGGTGGTCCAGCCTTTACCTGCGGGTGGCTTTGCCAAAACAGATGTTCAAGGAGAGAGACCCATGACTGCCGCCCGGACCCTGCGCGATCGCGCGCTTGCCACCACCACCCTGTTGATGCTCGTCGCTCCGGCGGCCATGGCTGCGGATCTCGCGCCCGCGCAGGACCCGGTGCCCCAGGCGACGGCCGATGCGATCCAGGCGTTGAGCCCCTGGCAGGTTCGCGTGCGCGGCCTCGGCGTCATCACCAATGATTCCGGTTCGGTCGACCAGATCGGCGGTTCGGATCTGTCCTACAGCAACACCGTCATTCCC
The DNA here is from genome assembly GCF_003205195.1 of Peteryoungia wuzhouensis. GTDB lineage: Bacteria > Pseudomonadota > Alphaproteobacteria > Rhizobiales > Rhizobiaceae > Allorhizobium > Allorhizobium wuzhouense. The sequence goes on from NZ_QJRY01000004.1 coordinate 61,016, forward strand.
GAACTCGATATCAGCTACTACCTGACCGACAATATCGCCGCCGAGCTGATCCTCGGAACGACCTATGCGAATGTCTATGGCGAGGGCACCATCGCCGGGCTCGGCAAGATCGGCAAGACCTGGGTGCTGCCGCCGACCCTGACGCTGCAGTATCACTTCACCGATTTTGGTGCCTTCAAGCCCTATGTCGGTGCCGGCGTGAACTACACGATGTTCTACAAGCAGTCCGGCGACACGGCGAGCGCGCTCGACGTGAAGGACAGCTTCGGCGCCGCGCTGCAGATTGGTGCCGACTACATGATCAACGAGCACTGGGGCGTGAACTTCGACGTCAAGAAGCTGTTCCTGCGCCCCGACTTCGAGACCACCATCGGCGGCACGACCTATACCGGCAAGGCCAAGCTCGATCCGTGGCTGGTCGGTGCCGGCGTGACCTACCGGTTCTGACATTGTATTTTTGCGCAGTTGCGGGGGGCGATCACAGCGGTGATCGCCCCTTTTTTCTTGCGCGAAATCGTGGCCATTTCGCCACGCCTCACAGTCTTGTGTGCGTCACGAACATTTTTCGGTCCAAGTTGGGAACCATCTAACGCTTGGGGACTTTTGCGGCTGGGTCCGGCGAGTCCATCGCGCGGGCGGGAACTCACGCACCAGCAGGGTTTGTTTTGTTGTGTTGTATAATTAATACACAAACAATCTCAGGATGGTGATATAAGCGACCTTGTAAACAGGAGTGACTCATATGTTCAAAACCTTCCTTCTCGGATCTGCCGCAGCTGTGGCAATTTCGACCTCGGCCTTCGCAGCGGATGCAATCTACGAAGCTCCCGCAGAGCCGCCGGTTGCTGTTGAAGCTGCACCGCAGTTTTCGTGGGCTGGTGGCTATGCCGGTATTCTGACTGGCTACGGCTGGGGCGACGGCGAACTCAGCGGTGTCGCTGGCACCGAAAGCTTTGACGGCGCACGCTTCGGCGGCTTCGCCGGCTACAACTGGGACCTCGGCAACCAGCTCGTTGTTGGTGTTGAAGGCGACCTGAACTACGACTGGAACGAAGAAACCGTCTTCGCAACTGACATCAAGAGCGGCCTGAACTGGTCGGCTCGTGCTCGCGTCGGTTACGCTATGGACCGCGCCCTGCTGTTCGCAGCTGGTGGTTACACCGGCACGAACATCAAGTCTGACGGCCCTGGCGGCAGCTTCGACGACACGCTGCATGGCTGGACCATCGGCGGTGGCGTTGACTACGCTCTCACCGACCGCGTGTTCACCCGCCTCGAATATCGTTACAACGACTTCGGCAGCGGCAACCTCGGCGGCACGGATGTCAAGTTCGACCAGCACGTCGTGAACGTCGGCCTCGCCGTCAAGTTCTGATCGACCTGATCATGTGAAACGCCCGGCCTTCCTTGCGGATGGCCGGGCGTTTTGCGTTTTTCCTGTCTTCCGAGCGATCAGGCGGCGGAGGATGCGTCGTGGATACGCGCCTGTGACGCCATGCCTTCGCGGGAGACGCTGCGGCGGTTGAGCTGGAACCGGTTGACCAGCGATGTGAGCTGCACCGCCCCTTCCGCCAGCGTGTGGCTGATTGCCGTCGTCTCTTCGACCATGGCGGCGTTCTGCTGCGTCATCTGGTCGAGGCTGTTGATCGCGGTGCTGATTTCCTGGAGTCCGACAGCCTGTTCGCGCGCGGCGATGGCGATTGCGTCGACATTCGTGTCGATGCGGCTGACATAGTCGCCGATCTGCGTCAGGGCCGTGCCCGTCTCGCCGACCAGCTGCACGCCGGACGATACCTCGACACTCGATTTCTGGATCAATCCCTTGATGTCGCGCGCGGCATTGGCCGAGCGCTGCGCCAGCTCCCGGACTTCCTGTGCCACGACGGCAAAACCCTTGCCGGCATCGCCGGCGCGCGCTGCCTCGACGCCTGCGTTGAGCGCGAGCAGGTTGGTCTGGAAGGCGATTTCGTCGATGACGCCGATGATCTGGCCGATCTCGGAGGAGGCGGTCTCGATGCGCTGCATGGCCGACACGGCCGAGCTGACCACCGCACCGGAGGCTTCCGCACAGTTCTTCGCCTCGCGGACCAGTTCGCGGGTGTCATGCGTGCGTTCGGCCGAGGAGCGGACGGTCTTCGTTACCTGTTCGAGCGCTGCCGAGGTCTGCTCGAGGGCTGCGGCCTGCTGTTCGGTGCGGGTGGCGAGATTGCCGGATGCGTCACGCATTTCCTGGCTGTTTTCGAGCAGCCGGCGCGTCTCCTCCAGGACCTTTTCGAGGGTGGTCTGGAAGGTGGCGATCGAATGGTTGAAGTCCTGGCGCAGCGGTTCGAACCTTGCGTCGAAGGCTTCGTCCAGGGTGATGCGGATGTTGCATTCGGCCAGACGATGGAGGCCGGCACCCAGTGCCTCGATGACGAACCTGAGTGCTTCCGCCTCGATCATGCGATCCTGATCGCGCGCTGCGCGCTGGCGATCGACCTCGGAACGGGCGGATTCGGTCTCGGCCTGCAGGCGCTGATTTTCCAGGCCCGCCTGGCGAAAGACTTCGACGGCGGTCGCGATATGGCCGATCTCGTCCTTGCGTCGCGCATGCGGCACGGCCGTCTGGAGGTCGCCACCCGCCATACGCGTCATGTAGTCGGTGATTTCACCAAGCGGCTTCAGAGCACGGCGATGGATGAAAAAGACCGTGCCGAGGGCCGTGCTGATCAGGAGAATGCCGAGCATCAACTGCAGCGATTCCCGGCTCGCCGATTCCTCCGCGGCGAATTTTTCGCGACCGACCAGATATTCCGTTGCCATGGCCACGAGTTCGTTCACCGAGACTTCGTGATCGTGGAACTCGGTTTTCAACTTGAGCAGGGCCGGCCTGATAGCGCTTTCATCGCCGGCCTGCAAAGCGGGCAGGTAGTCGTTGCGCAGCGTGCTCCAGTAGACATCGCCCTTGGTCAGCACCTTGTTGTAGAGCTGATCGCGCAGATTGTCGGGCAGCGTCGAGCTCTTCCAGTATTCCCGGCGCTCGTCATAGGCCTTCTGCAGGGCGTCGAAGCGCGGAACGTTGACGCCGGCCGTGTCCGGATGCAGCACGGTTTCGTTGGCGAGGGCGTAGGATTCGATCAGATAGAGCGGCGGCGGCAGGATGTCGGCGATCAGATCCTTGCCATCGACGATCTGTTTGTAGATCGGGCCGTTGACCTTCAGCGTCTGCAAGGTCTGGGCTCCAATCCCCGCGACCGCGACGATGCCGGCCGCGAGGGCAAGGCCCGCTGCCGTGACGACGATTTTGAGATTGAGATTCATGGGCGGTCCATTGGCGAGGCCGACAAGGCCAGCCGGCACGCACGCGTCTGCGCGCCGAAGGCGAGGCCTGCCGTCGTTGATCTGGTTCAAACGCAAAGTAAAAGGAATAATTCCCACTGCTGGCGAAACACGGCTTTATGTCTCTTGTTCGCCTCCCTGAAATTAGGGATGCAATTACTACCGCACAGTTAAGGTAAGTGATCGATAAACGCCAATATGCGAATTTTAGCCAATTTTGCTACCCTTGGCTAAAAACCACCGAAAATACACGCAATTTCAAGCCGTGACAGGGCTTTGCGGCGCAATCAGCCGGCGATGTCGATGACGCCGCAGTCTCCCGCTTCCGAACCGAAAGCCAGCAGTTTTCCGCTCGAACTCCAGGCCATGGCCGTGACGGCACCCTTGCCGGGACGGCGGAGCAGGGCTTCCTTGCCATCGGCGATGCGGACCGCGAGGATCATGCCATCGATGAAGCCGATTGCGAGAACCTCTTCGGCGGGGTGGAAGGAGACGCAGGTGACCATGATGTTGGCGCGTGTGCCGAGTTCCAGCGGTGCCTTGCCCATCGGGCCGTCCTTGCCGGCAAAGGGCCAGACAATGGCGGCGGGCGCGCCTGACGAGGCGAGCCACTTGCCCTTGGGCGACCAGGAGAGGGATTTCACCTTGGCCGGATAGCCGGTCATGCGCATGTGGCGGGTGTCCGAGCCCTTGCCGTCCAGCTTCCAGCCGTGCAGCGCCGATTCCTGCATCATGGTGACGACGAAACGGCCATCGGGCGAGAAGGTGACGCCGGTATGGGCACCCTTCCATTCGAGATCGACCGGAGCGCCTGCGGTGCCCACCCAATGCAGGGTGACGCCGTTGTAGCGGGCGACTGCGATACGCAGGCCCTTGGGTGCAAAATCGATGGCCTCGACGGTGCGCTCTTCCGTGAATTCCCTGGTCGTGCCATCGGCGAGACGCACAAAGGCCGACTTGCCGACAGCATAGGCGACCGCGCCCTGCGGGCCGGGGGCCACGACCGAAATCCATTTGCGTGGAACATGGGCCAGTTCCGTGACGGTCCCGTCATGCGCGATGCGCAGCACGCGGCCGTCTTCGCCGCCCGTCAGCAGGGTCTGGCTCGCTGCATCCTTGACGCAGGTCAGCAGGCCGGCATTGGCCTCGGTCACCTTCTCGCCGCCATCCAACCGGTGAATGGCACCGCTCGCGGCGGCGAAGACCGGGATGTCACCGAGAAAGTGGGTCGAGACAACGTGGCCTTCGATATCGAGCGGTGCGACAGTGGGCATACGGACAGGCTTTCTTTCAGGCAGAGTTCAAGCGGTGAGGGGCGTAGAGCACGCCCCGCTCAGACGGTTCAGGCTGTGGCTTCACAGGCCTTGAAGCTCGCTTCAAGCTTTTCGCGGTCGAGTTCGCGGCCGATGAAGACCAGGCGGCTTTCGCGCTTCTCGCCATCCTTCCACGGGCGCTGGTGATCGCCCTCGACGATCATGTGCACGCCCTGAACAACATAACGTTCCTCGTCGCCCTTGAAGGCGATGATGCCCTTCAGGCGCAGGATGTTCGGCCCTTGGGTCTGGGTCACCTTCTGGATCCAGGGGAAGAAGCGGTCCGGGTTCATCTCGCCGCCGCGCAGCGAGACCGAGGTCACCGTCACATCGTGGATCGCCGAGGGGGCGTGGTCATGATGATGGTGGCCATGATCGTGATGATGATGGTCGTGCCCGTGATCATGGTCATGATGGTCGTCATGGCCGTGGTGGTGGTGATCATGGTCGCAATCCGGGCCGCAGACATGGTCCGGGTCGTCATGGTCGAGGAAGTGCGGATCGTTTTCCAGCGCGCGCTCGAGATTGAACGCACCCTGGTTCAGCACCTTGGCGAGGTCGACGCCTGAGCGGGTGGTCGAATAGATGCGGGCCGACGGGTTGATGGCGCGGACGATGTGCTCGATCTGATGAAGTTCGTCATGGCTGACGAGGTCCGTCTTGTTGATCACGACGACATCGGCGAAGGCGATCTGGTCTTCGGCTTCGCGGCTGTCCTTCAGGCGGAGCGGCAGGTGCTTGGCGTCGACCAGGGCGACGACGGCGTCGAGCTCGGTCTTGGCGCGGACATCGTCGTCCATGAAGAAGGTCTGGGCGACGGGAACAGGATCGGCAAGGCCCGTGGTCTCGACGATGATGCCATCGAAGCGGCCGGGACGGCGCATCAGGCCTTCCACGACCCGGATCAGGTCGCCGCGCACCGTGCAGCAGACGCAGCCATTGTTCATTTCGTAGATTTCTTCATCCGACTCGACGATGAGGTCGTTGTCGATGCCGATCTCACCGAATTCGTTGACGATGACGGCGTATTTCTTGCCATGGCTCTCGGAGAGAATGCGATTGAGCAGCGTCGTCTTGCCGGCGCCGAGATAGCCTGTGAGCACGGTGACGGGTGTCGGTTTCGCGGATGCTTCGGTCATGAAAGCCTCTGATGTCAGGGGGCGCCGGGCGATGCGGCTGTAATGATGTTACCCCCATATAGGCGTTCCATTGCAGCAGTTCAAAGGCTTTCGTCCTGACGGGGGACGTCGAGTGTCGAGCGCACATCTGCGCGGGCGAAGTCGTCACCGACATAAAGGAGCGGGCAGTCGAACTCTTGCGCCGTGGCATAGGAGAAGCAGTCGCCGAAGTTGAGCGCGGCAGGGTGAAAGCCTTTGCCGAAGCGCTGATAGGCTGCGGCGGCGCGTTCGGCGCGTGCCTGCGTGAGATCGACAATCTCGAAATTGAGGGAAGCAATCAATTGCGACAATTGGTCAGAGCACTTCTTCTGAAGGGCGACGATTTTGAGTTCTAGCAGCGTGCCAGCTGACAACAGCAGGCGCCTATTCGGGATTGCCAGAACTGCCGCACAGGCACGGCCAGTCGGTTCATTTTTGATGATGGCAATCAGGGCAGATGTGTCGAGCGCGATCACACCGGAAGACCGTTTTCGTCATACAGAAAGTCGTGGCTTCTGTCGGCTAGCGGCTCACCTGGAACCGGTGGAGGGGCCCTGGCCATGATTTCTTTGATGATTGCCCGTCGTTCCTCAAGGGTGAGTTCGGGACGGTGGTCGGTCGCTTCGACCGCCCGCAACACGGCCGCATCCTGCCCATTGCGGGTGATGATGACGGGCTCTCCGCGTTCGGCTCGCTCCACAAGTTCCTCGAACTGGTCGCCTGCTTGTTCCATGGAAACACGCATGCTTCTTACTCGCGATCTCTTCGCTTTCAATATGCGCCCAACACCTGATGTCCGCAAGCTCACGCCAATGTTGTGGCGTCAAACCCATGCACGTCTTCCAGAAGCTCCAGGATTCCGGCCACGGCGTGTGCAACCAGCCGTTCCCCCCGCTCCGCCGTTGCCGCCGATGCGTCACCGGCGACACCGTCCGGGTTGAGGTCGGACATCTTCCAGCCGAAGGCGTGGGGGCCATAGGCGCGCAGGTGTTTGAAGAGGACGGCAAACTCGGATTGCCGCGAGGGGAAGGGGCGGGCCTTGGTCATGTCGACATATTCTGGGGCAAGCGCCAGCATCGCCGAAGTCTCGATATCGCCGCCATGGATGTCGATCGCCTTGTCTTGCGGCCTGATCCAGCCGTCCGGCTGGCCGAAGCGGGTCCAGCTGGTGGCGACGACCAGCATGTTGAACCGGACACGGGCTTCGGTGGCGACGATCGTCAGCAAAGGGGAATTGCCGCCATGGGCGTTGAGAAGGACGAGCTTGCGGATGCCGGTGCGGTTGAGCTCTTCGGCAATGGAGAGCCAGCGATGCACGGCTTCGTCAAAGCCGAGTGTGCGGGTGCCTTCGACGTCCATGTGCTCGATGGAATAGCCGATCGGTTCCACCGGCAGGATGGTGGCGGGCAACGTGTCCGGCAAGGCGGCGGCCAGTCGCTCGGCGATGCCCTTTGCAATCAGGGTGTCTGTCTCGAAGGGCAAATGGGGGCCGTGCTGTTCGTGCGCGCCCAATGGCAGGATCGCGATCCAGCCGGTGCGATCTGCCAGGGTGAGGGACGGATCGTTATCCTTGTACCAAGGTGCCGGTCTCGCCATCTGGCATCCCCTCCTGAAGTTCGTTAAGACTGCCCACCACGTTTTGATGGGTTCTCGGCCGTTGCGCCGACAGTGCCTGATCTGTGTGAGGCGGGGAGAGTAATGGCGAAAAAGGACAAGGTCGACAAGGAGCGGGGCGACAAGGACCGGTCCGACAAGGCCGAACGGAAAAAGGGCGCCAAGAAAAAGGAGCCTGCCGCTCCGGGCACGCTTGCCAATTCCGTGACCCAGGTGGCACGCGCCATGCGCACGCGCCTGTCGCACGGCCTTGCCGAAAGCGGACTTTATCCGGGCCAGGATGGGGTTATCCAGCTGCTGTCGGCCGATGACGGGCTGACCCCCGGTGCGCTGGCGCAGCGCCTCGGCGTGAAGGCGCCGACCATGACCCGCACCATCGGACGCATGGAAGCGCAAGGCTTCGTGTTCCGCCGGGCCGATGACCGGGATGCGCGGCTGACCAAGGTGTTCCTGACCGAAGAGGGGCGCAACAGCGTCGATCGCATCGTCGGTGCGACCGCCGACTGCGAGCGTGAAGCCACGCTCGGGCTGTCGAACAAGGAGTTGCGGACGCTGGTCAAGCTGCTGGCGGCCGTCGAGGGAAATCTGTCCGGGAAAGGCTCGGCCTCCCGTGGTGCGGACGACCTCGATGAAGACGATTGAAAAGCCTCATTAAATTGTTTAATTAAAACATTTAAGGGCGCCGGGACGCCTGCCGATCTGCTGCGAGGGAGGAAACGTGGCGCAAAAGGTGAAGCTTTCGACCATTGCCGAGTCGCTTGGTCTGTCGACGGCCACGATCTCGCTGGCCCTCCGGGATAGTCCGCTCGTCGCCGTCGATACGCGCGAGAAGATCAAGGAACAGGCCCGGCTGCTTGGCTATATCTACAATCGCCGCGCTGCGAGCCTTCGCACATCCCGGTCCGGCATCATCGGTGTCGTCGTGCACGACATCATGAACCCGTTCTACGGCGAGATCCTCAAAGCCATCGAGACCGAGCTCGATCGCAGCCGCCACACCTTCATCCTGTCCAACCACTATGACAGCGTCGACAAGCAGCGCATGTTCGTCGAGACGCTGCTGCAGCTCGGCGGTGACGGGGTCATCATGTCGCCGGCCATCGGCACGCCGGCGGAAGACGTGGCGCTGGCGGAAAACAACGGCATGCCGGCGATCTTCGTGGCGCGCTCGATGGAAGGCGTCGACGTGCCGATCTATCGCGGCGACGACAGCTATGGCATTTCGCTCGCGACCAACCACCTGATCGGTCTCGGCCATCGCTCGATTGCGATGATCGGCGGCACGGACCAGACCTCCACGGGCCGTGACCGCTACCAGGGTTATGTGAATGCGCTGCGCAAGGCCGGCATCGAAGTCGATCCCGGTCTTCGCATTCCCGGACCCCGCACCAAGCAGGGCGGGTTCGAGGCTGCCGTCAACTTCCTGTCGCTGCCGCAGAAGCCGACGGCTGCCGTCTGCTGGAACGATCTGGTCGCCATCGGCCTGATGAACGGGATCGCCCGTGCCGGACTGATCCCCGGCCAGGATATCTCCGTCACCGGCTATGATGACCTGGAAGAGGCCTCGATCGCGACGCCGTCGCTGACCACCGTTTGGAATGGCCAGGCCGAGGTGGGGCGCCTTGCGGCTCGCGCGCTTCTCGACAAGCTCGCGGGAAGCCACGAGCCTGACGGCATCCACCTGATCAAGCCGGAGATGCGGATCCGCCAGTCGACTGGTCCGATCCGCCGCTAGAGCCCAAGGAGAGTATCCCATGTCATCGGAACGCATCGCCGTCCTTATTCCGGGGCGTATTCATGCGCGTGTGCGGGCCCGTCTCGCAGAGGATTTCGCTCTGGTCGAGATCGACAGTGCCGAGGCGGTCGAGAGCTTGACCGAGGAGGAACGCAGAAGCGTGCGTGGAGCTGCGGTTTCGGGCCGTTTTCCGGCTTCGCTGATTGCGGCCTTGCCCAATCTTGAGATGATCGGCAGCTTCGGCGTCGGTTATGACGGCGTCGATGTGAAGGCCGCAGCCTCCCGTGGTGTCGTCGTCAGCAACACGCCAGACGTGCTCAATGACGAAGTGGCGGATACGACCATCGCGCTGCTTCTCAACACGCTGCGGCAGTTTCCGGCAGCCGAGACCTATCTGCGGGCCGGGCGCTGGGCCGCCGAAGGGCCTTTCCCGCTGTCGCCGATGTCGCTGAAGGGGCGTCGCGTGGGGATCCACGGACTGGGGCGCATTGGGCTTGAGATTGCCGAGCGGCTGGTGCCGTTCAAGGTGGAGATCAGCTACCACACGCGTCGTCCGCGGTCGGATGTGCCGTTCACCTATCACGACAGCCTTCTTGGTCTTGCCCGCGCCGTCGATACGCTGATCTCGATCGTGCCGGCGACGCCGGAGACGAAGGGGGCGATCAATGCGGAGGTGCTGCAGGCGCTCGGTGCACAGGGTGTGCTGATCAATGTCGGCCGTGGCTCCACCGTCGATCAGCCGGCCCTCATCCGGGCTCTTGAGGACGGCACGATCGCCGCGGCCGGGCTCGACGTCTATGCCGACGAGCCTCAGGTGCCGAGCGAGCTGATCGCACTCGAAAACGTCTCGCTTCTGCCGCATGTCGCCTCGGCTTCGGTTCCGACACGCAACGCCATGGCGGATCTGGTTGTCGACAATCTGAAGTCCTGGTTCGACACGGGAAAGGCGATCACGCCGGTGCCGGAAACGCCGCAGGCGTCTTGAGGCGGCAGCGCCGGTTTCGCCAGCCTTCCGCAAGCTTCGGGGCGCATCCTCCTTGTCATAGCCTTTCAAGGCAAGAGGATGTGCTTCGATGAAGGCCTATCACCAGGTCCTGGGAATCTCCGCCGGTTCGGCGGCCGTGTGTGCCGTACTTCTCTCCTTCTGGACGGCACAGGCGCCCATTGCTCTCGACGAAATGCCTGATCCGATCATCTCCGGAACCACCGCTCCGGTGGCAAGACTGGGGGTCATGACGGCAAGTGCCTCACCGCCGGCCGTCTTTTCGGTGTCCAATTTTTCGCGCAAGACCGTCTGCCTTGTCGAGCGCGGGGCGACGCTTACCAGCCGCAGCCGCGATTTCTTTGCGCCGCCGGAATGCGAGAGTGTCTGGCCCGGTCTCGCGCGGGCCACCAACTGGACGCAGAACGAAGATGGCAGCGTGACGCTTTCCACCGTGCATGGGGCGCCCGTGCTCACGCTGATCCGGGGAAAGAGCTTTTCCTATGAAGTGGCCGACCCGGCCGAGGCGGATCTCGCGCTGCTGATGGTGCCCTGAAACCGCCGGCTCAGCGTTGCCGGCTGGCCGCATAGGTGCGGGCTGCGGTTCCGAAAGCTTCAAACAGGGCTCGCGAAGGGCCGTCCTTTTCTGCCCAATATTCCGGATGCCACTGCACGCCGATGGCGAAGCCCTTGGCGTCGATGACCGAGACGGCCTCCACCGTGCCATCGTCGGCGAGCGCCTCCACCTGCAAGCGGGGAGCCGTCTTCGAGATGGCCTGTCGATGCAGCGAATTGACCGGGACGCGGCCGGCACCCAGATAACGCGCGATGCAGGACCCTTCCGCAATCACGACATCCTGGCGAATGGCATAGTTGACGTCGCGGTCCGCTTGCAGCGGGTTGCGGTGGTCCCAGATGCCGGGCTGGTCCTGGATCTCGGTCGCCAGCGTGCCGCCCAGCGCGACATTGAGTTCCTGAATGCCCCGGCAGATGGCGAGGAGCGGAATGCCGCGGTCGAGGGCGCGGCGGATCAGCGGCAGGGAAGTGGCGTCGCGGGCGGGATCGAAGGGGCCGTCGCTTTCGCGGACTTCACCACCGTAAAGCGACGGGTGGACATTGGTCGCCGAGCCGGACACCAGGAGGCCATCGACCCGGTCCAGAATGGCATCGGGATCGTTGCCCTCCTCGAGTGCCGGAATCAGCAAGGACATGACATCTGCCGCCTTCAGCGCTGCGCGGACATATTGGGTCTGCACGGCATGCCAGGTGGTGCCGTCGAACTGGCGGATATCGGCGGGGATGGCGATGATCGGCTTCATCTTCAAGGCTCCGAAAAGGTGTTTTATCCGATGGCCCGGCGGCGAACTCTTGTCAACGCGCGACCGTCGCCGGCATGCGGAGCGCTGGCCCTGATGGCACGCGCAGGCCCGATCCTGTCTCGAATGCTCGACCAAAGTCTAGTCCGAAAGACCAAGGCGCTTTGGCTTGAAAGCGATGGTCCAACATGATTAGCTCACATGTCAGTGCCGGGAGGGGCATAGACCACCACCGGCCGGGGAATTTCACAGGGAGGAACTACATGGATCGCAGATCATTCATTAAGAAGGCCGGCGCGACCGGGGCAGGTGTTGCCGCATCTGCCGTGCTTGCCGCACCGGCGATTGCCCAGGAAAATCCGAAGGTCACGTGGCGTCTGACGTCGTCGTTCCCGAAGTCGCTCGACACCATCTACGGCGGCGCCGTGGATGTTGCCGAGCATGTCCGCGCCGCGACGGACGGCAATTTCGACATTCAGGTCTTCGCCGCCGGCGAAATCGTGCCCGGCCTGCAGGCCGTCGATGCCGTCTCGGCCGGCACCGTGGAGGCCGCCCACACCACCTCCTATTATTTCTGGGGCAAGGAGCCGACCTTCGCGATCGGGACGGCGCTTCCTTTCGGTCTCAATGCCCGCATGTCGAATGCCTGGTTCAACCAGGGCAACGGCAATACGCTGATGAACGAATTCTATGCAACCCAGGGCCTCTACGGTCTGCCGGCCGGCAATACCGGCGTGCAGATGGGCGGCTGGTTCCGCAAGGAGATCAATACGGTCGATGACCTCAAGGGTCTGAAGATGCGCATTGCCGGTCTCGCCGGCAAGGTTCTGGAAAAGGTCGGCGTCGTGCCGCAGCAGCTTGCCGGTGGCGACATCTATCCGGCGCTGGAAAAGGGCACGATCGATGCGGCTGAATTCGTCGGCCCCTATGACGATTCCAAGCTCGGCTTCCACAAGGTGGCGAAGTACTACTACTATCCCGGTTTCTGGGAAGGCGGCCCGGTCGTGCATGCCTTCTTCAACCTGGAAAAGTACAACAGCCTGCCGAAGCACTATCAGGCCGTACTGACCGATGCCTGCGCCTTCGCCAATACCAACATGATGGCGAAATACGATACCAAGAACCCGCCCGCGCTCAAGCAGCTGGTCTCCGAAGGGACAGTGCTGCGTCCGTTCAGCCAGGAGATCATGGAAGCCTGCTACACGGCAGCGACCGAGATCTATGCCGAACTTTCGGCGCAGAGCCCGTTCTTCAAGAAGACCTATGAAGACCAGCTGGCTTTCAAGAAGGACGCCTATCTCTGGGCGCAGGTCGGCGAATACACCTTCGACACCTTCATGATGATCCAGCAGCGCGCCGGCAAGCTCTGAGCTGACGCCCGCTTTGAATGCGAAAAGCCCTGGTCGAGGATCTCGACCAGGGCTTTTTGTTGTCTGCCCATCTGTGAGCCCCGCCCGATTGAGCAGGGCTCTGGACTGCCTGTCAGTTGATGACCGGAGGCTTGCTGAGGTCGATCGCGGGCGCAGGGGCCGGTGCGGGAGTGGCCGGCTGGGCGGCCGGTGGCGTGCCCAGCTCAAGCGGCGGCAGGCCGAGCGCGGGTGGCGGGGCCGGCGTGGTGGCCGGTGCCGCACCGCCGCCGAAGTCCAGCGGTGGCAGGCCGAGGGTCGGCGCTTGCCCTGCGGCCGGTGCCTGTCCTTCGCTGCCGATCGGCGGCAGACCGAAATTCGGGCCGGCTGCGCCACCGGGGTTGGACTGTTCCGGGATCTTGATCTCGATCGTGTTCGGATCGGTGACGACCGCTTCTCCCTTGTAGTGCATCACCAGCCCGGGGAATGCGATGACGGCCATGATCGCCAGGAACTGGATGATGATGAAGGGGACGACGCCCTTGTAGATATCGAGCGTCCTGATGCCGTCTCTCAGTTCCCCTGTCACCTTGTCCTTCCATTGCCCTTCCGGCGCGACCGAGCGCAGGTAGAAGAGCGAGAAGCCGAAGGGCGGGGTCAGGAACGAGGTCTGCAGATTGATGCCGAGGATGATGCCGAACCAGACGAGGTCGATGCCGTGGCTCTGGGCGACGGGGGCCAGCAGCGGCACCATGATGAAGGCGATCTCGAAGAAATCGAGGAAGCAGCCGAGGATGAAGACGATGATGGTGACGACGATCAGGAAGCCGTATTCGCCACCGGGAAGCGCCAGCATCAGGTCCTCGATCCAGACATTGCCATTGATGCCGTAGAAGGTGAGGCCAAAGACGCGGGCGCCGATCAGGATCATCATGACGAAGGCGGAAAGCCTTGTCGTGGCGTCGAGGGCATTCTTCAGGATGCCGATCGACATGCGGCCCTTGGCAGCCGCGATGATCATGGCGCCGGCAGCCCCCATGGCGCCGCCTTCGGTCGGCGTGGCGATGCCGAGGAAGATGGTGCCGAGCACGAGGAAGATCAGGGCCAGCGGCGGCACCATGACGATGATCACCTGCTGGGCGAGACGCGAGATGACATTGAGGTTCATGCCGCGATTGATCAGGGCGCAGATGTAGACGGTGAGAACGCCGAAGGCGAGGGCTGCCACCATCTGCCATTCCGGGCTCTCGATGCCGGTGAACAGAAGCTCATGGCCGAGGAAGTAGAGCGCCACGCCGATTGCGATCATGATGAAGAGCGAGGTGACGCCATCGCCGAGCGTGCGCGCTTCACGCGGAAGGGCGGGCGCCCATTCCGGCTTGATCATGGTGATCACGAAAATATAGAGGCAGTAGGCGGCGATGATCATCAGCGCCGGATACAGCGCGCCGACATACATGTCGCCGACCGACCGGCCGAGCTGATCGGCCATGACGATCAGAACGAGCGACGGCGGCACGATCTGGGCCAGTGTGCCGGAAGCGGCGATGGTGCCCGACACCAGTGGGCCGTTGTACTTGTAGCGCAGCATGATCGGCAGCGAGATCAGGCCCATGGCCATGACGGAGGCTGCGACGACACCCGTGGTGGCGCCAAGCAGGGCGCCGACCAGAATGACGGCATAGGCGAGACCTCCGCGCACGGGGCCGAACAATTGCCCGATCGTGTCGAGCAGGTCTTCAGCCATGCGCGATCGTTCGAGAATGATGCCCATCAGTGTGAAGAAGGGGATCGACAGCAGTGTGTCGTTGTACATGATCCCGAAGATGCGTTCGGGATGCGATTGCAGAAGTGGCCAGAACAGGCGGATCTCGGAGGAGATATGCGAGAGTTCGACACCGAGCACGAAGTAGATCAGGCCGCCAGCGGCGAGCGTGAAGGCGACCGGATAACCAAGCAGAAGCATGGCCATCACGGTGGTGAACATGATCGGGGCGAGGTTGTGGGCGATCAGGTCAATCATCTCAAACCTCCGCGCTTTCCGATGGGGCAGGGGCTGCCAGTGGATCGTCGATGATGCCCATCAGAACGGCTGCGCGCTTGATGATCTCCGAGAAGGCCTGGGCGGTCAGCAGCAGAAAGCCGAGCAGGATTGCGGCCTTGGCAGGCCAGATGATCAGACCGCCGGCGCTCGATGAAATCTCGCCGCTGAAGAAGGAGCGCCAGAACCAGGGCCAGGCCAGATAGGCCATCAGCCCGGAGAAAGGTACGAGGAAGATGATGTGCAGGATGAGATCGATCCAGCTGCGGGTGCGTGCACTCCAGTTGCTGGACAGGATGTCGATGCGGATGTGCTCGTTCCGCTGCAACGCATAGGCGGCGGCCAGCATGAATACTGTGCCAAACAGATACCATTGCAATTCCAGCCAGGCGTTGGATGATATGTCGAATGCCTTGCGGATGACGGCATTGCCGGCGCTGATCAGAACTGCAGCCAAGAGCAGCCAGGATACCGAACGTCCGATGACGCCGTTGATCGCATCGATCAGCCGCGAAACAGCCAATAAAACGGTCATTGTTTTTCTCCCCGTGTCCTTTCGTCCTTAGAGCATGGGTCTGTTAGGTGCAACTGGAGTACCCTTTTGCGAAGGGCATAGCCGACGAAAGTCCTATGGCTTTCGGTGTAGGCCACATCTCAGGGTCGCTGCGGAATTCAGGAGAATTTTACGGGTTGTGCTTGCCCGACTTTAACAGGTTCTCGTGTACGGGTTTGCGTCCCGCTTCGAAGCAGTGCACATTTAATGACAGGTAAGCATGGGCAAGACTGTGGCGATTTGGAACACGGCTTTCGCGATCACTTTGGGACGGAGCGAAACGGGGCCTTGAAACTTCGATTGGCGACTGGCGTTTTGCGTCCAACCTTGCCGGGAGGCAGATCATGAGAGCCGAGAAAGGGCGCGAGCTCAATGTGCCGTCGGACGTCTATCTGTCCTTCGTCAGTTCGCTGTTCGGCAACCGGTCGACCCTGTTCACCGGCATGGTCGTCCATATCCTCACCTATCTCGTCGTCTATCTGCAGACGAATGCCGCCTTCTATCTCTTTCTCTGCGGCTGCTTTGCGGCGGTCTTCGCCTATCGCATCTATTCCTTCAAGCAGTTCGACCAGGTCGACAAGTCGAGCCTGACGCGCGCGGCGATTGCCGGATGGGAGATGCGTTACGTGATCGGCGGCGCATCGACTGCGGCGATCCTGGGCATCGGCAGCGGCTATGCCATGCTTGCCTTCAACGATACGTTCGCGGAACTGGCCTGCATTGCCGTGACCATGGGCTCGATGGTTTCGGTGGTCGGGCGCAACTACGGCTCGCGTCTCGCCGTCGACCTGCAGACGCTGGCATGCTGCACCCCGATGGTCATTGGCAGCCTCCTGGCGCAGGACCTTTTCAAGGGGCTTTTGTCCCTGATGCTCATCCCCTTCTTCCTCACCACGCGGGCGATGGCGAACGGGGTGCGCGAGTTCCTGTACGAAAACGTCATCGCCTCGCGCGAGATGGCGAAGATCGCCGACCGTTTCGATACGGCGCTCAGCAACATGACGCATGGGCTGTTGATGCTCGATCCGGACAACCGGATCGAGGTCATCAATCGCAAGGCCTGCGAATTGCTGCATCTGGGTGACCGCCAACGTCTGGTCGGATGTGATCTCGACGTCGTGCTGCGCTACGGGGTGCGCCACACCTTTGTCGACGGTTCGATGCCGAGCCTCCTGCAAAAGCAGCTTGCACAGATGACGCAGGGACTTTCGAGCCGTGCCCAGATGCATTTCTCCGAAGGCCTGGTGCTGGAGTTCTCGGCCAATCGACGGGCCGAGGGCGGTGTCGTGCTGATCTTCGAAGATGTGACGGCACGGGTGAGGGCCGACCGGAAGATCCTGCACATGGCCCGTTACGACGCCCTGACGGGGTTGCCTCAGCGCGGCTATTTCGGCGAACTCGTGCGCGAGCGGATGGACCAGACGGACAGCTTCGGTGCGTCCGTCGGCTTCATGATCCTTGATGTCGCCGACTTCAAACACGTCAACGATCTCAGGGGGCACCTGACCGGCGATCGACTGCTGACGGCCCTTGCCAACAGGCTGACGGCGCTGGTCGCCGGCAAGGCCATTGTCGGGCATCTCGTCGGTGACCAGTTCGTGCTGTTCTTTCCGAATGTCGACAACCGGGCGGACCTTGAGGCCGAGATGCGGGCCGTTCATGAGGCGGCCAGCGGCCCTTGCGATGTCGAGGGCCTGCGACTTCCGGTGTCCTTCTCGGCCGGTGCCGCGATCTTCGACAGCGAAGCGCTGTCGATGGACGACTGGCCGGTCAAGGTGGATATCGCGCTGTTCGAATCCAAGGCGCGGTCGAAGGGGCAGTTCACGCTTTTCGTCGAGGAGATGGATGCCCGTTATCTCGAGCGCCAGCGCCTGAAGGAGGATCTTCGGGCTGCGGTCGAGAATGGCGATATCACGGTGGTCTATCAGCCGATGTTCACGCCCGACGGTCGTGAACTGAGATGCTGCGAAGCGCTTGCGCGCTGGTACCATCCGGAGAAGGGCGCGATTGCGCCGAACATCTTCATCCAGATCGCCGAGGAGATGGGCATCGTCTCGTCCATCACCAGCCATGTGCTGCGGCAGGCCTGCATCGACTGTCGAATCTGGCCCGCCAGCATCGGGGTCTCCGTCAATCTCTCTGTGCATGATTTGCGCTCAGCCGGCCTCGTGGACAGCGTCAAGGCGATCCTTGCCGAGACTGGTTTTTCTGCAAATCGCCTGCATCTGGAAGTGACCGAAAGCAGTCTGATCGAGGAACTGTCGTCGGCGCGTGCGATCCTGGAAGAGCTGCGGTCGCTCGGGATCACCATTGCCATAGACGATTTCGGGACCGGCTTCTCTAGCCTCAGCTATCTCGACACGCTCCCGATCGACGTGGTGAAGATCGACCGCTCCTTTGTGCGCGACATCGGGGAGAACCAGCGACGATTCAAGCTGCTGCGCGGCATCGTCAGCCTCAGCCGCGGCCTGGACCTCAGCATCGTCGTCGAAGGTGTGGAAAACCGCGAGCAGCTGGCACTTCTGTCCAAGCATCACTGCGCGGACCTGATCCAGGGCTATGTCTTCTCCATGCCGATCAGTCCGGCCGCCGTCATCGAGCTGGCGCGCGAGGTGGAGAGCCGCAAAGGCACGGGCGGCGCCTCCGTCGCGTAATTCCGAATGTAATAAAGGAGCGACCAGATCTGCGCGGCGCGCAGTCTTTTGACGTTAACCTTAAAAATAACAAGCTTAATAATCTGTTAATTTTGGGGGGAGATATTGATTAACGTTGCGTGATAGCCCTTGAATCCGGTGAAGCGTAATGAGTTGAGGCCATGGAACTTGAAGGGTTTTCAGAACGACTGATGCGATATCTCGACCATGTCGAATATCGGCGGGTCGAAACAAGTGAAGATCTGGAGGCGATCGAACAGCTCCGCTACAAGGCTTACAAGGCGGCCAATGTGCTGCCCGTCGCCGTTCCCAGCATGATCGACGATGCCGACTTCGATCCGCATGCCTTCGTCTTCGGCATCTATTACTTTGAAGAACTGGTCAGCACGATTCGGCTTCACCATGTGACGCCGCAGCATACTCTGTCGCAGTCGGCCGGGGTCTTCCCGGATGTCATGGAGGCCTATCTCGACGCAGGGCTGACCTTGATTGATCCTGCGCGCTTTGCGGTCGACCCTGACGTGGCGGGCGAAATGCCGGTCTTGCCCTATATCACGCTTCGACCCAGCATCGTGGCGGCCGCCTATTTCAAGGCCGACCGTGTGTTGCAACATGTGCGGCCGCACCACGCCGCTTTCTATAAACGCGTCTTCTATGCCGAGACCGTCGTCGATCGGCGCATGACCGAGATTTACGGCCTGGAACTGACGCTGATGGCAACGAATACCCATACGACAGGCGACAAGCTGCTGCGGCGCTATCCGTTCTTCGATTCCGGCGTTCACGAGCGGCGCTTGATGTTCGGACGGCAGGATAAGCGCAGCGCGTTCGATCCGCTGACAATCCTGCCATCGGCGCGGCTTGTGGCCAACGGCAAGATCAGCGGCGCAATTGCGGGACTGGATTATTGACTCAGGTCGCGAGTTGCGATTGCGCTCGGTCTGACCTTTGTGTATGCGGAAAAAGACGAAAATTCACCGTTTGCGGTGTGGGATCAGATTCTCCACCGGTGCGGCCCGCGATTGAACTGGGAGATCGAATATGAGCGAAGAGCATTCTGGTCCTGTCGAAATCGGTGCTTCGATGGACTACCGGGAACACGACAAGACCTATGATCTTTTCATCGCCGGCGCAAAATACGGCACCGCTATCATCGTTGCGCTGATGCTGGCCATGGCTGCCGGCTTCTTTGGCGGCGCAGGCTTCCTCGGCGGCACCTTCATCTGGATCGTGCTGAGCGTCGCGGGCGTCTTCCTGCTGCGTTGAGTGTCTGCCGGGCGTCTTCGACGTCTGATCTTATCAAGGGCGACCCCAGGCGGGTCGCCCTTTTTTGTTGTCTGCGGGCCGTTTCCGCTGTCGCGGGGCGCATAAAAAAACGGCGGGTCTCCCCGCCGTTCGTTGATGGATACTGGCTTTCTGCTGCGATCAGGTCGTGCCGCGTGTACGGGCAAGACCCTGCTTGGCAGGCTCATACTTCGGGTCGAGCTGCAGGGCGTGCGAATAAGACTTCGCCGCGCGGGCCTTGTCGCCACGACGCTCATAGACCAGCGCCTGGTTGGCCCAGCCCTCGGCGAGCTTGTCGTTCAGCTCGATGGCATGGTTGAAGTCGGCAAAGGCGTTTTCGTCGTCGTTCAGCGCGATATAGGAGACGCCACGGCCGTTATAGGGTTCCGGCGCGCTCGGCGACAGCGAGATCGCCTTGGAGAAGTCGTCGATCGCCTTGGCGTGATCGCCACGCAGCTGGTAGATCAGCCCGCGATTGTGATAGGCGCGGCCATCGGTGGTGTTGAGCTGGATGGCGCGGTTGAAGTCGCCGAAGGCCTCGTCAACACGGCCGGCCTGGCGGTAGATATTGCCACGGCCGATATAGGCGACGTCGTAATTCGGATTGATCTTAAGGGCCGAATTGTAGTCGGCAGCCGCTTCGACGGGCTTGCCCATGTTGCGGTAGACCAGCGCGCGGTTCGCATAGGCCTGGTAGAATTGCGGATTGATCTGCAGGGCGGTGTTGAAATCGTCCAGCGCCTGGCGGAACTGGCCGGCGCGGCCGTAAGCCGAGCCACGCACATTGTAGCCTTCCGGATCGCGCGGATTGGACTGGATGACGGCCGACAGGGAGGCGATGTTTTCTTCCGAACCCTGGGCACGATCGATGCGGATCACATCCGTCGTTTCCGTCGTCGTCGCGCAACCGCTCAGAGCCAGAACGCCGGCAAGGGCGGTCGCTGTGATCAGGCGTTTGCTGCTGATGGCGGTGAGGGCGGTCGGGAGCACAAGGCTGTTCATCATGGAGCGCATCATCCGGCCGCTGCCAGCGCCATTGAAGGCCCGGTGACAGCGTTAGTTCGTGTTGGATATCAAAAGAGCGGCGGCGATTCGTTTCGCCCCCGCCCTTATTTCACAGAAAAACGTCTAAAACGGGGCCGATCAACGGCCGCGTGCAGCCGGCAGGAGGCCTTCGCGCTGCATCTTCTTGCGCGCCAGCTTGCGGACGCGACGAACAGCCTCGGCCTTTTCGCGGGCACGCTTCTCAGATGGCTTTTCGAAGAAATCGTGCATCTTCATTTCGCGGAAGACGCCTTCGCGCTGAAGCTTCTTCTTGAGAGCGCGGAGCGCCTGGTCAACGTTGTTGTCGCGGACTAGTACCTGCACGTTTATCCCGTTCCTTTGGTTCTTAGGGTTGGTCCTTCCGTCGATGGAGGTCGCATCCACGGAAACAGCAAATTGCTTCGCGCGGCCAATTGAGTCCGGCGATTGGGGTGCGAAATAGCAGATCCGCCCTCAAAAGTCCATATGGCGCAAGCCCTGCAGCCGATTAATTTCTCGCTGGAGCAGGCGGACGGGGATGTGTCGAAAGCCGGGTGGCATTGCGTCGCAAAACGGACGTCATAGCGCATATTGATTTGCGAGGAGTATCGTCCTACCCCAGTGCCTGAACCACAGGAGTTTAAGGCGAATGCGCAAATATTCGGTCTTTGCCGTTGTCCGTGAGGCCATGCGTGCCCACAAGGGATGGGAGGCTCAGTGGGTCTCTCCCGAGCCGCGGCAGTCCTATGACGTGATCATCATCGGTGCCGGTGGCCATGGTCTGGGCGCCGCCTATTATCTGGCCAAGGAGCACGGCATCACCAATGTCGCTGTGATTGAAAGAGGCTGGCTCGGCGGTGGCAATACCGGCCGTAACACGACGATCATCCGGTCCAACTATCTCTATGAAGAGAGCATGGACATTTACGAGCATTCGCTGAAGCTCTGGGAGGGCTTGAGCCAGGACCTCAACTACAATGTCATGTATTCGCCGCGCGGCGTGATGATGCTGTCGCACAATGTGCATGACCAGCAGTCGTTCAAGCGGCATGTGAATGCCAACAATCTCTACGGCATCGACAATGAGTGGCTGACGCCGGAGCAGGCCAAGGCGTTTTGCCCGCCGCTCGATATCTCGAAGAATGCCCGCTACCCGATCAATGGTGCAGCACTTCAGCGTCGCGGCGGTACCGCCCGTCACGATGCGGTTGCCTGGGGCTTTGCGCGTGCGGCCTCGGATCGCGGCGTGCACATCATCCAGAACTGCGAAGTCACCGGCATCCGCCGTGGCCCGAATGGTGAAGTGACTGGCGTCGACACGACGAAGGGCTTCATCGGCGCGAAGAAGATCGGCGTTTCCGCTGCCGGCCATTCCTCCGTCGTCATGGGCATGGCGGGCGTTCGTCTCCCGGTTCACTCGACGCCGCTGCAGGCTCTTGTCTCCGAGCCGCTGAAGCCGATTTTCCCCTGCGTGGTCATGTCGAACACCGTGCATGCCTATATCTCGCAGTCGGACAAGGGCGAGCTGGTCATCGGGGCCGGTACCGACCAGTACAACTCCTACAGCCAGACTGGCGGCATGCAGATCATCACGCATACGCTTGATGCCATCTGCGAGCTCTTCCCGATGTTCCGTCGTGTGAAGATGATGCGCCAGTGGGGCGGGATCACCGACAACACGGCCGACCGTTCGCCGATCCAGAGCGTCACGCCGGTTCCGAACCTCTTCGTCAATGCCGGCTGGGGTACGGGCGGCTTCAAGGCGACGCCGGGGTCTGCCAACCTGTTCGCACACCTCATCGCCAAGGGCGAGCCGCATCGGCTGGCCCAGGGTCTGACGCTCGACCGGTTCCGCACCGGCCGCCTCATCGACGAGGCAGCCGCCGCTGCCGTGGCGCACTGAATTAGGGATCGTCCATCATGCTGGTCATCAAATGCCCCTATTGCGAAGAAGAGCGCGCAGAGCTCGAGTTTCGCGCCGCCGGTGAAGCGCATATCGCGCGTCCCGCCGATATTGCCTCGATCACGGACGAGGAATTCGCCGACTACTTCTTCCTGCGCGACAACCCGAAGGGTCTCATCTTCGAGCGCTGGCGCCATATCCATGGCTGCGGTCGCTTCTTCAACGCGGCCCGCGACACCATCTCCGACAAGATCCTGCTGACCTACAAGGCCGGTGAACCCATGCCCGATCCTGCAACACTGGTTGCCCCGTCTGCATCGAAGGGAGAGAAGGCATGAGCGCTGCCAACCGTATTCCCGGCAAGGGCCGCCTGACGCCGGCTCTGACCGCGCGCTTCACCATCGATGGCCGCACGCTGACCGCTTACGAAGGCGATACCGTGGCGTCTGCCATGATCGCCAACGGCATGCATCTCTCCGGCCGCTCGTTCAAGTATCACCGTCCGCGCGGTATCCTGACCGCAGGTCCGGAAGAGCCGAATGCGCTGCTCGACGTCTCGCGTGACGCTGCCCGCCGCCAGCCGAATGTGCGGGCGACCGTGCAGGAAGTCTTCGACGGGATGAAGATCGAGACGCAAAACCGCTGGCCGTCGCTGTCGCTCGACATCGGCGAGGTCAACAACCTGCTGTCGCCCTTCTTCGCTGCCGGCTTCTACTACAAGACCTTCATGTGGCCGAAGGCTGCCTGGCACCAGATCTATGAGCCCTTCATCCGTCGCGCGGCCGGCCTCGGCCATGCGCCGAAGGAAGCCGATCCGGATCATTACGCCAACCGTTACGCCTATTGCGACGTGCTGGTGATTGGTGGCGGTGCCGCCGGTATCGCTTCGGCGCTCGCCGCCGCCCAGACGGGCGTGCGCGTCATTGTTGTCGACGAGCAGCCGGACATGGGCGGTGCCTTCCACTTCGACACGGGCGCGACCGTCGACGGCCAGAGCGGCTGGGACTGGGCGCAAGCGACCGTCGCGAAGCTGAAGGGCATGCCGAATGTCACGGTGCTTACGCGTACCACGGCGTTTGGCTATCACAACCACAATTACGTGGCGCTGGTCGAACGTGTCACCGACCATATCGCCAAGCCCTCCAAGAACCAGCCGCGCGAGCGGCTGTGGCAGGTGCGTGCCAAGCGCGTGATCATCGCCAGCGGTTCGATCGAACGGCACATGGTATTCGCCAACAACGACCGCCCGGGCATCATGCTGGCAGCTGCCGGCCGCACCTATCTCAACCATTTCGGCGTCGCTGTCGGTGCCAAGGTGGGCGTCTACACGGCGCATGACTCGGCCTATGAAGCGGCGATCGATCTCAAGAAGGCGGGCGTGTCCGTTCCCGTCATCGTCGATGCCCGCGAAAAGCCGGGCGAGGGCGTTCTGGCCCAGGCGCGTGCGCTTGGCATCGAAGTGCTGACCGGCCATGGTGTTGTCGACACGGCTGGCCGCCTGCGCGTTCGCTCGATCACCGTTCGTCGCAATGGCGGCGGTTCCACCCGCAAGATCGAGGTCGATGCGCTCTTGATGTCGGCCGGCTGGACGCCGTCGGTGCACATGTTCTCGCAGTCGCGCGGCAAGCTGAAATATGACGCGGCAAACGACCGCTTCCTGCCTGATGTTTATGTTCAGGATTGTGTCTCCGTCGGTGGCTGCAACGGCACTGACGATCTGCAGGCGCTGCTCGACGAGGCAACGGCTGCCGGCCTTTCCTCGGCCAAGGCTGCCGGTGCGACCGAGACGCCTTCAATCTCTATCTCCGGTGCCAATGCCCATGCCTGGACCGGGGGCATGATCGGCGCTGCCGAAGGCGCTGGCCGCGAGGACAACGTCAAGGCCTTCGTCGACTTCCAGCACGATGTCTGCGCCAAAGATATTCGTCTGGCTGTGCGCGAAGGCATGCATTCGATCGAGCATATCAAGCGCTTCACGACGAACGGCATGGCCTCCGACCAGGGCAAGCTGTCCAACATGCATGGTCTTGCCATTGCGGCGGAAGTGCTCGGCAAGGAGATCCCGCAGGTCGGGCTCACCACCTTCCGCGCGCCCTACACGCCTGTCACCTTCGGCACGCTGATCAACCATTCGCGCGATGCGCTGTTTGACCCCGTGCGCAAGACGCCGATGCATGCCTATGAAGTCTCTCAGGGCGCCGTCTATGAAGATGTCGGCAACTGGAAGCGCGCCTGGTACTATCCCAAGGCGGGCGAGGACATGCATGCCGCCGTCAACCGCGAATGCAAGACGGTGCGCGAGGCAGCCGGCGTGTTCAACGCCTCGACGCTCGGCAAGATAGAGGTGGTCGGTCCCGATGCCGCCGAGTTCCTGAACCTGATGTATACGAATGCCTGGGACACGCTGAAGCCCGGCAAGGCGCGTTATGGCATCATGACCCGCGAAGATGGCTTCATCTATGACGATGGCGTTGTCGGGCGTCTGGCCGAGGACCGCTTCCACGTGACGACGACGACCGGCGGTGCGCCGCGTGTCATGCATCACATGGAAGACTATCTGCAGACGGAATTCCCGCATCTGAAGGTCTGGCTCACCTCGACCACCGAACAGTGGGCGGTCATAGCCGTCCAGGGTCCGAGGGCGCGCGACATCATCGCGCCTTTTGTCGAGGGCATCGACATCTCGAACGAAGCCTTCCCGCATATGAGCGTGGCCGAAGGCAAGTTCTGCGGCGTGCCGACGCGGCTCTTCCGCGTGTCGTTCACCGGCGAACTCGGTTTCGAAGTCAACGTACCTGCCGATTTCGGTGCTGACGTCTTCAGACAAATCTGGGAGCGCGCGCAATCACTTGGTGCTTGCCTCTATGGCACCGAGACCATGCACGTGCTGCGTGCTGAAAAGGGCTATATCATCGTTGGCCAGGACACCGACGGCACCCTGACGGCTGACGATGCCGGCCTTTCCTGGGCGGTGTCGAAGAAGAAGACCGACTTTGTCGGCATTCGCGGCATGAAGCGTCCTGACCTCGTCAAGGAAGGCCGCAAGCAGCTCGTCGGCATCTTCACCAAGGATCCGAGCGAAGTGCTGGAAGAGGGCGCGCAGATCGTCGCCAACCCGAACCAGCCGAAGCCGATGACCATGCTCGGTCATGTCACCTCGTCCTACTGGTCGGAAAACCTCGGTCGCTCGATTGCGATTGCGATGGTGGCCGGTGGACGCGCCCGCATGGGCGAGACGCTTTATGTGCCGATGAAGGACAAGACCATCGCGGTCGAAGTGACCGACATGGTGTTCGTTGACAAGGAAGGAGGCCGCATCCATGGCTGATATGTCTGTTGCAGAGCGCAAACCCGTTCTCGCCGGCCTCCACGGCGGCAGCGCCAAGGTGCGGTTAACGCCGGCACTTCCCGCGACCCGCGTGTCGCTGCGCGCAGGCGCCGATGCCGTCGCAGGCCTCTCCAAGACGCTCGGTCTGAAGCTGCCGACAAAGCCCAAGACCTCCGCCTCGGCCAAGGGGCGCACGGCCTTCTGGATCGGTCCGGACGAATGGTTCCTGATCGACGAGAAGGGTGACACGCCGATGACCGACTGCGCCGCCTCCGGCGTGGTTCACTCGGCGACGGACATTTCCCACCGCAACACCGCGATCATCGTCTCCGGTCCGGCTGCCGCCGACACGCTGAACGCGGCCTGCCCACTTGACCTGTCGCTCGCCGCCTTCCCGGTGGGTGCGGTGACACGCACCGTCTTCGGCAAGATCGAGATCATCCTCTACCGCGTCGAGGACGAGACGTTCCGGGTCGAATGCTGGCGGTCCTTTGCGGAGTATGCGTTCGGCATGCTGGCCGAAGGTGCGGAGGATGCCTCGCTCTGAGGGGCTGGTGTTTGAAGAGGTTTGAGGAGGCCGGGGTGACCCGGCCTTTTTTGCGTTTGGCGTGGATCTCGCGTCGATGTTTTCCGCATGCTATTGTGAGGTCGCGATTGCGCAGCATGGAAGTCAGGTTTGATGAAATCTTTGCGAAACGAGACCCTGAAGGCTGTGGACGACCTTGTCGAGGTCGGCGGTTTTGCGTCTGCGGACGAGGCTGTGCTTGCCGCAATCGAGGCTTGGCACCAAACGGCGGACGACCCGGCTCAGCAGCTTGAGGCCATCCGGCTGCGTGTGCGCCGGTCGATTGATGACCCCCGGCCAAGCCTCAGCATGGAAGAGGTGGATGCCGCACTTGACGAGATGATGGCCGAGGCGCGACCGGTGTCGGGACGTGCGGCGCGCTAAGGTCCGTTTTCGCCCCGAGGCGTTGACCGATCTTCGAGACATATTCGCGTTCGTGCTGTCGCTCAGTCAGTCACCGGTGACGGCAAGACGCTATGTCGGTCGTATTCGTGCGCGCTGCGAGAAGATCGGTGATATTCCCCATGGCGGAGTGTCACGGGAGGATCTGGCTCCGGGGCTGCGCATGGTGCCGTTCGAACATAGTGCAATTGTGCTTTACGTCGTGGAGAACGGTGGCGTGGAGATCACCAACATATTCTACGGGCGGCGCAACTATGCGGTTCTATTCAACTCAAGCGGTTGACTGGTCCAAACCTGCCCACTTCACCCGCTCGGTGTTTGGCAGGATCGAGATCATCCTCTACCGGGTTGAGGAGGATATGTTCCGGGTCGAATGCTGGCGGTCCTTTGCGGAGTATGCGTTTGGCATGCTGGCCGAGGGTGCGGAGGATGCCTCGCTCTGAGGGACGGGGATGTTAGACGGGATTTGAGGAGGCCGGGGTGACCCGGCCTTTTTGCGTTTGATGGTGACTTCGGCGCAAGCGCGTGGACGGCATTGCGAGGTAGCACGTGGCTCGGAGGTGTGGAGAGCTGATGACCGCTTCGTTCCAAAAACGGACATTCGGTCGACGCAAGGGGTCTCCCAATTTGGGACCGGGCGGAAACTGACCGCTTTGGCAGCCTGGGCGAAAGAACCAAGTTGATCTGAAACCCGGGAACCTCCCAAAGACTACAGGGAATAGAAAATTCCGTGAGTCTTCAGGACATGCGCTGTTGCTTCTGTGGAAATCAAGGAAGGCCTAAGGCTTTCGTCGTTTGCCCATGCCAGGTGGGCAATAGCCGTAGCTATGTACATCCGACATAGATGCAACAAATTCTTTTAAATATTCGCCTACCGCTTTACGCTCCAAAGAGAAAAAAGCTTCCTCTCTGCAATGCGTCCCTTCAATTTCGTAGTTAAGAAATGCGCTTTTCGCATCTTTATCAATAATTTGGAATAAAGCGGAGTCAATGAAGTTCAGCGCGCTAGTGTCTAATTTCTCAGAATTAGATATCGACACCGCGATAAAGAATTTTGCGAATTCTTCCTCATCCTCCATGGAAGGATATACACGAAAATCATTGCTGAACGCGAACGTTAAGAAACTATCTAAGACTGCCGGCTGCGTGACAATGGAGTCTCGAATCAACTCCCATGCCCTCTGACAATCGCCCTTGGACACCAAATCTGTCGCGCTAGCATAGTCAGCATCCTGCAATTCCGACGACTTGGAGACTGTTGCAAAGTTACAAAAGAGGATTGCTGCCAGGGCTATTGTTGGAAATTTGTGTAACATAAGCGGCCTCGATATCACTACCTCCACACACGGGAGGTCTTAGACGGAGCAAGATTCAAGAGCGCAGCGATATGAGACTCTACCGCGGACGCTATCTGCTGATGGGCCCGGCGCACAAGGCGCTGCCGACCGAACCGGAGCGAGCAGAGCTTTGTCTTTAAGTGCTGCCGCCATGACCGGTTTGGACCGATAGTAGACGTGAGACCGGCTCTGTCCAACTCAAGCGGCTCAACTTTCCCACCCCACCCATTTCACCCAACGCCCATGAAAATCCGCGCGGCCGATCTCGCGAGTCTCGCCTGATGGCCACAGCGTGAGCAGGATTGCCGCCCCCTCCGGCTTGCCGTCGGCCTCCAGTTGCAAGCGGGCAAGGGGCGCGGCTTCCGTCGCGCGGCTGCCGGCGTTGGCGATCAGCGCTTCACCTTCGGCCTTCAGCGCCGGCGGCAGATATTGCCAGGCGATGGTGTGGTAGATCACGTGCGTCAGCCCTGAGCGGGGCGTTGCCAGACGGTGCCGCAGCCAGCCGATGGCATCGGCCTTTTCGACCTTCAAGCCGCTTTCGGTTGCCATTTCGAGCGCTGCTGCCGTGCGGTCGAGGCGGTCCTGCTGGTCGGCCCAGATATAGGAGAAGAGCCGCAGGCGGTCGTCTTCAGAGGCTGGGTCGAGCGGGTTCAGGTCGCAGCCGGCGCGGTCGGTGATCTCGATTGCGGCTTGCGGTGGCGGCGGGCCTTCCCAGCGTGGGGCGAGTTCGACGGCGGAGGCCTTGCCCCAGCGGAAGTTTCCCAGTTGGTTGCGGTAGCGGTCCCATTGCAGGTTCAGCCCCGCACTTGCACCGACTTCCGAGAGGATCAGCGGTTTGCCGGTCTGCGCGGCGATGGTCAGGAAGCCGGGGAGCAGGGCGGAGGAACGGCGCACCTCGTTGGTCTGTGGGGCGGATTTCAGGCGCTCCAGTATGAAGGCTTCGTCGCGGCGCAAGGCGGCTTCCAAGGCGGCCCAGAGCGTATCATCGTCGGCGGTATGCGGGGGATAGACCGCCGCCAGGGCTGGGTCCTGGCCGGATCGGACCAGGGCATGCAGTGTGCCGGCCAGCCTGAGTGCCAGCGCATCGCCGGTGCCGTCAGGATTGCCCGGCCAGCCGAGGACCGTGGCGCCGACGGGCGTCGTATCGGTCAGCCGTTCGGCCGCCAGTGTGCACAGCCGTGCGGTGAAAGGGGAGCCGAGATCGGCGCAGGCCTTGGCCTGACGGCGGAAACTCTGGCGGATCAGTTCGCTGCGGTCGTCGGTCATGGTCTGAGGCGCCTTTCGTGTCAGACGCCTTCCGGCCGATCCTTCGGGTCGAACTGGGAAATCGTGATCCAATCGGCGGTCAGCGCCGGCTTGCGCTCGTCCTCGATCTCGACCGTCACCTCGTAGGTGTTCATCAGCATGCCGGCGCCGCGAAAGCGGGCTTCGGCGAGCTTGAAGGAGCCGCGAATGCGTTTGCCAGTCTTCACCGGCGACATGAAGCGCAGCTTGTCGAAGCCGTAGTTGATGCCGAGCGTCTGTTCACGGATCTTGGGCAGGCAGTTGTAGTTCATCGCCGACAGAAGCGAGACCGTCAGGAAACCGTGAGCGATGGTGCCGCCGAAGGGCGTCTCTGCTGCGGCGCGGATGGGGTCGGTGTGGATGAACTGATGGTCCATGGTGGCGCCGGCGAAGGCGTCGATCATCGGCTGGTCCACCGTGATCCAGTCGGATACGCCGACCACGGTGCCGACGAGGCCCGGTACGTCCTTGAGCGAAATCTCTTGCGGCATGAAAAGAACCTGATCCTTCAATAATTCCCGCAGGCTACAGCCGGTTCATGTCAGGCGGAAGAGGCTAACGTCACTGGTCGTCAAAAACTCAGGCTTCGACCCAGAAATCCACGCTGCGGGCCCTCACGCTGATCTTCGCGGCGCTTCGACCCGTCTCGAGGCGGCGCCATTTGCGTTTGTCTTGTGCGGGGAGCACGAAGTCCTGCGGCTCGGTGGATCGATTGAACAGGGCGGCCACACGGCAGTCCTTGCCGGTCTCACGATCGATGGACGCGAGCAGCATCGCGAAGGCGCCGAGATCGGGCGTTTCCCAGTCGGCGACGGTCATGGGCAGCCCCTCTGTATTCAGCCAGCTGACATCGCCGTTTCCGGTCAGTGTCGAGGTGTCCATGAAGCAGGAGAAACGCTGGCGCATGGCGGCAAGCCGTACGGTGGTTTCGATCAGCTCCTCGTCCGCCCCAGACCAGTCGAGCCAGGTCAGCGCATTGTCCTGGCAATAGGCATTGTTGTTGCCGCGTTGGCTGCGGCCGAATTCGTCGCCCGCCGTCAGCATCACGGCGCCGCGGCTGGCAAAGAGGGTCGAGAGCAGGGCTTCGACATCCTGCCGACGTTTCTTCAGGATCGCCTTGTCCGATGTCTCACCCTCGACCCCGTTGTTCCAGGAATGGTTCTCGTTGTGGCCGTCGCGGTTCTCCTCGCCATTCGCCTCGTTGTGTTTGTGCTCGAAGGAAACGACGTCGTAGAGCGAGAAGCCGTCATGGGCGGCGATGAAGTTGACGCTGCGGGTCTGGCCGTGGCCGTCATGGGCGAAGAGATCGGCGGAGCCGGCCAGTGCCGTCGCGAGATCGCCCGTCGTACCAGCGTCACCCCGCCAGTGGCGGCGAAAGGTGTCGCGGGCGCGGTCGTTCCATTCAAGGAAGGCGGGCGGAAAGCGGCCGAGTTGATAGCCTCCGGGGCCGATATCCCAGGGTTCGGCGATCAGGATGCGGTCTTCCAACACCTCGTCCTCAAGGATGGCTTTCAAGGTCGGCGCGTCCGGATGAAAACCGTCCCAGTGGCGGCCCATGATCGGGGCGAGGTCGAAGCGGAAGCCGTCCACTCCTGCCGTAAGGACGAAGTGGCGGAGCGTATCGACAATCAGTTGCCGGACGAAGGGATGGTCGCAGGCCAGCGTGTTGCCGCAGCCGGTGTCGTTGACCAGCGTGCCGGGATCATCAGCCACATGGCGGAAGAGCGAGCGGTTGTCGATGCCGCGCAGGGAGAGCGTGGTGCCCAAAACATCGCTTTCGCCGGTGTGGTTGAAGACGAGGTCGAGGATGACGCCGATGCCCTCCGCATGCAGGGCAGCGACCGTCTCGCGCAATTCCTTCACCCCGCCGGGCACGAGGCGCGGATCGAGCGCCATCATGGCGACGGGATTGTAGCCCCAGCTGTTGGTGAGGCCGAGCGGGGGCAGGTGGCGTTCGTCGATCCAGGCGGTGATCGGCATCAGTTCGACCATGTCGACGCCGATGCGCCTGAGATGGGCGAGGATGGCGGGGTGAGCGAGGGCGGATAGCGTGCCGCGTTGAGCCTCGGGCACGCCAGGATGCAGCATGGTCAGCGCCTTGACGTTGACCTCGTAGATGAAGCCGGCGCGGTCGCCGAGCGGCATCATCGGCTTCAGCGACTTATGGGCCTTGAGGATCGTCTTCGGCATGAGATCCGCAGTGTCGACGCCGAACTGGCCGAGGCCTGGGTCATAGACGAAGGGGCGGTCGAGTTCGGTGGCGTAGGGGTCGACCAGCAGCTTGGACGGATCGTACCAATGCCCTTGCGCAGGATCATAGGGGCCGTGGATGCGGAAGCCGTAGCGGGCGCCTTCCTTGATGCCCGCTGCGAAAACATGGTGCACATCACCGTCACCCCGGCTCATCGGCAGGCGGGAGCGTTCCGTCTGGCCGTGGTCGTCGAAGAGACAGAGCTCGACGAGACTGGCATGGTGCGACCAGAGGCGGAAATCGGCCCCGGCCTTGCTGAGGATGGCTCCGAGCATCGTTTCCGTCATGGGTCGCCTCGCGGTCCGGTTGATTCGCTCGCCTCAGGGAACAATAGCAGGCGGCGCGCCATCGGCCAGAGCGGTTGGCTTACATGGCCTTGAGGTTCACCGCTTTCACCGCCGCTTCCTTGCGTTCGCTGTAGCGATCGGTGAGGTAACCCGAGATATCGCGCGTCAAAAGCGTGAACTTGACCAGCTCCTCGCAGACGTCGACGACACGCTCGTAATAGGACGAGGGTTTCATCCGGCCGTTGCCGTCGAATTCCTGCCAGGCCTTGGCGACGGAAGACTGGTTGGGGATGGTGATCATGCGCATCCAGCGGCCGAGCAGGCGCATGGCGTTGACCGCATTGAAGGACTGCGATCCGCCGGAAACCTGCATCACGGCGAGCGTCTTGCCCTGGGTCGGGCGGATGGCGCCGATCGACAAGGGGATCCAGTCGATCTGCGCCTTCATGATTCCGGTCAGCGTGCCGTGACGCTCGGGGCTCACCCAGACCTGGCCCTCGGACCATTCGGAGAGGTCGCGCAATTCCTGCACCTTGGGATGGTTCACCGGTGCATCGTCGGGGAGCGGCAGGCCGGACGGGTCAAAGACCTTCACCTCGGCGCCGAAATGTTCGAGCAGGCGCTTGGCTTCCATGGCGAGCAGGCGGCTGAAAGAGACTTGCCGCAGCGAGCCATAGAGGATCAGGATGCGCGGCTTGTGCGTCGAGAAGGGGCGGCGCAGCGCCTCGGGGTCCGGCAGGCGCAGGTAATCGGGATCGGCAGCGGGGAGGTCTATCTTCGCGTCAGACAATGCGCTTGCCCTCCGCATCGAGCACGGCTTCGCCGTCTTCCTTGACGAAGGCGCTGATGAAGGCGTCCGGGGCCAAGATGTCGAGCACCACTTCGGACGGGCGGCAGAGGCGGGTGCCGATCTCGGTGACAACAAGCGGACGGTTGATCAGGATCGGCGTCGCGATCATCGCGTCGAGCAGCTGGTCGTCCGAGAGGGCGGGATCGGCAAGGCCGAGTTCCTCATAGGGTGTGCCCTTTTCGCGGATCGCCTCGCGTACGGAGAGGCCGGCGTCGGCGATCATCTTGGCCAGTGCTTCCTTGCTCGGCGGGGTCTTCAGATATTCGATGACCGTGGGCTCGATGCCGGCGTGGCGGATGAGGTCGAGCGTGTTGCGCGAGGTGCCGCAGGCAGGATTGTGATAAATGGTGACGGTCATGGACGTTCCGTTCCTTCGGGTATGATCGGGGGGATTTGATTGCGGCTCTCGGCGAAGAGCCATGAGGCGAGAGCGGCAGCGATCAGCGCGCCGGCCACCTGGGCGAGGATGAAGCCTGTCAGATCGATCGGACGGATGCCGGCAAAGGTATTGGTCAGGCTGCGGGCGATGGCCACTGCCGGATTGGCGAAGGAGGTCGAGGCGGTGAACCAGTAGGCGGCCGTGATGTAGAGGCCGACCAGCATGGGGATGGCGTCTGCCTTGAAGCGCAACCCGCCGAGGATGGTGAGGAGCAGGCCTAAGGTTGCCACCGCCTCCGCCGTCCATTGCGCCGATCCCGTGCGAACTGTCTCCGAGACCTGGAAGATCGGTAGCTCGAACATGGCATGGGCGATGAGCGTGCCGGCAATGCCGCCAAGGATCTGGGCGAGCATGTAAGGCAGAACGGCTGCCCTCTCCAGCTCCTTGCGCAGGGCAAAGACGAGGGTCACAGCCGGGTTGAAATGGGCGCCGGAGATCGGTCCCAGAATGGTGATCAGCACGAAGAGGATGGCGCCGGTCGGGATCGTGTTGCCGAGCAGGGAGACCGCGACATCGTCGGAGAGGCGGTCGGCCATGATGCCTGAGCCGACGACGGTTGCGACAAGGATTGCGGTGCCGAGCGCCTCGGCAGTCAGGCGGCGGGTCAGCTCGACCATGCGTCTCAATCCGCCTTCGAGGTGTCGCTGCCGATCTCATTCAGCCGCTTCTGCAGCGAAAGCTTGTCGAGGCTCGTCATCGGCAGGCTGACGAAGATCGAAATGCGGTGGTTGAGCATGCGATAGGCTTCGGCGAAGGCAAAGTGCTTCTCCGCTTCCGTACCGTCTGCGGCAGCCGGGTCGGGAACGCCCCAATGGGCGGTCATCGGCTGGCCCGGCCAGACAGGACAGGCTTCGGCGGCCGCGTTGTCGCAGACGGTGAAGACGAAATCGAGCTGGGGCGCGCCGGGTACTGCGAACTCGTCCCAGTTCTTCGAGCGGGCGAAGCTCGTGTCGTAGTTCATGCCCTTCAGAAGCTGCAGCGTGTAGGGGTGGACTTCGCCCTTCGGCTGAGAGCCGGCTGAATAGGCCTTGAACTTGCCCTGGCCAAGACGGTTGAGGAGCGCTTCTGCGATAATCGAGCGGGCTGAATTGCCGGTGCAGAGGAAGAGCACGTTGTAGACCTTGTCGGACATGGCCGGTCTCTCAGTTGGGGCGGGTGACTTCGAGGGTGGGTGAACAGCAGGCGAGATCGTCGATCAGCGGCTGGCAAAGGCTGGCATTGCCGCCGCAGCAATCCTTAAGCAGGTAAAGGGCAACGGCGCGGAAGCGGTCGAGATCGGCGCGGTAGATGATCGAGCGGCTCTGGCGCTCGCCGGTGACGAGGCCTGCCTGGGAAAGCGTCGACAGATGCGCCGACATGGTGTTCTGCGGCACGCCGATCAGGCGGGCGAGTTCACCGGCGGGAATACCGTCGGGTTCGTGCGCCACCAGCAGGCGAAAGGTCTGCAGCCGGGTCGGTTGAGCCAGGGCGGCGAGGGCCGCGATTGTCGATTTTTCATCCATATATCCAGAATATTGGATATGAG
Source organism: Peteryoungia wuzhouensis (assembly GCF_003205195.1). Lineage (GTDB taxonomy): Bacteria > Pseudomonadota > Alphaproteobacteria > Rhizobiales > Rhizobiaceae > Allorhizobium > Allorhizobium wuzhouense. Next base: position 95,523 of record NZ_QJRY01000004.1, read on the forward strand.
CATGGAGTCAATCGGGGTCACGCTGCTGGCAAAGAAAAACCCCGGTGTCGAAGACGCCGGGGTTCCGATGTTTGAGCGAAGGCCTCGATGTGGTCAGGTGATAACCGTCGGCTCGCTCATCCCCGTATAGCGCGTGATATCGGCCACTTCCTCCGCTGCCGCAATCAGGTCGGCGAGCGCCGCCTGCGTCTCGATCCCATGGCGGCTGGCGTCGGGCTCATAACGCTCGACATAAAGACGCAGCGTCGCGCCGGAGGTGCCGGTGCCGGAGAGGCGGAAGACGATGCGGCTGCCGCCTTCGAAAAGGATGCGGATGCCCTGGTTCTTTGAGACGGAGTGGTCGATCGGGTCGTGATAGGCGAAGTCGTCGGCAGCGGTCACGGTGAGGCCGTTGATCTTGCTGCCGGGCAGGCTGTCGAGCTTGGCGCGGAGGGCGGCGACGAGGGCGTTGGCGCTGTCCGTGTCGACGGCTTCGTAGTCGTGGCGGGAATAGTAGTTGCGGCCGTATTCGGCCCAGTGGCTTTCCACGATCTCTTTCACGCTCTGCTTGCGGGCAGCGACGATGTTGAGCCAGAAGAGCACCGCCCAGAGGCCGTCTTTCTCGCGCACATGGTCCGAACCGGTGCCAAAACTTTCTTCGCCGCAGACGGTGACCTTGCCGGCATCCATCAGGTTGCCGAAGAATTTCCAGCCGGTCGGCGTCTCGTACATGCCGATGCCGAGCTTTTCGGCAACGCGATCGGCGGCGGCACTTGTCGGCATGGAGCGGGCGATGCCGGCGATGCCGTTTTTGTAGCCGGGGGCGCAGGTGGCGTTGGCGGCGATCATCGCGAGGCTGTCGGAGGGCGTGACGAACATGCCCTTGCCGACGACCATGTTGCGGTCGCCGTCGCCATCGGAGGCCGCACCAAAGTCCGGGCCATCAGCGCTCATGACGTCGTCATAGAGTTCCTTGGCATGGACGAGGTTCGGGTCCGGGTGGTGGTGGCCGAAGTCGGGCAGGGGGACTTCGTTGCGCACGGAACCGGCGGGCGCGCCGAGGCGCTTTTCGAGGATCTCGACGGCATAGGGGCCGGTGACGGCGCTCATACTATCGATCACGACGCGGAAGCCGCCTGCGATCAGCGCGCGGATGGCCGGGAAGTCGAAGAGGGTTTCCATCAGGTCGGCATAGTCGGTGACGGGGTCAATGACCTCGACGGTCATACCGGCGAGGTCGAAACTGCCTGTTGTATCGAGGTCGATGTCGGCGACGTCGGCAATCTTGTAACTGTCAATGTTACGGGTGCGGTCGAAGATCGCATCGGTGATCTTTTCCGGGGCCGGGCCGCCATTGCCGATATTGTATTTGATGCCGAAATCTTCGGTCGGGCCGCCGGGATTGTGGCTGGCCGAGAGCACGATGCCGCCGAAGGCCTTGTATTTGCGGATGACATGCGAGGCGGCCGGCGTCGAGAGGATGCCGCCCTTGCCGACCAAGACCTTGCCGAAGCCATTGGCGGCGGCCATTTTCAGCGCCTTCTGGATGACTTCGCGATTGTAGTAACGGCCGTCGCCGCCGATCACCAGCGTCTGGCCTTCGAAGCCTTCGAGGCTGTCGAAGATCGCCTGGATGAAGTTTTCGGCGTAGTTCTCCTGCTGGAAGACCGGAACCTTCTTGCGCAGTCCCGAGGTGCCGGGCTTCTGGTCGGCATAGGGCTTGGTAGAGACGGTCGAGATCATCGATTACTGGCCTTTCGAGACGAGGCGTTGATAGAGTTCGGCATAGGTCGCGGCGCTCCTGATCCAGGAGACGTCGGACTTCATGCCCTGCTTCTGCATCTGCGACCAGAGACCCTGGTCACTGTACAGGCGCAAAGTGCGGTGGATTGCGCGGCGCAGCGCGTCGGTGGTCACAGGTGCGAACTGAACACCCGTTGCGACACCGGCGGCGAGAGCCGCTTCATTGGCGTCGATGATGGTGTCGGCGAGGCCGCCGGTGCGGGCGACGAGCGGAATGCAGCCATACCGCAGCGCGTAGAGCTGGGTGAGGCCGCAGGGCTCGAAGCGCGAGGGCACGAGAATGATGTCGGAGCCCGCCTGCATGAGATGCGAGAGTTTTTCGTCATAACCCAGGACCATGCCGACGCGGCCGCGATTGTGGGCGGCGGCATGCTGGAGGGCGGCTTCGATCTCGCTGTCGCCCGAGCCGAGGATGGCGAGCTTGCCGCCATGCGCCACGATGTCGTCGATCACGGCGGGCAGCAGGTCGAGGCCCTTTTGCCAGGTGAGGCGGGAGACGACGCAGAAGATCGGCCCGTCATCGCTGTCGAGGCCAAAGCGCTCCAGGAGCGCCGCGCGGTTTCCGCCGCGTTTCTTCAGGTTTGCCGCAGAATAGCCCGCCGGCAGCAGCGCATCGGCGGCCGGGTTCCAGACATCGGCGTCGATGCCGTTGACGATGCCGTAGAGATCGTCCGCGCGGCTTGCGATCAGTCCCTCCAGGCCCATGCCGAATTCCGCCGTCAGGATCTCTTCCGCATAGGACGGGCTGACGGTGGAGACGGCGTGGGCCGTGATGATGCCGCTCTTCAGGTAGCTCAGCGTGCCGTAATACTCGAGCGCTTCGTAGAAGGCATGGCCGGGCAGTTCGAGATAGGGAAAGAGCGAGCCGGCGAACTGGCCCTGGAAGGCGATGTTGTGAATGGTGATGAGGCTCGGGACCTCGGGCGTTTCGGCATAACGCATGTAGACCGGAACGAGCGCACTCTGCCAGTCATGCACATGGACGAGGTCAGGCCTGAAATCCGGCAGAATGCCGGCGGCAATCTCCGCGCCGGCCTTGGACAGCACGGCAAAACGCTTCCAGTTATCTGGATAATCGCGGCCATGGGTATCGAGATAGGGGCCGCCCGAGCGCTCGTAGAGCTGCGGGCAGTCGAGAATGAGCAGATCCAGCCCCTCATGACGGACCGAAAGCAGGGTCGCGTGTTCATCAAGCAGGTTCTCGAATTCGTGAACCTTCTTCGGTGCCTTGACTGCCTTCATGACCGCCGGGTAGCCGGGGATGAGGGTTTTCGTTTCCACCCCATGGGCGGAAAGCGCCAAGGGCAGGGCGCCGGCCACATCGGCAAGGCCCCCTGTCTTGATCAGCGGGTAGAGTTCGGAGGCAACCGAAAGGACCTTCATTTCCGTGTCTAACCCAGTTTGTCGAGCATCGCCTGGGTGATCAGGCAAATGCCATTCTCACTGCGGCGGAAACGCTTGGCGTCCATTTCCGGATCTTCCCCGACGATCAGGCCTTCGGGGATCACCACGCCGTGGTCAATGACGACATTGGTCAGGCGTGCATGCCGCCCGATCTGCACCTTCGGCAGGACAACGGCGCCCTCAAGGCGGGAATAGGAATTGGCCCGCACGCCGGTGAACAGCAGGCTCTTGTAGAGCGACGAGCCGGAGATGATGCAGTCGCCGGAGACGAGCGAGGAGATCGCCGAGCCGCGTCGGCCTTCGTCGTCGTGAACGAACTTGGCGGGCGGGGTGATCTCGGAATAGGTCCAGATCGGCCAGCTCTTGTCGTAGAGATCAAGCTCGGGGACGATGTCGGTCAGGTCGATATTGGCCTGCCAATAGGCATCGATCGTGCCGACGTCGCGCCAGTAGGGTTCGCGCTCGAAGTCCGAGCGGACGCAGGACTGGGCGAAGCGGTGGGCGACGGCCTTGCCGCTCTTGACCACGTAAGGGATGATGTCCTTGCCGAAGTCGCGGCTTGAATCGGGGTCGGCGGCGTCGCGGCGCAGCAGTTCCATCAGGAACTTGGTGTGGAAGACGTAGATGCCCATCGAGGCCAGCGCCAGATCCGGGTTGCCCGGAATGCCCGGCGGGTCTGCGGGCTTTTCGACGAAATCGATGATCCGGTCGGTTCCATCAACATGCATGACGCCGAAGCCGGTCGCTTCCATGCGCGGCACTTCCAGGCAGCCGATGGTCACATCGGCGCCGGAGGTGACGTGCTGCTGGAGCATCTGCTCGTAGTCCATCTTGTAGATGTGGTCGCCGGCGAGGATGACCATGTATTCCGGCGCATAGGATTCTATGATGTCGGCGTTCTGGTAGACGGCGTCGGCCGTGCCTTCATACCACTGGGTTTCGGAGACGCGCTGGGAGGCGGGCAGGATGTCGAAGCTCTCGTTGCGCTCGGGACGGAAGAAGTTCCAGCCGAGCTGCAGGTGACGGATCAGCGAGTGGGCCTTGTACTGGGTGGCGACGCCGATGCGGCGGATGCCGGAGTTGAGCGCATTCGACAGGGCGAAATCGATGATGCGGGCCTTGCCGCCGAAATAGACGGCCGGTTTGGCGCGGCGGTCCGTCAGTTCCTTGAGGCGGCTTCCGCGACCACCGGCCAGCACATAGGCCATGGCATCGCGCGACAGGCTTTTTGTTCTCTTTTCCGTCATTGTTATCCTCCCCTTAGTGTTCCAGTTCCAGCATGATCACGGCCAGAGGCGGCAGGGTAAGCCCCGCCTTTGCCCAATCGCTTCCCGTGGCATGCGCCTCCACGCGACCACCATTGCCCTTGCCGCTGCCGCCATAGATCTCGGCATCGGTGTTCAGTATCTCACGCCAACGGCCAGCGACTGGCAAGCTCAATTCGTAGCGCTCGTGATAGGTCGGGGTGAGGTTGCAGATGACCGCGATCGGCTTTTCTCCGGGCGCCTTGCGCAGCCAGGCAAAGACCGAATTGTCCTGGTCGTCGCCGACGATCCATTCAAAGCCGTCACCCTCGCAATCGCGGGCATGCAGTGCCGGCTTCGAGCGGTAGGTGGAGTTGAGATCGCGGATCAGGCGGCGCATGCCTTCGTGCGGGGCATAGGCGAGCAGGTTCCAGTCCAGCGACCGCTCCTCGGACCATTCGCCCCATTGGGCAAATTCCTGGCCCATGAAGAGCAGTTTCTTGCCGGGATGGCCCCACATCAGGCCGTAATAGGCCCTGAGATTGGCGAATTTCTGCCAGTCGTCGCCGGGCATCTTGGCGAGCATCGAGCCTTTGCCGTGCACGACCTCGTCATGGGAGATCGGCAGGACGAAGTTTTCCGAGAAGGCATAGAGCAGACCGAAGGTCAGTTCGCTGTGGTGATGCTTGCGGTAGATCGGGTCGCGGGCAAAATAGCTCAGCGTGTCGTGCATGAAGCCCATGTTCCACTTGAAGCCGAAGCCGAGGCCGCCTTCATGCACGGGCTGCGAGACCTTGGGCCAGGAGGTGCTCTCCTCGGCAATGGTCATGATGCCGGGATGGCTGCCATAGACATGGTGGTTCATCTGCTGAAGGAAACGCACGGCCTCCAGATTCTCGCGGCCGCCATATTCGTTCGGGATCCACTCGCCTTCCTTGCGGGAATAATCGAGGTAGAGCATCGAGGCGACAGCGTCGACGCGCAGGCCGTCGAGGTGGAATTTCTCGGCCCAGTAAAGCGCGTTGTTGATCAGGTAGGACAGGACTTCGAGGCGGCCGAAATTGTAGATCGCCGTGTTCCAGTCCGGGTGAAAACCCTGGCGCGGGTCGGCATGTTCGTAGAGCGCGGTGCCATCGAAATGGCGAAGGCCATGCGCGTCGGTCGGGAAATGGGCCGGGACCCAGTCGAGGATGACACCCAGACCCACCTTGTGGCAGCCGTTGACGAAGCGGGCAAAACCCTCCGGCTCGCCGAAACGGGCGGTCGGGGCATAGAGGCCGGTCGTCTGGTAACCCCAGGATGGATCATAGGGGTGTTCGGCGATCGGCATGAACTCGATATGGGTGAAACCCATGTCGACGCAGTAAGGGATCAGCCGTTCGGCCATCTCGTCCCAGGACAGCATCGAGCCATCATCGCGACGCTGCCAGGAGCCGGCATGCACCTCGTAGATCGAGACCGGCTGGCGGCGCTGGTCGATGCTCGCCCAGTGCTTCCGGTGTGCCTCGTCTTCCCAGACCTGTTCCAGTTCGCCCGTGGTGACCGAGGCATTCTTCGGCCGCAGTTCGGCACGGCGCGCGTAAGGGTCGGCCTTCAGCGGCAGAAGCTCGCCATGCGGGCCGACGATCTCGAACTTGTAGGTCGCACCTGATCGCACATCGGGCGCGAAGATTTCCCAGATGCCGGTGTCGCGACGCAGGCGCATCACGTGGCGCCGCCCGTCCCAGTCGTTGAAGTCGCCGACGACGGAGACCCGACGGGCGTTCGGTGCCCAGACGGCGAAATGGAAGCCGTCGACGCCCTGATGCCTGACCGGATGGGCGCCCATCTTGTCGAACAGCCGCAGATGCGAGCCTTCGCGGATGAAGTAGTCATCCATGGGGCCGAGGATCGGCCAGAAGCTGTAGGGATCCGTCACCATCCACTCATCGTCGCCACGGGTGGCGCGGTAGCGGATGGGCTGAAGGCTCGTCGCCTTGACGAGGCCGGAAAAGAAGCCCGCATCATGCCGGCGGGTCAGCTCGCCGATCGCCTCACCCGACAGGGTGTGGGCCGTGACCGTCTCGGCGCCGGGTATGAAGCAGCGTGCGACGAAGCCGCCCTCATGCTGCTGCAAACCGAGAAAGGCGAAGGGGTCGCCATGCGTGCCATTGATGATGGCCTCAATTTCGGCCGCCGACGGTGTATCCGGCTTGGGGTCGACACCGTTCTTCTTCGGCGATTTTGCCATCAGGCTCTCCAGATGTCCGCATTGTACTGGCGAATGGTGCGGTCCGAGGAGAACCAGCCCATGCGTGCGGTGTTGCGGATTGTCTTGGAATACCAGCCCGACTTGCCGTTCCAGATCTCGTCGACCTGACGCTGTGCCTGGGCATAGGCGTCGAAATCGGCGGCAACCATGAACCAGTCGTGCTGATAAATGCCCTGCATGAGGCCGGCATACCGTTCGCGGTCATCGGGCGAGAAGACGCCGGAGGAGATGGAGGACAGGGCCTGCTGCAACTCGCGCGAGGCGTCGATGGCGGTGCGGGGATTGTGTCCTTCCGCACGCACCCGTCCGACCTCGTCCGCGGTCATTCCGAATATCACGATGTTTTCCTCCCCGACATGGTCGCGCATTTCGACATTGGCGCCATCGAGTGTTCCGATGGTCAATGCACCGTTCAACGCGAACTTCATGTTCCCGGTTCCGGATGCTTCCATGCCGGCGGTGGAAATCTGCTCGGAGAGGTCGGCAGCGGGTACCATGACTTCGGCAAGCGAGACGTTGTAGTTGGGGACGAAGACGACCTTCAGCAGGCCGCGCACCGAGGGGTCGTTGTTGATGACGCGGGCGACGTCGTTGGCCAGTTTGATGATCAGCTTGGCATTGTGATAGCTCGGCGCCGCCTTGCCGGCGAAGAGTTTGACGCGCGGCACCCAGTCGCGCTCGGGGTGCGAGCGAATCTGGTCGAACAGGGCGACGGTCTCGATGATGTTCAAGAGCTGGCGCTTGTATTCGTGGATGCGCTTGATCTGGATGTCGAACATGGCGTCCGGATCGAGCCGGATGCCCATGCGGCCGGCAACGAGGCTTGCGAGCCGCACCTTGTTGGCGCGCTTGACGGCGGCGAACTTCTGCTGGAACGAGGCGTCGTCGGCGAAAGCGTCGAGCGCCTTCAGCTTGTCGGCGTCGTCGAGGAATTCGGCGCCGATCGCTTCCTTGATCAGGTTCGTCAGATCCGGGTTGCACTGCATCAGCCAGCGGCGGGGCGTAATGCCGTTCGTCTTATTGTTGATGCGGGTCGGATAGAGCTTGTGGAGATCGGCAAAGACCGTCTCCTTCATCAGTTCGGTGTGCAGGGCCGAGACGCCGTTGATCGAGTGGGAGCCGATGAAGGCGAGGTTGCCCATGCGCACGCGCCGATCGCCGCTTTCGTCGATCAACGAGATGTGGCGGATTTCCTGGTCGTTGAAGCCGCGGTTCTTGCGGGCGTCGAGCAGGATCTTGGCGTTGATCGCATAGACCAGCTGCATGTGGCGCGGCAGCAGGCGTTCGAAGAGCGGCACCGGCCAGCTTTCCAGCGCTTCGGGCAGGAGCGTGTGGTTGGTGTAGGAGAAGGTCTTGGAGGAAATCTCCCAGGCCTCGTCGAAGTTCACGCCGTGCACGTCGACCAGAAGGCGCATCAGTTCGGCGACCGAGACGGCCGGGTGGGTGTCGTTGAGCTGGATCGCGACCTTTTCCGGCAGCTGCGCCAGCGTGTTGCCCTGCTGCAGGTGGCGGCGGACGATGTCCTGCAGGGAGGCCGAACAGAAGAAGAATTCCTGGCGCAGGCGCAGCTCCTGGCCGGCCGGCGTGGCGTCGGCCGGATAGAGGACGCGGGTCAGGGACTCGGCCTTGTTGCTTTCGCGCAGCGCACCAATGTGGTCGCCGGCATTGAAGGCGTCGAGCAGGATCGGGTCGATCGGCTGGGCCGACCACAGGCGCAGCGTGTTGACGCGCTCGCCACGCCAGCCGACGGCCGGCGTATCATAGGCGGTGGCAATCACGCGCTCGCCCTGCTTCCAGACGTAACGCAGCTCGCCATCCGGCGCGTCGATCGTCTCGACCGTGCCGCCGAAGCCGATTTCGTAGGAGCTTTCGCGGCGTTCAAATTCCCAGGGGTTGCCGTGGGCGAGCCAGCTTTCCGGCAGCTCGACCTGCCAGCCCTCCGCCATCTGCTGGCGGAAGAGGCCGTGCACATAGCGGATGCCGTAACCGTAAGCCGGGATGTTGACGGTCGCCATCGATTCCATGAAGCAGGCGGCGAGCCGGCCGAGGCCGCCATTGCCGAGGGCTGCATCCGGTTCGAGACCGGCGATCACGTCGAACTCGACCGAGAGCGACTGCAGAGCGTCTCGAATATCGTCCATCAGGCCGAGGTTCGACATGGCGTCGCGCAGGAGGCGGCCGATCAGGAATTCCAGCGACAGGTAATACACCCGCTTGCCGTTGTTCATGTAGGTGCCGCGGGTCGATTCCATCCAGGTGTCGATGATCCGGTCACGGACCACGAGGATGGTGGCGGTCAGCCAGTCATGCGGGGTTGCGACCTTGGCATCCTTGCCGATGCTGTAGGTCAGCTTGTCCATGATTTCGGCGGCAAGGGCGGCCGGGTCAGATGCACCGCGCTTGGGAAGGGGAAGGTCGGCTTTGTGGGGGGTCTTGATCATCGGTCCGCCTGGCGTTGCTCGGTTCGCAGGGCACCGCCAAGTCCGCTCTCGGCGGTCACCCCCTTCGCCGCCAGTTTACGCATCGATATGATACACATGCAACAGGCCCGTGAGTGGCCGCGCGAAATTGTTCGCGAATATCAGGTTTGTTGCAAATACCTGATTTTTCAGAGGGTTGTTTGTCTGGTCATGGACATGGAAAGGCCGCGACCCGGTGGGGCGCGGCCAATGCCAGCGAATTCTCCGAAAACGCTTTGGGACCGTGTCAGTTGGTCAGGCGGGTCGACGCCTGGACGGCCTTGTCACCGATCTCCTTGAAGGCTGCAACGAGCTCCGCGGCGTTCTGTGCGTCATAATAATTGGACGTGCTGGAGGCGCAGTATTTCAAGAGGGACTGGCCCTTGCTCGGGGCCATGAAGGCCACGGTGAAAATCTGGACGCCGGCCTTCTTCGCGGTATCGCAGGTGGCCTTGGTCTTGGTGTCTGCGCTCGATTGGTTGTTGTCGCCGTCGGTCATGAAGATGATGAACTTGCTTGGAACCTGGCCGTTCTTGTTCTTGTGAGCAGTGTCCTCCGACGAAGCCGAGACGTCACTATAGGCTCGCGCCATGGCGCCGGACGAATCGGTGCCGCCGGTCGCAGTCAGTGCCTGGACATAGGTCAGGGCGGTGGCGCTACCCCACTGCAGAGTCGTCGGGTTCTGCATAGAAGCGTTATAGGACACGGCTGCGGTTCGGACGTATTTGCTCAGCGGATCTGCCTTGGTCAGCTGTGTGGTCAGGCTGCCGACGGCGAGCTTCAAGGATTCGATCTTCGAATAGTAGTTCGTAGCCTGATAGCTGCAGGTCCGGGAGATCCATTTGTCACCCTGATAGTAGCCACAGTCATACTTGACCGTCTTGAGCGGCTTGGCACCATTGACGGTGCTCGTGTCCTCCGCCATCGAGCCGGAGCGATCGAGCACGAGGAACATCGACAGAGCATTCTTGCTTTCCGTGGTGCTCTGCGCGCTTGCGGTCACCTTGAGGGTCACGGATTTCCAGCCCAGGAGGGCGGTCATGCCGTTCGTCTCCATTGTGTATGAGCCGGCAAGTTCGACATCGAATGTCTTGCCGCTGGTTGACGTCTGGCGCTCAACACTGGCAACAGCGGCCTTGTCGATATCGACCGGGGCGGCGGCACCGTCTTCGGTCGAGCTGTCGTTGCGCGGGACGATGTTGTAGAACTGCGCGGCCATGAATTGCTTGGCGAGTGCGATGGCTTCTTCGTCGGAGACGTTTTTGACGGCCAGCGCGTTTGCTGCGGCCAGGGCTGCGGAATCGGCGGAGTCCTGCAGCAGTGTCTTGATCTGGACCATGCGATTGTAATCGATGGCAACACCTGCTCCGGCGGCGACGACAGGCATGAGAATAGCTGTCATCATTCCGAAGTTGCCGGAACGGCAGGCGGCGAGCCGCGCGAAGATCGAAGATTTCTGTGTCTTGGTCCTAGTCATCATGTCCATCCAAACGCAGGTCCACCCAAACGCAGGCTATGGACGATTTATAGGGGTGGACCCGTTCCATTCGATTTAAAGAAGACGGTAAAATTCGAGCAAATGTGCTGAATTACGGCTTCACGGGGACGACATCGACGGATTGATCGGTCTTGTGGCTGCCATAACTCTTTAAAACCCCGATCACGGGAGCAACGTCGGAATAGTCGCGACCGTAGCCGACGACGATATGGTCGGTGCCGGCCGAGATGTTGTTGGTCGGATCGAGTTCGATCCAGCCGGTCAGCTTGCCGCACCAGACACGGACCCAGGCATGCATGGCGTCTGCCCCCTCCAGGCGCTCCTTGCCTGGCGGCGGGATGGTGCGCAGAAAGCCGCTGACGTAACCGGCGGGGATGCCGAGGCTGCGGAGTGCCACGATCATCACATGGGAGAAATCCTGGCAAACGCCACGCTTCTTGGTGAAGGCTTCGCCGGGCGTCGAGTCCACCGTCGTCGCCTCAGGGTCGTATTTGAAATCCTTGAAGATGGAGGCGCAGAGCTGCTCGGCAATCTGGCGCACCGTCATGCTCGGCTTCAGGTCCTTGCGGGCATAGGCCGCAATCTCGCGGTCTCGGGGCAGCCGTGGGCTGACGCCGAGGAAATGGTGCGGCGAGGCGGCATCCAGCGTCCAGGTTTCGGCGAGTTCCTGCGGCATCCGGTCAAGGATCGGCGAGAAGTCGGCCGGGACCGGCACCGGCTGGACCATGACACGGGCCTGCATGCGGATGTCGAGCGTCTCGTGAGGCGCGCGCAGGATCGCATGGCGGGTCGGATGGTGGAAGAAATCTTCAAAGGTGGCGATCTCGTCCGGCTCCGGCGTGACCGTTACGGCGCCGGCGACCAGCCGCTGGCGATCGGGCAGGGACAAGGGCAACAGGCGCAGCATGTGATGGGCGCCTGAGGCGGGGACCTCGTATTTGTAACCGATGTGGAGCGAGAGATCGTACAGCATCGGCTCAATTCAGATAGGTGCGGGCGAGGATGTCGGAGAACTTCTCCAGCTCGCGCTCGAGATTGGTATAGACCTCGGCGCTCATCGCTTCCGGCGTCATCACCGCGAGCCCCGAATGCAGGCGCATGGCTTCGCGGAAGAGCATCGACATCTGGCCATTGACCATGGCGTTCGGCAGTTGCTCGGCCTCGATGCGGATCTCGTTCAACTGGAAGAGGATCGAGCGCGGATTGAGCGGGTCGAGCGCCAGAAGGTCGGTCACGGTCAGACGCGCCGTCGAGACGTTGTAGCGGCGGCGATGGGTCATGACGTTGTCGCCGATCTCCAAGAGCATGTCGAGGGCGCCATCGGGAGCGTCCGGCCCGGTCATCCGGCCAAGCAGGCGGGTCATGTGCAGACCACGTTCCAGGAGGCGGCCGATCGTCAGGAAGCGCCAGCCGGTGAAGCGATACATGTTTTCATGCACGAGACCGGCAAAACCCGCCAGCTTGCGCAGCAGGATGGTCATCGCATGGGCGGCATCGTCGCCGGGTTTGACCCGTTCGTGGAAGCGTTTCGCCGTCTTCGACAGGTCGTTCAGGGCAAGCCAGCCATCGGGCGAGAAACGGTCGCGGATGTTGCTTGCGGAATAGACGGCGCTGTCGATGTTGCGCAGCAGGCTTTCGGGCACGCCGGTCTTGGTGTCGACGTCGATGTCGGCGAGGTAGTCGCTGACGAAGGCCAGCAGCGGCTGATCCGGATTGGCGCTTTCGGCATAACGCGCGTGCCAGGCGCGCAGGATGCGCAGGACACCTTCGGCCCGCTCGATGTACCGGCCGAGCCAGAAGAGGTTGTCGGCCGCGCGGCTCGGCAGGCTTCCCGGCATGTTGCGGGTGAAGCTTTCTTCGGCCGGCAACAGCGAGGTGCGGTCGACCGGCTTGTCGGAAACGATCCAGACATCGGCTGCACTGCCGCCGGACTGCATGGCGATGGCCGAGACATCGGAGCCGCTGCCGATGCGGGCAAAGCCGCCAGGCATGATCTGCCAACCGTTCCTGGTTCGGGCGGCAAAGACGCGCAGCGACATCGGCCGGGGGGTCAGCTTGCCATCGACCATGGCGGGCGTGGTCGAAAGCGTCACCACTTCCTGGCCGACGAGATTGCCGGTTTCGGCTTCCAGCCATTCCGAGATGCTGCGGCTCTGCGGATCCTTGTAACGCGACCCCAGCACCGAGCGACCATTGTCGTCGAAGAAGGGCAGGCGGGAGAAGGCGGAGCCGACGACCATGCGGTCGAGATTGCGGGCGACGTGTTCGCGCTCGGCCTTCTGGCCGCACCACCAGGTGGCGATGGAGGGCAGCTTCAGCTCTTCGCCGAGCAGATGGCGCGAGAGCGTGGGCATGAACGCGAGCAGCGCGCGCGTTTCGAGGATGCCGGAGCCGAGCGCGTTGACGAAGGTGACGGAGCCATTGCGCAGCGCATCGACCATGCCGGGCGTGCCGATATAGGAATTCTGGTCGAGTTCCAGCGGGTCGGCGAAGGCCGCGTCGAGGCGGCGCCAGAGCACGCTGACGGGTTTGAGACCGGCCACCGTGCGGACCATGACCTTGCCGTTGACAACCGTCAGGTCCTCACCTTCGAGCAGCATGATGCCGAGATAACGGGCGATATAGGCGTGCTCGAAATAGGTCTCGTTTGCCGGGCCTGGAGAGAGAACGGCGATGCGATCGTCGGCGCTCTGCTGGCGCCCCTGCAGCGCCTTGCGGAAGGCGCCGAAGAAGGAGGCGAGGCGGTGCACATGGGTTTCGGCGTAGAGATCGGAGAAAGCGCGGGCGGTGGCGACACGGTTTTCCAGCGCAAAGCCGGCACCGGAGGGGGCTTGCGTCCGGTCGGCCAGAACCCACCAGTTGCCATCAGGTCCTCGGCCGATCTCGAAGGAACAGAAATGCAGATAGTGGCCACCGGCCGGCTTGATGCCGACAAGGGGGCGGAGGAATTCCGGATTGGAGGCGATCAGCTGCGGCGGCAAAAAGCCTTCCTGCACCAGCCGGTTTTCCGAATAGATGTCGGAAACGACAGCTTCCAGCAGGTTCGCACGCTGGACGAGGCCGTCCGCCAGCACCTGCCATTCGGCGTCCGAGATCAGCACCGGTATGTGCGAGAAGGGCCAGGCCCGCTCGCTCGATCCCCCCGCGCCATAGGCGCGGTAGAAGACACCGGCATCACGGAGATAGCGGTCGGCACGGGCGAAGCGTTCGTCGAGTTCCTGCTCGGCCATGGTCTCAATGGCCGAGACGAAAGGCTGCCAGACCGGGCGAACATTGCCCTTGTTGTCGAGCATTTCATCGGCAGCACCCGCCAGCGCGCGATAGCCGGCCAGAAGGGCCGTGCCATTCGCTGCCTCCGGCGGAGAGAGCTCCGCTGCCGTCTTTGGTGCCATCGGATCAGATACCCTGCGGTCGTCTCAGGTCCAGTGTGTGCGGGAATTCCGGCGACACGGTCTCGGGCCATAATGGATAGGAACCGGCTGTATGGCCCCAAGGCTCGAAACGCGCAAGCCGACGGGCTTCCGCTTCATTCCCGTTCACAGGGAAAGTATCGTATGTCCGGCCCCCGGGATGGGCGACGTGGTAGACGCAGCCCCCGATGGACCGGGCAGACCACGTATCATAGATGTCGAATGTTAGCGGTGTGTTGACGGGCAGAACCGGATGCAGGCCCGATGCCGGTTGCCAGGCCTTGTAGCGCACGCCGGCGACGGCCACGCCATTGACCACCGATTTGCGCAGCGGCACCTGGCGGCCGTTACAGGCGACGACATAGCGTTCCGGATTGGCGGTCTCCAACTGCACCTGCAGCCGCTCGACGGAGGAGTCGACATAGCGCACGGTGCCGCCGATCGCGCCTTCCTCGCCCATCACATGCCAGGGCTCCAGCGCCTGGCGCAGTTCGAGCTTAGACCCCTCGTATTCGACCTCGCCGACAAAGGGGAAGCGGAATTCGAGCTGGGCTGCGAACCATTCCGGCTTGAAGTCGAAGCCGTTTTCGCGGAGATCGGCCAGAACTTCGAGGAAATCCAGCCAGAGATAATGCGGCAGCATGAAACGGTCATGCAGGCTGGTGCCCCAGCGCACGAAGCCACCGCCGATCGGGTTCTTCCAGAAGCGGGCGATGAGCGCGCGGACAAGGAGCTGCTGGGCAAGCGACATGCGCGGGTTTGGCGGCATTTCGAAGCCACGGAATTCGACGAGGCCGAGACGCCCCGTCGGACCGTCAGGCGAAAACAGCTTGTCGATGCAGATTTCCGAGCGGTGGGTGTTACCGGTGACATCGGTCAGAAGATTGCGGAACAGCCGGTCGACGAGCCAGGGCAGGGGGGCTGCCGCACCGCTGGCCGGCAGCGGCACCTGGGCAAGCGCGATCTCCAGTTCGTAGAGGCTGTCGTGCCGCGCTTCGTCAAAACGCGGTGCCTGGCTGGTCGGGCCGATGAACATGCCTGAAAACATGTAGGAGAGCGCCGGGTGGCGCTGCCAGTGCAGAACGAGGCTCTTCAACAGGTCGGGGCGGCGCAGGAAGGGGCTGTCGGCCGGGTTGGCACCGCCGACCACGACATGGTTGCCGCCGCCGGTGCCGGTGTGGCGGCCGTCGATCATGAACTTGTCGGCGCCGAGCCGCGTCTGGCGGGCCTCTTCATAGATGATGTTGGTGGTTGCAACGCAGTCTTCCCAGCTGTCGGCCGGGTGGATGTTGACCTCGATGACACCCGGATCGGGGGCGACGCGGATGACGTTGATGCGCTCGTCCTGCGGCGGGGCGTAACCTTCGATGTGGACGGGAAGGCCGAGATTGCGGGCGGCCGTCTCGGCGGCTGCCACCAGCTCCAGATAGTCCTCGATGGCTTCGACCGGGGGCATGAAGACGCAAAGCCTTCCGTCGCGCGGTTCGACGCTCATGGCGGTGCGCACGGCGCCCCTGATATCGCCGGCCGAGCCCGTGATGTTCTGCTCGTTGCGGTCCTGCTGACCTTCCCCGCTCTTGCGGGAGGCTTCCGGCATCGCACGGCCTTCACTCATCTTCGGACCGAAATCGGGCAAATGCGAGCGCGGGATCGAGGGGTCCGTGGTGTGGATATAGGGGTATTGCGACGGCGGCACATAGGGCAGGGTGCCGAGCGGCATGCGGAAGCCGATCGGACTGTCGCCGGGGATGAGGAAGATCTTGCCGCGACGGGTGCGCCACTTTTCGCTCACCCAACGGCGACCGCTGGCCTTGGCGTTCCAGGCCTGGACCGGCAGGATATAACCGGTCGGGGTGGTGAGGCCGCGCTCGAAGACCTTGGCGATGCGGGCGCGCTCTTCAGCACTTTCGAGCTTGGAATTGGACGGATCGACATTTTCCGGCAGGCTGCCTTCCTTGATGATCCATTCGGCCGGATCCTCATAGGCCGGGATGATCATTTCGGGCTCGATCTCGAGCTCTCCGGCGATGCCCGCCATCAGGGCCTCGGCCTGCTCGTGGGTGATGCCGGTGTCGGCTTTTTCTGCGGCGATCAGCGCGGGGTCGTGCCAGATCGGCTTGCCGTCCTTGCGCCAGTAGAGCGAGAAGGTCCAGCGCGGCAGGCTTTCGCCCGGATACCACTTGCCCTGGCCGTAATGTAGGAAGCCGCCGGGGGCGAATTTTTCGCGCAGGCGGCGGATGAGCTGGTCGGCGAGGTCGCGTTTGGTCGGGCCGACGGCATCGGTGTTCCATTCGGCCGACTGGAAATCATCGATCGACACGAAGGTCGGCTCGCCGCCCATGGTCAGCCGCACGTCATGCGCTTTCAGGTCGGCATCGACCTTGAGGCCGAGCGCATTCAGCGCGTCCCAGCTGTCGTCTGAAAAGGGCTTGGTGATACGCGGATGTTCGGCGACGCGGGTGACGCGCATGTCGAAAGCGAATTCGGTATTGGCCTGGCCGATATAACCGCCGGAGATCGGGGCCGCATTCTTGTAATGCGGGGTGGCGGCAAGCGGGATGTGGCTTTCTCCCGTCAGCAGGCCCGAGGTCGGGTCGAGCCCGATCCAGCCGGCGCCGGGGATATAGACCTCGGCCCAGGCATGCAGGTCGGTGAAATCGACCTCTGTGCCGGAGGGACCGTCCAGCGCCTTCAGATCGGGCGTGAGCTGGATCAGATAACCGGAGACGAAGCGGGCGGCGAGGCCGAGATGGCGCAGGATCTGGACGAGCAGCCAGCTCGTGTCACGGCAGGAGCCGCGCGCCGAGGTCAGTGTTTCCTCCGGCGTCTGGACACCGGGCTCCATGCGGATGACATAGCCGATTTGCTGCTGCAGGCGGGCGTTCAGGCCGACAACCATGTCCACCGTGCCTTGGCCGGGCGTCTTGTCTACCGTCGCCATGAAGGCTTCCAGCGCCGGGCCTGCCGGTTCCGGGGTCCGATAGATCGCCAGATCGTCGCGGATGTCGGCGGCGTAGTCGAAGGGCCATTTGACCGCCTCTTCCTCGGTGAAGAAGTCGAAGGGATTGTAGACCGCCATATCGGCAACGAGATCGACCTCGATCTTCAGCTCGGTCACCGGATCGGGAAACACGAAGCGGGCGAGGTAATTGCCGTAGGGATCCTGCTGCAGATTGACGAAGTGGTTTTCCGGCGTGACCTTAAGCGAGTGGCTGATCACCTTCGTGCGCGAATGCGCCGCCGGCTTCAGCCGGATCACCTGGGGCCCGAGACGGACCGGATTGTCATACTTGTAGTGGGTGAGGTGGTAGATGCTTGCCTTGATCGACATTCGTTACCGTTTCGCTGTTCGCCCGTGCCGCTTTTTCCGGCTTGCATCGATCTTGTGCAATGCAGCGCCATAAAGCAAGCGGCCCGGAGAGCCGAAGCTTCCGGGCCGCACAACTTACGCAGATTGATAGTCGTCAGCTGCGACCGAATTCGTCGACGAGGCGAATGATGTCATCTTCGCCGAGATAGGAGCCGGTCTGGACCTCGATGACCTCAAGCTGGATCTTGCCGGGATTGGCCAGACGGTGGACCGAGCCTTGCGGGATATAGATCGACTGGTTTTCGTGCAGAACTGTGACCTTGTCATCGATCGTCACCTCGGCCGTGCCGCGCACGCAGACCCAGTGTTCGGCACGGTGATAGTGCTTCTGCAGCGACAGCTTCTTCTCCGGATTGACGAAGAGCCGCTTCACCTGGAAGCGGTCGCCGTTGAGAACGGAGGTGTAGCCGCCCCATGGCCGCAGTGCCGTCGGGTGGTTTTCCGTGAGGCCTGCGGTCTCCTTATCTGCTGCGAGAAGCTTGACCAGATTGCCGACATCCTGGCTGCGGTCGAGGCGGCCGACATAGACGGCATCTTCCGAGGCGATGACGGCAACGCCATCCATGCCCTGCACGGCAAGATGGGCTTCGCGCGACATGACCAGCGAATTCTTCGTGTCGGAGACGGTGGCATGGCCACTCACCACATTGCCGTTCTCATCGCCGCCGGCGAGTTTCCAGATCGCATCCCAGCTGCCGAGATCGGACCAGGTGATCGCGGCCGGCACGACGGCGGCATTGGCCGTCTTTTCCATCACGGCATAGTCAATGGAGATGCTGGGCGCTTCGGCGAAGGTTTCGGCATCGAGGCGGGTGAAGTCGAGGTCGCCCTTGGCCTGTTCGACGGATTTTTCGACGGCGGCCAGCACCTCGGGGGCGAGCGCCTTCAATTCCTCGATCATGCGGCCGGCGGAGAAGACGAACATGCCGGAGTTCCAGGCATAGTTGCCGCTGTCGAGCATCTGCTGGGCGACATCCGCACTGGGCTTTTCGACGAAGCGCGAGACCTCGTGAACACCGTTGCCGATCTCGGCGCCGATCTCGATGTAACCATAGCCGGTTGCCGGTTCGGTGGGGGTGATGCCGAAGGTGACGATCTTGCCGGTGCGGGCGGCGGCGGCGGCACTGGCGACGCAGGCGCGGTAGGGGTCGTCGACGGTGATTTCGTGGTCGGAGGGCAGGATCTGGATCAGCGCATCACGGCCATGGCGCTGGCTGACGATGACGGCGGCGGCCGCGACGGCGGCTGCCGTGTTGCGCGCTTCCGGCTCCAGCACGATGCCGTCAAGCTTCACATTCAGCTCGCGGGCCTGTTCGGCGACGAGGAAGCGGAAGTCCTCATTGGTGACGACGAGCGGCGCGTCGTAGAGGGTCTCGTCGGAAACGCGCAGCAAGGTCTTCTGCAGCAGCGTTTCGTCGCCGAGGAAACGGATGAACTGCTTGGCGGCAGCCGCGCGCGACAATGGCCAGAGGCGGGTTCCCTTGCCGCCGGCCATGACGACCGGCACGATCTTGGTGCTCATGTTTTCTTGCCTTTCGATGTCTGGCCGGGGCAATTGTCCCGACCGAATTCGCTGTGCCTGCCTCTGTGCAGCGCCTCTGTCAGACGTCGTCCGGCAGGCGGCCGACGCAACCCAAACGCGGGGGCGCCGGTTTTGTTACATGTTTGGCCGATGGTTCCAAGTGCGGTCCAAGATCGTCCTTAATTTAGCAAGCTTCCGCATTGCCGCCTGTGGGGCGATGTGATCAAGTCGGGCAAACCTTCGTCGCCGAGCGCGCAGGAGGATGTTCATTCGTCGCCCA
This sequence comes from Peteryoungia wuzhouensis, assembly GCF_003205195.1. Taxonomy (GTDB): domain Bacteria; phylum Pseudomonadota; class Alphaproteobacteria; order Rhizobiales; family Rhizobiaceae; genus Allorhizobium; species Allorhizobium wuzhouense. Next base: position 114,743 of record NZ_QJRY01000004.1, read on the forward strand.
GGAAAGTCATCGATTTGATCCCCACCGCTCCGCTTTTTGCCGTCCCCCAGTCGCCGCTTCTGCCCGTCGAGGGGCTGGCGCAAGGCTTTCCCATACACCGGATCTTCTGTGTCGGCCGCAATTATGCCGCCCATGCCGCAGAGATGGGCAACACGATCGATCGCGCCGCGCCCTTCTATTTCACCAAGCCACCGACAGGGCTGGTCTTGAGCGGCGGCACCATGACCTATCCGCCAGGGACCGAGGATTGCCACCACGAGATCGAACTGGTGATCGCCATCGGTGCGCCGGCATTCCGGGTCTCGGTGGAGGAGGCAGCCCGTGTCATCTTCGGTTACGCCGTCGGCCTCGACATGACCCGGCGCGACCTGCAGCAGGCGGCCAAGGACAAGCAGCGCCCCTGGGACATGGGCAAGTCTTTTGAAGATTCGGCTGGGATCGGACCGATCACGCAAGCCGCCGAGTTCTCGCCTGGCCGCCAGCGTATCGAACTGACCGTCAATGACACGATCCGCCAGGAGGGCGAACTCTCCGACATGGTCTGGTCGGTGCCGGAGATCGTCAGCCACCTGTCGCGCTACTATCACCTGACGCCCGGCGATCTCATCTACACCGGCACGCCCTCCGGCGTCGGCCCGGTGCAGCCCGGCGACCGGCTGGTCGGGACGGTCGAGGGGCTGGCACCGCTGACGGTGACCATCGGCCCGGCGGCCTGACGTCATGGCTTTCCACGGCGAGGCGGCTCCTGTCCTTGTCGAAGGCAGGCGCTGCGGCACCTGCGCGCTCTGCTGCATCCTGCCTGACATCGACGAACTCAACAAACCGGCCAACGAGCCTTGCCGCCACTGTCTGAGCGGTGGGGGCTGCGCAGCCTACGAGACGCGGCCTGCCACCTGTCGCGACTTCTATTGCCTGTGGCGCACGGATGCCTCGCTTGGGGCGGAATGGGAGCCTGCCTTAAGCGGCATGATGCTTTACGCGCAGGGGCCGCAGCTCACGGTCCTGGTCGATCCTGCACATCCCGAGGGGTGGCGGCGGGCGCCGTATCTTGCGGCGTTGGAGGCGAAGGCGCGGACGCTGAAGGCGGATGGCGGGTACGTGGTGGTTTATGTGGGGGATGTGGTTACGGTGGTTGGGTGAGGTGGCTGCGCCAGATAGTCGTGGAAAATGGGCGGTAAGAGTGTTATATAGCTGTTAGGCAGCCATGCGCCGGAACACCCCAGAGCACTCGAAAGACTGCAGGCGAGCAATCGCAATCATGGGCCGGGGGGCTGCCGTTTCATTTGAAAAGCTCGATGAACCTGCTCTGCTGCGCGTCCAGCCCGCAGTCTTGGTATTTGGGCACCATCTTTACGCCGTAGCTCAGATAATTGCCTCCCCGATGATATGTCACGGGGCGGAGCAGCTCTGCGTATCGTAGTTCGCAGTTTCCATAAAAGTCGGGCTCGACTGCTGCCGCAAAAGACGAGGCAACTGCGTCGACCAATTGCAGGCTCGCGCTCTTCTTGTGATCCTGTGCGTCGACTGCCTCAATGTCGATCACTGGCCAATGAATGTTAACCCCGGCATCGGGTTGATCTCTCATGTGGGTCAGGTACGCGCGAAAGCTCTCATAGGACATGCCGCCACGACGCGAGAAGGTGATTCTCACTCGCCCGTCGCCTTCGGGAACCTGAGGGCGATGATCACGGCAAAGCCAGGATATGCGTTCGACAAGATAGCGCGCCATGTAGAAATAGAGTTGGTTCTTGGCTGTATAGATACCGCCTGGAATAGGTGGCTTGGCCGCCATGACACTTATCGTTCTCAGCGGCAGCGCGCCGATCGTCTGTGCCGCGACGGTTCTTTGGCCGTGGTTCAGATCCATGAAATGCAGCGTGCGGCTCTTCTTGTTGACAAATTTGTCCGAGATCGAGTCCCGCCACCGGACTGCCTCGAGTGCGTAGACCTGTCGGAAGACGCAGGCCGACAGAACCAGCCATTGCGAGGAGCCGCCGCGTCGACCGGGGACGCGAAAGTTGCCGAGCCCGTCGTCACCCGACTCGTCGACAAAGGCCACATACGAATGCGACACCCTAGGTCCCCTCTTCCCTTCGAGAAGCATTGCTATCAAGGATTGCCGAATGAGAGCGTCATTCCACCTTCGGGTCAAGAATGTTCAAAATCATGGAGGTCGCGAAAATGATTCGTGGCCAAGGGCCTGACCATACTCGGAGAAGAAGATGTGAAACCAAAAAGGGCTCGCCGTTTCCGGCAAGCCCTTGAAAGAATTCGAATGGTGGGCGTGACAGGGATTGAACCTGTGACCCCTACGATGTCAACGTAGTGCTCTCCCGCTGAGCTACACGCCCATCCGATGAGCGGCTTAAGACCACAAAACCGCTTCACCCGTCAATAGGCATTTTGCAGTTTTGTGAAGAGATTTTTTCAACCCCTTCGGCAGGCCTTACGCAGCAAGGAGTTTGTTCACTTCGTCGACGAGGTCACGAAGGTGGAAAGGCTTCGACAGGACCTTCGCATCCTTCGGTGCCTTCGAATCGGCGTTCAGGGCAACGGCGGCAAAGCCGGTGATGAACATGACTTTCAGGTCCGGATCGAGTTCGGTGGCGCGGCGCGCCAGCTCGATGCCATCCATTTCCGGCATGACGATGTCGGTCAGGAGAAGGGAGAAGGGCTCTTCGCGCAGGCGGTCATAGGCGCTCGCCCCGTTGTCGAAGGAGGAAACTTTGTAACCCGCCTTTTCCAACGCTTTCACCAGGAACCGGCGCATGTCGTTGTCATCTTCGGCGAGAAGGATTTTCTGTGTCATTTAGGGACCGCTGTATTCGATTGCATGGGACGCTCGCAGCCGCTCACTCTAGGTCCTGCCCAGTAAAGAACCGGTGAACAACGAAAAAGTGAGCCCGCTCCGCCATTTCCGGCAGTATGGACTTTGCACCTGCCGACTGGCAACATGGAGAACACAACAAGTTTGTGACTTGGTAAAGAAGAGGCATTGGGGAGCGGATGACCAACGAATTCGAGCCTTTCGAGATTCGCGAACCCGCCGTTCAGACCATTCCCTTCGTGTATAACTCGCCCCATAGCGGCCGCTGCTATCCGAGTGCTTTCCTCGATGAGTCGCGGCTCGATGATCTCTCCATACGCCGTTCCGAGGATCACTACGTCGACGAGCTGTTTTCTGCGGCGCCCAGTTTCGGTGCGCCCATGCTGGTCGCGAATTTTCCGCGCGCCTATGTCGACGTCAACCGCGAGCCCTATGAGCTCGACCCGCGCATGTTCTCCGATCCGCTGCCGCCCTACGCCAACAGCAATTCCGCGCGGGTGGCCGGCGGGCTCGGCACCATTCCCAGGATCGTTGCCGAAAACATGGAAATCTATGCGGGGCGCATGCCGCTCGCCTCGGCGATGGAGCGGATCGAGACCTGCTACAAGCCCTATCACGCCTGCCTGCGCAAGCTGATCGCCCGCACCCATGCCCGCTTCGGGCTCGGCGTTCTGATCGACTGCCATTCGATGCCCGGCAATATCCGGGTTGCCGGCAGCGGCGTGAAGCCCGACTTCATCGTCGGCGACCGGTACGGCACGAGCGCTTCGGCAGAGCTGTCGCGGGCAGCCCTCCAATTCCTCGAGGAACTCGGCTTTGCCGCCGTGCGCAACAAACCCTATGCCGGCGGTTTCATCACCGAACATTACGGCCGGCCGGCACGGGACCTGCACGCGCTGCAGATCGAGGTCAATCGCTCGATCTATATTGACGAGTCGACGCTGGAGAAGCGGCCGGATTTCGATGTGCTGGCAGGCTCTCTCGCGATCTTCATGGGCCAGATGGCCGATTTCGTCGCCGACTATTTTGGCGACCAGGCCCTGGCGGCCGAATAGGCGACTTTCTCCCCGCTCTCCGAACCCGGCAAACCGCTCGTTGAACCCTGCGGGCGCGCGCCCCTGCCTGCTTGGTTCGAAGACAAAAAAAACCGCGCACGGGGCGCGGCTTCAAGTCTAGGGAGGAAACACCCAAGGAGGGTATTTACAGTCAAAGACTGTGGTTCAGACGTTATGTGCTGCAGTGCACCATTGTCAAGTTGAATTTTGGTGCTTTTTTGGGCGTGGCGAAAAAATGCGCAGTTCTGCGTTTGGGCCCTGAAACGCGGGGGGATGACGGGAGGCGGTTTTCTTTCGCTCCGACAGGCTTTAAGACTGGCGCCCTCACTCCTCAGACGGAACCTCTCATGCGCCCCACCCGTGATTTCTTTTTTCGCCTCGCCGATGCCGCCAAGGCCGAGACCCTGCCGCGTTTCCGCTCCGGCCTGTCCGTCGTGAACAAGGAGGCGCAGGGCTTTGATCCGGTCACCGAGGGCGACCAGGCGGCCGAGACGGCCATCCGCCGGCTGATCGAGGCTGAGTTCCCGACCCATGGCATTCTCGGCGAGGAGCACGCCAATATCCGCATGGACAGCGAAGAGGTCTGGGTCATCGATCCGATCGACGGGACGCGGGCGTTCATCTCAGGCGTTCCCGTGTGGGGCACGCTGATCGGCTTTCAGGAGCGGGGGCGCTCCGTCATGGGGCTGATGGAGCAGCCGTTCACCGGTGAACGCTATTTTGCCGATGGCGAGAAATCCTGGTATTTCGGCCCCGATGGGGAACGGCAGAACCAGGTGCGTGACTGCGGCTCCCTCGAAAACGCAATCCTGTTCACCACCTCGCCGCATCTCTTCCGGGATTGGGAGGTCGAGCGGTATCAGGCGGTGCAGGACCGGGCGAAACTCTTCCGCTACGGCGTCGACTGCTACGCCTATTGCCTGCTTGCGGCCGGGCATATCGACCTCGTGATCGAGACGGTCCTGAAACCCTATGACGTCGGCGCGCTGATCCCGATCATCGAGCAGGCGGGCGGCGTGATCACCACCTGGGATGGCGGGCGGCCGGAAGCGGGCGGCTCGATCATCGCGGCCGGCTCCAAGGCCGTGCATGCCGAGGTCATGGAGATGCTGAAGCGTCGCTAAGCGTGTGGTCTTAGGCGTCGAGGCGGCTGTCGGTCAGTTCGCCGACAGGATCGGCTTCCTGGGGCTCGCCGCCGGGCATGAAGGCGAAGAGGGCGGCCAGCGCCTGGGAGCGATAGCGATCCTGCTCCTGCAGGATTTCGTGACGGGCGCCTGATATCGGCACCAGCTGTCCGGCGCGGAAATATTGTGCCAGCGATTCCTGGTAGTGATAGGGCACGATCGGGTCATTGCCCGGCGCGACGATGACAGTCGGCACCGTAATCGAGGCGAGGTGGCGCGGGTCGCGCACCTGGGCAATCGCCTTTTGGCTTTCATAGAGCCAGCGTGCGGTCGGTGGGCCTAGAAACAGTTCCGGATGCTCCGCCACGAGCCGCTGGTTGCGGGCGAAGCGCTGCGGATCTGTCGTCAGCGGATTGCCGTCGAAATCCTTGCGCGGTTCGTCCTTGTTGAGGCAGATCCCGCCGAGGCCGGTGAAGGTGGCGAGCGTCGCCAGGCGGCGGATGTTGTCCGGCGAGGTTTTCTGGCCGCCCAGCCCGACAAAGGGGGCCGTCAGCACCATGCGCTCGATGCGGTTGGCAAGCCGCGGGGCTGCCTTCAGCGCAATCAGCCCGCCGGTCGAATGGGCGACCAGGAAGAAGGGCAGGCGAGTGTCGGGCAGAACGATCTGCTCAAGGAAAATCTCGAGATCTCGGACGTAATGGTCGAAGCGGCCGACATGACCCTTGCGCGGGTCCTTGATCAGGCGATCCGAGCTGCCCTGTCCGCGAAAATCGTATGTCGCCACCCAGAAGCCGCGTTCATTCATCTCGCGGATCGTCTCGAAATATTTCTCGATGGTCTCGTTGCGGCCGTGCAGCAGCACGATGGTGCCACGGGTGGTCTCGGCGCTGGACTTGAAGACCGCATAGCGCAGGTTTGCGCCGCGATACCCCTTGAAGGTGCCGACGAGCGGGGTTCCGGGAATGGGGTTTCCGGGCGTGGCGTGAAGTCTTGCTTCCATCCTCACAACTGCCTGTCCGTTGAGCGCGGTTTCCTTGTTCCGGGATAGGATGGCCCCCGCAAAAGGTCAAAGAAAAAAGCCGGAACCCCATATGGAGATATGCGGTTCCGGCGAAATCGACCGGAGTGGAAGGGGCGATATCCCCGGCCTATCGGGTTCGAGACAACCGATGGAGATGGTTTAAAGCGAGGGGGCTGAACCCGTCTTGAACCTCTCGTTCACGCGGGATTCATCGGCTGCATTTCGCTGTTCAGACGGATGATCTTGAATTCCGAAAACCGATTTCCCACATCGGTGATGCGGACGCCGAAAGGGTCCGTAACCTTCGCCGACATCGCCCGTTGCGGGATGTGCGCGAACCCCAAAACGCCAACGTCGCTTCAAGGAGGACACAATGCGTCACGTCGATTTTTCCCCGCTCTACCGCTCCACCGTCGGTTTCGACCGCCTGTTCACGATGCTCGACAGCCTCGGACAGCCGGAGCAGGCCCAGAGCTATCCGCCCTACAACATCGAACGCACCGGTGATAACCTCTACCGGATCACCATGGCTGTTGCCGGTTTCGACGAAAGCGAGCTTTCGATCGAGGCGCATGCGCATGTGCTGACCGTGAAGGGTGAGAAGGCCGAAGACGAGAAGGCCGAGCAGAGCGAATTCCTCTATCGCGGCATTGCCAAGCGCGCCTTCGAGCGCCGCTTCCAGCTTGCCGACCACGTCGAGGTCACCGCCGCTTCGCTGAAGAACGGGCTGCTGCACATCGATCTCCTGCGCAACATTCCGGAAGCCATGAAGCCGCGCCGGATTTCGATTGCTGCGGAAGCCGCCGGTGCGGCGCCGAAGGCCATCGAGGCACACGTGAACTAAGACACACGCATTTGCGAAATGTGGAAGGCGGTGGGCGAAGGCCCGCCGCCTTTTTGCGTTTCAGGTCACTGCATTCGTCTGGTCCAGAGCGTGCAGAGCAGCTTGTCGAGGGAAAGGACGCCGGCGCCCTTCACCGCGAGATATAGCAGCGGAAAGATCCAGAGCAGGCGCTGGTCGAGGATCACGCTGTCGGGAAAACGATCGAAGAGCGCGCCGATGGTCGCGGCATCGACTTTGTGGACGAGAATGTCGGTCAGGCTCTGGACGAGGATGAAGCCGATCATGCCGGCGGCGGCGATGCGGGTGAAGAGACCGAGGACGACGAGCACCGGGAGGATCGCTTCGCCATAGGTGCCGAAGATCACCATCAGGCCCCAGGGAAAGACGGCAACGGCCGAGACATCGCCACCAGCGGCATCCACTGCCGGCAGCGCAATCTGGTAATAGGCGCTGTCGCTGATCGCAAAGAGGCCATCGAACTTGGTCAGTGCCGAATTCCAGTAATAGGGAAGCAACACTGCGGCGAAGACGGCGCGTGCCGCAAGGCCGAGGAACCACCTGTCGAGCCGCCGTTCGACGGCCATGACGGCACGGTCGTAGAGGCCTTTGAGGGACTGGAGCTGGCGGATCATGACGGTTTCCTTGTCTCCGGCGACCTCAGGTCGCTGAAGGCGCCACTGGCAAGTGTGAGGGTGAGCAGACCGGCTATGTCGGTTCCGGGTGTTGCGTTTTCGGCCGAATCGCAGGCTTCGGCGAAGGTGCTTCCCGTCATCAGGGCCTTGAGGAAAGCGCAGGCTTCAACCGTCAGAACGGTTACCGAGACATCAAAGGCGGGGCGTGTGATCAGCACGGCCTCAGGCATGAACGGGTCCAGGCCGTCGAGCGGCTGGCCGGCCCGGTCACGGCCGACAATGCTCCCGGCCGCGTGGGGCAACTTTAGCAGCCGGCTTGCCGGATGCGGTTCAAAACGGATGGTTGCGAGGGCGTCCGGATCGATGGAGCCGAGCGCCTGCGGGGCGAGCGGTGCGCGGTCCTCGGCGTGGAAGGCGTCGAGCCAGGCACGCTCGACGCGCGCCACATCGGGGAGAAAGGGCAGGGCGCCGGCCGGCGCGAAGGTTTCGATGAAGGCCGGAAAATTGGCGCCATAGGTGAACATCAGCGGCGATGTTGGCAGGTTGTGCAACACATAGGCATGGGCCATGGCGCGGAAGAACTCTTCGCCCACGAGGTTCTGCAGGCTGGGGTAGATCGCGGCGAGCGCATCGACCAGCGAGACTGCGACATTGTTGCGGTAGACGGCAAAACGACGGGTCGCGGGTTTGCCGCCCGGACGACTGAGGCCGTCCGGTGGCGGGAGGTCGCGGTTTTGCAGGGCGGCGGCGAAAGCACCGCTGGTGACAGGATCAGGACGCATGGCGCAGACCCAGGCGCTGCTCGCCGAACAGATGCAGGAGGGCGTCAGCCCGCTCGGCTTCGCGCTTGAGGATCGGCCAGTCGGGCACGTCGTTGTCCCATTCGATCAGGGTCGGGAGCGGCCCAGTGTGGCCCAAGACCTCGCGGTAGAGCGACCAGACCACATCGTCCACCGGCCGGTCGTGGCTGTCGATCAGGAGCGGCTGGCCGATGTCGTCTTCATCCGTCGCGTGGCCGGCGAGGTGGATTTCCTCGACTAAGAGCAGCGGGAAGTCGGCGAGATACTCCAGTGCGCCGTAGCCGTGATTGGTGGCGGAGACATGCACATTGTTGATGTCGAGCAGCAGGCCGCAGCCGGTGCGCCGCGCAATCGCCCGGATGAAATCCGTCTCACGCATGGTGGCGGCTTCGAAGGCCACGTAGGTCGAGGGGTTTTCGAGCAGGATCCGGCGTCCCAATGCCTCCTGGATCTGGTCGATATGGTCGCAGACGCGGCTCAGCGTTTGTTCGTCATAGGGCACGGGCAGGAGGTCGTTGAGAAAGTGGTCGTCATGGGTCGACCAGGCCAGATGTTCTGAGACCATGGCCGGCTGATAGCGGTCGACGACGGATTTGAGCCGGGCGAGGTGCGCAGGGTCCAATCCTCGCGGGCTGCCGATCGACAGGCCGACGCCATGCACCGAGAGTGGAAAATCCTCGCGCATGCGGGTGAGGATGCGGTGGGGATGGCCACCAGCGCCCATGTAGTTTTCCGCGTGCACTTCGAGAAAGCCGATGCGGAAGGAATCGGCAAGGATCGCATCGGCATGCTGAGGCTTGAAGCCTGCACCGCTGCGGGGCGGCAATCCCGCCGTGACGTGCGGGTTCGCCATCAAGGTCGGTGACTGTGACATGGGGCGCTCCTCTGGTGCGACTTAGGGATCCGGCCGCATCCCGGCCGCTGCGGCAGTACCGCAGGGGCCGGGACGGGGAAGGCTCAGGCCTTGGGGAGGTCGCGGTCGAGGGCTTCGAGCGAACCCATGCGGCCGTCGGGGAGCGCCATGGTCAGGCAGGTGCCCTTGGCGACGTAGGACCAGGAGTTGCCCTGGTAGTCGACCTTCGAGGTTCCGGCGCAGGTGGTGCCGGCGCCAGCAGCGCAGTCGTTCTTGCCGGCCATGGCGACGCCGAAGCACTTTTCCTTTTCCTGTGCGGCGGCCGGACCCGACAGGAGGGCGGCCGCGCCGACGGCCATGGTGACGGCGGCGGCGAGTGCTGCGGCGTTGGTGGTGTACTTGCTCATGATGCTTCTCCTCGGATCGTGAAGCTGTTTCCCAAACCAGCCCGATCAGGGGCTGGTGAAGGGATCATGGCGAGGAGAGGAGGCCTTGGGAAATCAATGATTATTGTATTCTTGTTGTTCGATATGCTTGTAAGAAGCGCGCCTCTCAGACGACTTCTATGAATTGATCGACTTCTTCTCTGGTCGTCGCGAAGCTTGTTACCAGGCGCAAAAGGGTTTCATTGGCGCCGAGCAGATGCGGCATGTCGCGCGGCGGGAGCCAGTCATAGACCATGGCGCCCTTGGCACGGGCGCGGGCAACCGCGTCCTTGTCGGCGACGGCAAAGACCTCGTTGGCGGTCGTTTCCCAGGCGAGGCGGGTGGTGTTCTTGGCCGTGAGGCCGGCGCGCAGGCGGTCGGCCATGGCATTGGAATGGCTGGCGAGCTCCAGCCACAGATCGTTTTCCAGATAGGCTTCAAGCTGGGCAGAGATGAAGCGGGTCTTGGAGAAGAGCTGGGCGGAGCGCTTGCGGATATAGGGCATCTCCTCTGCCATTTCGGGTTTGAAGAAGATGATGGCTTCGGCGCACCAGCAGCCGTTCTTGGTGCCACCGAAGGAAAGGATGTCGACGCCGCGCTTCCAGGTCATTTCGGCCGGGCTTGCCTTCAGCGCGACCAGCGCATTGGCGAAGCGGGCACCATCCATGTGGAGGGGCAGGTTCTTTGTCTTCGCGATTGCGGCAATCGCATCCAGTTCGTCGAGCGAATAGACGGTGCCGGCCTCGGTGGCCTGGGTCACGGTGATCGCCATGGGGCGGCCGTGATGCACGGAGGGCACGTCGAAGCGGGAGACGGCAATGTCGAGCGCTTCCGGATCGATCTTGCCGTTGTCGCCTTCGACCGGGAAGAGCCGGGTCGCACCGGTGAGGAATTCCGGGGCGCCGCCTTCGTCGGAATTCACATGGGCATCATAGTGGCAGAAGGTGACGCCACCGGCCTTGGCGACGCTTGCAAGGGCCAAGGAGTTGGCGGCGGTGCCCGTGGCGACGAAGAAGACCGCGACTTCGCGTTCGAACATGTCGTTGAACTTCGCCTCGATCAGCTTGTCGTGGTCGCTGGTGCCGTAGGCTGCGGCATAACCGGAGGCGAAGCGGGTCAGGCTTTCGGCAATCTTGGGATGGGCGCCGGACCAGTTGTCGGATGCGAAGAACATGGGATCATTTCCTGAGCCAGGGGAGGGTTTCCGGAGATTAGGCATTTCCGCGACGTGATCAATCCGGTCCGCGGCGGACCATGTCGCGTTGGTCAATTCCGCAAGAAGGCGAATAGCAGGGATGCTGACGTGAAATAAAATTGCGCAGGAGGGTGCTGCATGGCAATTTAGCGTCCGGTGGCCGGTTAATTTTCCGTGCGTCCCCTTGCAAGGCCGCTTACATTCTGTCATAGAAATTTTCAAAATTAGGTCAGATTGATTGACCTAATTCGAGTTTCGGGATCTCGAACTCTGGTGTCATGCGGTGGTGATGTAACCCGGTCAGGGTGGGTCTCCGTCGTCTGGCGCCCGAAACTGCGAAGGGTCCCAGATCAACCCGCCCGGTTCTGCCGGGCCCCATAGGAGGGAAGGCCATGACGCGCATCACGTCATCCGAAGAGAACATGCGGTCCGCGAGCGCGGAATCGACTGGCGGCAAGCCGGTTGCGCGCGGTCTTCCTGCCAAGCAGGGTCTCTACGACCCGAAGAACGAACACGATGCCTGCGGGGTCGGTTTCATTGCTCATATGAAGGGCGTGAAGTCGCACCAGATCGTCAAGGATGGCCTGTTCATCCTGGAGAACCTGACCCATCGCGGCGCCGTTGGTGCCGATCCTTTGATGGGCGACGGTGCCGGCATTCTCGTGCAGATCCCCGATCGCTTCTTCCGCGAGGAAATGGCCGCCCAAGGCATCACCCTGCCGAAGGCGGGGGAATATGCCGTCGGTCACTTCTTCTTCCCGCAGGACGAAGAGCAGATCGTTCATTTCAAGAAGGTGATCGCCGAAGTCTGTCAGGCCGAGGGCCAGACCCTCATCGGCTATCGCGATGTGCCGGTCGACAATTCCTCGCTGTCCAAGGCGCCAGAGATTGCCGCAACCGAGCCGCGCCAGATCCAGGTCTTTATCGGCGCTGGCCGTGACGCCGCGACCCAGGAACAGTTCGAGCGTCGCCTGTTCCTGCTGCGCAAGGTGATCTCCAACCGCATCTACGATCAGTATGGCGGCCAGGAAACCGGCTTCTATCCGGTCTCGCTGTCGTCCTCGACGATCGTCTACAAGGGCATGTTCCTCGCCTATCAGGTCGGCGCCTATTACAAGGACCTCGCCGATCCGCGCTTCGAGTCGGCGGTTGCCCTCGTGCATCAGCGCTTCTCGACCAACACCTTCCCGTCGTGGAAGCTGGCGCATCCCTACCGCATGGTCGCCCACAACGGCGAAATCAACACGCTGCGCGGCAACGTCAACTGGATGGCGGCGCGCCAGGCGTCTGTCTCCTCGCCGCTCTTCGGCGACGACATCTCCAAGCTCTGGCCGATCTCCTATGAAGGTCAGTCGGATACGGCCTGTTTCGACAACGCGCTCGAATTCCTGCAGCGCGGCGGCTATTCGCTGGCGCATGCCGTGATGATGCTGATCCCGGAAGCCTGGGCCGGCAACCAGCTGATGTCGCCTGAGCGCAAGGCGTTCTACGAATACCATGCCGCGATGATGGAGCCGTGGGATGGCCCGGCCGCCGTCTGCTTCACCGATGGTCGCCAGATCGGTGCGACGCTCGACCGCAACGGTCTGCGTCCAGCCCGTTATCTCGTCACTGACGACGACCGCGTCATCCTCGCATCCGAAGCTGGCACGCTGCCGGTGCCGGAAGAGCGGATCGTCAAGAAGTGGCGCCTGCAGCCGGGCAAGATGCTGCTCATCGACATGGCGGAAGGCCGCATCATTTCCGACGAGGAAGTGAAGTCGTCGCTTGCCGGCAGCCATCCGTATCGCGAATGGCTCGATCGCACGCAGCTCATCCTCGAAGACCTGAAGCCGGTCGAACCCCGCGCGCTGCGTCGTGACGTGTCGCTGCTCGATCGCCAGCAGGCCTTCGGCTACACCACCGAAGACACCAAGATCCTGATGTCGCCGATGGCAACGACCGGCCAGGAAGCGATCGGCTCGATGGGTACCGATACGCCGATCTCGGCGATGTCGACCAAGTCGAAGCTGCTTTACACCTATTTCAAGCAGAACTTCGCGCAGGTGACCAACCCGCCGATCGATCCAATCCGCGAAGAGCTCGTCATGAGCCTCGTGTCGTTCATCGGTCCGCGTCCGAACATCCTCGACCATGAAGGCATGGCAAACGCCAAGCGCATGGAAGTGCGCCAGCCGATCCTGACCAATGGCGATCTCGAAAAGATCCGCTCCATCGGGCACATGGAAGACCGCTTCGACACCAAGACGCTCGACTTCACCTATGATGTGGAGCGTGGTGCCGAAGGCATGCCGGAAATGCTCGACCGTCTCTGCGAGCGGGCGGAAGCGGCCGTGCGCGGCGGCTACAACATCATCGTGCTTTCCGACCGCCAGATCGGTCCTGACCGGATCGCGATCCCGGCGCTGCTCGCGACCGCTGCCGTGCACCACCACCTGATCCGCAAGGGGCTTCGCACCTCGGTCGGTCTCGTCGTCGAATCGGGCGAGCCGCGCGAAGTGCATCACTTCTGCTGTCTCGCCGGTTACGGTGCGGAAGCGATCAATCCCTATCTCGCCTTCGATACGCTGACCGACATGCACAAGCATGGCGAATTTCCGAAGGAAGTGTCGGAAGACGAAGTCGTCTATCGCTACATCAAGGCTGTGGGGAAAGGCATCCTCAAGGTCATGTCCAAGATGGGCATCTCGACCTACCAGTCCTATTGCGGCGCGCAGATCTTTGACGCGATCGGGCTCTCCTCCGAACTGGTCGATAAGTATTTCTTCGGCACGGCGACGATGATCGAAGGCATTGGCCTGACCGAGATCGCCGAAGAGACCGTCGCCCGTCACAGTTCCGCGTTCGGCAAGGATCCGGTTCTCGCCAATACGCTCGATATCGGCGGTGAATATGCCTATCGCATGCGTGGCGAAAACCATGCCTGGAGCCCTGATTCGATCGCGTCGCTGCAGCATGCCGTGCGTGGCAACAGCCAGGACCGCTACCGCGAATTCGCCGAGATGGTGAACGACAGCAATCTCAGGATGAACACCATTCGCGGGTTGTTCAAGATCAAGTCGGCGGAGGCGCTCGGCCGCAAGCCTGTGTCGGTCGATGCGGTGGAACCGGCGGTCGAGATCGTCAAGCGCTTCTCGACGGGTGCGATGTCCTTCGGCTCGATCAGCCGCGAGGCGCATACGACGCTTGCCATCGCCATGAACCGGATCGGCGGCAAGTCGAACACCGGTGAGGGCGGCGAGGAGAGCGATCGTTATCTGCCGCTGGCTGACGGGTCTTCGAACCCCGAGCGTTCGGCGATCAAGCAGATCGCGTCCGGCCGCTTCGGTGTCACCACCGAATATCTCGTCAATGCCGACATGCTGCAGATCAAGGTCGCGCAGGGTGCGAAGCCCGGCGAAGGCGGCCAGCTGCCCGGCCACAAGGTCGATGCAACGGTTGCCAAGACGCGTCACTCGACGCCGGGTGTGGGTCTCATTTCGCCGCCGCCGCATCACGACATCTATTCGATCGAAGATCTGGCGCAGCTGATCTACGACCTGAAGAACGTCAACCCTGAGGCCGATGTCTCGGTCAAGCTCGTCTCGGAAGTCGGTGTCGGGACGGTTGCCGCCGGCGTTGCCAAGGCACGCGCCGACCATATTACCGTCTCCGGCTTCGATGGCGGAACGGGTGCCTCGCCGCTCACCTCGCTGAAGCACGCCGGTTCTCCCTGGGAAATCGGCCTTGCCGAGACCCAGCAGACGCTGGTGCTGAACGGGCTTCGTTCGCGCATCGCGCTGCAGGTCGATGGTGGTCTGAAGACCGGCCGCGACGTGATCATCGGCGCGCTGCTCGGTGCCGATGAATTCGGATTTGCCACCGCTCCGCTGATTGCGGCCGGTTGCATCATGATGCGCAAGTGCCACCTCAACACCTGCCCGGTCGGCGTTGCGACCCAGGACCCGGTCCTGCGCAAGCGCTTCAAGGGCACGCCGGAGCACGTCATCAACTACTTCTTCTTCGTGGCTGAAGAAGTGCGCGAAATCCTCGCTTCGCTTGGCGTTACCAAGCTGGACGAGATCATCGGCGCTTCCGAGCTTCTGGAAAAGGACGAGATGCTCGCGCACTGGAAGGCCAAGGGGCTCGACTTCTCCAAGATCTTCCACAAGGTCGACGCGCCGAAGTCCGCCACCTACTGGACCGAAAAGCAGAACCACCCGATCATCGACATTCTCGACCGCAAGCTGATCGAGAAGGCGATGCCGTCGCTCGAAAACAAGCAGCCTGTCGTCTTCGATGTCGACATCAAGAATGTCGACCGCTCGGCCGGCGCCATGCTCTCGGGCGAAGTCGCCATGCGTCATGGCCACAAGGGTCTGAAGGACGACACCATTCACGTCACGCTGACCGGCACGGCCGGCCAGTCCTTCGGCGCCTTCCTGGCGCGTGGCATCACCTTTGATCTCGTCGGTGACGGCAACGACTATGTCGGCAAGGGTCTTTCGGGTGGCCGCATCATCGTGCGTCCGCCGGAAAATGCCCGCATCATCGCGGAAAACTCGATCATCGTCGGCAATACCGTGCTTTACGGCGCGATCTCCGGTGAGTGCTATTTCCGCGGTGTGGCCGGCGAGCGTTTTGCCGTGCGCAACTCGGGTGCGATCGCCGTCGTCGAGGGCGTCGGCGACCATGGCTGCGAATACATGACGGGCGGCGTGGTCGTCGTCCTTGGTCAGACGGGCCGCAACTTCGCGGCGGGCATGTCGGGCGGCGTGGCTTACGTGCTCGACGAGAGCGGCGATTTCGCCAAGCGCTGCAACATGGCCATGGTCGAACTCGAGCCGGTTCCGGAAGAGGATGACATGCTGGAGAAGCTGCACCATCACGGCGGCGACCTCATGCACAAGGGCCTGGTCGACGTGTCGGGCGACATGACCCGCCACGACGAGGAGCGCCTCTACCAGCTGATCTCGAACCATCTGCATTACACGGGCTCGAACCGCGCCAAGCAGATCCTCGACAGCTGGGCCGAGTATCGTCCGAAGTTCCGCAAGGTCATGCCGGTCGAATATCGTCGTGCGCTTGAGGAAATGGAACGCATGCGCATGGGCGTGGCTGCGGAATAAGTTCTAATGGTCCAATTGTTGTGATATGCTTTCGGCATATCGCAATCATGAGGTCCGGCATGAACGAGCATGTGAAAGACGCAGGTGAAGGTGGCGAGGTTGCAGTCGCCATCTTCAAGAATGGTCGAAGCCGGGCGGTTCGTATCCCGAAGGAGTTCGATCTTGAAGGTGATCGCGCCGTCATGGTGCGGCAACCGGATGGCTCGATCCTGATGCGGACGGCAGTGACTGCTGGACTGATCGAGTATCTGAAACAGGCGGAAGCCTGGAGCGGAGAGGATTTCGTCGAGAATGATGATGATCTGGCGCCGCTTGATGAGGTCGAGATCTGATGCGGTACATGCTCGATACCAACATCGTCTCGGCGATCGTGAGGGATCCGCGTGGAAAGGTGCTCGAACGACTGCTCGAGGTTGGCGAGGAGAACGCCTTTATCAGCATCATCACCCACGGTGAGATCTGGTACGGCGTGAAGAAGAATGGCTCGGAGGAGCTGTCACAGAAGGTGTCGGCGGTGACGCGACGTCTTTATGTGGCGCCGCTCCAACTGCCGAGCGACCAGCGCTATGCCGATGTCCGGCTGGCGCTGAGGCAGGGCAAGAATATCGGTCCAAACGACCTTTGGATCGCGGCACATGCCCTGGCGCTCGATGCTGTGCTGGTGACGGACAACAAGAGTGAGTTTTCCCGGGTTCCGGGATTGCAGATCGAGAACTGGCTGCGATAGCGGCGGAGATTGAGGAAAGTAGACATGGGCAAGGTTACAGGTTTCATGGAAATCGACCGGCAGGTGGCGAAGTATCAGCCGGCCTCCGACCGCATCCGCCATTTCCGCGAATTCACCATCCCCATGTCGGATGCTGAGGTCACCAAGCAGGCGGCGCGCTGCATGGATTGCGGCATTCCCTATTGCCATGGTCCGACCGGCTGTCCTGTTCATAACCAGATCCCGGATTGGAACGACCTCGTCTATAACAACAAGTGGGAGGAGGCGATCCGCAACCTCCACTCGACGAACAATTTTCCGGAATTCACCGGCCGCGTCTGCCCCGCACCCTGCGAGGAAGCCTGCACGCTGAACCTTGAAGACACGCCGGTTGCGATCAAAACGGTCGAGCAGGCGATTGCCGACAAGGCCTATGAACTCGGTTTCATCGTGCCGCAGCCGGCGACCATCCATACCGGCAAGAAGGTCGCCGTCATCGGGTCGGGTCCGTCGGGGCTTGCGGCTGCCCAGCAGCTCGGTCGCGCCGGCCACGAGGTGCATGTCTACGAGCGCGAAACCAAGCCCGGTGGCCTGCTGCGTTATGGCATTCCGGACTTCAAGATGGAGAAGAACTTCATCGATCGCCGCGTCGAGCAGATGAAGGGCGAAAACGTTACCTTCCATTGCGGCGTCAATGTCGGCGTCGACGTGACCGTCGAGAAGCTCCGCGCGGACTATGACGCCGTGCTTTATTGCGGTGGCTCGGAAACCCCGCGCGAAGCCGGCATACCCGGCGTCGAGTTCCACGGCGTGCATGACGCCATGCCCTACCTTGTCCAGCAGAACCGCCGCGTCGGTCGCGAGAACATCGACAGCAATGGCTGGCCGGCCGATCCGATCCTCGCCGGTGGCAAGCATGTCGTCGTCGTCGGTGGTGGCGATACGGCCTCCGACTGTGTCGGCACGGCCTTCCGCCAGGGTGCCGTCAAGGTCACCCAGCTCGACATCCGCCCGCGTCCGCCACAGACGGAAGACAAGCTCGCCGTCTGGCCCTTCTGGGCCACCAAGATGCGCACCTCGTCCAGTCAGGCCGAAGGCGCCAACCGCGAATTCCAGGTGGCAACGCTCGAATTCGTCGGCGAAGACGGCGTGCTGACCGGCGTGAAGTGCTGCCAGGTGGATGAGCGCCGCAAGCCGATCCCGGGCACGGAATTCATCATCAAGGCCGATCTCGCCTTCATCGCCATCGGCTTCTCGGGCCCGTTCACCGACAGCGTGCTGAAGGAACTGGACGGCAAGCTGGAACTCAACACCGACCGCCGCGGCTCGACCAATGTGGTTGCCAACGACAAGGACTATCGCTCGTCGGTCGACAAGGTCTGGGTGGCCGGCGACGCCCGTCGCGGCCAGTCGCTCGTCGTCTGGGCGATCCGCGAGGGACGCCAGGCGGCGCGTGCGATCGACGAGGCGCTGATGGGCGAGAGCGTGTTGCCGCGGTGAGCGGGAACCTCCGAATGAGCGATACAAAGGGTCGCCTGCGGGCGGCCCTTTTTGCTATCGGCGATCAGGGAGTGGCGGTCGTCGCGACCGGACGCTGCACATAATCGACGCGCCCGGCCGGCGGGTCGGGGAGCTTGCCGTTTCGGACGAGCATGTCGCGCGGCGTCTTGGTGCTGCTGGCGGGCAGCGGTGCGCCGCCTAGAAGTTCGGTCGCGCCGTCGAGTTCAGGGTCGAAGAGGTCGATCGGCGGTGTGCTGACGATGCCCTTGGCTTCGACCGGCGGGAGGTCGATCAGGCTCGGAAGATTGGTCGCGTCGAGCCGCACCAGATCCGGGCTGCTCATGTCGCCCAGCAGCCGGCGCACGGATTTCTCCACATAGAAGGCAAGCTTGCGTTTGCCGGGGGCGGTGAAGCCGATGCCGTCATTGCCGCGCAGGCGCACCGGTTGGCCGTTGATGTCGGAGCCGGTCACGATGAAGCGGCCGTCCTGGTCGACGAAGCCGTCCCAGACATCGACGAATTCGCCGTTCAATTTCTCGACGCTGGTGCGATAGAGCGTGTTGAGGCGCAGGGCATCGGCCGTCATGTTCTGTGGGCGGAAGGCCGGCAGGCCGACCCAGATCAGCGGCACCTTTGCCTTGGTCGCGACTTCGGCCAGTGCCGTGACACGGGTAGCATAGGCCGAGAACCATTCGTCGGTGCGGAAATCGTATTTTGCGGTAGGGGTCACCAGTTGCTGGCGGTCGTTAGCACCGATCTGGACGACGACGACGCTCGGGCGGAGTTCGGAGATGAGGCCCGGAAGGGTGCCGGTCCAGTCGTAGAAATCATCACGGACAAGGCCGGATGAACCATTGGCGCGGGTTTCGATCAGCACGCCCGGTGCGTCTTCGAAGGCGCTCTTCAGGCCCTCGCCGAGACCGCCGGCCACGAAGTCGCCGATCACCAGAACCTTCTTGGCATTGTCCAGCTTGGCCGGTGGCGGCGGGGCGGGCGGCACCGCGCGGCTGGTCGGCGTGCGGGTGTCGATCGTCGTGATGCTGCCGCCGGTCTTCTTGCGCGGCCGCTGCTCGCGGATCGGGCGCCTGACATCGCGCGGCGGCAGATATTCGGGTTGGCGCTGGCCGAACAGCACGTCGAACAGGGTACGGCGCCGCTCCAGCTGCTGCGCCTGCGTGTCTGCGGCCATGAAGGCCGGCGCAGCCACAAGGACGGCGAGCGCGAGGCTGGCGATCCGGGTGAGGCGAGTGAAAGAAACGCGCCGAATTGTCATTGCGATCTCCTCCCGCTGCGGCCATGGGTCGGCTGATACGATGCGGCCGACGCGATGCCCGTTGTGGAGCGCGTCGGCCGTCAAGTCAATCTGCGGTTCGCCGTCAGGTGGACCGGATCAGTTGCGCAGGGCCTCCAGCAGCACGCGCGATGGCTGGCCGTCTGCGGCCATGCCGAGGCGTTGCTGGATGGCGGTGATGGCGGCCTTGGAGCCGGAGCCGAAATTGCCGTCGATCTTGCCGTCGTAATAGCCGAGCGCCTGCATGCGGGTCTGAAGCTCGAACTTCTCCTTCATGTCGAGCGTGCCGTTCGGCCGCGGCCAGCGCTGCTGCATGCCGCCATAACCGGCGATCTCGTCGGCGAGCAGGCCGACACCCAGTGCATAGCTGTCGGCGGCGTTGTAGCGCTTGATGACGAAGAAGTTCTTGGTCATCAGGAAGCCTGGGCCGTTCGAACCGCCGAGCAACTTCAGTTCGGCACGCTCGGCACCGTTCTTGAAGCCCTTGCCGGAGGGACGCGCGAAGCCGAGCGCCTGCCACTGGGCGAGCGTCTTGGTCTGGCCGGCAAATTTGCTGCCGCCCTGCGGGACGACGGCTTCGTAGCCCCAGGTGCGGCCGGTCTGCCAGCCGTTCTTGGCAAGCAGGTTCGCGGCCGTGGCGAGCGCATCCGGTATCGAGTGCCAGATGTCCTTGGTGCCATTGCCATCGGCATCAATGCCGTAAAGCAGATAGCTCGACGGGATGAACTGGGTGTGGCCCATGGCCCCGGCCCAGGAGCCCATCAGGTTCTTATTTGAGACGTCGCCGTTCTGCAGCATCTTCAGCGCCGCGATCAGCTGGGTGCGGGCGTATTTCGCGCGCTTCTTGTCGGCATAGGCGAGCGTTGCCAGCGAGCGTGGCACATTGTGCAGGCGGTCGGGGCGTTCGAGCGCAGCACCGTAATTCGATTCCATCGACCAAATGGCGAGGATGACGTGTTTGTCGACGCCGAAGTGATTCTCCAGCGCCTTCAGCAACCCACCATGCTTGGCGAGCATCTCCTGGCCGATCCGCACGGTGTAGGGGTTCACCCGGCTGTCCAGATAGTCCCAGATCTCCGACTTGAATTCCGGCTGATAGGCCGCCTTTTCCAGCACAAACTGGTCTGGTTCCTTCACGCCGTCAAAGGCCTTGCGATAGGTGCGCTCGGAAATGCCGCTCTTGGCGGCGACGGGATAGAAGTCGCGAATCCATTTCTGGAAGCCGGCATCGGCGAAGGCCTGCACCGGCATCAAGGCCGTCGACAGGGTCAAGGCGATTGCGCCGAGAAGGCTGGGATGGTGTCGTTTCATGGGCATCTCCCCTTTCGTTCTTCGGTATGCAGCCGGAACAAAGGCTGTTCACGCAAGGTTAATGCTGTTCGGTCAACAAACCTTTACCATGTGGTCCGGCCAGGCCCTCGTCTTTCATTCGCCTTTGCGATTTCTAAGCACTTCTATGTTACTGGCCGTGACTGCGGTATGATGGCGTAAATCGATTAGATCCTCGAGGAGGAATGAGTGGTTCAGACTAAGAAGCTCCGCAAAGCCGTTTTTCCCGTTGCCGGCCTCGGCACACGCTTTCTGCCCGCGACCAAGGCGGTGCCGAAGGAAATGCTGACCGTCGTCGACAAGCCTGTCATCCAGTATGTGGTTGACGAGGCGATCGAGGCGGGCATCGAGCATTTCGTCTTCGTGACGGGACGCGGCAAGGCGGTCATCGAGGACTATTTTGACATCCAGTTCGAACTTGAGCAGACGCTGAAGGCCCGCAACAAGAACGCCGAACTGTCACTCCTGAGCGATCTGCAGCCGACGGCCGGGCAGACCAGCTTTACGCGTCA
Source organism: Peteryoungia wuzhouensis (assembly GCF_003205195.1). Classification (GTDB taxonomy): domain Bacteria; phylum Pseudomonadota; class Alphaproteobacteria; order Rhizobiales; family Rhizobiaceae; genus Allorhizobium; species Allorhizobium wuzhouense. Next base: position 135,965 of record NZ_QJRY01000004.1, read on the forward strand.
GCAGGAACCGCTCGGCCTTGGCCATGCCGTCTGGTGCGCCCGCGACATCGTCGGTCATGAACCCTTCGCGCTGCTCCTGCCTGACATGATTATGCGCGGTGAAAAGGCTTGCCTCAAGGGCATGGTCGAACTTTATGAAAAAACCGGCGGCAATATTGTGGCCGTTGAGGAATGCGCGCCCGACCAGGCGCACAAATACGGCATCGTCGGTGTGGGCGAGGCGCTCGAAGGCGGGTTCCAGATCACGGAGATGGTGGAGAAGCCGGCCAAGGGGACCGCACCTTCGAACTTCTTCATCAATGGCCGCTACATCCTGCAGCCCGAGATCTTCGAGATCCTGTCGACCCAGGAACGCGGCGCCGGCAACGAAATCCAGCTGACCGATGGCATGCTGAAGCTTGCCAAGAGCCAGGATTTCGCGGGTTATCACTTCAAGGGCCAGACGTTCGACTGCGGCGCCAAGGATGGTTTCATCCTCGCCAATGTCGCCTTCGCGATCGAGCGTCCGGACATCCGTCCGGTCATCGAGCAGGAACTGAAGGCGATCCTCGCCGCTCTGAAATAAGCCAATCGAATTGGCTGACCGCCGGGCCTCAGCGCTTGGCGGTCAGGCCGACCAGCGCCGTCACCGTATCGGTGTCACCGGCCGACTTGTAATCGTTGCGCTCATAGGTCAGGTCGGCCGTCGCATCGAGATAGCGATTGATCTTCCAGGTCAAACCGGCCCCAGCATTGTAAACCGTCTTGTCTGCCGATGCGCCCGCGTCGTCGTAGCGGCTCAGCGACGTGCCGCCGGTCAGCCGTGCGACGAGATTGCTGCGCAGCTCGTGGGCAAGGCTGACGTCGAGGCTGTGCACGCTTGCACCGCTGACGCCGGCCGCAGTCGAGGGATCGAGGGTCGTGGCGAGCGTCACGTCGACCGTTGTGCCCTCGCGCGGCGACCAGAAGAGGTTGCCATCCACCGTGACTGCGGAAAGATCGGCGAGACGGCTGTCGTCGAAGCGCTGCTGCTCGTAGCCGACCGCGATTTCGCCGCGCAGCTTTTCGCCGAGATCGACCGCCACGCCGGTCTTTGCGCCGTAAATGTCGGCCGAGCGGCGATAACCGCTGGAATCGACGCTGTCGTCATAGATCAGCTTGCCGGTGGTCGCTTCGACGAAGGGTGTGAGTGCGGTTGAGAGCTCCACGCCGAGGCGCGCGCTGATCGTCGCACGGGTGCGGTCACGGTCGCTGCGGTCGACGGTGGTGCCGTTGGAGAGTTCGGCGTCGGAGTACAGATAACGACTGGCCTTGGTGGCGATCGAGCCGCGCAGCAGGCCAAAATCGCGCTCGACCGAGACGCCGCCGTCGAACTGGTGCACGCCCGACTGGACGCTGGCACCCGAGATGGCGTTCGGATCGTTGGTGTCCTCGCGGCTGAAGCTGTAGGCGCCGGTGATGTTGGCAATGGTGTCGTCGGCGAGATCGAGCCGCAGGTTGGCGTCGATCCGGGCGCGGGGCTTGTCGGCGCCGTCACCCGACAGCGTTTCCTGCCATGCGCCTTCGCCGCCGATGGTCAATTCATGGCGGGACCAGTCGGAGGTGAGCGTACCCTTGAGGCCGGTTTCCGAGAAAACCCGCCGCTCACTGCCGGTTGCCGTCTTTTCCCGTTCAATGCCGATCTGCTGGTTGAGTGCGGGGCGCAGCACCAGCGTGCCGAGACGGATGCCCATGTCTCGCTCGTCATCGCGGCGAATACGGGCGGTAGCCGGGTTGTCGAGACGGGTTTCCCGGAGGTTCTGGCGGCCGAAATCGTCGTCCAGCGGCGCGATATCGGCATTTTCAACCGCCGGCTCCAGGAGCGGCGCAGGTGCTGCGGTCGCTGTTGTCGTCGGGTCGGTCACGACATTGGCGGCAGTCGGGTCCGTCGGCCCGGTCAGGGGCTCGGTGTCCGCAGAGGTGAGCAGAGTGCCATTGGCAGCCGTCAGCCGGTTTGGCGCAGCCACCGGGTTCGCCGTCACAGCCTGTTGGGCGGCAAGCGGCAAGGGCAGGGCAAAGACATGGGCGGCCAGCAAAGCGGCCATGCCGCGCAGCCCGAGGCGCTTGGCGCCCCGCAATCCCATCTTGCCATTCACTATCATCTGTCCGCCCGGCGCTCCGTCATGCTTACCGAAAGGTAAAGCCTGGTGGTTAATGATTGGTTTCGGTGCTGTGCGTCGATCGGGCCTGATTTACAGGCGTTGCCAAACGCAGTATGGGACGGCCATGATCAAGCGCGCCGTCAATCTCGTCGAAGCCAGTGCCACCCAGTCCGCGATCCGCGTGGTCGCGACCGAGCGGGAGGGGCTGCAGGTCCTGGAAGATGCGCTGGCGGGACCGCTGGCGGCTCCCTTCGGCAATGCCGTCAAGGCAATCGGCGACATCACCGGCCGTGTCATCGTCACGGGTGTCGGCAAGAGTGGCCATATCGGCTCGAAGATTGCCGCAACCTTCGCCTCGACCGGCACGCCCGCCTTCTTCGTGCATCCGGCAGAAGCCAATCACGGCGATCTCGGCATGATCGCCCAGGATGATGCGATCCTCGCGATCTCCTGGGGTGGCGAAACGGTCGAGCTGCAGGGCATCCTCAACTATTCGCGGCGCTTTTCCATTCCCCTCATCGCCATCACATCGGGCGAGACCTCGACGCTGGCCCGCAATGCCGATGTCGTGCTTCTGATGCCGAAGGTGCAGGAGGCCTGCCCGCATGGCCTGGCGCCGACGTCTTCCGCCGTGCTGCAGCTTGCCATCGGGGATGCCATTGCGATTGCGCTTCTGGAGGCGCGCGGCTTCAGCCCCAGCGATTTCCGCACCTTCCATCCCGGCGGCAAGCTGGGGGCGGCGCTCACCCATGTGCGCGACATCATGCATACCGGCGATCGGCTGCCGCTGGTGCCGCTCGGCACGTCGATGCCGGAGGCGGTCAAGACCTTGTCGCACAAACGCTTCGGCTGTGTCGGTGTGGTCGATGGCCAGGGCAAGCTCTGCGGCATCGTGACCGAAGGCGACATGGCCCGCAATCTGGCGCGGGATCTCTCGGTGCTCAACGTCGAAGACGTGATGACCCGCAATCCGAAGGTGATCCAGGGCGATGCGCTCGCCACCACGGCAGCGGCCACGATCAACAAGCTCGGCATCGGCGCGCTGATGGTGGTCGATGATCAGGATCAGCCGATCGGCCTCATACACTTCCACGATTTGCTGCGCATCGGCGTTGCCTGACGCAAGCTTCTGCTTGATCAGGCCTCATCCACCGTCAAATCACGGCCATTGCTCGCGACGACGCGAACCTGTGTGCCGGCCGCGAGATCCGGGCCGGAGACGATCCAGAACGTATCGTCCAGGCGGATGCGGCCGCGGCCTTCGCGGATCGGCTCGGCGAGCGTCGCGGTGCGGCCGATGAGGCTCGCGCCGCGCTGGTTGAGAAGCGGTTCGTCGCTGCCGACATCCGTGCGACCGTAATAGCGGCGTCCGGCGAGCGTGAAGAGCACGGCTGCCACGGCGAAGAACAGGGCCTGCACCTGCCAGGCCCAGGCGGCAAAGTCCCAGAGCAGCAGCGAGACTGCACCTGTCGCCAGGGCCGCAAGGCCGATCCAGACGAGAAAGACGCCCGGCATCAGCAATTCGGCGGCCAGCAACAGCATGCCGAGTATCCACCAGCTCCACGGACCGAGTTCGGCAATGATGCGGGCGATCATGCTCACGTCTCGCTGGAGGGGGCGAAGGGATTGACGGCCGGTGTGGGCCGTGGCGGTGCTGCGACACGCGGCGCGGCCGGCGGTGGTGTCGGCCTTGCCGGCTGGTCGCCGAAGACCTCACGCGCGATTGCGCCGATGCCGCCCAAGGTGCCGACCAGTGCCGAGGCTTCCATCGGCATCAGCACGATCTTGGAATTGTTCGCCGTGCCGATGGCGGTCATGGCTTCCGTGTATTTTTGTGCGACGAAGTAATTGATGGCATTGAGGTCACCGGCGGCGATCGCTTCCGAGACCATGCGGGTCGCCTTGGCTTCGGCTTCCGCCAGGCGCTCGCGGGCTTCGGCCTCGCGGTAGGCGGCCTCGCGCTGGCCTTCGGCTTCGAGGATCGCCGACTGCTTGGCGCCCTCGGCGCGCAGGATCTGGGCGTTGCGGAAACCTTCTGCTTCCAGGACCTGGGCGCGCTTCTCACGCTCGGCCTTCATCTGGCGGCCCATGGCATCGACGAGGTCGACCGGCGGCTGGATGTCCTTGATTTCGACGCGCGTGACCTTGATGCCCCAGGGACGCACGGCCTCGTCGACAACCTTCAGCAGGCGGTCGTTGATCACCTCGCGGTTGGACAGCAGCTCGTCGAGGTCCATGGAGCCCATCACCGAGCGGATATTGGTCATGGTGAGGTTCAGGATGGCGTTTTCGAGATTGGCCACCTGATAGGCCGCTTCGGCGGCATTCAGCACCTGATAGAAGGCCACCGCATCGGCAGAGACGGAGGCGTTGTCCTTGGTGATGACCTCCTGGGTCGGCACATCAAGCACCTGTTCCATGACATTCATCTTCGAACCGATGCGCTCGATGAAAGGCACGATCAGATTGAGGCCGGGTTCCAGCGTGCGGGTGTAGCGGCCAAATCGCTCGATTGTGTAGCGATACCCCTGTGGCACGGTCTTGATGCCGGCAAACAGAACGAGGACGACCAGGGCCACCAGTGCGATGACGACAATATCCGGACCTGCGAGCATGACGTGATTTTCTCCCCATTCGGCCGAGAACGGCCACCCATCATGGCGCTAACATCGGGATATGACGGGGGGATTGCAAGTGCCATTGCACGGTCCGGCGTGAATGCGGGTCATGCCAAGCCCGAGAAAGACAAAAGGCGGAGGGTGTCCTCCGCCTTTGATCCATTGGCCAACTTCTGCAGCCGTCGTGACGGCTGGGCTTGTCAGAACTCTTCCCAGTTGTCCTGCGCGACCGCGGCATTGCCGTGGGCGCGCGGGGCAGGGGCTGCGGCTCTCGCAGGCTGTGCCGGTGCACGCGGTGCAGCAGGGCGTGCGGCGGCGGCCGGCTGGCTGGGCCGCGCCATGGCGCGCGCGGTGTCGCGGAGTGCACCGGCCTGCGCTGTCTGGACACCATCGATCTGGAAGTGCGAGATCAGGTCGCGGAGCTTGGCGGCTTCGGCAGCGAGTGCGCCGGAGGCGGCATTCGATTCCTCGACCATGGCGGCGTTTTGCTGGGTCGTCTGGTCCATCGCGTTGACGGCGTGGTTGACTTCGGAGAGGCCGGTCGCCTGCTCCTTCGCCGAGATCGCGATCGCATCCATATGGGTGTTCATCTCGCTGATGAAGCCGCCGATGGTGCGCAGCGCTTCGCCCGTCTTGCGGACGAGATCGACGCCGCCGGCGACTTCCGCCGAGGAGTTCTGGATGAGCGCCTTGATTTCCTTCGCAGCATTGGCCGAGCGCTGGGCGAGTTCGCGGACTTCCTGAGCGACGACGGCAAAACCCTTGCCGGCTTCGCCTGCGCGGGCCGCTTCAACGCCAGCGTTGAGGGCCAGCAGGTTGGTCTGGAAGGCGATTTCGTCGATCACGCCGATGATGTTCGAGATCTGCTGCGAGGACCCTTCGATCCGGCGCATGGCCTCTTCGGCGCGGGCGACGACTTCCGACGACTGGTTGGCGGAGGTGTTGGCATGGGCGGCGACCGAGCGCGCTTCTTCGGTGCGCTTGGTCGAGTTCACCACATTCGCAGTGATCTCTTCGACGGCTGCGGCCGTTTCTTCCAGCGCCGCCGCCTGCTGCTCGGTGCGCTTGGACAGGTGGTCGGTGCCCGAGGCGATTTCGCGGGTGCCGGTTTCCATGGTCGCCACGCTGTTGGTGATGCCGGCGAGCGTTTCGTTCAACTGGCGAACCGAGAGGTTGAAGTCGTGACGCAGCTGTTCGAAATCAGGTGCGAAGGCTTCGTTGATCTGGAAGGCAAGGTCACCCGAGGCGAGACGCTGCAGACCGGCAGCCAGGCCGGAGGTTGCGATGCGCAGGCGCTCGGCCGCATCGGCTTCCGCACGCTGCTGGTCGGCGATGCGGTTTGCTTCCGCCTTCTGGCGATTGGTCTCGGCTTCGGCTTCAAGGCGCTTGTTGGCGATGGCGGCCTCGCGGAAGATCTGCATGGACCCGGCCATGCGGCCGATTTCGTCCTTGCCACCCTGTTCAATCACGACATCCAGATCACCATTGGCCAGGCGGGACGTGACGTCTGCCAGTTTGCCAAGCGGGCGGGAAACGAGCTGGAAGTTCAGGAAGCCCATGAGAACAGCGGCGGCGCCGACGACGAGCGATGCGATCAGGCTGACGCTCTGGACCATGTCCAGGGCCGCATGCTGGGTCGCCGTCGCGGCCGCAGCGCGGCTTGCCATGGAAGACTGCACTGCAGCGAGGCTGGTTTCGACCGCTTTGACGTAACGTGCGCCTTCACCCGTCACTTCGATGGCACGGGCGAGTTCAACGGTCTGCGGATCGCGCATCAGGAGGATCTGGCGTTCGACGACCTTGGTGGTCCAGTCCGCCACGGAGGCAAAGGCTTCCTTCAGTTTCGGAAGCTCAGCCGGAGACGACTCGGCGAATGTCTTTTCAAGCCTGCTCATGTCGGCCTTCATCTCGGCCAGGCCGCTGTCCACGGCCGCCGAATACTCGCGGTTGCCGGTGAGCAGGAAGGTCTTCAGATGCATGTCCGTGACAGACAGATCCGCGGAAAACTCAGTGATGGTGTCTACGAGCTGGTTGACGAGCTCGGTTTCCGCGACCTGGTGATTGGCTTCCAGTGCCCGGTTGTAGATGAAGGTTGACGATGCAATGGCGATGGCCGCCAAAATGCCGAAGGCGATGAAGCCCTTGGCGCTGACAGAAAGGTTCTTCAGCATATTTCGATCCAGTCTCGGTCTGAGAGAATGTGCAACATCATTTCTTGGCACGGTCGCCCTCATGGCGCCGTGGCGGTCGCTCAGGAACCGGCCTGCATGCGTCTTTCGAGTTCCGTCAGGTTCAGTTCAACCGTGACGGCGCCGATCTTCTTCTTGTCGGCAGAGAGGATTGTGAAGCTCACCTGGTCGCGCCAGATCTTGGCTTCGTCGTCCCATTCCGCTTCATCGACGAACAGGGCATCGTCGGCCACCGCAAATGTCTTCTGGTACTTGTCTTCGTCTCCCTGCCAGAAATCGCTGGTGACGGAGCTCTGACCGACGTTCAGGCCGGTCTTGTCCATCACGAAGATCTCGGCATAGAGGCCAAGAGACTTGCCCTGGATGCGGGCGAGGTAGACGGAAAGCGGGCTCGACAGGGTGGCTGCGATCAGCGGCTTGTCGGCGGCTTCACGCTCGGCCTTCCACTGGTTGTCCAGCGTGTCGATCTTGTCCTGGGTGAGGTTGTCAAAACGGGCATTCTGGGCTTCAACCGAGACCTGGACGATTTCAGTATCGATGAATTTGCGCATGTCCTCGATGACGGCGGGCGTCACGAGCTTCGCCACGTCCGGCTTGGGCGGCTCGGCCAAAACCGAGCCGGCGGACATGATCAGGGCGGCCATTGCTACAGATGTTTTCAGAACACTCATCAGTGGGTCTCCTCATATTGAGAAGAATTCTAGCATCCATTGTTAAATGGTCTCTTAATATAAGAAGATGTGAATCAAAAATTGTAATAAAATTCAAACAGTTGCAATTGATTTCAATCTGGGTAGATGAACTTCACTCTCTCAAGTTGTTGCTTGCTGGAGATTGGTGTTGAATACCGGACAGGCCAAATGCATTGAATTTGTGCAGGTTAGGCCAAGGCTGCGATGCGCTGGTGGTGCGGTGACGGGCGTGAGCCATAAAGGTTGCATCGCATAACGGTTGTAGGCGCTGCTCTCTCTGTGTTCGGCCTCTGAACGTTCCCATTCCCATTCCAATAGGCGTCCGCTGCCGGAAACACGAAGGCCGCCCGAAGGCGGCCTCAAAGGGATTGGATATCGCTCAGGCCCAACCCTGGAGTTCACGGCGCACCACGTTCTCGATCACGCGCATGCCGTTTTCGCTGTCGTTCAGGCAGGGAATGTGGGTGAACTTCTCGCCGCCATTGTGGAGGAAATCCTCGCCTGCTTCGCCGGCAATCTCCTCCAGCGTTTCCAGGCAGTCGGAGACAAAGCCCGGATTGAGGATGGCGATGCGCTTGACGCCGTCCTTGGCCAGTTTCTCCACCGTCTTGTCGGTATAGGGCTGCAGCCATTCCTCCGGCCCGAAGCGGGACTGGAAGGTGACCATCAGCTTCTCCTTCTCCCAGCCGAGATGGTCGCGCAGCAGCCGCGTCGTCTTGTAGCACTGGCAGTGATAGGGATCGCCCTTCATGAAGTAGGACTTCGGAATGCCGTGATACGAGGTGATGACCAGTTCCGGCTCCCAGTCGAGCGTGGCGAGATGCTCGTTGATCGAGTTGGCCAGTGCTTCGATGTAAACCGGGTCGTCGGCATATTGCGGCACGGTGCGCAGCGCCGGCTGCCAGCGCATCTTCAGGAGCGCCTTGAAGGCCTCGTCATTGACCGTCGCCGTGGTGGCTGCCGCATATTGCGGATAGAGCGGATAGATCAGGATCCGCTCGCAACCGGCCTTCTGCATTTCGTTCATCTTGGCCTGGATCGCCGGCTGGCCGTAGCGCATCGCCCAGTCGACATGCACGTTCGGCAGGTCCTTCAGCGCGGTCGCCAGCTTTTCCGCCTGGCTGCGGGTGTAGGTGCGCAGATAGCTTTCGTCGAGGTCCTTGTTCCAGATCTCCTCATAGGCCTTGCCGACCTTCTGCGGGCGCTTGTTCAATACGATGCCGTAAAGGATCGGATACCAGAACCAGCGGGACCACTCGATGACGCGCTTGTCCGTCAGGAATTCCTCGAGATAGCGGCGCATGGACTTGTAGTCGGTGCCGTCGGGGGTGCCGAGGTTGACGAGGAGCACGCCGACCTTGCCGAACTTGACGGGCGGATGGTCGGAGGGCCAGTGGGCGGGCATTGCGGTCATTGGGGTATCCTGATGATTTGCTGCAGGGAAGCAATACGTCGAAAGATGGCACTGGGATCATCTGATAAAAGCAAAAGCCGGCCCGGGGAAGCCCGGACCGGCTGGTGATCCTGCGGCGAACCGTCTTACTTCGGGGGAAGCTGCAGTTCCTTGCCGATGGTGATCAGGTTGGGATTGCGCAGGGCGTTGGCCTCGGCAATCTTCGTCCACAGCAGGCCGTCGCCATAGGTGGCCTTGGCGATCTTCCACAGGCTGTCACCGGCGACCACCTTGTAGGCTGTTTCGGCAACGGCCTTTGCTGTTTCGGTCGCCGTCTTCGCCGGAGCCGTTGCTGCAGGTGCCGCAGCGGCCGGTGCTTGCGCCGCCGGGGCGGCCGGAGCCTCCGTGGCCGGCGCTGCAGGCGCTTCTGCGGCAGGAGCGGTGGTGGTGCTGGCGGCGGCCGTTTCGACTGCCGTGATGCGGCCGTCGGTATAGGGCTTGTAGGGGCTGTTCTTGGCGATGTAGTCGGCGACCACCGTTTCGAGGCCGGGGCCGAAATCATAGGCGTTCTGGCCGCCGGTCGCGAAGACCTTGTAGCCGTCGCCGCCGCCGCGCATGTAGTTGTTGGTGGCAACGCCGTAGATCTTGTTGGCGTCGATTGCGACCCAGTTGTCGCCTTCCTTGACCAGAACATCCGAGATGCGGCTGCCAGCCGGCTTGGACTTGTCGAACGCGTATTTCAGACCCGAGACCTGCGGGAAGCGGCCAGCGCCTTCCTCGATCTGGCTCACACCATTTTCGAGGGCGGCGACGACGTCCGATCCCTTGAGCTGGAAGGAGGCGAGCGTGTTCTGGAAAGGCAGCACGGTCAGGACTTCGCCCATGGTGACGGTGCCGGCATCGATCGAGGCGCGCAGGCCGCCACCGTTCTGGATGGCGATGGTCACGCCCTGATCCTGCAGGCGGTCGACCATGGCATCGGCGACCAGGTTGCCCATGGTGCATTCCACCGCACGGCAGGTTTCGCGAGAGCCATCGATGGCATCGGACGTGGCGCCGATTTCCTTCAGCTTGATCTCCTCGATCGGACCGGCGAGTTCGGTGACCTTGGCGGTGAAGGCGGCATCCGGGGTCACCGAGGCGTCGAGCAGTTTCGGCGCACCGGCGGCGGATTTGACGACACCTGCATCGTCGAAGGTAACGGTCAGGTCACCGAGATATTTCGAATAGGCATAGGCCGTGACGATCGGCACGTCCTTGCCTGAGGGGTTCTTGACCAGGGTCGGATAAGGGCCGGCCGCCTTTTCGTCGGTGGAGGACAGCAGGGTATGGCTGTGGCCGCCGACAATGACGTCGATGCCGTCAACAGCGGCTGCGATCTCCTGGTCCTTGACGTAGCCGACATGGGACAGGAGGACGATCTTGTTGACACCCTGGCCTTCGATCTCCTTCACGGCATCCTTCAGGTAGCCGATCTCGTCTGCGAAGAGGATGGCATCGCCGGGCGACGAGGTTTCGTCGGTGTCGGTCGCGAGAACGGAGACCACGGCCACCTTCTCGCCGCCGAAGTCCTTGACGATGTAAGGCTTGAACTTGTCAGCGACCGGCGAATTGAGGCCCGCCAGCGTGTTGCCCGAGATCATCGGGAATTTCAGCGCGTCGATGAACTTGGCCAATTCTTCCGGACCGTCATCGAATTCGTGATTGCCGATCGCCATGGCGTCGAAGCCGATGCCGTTCATGAATTCGGCGATCGGGGCGCTTTTGTAGGTCGTGTAGAAGAGCGAGCCCTGGAACTGGTCGCCGGCATCGAGGGTCAGAACATTCTTGCCGGACAGTTCGCCACGACGGGCGTCGATGGCTGCCTTCACACGGGCGATACCGCCAAAGCACTCGTTCTTGGAGGCTTCCTCGGCCGAGCAAGTCGAGTCGGACTTGTTGATCGCTTCGATGCGGGAATGCAGATCGTTGATGTGGAGGATGTTGAGTTCGAAATCGGCGAGTGCTGCGCCTGTGGAAAGGGCGAGCACGGATGCGCTCAAGAGGCCTATTCGCAAGTGTCTGAACATCGTCTTTCTCCTGGTTCAATATCCGTCTGTCACTGTCTGGCATGCGACTGTGACAGATGCATGCCGGCTCGGGATGGCGGATGTTTTCATCTAGGCCGGGACAGGGCAAGGAAAAAAGCAGGTGGCGGTTCAGGTTAGAGGACACAAAACGAAAGAAGCGGCCATGGCGGCCGCTTCGAATTCGGAGACTTTGCGTGCTGCTTCAGGCGCGGCGGGCGAGTGAGAACTGCGCTCCGCTGTCGGATGTGCAGTTGAGCTGCGTCGGCGTGACGAGGGCGCAATTGACCTTCTGCTGGGTGTTGCGGACCAGCGACGTCATGTTGATCTCGACCAGGCGGTCGCCCTGTAGCGTGTAGGTGCCGGAGGCCAGGACCTGGTTCGTATCGGTGGTGCGGGTGGTGAAGGTGCCGCCGCGGAAGCTGGACGCGATGCCGTTCGGATCGACCCATTCGCCTTCGATCGACGGGCCCTGCTGGACGGTCGGGAGCTGACGCGGTGGACCGGACGAATAGCAGGACGTGAGGGCAAGGCCTGCAGCTGCCAGCGTCACCACGGTTTTGGTCTTCATCTCAATCTCCCACCAACTCGACAGGTCGGCCATGCCGCCCGCCCTTGTGCATTGTTGCAAACCATGCCGCGAAGCCTTGCCCAAAGCAAGGCTCAGCACTTCGGCACCCTCAGTTATCCCGGCTCAGTTGCGCTGCGATAGACCGCCTGGAGCCGCATGGCAAAAGGCCCGCCGCAAGCGACGGGCCTCGATCGGTCTCTGAATGGCTCAGCGAACCAAAATGTTCCGGAACTGCCACGGATCCTTTTCGTCGAGGTCTTCCGGGAAGAGGCCCGGGCGGCCGTCGAGCGGGGTCCAGTCGGTGTAGTGGCCTTCGACCGGGCCGAGATAGGGCGACTGCACTTCGAGGCAGCGCTTGTAGTCCATCTCGTCGGCTTCGACGATGCCGGCCTTCGGATTTTCCAGCGCCCAGACCATGCCGGCGAGTACGGCCGAGGTTACCTGAAGGCCGGTTGCGTTCTGGTAAGGAGCGATTTCGCGGGTTTCTTCGAGCGACAGGCGCGACCCATACCAGTAGGCATTCTTCTCGTGGCCATAGAGCAGCACGCCGAGTTCGTCGACGCCATCGACCAGTTCGTCTTCATCGAGAACGTGCAGGACCGGCTGCTGATTGCCGCCGTTGCCGAACATCTCGTGCAGCGAGAGCACGGCGTCATTGGCCGGGTGGTAGGCGTAATGGCAGGTCGGACGGTAGGTGACTTCGCCATCCTTCTCGACGGTGAAGTAGTCGGCGATCGAGATCGACTCGTTGTGGGTGACGAGGAAGCCGTATTGCGGGCCTGGCGTCGGGCACCAGGTGCGCACGCGGGTGTTGGCGCCGGGCTGTTCCAGATAGATGGCTGCCTTGCAGCCCTTCTTGTGCTTCTTGGCATTCTTCGGCATCCAGTTTTCATGGGTGCCCCAGCCGAGTTCGGCCGGCTGCAGGCCTTCCGAGATGAAACCTTCGACGGACCAGGTGTTCCAGAAGACGTTCAACGGCTTCGGGTTCTTGGTGCGCTGGGTGTCGCGTTCGGCGATGTGCACGCCCTTGACGCCGACCTTCTTCATCAGCTTGGCCCAGCCTTCGCGGTCATCCTGCGAAGGTTCCTCGAACTTGATGCCGATCTCGTTGGCGAGGTTGACGAGGCCCTGCTTGACGAACCAGGAGACCATGCCCGGGTTTGCGCCGCAGGTGGAGACAGCCGTCGTGCCGCCCGGGTTCTTCGCCTTTTCCTGGCGTACGGTTTCGCGCAGCGCATAGTTGGTGCGCTCGGAGTTCTTCATGTTCTTGTCGAAGTAGAAGCCGAGCCAGGGTTCGACGACGGTGTCGATGTAGAGAACGTCGAGCTTGCGGCAGAACTTCATCAGGTCGAGCGAACCGGTGTCGACGGAGAGGTTGACGCAGAAGCCCTGGCCTTCGCCTTCGGTCAGAAGCGGCTTCAGGAGCTTCTTGTAGTTGTCCTTGGTGACGTGGGCCTGGATGTGCTTGATGCCGTGCTTGGCCAGCAGTTCCGCCTCGTCGTTGCGGGGATCGATGACGACCATCCGGCTCTTGTCGAACTTGAAGTGGCGTTCGATCAGCGGCAGGGTGCCGCGGCCGATCGAGCCGAAGCCGATCATCACGATCGGGCCGGTGATCTCGCCATAAACCGGGTAGGTCTTCTCACTCATCTGGATCTCCTTGGAGGCGCGACCAGGCTGGTCCCGCAGGTGCGTTTCGGCCCGTGAGTGCGGGCCAAACCGATAATGGCGGTTCTAGATCACAAAACACTGACACAATAAAGACCATGCCCCGACGCGCGTCGGCCCTCAGGGGGAAATTTTCGCAGCATCCTGTCGCAGCTTCGCGACGAGGTGCGCCTTCTGCCGATCGAGGCCCTTGTAAGCGAGCTGGGCATCCTCCATCGTCTCCAGCTGGTCTGCCAGCGCTGCAGCCAGCCTGCGGCCTTCCGGATGCGTCTGGAAGAGGCAGACAGGGTCAAGATAGATGCGGATGGTGAAGACGATCGCGCCCGTGTCCGGCAGCTTGGTCAGTGTCTGACGCTCGACCCGGATCACCGCCTCCTCGGGTGCCGCCGCGTCGTTTCGTCCGGTTTCGGGGTGGAAGAGTTTTTCGCGCCAGTTGATCGACCAGTTGAAGCGCTCCGCCGGTTGGCCGGGCAACAGGTTGTCGAAGATGCGGTTGATCATGACCGCATTGCGCGTGCCGGCCTGGAAGCCCGGTACATGTTCGTGGACGGCCTCCATCGGCCGGTCGAACTTTTCGGAGAGCAGCCAGGACGAGGGGAAGGAGAGGTGGGCGGCTGCGATGGACCAGCCCGCCTCGCGCTTCATCATGATGACGAGATCGTCCTGGACGAGCATGCCGGCACGCAGGAGCGGGGGTGTGCTCTCATCGGCAAGGTCAATTGCATGACCGGCAACTTGAAGAATTTGGCCTTCCCGGCGGGAATGGCCCGGGTGATCCCGCTCGATATGGGCAACCAACGCCTCCAGGCATTCGTGCTGGGCGGGCAGGCTGTCCTCGGTTGCGCGAAAGACATCGTCGAGACGCGCCTCGATCAGATGACGTTTTTCGTCGAGATAGCGCTGCAGGTCGCGATCCGGCTCGATCCAGCGTGTGGGATCAAGCGCGCAGAGGCCAATCGTGAAAGGGCGGGTCGGACCGGCATAGGGGGCGTGAGAGAAGGGATGGGACATAGGGTGTCAGGCTCGCTTTGGCGCCAACCTGCCGCGTTGCCCGCCCGATGGCAAGATCGACTGTGCCCTGAAAGGCGGCGACAACGTCGCAGCAAAGTGAGGCGGGCCTTGACGAAGGCGGCTTCAGGCCGATTTCCTGTCCGCTCGTCCCCTTCTTTGAAAGACCTGACCTTGTTCATCCTTCCCCGCCTCGGCCTGATCCTGCTCGGCATCGTCGTCGTCCTTGCTCTCCTCTTGCTGGCACTGGCCATCGCGACCCAGATCCGCGCCCGTGCCATCGAGGAGCAGTATCCCAATATCGGCACGCTGACCGATGTCGGCGGCTTCCGCCTGAATGCGCTGCACGTGGCTGCCGGTCCCGACGCAGACCTGCCGCCGATCGTTTTCATCCATGGGGCCTCCGGCAATCTGCGCGACCAGGCGGGTGCCTTTCTGGAACCGCTGCGGGGGCGGGCGGAGATGCTCTTCGTCGACCGGCCGGGCCATGGTTACTCCGAACGGGGCGGGCCGGAGAACGATACGCCGGCCGGACAGGCCAATGCGATTGCGACGCTGATGGAGAAAATGGGCATCACACGGGCGATTATCGTCGGACATTCCTTCGGCGGTGCGATTGCGGCGAGCTTCGGGGTCTTGCATCCGGACAAGGTCGAGGGACTGGTCTTCCTCGCTGCCGCCACCCACCCCTGGCCGGGTGGCGTCGACTGGTACTATCACGTCGCCGCAGCGCCGATCATCGGTCCGCTCTTTTGCAACACGCTGGCGCTGCAGGCGGGCATGTCCCGGATCACTCCGGGCACCGCGCATGTCTTTGCGCCAAACCCGGTGCCGGCCTCCTATGTCGCGGAGACGGGCGCCGCACTCGTGCTGCGTCCGGCGACGTTTCGCGCCAATGCCACCGATGTCGCCGGGCTGCATGCCTATGTGACGGAATTTTCGAAGCGCTACAGCGAAATCGACAAGCCCACGGTGATCATCACCGGGGACAGCGACGAGATCGTGCTGGAGGAGATCCATTCGAAGGGGCTCGCGCGTGATATCAAAGGATCCGAACTCGTCTGGATCAAGGGGCTCGGCCACAAGCCGGATTACATCGTGACCGACATCGTCATTGCGGCGCTGGAGAAGATCTCAGGCCAGGCGCGTGACCTGCAGGCCATGGCGGGTGCTGCAGAGCCGCGTCTTGCGGCAACGCGTGTCGAGCCTGAAGGCCGGGCGCCGTCCTTGCAGGCCGGGCAGTAGTTGCCACGAAAAAAGCCGCCCGAAGACAGCTTTTTCCATGCGTTGGGTTCGATCAGATGCCGGTCTGGCCGTCCGAGCCGATATAGGCAATGCGCAGCATGTTGGTCGAACCGGGCGTGCCGAGCGGCACACCGGCGGACATGATGATGCGGTCGCCCGGTTTGCCGAAACCTTCTTCGACGACGATGCGGCATGCGCGGTTGACCATGTCGTCGAGATCGGTCGGCTCGGAGGAGACGACGCAATGCAGGCCCCAGACGACCGACAGACGGCGCGCGGTCTGGATGACCGGAGAGAGCGCGATGATCGGCACTTCCGGACGTTCGCGCGAGGCGCGCAGGCCGGTGTTGCCGGACGAGGTGTAACAGACGATTGCTTGCAGGCGGAGCGTCTCGGCGATCTGGCGGGCCGCGAGCGAGATGGCGTCAGCACCGGTTGCTTCCGGCTGGGCGCGCTGGGCGTAGATGATGCCGGGGTAATGCGGCTCGCGCTCGACGGTCTCGGCAATGGAAGCCATGGTCGCCACCGCTTCGACCGGATACTGGCCGGAAGCCGACTCGGCCGAGAGCATGATGGCGTCAGCGCCTTCGAAGACGGCGGTCGCGACGTCGGAGACTTCCGCGCGCGTCGGCACCGGTGCCGTGATCATCGATTCCAGCATCTGGGTCGCGACGACAACCGGCTTGCCTTCGCGGCGGCAGGCGCGGATCAACTGCTTCTGGATGCCGGGCACGCGCTCCAGCGGCATTTCGACGCCGAGGTCGCCGCGGGCCACCATCAGTGCGTCGGAGAGTTCGATGATCTCGTCGATGCGCTCGATCGCCTGCGGCTTTTCGATCTTCGACATCAGGCCGACGCGGCCCTTGGCGATCTTGCGGACTTCCGCCAGATCTTCCGGGCGCTGGATGAAGGAGAGTGCGACCCAGTCGACATCGTTGACGGCAAGCACGGCGTCGAGATCGGCGCGGTCCTTGTCGGTCAGAACGCCGGTTGCGAGAATGGTGTCGGGCAGGCTGACGCCCTTGCGGTCGGAGATCTTCGTGCCCGAGACGACTGTGGTCACGATGCTCTTGCCATCGCATTTCTCGGCGCGCAGATGCAGCTTGCCGTCATCGATCAGCAGGCGGTCGCCGGGCTTTACCGATTCCAGGATTTCCGGATGCGGGAGATAGACGCGGTTCGCGTCGCCGGGCACATCCTTGTTGTCGAGCGTGAACGTCTGGCCGGCCTTCAGCTCGACGGTGGTGTCGGCGAACTTGCCGACGCGAAGCTTCGGACCCTGGAGGTCGGCGAGGATGCCGATCGGACGGCCACAGGCGGCCTCGACACTGCGGATGCGCTGAACCAGCGTGCGCATCAGATCATGGCTGGCATGGCTCATGTTGATGCGGAAAAGATCGGCGCCGGCTTCGTGCAGCTTGCGGATCATGGCCTCTTCGGAAGAGGCGGGACCGAGCGTGGCGAGGATCTTTACTTTGCGGTTGCGCTTCATCAGTTCTGGCTTTCCTGGGTGCCTGACGTGTCGGAGAGCTGGACCATCCAGCTGCCTTGTCGTCCGGTGTCGTATTCCTTGAATCCCATCTGCTGATAGCCACGCGCGAAGCAGTCCTTCACGCCGACGATCTTGAACTCGTTTTCGGCGACACACATGTTGATGTCACCGGACCAGCGACCGCCACGGGCGGCGTCCTCAGCATAGAGATAATAGTAGCGCGATTGGAGTTCGCCTTCGATCAGTGTGGCGCAGGTGCCGGCCGGAACCTGCCACCAGCCCTCGGTGATCCAGCCCTCTTCGGCCCGATAGCCGACGGCAACGCCGACGAGGTTCTGTGTACCATTGCAGGCCCTGAATTCGGCATGCGCCGCGTTTGCCGCGAGCATGGGCGCAAACAGCGCGCCCGCGATCATCAGGGGCCTCAGAAAACGCGCGGCAACGCGATTGCAAAACTGTGTGTATTGCTTGTGCACGATTGCCGCCGGAACTCCAAAAATGCGCATGGGATGCCTTCTTGCGATGCTGACCTGAGAATGTCAACGCAACTCTAATCGATTATATTTCCACTCTTCGCCCAGTGCCGGGACCATGTTGTCCGATCTTGGCACAAACGTGACAGCCATGAAAGCTTGCGCTCCCTATTCCCCCCATGCGATCAAGCCTGCCTTAGCAGACGATGGCTTCGAACTGATGAATGAGCACTCCGTTTTCGAAATCCTAGATGGCCGTCATGACAGTGGCTTGGTGCTTCTGGCAGACCACGCCACAAATATCGTGCCGGAGCAATATGGTCGTCTTGGCCTGCCGGAAAGTGCGTTCGGCCGCCACATCGCCTATGACATCGGCATCGAGGCGCTGACGCGGCGGCTCTCCGCTCAACTGGGCGTGCCGGCGGTGATGTCGCGGTTTTCCCGCCTGCTCATCGATCCGAATCGCGGCGAGGATGATCCGACGATCATCATGCGCATCTCCGACGGCGCGATCATTCCGCGCAATCATCCGATCAGCGCCGAGGAATGGCAATACCGGATCGAGACCTATCACCGGCCGTATCACCAGGCCGTCGCCAACGTCATTGCGCAGGTGGCGGAGGCCTCCGGCAAAGCGCCGCTGGTCCTGTCGCTGCATTCCTACACGCCGGCCTGGAAGGGCGTGCCGCGGCCGTGGCATGCGGCGGTTCTGTGGGACACGGATGACCGGGCCGTGCGTCCGTTGATCGCGGCGCTGGAAGGCGAGGGGGATCTCCTCATCGGCGACAACGAACCTTACGACGGCGCGCTGAAGGGCGACACCATGTATCGCCACTGCATGACGGCGGGCATTGCGCATGCGCTGCTCGAAGTGCGGCAGGACCTGATCGGCCATGACGAGGGTGTCGAGGCCTGGGCCAATCGCCTGGCGCCGATCTTTGCCCGCCTCAATGCCGACCCGATGCTGCATGAATATCGGATACACCCCTCGCGGACTGGTCCCTATCCGGCCCATCCGATCACGCCCTGAAGGACTAAGCCCATGACCCTGCCGACCAAGGAGCAGCAGACCGAGCTGGAAGCCGCCGCCTTCCGCCGGCTTCTCTCGCATCTCAGCAACCGTCCCGACGTGCAGAACATCGACCTGATGAACCTCGCCGGTTTCTGTCGCAACTGCCTGTCCAACTGGTATCTCGATGCGGCAAACGAGAAGGGTCTGGATCTTACGAAGGATGAGAGCCGCGAGATCGTCTATGGCATGCCCTATGACGAATGGAAGGCGAAGAACCAGCTCGAGGCGAGCGCTGCGCAGCAGCAGGCCTTCGAGAAGAACCGGCCGCAGGAATGAGCTGCCGTTGACGCTTTGGGGACTTGACGCGGGCTTCGGTTCGCGGCACGTGAACCCCACGAAATTCCATCCCGAACTGCCATCCCCGACATGAAGGAGATTGCCCATGTCTGATGCCGCCCACGGCGTCGCCCGCGACCAGCTCCGCGCTTTCGTCGAGCGCATCGAGCGCCTCGAAGAAGAAAAGAAGACGATCGCCGACGATATCAAGGACGTCTATGGCGAAGCCAAGTCCATGGGCTTCGACACGAAGATCCTGAAAAAGGTCATCGCGCTGCGCAAGAAGGACGACCAGGAACGCATGGAAGAGGATCTGATCCTCGACACCTACCTGGCAGCGCTGGGCATGATCGAAAGCCCGCCCGAAGGCTGATCTTCGTTTCGAACAGACACAAAAAACCCGCCGATCCGGCGGGTTTTTTAATGCCTTTGTTTTGTCCTCGACGGATCAGGGCTGACCGAAGCGGCTCGGATCGACCGTTGTCGCATCCAGACGGAAGCCGACGGGAACGGTCGTGGTCGGGGCGAGCAGCGAACGCGAGACGACGCGCGGTGCCTTGCCCGGCTTGATCACTGTTTCGAACTTGCCCTGATTGAGGGCCCATTGTTCGATCATGCCCTTGGTCAGCTTTGTTCCGCCATACATCGCCATATGGGCGCGTTCGGCTTCTTCCTGGCCGGGGCGCCCGCCCTTGACCGGCAGCGCCGCATCGGCACCGGGTGCGGAGACCTTCGGCGTATCGAACATATCGCCGAATTCCGATGTCGCTTCGCCTGCCGGCTTTTGCGGCAGCGAGGCGACTTCCACCGACTTTGCGGCTGGTGCCGGCTTGGTTGCTGCCGGTGCAGCCGGTGCTGCACTTGCGGTTGCCCGTTCGGCCGGGATCGGTGCGGCCATTTCGGCCTGGTTGCTGTTTTCAAGTGCGTCGGCGGCTTCCGGCGACAGAATGGCCTGTTCGACCTCGTCGACTTCGGCTTCCTCTTCCGGCTGCGCACTGGCCAGAAGGGCCTCTGCCACGGCTGGACGAGCGGTCGGAACCGGAACGGTTGCACCATTGGCGAGAACCATGGCGTCGCTGTTCGGATCGATCGATGCCGTCATGACGGCCGGATCGTTTGTGGCCCGGTCGGGACGCGGGCCGAGCAGGGTCGGAACCGGGACCTTCATGCTGGCGAGGTCGGCGAATTCGCTCGATGGTGCTGCGGCCGGTACGGGCACACCGTTTGCAACCTGCTGCAGCGCATCTTCTGCGGCGTTGCGCGGCGGTTGGTAAAGCGCCACGGCAAGGCTTGCATCAGCCGGTCGAAGCGACGGGCGGGCCTGGGGAACAGGGGCGGAGTCCACGCCCGGCAGGGCATTGGCGACCATGACCGGCTCGGTGGCCGTGACCACGGGCGGCGGAGGCGGTGCTGCGGGCTCCGGTTGCGCGGCGAGTGCCGGACGTTCGGCCGGTGCCGGAACATCCTCTTCTTCATCCTCATCGCCGCCGCCGAACAGCATGGCGAGGAAGTTACGCGGACGGCTCGGGCGTTTCTCGTCGGCCACCATGATCGCGCCACCGGCTTCCAGGCGGCGCTTGTATTCGGCGAGTGCCTGCTGGTAGCCCGGCAGAGGCTTGCCATCGGACGGGATATGCACGGTTTTGCCGTCGGGGAAGAGGCGCACCAGGTCCTGGCGGTTCATGCGCGGCCAGGCGCGCACGCCGGCCACGTCCATGTGAACGAAGGGCGAGCCGGAATTGGGATAATAGCCAACGCCGCCCGCCTGCAGTTTCACGCCCAGTTCGCGCAGGGTCTTGAGCGCCACGCCCGGGATGTAGAAGTCCATCGCGGTGCCGCGCATATGCTGGCTTTCCTTCGCGACGCCCTTGGAGCGCGAACGCAGCATGGCATTGGTCTGCGGCGAACGGTAACCGGATACGGCCTTGATATAGCCCTTGGCGCCGGCGCGGCGGTAGACTTCCCAGACGAGGTCGAAGAGGCGCGGATCCATCTTCGTCGGCTCGTTGCGGCGCCAGTCGCGCAGGATGTAGTTGAGCTGTTTCAGACCCTTGGGGTCGTAGCGGCCATTGCGCTTGAAGGTAATCGAGGCGCGCTCGCCGGTATGGACGAATTCAATGTTGAGGGTGCGCGTTTCAGCACGCGCTGCACCGGCCGTCCCGAATGCGGTCACGGCACCGACGAAGAGAAAGGCCAGAAACGAACAGACCAGTCTCGCTGCGATCTTTGCGCATGCGGCCTGGGGCTTGCGCCCGTTCTGCCATCGGCGCGCGCTGATGTCTTGCGATGTCTGCAATGCTATCCCCGTCAGAATCCGTCCCACGCCAACTCAAGGTGAACGTCAAATGCGGTCACACCATGGCAAATTTGCCACATCCGCACAAGCAGTCACGTTATGGTGAACGTCTGCCTAACACATGTCAGGCTCTTGGTAGGCGATTAAGCTTACCCCAGAGTTAACAAGGGAAGATTGAGACAAATCAAGCGGCATCCTTTTGGGGGTCGTCCGGGTCGATGCCGTAGTCCTTGAGCTTGCGGTAGAGCGTCGAGCGCCCGATGCCGAGTTTGCGGGCCACCTGGCTCATCTGGCCGCGATAGAACTTCAGGGCGAAGCGGATCAGTTCCTCTTCGATCTCGGCCAGTTTGCGCACGTTCCCGGCCTCGTCCGTGCTGACGATGACATTGCCGGTCGACACATTGCCGAAACCTGTGGACGAGGGGGCGGCCGTGTGGCTTACGAAGGTGGCGGCCCGTTCGGCGAGCGCTGCCTGCACCTTGGCAACCGGACTCGATTCGTCCCGGATCTCGCTCGCATCGCGGCTTGCGGCACCGGAGCGGTGGCCGCTGACCTGGGCCGAAATCTGGGGAAAGTCGCTCTCGCCCAGGCTGACACCCTCGGCCAGAACCACCGCCCGGAAGATCGCATTTTCCAGCTGCCGGGTGTTGCCGGGCCAATCGAAGGCCGTCAGCAGGGCAATGGCCGACGCTTCGACCTGCAGCGTGCGGGGCAGACGCTGTTCCAGCGAAAAGCGCTCGACGAAGGTGCGCACCAGATGCGGAATATCCTCCTTGCGGCGGCGCAGCGCCGGGATCGTGATCGGAAAGACGTTGAGGCGGTAATAGAGGTCCTCGCGGAACCGGCCGGACTTCACCTCCTCGATGAGGTCCTTGTTGGTTGCCAGCACCAGCCGGACATTGACCTTGGAAGGCTGTTGCTGGCCGGCGCGTGCCACCTCGCCAGACTGCACCGCGTCCAGGAGACGCGCCTGCGCGATCGCCGGCAACTCGCTGATTTCTTCGATGAACAGGGTGCCGCCCTCGGCTTCGCCGAATTTGCCCACCGCCGATGCCGGGTCGAGATCGCCAAGGCGGCTTCCACCGAACAGGACCTCGTCGATCTGTGCCGGTGAGATTGACTGGCAGTTGACGGTGACGAAGGGGCGTGACGAACGGTCGCTGGCGGCATGGATGGCGCGGGCGACGAGTTCCTTGCCGACGCCAGCCTCGCCCTCAAGCATGACGGGAATGGTGGATTGCGCCGCGCGACGTCCGAGTTCGACGACACGAGACATCGAGGCGCTGGCGGCAACGATATCGGCGAAACTCACTGCGCCGCTGCGGGCTCTTCGCGGAGTGCGCCCCTGCAGGCTGCT
Source organism: Peteryoungia wuzhouensis (assembly GCF_003205195.1). Classification (GTDB taxonomy): domain Bacteria; phylum Pseudomonadota; class Alphaproteobacteria; order Rhizobiales; family Rhizobiaceae; genus Allorhizobium; species Allorhizobium wuzhouense. Next base: position 158,501 of record NZ_QJRY01000004.1, read on the forward strand.
GCGATGAATCTTCAGCGCGGCCTCGACGGCGCCCGACAGGCGCTCCGGGGCAAAGGGCTTCACGAGGAAATCGAAGGCGCCGGAGCGGACAGCGTCGAGCGCCGTTTCGGTTGCCCCTTCGGCGGTGGCGACGATCACCGGGACGGCCGGATTGATCTCTGCCAGCACGGCGAGGAGTCCGGATTGCAGGCCTTCGGGGGCGGAGGCGTCGATCACCACGACGCCGATCTGCTCGCGCTGGCGCCGGAAGGTATCGATGGCGGCATGCGCCGTTTCTGCGACATGAACGGAATGGCCGTGCGCTTCGATCGCAGCCTTCATGCTGCGGCGCTCGGCGGCATCTTCATCGATGAGTAGGATCTGTGCAGTCAAAGTTTGCTCCCCCGGGGTGAGTGCCGGCGCCTTCGCGCTCCTGGGTAATCGAGGGGGGAGCGTGCCAGAAAGGACTGAACATGTTGTTGGGAGAAAGCCTCGGATTTTAACGATTCTTAACCTGTATTGGCACAGGCGGCGGAAAGGTCGGTGGCGACGTGTATCGGCCAGTCTGCGGCGGATGTCACATCCATGGTGCAGGAGAGCGGCAGCGACAGCCTCTCTGTCGCGATCTGTCTGCGGCTTGCCGAGTGTGCCGGGACTGACTACATCTCCCGGCATCAGACAGGAAAGGACATCGTCATGAAGATCGACCGAAGCCACGTGTTTGCCAGTGCGACGGACGCTGCGGCGAAACAATCCGCAGCACTTGGCGATCTGCCCGTCTGGACGCTGGACCACCTCTATCCCGGCCAGAAATCCCCTGAATTCCTCGGCGCCGTCGAAAAGGCCGGGACCGGTGCGCTGGCGTTCGAAACCAAGTGGAAGGGCAAGCTGGAAGCGGCGCTGGAAACCGTCGGTGAGAACTCACTGGCCGAGGCTTTGCGCGAAATGGACGCGCTCGAAGATCTGCTCGGCCGCATCGCCTCCTATGCAGGCCTTACCTATTATTCCGACATGACCAATCCGGCGAACGGCAAGTTTTTCGGTGACATTCAGGCGAAGCTGACGGACATGTCGTCGCGTCTCCTGTTCTTCCCGTTGGAACTCAACCGCCTGGCTGACGATGCCGTCGATGCTGCCATGGATCGCGATCCGGCGCTCGCGCATTTCCGCCCCTGGATCGTCGACCTTCGTAAGGACAAGCCCTTCCAGCTTGACGACCGGATCGAGCAGCTGTTCCTGGAAAAGTCACAGACCGGCGCTGCGGCCTTCAACCGGCTGTTCGACGAGACGCTGGCAGCACTTCGTTTCAAGGTCGGCGATGAAGAGATGCCGCTCGAGCCGACCCTGACGCTTCTGCAGGATGCCGATCCGGCAAAACGCAAGCTGGCGGCGGAAGCGCTGTCGAAGACGTTCAAGGAGAATATCCGCATCTTCACCCTGGTGACGAACACGCTCGCCAAGGACAAGGACATTTCTGACCGCTGGCGCGGTTTCGAGGACATTGCCGACAGTCGCCATCTCGCGAACCGGGTCGAGCGAGAGGTGGTCGATGCATTGGCGGAAGCCGTGCGCGAAGCCTATCCGCGTCTTTCGCACCGCTATTACGCGATGAAGGCAAAGTGGCTCGGCATGGACCAGATGAACTTCTGGGATCGCAACGCCCCGCTCACGGAGACGCCCGACCGCCTGATCCCCTGGGACGAGGCCAAGGACATGGTGCTCTCGGCCTATGGCGGCTTTGCGCCTGAGATGGCCGAAATTGCCGGCCGTTTCTTCGACGGCGGCTGGATCGATGCGCCGGCGCGTCCCGGCAAGGCGCCGGGTGCCTTTGCCCATCCGACGGTTCCGTCCGCGCATCCTTATGTGCTGGTCAATTATCTGGGCAAGCCGCGCGACGTGATGACGCTGGCCCATGAACTCGGCCATGGCGTGCATCAGGTTCTGGCCGGCGGGCAGGGGGCCTTGATGTGCCAGACCCCGCTGACGCTTGCCGAGACAGCCTCCGTCTTCGGCGAGATGCTGACCTTCCGGGCGCTTCTTAACAAGACCACCGACAGCAAAGAGCGCAAGGCGATGCTCGCCCAGAAGGTCGAGGACATGATCAATACGGTCGTGCGCCAGATCGCGTTTTACCAGTTCGAGCGCAAGATCCATGCGGCGCGCAAGGAGGGCGAGCTGACGGCCGAGCAGATCGGCGAATTGTGGCTCTCGGTTCAGGAAGAAAGCCTCGGACCGGCGATCAAGATCTCGGAAGGCTACGAGACCTGGTGGGCCTATATCCCCCACTTCATCCATTCGCCGTTCTACGTCTATGCCTATGCCTTCGGTGACTGCCTGGTGAATTCGCTTTACGCGGTTTACCGGAATGCCGAGGACGGCTTCCAGCAGAAGTATTTCGAGCTTCTGAAGGCTGGCGGAACGAAGCATCACTCCGAACTTCTCGCCCCCTTCGGCCTCGATGCCACCGATCCGGCTTTCTGGAGCAAGGGCCTGTCGATGATCGAGGGATTGATCGATGAGCTGGAAGCGCTCGACAAGGCAGGCTGATCAGGCTTGCGTGACGATCTAGGTGGCGAGCAAAGCCGCCGCCTGGGTCCGGGTTGCAACGCCGAGCTTCCGCAGGATCTGCGCGACGTGATAGTCGACCGCACGCTTGGTGCGGTCCATGATCAGCGCGATATCCGCATTGGATTTGCCTTCGGCGACCCAGCGAAGGATTTCGCGCTGCTCTTCCGACAGGAGTGCGATGCGCGGATCGTCAACGGTGCGGGCCGCACAGGCTGCCAGCAGAAGCGTCCGCTTCAGAAGGACCATCGCGGACAGTGAAAAGGCCTGCCGGATCTGCTCTGGCGAAAACACGCGAGGCGAGCGCGAGGCCACCACCATCCCCCAGACCTCATTGCCCCGCTCCTGCAGGGGCATGTTCAGACCGGCCTGCAGCTTCAGATCCCTGACGAAATCAAGGAAGCGGCTTCCCGGCGCTTCGCGTTCGAGGCTGTCGCGATCCCATGGCACCACCGTCGCACTTGTCAGGGTGCGTTCCATCACCGGATCGCGCGTCGTGATCTTCCGGCGAAGCGAGGGGAGCGCCAGGACATCGAAGGTCTTGATCCAGTCGCATGGCATGGCCCGGCGTGTCACGCGGTCGAAACCGCCGACAACGAATTCGGTCAAGCCAAGCTTTCCGAAACTGTCGACGCAGATCTCGAACAAATTTTCCAGCGTGTCCGTCTCAATGATCGATCGAACGGACGAGGTGAAGTTGACGTCGGAAATTGGACCTCTCCATCTTCGCAAGTGCCCCACCTGTCGACGACATGCACTTGCCGGGCATCGGCCACGATGGCAGGGAGAGCAGGCGAACGGGCAAGAAAACTTGACCGGGGGTGCGAGAGAGCTGTGCGATATTTGAACGACAGTTTGGCTCACAACCCGCCAATCAACATACGCCCAGTAGACACCTAGCACTACACGGTTGACAACTGCTTAACCGAACAGGCGATCTTTGCGCAATTGCAATATCTACTGACAGCCTACCAATGCGCGAAGGAATTTTCATGAAAAATATTTCGATCGGAGCGAAGTTCACGCTCATCGCAAGTCTGTTTCTGTTGCTGGCCGTCGGTATGGCCGTTTATGTCAATACACAGGTCAAGGTCCTGACGGAGGCCTATTCGGGCTTGCTGAAGGACGAGACCAAGGCTGCTTCCCAGCTCACCCGCGCCAATCGGGCGCTTTTCACGGCCCGCGCGTCGCTCGCAGATATGATCATGATGTCCGATCCCAAGGCGATCGCTGCCGCGAAAGGCGACTTGATCGAGGCGCGCAAATCCATGTTGGAGATGATTGACAGCGCATCGCAAGCACTGCCGAGAGAGGAGGCCCATGCTGGCGTCCACGAAACTCTGGCGTCGGTCAAGGATAGCGCTACCAGCATTTTCGACGTCAGTTGCGCCCGCGTCATTCAGGTCGGGGAAAAGAGCACCACTCCGGACGAGATCATCTCTGCCGTCAGCCTTTACACGCGGGAATGCCAGCCCAAATTTTCCGCCGTCTCGGCCGAGCTGTCCAAGGTTAGATCCGAGGTTAGCGACGCTGCCGACCATGAGGGGGAAGAACTGGCGGGCGTGGCCAACAACACCCGCATGATCACCGTCGTGGTTATGATCTCCGGCGGCCTGCTGGTGTTTGCCATCGGCTTTGCCCTGTTCCGCGTCAGCGTCGTCGCTCCGATCGGTCATCTGACGACGCGGATGTCGGTCATCGCTCAGGGCGATTTCGCCGTGGATGTTCCCGAAACCAATCGTCGCGACGAGATCGGCAAAATGGCCCAGGCCCTTCAGGTCTTCAAGGATAACGGCCTGCATACGCTGCAGCTGCAGAGCGAGGCCGAAGCGGCCCGCACGGCGACCGAGGCCGATCGCCTGGCCGCTGCGGAACGGGACCGCCAGATCGCCGCCGAAATGGCGCAGGCGACCAAGTCGCTGGCACACGGCCTGCGTCGCATGGCGGACGGCGATCTGAGCGCCGGGATCGACGAAGCCTTCGCCCCGTCGTTCGAGAGCCTGCGTCAGGACTTCAACCGGACGGTTGTCCAGCTTCGCGACACGCTGCAGGCGGTCACCCAGTCGACACGCTCCATCGATGCCGGCTCGCGCGAACTGGATCTCTCGGCGGATGCCCTGTCGAAGCGCACGGAACAGCAGGCCTCTGCCCTTGAGGAAACGGCTGCTGCCCTCGACGAGATTACCGTCAACGTGGCCAATTCCTCGAAGCTTGCCCAGCAGGCCCGGGCTGCGGCGGCAGAGGCCAATCGCGCCGCGTCCGAATCGAGGGCGGTGGTGACAACCGCCATGGATGCGATGAGCACGATCGAGGCCTCGTCGGGTCAGATTTCGAGCATTATCGGCGTCATCGACGAGATCGCCTTCCAGACCAACCTGCTCGCGCTGAACGCCGGTGTCGAGGCTGCTCGCGCCGGAGACGCCGGCAAGGGGTTTGCGGTCGTCGCCCAGGAAGTCCGTGAGCTCGCCCAGCGTTCAGCCCAGGCGGCCCGCGAGATCAAGGATCTGATCCGCAGTTCCACCCAGCAGGTCGGGACCGGTGTCGATCTTGTCGCCCGTACCGGCAAGGCATTGGAAATGATCGAGGAATGCGTGGCGGTGGTGAACGGTCACATCGACTCGATCGCGGTTTCGGCCCAGGAACAGTCCACCGGGCTTGTGCAGGTCAACAGCGCCGTCAACCAGATCGATCAGCAGACCCAGCAGAATGCCGCCATGGCCGAAGAGGCAACCGCTGCCTCGAACGCCTTGGCCGCCGAGGCGGTGACCCTGCGCGATCTCATTGGCCATTTCAACCTGATGGCCGGTTCCACGGATCAGGTCCGCAGGACCTCCGGCGCGCAAGCCGACAGGCGGGCCGCCTGACGGCAGACTTTGGCAGGCGGCCGGGGAGGATTTCGGTCCGGCCGCCTGTTCGCGACGCGCCATGGCGGGTGTCTGGTTGTCGCGCTTCGCCCGATATGCGAAGACACCGGCATGGACGACAGCCTGCTTTCCCCGATCGATGCGCCGTCGGCGCTCCATGCCCTTTTTCGTGACGACAAGACTGGCCGGAGCCTGCTGTTCGCAGATCCGCAGGACCTCGTCGTCGTGCGCAGGACGGACGAGATCAAGCCGGCGATCGAAAGATTGGAGCGCGCCCGGCGGGCCGGGAAATGGCTGGCGGGGTATCTTTCCTACGAAGCCGGTTTCGCCTTCGAGGAGAAGCTTGCGCCGCTCATCGTCGAGGGGCGGGATACACCGCTCATCGCGATCGGCATATTCGACGGTCCGGCCCCGGCCGATCACCCTCTGGCGCAGCCGCCATCCAACATTCCGAATGCGCCCTTTCTCAGCGAGCCGCGCGCCGGTTGGGACTTTGATGCCTATCGCACCCGTTTCGAGCGCCTGCATGAGCACCTGCGCAAGGGGGACTGTTACCAGGCCAACCTGACCATGCCCGTGGAAGCCCGCTGGTCGGGCGATCCGCGTGCCGCCTTCTGGTCGCTGGTCGGGCGCCAGCCGGTGCATTATGGCGCCCTCATCGATTTCGGTTATCCGGTCATTCTCTCCCGCTCGCCGGAACTGTTCTTTTCCGTCGATGAAGACGGCTTCATCGAGACCCGGCCGATGAAGGGCACGGCGGCGCGCGGCGCAACGCCCGAGGAGGACGCGGCGATCATCGCGGCCATGCTGGACGATGAGAAGACCCAGGCCGAAAACCGGATGATCGTCGATCTCCTGCGCAACGACGTCTCGGTGATCTCCGAAGTCGGCACCTTGTCGGTTCCGAAGCTTTTTGCGATCGAGACCTATCCGACCGTGCACCAGATGGTGAGCCATGTCCGTGCAAAGCTGTTGCCCGACGTCGGGCTGCCCGAGATCATCGCCGCCCTCTTCCCCTGCGGCTCCGTGACGGGTGCGCCGAAGATGTGGGCGATGCGCATTCTGCATGAACTGGAGGCCGGTCCCCGCGACGTCTATTGCGGCGCGATCGGATGGTGCGATCCGCAAGGACCGATGCGTTTTTCCGTGGCCATTCGTACCCTCTCCCTTTTCAAGGGCGGTCGGGCAGTCTTCAATGTCGGCGGCGGCATCGTCTTCGATTCGAAGGCAGAGGCCGAGTATCAGGAATGCCTCTTGAAGGCCCGTTTTGCCCTGGGGGATCAATGGATTTCTCGCTGATCGAGACGATGCGGTGGCAGCCGGACGCGGGCTTCCTCAGGCTCGACCAGCATCTGCGCCGGCTTGCACGATCTGCCGACGCGCTCGGTTTTCGCCAGCCGCAGGATGCGCGTGGCAAACTGGAGAAGGAAGTTTCCGGCGACACGCCGCTGCGCGTGCGGCTGGTGATGAGCTTTCGCGGGAAGATCGAGATCACCACGAGCCCTTACATTGCCGAAGCCGAAGAGGCGGTCTGGCGGGTGAAGGTTGCAAAGACGCGGCTGCAATCGGAGGACAGCCTCTTTCGTCACAAGACGACCCGCCGCGAGCCTTATGAGGCGGCGCGGGCGGAGTTCTCCAAGGACGAGGCAGATGAGGTGATCCTGCTCAACGAGCGCGACGAAGTCTGCGAGGGCACGATCACCAACATCTTCGCCGAGGCAGCCGATGGCACGCTGCTGACCCCGCCGCTGACCAGCGGTCTGCTGCCCGGCGTGCTCCGGGCCGAACTGATCCGCGAGCGCAGGGCCCGTGGCGAGGTGTTGAAGCTATCCGACCTCAGCCATCGCAAGCTGTTTGTCGGCAACTCCCTGCGCGGACTGATCCGCGCTGAACTCATCGAATAGGACCATCCATGTTCATCCTCTCCCTGACCTATGTGAAGCCGATCGAGGAGGCGGACCGTTTCATGGCTGCGCATATGGACTGGGTCAATGCCGGCTATGAGCGCGGCATGTTCCTGGCGTCAGGTCGGAAGAACCCACGGACCGGCGGCGTTGTGCTCGCCAAGGGTGACCGTGCGGAAATCGGCGCCTATGTCGCGGCCGATCCTTTCACGGTCGAGGGTGTCGCAGTGTATGACGTCACGGAGATCACGGTGACGCGGACGGCCGAGGGCTTGGCCCTGATGAAGGACTGACGGCAGGCGCCAGGCCGCGCTGGCGTCCCCGCCTTGCCGCGCAATACGCGTGAATCAGGTGCGCTGGCCGGCGAGTTCTTCCGACAGCTTCGAGACAATCTCCTGGGCTTCATGGTCGGCCGGATAGACCTCGAGATACCGTTCCCAGGCGTGCAGGGCGCCTTCCTTGCTTCCGCGTTCGGTCAGGATCCCGGCGAGGCCGGCGATCGCGCCGAAATGGCGGGGCTCGAGTTCCAGCACCTTCTCGATGTCCGAGACCGACTTCTTGTAATTGCCCATGGTGAAATGCAGCGTGGCGCGCTGGTTCCAGGCGCCGACGAAATCGGGCTTGAGGGTAATCGCCTGGTCGACGAAATCGAGTGCTGCGGCATTGCGCTTCTCGGCGGCGGCCTTGGCGGACCATTGCATCAGAAGATCGACCGTCGGGCTTTTCGATTCGCTCCAAGCTGTCATGGCGGCGTTGGCAATGACGCGGGCGGCGTCCGGATTGCGCTCGCGCTTGAGCCGGGCCAGCATCTCTTCAATGCTTTCGGGCTGCGGTGCGGCGAGCGGGACCTGTTCGATGGCTGACTGTGCCGGCGGCGCGACGGTCGCGGCAGGGGGCGTCGGCTGCTCCAGCGCCGGCGGGCCCGGCATCGGCTGCTGCGGCATTGGCTGCTGCGGAATGGGCTGGTCTGGCGCCTGTGCCGCCGCATGGCCCGAGACGACCACAGCAGACAGGAACAGGAGGCTCGGGGCGAGTCGCAAAGAAAAACGGCGCATAAAGGGAAGGTAGTCCCTCAGCGCCGTCTTTCAAATTCAAATCTGCGATATCAACACGCCATTTGATGGCGGGTAACCTGCATGGCAACCAGACCCTTGCGGATCCGGGAGACCTCAGCCCTGGCGGGCCTTGAAGCGCGGGTTTGCCTTGTTGATGATGTAGACGCGACCCTTGCGGCGAACCAGACGGTTGTCGCGATGACGGGCCTTAAGCGCTTTCAGCGAGTTCTTGATCTTCATTTTTCTGGTCCACAACGATTGTCGGGGAATGTGTCATTCACCCACTGTCTGAAACAATCAAAAGCGCGCCGCCGGGCGCGCCCTTGAAGAGTTGGCGGCAATTAGCCCGAGGGAGGCCCGCCTGTCAACCGGTCCGGCGGCATTTGCCCCGCCGAAAAGGCTAAAAAACCCGGCTTATCAGTCCCGGAAAGGCAGGATTTCCGTCACATGGCCCATCTTTCTGCCAGGACGGGCTTCCGTCTTTCCATAGAGATGGACGAGCACGTTCGGCCTGGCGAGCCAGCCGGGGACAGAATCGATGTCGTCGCCGATCAGATTCGTCATCACGCAATCGGAATGCCGGACGGGGTCGCCAAGCGTGAGGCCGGCGACGGCGCGGATGTGCTGTTCGAACTGCGAGACGATGCAGGCAGCCTCCGTCCAGTGGCCGGAATTGTGGACGCGCGGCGCGATCTCGTTGGCGATCAGCTGTCCGTCTTCGAGCACGAAGAACTCCATGCCGACGACGCCGACGTAAGCCAGGCCATCCAGCAGCTTGGTCGCTGCTTCCCGGGCGGCTGTCGCCGTTTCCGGCGTGATCGCGGCGGGCTGGGTCGAGGTGTGCAGGATGCCGTTCCGATGAACGTTTTCCGTCGGGTCGTAACAACGCACCTGGCCGTCGAGGCTGCGGGCGGCGATGATCGAGATTTCGCGCACGAAAGGCACGAAGCTTTCGAGGATCAGCGGCACGGAGCCTAGCGCCGCATAGGCGCCGTCGGCTGCGTCACCCTTGCGGAAGACTTTCTGGCCCTTGCCGTCGTAACCGAGCCGGCAGGTCTTCAACACGCCTTCACCGCCGAAATCGGCAAGGGCTGCCTCCAGTTCGGCCTGGCTATTGACGGCATGGAAGCGCGCGGTCTCGATGCCTGAGGCATTGAGGAAACGTTTTTCCGTCAGGCGGTCCTGGGCGACTTCCAGCGCCTTCGGCGGCGGATAGACCGGGACGCTTCGTGCCAGATGTTCGGCAGCCGAGACGGGGACGTTTTCGAATTCATAGGTGACGACGTCGCAGAGGGAAGCCAGTTCACCAAGCGCTGACGGATCGTCATAAGCTGCGGTGATCTGCCGGTTGGCGACCTGCGCTGCCGGGCTGTCGGCCTGCGGTTCGAGGATCACCGTGCGGAAGTTCAGGCGGGCAGCCGCCATGGCCAGCATGCGGCCGAGCTGGCCGCCGCCGATGATGCCGATCGTGCGAACGGTCATGGGGTCTCGTCCATGGGGTATTCGGCAACGGCTGCCGCCTGGCGGGCGATCCAGTCATCAAGGCGGTCGGTGAGTTCTTCGTCATGCAGGGCGAGAACGCGCGCCGCAAGCAGGGCGGCATTGACCGCGCCGGCACGACCGATGGCGAGTGTGCCGACCGGAATGCCCGCCGGCATCTGGACGATGGAATAGAGGCTGTCGAGGCCGGACATGGATTTCGACTGGACCGGCACGCCGAAGACCGGCAGGGGCGACAGCGAGGCCACCATGCCGGGCAGATGGGCCGCACCGCCGGCGCCGGCGATGATCACCTGGAAGCCTTCGTCGCGTGCGCCCTTGGCAAAGGCATACATCCGGTCGGGCGTGCGATGTGCCGAAACGATGCGCGCCTCGTAGGAAACACCGAGCGCATCGAGCGTGTCTGCGGCGTTTTTCATGGTTTCCCAGTCGGACTGGCTTCCCATGATGATGGCGACGGGCGGGCAGTCAGCTGTCATGCTCACGTCCTTCTGGCTCAGGCAATGATGTCGGGAATGATCTGGTCCTCGAGCGCGGTGATCCGGTCCTTGAGTGCCAGTTTCTTCTTCTTCATCCGCTGGATTCTGAGGGCTTCACAGCCGGTCGCGATCATCGCATTGATTGCCGCGTCGTAGTCCTCGTGCTCCTGGCGAAGCCGCGCCAGCGAGAGCCGGATGTCAGCCTGTTCCTGATCGGCCATCTTGTTCCCCATCTTCGCCCTGTGGCTCACCGTTTAAGGATGGCCGTTGGATTCGCGCAAGCTCCTATCATCAAATACCGGTAACGGGAAGTTATCCTTGTCCCTCATTTTCAGGGGTCGAAATCACGAAATCGCCTTCGACAAACCGCATTTCTCGTGTCACATTACTTTCGTAAAGCCTGAAACTCCAGCGGATGAGGGCTGGAGGTAGGCGACAAGGAAGGACGTATCAAATGACCATACAGGCTCATCTTGACTCGCTGCAGAAGAAGCATGGTGCACTGGAAGACCAGCTCCATGACGCGCTGGCATCCCCCTCCGTCGACGACCGGCAGATCGCCGAACTGAAGCGTCTGAAACTGCGCCTCAAAGATGAAATGGAGCGCCTGAGGGCGTCCACCCGCCACTAACCTTCCATGCCGGCTGCGCCGGGATCCAATTGCCCCTGCGGCCTCCCAGAGATCCCGATGTATTCATGAAGCAGCCCTACCATTCCCCCGCCCCGGAGTTCCCAAGGACTTCGGGGCTTTTCTTTGCCTGGATTTCAGGGAAAAGGAGGTGTGGTCAGGACCAGAACTGGTCGAGCCAGATGTTCATGCGGTCGAAGCCCGGCTTTCTTACGCTGTAGAAGCGGCGGGTTCCCTCGGCGGTCACCTCGACAAGCCCGGCATCGAGCAGGGCCTTCAGGTGCTGGGAGACGGCGGGACGGCTGATCGGTAGGCGGCTTGCCAGATCGTTCACGGTTTTCGCGCCCCGGCGCAGATCCTCAAGGATATGCCGCCGGTTCGGGTCTGCGATCGCCGTGAAAGGATCCGCGTTCGTCATGGGCGAACGTTATGTCAAAGGCCGGCATCCGGCAAGCGCCGATGTGCGGTGCAGCAAGGGAAGGAGACTACAGACCCGTGAGGCCTGTGCTGCCGTCGTAGAAGAGTTTCGCGCCGGCGATCAGGACCATGCCATACATCAGGGGATAGAAGATCTTCGGCTTCATGTAGTGAACCACCTTGGCGCCGATCAGCGTGGAGACGAGCGCCACGGGGAGCAGCATGGCCGACAAGGTGAGATTGGTGCTGTCGAGTTCGCCGAGAGCGAAATAAGGGATGACCTTGATGGCGTTGAGGATGGCGAAGAAGCGGGTCGACATGCCGGTATAGGTCTTCGGATCGAGCTTCAGCGGCAGGGTGTAGACCTGGAAGGGCGGGCCGCCGGCATGGGCGACGAAGCTGGAATAACCGGCGAGCGCGCCCCAGAAGGAACCCGCAACGGGACGTTCCGGTGCCGCCGGCTTTTCGACGCCATCCCGGCTGGCATAACTTTCGATGAAATAGCGGAGCGCGAAGATCAGCGAGATGCCGCCCAGAACGAGGCGCATGGCATTCGGCGAGACGAGCGTCGACGTCGCCCAGCCGAGAATGATGCCGATGATGGCGCCCGGCAGCATGACGAAGAGCGTTGCCCGGTTGTTGTGGCGGCGCCAGGCCCAGAGCGCGACCGCGTCCATCACCAGGAGGATCGGCAAGAAGATCGCGGCGGCCTGCATGGGCGGCACGGCGATCGCCAGCAGGGGAACCCCGATCAGGGCGAAAGCCCCTCCAAGCCCTCCTTTGGACAGGCCGACCAGGGCGACAGCGGGAATGGCGACGGCATAGAAGTTCGGGTCTGTCAGCATTGATCGGTTGATCCTTTCGGAAGAGCGGTCTATCGGATTTATCGAGATAAAACGAGGACGAATTCCGCTGTCGTGGAAATGTCCCGCAAACGGATATAGCCGCATGACCGAAGACCGCTGCCGCCTCGTCCTCATCGTCCCTGACATTGCCGATCCGGCGATGCGCTGCGAAACGGTGGCCAATGCGCTGCGCGGCGGAGACGTGGCCTCCGTCATCATCCCGCAATACGGGCTGGATGACGGCGAGTTCCAGAAACATGCCGAATTGCTCGTGCCTGTGATCCAGGAGGCGGGGGCTGCGGCGCTCATCGTCGATAACAGCCGTGTCGCCGGTCGGGTCAAGGCCGATGGCCTGCATATCACCGGCAATGCCGAAGCCTTGGCCGAGGCCGTGGAGAAACACCAGCCGAAGCTCATCGTCGGCGGTGGCAATGCCATGGATCGGCATCATGCGCTCGAGGTCGGCGAGACGCAGCCGGACTATATCTTCTTTGGCAAGCTTGATGGCGACATCAAGCCGGAAGCGCATTCGAAGAATGTCGCGCTCGGCGAATGGTGGTCGGCGATGATCGAGATCCCGGCGATCGTCATGGGCGGCGCTGACCCGTCGTCTGCCGTGGTCGTTGCCGAAGCCGGCGTGGAATTCGTCGCCCTCGGCAAGGCGGTCTTCGAAGACCCGGCCAATGCTGCGACGATCGTTGCGCGGGTGAATGCCGAGCTTGACGAAAAAGCGCCACGGTTTGCGGATTGAACCGCGGGATGCGCCAATCTTTCACGTCCCGCAGCCTGATTCTTGCCATACTGACCGGGGCCTGCCTTGCGGCGGGCACGCCGGTGATGGCGCAGGAGAGCGAGGACGGTGTGGCGATCGGCGATGCGCCGGCCATTCTGCCTGCCAATCCTTCCGATGCAGGCGATATCGATCGCGGCAAGCGCGACGACAGCGCCACTGGCGATGCAACGACGCTCGACCGTGCTGGCAAAAACGCGGCCCCGCCACCGGTCAAAGGCGGCAAGGTGACCGCCGGCGCCAAGGGTGACGACGCGCTTCAAGGCATCAACATCTATCTGCGCATGGGCGCTCCGCTGCCGGATCTGCCGCCGGAAAAGCCTTTCACCGGTGAAGCGGACGAGGCTTACGGCGCATTCCAGCGTGGGCTGTTCCTGACCGCCGTCGACAAGGCCCTGCCGCGTGCGCAACTCGGCGATCCGGCCGCCCAGACGCTGCTTGCCGAGATCATGTCGCGCGGGCTCGGCGTGAAGCGTGACCCGAAGGGCGCCGCCTTCTGGTATGCCCAGGCAGCCCAGGGCGGCGATACGTCCGCCATGTTCAAATATGCCCTGCTCCTGATGGAAGGCCGCGAGGTCGAGCGCGACAAGGCCAAGGCCGACGACTACATGAAGAAGGCCGCCGATGGCGGCAACGGGTCGGCGCAGTTCAACTGGGCGCAGATCCTGGTTTCGCAAAATCCGGGTGTGCGCGGGTTGACGCTTGCCATGCCCTATTACGAAAAGGCGGCGGAGCAGGGGATTGCCGATGCGCAATATGCCCTGGCCCAGATCTATTCCGTGCTGAAGGACGTGCCGCCGGGCAAGAAGAAGCGTACCCGCGAATGGATGGAGCGCGCCGCCAAGGCGGGGTTCGATACCGCACAGCTCGACATGGGCCTGTGGCTGGTCAATGGCGTCAACGGCCCGCGCGACTACGAGGCGGGCTATCGTTGGCTGTCGATTGCCGCCAAGCGCGGCAATGTGGTGGCACAGAACCGGCTGGCGCATGTCTATATCAATGCGCTCGGGACCGCCCCCAATCCGGTCGAGGCGGCCAAGTGGTATGTTCTGTCACGCCGTGCGGGTCTGAAGGATCCGACACTCGAAGACTTCTATCTCGGCCTGAACGAAGAGCAGCAGAAGCAGGCGATCGATCGCGCCAACCGGTTCCGTCGGAGCTGAGGCGCGTGCCGCACGCCTGTGCCTTGAGGGGAGGGCACCGTGCATGGATCTCGTCGACCTGTTTCAGCGGATCGGGCTTGCAATCGCGATCGGCGCGGCAGTTGGTGTGGAGAGACACTGGCGTGACCGCGCCGAACCGGAAGGCGCGCGCACAGCGGGTATCCGTACCTTTACGCTGATCGGCATGACCGGCGGACTGGCCGGGCTTCTGGAGACTGCGATCGGCGGCACACCCGCACCTGGACTGATCGTTGCCGCCTTCCTTCTTTCCTTGACCGTGGTGATGTTGCGCTTCGCGCTGATCCAGGCGCGCGCCGAACACAGCGTCAGCGCGACGACCGTGATTGCCGCCATCACGACTTTCGCACTCGGCGCACTCGCCGTGCTGGGGGATACGGTCATCGCGTCCGCAGGCGGTGCGGCGATTGTCACCGTGCTTGCCAGCCGTGAATTCCTGCACGGGGCCATCCGGCGTTTGACCTGGGTGGAGTTGCGCTCAGCGGTGGTTCTCCTGGCAATGAGCTTCGTCTTGCTGCCGCTGATCCCGGCGACACCCTATGGTCCTTTCGGAGGCGTGTCGCCGCGCAGTCTTTTGATCCTGGTGATCCTGCTCGCCTCGGTCTCCTTCATTGGTTACGTCGCGGTGCGCCTGCTCGGCAGCGGTCAGGGTTATCTAGTGGCTGGCGCTGTCGGCGGCCTCGTGTCATCGACCGCAACGACGGTCACGTTTGCGCGGCAGAGCGTTTCCGGCATGCCGGCCCAGGCTGCGGCCGGTGGTGCAGTTGCCGCCGGGGCCGTGTCGCTGGTGCGCACAGGGCTTCTGGTCGCGGCACTGGCCCCCTCGCTCGTTTCCGCCTTGCTGCCGCCGCTCCTGGTTTCCGGCGGTGTGATGATGGCCTGTGCGGTTCTTTTCATCCGTCGTGACGTCTCGCATGCAGGGGCAGAGCCGCCTGCCAACCCGTTCGAGCTGATACAGGTGGTGAAGATGGCGCTCCTGATCACCGTAGTCGCGTTCGTCGCCCGCGCATCGAGCCAGATCTTCGGTGACGGGGGGCTTTATGTGGTTTCCGCACTGTCGGCGCTCGCCGATGTCGATGCAGCGACTGTGACCGTCGCTGGCATGGCGGCGCAACTCACGACAGCCGTTGCCATCAATGCGATCGGTATCGCGGTCGCAGCCAATCTCTTGGCAAAGGTCGCCTATGGTGCGGCGACCGGCAGCCGGTCTTTCCTGCTGATGCTCGCCCTGGCGACCACCCTTGCCATCGCGGCCGGGCTCATCGCGGCGTTCGTGGCGCAGCTGCCTTGACCCCGTTGCAGGGCGATCGGCGGCTTTGCCCCTTGAATTCCGGCGTTATTTGTGGTCTTGAACCCGCCAATCGCCGCGCTCTCGCGTGCTGCATCCTCGCCGCTCTCCGGCGACCATCCAATCTTAAGGAATACGCTCTATGGCCCGCTCCGCCCTTCTCAACGTCATGGTCCAGGCCGCGCTCAAGGCCGGCAAGTCGCTGGCGCGCGATTTCGGCGAAGTGCAGAACCTGCAGGTCTCGGTGAAGGGCCCGGGCGACTTCGTTTCGCAGGCCGATTTCCGCGCCGAGAAGATCGTGCGCGAGGAACTGCTGAAGGCCCGTCCGACCTATGGCTTCCTCGGTGAGGAAAGCGAAGAGATCAAGGGCACCGACGGCGCGCATCGCTGGATCGTCGACCCGCTCGACGGCACGACCAACTTCCTGCACGGCATTCCGCAGTTCGCCGTCTCGATTGCGCTCGAGCGCAATGGCGAGATCGTTGCGGGCGTGATCTTCAATCCGGCGACCGATGAACTCTACACCTCGGAAAAGGGCGGTGGCGCGTTCCTCAACGATCGCCGCATCCGCGTTGGCGCCCGCAAGGTGCTGTCCGATTGCGTCATCGGCTGCGGCGTGCCGCATCTCGGCCGTGGTCAGCATGGCAAGTTCCTCGTCGAACTGCGCCACGTGATGAATGAAGTTTCCGGCGTGCGTCGCATGGGGGCGGCAGCCCTCGACCTCGCCTATGTCGCGGCCGGCCGCCTGGACGGCTTCTGGGAAGCCCAGTTGAACGCCTGGGACATCGCAGCCGGCGTGCTGCTGATCAAGGAGGCCGGCGGCTTCGTCTCGGACATGAAGGGCGCCCAGGAGATGTTCGAGAACGGCACCGTGCTGGCCGGCAACGAATATATCCGCAAGGCCCTGGAAGAGGTCGTGAACCGTCCGGTGCCGCAGACCTGATCCGAGACCAGCATCGGTCGGCACGCGTCAGGGTGGTGAAATTCCCCTGACGCTTCGGCTTCAATTCGTCTCAATTTTCCACTAGCCTTCGCTTCAAGATTCTTCGGAGGACGTGCTTATTATGGCGAAAGTGAAGGTGGAGGACCTGGAAGTCGGGGTGACCCGTCCGGGAGACTACGGTCAGAAACTCTCCAGCCCGATGCCCTTCTTCACGACAATGGTCATTTTCCTGATCATCGTCTGTTTCATTGCAGCAATCCTCTATCGGCAGGCTCACGCGGCTTTCGTCACCAATCCCGGTCTGAACGGCCTGATCCTCGGTGTCCTCGCCGTCGGCATCATCCTGGTGTTCAACCATGTCTGGGCGTTGCGCCCGGAAGTTCGTTGGTTCAACAATTTCCGCGCCGCCGGCGACAATGCGGAGCGGGTCGGGCGCGATCCTAGGCTGCTCGCACCGATGCGCGCCTTGATCGGCGGACGCCGGTCGATGGCGATCTCAACGACCGCGCTTCGCTCGATCCTCGATTCCATCGGCACGCGTCTCGACGAATCCCGCGATACCACGCGTTATCTCATCGGCCTTCTCGTCTTTCTCGGCCTGCTCGGCACCTTCTGGGGTCTGCTCGGCACGATCGGTTCGATCAATGACGTCATCCAGTCGCTCGATCCGGCATCCGGCGACAGCAACGACGTGCTGCAGGCGCTGAAATCGGGGCTTACCGCGCCGCTCCAGGGCATGGGCACGGCGTTTTCCTCCTCGCTTCTCGGCCTGTCCGGATCGCTGATCCTCGGCTTCCTCGACCTCCAGGCGGGACGTGCGCAGAACCGCTTTTACGTCGAACTGGAAAACTGGCTGTCGTCGGTGACGGATCTCGATTCCGAACGGCCTGTTGCTGTCGATGCCGACGGCGCGGTTGCGGCGGAAGACATCCGTTCGCTTGTCGCGGAGATCCAGAAGCTTGCCAATCGCGAGGGCGCTGCCGGCGGCGACCGTTCGGTGGCCGCCATTGCCGGCCTTGCCGAAGGCATTCAGGGTCTCGTCAAGAACATGCGCAACGAGCAGCAGATGCTGCGCGACTGGATCGAAGCGCAGCAGGAAGACGCCCGCGCCATGCGCAAGACGCTCGACCGGCTGAACGACAAGATCGGCGGGGCCAAGTAAATGGCGCTCGGGCGCAACCGGCGCAGGGAGCGCACCGTCGACTACTGGCCGGGCTTCGTAGACGCCCTGTCCACCCTGCTGCTCGCCATCATGTTCCTGCTCACGGTCTTCGTGCTGGCGCAGTTCATCCTCAGCCGCGAGATCTCCGGCAAGGACGAGGTGCTCAACCGGCTGAACAGCCAGATTGCCGAACTCACCAATCTTCTGGCGCTGGAGAAGAGCGGCAAGCAGGATCTCGAAGATACGCTTGCGGCCCTGCAGTCGTCACTCTCGATTTCGGAAAGCGAGCGTTCCCGGCTGCAGCAACTGCTCGACAGTGGGACTGGGTCTGCGGATGCGGCAAATGCGAAGGTCGGCCGGCTGAACGAGGAGCTGGTGGCGGAGAAGCAGGTCAGCGCCCGCGCCGCAAGCCAGATCGAATTGTTGAACCAGCAGATCGCGGCCCTTCGCGCCCAGATCGCGGCTGTCGAAGAGGCGCTGCAGGCATCAGAAGCCAAAGACCAGTCATCGCAGGCAAAGATTGCCGATCTCGGCCGGCGGTTGAACGTGGCGCTTGCCCAGCGAGTGCAGGAGCTGAACCGCTATCGCTCGGACTTCTTCGGACGGTTGCGGGAGATCCTGTCGGATCGCGAAAACATCCGCATCGTCGGCGACCGTTTCGTCTTCCAGTCGGAAGTGCTTTTCCCCGTCGGCGGTGCGGAACTCGACGCTGCCGGGCAGGCGGAAATGGACAAGCTGGCTGCGGCCCTTCTCGAACTGGCGCAGGAAATCCCGGCCGAGATCAGCTGGGTCTTGCGGGTGGACGGCCACACCGACGCGTCGCCGCTCACCGGCACCGGTCGTTACCGCGACAACTGGGAGCTTTCCTCGGCGCGCGCGACCTCCGTGGTCAAGTATCTGATCTCGAAAGGTGTTCCCGCCAACCGGCTGGTTGCCGCCGGTTTTGGCGAGTTCCAGCCGATTGCCGAGGGGGATACGCCCGACGTGTTGTCCCAGAACAGACGTATCGAGCTGAAGCTCACCGAACGCTGAACAGCCTCAATCCGATCGGTCTTTGCCGTTCGGGTAACTTGCGCGGTGAGTTACGTGCGCGTAAAGGTAAGACGTGGCGCTTCGGGAGGGTGACATGCAGCAGTTCGACATCGTCGTGATCGGCGGCGGTTTGGCTGGCCTTGTGGCCGCAACCGAGGCTGTGGACCGAGGGCTCAAGGTCTGCGTGATCGATCAGGAGGGGCAACAGAATCTCGGCGGCCAGGCATTCTGGTCGCTCGGTGGGCTGTTCCTGATCAATAGCCCCGAACAGCGCCGCATGGGGATCCGCGACAGTCTGGACCTTGCCCGGCAGGACTGGTTCGGCTCGGCCGGTTTTGACCGGACGGAGGATTTCTGGCCGCGCCAATGGGCCGAAGCCTATCTGCAATTTGCCGCCGGAGAAAAGCGCTCCTGGCTGAAATCGCAGGGCATCAGCTGGTTTCCCGTCGTCGGCTGGGCGGAGCGGGGCGGCGCGCTTGCCGACGGTCACGGCAATTCCGTGCCGCGTTTCCATGTCACCTGGGGCACGGGGCCGGGAGTGATCGCCCCCTTCGTCAGGCGGGCGACAGTGGCGGCGGATGCCGGCAAACTCACCTTCCTCTTTCGTCATCAGGTGGACCGGCTTTCCGTGCGCAACGGGGTCGTGACCGGTTGCGTCGGCGTGGTGCTGGCAGGGGATGCCACGGTGCGCGGCGGCTCCAGTTCACGCAATGTCATTGGTGATTTCGAAGTTGCGGCTGATGCCGTTATCGTCGCCTCGGGTGGCATCGGCGGCAATCATGATCTCGTGCGCAAGAGCTGGCCGGTCGAACGGCTCGGTCCGGCACCCAAGGCCATGGTCGCCGGCGTGCCTGCCCATGTGGATGGCCGGATGCTGGCGATCACGCAGGCAGCCGGCGGCGAGATCATCAATGCCGACCGCATGTGGCACTATACCGAGGGCCTGAAGAACTGGGACCCGATCTGGCCGAACCACGGCATCCGCATTCTGCCCGGTCCGTCCTCCTTCTGGTGCGATGCCGAAGGCAACCGGTTTCGGCCACCCGCCATGCCGGGCTTCGATACGCTTGCGACGCTGAAGGCGATCCGGGCGCGGGGGCATGAATATTCCTGGTTCATCCTGAACAAGGCGATCATCAAAAAGGAATTTGCGCTTTCCGGCTCTGAACAAAATCCGGATCTGACGGGCAGGGACATTCCGTTGCTGCTCCAGCGGCTGGGCAAGAACCCGCCAGGTCCCGTTCAGGCCTTCATGGACAAGGGTGAGGATTTCGTCGTGCGCGACACGCTCGAAGATCTGGTCGTCGGCATGAACGAGCTTTCCGGTGAACATCGGCTGAGCGTGCACCACCTGCGAACCCAGATCGAAGCGCGGGATCGGGAGATCGGCAACCGCTTCTCCAAGGACGCCCAGGTGACGGCGATCCGGGGTGCGCGCAACTATCTTGGCGACAAACTGATGCGCACGGCGAAGCCGCACCGGCTGCTCGATCCCGCTGCCGGCCCGCTGATCGGCGTCAGGCTGCATATTCTCACCCGCAAGACGCTGGGGGGCTTGCATACCGATCTTGAGGGGCGCGTGCTCAACCGCGAAAACATGCCGGTGCCGGGGCTTTATGCGGCTGGCGAAGTCTCAGGCTTCGGCGGCGGCGGCATGCATGGCTACAACGCGCTCGAGGGCACGTTCCTCGGCGGCTGCCTGTTCTCCGGCCGGGTGGCGGGGCGCAATGCGGGGCGGTGAGGCCCCGTGATGTTGCCGGATGTCGTGGGCTTATTGGGCCGCTGCGGTAAAGTCGCGGCCACCCGTCTCGAATTGCAGGCGGGCGAGTTTGGCGTAGAGGCCGCCCTGCTGGATCAGGCTCTGGTGGGTGCCTTGCTCGACGATGCGGCCGTCATCCAGGACGAGGATGCGATCGGCCTTCAACACCGTTGCCAGGCGGTGGGCAATGACGATCGTGGTGCGGTCGCGCATCAGGCCATCAAGGGCTTTCTGGACCAGGGTTTCGCTTTCGGCGTCGAGTGCCGAGGTCGCTTCGTCGAGCAGCAGCAGCGGGGCGTTGCGCAGCAGCGCGCGGGCGATTGCGATGCGCTGGCGCTGGCCGCCCGACAGCGTGATGCCGCGTTCGCCGACCAGCGTGTCGAAGCCGTTCTCCTGCCGACCGATGAATTCGCTTGCCTGGGCGGCGTCTGCCGCCGCCTCGACCATGGCGCGGGTGGCGCCCGGCGTGCCGAAGGCGATGTTGTCGTGGATCGAAGAGGCGAAGATCGTCGTATCCTGCGGGACAATCGCGATGCGGGCGCGCACGGCCTGCGGGTCTGCCTCGCGAATATCGACGCCGTCGAGGCGGATGGTGCCGGAGGCCGGGTCATAGAAGCGCAGGATCAGCGAGAAGATCGTGCTCTTGCCGGCGCCCGAGGGGCCGACGATCGCCACCGTTTCGCCATGCGCGACGGAGAAGGAGAGGCCGTTCAGGGCGGACTTGGTCTTGGCCGAGGGATAGGAGAACTGCACCGATTCGAAGTCGATGCTGCCGCGCGCCGGTGTCGGCAGGGCGACCGGATTGGCCGGGGCTGCGATGTCAGGATGTTCGGCCAAGAGTTCATGCAGGCGTTCGGCGGCACCGGCTGCCTGGGACATCTCGCCCCAGACTTCCGAGAGCGTGCCGAGCGAGCCTGCGGCAATCAGCGAATAGAGCAGGAACTGGCCGAGCGTGCCGGCAGTCATGGTGCCGGCCAGAACGCTCTGGGCGCCATACCAGAGCACGCCGACGACGCTGCCGAAGACCAGCGAGATGGCGACGCCGGTCAGCAGCGCACGCGACTTGATGGCGGAACGGGCGGCCTCATAGGCGCTTTCGACAGCGGTCACATAGCGGCCGCGCGCGGCATCCTCGGCGTTGAAGGCCTGCAGCGTGCGGGCGGCCCCGATGACTTCGCCGGCATAGGAGGAGGCGTCGGCCAGCGTATCCTGGGCGGCACGCGAGCGCTTGCGCACCGAGCGCCCGAAGGCGACGAGCGGAAAGACGATGACGGGAATCGCCGCCAGCACCATGATCGACAGTTTCGGGCTGGTGGCGATCATCATCACCATGGCACCAAGGCAGAGGATGGAATTCCTGAGCGCCAGCGATGCCGTGGCGCCAACGGCGGATTTCAGCTGGGTGGTGTCGGCGGTCAGGCGCGAGACGATCTCGCCGGATTGGTTGATGTCAAAGAAGGACGGCGACAGGCGTGTCACATGGGTGAAGACATCGCTGCGCAGATCGGCCACGACACGTTCGCCGATGGTGATGACATAGTAATAGCGCAGGGCGCTTGCGACGGCGAGGACCAGCGCCATGACGATCATCATGGCGAAGTATTTGTTGATGAATTCGCTGTCGGAGGCGTTGAAGCCATGATCCAGCATGCGGCGGATGGCAATCGGCAGGGCAAGCGTTGTCACGGCCGCCAGACAGAGGAAGGCAAGCGCGCCGGCAACCAGACCCTTGTAGCGGGCGAGATAGGGAAAGAGGTCGGCAAGCGGTTTCAGGGAGCGGCGTTTCTTCTCGGTGTTTTCGGCTTCCACGGTCACTCTGTCATGCTCCTGCTTACACTTCACAAGGGCTGTCAGGCTTTGATGCCATGGCACTTGTTATCCCTGCGCCCTTCATGTATAGGCACGGCATCGAATTGGGAAGCCGTAGCCCATAGGACTGCGGCTTTGTCTATTGAATAGGTCCCGCTGACGCAATTGCGGCAAATGGACCCCACGGCACAGCAGGAACAAAGCGATGAAGGCTTCCATCCATCCCGACTACCACGTCATCAAGGTCGTCATGACCGATGGCACCGAATATGAGACTCGTTCGACCTGGGGTTCTGAAGGCGCGGTGATGAACCTCGAAATCGATCCGAAGTCGCACCCGGCCTGGACCGGCGGCAACCAGCAGATGCTGGACCGCGGCGGCCGCGTTTCGAAGTTCAACAAGCGTTTCGGCGGCCTCGGCCTCTAATCGTCTTGCACGATATGCATATGGAAAGCCCGGCCTTCGCGCCGGGCTTTTTCGTTCTGGAGCGATGAAAGCGACTCAGATGGCGGAGAGGCGGTCGGCGATTTCCTCAAGTGCGAGGTCGTGTTTTTCGGCCAGCGTAAGGCCGAAGCGCTCAAGCTTCGCGATGTTGTCGGGTGTGGCATCGTCCAGCGCATCGTTGACGCCCACCAGAGGCGCGTCCAGCCTGAAGTAATCCAGCGACTTTCGATTGTCCGTGGTGACCACAGTGGCACCGTCGGCAAACCGTGGCGGTTCGCTGTTGAGCAGCTTGTTGAGCTGGTAAGAGGTGGTGCTCGACTGTCCTTGCATCAGCACTGAGATCAGCGGCGTGTCGTTGGCCGGATTGATCCAGCCGCCGGCGCCCCAGCTCTTGGCCTGCTGGTAGGGGATCTTGCGGTTCGCCGATCCCGTACCGAGCGAGAGGATGACGATCTTGTCGCCATTGTCGCGCCAGCCGAGCTTGCTGCCCTCGACATAGGCGGCCATGGCCGGGTCGTTGGCAAAGACGCCGCCGTCGATCAAGGGGATTGCCGGGATCTGCCCATGGCTTTCCCTTGCCAGATCCTCGACCAGCGCCGGTTCGAAATAGGTGGGGGCGGCCGACGAGCCGCGCACGGCCTGCCATGCCAGAAAGCGCGCATTGTCCTGATCGGCATTGGTCATGAAAACCGCCCGGCGGGCATGGATGTCATAGGCGGTGATGAGGATCTTGGTCAGCGCGTCCCTGATTTCAGTTTTCTCGCCCAGCATCTGTCGCAGAATGGTTTCGAGCGCCTGCGCGTCGTACCGTTCCTCGAAGAGGCCGCCAAAATTGGCCAGCTTGCGGAACAGGCCGATGTCGAAGATCTGCGCGCCCTTCGTCTTGTAAAGGGCGAGCAGGGTTTCCGGATCGGCGGCTGCTTCCTTCGCTTTGCCCGGCTTGGGGCATGCCAAACCCGCCGCGATGATGGCGCCGGTCGACGTCCCGGCGATCATGTGAAAGTAGCGATGCAAAGGCAGCCGCTTGTCGCGTTTTTCGAGTTTCTGCTTGAGTACAGTCAAAACAGCAGCGGGGATCGTCCCCCGGATGCCGCCGCCGTCGATCGAAAGAATGAACTTGGTCATGTGCTCCTCCTCTTTTTTCGGAAGTGTCGCACAAACTCTAAAGTTGTAAATACACCTCGTGCAATCAATTCCGGTCAAGATGGCAGAAAAAAGCCGGCGCTGCAGAAGCAGGCCGGCTGGAAGGTGGTGCTGTCGCGGGCTGGTTCAGCCGGCGTTGAATGCGGTGCGCAGGAGGTTGAGCTGAGCCTGGACGCTGTTTTCGTTGTCCGGCAGGAACTCTTCTTCGGCAGGGCGGTAGATTTCGCGGTCGAGCAGGGCGATGCGGTTCTGCAGGCGCAGCGAGCGCTCGACGAGATCGCGGAAGGCTTCCGGCAGGTCGTTCCAGCCGGGTGCGTTGCGGTCGACGTTGAAGCCGTCCAGGCGAACCTTGCTCTTTTCCGAGAGAACCTGATCGCGGCTCATCTCGCCGTTGTTGACGGCGCGCTGCAGCAGCAGCCACGAGGCCATCTGCATCAGGCGGGTGGTCAGGCGCATGGATTCGGCGGCGTACAGAACCGAGGCCTGGCGCGGCAGGACCTTGGCGGCGGCGCGCCCCGGGCCATCGAGGAAGGCGGCCGTTTCTTCGACCAGCCCCATGCCCTCGGCATAGGTCGCCTTGAACTGGCTGGATGCTGCCGCACGACCGGCAAAGCTGACCGTATTCATACCGAGCTCAGACATGGATGTTTCCCTGTAAACGCATCACTATGGCATGTAACGAGAGCGATACGATCTTGTTCCTGCCCCATTTGGTGAGGCCACGATGCAATCATTACCCCAAATGCGCAAGGCGAAACTTAAGGAAGGGTTAATTCCCACAATTTTGCCACTGGCCTGAGCCTTAGGCAAAAAAAGAGCCGCAAATGCGGCTCTTAAGGTAAAACAGGGAGAAAATCAGACCATCGCCATGAGGTGAAACTGCCTGAGTCCAGAAGGTCTGGATGAACATAGTTTCCCTCAAAAGGCTTAACGCCAAGTAAACGAAACTGAGAAAAGTGGTTCTTTCCGGTGCGCAACTCGCCAAGGCGCAAGTGAAGACTGTCTATACTTTCGGGCCAAACAGGCTGTCGGCGGCTTTTCGGCTCGCATCCTTGCGGATGATCTCGGCTCTGATTCGGCCAATCTCATCTTCCAGCTGCGCGATTCGGTGGTGCAGTTCATCGGCGGATATCGCCGACAGATCGCAGCCGATCTGGTGGACCGTTGCCGGTTTGCGCGGTTCTTCTTCTGCGATCATGCGGTTGCTCCTTCCCGCTCTTCGGGCTCGTCATCATGTTCGGGCAGCGGCGCTGCACGCGGGTCGAGGCTGAGGCTTTCCGGCGTGCTGAGCGGGGAGGCGCTGATCGGCAGGTTCGGCATGTTTTCGCGGTCGACTGCCGGGATCGCAGCGCGCAGACGGCTGCGGTAGATCGCGTAGGCCGAGATCGAGAGATGGGCAAGGGCCGTCACGGTGAACAGCGAGTAGGGCCCGGCTGCGGTCATGACTGGACCGCCGAGCGTCGGGCCGATGATCGTGCCGACGCCGAACAGCAGCAGCAGGCCGCCGGAGACCTTCACGAACTCGTCCGGCTTGGCGAAGTCGTTCGCATGGGCGACCGCGATCGGGTAGAGGGCGTTTGCGGCGGCGCCATAGATGCCGACGAGAATGAAGATCCAGGTTGCGCTGGTCGGCTCGATGAAGACGAGGGCGACGGCGGCGAAAGCGGCGAGCGCCGAGAGGGCGGCCAGCACGTAGCGCCGATCGATGCGGTCTGAAAGCTTGCCGGCCGGGAACTGCATGATGGCGCCGAGAAAGATGGTGACCGAAAGCAGCGTGGCGATGGTCGCCGCGTCCAGTCCGACCCGGGTGCCGAAAACGGCACCCAGCGTGCCATAGGCGCCATTGGCGATGCCGATCAGCAGAATGCCGACACAGGAGACGGGCGAGTTGCGATAGATCAGCGGCAGATCGAGCTTCAGTGACTTCAGCGGCTGCGGCGAGGCTGCCGTGGACATGGTGGTCGGCATGACGGCGACGCCGTAGACGATACCGCAGATCATGAAGAGGATGGTGGTCGTGGGATCGAAGACGCCGACCAGCATCTGTCCACCGACGACGCCAATCAGGGTGATCGAGATGTAGAAGGAGAAGATTGCGCCGCGGCTTTCGTTCGTGGCGCGCTCGTTCAGCCAGCTTTCGATGATCATCGAGGTGCCGGCCGTGCAGAAGCCGGTGATCGCGCGCAGCACGATCCACCATTCCGCATCGATGATGATCCCGCTCAACAGTGCGATGACCGAAATCAGCGAGACGAAGGTGGAGAAGGCGCGCACATGGCCGACCCGCATGACGAGTTTCGGCGCGACGAAGCAGCCCAGCACGAAGCCTGTCGCCCAGGAGGTGCCGAGAAGACCGAGCACTTCGTTGGAATAACCTTCAGCCGCACCGCGCACCGGCAGCAGCAGACCATAAAGGCCATTGCCGAGAAACAGGAAGAGCGTGCCCAGAAGAAGGGCCATTACGGGCAGGAGATTGCGTCTCATGGTCTTTTTCATCGATCGGGGTTCGGGCGAGCCTGCAGTCTTCGGCACGGAACCATTATATTAGTCCCATCTTCCTACCGTTGTCTGAACACCCCGCCGGGCTTGCGGGAACAGTCTGTGGCGGGCAAAAGTGACAGCGTTGTGGCTGGTTGCGTGACAGGCCGACATTTAATGCCGGACAGCAAGGCTGTCCGGCCGCTTCGGTCGATGCGACAAGGAATGACGATGAACAAGGCCATATCCGCCTTTCTGCTGCTCGCCATGCTGATCCAGATCATCAAGCCGCTCGGCCTGCCCGGGCTCAAGCGCCGCGCAGATTTCTGGAAGCTGGCGGTGGTCGCCTTCGTCGCCTGGTCGGTGACGCTGCTGGTTCGTCCCTGAGGCTGTGTTATCCGCTGATCGCGCCGGCCTTCTCCGTCTGCCATTCCGGCAGGGGGAAAAGGCGGTCATAGGTCCAGTTGAACACGAAGGCATAGACCATGTAGAAAATCGCAAAAGCGATATCCATGACGAAAGCCTCCCGCAGGCCGATGCCGAGATACCAGGCGACAAAGGGCAGCAAGATCACGAGCAGTCCGAGCTCGAAGGCGACGGCATGGACCACGCGCATCGGCCAGGTCTTCAGCGTCGTGCCGGTCGACCGCACGAGCATGTGGTCGAAGCCGAGATTGTAAACATAGTTCCAGCCGGTCGCGAGCGTGGCACTCACCACGCCGACGACGCCGATGTCAGACGCCGGCATTGAAAACACCCAGCTGCCGATCGGCACGAGCAAGGCAAGGCCGATGAGTTCGAAACTGACAGCGTGGCGGATGCGGTCTGTCGCGGTGCGCATGTTGTTCCCTCCGGGAAAACCGGCGGGTCGTCCCGCAGTACAATCAGGCCCATGATGGGGAGGTCGTCCTCGGCGAGATATATAGGGAGAGAACGCTGAGGCGGCAAGCATTGACTGGCGCAAATTTCAGCAAAAGCCCAAGGATTGGGCGCTTTTGCCGGGGTGGTTGCCCTGGGGTTACAGATAAAGCTCTCCGCGCATGATCAGGACCGACGCTCCACTGATCTCGACCCGTTCGAAACGGCCGTCTCTCGTGGTCACGTCGAGGTGGATCAGGCTTCGGCGGCCCATTTCGACACCCTGTTCGACGAGAAGATGCCGTTCGGCTTGGTTGTCTCCCAGCGTGGTGAGGAAGGCGCCGAGTGCAGCCGAGGCGCTGCCGGTTGCAGGGTCTTCCGCGACATTGTCGAAGGGGGCGAACATGCGGGCGCGGACATGATCGGTGCCAACCCAGGTGTAGAGGAAGGTTGCGCAGTCGCAGTCTTCTGCGGCATGGGCCGTGCGCAGGGCGGCCAGCGGTTCCAGGCGCGCGGCGGCCATGGCGAGTGCCTCCAGATCCTTGACCTCAACCAGAATGAATTTGAGGCCGACGGAGGCGAAGATCGGCGCGTGGCGAGCCGTCTCGATCTGGTCGGGGCGAAGGCCAAGGCAGGGAGCGATTGCCTCCGGCATCACCGTTGCGCCGGTTGTGAGCGGGCCGGGGGCGCAGATCGTGGTGCCTGCCACCGAGCCGTCCGCGTTTCGGCGCACGGAAATTTTCACGAGGCCGGCTTTTTCCTCGAAGCGGATGTGATCGCCGACCGGTTTGCCGAAGATGCTGCCCGCTGTGGAAAGGACATGGGCCGTGCCGACATTGGGATGGCCGGCAAAGGGCACTTCGGTCACGGGTGTGAAAATGCGGACTTCCGCCGTGTTGGCTTCGTCCTTTGGCGGTCGCACGAAGGTCGTCTCCGAATAACCGAACTCGGCGGCGATCTGCTGCATGTCAGTGTCACTCAAGCCCCGCCCATCGGTGATGACGGCGAGCGGATTGCCGGCGAAACGGTTGTCCGTGAAGACGTCGACGGTGACGAAGGGAATGGTGCGAGAGGCGGTCGGCATGGCGGCTCCAGGAACATGTGCCACCCTGGATAAAACAAAAGCCCGGCACTCGGCCGGGCTTTCGTGTCCTGATGACAAGTTTGACGCGCTGCGTTTCCGAGCCTTCACTCGGCAGCGATAGCGCCGACCTTGTTCACGCTTGCCGCATAGATCTGCTCGATGGTCTTGGCGATGCTGGCGTTGAACTCCGCATCGCTCATCGATACCCGCAGCTGTTCGGCGAGCGCGCGCGAGAAGCTGGCGATCATGCCGTGGTTGCGGCTGAGCTTGTCGCAGGCGTCGATCGTGCTGTAGCCGCCGGAGAGAGCGACGACGCGGATGACGGCGTTGTGGGCGACCAGCGGAGCGTAGAAATCATCGACCGTCGGGATGGTCAGCTTCAGCATGACCTTTTCGCCCGACGGCAGCTTGTCGAGCTGGGCTGCGATCTCGTCGCGCAGGATCGCTTCGGCTTCCGCCTTGGTCGGGCTCTTGATCGAGACTTCCGGCTCGACGATCGGCACGAGACCCTGGCCGATGATCTGGCGGGCGACTTCGAACTGCTGCTTGACCACGGCGGCGATGCCGGCCTTGTCGGCATGGGCGATCACCGAGCGCATCTTGGTGCCGAAGATGCCCTTTTCGCGGCCACGGATCAGCAGCGCATCGAGATCGGGCATCGGCTTCATCAGCTGCACGCCGTTCTGTTCGTCCAGCAAGCCCTTGTCGATCTTGAGGAAGGGTACCACGCCGCGCTTTTCCCAGAGGAAGGTGGGAACGGGCTGGCCGTCGACATCGCCGTCCATGGTGCGCTCGAAGAGAATGGCGCCGATCACCTTGTCGCCGGAGAAGGCGGGTGCCTTCATGATGCGAACGCGCATGGCGTGGATCAGGCGGTACATCTCGTCGTCGCCGTTATAGTCGGTCTCGGAGACGCCGTAGAGACGCAATGCGCCGGGTGTCGAACCCCCACTCTGATCCAGCGCCGCGATGAAGCCGGGTGCCGAGGTGATCTTGTTCAACATTTTCGCGTCCACCATATTTCACTCCTATCCCTGAACATGGCGCCGTCGCGCCGGACTTTTGCTCTTGTGACAGACCGATACGGTCGTCCTGGTCATTCTCTGGCGTTGCGGCCGTTGAAGGCCGTGCTGCCTTCGGCGATAACAGAACTTCCGGGGCGGGAAAATGGTCGGCTAAGCTATTGAAACGATTGAAATCATTTCAATCGTTTGAAAATTCAAAAATGTTTAAAGTCATTTCAAGCGGCATGGAAATTGCTGTGTCCACGGTGTCCGGCTGGCTGTTTCGCCCGACGGAAGAACCCGTCCGAGGTCACGAGGTTCCGTCCCGGACATGCTAACATCGACGGGCCGGGCGCCCCAAGACATTGAGCATGAAAAAACCGCGTGCCCTGGGACACGCGGTTCATCTTGTTTGCCGCTGATCGGTCGCCGCGATCAGCCCTTGGTGAGGACCGCAACGCCGGGCAGTTCCTTGCCTTCCATCCATTCGAGGAAGGCGCCGCCCGCCGTCGAGACATAGGAGAAGTCGTCAGCGACTTCGGCGTGGTTCAGGGCCGAGACTGTGTCGCCGCCGCCGGCGACGGAAACCAGCTTGCCGGCCCTGGTCTGTGCGGCGGCATGTTCGGCGGCCGATACGGTCGCCTTGTCGAAGGGCGCGATTTCGAAGGCGCCGAGCGGGCCGTTCCAGACCAGCGTCGCGGCCTTCTCGATCCAGCCATTGATCAGTTCGACCGACTTCGGGCCGACGTCGAGCATCATGGCATCGGCAGGAATGGCGTTGATGTCGACCGTTTCATTGGCGGCATTGGCCTTGAACTCGCGGGCAACGACGCCGTCGACCGGCAGCACGATCGCGCAGCCGGCGGTCTTGGCGGTTTCCATGATCGCGCGGGCGGTGTCGGCGAGGTCATGCTCGCAGAGCGACTTGCCGACATCGATGCCCTGGGCGGCAATGAAGGTGTTGGCCATGCCGCCGCCGATGACCAGCGCGTCGACCTTGGTCACGAGGTTGGACAAGAGGTCGATCTTGGTCGAGACCTTGGCGCCGCCGACGATGGCCACGACCGGGCGCTGCGGCTGACCGAGCCCCTTTTCAAGGGCTTCCAGTTCGGCCTGCATGGTGCGGCCGGCATAGGCGGGCAGGTGGTGTGCGAGGCCCTCGGTCGAGGCATGCGCACGATGCGCGGCCGAGAAGGCGTCGTTGACATAGATGTCGCCGTTCTTCGCGAGTTCGGCGGTGAAGCCGGCATCGTTCTTCTCTTCCCCCTTGTGGAAGCGGGTGTTTTCCAGAAGCAGGATGTCGCCGTTCTCCATCTTGGCGATGGCGTCGGCGGCGGGCGCTCCGATGCAGTCCGATGCAAAGGCGACGCGCTGGTCGAGAACCTCTTCCACGGCCGGGGCGATCAGCGACAGCGACTGATCGGCAACCGGTTCACCCTTGGGGCGGCCGAAATGCGCCAGCAGGATGACCTTGGCGCCCTTGTCCGACAATTCCTTGATCGTCGGTGCGACGCGCTCGATGCGGGTCGTGTCGGACACCTTGCCGTCCGTGACGGGCACGTTGAGGTCGACGCGGACAAGCACGCGCTTGCCTGCGATGTCGGTGAGGTCGTCGAGGGTCTTGAAAGCCGGCATGGATCTACCCGTCTTGAATGCTGTTGAATGGGGCTGACGGGCCGGACCTTACACCGCCTATGTGACGGCGCAAGGCGAGGGCCGTCATTTTTCGCTCTGCGAACCGGTCTGCGCAGCCGCGCGTTTCTGGCGCAGGTAGTCGCGGAGCGCATGGGCCAGTTCGCGGATATTGAGGAAGATCGGCCAGGTGGTGGCGGGTTCCACCGGCTCCATCGAGACGCCGATCGAGGCGATGTGGCCGTGTTCGTCGATGTCGCGGACGATGAGCACGATGGTGCCGAGGCGCACGCGGTCGGCATAATCCGCCCGGCCGCCGACACGCTGGGTCATCAGTTCGGCCACGGTCTTGCCGCGTTCGCTTTCGGAGATCGACAGCGGGCCATAGGCCTCGTCCAGGTTCTTGACATGCGTGTTGGGCGCAATCGCGAAGGTGCCGAAAAATTCGCTGTCATCGTCCGCCACTGCGGCCTCCGTCGCGAAGAGCCGGTCGAGGAGCTTCGAATAGCTCGGGGCGATGAACAGATAGACGTGGTCGTTTTCGCGCAGCCGCCCGGCATATTGGTAACGCATGGACTTGCCGTCGCGGATGACGAGCGAGGGCATGGCCCAGCGCGGGATGCGCTCGCCGCGCAGCACCGGGCTTCCCTTCACCACGCGGTAGGCGAGAAGCTCGTGATTGGCCGTGCCGGGCAGGTCGAGTTCGACCTTGTCGATCGCGCCGATGCGCGGCGGGATGATCAGGCCGAGACGCTTGGCCACCGGCTTGATCGTCCAGCCCTGGATGACAAGCGAGACCATCACGACGATGAAGGCGGTGTTGAAGAAGATATGGCCGTCTTCGAGATTGCCGACGATCGGCAGGATGCCGAGCAGGATGGAAACCGCGCCGCGCAGGCCGACCCAGGCGATAAAGCCGGTCTCGCGCTGGGTGAAGTCGAAGGGCAGGAGGCAGAGCCAGATCGCCAGCGGCCGGGCGATGAAGATCAGGAACAGTGCCAGCACGACCGCCGGCAACAGGATGCCGAGGAATTGCGACGGCGTCGCAAGCAGGCCCAAGAGCAGGAACATGATGATCTGGGCAAGCCAGGTCATGCCGTCCTGGAAACGGCCGATGGTGATGCTGGAGGGGAGCTTGCGCGAGCCGGCATAGATGCCGGCGACATAGACGGCGAGGAAGCCGCTGCCGCCGATCATGCCGGTGAAGGCAAAGATCATCAGGGCAAGCGCCAGCATGAAGATCGGCGCAAGGCCCCGCTCCACCTGCATGCGCCGCAGGATGAACACGATGACAAAGCCTCCGAGCAGGCCAAGGGCAAGGCCGATGCCCATCTGCTCCAGGAAGAGGAGGAGAATGTCGAGGCCGAAGCCGTTCGTGTCGCCACCCTTGGCGATCAGCTCGACAAGGGCGACGGTGAGGAAGATCGCCATGGGGTCGTTGGTGCCGGACTCGACTTCGAGCGAGGAGCGTACGCGGTCGCGGATGTTGATGCCGCCGATGCGCAGCAGAAAGAAGACGGCAGCTGCATCGGTCGAGCCGACAATGGCGCCGAGCAGGAAGGCCTGGAGGAGGCTCAAGCCAAGCAGGAAATGGGCGGCAATGCCGAAGATGGCGGTGGTCAGCAGAACGCCGAGGGTCGCCATCGTGAGCGCGGGGGCGGCGGAGAGACGGAAGGATTGCAGCGAGGTGCCGTAGCCGGAATCGAAGAGGATGACGGCGAGCGCCAGGGAGCCGATGACATAAGCGAGGGGGAAGTTGGAGAATTCGATGCCGAGACCATCGACACCAGCGGCAAGCCCAATGCCAAGGAAAAGCAGCAATAGCGGGGCGCCGAAGCGGAAAGCGATCAGGCTGGAAAATGCAGCAAGAAGAACGAGCGCGGTCGCGACCAATGTGACGGCATAGAATTCACTCACTCACTGTCCCCTTCCCGATTGCCGCTGGCGCGGCCGTCGCTCACTGCTGCCCTGCGCGGCCTGCGGTTCGCAAACCGTCGAGCGAGCATTGCTCCCGTCGCAAGACGGGTCGGCTATGTATGATGATGCAGGCGTGCCGAACGGCTCTGCACCCTTGGAACAAGATCGTGATGAGAGTGGGGCGAAATTTAAAGTTTTTAATTTCGCCCCACATTTTTTAGGTCAGCGTGGTTCCGCCAACAATCCCTTGATCAGTGCATAGGTCGCCCCAAGCAGGACGATCGCGAAGGGAAGGCCGGTCGATACGGCCATGGCCTGAAGGGCAACCAGGCCGCCGCCGAGCAGAAGTGCGACGGCGACAAGGCCCTCGAAGCTTGCCCAGAAGACACGCTGCGGCATCGGCGCATTGACCTTGCCGCCGGCGGAGATCGTGTCGATGACGAGCGAGCCGGAGTCGGAGGAGGTCACGAAGAAGACGATGACCAGGACGATGCCGACAAAGGAGGTAATCGCTGTCAGTGGCAGATGCGCCAGCATCTCGAACAGCTGCAGCTCAAGGCCCGCATCCTTGACGCTGGTCAGGCCGTCATTGACCACCTGGCTGATGGCCGTGCCGCCCAGTGCCGTCATCCACAGGACGGAGACGAGCGAGGGAATCAGGAGGACGGCGGTCAAGAGTTCGCGCACGCTGCGGCCGCGGCTGACGCGGGCGATGAACATGCCGACGAAGGGCGACCAACTGATCCACCAGGCCCAGTAGAAGGCCGTCCAGCCCTGGACGAAGTTGGTATCGTCCCGGCCGAAGGGGTTGGCGAGGGCGGGCAGGTAGGTGGCATAGGCTTCGAGGTTGAGGAAAAAGCCCTTGAGGATCTGCCAGGTCGGGCCAACCGCGATGACGAAGAGCAGGAGAAGCGCTGCGAGCCCGAGATTGACCTCGGACAGGAGCTTGACGCCCTTGTCCATGCCGGCAACGACCGAGGTGATGGCGATACCGGTGATGACGAGCACCAGCAGGATCATCATGTTCTCCGTGGCCGGAATGCCGAAGAGGAATTCAAGACCGGCGCTTGCCTGCTGGGCGCCGATGCCGAGCGAGGTGGAGAGCCCGAAAATCGTCGCGAAGACGGCGAGGATGTCGATGATGTGGCCCGGCCAGCCCCAGACGCGTTCGCCGAAGATCGGATAGAAGATCGAACGCAGGGTGAGTGGCAGGCCCTTGTTGAAGGAGAAGAGGGCAAGCGCCAGGGCAACGATGGCGTAGATCGCCCAGGGATGCAGACCCCAGTGGAAGATCGTGGCGGCCATGGCGAGGCGGCGTGCCGCTTCCGGATCGCCGACAGCACCGCCGAGCGGCGCCCAGTCTGTCCGCACGCCGTTTTCAAACACCGGACCGTCGAGTGCTGCAGTGAAGTGGCCGAGCGGTTCGGACACACCGTAGAACATCAGGCCGATGCCCATGCCGGCGGCAAACAGCATCGCGAACCAGGAGAGATTGGAATAATCGGGCGTGGCATCGGGACCGCCGAGGCGAATGCGGCCGAGGGGCGAGAAGATCAGCCCGAGGCAGACAAGCACCAGGATGTTGCCGGTGAGCAGGAAGAACCAGTCGAGATTGGCGGTCAGGAAATCCCGGAGGCCGGTGAAGGCCGGTTCAAGGGTCGTCTGGAAGGCCAGCGTCAGGAAGGTGAAGGCGACGATGGAGAGCGCGGACACGCTGAAAACGACATTGTGGATGTCGAGTTCGAAAACCAGCCGTTTCCTGTAGCTGATGTTGTCCTGGCCGATCTCGTAAGGGGTGTCGATGATCTCGGTGTCCCCTTCCGGTGCGGGGATCGCATCCTCTTGCGCAACGACAGTTGGCGTGGTCGCATAAGTCAATGTCTCGGATTCCTTTCGAATTGTCCGGGGTCCCAGATGGGATGGTCCAGAGTGCGGCTCGGATGCCGCCAGGGGTGGCCGCGACAGTCGGGCGTCGCTTTTGTGCCACAATTCGGAAGGCCAACCGCCATGCGGCTGAATTGTTCCATCGCCATGCCGAATTAAATCCTTAGGGCGTTGGATCTGTCTTCGACAAAACGAAAAAGGGCGGGCTCTCGCGAGCCCGCCCCTGAAACGCAGAGATGCGTCGATCTCAGAAGGTCTTCGACAGGGCGACAGCCGTGTCCGACATGCGGTTGGAGAAGCCCCACTCGTTGTCGTACCAGGTCAGGATGCGAACGAAGTTGCCTTCGAGAACCTTGGTCTGGTCGAGCGCGAAGATCGAGGAATGGCTGTCGTGGTTGAAGTCGCGGGAGACCAGCGGCTCGTCGGTGTAGCCGAGGATGCCCTTCAGCGCGCCGTTGGAAGCGGCGATGATGGCGTCGTTGACTTCCTGGACCGTGGTGGCCTTCTTGGCGACGAACTTGAAGTCGACGACCGAGACGTTCGGGGTCGGCACGCGGATCGAGGTGCCGTCCAGCTTGCCCTTCAGTTCCGGGAGAACCAGGCCGACGGCCTTGGCGGCGCCTGTCGAGGTCGGGATCATCGAGAGCGCTGCCGCGCGGGCGCGGTAGAGATCCTTGTGCATGGTGTCGAGCGTCGGCTGGTCACCGGTATAGGAGTGGATCGTGGTCATGAAGCCGTGATCGATGCCGATCGAGTCGTTCAGAACCTTGACGACCGGAACCAGGCAGTTCGTCGTGCAGGAGGCGTTCGAGATGACCAGGTGGTCCTTGGTCAGCTTGTCGTGGTTGACGCCGAAGACGACGGTGAGATCAGCGCCGTCAGCCGGGGCCGAGACGATGACGCGCTTGGCGCCAGCGGTCAGGTGGGCCGAGGCCTTGTCCTTCGAGGTGAAGATGCCGGTGCATTCCATGGCGATGTCGACGCCAAGTTCCTTGTGCGGAAGGGTCGCCGGATCCTTGATCGCGGTGACCTTGATCGGCTTGCCGCCGCCGACGATGATCGTGTCGCCGTCGACCTTCACATCGGCTGGGAACTTGCCGTGGATCGAATCGTAACGGAGCAGGTGGGCATTGGTCTCGACCGGGCCGAGGTCGTTGATGGCGACGACTTCGATGTCGGTACGGCCGGATTCGACGATGGCGCGCAGAACGTTACGTCCGATACGGCCGAAACCATTGATGGCAACTTTCACAGTCATTGGTGGACTCCCGATTGTATAGTGAGCTCTTGGGCAATGTCAGGGCGTCCGGGGACGCCCTGGCGGGATGGTCATTAAGCCAGCTTGGCTTCGGCAGCCGCGACGACTGCTTCGGCGGTGATGCCGAAATGCTTGTAGAGGTCCTTGGCCGGGCCGGAGGCGCCGAAGGACTTCATGCCGATGAAGGCACCGGTCGAGCCGATGATCGCGTCCCAACCCTGGCGGATGCCGGCTTCGACGCCAATCTTCACCGGCGCGTTGCCGATGATGGCTTCCTGGTAGTCGGCATCCTGCTCGAAGAAGAGTTCGAAGCAGGGAACCGAGACGACGCGGGTGGAGATACCCTTGGCGGCCAGCTGCTGCTGCGCCTTGATGGCGATTTCGACTTCCGAGCCGGACGCGAAGATCGAAACCTTGGCGTCGCTGGCCGAGATCAGCTCATAGGCGCCGTAGGCCGACAGGTTCTTCTCTTCGTATTCGGTACGGGCCGGGATCAGGTTCTGGCGGGTCAGCGCCAGGCCCGACGGACGGTGCTTTTCCTTGAGCGCAATCTGCCAGCATTCCGCCGTTTCGGTCTCGTCGGCCGGACGGAAGAGGAGCAGGTTCGGGATGGCGCGGAGCGCTGCGAAATGCTCGACCGGTTGGTGGGTCGGGCCGTCTTCGCCAACGCCGATGGAATCATGCGTCCAGACATGCACGACGCGGATGCCCATGAGGGCGGCGAGGCGCACCGACGGACGGCAGTAATCCGAGAAGATCAGGAAGCCGCCGGAGTAAGGAATCAGGCCGCCATGCAGCGCAATGCCGTTCATGGCTGCGGCCGTCGCATGTTCGCGAATGCCCCAGTGCATGTAGCGGCCGGAGAAGTCGGTCGGGGTGATCGACTTCATCTGGCTGGTCTTGGTGTTGTTCGACGGCGTCAGGTCGGCCGAGCCGCCGAGGGTTTCCGGCAGGAGGCCGTTGATCACTTCGAGTGCATCTTCCGAAGCCTTGCGGGTGGCGACCGTCGGGTTGTTGGCGGCGATCTTCTGCTTGAAGGCGTCGATCGTCGTGTCGAAGCTGCCCGGCAGGTCACCGGCGAAGCGACGGTTGAACTCGGCGCGCTTCTCGGCGTCAGCCTGGTTCAGGCGTTCTTCCCATTCCTTGCGAACCTTGGTGGCGCGCAGGCCAACCAGGCGCCAGGCGTCCAGCACGTCAGCCGGGACGACGAAGGCTTCGGCTTCCCAGTTGAGCGACTTGCGGGCAGCGGCAATTTCTTCGGCGCCGAGCGGCGAGCCGTGCACCTTGTGCGTGCCCTGCTTGTTCGGGGCGCCGAAACCGATGATGGTCTTGGCGGCGATGAAAGTCGGCTTGTCGGACTTGTGGGCGGCCTCGATGGCGGCTGCGATTTCGTCCGGGTTGTGACCGTCGATCTCGATGGTGTTCCAGTTCGCCGACTTCAGGCGGGCGATCTGGTCGGTCGAGTCCGACAAGGAGACGGCGCCGTCGATGGTGATCTTGTTGTCGTCCCAGAAGACGATGAGCTTGTTGAGCTTCAGATGGCCGGCCAGCGCAATGGCTTCCTGGCTGATGCCTTCCATGAGGCAGCCGTCGCCGACCAGCGCATAGGTGTAATGGCTCTGCAGCTCAGAGCCGAATTCTTCAGACAGCTTGCGTTCGGCAATCGCCATGCCGACGGCATTGGCAATGCCCTGGCCGAGCGGGCCGGTGGTCGTTTCGATGCCGGAGGCATGGCCGTATTCCGGGTGGCCGGCGGTCTTGGCGCCGAGCTGACGGAAGGACTTGATGTCCTCGATCGTCATGTCTTCGTAGCCGGTCAGATAGAGCAGCGCATAGAGAAGCATCGAGCCATGGCCGGCCGAGAGCACGAAGCGGTCGCGATCCGGCCAGAGCGGGTTCTTCGGATCGAACTTCAGATAGCGGCCGAACAGGACCGTGGCGACGTCAGCCGCGCCCAGGGGAAGACCGGGATGGCCGGAATTGGCCTTCTCGACGGCATCCATGGCGAGGAAACGGATCGCGTTCGCCATCCGGTTATGTTTTTCTGGAGAGATCATGGCTAGTCCGCTGGTTCGCAGTGTCAATCACGGCCCTTTCACAGGACCAAATGAGAAGCGAGCGATCCATATCAGGTGCATCGCGCAAGTCAACAAAATGGCCGGGCAGAAGCCTTTTATCGTGCATGATCCCATGGATTTGCCTCTTTCCTGTGCGTTCATCAAAATTGGCTCCGGCAGGGGCATCGCAGTTGGGATAGTCCACAGAATTGGACCCTGCCGAGGGGCCGCGCTTTATTGACGCGCGCCAAGCACGGGGCTTAGTGTCGCCGCTCAAATTACCCGGATTGTCAGGACGATTCGCAAGAAGCGAAGGTGTGGCAACGAGGCAGGGGTCAGGGATGCCGGTGGAAAATTCGGTCGAAGCCGCGCTTGCGGCGCTTCGTCAGGCCGTGGTTGGCCTCGAAAATGCCGTCGACATGCGTTTTGAGGCGGAACGGGAAAGCAGTGAGATCGACGGCGAGGTTCGCCGCGTGCATGCCGATCGTGCCCGCCTTGCCCAGGAACTGGACGAGTCGCAATTTCGGGCGAACAGCCTTGAAGAGGTCAATCGCGAGGTCTCCCGGCGTCTCGTGACGGCGATGGAAACGATCCGGGCCGTGCTCGACCGGTAGGCGGCCGGGTTTCGGCGCCTGCAGACTTGAGATTTGGTGTTGGGCGTCGCCCGCCCGCGTAACGAAGAGTTGGATGGCCGATGGCCCAGGTGACAGTCACGATCGACGGCAAGGCCTATCGCATGGCGTGCGAGGAGGGGCAGGAGCCTCATCTGACAACGCTGGCCGGCCAGTTCGACCGCTATGTCGGCCACCTGAAAAGTCAGTTCGGCGAAATCGGCGATCTCCGGATCACGGTCATGGCCGGCATTATGGTGATGGACGAAATGGCGGATCTGAACCGCCGACTGGCTGCTGCCGAACGGGAACTGGCCGATCTGCGGGCCGGGCGCGAAAGCGTGCTGACCGGTGCCCATCAGCGGGACGAGGCCGTGGCACAGACCTTGGCCGAAGTTGCCGAGCGGCTGAACGGGATCACCCGCAAGCTCACCCAACGGCCGGCGCCGGCCGGACAGGGCAGCTGATCTTCAATATTGTTTGTGATCGCCCCACTGGCGGATCACGCGTTAAGCGCTTATATCTGAATTGCGGTCTGCGCCTCACGACAGGAACCACAATCCCTGGGGCCATACTCGATCCAAAGGGAGCTGTCCCTGGCCGGGCCCGTGGGCTCGGACATATGGCGCCCACCTACGTTTGTAGGCACCCAGGATCGTAAACATCCACCGGTTGCCGTGGATCGCACCTCATCTGACACCTGATGCAAAAAGCCGCCGCGATCGCTCGCGACGGCTTTGTCTTTTCAGGTTGATCTTTCGATCAGAACTCTTCCCAATTGTCCTGCGAAGCCGCCGTTGCGGTTGAGGCACTGCCAAAGG
The DNA here is from genome assembly GCF_003205195.1 of Peteryoungia wuzhouensis. Lineage (GTDB taxonomy): Bacteria > Pseudomonadota > Alphaproteobacteria > Rhizobiales > Rhizobiaceae > Allorhizobium > Allorhizobium wuzhouense. Next base: position 197,893 of record NZ_QJRY01000004.1, read on the forward strand.
CCTTGGTCAGCTTGCCGACCATGGAGCGGGCCGGCGAGGGCGCCGGGCGGGACTGGCTTTCGACTGGGCGCGGTGTGGCCGGACGCGGGGCAGGGGCTGGCGGCTGGTAGGAGGGGACGGGTGCCTTGACGACGCGGTGGCCATCCGCCGTCTGGAACTGGCCGATCAAGCCGGCCAGCACGCGAGCGCTGTCAGCGAGGCGGTGCGTGACCGCGGTTGCCTCTTCCACCATGGCCGCGTTCTTCTGGGTGAACTGGTCCATGTGATTGACCGAGCCGTTGATCTCGTTCAGCGCCGTCGACTGCTCGCGGGCGGCCGAGGCAATGGCCGAGATGTGGTCGTTGATCGAGGCGACCTGGCCGGAGATCTCGCCAAGCGCATTGCCGGTCTGCTGGACCAGCGAGACACCGCCGGCAACCGCTTCCCCAGACTTGTGGATCAGCGCCTTGATGTCCTTGGCGGCGTTGGCGGAACGCTGGGCGAGTTCGCGGACTTCCTGGGCAACGACGGCAAATCCCTTGCCGGCTTCACCAGCGCGAGCCGCCTCGACGCCGGCGTTCAGCGCCAGCAGGTTTGTCTGGAAGGCGATCTCGTCGATGACGTTGATGATCTTGGAGATCTCGCTCGACGCCTGTTCGATCCGGCTCATCGCGTCGATCGCGTCGGAAACGACCTTGCTCGAGCTTTCCGTGCTCTTGCGGGCGACGGCGGCGATCTGGGCTGCCTGGTCGGCCTTGGCGGAGGATCCACGAACGGTTGCGGTGATTTCCTCGAGCGCTGCGGAGGTTTCTTCCAGCGATGCGGCCTGCTGTTCGGTGCGCTTCGACAGATCATCGGTCGCCTGGCGCATTTCGGCGGAGCTCGCCTCGATGCCCGAGGTCTCGACTCTGATGTCACCGAGCGTGCTGCTCAGCTTTTCGACCGAGGCGTTGAAGTCGAGGCGCAGCTTGTCGAGATTGCCGGTGAAGGCCTGGCCGATGCGCACCGTGAGATCGCCGTCGCTGAGCTTGTGCAGACACTGGGCCAGCACGTCGACGGCCTGTTCGACGGCCTTGGCGTCCTCGGCCTTGGCGGCTTCGCGTTCCTGACGTTCGCGCTCGCCCTGGGCAACGGCATCGGCTGCCTTGCGCTCGATCTCGATCTTCTGAATGGCGCTTTCGCGGAAGACGTTGATGGAACGGGCAAGAGCACCGATCTCGTTCTTCAGGTCCTGGTCGGGGACCTCGGTTTCCAGCCGGCCGCTGGCGAGCTGGTCTGCCACGCCGGTCAGTCGCGGCAGGGCGCCGACGATCTGGCGGACGAAGAGCGCGATCAGGGCTGCCGCGATGACGAGCACGATCAGTGCCGTCGCGCCGATGGCATAGGCCATTTCGGTGGCGATGCTGTTGATGTCGGCCGAGCGGACGCCGGCATAGAGAATGCCGATGACATCGCCTGTCGGGGAGAAGATCGGCTGGTAGATGGTGTAGTAGGGCACGTCGAGGATGACCGCCTCGCCGCGATAGACCTGGCCTTTGGTGGCGAAGGGATAGACGGCACCCGCCTGGCCGAGGGCCGTGCCGACGGCGCGCTTGCCATCCGGCTTGATGATGTTGGTGGTGCGGCGCCAGAAATCCTTGCTGTCGGGTTCCCAGCCGAAAATCGTCGCCGTCTGGCCGGTCATGCGGCCGATCGTGTCGATCATCGTGTGGTCGGTGAATTCCTTCGGAATGGACTCCATCACGATCCGGTCGACATTGCCGTTGGACGCCCAGGTAATCTTGGTGCCGGGCAGGTCACGCTCAATGATCGTGGCCGCCGTGCGCAAGCTGGCATCCTGGCCGCTGATTGCCTGCTCCTGAATGCGCGTGGCGATGCTGCCGGAGATGACCCAGGAGACCGCGCCAAGCGACGCGACCAGGATCATGACTGTCGTGGCGGTGATTGTTTTCGTAATGCCGAAGCGCGAAAAGACCTTCATGCAAATGTATCCTATAAACGTTTGCTTGGGCTAAATTATAACGGCATCAAGTTAATCCTTGGTTTTTCAGGGGATTTGCGAAGTGTCTTGACGAATGACAAAATTGAGGAAAATGCCCTGTTGCCCTCCCCAGATATGGCGGGGCAGCGGCTTTGGAGGCCAAAATGACAGAAAAACGCGCCTTGAAGGCTGCCCTGCGCAAAGAGCGGTTGGCGCTGCGCGATCAGATCACTGAGGCCACCCGTCTGGAGTTCAGCCTTGCCATGGCGGACTTCGCCGGAGAGGCCATTCCGATCGATCCCGGCATGACGGTATCAGGCTTTTTTCCGATCCGCTCCGAGGCCGATATCCGACCGCTGATGGCGCGGCTGAAGGCACGCGGTGCGCGGCTCTGCCTGCCTGTCGTCATGGACAGGGAAACGATCGTCTTTCGTGAACTGGTGACCGGTGCCGAACTGGTCGATACGGGCTTTGGCACACGCGGTCCGGGGCCGGAGGCGGCCGTGCTCGATCCCGATCTTCTGCTCGTTCCGCTCTCCGCCTTTGATGCGAAAGGCAACCGTATCGGCTACGGCGCCGGTCACTATGACCGTGCAATTGCGCGTTTGCGGGAAAAAGGGCGCAATCCGCGGCTGATCGGCATTGCATTCGACTGTCAGGAGGTGGCAGAAGTGCCCGATGAAGCGCATGACGTCCGGCTTGAGGCTGTTCTGACGGAAAGTGGCCTCAGAACATTCATGGAGTGATTGGACGAATGCGACTTCTGTTTCTCGGCGATATGGTGGGCAAGACCGGACGGACGGCTGTTTGGGAGCGCCTGCCGGGCCTGATCTCCGATCTGAAACTGGATTTCGTCATCGTCAACGGCGAAAATGCCGCCGGCGGCTTCGGCATCACCGAGGACATCTATCTCGAGACGATCAATGCCGGTGCCGATGTGGTGACGACGGGCAATCACGTCTGGGACCAGAAGGAGGCCGTCTCCTTCTGTACGCGGCACGACCAGTTCCTGCGCCCGGCCAACTATCCGGCCGGCACGCCCGGCAAGGGCTCGGGGCTTTTCTATGCCCGCAATGGCGCGCGTGTTCTCGTTGCCAACATCATGGGCCGCGTCTTCATGCATCCGGAACTCGACGATCCCTTCAAGTCGGCGGAGACGATCCTGGCGGCCTGCCCGCTGAAGGAACAGGCTGATGTCATCGTTTTCGACTTCCACGCGGAAGCGACGAGCGAGAAGCAGTGTTTCGGCCATTTCGTCGACGGGCGCGCCAGCTTCGTCGTCGGGACCCATACCCATGTGCCGACCGCCGACCATCAGATCCTGAACGGCGGTACGGCCTATATGTCGGATGCCGGCATGTGCGGCGACTACGACTCCTCGCTCGGCATGGAGAAGGAAGAGCCGCTCAACCGCTTCATCTCGAAGATGCCGAAGGGTCGCTTCGAGGCGGCGAGTGGCCCGGCGACCATCTGCGGCGTCGGCGTCGAGATTTCCGATGCGACGGGCTTGGCCGAGAAGATCGCGCCGCTCAGGATCGGGCCGCGCCTGGCCGAGACGATTCCGGAGTTCTGGGCGTGACGGTTTGGGATGGTTCTCGGGCGCGGTTCGGGCACTGGCCTTGTCGGTAAAGAAGTGGGGGCGATGAGGTGAGGTTTGGCTGCTATGCTGTCTTTATCTTGATCCCTCTATGGGGTGTTCCGGACATTCCATTCTCGGTTAGGTTTATCACGACGTTCATCGGGCTCGTCGTCACTTTGCTCATCCTTAGTGTGGGTCGGCTAAGCTCGAAAGCTCCAGAAGGTGGGCCGAGTGAACCCTCGTTGATCTTTTCTTCAAATGTTAAGGTGCTCTTCTTCGGGTTGTGGCTCGTGGCAATTTGCTTAGCGACAGCTGCCACACATGGCCGAGCGGATCTTCCGCTCCTTGGTCCCGCCATTTCCGGTCTGTCACAGGTTGGCGAAACTCTTTTTCCGGTGATTGCGAAATACAGGACGCATCTAAGACTGAGTGAGGCGATGCTGTTCCGGATACAAGGTGTAGCATCCTCGGTCTGGCTGGCTGCGCTCGCTACAATGGTGATCTATTATCTGCGCATCATTTTGTTCACTCCAGAGCAACGGGCCTTGGTGATCAAGGAAATGAGCAACAATCTGAAAAGAAGCCATCACGCGCGCAGGCTTCAGCCCGGCGTTTTCCTGTTATCTTCATTGTTTCTCTCGCTCCTCAGTTTGGCGTCTTATCTGGGATGGTTCTCGTTTGGAGAATGGGATGGAAGCAGCCCTAAGGAATGTTACGTAGCCGCCGCTTGCTATGCAGAACTGCACGGCTTGGAGGTGCTCTTTGTGGTGCTGATGGAAAGTATATTGGTCGTTTGGCTGCCGCTGTCGATGCCACTGTCCATCTGGTATTTCCTAAAGCGCGATGTGGCCTAAGGTCCGTGATTGTGTTGGTCCAGATGACGTGATTGTGAGTGGAGCGCGTGCGGTAACGGGTGGATGCCTGCACTGCCCTGCTGCATGATCCTCAGGACTCGACGGCGTGGGAGCGGCATGATGCTGCAAAGACTAGCCTTTGGTGTTTGGGGTTCGATGGTCCTGGCAGGCTTCGTGTTTGCGCAGGAGACCCAAACGCCCGGCAGTCCCCGGCCGCCCGTCAGTCAATGTCAACTGGTTGCCGAGGCGCTTCCATCAGTCACATTCGCCAGTTTTAGCGCGCCCCAATTGCCTGCAAGGCCTGCCGCGTTTGCCGAACACGTGACGATCACATTTCTGGGCCATTCCACCTTTCAGATCACCACGCCCGAAGGCGTCGAGATTGCCACCGACTATAATGGGTGGCTCCGCTCCGCGCGCCTGCCCGACGTGGTGACGATGAACAAGGCGCATTCCAGCCATTACACTCTGTCGCCTGATCCTGGGATCGCCAATGTGCTGCATGGCTGGAGCGATGTGCCGGGCGAAAAGGCGTTGCACAATGTGATTGTTGGCGATGCCTATGTGCGCAATGTCGCTACCGACATTCGCAGCTGGGGCGGGGAGTTCGAGCCGAACGGCAATTCGATCTTCATTTTCGAGGTGGCTGGCCTCTGCATCGGGCATTTGGGTCATCTGCATCACGAGTTGACGGATGCGCATTATGCGGAGATCGGTCGGCTGGATATCGTGATGGTGCCGGTGGATGGCGGATTGACGATGGGCGCTGACAGCATGAGCCGGACGATCAAGCGGTTGCGCTCTGCCGTGGTGCTGCCGATGCATCGGCGCGGGCCGATCGTCGACAGCTTCCTTGCCATGTTCGACGACAGCGTCGACATCGAGCGATCGCCAAACAGCGGCTTCACAGTGTCCATGCGGACGCTGCCGAAGAAGCCGCTGATTCTGGTGCTTGCGGGCAATTGACGCCGATCAGGCGAAACGCACCTGACGGTGAACGCCAACATCCGGCATCTTTTCCGGGTCGAGATTGGCTTTCGCGATTTCCCAGCCGAACTTGATGGTGCTGCCGGTCGAAGCCCAGATCTCGCCGTCATCAAGCGAGAGCGACAGAAGGATGAGGCTCGGGTCGGATTTCCCGCCCTCATACCAGGCTGCGACCACCGAGTTCCAGTATTCGTCGATCTTGGTGCTGTCCTTGACGGCGGTCAGCGCGCCCGCGAGGCTGGCATGATAGTCGTGGTTCTTGCCGACAACGTTGAATTGGCCGCGGCTGCCGGGACGCAGCGCCTTGACCAGGTCGGTATCGGTCTTGGTGAAGAACCAGATGGTGTTGGTGCGGTGATCGGCGAAGGGGGCCATCGGCCGCATGTGCATTTCGGAACCGGCGAGGCCAAGCATGCCGGCATGGATATCCTCGATCTCTTCCCAGAGCTGTTCAACCGGGTTTTCGCGGGCTTCGCTGAAGCTTGCCATCTGTCGTATCTCCTTGTGGGTTCGCGAGGAGAGCAACGAGCGGCGTGCGGACTTGTTCCGGCATGAGGGGCCGATGCGCACGGCTGCCGATGTCTGTCGCTGCCCTTGAACCGGACCCCAATCGCCCGTATAAGGCGGCCATTCCAAACATTCAGACCTGATCAGGGGTGCCATGGCTGGCCATTCACAGTTCAAAAACATCATGCACCGCAAGGGGAAACAGGACGGTATCCGTTCGAAGATGTTCTCCAAGCTCGCACGCGAAATCACCGTTGCTGCAAAGACAGGTCTGCCCGACCCGACGATGAATGCAGCACTTCGCCTGGCCGTTCAGAACGCCAAGGCACAGTCGATGCCGAAGGACAACATCGAACGCGCGATCAAGAAGGCGTCCGGCGCCGATGCCGAGACCTATGACGCGATCCGCTACGAGGGCTACGGTCCAGGTGGCGTTGCTGTTATCGTCGAGACGCTGACGGACAACCGAAACCGCACGGCGTCTTCCGTCCGTTCGACCTTCTCCAAGGCCGGCGGCGCGCTGGGCGAAACCGGGTCGGTGTCCTTCTCCTTCGACCATGTCGGCGAAATCACCTACAAGGCCTCCGTTGGCGACGCTGACAAGGTCATGGAAGCCGCGATCGAAGCCGGCGCCGAAGATGTCGTCTCCGACGAAGACGGCCACACCATCTACTGCACCTTCGAGGACATGAACGAAGTGTCCAAGGCGCTGGAAGCGGTGCTGGGTGGTGCCGAATCCGTCAAGGCGATCTGGAAGCCGCAGAACACGATCGAAGTCGACGAGGAAAAGGCGACTTCGCTGATGAAGCTGATCGACACGCTGGAAGACGATGACGACGTGCAGAACGTCTATTCGAACTTCGAAGTGTCGGACGAAGTCATGGCCAAGCTGTCGGCCTGATTTTCGATCCTATCCGTTGAAACAAGAAGCCCGGCTGCGTGAGCGGCCGGGCTTCTTGCATTTCGCCTTGGATGCGGCGGTGGATTTCGTGTCTCAGGATTTGTGGGCGTCAGGCAGCCGCGCTGCGCACGCTGGCGATCATGTCGACGAGGCCGTTCACGATGCGCTCGACCTGTTCCTTGTCGTCGCCTTCGGCCATGACGCGGATCAGCGGCTCGGTGCCGGAGGGGCGGATGACGAGGCGGCCGGACTTGGCGAGTTCGGCCTCTGCATCGGCAATCGCCTGCTTGACGACAGCATCTTCCAGCGGCTTGCCGCCGGAGAAGCGCACGTTGCGCAGCAGCTGCGGCACGGGATCGAAGCGGTGGCAGATCTCGCTCACCGTCTTGCCGGTGCGCTTGACGGCCGCGAGGATCTGCAGGGCGGCCACGAGGCCATCGCCGGTGGTGCCGTGGTCGGAGAGCACGATATGGCCGGACTGTTCGCCGCCGACATTGAAATCGTGGCTCCGCATGTGTTCGACAACGTAGCGGTCGCCGACCTTGGTGCGGGCGAGCGTCAGACCCTTGTCGCCAAGGAAGCGTTCGAGGCCGAGATTGGACATGACGGTGGCAACAATGCCGTTGCCGCGCAGCAGGCCATCCTGTTTCCAGGTTTCCGCCACGACGGCCATCAGCTGGTCGCCATCGATCACCGTGCCGTTCTCGTCGACAATGATGACGCGGTCGGCGTCGCCATCGAGCGCGATGCCGATATCGGCACGCACTTCATGGACCTTCTTCTGCAAGGCTTCCGGGTGGGTGGAGCCACAGTCGAGATTGATGTTCGTGCCATTCGGCTCATTGCCGATCGTCACCACATCGGCGCCGAGTTCCCAAAGGGCTGCCGGTGCCACCTTGTAGGCAGCACCATTGGCGCAGTCGATGGCGACCCTGAGGCCGTGGAGCGTCACATCGCGGGGCAGGGTGCGCTTGGCAAATTCGACGTAACGGTCATGGACGCCGTCGATGCGCTTGGCACGACCGATGTCGGTCGGCGCGGCGAGCTGGCCGTAGATGTCCTTTTCCAGCAGTTCCTCGATCTGCATTTCCAGCTCGTCGGAGAGCTTGTAGCCATCCGGGCCGAAGAGCTTGATGCCGTTGTCGGCAAAGGGATTGTGCGAGGCCGAGATCATCACGCCGAGGTCGCAGCGCAGCGAGCGTGTCAGCATGGCGACGGCCGGCGTCGGGATCGGGCCGAGGACGAAGGCGTCGAGGCCGGCTGCGGTGAAGCCCGCGACCATGGCATTTTCCAGCATGTACCCCGAGAGGCGGGTGTCCTTGCCGATCACCACGCGGTGGCGATGGCCGCCGCGGCGGAAAAGGGTGCCGGCGGCGATGCCGACGCGCATGGCGAGATCCGGCGTCATCGGGAAGCGGTTCGACAGCCCGCGAATGCCATCGGTGCCAAAATAACGACGTGTCATCTGTTTTCCTTCGTGTCCCATAGCGAGGGTGGCTTGCAGCTCTGATCGTGTCACAGAGCGCTTGCGCGAATGTGTTGGCTGCTCATGCCACAAATTGTGGAGAACAACACATAAATTACAGCAAAAGCGGATTACATCCCGTTACCAATACGGCCATGCCATCTCCCGACCCTTCGGCATCCACGAAAAAGGCCACCCGGTGGGGTGGCCTTTTTCGTATTCGACTGCGGATTTCCTCAGTGCGGCTGTGGTTCCAGGCCGCCTTCGGTCTCCCCGCCCTTGCTCACGTCCTTGCGGCCGGTCGAAGGCACGGCGGAGCCGCGGGTGTTCGGACCTTCATCGCCGCTGTCACGGGACGGCTTTTCGCCGCGGATCAGTGCCTTGATCTCTTCGCCCGAGAGCGTCTCGTATTCGAGCAGACCTTCCGCGATTGCCACGAAGGCATCGTGATGGTCGGTCAGGATACGGCGCGCTTCGGTATAGGCTTCGTCGATCAGGCGGCGGACTTCCGTGTCGATCTTCTGGGCGGTCGATTCCGAGACGTTTTTCGACTGCGACACGGAATGGCCGAGGAAGACCTCCTGCTGGTTCTCACCATAGGCGACTTGGCCGAGCACGTCGGAGAAGCCCCACTGGGTGACCATGGCGCGAGCGAGCTTGGTGGCCTGCTCAATGTCGGAGGAGGCGCCCGACGTGATGTTCTCCTTGCCGAAGGTCAGCTCTTCCGCGACGCGGCCACCCATCATGATGACGAGGCGCGAGACCATCCACTTATAGCTCATCGAGTAGCGGTCGCCCTCGGGAAGCTGCATGACCATGCCGAGCGCACGGCCGCGCGGAATGATGGTTGCCTTGTGCAGCGGGTCGGCGACGGGCACCTGCAAAGCGGTGATCGCGTGGCCGGCTTCGTGATAGGCGGTCAGCTTCTTTTCGGCTTCGGTCATGGCGGAGGAGCGGCGTTCCGCCCCCATCATGATCTTGTCCTTGGCGTCTTCGAACTCGGCCATGGTGACGACGCGCTTGTTGCGACGGGCGGCCATGAGCGCGGCTTCGTTGACGAGGTTGGCCAAGTCAGCGCCGGAGAAGCCGGGCGTGCCACGTGCAAGAACCTTGAGATCGACATTCGGGGCGAGCGGCACGTTGCGCGCATGGACCTTGAGAATGCGCTCGCGACCGGTGATATCGGGGTTCGGGACAACAACCTGGCGGTCAAAACGGCCCGGACGCAGAAGTGCGGGGTCGAGAACGTCGGGACGGTTGGTCGCAGCGATCAGGATGATGCCTTCATTGGCCTCGAAGCCGTCCATCTCGACGAGCAGCTGGTTCAGCGTCTGTTCGCGTTCATCGTTACCGCCGCCGAGACCGGCGCCACGATGGCGACCGACCGCGTCGATTTCGTCGATGAAGATGATGCAGGGCGCGTTCTTCTTCGCCTGCTCGAACATGTCACGGACGCGGCTTGCGCCGACGCCGACGAACATTTCAACGAAGTCCGAACCGGAGATGGTGAAGAAGGGCACGTTGGCTTCGCCGGCAACCGAGCGGGCGAGCAGCGTCTTACCCGTGCCCGGAGGGCCGACGAGCAGTACGCCGCGCGGGATCTTGCCGCCCAGCCGCTGGAACTTCTGCGGATCGCGCAGGAACTCGACGATCTCTTCCAGGTCCTGCTTGGCTTCATCGACGCCGGCGACATCATCAAACGTGATGCGGCCATGCGCTTCGGTCAGAAGCTTGGCCTTGGACTTGCCGAAGCCCATGGCGCCGCGCGAGCCACCCTGCATCTGGCGCATGAAGAAGAGCCAGACGCCGAGGATCAGCAGCATGGGAAGAAGCGTGCCGATATAGCTCAGGAAGCCGGACGAGCCGTCGGTTTCCGGACGGGCGACGATCATGACGTTCTTGGCTTCGAGCTTGCTCAGAAGGTTGTCGTCAACGACGGGCGCATAGGTCTGGAAGGCGGTGCCGTTTTCGGAATAGGTGCCGAGAACGCGGTTGCCGGTCACGGTCACGTCGCGGACGCGGCCCGAATCAACCTCACGCAGGAATTGCGAATACGGAATCTCGCGCGAGCTCGATTGCGACGGTGACGTCTGGAACATGCTGAACAGGGCGATCAGCAGAAGAGCGATGATCGCCCAGAGCGCGAAATTGCGAAAATTTGGGTTCATTGAATTCCCCGAACAGGTGTCGCGGGACGGACCCCGCTGTCTTACTGGCTAACATAGGAGCGCACTGCGCCATTGCCAAGGCAAACCGGCCTTATCCCATCGTTTTCCGTCAATAAGTCTTAAACGGGACAGGCAATGGCCGGTTCCCGGTCGAGAAGTCTTGCGATTTCGTCGGCGAGTGCGAGTTCGAAATCCGGCAGGAAAGGATCAAAGAGCGAGAGGCGCGGCGTGATGGTGAAATCGTCACCCGAGATGTCGTTCTTGCCCTCGGACGTCTGGATATGCGGGGTATTTGCCATAATGGCCGTGCGCATGCGGTGGGGAAGGTCAGCCGCGATGACCATTGACGGACCGGGCGCGACGATCAGGTCCGTCCCGGCATGATTGGCGATTTCGTAGCGTCCGTCCCAGATGCGACGTTCTCCCGCCGGCAGGGGGAGCGGCAAAAGACCGCGCCTTTCGCGGGTGAGAAAGAGGCTCGTCTTTCGCCTGACGATGAGGCAGCCGGAGAGCGTGAGGGCGAAATCCCCATTCCTTGCTAGGTGGGTCGTAAGGCGGTCGAGCGCCGTCTTTGCCGGACGGTGTGGGCGGCCTCCGAGAATGGCTACGAGGGTCGAGAGCGCGTGCCGGACAGCCTCTGTTGGCGCGGGCGTATCGGCGAGGCTGATTTGGATCGCCTGCATCCCAACCGGCCGGGCATGGCGGGCGATCCACCCGGCAGCCTGGGCTGAGAGTTCGCGACGCGCCTGACCGGTCCGGGTGATGGCGGCGAGATCCGGTTCAAGCCTCAGGTTTCTGACCCGCACCCGCTCGGAGCGGGTGTCGTCATTGCTGGGATCGTCGATCCAGGTCTCGCCGGCATCTGTGAGAAACGTTCTGATGGCCTCCCGTGTGGTCTGCAGGAAGGGGCGCAGGACCCAGAGGCGCCGCTCGTATAAGGTCGCGCATGCCATGCCGGAAAGGCCGAGTGCTGCTTCGGTCGAGCGTTCGGCCCGCATGGCGATCGTCTCGACCTGGTCGTCCAGCGTGTGACCTGTAACGACGGCGTCGGCGGCTAACGTGTCGGCTGCCTGGGCAAGCAGGCCGTAGCGGGCATTTCGGGCGGCTGCAGACAGGCCGCTCAGGGGCTTTTCGCCGGTCCAGTCGAGAATGCGATGGGGAATGGACAGCCGCTCGCACAGAGCCTTGACGGCGCGCGCCTCTTTCGTGGAATCGGCGCGCAGGCAGTGATCGACGGTGACGGCGCAGAGGGAGTGGGGCAGGGGATGGTTAGCCGTCTCGAGCGCCTGTTTGAGCGCGAGCAGCAGACCGGTCGAATCACTGCCGCCGGAAATGGCGACGAGCAGGCGTGTCGGTTTCTTCAGGGAGGATAGGAAGGCGTGTGCCGCAGCGTCGGGCAGGCGTGGTTCAGGCAGGACCGATGGCCTCGCCTTCTCGCTCGTCAGCAACGCAGGCGCTTCTGCTCGCTCGCAACCTTCGAGACGACGGCGCGGGAGGCTTTCGGGTAACGCTTGGAGACTTCGCGCAGCGTCGCGCAGGCGGTCTCGGTGTTGTCGAGGGCTGCCAGCGACATGCCGAGCTTGAGCAGCATTTCAGGCGCCTTCGGCGAGGTGTTGTAGGTCTGATGGGCGTTGAGGAAGGTCTTGGCCGCCTCGTTGTAATTGCCCTGCGAGTAAAGGGCCTCACCAAGCCAGAAATTGGCGTCAGCGATCTTCGCGCTGCTTGGATAGGCTTCGATGAAGTCGCGGAATTCGCTTTCGGCGAGGCTGTAGTCACCCGACAGCACGTGGCCATAGGCGACCTGATAAACGTCGGCTTCGGAGTTCAGCGAGGCCGTCTGCTTGGGGGCAGCGGGCGGGGTGACCGATGGCGCGACGGTTGGTGCGTCGACGCCCGGCAGCGCGGAGCCATTGCCGACGGCGCTGTCATTGATCGTGGTGTCGACCGGGACGCCACTGTTGTCGAGCGCGATCTGGCCGAGCGTCTGTTCGCCGGGTGCGGAACCGGAAACGTCGGCGCTGGCGCCGACGTCCGGAGTGTCCGTAATGATTTCAGCGACGGAATCGGATCCGCCGCCTCCATCCACCGGCTTCGACAGGGAGCCGGTCTTCTTCTTCTCAAGATCCTGGAAGCGGAACTCGTTGTCTTCCTGCTGCTTGCGGATGGTTTCCTGCATCTGCAGAAGCTGGAAGCTCATTTCTTCGATACGGCCGTTCAGCGCGCGAAGCTCTTCCTCGAGTTGCTGGACGCGTAGCGTCGGGTCTGTAGCCTGAGCCAACTGGACCTGGGCCCGCAGCCGTTGCTCCGGCGCCTTCTTGTGTCCGAGCGAGACGTTCGGAAACAGCTGGAACGCCTCTGCGCTGCCATGCAGTCCCGTGAGCGAGGCCGTCGCCAACAGAGCGGCCATCACAAGTTTCTTCATGTCCCTTTTCCTGTTTTCGCGATGAAGTGCACCGAACCGGCGCTCACAGGAGATTTTTCCAATTGCCTGCAAAAAGCAACCAAGTTCGGCCAAACTAAGGAGAAATGTAAAAGGCGGCCCGGGGGCCGCCTTCTCTGTTCAGGCGATCCTTTTCGGATCACATGCCGGCGCCACCGAGGACGGTGACGGCGCGGCGGTTCTGCGACCAGCAGGAAATGTCGTCGCAGACGGCGACCGGACGTTCCTTGCCGTAGGAGATGGTCTTGAGGCGCTGAGCCGGAATGCCACGCTGGGCGAGGTAATCACGGGTCGCAGCGGCACGGCGTGCGCCGAGCGCCAGGTTGTATTCGCGGGTGCCGCGTTCGTCGGCATGGCCTTCGATGGTGATGGCATAGTTCGGATAACGCTGCAGCCACTGGGCCTGACGGTCGAGCGTCTGGGCCGCGTCGGCGCGGATCGAGGTCGAGTCGGTGTCGAAGAAGATGCGGTCGCCGACATTGACCGTGAAATCCTGGGCGGAGCCCGGGGTCGCCGCACCGGCACCATTGGCGCCAAGGCCGAGGTCGCCGGCGCTGTTGGGCAGGTTCTTCTTGTTGGCGCAGCCGGCCAGTGCCAGGGCCATCGTCAGGGCGATGAGGGCCGGGTTCGTTGCGAGGGTCTGCAGACGGCTCTTGGCCGGAGTATGAATGCGGCTCATGCCGGTCTCCTTGAATTTCCTGTTAGGGTTGCTGGACCATAACCAATCGCGGTTAACCGGCTTCCAACAATCATGGTTAACAAATCGTCAATTCGGATGGGAATGGGCTCGATTTGCTGGTGTTTACGGCAAAAAAGAGGCGCTTTCGCGCCTCTTTTTCGTCAGTTCTATTCCATCAGTGGCGACCAGGCCGGGTCGGATGCGAAGGAGGGGGTCTTGACCAGCTGCTCGTTGTAACCGGAGAGGTCGATCGAGAAGAGCTGCGGGCCGCCTGCGCCGGCGTTCTGACGGAAGAACATCAACACGCGACCATTCGGCGCCCAGGTCGGGCCTTCATTGTGGAAACCGGTGGTCAGGATGCGTTCGCCCGAACCGTCGGTCTTCATCACGCCGATCGAAAACTTGCCGCCGGACTGCTTGGTGAAGGCGATCAGGTCGCCGCGCGGGGACCAGACCGGGGTGGAGTAGGAGCCGTCGCCGAAGGAGATACGGCGCTGGCCGGAGCCATCGGCACCCATGACATAGAGCTGCTGGCGGCCGCCACGGTCGCTTTCGAAGACGATCTGGCTGCCATCAGGCGAATAGGAGGGCGAGGTGTCGATGGCCGCCGTCGAGGTCAGGCGGGTGGTCGTGCGCGAGCGCAGGTCCATCGTATAGATATTGGCATTGCCGTCCTGCTGCAGGCTCATGATGACGCGCTGGCCATCGGGCGAGAAGCGGGGGGCAAACGTCATGCCGGGGAAATTGCCGACCACTTCACGGCCACCGGTCTCCAGCTGGAGCAAGTAAACGCGCGGCTGGTCGCCTTCGAAGGACATGTAGGTGATTTCCTGGCGGCTCGGCGAGAAGCGCGGCGTCAGAACGATGTCCTTGCTGTTGGTCAGCATGCGGACGTTTTCGCCGTCCTGGTCCATGATCGCCAGCTGGCGCTTGCGGTCGGTCTTCGGGCCGCTTTCCGAGACGAAGACGACGCGGGTATCGAAATAGCCCTTTTCGCCGGTGATGCGCTCATAGATCGCGTCGGCGATGATATGGGCGACGCGGCGCCAGTTCTTCGGATCGGTGAAGAACTGCTGGCCGGTCATCTGCTGGCCACCAAAGGTGTCCCACAGACGGAATTCGGCGCGGAGCCGACCATCGGCCTCGCGCGTGATGCGACCGACGACGAGCGCGTCTGCCTTGATGGCCTTCCAGTCCTCGAAGCGCGGCGGCTGGTCGGGATTGGAGATCTTCTCGATGAAGGCCTGGCGGTTGATCGGGGCAAAGAGGCCCGACCGCTTCAGGTCGGCTTCGACCACGGCCGAGATCTGTGCACCGATGCCGTCGGTCGAGACGAAGTCGGTGATGGCGATGGGCAACGGCTGGACGTTGCCCCGGTTGATATTGATTTCCACGGCTGCGTTCGCGGGGGAAACGAAGGCGCCGGCCAGGCCGGCACAGACCAGCAGAAGTCGGAGGAATGCGTTTTTCATGCTCTCGAAGCCTTTCAGCTCTTACATCAGTTCGCTGGGGTCGAAATTGACGACAACTTCAGACCAAGCGTCGTATTTGTCCCGCGGCAGATTGGTGAACGGGGCGGATTTGCGAACGGCACGCACGGCGCCGCTCATGAGGACTTGTTGGGCACTGGGCGAGCCACCGGTCGCGGTCGCTTCCGGTTCGCCGACCAGTTCGCCGTTTTCGTTCAGGCGGAAGGTGACACGGATGCGCACGTCAGCGGCATCGGCCATGCCCGGGGTGATCAGCCAGTTCTGCTGAATGGCGCCGCGCAGGGCATCCATTTCGCTCTGGCTGAGCTTGGAGCCACCGGTATTGGTTTTGCCACCAAGTGCGGCCTTGTCGGTCGAGCGCTTGGCGCCGCCACCGGCTGCGTCCGTCTTGTTGAGCAGGGCGGCCACTTCATCAGCGTTGAAGTCGCTTTCCATCTGCTGCTTCGACTTGGCCGTCTCCTGCGTCTTGGTGTCCTGCTTGGCGTCCTTTTTCGGCGTCGACTTCGGCTCCGGCTTTTTCTCGGCGGGCTTGGCGACCTCAGGCTGCGGACGGGCGGCCGGGATCGGCGCCTGTTCGGGAAGCGGAATTTCCTCGGCAGCCGCCTGTTCGGCGGGTGCCGGTTCCGGTGGCTTGGTGGGTTCAGGCGGAGTCGGCTCGGCGGGTTTCGGCTCCGGTGGCGGAGCCGTCTCTTCCTTGATGATTTCCTTGACGTCGTTGACCTCAGGGTCCGGCTCGGGGACCGGGGTCTCGACTTTCTCGGGCGCTGCCGCCACTTCCTGCTCGACCGGGCGTTTCGACGGTGTCGGCGGCGATTTCAGGTCGACTTCATTGTCACCGAAGTTTTCAGCAGGCTGCGCGATCGGCGGCTTCTTGGTCGGAACGGGGGCCGACTTCTCCGCCAGCGGGGCTTTCTTGTCGCCCTGCTGAATCTGGGTGAACTCCTCAATCGGCACGATGTCGACCGGAAGCGATTCCATGTTGGCCACTTCCAGCTTTTCAGGCGAGCCAAGGCTCACCAGCGTCGCTACGAGCGCCAGTCCGTGCAGAAACGAAGATGTGAAGAGGCTGCCCTTCATGTCGTCCGATCAGTTCTGCTGTTCCTGTAGGGTCACGAGACCGATATTGGTGAAACCGGCGGCCGAAATCCGCGCCATGACCTGCATGACAATGCCGTAGGTGGCGGCGGTATCGGCGCGCACGTAGATGCGTTCGCTGTAGCCGGTGGTGGCAATCGCCTGCAGTTTCGGCACGACCTCGTCGATCGGGATTGCCGTTTCCTGCAGGTAGATCTCGCCCTTCGGATTGACCGAGACGGTGATTGGCTGGGTTTCGCTGTTCATCGCCTTGGCCTGCGTCTGCGGCAGGTCGATGGGAACGCCGACCGTCATCATCGGGGCTGCGACCATGAAGATGATCAAGAGCACCAGCATGACGTCGACCATCGGGGTGACGTTGATTTCGCTGACGAGGGCGCGTTTGTTGCTGCGACGTCCGCGACGACCTCCGCCACCTCCACCTGAACCGACTGACATACCCATGGTCTAATCTCCTGCCGTCGAGGCCTTATTGCGCCGCCTGGCGGGGCTGCAGCTTCTCGTCGATCTGGCGCGACAGGATGGCCGAGAATTCGTCGGCGAAGCCTTCCATGCGCGCCGTCAGCTTGCCGGCTTCACCGGAGAACTTGTTGTAGGCGATGACGGCGGGGATCGCGGCGACGAGACCGATGGCGGTTGCGAGCAGCGCTTCGGCGATACCGGGGGCGACGACGGCGAGGCTGGTGTTCTTCGAACCGGCGATCGCCTGGAACGAGGTCATGATACCGATGACGGTGCCGAACAGGCCGATGAAGGGTGCTGCAGAACCGATCGTGGCAAGCGAGGAGAGGCGGCCTTCCAGCGTTTCCGACTCACGGGCCATGGTCACGTCCATGGCGCGGTCGATACGCATCTGCAGGCCGATCGGCGAGCGGGCGCCACGCTCAAAGCTCTTCTTCCATTCGCGCATGGCGGCAACGAACATGGCGGCAAGGCCGGTGTTGTTGCGCTCGGCGAGCGTGCGGTAGAGTTCTTCCAGCGACTGGCCGGACCAGAAGACCTGTTCGAACTGGTCGAACTGGCGACGGGCGCGGGCATAACTCAGATATTTGTCGATGACGATCGCCCAGGTCCAGACCGAGGCGGCCAGGAGGCCGAGCATGACAAACTTGACGATCAGGCCCGCCTGCATGAACAGTCCCCACAGGCTCACGTCGTGGGTTGCTGCTGCCATTCCAACTTGTTCCATGCCAAATATTCCCCGAAATCCAAACGCCCGGCGAAAGGACCGGGCGGCGACATGAGCTGTGCTGCTGGAAGAATGCGGTCGCTGCCGCCGACATCCCTATCCCGCCTAAGCTCCCAGAATGCCTTCTGGGCTGAAAATTTGGTCAAAGGAAGGCGTGCGCTGCACAAACTCCCAGCCCGGAGTAAGACCCTATTATGGTTAAGAAGGCGTTACTTTTCGGGCCGATCACGGGCTTGTCAGGCTTGGCCGAGGAACTGTGATGCGAGCGTTTCGGGCAGGCGGCGGGGACGGCCGCTGCGATTGACCACGGCTATCACCACCCTGGCTGCGATCAGAAGCCGGTCGTCGCGCAGAATTTCCTGCTCGAGAATCATCTTGGCACCGCCCGCCTTTTCGGTGCGCGTGCGCACCGTCACGATGTCGTCCATACGGGCCGGAGCCTTGAAGTCGATCTCCATGCGATGGACCATGAAAGCGAGGCCCTCGTCGGATGTCTCGAACAGGGCAGACTGCTCGACGCCGAGGCAGCGAAGATAATCGGTGCGGGCGCGTTCCATGAAATGCAGGTAACGGGCGTGATAGACCGCGCCGGAGAAATCGGTGTCCTCGTAGTAGACGCGCTGGGTAAGGGAATGCACGCCGTCGATGATCTCGCCGGAGAGGGGAATGGATACTGATATCATGGTGGATCTCCGGAGGGCGAGTTTCGAGATGGGCCTGACCTGAGACGATTGCCGAGGGGGGCTTCGCGTTCTGCGCTCGCTAGCGCATGACAGGCTCAACTGTCCAGTTGCATCACCTCGGCTTCGGTCAAACCCAGCCTTTGCATGGCATCGGCGCGGCTTGCGGCATCATCCGCGACGATGAATTCGTCGATCTGCGGCGGCTTGATGCTGGTGCCCGCCAGCATGGCATGGGCCTGGCCGCGATGATGGGTCTGGTGCTGGAAGAGGTGGGAGAGGACGTCGTCTGTGCGCTCCACCTGAATACGACCTGCACGGTGGATATGGACGGGGCGGGCGGTATCCTCACCGCGCAGCGACTGACAGAACGTCAGCAGCCGTCGGTCGGATGTCCGTTGAGCGTTGCGCAGCTCCTTGGGGTTCGGAAACGGAATTTCCTCCTCCCAGGCTTTCGGGCCAAGCGTGCCGCCTTCCAGCGCGTCGATATAGAACCAGTCGACGATCAGGATGTGATTGAGCGTTGCGACCAGCGAGGGAAAGAAGCTGGTGCGGGGTGCCTCGAACTCTCCGGGTTCAAGGAGGCTGATCGCCTCATGCAGCCGGTCATTCGCCAGCATGTTGGCAAAGGCGAGCTTGCGGATGAACCTGATGGCGTCGGTCATGGCGTGTCCAGGTCCCCATCATGCCAGACCACGTGCTGGGGCGAGGCTGGCAGGTTTTCGATCTCGTCGGCGATGAAATAGGGCGGGATGTCGAGCGCCTTCAGGGCCTCGCGCGTCGCCGGCACCCATTTGAATTCCAGGCTGTTCTTGCCGTCTTCGTTGCGATGGATGATGTCCGTCGCGTGGAAGGGAAATTGCTCCGGGATCTCCATGCGATAATAGAAGCCGAGTTCGTGCCAGGCCTTGCCCTCGTAGTCGAAGAAGTTTTCGACGACCCAAAGGAGCTGGCCGATCTTTGCTTCAACACCCAGTTCCTCCTGCATTTCGCGCAGGAGAGTCTCCGTCGAGGTCTCGCCGATCTCTGCGCGCCCGCCCGGAAAGGTCCAGAAGGTCTCGTGGGTGGCGCGATGGACCAGGACATGGTCGTCGCGGAAGGCAAGGCCGGCGATGCGGTGGTTGAAGCGCCGCTTGCCGTCCTTGATGGTGATGAGGGTGCGTTTGGACATCAGGCGGAACCCAGTTCGAGCAGGAGGACTTCGGGGCGGACGCCGATTCTGACTGGCAAAAACGAACAGCCGAGACCGCGCGAGACAATGAGGTCCCGGTCGTTTTCGTGGAAATGGCCACCCGGATAACGCCATGAACCGCGCGATGCCGCGACGGGATGCCAGCCGAAGAGATTGATCTGTCCACCATGCGTGTGACCGCTCAGCGTGAGGCTGATGCGTTCGGTCACCTCAGGGAAGATATCGGGTTCGTGCGCCATCAGGATGACCGGCGCGTCGTCGGTGACATGACCCATGGTCGTTGCCAGGTCATGGATCCCGGTCATGGTCTTACGGTTGAACTTCTTGCCGGGGCGCAGAGCCATCTGATCGCCGAGGCCAGCGATCCAGAATGCCTGGCCATCCTTTTCCATCCGCACAGCCTCGTTGACATAGGCCGCAATGCCCGCTTGCCGGAGCGCCTTCGTCGCGATGTTCCCAGTCGAAGGGTCGCGCTGGAAGGCGATGTCCTCCCAATAGTCGTGATTGCCGAGAATGGCATGGATGCCGAGCGGTGCCTGCAGGGTCGCAAGTGCGGCTGCCCAGTCTGCCGCGTCGACATAGTTGCTGACGACGTTGGTCCCAGCGGCGTAATCGCCGAGCAGCAGACAGATATCAGGCTCCAGCTCGTTGGCCATGGCGCATATCGCTTCGATCCTCGACACGTCCATCCACGGTTCGCACGCATGGAAATCGGCCAGAACTGCCACGCGCAAGTCTAGCCCCAATGGCCAGTTCTTTGGGCTCAAGGCGTATCGACGGATCTCAGGACGGCGGAAAACCTCTGTGAACGGATAGGCGGCCGTCGCGATCAGGCTCAGAACTCCCGCTCCGAAGAGCTTCATCAGCCCCCGCCGTGTGATCATTCAGTCGTCCTCGAGCGTCAGCCGGAATTGCGCGGCCTCCAGGTCCTTCGGCGGCTGCATTCCCAGATGCTTCCACGCGTTTGCGGTCAAAACACGGCCGCGCGGCGTGCGCTGGATAAAACCCTGCTGGATCATGTAGGGCTCGATGATGTCCTCGATGGCGTCACGCGGTTCCGACAGGCCGGCCGCGATGGTTTCGATGCCGACAGGGCCGCCGCCGAAATTGACGGCGATCATCGAAAGATAGCGCATGTCGAGTTGGTCGAGACCCATATTGTCGACATTGAGCCGCGTCAGGGCTTCATCCGCGATTTCGCGGGTCACGGCTTCGGCGCGGGCGACTTCGGCGAAGTCGCGCACACGGCGGAGGAGACGTCCGGCGATGCGGGGTGTTCCGCGGGCGCGGCGGGCGACTTCGCGGGCGCCATCTTCCGTCATCGGCAGGTTCAAGAGGCGGGCACCTCGGCGGACGATCGATTCCAGTTCTTCGACTGTATAGAAATTGAGCCGCACCGGAATGCCGAAGCGGTCGCGCAGCGGGGTCGTGAGCAGGCCGAGCCGGGTGGTGGCGGCCACCAGGGTGAATTTCGACAGGTCGATCTTGACCGAGCGGGCCGCAGGACCCTCGCCAATGATCAGATCGAGCTGGAAGTCTTCCATCGCCGGATAGAGGATTTCCTCGACGGCGGGGCTCAAACGATGGATTTCGTCGATGAAGAGAACGTCGCGCTCTTCGAGATTGGTGAGGAGGGCGGCGAGGTCTCCGGCCTTGGCGATGACGGGGCCGGAGGTCGAGCGGAAGTTGACGCCGAGTTCCTTGGCCATGATCTGGGCAAGCGTGGTCTTGCCGAGACCGGGGGGGCCGACGAAGAGGACGTGATCCAGCGCCTCGCCCCGGTTCTTCGCCGCCTCGATGAAGATCTTCAGATTGGCGCGGGCTTCCGCCTGGCCGGTAAAGTCGTCGAGCGTCTGCGGGCGCAGCGCCGCATCGAGGTCTTCGCCGCGTTTTTCAGGCGTCAGGATCGGGTTGTTGGTCATCATGCGAGAAGTTCCATGCCGGGCACGCGGGAGGCGGCGCGTTTGTCGAAGGTCTTTACGGAGGCGCAGCCTTCTTGAAGAGATCGGGCCGCAATCAAGGCGTCGGCGAAGTCTGCATTCTTCTGGTCGACCTGCCGTAGCGCCTTTACGACGAGATCGTGGCTTTCGACGGTCAGGCCCCGGACCTGGAGGAGTTTGCCTATGGCCGCTGATGCGTCTCGTCTGGTGTAGCCGAGCTGCGAGCGCAGCGCCCAGTCCAGTTCCAGTACACAGATGAGGGGAAGAAAGGCCAGATAGTTCTTGCCGAGCCCCTCTGCAAAACGCAGGGCTGCATGTCTTTGGTCAGGATCGTCATTGGTCAGAAGCCGGATGACGATGTTGGTGTCGAGGCCGACCAGGGTCATGCCGCGATGTCGGACGGATCGTCGCTGTTCGCAGACAGGGCGTTTGCGCCTGCCGTCCGCACGACGGTTTCGTCAATCTCTTCGAGTGTCGCGCGTCCGTTGGGCGGGGTGCCCAGGAAGCCAGCGAGATCTTTAAGGTCGATATTCTTGGGGGTGATGACGATCTCTCCGTCGACCACGCTGAAAACCATCTGATCGCCAGGGCTTAGCGTCAACTGCTCGCGCAGCTCTTTGGGAATGGTGATTTGGCCCTTGGCCGACATGGTGACGTCCCAAACTCTCATGCGGCACTCCGACATCTTTCGCTTTTTCCGACAATAGCAGAAATGTCGGAATGAGACAAATTCGGAGGACAATTCACCGCGACAGCTCCTTCAGCCCCAGCCGGATCAGTTTCGCACTGTCTGCCCCTTCGCCGCCGTTCTTCAAGGCTGCAGCCACGGCATTGGCGGCCTGGTCGCGGGAATAGCCGAGATTGGTCAGTGCCGAGACGGCGTCGGCAACCGGGGCGGAGGCCGCACCTTCGCCGAGTTCCTGCTTGAGGCCGATATTGGCCGAGGCTTCGCCGGCAAAGGCCGGGGCCTTGTTCTTCAGTTCGGTGACGAGACGCAGCGCCACCTTCGGGCCGACGCCGGGGGCGCGGGAGATCGCGGCCTTGTCCTGGAGTGCAATCGCATTGGCGAGTTCCGACGGGGTGAGGGTGGAGAGGACGGCCAGCGCCACTTTGGCGCCGACGCCCTGGACGCTTTGCAGGAGGTTGAACCATTCCCGCTCCAGCGCGCTCATGAAGCCGAAGAGTTTTAGCTGGTCCTCGCGCACATAGGTCTCGATGAACAGGATCACTGCCTCCCCTGCAGAGCCGATGCGGCCGAGGGTGCGCGAGGAGCAGTGGGCGACGTAGCAGACGCCGTGGACGTCGACGAGGACATAGTCGTCGCCGATCTCGTCGATGGTGCCTTTGAGTTTGCCGATCATGGGATGCGTCCGTCGCGTTACAGGGGATGGGTTTCGGGGGAGATGATGTCGATATCCGGGAAATAGCTTCGGTAGCGCGCCGCATCCCGCGTCAGTAGGCGGTGGGACCGGACGGCCGCGTGGGCGCCGATGAAGAAATCCGGAAGGGTGCGTTCGCGCTGCCCTCCGCTTCGTCGGTAAAGCAGATGCGCCTTTCCAGCCCGGAAGGCCACTTCATAGGACAAGGGTTCTTTCTTCAAGTCGAGCCAATCGAGCGCCTGGCTGAGCTGTTGCTCGCTCAACGGCGAGGCAGCCAACTCAGACCAGATGACCGGGTTGATCACCAACGACCCCTCCTCGAAGCAGCGGCGCATTGCGTCCACTGACCACGCCCGCGTCGCGCTATTCGGCCCGAGCACATCGATCAGTGCATTGGTATCAATGACGGTCGAGGTCATCACGCGGTCCTCGCAGCCAATCGACATATTCGTCTGAGGTCATGCCATTGGTGTCGAAAGTCCCCTCGACACTTCTCGCCCAGGCGTCGAAGTTCTTGAATGCATCGCTTGTATCGCCGTTCTTGACCAGCATGATGCCCGCGTCTGCCACCACGAAGTCGACATCCGAACCCGGCTTGATGCCGAGCCGATCGCGGATGTCCTTGGGGATGGTGACCTGGCCTTTTTCGGTGACGCGCATGGTAATACCTCTTCGGTATTACTTATCGACGATCGCGGAACAAGTCAAGAACAAATCAGGCGGAGGCGAGGACCTTGCGCATGCGATCACCGCCGCGATTGTGGGCGTGGCAGATGGCGATGGCGAGGGCGTCGGCGGCGTCGTTGCCCTTGAATTCAGCCTTGGGCATCAGGATTTTCAGCATCATGTGAATCTGCGCCTTTTCGCCGTGGCCGACGCCGATCACGGCTTTTTTCACGGCATTCGGCGCGTATTCCGCAACCGGAAGTCCGGCGCGGGCGGGTACCAACATGGCGATGCCACGGGCCTGGCCGAGCTTCAGGGTCGCCACCGCATCCTTGTTGACGAAGGTCTGCTCAACCGCCGCTTCGTCGGGCGTATAGGTGTGCACGACTTCGGCCAATCCGTCATGCAACTGGCACAGGCGCGAGGCAAGGTCCATGTCACCATCCGAGGTGACGGTGCCGGAGGCGACAAAACGCAACGAGTTGCCCAGCGTCTCGATGACGCCCCAGCCGCAGCGACGGAGCCCTGGGTCTATGCCGATGATGCGAATCGTGGAAGTCATGGGAAACCTTATGTCGGAATGCCTGTTCACTGCCAGCAAAATGTGAACAAAGCGAAAACATGCGAAGTGATTATAATTTATTATCGTCACCTCTTGGGCCTCGGTGGCCGGTTGACTACATGACAGAGACGAGCGCAGCACAGGATTGATGCCATGATCGATTTCTCCATTCTCGACCTTTCGCCGATCGCCGAGGGCCACACGGTCCGCGAGGCGCTGGATGCCTCGCGCCGGATGGCGCAGGTCGCGGAAGCCAATGGCTACAAACGCTTCTGGCTGGCGGAACATCATGGAATGCCGGGCATTGCCAGCGCCGCAACCGCCATCGTGATCGCTCATGTCGGGGCAGGGACCTCGACGATCCGTATCGGCTCCGGCGGCGTGATGCTGCCCAACCATTCGCCGTTGGTGATCGCCGAGCAGTTCGGCACGCTCGAAGCGCTGTTTCCCGGACGTGTCGATCTCGGCCTGGGACGGGCTCCCGGCACCGACATGCGAACGGCACGGGCGCTCAGGCGCAACATGGATGCGGGGGCAGAAAGTTTCCCGCACGATGTCATCGAATTGCAGCGCCTGCTCGGCGAGCCGAACGAAGACCATGGCCTGCTCGCGGTGCCCGGCATGCGCAGCAATGTGCCGATCTGGTTGCTCGGCTCCAGCCTTTACAGCGCGCATCTGGCGGCGGCGCTCGGTCTTCCCTATGCCTTCGCCTCGCATTTCGCGCCCGATCAGCTGGGCGAAGCGGTGGAAATCTATCGCCAGCGCTTCGAGCCGTCGGATAGCCTGCAGTCGCCCCATGTGATGGTGGGCGTGATGGCGGCTGTCGCCGACACCGATCAGGAGGCCTCCCGCCTCTTCACCTCGGCGCAGCAGCAGTTCGTCAATCTCCGGCGCAATGTGCGTCGGCCATTCCCGCGGCCGGTCGACAGCATGGATGGCTTCTGGTCGGAGATCGAGCGGATCGGTGTCGAGCATACGCTGCGTTATGCCATCGTCGGTTCGCCGGATACGGCCGCAGGCAAGCTTGATGCGCTGCTTGCCGAGGTGGCGCCGGATGAAGTCATCGTTTCCACCCCGATCCACGATCTCGACGCGCGGCTGCGGTCGGTCGAGTTGTTTGCCGGGCTGGGTGATCGGATCGATCTGGGCGTCGCCGCCGAATAGGCGGCGGGGCGTCTCGGAACGCGTGTCAAAACGAGCCACCGGCTTGCCGCAGAGCGCGCCGAGGCAGCGTCCTGCCTTCACTTCAATTGTTCCAATGTTTCAGTCACTCGGGCTTCAGATTGAAGTATCGTTTCCGGCCGATATTGAACGACTATAGTTAACGTCCGTAGTTAATCCGAACTTAACTTTTCCACTCCATTGTCTGTGTCAGTTCACATTGTCAGGCAGCAGACGGCCTGATGAGACAACGCTGGGATTTTGGAGTCTCCTGCCATGACGAAAACCATTTTTGCAGTCGCTGCAGCTGCCTTGCTGGCAAGCTCGGTCGCGCATGCGGCCGACCTTTACCAGCCAGAACCTCAGCCGGCTTATGTCGATGCACCGGAAGTGACCGTTGCCGAAGCCTCCGGCTGGTATCTGCGCGGCGATCTGGGCTACAACTTCAACAAGCTGCGGGGCGCCGAGTTTTTTCAGGGCTCGAACGACACTGTGGGTGAGTTCAACACGGCCTCGATCAAGGACAGCTTCACCGTCGGCGCCGGTGTCGGTTATCAGGTCAACAGCTACCTGCGCACCGACCTGACCTTCGACTACATGTTCAAGTCGGATTTCAATGGTTCGACGACCGGCGGAGGGGCTGGGTTTGGCGCGTGCGCCGTCACGTGTACGTCGAGCGACCTTGCCTCGATGAAGGCCTATACCCTGATGGCCAATGCCTATGTCGACCTCGGCTCCTACGCCTATTTCACGCCCTATGTCGGCGCCGGCATCGGCGGCTCCTACGTCAAGTGGGACAAGCTGCGCAACACCTCTTGCGCCGACGATGGCAGCGGTTGCGACACCACGGTCGAACATGGCGGCAAGGGCAGCTGGCGCTTCGCCTACCAGCTGATGGCCGGTGCGTCGATTGACGTGACCTGCAACGTCAAGGCCGATATCGGTTACCAATTCCGCCACACGCTGGGCGGCGACATGTTCGGCTACGCCTCCAATGGTGGTCCGGGTTACGACAAGGGCTACTACAGCCACGGCATCCATGCCGGCGCGCGCTACGTCTTCGGTGGCTGCGAACAGCCGGTTGCCTACGAGCCGCCGGTCGAGCCGATCGTCTACAAATAATCGCAGGAAGGGCAGGGCCGCCGTGAGGCGGTCACCCCGATCCAACTTTCCAAGGCCCCGGAAACGGGGCCTTTTTGCATTCTGCCGTCAGAGGATGCCCGTGCGGCGCAGAACCCACCAGGACAACATCACGGAGATCACGATGAAGGCGAAGGCATAACCTGTGCCATGCAAGCCTTCGGCGAAGGGAAGGTTGGTGGTGTTCATGCCGAAAAAGCCGGTCACGAGCGACGGCGGCAGGAGCAGGGCGGTCATCAGCGACAGGATGTACAGATGCCGGTTGGTCTCGGCACTCTGTTTGGAATCGAGTTCCTCATGCAGCAGCCTTGCGCGGTCCGCCAGCGCTTGCACGTCCTGATCGACGGCTTCGAGGCGGCCGGACAGGCGGACCAGGCTTTCCTCGACCCCCTCCGGCATTTCGTCATCATCGGTGGCCGCCGCACGGCGCATTATCAGCAGCATGGTGCGCAAATGGCGGTGCAGCCGCACGATCAGGCGGCGCACGGGAGTGAGGCGGCGGCGCTCGTCACGCAACTCGCTGCCATAGACCAGATCCTCGATCTGGTTGAGTTCCTCGGTCAGTTCGAGCACCACGGCGATGAGCCCACGCTGGAATTCGGCGACCAGAACCTCGAACAGCTGCAGGGGTGAGGCATAGCGGCTGGCATTTTTCTCCACGGCCGCCCGCACCTTGTCGACCGACCGGATCGGCTGCAGGCGGGTCGTGATGATGAATTTTTCCGAGAGCGCGAAGTGCAGCCAGCCGATGTCGCGCGTGGTTGAATCGAATTCCCGCTGGAAGTCGACCAGCGTCCCGTAGAGCAGCCCCTCGTCGATCCCGAGTGCAGCATGGGTGTCATGGGTGGTCAGTGCCGACAGCACCGGTGGAGTAAGGCCGGGAAACTGCTCGAGAAAGCTCGGCAGGCGGGTGTCGGCGAGGTTGAGATGCAGCCAGACGAAGCCATCGCCGGGAAGGGCGTCGAGGGCCGTACAGTCGGCAGGAAGGCGCTCCGAGCCCGTGCCCGAGCTTACGCGATAGGCCCAGACGAGGCCGGGAATGGTGCTGGTCAGCGGAAACATCTGGATCATGTCCATGGTGGCAGGCAGTTCATCGCTCTTGCGCCCGGTGCATGACGGATTGATGACAGCCGCCGTGCGGGTGATCGTCAGGCGCTCGGGCTGCGACACGAGGCCTGGCGCGAAGGGAACAAAAATTTTGCTTATCGCGACGCGGACCCGCTTGACTGACATCGGCGACAAGAGTAGTTCCGACGGCGGGACACCTCTCCCCAACGAGAGGCTAATTACCTGGAAGGGTATCTATATGGCTGATGTGATCGCCCCCGCCGCGCGTCCGGCAAACACTCATTTTTCGTCTGGCCCCTGCTCGAAGCGTCCCGGTTGGTCGCTCGAAGCGCTTTCCGATGCCCCGCTCGGTCGTTCGCACCGCGCCAAGGTCGGCAAGGAAAAGCTGAAGCTGGCCATCGACCTTACCCGCGAAATTCTCAAGGTTCCTGCTGACTACCGCATCGGCATCGTTCCGGCCTCCGACACGGGTGCCGTTGAAATGGCCATGTGGTCGCTGCTCGGCGAACGCGGCGTGGACATGCTCTCCTGGGAAAGCTTTGGCGCCGGCTGGGTCACCGATGTGGTGAAGCAGCTGAAGCTCGCCGATGTGCGCAAGTTCAATGCCGATTACGGCCTGCTGCCGGATCTCGCTGCCGTCGATTTCGACCGAGACGTCGTCTTCACCTGGAACGGCACGACCTCGGGCGTTCGCGTGGCGAATGCCGACTTCATTCCGGCTGACCGCAAGGGCCTGACCATCTGCGACGCCACCTCGGCAGCCTTTGCGCAGGACCTGGACTTCTCCAAGCTCGATGTTACCACCTTCTCCTGGCAGAAAGTTCTGGGCGGCGAGGGCGGTCACGGCGTCATCATCCTGTCCCCGCGCGCCGTCGAGCGTCTGACGACCTATGTGCCGGCCTGGCCGCTGCCGAAGATCTTCCGCATGACCTCGGGCGGCAAGCTGATCGAAGGCATCTTCGTCGGTGAAACCATCAACACGCCGTCGATGCTTTGTGTCGAAGACTATGTCGATGCGCTGAAGTGGGCAAAGTCGATCGGTGGCCTGGACGCCCTGATCGCTCGCGCCGACGCCAATGCCAAGGTGATCTTCGACTTCATCGAGAAGAACGACTGGATCGCCAATCTCGCGGTCGATCCGGCCACGCGTTCCAACACCTCGGTCTGCGTCAAGATCGTCGACCCTGAGGTGACGGCACTCGACGCCGATGCCCAGGCCGCCTTTGCCAAGGGCATTGCCAGCACGCTCGAAAAGCAGGGTGTCGCCTTCGACATCGGCGCCTATCGCGATGCGCCGGCTGGCCTTCGCATCTGGGCCGGTGCGACGATCGAGACATCAGACATGGCGGCTCTGATGCCGTGGCTCTCCTTTGCCTATGAGACGCAGAAGGCGTCTTTGGCCAAGGCTGCCGCCTGATCCTTGATCAATTCGGCTCCGCCAAAGCGGCGGAGCCCCGAAGTTTCCTCATCTCATTCAAACGAACTCTCTGAAGGAGGCCTCGTCATGGCACCTCGCGTTCTCGTATCCGACGAACTCTCGGAAACCGCCGTCCAGATCTTCCGCGATCGCGGCGTCGAAGTGGATTTTCAGCCGAAGCTTGGCAAGGACAAGGAAAAGCTTGCCGAAATCATCGGCAACTATGATGGTCTGGCCATCCGCTCCGCCACCAAGGCGACGGAAAAGCTGATCGCGGCTGCGACCAACCTCAAGGTCATCGGCCGCGCCGGCATCGGCGTCGACAATGTCGACATTCCGGCAGCCTCCAAGCGCGGCATCATCGTGATGAACACGCCGTTCGGCAACTCGATCACGACGGCCGAACACGCGATTGCCCTGATGTTCGCCGTTGCCCGCCAGCTGCCGCAGGCCGATGCCTCGACCCAGGCCGGCAAGTGGGAAAAGTCGAAGTTCATGGGTGTCGAGATCACCGGCAAGACGCTCGGCGTCATCGGTGCCGGCAATATCGGCGGCATCGTCTGCAAGAAGGCGATCGGCCTTGGCATGCATGTCATCGCCTATGACCCCTTCCTGTCGGCCGAACGCGCTCAGGAAATGGGCGTCGAGAAGGTTGAGCTCGACGAGCTTCTGCCGCGCGCCGACTTCATCACGCTTCACGTGCCGATGACCGACAAGACCCGCGGCATCCTCGGCAAGGACAACATCGCCAAGACGAAGCCCGGCGTGCGCATCATCAACTGCGCCCGTGGTGGTCTCGTCGATGAGGCGGCGCTGGCGGAAGCCATCAAGTCCGGCCATGTCGCCGGCGCCGGCTTCGACGTCTTCGAAGTCGAACCCGCGACCGAAAGCCCGCTCTTCGGCCTGCCGAACGTCGTCTGCACGCCGCATCTCGGCGCTTCGACCACGGAAGCCCAGGAAAACGTCGCGCTGCAGGTCGCCGAGCAGATGTCGGACTACCTCATGAAGGGTGCCGTCTCGAACGCGATCAACATGCCGTCGATCACGGCTGAGGAAGCGCCGATCCTGAAGCCCTTTATCCGTCTCGCCGACGTGCTCGGCTCGTTCGCCGGCCAGATGACCGAGAACCCGATCAAGGAAATCGAGATCCTCTATGACGGCGTGACCTCGACCATGAACACCAAGGCGCTGACCTCGGCATTGCTCGCCGGTCTCATCCGTCCTCAGGTGGCCGACGTCAACATGGTTTCTGCCCCGATCATGATCAAGGAAAAGGGCGTCATCGTTTCGGAAGTGAAGCGCGACAAGACCGGCGTCTATGACGGTTACATCAAGCTCACTGTGACGACCGAGAAGCAGACGCGCTCGATCGCCGGTACGGTCTTCTCGGATGGCAAGCCGCGCTTCATCCAGATCAAGGGCATCAACATGGATGCCGATGTCGGTCAGAACATGATCTACATCTCCAACACCGACGTTCCCGGCATGATCGGCTTCATGGGCACCACGCTCGGCAATGCCAAGGTCAATATCGCGAACTTCCAGCTCGGTCGCGACAAGGAAGGTGGCGATGCCATCGCGCTTCTTTATGTCGACGGCCCGGTGGACCAGGCAATCCTCGACCAGCTGACCGCAAACCCGGCCGTCAAGCAGGCCAAGCCACTGGTGTTCAACGTCGACTGAGGGCCTGAGCGCGGAAGCGCTTCACGCACGATAGATTGCACGGCGCGGGATCAAACCCGCGCCGTCTTTGTTTCTGGAACGATCGGGGAATTGCAGGGTGCATATAAGGAACATTTGATGCGTTGAACTGCCGCATGGCGGCTTGTCGCATTGATCCTGGGGTGCAAGGCTATACTTGACGTCTGTCACCTTGAGCGCTGTCTGGCGAGCAAGGTCGAAAACGAAGGACGCAGTCATCATGTTCGAACACTTCGACGCACAGATCCTCGCGCGCATCCAGTTCGCGTTCACGGTCTCCTTCCACATCATCTTTCCCGCCTTCTCGATCGGTCTCGCGAGCTATCTCGCCGTGCTCGAAGGCCTCTATCTGTGGAAGAAGGACAAGGTCTATCTGGAGCTCTTCGACTTCTGGAAGACCATCTTCGCGGTCGCCTTCGGCATGGGCGTCGTCTCCGGCATCGTCATGTCCTACCAGTTCGGCACCAACTGGTCGGTGTTCTCCGACAAGGCGGGTCCGGTCATCGGGCCGCTGATGGGCTACGAGGTGCTGACCGCCTTCTTCCTCGAAGCCGGTTTCCTCGGTGTGATGCTGTTCGGCCGCAACCGTGTCGGCCCGGGGCTCCACTTCCTCGCCACACTCATGGTCGCCTTCGGCACGCTGATTTCCGCCACCTGGATCCTCTCGGTGAACTCCTGGATGCAGACGCCGGATGGTTTTGCGATCAACGAGGTCGGGCAGTTCGTGCCGGTCGACTGGTGGAAGATCGTCTTCAATCCGTCTTTCCCCTACCGCCTGACGCATATGGTCATTGCGGCCTATCTCACCACCGCCTTCGTCGTCGGGGCCGTCGGCGCCTGGCACCTGCTGAAGGGGACGGCGCCGCGCCGCGCCGGCGTGATGTTCTCGATGGCGATGTGGATGGCCGCGATCGTCGCGCCGATCCAGATTGCCGCCGGTGATGCGCATGGCCTCAACACGCTGGAACACCAGCCGGTCAAGGTCATGGCCATGGAGGGCCATTTCGACAGCCATCCGGATGGTGCGCCGCTGATCTTGTTCGGCATCCCGAACACGGAAGAGAAGCGGATCGACTACGCCATCCAGATCCCGAAACTGTCGAGCCTGATCCTCAAGCATGACCTCAACGCACCGCTTGGCGGCCTCGATACGGTGCCCGACGACAAGGAACCGCCCGTTGCGATCGTGTTCTGGTCGTTCCGCGTCATGGTGGCGATCGGTTTTGCCATGCTCGGCGTCGGGCTGTTTTCGCTCTGGTGTCGCTGGAAGGGCACGCTCTACGAGAACCACTGGATGCACCGGCTGGCGCTGGTCATGGGGCCATCCGGTTTCGTCGCGGTGCTCGCCGGCTGGATCACCACGGAAGTCGGTCGCCAGCCCTATACGGTCTACGGCCATCTGCTGACCGCCGACTCGATCTCGCCGATCGCAGCCCCTGCGGTCGCGGCCTCGCTGATCGCCTTCATCGTCGTCTACTTCATCGTCTTCGGGGCCGGCACCTTCTACATCCTGCGCCTGATGGCACGGCTGCCGCGCGATCCGATGCCGGATCTCGACGACGGCCCGATCCGTTCCTCCGGCATCACGCCGGCTGCCCAGCCCGGTCACCATGGAGGCAAACATGCCCATTGATCTTCCCTTCATCTGGGCCGGCATCATTGCCTTTGCCGTGCTCGCCTATGTCATCCTCGACGGCTTCGATCTCGGTGTCGGTATCCTCTTTCCCTTCTTTCCGGAGAAGCATGAGAAGGACCTGATGATGAACTCGGTGGCCCCCGTCTGGGACGGCAACGAGACCTGGCTGGTGCTGGGTGGCGGCGGGCTGCTCGCCGTGTTCCCGCTCGCCTATGCGACCATCCTGCCCGCCCTCTATGCACCGCTGATCATCATGTTGCTCGGCCTGATCTTTCGCGGCGTCGCCTTTGAATATCGCTGGCGCACGAAACGGGCAGAACATCTCTGGAACTGGGCCTTTACCGGCGGCTCCGTGGTGGCGACCTTCTTCCAGGGCGTCGCGCTCGGTGCGCTCGTCCAGGGCATTCCGGTCGAAAACCGTGCCTATGCCGGTGGTTGGTGGGATTGGCTCACGCCGTTTTCGCTGGCAACCGGCGTGGCGCTCCTGATCGGCTACGGGCTGCTCGGCGCCACATGGCTCGTCATGCGGACGGAGGGCGAGATCGCCGAGCGGGCGAAGGTCTTCGCCTTTCGGCTTGCCCTGGCCACCGTCGCGGCCATGGGCGTGTTCAGCCTGTGGACGCCCTGGCTGGAACCGGCCTATCTCGACCGCTGGTTCGGCTATCCGACGATCGTCTTCTCGTTCGTCGTGCCGGCGCTCGTGCTGGGCTGCCTTTGGCTGATCGTGTCAGGGCTCAAAACCGGTCGCGACGTGCAGCCGTTTCTGGCTGCGCTGGGGCTTTTCGTGCTCGGTTATGCCGGCATCGGAATCTCCTTCTATCCCTATATCGTGCCCACCTCGCTCACCATCTGGGAGGCGGCTGCGCCCGATGCCAGCCTGTCCTTCCTGCTCTATGGCGCGGTCGTGCTGGTGCCGATGATCCTTTGTTACACGGCCTATGCCTATTGGGTTTTCCGCGGAAAGCTCAATCCAGACGAGGGCTATCACTGATGGACAAGCGGGGACTGGCATCCCGACTGCTGTGGTTCGTCGGCCTCTGGGCGGCCGGGGTTCTGTCGATCACGGTCGTCGGCCTGATCATCAAGTTCTGGCTGAGAGCCTGACGCGATCACTTGAACTTCACTGGATAATTGACCGCCCGACCTACAAAAGAGGCCGGGCGGTCTCCATATGGGCTGCAAGGCCCACCGGGCCACGACCGTTCGAGGAGGAGGGGAGTTCCCCATGCAGAATTACGGAAAAATCTTTGCGACGCTGGCACTCGGCATGATGGTCACACTCGTGGCCGTCGATTTCGCCGAGGCCCGGCGCGCGTCTGGCGGCTTCGGCAGCCGTGGCACGCGCACGTTCAACCAGCCGGCGGTCACCCGCACGGCGCCGGCTCCGGCAGCCCCCATCGAGCGCACCATGACGCCGCGCACGAATGCAAACCAGCCGGGCGCAAACCAGACGGCGACGCCGGGGCTTAACCGTCCGGGCGGCTTGTTCGGCGGTCTCGCCGGTGGCCTGATGGGCGGCCTGTTGCTCGGCGGCCTGTTCGGCATGCTGATGGGCACCGGCTTCGGCGGCGGCTTCGGCTTCCTGGGCCTGCTGCTCCAGGGCCTGCTGATCTTCTTCCTGGTGCGTTTCGCCATGCGCGCCTTTGCCAACCGCCAGCCGGCCTCGGCCGGAGCCGGCAGCAATTCCGGCATCGGTGGCTTCCCTGGCCTGGGCGGGCTTTCCCGCGATAACCAGAGCGATGCCGGTCGCTCCAGCTTCCAGATCCCGAAGATCGGTGGCGGCGGTGCCGCAGCGGCGGCCTCTGCCGCCCGTCCCGGCCAGCCGGACGAACTCGGCATCACCCAGGGCGACCTCGAGCGCTTCGAGCAGCTGCTGAAGGACATGCAGGCGGCCTTTGCGGCCGAAGACTATGGCACGCTGCGCCGGATCACGACGCCGGAAGCGATGTCCTATCTCGCCGAGGAACTGAGCGAAAACGCCACCAAGGGCGTGAAGAACGTCGTGCGCGACGTGCAGCTCGTGCAGGGTGACGTGGCTGAAAGCTGGGCTGAAGAGAAGGCCGAATATGCCACCGTCGCGATGCGTTACGAGGCTGTCGACTACATGGTTGACCGCCAGACCAATGCGGTGGTCGAGGGGGATGCAAATGTCCCGTCCGAGTCCGTCGAGCTGTGGACCTTCGTCCGCCGTCCTAGCACCCTGTGGCAGATCTCGGCGATCCAGAGCGCGAATTGACGTCGAGTCTGCTCGATCTGTTCGATCAGCGTTTGATTTCAGGCTTCAGTCGCCATGGCGGCTGGAGCCTATTTTGTCCGGCGTGGTAGAGTATCACCCTGTTCCCGCTCGGATCGAACAGTTCGGCCTCTCGCCAGAGCCAAGGCTGGTCTTCTGGCATGCTGGAGAACTGTACGCCTGCTTCGACAAGCGCGGAACAGACGGCATCCAGTTCCTCGCATTCGAAATACACCGTCGTGCCGCAGCCGGTTTCAGGCCCCTGATGCAATGAAAATGTGCTATCTCCATCAGGACATGCGAAGCGCACGTACTTCGGACGCGAGTCGACGATCGGAATGAGGCCCAGCTGGCTGTAGAAATCCCAGCCTGCATCGAGATCGACCATCGTGACCGTTACCTGATTAAGTCGCATCTATCCTCAGCCCGGGCACTGCTGCAATTGCCGCGCATAGGTATAGGTGATCTCGGTAAACCGCTTCGCACCCTTCAAGGCTTCCGGGCGGTTCTTGTAGGCGCCGCGCAGATAGCCTGTCAGCCCCGAGTGATAGGCGAGATAGAGATTGTAGGGGTCGTTGAGCGGGATCTTGACCTTGTCCGCCGTCTCGCGGTGATACCAGCCGATGAAGCGGATGGCATCGGCGAAATCGGTGCGGCGGGCGCCCCAGCGGCCGGTTTCGCGCTGATAGCGGTCCCAGGTGCCGTCGAGCGCCTGCGAATAGCCATAGGCCGAGGAGGCGCGCTTGCCGGGGATGAAGCCGAGATACCATTTGCGCGGCGGCTTGGCGTTGTGGCGGAAACTTGATTCCGTGTAGATCGTCGCCATCAGGATCGGGACCGGAACGCCGTATTCACGCTCGGCTGCGACGGCGGCACGACGCCAGTTGTTGAACAGGCCATCGCGCTGTTCGAAGATCGCGCAGGCATTGCGCGTCTGGGATGGCGGCTTGGCACAGGCCGACAGCATCAGCATGACGCCGAGGGCGGAAATAAGAGCGGTACGCATGACAAAACCTCGCTACAGGCCGCCCATTCTATTCACTAAAATTTAACGAAAGGTTTTCCGATCGCCCCCTCGATCTGGCATCCCCAGATCTGGCCGTTGATCCGGGAAGGGTGCGGCTGCGATCGTCCGCACGGTTGCGCCTTCTCCGGGAAAAGTGCTCGAATGCGCGTTGACGTCGGTCGCATTTGCGACCAGTCTGCGGCTCTTCCGCCGGGACGGTGAGGAGGGGTGACGGCGTCACCTTCGTCCCAGGGCGTGAGACCAAGACCAGGGAGCGAGGACGCGGCCATCATGCAGCAAGTCGGCATCGGCATCATCGGATGCGGTAATATATCAAGTGCTTATCTGAAAACCCTGCCGCAGTTTCCGATCCTGAAGGTTTGCGGCGTGGCCGATCTGAATGCGGATCTGGCAGCGAGCCGGGCGGCCGAATTCAACGTTCCGGCGCGCTCGATCGACGAACTCTACGGCGATCCCGAGATCCGCATCATCCTCAACCTGACGGTGCCGAAGGCGCATGTGGCGGTGGGGCTGAAGGCGCTCGAAGCCGGCAAACATGTCTATTCGGAAAAGCCGCTCGGCGTGACCTTCTCCGAGGGCAAGCGGCTTT
Source organism: Peteryoungia wuzhouensis (assembly GCF_003205195.1). Classification (GTDB taxonomy): domain Bacteria; phylum Pseudomonadota; class Alphaproteobacteria; order Rhizobiales; family Rhizobiaceae; genus Allorhizobium; species Allorhizobium wuzhouense. The sequence continues at coordinate 233,598 of NZ_QJRY01000004.1, forward strand.
CGGACGTGGCGCGGGCCATGGGGCTGCGCATCGGCTCGGCGCCGGATACCTTTCTCGGTGGCGCCCACCAGACGGCGCGGGCGCTCATCGATGACGGAGCGATCGGCCAGCCGATCGGCGGCACGGCCTTCTTCATGTGCCCCGGCCATGAGCGATGGCATCCCAATCCGGACTTCTATTATGAGGCCGGTGGCGGGCCGATGCTCGACATGGGCCCCTATTACATCACCGATCTGGTCAACCTGCTCGGCCCGGTCGAAAAGGTGGCGGGTTTTGCCACCAAAGCGCGCGACACGCGAAAGATCGGCAGTGAGCCGCGCCGGGGCGAGGTGATCCCGGTGCATGTGCCGACCCATGTCACGGGGTTGATGTCCTTCGTCAATGGCGCCGTGGTGCAGATCTCCATGAGCTTCGATGTCGCCGGCCATCGCCATACGCCGCTTGAAATCTACGGTACGGAGGCGACGCTGATCGTGCCCGATCCCAATCATTTCGGCGGCGATCTCTTCCTGCTGCCTGTTGTCGGCGAGGCGCAGGGCAAACCCGTCAGCCTGCCTTATGCCGAGGGCAACTGGCGCTCCCTGGGGCTGGCCGACATGGCCCATGCGATCATCGAGGATCGTCCGCATCGGGCGAATGGCGATCTGGCGTTGCATGTGCTCGAAGTCATGGAGGCCTTCCAGACGGCCTCCGACCGGGGCGAAACCGTTTCCATCACCACCCGCGTCGAGCGGCCCGCGCCGCTTTCTGAATCACTCATTGATGGCCGTCTCGGCCGCTGATCTCTCATTATTTCAAAAAGGATTTCATCATGCGTCAGGCTCTGATCTGCTGGGGCGGCTGGGAGGGGCATCAGCCCGACCAATGCGCCGCCCTTATCTCCGATATGCTGCAGGCGGAGGGCTTTTCCGTCCGCGTCGAGCCGGGCACGGCCGCCTTTGCCGACCCCGCGATCCGCGACTACAGCCTCATCGTGCCGATGCTGACGATGACCAAGATCGAAAAGCCCGAGATCGAGAACCTGGAGCTTGCCATTCGCCGCGGCGTCGGCCTCGGCGGCTTCCACGGCCAGGCGGGCGACAGCTTTCGCGACTGCGTGCAGTATCAATACATGATCGGCGGCCAGTGGGTCGCCCATCCCGGCAATATCTATGATTACACGGTCAACATCGTGAAGCCCGAAGACCCGCTCGTCTCCGGCATCGGCGATTTCCCCTATCGCTCCGAGCAGTATTACATGCATGTCGACCCGAACAACGAGGTGCTGGCGACGACCACCTTTAACGGCGAGCATGATGCCTGGATCGACGGGCACACGATGCCGGTGATGTGGAAGCGCCGCCACGGGCAGGGACGGGTGTTTTATTCCTCGCTCGGCCATCAGGCGTCGGAGTTCGAGGTGCCGCAGATGCGGGAGATTGTGCGGCGGGGGTTGGTCTGGGCGGCGCGATGAGGGTGGCTTAACCGACGAGCCAGGAGCGCACGGCCGTCCAGTTGTTGAAAATGACAATCACGGCTGTGGCGATCGACAGCATGGTGGCGGCCTTGCCCATGGTCGGTAGGCTGTTGACGCGGCCCTTCAGTTCGCCAAATTCAATCGCGGACGGGGCTGCGCGCAGCATGCCCTTGATCTCGGCGGTGTCCTGCAGGACCCGCTTCATGTCGTCTTCGAGGGCTTTGACGCGCTGTTCCATGGCATCAAATGTGCCACCGCCGTCGTTGTCTTTCAAGGCGGTTGCCATAGGTAAGCGGCGCTTCGGCGTGTTGCTGGCCATGGAATCTCATCCAATCGCGTAGCCATGAGGATTGGTGCAATCTTTGCGGGAAATTGGTTGGGCGTCAAGAATCGCACAGGATGAGCGGCGCTCGAATGCGGCTCCGATTCAAGGCATTTTCTCAAGTGTATTGAAAATAAGAGTTTTTGGTAGCGGGGGGCGGACTTGAACCGCCGACCTTGGGGTTATGAATCCCACGCTCTAACCACCTGAGCTACCCCGCCACACATCGGACATCTGGGCCTTGAGGCCGTCGCCGTCCGAAGCGATGGGCGGCTTATAAGGCGAGGGTCCGATCAAAGTCAAGCGCGTTGAAAGCAAAAAGGATTGCGCTTTCCACCGCAGCTTACATCCCTCTGCTTAGGCCGCCACCGGGCTTGCCAGAAGCGCCTTCAGCGAGGCTTCCGCCGTGCCCGAACGTTCCGACCGCTCGATGAAGCCGCCGCCATAGACGCGGGCGTCGGCGCCGGTTGCGGAATAGAGCACGCAGGCCTGGCCGGGGGCGACGCCGGCTTCGCCGATTTCGAGATCGACATAGACGCCGCGTTCGTCGGCATGCAGCACGGCCGGTGTCGGCGGGCGGGTGGAGCGGACCTTGGCGAAGCAGGGCATGCCGTCGGCCGCGTCTTCCGCCAGCGTGCGGTCGCCCAGCCAGTTGATGTCGCGCAGATAGACGCGGTGGGTCTCCAGCGCTTCCTTCGGGCCGACGATGACGCGGCGCGAGCGGGCGTCGAGATAGATGACGTAGAGCGGTTCGCCGGTGGCGACGCCCAAGCCCTTCCGCTGGCCGATCGTGTAATGCAGGATGCCTTCGTGATTGCCGAGCACCCGGCCGTCGAGATGGACGATGTCACCGGCAAGTGCTGCATTCGGCTTCAGCTTGTTGATCACGTCGGCATATTTGCCCTGGGGCACGAAACAGATGTCCTGGCTGTCGGCCTTCTGGGCGACGACGAGGCCCATGTCTTCGGCAAGCTTGCGGGTTTCCGCCTTCGACATGGCGCCGAGCGGGAAGCGCAGATAGTCGATCTGCTCCTGCGTGGTCGCAAACAGGAAGTAGCTCTGGTCGCGCTCGCTATCGATCGGGCGGAAGAGGGCGCGGTGGCCGGGGTCGTTCGGCAGCGGCACGGATTTCGAGCGGATGTAATGGCCGGTCGCCAGTGCATCGGCGCCGAGTTCTTTCGCGGTCGCGAGCAGATCGGCGAACTTGACCGTCTGGTTGCAGGCAACGCAGGGGATCGGCGTTTCGCCGGCGACATAGCTTTCCATGAACGGGTTGATCACGGTGTCGCGAAAACGCTGTTCGTAGTCGAGCACGTAATGGGGGATGCCGAGCGTTTCGCAGACGCGGCGGGCATCGTCGATGTCCTGTCCGGCGCAGCAGGAGCCGGCGCGATGGACGGCGGCGCCATGGTCATAGAGCTGCAGCGTGATGCCGAGGACGTCATAACCCTCGCGCTTCAGGATGCCGGCAACGACGGACGAATCCACGCCGCCCGACATGGCGACGACAACGCGCGTATCTTCCGGTCTCTTGTCAAAATCCAGCGTGTTCACGGGCTTCGTCTCTGTGCTTCATGCGACCGTTCAGCCCGCGATGCGCGGGGATCTGGGTGAGGCTTTGCAGGGTTTTTTGACCCGCCGCCGGTACCGGTCCGATAGTTGACGGATATAGAAAGGATTGCCTGTTCATGCAAGGGGAGCGATTCGCCGGGTAGCCCGCCCCGTTCGCCCCGCCACCGGAGGTTTCGTCCATGCCGATCCAGATGACCGTGACGCCGGAGAGTTTTCCGATCGCCGGCACCTTTACCATCTCGCGCGGCTCGAAGACCGAGGCCAAGGTGGTGACGGTGCGGCTGACGGATGGGGTGCATGTGGGGCAGGGCGAATGTGTGCCCTATGCGCGCTACGGCGAGACGGTGGAGAGCGTTATCGCGGTGTTGACCGCGCTGGTGCCCGAGCTGGCCCAGGGGTTGGACCGGGTGGGCTTGCAGAGCCGGCTGAAACCGGGGGCGGCGCGCAATGCGCTCGATTGCGCTTTCTGGGATCTGGAGGCGAAGCGGGCGGGTAAACCCGTCTGGCAACTTCTGAAGTTACAAGAGCCGAAACCCCTATCCGTCACCTATACGCTGTCGCTTGGAAGCCCCGAGAGCATGCGCGCGGCGGCGCAGAAAGAGGCGACCCGACCGCTGCTGAAGGTCAAGCTGGGCGGCGAGGGGGATGTGGAGCGCATCCGGGCTGTCAGGGCCGGTGCGCCGACGTCGGCGATCATCGTCGATGCCAATGAGGGCTGGAGCCTGGAACAGTACAAGGCGCTGGCGCCCGTGTTTGTCGATCTCGGGGTGACGCTGGTCGAGCAGCCGTTTCCGGCCGGTGCCGATGAGGCGCTTCTCGGCCTCGATCGTGTCCTGCCCGTTTGCGCCGATGAGAGCTGCCACGACACGGCGTCGCTCGCCTCGCTCAAGGGCAAATATGACGCAGTCAACATCAAGCTCGACAAGACGGGCGGGCTGACCGAAGCGCTTCTGATGCGCGATGCGGCGGTCAGGGCCGGTTTCGAAATCATGGTCGGCTGCATGGTCGGTTCGTCGCTCGCCATGGCTCCAGCCTTCCTGATCGGCCAGGGGGCGGCTTTTGTCGATCTCGATGGGCCGCTGCTTCTGGCGCGGGATCGCGAGCCGGCGATCGGCTATGATGGGGCGATCATGGGGGTGCCGCCGGTTGGGCTTTGGGGGTAGAATTGTCAGTCCCGTTTTGCCGTGTAACACCCCCCTCTGTCACTTCGTGACATCTCCCCCACAAGGGGGGAGAGCGGCGCGTCGCGTTTGCCGCTGCCTCTACTGCGCCAAAGGTGGGCGCCAGGCTAGCGCGGTGGCCAGTCTCCCCCCTTGTGGGGGAGATGCCCGGCAGGGCAGAGGGGGGTGTCGGCCAGGTCGAAGCGCTACCGCCGGATGAAGCCCTTCACGCCTTCGCCATCCAGATCACATGCTTCTTGCCGCGGCCGGTTTTCCCGGCCCTCACCGGAATCTCTTCCACGCCATAGCCGCAATCCTTCAAGCGGCGCGTGAACCTGGGGTCCGGACCCTGCGACCAGACGCCGAGCACGCCGTTTTTTGTGAGCGCTGCCTTGGATTTGCGAATCCCGTCATGGGAATAGAGACCGTCGTTCTCTTCGCGGGTGAGGCCGTCGGGGCCGTTGTCGACATCGAGCAGGATGGCATCGAACTGGCCCCTGGATTTGGCGATGAGCGCGCCGACATCGCCGACATGAATTGCCACGCGCGGGTCGTCGAGGCAGCCTTCATAGATCTCGGCCATCTGGCCGCGTGCCCAGTCGACGACGGCGGGCACGAGTTCGGCGACGGTGACTTTCGCATCCTGAGGCAGGACGGCGAGGGCGGCGCGGAGCGTAAAGCCCATGCCGAGGCCGCCGATCAGGACGTGCGGGCGCTTGTGCTCCTTGATCCGCTCGAAAGCGAGGGTGGCGAGCGCCTCCTCGGAACCGCTCAGCCGGCTGTTCATCAACTCGTTGGTGCCGAGCATGATGGAAAATTCCGTGCCGCGTTGTTTCAGGCGCAATTCGCCGCCGCCGGGTATCTTGGCCGTGTCGAGCTGGATCCAGGGGAGCATGGGGCAATTCCTGCGCTTGGGGTTTGCGCTGCCCCTATCACGGCGGACCCCAGAGGTTCAATGTCGCGGGCGTACCGAAGACGGAGAACGAGACTTGCGATCCACTTCGCTTCCGGGGATAGCTTGTGGTCTCCGGCCAAGCCGCCGGATCGCAATTGCCCCAGGAGAAGATGCATGCCCGCCCCCGTGAACCTCTTCAAAAAAGCGCTGCGCGAAGACACCGGTCTCCTGACCGGGCTCTGGGTGGCGCTTGCCAATCCGCATTCGGCGGAAATCTGTGCCGGGGCCGGCTTCGACTGGATCCTCATCGATGCCGAACATGGACCGAACGACATTCCGCTGATCGCGGCCCAGCTTGCCGCCGTGACCCGTCACGCGGCCCATCCGGTGGTGCGCCTGCCGGTCGGCGAGCCCTGGCTGATCAAGCAGGCGCTCGATATCGGGGCGCAGACGCTGATGATCCCGATGGTCGAAACGGCGGAGCAGGCCACGCTTCTGGCCAAGGCGCTGCGTTATCCGCCCTTCGGTATCAGAGGCATGGGCGCGAGCCTGGGGCGCGCCTCGAATTTCGGCCGGATCGCCGACTATGCCGAGACGGCGGATGATCAGGTCTGCCTGATTGGGCAAATCGAAAGCCGGCTCGGTGTCGAGAATGTCGACGCCATTGTCGCCACGGAAGGTGTCGATGCGATCCTGATCGGTCCTGCCGATCTTTCTGCCGACATGGGGTATGGCGGCAAGGCGATCGTGCCGGAGGTGATGGAAACGGTCGAGATGTTGATCGGCAAGATCAAGGCTGCCGGCAAGCCGGCGGGCATCATGACCGGCGACCCCGAAATGATCGCGCTTGCCCGCCGCGCCGGGGTGCGTTTCATGGCAAATGGCACGGATACCTGGCTTCTGGCCAATGCGGCTGCGGCCATGGCGGCACAGATGCGCAATCCGGATGCGGCGTCAAAGGACGGCGCTTCCTCGGGTTCGACCGGTTACTGATACTCTGCCCGGTTGATGCCGTGGCGCTGGAGCTTGTCGTAGAAGGTCTTGCGCGGAATGCCGAGGGCCTCAAGCGTCGAGCGCACGTCGCCGCTGTTTTCTCTCAAGGCCGCGCGGATGAGTTCGGCCTCATGCCGCTCCATCTGCTCGGGCAGGCTGAGACCCGCCGTCGGCGAACCCGATGACGGCTTCGGTGGCGGCGTGATGCCGAGCACGACGCGTTCGGCGTAGTGGGAGAGCTCGCGCACATTGCCCGGCCAGTCGTGGCTCTCCAGGTGGCGGTGCACATCGTTGGTGATGGCCGGAATGTCGCGGCGGAAGCGTTCGGCGGCACGGGCGGCAAAATGGGCAAAGAGCACGGGAATATCGGCCCGGCGTTCCCGCAACGGTGGGATCGAGACCGTCACCACGTTCAGCCGATAATAGAGATCCTCGCGAAACTCGCCGCGCTCGGCGGGGTTTCCGAGATCGAGTTTGGCGGCGGCGACGACGCGCAGATCGACAGGGCGTATGTCGTTGGTGCCGAGCGGGCTCACCTCGCGCATTTCGAGAACCCGGAGCATCTTTACCTGGGTGGGCAAAGGCATGCTCTCGATCTCGTCGAGAAACAAGGTGCCGCCGCTTGCATGCTCAATGCGACCGACGCGTTTCTTCTGGGCGCCGGTGAAAGCGCCCGGTTCGTGGCCGAAGAGTTCGCTCTCGATCACGGTTTCCGGCAGGGCGCCGCAATTGAGCGCGACGAAGTTGCCCTTGGAACGCCGGCTCCAGCGATGGAGGAGGGTGGCGACCACTTCCTTGCCGCTACCAGTTTCGCCGGCGATCAGCACGTCGACATCGGTGTCGGCGATCTGGCGCAATGTCTGGCGCAGATGCTCCATGGCGGGCGTCTGGCCGATGAGAGGCAGGTCGTCCGGCGTCGTGGTTGCGGCCTCGCGCAGGCGCCGGTTTTCCATCACCAGCCGGCGCTTTTCCGCCGCGCGCGCCACGCTCTGGACAAGGCGGTCGGCGGGGAAGGGTTTCGCAATGAAATCGTAGGCGCCGTCGTGCAGCGCCTTGACGGCCATGTCGACATCGCCATGACCGGTGATCAGCAGCACCGGCAGATCCGGGTCGAGGCTACGGAGGCGGGCGAAGAGTTCGAGCCCGTCCATGCCGGCCATGCGGATATCGGTGACGACGACGGCCTCGCTTTCCCGCGACAGCTGGGTAAGGGCCTGCTGCGCGGCGGCGAAATCGCTGACGACATAACCTGCCAGTTCGAGGGTCTGGCGTGTGGCCCGGCGCAGCGCCTGGTCGTCGTCGACAAGGATGATCTCGATGTTCATGTCGAAGCCCTCTTCAGGGTAATCGTGAAGGTCGTTCCCTTCGGCCCGGTGTCGACCGCAAGCCGGCCGCCATATTCCGTGACGATGTCTCGGGCGATCACGAGTCCGAGCCCGAGGCCACCTTCCTTGGAGGTGGTGAAGGGAATGAAGAGGTTGTCGCGCACGCGGTCCGGCAGGCCGGGGCCGGTGTCGCTCACCGTCAAGTCCACTTCGTCGGGGGAAAGGCGTGCCAGGCCGATGCTGATGGTGGCCTTCTCCTGCCCCTCGATTGCTTCCAAAGCGTTCTGCAGGAGGTTGATCAGCACTTGCTCGAGACGGATACGTTGGCCGAAAACGGTGACATCCTGGGGGATGTCACCGATCGTCAGGCGATCGAAACTGCCGGCAAAGCGGCTCTTCAGCAGAAAGAGTGCGCCGTCGATTGCGGCTTTCACGCCGACCGGTTCTGCCGTTTGCCGCCCTTTGCGGGCAAGGCCCTTCAATTCGCCGGTGATGGCACCGATCCGGTCGGTGAGATCGGCGATCAAGCCGAGATTGTCCTTCGCGGTTTCTGCATTGCCCCGATCGAGAAAGGATTTCGCATTGTCGGCATAGGCGCGGATCGTTGCTACCGGCTGGTTGATCTCGTGCGCCACGCCGGCCGCCACCTGGCCGAGGATCGCCAGCCGGTTGGCCTGGACCAGGTCCTGCTGCACGCCCTGCAATCGGATGTCTGTCGCCCTGTGCTCGGCAATTTCCGCCTGGAGCCGGTCGCGGGCTTCGGTCAGTTCCAGTGTCCTGCGGCCCACCTGGCGTTCGAGTTCGGCAAGGGCGGCCTGCTCGGCGGCGCGGCGGCGGGCGGCGCGCCCGCTGAGATAAAGGAGCCAGGCGGCGGCGGCGATGAGGGGCAGGCCGATGCTGATCACGACCAGTCGGCCTTCCCAGGCGCCGGAGTCCAGCGCTTCCGTCGCGGGTGCCAGTACATGCAAGGCCCAGCTGGTTCCGGGCACCCCCAGGGTGGTGGCAAAATGGGTCTGATGGGGTGCGCCTGCTTCGGCACCCGTGTCCGTCGCCACCATCATGTCGCCGTCAAACGCCTGCAGCTTCCAGATGGGGATCGGCGTCAGTGGCGCTTCGCCGAACTGGAGGCTGTCGCGGATCTGGCTCAGCTCGCGGGGCGGAATGTCGAAGAGGGTCAGGAAGCGCCAGGCGGGTACGCCGGTGATCAGCACGATGCCGTGGCTGTCGGTGACGAAGGTTCGCTTGCCGGACCGACGCCAGCTTTCCTCGAGTTCTTCGAACTCGACCTTGATGACAACGACGCCAAGTGGAGCGCCTGAGTTTGACGCGATCCGGCGTGACAGATAAAGGCCGGGCCGCCGGCTGACGCTGCCGAGTGCATATTGCTCGGCGCTGCCGGTGGCGAAGGCCTTGCTGAAATAGTCACGGAACCCATAATTGCTGCCGACGAAGCTGTCCGGGCGGTTCCAGTTGCTGGCGGCAATGGCCATGCCGTCGCCGCGAATGACATAGATCGCAGAGGCATGCGTGTTTTCGGCCAGGCGCTGCAGCTTTCCATTCAGCCGCGCGATGTCGGTCGGGTTTTCGCCTGTCAGCGTGCGGGCAAGATCCGGATCCTCCGACAGCACCAGCGGCAGGCTGCGCGAGCGGTCGAGCACGGCGAGAAGCAGCGCGCGCTTCAGTTCCGCATCCGTCTTCGTTTCCTCCGCCAAGCGGGTGACGGCGGATTGGCGGAATGTCTCTTCCCCGAAATAGACGCCTGCGAGCAGCATGGCGCCGGATATAAGAACAAAGATGATCCAGTGACGTGGCTGCATGACAGGACTTCGCTGCCCCTGTTTCTTGAGGGGTTAAGAGTGCGATACTTCGCACAATTTTCCAAGGGGTTTGTGTGGAATTTCGCTCATTCCACTGAATGTATTTTGTCGAGATATCGCAAAAATTATTTTAAAACATAGTGTTATTCGACTTTGTTCGAAGTGGCACGCGCCTTGCTGAAGGATTTGTAGGCGGCATTGGCTGCCGTTCAATTCAGCAACCGCCCGGGAGGCCGGAACTTGTTCCGTCAGGGCGACCATGGAGGACATCATGCAGATCGATACCGCAGGGCATACACCCGTGGGCCGTCAGCCCTTCTACAAACATCTCTATGTCCAGGTTCTCGCGGCGATCGCCGCCGGCATCCTGCTCGGCCATTTCTATCCGGAAATTGGCGCGCAGTTGAAGCCGCTGGGCGATGCCTTCATCAAGCTCGTCAAGATGATCATTGCCCCGGTCATCTTCCTGACGGTCGCCACCGGTATTGCCGGCATGAGCGACATGAAGAAGGTTGGTCGTGTCGCCGGCAAGGCGATGATCTACTTCCTGACATTTTCGACACTCGCCCTCATCATCGGCCTGATCGTAGCGAACGTCGTGCAGCCGGGTGCCGGCATGCATATCGATCCGGCCACCCTCGATGCAAAGGCCGTCGCGACCTATACCGAAAAGGCGCATGACTCGACCATCATCGGCTTCCTGATGAACATCATCCCGACGACCATCGTCGGTGCGTTTGCGGATGGCGACATCCTGCAGGTGCTGTTCTTCTCGGTGCTCTTCGGCATTTCGCTGGCGCTGGTCGGTGAACGCGGCAAGCCGGTCACTGACTTCCTGCAGGCCGTCATCGCGCCTGTCTTCAAGCTGGTCGCCATCCTGATGAAGGCCGCCCCGATCGGTGCCTTCGGCGCCATGGCGTTTACCATCGGCAAATACGGCATCGGCTCGGTCACCAGCCTCGCCATGCTGATCGGCACCTTCTACCTCACATCCTTCCTGTTCATCGCCGTGGTCCTCGGTGCCGTCGCACGCTACAACGGCTTCTCGATCCTGGCGCTGATCCGCTACATCAAGGAAGAGCTGCTGCTCGTCCTCGGCACGTCCTCGTCGGAAGCAGCGCTTCCGGGTCTGATGAGCAAGATGGAAAAGGCTGGCTGCAAGCGCTCGGTCGTCGGCCTCGTTATCCCGACCGGCTATTCCTTCAACCTCGACGGCACCAATATCTACATGACGCTGGCGGCGCTGTTCATCGCCCAGGCCACTGGCATTCAGCTGTCGCTCGGCGAGCAGATCCTGCTTCTGGCGGTTGCCATGCTGAGCTCGAAGGGGGCGGCCGGCATCACCGGGGCCGGCTTCATCACGCTCGCCGCAACCCTTTCGGTCGTACCCTCCGTGCCGGTCGCCGGCATGGCGCTGATCCTCGGCATCGACCGCTTCATGTCGGAATGCCGCGCCATCACCAACTTCATCGGCAATGCCGTTGCAACCGTGGTCGTCGCCCGGTGGGAAGGCGAACTCGACGAGACGCTGTTCCATGCGGCGCTCGGCGGCAAGGTGCTGGAAGAGGCCGACATGCCGCAGGCGCAGCCCGTGCTGCAGGCGGCCGAATAATCGTCCTGCCAGGACGGTAGTCGGAACTGAAGGGCGGCCCGGCACCAGTCGGGCCGCCTTATTTTGTGCCGCTTACTCGGCGGCGATAATGTGGAACTGCTGCGGTTCGCCCGGATGCTCAGCCTTGCTCATCAGATAGATCAGACAGCTGGTGCGCAAGAGCGACGCGAAGTTCGAGACAGAGCCGTTGATCTCCAGTGCCTCATCGTAGAGCGTCGAGAGAAAGCGGGATGTCGAGAAATTCTGGCTCGCGGCGATTTCGTCGATCAGCACCCAGAAGGCCGCTTCCAGCTGGATGCTGGTCGAGTGGCCTCCGATGCGGACGGAGCGGTTGACCGCGCGGTAGCGGGCCGGGTCCTGTCCTGCAAAGACTTCACACATGGCATGCTCCTCCCTGATTTATCGTTCTTCGGTCTTTTTTCGCATTATGTTGCCAGCCGCTGCCGTGGTCAATTTCGCTCTTCGCTAAACTGCCTCGCTTGGATGCGAAGAATGGCCCGGGCGGACCGGGAAAAAATCGGCTGCGGTAATGGGCTGCTACCATCCAGATGCCAAATCGGGACATTCTTCCTGCATGACATTTGTCAGCATGCGAGGAGCAGCCCATTGGCGAAAATGATCCATTCAATGATCCGCGTTCTGGAAGAAGAGCGGTCGCTCGCCTTCTACACGAAAGCCTTCGGGCTGGAGATCGCGGACCGTCTCGATTTCGAAACCTTTACCCTGATCTATCTCAGCAATTCGGAGAGCGAATTCGAGCTGGAGCTGACGGTCAACAAGGGTCGCGAGGAGGCCTATGATCTCGGCAACGGCTATGGCCATCTCGCCTTGAGCGTCTCGGATCTCGATGCCGAGCATCAGCGGCTGACCGATCTCGGCTTGAACCCGAACAAGATCGTCGAGTTCAACCGGGACGGCGCTCTGCTCGCGCGCTTTTTCTTCATCACCGATCCGGACGGATACAAGATCGAGGTCCTGCAACGGCACGGACGCTACAAATGATCGTGCGACCGGGGGAAGAGGAGCTCCCGGTCCCACAATCCTGCAGCCGGCGGGCGCGGTTTCGCGCCAGCCTTCGGTGACGGCGGCTGGCCGTCGCGCATCATTTCATGGGAGGAGAATGACGTGGTTACGATACTCGACAAGACAGGCGGCATGTCGCGCCGCCAGCTTCTGAAGACGGGTGCGGCCGGCGCCGTGCTGATGGTTACCGGCACGGCGGTGATCTGTCCCGAGCAGGCCTGGGGCCTGGAAGCCACCGCGCTGAAGCCGGATACGCTCGCGACGCTCATCAAGATGGCGCGTGACATCTATCCGCATGACCAGCTCGCCGACCGCTTCTATGCGGCGGCCGTCAAGGGCCAGGATACGATGGCGGCCAAGGACGAGAAGCACAAGGTGCTGATCGAAGAGGGCATTGCCGATCTCGACAAGCGTGCGGGCGCCGGCGGCTATCGCGGGCTGGGCTGGGAGGATGATCGCGTGGCAATCCTGCGGGATATCGAGACGACGCCCTTCTTCCAGGCGGTGCGGGGCGACCTCGTGGTCAGCCTCTATAACCAGAAGGAGATCTGGCCGATCTTCGGCTACGAGGGCGAGTCCTATTCCAAGGGCGGCTACATCCAGCGCGGGTTCGACGACATCACCTGGCTCTGAGTTCACCCCAAGACACGCATTCATCGTCGCCGGAAGGAGGCCCATCGCGGATGGGACCGGCGGCGTTTACCCCTATGACCGATTTCCCGGGAGGAAAACATGGCAGCGCCCTATGATCTCAACGACGACAGCGTGGTCGTCATCATCGGTTCCGGTGCAGGCGGCGGCACGCTTGCCAACGAACTTGCCCAGAAGGGCATCGACGTGGTCGTGCTCGAAGCCGGTGCGCGCATCGAGCACGAAGACTTCATCAATGACGAATGGGACAGCTTTGCCCAGCTCGCCTGGCTCGACCATCGCACCACCGGCGGCGGCTGGCGCGTCTCCAAGGACTTTCCCAACCTGCCGGCCTGGATCGTGAAGGCCGTTGGAGGCACCACCACCCACTGGGCGGGCGCCTCGCTGCGCTTCCAGGAGCACGAATTCAAGACTTTGACCCACTACGGCAAGGTCGAAGGCGCCAACCTGCTCGACTGGCCGATCACGCTTGCCGATCTCGAGCCCTACTACGCCAAGGCCGAGGACAAGATGGGCGTGACCCGCACCAACGGGATCGAAGGTCTGCCCGGCAACAATAACTTCAAGGTCTTGAAGGCCGGGGCTGACAAGCTGGGTTACAAGGAATGTCACACCGGCAATATGGCGATCAATTCCGCCGACCGCGACGACCGCATGAGCTGTCAGCAGACCGGCTTCTGCTTCCAGGGCTGCAAGTGGGGCGCCAAGTGGTCGACGCTCTATACGGAAATCCCGAAGGGCGAGGCGACCGGCAAACTGGAGGTGCGGCCGAATTCGCATGTGGTCAAGATCGAGCATGACGCGTCGGGCAAGGTGACCGCTGTCGTTTATGCCGACAAGGACGGCAAGCTGCAAAGCCAGAAGGCCCGCATCATCTGCGTCGCCGGCAACTCGATCGAAAGCCCGCGGCTGCTGCTCAATTCCGCCTCGTCGAAATTCCCGGACGGGCTTGCCAATTCGTCCGGTCAGGTCGGCAAGAACTACATGCGCCACACGACCGGCTCGGTCTATGCCGTATTCGACAAGCCGGTTCACATGTATCGCGGAACCACCATGGCCGGGATTATCAGAGACGAAGCGCGGCACGATCCGTCACGTGGTTTCGTCGGCGGCTACGAGTTCGAGACGCTGTCGCTGGGCCTGCCCTTCATGGCGGCCTTCCTCGATCCGGGCGGCTGGGGCCGGTCGTTCACGTCGGCGCTCGACAATTATGCCAACATGGCGGGCCTCTGGATCGTCGGCGAAGACATGCCGCAGGAGCAGAATGCGGTGAAGCTGCATGGTGAACTGAAGGACAAGTATGGCATGCCGATCCCCGACGTCTGGTTTACCGACCATCCCAACGACGAGGCGATGCGCAATCATGCTTACAAACAGGGTGTCGCGCTCTACGAGGCGGTCGGCGCACATCGTGCCTTCCCGACGCCGCCCTATCCGTCGACGCACAATCTCGGGACCAACCGCATGAGCGAGAAGGCGCAGGACGGCGTGGTCAACAAACACGGCCAGACCCACGACATCGCCAATCTCTTCGTCTCCGATGGCAGCCAGTTCACCACCGGGGCAGCCGAGAATCCGACCCTGACGATCGTTTCTCTTGCGATCCGACAGGCGGATTACATCGCCGAGCAGATGAGCCAAGGCACCATCTGACCGGCAAAACAACCTCCCTCTTGCGGGCAGCGATCGCGATGCGGTCCTGCCCGCTTTTTTGATGACGGAGGTTCAGAGGCTGCGGGCGGCAACCAGCGCACGCGCCTTTTCGCGGGCCTTGTCGCGCGTGCGTGCGACGGCCTGGCGGATGCGGGTCGTGCGCCCATTGTCGTTGTCGGCAACAGTCATCGCATTGCCGCGCCATTCGAACCCGCTGCCGAACCAGGCTGACACGAAGAGGGCCGGCAACAGCAGATCACGGGCGAGCATGGCGGGAAGCATGCGCCAGCCAGTCGGCCAGCCATAGGTGCGCGCGAGCAGGACCTCGGCACCGTACCAGGCCATGAGATAGGCGAGCGGCGTCCAGGCCGGAAGATTGCCGTTGAGCGCAAGTGCCACCATGGCAGCCATGGGCAGCGTGGCGCCGGTGAAGACCTCGGGCAGGAAATAGAGCGGGAAGGAGGCGCGGCGCAGGCGGGCCCAGCGCAACTGGCGCTTCCATACGGCGGCGATGTCACGATTGCCGAGTGGCTGCGGGAAAGGCTCGCGCACCAGCCGGACCTTCAAGCCGGCATTGCGGATCAGGATCGTGGCTGCGGCATCCTCCGCGACCTCTTCACCGAGGCGTTCGAAGCCGCCGAGTTCGGTGATGAGGTGTCGATTGAACAGCATCGACTTGCCCTGGGCGAAACCGAAGCCGGCCGCATCGGCAAAGAGCTGCCAGCGGGCCTGGAAGCTGTCGAGCCAGGTGCTTTCAAGCATGGCGCCGAAATTCGTCGGCTCCGTTCCCGCCGGCGGCGAGCAGACGAGACCGGTCTTGCCGTCCCAGCGCGCCATCATCCGGGCAATGGTGTCCGGTGGCATCAGCACATTGCTGTCGGTCATGACGACCCAGTCATGCCGGGCATTCCGCCAGCCCTTGACGACGTTGTTCATTTTCGGATTGACGCTGAACAGGTCCTCGCCGACCAGCAGGCGCGCGGGAATATGCGGGTTCTCCGCCATCAGCCGCTGGGCCAGCGCCGCTGCCGGGTCGTCCGCCCGCGCAACACAGAAGAGAAGCTCGTAAGACGGCCAGTCGAGCCGGAAGGACGAGGCGAGGCAGCGCTCCAGATTGTTCTCGAGCCCGCAGATCGGCCGGATGAGCGTGACCGGCGGCTTAGAGATCGGCCGATGCGCGCCTCTCCGGTGGAGCATCCTGGTCGCAATGACAAACGCGATGCTTGCGAGCTGGACGAGTAGGGCGATCACGGCAAACCAGATCAGAAATGTCATGGCGAGTCTCCGGATATTCTCCCCCGGATAACATCGCTGTGTGACAGTTCGGCGAAGGCCTGTTTTCGGGGCCGTGCAGGCATTCAATCCTTGCTGCGCATGGCTTGCTGGAGCTTGAAGCCGAGGAATGCGGCAATAGCGCCGGCGGCCAGAAAGCCGCTGATGTTGCCACTGATCTCGGCCATCTGCGTGACGCTTTCGCTGAAGGTTGCGCCAAGCCCTGTATAGAGGCCAACCCAGACCGTCTCTCCAAGCAGGCCCGCCAGCGTGAAGCGCGGCCAGGAAAAGCCGGAGGCCCCGGCCATCAGGTTGAGATAGGGACCAAGGGGTGAAAGCAGCCAGCGCGTGAGAAAGACCGCGACATTGCCGCGTTCTTCCATTTCCCGTTCCGCCCGCTCGATCGCCTTGCGGCGCGACGGATTGCGCGCGACCAGCGGCACCAGCCGTCGGCCGGCGGTGCGCCCGATGATATAACCGAGCTGGTCCCCCGCTACGGCAGAGGCCAGCGCCACGACAATGACGATCCAAAGCGTGAAGTCGCCGGCGGCGGCAAGGGCGCCCATCAGCATCATGACGACCGAGGCGGGCAGCGGCGCGCCGAGGCAGCTCACGCATACGATGATGCCGAGCAGCGATAGCCCATAGGATGGAAGGGCCGCAAGCAGCGTCTCGGTCAGGGTCATTTCGTCAGGCCCTGACGGCGCAGGTCTGCGAGTGAGGCCTCGATCTCGGCCTTGAACGCTTCGAAGCTCTGGCCGCGTTGCTTGGCCAGTCGCTCCAGCGACGGTCGCGGGCCATCCTTTGGCGGGGGCGGCAGGTCGAGACCGCGGGCGAGGTTTTCGACCGGCACATGCCAGGAATGGGCGACGTAACCGATCGTCATCCAGGGGGCCGGTGGCAGGTCCTGGCGAACCGGGTCGCTCCAATAGGCAACGAAGAAGATCGTTCTTCCGGCAAAAAAGAGCGCCAGCGCCATCGCCGCCACAAAGGCTGACGTCAGGATGCGGTGGCGTTGCCATAGTCTGAAAAAGGGCGTCACGGTTCTCTTGTGCGCTCCGTTCGGCTTGAGGTTGACAGACCCGGTCACGGGTCCTCTATCGTCTGCACCATGTAAGCGAGAAGAGGGAGCGGCAGCAATGGCGGAGGCGCAAGTCAGGCTCGAGGACAGCTGGAAGGCTGTGCTGAGGGAGGAGTTCACGCGGCCCTATATGCGCGATCTCAAGGCGTTTCTGCAGCGTGAGAAGGCGGCCGGCAAACATATCTTCCCGAAAGGGCCTGAGTATTTCCGGGCGCTCGACCTGACGCCGCTCGATGAGGTCCGCGTGGTGATCCTCGGCCAGGATCCCTATCATGGGGCAGGACAGGCGCATGGGCTCTGCTTCAGTGTGCAGCCCGGCGTGCGCATTCCGCCGTCGCTGGTGAACATCTACAAGGAGCTGCAGAGCGATCTCGGCATTGCGCCTGTGCGGCACGGCTTCCTCGAACACTGGGCGCGCCAGGGCGTGTTGCTGCTCAACAGCGTGCTGACGGTGGAAGAGGCGCGGGCGGCCTCCCATCAGGGCCAAGGCTGGGAGCAGTTCACCGATGCGGTGATCCGCGCGGTCAACGAGGATTGCGAGCATGTCGTCTTCATGCTCTGGGGTTCCTATGCGCAGAAGAAAGCGGCTTTCGTCGACCGGTCGCGGCATCTGGTGCTGAAGGCGCCGCATCCCTCGCCATTGTCGGCGCATAATGGTTTCTTCGGTTGCCGGCATTTTTCACAGGCGAATGATTCCCTGGTTCAACAGGGCAGAAGCGCCATCGAGTGGCAGTTGCCTGAAAATCCGACATCGGAAAGCGCTTAATTAGTATTGCTGAAATATACGATTGCAAAACATATCCATTTTACTGTCAGATATATTTACAGCCTGACGTTGGTGGATTTTGACACAGCATTCGTCAAGATCAGACGATACGTTTGATCTCATTTCAGGTTTTTCTACATGCTCTCCCCTTTGCCGGGTTCGCCAGTCTGGCGCCGGCCCGCTGATGTGGTGTCGCAAGCATTGATCGACGGGCAGGTGGATCTGCTCGTGATCGGCGCCGGCTATCAGGGGTTGTCAGCGGCCTATCACGCGGCACGACAGGGCTTGAAAGTCCAGGTGATCGAAGCGCGGGGGGTGGGCGAGGGCGCATCCGGCTTGAATGGCGGACAGGTCATTCCCGGTCTCAAACATAATCCCGAGACGCTGTGCCAGATCCTTGGAGACGAGGCCGGCCAGCGGCTGGCCGACTTCTCTGCCGGTACGGCCGATGCCGTTTTCGACCTGATCCGTTCGGAGGGGCTGCCCGTCGAGCATCAGCGCGATGGCTGGATCCAGGCGGCACATACGCGCACCGCCATGCAGGCCGCCGTGCAGCGGAACCGCGAGTGGCGCCTGCGCGGCGCCGATGTGATGCTGCTCAATGAGGCGGAGATTTCACTGCTGACCGGGGCGAATGACTATTGCGGCGGCTGGCTGGATCGCCGCGCCGGCATGGTCAATCCGCTGGCGCTGGTGGTCGAGCTGGCACGGCTGGCGACCCGCTGCGGGGCCGGATTGCTGCTTGACGAGGCGGTGACACGGCTGCAGTCGAGAGACGCGCTGTGGGCGGCCTCCACCGATCGGGGGCGAACGCTGCTTGCCAAAAAAGTGCTCGTCGCGACCAATGCCTATTCCGATGGGCTCATTCCCGGCTTGGCCCGGAGCCTCGTCTGGCTGCACTCCTTTCAGATTGCCACCGCGCCGCTGCCGGCAGAACTCCTCGATCAGGTGTTGCCGGGCGGGCAGCCGGTCTCTGACAGCCGGCGCATTCTCGTCTACTACCGCCGAAGTCCCGACGGGCGGCTGGTGATGGGCGGGCGAGGGCCGATGCGCGAACCGCAGTCCGCCGCCGATTGGCTCCATCTGGAGCACGCCATGTTGCGGCTGTTTCCCAAGCTGCAGGGAACGCCGATCACACATCGCTGGTTTGGACGGGTCGCCATGACGCCTGATTATCTGCCGCATCTGCACGAGCCGGAGCCGGGCCTGTTCATGGTCGCTGGCTGCCAGGGCCGGGGTATCGGGCTGATGACGGCGCTCGGTCCGTGCCTGGCCGCCTATGCGGCAACGGGTGACGCTGCCGTCCTGCCTTTCCCGCTCACGCCGATCTCCCCGATCCCGTTTCATCGTTTCCGGCGGATCGGAGTGGCTGCGCATGTCGCCTGGTATCGCATGCTGGACCGGTTCGAGCGCTGACCCCTCGCGGTGGTTGGGGATTGGTCGCCTTCCGGTGTTCTGTCGCTTGAAGTCCCGCCCAGTGTGGCCAATAGTGATCCGTCAATTTTCGCAGGCCTTGGAGGCATGATGTCCAACTCCCTGAAATTCTTTATCGACGGCGCATGGGTCGATCCAATGGTGCCGGCCGTGCTGGATATCATCGATCCCTCGACGGAGGAGGCCTATACGCAAATCTCGGTCGGCAGCAAAGGCGATGTCGACCGGGCGGTTGCGGCTGCAAAAGCTGCCTTTTCGACCTTTTCGGTGACCGAGCCTGCGGAGCGGCTGGCGCTGCTCAAGCGCATCCTCGATGTCTATAACGAGCGCTACGAGGATATTGCCCAGGCGGTCAGCCGTGAAATGGGCGCGCCGATCGCCTTTGCCCGCGATGCCCAGGCATGGGCCGGCCGGGCGCATCTGGAAGCGACCATCGCCGCCTTCGAGCGCTTCGAATTTTCCGAACTGCGCGGCACCACCATGATCGTGCGCGAACCGATCGGTGTGTGCGCGCTGATCACGCCGTGGAACTGGCCGCTCAACCAGATCGTCTGCAAGGTGGCGCCTGCCATTGCTGCCGGCTGCACGGTCGTGCTGAAGCCGTCCGAAATCGCGCCGATCTCCGGCGTCATCGTCGCCGAAGTGATGGAAGCGGCCGGCACGCCGAAGGGCGTGTTCAACCTCGTCCAGGGGCGTGGTCCGGATGTCGGCCAGGTGATGGCGGGGCATCCGGATGTCGACATGGTGTCGTTCACCGGCTCGACCCGGGCCGGCATCATCGTTGCCAAGACGGCGGCGGATACGGTCAAGCGCGTGGCGCAGGAACTCGGTGGCAAGTCGGCCAATATCATCCTGCCCGATGCCGATCTGGAAACGGCGGTGCGCAAGGGCGTCGAAGGTTGCTTCGGCAATTCCGGCCAATCCTGCGATGCGCCGACCCGCATGCTGGTGCCGGCCGAATGGCATGACGAGGCGCTTCTGATTGCGCGTGAAGCGGCCGAAACCTTCAAGGTCGGCGATCCCCAGGCCGAGGACACCGTTCTTGGCCCTGTCGTCAGCGATGTGCAGTTCAACAAGATCCAGCGGCTGATCGAGGTCGGGATCGAAGAGGGCGCCCTGCTGGTCACCGGCGGGCCTGGCCGACCGGAAAATCTCAACCGCGGCTACTATGTCCGCCCGACCATCTTCGGCCATGTCACGCCGGACATGACGATCGCGCGCGAGGAGATCTTCGGGCCGGTTCTGTCGATCCTGCCTTACGAGACCGAGGAGCAGGCGATCGAGATCGCCAACGATACCGTCTATGGTCTGGCGGCTTATGTGCAGTCGACCGATATCGCGCATGCGCGGCGGGTTGCGGCGCGGATGCGGGCGGGCTCCGTCTATCTCAATTACCCGGACTGGGACACGATGGCGCCCTTCGGCGGTTACAAGCAATCGGGCAACGGTCGCGAATATGCCGACTGGGGCATCCACGATTTCCTCGAGATCAAGGGCATCGTCGGCTACGGAAGCTGACGGTGACCGCTCGGCAATGAGCACTCCGCCATGAGCCTCGACGATCCGCGTCAATACCGCTTCGGCCTTGTCTACGGCGCCATTTCGGCGCTTGCCTGGTCGTCGTCCGGATTGTTCATCCGGCATATCGGGGCCGACCTGATGACCATGCTGTTCTGGCGCGGTCTGTTCTCGGGAACGTGCGTCTTCCTGTTTTTCGTCTATCTCGAACGGAGCCGCGTGCCCGGCATCCTGCGCCGCATGGGGTGGCCGAGCGTCTGGACCATGGTCTTCTCGGCCGCCAGCATGGTGACCGGCATCGGCTCGATGTATTACACGGCGATTGCCGATGCGATGGTGATTTATGCCACCGTGCCCTTTGTGACGGCGGCGGTTGCCTTCGTCTTCATCGGCGAACGGCCCAGCCGCTCGACCCTCATCGCCAGTGCTGTCGCGTTGGTCGGCGTCGTTGTCATGCTGACCGATGCACAGGGGCCAAGCGGTGGGCTTTTCGGCAAGTTTCTAGCCGCCGTGATGACGCTCTGCGTCGCTGCCATGGCGACGCTGATGCGCAAGCATCGCGAGGTGCCGATGCTGCCGGCGATGGCGGGCTCTGCCTGGCTGTGTTCGCTCGTCACCTTCTGGTTTGCCGCGCCGCTGACGGTGACCATGGTCGACCTGCGGCTCATCATCCTCTTTGCCATCGTGCAGAACGCCATGGGGCTGATCTTCTACACCGCCTCGA
The DNA here is from genome assembly GCF_003205195.1 of Peteryoungia wuzhouensis. Taxonomy (GTDB): domain Bacteria; phylum Pseudomonadota; class Alphaproteobacteria; order Rhizobiales; family Rhizobiaceae; genus Allorhizobium; species Allorhizobium wuzhouense. The sequence goes on from NZ_QJRY01000004.1 coordinate 254,872, forward strand.
CCCGGCGGTTGCCGGCGGCGGATGCAAGCCTTCTGACGGCGCTCGAAGTGCCGCTCACGCCGCTCTGGGTCTGGCTGGTGCTGAGCGAGGTTCCGTCAGCCGGCACCCTGGTCGGCGGACCGATCGTGCTTGCCGCCCTGTTCGGACATATCCTCTATGAACTGCAACGCAACCGTACGGCGCCCGTTGCGCCGTCGTCCTGAGAAAGGTCGAGCGCCATGAAACGCAGCTTCAATCCGGTGTCTGTCCGCAAGCCCTTCGGTCACTACAATCACGGTCTGCTGGTGCCACCCGGGGCGAGCCTGCTGGTCACCTCGGGCCAACTCGGCATCCGTCCGGATGACAGCATTCCACCTGATGTGACCGGACAGGCCGAACTCTGCTTCGGGGCCATCCAGGCGATCCTGGCGGAGGCCGAGATGAGTTTTGCCGACGTCATCCGCATATCCGGCTTTGTAACAAGACGCGAAGATTTTCCCGCCTATATGGCCGTGCGCGACCGATATACTCTTGAGCCCAAGCCCGTTTCCACCCTGATTGTCGTCGGTGGCTTTACTCGGCCAGAATTCCTTGTCGAGGTGGAGGTAACGGCCGCGAAAGTCTTTTGACCGCCGTCGGTCGTTCTAGCCATAGTTTCGCTTTATATTTGCCGTCTTCGCCTTTTTTCTTTTTTACGCCGAGAATAGAGGGATGGTCAGGGTCGCGGAACAATTTGCCTTTCCGAGTGTTTTTGTCGTCGATGGCAGTCACTAACGGAAAGGATGCAGCCATGAAGACGAAGATTCTTGCTCTCGGAGCTCTGGTCATTGGTTCGATGGCGTCGCCCGTCCTCGCCCAGGAAGGTACCGTAACGGGTGCTGCTGGTGGGGCCGTGACAGGTGCTATTGTCGGTGGTCCGGTTGGCGCCGCCGTCGGTGGTGTTGTCGGTGCAATTGCCGGCACCGCCGTTGCCCCGCCGCCGGCACCCGTGGTCACCTATGTGCAGCAGCAGCCGGCCCCGGCTCAGCCGGTGATCATCGAACAGCAGGTGGCCGTCGGCCAGCCGCTGCCGAAGCAGATCGTGCTGACCCCGATCCCCGAGCAGCCGACCTATGCCTATGCGGTGGTCAACAACCAGCGCGTCATCGTCGACCCTGACACCTACGTGGTCGTCGGCGTAGTGCAGTAATCGAACGCCCGATCAATTCCACCCATTCTGCCGGCGAAGCATGAAGATGCACGCCGCCACCAGCAAGGAGTTTACACCATGGACCAACGTCCTGATCCCCGCCTCGATACGCGGCCGAACGTCACCCAGAACGCCGGGATGAGCGGCGCCAGCTGGGGCATCGCCATTCTGCTGATCGTCGTGATCGCAGCTGCCGCCTTCTTCGTGTTCGGCAACCGCGACATGGCAACGACCACGGCTCCGGCCACCTCGACCACCGAGCCGGCCACGCCGCCCGCAGCAACGACCCCGCCGGCTGAACCGGCCCCGGCACCGGCAGCCCCGCCTGCCGATACCGCCCCGGCCACGCCGCCGGCTGCCGATCCGGTGACCCCGCCGCCGGCAACCACCCCGGCCACGCCGCCGGCCACGACCCCGTAATCCGGGTCTCCTGAGACAATGAAGGCCAGCCCTGACCGGGCTGGCCTTTTGCTTGTCTGGCACTTGTTTGTCCGGCCTTGCGGCGATCGATGCTCAGAACATCTCCATCTCGCGCCGGACCTTTTCCATGAAGGCGGCGCGGGTTTTTTCCGTGCAGTTGTTCATGTCGTAATGGGCGAGATATCTGACCGGGGCACCGATCTTGATCTGGGCGCGGATGACCCGCTTGACGATCTTTTTCGGCGGATTGCCGGCGAGGAAGGCGCGCATCGGGGTTGCGCCATAGGTCATGACGGCGGCGAGCTTTTTGATGTGGCGGAGCGTGGGCGTGAGCTTGCCGTCCACCAGATCAAAGGAGACGCCGGGCAGCCAGACGCGGTCGAAATAGCCCTTCAGCATGGCCGGGAAGCCGAAATTCCAGACGGGGGTGACGATGACAAGCGCTTCGGCCTTCTTGAGGCGGTCGACATAGGGTTTCACCAGCGTCAGATTGTCGGGGATGTCGTGATAGACGCGACGGTCATGGGCCGACAGCACCGGGTCGAAGCCCTCCTCGTAAAGATTACAGCCATCGACCTCGTGGCCGGCCTTTTCCAAGCTTTCGCAGGTGAGCTTGTAGAGCGCCCGGCCGAAGCTTTCTTCGAGGGGGTGGGAGTGGAGAACGAGTACGCGCATGCCAAAAGCTCCAAGTCGTTGCCCGCTGCGTCAACAGTCGGGGTCCAGTTGAAAACTTCCGCGCCGTTTGTCCCAGCATCCCGATCCTTCGCCGCCAGATGCCGAGGGATAGGGGATGCCATGTCAGGTTTGCATGAGCCGAGTGGTTCGGCTGGGAGTACCTTCGGAATGGGTGTCAGTGGCGGTTGGATCTGGTTCCTTGGTAGTGGTTTAGCTGTCTGGTGTGGCGTGTGGGGTACCCCCCTCTGTCCTGCCGGACATCTCCCCCTCAAGGGGGGAGATTGGATGGGAGGCCGGTGTCGATTCCTTCAATCGCTGCTGGTGGTGCTACCTCGTCGGGCCGTGTTTCATAATTTCACGTATTCATTCGCTAACCCCGAACTGAAACGGTTCTGGCCAGGTAAGGCGTCTGCCGCATTCCGATCTCCCCCCTTGAGGGGGAGATGCCCGGCAGGGCAGAGGGGGGTACCCCACAAGCCGCGCATAGCGAGACACACCCACGCACCGTCGCTCCCCTATTCCCCAGCCTCCGCAAACACCTCCAGCCCCGGAAACAGATAATTCTTGCCCGCCGCAAAATCGAAATCCGGGTTCTCCCAGGCGATCATCTTGCCGGGGTTCAAGAGACCCTTTGGATCGGTCTCCTTCTTGAAGGCGAGCTGGACCTGATCGGTCTGCTTCATGCCGCCTTCTTCGAGCGTGTAACGGTGCGGGTTGAAGATCGGGCAGCCGTTTTCTTCGTGGATGCGGATGATCTCTTCCAGCCGCTCCTTCGTCGTGTAGCGCACCAGCGGCAGGCCGGCGCACTGGATCTGGCCGTCGAACTTGATGAATTCGAGATGGCCGATCACCTCGTCGGGGAAGAGCTCGGTCATGATCTTGACCTTCTCGACGTGATCGGGACCGGGATACTGGACCTGGAGATAGGTGATGTTGCTGTCGAGCTTCAGCGCTCTCAGCGTCGTGTGGTTCCAGGCCAGCTCATAGGCATGCGGAATGCCCTTCATGCTCTCGACCGTGTCGGAGCGGAAACGCACGTCCCCCTTCACCTTCTCGGCAAACGCCAGGAAGGGTTCGATCGAGTGCGGGGCGACCATCAGGACCACCACGGACTGGCCTTCCTTCAGCCAGGGCTTGTGGCGGGTGAAGTAGTCGTAAGGGATCGGGGCTGCGATCGGGGCGACTTCCTTCAAGAGGATGCCGTTCTTGTGGGCGAGGGCATCGGCGAATTTCACCGCATCCATGAAGTCGTCATAACCGACGATGACGTCGACCCAGTCGTAAGCGGGGGCGAGCGGCATTTCGACTTCGGTGATGATGCCATTGGTGCCATAGGCGTGCGAAACCTTCTGCAGGTCCCAGGCGGAGAGTTCGAGCACGCGCGGCTCGGCTTCCATGGTCACGACACGCAGACGCAGGATGTTGCCGAGATCGCGCAGGCCGCCCCAGGTGATCGATCCGACGCCGCCGGAGCCGCCGGCGATGAAGCCGGCGACGGACGCGGTCTGGGCGGTCGAGGGGTGGAAGCGCAGTTCCTGGCCGGAATGGGTCTTGGTCTGCTTGTCGAGTTCGGAGATGATGATGCCTGGTTCGCAGATGACGCGGCCGGGCAGGATCTCCTTCACCTTGTTCATGTTGATGAGGTTCAGCACGATGCCGCCCGAGAGTGGCATGGCCTGGCCATAATTGCCGGTGCCGCCGCCGCGCGGGGTGACCGGCACGCCATGGGCATAGGCGACTTTCAAGACCCGGATCACCTCTTCTTCCGTGGTCGGCGAGATAACGAGGTCGCCGACGACATTGTCGAGTTCTTCCTTCAGGATCGGCGAATACCAGTAGAAGTCACGGCTCTTCTGTTTGATCAGAGCCGGATTGTCTTCGACGGCGATGCCTGCCAGCTCTTCCTTGATTTGGGCGTAGTCGGCCATGGCTAAACTCCAAGCAGCGGGTCAAGGTCTCGGTAATCCGGCAGGCTGCGGTCGATGCCCATGCCATTCCGCATCACGATGCGGTCAGCCTGCGGACGGGACAAAAATTCGCTCCAGCGGCGGGCGCTGAAGAGGACGAGATCGGCGCGGCCGCCGACGGTGATGCGGCCGTGGTCGGGGCGCTTCAGGATGTCGGCGGGTGTGCGGGTGACGACCCTCGCTGCGGTGTCCAGCGGATGGTCGAGATGGATGATGCGCACCGCCTCGCGAAAAACCTCGACGGGATCGAGATCGCCATAGGCGTAGAAGGGATCGCGGGTGTTGTCGGACGAGACGGCGGTGGCGACGCCGGCTGCCGTCAGTTCGTGGAAGAGGGTGACGCCGCGCTGGCGGGGCGTGCGGCCGGCATGACGGTCCTGCAGATACATGTTGCACATCGGCAGCGAGACGACCGAGAGGCCAGCCTCCGCCACCAGATGGATGGTGCGTTTTGCCACCTCCTCATCCTGCCGGGCGAGCGAGCAGCAATGGCCGACGGTGACGGATCCTTCGAAGCCGTTGCGGATCTTGGCTTCCGCGATGGTCTTCAGCGTAAGGGTTTCCTTGTCCTGCGTCTCGTCGACATGCAGGTCGATATCGAGGCCGTTTTCCGAAGCGGTGCGGAACAGGATGTCGAGCTTCTGGTCGAGGCCCGGCATCAGATAGGTGACGCCGCCGAGCAGGCCCTTGTTGGCGACGATGACCTCGACCAGATCCTTGAAGAAGGCCTCGTCGGTGATCTGGTCGAAGGGGAAGAGGGCGGCCGCCTGCAGGTCGATCTTGCCGGCCCAGGTCTCGCGGACTTCGGAAAATACCTCGAAGGAGATGCGGTGCTGGGGCGCCAGGCTGTCGAGATGGGTGCGGATCAGGCTGGTGCCATGGGCGTAAGCTGTCTTCAGCGAGAATTCCATGCGGGCTCTGACGTCCGCAGCCGACCAGCGGGCCTCGCGATCGGTCTTCACGGCTTCCAGAGCGCCGATGAAATCGCCCGACGGGTTCGGCCGGCGGTCCCAGATATGACCCTTGTCGAGATGGGTGTGCATGTCGACGAAGGTCGGCCAGACCATGCCGTTGCGGAGATCCGTGGACGGCAGGCCTGATGGGGCGGTCCCAGGCTTCAGGATCGCCTCGACCTTGCCATCGGCCACCACGATGTCGGCGCTGATCAAGCCCTCGCAGGCGGGGGCTTCGACACCATCGACGCAGATCTGCGGCAGCGTCGCATTGGCGAGCACGAAACGTTTGGCGGCGGGAAGGGCGGTGACCGGGCTCGACATCAGTTTTCTCGTTTCAGGCTGCTCTCATGCCAGCGATGCAGCGCCAGCCAGGAAATGAAGGAGGTGATGGCAAAAATCACCACGCCCAGGCAGGAGAGCAGGAACAGGGCGGCAAACAGGCGCGGAATGTTCAGGCGGAACTGGGCCTCGAGCAGGCGGAAGGCAAGGCCCGATCCGGCACCGGCGGAACCGGCGGCAAATTCGGCAACGACGGCGGCGATCAGCGCGAGGCCGCCGCCGATGCGCAGCCCCGTCATGAAATAGGGGAGCGAAGCGGGGAGCTTCAGGTAAAGCAGGGTCTGCCAACGCGAGGCGCCATAGAGGTCGAAGAGGTTCAGGAGATTATGATCGACGCTTTTCAGGCCCTGCACCATGTTCGAGAGGATCGGGAAGAACGCGACGAGGAAGGCGCAGATGAGGAGTGCTACCTGCGTCGAGGGCGCGTAGATCAGGATCAGGGGCGCGATCGCCACGATCGGGGTCACCTGCAGGATGACGGTGATCGGATAGAAGGCGATCTCGATCCATTTCGACTGCACGAGGAAGACGGCGATGCCGACGCCGCCGGCGAGCGCCAGCGCCAGAGACATCAGCGTGATCTTGGTGGTGACCCAGAGGGCGGGCGACAGCGTGCCCCAGTCCTTGAAGAGGGCACCGGCGACGGCGATCGGGCCGGGCAGGATGTATTGCGGCACGCCGGAGACCCAGACGCCGACCTGCCAGATGACGATCAGCAGGCAGACGACGAGGATGGGCACGAGGATCTTGAGGAGCGTTTCGCCATAGAGCGCGGTGAAACGGGGGTGTGCGGGGGAGGCATGCGCCGCGTTGCTCATCAGTGGAACTCCGTTCCTGCGGCAAGGGGGAAACCGATCGCCTCCATCAAGGAGCCGGAGACCTTTTCACATGTCGCGCGGTACTCTTCCGAGGTGCGGTAGAAGGCGTCGCGGTCGAGGCTGGTCTGCAGCGGGAAATCGGCATGAACCCGCCCCGGCCGCGCCTTCATGACCACGATGCGGCTGGAGAGATAGGCGCTTTCGAAGACGGAATGGGTGACGAAGATGACGGTGATGCCGGTCTCCTTCCAGAGCTTCAGCACGTCGTCGTTCAGCTTCTGCCGGGTGATTTCGTCCAGTGCCGCGAAGGGCTCGTCCATCAAAAGCAGTTTCGGCTTGGTGACCAGAGCACGGGCGATCGAGACTCGCATCTTCATGCCGCCCGACAGTTCGCGCGGATAGGCGTCGGCGAAGTCTTTCAGCCCGACGCGGTCGAGGGCGGCGATGATGTCGTCATGGGCCGCATGCTTTGAAATGCCGCGCAGTTTCAGGGGCAGGTGGACATTGCCGAAGACGGTCGCCCAGGGCATCAGCGTTGGTTCCTGGAAGACGAAGGAGATATCGCCGTCGGGCAGGCCCTTGGCAGTGATGCGGGAGCTCGGCCAGTCGATCTTGCCGGTCGTGGTGTCGCCCAAGCCGGCGATGATCCGGAGTGCCGTCGACTTGCCGCAGCCGGAAGGTCCCAGCAGCGAGACGAATTCACCGCCATTGACGGTGAGCGACATGCCTGTCAGCGCGACCGTGCCGCTGGAAAAGACCTTGGACACGTCCTTCATCACCACAAGCGCCCGGCGCTGTTCGGGAGGGGGCGGGGTGATGGGGTCTTCGGTTGGTGGCGAACTGGTCATTCTGTCTCGCGATACATCCGCGTTGCATTCTGGTGTTGCGGCAGGGGTGGCGTTGCGAGGTGGGATACCCCCCTCTGTCACTGCGTGACATCTCCCCCACAAGGGGGGAGAGCGGGGCGCCGCGTTTGCCGCGCTGTTCAGCACTCCAAAAGCGGGCGACGGGCCTACCGCTCAGCCGGTCTCCCCCCTTGTGGGGGAGATGCCCGGCAGGGCAGAGGGGGGGAACGCCTCCGCCCCGTTGTCTCATTACTTCTTCAACGCCAGCCCCACGCCCTTGCAGACGAACTGGGTGGTGTAGGCCTTCTTGTAGTCGAGATCAGCTGGCTGGACGCCGATCTGGACCATGGCGTCGAAGAAGGCCCTGTACTTCTCGTCGGTCATGCAGCCGATGCCCTTGTCCAGCGCTTCGCCGGATTCAACGATGCCGTATTCCTTCATCTTCTTGATCGAGTATTCGATCTGACCATCCGTCATTTCCGGATTGTCCTTCTTGATGAGGTCGTTGGCGGCCTTGTTGTCGCCGTAGAGGTAGTTGTACCAGCCCTCGGCCGAGGCATCGACGAAGCGCTGCACGACATCAGGCTTGGTCTCAACCATGGTCGCCGTGGTGGTGATCATCGTCGAATAGGGGTTGTAGCCGTTGTCGGCGAGCAGGAAGACTTTCGGTGCCCAGCCGGCCTGCTTCTCAATCTCATAGGGTTCCGAGGTCAGGTAACCCTGCTGGGCGGACTTCGGATCGGCGATGAAGGGGGCCGGGTTGAAGGTGTAGGGCTTGTACTTCTCGTCGGTGAAGCCCTCGAAGTTCTTCTTCATCCACTCGTAATAGGTGACGTAGCCGTCCTTGCCCATGAAGATCGAATCGAGCTTGGCGAGGTCGCCGAATTTCTCGATGCCTTGATCCGGGTGGGCGAGCAGGACCTGCGGGTCCTTCTGGAAGATGGCGGCGACGTCGATCAGCGGGATGCCTTCCTTCACGGCGTCCATTTCGCCGAGCGGGCTGCCCATGTAGAAATCAACCTTGCCGGCGATCAAAAGCGCGCGGTTGGCGGCCTGCGGCCCCCCCTGGACGACCGTAACCTTCAGGCCGTATTTCTCATAGGTGCCGTCGGCGACGGCCTGGTAGAAACCGCCATGTTCGGCCTGGGCGAGCCAGTTGGTGCCGTAGGTGACTTCGTCGAGGGCGAAGGCAGCCGAGGTGGAGGCCAGCGATGTCGCGAGGCCGAAAAGGGCGATGAGACTTGTCTTGGTGAGCGTGTCGCGCATTGATCGTTCCCCTTGTCCGTTGCGGGGCCTGTTTTCAGGCTCCCTTTTCCGGCATTTGAGCGGCTGGCATGCGTCTTGAAAAGCATCAAAATTCGTCCGCATCGATGCCTTTTTTGCACTGGTCGCGAGAATGCTGCATAGTGATGCGGCATGACTAATTTTTGCGCAGCGGAGGTCTCGTGCTTCACTCCCGAAAGCTCGTCTATATCAATGAAATCGTTCGATGCGGCTCGATCCGCAAGGCGGCGGCGCGGCTGAATGTCGCCTCGTCCGCGGTCAATCGGCAGATCCTGGCGCTGGAGGAAGAACTGGGTGCACCGATCTTCGAGCGTTTGCCGAAAGGCCTGCGGCTGACGGCGGCCGGAGAGTTATGCGTCGAGCACATTCGCGACGTCTTGAAGAATTACGAGCGGCTGGAGGGGCGGCTCAGGGGCCTCAAGACGCCGCAGATCGGCAAAGTGTCGCTTGTGACGACCGTCGGTCTTGCCTCAGGGCCGTTGCCGGCGATCCTTTCGGGTTTCATTGCCAAACACTCGCGGGTGCAGATCAAGCTGCGCAGCGATGGCGGGGTGACGACGATCAATCCAGTGCTCACAGGCGAGGTGGATGTCGGCCTAGGGTTCAACATACCGGCAACGCCGGGCATCCGGACGCTCGCCAATTTCGACGTTCCTGTCGGCGTGGTGCTGCCGCCCGGGCATCGGCTGGCACAAGAGGAGGGGCCGATCGATCTGGTCGAGGTGGTGCAGGAGCCGCTGGTCCTGGCACAATCAGGCACCAGCCTGCGCAACATCATCGACTTAGCGCTGGCGCCCCTGCCGCTGCCGGTCGATCCGGTGGTCGAGACGAATTCCTCCGAATTGATGAAGCAGCTGGTGAAGGCCGGCACCGGGCTGACGCTGCTCAACCCGCTTGATGCGCTGGCCGAATGCCGGCGCGGGGAGCTGGTCTTCCGGCCCCTCACAGAGGCGCATGTGCGCCACCAGCCGATGAAGCTGTTCGCCCGCGCACGCGCCACGCTCGATTCGGCCACCAGCTTGTTCATCGAATATCTGATGCAGGAACTGATCGTGCTGGTTCAGGATCTCAAGGACCGGGGCCATATCCCTGAAAGCATTCGCGGAAGCGCGTGATGCTGAGGGTGTGTCAGCCCGGCGTGTAGAGGTTGGAGAGGGGATAGGCGGCGACGTCGCGCAGGAGTTCGATGAAGCCGGCCACCTGATGCTTGCAGATGGCCTCGCCCTTGTCCGCCGTGCCCTTGGAGGCATCGCCGACCACGCCATGCGGGTTGAGGTCATGCGCGATCCAGGCCAGTGAATGGGGCGGGAGCGGTGTGAGGAATTTGGAGTTGGCGCGGATCTCCTCGGCCTTCGAGACGAAATTCTGAGCCTTGTCCATGCGCACCAGTTCGGGCCGGAAATGCAGCATCAGCGACGTCTCGACCTCGCCGCCATGAATGCCGTAGCGGCTCTCATGCTCGGAGATCATGCCCTCGGGATTGCCGAAGCGGCCCCATTGGGTGGAGACGACGACCATCTGGTGGCGGACGCGCAATTCGCGGGCAACAATGCTCATGACATCGACATTGCCGCCATGCGAATTGACGATGACGAGTTTGCGGATGCCGGCTTCGGCGACCTTGGCGCCGATCGCCGTCCAGGCGGGGATGAGGATTTCCGGGCCGAAGGACAGGCTGCCGGGACCATAGACATGTTCGTTGGCCTTGCCGATCTCCTGGGTCGGCAGGACGAGAAAGTCGAGGTCGTCAGGGCGCTGGACCTTCAGTTCCGCCAGCATGCCGTTGGCAATCGCGACATCGGTCGCGATCGGCAGATGCGGCCCGTGTTGTTCGGTCGAGGCGATCGGCAGGATGGCGATCGTGGTGTCGGCAGACAGCGTGGCGAAATCCGTCGTCACCAGTTCATTCCAGTAGAAGGGTTTCGCCATGGCCGGTCCTCGCTGTCTCTTGTTTTTGACCGATAAGGCAAAACAGCGGGCTTCGAAAAGCATCATATTCAGTGCAGGCCGCTGCCTTTTTGGATGCGCATTCGAGCACGCGACGGCTGGAAAGAACATTGCAGTCGGGTGCCGCGCCGATGCATGATGGAGCGGACAGACGCCTATCTCATGCAAAGGAATATCGGAATGCCGACGGAACAGCTTGATACGTGCGAGCGGCGGCCGCGGCTGGAGATCGAGCCGGGGAACTATTCCACCATCTATGCCGTGGGCGACGTGCATGGCTGCCTCGAACCGCTGCTGGCGCTGGAAGAGACGATTCGGGACGATGCGAGCCTGCGTGAAGGGCGCAAACTGATCGTCATGCTCGGCGACTATGTCGACCGCGGGCCACAATCGGCGGCGGTGCTCTATCACCTCAACGCCACACCGCCTGCCGGCTTCGACCGCATCTGCCTGCGCGGCAATCACGACGATGCCTTCCTCGACTATCTGGAGGGGGATCCGGCCGGCGACTGGTTTCTGGACCACGGAGCGGAGAACACACTGCGATCCTACGGCGTCGATCTGGAGGCTCACGGGGCGTTTACCGCGTCCAACTTCGCGCTGCGCCAGGCGGTCCGCGCAGCGGTCCCACCTGCGCATGTCGAGTTCCTGCAGTCCATGCCGGTGCTGGTGACCGTTGGCCCCGAGGTCTTCGTGCATGCCGGTATCCGGCCGGGACGGCCGCTTGATGAGCAGGTGGACGACGACCTTTTGTGGATCCGACGCTCGTTCATCGATCTGGGGCCGGGTTTGCCGGTGCGCGTCTTTCACGGCCATACGCCGATGCGCGAGGCCTTTGTCGGCCCCGGCCGCGTCAGCCTCGATACGCATTGCTACAAGTCCGGCCGGCTGACGGCGGCACGGCTGGCGAAGGGCGAGGTGGAGATCCTCTCGGTCGGCTAGGCGGTCGTGTTGGCCGGATCGCGCGGCTTGCCCCATTCGGCAATCGCGATCCCGCCGAGCACGAGGGCGAGCGCCACGACGTGGAAGACTTCCAGCGTTTCGCCGAGCAGGGTGATCGACAGAAGCGTGCCGAAAACAGGCACGAGATTGATGAAGAGGCCCGCCCGGTTGGCGCCGATTCCTTCCACGCCCTTGATGTAGAGGATCTGCGAGATCAGGGAGGGGAAGAGGCCGCAATAGAGAATGATCAGCCAGCCGCGCGTGTCGGGCAGAATCATCTGGCCTTCGCCCGCCTCCCACCAGAGAAGCGGCAGGCTGGTCAGCGCTGCGGCCAGCGCCGGCATGGCCATCAGACTTTTCCAGTGCACGGCCGGTTTCCAGCGCAGCGAGATCGTGTAGGCGGCATAAGCCAGGCCGGCGCAGCCCATCAGCAGATCGCCGTAGTTGAGGGTCAGGGTGAGGAGCGTCTGCAGATTGCCATGCGAAGCGGTGATGGCCGCGCCGGCAAAACTGATGACGAAGCCGAGGATCTGGATGCCGGATACCCGAATGCGGAAGAGCAGGAAGTTGATGACGAAGATCAGGACCGGGATCGCCCCCTGTTCGATCGCCCCGTTGACCGCGCTCGTGTATTTCAGCGCCGTATAGAGAAAGCCGTTGAAGGCGGCGTAACCAACGGTGCCGTAGAAGATCAGCAGCTTCCAGTTGGCCTTCAGCACGTCCCAGTCCTTGCGGATCTGCGGGATGGAGATCGAGGCAATCACCAGGGTTGCCACGGCCCAACGGCCAAAGCTCAACGCCATCGGACTGACATGGCCGAGCGCCATCTTGCCGGCGATTGTATTGCCGCCCCAGAGAAGCGTGGTGATGACCAGATAGACATAGGCGCGGATCGGCAAAGGCATTCTTCCCTGCATGTCTGCGCCCAATCCGGGAAACATCAGAGGGCATCCCTCACGGCGCGAATTGGCTCGGAAATAGGCGAGGGGTCGACCTTTGTCACGCAAAAAGCCAAATCGCCCTGCAAAACGGGTCGATTTCCCAAAAACAACACAGTATAGATGCGCGGGTTTGGGTAGGGCGCAGACGCTGCGCATTAAACAGGATTCTGAAATGACGAATGTCGTGGTGATTGGTTCGCAATGGGGTGACGAGGGCAAGGGCAAGATTGTCGACTGGCTCTCCGAACGGGCGGATATCGTGGTCCGCTTCCAGGGTGGACATAATGCCGGCCATACGCTCGTTATCGACGGCGTCTCCTACAAGCTCTCGCTTTTGCCCTCGGGCGTCGTGCGTCCGGGCAAGAAGGCTGTCATCGGCAATGGCGTCGTCGTGGACCCGCATGCCCTGATCGCCGAAATCGGCCGCCTGAAGGATCAGGGCGTCGAAGTCACGCCGGACAATCTGCGCATCGCCGAGAATGCCACGCTTATCCTGTCGCTGCACCGCGAACTCGACGGCATGCGCGAAGACGCGGCCTCGAACAGCGGCACCAAGATCGGCACCACCCGTCGCGGCATCGGTCCTGCCTATGAAGACAAGGTCGGTCGTCGGGCGATCCGAGTCATGGATCTTGCCGATCTCGACGCGCTGGAAGGCAAGGTCGAACGCATCCTCACCCATCACAACGCGCTGCGTCGCGGTTTTGGCGTGGCCGAAATCGAGCACAAGACGATCATGGAGGAGCTGACCTCGATCGCCGATCGTGTGCTGCCCTTCATGGATTCGGTCTGGGTGCTCTTGGACAAGGAACGTCGCAAGGGTTCGCGCATCCTGTTCGAAGGCGCTCAAGGCTCGTTGCTCGACATCGACCACGGCACCTATCCTTTCGTCACCTCGTCGAACACGGTTGCCGGCCAGGCCGCTGCCGGTTCGGGCATGGGGCCTGGTTCGCTCGGCTACATCCTCGGCATCACCAAGGCCTATACGACGCGCGTCGGTGAAGGCCCGTTCCCGACCGAACTCACCGACGAAATCGGCCAGTTCCTCGGCGAGAAGGGCCATGAGTTCGGCACGGTGACCGGCCGCAAACGCCGTTGCGGCTGGTTCGATGCGGCTCTGGTCCGCCAGTCGGTTGCCACCAATGGAATCACCGGCATTGCACTGACCAAACTCGACGTTCTCGATGGCCTCGACGAGCTGAAGATCTGCGTCGGCTACAAGCTGGATGGCCAGGAAATCGATTACCTGCCGGCCGCCCAGGCTGCCCAGGCACGTGTCGAGCCTATCTACATCACGCTCGAAGGCTGGAAGGAATCCACCGTCGGTGCCCGCAAATGGGCCGATCTGCCGGCTCAGGCGATCAAATATGTCCGTCAGGTTGAGGAGCTGATCGGTGCGCCGGTTGCACTTCTGTCGACAAGTCCCGAACGCGACGACACGATACTTGTGACGGACCCCTTCGAGGACTAATCTGAAGGTTAACGATTTTTGCCGGCACGGCGGGCCGGCTTTCAAGAGAAAGTGCTGATGGCTGACTTTATCGCAGTTATTCGACGGGCCGTGGACGGCCTGTCGAACAATACTCCGGAGATGCGTGCACGGGTCTATGAAAAGGCCCGTTCCGCCGTTGTCCGGCAGCTCGAGAACATGTCGCCGCGTCCGCCGGAGCATATGCTGCAGCGGCAGCTGGAAAAGCTCGATGCCGCGATCCGGGAAGTCGAGTCCGAGCATGCCGAGGCCTTGCCGGCCGTCGATGATGTCGCCGCACCTGCCTTTGAGCCGGAGGGTCAATGGCAGCCGGAAGATCAGGCAGAGTCCGAGCCGCAGACGCAGCCGGAACCGCAGCCCGTCTGGATGCAGACGGCATCCGAGCCGGTCGCCGAGCCCGAATACCCGGCACAGACCCGCATGGCCGAGCCGGAACCCGATCCTGCGATGCCGGCGGAAGACGTCGATCATGGCTATGGCGATCGCGAAGACGCGCGGCAGGAGACCCCGGCACCAAGCGTGACGGGTGACGACTGGGCCGATGCGCATATGAGCGAGCCGGCGCCCGAGCCAGAGCCAGAGCCGCAAGTTTCTGTCGAGGAGCCCGTCGAGGTCGACGCTCGGATTGAGCCGGAGGAGCCTGTCGCTGTTGCCGAAACGGCGCCTGCCGTTTGGTCCGATCCTGACTACGGGATCACGGGTGACGAGACCGATTATGCCGGCATGTATGATGCCAAGGTATTCGGTGATGCCGAGGTGCGCGACGTCGCTTCGGTGCCGGAGGAACGTCCGGAGCCTGTTTTTGAACACGCGCCGGAGCCGCAGGTCGAGACGGCCTCTCAGCCGGCAGAGCCTGCCTTTACCGGCTGGGCCGATGCGCCGCAGCATGATGTCGCCGCCGAACACCATCCCGAACCGGTCTGGGGCGAGGTTGCAGATCATGCAGCGCCGGCCCAAGCCGTCGAATCGCCGGTCGAACCCGAAGCGTATGCCGCCCCGGCGGTCGAGCCGAAGTCGGCGGTTCTGGATGCCGTCGACGACTGGCTGCAGAGCCGTGCCGCCGACCCGACACCCGTCATCCCGCCGGCCAGCTGGGATCTGCCGCCCGCCGTCGAATCCGCTGCCAACCGCGTTCCGGAGCTTCCGGAGATCGATACGGCACCCGTTTCCGTCTCCTACACGCCGACGGACGAGTTCCCGGCTTATGACGAGCCGGTGCGGGTCGAGGTGGAGCAGGACTTCCCCGTGCCCGCCGGCCTTCGGCTTGAGGATAGCCAGCCGGACGCCTTCGGCACGGTTGCCTCTGCGCCAGCCGTCGCGGCCACGGCGGCCAGCGTCGAGCCCGACGATTTCAGCCAGTGGTTCCGTGACAATGTCGATGCCCAGCCGGCCCCGGCAAGCAGCGCCGCTTCGACCACGGACATGCCGGCGACGCCGGAATGGGATGCGCATCTGTCGACCTTCTCGCCGGATGGCAAGGGTCCCGTCATCGACCAGGACAACGATGTCGGCCGGATGATGGGCGGCTACGACCAGCCGGCCTATCGTCTCGAGCCGAAGAAGCGCCGCAGCCTCGCGCCGATCATTCTCGGTGCGGTCGGCGTGCTGCTGATCGCGGGCATCGGTTACGCGGGCTGGACATGGCGTGACGACATCGGCGGCATGGTGGCAAGCCTGACGGGCGAGCCGGAAACGGCGACCGACGGCGCGACGACGACCCCGGTGAGCACCACGACGCCGCCTGCAGAACAGGCGCCTGCGACGAGCGCACCCGCCACATCCACGCCGGCGACGGCCACGGCAACGCCGGCGGATGAAGGTGCTGCTGCGGGACAGAAGTTTACCCAGAGGCTGCGCGCCGACGGCACCGAGATCGATGAAGGGGCAGGCGCAGCACCGGCCGGATCCAGCGAAGAAGGCCGCTCCGTCTCGGCCCAGACCGTTGCCTCGACCATCGAGCCGACGGACGTTCCGGTGGCGCAGAATACGCCGACCGCCGGGCCGGCGCCGACCAACGGCGCTTCCACGGCATCTCCGATCGCGGGCGGCGAGAAGCTGTTCCTCTATGAAGAGCGTATCGGCCAGGCGACCCCGGTCGCCGTTCCCGGCTCCATCACCTGGACCGCCGTGCGCGAAACCGGGGCCGACGGCAAGCCGGATCCGCAGATCCAGGGCAAGATCAACGTGCCGGATCGCGGCATCTCGGCGCTCGTCACGATCAAGCGCAACACCGACAACTCGCTGCCGGCGAGCCACATCATCGAAGTGGTGTTCTCCGTGCCTGCCGATTTCGAGGGGGGCGCGATCGACAACCTGCAGCGCATCGCGATGAAACGCACCGAACAGGATCGCGGAGACCCGCTGGTGGCCGTCACGGCCAAGGTCACGGACGATACCTATCTGGTGGCGCTCAACGACTTCGCCGATGTGGTCAAGCGCAATATGGAACTGCTCTCCACTCGCGGCTGGATCGACATCCCCGTCACCTACCGCAATGGCCGCCGCGCGCTCCTCACCTTCGACAAGGGCACGCAAGGGGCCAATGTCTTCCAGCAGGTGATGCGCGAGTGGGATGCGCTCGCACCGGCCACACCGGCGAACTGAGCGATATCATTCCGATGAAAACACATCCGCCGAGAGAGATTTCGGCGGATTTTTTCATTTTGACGCCGGGTCGAAACCCTGGCCGACGATGGGCTTCATACAATTGACGTGCTCGGTTTCGATCCTCGGGCCGGCAACAAAAAACAGGAAAGTGCCAATGGCAGCGATTGTGGAAGACATGCGCCGAGGGGCGGTACACCTGTCGACTGAGCCGGCTATTTCGTTCATCTCGGTCGACAAGAGGTTCGGTCGCGGCAGGACCTCGGTGCTGGCGCTGGATGGGCTCAGCCTGTCTGTGCCGAAAGGATCCGTCTATGGCCTGCTCGGTCCGAACGGCGCCGGCAAGAGCACGCTGCTGCGGATTCTGGCAGGGTTGCTGACGGCGGATCGTGGCGATGTGCTGATCTTCGGCGCGCCGGCGGCGCCTGCCAATCGCCGCCGACTTGGCATGTTGATTGAAGCGCCGAGCTTCTATCCTTTCCTGACGGCCCGCGAGCACCTGCAGATGCTGGCCCGTTTCACCGGTACCGGCGCGCTGGTCGAGCCTGTCTTGCGACGGATCGGGCTGGAAAAGGCGGCGGACAAGGCGGTGTCCGGTTTCTCGCTCGGCATGAAGCAGCGGCTCGGGATCGGCTGCGCGCTGATCGGCCAGCCCGAGGCGATCATCCTGGACGAGCCGACCAACGGGCTCGATCCCGACGGCATCCTCGAAATGCGCGCGCTGATCGACGAACTTGCCCATCGCGACGGCCTGACGGTGCTGTTGTCCAGCCATCTTCTGGACGAAGTTCAGAGGGTCTGCGACCGGGTGGCCATTCTTCAGCATGGGCGGCTGGTCGCAGAAGGCGCCGTTGCCGACCTGCTTGACCGCGAGGGGCGCTTCTTTCTGTCGGTCGACACGCCGGACACCCTTATCGAAGAGTTCGGCGCAAGGGCCGAGGCCGGCGACGGCGGTGTCTATGTGAAGATCGACAGCGAGCAGGTTCCCGATCTGATCGCATCCCTGGCTGGCGCCGGGATGCGCATCCACGAAGCGAAATGGGTCAAGCCGGATCTCGAAACCGTCTTTCTCTCGCAGACACGGGAGGCTGGCCGATGAGACCGCTTCTCTCTGCGGAAATGCTGAAGCTGTCGCGCCAGCCCGCGATCCTGTTCTGGGGTTTCCTGTCCGTGCCGCTCGTCGCGCTCCTGTTCAAGCTGGTCGTCGAGGGGCTGCTCTTCGTGCGCCTGGGGCGTCAGGGTGGCGAGGATATCGATATCTTCCTCTCGGCAGCGAAGAGCCTCAACCTGTCCGGCAATTCAATCGGACAGCTCATCTATGCCATCGGCATCGCCTCTCTCTTCTTTCTCGAATACCGCCATGCAACCTGGCGGGTTCTGGTCCCGCGACAGCCGCGTGTCCAGCTGTTCGCAGCAAAGGGCTTGCTGTGCCTGATGTGGCTGGCGCTGGGGCTGCTGGTCGCCGCAATCGGCGACGTGGCGATCAACCTTGGTCTATCCGTCCTGAAAGGGCAGGGCAGCGGCGGGCCTGTCTTCTCCGGAGCCTCCTTCGTCATCTTCGTGGCTGCGTTCGGGGTCGCCCTGCTCGAACTCACTGTGCTCACGGCTTTCGTCGCCACGCTTGTGGTCTTCTTCCGCTCGATGATCGCGGCCGTCATCCCGGCATTTCTGCTCGCCATCGGATCCACCGTGTTGCAGCTCTATCTCGGGGCGGATGCGGACCGGCTGCCGCTTCCAAGTTATGCCGCGCAGTGGATGCGCGACTGGGTGATCATGGGGGGATCGCCGCTCGCAGGCCTGACCGGCCTCGGGGTGCTTGCCGGCTGGGCAATCATCCTGTTTGCGCTTGGGCTCTATCTGTTTTCGCGCCAGCAGTTGGCAACGGAGTAGCGGTCGGCCACGAAAAAAAGCCGCCCGATCTTTCGGGCGGCTTGCAGGCTTTCGTTCAGAGATATCGGAAGGCTTAGGCCTCGACCACCCGAAGCGCCTTGGCCCGTTCCAGCGCATCCTTCTGGACGGCTTCCTGGACCTTCTCAAAGGCGCGCACCTCGATCTGGCGGACGCGTTCGCGGCTGATGTCGAACTCGGAGGAGAGTTCTTCCAGCGTGACCGGATCTTCGGCGAGACGACGGGCCTCGAAGATGCGGCGCTCGCGCTCGTTGAGGACGCTCATCGCCCGCTGCAGCATGCGGCGGCGGGTGTCCAGCTCGTCCTGTTCGATGAGGACGGCTTCCTGGCTCTCGTGATCGTCGACCAGCCAATCCTGCCACTGGCCGCTTTCGCCTTCGGCTGCGCGCAAGGGCGCATTCAGCGAGGCGTCGCCGGAGAGGCGGCGGTTCATCGAAATGACCTCCTCCTCCGAGACGTTCAGCTTGGTGGCAATCTCGGCCACCTGGTCGGGCTTCAGGTCACCTTCCTCGATGGCCTGGATCTTGCCCTTGAGGCGACGCAGATTGAAGAACAGACGCTTCTGATTGGCGGTCGTGCCCATCTTGACCAGCGACCACGAGCGCAGGATGTATTCCTGGATCGAGGCCTTGATCCACCACATGGCATAGGTCGCCAGACGGAAGCCGCGCTCGGGATCGAATTTCTTGACCGCCTGCATCAGGCCGACATTGCCTTCCGAAACGACTTCGCCGATCGGCAGGCCATAGCCACGGTAACCCATGGCGATCTTCGCCACGAGGCGCAGATGGCTCGTGACCATCCGGTGCGCCGCGTCGCGGTCGCCATGTTCGGCATAACGCTTGGCAAGCATGTATTCTTCCTGGGGTTCCAGCATGGGGAACTTGCGGATCTCGTCCAGGTAGCGATTGAGGCCGGCTTCACCGGCGGTGATGGAAGGCAAACTGTTGCGGGCCATATAGCACCCCTCTTTCTTCGTGGACTCCCAATATTCCGGCGAGTCCCATCTCCGTGGATCTCTCTATCCCACAGAAATCCGTATGACAGATAAGTATGGCAAAACGGCGATACAAGATTTGCGTTCCCTCACGAGAGCGTGACGGTGTGTCAAACAATCAGTGACGAAGCCGCGTGAGGTTGGCGAGGAGGAGGGCGCTCAAGGGCGCGCAATTTCCCGTCAGGAAACCGATGCGGCTGGCCTCGTTCCAATCGCCGGCATGACGCCGATCAAGAGACAAGTCAAAGCCAGCCTTTTCCGAGACAATCTGCAACCAGAGGCGCAATACCCGTCCGTTCCCGTCAATGAAGGGATGGGCTGCGTTGAGTTCGTTCGCCACGGAGGCCAGAGCCGCCGCAAAGTCCGAGAGACCAAGCTCTCGAAGATACTCTTGGCTCTGCAGAAACTCGAACTGCTTTTGCATCCAGGGAGCGATGTTCTCGGGCGCGGCAAACGGCGCACCGGGATTACGGCTGGTGGTGTAGGGCCGCAAACTTCCCGCCCATTCATACAGATCCTGAAAGAGATGCCGGTGAATGCTGAGATAACCCTCGAATTTTAGCGCGAGGGCTTCGCTCGGGAGGCCCTGTTCCATGCGAAGCGGCAGGATTTCTGCTTCCAATGCGTGGAGGGTTGGCCAGTCGCGGATGCCGAGGCGGTTGACGGGGACCCGAGGTTCTGGCCCCGGATACATCCGACGATGATAGGCTGCGGTTTCATGTTTGCCCCGCCCCCAGAGCATGACTAAGCATTGATTGCTGCTGTCATCATTGCCTCATTCCGCCGCATCAGGCCGTGAATGCCGTTGCAGGAGGCGAGCGATCTGGGCCTCGGTGGACGTACCAGCCTCGCGCATTTCGGTGACCATCGCAGAGAGGGACGGGTCGCGTGTGACGCCTTCGATCGCGTTGTTCTCAATCATCTGCGCTCGACGCCACTCCTTCGACGCGCGGTCTTCCGATGCAAATTTCGATTTTGCCGGCTCGTCCATGGCAAATCCTCCGTCTCGATCTTTGTAACACAGATGAGCGTGTTCTGCATCAGGCCCCGCGTAAACGACGAACGGAGCCAGTAGGCTGTATGTTAAAAGCAGACGGACAACGTCGTCTGATGACGCCATGGTGGCAGTTGTGGTCTGCTATAAACATCGCATTGTTTATGGATTTCAGAGGTTCCCATGCCCATGTCGACCTATGCGCGTGGCTTGATCGCCGTCACGGCCGCGACGTTTGCGCTGTCCACGGCGGGGTTGATGACGCGGCTTGTCTCCATCGACGGGCCGACGCTGCTTTTTCTGCGGGGCTTGATCGCCGGTCTCTTTCTGCTCCTTTGCCTGGTCGTGACGGCGCGGGGGCGTGTGGTGGCAGACTTCGTCCGGCTCGGCTGGTCGGGGCTTCTGATCTGCGCCACGTCGGCCGCGTGTGCCGTGCTGTTCATCGGTGCGCTCTACACGACCTCGGTTGCCCATGTGGCGATCATCTTTGCGACCTGCCCGTTTATCGCGGCTGGCCTCGGCTTCCTGCTGCTTGGCGAGCGGCCCGGCCGCGTCGCCCTTGTCGCCAGCGGTGTGGCCATGGCCGGCGTGGCGGTGATGATCGGCAGCGGCGAGGAGGGGGCGCTTCTCGGCGATCTGCTTGCCTTCGCCATGACCGGGATGGTCGCGCTTTGGACCGTGCTGATCCGCCGCCATCCGGACAAGCCGGCGCTGCCGTGTTCTGTCGTCTCCTGTTTCCTGAGCGCGGCCGTTGCGCTGCCCTTTGCCGCGCCGTTTGCCACCTCAGGCCATGACCTTTCGGTCGTGCTCGGCTTTGGCGTCCTGGCCTTCTCGCTGGGGTTTCTGCTGCTGACCCTCGGCGCGCGGGATGTGCCGCCGGTGGAATCGGCGCTGATCGGCGCTCTGGATGCGCCGCTTGCGCCCTTCTGGGTCTGGCTTGTCATCGGTGACCAGCCATCGCCGACGACCATCATTGGTGGCGTGGTGGTTCTTGCCGCCGTCGTCGGGCATGTGCTGGTCTCGCGCCATGCGCCGCCACCGCTTGCCGTGCTGCCGCTCGATCCGTAACGACGATTGCCCGCGTCACATCGCCTTCAGGGCGTCGATCACCTTCTGCAGATCGGCCGGGATCGGGGCTTCGAAGCGCATGGTCTTGCCTGATGTCGGATGCTCGAAGGCCAGCAGATAGGCGTGCAGCGCCTGGCGGTGGAACTTGTTGACGGCGCGCTTGGCTTCTTCCGGCAAGAGGTTGGCCTTGGTCTTGAAAGCGGCGCCATATTCCTGGTCGCCGACCAGCGGATTGCCGATATGGGCCATGTGCACGCGGATCTGGTGGGTGCGGCCTGTCTCCAGCCGGCATTCGACCAGCGAGGCGAGGCAGGTCGCATCCGGCTTTTCGCCGTAGCGCTCCAGCACCGTGTAGTGGGTAATCGCCTCGCGGGCGTCGTCGGTGTCCTCGCGCTTGACCGTGCGTTTGGTGCGGTCGGCGCCGGAGCGGCCAAGGGCTGCATCGATCGTTCCGGCGAGCGAGCGTGGACGGCCCCAGACGACGGCACGATAGGCGCGCTCCAGCGGACCGGTGCGGCCGTGGTCGGCAAACTGGTCGGCGAGGTGGCGGTGGGCGATGTCGTTCTTGGCGACGACCATGACGCCCGACGTGTCCTTGTCGAGGCGGTGGACGATGCCGGGGCGCTTGACGCCGCCAATGCCGGAGAGGCTGTCGCCGCAATGATAGATCAGCGCATTGACCAGCGTGCCATGCCAGTTGCCGGCGCCCGGATGGACGACGAGGCCCGGCGGCTTGGCAATGACGATCAGGTCCTTGTCCTCGTAGAGGACTTCGAGCGGGATGTTCTCTCCCTTCGGCTGCGGGTCCTCGGGCGCCGGCAGATCGATGACGATGCTGTCGCCGGTCTTGATCTTGCGGTTGGGCGAATCCAGCAGCACACCGTTGACCTGCACCGCCCCTTGCTCGATCAGCGCCTTGACGCGGTTGCGCGAGAACTCGGCCCCGAGCGCTGCCGTCAGCCAGGCGTCGATGCGGCCTGCGGCATCCGCGTCGGCAATCAGCTCTTTTCTTGCGGCGGTGCTTTCGGTAAAGGGGGCGGTCATCGTGTCATTCCGTCTTTCTTCGACCGACGGTGCGGCCCGGTTTTCCTGCCATGTGGCACAGACCGGCGCCTTCGACAATCGATAGCCGGATGATTTTGCGCCCGGAGCCCCTTTGGGGACACCGTGGCTACGACCGTGAAGCTTTTTTAAGGACAGACCGCGACCATGACCCATCTCGACGACGAACAGGACGAAAAGCCGCTGGATCCGGCGATGGAAAACGTGCGCCGCAAGATGATCAAGCTGCAGATGGTCTCAGGCGGCATCATGGCGGTGATGTTTCTCGCGGTGCTTGTCGCCATCGGCTATAAGCTGACGCGCGACGATAGGCGCTCTGCGCCGGCTGCGACCGTCGCCCAGCCGTTTGCCGTCCCGTCCGGTCAGCCGCTTTCGCTGACCGCCGATCTGCCGGCTGGCTTCCGGGTTCTCTCCACCTCGCTTTCGGGCAGCCAGATGTTGATCCTTGGCGAGGCTGAAGGCGTCAAGAAGACGCTGGTCTTCGACCTTTCGCTCGGCCGCATCATTGCCGACGTCACGCTGTCGGAAAAGTAAGCATCAATGACTGGCGGGAGCCCGATCGAGATCACCGATCCCGCCGATCCGCGGATTGCCGAATTCACTGACATCCGGGAACGCGATCTGACCGGCCGCCAAGGCCAGTTCATCGCCGAGGGCACAGTGGTGCTCTCGATGCTTGCCAAGGCGCATGCGGCGGGCGGGGATGTCGTTGCCGAAAAGCTGCTGATCCTCAAGAACCGGCTTGCCGGGCTTTCCGAGCTTCTGGCGCTTTTTCCGGACGATATCCCTGTTTATGTCGCCGAGGCCCCGGTGCTCGATGCCATCGCCGGCTTTCACCTGCATCGCGGCGTGCTGGCGCTCGGGCGACGGCTGCCGCCACCCGACCTTGTGGAGCGGATCGCGGCGCTCTCCGAGGATGCGCTGGTGCTGGTGGGCTGCGGCATTTCCAACCATGACAACATCGGATCGCTGTTCAGAAACGCTGCCGGTTTCACCGCCGACGCCGTGCTGCTCGACGAGACCTGCTGTGATCCGCTGTATCGCAAGGCGCTGCGTGTCTCCGTCGGCTCCGTGCTGACCATGCCCTACAGCCGGCAAGGATCGGCAGACGGCGTGCTTGGCGCCCTTGCGGCTTCCGGGTTCGAGATCTGGGCCCTGTCTCCTTCCGGAGAGGTCGAGATCGGTGCGATTGCCCCTAGCCGCCGCGTGGCGCTCGTCATGGGAACGGAAGGCGAGGGGTTGCCCAAGGCAATCCTGGAAAGCTTCCGTTCGGCCCGCATTGCCCAGGCCCCAGGGCTGGATAGTCTGAATGTCGGGACGGCGAGCGGGATTGCGCTTTATGCGATTGCCCGCGCCATGGGGCGGCTGGGCTGAGCAGCCTATTCTGCGGGAGACGGCACGCTCGCCGACCGGCCGACCGAGGGGTCGAGCGCGAGGACACGATCGACCAGGCTGCGCGGCGCGTTGGCGCCACGGGCTGAAGGCTGGGCCATGAATTCGCCGATCGGCGACGGGCCTTCGCCCGAGGCTTCCCGCATCGAGGTCAGCAGGATCATCTTGGCGGCGATGTCGCCCAGTTCTTCACGCAACTGGTCATCCTCTGCGGCGGATGTCGCCTTCAGCAGGCGCTCCGTCAGCGCGGTCTGGCTATGGCGGATATCGCTTTCCAGCAGGTCGGGGCTGAGGCGGGGGGCGGGTGTCTGTTCGTCGAGCATGGTGTCCTCCGTCGCATCGGGCAGAGGCAGGCCCGCCTGCTTGAGACTGCGCTGGGCGCTTCTCAGCTGCGCATTCGCCGATTTCAGCTTGGCTTTCAGCTCGGTGAGTTCCCGCTGCCGGCGTTCCAGCGCAGAGCCTGCATCCGCCCGTTCGGCCGCATCCCGCGCAAGACTGTCTTCCAGGCGCAAGACCTTGTGTTCTTCCTGGGTCAGACGCAGTTCGGCATCCTTGGCGCGCTTGCCCAGCAGCTTGTTTTCGCGGCGCAGATCTTCGCGTTCGTCGCGCATGAACTGGATGCGCGTCTTCAGCGTATCGATCTCGGTGTCCCGGCTCATGGCCTCGATGCGCATGTGATCGATGTCGCTCACCAGGCGGGCGATGCGACGCGCACGCTCCTCCAGTTCGACATCCTTGGCGGCCGTAGCCACTTCGACACGCTTCAGTGTTTCGCGGACGGTCGACAGATCGATATCGGCACGGCGAAGCCCGGAGCGCATGTCGGCGGCCTCGGTGCTCATCTCGTTGATCTGCGTCTTCAGATCCTGATTTTCGGCAATCAGCCGCCCGGCTTCACCGGACAGGGTTTCATTCTGCAGCTTGAGGGCAATCGCCCTTTCGCGCTCACGGATCAGCTCGTGCTGGGTCTTGGCGTTTTCGGCGGCGTAGAGTGCGCGCACCATGTCCTTCTGGGCGCGGATCTCCTGCGGGCTCAGCGGCATGGTCGCCTTGAGGCGATTCTCGGTGTAGAGCACCACACGCCGATGGATCGCAGGCGCCAGCAGCATTGCCAAGAGGGCTGCGGCCATAAATCCCATTCCGAAAATCAGTGTATATTCAATCACGGTCGGGCCACAGCGTTCACATGAGCATTAAGGCATATTTAATCATGGTGCCCCCGTCGCGGCAAGGATTGCCGCGGGGAGCGCACCGGAATCTCTCAGTATGCCTAACGACAGAGCAGGACCAAGCTTGCGTCAGCCTGAGTTCCTCCTGGCAGGATGTCAGAAGGGGTTCCAGGTGGGCGTGCGCGTGAGCTTCAGATAGCCGACATTGACGCCGAGGCGGGCACCGACGCCGGTGCGGATGGGAACCAGGATGACATCGCGGCTCTTCAGCACGGTCATGCCGACGCCGGCGACGATATAGGCCGAGCCGCTGACGCCGCCGTAACGCGCGTAGAGCGTGTCGACATCCGGCAGGTCATAAACCAGCATCATGGTGCGGGTGCCGTTGCCACCATAGTCGATGCCGAGAGAAGGACCCTGCCAGAAGACATCGTGCTGGCCGACATTCTTCGTATAGAGCGTGCCTTCGCCATAGGTGAGGCCGGCGATCAGAGCGCCCGAACCTTCCTGACCGAGGATATAGCCGTTCGGCAGGCCGTATTGTTCGAAGGCCTGTTCGATGACCTTCGCCAAAGCGCCACTGGTCTCACCGAAGAAACCGTGCCCGGCATCGACCACTTCCTGGATCGAGTATTCACCGGCGGCCTGAACCTGGCGCGGGGCCACTGCCAGTGCGGACAGGACGAAAGCTGCCAGAAGGAAGAGCCGCGCGGCAGGGAAGGAGCGGGTTATCAGGTGACGCATGGAGCCTCCTTGATGTGAAGTCGATGGATTCGGCTTCTTCGATGGGGGTAATTAAACCTAGCGATCATCATCTTAATAATCGGTTTACCAAATATGGTGTCATTATGGCCGACAAGGAATCCGGTGACACCGCAGCCCCATGTTCGTGCACGACCGCTGTGGTACCGATGACACTTCTCTGGAGACGACCATGGCGAAAAACCCCAATCTCACGCTCGCGGGTCCCGATCTCGCGGCCCTTTTGTGCAGCCGCGTCTGCCATGACGTGATCTCGCCGGTCGGTGCGATCAACAACGGGCTGGAACTGCTCGACGAAGGCGGTGCAGACGCCGATGCGATGGATCTCATCCGCACCAGCGCGCTCAACGCCTCCGTCCGCCTGAAATTCGCACGGCTTGCCTTCGGCGCGTCCGGCTCGGTCGGCGCATCGATCGACACCGGCGAAGCGGAAAAGGCGGCCAAGGATTTCGCGGCGGCCGAGAAGAAGACGGAAGTCACCTGGAACGGCCCGCGCGCCATCATTGCGAAGAACCGGGTGAAGCTGCTGCTCAACCTGTTCCTCGTCGCCTATGGCGCGATCCCGCGCGGCGGTTCGCTTGATGTGACCCTTGAGGATCCCGAGACAGACGCCAAGTTCAAGATCGTCGCCAAGGGCCGCATGCTGCGCGTGCCGCCGAAATACCAGGAAATCCTGTCGGGTCATCTGGAAGAGGCGGTCGATGCCCATACCATCCAGCCCTACTATACCGTTCTCCTCGCCGACGAGGCCGGCATGGAGCTGAAATGCGTGCCGAGCGAAGGCGAAATCGCGTTCACGGCCGAGGTCGTCTGAGCCGCTGGACCGTTTCGGGACAGTGCCTGTCGCGAGGCGGTAACGGTTCCTTAGGCGCTGTGGCATAAGGTGCGGGCAGAATTGTTATGTGCCCGGAAGCGGGAGGGGATATGGCCATGAAGCGCCTCATGATTGCAGACGGCTCGGACGTGGTTCGCAAGGTGGGTCGCAAGATCCTGTCGGAACTCGGCTTCCAGGTGGCGGATGCATCGACAGGTCGCGAGGCCTTGGTGCTTTGCGAGCGCGAGCTGCCCGATTTCCTGATCGTCGATGCTGCCATGGACGATGCTCTCGATCTCATCTCCAATGTGCGTGCCCTTCCGAACGGCAAGGACGTGCGGATCTACTACTGCGTCATCGAGGCGGAGCTGAAGGTGATGATGGCCGGCAAGCGCGCCGGCGCCAATGATTTCCTGCTGAAGCCTTTCGACCGCCAGATCCTGACGGCGACCTTCGGCGACAAGGCGATGGCGGCCTGAGGGCGAGCTCCAACAATCGTTCTCCAAGCGAATTCAGGCGGCATCTTCCAGGTGTCGCCTTTTTCATTGCATTCGGCCGGATGCCCCAACGGCCGGGAGGCAGGGGTGGGCGCCGCATCCCGACAACGCAAAAGGCCCGCATCGGATGATGCGGGCCTTTTGAGGCAACGTGTGCGGAGAACGGATCAGGCCGTTTCCATGTATTCCGCGCCATCCGGCTCGCGCAGCACATAGCCGCGACCCCAGACGGTTTCGATGTAGTTGGCGCCACCGGCCGCATTTGCGAGCTTCTTGCGCAGCTTGCAGATGAAGACGTCGATGATCTTCAGTTCCGGTTCGTCCATGCCGCCATAGAGGTGGTTGAGGAACATTTCCTTGGTCAGCGTCGTGCCCTTGCGCAGCGAGAGCAGCTCGAGCATCTGGTATTCCTTGCCCGTGAGGTGAACGCGGGTGCCGCCGACTTCGACGGTCTTGGCGTCCAGGTTCACGATCAGCTCACCGGTGATGATGATGGACTGGGCATGACCCTTCGAGCGACGGACGATCGCGTGAATACGGGCAACGAGCTCATCCTTGTGGAAGGGCTTCGTCATGTAGTCGTCGGCGCCGAAACCGAGACCGCGAACCTTGTCCTCGATGCCGGCCATGCCGGACAGGATGAGGATCGGGGTCTTCACCTTCGACAGGCGGAGCGTGCGAAGCACCTCGTAGCCGGACATGTCGGGGAGGTTGAGGTCGAGCAGAATGATATCGTAGTCGTAGAGCTTACCGAGATCGACACCTTCTTCGCCGAGATCGGTTGTATAGACGTTGAAGCTTTCCGATTTGAGCATCAGTTCGATGCTCTGAGCGGTCGCGCTGTCGTCTTCGATGAGTAGAACCCGCATATTTATCCCCTTTACCGCCGCCGAAAGGTCGAGATGTCCCCCTACGCGATACGGATCCAGTCGTTGCCTGATTTGCAGGCTGCCACCAAATGGTTAACAAATTCTGATTCCCTCTGGCAAGGTGTATCGGATTTATTAAGCAAAGATTTCAGCCTCATGATTTTGCATGTGTTTCGGTCATCGCCACACTTGAATCTGCGCCTCAGGTTTTACCCGTAACCGATTCATTTGACTCATCATTGTCATGTGCCGTTTTCCGGCGCTGGCATTTACTGACCCTTAAGTGATCCGCCTTATCATTAACGATGCCCGTAAACGAAAGGTTACCAAGGGTAGCTTTTTGTTAACGCCGCAGACTTTTTTTGGACGGTTCGCGGTCGGCGTGTTGAGTAGCAAGTGTGGCGGGGGGTCTCGCATCACGGGAGTATTGCGTATGAAGTCGCGTGAGAGCCTGGTTCGCCTGAAAGGTTTTCAGGTCACCGAAAAGCGTCGGCAATTGCAGCAGTTGCAGTCGATGATGGCGGAGTTCGAACGGATGGCGAAGGAGCTCGAAGCTCAAATCGGCATCGAAGAGAAAAAATCCGGCATCACGGATCCCAATCATTTCGCCTATCCCACCTTCGCCAAGGCTGCTCGCCAGCGCGCGGACAATCTTCAGGTCTCGATCCGGGAACTGAAGGTCCAGCAGGAAGCCGCAGAACTGGCGTTGGAAGAGGCAGAAGCGGAATACCAGAAGGCCTCAGCGCTCGAAGAGCGTGACGGCCAGATGCGTGTTCGGGCCTGAATTAACGATTCAAGCCCATTGAGACCATGAAAAAGGCGGTCGCAGCTTTGCCTGCGCCCGCCTTCGTGCGTTTATGTGCCGGTATGCGACGCTCAGCTCTTGCGCACGTCGTTCCATTCCGGATGACGATCCATCTGCGCCTTCATGAAAGGGCAGAGGGGAATGATCTTCCAGCCGCCCTCGCGGGCAGCCTCGACTGCATGCTGGGCCAGCGCCTGGCCGACGCCCTTGCCGCGCAGTGAATCGGGTACTTGCGTGTGGTCGATGATAATCAGTGTCGGCGAAGCGCGGGAAAACGTCATTTCCGCCGGCTCCGAAATGCCTTCGACTTGGCCTAAATACCGTCCGCCCGAGGCGTGTTCTTCAGCTGCAATCTGCATGTCAGGTCCTCGTGTTGCCGCGATCTCTGGCTTCTGATTAACATCTGTGGTCGTTCGGCGGCAATGCAACGGCGCGTGACACAGCGTTCAGGATGGAGGGGCTTGTTGTCGATCTGGTCGAGAGCAGTGCTGCTCGTTTTCGCGCCCGCCTGTCTGGCGCTCGGGGTGACGCTGCCGCTGATGCGGTTCGAAAGCTTCTACATTCTGAAGCGCGAAGCTTCCCTGATCGAGATTGTTGCCGCGCTCTGGACGGGAGGCGACGCCGCACTGTCAGTGCTGGTGGCGCTGTTCTCGATCGTCTTTCCCCTCGCCAAGCTCGTGCTGGTTGCCGGGGAGAACCTCGCACCCAAGCGTGACCTGGCGTCCGGCTGGATCGGGCGTCTTGTGCCGCATCTGGCGCGCTGGTCGATGATGGACGTGCTTTTGGTCGCAATCGTCATCTTCGCAGCCAAGACCAGCGGGCTGACGGAGGCCTTTACCCAACCCGGGCTCTGGCTCTATGCGGGGTCGAGCCTGATGGTCGCCTTGCTGCACCACGCGCCGAACGCGACCGGCGACAACGAGTAAAACCGGCAGGCGGGGCCATGCCGGTTTCGTGATGGGTCTTTTTCTGAAAAATCTTGGCGTACCGGGCCAGCCGGTACAAAACAGATTAATGGCGATACTGCTGGATGCGGGTGGTGCGCAGGCCGGGGAGGCCATGGTCGTTGATCGAGGACTGCCAGGAGAGGAATTCCTCGACTGTCAGCGTATAACGATCGCAGGCTTCTTCGAGGCTCAACAGGCCACCACGCACAGCCGCGACAACCTCTGCCTTGCGGCGGATCACCCAGCGGCGTGTGTTGGCCGGCGGAAGATCGGCAATTGTCAGAGGGCTGCCATCGGGGCCGATGACATATTTAACTCGTGGGCGGATCATTTCGGTCATTGGACTCTCTATACAAACTCAAGACCACACATCCGCATACTAGGAGCTATGCTTTAAAATTTGCCTAAGCAGGTTGTAAGCATTTGATAATAATTTCTCATTGCGTTCGTCGGCGAGATTCGTCCGAATCCGGCCTTACGCTGCGTAAAGTTGCGGCAAATGCATGGGAGTTATGCACGCTTCCCCGGTAGTCGCAGAGCGCAATTCGTGCGAAACGGGGGCGAGAATGCCTTGGACGTCGTTCATTTGAACCGTCTGCATTCATTTTCTCCCCTTGCTGACGGTATCTACCCCGCAAGATCGGCGACAGGCCCGACTGATAGCTGTTCCGTATTGGAACGATTCTTTGTCCATGCACATGCCAATTCCGGCCGGACGTTCATCCGGTCGAAAGGAGTTCGATGTTTAGGCCGACTGAAGTGGCACGGCGCCACGATTTGGGTGCTCATGCCGAGATGACGGGGAACGACGCAGGATCGTCCGATTCCTTCGCGCGCGAGCTCGTCGCGCTGGGGCGCGCCTATGACTTCGACCACTGTCTTCTGGCGCGCTTTCCGAAGGCCGATAGCCCGGAATTCTCGGCCAACCTGCTCGCGGCATCCTGGGCCGACGAATTGCGCCTTGCCTATGAACATGCGGAGATCTTTGCCGGCAGCCTTCTGGTGCAGCAATTGAAGCAGACGGCGCTGCCGATCTTTTCGGTGGACAATCTGTTTCTGAGCAGTGCGGCGTCAGAAGCCCGCAATCCGGTTGCGGCCCTGTTCGAGCAGCATGCGCCATCAGGTCATCTCGCCTTCAGCCTGCACGACCGGCACCAGACGCAGTATATCCTCGTCTATTCCGGGCGGGCCACCAAACCGCGCCGGGAAGATATCGCCATGATGCAGCTCAGCGCGATGGAACTCATCGATCGCGGCGTGGAAAGTCTCGTGCCGCGGCCCGGCCCGAGGGAAAAGCTGTCGGCGCGGGAAATCGAGTGCCTGCGTTGGTCGGCGGCGGGGAAAAGCAGCGACGAGATCGCCATCATTCTCGACATTTCGAGCCACACGGTGGTCAGCTATCTGAAGAGCGCCATGCGCAAGCTGGAGGCGGTGAATCGCATGCAGGCGGTTGCTCGTGCCTGCCGCTACCGCCTTCTTTGACGCCGGTTTCCAATCATCATCCTCACAAGGGCGTCGCCACAAGCGGCGCCCTTGTTCTTTGTCGCGCCGATCACAACAGGAAGACGCAAAGCTCCGTGCGTCCGTATCCGAACTGATACTGCGCCGCGTTCGCGTGACGCAGCGCCAGCGTATCGCCCGCGTCGAGCCAGACGAGCATCGTTACCCCTGAAGTGCCGGCCGATCCGCTGTGACTGGCGATGTCACTCGCACCATTGCGGCTGACATGCAGCTGATGGGCGGCATCGTCGGACGACACCGTGAGTGCCATGAGATAGTAGCCGGAGGCGGGTACGACCAGCGGCTTGCCATGGCCAGAGGCAAGGGGGCTGCCGAGCGCCATGTCTCCGCCGGAGAGATGCAATGTGTCGAATCCCGTAAAGCTTCCTGCGGCGGGCGTGAAGGTGGCCGGTGCCAAGGCCGCGCGGGCCAGTGGTCGCTGGTCATGGTGGACATAACCCTCCGGCGAGATCCCGATCGCCTGGCGCCAGCCGGTCACGTCTCCATACATCTTGAAGGAGAAGCGGTCTTCGCCGGCCAGACCCATTTCGGTGCGGGCCTGCCAGTTGGACTGGAGGATGATGCTCGCGGTGTCGCCGGTCGAAGCCTTGTTGATCGACAGGCGGTGGCTGTCGCCCGCATGGTTGAAGAGGCTGCCGGGCGACTGAACCAGCAGCCGGTTGTAGGCGTCTGCGGTGCCGGATATGCCGAGCCGGTCGAGGCTGAGCGCCTCGGGCAGGGCAGGGGTCTGCCAGTCGCTGCCGTCGAAGATCTTCACTGTTGCGCTGTCGCGGAAGACGGCCTGCCAGCCCGCCTGCGGGACAATGAAGGTCCAGGCGCCATCCTGGCGCACGGCAAGCGTGCCGTCATGGCCGGCAAAGGCTGCCGTACCCGGCCCAGGGATCCACAGGGTTTCGCCCCCGGCCGGACTTGCCGGCGGATCGACGCTCTCGCCATCGATGACGAGTTGGACCACGGCGTCGAGCCGCAGCAGGGCTTCATTGTGGGTCACGTGTTTCTGCGCCTGTGCGGGCAGGATGAACGGCAGTTCAAGGCGGGTGGTGGTGTCTGGCATCGGCTTCTCTCCACTGTTTCCGGCTGCGGGATGCAGCAGCGGTGATCGAGGGAGAAGTATGAGGCCGCCTTGAAGGTGGGGGATGAAATTGCATCGCCTTCGTTGATTTCATTCTGGAAATTCCAAAATTCATCCCCGCTTTTGCGCGTCCGCCCAGGCGATGAAGTTTGGGTTGGCGAAGGGCGCGTCTTCCTGGCTGTGCTTGCCATAGAGAAGCGGTGTGCCGTTTGTCGTCAGCGTCAGGCCACCGGCGGCGCGCAGAACAGCGTCGCCTGCGGCCGTATCCCATTCCATCGTGCGGCCGAAGCGGGGATAGATATCGGCTTTTCCCTCAGCCAGCAGGCAGAATTTGAGCGAGGAACCGACGGCCCGGCGATCGGGAATGCCGGCCTCGTCGATGAAGGCCATGGTCGCTTCGCTGTTGTGCGAGCGGCTGACCAGGGCGCATGGGGCGGGCGGGCGCAGGCGGGTGCGAATGGGGCGCCGTTCCGTGACGCCGTAGCCGGGGGCGATCGTCAGCCGTTCCGCCGCACCGTCCGCGCCGAGATAGGCGCTGCCGAGGGCCGGTGCGTAGACGACGCCTGCAATCGGCACCCCGTCCCGGACGAGCGCAATGTTGACAGTGAAGTCGTCATGGCCGCCGATGAATTCGCGCGTGCCGTCGAGCGGGTCGACGAGGATGAAGGTGCCGCCGGAGATGTCGGGCAGGCGACCGGCGGCGACTTCCTCTTCGGCGACGACAGGGATGTCCGGCAGGTCCTTGGAAAGCGCGGTGAGAATTATGCGCTCGGCCGCTTCATCGGCCTCCGTCACCGGCGTCTTGTCGCCCTTGAGGCGAATGTCCGGGCCGGCGCTGTAGATATCGAGAATGACCGGCCCAACGGACAGGGCTGCCTTTTCGAACAACGTCAAGATCTCCGTCATCGCAGGCATTTCATTCTCCTCGGGGCATTTTTTCTGGTGCGCATCCTTCGATGTAGAGCGCGAGACACCACTTGTGAAGCTGCGTGATTGCCTGCCGCAAGTGGCTGCGACTTTCGTGCTGCACTGCGGCCAAACCTGTGTCGCATGTCTCAAACAGCATAGATTTTGTCCTGATCGCGCTTGCTCTTTGTGACGCCTATGCGAATGTGCAGCGACATTTGCAGAGGTTGTTCGATGCGTTATTCCGCCCTTTCGATCTTCCGCCAGGCGCTTTCCGGCAACCGGAACTGGGCGCCGATGTGGCGCGAGCCGCAGCCGAAACCGCATTACGACGTCATCATCGTCGGTGGCGGCGGGCATGGGCTGGCGACCGCCTATTACCTTGCCAAGGAATTCGGCATCACCAATGTCGCCGTCATCGAGAAGGGCTATCTCGGCGGCGGCAATGTCGGGCGCAACACCACCATCATCCGCTCGAACTACATGCTCGAGGGCAACGAGCCCTTTTACGAGATGTCGATGAAGCTGTGGGAAGGCCTGGAACAGGACTTCAACTACAATGCCATGGTTTCGCAGCGCGGCATCGTCAATCTCTTTCATTCCGACGGCCAGCGCGACGCCTATGCGCGGCGCGGCAATGCGATGATGATGCATGGGGTGAAGGCCGAGCTGCTCGACCGCGAGCAGGTGCGCCAGATGATGCCTTATCTGAACTTCGACCATGCGCGCTTCCCGATCATGGGCGGTTTGCTGCAGCGGCGCGGTGGTACGGCCCGCCATGATGCGGTGGCCTGGGGCTATGGGCGCGGTGCCGACGAGCGCGGCGTGGATCTCATTCAGCAGTGCGAAGTGACCGGCATCCGCCGCGACGACCTCGGCCAGGTGACCGGCGTCGAGACGACGAAGGGTTTCATCGGCTGCAACAAGCTGGCGCTGGCGACCGCCGGCCATACCTCCGTCACCGGGAAGATGGCGGGGCTCGACCTGCCGATCGAGACACATGTGCTGCAGGCCTTCGTGTCGGAAGGCATCAAGCCCGTGATCGACAATGTCATCACCTATGGCGCGGGACATTTCTATATCTCGCAGTCCGACAAGGGCGGTTTGGTCTTCGGGGCCGACATCGACTACTATTCTTCTTACGCCCAGCGCGGCAATCTCGCGACCGTCGAGCATACGATCGAGGAGGGGGTCTCGCTGATCCCCGGACTGTCCAGGGTCCGGGTGCTGCGCGCCTGGGGCGGGGTGATGGACATGTCGATGGACGGCTCGCCGATCATCGACCGCACGCCGATCGACAATCTCTACCTGAATTGCGGCTGGTGTTACGGCGGCTTCAAGGCGACGCCGGCGTCCGGCTTCTGCTTTGCCCATCTGATCGCCAAGAACGAACCCCATCCCGTGGCCCGCCTGCTGCGCCTCGACCGCTTCGAGCGCGGCTTTGCCGTCGACGAAGGCGGCAAGGGTCCCCAACCGAACCTGCATTGAGACATCGCCATGGCCAGCCTGATTACCTGTCCGCATTGCGGCGTCCGTCCCAAGGAAGAATTCAGCATTCGCGGCGACGCGAGCCCGGTCCGTCCGGCGCCCGGTGCACCCGACGAAGCGTGGGTGCGATACGTCTTTCTTCGCGACAATCCGAAGGGCCGGATTGTCGAGCACTGGCACCACACGGCCGGCTGCCGGCGCTGGCTGGTGGTCGAGCGCGACAATGCTGGGAGCCACGAGGTCTATAGCGTGACCGATGCGAGCACCTATGCGAAGGAGGGCGCACGATGAGTGGTTTCAGGCTTTCCTCCGGCGGGCTCGTCAATCGCGCCCGGACCCTTTCCTTCTCGTTCGATGGTCAGACCTATACCGGTTTCGAAGGCGATACGCTGGCCTCTGCCCTGATCGCCAATGACCAGCTTCTGGTCGGACGTTCGTTCAAATATCACCGCCCGCGCGGCATCGTGACGGCGGGTGCGGCCGAACCGAATGCACTTGTCACGATCGGCAAGGACGGTCGCACCGAGCCCAATACCCGCGCCACCGTGGCCGAACTCTATCAGGGGCTCGAAGCCAACAGCCAGAACCGCTGGCCGTCGCTGAAATACGATATCGGCTCGGTCAACAGCCTGTTGTCGCCGTTCCTTTCGGCCGGCTTCTACTACAAGACCTTCATGTGGCCGAAGGCCTTCTGGGAGAAGGTCTATGAGCCCGTTATCCGCAGGGCTGCCGGTCTGGGCAAGACGCCGTTCCTGCCCGATCCCGATCGCTACGAGAAGGCCTGGGCGCATTGCGACCTCCTGGTGATCGGCGCCGGTCCGGCCGGATTGATGGCGGCGCGGGCTGCCGCGCGGGCGGGACTGCGCGTGATCCTGGCGGATGAGGGTTTCCGGCTTGGCGGATCGCTGCTTTCCGAGCGCGTCACCGTCGGCGGCGTACCGGCGGCCGAGTATGCGGCGTCTGTCGTCGAGGAGTTGAAGAGCCTTTCCAATGTCACGCTGATGCCGCGCACCACGGTGTTCGGCTGGTATGACGACAATGTCTTCGGTGCCGTCGAAAAGGTGCAGAAGCATGTCGCACAGCCGACCAGCGAACTGCCGGTCGAGCGCGTCTGGCGCATCGTCGCCAAGCGGGCGATCCTCGCTTCGGGTGCGGAAGAGCGGCCGCTGGTCTTCGGTGGCAATGACAAGCCTGGTGTGATGACCTCTGGCGCCATCAGGACCTATCTCAATCGATACGGCGTGGCCGCCGGCCAGAACGTCGCGATCTTCACCAATGGCGGTGCGGGTTATCGCACGGCGGCCGATCTGGTCGCTGCCGGTGTTGGCGTTGCAGCTGTCATCGACGGGCGGACGAACTCCTCTGATGTTGCTCCATCAGGCGTCCGGGTGATCCGTGGCGGCTCCGTCATCGACACCAAGGGATATTACCGGATCAAGGGTCTGATCGCCGAACGTGTCGGCCACCAGGAAGAAATCGCCTGCGATGCGCTCGCCATGAGCGGCGGCTATAGCCCGATCGTGCATCTCGCCTGCCAGCGCGGCGCCAAGCCCACTTGGTCGGAAGATCATCAGGCGTTCCTGGCGCCCGATGTGGGGCAGGGGCTGCGGATCGCCGGCTCGGCTGCCGGTCATGTCTCGCTTGCCGCCGTTTTGCGCGATGGCGCTGACAAGGCGCATGAGGCGATCGGCGATCTCGGTCGTCTCGTCGGCACGGTCGACGTGCCCGAGGTTGAGGGCGAATATGACGCTTCGTTCGCGCCGCTCTGGTGTGTGCCGGGCGCCAAGTCCAAGGCCTTCGTCGACTTCCAGAACGACGTGCATGTGAAGGACCTGAGCCTTGCCCAGCGCGAGGCCATGGGCCATGTCGAGCATACCAAACGCTACACGACCGGCGGCATGGCGACCGATCAGGGCAAGCTCGGCAATATAGCTACGATCGGCATCATGGCCGGCATGCGCGGCGTATCGCCTGCCGAGATCGGCACCACGACCTTCCGGCCCTTCTACACGCCCGTGTCCTTCGGGGCGATGGCGGGCACCTCGCGCGGTGAACATTCGCGGCCGGTGCGCACCTCGCCGCTGCATGGCTGGGCGAAGAAAAACGGGGCAGTCTTTGTCGAATCCGGTGTCTGGTATCGCTCCTCCTGGTTCCCGCGCGATGGCGAGAAGACCTGGCGCGAGGCCGTTGACCGCGAAGTGCTGAATATCAGGGCCAATGCCGGCATCTGCGATGTTTCGACGCTCGGCAAGATCGAGATCTTCGGCAAGGATGCGGCGGAATTCCTCAACCGCGTCTATTCCAACGCCTTCCTGAAGCTGCCTGTCGGCAAGGCCCGCTACGGGCTGATGCTGCGCGAAGACGGGATGATCTACGACGACGGCACGACGAGCCGGTTGTCGGACGAGCATTTCTTCATGACCACCACGACCGCCTATGCCGGCGAGGTGATGACGCATCTGGAATTTTGCGCCCAGGTTCTCTGGCCGGATCTCGAGGTGCGCTTCGTCTCCTCCAGCGATCAGTGGGCGCAGATGTCGGTCGCGGGAC
This sequence comes from Peteryoungia wuzhouensis, assembly GCF_003205195.1. Lineage (GTDB taxonomy): Bacteria > Pseudomonadota > Alphaproteobacteria > Rhizobiales > Rhizobiaceae > Allorhizobium > Allorhizobium wuzhouense. The sequence continues at coordinate 292,088 of NZ_QJRY01000004.1, forward strand.
CCAAGGCTCGCATCATCCTCGAACAGATCATCGAGGACGATATCTCCGACGAAGCCTTCCCCTTCCTCTCGGCGCGCGAAGTGCTGCTCAAGGGCGGCTTGAAGGCGCGGCTCTTCCGCATCTCCTTTTCCGGCGAACTCGCCTTCGAAGTGGCGGTGCCGGCCAATTACGGTGAGGCCGTTGCCGATGCGATCATGGCGGCCGGCAAGCCGCATGGCATCTGCGCTTACGGTGTCGAGGCGCTGAACGTGCTGCGCATCGAAAAGGGCTTCATCACCCACAGCGAAATCGATGGACGCACGACGCCCGACGATGTGGGTCTGGGCAAGATGTTCTCGACGCAGAAGCCTGATTTCATCGGCAACCGGCTGTCGAGCCGCTTCGGCCTGACCGCTGCCGACCGTCCGCAACTCGTCGGCCTAAAGCCGGTCGATCACGACAAGGCGTTCAAGGCGGGCGCGCATCTGCTCAAGGAAAACATCCGGCCGTCGACCCATAACGATCAGGGCTGGGTGTCCTCCGTCTGCCATTCGCCGACGCTCGGCCACACGATCGGCCTTGCCTTCCTGAAATCCGGCCGCGAGCGGCTGGGCGAGAAGATCGTCGTCTGGGACGGCTTGCGCGGTTCGGAAGTGCTGGCCGAGGTCGTCAGCCCTGTCTTCTACGACCCCGACAACAAGAAACTGAATCTGTGAGGATCCTGCCATGCCGGTGACCTATGCTGCCCGTCACGTGCTCGAGGACCACATTTCCGGTTTCGAGGCGACGCCGAACCCGCATCATCTGGCGATCCTGCGGTCGCCGGTGATCTTCTCGGTGCTGGTCCATGCCGGGCATGAGCGCGATATCGAGGACGCACTCAACAATCTTGAGGACGTGCATGTGCGCGTTTGCGGACCGGGAGAGTGGCTGCTGGCTGGCGAGAGCGTGACGGCCGACACGCTTGCCCGGCAGTTGGCGGATCTTGGCGCGTCACGCGTGTCGTTTCTCGACCAGAGCGACGGGCGCGTGGTGCTCAGCCTCGGTGGCCCGCATGTGCGTGGCATCCTCGCCAAATGCACGGCCCTCGATCTTCATTCCGACGCCTTCGAAATCGGGCAGTCGACCAACTGTCAGATCTGCCATGTCGCCGCCAACCTCGCCCGGACGGGTCAGGACACATTCGAAATCGTCGTGATGCGCAGCTTTGCCGGCTTCCTGTTCGACGAGGTTTGCGAGATGGGCAAGGAATTTGCGCTGACGGCGGGGTTTGCGTAAGTCGGGTCAGTTTGCCTGTGACGCCTGACCTTGAGGGCGACTGTCGACGATACTACTCCTGAGGGGACCGAGTGTGCCGAGGCTAGGAGGGCGTGGTCTTGCAGCAGGTTTCGAAATACATGGTACTCGCGACCGACGTCGCCCATATCGTGCTTTTTCATCCTGATGACCTGGGACATGCCGAGCATTGGCCGATCGCCTGGTATGCCGAGACCTTCATCTATCCCGTTGAAAGTGCTGCCGGGCGGCTGATTGCCTGGTGCACCGGATCAGACGGTGTCTTCAAATTGCGGCTGACGACGGGCGATCTCAGCGAAAGGGAAAGGGCGTTTTCCGGGCCGAGCTTTGTGTTTCCCTATCGTGTCCGTCATGGCAGGGTTTTTGTCGACAATTCGGATGGTCTGCCGGGTGTCGAGAAGATGACCGATCCTTCGGCAAGCCCGGAGCTCTGGTTCGACCTTGCCGACGGCGACTATGCCGTGACCGTCACGGCTGTCGAGTGGGAGGCAGAGCCTAGCGCCCGTGACGAGGGGCACGAGACCTTGCCCAATTATGTCGTCGCTTTTGCGCCTCTCGACGGACGCTCGATCAAGCCTGCACGGAGGCCGCCGGACCTGATCGGATCGCGCGATGCGCTTGCCCGCGATGAACCATTCGGTTCCCGACCCTATCCGCCTGATCCTGTTGACTTCACCCGGCTCTATCCGGCCTTCGCCGCAGCCGATGTCGCGCCCGTCGGTCGTGCCTTCGAGAGCCGAGGTGAGGCGCCGGTCGAGGCTGCGGTGCCGCCAGGGGGCGATGATTTCGCGGTCTTCGATATACGCTTCGTCATCGCTGCGGATCTTGTGCCCGGCGCACCGGCTGTCCTTGCCTCCTGCCATGGGGTGCGAGGACGCCCGCAGGATGAAAAAGTCTTCAGTTTCAAGTCTGAACACGTCGTCGCAATCGTCTCGGTCGAGGGCTTTTGCCGCAACGGCGACTTCTCGAAACCCGAAAGGCACTGGATCTTTGGTCGGCGCCGTGAACCGCTGCCGACGGATGCCTTGGCGACGGTAAAGATTGCGCCGCGTGCTTTTGCCGAGGATGGTCCGGCGCGTGTCGATCTCGTTGCCTTGAAAGCACAGATCCTCGCAGATCTCGAAGGCGGGGGCGTTCTGGGGACGCGCCTCGGCGGCGTTGCAGGCTATGAGGCACTGCGGCTCGCGGCTACAGAAGAGGCCGACCTCCTCGCCGACTGGCTGCTCGATCATCTGCCGCTTTCGGGCCGGGACCGATTGGCCATCAGCCTCCTGCCGATCAATGATCGTTTCGCCGCCCTGGAACAGTCCTATCGCGCATTTCGCGACGATGTTTGAAGAGGCTTCGCAGCAGCGTGCCCGCGTTCTGGAAACGGTGAACATGCTGCTTGCACTTGTCGTTGCCGTCATTCGCCCCATATGCGCTGAACCGTTCTCACCCCATGGTCAGCGACCGGCAGCGCCTGCTGTTCTGGTCCATCGCTGCAGTTCCCGGTTCTCCTGATGTTTCATCTGATGTTCTCCCTGCCATGGCTGATCGTAGCCTCCCGCTTCATCGCGCCCTTGCCGTGGCCGTGGTGGGTCAAGCTTTTGCTTGCCGTCTTCCTGCTGTTTGCCTCGCAATATCACCTGTTCAGCCGCTTCACCTCCGGCTCTGTCTTCGCGCCCGAATTTCCGCGGCCGCTGGTGATTGCCTTCAACCTGTTCTTCGGGGCGATCGTGCTGCTGGCGGCGATGCAGGTGGTGCTCGATCTGGTGAGCCTGGTGATCTTTGCCGTGAGATGGACGTTTCCAGCGGTGCCGCCTGAGGTTCGATACACCATGGGCATCGCCGCATTGGCGCTCGCTGGTTTCGGGATCAGCCAGGCGATCCGTGTGCCGGCGGTGAAACGTATCGAGGTGACCATCCCGGGACTTGCCGCTGAGCTTGATGGCTACCGGATGGTACAACTGACAGACATGCATATCAGCCGTCTCTTTACCGGCCAATGGGCGCATGCGGTGGTCGAGAAGACCAATGCGCTCGATGCCGACCTGATCGTCATCACCGGTGATCTCATCGACGGCAGTCTCGACATCCGCCGCGAGGATATCGCGCCGCTTGCCGGACTGAGGGCGCGTGACGGCGTGCTGACGGTGCCGGGCAATCACGAATATTTCTTCGATGTCGATCGCTGGCTCGGCCATTTCCCCTCGCTCAACATGCGGATCCTTGCCAATGAGCATCACGTCATCGAGCGGGGGGAGGGCAGGCTCGTGATCGCCGGTGTGACGGATCTTTCCGCGCGGTTTACCGGCGCGGTGGAGCCTGATCTGGGGCGGGCGTTGCATGGTGCGCCTGCGGATGCACCCGTCATCCTTCTCGATCACCAGCCGCGAATGGCAGAGCGGGCGGCGAAGAGGGGTGTTGCCTTGCAGCTTTCGGGCCATACCCATGGCGGCATGGTGCGCGGCCTCGACCGGATCGTCGCGCGTGCCAACAATGGCTATGTCTCCGGCTTCTATCAGGTCGGTGGCATGCAGCTCTATGTGAACAACGGCACGGGGCTGTGGCCAGGCTTTGCGCTCAGGATCGGCGTGCCGGCGGAGCTGACGGAGTTTACGCTGCGCTCGGCGCCCTGAAAGGGTTGCTCTGACGAGCCGGCCTGGCTTTCACCGGGCCGGCTTTCACTTCCTCACGAGGCGGCGCGATAGCGGGTCGTACCAAGCTTCGAGGCGCGCTCTGCCTCAGTCCAGACGGTCTTTTCGCCTTCGCGGAGCTCGCCGCGCCGGTTGAGCTTGAAGCGATTGACCAGTTCTGCGAGGACCGTGGCGCCGTCTGACACCGCACGGCTGATGTCCGTCGACTGGGCGACCATGGCCGCGTTCGCCTTCGTCATTGCGTCGACCTCGGTCACTGCGCCGTTGATCGCTTCCAAAGCGGCTGCCTCTTGCGATGCAGAGGTGGCGATGCGGTCGACGTTCTGGTCGATCGCCGAGACGAATTTTTCGATTTCCTGCAGCGCGCGGCCGGTCTCGCCGACGAGCCTGACGCCTTCCTGCACTTCGCTTGCCGACGTGTTCACCAGCGTCTTGATTTCCTTGGCGGCATTGGCCGAACGCTGGGCAAGCGCGCGGACTTCCTGTGCCACGACGGCGAAGCCCTTGCCGGCGTCGCCCGCGCGGGCGGCCTCGACGCCTGCGTTCAGCGCCAGCAGATTGGTCTGGAAGGCGATTTCATCAATGACGCCGATGATCTTGCCGATCTCGTTGGAGGCGCCTTCAATCCGCTCCATGGCGCTGACCGTGTCTCTGACAACGGAAACCGAAGACGTTGCTGCGGCCTGGGCCTCGGTGGCGATCCTGCGGGTTTCGAGGGTGCGTTCGGTCGCCGCACGAAGCTTCATCGTGGCTTCGGACAGCGCCGACGCGGTCTGCTCGAGGGCCGCGACCTGCTGGTTGGTGCGTTCCGAAAGCTCTTCCGCCGAATGCTTCATCGTATTGCCGTTGCGGGCAAGGTCGTGCGTCTGGTCGAGGACGCCCGACAAGGTTTGCTGAAACGCGCCGATCGAGGCATTGAAGTCGCGCCGCAGCGGCTCGAATTCGGCGCTGAACGGATGATCCAGCGTCATACGGATATTGCTGTCGGCGAGGCGGCCGAGCCCGGCGCCGAGTTCCTCGATCACCCGGAACCGTTCGGTGACGTCGGTCGCAAACTTCACCACCTTCAGGACCTTGCCGTCAGCATCCATGATCGGATTGTAGGAGGCCTGGATGTGGATCCGTTTTCCACCTTTGCCATAGCGGGTGAACTGGTCGGCAACGAAACGGCCTTCGCCGAGGCCGCGCCAGAAATCGCGATAGGCCTGCGACGACGCGTAGTCGGCATCACAGAAGATCTGGTGGTGGCGCCCGACGATCTCGGACAGGCTGTAACCCATCGTGCCGAGGAAGTTCTCGTTGGCATGAAGGATCTCGCCGGTCGGCGTGAATTCGATAATGGCCTGGGCCCGGTCGAGGGCTGCGAGCTTTCCTTCCGCATCCAGCGCCTTCAGCTTCATCGCGGTGATGTCGGTTGCGAACTTGACAACCTTGTGGGGACGTCCTGCCTTGAGGACAGGGTTGTAGGTTGCCTCGATCCAGATCTCGCGGCCGCCCTTGGCAACGCGCTTGTATTGCCGCTGATCGAAGTTGCCGGCGGCGAGGTTGCGCCAGAACTGCTTGTACTCCACGGAACCGGCTTCGAGCGGCGTCACGAACATGCGATGATGCTTGCCGACGATCTCGTCGAGCCGGTAGCCCATGGCCTTCAGGAAGTTTTCGTTTGCGTGGAGAATATGGCCTTCCAGATCGAATTCGATGATGGCCTGCGATTTTTCGAGAGCGTTCAAAATGGAGCGGGCATCGCTGCCGAAGGCGAAGAGGGACATGTAGATCTCTGTAGAGCGGGGCGGCGGAGTGGGGGAAAAGTGATGTGATACGATTATAGATGATAACTTGAGAATCCATTAAAATATGGGGGTGTGTCTGATCCGGTTGACACAGGATCTCGCTCACGGACGCCGCCCAGAGAACACTTGGTATTACCGATGCGACATGTTTCGTCGCAGCATGGTCTTCTGGCTTTCATGTGTGCGATCTAGCTTTGTCGCATCAATCTTTGCTGCCAAGGGAGCGTCTTTCCATGAAGAGCCATGCGCGTGTCGTCGTCATCGGCGGAGGTGTCGTCGGGTGTTCGGTGTTGTACCACCTGACCAAGTTCGGCTGGACCGACGTGGTGCTTCTGGAACGCTCGGAGCTGACCTCCGGATCCACCTGGCATGCGGCGGGCGGCATGCACACGATCAACGGCGATCCGAACGTCGCCAAGCTGCAGAAATACACGGTCGAACTCTACAAGGAGATCGAGGAATATTCTGGCCAGGACATCGGCCTGCACATGACCTCGGGCCTGATGCTGGCGGCCACCAAGGAGCGCTTCGACTGGATGAAGTCGCTCTTGGCAAAGGGCAAATATGCCGGCGGTGAGGCGACGCTGATTTCGGCGCAAGAAGCCCATGAGATGATGCCGCTGCTCGATCCCAAGCAGTTTGTCGGCGCCGTCTTTGATCCGCATGAAGGCCATCTCGACCCCTATGGTACGACGCACGCCTATGCGAAGTCGGCGAAGAAGAACGGTGCCGAGATCTATCTGCACACCAAGGTCGAGGATCTGGTGCAGCTGGAAGACGGCACCTGGCGGGTGATCACCGACAAGGGTGAGATCCGGGCCGAGCATGTCGTCAATGCCGCCGGTCTCTGGGCGCGCGAAGTCGGTCGCATGGTCGGGCTGGAGCTGCCCGTGCTTGCCATGGAGCACATGTATCTGATCACCGAGGACATGCCCGAGGTCATCGAGTTCAACAAGACGACGGGCAAGGAGCTGATGCACTGCGTCGACTTCGACGGCGAGATCTATATCCGTCAGGAGCGCAACGGCATGCTGATGGGCACCTATGAAAAGGACTGCCGTCCGTGGTCGCCGATCGAGACACCCTGGACCTTCGGCCACGAGCTTCTGGCCGAAGACCTGGAGCGCATCACCAACGAGCTCGAAATCGGCTTCCGCCATTTCCCGGCCTTCAACAATGCCGGCATCAAAAAGATCATCAACGGCCCCTTCACCTTCTCGCCGGATGGTAACCCGCTCGTCGGCCCCGTGCGCGGCATGACGAATTTCTGGTCGGCCTGCGCTGTCATGGCGGGCTTCAGCCAGGGCGGCGGCGTGGGGCTGGCGCTTGCCAACTGGATCATCGAGGGCGATCCGGGCTTCGATGTCTTTGCCATGGATGTCTGCCGCTACGGCGATTATGCGACGCTTGCCTATACCAATGCCAAGGTGCGCGAAAACTATTCCCGTCGCTTCTCGATCCGCTATCCGAACGAAGAACTGCCGGGCGCGCGTCCGCTGCTGACGACGCCTGTCTATGACAAGCTGAAGGCGGCCGGTGCCGTGTTCGGCGCGTCCTATGGTCTGGAAACGCCGCTGTGGTTTGCACCTGAGGGTGTCGAGGACAAGTTCTCCTGGCGCCGTTCGACCGACTTCGAGGCGGTGGGTCGCGAGGCGAAGGCCGTGCGAGAGAGCGTCGGCCTGATGGAAACCTCGGGCTTTGCCAAATACATGGTGAGCGGGGAGGGGGCCAAGGACTGGCTCGACCATATGCTCGCCGGCAAGATCCCGGCGGTTGGCAGCATGGCGCTTGCGCCCATGCTCAACGAGGCGGGCAAGCTGATCGGTGATTTCACCGTCGCCAACATGGACGACGAGGATTTCCTCGTCATCGGATCGGGCATCGCGGAAGACTATCACATGCGATGGTTCGAGCAGCATCTGCCCGATGACGGTTCCGTTGATGTCGAGCCGCTCAATCTCGGCCTGCTCGGGTTGTCGATTGCCGGGCCGAAGGCGCGCGACGTGCTGGCCAAGCTCACGCATCTCGATGTCTCCGACGCGGCCTTCCCGTTCATGGCGATCCGCGAGATGGATCTCGGCATGGCGCCGGCGATTGTCGGGCGCGTCAGCTATACCGGGGACCTCGGCTATGAAATCTGGATGCGACCGGAATATCAGCGTTATCTCTTCGAGACCCTGATGGAGGCTGGTGCCGAGTTCGGCATTTCGCTGTTCGGGCTTCGGGCGCTGAATGCGCTGCGTCTCGAAAAGGCCTTCGGCAGCTGGTCACGTGAATACCGGCCGCTCTATGGACCCTATGAGGCCGGGCTGGGTCGTTTCGTCGCCTTGAAGAAACCGGCCGATTTCATCGGCAAGAAGGCGGCGATGGAAGAAAAGCTGTCGGGCGGCACGCTTCGGCTGAAGACCTTCATTGTTGAGGCGAAGGATGCCGATGTCATCGGTGACGAGCCGATTTCCTACAAAGGTGAGGTCTGCGGCTGGGTCACCTCCGGCGGCTTTGCGCATGCCAGCGGTGTGTCCGTCGCACTCGGCTATGTACCCAAGGAGATCGCAGATGAGCTTGACGGCTGGAGCGTGGAAATTCTTGGGGACATCCTTCCCGCCCGGCTGCAGCCGCAGCCGCTTTTTGACGCAAATGGGTCGCGAATGAGAAACTGAACCGTTTTCGGCAAAAATGGGCTTGCATTAGCTTACCTTCACATTCAGCAGGCCGCCTCCGGTGACCTGCTGATTTCATAGACTTTTTCTGCCGCTTTTTTGTGTTCGGTGAACCCGACAGTGCCAAACTGTTGGTAAACGGTAACATTTTGGCCGTTATTTGCCTTTTTGGCTTCACATTTTCCGACAAAACGATATGGAATCCCTCATACCCATGCCCGCATGGGGCAACAAAATGAGACGCAACATTCAGGCGCGTCCGGGGGATAATATATGGAGTACTTCATCCAGCAGCTCATCAACGGGCTGACTCTTGGATCCATCTATGGCCTCGTGGCTATCGGCTATACGATGGTTTACGGCATCATCGGCATGATCAACTTCGCCCATGGCGACATCTTCATGCTCGGCGGCTTTGCCGCTCTGATCGTCTTCCTCATTCTCACCACCTTCTTTGCCGGCATCCCGGTGGCGCTTGCGCTGCTGATCATGCTGGTGGTCTCCATGCTGATGACCGGGTTGTGGAACTGGACGATCGAGCGCGTCGCCTATCGGCCGCTGCGTGGTTCGTTCCGACTGGCACCGCTGATCACCGCGATCGGCATGTCGATCGTGCTGTCGAACTTCATCCAGATCTCGCAGGGTCCGCGCAACAAGCCGATCCCGGCTCTGGTCAGCGACGTCGTGCATATCGGCAACGTCACCATCGCGCTCAAGCAGGTGATCATCGTCGTCATCACGGCGGTTCTGCTCGCGGCCTTCTGGTACATCGTCAACAAGACGCCGCTTGGCCGTGCCCAGCGCGCAACCGAGCAGGACCGCAAGATGGCCGCCCTTCTCGGCGTCGACGTCGACCGCACGATTTCCGTCACCTTCGTAATGGGGGCAGCACTCGCGGCCGTCGCCGGCACGATGTATCTGATGTATTATGGCGTGGCTTCGTTCAACGACGGCTTCATTCCCGGCGTCAAGGCCTTCACGGCCGCAGTTCTGGGCGGTATCGGCTCGCTGCCGGGTGCCGTTCTGGGCGGGTTGCTGATCGGCCTGATCGAGTCGCTGTGGTCCGCTTACTTCAGCATCGCCTACAAGGATGTCGCCACCTTCGGCATCCTGGCGTTCGTGCTGATCTTCAAGCCGACCGGCATTCTCGGTCGACCGGAAGTCGAGAAGGTTTGATCCGATGACAACATCCGCACAAGCAAACGGTGCCGCTTCGTCCGGCACGATGGCGCGCGCGCTGAAGGAAGGCCTGTTCGCAGGCGTTCTCTCGCTCGGTCTGTTCATCCTCTATATCGGGATCAAGACCGACCAGAACATGGCCAACGAACTGGTCTGGTACACGCGTCCCGGCCTGCTCGCTGTCTTCGTCGGCATCGCCGCCGTCGGTCGCTTCGCGCTCGTCGCCTTCGTCTATCCCTGGCTTTCCGAGCGCAAGGAGAAGAAGTCGGCCGCGATGCCGGTTCACGACATCGATGCCAAGCCGAGCTTTTTCAAGACACACTTCCTGAAGATCGCACTCGTTGCGCTCATCCTCTATCCGCCTGTCATTGTCGCGCTGTCCGGCACGCAAGGGGCGCTGAAATATGTCGACAACTTCGGCATCCAGATCCTGATCTACGTCATGCTGGCCTGGGGCCTCAACATCGTCGTCGGTCTCGCCGGTCTGCTCGACCTGGGTTATGTCGCCTTCTATGCGGTCGGCGCCTATTCCTATGCGCTGCTCGCCCAGAACTTCGGCCTGTCCTTCTGGATCCTTCTGCCGCTCGCCGGCATCCTGGCCGCCTTCTGGGGCATCATCCTCGGCTTCCCGGTCCTGCGTCTGAAGGGTGACTATCTTGCCATCGTGACGCTCGCCTTCGGGGAAATCATCCGACTGGTGCTGATCAACTGGCAGGATGTGACAAAGGGCACTTTCGGCATCTCCAGCATTCCGAAGGCGACGCTGTTCGGCATTCCCTTCGATGCGTCTGCCGGTGGCTTCGCCAAGACCTTCGGCCTGCCGATGTCGTCCGCCTATTACAAGATCTACCTGTTCTACGTGATCCTGGCGCTCTGCTGCCTGACCGCCTATGTGACGATCAGGCTGCGTCGCATGCCGATCGGCCGGGCCTGGGAAGCGCTGCGTGAGGACGAGATCGCCTGCCGCTCGCTCGGCATCAACACCGTCACGACAAAGCTCACCGCCTTTGCGATCGGTGCGATGTTCGGTGGTTTCGCCGGGTCCTTCTTTGCCGCCCGCCAGGGCTTCGTGTCGCCGGAAAGCTTCGTCTTCCTCGAATCCGCCGTCATCCTCGCGATCGTCGTTCTCGGCGGCATGGGATCGCTGACGGGCATCGCGGTTGCGGCGATCGTCATGATAGGCGGAACGGAAGCGCTGCGTGAAATGGAGTTCCTGAAGCACATCTTCGGCGAAGACTTCACGCCGGAACTGTACCGCATGCTGCTCTTCGGGCTGGCCATGGTCGTGGTCATGCTGTTCAAGCCACGCGGCTTCGTCGGCAGCAGAGAGCCGACGGCCTTCCTCAAGGAACGCAAGGCCGTCTCGGGCAGCTTTACCAAGGAAGGTCACGGCTGATGACTTCCGGGAACACCACCATGAGCAATGACACCATCCTGAAGGTCGAGCATCTGTCGATGCGCTTTGGCGGCCTGATGGCCATCAACGACTTCTCCTTCGAAGCCAAGCGCGGTGAAATCACCGCGCTGATCGGACCCAACGGTGCCGGCAAGACCACCGTCTTCAACTGCATCACCGGCTTTTATCGGCCGACGATGGGGATGATCACGCTGACGCAGAAGTCCGGCGACCAGTATCTGCTGGAACGTCTGCCGGATTTCGAAATCCCGAAAAAGGCCAAGGTCGCGCGTACCTTCCAGAACATCCGCCTGTTCTCAGGCCTGACCGTTCTCGAAAACCTGCTGGTTGCCCAGCACAATGCGCTGATGAAGGCGTCCGGTTACACCGTTCTCGGCCTGCTCGGCCTGCCCGCCTACAAGAAGGCGGCAGACGAGGCGATCGAGAAGGCGCGTTACTGGCTGGAAAAGGCCGATCTCATCGATCGTGCCGATGATCCGGCGGGCGACCTGCCTTACGGCGCACAGCGGCGGCTGGAAATCTGCCGTGCCATGTGCACCGGTCCTGAACTGCTGTGCCTGGACGAGCCGGCCGCCGGCCTGAACCCGAAGGAGTCGCTTGCGCTCAACACGCTGTTGCGCAGCATTCGCGACGAGGGCACCTCGCTGCTTCTGATCGAGCACGACATGTCCGTCGTGATGCAGATTTCCGACCATGTCGTGGTGCTGGAATACGGCCAGAAGATCTCCGACGGCACGCCTGATCATGTGAAGAACGACCCGAAGGTCATCGCGGCCTATCTGGGCGTCGAGGATGAAGAATTGGACGAAGTGATCCACGAAGTCGAAGCGATTGCCGGAGGGAACAACTGATGTCCTCTGAACCGCTTCTGAAAGTCTCCGGCGTCGAGACCTATTACGGTAATATCCGTGCGCTCGGCGGCGTCGACGTCGAAGTCCACAAGGGCGAGATCGTCTCGCTGATCGGTGCCAACGGTGCCGGCAAGTCGACCTTGATGATGACGATCTGCGGCAGCCCGCAGGCGCGCACCGGTAATATCATCTTCGACGGCGAGGATATCACCAGGCTGCCGACCCATCTGATCGCCCGTCGCCGCATCGCCCAGTCGCCGGAAGGCCGTCGCATCTTCCCGCGCATGACCGTGATGGAAAACCTGCAGATGGGTGCCGGTCTCGACAACATGAAGTTCTTTGCCGAGGACGTGGAGAAGGTCTTCACCATGTTCCCGCGCCTCAAGGAACGCCAGGCGCAGCGCGGCGGCACCCTGTCGGGCGGCGAACAGCAGATGCTCTCCATCGGCCGTGCGCTGATGTCGCGTCCGAAACTGCTCCTGCTCGACGAGCCGTCGCTCGGTCTCGCACCGCTGATCGTCAAGGGGATCTTCGAGCAGATCAAGCGCCTCAACAAGGAAGAGGGGCTGACCGTCTTCCTCGTCGAGCAGAATGCCTTTGCTGCGCTGAAGCTCTCCGACCGGGCCTATGTGATGGTGAACGGCAATGTCACCATGAGCGGCACGGGCAAGGAACTGCTCGCCGATCCGTCGGTCCGGGCGGCCTATCTCGAAGGCGGCCATCATTGAGCGCGCGGAGGATTTGACATGCAAGGTTTGTTTTTCGAAAGCGATACCACCGTTCGCCTGGTGCTGAGGTTCCTCGTTCTGCTGCTCGGTTTCTGGACCGCCTGGCGTTCGGGGCGGGCCGTGGCCGAGAACTGGCAGGGCTATGGCACCGTCGTCGTCTATGCCTTCGGCCTCGGCATCGCGATGCGCTTCCTGCACTATTCGCTGTTCGGCGGGCCGTTCATCAGCCCGTTCTTCTACCTGGTCGACGTGGTGCTTCTGCTGGCCTTCGCGATGGCCGGATTCCAGGCGCGCCGGGCCACCCAGATGGTCGACAACTATTACTGGCTTTATGAGAGAACATCCTATCTCTCGTGGAAGAAGAAAGATTGACAAGGTGTTGTTTTCTGTCACAGATTGGCGACAGAGAGCCTCGGCTTGAAATAACGAGTGGAACAGTTTTCCGGCGCAGTGAGAGCGGGTATTGCGCACGGTCTCTAAACCCAAACCCGCATAAAAAACTGGGAGTAACAGTATGAAGAAGTCTCTCCTCTCGGCGGTTGCGCTGTCGGCCATGGTTGCCTTCAGCGGCAACGCCTGGGCTGACATCCTCGTCGGCGTTGCCGGTCCGCTGACCGGTCCGAACGCCGCCTTCGGTGCACAGCTCCAGAAGGGCGCCGAACAGGCTGCCGCCGACATCAATGCCGCTGGCGGCATCAATGGCGAACAGATCAAGATCGTGCTCGGCGACGACGTGTCGGACGCCAAGCAGGGCGTCTCGGTCGCCAACAAGTTCGTTGCTGACGGCGTGAAGTTCGTCGTCGGTCACTTCAACTCGGGCGTTTCGATCCCGGCTTCTGAAGTCTATGCCGAAAACGGCATCCTGCAGATCACGCCGGCTTCGACCAACCCGCAGTTCACCGAGCGCGGTCTGTGGAACACCTTCCGCACCTGCGGCCGTGACGACCAGCAGGGCGCAGTTGCCGGCAAGTACATCGCCGACAACTTCAAGGACGCCAAGGTTGCCGTCGTTCACGACAAGACTCCTTATGGCCAGGGCCTCGCCGACGAGACCAAGAAGGCCATGAATGAGCTCGGCGTGACCGAAGCCATCTACGAAGGCATCACCCCCGGTGAAAAGGACTACTCGGCCCTGATCGCCAAGATGAAGGAAGCCGGCGTTTCCGTCGTCTACTTCGGCGGTCTGCACACCGAAGCCGGCCTGATCCTGCGCCAGATGGCATCGCAGGGCCTGAAGGCCACCATGATGTCCGGCGACGGCATCACCTCGAACGAACTTGCTTCGATCGCCGGTGACGCAGTCGAAGGCACGCTGATGACCTTCCCGCCGGATCCGCGCCAGAACCCGAACGCAGCCGACGCCGTCAAGAAGTTCCGTGACGCCGGCTTCGAACCGGAAGCCTACACGCTGTACTCCTACGCTGCCCTGCAGGTTATCGCAGAAGCCGCCAAGGCTGCCGCAACCAACGACTCGGAAGCTGTTGCGACCGCGCTGAAGGAAAAGGGCCCGTACACGACCGTCATCGGCGAACTCGGCTTCGACGCCAAGGGCGACATCACCCGCCCGGACTACGTCATGTACACCTGGAAGAAGGGCGAGGACGGCAAGTACTCGTACTTCCAGAACAAGTAATCGATCCAGTTTTGGAACGACGGAAAACCCGGCCTTGTGCCGGGTTTTCTGCGTCTGGGGCAGGGGGACTGGTTAGGATTTAGCCAATAGCCAATAGCCAATAGCCAATGGGCCTCTGGCCCGTCGTTTGGGGCGTATGGTGGGTCTACACTTTGGAGCTTGCAGCGCTGCGTTGGCTATCGGATTTTTACTGCCTACTGCCTACTGCCTACTGCCTACTGCCTACTGCCTACTGCCTACTGCCTTTCACGTCTCGCGCAGCACATGGGCGGCCTTGACCGCCGCAGAAGCCCGGTTTTCGACGCCGAGCTTCGAGTAAATCTGCTCCAGATGTTTGTTCACCGTGCGCGAGGACAGGCCCAAAATCTCGCCGATGTCGCGGTTGGCCTTGCCCTTGGCGATCCAGAGCAGGACCTCGCTTTCGCGGTGGGTGAGGCCGAAGCGTTCGCGCAGCATTTCGTCTTCGCTCTGGCGATTGGCCGAGGTCAGGCGGAAGAGATATTCGTCCGCCCCGATCGTCCCGAGCAGGGAGAGGGTCAGCGGCAGGCCCGATGTGCCGGGGAAGGGGAAGCTGGCCTCACCTGTCTGGGCAGCGCCACTGCGTCTGGCCGAGAGCCAGGCGGCTGCGGCCCTTGCGACGGCGTTGATGCCGTCGGCATGGCCGGTGGCGGTTTCGATCAGGCGATTGGCCTGGGGGGTGGTCCAGTGCACCTGTCCATCGCCCCGGATCGCCAGCAGGTGGCGGCCGGCGGCGTCGAGGGCGACGCGGGCGCTCTGGGCCGAGCGGGCGTTGGACAGATGGACGCGGATGCGGGCGCGCAATTCGTCGATGTTGATCGGCTTGGTCAGATAATCGACGCCGCCGGATTCCAGTGCCTTCACCACATGTTCGGTTTCGGTCAGCCCCGTCATGAAGATGACCGGGACCTGGGCGACGACCGGATCGGCCTTCAGCGCACGGCAGGTCTCGAAGCCGTCCATGCCGGGCATCACGGCATCGAGCAGGATGAGGTCCGGGCTGATGCGCGCGACGATCGAGAGCGCCGCGTGACCGGATGTCGCGATCAGCACGGAATAGCCGGAGGCTTCCAGGGCTTCGGTCAGGAAACCGAGCGCATCGGGGCTGTCGTCGACGAGGAGAACGATATCGCGCCTGGTGGCCTCAGCCATGCATGGCCTCCCTGTCGGTTTCGAAGGCGGTGAGGAAGCTGCGCAGGCCGGCAAGGTCGAAGGCCTGCACATGGGCGCGGGCGGTGTCGACAAAGGCTGCGTGGCTCCCCAGTCCCGCCAGTTCGGCAAGCTTGGCCTCGATGCCGCGGATATAGCCGATGTCGCAAAGGCTGATCAATTCCTCCAGATGGGCGCTTCCGGGCGATACAGGTTTTTGTGGCTGTAGCGCCGGCTGCAGCAGGCGCGGGTCGT
Organism: Peteryoungia wuzhouensis; assembly: GCF_003205195.1. Taxonomy (GTDB): domain Bacteria; phylum Pseudomonadota; class Alphaproteobacteria; order Rhizobiales; family Rhizobiaceae; genus Allorhizobium; species Allorhizobium wuzhouense. The sequence continues at coordinate 307,682 of NZ_QJRY01000004.1, forward strand.
CGGCATAGATCCAGTCGAGGCCGAGGAAGCGGGCAAGCTTGTCGCGCAGGCGCGAGATGTCGACCGGCTTGGTGATCGCGTCATCATGGCCTTCGCCGCCGGGGGCGGGAGCATCGCCGACATTGGCCGAGAGCATCAGGATCGGCGCCTTCTGGCCGGCATCGCGCAGCTTTTCCACCAGCTGCCAGCCGTTCATGCCGGGCATGGCGATGTCGACGAGGAAGAGGTCGGGTTTCACGCCCTGAATGAGCGTCAGGCATTCCGGGCCGCCGGCTGCGGTCAGCACGACGAAGTCGAGCGGGGCCAGCACCTCGCGCATCAGGTCGCGGTGATCCTCGTTGTCGTCAACGACGACGATGGTGCGGCGCGGGCCGGTATAGGAGACGATCTTCCGTTCCGGGGCAGGGGCCGTGTTGGGCCGGTCGATGGCCGAGAGCATCAGGCGGATCTTGAAGGTCGAGCCCTTGTCGCGCTCGCTCGTGACCGAGATTTCGCCGCCCAGCGTCTGGGTGAGCAGCTTGGTGATGGTGAGGCCGAGGCCAAGGCCCGGTTGTGGGCGGATATTGTCGGCCTCGCCGCGCTGGAAGGGTTCGTAGATGCGGGTGAGGTCCTTTTCCGCAATGCCGCGGCCGGTGTCGCTGACCGTGAAGGTGGCGACCTGACTGCGATAATCGACCGCGAAGCGGATCGTGCCTTCGTCGGTGAACTTGATCGCGTTTGACAGGAGGTTGACGAGGATCTGGCGGATGCGGCGCTCATCGGTGCGCACGTAAAGCGGCAGGTTGCGCGAGCGCTGGTGCTCGAAGAGGATGCCCTTGGCAGCCGCCTGGGGGGCGAACATGTCGATGAGCTGGTCGAGGAAATCCTGGATATTGACCTCATTGGAGAAGACCTGCAGGCGGCCGGCCTCGATCTTCGAGATGTCCAGCAGGCCGTCGATCAGGCCCGACAGGTGATCGGCGGAGCGGCGGATGACCTTGATCGCCGACTGGCGCGGCACGGGGATCGTCTCGTCGCGCTCGAGGATCTGGGCGTAACCCAGCACGGCATTAAGCGGCGTGCGCAATTCGTGGCTGAGGCCGACCACATAGCGGCTCTTGGCGCGGTTGGCGGCCTCCGCGGTTTCCTTGGCGTTCTGCAGAGCCGCGTCGGTCTTGCGGTGGGCGGCGATTTCCTTGAGCAGAAGCGTGTTCTGGCGCGAGGATTCCTCCTCTGCGACCAGCCGGCTGTCATGGGCGAGCACATAGAACCACGAGACGATTCCGGCGATGATGGCGAAGATGAAGAAGACGACCAGCACTGTGCGGTCGACAACCTCGGTCATTTCAGGGGTCGCGACATTCACCTGATGGGCGATCAGCGCGAGGATCGCGCCGATCAACGAGATCGAGGCCATGGCGGTCAGCGCGTAGCGGCCAAGCCGGGTGGAGAATTTTTGGAGCAGCACGTCCGGCAGGACGGTGCGGGCGACCGCTCCCGCCTGGGCGTTGATCTTCGCATGCGGCTTGCACATGTCGTGGCAGCGGCTGTCGAGCGTGCAGCACAGCGAACAGATCGGCGCGGCATAGGCCGGGCACCAGGCCATGTCTTCCGGCTCGAAAGGGTGTTCGCAGACCGAGCAGGTGATGCCGGTCAGGTTCTTCCAGCTGTGGCGGGGTTTGCGGGCGAGATAGAACTTGCCCTTCGTTCCCCAGGCGATCAGCGGCGAAATCAGAAAGGCCACAAGGGTGACATAGGTCGACAGCGAGGCCATCAGGGCGCCGAAGGTGCCGAAATGGGCGGCCAGCGCCAGGCTCGCCGAGAGCAGCATCGTACCGCAGCCGACCGGGTTGATGTCGTAAAGATGGGCGCGCTTGAACTCGATGCCGGGGGGCGACAGGCCGAGGTTCTTGTTGACGAAGAGATCGGCGGAAATGGCGCAGAGCCAGCTCATGGCGATGATCGAGAAGATGCCGAGCGTCTCCTCCAGCAGGCCGTAGATGCCGAGTTCCATCAGGAGGAGGGCGATCGCCACGTTGAAAACGAGCCAGACAACGCGGCCCGGATGGCTGTGGGTCAGGCGCGAGAAGAAGTTCGACCAGGCGAGCGAGCCGGCATAGGCGTTCATCACGTTGATCTTCAGCTGCGAGATGACCACGAAGGCCGCCATCATCATCAGGGCTGCCGTCTGGTTGGGGATCATGTAGCCGAAAGCGGCAACATACATATGCGCCGGATCGGCGGCTTCCCCGATCGGGACACCCGTCGAGAGCGTCAAGACGGCGAGGAAGGAGCCGGCCAGCAGTTTTGGCACGCCAAGCACCACCCAGCCCGCTCCCGCCAGGAAAATCGCGACGCGATGGTGCAGCTTGCGGGCTCCCTCCGGCGGGAGGAAGCGCAGGAAATCGACCTGTTCGCCGATTTGCGGCATCAGCGCCAGGATGACTGCGGAGGCGGCGCCGAATTCCAGCAGGTCGAACGGTGCGGCGCCGCCCAGATGGGCGTTCGAATGGCCGATGCCGGCAAAGGCGCGCCAGAGGTCGATCTTCTCCCAGTCGAGAAAGGCGATGAAGACGAAGGGCAGGATGTTGAGCACGATCCAGACCGGCTGGGTGAGCAGCTGGAATTTGGAGATCATGCGGATGCCGTAGGTGACGAGCGGAAGAACGACGACGGCGGAGATGATATAGCCGAGCCAAAGCGGTATGCCGAAGGCAAGCTCCAGCGCCTTGGTCATGATCGACGCCTCGATGGCGAAGAGCATGAAGGTGAAGCTTGCATAGATCAGCGAGGTGATGGTCGAGCCGATATAGCCGAAACCGGCGCCGCGCGTCAGGAGATCAATGTCGACGCCGTGGCGGATCGCGTAGCGGCTGATCGGCACTCCGACCAGAAGCATGAGGATCGCAGCCACCACGATGGCGAAGAAGGCATTGGTGGTGCCGTAAGCCAGCGTGATCGTGCCGCCGATCGCTTCCAGTGCCAGGAAGGAGATCGCGCCGATCGCCGTCTGGGAAATACGGCTCGATGAGAATTTTCGGGCGCTCTTGGCGGTGAAGCGGAGCGCATAGTCTTCCAGCGTCTGGTTGGCGACCCAACGATTGTATTCGCGGCGGACAGGAATGATGCGTTGGCGTGCCGGCATGCCTAATTTCTAGCGCTTGCTTGGAGGTGATGTAGCTTTAGGCATTTTCACGGGATTGCGCAGAATAGCAAGGGCACTGAAGGAATGGCGAGCGCCAGGGCTTTATGGCTTTATCAGCCCGCCATGGTAATCCAGCTGGTAGGCAAGTCGCCCGTCCACAAGGATGCGCTCGACGCCCTGAAAACCTGCGAGGCTGCCGACGGATTCGTCGACGTACTCGCCCAGCGGATGCTGAAAGCTGAACCCGCCGAGAAAGCGGTTCTCCAGGTAGAGAGCGCTGAGCGCTCTCTGGATGACGGTGCCGGCCCGCTCCCCGTCGATCCGTTCCGGATCAAGAATGCGCCCATAATAGTTCATGGCCCAGATCGGTTCGCCGTTCTTCCAGACCACCTCCTGGCCGATAAAGTCCGTGCCGCCGTAGTAGCCGTCGAGATAGCGGAAGGGGCCGCGCGCATAAGTCAGTTCATGCGCCGCCATGCGGGAAGAGATTGGTTCCTTCGCCTTGCCGCCCATGTAGCTTGCCGCCTTTGCTTCGACGATGAATTGTTCAAGTGCACGCATTCTCGTCTCCCTTTTGGAACATAAAGAGAACGTACGATGCGTGAAAACGCCGTGCAACCCTGTTTTTACAGGGGGGTGCAGCAGAAACGACTGTCGGTCAGGGGGCAATCACCTGCCTTGGAGGCGGTCGGACAAAGCCTTCAACAGGGCCACGGAATCATAGGGCTTTCTGACCACCGGTACGTCGGCAAAGCCTTCCGGAACGATCGAGCGGTCGTCATATCCCGTGGCGAAGACGAAGGGGATGCCAAGGCGCGCCAACTCCTCGGCAACGGGTACGGAGGTGTCGCGGCCGAGATTGATGTCGAGAATGGCAATGGCCGGACGGAAGGATTTGAGCCTGTTCAAAGCGTCTGTGCTGGAGCTTGCCGTCACGACGTTTTCGATCCCGGCGTCCGCCAGCATCATTTCGGCGTCCATGGCGATCAGCACCTGGTCTTCGACCAGAAGCACGGGAACGCCTGCCTGAAGCGGCTGGCTTTGCCCTGTCGGCTGGGCGTCTTCCACGGGCGGCAGCTCCTCGGCGATCGCAGGGGTCTCCCAATTGAGGAAACGGCCGGGAATGCAGAATTCCGCGGCCAGACCCTCCGGTTTATAGTCGAGATGGCTAGTGCCGCCTAGATCGTAGGGGATGCTGCGCTCGATGAGCGCAGTGCCGAAGCCTTTGCGACCAATCGGGCCGATGGCTGGACCGCCGCTCTCGTTCCACCGGATCAGACAGTCGTCGTCCGCTGTCCGCTGCCATTCCACGGTCAGTGCGCCGCCGGGACGCGACAGCGCGCCATACTTGGCGGCATTGGTGCAGAGCTCGTGGATGACGAGGGCTGCCACCGCATGGGCGCGTGCGTCGAGCGTGACGGTGCCGCCGGTCAGTGTCAGCGTGTTGAGCCCCGCGCGATAGGGCAGGAGCTCTGCCTGCAGCAGGTCCGACAGAGAGCCGCCGCCGCCGCCGCGCGTCAGTTGATCATGGGCGTGGGAGAGGGCGTGAATGCGGCCGCGCAGAGAGCCGATGTAATGTTCGATCGGCACTTCTTCCTGGCCGGGGGCCGCCACCAGCGACTTGATCACCGCAAGGATGTTCTTGACGCGATGGTTCAGTTCCTCGTTCAGCATGCGCTGGCGGATGTCGGCCTTGCTGCGCTCTTCCTGCATCAGCTCGTTGTGGCGCAATACGATCTCGACCGTCGCCGAGCGGATCGCTTCGGCGATTTCGAAATCGGCCTCGCGCCATCCCTCGGCCTGATGGCGCACGGTTTCCTTCCAGATGGCGAAGCTCTTGCGCGGCGTCAGCCGGTCACCGAGCGGCCCCACCTCGTAGGTCTTTTCCGGATTGCCGGCCCAGTTCAGGGTCTGCAGGCGCTCCTTGCGGAAGAAGAACAGGTAGTCGCGGGGGATCTGTGACAGGGGAACGGAGAGCACGCCTGAGACGACCTCCGGGTAATCCGCCGCGGGGAAATCGGTGGAGAGGGATTTTGTCCCCCAGATCCGCCCTTCCGAGTTCCTGCTGACGAAAGCGGCCAAGGCCTCTTCCTCGCCTTCCGGCGGCACGGTGCCGATGGCTGTCCAGCGGTCCTTCATCCAAAGACCGACACCATCGCAGGCGAGCAGCTTCTGAAACTCCGGCAGGGCGCTTGCCAGGATCTGGTCGACATCCGTCTGATGCGATGCCGACTGGAGGAAGCGGTCGAGCGCCCGACGGGCTTCGGTGGTAATGTCGAGCTTGCGCTTCTGGCGAAGCGACAGGAGATGCAGCGAAAAGAATTCGCCGAACATTTCCGCAGCGATCCGCTCCGACATGGTGAGTGTCTTCGGTGCGTAGTGATGGCAGGCGATCAGGCCCCAAAGCTTGTCGTCGACGATGATCGAGATCGACATGGAGGCCGCCACGCCCATGTTGCGCAAGTATTCGCAATGGATCGGTGAGACGCTGCGCAAATGAGCAAAGGAGAGATCCAGCGGCTGCCTTGCCTCGTCGTCTTGCGGCAGCAGGGGAACGCGGGTGCCGCTGGCGTCGGAGATGACCCGGATCGGGTTCTGCATATAGAGAATGCGGGCCTGGCGGGGAATGTCGCTCGCGGGAAAATACTGGCCGAGAAAGCTTTCAAGATCTGCCCGCTTGGCCTCGCTCGCGACCTTGCCGGACCCGTCGTCCTCGAAGCGGTAGATCATCACCCTGTCATAACCCAGCACCGTGCGAACCAGTTTGGCGGAGGACGAAATCAGAAGGTCGATGTCGGCGATGTCCTTCACCCGGCCGATCATTTCGCGCGCCAGCTGGAGCGGCTGGGTGCGGCGCAGAGAAGGCTCGAATTCGAGGATCGCGCCGTCCTGCTGGCGGTGAACGGCGATGTCGAAGTGATCGCCGTTGGGAAGACGCAGATGTGCAATGACGGCGGGGCGGCTCGCATCCGGTGCCTGGGCGATGGCGTTGCGCAGATCGTGGGTCGCGTCTTCGCCCAGCAGATCGGCGACTTGGCGTCCCTTCAGCTCACCTTCGGTGCGCAGCATGCTCGTGGCGTTGGCGGAATAACGGCGGATGACGGTAACGCCTGGGTCACAAGCGAGAAGACATCCATGAGGCTGGATGCTGCCGGGTATGTGGATCGGTTCACGGTCGCAATTGGACAAGTCGACGGTGGAGGCGGTGAGCATTCATGGCACTTTCGAAGGCGTTGCGGGCATAGTCGAAGGCGGTGTCGGCCCAAGTGGAAGCGGCCCGTTCGTCGTACACACACACGTTCTCCATACGCGCCGAGAACGCGCGCCAGCTCGAAAAGTTCCGTGCCTGCGCAAAAAGATGACGGGCTCCCCTTTGCTCGGTAAAGCCGATGGCTTCCGCCCGCTTGGCAAGAAGGCGGGCGCCGAGCGCCGAGCCTTCCAGCACATAGAGAAGTCCGATCAGGCCGTCGCCATCCGGCAGCTCCAGCGGCGGCAGGTCCGTGGGGAGGGGGATGTCGAGATCCTGCAGGTCGGCGAGAAGGTCTTCGCCATAGAGGCCCGGTTGCCAATCCCCGAAGCCGGGCGGCAGGGGCTGCGTTGCAAGCCACGCCTCCACTGGCAGACGGAAGCGTGCCATGCCATCGAGATAGCGGGCATAGGAGGCCGGCGTGTCGAAACTGCCGATCATCGTATCGAGCGCGTGATGTGCCTCGGCGGTGCTTGTTTTCAAACCCAACCGCCTGGGGGAGAGATCCATGGTTCGTCTTTCGCTGTTCAATTCTATCCTAATGGTATGCCATGACGAATGACAAGCTGTGCGCCGATGGGCCTCCACATATCTAAACGGAGGAGCGATCCACCCGAAGGCCTCTTCCCCCTTTACCCCCCTGACCTACGTCAAACGACGTATACGGTTTTGCGGCGCAGCATCCGATAGTCCCCTCCAGCAACGGTTAAATTTCATTAACCGACCGGTTGCGACCAAGAAGAGGGGATCACAACAATGTCCATGAAGATGAAACTGACAGGCGCGCTTCTCGGCGCCATGCTGTCGACGACCGCCTTTAACGGCGCGTTCGCCGCAGACGACACCATCAAGATCGGCGTTCTCCATTCGCTGTCGGGCACGATGGCGATCTCGGAAACGACGCTGAAAGACGCCATGCTGATGCTCATCGACGAGCAGAACAAGAAGGGTGGCGTTCTCGGCAAGAAGCTCGAAGCCGTCGTGGTCGACCCGGCCTCCGACTGGCCGTTGTTTGCCGAAAAGGCCCGCGAGCTGATTTCCAAGGACAAGGTCGCTGCCGTTTTCGGTTGCTGGACCTCGTCGTCGCGCAAGTCCGTCCTGCCTGTTTTCGAAGAGCTCAATTCCATCCTCTTCTACCCGGTGCAGTACGAGGGGGAAGAATCCTCGCGCAACATTTTCTACACGGGGGCGGCTCCGAACCAGCAGGCGATCCCGGCCGTCGATTACCTGGCTGAAAACGAAGGCGTTGAGCGCTGGGTTCTCGCCGGCACCGACTACGTCTATCCGCAGACGACCAACAAGATCCTCAAAGCCTATCTGATGTCCAAGGGCGTTGCCGAAGAAGACATCATGATCAACTACACGCCGTTCGGTCATTCCGACTGGCAGACCATCGTTTCCGACATCAAGAAGTTCGGCTCGGCCGGCAAGAAGACCGCCGTTGTCTCGACCATCAATGGTGACGCGAACGTTCCGTTCTACAAGGAACTGGGCAACCAGGGCATCAAGGCCGAAGACATCCCGGTCGTCGCCTTCTCCGTCGGCGAAGAAGAGCTCGCCGGCCTCGACACGACCCCGCTGGTCGGTCACCTCGCCGCCTGGAACTACTTCCAGTCCGTCGATGCGCCCGTCAATGCCGAGTTCATCAAGACCTGGCATGCCTTCACCAAGAACGACAAGCGCGTGACCAACGACCCGATGGAAGCTGCCTATATCGGCTTCAACGCCTGGGTTAAGGCCGTCGAGGCTGCCGGCACCACCGACACCGACGCCGTTCTCGACTCGATCATCGGCGTTGCCGTTCCGAACCTCTCGGGTGGCTATTCGACCGTCATGCCGAACCACCACATCACCAAGCCGGTCCTGATCGGCGAGATCCAGGCCGACGGCCAGTTCGAAATCGTCCAGCAGACCCCTGCCGTTGTCGGCGACGAATGGTCGGATTATCTGCCAGATTCCAAGGACCTGATCTCCGATTGGCGCAAGCCGATGGAATGCGGCAACTTCAACGTTGCCACCGGCAAGTGCGGCGGCAAGGGCAGCTGATCGGCTTTCCTCCAACTCCCCCTTGAGGGGGAGGTCATCGCGTAAGCGATGGGTGGGGGTGATCTCGTGCACGATGTCACCCCACCCCGAACCTTCGGTTCGACCCTCCCCCTCAAGGGGAGGGTGTTCGCGGAACGCCCACAACGGAACACTTCTTCTCCCCGTTCACGGGGAGAAGGTGCCGGCAGGCGGATGAGGGGCTGTCCAGGCTCCGCCGCCCCGCCAACCGGGGGACAACAGAATGCTGATCCGTTTTTTCACACTCGCCTTCCTATTCCTTTCCTTCGCCGCGCCATCCTTCGCGCAGAGCGATCCGCGCGATCTCCTGAACGCGCTCGGAAAGGCTAATTTCAAACAGGCCGAAGAACTGCTCGGGCAGATCGCGGCGACTGCGGACGCCCGCGTCGTACCGGCGCTCGAAGCCTTTGCTGAGGGTGACCTTTATGTCCGCAAGTCGGACAATCAGGTCTTCATCACCAAACCTGCCGGCAGCAATCTCGCCGCGATCGATCCGCTTACGGGCGAGACGGTTGGGGAGGAGCCGAAGGGCGCCTTCACCAAGATCAAGGTCAACAACACGCTGCGCCGGGCGATCCGTTCGGCGCTGGGCGGGTTGACGCTGCTCAGCCCCGATCGCAGCGTGCGACTGGCCGCCGCCCAGGCGGTTCTGCAGTCGCCGAGTGCGGAAAACCTGGCCTTGATCGAAACCGCCCTGGCTTCCGAGGCGGACGCCGAAGTCAAGGCGCGCATGGAAGAGGCGCGGGCCGTCTCCGTGCTCGCCTCCGACCGCTCGGCCGATGACAAGCGCGCCGCCATCGCCACCGTTGCCTCCCTTGGTGGACGCGAGGCGGTCGGTATCCTGATGTCGGTCTCCGGCACCATCGACGAAAGCCTGAAACCCGATCTCGACAAGGCGATCGCCAAGATCGAGAGCGGCCTCATGTTCTGGGATATGGGGCAGAACGTCTGGTACGGCATTTCCCTCGGCTCAGTGCTGCTGCTTGCGGCCATCGGCCTTGCCATCACCTTCGGCGTGATGGGCATCATCAACATGGCGCATGGCGAGATGGTGATGATCGGGGCCTATTCCACCTTCGTGGTGCAGCAGGTGATCCGCACCAACTACCCCGAGCTGTTCGACTGGTCGCTGGCGATTGCGCTGCCGGTCGCCTTCCTAGTCACCGCCGCCGTTGGACTCGTCATCGAGCGCGGCGTGATCCGATTCCTTTATGGCCGGCCGCTCGAAACGCTGCTCGCCACCTGGGGCATTTCGCTGATCCTGCAGCAGACGATCCGGACGATCTTCGGCCCGACCAACCAGGAGGTCGGCAATCCCTCCTGGATGTCCGGCTCGTTTGCGCTGGGTGGTCTCACCATCACCTGGAACCGCATGTGGATCGTGCTCTTCTCGCTCACCATCTTCTTTGCGCTGCTGACACTGATGAAGCGTTCCGCCTTCGGGTTGCAGATGCGCGCCGTGACGCAGAACCGGCGGATGGCCTCGTCCATGGGCATTCGCACGCCCTGGGTCGATGCCTTCACCTTCGCGCTCGGCTCGGGCATTGCCGGGATCGCCGGTGTGGCGCTCAGCCAGATCGACAACGTCTCGCCGAACCTCGGGCAGTCCTACATCATCGACAGTTTCATGGTCGTGGTCTTCGGCGGTGTCGGCAATCTCTGGGGCACGTTTGTCGGGGCCTTGTCGCTCGGCATCCTCAACAAGTTCCTCGAACCCTCGGTCGGGGCGGTGCTTGGCAAGATCCTGGTTCTCGTCCTGATCATCCTCTTCATTCAGAAACGACCGCGCGGGCTCTTCGCGCTCAAGGGAAGGGCGGTGGAAGCATGATCAGCGGCTTCATCCTGCGCGCACTCGACGGCAAGATCGTCATCGCCATCGGCGTCCTCCTCGGCTTTGCCCTGCTGGTGCCGGCACTCAACCTGCTGACGCCGCCCGACAGCGCACTGCATGTTCCAACCTATGTGGTGTCGCTGCTCGGCAAATATCTCTGCTATGCGCTCCTGGCGCTCGCACTTGACCTCGTCTGGGGCTATTGCGGCATCCTCTCGCTCGGCCACGGCGCCTTCTTTGCGCTCGGCGGTTATGCCATGGGCATGTATCTGATGCGCCAGATCGGCTCTCGTGGCGTCTATGGCGACCCGATTTTGCCCGACTTCATGGTCTTCCTGAACTGGAAGGAACTGCCCTGGTTCTGGCATGGGATGAATTATTTCCCGGTCGCCATGGCCATGGTTCTGCTCGTCCCCGGCCTGCTCGCCTTCGTCTTCGGCTGGTTTGCCTTCCGCTCCCGCGTCAACGGCGTCTATCTGTCGATCATTACCCAGGCGATGACCTATGCGCTGCTGCTCGCCTTCTTCCGCAACGATATGGGCTTTGGCGGCAATAACGGCCTCACCGACTACAAGGAAATCCTCGGCTTCAACGTGCAGGCCGATGGCACACGGGCCGTACTCTTCGCATTGTCGGCGGTTTTCCTGGCGCTCTGTCTTCTGATTGCCTCGGCGATCACGCGCTCGAAGTTCGGCAAGGTTCTGGTCGGGGTGCGCGATGCGGAAAGCCGCGTGCGCTTCCTCGGCTACCGCGTCGAGAACATCAAGCTCTTCACTTTCGTCGTCTCGGCGATGATGGCGGGCATTGCCGGTGCGCTTTTCGTGCCGCAGGTTGGCATCATCAATCCCGGCGAATTCGCGCCCGCCAATTCCATCGAAGTCGTCGTGTGGACGGCTGTCGGCGGGCGCGGCACGCTGATCGGGCCGATCATCGGCGCGATCCTCGTCAATGTCGGAAAAAGCTACTTTACCGGCGCCTTTCCCGATCTCTGGCTGTTTGCCCTCGGCGGCCTCTTCATCTTCGTCACGCTGTTCCTGCCCAAGGGCATTGTCGGCACCGTCCAGGCCACTCTCGCCAAGCGCAAGGATTATGCCCGCGAGGCGGACAAGGATGCGGCGAACAGCGACGTGAAACCCGAACCGGCCACGGTGGCTGCGGAGTGATGTGATGAGCGACAAGACCACGTCCAGCCTTCTCTATCTCAACGGCGTGTCCGTCTCCTTCGACGGCTTCAAGGCGCTGAATTCCCTGTCCTTCATCGTAGAGCCCGGTGAGCTTCGTGCGATCATCGGCCCCAACGGCGCCGGCAAGACGACCATGATGGACATCATCACCGGCAAGACCCGGCCCGACAGCGGCGACGTCTTCTTCGACGGCGGTAAGATTGACCTGACGAAGAGGGACGAAGCCGAAATCGCCCAGCTGGGCATCGGCAGAAAATTCCAGAAGCCGACGGTGTTCGAAAGCCACACCGTCTGGGACAATCTGGAACTGGCGCTGAACCGCAAGCGCGGCGTCTTTGCCACGCTGTTCTACAGCCTGACGGCCGGGGACAAGGCGCGTATCGAGGAGATCCTCGAGACCGTGCGCCTGACCCACCGCAAGGACGAACTGGCCGCCAATCTCTCCCATGGCCAGAAGCAGTGGCTGGAGATCGGCATGCTGCTCGCCCAGGAACCGAAGCTTCTGCTCGTCGACGAGCCGGTGGCCGGTATGACCGATGCGGAAACGGCGGAGACGGCGATCCTCTTGAAGGAAATCGCCAAGACCCGCTCCGTTGTCGTCGTCGAACACGACATGGGTTTCATCCGCGACCTCGGGGTGAAAGTGACGTGTCTGGCGGAAGGTTCGGTGCTGGCCGAGGGGGCGATCGATTTCGTCTCGAATGACCAGAAGGTCATCGAGAATTATCTGGGGCGGTGATGGGATGATGTCTGACGTTGCCGTTTGGGTACCCCCCTCTGGCCTGCCGGCCATCTCCCCCTCAAGGGGGGAGATCGATATGCGGCCGGTCGCTCATGTCCCGATATCTCGCGGTTGGGGCACTCGAAAATTTGAAACTCATTCGGCGGTTCGTTCGGTCTACGGCACTAGCCGTCTTCCGATCTCCCCCCTTGAGGGGGAGATGCCCGGCAGGGCAGAGGGGGGTGTCGCCCCCTGTGAAGTCATTTGGGAGCCCGCATCATGCTGACAGTCGAAAACGTCAATCTGCACTACGGCGCAGCGCAGGCCCTGCGCGGGGTCTCGATCAATGCCGAGATGGGCAAAATCACCTGTGTGCTTGGCCGCAACGGCGTCGGCAAGTCGTCGCTGCTCCGTGCCATCACCGGCCAACATGCGGTGTCGGCCGGCACGATCACCTTCAATGGCACCAAGCTCAACGGCATGGCGCCGTTCAACCGGGCGCGGACGGGGGTCGGTTATGTGCCGCAGGGGCGCGAGATCTTTCCGCTGCTGACGGTCAAGGAGAACCTGGAAACCGGCTATGCGCCGCTGGAGCGCAAGGACCGGTTCATTCCGGATGATATCTTCAGCCTCTTTCCGGTCTTGGACACGATGCTGTCGCGGCGGGGCGGCGACCTCTCGGGCGGCCAACAGCAGCAGCTGGCGATCGGCCGGGCCATGGTGACGCGGCCAAAAATCCTGGTGCTTGACGAGCCGACCGAAGGCATTCAGCCGTCGATAATCAAGGATATCGGCCGGGCGATCCGTTACTTACGCGACACGACCGGCATGGCGATCCTGCTCGTCGAGCAATATCTCGATTTCTGCCGGGAGCTGGCCGATCACGTCTACATCATGGATCGTGGCGAGATCGTGCATCAGGGGGCGGCCGAGACGCTGGATACGCCGGAGGCGCGGCGCCACCTGACCGTATGATTTTGCAAGACAGGGTTGATGATTTATTAGCGAAGTCGGGTTGATGCTGGAGACACGCGTGGTATTGAACGCGCATCTGCAAACAGAAGGCACATCCATGACATCCAGCACGGTTCTTCACCGCGCTCGGGCGAGCATAGTGGCTCGTGCGGTCGCGGGGCTTTTTCTCTTCGGCTTCTCGGCGGTTGGTGCCGGAGCCGCCAGCTGCGGCATGGCGGTCCAGCCCGGACAGCACAGCCTGACCTTCCAGTCCGGCGGTGTGACGCGCGAAGCGGTCTATGTCATTCCGTCGAACTATTCGGGCAAGAAGAAGGTCCCGCTGGTCCTCGACTTCCACGGCTCGAACAGCAATCCCACGGTGCAGCTGAAGCGCAGCCACTGGGACGAGGTCGCCGAGCGCGAAGGTTTTGTCGTGATGGCGCTGGCCGGCAGCCTGAAGGGCGAGTTGCCGAACACCCATGCCTGGAACGTGCCCGGTGTCACGGCGGGTGAGGGCGCGGATGAATCGCTTGCCATCCGCGATGCGGTGAAGCTCGCCAAGGAGACGCTCTGCATCGATGCCACGAAGATTTACGCGTCCGGCTATTCGGGTGGCGGGCGCATGCTGTCGCAATATATCTGCAACGGCTACGGTGATTTCGCCGCTGCCGGTTTCGTCATGGGGCTTCGCGCGGGAACGCCGGTCGAGGAAAACGGCGTGTGGCGACCGCGGCGCGCGAGCTGCCAGCCGAGCCGGCCGGTCTCGATTATTGCCTTTTCTGGCATGAAGGATCACGTCAATCCGTTCGATGGCGGCGGCAAGGCCTATTGGCGTTATGGCGGCGAAGTGGCGCTCAACCGCTGGGCGGAGCTCAACGGCTGCACGACGCGGCCGCAGACCGAGACCGGGACGTCGGCCGACGTCTCGCGTTATCTAGGCTGCCGGGCCGGCACCAGCGTCATGTCCTATGTGATCGCCAATGCCGACCATGCCTGGCCGGCGCGCACAGTTCTGTTCCAGTTGGCATCGGCCGGCGACAAGACGATCCGCGAGGTTGATGCGACCGACAGAATGTGGGACTTCTTCCGCACATCCGGCGGAGAGATGATGGCCGGAAATGCTGTCGGGGCCTCCTGCGCCGATGGCCAGACAACCGCCTCGATCGAGAATGGCGGGCAGGGGAAAACGTGCAAACAATCAAGCACACACGACAACAGCGTGCCCGTGGTATCGGGCGACTTGTAACCAAGTCGCTCGGCGGTCGCACACGCATCGCCGAGCTTTATCAGGAGGGGGCGGCGAAGATCCGGCTGCCCGAAAGCTTCACCGACGAGTTGGAGGCGGTGACGATCAACACCGCCGGCGGCATTACCGGCGGTGATGAATTCGACTGGCATTTCCGCGCCGGCCCCGGCTGTTTCGTCACCGCGACGACACAGGCTTGCGAAAAGATCTACAAGGCCTCGGCCGGCACGGGGCAAATCACCACTCACATCGATGTCGGGGCAGGCGCCAAGTTTCACTGGCTGCCGCAGGAAAGCATCCTCTTCGACAATGCCTCGCTCACCCGAAGGCTCGAGGTCGATCTCGCCGCGGACGCCGAATTCCTCGCCGTCGAGGCGATCCTGCTCGGCCGCAAGGCCATGGGCGAGGCGATGACTGCAGGTCTCGTGCGCGACCGCTGGCGGATCCGCCGCGAGGGCAAGCTGCTGCATGCCGAAGACCTGAAGCTCGAGGGCGATGTTGCGGGCCTGACCGCCCATCCGGGCGTGCTGGCAGGCCGGGTCGCCTTTGCCACGCTCATCCATGTCAGTCCGCGTGCCGAAGGCCTCGTCAGCCCAATTCGTGGGCTGATTGGTGAAGAAATGGGCGGGGTAAGTTATTGGCAAGGCAAGCTTGTTGCCCGCGTTTCGGCGCCTGATGGTTTTGCCTTGCGAAAAATCCTCATCCCGATCATTTCGGCCTTGCGCGGGGGCGCGTCTGTGCCAAAAGTCTGGACTCTCTGACGACACCTGATTGGAGCACGCATGAACCTGACGCCGCGGGAAAAGGACAAACTGCTGATCGCCATGGCCGCCATCGTCGCGCGGCGCCGGCTGGAGCGGGGCGTCAAGCTCAACTATCCGGAAGCGATCGCGCTCATTTCCGATTTCGTCGTTGAAGGCGCGCGCGATGGCCGCAGCGTTGCCGACCTGATGGAGGCGGGCGCCCATGTCATCACCCGCGACCAGGTGATGGAAGGCATCGCCGAGATGATCCATGACGTGCAGGTGGAGGCGACGTTCCCGGACGGGACGAAGCTTGTGACCGTGCACGAACCCATCCGCTGAGGAACACGCTCATGGCGCTGGAACTTCGTCCGAACTGTGAATGCTGCGACAAGGACCTGCCGCCGGAGAGCCTGGCGATGATCTGCAGCTTCGAATGCACCTATTGCGCCGAGTGCACGGAGACCACGCTTGCCGGCATCTGCCCGAATTGCGGCGGTGAACTGGTGCGCCGGCCGATCCGTCCAGCCGCCAAGCTTGCCAACAATCCGGCGTCAACCAAACGCATTCTCAACGCCGAGGGCTGCCAGCCTTCGCGCGCCGCTTGAACCCGCTGAAGGAGCGATTCATGATCCCCGGTGAAATCATTGCAGCCGCAGGCGAAATCGAACTCAATGCCGGCCATCCGACGGTGACGCTGGAGGTGTCGAACAGCGGCGACCGGCCGGTGCAGGTCGGCAGCCACTACCACTTCTTCGAGACCAACGCCGGGCTGATCTTCGAGCGCGAACAGGCGCGAGGCATGCGGCTCGATATTCCCGCTGGCACGGCCGTGCGTTTCGAGCCCGGCCAGACGCGGCAGGTGACGCTGATCCCGCTGTCGGGCAAGCGGGAGGTCTATGGGTTCCGCCAGCAGGTCATGGGCGGCCTCTGACATGGCTGGCTGGAGGGGATGGTCATGGTGCGTGCGATGAACTGGGGCGTGATCCTGATGCTGTGTGGCTGCGTATTGTTGCAAGACGCGCCGGCCTCGGGTGAGGACGTGCGGGACGTCGATTGCAACAATGCCCAGACCCAGGCCGACATGAACCAGTGTGCGGCCGAGGACTATCGAAAAGCCGATGCCGCGATGAATGCCCAATGGGCCGAGACGCGCGCCGCCATGCTGGCATGGGACAAGGCGACGCCGCCTTCGGACGACAATGGGGCAGCCAAGCGGCTTCTGGCTTCGCAGCGTGCCTGGCTCGCCTATCGCGATGCCGCCTGCGATGTCGAAGGTTACTCGGTTGAAGGTGGTTCCATGCAGCCGTTGATGATCTCTTCGTGCCTTGCGGAACTGACGAAACGCCGCACGGAAGAGCTGAAGTCATTGGTCGGGCTCTATTGAGGTGTGAGACCATGGCTCGGGCACGACAGATCATGATCGTCGGCAATGGACCGGTGGATGATGGAGTGGATGTCCTGATCGACTCCGGCGATCTCGTCATCCGTTTCAACGGCAGCCGGAATTTCGGCGCCGCGGGCCGCAAGACCGATGTGATCGCGGTGTGCAATACGGGCCGCCCGGGGGCTGCCATGCTGGCCGATCCGGCCTGGCGCAACAGCGAGGCCGTGAGTAGCACTGCAGAGATCTGGTCGGTGCGTGATCCCGGCAAGTTTGCCGAACTCAAGCCTCAGCTCGCGATCACCCATCCCGAACTCGACGATTTCTGCGACGACTATACCGATGGTTTCGCGACCTTCGCGGCAGCCAACGGCAAGCAGCATCGGATCATCACGCGCGCCGCACATGACGCGCTCGATGCCGAACTGATGGCGCTCGACGCGGAACCTTACGTCGTACCGTCGAGCGGCATGGTGGTGGTGCATGCGATCCTCTCCGATCCCGCCTATGCCGACGACACGGTCATCCTGGCCGGTTTCGGCCATGCCGGCTGGGGCGGGCATCCTTTCGCCGCCGAACGCCGGTTGACAGACAAGCATATCGCCAGCGGCCGCGTGATGCGGCTGCAACCCCTCTTCACACACGCCCTCTCCCAAGGAGCCTGAGACCCATGTCCTTCAAGATGTCCCGCGCCGCCTATGCCTCGATGTTCGGTCCGACCACGGGCGACAAGGTGCGTCTTGCAGATACGGAGCTGTTCATCGAGGTGGAGAAGGACTTCACCACCTATGGCGAAGAGGTGAAGTTCGGCGGCGGCAAGGTCATCCGCGACGGCATGGGCCAGAGTCAGGTGACGCGGGCGAATGGTGCGGTCGATACCGTGATTACCAATGCGCTGATCGTCGACCACTGGGGCATCGTGAAGGCCGATATCGGGCTGAAGGACGGACGCATCGTCGCGATCGGCAAGGCCGGGAACCCGGACACCCAGCCGGATGTCAACATCATCGTCGGCCCTGGCACGGAAGCGATTGCCGGCGAAGGCAAGATCGTGACGGCCGGCGGCATGGACGCGCATATCCACTTCATCTGCCCGCAGCAGATCGAGGAGGCGCTGATGTCTGGCCTCACCTGCATGCTCGGCGGCGGCACTGGGCCGGCGCATGGCACGCTTGCCACCACCTGCACGCCCGGTCCCTGGCACCTGGCACGCATGATCGAGGCGGCGGATGCCTTCCCGATGAACCTCGCCTTTGCCGGCAAGGGCAATGCCTCGCTTCCGGGCGCACTTGAGGAAATGGTGCTGGCGGGTGCCACGTCGCTCAAGCTGCATGAGGACTGGGGCACGACGCCTGCCGCCATAGACTGCTGCCTGTCGGTCGCCGACCAGTATGACGTTCAGGTGATGATCCACACCGACACGCTGAACGAATCGGGTTTCGTCGAGGATACGATCGGGGCCATCAAGGGCCGCACCATCCATGCCTTCCACACGGAAGGGGCGGGTGGCGGGCATGCGCCTGATATCATCAAGATCTGCGGCCAGCTGAACGTCATTCCGTCGTCCACCAATCCGACCCGGCCCTACACGGTCAACACGATTGCCGAGCATCTGGACATGCTGATGGTCTGCCATCACCTGTCCTCGTCGATCCCCGAGGACATCGCCTTTGCCGAAAGCCGCATCCGCAAGGAAACGATCGCGGCCGAAGACATCCTGCACGATATCGGTGCCTTCTCGATCATCTCGTCCGACAGCCAGGCCATGGGCCGCGTCGGCGAAGTTGCGATCCGCACCTGGCAGACGGCCGACAAGATGAAGCGCCAGCGCGGGCGCTTGGCCCAGGAAACCGGCGAGAACGACAATTTCCGCGTCAAGCGCTACATCGCCAAGTATACGATCAACCCGGCGATTGCCCATGGTCTGTCCCACGAGATCGGCTCGGTCGAGATCGGCAAGCGCGCCGACCTCGTGATCTGGAACCCGGCCTTCTTCGGCGTGAAGCCCGACATGGTGCTGCTCGGCGGCATGATTGCAGCAGCCCCGATGGGGGACCCGAACGCCTCGATCCCGACGCCGCAGCCGGTGCATTACCGGCCGATGTTCGGCTCCTTCGGCAAGGCGCGGACCAACACGTCCGTCACTTTCGTCAGCCAGGCAGCGCTCGACGGTGGGCTTGCCAACCGGCTCGGCACCGCCAAGCAGATGGTTGCGGTCAAGAACACGCGTGGCGGCATCTCGAAGAAGGCGATGATCCACAATGATCTGACGCCGCATATCGAGGTCGATCCGGAAACCTATGAAGTGCGGGCTGACGGGGAACTCCTGACCTGCGAACCGGCGACCAAGCTGCCGATGGCGCAGCGGTATTTCCTGTTCTGATCGGGCTGGGGGCGCCGGATTGTCGAATTTTCGCTTTGGTGTAGACTGTCGATGTGGACCGATGGGTGGGCACCATGGCTGAAGACGTGAACAATCTGGTGCTGGAGCATTTGCGGGCCATCCGCACGGAAATTCGCGACCTGCGTGACACACTGATGGACCACGGGCATCGGTTTGCCCGGATTGAGATCGGCCTTGCCGGACTTCGGCGCGACCAGAGTACGGATGCGACCGGTGTCGCCGAGATGGGGCTGAGGATCGATCGTTTGACGGAAAAGGTCCAGCGTATCGAACATCTTGCCGATTGAGTGATCCAGTCAACTTTCGTTTTTCTTTTGGTTGAAGCCGGATTTGCCGACCATATCCCAGGGCATCACTGACTTGGCTTGTGTGAAAGACCGTCTGTTAAAAATGTTGTCGAAAGCCACGAAGCCTGAGGTGCGTTGATGCGAAGGGTTTTGCGCGTGCTCTCTGCGGGTTTGCTGCTCGTCCTTTTCGCGCTTGGCCTTGGGACCTTCGTCCCACGTCCGCTTGTGGCACCGTCGCTTGCCGCATCGACAGAGACCCGCGAAATCCTGTTGCTTTCCAATCCGATCCATACCGATATCGCGCTTCCGCTCGACGACGAAGTGCGAGCGGCTTTCGCCGATCTCATGCCGTCCGGACTGCCGATCGGCATGCCGGGTGCCGACTATCTGGTGTTCGGCTGGGGTGGGCGGTCCTTCTATTTGGAGACGCCGACCTGGGGCGATCTGAAGCCGCTGCCGGTGCTGCGGGCGCTGACAATCGACCGGTCGGTACTGCATGTGCAGGTCGCGGGACCGATCGACCTTCATCACCCGGCGGTCCGGCCACTCACCATCTCCGCCGAAGGGCGACGTCGGATGATCGCTTCGATCCGCGACAGCTTTCAGCGGCAAGGCGGCGCGCCGATCGTGATCGAGGGTGCGGCCTATGGCCTGGACGACGTCTTCTTCGAGGCGAACGGCCACTTCAACGCTTTGATTGGCTGCAATACCTGGACTGCGGCAATGCTGCGTCAAGGCGGGCTCACGACGGGCTGGTGGACGCCGCTGCCGCAACTGCTCGACTGGTCGCTCGCGCGAATCGAATCGCCGGCAAAGTTGCAGTCCTGAAACACCTGACCAAACCGAATCATGGCGCCAACGCGGATGTGCGTGGATAGGCCTGATCTGTTCCCCTAGAAATTCACGGCGAAACTTGTCCAAGCGCAGATGTGGACGGGGTGTCTCGCTATTTTTCGCATTCCATGGTTGTGTTGGTGGTCGTTTTGGGTTGTTGTTCTTTCATTTTACAGGTCATTCAATTTTGAAAGACTTAATTAGAGATTGGGGAAGGATTGCTCCCTAATCCATACAAATCTCATGAAGGAGCATCTGGTGGATATCATCAGGACGTGGCTGTGGCGGCAGATCGATCTGGGTACGTTCGACAACCAGAAGGCGATTCTGGGTTTTGCGCTGTCGGTGAGCTGTCGCGCCGTCATTCTTGCCAGCGCTATCAGCCTCGCCACCTTGCCTGTGCTCTATGGCTTCGGGTTCCTGACCATGCCGATCGACGAGGCGGTGAAGATCACCGTCGCCTTTTCCTGGCTTTTCGGCGGCGCGTTCTCCGGAGCTTTCGCCTTCGTCGCCGGCCTCGTCATTCGTGACCTGACGCAATCGCGGGCGGAATTCGAACGGCTCAGTCGGACCGATACGCTGTCCGGGCTCGCCAATCGACGTGCCTTCAACGATGCCTTTGCCCGGGTGGATGGCGAAGCCTCTCTCGCCATCATCGACATCGATCGTTTCAAGTCGATCAACGACCGATTCGGCCACAATGCCGGCGACCTCGTCATCCAGGAGATCTCGGCCATCTTCCGGCAGGTGTTCGGCGAGCGCCATCTGGTCGCGCGGCTGGGGGGCGAGGAATTTGGCGTGATCCTGAATGGCAGCGAGCCTGCGCAACGGCTGGCGCTGGTCGAGCGGGCGCGCAGCCTCGTTGCGGGGAGGGGGTTCGTCTGCGACGGCATCGAGCTTTCCGTCACCATGTCCGCCGGCGTGGCTGAATTTCTGCCGGACCGGCGACCGGAATGGGTCTATGCGCAGGCCGACAAGGCGCTCTACCTGGCCAAGTCCCATGGACGCAACCGGGTCATGCACGAGCAGGCCCTCAGCATGGCAGAGGAAAGCGCGGCCGACTATGCCGCTGATCCAGCGGTGAATTTCAACGGCGTCGGAGCCAAGGGCTGAACTTCAATCTTGCTCGCTGCCTTCCGTTTGTGCATGGTTCAAAAAACAGACATTCGGAGATTTCATGCAGCGCGCGACAAGCTACAAACCCGCCGGAACCGTCGCCGAGGCCCCCGAGGGCATCGTCGTTCTGTCGCATGATGCGCGCCACCTTCGCCGCAAGCTGTTGCATCTCGATGATGGCGCCATGGTCATGCTCGACCTCAAGGAGCCGGTGCTGTTTGCCCATGGGGACAGGCTCGTTCTCGAAGACGGCACCACGATCGAAATCCGTGCCGCCGAAGAGCGGCTGTTCGAGATCACGGCGCGCGATGGTCTGCATCTGATCGAACTTGCCTGGCATCTCGGCAACCGGCATCTGGCGGCCCAGATCGAGACGGACCGGATCCTCATCCTGCGCGACCACGTTATCAGAGACATGCTGACCGGGCTTGGTGCCGAGGTGAGCGAAGTCGTCGAACCCTTTCAGCCGGTGCGGGGTGCCTATCATGCGCATGGCAACCATGGACATGGCGCCGGTGGCCATGGCTGATGCCGTCGCTTCAGGCCGTCTTGGCGACCAGCGCGCGATTCTGCGGCTGATGGCGTGGCTGTCGCCGGCCTTTCCTGTCGGCGGGTTTGCCTATTCCGGCGGGCTGGAAAGTGCCATCGTCGACAGGCATGTGCGCGATGCCAGCAGCCTTGGATCCTGGATCGGCCTGCTGCTCGATCACGGCGGCCTGCGCAATGATGCCATCCTCTTTGTCGACGCCCATCGGCGGCAGAGGGAAGAGGGCGATCTTGCCGAACTCGTGGAACTGGCCGTGGCGCTGGCGGGCTCGGCAGAGCGCCATGCGGAAATCACCCGGCAGGGCGAAGCCTTCGTGACGGCGGCGGCCGGCTGGCCGCATCCGGTGCTGGACATGTTATCCGGGCCGGTTGCCTACAGCATTGCCGTTGGCGCCATCGCTGCGGCGCACGGCGTGCCGGTGGGCGATGCGCTTGTGGCCTTCCTGCATGCACAGGTGTCGATGCTCGTCTCCGTTGCCATCCGTCTCGGCGTGATCGGTCAGAGCCATGGCGTCGGCCTGATCGCGGCGTTCGAGGAGCGGATCCTTCTGGCGGTGCCGAGCCTGGAGCGGCTGGGGCTGGACGATCTCGGCTCGGCAGCCATTGCGGCCGAAACCCTCAGCATGCGCCACGAGACGCAGTATTCCCGGCTTTTCCAATCCTAGTTTTCGCAAGGTCGCAGCATGAACATGATCAAGTCAAAGAATGGTCCGCTCCGTGTGGGTATCGGCGGACCTGTCGGGTCCGGCAAGACGGCACTGACGGAGAAGCTGTGCAAGGCGATGCGTGATCAGTATTCCGTCGCCGTCGTCACCAACGACATCTACACGCGCGAGGATGCCGATGCGCTGATCCGCATGCAGGCGCTCAGTTCCGATCGCGTGGTGGGCGTCGAGACGGGCGGGTGTCCGCATACGGCGATCCGGGAGGATGCCTCGATCAATCTGAGGGCCATCGCCGATCTCAACGCCCGCATCCCCGACCTCGACCTCGTCTTCATCGAATCGGGGGGAGACAATCTGGCGGCGACCTTCTCGCCCGATCTCGCTGACATCACGCTCTATGTGATTTCGGTCTGCCAGGGCGAGGAAATCCCGCGCAAGGGCGGGCCGGGGATCACACGCTCGGATCTGCTTGTCATCAACAAGACGGATCTCGCGCCGCATGTCGGCGTCGATCTCGAGGTGATGGAGCGTGATGCCGGGCGGATGCGGGCCGGAGGCCCCTTCGTCTTTACCGATCTGAAGCGGGGGGCTGGCGTCGAACGCATCGTCGCCTTCCTGCAGGAGAGCGGCGGGCTGTAAGCCACGCCGTATCTCCTATGTCTTTCAGCTCTCAGATCTGTTTGAGGGCCGTCACGTCGTTGATCTGGATGGTGCGGCCACGCACGGTGACACCGGCGCGACGCAGCGTCGAGAAGGCGCGCGACAGGGCTTCGGGTGCCAGACCCAGCTTGCCGGCCAGCAGGCTCTTCTGAAAGGGCAGGCGGATCGAGGCCGGGCCGCCATCGGTGTTGCAGGCTGTCAGCAGGTAGTGGGCCACGCGCTGTGGCGCTGTCTGCAGGCGGTCATTGGCAATGCAGTCCATCGTGGCGCGCAGGTGGTCGGACAGGCAGCGCATGATGGTTTTCGCCACGTCCTTTTCCTGTTCGGCAAGGGCGCGTACCTTTTGCAGGTCGAAGCGTGCGAGCGTCACGGTCTCTGCGGCTTGTGCGTTGTAGAGATAGTTGTCGCCCATCGCCAGCAGGCATTCGGCAAAGGTGTCGCCGGGGCCGCAGATGCGGATGTCGGCTTCCCGGCCGTCCTTGTTCAGCCGGTAGAGGCGGACATAACCGCCAAGCACGCAGTAGAAGAACTCTGCGTGGTCGCCTTCGCGGAAGAGCACGTCGCGCGATTCGTAGTTGGCGACGGTCGCAATCTCCAGCATGGCCGCCATCGCGGATGGCCCGAGCTGTGAGAGGAAGGATGTCCGCAAAAGCGTGTTCTTGTCTCGCGTGTTCAGTCTCAAGATCTTGTTCACGGTTTCCCCGGCTCCCCGTTCATCGCCATGCCATGGACCGACAAATCACCTGCGCGAGCCATCTTCGCGCTTCCGGTGCCCGCATCCGCAAACCCGCGCCGCCACCCCCGGTGGTGCCGCAAACCCGCAGGATATCGGGCGCGTCGCCCCTTTCCAGCCCTTGCAGCATAGTGCCGGTTGCACCTGTCATGTTTGATTTCGATCAACCCGCCAGCCGGTTGCATGAGAATATCCGCAGGAACCTGAGGGCGCAGACAAGAAGAGGCGCGCCGTTGCCGGAGCGCCCCCGAAGTCTGCCAATTTCTGCGATTGCGTCAGAACTTGACGCCGACGCCCAGCTTGATGCTGTGCTGGCTGAGATCCGATTTCACCGCCGTACCGCTAAAATCGAGATCCTTGCTGCCGAAGTCGTTGTAGCGATAGTCGAGGCGGCCAAAGATCCGGTCGGTGATGGCGTAATCCACGCCGGCGCCAACGGTATAGCCGTGAAAGGTCTCCGATGCGCTTCCGAGGATTGCGTTGTCGGCCTCAGCCCGCGTGGCCACGTAACCTGCCGCCACATAGATCAAAGCGCGATCGGCGGCATAGCCGACGCGGCCGCGAACGGAACCCTGCCATTCGGCTTTGCCGTCGACATCGCCGAACACCGACAACATCGTCGTATCATTCCAATTGTAGTCCACATTGGCATCGAGGCCGAGCACGAGATTGTTGGTGAACTGCTTGTTGTAGCCGGCAAAGAACCCGAGGGTGCCTCCATCGAGGTCACCTTGCAGTGGCGCGGCACCCCCCGCCGCCGCTCCGGCATCGAAGGTGCCGTCAAGCCAAGCATAGCCCGTCTGGATACCGGCGTAGCCGCCGGTCCAATCGAAACCGCTCGGGCTGACTTCTGCGGCGACAGGGGCTTGCGGGACGGAGGAGACCGCATCGGCTGCAGATGCGGTGGTGGCCATCAGCACGACGGCGGCTGTAGCAATGAGTTTCTTCATTAGAAGATCCTGAATTGGTTGAATCGGTTATGCATAGCAACTTATGCGATAACCATTGCCGATTCAGATCCAAACAGGCAAGCGGGATTTCCTTTATCTCGATAAAGGTCCGAATTTGGCCGATCAGGCCCGCCCGGTCTCCTCGCCGCTACTCGGCGGCGAGGGGAGGCAGGTTGATGACATTGCCGTTGCCGTCACCCTTGCGGATATCGGTCTTGCTGCGTTCGACAGCGGCGAGGCGCTTCTCCACCGCCTGCAGGCTGTCGAAGTTGCGACGGGTCAGATGTGACAGGTCTTCGGCGGAAAGAACCTTCTCTTCGACTTCCTTCTTGCCGACGAAGCGTCCGAAGAGCCAGGCGAGCAGACGCGAGAGATCGTCGAGGATCAGGAAGAAGGCCGGAACCACGACGAGGCTGAGTGCCGTGGAGACGATGATGCCGCCGATCACGGCGATCGCCATCGGCGAGCGGAACGAGCCGCCTTCACCCACACCGAGCGCCGAGGGCAGCATGCCGGCCGACATGGCGATCGAGGTCATGATGATCGGCCGGGCGCGCTTGCGTCCCGCTTCCACCATCGCTTCCAGGCGGTGCATGCCCTGATTGCGCATTTCGATCGCGAAGTCGACCAGCAGGATGGCGTTTTTCGTCACGATGCCCATCAGCATCAGGATGCCGATCAGGACCGGCATGGACAGCGCATTGTTGGTGACGATCAGGCCGACCGCCACGCCGCCGATGGCAAGCGGCAGTGAGAACAGGATGGTGAAGGGCTGGATCACGTTCTTGAAAAGCAGGATCAGCACCGTCAGCACCAGCAAGAGGCCGAGGATCATCGCATTGACGAAGCTCTGCTGCATCTCGGCCTGGATCTTGGCGTCACCGCTTTCGGCAAGCCGGACGCTCGCCGGAATGTCCGCGCTCTTCACCGTGTCGCGGAAGGCCTTGGTGGCGGTGTCGAGGGCAATGCCCTGGGGCAGGCCCGCACCGATGGTGACCACACGGTTGCGGTCGTTGCGCTTGATCGAGGACACACCTTCCGAATAGTCGATGTCGGCAACGCTCGATAGCGGCACGGTCGCTCCCGATGCCGTGCGAACCTTGAGCGCGCGCAAGGCGGCCAGGTTGGTTCTCAGATCAAGCGAAGCCTGGACGCGGATCGGAATCTGGCGATCATCGAGCGAGATCTTCGGCAGGGCGGCGTCCACGTCACCAATGGTGGCAACGCGGATGGTCTGCGAGATCTGCTGGGCGGTGATGCCGAGGCGGGCCGCCTCATCCGCGCGGGGGCGGATCTGCAGTTCCGGGCGCGGAAGCGCACCTTCCGAGCTGACATTCGACAGTTCCGGGACCGTCCGCAGCTTCGCTTCGAGAATGGCGATGGCCGCGTTCAGTTCGTCCTCGTTCTTCGAAAGGAAGTTGAAGGAGATATCGCGCTCGCCGCGGTCGTTCAGCTTCAGTACGCGAATGTCGGCGATGGAGGCGAGCTTTTCGAAAACCTCTTCCTCGATGTCCCATTGCGGACGCGTGCGGCCGTGTTCCTCGATCTTGGGTAGATACGGGCCGATCACCGGAAGTCCGCCGAGACCCTTGTTGACGAGGGTCTTGAGCAGCGAGTGGTCGATGCGGTCGAGATTCATGGTGACGCTGGCGCGGCGCAGCTCGAGATCGCCCCTCGGCGAGGCGCCGCCGAGGATGAAGATGCTGGAGACGTCCGACACATCCTTGACCGCCGCATAGATTTCTTCGGTCTTGCGTTCGGTCTCGTCGAGCGTCGCGTTCGGCGGCAGTTCGACGGACAGGGTGATGCGGCCTGCGTCTTCCGGCGGCAGGAAGCTGCCGGGAACCTGCGCGAGCAGCATCAGCGAGCCGATGAGGAAGGCGATGGCCGCAACGAGGGTGCCCAGGCGCGAATACCAGCGGCGCGTGGTGAAGCGCACGAGACGGGTATAGAGCTTCAGCGGCACGCTGTCGTTGTCGTGATGGTCGTCCATCGCGTCTTCGGCGCGCATCAGATAGGCCGCCATCATCGGCGTGATGAGGCGGGCAACCAGCAGCGAGAAGAAGACGGAGAAGGCAACCGTCAGGCCGAACTGGATGAAGTACTGGCCCGGAATGCCCGGCATGAAGGAGACAGGCACGAAGACGGCGATAATGGTGAAGGTGGTCGCGATGACGGCGAGACCGATTTCATCGGCCGCCTCGATCGCCGCGCGATAGGGCGTCTTACCCATCTTGATGTGGCGGGCGATGTTTTCCACCTCGACGATCGCATCATCGACGAGAATACCGGTCGCCAGCGTGAGCGCCAGGAAGCTGACCAGATTGAGCGAGAAGCCCATCATGTCCATGACCCAGAAGGTCGGGATGGCCGACAGCGGCAGTGCGATGGCTGAAATCAGTGTGGCGCGCCAGTTGCGCAGGAAGAGCAGCACGACGATGACGGCGAGGATGGCGCCTTCGATCAGCGTGTGCATGGCCGCTTCGTAGTTGCCGTAGGTGAAATAGACCGAATCGTCGATCATTTCGATCTGGACGTCCGGGTTCTCGGCGCGCACCTGAGCGAGACTTTCAGCGACCGTTTCTGCGACCGTCACTTCGCTGGCGCCTTTGGCGCGGAACACCGCGAAGGACACGACGGGTTTGCCGTCGTGCCGTGCAAAGGATTTGGGCTCCTGATAGGTGTCCTTGACGGTTCCGAGGTCCGAGAGCTTGACGAAGCGATCGCCCGGAAGCGCAATCGTCGTGCCGGCGAGGCTCGTCACGTCCCTGTTGTCGCCGAGCGTGCGGATCGACTGCTCGGCGCCGGCAACCTGGCCACGACCGGAGCCGAGGTCGACATTGGTTCCCCTTAACTGGCTGGATACGTCAGCGGCGGTGATGCCGAGGGCATCCAGGCGGTTGGGATCGAGTTCGACGCGGACTTCACGGTCTGAGCCGCCGTAACGGTCGACCCGGCCGATGCCGGGCTGGCCCTGCAAAGCACGCTTGATCGTGTCATCGACAAACCACGAGAGTTCAGCGAGATTCATGTCCGGCGAGGAAACGGCAAAGCTCTGGATCGCCTGACCTTCGACGTCGATCTTGGTGACGATCGGCTCGTCGACCGAAGCCGGCAGGTCGCCGCGAATGCGGTCGATGGCGTCCTTGACGTCCTGCACGGCCTGTTCGGTCGGAACTTCCATGCGGAACATGATGATGGTCTGCGACTGGCCATCGGTCACGTTCGAATTGATTTCATCGACGCCGGTGATCGAGGCGACCGCGTCCTCGACCTCCTTGGTCACCTGGCTTTCAAGCTCGGCCGGGGAGGCGCCGCTCTGGCCGACGGTGACCGCGACCAAGGGCACGTCGATGTTCGGGAACCGGGTGATCGGCAGCGCGTTGAAGGACTGAATCCCGACCACGACCAACAGGAAAAACGCCAGGATCGGCGCGATCGGGTTTCGGATGGACCATGCAGAGAAGTTCATGGCGACGTCGTTCCTCAGTTGGATACGCTGCTGGTGTCTTCTACGGGATTGATCCGGTCACCTTCACGGACGAAGACGCCCGCCTTGGCGACAACCAGGTCACCCTCCTTCAGTCCTTCGGTCACCTCGATGTAGGGACCGTCCTGGATGCCTGTCTTGACCGTCTGCATCTTGACCACACCGTCCGTGACGAGGCGTACCGTGGTCACGTTACGCTCGCTGGTGATGGCCGAGAGGGGCAGCGCGATATCATCGGCCTTGCCAATGGTGATCGCGGCATTTCCATACATGCCGGCGCGTGCGGCCATGTCGTCGTCGATGGCAATATGCACCGAACCCATGCGGGTCAGGGCGTCAACCACCGGCGAGACCAGCCGGATCGAGCCGGTGATCGGGGTCTTGGTGCCTGCAACCGTAATGACGGCTTCCTGGTTTTTCTTCAACCGCAGTATATCACTTTCCGTCACGTCCGCCACCAGTTCGATCTGGCCATCGCGAATGACGGTGAACAGCGGCGAGGCGCTGCCAGAGGCGATGGCGCCGATGCGGGCGTTGCGAACCGAAATGATGCCGGCGACAGGCGACTTGATCTCCGTGCGGGCGAGGCGCAGGTCGATATCCGAGATCTGCGTCTCGATCACCTTGATGTCCGCTTGGGCCACCGCAATTGCCTGCTTGGCGCTCTCGACACGGGTCTGGGCGCTGGCGAGCGAGGTTTCGGCCTGTTCGCGTTGCGAAGCCGAGGCGGAACCGCTGGTGACGAGACGCGAGGCCCGGTCGAACTGGCGCTGGGCTTCCTTGAGATTGGCTTCGGCTTCGAGCACCTGAGCGCGGGACTGGGCCAGAGAGGCCTCAGCCTTGGCAAGGTTTGCCGCCTGTTGGCTGCGTTCCAGCTTCAGCGTGTCATCGTTGAGGCGGGCGACAACCTGACCGGCGGCCACCGTGTCGCCGACATCGGCTTCCAGGGACTTGATCTGAAGACCTTCGACCTGCGGCTGGATGTAGACATCCTCGACCGCCTTGATCGTGCCGGTGGCGACGATCCGGTCGACCAGATCGCGGCTCTTGGCCTGGGTGACGACGATCGAGGGCAGAGCAGGGGCCGTTGCCGCGTCTGCGGGCTTTTCCTCAGCGAAGGCGACCGAGGCCATCAGCGTCAGCATGGAGGCCAGCATGATGGCCCTGGGGCTCGTGTTTATAAGCATGGGTCCCTTCCCCAAAAATAGATCGCAAGTCCGTTCATATTACGCATGGGCGCCGTCTCCGGCTCACATCCAAGGCGCAATAACAAATCCCACCGTAGCGCCGCGTGGGCGGCACCGGTACCCCAACATCCTGCCAGAGGTGGGCGATCGGCCAAATGCTTGCAAGAGGCGCTGGCCGTGATTTCAGGTTCGGCGAGAAGAATGTTCAATATTGGACTGTGGTGTTGCCGAAATGCAATTCAGCGATGCCAAGTTGATCAGCGTTGCCTACAAAATATTCGAGCACGGGGATCACTCCCCGTGCCCGTTACTTGCTGTGGTCCGCCAAGACTATTTCAGGGCCGCGTCGGTGATCTCGGTCGTGTAAGCCCCCGTCGGCTCCTTGGAGATCACCGGATCCGAGCCGCCGCCGAGCAGCGTCTTCACGGTACGATCGTAATCGGCCTTGTCGAGCGCGCCGTTCGAGCCGGCCGTCAGCTTGGCGACTTCGCTCATCATGCGCTTCTGGTGCTGTTCGGTCTGGGCACCCGAAGCGTCGTTTTCGAGGACGATCTCGGCTGCTTCGTCGGAGTTCTCCTCGGCATATTTCCAGCCCTTCATCGAGGCGCGGACGAACTTGACCATCTTTTCCTTGAAGGCCGGGTCCTTCAGCTTGTCTTCGAGCACATAGAGACCGTCTTCGAGCGTGGCGACGCCTTCGTCTTCATACTTGAAGGTGACCAGGTCTTCCGCCTTGATGCCGGCATCGATGACCTGCCAGTATTCGTTGTAGGTCATGGTCGAGATGCAGGCGGCCTGCTTCTGCAGCAGCGGGTCGACGTTGAAGCCCTGCTTGAGAACGGTCACGCCGCCTTCCGAACCGTCGGTCTTGATGCCGAGCGTGCTCATCCAGGACAGGAACGGATATTCGTTGCCGAAGAACCAGACGCCGAGCGTCTTGCCCTTGAAATCTTCCGGCTTGGTGATGCCGGTTTCTTTCAGACAGGTCAGCATCATGCCCGAGGACTTGAAGGGCTGGGCGATGTTGACGAGCGGAACGCCCTTTTCGCGGGTTGCGAGGGCTGACGGCATCCAGTCGACGATCACGTCAGCGCCGCCACCGGCCAGAACCTGCGGCGGTGCAATGTCAGGGCCGCCCGGCTTGATTTCGACGTCGAGGCCTTCTTCTTCGTAGAAGCCCTTGTCTTTCGCGACGTAATAGCCGGCGAACTGGGCCTGGGTTACCCATTTCAGCTGGAGGGTCACCTTGTCGGCGGCGGCGGCCTGCAGGGCGGTCAGCGAGACCGCAGCTGACAGCAGCAGGGATGCGAGTTTGACAGTCATTTCAGTTCCCTCTTTTCTTGTTAGTCCCACTTACGTCCGGCCACCACGGACGGACGGATGCCAGAAGGTGACCCGGCGTTCTGCCAGTGCCACCAATCCGTAGAAGACCGAGCCGGCGAGTGCGGCAACCGCAATCTCGGCCCAGACCATGTCGACATTCGAGCGTCCGACCTCGGTCGAGATCCGGAAGCCCATGCCGACAATCGGGGTGCCGAAGAATTCTGCCACGATCGCACCGATCAGCGCGAGGGTGGAATTGATCTTCAGCGCATTGAAGATGAAAGGCCAGGCGGCGGGAAGCCGCAGGCGCACCAGCGTCTGCCACCAGGAGGCGGCATAGGTGTGCATCAGGTCGCGTTCCATATGGCTCGCAGACGCCAAACCCTGGACCGTGTTCACCAGCATCGGGAAGAAGGTCATGATGACGACGACCGCGACTTTCGACTGCCAGTCGAAGCCGAACCACATCACCATGATCGGGGCGATGCCGACGACCGGGAGCGCCGAGACGAAGTTGCCGATCGGCAGCAGGCCCTTCTGCAGGAAGGGCGAGCGATCGATCAGGATTGCGGCGATGAAGCCGAGGCTGCAGCCGGCGACGTAGCCGGTGATGACCGATTTCAGGAAGGTCTGCTGGAAATCCGCCCAGAGGATATGGGTGGAGGTGAGGATTCGCGCCCAGATCATCGAGGGGGCGGGGAGCAGGATCGAGGGGATCTCGAAGCCGCGCACGAGGCATTCCCAGATGACGAGCAGCGTCACGCCAAAGATCAGCGGGACGGCAATGCCGATCGCGCGGCGGGCGGCCGGATCCTTGGTGCGCAGACGCACCAGCCATTCGTTGAGGCCCCAGGTGCAGAGCCAGAAGACAAAGGCGAAGACGAGATACCCGTTCATGGCTTGACCCCCATGCGTGCGAGTACCCTTGTGTGCGCCATGCCGACGATCGAGACGAGCAGGGCGGCGAGCCCTGCGGCCATGAAGAGAGCGGCCCAGATCTGGATGGTCTGGCCATAATACGAGCCGGAGAGCAGGCGGGCGCCGAGGCCCGCGACCGCTCCTGTCGGCAGTTCACCGACGATCGCACCGACGAGCGAGATCGCAATGGCTACCTTCAGCGAGGTGAAGAGATAGGGCATGGAGGCCGGCCAACGCAGCTTCCAGAAGGTCTGGGTCTGGCTGGCGTTATAGGTGTGCATCAGGTCAAGCAGCAGGATATCGGGGCTGCGAAGGCCCTTCACCATGCCGACGACAATCGGGAAGAAGGAAAGATAGGTCGAAATCAGGGCCTTGGGCATCAATCCGGAGATGCCGATGGAATTCAACACCACAATGATCATCGGCGCAATTGCAAGGATCGGGATCGTCTGGGAGGCGATGACCCAGGGCATCAGCGATCTGTCCATCGCCCGGTTGTGAACGATGGCGATGGCCAACACGATGCCGAGTATGGTGCCCATGGCAAAGCCGGCCAGCGTCGCCGAAAGCGTGATCCAGGCATGGTAGACCAGACTGCGCTTGGAGGTGACGGCCTTGTTGATGGTGGTGTCCCAGAGTTCGGCGACGATCTGGTGCGGGGCCGGCAGGACAGGGCGCTCCTGCGCAAAGGTACGCTCGACGACCTCAGCGAAGGTGATTTCCTCGCCGGCACGGGCCGCCTGGTCGCGCACGAAGGGCGCGTTCAGGTAGACGACGAAGACATGCCAGATGACGAGGATCGCCAGGATCACCGTCAGGATCGGCAGGATGCGGTCACGGAAGGTGGACGGCTCGGCCATGGTCACACGCCTCCCTTTGCCGGAAAGAGCATCAGCGCCATGGAGACGACACCAAGCGCCACGCCGGCCGTCTGGATGTTGCTGAGCCTTTCGCCGAAGAGGAAGAAGGCGATGACGTTGATGAGGACCAGCTGGGCGATGGCCGAAGCGGAGATGGCCAAGCCCAGCCCACCCTCACGCATCAGCTTCACCATCATCAGATTGCCGATGCAGTAGAGGGCGAGCGAGGCCAAGAGCACCCAGAGCTTGCCGTTGTCGACATAGGCGCGGGAGACGGTGGCGGCACCGAGAAAGGTCGCCATGGCCGCACCGAGCCAGAGGAGGAAGATGGGGTTCATGGGGTGGGTGCCTTCTTCAGAAGATGTGCGATGGAGGCTTCGATTGTCAGAAAAACATGATCAGGATTGTCGATCACGAAGTCGTTGTCGAAGCGCAGCACTTTGAAGCCCTGTGACGCCATGAAGGCGTCCCGACGGATATCGTGCCGGCGCCCTTCATCCGTTTCGTGGCTGTGTCCATCGACCTCAACTATGACGCGCGCTGCCAGCCAAGCGAAATCAGCAATGTATGGACCGATGGGTGTTTCCCTGCGGAAGCGTGCACCACGCGGGCGGAAGTCACGGAGTATGTCCCACATTTCGCGCTCCGCCTTGGTCAGTTCGGAGCGCAAGGTGCGGGCGCGTTTGCGGGTCTTCGGGTCGATGTTGGAATGCGGCATTTGGTTGTGCCTTCCATCGATCATGGAGCGAGCAGTTTCCCCTCCCCAACCCCTCCCCACAAGGGGGAGGGGCTTTCCCGCCGCCCTCGTGCTGAAGGAGATTCTCCGCTGACGACCGTCATATGGCCAAAGCGATACCAAGCATCTTCTGCGCTCGGCTTTGGGTATGATGCGGAAGTTTGCAACGCGGTGATGCGTTGCCGGCTGGGTGATAGCGGTGCCCCGGGCACCAAAGCCCCTCCCCCTTGTGGGGAGGGGTTGGGGAGGGGTCGTCTTCCTCAACGAACCACTATTCCTCATAAGAATGCCCCGCCTTCAGGCCCTCGCGCACGCGATGCGCGATCTCGAGAAACTCCGGCGTCTCGCGGATGTCGAGCGGGCGTTCCTTGGGTAGCGTCGACTCGATGATGTCGGTTACCCGGCCGGGCCTAGGGCTCATGACGACGATCTTGGTGGAGAGGTAGACGGCCTCGGGGATCGAATGGGTGACGAAGCAGATCGTCTTGTTGGTGCGGTCCCAGAGCTTCAGGAGCTCGGAGTTCAGGTGGTCGCGGACGATTTCGTCGAGCGCGCCGAAGGGTTCGTCCATCAGCAGCAGGTCGGCATCGAAGGCGAGCGCGCGCGCGATCGAGGCGCGCTGCTGCATGCCGCCGGAGAGCTGCCAGGGATATTTCTTGGCAAAGCCCGAGAGGTTGACGAGATCAAGGGTGCGCTCGATGCGCTTCTTCTTTTCGTCGGCGCTGTAGCCCATGATTTCGAGCGGCAGCGCGATGTTGTTTTCGATCGTGCGCCAGGGATAAAGGGCGGCGGCCTGGAAGACATAGCCGTAGGAGCGCGCTTTGCGTGCTTCTTCCGGCGTCATGCCGTTCACCGTGATCTCGCCGGCGGTGTGCTTTTCGAGATCGGCGATGACGCGGAGGAACGTGGTCTTGCCGCAGCCGGAGGGTCCGATGAAGGAGACGAAATCGCCCTTCTTTACCTCGAGATCGACATTCGACAGGGCGTGGACGGGGCCGTCATTGGTCTCGAAGGTGAGGCTCAGGTTCCTGGCCGAGACGACGGAGATGGGTGCATTCATGCGCTGGGACCAATCGGGTTTCTTGCAAAGGCCTTTCGCCTCTTGCATTCTTTGATGAGGCGGCCGCGCATCTCTCGCGGGCCGGGACTGGCGGCGTTTCCGCCAAAGGGATGAGGATCAGACCATGGATGCATCATCGAAACCCACCTGCCGGATCGTGAAGCCCGGCCATACCTATGAGGGCAAGCAGGGACTGAGTTACTTTGAGGGAATCGCCGCCGAAACCGTGGGTGCCAAGGGCATCTGCATGCATGTGCTGACCATGCCGCCCGGCGCGCGCGCCAAGGCGCATCTGCACGAGAGCCACGAAACGGCGATCTACATGCTCTCCGGTCAGGCGCATACCTGGTACGGCGACCGGCTGGAAAACCATGTCGTGGTTCACGCGGGCGAGCTGTTCTACATTCCGGCCGGCGTGCCGCATCTGCCGGCGAACCTGTCGAACGCGCCCTGTACGGCGATCATAGCGCGCACCGACCCGAACGAGCAGGAGAGCGTCGTGCTGCTGCCGGAGCTGGATGGGTTGGTTGAGGTGTGAGGTCGGGCTCATGTCGCCAACCTCTCTGTTCGTGGCAGGGCGATCCACCAATAGATGATCGCGCAGATCATGCCTGTCGGGACCAGGGACAGGGCCATTGACGCCGAGTTCTGATTGAAGAAACGGCCCCAGGTTGCCAGTTGCAAAAGAGCGATGCCGGAGAGGGGGCAGGCGGCACCCGCGATGGCAAAATGCCACCAGCGGTTCCACTGCATTCGCAGAAGTACCCAGGTGGCCAGCAGGGTGAAGGGTGCGGCCAGCAACAAGGCGACCGGCATGATTTCCGCCGTCAACCGAAGTGCTTGAAGAATGGAGCCGGGAAAAATCAAGACGAAGAGCGGCAGTCGACCGTAGGTGACGGCATCTGTGACCTCAAGCGTCGCCCAGATGCCCATGACGCCGACAAACACGGCCGCTGCGTAGCCCGCGCCGAAGCGCGCACTTCTCCGCAGCCATGTCTTCTTCGCTGGCATCACGCTCACACCCCCGTCGCCGGAATGCCCGAGCGTTCCACCTTGCGCGGAGCAACCAGTTCCTTCCAGGTCGACAGCGCCTTGTTGACCGCCGTGAACGGCTCGCGCTTCACAAACTTGCCATGGCCCTCGCGGGTCTTCACCGCGCTCTCCTCGATCGCGACATAACCACGCGTCAGCGTGTAGCGCGGCAGGCCGGTGACTTGCTTGCCCTCGAAGACATTGTAGTCGATCGAGGACTGCTGGGTCTTGGCGGAGATGGTCTTGGAGCGCTTGGGATCCCAGACCACGAGGTCGGCATCGGCGCCGACGAGGACCGCGCCCTTCTTCGGGTAGATGTTGAGGATCTTGGCGATGTTGGTCGAGGTGACCGCGACGAATTCGTTCATCGTCAGGCGACCGGTCGCGACCCCATAGGTCCAGAGCATGGGCATGCGGTCTTCGAGCCCGCCGGTGCCGTTCGGGATC
The DNA here is from genome assembly GCF_003205195.1 of Peteryoungia wuzhouensis. GTDB lineage: Bacteria > Pseudomonadota > Alphaproteobacteria > Rhizobiales > Rhizobiaceae > Allorhizobium > Allorhizobium wuzhouense. The sequence continues at coordinate 343,428 of NZ_QJRY01000004.1, forward strand.
TTGGCGAAGCTATCGAGGCCGAAGCGTTTCTGCTCGGTGGTAAAGGCGCAGTGGTCTGTGGCCACGACCGAAAGGGAGCCCGACTGCAGGCCGGCCCAGAGCGAATCCTGGTGCTGCTTGTTGCGGAAGGGGGGCGACATGACGCGGCGGGCGGCGTGGTCCCAGTCCTTGTTGAAATATTCGCTTTCGTCGAGCGTCAGGTGCTGGATCAGCGGCTCGCCATAGACGCGCATGCCCTTCTGGCGGGCGCGACGGATGGCTTCATGGGCCTGCTCGCAGGAGGTGTGCACGACGTAGAGCGGAACGCCCGCCATATCGGCCAGCATGATCGCGCGGTTGGTGGCTTCGCCCTCGACCTCCGGCGGACGGGAATAGGCGTGGGCCTCCGGGCCGTTATTGCCTTCGGCGAGGAGCTTCGCGGTCATCGAGGCGACGACGTCGCCGTTTTCTGCGTGCACAAGGGGGAGCGCGCCGAGTTCGGCGCAGCGCTGGAAGGAGGCGAACATTTCGTCGTCATTCACCATCAGCGCGCCTTTATAGGCCATGAAATGCTTGAAGGTGTTGATGCCGCGATCCTGGACGACCGTCTTCATCTCGTCGAAGACGCGTTCGTTCCAGCCTGTTATCGCCATGTGGAAGGAATAGTCAGCCGTGGCGCGCGATGTCTTGTTGTCCCACATCGTGAGCGCATCGAGCAGCGACTGGTCGGGGCCGGGCAGACAGAAGTCGACGACCATGGTCGTGCCGCCGGCAAGGCCGGCCCGCGTGCCACTTTCGAAGTCGTCGGCGGAATAGGTGCCCATGAAGGGCATTTCGAGATGCACATGCGGGTCGATGCCGCCAGGCATGACATAGCAGCCGGTCGCATCCAGCACGGTGTCGCCGGAGAGATTGGGCCCGATCTCGACGATCACGCCGCCCTCGATCTTGACGTCGGCCTTGTAGGTCAGATCGGCGGTGACGATCGTGCCGTTCTTGATGACTGTGGTGGTCATGTGGTCTCTCCCCGTATTTTCAGTTCAGTGTGTGCTCATCCGGCGAAGCCCAGGGCCAAAGCCATGGAGCGCTCCACGCGTCGCATTGTCACGTCGTCGAAGGTGCCGATTACGTCCCCGATCCTCTGTCTGCTGGCCGGACTGATCTTGTCGACCATGACTTCCGACTGCAGTTTCAGCCCGTTCGTGGAGGTGGGTTCCACCGGCACCCGAAAAATGCTCGGCCCTGAACTGAAGCTGGTGATCGGGCAGACGAGCACGGTTCTCAACTGCGACTCCGTCATCGAGTCTGTCTGAACAACAACGGCCGGGCGAGGTTTGCCCAAATCGCTGGAGAGTATGACAGTGACGACGTCGCCACGCTTCATTGACCACCTTCACCGGGTTCGTGATCCCACATGTCCTTTTGAAGGCTATCGATCCACTCCATGACATCGTCTTCCTCATCGGCAAACGCCATCCTGTTTGCCTCAGCCAATGCCTGTTCTCGCACCGTTGGATCTCTCAAGTCGGGCAGCCATAGTTCAAATCGCTGAAATCCCTTGGCGCGAAACTCAGCCTTCTCTTCAGCAGACAGTTCTCTTGGCAAAGCCATCGGCATACCTCCACTACGGTCAGGTCATGATCCTACGCCACAATCTCCGCCGTCTCCAGAACCGCCCGGAGCAGCACGTCGCAGCCGGCGGAGGCCCATTCCTTCGAGATCTCCTCCGCCTCGTTGTGGCTCAGGCCGTCCACGCAAGGGCACATGATCATCGTCGAAGGTGCCACCTTGGCGGCCCAGCAGGCGTCGTGGCCGGCGCCGGAGATGATGTTCATGTGGCTGTAGCCCAGATCTTCCGCCGCCTTGCGGACGGAGGCGACGAGCTTCGGATCGAAGGTAACAGGGTCGAAATGGCCGACGGCTTCGACGGCACAGCCGACGCCGAGGGCTGAACAGATCTCGGCCGCTTCCTTCTCGATCCTTGCGCGCATGGCATCGAGCTTGGCCTGCTCGGGCGAGCGGATATCGACGGTGAAAATGACCGTGCCGGGCAGCACATTGCGGGAATTGGGGGAGAATTTTACCTGCCCGACGCCGCCGACGCAGCCCGGCTGGTTGTCCATGGCAACGGTCTGCACCATTTCCATGATCCGGGCCATGGCAAGGCCGGCATTGACGCGGTGGTTCATCGGCGTGGAGCCGGTATGGGCTTCCTTGCCGGTCAGGGTCAATTCCAGCCACCACAGGCCCTGACAGTGGGTCACGACGCCGATCTGCTTTTCCTCGGCTTCGAGGATCGGCCCCTGTTCGATGTGATATTCGAAATAGGCGTGCATCTTGCGGTCGCCGACCTTTTCGTCGCCCACCCAGCCGATGCGCTTCAGTTCGTCACCGAAGGTCCTGCCGTCCATATCCTTTCGGCCATAGGCGTAATCCTGGGTCAGCACGCCGGCAAAGACGCCGGAGGCCAGCATGGCGGGTGCAAAACGGGCGCCTTCCTCGTTGGTCCAGTTGGTGACGACGATCGGATGCCTGGTCTTGATGTTGAGGTCGTTCATCGAGCGCACGACTTCCAGACCGGCGAGCACGCCGAGCACGCCGTCATATTTGCCGCCGGTCGGCTGGGTATCGAGGTGGCTGCCGACATAGACGGGAAGCGCCTCCGGATCGGTTCCGGCGCGGGTCATGAACATGTTGCCCATGGTGTCGACGCCCATGGTCAGCCCCGCATCCTCGCACCAGCGCTGGAACAGGCGGCGAGCTTCCGCATCCTCGTCCGTCAGGGTCTGGCGATTGTTGCCGCCGGCCACGCCGGGGCCGATCTTCGCCATCTCCATGAGCATGTCCCACAGCCGATCGCCGTTCACGCGAAGGTTCGTGCCGGGTTGCGCCGTCATTGCAGATCCTCACCTGTTTTTCGGGGATCCGGATCTTCCGCCCGTTCCCCATGTTCCCGGGGTCAGCGACAGCGGCTTGTCTTTGTCTTTTCCGCTGTCGTATCGGCAGTTGCCTTTATTTGACATCTGTCCAATAATTTGACCGACTGGTAAAACATTACAGCTTCCAGCCCGGCACTCAAGACGGAATCGGCAAAAATCTGCGACAAAATACAAAGCAGATGCCCAGATTTTGGGCTTTGATATTCCTGATAGAGTTCAGTGGCTTAGGTGGGAACAACTCGACGATGGCGATACCGAGAGCGGCGCAGACCCTAAGGCGGACGCGGATCCAGGAGGAGAAGGAGGAACTCATCCTCGAGGCGGCGCTGGAGGTTTTCTCGCAGCGGGGATTCCATGGCTCGACGATCGACCAGATCGCCGAGGTCGCCGGCATGTCGAAGCCCAACCTGCTCTATTATTTCCGCACCAAGGAGGCGATGCACCGCGCCCTGATCGACCGCGTGCTGGAAAACTGGCTGGAGCCGCTCGCGGCCTTCGATGCCGATGGTGATCCGGAGGAAGAGATCCGTTCCTATATCCGTCGCAAGCTGGAAATGGCGCGCGATTTTCCGCGCGAAAGCCGGCTGTTCGCCAATGAAATTCTGCAGGGCGCGCCGCATATCATGGGTGTGCTTGAAGGACCGTTGAAGGCGCTGGTGGACGAGAAGGCGGAGGTCATCCGGGCCTGGATTTCGGCCGGCAAGGTGCGCGATTGTGATCCGCACCACATGATCTTCTCGATCTGGTCAACCACCCAGCACTACGCCGATTTCGACGTGCAGGTGCAGGCCGTGCTCGGCAATGGCCGGGATGGTCCCGACCGCTTCGAGGCGGCGGCGCTTTTTCTCGAGGCGCTCTTTGTCAGCGGCCTGATCATGACGTCTGCCGTCAGTCCCGGAGCAGGCCCATGACTAGAAGACCGGCGGCCGTGACCAGGGCGCCGAGGAAGACGGCCGGGCTTGCCCAGCCATGGCCGAGAAGGCCTTCCAACAGAATGATGAAGGTCGGTGTCAGGTAGCCGTAACCGAGCACCTTGGGGGCGGGCAGGCGCATCGACGCATATTGCAGCAGCATGAAGGTGATCGCGGTCGTGACGATCGACAGATAGGCAATCGTTGCCCAGACGGTGCCGGGGAGTGCGGCGAAATCTGTCTCGGCGAGCGGGACTGCTCCCGTCGGCAGCAGCCAGGGAATGGTGAAGACCACGACCCAGAAGCCGAAGGCGACCGGGTTTTCGCCCTGGCCGAACTTGCGGATCAGCGGCACATAGGCACCGTGGCAGATGACGCCGACGAAATAGATCAACTCTCCACGGCCGACATCGAAGGACAGGATGGCGCCGATATCGGCCCGGAAGATGACCCAGATCGCGCCGAGGGCCGCAATGACAAGGGCGATCAGCACGTCCGGCCGCGTCCTCTGACCGATGAAGACGAGCGCGAAGCCGGCGCTGATCAGCGGCATCAGGGTGAAGACGGCGCCTGTTTGCACGGGGCTGGTGAATTCGAGCGCCGCAAACATGGTCAGCATGTAGATGGCGATCAAGCCGCCGAGCAGGGCATAGCGCCAGACGCGGCGCGGCGTCGTGAAGGGCACGCGCAGGATGCCGAAGGTCAAGATGCCCATGACGACCATGGTCATCAGATAGCGCCAGAGCGTGAGCGGGCCGGCTTCCAGATGCTGGGCCGCCATGCCGCCGAACGAGAACGAACCAGCGATCAGGGCGGCAAAGAGCAGCATCGCGGCATGGGCCAGAAGCTTTTCGCGCCCCTTGGCATGCACGGTATGGCGATTGGCGGGAGCAGCGGGGAGATCGACGTTTTCGGTCATGCTTCATCTCGCGGCGATGGGGATGCGTCATCCTGCGGGGTGACTTGACCGGGCCGGCATTCTCATTCATCTGCGGCAGGAGGTGCAGCCGCATTGCCGCACCCATGACAGATCCATTCCCGCAGTTAATCGAAAGCGGCCCTGATGACAACGACGATCGGCTTCCAGGATACGGACAGAAGCACCAGTGCGGTCCTTGAGGAGGTGATTGCCTCGATGGATGGCGAACACGTTACCCTGCGGCAAATCCTGCAGACCATGGGCGAGAGCGGGCTGCTTCTGCTGTGTGGCCTGTTGTCTCTGCCATTTCTCGTGCCGGTGTCCATTCCGGGTGTCTCCACCGTCTTCGGTGCCGGCATCGTTCTGATCGGGGTCGCGATCACCTTCAACCGCTTCCCCTGGCTTCCGGCCAAGGTGGCGGATCGCAAGCTCGATACCGGAAAGCTGGTGCCGGTGCTGCAACGCGGGCTCACCATCCTGCGCAAGGTCGACCGCTATGTGCGCCCGCGCCTGCTCGCATTGACGACCGGCGCCGTCATCAACCGGATCAACGGTCTGGTGCTGACGGCAGCAGGCGTGCTGTTGATGATGCCGCTGTCATTCATTCCCTTTTCCAACACGCTGCCGGGCGTGGCGATCCTTCTGCTCTCCACCGGCATTTCGCAGCGGGACGGAGCGGTGGTGGCCGCAGGCCATCTGATGGTGGTGCTGACGCTCATCTATTTCGGTGCGCTTGCCTATGCCGCCATGGCCGCCGGCCAGAGCCTGAACCTGTTCGGCGGCTAAGCGCGTTTTCCAGGCCGTCACGCGCGATCAGGCGGTGCGGGGCAGGGCAACGTCGTTTTCTGCCGCGTGACGCAGAGCGAATTCCACGAAAGCGTCCGGGCTCATCGGACGGGCGAGGGCATAGCCTTGCAGCGTCTGGCAGCCAAGATCGCGCAGGATGGCGGCGTGTTCCATGGTTTCCACTCCTTCCGCGACGATGCCGACGCCGAAGGAACGCCCGATATCGACGATCGAACTGATCAGCCGGCGCTGGGTGGCGTTCGTCACGATGGGAGCAACGAGCTGGCGGTCGATCTTCAAGCGGCTGGGCGAGAGCTTGATCAGGGAGAGGATCGAGGCATAACCGGTGCCGAAATCGTCGATCTCGATCGCAATGCCGTGCGCCCGGATCCGCTCCAGGCTTTCGGCGACCGCATCGGCCTTGTCATCGAAGGAGATCGATTCCAGCAATTCGAAGGAGAGGCTGCCCGGCTTCAGCGCCAGGGTCTCCAGGCGATCGATCAGCTTGTCTTCGAACAGGCGCTGGGCGGAAATGTTGACCGAGACATGCTCGATGCCGAGGCCGAGCGCTCTCCAGCGTGACAGCTGGGCGAGCGCCTGTTCGAGAATGCTGGCGTCGATCTGGGACACGACATTCAGGCTTTCGGCGATTTCGAGGAACTTGTCGGGCGTCAGGATGCCCTTCTTGGGATGGTTCCAGCGGGCCAGCGCCTCGGCGCCGTTGATCTGAAGCGTGTTCGCGTCGAATTGCGGCTGGTAATAGGCAATGAAGTCCTCGTTGCCGAGCGAGCGCAGGATGGCGTCGGCCGTCTGCTTCACGTTGATGGTCCGGGCGCGCAGACTGTCGTTGAAGTGCTCGACGCGGTTGCGGCCTCGGCGCTTGGCCTCGTAGAGGGCAATGTCGGCGTTGACCAGCAGCTGCTCGGCAGCAACGGAGGCCTGCTGGCGGATCGCGATGCCGATGGAGGCGCCGACCCGACATTCGTGGTCGTTGTAAACGATCGGCCGGTTGATCGCTGCAATCAGTCGTTCGCCGATCCGGGTGGCCTCTTCCGGTTCCAGCGGCTTTGTGCACACGACGACGAATTCGTCGCCGCCGATCCGTGCGACGAAATCTCCGAGCGTGACGGCTTTCTCCAACTCGGTTGCCACGTGACGCAGGATGGCGTCGCCTGCGCCGTGGCCGAGCGTGTCGTTGATCTCCTTGAACCGGTCGAGGTCGAGATGCAGGATCGTCAGCTGCCCATACCCTGCGGAATCGTCGAGCGGGGCTGCGAGCTTCTGGTCGAGGAAACGGCGGTTCGGCAGACCCGTCAGGGCATCGTGCAGGGAATTGTGCTCCATGCGCAGTCGAGCGGCATCAAGCGCTGCATTCTGCTGCTCGGTCTGGCGCTGAGCCTCGCGCAGTTCTTCCTGCAGGCGCACATCTGCGCTGACATCCCAGTTGACGCCGAGCACGCTCATCCGGCCTTGCGGGTTGCGGAAGGCTGTGCCGACAGCGCGGATGTGGCGGATTTCGCCGTCGCGCGTGATGCGGAATTGTGTCTCGTAGGTTTTTCCCTGCGCGATCGCCTCAGCGAGGCATTTGTCGGCATGCACGAGGTCATCAGGATCCACGCAGGATCTCCAGACGTCATAGCAGGTCTGGACATCGCGATCGACGCCGTAGAGCTGGTACATCCGATCGTCCCACTTGATGTCCCCGGAGGCGAGGTCGAGTTCCCAGATGCCGATGCTGGAGGTTTCGAGCGCAAGGCCGAGACGGCTGGACAGGGCGGTCAGCTGTTCCTCGCGCTCACGCAACGCGGCGTAGTTCTTCTGCCTTTCGGCCATCAGCAACGCCACCCAGATCACGGTCGCGGCAATCATCGAGGCGACAAGGAATATGCCGAGACGGACGACGGCCGACAGGGCCGTGCCGGTGCCCCAACCGTTTTGCGGTATCGCGGCGATCGTCCACTGGTCGTTTCCAAGATCGATCACCATGCGGATCGGATCCTGATCCAGAACATTGCGATCGCCGAAAATGACGGAGGTGCCGGAACCGTGCGCTGTCTTCTTGGCGAGCACGAGCCGCAGTGGCAGGTCATTGGCCAGGAGACCACTGTCATCATAGACACGGGGCAGATCAATGACGCCGATCAGCCCGCCCCAGAAGGCCGGATCTCCCTTGTCGTTTACAATGCGAACCGGAAGCGCCACGACCAGGCCCTGGGTGCCGTTGTTGAGCATATTGGGGCCGATGATGACGGTCTGGCCGTCTTTCAGGGCGTGCAGCAGTCGGGCATTTTCGGGCGCGGCGAACAGATGTTTGCCGATGAAGCCCCGGTTTCGCTCGTAAGGATAGACGAAGGCGGTGATCAGATCGGGGGCTGCCGCAATATTTCGGATCTGCGAGGGATTGGCGAGAAGGTTTTCGGCGAGTGCCGCGAACCTTTGCTGTGAGACATAGGGTTCCGAACTGACGACGGCGACGAGGCCCTGAAGCAGCCGCACGTTCGCGTTGATGTTGCCTTCAAGCTTGGTTCTGATGGTGCCGAGTTGTTCCTGGACCGCATCGCGGCTGTATTCCCGGTCAATCTGCCTCTGCTGGCTATCGGCATAGAATGCCGACACGGCGATCATGGAGAGGACCAGGAGACTGGGCACGATGATCTGCAGGCGCGCGCGCCAGCGCGGCCTACGGTCCAGTTTTTCCGTGAGTGCTGTCATATTCACGATGCCCGTAAAGGAAATCCCCGGAGAAATGAGGGGTCAGTCCGCCTTTACAGGTATTGTCGCTGCCAATCGCTAAAGATTCCCTGAATCCGGGGTCAAAATGCCGTTATCGAGGCGGTCTGCCCGGCCATCACGGCCGGGCAGACCATCGTTATCATTCCGCTGCCTGAACCGACATCGGGTTGTTGGGGTGGGTCGTCCAGTTGGCATAGGCGGGATCCACCGGCTTGCCGGTTCGCTGGTCCATCACGCCCGGTTCCAGCCCGACCATGGTGATGCAGTTTTCGACCGGACAGACGTTGACGCAGAGATTGCAGCCGACGCATTCGTCTTCCATCACCTCGAAATGCCTGATGCCATCGACCATGCTGGTAATCGCCTGGTGCGAGGTATCCTCGCAGGCGATGTGGCAGCGGCCGCACTTGATGCAGGCATCCTGGTCGATATGGGCCTTGGCGATGTAGTTGAGGTTGAGATACTGCCAGTCGGTGACGTTGGGCACCGCGCGGCCGCAGATGTCGTCGAGGCTCTTGTGACCCTTGGCATCCATCCAGTCGTTGAGGCCCGAGATCATTTCCTGGACGATCTTGAAGCCGTAGGTCATCGCCGCCGTGCAGACCTGGACATTGCCGGCTCCGAGCACGAGGAATTCGGCCGCATCGCGCCAGGTGGTGACGCCGCCGATGCCGGAGATCGGAAGCCCGTAGGTTTCCGGATCGCGGGCGATCTCGGCGACCATGTTGAGCGCGATCGGCTTCACCGCCGGGCCGCAATAGCCGCCATGCGTGCCCTTGCCGCCGACGGTGGGCGAGGGGGCAAAGCTGTCGAGATCAACCGAGACGATCGAGTTGATCGTGTTGATCAGCGACACGGCGTCGGTGCCCCCGGCCTTTGCCGCGCGCGCCGGCTTGCGGATGTCGGCGATGTTGGGCGTCAGCTTGGTGATGACGGGCATGCGGGTGTATTGCTTGCACCAGCGCACGACCATTTCGATATATTCAGGCACCTGTCCGACGGCGGCACCCATGCCGCGTTCGGACATGCCGTGCGGACAGCCGAAGTTGAGCTCGATGCCGTCGGCGCGGGTCTCTTCGACCAGCGGCAGGATCGCCTTCCACTCCTCCTCGACGCAAGGGACCATGATCGAGGCGACAAGCGCCCGGTCCGGCCAGTTCATCTTGACCTGTTTCATCTCCTGCAAATTGATCTGCAGCGGACGGTCGGTGATCAGCTCGATGTTGTTCAAGCCGAGAAGACGGCGGTCGGCGCCCCAGATTGCGCCGTAGCGCGGGCCGTTGACGTTGACGACCGGTGGTCCTTCGGAGCCGAGCGTCTTCCAGACGACGCCGCCCCAGCCGGCCTTGAAGGCGCGTTCGACATTGTAGGCCTTGTCGGTCGGCGGAGCCGAGGCCAGCCAGAAGGGGTTGGGCGACTTGATGCCGACGAAGTTATTCCTGATATCAGCCATTGTTCAAATCCTCTCTTAAGCGACTGCTGTCACGCCCGCCGTCATGACGGCGAGAGAGCGGTTGATGCTTTCGGCCGCATCGCGGCCCATGGCGACGGCAGACACCGTCAGGTCCTGGCCTCCGAAGGCGCAGTCGCCGCCGGCCCAGACACCCGGGATCGACGTGCGGCCTTCGGCGTCGATGGCGATCTTGCCGCCTTCGATCTTGAGGCCATCCAGCCCCTGGCCGTCGAGCTTCTGGCCGATCGCGACAAGGATCTGATCTGCCTTGATCTCGGTCGTGTGGCCGGTGCCTTTCATCAGGCCGTTTTCGAGATGGGTGTATTCGAAGGTGATCGCCGAACAGTGCCCGCTGTGATGGGCCACTTCCTTCGGCTGGAGCCAGTGGCGGATGTGGACGCCCTTCGAGGTTGCCAGATCCTGCTCGAATTCCGAGGCGTTCATGTGCTCCTTGCCGCGGCGGTAGCAGATGGTGACGTTTTCGGCGCCGAGCAGCTTCGCCTGGACGGCAGCGTCGATCGCGGTCATGCCGCCGCCGATGACGACGACGTCGCGGCCAACGGGGACATCGGCCTTGTCGTTTGCTTGGCGAAGGTTGGCGATGAATTCGACGGCATCGAGCACGCCGTTGATCTGGGCTCCGGGAATGTTGAGGCCGTTGACGTTGCCGAGGCCCGCACCGACAAAGACGGCATCGTGCTTGGCCGTGATATCGGCCAGCTTGAAGTCGATGCCCATTTCCTGGCCGTCGAGCACGTCGATATTGCCGAGCGAGAGGATGTAGTCGACCTCCTTCTGGGCAAAGTCGTTGGGGGTCTTGTAGGCAGCGATGCCGTATTCGTTCAAGCCTCCGGCCTTTTCCTTCGCTTCGTAGATGGTGACCTGGTGGCCGTGCATGGCCAGCCGATGGGCCGCGGCGAGGCCGGCGGGGCCTGCGCCGACGATGCCGACCGTTTTGCCGGTCGAGGCGGCGGGGCGGTAGAACTGGCGGCCCTCGTCGATGGCGATGTCAGTGGCGTAGCGCTGCAGGCGGCCGATTTCGACCGGGCGTTCTTCGGCCGTGTTGCGCACACAGGCCTCCTCGCAGAGCGTTTCGGTCGGACAGACGCGGGCGCACATGCCGCCGAGGATGTTCTGGTCGAAGATGGTCTTGGCGGCGCCGAGCGGATTGCCAGTCGATATCTGCCGGATGAACATCGGGATATCGATGGCGGTGGGACAGGCCGTCATGCAGGGGGCGTCGTGACAGAAGTAACATCTGTCGGAAGCGACAAGCGCCTCGTGGTCGCCGAGGCGGGGGTGGAGGTCGGTGAAATTCTTTGCGTAATCGGCAGCGTCAAGCCGCCCGGCCTTGAGGCCCGGTTCCAGTCTTCGCATCGCAGTTCCCTCTTTTATATTCGAAGCGATGCAGGGAAAGGTAATCCAGGTTCAAACTTTTATCAAACGGTAAAAATTTGGGTGCGCCACGGTCAGAAACCCTGCTGTGCAGCGCTTTCGTCGCTTCTTGCAGGGAAGCCGGATCAACACTCTTCGACCGCACTGTCGGTTGCGCATCTCGTGTCGCCAGTGCGCTTTCGGGTGTGACATCCACACCCTGGCTTCTGGAGACGGTTGTATCCGGGCGAACTCGGGTGTATGTGTTAAGCAATTGTTAACCATGTGTTTTAGGTATTGCTTAATGCTTGAGCCGCGGCGGCGCCATTACCTGGCGCAATTTTACGGTGCAAATGACAACCCGCATGACCGCTACCGCAAGACCAATCTGGTCGCGCGGGCGATCTATCCACGTGCCGGGGTGAAATCCTATTGCAGCCTGCAGGTGCGCATCGTCGGGCTGAATGAGCAGGGAGCCATCCTCCAGTCGAGCGCCATCGAATTCCTCCCGGATCATTTCTATCTGTGTCTCGGTGAGGAGGAGATCTTCCTGACCTGCGCCAAGAAATCCGTGCTGAAAGCGGACATGTTCGTCACCTTCGCCAGACCGGAAAGCGCCGAATTGGTCGAATCACTCACGCGCATGCCGTTTCCGCTCGGAACCTTGCGTCGGCTCAGCGGTCGCTGCGAGCCGGTGATCGAGGCACGGATTGCCCGCGGCAAGCGGATGAATTGACCCATTCGCGGTCAAGCGCTGTGGATTTTCACCTTTCGTCAACCTTAACAAGGGATTGGCGATCAAGCCTTTTCCGAATCCCTCTACCTCTGGGTGTCGCGGCCTGTATCCGCATATACTAAAAGAGGCAAATATCATGAGTGACGGCTTCGATCAGCCGATGTCCGCCGGGGACATGTCCACCCCCTCATCGCCGGCCGGCAAGGGTGCTTCGCCTGCTGTGGCGCCCGTTGCGGGTGACTGGCCCGCAATCTCCATCGATGCCGCCGAGAATCGCAGCGTGCGCCTTCGCGGTGGTGATGTTCAGGTGGGCGAGATACCGGTCGAGATTTCCGCAATTCTCGGTCGGACCAAATTGCCGGTCGCCAAGCTGATGGCGGCAAGTGAAGGCGAACAGCTGAGGCTTGATACGCAGTTCGGCCAACCTGTGGAACTTCAGGTCAATGGCGTGGTGATCGGTTATGGAGAGATCGTGGCCGATGTGCTCGAGAACTTCGTCGGGATCCGTCTTCTGTCGCTCAATACCGTGACCGAGTGAATGCGGAGCTGCGGCGATGTCCGCGTCGCAGCGTGGTTCGCCCAGCCCTCCACAGCCCGGACTAAAATATGATAGAATTTATCATGTTTAATCTTGCCTCGATTTCTCAAGTTAAATATGGTCCCCCGCAATGGTGACAGGAAGCCCTCGACAGAGGGTTTCGGCTGAGGAGGTATCATGGCCAAGAAGGGCAAGAATACACGGCAACACAAGGCGGCGGATCCGGCCGTCGGGAAGGTTGCTGTGCCGGCTGCCAAGCGAGAGGCAATCCGCAGTTTCCTCTATGTCGGGGGACGGGATTGCCAGGTCGCGCATTTGCGCCAGATCGCAACCAGCCACGGTGCGGAACTAATTCACCATGATGGGGGTTTACGGGAAGCGGTTTCGCGGATCGACACGGTGTTGCCCTCCGTCGACTGCGTCTTCTGCCCGATCGACTGTATCAGTCACGACGCGTGTCTGCGCGTGAAGAGCGGTTGCAAGAAGTTCGGCAAGACTTTCATACCGCTGCGAAACGGCTCGAAATCCAGCCTCGAGCGCGCATTGCAGACGCTGAATGAAAGGAATTCGGACGGATGAGCAGGGACGTTTTCGAAAAGGGTGGCATCGGCTCATTTCACGAGCTTGCACGTCAACGCGGCGAAGGGCTTCTGCCCGAACTCGCCGAGGCAATGTTGCAACGCTCGCAGGAAAGTGAAGTGATGAATTGTGAAATCATCACTTTGCCGGGCTTGCACGAACGTAAATCCGCTACCATGTACGAAGCTGTGAACCGGGCCCCCGCCCTCGTCATCGAATTTCCCGCGCCAAGATGGCAGCGAAACGCCCACGCAAGATCGTAGTCGTTCGCCGGTCAGCTCATGCGGGATCAAAAGGAACATTCCGCATGAACGCTCACCAGCCCGTTGCCCAGACGGTCCTCAACGCGGTACCAATCCTTCCTTCCCTGAATTTCTCGGAAACGCGCAATTTCTATGTCGGTTCACTCGGCTTCGAGGATGTCGGCCTTGATGGGCTCGATTACCTCGTCGTCCGAAGGGGTGGCATGGAGCTGCACTTCTGGCTGAGCGACGATCCTGTCCAGTGCCAGAACAGTTCGGTGTTCTTCCGCGCCCATGCGCCGATCGAGATCTACCGGGATTTCTGCGATCGGGGGATCGAGGCGATCCGGCCGTCCGAGACATGTGGCGGCGAAATGCGCTTCCACATCCGCGATCCGCACGGAAACCTTCTGATGTTCGGCGGCTACCCCTTGAGCACCGTCGCTCACTGAATCATTTCGCCGTGTTATCGCCGCGCGTTGCTCCTCTGGTGGAGGTTCAACGGCGGCGCAGTGCTGCTGCCACAGCCAGCACAAGCCAGGATGCGATCAGCGTCAGACCGCCGGTCGGCGCCGTCATCGGGAACAATCCACTGCCGAGGAAATGACGGGCGACGAGATCGCCGGCAAAGAGCAGCGTGCCGAGCGTCATGCCGAGAGCGACGAGGCCTCCAAGCCGGATACGATCGCCGGCCAGGCTGAGGGCAACGAGTGCCGGGGCATGCGCCAGGCAGATCGTCGAGGCCGGCCGCAACAATTGTTCACCTCCGGCATGGCTCGCTGCCGCCGCCAGTGCCACACCGGAGGCGCCGATCAGCCCGGCCGCGACGCTTGCCCAGCGGCTCTCTTCCAGGATCGTCATTCGACTTATTCCTTGTTCTGCATATGGAAGGCCAGCTTTTCGACCGGTGGCCAGATGATGTCGCGCAGCTTCGGGTTGGCGATTGTCTCGTCCATGGCCCGGCGAAAGCAGAGCAGCCACTCGTCGCGTTCGACGGGGCCGATCTCGGCGACGAAATGGCGTCGCCGCAGCATCGGATGTCCGCGCTTTTCCATGTAGATCGGCGGGCCGCCGAGATATCCGGTCAGATAATCGTAGAATTTTTCGGCGCTGCCGGTCAGATCCGGCGGGTGCACGGCCCGGCAATGGGCCGCTTCCGGCAAGGTGTCCATCAGCTCGTAAAAGCGGTTCGTCAGCGCCCTCACGGTCGCATCGCCGCCGATGGCCTCGTAGAGGGTGATGGTTTCGGGCTGGGATTGGTCGGTATCGTCGCTCATGGAGCGTTCATAACGGAAAGGACGGCGGAGGAAAACGGCTCACTCCGCGGCAAAGTGCGCGGGTGCCGGATAGGTGCCACCCGGCGCACAGATGGCTGGCGCCGGGTGGTAGCGGTGCTTTTTCAGTTGAGGCATTTCGCTTCGTCGACATGCTTCTTCAACTGGACTGTGTCTTCGGTGAAGAGCGGACCGTTGGTTTGCGATTGGTTTTCAACGCGATGAGAGTTCAGGCTGATGACGCGGTTCTTGTCGTGCTCCAGGCTTCCGGCTTTGAACCCAGTGAACCAAGCGCCGCCGCTGCTGCCCTTCTTCAACGGATTGTTGTCCATGGTCGCAATGCCACCCTCGACCTTCAACCAGGAGCCTTTCACTCTATACATGAAGCGGCCTCTATCCGGGTCCTGCGGATAGCCGATCGCGGTCACAGTTTTTGAAGCTGGCGTGCCTGTTTCCATCATCAGCGGTGGCCGGTCATCTTCGTCGGTCGTGAGGATGAACGCATAGTCGTAGGCGTAATTCAGCATTGGATCGTAGTACGTCTTGTAGATCGAGATGCATCGCAATTGGACCTTCTGCGGAGAGTCCCCCTCCGAACTCGCCCGCATGAAGACAAAGTTGCTGTACCATACCCGTTTGTCGCGGTTGAAGACACAATGAGCGGCGGTCAGGATGACGTTCTCAGCGACAAATTGGGCCGTACACCATCTCGGCTTGCCTTTATCATTGATAAAGTTGAGGCGACCGGCGCTCCAATAAGGGGGATCGGTCCAGGGGGCGTTAATCTTTTTCAGCGTACCGGGAAGACTGGGCACGTCTTCCTGGGGCTGGTTTGAAGTTTGATCCGGGATATCCGGATTGCGCATGCGGAACTCGCTCTTCATCTTGGCCAGCTCTTCCTTGGTGACGGATGGCAGTGGCATGGCCTCCGCGTTGGAGAAATCTTCGATAGAGAGCTGTGTCTCATCAACATTCGCCAAGTTTTCGATTTCAGGTGCGGCCAGGGCTTGTGTGGTGCACCATAGGCTAATGAAGACTGCTGATATCGTTGGGATGTGGAACATTGTGAAACTCCCTGTGGCCGGCAGATCCTCCGTTGTCCGGCGCTGACCTTCTTGGTTTGCTGTTGCATGAGGGGGAACGGGATGCGCCAGCTGCCTGCCGCATCCCCGACTGAACTCACACGAGCAGCGGCGTGCGCAGCTCGATCAGGCCCATCTTCACCAGGTCGTGGGACTTCTGGTCCGGCACGAAGACGCCCCGGGTCGGGTCGTATTTCAGCGTGATGTCGCTGACGGCGCCGCCGAACTTGGCGATCGCGGTGTTGCCGGTGATCTTGGTGATGATCGTCTCGCTGGCGAACTGGCTCTGCAGCCAGACATAGATATTCGTGAAGGGCGTCATCTGGATGCGGTTCTGCGACGGGACCAGCTGCGCCGAGATCGGCTTGCGCTCCGCCGGTTTCTTGTTGACCATGGCCGATTGCGACAGGCCGAAGGTCAGGGCCGGATACTGGTTGTAGGGCATGTTGTTGACGGCGGCGAAGGTGCCGGAATTGACCCCGGTGTCGTTCTGGAAGACCCCGAATGTGGCGGCCGGCGTGAACGGGTAGTAACCCGCATCGAGGGCCGGACCGGGTGTCACCTCGGAGAGCTTGTTGATCGCCGCGCCCTGCGCCACCTCGGTGGTCGAGGCATAAATCCAGTAATCCTCCTTCCACTCGACCGAGGTGGACTGGAAGGGATCGATCGAGAGCCAGACGACATTGGGGTCGCCGGAGCCAACGGGCTTGGCAAGGGTGATCCGCTGGCCGGCGGCCTTGATCACGTTCAGATCGGCCGGTTCGATGTTCAAAGTGAGCGAATAGCTGGGCATGCTGAAGTCCTCCTGTTTGCGGGTTGATCCTGACGGCCGGACGCCCTCCGGCGTCTCGAAACCGTTCCCATTTGCGCAACCCGGTTTCTTTCGAATGCCAGCCTTGAATTGGTCGCCGGTTGTGTCGGCCGCCTCAAGGCGGCAGACGGCGAAGTCCCTCTGCCGCAGGGCTTTCGCCCGGCCGGCGTAGACACATCTTATGGGTGTAATTTTTGTTGACCGAACCTTATTGCTGTGCTTAAAAAGGAACCATTGTGATACCGTCCAGCGTGGGTTTCGGCGCTTGGAGGTTTCTGCAAGCATCTGTTTCCAAAGAGATTCAGGAGAGGGTATGCGGATCGGCTACGCGCGCGTGTCGACGCTGGATCAGAATGTGGACATGCAACTCAAGGCTTTGGACGCGTCCGGCTGTGAGCGGGTCTTCACCGATCTCGGGCATTCGGGCGCGCTGCGGCAGCGTCCCGGGCTTGCCGAAGCCATGGCGGTGCTGCGGTCCGGTGACACGCTGGTCATCTGGCGGCTCGATCGCCTGGGCCGGTCGCTTTCGCACCTGATCGAGCTGGTCAATGATCTCGGCCGCAGGGGGATCGCGCTCTATTCCGTGACGGAGGCGATCGACACGGGATCGGCCGGTGGTCTGCTGATCTTTCATATCATGGGGGCGTTGGCGGAGTTCGAGCGTGGTCTGATTTCGGAGCGGACGCGCGCCGGGATGGCGGCGGCGCGGTTGCGCGGGCAGGCCATCGGCCGGCCGGCCAAGCTCGGCCCCGAAGGCCTGAGCGCCGCGCTCGACCTGATGGTGCATGGAGGCGTATCGCTTGCCGATGCCGCACGGCGCCAAGGGATCAGTCGGGCGACCCTCTGTCGGGCGCTTCGGCGACGGCGGGCGCTGATCTCTGTCGATGCCGTTTCACCGATCTCGGCGCCCGCGTGGTCCTCCGGTCCTTAGCACCTTCGTGCCGCAGCGCAAAAAATCGGGGACAGATGGATGGCGGCATGCCATAAGGGCGCCGATTTCCAGCAGGCGCCCTTGTCCATGATCCGTATCGAAAACATCTCAAAGCAGCTCAGCCACCGCATCCTCTTCATCGAGGCGTCGGCCGCCCTCAATCGCGGCGAAAAGATCGGCCTCGTCGGCCCGAACGGCGCGGGCAAGACCTCGCTCTTCCGGATGATCATCGGCCATGAGCAGCCGGACGAGGGGCAGGTCTCGGTCGATAAGGGGGTTACCATCGGCTATTTCAGCCAGGATGTCGGCGACATGGCCGGTCGTCCGGCCGTGGCCGAAGTGATGGACGGGGCCGGGCCTGTCAGTGAAGTTGCCGCCGAGCTGCGCGAGCTGGAAGCCGCCATGGTCGATCCGGACCGCATGGACGAGATGGACGCGATCATCGAACGCTATGGCGAGGTCCAGGCGCGTTACGAGGAGCTCGACGGCTACGGGCTGGAGGGCAGGGCGCGCGAAGTTCTGGCCGGTCTCTCCTTCTCGGAAGCCATGATGGACGGCGATGTCGGCGCGCTCTCCGGCGGCTGGAAGATGCGCGTGGCGCTTGCCCGCATTCTTCTGATGCGCCCCGACGTGATGCTGCTCGACGAACCGTCGAACCATCTCGACCTCGAAAGCCTGATCTGGCTTGAGCAGTTCCTGAAGACCTATGACGGCGCGCTGCTGATGACCTCGCATGACCGCGAGTTCATGAACCGCATCGTCACCAAGATCATCGAGATCGATGCCGGCCAGCTCAACAGCTATTCGGGCGACTACGAATTCTACGAGGGCCAGCGGGCGCAGAACGAAAAGCAGCAGCAGGCGCAGTTCGAGCGGCAGCAGGCAATGCTCGCCAAGGAAATCAAGTTCATCGAACGTTTCAAGGCGCGCGCGTCCCACGCCTCCCAGGTGCAGAGCCGGGTGAAGAAGCTGGAGAAGATCGACCGGGTCGAGCCGCCGAAGCGCCGCCAGGTCGTCGCCTTCGAATTCCAGCCGGCGCCGCGCTCCGGCGAAGATGTGGTCGCGGTCAAGAATGTCTCCAAGCGTTATGGCGACAAGGTGATCTATGACGGTTTCGACTTCATGGTTCGCCGCCGCGAGCGCTGGTGCATCATGGGCATCAACGGCGCCGGCAAGTCGACGCTGCTGAAACTTGTTGCAGGCGATTCGAAGCCGGACGAAGGCACTGTCACGATCGGCGCCAGCGTCAAGATGGGGTATTTCGCCCAGCATGCGATGGATGTGCTCGACGGCGAGATGACCATCTTCGAAATGCTGGAAACGACTTTTCCGCGCGCAGGCCAGGCGCCGCTTCGGGCACTTGCCGGCTGCTTCGGCTTTTCCGGCGACGATATCGACAAGCGCATCCGGGTGCTCTCGGGCGGCGAAAAGGCACGTCTCGTGATGGCAATCATGCTGTTCGACCCGCCGAACCTGCTCGTGCTCGACGAGCCGACCAACCACCTCGACCTCGACACCAAGGAAATGCTGATCAAGGCGCTGTCGCAATACGAGGGCACCATGCTCTTCGTCAGCCACGACCGCCATTTTCTCGCGGCGCTGTCAAACCGCGTGCTGGAGCTGACGCCGGAAGGCGTGTTCCAGTATGGCGGTGGTTATACGGAATATGTCGAGCGTACGGGGCATGAAGCGCCGGGGTTGAGGGGCTGAGGGGGGCAGCCGAGCGCCCCAATGCGGCGTTTGCTGACGTTGTTCTGGTGAACGCGCAGAAGCGTGTCGACATCACCACTTGTCTTGGGTTTCTTTAAACAATGGCGCACCGCGCCGGGCGATGATGAGAACTATGTGTACGCTATAGCGCTCCTTTAGGGCATCAGAACGCTCCAAGCAGCAGCTCAGGGCATTTACGCATCCTTCAGCGACCATCGGATTCGGCAAGCAACGTGAGTGCCCGATTCACGAGGTTGTCGGCGAAATGAATGTCGAGCGGCAGATGACCAACGAGCAACCGATAAAAAACAGGCGCGTAGATCATGTCGAGCAGCGTCTCGATTTCGGCGGGCGCTGCTATCTCCCCTCGCGCGACAGCGTCGTCCATGAGCCGCCGCCCAGCTTCCCGGCTCGACAGGATGACCCGGTTGCGAAAGGCCTTTGTCATTTCGCTTTCAGGATCGGACGCCGCCAGTGCCAGCGCGATCTGGCGACCTCGCGTCGTTGCAAAGACTGTGACAAGGGAGTGCATCTGGCCGCGTAGCGATCCTGCCAGGTCGCTCCTGGTCTTGTCCACCTGCAAATCTTGATCGGGCATGAGCGCTGCCATTGCCAGTTCGCTGGCATTGGCCCAGTTGCGATAAAGAGTGGGCTTGCTGATCCCCGACTTCGCGACAACGGCTTCGATGGTCAGTCTGCCAAATCCTTCGCTCAACAGGATGTCGCGAGCGGCTTGCAGCGCCTTGTTGCGGGCTGCGGTGCTTGGTGGCCTGCCACGCAGGCGTGCTCGGGATGATTCATCTTGACTCATTTAATTACGTTACGTATCGTAAACTAAATCATCGTGCAAGGGATTGATCATGCCGTCCATCACTGTGGTATCGCCCTATATCGTTGTGCGCGGTGGTCAGGCGGCCATCGCTTTCTACAAGTCCGCCTTTGGCGCCGAGGAAATCTTCCGGATGACCGACCCGTCCGACGGACGCATCGGCCATGCCGAACTATGCTTCGGCGAGAGTGTCGTTATGCTCAGCGACGAATATCCGGATTTCGGCGCGGTCAGCCCGGACACGATCGGCGGTTCGCCGGTGACGCTACACCTCTCGACGAAGGCCGTCGACGCGGATGTGGCACTCGCTGCCGCGCAGGGTGCCACCGTGTTGCGCGCAGCAGCCGACCAGAGTTTCGGGGAACGCAGTGCACTGGTGCTCGATCCCTTCGGTCACCGCTGGATGCTGTCGCAGACGATCGAGACCGTCTCGCCGCAGGAAATGCAGCGGCGCTGGAACGAGGAGGCCGGAGCATGATCGAAGACGAACAGGCGCTGGTCGATGCCGAGGCGGCGTTCAATCGCGCGATGGTCACCAACGATCCCGCGAAAATCCGTCGGTGCATCAGTGCGGATTGGGTTCTGGTGACAACGGAGCGCGGTCCTGTCTCGGGTACGGCTGTGTTGGACGCGATCGCCAGCGGGACACTCATTCATGATAGCATGACCAAGCAGAGCATTGTTGTTCGCGCCCTCGGCGATACGGGTTTCGTCACGGGCCGTGGTCAGAACACGGGTTGGTTCCGCGGCGTCCCGATCAGTGCGGATGAATGGATCACCGATATCTATCGCCGTGTCGATGGTCGCTGGTTGTGCGAGTTGACCCATCTGACTCCGGCGTCCGCATCAGACGAGACGGCATGACGCAATGGGTGCCTCACCGTCTGGCAATGTCGGCCCGAGCCTCGACATGCCGCCCCGACCTCAGCTTCCCCCGTTCGTCCATCGTTAAGGATCGGAAGAAATTGGATTCTGCTCGCCATCTCGCCGAGGCAGTGGTCTGAGAGCCGGTCGGCCGATGGGCAAACGTTCCTGATCCGAACATCGGAAAAGGACCAGATACATTTGAGCTTTTCCGTCGCCGAAATCCGCCGCTTCTACGCCTTAAGGCATTCTTGCTGGTGAGTCCCAAACCAAGCGCCGCGCGACTATAGAGTTCCGCAGATGGAAACCGACGGTTTTTCGATTGGCAGTTATGTACTGAAAATGGCGCACCCGACAGGATTCGAACCTGTGACCTTTGGAATCGGAATCCAACACTCTATCCAGCTGAGCTACGGGTGCTTCCGACGGGCAATTTGACTCGACCGTTCCGAAAGCGGTCATAGCGCAGTCGGCGATTGCCTTCAATCGCAAAAAGCGGCTGCCGGCGCCTTTCTCCATGCGGGGCGTGGCGGCGGGTGGAAATGGCCGTTCATCGCTCAGTTGTTGTACTTTCAACCCCTGATTATTAAGGGGTTCGGGATCCAAAATGCGCAATTTCTGCGCAAGAACTGCGATTTCGCGCGTGACGGGTGGTCTTCCCGTCTTGTGGTGTCACTTTTTACCGCTAAGATCACGGGGGATAGGGGTGGCCGCCGGGGAGCGGGGGCACCAGGGGCAACGAACAATGGCGAAAAAATGCCGGAATTAATGAATGGCGAGTTCACGGGGACGCACAGCAAATTGGACTTCTCCGTCATGGAGGATGCTGTCGGCTACCGGTTGAGGCGGGCGCAACTGGCGGTCTTCCAGCATTTCAACGAAGCCTTTTCTTCCAAGGGATTGCGGCCGACGGATTTTGCGGTGCTGTTGCTGCTGACCCGCAATGAGGGGGCAAAGCAGAGCGAAGTGGCCGAGGCGCTGGGCATCCAGCGGGCGAATTTCGTGGCGATCGTCGACGGTCTGGAGAACAAGGGCTTCATCGAACGGCGCAAGTCGGAAACCGATCGCCGCGTGCAGTCGCTGTATATGACGCCGGCCGGGGCCGACTATCTGCAGGAGCTGATGCCGATCTGGAACGATCACGAGCAATGGGTGCTCGACCAGCTCGGCGGCGTCGGTGAACGCAACCATGTCAACCAGCTGCTCAGGCGCCTGTACGACTGAGCCACCGGGATCCGTCCGATCACAGCCGGCAGCGCAACAGGGCCTCGTCAACCAGGAGATTGGCGATCTTCATGCGTGTGGTCGCCTGATCGCGGAAATCCGGGTGAATGCGGTCGGGGTGATTGAGCCGTGCAAAGGCACGGCGCCTTTCCTGCAGCGTTTCTCGGTCGTCACTGGGCGTGATCTTTAGGTCGGCGGCGATGTCCTCGATCGACAGGCGGTCCAGCCAATCCGGTTTTTCCGGTTTCAGTGGCGCCTGCGGCGCAGGCTCGTCGTCCCCCATCAGGAAGAGATAGGCCTCGCGCCGACGGTCATCATCCTCAGGTGTCGCCGACACGCGTTCGGGCGCAAAACTCGCGCCGAGGCCGTCGATGCGAAATCGCGGCTCGACGGTTTCCACGTCTTCCTGCGTCTCTTCCTCGGCAAGCCGGTCGACGACGGACTGGAACAGGGATTTGCCAAACAGCATCGGTGGCCTTTGTCACGCAGCCGGCAGTGTCGGGCGCGGCGTTGGGGTTCAGCCTGTCACTGAACCATACCGGGATGGCGCCGGGCTTGCGCGCCGGCACGCATGACACATTTGCGCCAACCGTGAACGGTGCGTGCGGTCGATGCGGCTGTCCTTCGGCTCAGCTCTGCGACTGGCTCTGGCTTTGCGAGCTGTCTTCGACCACGACCTTGACGGCGAGATCTTCGGCGGCGACCCCCATGCGAAGCCCGGAGACGGGGGCGGCATCGGTGTAGCTGAGGCCTGTTGCGATGCGGACATAACGGGTGTCCGGGCAATGATTGTTGGCGGCGTCGAAGCCGACCCAGCCGAGGCCGGGCAGATGAACTTCCGCCCAGGCATGGGTCGCCGTCTGCTCGATCCGGTCGTCCATCATCAGATAACCAGAGACATAACGGGCCGGCAGGTTCATCAGCCGGGCGGCGGCGATGAAGACATGGGCGTGGTCCTGGCAGACGCCGCGGCCTGCCTCGAGTGCCTGTTCGGCTGTCGTCTCGGTGCCGGTGGTGCCGGTCTCATAGGCGACGGCGGCATGCAGCTTGCCCATCAGGTCATGCATCTTGGCCAGTTCGTTGTCGCCCGACAGGCTGCGCATCAGTTCGCGGGTCAGCTTGCCGGGCTTGGTCAGCGGCGTGTCGCGCAGGTAGAGCCAGAGCGGAACGTAACCCAGATGCGGCCCAAAGACCCCGGCGCGGTCTTGCGTGTCGACCTCGCCGCTGGCGACGATATGCACGCTGCGGCTCGGCCCTTCGGTGGAGACGAGATGGGTGTGGTTGCCGAACTGGTCGTTGAAGCCCGCCTCCACCTTGGCGCCGTCGACGGCGATGTTCCAGGCGGTCACGGTCTGGCCCGGGCTGCTGCAGGGCGTCAGCCGCAGGCGCTGCAGCGAATACTGCACCGGGTCGTCATAACGATACTCGGTGGTGTGGGTGATGCGCAAACGCATGGGATCCATTCCTGCTCAGCTGTAGAACCGGTAACCCTCGGTGATCTCATTGCCCAGCTTGTTGTTGCTGGCGATGAAACCGTCGAGGAATTCGTGCAGTCCCTGGTCCATGATCGTGCCGATGGTGGTCGACTTCAGTGTCTTGACGACAGCGTCGGCCGTCTCATGGGCCGGCAGCCTGTGGTCGTAGTCCTTGGCGAGATAGCCGAGGTTGGAGGTGATCTTCTCGTAACAATAGGCAAGCGAACGGGGCATCTGACCGTTGAGGATCAGGAAGTCGGCGATGTTCGCGGCCTTGTATTCCCCGTCATAGACCCAGCGATAGGAGCGATGGGCCGAGACCGAACGCAAAATCGATTCCCACTGCATGTTGTCGAGTGAGGAGCCGACATGGTTGATGGCCGGCAGAAGCACGTAATATTTCACGTCGAGGATGCGGCTGGTGTTGTCGGCGCGTTCGATGAAGGTGCCGATCCGGGCGAAGTTGTAGATCTCGTTTCTGAGCATCGAGCCGTGGAAGGCACCACGGATCAGGCCGGCGCGGCGTTTCACCGTGTCGATGACTTCCGGAAGGTCGGCCGATTTCAGCTTGCGGGCGAGCATCTGCTTCAATTCGATCCAGCATTCGTTGGTGGCTTCCCAGGTTTCGCGGGTGAGCGCCGTGCGCACCATGCGGGCATTGTTGCGGCCGGCGTCGATGCAGGACATGACACTCGACGGATTGGCCGGATCGCGCAGCAGGAAATCGATGGCGTCGGACGCCGTCACCTTGCCGTGGCGTTCGGCAAAGAGCGGGCGCACATCGGCGCTGTTCAGCACCGCATCCCAGTCGTCGTCCGAGGCGCCTGAGCGGGTGAGCGACATCCTCAGGCCCGCATCGACGAGGCGGGCAATGTTCTCGGCCCTTTCGATGTAGCGGAACATCCAAAAGAGGCCGTTGGCAGTTCTTCCGAGCATGACCATGTCAGTCCTCCAATACCCAGGTGTCCTTGGTGCCGCCGCCCTGGCTGGAATTGACCACGAGCGAACCCTGCTTCAGGGCCACGCGGGTCAGGCCGCCGGGGATGATCTGCACCTTGTCGGAGACGAGGACATAAGGACGGAGGTCGACGTGGCGGGGCGCGATGCCCTTGTTGACGAGGATCGGCACCGTCGACAGCGAGAGGGTCGGCTGGGCGATGTAGTTCGAGGGCCGCGCCTTCAGCTTTTCGGCGAAGTCGGCACGCTCTTTCTTCGAGGCAGTCGGGCCGACCAGCATGCCATAGCCGCCGGAGCCGTGGACTTCCTTGACCACCAGTTCTTCCAGATGCTCCAGCACGTATTTGAGGCTGTCGGCTTCCGAACAGCGCCAGGTCGGCACGTTCTCCAGAAGCGCCTTGCGGCCGGTATAGAATTCGACGATTTCCGGCATGTAGGAGTAGATCGCCTTGTCGTCCGAGATGCCGGTGCCGGGCGCATTGGCAATCGTGATGTTGCCGGCACGGTAGACATCCATGATGCCGGGCACGCCGAGACAGCTGTCCGGTCGGAAGGTCAAGGGGTCGAGGAAGTCATCGTCGACGCGACGATACAGCACGTCGATCGCCTCGTAGCCGCGCGTAGTGCGCATCTTCACCTTGCCGTCGATGACGCGCAGGTCCGAGCCTTCGACCAGTTCGACGCCCATCATGTCGGCGAGGAAGGAGTGTTCGTAATAGGCGGAATTGTAGATGCCGGGGGTCAAGACCGCGACGCGCGGCTTGCCCTTGCAGCCGGGAGGCGCCAGAGAGGCGAGCGACTGGCGCAGCAGATAGGGATAGTCCTCGACGCGCTGCACCTTGTTGAGCTGGAAGAGCTCGGGGAACATCTGCATCATGGTTTCCCGGTTCTCCAGCATATAGGAGACGCCGGAGGGCGTGCGGGCATTGTCTTCCAGCACGTAGAACTGGTCCTCGCCGGTGCGCACGATGTCGGTGCCGACGATGTGGGTGTAGACGCCGCCCGGCGGGCGGAAGCCGAGCATCTCGGGCAGGAAAGCGACGTTCTTCTCGATCAGTTCGCGCGGGATGCGGCCGGCCTTGATGATTTCCTGCTTGTGATAGATGTCGTCGAGAAAGGCATTGAGGGCGAGCACGCGCTGTTCGATGCCGAGAGCGAGTTTTCGCCATTCGCGACCGGAAATGATGCGCGGGATGATGTCGAAGGGGATAAGCTTTTCCGAGGAGTCCTCATGGCCATAGACCGCAAAGGTGATGCCGGTCTTGCGGAAGATGTTCTCCGCGTCCCTGGACTTTGCCAGGAGCCTTGCGGGGTCCTGACTGGAGTACCAGTCGTGGTAGTTCTGGTAGGGTGCACGCGGCGTGTTGTCCGCAGTAATCATTTCATCAAATGCCAATGGCGCCGTCCCCTTTTTTTGTCATTTGAATACAACCATTTTGGCAATGCAAGCGGCCTCAGTGGCAGCAGGCGATTATTCTGAGAGGCGCATTTCCGCCTCGAATTTCGGCAAAAGCGCAATTTTTGCGCGATTTAGCGCTTGCGCTTGCCGAAGATGTACGGTGTTTGCCATTGAATTCGGCGAAGTGGCCGATCCCAGGGCCATGATGTCCGTTTCGCCTGCTTAAAATTTAACCATCGATCTCCTGCGAAAATTTTTCGGCGGCACTGCCTCAGTGAAATTGATTGCGGTTTGCAGCAGAACTGTTTTGACCTTGGCACCATGCCGCATTAACGAGCGAGCAAAGCAAACGGTCCGTTTGCCACTCCTAATCTTGCGGTGACTGCGATGACCCTTGCCCGTCTTGCCCCGATTCTGTTCGTCCTTCTCTGGTCGACGGGCTGGATCTCCGCGAAATACGGCGCGCATTTCGCCGATCCGCTGACCTTTCTCGTCGTGCGCTACGGGGTGGCGGTCGTGCTGTTCTTCATCCTCTGTCGGGTGAGCGGGGTTTCCTGGCCGAAACATCGCAGCGGCTGGCTGCATGCGATCGTGTCGGGCATCTTCCTGCACGGGCTCTATCTCGGCATGGTGTGGTGGGCGATCGGGCAGGGGGTTCCGGCGGCTCTGTCGGGCATCATTGCCGGTCTGCAGCCGCTGATGACCGGTGTTGCCGCCGCCGCTTTGATCGGCGAGGATTTGAGCGTCACCCAGCGTATCGGCCTGTTCGTCGGTTTTGTCGGCATTGCCATTGCCGTGCTGCCGAATGTCGTCGTCATCGATGCGGAGACGATCCCCGTCTATGCGGTGGCGATCAACGTGCTCGCCATGGCCTGCGTGACGGCAGGCACGATCTATCAGAAGCGCTATCTGAAGGAGGGGGATCTGCGGGCCGTTGCGACACTGCAATATGTCGGCGCGCTGCTGGTCACGGTGCCCGCTGCCTTCCTGCTGGAAGACATGCATGTGGACTGGAGTTTCGGCTTCTTTGCAACGCTTGCCTGGTCGGTGCTCGGCATCTCGATGGGGGCGATCGCGCTGCTGCTCTATCTGATCCGCAAGGGGGACGTGTCCAAGGCGGCTTCGCTGATCTATCTCGTCCCGCCGCTGGCCGCCGTCGAGGCCGCGATTGCCTTTGGCGAACATCTGACAATCCCGATGATCGTCGGCACCTGCGTCGTCGTGCTCGGGGTCTATCTGACCAACCGCAAGCCGGCCGTGCCGCCCGTCTGAGCGTCCCGCCAGACACATGCACCATCCCTGATCCTGAAACGAAAATGGCGCGACCGAAGCCGCGCCATTCTCTCAATGCTTTACGCTAAAAGCCTCAGGCTTCGCGACGGCGTCCGCCGGCAGTCCCGGAGCGGGCCGGGCGTGCCTGGCCATTGCCGCTGCGGTTCTGGCCGTTGCCATTGGCCGAGCGGTTCGCGCCATTGCCGTTGCCGCCGCCATTGCCACCCTTGCGGTGACCGGACTTGGCCGGACGGCCATCCGCCTTGGCGCCGCCTTCGGACTTGCCGCGACCCTGGCCCTGGTGATTGCGGTTGTTGCCGCCAGCACCTGCACCACCGCCGCCGCCGCGACGCTGCGGACGTGCCGGGCGTGCGAGGTTTGCCGGCGGTTCGCCAGAGGCGACCGGGATCTCGATGCTCATCAGCTTTTCGATGTCGCGCAGCAGGCGACCTTCGTCGGGACCGCAGAAGGCGATCGCGATGCCGTCACGGCCAGCGCGGGCCGTACGGCCGATGCGGTGGACATAGGCGTCCGGAACTTCCGGCAGGTCGTAGTTGAAGACGTGGGAGACGGCCGGGATGTCGATGCCGCGGGCGGCAACGTCGGTGGCGATCAGCGTCTTGATCTCGCCGTCACGGAAACCCTTGAGGGCACGCTCGCGCTGGCCCTGGCTCTTGTTGCCGTGGATGGAGGCGACCGAGTAACCGGTGGCGTCGAGGTGCTTCATCAGCTTTTCCGCGCCATGCTTGGTGCGCAGGAAGACGATGGAGCGGCCATCCGGATTGTCGTTGAGGATCTTCTTGAGCATTTCCGTCTTGGCGTTCTGGCCGGCGACGAAATGCACGTGCTGTTCGACCTTGTCTGCGGCCTTGCCCGGAGGCGTGACCGCGACCTTGATCGGGTCGGTCAGGAAGCTCGAAGCCAGATCGGCGATCGACGACGGCATGGTGGCCGAGAAGAGCAGGGTCTGGCGCTTCGGCGGGACCATCTTCGAGATCTTGCGCAGGTCATGGATGAAGCCGAGGTCCAGCATCTGGTCGGCTTCGTCGAGAACGAGGTAACGCACGGCGCGCAGCGAGATCGCGTTGCGGGCGATCAGGTCGAGCAGGCGGCCAGGGGTCGCGACGAGGATGTCGGTGCCCTTTTCGAGCTGCAGCTGCTGCTTGCCGATGGAGGCGCCACCGACGACCTGGTTGATCTTCAGCGGCAGGCGGCGCAGGTAGCTGCGCAGGTTGTCGCCGATCTGGTTCACCAGTTCGCGGGTCGGGGCGAGGATGAGAGCACGGGTGGTGCGGTTGTCAGGGCGCTTCTCATCCTTGAGAAGCATTTCGATCATCGGAAGGCCGAAAGCGGCTGTCTTGCCGGTGCCGGTCTGGGCAAGACCGATCAGGTCGCGGCCGCCGAGAACGACGGGGATGCCCTTTTCCTGGATGGGAGTGGGGGTCGCGAAACCAAGAGCAGTCAGGGTTGCGACGATATTCTCGGAGAGGCCAAGCTCAGCGAAAGTTGTCAAAGTCATACCTTTCGGGGCGCCAAATGCACAAACCCCGGAACGCGTTCTTCGCGAGCCGGTTGGCATTGGCGTCAAGAACCCCGCGTGATTTGGGAACTTGTAAGTTGGAAAAAAGCTTTCCAAGCGCATCGGCGGAATGTCCGCCTTGATGTCATGCGCTTTATCCTTCGTCGCGTCTCAGATGTCGCTGGGCACGCTCACGCGGCGGCCGGAAGGTAAAAGCTGACCTGCAAATGGGCCTGTTCGCGACAGAAGTCAAGATTTCTTTTGCACTGCGAAAGGAAGGAGGTGGCAGACGCCTCCCGTCCGGGGGGCGGATTTGCTTCCCATTTCAGCCGTTTGACGGGGTCTGCGGGGGGGGCGAAGCGCAATGTGACGCGCAGGCCCGAGATGTCGCCATTCTCGATTTTGACGTCGATGCCATAGACCTCGGCAATGTCGCTGACGATGGAAAGCCCGATGCCGGTGCCGGCGATGCGGGTATCCAGGCGCACGCCGCGCTCGGTCATGCGTTTTAAGTCCGCCTCGCCGACGCCAGGGCCGTCATCGGCGACAATCAGCGTCACGCCGGCCGGGGAGGCGCTGGCTTGGATATCGATCCGGCTCCTTGCCCATTTGACGGCGTTTTCGGTGATATTGCCAATCAGTTCCTGCAGGTCGCTCGGATCGACGCTCAGGTTCAGCGCATCCGGAACGTCGATGGTCCAGGCCAGACGTTCACCGTCAGGCGTGCGTTTCAGCGTGCGCACGATCATCGCGACGCATGTTCCGAGATCGGCATCGGCGCTGCGCAGGCTGGCGGTGGCGGCAATCCGGCTGCGGGCGAGTTCGCGGTCGACATGGTTGCGCATGACGCCGGCCAGATGCGCGAGTTCGGCGCCGATCTCGGTCTCGCCGCGCTCCTTGAGCGTTTCTGCGTCATTGGCGAGCACGGTAAGCGGGGTCTTCAGGCCATGGGCAAGGTCGGACGAGCGGGCACGGGCGCGGGCAATCAGCGCGTCCTGGTCGTCGAGCAGGCGGTTCATCGCGTCGACCATCGGCTTCAACTCGCCGGGCAGGGGGCCGGTGAGACGGGTCGCCTTGCGGGCGCGGATGCGTTCCAGACCGTCTCCAATGGCAGAGAGCGGTTTCAGGCCAAAGGTGAGCTGCGCCAAGGAGGCGGCGACGAGAAAGGCGGCGAGGGCCAGAAGATAGGGCATGATGTCGGCGACAAAGGCCTGCCGCGCTTCGGTCACGGTGGCCGTGTCGATGGCAACGGCGAGGCGCAGCGGTCTTTCCCCATCCGGCGCCTTGGCGATGATCTTGCGCTCCTGCACGAGCAGGGTTTCGCCATCGGGGCCGAGCAGGTCGTAGCGGTGGACCGTGCCGGTCTCCTGCGGATCATCAGGCAGGGACAGCGTGTAGTCCCAGAGCGAGGACGAGCGCAGCTGGGTGCCACGCTTGTCGTCGGTCATCTGCCAGTAAAGGCCGCCATAGGGGGTGGAAAAGCGGATGTCGGTCGGGCGATCGGGCAGGCGGACCGTAGCGTTAGGGGCGAATTCGATCTGGCCGGCGATGTTGTTGAGATGGTCGGTCAGTTCCTGGTCGAGACGGTGCTCGATGCTGCGGGTGAAGAGTTCGACGAAGACGAAGGCCGCGAGCGACAGGGCCGCTGTGACGCTGAGCAGCGAGACGAGGACGAAGCGGGTGCGGATCGACTGGATCACGTGTCGGGGCCGCCCATTCTGTAGCCGAAGCCCCGCCGGGTGGTGATCGCATCGCGACCGAGCTTGCGGCGCAGGCGCCCGATCAGGACTTCGACCGAGTTGCTGTCGCGTTCAAAGTCCTGCGCATAGAGCTGTTCCGTCAGTTCCGCCTGGGAGACATGGCGGTCGGCATTCATCGCCAGATGGCTCAGGCAGCGATATTCGAGCGGGGTCATGTCGACCGGCAGGCCGGCAAGGCTCACCGCCTTGTTGCGGGTGTCGATGGCGATGTCGCCGAATTCCAGCACCGGGCTTGCCTGGCCGGCGGTCCGGCGGATGATGGCCCGCAGCCGGGCGAGCAGTTCCGCCATCTGGAACGGTTTCGGCAGATAGTCGTCGGCGCCGGCATCGATACCTTCGACCCGCTCCTGCCAGTTTCCGCGCGCGGTGAGCACGAGGACCGGCATGCGCCGGCCGGCATTGCGCCAGCGCTTGAGCACGGCAAGGCCATCCATGCCGGGCAGGCCGAGATCGAGCACGACGGCGGCGAAATCCTCTTCGTCGCCTGTAAACCAGCCGGCCTCGCCATCGGTCTCATGCACGACGACATAGCCGTCCCGCTCCAGATGGGTGGTCACGTCGCGCGCGATGCGCGGGTCGTCTTCGATCAAAAGAATGCGCATCAGTCGTTCTCGATCTCGCGGATCTCGCCAGAGCCGGCATCGACCTCCACCTCGACGAGCCGACCATCGGCCCGCAGCACGCGAAACTCGTAGAGGTCCAGGCCATGCTCCTGTTCGACGCGGGCCGAGACGATGTCGCCCGGAACTCTGGAGAGAACGGTGCGGCGCAGTTCCGCCAGTGATTTGATCCGGCCGCTCGCCACGCCGTCCCGGACTTCGTCATGGGCGCTTTCGTGCGGATCTTCATCCGCCTTGGCCGGCATGCCGGCCGGGACCGCAGCGACAAGGCCGATCAGGGCACAGGTGGCGAGGCGGACCGCAAGACGGGAAAAGGATGGGCGCGGGATCGGGATCATCCCTCTTTCTTACCATCAGAAAGCTGAAATTTCGCTGACAATCGACGTCAGGTAACGCTCAGCCCGTGTCTCATAAGTTCTGT
The DNA here is from genome assembly GCF_003205195.1 of Peteryoungia wuzhouensis. Lineage (GTDB taxonomy): Bacteria > Pseudomonadota > Alphaproteobacteria > Rhizobiales > Rhizobiaceae > Allorhizobium > Allorhizobium wuzhouense. Next base: position 374,765 of record NZ_QJRY01000004.1, read on the forward strand.
TCAACGACGCAAGGCAATCCCGCCCCGTCGTCTTTACGAGGACACTCTCATGAACAAGCTCATTGCTCTCTCGCTCATCACCTTCGCCTCCTTTGCCGGCTTTGCCCACGCCGAAGACGAAAGCACCAAGTGCGACGCGCCGAAGGACACGTGGATGACTGAAGAGGCCATGAAGGCGAAGGCCACCGACATGGGCTACGACGTGCGCCAGGTGAAGGTCGAAGACGGCTGCTACGAAGTCTACGGCATCAAGGACGGCAAGAAGGTCGAGGCGATCTTCAACCCTGCCACCGGCGAACAGGTTGGAGCCGAGTGATGGCAAACGCCGAGCACAGCGTGCCCGGCAACCTCCAGTCCGGCCGCCGCGCGCGGCCGGCCCTGGTTGCGGTCTGGGACCCCTTCGTGCGCCTGTTTCACTGGGCGCTGGTCGGCTTTTTCGCCTTCTCCTTCCTGACCGGTGACGAATGGAAGGATGCGCATATCATCTCCGGCTATGTGATCGGTGCGCTCATCACCTTCCGGGTTCTCTGGGGCCTGATCGGGACCGAGCATGCCCGCTTTTCCAGCTTCGTCTACAGCCCGCTCACCGTCTTGCGGTTTCTGGCGGATACCGCCGCGATGCGGGCCAAGCGCTATATCGGCCACAATCCGGCCGGCGGGGCCATGGTGATCGCCCTGCTTGTGATGATCGCCGGTATCGTGACCACGGGCTATATGATGACCACCGATGCCTATTGGGGCATCGAATGGGTTGAGGATACGCATAAGGTCCTGGTCTATGCGACGCTCGGCCTGATCGGAATGCATATCGCCGGCGTGGTTCTCGCGAGCCTCGAGCACAAGGAGAACCTGGTGCGGGCGATGATCACCGGCAAGAAGCGCGCGGAGTGATGTCCAGGCAGCGGTGCATCATAGATCGAGATGGAGGGTGACCGTGATGAGGTCACCCTCCCCAATGTTTTCGCTGTGGCGCAGGCTGGCTTTCAACGGCAGGAGATAACTGTCGCGGCGCTTGTCGGGAAACAGCGAGGTTTTGACATCGCTGGCGCCGATCCGTGCCCTGACGGGGATTGCGCCGAGGGCATTGGCGCGGCCGAAGAAGCGGACTTCCGACGCGGCATCCACCGGCAGGAAGACGCCATGCCAGCCGCCGGGACCATTGAAGCGGATCACCTCGGCCTCGAACCGGATCTCATGGCCTGGCTCGCTCATGCCGTTTCTTTCCCCCCGAGATCGAGGTGAAAATCTTGCCTTGCGACGGAGGCGCCGTTCAACAGGATCTCCAGCTCGTGCCGGCCAGTGTGATAGACACGGGTGGTGATCGGGCGGAGCGGGTGGCGTCTCTCCATGGTGACGCTTTCGCCGGCCGCCAATACAAGGCTCTTGCCCTTGAAGACTTTGGGCGTGAGCGAGCCATCCTTCTTCTGATGGTGGATCGCGTAGTCGATCAGCACGGTCCGGGTCGATGCTCCGGTATTGGCCAGGTGGATGCGGAAGCCGAGTTCGCCCGGAAAGGGGATGCGGTCGCTCGCCAGATCCAGCGCGACGGTCACGTCCGATACCGGTTCATAGCCGAAATTGGCAAGCGCCTTGACGTGCCCCTTCTTCACCAGGGTGCGCGAGGCATGTTTTAGAAGCCAGAGCCGGTTTTTCGAGGCGCCGGCCTGATGGCGCTCGACGAAATCGGCGACGAGATCCGCGTGATCCTTGGCGATGTCGTTGAGGCTGTTGGCGACCGAACGGCGGACGTAATCTTCCTCGTCATCGATCAAGGCTTCGAGGATCGGCAGGATGGGGGCGGGATCCTGGACCAGTCTCGGCAGGCGCATGGCCCAGGGCAGGCGGGGGCGGGTGCCTTCGCTGGCAAGGCGTCGGACGTGATGGTTCGGGTCGGTCACCCAGCCTGAAATGATCGCGAGAGCCTTCTCTTGTTCGTCGGCGATGAAGGTGCGAATGCCGAATTCGGCGGTGAAATGCGGCGTGAGCGTCTTCAAGAGCGCAAGGGCGGTCTCGACGTGGCCCCGACCATGGGCCGCGATATACTGGTTGAACGAGAGCAACGCCCATCCGCTCAGCCCCGTTCTCTCCGGTGCCGGCAGGCAGTCCTGCAGGATCGCCGCCGCCGCCTCGAAATCGTCCGGCAGATGGCGATGCAGCGCGTCGGCGATGCACTGGCCGCGTTGCATGAGCTCGAGTGCATCCAGCGCCGGCAGGATGTCGGCGAGGAATGCGCTGCTGTCGAGGGCCCCCCAGGCCCGCGCCACGGCATCGGCCGTATCGCGGGCCGTGTGTGGGCCGATCAAATGTTTCAGGGCTTCGGCCATCGATGCTCAGATCGTCCCTTGCGTCTCGAAGTGCTGCATCAGGGTAACACCCGTGATTGCCGCCATGTAGGGGGCAAAGGCGGGATCGGTCTGGACCTTCATCGCTGCCGCATCGGCGCTGGCCTTGTCGGTCCATTCAACGAGATCGGCGATCATGTCGCCCTGTTCCAGAGCGTTGAGGGCGCGCCAGCGGACGAAACCCTTATAATGGCGCACGGCCTGCATCGCCGCGCGGCGGGCCTCGGCTGCAGCGGGCTTGTTGGCGACGGTGCAAATGGCGAGTTCGAGAATGGTGTTTTCGGTCATTCGGCTCCTCCGTGGGGTGATGATGCTTGACCTAACACGGCCCAACTGACAACCTTCTGGCCATAACCTTCATTGAGGCCTTTCTATGCGCCCTGCGGACCGCCTTTTCCGGATCATCCAGCTGATGCGCTCCACCGGTCGCGCCATGACGGCGGCCGAAATTGCCGAGAAAATGGAGGTGGCGCCGCGCACCATTTATCGCGACATGGACCATCTCATCGCTTCGGGTGCACCGATCGAGGGCGAGCGCGGCGTCGGCTACATGCTGCGCGAGGCGTTTGATGCGCCGCCGCTGACCTTCACCTTCGAACAGCTGGAGGCGCTGGCGTTTGGGCTGCGGGCCGTCGAAATGCTGGGTGACCCGAGGCTCGGCCAGGCGGCGCGGGAGGCCAGGGAGAAGATGCTCGGCATGTTGCCGATGGAACACGCCGAACGGCTGATTTCGGCGCCGATCCATGCCTTCCGTTCATCCGTGCAGCCTGAGGTGCCAGCTTGCCTCGGGGATGTCCGCACCGCACTGTCTGCCAAGCGCAAGGTCTGGATCGCCTATCACTCGCTGCCCGGCGAGCGCAGCCAGCGCATCGTCTGGCCGCTCGGTCTTTCCGTCTTCGGCGCGATCTGGGTGATGACCGCCTGGTGCGAGATGCGAGACGGCTTTCGCGATTTCCGCCTCGACCGGGTGGAGGACTGGAAGGTGATGGGCGACCGGTTCGAGCCTGAACCGCACCAGACCTATCAGTCCTACTTGAAGCAGTTGGCCTGACGCCTCAGAAATCCGTCGCAACTCCGCCTTCGGCCTTGCGTTTCGCGACGAAGGCGTCGAGCTCTTCCTCGACACCAGGGTCGATCGGCGGGCGCTCGTAAGAGGCCAGCTTTTCCTTGAAGACCCGGTTGGCGTGGTCGTAGGTGGTCGGGCGGCCCGCTTCCGTCCAGGTCTCGAAATTGCGCCAGTCCGAGAGGATCGGCGAGTAGAAGGCGGTCTCGTAGCGGGCGAGCGTGTGCGCCGTGCCGAAGAAATGCCCACCGGGGCCGACTTCGCGCACCGCGTCGAGCGCCAGCGCATCCTGGCTGACATCGAGCGGTGTCAGGAATTCGGCGACCATCTGCAGCATGTCGACGTCGAGGATGAATTTTTCGAAGGAGGCGGTCAGGCCGCCTTCCGTCCAGCCGGCGGAATGCATGATGAAATTGCCACCGCCCTGGGTCAGCGCCCAGAGCGAGAAGGCGGATTCGTAGGCCGCCTGGGCGTCCAGCGTATTGGCGGCATTGGTGTTGGACGTGCGGTAGGGGAAACCGTAGCGGCGGGCGAGTTGGCCGCCGACGATGACGGCCTTCATGTATTCCGGCGTGCCGAAGGCGGGCGCTCCCGTCTTCATGTCGACATTCGAGGTGAAGCCGCCATAGACAACAGGCGCGCCGCGTTTGACCATCTGGGTGAATGCGATGCCGCAGAGCGCTTCGGCATTTTGCTGGACGACGGCGCCGGCGATGGTGACGGGGGCCATGGCGCCGGCGAGCGTGAAAGGTGTCATGACGACGACCTGGCCGCGCGACGACATTTCGATGATGCCTTGAAGCATCGGGCCATCGAGACGCAGCGGCGAAGACGAATTGATGATGGTGAAGAGCGACGGCTCGCTCTCCATCTGCTCCATCGAGATACCCCGACCGATGCGGGCGATCTCGATGGCGTCGAGATTGCGCTGCTTGCCGAGCGAATAGCAATGGAAGACCTTGTCGGTCAGCTTCACCATGTCGGACAGGCAGTCGAGGTGGCGGACCGAGGCGTGGATGTCGATCGGCTCTACCGGATAGCCGCCGGTCGTATGGATCACGTCGTAACACTGGGCGAGCTTCACGAGCTTGCGGAAGTCTTCCTGGTTGCCGGCGCGGCGGCCGCCCTCGCGATCGGCGACGAAGGGGGCAGAGGCGATCTGGGCGAAGACGAGGTTGTTGCCGCCCATCTTGACGTTGCGCTCGGGATTGCGGGCGAACATCTGGAATTCACGCGGCACCGAGGCGACCATATCCATGATCAGGTTGCGATCGAAACGAACACGGTCCGAGCCTTCGGTGACGTCAGCGCCATGCGCCTTCATGATCGCGCGCGCCTCCGGCAGCATGATGTCCATGCCGATCTCTTCGAGAACGGTCAGAGAGGCCTCATGGATATCGTCGAGGGCGGAGGGGTCGAGCAGCTCGGTCTTGGTCAGGCGGTTGACGAGATTGCGATACTTGCCGGCAGCACCCGTGCGGGAGCGATCGCCGCGTCCACCAGTGCGCCTGCGGCGCTCGCCGCCCGGGGATTGGGGTTCAGTCTCGGACAAGGCGGGTGTCGTAATGTCGCTCATGGTCGATCCATTGTGTCAATCTCGACATCAAGTCTCGCAGGTTCGGGCCGCAAAAGGCATTGCCGTTTGCGACGAAAAACCGGCTCATCTGGAACATCACCCGTCTTGATCACGACATTGGCCCGGAGATTCAATATTTGTTTTGTCTTTTAAAGCGATGGATGATCCGGGGTTACCCGCTGTTTACCATTCCACGTCATTTATTTGGGGGATAAATTATAGTGGTTCGGGGAAGCGCCTTGCTCAACTTGGTCTGCGAGAAAATCGCCGCGCTGGAGCTGCCTTCCTATGTCAAGGACAGCCAGCTACGCTATGTGGCTGTCAATGCCGCTTTTGCGCGCCTCGTCGGCTTGCCGGAAACCAGCTTTCCGGGGCGCAGCGATCAGGACATTCTCGGCGGTGGCGCCGACGCCTTCCGGGACGACAGAGAACGCCGCGTTCTCGTGTTCGGTGAAGAAGAATGTGTGCCGTTCAGCCTCGGTTCCGGCCCCCACCGCCTGCTGAGGATCGAACGTTTCTTCGATGACGACGAGCGGCTCTATCTCTTCGGTCTGGTCGAGGCCGAGGCGCAGCCAGTCTCCCCAGCCCGCATGCCGGCCATGGCCAACGACACCGCGGCTGCGCTTTCCCCGACCGGGGCGCCGCAGCTCGACATCTTCCGGGCCGTCCTGGAGCAATATCCGCTCGCCAGCTATGTGCGCGACAGCCAGCACCGGCTCATCTTCGCCAATCCCGCCTATGTGGCCATGGCGGGGCGACCTCTTGCGGAACTGCTCGGCAAGGACGAGCTCGCGAATTTTCCGGAGATGGGCGAGAGCTACCGTCAGGGCAATCTTCGCGTCCTGGCAACCGGCGTGACGGAGGAGGTGCACGACATCTTCGTCACGGCCTATGGCCGTGAGATCCCGATCCTGTCGCGAACGGGTGTCGTCGTCGGGCCGGACGGCGCGCGTTATATCGTCGGCTCCATCACCGATCTTTCGCAGTTGAGCAGGGGAGAGGAAAGACTCATCGCGGCGACCCGCGAGGCGCAGGAACTCAAGAACAAGTTCGAGTCCCTGATGACCTCGCTGCCGGTTGGCATCATCGTTCTCGATCGCGACCTCATCGTCGAATATGTCAACGCTGCCATGACCGATATGTTCGAGTTCGGCGCCGACGTGCGCCTGGAGGGCCAGTTTTATGGCGACCTGCTGCGCCTGGTCTACAAAAACACCGGGAATGGTCCGAGCGAAGAGGAGATCCAGGAACGGATCGCCTTCCGTCTCGACCAATTGCGCTGCCTCGACAATGGTCCGCTGATCGATGTGAAGACCCGTTCAGGGCGGGCACTGGCGGGCGGCAGCCGCAGGCTCGCGGGCGACCGTGTGCTGATTACCTTTTCCGATATCAGCGATCTGCTTCAGCGCGAGGAAGAGACACTGCTTTATCGCACGGCTCTGGAGCAATTGCCGATGCCGGTGTTCATTCGCGATATGGATCGGCGGCTCATCTACATCAATGCGGCCTATGAAGGCCTGCACGAATGCAAGCGCGAAGACGTCTATGGCATGACCGTGGAGGAAATGTTCCCGTGGCACGACACGCGGCTCGATGAACATATCCGGGTGCTGGAAAAGGGCGAGGTCTTCGAAAACGCCAACGACGTCATCCGCCTTCCGGGACGGGAGATCCCCATCATGACCCGGCTCAGCCGGATCACGACGTCGACCAACACGCATCACCTCGTTGGCTCCGTGACCGATGTCTCGGTGATCCGCGAAGGGCAGGCGGCGCTGATGGCGGCCCAGGAACAGTCGGAGGCATTGTATCAGGACATCCTGGCGATGCTTCACATCATGCCGGTCGGTGTGGTGATCCTTGGGGCCGACTACATGGTCGAATTCGCCAACCGCAAATGCCGCGACATCTGGGACTGGCCCGAGGATGTGCCGCTCGAAGGCCGCAGCTTCCGCTTCTACTGCGAAATCAACCACCGGACAGGGCGCGCCTGGCCTGGCCTGGATTTCGAGGAAGGCTATCGCCGCCGCATCGAACAATTCGATGCGCTCGAAGGGTCCCACACGATGGAACTCGCCTATGCGGATGGCAAACATGTCATGGCGACCGTCACCCGCCTTCGCGACCGCAAGATCCTGCTGACCTATTCGGATCTCACGGAGATCCGCCAGCGTGAACGGGAAATCACGGAGGCGCAGCAGCAACTCGAGCGGCTGGGCGGCTTCGTTCAGGAATCCATGCGGATGATGTCGCAGGGACTGCTGATGATCGAGCAGGGGCGTATCGCGGAGGTCAACCCGTCCTTCAGCAGGATCCTCGACCTGCCGGATGGACTGTTGCGCGAAGGCGAAAGCTGGCGACCGGTCTTCCAATATTGTGCCGAGCGGGGCGACTTCGGCGACGATGCCTTCGCCATTCTCGCGCAATGGCAGTCCGCGCTTCAGCAATCGACCGCCATTTCGACGAGCTTCTTCGTCGGCGGCAAAACATGGGTCAAGCTGGAAGCGACATTCGGCAGCGACCGCAGCTGCGTGGTCGTGCTGACCGATTTCACAGAGCTGAAAGCCCGTGAAGCGGAACTCGAAGTGCTGCTCGCCCGCGCCGAGGCGGCCGACAAGGCGAAATCAGACTTCCTCGCGAATATGAGCCACGAAATCCGGACCCCGATGAATGGGGTGCTCGGCATGGCGGAGCTTCTGTCGAAATCGGAGCTCGACAGCCGGCAGAAGACATTCGTCGACATCGTGGTGAAATCCGGCAATGCGCTGCTGACGATCATCAACGACATTCTCGACTTCTCGAAGATCGATGCGGGCCAGATGAAGCTGCGCAAGTCGCCCTTCGATCCGGTCGAAGCGGTCGAGGATGTGGCGACCCTGCTCTCGGCGGCGGCGGAAAAGGACATCGAGCTCGTCGTGTCCGGCGACCAGACGGTGCGCCACACCTTCATGGGCGATCCCGGGCGTTTCCGCCAGATCGTCACCAATCTGCTCGGCAATGCCATCAAGTTCACTGAACGCGGCCATGTGCATGTCGAGGTTTCAAGCGAGCCTCTGGCGGAGGGAATGGCAACGCTGCGTCTCCAGATCGAGGATACCGGTATCGGCATTCCCTCGGAGATGCAGGCGAAGATCTTCGAGAAGTTTTCCCAGGCCGACACCTCATCGACGCGGCGTCATGAGGGAACCGGTCTCGGCCTTGCGATCACCGGCGGGTTGGTCAAACTGTTTGGCGGGCAGATGCGGGTGGAATCGGAGGTCGGACAAGGCTCGACCTTCATCGTCGATCTGCCCTTGCCCGTTGTGGCCGAGCGCAGCCGGCAGAAGGAATTGCCGCCCAATGTCAAGGACGCACGCGTGCTCGTCATCGACGACAATGCCATCAACCGCCGGATCATCAGCGAGCAACTGGCCATGTGGGGGTTCGATGGTCTTGCGGTCCCCGATGGGCCTTCGGGGCTTGCCATACTGGACGAGGCCCATCGCGAAGGCCTGTCGATCGATCTCGTCGTGATCGACTACCAGATGCCGGAGATGAACGGTCTGGATGTGGCCCGTGCCATCCGCAATGATCCCCGTTTCGACGAGACGGCACTGATCTTCCTGACGTCGATGGACATGGTCGGCGACGACCGGCTGTTCGAGAGCCTGCGCATCGAGGCGCATCTGATGAAGCCGGCCCGTGCCAACGTGCTGCGCGGCGCCATTATCGATGTAATCCGCAGCGCGCGCGTGAATGGCGTGATGGCTGCCAGATCCAGAGCCGCTGCCGAGCCTGCTGTCACGACGGGTCGGCCGGCCGTGGCGAATGTCGATGAAGCAGAGCTTCGCCACGGCAGCGGGCTCAAGGTGCTGATCGCCGAAGACAATCCGGTCAACCAGATCGTCTTCCGCCAGATCCTCGCCGGTACCGATATCGCCTATCGTATCGTGGAGAACGGTGAGGTGGCGCTTGCGGCCTGGCAGGGCGAACGGCCCGACCTGATCCTGATGGATGTCTCGATGCCTGTCATGAACGGGCATCGCGCGACCGAGATCATCCGCGAGGAGGAAAAGGCGGCAGGGCAGGGCGAACACGTCCCGATCATCGGGGTTACCGCGCATGCCATGGCAAGCGACAGTGAAGCCTGCCTTGCCTGCGGCATGGATGATTACCTGTCGAAGCCGATTTCGCCGGAACTGCTGCTGCGCAAGATCGAAGAATGGTCACAGGCGGCACCGGCGGCGCTGCGCGCCGACGGCTCCTAGAGCAAGTCCAGCAAAAGTGCGAAGCGGTTTTGCGTCCGGAATTGCGTGAAAACAAAGATATAGAGCATTGAAGGCGACCCATCGTTTTCGCCGGAAGCTCTAGTCGATAGACCTGATACCGCACAGCATTTCGCGTTTGCCGGCAAAGCCCGGCCGGCGCTCCAGCGCATAGCCTGCCGCGATCAGATTGCGGCGCACGAAGCCTGCGGCCGCATAGGTGGCGAAGCTTCCGCCGGGCCGCGTGCGGTCAAACACCAGTTGCATGAGTTCGGCCGACCACATGGCGCTGTTGCGCGACGGAGCAAAGCCGTCCAGGAACCATGCGTCGAAGGTGAGATCACTTGCGCCGAGGCTGGCATGGGCATCGCCGCAGACGACGGTGAGATGGGTCTGGGCATCGAGGTCGATGTCGACGTGGCCTTCCGGCGTTTCCGGCCAGCGAGCGACCAGGGACTTGCGTTCGGCATCGATCTCCGGCCAGCGCGACAGGGCGCGGTCGATGTCATCAGCCTGCATCGGGTGCAGCTCGAAGGAGACGAAATGGAGTTGGCCGTTTGGCCCGCGATGCGCCTTCCACTGGCGCCAGGTTTCGGCTGCGTTCAAGCCGGTGCCGAAGCCGAGCTCGCCGATGCGGAATTCGGCCGCGTTCTGCCAGCGCGCCGGCAGGCCGTTGCCCGCGAGGAAGACGTGGCCGCATTCGAGACGACCATCCGTCTGGCAATAAAAGTGATCGCCAAAGGCGGTCGAATAGGGCATATCGCCGTCGTGCCAGGTCAGGGGCGCTTCGGTCGTATCCGGTGCCGCATTGGCCAGCGTCTCGTTTGCCGGCAGCTCATTTGATTGGGTCATGACATGTCCGATAAATCGCCCGTGGTCGTGGGTCAATCATCTGCGGATGTGTTGATCGCCGGTGGCGGCATCATGGGGCTTTGGGCGGCACTTGAAGCGGACCGGGCAGGGCTTGCCACGCTGCTCGTCGATGCCGGACCGCTTGCGGGCGGTGCAAGCGGTGGACTGCTCGGCGCGCTGATGCCGCATATGCCTGACAAATGGAACGACAAGAAACAGCTGCAATTCGACGCGCTGCTGTCGCTGGAGCATGCGATAGCAGCTTTGGAGGCAGAGACCGGACTTTCCGCCGGTTATCGCCGGGCTGGCCGTCTGATCCCGCTTCCGAAACCGCATCTGCGCAAGATTGCCGAACGGCATCAGGCGGAAGCCGAAACCAACTGGAGCCAGCAGGGCGTGCGTTTCAGCTGGGACGTCATCGACCGGTCGCCGCATGGTGACGGCTGGCCGGCGTCCGATGTGATGGCGGCGGGTCTGGTCTCGGACACGTTTGCGGCGCGCGTTTCGCCGCGCGGACTGACCGCCATGCTCATTGCCCGATTGCGACAATCCTCGCGCGTGACGTTTCGGGAAGGCGTCGCGGTTGAGGCCATTGATACGACGGGTGCGCGTGCCACCCTGTCCGACGGCAGCAGCATCGGATTCGGCCATCTGATCGTGGCTGCTGGACATGCCTCGTTTCCGCTTCTGTCCACCCTCGGTCCGGCGCTTGCCCGTCCACTCGGCCAGGCGGTGAAAGGGCAGGCGGCGCTTCTTTCGGCACCTTCGGTGGCGCCCGATCTTCCGCTGCTCTATCTCGATGGCCTCTATATCGTGCCGCATGAGGGCGGTCAGGTCGCGATCGGCAGCACCAGCGAGGATCGGTTCGATGAGCCGTTTTCGACGGACCGGCAGCTGGATGATCTTGTGGCGCGGGCGGTGCAGCTTGCGCCCGCGCTCGGCGATGCCGACGTGATCGAGCGCTGGGCGGGCCTGAGGCCGAAGGCAATCGACCGCGATCCGATGGTCGGGCCGCATCCCGAGGCCGAGCGGGTCATCGCGCTTACCGGCGGTTTCAAGGTCAGCTTCGGGCTGGCGCATGTGCTGGCGCGCGCGGCGCTCGCGCCAATCCAGGGACTGGACGCCGGATTGCCGGCGAGTTTTTCGACCACCCATCACCTTGCCGTCGCCGCCACGCTCTGCTGATCGGCCGAGGTCAGCACCAAGGCGCTGGCACGACACGCGGTCGTGAGCGGCTTAGGCTTCATCTGTCAGATTTCACGCCTCCCGTTTCGTCATACTGTCATGCAAATCACCTAACCACTGGGTTGCAACGGCACTTGCTAAAGTGCCCGAACCGAGCCAGCACGGGGTGCTCGACATGCGTTATGCCATCTGCTTCACGCCGCCGCCCGGCGATCCGCTGACGCTTGCCGCTGCCGGCTGGCTCGGACGCAATGTCTATTCCGGCCATGCGGTGGATCATCCAGGCCTCAAGGGAATCGGCGTGCACGAAATCGCCTTCCACACGGCGCTTCCCCGGCGTTTCGGTTTCCACGCCACCTTCAAGGCGCCGTTCCGGCTGAACGAGGGGGCGAATGAGGCGATGCTGCTGCGCGAACTGATGCATTTTGCCGGTAGTCTGGAGCCGGTGACGCTGTCGGGCCTCAGCGTCGGGCGGGTCGGAGAAGTCTACGGGCTCATTCTCGAACGGCCGTGCAGCGCCATCGACCACCTGGCGGCGGCCGTCGTGCAGGCCTTCGATGGCTATCGGGCACCGCTCAGCGAGGCCGAGATCGAGCGGCGCAATCCCGAGCGCCTGTCGGCGCCGCAATTCTCCAACCTCAACCGCTGGGGCCATCCTTACGTGATGGACGAGTTCCGTTTCCACATGACGCTGACCGGCCCGCTTCTGGCACGGGATTTCCCGCGCATCGAACAGGGTCTGAAGGCCCATTTCGATCCGGTGCTCGCCGAGCCCGTGGTTGTGGCCAATCTCGCGCTGTTTGTCGAAACTGAGCGGGGCGCGCCGTTTACCGTGCATTCGCTGCATCCGCTGGGCCGGGTTTCCAGCCGCAAGATTGCCTGACCGGTTTGCGCTGCAGCAAATTCCGCTTTTTCCATCTCGACAGCTGCCATCGTCGCCAATAGCCTCGCGTCAAAACACGAGAGGTGAACCGATGACGACTGCTCCCTATCCCCGCGACCTGATCGGCTATGGCCGCGACATTCCCGATCCGAAGTGGCCGGGGGATGCGCGGATCGCGGTGCAGTTCGTGGTAAACTACGAGGAGGGGGGCGAAAGCTGCATTCTCGATGGCGACCCGGCATCGGAATGCCTCTTGTCAGAGATCGTCGGCGCCCAGCCCTGGGCCGGCCAGCGCAATCTCAACATGGAATCGATCTACGAATACGGCTCGCGCGCCGGCTTCTGGCGGCTGTGGCGAATGTTCACCGAGCGCAAGGTGCCTGTTACCGTCTATGGCGTCACACTCGCCATGGCGCGCAACCCGGAAGCCGTGGCCGCGATGAAGGAAGCCGACTGGGAGATCGCCAGCCACGGCTATCGCTGGCTCGAATACAAGGATTTTCCTGAGGACGTCGAGCGCGAGCATATCCGCGAGGCGGTGCGCCTGCATCAAGAGCTGACCGGCTCGCATCCGCTCGGCATGTATCAGGGCAAGCCCTCCATGAACACGCTACGCCTCGTGATGGAGGAGGGCGGCTTCCTGTATTCCTCCGACAACTATTCCGACGACCTGCCGTTCTGGGTGCCGGATCTCGAGGGCAAACCCTTCCTGATCATCCCCTATACGCTTGAGACCAACGACATGCGTTTCGCCACGCCGCAGGGTTTCAACTCCGGCGACCAGTTCTTCACCTATCTCAAGGACGCCTTCGACGTGCTCTATGAGGAGGGCAAAAACGGCAGCCCGAAGATGATGTCCGTTGGCCTCCATTGCCGTCTGGTCGGTCGACCGGGGAGGGCTGCGGCGCTGGCGCGGTTCATCGATTATGTGACGGGCCATGAGAAGGTCTGGGTCCCGAAGCGGATCGAGATTGCAGAGCATTGGCACAAGTTTCACAAGCCGGCTTGGTGATCCTGCAGCGGGTATGCCGCCCCTCTCCCGAAGGGGAGGGACGGCGGTTTTCTTTCGCTCAGACGCCGACGGCGGCGCCATCCTGGCGGCGGATCGCGACGACCGACGGGCGGGGCAGCTTGCCGTTGAAGTCCGGCCACAGCGTCGTTGCCTTGTCGAGCGTTTCGGCATCTTCGGCCGGATGCTGGACGGACACGAAGAGCGTCTTGCCGTCCGGCGTGAAGCAGGGGCCGGTCGCCTCGGCACCGGCCGGGCAGGTGAAGAGCAGCTTCGGCAGGCCGCGGGCCGGGCCTTCTGTGTCGATGCCGTAGATGCCGTCCGGCAGGCCAAAATCATTGGCACCATCGGTTGCGACCCAGAGACGCCCCTGAGGGTCGAAGCTGATATTGTCCGGGCAGACGAACCAGCCGTTTTCCGAGGTTTCCGGATGGAAGCTCGCCTTGGTCGCTTCGTCCTTGGGATTGCCGGCCAGCACGAAGAGGTCCCACTGGTAGACCTCTGCCGTATGGTCGGCATCCTTGCCGCGTCCGCCGGGCGGGATGAGTTCGACGATATGGCCCCAGAGGTTTTCAGGCCGGGTATTGGCGGGGTTGAGCTTGTCCTGCTCGCGCTTCTTGTTCTTCGTCATCACCGCGTAGACGCGACCGGTCACCGGATTGGTTTCGAAATCTTCCGGGCGGTCCATCGGGGTTGCGCCGACGGCATCAGCCGCAAGCCGTGTCTTCAGCAGCACGTCGGCCTGTGACGCGAAGCCGTTTTCGGCGGTCAGCGGACCTTGGCCATGAACCAGCGGCAGCCAGTGCAGCGTGCCATCGGTATCGAAACGGGCAACGGAGAGGACGCCCTTGTCGAGAATGTCCTTGGCCGTCTCCGGCTGCGCCGGGTCGAAGGCGGCTTCCGTGACAAAGCGGTAGGTGTATTCGAAATAGTCGTCGTCACCCATGTAAACGACGATCCGGCCGTCCTTGTTGTGCACGACGGTCGAGGCCTCGTGGCTCATGCGGCCAAGGGCCGTGCGCTTGATCGGTGTCGATTGCGGATCGTAGGGATCGATCTCCACCACCCAGTCGAAGCGGTTCGGTTCGTTGGGCTCCTTGTCCATGTCGAAACGGTCATGGAAGCGGGCGCGGCCATACAAGTCCGAACCGTCGAAGCCATAGCGGTCGAGAACTGCGGCGATCGGAGAGCCGGCTGTGCTGCCACCGAAGGTGTCGGAGGCCCCTTCTTCGCAGGTCAGCACGGTTCCCCAGGGGGTGACGCCGCCACCGCAATTGTAGTTGGTGCCCTTGACCGTCAGACCCTGCGGGTCTTCCTTGGTCTTGACGAGGTCGTGGCCGGCGACGGGGCCGGACAGCTGCATCTTCGTCTCGACTGTCAGGCGACGGTTGAACGGGCTGTCCTTGACCATGGCCCAGCGTCCGTTCTCGATCTTCACCTCGACAATCGAGTGGCCCATGGCGGCCATGCCGAAATCCACCTGTTCCTGCGTCATCATCTTGCCGGCATCGTCTTCGGTCATGCCGTCGAAAATCACGTTCGGCGAGATGTATTCGTTGTTGACGCAGAGAAGGCCGTGGTCGGCCGTGGCCGATCCCTTGGGCAGCGGCATGAAGGCGATGTAGTCGCAATTGTAGCCGAAGCGAACCAGCTGTTCGGCTGCCGAGGGCACTTCGCCGGAGAAATCGGCGACGTCGGCCGCAATCGGGTCGCCCCAACGCGCGACCACTTCCGCCGTGTAGCCGGGTGCCACGGCCATGTCCTTGTCGTAGACGCGCTTCAATTCGCTGAAGCCGAGCGAGGAGGTTGCCGAGGCGGCAAAACTCTCTTCGGCGAAGAACGAGCCGACGAAGCCGGAACCGGCTGCGAGCGCGCCAAGGCTGGCGGCGCCGGAAAGAAAGGCCCGGCGCGAGGCGCGGGCCGCAATGACGTCACGAATGATGGGAGAAGAATTGCTGGGACAGTCCGCCATGACTTTGCTCCTTGCAAATGTGGGGATCTTGGCGGCCCATTCTCTAGCAACTGTGTGTGACAGAACGTGTGGCCTGCTTGTTCCAGGCGATCATCGCGGTGCACGACCTCGTGGTGGGAGAAGCCGTGTTGTCAGCAGCGCGCGCTTCGGGCAACTTGCCGGGCGATTCCTCATTCTCGCGCCAATCGGAGCCTCCCATGTCCCCCTTCAACGCCACCATCCCCGTTCCCGCCGACGCGGCTGCCCGCCTGGCGGTGAAGCCGGTCGTGTGTTATCCGGTCGAGTCCCTGAAGGCGCCCGACATGAGCATCCTGGAGCGGGCGCGGGCGACCATGGAAAAGGTCGGCGAAGTGATCGTTCCGCCGCGCGAAGGCAATACCTTCGAGGTGCCGAAAGGGCATTTCTTTCGCATCGTCAGCATCGAGGGGCCGCAGGTGGGCGACCTCAACCTCTGGAACGCCAACGACCTCTCCGAGCGCTTCTTTTCCGGCAAGACGCGGGCGCTGCATGCCACCCATGTCACGACCGGCAACCGTCTCTGGAGCAACCTGCCGTCGCTGCGCCCCATGGCGACGATCAGCCATGATACGCTCGGCTGGTACGGTTTCGACGAATTCGGCGGCGGGGTGCATGACGTGATCGGCACGCGCTGTGACCCCTATACCAACCGGCTGCTTTCGGGCGGCGACTATCACCATTGCTGCCATTCCAATCTCTGCCGGGCGCTTGCCCATCACACGGGCGCCGATATCAAGGCGGTCGAGCCGCATGTGCATGACGTGTTGAACGTCTTCATGTGCACCGGTTTCACCCGTGACACGCAGCAGTATTTCATGAAGGCGAGCCCGGTACGCCCCGGCGATTTCCTCGAAATGTTCGCCGAAATCGATCTGCTCGGCGCGCTCTCGGCCTGCCCGGGCGGTGACTGCAGCACCAGCCATTCGAGCGATGAGGCGAAGTGCTATCCGCTCAAGGTGGAGATCTACCGGCCGGACATGGCGCTGCTGGCCGACTGGCCGTTTCCCGAGCGGAACGGCTATCAATTGAAGGTGTGAGGCTCAACGCCTGAGGCGATCGGCGATGAGAGCGAGGATGGGAAGGGCCGTGGCCGTCACGAAGGTGACGGTGAAGGCGTCCGCGACCAGCGCCGGAGCTGCCATAGCCAGTTCGACCACGCCGAGGTTATAGGCAAAGAGGCCCGACATCGCCGATGCACCGGTGACAAAGCCGAGGTTGCGCGAAAGGCCGAGAAGGCCAGAAAGCACGCCCCTTTGATCTTCCGCCACCGTTTGCATGGTGACGGTATTGTTGGCGGCCAGGAAGATCTGGAAACCCGGCGTGAGCAGAACCAGAGCCAGGCCATACCCCCAGAGACCGAGGAGGCGTGGCAGGATCGCGAGAGCAACGAGGCCGACGATGATCTGCAGGAGGCCAAACGGCAACATGCGTGCCGCGCCGTAGCGGTCGGTCAGGCGACCGGACGGCACCCCTGAAAGCGCAGAGGTCAGCGGCCCGATGGCCATCACAAGTCCGATCAAGGAGTCACCAAGCCCGAGGCCGAGCGACAGCATGTAGGGCCCGACCACCAGGGTCGACATCATGACGGTGGTGACAAGGAGGTTCATGGCCAGGGAAAGACCGATCCGCCGGTCGCCGACGAGGGCGATGGGCACGAGCGGACTTGCCGCCGCCTTCTGGCGCCAGACAAACAACGCGATCAGAACCGCCGTGATCGTGAGGAGCCCCCTGGCATCCAAAGCGCCATTCCCCGCCGTCATCGACAACGCGTAGGTCGAGAGCGCCAGCGCCAACAGCAGGCTGCCCAGCCAATCGATCGATCCGGACGCGCTCTTCGCGCTGCGGGTCGGTCTGGCAAAGGTGGCGATGGCCAGTATCAAGAGCATCAGGCCAAGAAGCCCGACCGCCAGAAAGCCCGCATTCCAGCCGTATCGCTCGATCGTCAGGCCTCCAAGCGATGGGCCCAGTGCCGTGCCCACGGCCGACATCGTGCCGAGCAGGCCCATGGCCGAGCCTGTCTTCTCCTTTGCGACGACCGTGCGGATCATCGAGACCGGCAAGGCCATCAGCACCGCGCCGCCAAGCCCCTGGAAAATGCGGGCGGCGATCAGGCAGGAGAGGGACGGGGCGAGGGCGCAGGCAAGCGATGCCAGCGCAAAGACCGTAAGACCGAGGATCAGGACGCGGGTCTGGCCGATGATGTCGGCCAGTCTGCCGAGCACGACGATGCTGGCGGTGACGGCAACGAGGTAGGCGATGATGACCCACTGTACCGACTGGATGGGGGCGGCGAAGGCTTTCGCCAGGGCAGGCAGGGCAACCGTTGCCAGGCTGATGCCGAGCGAACCGACAAGCATGCTGCCGGCAAGAACGACAAGTGCAGGATTTTTGGCCGCGGCAGAAGGGAATTTCATGATGTTTCTCGTTGTCTCGTGGAAGGGAGACAGATAGCCTGCCACTTCAAGTCAACTTGAGGTCAAGGATGAAATTGCTCGATATCGGCGAACTGGCGCGCAGGGCCGGCGTCTCCGCTGCGACGTTGCGCTACTACGAGGAGGTGGGGCTTGTCCGGTCGGTCGCCCGACACGGGCTTCGCCGCCAGTTCGAGCCGCGCGCCCTCATGCAACTGTCGCTGATCGCGCTTGGCAAGACGGCGGGTTTTTCGCTGGAAGAGATGCGGGGCATGTTCGGTCCCGACGGTCTGCCGGAGCTGTCGCGGTTGACCCTGCATGGCAAGGCCGACCAGCTGGACGCGCAGATCCGCAAGCTGACGACGCTTCGAAATGCCCTGCGGCATGTGGCCGATTGCAAGGCGGAATCGCATATGGACTGCCCGAAGTTCCAGCGCCTGCTGCGGGTATCCTCGACCACCCGCCAGAAGACGCCCAAAGCCGTCGCGGTACCGGAAGGCGCCGGCACCGCGATTTATTGCCAACCCGTCACGCCCCAACCTGGGCGCCGGAGCTGAAGACGCTCACTCCTTGGCGAGGCGCGCCATGTCGATGACGGAAGGATTGCGGACATCGCCTGGCTATCGTGTGACCTATCCTTTCGAAATCTCGGGAGATTGTGCTCCTGAGATCAGCCGATCGAGGCTTGCTGCCAGCCGTCGAGTTCGGTCCGGGGTCGATATCAACTCCCTCAGACGGAAACTCGACAAGCGTCTGGGGCTCGGCTACTCCTTGTGCTGACTGCTTCGCGGCAGCCCTTACCTGCCGTGGCGTCTTTGCTCCGGCCTTACATGATACTGGATTGATGGCATGGACAGAGCAGACTTCGTTCAGCGTTTCGGCGGCGTGTTCGAGCATTCTCCCTTCATTGCCGAGCGGGCCTTCGATGCCGGCATGATTGCCGAACCGCTCACCGCGCTCGACGTGCATGATGCGCTGGCGATGATCTTCCGGACCGCGAGCGCGGACGAGCGGCTTGGCGTCTTGAGGGCGCATCCGGATCTTGCCGGCAAGCTTGCCATTGCCGGTGGATTGACCGAGGACAGCGCGCGCGAACAGGCCGGTGCCGGGCTCGATCGGCTGTCGGCTGACGAGCATGCCCGCTTCACTGAACTGAATACGGCCTATGTCGAAAAGTTCGGCTTTCCCTTCATCATCGCGGTCAGGGGGCTCACCAAGGACGACATTCTCGCGGCCTTCGAGACGCGCATCAACAATTCCAGAGATCAGGAACTCGACACCGCCTGCCAGCAGGTGGAGAAAATCGCCCGGCTTCGCCTCGAAAGCCTTCTTCCGGAGACCCACTGACATGCTCGACATCTCGACCGTCGCACTGCCCGATTTTGCGGCCGGTGCCGTCAATCTCGCCTCGGCCCGGCTCGGTGCGCGGGGGCTCTCGACCTCCGACGAGTTCTTCGCGCCGGTGTCGCGCATGCTGAACGATGATCCCGCGAGTTTCGACCCCGACCTTTACGACGACAACGGCAAATACATGGATGGCTGGGAAAGCCGGCGCAAGCGCGTGCCGGGCCATGACTGGGCGATCGTCAGGCTCGCCATGCCGGGCCGGATCTTCGGTTTCGATGTCGACACACGCTATTTTACCGGAAACTATCCGCCGCATGGCTCGATCGAGGCGGCCTTTGTCGAAGACGGCGATCCGACCGATCAGACGGTCTGGACGGAACTCGTGGCGAAATCGCCGCTCGGCGCCTCCGCGCAGCACTTCTTTGCCAATGCCGACACGTCCAAGGTCTGGACGCATCTGCGTCTCAACATCTACCCGGATGGCGGTGTGGCGCGGTTGCGCGTCTATGGCGCCGCCCATTTCGACTGGTCGAAGGTGGGGGCGACGGAGGAGATCGACCTCGCCTATATCTTCCACGGCGCGAAATCGCTTGCCTGGTCGGATGCGCATTACGGTCATCCCGACAAGATCCTGTCGCCGGGGCGCGGCATCAACATGGGCGATGGCTGGGAAACCAAGCGTCGCCGCGGCCCAGGGCATGACTGGGCGATCATCCGGCTCGGCCATGCCGGGGTGATCAATCGCGTGCTGATCGACACCCATTTCTTCAAGGGCAATTATCCCGATACCTGCGAACTGCTCGGCGCCTATCTGCCGGAGGCCGGCGATACGTTCAGCGCGGGGGAAATCGCGGCGTCCGAACAGTGGAAGCCTGTTCTGCCGCGGCAGAAGATGCAGATGGATGCCGAGCATCTCTACGAGGGCGATCAGGTGCAGAAGATCGGTCCGGTCACCCATGTGCGCATTGCCATGCATCCGGATGGCGGCGTGATGCGGTTGCGCCTCTTCGGCACCAAGGCTTAAGTCGTCTGTTTTGACGCCATTCCGGACGCAAAACCGGTTCCCGCTTTTGCTGGAATTGCTCTGAAAACGAAAAGAGCGGGCAAGGGCCCGCTCGTCGCATGCTTTTCGCCGTCCGCAATGCGGGCGGCTTTCTTGTTTGCCTTGACGGCCTTACTGCTTCGGCGCCCGTTCGGCCTCGCGGATCGCTTCCTCGTGATACCAGCTTGCCGAACCGCTCTCGTAGATCACGGGTTTCGGCGTCTGGCGCTCACGCATGGCGTTGAGCCGGGCCAGGTCACGCACCGGGAATTCGTAGATCTTCGCCGATTCCCGAACCATGTTCGTTGTCATGCTACTACCTCTCGTTTCACCGAGTGTTGTCTCGATGCTCCATCCCTAACACGTCTAAAAATCAAATGCACACGAAAAGTGCAAAATGCCTAAAATATGGGCACATATGGCGCAGAAAAAGTGATGAATTTAAAATCATCACAGTGCATTTCTGGTCTTTTCCCTCTCGGAAACCCCTGATGGCGTCCGAAGGTTCCGTCATTATGTCGCAGGGTATTTAAGAAAACCCTTTTGCTGTCCGGTTTTTCGGGGCCGATCCTGCGAAAATTGCCATCCGTTGCGGTGGTCGCCGCAAACTGGCACGCTTCCTGCATTTTATCTCGCGACTCCCGGGCAAGCCGGAGAATCACCCCTCTGTTGCGCTCATGAATGGCGCGAGACTGAAGAGAGAGCACCATGACCAAGTTTAAGCTCGAGTACATCTGGCTCGATGGCTACAAGCCGGTAGCGAACCTGCGTGGCAAGACGCAGATCAAGGAATTCGACAGCTTCCCGACCCTGGAACAGCTGCCGCTCTGGGGCTTTGACGGCTCCTCGACGATGCAGGCCGAAGGCCACTCGTCGGATTGCGTGCTGAAGCCCGTCGCCATCTATCCTGATCCGGCTCGCACCAACGGCGCTCTCGTCATGTGCGAAGTCATGATGCCCGACGGCGTCACCCCGCATCCGTCCAACAGCCGCGCCACGATCCTCGACGACGAAGGCGCCTGGTTCGGTTTCGAGCAGGAATACTTCTTCTACGAAAACGGCCGTCCGCTCGGCTTCCCGGAGCAGGGCTACCCGGCGCCGCAGGGCCCGTACTACACCGGCGTCGGCTACAAGAATGTCGGCTCGGTCGCTCGCGAAATCGTCGAAGAGCATCTTGACCTCTGCCTCGAAGCCGGCATCAACCACGAAGGCATCAATGCCGAAGTGGCCAAGGGCCAGTGGGAATTCCAGGTATTCGGCAAGGGCTCCAAGAAGGCCGCCGACCAGATCTGGATCGCCCGCTACCTGCTGCTCCGCCTCTGCGAAAAGTACGGCATCGACGTCGAATTCCATTGCAAGCCGCTCGGCGACACCGACTGGAACGGCTCGGGCATGCATTGCAACTTCTCCACCCAGTTCATGCGCGAAGTGGGCGGCAAGGAGTATTTCGAAGCCCTCATGGCGGCCTTCGGCAAGAACTGGGAAGAGCATATCGCTGTCTACGGTCCGGACAACCATCTGCGCCTGACCGGCAAGCACGAAACGGCTCCGTGGAACAAGTTCTCCTACGGCGTTGCCGACCGTGGCGCCTCGATCCGCGTTCCGCATTCCTTCGTCAACAACGGCTACAAGGGTTACCTGGAAGACCGTCGCCCGAACTCCCAGGGCTGCCCCTACCAGATAGCTTCCGTCGTCCTGAAGACGATCGCCGAAGTGCCGACGGCCGATTACGCCAAGTCTGCCGCCTGATTTCAGGCTGAGGCTTAAAGATTGCAGCGCCGGTGGAAACGCCGGCGCTGTTTTCGTTTGGGGCATGGTCTCGCCGCTTTCTCCCGCTTCGCGTTTGTTCTATGATTGCGGTCCAGGAGATGGAGCATGCGACCGTCCGAAGTGCTGGAGAAGAACAGGCAAGCCATCCGCGATGTGACGGCACGTCACAAGGCGACGAACCCGCGCGTCTTCGGTTCCGTCGCACGGGGTGAGGACGGCCCGAACAGCGATCTCGACATTCTTGTCGATGGGCTGCCGGGGATGACGCTGTTTGATCTGGGTGGGTTGCAGGCGGAGATGGAAGATCTGTTGCCCTGTCGGGTGGACATCGTCACCTCTGGAGGCTTGAAAGCGCGTATGCGCGATCGGATTCTCGCCGAAGCGAGAGCCATATGACGCCCGAAGAGCGGCTGCTCGATAATCTCATCGACATGGAGGAGGCGGCGACCGAAGCCATCGGCTTTCTCGATGGGGTGAGTTTTGAGGCGTTTCAGTCCGATGTTTTGCGCCAACATGCGGTGGCGATGACCTTTGTTTTGGTCGCAGCGGCCGCTGCGCGCATCCAGGCGCGGTTTCCCGATATAACGTCCGAGCAGCCGGAGATCGCTTGGGCCAAGATGCGGGGCTTACGCAATCTTGTGGTCCACGAATATGACCGACTGGATTGGCAGATTATCTGGGATACGGTGCAGTCTGATCTTCCGAAGCTGGTCCGCCAGATCGACCAGCTCCGCCATCCGCATATTCAGGGAGAATAACCCCCTTTGCCCATAAACCTCCCCATCCGTCCCCTGACGGCTCAAGCCTTCGCGCCCTTCGGCGAGGTCATCGAAGCCGATCCGCCGACCATGCGGCTGATCAATGGCGGCACCACGGAGCGCTTTCATGCGCTGTTCTCGCCCGAGATTGCGGGCGAGGGGGCCAGGGTGATCGTCAACATCTTCCGGGGCCAGCCGCGCGTCTTCCCGTACGCGATCGGCATGATGGAGCGGCATCCCTTCGGCAGCCAGAGCTTTTCACCGCTCTCCGTACGGCCCTTCCTGGTCGCGGTCTCGCCGGACGAAGACGGCAAGCCGGGCGTGCCGCAGGTGTTTCTGGCCGCCCCGCATCAGGGCGTGAACTATCGGCGCAACACCTGGCACCATCCGC
Source organism: Peteryoungia wuzhouensis (assembly GCF_003205195.1). GTDB lineage: Bacteria > Pseudomonadota > Alphaproteobacteria > Rhizobiales > Rhizobiaceae > Allorhizobium > Allorhizobium wuzhouense. Next base: position 397,628 of record NZ_QJRY01000004.1, read on the forward strand.
TGATGGCGATTGGCGCGGTCAGCGATTTCCTGGTTGTCGATCGCGATGGACCCGGCAACAATCTGGAAGAGTTCTTCTTCGAGACCCCCTTCACGATTCGGGAGCCCCAGCTATGACCGGCCTTACCACCCATGTGCTCGATACGGCGCTCGGCAAACCCGCCCAGGGCTTGCGCATCCAGCTGATGCGGATGAATGGCGAGGAGGCGGAACTGATCAAGACCGTCTTCACCAATGACGACGGGCGCGTCGATGGCGGGCCGATGCTCATTGGCGAGGAGTTTCAGGTCGGGCAGTATCAGCTGCTCTTTCATGCCGGGGACTATCTTAAGGACACGGGAGCCAGGCTCACCGATCCGCCCTTTCTCGACGTGATCCCGATCCGCTTCGGCATTTCCGACCCCACGGCGCATTACCATGTGCCGCTGCTTCTATCGCCCTATGGCTATTCCACCTATCGGGGGAGCTGATGCGGTTCGCAGCCATCGCCGACATTCATGGCAACGCGCTCGCTCTCGAGGCCGTGCTTGCCGATATCGCCGCACAGGGGATTGCGACTGCCGACATCGTCAACCTCGGCGACTGCCTGTCCGGGCCGCTCGAAGCCGGGCGCACCGCCGACATTCTCGTGCCGCTGGACCTTTTCACCGTCTGCGGCAATCATGATCGCTACCTGGTCGAACATGCCGCCGGCGATATGCATGAATGGGAAGCGGATGCCTTCCGGCAACTCAAGCCCGAGCATCTCGACTGGCTGCGGTCATTGCCGTTCGATGCCGTCTTCCGGGACGTTGCCTATCTTTGTCATGCCCGTCCGCAGGACGACGGCACCTACTGGCTGGAGCAGGTGTCGCGCGAAGGCCATGTGCATCTGCGCGACCGGGCGACGATCGAGACCTGGGCTGATGGCATCACCCAACCGCTGATCCTCTGCGGTCATACCCATATCCCGCGTGCGGTGCAGCTTTCCGATGGGCGGCTGATCGTCAATCCCGGCAGTGTCGGCGGGCCGGGTTACACGGATGACGCGCCTTACCCGCACAAGGTGGAGGCGGGGCTGCCGCATGCGAGCTATGCCATCCTCGATGATGCGTCGGGCGCCTTGGGCGTCACGTTCCGGCTGGTGCCCTATGATCACATGGCGATGAGCCGCTTGGCGGGCGAACGCCACCGGCCGGAATGGGCGAGCGCGCTGGCAACGGGCTTCGTCGCGGAGTAGCTTCGGCCGGGCAAGTTTAATGGCGAGGCGCCAAGAGCGCCTCGCATCACGTCTTCAGTCAGAACGGGCATTCCGCAATGATGCCGCGGTCGACATCGGCCAATTGCCGCTTGCCGCAGAGCGCCATCGTCACATCCATCTCCTTGGCGATGATCTCCAGCGCCGTCTTCACGCCCTTCTGGCCCATGGCGCCGAGGCCATAGAGGAAGGGGCGGCCGATATAGGTGCCCTTGGCACCCAGCGCCACCGCCTTCAGCACGTCCTGGCCGGAGCGGATACCGCCATCGAGATGCACTTCGATCCTGTCGCCGACGGCATCGACGATCTTCGGCAGCATTGATATGGAGGAATGGGCGCCGTCCAGCTGGCGGCCGCCATGGTTGGAGACGATGATCGCGTCAGCCCCGGTCTCTGCGGCCATACGAGCGTCCTCGACGTCGAGAATGCCCTTGATGATCAGCTTGCCGCCCCACTGCTTCTTGATCCATTCCACATCGGGCCAGGAGAGCTTCGGGTCGAACTGTTCGGCCGTCCAGGCATGCAGCGAGGAGAGGTCGGTGACGTTCTTGGCATGGCCATGGATGTTGCGGAAGGTGCGGCGGTTGGTCTGCAGCATGTTCCAGCACCAGCGCGGGCGGATCGCCATCTGGTAGAGATGCTTCGGGGTGAGCTTCGGCGGGGCGGCGAGGCTGTTTCTGATATCCTTGTGGCGCTGGCCGAGCAGCTGCAGGTCGGCGGTCAGCACCAGCGCCGAGCAACCGGCGGCGCGGGCGCGCTCGATCAGGTTCACGACGAAGTCGCGGTCGCGCATGACGTAGAGCTGGAACCAGAAGGGGCGCTTGGTGACGGAGGCGACATCCTCGATCGAGCAGATGCTCATGGTCGAGAGCGTGAAGGGCACGCCGAATTCTTCCGCTGCCTTTGCCGCCAGCATCTCGCCATCGGCATGCTGCATGCCGGTCAGGCCCGTCGGCGACAGTGCCACCGGCATCTTCACCTTTTCGCCGATCATCGTCGTTTCCAGCGAGCGGCCGCTCATGTCGACGAGAACGCGCTGGCGCAGCTTGATCCTCGAGAAATCGCTCTCGTTCGCCCGGTAGGTGCTCTCGGTGTAGGAGCCGCTGTCGGCATAATCAAAGAAGAGTTTCGGCACGCGCTTGCGGGCGAGGTTCTTCAGATCTGATATTTCGAGGATCGGTGCCATGGTCTGGTTCTCCGGAAAGGTCTTGAGAACCGCCATATCACGGCAGCAGGCCGGCTGTGAACTGGCAGCGACGCAAAGAGGTAAAAAAAATTTACCTCTTTGCGGTTTCAGAAGTGTTCGCCCGATTTGAACGGCCCGACGCGCATGCCGGCGGCGATCAGATAGGCGGTCGACCAGCCGATCAGCAGGAAGCCGTTGACGCCTTCGAGCGCTGCCAGCATGCGCCATTCGGGATGCGGCACGACATCGCCGTAGCCGACGGTGGAAAAGGTGATGGTGGAGAAATAGAGGGCGGTCTCGAAATCATCGACGACGCCGATCAGGGTGAAGCTTGCGGCCCAGAGCCAGACCTCCGTCGTCAGCACGGCGAAGACCCCGATCACGACCGTGTTCATCGCCAGCATACGGCTGCGATGGCCGTGCAGGCGGACGCGGTCCGTGACCCAGCTCATCACATGGGTGATGGCGATGAGGCCGAGCGTGTGGATGACCACCGTCAGCGAGATCATCAGGGTGCCGAGAGCGAGGTTGGTGGCCAGCACGGTGCATCCTCCTCGGGATGGCTGTGGGTTCAGCGAAGGTCCTTGCGGGTCATGAATTTGAGGCCGGACCAGATGTCGGTGACCGCGCAGACCTTCACGTCGACGAGGCCCGTCGGCAGGAAAACGCTGCGCAGCACATCTTCGGTGATGGTCGTCGGGACTTTCGAGGCTTTCTTCGGCCAGGAAATCCACAGCATGCCTGAGGGTTTCAGCATGGCTTTGAGACGCAACGCGTGATCCTCAAGGCGGGCGCGTTCCGTTTCGAAAACGTGGAGGTAGTCGAGACCGGAACCGTGCGCCGCTTCGAGGCCGCCGACGGTCGATGCGGCCGGCAGATCGGTGGTCAGATAGTCGAGGTCCGATGGCAATCCGACGAACAAAGCGGTCAGGTCCGGCTTCAATCCGAGCTTCTTCGGAAGAGGGGTGCCGGAATAGCCGCTTTCGCTCATCTTACCCTTACGCCTCCGCCCTCGGTTTCGACGCCTTGCCGGCGACATAGGTCTCGACCACGGCGCGGTCGTCTCCCAGCGTCTGCAGCAGGAACAGCTCTTCGGTGAGCGAGGTCACCGTTTCCATCCTCAGCCGCATGGCGGGTGTGGCGGCCGCATTGAGCACCACGATATCGGCATCCGTGCCTTCGTCCAGCGTGCCGATCCGGTTTGCAAGATCGAGCGCCACGGCATTGCCGAGTGTCATGTGGTAGAAGCTTTCGAGCGGGTTCAGCCGCTCGCCGAGCAATTGCTGGATCTTGTAGGCCTCGTCCATGGTCTTGAACATGGAATAGCTTGAGCCGCCGCCGATATCTGTGGCGACCGCGACGGTCACAGGTTTTTCGCGGCGCTGGATCGCCTTCAGCGGAAAGAGGCCGGAGCCGAGGAAGAGGTTCGAGGTCGGGCAGTGGACCGCGACAGCACCGCTCTCCGCCATGGCATCGGCTTCTCTATCCGTGAGGTGGATCGCATGGCCGAAGAGGGCCTTTTTCCGCAGCAATCCGTAGCGGGCATAGATGTCGGTATAATCAGGGGCGTCAGGATAGAGTTCGCAGGTGTAGCGGATCTCGTCGTGGTTCTCCGACAGATGTGTCTGGATATGCAGGTCCGGGAATTCCTCCGCCAGTTTCTGCGTCATGACCATCTGCTCGGGCGTCGAGGTGATGGCAAAGCGTGGCGTGATGGCGACGTGGTTGCGGCCCTTGCCATGCCATTGTTCGATGACGGCGCGCGTCTCGTCATAACCAAGCTGTGGCGTGTCGAGCAGCCCCTGCGGCGCATTGCGATCCATCATCACCTTGCCGCCGATCATCAGCGTGCCGCGACGCAGGCTCTCAGTGAAGAAGGCATCGGCCGAGGCCTTGTGCACCGAGCAATAGGCAACCGCCGTGGTCGTGCCCTGGCGCAGGAACTCGTCGAAGAATTGCGTCGCGATCCGTTCTGCATGGGCCGTCTCGACGAAGCGGCATTCCTCGGGGAAGGTGTAGGTATCAAGCCATTCCAGCAGATTGGCGGCATAGGAGGCGATCACCTGCATCTGCGGGAAATGCACATGGCAGTCGATCAGGCCGGGCAGGATGAGATGCGGGCGGTGGTCGATCTCTGATGTCTCCGCGCCGGCCTTCGGCTTTACCTCGCCATAGGTTCCGGCGGCTGCGATCTTGCCATCACGGACCAGCAGCGCGCCGTCTTCCTCGTAGAGATAGCTCCCGTGGTCGCCGGCATGCTCGGGCGCTCGACGGAAGGAAAGGAGGCGGCCGCGGATCAGGATCTCTGTTGTCATCACTTGCCTTCGACCGTCGTCTCGTACCAGGCGACGAGCAGTTTGCGCTCTTCGGGCGAGATCTCGGTGATGTTTCCGGGCGGCATGGCATGGCTGCGGCCGGCCTGGATGTAGATTTCATGGGCATGGGCGGCGATCTCGCCGTCCGTCTCGAATTTTACGTTCTTCGGTGCCCTCGCAATGCCTTCCCAGACGGGTTCGGCTGCGTGGCACATCGAACAGCGCCCCTGTACGACATCGCGTACGGCTTCGAAATGGCCGTTGTCGACAAATGACTGTTGCCGGGGCGAGAGGCTTGCCTGCTCTTCAGCACCGGTCAGCACCTTCGGCACGGTCGACAGCCACATGATGACGATAAAGATCAGCACCGTCACCAGCCAGGTCCAGGTCGGCTGTCCCTTCCGCGCATGGGTGGTGTTGAACCAGTGGCGGATGGTGACGCCCATCAGGAAGACAAGTGCTGCGATCACCCAGTTGAACTGGGTCGCAAAGGCCAGCGGATAGTGGTTCGACAGCATGAAGAAGATGACGGGCAGCGTCAGATAGTTGTTGTGCAGCGAGCGCTGCTTGGCGATGACGCCGTATTTCGGATCCGGCGTGCGGCCGGCGATCAGGTCGGCAACGACGATCTTCTGGTTCGGGATGATGATGAAGAAGACATTGGCCGACATGATGGTCGCGGTGAAGGCGCCCAGATGCAGGAAGGCGGCGCGGCCGGTGAACACTTGCGTATAGCCCCAGGCCATGGCGATCAGCACGATATAGAGCAGCGCCATCAGGCCCCAGGTGTTGCGGCCGAGTGGTGACTTGCACAGGAGGTCGTAGAGGATCCAGCCGAGCGCCAAGGAGGCGAGCGACAGACAGATCGCCTGCCAGGGGGCAAGCTCCAGCACCGAACGGTCGATGAGGAAGAGATCGGCGCCGCCATAGTAGACGACCGCCAGCATGGCAAAGCCTGACAGCCAGGTGGCGTAGCTTTCCCATTTGAACCAGGTCAGATGCTCCGGCATTGAGGCGGGGGCCACCAGATATTTCTGGATGTGATAGAAGCCGCCGCCATGCACCTGCCATTCCTCGCCATAGGCGCCGACGGGCAGGCCGGGACGCTTCACCAGGCCGAGATCGAGCGCGATGAAATAGAAGGACGAGCCGATCCAGGCGATGGCCGTGATCACATGCAGCCAGCGGACGGCGAAGGACAGCCATTCCCAGGCGATCGCGTATTCATACATATGCCAAGTCTTTCATGTTCCCCGATTGCATCGACATTGCGAAAAAAACCGCAGGAAGGGAAGGGGAAAGGAAGCGCTGCAGCAAAAGCTGCACGGGAAGTTTTCTCCGTTGCCAAATGAGCGGAAGCCCGTCGATGTCTCAAGGTTGGCGGGGATGCTCGGCTCAGGCACCTGCGCCGGGCGGAACGGACTCGAAGCTTTGCAAGGCGCCACGCATGAATTCCCTGAAGGCACGGATCTTGCCGGCATTGCGGCGCGCTTCGGGATAGACCAGCCAGTAGTGCGATCCGTCCTCGCAGGTGAGCTCGAAGGGCTGGATCAGCCGCCCGGACGCGATCTCCTCGGGATAGAATTCGGGCCGCAGAATGGCGATGCCGTGGCCGGCAACGGCCGCGGCGGCCTCGAAGGACTGGGCACCGAGCCGGGTGCGCTGGTGGCTGTCGAGGGCGACGTCCGGATAACCGGCTGCCGTGAACCAGATCCGCCACCAGGGATCCGACGGATCGATGATGCGCAGCTTCAAAAGGTCGAGCGGTTCGCGCACACCGCCGATGCTGTCGGCAAGCTTTGGGGAAAGCATCGGCGTGAAGTGATTGCGCATGACGAAATGGGCACGCAAACCCGGCCAGATGCCCCTGCCGGTGCGGATGGCGAGATCAGCTTGGGTGCGGCTGAAATCGATCACCTCCTGCGATGTATCCAGCCGCACCGCGATCCCCGGATTGCGCAGCTGGAAGTGGCCGAGATGGCGGGCGAGCCATTGCGAAGCGAAGGTCGCCGTGGCGTGGATGATCAGCGTGCCATCGGCCGTGTTGCGCAGATCGGCAAGGGCCTCGCGCAGCAATTCAAACCCTTCCGTGACCTTCGGTAACAGCCGCTCGCCGGCTTCGCTCAGCGAAATGCGCCGCGGCCTGCGCAGGAAAAGTGCCTCGCCGACATGGGCTTCCAACAGCTTGATCTGATAGCTCACCGCCGTCTGGCTCATGCCGAGTTCTTCGCCTGCGCGCGTAAAACTCTCAAGCCGGGCAACGGCTTCGAAGACGCGGAGCGCATTGAGCGGCAGCTGTTTCGACAGTTTCATGGATAAGCTTTCTTTATGCAAAGCCAGCGTATTTGAATTGGATTGCCGCCGCAAGCGCGGGCAAGGTCAGGCCATCAGAAACCGATAGATTGAACCCGCGTGGAGGCAGACATGGTGTCCGCGATCAGTAGAATATTGCCGTTTGACAGGCTGGTGTCCTTCCTGTGGTCCGGGCTTTTCCGGTCGCGTCGGCGTCGGCACTTGATCCATATCGATGACATCTCCGACGATCTGTTGAGAGATATCGGTATGGCGAACCGGTTGTCCGGGGCCGATGCGCGTGGCGATCTCTGGCGCCACCGAGGCGGTGTGGACGATTATCTCCGTCCGGGGCCGCTTTGAGGAAGCCTTTCGAATTCAGTGGTTTGGTGCCATGCGTTGGCAATGTGATTCCAGCGCTTGAGAGATTGATTCAAGCGTGGGCGCCGAGCAGCACGCCGAGCAATTCCGCCGTGACCATGGCGGCGATCACTGCCGGACGCTTGTCCTTCACCGTGCTGCCGCCGATCGGCAGCGTCAGGCGTTCGAGCCCCGACCGATCCGCACCCTCGCGTTCGAGAAACGAGCCGAAGGTTGCGCGCTTGGTCTTCGAGCCGATCATGCCGACATAGGCGAGGTCGGCGCGGGCGAGCGCTTGTCTGGCGATGAGGAAATCCAATGCATGGTCATGCGTCAGGATGACGATGGCGCCACCGGATTTCAGCTTCGACACCTCGGCCTCCGGCATGGCCACGCGACGAAAGGTGATGCCGTCGGGCACGTCGCCATCGATTTGCGACCGTGTGTCGATCAGGCTGACGTTGAGCGGGAGGGGAGCCAGCGCCCGGGCGAGCGCGAGGCCGACATGGCCCGCGCCAAAGACCATGACGTCGGGGAAGACCGCGCGTTCATCTGCCAGGCGTTGCGTGAGTTCGGCAACGAGGGCCTGATCGACGGTTCGAATAGACAGAAGCGTTCGGCCGCCGCAGCATTGGCCGATTTCCGGGCCGAGCGGTACGTCGAGCGTATCCGGCACGCTTTGACCCGCCAGATGTTTGCGGGCGTGTTCGATTGCCATGAATTCGAGATGACCGCCGCCGACCGTGCCCCAGATCGCTTCAGCAGCCACCAGCATCAACGTACCGGCTTCGCGCGGCGTCGAGCCTTTCGTCTCGGCGACTTCGCAGAGAACGGTGTGCGGATGGCTCTTGAGGAAGGCGGGCAGGGTGGTCATGCCGCATCTCGCTGCGCTGTGCTTGGGTGCGGGGTACCCCCCTCTGCCCTGCCGGGCATCTCCCCCTCAAGGGGGGAGATTGGCGTGGGGATGACGCTCGGCTTCCGCAGGCTGTTCAGCCCTGTGCCGCTGTGTCGTTGGTAAGGCCGCAGAAGGATATGTTCAACGGGCAGGACGTGTCTCGGCAATCTCCCCCCTTGAGGGGGAGATGTCACGGAGTGACAGAGGGGGGTAAATGCGGATGCATTACTCAAAACGCCGCACTCCAATCACTCGCAGGATGTGGATGCACACATCATCCAGATCGTTCAGCACATCTTCATTGGTGAAGCGCAGGACCATCCATCCCAGGGCAGCAAGCGTCTGATCTCGGACTTGATCGCGCTCGATCCTCTGATCGAATGTGTGGCTAGGCCCGTCGATTTCCACCACCAGTTTGTGCTCCGGGCAGGCGAAATCGACGATGTAACCGGCGATCGGCACCTGGCGTCGGAACCCCAATCCCATCAGGCGATGGGCCCGCACGGCATTCCAGAAACGCAATTCCGCGACCGTCAGAGCTTTGCGCATCCGCCGTGCGTTCCTGCGGTGACTGTCTGGAACGGCGTGGTGCGTCATCGCTCCATCCATCACACCCGCTTCAACCTCTCCACCGCCATCAACACCCGCTCGGGTGTGGCCGGCGCATCAAGCCGTGGGCAAACCCGGTAATCCGCCACCGATGCCACCGCCATCGACAGCGCCTCCAGAACCGAGATCGCCAGCATGAAAGGCGGCTCGCCGACGGCCTTGGAGCGGCCGATGGTGGGCTCGGTATTTTCCGACCAGGGCACCAGCTTCGTGTTGAAGATCTTCGGCCGGTCGGAGGCGAGCGGGATCTTGTAGGTGGAGGGCGCATGGGTCCTGAGGCGGCCCTTGCCGTCCCACCAGAGTTCTTCCGTCGTCAGCCAGCCCATGCCCTGGACGAAACCGCCTTCGATCTGGCCGATATCGATGGCCGGGTTCAGCGACTTGCCGACATCGTGCAGAATGTCGGTGCGGTCCATCAGATATTCGCCGGTCAGAGTGTCGATCGAGACTTCCGAGCAGGCGGCGCCGTAGGCGTAGTAATAGAAGGGCGTGCCGCGGCCGGCGGCGCGGTCCCAATGGATTTTCGGGGTTTTGTAGAAACCCGCGGCAGACAGCTGGACGCGGCCGAGATAGGCGAGTTTGGCAAACTCGCCGAAGGCGAAGATCTCACCGCCGACACGGACCCGGTTCGGCAGAAACTCGACTTCGGCGGAGGGCACGCCGTATTTCTCGCAGGCAAACGCGACCAGACGCTCCTTGATCTGGCGGGCAGCGTCGAAGGCGGCCATGCCGTTCAGGTCCGAGCCGGAGGAGGCGGCCGTGGCCGAGGTGTTCGGCACCTTGCCCGTCGTCGTGGCCGTGATCTTCACCGTGTCGACATCGACCTGGAAACAATCGGCGACGACCTGGGCGACCTTGGTGTAGAGGCCCTGGCCCATCTCCGTGCCGCCATGGTTCAGATGGATCGAACCGTCCTGATAGATGTGGACCAGCGCGCCCGCCTGGTTGAAGGCGGTCATGGTGAAGGAGATGCCGAACTTGACCGGTGTGAGGGCAATGCCCTTCCTGATGACCGGGCTCGTCCTGTTGAAGTCGACGATCGCCTGGCGACGGGCCTGGTAGTCGCACGCGGTTTCCAGTTCTTCGACGACCTTCAGGATGATGTTGTCTTCCACCTGCTGGTGGTAGGGCGTCACGTCACGACCCGAGCCCTTCTCGCCGTAGAAATTGGCCTTGCGGATCTCCAGCGGATCCTTGCCCAGTGCATAGGCGATCTCTTCGATCACCCGTTCGCCACCCAGCATGCCCTGAGGACCACCGAAGCCGCGATAGGCGGTGTTTGAGACGGTGTGGGTCTTCAAGGGCTGCGAGGTCAGCTTCACATGCGGATAGAAATAGCTCGAATCGGCATGAAACAGCGCGCGGTCGGTGACGGGTCCGGAGAGATCCGAGGAGTAGCCGCAGCGGGCGGCGAAGTTGGCCTCGATCGCATGGATCTTTCCGTCGTCATCAAAGGCGACGTCAAAATCCATCTTGAAGTCGTGGCGTTTTCCCGTGACGCCCATGTCCTCGTCGCGGTCGGGGCGAAATTTCACGGCGCGCTTCAGCTTCTTGGCGGCGAGTGCGGCGAGCGCTGCAAACTGGTTGCCTTGCGTTTCCTTGCCGCCGAAGCCGCCGCCCATGCGGCGTGTGTTGACGGTGATGGCATTCGAGGGGATGTCGAGCACATGGCCGACGATGTGCTGGATTTCAGAGGGGTGCTGGGTCGAGGACCAGACGGTGACATCATCATCCTCGCCGGGGATGGCGAGCGCGATATGGCTTTCGAGATAAAAATGCTCCTGGCCGCCGATGCGCATCGAGCTTTTGACGCGATGCTTTGCCTTGTCGAGTTCGGTCTCCGGCGTGCCGCGCTTCAGTGTCATGCCGGGCGTCACGAGCGGGCTGCCATTCTCCAGCGCGCCGTCGATATCGGTCCAGAACGGCAGGTCTCGGTATTCGACCTTGGCCAGCCGCGCCGCTTTCCGGGCGGCATCGCGCGTCTCGGCGATGACGGCGAAGATGGTCTGGCCGTGGAATTCGATCCTGTCGGTCGCAATCAGCGGCTCGTCATGACGGCCGCCGGAGGAGACGTCGTTGACACCGGTGATGTCGGCTGCGGTCAGCACATCGATCACGCCGGGATAGGATTTCACGTCGGAGAGATCGATGGACAGGATCTCGGCATGGGCGCGATCCGCCATGCCGAGCGCGCCGTGCAGGAGGCCGGCAGGTTCGGGAATATCGTCGATATATTCGGCACTTCCCGACACATGCTTGTGCGCTGAATCATGCCGGAGCGACTGGTGCATCGGCCCCTTGATGTATTTCGTCGTCTCGTAGGTCGCCTTATCCATGAAGGCCTCCGTGTGTTTCGCGCTGCCCCTCATCCGGCCTGCCGGCCACCTTCTCCCCGCAAGCGGGGAGAAGGAGAGGTGGCGATACCGCCTGCCTGATATCCCCTCTCCCCGCTTGCGGGGAGAGGGTCAGGGTGAGGGGCCTTGAGACCGCAAGATCACCCCCCTCTGTCCTGCCGGACATCTCCCCCTCAAGGGGGGAGATCGACGCGCGGCAGCCTTCCTGCCCTTCCATGGCAAGTGCGACCCTTGATCTGGGCGAGCGTAATCGTCTTGCCGATCTCCCCCCTTGAGGGGGAGATGTCCGCCCTTCGACAGGCTCAGGGGGCAGAGGGGGGTACAACACGGCATGACGTTCAGACACGCTCCCCATCACGCCTCCTCCGCCGCAAAGCGCTGCAGCTCCTGCGGCGAACCGGACACCTCCAGGGAAAACCGCGTCAGCAGGTTCTTCGCCGTCAGCTGGCGGTATTCGGCCGTGGCGCGCCAGTCGGTGAGCGGCTTGTAATCGAGGTCGAAGGCGTCTCTTGCGGCATTCACCGCCTCTTGCGTAAAGGGCTTGCCGTAGAGCGCTGCCTCGACGGATCGCGCCCGCTTCGGCGTTCCCGCCATGCCGCCGAAGGCGATGCGGATATGCGTGACCACGCCACTGGCATCGGTTTCCAGGTGGAAGGCGCCGCAGAGTGCGGAGATATCCTCGTCGCGGCGTTTGGTGATCTTGTAGACGGCCACGTGGCTCTCCGCCTTGGGGCGCGGCACGAAGAGGCTCTCGACGAATTCGCCTGGTTGCCGGTCCTGCTTGCCGTAGTCGATGAAATAGTCCTCAAGCGGCATGGTACGGGTGCCCTTGGCGGAGCGCAGGGTGACGGTGGCGGAGAGCGCGATCAGCGCCGGGGGTGAGTCGCCGATCGGCGAGCCATTGGCGACATTGCCGCCGATCGTGCCCATGTTGCGCACCTGCTGGCCGCCGATGCGGGTGATCAGGCGACCGAAGGCGGGGATCTCTTTTCGCAGCACCTCTAAGGCGCTGGTGTAGCTGACGCCGGCGCCGAGCGTGATGCCCTCTGGGGTCACGGTGATCTTCTGCAGGTCTTCGAGATGGTTGATGAAGATGACAGGATCGAGCACGCGCATCTGCTTGGTGACCCACAGCCCGACATCGGTCGCGCCGGCGACCACAGTTGCCTTCGGATGGGCGGCGAGCGTTTCGGCGAGGTCTTCGATGCTGCCGGGCACAACGAGGCGGCGGCCGTCCGGGCCCGTGATGGCGATGGTTTCGCGGGTCGCCAGTTCTTCGAGGCGGGCTACAATTTCGGCGCGCTCGCGCTCCAGCGGGTCGAACAAGGCAGACGGGCGGATCTGGGCGACCTGTTCGGCGGCCTTGACGATCGGCTCATAACCCGTGCACCGACAGAGATTGCCCTGCAGGGCGCGCTCGATCTCGGCTCTATCAGGGTGCTCCGATGTCAGCCACAATCCGTAGAGCGACATGACGAAGCCGGGCGTGCAGAAGCCGCATTGCGAGCCATGACAGTCGACCATGACCTGCTGCACCGGATGCAGCGTGCCATCCTTGGCCGCCAGATGTTCAATCGTCACCACATGGGTGGCGTTGAGCGAACCGACGAAGCGGATGCAGGCATTGACCGTTTCATAGACCAGTCGTCCGCAGATGAGGCGTCCGACCAGCACCGTACAGGCGCCGCAATCGCCTTCCGCGCAGCCTTCCTTGGAGCCTGTCAGCCGGCGCTTCAGCCGCAGGAAATCGAGCAGCGTCTCGGTCGGATCGAGGCTGGCAAGGGCGATGTCCTCGCCGTTCAGGATGAAACGAATGCTGTCTGCCATGAATAGACCGTGTCCCCCCTCGGTGTCCGACTGCCGGACGCGGCTGCGTCGCCCATCTCGCGATGGTGGGCGGCGCAGCGCAATCTTTCAAGTCTATTGTGCTGTCCAGCCGCCATCAATGGAGATCGAGGTGCCGGTGACCTGGGCCGCCGCATCCGAGGCAAGATAGATGGCGAGTGCCGCGACCTGGTCGACCTCGACGAATTCCTTGGTCGCCTGCAGATGCAGCATGACGTCGTTCTTCACCTGGTCTTCCGAAATGCCGCGGGCCTTGGCGGTGTCGGGGATCTGTTTTTCGACCAGCGGGGTCAGCACATAACCGGGGCAGATCGCGTTGACCGTGATCCCGTCGCGGGCGGTTTCCAGCGCCACCGTCTTGGTCAGGCCGAGAATGCCGTGTTTCGCGGTGACATAGGCCGACTTGAAGGGCGAGGCGACGAGGCCGTGGGCGGAGGCGATGTTGATGATGCGGCCCTTCTTCTTCGCCTTCATGCCGGGAACGGCGGCGCGAATCGTGTGGAAGGCGCTCGACATGTTGATCGCGATGATCATGTCCCATTTCTCGATCGGGAACTCCTCGACCGGGGCGACATGCTGGATGCCGGCATTGTTGACGAGCACGTCGATGCCGCCGAATTCCCGCTCTGCGGTGGCGATCAGGTCGGCAATTTCAGCCGGCTTGGTCATGTCGGCGGCGTGATAAAGCGCCTTGCCGCCCTTGTCTTCGAGCGACTTGCGGATGGCTTCGATCTCGGCCTTGTCGCCGAAGCCATTGATCACGACATTGGCGCCTTCCGTCGCGAAAGCGCGTGCGATACCCAGCCCGATGCCGCTGGTGGAGCCGGTGACGACAACTGTTCTTTTCATCTGAATTTTCCTTCTCGACGGATGCCGATGGATGACGGGTGATTTATTGCACCCGCGAAATCAAAGGTTAGTCTCAAAAGAAGTTCCGGTGCAACGGCGTTTTGCCGCAGCGCTGCATCCGTGCGGCGCGGGATTTGCCGGCAGGCGTGACACACTGTTCGATGCCGGGCTCTTTTGTCTGCAGCTGCAACTCTCTATGTCTGGGGCAACACACGTGATCAGGAGTCTTGCCATGGAACTTGGCCTTTACACCTTTGCCGATGTCGACCCGAATGCCACCAACAAGGGAGCCGAAGCCAAGCGCCGCGTCGATGAACTTCTTGCCGAAATCAGGCTCGCCGACGACGTGGGCCTCGATGTCTTCGGGCTCGGCGAACACCACCGTCCGGACTACATGGCGTCGTCGCCGGCAACGATCCTTGCCGCTGCCGCCGTGCAAACGAAGACCATCCGGTTGACGAGTGCTGTCTCGGTGCTCTCCTCCGACGACCCGGTGCGCGTTTTCCAGCAATATGCCACGGCCGACCTGCTCTCCAATGGTCGCGTCGAGTTGATGGTCGGGCGCGGCTCCTTCATCGAAAGCTTTCCGCTGTTCGGTTACGACCTCGAAGACTACGACCTGCTGTTTGCCGAAAAACTGCAGCTCTTGATGGAGATCCGCGAAAACGAAGTGGTCACCTGGGAAGGTCAGACCCGCAAGCCTATCCAGGGCAGGGGCGTCTATCCGCGTCCGCTGCAGGATCTGCTGCCGCTGTGGATCGCGATCGGCGGCACGCCGCAGTCGGCGGCGCGTGCCGGTTATCTCGGCCTGCCGCTGGCGCTTGCCATCATCGGCGGCGAGCCGCATCGCTTTGCCCCCTTCTTCGATCTCTATCGCCAGAGTGCGGCCAAGGCGGGCGTCGATCCGTCGACGCTGAAGACCTCGATCAACGTGCATGGCTTCGTCCATGACACGACGCAGTCGGCGGCCGACATCTTTTACGCGCCGCAGGCTGTCGTGATGGACCGGATCGGCCGCGAACGCGGCTGGGGGCCGACCAACCGCGCACAGTTCGATGCCTCGCGAGGGCCGCGCGGTGCGCTCTTCGTCGGTGATCCCGAGGCAGTCGCCGAAAAGATCGTCGCCATGCACGACATCTTCAAGAATGACCGCTTCCTGTTGCAGATGGCGATCGGGCCGATGCCACATAAGGAGCTGATGCGCGGGATCGAGCTCTTCGGGACAAAAGTCGCGCCGCTGGTGCGCAAGGCGTTGACGGAGAAGGCGTCTGCCGCCTAAGGCAGCAGATACCCGCTCAGAACAACCGCCGAAGGACTGCCCATGATCGTCGAAACCGAAGAGGACCTCGTCCGTCTCAAGGATATCGGGCGGATCTGCGCGACCGCCGTCAAGGTGATGGCCGCGGCGCTCGAGCCGGGGATCACGACACGCGAACTCGACCAGATCGGCCGCAAGCTTCTGGAAGACAATGGTGCGCAGTCGGCGCCGGAACTCTGCTACCAGTTTCCCGGTGCCACCTGCATCTCGGTCAACGAGGAAATTGCCCATGGCATTCCCGGCGACCGGGTGATCAAGGCGGGCGATCTCGTCAACATCGATGTGTCTGCCGAAAAGCTCGGCTATTTCGGCGATACCGGCTCGTCCTTCATCGTGCCGCCTGGCACGGCCAAGCAGGAACGGTTGCTGCGCGACGGCAAGCGGGCACTTTGGGTGGGCCTGAACCAAGTGAAGACGGGCCGGCCGATGGCCGATATCGGCAATTCGATCGGGGCATTCGCCAAGAAGAACCGCTATACGCTGATCACCAATCTTGCGAGCCACGGCGTCGGCCGCTCGCTGCACGAAGAGCCGAAGGAATTGTCGACCTGGCCGGATCCGGATGAAACCCGGATCATGGAGGAGGGGCTGGTGTTCACCGTCGAACCGTTCCTCTCGCTCGGCGGCCACTGGGCCGAGGACGGCGACAAGGATGCCTGGACGCTCTTCAGCGATCCTCCGGCGCCGACCGTTCAGTTCGAACACACGATCGTGGTGACGAAGAATGGACCATTGATCCTGACGCTCGCCGACTGAGGCGAGCGTTATCGCATCCTGTCCGCAGGCTTACTCGGACTTCGAGAAGGCGACGGCAACGCCCTTCTTCTTGAAATAGGACTGCATGATCTTGCGGCCCTGGCGGTTCGACTGGGCGAGCTTGGACGGCTCGAACACCGCTTCCTTGACACCTTCGCGCGCCATCGCAGCCTTCAGGGCGGCAATGTGCAGATCGATCTCTTCATTGTCGTTGTTGATCGAGGTGTAGATGTTGTCGATGGCCTGCTGCAGGCTGAGGTCGCTCATTTGGCACTCCTGAAAAAGCTGTGCGACTTCCCTAGCGATTTTTGGGGCGGAGGCAAGGATAAGCGAACCAGCTGCTTGCCGCTTGTCTATATTGGACACATCATACGACGACCGTTCTTCATCTTGGGGAGGGCTGATCCATGACGAAAGCTCGTATTCAGATCCGTCGTGACGCGGATGCGCTGGCCCAGGTCGAGGCTATGGCTGAGCGCTTCGTGGATGTGTGGAAGACGGGTAAAGCAGCGCCTCATTCCACGGTTCTGACCTTTTCCTCTCCGGCGCAATTGTTCTCGATCCTGTCGCCGAAACGGTGGGAGCTCATCGAACGCCTGCAAACGCTCGGGCCGTCCACCATCAGAGGCCTTGCCCGGGCGCTGGAGCGCGATGTGAAGCGCGTGCATGAGGATGTGGGTGTTCTGGTCGAATGGGGTCTGGTCGAGAAAGACGAGGCTTCCAAGGTGTTCGTGCCTTTCGACGAGATCGAGGCGGATTTCGTCTTGCGGGGTGCTGCAGCCTGACGCGTTCACTCTCGAACGGTCAACCGGCCTATTCTTGCAAACCTGTAATTATTGCGGGGGTAATTCCGCCACAATTTGCCGGTGCTGTTGCCGCATCGGAGCCTGTGCCATAGGTTCCGTCTCGATTTGCAGGACTTCTCCCACACGAAGGCTTCCCCCGTGTTTCATTCCTTCTTCCCCCGACCCAAGTTGTTCTTCACATCGGCGGTCATCTTCACCTTCGTCTGCGTTCTCGCCTGGTACTTCGCGGTACAAGGCTTCGGCAACAGCCTGGGTTATGTCCATCCCGAGACCGAGCCTTTCGATTTGAGCTTCTTCGCTCTGCCGTCGAACCTGTTCTTCTACGCCTACTTCCTTCTGTGCATGTTGGCTTTTGGTGGGGTCTGGACGATCCTGGCCAAGGATCACCCCTGGAAGATCTGGTCGATCTGGGGATCGCTGTTCATTATCGCTGCGGTCTATTTCGGCGTTCAGGTGTCGGTCGTCATCAACAATTTCCGCCGCCCCTTCGGCGATTTGCTGCAGAATGCGCTGTCGAAGCA
The DNA here is from genome assembly GCF_003205195.1 of Peteryoungia wuzhouensis. Lineage (GTDB taxonomy): Bacteria > Pseudomonadota > Alphaproteobacteria > Rhizobiales > Rhizobiaceae > Allorhizobium > Allorhizobium wuzhouense. Next base: position 414,970 of record NZ_QJRY01000004.1, read on the forward strand.
GCCCGGCATCACCGTCTGGGATTTCTACAGCCTGCAGATCGTCTTCGCGAAGATCGTCTTTGTCAGCATGGCGATTTCGATCGTGACCGACTTCTTCACCAGCCACTATATCTTCCGCTGGCGAACGGCGATGAACAACTTCTACATGTCGAAATGGGAGAAGGTCCGGCACATCGAGGGTGCGTCGCAGCGTGTGCAGGAAGACACGATGCGGTTCTCCTCGACACTTGAGGGGCTGGGCATCTCGCTGATCAATGCGGTGATGACGCTGATCGTCTTCCTGCCGATCCTGTTTTCGCTGTCGGGTTACGTCAGCGAGCTGCCGATCATTGGCGAAGTGCCGCATGCGCTTTTCTGGCTGGCGATCTTCTGGTCGGCCTTCGGCACTGTCTTGCTGGCCGTTGCCGGTATCAGGCTGCCGGGCCTCAACTTCCGCAACCAGCGTGTGGAAGCTGCCTACCGCAAGGAACTGGTCTACGGCGAGGATCATGCCGATCGCGCCCAACCCGCCACGGTGAAGGAACTCTACAACAACGTCCGCACCAACTATTTCACGCTCTACTTCCACTACCTCTATTTCAATGTCGCCCGCTATTTCTACATGCAGGCGGACGCGATTTTCCTCCTGATCGTGCTCGTGCCGACCATTGTCGCCGGCAAGATCACCTACGGTATCTACCAGCAGATCGCGACCGCCTTCGGACAGGTGTCGAATTCGTTCCAGTATCTGGTCAATTCCTGGACGACGATCATCGAGCTTCTGTCGATCCACAAGCGCCTCAAGGCTTTCGAGGCGGCGATCGACGACGAACCGCTGCCGGAGATCGACCAGCGCTACCTGGAGCGTGAGGCCGCAGAAGGCGAGATTGCTGCAGACCGGCCGACCTGAGCCGATTGCCGGAGAAAGAAATGAACAAGGCCGCGCCGGGCAACCGGCGCGGCCTTTTGCTGTCCCGTTGATCGACCGATCACATAGCGCCCGTGCCAGCGGCCGCGCCGCCCTTGGTGCCCAGCATCTCCAGCGCCTCCGAATAGGTGACGCAGGCGACGTCGGGCTTCGGACAGACCTCGGCCACCAGCCGCTCCATCGCCGCCCAATAGGCGCCGCCGTTCATCGTCACGAAGTGCAGGCCGATCTGCAGCGGCATGCGCTCCCCGTTGTACTGGGTCTCGAAAGCGGTCTTGAACGCCTTGTAGCTGCGCTCGGCGAATTCGTCGCCCTTCGACGGGTGGTCGATGCCGCCGGAATGGCGGATGAAGAGGTTGTAGTCCATGGCGATGATGCGGCGGTTTTCGGGACCTTCCGGGATCAGCGGCAGGCCGAAGCGGATCAGCCCCTCCTCCTTGCGCGGCGGGGCGGGGTCATGGGTCACCAGGCTCGCATCGTAGCGATAGCCGTGCTCGCGTTCGGCCTCGTAAAGGCTGTCGGGAGCCGAGAGATAGGGCGCGCGAAAACCGGTGATGCCTGATTGGACGAAGTCCGCCCAGCCCTTTGGCTCGCGGTCGGACAGGCCGTTGTCCTTCCAGGCGCCGGCGAGCACGCGGTCAAAGCTTTGAAATTCCGTTAGCCACTGGTCTTTTGTCCAGTCCTTGCCGTCGAAATGGCCACAGGTGTGGCTGGCGATCTCGTGGCCTTCGTTGTGCGCGCTCCAGATGTTGTCGAGCCGCGCCCCGACCTCGTCCACCGTCTGGGCAAAGCCGATATTGGAGCGCCCGGCCTTGATGCCCGGCGCCTTGTAATCGCTCGCGCGGCCCCTCGGGATCAGCGTCGCGCAGGAGAGGAAATAGGTGAAATGGGCATTCGCCCGCCTCGCGATATCGCGGCTGCGTTTCCAGAGCATGTTGTCGTGCGCGCCGTCGAAGGAGATCATCAGGATCTGTTTCGGCTTCGCGTCGCCTGCACCTTTTGCCGCAGGGGCCGGGTCTTCCGCAAGGGCGGTCGTCGCCATCAGGGCAAGGGAAACGGCGGTCAGGGAACGAAACATCGGCAAACACCCGGAAATCAAATGGGGTGTCTGCGTCCCATCCAAATGCGGCGAAGCTTTGAACGCGCTGGATATTCGTGGCCGAGACCAGTAAGGCTTTCAGCAATTCGACTTGAAAGGTCCCGCCCCATGACGCTCCTCATCCTCGGCATCATCCTGTTTCTCGCAACCCATCTCATCCGCGTCGTCGCACCGGGCTTTCGCCTGTCGATGATCGAGCGCTTCGGGCTGATGGGCTGGCGGGTGATCAATTCGGTGCTCAGTCTCGTGTCGCTGGTCGTGCTGATCTGGGGTTATGCCACGGCGCCGGTCGTCAATGTCTGGTTCCCGCCCATGGGCATGAACCACCTCACCATCACGCTGATGCTGATCGCCACTATCTGTCTGGTCGCCGGCTTCCTGCCGGCCGGGCATATTGCGACGAAGACGAAACATCCGATCGTGCTCGCCATCAAGATCTGGGCGGCAGCCCATCTGATCGCCAATGGCGATCTTGCCTCGATCCTGCTGTTCGGCGCACTGCTTGCCTGGGGTGTCGTGCTTCGCATCAGCTACAAGCGCCGCCTGCGGGCCGGCGACCTCGTGCTGCGTCCGTTCGTTTCGGCCCGCTTCGACGCCATCGCGGTGGTCCTCGGCCTCGTCGTCTGGGCGCTCATCACCTTCAAGCTGCACGAGTTGTTGATCGGGGTCGCACCGCTGCCGATGTGAACGCCCAGGGCATTTGGCGGTTTTCCCCTTACAAGCGCGCAAAAATCGGCTAGAAGGCCGCTCACGCATGAGATTGCATGGAAAGGCCGGCACTGCCGGGGGTATGAATGGTTGACCAGAACGACAGCTTTATCCGCGAAGTCAACGAAGAGCTTCGCTCCGATCAGGTGCGCAATGCCTGGAAGCGCTACAGCCGCATCATCATCGGCGTCGCAGCCCTGATCGTCGTCGGCACGGCTGGCCATCGGCTGTGGGATCACTGGGACACGACCCAGGCGTCGGGCGCCGGCGACCAGTTCCTCGCTGCCTTGAAGCTCGCCGACGAAGGCAAGCGCGACGAGGCGGAAGCCGCGTTGCAGGCGCTGGAGAAGGATGGCTATGGCGCCTATGGCGTTCTGGCGCGGTTCCGGGGTGCCTCGGTCTTCGCCGAAAAGGGCGATCCGGCAGCGGCGATTGCCGCGTTCAAGGCGATCGGCGACGACCAGAGCGTGCCGGAAGCCGTGCGCAATGCCGCCCGCGTTCGCGCTGCCTGGCTGATGGTCGACAACGGCACCTATGAGCAGGTCTCGGCGGAGGTCGAAGCCATGGCGACGCCGGCCAATGCCATGCGCCACGCTGCCCGCGAAGCGCTCGGTCTTGCCGCCTACAAGGCCGGCGACATGGTGCGCGCCCGCGAATGGTTCGAGCAGATCACAGAAGACGCGGAAACCCCGCGCAACACGTCGGCCCGCGCCCAGATGCTGCTCGACAACATCAAGGCCTCCGGCAAGGCGCCGTAACAACAAGGCCTCCAAGGGCCGGAAAGCTAGTGTTCCATGAGTTTCACCGTTGCCATCGTCGGTCGTCCGAATGTCGGCAAATCCACGCTTTTCAACCGTCTGGTTGGCAAGAAGCTGGCGCTCGTCGATGACACACCGGGTGTGACCCGCGACCGTCGCCCCGGTGACGCCAAGCTCGTGGACCTGCGCTTCACCATCATCGACACGGCCGGTCTCGAAGAGGCCGGCCCCGAGACGCTCGAAGGCCGCATGCGCGCCCAGACGGAGGCCGCAATCGAAGAAGCGGATCTGTCGCTCTTCGTCGTCGATGCGAAATACGGCCTGACGCCGGTCGACCAGTCACTGGCGGAGATGCTGCGCCGGCGCGGCAAGCCGGTTGTGCTTGTTGCCAACAAGTCGGAAGCGCGTGGTTCCGATTCCGGCTTCTACGATGCCTATACGCTCGGTCTCGGCGAACCCGTTCCGATCTCTGCCGAACATGGCCAGGGCATGATCGACCTTCGCGATGCCATCGTCGAGGCGATCGGCGAGGATCGCGCGTTTCCGGAGCCGGACGACGAAGCCGAAACCGACATTCTCTTGCCGCAGGATGACGACCTCGACGACGACGAGGCCGAACCCGAATATGACGACAGCAAGCCGCTGCGCGTCGCGATCGTCGGACGACCCAATGCCGGCAAGTCGACGCTGATCAACCGCTTCCTCGGCGAAGACCGTCTTCTGACCGGACCCGAGGCCGGGATCACCCGCGATTCGATCTCGGTCGAATGGGACTGGCGCGGCCGCACCATCAAGATGTTCGATACTGCCGGCATGCGGCGCAAGGCACGGGTGCAGGAGAAGCTCGAGAAGCTCTCGGTGGCCGATACCCTGCGCGCGGTGCGGTTTGCCGAGACGGTGGTCATCGTGTTCGATGCGACCATTCCGTTCGAGAAGCAGGATCTGCAGATCGTCGATTTCGTGCTTCGCGAGGGGCGGGCCGCCGTGCTCGCCTTCAACAAGTGGGATCTCGTCGAGGACCAGCAGGCGGTTCTGGCGGATCTGCGCGAAAAGACCGAACGTCTGTTGCCGCAGGCCCGCGGCATCCGTGCCGTGCCGATCTCCGGCCAGACCGGTTACGGCCTCGACAAGCTGATGCAGAACATCATCGACACCGACATGGTGTGGAACAAGCGCATCTCGACGGCGAAGCTCAACCGCTGGCTCGACGCGGTTACGACCCAGCACCCGCCGCCGGCGGTTTCGGGTCGCCGCCTGAAGCTGAAATACATGACGCAGGTGAAGGCCCGCCCGCCGGCCTTCATGATCTCCTGCACGCGGCCTGACGCCCTGCCGGAAAGCTATGTGCGCTACCTGACCAATGGTCTGCGCGCCGACTTCCAGATGCCCGGCGTGCCGATCCGCATTCATTTCAAGGCGGGTGAAAATCCGTTCGAAGGCCGCAAGCGCAGGCGCTGACCGCCCGGCATCAACCGGTGAGGTCGGCCGGCCGCGTGCCGAAACGGCCGCGCAGGCCTCGCTTTCGGCGCTGCTCCTTGGCTTCCACGACATTGTCGAAAAACTGTTCGGTCGCGGCTTGCCAGGAATAGGTCTCGGCGAGCCTGCGGGCGCTGTCCGGTGAGGCCTGGAGTGCCGCGATGCACGCCACCTGCAGGTCCTGGTCGAGCGCACCGGCATTGGAGCCTGCGGGGATGATGTCGATCGGTCCCGTGACCGGATAGGCGGCGACGGGCACGCCGGAGGCGAGCGCCTCCAGAATGGTATTGCCGAAGGTATCGGTCTTTGAGGGGAAGACGAAGACGTCGGCCTGCGTATAGGCTTCGGCCAGCGCTTCTCCATGCAGCATGCCGGTGAAATGCACGTCGGGATAGCGGGCCTGAAGCTCGGCGCGGGCAGGGCCGTCGCCCACCACCACCTTCGATCCGGGAAGATCGAGATCGAGAAAGGCCGGCAGGTTCTTCTCCACCGCGACACGACCGACGGTCATGAAGATCGGGCGGGCAAGGCCAAAGGGCTTTTCCGCCTTGTCGCGCAGGCGAAACAGGGTGGTGTCGATGCCGCGGCTCCAGAGACTGAGGTTCTTGATGCCGTGCGCGGTCAGTTCCCGTCGCAGGCTTTCGGTCGCCACCATGCAGGCGCCGCCGCGATTGTGAAACCAGCGGACATAGGCGTAGAGCCAAGAGAGCGGCAAGGGCAGGCGGGCTGCAACATATTCCGGGAAGCGGGTGTGATAGGTCGTCGAGAAGGCGCGCTTGTTGCGCAGGCACCAGCGCCTGGCCATCAGGCCGAGCGGCCCTTCGGTGGCAATATGCACATAATCCGGCTGCTGTGCTTCGATCATCCGGCCGATCCGGGCCGGGGTTACCAGCGACAGGCGGATTTCCGGATAGGTCGGCATGGGCGCGCTGCGGAACGGCTCGGGCGTGATCATGGAGACCTCGACGCCCATCTTCTTCAGTTCGCGATTGGTGGTCTCGATCGAGCGGACGACGCCGTTGACCTGCGGGTGCCAGGCATCGGTGACGATGGTCAGCCGTGTCGGAGGAGGGCCGGGCAGCGAGGGACTGGGCAACGGGGTGCTGGGCATGCGGCGGTTGCTCGATTCCGGAATCACCCCATGAATCTGGCGTTCATCCTGTGCGTGTCATCACCAGGTCTTATGCGACGGGAACATTACAGCCAGATGTCAGTCTAGCAGGGGGTGCGTTTGACATTCGGCCCGCAAGCGGGTTGCCTGAACCCTATCCCTGATTCCAGCCAGAGGACGTGCCCATGACCAAAGCCGCCGCCAAACCCTACCAGACGACGTCTTCGAACTGGTGGCGGGGTGCCGTGATCTACCAGGTCTATCCACGCTCCTTCCAGGACACCAACGGCGATGGTATCGGGGACATCAAGGGTATCATCGAGCGGCTACCCTATATCGCCGCGCTCGGCGTCGATGCCATCTGGCTGTCGCCTTTCTTCACCTCGCCGCAGGCAGATATGGGCTACGACGTGTCCGATTACTGCGACGTCGATCCGATGTTCGGCACGCTCGCCGATTTCGATGCGATGATGAAGGAGGCGAAACGCCTCGGCCTCAAGGTCATCATCGACCAGGTGATCTCGCATACCTCCGACCAGCATCCCTGGTTCAAGGAAAGCCGCACGAGCCGTGACAATGCAAAAGCCGACTGGTTCGTCTGGGCGGCCGCCAAGCCCGACGGGACGGCGCCGAACAACTGGCTCTCGGTCTTCGGTGGTCCCGCCTGGGAATGGGACGGGGTGCGCAAGCAGTATTACATGCACAACTTTCTGACCTCCCAGCCGGATCTCAACTTCCACAATCGCGAGGTTCAGGATGCCGTGCTCGACGCGGTGAAGTTCTGGCTCGACCGTGGCGTCGACGGGTTCCGGCTCGATACCGTGAACTATTATTTCCACGACAAGGAGCTCCGGGACAATCCGCCGCACGCCCCCGACAGCGACGATGCGGGCCTCGATGCCCCCGACGTCAATCCCTATGGCATGCAGAGCCATCTGCACGACAAGACGCAGCCGGAGAATATCGAGTTCCTCAAGCGGTTCCGCGCGCTGCTCGATCAATATCCTGATCGGACCACGGTGGGTGAGGTCGGCGACGGGGCGCGTTCGCTGAAGACCGTGGCGGCCTATACGTCCGGCGGCGACAAGCTGCATATGTGTTACACCTTCGACCTGCTGGGGCCGGATTTCACCCCGAGCCATATCCGCCACTGTGTCGAGAGCTTCCAGAAACAGGTGAAGGACGGCTGGGTCTGCTGGGCCTTTTCCAACCATGACGTGACGCGTCATGTCAGTCGCTTCATGCACAAGCCGGAAGAGCGGGAGGCGGTGGCAAAGTTGGCGGCAAGCGTGCTCGCCACCCTGCGCGGCTCGATCTGCCTCTATCAGGGCGAAGAGCTCGGCATGCCCGAGGCGGAGCTTGCCTTCGAGGATCTCCGCGACCCCTATGGCATCCGCTTCTGGCCGGCCTTCAAGGGCCGTGACGGATGCCGCACGCCGATGGTCTGGGAGAAGGGCAAGAAGCAGGCGGGCTTCTCTGCGGGAAAACCCTGGCTGCCTGTGCCGGCGGAGCATGCCGCCCTTGCCGTCGACGCCCAGGAAAAGGACGAGGCCTCTGTGCTCGCCCATTACCGCGCCACGCTTGCCTTTCGCAAGATGCACCCGGCGCTGCTCGATGGCGAGATGCATTTCCTCGCGACCAATGAGGATGTGCTCGCCTTCACCCGCAAGAAGGGTGACGAGCAGATGCTCTTCGTCTTCAACCTGCGCCGTGGGCCGCAGGAGATCGCCGTGCCGCATGGCATGACCATCCGCGAGGCGGTCCCCATGCCGGGGCTTGGTGGATATGTCGCCGATGGCGAGATCCACCTCGGATCGCTCGACGGGTTCTGTGCGCGGGTGTGAGATAACGGGCACGGTGCGGATCGCCTCGGCACAGGATATGGAAGCCTGGGCGGGGCTGCGTCACAGGCTGTGGCCGGACCTCTCCCTCGACGGGCACCGCGCCGAGATCGCGGCTGCCTTGGCCAAGCCCGACAGGCTGGTCGCCTTTCTCTGTATCGGGCCGGCCGGTGAGGCCCTCGGGCTTGCCGAGGCCAGCCTGCGCTCGGATTATGTGAATGGCTGCGAGACCACACCGGTTGCCTTTCTCGAGGGCATCATCGTTGACCCCTCGGCACGCCGCTCCGGCATTGCCGCATCCCTCGTCATGGCTGTGTGCGACTGGGCTCGTGGGCTCGGCATCAGGGAAATCGCGTCGGATGCCGAACTCGACAATGCGGCGTCCCACGCCATGCATGCGGCCCTCGGCTTTGCGGAAACCGAGCGGGTCATTTATTTCCGCAAGCGTCTCTGACCGGCTGGACCGCCTTGTCACATGCCGTCGTCGGGAATGTTCAGGGTGTGCCCGCAGGCCTTGCAGTGCACCGCGTCGGCGTCGTGCCGCTGCAAGCCGCATTCGGGGCAGGGGAAGGTGACCTTGTAAGGCCGGACGATCGCCTGGGCCAGCCGCACGAAGAGCGAGATGCCGATGATCATGGTGACGATCGAGGTCAGCTTGCCGAAGGTGCCGGGAAGCGTGATGTCGCCGAAGCCGGTTGTCGTTACCGTCGCGACCGTGAAATAGAGCGCGTCAATGAAGCCGGTGCCGGCATCTTCGCGGTAGAAGAAGAAGCTGTAGACGAAGCCCGTGACCAGGAATAGGAAGACGAAGAGGTTGATGAAGGCGGTGACGACGTCGCCCTGCTCCTTCAGCCCCAGTCGGTTCAGCATCAACCTGAAGACCGGCCGCTGAGCGACGGCCCAGATGCGGGCGACGCGCAGAAAGGCGAAGTTGAACAGCCATTGCGGAAAGAGCAGCGTGCCAAGCACGAAAAGGTCGACCCAGGTCATCGGCCGCGTGAGAAAGCCGCGCGTGGTGCGCGATGCGCCCCATTGTGCCAGCATTTCGACGGCGATCCAGGCGGCGATGGCATAATCGAGGATCAGATAGCTCGGTCGGTCGCGCAGATAGGGGCCGGCGAGGAAGAAACCGATGATCGCAAGGTCGATCACCATCAGCGCGAACTGGAAGCGGATGGCGGCGGTGTCGCGGCCGTAATAGAGGCGTGCGAGGCGCTGGCGGAGGGGAGTGGGTTGATCGGATGAAATATTCATGCCGGCAGAAGTTATTCCGCCGCCAAAGCGGTTGGTCTCGTCTGGTCTCCCCGACCAGCAAGAAGTCCTGCCACCGAAATGTCTTCGTCGAGGTCTTCCCAATGAATGCCAGTGGAGCTCAGCTCATAGTTCAAGAGATCTGCAGGGGATGCGGGCAGAAGTCGCGGAAACCAGGCAAGCGGCACGCCAAGGATCCGCCCGTCCGAGAGTGAGACCCACATGGTCGCATCGTCGAATCTGACCTCAGTCGCCGAAATGCTCATGCCAGGCCCTTTCGATCTCGGAACGGTTCTCATCCACAATGCGCATGATATCAGAGAGTTCCCGGCTGTTGAACCCGTTGCTCTCCGCGAGAGCAATCTGTGGTTCCAGCCAAACTTTGGCATCGTCACCAGCCCGGAAGACATGGATGTGAACCGGTTCGCGCGGCGATCCCTCGTTTGAGTAGAATAGAAATCGATATCCGCTCTTTCGAAAAACGACCGGCATGGCTTTGCTCCAGTTGTTCGACCGGACTTGATGCTAAGACTTGTTTGGATGCGTTCAGTGCGACCGCATTCGATTTCGAGTTCTCTTTCCCGGACAGCTGGAATTCAACGAGAGTGACGAGAAGGGGCAGCCTTTGTTGGAACGACCCCTGTGAAAAACTCACATGGTTGTATCCAGAGATCGGTTCCCACTGAATCTAGCCCCGGTGCGAACGAAGCCCGTAATCCTCACCCAATCAGCCTGAACTGATCGACATCCACCATGCCCTTGTCCGAAATCTTCAGATGCGGGATGACCGGCAGCGGCAGGAAGGCGACCTGGAGGAAGGGTTCTTCGAGAGTCGTTCCAAGGGCATAGGCGGCTTTTCTCAGGTGATGCAACGTGTCGCGCACGCTCTCGTAGGGCTCGAGGCTCATCAGGCCGGCGACGGGCAGCGGGATCTCGCCGGTGACCTTGCCGTCTTCGACCACGACAAAGCCACCCTTGATTTCGCCCAGCCGGTTGGCGGCGAGCGCCATGTCCTCCTCGGAGACGCCGACCACGCAGATGTTGTGGCTGTCATGGCCGACAGTCGAGGCAATCGCGCCCTTCTTCAGGCCGAACCCTTGGACGAAGCCATTGGCGTGGTTGCCGTTCTTGCCGTGGCGTTCGATGACGGCGACCTTGATCACGTCGTTTTCGAGATCGACGGCGGTCTGGTTGCCGGAGGTCGGCAGGCGGAAGCGACGGTGCTCGGTGATGATCTTCCCGGGCATGATGCCGATCACGGGAGTCTCGCCTTCCGCCACCGGTACGCCGAAATCGGCGGCCTTCACCGCCCTGGCCTTGACGCTGTCGAGGCCGACGGGGGCGACCGGCTTGCGGGTGGCGAAGAGCGCGTCCGTCACGCGCCGGCCGGCTGAAAACACCATCTCGGCCTTGCAGTTTTCCAGGCTGTCGACGACCACCAGATCCGCCCGCCAGCCGGGGGCAACGAGGCCACGATCGCGCAGCCCGAAGGCGCGGGCGGCCGATATCGAGGCGGCGCGGTAGATCGCCAGTGGCTCGACGCCGTGTCTGATCGCCTCGCGAATGAGATAGTCGAGATGGCCCTGTTCGGCGATGTCCAGCGGATTGCGGTCGTCGGTGCAGAGCGCCAGGAACGGCGAAAGCCGCTCGGTCAGGATCGGCATCAGCGCGTGCAGGTCCTTCGACACGGAGCCCTCGCGCACGAGGATATGCATGCCCTTGCGGATCTTCTCCATGGCCTCGGCAGCACTGGTGCATTCGTGATCGGTGCGGATGCGGGCGGAGAGATAGCCGTTCAGATCGCGGCCTGACAGCAGCGGCGAATGGCCGTCGATATGACCGTCCTGGAAGGCCTCGAGTTTTGCCATGCAGATCGGATCCTTGTGGATCACGCCGGGAAAATTCATGAATTCGGCAAGCCCGATGACCTTCGGGTGGCTGCGGAAGGGTACCAGGCGTTCGATCGGCAGATCGGCGCCGGAGGTTTCGAGATGCGTCGCCGGCACGCAGGAGGAGAGCTGGACGCGGATGTCCATGATCGTCTGTTCGGCCGAATCGAGGAAGAACTGGATGCCTTCGGTGCCCAGCACATTGGCGATCTCGTGCGGATCGCAGATCACGGTCGTCACGCCATAAGGCAGCACGCAGCGGTCGAACTCATGCGGGGTGACCAGCGAGCTTTCGATATGCAGATGCGTGTCGATGAAGCCGGGTACGACGATCTTGCCGGTGATGTCGATCACCTCGCGGCCTTGGTAACCCTCGACCGTGCCGATGATCGTCTCGCCGCAGATGGCGATGTCGGATGAGACGAGTTCGCCGGTCACCAGGTCGAAGAAGCGCCCGCCCTTCAACACGATATCGGCTGGTTCGCGACCGGTCCCCTGGTCGATGCGGCGTGCGAGGTCGGTCATTGTCTGTCACTCCGATTCATTTTGGCCAGATTACCGGCATGGCATGGGAGTGAGAAGAGCAATCGCGTCGATGCAATCGAAGCGACGCGGAGACAAGCGTTTCCCGGTTGCGGTTGCGGGACCGGCAGGTGAGGTCACCTGCCGGCCTTGGGGATCAGGCGGCGCTGGCCTGCTTGCCTGCCGCGTCCAGCCCGGACGGGATGCCGGCGAGGGCGGTAAAGAGTTCGGCATCTTCGCCAATGCCGGCATTCGGCGTGGTCAGCAGCGTCTCTCCATAGAAGACGGAATTGGCGCCGGCGACCAGACACAGGATCTGCGCTTCGCGCGTCAGGCCGGAGCGACCGGCCGACAGCCGCACCGTCGAGGTGGGCATGACGATGCGGGTGGTGGCAACCATGCGCACCAATTCCAAGGGGTCGATGGGCGGTTGATCCGCCAGGGGCGTACCGGCAACCGGCACCAGCGCATTGATGGGCACGCTTTCCGGATGCGGGTCCATTGTCGCGAGCACCCTGAGCATGCCTGCACGATCCCGCATCGTCTCACCCATGCCGATGATGCCGCCACAACACAGATCGATGCCGTAGGCGCGAACGGTGGCCAGCGTTTCCAGCCTGTCCTCATAGGTGCGGGTGGTGATGATCTGGTCGTAGAATTCCGGGCTGGTGTCGAGATTGTGGTTATAGGCCGTCAGGCCCGCCTCGGCCAGCCGTTCGGCCTGGTGCGGTTTCAGCATGCCGAGCGTGACGCAGGCCTCCATGCCGAGATCCCGCACGCCGCGCACCATGTCCAGGACGGCGTCGAATTCCGGACCGTCCTTTACCTGCCGCCAGGCCGCGCCCATGCAGAAGCGCTCGGCGCCTGCCTGTCTGGCGCGGGCGGCCATGGCGACTACGACTTTCGGGTTCATCAGCCGGTCACGGGTGAGGTCGACCTCGCGGTGATGCGCCGATTGTGCGCAATAGGCGCAGTTTTCCGGACAGCCACCCGTCTTGATCGACAGAAGGCTCGCTTTTTGAACCCGGTTGGGATCGTGGTGTGTGCGGTGCACCGCATTGGCCTTGCCGATGAGATCGAGCAGCGGCAGGTCATGGACGGCGAGGATATCCTCGACCGTCCAGTCATGCCGGATCACGGGCGTTTCCGGGCTCATTGATCAAGAGCCCTGAGGTTGAAGCGGGTGCGCGACAGCAGCGCTGTTGCAGCTGCCACCACGGCGATCTTGACGATATCGCCAGGGAGGAAAGGGAGGAGGCCGGCGGCCAGCAGCTTTGCGGCCGGCACATAAATCGCGAGCCAGGCCAGGCCGCAGGCATAGACGACGACCAGACCCGCCAGCATGGCGCCGATCTGCCCGATCAGGCCGCGCCCTGAGGAGAGAGCGCCGACCAGCCAGGAGACGATGAGGAAGCCTGCCAGATAGCCACCGGTCGGTCCCATCATATAGGCAAGCCCAATACCGCGTTCAGGGCTGCCGGAAAAGACCGGAAGGCCGGCGGCGCCCGCGGCCAGATAGGCGAGGCAGATCCCGGTGGCGAGGCGTGGCCCCAGAAGGACGGCAAAGCCCATTACGGCCACCACCTGCAGCGTCATCGGCACCGGCCAGAATGGGACTTGCGTCTTGGCGGCCAGTGTCATCAAGGCTGCGCCGACGATCACAATCGCGATCCTGCGGGCCAGCGTTTCTGTGTTTAAGCGTTGTGCACTCATCATTTCGCTCATGATGCCTCTCTCAAATTATAGATAATTTTTGAACTCTATCGATAAATGAATCCATATTTTGGAGAGGGTGGCAAGAAAAAACTATAATAATTTACGACGTCGTCAATTTTTAGGGCGGAGGGCGCAATTTTATCTATAAAATGATGGTGGATTCGCATTCCTGCGTGTCCCTCCGGCGGACCCTATGACGTTAGGGGTGCGTGAAGGTGAAACGACCGGTGTTCAGCCGTCCGCGAGCGCGAGTAAAGCTCATTCAGAAGGTCGGTGCCTGGGGTCGACTTCTGCGCTCACTCCCGGATTTCAACACTGAAGCCGAAGGCCATTTTATCGTCTCCCGCGAGCGCCACTGTATAGGGCCGCTCGACCAGTTCCGCCGTGCCGCCGGCATGGGCTGCCATGCCGTGCCAGGGCTCGATGCAGAGGAAGGGGGCGCCGGGCTTTTGCCACAGCGCGATATTGGGCAGGTTTTCGAAGCTGAAATGCAGGAATGGTCCGCCTTCTGCTGCAAATGTCAGGCCGGTACCGGCCCCTTCCGGGAAGATCAGCGCGTCGTTTGCGAAGAGGTCGTGGTTGAGCGCCAGCCGCCCCGCCTTGAATGGCGAGGTGGGCAGCGTCTTGCCGATCAGTCCGCCTTCCAGCTGGACGACCCCGGGTTCGGCGCCGTTGTCGAGGATTACCGCATGGGCCTTGTCCTCGGCCCCCGGCAGTGGCCAGAGGAAAGCCGGGTGGAAGCCGATGCCGAAGGGCAGCGGGACAGAGCCAGTGTTTTCGACGGTGGCCGTGACCGTCAATGTCCGGCCGTTCAGGCGATGCTCGAGCGTCAGGCGAAAATCGAAGGGATAGACGTCGAGGGTCTCGGCGGTCGAGACGAGTTCGTGTCGGCAGGCGGTCGCCGTCTGCTCGACGATGACGAATTCGCGGCGCCGGGCGATGCCATGCTGGGCCATGGGATAGGTTTTGCCGTCGATCGCCAGCCTGTCGCCGGGCGCCTTGCCGACGATCGGAAAGAGAAGGGGAGCGCGCCCCGTCCACCACGCCGCATCGCCGTTCCACAGCCAGTTCCGGCCATCCGCGGTTGTCAGCGACTGCATCTCGGCGCCGAGCGAGGAGATTTCGACGGCAAGCTTGGTGTTTTCGATGCGAATCGTCTGGGGCATGGCGGATCCTCGTCTGTTTGTCGCCAGACTAGAGCAAATCCAGCAAAAGTGCGAAGCGGTTTTGCGTCCGGAATTGCGTGAAAACAAAGACATAGAGCATTGAAGGCGAACCCGTTTTCGCCGGAAAAGCTGTAGAGCAACTCCGGCAAAAGTGCGACGCCCGACCTCTCGGCGGGGAGGCGGGCGCGTAGGCACAGCCCCGTCAGACGATCAGTTCGCGGTCGCCGAAGGGCGTATCCTCGTCGAAATTCTGGGTGCCGATGCGCTCGCTTTCGCCGGACAGGCGCGGCTCCTCGGCGCTGTCTTCGGGGGGCACTTCCGCCTCCGGCGGCTCGATCCACTGGCGCGACGGCCGTTTTTCGGAGGTTTCCGGCCCGTCATCGGGCGTGTCGTGGCGGGCGTGTTCCTCCTCGGCCTCCCGGTGCCGCTCCAGGAGGTCATCGTTGATTTTCGACTGGCGGGCGGCAACCCAGGCATTCTGGGCGTCGGAGCCGAGATTGAGCGTGTGCCCCGTCTCGGTTCGGGTGGAGGCTTCACTGCCGGAGATACGGCTGACCTTGTCGACCATGGATGTCTCCTGACGAGACCTGCCGGAATTCCGTTCCCCAGCGACCTGATGTCGGCGGAGAACGGGTTCGTGGCTGTTGCGCTTCATCGACCGGCCCGGATGCTGTCATGCGCACCGGCCGCAGTCGTGCGGCTCCTTACGTCTCAGATGGGGCGTATGCCGCGGTCCTTCAAGCCGTGCACCGGTTGCGGAGGCTCCCGATGATCCGCAAGGCTCATCCCTTGCCCTTCAGCTCCACCGCCTCGACCGGCAGACCGGCATCGCGCCAGGCGGAAAAGCCGCCTTCGAGGTGGCAGACATTCTCCAGCCCCATTTCCAGCGCCGTCTTCGTCGCAAGCGCCGAGCGCCAGCCGCTCGCACAATAGAAGAGAAAGAGCTTGTCCTCGGCAAAGACCGGCTTGTGATACGGGCTTTCCGGGTCGATCCAGAATTCCAGCATGCCGCGCGGGCAGGAGAAGGCATCGGGGATCGTGCCGTCGCGCTCGCGTTCGCGCGGGTCGCGCAGATCGATGAAGACGACGTTGTCGCTCACCTGCAGCCGCGCCGCCTCGGCGGTGTCGACCGCCTCAACCAGCGCTTCGGCCTCCGCCAGCAAGTCCCTGAAGCCCTTCCGCATGTCGTCCTCCCGGTCGCTCACCCGCAAGGCCAGCATAACGCATCAAACGCGTCTGTCACCGTGTTCCTCATATGACCGGCGACGTGTCGCATTGCGGGCGGCTACCGACACCCGGCCCTCCGCTCATAGCCCCAGACCCGACACTGCACGCCTGATAATCCGCTCCGATGCCAAAGGCTTGCTGCTGGCTGGCATCACCGGAACTCAGGGATCGGCCGCTGTGGGAGGGGCAGTGTCTGCGTGACCAAGGTCGAATGGGGGAGTCAAGCCGCCGTGAGGCGTTGCCATTCCACGTCGAAGGCCGCGCGCAGGACCTCGGCTTCTTCAGGCGGTAGGGAGCGAGTCATCTGCGGGAAGAGCAACTGATGATAGGCGCGCTTCTTGCGGTCCCAGGGCATGGTGTCGGCGGCTCGCATCTCTGATAAGACAGCCGCCAGCTTGCCTCGCACCCGATCCGGGTCCGGTTTATAGCTGGCGGGTTCGGCGGGGGCCAAGTCCACGGCTAGGCCGAACAGATCAAGTTGCGCTCTCATGATGCCCTAGATGGTGTCGTCCGATGATTCTGCACCATTGTCGGCGGTCGCGGTGTCGGCATCAAGGCCGAGCATCGGCTTATCCAAGATGCGTTGCAAGAGATCCGCCTGCGCCGGTTCCAGCCGAACCAGACACCCCAGAACGTGCAGCAGGTTCATCAGGTCGCTCGTATATTCCGCAAGCCAATGATCCGGCTGGATCTTATCGAGCGGCGACGGCGGGCGACGATCGCCGATGATCGGGCGGGAGCGGTCGAGCTTGCGGTAGCTGAACCATTGTTTCAGCACTTGCTTGCCGGAGACCTCGTAAGCCCAGACCTCGGGCGCCACATTGTCGATGAAGCCCTGACCGACGATCAGCCGGCGGTTTCCCGGCTGATAGTCGATCACGTCCGGCAAGGGTTCCGGCGCGCCGGGAATGGCGCCGTCCGCGGGAATGCGCGGCGCATCTGTCGGGGGCAGGCGCGGCGGACCCTTGGGGCGGCCGCTCGCGGCATCGACAAAACGCTCGCCATAACAATGCAGCCAGATCACCTCACGACCGAGCGCCACGGCCTCGAAAAACAGTCCGGCATCCGCCGTCAGCGGCACGCGCAGGCCGGGCTGGACAAGATCGTCCCTGAAGCGGGCGGTAAAAGCGGGATGGGCCATGACGGCGGCGAGATAGGCCATGACATCGGCCGGTGTGACCTCCTGCCCATAGGCATCGGCGAGAAAGGCCAGAATGTCCGGGCGGATGTTGGACTGGCTGGCAGCAGCATCACGCCAGAGCGGCATAACGCGACCGCCGAAGGAGCCTTTGTAGTGGTGTAGGTCTGGAATAAGGTCCGTGAAGGAAATTGCCGGACCGGATGTTGGGGAGTGAGCGTCAAATCCCGTCAGGAAGATCTGCTGGTTGGAGTAGCTGTCCCAGAGTTCAGGGCGCACATCATTGATCAATCGTGCATCCCCCGAAATCTACTGGCGATCAAAACTCCTGTAGCCGTATCTCACCGCCGGCTCGCAACTGCCTGTGTCAGCCAAGATCGAGATGGCTCGCGTCGGTCTAACGCCAAGAGGCTTTTCAACAATCTTGCGAATATGGCGGCTGGCAACCGCGCCATTGCGAAGCTGCGGATGAAACAGCACCTCCTTCTTCGTCTCGTCCTTCTCCGCCACCAGCAGATCCCAGCGGCGGGCAAGGCTCTCCCTGTCCGGCGCGATCACCCAGGTGCGGCCCGGCATGACGCCGGAGCCGTCATAGACAAAGAAGGACTTCAACGGCAGCATGTCGGCCCAGGCGCCGGTCGCTTCCGGCAAGAAGGCTTCGCGCCAGCCGCCCGGGCATTCTGTCCAGTCGCCGGTTTCCAAGGACAGGCTGGACAGCGCCGCGAACTTCGCCTCGCGCCTTCCGGCGGGCAGCGACCGGTAGCGCACATCTGCAGGGCGGCCCAGATCCTTGCCGAGCTTCTTGGCGGCGATAACGATGCAGACCGGCTGCTGCACGCCCTGAAAGATGCGCGAGGCGACATCCGGCTGGTGGCCTTCCGGCGAGCAATCGACGATCCAGATGCGCGAACAGCTGCGGCGCAGGTCCTCGCGCATTTTCTGGAAGCCGGGGCCGTTGAGGAAGCCGGCCACGGTGATGTAGCAGATCACGCCTTCCTCATCCTTGTCGGGCGTGCCGGTCGCGGCATAGTTGCCCGTGCCGAAGACCTTCCAGGTGGCCCAACGCCAGAAATAGACATAGAGGTTCTTCAGGTGCTTGGTGTGGGCCGAGACACCCCATTCCACCGGCGGGCGCCACCAGTCCATCGGGGCTGAATGCCCCTTCGACCCTTCCTCGATCCAGCCGCCGCGACCTTCCGCCTTTTCCTTATAGGGCGGGTTGCCGATGACGACCGTGATCGGCTGGCCCTTCTTGATGGCATTGGCCTGGCGGCGGGAGGCGGCAATCGGTTGCATGACCTGCGGCAGCCATTCATCCTCGACATAAGGGTTGCCGAGCGTATCCGTGATGAACAGTTTCAGCGCCGGCAGCGTCGAGGATTTGACCCCGGCCGGCGCCATCAGTTCCTGGAACTCGGCGATCAGACGCAGCTGCGCCACCGCAAAGGGGCCGAACTGCAGTTCGAAGCCGATCAACCGGTTGGCGGCCGCCGAAATGGCCGAGGGTACGGCACCTTCTCCCATGTCGGTGTTGACGGTTTCGGCAATCTTGCGCAGAACGCCGAGAAGAAAGGTGCCGGTGCCCACAGCCGGATCGGCCACCGTCACATCGGCGGAGGCAAAGCCCAGGGGGCGTTCGAACAGCGGCCCGCGCAGCACCTCGTCCACCATGCGCACCATGGCATTCACCACTTCGGGCGGGGTGTAATAGGAGCCGGTGCGCTTGCGCAGCGTGTTGTCGTAGACTTCGAGAAAATGCTCGTAGAAATAAAGCCAGGCATCGGGATCGTTCTTGCCGACCTGGCGCCAGTTCACCGCATCCAGCACGCGCGCCATGGTGTCGAGGGAGGTCTTCAGCGTGGCACGGTTTTCCGGGTTGTCGGTCAAAAGGCCGAGCGCCGTGCCGATCAGCGAATTGGATTTCTTGAGATCAGAGGCGGCGTGATCAATGCCCTGCGACAGCGGAATCTCGCGGGTTCTGGCAATCAGCAGGCCGAAGGTGACCGCCTGGGCATAACCATCGGCAAACTGCGCGTCATCGGCCTGCGGAAACAACAGCTTGCGCCAGTCGTCGGCAAGCCCGCTCAAGACCAGATTGCCGCGATCGAGCTGCTCCGTCACCTCGTCGCGCAAGAGGCGGCACAGGCGGGCCGAGACTTCCGCCAGCCGTCTCGGATTCTTCGGCGATTGCGGCGCCCAGGTGAGGAAATCGGAAAACAGCGTCAGCAGTTCTCCCGGCGCTTTTACGGCTTTCCCATCCGCCTCAAGATCGCCTTCCAAGCGGATGATCGCGCCCTGTAATTCACCGTCACGCCAGAGCGAAAAGCTCATGCCATCGGTATAAAGCAGATTGGGCAACGATTTCAGTCGGTTCCACTGCTCCTTGTCGTGCCCCTGAAAGCGCCGAGGATCGGCGCCTTTTCCAGGTGCCTTGACCTCGATGAAGCCGGTCAGCGCCTTGCCGAAGGTCACCGCATAATCGGGCCGGGTCATGATATCGGCGAGGCTGGTTTCGCCGATCAGAGCCACGGCGTCCTTGGGATAGCCGAGCAGGTGGACGATCCCATCCATAATCAGGGCTTCGAGAGGACCGCGCAGTTGATCTTCCGGCGCGCCGGAGATCACGGGGCTGGATAGCTTCTTTGAAACGGCATGTCCGAAGGCTGAAATGACCACGTCCAACGTCGTCATATCGCCTCCTGCCCCTGCCAGCGCGTGATGAACGCCTCGACCCCTGCTTGCACGGTCACGATTCCCTCGTCTTTTTGTCGCTCGCCGGATCATAGCCGTCGCGGGTCAAGACGCAACGGGTTCAGCCGAACAGATCCGCCAGGAGGTAGAAGGTGGCGGAGATCAGGGCTGCGGCGGGGAGGGTGACGATCCAGGCGATGACGATGTTGCCGGCGAGGCCCCAGCGCACGGCGGTTGCGCGTCTTGCTGCGCCCACGCCGACGATGGCGCCGGTGATCGTGTGGGTGGTCGAAACCGGGATGCCGAGCCAGGTGGCGGCAAAGAGGGTGATCGCGCCGCCGGTTTCCGCGCAGAAACCCTGCATCGGATTGAGCCTGGTGATCTTCGAGCCCATGGTGTGGACGATGCGCCAGCCGCCGAACAGCGTGCCAAGCGCCATGGCCGACTGGCAGGAGATCACCACCCAGAAGGGCACGTGGAATTCCGGCCCGAGATAACCCTGGCTGAACAGCAGGACGGCGATGATGCCCATGGTCTTCTGTGCGTCATTGCCGCCATGGCCGAGCGAATAGAGCGAGGCGGAGATGAACTGCAGCACGCGGAAGGTGTTGTCGACGGCAAAGGGCGTCTGGCGGACGAAGACCCAGGAGACGATCAGCACGAGGACGAGCGCGAGCAGAAAGCCGATCATCGGCGAGAGGAAAATCGCCAGCACCGTTTTCGACAAGCCGGCAAAGACGATGGCGCTGAAGCCGACTTTGGCGAGGCCCGCACCCACCAGCCCGCCGACCAGGGCATGCGAGGAGGAGGAGGGGATGCCGAAGATCCAGGTGACGATGTTCCAGATGATCGCACCCATCAGGGCGGCGAAGATCACTGCCGGCGAGACGATGGCCGGATCGATGATGCCCTTGCCGAGCGTTTCGGCGACATGCAGGCCGAAGAAGAGGAAGGCGATGAAATTGAAGAAGGCCGCCCAGGCGACGGCGAATTGCGGTTTGAGCACCCGCGTCGACACGATCGTCGCGATCGAATTGGCGGCATCGTGCAGGCCGTTCAGGAAGTCGAAGAAGAGCGCGATGCCGATCAGGGCGACGAGCAGCGGGAACGCGAGCGTCGCTTCCATCAGACGTTCTCGATCACGATGCCGCTGATCTCGTTGGCGACGTCCTCGAAGCGGTCGAGGACCTTTTCGAGTTCGCCGTAGATTTCCGTGCCGATGAGATAGGCCATGGCATTGCCGCTGTCGCGATGGGTGCGGTAGAGCGCCTTCAGGCCTTCGTCATGCAGTTCGTCCGAGCGACCCTCGACACGGGTCACGTCTTCGGCGATCTGCGTCAGGCGCTGGTGGTTCTGGCCGATCTTGTCGAGCAGCGGAACCGCCTCGGCAATCAGGTGTGCCGCTTCGACGATGGCGCGACCCATTTCCTGCATGCGCGGATCGAAGCTGGTCTGCTCATAGAGGCGAACCGTCTTTACCGTCTTGTGCATCATGTCGATGGCATCGTCCATCGACTGGATCAGGTCCTTGATGTCGCCCCGGTCGAAGGGGGTGATGAAGCTGCGGCGCACGGCCTGCAGCACCTCGCGGGTGATGTCGTCGGCCTCATTCTCAAGGGCGACGATCCTTCTGCAATTGCCCTCGATGTCCTGGCCCTGCAACAGGGTGCCGAGCGCTTCGGCCGCGCCGACCACGGTCTTGGCATGGGCGGCGAACATGTCGAAGAAACGATCTTCACGGGGAAGCATTTTACGAAACAGGCTGAGCATCGGGTTCCGGACCTTTTCACGGAAATGTCATGCGGCTGTCATAAAAGGGCGACGGGACAAAGGAAACCGCCAGGCGGGCCGGAATTGCCGGATTTTTCGCATTGCCTGGGGATGAGTTATAAAAAAAAAAGGCGACCGTTGCCGGCCGCCTTCTTCATTCTCGATGTTGACGTCTTATTCAGCGGCGACGGTCTTGCCGCCTTCCCACTTGTAGACGGCGAAGCTCTGCGAGGTCAGGTCGCCGGTCTCGCCATAGGTCAGCTTGCCGATGGCGGTCGGGATTTCCGAGCCGTCCTTCAGGGCCGTTGCCACGGCTTCGGCATCGTCGGCGCTGCCGGCCTTGGTGATGCCGGCAGCGATCACTTCGACAGCGGCATAGGCGTTGAGCGTGAAGGCTTCGGCCGGCACGTTCTTCGCCTGGAGGGCGGCGACGGCGGCCTTGCTGTCTTCGTTCTTCAGCGCGTCGGCGGCGTTGGTGAAGATCGTGCCTTCGGCAGCGTCGCCGCCGATCGTCACATATTCGTTGTTCGACAGGCCATCACCGGCGATCAGCTGGGCCTTCAGGCCAGCATCCTGCATCTGGCGCACCAGAAGGCCGGCTTCCGGGTGGTAGCCGCCGAAATAGATGACTTCGACGCCTTCCGACTTCAGACGGGTGACGAGCGCGCCGAAATCCTTTTCGCCTGCGGTCAGGGAGTCGCGGAAGACTTCCGTGACGCCGCCGGCATTGAGGGCGGTCTTGAAGGCATCGGCAAGGCCCTTGCCGTACTGGCCCTTGTCATCGAGGATGGCGATCTTCTTGTCCTTGTAGGAGGCGAGAACCAGCTGTGCGGCGACATCGGCCTGCTGGTCGTCACGGCCGCAGGTGCGGAAGACGGTGGTCAGGCCGCGGGCGGTGAGGTCGGGGGCGGTGGCGGTCGGGGTGACCATCAGCACGCCGTTTTCGGCCAGAACGCTGGAGGCGGGAACGGCAACACCTGACGTGACCGGGCCGACGACGAAATGCACGCCTTCGCCGACGAGCTGGTTGGCGGCGGAAACGCCCTGCTTCGGTTCGGCGGCATCGTCGGCAATCTTCAGGCTCAGCTGTTCGCCGTTGACGCCGCCCTTCTTGTTGATTTCCTCAACGGCGGTTTCGGCGCCGTTCTTGATCTGGGCACCGACGGCTGCGAGCGGGCCGGTCAGCGGCGCCATCAGGCCGAGCACGATTTCGGCGCGGGCCGCTGGTGCGGTGGCGATCAGCGCGGCAAGGGCCGCACTGGCGAGAAGTTGAAATTTCATGTCCGTCTCCTTGGGTCTGCGCGACCGATCTCTGCCGGTTTTGACGCCATCAGGGTTCTTTTGTTGCTCCCCATGATTGCTTTAGACAAAAACGGAGTGCGACAAAAGCCCCGACGGGATGGTGCGCGAAGACGCCACAGCTTTCTCGGAGCGGATTGGAAACCGGCGATGGCGGCCGCGTGTCAGACGGTCAGGATGCGGCCGCCGACGCCGTCTTCTGCCTCGAAGCCGGCCTTGGCGGCAGCGGCATCCTGCTCTCGGCGGAGCGCCAGTTCCGCCATGGCGATCTGCTGCAGTTCGAAGAGATCATTGCTGATCTGGGCACGGCGGGCGGCGAGGCGTGCCTCATCGGCCCGGGCCGCGGAGGCGGCGGCCGGTTCTGGCTGAGCAGGGGTGAAGTTGGCGGATGCGTCTTTACCGAACATGCGCTTGAAGAGGTCGACCACGGAAATCCTCCCGGGACCTGACCCGGACAAGTCGCTCCAGACCTGATGTCGGAAGCGGAAAGGGCCGGGTGTGCTACAGTCGTCGGTCTTACCCTCGCGGTCATCTGCGCCGGGATCGAACGTGCGATTCCCTTGAGAATACGGGATGGCCGGGGGCGGAACAAGCGCAGGCGGATCGACGTGGTCAGCTTCGCACAAGCTTCGACAAACGAAAGGCGGCCACAGGGACCGCCTTTTGTCTTCACTGGGAGAAAATCTCAGATGTTGTTCATCAACACCTTGCGCAGCTTGTCGAAGAGCTCGTCAATCTGCTCGGTCGTGATGATCAGCGGCGGCGAAAGGGCGATGATGTCGCCGGTCGTGCGGATCAGCAGGCCGTCATTGTAGGCGTTGAGGAAGGCGTTGAAGGCACGCTTCGTCGGTTCGCCGTCAATCGGTTTCAGTTCGATCGCGCCGATCAGGCCGAGATTTCGGATGTCGATGACATTCGGGCAATCCCGGAGTGAATGCAGCTTCTCTTCCCAATAGGGGGCGATCTCGGCGGCGCGGGTCAGCAGGCCCTCTTCCTTGTAGGTGTCGAGGGTGCCGAGGGCCGCGGCAGAGGCGATCGGGTTGCCGGAATAGGTATAGCCGTGGAAGAACTCGATCATGTGTTCCGGGCCGGTCATGAAGGCGTCGTGGATTTCGGCGGTGACGAAGACCGCACCCATCGGGATGACGCCGTTGGTCAGGCCCTTGGCCGTCGTGATGATATCAGGCTTCACGTCGAAATACTGGGCCGCAAAAGGGGCGCCCAGGCGACCGAAACCGGTGATGACTTCGTCGAAGATCAGCAGGATGCCGTGTTTGGTGCAGAGTTCGCGCAGGCGCTGCAGATAACCCTTCGGCGGGATGAGCACGCCGGTCGAGCCGGCGACGGGTTCGACGATGACGGCGGCGATGGTCGAGGCGTCATGCAGGGTGACGATGCGTTCCAGCTCGTCGGCGAGGTCTCCGCCATGCTCCGGCATGCCCTTGGAGAAGGCGTTCTTGCCCGGCTGATGGGTGTGCGGCATGTGGTCGACGCCAGTCAGAAGCGTGCCGAACATCTTGCGGTTGGAGACGATGCCGCCGACCGAGATGCCGCCGAAATTGACGCCGTGATAACCGCGCTCGCGGCCGATCAGGCGGGTGCGGGATCCTTGTCCCTTCACGCGCTGATAGGCCAGCGCCACCTTCAGCGCCGTCTCGACCGATTCCGAGCCGGAATTGGTGTAAAGCACATGCGCCATGTTGTCGGGCGCCAGATCGATCAGGCGGTTCGCCAATTCGAAGGCTTTGGGATGGCCGAGCTGGAAGGCCGGCGCATAGTCGAGTTCGCCCGCCTGCTCGCGGATCGCTTCGGTGATCTTCGGGCGGCAGTGGCCGGCGTTCACACACCAGAGGCCGGCGGTGCCGTCGAGCACCTGGCGGCCGTCATGGGTGGTGTAGTGCATGTCCTTGGCGCCGACGAAGAGACGCGGCTCCTTCTTGTACTGGCGGTTCGCGGTGAACGGCATCCAGAAGGCGCGCAGGTCGTTCGGCGTGGAATTCAGGCGGTTAGACATCGTGTTCTCCATGGCCCTTTTGGTCGCGGGCGGCCATTCTCCCGGCCATCGGCGCGTCTGCCGCGGCTGTCGTTGCGTCGTCACGTTAGCAGGGCATGAAGCGCGGTCAAGCCACTGCCGGGGTGGCATCAACAAAGGTCATGGATCTGGCAATTTGCGTGATGATGCGGGCAAGGAAGCGGATGCGCCTGAAGCGTCCCGACTGGCGTTCGCCGCGTGATCCGTCGTCGCCCGGTCCACGCATGCGGTCGCGTGATCCGCTGATCCAGATGCCAGCTTAACAGGGTAAACTGCCGGTGCTTGTGGCGAAGGAGCGCGGTGTTGCTCTCTGCTCTCTGTCGCTCCTGGCAAAAAGCCCCGGAGCGGTTTGCTTCCGGGGCTTCAGTTCACGGTCGGTGTGTCTGTCGTTGCGCTGCGCTTCCGTCATGCCCCCCGGCTGACAAAACCAGCGGGTTCACTCGTCCCGAGGCCAATGGCATCGGGTCTTGGCAGCGCTGTCATCAGGCGGCAGTTTTGCTCGCGGCAACGGGTGGGCAGTAGATGCTTTCGAGCGTCGAAAGGATCTTGATGACCGATTCCGAGGTCGAGGAGTAGTAGATCGTCTGGGCGTCGCGGCGGGTCTTGACCAGCTTCTGCGCGCGCAGCTTGGACAGGTGCTGCGACAGGGCGGACTGGCTCAGGCCGACCTGGGCTGCCAGAACGCCAACCGGAACTTCACCCTCGACAAGGCTGCAAAGGATCATGAGGCGCTTCGGGTTTGCCATGGCGGACAGCAAGCCTGCGGCAACGGTGGATTGTTCGGACAATGCTCTTGTTTTCATCGGTTCAACTTTCCTTGGGCGAGCGCCTTGGGGGAGGGGCAATCGTAAAATCGGTGCCTTAGATATGTCATTAAGTCTATCAACGAGAATAAAATTGTATATGCCTAAATTTAAGGTACCGTGTATTCTGTTTTAGGTAACACTAATTCTAAATCCTGCTTTTTTGTGACGGGCGTCACAAATTCATGGCGGATGAGCATGTCTTTGAAAATTAAGTCTATTCCCTGAGAATCTATGCCGCAGACGGTCCATTTACCATCCGGCGCATGGTAAATTTCGGTGGCGATCCGAGAGGCGATGGCCGGTTTAGACCCCCCTAAATCTCGTATAAGGCTTTCCTGATCCTCCCAGAAATTATCGATAGGAATCGGTATGAGAAAGTCGTCCCTGCCCAAATGATAGGCGCGGCCGAAACCGCCATTGAGGCTCGCCTTTTCGGGCACCAGACGGAAGAAACGGAAGTCGGGAAAGTCGATATAAAGCTGCGATTTCGGGTGGCGGGCGAGGAAGCGGCCGCGCAGCCGCGCATGCAGCGCGCTGTCGCGCTCGACGCTTTCAGCCCGGCATTGCACGGTGAGCCGCGGATGGGCGAGGGGGTCCCCCTTGCCTGGTTCGCCGGTCAGCAGCGAGGCGCGCGGATCGGCGAGCAGCGCGCCGGTATGGGCCGACAGGTTCGAGACGAGGATGACGGCGGCACCATCGATATCGGTGCCGAGCAGCACGCGACTGACGAAGGGAAAACCCGTTTCCGGGTCGATGACGCCGATG
This sequence comes from Peteryoungia wuzhouensis, assembly GCF_003205195.1. Taxonomy (GTDB): domain Bacteria; phylum Pseudomonadota; class Alphaproteobacteria; order Rhizobiales; family Rhizobiaceae; genus Allorhizobium; species Allorhizobium wuzhouense. The sequence continues at coordinate 441,142 of NZ_QJRY01000004.1, forward strand.
GCTGCAAATCGTGCACCGCGCAGCAAAATGCGCGCCTGGCGGCGCGCATCGTCGTCTGTGTCGCGAATCACCTTTGGCTTGTCCGTCATATCCCTTGTCTCCGGTATCCGCCTGTTTGTCTTGCGGATGCCGGGCCGGGCGTCAGGCCTTGCGTCGGTGCCTGGTCAGGCCGCTCACGACATCCTGAGCATCGATCGTGCCGATGACGACGCCGTTGTCAACGACCCCGATGGTGCCGGGTTGCCGCGCGAGTGCATCGAGCACGTCGACGAGCGGCGTGCGCGGCGCCGTCGTGCCGGTGACCTGGCCCTGTTCGCCGGTGACCCCGTTGCGCATCACGTCGGCCGCCGTCAGCATGTTGATCGGGTTCATGTTCTGCACGAAATCCGCGACATACTGGTTGGTCGGGTTCCGCACGATTTCCTGCGGCGTGCCGCACTGGATGATGCGGCCGCCTTCCATGATGGCGATGCGGTTGCCGATGCGGAAGGCCTCGTCGAGGTCGTGACTGACGAACAGGATGGTCTTCTTCAGCCGCGCCTGGAATTCGAGGAGTTCGTCCTGCAGACGGGTGCGGATCAGGGGGTCGAGTGCCGAGAAGGGCTCGTCCATCAGGAGGATCGGCGCGCCGGTCGCAAAGGCGCGGGCGAGGCCGACGCGCTGCTGCATGCCGCCGGAGAGTTCCTGCACCTTGCGGTCGGCCCATTTCGACAGGTTGACCAGTTCCAGCTGGGTCGCCACCGTCTTTTCGCGCTCGGCATCCGGCACGCCTGCCAGTTCCAGGCCGAAGCCGACATTTTCGGCAACCGTGCGCCAGGGCAGCAGGCCGAACTGCTGGAAGACCATGGAGACGGTGTGCATGCGCAGATCGCGCAGAATGCCGGCCGAGGCCTTGTAGGGATCGACAAAGCCGGCGTCCGTCTTGACGGCGACATTGCCGCGGACCACCGGGGCAAGGCCGTTCACGGCGCGCAGCAGGGTCGACTTGCCCGAGCCGGACAGGCCCATCAGCACAAGGATTTCGCCTTCCTGGACGGCAAGCGATGCGCCGGCGACGCCGAGCACCAGGCCTGTTTCGGCACCGATCTCGTCGCGGGTCCTGCCCTGGTCGACCATTTCGAGGGCGCGTTGCGGATTGTCGCCGAAGACGATGTCGACATTGCCGAAGATTACTGCGTCGCTCATGCGTCGTCTCCCATGCCGGGGATGCGGAAGATCCGGTCGAGAATGATGGCGAGGATGACGATGCAGAGGCCTGCCTCGAAACCACGGGCGATGTTGACGGTGTTGAGCGCGCGCACCACGGGCACGCCGAGGCCGCTTGCGCCGACCAGTGCCGCGATCACGACCATCGACAGCGACAACATGATGGTCTGGGTCAGACCCGCCATGATCTGCGGCGTGGCGAAGGGCAGTTCGACCTTGCGCAGCACCTGGGAGGGGGTGGCGCCGAAGGCGACCGCGGCTTCCACCAGCGAGGGCGGGGTCGAGATGATGCCGAGGCGGGTGAGGCGGATCGGGGCAGGAATGGCGAAGATGACGGTGGCGATGAGACCCGGGACCATGCCGAGGCCGAAGAGGATGAGCGCCGGGATCAGGTAGACGAAGGTCGGGATCGTCTGCATGAGGTCGAGCACCGGGCGCACGGCGGTGTAGAGCCAGGGGCGGCGGGCGCAGGCAATGCCGATCGGCACGCCGATGACCATCGAGACGCCGGCAGCCGCCAGCACGAGCGCCAGCGTTTCCATCGTCTCCTTCCAGTAACCCTGGTTGTAGATCAGGAGAAGGCCGAGAAAGGTGAAAACGACCACGCCTATCGAGCGGCGCATGACCCAGGCAAAGAGCGAGAAGAGGGCAATCATCAGCAGCGGATAAAAGGGCTCGAACGCCGTCCCCTTCAGGAAGGGGCCCTGCAGCACGAAGAGCATCGCATTGATGGATGCGCTGAGGATCGTGGCGATCAGATTGAACAGTACGTCGAGATTGGTCGTCAGCCAGTCGACGAAACTCTTCGAAAGCGCCCCGATGGGCAATTTGTAGTCAGTCAGAAAATTCATTGATGTCCCCGAACCGCCTCATGTGGATTGCCTGGAGGCCGCGCGGACGGTGCTGCGTCCGTCCGCGCGGTTTCCCAGTCGATGGACAGTCTTCAGAGACCGAGAGCCGTCTTGACTGCCGGCAGACCTTCGCTGCCGTCCTTGGTGGTCACGCCGGCGAGCCAGGGCTCGATCACGGCCGGGTTGGCCTTCAGCCAGTCGGTGGCCGCGGCTTCCGCATCGGCGCCGTCGTTGAGGATCTTGCCCATGATCTCGTTCTCCATCTGGAGCGAGAACTTCAGGTTGGTGACGAACTTGCCGACATTCGGGCATTCGGCGGTGTAGCCGGCGCGGGTGTTGGTGAAGATCGTCGCGCCACCGAAGTTCGGACCGAAGACGTCGTCGCCGCCCGACAGATAGGTCAGCTTGAAGTTGGCGTTCATCGGATGCGGCTCCCAGCCGAGGAAGACGACGGGTTCGCCGTCCTTTTCGGCGCGGGCGACCTGGGCCAGCATGCCCTGTTCGGAGGATTCGACGACTTCGAACTTGCCGAGGCCGAACTTGTCACCTTCGATCATGTCGAGGATCAGGCGGTTGCCGTCATTGCCCGGCTCGATGCCGTAGATCTTGCCGCCGAGGGCGTCGGCATTCTTGGCGATGTCGGCGAAATCCTTGATGCCGAGTTCAGCGCCCTTGGCATTGGTGGCGAGCGTGTATTTCGCGCCTTCGAGGTTGGGGCCGAAGATCTCGACGGACTTGTCGTCGCGATAGGGAGCGAGGTCACCTTCCATGGTCGGCATCCAGTTGCCGAGGAAGACGTCGATGTCCTTGTTCTTCAGCGAGGAGTAGGTGACCGGCACGGAGAGAACCGTGGTGGTCGGCTCGTAACCGAGCGCCTTGAGGATGACCGAGGCGGTCGCGGTGGTGGCGGTGATGTCGGTCCAGCCGACGTCGGAGAAGCGGACGGTCGAGCAGCTCTCGGCTTCTGCCGCCGCAAGCGGCATGGCGGAGATCGCCAGCAGCGAGACGGTGGCGACGAGGGTGCGGCGACAAGCGAGGATGGTATTCATTTCAGGCTCCCGTTTTTTTATTGAAGTTCCCAAGTCAACATTCAATACCGGAGAATTGCAAGGATGCCCGCGCGTTTGCGCCGCGGCATGACCCCTGTTTGCGACCTCCATCGCCTTTAACTGTCGCATTCCGGCGCCGATGTCGCGAATGCCAAAAATCAGTGGAAGTTGATGCGCGTCAATGCGCGCTCTTGCCGTGTCATGCCATCAGGTGTCTGGATATCGCAGCGCTTGCCGGCGCTGTCGAATGGATCAAAAGGAGTTTCGATGAAAACGTCTTCCATGCTGGTGCTGTTGTCCACGCTCGCCCTGCCGCTTCCGGCGCTCGCCGATGGCGATCCGGTCGCCGGGGCCAAGGCCTTCAAGGTCTGTTCGGCCTGTCACATCGCAACCGAGGCCAAGAACAAGGTCGGCCCGACGCTGCAAGGTGTGGTCGGGCGCCCGGTGGCGTCGATCGCCGACTATAAATACTCCCCCGCCATGACCGAGTTCGGTCAGGGCAAGGTCTGGGACGACGCGCTGCTGACGGACTATCTCAAGGCACCCAAAGCCTTGGTGAAGGGCACCAAGATGGCCTTTGCCGGTCTGAAGAAGGACGAGGACATCGCCAATGTCATTGCCTATCTGAAGGACCCCGCCGCCGGCGGACAGTAATTCGGCACAACTTGGCGCTGCGGCAGCCGTTGACCGGCTGTCGCATTTCTCTGCTACGCCCTCTTGTGTGGCGGCCGCGATCATCCACATTGGGTGAGCGCCATCGGCGCTGTGCGTTCCGACGCTTTCCTGCACCGGGAAACGCGTTATGGTGGCACGAGACGAGGCCGGCCCGCCGCCGGCAGGAGTGACAGGGAGAGAACATGGCGACTTTGCAATCCTTCGACAGCGAGATCGAGAAGACGCGCAAGGTCGTCTCGGACATGCGCGGCAAGATCGAACAGTCCGGAATGGTGCTGGATACGCTCGCCAAGAGCGACAGCAAACTGACCGGCCAGGACTTCGATATCGAGAATGCCCGTATCGAGGACGTGTTGAAGCAGCAGAAGGTGATGGAATCCAACATCGCCGACCTGATCATCGGGCTGGAAGACGCGACCAATGTCTTCGGCGCCGAGTTCGAGAGCATGAAGAGCTTTTCCGGCATGGAAAAGTTCATCGGCATCTTCTCCAAGCAGAAGGCGCAGCGCATGCGCACCGAACGCGTGCGCAACATGTCGCTTGCCGGCAATCTGCAGGAACTGCTCGCCAAGTCGGACAGCATCGTCGGCATCCTCAAGGAACAGAAGTCCGTCCTCGAAGAACGCTACAAGACTTCGGAAACAAGCCTCGTGCAGGTGATCGAGCGGCGCAAGCAGACGATCGCCAATCTCGAGGAAACCCAGAAGCGCATCGAGACGCTCAATCCGGCGCTGCTCGACATCGAAAACAAGATCGCCGCCTCCACCGACACGTCCGAGCGGACCGCTCTGGAAGCCGAGCGCTCCAAGCTCGCGACCGACTACAACCAGGCCCAGGCGCGCGAGCAGGAACTGCTGGCCGAGAGCCAGACGCTGGAACGCTACACCTCGATGTTCCAGACCTTCGTCGATTCGCTCAACAACCAGATTGCCGCCCAGAACACGCTGATCAACAAGCTGACCATCGATACGGAGCAGCGCATCGTGCTCTACAAGGCGCTGGAGGATTCGTTGAAGACGGCTGCCCAGCAGGAGGTCGCGCACCGGATCAACACGCTGGGCTCCCAGGTGGACACGGCGGCGGAAGAGACGATGGCCGGCATCGGCGCCGCAGCCCAGCGCCATATCGGCGATCTCTTGGAACTGCACGAGAAGAACATGCTCTCGACGCAGGACATCCAGCGCCGCAAGAAGCTCGCCGACGAGGCCTTCGCCCGGCGTTTCCAGACCGTGCTCGACAAGCACAACGCCGCCAACTACGTGAAGCCCTGATCATGCCGGATGCGTGGACGCGATCTTCGGATCGCGTGCCGCTCTCGCGGTGCGCAGTCCTGTTGATAGGGGGAGGGGCATGAACGTCGTCGATCGCACCAGTGCCGTGTCGCACTATTTCACCACGATGGCCTCGGCGCTGTCGGGGCTCGAGCAGTTCTTCGGCCAGCCGGACCGCCGCTTCGGCGAAAAGGGTCCGCCGACGCTGCATCTTCTGCCCTACCTCGATCGCCTGCGAAACTCCTTTACCTCATGGCAGAACCGCATCGGTTTTTCCGGCCAGTTCAAGATCGCGCAGGCCGAGAGCGGGTTTCCGATCTTCCAGAACGTGCTGGAGCTTGAAAACGACCGGGCAGGGGCTGCATCCCGGCTCTCGACGATCCCGGATGTCGGCAAGCTGCGCGCGGAAATGGTCGATTTCATCTTGCGGCAGAAGGAGTTTCCGGCAGCCCTGCAGCAGCAGATCGCCGAGCGGCTTTATCTCGAGCAGGTCGGCGCCGGCGAGATCTTCTCGCCCTTCGTCCTGCCGACCACCGTTGCCGTCAGCGTCAATCCGCAATCGCGCCGGCCGTCCTATCTCGTCAGCTGGGCTGCCTTCGACGGGGTCAGCACGCTGCCGATGATCTATCTCGCGACGGTCGAGGATTCCTCCGAGAACGTGGCGAAAATCCTGGTGACCGAGACAGGCACGCTCAACGAAGAGGTCGAGATTCCGCTTCCCGTCGGCGGGCTGCTCAATCCGGAACTGGCGCGCGGCTTCGATGATTTCTGCGCCAAGAATTCCGCTTATTCGCTGACGCCGGCGACGATCGCGACGAATATGGATCGCGACTTTCCCAACCTGCATCCGAAATCGGTGCGGCGCGTCGTGCTGGGGCCACTCTATTCGACCGGGCTGACCGAAAACTCCGGTCGCGTCACCGAAATCCTCGACCGGGTGCGCAGACCGGAGAATGCCTGGGTGATGACCTGGACGGTGCAGGAGGTCTTCTCCAAGCGCGAGCAGCCGGCGGTGAAGGGCTTCTTTTCATCAACGCCGGCCACCCAGGAATTCCATATCGAGACGCATGATCTCGAAGCGGCGCGCATGGGTGTTTCGACCTATGAAAAACATGCACTTGTGCCGCATGACGCCTATCAGGCGCTTTATGCGGCGAACGAGGTCAGCGCGATCTTCGGCAATTTCAAGGTGCATGTGATTTCCGGCAACCAGATCGTGAGCGAGGTCTGAAGATGAGTGAACTGACGGCCGGGCTGACGACGCTCAGGGAAGAAGACATCGCCAAACATCTCGCGGTCGCCCAGGGGCTGGTGACGCGGGTGATCGTGCTCGATCAGGGCGAGGGTTCGTCCGGCGCCCCGATTGCCGGCACGGGCCGGCGGTTTGTCTCGACGGTCTCCACCGGCTCGGTGCGCAGAACCCGCGAGATCGAACTCACCAAAACCATTCAGTCGGCCGGCACAGCCGATCCGCTGATGACGCCGGCCCAGCATGCCGTGCTCTATCGCGTGCGGCGCGGTGCGCAGGTGGCGCTCGCGATATCGGATGTCTTTGCCCGCCAGAGCGAACTCGAGCCTTTGCAGGCGCGCAACATCAGCGCACCGCTGCAGGGCGAAGAGGCCGCCCGCTTCAAGGCGCTGCTCTCGTCTCAGGCCTATGTGGCAGCGTTTGCCTTTGCCGCCTATCTCAAGTCCACCGTCTCCGGTGAGGGCGAACAGCTCGACGGTATCCGCGAACCCGATTTCCTGTTCGATACGGCCCAGGATGCGCTCAAAAGCATGGTCGCTGCCATCGATACAGCCGCCAAGGGGGCTGGTGACGATCAGACGCTGATCGGTCGTGTGCGCGGTCTCGCCGATCTCGCGCTCGACGGGCTTCTCACCCGCAAGGCACGCTTCGAACATCTCGGCGTCTTCGAAAACGCCCATATCCGCGTCGATCAGGACGATTTTACCCTTGATGGTTTCGACGCGGTGCCGGGCGTCAAGTCGAAGCCACTGTCGATGTCGTTCAAGAAGCCGGAAGAGATCATCGGCAACCACATCGCCAAATATCAGGCGCTGAAGCTCGCCAAGATGCTGATGGCCTATGATTTCGACCGGCAGATGAACCCCTTCGTCGAGCTGGGCGGCTTTCTCTTCACCTTCATCGGTGACGGCATGCCGGGCACCGGCAAGACAATCCTGATCCAGATGCTGGCGGGGCTGCTCAACGACTACTGCAAGATGGCTGGCTACGCCTTCCACTACGAGAATTTCGGCGTCGACCAGATCTCGTCCTATCAGGGCAAGTCGGGCCAGAATGCCAAAAGCTTCGTCAACAACGTGCTCAACCCCCGCGTCATCGGTTTCGGCACGATCGACGACGTCGACCAGGTGACCGCCAGGCGCTCCGACGACCGGGCGTCGGCCGGCCAGCACGAAGTGACGGCAGTACTGATGGAGAGCTTTGCCGGCGCCTCGACCGTGGTGCGCGGCAATGCGACCTTCGGCATGTTCTCCAACTATCCTGAAAATGTCGACGATGCGCTGCGCCAGCGCGCCGGGGCCCGCTGGCTGGTCGACGGGCCGCAGACGCGCGAGGACTATATCGACATCTTCTCGCTACTGGTTGGCAAGAACCACCAGATCCCGCTCGGAGACCACAAGCTCTTTGCCGGCCAGGAAATACAGAAGGCCGTCAGCCGCTCCTATGGCGAGCATGACCGCCCGAAGGAGGACGGGCTCGTGGCGGTCTGGGAACGCTACGAGAAGGCCGAGGGCAAGATAGAAACGCTTGAGGATGTCGGCGCCTATCTGCATGCGATCAAGCTCGCCGAAGCGCGCTTCACCGGCCGCGCTATCAAGAACATCACCGATGCGATCAAGATGCGGGCAATGGATGTCGAATTGCCCGATGCCTGGTTCGAAAAGCCTGATGCCTTCGTCCACAAGAGCTATGACGAGAAGAAGGCGATGATCGCGGAGCTGCGCGGCCCCGTGACGATGGACATGATCCTTCAGGAGATCAACCGCTACGCCGACTCGGAATTCCGCTATGCCGACAAGTCTGATGATGCGGCGGTGACGGAGATCATCCGCCGCGAACGCCAGCGCGAGCGAGCGATCGGGGAGATCGAGAAGATGAAGGGGGAGGGGATGTGGTGAGTGAGTGCTGCGCTTGCCCCTCATCCGCCCTTCGGGCACCTTCTCCCCGCAGGCGGGGAGAAGGCCAGGTGGCTGGCGTCGCGCTCCTCCCTCTCCCCGCTTGCGGGGAGAGGGTAGGGTGAGGGGCATTTGCAGATCGCGATGTGGTCAAGGGTGCACAGATGCGGGGTGCGAACCAGAAAAGGACAGCAAGGGCGAGAAGTCTGCGAAAGGTCGAGAACGACGCTGAGGCTGCTTTATGGAGCGAATTGCGGGCGCGGCGTCTCGGCGGATACAAGTTCGTCCGGCAACTGCCGATCGGACCATTCTTCCCCGACTTTGCCTGCCGTGAGGCTCTCTTGGTCGTTGAAGTCGATGGCAGTCAGCATGCTGATAGTGAACATGATGCAAAACGGAATGCTTTTATGAATGCCAATGGGTGGTCAGTCGTTAGGTTCTGGAACGCAGATGTACTGCGTGAACGCGAAGCCGTGCTCGATACGCTGATCGCCATCCTTGATGGTCGGATCAACCAAGTCGTACTCAGCTGTGACCTGACCTACCTCCCAGCGGAGCGGCCCGCATGAACCGTCTCCTCCAAGCCGAGCTCATCTACGGCCGCCTGCTGGCGATCCGCGAGCCGCATCTCGTTGCCCGCTACAACAAGGCGCTTGTCGCCTTTGGCCTGCCCGAGACGAAACTCACCGAATTCGACATCGACATCACCGGCTTTTCGCCACAGGTGGCCGACGAACTCGGCGATCCCGATTATCTCGACCCGCTGAAGGTCAACCGCCGCTTCGTGATCCTCACCCCGGAGCAGGACAGCCTGCCGGTGGTGCATACGAGTTTTTCCAATACCGCCGGCCTGATGCACGAGTTTTTTGCCGCAAACGCCCGGGCGATCCATGCGATCACGCTCAAGGACACGCTCTATGGCGAGATCGAGGACAGCGTATCGGAGGTGAAGACGCTCGATGATCTGCTGTCGATCAACGAGGTGAAGTTCAAGGTGCTGTCGGCCGAGGACCTGCTCGGCAAGGCCGGGGAGCTGCGCCAGCTCTGCGATGCACTGGTCACCGGCCCCGATGCCTGGCGCGACGACGACATGCTCACCCGCATGGTGGCGCTCGCCAAGGAAACCGGCGACATCAGGCAGAACACGCTGGTGCCCGATCAACTCGTCTTCCGCCACGATGCCTTCTGGGCCGATCATTTCGGCGGCGTCTTCGTGTTCGTCGACGACAAGATCACCACTGTCATCTGCGATCCGGGCGCGCCCGGCTTCCGGCGCTCGCGGCCCTGGCAGGTCAGCTATATCTCGATCGACGATACCGCACAGGTCGCCGATTTCCTGGCACGCACGGGCCGTCTCGATCTGCCACGGGCGAGCTGGGTCGAAAGCTCCGGGCTCTTTGCCCACAGGCTGGAAATGGCGCTGCTGTCCGTGGCGGCCACCCTCGATCCCGTGCCGGATCTGACGCGGATCGACCCCGTCTGGATGCAGACCTTCCTGCATCGCAATGCCCGTGCCATCAACGAAGGCGGCGTCTATCCCCTCCTGCAGGAGGCGCTCAGGACGCTGTCACGCACGGGCAATCTGCGCATGGCGGATATCGATCCGAAGTTTCGGCTCTGGCTGGTGCGCGCCGAACCCGGCCATCCCGACCAGTGGCTCACCAACCGGCTGATCGCGCATCTGACGCCGGACGATTTCGTTTCGCGCTTCGTCTTCGACAAGCAGGGCTTCTACCGCGCCTATGAGCGCTATCCGGAAGCTTATCGCGATTATGTTGTATCCCGCCTGTCCGAGACATATCTGAAGGACAAGGCCCAATTTCGCAAACGCCTCTATGGACTAGGAGATGACCATGCTTGACCCGATCATCGCGTTTTTCCAGCGCGTCTTCGCCGCGATCGGCCGGGGCGTCGGCCTGGTCGTCGCGTGGCTGCTTTGGCCGTTTCTCGCCGCGCATGGCTGGTATCGCGACCGCAGCTGGATCATCAAGGGGCCGATCCTTGGCATTCTGCTGCTCCTGATCCTCGCTTACGGCCAGTTCTTCTACCGCACGCAGATCTGGAACGACTTCGACCCGGCCTTCGTCGAGACCTACAAGCTCGATGCGCGCAAGGTTCCCGCAGGCGCGCCCTTGCCGGACCAGGCCAATCGCTGCCAGGATTCCGCCGTCGTCACGCTCGCCGCCGCGCTGACCGATCAGAACGTCAACCAGAACACCTGGATCTCGTCGACGCTCCTCTACAAGGTCGGCTTCTTCGGCATCGACTGGGACAATACCCCCTTCTTCGACAACAAGGCCTCGTTCCAGCGCGGCGTGAACCAGGTGGTGCGCCGCACCGCCATCCAGCTCGCCGACAATCTCGGCCGCGTGCGCGGAACCTCGGGGATCAACAACGACCTGCAGGATGCCCGCGGCAATATCCAGTTCGATGAAGGAACCTGGTATTTCGGCGTCGATCCCTTCGGCTTCAAGACGCCGACGCCCAGCTATTATCGCGCTGCCGTCGACAGCTGGAACCGATTCAACACGTCGCTTGCCAATTGCGAAGCGGTCTTCGATTCGCGCGCCGACAACCTCCTGCAGCTGCTGGAAGGCATGGCGAGCGATCTCGGCAACACGTCCGATATTCTTCGCCGCCGCTCCGAGGAGTTCAATGCCGGCTGGTTCGATACACGGGCCGATGATCGCTACTGGTTTGCGTTCGGCCAGCTCTATGCGCAATACGCTCTCCTGAAGGCCGCCCATGCCGATTTCGCCGATGTCATTCGCGAGCGCAATCTGACCGCCATCTGGGCCGAGATGGAGCGCCAGCTGCAGGGCGCCCTGAAAATCCAGCCGGCAATCATCTCCAATGGACGCGAGGACGGCTGGATCATGCCGACGCATCTGGCGACCATGGGTTTCTATACGCTTCGGGTTCGGTCCAACATGGTCGAGATCCGGGCGATCCTCGATCGCTGAGGCCCTCGCGCCTGCCATGACGCAAAAGGCCCGGTCGCAAGACCGGGCCTTTCGATTTCAGGATCTTGCTGCGATCAGCTGATGATCTTCATCCGGATCGCCTTGGCGACGAGCTGGGTGCGATTGACGCAATCGAGCTTGCGGATCGCATTGGTCATGTAAGCATTGACGGTATGGTCGGAGAGCGACAGGATCTGGCCGATCTCCAGCGAGGTCTTGCCCTGTGCCGTCCAGCGCACCACTTCCAGCTCGCGTGCGGACAGGACATTGGTGTTGCTCGCCGTCCGGCGCAGACGGTCGAACATGTCGAAGGCCTGCGTCGTCAGCATGGACAGTTCATTGATGTCGTGCTGCTGCAGGGGCGGGCGCTTGCCGTCATAGCGCACCACGTAGCGTGTGCCGTCAATTGCCGTCAGCGAAAACAGGATGCCGGAAAGCAGCTGGTATTTCCGCATCAGGTCTGCCAGGGGCTGCGGGCATTCGAAATCCGGACTGTGGCCGTCGGCACCCAGCCACCATGCCGCATGCATGATCGTGCGACTGATATGCGGGACGGTCGGACAATAGCGGAGGAAACCCTGGCGGTCGAATTCGCGGCAATAGTCTGCCGGGAGCGTGGTCTCGCGCACAAGCGGGCCGATGATCTTGTCTTGGCTGGTGGGAGCGACCGCCAGCGTCACGTGGTCGAGGCCGTATTCCCGGGCGGCCTGCTTCCAGCATTCCAACAGTTCCGCACGGCTTTGGCAGCTCCCGATTTCTTGGCTCAAGAGCGTCTGTCGTTGTGGCAGCATTTTTCTTGTTTCGAAAGTTGAGAACTAACTGTAGGTTTGAACAAATATATGAGTCCGAGTGAAATGCTAGGGGTTTTCGGCCCTGGGCTGCATTAATATGACTAATTTCTGACCTATGCCGTTCAAAATGGCAACTCGTCATTTCCTCCAAATTCATACGGGCAGTGCCGAACCCGCCTTCACCTCTTCCATCACCGCATAGGTGTGGGTCTCGCGCACCCCGGGCAGCGGCAGAATCACTTCCGACAGGAATTGCCGATAGGCTTCCATGCCGGCGACCCGTGCCTTGACCAGATAATCGAAACCTCCGGCGACCATGTGACACTCCATGACGTCATCCGATCTTTTTACGGCTGCGGCAAAGGTGTCGAAGACATCCGCTGTCGTGCGGTCCAGTTTCACTTCGATGAAAACGAGCAGGTTGCGGCCGAGCTTCTGCGGCGACAGGATGGCGGCGTAGCCGGTGATGTAGCCTTCCCGCGTCAGTCGGCGCACCCGTTCGGCCGTCGCCGTCGGCGACAGGTTCACGCGTTCGGCAAGCTCGATATTGGTCAGTCGCCCTTCTGACTGGAGCGCGCGGAGGATCTTGCGGTCGAGGCGGTCGATTTCTTTACTCACTCTCTAGCGATCTCCATTTCTGCAGTGAATATGCCAGAAAAATGGTTCAAGAATAGTGTGAAACACGGCAAATCCGACGATATGTTGCGGATACCACGGAGGTGACAATGATCAAGCCAGCCACGACCGATTTTCCGCGTTTCGAAGCCCCTTATGCCGGCGATGATGACCAGCTCATCCGCCATTTTGCCTCGCGGCTGTCGCTATCGGACAGTCAGAACGGGGCGATCGACCGCCGCGCCACCTCCTATATCGACGCGATCCGTAACAATTCCGGCTCGATCGGCGGCGTCGAGGACTTTTTGCGCGAATATGGGCTGTCGACGCGCGAAGGTCTGGCCCTGATGGTGCTGGCCGAAGCGCTTTTGCGCGTGCCTGATGCGCTGACCCAGGATCGCCTGATCGAGGACAAGCTGAAAGAGGGCGGCTGGAGCGAACACGAGGCGCATGGCGACAGCTGGTTCGTCTCAGCCTCTGCCTGGGCGCTGGGTCTCTCCGCCCGCGTCATCCGTCCCGGCGAGACGCCTGAGGGTGTCATGCGCGGCCTCGTCAAGCGTCTCGGCCTGCCGACCGTCCGCTCCGCCACCAAGCAGGCCATGCGCTTCCTCGGCCATCATTTCGTGCTGGGCGAAACCATCAAGGATGCGTTGTCGCGTGCAGCCAAGAGCGAAGAGCGCGGCTACCGCCATTCCTTCGACATGCTGGGCGAGGGCGCCCGTACGGCCGAAGATGCCAAGCGTTATTTCCAGTCCTATGCCAGCGCCATCGAGGCGATCGGCGCGCATATGGCCAAACACGGCAAGAGCCAGCAGCTGCCGAACCGCATGGGCATTTCGGTCAAGCTCTCGGCGCTCCACCCGCGTTATCTTGCAACCCATCGCGACCGTGTCATGCGCGAGCTTGTGCCTGATCTCCTGAAGCTTGCCCAAATGGCCAAGGCGCATCAGCTCAATTTCACCGTCGATGCCGAAGAGGCTGACCGTCTCGAACTGTCGCTTGATGTGATCGCTGCCGTTTTCGCCGATCCGTCGCTATCAGGCTGGGACGGTTTCGGTCTCGCCATCCAGGCCTATCAGAAGCGTGCGCCGCAGGTGATCGACTATATCGACACCCTCTGCCAGCAATATGGTCGCCGGATGATGGTCCGCCTGGTCAAGGGTGCCTATTGGGATACGGAAGTGAAGCGCGCGCAGGAGCGTGGTCTCGACGATTACCCGGTCTGGACCCGCAAGCCCGCGACCGATCTGTCCTACCTGCATTGCGCGGCGAAGCTCATGGAAAAGCGCGCCCGCATCTTCCCGCAGTTCGCCACGCACAATGCGCTCACCGTCTCGACGATCATCGAGCTGGCTGGCACTGACCGCACCGGCTTCGAATTCCAGCGCCTGCATGGCATGGGCGAGGCCCTCTACGACACGCTGCTTTCGGGCAATGACCGCATCGCCTGCCGCATCTACGCGCCTGTCGGCGGTTACCGCGACCTGCTGGCCTATCTCGTCCGCCGCCTGCTCGAGAACGGCGCGAACTCGTCCTTCGTTGCGGTTGCCGGCGACAAGAACATCCCGGTCACGGCACTTCTGGAGCGGCCGACGGAGAAGCTCGGCCTTGGCCATGGCCAGAGCGCCCGCCACAGCCAGATTCCGATGCCGCTGTCCCTCTATGGCGACCGCAAGAACAGCGCCGGCTTCGAATTCGGCCATCGTGACAATCTGGAGCGGCTGATGGCCCGCATTTCCCAGCCGCTGGCCGAGATCGCCGCCCATCCGCTGGTGCCCGGTGCAACCGGCGCCACGGCAGAGGAGGCCGTGCTGTCGCCGGCCGACCGCTCTCGCAAGGTTGGCTCCGTGCGCAATGCGACGCCTGCCGATGTCGACCGGGCCTTTGCCGCCGGGCGCCAGGGGTTTGCCCGCTGGTCACGGGTTACCGTCGAGGAGCGCGCCGCAACCCTCGACAAACTGGCCGACCTGCTCGAGGCCGATCGCGACCGGTTGCTGTCGCTTCTGGCGCTCGAAGCCGGCAAGACGCTGGATGACGGTGTTGCCGAAATCCGCGAGGCGGTCGATTTCTGCCGCTATTATGCAGCTCAGGCCCGCAAGCAGTTCGGTGAAGCCGAAGTCATGCCCGGCCCGACGGGTGAACTCAACCGTCTCTCCTGGCGCGGTCGTGGCGTCTTTGCCTGCATCTCGCCGTGGAATTTCCCGCTCGCCATCTTCCTCGGTCAGGTCTCGGCGGCACTCGTCGCCGGCAATGCCGTTCTCGCCAAGCCCGCGCCGCAGACGCCGCTGATCGCCTTTGAAGCCGTAAAACTCTTCCACAAGGCGGGTGTGCCCGAGGATGTGCTGATGCTCCTGCCCGGTGCCGGTGACGTCGGTGCCGCCATCGCTGCCCATCCGAAGCTCGCCGGCATCGCCTTTACCGGGTCGACGGGCACTGCTCAGGCGATCAACCGGACGCTGGCCACCAAGGACGGCCCGATCGTGCCGCTGATTGCCGAAACCGGTGGCCTCAACGCCATGATCGTCGATGCGACGGCGCTTGCCGAACAGGTGGCCGATGATGTCGTGCTTTCGGCCTTCCGGTCTGCCGGCCAGCGTTGCTCGGCGCTCAGGATACTCTATCTCCAGGAAGACATCGCCGATGGCATGCTCGAGATGATCGAGGGTGCGGCGCGTGAACTCAATCTCGGCAATCCGCTGGAGATCACCACCGATATCGGCCCTGTCATCGACGAGAAGCAGAAGGCGATGCTGGAGGCGCATATCACTGACATGAAGCGGAGCCAGAAGGTCCGTTACGCAGGCCAAGTGCCTGCGACCGGCAATTTCTTCGCCCCGCATATCGTCGAACTCGACCGGCCGGAAGCGCTGACCAGGGAGATCTTCGGCCCCGTGTTGCATGTCGTGCGCTGGAAGGCCAAGGCGCTCGACCAGGTCATCGCGTCGATCGATGCCACCGGTTACGGGTTGACGCTCGGCGTGCACAGCCGCATCGAGGCGACGATCCGTACCGTCACGGAAGCGCTCGACACCGGCAATATCTATGTCAACCGCAACATGATCGGCGCCGTCGTCGGCACGCAGCCCTTCGGTGGCTCCGGCATGTCCGGCACCGGCTTCAAGGCGGGTGGTCCGGCCTATCTCAGCCGCTTTGCGGTCGAGCAGGTGATCTCGGTGAACACGGCCGCTGCCGGCGGCAATGCCAGCCTGATCGCGATCGGCGAGGGGTGAGGGGACGTCCACCTCCCCCTTGAGGGGGAGGTCGCCGCGAAGCGGCGGGTGGTGGTGAACACCCCCCCGAGTTCGATGCGAGAGCCTGCGGGCTAGCTCCCAGCCGTCACCCCACCCCGGAGCTTTGCTCCGGCCCTCCCCCTCAAGGGGAGGGTAGAGGCCCTCAGATCTTGTCCGCGTCCCCGCCCTTCTTCTTCCCGTTCATCATCACCTCGAGATAGCCCAGCATCACCGCCGAGATGACGAAGGCGAGGTGGATGATGGTGAACCACATCAGCTTGCTGTCGGTGTACTGACTGGCGTTGAGGAAGACCTGCAGCAAGTGGATCGAGGAGATCGCCACGATTGAGGAGGCGACCTTGATCTTCAGGCTGCCGGCATCGAGCTTGCCGAGGAAGGAGACCTGGTCATCGGCCTCGTCGAAACGGCTGACGAAGTTCTCGTAGCCGGAGATCATCACCATGACGATCAGGCTGGCGACGAGGGCCGCATCGATCAGCGCCAGCATGGCGAGGATCATCTCGAAATCCTCGTAGACGAAGACATTTTTGGCGATCTTGATGAACTTGTAGCCGAAGGAGACGGCGTAAACGGCAAGTGCTGCCACCAGGCCGAGATAGAAGACGACCAGCAGCCAGCGGCTCGACAGGATGATTTTCTCGATCAACAGTTCCAGCGATTTCATCGGGGTCCTTTCGTCCGGCAATATGCCCGGACATAGTACAGGCACAGTGTGGTCGACAAGGGTCCTGCAGACCCCAGATGCCTGCCGGTCCGTGATCTTGCCGGCGTCGGCCTAGGCCGGGTCGTATCGGAAGCGGGCGCGCACTATGCCGTGGTCGTTCGAACCGTCGGCGCGATGGTTCTCGCTGTTCAAATGATCGTTCGCAATGTCCATGCCGTCGAAGGCCCAGATGCGCTTGCGGCTGTTGTCGTAGAATTCCTGGCTGACCAGGATTTGGTCGAGGGATTCGCGAATATTCTGATGGATGTGAGTGTAATACACGTCTCGCGTTGAGCGATACTGCTGCAGTGTCTGGGCCGTGTAGAGATCGGCATCACCGCCGCCGAGCGAAAGCCCCATCAGATAGCGCGGCTGTCCGGTCAGGATGTTGACCGTATTGCTCAGATCCCCGTCATTGACGTCGCCGACAATGATTGCGGGAATGTCGGTTTCCTTGATCTTGTCGGTCACGATCATCTTGAGCGCCGTGGCTTCGGCTGTTCGGCGGATCGTGGACAGGGCCGAGCCGATACTTTCAGCATGCTTCGCGTGGCTGTCTTTTTCGTACCAAGGCTCGCGATATATCTTGGTTGGCCCTTTGGACTTGAAGTGACAGACATAGACGTGGATTTCAGGTCCATTCGACAAGGGTTTGATCGTCAGATGCAGGACCGGACGCGAGAACCGGTCAACGGAGACTGCGATCTGGGGTGTTTGGCTGTCTTCGCCACGGCTCGACAGCTTGAATGTTTCGGGAAAGCTTTCGATCCAGACAGGGGTGCCGACGACCAGTCCTTTTCTGGCAGCAGCGGCACAGACGATCCGTTTGCCTGTGTGGTCGTCCGGCACGATGAGATCATAGTCGTCATTCATGCCGGCAGCGGCAAAGGCGTTCTGCAGGCTCTGACCATGCCAGAGTTCCTGAAACGCGAAAAGATCCGCTGCCATTTCCCGCAAAAGTCGTGCGGTGAACGTCTGCTTGAGCGCGTATTCCTCAACTGTCCAGGGTGTGGTCTTTTCGTAAAGCGGCAATTCCGGCTCGTTGAGATTGTACAGATTAAAGGTTGTCAAGCTGAAGGTCTGCTTGGTCATGGCACCGGCTCCCCTTTTGGTATGTCGCCATGCTAATACATCTCCAGATTGAAGTTAATACGACAGCGAAATCTCGAGGGTGGGGCGGTGCTGTGACACTGGTATAGGTATTGCCAAAAAAATACGGCGAGCGCCTTGCCAGCCCGGCTCGGTCGTCAGATCTTCTCAATCAACGAAAAGGCGCAGGGGGAAACATGACCGTACCATCGGATATCGACATCGCACGCGCGGCGTCCAAGAGGCCGATCCAGGAGATCGGCTGCAAGCTCGGCATTCCCTCGGAAAGCCTCATTCCCTACGGGCACGACAAGGCGAAGATCTCGGCGGCCTTCATACGGGGACTGTCCGACCGGCCGGACGGCAAGCTGATCCTGGTCACCGCGATCAACCCGACACCGGCAGGCGAGGGCAAGACGACGACCACGGTCGGGCTCGGCGACGGGCTGAACCGGATCGGCAAGAGGGCTGTCATCTGCATTCGCGAGCCGTCGCTCGGCCCCTGTTTCGGGGTGAAGGGCGGGGCGGCCGGCGGCGGTTATGCGCAGGTGGTGCCGATGGAGGACATCAACCTTCATTTTACCGGCGATTTCCACGCCATCACCTCGGCGCACAACCTGCTCTCGGCGCTGATCGACAATCATATCTATTGGGGCAATGAGCTCGGCATCGACACGCGCCGCATCACCTGGCGGCGGGTGATGGACATGAACGACCGGGCGCTGCGTCAGATCGTGACCTCGCTCGGCGGCGCCTCCAACGGTTTTCCGCGCGAGGCGGGCTTCGACATTACGGTGGCTTCGGAGGTCATGGCGATCCTCTGCCTCGCCACCGATCTCGAAGACCTCGAAAAGCGCCTCGGCGCGATCATCATCGGCTATCGCCGCGACAAGAGCCCCGTCTATGCCCGCGACCTCAACGCCGACGGGGCCATGGCCGTGCTGCTCAAGGAAGCGATGCAGCCAAACCTCGTGCAGACGCTCGAAAACAATCCGGCGCTGGTGCATGGCGGCCCCTTTGCCAACATTGCCCATGGCTGTAATTCGGTCGTTGCGACGAAGACGGCGCTGAAGCTTGGCGATTACGTGGTGACGGAAGCGGGTTTCGGGGCTGATCTGGGGGCTGAGAAATTCTTCGACATCAAATGCCGCAAGGCCGGGCTTGCGCCCTCGGCCGTCGTGATCGTCGCAACGGTCCGGGCGCTCAAGATGAATGGCGGTGTGGCGAAGGACGCGCTTTCTGTCGAGAATGTCGAGGCTGTCCGGCGTGGATCGGTCAATCTCGCCCGGCATCTGGAAAACCTCGCCAAGTTCGGCGTGCCGGCGGTGGTGGCGATCAACCATTTTTCCAGCGATACGGCCGAGGAGGTCGAGGCGGTGCGCAGCGTGGCCATCGGGCTTGGCGCCGAAGCCGCGCTTTGCCGCCACTGGGCCGAAGGCTCGGCGGGCATCACCGCGCTTGCCGAGGCGGTCGTGCGGATCTCCGAGACGCCCTCGCAGTTCCGGCCGCTTTATCCCGACGCATTGCCGCTCTTTGCCAAGATCGAGCGCGTCGCGACCGAGATCTACCGGGCGGGCGAGGTCACCGCCGACAAGTCGGTGCGCGACCAGCTGGCTGAGTGGGAACGCCAGGGCTATGGCCACCTGCCGGTCTGCATGGCGAAGACACAGTATTCCTTCTCCACCGATCCGACACTGCGCGGCGCGCCGGAGGGGCATGTGGTGCATGTGCGGGAGGTGCGGCTCTCCGCCGGGGCCGGCTTTGTCGTTGCCATCACCGGCGAGATCATGACCATGCCGGGCCTGCCGCGCGTGCCGTCCTCGGAAAAGATCCGGCTGAACGGCGAGGGGGCCATCGAAGGGCTCTTCTAGTCCCCGCTTTCAAGCGCCCCCGATTTCCATCGTGAACTTGTGATATTTCGATCACGGTGACGTGGATCACAATTCATGATTAGAATAATCATGTTTTATATGTTGACTCTGATAATCATGTTTTATACGGCGTGATTACGGCGAAATTTTATCCGCCGCCCCGGTTTTGACGCAATCACAGCTGGCCAGCCTGCCCCTCCTGCGGGGGCGGGACCGTATTTTGCTGGCCTTGGAAAGGACATTCGCATGAGCTCCCGGTCCGCCAGACCTCTCCTGCTCGCCTGCACCGCCCTCGTTGCGGTCTCGGCCATTCTCCCCGCCCACGCACAGGACGCCGCCACGGCGACCGGAAGTGCCAATGGTGGAGAGACCCAGCTCCAGACGATCGTCGTCAAGGGCAAACGGGTCCAAGCCGGCTCGGTGGCCGAAACGCCGTTGGCAACGGAGACGACGGCGGATCAGCTGCGCCAGAAGGAGGTGAAGGACCTCAGCGATCTCGGCAACACCACGGAGCCGGGTGTCGATTTCATCCAGGCGAAACCCGGCCGCGCGGGTGGCCTGTTCATCCGTGGCCTGACGGGGCCGCGCGTCGCCGTGCTCGTGGACGAGATCCCGATGCCCTTCCTGCAGAGCGGTGCCCGCACCAGCGCCGGTTCCCCGACCACGGGCATCAACGGCCAGCCGAGCAGCTTCGATCTCAACTCGCTCGCAGGCCTCGATGTGCTGAGAGGCGCCGATTCCAGCAAGGTCGGTTCCGGCGCTCTGGCCGGTGCGCTTTCGGCCCGCACGCTGGAGCCCGAAGACCTGATCGGCGAGGGCAAGGATTGGGGCGGTCTCGCCAAGACCGGTTATGACAGCGAGGACGACAGTTTTGGCGGTTCAGCCGCCATTGCCAAGCGGGTGGGCAGCACCTCGGTCCTCTTCCAGGGCTCCTACACCAAGGGTCATGAGACCGACAGCAAGGGCAAGAACGAGATTTTCGGCAATAGCCGGACGGCGCCGAACCCGATGGATTTCGTGCGCAACAACCTGCTCTTCAAGTTCCGGCATGAACTGGAAGGCGGTCACAGCATCGGCCTGACGGCCGAGCGCTACGACTATACCAGCGACACGAACCTCCAGTCGCTGCAGACGCGGACTTTCACCAATGCGAATGCCGCGACCACCTTCCGCGCCAACGGCTATACCGGCTGGGACGACACGCGCCGCCAAAGGGTCTCCCTCGACTACAAATTTGATGCTCCCTCGAGCGACACGCTGATCCAGGCGGCCAATCTGCGCTTCTACTGGCAGCAACTCGAAAAGGACGCCGGCTCCGACGGCTTCCGCAACAACGGCACGCGGTATGTGCGCGCCAACGAGGCCGAGGAGCGGGACTTCGGGATCATCGGGTCCGCCGTGTCCGAATTCGAGGCGGGCGGGCTTGCCCATCAATTGCGTCTGCGCGGCAATGTCGTCTCCTTCGACACGC
The DNA here is from genome assembly GCF_003205195.1 of Peteryoungia wuzhouensis. GTDB lineage: Bacteria > Pseudomonadota > Alphaproteobacteria > Rhizobiales > Rhizobiaceae > Allorhizobium > Allorhizobium wuzhouense. The sequence goes on from NZ_QJRY01000004.1 coordinate 462,092, forward strand.
GCCAGTACATCTCCGTGTTCCCGGCAACGGCAACCACGGTCTCGCAATCGGATATTCCGGATGTCGACGGCACGGTCGTCGGCCTGTCGCTCGAAGATCAGCTCGGCTTCGGCGATAGCGGTTTCTCGCTGACGCCCGGCATCCGCTTCGACTGGCATGATTACAATCCGCAGAACTCCGCCGCCTTCAGCAAAAATACCGGCTACAAGGCCTTCGGCCTGCCGGATGGCTCGAGCGACAGCCGGTTCTCGCCCAAGCTTCTGGCGGAATACCAGCTGACGGAGAGTGTCGGCCTCTTTGCCCAGTGGTCGATGGCCTATCGCGCGCCGACCGTCGACGAACTCTACGGCAACTTCACCAATGTGGCCGGAGGCTATGCCAGCATCGGCAATCCTGCCCTCAAGGCGGAAACCGGACAGGGATTCGAAGTCGGCGCGAAGTGGGATACGGGGGATTTCACCGGTGGCGTGACCCTGTTCCACAACACCTATGACAACTTTATCGACTCGGTCACGAGAACCGGCGTCGCGCCGCAGCCGGCGATGCTGTTCACCTATGAGAACCGCAGTGATGTCAGGATTTCGGGCGCCGAAGTGAAGGCCCGCAAGAGCTTCACCAACGGCTTCTTCGCCGAGGCATCCCTGGCCGTCGCCTACGGCGAATATGGCGATACCGATGCCCGTCTGCGCAGTGTCGCACCGCTGAAGTCGATCGTCGGCATCGGCTACGATCAGGAGACCTGGGGCACGGAACTGACCGGCATCTTCTCGGCCGCCATGCCGGATGACCATACGGCATCGACCTTTGACGCACCGGGTTATGGTGTCTTCAACCTGACCGGCTGGTGGGAGCCCGAACAGTTCAAGGGCTTGAGGATCCAGGCCGGTGTCTACAACATCTTCGACAAGACCTACTGGAATGCGGTCGGTGTCGCCTCGGTCAATCCGAACAGCGTCAGCTCCGGCAACCAGCCCGTCGACTTCTACTCGGAAGCGGGACGCAGCTTCAAAATCTCGCTCACCCAGAAATTCTGAGCGGAGCTTTCACACACAAGGAGACGGGCGGCGCCTTCGGGGCCGCCCGTCTTTCGTCTACCGGCAATAATGCAATCCGCTCTTCCGCTCGATCACGTCGAGATGCATGTGGTCCTGATGTGTCGGGTCGCTGCCGGGCGACAGCACGGTCGTGAAATATAGGCAGGCAATGGCGTTGAAGGCGCGCTGGAAGACGGCCTGCGCACTGCCGTCATCCTGCTTGGCGATCATCACGGGTTCTTCCTCGTCGCCAAAGCGCAAGGCCGCGATGTCGATCGCATTGCCATAGGCATGCTCGGAAATCTTGCCGGTTTCGGCGCTGTTCCTGTTGCGACAGACATAGCCGGAGGCCTGGCGGATGCCGGAAAGGGCCGGCTTGCCGGGGAAGGCGGCTTCGGCTGCCGGTTTCAGCATGTCGCGGGTCATGCGCGCGAGCTGCAGCGCCGTCTCGCAGCGGATCGTTGCTTCCGGCTCCAGCGTCACGTCGGGGAGGGGCTTCTTCAGAACGATCGGGCTCGCCATGCCGCAGCCACCCGCATCATCGACCCGCGGCTTCGTTTCGAAGCTCGCACCAATTGCTTTCAGATCCGCGAGGCACGCCGCGAGCATCTTCGGATCTTCCGGCGGCGGTGGCGGATCGACGGGTTCGGCTTTCTCCTCCGGTTCCTTCGCGCCCTTGTTCTCGTCCGCAGGCTCTTGCTTGGCAGGGCCCTTGTCGCTGGCTGCGTCCGGCGCCGGTGCCGGTGCCGCGGCGGGTGGCACAGGTGCTGCTCCCTCGCTCTTTCCCTTATTCTCCTTGCCGTCTTCGTCCCCGGGTTTGTTGTCCGTAGGTGGTTCGGGCTTGGGATCGGGCGTCGGAACCTCTGCCGTGTCGGCGGGTTTGCCGCTTTCCGCTGGCGCTTCCGGCTTCGCGTCCGGTGCAGGGGTCGTCGCCTCCGGTCGCTGTGTCGGCTGCGGCCCGCGCGACGGCAGTGTCAGTCCCGTGAGGATCGGCCAGGCCAGCATGAGGCCTATTGCGAGCTTCGATATCGTCTTCGTCATCTCGTCTCCGTCTCCCCCAGCCACCGGGTCGATAAGGCGCGAGCCGCCGAAAAGTTCATCATCCAAGCATGGCAAAACGCCCTTGCTAAGGCGCGGTCCGCACGCTATGCAATTCGCCATGAAGATCGTATCGAAGACCTTTGCTTGGTGGTGGGCACGCTGACGCGGCCTTGACCAGTCATGTCTTGTTGACGATTGACCCCAAAGCCGCCCGGAAACACTCCTGAGGCGGCTTTTTTGTATTCAAGGCCTGCAGGAGACGGGCCCTGAAGAATGGAGAAGGACAGACATGTCGACGATATTGCAGGAAGACGGCTCGGAAGCCTATCAGACGCGGGGTGGCGTGACCGTTACGCGCAAGCGCCGGCCGACGTCCTATGGCGATGCCATTTCGACCTATGTCGACAAGCTCGACGAGCGGCGCGGTGCGGTTTTCTCCTCCAATTACGAATATCCGGGCCGCTACACCCGCTGGGACACCGCGATCGTCGATCCGCCGCTCGGCATCTCCTCCTTCGGCCGCAGGGTCTGGATCGAGGCCTATAACGGTCGCGGCGAAGCGCTGCTCTCCATGATCGCCGAGGCGCTCGCCTCCGTCGAGGATCTGGCGCTGGGGACACGCACCGCGACCCGGCTCGATCTCGACGTGAAGCTTCCCTCGCGCGTCTTCACGGAAGAAGAACGCTCGAAGATGCCGACGGTCTTCACCGTGCTGCGCGCCATCACCGCATTGTTCCACTCGGAAGAAGATTCGGCCATCGGCCTGTTCGGCGCCTTCGGTTACGATCTCGCCTTCCAGTTCGACGCCATCGACCTGAAGCTCACGCGCCCGGACGACCAGCGCGACATGGTGCTTTTCCTCCCCGACGAGATCCTCGTCGTCGACCATTATTCGGCCAAGGCCTGGATCGACCGCTACGACTTTACCAAGGGCGCGGTCACCACTGTGGGCCAGTCGGAAGAGATTGCGCCCGAACCCTTTGAGCATACCGACACGATCCCGCCGCGCGGTGATCATCGTCCGGGCGAATATGCCGAACTCGTCGTGAAGGCCAAGGAAAGCTTCCGCAAGGGTGACCTGTTCGAGGTCGTGCCGGGCCAGAAGTTCATGGAACGCTGTGACTCGAAGCCGTCGCAGATCTCCAAGCGGCTGAAGGAAATCAATCCCTCGCCCTATTCCTTCTTCATCAATCTCGGAAACCAGGAATATCTCGTCGGCGCCTCGCCGGAGATGTTCGTGCGGGTGAACGGTCGCCGCATCGAGACATGCCCGATCTCCGGGACCATCAAGCGCGGGGCCGACCCGATCGAGGATTCGGCGCAGATCCTGAAGCTGCTCAACTCCAAGAAGGACGAGAGCGAGCTCACCATGTGCTCCGACGTTGACCGCAACGACAAGTCCCGCGTCTGCGAGCCGGGCTCGGTCAAGGTCATCGGCCGCCGCCAGATCGAGATGTATTCGCGCCTGATCCACACGGTCGACCACATCGAAGGCCGCTTGCGCGACGGCATGGACGCCTTTGACGGTTTCCTCAGCCACGCCTGGGCCGTTACCGTCACCGGTGCGCCGAAGCTGTGGGCCATGCGCTTCATCGAGAAGCACGAGAAGAGCCCGCGCGCCTGGTATGGCGGGGCGATCGGCATGGTCGGCTTCAATGGCGACATGAACACGGGTCTGACGCTGCGCACGGTGCGTATCAAGGACGGCATCGCAGAAGTGCGTGCCGGTGCGACGCTTCTGAATGACAGCGACCCGCAGGAAGAAGAAGCCGAAACCGAACTGAAGGCCTCCGCCATGATTGCAGCGATCCGTGATGCCAAGAGCGGCAACGACGCGTCTTCCAAGCGCGGCGTGGCGCGCGTGGGCGAGGGGGTCAACATCCTGCTCGTCGACCACGAGGACAGTTTCGTCCACACACTCGCCAACTACTTCCGCCAGACGGGCGCGACCGTGAACACGGTGCGCACGCCGGTGCCGGAAGAGATCTTCGACAGCCTGAACCCCGATCTGGTCGTGCTCTCGCCGGGCCCGGGTTCACCGGCTGATTTCGACTGCAAGGCGACGATCAAGAAGGCGCGGGCCCGAAACCTGCCGATCTTCGGCGTATGCCTCGGTCTGCAGGCGCTGGCGGAAGCCTATGGCGGCGAGCTGCGCCAGCTGGCGGTTCCCATGCATGGCAAGCCGTCGCGCATCCGCGTGCTCGAACCCGGCCTCGTTTTCTCCGGCCTCGGCAAGGAAGTGACCGTCGGCCGCTACCACTCGATCTTCGCCGATCCCTCGTCCCTGCACCGCGATTTCATGATCACGGCGGAGAGCGAGGACGGAACTATCATGGGCATCGAGCACACCAAGGAACCGGTCGCCGCGGTCCAGTTCCACCCGGAATCGATCATGACGCTGGGCGGCGATGCCGGCATGCGGATGATCGAAAACGTCGTGGCGCATCTGGCGAAACGGGCGAAGGTGAAGGCGGCTTGAGGGCCGATAGCGACCTGATGTTTTCTTCCATGGCCCGGTGGTTCCCCTCCACCGGGCCATTCTTGTTCTTGCGAAGGGCGGCTCTGCCAACTTGTATTGTGTCACACGCCGTGGTGGCGCTGTCACAAAGCTGCCGGTTTTCGTGACCAGAAACTTCGCGTTGTTCTTACGAGGGGATTTCTGATGTTCAAAGCGATTGTCCTGTGTGGAATGCTTGTCGTGGCTGGTTCGGCCCTTGCCGAAGAGCGCATCGTCACAATCGATGGTGGTCAGATTAGTGTTCCCGTCGGTTTGACCGTGCAGGTGAAATCCGTGACCCTGGGCGACGATGCCACAAGAATTCGACTCCTGGCGAGTTTCGATAGCCATGTGACGAATTTCGTCGAGTTGAACGGTGGCGAAAATGCCTATCTGCGCTGGGGCGATGCACCTGAGCAGCGCTTGCACATGCGCCAGGTCGGCGACAACAAATGGATGCGCGTCGTCAACGGCGAGACGATGGAAGGGGACCTCGTCTTTCCCGGAAAAATCCCAGGAGATGCCGGCCGATTGACGCTGGTCTTTAACGAGGGGAAGCCAGCCGACGATGCCGACGCTCCCGGCGTGACCATTCCGCTGGAGATCCGTCCGTGACAAGAGGCTTGCTTCTTGCCCTCACCGTACTGCTTCCTGTGCCGGCGCTTGCCTATACCGTCAGCCACGAGGGCGGTCCGGTTGGCGATATGCCGTCTCGCTTCGAGAGTATCGATTTTCCGCAATCACGTTTCGCGCCCAGACCAACGCCGAGCGACGGGAATGCCGCGGCTGGCAGTTCGTCTTTTTCCCTGAAGAACCTTGAATCAGAAGCGCGCGCGAGGACGGAGGCGTTGCTGAGCGAACTCGGCGCGCACCAGGAGGGCAGCTCCATTCACGTCAGCCTGCCGGGCGACGTCTTGTTCGATTTTGACAAATCGGACATCCGTGCGGATGCTGAGGAAATTCTTGTGCAGATGGTGACGATCCTCACCGCCTTGAAGGCGTCCCCTGTGCAGATCGAGGGCCACACGGATTCCAAGGGCGGTGACGACTACAATATCGCCTTGTCCGCGCGACGTGCGACAGCTGTCAGGGACTGGCTGTCCGACCATGGCATTGACCTGATCCGCCTGAGCACGACGGGCAAGGGAGAAGCCGAACCGGTTGCACCGAACGAGACTTCGGACGGGCGCGACGATCCGGTTGGGCGGCAGAAGAACCGCCGGGTCGAGTTCATCATTGATACGGGAGAATGAAGATGGGTCTGATCGCGTGTCCTGAATGCAATCATTCTATTTCCGATAAGGCGGTCTCGTGCCCACAATGCGGCTATCCCATGCGGGTTGCCAATGGGCGCGGTACTTGGCCATCCGTGCTCTCGGGGGTGGCGACCACTTATCTCTCAACGAATGCGGTTGTTTTGATCGTCCTTGGTGCCATCCTTTTTATCGCCTTTGCGGCGATTATGGTGGCGGTCGTCCTTTCTTCTTGATCGGCGTTTGCCGGGAAGAGAGGCGCAGCACAGGCACTATCCCGGAAGTTCCCGCTTAGGCATGCCCTGTGCACACCGGCCCATTCCGCCTTGACCTTTCCTCAACCCTTCGCCATTACACTGCCGATATCAACCGAACCGCCCGCTCTTGCCGGGCGGTTTTGTCGTTTTTGGAATTGCGTCTGCAATTCACTCGCATCTGCAGGGAATGAAGCCATGGCGGCGAACGAAGACAATCTGGTGCGCAAGCTCGCCTTCTGGGGCATTCCGCTCTCTTTCGGGGTCATGGGCCTGAAGCTGCTCGCCTGGTGGGTCACCGGCTCGGTGGCGCTGCTGTCCGACGGCCTGGAATCCACCGTCAACGTGATCGCCGCCTTCCTCGCCTATTTCGTCATTCGTTATGCGCAGAAGCCGGCCGACGACGATCACCCTTACGGGCACCACAAGGCGGAATATCTGTCGGCCGTTCTGGAAGGCGTGCTGATCGTGGTCGCGGCGCTTCTCATCATCCGTGAAGCGGTGCCGGCGCTCTATGCGCCGTCCCTGCCGGAAGCGCCCTATCTCGGCCTGGCGATCAATGCTTTGGCCGCCGTCATCAATGCCGCCTGGGCGAGCCTGCTCATCCGCGTGGGCAAGAGCCATCGCTCGCCGGCGCTGTCGGCGGATGGGCAACACATCATGTCCGACGTCGTCACCTCCGGCGGTGTTCTGATCGGCCTGGTGCTGGTGCTCTTCACCGGCTACGCCATTCTCGATCCGGCACTCGCGATCCTGGTTGCGCTCAACATCATCTGGCAGGGCTGGAAAGTCATTTCCCATTCCGTCGCGGGCCTGATGGATGTCGCGGTGTCCTCGGATGAAGCCGAGGCGATCCGGGAGGCGATCAAGGAGAATTCGGAAGGATCGCTCGGCGTGCATTATCTGCGCTCGCGCCGCGCCGGGGCTGTCACCTTCGTCGCCTTCGACCTCGTCGTGCCCTCGAAGATGACCGTGCGCGACGCCCATGTCATCTGCGACCGGCTGGAAATGGCCGTGCACAAGGCGGTGCCCGGCACCCGCGTCACCATTCATGTCGAACCCGAAAACGAGATGGCGCATGGCGCCGGCGTCGAACTCGGGCGTTAAAATCAAAGGATCCCATCATGAGCAAGACCGATGTGTCCGGCCTGACCCAGCTCGGCCAGAGCGCGGATGCGCCCACCAGCCCCGAAACGGCCGTGCTGGAGCGCGTGCCGAACGGCAATGCCGGCACCGATTATGTCGTGCGCTTCACGGCCCCCGAATTCACTTCGCTCTGCCCGATGACCGGGCAGCCGGATTTCGCCCATATCGTCATCGACTACATCCCCGGTGACTGGCTGGTGGAATCGAAATCGCTGAAGCTCTTCCTCTTCGCCTTCCGCAACCACGGCGCCTTCCACGAGGATTGCTCGGTCTATATCGGCAAGCGCATCGTCGAGCTGCTCGATCCCAAGTGGCTTCGCATCGGTGCCTACTGGTATCCGCGCGGCGGCATTCCGATTGATGTCTTCTGGCAGACGGGTGCTCCGCCGGAAGGCGTGTGGCTGCCCGAGCAGGGGGTTGCCACCTATCGCGGGCGCGGCTGATCCTGGTGGTGCCGGGTGACTTCGGCCGCCCGAAGCGCTAGCCTCCGGTCTTCTGTTCAGACCGGAGGCCCCGCATGCCGAAATATCTCGCCGTCTATACGATGAAGCATGAGGACTTCGCCCGCTTCCGGGCGCTGTCCAAGGCGGAACAGGATGCGATCGACGCCGAGGGTGTTCCGAAATGGATGGAATGGGAAGAGAGAAATGCCACCGCCATCCTCAATCGCGGTGGCATGGTGGGCAAGACGACGCGCATCACCCGAGACGGCATAACGCCTGCAACAAACGCGATCTGCGGCTATCTGATCGTCGAGGCTGAAACGGCCGAGGCGGCGGCCAAGCTTTTCGAAGACCATCCGCATATCACCGTCTTTCCCGGCGATGGCGTCGACATCATGCCCTTCGTCACCGATCCGCCGGTGTGAGACGGGCAGGGGAAACGGAGCCGCCGAGCATCCGCGATATACCGTCTAACCATTTATTGACAATATGCCGATATTCGTTTGTTCGACAAATGGTCACGGATGAGAACATCATCCGGACAGTCCTTGTTCTCCGCGGTTGACCGCCGAGGGGCATTTCAAGCCGTGACGGGTATTCCCTGACGGCAGTGCGCATCCGGTTGCCGCAAGTCTCGTTCTTCGGCCCAATGAATGGGCTTCCCAACTTTTTTCGATTGTGAGCCAGGCGCGTCAACAGCGCAGCCTTGCCTGCGAAAGGTGTCGACCGGTGCCGCCGTCATACGCGGCGGCGGCGCGATGTCCTGCGCCCTGGCTCGCGTTTTCTTCCTGCCCGAAAGGTACACTGCATGTTGGAAAAGCTCACGATCAGAAGCAAGGTGCTTTGCGCTTTGCTCGCCCTGGCGATCATGTCCACGGCGACGTCCGCCTGGCTGACCGTTGCCCTCAACTCGACCAACCAGAGCTATCAGAGCTTGCTCACCCGCGAAGCCGATCTGACGATCCTCGGCGCGCGCGCCTCGGCCGCCATCTGGACGTCGGTTTCCATGTCGCTGCGCATGGCGGACATGGACCCGAAGTCCGAAGCCTACGCGGCGCTTGCCGAGCGCTATGAGAAGAACTTCAAGACGGCTTACGAACGTTATGGTCGGGTCAGCAGCGAGCTTCCCAGCCGTGCCGATGCCATGAAGGAACTGACGGACTTCATCGGCCAGCTGAAGGGGAATCTCGACGAGATGCTGGCCGCCGCCGTCGCCGGGGACCAGCAGAAGGTCGCTGCGCTGCAGTCTCGCCACGAAGATCTGTTCGCCCAGTTTTCGACGCTCAGCGGCAACCACAATCAGGCCATGCAGACGCTCCTGAACGACGGAACGGCTGCTCTCGGCGCTTCCGTGCAGTCGACCACCTGGTCGAGTGTCACCGGCGTCGCTCTCGGTCTCGTCATCGCCCTTGCCTTCGCGCTCTACATCTCTCAGGTCGGGATCACGCGGCCGATGCTTCGCCTGCGTGCCCGTCTGGCCGCGCTCGCCACAGGCCAGGTCGAGGAAGCCATTCCGGGCCTCGAGCGTTCGGATGAAATCGGTCAGATCGCCCAGGCCGCCGAAATCTTCCGGACCAATGCCAAGGATCGCATTCGTCTGGAGCAGGAGGCCGAGGCCAATCGCAGCATCAGCGAACAGGAACGTCAGGCGCGCCAGGAGCAGGCGCTGAGGGAAGCCCAAGACGTGAAGTTTGCGGTCGACCACCTCGCGCAGGCTTTGTCAAAGCTCGCCGAGGGCGATCTTTCCTTCCGCATCCAGCAGCCCTTCGTCGCGTCGCTGGACGGGGTTCGCACGGACTTCAACAACTCCGCTGCCAAGCTCGAGGATACCCTGTCGCAGATCGCGGCCAATGCGCGCGGCATTGATGCAGGCTCGAACGAGATCAAGTCCGCAGCCGACGATCTTTCCAAGCGCACCGAACAGCAGGCGGCTGCCGTCGAACAGACCGCGGCAGCCCTTGAGGAGATCACCACCACCGTCAAGGATTCGACGAAGCGCGCGCAGGACGCCGGACATCTCGTCTCGCGTGCCAAGTCGGGCGCGGAGGAATCCGGCGACATCGTCCGCCGCGCCGTGATTGCGATGGAAAAGATCGAGCAGTCCTCGCAGTCGATCTCCAACATCATCGGCGTGATCGACGAAATCGCCTTCCAGACCAATCTTCTGGCGCTCAATGCCGGCGTCGAAGCCGCCCGCGCCGGTGATGCCGGCAAGGGGTTTGCGGTTGTCGCGCAGGAGGTGCGTGAACTCGCCCAGCGGTCCGCCACGGCCGCGAAGGAGATCAAGGCGCTGATCACGACCTCCAACGAACAGGTCCAGGAAGGCGTGCAACTGGTGGGTCATACCGGCAAGGCGCTGGAGACGATCGTCGCCGAGGTCCAGGAAATCAACCGCCACGTTCTCGCCATCGTCGAATCCGCCCAGGAGCAGTCGTCCGGCCTCCAGCAGATCAACACGGCTGTGAATCAGATGGATCAGGACACGCAGAAAAATGCAGCCATGGTCGAGGAAACCACGGCTGCAAGCTACAGCCTGGCACAGGAGGTGGTTGCCCTGAACAGCCTGCTGGCGCAGTTCCGATTGGTCCAGCAGGGCAGTGCGGCGCCCTCCCGGCCGCGTGCCGCCGCCGCCCACGAGGTCCAGAGACCATCCCCGGCCAAGGCGCTGACCCGCAAGCTCGCGACCGCCTTCCAGGGCAATGCCGCCGTCAACAGCGACTGGGAAGAGTTCTGATCCCTTCAAGTCTCGGGACATGTGAGATCAGGGGCGGCGCGGGCAATCGCGCTGCCTTTTTCATCGGCGGTTCATCCTGAGGGTCAGCGCTCGCTCACAGCGTCTGTGCCGCGCTGATCGAGGAGACGAAGCGCCGGGTTCGCTCGCGCTGAGGAGCGCGGAAGATCTGCTCGGCGCTGCCGGTTTCCACCACCTGGCCGGCTTCGAGGAACACCACCTGGTTGGCGATCTTGGAGGCGAGCCTCAGATCGTGGGTGGCCATCACCATGGTCGTGCCTTCGGAGGCGAGTTTGCCGAGAACCTCCACCACTTCGCCCGCCAGTTCCGGATCGAGCGCGGAGGTCGGCTCGTCGCAGAGCAGGACCTTGGGCGAGGGGGCAAGCGCTCTTGCGATCGCCACGCGCTGCTGCTGCCCGCCGGAGAGCTCTGCGGGCCAGGCTTCGATCTTGTGACCCATGCCGACCTTGTCCAGAAGTTCGACCGCGCGTGCGCGCGCCTTGTCGCGCGACCACTTCTGCACCGTGATCAGGCCTTCCATCACGTTCTCGATCGCCGTTCTGTGCGGAAAGAGCTGAAAGTTCTGGAAGACCATGCCGGTCTCGCAGCGGATCTTCTGGATCTCGGCGAAGGGCGGCTTCCGGCCGGGCGAGAATTCCACCCTGTTGTCGCCGATCTGGACTGCACCCGAGGTTGGCAGTTCGAGCAGGTTGATCGAGCGCAGCAGCGTGCTTTTGCCCCCGCCGGAGGGGCCGACAAGCGCCGTCACGCTGCCTTCGGGGAAGGACAGCGAGATGTCGTTCAGGATCGTGGCTTCGCCGAAACGCTTGACGATGTTGGACAGCGTGATCATCGGTTGGCCTCCAGCATGCCGCCATAACGGCCGAAACGCGTTTCCAGTCGGGATTGAAGATTGGAGAGCACCGAACTCAGCGCGAGATAGATCAGCGCCGCCTCGATATAGAGGATCAGCGGCTCATAGGTCGTCGCAACGATGCGCTGGGCCGACTGGAAGAGTTCCGGCACGGTGATCGCGGCTGCCAGGGACGTGTCCTTGACGAGCGAAATGAAGGTGTTCGACAGGGGCGGCACGGCCACGCGCGCGGCCTGCGGCAGGATGGTCCTGCGCATGGCCTGGTTCCAGTTCATGCCGGTCGAATAGGCGGCTTCCCACTGGCCCTTCGGCACCGAGGAAATGGCCGCGCGGATGATCTCCGACGAGTAGGCGCCGATGTTGAGCGTGAAGCCGATCAGCGCCGCTGGAAAGGCGTCGAGCAGGATGCCGATGCTCGGCAGACCATAGAAGATGACGAAGAGCTGCACGAGAAGCGGCGTGCCTCTGATCACCCAGACATAGAAGCGGGCGATCATCACCAGCGGCTTGGCTGCGAACAGGCGGGTGACGGCCGTGATGAGGCCCAAGGTCAGGCCGAACGCGAAGGAGAGGAGCGTCAGCGGAATGGTGAATTTCACCCCGGCCCAAAGCAGGGTCGGCAGCGAATCGAGCATCAGTTGGAGCCAGTGCGGCATGGGGGGTGTCCTTGGACGGTGGACTGAAACGGAACGCAGCAGAGACGCCGAGCGCCGCTGCTGCGATGGAATTTTAGCATTTATAGCGGACCAACCGCGCGGCAAGGCCGCGGCGGTCGAAGGTGAAGGTTGTGGCTGGTCTCCCACCTCCCCTGAGGGGAGGCGCCGCGAAGCGGCAGGTGGGGGTGAACTGTGCGGATGCGGCGAGATCACCCCACCCCGGAGCTTCGCTCAGACCCTCCCCCTCGGGGGGAGGGTGGTTGTTACTTCGAGACGTCCTGGCCGAAATACTTGTCGGCGATCGTCTGGTAGGTGCCGTCGGCCTTGATGTCGGCGAGCGCCTTGTTGATCGCGGCCACGAGCTCGGCATCGCCCTTGCGGACGATGATGCCCGAGGCGTCGGCTTCGGCCTTTTCAGCGGCGATCTTCACCGGCGCGTCCGGCTTCTGCTTCTTGAAGTCGAGGAAGGAGAGGCTGTCGTTGATGGTCGCGTCGGCGCGGCCGGTCAGCACCAGCTGGATCGACTGGTCGAAACCGTCGGTGCCGACGAGTTCGGCGCCGGCTGCTTCGGCGATCTTGCCGAAATTGCTCGACAGCGACTGCGCCGACTTCTTGCCCTTCAGGTCCTCGAAGCTCTTGATGTCTTCATTGCCTTCCTTGACCACGAGAACGGCCTTGGAAACGATGTATGGGTCGGAGAAGTCATACTTCTCCTTGCGTGCCTCGGTGATGCCGACCTGGTTGATCACGGCGTCGTAGCGGTTGGCATCGAGGCCGGCGATCAGGCCGTCCCATTTGCCTTCGACGAACTCGGCCTTCACGCCGAGCTTGGCGGCGACGGCTTCACCGATCTCGACGTCGAAGCCAACGAGCTTGTTGGACGTATCGTGGAAGGTGAAGGGTGCGTAGGTGCCTTCGGTGCCGATCTTGATGACCCCAGCGGACTTGATCTGGTCGAGGTTCTCGCCGGCCATCGCCGGGTTAAGAACGAGCGTCTGGAGAACGGCGGCGGCAGCCAATGTCTTGAGCCAGCTCATGGGTATTCCTTTCATGCGGTCGGGCCGTTTCCGGCCCGTGTCTCGGGAGGGCATCGTCATCGCAGATCAGGGCCTGCTTGGGATGAGAGAAAAGAGCGAATAAATTGGGCAATTGAGAAAAAATTACTCAACGCACCACGACCGTGCCTGGGATCCAGGTCCGGTCAGCCCTCCGGAACGAGAAAACCGCCCCAAAGGTTCCGGACGGAGCCGGGCTTCGGGGCGGTTTGGATTGCGCGGTCGAACGGATCGTCGCTGCGGCCTATCAGCCGAAGGCGATCGCGGCACCGCCAACGACGGTGGCAAGACCGAGGATGCGGGCAACGGCCGGGCCGAGGCGGGAGACGCCGAGGCCGAGTGCCACGCCGGCACCATGCAAGGCAGCGGTCGCGACCAGGAAGCCGAGGCCGAACTGCAGCGCACCTGCGGCACCGAGTTCACCACCATGGGCATGGCCGTGGAACAGCGCGAAGAGGCCGACAACGGCAGCCGAGGCAGCGACCGGCAGGCGAACCGCAGCGGCCACCAGCAGACCGAGGCCGATGACGGAAGCGAGGATCGCCGGCTCGACGAAGGGAAGCTCGACGCCCGCGACAGCCAAGCCGAAGCCGACGGCCATCATTGATACGAAAGCGGCAGGCACCGCCCAGAGTGCACGGCCGCCGATCTGGCTTGCCCAGACACCCACGGCGACCATGGCCAGGATGTGGTCGGCGCCGAACAGCGGATGCGAGATCCCCGCCATCAGCGAGCCGTGCTCTGCCGGGTCGAGATGGGCGAAGGCGGGGGCGGCTGCTGCGGCAAACATTGCGGCGGTGAGTGAAAGGCGTTTCAGCATGATTTGGTCCCTCTATTTGGTCGACTCATGGCGGCCGGATTTCGGTCCCGCCGATCGTCTCCTTATGTCAAAGCGGAGACTAGCGTAACCCTTTCGGAGCTGTCCACGGGAAAGACGTGGGAGAGCCTACGTCGAATGCCGGGGGGAGGGCGCGATTCGCGCGCCATCGGGTTGCGGCTGCGCGACATGTTGCCCGAAACCACCCTCGCCAGGTTTTTGGCGCCTGACCTTCACCTAAAGTCGAATGGCTTGGCAGCGGTTCTGCTGGGGATTGATACCAAAGTCGTTCTGACCGGCAAATATGCATTGTGTTAAGAATTTGACCGATGCTCGACGTCCCGGCGCGTGAAGGCGATGCCATTTGCGACAGGGAACAAGGGCTCGGCGGGGAACGAGGCGCGCCAGCGCGCCTGTGCCGACCGGTAGAGGACCGGATTTTAGAGGAGGCAGGCGACGCGGAGGCGGGGCCTGTTGGTCAATCAGACCAGAAAAGTGTCGGGCGCAAGACCGGCAAACTTGGAGGAGTTATAATGGCAACTACGGAAATGAACGTCGGGGATCGTTCGCGCCCCATGACGGCGGAGGAGAAGAAGGTCATTCTCGCCTCGTCCGCCGGTACCGTCTTCGAATGGTACGATTTTTATCTCTACGGCTCGCTGGCGGCGATCATCGGCGCCCAGTTCTTCACGGCCTTCCCGGAAGCCACCCGTAACGTCTTTGCGCTTCTGGCCTTTGCCGCCGGCTTCATCGTGCGCCCGTTCGGCGCGCTGGTCTTCGGTGCGCTCGGCGACATCATCGGACGCAAATATACCTTCCTCATGACCATCCTGATCATGGGTGGCTCGACCTTCCTCGTCGGCATGCTGCCCGGCTACAACTCGTGGGGGGCTGCGGCGCCGATCATCCTGATCATTCTGCGCATGGCACAGGGCCTGGCGCTCGGTGGTGAGTATGGCGGGGCGGCTGTTTACGTGGCCGAACATGCGCCTTCGAACCAGCGTGGTTACTTCACCGCCTTCATCCAGACCACGGCAACGCTCGGGCTTCTGCTCTCGCTCGTCGTGATCCTGTCGGTGCAGAGCTATGTCAACGGCAACTGGGATCCGATGCCGGTTCTCGACGCGGCCGGTGCCGCCGTCATGAACCCCGACGGCACCCCGAAGATGATCAAGGCCTTCGACCTCTGGGGCTGGCGCATTCCGTTCCTCGGCTCGGTCGTTCTGCTCGCGATCTCGCTCTATATCCGCCTGCAGATGAATGAATCGCCCGCCTTCAAGAAGATGAAGGAAGAGGGTGCTGCCTCCAAGGCGCCGCTGCGCGAAGCCTTCGGCACCTGGAAGAACGGCAAGATCGCACTGATCGCGCTCTTCGGTCTCGTCGCCGGCCAGGCCGTCGTCTGGTATTCGGGCCAGTTCTACGCCCTGTTCTTCCTGCAGAACGTCATCAAGGTCGACAGCTTCACCGCCAACGTTCTGGTGGCCTGGTCGCTGATCCTCGGCACCGGTGGCTTCCTGTTCTTCGGCTCGCTCTCCGACCGTATCGGCCGCAAGCCGATCATCCTGGCGGGCTGCCTGATTGCGGCACTCACCTACAACTTCGTCTTCCCGCTTCTGACCAAGACCGCCAACCCGGCGCTCTATGCCGCCCATCAGACCCCGGTCACGGTGACGGCTGCGCCTGACGACTGCTCGTTCCAGTTCAACCCGACGGGCACCGCCAAGTTCACCTCGTCTTGCGACATTGCGAAGGCAACGCTTGCCAAGACCTCGGTCAATTACGAGACGATCGAAGACCCGGCAGCAACCGCCGCCCAGGTCAAGATCGGCGACACCGTGGTCGCATCCTATGATGCGTCTGCACTGACCGGCGACGACGTCAAGGCTGTTCCGGCTGCCTTCACCAAGTCGATCAACGACGCGCTGACGGCCGCCGGCTATCCGCTGGTCGCCGACAACAACCCGACGGTCGCCAAGGCGTCGAACTTCTTCGACATCTTCACCGCCCAGAAGATCGGCGTCGTGCTGATCCTGACCTATCTCATCCTTCTGGTGACGATGGTCTACGGTCCGATCGCCGCCATGTTGGTCGAACTCTACCCGACCCGCATCCGCTATTCCGGCCTGTCCTTGCCCTACCACATCGGCAACGGCTGGTTCGGCGGCCTGCTGCCTGCGACCGCATTCGCGATCTCGGCGCAGACCGGTAACGTCTATGGCGGTCTCTGGTATGCCATCATCATCGCCGCTGCGACCGTCGTGATCGGTGCGCTTCTGGTGCCGGGCAATACCCACAAGAAGGACATCTTCAAGGACTGATCGCGATCGATCCTTGACGGTTCAAAGAACAGGCCGGCATCTCGCCGGCCTGTTTTTGTTTGGGTTTGCCGAAGGCTTAGCGGCGGGTCTTTTCCCAGATCGTCCAGCCGGCGAGGAAAATGGCGAGGATCACGGCATTGGTGACGACGCCGAGGCCGATTGCGGTGAGGCGTGGAACCTGCGAGGCGGCGGCCGTCGTCAACGGGATCAGGATGGCGATGAAGAGCACGCCCATCGCCAGCGGCATCCACAGGCCCATATTGGCCCTGGTGCGGATGGCGGTGAGCAGCAGAAAGAAGATCAGCCCGATGCGGAAGGGATCCAGAAGCTGCGTTGTGACGATCTCGACCATGATGTGCCCCTCCGACGGCATGTCCCAATGTGTCCTTGTGGGGCCACTCCACCGCCCCGATAGGCGTCCACGTTATGCGGCGCAATGCGAGGCGTCCAGCGTAAAGCGATGAAATTTATGAGATAATGCCAATCGGAGAGCTCGAGCCGTCAATCTGCCTTGTGGTCCGTCCCCCTACTTCTTGACCCCCAGGACCTCCGCGCAGCGCGACAGGCTGAAGCCGTCGCCGTCGGTGTCGTTGCTCGCCCGGATCGCGGTGATCACGCCTGCCTTGTTGGCATTGATCTGCAATTCGCAGAACAGTTGCTGGTAGCGCGGTGGGCTGATCATTTCCGGCTGCCAGAACGGGTCGCTTCTGATGACGCGGGTCTGGGTCACCGTCTGGCCCGAACCATCGGAGCGGGTTTCCGTGCGCACGATCGTGGTGGCCGGCTCGGGGCTCGAATAGGTCGGGGGAATGTAGCGGGTCTTGTCGCCGCCGCGCCAGGTGTAGATCTTGCCCGACGAGAGGGGGTATTCGTCGATCGGCGGACCATAGGCTGCAAAGAAGGCCTCGACCGGCTGGCCGAGCCAGCGCGAGCGGGCGGCATTGTTGGCGTCCTCGGTTGTCGTGCAGGCGGAGACCAATAGGCCGAAGCTCAGCACCAGGCCGGCCCTAAGGACGCTTTGAATTCGCATGGATTTCCCCCCGAGTTGATGATCTTCATCCTAGACTGCGGTGGCGTCGGGTCGCAAGCAGGCAGGCCCACAGTTCCCATGGACTGTGCGTCCAATTCTGGATCCAGACCGATTGATTGCCGGGGTCTCGACCCGCCGCCTGCGACAGAATTGCGCTTTGTCACCCTTGCATCACGGCGCGCATAGGCTGATAAGCGGCCAACCGTCACAGCCGATAGACGACATGCAGAACTTCTACCGCCGGTCCAAGCTTGTCCGCCGATCCAGGGTCCTCTGGGGTTCCTTCCGCCTCTGGAAGCCGCGTCTCGTCTTCTGGACGGGCGCATTGGCGATCGGTGTCATCTCCGTGGTTTTCGCCCGCATGGCCGACCAGGCGCAGGTCGCCTTCCTCTCGGTGACCGAGGTCGGCGGTTACGGCTTTCTGCTTCCGCTTCTCGTCACGCCGATCGGTTTTGCCCTGTGCGCGTGGCTCTCGATCACGCTCTTTCCCAATTCGCAGGGGAGCGGCATTCCCCAGGCGATCGCGGCCCGCCATCTCAATCATGACGAAGATCGCTTCCGCCTTCTGTCGCTGCGGCTGGCGTTTGGAAAAATCCTGCTCACCGTGGTCGGATTGCTGTCGGGCGCCTCGATCGGTCGCGAGGGGCCGACCGTGCAGGTCGGCGCATCCTTCATGCTGGCGGCCGCCCGCATCGGCGGCATCGCGCAGGCCCGCGGTCTGATCCTTGCCGGCTCTGCCGCCGGCATCGCGGCTGCCTTCAACACGCCGCTTGCCGGCATCGTCTTTGCCATCGAGGAGATGGGCCGCGCCTACGAGTCCCGTGCCAATGGCATCGTGCTGACCGCCGTCATCCTCTCCGGCCTTGCCTCACTGGCGCTTGCCGGAAGCTACCAGTATTTCGGCTCCACCTCGGCGGCGCCGCTTGTGTGGCGTGACTGGGCGCTTGTTCCTGTCTGCGGCGTGGTCGGGGGCGCGCTTGGCGCCGGCTTCAGCGGGCTTGCGCTGCATCTCGGCCTCAGGCTTCGGCGCTGGGCGCAACCGGCTCCACTCCAGCGCATGGTGGCTTTCGCGGCCCTGTGTGGACTGGGCGTTGCCATGATCGGCGTCATCTCCGGCGGTACCACCTTCGGCACCAGCTATGAGCAGGCACGCGGCGCGCTGGAAGGGGATGCGACACCCCTCCTGTTCTTTGCGGAAAAGCTGGTCGCCAGTTTCCTGTCGATGCTCTCAGGCATTCCGGGCGGGATTTTTGCCCCTTCGCTGTCGATCGGTGCGGGCCTTGGCAGTTCGATCGGCCAGATGATGGGCACCAGCATCGCACTTGCTGCGGTACTCGGCATGGCCGGCTATTTCGCCGGCGTGGTGCAGGCCCCGATGACCGCCTTCGTCATCATCCTGGAAATGACCGGCAACCATGGGGCGGTGATCCCGATCATGGCGGTGTCGATGATCGGCTATGTGACGTCCCGCATCCTGTCGCGCGAGCCGCTTTATCACGGCCTGTCGCGCAATTTCATTGCCGCAGCCATTCGCGCGCGGCGGGCCAAGGGCACGGATGCAGAGCCGGGTGCCTGATCCCGCATCTGCGCCCGGCTGATCTGCCATGCGCGTGGCGGCAGGCGGCGAGGGCGGCCTTGCGTCTCTGCGGTGTCACCTTCCTTGCCTCGCCGCCATGATACACCATATGCAAGGCCTGACAGATTTCATGCGTCCGGCCGCCGGGCGCCGAGGAGCTTGATCGTGTTTGCCTTCGACAACAGCTATGCCCGCCTGCCGCAGGTCTTTCATCGGCCGGCCAAACCTGCCGCTGCCCGCGCGCCGCAGCTGATCCGTTTCAACCACAGGCTCGCCGAAACCCTCGGGCTCGATCTGGCTGGTGCCGACGAGGCGCGGCTTGCCCAGGTGTTTTCCGGCCAGGTGATCCCTGTTGGCGCCGAGCCGCTGGCCCAGGCCTATGCCGGACACCAGTTCGGCCATTTCAATCCGCAGCTCGGCGATGGCCGGGCGCTTTTGCTCGGCGAAGTCGTGTCGTCAGGCGGCCAACGTTTCGATATCCAGCTCAAGGGTTCCGGGCCGACCGCCTTTTCCAGGCGCGGTGACGGCATGGCCGCCCTCGGGCCGGTCCTGCGCGAATACATCGTCTCCGAGGCCTTTGCGGCACTCGGTGTGCCGGCCACGCGGGCGCTCGCGGCTGTTGCGACCGGCGAGCAGGTGGTGCGCGAAACCCTGTTGCCGGGGGCGGTGTTCACCCGTGTCGCGGCAAGCCATATCCGGGTCGGGACATTCCAGTTCTTCGCCGCCCAGGGCGACGAAGCCGCGATCCGGACACTGGCAGATCATGTCATCGACCGGCATTATCCCGAGGCGCGGGCTGCCGAAAACCCTTACCTCGCCATGCTCTCCCTGGTGTCGGAACGGCAGGCGAAACTCATCGCCCGCTGGCTGTCGATCGGCTTCATCCATGGCGTGATGAACACCGACAATATGGCGATCTCAGGCGAAACCATCGATTTCGGCCCATGCGCCTTTCTCGACGAGTATGATCCACGCAAGGTTTTCTCCTCGATCGACCAGCGCGGCCGCTACGCCTATGCCAATCAGCCGGGTATCGGCCAGTGGAACATCGCCCGGCTGGCCGAATGCCTGCTGCCGCTCCTCGATGCGGATGAGGAGAAGGCCACGGATGCCGCAAACGCGGTGCTGAAGGATTTCGGCGATGTCTTCCAGGCCGCCTGGCTGCAGGCCTTTCGCGACAAGCTCGGCATCGCCGGCGAGGCCGAGGGCGACCGCACGCTGATCTCGGACCTGCTGGAGCTGATGCACAAGGGCGAGGCCGATTTCACACTGGCTTTCCGGGCGCTGTCCAAGGTCGCTGACGGCGCGGGCGAGGCGCCTTTCACCGCGTTGTTTGCCGGTCGCGAAGGCCTTGACGACTGGCTTTCCCGCTGGCGCGCCCGGCTTGCCGAAGGCGGCCGTCAGTCGGCGGCCATCCAGGCGGCAATGGAGGCGGTCAATCCTGCCCTCATCCCGCGCAACCACCGCATTGAAGAGGCCATCGCCGCAGCGGTATACGGCGACTATTCGTTCTTCCACCGCCTGGTGGATGCGCTGGCTGCTCCTTATGTCGAAGATCCCGAGACGGCCTATTTGCGAGTGCCCCCGACACCCGAAGAGCGGGTCACGCGGACGTTTTGCGGAACCTGAGCGGGCGGTTAGCTCAGGTCTAGCGCCGCCAGGTCTTGCAGCAGGCTAGGTCCAACCGGGTTCCAGCCCAGAGCGGCTCGCGTATGGGCCGATGATGCCGGCATGTCGAGGATGGCGAAGCCGATCAGCGGGCCGAAATGCTCTTGCGCTTGCTCAGGTGAGAGCGAGGCCACCGGAAGTTCCAAGGCCTCGCCGATGGCATGGGCGATGTCGCGCAGGCTGATCGCTTCCTCGGTGACGGCGTGATAACGCGATCCCCGCTCCGCCCGATCGAGGGCGAGGCGGAAGAGCCGGGCTGTGTCGCTCACATGGCAGGCCGACCAGCGAGTGGTGCCGTCTCCGATATAGGCCACACGGCCCTTGGCGCGCGCGATGTCGATCAGGAAGGTGATAAGCCCCTGTCGCTTCGTGTCGTGGATCTGCGACAGGCGCATGGTCGATACGTTCACGCCCTGATCCAGCAGGGCTTGGCCGGCACGTTCGGAGGCGATGCGCGGGCTTGGATGGGCGAGATCCAGCACATCTTCTCTTGCCAGTTCGCCACGGACCGCTGTCCCCATGCCGACACCGGAGGTGATAAGAAGCGGGCGGTCCGAACCGATCAGCGCCTTTCCGATTGCGGCGATGGCGACGGTGTCCTTCTGGCAATTGGCCTGAAAATTGGAAAAATCGTGGTCGAAGGCCAGGTGAATGACGGCATCGGCCTTCTCGGCGCCCCGTGTCAGCGTAGCCGGGTCCTCAAGCGCGCCGAGATGTGGCTCGACGCCTGCCGAGCGTAGCTTCGCGGCCCCTTCTTCGGAGCGGGTGAGGCCGAGCACTTGATGGCCGGCTGCGAGCAGTTCGGGAATGACGGCCGAGCCGATGAAACCGGTGGCGCCTGTGACGAAGATACGCATGTCTGTCTTCCTGCGTTGTGGATGCAGACAAGAGGTGGCAGATCGCTTATCCTGGTAAAGTAGTGACTTTATCATGGTATAATTACTCTCAGGATCGGTATGCCCGTCATTGCCGCGACGACTTTGGCTTCATTTCTCCGAGATCGTCGTGTCCGGCTCGATCCGGCCACCTTCGGTCTGTCGGGCCGCCGCCGCACGCCCGGTCTGAGACGGGAAGAGGTGGCCCAGCGGGCCAATATCAGCCCCACCTGGTACACGTGGCTGGAGCAGGGAAGGGGTGGCGCACCGTCGGCTGATGTTCTCAACCGGATCGCGCGCGCCATGCTGATGACGGAAGCCGAGCGCGAGCACATGTTCATGCTGGGTCTTGGGCGTCCACCCGAGGCGAAATACACCACGATCGACGGCATCAGCCCGCGTCTGCAACGCTTTATCGACCGGCTCGACACCTGTCCGGCGATCGTCAAGACCGCGACCTGGGAGGTGGTGGCCTGGAACCGGGCGGCGACGGTCGTGCTGTCCGACTACGGCAGACTACCGCCGGGGCAGCGCAACATGTTGCGCTTCCTCTTCACTAGCCCGGACGTGCGGGCAAAGCAGCATGACTGGGAAACGATCGCCCGCTTCTCCGTCGCCGCCTTTCGCGCCGATGCCGCGCGGGCAGGAGCAGTGTCGCAGGTCCAGCATCTGGTCGAGGAGCTTTCAGAGGTGAGCGCCGAGTTTCGCCGGATCTGGAGCGAAAACCAGATCAGCGTGCCGGGGGAGGGCGCAAAGCGGCTCCTCCATCCCGTGCTGGGCGCGATCGACCTCGAATATTCTGCCTTTGCCGTGGACGGCAGAGTTGATCTCAACCTGATGGTCTATACGCCAGTGGATCCCGAGGTGGCCAAGCAGATCCGCAAATTGGCCGGCGATGAGTGACGCACCAAGGTGGGTGTTCGGAGAGTGATGTCGGCGGCGCGAACGATTGGCTCTGGCCCAATTGGACCTGCGTCGCGAAATTGTCCCATTGCCAGCGTCGAATGACAGGTCTCCAATCCCAGCCTGTTCATCTCCTGATTCTCCTCGCCTCCCCGCTTCGGGGGATGCCCTTTTCCAGAGCCCTTTTCATGCTGCGCTTTTTCGAGACGATCATCGTTCCCACCGCCCGTGAGACGCCCGGCAATCCGCCGGAGGGGCTTCTCAACTTCTACTGGTTCTTCGTGCGCCAGGCGAAAGGCCTGTTCATCGCGCTGATCTTCGCCAGTCTGTTTGTGGCGCTGGCGGACGCCGCGATCCCGGTCTTCATGGGCAAACTCGTCAAGGTGCTGACATCATCGACGCCGGAGCAGGTGTTTGCCGATGGCGCAAGCCTGATCTTCGGGCTCATCCTGCTGGTGCTGGTCATCCGGCCGCTGGTGACGGCCCTGCAGGGCCTCGTGCTCAACCAGGCGATTGCGCCAGGGGTCACCAACATGGTGCGCTGGCAGAGCCATTGGCATGTCATCCGGCAGAACCTCTCCTTCTTCCAGAACGATTTTGCCGGGCGCATCGGCTCGCGTGTGCTGGAAATCGGCCACACGCTTCGAAGCTCCGTCGTCTCGGTCATCTCCGTCGTCTGGTATCTGGTGGCGCTCGGCCTGATCACCTCGGGCATTCTGGCGGCCGCCAGCTGGTGGCTGGTGCTTCCCGTGGCGCTCTGGACGCTTGCCTATGTCGGTTTCCTCATCGCCATCGTGCCGCAGATCCGGCGCGGCTCGAAGGCGATTGCCTATGCGCGTTCCGATTTCGTCGGCCGCATCGTCGACAGCTATACCAATATCATGACGGTGAAGCTCTTCGCCCGGCCGGAAGAGGAAGACCAGTTCGTCCGCGAAGCCGTCGATCAGCATACTGCCCGCATGATCACCCAGCATCGCTGGCTGTCGCTGTTTTCGCTCGGGCTGACGCTGCTCTCGGGCCTCCTCATCGCCAGCACCACCTGGGTCGCGATCCGGCTCTGGGCGAACGGCGCCATCGGCATCGATATCGTCGCCATGGTCCTGCCGATGACGCTGCAGATTTCCGGCACATCAGCCCGCGTCGCCCAGGAAATCACCCAGATCTCCGACCAGGTCGGCACGGTGCATGAGGCGATGGACACGATAGCAAAGCCGATCGGGCTCACCGACCCGGCCTCTGCCAAGCCGCTTGAGGTAACGAAAGGCGCCATCCGCTTCGACAAGGTCTCTTTCCATTACGGCCGCAAGGGCGGGATCATCGAAGACTTCTCGCTCGACATCAGACCCGGCGAACGCATCGGCCTGGTCGGCCGCTCCGGCGCCGGCAAGTCGACGCTGGTCAATCTTCTGCTGCGTTTCTACGACGTCGAGACCGGCCGCATCAGCATCGACGGCCAGGATGTGGCCGAGGCGACCCAGGCGAGCATCCGCCAGCATATCTCGGTCGTCACGCAGGACACCTCACTGCTGCACCGCTCGATCCACGAAAACATCGCCTATGGCCGTCGTTCTGCGTCGAGGGCCGAGGTGATCGAGGCCGCCCGCCAGGCGCATGCGGTCGAATTCATCGAGCAGCTCTCCGACTGGCACGGCCGCACCGGCTTCGACGCCCATGTCGGCGAACGTGGCGTCAAACTCTCCGGCGGCCAGCGTCAGCGCATCGCAATTGCCCGCGTGATCCTCAAAAACGCGCCGATCCTGATCCTCGACGAAGCGACATCGGCGCTCGATTCCGAAGTCGAGCAAGCCATCCAGGCAAGCCTCGAAGACCTGATGCAGGACCGCACCGTGATCGCCATCGCCCACCGCCTCTCGACCATCGCCGCCATGGACCGCCTCGTCATCCTCGACCGGGGGCGCATCGTCGAGCAGGGCACGCATGGTGAACTGCTTGATCTCGGTGGCCATTATGCGGGCCTGTGGGCGCGGCAATCGGGCGGGTTTCTGGAGGCGGAGGGGTGAGTTTTCGGCACCCCCCTCTGTCCTGCCGGACATCTCCCCCACAAGGGGGGAGACTGGCAAGGCCGCTGGCCTTTCGCACCCCTCTCATGCTGCGAAGGGGCCGGCACACGCAGCGCTCCGCTCTCCCCCCTTGTGGGGGAGATGTCACGCAGTGACAGAGGGGGGTGTCCTCTTGCCCTTGTGAGCTAGGTTTTGTCATCGTCATAAAAAAGGCGCCCCTCGCGAGGCGCCTTTTCTCTATCTGAACGAATGTTGCCGATCAGATGGCCGGCTGTAGCGTCATCGAGGTGCCGGTGGCGGCGATGTTCAGGCCGAGCTGGCCCGTGACGCTGATCGGCTGCAGGTGGATCGAGCCGGAGGTGCCGCCGAACAGCACGTTGGCGCCCACGCCGGCGCCGACGGTGGCTTCCGCCGTCGCGCCGCCATAGAGGCCGCCGAGCGAACCCTTGTGATAGCCGGCGGTCGGGGCAAAGACGGCCCAGATGATGCGGCCCTTGGCGGTGTAGCCGAGGTCGACGCCGAACTTCTTGATCGAGCCGGTGTAGGTGTCGAGCGGCTCGCCGTCGACGACGGAGGTAAAGGCGCAGTCGGCCGTCTTGGCCGAGCCCAGCACGTAGCCGAAGCCGGAGCCGATCTGGCAGTCGAGATAACCGATGCGCACGCCACCGACCGGACCGTTGTCCTGAACTGCAGGGGCGGGTTCGGCATAGGTCATGTCGGCCGCGTGAGTGGTGCCGGCAGAGGCCAGCATGGGCAGGGCGGCAAGGCTGGCCGCGATCAGGGTCTTCATGGCAAATCTCCTTCCATGTTCTGCTGCCCGTCGGGGAGGTGGCCGTTATCGGCTTCTCGGGCAGCGTGGAACAACGTCTAAGCGCGAAGATTGATCCAACTGAGGCGCGAGATGGGCAGCAAAGTGGCGATCCACGCCAAATTAGCGATTTCTTGCCCTGCCTGTGCGGGCGGCAAGCCTATATGCCCCGCGCCGTGGTCTCACCCCGTCAAAAGCAGATGTCCTCCTGCGGGAACCTTAAGCCGTCGCCGCGCTTCTCCCCGACAGCCAAACCGGAGGATTGCCATGACGCTCACTTTGCCCGAACTCGCCCACAAGATGAAGAAGATCGATTTCTGCATGATGCTGACCCGATCCGCCGACGAGACGATCTCGGCGCGGCCGATGAGTAACAATGGCGAGGTCGACTACGACGGCGACAGCTACTTCTTTTCCTACACCGACACGACGAAAGTCCGCGAACTGACCGCAGATCCGTCCGTGTCTCTGACCTTCACGGCCCCACCGAGCCTGCTTGGCAAACCCGGCATCTTCGTCGCCGTGAAGGGCCGCGCCAGCCTGATCGCCGACAAGGCGGTGTTTGAGGCGCATTGGAGCAAGGATCTCGACCGCTGGTTCCCTGATGGCATCGACACGCCCGGCATTATCCTGATCAAGGTGCATGCCGACAGCATCACCTATTGGGACGGCGAAGACAACGGCACGATCCACGTCTGACGGGCGGCCGGGCGGGCCTTTGCTGCAAAAGCGGCATACGGTGCTTGCACCCAACAGAGAGGGGCGTCGCTCATTGCCGGCGCCCTTTTTCGTTCCGGTCGCGACATGGGCGGCCGCGCTTCTGCCGCGAACGGGCTTATCAGGGCAGGTGACCGGAGCGTGGACAGGGGTCGTGGGGATCTTGCAGAATGTCGCAGACAGGCTGCAAATGTCTCGGGCCTGCTCTTAAGATCGCGGGCAGAACATCCACTCCCAGATATCAGGGCATCGTAAAGACCATGGCAGAGTTTCCGTCCAAGGCAAAAGTCGTCATCATCGGGTTGGGAGGCATTGTCGGCGCCTCCATCGCCCATCACCTGATCGAGCGCGGCTGGGACGACATCGTCGGCATCGACAAGTCGGGCATCCCGACTGATATCGGCTCCACGGCGCATGCGTCGGACTTCTGTTACACCACGTCCCACGACTATCTCTCGGTCTGGACCACCCAGTATTCGATCGATTTCTACGAGAAGATGGGCCACTATGCCCGCATCGGCGGGTTGGAAGTCGCCCGCACCGGTGACGACACCTGGATGGAAGAGATCAAGCGCAAGCTCTCGTCCGCCCGCGCCTTCGGCACCCGCGCGCACTATGTCTCGCCCGCCGAGATCAAAAAACTCTTCCCGCTGATCGAGGAAGATCAGGTCATGGGCGGCATGTTCGATCCGGATGCCGGGCTCGTCGTGCCGCGCTCCCAGACCGTTGCCGGCAAGCTCGTCGATGCGGCTGAAAAGTCGGGCAAGCTCCAGATGTTCGGCAATACGCCGGCCAAGTCGCTGATCGTCGAGGGCGGCCGCATCAAGGGCGTCGTCACCCATCGCGGCACGATCATGGCCGATCACGTCATCGTCTGCGCCGGCCTCTGGGGCCGCCTGATTGCCGAAATGGTCGGCGAAGACCTGCCCGTCATGCCGGTCGACCATCCGCTGACCTTCTTCGGTCCGTATAACGAGTTCGAAGGCACGGGCAAGGAAATCGGCTACCCGCTGCTGCGCGACCAGGGCAATTCCGCCTATATGCGCGACACCGGCGACCCGAAGACCACCGAAGGCGGCCAGATCGAATGGGGCTATTACGAGCAGCGCAATCCGCGCATGTGCCATCCGCGCGAGCTCTTGGAAAAGCACGAGGCGCGGCTTTCGCCCTCGCAGCGCGACCTCGACATGGAGCAGATCCTCGAGCCGCTCGAGCGCGCCATGGAGCTCACCCCGATCCTCGGCGAACTCGGCTATAACGAGAGCCATAGCTTCAACGGCCTGCTGCAGGTCTCCGCTGCTGGCGGCCCCTCCTGCGGCGAAAGCCAGAAGGTGCGCGGCCTCTGGTACTGCGTCGCCATCTGGGTCAAGGACGGCCCCGGCTATGGCAAGCTGATCGCCGACTGGATGACCGACGGTCGCACGGAAATCGACCATTCCTCGATCGATTACGCCCGTTTCTATCCGCACCAGCTGGAAGAGAAGTTCATCGAGGGCCGCTGCTATGAGGCCGCCCAGAAGATCTATTTCCCCGCCGTACACACCCGCGAGCCCTATGCCTCCGGCCGCAATGTCAAGCGTTCGCCGATGTATGAGCGCGAAGTCGAGCTCGGCGGCTATTTCATGGAGCTTGGCGGGTGGGAGCGCGCGCATGGCTACGCCGCCAACGAGCATCTCCTTGAAAAATATGGCGATCGCGTTCCGGTCCGTGAAAACGAATGGGATAACAGACACTTCTGGCGCGTTTCGAATGCCGAACATCTGGCGATGAGCGAGGATTGCGGCATCGTCAACTTGAGCCACTTCCACATGGTCGACATCGAAGGTCCTGATCATGTCGAGCTTTTGGAATGGCTCTGCGCCGCCAAGATCGGCGGCGACGCGAATATCGGCAAGGGTATCTACACCCACTTCCTCGACGACGAGGGCATGGTGCGCGCAGACTTCACCGTCTTCCGCATGGCCGACCGCTGCCGCCTGGTGAACGGCGCCGATGCCGGCCCGCGCGACCTCTATTACATGAAGCGCGTGGCGGAAGATCGTGGCCTTGATGTCACCATCACCGACACCTCGGAGAAGTATATCACCATCGGCATCTGGGGCCCGAATGCCCGCGCCACGCTGAAAAAGGCCGTCGCCGACCCCGCCGGTCTCGATCCGGAAAACTTCCCCTTCGCAGCGATCAAGCCGATCGAAATCGCCGGCAAGCATGTCACCGCCTTCCGCATCTCCTATGTCGGCGAGCAGGGCTGGGAACTGCACATGAAATACGAAGACGGCCTTGCCGTCTGGGATGCGCTCCGCGCCACCGGCGTCATGGCCTTCGGCGTCGAAACCTATGCCAATTCGCGCCGCATGGAAAAGAGCCTGCGCCTGCAGAACGCCGACCTCTTGACCCAGTACAACCTGATCGAGGCCGATCTCGCGCGTCCGAAGGTCAAGGAAGCGGATTTCCGCGGTAAGGCCAAGCATCTCGAATACAAGGCCCGTGACAAGCAGCCGGCGATGCTCTGCACGCTCGTCATGACCGACAATGTCGATAGCAAGGGCGTCGCCCGCTACCCCGTCGGCTCCATGCCGGTCGTCGACCCCGCCACCGGCGAGGTCCTGATCGACAGCCTCGGCCGCCGCTCCTACACGACGTCGGTCGCCTTCGGCCCGACCATCGGCAAGAACATCGCACTCGCCTATCTGCCGGCGGAGTATTGCGAGGTGGGCCGGAAGCTGACCGTGGAATACTTCGCCGAGAGCTTCCCCGTCGAGGTCGCGGCGGTGGGATATAAGCCGCTGTATGATCCGGAGAACTTGAAGCCGCGCAGCTGAGGCTGAGAGTTTAGTTCAGAGGGATATGGACCCGTCGGTCGTGAGGCCGGCGGGTTCTTATGTTCGTCAGTGTCCTGACATAAGTCGCGTAAAAGTAGAAAAAACTAGACTTCACTTAAATTTTTAGTCAGACTACTCCTCTGGAGGGAGAGGGGGTCAAAAGTGAGCAATTGGTATTTGCGCGAATTAAGATGTCCTGGTTTGCTGCTATCGCACTGTGATGTGAATTTGTTTCTGCGTGTTTCCGCTTTTAGGTGCTTCAATATTAAATTTTCACTGAAAATGTATTGTGCTGGAATTTAATCATGAACCGTTATATTGGTTCCGGTGCAATATTTATTATGATAGCGGCACTGTTTGGCTTTTTCTTTTGGCCCGTGAAGCCGGTGATCGTCTTAGACCATTTGTGCGACTTCGTGCGAGATCAGCAGAAGCTCGAATGTATGGCGGTGTTGGCGGCCGACAATTTCGTGGCGCCTGGGAGCTTCGTAGAGGCTGTAGCCAACGAGGTAACGGACAAGAGGGTGCCTCTCCCAAGAGGAAATTTGTTTGGGGATTCTTGCATTATTCCCGGTGCAGATGGCGATGCCATCAAGGCAGAATTGTCAAAACACTCCTCGATTAGCATACCCACTTTTACCTACGACGTAGATCGCAGTCTCAAAGAGGGAGTAGAACTGCAAATTCCAAAACTTGAGGCGTTGTCGCTGAAAGCTGGACCAAACTTCAAATCCGTTTCAAAGGTTGAGCTCTCGACAGAGGATGCGTGGGCGGTAAACGTAGATGAGCTTTCCGCCCATCAGGCGCTATCAAGCTGCTCCGTAAAGCGGTCTTGCGTAGATTATATTAAGTCTCAACAGTATCGTGTTATTGGCACCGCTCTTGTGGCAAAAGGTCTTTCGTACAAGCTCTATAATTCTGAAAATCAACTTCTCTCACTTGACGCTGCCGTAAAGTCTGAGGCTATAACGGCGTCAGTGGGTGGGAGTGGCGGCGTAACTAGCACAACAAAGTCAACGCTAACGGCCAGCGAAGCACGTGTTATCGGAGTACGGTTCCTTCCCGTAGATTTTTTCTCCAATCAACCAGTCTGCGAACGCGATGTGCTCTATAGTGCATCCGGTGTAGCTGACGTTTCCATAGTCGGAGGTGGTGGCCGAGGCAACATCGGAAACCTTATTCGTGACCAAAAACCCCTAGGAGAGGTTGCTGCAGTGCAGCGTACTGGATCAGAAACAAGTGAATGCAGGGACGGAATTGATCGCAAGACTTCTGCGGCGTCTGCTTATGCAAGTGTTAAACAAATCAAGGAAAATACACTTGAACTTAGTTATGATCTTATTGCATCAGGTGGTCACTACGTAACAGTGGCCGGCTGCGTAGCCGGCCAGTGGATCGGGAAGACGGGACATGATACCACGGCGGTCGCCACTTCCAGTATTGCCGCGTCGATCTCCGCCTTGGTCCGGTCAGAATCCGGAGCGAGGCTAACACTTGAATACGACAACGTTCCGGAAAGCTTGAGAGGGCGCCTCACCATCAGCGTCAGGGACTGGCGCGGACAGCAGCTGCGTGAAGAGAAAAAAGAATCGGTCGATTTCTCTGACGTCGTCGGTTCAGGATCAAAATCATTCCTGGCAGATGGCCCTGGTTTATATCGTTTTGAAGTGACCGCGAACGTCGACAGAACAGTGGGAGGTAATGTTGAGGCCCGGGATAGTGCAACGGCACGCTTTACGCTCGTGACGAATTAGCCTGGTGAAGCACGCGCCGATTACATAACTGCAGCGCTGGAAGAGGGCGATGCTGCCGAAATCCGGAGGGCGCTCAACACAGTCGGCCGTTCGCTTGGCATGACCGCTATCGCCGAAGAGACGGGGCTTGGACGTGAGAGCCTGTACAAGGCGCTTGGCGAAAACGGCAATCCGGAGTTCGCCACCGTCCTCAAACTGATGAAGGGCATGGGGTTGAAGCTTTCGGCCTTGCCGATCGAGGAAAAGGAATAGGGACGGCTCTACCTCCCCCCATGCGGGGGAGGACGGAAAATCGAAGGCTTAGGCGAGCGCAAGCCGCCTAGACTTCAGATTTTCCCGGAGAGGGGCACGGTTCCGTTGGCACCGACATCACCGAGCCCCTCTCTTGCGAAATCTGAGGTTTGGCCCTGATCGGGCCAATTCCTCGATTTCGCTTTCTCCCCCGCAAGGGGGGGATGGGCGTCGCGCAAGCCGCAACCGCCCCTCATCCGCCCTTCGGGCACCTTCTCCCCGCAGGCGGGGAGAAGGCCGAGACGGCCACCGCTTGCGCCCCCCTCTCCCCGCCTGCGGGGAGAGGGTAGGGTGAGGGGCAAAGGCCGTACGTTCGGACGCATTGGCGAAAAAAGGGGGATGAATTCCGAACATTTCCCAACAAAATCAAACCCCGACACATTTTCTCATCCCCGCCCATTTTTCCTCCCTTAGACTCACAGCTGTCCCGCCCTCGGATACACCTGACGATGCGATGTCAGGCGAGGCGGGGCCGGCGCCGGGGTGGA
>NZ_QJRY01000005.1 GCF_003205195.1 Peteryoungia wuzhouensis
AGCAGCCCGGTAGCTCGTCAGGCTCATAACCTGAAGGCCGCAGGTTCAAATCCTGCCCCCGCAACCACTGAGACTTGCAAATTCTCCCACTCCGGCAATTTGCGTGACAGTTCATCGATATAAGCCTCGATGAGCTTGTTCTTCTTGGCCTCCGTGTCGATCTCTCCCGAAGCCATACGCGTCATCAGGTCGTTCTGGGCAGCAGCGAAGAACTGCTGCTGCATGACATCGATCGCGTCCATGGAAGCCATGATGTGGGCGATGTCACCATGCACCTGCAGACTTGCCGGTTGATGGCCCGGCGTCTTGCCGATGACGACGGTCTGGATGAGGTCACGCACGATCGGCATCAGCCGCTGTTTGACCGCTTCGTCGGCGTTGTTGCGCGCGAGGAAGATCAGCTTGCGGATCCCAATCTCGATGTTTGCCGGGTTAAACTGCGCCTTCAGCTTCTCGATCTTCCCCTGAAAATCCACTGCCGGCTCCTCGACTGTCGCCAGTTCTCGGGCGAGCTCTTCGCGTTTTGCCTCGAGTTCGTCGAGCTGGTCGTCGAGGAGGGCAAGTCGCGGCCGGCCTTCCGCATGCCGGTCCTGGATCTGCTGCATCAGGCTCGTTTGTGCCGCTTTGATCTTTGCGAGTTCGGCCTCGACTTGCGCCTTGCGGGAAGGGGCGCTCTTCAGTTTGGCCACCTCGTGGGCGATCATCTTCTTCGAAATCCGGTCGAAGATGTCGACGGAGTAAAACGCGACTGGAAGGCAGTTGAGGACGCGCTCTTCGAGTTCATGGCGGGTGATCGTCTTGCTGTTAGTGCAGCATTCCCCGTCAAGCTCATCGATCGGCAGGCGCTTCTTGCGGTTGGTGCAGCTATAGCGATCCTTTCCGCTGATCGCGTAGGGCCCGCCGCACTCGGCACATTGGAGCATGCGGCTGAGAAGATATTCCGGACGGTGCGTTGCGTTGAGACGGTTCGTCGAGTGCCGATCGTACTCTTCCCGGCTCTCGGCCTGGCGCTGCTTTGCCCGTTCCCACAGCTCATCCGAAATAATGCGAAGCTTCGGTTCGTCCCTGAACTCCCATTCGTCCCTGTCGTTTGCACGAGAGGTTCGCCGTTCTGTCGTCGGGTCCTTGCGGAACTTCTGCTTGTTCCAGACGACTTTCCCCACATAGAGGGAGTTGTTGAGGATGCCGGTCCCATCAGTGACACTGCCCCGGATGGTGGTGTCGCGCCAGTATTTGGTCCGTGCACCCGGGATACCCAGGTCGTTCAGATTCTGAGCAATGGCGGCCGGTGAGACGCCATCGACATAGTCCTTGAAGATCCCGCGCACGATCTCGGCCTTGACCGGATCGATCTCCCTCAGCCCCTTGAGGCGGTCACCGTTGGCATCGCGCTGCTGGGAAAGTTTGTAGCCGTAGGAGAGACAAGTGGTTGCCTTCCCCTTGCGAACGGCCGTCTTCATACCCTCGCGGGTGCGGGTCCGGCCCTGCTCGACGAGTTCATGGCTCATCGTGGAGCGCATGTGCAGCTCCATATCGGTGACCGCCCGGCCGGCTTCGACGGTCCAGATGGCGCAGTCGTGGAAATTGAGATCCTTCAGGATCTTCGAGGTGTGCTCGACATCGCGCGACAGGCGGTCGACATTGACGCAGAGCACCACATCGATCTGTTCGCGCTTTACATGCGCGAGAAGCTGCTGGATACCGGGGCGTGAGGTGAACGACGTGCCGCTGATTGCGGAGTCGGAGTAAACGCCGCACAGCGTCCAGCCCCTGTCGGCAACGAACTTCTTGCCGAGTTCCGTCTGGGTCTCGATCGAGACCTCATTCTGGCGGTCGGTCGAGTAGCGGGCGTAAAACAATACTTTCTTGGGCATTGGGTGCTCATTCATAAACGGATTGCGCGTGAGAGACATGCTTAGCCTGGCCGGGACGGCTTGGGAGCCCCGGCCAGAGCCAGGTCGTCATGACCTGGCGCTTCGCGTGTGCTTAAGGTTGGGGGACCGGCTTCGTCATATGGTGCGCCGTCGAGTAGACCTGATGCTGGACAGTGGATACGAATTGCATCAACAGCCCACGGGCCGCATCCTGGTCGATCTTTGCCAAGCGCTTGTTCACCGACAATAGGTCGCCAATGCGCATGCATCCGACGATGTGCGCAAGGGTCAAGGCCTCTACCGAGCGTTCACCGATACGGCGCTCGCAGATCTGGAACTGAACAAACGTCCCGGGACCGACGAGGTCCTTGCGCCGTGGCGGCTTGGGCGATGCCGCAAAACCTTCATCGGTCACGGTCACCCAGATCGGCTTCCGGAATACGTGGTAACCGTCCCGCACAACGCCGGGAGTTTGCTCGATCAGCTCGAGAAAACGATCAACCGCCGCCTCGTTTTGCCGGTGGTATTCCTCGATCCGCCGGTTGTCATCCTCGGAATAGATGAACCTGAACGTCCCGTTCGCTGATTGGGGTGCATGCAGCATAGTGGCTCCTTTCGTGCACAGATCTTCGCCGTCGTATTCGACGGTGATCTGCGCCGAGAGCCTTCTCGGGCATGCGGCCGGTGCAGACCCCGAACTCGGGCGTGGTCTGGCACTCTGGGTCTCCTGACGGCGGCATAACGGCGCCAGTGACATGGCCGTAATCGAACATGGGCGCCTCCTTTCCGTTCCTTGGACTGGCCTGGGTTGAACACTGCTGCCAGCCAGAGAACACAGGAGTTGCGATCACGCAAGTCCCTGTAATTGTTGGTTAGATAAATGAAGCTTGAGCAAAATCCGGTCGATTCTCAAAATGGGACAGCGCCTTTGCCTGAAAAGTTTGAGCACTTGACCGGCAGCTTATGGTTGTTAACCGCTTGGCAACCGTTGACTTAGATGGGGCAGTGTTGCGTGCGCGCAACAATATGACGGTCGCCGGGGATAGGCCGAAACCCTCTAGAAATCCGATTCAGAATCAAACGCCGTTTTGTGAAGTAACGGGGGGAATGTGTCAGATCTTGCAAACGGGGTTTGTGAAAGGCGATACGCGATAGCGCATCTGGCAGGCACCGATCAGGGGCAGGCGAGAAACCTGATCAGTTCTCAAGTTCGTCACCGTCTGCCTCGCCCAGGTGAAGCTTCCGACGAAATGGCCACTCTCCTGTTCTGTATTTGGCAGCAAGCTCATCGAATACGGCATCCGATGCTCGCTCATCGAAGCCCTGTTTTACCAGAAGAGCGACGACGCGGTCCTGCAGCTCATCGAGTTCCGCCTCTGCCTTGCGTGCCGCCATCGCAGAAACGATCATGAAGAGGGCGGTGCGGGCGACATCGTCGCGGTTTGGCCGCCTTGCCTTGCGATCGGCGTCGCGCAGTCGCTGCTGGCGTTCCCGCTGTTCGCGATTGCGAAGCTCGTCCGATTTGCGTGTCATCCCGTCCCCTTAAACCAACAGGTGGCCTGCATGCCAGACCGGCATGAGCGCAGCAACCTCGCTCGAGGCTGAATCGAAAATCCCGGTTGATGAATCGGAAATCCAGACATTTGAATCAGGAATGCGCAACTTGAGACAGGTTGCGGGTAAATCGCGGCAGGTCGAGATGACTTCAACGGCGCAAACGGCGTTTGCACAAACGTGCTTCCACAGTTCTGAATCGGATCTCCAGACTTCGGAATCGTTGATGCGCAATTTGTCTCGATGTGAGATGGCGGCAGGATGATTTGCCTGCAGGTCAAGACGACTTCTGCGCTCTGGTTCTACTGGCATGATCAAGGCTGCAGCGGCGACCCCAGAAGCTGTTGCATCATCGCGCGCACTTTGACGACGTCAGGCATAGAGCTCTCACTGACATCATGGAGCTCCCCTAGACTATCAAGAAGCTGGTTCCATGCAGACGCCTGGGGCGGCCAGGCCGGGAACATGTGGCTAGGGCTTGAGGCGAGCGGATGCGGAAGCAGGATCAGGTTATCGATCATTGTATCCAGGTGCTCGCAGGCGATATGCAATTGCCGCCGGATGTCTTCGGATTCGTCGTGGTCAAAGCCGACCTCTTCGAGGCGGTTGATCAACTGAATTGTGCGGCTGAGCATCTCCCGGAAGATACGAAACCCGCTGCGTGTCTTCATGACTGCCAGCTCCTCCATGCTCGCCATATCGAAGCGGAGGATTGCATGGTGTGGCGGTTGATAGGCACGTGGTTCGACGCTCGAGTTCATCAGGATCTGCAGGTCGGCCAGAGAGATCCCGGGGTAGGTTTGAAGTGCCTGCGCGCCGCCGTCAACGTCCTGCTCCTCCCCTTCAGCCAGAGCGGCGACCACTTCCGCGGACACGCCCAAGCGTTCGAGGTTCGCGCGATGAGGAGTAAGGACGAACTCGGCGTACAAAGCCCGCTCTATAACGGACCGTTTGATACCGGTTCGTTCTACGATAGACGACACCACCTTCGATGATGGCTTCTCGTCAAAAACTTCCGAAAGCGCAATCCCGATGTCGAGGAGCGCCATTGGAGCGGTCTGGTCGATCGCCTCGATGGTTCTGAGCGCGGACTCCAAGGCCTCGGCCCGGTCGGCGGCAACACGGCTTTTTTTACTCATCGGAACTCCTGATCCCCAAGCGGAACGAATGCGTCAATCATCACGGGTATCGGCGAGAGTTTAAGCGCTGATGAATGCTGGGAGCGACCGGAGGCCAATGCTGTTGGTGTCCACAGTTCGATCACTTCGACACGTCTGGCTGAACTGGTCGGCGAGGCAAGGCACGCTGCGATGCCCGCATCATTGCAAACGGCGTTTGCCGAAACGCCATTCCAGCGTTCTGAATCGGATGTCCAGAGGTCGGAATCGCTGATGCGCATTTGTCTTGACGTGCGTGCACGTTGAGCAGACGCGCGATGACTTGTGAGGGTGAACGTGAGCCGTCCCAGCCGTCGCCGCGACCCTCGGCGGCTTTACCTTGAGTGATCTAGAAAATACTTCGAGCAGCCGCTGGGTAGAAAAAAATGCTCTTTGCCTACCCACAGGAGGCGGCCGTCGAGCGAGCAGGACGCAGGCGTGGCTGCGAAAATGTACCTGCACCTGCTTGGTGATTTATGTAATGACGCCAAAAGTATAATCATGAATGCCTGATCTGTATATTAGTATGGTTAACTTCATGTTTAGGTGTTGGTATTCATGGAGGATTTGGCTGCGAATGTGGGTGCGTTTACGTAGATTGTGCTTGCCGTGAATTTGAGTGCGATTTGCATAGTCTGATGATTTGGACGATAATAGCTTTATCTGATGCCTTCGTGTGTCGGATGATTGTAACGCGTAACTGGAGTACCAGATGAACACCAAGACCAAGACCAAGCCCAAGGCCCCCACCACCCCCGCCCACACATATGAAAAGCTGAAGATCGATCCAGCGCTTCAGAACCTGCTCGAGAACAAAGCCGAGCGCATCTTCGAGCTCGGTCGCCGCTCGACGGAGCAGACCTTCCTGATCGGCGACATTCTCAATGAAGCCGCCGATGTGCTGGAGGCCCCGACGTTCGCGAAATGGGTGAGCAGCCGTTGCGGGATCGCTGCGCGCACGGCGACCGGCTTCATTGCCGTCTCGCGGAACCTCGAGGCGTTCCGCGACGAGATGATCGATCTCAATATCAGTTCGACCGTCTTGTTCACGATCGCTCATGCGGAGCCGGACAAAATCCGCCAAGTGCTGAAGCTTGCCGAGGAGCACGGTCAGGTCCGGGTTTCGGATGCCAGGGCCATCCTGTCTGATGGCCAGGAGAAACCCCGCGTCAATCCTTATGACATCGGCGGCGTGAGCGGACTTCAGGCGCTGATTGCCCTTAAATCCCGCGAGGGACAGAAGATCTTCCTTGCCCGCCTTCAGGTGATCGTCGGGGTCATGGATGCGGCTTTGAAAGCCAAGCGGCTCTATAAGGAAAAACTGCAGGAGGTGCTGACGCTCTCGGCAGGCACCGCCCGAAACGAACTTCGCAATTTGACGCAGTTTGTGGGGTCGTCTGAGGTCAGGACCGAACACAAAAGCCTCGTGATGTTCCCCTATGGCAGTCAGTGGGCGCGGGTCGAAGCCGTGCTGACACAACTGTCCGACAAGGATCGTTGGCCAAAAATGGTCGATTTGCGCAAGTGGCTCGAGGGCGAAGCCATGCCCGTCCTGTCCTGGGTGATCTCGAAAGATCGGAAAGCAAAGCTAACCGGCCCCGACGTTACGGACGCTGTCGAAGGTAACGATGACCTTGAAAGCCGTCAGACGCTTGAGGCGGTTCCGTCGCTCGACACGTCTGAACTGATCGAGGTCGTAGACGAGTTTGAGGACGAGGCCGAGGTTGAAGACGAAAACCTCGACGAGGTGTCCTTGCCCGTGATGGCGGTGTGACCGGCGTCGAGATCGGGAAGGCGGCAACATTGCCTTCCCCCAAACCTTCCCTGGGGCCGCTAGTCGGCCTTTTTTTTGTTTGGGTGTTCGGTGGCTAAACCCGAACAAGGCCATCGGAGTTTGGGGTCGGGCAGGGGCGCTCATGAAGCATCGTGAGCCCGCCGTTAACCTTGTACCGGCTTCGTTCTCATTTTGTGTGCCCAGGGTCCTTGAGCCCGACCTCGGGTCCTGCCAGGGTAAGGGCGTTCCGGATGACCGGAACAAGCGGCCCAAGCCAGTGTTTGCACCACTGACAAGGGCCTGACCCTCAGCCTTCTTGCGAAAGGAATCGGGCTATGACCACGTTTACTTCTCAAACCCCTCAGGGGGAAGTTCTCCGTTCGACCACCAATCTCATGGGCAACGCCGATACCGGCTTTGGCCATTCGGGCTCCCGCCCGAACCCTTTCGGCTTTGGCCGCAACGCCCTTGCTGCGCCGGTCCGCGAGCCAGCCGTGCTGCGCCGCCATCCGCACCTCGTCCGCTTCGCAGACGTCGAAGCCGATCTCGATGTCCTCATCGATCGTGCCATTACCGCGATCACGGACGGCGAACCGACCGAAGATGAGATCTTGGGCCACTATGTTCACATCGCGTCGCTCGTCCGGGCGGTCTCGTTCCGCGAAGGGAAGCTCCTCGAATACGCGTTTGAACGTGTGGCGAGAGCGAACCCGAATGTGCTGGTGCTGACGCAATCGCTCAAACTGCCATTGGTCAAAGCCGCTCTCGAAGCTGTGTCCGGCAATGACTGGTCGAGCCTCGACGGCATCAAACTCGATTGCGAGTCGCCAGCAAAAGGCAGCTACACACCGGACCTGATCGTGGTCAACCGGGCGCGACATACGGCCTACATCCTCGACCTCAAGCGATCGCTTGCCTCTTATGGCGACACGAGCCGGCTCGAGGAACTCAAGACCAAGATGATGGCTTCGGCGATGGTCTTGCCGGACTGGCTGTACAAGACGCAAAAGCGATTGATGGTCGATACAGTGGAGGTGGCGATCGTCGATGGAGCCAGCCGTCCGAGTGATCACGCCACCGGCATCTGGGCGCTCTCCGAAATCGATGACCTGCTGGAGATCGACGGGGCCGCGGCCTGCATGGCCGAGCTACGCCGCCGCTTCGGTGCCCGAGTGCAGCAGCTTCTTGAGGTCGAAGCGCGCAAGGCGATTGGGGTCGACGAGCGGTTCACCGAAGCGGCAGCCGACACTGAAGCCGCGCTGATTGCGCCGAAGCCACCTCGGATCAACCTCAACGGTCCGAGCCGAACATTTGAGGAAGACATGGCGGCCCGATCGTTTGACGAAGATTTGGATCGCGACCCTTGGGACGAAGAGCGCTTCGAGCGGGTCGATACTATAGATGACGACGAGCCGCGCCCGGTCTTCTTCCGCATCGGCTATGCCAGACGCCCTGGGACGCACTGACCCGATCCGCTCGATGATCTGAACGCTGCAGCCAGACGCTGGTCGTCGGGCTGCAGGCGTTGGCCGCAATGGCTTGGCGCCCGCGGCTTTCCTCACCATTCCCATTCCCTGTTGGCGCTGGACCCCGATGTGGTCCGGCCAAGGAGTTCCCATGTCTTCTGACATCCATTCGGAGGGGCTGCCGCGCATGCGTTGCGAAGCGGTCACCTCGACCAACCGACCGACGACACTTGACTGCCACCGTCCCCACGATGCCTTGCTCCGCACCCGGAGTGCCCCCACCGATCAATCGCCCACGGATGATCCTGCCGTCGCGATCGGCCTCGCACTTGCTCACGTTCGAACGCAAGACGGACTTACCGGAATCGTGCCGCCTCGCGTGATGGCCCACCTGCTAGTCCATATCGAGCGTGGCGATCCAGCCTGCCAAGTGGTTATGGATTGGCTCGCCAAGCGCAGCCGCAACACCGCCATGCAGATCCAGCGTCGCAGGGTTCGCGAGCGCGCCCGGCCAGAGCCGGGCCATCTCCGGAAACGCGCCTTGCGGGCACGAGACCTTGGCCTATCCGACTTGGCAATTATTGCCGAGACTGCGGAGGGTAACATCAATGAGTAAGATCGCCCGTTTGTTGGTTCACCGGCTCGAACAGCTTGCCCGGCGCGAGGCGAGGCGCAATGCGCTGCGCAACGGATTGCTGGAGGTGAAGGCCATCGAGATCGACGGTCACATGACCCGGCGCTACACGCCCGTGTTCGACACCTCGTCCCTCACCGGCGATCGTGACAAGGACTTGGCATGGGTGCGGCGGCACTTTGGCGACTATCTGCAGCCAGCGGCGGGAGCGTTCGAAGGCGCAGTGCCCGCGGGTCTGCGATCGACATCTCGGCGGAAGTCCGGTTCTAAAAGTGAGCGCCTGTCTGATGCCGATCATGCAAACCGCGCCTATGCCCTAAGCCTCATCGGCCAGGCTGGCAAAGGTCCGCTCGTCAGCAACATCATTGCTGCCACCGTCCTTGCGAGGACGATCGAGAGAGCCCGTGTGACCTTGGCTACCGTGACACGCGCGGCAGCCATGCCGGCTCCGGTGATTGCCCTGCATGCGCCCATTGTCGGCTTCGAAGCGGCAATCCGACGGCTGATCGAAGTCCCGGGCTTTGTGCCCGCTGGCGATCTCAAGGGGCTCGATGGGGAGTATGTCTATGACGACATGACCATCGCCGGGGACGAAGGCCCCGGACGAACATACGTTCTGCTGCTCGGTCACCTTTTGCGTCGCGTGGCAGGCGGCAATCTGCAGCGGCGGCTCCTCAATGCGCTGCGGCGTGACTATCCCGTCGTTGCAATCTGCGAAGATGCGAAAGGTGTTCCGGACGCAGTCAGTATCGCGGCCGACATCAACCTGGAGGGCGGGCGACTGGACTACCCGTTCCTCGTCCTGATGCTCGAAGCAGTCTATGGCCCAAATGGCAGGTTGCCACTCGATCGATGGACCAATGCGTATGATGTTCACTACCTCACGATCGATGACATCGTGCTGGCGTTCAGACCGGGGCGCAGTGCCGCCGAGGTCGTTGCGATCCTTGCGTCGCTCACGGAGCGCAACCGGATCGCCGCGCGCGACGGCGAGAATGACGACGACGAGAGCGACGGCTCCTCAAGTGGCTCCAGCACGTCGAAACAGAAGCCTGGCAAGGCAAACCACGATACCTCGGCTACTGGGCAAGACAGCAGCAGCGGAGGATGGCGACGCGACAAGCCGTCCGGGGCCGAGGTCATTCAGCCAAAGCCCTGGAACGAAGACGGCAGCCCGCCGAGCCTCGCGGTCGAGACGCTGCCCGGATACGGCAAGGCGAAGACCTGGGCGCTTGATCTCAAGGCCGACCTTGATGACTACCGAGCCTCGATCCTTCCATGGTCTGACATGAGCACCAAACTGCTCCTCTCGGGACCGCCCGGGACCGGCAAGACGACATTCGCCCGGGCGCTCTGCAACAGCCTGCAGGTGCCACTCGTCGTCAGTTCGGTGTCGACCTGGTTGCAGGGTGCGCATCTGAGCGACGTGCTCAATCGTATGACCCGGACTTTTGCCGAGGCGCGTGCCGTGGCTCCCGCCATCCTCTTCATCGACGAGATCGACGGCATCGGAAAACGCCAGCCGGCAGAGCGCGAGTACGCGGACTATTGGAATAGTGTCGTCAACAAAGCGCTCGAACTGTTGGATGGTGCGGTCAAGGGCGAGGGCCTGATTGTTGTCGGCGCCACCAACCGACCGGAGCAGATCGACGAGGCCTTGAAACGCTCCGGACGGCTGGAGACCCACATCGAAATCCCGCGGCCTGACACAGCGACCCTTGCCGAAATCTTCCGGCACCATCTCGGTGAAGATCTGAAGATGCTGGTCGCCGAGGGGCAGGTGCCAACCAAGGGGAAGCCCGAGATCGCCGAGCTGCCCTCGGATGCCGGCGACAGCCTGAGTCAAAAAGCAGCGCTGAATGGAGGAAGCCAATGACACATCAAGCCATGATCAATACCGGATCAGGTGAGAGCGCCGTTCAATCGGTTCTGAAGCGCCTGGGAACCCGCGCGATGGGGCTCACGGGAGCCGATGTCGAGCGCATCGTACGCGAGGCGCGTCAGGTCGCCCGGAGGCAGAAGCGTCCAATGCGCTGTCAGGACCTTGAGGATGGCATTCGGATGCATCGACCTCTGTTGCCCCATGATCTGCGTTGGCGCTTTGCCGTACACGAAGCGGGCCATGCGATCGTCCATCACGTCCTCAAGCTCGGTCCGATCCAGGGGATCACTATCGACATGCCCGATGGCGGCTACAGCCTTCTGGCATTCCAAAGGTCCGGCAGTGACACGCTGAGCTACCGAGAAGACCTGCTGGCGATGCTGATGGCCGGGCGGGCCGCAGAGCAGATTGTCTTCTGCTCCGTCTCAGTCGGCTCGGCAGGCGCCGAGGATAGTGATCTCGCCCGTGCGACCAGGCTTGCCCTGGCGATGGATCGCAGTCTCGGCTTCGGCGCGGTGCAGCCGCTGCTCTACCGTGAGGATAAACACCCGACGTCAGTGCTCGATGCGCAGCCGGATCTTGCCGCCCGCGTCCATGCTCGGCTTGAGAAAGCGCTAGGGCGGGCGGCCGAGATACTCAATGACAACAGAGAGCGGCTTGATCGGTTGACGGCGGCCTTGTTCGAGCAGCAAGTGCTTGATGGGGATGGGGTGAGCGAAATTCTCAATCATAGGTAAGGGCAACTGGTAGGCGCAAAGGTAACTGTGCGCCTTCAATTTTGGCCATCGTGGGCGAGCTCCGTCGATGGATTGCCGTATGCACGCTGGGTTCAAATTGTTTAATTGGATACCTATTGAATGTATCTCATTGTAGGTTCGTGACGCTGTAGTACAAATCTCATTTATCACTCCTGATACCCTCGAATATTCAGGAGTTTTTATTTAAAATACGATAAGGTTTACTTATCGATGGTTAGAGCTCCAACCGACAATCATCCCATGTGAAGAACTCCAATATTGATATAGAGTTCCTTTAGCAAATCATGTACCATGATTTCAATGGCTTACGATCTCGCGAAAATCAGCATGAGCGCCCTGATGCGACCGGCTTTCGACGCCGGCATCGCGCTTGCCCGTCTCGATGAGCGGATTGCCCGTTCATCCGTTGGCGATGGCTGGATCGAGCGCACCCATTTCACTGACGCCTGCGCCTCGCTGTGGATCGACGGTGAACTCGTCCATCTCGAAGACCTCGTCCTCCATGACGACACCCGCGATATTCGCACACCCGCCCATGAGCTGACCATCGCCCGCGACGTGCTGCGTACCCGCAGGCGCATCGCTGCGCAGTCGCCGGATTGGGCCTTGTCCGCAGGGGGTATCCGGACTTTGCGACAAACGTCGGACATCACGTCGGCCGGCGCAAACCAGGGAGAGGCGGTCCGCCGCATTCGGCGTGCGGACGCGTCGGATCCGGCAGGGGAGGGGGAAGACGCGGACAGTGGCGAAGATCTTCCCGGTATCGACTATGCCGCCATCGATGCGGTACTGGCCCGATCGGAGGCCACGATCGAAAACGCAACGCGGCCCGGCCGCGCCAGCGCGGCAGACCGAGACGCGCTGGTTTATGATCTCGACTGGGACGAGGATGCACGGCTGGAGGAATGGCGCAGCGTGCTGCGCCAGGCCGAAAATCTGCCGGCTATGCTGCAGGCGATTGTCGCCCTCGATGCCTGGAACGAGCTGGCTGTTCTACAACACGCGCCTTGGCTCGGCCGGCTGCTTTGCGCGTCGATCATGCGCCAGGCCGGCATCACGTCAGGCGCCCATCTCGTCGCCATCAATCTCGGCCTCAAAACCATTCCCGTCGATCGGCGCCGGCATCGTGATCGGGAGACACGGCTGCTCGCCATCGCTCACGGCCTGATTGCGGCCGCGGAGATCGGTCGGAAAGAGCATGACCGGCTCGCGTTGGCGCGCACGATGTTCCAGCGAAAGCTGGACGGACGCCGGACGTCTTCAAAGCTGCCGGAGCTGGTCGAGCTGGTGATGGCAAAACCAGTGGTATCGGCCGGGATGGTGGCGAAAACGCTTGACGTCACGCCGCAGGCGGCGCGGCGGATCGTTTTGGAGCTTGGCCTGCGCGAGATGACCGGGAGGGGGAGGTTTCGGGCGTGGGGGATATTATAAAGCGAAACAGCTCGCAAAACGGATGGCGCTTGGTCAAGCGCTAAGCCGTGAAGACTTCGAGTGCGCTTTTCCGCTTCCTGTTGCCCTTACCAAGTTCCCGTTAGCAGGAAACCTCATTATGCTCGCACGAAAACCCACCCCCCTTTGGTCTTCCATGAGCGCGCGCGACCCTGACCTACAAGCCTGCCTGCTGCGCGATTGACGTCCCAGACGAGTTCATCAATAGCCTCGGCGAGTTCCACGGCGCTACGCGGCTTGATATCATGCAACGCGCTCAGAACAGCATCCTCGATCTCGGGATTATAGACCGGTTCACTGTTTCCTTCTTCAAACCGATCACACCACAGAATGTGCCCACGCCAAACGATGAAGTGGCTTTCGCATCCTCCTTCACGCCAAACTGAAGGAAATAGCGTAAGTCCTTCGCCGCGCATGTCAAAGCGCCATGCCTTGTCGGCGCGGCTGTCGAGATTGATTACCAGAGTCTCGCCGCACCCATCAGGGCATGCCATCACGATCGATCTGGGCCGCACGCGAAATACCATGGATGTATCACCTGGAGCGAGAAGTGCTGCTTCAGCCTGATCTCTGTACTCGGCATTGCCGACCATCCTAACCATTCGTGCTGGGTCTATCATTTGTCGCTCCCATCTTGACGTTTCGGCCGGACCGGCAAATGCCAGGTTGGGCCCTTGGCAAGGGCTCCCATAGGTGAGCAGACCACACAGTTCGGCTGCACGGCGACTGCCATCTCCTTCACCCGGCCGCGAATTCCATCATAAATCTGATATCGAGGCTTGATCGGAACCGGTGTGACAGCTCCAAGCAACATGGTGATTGCGAGTGAGCTAATGGTCGAATTGATCGACAGCACCGCGGGTTGGGGTTCGTGGATGCCTTGAACATATGGGTCCGCCGCGCGTTGGTCTGGTGACAGCATTTCGCGCCGGATTGCCTCGCCGTCGAGCGCGCCTGAGCAAGTCAGGCAGGGAAGGCCAGGGGCGAGCATCTGCACGCGTCCAGTGATGTGGCTGACGGCTCCGTTCG
Source organism: Peteryoungia wuzhouensis (assembly GCF_003205195.1). Classification (GTDB taxonomy): domain Bacteria; phylum Pseudomonadota; class Alphaproteobacteria; order Rhizobiales; family Rhizobiaceae; genus Allorhizobium; species Allorhizobium wuzhouense. The sequence goes on from NZ_QJRY01000005.1 coordinate 13,578, forward strand.
ACGCAGTGATGCTGACGCCCATATCGATAACCGGCACCAGATACTGATAGGCGGCTTGATTGACGACCGCCCGGCTGGCGTGAGAGTCGGTGCACAACAGGACGAAATCGAAGGTACTGATGAGCTTGGCTACCTCCTCGTCGACTATGTCAGCTTGAAGCGGGGTCACCGTGGCATCAGGGTTAATCGCGCGGATCATCCTGGCCGCGACCTCGACCTTCGGCTGGCCAACGTCCGAGGGAACGGAGCCGACGAGACGGTTCAGGTTGGTCTCCTCGACCAGGTCGGGATCGATCACCGTGACCTGAGTCGCCCCGAGATGGGCGAGTTGCTGGCACTCGAGCGATCCGGTCCCACCCGCACCGACCACTCCGAAGTGGAGGCGGCGCAGCAGCCGTTGCCCTGGGGCTCCGAATGCCCTGACCTGCCGATCGTCGCGTTCCTGATCGGAGACGTCCTGCTTGGGCGAATGGAGCAAGAGCCTATCTCCCACTTCCCATACGTCGATCTCATCTTCCTTTCCGAGGGGGCGGGCGCGGCATCCATTCGGCCCGATCACCAGCGAGACATGTGGCGTTGGTGCCGCTCGCCGAACAAAATACGAATTCAGTTCGGTCTCGCCCGCATCGTCGATGGGCGAGAAATGCGGATGGTCAGAGCTGGCGGGATGCGTATGGATCGAGATAACGGCCATGCCGGTGACCCGGCTGCGATTTGCAACGTCGATGAGGAAAGACGATTTCAGGACAGCAGATACGCACGTGCGGTGCTCATATGCGTCTTCCGGCACGATGCTGGCGTCGGCGACAACCCACGTGTCGCTACGTGCATCATGATGGGCATATGCGATTGCGCAGCTTTCCAGACCATTGGCGTTGAGCAACGTCGACGCCAGGTTGGAATAGAGAGGCGAAGGAAAGCGAACACGACTCATTGGACCTGCCTCATACGATCAATAATTACGTTCATCCAAGTCGACAGCGTGTCGCGATTAGGGTTCCACGGTCCTGTGAGATGCCACGAGAACCACAGTGCTGGCTCGACGGTCTCCGGGACGGGAGTTGGCGCGGAGTTCTGCGGCGGGCCTCCATGCGCGAGAAGAAGATCAGAATCCGCCCAGAAGCAGTCGAGCTGCGCGAAGGGATATCCGGGCGGGACGATGAAGCGGATGGTGGTCGACGACTTCGACCACCCCTCCGGCAGGCGGACGTCAGGCACCGTGACGAGCGTGGTGCCGCTCGGCAGCTGCCGGGTCTGAACGTCGCCGAAGCGCTCCCGCAGCTGGTCCAGCTGCATGTCGAGAACGCCGGGCATCAGCCGAAGTTCGCCTTAGGGACTGACGAGAAGCGGCGGACACCATGCTTCGGGACGAGGCTAACTACCTCGTCATCGGCAATGATGCGGTCCGGATCGTCGCCCTCACCCTCCAGAGAAAGGTCATGCTGCGGATCCCAGTCGGGCACCATCGACTTGATCTGCGCGCCGGTAAGCTTCTTCTTATCGGTCTCATAAGGCTTGCCGTTGACGAAGAAAGTGTAGGTGACCTTGTTGGGCGCCGTGATGAATTTCTCAACTCCGTCTGCGGCGAGATCCACGTCGGTGCCCGGTTCGATCAGCTTGTCCTTGCCGCCACGCACTTCCAGGAAGACCGCTTCATCGTCGTTGATGCCGGCGAGCGCACGTAGCACCGCTTCAGGGATGAGAGAACGGCCCCAGACGATGCGCGCCTCGTTGAGCTTGACGCGGTAGAGCGGATCGGTGCTGAAAGCGATGAAGCGGAAGGCGGCACGATCGCGCAGATCGACCTCCTCATCCACCCGGACGTCTTCGAAGTCGCCTTCGGTGGTGATCACAAACAGTGAGTGACCATCGATGTCGTTGATGCCGGCCTTCTTGAGGATCTGGCGGCCGAGGGGAACCGGATCATCGAGGATAAGCGGGTGGAAATCGACGCTGTCGACGGCGAGCGAAACGCGGTAGCGACCGGGGCGCAGGGGGCGATCTTCCTGCACGGCGAGTGCGACATCGTCGATCTCGGGGTTTTCGATAAGAGACATAGTTCGTTGTTTCCTATGGACCTTGGCCTGATTGCGTCGGTCTCACAGGGTCAATCGAAGGGCCCTACGAAAAGAGGAGCCCCGGTCGTGAACTTTTTTTAAGAACTTGCCTGAGGGGCTGGACAGATGAAGAAGTGCCTGCAGCGGGGGCACAGAAAGTCACTTCTCTTGGCCGGGAAAAGGCCGTCTTCGATGGACCGGATCGCGTCTTGCGCCGTCGCAATACGGTTCGCACGCTTCGCCGCTGTCTGTTCGATCTGTCCTGCGTTGCCGTCCATCACGTGGAAGGTCTCGAAGGAGAAGCTGTTGCCGAAATTGACGCGCGCCGCTTCGAGCAGGAGCGTGTGTGCGATCTTATCTTGCTCCGTCATGGAACGCTTGCCCGACCGGACTGTCAGGAACTCGCGCGAGCCCGCGTCTCCCTTTACGAAATCCGGAGCGATGGCGATCTGACGATTGGCCAACACGAGCCCAAACGGCGTCGCCTTCGAGACGGAGGCAAGAACCGGAAGAAGATTGCCCATCATCCTGTCGACAAGGGCTCGATACTGTTTCTCGAAAGGGTGACCGACAAGTTTCGTCGAATTCCAAGCGGTCTCGAAGACCCCGCGCATAGCGTTGATCGTCAAGGGAATATCTGCGGAGCGGGCCGCTGCGACGACCGCGAGAATACATCCATGAGCCTGCAAATAGGCGGACCTCTCGGCCGAGCCGCCGAGCTTGGCGACCTTATCATAAAAGAATCGCCTTCCGCATTGGTCGAAAGACTCGATGTCTGCGGCATTCAATCCCTCGGGAAAGCCGAAATCGTTGATCGGTTCCAGCGTCGGAGCCGGGAAGAGACGGGCTACCGGCGCGACCTGCCTTCCGCTCTGGATCGATAGTCTCTCTACGAATATCGAGGCATTTGAAGTTTTGCCTCCCGACCTAGCTGGGCGATAGAGCTTGAGATGTGTCTTCGCGCGGGACATCGCCACGAAAAACAAGCACTCCTCCTCGGCATCGTGAGCGTTCGTTTCGGGGTTCTCCGTTACCATACCGACAGGTGGCGGACATGCGTCGGCACGGTTGGGTGCGGGGACAGACCCTCGCTTAAGCCGGGGCAGGTGCACGGCCTCGAATTCCAGACCTTTGCTGGCGTGGATCGTCATCAACTGGACCCCATCCACGTCATGCATTTCGTCCGGCAGACGCCGCAGTTCCCGATCGTCCGACAGCAGCACGAGATGCCTGACACGTTCGAGACCGCGGACGATCGGCAGCTTACCGCCTACAAGCGGCATGGTCCTGAGTGCCTCGATCAGCTGGCGGACCGCGACGCGGCTAAGATCGTCAGACGGGTTTTGGCCCGCTAGCACCGTTCTGACGTAGTCGCTTCGATCAAACAGGTATTCCATCAAGGCAAGCCAAGGCGTCGTGCCGTGTCCGAACCCGTCCAGATGGCTTGCCAGGAGAGCAAGGCGGCGGATGGTGTCGGGGGTGACACAAGCAAGCGTTGATATCTGGTCAAAGAGCGCCTTAACCGAAACCTGACGAGACTTGGCTTCCTCGATTACGCGCGACAGCTCAAGCGGCGCGATGCCGTACTCGGGGAAGGTACCCACCCTGAACAACGTAGAGCCATCCTGGACGATCAGCGACAGCAGTGACAGCATGTCTCGCACTTCGGGTCGCTCGAAAAGCGGACCCAGGTATAGCACGGGCACGCCTCGGGCCTCGAGTTCCGCTGCCATCTCGGCCAGTATGCCGTTGGTACGCGCAATTATTGCCTGACTTCTGAGGGAAACACCCGCTTTTTCAAGTTCACGTATATTTCCCGCGAGCATGTCGATCTCATCCTGAGAATCGGTTCCGATGAATATCTCCGGCGTTCCACCGACCGCGGTTCTCTTGGCGCTTATGTCGAGCGGAAGAGAATAAGAAGACACGATCATCCTATTTCCGAAAGCTTTGAACTGGGAGAGGATCGGATCGGTGGATCGGTAATTTACTTTCAGCTGGCCCCGCTTACCGCTCGTATAGTCCCTTCGGAAGCGCGCCATGTTGCGGCTCGACGCCCCGCGAAACCTGTAGATCGACTGTCTGGCGTCTCCGACGACCCAGAGGCGGTTTCCATCACCGACGATGCCCTTCACCAACATGGCGCTTGCGCGATTGATATCCTGGTACTCGTCGACATGAACCCACCTGTATCTGTCCGAGAGCTGACGACGGAAATCTTCGTCTGTCCTCATCCTGACGGCGGGAAGTCGGATGAGATCACCGTAGTCAACCGCCCGCATCGAATCGAGGGTCGCTTGGTAGTGCTTGTAAACAAGGGCGACTTCGCAACACTTGGCAGCCGCCTTGACGGTATTGGCATCGGCGCGGTCCGCATCGCGCATCATGTTTTCGGCCAGGACTTCGTATTCCTCCGGTCCGATCAGTTCGTCCTTCGCCCTCGAAATCGAGCGCAATATGTCTCTCAACGCCAAAGCTGGGTCGAACAGGTTCTGCATGTGCACGATCGGCAGGGCCGGAAGTGTCTCCTCCAGCAGGTTTATCGCCTCGCTCGTGTCAACCAACTTCGGATCGGGCGGAAGATTAAAGCGGTCGTGGTATTTACGCAGGAGTTCAAGCCCGAATGAATGAAACGTACCGCTCCAGATGTTGACCGCGCTGGCCCCAACGGCATGTTCGACCCGCTCGGCAAGCTCCTCCGCCGCTTTATTGGAAAATGTCAGCGCCAATATGTCATCGGCCTTGGCGTGTTCCTGGGCAAGCAGCCACACGATGCGCTCGACCATGGTTTTGGTTTTCCCGGTCCCGGGCCCGGCCTCGAGGAGGAAAGGCGATCCAAGGTGATGGGCTGCCTCCTCCTGGGAAGCGTCAAGCGGTTCCGGAGGCCGGGGCGCTTTTGGTGGCTTCTCGATGGCCTCCGGCAGCAGTAGGGAGTCGGCCAGCTGTTGATAGACCGTCTCCAGTCTAATCCCGAGGCTCGTGGCGATATCCCTGGCGCGTTTCCCTTCGTGGAAAAGCCGTCTGGCGAGCGCGCGCGGAAGAAGGAACTCGCGGGCGAAGGCATTTGCCTGGGCTTCCCGCCGTTCCTTTTTGCTATAGGCTTCGACTCGTTGTAGCGGGTCGCCGGCGCCTGGCGCGCTGTAGCCGCGCTCGATTTTGATCTCGGCCTCGAGATGTATAACGAAGTGCGCGATTTCGTGGGCGATGACCTCGGCCTCGAAGCCTGGATCGAGATCGTTAGCCACGTATATCGCCAGATAGCGACGCTTCAGTACGCCGACACCGCCCATGAGGTTGGTGTCGCTTGGTCCGAGCCTCTCCACCGTCAGACTTTGATCGTCGAGCGCGAGCCGTATGATCTCGGTCGCGGCGAGCTGCTTGAGTCCCGGGTCAATTTTGCGTCTTAATTCGTTCGCGGCGCGTCGGACGGAATTGATGTTCTCCATGGCATCATTCCGAAAATTTCCGCCAATGGTCTTTGGCGTCTTCTGACAGTGAAGACGATTCGATTGCCTCCGAGAAGCTGATCTTTTCCCTCTTGACGGGGGCGTGGTCAGAACGGAAATCCGAAGCGAGCGTCGTTTGGTCTTGGTCGAGGAACCGCAGTATATCCCTCACGGTAGACTTGGCCTCCCTAGCAAGCTGGCGAACTAGCAGGAGGGGTATCGTTGAAGCCCGGATTGCCCGCTCCTCTAATGAGGTCATCAGTGAAAGAGAGAGGCCGCAACGTTTCACAATCTTTTTGAGGTCCGTGGGAGACAGGTGCTCAAATGGGTTCTCAATCCGGCTTTCGCCCGTTGGCGTCCACAAATGAGATATGTCGGGCACGTAACCACTGTCATGGCGCGGGCCATCACGGCCGTCGTCCGCCGTAAGCCAATCTTCGTAGAACTGCAGAATCTCTTCCCGGTGCTTCGGATGGAGCTCGATCATGGCCACGATGTCGTCATCGACCAAATCCTCCTTGTCCATCAGTGCGATCAGGATGTCTTCCAGTCGTTGGGATTCATCGTTCATATCTATTCCTCGTCTCCCGAGGCTCTTTTCCGGGCGTTTGCCAAGAGCTCACCTATCCTTCTGGAGCTCACGTTGAGTTTCTTGGCGGCGGTCATTTCGTCTGCATCGTTTGACTTCTGCTGAAGGCCTTCCACGTAGACCGCATTCACAGCTGCTCGCTCCCGCTCGGTCAACCGTGCCATCACGGCAGCCACTCGCGCTGCGGCTTCGGCGCGCGGCATGGAATGCCCGGCGTTTCTGTATCCAGCGTTATCGATCCAATCCCGCGCTGACCGCTCTCCCACTTCAAAGTCCGTTTCGTTACGTTCAACACTTTCCCGGCGCTTCAGCTTTCTGATCTCATCGACGCTCTTCCGGAACACAGACGTTCCGAAAAAGGCCTCAAGAACATCGGCATTATTGGTACCAGAAAAGACAAGCTCATGGAGCCAATCGCATACTTCCTGCGCTACGTCGTTAGCCTGTTGCTTCGACAAACCAGAGGCCCGTCTGAACGCGAGGCCCTTCGCTCGGCTCACAAGCTCGTTCCAAAGTTCGAAATACCAAGATTCTTCGCGGTTAGGTCGCAAGTTCCGCATTATGTAGACCAGAGCGGCGCTCGAAATATTCGCCTTCGCTTTGGCAAGCCCTCCGCGAGGTTTTCGTAGCAGCTCCCTGAGCTCGTCGACCAACTCGGCCGGCCTGTATAGCGGTGTTCCATCGTCTTGCATCAAGGTTAGCGGTTGTAGATCAGGTTCGTCTTGGTAGCCGTCGCTTGACATTTAATATTTCACTCATCGTTCGGCGCAGAGTAAAGCGGAACCCCACCCGATTAAAAAAGCGAATCGGATGCAGTATTTTAGAGAGAGTAATCTGATTTTTCTCGCTCGGCGATTGTATCTAAGTAAATTTTCTCAGGTCGCTGGGTCTTTTTGGATCTCCGGTGCGCCACCGCCAAGGGCCTAATCTCCGAGTTTTGAGAACGAAATATCGCTCGGGGATCGTTCCCTCATCCAAACGCTTGATTAATATCGCGATTGCTTCACGTCCGAGCCTAACGCGGGAACCCCGCGGAAACTCCAAAAATCGCTGACCTAGAAAGTTTAATCGGTCCATATCACCCGACAGGAACTCGCCGTCCGAGTGGCATCGCTCCAGCGCCGCAGCACCCTGTCCACAAGAATCGGAGTAGACGCGTGAAAACGGGATTTCCCACAATTACCGCGCGAGCTAGATGTAGTAAATTGCTAAGGGGGGAACAGCGCAAATGAATGCAGCAGATGTGGGCCAAGCTTTTGACGCAGATCCACTGGTGCCTTGCGAACGTGCGCGATCTAATTTCGTTCGTGATATAGTGCAGCGACGTGCGCACTCTCCGCTCGATTTAACGAGGTGGCCCGGCCCAACGCCAAAACGTATCGTGCAGTTCTGGGACGATTTGCAGCGATTACCTGATGATGTCAGAGCTTGCATGGAGTCTTGGAGGCAACTGGAAAGCGAAGGGTTTGAGCTAGAAGTCTTTGATATGATCTCGGCGAGCCAGTTCATTCGGAGCGGGCTAGGGGAACGCTACGAAGACGCTTTCAAGGCTTGCTACCATCCTTCAATGATGTCGGACTACTTCCGTTACGCTTACGTGCTCCTAGAGGGCGGTTTCTACATCGACGCCGACGATGTCTACCATGGCATGCCAATTGATCACCTTTTTGTGGATGGACGATTGAAGCTGCAGCCATTCTGTTACGATATCCCCACAGCTCAAATGGTGCCACCGTCAATTTTCACCGAGCCCGGCGCTAATAAGCCGGGATGGATTTTTTACTTCAACACAACGCCGCTGATCGCCCCGCCTAATCATCCAATCGTGGAGAGAGCGTTGTTGAATGCAACTGCATCTCTTGAAGCGCACAGAGACACCGAGTTGCCTGAGGTTCAAGCGACGACCGGCCCGGGAAATCTCACCCGCTCAGTCTTCGAGATCATCAACGAAGGATGCTCCGTCGAAGCCCTAAAGGTCGCCCACGATTGGGAGCTGATATCCACCAGTCAATGGCCGCTTAGTTACCGCAATGACTCTAGGAACTGGAGGTTGTCCAATCAAAAAGCGTATAGCGCGCTCCCGCTTTCGGTCAATCAATGAACCTTGCCCGCACCCCATTCGCCATCCTTCGTTTGGCGTTTCATCTGGGACACTGCCTCCGCTTAATCCTGCCGAAGCAGACATCAAAAGCTTTCGGGCGGCAACGCGATCCTTGCGATCAGACAATCGGAAGGATCTATGTAATTAATCTCGAGCGCGAGCCAGGTCGATGGTCCCGCATTAAGAAAGAGCTCCGGCGCATCAAGGATGAGTCCGGCAATGATCTTCTTGGCCTCACGGAACGGCACAATGCTGTAGATGCTAGAAGTTTTATCAAGGATCCACCACGAGACTCTGATGTAGATCCCTATTACACGTTGGCGGATCAACTTTTCGTCGAGCCCCAGCCTCGGACGCTGCCTAGCAAATTCGAGCTTGAAGCGCCGATCCGGATGAGTAGGGCAGAAGTTGCGGTTGCCAAATCACACATAGAGGTGTGGAGACGAATTGCGCAGGGCACGGACAATTATGCTCTCATCCTTGAAGACGACGTATGGTTCCATCCAGGATTTGCTCGTCAACTTGATCAAGCTTGGAGAGAACTCACGATTGCAACAGAAGGATCTGAAGACCTTGATGTTCTTTACGTTTCATATGTGGAAGTGAAAAACGGCGCGCCAAAGTCGTTCATATCGAGCAACGTGTTCAGGCCGGTGCGCGGACTTTGGTATATGTCGGGATACATCCTTTCCCGACAAGGCGCAGAAAAGCTTCTCCGTTTACTTCCGTGCCGAGGACCCGTCGATCTTTGGATCAACCAAAAGTTCAGCACCTTGAAAGTGGCAGCCACCAGGCGCAGCATTGTCGGCCAACGAACAGATGTTTCTTCAACTAACTCGTACTCGGTTCTTCCAACCCTATCTAAAATCGGAGCTATCAACAGCGAGGGCGCGGCCCTTTTCAATTCTCGTCCGAACCAGCTTCCTGTTTTTGCGTTTGGCCCACTTGACTCGGGCCTGTCATCCCTTTCGATGGCATTGTCCATGCTCGGATACCGATGCTGCAGTGACCTAGATGGTCTGCCTATCCATGAGCTGAACGCACTTCGAGAGGGTCGTGTTGATCGGATATTCGATGCATACGTCAATGTGGGAGCCCTTGCGTCGATGGTCGAGGATCTTCGGCGCAAATATCCACAAGCCAAGTTCATCGTAACGGGGTCCCGGAGCGATGCATCTAGCGAAACCTTTCGAGACATTTTAACCAGCCTGGATGGCACGGACGTTGTCGCCCTTGACCCTAGCGCAGTCAATGCTTGGCGGATCCTCTGTGATCATCTCAGGTGCGCGCCACCTCTGTGCCCGTTCCCGAGGTTGCACGACGTGGGGCAGAGGCATATCGCGGAAAAATATGGACAACCTGTCCTCGACCGTAATCATAAGATACCTAAGTGGGACCGATCACCATGGGTGGTTGAGCCGAGTCAAAACGCCTGGACCGGCATTGGGGTGGTACCGCAAACGCCGGAAGGCGAGGAAAATTGGAGCGAGGCCGACGAGAGCTTTAGGAAGCTCGATCAGTTGCGGTGGTCTGCACGATCAGACACATTCACTGGAAATCTGGCGCTGTTCCGTCCTCTGAACGTCGAGTACGACCGGGCTGAGGGTGCAACGATTTATGTTCGCCGAGAAGAGTTGGGCGTTCGACAGTACAGCGCAGGTGCCCTGACGAGCCAGGCCGACTACCTCTTTGGGAGATTCGAATCAACGTTCCGCGCATCGGATGTACCAGGAGTGATCACGGGATTCTTTCTGCACCGCAACTCCCCCCATCAGGAAATTGACATCGAGATTGCGGGCAACATGCCGACGCGTCTCCTCGTCAATGTGTTCTACAACCCGGGCAGCGACGGCGACCAGTTCGACTATGGCTACCGAGGTTCTCCAAGCGAAATCGAGTTGGGATTCGATGCCTCGAAGGGTGAGCATCGGTATGCCATCGAATGGACCCCAAACGAGATTCGATGGTTAGTGGACGACTTGCTGGTCCACCGGCGTGTCCTTTGGAACCCGACTCCGATCCCCCACTTGCCAATGAAGTTGCATTTTAACGCTTGGCCCCCTCGCTCATCCGACCTCGCGGGCCGCCTTAAAACCCGGAGGCTTCCGGCCTCGGCACACGTTCGTTCGATACGAGTGAGCGCGCACAGGCCATTGGTGCTCGAGAAGAGCGAGAGGGATCTTTCAGATTCAAACGAGGCTGCTATCACCGGGGTTTCAATATGAAAATACTCTCTTACAACCCCGGCCATGACGGCGCGTTCGCGTATATCGAGGATAGCCGGTTGGTGTTCTCTGTCGAGGCTGAGAAGAGTTCGAAATACCGACACTCGGCGGTGTCCGTTCCCGATGCATTTGACGCACTTGCCGAACTTCCTGACGTTCCCGACGTCATATGTGAAGGTGGCTGGTGGCCCGGCGATTCTCCGCGTGGAGGAGAGGCAGCGGCGGATTACCGTGGTAGCGATCAGGTGATCGTCAGTAAAAAACGCTTTCTGGGAAAGACCATCGATTTTTTCTCATCTTCCCATGAGCGCTCGCACCTTCTGTGCGCGTTTGGGATGTCCAGCTTACCAAAGGGCACCGCGTGCTACGCGTTGCTTTGGGAAGGTATCATTGGCGCATTTTATGCAATCGATTCGGAGCTAAATATCAAGAAAATAGCTGACGTGATGCCAGAGCCTGGCCATCGTTACGCTATGCTCTACGCGTTAGCGGATCCTACCTTTGATAAAAGCACTGCGGAATTTTCCCGCTTATCCGACGCGGGAAAATTGATGGCTCTTGCTTCGTTTTCGAAAAGAAGTCAGCCTTCAAGCGAGGAGAAGACAATCACGTCCTTCCTGTTGCAGGATTGTAATCACCTCAAGCCGCGTGATTGCGAAGCATTGAAAAATTTGCCGCACTACAACGTTGGTGTGGAAGACCCTGAATTCCGAAATTTTGCTGGTATCTTCAGCGACGACCTTTTTGACCGCTTTCGCGTATTCGCTGAGCAAAATCTCAAACGAGGCATGCCGCTGTTGATAACCGGGGGGTGTGGGCTTAACTGCGATTGGAACACCAAGTGGAAAGATTCGGGCCTATTTAGCGAGGTATTTGTTCCTCCTGTCACCAACGATTCCGGTTCGGCGATTGGTACGGCCATTGACGCACAGTTCCACTTCACTGGCGACCCGAAGATTTCTTGGGATGTGTACGCTGGATTGCACTTCGTTTCAGACGGGTTGGTCGACAGCACCTTGTTCGATGAAATCGAGCCCAGAACCTCGACCGTTGCAGAAATGTTGGCCGGTGACATGATCTTAGGATGGGTAAGCGGTCGGTACGAAATCGGACCACGCGCGCTCGGTAATCGCTCGATCTTAGCTGCCCCCTTTAATGCCAGCACCAGAGAGCGACTGAACGTCATCAAACAGCGTGAGCAATTTCGTCCAATCGCTCCTGTCTGCTTGGAAGACGATGCGAACAAATGGTTTGCATGCAGCCACCCAAGCCCGTTCATGCTTTACACCTATCGGGCCACCACAGACCGGCTTGAAGCGGTGACCCATGTGAACCGGACCGCACGGATTCAAACAGTATCTGCGCACACTAACGCTCCATTGTTCGAGCTGCTGTCTGCTTTTAAGGCTTTAACGGGCTACGGCGTGCTGTGTAACACGTCACTCAATTTTAAAAACAAGGGGTTTATTAACACGATATCTGATCTTGCAGCTTACACCCTGGAGCATCAACTTGACGGGTTTGTAGTCGACGGGCGGATTTACATGCTGAAAACGTCAGCTCATTATCAGAGATACCTGCTTGGTCGCAATTGATGCAAGGTGGATCCTTTCTAGTGCTAACCGGTCAATCTCAGGGCAAGCGAGCCTCCCCCGTCACTGCAGTCCGGTTGCTTTGATCCGCGCCGAAATTACTGATCGCGGTTCAGGGGTGGGGGTTGCTGCAGACCGTTTTATTACTGGGCGAATTGTTTTTGGTAAACGCGCACGTAGTCAATTTCCATTGAAACAGGAAAGATGGTGTCATCAATCTCGCCGGCCATGTCGCCACCGATGGCGAGGTTTAAGAGGAGAAAGTGGGGACTATCAAAGGGCCAACTGCTGCTGCCTTCGTGAGAATTCTTGTAGGTGAAGTAGGATCGCCCATTAACTCCGATGGAAATTTCGGCGGGAGTCCAGGTCATTGTATAGACATGGAAGCGACGGCATGCATCTGAGACGATAGTTTCACTGCCGACGCCGAATGTGCCGGCTGTTGCCTTCGTGTGAATTGTCCCTTTAATCTTGTCTGGAGCACTGCCGACTTGCTCCATGATGTCAATCTCCCCGTTTTCAGGCCAAGGGATCTCGCCAGGGCCAAGCATCCAAAACGCCGGCCAAGTTCCCCTGCCACACGGCAGGCGTGCGCGGATTGCGAAATGGCCGTAAGTCCAAGCGGCCTTTCCTCGGGTGACCAGGCGCGTGGAAGTGTAATTCTGTCCGCCGTAGTCGGACGCGCTCTTCAGCCGTTCCTTCCGTGCAGTTATCGTAAGGTTACCGTTGTTGACCCGTGCGTTCTCAGGTCTCTCCGCCGCGTAATATTGTTTCTCGTTATTGTACCAGCCTGACGTATTAGCCTCGGTATCATAAGCCCATTTCCCCGGATCCGGCAGCCCGGCACCATCGAATTCATCTGACCATACAAGCTTGTATCCTGTTGGTATCTTAGCTTCTTGTGCACCGGCTGCCGGAGCGGCGACAGCAAAAGAGGCGAAGCAAAGAAGATTATGAAGTCTGTAGATGGCCATTCCCGACTTTCCTCCAAAACTCAGACCCGGCCGATTTAGGGGGTGATGGCGAAGAGAGCGCACTTATATCACAGTTGGAATGGTGGCGAACCACGCTCTGCGCGCCCCGTATCGCCCCTGTATTGTCTATCGGCAGACACTCAACGATCGACAGGTCTTAGGGAGGGACGAATGCGGTCTGCGTGGCAAAGATGGGGTCGGGAAGCGATCATGGAGGCCACCCTAGCTCTCTATGAGAGCTCTTGCTTCTAGGACCGGACGTTGTTTCCGGTTCCATATCGGCCATGCCCGAGAGTAAGTAGCTGCACGTACAGGGAAATTTAGCAAGAACATAACGCCTCGCCGACTGGGTCGGCAGTTCGATTCCTTTCAAGGCGGAGACGACCGGCAGGGCCCATACAGAGGCGGGGCTTGGTTTGCATCTGCATGGGCGATGTGGAGCAGCCATTCATCCGAGCGGCTATGCGGCTTCCCAAACCTGATTGAGGATCTTTGCCGCAAGCGCCGCCTTGTCCTGCGGCAAGAATCGGCCGTAGTGCTGCTGAACGACATCCGGTGTGTCTTGGATGGCATAACTCGCCTGCTCATACGATCCGGTCTGCTTGAGGATATGCGTTGCCAGAATATCCCGAAGATTATGCGGTCCGTGCGGCAGCAATCCCTTAATAGCGCCGCGGCCGGTATAGGGGTTGTAGATGCCATAGCGTTGGATCACGGTGCGCCAGGCTTCATAGAATTTGGTGGAATCGTATGCCGCGTCCAGGCTGGTTGTCTTCACCGTCTTGACGAACAGGGTGCCGGGATCCTTTGCCGAACCAAGCAGCACACCTCGGTGGCGATCGATATAGGCCTCAAGATATTTGTAGAGATCGAGCAGATCGGGCAGGATCAGCCGGAACGGCTTTTGTCCGAAGAAGGATGAGCCTGAGTTCTTGAAGGCGATTGATGGGATGAGGACCTCCCATCCGTTTTCCCGATCGCTCCAGCGCAATTCACCGCATTTCATGTCTTCCAGCCGTCGCTCCGAAGTCGGGAAATGCCCGCGTGGGCACAAGCGAAGCTGGCGAAGGTTCTTTTGCCGAAGTCCCAGATGCAGGCCGAGGCGCAGCAAAAGGAAAGAGCGGACCGCTTCGGCTGCTGCCCGAGGATAGCGGTTTTCATCCGGCATACGCTTCAGGATCTCATCTGTGATCTTGCGGTATTCCAACAGTGGGCTGTCTGCTTCAAGGACCACCATGATCGGCTCGAACGGATCGCGGTGCACGCGCATGACACGCTGGATTTCCTTCGAGCGATTGGCAGCATGCCGGTGGAATGCGTCGCAGGCGCCGTGCCAGTCGCGCGCTGCGAATTCTATCTCCTCTGGCGCGATCAGCCCTTCGATTGGCTGAACCTTCTTCAGGAGCTCCGGATGCTGGCGGATCCAGCCCACCTCCGCCCGCGTGAGAGCTTGCGCCACCATCAGCATGTCTTCTTCCCATTTGGTGTAGAAGCCACGGCGCTTCTCCCGCCATTGGAGGTACCAGTCCCAGACGCCTGGGAAGATCAACAGACCAAAGGTCAGTTGGCTGAGCGGCACACCGCGCCCTTTGACGACGCCGGCAGGTGAGGCGGCGAGCGCCCCGAACATAAGGCCGAGATGCTCGACCTTCTGGGATGCGGTTTCCTCTCCCCAAACTCCATTTCGTTGGAAGCCGATTGCGGTCAGCGTCGATGTCTTGAAGCGGATCAGATCGGCCATCTCCATAGCCAGCCGCGGCGGCGCATCGACGACGCCGGACAGGAGATCAGGATCTTCAAAGGCCTTGGGATTGTGGCTCGCGCTGTCCGGGTTCATTTGTGGTCGTGGAGACAGGGTGCCTCCGCCATAGGTGATCCCCGGAAATCGTATTGCATAACGCTGTTTGGTTGCCGCTGCCTGGTAGCGACGATAGTCGGTTGAGCCCGAGATGATGACCCGGCGCACCCATTCGATGATTTCCTCCCGCTTGGAGAACGGCAAGCTGCTGAAATTATCAGGAAGATGCCATGCAAGTCGTCGCCGCTCCGCAGCGCTGATGTCGCCCATATCATGGCCGTATAGGGAGCGGGATTGGTGCGGCAGCTTCGCTTTGAAATAGCCCTGTCCCAGTCGGTAGCGCCGCTCGATACGGGACAGGATCTCGAAGCTCGTCAGAGATCGCGGCACCCGCTCGCCCTGAACCCACGACAGCAGAGTCTTGTCATCGAACGTCTCGCCCAGGCGAACGACGGCGCGGTAGAGTTGCCAGTAGCTCTCGCCGAACCGGCGCATGTGATAAACGAGCGCATCGTTAAAGCTCGCCGGATCATCGGTCGCCTCAAACAATGGCTCAGGGAATGGACTGATTGGTTTCGATTGTGGTCCCCTCGGCACTGACGACGAGGTAGCCGGGGTCTTGTCGGAGAGGATCTGTCGCGGTCTGGAACGCGTCGCAGTTTCCACCTTGCTCCGAACGGCATTGCGCGATTTCGTGCGTGTTTTCGTTGACTGGATGTCATCGGCGGCAGGCGGTTCTCCGAGCCAGCGGATAATCGCGTCCAGTCCCGGACGGAGCGCCTTCTTCAAATCGGCTGTCAATTGGTTTTCGATCCCGCATGCCTCGCCAATGGCCGTCCAATCTATACGGCCACTAACGATCGGTGGTGGCCGGCGGTGGATGACAAGACCTATGAGATAGGGCCGAATGCTTTCCAGCACCCGCTTTGAGGCGATTGGCGCGATGCGCACCTCGCAGAAATCC
This sequence comes from Peteryoungia wuzhouensis, assembly GCF_003205195.1. GTDB lineage: Bacteria > Pseudomonadota > Alphaproteobacteria > Rhizobiales > Rhizobiaceae > Allorhizobium > Allorhizobium wuzhouense. The sequence goes on from NZ_QJRY01000005.1 coordinate 29,324, forward strand.
GAGATTTTTCGTTGAAAGTGATGAGTTGAAAGATCGTGTTTTGCCATGCTCTTATTCCATTTCTCTCGATACCGGTGTCGAGGGCGGGCGGGAATAGGAGTGGACATTTAACAAATGGTATTGCCGCAGCGGCGAGCTTTTGGGGCTAGGCCTAGGTCCCCAAATTTCCAATGAAGCATCAAGTGCCTCATGCTAAAGGTTGCGGATGGGATTCGGGGTTTTCATTCACCGGTCAGATTCGATTTACGACGACAGCCCGGCTGAACAATATCAGTTTCCGGGCCAGTATCTCGGTCGTGTCCAGGCATGCGTCGGTGACTGGATCGTGTACTATGAGCCTCGGAAGGTCGCAGCGACCCGCGGCTATTTTGCTGTCGCCAAGGTTGAACGGGTAATTGCTGATCCGAAGGCGCCCGGCATGTATCTGGCGCTGATTGAACACGGTAGCTATCTCGACTTTATCAATCCCGTTCCGTTCAGTGGACCAGACGGTGTCATAGAGCGGGGCGTGCTGAATGAAGAGGGCCGTATTTCCGGCAGGGCACAGGCTGCGGTCCGGCCGATGTCCTCAGCAGATTTCAACCGCATCGTATCGATTGGAATAGACGAGCATGAGCCTGAACTGCCTCGGCTGGATGAGCCGGGGGTGACGCATGCGGTCGATGGATTTGCAGATGAAGCTCAAGCGCCGTTCATGTTCGAGCAGGAGCGCGACCGGGTTATGCAACTCTCGTCGCGGATTGTTCGAAATCGGCTGTTTCGCCGGCTCGTTCTTCACGCCTATGACAAACGATGCGCCATCACGGGATTGAAGCTCATCAACGGTGGTGGCCGGGCGGAGGTCGACGCCGCACATATCCGGCCAGTGGAAGCGAGCGGGCCTGACATTCTTTCCAACGGAATTGCTCTTTCGGGTACCGCACACTGGATGTTTGATCGCGGTCTGATTGGCCTTTCGGACGACCTTGATATCCTGATATCGCGTCAGGCTAATGATCCTGACAGCATTCAAGGACTCCTCAACAGGACTGGGAAGGCGATCGTGCCTAGCAGGGTGTTCGAGCGGCCACATCCCCAGTTCCTGAGGTGGCACCGCGAGAATCGCTTCAAGCAGTGAACGTGCCTTTGCCTTTGGTTCTATACTCCCGAACGGGTCTATTTCGACAGTGCGAAGCAAGGAAACCTGCAAATCATCCCGATCGGTTCTTTTGGCTTCCATTTGCGCCTTTCGGTGATATAATCGTCCCGATAGGGGTGATTATGGAAAAGATATCAGATACAAAAAGCCTCGGCATGCTGATCCGTCAGGAGCGCAAACAGCAGGGATTGACCCAGGAGCAACTCGCCGGGGTGATTGGTGTTGGCGTAAGGTTTCTGCGTGAACTCGAGGCCGGCAAAGAGAGCTGCCAAATTGGCCGTGCGATGCAAGTCCTGGCTGGTTTGGGCCTCGTTGTTTCGGTCGGTCGTCGCCAGGGTCCTCGATCATGACCCGCGTATTGGATGTCTATTTTCGCGACACCAAGGCCGGCGTGCTTGCCCGGCTTGACGACGGCCTGCTGACCTTTGCCTACGATGGCGCGTATCTCTTGGACCAACGATCGCGTGCGATCTCGTTCTCGATGCCCCTGCAAGAAGAACCCTTTGGTGATCCGGTGGTGCGCCCGTTTTTCTCCGGTCTCTTGCCGGACGAAGGCGCGCGGCAACGCCTAGCTGGTGCGCTCGGCCTCTCGGCAGGCAATTCCTTCGGGCTGCTGGAAGTTATCGGGGGCGAGTGCGCAGGTGCTTTGTCACTCTACCCTACAGGCACGGCGCCCGAACCTTCTGGCCGATCCCACGCCGAAGTCCTCACTTCGGAACGTGTGGATGAAATTCTCAGCAGGCTGCGGACCCGGCCTTTGCTTGGTGGAGACGAGGGCATTCGCTTATCGCTCGCCGGCGGGCAGGATAAACTGGCGGTCATTGTCGATGGAGATTCCATTGCCTTGGCAAAAGACGGCAGACCAACGACCCATATCTTGAAACCAGTCATCCAGGCGTTGGAAGGCACGGTGGAGAACGAGTATTTTTGTATGCGGCTGGCTGCCCGCCTCAAGCTGCCGGTACCCCATGTCGAGATACGTCTAGACGGGGCGACTGCCTTTCTCCTGGTTGAGCGTTATGATCGGACGAAAGCTGCAGACGGCATCATTGAGCGCCTACACCAGGAAGACTTCTGCCAGGCCCTTAGCGTCCCGCCGGAGCTGAAGTATGAGGCCGAGGGCGGACCGGGGACAGAACATGCTCTCAGGCTGATCGACCAGGCCTGCGCTAGACCTGTCGCGGATCGGTTGCAATTCATCCGCATGCTGATTTTCCATTATCTCGTCGGCAACGCTGATGCCCACGGCAAGAACTACGCCCTGCTTTATGGCTCCGATGAACCGGATCTGGCGCCGATCTACGATGTCGTTTGCACGGCCGTTTATCCCCGCTTGTCAAAGAGGCTCGCCATGAAGATTGGCGGCCGCGATGTGCCCGACACCATCCAACTGAAGCATTGGAAGACATTGGTGCCCGAAACCAAGTCTTCTCAGCGCATCCTTGTTCGCGATCTTGCCCAAATGGCCGAAAGGATTGTGAGCGAGGCCGATGCCCTTGTTGCAGAACTGGCCGACGAGGGGATCAGGCACCCCATCTTGAACGCAATTCGCAAGGTCATCTCAAGCCGGGCTGGTTCATTGCAGAGAGTCACGGAGCAGGTCTCTTAAGCAGTGGAATGGTCTCGATATCCACCGCTTTGTCCATGGACAAACGGGTCGGTGGTTCGAATCCTTTCAAGAGCGAGGGAACGTTTGGCTACATATTTCGGACGTTCTTCATCATAACACGCATGGCGCGGATGCCCGCTTCCAGGTCATGCGGATCCACGCCTTCTATCAGGGTTTCCTCGCGGGCCAGCGCAATGCGGATGATGCTGGCATGAAGTTCGTAGCCCTTGTCATTCAGCCACCAGCGCCGCTTTCGCGGATCTTTCTCCGACTTCACAGAGCCGAGATAACCCATTTGGTCAAGTGTCGCCAGCGCGCGGCTCGCGGCTGCCTTGTCGAGGTTCACCACTTCGCAGATGCGGGCGGCGGTAATTTCGGGCTCGATGGCAAGCATCGAGATCGCGCGCCATTCCGTGATGCCTATGCCGAATTGCTCCCGGTAGATGGCGGACGCACCGCGAGACAGCGCATTATTGATGCTGGAAAGGAAGAACGGGATATAGTTGCTGATGTCGAGAATCTCGACATCATCCCGGGTCGTGATGGATCTCGAGATCCGGCCCGCGGGACACGTCTGGCGCAATAAGGTTTGTGACGGTTTCGTCCGCGTTTCAGGTGGGCTCATCAGTTTTGGTCTTTCACTGCCTTTGCCAAGCCGCCGATATCGAAGCGTCGCTTTTCAAGAGCTGCGCGAGTGACCCGTTCGGCCCGTCGCAGAAGCTGTCGGGCGGCCATGTGTTCGCCAGCGGCATTGATCGTTTCCACTGCCAACAACTGGCCCATTTTGAAGCGGAATACAAGCTTTCGGTCCTTGGGATACTCGATGGCGACATCCTCGTCGGCACCGGTGCCAAGGCCTGCGATCTGCAGCTTCCAATCGGATTGGTCGCTCCAGAACCAGGGAACGGCATCGTAACCGGAGAACTTGCCGATCAGGCGCCGGGCGATGGTACGCGCCTGGTCAGTGGCGGCTTGAACGGATTCGAGCCTTATCAACTCGCCGCCCACCGGGTCGGGGAAGGCCGCGCAGTCGCCGAATGCCGAGATTGAGGGGTCTTCAGTGACGAGCCCGTTATCGACAATGATGCCGTTTGCCACGGCAAGCCCGGCTGCTTCGGCGAGCTCGACGTTGGGACGTACGCCCGCCGCAAGCAGGATCATATCGCCATCCAATGTTTTTCCATCGGAAAGCCTGACCCCCATGGCCAGGCCGTCGGTGCCTCGCAGCACCTCGGTCACGCCGGTGCCGAGTACAAGGCGCGTGCCGAGAGCTGCGTGGAACAAACGGAAGTGTTCCGACATGGCCGGCGACACCGCGCGGGCCATCAAACGCGGCGCAGCTTCAACCACCGTCACATGGTGTCCGGACGCGACGGTCACGGCGGCGAATTCCAGGCCAATGAACCCGCCGCCGATCACAATGATCCGGCGCTTGATGGCAAGACCCGCGCGCAGCGTGTCGGCATCTGCGGCGCTTCGCAGGCCATGGACGTTGCGAGCGTCCAGCCCGGGGATGGGTGGCACCGCGTTGCGGGCGCCCGTGGCTAGAACCAGGTGGTCGTAGCCGATCGGACGCCCCGTCAATGTCTCAACCGCTCTTGCCTGCCGGTCGATGCTGATCGCGCGTTCCGGCGCGATCAGCCGGATCGCGTTTCGCTCGTAAAAACTCTCCGGCCGCAACTGGATCGCCTCGGCGCGTCCTTCCTTCAAATAGGCCTTGGAAAGCGGCGGGCGCTGATAGGGCAGGCCCGGTTCGTCGCCGATCATGGTGATCGCGCCTTCATAGCCCTCTTGGCGCAGGGAGGCGGCAAGCTGGAAGCCGCCCTGGCCCGTTCCGACGATCACGACACCCTTGTTGCTTTCGAGCGTCATGTCTGGCTCTCCGGCAGGTGGATCACCAGGCCATCCAGTTCGGCGGCGATGCGGATTTGGCAGGAGAGGCGGCTTGTCGGCCTGACCTCGCAGGCCGCGCTTTCCAGCATGTCCTCCTCGCCATCGGCGCGGGGGCCGACGCGCTGGGCCCAGGCGTCGTCCACATAGCAATGACAGGTGGCGCACATCATGGAACCGCCGCATTCCCCGATGATGCCATCGACATCGTTGGCAAGGGCGACACGCATGATATTGTCGCCATCGATCGCCTCGACCTCGGTCGTGGCGCCATCATGCGACATGAAAACGATCTTGGTCATGGCTTCTCCTATCTGCCGATGAAGCGCAGCGGCATACGGTCGAGCGCCCGGATCGCGTTGTTAGGGCGCCAGAGAGCCTCGCCGGCGAACTCGATGCGGTCCACCTTTTCGGCCAGCACGGTCAGTACCGCCTCAAGTTCCAGCCGGGCCAGGTTCTGCCCGACGCAACCATGGACGCCGGCGCCGAAAGCCATGTGGCCCACGGGCTTTCGGTCCATCCGGAACGTCTCCGGATCGGCCCATTTTTGCGGATCGAGATTGGCGGAAGCGAGGGCGCAGAGGATCTTTGTACCCTCGGCGATTGCGACGCCCGCGACCTCGGTATTCTGGTTGGCTGTGCGTGCGAAGGTATGCACCGGCGACGTGTAGCGAAGGACTTCCTCGAAGCAGGGCCGGGCCAGCGACGGATCAGCCTTCAGTTTCTCGTATTCCGATGGATTGGAAGCCAGACACCACAAAGCGCTGCCGATCCCGGTCACGGTCGTATCGACACCCGCCGACAGGAAGGAGCGGACCAGCATGGCGGCTTCCTCTTCCGTCACCTCGCCATCGTCGACCGCGGCATAGATCAGAGCGCCGAGGCCATCCGTGCTCAGGCGGTCGCGGGCGCAAGCGGCCGCGATCCACGGAACGATGTCAGAGGCCTGGGCCATGGCTGCGCGGCGGAACTTGTTGTCCGGGCCCAGCGCGTTGAACACCATGGCGCCATAATCCACCAGGCGGCGGCGGTCGCTATCAACCATGCCGACAGCCTTTGGAAAGACTGCAACGGGGAAGGCTTCCGCGAGGTCGGCGACTGCTTCGAAACTGCCGCGCTCCAATAGTTGGCCGACGATCGTCTCGGCGGTCTGGCGAAACTCGTCCTTGAGGCCGGAAATGGCCTTTGGCGACAATGCCCGTGCCATTACCTTCCGGGTCTTGGTGTGATCTGGCGGATCGACTTCGAGGATGATCGAGGGTGGACGCCAGGGCTTGCCGTACTTGAAGTCGTTGAGGCCGACACCGCGCGAGGAAACGAACCTGTTGTGATCAGAAAAGATCTCGCGCGTTTCCTCGTAACGACCGGAGGCGAGCACCGACCATTTGGGAATGTAGACTAGGGGGCCGCGAGCGCGAAGTTCCGCATAGTATTCGGCGGGACTGAGCAGGATCTCTTCGGCATATGGATCGATATCCCACACGGGGATGCCAGGGCCGGGTTCGAATACCTTGTGGCCTTCAATCATATTCATTTTTTTACCTCCTCGAGCAATCAGCCGCGGGCGACGCCGATATGGCGTTCCAGCAGCTCCGGTTGTTGTTTCAGGGCGGCGGCGCTGTCGTCGTAGACGATGGATCCGTTTGTGATGACGATGGCGCGGGTGGCGAAGGCGAGTGCTGCCGAAGCGTGCTGCTCCACCAGCACCACCGTGCGTCGACCATCAGCCGCCAGTTGCTCGAAAGCCTGCATGAGCTGCTCGCAGATGACAGGTGCCAGACCCTCCAGCGGCTCGTCGAGCAGCACCACATCTGGCTCGGTCATCAGCGTCCGGGCGATCGTGAGCATCTGTTGCTCACCTCCGGAAAGCTGCGTACCGCCATTCCGGCGACGCTCTTTCAGGCGCGGGAAAAGCGCATAGGCCTCATCAAGGGTCGATTTCCCACGCATGACGGCCGTCAGATTTTCTTCGACGGTGAGCGAGGCGAAAATGTCCCTGGTCTGGGGTACCAGACCCAAGCCGCGCATCGAACGTTGATGCGGAGAAAGTCGCGAGATATCCTCCTCGCCCAAGGAGACGCGACCACCGTGCAACCGCGTCAGACCCATGACGGTTGAGAGCATCGTGGTCTTTCCGGCGCCGTTGCGCCCGATCACCGCCACACGTTCGCCGCGTATGATCCGCAGTGAAAGGTTCCGCAGTATATGGGTCTGGCCGTAACCGGCCGTTACGTTTTGGAGCGACAGCGCAAAGTCAGGCTTTGTCTCAGGCATGGGTGGTCTCTCCGAGATAGAGTTGGCGCACCATGGGATGGCAGCTGATTTCTGCGGGAGTGCCTTCTGTCAGGATACGACCATTGACGAGGACAACGAGGGAACTGGCCACCCGGAAAACGAGATCCATGTCATGCTCGATGATCAACACCGCAAGCTCGGCTGGCAGTTGCTCGATGGCCTGCAGGATCAGGTGACTTTCACTTGACGGGACACCGGCGGCGGGCTCGTCCAGGATCAGGACGCGCGGCTTGAGCGCGAGCGTTAGCGCCAGTTCGACGAGCCTCTGCTGGCCATAGGCGAGCAGATGGACTGGTATGTCGGCCAGTGATGTCAGGGCGAACTGTCCAAGCAGAGCCTGTATTTCTGCTTCGACCGCCGGATCGGCCGCTGCCCGACCAAAGATGCGTCCTCCGCGCCCGAGCCGCTCGAGGATCGGCAGGCGGATGTTCTCCCGCACTGTCAGCGTGCGAAACAGCGTCGTGATCTGAAAGGTCTTGGCAATGCCGCGCTTGACCCGTTCAGCTTCGCCGAGGGTGCCAATGTCGACACCATCGAAATGGATGGTGCCGCCGCTGGGGTGGAGTTTGCCGGTCACAAGATTGGCAAAAGTGGTCTTGCCCGCGCCGTTCGGCCCGATGAGAGCCTTGCGGGCGCCGGGCGGGAGGTCGAAATCGATACCTTCCGCCACAGTCAGTCCGCCAAAGGACTTTTTCAAGCCACGTACTTCAAGGCCTCGCATTGGTGTTCCTCCGGAAGAGCGCGACAAGGGCCTCGGGCAGGCCAAGCACGCCCGGTGGCACGAAGAAGACGATGCCAAGGACCATGGCGCCGATGACGAACAGCCAGTTGAATGGATCGACGGCAGCAGCGACGTGGTGGACGGTCATGAAAATGATGACGCCGATGATCGCACCATAGAGCCTGCCGGCTCCGCCGAGGATCAGCATGATCAAGGCCTCGGCCGAGAGATTGAAGGCATAGGCTTCCAGGCTGACGAGCTGGGTGACCTGGGCCGCAAGGGCGCCGGCAATGCCGGCAATGCCACCGCCTATCGTATAGACAGTGACCAGCCGCCAATAAACGGGGCTGCCGATCGCCACCATGCGCGAGGCGCTATCCTTGGCGCCTCGGATCGAAAGCCCGAGCGGCGAGTTGGTAACGACCTTAAGGGCGATATAGCAGAGACAGACGACGGCGAGCGCGTACCAGTAGCCGGTGCGACCAATGAAATCGAACGTGAACAGGCCAAGCACCGGCTCCATGCGGATGCCGCGCAACCCGTCGGCACCGCCGGTTAGATCGCGGGCCTTGTTGGCAATCTCCTGGCAGATGAGCGTGACGGCAATGGACAGCATCAGCAAGGTCAGCCCGTGGGCGCGCATCAGGAGCAGGCCCGAGACGAAGGCAAGGCCTGCACCCGCCACCGCACCCACCGCAAGGCCGACGATCGGGTCGGCAGAGACATGGACGGCAAAAAGGCCCGCTGCATAGGCCCCCGTGCCATAGAGTGCGGCGTGGCCGAGCGTGGCGATGCCGGCATAGCCGAGCACCAGATCGAGCGAGAGCACGAACAGGATCATGATCAGGAAGCGCGTGACAAGCGCAAGATCGTAGGGGAAGGCGAAGTAGGCCGCGACGGCAAGCGCCAGAATCACGGCTTCGGACAGCAGCGGGATACGGCCCGCAAACCCGTTTGGCTTCACCGCGGCGAGATCGTGTGCGGTCATGTTATGCCTTTCCGAGCAGGCCGGCGGGACGCACGGCGAGAAGGGCCATGACCGCGGCGAAGAAGATGATGGTGCCGAAATCGGGGATCAGGTAGCGGGATGCGGTCTCCAGTATCCCGAGCGCAATTGCTGCCGCGAAAGAGCCCGAGATCGAGCCCAAGCCGCCGACAGAGACGACGATCAGGAACAGCACCATGTAGCGCAGCGGATAGTAGGCATCGATCGGGAGTAATTCGGCTCCGAGTATGCCGCCCAGCGCCGCGAGCCCCGCGCCCAGACAGAATGTGGCCGCATAGATCGTATCGGTGTTGATGCCGAGCGCGCTGGCGATGTTGCGGTTGTCGACCGCAGCGCGAAGCCGGGTTCCGAAGCGGCTGCGCTCCAGGGTGAGATAGAGTCCGCCGATGACGCCAAGCCCCACGACGATGACCGCAAGCCGATGGGCCGGCAGCACGCGAAAACCAAGATCGACGGACTGTTGCAAGAATATGGGAAGGGGAATGGCCAGAAGGCTCGATCCGAGCAGCTTGCTGACGACCGCTATGCCCATGAAGGTGATGCCGATCGTGGTGAGCACCTGCTGCAGTTCGCCCAGATCGTAGATGCGGCGGAACAGGATGCGCTCGCTGACGAAGGCGATGATGACGACGCCCGCAATCGCCAGCGGGACAGCCAGCAGATAGCCGAGGCCGGCGTGGATCACGAGAAAATGCGCCAAGGCGCCGCCGGCAAGGGCGAAGGCACCATGGGCAAGGTTGATGACGCGCATCAGGCCCATGGTCACCGACAGGCCGACGGAGATCATGAACAGGATCATTCCATAGGCGATGCCGTCGATGGCGATATTGAGAATGAGGGACATCGTCTTCTCCGGTAGGGCAAGGGAGGCCGTTCATCCGCGCCGCTGCGCGCGGATGAGGTGGTCTCGTGACGAAGTGAGTGCTCGCTTACTGGGTCCAGCCAAGATCGCCGACGGTGGCGATGACGCCCTTCTCGCGGTTCACGAGCAGGCCGCTGTCCTTGTCCCGCTCGACCTCGCGGATATAGACGTTCTGCTTGACGGTGCGGGTTTCCGGATCCATTTCGAGCGGACCCCGCGGACTTTCCCATGTCAGGGCTTTCACGGCTTCCAGCGCCTTCGGTCCATCGCTGGCCGCCGCCTTGACCATCTCGTAGATCAGGTGCGTGCCGTCATAGGCACCGACGGATGCCCAGTTGGCGACCGCTCCGGGAAACTTCTCCGTCAGCGTCTTGTTGAATTCCCGATTGAGATCGGAATCATGGGCGCCGGAATAGTGATAGGCGGTCGTCAGCCCGATGGCCGCGTCGCCAAGTGCCTGCAGGTTGGATTCCTCTGTCTCGGCCGTGCCAAGGAAGCGAATACCGGCCGCTGCAAGCCCGTTTTCGTTATAGGTCTTAGTGAAGCCGAAGGTCGGCGGGCCGCCGGGCAGGAAGGCGAAGACGGCTTCGGGCGCCTGGCCGCGGACGCGCTGGATGAACGGCGTGAAGTCCGTCGTCGCGACGGGCATACGGATGCTGTCGAGAACCTTTCCGCCCTTCTTCTCGAACGCCGCCTTGAAGGCCTTTTCGGCATCGATGCCTGGGCCATAATCGGAAACGGCGGTGACCACCGACTTGATGCCCTGGTCGAACGCCCAGTCTGCCAGTGGGGCCGAAACCTGCCACAGGGTATAGCTCGACCGCAGGAAATAGGGCGAACCCTTGTTGATGGCGGAGGTTGCCGCATTGAAGATCACGGTGGGTGTTTCGGACTGGTCGATGAGCGGCGCGACGGCCAGCGCATTCGGCGTGAAGGTGAAGCCAGCGAGATAGTCGACCTCCTCGCGGATCAGCAATTCTTGCGCTAGCGTCTTGGCAAGGTCGGGATTGGCGCCGCCGACATCCTTGTAGATGAACTCGATGGTATGACCGCCGGCCTGGTTGCCGTGCTTGGCGACATAGACCTCGATCGCCTCTTTGTACTGCTTGCCATAGATGGCAAACGGGCCCGAAAACTCGGCGATGACACCGACCTTGATCGTATCGGCCCAACAGATTCCGGCGCATAGCTGTGCGAATGCCGCCGCAAGGGCGGCACTTTTCAGATTGAACATGCGATCCTCCCAAACCACTTGATGCGTGCGGTCCGCTCCTCGAGGCCGCATTGCAAATGAGTTGCTATCACAACTCGCACAACATAATGCGATACTGAGTTGCGATGTCAACTGAATTTTTCAGGCGGGCTTGCGGTGCGCATCTGAAGGCATCCTGTTGAGCCCATCGATGCCATCGTTGCCGGTTACGACGCTGCCAAAACCTATGCGGTAGCGGGGCTGGGCTTTTTCCTGGCCGGCGTCGCCGACACTGCCAATTAAGCGTTTGAGGCTGCGACCCCGGTCGTCGATATTTTCAAGGAAGATCGGGAGCTGATCACGATGGAGAGTGATGGAGTAAGGTCGGCCCCTCGTATTCACGAGCTTTTTTTGGCCGAAACCTTTTCACACAGCGAGGTGCCCGACACCCGCTCTATGCGCTTGATATCTGCAAGACTTCGACGCATCAGCACATTGCGCGACCTCATGCGGATGGCGACCTCTGCGTCGTCGTCGTCGTCGTCGTCGTCGTCGTCGGAGGAGGAGCGTCCCCTGGCAACGCAGTGAGACGTCCTTCTGCTCGACGTTATTCACCTTTTCCAGATGACGCCAAGAACTCGGCTACAAACTTGTCATTGTCCTCGGCCTTGCCGATGCTGACACGAATAAAGTCGCGGAAGCCTTGCTGGCGCCAGGGTTTGACGATGGTTCCCGTGGTCAATAGTTCGGCGGCGACCGTATCGGAAAGCTGGCCGGCATCGATGAAAAGAAAATTTCCAGCCGAGGAAGCGACCTTGAAGCCGCTTTCGGTCAGCTTTTGCATCAGGCGCTGCCGCTCGGATCGGATATAGCGCACTCCAGCCCGGACGTGGTCTTCGTCAGCGATGGCGGCGATTGCGGCAGCCTGGTCGGCGGCGTTGACATTTAACGGTGTGCGGGCCCGGTCGAGGTAAGACTTGAAGTCCGGGCTGCTGGCAATGCCGTATCCGATACGCAATCCCGCGAGACCATAGGCTTTCGAGAGCGTTCGTAGGACCAACCAGTTGAGGCCCGATCCCTTCAACTCCTCAAGGGCCGAGGGAAAATCCTCTTCCAGCGCCGCGTACTCGAAATAGGCTTCATCGACGACCAGCCGCGTGTTTGTCGACAAGGAAGAGATGAGTCGGCGAAATGCGTCTATACCCAACCAAACGCCAACTGGGTTCATCGGGTTAGAGAAGATCAGCATCTTAGCGCGACCGGCCGCTTCGATCAGGGCGTCGAGTGGGATTGAAAAATCGTCTCCGATGACGACATGTTCAACCGTCGCCCCCATCGTCGTCGCATAATCTTCGTGAAGCGGAAAGGAGGGATAGAGCGCGATCGACGAACCGAGCGCGTTCATCGCCTCAACGGCCTTCGGTGACGGCCCGAATGGATTTTCGTTGGAGCCAAGCTTGGCGATGTGTGCAGGTTGATACGCTACCCTCACTTCCTCGATCGTCAGTCCGGTGTTGTAGGGTTTCAGTGCCGGGACTTCATCGCGTTTATGCTTGCCCAATGGCATGGTCTTGTCCCTTTTGCGAAGCGGATGTTGGGTGGCGATTGCCCTCAGTTCTGCGAGGGAATGAAGTGCGCGGTCAGCGTCCATTTACTGCCCGGATAGGTCAGTCGGGCGAAGGTCACCGGCTCCCCGGCACGCCAGGTGCGCCGTTCGATGGCCAGACACGGTGAGCCCCTTGGAACGTTCAGTCTCTCAGCCGTGATCTTATCCGCCTCAACGGCCGCAATCCGGTGTTCTGCCGCTGTCCAAGGCACGTGGTTTAGAAGCCATGCCCCCGGCGACAGTGTCAGGAACTCTTCCTCCGCTGCATCCGGAACGGCGGCCAGGTGGATGTTTCTCTCTTCTAGGCAGAAGGGCCAATCCCCGGCGAAATGCAGGCATTGCAAGTCGAGCATTTGCTGCCGTTTCGACGGCCGTGAACCGGTTGGCTTCGTCCACGGTAGTCGGGCGGATGCGGCGTAGGAGAAGCTCATAGCGATAGGGCAGGCCGAGCGCGGTCACCTCGTCTCTAACGTCGGAAATCTCAAGGATGGCGCTATGGGTCCGTTGCGGCAAAACAAAGCTGCCCGTCTTGCGGCGCGGGACGATCAGTCACGCCCGGGCAAGCTGCGCCAGAACCTTGCTCACCGTCATTCGCGAGCACTGATACTGCTCCGTCAGCGACATCTCTGAGGGGATGCGATGTCCGGGGGCCATACTCCGGTGATGATGTTCTGCTCGATATCGCCCAAAATACGCTGATGCAAAGCCAGCGCTGGGGACGATGCCTTCTTACCGTTGATCATAGAAGCAGCTCGTTTCGCATCCCTTGGTGTCCGGTTCATGTCTAGAGTAGGGCAGACGCGCCGCGGTCGAGGTAGGTGTCCAGGAATTGTTCCAGTCGAGGATGGCGTGGCTTCTGGACGACTTCGGAAGGGGATCCCCGAAACAGCAGCTTTGCGTGATCGAGGAAGTTGATCTGGCTGGCGACGGAGGCGGCGAAACCGATTTCATGCGTGACCACCGCCATCGTCATGCCCTCCTCCGCAAGACTGCGCATGACGTTCAACACCTCACCAGTCAATTCTGGGTCCAGCGCCGATGTTGCCTCGTCAAACAGCATGAGCTTCGGTTGCCGCGCCAGCGCCCGGGCGATTGCAACACGCTGCTGCTGTCCGCCCGAAAGCTGCGAAGGGTCGTGCGCGGCGCGGTGCTCCAGTCCGACCTTCTTCAGCTGAACCATGGCGTGCTAGCATGCTGTAAAGTTCTGCTTACTTGGCGAAGGAACCGGCAGTCCGCCGGATTGCAGCCAACACGGTGGCGCCGCCCAAAGGAGTGTTTCCAGAGTGCGACCCAGCAAAGAACTTTCATCAGCAACGGCGATCGGCGTAAGGCTGACAACGCGCCGTTCCAACAATGCCATTGGCCTCCAGGCGCCGGCGGCACGGTGTATCTTCCCCAGTTTGTCGGGGCGAGCCCCCAACTGAAACGGACATCGGCGCTGGTACGGTCTCTTCCCCTGGGCTCCGCCTGCGGTGACATGTTGGCGGGCTTTGACCGAGCAATGATCTTCGGCAGACGGTGCCAGCCCATCAACGACCACTGAAGCGTCGTCTAGCTGCGTCGGTCACGGGAGTGTAAAGAGCGACACGGCTGCCCTCGGGGTCGGAAAGCTGGACCGTGCGATTTCCCCATGGCAAATCCTTGGGCTCATGCACCACCTCGACCTGGTCTTTAAGTCGTGCGAATTCCGCATCGACGTCTGATACCATGAACTCAAGAATAGCGGTTCTATTGGCGCCGGGCTCCGCACTGCCTTCCTTGAACAGAGCGACAGTCTCGGCGCTGCCGATTGCCAAAACAGCACCTGGTGTGACGATCTCGGCGAAGACGGGAGCCAGCCAGTCCGCGCGGGTACCGGTCACCAGTTCGTAGAACGCCACCATCTTTTTGACGTCGGCGGCGACGAGACGGATGGATGCAAATTTCATAATCTTTTCCTTCGTCGTAACGATCTCTTTCCCGGCTTTTGTGACACAGTCGTGCTGACAGCGTTGTGGCACCAGGAGTCAGCAGCTATGCGAAAAGCGGAACGGCTTTTTCAGATCATCCAAATCCTTCGAAGATCGAGCCATCCGGTCACCTCGGCGCAGCTTGCCGATGAACTTGAGGTGGCGCGCCGCACCATCTACCGCGACATCGCGCACCTGATTGGCCAGCGCGTTCCCATCGAGGGCGAAGCAGGGTTCGGTTATGTCCTTGATCCGCGATACGACATGCCGCCATTGATGCTGACGCCTGAGGAAATCGAGGCTGTGTTGCTCGGCGTTCAAATGGTGGCAAAGCTGGGTGACCCCGCCATCACGAATGCCGCCAAAGATGTCCTCGCAAAGATTGCGTCCGCAATCCCGGGCGACCTTCTTCCCTTCATCGCCGAACCCGCAGTCGGCCTGAAACCCGGAGAGATCACCAACGGCTTTGCCTTCGACACCCGCCCGCTCAGGCGTGCGATCAGGGAGGGCCGAAAGATGCAGCTCGACTATTGCGCTGTTAGTGGGGAGGTCACCCACCGTATCGTCTGGCCAGTGCTTTTGGGCTATGCTGACGCGCATAGTCTCCTGATTGCGTGGTGTGAATCGAAGCAAGCCTTTCGCCATTTTCGCACCGAACGTATCGTCAATCTCGAGGTTCTCGAAGAGGCTATCGGCGTTTCCAAGGGCAAGCTGAGACAACAATGGCTACAGTGGCGTGAAGTCGAGCTTTCCCGGTCGCGCTCCACTCCGTGACTGCAGTGGGGCAATCGCCGAAGATCGGTGACTTCCAACGACCCGAACGACTTGCTTGCGCGCCTCTTCGGACCGCAAAGGGTTAACAACGTATGACAATGAAGATGCTCGGGGGGTGATCGCGCGCTCCGAATACGTTTGCGACAGACCCCCTTAATCCGACGGACGGTGAAGGCCACTGCGAAATGCTCAAGAATAGTCCTCACCGGTCTCGGTTTCTGCGGCCGCCCGTCTACAGACGGGCGGCCAGGTTGCATTACATATCGGACATGGAGCACAGCCCCTTGTCGAGGGGCCGGAATGCCTGTTCGGCGGGCGTTTCCGCGACGACATTGAAGATGTCCCACTCGCCCTTGCTGTCCTTTGGAGCCTTGGCTTGCAGCAGATAGGTCGGGATCAGCGCCCGGCCATCCTCGCGGATGCGCCCCGATCCGAAGCAGTCATCATCGGTGGGCATTGCCTTCATGGCGCGCACAACCGTGCGGCCGGACGCCTTGGCTTCCTCAGCACCTATCTTCCCGACAGTCTTCAGGTAGTGCAGGACGCTGCCATAGGTCGCGGCATGTTCGCTGTTGGGGTAGTTTTTCGGCGACTCGCTCTTGATCCGGTCGGTGAAGGCGCGCGTCCGGTCGTTGCGATCCCAGTAGAAGGTCTCTGTCAGCATCAGGCCCTGAGCGGTCTCCAGGCCCAGTGCATGAACCTCGGTGATAAAGCCCGCCAGGGCGGCGATCGTGATGGTCTTGTCCAGGCCAAACTCCTTGACCGATTTGACGCTGTTGATGAGGTCGCCCGCGGTATTGGCAAAGGCGATGACCTTGGGGTTTGTCGCTGTTGCGCTGAGGAGAAACGACGAAAAATCCGTCGTGCCGGGGAAGGGATAGACGGATGACCCCAGAACCTTGCCGCCGTTCTGGCCAATGATATCGGTGGCGATCGACTGGAGCGATTGTCCGAACGCGTAGTTGGCGGTGACGAAATACCAGGAATCGCCGCCATTCTTCAGGATGGCGCCGCCGGTGGATTTGGCACGGCAATAGGTATCGAGTGCCCAGTGGACGGTGTTCGGGCTGCATGCCTTGCCGGTGAAGTCCGCACTGGCCGGTCCGCTGGCGAGGAAGACCTTGTCCTTCGACTTGATGACATCGACGGCGCCGAGCGCAATAGCGCTGTTGTTGATTTCGGTGATGGCATCGACGCCGTCCTGGTCGATCCATTTGCGGACGACTCCCACGCCCACATCGGTCTTCTGCTGGTGGTCGGCAACCAGGACTTCGACATTGAATCCGCGCTCGAGAAGGCCGGAATCCTTCACCGCCTGCTTGGCGCAGATCACGGCGGTTTCACCACCGGTGTCGCGATACTGGCCCGACAGATCCACGAGCACGCCGATGCGGATCGTCTTGCTGGACTGGGCACGGCCCATGCCGGTCATGCTCAGTACGGTTGCCGCCGTGGCACCGCCGAGCAGATGTCTTCTGGTAATCATATGTCTTCCTCCTCCTGGTTGAACTCTGGTGTATCAGCGGTCGTATGCGTCTCTGGATTTAGAGACGAGCACGAGCCTGCCGGCGACGTCTCCATCTCGAACCCGGTCCAGGGCATGATTCGCGTCTTCGCGCGGCAGGCGCTCGATCATTGTCGGCTTGAGCTTCCCGTTACGGGCAAGCTCGATCAGGGTGCGAAGTTCTTCCAGGCTTCCCGTCAGAGAGCCGATAATCGAAATGGGACGAAGGGATACCGGCGGCAGCGCTTGGCTTACTTCGCCGCCCGCAAGCCCGACGATTACATAACGACCCCCTCTTCGCAGGGCCTTCAGGCCGAATTCGTAGGTTGCGGGATTGCCAACGAAATCGATGACACTGGCAAACTGGCCGACAAAGTCCTCATCCCGGCAGGACAGAGGATCGAGCGTATGCGTAGCCCCGGATGCAACGGCGATCTCGCGTTTCGTGCGATCCACATCGGCGACGGTCACATGGGTGTAACCGAGTGCACGGGCAATGTTCAGGGCGCTTTGACCCAGTCCACCGCCGCCTATCAGCAGGAGAGGTAAGGTCTTTGCTTGCGGTGCGAGCTTGTTGAGCGCGCCGAGGCTGGTCAGACCTGAACAGGCATAGGTTGCAGCCAGTGCCGGATCCAGATGGCCGATGTCGACCAGATAGCGGGCATGGGGGATGAGGATACGTTCCGCGTGCCCGCCAGGACGCTGCAGGCCGAGAAACCGTGGCGCAAGACACAGATTTTCCTCTGCGCCCTGGCACATGACGCACTCGCCGCAACCGATCCAAGGATAGATCACGAATGTACGGCCGATCTGGTCTTCGGATATGGCGGCATCGGGGCCGAGGGCCACGAGCCGGCCGGAGATTTCATGGCCCAGGATCATGGGTGGGGTCATCCCACGGTCGCGCATGGCGTATTTCTTGCCGCCGCCCAGATCGTAGTAGCCTTTCCTGATGCTGACGTCGGTCTGGCAGACACCGCAACAGGACACCTCGATCAGGACCTCCGTTCCACGGGGTGCAAGCTCTGGCTCGCAGCGCATGACGAGCGGCTCTCCGAATTCGGTCAGGGTATAGTTATCCATCTGAGATCACCTGGAAGGGGTTAAAGCTTGGTCTTGGCCAGACGCGCGACGAGGCCGAGGATGCCCTCGCGAAAGACGAGGACGCAGGCGACGAAGACGCAGCCCTGGATGACCGTTACCCAAGCGCCCATGGACGCCAGGTAGTTCTGCATGCCGATGATCACGGTTGCTCCGAGGATCGGACCGAAGATCGTGCCGATGCCGCCGAGGATCGCCATCAGCACCACCTCTCCGGACATCGCCCAATGCACGTCGGTCAGCGACGCCAGTTGGAACACAAGGGCCTTGGTCGCACCGGCCAACCCGGCGATGGAGGCAGACAGCACGAAGACCAGCAGCTTGTAGCGCGATACCTTGTAGCCGAGGGACAGAGCGCGGGTTTCGTTTTCGCGGATGCTTTTCAGGACCTGCCCGAAGGGGGAATGGATCGTCCGGTAGATCACGAACAGCCCGGCCAGGAAGATAGCGCAGACGACCACATAGAGAGCCCGGTCGTCGGTAATGTCGATCAATCCGAACAGTGGGCGGCGGGGCACCGTCTGGATGCCGTCTTCTCCGCCGGTAAACGAGGGTGTCTGCAGGGAAAAGAAGAAGACCATCTGAGCGAAGGCAAGCGTGACCATCGACAGGTAGATGCCCTTGCTGCGGATCGCGAGAGCACCGATGAAGAGCCCGAGCGTGGCGGCGACCAGAACACCGGCTAGGATCGATATCTCCGGCCCCACGCCCCAGTGCTTCGCCGTATAGGCCGACACATAGCTCGCCATGCCGAAATAGGCCGCATGGCCGAATGAGAGCATGCCTCCGAAGCCGAACAGCAGATTGAAGGCGAGTGCGAAAAGCGCAAAGCACAGGACCTTCATGACGAAAACCGGATAGGCCACGAACGGAGCGACGATGAGCATGACGCCCACGATCGCAAAGGCTACCAGATGCGATGTCCGCGCTTTCCGGGTGGCCGAAACAGGTCCTGTGTCGACAGCCGCACGAGTGGTGATGCTCATTGAATTCCCTTTCCGAACAGGCCGGCAGGCTTGATGAGGAGGACGATCGCCATGATGATGAAGATCACGGTGGATGAGGCCTCCGGGTAAAACACCTTGGTCATGCCCTCGATGAGGCCGAGACCGAAACCGGTTATGACGGAACCCAGGATCGAACCCATGCCTCCGATCACGACCACCGCGAACACGATGATGATGAGATCGACGCCCATCGTCGGGCTAACGGAATAGATCGGTGCGGCGAGGACGCCGGCGAAGGCGGCGAGACCGACGCCTACCCCATAGGTTACCGTGATCATCAGCGGCACGTTGACGCCGAAGGCACCGACGAGACCGGGATTTTCCGTGGCCGCCCTGAGATACGAGCCCAGCTGTGTCTTCTCAATTACGAACCACGCGCTCAGGCAGACCGCGAGCGAGGCGGCAATGACCCAGGCGCGATAGAGTGGCAGGAACATGAATCCGAGATTGAAGCCGCCTGTCAGCAGGGCCGGGGCGTCGTAACTCATGCCGGAGGAACCGAAGCCATTCATGAACAGGCCCTGGATGATCAGGGCAACGCCGAATGTCAGGAGAAGGCCGTAGACGTGGTCGAGGGCCGCGATGCGCGAGATCAGAAGTCGCTCAAGGAGAATGCCGAAAAGGCCGACGATCACCGGAGCAAGGAATAGCGCCCACCAATAGCCGAGCCCGAGATAGGCCGAGAGCATCCAGGCGACGAAAGCACCCATCATGTACAAGGCGCCATGGGCGAAATTGACGATCCGCAGCAGACCGAAGATGATTGCGAGGCCCAGGCTGAGGATGGCATAGAATGCACCGTTGATCAGGCCGAGGAGAAGTTGGCCCATGAGGGCCGCAAGGGGGACGCCGAATAACATGGCCATGGTCAAACACCTAGATATCGCGTGAGTGAATCGATGCCGTCTGCGCCGCTGGCTTGAGCGACGATGCGTCCCTGTTCGACCACATAGTGACGATCGGCGAGGGAGGCCGCGAAGCGCAGGTTCTGCTCGACCAGGATGATGGTGAAACCCCGCGCCTTCAGCATCTGCAGCACCCGCTCGATTTGCTGCACGATCACGGGGGCGAGGCCTTCCGTCGGCTCGTCGAGGAAAAGGCAATCCGCGCCCGTCCGCAGTACCCGCGCCATCGCGAGCATCTGCTGCTCTCCGCCAGACAGCTTCGTGCCCTGGCTGTGCAGACGCGACTTGAGATTGGGAAAAAGGTCGAAGATCTCTTCGCGTGAAAAGCCGCCATCCCTGAGCTTTGGCGGTAACATCAGGTTTTCTTCCACCGAAAGTTCGGAAAAGATGCCGCGCTCTTCCGGCACATAGCCTATTCCCAGCCGGGCAATGCGACGCGACGGATACTTGATCGTCTGCTCGCCGCAGATGACAGCGGACCCGTCGCGCCTGTTGACCAGGCCCATGAGCGCCCGGAGCGTCGTCGTCTTGCCGGCGCCGTTGCGCCCCAAAAGCGTTACGACCTCGCCTTTTTTGACGTCGAAGCCGATGTCGTGGAGGACATGGCTCTCCCCGTACCAGGCCTGGAGGCCGTTTACGGCGATCTCGATATCGGTGGATGACCCTGCGGTCTTTGGGATCGCATCAAGCATGGCCGGCTCCGATATAGGCTTCGATCACTTTGGGATCTTGAGAGACAGAGGCGTAGTCGCCTTCTGCGAGTACCTGGCCGCGGGCAAGAACCGTGATCCGGTCGCACAATTCGGCCACGACCGACAGATTATGCTCGACCATCAGGACGGTGCGGGTCCGCGCGATCTCGCGGATCAGTGCGGCCGTCCGCTTCACGTCTTCGTGCCCCATGCCCGCCATGGGCTCATCCAGCAACAGCATCTGCGGATCCAGCGCCAAGGTCGTCGCGACCTCGAGGGCGCGCTTGCGGCCATAGGACAGTTCTGCGGCACGCAGATGGATGAACTCGCTTAGGCCAACGGCATGGACGAGCTGTTCCGCCTCGGCATTGAGGCCGCGCAGCACGGACTCGCTACGCCAGAAATCGAAGGAAGCGCCATGCTTGCGACGCTGCAGGGCGACGCGAACGTTCTCAAGCACGGTCATGTCGCCGAAGACGGCGGAAATCTGGAAGGAGCGAACCATCCCCCGCTGCGCGATCTCATCCGGCGGAAGCGCCGTAATGTCATCGCCATTCAGGTGGATGGTTCCCGACGTCGGGGTCAGGAAGCGTGTCAGAAGGTTGAAACAGGTGGTCTTGCCTGCGCCGTTCGGGCCAATCAGGGCATGGATATGCCCACGCCGCACATTGAACGATGCGCCATCGAGGGCCCGAAAGCCGTTGAACTCGATGCACAATTCCTTGGCCGCCAGGATGACGTCCGTTTGGGTCATAATGTTCCTCCCGATACCCGTCCGTTCGGAACGGGCCTCCATTCTCTGATCCATCTCGCGGACCGGGCCTGAAGACGAACTTCATGCAGGATTTCATTGCTGGTTCGAGGGCCTATCCCGCAAGCGCCTATAACTCACGGGGTCATGACGTTTTGGTCCAACCGGCACCTCTGACGGGGTGTTATTCGAATTGCGCATCGTGCCATGAGGTTTTGTCTGTTGTGCTCTTTTGCGCAGGTAGCAACCTACGCCGGACGGCCGACAGCTGGCTGTCGAACAAAAAGGGAGGTATTCATGAAGGTCATCGCATGTGTGGCGGCGGGATTGGTTGGAGCGCTTGCCGCTGCCGCCCCGGTAACCGCGGCGGACATCTCGGATGGAGTGGTCAAGATCGGCGTTCTGACCGATATGTCCGGTCCCTACGCCGACAACGTTGGTGCCGGCGCCTTTCTGGCGGCGCAGATGGCGGCAGAGGATTTCGGCGGAACGGTGGCAGGTGTTCCCATCGAGATCATCCAGGCCGACCATCAGAATAAGCCGGATATCGGCTCGGCCGTTGCGAACAAATGGTACGACACCGAGAAAGTGGACGCGATCACAGAAGTCGTCTCTTCAGCCGTCGCGCTGTCCGTGCAGGAGATTTCCAAGGCGAAGAACCGGACTTTCCTGGCGACCGGTCCCGGCACGCCGGACCTGACAGGCAAGGCCTGCTCGCCGGTCGGCGTGCATTGGGCCTATGACAATTATGCCTATGCCAACGTCGTTGCCGGTGCCGCGGTCCGCCGCGGCTTGAAGGAATGGTACTTCATGACGGCGGACTACAGCTTCGGTCACACCCTTGAAGAGGCGGCAACCCGGGTGGTCAACAAGAACGGCGGCAAAGTGCTTGGTTCCGTCCGCCATCCGCTCAACAGCACGGACATGTCGTCCTACCTGCTGCAGGCGCAAGCGTCCGGTGCGCAGGTCATCGGGATCGCGAACGCGGGTAGCGACATGGTGAACACCGTCAAGCAGGCGCAGGAGTTTGGCCTGACTTCCTCGGGGCAGAGCCTGGCCGCTTTGCTGGTCAATCTCCCCGATATCAAGTCTCTCGGGCTCAGCAAAGCCAAGGGCCTTATTCTCGCGGATAGCTTCTACTGGGACATGAACGAGGAGACCCGGACATGGAGCAAGCGCTTCATGGAGAGGTCTGGCGGCAAGGCACCCGGTAGCCTCCAGGCGGCCGTCTATGGTGCGGTCACTCACTATCTGAAGGCGATCAAGGCTACAGGCAGCGATGATGCGAAGGCTGCAGTGGCCAAGATGCGAGATATTCCCATCGAGGATTTCTACACGAAGAACGCGACCATTCGCACCGACGGTCGCGTCATGCGTGACATGTATCTATTTCAGGTGAAGACCCCTGAGGAGTCCAAGTACGACTGGGATTTCTACACCTTGCTGGAGACAGTGCCTGCCGACCAGGCGTTCCGACCACAGGCGGAAGGCGGATGCCCCATTCCCGCGAAATAAGCTGATGATGATCCGGCGCTTTAGGGTCGAAACCCAATCAAATTGTTGATGAGAATGGCTATCCATGATTCATTGCCTGCAGAAGCAGGAGTGTTTGACCATGGCAGGCGAATTCTGGCTTGATGACGATCAGTGGGCGATGATTTCACCGCTGCTTCCGACCAACCAACCCGGCGCTCATCGTACCGACGACCGCCGGGTCATCAGCGGGATCATCCACGTCTTGCGATCCGGTTGCCGGTGGCAGGATTGTCCATCTTGCTACGGGCCTCCAACAACGGTCTATAATCGCTTTCATCGCTGGTCAGCGAAAGGGATATGGCGGCGACTGTTTGAAGCTCTGGTGCAAACGACCGATCGGGACATCCATATGATCGATAGCACGACCGCAAAAGCACACCGCTCTGCCGCTGGCGGAAAAGGGGGGCAGATGCCGAAGCAATCGGTCGATCGAGAGGCGGCAGATCGACAAAAATCCATGCTGTTGTCGATGGTTGCGGCCGTCCAGTCGCGTTGCGAATAACGCCTGGGCAACGCGGCGATGCACCCGTTGCCATCCCGCTCCTTGAACCCTTGCCACCAACACGTCTCTGCGCCGCAGATACGGCTTATGACAGCGACGCTTTGCGCGACTTCCTTGCAATGCGCGGCACGCAACCAGTCATTCCCAACAATCTAACCCGAAAGAGGATCAGACCGTTCGACCCGGTCGCCTACCGAAGACGCAATATCATCGAGCGGGCATTCTGCCGTCTCAAGGACTGGAGGCGTGTCGCGACGCGATATGACAAGCTTATGATAAACTTCGCGGCAACGTGCTACATCGCGGCTATGTCACATGGTGGGTCAATTGAGTCTGGAGCCTAGTCCTAGCGAAGCGCCGGATCGTTCCTGATTTCCTCCAGCAGCCAGTCCCGGAAGGACTGCAGCTTGCGGGATTCCGGCCGGTCCATGGGCCAAACCAGATAATAGCCCAAGGGGCGAATGACGCTGTCGAACAGGGGAACCAGTTTCCCCGTCGCCAATTCTTCGCTCAGCAGAGCCTTCTGCCCGATCGCCACGCCCAGACCTTCGATCGCCGCTTGATAGGTGAGGTGCGAGCTTTCGAACACAGTGCCGCGATCATCCGGAAGCTGCACCCCTGCCGCGGCCGACCAATCCGACCAATCGCGCCGGCGGTAGTAGGAGTGAAGCCGCGCATGCCTGGCCAGATCTGCCGGCGAGTTGATCGGTTGTCGTTTCAACAGCATGGGGCTGGCGACCGGCTGTATCACATCGTCGAAGAGGTGGATGGCATTCATGCCGGGCCAGTGGCCGGTGCCCACCTGGATGGCGATCTCCACCGTTTCCCGCGAGAAATCCACGGGCTTTACCGTATTGCTGACGGTGATCTGGATCTTGGGATAGCGTTTGTAGAAATTGGAAAGCCGTGGGATGAGCCAGCGGCTGGCGAAAGTCGCGTAGGCTCGGAGCTTCAAGGGGGAGTTGGGCTTGCGTTCCACCAGACGGTGCGAGGCGGCGGCGAGCTTTGCGAAGGGTTCGGCGATTTCCGCGGCAAACTCCTCGCCCGCCTCGGTGAGCTTCGAGCCGGTGCGTTCGCGGTGAAAGAGCCGCACGCCGAGATAGTTTTCGAGGACTGAGATCTGTCGGCTGACCGCAGATTGGGTGACGTTCAGTTCCTGCGCCGCCTTGCCGAACCCCCCATGGCGAGCGGCAACTTCGAACACGTAGAGAGGGTTCAGCGGCGGCATTCCGGTGACGGCCATCTTCCTCGATTTCCTCCAGATCAAACATCACCGCAGGCGAGACCTGCACCCTGGAACATCTCCGGTCCAGTCGGTATCGTTGCTGCTGGCGATTGGCAGCGTCTGTTTGCCGATCTGCAGACACCGGTCAAGCGGCTGACATCGCTCTTTTCTCGCCACTTGGTAAAACATATCGACCCAACGGGTGCTTGTTAAGGGGCCGGCCGGCGAACGGTTAAGCGGAAAACTCATGGCCTCCCTACGCCTAGTACGTTGTGGTGGGTGCGCCTTTTCGGCCAAATCTATTGGGAAGGCACAAGAGGTTGCCGGCCGGAAAAATTTAACAAAGAGCGGATTGATCATGGATTTTATCCTGAGCGAAGAGCAAAGAATGTTTGCGGAGTCGGTGCGACGGTTCGCCGAACAGCATCTGGCGGCAGGCGCCTTGCAGCGGGCTCACACGCCAGGCTTTCCCTTCGATGTGGCTAGGCTCATGGCAGAGCAAGGGCTGCTCGGCATTGCTTTTCCCGAAGAGGACGGTGGCCAGGGAGGGACGCTTCTTGATGCGATCATCGCCATCGAGCAGGTTGCTGCGGTATGTCCGCGCAGCGCAGACGTCGTCCAGGCCGGAAACTTCGGACCTATCCGCACTTTCGTGGAGTATGCCACGGCCGATCAGAAAAGCCGCTTTCTCGGCGACCTGTTGGGCGGGCGCAAGGTCATCAGTCTTGGAATGTCCGAACCGGATGCAGGCTCTGCCGTAACGGAACTCAAGACATCTGCCCGGATCGAGGGCGATGTCATCATCGTCAACGGCGCCAAGGTGTTCTCGACCCATAGCCCAGATGCATCGCTTTACCTCGTCTATGTGCGTTTTGGCCCAGGCGCCGGCGGCATCGGCTCGGTTCTCGTCGAGCGCGACACGCCCGGTTTCACCGTCAGCAAGCCCTCTGCCTTCATGAGCGGGGAAGAGTGGTCCGAACTGCATTTCGAAAACTGCAGCATTCCCGCCGCAAACCTTCTTCTGGGTCAGGGGGGCTTCAAGAAACAGATCTCGGGCTTCAATGTCGAACGTCTCGGCAACGCGGCGCGGTCCTTGGCTTTGGGACGCTATGCCTTCAATCTCGCGCGCGAGCATGCAATGGTCCGCAAACAGTTCGGACGGCCACTCTGCGAGTTCCAGGGGCTGCAATGGAAGTTTGCCGACCTGCTGCTAAAGCTTGAATCGGCCCAGTTGCTCCTGTATCGCAGCGCCTGCGTTCCAGATGGTGCGTTGCCTGACGCCGCCGACACGGCCATGGCTAAGGTCGCCTGCAACCAGGCGGGCTTCGAGGCGGCAAACGAAGCCATTCAGATCATGGGCGCGACAGGCTACAGCACGGAAGCGCTCGCCGAATACTGCATGCGAAGGACCCGTGGCTGGATGATCGCCGGCGGCTCGACCGAAATCTTGAAGAACAGGATTGCCGAGCATGTGTTTGACCGCAGGTTCGATCAACGGCCCCCACGCCCGCAGGCTGCCGCAGAATGAAAGCCGATACCGACATGTCGCGAGATAGCGCACTTCATGCTGCCTTCTTCGCGCCGCGCAGCATTGCCGTGGTCGGCGCCTCCGACGACGAGACGAAGACTGCGGGGCGACCGCTCGCCTATCTCAGGCGAGCCGGCTACGAGGGAGCCATATATCCGGTCAATCCCCGGCGGGATACAGTGCTGGGGGAGAAGGCCTGGCCCTCGTTGCAGGATCTGCCGGAACAAGTGGACCATGCCTTCATCCTGACTGGTGCCGACGCGGCCGTCGAGGCCGTCGCCGAATGCGCAGCACGCGGTGTGAAGGTAGCAACGGTGCTCGCCAACGGTTTTTCCGAAGCCGGCGCCGTTGGCCAGGCGCGTGTGGACCGAATGCTGGAGGCGGCAGGCGGAACCGGATTGCGCATTCTCGGCCCGTCGAGCCTGGGTGTCGTCAACCTGCACGGCAAAATGGCCTTGACAGCCAATGCCGCCTTTGCGGAGGAGGGTCTTCCGAAGGGCAACATCTTCGTCGCATCCCATAGCGGCAGCATGATCGGTGCACTCCTGTCGCGCGGCAAATCTCTGGGCGTGGGGTTTGCCGGGCTCGTGTCGGTTGGCAATGAACTCGATCTGTCGCTCGGTGAATTGTGCCAAGCCACGCTCGATGATCCGGAAGTCGGCGGATATCTTCTCTTCCTGGAAAGTCTGCGCAAGGCGGAGGACATCCGTCGATTTGCGAGCCTTGCACATCAGCGGGGCAAGCCGATCGTTGCGTTGAAGCTGGGCCGTTCGCCGCAGGCGGCGGAGCTGGCCCTATCGCATACCGGCGCCCTCGCGGGCGAGGATGCGGTCGCGGACGCCTTCTTCAGGGATTGTGGCATTGCGCGTGTCGAAACGCTTGAGGGGCTGCTGGGGGCTTTGCCGCTTCTGGCGCGAACCCAGCCGGCCTCCCGGCAAGCCCAGGTCGGAATGGTGACGACCACAGGCGGAGGCGCTGCGATGGTGGTTGATCAACTGGGCGTTCGCGGCATCACGGTCGAGGAGCCGAAGCAGGAGACATATGACGCCTTCAAGGCGCATGGCGTAGAGGTCGATAAGGGCCGGATCGTTGACCTGACGCTTGCGGGCGTCAGGCCGGAGATCATGAAGGCCGCTCTTTCCACAATGGTGGAATCGAAGCAGTTCGACTTGGTCGTCGCAGTCGTCGGTTCGTCCGCACGCAATCATCCCGAGCTTGCGGTCAAGCCGATTCTCGAGGTGGCCGGGCGCGATGTGCCGCTGGCCGTGTTCCTCGTTCCGGATGCGCCCGAAGCCTTGAAGCTTCTTGCGAAAGAGGGCATCCCGGTCTTCCGTTCGCCGGAGGCCTGTGCGGATGTCGTAGCCGCCGCATTGAAACGCGGCCGCCCCAAACCGCAGGCCGCGGCCGGCGCTGCCCTTACCGGTGCCGTTCGCAATCTCGACGAATGGGAGGCTTACCAGGTGCTTTCGGCGCTTGGCGTGATGCATGCGCCAGTCTGCAGACTCGATAAGGGCAATGTGCCCGAAACCCTGCCGATCACATATCCGGTGGTCGCGAAGGTTCTTTCGCCCCACGTGCTGCATAAAACGGATATCGGCGGCGTGGTGCTAGGTATCGCTGACCGCGATGGGCTTCAGCACGCGGCTGAGGAGATCGGTAGGCGCGTAACGCAAAAGATTCCCCAGGCTGCGGGCTGCGACATTCTCGTGCAGGCGATGGTTCGCGGGTTGGGCGAGGCGTTGGTGGGATATCGGATCGACCCTGAAGTCGGTCCCATCGTCATGGTGGCATCAGGCGGGGTCATGACCGAGATCTACCAGGACAGGGCCATTAGGCTTGCGCCGGTCGACCTGGAAACAGCTCGTGAGATGATCGACGACGTTCGGGCCTTCAAGGCACTGAAGGGCTTTCGCGGAAAGCCCGCAGGTGATCTTGAGGCACTGGCGGCGGCCGTGGTCGCCATGTCCTCGCTTGCCGAACGGCCGGAACTGGGCATCCGGGAAGCGGAGGTCAATCCGTTCCTCATTCTTCGCGAGGGGGATGGCGTTGTGGCGGTGGATGCTCTTATGCAGGCGTCAAAGATTGAACCAAAGGAGTAGGAAACATGCTGAGCGTGCTTCCAGATGTTGTGAATAAACGAGCGACCCTGGTGAAGCGAGGCCACTATGTCAGCCTTCGTTTTCTCGTGGAGATCGGCGACCGGGGATATCTTGTCGACATCGACAAGGGGCGGGTCGCGTCAGTTCAAGCCGGTCCATTCGTGATGCCGAGTTGGACTTTTGCCTTGCGTGCCTCAGCGGAAGACTGGAAGCGGTTTTTCGAGCCGCTGCCGGCGCCCGGGTTTCACGATCTTTTCGCCCTCTTGAAGGCGCGCCGACTGAAGGTCGAGGGAGACCTCCATCCCTTCATGGCCAATCTTCGCTACTTCAAGGAAATTCTTGCTGCTGTTCGTGAGGAGATCAACACGTGACCGTGAGCTTTGAACCGATCGTCGGGCGTTACATGAGGCTGGACCTCGACGGACGCAGTCACCGGATCTATGTGGAGGAAGCCGGGCAGGGCATCCCGCTTTTGTGCCTGCACACCGCAGGGTCCGATGGGCGCCAGTATCGCAACCTGCTCAACGACCAGAGAGTTCTTGAGAATTTTCGCGTCGTCGTATTCGACATGCCCTGGCATGGAAAATCGTCGCCCCCCTCCGGTTGGCATGACGAGGAATATCGCCTGACCTCGGCGGGTTATGTGGACATCATCCTTTCGGTGATGAAAGCGCTTGAGATCGAAAAACCAGTTGTAATGGGTTGCTCGATTGGAGGGCGTGTCGTGCTGCACCTCGCCCTGCATCATTCGGAGGCCTTCCGGGCTGCTATCGGGCTTCAGTCCGGCGCGCATGTCGATCCCTACTATGATATCGCATGGACGCATCGACCCGATGTGCATGGCGGTGAGGTCTGCGCGGCCATCGTCTCCGGGCTTATTGGCCCTCTCGCCTCGGATGCAGACCGTTGGGAGACCCTCTGGCACTACATGCAGGGCGGCCCTGGGATCTTCAAGGGCGACCTGTTCTTCTACAAGCAGGATGGCGATATTCGCGCCGAGGTCGCGCGCATCGATACGAGCAAGTGCCCGCTTTACCTGTTGACCGGGGAATACGACTACTCCTGCACGCCGGACGACACGCGTGCGTTGGCAGACACCATCCAGGGCGCACAGGCCGTGATTATGAAGGGCCTCGGACATTTCCCCATGAGCGAGGATCATGACGGCTTCATGTCGTATCTTCACCCCGTGCTGGACAGGATCCGGTCCGCCTGAACCCCATCAACACAAGAGGAGGCCCGGCCATGAAAACCGATAGCAAGTATCCCCGCCTGCGGCTGTTCATTGCGGGACGCTGGATCGACGGAGCTATGGGAGATGGGACCGAGGTTCTCGATCCGGCCCGCGGCGATGTCATTGGCGTCATGCCGCATGCGAGCAAGAGCCAGCTCGACGAGGCGCTGGACAGCGCCGAGAGCGCATTCCGGGCATGGCGGTCGGTTTCGCCTTATGACAGGGCGATGATTTTGCTCAGGGCTGCGGCCCTGATCCGTGCGCGGGCCGAAGATCTCGCCTGGCTCATCACCACCGAACTCGGAAAGCCGCTGGCCGAAGCAAGGCTGGAGGTAGAGACGGCAGCTTCGATCTTCGCATGGGATGCGGAGGAGGGCAGGCGGGCCTATGGCAGGGTGATCCCGTCTCGCCAACCGGGTGTGCGGCAAATCGTGGTGAGGGAGCCGGTCGGGCCGATCGCGGCGTTTGCGCCGTGGAACGCGCCTCTGATCACGCCGTCGCGCAAGATCAGCGGCGCGCTGGCGGCCGGTTGCTCCGTGGTCATCAAGCCCGCCGAGGAAACTCCAGCCTGTACGCTCGCCCTTGCTGCCATTCTGGAGGAAGCCGGTCTGCCAGCCGGCACGCTGAACGTCGTGACCGGCAATCCGGCAGAAATCTCCAAATACCTCATCTCGTCGCCTCTGATCAAGGGGGTCACCTTCACTGGCTCGACGGCTGTGGGCAAGGCGCTTGCCGCCGAAGCCGCGCTCGGCATGAAAAGGATGATTTCGGAACTGGGCGGCCATGCCCCCGTTCTCATCTTTCCCGAGATCGATGTCGAGGCGTTGGCCGTCAGTGCGGCGAAAGCGAAATTTCGCAATGCCGGCCAGGTCTGTACCTCGCCCACCCGCTTTTTCGTCCATGAAAGCATCCACGCGCGGTTTGCCGAGGCCTTCGCCGAAGCCGCCGGGCGCATCCAGGTGGGAGATGGACGGGATCCGACGACGCAGATGGGGCCGCTGGCCCATGCCCGCCGACTATCGTCCATCGAGGAATTCGTCGACGATGCCCGTGACCGTGGTATCGCGGTCGCGACCGGGGGCGGCCGCATCGGCAACCGGGGCTTCTTCTTCCAGCCGACTTTGTTGGCGGATGCCGGCGACGACAGTCTCGCAATGAACGTGGAGCCATTTGGCCCTCTGGCGGTCACCCAGCCCTTCGGCTCAACGCAGGAGGCCATACGGCTGGCCAACCGGCTCCCTTTCGGCCTGGCGGCCTATGCGTTCACGCATGACAGCCGCATCAGCGCCCAGGTAGCCGAGGAGGTGGAAAGCGGCAACGTCATCATCAATCACTGGCAAGCCTCGCTGCCAGAAACGCCATTCGGCGGCCTAAAGGATAGCGGACAGGGGCGCGAAGGTGGAATCGAAGGTCTGGAAGCCTTCCAGACCGTCAAATACGTGAGCCAGGCCTAAACATCGGGATCGACCATGCACACTGAGACCTTGCCTTCGGAAGCGCCGTCACGCGTCCGGATCGAGCGGGACGGCGATGTCGCCTTCATCATTATCGACAACCCTCCAATCAATGCGGGATCGATCGAGGTTCGCCGCGGCATCCTGGCAAGCCTTGAACGGCTTGAGCATGACGATACGGTCGCTGGTGCGGTTCTGATTGGCGCCGGCAAGACTTTTGTGGCCGGCTCCGATCTGAGAGAGTTTTCCGCACCTCTGGCGGACCCGCAGGTGCCCGCCGTGATTGCGGCGCTGGAGCGATTTCCCAAGCCGGTGGTCGCAGCCCTCCATGGGGCTGCCCTCGGCGGCGGTTTCGAATTGGCTCTCGGCTGCGACGCGCGCATTGCAACGTCGGATGCCGTGATGGGGTTGCCCGAAGTCACGTTCGGCATCATTCCCGGAGCCGGTGGCACCGTTCGCCTGCCACGCCTGACCGATGCCGCAACAGTGCTTGAGATCATTACATCCTGCCGCCGGCTCGTGGCGGATGAAGCCCTTTCGCTTGGGCTGATCGACCGTATCGCCGATGATCTACGCCCTGAAGCCGCAGCCCTGGCGCGGTCGCTTGGCGGCAAGCGTCTGGTGCGCGACCTGCCCGTGGTGGCCTTTTCTCCAGAGAGCCTTGAGGCCGCAGCCGCGGCCGCAACCAAAAGGCGCCGCGGACATCCCGGCATCGAAGAGGCCATTGCGGCCGTCAGGCGTGCCATTGCGTTAAGCTTCGACCAGGCGCTGGCGGAAGAAAGGGCGGTTTTCCAGCTGTTGCGCATGACAAAGGAATCGGCGGCCCTGCGGCATCTGTTCTTTGCGGAGCGCCGCGCCGGGGACATTGACGGGTTGAAAGGCTTGCCCGCCCGACCGTTGGCCACGGTCGGTTTGGTGGGCGCGGGCACCATGGGGGCAGGGATTGCAGCCTGCTTTCTGTCTTCCGGCTACAAGGTGCGGCTCGTCGATCAGAATGCTGATGCGCTGTCGTCCCTGCCGGACAAGCTTTCGGTGATGATCGGTGACGCATCGTCATCTAACATCCTGAAAGAGTCATTCTCGACCTCCACCGATATCGGCTCTTTGTCGGACTGCGATCTGGTTGTAGAGGCGGTTTTCGAGGACATGGGCGTGAAAAAGGCCCTCATGCAGGCGCTTGCCGACATACTGCGCCCGGATGCCATCATCGCTTCGAACACCTCCTATCTGGATCTCGACGGTCTCGCGGCCTCCATCGCGGATCCGTCGCGGGTCGTCGGATTGCATTTCTTCAGCCCGGCTCATCGCATGAAATTGCTTGAGGTGGTGCGCGGGGCAAACACCTCCCCTGACGTGCTGAAAACCGCGCTTGCCGTGGGCCGCAGGCTCGGCAAGATTTCCGTGGTCTCCGGTGTCGGCGAGGGCTTCATCGGCAATCGCATCTATAATGCCTATCGCCTACAATGCGAGGTGATGATCGAGCAGGGGGCAGACCCCGGGCAGATTGATCGGGCCTTGGAGGATTTCGGCTTTGCAATGGGTCCGTTTGCTGTCGGGGATCTGTCGGGCCTCGATATCGCGGCCGCCAATCGCCGCAGGCGGCGAGCGTCGGGCATCGATCCCGCCGATGGGTCGTCGTTTCTCGAGCAACTGGTCGAACTGGGACGGCTCGGCCGAAAGACCTCGGCTGGATGGTATGACTATCCAGAAGGTGCAAAACGTGGCGTCACCAGCGTGTTGGTAGCGGACATGCTAGCGTGGTGGCGGTCCGAAAGGGGGGGCATTCACCACGCGTTGGAGCCAAGCGAGATTCAGGCGCGTGCTCTTGCAGCCATCGCCAATGAGGCGGCGCTTGTGCTTTCCGAAGGCATTGCCTCGCGCCCGTCCGATATCGACCTCGTTTGGGTCCACGGCTACGGATTTCCGGCAAGACTCGGCGGACCGCTTCATTGGATTGCCGGTCAATCGCTGGCGTGGCGATCTTCTGCCCTGCAACTGCTCGCCGAAAATCCGCATACGGGCTTTCGTCCCGGAAACCTTGCGATGCTGATCGGCTCCGCGACGAACGGTGAGGAGTGAAGCCATGACGGGCGCCTTCATCCAGCGGCCATATCGAGCCGTCGATTCCAGGCCGAAGACTGGCGACATAGTCGCTCATGACGACAGGGCGACCCGCGAACAACAACACGCCTTTGCCGTGCATAGCCAGGACAATGCCCTCGCCTCCCAAGGGCTGGCAACGCTCCGCCGGTTCGGCCCTGCGGATGATGATCCGCCTGTGAGCCCGAATGGCGGGGCGATTGCTCCTGATGATCGGCTTGGTATGAGAGGCGCCCGCATTTCTGCGACTGCGCCTGCGAAAATGGGATTAAGCGGTGACGTTTCGGCGCTTGCCACCGTGTTCATCGGTGTCTGCCAGGGCATCCAAATCGCGCGTGAAAGCGCCTGAAAGCATCCGCTGGAGGAAACCTATGAAGATACTCGTGAGTGTTAAGCGGGTAGTTGATTACAACGTCAAGATCCGCGTGAAGTCGGATGGTTCGGGTGTCGAGCTTGCGAACGTCAAGATGTCGATGAACCCGTTCGACGAGATCTCGGTTGAGGAAGCGCTTCGGCTGAAGGAAGCGGGCAAGGCGTCCGAGGTGATCGTGGTGTCGATCGGCCCGGCCAAGGCCGAGGAGACGCTGCGCACCGGGCTTGCCATGGGTGCCGACCGCGCGATCCTGGTGGAGACCGACGATGTGGTCGAGCCGCTGGCGGTGGCCAAGATCCTCAAGGGCGTGATCGATGCCGAACAGCCGGGCCTTGTGATCACCGGCAAGCAGGCGATCGACGACGATTCGAACCAGACCGGCCAGATGCTGTCGGCCCTGCTGGGCTGGCCGCAGGCGACCTTTGCCTCCAAGCTCGAGATCAAGGACGGCTCGGCCGACGTCACCCGCGAAGTGGATGGCGGCTTGCAGACCATCAATGTCAAGCTGCCGGCCGTGGTCACCTCGGACCTGCGCCTGAACGAGCCGCGTTATGCCTCGCTGCCCAACATCATGAAGGCCAAGAAGAAGCCGCTCGACAAGAAGACACCTGGCGATTTCGGCGTCGATACCACCGCGCGGCTGAAGGTGTTGAAGACCGAGGAACCGGGCGGCCGCCAGGCCGGCGTCAAGGTCAAGAGCGTCGCGGAGCTGGTGTCCAGCCTGAAGACCGCTGGCGTGCTGTGATCGGATAGAAAGGAATTACACCATGACCATTCTTCTCCTGGCAGAACACGACAACGCAACCCTCTCCGACCAGACCGCCAAGGCGCTGACCGCAGCCGTCAAAATCGGTGGCGATGTGCATGTGCTGGTGGCCGGCTCCGGCGCCAAGGCGGCTGCGGATGCCGCGGCCAAGCTGTCCGGCGTCTCCAAGGTGCTGCTGGCCGACAGCGCCGATTATGCCAACAGCCTTGCCGAACCGCTGGCGGCGCTGGTGGTCTCGCTGGCTGGCAGCTACGACACCATCATCGCGGCTGCGACCGCGACCGGCAAGAATGTCATGCCGCGGGTTGCCGCCCTGCTTGACGTCATGCAGGTCTCCGAGATCATCGAGGTGGTCTCCGCCGACACGTTCAAGCGCCCGATCTATGCCGGCAACGCCATCCAGACGGTACAGTCGTCAGATGCCAAGAAGGTCATCACGGTGCGCACCGCCTCGTTTGCGGCAGCCACCGAGGGCGGCTCGGCATCGGTCGAGAGCGTCGCGGCCGTGGCCAATCCCGGCCTGTCAAGCCATGTCTCCGACGCGCTGTCCTCGTCCGACCGCCCGGAACTGACCTCGGCGAAGATCATCGTGTCGGGCGGCCGTGCGCTGGGTTCGTCGGAGAAGTTCCAGCAGGTGATCCTGCCGCTCGCCGACAAGCTGGGGGCCGCCGTCGGTGCCAGCCGCGCCGCCGTCGATGCCGGCTATGCGCCGAACGACTGGCAGGTCGGCCAGACCGGCAAGGTGGTCGCTCCCGACCTCTACATCGCCTGCGGCATCTCGGGCGCGATCCAGCATCTCGCCGGCATGAAGGATTCGAAGGTGATCGTCGCCATCAACAAGGACGAGGAGGCCCCGATCTTCCAGGTCGCCGACTTCGGCCTCGTCGCCGATCTCTTCGATGCCATCCCGGAACTGGAAAAGGCGTTGTGATGGCGTACACATGACCTGTCCTGTGATGAGAAGAGCGGTCCTGGAGTTTCGCCCGATCGCCCCCGCTGTCAAAAATCGCGCTTGTCGCACATTTTCGGGCTCCACCGTATGTTGACCATCGGCATGGAATTTGCCGCTCCGAAAGTTGCGGAGCGAACCATGATTTTGAATGCGGCGGTCTTTCCGCAAGCCGCTTAACGGCGAACCCTTGTTGTCGCCGAACAGGATCGGGACGGACGGGGCCAATACCTTGCCGTCAACGATCAAAGCGGCCGTTGATGATGGGCTTCTCCATCCGGACCTCGTCCACTCTGTCACCAAGCACCTCCAGCAAGGCATCGAAAGTGACCGTGCCAGGATAAAGAAGAACATGCCGAAGATCGGTGGCTTCCAATCCTGCAACACGGCGCGGCCAACCATCGCGGGTCAGGCCCCGTTTAAGGCATGGCCAAACGCTGAACCGGCGAGCCGCCTTAGCTCGACGGGGCGGCCGCGCTGAGCTTACGACTTCCTTCAATCAAATGAAGCTGCAAAATCGCACTTGCAGCGTCGATATTCCGATCTCTGCAAGCCTTTAGCAGAGCGCGGTGCTCCTCCTGCGATTGCTGCTCATAGTCCAAGCTGGATAGCAACACCCGCACGTAGCGGTCGGCTGCATCATGGTGGGTAGCAATGAGGCCGATAAGCCGCTCATTTTGACACGCACCGTAAAGTGTCATGTGGAACTGCTTATTCAGCGTCCCCCAACGCCCCACATCCGTCTCAGCGTCGATCTTGGCAAGAAGCGTTGCAGCCCTATCCAAATCGGCTGTCGTCAGCCCTGCATATGACTGGCGCAAGGCTTCCGTCTCAAGCAGCGAGCGAATGGAATAGATCTCTGCAATCTCCCTGGCATCCATCCTTGCCACGAAAGCGCCCTTTGTCGGGTGAATGGTTACGAGGCCCTCGCTTTCCAGAAGCCTCAAGGCATCACGCACAGGCATGCGGCTGAAACCAAATCGTGCGGCGAGCTCGTCTTGCCGCAGAACGACGCCACTGCGAAGCTCTCCACCGGAAATCGCTTCCCTGAGAACGCTTGCGATACGATCCGCCACGGTCTCCGGCCGAATGGTTTCAACATTTACTGCGGTGAATTCGTTCATGCCCAGCCTTTCCTAGACAGCAATCTTCTTGATCATGTCAGCGAATCTCGTATACGAGTATACCCATGTAGGAGATTTTTGCTTTGTCTTTATCATCTGGGTCGGTGCCTTATTTCAGCCAGTGGGAGACGCCCGAGATGACGTTGCCCGTGCTTGCCGAAGGATCTGCGGCGCTCTTACGCGATCCGCTCTGGCGGCAGTCGGGCGCCGAGACGGTCGAGGACTATGCGCGCTGGGCCGTCAATGTCTGCGGCATGGCCTGCCTGAAGATGATCCTGGCGGCGCGCGGCGAGCTGCATCCGACGCTTGCTCTCGCCGGCGCCTGCACTGCCTATGGCGGCTATGTCGTCAACGAGCTCGACGCCTCGATCAAGGGGCTGATCTATGCGCCCTTCGTGACTTATGTGCGCGAACGCTTCGGGCTCTCTGCGGAGATGATGACGGATGTCGCGACAGGGAACATTCCGGGGCTGCTTACCGCCCGTCCATTCTTCATCGCTTCGGTCAATAGCGGCATCCGTTGGCCGGAACGCCTGCCGCCTTCGAAGGGCGGACATCTCGTTCTGGTGACGGCGGCCTCGCCTGAGACGATCCGTTTCCACAATCCATCCGGGCACGATGCTGCGAGCCAGGCAAATGTGACGCTGCCGCTTGCTGTCTTCGACCGGTTCTTCGCCAATCGCGGTATCGCGGTCGGTTTCTGACACCAAATTCGACACCAAGTCCTTTTGGAGGCTTCATGACATCTTCCCGCGGCAAGCTGCGCATCGCCGTTCTCTTCGGTGGCCGCTCGGCTGAACACGACGTCTCCATCATGTCGGCGACGAATGTGATCGGGGCGCTGGAGCCTTCAAAATACGAGGCCGTGCCGATCTTCGTGACGCGGGAAGGCGAATGGCTGCGTAGCCGCTTCGAGAACGGCGTGCTCGCCAGGCCGGAAAGCGGCACCGAAATCGCGCTGGTGCCCGGCGGGCGCGGGCGAATGATCGCGATTGACGGCGGTCGGATGAGCGATGCCGGGAAGATCGATGTTCTCTTCCCCGTTCTACACGGCATTTTTGGTGAGGACGGCTCGGTACAGGGGCAAGCGGACGTGGCCCGCGTACCGCTCGTCGGTTGCGGCATCCTGGGTTCGGCAACAGCGCTCGACAAGGATATCGCCAAGCAGCTGCTGCGAGCGGCAGGGCTGCCGGTAGCGCGGGCTGTGACCGTGCATGCGGATCGGGCGCCGTCCTTCCACACGCTTGAGAGCGCGTTGGGATTGCCGCTGTTCATCAAGCCGGCATGTCAGGGGTCTTCCGTCGGCGTGAGCAAGGTCTGCAGCAGCCAGGATTTTGGGCCGGCGCTCGCGGAAGCGTTCAAGTATGACCGCAAGTTGCTTGCTGAAGAGTTCATCCGCGGCCGCGAGATCGAGTGCAGCGTGCTCGAGGACACCAGGGGCGGGTTGTTCGTGTCCCGTCCCGGCGAGATCATCCCGGCCGAAAGCCACGGCTTCTATAGCTACGATGCGAAATATATCGACGAGCATGGCGCAGCGCTGAAGGTTCCGGCGGAGCTTCCGGCAGACGTCGAGGCGAAGATCCGCGAGACCGCAGCGCTTGCCTTCCGGGCGCTCGGTTGCGACGGAATGGCGCGCGTCGACTTCTTCCTGACCGAGGACATGAGCTTCCTGATCAACGAGGTGAACACTATTCCGGGATTCACTGATATCAGTATGTATTCGAAGGCGATGGCGGCAAGCGGCATCAGCTACCCTGCGATAGTCGACCGGCTCGTCGAGCACGGTCTTGCGCGCGCTGGCCTCAGGGTGTGATTTGGGATGGAATAAGGACCCGGCATTTGGGGTAATCGGAGTCCAAACGGGGTCTGTGGCAATCCAGCTGACATCACGGCGCCATGACAATCGTTGCGTCGAAAAAATCAAGTTTCCCGCGCTCGTAGTTTTGCCGCTTGACCGGTTTGAGCCTGGTGATCTGTCCCCCAGTTTGGCCGTTCGACCACATCGAAGTTATCGCGTTCTGAACTACTTCCCGGTAGCCGACAACACCGCGCCCGTAACTTCATCGGCCAAGAGCGCGCGGGGAATGGGAGTGGGGTCCGGGCCAGATGACGTATAGGCGTCCGCTTCGGCGCCGAGTGCGAACGGCGCGGCTGAACGTTCACCGCTGTGAAACTTGGTATGCGAGACGCGACCGGCATGCCAGCGTCAGGCGAACAAAATGGCTCCGGCTTCGTGCACCGCGCCAGTTGCGCGATGCCAAGCTCCGATCTGCTCTTCTTGGTCCGCGATTCGACTCCCTTCAGAGCGGGAGACGAGAGGCGCCCGAGCAGATCATTCTGATCATTGACGGTCACTCGCCGAAGAAGCCAAAGCCTTTTCCGCGTGCTGTATTGACTGATTGGAAGCAGCCGATCTTGGGCATGTTTTTCGTCACCCGAAAGTGTTCGCTCTCGATGTCTTATAGCTACGCTACATCGGGAGCGGAATTTCGACGGTCGTGGTCACAGGTCGTTAAACAGAAAAGTTTGCGACACGCCCCACCGCTTCGATAGCCTCTCGGTAAGGTGTCGTGGGACGGCCGAGCAATGCCCGCAACTGGCGGCCATGGTCTTCCAGTTCACGCCTGGATGCGGCGACGTCCGACTCCGCAATCAGTTCGGCCAGGCTATCTGGAAGTCCCATGCCGATAAGTGCCTGCTTGAACTTTGCCTTGGGCATATCCTGATAGGTGACTGGTCTGCCCGCCGCTGAGGCGATTGTGTTTGCCAGGTCGGCCAGGTCGTAGCTCTCGTCGCCGGCCAGCTCATAAACTCGCCCCTCCTGACCATCCAAGGTCAGAACGACAGAATCCGCCGCTGCATAGTCAGCGCGTGTGGCCGACGAAAAGCGCCCCAGTCCCGCGCTGCCAATCACTGCACCATATTGAAGTGCCGGCGGCACGGAAAGCGTGTGGTTCTCCACATACCAGCCGTGACGGAGGAGAACGAACGGCAGACCCGAGGTCCGCAACGCCGCTTCGGTAAGGATATGATCTTCGCCGAGGCCGGACGTCGCTTGGTCGGCATGAAGCAAGCTCGTATAGGCAACCAGGCCGACATTGGCCGCCTTTGCGGCATTGATGACGTTGTGATGCTGGGCAACCCGGTTGGCTCCCGCGGTAGATGAGATCATCAGCAGCCGATCGATACCTTCAAATGCTGATGACAAGCTTTCGGGGCGGGAATAATCGGCAACGCGGATCTCGACGCCGCGCGCGCTGAAATGCTTCGCCATCTCATGATCGGGCGACCGGACGCCCGCCACGATGCTGTTGGCCGGCACCCGATTTAATAGCTCCTCGATAACGAGGCGTCCAAGCTCGCCGGTCGATCCGGTAACGAACAGCCTGGGCTGAGTGTGATACGTCATTGCAATCAATATCCTTCTACGTCGTCAGAACAGTCTGAATGAGGGTGTTTTCTCGCGCTTAGCGTTGTGCAGTGTGAAAGGTGATGGCGTAACCATCGGGATCGCTGGCCACGAAAAATCTGCCGAACGGGCCATCGCTCAGCGGGCTCAGGATCTTCCCACCGCGCTCGGCGATCAGGTCGTGGAAGGCGTTCGCGTCGTCGCAGGCAACCCATAACACCATGCCGGTTCCCAAGGGGCCGTTTTCAGGCAGTGGCCGTAGAGGTTCGCGCAGTGCCAGAGCAATCGGCCTGGTGGTGAAAACGACCGCGCCCGGCGGGTTTCGGTCTGCTGCGGTGAAGCCGAACACGTCCTTGTAGAACGCCACGGAGATTGCGAGGTCACGAACCTGCAACGCGATGAAGGATGGTCCGATCGGTGTTGTCATTTTGAATGCTCCGTTATATTATCAGGTTCCTTACATTTAATATCAGGAACCTGATATGTCAACGCGTAAAATTGACCCTTCTAGCGGAGAGGTCTGGATCGGCTACAGTTTGAAAATCGTGCAACATCGTCTGCGGCAGCGGTTGGAGGTGGAACTGGCCGCAACGGGCGTCTCCGCGGCGCAGAACGCTGTGCTGCTTGCCATCGGCAACAACCCGCAGATTTCTAATGCTTCCCTGGCACGCGCTGCCTTCGTGACGCCGCAGTCCATGCAGGGCATGCTTGTGACGCTCGAGCGAGACGGGTTCATTGTGCGCACGCCGCATCCCGAACACGGGCGGATCATCATGACGGAACTGACGGAAAAAGGTAAAGCGGCAGCACAGGCCGGCACGATCGCGGCCGAGACTGTCGAGCGGCAGATGCTCGCCGACCTGACCGACGAGGAGGTGAAGCTGCTGGGAGACCTTCTGCGACGCTGTGCTGATGCGCTTGAGGGGGACTGAGCCATGGCGTTGGTGGGTATCGCATCGGCCACCATGTCCGCGGAGGACGCTATGGAGGCTTTGCACAGCTTGGGCACGGCAAGCATATCGCGGTGAAGTCTCTGAAAAAGGGCGATTGGTTTGCCTGCTACTCCCCGCGAGGGAATCGGAGAAGGCGAGGTGGTGAAGGCGTTCACTTCCATCGGCCGTGTGACATCGGATGCACCTTATCGGGCCGAGCAGACGATGAACTTCAATCCATATCGGGTTGATGTGGAATACCTGAAGAACGCCGAGTACGCTCCGATCAGCCCGCTTCTGGACAGGCTCAGACTGACTCGTGATCATGGCATCCATTGGGGGGGCATGGCAATGCGTGGGCCTAAGCGCAGACTTGATGAAGAAGACATGAGACTGATCGCGGAAGCGATGGGCGTTCTCAGGAAGTTTGAGCCTTTACGAGACTAACATCGCGCCGACATTTGCTGCGAAGAACCATTCCGAACTGCAGGTTACGGATTTGGTGGTAGGCAAAAGACGCTGACAAGATAGCCCGTCCCGCTTCTCTCACGCTCGCGGCTCCGCGAAACTCACACGCTACGGCGCAGAACAACCCTCGGCGGTACCGCCGAATGCTGAGCCTCTTCACGCCCCTCGATACGGCTGAGAAGGAGTTCACACGCGCGCACACCGAGCTCCATTGGATCTTGGTTGACGCTGGACAGGCTGACGGCTGGCTGTCCAGCGAGCGAACAGTCGTCATAGCCGATGACGGCGAGGGAGCCAGGGACCTCCACGCCCGCCTCGTGGCAGGCTGCGAGCAGAGGGATTGCATCGAGATCGGACCACGCGAAGATTGCGCGCGGCCTGTCTTTTGAAGCAAGGAGGGCAGCCAGTTCCTTTGCCCTTGGTTCGCTCGGATGGGGATGGCGGATGATCCGTGTCTTGTCTTCCAAGCCGATCGCAGCCATGGCCGCCTTGTACCCCGCCTCGCGCTGCACCGCGACGACCGAACTGGGGCTGTCGGAGCGGTCGTAGCTCAACATGGCGATGTCGCTGTAACCCCGCGATGCCAGCGCTTCGACGGCCATCTGTGCCCCTGCGAAATCGTCCGAATTGACCGTGTCGTATAAGGTCGCCTGGGGTTCGTGATGGGCAATGGCGACGATGGGGATCTGTTTCGCATAATGCGCCACCACGCTTCCCGAGATCTGCGGCCCGATCAGGACCAAGCCATCCATCCTGGTGTCGATCATCGACTCGATCATCGATGTCTCAAGCTTGGAGGCCGCGCGGCCGACGCCGACCATAGCCTTGTAATTCGCCTCCGCCAGACCTGCGTCGATCCCTTCCAGCAGCACCGGGACGAACGGGTTGGTCAGTTCCACGACAAGGATGCCAACGGTGTACGTCCGGCCACGCATGGCGCGCGCTGCTGTGGAGGGACGATACTTCAAAAGGTCGATGGCGTTTTCGACCTTGGTCCGCA
Organism: Peteryoungia wuzhouensis; assembly: GCF_003205195.1. Taxonomy (GTDB): domain Bacteria; phylum Pseudomonadota; class Alphaproteobacteria; order Rhizobiales; family Rhizobiaceae; genus Allorhizobium; species Allorhizobium wuzhouense. The sequence continues at coordinate 71,025 of NZ_QJRY01000005.1, forward strand.
GTGCCTCTGACACACCGTAGGCATTGCGGAGAACCTTGGACACGGCGGCGACCGAAACGCCCGCATGCTCGGCGACATGGCGGATCGTCACGCGATCCGTCGGTGGGCCAAGCTTCTGTTTTTCCATAGGTAATCCTGTCTACGCATGATCCGTGCATTTACTATATGCAAAAAGCGCTTGCGCGGCAAACGACTTTGTAGAATGATATACATAGAACGATACACACAATGACCGGTGCGGCCTGATGTGCATGCGTCGGCGGGAGTAGAGACACCATGGACAGGCCCTCTCTGGCAGGCTCAATTATGTCATCCGGTCGTCAGCCATTTGCGCAGGCTGAGATGATTGCGCCCGAGATTGACAAGGGGCAGGGGACGGCCGGCGCCTTTGTGCAGACATCCTGGCAGGTGGATAGCCTCCCTTCGACGGCAACTTTGAGAATTTCTGCGCTCGGCCTCTACCGCGCCTTTATCAATGGCGAGCGCGTCGGTGATGATCTGCTGACGCCCGGCTGGACCTGCTATGACGACCGAATCGCCTATCAGGCCTACGAGGTCTCCGAGCTTCTTCATGTCGGCGAAAACAGGATCGAGATCTGGCTTGGCGATGGCTGGTATCGCAGCCAGCTTCTCTGGGCCTCCAACCCCATCTTCAATTGCTGGGGAGATCGCGTTGCGGCCATCGCCGAAATCGAGGCTGACGGCGCAGCACTGCTGGTCACCGATGCGAGCTGGAAGAGCGGTTTCTCCCCGGTGACGCGCAACGGTATCTATTTCGGCGAAGATTATGATGCCCGGATTATACCTCGCGCCGAAGCCGGCATAGACATACTCGAGTTTGACAAGGGCCTGCTCGTGCCGCACGAGGCGGATGCGGTGAAGGAACTCGCACCGCTCGCGCCGATCGAGCAGTGGCAGGATGCCGAAGGCAGACGCCTCTATGATTTCGGTCAGAATGCCGGTGCGTACATCCGGTTCCGCGTCAGCGGAAAGCCGGGCGCGTCTATCCGCGTCGAGCACTCCGAAATCCTCGGACCGGACAAGGCCTTCGACAACCGGAACTATCGCAGCGCCCGCGCCGAGCTGCGTTACATCCTGTCTGGCGAGGGCGAGGAAACCTATGCCCCGCTCTTCACCTTCATGGGCTTTCGTTATGCCCGGGTAACGCTTGAAGGAGACGTCAGCCTCCTATCCATTGAGATGGTGCCGATCAGCTCGGTACCGGTCGCTACCGGTGGAATCACCACAGGTGTTGCCGCGGTCAATCGGCTTGTTGAAAACACCATCTGGTCACAGCGTTCGAACTTCATCGAGATCCCGACGGACTGCCCGCAGCGCGATGAACGCCTCGGCTGGACGGGAGACGCACAAGTCTTCGCCGGAACGGCCTGCTGGCTCGCCGACAGCGAACGCTTCCTCATCAAGTATCTGCGTGACGTCATGCATGACCAGCGGGAGAATGGTGCGGTTCCGCACTTCTCGCCCGACCCGACGCGGCTGCATCCGATCGACGAGCGCGGCGACTGGGCTGGATCGACCGGTTGGGGCGATGCAATCGTCATCATCCCCTGGCAGCTCTACATGCATTACGGCAACAGGGAAGTCCTGGCGGAGTGCTTCCCGGCCATGATCAAATGGCTCGACTATCTCTGGGGTATTTCCAACGGCCCGATCATCCGCCCGCCGGCCGAGTGGGGCGATCACGGCTTCACCTTTGGTGACTGGCTCCAGCCCGTCGGCGATAACCGTAAGCCGCGACCGACCGTCGCTGACGATTGTGCCGCCACGCTCTACCATTTCATCTCGACACAGTTGACCGCACGTATCGCCCGCATTCTCGGCCGCGATGACGAAGCACGCCGGCTCGACGAGCGGGTGCAGCAGATCCGCGCCGCCTTCCGCACGGAGTTCTTTGCGCCCTCCGGTCGGATCGCGCATAACGACCAGACATCCTGGGCGCTGGCCTTCCTCTACGATCTGGTCCCGGATGACTACAAGGACGCAGGTAAGGTCTATTTCCGCCGCGTGGTCGAGGAGACCGATGGCGTGATCGGCACAGGCTTTATCGGTACGCCCGCACTGCTCCCGGCGCTCACGCGCCTCGGCATGCTCGATCTTGCTGAAAAGGTATTCCTGAACCGAAAGGTGCCGGGCTGGCTCTATCAGGTCGAGAGGGGCGCGACTTCCATCTGGGAGCGCTGGGACGCGATCGCCGAGGACGGCTCGATCTACGATCCGGACATGAACAGCTACAACCATTATGCCTATGGCGCCGTCTGCCAATGGCTGTTTGAAGACGTCGCGGGCTTGAAGCTGACGGCTGAGGGGGCAGGTTTTTCACATCTTGAGCTGGACCCGGCAATTTTGCCCGCGCTGTCGCCCGTCAAGGCTTGGCACGATGTGAAGCAGGGCAGGATCGAGGTGGAGTGGAGCCTGGAGGGAGACCAGGTGACCTATCGCGTCGTACTCCCACAAGGGGTCGCCGCATCGCTGAAGGCATCGAGCATTCGCAGCAACGTCTCGGTCAATGGACAGTCTGTTGAACGCCAGATGAATATCAGCCTCAAAGCGGGCGAGCACATCATCACGTTCAGCATCTGATATGGCCGCAGGCGCTGCCCGCGGTCAGTAAATGATCAAGTGGTCAATAGAGGAGGAAACGACCATGAGAATGACTGCAAGAACAATACTGGCCGCATCGCTAGCCAGTCTTCTGGCGAGTGCCGCCCATGCCGACGTCACGCTCAGCATCCTGGCTGACACCAATCCAGAAACCGTGGTTTTCCTGGATGTCTTGACCAAGGCTTACAGTGAGAAGCGGCCTGACATCAGTTTCGACATTGAGAACCGCGCAGGAGGCGCCGAGGGAGACAATATCGTTAAGACGCGACTTGCGACGGGCGAGATGGCTGACATTTTTCAATACAACGCGGGATCACTCTTTCAGGCGCTGAAGCCGGAGAACACGCTGGCCGATCTCTCAGGTCTTTCGAACGCAGGAAATATCTCCGAGAACTTCAAGCCGGTGGTCAGCGCGGCGGATGGCAGCGTGCGCGGTGTACCCTTCGGTCCTGCCATGGGCGGTGGCATCTTCTACAACAGGAAGATCTACGCAGAACTCGGGCTGGAAGTGCCAAAGACCTGGGCCGATTTCATCGCCAACAGCGAGAAGGTCAAGGCGGCCGGTAAAGTCGGCATCGCTCAGACCTATGGCGACACTTGGACGTCCCAGCTCTTCGTGCTGGCCGACTACTACAACGTCAATGCGGCAGCCCCGAGTTTCGCCAAGGACTTCACCGAGAACAAGGCGAAATTTGCGACGACACCTGCGGCGGCCAAGGGTTTCGAACGCCTTGAGCAGGCAGGCAAGGCCGGCTTGTTCAATGCCGATTTCGGGGCTGCCAAGTTCGATGACGGCATGCGTATGGTGGCAACGGGGGAGGCGGCTCATTATCCGATGCTGACCTTCGGGATCGGCAATGTCGCCCAAAACTATCCGGACAATCTGGGTGATCTTGGCTTCTTCGCCCAGCCTGGCGATGATGCTGCGAAGAACGGCCTGACCGTCTGGATGCCGTCTGCGCTTTACAGTCCCTCCAGCGCCGAGCATGGTGAAGAGGCCAAGAAATTCCTCGATTGGGTTGCCTCCAAGGAAGCCTGCGAACTGATGGCGAAGGCCGTTCCCTCGGGTCCGTATCTGATCAAGGACTGCCAGCTTCCGGCAGATGTTCCACAGGCGGTCAAGGATATGCTGCCCTATTTCGAAGCCGAAGGCGGCACTTCGCCTGCGCTCGAATTCCTCTCGCCGGTCAAGGGCCCGGCTCTGGAACAGATTACCGTGGAAGTCGGATCCGGTATACGTCCTGCGTCGGAGGCGGCCGCGCTTTATGACCAGGATGTCGAAAAGCAGGCCAAGCAACTCGGCCTGCCCAACTGGTAACCTGTCGCCAGTCGAACCCCGTCCGGTCTCCCAGGTCCGGGCGGGGTCTGTATCGGAGAAAAGATATGGTTACGCAGAAATCGCCTTATCCCTACTGGTTTGTGCTGCCGGCAGCGATCGTCTTCACGGTGCTGTTTCTGGTGCCTACGTTCGCGTCCTTCTGGTTCAGTCTGACGCGGTGGGACCTGTTCTCGGCTGAGTTCATCGGTCTCGACAATTACCGTCAGTTTCTGCGCGAGCCTTTTCTGATCCAGGGTACCGTCAACACGCTGATCTATGCGGTCGCAACGTCAGCCGCCAAATCCGTCCTTGGCTTGTTGCTCGCCGTGCTTTTGACATCGGGAATATGGGCTCAGGGGTTTCTGAGAACCGTCGTCTTCTTTCCCGTCCTCGTGTCGACCATCGGCATCGGGATAACCTTCGCGGTGCTCATGCATCCGACGAATGGCATGGTCAATGTGGCGTTGAATGCTCTCGGGCTTCCAGGTCCCGGCTGGCTAACCGATCCTTCGCTGGCGCTCTATTCGGTCATCCTTGTCGATCTCTGGAAAGGGGTCGGTCTTGCGACGCTGATCTATATTGCCGGTCTCGCAACGATCAGCCAGGACTACTACGAGGCTGCACGGATCGACGGCGCTACCCGCACACAGATGTTCTTTCGCGTCACGGTGCCCCTGGTGCGCCCGGCAACGGTCACCGTGGTGACGCTGTCTCTCATCGGCGGCCTTCGCAGCTTCGATCTGATCTGGGCCATGACACGGGGCGGCCCGGGCTTCTCGTCGGATGTGCTGGCAAGCGTCATATACAAGCAATACCAGGCCGGCTTCTATGGTCTCTCAACGGCGGGTAACGTCATCCTCTTCCTGTTGATTGCGCTGATCATCCTGCCGCTCACAGCGTGGTTCAATCGTCGGGAGGTGGATCTATGACCCGTCGTCAGCTCTCCACGGGGATCGTATCGCTCGCCCTTGCGTCCATCATCTTCATCCTGCCCTTCGTCTTCATTTTCCTGACGGCAGCAAAAAACCGTCAGGACGCCTCGCGGCTGACATTCACCTGGCCTGTTGAATGGCAATTGTGGGAGAATTTCCTGCAGGTGTTGGAGACCCGCAACTATCTGCTGCTGCTCGCTTACTTCAATTCGACCGTCATCACGGTCTTTGCGGTGACACTGCTCGTGCTCTTCGGCGCCATGGTCGGCTATGTCCTGCAGCGCCGTCCGTCGCGCTGGAACAAGGTGATCTACGGCTTTGTGCTGGCCGGTCTGATGATCCCGCCGGCAGTGGTGCCGACAATTTGGGTGCTGCAGTCCATCGGTCTCTTCAAGACGATCACCGGCATGATCTTCATTCAGGTTGCCTATGGGCTGGCCTTCTCGGTTCTCCTGTTTCGAAGCTTCATCGCGGCGATCCCGCGTGATCTCGATGAGGCGGCGCTGATCGACGGGGCAACGCCCTTGCAGATCTTCTTCCGGGTGATCCTGCCGCTCTTGAAGCCGGTGACCGTGACCGTCATCGTCGTTCAGTCGATCACGATCTTCAACGACTTCACCAATCCGCTCTACTACCTGCCGGGCCGCGAAAACGTGACGGTGCAGCTCACCCTCTATAACTTCCAGGGCCAGTTCCAGACGCAGTTCAATCTGCTCTTCATGAACATTCTGCTGGTCACCATCCCACCGCTTATCGTCTACATCTTCTTCAACCGACAGATCGTGGCCGGCATGACCGCCGGTGCCGTCAAAGGATAGTCGCATGACCAGTGTCGTTCTCAAGGACATCCGCAAGAGCTTCGGCAGCTTCGAGGTCATCAAGGGCATCGATCTGACGGTGGAGACGGGCGAGTTCTGCGTCTTCGTCGGCCCTTCCGGCTGCGGCAAGTCCACCCTGCTCCGGATGATTTCGGGGCTGGAAACGTCGAGTTCGGGCCAGATCGTGATCGACGGCGAGGACGTGACCCATGCCGAGCCGTCAAAACGTGGCGTCGCCATGGTCTTCCAGTCCTATGCGCTTTATCCGCATCTGACGGTGCGGGAGAATATCGGCTTCGGCCTGTCGCTCGCAGGTCGTCCGAAGAGCGAGATCGCCGAGAAGGTCGAAAAGACTGCGGAAAGCCTGCAGCTCACCCATCTCCTCGACCGCAAGCCGAAGGCTCTGTCAGGCGGGCAGCGCCAGCGCGTCGCGATCGGGCGTGCGATCATCCGCAATCCCAAGGTTTTCCTCTTCGACGAACCACTTTCCAACTTGGACGCGGCCCTGCGTTCGCAAATGCGCATGGAACTGACCGACCTTCACGCCAAACTTGGCGCGACCATGATCTACGTCACCCACGACCAGGTCGAGGCGATGACCATGGCCGACAAGATCGTCGTCCTGAATGCTGGACGCATCGAACAGGTCGGCCCGCCGATGGACCTCTACAACAACCCTGTCAGCCCCTTCGTCGCTGGCTTTATCGGATCGCCGAAAATGAACCTCTACGATGGCGAGGTCGCCGCCGCAGAAGGTTGCACCACCTACGGCATTCGCCCCGAGCATCTTGCGTTGTCAAAGAGCGAGGGCAAATGGCAGGGCCAGGTCCGCCATATCGAGCGGCTGGGCGCAGACACTGTCGTCTACCTCGATCACCCCACGCTGAAGCAGATCGTCGCCCGCGTGCCGGGTGATTTCGAGATCGTGTCGGGAGGGGTTGTTCACGCGTCGCCGATGAGCGGCAAGGAACACCGTTTCTTTTAGTTCTGAAGACCCAAGTTGGCCGCTATAATCGCCAACTGATCCCATGGCCTTGCCCTCGAAAGTGATCCTTATTGAACTATGGCTTGTTAGCCGATGATGGCGGCCTGAAGGGCGATCACATCGCCGCCTGCAGGAACCGGAGACGGATAATGCCTGGTTGCGGCGTATCGTTTCGGATCTCGCTTTGGACACGATGCTCCTGGTCCGCAGACGCCACGGGATACGTTTGAGCGTCAAGGCGATAGGCTGGTGGGTGACAAAGCAGACAAAAGCGTCACAAGCGCCCTCTAAGAGCGGCGAAGGATCAAAGCCCACCAGCACAGGCGTGTAGTCGAGCGGGAGGCCATTGATTTGCAAAGGGGCGTAAATGAACGCTTTTGCGCTGCCCCCGAAGCCACTCCTCTTCCCGATGATGTCACTCGCCTTTTCGATCTGCTTCTCGGGAAGAGAAAGGATGCCGGAGCGGCTTTCAAGATCGGTACCCTGCGACGCGGCGTCTACGATAGTCAGAAGTCGATCAACGCCTAAGTCCGACTGCGCATCAGCTACAAGGGGTGGGGTTGCCGCGATGCTAGGCCCGCCGGACGCCGGATATCGGGATCAAGACCGGCCTCCTTGTGGTGACCTTCTAAGCCCCGTGTCTGACCGCGCTTTCATGGATTATGTCATGAGGACCTGAGTATGTCCGAGTGAGGCAAGGCCGGGGTTATCGGCCAACATCGATCCACGCAGCCCAAGATCGCCCTGACCGCAGATGATGAAGCGGCTGCCCGTCACGGCTTTCGCTCCTCCATCTGATGCTGTGGTCGCATCGCAACACCCCGCTAACGCCCCGAATACGGTAAACCTAAGACCGCTGAGGGAACTCAAGACTGGGCAAAACCGTGGCGGACCAAGCGCTCGTGAGTGTGCACCAGTCCAAAGGTCCAGAACATGAACTGGTCGCACTTGTAAAAGCGGTCAACCATGAGAATAGGTCAGCGGGATTCGACTTCGCCACGCTTCAGCATATTCAATGAGATATGGAATAGATTGCTCAATTCGACGCATTGAATGTTCAGGCCGCATCCCTGCGAGAATCGCAGCACCAAGAGCGGTGCCGGTTTGGGATGCGGAGGCCAGGACGGTCCGCTTGGTCAGGCTGCGGATACCGGCGAGGAAGATCTGGTTCGTTGCGAATGGGCCTTCGACGATGATCTCTCCCTTGGAATCGATCATCTCTAGGCAGGTCGCGGTCATCAAGGCTTGGTAGAGGCTGGCTGCAGCGCGACACCCCGCGGCGTCGTCCGGCTCCGCGATCCATTTTCCCTGAGCCATCGGGAAGGGACCAGACCCTTTCACTGCGCTGGGCAAAAGCATCTTCTGGTACGCTATGACCGCGTCCAGCGCGGCCCATTCGGCCTCCGGGCTTGTCGGAGGGAGATGGCTGGTGGTCAGCTCCCACTCGCGGCCGCCCATATAGCGGGCAGAAGGCACAGGCGTGCCGAAGGCATCGACATTGACGAGCGTGTCGCGGGCTGGATCGAGTTTGGAGGGTTGTCCGCCTGGCGCAAAACAGATGACCCAGGTGCCGGTCGACACGACGGTGCAAGGCTCTTTGCGATCGACGAGATGGGGTAGAAGCGAGGCATTGGAATCGTGGATGCCACAATAGACCGGGACAGGTTTCGACAATCCGATCTGGCGGGCGACATCCGCGCGAATCTCGCCGAGGACGTCGAAGGCTGAGCGGACCAGCGCCATTTTTTCCGAGAGGCCCAGCTTTTCGACCAGAGGTGAAAATCCGTCGGAGAAAGGCAGCCAGAGATCGGTATGGCAACCGAGCGATGTCTTTTCGTTTGCCGCGACCCCCGTGAGGCGCAGGGCCCAGTATTGCGGATAGGTGATGATTGTCCTGACTCGAGAGAAGCCTGCGGGGAAGCAGGTACGCTGATAGTGCAATTGGGCGCCGAGATTGAGCCCGCCGGTAAGCCTTGGCGAGAAAGTGTCAGAAAAGTCGGGGTGCAAAGCATCGTAGGTGCTGATCACCTCTGCCGGATACAGATGCTCATAGTCCAGCACCGGCATGGCCAGCGCTCCCGTCTCGTCGAGGAGGGCAGCACTTGCCCCGTGGGTCGTGATCGACAAGGCGTCGAAGCCCGGCTGTCGCGCATAATCCGACAGCGACTGCAGGATGAACGACCAGAGCCGGTCGGTGTCGAAATGTGGATAGGGTGAGCCGGAGACAACTGCGTTTGCGGTCTTGCGAACGGCGATTTCGGTACCAGTTGCGGTGTCGACAACGACCACCTTGGCATTCGTCTTGCCGATGTCGATCACGGCGATGCGTTCGAAGGACTGGCTCATGGCATATGAAAGACGGGTTTCAGATCGACTGACCAGGGTGAATTGTCGGGGTTGGTTGCCATGATGTCGGCCATATGTGCCCACCAGCGCTTCATCACCGGATGGGACGGAAGGTCGGCCATCTTGTGCGTCTTCGTGCGCGTGAGAACGCCGATCAAAAGGTTCGTCTCGGGATCAAGATGGATCGTGTAGTCGCTGATGCCGGCATCATGCAGCAGGTCAACGAGGTCAGGCCAGATCTCGCCATGGCGCTTTTTGTATTCGGCCTCCATGCCGGGATTGAGCTTCATCTTGAAGACGTGGCGTTCGGTCTCGCTCATTGCGCGTTCCTCGCATGCTTGATCCGGCGGGCGACGATCGGCAGGGCAATGGTGATGATCAGGAGAAGGCCGATGAAGATCGACATGACGATGCCCGGCACGTTGAGAAGGCCAAGGCCGAAGGTGACGAGGCCCATGACGAAAGCGGCGATGACGACGCCGACGATGGTGCCCGAACCGCCGAGGATGGAAACGCCGCCAAGTACGACCATGGTGACGACTTCAAGCTCCCAGCCTTGAGCGATCGAGGGACGGGTCGAGCCGAGGCGCGAGGTGAGGCAGACGGCGGCGATACCGCTCATCAGGCCGGTCAGAACGAAAAGGATGAACTTCACTCGCTCGACCGGAATACCGGAGAAACGTGCGGCATGCGGATTGTTGCCGATGACGTAGACATGGCGTCCGAAATTCGTCCGATGCAGCAGGATGGCGAAGAGGCACGCCATGACCAGGAAGAGGACGAATTCGAAGGAGAAGACCCACACGACATATCCCTGACCGAAATAGGCAAAATCGGCGGGATATTTGCCAAAGGCCTGGTCGCCGAGCGTGATGTAGGAGATGCCGCGGAAGAGGCTCATGGTGCCGATGGTCACGACGATCGAGGGGAGCTTCAGGCCGGCAACCAGCAGGCCGTTGAAGGCGCCGCAGGCAAGGCCGGTGGTGATCCCGATCGCGACCAGACCCGGCGCGCCGACGCCGAGCTGTGCGGCGTAACCCATCGCCGTCGATGCGAGCGCGATGATCGCGGCAACCGAGAGGTCGATCTCTCCGGCGATGATCAGAAGCGCCATGGCAAAGGCGATCAGCGCCTTTTCCGTGAAGTTGAAGGTGGCGTCCGACAGGTTCCAGGCATTCAGGAAGTAGGGCGAGGCAAACGAATTGGCGATGAAGATCAGCACCGCCACGCAGAAGAGCAGAACCTCCCAGCTGCCAAGCAGTCGGCGGAAGGGCGTTTCGAGACGGTCGGGGATGACGCGCTTTGTCTGTTCGGCTGCAGTGCTCATGCGGTCGCCTCCTTTCCCGCTGCCCGGTCGCGCAGGATGATGCGGCCCTTCTTGGCCTCGGCGCGGGCGTTGAAGACGACGGCGAGCACGATGACGATGCCCGAGATCGCCATCTGGGCGAAGGGCGAAATGCCGATGACGGGCAGCGCATTCTTGATGACCCCGAGGAAGAGCGCACCCAAGACCGTGCCGATCACGGTGCCGATGCCACCTGCAATCGAGATGCCGCCGATGACGCAGGCTGCCACGCTGTCGAGTTCGAAGCCGGCGGCGATGTCGACATAGGCGACGGCGTAACGCGACACCCAGAGGTAACCGGAGAGGCCGGCCAGCGCGCCCGAAAGCACGAAGGCCAGGAAGCGGGCGCGACCGACATCAATGCCGGCATAGATGGCAGCGACCGGGTTGCCGCCTGCGGCATAGGTCGAGCGACCGAAGGCGGTTCGGGCAAGAATGAAGCCGATGAGCAGGATGACCGCGATCGCGACCCAGGAGAGGATTGGCAGCCCCAGCACCGGCAGGCGCGGCACGCCGAGAAAGTCCGGCTGCATCTGGTGTGCATTGACCCAGGCGCCGCCGGAGAGCACGAAGCTCATGCCGCGATAGATGGTGAGCGTGCCGAGCGTCACGACGATCGGCGGGATTTGCAGCGCCCAGACGAGGAAGCCGTTGATGGCGCCCAGCGCTGCACCAATGCCGATCGCGAGGAGCACGAGGAGTGCCAGCGGCAGGCCCGGAAAGGCGCTGTCGAGCATCGCGACGGCCATACCGGTAAAGGCAAGATTGGCGGCAACCGACAGGTCAATCGACTTGGTGAGGATCACGACCATCTGGCCAAGCGCCAGGATGATCAGGATTGAGGTGTCGTTGAAGATCGTGACCAGATTGTCCGGGTTGGCAAAATTGGGCGCGCGGGTGGTGAAGCCGAGGATCATGCCGATGATGATCAGAGCCAGCAGCATTTCCCGGTTTTTCAGAAGGTTTTGCATTGTCGTTCCTCACGCATTGCCGGTGGCGGCGCGCACCAGCGTCTCTGCGGTCAGGCCTTCGCGCTCGAAGATACCGGCCTGCAGGCCCTCGCGCATGACCATGACGCGATCCGACATACCGAGGATTTCGGGCAGTTCGGACGAGATCATGATGATCGAAAGGCCTTCGCTTGCGAGTTCCGAGATGAAGGCATGGACGGCGGCCTTGGAGCCGATGTCGATGCCCTTGGTCGGTTCGTCGAGAATGATGACCTTGGGCGAGGTGGCGAGCCACTTGCCGATCACGACCTTCTGCTGGTTGCCGCCCGAGAGCGTGCCGACCGGCACCGAAAGAGCCGCCGCGCGCAGATCGAGCCGTTCGGCAAAGCGGCGCGCAAGCTTCAATTCATTTGTCGCCTTCAGGAAGCCTGCAACTGAGGTGCGGATCAGCGAGGGCAGCGACATGTTCTGGTAGATCGGCAGTTCCAGCGCCAGGCCGTGGCGACCACGTTCCTCGGGCACATAGACGATGCCGGCTGTGATCGCATCGGAGGTGTTGCGAATGGCGATCTCGCGACCTTCGAGTTCCAACCTGCCGGATTTCGGCCTGTTAATGCCGAAGATCGACTGGCAGAGTTCCGAGCGGCCGGCACCGATCAGGCCGTAGACGCCGAGGATCTCGCCCTTGCGCAAGGTGAAGCTGATATCTCGGAATTCGGTTTCGTGGCTGTAGCTGACGACACTGAGGACAGGCGCGCCGATCACGGCCTCGATCTTCGGGAAGACGTCGTGGACGTCGCGACCGACCATCTGCCGCACGATCTCGTCCTGGGGCGTGTCCTTTAGAACGCCGGAGCCGACCATGCGGCCATCGCGGAAAACGGCGTAGTTGTCGGCGATCTCGTAGAGTTCGTCGAACTTGTGGCTGATAAAGAGGATCGCCTTGCCCTGGCGTTTCAGGCCCTCGACGATGCGGAAGAGATCGTCGATTTCCTTGCGCGACAAGGCTGCCGTCGGTTCGTCCATGATGACGATGCGGGCATCAACGGAGAGTGCGCGGGCGATCGCGACCAGATGGCGCTGGGCGATCGAGAAGTCCTTGAGCTTCGTGGTCGGGTCGATGTCGCTTTCCAGCGCTTTCATCAGCTGCCGGGATCGCTCGTTGATGGTACGCCAGTCAATGAGGCCGAAGCGCGTGCGCGGCGCATGGCCGAGGAAGATGTTTTCGCCGACGGTGAGCTCGTCGAACAGCACCGTTTCCTGATGGATGGCGGTGACGCCGGCGTCGATGGCGTCCTGGGCATTGGCGAAGGTGGTAGGCTTGCCGTCGATCAGGATTTCGCCTTCGTTCGGGCGATAGATGCCCGTCAGGATCTTGACGAGCGTCGATTTACCTGCGCCGTTCTCGCCGATCAGCGCGGTCACCTTGCCCGGATAGAGGGCGATATCGACCCGATCCAGGGCTTTAACGCCCGGGAAGATCTGGGAAATGCCCCGCATTTCGAGGATGGGCTCGCCAGCGGGGATCGCGCCCGCCGCGAGCTTGGCAGATTGAACGGTCATCATCTTACTTACCGACTGAAGGGGAATCCCGGCGGCAAGGGCCGCCGGGTCTGGTCTGCCATGATCAGAAGATCTTGGCGAATTCCTCGACGTTCGAGGCATTGTAGACGAAGGGATCTGCCATCGCGGCTTCGCCGTTGTCGCCAACCTTGATCTTGCCCATGCGGCCGGCTTCGATTTCCGAACCCGGAGCCGCATCGGTTTCGCCCTTGACGATACGATAAGCGATCTGGGTTGCGGAGTAGCCGAGGTCGATCGGGTTCCAGATGGCGAATTCCTTCGTCGCGCCGGACTTGATCGCGCCCGCCATTTCGGACGGCAGACCGAGGCCGGTGACATAGACGTCGCCGATCTTGCCGGCATCCTTCACGGCCTGAGACGCTGCGAGAACGCCGACGGTCGTCGGAGCGACGATGACCTTGACGTTTGGCTGCGAGGTCAAAAGACCATTGGCTTCGCGATAGCTCTTGTCGGCCAGGTCGTCACCGTAGACGGTGGTCGCGAGATTGAGGCCAGGGAAGTCCTTCAGCTGTGCCTTCATTTCCTCGATCCAGATGTTCTGGTTGGTCGAGGTGGTGGTGGCGGACAGGATCGCGAAGTCACCCTTGCCATCAGGCAGGTGGTTGGCGGCGAGCTGCAGGCACATCTTGCCGATCAGCGCGTTGGACGACGGGTTGAGGTGCATGATGCGGCCTTCAGGCGCTACGCCCGAATCCCAGGAGATGACCTTGATGCCGCGGTCCATGGCCTTCTTGAGGGCCGGGACAACTGCATCCGGATCGTTTGCCGAAATCGCGATGGCGTCAACGCCCTGGGCGATCAGCGAGTTGATGACTTCGATCTGGCCTTCGGCCGTGGTCGAGGTCGGGCCGGTGTAGATCACTTCCACACCGCCGAGTTCCTTGGCTGCTTCCTGCGCGCCCTTGTTGGCAGCTTCAAAGAAGCCGATGCCGAGCGACTTGACCACGAGCGCGATCTTCATGTCGGCGGCCTGTGCGGCCGAGCCCATGGTTGCGAGTGCAATCGCTGCACCGGCCAGCAACATTTTTGTCAGTTTCATATTTTCCTCCCAGGTTGATGAACTGCTTTACTCTCCCTCCCGGCGCCACCCTAGGCGACCGACGAGGTATCCTCCCTTGCCGAAGAAGCCATCGGCTTCACGGTCATGAGTCTTACGCCGGCGTCGGTGACCATCGTGGCCGCCTCGTCGGAAATTCCGTCATCGGTGATGATCGTCGAGACCTTGTCGAGCGAACACAGGATCAGGCTCGAACGCTTGGCGAACTTGCTGGAATCTACCATCACGATTAGCTCTTCGGCCTGGCGTACCAGCTTCTGTTCGCTCTGGATGACGAGTGCGTCGGACTCCATCACGCCGAGTGCGTTGATGCCCTGCGCGCCGATAAAAATGCGGCGGGCGTAGAAATTGCGGATCGCGTCATTGTCGAAAGGCGACAGGATCAGGCTCTGGTCGCGATAGATAGCGCCGCCCGGAACCGAAACCGTGCATTTCGAGTGCTTCACCAGGTGTTCGGCAATGGCGAAGGAATTGGTCATCACCTGCAGGCGGCGGGCCGACATGAAATGCACCATCTGGAAGGTGGTGGTGCCGCCATTGATGATGATTGAATCACCTTCTTCGCAGAGATCGACCGCTGCGCGCGCAATTGCGCGTTTCTTGTCGATGTTGACCGATTCGGAGACGCGGAAAGGGCGGGCGGCGAGATTGCCGAGCTGCGGTGGATGGACAGCCTCGGCGCCACCGCGGACGCGCCTCAGCTTTCCCTGCACGTGAAGAGACGCGATGTCCCTGCGGATCGTGGCTTCTGAAGCCTCGGTCAGCTCGGCAATATCCTGCACCGTGATCACAGGCTTTTCCTGGATCGCGCTCAGAATAATGCGATGGCGTTCGCGTTCGTGCATGGGGTCCTCCCGACGGTGATTTATTCGTAATGTTTTTACGCTGTCAATCAGAAGCGATCAAAAATAATTATATTGCATCGCACAATGAAAAGAAATGATCGAAACTGATTGACAATCGCGGGATGGCTGCGCGATACCTGCGAACAAGAATGAGATGAGCCGTCGCTGACCGCTCATGAAAATCAATGCAGGGAGGATGTCATGACGGGCCAAACCCGCCTTCTCGAAAACCGTTGGGATGATGCCTACGCGGCCAAGCTGGATGAGCCCGGCAAGCTTCTTTACCGTTCCAATCTCCTGGGTGCCGACAAGCGCATCACCAATTACGGCGGCGGCAACACCTCTGCCAAGGTGATGGAAATCGATCCGCTGACGGGACAGGCGGTCAAAGTTCTCTGGGTCAAGGGCTCAGGCGGCGACGTCGGAACGATCAAGCTCGATGGCTTTGCGACGCTCTATCAGGAGAAGCTTGAGGCGCTGAAGGGCATCTATCAGGGCGTCCACGACGAAGACCGTATGGTCGGCTTCCTGCCGCACTGCACCTTCAACCTCAATCCGCGTGCTGCTTCCATCGATACGCCGCTGCATGGTTTCGTATCCTTCGCGCATGTCGATCACATGCATCCGGATGCGATCATCGCGATTGCGGCCTCGAAGAATTCGAAGGAATTGACGCAGAAGATCTTCGGCTCGGAGATCGGCTGGCTGCCCTGGCGGCGTCCGGGCTTCCAGCTCGGCCTCGACCTCGAAGCCTTCGTAAAGGCCAATCCCAACGCCAAGGGCGTGGTTCTCGAAAGCCATGGCCTGTTCACCTGGGCAGATGATGCCAAGGACTGCTACTTGTTGACGCTCGAGATCATCAACAAGGCGATCGCGTGGTTTGCGAAGGAGACGGAAGGCAAGACGATCTTCGGCGGTGCCGTCGCAAAGAGCCTGCCGGCAGACGAGCGTCGCGCGATCGTTGCAAGACTGATGCCAGAGATTCGCGGTCGCATCGGCAAGGCAGAGCGCAAGCTCGGCCATTTCGACGATCAGGATGCCGTGCTCGAATTCGTCAATTCGAAGAACCTGCAGCCGCTCGGCAGCCTCGGCACGTCCTGCCCCGACCATTTCCTGCGTACCAAGATCCGGCCGCTGATCGTCGATTTCGATCCGGCAAAGCCGGATGTCGATGCGGTTCTTGCCGGCCTCGACAAGGCGCTCGAAGCCTATCGCGCCGACTACACGCGCTACTACGAGACCTGCAAACACGACAATTCGCCTGCGATCCGCGATCCGAACCCCGTGATCTTCCTGGTTCCCGGCGTTGGCATGCTGTCATTTGCCAAGGACAAGGCGACGGCCCGCATTGCCGGTGAATTCTACGTCAATGCGATCAACGTCATGCGCGGCGCCTCGACGGTTTCCGAATATCAGGGTCTGCCGGAGCAGGAAGCTTTCGACATCGAATACTGGCTGCTCGAAGAGGCCAAGTTGCAGCGCATGCCGAAGCCGAAGAGCCTTGCCGGCCGGGTTGCCTTCGTGACCGGCGGCGCAGGCGGTATTGGTCGGGCAACGGCAGACCGTCTGATGGCGGAAGGTGCCTGCGTGGTGCTGGCCGATATCGACGCGGCGGCACTGGAGCAGACCGTCGCCGACTTCTCGAAGAGACATGGCGCGGATGTGGTCCGCTCCGTCCAGCTCGACGTGACGCGCGAGGATGCGGTTATCCGCTCCTTCGCCGAAGCCTGCGTGGAATTCGGTGGCGTCGATATCCTCGTGTCGAATGCCGGGATTGCCTCTTCGGCTCCGGTCGAAGACACGACGCTTGCCATGTGGGACAAGAATATCAGCATTCTGGCCACCGGCTATTTCCTAGTTTCCCGTGAGGCTTTCCGCTTGTTCCGTCGCCAGAAGCTTGGCGGCAACGTCGTCTTCGTTGCCTCGAAGAACGGTCTTGCCTCGTCGCCGAATGCGTCTGCCTATTGCACGGCCAAGGCTGCCGAGATCCATCTCGCCCGCTGCCTGGCGCTCGAGGGCGCCGATGCCGGCATCCGGGTGAACACGGTCAATCCGGATGCAGTTCTGCGCGGCTCGAAGATCTGGAACGGCGAGTGGCGCGAACAGCGTGCGGCCTCCTCGAAGATCGAAGTCACTGATCTCGAGGAGCACTACCGTAACCGCTCGATGCTGAAGCTGAATGTTTTCCCGGAAGACATCGCGGAAGCCATCTACTTCCTGGCGTCCGATCTTTCGGCCAAGTCGACCGGCAACATCATCAATGTCGATGCCGGCAACGCGCAGAGTTTCACCCGCTGACCTCCCAAGAGCCTCGCGGCGGTTTCGCCGCGAGGCTGTCAGCCGCTCTGCCGGGCGATTGGGTGAAATGGGGTGTGGAGGAGAGGGGCGTTGCGCCTCTCGCATGATGTCCCCTGAAATGCGACAGATGCGCTGAAGCAAGGTTCTTCATGCGCGAAGGAGGATCAAATGAACGAGACCCGGATCGCCGCAGATGTCATCGCGGCAGAAAACGAGCGTCGTCAGAGCGCCCATCAGAGCGACTATGAGGCGCTGGGCGCCAAGCTTTCCCGCCAGTCGATCGACATCGAGGCCGTGACGGCCAAGGTCGCGGAGTTTTCCGTTGCGGTTCCTTCCTGGGGGGTGGGCACAGGCGGCACGCGTTTTGCGCGCTTCCCCGGTCTCGGTGAGCCGCGACACATCTTCGACAAGCTCGACGACTGCGGCGTGATCCAGCAGCTGACGCGTGCCACGCCGACGGTCTCGCTGCATATCCCGTGGGACAAGGCCGATCCGAAGGAGCTCAGGGCCAAGGCCGATGCGCTGGGCCTCGGCTTCGACGCGATGAACTCGAACACCTTCTCGGATGGCGCTGATCAGGCGCATTCCTACAAGTTCGGTTCGCTGAGCCATGTGGACGCAGCAACCCGTCGTCAGGCCGTCGAGCACAATATCGAATGCATCGAACTTGGTGCCGCACTCGGCTCCAAGGCGCTGACGGTGTGGATCGGTGACGGTTCGAACTTCCCGGGGCAGAGCAACTTCACCCGCCAGTTCGAGCGTTATCTCGAAGCGATGCGCGACATCTACAAGGCGCTGCCGGATGACTGGCGGCTGTTCTCCGAACACAAGATGTATGAGCCGGCTTTCTATTCGACGGTCGTGCAGGACTGGGGCACAAACTATCTGATCGCCCAGACGCTTGGTGATAAGGCCTTCTGCCTCGTCGACCTCGGGCATCATGCGCCGAATACGAATATCGAAATGATCGTCGCGCGCCTGATCCAGTTCGGCAAGCTCGGCGGCTTCCACTTCAACGACTCGAAATATGGGGATGACGATCTGGATGCCGGTTCGGTCGAACCCTACCGCCTCTTCCTCGTCTTCAACGAGTTGGTTGATGCCGAGCATCGTGGCGTGAAGGGCTTCCACCCGGCGCATATGATCGACCAGAGTCACAACGTGACGGACCCGATCGAGAGCCTGATTGCAAGCGCCAACGAGATCCGCCGTGCCTATGCGCAGGCGCTTCTGGTGGATCGCGCAGCGCTCGAAGGTTACCAGTCCGGGAATGACGCGCTGATGGCGACAGATACGCTGAAGCGCGCCTATCGCACCGACGTCGAGCCGATCCTGGCGGAGGCCCGTCGTCGGGCTGGTGGTGCGATCAACCCGGTTGCCACCTATCGCGCCAGCGGCTATCGCGCGAGGGTCGCCGCAGAACGCCCCGCCGTAAAGGGCGGTTCCGGCGGCATCGTTTGAGGTTGTTGGGCCATTAGGTCTCTCTCAGCGTGAGATCCATAATTCTGCATACGCCGCACGGAGCAGCTAAATAATTGACGAAGCTAAATCTTCTGGACGCGCCGCAGGTCAGCTCCAGCTAAGGCGTTCGGTACTTTGCCATCATTCCTTCAGGTCTTATACAGCGCCGAGAGGTCACGGCGTCCGTCCACCACTCGGACGATCTCGACGGTATCAATAGGGCCGTCATCGGTGTCAGGCCTTATCTCGTAGAGGATCACATATGGCGCTTCGACCAACATTCGAGCCGTTCGGAATACTTCCGGGTGACGCTCGCCTAAGCGCGGGTGCTCGATCAGCAATTCTACCTTACGGCGAATATTGGCGAAGTACCGATCCGAGCTGCGCGGCTGCTCTTCCCGCATTTTGATATAGATGCTCTTAACGTCGACGCGCGCCTTTGGGGTCCAAAAGAGCTTAGCGGGCATGGGGAGCTGCAGACACTATTTCCTGGCGTGCTTCATCCAACACCGCATCAAAATCCACCTCGACCGCAGGGCCGCTACCCTTGCCTTCTTCCCACATCGCACGCAACTTGCCGATATCTTCGCGCTTTTGCATCCATTTGGTCGACCAGTCGCGCATGGCTTCGCGAACAACTTCGCTTCCGCTGGCATAAGCGCCACTGTTCACAGCGTCACGCAATAACTCGGCGTGTTGGGGTGTCATTGAAACGCTGACCTTTTCAACATTTGGCATAGGCGACCTCCGAAGGCATTTGGTAGCAATTTTTACCACCAAAGGCCCAAAGTGACAATATGGTTGATGGGCGGAGATGGCTTGACGGGGATTAAAGTTACATGCCGCGGGTTCGATTCCCTTCAAGGCGGAGACAACAGGCAGTGTCGTAGACGGGCGTTGATACTTTGCGCATCTGCCTCCAATCGGCTGAGCGACGCATCCGCCACTCTACGCTGCCTCCCATACCTGGTTGAGGATCCGCGCCGCCAATGCTGCTTTGTCCTGCGGCAGAAAGCGCCCATAGTGCTGCTGCACGACGTCAGGCGTGTCCTGGATGGCATAGCTTGCCTGCTCATAGGATCCTGTCTGCTTTAGGATAAGTACGTCATAGCTGGCCACCGAGCGAGGCACACGCTGGCCCTCAATCCACGACAGCAAGGTCTTCGCATCAAAGGTTTCGTCTATGCGAACGACAGCCCGGTGGAGTTGCCAGTAACTCTCGCCAAAGCGGCGCATTTGATAGGCGAGTGCATCGGCGAATGAACTTGGGTCTTCGTTCGCCTCGAACAATGGTTCTGGTTTTTCAGAAGCTGGTCTCGGCTTAGGGCCGGGGCGGCCAGGTGAGGGCGAGCTCTCGACCTCTTCGACTTCGTGATGCTGGCTTGTCGGGGAGGGGGAAAACTGTCCCGTGGCACCGGATTTCGGCGCAGCTTGCAGTCTTCTGCCTTTCGGAGCGTCGTCTTCTACAGGCGGCTCCTTCAGCCAGCGCATGATCGCATCCAGGGCTGGTCGCAGTTGCTTCTTCAGCGTTGTCTTCAGGGCTTCATCGATTCCGCAATCATGTGCAATGTGCCGCCAGTCGTAGCGATTGTTCGCGAGAGCGGGTGTCTTTCGACAAGTGATCAAACCGATAAGGTACGGCCTTATGTTCTCTACGACCCAATCCGGCGCCACGGGTGCAATACGGACATCGCAGTAGGTCAAAGTCTTCTTCTGAAAATGGTGTTTGGAAAGATCTTCGTTTGGCATGTGTCATTCCGCAGTTTCTCGGTGCCTCAGGCCGAGGGCGTGCGGAATTAGGGGCAGACAGTTAAAAGTCCGTAAAGCTGGCGAGGGCGACACGGTAACCCACGGAAGTCGTGGGGCGCTCTCGGCAGTTCAAGGATCCTGCTCACTTCAATCCGGCTATGTTCCGGCGAAGCACCCCTGAAAACTTCTTCAGTCCGCCTTGATGAAGCGCGTCGATGAACGCCTCAACGGACGGGGTTGTCTTGCGCAGATTATGCCTTGTACTCCTGACACTGGAGATTAATGCATCAGGAAGCGCCGCATGGAGATCGATGAGGAAATCATCTGGCGACTTACTGGTCACACCATGGGCGAGAAGGTTTCTCGCGGGAAAGTCCTTCAGGTTCCAGGTGACGATAACGGAGGCCTTCGCTGAAATGGCGGCTGCCAGAACATGCCGATCGTCGGGATCCGGTAACGTGAGCTCGTGCATCAACGGGCGATAGTCCGCCACGACTGCTCTGGGAGGACGGCGTTCATCCGGTCGCGCGTGGCTTCGAGACGGTCGATGGAGAAACCTGGTGTGTTAGCGGCGAGATTGCGCATCCACTCATAATGTATATCGTCGGTCCAGCGAGCCTCGACGAGACCGTCGAAGGCGCACTGGATCAGAATGTTGCGCAGGTGGAAGGGGTAGAGGACGCAGGCATCGTAGACCGCGACGGGCGGATTAGAGGCCATAGGTCTCGATCAGGTCCTCTGTGTCCTCGGCTAGCCCTTCGATCGCCGTCTGTCGTTTGTCGAGCTTCGACTTCAACGCGAGCACATCCTTAAGGAGGGCGCGGCGGTGTTTGCCGACGTAGCGGAATGGCAGATCGCCCCGGTCCATGCGCAAGACGACGAGCGGACGGGAGATGCCGAGAATGGCTGAAATTTCGCTCGGGCTCAGTTCCTGGTCCTCGGCCAGCACGGCAACGCGCTCTCCGCGCAGCATGTGCGCCAGAAGAGCTTCAACAGCCGCGGCGGCCGAGGGCGGGATGGGGAGGGTCCGCTCCTTGCCACCTGCATCACGAACGTGGAGTTCCAGCCTGTCGCCGGCAACCAGCTTTGGAAAGGGCGTTGCTATTTTTCGGTCGCGATCTGACAGTCTGGCGAAATGAACAATCTGGCTGGCCATTACTCTATCTCCTTGATTGCCAATATAGCGAAGAAGGCATCTAACTGCAATAACTGAAAGCCCAGGTTGGTTGCAATGGTGGTGATGAGGGCGAGAAATCTGGCGTGAAAATTGCTTGATGACGTACAGATGTAAGTGGGAGACTGCATTGTCCGTACACACGACCACTCATGCAGTTGAAAGGAAGCCACGGCGCGTGTTGGACGCAGCAGTGGCTCCAGAGAGATGTCTGCGAACCACGCGGCACTCGTTGTCCGTGGCAGCCGTGGCGTGAGCATGTCAAAACCTTCGACTGATCTGACGATCCTTGTCATTGACGAAAATGCCATTCGGGCCTCGATCATCGAAGAGGGGTTGAACGAAGCCGGGCATCTGAATGTCCGGGTGATCCATGAGATGCAGGGTGTCGCGCGGCTGATCGAGACGATGGATCCTGATGTCATCATCATCGACATAGAGAACCCCAATCGTGACATGATGGAGCATATGTTCCAGCTCACCCGGATGATTTCGCGGCCGATTGCCATGTTTGTCGATCGCTCGGATACTGCCGCCATTGAGGCTGCCGTCGATGCCGGCGTATCGGCCTATGTGGTCGATGGGCTGAAGAAAGAGCGTATCAAGCCGATCCTCGACATGGCGGTGAGCCGCTTCAATGCCTTCAGCCGCCTTCAACGCGAACTGGTCGAGGCGCGCAATGCGCTCGAGGAGCGCAAGGTCATCGAGCGCGCCAAGGGCATCCTGATGAAAATGCGGGGCTTGAGCGAGGAGCAGGCGTTCGCTCTGCTTCGACAGACCGCCATGAACGAGAAGAAGAAGCTGGCCGATATCGCGCAGAGTGTCGTGACGGCTGCAGGACTGTTGCTGTGAGCGCGGCATGGATCGGAGAATGCTGGTGAGCGATATGGTTTCAACCCAATCCGGCGATACTGTCATCCATGCGCCCGTGACTGTGCGTGACAAGGAGCAGAGGACGCTCAGGGCGGGCTACATCCCGCTGATGGATGCCTCGATCCTGATCGTCGCAGCAGAACTCGGCTTTGCGGCAAAGGAGGGCTTGCACCTCGAGCTTGTCCGGGACGTTACCTGGGCGAATGTCCGCGATCGGCTTGCCTTCCGCCAGTTCGACATCGCCCACATGCTCTCGCCGATGCCCGTCGCATCAATGCTCGGGCTTGGCTCCAATCCCTCGCCGACGATCGCGCCCTTTTCCCTCGGTCGCGGCGGAAATGCCATAACCTTGTCCGCCCGAATCTTCGAACGGATGAAGTCTTTGACGGGGCTGGCAGATGATGCCGATGCCTTGGCTAATGCCAGGGCGCTGGCGGCCTTGCTCGCCGACATGCGAACGCGGGGCGAACCGGTGCCCACACTCGGGATGACCTATCCCTTCTCCTCGCATAATTACGAGTTCCGCTACTGGCTGGCGGCGGGCGGCATCGATCCGGACCGGGACGTGAAGCTGGTGGTGGTTCCGCCACCGCTGACTTCGGATGCGCTCGCGGCCGGCGCGATCGATGGCTTCTGCGTCGGGGCGCCCTGGAACATGATTGCGTCGGAACGGGGCACGGGGCGCATCGTGGCTGCCAAGCAGGATATCTGGCCTCTGGCACCTGAAAAGGTGCTCGGCATGCGCCCCGACTGGGCCGATGCCAATGCCGACACGGTCTCCCGTCTGATCGTCGCGCTCGATCGGGCGGCGCGCTGGTGCGATGACCCTGCTCACCATAACGAGCTTGCCGAGATCCTGAGCGCGCCGGAATACATCGCAGCGCCCACGGGCATCATTCGCCGCGTCTTGAATGGCGAGTTCAGTCTTGATGCGCAGGGGACAAAACGGGTCGTCCCGGATTATTTCCTCTTCCATCGCGGGGCCGCCAATCATCCGCGGCCAGATCAGGCAAGCTGGATCTACAGCCAGATGCTTCGCTGGGGTCAGGCAGACTTCAGTGATGAAGGCATGATGCATGCGCGGAGCGCTTTCCGGCCTGACCTCTACATCACAGCGTTGGGGCAGGATGCCGCCCTACCGGATGCGGCGAGCGAAAAGGCGTCCGGTGGCTATGATGGCTTCATGGATGGCACGCGCTTTGATCCGGATGAAGTCCAAGCTTACGTCGAGCGATTTCCGGTCCGATCAAGCTTGTCGTCTAGCCCGAGGACGGTCGATAGCTGATGCGCTGCGGTGCACAAACCTGAGGCATTTGCACGAAAAGTCAGGCCCTCGAACGAGCAGGCTGATCTTGTGACTGTCGAGAGGCGGTCGCACCTTCCATTAAAACAGCGCTTGTTTTTCGGACGCTTAACCGTCGCCAGACGAAACTGGCACGGCCCTTGCTTCACTCTCTATGTCCACGGTCAACGGCGATCGCGGGACGGATGAGCGCCTTAGAGGCGCAGATAACCATCAGACAATGACGTCGCAGGCTTCTTGCTGTCCGGCTCCTCCCGCCAGGACCCCGCAGGAAAGCACGCGGCGTTTTTTTCGTTTTCCGGATCTCCGTCACTAGACAAAGAGGGGCACAAGCTATGACCAAGACCACAGCAACGAGCATCAGCCGGCGTCAGATTCTTAAACTCGGTTCTGCGGCAGCACTAGCGAGCGCTGCCCGCCTGGCATTCCCATCCGGCGCATTCGCTGCAACCGCTGGGCCTGAAGTGACGGGCGTAAAACTTGGCTTTATCGCACTCACCGATGCAGCACCGCTGATCATCGCCAAGGAAAAGGGCTTCTTCGAAAAACATGGGCTTCCCGATGTCGAAGTGCTGAAGCAGGCCTCCTGGGCCGCCACCCGTGACAACCTTGTCCTCGGTGGCGAGGCGAACGGCATCGACGGCGCCCATATCCTGACCCCGATGCCCTACCTGATGGAAACCGGCAAGGTCACGCAGAACAATGTGCCCGTGCCGATGTCGATCATCGCCCGCCTCAATCTCGACAGCCAGGGCATTTCGGTTGCCAAGGAATATGCCGAAACCGGCGTGCAGCTGGATGCCTCCAAGCTGAAGGAAGCCTTTGCCGCCAAGAAGGCTGCCGGCGGCGAGATCAAGGTGGCCATGACCTTCCCCGGCGGCACCCATGACCTCTGGATCCGCTATTGGCTGGCCGCCGGCGGTATCGATCCGGACAAGGATGTTTCCACCATCGTCGTCCCGCCGCCGCAGATGGTTGCCAATATGAAGGTCGGCAACATGGACGCCTTCTGTGTCGGCGAACCCTGGAACGAGCAGCTCGTCAACCAGGGCATCGGCTTTACCGCCTGCACCACCGGAGAGCTCTGGAAGGGCCATCCGGAAAAGGCGCTCGGCCTGCGCACCGAATGGATCGAGAAGTACCCGAATGCCGCGAAGGCCCTGATGATGGCCGTTATGGAAGCCCAGATCTGGGCCGACAGCATGGACAACAAGGAAGAGATGTCCGCGATCCTCGGCAAGCGCCAGTGGTTCAACGTGCCGCCGAAGGATGTTGCCGGACGCCTCAAGGGCACCATCAACTACGGCAATGGCCGCCTCGTTGAAAACACGGGCCTTGAGATGAAGTTCTGGAAGGATCACGCCTCCTATCCCTTCAAGAGCCATGACGCCTGGTTCCTCACCGAGAACGTCCGCTGGGGCAAATTCGCACCCGATACCGATATCAAGGCGCTGGTCGACAAGGTCAACCGCGAGGACATCTGGCGCGCCGCAGCCGCCGACCTCGGCATCGCTGCTGCCGATATTCCGGCCTCTTCGTCGCGTGGTCCTGAGACCTTCTTCGACGGCAAGGTCTTCGATCCGGAAAACCCGAGGGCCTATCTCGACAGCCTGTCGATCAAGGCCGGGGCGTAAGGCGTCCTTGCCCTTCACCCGGCTGCCGCCACCCTCTCCCCGCAAGCGGGGCGAGGGGAGATGGGGCTGGAGCCTCGCCCAAATCCCCTTCTCCCCGTTCATGGGGAGAAGGTCCCGGCAGGGGGATGAGGGGCAATCCCTCATCGCCCACCATCTACCAACCGCCCAAGAGGACCACACCATGACCGCAACCGCTCGCAAGGCTGATCTACAGGCGATGGCCACGTCCACGACGAAGACCGGTACCGTCGTCATGATGGCACAGCGCCCGGCTCGCAGATTCGACGTTCAACACATCGCAATCCTTATCTGTCGCAATGTATTGCCACCGCTTGTGGTGCTGATTGCGTTGCTGGCCGTCTGGCAGATCGCCTGTTCAAACCCAGGCGCAACCCTGCCACCGCCGTCGCAGGTCTGGATCGACAGCTATGATCTGATTGCCTATCCGTTCTTCGACTATGGCTCGCAGGATATCGGTCTGGCCTGGCGGGTGCTGATCTCGCTGCAGCGCGTGGCAATCGGCTTTGGCCTCGCCGCCATCGTTGGCGTCTTTCTCGGTGCCGTCGTCGGTCAGTCGGTCTGGGCCATGCGTGGTCTCGACCCGATCTTCCAGATCCTGCGCACGGTACCGCCACTCGCCTGGCTGCCGCTGTCGCTTGCGGCCTTCCAGAATTCGAACCCGTCGGCGATCTTCGTCATCTTCATCACGTCTATCTGGCCCGTGATCATCAACACCGCCGTCGGCGTGCGCAACATTCCAGACGACTATCGTAACATCGCCCGGGTGCTGCGCCTCAACCCGCTGGAATTCTTCATCCGCATCATGGTGCCGGCTGCTGCCCCCTACATATTCACCGGCCTTCGCATCGGCGTCGGCCTGTCGTGGCTGGCTATCGTTGCCGCCGAAATGCTGACCGGCGGCGTCGGCATCGGCTTCTTCATCTGGGATGCGTGGAATTCCTCGCGTCTCTCCGACATCATCGTGGCGCTCGCCTATATCGGCGTGACCGGCTTTGTCCTCGACAAGCTGGTCGCCCTCCTCGGCAACGTCATCACCCGCGGCACCGCGAAGAACTGAGGAGAGCGACCATGAACGCCTATCTCAAGATCGACCATATCGACAAAAGCTTCGAACGTTCGGGTACGCGAACTGAGGTGCTGAAAGACGTCACACTCACCATCGACAAGGGCGAGTTCGTCTCGATTATCGGCCATTCCGGCTGTGGCAAGTCCACACTGCTCAACCTGATCGCCGGTCTGACGCGGGTGTCCGCCGGAGCCGTCCTCCTCGAGAACGTCGAGGTGAATGAACCTGGTCCGGAACGTGCAGTCGTCTTCCAGAACCACTCGCTGCTGCCCTGGCTGACCGTCTACGAAAACGTCAATCTCGCTGTTTCCAAGGTCTTTGCGGGCAAGAAGACGAAGGCGGAAAAGCATGACTGGGTCATGCGCAACCTCGATCTCGTCCAGATGGCGCATGCCAAAGACAAGCGCCCAGCGGAAATCTCCGGAGGCATGAAGCAGCGTGTCGGCATTGCCCGGGCGCTCGCGATGGAGCCGAAGATCTTGTTGCTCGACGAGCCCTTCGGAGCTCTCGATGCTCTTACCCGCGCTCATCTGCAGGATGCGGTGATGGAGATTCACTCCCGTCTCGGCAACACGATGATCATGATCACGCATGATGTCGACGAGGCGGTGCTCTTGTCCGACCGCATCGTCATGATGACCAACGGCCCCGCCGCCCGCATCGGCGAGGTGCTTGAGGTCCCGATCCCGAGGGTGCGCGACCGCATCGCGCTCGCCGCAGACCGCACCTACCTCAAATCCCGCGAAGCCGTGTTGAAGTTCCTCTACGAACGCCACCGCTTTGTCGAAGCCGCGGAGTAACATCAATGGCTGAAAAACTCGTCATCATCGGCAACGGCATGGCGCCGGGGCGCATGCTGGAAGAACTGTTCGAAAAGGCCCCCGGCCATTTCGACGTGACGATCTTCAACGCCGAACCGCGCGTCAACTACGACCGCATCATGCTGTCGCCGGTGCTGTCAGGCGAAAAGTCCTATGAAGACATCGTCATCCACAATGACGACTGGTACGCGGCGCACGGCGTGACCCTGTACAAGGGCGCCAAGGTCACAGAGATCGACCGGCATGCGAAGACGGTCACCTCGGCGAACGGCATCACTGTCGCCTACGACAAGCTGGTCATCGCGACAGGCTCACTACCCTTCATCATCCCGGTGCCAGGTCATCAATTGCCCGGCGTGTTGCCCTACCGCGATCTCGACGACGTCGACGCCATGCTGAGGATAGCGGAAGGCAAGGGGAGGGCCATCGTCATCGGCGCTGGCCTGCTCGGCCTCGAAGCAGCCTACGGACTGAAGCGGCAGGGCATGGATGTCACGGTCATCCACCTGATGCCGACCATCATGGAGCGCCAGCTCGATCCCGCCGCAGCCTACCTGCTTGAGAAGGCGCTCACCGAACGCGGCATCGAGATCATCACCAAGGCCAACACCAAACAGATCCTCGGCACCGAGAAGGTCGAGGGCATCGAGCTGGAAGATGGCCGAGTGATATCAGGCGACATGGTGATTATGGCCGTCGGCATCCGCCCGGCCTCTAGCCTCGCCAAGGAGGCGGGGATCGCCGTCAACCGCGGCATCGTCGTCGACGACGGCATGATGACCTCGGACCCTAACGTCTTTGCGCTCGGCGAATGCGCCGAACATCGCGGCACTTGCTACGGTCTGGTCGCGCCGCTTTACGAAGCTGCCCGCGTCCTTGCCGATCGATTGACCGGGGGGACCAGCGAATATCACGGCTCGGTCGTCAACACGAAGCTCAAGGTCACCGGCATCAATCTCTTCTCCGCCGGCGACTTCGCAGAAGCGCCTGATCGAGAGGAAATCGTGCTGCGCGATGCCTCGGCCGGCATCTACAAGCGGCTCGTGCTGAAGGACAACAAGATCCTCGGCGCCGTGCTCTATGGCGAGACGGGAGATGGCTCCTGGTTCTTCGACCTGATGAAGCGTGGAACCGATATTTCGCAGATGCGCGACACCCTGATCTTCGGCCAGTCCTATCAGGGGGGAACCCCGCTGGACCCTATGGCGGCCGTTGCAGCCTTGCCGGATGATGCAGAAATCTGCGGCTGCAACGGCGTCTGCAAGGGCAAGATCACCTCGGCGATAACGGCCAAGGGCCTGACGACGCTGGATGGCGTGCGCGCCCACACCAAGGCGTCTGCCTCCTGCGGCAACTGCACAGGTCTTGTCGAGCAACTAATGGCGCTGACGTTGGGCGACGCCTATAACCCCGCAGCCGTGACCCCGATGTGCATCTGCACCGAACTCGGCCATGACGATGTGCGCCGGCTGATCAAGGCGAAGGGGTTGAAGACCATTCCCGCCGTCATGCAGGAGCTGGAATGGAAGACCTCCTGCGGCTGCGCCAAATGCCGCCCTGCGCTCAACTACTATCTCGTCTCGGATTGGCCCGACGAATATGCCGATGATTACCAGTCGCGCTATATCAACGAGCGTGTTCACGCCAACATCCAGAAGGATGGCACCTATTCCGTCGTGCCGCGCATGTGGGGGGGCGTGACGAACGCCGCCGAATTGCGTGCCATCGCCGATGTCGTGGACAAGTTCGAAATACCGATGGTCAAGGTCACCGGCGGCCAGCGCATCGATCTGCTCGGCATCGAGAAGGAAGACCTTCCCGCCGTCTGGGCCGATCTGGGCAAGGCCGGCTTTGTGTCAGGCCAGGCTTACGCCAAGGGTCTGCGCACCGTGAAAACCTGCGTCGGCTCCGACTGGTGCCGCTTCGGCACGCAGGATTCGACGGGGCTTGGCATCAAGCTCGAAAAATTCATGTGGGGCTCGTGGACACCGGCAAAGCTCAAGCTTGCCGTCTCCGGCTGTCCGCGCAACTGCGCCGAAGCCACCTGCAAGGATATCGGTGTGATCTGCGTCGATAGTGGCTTCGAGATCCACTTCGCCGGCGCTGCTGGCCTGGATATCAAGGGCACGGATGTGCTCGGCCTCGTCAAAACCGAGGAAGAGGCGCTGGAGCACATCGTGGCACTCACCCAGATGTATCGCGAGCAGGGGCGCTATCTCGAGCGCATCTACAAATGGGCGAAACGCATCGGCCATGACGAAATCCGCCGTCAGATCATGGAGGATGCCGACAAGCGCCGCGCTTACTACGACCGCTTCGTTTTCAGTCAGAAATTCGCCCAGGTTGACCCCTGGTCCGAGCGCGTCTCCGGCAAGGACAAGCATGAGTTCAAGCCTATGGCGACCATCAACTACAATCAGGCTGCGGAGTGAGGCGATGAACGGAAACTGGATCGCAATCGGCACCATTGACGATATTCCGCTGCGCGGCGCGCGCTGCGTGAAGACCCCCCAAGGCAAGATCGGGGTGTTCCGCACAGCCGAGAACGAGGTCTTCGCCATCGAGGATCACTGCCCCCATAAGGGCGGCCCTCTCACGCAAGGCATTGTCCACGGCAAGGCCGTGACCTGCCCACTGCACAACTGGGTGATCTCGCTCGAAACCGGCCGGGCGCTCGGGGCCGATGAAGGCGAGGTCAAGACCATTCCAGTCCGCAATATCGACGGTCATCTCTCCATCATGCTCGAAAGCATGATGGTCGCAGCCGAGTAAGTGGGATGATCAATGCGCGGAGCCGCAGACATGCCCTCTGAAACCAAGACGACCTGCCCCTATTGCGGCGTCGGCTGCGGCGTGATCGCCGCAGTTGACGAAAAGGGGAAGGTCAGCGTGCGGGGAGATCCGGACCATCCGGCCAATTACGGTCGTCTTTGCTCCAAGGGATCGGCGCTCGCCGAAACGCTCGACATTGAAGGGCGCGTGCTTTATCCGGAAATCCACGGCCAACGCGCCGGTTGGGATGAGGCACTCGATCTCGTCGTCTCGACCTTCCAGCGGACGATCGCCGATCATGGCCCCGATTCCGTCGCCTTTTATGTCTCCGGGCAATTGCTGACAGAGGACTATTACGTCGCCAACAAGCTGATGAAGGGGTTCATCGGCTCTGCCAATATCGACACCAATTCGCGCCTGTGCATGGCATCCTCGGTTGCCGGACATCGCCGTGCCTTTGGCGCCGATACTGTGCCCGCCTGTTACGAGGACCTGGAGCTCTCCGACCTTGTCGTCCTGGTCGGCTCCAACATGGCCTGGTGCCACCCGGTCCTTTACCAGCGCCTGGCGGCGGCCAAGGCTGCACGTCCTGCCATGAAGGTGGTCGTGATCGACCCCCGCCGAACTGCGACCAGCGACATTGCCGACCTGCATCTCGCGGTCCGGCCTGACGGTGACATCGCTCTCTTCAATGGCCTCCTTGCCTATTTGGCGGAAACAGGCGCAATCGACGAAAACTATGTCGGAAAGCACACCTCTGGGTTTGGCGAAGCGCTACTTGCCGCCTCGCGCGGAAGCATGGCGGATCTCTCCGATGCGACCGGTGTCTCCGGCATGCTGCTGCGCCAGTTCTTCCGCCTCTTCGCCCAGACTGAGAAGGTCGTCACCTGCTACAGCCAGGGGGTCAACCAGTCGTTCGTCGGCACCGCTAAGGTCAATGCCATCCTCAACTGTCACTTGGCGACAGGCCGGATCGGACAGCCTGGCATGGGGCCGCTGTCATTGACCGGCCAGCCCAATGCAATGGGTGGCCGCGAGGTCGGCGGGCTCGCCAACATGCTCGCGGCCCATATGGCGATCGAGAACCCCGTGCACCGCGAGCGCGTGCAACGCTTCTGGAAGTCGCCGGTCATTGCGGAGCGGGCTGGCCTGAAGGCCGTCGACATGTTCGAGGCGGTCGCCGATGGGCGGATCAAGGCGATCTGGATCATGTCGACCAATCCTGTGGTCTCCATGCCCGATGCCGCTGCCGTCAAGGCAGCGCTTGAAGCCTGTCCTTTCGTGGTGGTCTCGGATATCCAAAAGGATACCGACACGGCCCGTCTCGCCCATGTCCTGCTTCCGGCAAGCGGCTGGGGCGAAAAATCGGGGACCGTGACGAACTCCGAAAGGCGGATCTCCCGGCAGAGGCCATTCCTGTCCGTTCCAGGCGAGGCCCGCGCCGATTGGTGGCAGTTGGCAGAGATCGGCAAACGCTTAGGCTTTGATCCTGGTTTCGACTATCGCGGTCCGGCCGATATCTATGCCGAGCATGCGGCGCTCTCCGCTTTCGAGAACAAAGGCGAACGGGATTTCGACATTGGTGCCCATGCCGAGATCAACGCGGAAGACTATGACGCCCTTCTGCCGTTCCAATGGCCTTTGCGGCAAGATGGATCATCGACTGCACGCTTTTTCGCCGATGGCGGCTTTTTCACTGCAGACCGGAAGGCGCGCTTTGTGCCCGTCACTGCACCGGCACTTGAAGAGGCCGATGGATGTTATCCCTTCACCCTGAATACGGGCCGGATCCGCGATCACTGGCACACGATGACGCGGACGGGAAAGAGCGCCCGGCTGTCCGGACATATCGCCGAACCCTACTGCGAGATCCATCCGGCAGACGCGGATGAGGCCGGTATCGGCGATGCCGATTTGGTGAACGTCGAGGGTGCTAACGGCAGGTCGATCATCGTGCGGGCCCTGCTAACCGAACGCCAGAGCCGCGGCTCGATCTTCGTGCCGATGCACTGGACGGGCGAGACGGCGCCCAGCGCCGGCGTCGATACACTGGTCTCCTCCCGCGTCGATCCGATCTCGGGCCAACCGGCGTTGAAAATGGCTCGGGCGTCGGTCACCCGCCACGTGGCGAAAGCCCACGGCTTCCTGGTGTCGGCAACGCGCCCGCTCGATCTGCCGTTTGCCTACTGGTCGATCGCGAAAGCTGAAGGCGGCTACCGCGTGGAATTTGCAGGTGATCCACCTGCCGAGGGTTGGGAGACCTGGCTGCGGCGCAGCCTGCAGCTTGAGGATCATCATGAATCCTCCGGCTACATGGACCAGCGAGCCGGTGACCACCGCTTGCTTGCCTTCGAGGGAGGAAAGCTGATGGCCGGCCTATTCGTCTCGTCGAACCCGGTCTCTGTCTCGCGGCAATGGGCGGTCGACCAGCTCTGGCAAAGCCATCCGGATCGCAGTGCGCGCTCGATGCTGATTGCCGGTCGACCGGCTGCCGGCCGGCCGGACAAGGGGGCGATCGTCTGCTCCTGCTTTTCGGTCGGCATCAACCAGATCAACGCGGCTGCACGAGGTGGCTGCCGGTCGGTCGAAGCCATCGGCGTTGCCTTGAGTGCCGGAACGAATTGCGGCTCGTGCCGCCCCGAAATCAGGAGAATCCTGGATGCCACGCAATCCATTGCCGCCGAGTGACGGACAGGAACGTATTTCCGCACTCGCCAAGCTTCCAGTATTCTGGAACCTTCAAGGCAAGCGGGCGGTCATCGCCGGCGGATCGGATGGCGCTGCCTGGAAGGCCGAGCTGTTGCAGGCCTGCGGTGCCAAGGTCGAGCTCTATTGCGAAACAGATGATCTCGGCGAGACCATGACGGCGCTGATCGAGCGGACTTCTCTGATCCACCACGCACACCCGTGGCATTGCGGCATCTTCACCGGAGCTTCACTTGCGCTCGCCGACTGCGAAACCGAGGACGAGGCGCGCGCCTTCTTTTGTGCGGCGCGTGCGGCGGGCGTGCCTGTCAATGTGATCGACAAGCCGGCCTACTGCCAGTTCCAGTTCGGCTCGATCGTCAATCGCTCGCCGGTTATCGTCTCGATCTCGACGGATGGGGCAGCCCCCATCCTCGCCCAGGCCATCCGCCAGCGGATCGAAACACTCTTGCCGCCGTCCGTGAAGCAATGGGCAAGCCTTGCGCATCGGCTGAGAGAAGCGGTCAATCGCCGGCTTGCGCCCGGTGGGCCAAGGCGGCTCTTCTGGGAACGGTTCGTTGCGCAAAGCCTGATGACGAATGAACCGCCGACGGAAGAGACTGCGGACGAATTGCTGGTGACGGCGGAGCAGATCGCGTCTGCTCCGGGCTCGGGATCGGTGACACTGGTTGGGGCAGGGCCCGGTGATGCCGAACTTCTGACGCTGAAGGCCATGCGGGCATTGCAGGCAGCCGACGTCATCCTCTTCGACGACCTCGTCTCGCCGGAGGTTCTGGAACTGGCGAGACGAGAGGCGAAACGCTTCCTCGTTGGCAAGAGAGGCGGTCGGGAAAGCTGCCGCCAGGACGACATCAACGACATGATGGTGCGTTTCGCAAAGGCCGGCAAACGTGTCGTCCGCCTCAAATCGGGGGACCCGATGATCTTCGGTCGCGCGGGCGAAGAAATTGCAAGACTGGAAAGCGAGGGGATTGCCGTCGACGTCGTGCCGGGCATCACCGCGGCTTCTGCCATGGCGGCGTCACTAAAGACCTCGCTCACCCACCGCGACCACGC
This sequence comes from Peteryoungia wuzhouensis, assembly GCF_003205195.1. Lineage (GTDB taxonomy): Bacteria > Pseudomonadota > Alphaproteobacteria > Rhizobiales > Rhizobiaceae > Allorhizobium > Allorhizobium wuzhouense. The sequence continues at coordinate 104,761 of NZ_QJRY01000005.1, forward strand.
CCAGCAGGTTCGTTTCGTCACCGGCCATTCCCGGAACGCCGAATTGCCGCGAACCCTTGACTGGCCCTCGCTCGCCAAAGCAAACCAGACATCCATCTTCTACATGGGTGGGCGGATGGCAGGGCAGATCGAGCAACGGTTGAGCGAGAACGGCATGACGTCCGACACGCCGGTTGTCGTCGTGTCCTCTGTCAGCCGCACGCAGGAGCGCCGCTGGGCCGGGCCCCTTGGAGGCCTGCCAGATGCCATGCAGACAATCGGCGTCGATGAACCTGTTCTGATAGGTGTCGGCGCGGTTTTTCGTGCGATAGCCGGGCGACGCTTTCTTTCTCATGAAGTCAGCACGCAAGAGCAAATGTCACGAATGATTTGAGCAGTGGCAGCCGAGGCCTTCAGTTGGGTAGTCCGTAGTGTAATGGCCTGTGCCTTCGAGTTGAAGGATCTGTTCGCCATGCGCGGTGCGCCGAGGCATCGCATCGACAAGCGTGTCCAGATTGAGGGGGGGCATGCTCAGGTCTAAGTTACAGATCCCGCCATGCATTGCCTTTAGCGGCCAACATTTAGTTCGCGCGAAAACTACAACAAGCGCCTTCTGCCTCAGGTGCAATTCAGCTTAGCAAGTTTGTTCTATGGCGCCTAAACGGTCGTTGAATTATTGGCCTGGCCAAAAAAATGCCAATGATGAGGGTGCAACAACAGAGTCGATAGTTCGAACCAGCTCAAGGCGGAGGCTTCGCAGATCTACGTCTATTGCCGATGCTGATCCTAGCGAACGACTTGCATCAAGACACAGCTCGCACGTCTAATTGGCGCGTTTCATGCGGAACGCCAAGCCTGTGTGAAGTCGGTCCCGCCTGACCCTTTCGGGTCGCTCCGCTAAGGCTCCTGCGGCTTCCTTTGTTCCGACCCTGGCGTGACGAGAATTCCCGCTTTCGCGAGCTGCGGTCGCCGCGATGCTGAAAGCTCCGATGTTCTTCATTGTACACCCGGATCTCGCACAAGCGCGGCTTTGATCCGGGGGACGAAGAATGATCGGTTGTCGAACTCGGAAGAATGCAGAGATCGGATCCAATGTTAGACTTTAGAGGCCCGAACACTCCCTACACACCGGCATCGTTCATTCATTGCGAGCCAGCAACTGAAGCCTTTCGGCGCATACTTGCCTGACCAGATCGAGCAATACGACCGTTCGCTCGTGGAGCCAGACCAAAGCCTCTTCGCTGATCTCGAAATGCTTAGAATACCGTGCCTTCACATAGGCCTCGTTTAGCGTGTTGAACCATGCGCGCTCGCGGTGCTGGTCGCGTGGAAAAGCCTCGGTCAAACGTCGATCCTGACCTTCCGCCAACGATCGGAGAAACTTGATATTGTGAGAGGGCGGACCATAGTTGGTGCTCTGGGATCAAGGCGGCTCGGAGCGCGAGCAGCCGGTTGAAACTTCAATCAATTGCTGAAAGTTTGTGCTTTCGATCGATCGGAATCATTCAATTGCAGTTCTTACGTTCATTTGGGCCGGCAGTGACTGGCACTGCTCCGTTGGAGGCTCTGCGCGCGGGCCTTGGAGCTTTCATGGGGCTTTGGTTGACCGGCTATTTCTTGATGTCTCCCGCCGTCGATCTTGAAAATGGCCTCTACCTCGTCGCACCGCTGGGCGCGACTGCCGTTCTTGTGTTTGCCGTTCCCAACAGTCCGCTTGCTCAGCCATGGTCTGCTGTCATCGGCAATACTGTCGCGGCTCTTGTTGGCGTTGCAATCTCGCTGTTCATCCACGAGCCGACGTTACGGATCGCCCTTGCTGTTTCGATTGCGATCTTTGTGACAATCATGCTGCGGGCAGTTCATCCGCCGGCAGGAGCAGTGGCCATGACGGCTGCCATGAGCCCGGAAGCTGTGGAGCACCTTGGCTTCTGGTTCGCGCTTGCGCCGATTGCGACGGGCACTGCAAGCCTCGTCCTGATTGCGATCGCCTATGCCAGGCTCACAGGGCGTCGCTATCCATTTCGTCAATTTGACCAGCAAAACAGGCACGGCACAGCGGACAGGATTGCCGTCGAACGGCTGGGCCTCTCCGAGGCTGAGCTAAGCGACATCCTTCAACGCTATCGACAGTCATTCAACCTCGGCGTTGAAGATTTGGCACGCCTTATCGGTGCAGCAGAGCTCCAGGCAGCAGCGCACCAGACCGGCACTCCAACTGCGGGCGCTATCATGTCCTCGAACCTGATCACCGTGAAGGCAAACACAGATTTGGGCACGGTCGCGGATCTCTTCCGGCGCCATCGTTTCACATCGCTGCCCGTGGTCGACGATGAACAGCGATTTCTTGGCATTATCTTCCAGAGGCACCTCATCAGCCGCGCAAGAGAAGACGCACTTCGTCTCGATCGAGGTCTAATTCCCGCTCTGAGAAGGCTGATCGATCCCGAAAGGGATAAACCAGTCCTCGCAATCGACATCATGAGTGTCACGATCCCTCGCGCTATTGCGACCACGCCGCTCGGAGCGTTGTTGCCCTTGATGGGTGATACAGATGTCGATGCCGTGCCCATTCTGGAATATGACAAGCTGATTGGTATCGTCACCAGAACCGACCTCATCGCTGCGATGGCCCGCGGGCTCGCACGAGCAGACGTTTGATGGCGTCTGCAAGATCGGGCCACGCTCGGAGCTAGGAACGACATGAGTGTCGGCTGCGGACCACTGCGTCGTCCGTCTCATTTGAGGATATTGAAATCTCAATTGACTCAGGCCCTCATCCTTTCTGGGACAATGTTGCCGTCGGAAGGTGAGGTCAAACGGAAGCCAAGAAGCAGGCTCTGAAGGGTGGCACTTTCGCTGGCCAAGGCTGCGCCAGCAGCGTTCATCTCTTCCACCATGGCCGCGTTCTGTTGTGTCGATTGATCCAGATGGTTCACCGCGACATTGACCTGCGAAAGACCGACTGCCTGTTCCTGGGCTGCAATGGCGATGGCATCCACGTGGCTTGCGGCTTCCTGCACGAGCTCGTCGATTTCGGCCAGTCCGGTACCGGTCTCGGAGACCAGTTCGACGCCCTGGCGAACAGCCAGTTCAGAATTACCGATCAGTCCTGAGATTTCCCGGGCTGCCTGTGCCGAACGTTGTGCCAGCTCCCGGACTTCCTGCGCAACCACGGCAAACCCTTTGCCGGCCTCGCCGGCGCGGGCTGCCTCGACGCCCGCATTGAGAGCGAGCAGGTTTGTCTGGAAGGCAATCTGGTCGATCACATCGATAATTTGGCTGATCTGGCTCGATGCCTGCTCGATCTTGTCCATCGCTGCCACGGCGTTTCGCACCACTTCACCGGATCGGTTTGCCCTTTCGCGTGCGCTCTTTGTTACGCTGCGGGCCAAATCTGAGCGTCTAGACGTGGCCGTCACATTGGCTGTGATCTGTTCGAGTGCCGCGGCCGTCTCTTCAAGCGAGGCGGCCTGCTGCTCGGTGCGCCTCGACAGGTCATCCGATGCTGAAGAAACTTCGGATGCTCCGCCGGTGACGGTCTTGACCGATTGGCCAACACCAACCAACGCTCGCCGCAACTGCACCACCGAGCGATTGAAGTCATGGCGAAGGTCTTCGAACTGCGGTGCGAAGGCTTCGTTCACCTCGCAAAGAAGGTCGCCAGCAGCAAGTTTCCTCAAGGCCTGGGCCAGCGTTCCCGTCGCCTTGTTCACACGCGCTTCGGCCTCTGCCTCTGCTGCGATTTGCATGTCAACTCGGTCCCGTTCGGCCTGTTCGCGCGCACGCTCTGCCTCAAGCTCCAGTTCGCGATTGCGGATGGCGGCAAGTCTAAAGACTTCCACCGCTTTGACCATGTCTCCGACTTCGTCCTTACGGTCGGCAGATTGCCCGGTAGGTTCGAGGTAACCCTCCGCCAATCTGCGCATTGAATTGACGAGTGCCTTCAGAGGACGGCTGATGGTTCCTGCCAGGAACATCGACAAGGTAAAGACCAGAATGGCCCCGACGATGCAAAGGATCAAAACCGTTCCAAGGCGAGTGAATGCGGCTGCGGCGATGGCGCGTGCCTCGCTGGCGAGACGTTCGAGGCTTGCCGTTTCCAGAGCCTTCATTGCGTCAATGCGCTGACTGGCGGCTGTAAACCAGCGATCAGCACTCAAATCACTGACCGCTGTTGAACCAATCCCAATCAAGGTCGACCGCGTGGCTTCGATCTCCTGCGACGCTGGAATGGATAGCTGCGAAGCGTAGGCGGATTGCCATTCCTTCTGTTGCAGGGCGAGGAAATTATCGATCAACGCATTCTGCGCGCCGGCCATGCGGGCAAAGGGAGCGATACGCTCGGGGTCAATGTTGCCTGAGGTGATGAAGGCGTTGCCGGTTGCGCGTTCCTGGCCTGCGATCTCCTTTGCCTGCATGAGCAGGTTATAGCCGATCATTTCGGCCGCGATCCTCGACCCGACACCCTGGAGGGACAGTTCCGAGGCGAGGCCCGAGAGCTCACCGATCAGGCCGCTATAGAAGTCGAAGGACTGTTTTCCGGTGAAGGACAGATTGTCTATAGATCGTCTGGTGTCGGCGAGGCTTTTCAATGTGTCCTGTACGAAGCTCCAGCGACGGTTAAGCTCCGCGTTTTCGAATTCCGCCAAGGCATCAGAGAGATCTGGCAATTTTGCCAGAGCCGCATCCGTCGACTGACGCGCCGTCACAAGCGGTTGCTTGTCCGTGCTGCCCTTTGATCCGATGTATCCAGCGCTGTGTCCCCGCTCTCCTTGAAGGACGTGGATCAGCTCGCCCATCGCCGCGATGTTCTCGCTCACTTTGACGACGGTCTGCATCTGCCGGTAGGAACCCCACGAGCTTAGAAACTCCATCGAGGCAAGGGTGAGTGCTGCAACCAGGGGGATCATGATCGCTAGCCAGAGGCGTTTGCTGATCGAAAAGTCGGTGATGCGCATCTTACAGGTTGTCCTGAGCTGGGGCATCATGCCGAATATCGTAACATCATGATACGATGTGATTTTAGCGAGAATTGAGGTGATGAGGTAAAAACCCGCCTAACGCATTCTGGCTCGGTTTGACGAATGCCAAGCGTCGAACAAATAAACCTCAGCGTGCGTCAATCCAACGCAGGTTTGATGGGGATTTGAAGCGCGAACTGCACATTTACGCGCAAACTCCAGGCGCAATTGAGCGGATGGCATGGAGGGGCCGATCATCGTCTGTCGCCTGTGTATCGAGGATCAAGTGACAGCAGCCGGTCCATGAGATAGGCGACCGTCTCGGGTCCGGCGCAGCCACTGATCACGCATTCATGCATGTCGCAGACGGTGTCACAGACACGCTCACGCCGCGATCTAAAGACGACCGGAGGAACAAACCTGTCGCGGTCTATGCCTCGGTCCGGCTTCTGGCTCTTCAACATGATTCCTCATCTTCAATAGATTTGTTTTAGAGGGTCCCGCCGGTAAAGCGTGGAAAGAGGACTTCATTTTCCAGATGCATGTGCTGGACCAGATCGTCGGCGAATTTCTTCGCCCCTGCGTAAAGCGCATGCCATGAATTGCATGCGCCGTCCGGCAGATGAAATCCGCCTGTCACGTGCTCGAGTTCTGCCAGATGCCCGGCCTCTACGTCATGTTCGTGGCGCATCTGTTCGATGGGTCTCGTCAGAGCTTGATGGTCGCCGCGTTCCATGAGCGGGAAGAGCATGAGCTCCTCGCGATGCATGTGGCTGTGTAGGTCGCTCTGGATGCGCTCGAGCAGATTTGCCAGGCCGATCGGTGCATCGGGGTGGTCGCCATGCACCCGCTCGACCTTTGCCGCAAGCGGGATCAGCGAGATGAGTTCTGCGCGGTGGGTGTCGTGGTAGCGTGTTCTGAGGTGCTTGATCAGATCGGCAGTTCCATCCGGTGCTTCTGTCGAGGCGGCGTCGACAAGGCCCTGCAATTCGTCCACCAGGGTTTCCGGCGAGAGTCCTGCGGCTTCAGCCGCAACCTCGATGCTATCTGAGCCACCGCAGCAGAAACTGATGGCGTGACGGCGGAAAAGTGCGGCTGCACCGGGGAGGGAGGTCGCGATCTTTCCGACCGTCTGGCTTGCGTCAAGTTCCATCGAGTTCACCTTGCTTTGCGCTTCAATGCGTTATCGCTGTGGTGCCGACTATGGTGAGGAATGCAGATCCGGTCGTTGCGCTTTCGCAAACAAGATGTGCTCGCACTCCCTCGCGCGTTATGGCGCATGGGCATTGTTTTTCGCCCGCGATACCCAGCCAGCTCCCTCTCGCCCGTGATGAAAGCCGTTGGAGAACTTGGCTTTGGGATAAGTATGCCCGATCAGTTCGATGGCCTCTTGGGGTTCCATGCTGCCCGACAGCGTTTCCTGGAAGATGGCGGCGATGCGCGCCATGTCGCAGTCCTGTGGTGAGAGACGGAAGGCATTGACCCCGGCCTCTTGCAAGTCCTTCAGTTCGCTGAGCAGGAGTTGGCACGTATGCGACATTGTCTGCACGCCATTGAGCACCAGGAATGACTGGCGATCGAGTGTCCTGATTGACAGGCCGTCCGGCTCCTCGCCACAGACGAACTGGCAGTTGTCCTTGATCCTGCCCTTGGAACGGGCATGGGCGCAGCGGGCCGATATGGCAAGCGGCATGCGACCGAATACCATCACTTCGAGAGCCACATCCGGCGCGTCGGCGGCGATCCTGGCGATCGAGCTAAAGGGAAGTTCCGGCGGAAGACAGATACGGTCTGCCCCGCGCTGTGCCAGCAAGCGCGCGGTTGGGCCATTATAGACATTGACCAAGGGGCCGACGAGGTGTTGGCGGCCCTTGATCAGGCCGATGGCGGAGAGGTCGTTTACCTCGATGGGGTAGTCCGACGTCTCGATCAGCTCATTCACGATCCGACTTTCTCGCTCCAAGGTGATTAGCGCCAGCGAGGAAAAGGCCACCGATTTTCCCGCCCGTTCCAGGCGCTCCACCACGTCTGCCAAGTATGGCTCGATGAAATGCTGCCGTTTGGAGCAGACAGTCTCGCCGAGGATAATGTGATCCACGGGCGCTTCGTCTGCGATCTGATAATAGAAATCCCGCCATTTCGGGCCGTCCCAGAGATAGTATACAGGGCCCAGTGTCAGTTCAGTCATGCTTATCTCCAGCGCTTCTCATAGGCGCCGACCGTGGTCTTCTGCCCTTCGCTCAGCGCCCTCAGCCGGGTCAACAATGGGCCACGTCCCGAGGGGGCGGTTGCGAGCACTTGGCGCAGCGTTGACACGACTTCGGCCACATAGGCTTTGCCGCGCTGGCGTCCTTCGATTTTCAAGGCGGAGACGCCGGCATCCTTCAAGGCTTCGATTTCGCCCATGACATCGAGGGACACGGGGTCTTCGAAGGCGTAGCCACGCGCATCGCCGATGTCGAAGCGTCCCTTGCACAGTGTGGGATAGCCGGCGGCCTCCCCATGGCTGAACCGGTTGATCGTATAAGTGCCGAGCTCCGACACCATGTCGGAGCCGTCCTGTCGGTACCGCACATGGCTCGCCGGGGAGCAGACGCCGTTCATATTAGGCGATTTGCCGGTGGCGTAGGAGGAGAGCGAGCAGCGTCCCTCGGCCATGACGCAAAGCCCGCCGAAAACAAAGACCTCGATCTCGCATTTGACCTTGCGACCAATGCGGGCAATGTCGCCGATCGTCAGCGTTCTCGGCAAGACGACCCGTTTTGCGTCGAAGGCTTCGACGAGAAAATTGATGGCTTCGGGATTGGAAGCAGACGCCTGAACCGAGACATGCAAGCGCTGCTCTGGATAGTGTTCCCGGACATGGGCCATGAGGCCGAAATCGGCCAGGATCAGCGCATCGGCACCGAGCCTTACCGCGTCGGCCGCTGCGCTATACCAGATCTCTTCGTCGCCAGCCCGCATGAAGGTGTTGAGGGCGACAAATGTCATGCAGCCTTTCTTACGGGCATAGATAATTGCGTCGTCCAGTTCGTCCCGGCTGAAATTGAGGCCGGGAAAATTGCGGGCATTGGTCTCGTCGCGGAAGCCGCAATAGACCGCATCAGCGCCTGCATCGACGGCTTCACGAAAGGCGGCTGGCGTTCCCGCCGGACAGATCAGTTCCATCACTGGATCCCCTTGAGCGACCGGCTTCGGATTTCCACGGCCAGCCTGTGAACGATGGGCGCGGCCGGTCCCCCGATCCGCGCGAGATCACGCGGAAGGTCGATATCGCAGTCATCGAGTGCGTTTCTCATCGCAAGCATGGCCTCCATGTCCCCGATCACCTTCAGGTCGCGGGAAAAGAACAGCGCATCGGCATCGCAGCGCCCCTCAAGGAGCGCCAGCAGCATGACCAGCGGGGCCTCGACACCTGCATCCGCCGTGAAGGTCTCGTCTTTGCGCACCACCTTGAGACGAGGCAGGTCGGGCTCGATCAGGAAGACGAGGGGCAGATCAGTCGGGGCAAACGAAAAGCGGCAGCTTTTGTATGTGCCAAGGCGCTCGAACATATCGCCATGAGCTAGGAGCAGGAGCTTGAAGAGGCGACTTGCCACGAGCTCAATTGATACGAGCGGCATGAGCGGCACGGCTTTCAGCGGGAGAGCCAGAATGGATGTTATCTGCATTGCGCCAATTTGAGTGGTTTGAACCGGCGCAAACCTATGGGAACGGCCGACAATCCAGATTGCTCCAGCGCAAAGACGCAACCGAATTCACAGGTCATAGCGGTCCGCATGACACAGAACGCACCGCCTCGTCGCTACGACGGTCTTCAAGCTTTCATGACCGAACTGGAAAGGCAGGGACGGCTTCTCCGCGTCGCGCAGCCGGTGAGCCTTGTCCATGAGGTAACCGAAATCCACAGGCGCGTCCTGGCAGAGGGAGGCCCGGCCTTGCTCTTTGAGCGCCCGGTCCGGTCGGACGGTGCAGTGTCAGAGATACCGCTGCTTGCCAATCTGTTCGGCACGCGCGAGCGGATCGAACTTGGCTATGGCATCCCTGTCGGCAAGATCGGCGATCTCGCGGACCTTCTGGCCGAATTGCGCGAACCGAGGCCGCCGGCGTCGCTCCGGGATGCCCTGAAGAAACTGCCTGTGCTTCGCTCCGCCATGGCGCTGGGATGCCGCAGGGTCTCTCACGCCGAATGCCAGGATATCGTGTTTGAAGACGAGGCCGTTGATCTCAACCGACTGCCGATCCAGTGGTGCTGGCCCGGCGAACCGGCACCGCTGATCACCTGGGGGCTTGTCGTCACCGCATCGCCCTCCGACCCCAGGGATGTCAATGTCGGCGTCTACCGGCTGCAAGCGCTGGATCGCAAGCGATTGATCACGCGCTGGCTTGCCCATCGTGGTGCTGCAAAACACTTCCGGCAGTGGCAGGCGGTGGGGCAGGATATGCCCATTGCGGTCGTGATCGGCGCTGATCCACAAACAATCCTCTCCGCCGTCATGCCGCTGCCGGAGACAATGAGCGAGCTTTCGTTCGCCGGTGTGCTCAGAGGAAAGCGCGCCCATGTGGTGCGGGCGCTCACCCAGCCCCTTGATATTCCAGCCACTGCAGAAATCGTTCTGGAGGGGACCGTTTCGATCGCGGACACCGCACTTGAGGGTCCCTATGGCGACCACACGGGCTACTACAATTCCGTCGAGCCGTTTCCCGTCATGACCTTGAGGGCGATGACGATGCGGCAGGATCCTGTTTACCTCTCGACCTTCACCGGCCGTCCACCAGACGAGCCTTCGGTGCTTGGAGAAGCGATGAATGCCCTCTTCCTTCCCATCGTCAAGCGCCAGTTTCCCGAGATCATTGATCTCTATCTGCCTCCAGAAGCCTGCTCCTACCGGGCGATCGTCGTCTCGATCGACAAGCGCTATCCAGGGCAAGCGCGTCGGATCATGCTCGGGCTTTGGTCGATGCTGCCGCAATTCAGCTATACCAAGCTCATCATCGTGGTCGATGCCGATGTTGACGTCAGAAACTGGAGCGATGTCATCTGGGCGCTTTCCACGCGGTTCGACGCCTCCCGCGATCTGGTGGTGGTGGATAACACACCCATCGACTACCTCGATTTTGCCTCTCCCAAGCCTGGGCTCGGTGGAAAGCTCGGTCTCGATGCCACCAACAAGCTTGGCGCAGAAACCGATCGGGAATGGGGCCGCGTGCTGCAAATGACGCCGGAGGTCTCGGCGCGCGTTGATGCGATCTGGCGCGAACTTGGACTTGGATCCCTCAAGACAAGGGAAGGTGAGCCATGATGAGGCGTGTCATTCTCGGCATGTCCGGTGCTTCGGGGGCGGCGATCGGTCTTCAGGTCGGCCGGCTCCTGGCGGCCATGGATGATGTTGAACTGCATCTCGTCGTCACGTCAGCAGCGCGCCGGACAATCGCATATGAGGCGGGCAACGAGGCGCTGGGGCGGCTAATCGGGCTCGCCGCTCATTTCCATGCGGAAAGCGATATCGGTGCATCGATTGCCAGCGGATCGTTCCGCACGGCCGGTATGATCGTCGCCCCTTGTTCGATGCGGTCTCTTGCAGCGATCTCGACCGGGATCACAGACAATCTTCTCATTCGCGCCGCCGATGTGCAGCTCAAAGAGCGTCGCAGGCTGGTTCTCCTTGCCCGCGAAACGCCGCTTCACCTCGGGCACCTGCGCAACATGGTGGCGGTGACCGAGATGGGGGCCGTGGTGATGCCGCCGGTCCCCTCTTTCTACCGCAATCCAGCGAGCGTGGAGGATCTCGTCGCCCATATTGCGGCTCGTGCCGTGGATCTGCTCGGGTTGACGGATGCACCCTTGATACCGGAGTGGAGAGGGTGAGGGCGCTCATGGCTCCCTCCTATCCCTTTCGCGCTATCAACGGCATGTAGAAGACCACGTAACCCAGGAATGCCACGATCCAGGCAAGGCCTGCGATCGGCAATAGCAGCATGGTGTGCTGCGGCCAAATTGCGACCAGGATCCTCAGCAGTGCCGAGAGGATGATTGGTGCATAGATGAACCAGGTTGTTGAGTGCGGGGACGTTAAAGCCTGGCCCGTATGGCCTCTCGTGGCGCGGGTCATCACCGCCAGCGTCACGACCCCGACCCCACCTGTCGTCCAGGCATGGATGCCTGCCGAAGCGAAGCCGGAGTGGTCCAACAGCATTGACAGGCCGGTCAGCAAAAAGCCTAAGGGAATGAAGAGATAGCCGACATGCAGGATCGTCACGAGGGGCTCCCCGAGCGTGCGCTCGGGGCACCATCTTGCCTGTCGCACGAGATGAGCAAGGCTGGCGACAAGCATCAGCAGCCCCGTGGGAAACCGGAGGCTTTCAAAACCGCCGCCGACAGCGATCCACATCGCCAGTGAAAAGCTTCCAAGGATCATGACGGCGAGATCGAAAGGGGCGAAATTCTGCGGCAGCCGCCCTGGATTGTTCGCCTTCAGCCAGTTGCCGGTAAATGCCGGAATAATGCGCCCTGCGACCAGGGAGATCAGGATGAGGATCGCAGACAGCGCCAGACGGTCGGCCATTTCGACGCGACCGTAGCGCTCGATCTCGTGATGGAAAAACATCTGAGCGGCGCTCAGGAGCGCGAGAACGGCGACTATCTTGTAGTTGCGTCGGTTCGAGGCAGTAACAAGTTCTTTCAGAACAAAGATGGCGAGCACTGGCAGGAAGGCCAGCGCAACGAGTGTCGCGCCAAGCATGCCGGTCCATTCTGAAAAACTGATCGTCAGCCGCCCGGCGATCCAGAGAAGAAACAGCGCCAGAAGCGGTATGCCCTTCAAACCGGGCCTGCCGGTCCAGTTCGGCACGGCGGTGAGAAGAAACCCTGCTATCACGGCCGGGACAAAGCCGAAGAGAAGCTCGTGCTGGTGCCAGGCAACCGGGGGCAAGAGGGTCGGAACATGCAGGAAGCCGAGGAACCACGGGACCCAGATAGCGATGGAGGCGGCGGCCAAAAGCGCGCTGCCCGGAAAGAACAGGCGGAAGCCTCCAGTTAGGAGACGCTGTGGGATGGACGGGTCTGGAAGGATGGTCATGTCAGCACCTTTCCTGATCGACCGTTTCCGGTGACCAGAGCAGAGGAATATAGGCCTTGGCCCAAAGGAGAAATGAGAGCGAATACAGCGCAGAGGTCAGACCGTAAGCGCCGAAGGGCAGGGAGAGGGACGGCGCGAATTCCGGGAGGACCCGGAGAAGCACCGACAGGACCAGAAGCTGGATCGCCATCCGGGTTGTCTTCGAAAAGCGCAGCGGTTGACCGGTATGGAGCAGGCCTGCAATCGAGAGAACCTGCAGCACACCAAGACCCAATCCCCCCATCAACGCCAGATGCAGTCCGCCCAGCCAGGGCAAAGGCAGGTCAATGAGCGAGAGGCCGCAGACAAGAAGGCCGGTGCCGGCCAGCGCACTCGACAGCCAAAGACCGCCAAGTTCGAAGGAAAAGCCTTCGCGCCCCACAAACCCCTCGGCGACCCGATCGAGAAAGGCCGCACCGGCAGCCAACATCAGATAGCCGCGCACGGCGTCCGAGAGCGTGGCTGCCTCTGCCACGATCACCAGCATGGTCAAACCCGCTGAGAGATGGACCCGGCCCGGATGCGGTCTGTAAGGGGAGGTCTTTTCCGTCGGATCAAGGATCAGGTTGGTCACTGGGACGGTGATGCGGGCAAGGGCGAGACCCAGCAGGCCTAGAAGCGAGAGCCCAAGAATTCTGATTGCGCGGTCCGACAGGTCGTAGGCTTCCAGGGCCATCGCGATCCGCAGTAGAGCCGCGGCCGCCGCAAAGGTGGTGACGAACAGGATGAAACCCAGGAGGCCGGTGCTTTTCTTGATCCAGGACAGGCGTAGCGCATAGGTAAGCAGGAACAGCATCCACGCCTGATCGAATACGAGGCCAAGCAGCCATCCGTTCTCGACTGCGAAGAAGCCCAACAAGCGGGCACCGGCCCAAAGACCTGCAGCCAAGAACAGGGGGCGTCCACTGAGGCGTTGCGTGTCCGTCCATTCCGGTAGGGCAGAGGTCAGGAAGCCTAAAAGCGCGCCTCCGAAGGAGCCGACCAGCATTTCCTGGGCGTGCCAGTGGCGGGGAAGGGAGGAAACGGCAAAAGGTAGATCGAGAGACCAAACCACGACCCAAAGAAAGGGCCACAGCGCCGCATGCAAGGCGGCAAGTGGAAACATCAGTCTGAGGCCTTCGGTGGACATGGCCCTGGCAAGATCGGCCGAGGGAAGCATGCGTATGGCTGGAAGCACACTCATGCCAGCCTCCGCTCGTCATGTTCTTCAACGACGGCAAACAGCGGATGATCGGAAATGAGCCTTCGTGCCGTCTCGAAAATCATCTCTTCGCTGCGGTTTCCGGGCCTCTCGGGAACGGTGACGCAGTCAAGTATTCCTTGGCCGTGACGATCGAGAACCGCGATCCGGTGGCAGATCCGCAGCGCTTCATGGATGTCATGGGTAATGAAGAGCCCGCCCTTGCCGTTATCTAGGACCGTGGCGACAACGAGATCCTGCATTCGTCGTCGCAAGGCGGCGTCGAGCGCAGTGAAGGGCTCGTCGAAATAGAGGAAATCGGGTTCACCGACAAGCGCGCGGGCAAGCGCCGTGCGCTGGCGCATGCCGCCCGACAACTGCGATGGAAACTTGTGCCAATCGCTTTCCTCCAGGGCCACCTGATGACAGGCCGCTGCAATTTTCGCCCTTCGCTCGGACCGCGCGAATGGGAGGCCAGATAGGCCGAGCGCCACGTTTGCCTCGACCGTCGCCCATGGGAGGAGGCGCGGTTCCTGAAAGACGAAAGCGCAGCGTGAATAACCTCGAGCGACTTCGCCGTGGCGGGGGATAATCAGCCCGGCGGCGATCTGGGCAAGCGTGCTCTTGCCGCAACCGGATGGTCCGACCAGCGCGACCATTTCCCCTTGTACGACATCAAAGCTGACCTGTTCGAGGACGGCGCGGCCGAGATAGACGTGCCCCACGGCTTTGAGCTGGAGGAGGGTCATCGGCGCACGCCCCAGGGTTGGGCGGCTTCCCGCCATGCCTCGGCTTCGGCGCGCAGAGGCTGAACAATTCCATATTCGACACTGATCAGCGCAATGACCGACAGGAGGATCCACGCAAGAGCTGCTTCCACATCGAGTGCGGAACGGGCATTGGCGAGCGCGCCTCCTATACCGCCGGCATTGGCCAGCAACTCGGCCATGACTGCTGCCTTGAAAGCCGTGCCCAGTGCCATGACCAAAGCAGGAAATACCGCATGAAGCATTTGCCGTAGGGATATCTGAAACAAGCGGGCCAGCCACGACAGGCCGGCCATGCGAGCCATGTCTTCCAACGACCGGTCGCGTGTCTGGATGCCCTCGGCTGCACCCACAAAGACAAGCGGCAAGGCGGCGATAGCTGTGGTGGCAATAACCGTTCCTGCCCCTATGCCGAACCAGATCATCAGAAGGACGATCCAGGCGATTGGCGGGACGCCGATCAGCAAGGTTACCTGCGGACGCGCAATCCTCATGATCGCGGGATGGTATCCGGCCACCACGCCTGCCATCGTTCCGAACACGGCGGCGAGTGAAAAGCCGGCGAGCGCCCTCAGGCTCGTTGACCGCACCAACACACGGTTGTCGGGATCTGCCGCCAGCTTGAACAGGGTCTGGATAGTCTCGGCCGGTGCAGGCAACACGAAGCTGCCATAGGCTTCGGCTCCGAGCTGCCAAACGGCGGCAAAGACGGCAAGGCCGCTGAGACCCGCCCAGCCGGACCAGAGGAAGCGCGCCAGCCTCCCAGCACGATAAGCCACGCCCATGATGATCCCGCCCTACAGATAGAGTGACGCGTCCGGCATGCGACCGCCCACCATTTCGGGATGCCTCTGTGCCACGGCTTTGAGCAGGGTCTCGATCGATCCGCGCGCGTCACGCGCGGCAATGGCGACGAGGTTCGAATAAGGGATCGATGCCTCCAGCACAGGCCATGGGAGTTCAAGGGCCGATGCGGCCTGGCTCGCGGCCGCTGCAGGATTGGCGTTCACCTCGACTGCTGCCCGCGCAAGTCCTGCAAGAAGAGCGTTCGCCTGTTCCGGATGATCGTCCAGGAAGCTTTGCGTCAGGGCGAGACCTGCCTGGGGCATGACCGGCGTACTTGCGGTGACCGTACCCCATTCATTCTGCATGTCGATGACGCGGTGAAGCGCCTGACCACCTGTACTGGCCTTGAAGATGGCGGCAGAGACTGCCGGTTCGGGTAGGAGCGCCGTGTCGATACGCCCTGCGAGCAGCATCTGCACGGCTTCGATCGGCGTGCCGGCCCGCTCTACCTTGACCTTGCCGGTCATTCGATGGTGGGCAAGCGCCGCATCGAAGACAAGTTCCGGCGTGTCATTGGGAAATGGCACGGTTACACTTTGACCTTCGAGATCGGCGAAAGCCGCGATCTTATCGTTGCGCGACACTATATAGAGAAGGCCATTGGTCATTACGCTGGCCAGTTTCAGGCCAAGACCGCGCGTATGGAGGTTTGCCGCCGCCGTTGTCGGCATGACTACGGCTGTCATGGATCCGGACGACAGGCCAGCCCGCATTTCATCGGGCGTGCGCCAGACCCTAAACTCCACCCTATCTGCGACGTTGCGCAGCAGGCTTTTGCCAACCGCATAGGTGAGCGTTATCGATGGTCCGGCAGGAGGACCGTAAAGGACGAGCTGGTCAAGCGAAGAAGCGCGTGCTCGCTTATTGAGGAAGGGGAGGGCGAGGGTCGTGGCAATGCCAGCGCACAAAGTACGGCGGGTTGGTGCATAGCCCAGGGTGTCGGCTTCAATGATCCTCGTCTTGCTGACCTGTTTCATGGTGTTGGGCAATCCGCTCTACGAAAAATTGATTTATTTACTCATATTATCGCCGTCTGCGCGCGGGATGTTTGACGCAGAGCAAGGAACGCGTGGAATTGCCGGCTGGAATCGTTCTCAGATGTCGAGCGCGAGCATGGGATCCACGCCAAACAGTGCGGCGTGACCTCCCGCGAGTAGCCAGAGTGTGACAATCAGCGTCATGGCAAGCGCGACGACCAGATGTCCATCCAGACGCCGCTTCGCGCGTCCTGAAAACAGGGCGATCAACGGAAATATCGATGTTGAGTTCTCGAGTGGCGACCAGTTATTCCCCAACCTGCGTCTCGCGCGCTTTTCCGTGACACCGATACCCACAGCAGAAAACAGACCGAGCCCGCCGAAGACGAGCAGCGATCTGGTGTCGCCGTTTGCCGCGACATGGCCCACAGACCAGAGGAGAAAACCCCATAGAACCGGATGGCGCGTAATTGCCGTTATCGCGCCAGGCACAGGACCCGTCATAAAGCTGACAGATGCCGGGTTGGGGCTGATAAGGCCTGCGGTGACCAGAAACAGCCCGAGTGGCGACAACACGAGATTGGCAAGGGCACGACTGGAATCCGGCCCCCAGATCTCAACGTACTCGGTGCTCCAGGCCGCATGCAGGACCCATATCAGGAGTGCCACGGATGTTGTCGAATAGACCAGGAGGTAGAGCCGCAATCCAAGCGCTGCGGTCAATCTGCCACGGATGGTTGGCATGGCCGGCAACGAATGCAACAACAGGAATGCTGCGAGCGCAAGAACGACTTGGGTCATGTCGGGAACGCCTGCATATAGGGTTCCACGTTTAGGAGCTGCTGCAGCAGCATCTGCTCCGCAGTGATATGGCGCCGGACAGCGTCCTGAAAACCGCGAACCATATAGGCCACCGTGTCCAGGTTTAGTTTGCATCGCTTGTGAGCGACAGCGGCTAAAGTAAGGGATAGCTCACGGGCCGCGCGGCGGTCCACACGATGTTCGGACTTGACCTGATCGAGAAGAAGGGAGCCGAAGCAGGAGCCGGCATGCAGCTCGAGGTCGGGATAGAGCGTTTGCTCCTCTAAAGTATGGGCGGCGGCGACCAGCGGTTCGATGTGCTTGGCAACCTTCTGGAGACCACGGGGAATCTCACCTGTGTCAAGGTTTGCCGCCAGTTCCTCCAGCTTCAAGCAGAGAATGAGAAGATCGCGGTGCTTGTCCTCAAGCGCCGTGACCTCGGTTGCCGTCAGACTGGATCTGGTCGTTTCCATTCGTGTCTCCCTACTGACCGAAAAACAGGATGACACCAATGACCAGCGAAGCCAGGACGGCGGCAAGCGTGCCTCCGCCCTGGAGTACGCCCATGCGCTTCAGCATCAGGGCAAAGCCCACGATGACAGGTGTCGCAACGACAAGGCCGATCTGTGCATCCGTCATTTCAGTCATTCCCTTCTGTTGTGGACGTACTCTGCCTTGTCTTTCGTCAGTCTTCTTTGCGCTCCCACAAAGAGCGCTTCGGATTTTTCTCTAGAAACGATCCCGACCAACGGGAGATGTGACCATGGCCATGCAAACGAGCCTCCAGGACGAGGCAAAGGACGACCACGTGCTGCTCTGGATCCTGGTGTGGAGCGAGCTGATCGCTTTTGGCATCCTGATCTTTGGCTTCCTCGTCGTCTCGACCTTCGATGCCCAAGCCTTCGAACTGGCGCGTCTGCATTTAAGGCCGGGGACCGCCGGCGCGAACACGCTTATCCTGCTGGTCAGCGGCTACTTCGTCGCCGTGGCGATGCGAAATCGGCTTGAACTTCAGGCGGTGAAACGGCCGTTAACCATTGCTGCCCTGCTTGGCTTCTGCTTCGTAGCGGTCAAGCTCTTCGAATATTGGGGTGAGGTTCGCTACGCCCACGATGCGACGCTCGATACCTTCTTCGAGCTCTATTTCATCATTACCGGCTTTCATCTCCTGCATGTCTTCTTCGGCGCCATTGCGCTTCTTCTCGTCGCCTGGCGCCCGGCACGGGAGAACCTGATTCTGATCGCCACACTCTGGCACGTGATCGACCTCGTCTGGTTGGTCATCTTTCCCATTCTCTATCTCGCGTGAGGCTTCCCATGACCCGCAGACAGCACGAGGAATTGGTGGGTGTGCTCGCCATGCTGACGACCTTCGCGATTGGCGGCGCAATTGTTGCGGCGCTCGCTGGTCCAACGATCGTACCGATTGCCGCAGTTCTTGGGATTGCCTTTGTAAAGGGACGGCTTGTGGTTCTCGACTTCCTCGAACTCAGGGGCGGGCATCACCCAATGCGGATCGCGCTCATCTGCTGGTTAAGCATCATTCTGATCGCCGCACTGTCTCGGTCGCTGGTGGTCCTTCTGTTGGGATGAACATTCGCGCCGTTGCTTGCCAAAGCGCAAAGAACAACTCCGATCACTCTCTATGAAAAGAACATCCCGCAGAGCCGGCGAGGGGATCGCCGGAGCGTTCGAGGCGGGGAAACCAGGTCGGGCCTTTCCAGCCCGGCAGACGGAAGGACAAAGGCATGGCAGAGCGCCTGACCAAGACCGGAGCGCGCAACGTCTTCTACGGCGGCTCCGTATTCTTTTTTGCGATTTTCGTGGGGCTCACGGCCCACAGCCACTACTACATCCGCACAACCTCGACCGACGAGGCGACGCTCACCGACAGCGTCGCCCGCGGCAAACATGTCTGGGAAAAGAACGCCTGCATCAACTGCCACACGCTTCTGGGGGAGGGTGCCTATTTTGCACCTGAGCTCGGCAATGTCTGGACCCGGTGGGGCGGCAAGGATGATCGGGATGGCGCGCGCGAAACACTGCGCGCCTGGATGGCCTCGCAGCCCTCCGGCATCGAAGGCCGACGGCAGATGCCGCAATTCAATTTGACCGACGACGAGATCAACGATCTCGCCGACTTCCTCGAATGGACCAGCAAGATCAAGACGCAGAACTGGCCGCCGAACGAGGCGGGCTGAGCCCTTCGTGATCCAAGGAGATCTATCATGAAATATCAAAGCCAGAAGGTCGCGATGCTGTATTTCTACGGCGCGCTCGGCCTCTTCCTCGCACAGGTTCTCTTCGGCGTGCTGGCAGGCACGATCTATGTCTTGCCGAACACGCTGTCCGAACTCGTCCCCTTCAACATCGTGCGCATGATCCACACCAACGCCCTGATCGTCTGGTTGCTCATGGGCTTCATGGGCGCGACCTACTATCTGCTGCCTGAAGAGGCGGAGACAGAGCTCTACAGCCCGAAGCTCGCAATCGCGCAGTTCTGGATCTTCCTGATCGCTGCTGCTGCCGCCGTCGTCGGTTATCTCTTCGGCATTCATGAGGGACGCGAGTTTCTCGAGCAGCCCTTCATCATCAAGGTCGGCATTGTCATCGTCGCCTTGATGCTGCTGTTCAACGTCACCATGACATCGCTCAAAGGTCGCAAGACCGTCGTCACCAACATCCTGATCTTCGGGCTCTGGGGCGTCGCGATCTTCTTCCTCTTCGCCTTCTACAACCCGGCCAACCTGGCGCTCGACAAGATGTACTGGTGGTATGTCGTCCACCTCTGGGTCGAGGGCGTCTGGGAGCTGATCATGGCCTCCGTGCTCGCTTTCCTGATGATCAAGCTCAACGGCATCGACCGCGAGGTCGTCGAGAAGTGGCTCTATGTCATCATCGGTCTGGCGCTGTTCTCCGGTATCCTCGGCACGGGCCATCATTATTACTGGATCGGTGCGCCGGGCTACTGGCAGTGGATCGGTTCGCTCTTCTCGACGCTCGAAGTCGCCCCCTTCTTCACCATGGTGATCTTCACCTTCGTCATGACCTGGAAGGCCGGCCGCAAGCATCCGAACAAGGCGGCACTCCTGTGGTCGCTCGGCTGCTCGGTGATGGCCTTCTTCGGGGCCGGTGTCTGGGGCTTCCTGCACACGCTGTCGTCGGTAAACTACTACACCCACGGTACGCAGGTGACCGCAGCTCACGGACATCTCGCCTTCTTCGGCGCCTATGTCATGCTGAACCTCGCGATCATGGCCTATGCCATTCCCGAGATGCGCGGACGTCAGCCCTATAACCAGTGGCTGTCCATCGCGAGCTTCTGGATGATGTGCACGGCCATGTCGGTCATGACCTTCGCGCTCACCTTTGCCGGTGTCCTGCAGGTCCATCTGCAGCGCGTGCTTGGCGAAAGCTACATGGACGTCCAGGACCAGTTGGCCCTGTTCTATTGGGTGCGCCTCGGCTCGGGCGCCGTCGTCCTGGTCTCCGCCCTGATGTTCGTCTGGGCCGTGCTGATACCCGGCAAGGAAAAAGAGCCTGCCTTCGGCAGTTACATCGAGCCTGCCGAGTGACTGAGCGGCCCGCTGCTTAAACGGCGGCGGGGCCTTTCCAAACTTCTGAAGGATCAGCACCATGAATCTCATCGCCCGCAACATTCAGCCTGAAATCCCGGCCTATTCTCCAGCCGGCAACGAATGCGCCCTGTTCGAAACAGCCTGGACACGGCAACTGCCGCTGCTCCTCAAAGGTCCGACGGGCTGCGGCAAGACCCGTTTCGTCAGCCATATGGCACAGAAGCTCGATCTGCCGCTGACCACCGTCTCGTGCCACGACGATCTGGCCGCTGCCGATCTCACCGGCCGCTTCCTGCTCAAGGGCGGAGAGACGGTCTGGGTCGACGGACCGCTGACCCGGGCGGTCCGGGACGGTGGCGTCTGCTATCTCGACGAGGTGGTCGAGGCGCGCAAGGATGTCGCCGTGGTCCTCCATCCGCTCACCGACGACCGGCGTATCCTGCCTCTGGAACGCACCGGCGAAGAACTCGCGGCGCCGCCGGCCTTCATGCTGGTCGTGTCCTACAATCCCGGCTACCAGAGCCTGCTCAAGGCGCTGAAGCCCTCGACCCGCCAGCGTTTCGTCGCCATTGAATTCGACTTCCTGCCCAAGGCGCGGGAAATCGAGGTTGTCTCGGCCGAAAGCGGATTGCCCGCTGTCACGGTCGAGCCCCTCGTTGAACTCGCCAGACGGCTGCGCGCACTGAAAGGTCATGACCTGGAGGAAGGCGTCTCGACGCGCCTCCTCGTCTATTGCGCCAGCCTGATCGATGCCGGTCTGTCTCCGCGTGACGCCGTTCGCGCCGCCATGATCGAGCCGCTGACCGACGAACCCGACGTGCGCACTGCCCTTCTCGAACTGGCAAAGGCGGTCATCCGCTAGGAGAATGTCATGCTGGACTTTCTGGAGCTCGAGGAAACGGTCGGGCGCGCCTGGCACAGGCTCGCTGGCGATACCCGCACTTGGCCGCGTTACCCAAACGCTGCCGTCATGCTGGAAGAGGTGCTTCCGGTGCTTTCCGTCTGTTTTCGCGGCTTCGGCGGCGAAAGGACCGTGCAACTGGTCCCCGCACGGGGCAAGACCTCGCAACACCGGCTGAAGCTGCGCCAGCGCATGGGGCTCGGCGAGGAAAAGCTCATCCACCCGGCGCGGGACGAAGCAAGCGTGATGTTGCCCCCGGTCCTCGACCTGATGCCGGAGCAGGCGCTCAACCGCGATCTCTATATCTGGCTGGCGGCTGCCATGGCCGTCATGCCGCTTCAGCCAATCACCGAAATCGATCCGCTTAAGGCAGATTTCGCCATGCTGGAGGCGGCGTCGGTGCTTGAAGAGCGGGTGTTGAAGGCTTTTCCTGGTCTCATTGATTGCTATCGCCGGCTTTGCCTCGCCCTTCTGTCGGAGCGCCGGCGTGGCTCTCTGCCAAGGGTCGAGGGGTTGCTGGAGGATCGTATCATCGATCTCCTGCGCCGTGGTGTCGGGCTTGCCCCGCTTTCGGCGGGGGATGATATGCCGGGGAGGGCGCCTCTAGGCTATCTGCCGATGTTGCCCGTGCCGCTTTGGCCGCAAGCCGTCGTCCGGGAAGAATGGGCTGATCGCCAGTACACGGACCAGCCGGTCGGCGCCAGTCAGGCGGATGCACAAGCCGCTGGCCGCTATGTCGCGACGCGCGAAAAGGATTCTGCCGCCAAGGGCGAGCGCAGCCCCTTCATCCTCAACCGCTTCGAAAAGATCCTCGCCATGGCCGAAATGGCCAATGTCGATCGTCCCGCCGATGACAGCGACGATCACGATGCGTCGGCTGCCGATGAACTCGACGAGATGGTGCTTGGCGAACGCAAGGGCCGACCTGCGGCGAATTTCCGCTTCGACCTCGACCTGCCGCCGGAAGCGCTCATTCATTCTGCCATCGAAGCTGAAACGACCTATCCGGAATGGGACTATAGGCACGGGGTCTATCTCAAGGACCACTGCCGGGTCATTGCCGGCCCGGCATCCGATGAAGGCCTTTCGCCTGGCCCGTCGCCGGAGATGAAGGCGCTGGTTCGCCGAGTGCGGCGACAGTTTGAGGCGATGCGCCCGCGCCACGAGATGCTGCGCGCGCAGGTAGACGGTGCCGATCTCGATCTCGACGCTGTGGTCCGCAGCCGTACCGAACTGGCCGCGAGCGGTGAATGTTCGGACCGTATCCATCTGGCAAGCCGGCCGCAGGCCCATGATCTCGCCGTCACGTTGCTGGTCGACGTATCGCTGTCGACTGACGCCTGGTTCAACGACCGCCGGGTACTTGATGTCGAGAAGGAGGCCCTTCTGGTGCTGGCCGAGGGGCTTGCCGCCTGTGGTGACATGCATTCCATCCTCAGCTTCACGTCGAGGCGCAGGGGCTGGGTGCGTGTCGAGACAATCAAGGACTTTGACGAGCCGATGAGCGCGCATGTGCGCCATCGCATCGCCGCGCTCAAGCCCGGCTACTATACCCGCATGGGAGCGGCACTCCGCCATGCGACGGCCAAGCTTGCGGAGCGCCCCAACAGAAAGCACCTGCTGCTCGTTCTGACCGACGGCAAGCCGAACGATGTCGATCACTACGAGGGCCGTTTTGCGCTTGAAGATACCCGCCGGGCAGTGACCGAGGCGCGCCGCCGCGGCATCCATGTCTTCGGCGTGACCGTCGACCAGGATGCCAAGACCTACGTGCCCGCCGTGTTCGGCCATCACGGCTATGCCGTCGTACCCGATATCCGGCGCCTGCCGGCAGCCCTGCCGCAGATCTACCGCGCGCTCGTTCGCTGATCCGCGATCGCGCAAAGGGAAAGCCCGGACCGAGCGATCGGTCCGGGCTTTCTCGTTTCACCGTTTTGGCTCAGGCCGCAGTGGCGTGTGTTCTGTCCGTTTCACCGAGATAGGCATCGAAGCACGAAGCCACCGTTCTCACCAGGAACCTGTGCTGCGTATCGACACTCAGCAGATCCCCACGCCAGCTAACGATACCTTCCTCCAACAACGTCTTCAGTGGCAGATTGGCTTTGCCGATGCTGTCGTCTGGAAGTTCGAAACCTTCCGGCATGGCTCCAAAATCGACCTGGAAGTCGCACATCAGCCGCTCGATGATCCAGGCACGGACGCGGTCTTCTCGGGTGAGACGATAGCCTTTCGACGTCGCCAGTTCACCGGATGAGATGGCATTTGCATAACGTCCGATCGCGACGTCGTTTTGCGCGTAGCCTTCGTCAAGGCGTCCGATCGCCGAGGATCCAAACCCGATGAGTGTCGAGGCGTCATCGGTCGTATATCCCTGGAAATTGCGGCGCAGTGCTTTGCGATCGGCCGCGATCGAAAGCGAATCCTCCGGAAGGGCAAAATGATCGAGGCCGATGCGGCGATATCCGGCTTGACACAGCGTTGCCGCGATTGCCTCTGCCTGGGCATGCCGCTCATGAGCATCGCCAAGGGCTGCCGCATCGATCAGGCGCTGATGCTTCTTGAAGTTCGGAACATGGGCGTAGCCGAACACGGCGAAGCGTTCGGGACGCATGGCGGCCGCCATCTTCGCAGTTTCAATCGCGGAGTCGACGGTCTGATGCGGCAAACCATAGATGAGGTCGAAGTTGACGCTTCTGGCTCCTGCCTTGCGCAGGTTTGAAAGGGCTGTTGCCGTCTGTTCTGCCGACTGGATGCGATTGATCGCCTTTTGAACCTTGGGATCGAAGCTCTGTACGCCGAGGCTCGCCCGGGTCATTCTTGCTTCGCCGAGTGCTACAGACATATCGACGGTCAGCGTTCTCGGGTCGATTTCCACCGCAAGCTCTGTCGTGCTCCCGGTGCCAAAGGCTGCGGCAAGCGTGGCAGCCAGATCTCGGAATTCCTGCGGCGTCATGATGGTGGGCGTGCCGCCGCCGAAGTGAATGTCGCTGACGTCCTGCCGCCGTCCGATGGCCCTCGCCACCAGTCTGATTTCCTGTTTCAGCACGGTCAGGTAGTCGAGGATCGGTGCATCCTTCTGGGTAATCGTCGTGTGGCAGCCGCAATACCAGCACATGGAGCGGCAGAAGGGCACATGCAGGTAAAGGGAGACCGGATCGTTTTCCGGCACGGCGGCCAGCCAGTCGCGATAGGTGCCCGCACCTATGCTGGGCGAAAAGCGGGGCGCCGTCGGATAGCTCGTGTAACGGGGCAGGCGGCTTTCGCCATAACGGCGGATAATCTCTGAGTTCATCATATCGCTCCGGTTTTGTGCCGTGACGATACTGTCAGGTGCCGTCGTTTCGTTGTCGAAAGGCAAAGAGGAACGCTGCTTTCCAGCTTTTGCTTGTCACAGCACAACGAAGGCTGGGCACGCGGGCTGCAATGTCCTGTGGTGCGGCAGAGCTGCATGCGACCTGCAAACCTGCATTGAAGAAAGCCACCGAATGACCGTTGTTGAAGATCATGTTCTCAAACTCGACGTGCGCGAAATTCCCCACATGGAAAGACATCCCCGCATATTCGGAATGTTGAATGCGCTGCTTCCGGATTTCCAGCTGCTCCTGACCGTCGATCATGATCCGGTCCCGCTCTACTACCATCTGGAAATGCATTATGATGGGATGTTCGGATGGGAATACCTTTCCCGCGGTCCGGAGATATGGGAAGTCCGGATTCGCCGAAAGAAGCACGAAGGCTGCAACTGCAACTGCGGTGGCGGTCACTGAACCATGAGGGAGCGATCGGGAGACAGCGGTCGCTCCACGCCATCCATGGTGATCGGACAGGTGAAGTCGGAAATTGGGAGGTCAAGTGTCGACGACAGCCAACTTCAAAGAACTCGACGTAAGGCCCATCCTTCGTGACGGAGGGGAGCCGTTTCCCGCGATCATGGATGCGGTTCAGTCCTTGCAGCCGGGAGAAGGCCTGCGCCTGCTGGCAACGTTTCGCCCGGTACCGCTGCTGAGCGTCATGGCGCGCCGGGGCTATTCGGCCGAACTGAAGGAACTGGATGACGGCGAGTGGGAGGTGATGTTCCTTCCGGTGACGGAAGCTTCCGCAGAAGTTCTCCACTCGATCGGGGCAGAAGAAGCAGCGGCCTGGCCTGATCCGCTGTGGCGGGTCGACCTTTCTGAGCAGCAGCCCCCGGTACCGATGGAAAAGGTTCTCTCGCTGATCGAACTCATGGAGCCCGGCGAAGTGCTTTTCGCGGTGTTGTCAGAGGAATCGCGCTTTTTATGCGCGGAGCTGGAACAGCGCGGTCATCAATGGGTCGGCAATCTCGATGCGTCGAAGCGCGCCTATCGCATGTTGATCCGGGTTGGCGGTGAAGGTTGACGACCCGGTTGCCGCTGAACGTGGCATAGGAGACCCGCATTGTCCCTGAGAAACAAGACAAAGGCGGAAATCCAGAACAGTCCTGACGTTGCGATAACGGGCCCATAGTATTCCGGAATGAGGTCGGCTGCGATGCGAACGCCTGCTGCAAACAGCACGCATGGAACGGACAGCCGCTGAACCCACGAAATTTTCTCGTTTCGACCGGTATGAAGCCGGATCGACCGGTTCATAACCGCAAGCATCATCCCCGTGACGGATCCGATGGCTAGAAGATGCATTGCCGTAAGCGGGCCGAGCAGGTCGAGTGCGGTCGCGCCCATTCCCAATAGCCCGAGAGGGATGAAGCCGTAAGAGAAGTGCATCCCTGAGATCAGGGGAGATCGCAGGATCATTGGCCTGAACCATCTTGCTGCGCGAACGAGGTGCGCACCAGCCGCAACAGCCGCCAGGGTCGCCGTAAGCAGACTGGACGGTTCATATGTCCACATCGTCGCGGTCAGGAGCGTGGCAGTCAGGACGAAGCGATCGACAATGCGATTGCCGGTGGCGAGGCGCGGTCTGCCTGACTGGGCAAGCCAGCTGTTTGTGAAGCTTGGAATGAGTTTGTCGGAGGTCGCGGTGATCAACAGGACATAGACGGAAAGGGCTGCCCGTGCCCAGGCTCCGACGTCTCCGCCGTGCATGGCTGCGATATGAAACCCGCCATTGATAAGCGCGAGAGAGCTAACGCAAAGGATTGGCTTTACATCCGCAATTCGTCTCGCGACCCAGACCTCCCGCAAGCAGAAATAGGCAAAGAGTGGAAGGAAGATCCAGTCGATCAGGAGCGCGATGACGGCCGTTGTTTCCCCGACCATCAGCATGGAGAGGCGGCCCGCAAGCCATATGAAGAAGAGGCGGCCGAGAGGCTTGCCTGAGAGGGGAAAGCGACCCGTCCAGTTCGGGACGGTCGTCATCAGATATCCCACCAGTACCGCCGGCATGAAGCCGAAAAGAAGTTCGTGCGCGTGCCAGGCGGACTGGCCATATGTTTCTGCTGGTTGGAGCCAGCCGCTAATCGTGCAGATCCAGATCGTGATCGTCGCAATGGCCCAAAGAGACGCGCCGAGATAGAAAGGCCGGAATCCGTAGGATAGCAGAATGGCGCCGTCGCGCCCCAGGCCGCGAGGAATGCCGCCACGGGTTGGTCGTGTCTCTTCCTTCATGAAACTTGCTCTCCAAAGTCGCCGATGATGCTGCCTCGAAGATTTTCAGACGAAGTAATTGATCTCGATCAAAGGGCGCCGACAAACCTATTATTAGATCGGCGGCTGAATGACGCAGTCGCCCTCCGAAGTTCATTGTTCCAGAACAAATAGATCGGCGCGTCATGAAGTAAAACAGTGTCAACAGTTCGAGCGAAACGCTCACTGATTGATAAGGAGAAACGACCATGACCGAGTGCCTGAACCTAACCAGAAGAACAATGCTTGCCGGCGCTGTCTTCGCGAGCGCACTCGCACCTGCTTTGTCAGGCACGGTTGCTCGCGCCGAAGGCGGTGACATCAAAACCAACGCCGCTGCCACCGCCGCCGACATTGCCAAGCTGGAGCGGGTAAAGGTCGACCTGGTGGCGCCGCCCTTCGTTCATGCCCATACGCAGAAGGCTGAAGGGCCCCCGAAGGTTGTCGAGTTCACACTCACCATCCAGGAAAAGAAGATCATCGTCGATGATGCCGGAACCGAAGTCCATGCCATGACGTTCAACGGCTCGGTCCCTGGTCCCATGATGGTCGTTCATCAGGACGATTATGTCGAGTTGACCCTCATCAATCCCGAGACCAACACGCTTCAGCACAACATCGATTTCCACTCGGCCACAGGTGCCCTTGGCGGTGGTGCGCTGACGCTGGTCAATCCGGGCGAGACAGCCGTCCTGCGCTTCAAGGCCACCAAGGCAGGTGTCTTCGTCTACCACTGCGCACCTCCCGGAATGGTGCCGTGGCATGTCACCTCGGGCATGAATGGCGCGATCATGGTTCTGCCGCGCGACGGCCTGAAGGATCACAAGGGCAACGATCTACCCTATGACAAGGTCTATTATGTTGGCGAGCAGGACTTCTATGTTCCGAAGGATGCCGACGGCAATTACAAGAAGTATGAAAGTGCCGGCGATGGTTATGCCGATGTGCTCGAAGTCATGAACACGCTGACCCCGAGCCACATTGTTTTCAACGGTGCGG
This sequence comes from Peteryoungia wuzhouensis, assembly GCF_003205195.1. Classification (GTDB taxonomy): domain Bacteria; phylum Pseudomonadota; class Alphaproteobacteria; order Rhizobiales; family Rhizobiaceae; genus Allorhizobium; species Allorhizobium wuzhouense. The sequence goes on from NZ_QJRY01000005.1 coordinate 132,471, forward strand.
TCGGAGCCCTGACGGGCGACAATGCCCTGACTGCTGCGGTCGGCGAACGGGTTCTGATCCTGCATTCGCAGGCCAATCGCGACACCCGTCCGCATCTGATCGGTGGCCATGGCGATTATGTCTGGGCAACCGGCAAGTTCGCCAACCCGCCGCAACTCGATCAGGAAACCTGGTTCATTCCCGGAGGCGCTGCGGGTGCCGCCTACTACACCTTCCAGCAGCCGGGCATCTACGCCTATGTGAACCACAACCTGATCGAAGCCTTCGAAAAGGGTGCGGCCGCACACTTTAAGGTCACCGGCGACTGGAACGACGATCTGATGACCGCCGTGGTCAAGCCGGACAGCTGATCCTTGCGACGCACGGGGTGCTGATAGAGCGCCCCGTGAACTTCCTCTCTAATCTGTTGGAAATCGCCATGTCCGGCGCTGTTCTCACCCCCAGGCATCCGAATTCGGTCGGCTCGGTATTGCTGCCGCTTCTGCTCATCGGTGCTTTGTCCACTGCCGTCTTGGTTCAATCGGGGATCGTGCGGTTGAGTGGTGGCACTGATCTGCTCCCGCCGCAGACGATCTCGGTGGCTCCGGCAAGTTTCACCTACCGCCAGCCCGGTGAGTTTTACCGCGCCGGATATGCCGTCGACGGGCCGAAGGCAGACTATGTGATGACAGCGCCTCTGACGATCATGAAGTATCAGGTGAGCACGCAGGATTACGATGCCTGCGTTGCCGATGGGGCATGCCCGGCCCGGGAATCGGCCACCCTATCTCGCCCCGACATGCCGGCAACTGGCGTCAGTCATGACGACGCGACACTCTATGCCCGCTGGTTTTCGGAAAAGAGCGGTGGGGTCTGGCGTCTGCCGAGTGACGTGGAGTTGGCCTTTGCGGCTGGTGAAAAGTTTCCGGATGACGCCCTCGGCATAGATCCGGACACTCGGAACCCGGCACTGCGTTGGCTCGCCGACTACGAGCGCGAAGCCGCTCGCAAGAGATCCAAGGAGCCAGAGCCGCTTCCCTATGGCAGCTTTGGCGAGAACGAGCATGGTCTGGCCGATTTTGCTGGTAACGTCTGGGAATGGACGACGACCTGCAATAAACGCGTCGATCTCGTCACGGAGGGACGGTCGGTCACAACCGAAGCCTGCGGCGTCTACATTGCCGCCGGAAAACACAGATCGCCCCTGAGTTCGTTCATCCGCGACCCGAAAAGCGGTGGCTGCTCAGTCGGTGTTCCTCCAGACCATGTCGGCTTCCGGCTGGTCGAAGATCGTCGCTGGTACGCTCCTTTGCTCTTTTCGATCGGTGCCTTGTGAGGTAGGTTGCCCCTGTCGCATTGGACACTCGCCATGACAGTCGTTATCGGGTTCCTCAAGGCCTGAAAGTGCACGCTGGTTGGCGGGAGAGGGATCTGTTTTGAAACTTGATCGGACGATCATCAAGTCCTTGTCATTATTCGACAAGATGACCGATGACGAGTTGGACGCGCTGCTCGTTCCCGCGCAAACGAGACGACTGCCGATCGGTGAGTCCGTGTTCGAACAGGGACAGCCGGCTTCATATTTCTTCCTCCTTCTGCATGGGCGTTTGAAGGTCACGCAGGTCACGAGCGCGGGTCAGCAGATCATCGTGCGCGTCGTCCATCCAGGTGACCTGTTCGGCTTCGCCAAGGCTCTGCAACGACACGATTATCCGGGAACCGCCCTTGCTGCTGCCGAAAGCATTGTTCTGTCCTGGCCAACTGATATGTGGCCGAAATTCGTGGAACGGAATCCAAGGCTTGCCGTCAGCGCGATGGAGACGATCGGACAAAGGCTCGAGGAAGCGCATGTCCGCATTCGCGAAATGTCCACGCAAGAAGTCGAGAAGAGGGTAGCGCATACCGTGTTGCGGCTGGCGCAGAAGGCCGGTCGCAAGGAGGCTGCGGGAATTCGGATCGATTTTCCGATTTCAAGGCAGGATATCGCCGAAATGACCGGAACCACGATTCATACGGTCTCGCGCATATTCAGTTCCTGGGAGAGCAGAGGCCTGATCGAAGGCGGTCGTCAGAAACTGCTTGTGCGCGATATGGCCGAACTGGCATCGCTGGCGGATTCGCTTCCCGAACGTCGATAGCCAGGGAAAGCGTTCCCTTACTTGATATTGCGCAAAGAAGGCTCGTCCATCCCGGCCTATCTCTTCTCCATCGGAACGAGGTGTTCCCGTCTTAGGAGATGAAAATGAAACTGCGTAGTGTAACCATGGCAGCCGTTCTTTTGCTTTCGGCCCCGGCGCTCTCGATCGCTGCTGACTTCGAAGTCAAGTTGCTGAACAAGGGTGCAGATGGTGCCATGGTGTTCGAGCCTGCGGGCCTGAAGATTGCCCCCGGTGATACCGTCACCTTCATCCCCACCGACAAGGGCCACAATGCCGAAACCATCAAGGGCATGATCCCGGATGGTGCTGCGGAGTTCAAGGGCAAGATGAACGAGACGATCAAGGTTACCTTCGAGGTTCCCGGTGTCTACGGTGTGAAATGCGCACCCCATGTCGGCATGGGTATGGTCGCTGCCATCCTCGTTGGGGACGCCCCTGCCGCCAATCTCGACGCCTTCAACGCCGCCAAGCTTCCGAAGAAGGCCCGCGAGCGCATCGACGCTGCTGTCGCCGCAGCGAAGTAAACCGGAAGATTGTTGCAGAATGGAAAATGCCGCCCGGGAGGCCCTGGGCGGCATTTTTTGACTGAACCAGCCTCTATGTGGATCGCGCTTCCGCGCGTTCCGGCAGGCAGAGACCTTCCATGTCGCCTGGGGGGGCGGTGTCGCCTCGGTCACGACGAGCGTCGTGTCGCAAGCGGAGATGAGTGATCTGGTGATCCGTGCGGAGACCGAGCGACGACCGTTTCTCAGGGCCCGGCTTCGGTCCGCTGTTTCGCATATGCCGACGCAGTTTTGCCGGAAAGACTATAGAGCACTTCCGGCGAAAACGGATGCGCCTTCAATGCTCTATCTCTTTGTTTTCACGCAATTTCGGACGCAAAACCGCTTCGCACTTTTGCTGGACTTGCTCTAGTTGCTCAGCATCCGAAGCTTTTCGGGTTTCACGATCTCGATGCTGCGGGCATTGCGCAGCCTGACGATCCCCATATCGCGGAGTTTCGAGATCGTGCGCGAAACGGTTTCGATGGTCAGCCCCAGGTAGTCGCCGATGTCGATGCGGCTCATGGGTAGGTCGATCACATCCGCGCCGCCCTCGCGATCGGCGAGGTCCACCAGGAAAACGGCGATTTTCTCGAGCGAACTCTGGCGGCCGACGACCAGCAAGTGTTCCTGGGCGCGAACCATGGCTTTCAAGGCAACGCCGACCAGGCGGTCGTTGAGCTGGCCGCCGGCGTCGCGTTCGATGGAGATCAGACCGGTGTTCACCATGGCCTCGGCATAGAAGCTGTGGGTGTCGTTGATCTCGAAGCCGAAGGTCTCACCGACGAGGTGAAAGGCGACGATCTGACGGCGGCCATCGGCCAGCAGGCGGTAAATGCGCACCGCCCCATATTCGATCTGATAGAGTGAACGCGTGCGTTCGCCCTGGGCGTAGATCACGCAATCCGGCGCATGAAAGATCACGGGCCTGATATGCGCCTGGCTCCGCGCACGCGGCGGGGCGGAGATACGCGAATTGAGTGTGATCGAAGCGGCGGTCTGCATCGGCATGTCCCCTCTGGTTGAGGAGATCATGTTGGATCGGAGGCTTTGTCGCTATTGAGTTCTTCCACTACGGGTTCTTACGTAGGGCCGATACGGCATTGGCAATATCCGGTCCCTTGAGGGGCTTGGACAGCACACAAATGTCGTCCGGGTTCACGCCCTCGTAGTCTCTGTCGTCCTCGGCGAGCACGACGACTTTTACGCCGCGGCTGGCCAGGCTGAGGCCGGCCGTCAGATCGGCGGGCGGGAGGCAGGTGTCGAGAATGACGCATTGCGCATGACTGATCGCCTCGGCAGCCATCGTCCAGTCGTTGAACTGCTCTACTGTCTGGCCGTGCGTGTTGAGGGCAAAGCTGATCGACCGCAGCAAGGCCGGGTCTTTGACAACAGCAACAATGGCAGACAGCGTGGACAATGGGATCTCAGAAGCTCGGTCGTAGTCTTTCACCAAGCTTCGTGATCGCATATTGGCAGACGCACGACCTTGTCATGGATCAAGCGTAAGTCGGATTACGCGAGAAATCGGCGGGAGAATTTCCGGTGAAAAGCCGACCACCTGAAATTATATATCTATTTGTTTTTCCGCAGTCCGGACGCAAAACCACTAAGAGAACTTTGCTGGACAGGCTAGATGCTGACGGTCAGCGACATGCGCACCAGTTCCGGCAGGCTGCGTGCCTTCATCTTCATCATCACATTGGCGCGATGGACTTCGACGGTTCGCGGGCTGATGTCGAGATTGAAAGCGATGGCTTTGTTCGGCTGCCCGGCCACGACGGCTGCCAGGATCTGCCGTTCCCGTTCGCTGAGGCTACCAATGCGTGAGCGGATATCGTCCACGCTCACCGTGCCCGCAGACGAATCCGCCAGTTTTTCGGCCGCCCGTCGCACCGCTTCAATGATCACGGCCTCTTCGAACGGCTTCTCGATGAAGTCCACGGCGCCGGCTTTCATCGCTTCGACGGCCATCGGGATATCGCCATGCCCTGTTACGATGATCGAGGGTATCGGTGGCGAGATGCTCGATATCTTGCGCACCAGGTCCAGGCCACTCATGTCGGGCATGCGCATGTCCGTGACCAGGACTGCGTTGCGAAGGCTCTGGGCAATCTCCGAAAAGGCGGTTGCGGTCGGATGAAGCCTCACGCCGAAACCGTTCACCGTCAGCATGAACCCCAGCGATTTGCGAAGTGCCTCTTCGTCATCAACGATGTGGACGGTAAAATCGTCAGGCTGCATTCTGGCCCTCGTCGTGCTGCAAAAGGGTAAAACTGAAACAGGCGCCGCCAAGTTCACTTTTGGACACGGTCATCTCTCCGCCATGGGCTTCGACGATCCGCCTGGAGATCGACAAGCCGATCCCCATTCCTCCTGCCTTGGTGGTGGTGAATGGCTTGAAGATATCCTGAGCGACTTCAGGAGATATCCCGGGACCGGAATCCTCAACTCTCACCGTCAGCAGGTCCATCTTGTCCGAGCGGACGCTGACGCGGATTTCCTTGTTTTCCGTGTGCTTCATCGCCTCGATCGCGTTGCGCATAAGGTTGGTCAGCACCTGTTGGATCTGGATGCGGTCGACGAAGACCTGATCATTGTCGGAGGTGAAATCGAACACGGTGCGCACGCCCTTTTCCCGTGAGCCGACAAGCGCCAGCGCTCCGGCCTCTTCCACGAGTTGGCGCAGGCTCTCCGTGCGCTTTTCCGTCTCGCCCTTGGTGACGAACTCGCGCAGATGTCGAATGATCTGCCCGGCGCGGATGCTCTGTTCTCCCGCTTCCAGCAAGGCGTCGCGAACCTGGATATCGCGATCGTCAACCGCGTTCTGCAACAAACGCGCACAGCCATGCACATAGTTGGCGATAGCCGACAATGGCTGGTTCAACTCGTGCGCCAGCGTCGACGCCATCTCGCCCATCTCGTTCAATCGGCCGAGCCTTGCGAGTTCGGTCTGGATCTCCTGCAGGCGCGCCGCAGATTCTTCTCGCTCCGTGAGGTCGCGGACAAACCCGGTGAAGAACCGTTTTCCGCCGCGTTTGATCTCGCCGACGGCAAGCTTCATCGGAAAGGTCGAACCGTCCTTGCGCTGGCCGACCACGACCCGGTCGACACCAATAATCCTCTTTTCGCCCGTTTCCATGTAGCGGCGCATGTAGCCATCATGCTCCAGGCGGTAGGGCTGAGGCATGAGCAGCTTCAGGTTTTGACCGATCGCTTCGTCTTCCGAATAACCAAACTGACGGACGGCTGCGGAGTTGAACGAAATGATGATCCCGTTCTCGTCGCTGACGATGGTGGCATCGAGCACGGTGTCGAGGATCGACCCAAGCCGCGCCTCGCGGTCGTCCAGTGCTTCCTTCAGTTCCGACTGCGTGTCTCGATTTTTGTCTGATCGCCAGGCAAGCCAGACAATAAGCGCGGCTAAGACGGCAAGCGCGCCTGTTTCGAAGCCCGCTGTTTCGGGGAGAGGAAACTGACCGGAAAGGAGCCAACCGGTGAGGCCCAAGATAGCTGCGAGCAGGGCCGGGCCCGCCCCGCCAATCAGAGCTGTGGCGACGACCGAAATCGCCAGAAACAGGGAGAGCGTTTCCGAAGCGGCGTCGCCCATGGCAAAACGTGCGCCACCGATGGCCGCTACCGTTCCGACAACCGCGACGACATAGCCCCGCGCGTTGGGGAGCGATCGGGTGTTCCTCTTTTGCGAGTTTACCATAGCGACCGTGATTTCTAGTTCACTTTACCGAAGCGATTTTGCGCGGGCCGTCATCCGCACCGGTTGCGAACGATTCGCCATTCGTGAGCGGCAACCTAGCCCCTGCCTCCGGTTGATAGAAGTCAAAAAGTGATCCTCATCAGTATTCTCCACCTCCCCAAAGGAGTGGGTTGCCGTGGGCTGCAAGGTGGCAGTCAGACGGCGGCGATCGGCTCGCCGAATGCGGTTTTTTGGTTTGCCGAACACGATGGATGCAGCTTTGTTCCCGCCTGCCTTTGCCATGCTGTCGGGTTCGACAGAGTTGAACGCAGAGGGGTAACGAGCCTCCTGCATGGACCAGTCAGGATAGTCTTCGCATTGCTGCGCGTCACTTCGATGACATCGTGCTGCGGTGCAAGGTGTGCTCGGTCATCGTTGCGCTGGCGCGGGTAAACAATGTGTCTGCAAGCTCATGGGGCCTTGCTCTTTGAGGGCGAGGCGCGCCGCTTTGCTTCGAGTGCCGCAACGGCGGCCCCCGATAGGACGAGCGGCAGGGCGAGGAGAAAGGGATGCGTCAGCGGCTGACCGAACAGGACGAGATCGGCCAAGATCGGCCACAGGATCGCCAGATATTCGAACGGGGCGAGGCGCGAGGCTTCCGTGTAGCGGAAGGCCAGCGTCATGCAGATGTGTGCAAAGCCTCCGAAAATGCCGGCGCCGACGAGACACAGCAATTGGGATAGGCTCGGCGCTGCCCAGCCGAATGGGAGCGTCGCGATGCCGCCGATCATGGATGCTACGACGAAATAAAATGCGATGGCGCCTGGACTTTCCGTTCGGCTGAGGCTGCGCACCATAATCAGAGCGAATGCCGTGAGCAGCCCCATCGGAAGACCGAAGCCGAAGCCGGCTAGACGTGTATCGTCGACCGTTGCTTGACCAAGTTCCGGCCAGACGAGTGCCACTATGCCGAGAGTGCCCAAGATGACCCCCGCGATCCGCCAGACCGTTGCCCGTTCCGAAAGGATGAGGACGCCCGCAATTGCCGTGAAAACGGGAGAGAGATAACCTAGGAGGGTTGCCTCCGCGAGTGGCAGGCGGGCAATCGAGGCGAAGGACGCAAACATGGCTGCCGCGCCGAGTGCCGATCGCAACAGGTGATCGAGTGGACGCCTTGTCGCCAGTCCGCCTGGAAACTCCCCTCGTATCCAGAGGAAGCAGACGAGGGGTGCGAGCGCGAATGCCGACCGGAAGAATACGATCTGGCCCACGGGCACATCTGCAGAAACCGCTTTGACGAAAACAGCCATCGCCGCAAAAAGTGCGCCGGAGAGTATGCGCAGCATGATGCCGAGGGCAGGGCGGTCCAGTTGTTCCGGCTTCGCGCTGCTCTCATTCTTCATATGCCACCGCCACCGACTGTAAAAACGCGAGATGAGACCCGGATCTGCCGGTCGCCGAGGCGTGCAATGTCATTGTTTGCCGGGGAAATCGAGAGGTTGACCCGCAGTCTGCGGGCCGTCGGCAACCGTCGGCGGCTCTCGGATCACCCAACTGATATGCCGCCTTCCAGTCGCCTGCAATCATTCAAGAATTGCTTCGATGCTTGATCTGGCGCAACGATCCTGAACCCGGAAGACGCCAATGCTCCTGCAACGATTTGCGGGAAATCTGGAATGAAACTCTTCCGTCTGGTTCTTTTGCTCTGTGCCTCTCTCTGCCTCGCTTACTCGGCTAGCGCGGCATCGGTGCTGCAAAAGTATCTGCCGGCGGCCAAGGTCTCCGATCTGGTGCCGGGGGCAGACGGCTTCGGTCCCATCCGCGCAGATCTGCCGGTCGCGCCCGTACTGAAGGGCGGCGAGACTGTGGGCTGGATCTTCCTCACCTCGGATTTCGTCGGCACGACCGGCTATTCCGGCAAACCCATCCACACCCTGGTGGCCGTTGGTCTCGACGCCAAGATTATCGGCGTGCAGCTGGTGAAGCATTCCGAGCCGATCGTCCTGATCGGTATTCCCGAAGCCAAGGTCAAGGCGCTGGTGTCGGGCTATGCAGGACTGGACCTCGCCGCCGAGGCGAAATCCGGCGGTACGTCCCACGATGTGGATATCATCTCCGGTGCGACGGTCACCGTGATGGTGATCGACGATTCGATCGTGCGCTCCGGCCTGAAGGTGGCGCGGGCGCTCGGGCTTGGTGGCCTGACGCCGGAGAGCGACCAGGCCGGCCCACGCTTCACGGTCAATGTCGATGCGTCTGCGCCGGTCGATTGGACCGAGGCGGAGGGAGACGGGACGATCCGCCGGCTGTCGCTGGACGTGGCGCAGGTCAATGCCGCATTCGCCGAACATGCCGATGTGCGTGCCCGCGAGCGTGCCCTGACGGAGCCGCCTGAAACCACCTTCATCGACATGCATGCGGCGCTGGTCTCGGTGCCTGCCATCGGCAAGGCTCTCCTTGGCCCGGCCGAGGAGGCCAATCTAAAGAGCTGGTTGAAGGAGGGCGAAAGCGCCATCGCCATCGTTGGCAGGGGGCTCTACTCGTTCAAAGGCTCCGGCTATGTGCGCGGCGGCATCTTCGATCGCATCGTGCTGATCCAGGATGACGTTTCGGTGCGCTTTCGCGACCGCGATCATCGCCGCCTGGGCGGGATCGCACTGCCTGGAGCGCCCGAATTCTCTGAGATGGACCTCTTTCGCATTCCTGCGAATGTCGGCTTCGATCCGAGCAAGCCGTTCCGTATCCAGCTTCTGGCGCATCGCGAGGTCGGGCCGATCGAGAAGGTTTTTCATACCTTCGAGCTTGGCTATCAGCTGCCGCAGACGTATCTGAAGGCCGTCGTCGCCCCTCCCGTCGAGGTCAAGGCCGTTGCCGAGCAGGACGAGGGCTCCGCCCAGGCGGATCTTTGGAAGCGTATCTGGCGCGACAAGACGCTGGAGATCACGGTGCTCGGTGCCATGCTCTTCGTGCTGACGGCGGTCTTCTTCTTCCAGACCTATGCCGTCAGAAACGCCCGCGCCTTCTACATCTTCCGGATCCTGTTCCTGACGGTGACACTGGTTTTCCTCGGCTGGTATGCCAATGCCCAGCTCTCCGTGGTCAACCTGATGGCCCTGTTCGGTAGTCTCGTCACCGGTTTCAGTTGGCAGGCTTTCCTGCTCGATCCACTGACCTTCATCCTCTGGTTCTCGGTGGCGGCGGCACTTCTGTTCTGGGGGCGCGGCGCCTATTGCGGCTGGCTTTGTCCCTTCGGCGCGCTGCAGGAACTGACCAACCAGATCGCCCGCAAGCTGCATATCCCGCAATGGACCCTACCCTGGGGACTGCATGAGCGCCTGTGGCCGCTCAAGTACATGATCTTCCTCGGTCTGTTCGGCGTCTCGCTGATGAGTGTGGAGCAGGCCGAGCACCTGGCCGAGATCGAACCCTTCAAGACGGCGATCATCCTGAAGTTCATCCGTGCCTGGCCGTTCGTGGCCTATGCCGGCGCCCTTCTCGTTGCCGGCCTGTTCGTCGAGCGTTTCTACTGCCGCTATCTCTGCCCGCTGGGTGCCGCACTCGCGATCCCGGCCCGCATGCGCATGTTTGACTGGCTGAAGCGCTACCACGAATGCGGAAATCCCTGCCAGACCTGCTCCAACCAGTGTCCGGTGCAGGCCATCCACAAGACCGGCGAAATCAATCCGAACGAGTGCATCAACTGCCTCCACTGCCAGGTGCTCTACCAGTCCGAAACCGTCTGCCCCGTGGTGATCAAGAAGATGAAGTCGCGGGCAAAGCTAGCGGCAAGCCCGGGCGGGGCACCGATCAACCAATCCACAGCCAAAGTCTAACTGAAGCCAAATCTAACCGAAGGAGGACATCGACGATGAAAAGCAAAGAAACCAAGGGCCTGAGCCGGCGAGAGCTGTTCAGCGCCACGGCCGGCAGTGCCGTTTTGGCCGGAAGCATGGGAGCCGGCGCACTGGGCCTCGGAGCCGCCGTCATGGCGACACCGGCGCTCGCGGCCGCGGAAGGCGACGGCTCTGTCGCGCCCGGCAAACTCGATGACTATTACGGCTTCTGGTCCTCCGGCCAGACCGGTGAAATGCGCATTCTTGGCATTCCCTCGATGCGCGAGCTGATGCGCGTTCCGGTGTTCAACCGTTGCTCGGCCACCGGCTGGGGCCAGACCAACGAATCGATCCGCATCCATCAGCGGACGATGTCCGAGAAGACCAAGAAGCAGCTCGCCGCCAACGGCAAGAAGATCCATGACAATGGCGATCTTCACCACGTCCACATGTCCTTCACCGAGGGCAAATATGACGGCCGCTTCCTGTTCATGAACGACAAGGCCAACACCCGCGTCGCCCGCGTTCGCTGCGACGTCATGAAGACCGATGCCATTCTGGAAATCCCGAATGCCAAGGGCATCCATGGCATGCGTCCGCAGAAATGGCCGAAGACCAACTACGTCTTCTGCAACGGCGAAGACGAAGCGCCGCTCGTCAATGATGGCTCGACGATGACGGATGTCTCCACCTATGTGAACATCTTCACGGCCGTCGATGCCGAAAAGTGGGATGTCGCCTGGCAGGTCAAGGTGTCGGGCAATCTCGACAATTGCGACGCCGACTACGAAGGCAAATGGGCCTTCTCCACCAGCTACAACTCCGAAATGGGGATGACCCTCGAAGAGATGACCAAGTCTGAAATGGACCATGTCGTCATCTTCAACCTCGCCGAAATCGAAAAGGCGATCGCCGCCGGGCAATTCGAGGAGGTCAATGGCGTCAAGGTGCTCGACGGTCGCAAGGAAGCCAAGTCACTGTTCACCCGCTACATCCCGATCGCCAACAATCCGCATGGCTGCAACATGGCCCCGGACAAGAAGCACTTGTGCATTGGCGGCAAGCTTTCGCCGACCGTCACCGTGCTTGACGTGACCAAGTTCGATGCCCTGTTTTACGACAACGCCGAACCGCGCAGTGCTGTCGTTGCCGAACCGGAACTTGGCCTCGGCCCGTTGCACACCGCCTTCGACGGCCGCGGCAATGCCTATACCTCGCTCTTCCTCGACAGCCAGGTTGCCAAGTGGAACATCGAGGACGCCATCAAGGCCTATGCTGGCGAGAAGATCAATCCGATCAAGGACAAGATCGACGTCCAGTATCAGCCGGGCCACCTGAAGACGGTCATGGGCGAAACGCTGGATGCTTCGAGCGACTGGCTGGTCTGCCTGTGCAAGTTCTCCAAGGACCGTTTCCTCAATGTCGGCCCGCTGAAGCCGGAAAACGACCAGCTGATCGACATCTCTGGCGACAAGATGAAGCTCGTGCATGACGGCCCGAATTTTGCCGAGCCGCATGACGCGATCGCGGTTGCTCCGTCGATCCTGCCGAACATTCGCTCGACCTGGGATCGCAAGGATCCGCTCTGGGCAGAGACGCGTAAGCAGGCCGAAGCCGATGGCGTCAATATCGATGAATGGACGGATGCGGTGATCCGCGACGGCAACAAGGTCCGCGTCTATCTGACCTCCGTCGCTCCGGCTTTCAGCCAGGAGAGCTTCACGGTCAAGGAAGGCGACGAAGTCACCGTCATCGTCACCAATCTCGACGAGATCGACGATCTGACGCATGGCTTCACCATGGGCAATCATGGTGTGGCGATGGAGATCGGACCGCAGCAGACGAGTTCTGTCACCTTCGTCGCGGCCAATCCGGGCGTCTACTGGTATTATTGCCAGTGGTTCTGCCATGCCCTGCACATGGAAATGCGCGGACGCATGTTCGTCGAACGGAAGGGCGCCTGATCCATGTGGCTGCCCGTCCTCCTGTTCAGCCTTGTTCTCGCCTCGCCGCTGGCGGCGGCGGAGCACAGGGTCGCGCCGGGAACGGGCAGCCTTGCCGCCGCCATCGCCGAGGCAGCACCCGGCGATGTGCTGATGCTGACCGACGGGGCCTATCTGGGACCTGTCGTTGTCGATCGGGCGCTTGTCGTCACCGGCCCGCGCGGCGCTGTCGTCGATGGCCGGGGCTCCGGTAGCGTGATCACCATCACCGCCTCTGACGTCGCCCTCAAGGGCTTTACGGTCACCGGCTCCGGACGCATCAACCAGAACCTCGATGCTGGCGTGAAGATTGACAAGGGCGCAGATCGCTCCCAGGTCGAAGACCTGCTCGTGACTGGTAATCTGCATGGCATCGACGTGCATGGTGGCCGTGATGCGGTGGTGGCCCGCAACGAGATCATCGGCCTCGATAGCCCCCGCATGAACGAGCGCGGCAATGGCATCTATGTCTGGAACAGTCCCGGCACCTTGCTGGAGAACAATGTCATCCGCTTCGGCCGCGACGGTATCTTCTCCAATGCCAGCTCGAACAGCATCTATCGCGGCAATCTCATGCGCGACCTCAGGTTTGCCGTGCATTTCATGTATACGCGCAACACCGAGGTTTCCGACAATATCTCGATCGGCAACCATCTCGGCTTCGCCATCATGTTCTCGAACCAGGCGAGGATCCTGAACAATTTCAGCCTCGGCGACCGCGAGCACGGGCTGATGCTGAACTATGCCAACAATGCCGACGTCACCGGCAATCTGGTGCGCGGCGGCACGAAGAAGTGCTTCTTCATTTACAACGCCCACAAGAACCTGATCTGGGACAACCGTTTCGAGGGGTGCGATATCGGCATTCACTTCACCGCTGGCTCTGAGAAAAACGTGCTGACCGGCAATGCCTTCATCGCCAATCGCGAACAGGTTAAATATGTCGGCACCCGCAACATGGAGTGGAGCCATGAGGGCAGGGGCAATTTCTGGTCCGACCATCCGGCCTTCGATCTGAATGGCGACGGCGTTGCCGACAGCTTTTATCGTCCCAATGACGTGATGGACCAGATCCTCTGGTCCCAGCCCGCCGCAAGCCTGTTGATCGGCTCGCCAGCCGTCCAACTCGTCCGCTGGAGCCAGCGGGACTTCCCCGCCACGCTCCCGGGCGGCGTGCGCGACAGTGCGCCGTTGATGCGGCCCCTGACCATTGCCGTTCCGCCCGAAATCCTTGGTTACGAAACCCAGGCCGCCGGCCGCTGGGCCGAAGGACATTACGATGACACCGACGCTGACAATCTCTCGGCTCACTAAGCGCTTCCACTCCGTCGAGGCGCTGAACCAGGTCTCGCTGTCCTTACAGCCGGGAAAGCGCGCCGCGTTGCTGGGGCATAACGGCGCCGGCAAGTCGACGATGATGAAGATCATTCTGGGGCTGATCCCGTTCGACAGCGGTGACGTCACGGTCTGCGGCGAGGCGCCGGGCTCGGCTGCCGCGCGCATGCAGGTGGCCTATCTGCCGGAAAATGTCGCCTTCCATCCGGCGCTGACCGGCGAGGAACAGATCCGCCATTATCTTTCGCTGCGCGGTGAAAATCCGCGCAACGCGCCGGAGCTTCTGGCCCGTGTCGGGCTCGCCCACGCGGCGCGGCGTCGGATTGGAACCTATTCCAAGGGTATGCGCCAGCGGGTCGGCCTCGCCCAGACCTTGATCGGTCGCCCCCGTCTTCTGGTGCTCGACGAGCCGACGTCCGGCCTCGATCCGGTCTCCCGCCGGGATTTCTACGACCTGCTCGATGGTCTTTCCGCCGATGGCACCACGATCCTGTTGTCCTCGCATGTCCTGACCGAGGTCGAGGCGCGCACCGACAGCATCCTGATCCTGTCCGGCGGACAATTGGTAGCCGAGGGCACGCTTGCCGATCTGCGCGCTCGGGCCGCCCTGCCGATCATGCTCCTCGTTCGCCCGGCGGCAGCCCATGCGGCACCGCTCGCGGCCGCCTTTCCGGAGGCCGTTGTCGGCGCCGACGGGCTGCTGCGCATCTCCTGCGCGCAGGCGCAGAAGCTGCCGCTGCTCGCCCGGATCACGGCGCGTGGCGCAGACGTCGCCGACTTCGACGTGATCCCGCCGAGCCTCGAGGATATCTACAGCCATTTCAGCCGGAGGGACGGGCAATGAGCCGCATCCTCGCCACCGGGATCACCGAATTCCGCATTTCGTTTCGCAATCGCTGGGTGCTGATCGCCACCGGCATGATGGTGCTGTTTGCCCTGGTTCTGGCCGCCGCCGGTTCTGCGCCGACAGGCGATGTTGGCGTTGATCGGCTGTCGGTCACGGTCGCCTCGCTGACGTCGCTGGCCGTCTATCTCGTGCCGCTTCTGGCGCTGTTGATGAGTTTCGATGCCGTGGCGGGCGAGGTGGAGCGCGGCACGCTGCCTCTGCTTCTCACCTATCCGGTCTCCCGCCTGGAGATCCTGCTCGGCAAGCTTCTCGCGCATCTGGCAATCCTGGCACTCGCCGTCACGCTCGGTTACGGCGCAGCGCTGGTGGTTGCGATCTGGTCCGATCCGGGCGCGATCCAGGGTATCGGCTCGCTATGGAGGCTGATCTGGTCCTCTGTTCTCTTGGGCGCGACCTTTCTGGGCGCGGGCTATGCGCTGTCCGCTCTGGCGCGCCGTCCCTCCGGCGCTGCCGGTCTTGCCATCGCGCTCTGGCTGGTTGCGGTCGTGCTTTACGACCTGGCGCTTCTGGCGCTGATCGTGACGGATGGCGGCGGCGCCTTCACCACGCAGGCCCTGCCCGTCGCTCTGCTGGCCAATCCCGCCGACGCCTTCCGTGTCTTCAATCTCTCGGCAGGCGAGGCGGTGGCCGCTGCCGGCGGTATAGGCGGCGCGGCTGGTGCGATCCCGCTCTGGCAATCGGCCACCTCGCTGTTTGCCTGGCCCTTGCTCGCCATCGCGCTTGCACTCGCCGCGTTTCGAAAGGTCACGCCATGAGAGATCCATTGAAAGCACCGTTGAAAGCGTTGCTTCGCCCGATCCTCTTCATCCTCGGGCTGGCGCTGTTGGCCAGTTGCCAGCAAAAAACTGTGCAGGATACGACGCCGCAGGACATGACGGCCGAAACGCTCGGTCATTACTGCCAGATGAACCTGCTGGAACATCCTGGCCCCAAAGGGCAGGTGTTCCTCGAGGGCATGCCTGCGCCCCTGTTCTTCAGCCAGGTGCGCGACGTGATCGCCTATATGCGGGGACCAGAGCAGATGGCGCCGATCGTCGCCGTCTATGTCAACGACATGGGAGCTCCGGGCGCAACCTGGGATCATCCCGGTGACGGCAATTGGATCGCCGTCGACAAGGCCGTCTACGTCGTCGGCTCAACGCGGCAAGGCGGCATGGGCGCGCCGGAGACGGTGCCGTTTTCAAGCCGCGAGAAGGCAGAGGTATTTGCACGTGCCGAGGGGGGCCGGGTGCTGGCCTTTGCGGAGATCACCGACGACATGGTGCTGACCCCGATCCAAGTCAGGTCCGATCCGAACGCGGAGAGCGGCGATATCGATTTTGAGAACCGCCTGCGCGCCCTGCACAACAAAGCTGGAGGCTGAGCCATGCCGATAACCCGCCGCCGTTTGATCACGATTTCTGCCGCCTTGGCTCTTCTGCCGGCCGTGGCGCGGGCCGCCCCGCAGACCTCGAAACACTGGACCGGGCAGGCGCTTGGCGCGCGTGCCTCGATCCGAATCGACCATCCAGATAGTGAAGCGATTGCCGCGCGCGTGATGGCCGAAATCGATCGGCTGGAGGATATCCTCAGCCTTTATCGCGCCGATAGCGCGCTGTCGCGGCTCAACCGGCAGAGCCATCTTGCCGAGCCGCCCTTCGAGTTGCTGGAATGCCTGTCGCTGGCCAGCGCCGTGAACCATGCGAGCGGCGGGCGGTTCGATCCGACCGTGCAGCCGCTCTGGACGCTCTGGGCTGAAGCTGCCGTGCGTGGCGGGCGGCCGGACCCTGAGGCGATTGCGGCGGCGAAAGCCTTGGTCGGCTGGCATAAGGTCGAGCTGGATACGGCAAAAATCGCGCTACGGCCGGGCATGGCGCTGACGCTGAACGGCATCGGCCAGGGCTATGTCGCCGACCGAGTGGCAGCGTTACTGGAGGCCGAGGGACTGACGGACATCCTCATCGATACAGGAGAATTTCGTGCTCTTGGCGGCAGTCCAGAGGGGGGCGAGTGGACGGTCCGGCTCGAAGCTGGCGGGTCTCTCGGTTTGCGGCAACGTGCTCTCGCTACTTCGTCGCCACTTGGAACGACATTCGACGCTGCAGGGCGGCACGGCCACATTCTTGATCCAGCGAGCGGAACACCAGCACCGGCGATATGGCGCGCTTTGTCGATCTCTGCGCCCACGGCGGCGGTCGCAGACGCGCTTTCGACGACAGCATGCCTTCTGAAGGATATTGACCAGGTGGAACACCTTGTCGAATTGTTCCCAGGGGCTCGACTGGAGGCCGCAGATCGACGGTGAAAAATGTTCCATAATTCTGCTTACCCGACAAATGGTCGGGTTCAGCGCTCTAGACCCGGGTTTTGTACAAGTCTCCGCGCAATCAGGCCCCCGCAACCAGTTCAAACATAAATCGCTCATCACACCAATATAACAGGCGCTTAACCGCCAAATCATCCGCACCGCCTCTGTCCACCAGGGGCGGTTTTTGCGTTGCTTTTAAACGATCCGCCCCTCCGGTAGGTTGCGGGCGCTCCGCGAACACTTCAAAGTGAAGCTGCTGGTCAGCGCCGGGATGGCGCCAAGAGACGCTCCATGTTGTGCCACAGCCGCCGCATTTGATCCCTTTGTGTCGCCACGTATTTGGTAGCTTGGGGATAGATAAGGACGCGGCCCGTGCGGTCGGGATATAGGTCACCGTCACGGATACGGTATATTTCCCCCGTGGGCGACAGGTGCCAGTCGATAGATCCGTGCAGCTTTATGAGGTGGGCGCGGAAAATTCCCGCTGGCTCGGGCTCGCCAAAACGATGGGAACGGAATGCAAGCGCTCACACCTTCAAAACCCTCCGCATGTTCGCCGAGGAGCTTCCGGCGTTTATCCCCGCCGTCTTTACCTAAACAGAAAACGTGCTGGCAGAGAGGATAGTTCTACCTCGCGATGGTGCCCGTAAATGCAATCGACCACGGATTGACCGTACCTTCCTGAAATCACTCATTCTGCAGGAAATTTTCCGTGGCAGGTCAGTCAGCACCTCTTGCCAGGGACATTAACTCGGCTTCGGCGGCCTTTACCGCGGCTGAATAGCGTTCTACGGCAATATCGATCTGCGTTTTGGTGATCGATAATGGCGGAGAGAACGAGTTCACGGGCAGGAATGGCAGGGCGCGGGTCAATACGCCGTGCTGCGTTGCATGCCGTGCGACCACTCGATGCGGTGCGGTCCCCTTGGGGAACTGTCGCTTGGTTGCCTTGTCGGCCATGAACTCAATGCCGACCATCAGGCCGTGGCCTCTGATGTCGCCGACGAAGGGATGGTCCGCCAGCGCCTGTTTCAGGGTGTCCAGAAGGTGCGGCCCGACGGCTGCGGCATTTTCCACCAGACCTTCTCTTTCAATGAGATCGAGATTGGCAAGCGCCACGGCCGCGCCGACCGGATGTCCGGAATAGGTGAAGCCATGCATGAAGGCGCCGGTTTCCGCCGATTTGTCGGCCAGCACAGACCAGATCCTGTCGGAGATGATCGAGGCCGACATGGGGAAATAGGCGCTGGTCAGCCCCTTGGCCAGCGAGACGATGTCGGGGCGAAGCCGGTAGGCACCGGTGCCGAACCATTCCCCAAGGCGACCAAAGCCCGTGATGACCTCGTCCACGATCAGCAGAATGTCGTGGCGGTCGAGAACCGCCTGGACACGTTCGAAGTAGCCTGTCGGTGGCAGGAAGACGCCGCCGGTGCCCATGATAGGCTCGGCGATGAAGGCGGCGATCGTATCGGCGCCTTCCCTTGCGATCATGTCTTCCAAATCCGCGATCAGGCGGTTCGTGTATCCTTCCTCGGTTTCGCCCGGGAGGCCGAACGTGAAGTAATGCGGACAGCTGGTGTGCAGCACGCCGTCCACAGGAAGGTCGAATGCCTTGTGATAGCCATCGATGCCAGTGAGGCTGCCACTGGCATGGGTCACGCCGTGATAGCCGCCGATGCGTGAGATGATCTTCTTCTTTGCAGGTTTGCCACGCAGATTGTTGTAGTAGCGTACCAGCTTGAACGCGGTGTCGTTGGCATCGGAGCCGGATGTGCCAAAGAAGACGCGGGCCATGTGCGGAGCACCGGCGCGTTCGCGAAACAGGGACAGCAGACGGTCTGCAAGGCGGATCGAGGGTTCCGAGGCTGCCCCGCCAAAGAGGTGCTGGAAGCTCAGGTCACGCATGGCTTGTGCCGCAGCGTCTGCCAGTTCGGTGCGCCCATAGCCGACATTCACGCACCAGAGACCTGCCCCCATGTCGATCAGCCGCTTGCCTTCAGCCGACACCAACTCCACGCCGGAGGCTGACTGGTAGATCTGCGGGCCATTCGTCTGCTGGTCGTGAATGGATGTCACGGGATGGAAGAGGCTTGCCCGGTCCATGTCGCGTAGGGTGTCGTTCGGCTGATCGGTCATGATTTGGTTCCAGGTTTGCGAAGGTCCGGTGTCGGTTTGGTAAGGCTTTTCAGTGCCAGGACGGCGCTTGAGGGCGTCGTCAGGACCGGCACGTCGATGTAATGCCGCACAGCATCTGCCGCGCGGGCGAGCGAAAACTGCCCGAGGACGAGTGCGTCGACGGATGGTAGCTGTCGGCAGGCCTCTGCTGCCAGGCGATCATGCTCGTCGCCGTTTCCGGCCTTGAGGGCTGTAAGTCCGCCTTCCACCAGGACGGGGATAACTTCGACCGCTTGGCCTCGTTGTGACGCCATGGAGAGGAGTTCATCCCTCAGCGACGCGAATGACGGGCCGAATGTCACGGCAAGGCCGATCCGGCCGCCGAGGGTAAGCGCCTGTTCGAACGCCGCTTCATTCGGACGAAGCACGGGGATCGGCATGTGCTCCTTGACCGCATCGATCGCCGGTCCGAAGGCAGAGCAGGTAAAGAGAAGAGCCCTGGTCTCGCCCGCTTCCCCTTGAGACGCTGCAGCATAGTCCGCCAGGTGTCGGATGCGGTCGGCAATGCCGTCCTCGAGCCTTTGGCCGGCCGCGAGATCGCCAGACAGGGAGGTGTCGAGCAGGTCGAAGCAGTATGCCTCGGGCCAGAGCGCACGGAAGGCTTGACGCGCTGGAAGCACCGATTCCGTCAGCGCATGGATGAGAGCAATCCTCATTCTTCTCTCTTCAGCCATGATCATTTCTTCCGCTCTGGCGGGCCTTCTGCAGCTGGATCAACAGCCGATCCCGCTCGTTTTCGAGCTCAGGAATTGTCCGGCCGGCCGCCTGACGTTCGATACCGTCGATCAGGCGTTCGCAAAGCTCTGGCGTCAGTTCGGGTGTGCCGAGCGACTGCCAGCGTTTTACCTGGCTCGGACCGAGATGGGCGAGGTAGTGACGGATGCCACCGGGACCTCCGCCAAGATGGTAGGCCATATGGGCACCGGTGACGGACCAGCGAAGGCCCGGGCCGTCCCGCATCGCCGTGTCGATATCCGCAACGTCTGCAATGCCCTCCGCCACGATGTTCACGGCTTCGCGCCAAAGCGCGGAGGCAAGCCGGTTGGCGATATGCCCGACGGCTTCTTTCTTCAGCCGCACCGGACTGCGGCCGAGTTCACGATAGAGCGCTTCTGCACGGGTCAGGGTGCCTTCATCCACGCCATAGATTTCCACCAGGGGAATGAGATGTGGCGGGTTGAAGGGGTGCGCCGTGATGAAGCGCTCCGGCACCTTCAGCGTTCCGCTGAGGGACGACCATGTCAATGCGGAGGTGCTGGATGCGATGATGGCCCGTGCATCCGCTGTGGCTTCGATATCAGCATAGAGGGCCTGCTTGAGTGGAACCTGCTCCGGCGCGTTTTCCTGGATCAGGGTCGCACCTTCGACGGCCTCTTCCAGCGTTTGGGTTACCCTCAGCTTTGCTGTCGATATCGGCCAGCCATGCAACTCGTTGAGATGTGTGAGGGGACGGATGATGCGCTCTGGCAGCGAGGCGCGGCTTTTTTCGGCGGGATCCCATGCCGATACATCCCAACCGCGCGCCAGACCCAATGCCGCCCAGCTTTCACCAATCAGGCCGCAACCTATGACAGCGAGACGAGTGGTCATGTACACCTCAGAGCACGAATTTTCACATTATGCGATTTGCGATCGCAAAACAGGCTAGAAGTTCGTGAAACTTTCGTCAATACTGCCATTTCGGAGATGCGAAGCGTTCGCCGAGCGATGCGTGGCAGGCAGTTGCCGCCGAAATTTCAGATGCAGTACCGGCCATTGGCCGTTCTAATTCGGGGAAGTGACATATGAATACCCTTCAGTTTTACATTGGTGGCGCCTGGGTTCAGCCGGATTCGGCCGATGTGATGGATATCATCAATCCTGCCAATGGAGAGGCCTGCGGCAAGCTCGCGCTCGGAAACCGGACCGATGTGGATCTTGCCGTTGCGGCGGCTGTCCGGGCTTTCGACAGTTGGAGCGCCACCGCGCCTGCGGAACGCAAGGCCGTGCTTCAGCGTGTCGTGGAGGTCTATCGTCGGCGCAGTGACGAAATTGCCGATGCCATCATGATCGAAATGGGCGCGCCCAAGGGGCTTGCCCGCGGTCCTCAGGCCGGTTCGGGTCTTGGCCATCTCGAAGATTTCATTCGCGCGATGGACGATATCCATTGGGAGCGCCCGCTGTTCCCTGGCGATACCTCGAACCAGATCGTGCTTGAGGCAAAGGGTGTCGCGGCGCTCATCACGCCCTGGAACTGGCCGATGAACCAGGTGACGCTCAAAGTGGGTGCGGCGCTGGCTGCGGGTTGCACCATGGTGCTCAAACCGTCCGAATTCGCACCGCTTTCCGCTGCGTTGTTTGCCGAAGTTTTGGATGAGGCCGGCGTGCCGGCGGGTGTCTTCAATCTCGTTCACGGCACCGGCGTGGCCGTCGGCGAACGGCTTTCGAGCCATCCTGACGTGGCTGTCATCTCGCTGACCGGCTCCACGCGCGCGGGCGTCGCCGTCAGCAAGGCTGCTGCCGAGACCGTCAAGCGGGTGGGACTCGAGCTTGGCGGCAAGGGTGCCGATATCATCTTCGACGATTGCAATGTCGAGGCGGCGGCGGAAGCGACTGCCCGTCACATGTTCCGCAATTCCGGACAGTCCTGCAATGCGCCTTCGCGCATGCTGGTCCAGCGCAATGTGTATGAGCAGGCGGTCGTGGCAGCGGCGCGCGTCGCAAAGGAGGTTCGTGTCGGGGATCCGGCCAGCGATCGCACGGAAATGGGGCCGGTCGTCAATGCCGGCCAGTTCGGCCGGATCCGCGGTCTGATCGAGGCCGGAATTCAGGAAGGTGCGCGGCTTGTCGCCGGTGGCGCCGATCTGCCGGAAGGGGTCGACAGCGGCTACTTCATTCGCCCGACCGTGTTTGCCGACGTGCATAACGGCATGACGGTTGCCCGCGAGGAGATCTTCGGGCCAGTCCTGACCATCCTGCCCTTCGACACCGAAGAAGAGGCGATCGCGATCGCCAACGACAGCGTCTACGGCCTGGCTGCCTATCTCTGGACTGATGATGCGGAGAAGGCTCGCCGCGTCAGCCGCAAGCTGCGTGCCGGCATGGTGCGTCTCAACGGGACGGATCTGCCTTACGGAGCACCTTTCGGCGGCTTCGGGCAGTCGGGTATCGGGCGCGAAGGTGGCGTCTGGGGCATCGAGGAATATCTCGAAGTCAAGGCGATCAGTGGCTGGCCCAACGCGGCCTGACATTATTCCGCCAACGGATGTCCTCTGTCTTCCCCGCTTATTCGGTGGTATCGGAGGACATCCATACAGACGCACAATCAGGGCTTTTCGCAAGCCCAGTCCAGACGCATCGAGACGGGAGCAAGAGGTGAAATCACCTGCAGTTATCGGGCTTGGCACGGTCGACCTCACGCCGCTGCACGAAATTGTCTACCAGCGGCTGAACAAGGCCCTCATGGCCGGGCAAATCAAGCCGGGGCAGAAGCTCACGTCTCGCAAGCTTGCCAAGGAACTCGGCACGAGCGACATGCCCGTCCGTGCGGCGCTGGCCAAGCTGCAGGCTCTGCGAGCGCTCGAGCAATTGCCGAACGGCTCGCATGTGCTTCCGCCGATGACCAAAGAGAGATTTGCGGATCTCATGCAGAGCCGCATCATATGTGAGCCTGCGCTGACGGAGATCGCCGCGCGGCACATCAAGCCGGCCGACCTTCGGGCGATCCGTAAAGAGGCGGCAGCCCTGACCCAGTCCGCGCAAGATCAGGACATCGACGGCTATCTGCTGCACAATTACGAGTTCAAGTTCAGCATCTACAGGGCGGCGGGATCCGACAGCATGCTGTTCCTGATCGAGACCGTCTGGCTGCAGGTCGGGCCGTTCCTGCGGCAATTCGGCGGGCGCTTCGGGGGCAACCTCTCCGGCATTCTCGAAATCGACTATCACGAGGAAATCGTCGAAGCCCTTGCCCGCGGTGACGGCAAGGTCGCGGCTGAGTTGATGTATAAGGACATTTCCGAGGGGCTCGCCTTTTTGACGCAAAATGCCGACTTCGCGGACGGCTGAGGATTTGCGGCTTTGAATCAACGGATAATCTGAGCGCCGGCACCGGCGCTTTTTTTTGATCTGCGGCCTTCTCACGCTCTTGAAAAATGCGATCGCAGATCGTAAAAATTATTTGATCAAATTTGGAGAACCGGCATGTTGAATGGGAAAATCTGTATCGTCACCGGTGCAACATCGGGCATTGGCTCCGGAACTGCGCTGGAGCTCGCTCAGCGCGGAGCGGACGTCGTGCTGGTCGGCAGGAACGTCACGCGGGGTGCGTCACTGGCTGCGGAAATCGAGGCCAGCGGCCGGCGTGCGCTCTTCATCGAGGCCGATCTGGCAGATCGCTCCGCGCCGGATCGCATCGTGGAGAAAAGTCTCCGGCACTTCGGCCGCATCGACGTTCTGATCAACAATGCAGGTGTGCTCATCAATGGCCGGGTCGACGAGACAAGCGATGACGAATGGGATCGCATCATGGATATCAATCTCGGTTCGGCCATGCGCATGTCGCGCGCGGTAATTGCGCCGATGCGTGGGGCGAACAAGGGTGCGATCGTCAATGTAGCGTCCGACTGGGCGCTGATGGGCGCTCGCGGTGCCGTTGCCTATTGCGTCTCCAAGGCCGCGATGGCGCAGCTCACCCGCTGCATGGCGCTGGACCACGTCGCAGACGGCATCCGGGTCAACGCGATCTGCCCGACAGACACCGATACGCCGATGCTCGATCTCGCCTATGAAGGCGATGGCCGAGACTGGAAGCTCGAAAAGCTTGCGGCAACCATTCCCATGGGGCGCGTTGCGCGTGTCGACGAGATCGCGAAAGTCATCGCTTTTCTCGCCTCCGACGATGCCGGTTTCATGACGGGCGCTCTCGTTCCGGTCGATGGCGGAACGTCGGCGCAATGAAGCCGGCGTTCGTCTGACGCCAGAACCTCATCTGAAATCCGCCAATCGGAGATCCCCATGTCCGACACGCATAAGAACCTCGTCGCCGGCCGATGGCTGGATGGGGTTTCGCTGACCGAGAATCGCAATCCTTCGGATGTTTCCGACCTGATCGGTCTCTATGCCAGTGGTAGCGCCGAGGATGTTCATCGTGCGGCCGAAGCGGCTGCCGATGCGCAACGTTCGTTTTATGCCAAGGGGCCTCAGGCCAGGGCCGATCTGCTCGACAGGATCGCGGCCGGGATCGAGGCAAAGGTCGAGCCACTTGCCCATATGCTGGCACGCGAAGAGGGCAAGATCCTGTCTGAGGCGCGCGCCGAGACAATCCGAGCCAGCCAGATCTTTCGCTTCTTTGCCGGGGAGGCGCTCAGGCTTTCGGGCGAGAGCGTTGCATCCGTCAGAGCCGGTGTGGATGTCGATATTCGGCGTGAACCTCTGGGCGTCGTCGGACTGATCACCCCCTGGAATTTCCCGATCGCCATCCCGGCCTGGAAGATCGCGCCCGCTCTTGCCTATGGCAATGCCGTCATCCTGAAGCCGGCAGACCTGACGCCCGGAACTGCACATCTTCTCGCCGAGATCATTGTCGAGGCAGGCTGCCCCGCCGGCTTGTTCAATCTCGTCATGGGGCCCGGCTCGCGGATTGGCCCGGCCATGCTGTCGAATCCTCTGGTCCAGGCCGTGTCGTTTACGGGGTCCGTTCCCACGGGGCGGGGCATTGCCCGCTCTGCCGCTGAGAGCCTGAAGAAGGTTCAGCTCGAAATGGGTGGCAAGAATCCGATGGTGGTCATGGATGATGCCGACATCGATCTTGCCGTCGCGGCATGCCTCAACGGTGCATTCTTCTCGACGGGGCAGCGCTGCACGGCGTCCTCTCGACTGATCGTGCAAGAGCGTATTCACGACCGCTTCGTTGAGGCGCTGAGTAAGGCGGCGCTGGGGCTCAAGGTCGGACCGGCGCTTGCGGCCGACAGCCAGATGGGGCCGGTGGCGTCCGCGTCCCAGCTCGACCACAACCTCGCCTATGTCGCGCTCGCCCGCGAAGAGGGATGCGAGGTTCTGGGCGGCGAGCGGATTGATGAATTGCCGCAAGGTCATTTCCAGAAGCCTGCGATTTTTGTCGGCGCAACGAACGACATGCGCGTCAGCCGTGAGGAAATCTTTGGTCCCTGCGCAAGCGTGATCAAGGTTGGCGATTTCGAAGAGGCGGTCGCCGTCGCGAATGACACCGAGTTCGGACTGTCTTCCGGCATCTGCACGGGCAGCCTCAAATACGCCCGCGAGTTCCAGCGTCGCTCGACGGCCGGGATGGTGATGGTCAACCTGCCGACAGCCGGCGTCGACTATCACGTGCCGTTCGGCGGCCGCAAAGGCAGCAGCCATGGCCCGCGCGAGCAGGGCCGCTACGCCGCCGAATTCTACACCACTGTCAAGACCAGTTATGTTTTCGCCGGTTGATGCCGGCCCCCTTCATGTCGCGCTCGCGCAGAGCCAAGAACAGGAGATGCCATGACCCTCTCGAACTCCACGGCAGAGATCCGCCGCCTCGACGCCGCCCATCATCTGCATCCCTTCACCAATACGCGTGAGCTCAATGCGCGCGGTGCGCGGGTTATCACCCAGTCGTCGGGAGTTTATCTCCAAGATTCCGAAGGCAATCGCATCCTCGACGGCATGAGCGGTCTGTGGTGTGTCAATGCTGGCCATGGTCGCCGCGACATCATCGATGCCGTTTCGCGCCAGCTCGAAGAGTTGACCTTCTACAACACCTTCTTCAACACGACGCACCCGTCGGTCGCCGAGCTTTCGGGTCTGCTGAGCGAGGTCACACCGCCTCAGTTCAACTATTTCCACTACACCGGATCCGGATCGGAATCGAACGACACGATCTTCCGTCTCGTCCGCTATTACTGGGAACTTGAGGGCAAGCCGGAGAAGAGCATCTTCATCTCCCGGCGCGGCGGATATCACGGTTCCACGGTCGCTGCTGCATCGCTGGGTGGCTTCGGCTCGATGCACAAGCAGGGTGGCCTGCCGATCGCCGGCATCTATCACGCCCCGTCGCCGGACTGGTGGAGCTATGGTGGCGACATGAGCTCGGATGAGTTCGGCCTCCATGTGGCGCATCAGACGCTGTCGCTGATCGACGCGATTGGTTCAGATCGCATTGGCGCCATGATTGGTGAGCCGATCATGGGCGCGGGTGGCGTTATCGTTCCTCCGAAGACTTATTGGCCGGCGCTTTCGGCCGGTCTTAAGGAACGCGACATCCTTCTCATCTCGGATGAAGTCATCTGCGGTTTCGGTCGGACCGGGGAGTGGTTCGGTTGTGAACTGATGGGGACGGAACCGGATTTCCTCACCATGGCGAAGGGCATCACCTCGGGCTATATCCCGCTCGGTGCTGTCGGCGTGTCCGACCGGGTGGCCAAGGTTCTCCTCGAAAAGGGCGGCGAATTCGCCCATGGTCATACCTATTCCGGCCATCCTGCCGCTTGCGCAGCAGCCATCGCGACCCTGAAAATTCTCCGCGAGGAGAAGCTGGTCGATCGCGTTCGCACCGATATCGGCCCTTATCTGAAGCAGAAGTGGAAGACGCTTGCCGACCATCCCATCGTCGGAGAAGCTGTCATAGAAGGTCTGATCGGCGCGTTCCAGTTTACGAAGGACAAGTCTTCCAGGAAGGGCTTCGACGAGGATGCGCGCATCGGCATGATTGCACGTGAGCATTCCTTCAAGAATGGGCTCGTGATGCGCGCCGTCGGTGACCGCATGGTGATTGCGCCTCCGTTCACATTGACCCATGAGGAAGCGGACGAACTGGTGTCGATCGCGCAGAAGGTCATCGAACTGACCTATGCCGACGCAAAATCCAACGGGCTGATTGCCTGATATCTCCAAGGTGGACCTCGCTACGACATGACTTACCTCCCATCCGGTGCCTCGGCTCAGGAAGCCGAAACCTTTCTGGCCACCTATCCCGAGGCAGAAGCGATCGACGTCGTCATGACGGACTGCCATGGCATCGGACGCGGCAAGATCATTCGTCGGCACGAGCTTCAGTCGCTCTACCGCTCCGGCAGGGCGATGCCGAGTTCGCTGTTCGGGCAGGACGTGACGGGCGATGATGTCGAGGAGTCGGGACAGGTGTTGAATGATGGAGGAGGGGACAAGCGTTGCTTCCCTCTGCCCGGCACCCTTGGTTTCCTGCCGTCGACGGGGCGCGGCCAGGTTCTCGTCAGCATGTATGACGAGAGCGGGCAGCCTTATTCCGCCGATCCGCGTTTTGCACTGGTGGCCCAGATGGAACGCGCCCGCCGGTTGGGCTATGCGCCCATGGGAGCCTTCGAACTTGAGTTTTACCTGATCGACATGGACGTCGGTCCGGAAGGTCAGAGGCAATCCGCGCGGTATGCCCTGACCGGTCGCCGCTCGCCCTACCGCAACACCATGGCGGTCGACGAACTCGATGAGATGGCGCCATTCTTTGAAGCGGTTTATGCCGGCGCCCGACATCTGGACCTGACGCTGGAGTCCTTGATCTCGGAATATGCGCCGGGCCAATACGAATTGACGATCAAGTATCGTGATCTCTTGAGGGCCGCCGATGATGTGATTGTCGCCAAGAGATTGATCCGGACCACGGCGCGCAGATTTGGCATGGAGGCCTGTTTCATGGCCAAACCATTCGGAGGAGAGGCTGGCTCCGGCATGCATCTGCATCTGTCGCTTGCCGGCCAGGCTGGCGAAAATCTCTTCGCCGATATCCACGGCGACAAGCTGAACCCGTTGATGCTGCAGGCGATCGGCGGCATCAGGCGGACGATCGGTGACACCATGCTGGTGCTGGCGCCCTTCCTCAACTCCTGGCGCCGATTTGCCTCGACGTCCTATTCCCCCGCCTCCGATGACTGGGGTGTCGAGGATCGCACCGTTGCCATCCGCGTTCCGGCGTCCGGTGGCAATGCCCGCCATTTCGAACACCGGGTCGCGGGCGTCGATTCCAATCCGTATCTGGTTGCTGCGGTTACCCTCGCAGGCGCCCTCGACGGCATTGCCGGGCAAATCGACCCCGGTCCGGCCAAGTCCGGAGTTGATCCGGCGGATGGTGCAACCTTGCCGCGCTCCTGGCTGGACGCCATCGATCGCGCAGAACGCTCTCCGTTCGTGGAGGAGGTTCTCGGAAAAGACCTGCACCGGGCCTTCATCGCCGTCAAAAAGGCAGAATATCAACGGCTCGCCTCAACGGTTACAGAGGTCGAATGGGCGCTTTACGGGCATGTCGTCTAGCGGCAGGCCCATTCAACGATAGACGGAAGGGGGTGTTGATGCCATTCACTTCCTCGAAGTGAGGATCAACGAAACCAACTCTCAGGGAGCAGACATGACCGCGACAGCCTTGGTCCTGGTGGATTTCCAGAACGACTATTTCGATGGTGGGGCATTTACCCTCGTCGGTACCGCCCAAGCGGCGGAGAAGGCCCGCAAGATCCTTGACCGTTTCCGGACCAACAAGGAAACGATCGTCCATATCCGCCATCATGCGGGGGAAGAGGATGCGAGTTTCTTCATTCCGGAAACATCGGGCGCCGAGATCCATACGACGGTTGCGCCGGTGGAAGGCGAAGCGGTCGTGACGAAATCGAACATCAACGGCTTCCTCGGAACCGACCTCAAGGCGATCCTGGATGTACAGGGCGTGACGAATCTGGTTGTCGTGGGCGCGATGAGCCACATGTGCATCGATGCGCTCGCCCGCGCCGCATCCGATCTCGGTTATGCCGTGACTGTGGTCCATGATGCCGTCGCCACCCGGGATCTGGAATTCGCCGGCAGGACAGTCGCTGCCGCCGATGTGCACGCATCGTTCATGGCCGCTCTGGCGTTCGCCTATGCGAATGTCGTGAGCACTGAAGACGTCCTGAACAACTGAAGGGTGGCGCCGTGAGGCGCCCAAAACCCGCTGTTGTCGACATGCCGTAGATGCGCCTGACTGCGTTTCGGGCGTGCATCTACGGGCCGCTCGCCGTGAGCTTGCGCGTGTTGCCTCGCGCGTGGCGCGCGGTCCCATTCCGCTTGCAAGACCGCTACTCGTTGCGGGCCGATGGAGAGACGTGACCGTTTGCGGCAATGCTCGAATACATGCCGGTGGTGCGAAAATCGGTCGGGCTTGCGCCGAAATGGCGGCGGAAGACCTTGGCGAAATAGTTCGGGTCCTCGAAACCGGACATGACGGCGACCTCCTTCACCGACAGGTCGGCGGCCTTGGTCAGGAGTTTGGTCGCTCGTTGCAGCCGCTTGCGCATCACGAACTCGGCCGGCGGCACGCCCTCGCTCATCGTGAACACTCTGGAGAAATGCGCGCGGCTGAGGCCGGACACTTCCGCAAGCGTTTCGACCGGGAGAGGATGCTCCAGATTGGCCGCGATGTGATCGATGACATGCTTCATCCGGCGTTGTTCCTCGCTGAAGACCGGATGTGAGCCGAACACATCATCGTAGAGAACCATGGCTGCTTCGTAGGCAATGGCGGATGCCTTGCCGGGCGCATCCGTTCCCCCGGCGATCAGCCGCAGGCTGCAGTCCGCGAGGCGCTCGATCGTTTCCGGTTTCAGATTGAGGACCGGGCCGCTGGTCGCGAGGATGGCCTTGTGAATGCGCAGCGCTTCCTCGCCGTTCATGGAGATCCAGAAAAACTCCCACCGGCCGTTCTGCTCCAGCCAGTAGCGATGGTTGTGGGGCACGAGGACCAGAAGGGTTTCGCCCTCCTTGATCCGATAGTTGCGGTTTTCATACCGCAGGTTGCCGGCACCCGCGATCGTGTGTTGCAGCACCGTGAACGGTGTTTGCCCGCGTTTTCGTCCATCCCAGTCATAACTCGGGTCTGTGCGGACCTCGTAGCCCGTGCTTGTCGGCATCGTGTGAAGGCTGTGGCGACCGCGCGGCAGAGAAACCGTGCGCATGGTTGGCCCATTTTCGATCAGTCGGTTCAGCACAGAATTACCCATGAAAGCACAATACCTCTCTGGTGACGGCTTTCATTATACGCATAATGGCATCCAACAATGCAAGATGACCGGGTTGGAGCGGTGTCGGCAGGGAGGTGTGAGGAGGGGAGGGCGTGCTTGCACTTCGACCCTTGGCGCGTTGATTTTACCCTGTCCATTCTGCCGACCGAATGATCAGCGAAGAGGACAGCATGAGCAGCTTCAAGATTGCCATTATCGGTGCCGGTAGTGTCGGCTTCACCAAGAAACTCTTCACCGACATCCTGTGCGTGCCGGAGTTTCGCGATGTCGAATTCGCGCTGACCGATGTCAGCGAGCACAATCTCGGGATGATCAAGGCGATCCTCGACAAGATCGTGCAGTCGAACAACCTGCCGGCGAAAGTCACCGCGTCGACCGATCGCCGCGAAGCCATTGCCGGCGCGCGTTACATCATCAGTTGCGTGCGTGTCGGCGGGCTGGAAGCCTATGCGGATGATATCCGTATCCCGCTGAAATACGGTGTCGATCAATGCGTCGGCGATACGATCTGTGCGGGCGGCATCCTCTACGGTCAGCGCAATATCCCGGTCATTCTGGATTTCTGCAAGGATATCAGGGAATTGGCCGAGCCTGGCGCGAAATTCCTCAACTATGCCAATCCCATGGCGATGAACACCTGGGCGGCGATCGAATACGGCAAGGTCGACACGATCGGTCTTTGCCACGGCGTTCAGCACGGCGCTGAACAGATCGCGGAAATCCTCGGCGCCGGACCCGGAGAACTCGACTACATCTGCTCCGGCATCAATCACCAGACCTGGTTCGTGGATGTGCGTCTGAAAGGCCGTCGGATCGGCAAGGACGAACTGGTCGCCGCCTTTGAAGCGCATCCGGTCTTCTCGAAACAGGAAAAGTTAAGGATCGACGTGCTCAAGCGCTTCGGTGTCTATTCCACCGAAAGCAACGGTCATCTGTCGGAATATCTTCCGTGGTATCGCAAGCGGCCGGACGAGATCGGTCGCTGGATCGACATGTCCGACTGGATCCACGGCGAGACCGGTGGGTATCTGCGCTACTCGACCGAAACCCGCAACTGGTTCGAGACGGAGTTTCCGCAGTTCCTGGAAGACGCCGGTAAGCCGATCGACCCCGCCCGTCGGTCCAATGAACATGCCAGCCATATCCTTGAGGCGCTGGAGACAGGGCGTGTCTATCGCGGCCACTTCAACGTCAAGAACAACGGCGTGATCACCAATCTGCCGTCGGACGCGATCATCGAGTCACCCGGTTTCGTCGATCGCTTCGGCATCAATATGGTGGCCGGGATCACGTTGCCTGAAGCCTGTGCCGCCACTTGCATCTCGTCGATCAATGTCCAGCGCATGTCGGTTCACGCCGCAATTTCCGGCGATATCGATCTCCTGAAACTGGCGGTCCTGCATGACCCGCTGGTCGGCGCGATCTGCACGCCGGAGGAGGTGTGGCAAATGGTCGATGAGATGGTCGTCGCCCAGGCTCAATGGCTGCCGCAATACGCTCATGCCGTCCCTGCGGCCAAGGAAAGGCTGAGCCGGTCGACAGTCAAGACCCGCGATTGGAATGGTGTTGCGCGTCGCGAGGTTCGTTCGATCGACGAATTGCGCGCGGAGAAGGAAGCCAGAAAGCTGCAGCCGGCGGGCTGAGGCTGGTTATGACGTGAAATTCCGACCGGCTTTTTGAGGAGGAGCCGCGTCGGGGAGTTGGGCGAGGTTTCGTCCTCTCCTCCGGTCGGCGGCATGCCGTCGTCAGACCGGGTGCTTTTTGGAGGAGAGCCGCCCATTCCGGGTGGTCTGGAGCATGAGGGATGACAACGACAATGAAACGCTACCGCTATCTGAGATCCACTGCTGCCCTTCTACTGGGCGTATCCAGCTTTGCCATCGGCGCCATGGCGTCTGAACCGACCGTTGTGCCGGAAGCACCGCCTTTCCCGGCTCAGGGCAAGATCACCTATGTGCCACGGGATTCCATTCTCGAATTCAAGGCGCTGCCCGAATATCATGAGCCGGACTGGGTGACCGAGAAATTCGTCAAGACGGGCAAGCTGCCCCCGGTCGCTGAGCGTTTGCCAAAGGAACCCATGGTCTTCAAGACCGGCAACATGCCGGACGGGATTGGCGTCTATGGCGACACCTTGCGTCACGTCATTGGCGGGCGACCTGAAGGTTGGAACTACTCCGCCGGCCAGACCCAGGGCTGGGGCGGTATCGACATTGCCATGTCCGAATGCCTGACCCGCACGGCTCCCCTGTTCCAGGTCGAAGCCAAGGATGTCGAGCCGCTGCCGAACCTGGCGCGCAGCTGGGAATGGTCCGAAGACGGTCACAAGCTGACCATGCATCTCATCGAGGGCGCCAAGTGGTCGGACGGTGTGCCCTTCACCTCGGAAGATGTGATGTTCTACTGGAATGACAACGTGGTCGATACGAACGTATCGCCGCTCAACGGCGCGACACCGGAAACCTTCGGTGAAGGGACAGTGCTCAAGGCCATCGACGACTATACCGTCGAGTGGACGTTCAAAGAGGCCTTCCCGCGGCAGTATCTCTATTCCATGGCCTATGGCACCTTCTGCCCAGGCCCGGCTCATATCCTCAAGACCAAACATCCGAAATACAACAAGGATATGACCTACGACCAGTACAAGAACGGCTTCCCGGCCGAGTTCATGAACATTCCCGTCATGGGCGCCTGGGTTCCGGTCTCGTATCGGCCCGACGACATCATCGTCCTGCGGCGCAATCCCTATTACTGGAAGGTCGACGAAAACGGCCAGCAGCTGCCCTACATCAACGAAATGCACTACAAGCTGTCGACCTGGGCCGACCGCGACGTGCAGGCGATTGCGGGTTCGGGCGACTTCTCCAATCTTGAGCAGCCCGAAAACTTCGTCGAGTCGCTGAAACGGGCCGCCCAGGAAACGGCGCCGGCGCGTCTCGCCTTCGGCGGCCGACTGATCGGCTACAATCTGCGCATGAACCTCTCGGGCAATGGCTGGGGCGAACCAGACGGACGGGCCAAGGC
Source organism: Peteryoungia wuzhouensis (assembly GCF_003205195.1). Lineage (GTDB taxonomy): Bacteria > Pseudomonadota > Alphaproteobacteria > Rhizobiales > Rhizobiaceae > Allorhizobium > Allorhizobium wuzhouense. The sequence goes on from NZ_QJRY01000005.1 coordinate 165,394, forward strand.
GGTGCGCGAGCTCAATCGCAACACGGACTTCCGCAAGGCCGTCACCATGGCGCTCGATCGCAAGAAGATCGGTGACTCCTTGGTCAAGGGACCATTCACGGCCATTTATCCGGGCGGCCTGTCCTCCGGGACCAGCTTCTACGATCGTGCGTCGACCGTCTATTATCCCTTCGATCTCGAGGGTGCGAAGGCTCTTCTCGAAAAGGTCGGTCTGAAGGACACAGATGGCAACGGCTTCGTGAATTTCCCGGAGGGGACCGAGGGAGGCAAGGACGTCCAGATCGTGTTACTGGGCAATAGCGACTACGGCACCGACCGCAATCTCGCTGAAGGCGTGATCGGCCAGATGGAGCAGCTCGGCCTGAAGGTGACCTTGAACTCGCTCGACGGTGTGAAGAAGGACAATGCGCATTATGCCGGGCAGTTCGACTGGACGATCCGCCGCAACGATCCCGAGCTGACATCCGTGGTGCAGAGCACCACCCAGCTTGCCCCGACCGGGCCGCGGACCAGCTGGCACCATCGCGCAGGCACTGACGGTTCCGTCGACCTTCTCCCTTATGAGAAGGACATGGTCACGATCGTCAACAAGTTCATCGCCTCGCAGGACAATGCAGAACGATCCGACCTGATGAAGCAGTATCAGAAGATTGCGACCGAGAATGTCGATACGGTCGGCTTGACCGAATATCCGGGCGCACTGATCATCAACAAGCGCTTCTCCAACGTTCCGGTGGGTGCTCCGATCTTCATGTTCAACTGGGCGGAAGACACCGTGATCCGTGAGCGCATGTACGTGGCTGCCGACAAGCAGGGGGACTTCGAGCTCTTCCCGCAGCAGCTTCCTGGCAAGCCCGGCGAGACCGGTCCGATCAACTGATCCATGCTTCCCGTCGGGCCGCGCTGTGGTGCGGCCCGATGTCCCCGAACACACAAGAGAACCTAACAGCCATGTTCCGATTTCTGCTTGTGCGCATCGCGTCAGCCATACCCGTTCTGTTCGTGCTCAGCGTCGTCACCTTTGCAATCATCCAGGCGCCGCCGGGTGACTATAGCGATTATATTCGCTCGCAAATGATCAACCAGGGCGGCGCTTCCTTCGAGCAGGCCGATGCCCAGGCGCAAGCCTACAAGATCGCCAACGGGCTCGATAAACCGATGGTCGTCCAGTATGTGAACTGGGTCACCGGGATCGTCACCCGAGGTGATTTCGGCCATAGCCTCTTTTACAACAAGCCGGTGTCCGAAGTGGTGGGCGAACGACTGCCGCGTACGCTGGCGCTGGCGCTCGTCTGCCATATCCTCGCTTCCGTCATCGGCATCACTTTCGGCATTCTCGCGGCCACACGCCAGTATACCTGGGTCGACAGTCTGCTGTCGGGCATATCCTTCCTCGGCATGACCGTGCCGCGCTTCCTCATGGCGTTGATCATCGTCTACATCCTGGTCTTCCATTTCAATGTGACCGAGATCAACAGCTTCCATTCGGCAAAATACGGCGGTGCGCCCTGGTCCTGGGACAAGTTCGTAGATCTTCTAAAACATGTCTGGCCGGTCATCGCCATCGCCACCTTTGGCGGGCTCGCCTACAATATGCGGGTCATGCGCGGCAATCTGCTCGATACGCTGAACGCGCAATATGTCGAGACCGCCCGCGCCAAGGGACTAAGCGAAAGCCGGGTGATCATGCGCCATGCCGTGCCCAATGCGCTGCATCCGCTGGTCATGTATCAGGGCGTCGTGCTGCCCTACATGCTGACGGGCGAAATCGAGACGGCCATCATCTTCGCGCTGCCGACGGTCGGCCCTGCCATTGTCGGGTCCATGTGGGTGGGCGACGTCTATGTCACGGCAACCTTCATGCTGGTTCTCTCGGCCACGCTCATCGTCGGCAACATCATCGCCGACATGCTGTTGGCCCTGCTTGATCCGCGTGTTCGCCTGGGTGGAGGAGCGCACGCATGACCGCTGATGTCCGCCCCGCCATGGTCGAAACGGCCACCGAAATCCATCACAGTGAAACCTATCAGGCACTTGTCTGGCGGCGTTTGAAGCGTTCCTGGACCGGGATGACGGGACTGGTCCTCGTCTGCCTGTTGATGCTGATGACGATCTTCGCCGAATTCTTCTCCCCCGTGGACCCGAAGTTGACAGGTGTTGCATTTGCCGCGCCGCAGACCGTCAGCCTCACGGATCAGGACGGCTCTCTGGTCTGGCCCCGCACTTACAAGCTCGGCGAAGGCACGGAGCTCGACCCCATCACTTTCCAGCCGATCATCGGCCCCGATTACGCCAATCCGGTTGACCTCGGCTTCTTCGTCAAGGGCTTTTCCTACAAGCTCCTCGGCCTGATCCCCACGGATCGCCATTTTTTCGGGGGCCTTGACGGGACGCCGGTCAATTTTCTCGGCACCGACAAATTCGGACGGGATGTGCTGTCGCGCATCCTGCATGGGTCTCGGGTGTCCCTGATGATCGCGCTCACGGTCGTCTTCATCGTGACGATCATCGGGACCACCGTCGGCATGGTGTCGGGCTATTTCGGTGGCCGCTTCGACACCTGGATGCAGCGCTTCGTCGAACTGGTGCTCGCCTTCCCGCAACTGCCGCTCTACCTCGCGCTCACCTCGCTGATCCCGGTCACCGCGCCCACCCATGTCTTCCTGGCCTTCGTGATCTTCTTCATGTCGGCGCTTGGCTGGGCACAGATGTCACGCGAAGTGCGTGGCAAGACGCTGGCGCTGGCGCGCATCGAATATGTGCGGGCGGCCATGGCAATCGGCGCGACCGACAGGCGCATCATCTTCCAGCACATCTTTCCGAATGTGATGAGCCACGTGATCGTGTCGGTAACGCTCGCCATCCCGAGCGTGGTGCTTCTGGAATCCTTCCTCGGCTTCCTGGGGTTTGCCGTGAAGCCGCCGCTGATGTCCTGGGGTCTCATGCTGCAGGATACCGCCACCTATTCCGTCATCGGGTCCTACCCCTGGATCCTCTCACCCGTTGCCTTCGTGCTGATCACCGTCTTTGCGTTCAATGCGCTTGGCGACGGTCTGCGCGACGCGATCGACCCCTATTGAGGAGCTGACCATGGCCATCGTCGACATCAGTAAGCTCGCCCCCGAAGAACGGCATGATCACGCGGCCGCCATTGGCAAACCGATCATCGATGCGCGTCATGTGGCGGTGACATTCAAGGTTGAGAACGGCGAGGTGGACGCCGTCAAGGACGTGTCGTTCCAGCTCTATCGGGGGGAGACGATCGCGGTCGTCGGGGAGTCGGGTTCGGGTAAATCCGTCACGGCCCGGGCGGTGATGGGGCTCCTGACCAAGCGCGCCTCGGTCTCGAAAGCCTCCAGCATTGCCTATGACGGCCAGAACGTGTTGAAATTTTCCGATCGGCAACGCCGGGCGCTGCGTGGCAACCGGATCTCGATGATCTTTCAGGAGCCGATGAGCTCTCTCAACCCGGTCTATACGATCGGCGCGCAGATCATCGAAGCGATCCGCGTGCATCAGAAGATGAGCCGCCAGCAGGCCACGGACCGGACGCTCGAGCTTTTGCGCCAGGTGCAGATCCCCGACCCGGAATCGCGCTTCAACCAGTATCCGCATCAGCTGTCAGGCGGGCAGCGCCAGCGCGTGATGATTGCCATGGCGCTTGCCAACAATCCGGATGTGCTGATCGCGGACGAACCGACTACGGCCCTCGACGTCACGGTGCAGGCGCAGATCCTCAACCTGATCCGGGACCTGCAGAAGACACTTGGCATGGCCGTGATCCTGATTACCCACGATCTGACGGTGGTCCGGCAATTCTCCGACTACGTCTATGTCATGCAGAGCGGCGAGGTGAAGGAGCACAACACGACGGCAGAGCTCTTCCGCAGTCCGCAGCATCCCTATACGCGGCACCTGCTTGCCTCCGAACCGAGCGGAAAGGCCAATCCGATGCCGGCCGGCTCCGCCACCATTCTGGAGGGCCGGGATGTTCGTGTGTCCTTCATGCTGAAGGCCGGCGGTTTCTTCAAGCCCCGGTTGAAGGAGCTGGTTGCGGTCGACAGCCTCAATCTCAAGCTTCATCGCCACGAAACCCTGGGGCTCGTCGGCGAGTCCGGTTCCGGGAAGACGACGTTTGGCCAGGCCTTGATCCGACTCCAGGCGGTCGAAGGTGGCGAGATCTTCTTCGACGGCCAATCGATCGAGACCAGGAGCCGTGAGCAGATGCGGCCGCTGCGCTCGCGCATGCAGGTGGTCTTCCAGGATCCGTTCTCCTCGCTCAATCCGCGCATGTCCGTCGGCCAGATCATCGAGGAAGGCCTGATCGTCAACGGACTGGGCAGCACCCGAAGCGAGCGGCTTGACCGGGTGCGTGAGGCTCTGGCGAGCGCCGGTCTCCCCACCAATATCCTGGCGCGTTTCCCGCATGAGTTCTCCGGCGGCCAACGTCAACGCATCGCGATTGCCCGCGCCGTCGCCCTCGAGCCGGAATTCATCCTGCTCGACGAACCGACGTCCGCGCTGGATCTCTCGGTCCAGGCGCAGATCATCGACCTGCTGCGCAAGCTGCAGGACGAGAAAGGCCTCAGCTATCTCTTCATCTCTCACGATCTGAAGGTCGTGCGGGCTCTCTGCCACCGCGTCGTGGTCATGCAGCACGGCCGGATTGTCGAAGAGGGGCCGGTTGAGGACGTCCTATCCCATCCCAAGACCGCCTATACCGAACGGCTCGTCCGGGCCGCATTCGAAGTCGCCGCATAATTCACAGACACGAGGCATCATTCATGACGAGACAACCCAAGATCACCTTCATCGGCGCCGGCTCCACGGTGTTCATGAAGAATATCATCGGCGACGTTCTGCAGCGTCCGGCGCTCTCAGGGGCGAAGATCGCGCTGATGGACATCAATCCGCAACGCCTGGAGGAAAGTTCGGTCGTCGTCAGCAAGCTGATTTCGACGCTGGACGTCAAGGCCACTGTCGAACTGCATTCGGACCAGCGCAAAGCCCTGGAGGGGGCTGATTTCGTCGTCGTCGCCTTCCAGATCGGGGGGTATGAGCCTTGCACCGTGACGGATTTCGAGGTCCCCAAGAAGTACGGGCTGCGGCAGACAATCGCCGATACGCTGGGTGTCGGCGGCATCATGCGCGGGCTTCGGACTGTTCCGCATCTCTGGCGGATCTGCGAAGACATGATGCAGGTCTGCCCCGAGGCGATCCTGCTGCAATACGTCAATCCCATGGCCATCAACACCTGGGCGATCTCGGAGAAATATCCCAGGATCAAGCAGGTGGGCTTGTGCCACTCCGTGCAGGGGACGGCCATGGAGCTGGCTCACGATCTGGATATTCCCTACGAGGAGATCCGCTACCGGTCGGCCGGTATCAATCATATGGCCTTCTTCCTGAAGTTCGAGCACCGCCAGGCTGATGGTTCCTACCGCGATCTCTATCCGGATCTCCTGCGCGGCTACCGGGAGGGGCGGGCGCCCAAGCCCACCTGGAACCCGCGCTGCCCGAACAAGGTGCGTTACGAAATGCTCACCCGGCTTGGTTATTTCGTCACTGAAAGCTCGGAGCATTTTTCCGAATACACGCCCTATTTCATCAAGGAAGGGCGCCCAGACCTGATCGAGAAATTCGGCATTCCGCTCGACGAATATCCGAAGCGTTGCATCGAGCAGGTGGAAAAATGGGAAGGGCAGGCGGCGGCCTATCGATCCGCCGACAAGATCGAGGTCACGCAGTCCAAGGAATACGCATCCTCGATCATGAATTCCGTCTGGACCGGCGAACCGTCGGTGATCTATGGCAACCAGCGCAACAATGGCTGCATCACGTCACTGCCGGACAATTGCGCTGCGGAAGTTCCGTGCCTTGTCGACGAAAACGGCATTCAACCGACCTATATCGGTGCCCTGCCGCCACAGTTGACGGCGCTGATCCGCACCAACATCAATGTGCAAGAGCTGACGGTTGCGGCCCTGATGACCGAAAACCGCGAGCATCTTTATCACGCGGCGATGATGGACCCCCATACGGCGGCCGAACTGGATCTCGATCAAATCTGGTCTCTGACCGACGATCTGCTGGCCGCCCATGGTGACTGGATTCCGGAATGGGCTCGCGTCTCGAAGAAGGTTCGAGCCGCCTGATTACGCCTTTGTCACTGACCGCGCAGCCTAGCCATCAGGCAAGTGCTGCGCGGTCGGCAACGATTTCGGTCCGCCTGCCTTGGTCTCCGCAGGATGCGCCAAGGGAGGCGGTTTCCCCCGTGTCCAATGAGAGCTTCTCCGCCTCTCTTCGAATTGCGAAAAGGCTCTCAATCTTTGTTTTTGCGCAAAACCGCTACGAAGTTTGCTGGGATTGCTTTAAGCGACGGCTGAGGTGGCGACGTCCATATCGACAGAGTCATCGAACTGAATGTTGCATCCCCAGGTGTCGATCAAACCGATCCAAAGCTCCATCTTCAACGCGCTTCCGAAATGCGCGTTCCAACCGGCGACGATTTGGTCGCTCAAGGTCTGAAACCGTGGCTGCAAGTCGTGGTCGCTGGTGGCGATCTTGATGACGACATCCGGTGCCGAGCCTGCCTTCACTGCGGTGGCGTTGAACGCCAGAACGGTGCACTGGTTCAACTCAACGATGATATCGTGGTCAGGAACTTCGAGGGTCTCTTTCACTGCTTCAAAGAGAAGGTTCAGCGCCGAGTGACTGTCGTCGAACAGCGTCTGCTGCGCCTCGGAAGATTTGGGGAGAATTTCAATATAGGCCATCCAGAACTCCGGCTATGCTATCAGTTTCGCGTCCGTCAGGCCGCGATCAGTTCTCGTTTTTCGCGATTTTTATCTCCATGAGCTCGATCGGGAAGCCGATGGATGGGTTCATGTCCATCTTGACCTCTGTCGAGTGATCGGAGGAGAGCTTGTCAGTGATCTGCCAGCCCAGTTTGGAGAGGCGTTCGAGTTCAGCGTCCATGTTCGGCGTCAGGAAGCCGACTTCGCTCAGGTGCCCGATCGGGGCGCCGCAGCCGGTCTCATATCCCAGTGTCTGCTTTTCGAGCGGCTGCATCAGTTCAAGATAGAATTCGTCATTGACCCAGGTCCCGCTCACGGCGGCTTCGCCTTTGAACAGGGAGCCCTGGACGCGTACAAAACCTTCTGCGCCGATGCCGAACGACTCCGTCAGCACTTTTTCGGTGCGGTCGATATCGTCCACCCGGATACAGACGTGGTTCATGATCAGCCTGTTTTCGCGGTGGCATTTTTCGACCAAGCGCATCATCCGGCTGTTGAAGGCCTCTTCTTTGTCCTGGGTTTCCATGGTGGCCTCCTCCAAGGCGGTGTCGTTTGAGAATTGTGAACGCTCACGATCGAGCCGGAGAAAGTTCGTGGAACCATTCCGGATGGTGGTGCAGACCTGTGTTCAGATGGACAGGCAGGCCCGACTGCGTTTCGAGCCAGCCATCCCCCATCTCATTTCCTGCGCTGGCATGCGCCGCAGTGCCTCCAAATGCCGGCACGATTGTTATCACGGAATGGCAATTCAACAATAACAAAAATATCACAAAATGACTGCGGCCGCTGACTTGTGCGGGCTGAAGACATAGATAACCGATGCTTAGCCGTGAAGTGGCACGCACGTCGCTGAAGTGAGAGGGTTATCACGAAGTCTCTGTGATAATTTATGGAGCTGCTCGTTGGGCGAGATAGGTGACAGGCACCAGAATGCCCACCACCTCTCGATGCAGTCCGATGATAAAGGGGGGGCGATCAAGGCGCGACAGTGCGCGCCGGCGGATCTCATCCAGAGCGACAAGATCGCCGGACTTCCTGCAGCTCCCGCCTGGCGGAGGCCATCGCGGTTTGTCACAGGTCTCCGCGCAGTTTGAAGTTCAGGCGGCGGACACTGCCCTTTGCCGTTCGACCTGTCTGGCGAGGATGCACATCAATTCGAAAGCCATGGTTGCGCCGACGATCGAGGTCATTCCGCCTACATCGAACGGCGGCGAGACCTCCACAACGTCTGCGCCGACAAGGTTCAATCCGTCGAGCAGGCGTAGCATCTGCTGTGCTTCCCTGGTGGAGAAGCCGCCGATTTCCGGGGTGCCAGTGCCTGGCGCCATGGAGGGATCGATCGAGTCGATGTCGAAGGTGACATATGTCGGAAGATCACCGACGATGGCGCGCACCTCCTCCATGACGGCTTCGGGGCCGCGTGCCGCAAATTCCTCCATGTAGATGATGCGAATGCCCTGCTGCTTTGCCCAGTCGTGCTCATCCGGCCCATAGATGGAACCGCGAATTCCGATCTGCACCACCCGACGGGGATCGAGAAGCTTTTCTTCAATGGCCCGGCGGAAGGGCGTTCCATGGGTGTACGGATTGTCGCCGAAATAGGTATCGTTTGTGTCGGAATGGGCATCGAAATGGATGAGCCCGACGGCGCGGTTCCGGGCGACTGCCCTGAGGACCGGTAGCGTCGTCAGATGATCGCCGCCGACGGAGAGCGGCAATGCACCTTTGGCGACGATATCCGCAATTCCGGCTTCGATCAGCTTCAATCCGTCGAGAAGATCGATCGGATTGACCGCGACGTCGCCGACATCGGCGATATTGGCGACCTTGTAAGGCTCGGTGCCAAACACATGGTGCGTGCTGCGCATTAGGCTCGAATAGTTGCGGACTTCGCGCGGGCCATGGCGCGCGCCGGCCCGATTGGTCGTGCCGCCATCCCAGGGGATACCGACCAGCGCTATATCCAGGCCTTCTGCCGATCCGACGGCGGGCAGGCGCATGAAGGTGGCATGGCCGGCAAACCGGGGCACCCGGGCCGCGTCAACGGGCTGATGAAACGTGTCTCTCATGATCAATTCCCAATTTCAAATTCTTCTCTGACGATCTCGACCATCTTTTCGACCGCATCGGCGAACAGCCATTCGCCCTTTTCCGCCGTCGATCCCTCTGTCATCGAGAGAACGCCCGATGGCGGGACTTCGATGGGAGGTCTGGGGAAGCGATCGTAAGGCCGGAACTGTGCCGGCCCATCGTGGAGAGAGCGGTCGAGATCGACGAGGTCCGGCCGAACGGCGAGCATCATCGAGGTCTCGATGACGCTCGCATGCTCAAGCTCGATGCCAGGATAACCATCCGGAAAGATCCGGGCGATCGTCTCGGGGCGCGCAAATTCCCAGTGATCCATCCGCAGGATGTTGAGGTCCTCCAGATTGGAGCGGCCGATGGCGTCGAGTGCGAGTTCGATGCCCTCGATCGACGGCCAGATATTCTCATAATGCCCGTTGACGACGACAACCCGCCGCACACCCTGGCGGAACAGCTCGACAATCACATCGCGCACCACGAGGGAGAAGGTTTGGGCAGACAAGTTGATGGTGCCCGGAAAGGCGGGGCCGCCACCGGAACGGGGCTGGGAACGGTTGCCATAGGGAATGGTCGGCAGCACGAGGCCTCCCACCTGGCGTGCAACACGTTCGCAGATCGCGGTGGGCAGGATGATGTCGACGCCGACCGCCATATGATGCCCGTGCTGTTCGGTCGAGCCGAGCGGCAGGAAGACCGGTGCCCCTTTCTCCACCATGGCCTTAGCCTCCGGCCATGTCTGGTCGGCCCAATAGACGCTATCTTTCATTGCATACTCCTCAATACATCGCCGCGCCGCTGTTCGGGCCAAGGCATTGTCCGGTAAAAAGCGTGGCACCGGGTCCCGCGAGAAACACGACGCTGGCTGCGACTTCTTCAGGTTTTCCGATCCTGTTCAGCGGATTGGCGACCTCCACGGCCTGTTGAGCCGCCGTGAGGTTGCCGAAATCCAGAAGCGGCGTATCGGTCGGACCGGGCGCAACAGCGTTGACGAGAATGCGGGGCGCAAGTTCGCGCGCCCATGACCGGGTGAGGGCCAGAAGTGCGGCCTTGGTGGCGCAGTAGACGGAGGCGTTGCTGCGGCCGAGATAGGCCAGTTCCGAGACGATGTTGATGATCCGCCCGCCCGTCGGCATGTGAGGCAGGCATTCCCGAGCGGCAAGGACGGCGCCCCGGACATTCACCGCAAACATGCGATCGAGATGGGCGGTGTCGATCTCACCCAATGCGCGCTCTTCGAGGATGCCGGCATTGTTGACGAGAATGTCGATCCTGCCCAGTCGGCCCGCTGCCGCAGCGATGGTTTGGGTGACATCGGCCTCGTCGGTCAGGTCGCAGGCCAGGGTTTCGAACCCGTCGCGGCCCGCTTTCAGATCGAGGCCGATCACCTGAGCACCCTCTGCCTGAAGCGACAGCGCGCTCGCCCGCCCGATGCCTCGGGCCGCACCGGTGACAATGGCCGTCCTTCCGTCGAGTGGCCTCACCATGGCACTTCTCCCCGATCGACTCCGAGGGACTGCCCTGTAATGTTGGCGGCACGGTCGGATGCCAGGAACAGGTAGGTTTCGCCCATGTCTTCAGGCTCCATGAGCCCGCTCAGCGCCTGACCTGCCACGACGTCGCGAAGCAGGCTCTCCTCATCCATGCCCCGAGCGGCGGCCATCAAACCGAGGGAGCGAATCGAAGCTTCGGTCCTGACCCAGCCAGGGCAGACCGCATTTACCCGGATCCCCAGTGGGCCGAGCTCTTTTGCCCAGGTCTTGGTCATGCCGATGATCGCGTGCTTGGACGCGACATAGGCATCGAACTGTGCTTCTGCGACACGCCCCCAGATCGAGGCGGTGTTCACGATGGCAGACCCCGGGCGCATCTTTGGAATGGCCCGGCGCGTTACGTTGCTCGTGCCGATGATGTTGACCTCGATCACGCGTTTGAAGGTCTCTTCCACCCGGTCGCTTTCTGAGATCAGGGGTGTCATCCGCTCATAGCCGGCATTGTTGATCAGGATGTCGATCCGGGAGATCGAGGACAGGGCCGTCTCCACCGCAGGCGCATCCGTGATGTCTGCCTGATGGGCACTGGCGCCGATCGTCCCGGCCGCCGCCACAACGCCGTCGTCATCCGCGATCAGGTGGATGTCGGCGCCTTCGGCTGCGAAGCTGGCTGCGACGCCCAGCCCGATACCCCGGCTTGCACCTGTAATCACCACCGTCTTGCCGGCAAACGACCCGCTCACAACATGTCCCCCGTCTCGTTTCTGATGAGGTGGAGAACATGGTTTCGCAGCTCGTAGAAGGCAGGCAGTTCGCGCGTTTCCAGGGTGCGCTCGGTACCCAGCTTCGCTGTGACATCGATATCCGCAACCACGCGGGCAGGGCGTTTCGAGAAGAGGATGATCCGGTCGGCGAGAAAGACGCCTTCCTCGACGTCATGGGTCACGAAGATGATGGTCTTCTGCTCACGGGCCTGGATCAGTCGCAATTCGACCTGCAGGCGCTCACGCGTCAACGCGTCGAGCGCGCCGAACGGTTCATCCATCATCAGTACCTCGGATCCTGCCGCGAGAGTGCGGGCAATCGCGACGCGCTGACGCATGCCGCCGGAAATCCTGTTCGGGTAGGACTTCGCAAAATCCTCCAGGCCGACCAGACCGAGATAGTGGTGTGTCCGTTCCGTCTTTTCAGCCGCAGTCAGATCCGTCCGGTACTTCATGCCGAAGCGGATGTTTTCCTCCACTGTCAGCCAGGGGAAGGACGAGTAGGACTGGAACACCATGCCACGGCGGCGATCGGGCTCTTCAACCGTCTCCGCCGACAGACGCACCTGTCCCTTGGACGGCGTGTCCAGGCCGCCGACCATCCGCATCAGGGTTGTCTTGCCGCAGCCGGAGGGGCCAAGGAAGACGACGAACTGCTGCCTGTCGATGGAGAGGCTGGTCGGTGTGATCACTTCGACCGGGCCGAAGGACTTCGAGACATTGTCGAACTCGAGATAGGTTTCGGTCATCATCGCCTCACAGGTAACGGAACATGCTGCGATGAAGCAGCCGGAGCAATTGGTCGGTCACCAGCCCGATGAGGCCGATCACAACGACGCCGGCGATGACCTCCGGTGTCTTGATGAAGCGGCGGGCTGTCCAGATCAGATATCCGATGCCGGAATCGGCGGCCACGATCTCGGCAATGATCAGGTAGGTCCAGCACCAGCCGAGCGTGATGCGGAGATTGTCGACGAGCGAGGGGGCCATCGATCTCAAGGCAACGTCCGTCATCACGTTGCGCGAACTGGCGCCGAGCGTTCTTGCGACCTCGACATATTCGTTGGGGACCCGGCGCATGTCGTCGGCGACGAAGAGAACCAACTGGAAGAAGGTTCCGAGCCAGAGAAGGAAGATCTTGGTGGTCTCTCCAACGCCGAACCAGATGATGGACAGCGGCACCAGCGCGGGAACGGGCAGATAGCGGATGAAATCGATCACGGGTTCCAGCGAGGCGCCGACGATGCGGTAGCTGCTCATCATGATGCCGATCGGGATGGCCATGGCGGCGGCGATCAGGAATGCGCCCCATACCCGGGCGAACGACACACCGACGTGATAAAGGAGGGACTGGTTGAGCAGCATGTTCCAGAGTGCGGAGAACACACGGCTGGGTGCTGGAAGAAACTGTGGGCTGACGAGGCCGCCGCGGGCTGCACCTTCCCAAACCAGCAGAAGAACCGCTGCCGCGATGACACCGACCGTGGCTTCTATGGCGGGGCTGGTCTTGCCCCTGAACTTGAATAGACCGGAAATCATGAGTTGCCGCCGATAAACGGTGCTTCGCGGACGGCTGTTGCCGCCCGGCGAAGACCTGGTTGGATGATCGGTTACTTGGCGCCGACGGTGCTGATGATCGAATTATCGATCTGGTCCGCCGCCACGAGCTTGGTGTCGGCAGCGCCGTTCTCGAGATTCAGGTCCATGAGCGTGTCGAAGATGTCACCCAGTTTGCCGAGCTTGCCATCGGTGCCCATGTAGCCCTTCGCCGTGGCGAGGTCCGTGTAGGCAAGGCTACCGCTTACCACGCTCGTCACTTCGTCCGCCGTGAGGCCGAATTCCGGGGCAACCAGTTCGGCGAACTGACCGGGCTCTGCCTTGATGAAGTCGATGGCCTCGTAAATGCAGGCCAGGAACTCGGCATACTTCTTCGGGCTGGCCTTCAGGTCGTCGTTGCGGGCGATGATGGCGTCGATGATCAGGCCCGGATAGTCCTTCGAGGTCAGCAAGGTGCGCGCGCCGACCCGCGAGGAATTCTGGACGGCCTGCGACATGAACGGCTCATACGTGGCGATGGCCGCGATCGATTCATCGCCGAAGACTGCAGCGGTATCCGCCGTGGCGATATCCTTGATCTGGAGGTCGCCCAGCGTCATGCCGGCCTGCTTGAGGGCCATCTGGAGCAGCAGGCGGGCGGGAATGTTGAGCTCGGAAGCGACCGCCTTCCCCTTTAGGTCTGCGACAGTCTTGATCTTCTCATCCGTGATGACCCCGTCGCCGCCGACGGACTCGTCAATCACCCCGATGATGACGCCGGGGGTATCCTTGTCGCGCGGGCGGCCCTGATATTCGCCCACCGACCGCATCTGGATCTCGATATCGCCGCGTGACATGGCGGCCATCACGTTGGCGAGATCGTCTTCGAACTTCATGGAGACATCGAGGTCGCGTTTCTCGAAGCAGCCGTTTTTCATGGCGACATGCACAGGCGCGAAGCCGAGCCAGGTGGGTGTCAGTACACGGATCTGTTCCGCCGCGTCGGCAAACGAGGCGGTTGACGACAATATGGTGGCGATGCAGGCAAGCTTGGTCAATCTGTTCATGGTCATTCCCCTTTTTGGTTTTATGAGGGGAAGCGTGCCACGCCACACATTGAAGTAAATCAAAATATTTGCGATCTTGTATCGAATATCTTCAATGTTGGGTGTTTCGTGCGCAGGCTGGACAATATCGATATCAGGCTGTTGCGGGTGTTTGTGGCGCTTGCCGATGCAAGGGGCTTCGCCGATGCGCAGATTGTGCTGAATTTATCGCAATCCACCTTGAGCACTCATCTTGCCGAGCTTGAAAAACGGCTCGGGGCGCAACTCTGCCTCAGGGGCAAACAGCAGTTCCGGCTGACCGAGGCCGGACAGGCAACCTATAACGCGGCGCAGAAGCTGTTTCTCGATCTCGATGAGTTTACCCGGCGGGTAGGGTCTGCGACCGGAAGCCTGGCGGGACGTCTGCGTCTGGGGGCTTCAGATGGAACCTTTACCAGCAAAACGCTGGGACTTCAGCACACCATCCGCCGCTTCCTGGCCGATGGGAAGGACGTCTTCCTGGAGCTGACGCTCGGCACGCCATCCGAGCTGGAGCAAAAGGTCGTGGATGGCGAACTCGATATCGCCATAGGTCCGCTGTCGCAGCGCGCGCCGACCGTGACCTACCGGGATTACGGGTCCGAGCCACACTCGCTGTATTGCGGTGCCGGGCATCCGCTCTTCGGCAAGGCCGATAGCGCCATCGATGCGAAGGACATTGAGAACAGCCGTTTCTGCGTTCGGCGCTATCGGCATTTCGACGATATCTACATGGTGGGGCATCCGAAAGCGAGCGCATCGGCCGTCGAGATGGAGGCTCAGGCGATGATGATCCTTTCGGGGCACTTCATCGGGTTTCTCCCTTGCCACTTTGCCGAGCCTTGGGTCGCCAAGCGTGAACTTCGAGCGATCAAGCCCAGCGCCTTCGACTTCGTTTCCACCCATCGCATCGCATTTCGGACGACAAGTGCCTCAAACGCTGTGGTTTCCGCCTTTCTTTCGGCAGCCGAAAGCTCCAGGCTCTCTTCCGTTTCCTGAGCAGCCGGTGGCCTCAGGCGATCGTGATGATAGTCCCGGCCAGATCGCTTCCTTTCCGCGTCCGGTGCTTCTGGCCCCGGAGCGAGCTCGAGCTTCGTTCCATGTCCATCAACAAGTTCATCGCCCGCTCCGCATAGCTGAGTGCTGCCGCCAGCGCGGTTTCGGCGGCGACGTGATCCTTGCGCCGCAGGGCTTCGAGGATCTCGATCAAGTGAATGTGGATCTTGCTGACAAATGCCGGGGATTCGAAAATGGCGTTTGCCGGTGGTGCGACATGAACCCAGGCATATTCGATCATCTCGATCAAGGCGCTGGATCCGCCGATGCGGTAAAGCTCCATCAGCATCGCATTGAAACGTTGGGCGTAGCCGGCAGTCCGGCCTTGGTCGATTTCCTGCCGGATGGCGTCTGCCTGAGCGAAGAGGACGCCGAGCTGCTGCGGCGTGATCCTTTGTGACGTCTTTTCGAGTGCCAACCTCTCCAGCCGCACCGTGACTTCGTAGAATTCGCTGAAGCGGCGCTGCGATATCACGGGTACGCGTGCGGACCGATTTTCCTCGATCGCCAGGGCGCCTTCGCTGCCCAGTCGTTTCAATGCGAGCCGAACCGGCATGGCGCTCACGCCAAATTCCGCCGCAAGGTTCCTGATCTTGAGCGTATGGCCGGCCGGCCATCGGCACTCCATCAGATCCTTGCGGATGGAGTTGTAGATCTGGTCGGCAATGGTTTCCTTGCCGGCCTCCGTGGCGCGCTGCTTATCCTTCATGTTTCCGGCTTTCCGTAGTGTAGACCTATCGACGGCATCGACCTGGTCTTCTCCTTCGACCATCGCACGAAAAACCGTGCTCCCCGACTTCGAACGCGACGATGCCTCGACAGGAAGAGCCGGCTTCCAGCTGGTGCGTTCAACGTTCGCCTAGAACGGGCCACCGAACTCGGCAGCCGCCAAGGCCTCGCCGAGTTTTTCCCGTCGCATGAAACCGACCGTCTGATGCTTGTCGTCAGAAAACGCCAAAACATTTGCGCCTTCGGCAAAGATGCGCGAGACGTCTTTGAGGCTGGTGTTCATCGGCACAAGTCTATCGGCAGCCTGGGGTTCGCCTCTCTCCATGAAACGCTCGACCTTGAAGACCCGGCCACGATCCACCTCGGCAGTAAAGGCACGAACATAATCGTCCACCGGGTTGCTCACGAGTTCTTCTGCCGTGCCGCATTGAACGAGGCGACCCCGGCGCAGAATGGCGATGCGGTCACCCACGCGCGCCGCTTCCTCGAAGTCGTGCGTCACGAATATGACTGCCTTTGCCAAAGAGGATTGCAGCCGTAGAACTTCGTCCTGCATTTCGCGCCGGATGAGGGGGTCGAGGGCCGAGAATGGTTCGTCGAGAAGCCAGAGCGACGGATTGCTGCACAGGCTGCGCGCAATGCCGACACGTTGTTGCTGGCCGCCGGACAGCTCGTGCGGATAGTGGTCTTCCTTGGATTTGAGACCGACCAGCTCGATCATCTCGAGCGCGGCCGCCCGGCGAGACCTTGCATCCTGCTTCTGAATTTCCAGCGGTAACTCGACATTCCCGAGGACCGTGCGGTGTGGAAGCAGCGCAAAGTTCTGGAACACCATGCTCATATGTTGCCGGCGCAGGGCCAGCAGTTCGGTGCGCGGCAGATTGGTGATCGGCCGCCCCTCATACCTGACTTCGCCGGATGTCGGCTCGATCAACCTGGTCAGGCAACGCAGCAGCGTTGATTTTCCCGATCCCGACAGTCCCATGACAACGAGGGTCTCGCCGCGTTCGACGCCGATGTCGATGTCGGCGAGTGCGACATAGGCGCCGGCCTTTTCCGCCAGTTCGATCCTCTCCTGGACAGACCGGTCCTCGTTGCCGAAAGCCGCGCCGCCGTCCCCGTATACCTTCCACAGTTTCTGACATTCGATAATCATTGCTGTTCTCCCGATTCGGCGACCTTGGAGGCCTGGAAGTGCCTGGCCTCGTTCAGCATGATGGGATCCGAGGATGTGTAACCACCGTCGACGACGATCGTTGCGCCACTGACAAAGCTCGCCTTTTTCGATGCCAGGAACCCGATGACATTGGCGACTTCGTCCGGTGTGCCATCTCTGCCCAGCGGGGTAACCGAGGCGGAGTCCGAGGACCCCTCATTGGTCATGTCGGTGGAGATCCAGCCTGGCGCCACCGCATTGACGCGGATATTCCGCGGGCCGAAATTGCAGGCGAGGCTGCGGGTGAGGTTGTTGAGCGCGGCCTTCGATGCAGCATAGGCCATGCTGGCATAGGCGCCGATCAGACCGTCGGTGGACGAAACCACCACGATCGAGCCGCCATCCACCAACGAGTTCTGCAGGCGAACCGACAGGCGTAGGATCGAGCTGACATTGGTTTCCAGCGTCCTGTCCCAGATGTCCTCGTCATATTCCGAGAAATCCTCGAATTCGATCATGCCGGCATTGAAGACCATGCAGTCGAACGAGACGCCGGAAAGCTCCTCAATGAACCGGTTCTGGCTGTCTTTCGAGCTCGTATCCAGTTGATGGAGGGTGACCTGTCGACCCAGGCTCTCGCCATAGGCAACGAGCCCTGCGGCGGCATCCGCTTTCGTCCGGTAGGTGGCGTGCAGGTCATAGCCTTCCCTGAGAAGGTGCTCTGCCGTCGCACGGCCGATGCCGCGCGAGCCTCCCGTGACCATTGCGACCGGCGTATCTCTTTGGATTTTCATCTGGTTCCCTCTCAGCAGGCCGTAGCGGCGTCGCCAAGCCTTCACATTGTTAAAACCATAAGAAGCACAAAAAAATCACAAATCAATAAGAAAAACGCGTCAATATCGGTATTTTTTCATTTTGGGATAATTTTGTGATTGACAGATTGCCTCGATCGGCTCTCACTTGGGACGCAGTGAAAAGGGGAACGTTAATGAAAAATCACCGTATCAAGTTGACCATAGCCATCGCGGCAGCGCTTGCCTCCTCAACCGGGATGGCCCTCTCCCAGGACGCCAAGTTCCAGGGCACCGTTCGGATCCCGGTCTACAACGTGCCTGACTCCGACTTTGTCGATTACACATTCGGCCAGGTTCTGCAGAAGGCCGGCTACAACGTCGAATATTTGAAGATCGATTACACGGCGCATTTCACCGCCCTGGAATTCGGCGATGTCGATCTGTCGCCGGCCGTTTGGGGCACCAGCAAGGATCTGATCGACAAGACGGTCGAGTCCGGCTCGGTCAAGAATGCAGGCTCTGCAGGTGTGAAGACCAAGGAGACCTGGTGGTATCCCAACTATGTGGGCGAGCTTTGCCCCGGTCTTCCCGACTGGAAGGCGCTGAAGGACCCGGCCTGCATCAAGGCTTTGTCGACATCGGCCTCAGGCGACCAGATCAACTATCTCGGGACGCCGCCCGACTTTGCAGCCTATGATGATGAACGCATCAAGGCGCTGGGTCTCAACGTTCACATCACGCTGCCGGGCACTGTGGGCACCATGGTTGCGACCATGCAGGGTGCGATCCAGAAAAAGGAACCGATCATCGGCTGGGGCATGACCCCCCACTGGCTCTACGGTTCCGACCAGGGCAAGTTCGTCGAGTTTCCGGAATACGATGATCGCTGCCCGACCGATCCGAGCTGGGGCGAAAACCCCGATGCGGTCTGGGACTGCGCCCTGTCGACCGGTGACATCGTCAAGCTCTACAATGTCGAATTCGCCGAGAAGGCGCCCGACGTGCTCAAGATCTTCGATCAGTTCAAGCTGACGTCGGACGACGTTGCGAAGGGAATTTCCCGCCAGGATGTCGACGGCGTGACGCCGGAGCAGGCGGCCCAGGAATGGATCGACGCGAATTCCGGGATCTGGTCGTCATGGCTGCGTTGATGGCAGGTTCAGAAGGCACGGCGGCTTCGGCCGCCGGCGCTTTGCGGGTCAATGGCACGAAAGTTCTGCTCTGGGCCGCGCTCGCTGTCGTGCTGATCGGCTATTTCGCCAGGGGAGCCTTGCCGGAAAGCCTGTATGTCTGGCCAGACGCCTATCGTATCCCGTTGCAGGCGACGGCCAACGAGTGGCTCGATCAGCTTCTCCGCCGTACGGTAATTTTCGATCAGCCGCTTCGGATGTGGACGCGCAGTTTCGGTGAAGTGCTGGGCGTGCCGATGCGGTTCATCCAGAGCGCGCTGGCGAACGGCTGGAACTACACGGATGCGAGTGGTGCCCGCGCGACGATTCCACCTATGCCCTGGCTTGTCGTGACGGCATTTTTTGCCGCGGCTGCCTGGCTGGCCGCCGGCTATCGCCTCGCCATCTTCACCCTTGCGACCTTCGCCTATTTCGCCGTTTTCGGATTGTGGAACGAGGCCATGCTCACGCTCGCATCGGTGTCGGTCACCATCGCTCTCGGGGTCGTGATCGGCCTTCTGGCGGGTATCGCGCTGTGGCGCTGGCCGCGGCTGGAGGCCGTGCTCAACCCGATCTTCGACATCATGCAGACGATCCCGCCTTTCAGCTATCTGGTTCCGGTGCTGGTGCTGTTCGGCTTCGGTCCGGTTGCGGCACTGGTGGCCACGATGATTTTCGCCCTGCCGCCCATGGCAAAGGCAACGGCCTATGCGCTCCGGCGCGTGCCCGTTTCGGTCATGGAGCTCGCGGACATGACGGGCGCGAATTTCTGGCAACAGCAGAGGAAGATCCTGATCTCGACAGCGCGGACGGATATCCTGCTTGGACTGAACCAGCTCGTGATGATGTCCCTTGCCATGGTCATTCTGGCGTCGATGATCGGGGCCGGTGGTCTCGGCGGCGAGGTCTTGAAGGCGCTGCAGTCACTCCGGTTCGGGCGTGGACTGGAAGCCGGCATCGCCATTACCCTGATGGCCATACACCTTTACAGTTTCGGCCATGCCATCGCCACCCGGCGTCCGTCCCATCAGGACGGCCAGGAGAAGCGAAAGCGGACCATCGTCTTCGGGTCCGTTGTCCTGCTTGCCGTCGTTCTGGCGCTTCTGGTTCCGGCCTTTCGTCAGTTCCCGGCAGCTTGGACGGTGTCGTCCTCGGACATCTGGTCGAAAGCCATCGTTTGGTTGAACGGGCATTGGGGATGGTTCTTCGAGGCCTTCCGGGCGACGACGACCTTCTGGATATTGCGACCGCTGCTCGGTGTCATGCAGGGCATCGGCTGGTTCCCGGCCGCACTGGGCATCGGTATCCTATGCCTCGCGCTTGGCCGGCCGCAGATTGCTCTGCTCTCCGTCGTGATCATCCTTGCGATCTCCGCCATCGGCTATTGGGAGCCGGCGATCATCACGCTGCATCTGGTCTTTGCCGGAACTCTGTTGTCTCTTCTGGTCGGCGTGCCGGTTGGCATGTGGGCGTCATCGTCGCGACGGGTCTACAAGTTTACCGACGCGATCGTCACGACACTGCAGACCCTGCCATCTTTCGTCTATCTGATCCCCATCGTGATGCTTCTCGGCCCGGGTGATGTCTCCGGTGTCCTTGCCATTGCCATCTATTCCATGGCGACGACCATCCGTTATGTCTCCCATGCCTTGAAGGAGGTGGACAAAGGCGTGCTGGAAGCGGCCGACATGTTCGGCGCGAGCTACTGGCAGACTTTCATGAAGGTGCGCCTGCCGCTTGCGTGGCCGGGGCTTTTGCTGGCCCTCAATCAGACGCTGATGATGGCCGTCGGCATGGTGGTCATCACGTCGCTCATCGGCACGCGGGGCCTGGAACTGGAGACCATCGAGGCCATTGCCAAGGTTCAGGCGGGTCGAAGCCTGGTTGCCGGTCTGGCCATCTGTGCACTCGCCATTCTGATCGATCGGATCATGAACGCGGCTGCAGAGAGCTGCTCTCCGGAAAAGTCACGAAAGGCAAAGGTGGCCTGATGAAAATCTTCACGCATGGTGCACATCGCGCCCACGAAGCGAAGTGCGAGCTCATTCCCGGTGAGCTCGTTCCGACGATCGAGACAGCCGATCGCATCGACCTTGTCTGGGACGTCCTTTCTGCGCGGGGTTTTGGCGCTCCAACCGATTGCCCGCGTTTGACGTCAGACGAACTTCTGTCCGTTCACGATCATGATTACCTGTCGTTTCTCGAAACGGCCTGGGACGAATGGGTGAAGAGCTATAGCCCGGATCTCGACGGTATCGCCTTCGTGTGGCCACACCGCAATCGCCCGCCACGCATACCGCAGGCGATCGAGGGCAGGCTCGGTTACTATTTCTTCGATGGAGTGAGCCCGATCACCGAGCATGTCTGGTCCGCGGCGACGGGGGCTTCCGGGGCTGCTCGTGCCGCAGCCAACCATCTGTCGGCGACCGGCGAGCCGACATTCGCCCTTGTGAGGCCACCTGGCCATCATGCCGGTCGAAACATGGGCGGTGGTACCAGCTACCTGAACCATACGGCCTTGGCCGCAGCCACGCTCGGATCGAGCGGCGCTCGTGTTGCCATCCTCGATGTCGATGCCCACCATGGCAACGGCACGCAGGACATCTTCTGGGCCAATCCTTCCGTGCTCACCGTGTCCATCCATGCGGACCCCGCTCACGACTACCCGTATTTCTCGGGTTATGCCGATGAGACGGGCGGCGGGTCGGGGGAGGGATTCAATGTGAATTTGCCCCTGGCGCCAGGTTCGACCTGGAGCACCTATGCGGCAGCGCTCGATGCCGCAAGTGGCCGGATCCGAGCATTTGCTCCGGACTTCGTCGTCATCGCGCTCGGTGTCGATGGCTACAGCGGCGACCCCTCCGGAAAGCTCGACCTGCAGGAGGAGGATTTCTCGCGCATTGGCGATGCGATTGCTTCGCTGAAGGCTCCGAAGATGTTCGTCTTCGAAGGTGGGTACGACAAGGCGGCGCTCGGAGACTGCGTTGCTCGCGTCCTCAAGTCCAATTCCATCCGGTGAGGCCTGAGATCATGGTGACCGGCTTCGGGAGAGAACCGCAGGCCGTACGCACCGGGTTGCATGTCCGCTTCCGGGAATGCCGTCGCGGCCGGTCCCTTAGGTCGATTTCCGTCCGCCGATGATGCTCTCGGCGATTGATGCTGCTGCGGCCACATGGGCGCGGCAGGCTGCCGCTGCGGCGTCAGGATCGTTTCTCTCGATACCGGCGAAGATCTCGCGAATTTGCGCGGGGCCCGACGTCGTTCGGTTTGTGGTCGACAGTGTCATGACGCGCAGGCGCGAGATGCGGCTGTTCAAGCGGCTGACGATGTCCCAGGCGATCGTGTGGCCGCCTGCGTAGAAAATGGTTCGATAGAAACTCGTCGTGGCATCGAGGATGCCAAGCGGGGAGTTCTGTCTGGAGGTTTGCTCAAGTTCATCGAGCGATTGACGCAACTCGTCCTTCACCCGGGCATCGGCCACCCGAGCGCAATCCGCAACGGCGGTCGCCTCGAGTGCGGCCCTGATCTCATAGATCTGGCGTGCGTCATCCCATTCCAGCCGTGCCACGATTGGCCCCTGCTTGGCGAGCATTTCGACAAGGCCTTCGGCCTCAAGGTGACGGATCACCTCCCGGATGACCGAGCGCGAAACGCCGAGCTGGTCGCAAAGCGTTCGTTCCACGAGCCGCGCACCCGGCTCGAACAAGCCGCTGATGATGGCGCGGCGCATGCGGTCGAGAGCGATCTCGCGCAAGGTGGCCGGCGGGGTTTCGATCCTGAGGGCGGCAAGGCTGTCGGCATTTTTGCTCATGCTTTTGCATAGTCGGTAAAAATGATTCCGGCAAGCCATTGACATCTGATATGATGGTATACCAACATACAGGCAGATGAGTTTGCAGGAGAGAATTGATGGCATCGCTGATCCGCAAGACGTTTCTTCAGATTGAAACGACGCATATCGAAGGCGGGAAAGAGGCTTCCGTACCGCTCAAGCTGATTGCGGCTCTGGCCGTCGTGAAGAACCCGTGGGCCGGTCGTGGTTACGTCGAGGACCTGAAGCCGGAAATTCATGCGGTTGCCCCGATCCTCGGCGAACTGTTGACGAAGATGATCATCGATACGGCCGGATCGGGTGAAGTCGTCGAGGCCTATGGCAAGTCGGCCGTGGTCGGTCTTGATGGTGAAATCGAACATGCGTCGGCGCTGATCCACACGCTCCGGTTCGGAAACCACTACCGCACGGCTGTCGGCGCCAAGTCCTATCTCGCCTTCTGCAATACGCGCGGCCCGGCCAATGCGCCGATCATGATCCCGCTGATGGACAAGAACGATGAAGGGCGCCGGTCGCATTACCTGACGATCCAGTGCGCCATCCCGGATGCGCCGGCAGCCGATGAGATCGTCGTTGCGCTCGGCGCATCGATCGGCGGTCGTCCGCATCACCGGATCGGCGACCGTTACCAGGATCTGAAGGAGCTTGGCCACGATGCTGCAAACCCTGCCGCGGTCTGAGACCCCTTCCGGTGTTGCCTATGTTGACCGGGGCCAGGGTGGTGAAACCTTGGTTCTGATCCATGGGGTGGGCATGCGGATTGAGGCCTGGGGGCCGCAGATCGAGCGCCTGTCCCGCGAGCATCGCGTGATTGCTGTCGACCTCCCGGGGCATGGGTTCTCTCGACCGCTCGATGCTGCGCCGGAGCTGCCCAATTTCGTTGCCTGGTTTTCAGGGCTGGTTGATGAACTCGGGCTCGACGCGGTGAGTGTTGCGGGACATTCCATGGGGGCTTTGATTGCGGCCGGATTTGCCGCAACGAAAGGTGACAGGCTTCGCCGGGTTGCGCTTCTGAACGGCGTTCACAAACGTACGCCGGCAGCGCGGCAGGCCGTGGAAGCTCGGGCGGATGAAATCGTCTCGGGAAATTTTGACCGGCAGGCCCCGCTGGAGCGGTGGTTCTCGGATGCGGAGAAGGATGGTGCCGCCTATCGCCTGGTGCATGACCTCCTGCAGGCGGTCGATCCCAAGGGCTATGCGGCGGCATACCGCGCTTTTGCCACGGGCGATGCCGTCTATTCGGATCGTTGGCCGCAGGTCACCTGCCCGGCGCTGTTTCTGACCGGCGATGGCGACAAGAATTCGACGGCCGAGATGGCCGAGGAGATGGCCAGGGCTGCGCCGCACGGGCGAGCGGTGGTTATCAGGGGCCATCGACACATGGTCAATCTCACGGCGCCGGAGGAGGCGAGTGAGACACTGGCCGACTGGCTCACCTGGCAGCCGGCGCGATGAAGGGATTGGGAGGAGTGACAATGAGTGATCCAAGAGCGCTTCGGGACGCCTTCGGCGCATTCCTGACCGGGGTGACCGTCGTGACGACGGTCTCTGACGAGGGCGCGCCGATCGGCTTTACCGCCAACAGCTTTACGAGCGTTTCGCTCGATCCACCGTTGCTTCTGGTCTGCCTGGCAAAGACCTCGCGCAATTATCAGACGCTGATGACCGCGCGCGGATTTGCCGTGAACATCCTCGCCGAGGATCAGAAGGATGTGTCCAATACTTTTGCGCGCCCCGTCGAGGATCGCTTTGCCGCAGTCGACTGGCGGGCCGGCCCGTTCGGTTCGCCGGTGTTCTCGGACGTTGCCGCCTGGTTCGATTGCTCGGCCCATGATCGTGTCGATGCCGGTGACCATGTCATTCTGATCGGCAAGATCGAGGCCTTCGAGAATTCGGGCAGGACCGGACTTGGCTATGCGCGGGGTGGATACTTCACTCCCGCTCTCACGGAGAAGAACCTGCTGGCCAATGTCGATGGCAGCCTCTGCCTCGGCGCGGTCGCTGAACGGTCCGGCGAGATCCTTCTCGTGCCCGATGGTGACGACGGCTTGACGCTGCCTTTCTTCGACAAGGCCGAAAGCGAGAGCATGGAGGCTTTGGAGGCGCACTTCACAGCCGAGATCGGCCTGTCGATCCGTACGGGCCTCCTCTACTCGATCTATGACGACACCAATGCCGGTCGTCAGCATATCGTTTACCGGGCGGCGCTCGGCGAGGGTGTGCCGAAGGTCGGGCAGCTGTTCCCCTTGCAGCAACTGCCCCTCGACAGGATCAAGGATTCAGCCGTTCGCGAGACCGTGAAGCGCTACGGGCAGGAAAGCATGCTCGGCAATTTCGGTATCTATTTCGGCAATCAGGAAAAGGGCCGCGTCCACGCCGTGGCCAAAAAAGGATAATCCGATGAAGTTCTCGCTTTTCGTTCATATGGAACGGCTAAACGCCAGCCAGAACCACGAGGAACTCTACGAGGAGTTCATCAAGCTTTGCGAGATCGCCGACAAGGGCGGCATGCACGCCATCTGGACCGGCGAGCATCACGGCATGGATTTCACCATCGCGCCGAACCCCTTCGTCAGCCTCGCCGATCTGGCAAACCGCTGCAAGAACGTGCGGCTTGGCACCGGCACGGTGATTGCGCCCTTCTGGCATCCGATCAAGCTGGCGGGCGAAGCGGCGATGACCGACCTCATCTGCGGTGGCAGGCTCGAACTCGGCATTGCCCGCGGCGCCTACAGCTTTGAATATGAGCGCCTGATGCCCGGCCTGGACGCCTGGGGTGCGGGCCAGCGCATGCGTGAGCTCATTCCGGCGGTCAAGGGTGTCTGGGCGGGTGACTATGCCCATGACGGCGAGTTCTGGAAATTTCCGGCAACCACTTCGGCGCCGAAGCCGGTTCAACAGCCACATCCGCCGATCTGGGTTGCAGCCCGCGATCCTAACAGCCATGAATTTGCTGTCGCCAACGGTTGCAACGTGCAATGCACGCCGCTCGCCAATGGCGAGGCCGAGATTGCCAGCCTGATGGAGCGCTTCAATGCGGCTTGCGAGAAGGCGCCGCAGGTGAAACGCCCGAAGATCATGCTGCTGCAGCATACCTATGTCGGATCGGACGAGGCCGATATCGCCCAGGCCGCCAAGGAAATCAGCACCTATTACAACTACTTCTTCGCCTGGTTCAAGAACGAGCGCCCGATCAGCCAGGGCCTGATCCAGACGCTCAGCGAAGAGGAACTGGCGGCCAATCCCAATCTGCTGCCCGAGAAGATGACGACCAACATGCCGATCGGCAATGCCGGAACCGTCATCGACCGCCTGAAGGTATACGAGGCCCAGGGCTGGGACGAATACTCGTTCTGGATCGACACCGGCATGAGCTTCGAGCGCAAGAAAGCTTCGCTCGAGCGCTTCATCGCCGATGTCATGCCAGCGTTCCGGTGAGGTCGATATGCAGCGGTTCCAGCAATACATAGACGGTGTCTTCGACGACGGTTCGGCACGGTTCGACAGCCTCGACCCGGCGACGGGCGCGGTCTGGGCCTCCATGCCGGAAGCCCGCGAAGCGGACGTCGATCGCGCCGTCAAGGCTGCCGAGCAGGCACTGTGGAACGGCGCCTGGCCGGCGATGACGGCGACCGCTCGCGGCAAGCTGTTGTATCGGCTGGCGGATCTCGTGCAGGCCAATGCTCCCCGCCTTGCAGAGCTGGAAACCCGCGATACCGGCAAGATCATCCGTGAGACCTCCGCCCAGATCGCCTATGTGGCCGACTATTACCGCTATTATGCGGGGCTCGCGGACAAGATCGAAGGCTCGACGCTGTCGATCGACAAGGCCGATATGGATGTCTGGACCCGGCGGGAGCCCGTTGGCGTCGTGGCGGCCATCGTGCCCTGGAACAGCCAGCTCTTCCTCGCGGCGGTCAAGATCGGCCCGGCGCTTGCTGCCGGCTGCACATTGGTGGTCAAGGCTTCGGAAGATGGTCCGGCACCTCTGCTGGAATTTGCCCGTCTCGTGCATGAGGCAGGCTTCCCCAAGGGGGTGTTGAACGTCATCACCGGTTTCGGTCCCTCCTGTGGCAGTGCGCTGACGCGCCATCCGGGCGTTGCCCATATCGCCTTTACCGGTGGACCGGCCACGGCTTCGCAGGTCGTTCGCAACTCGGCCGAAAACCTTGCCAGCACCTCGCTGGAACTCGGCGGCAAGTCGCCCTTCATCGTCTTTGCCGATGCCGACCTGGAAAGTGCCGCCAATGCGCAGGTCGCCGGTATCTTTGCGGCCACCGGCCAGAGCTGCGTCGCCGGCTCGCGGCTGATCGTCGAACACTCGGTGAAGGACGCTTTCCTCGCCCTGCTGAAGCAAAAGGCGGAAGCCATCCGCATCGGCACGCCGCTCGACATGGCGACCGAAGTCGGTCCGCTCTGCACGGCGCGCCAGCGCGCGCATATCGAAACCGTGGTCGCTGCTTCCGTTGAGGCCGGGGCGAAGGTCGTCACAGGCGGCTCGGCAGTCGAGGGTGACGGCTTCTACTACCCGCCCACGATCCTCGACTGCGATGGCGTGCAATCGCCCTCGTTCGAACAGGAGCTGTTCGGTCCCGTCTTGTCCGTCGTTTCCTTCACCAGTGAAGATCAGGCGGTCGCTCTGGCCAATGACACCCGCTACGGCCTCGCATCCGGCGTGTTCACGCAGAACCTGACACGCGCGCACCGCATGGTGAAACGCATCCGTGCCGGGATCGTCTGGATCAATACCTACCGTGCCGTCTCGCCGATCGCGCCCTTTGGTGGTTATGGCCAATCGGGTCATGGACGGGAAGGCGGGATGGCCGCAGCACTGGATTTCACCCGCACAAAGACCGTGTGGCTTCGGACATCCGACGAACCCTTCCCAGACCCCTTCGTGATGCGGTGACGGCGATGTTCTACGAGATCAGGACCTACAGGCTGAAGAACGGCGCCATCCCCGAATACCTCAAGGTGGTCGGCGAGATCGGCATCGCGATCCAGAAGAAGCATCTCGGCAATCTCGTCGGCTATTTTTCCTCGGAAATCGGGCCGATCAACGAGATCGTCCACATCTGGGGTTTCGAGAGCCTTGATGACCGCCAAGCTCGTCGCGCGCGTCTGATGGCCGACCCGGACTGGCAGGCCTTCCTGCCGAAGATCCGCGACCTCATCGTCACGGCGGACAACAAGATCATGTCACCCGCAGCCTTTTCGCCACTTGGCGGCACAAACCCCGCCTAGGCACGCAGTCTCACAAGCGATCCATCGCTTTTCTCAGGGAGGAGAAAACATGAAGAAGCATCTGATTATCGCCCTCATGGCAACCGCCGCAGCCTTTGCCGGCCCGGCGCATGCCGCCGACATGGTGTTCACCAGTTGGGGTGGAACGACCCAGGACGCTCAGAAGACGAACTGGGCCGATCCGTTCACCGAGCAGACCCAGATCAACGTCGTGCAGGACGGCCCGACAGACTACGGCAAGATCAAAGCCATGGTCGAAGCCGGCAATGTGACCTGGGATGTGGTCGACGTCGAAGGCGACTATGCCGTCCAGGCCGGTGCCGCCGGACTTCTGGAAAAACTCGACTTCTCGATCATCGACAAGAAGATGCTCGATCCGCGTTTCGTGACCGACTACTCCGTCGGCAGCTTCTATTATTCCTTCGTCATCGGTTGCAACAAGGATGCCGTCGAGGCGTGCCCGAAGACCTGGGCGGATGTTTTCGATACCGCCAAGTTCCCCGGCAAGCGCGCCTTCTACAAGTGGTCAGCTCCCGGCGTGATCGAAGCTGCCCTGCTTGCTGACGGCGTTGCGGCAGACAAACTCTATCCGCTCGATCTCGATCGCGCCTTCAAGAAGCTCGACACCATCAAGGCCGACATCGTCTGGTGGGATAGTGGCGCCCAGTCGCAGCAGCTGCTCGCGTCTGCCGAGGCGCCTTTCGGCTCCTTCTGGAATGGTCGTCTGACAGCGCTCGCCCAAACGGGTGTCAATGTCGAGACCTCCTGGACCAACAACATCACCGCTGCCGATGCCCTCGTCGTTCCCAAGGGAACGAAGAACAAGGACGCTGCGATGAAATTTATCGCCCATGCGACAACCGACATGGCGCAGGCCCGCTTTGCCATGGAAACCGGGTATGCTCCGACCAATCTCGACTCCAATCTTCTGATGGATGCCGAGATCCGCAAAACGCTTCCCGACATGCAGGCCGAGACGCAGGTCAATGCCGACATGACCTACTGGGCCGAGCACCGTGATGAAATCGGAACACGCTGGTACGCTTGGCAGGCCCAGTAAAATCCCAAGCGCGACCGCAAGGTTGGGCCGGCATGTCCGGCCCAACCAACCGCGAACACCGGAAGACCAGACATGACCTTAGCGGCAAAAATCGGCGGTGGCGCCAAGCCGTCCAAACGGGACGGGGCATTCGGCTATCTGATGCCGGCCTTTCTGCTCGTGCTTTTGTTCTTCATCGTACCCGTGCTGATGCTGCTGTTGCGCAGCATTCTCGAGCCGGAACTCGGACTTCAGAATTACGAGGCGCTTCTCGGGTCGACCACCTATCTGCGCATCTTTCTCAATACGTTTATCGTGGCAGGTCTGGTGACACTCATCTCGGTCGTCATCGGCTATCCCGTCGCCTGGTTGCTGGCCATCATGCCCGAGCGCTGGTCGCGCATTGTGCTCGCCATCATTATCCTGTCGATGTGGACCAATCTCCTCGCGCGCACCTATGCCTGGATGGTTCTCTTGCAGCGCACCGGGGTGATCAACAAGACGCTGATCGGGTTGGGGTTGATCGACAAGCCGCTGGCACTGGTCAACAACCTCGTCGGCGTCACTATCGGCATGACCTATATCATGCTGCCCTTCGTCATCCTGCCGCTGATCGGTGTGATCCGTTCGATCGATCCCGCGACGCTCAGGGCCGCAGCACTCTGTGGCGCCAATCGCTGGCAGTGTTTTGTTCGGGTGCTCCTCCCGCTTTCGGCTTCCGGCGTCGCCTCCGGTGCGTTGATGGTCTTCGTCATGTCGCTCGGTTACTTCGTCACGCCCGCACTGCTTGGAGGGACCGCGAACATGATGCTTGCCGAACTTGTCGCGCAATTCGTCCAGTCGCTGGTGAATTGGGGGATGGGGGGCGCTGCGGCGCTGGTCCTTCTCGTCGTCACGCTCGCACTTTACGCCGTGCAACTGCGCTACTTCAATCCGAACAAGGCAGGGTGAAGCATGCTGCTCGATTTCGATAAGCTCGGCGGTCTCAAAATCGTCCTGATCGGTCTGACGGCGTTGGTCTGTCTGTTTCTGATCCTGCCGATCGCCTTCATTGCAGCGCTCTCCTTTGGCTCGTCGCAATGGCTGATTTTCCCGCCGCCGTCCTGGACGCTGAAGTGGTATCACGACCTTTTCGCTGATCCGCGCTGGCTCTATTCGGCCTGGACGAGCCTGAAGATCGCCTCGATCGTCACCGTGCTCTCCGTGGTCATCGGCTTTCTGGCCGCCCTTGGGCTGAACCGCCGCGATTTTTACGGTCGCGATGCACTCAGAGCCCTGTTTTTGACGCCGATGATCCTGCCGGTCGTCGTGCTCGCTGTCTCGCTCTACGCGCTTTTCCTCAAGCTCGGCCTCGCAGGGACGACTTTCGCCTTTGTTATTGCGCATCTTCTGATCGCTTTGCCGTTCTCGATCATCTCGATCGGCAATGCTCTCGATGGCTTCGACCGCTCGATCGAGGATGCGGCCATTCTGTGTGGCGCAAGCCCGTGGGAGGCCCGGCTGCGGGTGACTGTACCGGCCGTCAGCCACGGCATCTTTGCCGCTGCCGTCTTCTCCTTCCTCGCCTCCTGGGACGAGGTGGTGCTGGCGATCTTCATGGCGAGCCCAACCCTGCAGACTTTGCCGGTCAAGATCTGGGCGACGTTGCGCCAGGACCTGACGCCGGTGATCGCGGCTGCCTCCACTCTCCTCATCGCCTTCACCATTCTCCTGATGGTTTTGGCCGCACTTTTCCGCAAGGGACGTAGCAAATGACCGAACCCTTTCTCAGCATTCGCGGCATCCGTAAGACCTTCGGTGCCTTCACCGCCGTCAAGGATGTCACCATGGACGTGGCCGAGGGCGAGTTCATGACATTTCTCGGTCCGTCCGGATCGGGCAAGTCGACGACGCTCTACATCCTCGCCGGCTTCCAGGATCCGACAGATGGCGACATCCTGCTCAAAGGTCAGAGCCTGCTTTCGACCCCGTCGCACAAACGCAATATCGGCATGGTCTTTCAGCGCTACACGCTCTTCCCGCACCTGAGCGTCGGTGAAAACGTCGCCTTCCCCTTGCGCATTCGTCGTGTCGGCCAGGCGGAGGTCACCGAGCGGGTCAAGAAAGCCCTCAAGCTGGTGCGGCTCGAAGGCTTCGAAGATCGCAAGCCGGCGCTGATGTCCGGTGGCCAGCAGCAGCGCGTGGCGCTTGCCCGTGCGCTTGTCTACAATCCGCCGGTCCTCCTGATGGACGAGCCGCTTTCGGCGCTGGACAAGAAGCTGCGCGAGGAGATCCAGTTCGAGATCCGCCGCATTCACCAGGAAACCGGCGTGACCATTCTCTACGTCACCCACGACCAGGAAGAAGCGCTGCGGCTCTCCGACCGGATCGCTGTCTTCAGCCAGGGGGAGATCGACCAGATCGGCACCGGTCAGGAACTCTATGCCAACCCGGCCACGCATTTCGTCGCGGGCTTTATCGGCGACAGCAATTTCATCAATGCGGAGGTGCTTTCGGCGGCGGATGGCAAGGCCAAGCTCTCGTTGCCGGGCGGCACTGTCGTCGACGGCGTGCCGATGCATGCCGGCAAAGCGGCCGGCAAGTCGGCATCGCTGCTGCTGCGGCCGGAACGCCTGTCACTGTCCAGCGCGCGGATCGACAATGGTCTGGCCGTGACGATCAACGACATCACCTTCCTCGGCAACAATGTCGAGGTGAGTACGCAGACGGGTAATGGCGAGAGCCTGTCCGTGCGCCTGCCCTTCGGGCACGAGGCAATCTCCAGCATCAGCCGGGGCGATCAGGCTTGGTTGAGCTTCGAACCGCAGACGACGCACGCTTTCGCCTGACGCGACGATCCGATGCCGGCGGTTAGGCCTGTTCGGGACGTCGAAACGCGCGCAAGACGAAATCAGCGCCCTCGCGTGCCAAGCGGTCGGGGTCTTCGATCACCGCCTCTTCGGCATATTCAAGATGGGCGATGGTAATGCTGGCGACCATCAGTCGGCCCAGCGCGGGGTCGATCTCGACGAACTCGCCACTGCGGATGCCCTGGGCAATTAGGTCTTCGAGAGAGCGATAAAAGGCTTTGAGCTTGTCGGCCAGTTCGGCCAGTTCGGGGCTCTTGAGGGCGTCGCCGGTATAGATGGCGGACATGGCCATCGGCATGCGGTGGAGACTGGAAAAATCCCAGACCAGGTATTGGTGCAGACGTTCAGACACCGAGCCCGGCTGACGGCATGCCTCATCGATCCGGATGGCGGCTTCATTCAGGCTCAGGGCGAAGATTTCTTCGACAATCGCCTTCTTGTTGGGGAAGTGGTGGAAGAGCGAAGGCTGCTTGATATTCACAGCCTTCGCGATCTCGCGTGTGGTGGTGGCGCGGTAGCCCAGCCTCTTGAACAGCTTCGATGCCTGAATCAGGATTTCCTGTCTCGTATCGGCTGTTTCCATGAGGCTTCTCCTGCGTTAGACCGCGCCTCCGATCTCCCGGCGTCGGTTGACGGTCAGGTTGAAGACGTCTCTGCGATCGTAGTGGCCTACGACATCAAGATCGTGCTTAAAGCGGATCGTGTCGGCAAGATCAATTGTCGCAACGACTGTCTCGCCGCCGAATACAGGGCCGACGAGGAATTCGCCGTCCGGGCCGACGACCCCCGAGCCGCCCTTGAGGCCATCCTCGCCGCCAAGACCTGATATGAACGCCTCGCGGAGCGCTTCCGGCACACGCGCGACGGGGAGGTAGGTGGCGGCGCTTACCACAAAGCAACGACCCTCGAAGGCATATGTGCGGCAGGCCAATTGATGCGAGATCGGCATGTCCGGCCATGCGGCGATATGGATCTGCTCGTCTGAGGCATGAAGAGCGTGCCGGGCGAGGGGATGCCAGTGCTCCCAGCAGACCAGGCCTCCGATGCGCCCCGCCGGAGTGTCGACGGCCAACAGTCCGGCAGCATCGCCGGGTGCCCAGACGTTTCGTTCCGTGTGCGTCGGCAGGAGCTTGCGGTGGACGTTGAGCAGCGTGCCGTCCGGGCCAATGGTGATCATGCTGTTGAACAGGATCGACGCCGAAGACCGGGCGCGCTCGTTGATGCCCATGACCACCGTGATGCCCGCTTCGCGTGCGGCATCACAAAGGGCGCGTCCTGGTGCGCTGTCGAGGACGAGACTGGCCTCGACCAGTTTTCCGAACCAGTGGCGGGCCTCTGCGCTGTCCCAGCCTGCCATGCCGAATACCCAGGACGGATATCCTCCCAACCAGGTTTCGGGGAAGACTACGAGATCTGCGCCATCCTGCGCCGCGACCCGAATGGCCTGCTGCGCCATGGCGATCGCCGCGTCGAGATCAAGGAGCGGCGGCGTGTCTTGAATGATGTGAAGTTTCGTCATGGATTGACCTCATGAATAAAGAAAGGAGGAAACGGCTGCAGCCGTCAGTCCGAATGCGAAGGTGGACAGGGAACAGAAGTCCAGCCACCAGACGAGGCGGGTGCGCGTCGGCCAATCGGGCCACCAGGCAAGGGCGCCCGTGCCGATTGCTGTATAGAAACCGCTGACGATGAGCAGCCAGCCAATGGCCGGGTGCAGCATTGTGGCGCCATAGCCCAATGCCAGCAGAACGGTTCCGATGATCAAAGCATCGACGTGACCCTGGCGAAGGCGCGAGATCTGCTTGATTGCAAACCAGCCCTTTGGCTTGTCCAGAGCGACGGAGAGCAACATTCCGGAGATCCCGCCGATGGACAGAAGCACGAGCCCTGCTTGGGTGATGAAGGTCATTTTTGTTCCTTGTGTCTCAGGGTGGCGAGGATGATCGCGAAAGCGGTGACAAGCGCGAAGATGATCAGCGGTGCAGCCACCAGCAGGCTTGAGGCTCCGGGGGGTGCGAGTTCGGGACGTGGCCACGCGATGTTGGCGGTTTCAAAGGCCAGCCAGAGAAAGGCGATGGTGTTTATGGGCATGCCGAGCGCGCCAGAGCGAAATGCGCCTGCCGGGTTCCATCGTCCGCTTGCCCGCGCATAGAGCGCGGCTGCCACCACCAGGAAGAAGGTGGCATAAAGCCCCATCGTGCCGAAGGAAATCATCGTGCCGATCGCCTGGTCATTCAAACCGAGTAGCAGGGCGAGACCCGCCACCACCGTTACCAGTGCCATCGCCGCGAGGGGGACTTTGCTGCCGGTGCTCACGCCGGCAAGCTTTTTGGAGCCGGGCAGTGCTCCGTCACGGGCCAGGCCGAAAACGATGCGGCCCGTATAGGCCTGCATGGAAACGATGCAGGCCATGAAGGTGGTGACGACGATCGCGTAAAACGGTCGTTCGGACCAGGCGCCGAGGTTTTCGGTCACCGCCGCCGTCACGGGATCGGCAATCTCTCCGGCGACCAGCGCCTGGACGTTCGAACTGGCCAGGGTGATGGCTGCGGCAACGAGGACGACGAGTGCGCCGACGGTGGCCGTCGCCCCCATGATGGCTCTTGGAATGTTGCTGCCGGCGCCCGCCGTCTCCTCGGCGACCGAGGCGCTGGCGTCGAAACCGACAAAGGCCCAGCCGCATACGGCAAGTGCCGTCAGATAGGTTGCGAGCGTCGGGGCCGTGCTAAGGTTTTCGACAAGGAGGCTGACCGGCTGGTTCTGGAAGAACAGGATCAGGACGAGGCCGATGCCGAGCGAACCCAGGACCTCTGCCGCAATGCCGATGTTCACCAGGAACGACGCGAGGCGTATGCCGCGGGCATTGACGATGAGCGCGGCCAGAAGCAGCCCCATCGCGATGGCCGCTCGTGCAATTCCCTTGGGTTCGGTCCCGGTCAAGAGCAGGCTGACCCACGGGGCTGCCAGATAGGCAACGGTCGCCAAGGCGGCGGTGACCGCCAGGGCATAGATAATGCCGGTCACCAGGCCATAGCCCTTGCCCGCCAGCCGGCTCGTCCAGTGATAAGGCCCACCCGCCACCGGGAACTCGGATGCCAGTTCCGAATAGACAAAGGCAACCGTCAACT
Source organism: Peteryoungia wuzhouensis (assembly GCF_003205195.1). Lineage (GTDB taxonomy): Bacteria > Pseudomonadota > Alphaproteobacteria > Rhizobiales > Rhizobiaceae > Allorhizobium > Allorhizobium wuzhouense. The sequence goes on from NZ_QJRY01000005.1 coordinate 200,147, forward strand.
GGCCGGCCAAGGACAGAACAAGCAGCCAGATCCAGGCCGGTCCCGTCAGCTGAATTCCAAGCGAGAAGATCGCGTAGAGGCCGACGACGGGCGCCACTGTCGCCACGCCGATCGAGAATACCGAGAACAACCCGATATCGCGCTTCAACTCTTGTTTGAACCCGAGGTCAGCCAGTTGGCTGGCGTCTCCCTGTGTCGATGTTTTCATAGTCTGCTCTCCCATTTGAGTCTCCCTATCAAATGATAGGGAGACTATTTGAGAGTTGCGTCGATTGTCAATCGTGCTCAATTCTGGGTGATCGAGGCCACCGCACGCGCCATGCCCGATATGCCGCATGGCAGGGCAAGGGAGCGCGCGGACGCGTGGCGGATCGCGACCGGCGGCAGGTTTCGTATTTTGGAGTTGAGACAAACGCGGCACGAAAATGGGCCGCCAATTCAGCGGGTTGCAGAACTTGCCCGTCACCGGGGCAAGCGCAACCTGCCTTCAGTCGATGTCCTTCAGGGCATCAAGCGGTCCGGTGAGCGCGGTCCTTGGAGGCACCAGCATCGGCTGAATGAGATGCGTGATCGCCGGAGGGCGTGTGGAGTCGAGGATCCGGAACCCCTCGGCAATCATGGCCTCGCTGTCCTGCCGGATCATGTAAACGGGGAAGGGCAGGAATGATCCGAACGGGTCGTAGTCGTAGCAGCCGACCACGATGTCGGCGAAGGTCTCGTGTGGATGCTGTCCGAGAAAGCGCATCAGGCCTTCGAGGTTGATCGAGGAGTTGACGAAGAAACAACGTGGCAGTTTGCCATGGGATTCGTAGAATGTTTCAAAGGCGCGCGCTGTCATGGCGGGGGAGTAACCTGTCGGCTGGATGCAGGCTTCCGGGCTCTCTCCCAGCATCGCGATCTTGATGTCGCGGAAGCCACGAATGCGTTCGCGGCTCGCATGGTCGTCACGACCGCCGAAGAGGTAGACCTCGTCTGCGGTGATCGGGACCGCACCGTCCTGCTGGGCCTGCTCGATGATGGCGCGGGTCAACATGCGCGCACCTTCAAAATTGTCGGAGATCACCGAGGGCGCGCGTGTGCCGGGCAAGTCGATGTTGACATGCCTGAGGCCTGCCTTGATGCAAACTTCGTGGACGCCGTCCGGATCCGTGGCGCCGGCGATGAACAGCTCATCGATCGAATAGGAAATAAGGGTTTCGACGATCTGCCGCTCTTCGTCAGGGTCACGGCATGCGCTGACAACGACGGGGCATTGCCCGCGGCTTCTGACCTCCGCCTCGAAGGTTTGTGCCATGGACGAAAAGTAGCGGTTGTCATGGATGGGCAGGAGCAGGCCGACAAGGCCGGAACGTGAGGAGCGCAGTCCCCGGGCCTGCAAATTCGCGGTGTATTGATGCTCTTCCGCGAGCCCCTGGATCAGCTGCGCGGTCGCTTCCTTGATGCGCCGTTTGCGCCAACTGCCGTTCAAGACGGCGCTCACGGTCGATGGCGAGCATCCCGACAGGACCGAAAGGTCATAGATCGTCGCCTTCTTTTTCCCCATGTCACTCATCTGCGTCTCCCTGCCGGCCTTCTTTAGGAAAATTCCCCTCTTGACGAAAGTGTAACCTTGACGGATATTGATTGCACCATCGATTGTGCAAAAAAGAAACATCGATTGTGCAGGGTGGTTCGCCGGAGGAGGCGATGGGAGGCAAGGGTATTCCCGGGCCAAGAGGAAACCTGAGACGTCCGTGAGCGAAGGCTGCGGGTGGAGATCGTTTTTGACGATCCTTGAGGAGGAGAGAACATGAAAAGGCTTATCGTGGCGGCTCTTGCCGCATCGCTTTCGCTTGCCGGTGCCGTTGTCGCCTACGCGGCCGATGCGCCGAAAGTCGGTGTCGTCGTGAAGATCGGTGGCATTCCGTGGTTCAATGCCATGGAGGCCGGCATCAAGGAACAGGGGCAGAAGCTCGGGATCGACGCCTTCATGGTCGGTCCGACCAGTGCGGACCCGGCTCTGCAGGTCCGTGCCATCGAAGACCTGATCGCCCAGGGCGTCAAGGTCATCGGCGTGGTTCCGAACGACGCCAAGGTCCTTGAGCCCGTACTTCAAAAGGCGCAGGCGGCCGGCATCAAGGTCGTGACGCATGAATCGCCCTCGCAGAAGGGCGCCGACTGGAATTTCGAACTCGCGTCATCGACAGGTTTCGGTGAAGCGCATGCCAAGCTGCTTGCCGAGAAGATGGGTGGCAAGGGCGAGTATGCCGTTTATGTCGGCTCGCTCACCGTCCCGCTCCACAACGCGTGGGCAGATGCGGCCATCGCCTATCTCCAGAAGAATTATCCCGACATGAAACTGGTCGGCGATCGCTACGGTGTCGCAGAAGATGTCGACAAGAGCCGCTCCACCGCGCTCGATCTGATCGCGGCGCATCCGGATCTCAAGGGATTCCTCGCCTTCGGCAGCCAGGGACCGATCGGTGCCGGCCGTGCCGTCGAAGAACGCCGCAAGACAGGCGAGATCTTCGTCATCGGTCCTTTCTCGCCAGGCCAGGGCCAGAAGCTGATCAAGGCCGATGCCATTGCCGGCGGCTTCATGTGGAATCCGAAGCAGGCTGGCGAAGTGTTCGTCACCATGGCGGACCGCCTGATCAAGGGTGAAAGCATCAAGGAAGGCGACGACATCCCGGGTCTCGGCGTGATCAAGCCGGCTGGCAACGACATCATCGTCGACCAGCTGCTGGCGATCAACAAGGATACCGTCGACGAACTCGCGGCCATGGGGCTCTGATCCAGCGAAAGACCTCCCCGGTTCCGGACCTGTAGCCCCCTGCAGCTCCGGATCTTCGCTGAGCAACCGGTGTCCGGCAGCCCTTAGCCGGACACCGGACCCAACCCGGCATGACAGCAGACAGGTTCTTCCATGAATACCGTGACGGATCAGGGCAAGGTGGCCCGGCCGCTTCTCTCGTTGCGCGGCATCAACATGACGTTCGGAGGCGTGCAGGCCCTGAAAGACGTCTCGTTCGAGGTGATGCCCGGTGAAGTGCACTGCCTGGCCGGCGAAAACGGATGCGGCAAAAGCACACTCATCAAGGTGATCACCGGCGTCTATCGTCCGGCGCCCGGCGCCGAGATCGTGTTCGACGGAGAGCCCGTCGCACAGATGAGCCCCGGCAAGGCGCAGTCCCTCGGCATTCAGGTCATCTGGCAGGACCTTGCCCTGTTTCCCGAAATGACGGTGGCCGAAAACATTGCCTTCCAGACGCTGTCTGGTGCCACGCCACGGCTCGTCAACTATACCCGGATCCGGGACATTGCAGAGAAGGCGCTCGCGCGACTTGGCGTGACCTTCGATGTCGACCGGCCGCTCAAGGATTTCGCGATTGCGCAACGGCAGATCGTCGCCATCGCGCGCGCGCTGGTCGGGGACGCCCGGATCGTCTTCATGGACGAACCGACGGCTTCGCTCACCCAGACCGAAACGGACTATCTGCTCGACATCGTGCGCAATCTCTCGGCGTCGGGCGTGGCGGTCGTCTTCGTCAGCCACCGGCTGGCCGAGGTATTGGAAATCTCGCAGCGCCTGACCGTGCTGCGGGATGGAAAACTCGTCGGCGTCTACCCGGTCGAAGGCATGACCCAGTCTAAGGTCACGGAATTGATGACCGGTCGGACCTTCGATCAGAACGTTCGTGCCCGCGACATGGAAAAAGAACCGGTGGTGCTTTCCGTCGAGGGTTTGAGCCGGGACGGGGAGTTTTCGCAGATCAGTTTCGATCTGCGTCGCGGGGAAACGCTCGGCATCACCGGCCTTCTGGGGTCGGGGCGCACAGAACTCGCACTGACCCTCTTCGGCATGCGACGTCCGGATGCGGGGCAGATCCGTCTCGATGGGCGGCCGCTGTCGTTTGCGTCGAACCGGGAGGCGATCTCGGCCGGTATCGCCTATCTTTCCGAGGACAGGCTGGCGCTCGGCCTCAATCAACCGCAATCGATTGCCGACAACCTGGTCATGGCGTCTCTGAACCGCATCATGCGCCGCGGGCTGATCGCACCTGATCACAAGAAGGCACTCGTCTCACGCTGGATTGCTGACCTTGGCGTCAAGATTGGACGTCCCGAAGACGCGATTTCCACGCTCTCGGGCGGCAATCAACAGCGGGTGGCAATTGCCAAATGGCTGGCCACGGACCCGCGGGTCCTGATCCTCGATGCCCCGACTGTGGGCGTCGATGTCGGCGCGCGGGCCGGCATCTTCGAGATCGTGGCTCGTCTTGCCGAGGCGGGTCTCGCCATCATCCTGATTTCGGACGAAGTGCCGGAAGTCTTTTTCAACGCCGACCGGGTCCTTCATATGGACAAGGGGAGGATCAAGGCGAGCTATGATCCGCGCATGACGACGCTCACGGATATGGAGGCGGCCGTATATGCGTAAGCTGCTCGTTTCCCACACGACCGAAATGGTCCTGATCCTGGTGATCGCGGCGATGAGCCTTGCGCTTTCGTTCCTGACCGATCGCTTCTTCACCCTCGGCAATGCCTTCGACCTGCTGAACATCAGTGCGGTCAACATCATCTTCGCCGTGGGCCTGCTCGTGGTGCTGATCGCAGGCGGCATCGATATCTCGTTTGCCGTGGCGGCTTCGGTCGTGCAGTACGCGACCGCGCTTGCACTCGCCCAGATCGGCGGCGGCGACTGGATCTCGGGGCTGCTCATCGCCTCAGTGTTCGGTATCGCTCTCGGACTGATCAATGCCTTCCTGATCCACCGCTTCAACATCATCTCGATCGTTGCGACGATTTCGACCTTCAATGTCTATTTCGGTCTGTTGATGTTCTTCACCAAGGGGGTGTCGATCTACAACCTGCCCGACTGGCTGACGACGCGCGTGATTGTCTATGAGCGGGAGATGGCCGACGGCAGCTGGGCTGAAATCACGCTTCCCGTCGTCGTCATGCTGATTTGCGTCGTCGCCACATGGCTCTTCGTCACGCGGACCACGACCGGCCGCCAGCTCTATGCCTTTGGCGACAATCCGGAAGGGGCGCGCCGCTTCGGCATCAATGTCGGCGCGATGCAGTATATCGCCTTTGGCTGGCTCGGGCTGATGGCGGGCATCGCGGGGCTGATGCAGGCACATTATGCCCAGGAAGTGGTGCCCAATGCCCTTTACGGCCGGGAGCTCGACGTGCTGGCCGCCGTGGTTCTGGGCGGTGCCCGCCTGGGCGGCGGCAAGGGCTCGGTCATGGGCTGCGTGCTCGGGGTGCTGCTGGTGTCGATCACCCAGAACGGCCTGAACCTGATGGGCGTATCGCCCTTCGCCTTCAAGATGATTGTCGGCGCGATCATCCTCGTCGCCATCACGCTGTCGAGCGGGCGCCTTGATGGGCTTTTCGGCCCGCGCAAACAGGCTCTGTCCGATACCGATTCAAAGGGAGGGGCGGCATGAATAGGCTCGTCGCACGTTTCAACGCCATCTTCGGGCCTGACATGGCCGGGCCACTTGCCGCACTCCTTGCGGTGCTGATCGTCTTCGGCCTCGCTTCGCCGCAGTTTTTTACCGCCGCCACCTTCGGCTCCGTTGCGTTCCAGCTGCCGGAACTCGGGATCCTGACGCTCGCCATGCTGATGCCGATCCTGACCGGTGGTCTGAACCTTGCAATCACCTTCACCGCCAACATAGCGGGTCTGACGCTCGCCTGGGTTCTGCAAGCGAATGGTGGCATCGATGCCGGTCCGGCGGCGTTCGTTCTCGGATCCATGCTTGCCATCGGTGTCGGAGCGGCCAGCGGACTGGTGATGGGGCTGGTCATCGCGTTTACCCGAGCCCATCCAATCCTCGTATCATTGTCGATGATGATCTTCCTGCGCGGTCTCGGCGAGTTTCTGACCCGTGGCGGCGATATCTCGGGCTTCCCGAGCTTCGTCGCGCCGATCGGCCATGGCAGCATACTCGGAATGCCGGTGCCGCTGCTGATCCTTCTTGGCTGCGTGGCCGCGACACACGTCGTGTTGTCGCGGACGAAGCTCGGATTTTCGACCTATATGATCGGCTCCAATATCGAATCCGCCCGCTATTCCGGCATCAATACGCGCAAGGTGCTGGTGCTTGTCTATGTGCTGTCCGGGGCGATCGCGGCAATTGCCGGGATCATCATGCTCGCACGCTTCAACTCCGTGCGCGTCGGCCATGGCGAATCTTACCTGCTCATCACGGTGCTCGCCTGTTTCCTTGGCGGCATCAATCCCTTCGGCGGTTTCGGACGGGTGATCCCGGTGTTTGTCGCCCTCGTCGTCCTGCAACTGCTGTCGTCGGGGCTCAATCTGCTCGGTGCAAACCAGCATCTCGCGACGGCCTTCTGGGGGCTGCTGCTCATCGCCGTCATGATGCTGCGCTGGGTTTCGGTCAAATTCATTAAGAAAAACAAATAGAGGAGTATGGTTATGGAAGGCTTTGGCGTTCACACGAGCATGTGGACCATGAACTGGGATCGCGCAGGCGCGGAAAAGGCGATCGCGGGGGCTGTCCACTACAAGATGGATTTCATCGAGATCGCCCTGCTCAACGCACCGGCCGTCGATGCGAAGCATACGCGCGATCTTCTGGAAAAGAACAAGCTCAGGGCCGTCTGCTCGCTCGGGCTGCCGGAGAGCGCCTGGGCCTCGGTCCGTCCGGATGCGGCGATCGACCATCTGAAGGTCGCGATCGAAAAGACCGCAGAGATGAGCGGCGAAGCGCTTTCAGGCGTCATCTATGGCGGGATCGGCGAAAGGACAGGCGTGCCGCCGACCCAAGCCGAATACGACAATATCACCCGCGTTCTGGATGCCGCAGCCAAGCACGCCAAGCGCTTCGGCATACAGCTCGGCGTCGAGGCGGTGAACCGCTACGAGAACCACCTGGTCAATTCGGCGCAGCAGGCGGTCGATGTCGTCGAGCGGGTGGGTGCCGACAATGTCTTCGTGCATCTCGATACCTACCACATGAATATCGAGGAAAAGGGTGCGGCGAACGGCATTCTCGTCGCGCGTGACCACCTGAAATATATCCACCTCTCGGAAAGTGATCGCGGCACGCCCGGATACGGCAATGTGCCGTGGGACGAGATTTACGCAACGCTTGCTGCCATCGGCTTCAAGGGCGGACTCGCCATGGAAAGCTTCATCAACATGCCGCCCGAAGTGGCCTACGGGCTTGCCGTCTGGCGGCCGGTGGCGCGCGACATGGAAGAGGTGATGGACAATGGCCTTCCCTTCCTGCGCAACAAGGCTGCGCAATACGGCCTCATCTGATCGATAGGAAGAGATCTGTCGGCATCCGGCATTTGGCCGGGTCCGACCTCGCCAGGGAGTGCTGTCGATGGCGGCGATCGAAGACAATATAAGCATACTGGCTCGGGAAGCCCTGAGGCTGCATGCGGGCAGGGGCGGTGCGCGGGTCCTGCTTGCCATTGCCGGCGCGCCCGGATCGGGAAAGTCGACGATTGCCGAAGCCGTCGCCGACAGCATCAACCGTGACCGGCCGGGGCTTGCCGCTGTCTTCCCGATGGATGGCTACCATTACGACGATCATGTGCTCGACGCGATGGGACGGCGAGCCCACAAGGGTGCACCCGACACATTTGATGCCCATGGCTTGAGGCACATGCTGCTGCGACTGAAGGAGAACGCCGAGGAGACGATCGCGGTGCCCGTCTTCGACCGCCAGATCGAGATCGCACGGGCAGGCGGACGGCTGATCGACCGTGGGACCGGGATCATCCTTTGCGAGGGGAACTATCTGCTGCTCCGGCAGCCACCCTGGGACAGGTTGAAGCCGATCTTCGACTTTGCCGTATTCGTCGATGTGACGCAGGCGGAGCTTCGGCGGCGTCTTACGGAACGCTGGCAGGGATACGGTCTTTCGCCGGAGCAGATCCGGTTCAAGCTGGAGGAGAACGATCTGCCAAACGGCGTCGCGATCATCGAGGGTAGTGCCGATCCGGACCTGCGGCTCGCCAACTGAGGGAGACGGGAGCGCCATGAAAGATTTCGATCCGCAGGCATTCTCCCAGCGTTCACCGGGGGGCGACGATGATTGATCACACGGCATCAGCCAGCATCTGCGTCCTCGACGTCGGCAAGACCAATGTGAAGCTGAACGCCATGACGGCGACGGGTGACGTGGTGGAGACGCTCTCCATTGCAAATCCCGTCCGGCCCGGCCCGCCGTGGCAGCACCACGATCTCGCAGCACTTGGCGACTGGGTGTTCGAAGGACTTGCCACGCTCGCCCGCCGGCATCCGATCAAGACCTTCGTGTCTGCCGCCCATGGTTCCGGTGGCGTGCTGGTCGGTTCCGATCCCGATGCAGGGGATGGCGCGGTGCTGCCGATGATCGACTATGAACAGCCGTTGCCGTCGGCGGTTCGGGAGGCCTATGCGCCGCTTGCCGGATCCTTTCGTGATCGTGGCAGTGCGATCATGCACGGCGCGACCCATCAGGCACGTCAGATGCTGTGGATGGAGATGGCCGAGCCGGAGCGCTTCGCCACCGCCCGCTGGTTCCTTTGCCTGCCGCAATATTGGGCCTGGCGGATGACGGGAAGCGCCGTTTCGGAAGCCTCATGCCTCGGCGCGCAATCACATCTGTGGAACATCCCGGACAACAGGCCGACGCCTATCGTCACGACGAGGGGTTGGGAACGTCTGCTGCCTCCCTTCGCACCGGCCTGGTCCAGCCTTGGTCCTGTGCGTCCGGCCCTGGCCCAGCGCTACGGACTGCCGCCCGCCCTCGACGTGCTGGTCGGCATCCACGATAGCAGCGCCAATCTCTACCGCTACCAGGCTGCCGGTCTGACCGATGCCGCGATCCTGTCCACCGGCACCTGGATTGTCGGCATGAGCCGCAGGACCCGGCTGGATGATCTCGATGAAGCGGCTGGCATGACGATCAACAGCGACGTGTTCGGGCATCCGGTTGCGGGTGCCCTGGCCATGGGTGGCCGGGAATTCGTTCATGTTGCAGGTGAGGGCACCGGAAGTGCTGCCGTCGACCCTGCCACGGTGATGGCGCTGATCGGGCGTGGTACCATGGCGGTGCCAAGCTTCGGTGACGGCGATGGATTTTTCCCCGGCAGTGCCCGGCTCGGGCATGTCGTCGGGCCCGAACCACAGAGCGCCGTCGAGCGCCGCGCCCTGGCGCTCATCTACGTGGCTCAACTCTCGGCCGAGTGTCTGGATGCCTTGAAGGTCGAGGGAACAGCAGTTCTTGACGGCACCTATCTGAAAGACCCCTTGTTTGCCCCTCTCGTTGCCGCCTTTCGCGGCAGGGGCGAGACGCTTTTCAATCTCGACGCCTATGGCGTTGCGACGGGTGCGGCACTTCTCGCATCCCACGGCACGAGCAGCGCTTCCGACAGTCTGCATCTGCGCAGCGCCGACGTTTTCCAGGCGCCCCCTGATATCACGACCTCCTATCACCGGCGCTGGCGTGAACTTGCCCGCCAGGCAAAACCTTCTTCTGAAAGGACATTCCCATGACCGATACTGAAAACCAGGACCTGCGCCGCAAGATGGTGGAGATCTGCCGAAGGATGAATTCCAGCGGCATCAATCAGGGCACGGCCGGCAATCTCTCCGTCCGTTCTGGAACGGGTTTTCTAGTCACCCCGTCCTCGCTGCCCTATGACATCATGACGCCGGACGATCTCGTGGAGATGGATTTCGACGGCACCTATGTCGGCCGCAGACCCTCTTCCGAATGGCGTTTCCACCGCGACATCCTGAAGAACCGGCCTGATATCAACGTGGTGCTGCATTGCCATTCGATGTATGCCACAACGCTCGCCTGCCACCACAAGACCATTCCGGCTTTCCACTACATGGTGGGCGTTGCCGGCGGAACGACGGTTCGCTGCGCGGAATACGCCACCTTTGGCACCCAGGCGCTTTCGGATCACGCCCTGAAGGCGCTCGACGGCCGCCTCGCCTGCCTGCTTGGTCAGCACGGCCAGATTTCGCTCGGCAAGGACCTGGAACAGGCGCTGTGGCTGGCGATCGAGGTCGAGACCCTGTCACGCATGTATGTGCAGGTGCTGACGCTGGGTGAACCTCCGATCCTGTCCGATGAGGAAATGTCGCGCGTGATCGAACAGATGAAGCGGATGAGCTACGGATTGGGTCCCGAAGCGGAAGGCTCGAACGATATCGCGCGTCCCAGGGTTTCGAATTGATACGAACAACCGAGCGGATGATCATGGCCCCAGCACAGAACTCGACCGAGGGCGCGCCCCGCTACGTCATCGGCGTCGATGTCGGAACCGGCAGCGCGCGTGCGGGGCTTTTCGATCTTACCGGCAAAATGCTGTCCGTCGCCAAGCGCGACATCACGCTCTTTCGTGAGGCGGGTTCGATCGTCGAGCAGTCGAGCACGGAGATCTGGAGCGCTGTCTGCACCACCATCCGCGAGGCGGTCGCCTGGTCGGGTGTTGATCCCGCGCACGTGATCGGGCTCGGATTCGACGCGACCTGCTCGCTCGTCGTGCTCGGCGAGGGGGGAATGCCGCTCGCTGTCGGTCCGTCGGAAGACGCCGAGCGCGACATTATCGTGTGGATGGACCATCGCGCCGTAGTCCAGGCCGAGCGGATCAATGCCGGGGGGCACGATGTGCTTCGCTATGTAGGCGGGCGCATTTCGCCGGAGATGGAAACGCCAAAGATCCTGTGGCTCAAGGAGAACCGGCCGGAGACCTTTGCGGCCGCATGGCAGTTTTTCGATCTGGCCGATTTTCTCACCTGGAAATCGACGGGCGATCTCTCCCGCTCGACCTGCACGGTCACCTGCAAATGGACCTATCTCGCCCATGAGGCGCGCTGGGATGCGAGCTATTTCGAGAAGATCGGCCTCGAGGAATTCGCGGCCGAGAGTTTTTCCCGTATCGGTACGCAGATGGTGGAGCCGGGCGCGCGCCTGGAGGGGGGGCTCACCGTGGCGGCGGCCGAAGCGATGGGGTTGACGCCCGGTACGTCCGTGGCCGCAGGGATGATCGACGCCCATGCCGGCGGCATCGGCACCGTCGGCATCGGCGGAAATCCGTCGGAAAACCTGGCTTACGTCTTCGGCACCTCGTCCTGCACCATGACTTCCACCACCGAGCCGATCTTCGTGCCGGGGGTTTGGGGACCCTATTACTCCGCCATGGTCCCCGGTCTCTGGTTGAACGAGGGTGGCCAGAGTGCCGCCGGTGCGGCGATCGATCAGTTGCTGTCCTTTCATCCGGCCGCCGCTGAAGCAGCCGCCCAGGCGCGTGAAGCGGGCCAGGCACTTCCGGCCTATATGGCCGGGATCGCAGCCGGCAAGGTCTCTACGGCGTCAGAGGCGGTTACGCTTGCGGCCGGTCTGCATGTCGTGCCGGAGTTCCTCGGCAACCGTGCTCCCTTTGCCGATCCGCATGCCCGGGCGATCATCGCGGGTCTCGGAATGGAGCGAGACTTCGACAATCTGGTCGCGCTCTACGTCGCCGGCCTTTGTGGTATCGGTTATGGATTGCGTCAGATCATCGAAACTCAGGCCAAGGCCGGTGCTTCCGTCGAGCGGGTCGTGATCAGCGGAGGTGCCGGGGCAAGTCCGCTTGTTCGGCAGATCTTGGCTGACGCGTGCGGCAAGCCTGTCGTTGCAACGGCTGCAGCCGAACCTGTGCTTTTGGGTTCGGCTATTCTTGGCAGCGTAGCGGCAGGTGCTTTCGCCGATGTTCGCGATGCGATGGCCGCACTTTCCCATATGGCCGCTCAATATGATCCAAGCGGCGGGGACATCGCAGATATCCATGAAAGACGTTACCGTGCCTTTCTCAGCCTTCAGGACGTTGCCAGAACGGCCCGATCCGATTGACGGTTCGGCCGTCGTAGCTGGCGAAGGGTGGGTCGTTCGCCTTCAGATCGGCGCTGCCCACAGCTCGATATAGACGTGGTCCTGGTCGTCGGGCTCGGCCAGTGCCGTGCCAAAATACACCTGCTTGCCGAGATGCGCATGAGGACCTTCTGGCACCTCGAGCGTGGCGCGGGTCCGCCCGCGATAGCTGCCATCGGCTTGCCGGACCATCTTGCCGGCATTGGTGACCATGAGCGGTGTGCCGTCTTCGAGTTCGAGGAAGTATCGAGCCTCGATCGCATAGGAGCCATCCGGCAAGGCAATGGCGAAATCGGCACCGCCCGGCAGGATGCGTCCCTTCCAGCCAGCGCCGCGTGCTTCGCCGCCGGCGATGGGGAAGAAGGCACGGACGTGGCCGTCCGTCGTCGTATATTCGATCGCCGGACCGATATCCGCGCGGATTACGCAAGCCTTGACGAGGGTCGGTGGCCCCAGTGTCTCCCCGGCACCGAGGCTGGTCATGTCGGCGGAGACGTCCTCAGGCTTCATGGGTGATCCTTCCGTTGCAGACGGTCATGGCGATGCCGAGTGACGCAATGTCCTGCGCCGGTGTCGTTTCGATGTTGCCGGACAGGAGCACGAGGTCGGCAAACATGCCCGGTTTCAGCTGGCCGGTCTTCTGCTCCATATGGCCGGCATAAGCGCCGTTGCAGGTGAAGGTCTCGAGCACCTGGTGCAGTGACAGACGCTGGTCCGGCAATCCGGCGATGTGCGGTTCCCGGGTGAGTGCCGTCTGGATGCCAAGCAGCGGGTCAACCGGCACGATCGGCCAATCCGAGGAGAAGGCAACGGTCGCCCCGGCTTCTGCAAGGGTGCGCCAGGCATAGGCATGCGGTGCGCGCTCCGCCCCGATGCTGCGAGATGTCGGTGTCTCACCGACCGGAGCGTGTAGCGGCTGGAACGAGGCGATCACGCCGAGTTCGGCAAATCGCGGCACATCGGCGGGGTCGATCATTTCCACGTGCTCGACGCGATGGCGACTGTCACGGGGACCGTTCGCGTCTCGGGCGGCCTGATAGCCATCGAGTGCAATGCGCACAGCTGCGTCGCCGATGGCATGGACGGTAATCTGCAGTCCGCGACGATCCGCCTCGATTGCCGCTTCCCGGAAACTCTCGCTGTCAAAGATCGGCTCACCCCTGTGACCCGGGCGGTCGGCATAGTCGGCCAGCATTGCCGCCGTGCCGCTTTCGATCACGCCGTCGACGAAGATCTTGACTCGGCCGCAGGTCAGCGTGTCTCCCGTGAAGTCGCGGGTCATGGCGGAGGCGCGTTCCAGTTCAGCGAGCGGCATCTCGCGCGTCAGATGAAACGGGACGGAGGTGCGGGCCAGCAATCCGCCTTCCTTTTCCACGTCGCGCAACAGTTCCATCAGGTGCCGGTTGCCGTCCATATTGTGGATGGAGGTGATACCTTTCGATGCGACGAAACGCATTCCGGCCTTCAGGACGTCCATGTCCTCCCGCCACTCCGTTTGCGTGGGCGCCACGGGTGGTTCGATGCCGGACATGCCGAGCATTTCGCGTCCGCCTGAGGTGCGCAGTTCCAGAACGGGGAGAAGTGCGAACTTCTCCCGCAGTTCTCCCGTCGCCAGGCCGTCGTCGCCCATGACCACTTCATTCCCAACCGGCAGGTCGCGTCCGTGCAAGAGGCCGGCCGACTTAAGGGCCGCCGTATTGGCGAAGAGCGTATGGAAGTCGTAGGCCATGACGGCCAGGGGCCGATCGGGACACATGGCGTCAAGTGCGTGGCGATCGAGACGGGTGCCTTTGCCGAGGATTTCGTAGTCCGCGCCCTGTGCGAACAGAAGGCCTTCATCCGGTCGTGCGCCGGCGAAAGCGGCGACCGCCGCCTTCATGGCATCGAAGCCCCTGATCTCGGCAAGCTGCAGCAGGGTTTGGCCATAGGCACCGGAGAAGATGTGCAGATGACTTTCGACGAAACCCGGCATGAGGGTCGCACCGTCGGCATCGATGATGCGGGTCTCTGGTCCGGCAAACGCGCGAACATCACCCTCGTCGCCGACTGCAAGGATACGATCGCCGGCAACGGCAAGCGCACTCGCATGCGGTTTACCTGCATCCATCGTCAGGACGCGGGCATTGATGAAGAGCAGCGATGCCGTCATGCGGATTATCCTTTGCGCTTGGGAGTCTGGATGCTGCGCTCGTCGAACAGCAGGGTCACGAGTGGCAGTATCCGTCGCCGCAGAACGGCTTCATGCTGCGCAAGGCTCTGGTCTTCATTGGTGATGAGGCTGATGAAGCAGGGCATCCAGACATCGTGGAACAGCCTGGCGACGAAAGTCGGCGGGATTTCTTCTCCGGACTTCGCTCGAATATCGAGATCCGCCACGAATTCTCCGACAACCTCGACCAACGCTTCCGAAACGCCCTGATATTGCACTGCGAGTTCGGTGTCTGGATGGCGAATGGCTGCCGCTTCCGCGTAACGCCAAACCCGTTTGTCTGCGATCTCCAGAGTGCGACGCGAAACACGAAGGAACAGCCCGACCAGCAGGGCCCCGAGATCCGTTCCTTCTCGCCAGTGCTGGTGCCGGTCGCTTTCGCGGGCCTCCGTTGTCCCCTCGCTGATCAGCGCGATGAGGACGCCATCCTTCGATCCGAAGTAATTGAACACCGTGGGCGGGGATATGCCGGCTGCTGCGGCGATGTCAGCCATGGTGGTCGCGTCGACCCCTTGCTGATCAAACAGCGTCCTTGCGACGGCTATGATCTCATCGCGTCGCTTTGCCTTTTTCCGACTTCTCAGCCCGGGCTCCCCTGAGGTTACATGACTGGACAGTTCGGACATCAGCATTTCGCCATAAAATATTTGCTTCGATAAAAAATTTTATTGACTAAAGAAATTTTGTCAATACGCATATTACAAAGACCTTTGGGGAACGAGAGGCACATGCTTGATATCCGAGAACTATCCAAGCGGTTCGGTCATGGGAACGGGACTGTCACCGCGCTGCATGAAGTAAGCTTCTCCATTGCTGAGGGCGAATTCTTCACACTTCTGGGGCCTTCGGGCTGTGGCAAGACCACGCTGTTGCGGTTGATCGCCGGGTTCAGCAGCCCGAGTAGCGGGTCTCTGGTGCTCGACGGCGAAGACATCGCCCCGATGCCGCCCAACCGGCGGCCCGTGAATACGGTGTTCCAGAACTATGCTCTTTTCCCACATATGACCGTGGGCCAGAATGTCGCCTTTGCGCTTGATGCTCTGGGCCGCCCCCGCAGCGAGATCGACCCCGCCGTGGATGCCATGCTGACGCTGGTCCAGCTGTCGCACCTGAAGCACCGCAAGAGCGTCGAGCTGTCCGGCGGTCAGCAGCAGCGGGTGGCCCTTGCCCGGGCGCTCGTCGCCAAGCCGCGGATCCTGCTTCTCGACGAGCCCCTGTCGGCACTCGACATGAAATTGCGCAAGGAGATGCAGGTCGAACTGAAGCGCCTGCAGCGCGAGACCGGTCTGACCTTCATCTTCGTGACGCATGACCAGGAAGAAGCCCTGACCATGTCTGACCGGATTGCGGTCATGAGCGGTGGACGCGTTCAGCAGATCGCCACGCCGGGCGAACTCTACAAGAACCCGGCCAATCGTTTCGTCGCAGGCTTCATCGGAGAATCCAACTTCCTGTCCGGTCGGGCCGCGAATGGTCTGGTCAATGTCGGGACGGCGCAGGTTGCCATGCCAGGTGCTGCGGACGGCCCTGTGACGCTGATGGTGCGTCCCGAGCACGTGGCGCTGGGGGCAAACCTTCCCCATGCACTCAACCTCACGGGAACCGTGACGCAGGTCGTCTTCCTCGGCACCGACAGCCATGTGCATCTCGCTCTGCCCGATGGCACCGCTCTCGTCGCCCGTGTGCAGAAAAGCCTCAACGGGGGGCGCAGTTTCGCCGAAGGTGAAGCGATCTCCGTCGCGCTGCCTGTCGAGGCGCTCCGGATTATTGCAGATGGGGAGGAGCGTCCATGAAACTGACCGAGACGTCCCGCCGCTGGGGCCTCTTGTTGCCCGCGATCGTGACGATCATGCTGTTTTCGATCCTGCCGCTCGGTGTCGTGCTCCTCTATTCATTCCTGAGCCCCGGCGATTTCGGCAATGTCAAATGGACCTTCTCCACAAACGGCTGGTTCTCCGTCCTCTTCGAGCGGGACATATTCGATGACACCGTGACGGTGTCCAATGCCAATCTGGTCATCCTCGGCCGCTCGGTCGGTCTCTCGCTTGCAACCACCCTTATTACCCTGATTTTCGGCCTGCCAACGGCGTGGTTCATTGCCACCCGCCCCCTGTCACAGCGCGGTTTCTGGCTGTTCCTGATCACCATACCCTTCTGGACCAATCTTCTGGTCCGCACGATCGCGGTACAGGAAATGATCCGCTCCGAAGGTGTGCTGAACCGCATCCTTCTGGCGCTCGGAGTTATTCACGAGCCCCTCCAGTTGATGTTCACCAACTTCGCGGTGCTTCTGGGTATGGCCTATGTCTTCCTGCCCCTGATGGTCTTGCCGGTCTATGCGGCCATCGAGAAGTTCGACTTCACCCTGGCCGAAGCGAGCTACGATCTCTACGCCTCCCGATACTACTGCCTGCGCCGGGTCATTCTGCCGCTGGTTCGGCCCGGCATCATCGCGGGTTCCATTCTGGTCTTCGTACCGGCGCTGGGTGCCTATGTTACACCCCGCATCATGGGTGGGGGTAAATCGATGATGCTCGGCAATCTCATTGAAATGCAGTTCGGCCAGGGGCGTAACTGGCCCTTGGGTGCGGCGCTGGCCATCACGCTGACCATTCTCGTGCTGCTGGCTCTGGTCTGGTACACGCGCATCACCTCGGACAAGAAGGAGCGCAGCCATGGCTGAGGGCACTTTCAACGTCAAGCGGCTGCCCGGTGCGGCCTTCCTGGCCATCACCTGCTTCGTCATCCTCTATATTCCCATGGGGATCCTGGTTGCCTACTCGTTCAATGCGGGCAAGGTGATCGGCAACTGGGAAGGCTTTTCGCTGCGATGGTACGCAGCAGCGCTGAAGAATGCGGCATTCATGGATGCGGCCGTCAATTCTCTCATTCTTGCCACGACGGCGGCGGTGCTTGCGACCATCATGGCGACGATGGCAGCGCTTGCCACCAGCCGGACGGCTGCCTTTCGCGGCGAGGGGATCGTGCATGTCATTCTGAACCAGCCGCTCATGGTTCCGGAAATCGTGCTGGCGATCGCCTTGCTGATCATCATCGGCCAGATCAAGCAGGCCACGGGTTATACCGGGCTCGGCTTCCTGATCGCGGCCCATACCACCTTCTGCATTCCCTTCGCCTATCTGCCGATCCGTGCCCGGCTGGCGAGCATGGATCTCAACCTCGAGACGGCTGCCGCCGATCTCTATGCGAGCCGTTTTTATGCCTTCCGGCGGGTAACGCTCCCGTTGCTCGCGCCCGGGATCATGGCCGGTTTCATGCTGGCGTTCGTGGTTTCGCTCGACGACCTCGTCATGACCGATTTCCTGAAATCTCCAGGGCAGGAAACCCTGCCGACCTATCTGATGGGTGAACTCCGACGGAACCTCACCTCAGAAATCTACGCCATTTCCTCGCTTCTTCTTTTGATCAGCGTGCTGATCGTGGCCGGGTCGTGGGTAGCAACGCGAAAGAAAGACTGAACTTTCAGAGGAGAACGCAATGAACAATGCATCCAGACTGGCGATGGCGACAGGTCTCCTGTTGACAACGGCACTCCCGGCCTTGGCCGAAGGACAGCTGAACATCTTCAACTTCGGCCTCTATACGCCGCCGGATTTGATCAAGAAATTCGAAGAAAAGTACGACGTGAAGGTCACGCTGACCGAATACGATTCCAACGAGACCGCCATGGCCAAAATCGAGGCCGGCGGCCATGGCTTCGACATCGTCGTGCCGTCTGCCTCCGTGGTGCCGATCTACATCGAGAAGGGCCTCTTGATGAAGAGCGAGCCCAGCCAGATGTCCAACTTCAAGAACGTCGATCCGCAATGGGTCGACGTCTCCTGGGACAGCGGCCGCCACTATACCGCACCATGGGTCTGGGGTACGACCGGCGTGATGGTCAACACCAAGGTCTACAAGGGCGACATCAACACCTCTGCCGTCATCTTCGATCCACCGGAAGAGCTGAAGGGCAAGATCAACGTCGTGCCGCAGATGAACGACGTCATCGACATGGCGATCAACTATGTCGGCGGCGAGGCCTGCACCACCGACAAGGCGATCCTGAAAGCTGCCCGCGACAAGCTGATGGCCGCCAAGCCCTTCTGGGCTTCGATCGACTATGCGAGCTTCGAGAAATTCATCAAGGAAGACCTCAACGCCTCGATCTTCTGGTCGGGCGCCACGATGCGCATTCGCGCCGAGAACCCCGGCTTTGCCTATGGTTTCCCGAAAGAGGGCTTCTCGCTTTGGCAGGACAATGTCGCCATCCTCGCGGATGCGAAGAATGTCGACAATGCCAAGCTCTTCCTGAACTTCATCATGGAGCCGGAAAACGCGGCGCTGATCTCCAACTACACACGTTATGCCAATTCGATCCTCGGTTCCGAAGCTTTCATGGATCCCGAGCTGCCGAAGGCACCTGAAATGAACATTCCGGCCGAGTTCAAATCCGCCGCCCATTTCCAGGTGACGTGCCCGACCGAAGTGCAGCAGATCTATGCCCGGATCTGGACAGATCTGACGAAGTAACAAACCCCGATCCGGCCGACTGCCTTGTCGGCCGGATCTTCCCTGCCTGAGATGCGCGCGAGAGAAAGTCCGCCCAAAGCGGGTTGAGCGCCATTCAGGACCGGGCGCTGATCAACACATGAATACCTTCCCGTTGCCGGGTGGCAAAATGGTGCGAAATGTGCCACATGCATCCGTGGAAGGATGATCATGGACGATCCAAACCTGAGAGATGAGACGCGGGTCCGACCGCATAGCCATCTTGCAGCCGTCATCGTTAGCCTGTTCGCGTCGCTGCTGCTTCTGTTCGGCGGGGATGTTTCTGGCCGCTTTCATTCGGGTCCCTCCGTCGCCGGCGCGCTGTCTCGTTCTGACACCGGGCAGGCCGTGGCGGGTGGTCATGGCGATACGCGCTTCCTCACGTCCGCCGATCAATCCGTGCGTCCGAAACTGCGGCCATGGGTCTCTGGCGACGGCTGCCTTCCGGTTGACGTGCCGAGCTTGTGGACGTGTCGTCTTGGCGATCTGACACGGCAGTCTTCGGCCGCCCTTTTGCATCCCGCCGCGCCGCATCCCTATTGGTCTCGCGCGCCCCCTGAAATCCAGCTCCCTGCCTGACCGTTTCGCCGCCATCTGATCGATGGCTCGACCCGATTGTGCCACCGCCTCATGGCTGTGGTCGCAACATGCTGGATTTACGATGAAAAACTCCTTTTCGAAGGTGATGGGCTATATGCTCGTCATCCTGCTCGGCCTGCTCGTCGCCTTGCCGAACGTCTTGCCCGACACCACGCTTTCCAGACTGCCTTCCTGGATGCCGCATCAGCGGGTATCGCTCGGCCTTGACCTGCGCGGTGGCTCACATCTCGTTCTTGAAGTGGATCGCCCGGCGCTGATCGACGAATGGCTGCAAAGCCTGACACAGGAAGCCCGTTCGACCTTGCTTGAAGCTCGGATCCAGACGCGCAGTGTTCGCCGCGATGGCAATGCCGTGAACATAGCGCTTGCCAACCCCGCGCAGCTTGCCGCTGCGACAACCGCGCTCGCTGTGCTCAACAACCCCGTGGCGACGCTTACCGGAACGGGCACGTCCGAACTTGCGATCACCACCAGCGGCACGGACACCCTTCGCATGTCCCCCACCGATCAGGGGATCACCGCCCGCATGAGCCATGCCGTCGAGCAGAGCCTCGAAGTAATCCGTCAGCGCGTCGACCAGGTCGGCGTCGCCGAACCCACCATTCAACGCGTCGGTGCCGACCGCGTCCTCGTCCAGCTTCCGGGCGAGCAAGATCCGTCGCGGCTGCGCGCGCTCCTGGGCACCACGGCGAAGATGAGCTTCCATCTGCTCGGAGAGACCGGGGCGGCCGGCGTGAAGACATTCGTCGATGACCGAGGGCGTTCCTATCCGGTGCAGACGACCGTGTTGCTGGCTGGTGACCGTTTGACCGATGCCCGCGTGCAGTTCGATCCGCAAGGCGGCCAGCCGGTGGTCTCGTTCCGCTTCGACAGTGTCGGTGCGGACCGGTTTGCCCGCATCACGCGTGACAATGTCGGTCGTCCCTTTGCCATCGTGCTCGATGACAAGGTGCTGAGCGCGCCTGTCATCCGCGAGCCGATCACCGGCGGTGCCGGCCAGATTTCCGGCGATTTTTCGGTCGACGAGGCCAACACGCTCGCGGCATTGCTGAGGGCCGGTGCTCTGCCGGCCAAGCTGACGGTCATCGAGGAACGTACCGTCGGCGCCGATCTCGGCAGCGACGCGATCGAGATGGGCATCATGTCTGGTCTCGCCGGTTTCGGTCTCGTCGTCGTCTTCATCCTGAGCCTTTACGGCGCCTGGGGGCTGCTTGCCGTTCTGGCACTCACGCTCAATGTCATCCTGACCTTTGCGGGCCTGTCTTTGCTTGGGGCGACTCTCACCTTGCCCGGCATCGCCGGTATCGTGCTGGGCATCGGCCTTGCGGTCGACGCGAACGTGCTGATCAACGAGCGCATCCGAGAGGAAGTGGGGAAGGGGCGAGGGGCCTTTGCCGCCATCGATCACGGGTTTGCCAAGGCCTATTCGACCATCATCGACAGCAATGTCACCGCCCTGATTGCCACGGTGCTGCTTTTCTGGTTCGGCTCCGGTCCCGTCCGCGGCTTTGCCGTCACCATGGGTCTCGGCATCGCGATTTCGATGTTCACGGCCGTTTCGGTGGTGCGGGTGGCGATGATTGCCATTGCCCGTCGCTACAAGCTGAAGACGATCTCGATCAAACCGCTCCTGCCATTCCGGTTGATCAAGGACGGAACCAAGATCGACTTCATGAAGGCGCGGATGATCGGCATCGGCGTGTCGGCCTTCCTGTCCATCTCCTCCGTCATCCTGTTCATCACCCCCGGCCTCAACTACGGCGTCGATTTCAAGGGCGGCATCCAGCTGGAACTCTCGACGACGGGGCCGGCCGATCTGGCGGGGCTACGTTCCGGTATCGAGGGGCTGAACCTCGGAGAGGTGGCACTGCAGGAGTTCGGAGACAGCAATCATGTCATGCTGCGGCTTGAACGGCAGCCGGGTGGCGAGCAGGCACAGACCGATGCAGTCGAGAAGGTCCGTCAGACCATCCAGTCCCTCGATGCTTCCGCCAAGATCGAGCGGACAGAAGTGGTCGGGCCGAAGGTCAGCGGCGAGCTTGCGACGGCGGGTCTGACCTCGGTCATCCTCGCGTCGCTCGCGATGCTCGTCTATATCTGGGTGCGGTTCGACTGGCCGTTTGCCGTCGGTGCCATCGCGACCCTGATCCTCGATGTCACGAAAACGATCGGCTTCTTCGCGTTGACCGGGCTTGACTTCAACCTGACGGCGATTGCGGCCCTGCTGACGCTGGTCGGTTACTCCGTCAACGACAAGGTTGTGGTTTATGACCGCATGCGTGAAAACATGCGTCTCTACAAGGCCATGCCTTTCAGAGATCTGATCAACCTGTCGATCAACGAGACGCTCGCGCGCAGCCTCTACACGTCGGCGACGGCCTTCCTGGCAATGGTCCCGATGGCGATCTGGGGCGGCAGTGCGGTAGAGAGTTTTGCTGTGCCCATGGTGTTCGGGATCTTCATCGCCGCATCGTCGTCGGTCTTCATCGCAGCGCCGATCCTGTTGTTCCTCGGAGACTGGCGGACGCGCCGCAAGTCGCGGATGGATGCGCGTGCCCAGGAGCAGCCGGCAGTCTGACGGCTTTGGACGTGATCGGGCGAGCGGTGCCGGCTCGCCCGATCAGCCCTCGTTCGAGGTGCAGCACATGAGGCCTGGAAAGCCCGCATTATTGGTAAAGCGGAGGCCTTCGTTTTCAAATGCCAGACGCAGCTGTGCTTCGGTGGAGCGATGTAAACCGTGACGGTGGCCCTCGAAATCTCTTATGGTGCTGCGCGAGACACTGGATCGGCTTGCCAGTTCGTCCTGGCTCCAGCCGAGATAGCCACGGGCTGCGCGACAGAGAGCGGGTGAAAAAACATTGTCGTTAACGGGTTGAATCATCGCCAAAGTTGCCCATTTAGGGTGATATTGCCTATTTAGGGTGACGTTTGAGATATTTCCAGTCTGTGGTCTTCATGCGCAGGCTCATTGTACCGGAGGAATTCGATTTGGGGTAACGCTGGACGCTTCGACCCTCTTGCTGCTGTTGCTGGTCCTTCCCTTTGCCGGCAGTGTTGTCTCGGCTTTCATCTTGAACACGACGTCGCGCGATCTGCCGGTCTTCGTGGCGGGCGCAACGACGCTTCTGACGCTGATCCTGACCGGAGCCGCCTATCCGTTTGTCCGGCAGAATGGCGTCCTGCGGTTCACGGCGGAGTGGTTGCCGCAGTTCGGGTTGGATTTTTCCCTGCGCCTGGATGGTTTCGCCTGGATCTTCTCCATGCTGGTCACCTCGATCGGCTTTCTCGTCATCCTCTATGCCCGATATTACATGGGCAAAGACGATCCGATCCCGCGTTTCTTCTCGTTCCTGCTGGCCTTCATGGGCGCCATGCTCGGCATCATCGTGTCCGGCAATGTCATCCTGCTGTCGATCTTCTGGGAGCTGACCAGCATCTTCTCCTTCTTGCTGATCAGCTATTGGCACACCAGTGCGGCGGCCAGAGACGGTGCCCGTATGGCGCTGACGATCACGGGGATCGGAGGGTTCTGCCTTCTGGTCGGCATGCTTCTCCTCGGCAAGATTGTCGGCAGCTACGATCTCGACAAGATCCTCGCCTCCGGGGACATCGTGCGGGCGCACCCGCTTTATCTGCCGACCCTTGTGTTCATCCTGCTCGGTGCGCTGACGAAGAGCGCGCAGTTCCCCTTCCACTTCTGGCTGCCGAATGCGATGGCGGCGCCGACACCGGTGTCCGCCTTCCTGCATTCCGCGACCATGGTGAAGGCGGGCGTCTTTCTGCTCGTGCGCTTCTGGCCGGTGCTGTCCGGCACGTATGAGTGGTTCATCCTCGTCGGCCTGGCGGGTGTCACGACCCTGTTGCTCGGCGCGTTCCTGGCGATGTTCCAGCGGGATCTCAAGGGGCTTCTTGCCTATTCGACCATCAGCCATCTCGGTCTCATCACGACGCTTCTGAGCCTCGGCAGTCCGCTGTCGACGGTGGCGGCGATCTTCCACATGCTCAATCACGCGACGTTCAAGGCTTCCCTCTTCATGGCGGCCGGGATCATCGATCACGAGACCGGCACGCGGGACATGCAGCGGCTGAGCGGGCTCTATCGCTTCATGCCGGCCACGGCGACTTTGGCCATGGTCGCGAGTGCCGCCATGGCCGGCGTGCCGCTGCTGAACGGCTTCCTGTCGAAGGAGATGTTCTTCGCGGAGGCGGTGGAAACCCACGCGGATTCCTATCTCGACGTGATCCTGCCCTATGTCGCGACGCTTGCCGGCGTCTTCAGCGTCGTCTACTCGCTGCGTTTCATCCACACGGTCTTCTTCGGCCCGTTGCCGGAGGGCCTGCCGAAAGAGACGCCGCACGAGCCGCCGCGCTGGATGCGCGTTCCCATCGAGATCCTTGTGGTGGTCTGCCTCGTCGTTGGCATTGTGCCGGCGATTTCCATCGGGCCCTTCCTGCAGACGGCCGTCGAAAGTGTCCTGGGTGACAGGACGCCCGAATACAGTCTCAGCATTTGGCACGGCTTCAACGTTCCGCTGCTGATGAGCGTCATCGCGCTGATCGGCGGGTTCGTGCTCTACTTCGCCATGCGCGACTACCTTTCCCGCTGCGAAGACGGGCCTCCCTATCTCCGCCGGCTGCGCGGACAACGACTTTTCGAGCGTGTGCTCGTGACCGTCTCCTGGCGCTGGGCCCGTCTGGCGGAAAGCCGGCTTGGCACCCGCAATCTCCAGCCCCAACTCCGATGGATCGTTGTCACCGGCTTCGTTGCTGCGACCTTGCCGCTCTATCTCTCGGGTTTCGAGCGCAGGCCCATCGTCTTCTCGACCGTCGATCCGTCGTTCGGGCTGTTGTGGCTGATCGGCATGGCGCTGGCGATCGGCGCTGCGGTGTCCGCCAAATATCACCGATTGGCGGCCCTCATCATGCTGGGCGGAGTGGGGCTGATCGTCTGCACGACCTTTGTCTGGCTCTCGGCACCGGATCTTGCCATCACGCAGTTGCTGGTCGAAATCGTGACAACTGTCCTCATTCTGCTCGGACTGCGCTGGCTGCCGAAGCGCAGCCTAGACCGGGGCGAGGCGATGACCTTGCAGAGCCGCTTCCGGCGGTTCCGGGATCTCTCTCTCGCGATCGCGTGCGGTATCGGCATGTCGATGGTGGCCTTCACGGTCATGACCATGCCGGTGCCCGATGCCATCGCCTCCTACTTCCTGCAGAACGCCTACACAGGGGGGGGCGGTCGCAATGTCGTCAACGTCATCCTCGTCGATTTCCGCGCCTTTGATACGCTGGGCGAAATCGCCGTGCTGGGCATCGTCGGCCTGACGGTCTATGGTCTGCTCCGCCGTTTCCGTCCGGCCGAGGACAGCATGGAACTGCCTGAGCAACAACTCAGCCAGAACCGCTTCGATGACGAGCAGCCGGAACGTTCGCCCGGTGACATGATGCGCGAGTATCTGCTCGTGCCCTCCGTGCTGATGCAGTGGCTCTTTCCTGTCATCATCACTTTCGCCGTCTATCTCTTCATGCGCGGCCACGACATGCCCGGCGGAGGGTTCTCGGCCGGTCTGACGCTGTCCATCGCGTTTCTCTTGCAATATCTCGCCGGCGGGACGCGCTGGGCGGAAGATCGCATCCGCATCCTGCCGCTGCGCTGGATGGGTGCTGGCATCCTGACGGCCGCTTTGACGGGGATCGGGGCCTGGCTCCTGGGTTATCCGTTCCTGACCACGCATTTCCGTTATGTGGAAATACCGCTGATCGGCAAGGTGCCTGCAGCCTCCGCACTGCTCTTTGATCTCGGTGTCTTTTCGCTCGTGGTCGGCGCGACCGTCCTCATCCTCGTCGCCCTTGCCCACCAGTCGATCCGGATCAATCGCCTGAGGGCGCTTGAAGCCAAAGGGGAGAAACGCTGATGGAAATCGTCCTGTCCGTAGCGATCGGCCTGATGACCACCTGCGGGGTCTGGCTCATCCTGCGTCCACGCACCTATCAGGTGATCATCGGGCTGTCGCTTCTGTCCTATGCCGTCAACCTGTTCATCTTCGGTGTGGGCGGCGTGAAGAGCAACATGCCGCCGATCCTTGAGGACGGTGTGGTGTCGACGACGCTTAGCGATCCTGTTCCGCAGGCGCTTGTCCTGACGGCCATCGTCATCGGTTTTGCCACCACCGCCCTCTTTCTCGTCGTGCTCTTGGCCGCTCGCGGACTGACCGGCAACGACCATGTCGACGGGAGGAACGAATAGCCGTGACACACTGGAGCCACCACCTCATCGTCACGCCGATCCTGTTTCCGATGATGACAGCCGCCGTTCTGCTGTTCATCGATGAGCGCAACAGAACGACCAAGGCGCTCGTCAGCTTCGTTTCCGTCGTGTTTCTTCTGGCCAATGCCCTGATCCTGTTCCTGGTCGAAAGTGGACCGAACAGTTTTGAGAACGTCTATCTCCTCGGCAACTGGGCGGCCCCATTCGGCATCGTGCTCGTGATCGACGGCCTGTCGGCGATGATGCTGTTGCTGACGGCGATCCTGGGACTTGCTGCGCTCACGTTCTCGCTCGCCAAATGGCACGCCGTCGGCGCGCATTTCCACAGTCTGTTCCAGCTTCTGCTGGTTGGCGTCAACGGCGCGCTGCTCACCGGTGACCTGTTCAACCTGTTCGTCTTTTTCGAAGTCATGCTGGCGGCCTCCTATGGCCTGCTGTTGCATGGAACCGGCACGCTTCGCGTCAAGGCGGGGCTGCATTACATTGCGGTCAATCTGGTCGCGGCGCTGTTCTTCCTGATCGGGGTGAGCCTTGTTTACGGGACGGCGGGCACGCTCAACATGGCCGATCTCGCGCTCAGAATGCCTGACATGGAGCCCGATCGGCTGATCCTGATGGAGGCCGGTGCGGCCGTTCTGGGCGTGGCCTTCCTGATCAAGGTCGGCATGTGGCCGCTCTGCTTCTGGTTGCCGACGGCCTATAGTGCGGCATCCGCGCCTGTTGCCGGCATGTTCGCCATCCTCAGCAAGGTCGGTATCTATGTCATCCTCCGCCTGACCATGCTTCTCTTCGGCGACGGTCCCTCGGCCGGGTTTGGTGCGGAGATCCTGCTGATCGGCGGCATGGCAACCCTGATCTTCGGGACGATTGGTGTTCTGGCCTCCCAGGCACTCGGGCGTCTTGCCGGTTATTCCGTGCTCGTCTCCTCCGGGACGCTGCTGATGGTGCTCGGCATCAATGACGGCGTGGTTTCGTCCGGCGCGCTCCTCTATCTCGTCAGTTCCACGCTCACGATCAGCGCCTTCTTCATGCTGATCGAGCTGGTGGAGCGCGGGCAGGACGCCGGTGCCAACGTGCTTGCCGTCACCATGGAAGCCTATGGCGACGGGGAGGAGGCCGATATCGAGGAGGGTGAAGGCACGGCTATGCCGGGCACAATGGCGATCCTCGGCATCTGCTTTGCGGCCTGCGGCATTCTTCTCTCCGGTCTTCCACCCCTTTCGGGTTTCATCGCCAAGTTCGCGATGCTGTCGGCGATGATGGGAACGGGATCGATCGGCATGACGCCCGATGCTGCAGTCTGGGCCCTGATCGTGCTCGTCATCCTGTCGGGCCTCGCTGCGCTGATTTCCATGACCCGAGCCGGCATCCGTACATTCTGGGGATCGATCGAGGGTGCCGTGCCGCGCGTGCTTGTCGTGGAACTGCTGCCCGTTATGCTGCTTCTGTCCCTGACGCTTGTCCTGACCGTCCAGGCCCGCCCCGCCATGACCTATATGGACACCACCATCCGGGCTCTGGCCAATCCGACGCTCTACGTCGATGCGGTGCGCAACGCCCGTGTGGTTGCAAACCCGGATACGTCGGAGCCGGTTCAGAGCGGAGGTGCGCCATGATCCCGTATCCGCTTCTGACGCTTTCTCTGATCGTCATGTGGCTTCTGCTCAACGATTTCACGCTCGGCCATCTGATCCTCGGTTCGGTGGTCGCGGTCTTTGGCGGCTGGGCCATGGCATCGCTCAGGCCCGACAAGCCGAAACTGAAGAAGTGGTATCTGCTGCCTAAGCTCTTCTGGCGGGTCTTCACGGATGTCATCCGCTCCAACATCGCGGTTGCCCTGCTGATCCTGCGTGGCAAGCGGCAGAAACACACGGCCGGTTTCATCACCGTGCCTCTCGAGATCGAGCACCCGACGGCGCTCGCCATCATGGCCGTGATCCTGACCAGCACCCCTGGCTCCGCCTGGCTCGCTTATGACGGACGCCGGAAGACCGTCCTGATCCATGTTCTCGACCTGATTGACGAGGACGAGTGGGTGAAGAACATCAAGCTGCGTTACGAAAGCCTGTTGCTGGAGATCATCGAATGAGCGTCATCATCCTCTTCACCGCCGTTTCGCTCGCCAAGATCCTTCTGGCTGTCGCGCTGATGATCGCTGTCGTGCGCATCTTCATCGGTCCGCGGGCCCAGGATCGGATCGTGGCACTGGATGCCGCATATGTTATCGCCATGCTGCTGCTCGTGACCTTCGGGATCGGCAGCGGACGTACGGTGTATTTCGAGGCGGCGCTGGTGATCG
The DNA here is from genome assembly GCF_003205195.1 of Peteryoungia wuzhouensis. Taxonomy (GTDB): domain Bacteria; phylum Pseudomonadota; class Alphaproteobacteria; order Rhizobiales; family Rhizobiaceae; genus Allorhizobium; species Allorhizobium wuzhouense. The sequence goes on from NZ_QJRY01000005.1 coordinate 227,950, forward strand.
GCCTGATGGGTTTTGTTGCGACCGTGGCGCTGGCGAAATTCCTGATGCGCGGGGAGGTGATCGAATGACCATGCCTGTCGGCGATCTTCCTCTTTGGGTGGTGCTGATCGTCTCCGCACTGCTGCTCATCGGTTCCGGGCTGACCTTGCTCGGTGCGATCGGGCTCCTGCGGCTGCCCACCTTCTATGAACGCATCCACGCCCCGACGCTCGGAACGAGTTGGGGCATCGGCGCGATCATGCTGGCTTCCATCGTCTACTTCTCGGTCGCCGGTTCGCGCCCCGTGCTGCACGAAATCCTGATCGGAGTTTTCGTCACGCTTACGACACCTGTGACCTTGATTCTTCTCGCGAGGGCGGCACTTCACCGTGACCGCGCCGAGGGCAATCCGTCCGTGCCTGACGATGGCGCGCAGCCTGGAGAACGGTGATCGGCAGGGGCATTACGCTGCCACGGGCACGCCCGGACGCGGTATTGGCCCTGATTTTCAGAAACGGCATTCCGGGTGGGAGCGATTTCTTGGTTTTGCTTGCTGTTCCCGGCGGAGAGGTCTGAAGGCTTTGCCAAGAAACGTCTTCAAAGGAAACCAGTTTTCCCTTCTCAAATTGGTCAATTGACTATGTCTATTTAATCCATAGGCTTTCTCCCATCCACGAACGGAGGAAACGAATGTCTCTCATCTCCAAAAGCCTGGTGGCTGCACTCAGCATCGGCCTTGCTCTCTCGGGCGCGACCTCGACATTTGCGCAGACCACGCTGCTCAACGTGTCGTATGACCCGACACGCGAATTCTACAAGGAGTTCAACGAGGCCTTTGCAGCCCATTGGAAAGCCGAGACCGGCGAGGACGTCAGCATCCAGCAGTCGCATGGCGGTTCCGGCAAACAAGCCCGTGCGGTCATCGACGGTCTTGACGCCGATGTGGTCACGCTCGCGCTTGAAGGCGACATCAACGAGATCGCCAAGCAGACGGGCAAGATCAAGGAAGACTGGCGCGGTCGCCTGGAGAACAACTCCTCGCCCTACACGTCCACCATCGTCTTCCTGGTGCGCAAGGGCAATCCCAAGGGGATCCAGAACTGGGGTGACCTGGTGAAGGGCGACGTCCAGATCGTTACGCCGAACCCGAAGACCTCGGGTGGCGCGCGCTGGAACTATCTGGCGGCCTGGGCCTGGGCCAACGAGGAATTCGGCGGCGACCAGGAGAAGATCAAGGCTTACATTGGCGAGCTGTACAAGCGTGCGCCGGTGCTTGATACCGGTGCCCGCGGTGCGCTGACGACCTTTGCGCAGCGCCAGATCGGCGACGTTCTGCTCGCCTGGGAAAACGAAGCCTATCTGGCTGGCCAGGAATTCGGTGCCGATTCCTTCGATATCGTCGTTCCACCGATCTCGATCCTGGCTGAGCCGCCGGTGACGGTCGTCGATGGGAATGTCGATGCCAAGGGTTCGCGCAAGCAGGCGGAAGCCTATCTCGCCTACCTCTATTCGGAGGAAGGTCAGAACCTCGCTGCCAAGCACTTCTATCGCCCGGCCAAGCCTGAGCTCGTCAAGCCCGAACTTCTCAAGCAGTTGCCTGACATCAAGCTGGTCTCGATCGATGATCCGCTCTTCGGTGGCTGGAAGAAGGCGCAGCCCGAGCACTTCGGCGATGGCGGTATTTTCGACCAGATCTACAAGCCGCGCTGATCCTCCCGCCGACTTGTGCAAAGCCCGCTTCGCCAACGCGAAGCGGGCTTTGTTGTGATTAGGCCCGTGTCATCACGGGCTCCTTCTGCGTCCAGATGCGCGCGGGTCCTGGCCAACTCAAAAACGCGTCCAGGAGCGAACCGGTTTGCTTGGATCACCTCGAAAATAGAATACTAATTTTGTAGAATACATTGACTTCATCGTGGTCGAGGGCGACACTTCGGGTGTGCTGATGACGAAGAAGGAACTCAATATGCCCATTGGTTTCAACCTGTTCTCATTCGACCTGTACGAGGCATTTCGGCGCCGGAGCCAGGAGGCTGATGACGACGGTGATGCGCGCAACCATTCGCATCAGACGACGTTATCCGACGATGAAGAGGAGCGCCGTCTGCGGAATGAAACCTCAGACAAGCTCTTTTGGGGTTTCGGCTATTTCCCTGTCCCTTGAGGTGTTCTGATGGCCTATCTCGGTAATATTGATCGTCGGTCGAGAATTTCACGGCATACTGTCATGGGACGCCGCGACCTGAGTTTATGGACTGGCCGCCTAGCGGCTTGTGTCTCCTTTGTCTTCCTTGCGGTCGTGATCCTCGGTCTTTGAGGCCGTCCACCCAAGCAGCAGGACGGGTCCCGTCCGTCCTTCACGTGACGGCGCCTCGCTTCCGTCCCGACTGCCAAATGCACCATCTTTTTCTGGGCTTCGAGAGTGTTGCCATGACCATCCAGACTGCACATAAATTGAACCTGAGAGCAGAACCCGCCATCGAGCCGGTTCAGGACGTCGATCCGCAGGCGCTCAAGCTGGCACTTCGCCAATTGGCGGGAGGCGTCTCGATCATCACCACGGGCGGTGACCTCGATCGTACCGGAGCCACCGTGACTTCGGCGACGGCGCTGTCCGTTCATCCGCCCAGGATGCTTGTATCGCTGAACAAGACCTCATCGACCTGGCCCGTTCTGCAGAAATACGGAAGCTTTGCTGTCAATGTCGCCGGTGCGCGGCACCAGGCGCTGGCCAACCAATTCGCCGGCGTGGGCGGGCTGAAAGGAGCCGAGCGCTACAGCGGAGCTGTCTGGACCCGTCTGATCTCCGGCTCCCCCATTCTGGCGGATGCCGTGGCTGCGATCGATTGCGAGCTGGAAGAGGCGATCGAGCGACACAGTCACGTCCTGATCATCGGGCGTGTGCTGGCCATTCGGCCGGGAGATGCCGTGTCGCTGGCCTATGTCGATGGCGGCTATCATATTCTCGAATGATCCGCCTTGGACCGGAACGGCCGATAAGGCATGGTATGCGCGGGGCGGAATAGTTTCGGATCGGTGCGGGAAGGGAAGCGGAAGAGATGGGTTCCATCACGCAGTTGAACGACAAGCTTCGAACGGTTCCCAATCCGTTGGTGTCCGACGAACAGGCGCGGGGGGCCATCGAAGACCTTTCGGCCTTAGGCACGGACGGTGAACTGCTGAATGCTGCGGCGAAAGAAGGGCTGCTGGCGATCTCTGTGCCGAGCGATTTCGGCGGAGCCGACCTCCCCAACGAACTGATCGCGGAACTGGTCGAGGCGCTTGCACGCCGGTCTGAAGAGGTGGCGCGCCGCGCGCTGTCTCACTTCGTGGCGCTGGAGTTGGTCCGGTCATCCGGCACCGACGAGCAGAGGCGCGGCCTCTACAATCGTGTCCTGCTCGGCGAGTGTCTGGCCCATGTCGGCTTCGGCATCGCCGATGCCAGGACCAATGCCGACGGGATCGGCCTCAGCCTGGCAGTGCCGACGGACATCGTTCCGGCCTCGCATCAGGACTGGACAATCCTGTCTGTCGTCGACGAACGGTCGGGGAGGGGCATCGCTGCCTTGCCGGCAACCGCGCTTGATCAGGTGGAGATCGGTTCGGATTTGCATTTGCCGGGAGATCATGTCCTGACACTTGGTCCGGATGCGGAGCATATCGCCCAAGCGATCGAGGTTCTCCTGGAGGCGGCGCTCAAGGTCGGGCTGCTTTCGGGTTCGTCAGCGTCGCCTTACGAACCGGAACCTGATGTGGTGCTTCGCGAGCTATTGAGTGCCATGATTGCGCGGGTATCTGGGACCATCGACGCGCTGCAGGTCGGTGCTGCCAACGTCGACCTATCAGCCCTCGATCGATCCGTTCTTGCCTTGCGCCACCTCAACCAACAGGCCATCGGCTAATCCGCGATCCATCGTGCCGTCCATGGGCGGTACACGGTGAAATGCGCCTCCTTGTTTCCAAGATGCGCCTCAGCGCCAACCCGGCGGGGTCCGTGCGTTTTCGCGAGGTTAGAGTCTTTTTTGAAAATGATTTGACTAAATAAATTTCCGCTGTCACTCTTCTGACATCAGCGGAGGTTTTCCATGGCGTTGCGGGGGACAAACCAGGAGACGGGACGACCGTACAATCGCAGGATTGTGCTGGAAGCGATCCGCCTTCGGGGACCCATAACGCGCGGTGATATCGCACGCAGCGTCGGTCTCACCGTTCAGACCGTCTCGACGATCGTCAGGGAGCTCGAAGACGAGGGTTTGATCCTCTCCGCGCAGAAGGCGCCCGAGGGGCGGGGGATTCCCCCCTCCACCTTGACCATCAATCCCGACGGCGGCCATGCGCTTGGAATCCATGTCACGCCGCTCGGCATTGAAGCAGCTCTGGTGAACCTTCGCGGCGATGTGTTGGAGAGCCTGCGTCGCGACGTGCTCAATGCGACGCCGGAAGACGCATTCTCCATCATTTCCGAGCTGGTGCAGCAGCTGAAGGCAAGCCCGCGTTGCGGTCGCCTGCTCGGCGCAGGTCTGGCACTTCCCGGACCATTCGACGTGGAATCCATGAGCTTTGTCGGCTCGACCACGATGACCGGATGGAAAAACGTGGACATTCGCCAGCACCTGGCTGACGCGACGGGACTGCCGGCCTTCATCGAGAACGATATGGCGGCCGCTGCCCTGGGCGAGCAGCTCTACGGTCTCGGCCAGCAGCTGTCCGACTATTATTATCTCTTCTTCAGCGTCGGTCTCGGCGGTGCCATGATGCATGAGGGGGCGGTGTTCCGGGGAGCTTGGGGCAATGCCGGTGAAATCGGCCATATTCCGGCCGTGCCCGATGGGGAGCCATGTCCGTGCGGCAATCGCGGTTGCCTGGAGCGTTACCTTTCGCTCGATGCCTATGAGCGCCGCGGCTTGCCGGCGAACGAATGGGTCGCGGAGGTCGCGCCGTTCTTTCGCAGCGCAGTCCGGACGATCGAGAACCTTTTCGATCCAGAGACGATCGTTCTCGGCGCGCTCGCGCCGCATGCCTTCATCAGCCAGCTCGCCACCCTTGTCGACGGGCTCGACAATTCGATTTCCGCCCGGGCCAATCGGCCGATGCCGCGTGTGGTGATGGCGAGCGATTGCCAGCATTCGGCCTTGCGAGGGGCTGCGGCTCTTGCGGTCTTCGGCGTGATGTCGCCGCGATACGGGCAAATGTTCGAAACACCAGAAAAGGGGACTGCCTGATGACCGAGAAACTGCTCGTCCTGGATAACATCCGCATGAATTTCGGGGCGATCGAGGCGCTCAAGGGCATCAGTTTCTCGATTGGCAAGGGTGAAGTCGTCGCTCTCCTGGGTGACAACGGGGCCGGCAAATCGACCCTGGTCAAGATCATCTCCGGCGGTTTGCAGGCAACGTCAGGGCGCATGCTGTTCGAAGGGCACGACTATCAGGCAAAGACGCCGGCCGAGGCGAAGGCCGTCGGTATCGAGACCGTCTATCAGGACCTGTCGCTGTGCACCAATGTCGACGTCGTCGGCAATTTCTTCATGGGCCGCGAAATCACGCGGAAGATTGCAGGCATCCCGTTCCTCGACGAGAAGGCCATGGAAGAGGTCACGTCCAAGGCGCTGGCCAGCGCGGGCACGCGCATTCCGTCCATGCGCACAAAGGTGGAACATCTGTCCGGCGGCCAACGCCAGGCCATTGAGCTCAACCGCTTCGTTCATTGGGGTGGCAAGCTGGTGCTGCTGGACGAACCGTTTGCCGCACTCGGCGTCGAACAGACACGGCGCGGACTCGATATGATCCGCCACGTTGCGAACCAGGGCATCGGCGTCGTCATCATCACCCACATCATGCAGCAGGCCTTCCAGGTCGCTGACCGCATCGTCGTCATCCGCCACGGCGTCGTCGCCGGCGATGTCGAGAGAGCCAAGACAAGCCCGGATGCAGTGATCGAAATGATCACAGGGCAAGCACTCGCCGGAGCCGGACCGGTGGGCAGAGAATGAAAAGGGGTCCGGCTCAAAACTGGAGAGAACAATGATAAAGCGAATGATGCTTGCATTGCTGAGCGTTCTCGTGCTCGGCCTATCCATGCTCACGACCGCCGCCGCCCAATCGAAAGGCGTCGTCTACTATCTCGTGCCGACCTTGCTCGACGAGTTCCAGACCGGTTCGGTCGGGGCGCTCGAGATGTTCCTGAAGCAGACCGGCTACGAGATGAAAACGCTCAATGCCGACAACAAGACCGATATGCAGCAATCGCAGATGAATGACGTCATCGCCCTGAAGCCCAGCGCGATCATTCTTGCTGCGGTCGATTTCAATGCGCTGAAGCCGTCCATCGAAGCTGCCCGTGCGGCCGGTATTCCGGTGGTCGAATTTGACCGGCAGATCACCTCGACCATGTCCGATTTCACCTCGGTTGCCGGTACGATCGAGATCGGTCACGTCGCTGCAGACCAGGCTGAAGCCATGCTGAAAGCCAAGAAGGGTGACGTTTCAGGCAAGATCCTTCAGGTGCTCGGCGATCCGGGCGATCCCTACACGCTCGATATCCAGAAGGGCTTCGAGGAGAAGATGAAGGCGTTTCCTGGCGTCACCATCATTTCCGTGCCTGCGCTGCAGTGGGAAGCCAGCAATGCCGGGACGATCGTGTCCGACCAGATGCTCGCCAATCCCGATATCGACCTGATCTTCCTGCATGCAGCCCATCTTTCAGTCGCGGCGGTCGCCTCGCTCGAAGCTGCCGGCAAGAAGCCGGGTGATGTCATGATGATGAGCTCGAACGGCGCGCCCGTCGGTCTCGACCTCATCCGCAAGGGCTGGCTCAATACCGAGGTGGAACAGCCACTTTATGCACAGGCCGCAGCCGTTGCCATGTTCATGGACAAGATCGTCGGCAAGCAGGAAATCAAGGCCGGCGAATACGACGTGCTGGGCCTGAAGGGCGTGGTGACGATCGAAGCCTGGGGGCCGAACATCAAGATCCCCGGCGCTGCGATCACCAAGGAGAATGTCGATAACCCGGCCTTTTGGGGCAATATGAAGCCGCCGGCCGGGACGGTCGAATCCGTCAAGTAAGACGGCTTTTCCACCCGGGGTCCGAGGGCCCCGGGACCTCCCTTCCTTCAATATGGATTGGCCGCATGCACCCTCGTAGTCGCACCATTCTCGAATTCATCCTCGACAATCTCGTCTGGTTCATGCTCATTGTGGTTCTCGCGCTGTTTTCGGCGCTGATCCCGAACTATTTCCAGATCGGCATTTTCACCAACATCATCGAAGCCTCCAGCGTCCTCGGGGTCATGTCGATCGGTCTGGCGCTGGTGATCATCACCGGTCATATGGACCTGTCCGTCGAATCCGTGGCGGCTCTCTCGGCCATGGCGGTCGGAATCCTCTTCTGCTCGGCTGGCATTGGGCTCGGGATCAAGCTCAATCCCGAATGGCTGATGGTGCCCGTGTCGCTCTTGCTGGCCTGCGCCATCGGCGCGCTGATCGGCCTCGTCAACGGTTTTCTGGTCGTGAAGCTGAAGATGAGCGCCTTCATCATCACGCTTGCCTCGTTCATCTGGGTGCGTGGCATCGTGCTTGCCGTCTCGGGTGGACGCTCTGCGCAGGATCTCGATCCGGCCATCCGCTGGTTTGCCATCGAACGTTTCGCCGGCATTCCCTTGTCAGCCTGGATCGCGATCGGCTGCTTCCTGATCTTCTCGGTAATGATGGCGAAGACGCCGTTCGGCCGGCATCTGATCATGATCGGCGGCAATGAAACCGCGACCTTCAGGGCGGGCATCCGCGTCACCCGCAATCTGATCATCGCCTTCGTCATGGCGGGAGCGATCGCCGGGCTCGCTGGCTGGCTGCTTGCCATCCGCACATCCGGAGCCACTGCCAATCTCGGCGTCGGGCTGCTGTTCAACGCCTTTGCAGCCGTCGTGATCGGCGGCGTCAGCCTCAAGGGTGGTGTCGGCGCCCTTCCAGGCGTCTATGCCGGCGTGCTGCTGCTCTCGTCAATCAACACGGCCATCAACCTGATGGGGCTCCCGGCGAATTACACCCAGGTCATTCACGGCTTCCTGGTGCTCGCCGCCGTGCTTCTCGATACCTTCAAACAAAGGCTCCGCCAGAGGCTCGCATGACAGACAGATTGAAAGACAAGGTGGCCCTGGTCGTCGGTGCCTCCAGAGGTATCGGCAAGGCCGTTGCACTGCGCTTCAAGGAGGAGGGGGCGAAGGTCGTCATCGCCGATCACGAGGCGGAGGAAGGGCAGGCGGCGGCCGATGACATCGGTGCGGATTTCGTCGTCACCGACATTTCGAAAATGGATGATGCGGTCGCTGCGGTCTCGTTCACCGTTGAACGGCACGGTCGGCTCGACATCATCGTCCAGAATGCCGGCATCTATCCGTGGCAGCTGATCGAGAATACCGAGCCTGACGACTGGGACCGGGTGATGGCAGTCAATCTGCGCGGTTGCTTCAATGCGGCGCGCGCAGCGCTGGTGCCGATGAAGGCGCAAGGGTCAGGCCGCATTCTTTTCACGTCATCCATCACGGGCCCCTATGTCACAAGCCCCGGACATGGGCATTATGCGGCGAGCAAGGCGGGCATCAACGGCTTCATCCGGTCGGCGGCGCTGGAATTCTCGTCCTATGGGATCAATGTCAACGGTGTCGAGCCGGGCAATATTTTGACCGAGGCCATCCAGCTGCATCGCGGCGCGGCCTTTATCAAGAACATGGAGGTTGCCATTCCGCTCGGACGATTGGGCTCGCCGCGTGATGTCGCCAATGCCTTCCTGTTTCTTGCCTCCGATGATGCAAGCTACGTGACCGGGACGACGATCGTGGTGGATGGCGGGCAGTTGTTGCCGGAAGGCGCGGATTTCCGGTTGCTGCCCCCCTGAGGCATGGGGCGGCACGGCGCGTGGCGCCGTGCCGCTTGTCGTCTTAGAGGTCGCCGAGCAGTTCGTTGACGCGGCTTTCGGCAGACGCAAGCGCTTCGTCGACAGACTTGTCACCGTTGACGGCGGCGCCGACTTCATCGCCGATGATGTCCTGGATCGGGAATTGGCGCTGGACTTCCGCCGGCAGCGGACGGCCGATCTGAGCGATCTTCGCAATGTTGTCGCGATGCGGCAGCGCCTTGAATTCCGGCATGTCGAAGACGGCCTTGGCGGCCGGCAGGTGACCGGTGCGGGCCCACTGGAAGTCGTTGTCGGCGAGGAACTTGAAGAGCTTGCCGACGGCCGCGATCTGTTCCGGCGTGCGGTCCTTCTTCGGCATCACCCAGCTGTGACCATCGGCATAGGTGCTGTCCTGGCCGGGGAAGAGCTGCGGGACGGGATAGACGGTATAGCCCTTGGAGAGGGCGGTGCCGTCCTTTTCCGACTGGGCGACATAATCGCCGATCAACCAGGTGCCGTTGACCGCAATCCCGCCCTCACCGTTGGCAAAACCGGAGACAGCGGCGGCATAGTCGAGGCCGGTCGTGGAGATGCCTTCATCCTTGGTCGCCTTCATCAGCTCGACGGCGGCCTTGGCTTCCGGCGTGTTGAGCTTGATGGCGGTCGGGTCGGAGAAGAAGTCCGAGTTTTGCTGCTGCAACAGGGTGTAGAGGATACGGGTATAGGAGGCCGTTTCGTTGGCCATGATCTGGATGAGATAAGGCTTGCCGGTCTTTTCCTTGAACTGCTTGCCCTGAGCAATCAGTTCTTCAGCCGACTTCGGCAGGATCGGCGTACCGTCAGCGTTGACGAGGCCGGCTTCCTTCATCAGATTCAGGTTGACGTGAAAAAGCATGGTCCAGTTGTCGAAGGGCAGACCGTACAGCTTGCCTTCCTTGGTGACGCCGTTGCGGCCGGCATCTGTGAAGCTGTCCGGCGTAACACCCTGTGCCGCCAGGACTTCGTCGATCGGCTCGATCAGGCCGCGGCTCTGATAATCGGAAATCGCGGAGTAGTGCATCGAGACCACATCGGGTGCTGCACCAGATGCCATCTGTGCGTTGAGCTGGTCGTAGCCCGGCCACTCGACCGTCGTGACATTGACGTCGATATCCGGGTTGTCAGCTTCGAACTTGTTGACCAATGCGGTGATGATGCCGCACTCGCCGACGGCGGCGGACACGTCGGTCACCTTGCCATAGTCCGCTTCGCAGGCACCAAAAAAGCGCTGCAGCTCGATCTTGGTCTGTGCCTGGGCGGAGGCGCCATAGCCCAGCGCGATCATCGCGACGGTAGTCAGAAGAATGCGTTTCATAATGTCTCACTCCCTTAAATCGGGCTGATTGCCCTGTTGAAAAGAAACCGGCCAGCTCCTCCCCGGCCGGGCAGGCTTCACTTCACAGCGCCGCCGGAGACGGCTGTGACGATGTGTTTCTGGAAGATGATGTAGACGATGAGTGCCGGGACGCTTGCAAACACGGCCTGGGCTGCGAGGAAGCCAAGCCCCTCGCTCTGCGCGAAGTTCGACTGCGACGAGGCAAGCCCGACCGTCAGCGTGTACATTTCCTTCTTGGTCGCAGAGATCAGCGGCCACCAATAGTCGTTCCAGCCATGCAGGAAGGTGAAGATGCCGAGGGTGGCCTGGGCTGGCAGGGTCTGCGGCAGCATGATTTTCCAGAAGATCCTCCACTGCGATGCATTGTCGAGCAGGGCCGCTTCGTCGATTTCCTTGGGGATGGCCCGGAAGAACTGCGTCATCAGGAAGACCCCGAAGGCGCCGGACAGGCCCGGCAGCATCAGGCCGAGATAGGTGTTGTGCAGGCCGAACCAGTTGAACATCTGGTGGCGGGCGATGATCACCGCCTGCTCCGGTACCGCGAGGCCGAAGAGCACGATGACGAACAGCGTGCGCCGGAAGGGGAACTCGAGACGCGCGAAGCCATAACCGGCCAGCGAGGAGAGGATCAGCACCATCAGTGTTTCGCCGGTGGCAACGACGAGGCTGTTGAAGAACCAGCCGAAGACCTGCGACGAATGCAGGATGTTCAGATAGTTGGCGATCGTATAAGGCGCCCGGAAGACCGAGTCCGTGCCAATCATCAGGTCTTGGTTGCTCTTGATCGAGAGGCCGACCAGCCAGGCGACCGGCGCCATCATCACGACGGACAGGAAGGCTGCTCCCCATAGGAGCGACCGGTTGGCCGTCAGAACGTCCGGCTTGTAGGTACCGTTCGAGTTGCTCATGCGCCGTCCTCCGTCTTGCGCGAGGACACGACGTATTGCGCCATGGCCGCGACGAGGATGATGAGGAAGAGGTACTGCGAGGCCGCTGCCGCACGGCCGACATCCCAGCGGACAAAGCCGACTTCGTAGATGTACATGACGAGCGGACGCGAAGATCCATTCGGGCCGCCATTGGTCATCAGCTGCGCCTGACCGAAGAGCTGGAACTGGAAGACGATCTGGATGATGGTGACCAGCATGATGGTGCGGGCAATCGAGGGCAGGGTGATGCGGGTAAGCACCCGCCAGGGGCTTGCATTGTCCAGCGCCGCTGCCTCGTAGAGATCCTGCGGCACCTGCTGCAGGGCGGCGAGGAACAGCATCATCGGCAGGCCCACGCACCACCAGACGGTGGCGACGCCGACGGCGAACAGCGACCAACCCTTGGTCGAGATGAAGTTGATCTGGTCAATTCCGGCCTGGGTGAAGAGAACCGAGAGAAGGCCGTCGCCGGGGATGAAGACGAAACGCCAGATCAGCGTGACGATGGTCACCGAGAGCACCGAGGACGAGAAAAACAGGCCGCGGAAGAAGCTGGTGGTGCGCGTCGTGCGGTTGAGCGCGAGCGCCAGAAACAGCCCAAGGGCAACCAGCGTGGGGACGCTCACCACAACAAACAGGATGGTGTTGCGCAACGCCTGCAGGAAGACGGCATCGCCGGCGACGCGGATATAGTTGGTCAGGCCGACGAAGCGGCCGGGGCCGAAAAGGTCGACCTTGTGCAGGCTCAGCCACATGCCCCAGAAGAGCGGGAAGACGAGCAGGGCGATGAAGACCAGGAGGTAGGGCAGGATGAAAAGCCCATTGCTCCATTGGCTGCGGCGATAGCTTTCGGCCATGTCAGTCCGCCTCCCTTGAGAAGGCCCGACCATCGGCGCCGAAGAGATGAAAAGCCTTGGGGTCGAGCGAGATCATCAGCCGGTCTCCAGCCTTGATCAGGGAACGGCCGTCCGCTTCGACGACGAATTTGCTGCCATCATCGAGCACGCCGTAGACCAGCGAACGATCGCCGAGACGTTCGACCACTTCGGCGGTCAACGGGACACCGGGACGCCCGTCAGTCAGGACGGTGATATCTTCGGCACGAACTCCGACGGTGGCACCCTGCGCATTGACTGCACCCGGGACGGCAAAGCCCGTTTCGACCGTTCCGAGGCCGGCAGTCGTGACCGCGAGGCCGGTGCCTACCTGGCTCCAACCCGTCACGGGCAGGAAGTTCATGGCCGGCGAGCCGATGAAGCTTGCGACGAATTTTGTCGCTGGCCGCTGGTAGACATCCATCGGCGTGCCGATCTGCTCGATCTTGCGCGCATTCATGATCACGATCCGGTCGGCAAGCGTCATGGCCTCCACCTGGTCGTGGGTGACGAAGATCATCGTCGAGCCGAGGCGGTGGTGGAGCTGGGCGAGTTCCAGACGCGTGCGGCCTCTGAGTGCCGCATCGAGGTTGGACAGCGGCTCGTCGAACAGGAAGGCCTTCGGCTCCTTGACGATGGCGCGGCCGATCGCGACGCGCTGGCGCTGGCCGCCTGAAAGCTTCTGCGGTTTGCGATCGAGCAGATGGCCGATTTCCAGCGTTTCGGCGGCGGCCAGCACGCGGCTCTCGATCTCGCCCTTGGCCATCCCGATGTTCTCAAGCCCGAAGGACATGTTCTGCTTCACCGTCATATGCGGGTAAAGCGCATAGGACTGGAAAACCATCGCCACACCGCGTTTGCCCGGCGGAAGCGTGTCGACGCGCTGGCCGGCCACCGAGATGGTGCCTCCCGTCACGTCTTCGAGGCCCGCGATCATGCGCAGCAACGTGGACTTCCCGCAGCCCGAAGGGCCCAGGAAGACCACGAATTCGCCCGCCTCGATGGACAGTGAAATGTCCTCAAGGACGGTCAGTGCGCCGTAGCGCTTGGTGACATTGTCAATTTCAATCGAAGCCGACATGGTTTCTCCTCCCCGTCGTCGATTGGTTTACTGGCCGAGCCGGATCATCCGGTAGCTGAGCGGAGCGATCTCCGCCTTGAGGCGTCCCTCCCCGACAGACACGCCGCTTCCATCGACCGGTTCGACGGTCTGCTTGTCGGGGCCGTTGACTGCCTTCAGCGCATGGCCTGCGATGAGCTTGTCCATGATCACCTTGCGATCGCCGAAGCCTTCGAGCGCGACATCAAGAGTGATCGCGTCGGTCTCGTGGCGGTTGACGATGAAGAGGGTGAGCGCGCCGTCGGTGTCGCTCTCGACGGCGGAGACATCGAGATAGGGTACGGCTTCGGCGAAGTCGGTCTTGTAGCTCGGGCAGTCGATCGACAGCTGGTAGGACGTGCCGCGGCCGTAACGCGAGGCAAAGAGATAAGGGTAATAGGTCGTCTGGCGCCAGGCCGGGCCGCCGGGCACGGTCATGATCGGGGCGATGACGTTGACGAGCTGTGCGAGGCAGCCGACCTTCACGACATCGGCGCGGCGGATGAAGGTGTTGAGAATGCAGCCGACCTGCAGCACGTCCTCGAAATTGTAGATGTCTTCCAAGAGTTCCGGCGCATGCGGCCAGCCATCACGGCCTTCCAGAACCTTCCGGTCGGCTTCGTTGGAATGGTACCAGACATTCCACTCGTCAAAGCTGATATAGACGTCCTTCTTCGAGCGCTTCTTGGCCTTGGTGACCCGGATGACGGAGGCGATTGTCTCGATATAGTCATCGAGGCGGGCGTTCTGCGCAAGATAGGCGGCGGTGTCGCCGGCATGGTTCTCGAAATACATATGCAGGCTGATGTAATCGACGCTGTCATAAGTGTAGTCGAGAACGGTCGCCTCCCAGGCGGGATAGGTCGGCATCTTCGGTGAGGACGAGCCGCAGACCACCAGTTCGATCGACTTGTCGAAGGCGCGCATGGCCTTGGCGGTCTCGAAGGCGACCCGGCCATATTCCTCGGCCGTCTTCTGTCCGATCTGCCAGGGGCCGTCCATTTCATTGCCGAGGCACCAGAGCTTGACGTTCCACGGCTCTTCGCGGCCGTTCTTGCGGCGCAGATCCGACCAGTAGCTGCCGCCCGGATGGTTGACGTATTCGAGGAAGGCGCGGGCTTCATCCAGACCACGCGAGCCGAGGTTCACAGCCAGCATCATCTCGGTGTTGGCGGCCTTGGCCCAATCGGCGAATTCGTGGATACCGACCTGGTTGGATTCCGAGGTGTGCCAGGCGAGATCGAGCCGAACCGGGCGATCTTCCTTCGGGCCGATGCCGTCTTCCCAGTTGTAGGCCGAGACGAAATTGCCGCCGGGGTAGCGCACGACGGGTACATCCAGTTCGCGGACGAGATCGATCACGTCCTGGCGCATGCCATTTGCATCGGCAGTGGGGTGTTCGGGTTCGTAGATGCCGGTGTAGACCGCGCGGCCGAGATGCTCGACGAACGAGCCATAAAGGCGCGGATCGATCGAGCTGATTTTATAATCGCGGTGAACGGTGCCGACAGCCCGCATGTGTATTTCCTCCAAATATATCCGTTTTTCGGATATCTATCATAATTGAGGATATGATACACGGGATCGACCGGAGGTCAATCCGGCAATATGGAGGGGAAAATCGCAGGTGAAGTCAGGTCTTGATGCGCAGGACAATGTCCTGATCGTAGTTGCCGAAACCGCGGCCGAAGATGTTGATTCCACCGGGATGTTCGGCCGTCTCCGGCACCTCGATCCTGACGCGGATCGAGCGGTGCTCAAGCAGTTCCAGGTCGTCAAGTCGTGTATCGGACACGCGCATCCCGTCGATAAAGGTGCCGTTTTCCGTCACGCGAAAACTCTTCAAGACGCCATATTGGCTGCCGCGCAGCTTCCACCAGTCGGGTGTGAATTTGCCGCGGCGGTCGCCGAAATCGCCAGGCGACGTCCAGGTCGCGACGGCTTTGCCGTTGATCGAAATGGTGATGTCGGACGGCCAGTTTTCGGAAGTGCCGGGAACTTCGGAGGAAAGCTCCAGGAGCAGTTCCAGTTCCCGGATGGGCGCGCCCTTGATCCTGGCATTGTTCGGAAACTGGTAGTCGACATAACCCCTGGTAAACCAGAGAAGTCCAGCCTTCATGCGGTCGGGGGAGAGGAAGGTGTCGGGGCTGTCGAGATAGCCGATGATCGCCTCCGCTGCGCACATGCCGCAGGGGGCGTAGACGTCGTAGCCGCTGTAGAGACCAACCGGCATCGACACTTCGATCGCTTCGTCGGTGGCCTTGTTGGGGCGGGTGAAGGTCAGCACGATCTCGTCGTGCACGGCATGGCAGATCTTCTGGCTGCCCTTGCGGGCCTTCTGCACTTCGGTGCGGATCAGTCCCGCTTCTTCCATCTGGTTGAGGTGCGTCGATGTCGTCGACTGAGGCAGGTCGAGAACCTCGGCAATCTCGTTGACGTTGAGGGGGCCGCGGGCATGCAGAAGTTCCAGAATGGAAAGTCGAGCGGGTGCGGCTAGGCTCTTAAGCACGTCCTTGCCGTCCTCGGGCGTGATCATCAAAAATCGGCTGCTCACATCGATCCTCCCCGTGATCACGGATCTATATCAGGAATTTGGGTTTGATCAACAGCGGAGATGTCTGTGACGCGAGGGGAAGGGCGAGAGTGACGCGCCGGCCGCCAGATCATGTCCGTATTTCATGGAAACACAGAAATGATCTATCTCTTTGTCATCAAGCAATTCCGGAGGCGAAACCGGATTCCACTTTCGCCGGAGTTGCTCTCGGCGAGGCGTGTCAGACGGATTCCCGTTCCACCAGCAGGCATTCGACCTTCAACTGGTCGTGGGAACTGTTCAGGCCGCCGGTGATGTCGGAGATCACTTCGACGGCCATCGCCCCCATCTCGAACATCGGCAGGTGGAAAGTGGTGAGCGGCGGCATGGTGAATTGGGCGATGTCCCGGTTGTCGAAGCCGACGACCGAGATGTCGCCGGGGACCGTCTTGCCCAGTTCCTTCAGCGCGTCGATGCAGCCGAGCGCCATGAGATCGTTGGCGCAGAAGATCCCATCCGGCGGTTCCGGCAGCTTCATCAGGGCATGGGTCTTCTCGTAACCGGAAGACGGTTCCCAGTTGCCGTAGTGGACAAGGTCGGGGTCATAGGTGATGTCGTTGCTGGCCAGTGCCTGTTTGTAGCCGCGCAGGCGGTCGCGCGGATTGTCGAGGCCTTCCTGTCCGTTGATGAGCGCGATCCGCTTACGGCCGGCGGCGATCAGTCGTTCGGTCGCGGCGCGGCCGCCGGCGACGTCGCCGGGAAGGATCGAGGCAAGGCGGCGCTGCTGGTCGTAGCAGTTGACGAGAACCGACGGAGCGCGGAACAACGGCTCGGGCGGATCAATCTTTCGGGTCAGGATCGTGCCGAAGATGTAGCCGACGAGCACCTGGCCATCACAGACGGAGAAGATGCCGCCATCCGGGTCCTCGCCCTTGCGGAAGACGCCAAGCGTGACGATGATGCCGAGTTCCAGCGCCTTTTCACGGGCACCCTCGAAGGCCATGGCCATCCAGGGATCCGTCGTGAGTTCGTCGACCACGAAGACAATGACCCGGCTTCCCGCGTTGGCCGGTGTCGCTGATTTATTCGAGAGGCGATACCCGAGTTGTTCGGCGGCATCGAAGACGCGCTTGCGGGTAGTCTCGCTGAAGCGGGCCCCGGAACTTCCATTCAGGATGAGCGACACGGTTGCCTGGGACACACGCGCCAGTGCCGCTACATCCATCATCGTCGGTTTCAAGGCATTCTCCATGACGAACACCGTGGTTTCCGAAGCGCAAGACGGCTTTCAGGATCTGAATAGCCTGATACGATCGAAGGCGACGGCAACCACTATGAAGGTACCTATGAACATTCCTTGCCAGAATGTCGAGATGCCAAGCAGGATCAGGGAGTTGCGGATCACTTCTATCAACAGCGCACCGACGACGGCGCCGAGCGCATTGCCTTCCCCGCCCGCCAGATTGGCGCCGCCGATGACCGCTGCCGCAATCACCGTCAGTTCCATGGCCTGACCGAGGTTGGTGGTGACGCTGCCGAGCCATCCCGCCATCAGGATGCCGGCGAGGCCTGCGGTGAAAGCCGAGAACATGTAGATGCTCACCTTCATGCGCCGCACCGGTATGCCGGTCAGCAAAGCTGCGTTCTCGCTGCTGCCAATGGCGAAGAGATGCTGGCCCCAGCGGGTCCATTTGAAGGCGAGCGACATGATCAGCGTCAGGGCGGCAAGGACGTAAAGGGGGTGGGGGATGCCGAGGGTCGATCCGCCGCCGACCCAGATCAGCACATTGTGGTCGGGACCGAAATCCCAGATCATCTTGTTGTCGGAGAGCACCATGGCGAGCGATCGGGCGGCCGACAGCGTTCCAAGGGTCACGACGAAGGGCGGCATGCCGGCATAGGCGACAAGCAGACCGTTCAGCAGGCCGACAAGCAGGGCGGCGCCGAGGGCCATGACGGCTGCGAGCAGAAAGGGTGCCCCGGCTGCCATCGTGACGCTGATCACCATGGCGCTGAGCACGACCGAGGACCCGACCGAGAGATCGATGCCTCCGGAGGCGATCACCGCCGTCATGCCGATCGCGATAATGCCGACAAAGGCGAAATTGCGTGCGACATTGAAGAGATTGCGCTCGCTGGCGAATGCGTCGGTCAGGAATGTCAGGGCAAGGCAGGCGAGGATGGCCGCAAGAAACACCCAGAACAGCTGCAGGCTTGCGATCCGCGACAGCCAGTTCCTGTGTTCGCTTCTCGAAATGACGTCTTCCAGAGTGGTCATGGGTTCATCCTCTCCTCAAGCGGTCTCGATTGCGCCGGTAATGAGACCGGTCACTTCCTCGGGTGAGGACATGGCAGCCTTCTTGTTGGCTACCAGTTCGCCACGGCGCAGCACGGCAATGCGGTCGGAGACCCCAAAGACGTCGGGCATGCGGTGGCTGATCAGAATGACGCTGATCCCCTGATCCCGGAGCCGCCGGATGACATCCAGAACTTCGGCAACCTGGCGCACTGAGATTGCCGCTGTCGGTTCGTCCATCATGACGATCTTCGGCTGCGACAGCAGGGTTCGGGCGATGGCGACCGCCTGTCGCTGACCGCCGGACATGCGGCGGACGAGATCCCGCGGGCGGGTTTCGGATTTCAGCTGGCGAAAGAGGCCGGCGGCGACGCGATTCATGTGCCCGTAGTCGATGTAGCGCAATGGCCCGAGCCGTTTCGTCGCCTCCCGTCCCAGGAAGACATTCGACGCTGCGGAGAGGTTATCGCAGAGCGCGAGGTCCTGATACACGACCTCGATACCCTCCCGTTGTGCGTCGCGGGGGTTGTGAAAGCTCACGGGCTGGCCGTCAATCCGGATCTCGCCGGTGGTGGGTCTGAAGTTGCCGGCGATAATTTTCACAAGGGTGCTTTTGCCGGCACCGTTGTCGCCCATCAGGCCCAGAACCTCTCCCGGCTCGATCGACAGCGCCACTGATGACAAGGCCTGTATTGCGCCGTAACTCTTTGATATTCCATTCAGTGTAAGTCGCGACACGCGCGGTCCTCCCCCGGATTTTTGCTCCTCCAGCATCAGCATGCCGACGTGCGTCGAGACGGTCAACGGCCATTTTGATATTAATGATGCTTGACTTAATATTATTACTAAATATTAATTCGGGCAACCAGTGAATGAATGGGTGAGGGGAGGCGTTGAATGAGGTTGCTTGTCACGGGCGCCACCGGAAAGGTTGGCCAGGCCTTCCTTCCCGCCTTCCTGCGCGAGCCCCGCTTTGCCGATTGGAGCGTCGTGGCGCTTTGCAACAACAGGGTGATCGACGCTGCCGATCGACTGTCGGTGGTGAAGGGGTCGGTCGCAGATCAAGATGTGGTTTCGGCGGCGCTCTCCGGGGTGACGCATGTGCTGCATCTGGCGGCCGTCAAGGAAACCCCTGACCAGGCGATCGACGTTGCGCTCAAGGGGCTCTACCTGCTGCTCGACCGCTTCTGCCAGCTCGAGGATGCACGACAGTTCATCCTCCTGAGTGGCGATTGTGTCGTGGGGCATATCTTTCAGGACTATCCGGAACCCATCACCGAGCAGTCGCCGCGCAGGGCCTATCCCGGTGTCTATGCCCTGACGAAGGTGCTTGAAGAGGTGATGATCGAACAGGTCGGCATTCAATCCGGGCTGAATTGGACGACCCTTCGGGCGCCGTGGATCATGGAGAAGGACGACTTTCGCCAGGCCTTCGCGTTTGGTGGTGAGCAGTTCGGCGGGCCGCCCTGGTCGACGCTGCTCGATCCACAGCGGCATGAGCAGATTCGTGCTGGCGGATATTTTCCTGCAATGCGCGATGCCCGTGGAAGCTACCTGAAGCGCAGCTTCATCCATGTCGACGATCTCGTCCGCGCGATCCTGTCGTCGATCGACAATCCGCAGGCCTTCGGCCAGCTGTTCAATATCGCGATGGACGAACCTATCGATTACGGCCGTGTCTCGGAGCGTGTGAAGACCGTTGCGGGGCTTGAGCCGGCAGATATCGAAACCCCGTTTCATAGCAACTGGCTCGACAATTCCAAGGCGCGGAAAATCCTCGGGTGGAGGCCCGAGATTGATCTTGATCGGCTCGTGGAGCGGGCCTGGAACTACCGGCGCGCGGCGGATGATCCGCGCATCATCTGGTATCCCGGCTGAGCAGGAGGGCTTTCGCCGGCAATTTGGAGGAGGAGAAAAGCAATGAAAATGCGTTATCTGGCATTCACTGCAATACCTGTTCTCATGGCCCTGGCCGGGGAGAGCGCCGCCGAGGGCAAGAAGACGCTGGCGATCGTCGTGAAGGGACTCGACAACCCGTTCTTCGAGCAGATCAATCTGGGCTGCAAGAAGTGGCTCTCGGAAAATCCCGACAGTGAATATGAATGCCTCTACACGGGGCCTGCTTCTTCGGCCGACGAGGCCGGCGAAGTGCAGATCGTCGATGACCTGTTGAGCCGCGGGGTGGCGGCCATCGCCATTTCGCCATCGAATGCGCCTGCCATGGCCAACCGCATTCGCGAAATCGCGCCGACCGTTCCGGTCATGACGGTCGATGCCGATTTCCTCGAAAAGGACAGCGATCTGCGCAAGACGTATCTTGGCACCGACAACTACCTGATGGGCGTCAAGATGGCGGAGGAAGCGAAGAAGCTGAAAGCCGAAGGTGGAACCGTCTGCCTGCAGCTCGGCAATGTCGCCGCCGCGAATATCAATGCCCGCGCGCAGGGCTTCCGCGACACCATCGCCGGTGCCAAGGATGTCGACCGCCTGACCGGCCAGAACGGCTGGACGGAAATCGAGGGCTGCCCGGTCTATACAAACGACCAGGCGGATCTCGCCAACCAACAGATGTCGGATGTCTTTACGGCGCATCCCGATCTTGACGCGTTCATCCTGGTCGGCGGCTGGGCGCAGTTTGCCCCTCAGGCCTATACTCAGGTCACGGATCAGGTGATGGACAAGCTCAAGTCCAAGGATCTGGTCATCGTGGCGGGCGACACCCTGCCGCCGCAAACGCAGGCCTTCCGTGAAGGGCGCAGCCATGCGCAGGTCGGTCAGCGACCCTTCGAGATGGGCTATAAGGCGCCCGATGTGATGATCCAGCTGATCAAGGGCGAGAAGGTCGAAGATCCGTTGTTCACCGGTCTCGATGTCTGCAACACCGAAGACCCCGGCTTCTGCAAGGACAATTGACACACCAGGCAGAGGGGCTTGCTCTCTGGCTGACTTCGTTCGGCATGCGGACGGCTCGGGAGGGGCCGTCCTGCGTGCTGCCGTTCAACATGATGGCAGCCCGATGGAGAGGGTTGCGGGAGGATAAAAATGAAGAGACTTTCGATTACGGCGCTTGCAGCCGCACTCACGATCGCGGCGACGCCGGTGCTGGCTGACGACAAGCCGGCGCTTGCCTTTGTCGTCAACGCGGCCTCGGATTTCTGGAAACTTGCGGAAGCCGGCGTCAAGGCGGCCCAGGCCGAACTTCCGGATTTCGACCTGCAGTTCCGCTATCCGGCACAGGGGACCGCAGCGCTTCAGAACGCGCTGATGGACGATCTGGTCGCCGCCGGCACGGATGCGATCATGATTTCATCCGTCGATCCGAAGAACTCGGTCGATGCCTTCAACAAGATCGCCGGGCAAATCCCGCTGTTCACCACAGATAGCGATGCGCCGCAGTCGAAGCGGATCGCCTATCTCGGATCGTCCAACACCAAGGCCGGCATCCAGGCGGGGGAGATTGCCGTGAAGGCTTTGCCCAAGGGTGGTAAGTGCATGGGCTTTGTCGGCTTCCTCGGTGCCGACAACGCCAAGGAGCGCATCGCCGGCTTCCGCGAGGCCGTCGAAGGCAAGGGCATCGAATTGGTCGACGTGCGCGGTGACGACGTGGACTTCGCCCGCGCCCGCTCGAATGTCGACGACGTGCTGGCGGCGAACCCCGACATCGACTGCATGGTCGGCTTCTATTCCTACAATCCGCCGAAGATCTACGAGGCTCTGCAGGCAGCGGGCAAGCTGGGCACCATCACCGTCATCGCCTTCGACGAGGATCCGATCACGCTCGGTGCCGTCAGGGAAGGCAGCTTTGCCGGAACTGTCGTGCAGGATCCCTATCAGTGGGGCTATCAGGGCATGAAGCTGATGGCGGCCTACGTGAAGGGCGACAAGTCGCAGGTTCCGGCCGACGGGCTGATCATCGTGCCGACGCAGGTGATCGACAAGGCCAATGTCGATGCTTTCGAAAAGCAGCTCAAGGAGCGTATCGGCGGCTGATCCGGTGTCGCCGATACCCCTTAAGGTCTGCGCGGGCCGATCCGGTCCGCGCAGACCGTCTGTCTGCCGCCGAGGAGCATTTGTGCATGTCTGCTGATACCCGCATCTCTCTTGATCTTGTCGGGATCACCAAGGTCTATCCGAGTGCCGTTGCGCTGAACGGTGTATCGCTGTCGATTCGCGGCGGCGAAGTGGTCGGGTTGATCGGCGAGAATGGGGCGGGCAAGTCGACGCTCATGAAGGTGCTGGGCGGTACGATTGCGCCCGACGAGGGAGAGATCGTCATCGACGGAGCGCCTCTGGCGGAGATGACACCCGCTGCGGCCGTCTCGCACGGTATCGCTTTTGTCCATCAGGAGCTGAACCCCTTCTCCAATCTCGACGTTGCCGGCAATGTGCTGCTGGGACGCGAAATCCGCAGCGGCCCTTTCGGCTTTGTCGACCGCAAAGCGATGGAAAGCCGCGTTCGTCCCCTGCTCGACATGCTCGGCACCCGTTTCACCGCGTCGACGGCCGTGTCCGAGCTGTCGCTGGCCGATCAGCAATTGCTGGAGATCGCCAAGGCACTGTCGATCAATGTACGCCTCTTGATCCTCGACGAGCCTACCTCAAGCCTGACGCTTGCGGAAACACAGCGGTTGCTCACGGTTATCCGGCGGCTTCGCGACGAAGGGGTCGCCGTCCTGTTCATAACCCATCGCCTGAATGAGGTGGAGGAGGTGGCGGATCGGGTGGTCGGGCTGCGTGACGGGACAAATGCCGGTGAACTTCCCCGAGAGGGGATCACCAAGGATGCCATGGTGCGCCTGATGATCGGTCGGGACGTCAAGCAGTTCTACGTTCCACCTGAACGCCAGGCCGGCGCCGTCGTGCTGCGCACTGTCGGGCTTCGAACCCGGACCTATCCCGATGCGCCGGTCAACCTTGTCATCCGCAGCGGTGAAATTCTCGGACTTGCCGGACTGGTCGGGGCGGGCCGAACCGAGTTCGCACGGGCTTTGTTCGGCATCGATCCGGTGCAGGCCGGACACGCGGAAATCGGTGGACAGCCGGTTGAACCGGGGTCGGTCCGGGCCGCCATCGACGCGGGTATCTGTCTTGTGCCGGAGGACAGGAAGACAGAGGGGCTCTTTCTCGACTTCACCAGTGCCGGCAACATCGTGATGCCGAGACTGGCGGCCATCGCAAGGCATGGATTTGTCGATGGGAGAGTTGAGCGGGAGATCGCCGAGGACTTTCGTCAGAAGCTGTCGATCAAGGCGCGGCGGCTCGACCGGCCGGTTGGCGAACTCTCAGGCGGGAACCAGCAGAAGGTCGTGCTCGCCAAATGGCTCGGGCTTCATCCGCGGCTGATCATCCTCGACGAGCCGACCCGGGGTATCGACGTCGGTGCGAAAGCTGAAGTCTACAGCCTGATGCGTGCAATGGCGGAGCAGGGGGCAGCCATCCTGATGATCTCCTCAGACATGGAGGAAGTGATCGGCGTCTCCAACCGTGTCGCGGTGATGCGTCGTGGTGTCATTGCCGGGGTGCTCGAACGTGAGGATCTCTCCGAGGAAGCCGTGCTGCGGCTTGCGGTCGAATAGAGGAATACCAGATGCACAAGAAAGACATCGGCCTTGCCGTTCTCGTGGTTACCGTCGGGGCGATCGTCGCGCTGGTCAATCCACGCTTCCTGTCGCCGATCAATCTGGCAAATACGGCCAACCTGATCGGGCTGTTCGGGTTGTTCTCCATTGCGGAAGCCTTCGTCATCGTGACAGCCGGGATCGAGCTGTCGATCGGCTCGGTGATTGCGCTCTTGGGCGTGATCTTCATCGACCTGATTGCCTCCTACGGCGTACCCTGGCCGGTGGCGCTCGTCATCGTCATGCTGCTGTCTTTGCTGATAGGGCTCCTTCACGGCTGGCTGATCACCCGGCTCAAGCTGCAGCCCTTCGTGGTCACGCTCTGCGGTCTGCTCATCTATCGCGGTGTGGCGCGCTTCTACACGAAGGATGGAACGGCCGGATTTACCTTCGGCACGGATCTGCCGACACTCGAATATCTGTTTGTCGGACGCACCGCCGGCATTCCCCATTCGGTGATTGCATTTGCCGTCTTCGCGGTGCTGGCCTGGGCATTGCTCCATCGGACCGTCTTCGGGCGGCATCTGATGGCGGTGGGCAAAAACGAGGAGGCGGCGCGCTATTCCGGCATCGATACGCGGCGTGTCATTCTCCAGGCCTATATGCTGTGCATGTTCCTGACAGGTGTCTCGGCGGTGTTTTTCGCCATGTACACCAAGTCCGTCCAGCCATCCTCGCATGGCAATTTCTACGAGCTCTACGGTATCGCGGCGGCCGTGCTCGGCGGATTTTCGCTGCGGGGCGGCGAGGGATCGATCGTCGGCGTGGTTCTCGGCGTCGTCCTGCTGCAGGAATTGCAGAACCTCGTCAATCTGCTCGGCATCCCGTCTTCGCTGAACTTCGCCGTGATGGGGGCCGTGATCCTGGCAGGGGTGATCGCCGACACGCAATTCGTCGCCTATCGCGACAGGCGCCGCCAGGCCGCGGCAAGATCGGCCGCCAAGCTTGGCAGTGAGGCTCCAGCAAGCACGCGCTGACGGCTTCGAGCGCGCGGATCAGATCGTGTCGCGCGGTCTGCGGCAGAAATTCCCACGCGCTGTTTCAGCAGAAGCCGTTCAATTTCAGGATCTTGTGGGCGTCGATCGAGGCGCGGAGCTTGTCTTCGGAATCGCGATCCCCCTGATTGGCATCGGGGTGGTGCATCTTCAGCCGTTCCTTGTAGCGGCGTCGGATTTCCTCCGGCGTTGCGTCAGGTGAAAGATCGAGCGTCTCAAAGGCCTTTGCTTCCAGGACTTTCAGTTTGCGCTTCTGGAGGTCGGCGGCTGCGGCCTGTCGCTCGGCCGCAGCCTTGCGGGCATTCAGCGCCTTGGCGGAACCGGAGCGCGTTTTCAGCGGCAGCGGTATCTCCTTCGCCTGGGTGGTGGCGGTGCCAACAGTTGCGCGGGCGCCGCTTGCGGCTTCCCGCTGGTAGCGGGCCGTGACCGGGTCGGACAGGCTGGTCTGATAGTTGTAGCCCCTGTTATAGTCCTTCACATGCTCCTGACAGAAGAGCAGGTAAAGTCCGTCCGCATCGCAGCCAACCGGTGCACGGTGGGCGCCATGCTTCTCGCACCCGTCCCATTGGCATTTCGGACCGCTCTCGACGCGTTGTGCTACAGGCTTTTTCTTGGTCGACCGGAGGCCGACGAATATCTTTGAATCAGTCGTCATCCGGCCATATAGGGCAGTCTCGCCGCGCCGGGCAAGGACTATGACGCATAGCACACATACCGTGTGCGATGGGCATGGTCCCTTGGCCGGAAAACTGCTCGGCCTGCAAGGGTGGGGCGGGTCAATCGTTGCTCGTCTTTCCGGATCCGGTCCAGGTGCGGGACCGGCCAGATGGTGCCGGAATATGCCCGGCACCCTTTCTTGCGTGCGTGGATATTCGTCAGCTCAAGGCTTCCATCGTGCCGGCCGTGGGAATGTTCGGTGCCGTCTTGTTGTCGACGATGACGAGGTCGAATTTTCCGTCGTCCTTGCGGCGCCACTGCCCGCCGACGAGCGGCGTCTTGGTGACGTTCTTCGCCGCAAAGGGGGGTACGCCCTGGCCGTTCCACTCAACATGGCCGACGATGGTGTCGACCTTGGAGGCGGCGATGGCCGCTGCCACGCCTTCCGCATCGGTCACATCGCTGACGCGACCCATGACATCGGTCGCCATCTCGAACAGCGAATGGATAAAGCCGATCGGCTGGGTCCAGGGACGGCCGGTCTTGGCCGTGAAGTCGGCTGCAAGCTCGGCAGCACTCTGTCCTGTGAGAGACGACTTGAACGGATGCTGGGCCGACCACCAGACTTCGGAGGACAGATTGTGACCGGCGGGCCCCAGGGTTTCGACCGACTGCGGGAAGAGGATCGCCTTTGCGACGGTGAGTGCCTTGGGCGTGAAGCCCTGCTGCTTGGCTTGGTTCCAGAAGGTCGTGAAGTCCGGCGGGATGACGACGCCGGTGATGATGTCGCATCCGCCGTCCTTGAAGGCGTTGACCTGGGCGGTGAAGTCGTCCGTCAAATTCTGGTAACGGCCGGGATCGAGAAGACTGTAGCCCGCCTGTGTCAGACCCGGTTTCAGGCCGACATTCGGATCGCCCCAGGCGTTGCCGTCGGCATCGTTGGGAAACAGACCGCCGACCTTCTTGTTGGTGTCGAGCTGGTTCCACATGTTGGTGAAGACGGCAATGACGTCTTCCAGACCCCAGAAATAATGATAGGCGAAGTCGAAGGGTTTCCAGCTCTGCGGGTCGCCGGGATTGCCCTGTTGACCGATGAACCACGGCTGCCAGGGTGCCTTGGTGGAAATGCAGGGCACGCCTTCCGCCTCGCAGGTGGTAGCCACCGGATTGGTGGTTTCCGGCGTCGATGCCACCAGCATCAGGTTGATCTCGTCCGATAGGATCAGCTCCTTGGCGACATCCGCGGCGCGGTTCGGATTGGACTGGCTGTCCTTGACGATGACTTCGAAGTTCTTGCCCGCTTCGGTCGCGAGGAACGAGGCGATGTTATAGGCGTCGCTTTCTCCGAAGCTCGCCAGCGGTCCGGTTTGCGGACTGACATAGCCGAGCTTGATCTTGGCTCCCTGCGCGATCGCGGGGGCCGAAAGGCCTCCGAAGCCGTAGGCGAGCGTGCCTGCTGCGGTCGCCTTCAAGAGTTTTCTGCGCGTGATCATGCTGTCCTCCCCATTCTTGTCTGGTTTTCAGGCGGCGACGCGACCAAAGGGCCGGCTGCCGGTTGCAAGGTCCGCCAGGATGGCGTCGAGCGCTGCGACCTCCATCCCGGATGCCTGGTGCGGGCGTCCGGGAAAGAGTTCGCACCGAAGCTTCGCCCGCGCCCTCCCAAGCGCTTCGGAGGCTTCGGCAAAGGCCGAGACCGGGATCCACGGATCCTGGTCCGATCCGGTGAGATAGACCGGCAGGCCGTCGAGATCGGCAAAGGGCCTCTCGTCCGAGGGCTGGCCGACGCGGCAGCCGGTCAGATTGACCATGGCGCCGTTCCAGGGGCCGAATTTCATTGCATATTCCAGCGACAGGCAGGCCCCCTGGCTGAAGCCGCCGAGCACCAGCGGCTTGTGGCGGCCACCGACGTCGCGGATGTCCTCGATCAGCCCGCGCAGGTAGTCGAGCGACAGGCCGAGTTGCTCCCGTGTGCCGTCCAGAAGAGCATCGGTTGCGCGGGCCGCATACCAGCTGTTTCCCAAGGCCCGCGGCAGGCAGTAGGATATCCGGCCGGCCGAGAGCCGGCCGATGACCTGTTCCATCATGTCTTCGGGCGACTGGGTCCGCCCGTGCACGAAGACGCAGAGAACCTCGGCCTCGGCCGGGGAGACGCCGCAGCGGTGCGGCTCGCCATGGATTGCCATGCCGGCACCTCTCTTCAGAAGTCGGCTGGTTCGAGGCCGGCAATCAGTTCCTCCCGGCGATCCTCAAACCACGGCGGGAAGACGAGTGTCGAGCCGATGGCATCGGCCGGCTCGTCCTTGGCCCATCCGCCTTCGACAGACCATGCGATCTCGAAAAGCGCGCCGCCGGGCGAGCGGACGTAGCAGGACTTGAAGTAGTTGCGGTCCTTCTGGTCGGAGACGTCGGTGAAGCCAAGGCCTTCGATATGGGCCTTCAGTTTCAGCTGGTTCTCTTCATTGCCGGTGTTCAGCGCAAGATGATGGATCGTGCCGCCCGACAAGGTCCAGGTCCCTTGCGGTCCGGTCGGCTGGTGAATGACCTCCACCATGCTCGAAGGGCCGCCTGCATTGGGGACTGAGAACATCAGGCCCTCATCGCTGTCGGCTTCCTTCTTCATGCCGAGGGCGACCGTGAGGAAATCGTCCATGGATGTCCGGTCGAAGACGGCGACGGCCGCGCCATAGATGCCGCGGATGCCGTGGTGAGGGCCGATGCCCTGCTTTTCGTTGGTGATCGGGTCACGGGTGTCGGCCGGGCTTTCGACCAGTTCGTGTTCGATGCCGCAAGGATGGGCAAGCGCCACGCGGGTGATGCCGAAGCGGCTGGTCATTGCGGCCTTGATGCCACGCTCGTTCAGCCGGTTGACCCAGAACTCCGAGGAGCCGCGCGGGATCGAGAGCTGGATGATCTTCGACTGGTTCGTGCCGCGTTTGCCGTAAATGCCGGGCTTGCGGAAGGGGAAGGTGGTGACGATGGTCGAGGGATCGCCATTCTTCGCGCCGTAATAGAGGTGATAGACGGGGATCACGCCGTCGAAGAGCACCGTCCGTTTGATCGAATGCAGACCCAGCGTCTTGGTGTAAAAGTCATAGTCCTCCTGCGCCCCGTCGGTGCTGAGCGTGAGGTGGTGATAACCCGAAATGAATGACATGCGTTTCCTCCTCCAAATGCCGTCATGCGGACAAGCGGGGTCCGCAGACACGAACACCAGGAAACATCCCGAAGACAAAAGACCGGCTGCGATCGTCCTCCATGCGCACCTTCAGTGCAGCATCTCCCGAGCCCGTCACTCCTGCAGGATCCTCCCCATGCCGGGCGAATATACAGGCGATTGCCCCCTCTGTTGATAATATTGCTTATACCCGGTATAGCAATTTGTTATGAAAATAGACGAGAGACACCTGGTGCAGCTCGCTGCCGTCGCGGAGACCGGTGGGGTGACAGAGGGCGCGGCCATGCTGGGCATGACGCAGCCGGCGGTCTCGCGCACGCTCTCGATGCTGGAACGTCGCGTCGGCGAGCCCTTGTTCATCGCCGGCAAGCGGCCGCTGCAGTTGACGCCGCTTGGTCAGCAGCTGGCAATTCAGGGCCGCTCGATCCTGATCGCGTCGCGCAAGGCGGTCGACATCGTGCGCAGTTTCCAATCGGGGACATCCGGGCGGATCAAGGTCGGCGGCGTTCCCTTCTTCATGGATGCCGTCATCTCGCAGATGATCGCGTCGTTTCAGCTGCAGGAGCGCGACATTCTCGTCGAACAGTCCTATGGCAATATGCCGGATCTGTTGAACGAGCTGGAATCGAGCCAGATCGACATGGCGATCACGCCGATCGGCAGCCCGGAACTGCGTGCCGATTTCGAGTTTCAGCCGCTGCTGCCTGGCCGCAATGTGTTGACATGCGCCGTTGGCCACCCGCTGCTGCGCAAGCGCTCGCTCAGCATCGAGGACATCGTGACCTATCCCTGGGTCGCGCCGCTGCCGGGCTCACCGCTGGTGCTCGACCTCCACAATATCCTGATCACGCTCGGAATCTCCGAGCTTTCGATCCGCTATTCCGGCGGCTCCCTGCTGTCGGTGGTGAACTATATCGCGACGACCGATGCGCTTGCCATCCTTCCGCATTCGGTGGTGTTCTCCTTCCGCGGGCAGGACAAGATCTCGATCGTGCCCGTGGACATTCCGCAGCCGGAGCGCACGCTCGGCATCATCACGCGGCGCAAGACCTATCCCAATCCGGCCGGTCGAAAGTTCCAGGACCACATCGTACGGTCCTTCAAGGATCTCAAGACTGTCATCGAGCGTCACGAGAAATCGATCGTCTGGGGGCAGGGGCCCTTTCTGGCCGAACGGGAGCGCTGAGCGTCGCCATCCCCTGCTCAGGCTTAAGGCTTGATCGGGATCTGCAGGCCGATCTTGATGTCGCGCAGAACGACATTGGTGTTCATGCGCTTGATCTGCGGGTTTTCCGACATCAACTGGGCACTGATGTCGTCGTAATGCTCGACGTCGCGGGCGGTAATGATGGCGACGAGATCGACCTGGCCGGTCACATAGTAGACCTGCTGGATATTGTCCTGCTTGTCGGCCCAGCTGCGAAAGCGCGCCAGTGCATCGTAGTTGTCGCGCTCGATCTCCATGCCGGTGATGAAGGTCATCGGATAGTCGGTCGCCTTGCGGGAGATGACCGCAATTTCGGCCGTGATGATGCCGTCCGACCGCAGACGCTTCAGGCGGCGCTGGACTGCCGATGGGGAAAGGCCGACCCTGTCGGCAATCGCTTCGGCCTTCATCTGGCAATCGCGCTGGAGAAGGTCGAGAATGCTGCGATCGAATTGGTCCAGTTGTTCGACCATGGCCGGGTTCTCCTCCGCTTGCCGTGCCGCTTACCGGGTCCATCGGCACTTTGTGACCGTGGACGCGGATCATGGGCGTAGTTTGCGGCTTTCTGCGGCAATTCTGCGTGAAACGCAAGAAATGCGAAGAAAACACGCAGCAGTGGCCATCTATGGTCTTGCACCACCCAATGACCTCAGGACCCCGATGACGATCGCCGCGAGTGCTGCCCTTGATGTACGTGACCTTCACAAGAGCTTCGGCCCTCTGGAGGTCCTGAAGGGCGTGTCGGCCACGGCCAAACGTGGGGACGTGATCTCGCTCATCGGCTCGTCCGGCTCCGGCAAAAGCACCTTCCTGCGCTGCATCAACCTGCTCGAAACGCCCGATCATGGACGCATATTCGTCGGCGGTGAGGAATTGCGTCTGAAGCCATCGCGCAAGGGTGGCCTTGAGGCCGCAGACCGCAAACAGCTGGAGCGTTTGCGCACCGGCCTCGGGATGGTCTTCCAGAGCTTCAATCTCTGGGCCCACCGCACCGTTCTGGAAAACGTCATCGAAGCGCCGGTGCATGTGCAGAAGGTTCCCCGCCGCGAAGCGGTCGAGAAGGCGGAAGCGCTGCTCGCCAAGGTCGGGCTCTACGATAAACGCGACGCCTATCCGGCGTTTCTGTCCGGTGGCCAGCAGCAGCGGGCGGCGATTGCGCGTGCGCTCTGCGTCGATCCGGCCGTCATGCTGTTCGACGAACCGACCTCGGCGCTCGATCCCGAACTGGTGGGCGAAGTGCTCAAGGTCATTCGTGACCTCGCCGAGGAAGGACGCACCATGCTGCTCGTGACGCATGAAATGGCCTTTGCCCGGGATGTGTCGAGCCATGTCATGTTCCTCGATCGCGGTCGCGTTGAGGAGCAAGGGCCGCCAGAGCGTGTGTTCGGCGATCCGACCAGTGCCCGCTGCCGCGAGTTTACCCGCAGTCTCTCGGGCCGCACGGCCGGGCTTTGACCGTTCCATCCGATCATCTTCACTCAAAGGGGACCATCCGCCATGAAACTCATCTCCCTCCTTCTCGCCGGGGCTGCCTTTGCCGCAACCGCCGTCAGCGCCCAGGCCGAAGTGCGCTTCGGCATCATGAACGAGGCCTATCCGCCCTTCTTCGCCAAGGATGCATCCGGCACCTGGAAGGGGTGGGAAATCGATCTGATGAACGCGGTCTGCGCCGAGATGAAAGAGACCTGCTCGGTCGTCGACGTCTCCTGGGATGGCCTGATCCCGGCGCTGCAGACAAAGAAGTTCGATGTCATCTGGTCGTCGATGTCGATCACCGACGAGCGCCTGAAGACCATCGATTTCACTGACAAGTACTACAACACGCCAAGCAAGCTGATCGGGCCGAAGGACGCGGCGCCCGGTGCCTCGCCGGAAGCCGTCGACGGCAAGACCATCGGCATCCAGGTCTCGACGGTGCAGTCCGAGTATTTCAAGAAGTACTTCGCCGACAAGGCCGAGGAGCAGACCTATCAGACGCTCGACGAGACCTTTCAGGATCTCGCGGCCGGCCGCATCGACTATGTCTTCGGCGACGCCATTCCGCTCGCAGATTTCCTCAAGACCGATTTCGGCAAGGATTGCTGCGCCGACATGGGCGATGTTGCCGATGATCCGGCCATTCTCGGCATCGGCATCGGTGGTGGCCTGCGCAAGGATGACACCGAGTTGAAGGCCAAGCTGAACGCGGCAATCGCGGCCGTGCGCGCCTCTGGCAAATATGACGAGATCTCGAAGGCCTATTTCACCTTCGACGTCTACGGCCAGTAATCGGCAGGGTTCGGGGACGAGATGGCGACAGGATCGATGACGGCATGGCAATTGCTGGCGCTGGAGCCTCCGGGCTGGGGCGGCGCGCTGTTGACCGGTGCCGTCACCACCGTTGCCATCTCAGCCTCCGCCTTTGCCATCGGGCTCGTCTTCGGCCTCTTCGGCGCCGTGGGCAAACTCTCCGGCAACCGGCCGGTGGGCCTGCTTTTGAAGCTCTATACCGGCACCATCCGAGCGGTGCCGGAACTGATCCTGATCGTCGGGCTCTATTATGCCGGTACCGACGGGCTGAACCGGTTGCTTCTCGCTTTCGGCATGCCGCCGGTCGAGGTCAACGGTTTTGTCGCGGCGGTTGCGGTTCTGGGTTTCGTCCAGGGGGCCTATATGACGGAAGTGCTGCGCGGCGCGATCCTCGCCATCCCGTCGGGACAGATCGAGGCCGCGCGCGCCTTCGGCATGTCGCCCTTCCTGCGGTTCCGACGAGTGACCCTGCCGGCACTTCTGCCCAATGCGCTGCCGGGCATGGCCAATCTGTGGATGTCGGTGACCAAGGACAGCGCGCTGGTTGCCGTCGTCGGCTATCAGGAGCTGGCTCTCACCACTCGGCTCGCTGGTGCCAATACCAAACAGTATTTCCTGTTCTTCCTTGCGGCGGCGGTTCTCTATCTCGTCATTACGCTTCTTTCCAACCTCGTCTTCCACTGGCTTGAGCGGCGTGTGCGCCGCGGCCAGCGGCTGACGGCGTAAGGAGGCGCAAATGACATTCGACTGGCTTTCCAAATACTGGCCGCTTCTCGTCGACGGCGCCATCCAGACGGTGGCACTGCTCGTCATCTCTGTCGTGCTCGGTTTTATCCTGGCGATCGGGCTTGCCTTCGCCATGGTGAGCGGAGGGCCTGTCACGCGCATGCTGGCGCGGGGATATTCGACCGCATTCCGGGGTACGCCGCTGCTCATCCAGCTCTGGCTGCTCTATTACGGCATAGGCTCCCTGCTGCCGATGGTGCCAGGGCTGCGTCAGAGTTTCCTTTGGCCTGTTTTGCGCGAGGGCTTCTTCTTTGCGGCCCTGTCCTTCACGCTGAACTATGCGGCTTACGAGGCGGAAGTGCTGCGCGGCGCGTTGCTGTCCGTGCCGAAAGGTGAGTTGGAGGCGGGCCGGGCGCTGGGCATGAGCCGTTTCATGCTGGTCCGTCGGATCTGGCTGCCCCGTGCGATCCGCACCGCCCTTCCGACCATTGCCGGCGAGGTCGTGCTGCAGCTGAAGGCGACCCCGCTCGCCTTCACGGTGACAGTCATGGATCTCTATGCCGTCGCCTACAAGGTCCGGCAGGACACGCTCCTCGTCTACGAGCCGCTGCTCGTGGTCACCCTTTTCTACGTCCTGCTGACCGCTCTCATCACACGTGCCTTTGGCGTCGTCGAGGCGCAAGTGCCGATCCGCCGCTGAGCGGCTTTGAAAGAACAGCCATGTCGAAGACCTTCGTCACCCATCCATTGCCGCCCAGCGCCGGTCCCGAGACCCGCGCACTCGATGCCGGTCTGATCATCGATCCTGCAACGGGCGCGATCGCTCCCAACATTTCCATGTCGGTCAACAACGCGCTGATGCCGGGCGACGGGGCCTTTTCCGCCGATGGTGTCGAGGATCTGGCCGCACTTCCGTACCTCTATGCACGCTGGACCAATCCCACGGTGCGTCAGCTCGAACAACGGCTGGCGGCGCTCGAAGGCGCCGAGGATGCGCTTGCCAGTGCCACGGGCATGGCGGCGATTGCCGGCATGATGCTGACGCTGCTCAAGGCGGGGGACCACCTGATCGTCTCAGACGTCTGTTATGCCGGGGCGGCGGAACTCACCCAGCGCATTTTGCCGGATTTCGGCATCGCGGTGACGGCCGTGAACATGGCACGGCTTGATCTGGTCGAGGCGGCAATTCGGCCGAATACCCGGCTCATTCATTGTGAAAGCCCGGTCAATCCGATCCTGCGGATCGTCGATCTATCGGCCCTTTCGGCCATTGCTGCCCGTCATGGCGTACTGGTCTCTGTTGATTCCACCTTTGCCACCCCGGTTGCCACTCGGCCATTGTCGCTGGGCGTCGATCTCGTCATCCATTCGCTGACCAAATTCATCAACGGTCATGGCGATGCGCTCGGTGGAGCGGTGATGGGACGGCGGGAACTCGTGGCTCAGATCCGTGGACGTGCTGGCGTTTATCTGGGGGCAGCTCTGCCGGCCCAGTCCGCCTGGCTGATCATGCGCGGCATCGACACGCTGTATCCCCGTCTTCGCATGGCGTCGGAGACGGCGCTTGCGGTGGCGCATTTTCTGGAGCGCCATCCGCAGGTCGAGCGCGTTCTCTATCCCGGTCTGCAATCCCATCCGCAACATGAACTGGCCGGTCGCCAAATGGATGTGTTTGGCGGCATGATCGGTTTTCGCACACGCGATCCGAAAGCCACGGCCAGCCGGCTCGCCGAGCGGCTGCGGGTTGTCCACTACGCCTTCTCGCTCGGCCATCAGCGCAGCCTCGTCGTGTTGCTGGATACCGATGAGATGATGGCGTCGACCTATCGCCTGACCGGCGAAGCCCTTGCTGACTACCGCGCCTATGCCGGTGACGGGCTCTTCCGCCTGTCGATCGGTCTTGAAACCCCCGCCGATATCATCGCCGACCTCGACCAGGCGCTCACCCCCTGACCGCATTTGACGGAGACATTCCATGGCAGACACCCTCATTCTCGACGGCGGCATGAGTCGCGAACTCCTGCGTCTCGGCGCCGAACTCAAGCAACCGGAATGGTCGGCGCTGGCGCTGATGAACAGCCCCGACATCGTTCGGCAGGTGCATGAGGAATTCATCGCCGCCGGTGCCGATGTCGTCACCACCAATTCCTACGCGCTGGTGCCTTTCCACATCGGCGAAGAGCGCTTTCGGAAGGATGGAGCAGACCTGATCGCGCTGTCGGGCCGCCTGGCCCGTGAGGCCGCAGATGCAAGCGACCGCAAGGTCCTGGTCGCCGGTTCGCTGCCGCCGATCTTCGGTTCCTATGAACCGGAGAATTTCGACCCGTCGCGGGTGCAGGACTATCTGAAGGTCCTGGTCAACAATCTCTCACCGTATGTCGATGTCTGGCTCGGTGAAACGCTGAGCCTGATTGCTGAGGGCGAGGCTGTTCGTGAGGCGATCAAGGCCGATCCAAAGCCCTTCTGGATCTCGTTCACGCTGGCCGATGACGCGGCACAGGTGGCCGGTGGAGAAGCCAGGCTGCGCTCCGGGGAGACCGTCCAGGCTGCAGCGGAATGGGCTGCTGGGTCTGGTGCCTCGGCACTGCTCTTTAACTGCGCCAAGCCGGAGGTGATGAAGCGCGCAGTCGAGACGGCGGCGGCGGTGTTTGCCGAGAAAGGCGCCGACCTCAAGATCGGCGTCTATGCCAATGCCTTCGAAACCGACACGGACGAGAAGGCGGCCAACGAGGGGCTGCACGACACGCGCCAGGACCTGACGGGGGATGTCTATTCGCGCTTTGCCTGCCAATGGGCCGAGGCCGGCGCCACCATGATCGGCGGCTGCTGCGGCATCGGGGCGGAGCACATCCACACGGTTGCGACGGCTCTGCGTCGGGTGGCTTGAGACGCCTCTGGGCCTTAGGCTCTCTGCCGAACGGATGGTCGCTCCCAGCAAAGGGGGCAGTATCCGGGGCTGTCCCGGATACGGCCTCTGTCCTATTGAGGAGCCTTCAGACGTCGAGCGTCGTCTGACGCTCCCAGGCGGTGAACTGCGCGCAATAGCTGTTCCACTCGCCATACTTGAGCTTGATATAGGCGTCGGAAAACTCCTTGCCGAGCGCAGTCTGTAACTCCTGGTCCTTCTCATAGGCTCGCAGCGCATCGAGCAGGTTCAGCGGCAGCCTCGGCGCGTCCTTCACCGTATGGCCGTCGCGGTACATGTCGATATCGTAGTGCGGGCCGGGATCGGCGTTGTTCTTCAGGCCGCTCAAGCCTGCCGCGATGATGATGGCCTGGAGCAGGTAAGGGTTCACGGCGCCATCGGGCAGGCGGAGTTCAAAGCGACCAGGACCGGGGACGCGGACCATATGGGTGCGGTTGTTGCCGGTCCAGGTCACCGTGTTCGGTGCCCAGGTGGCGCCGGAGACAGTGCGCGGGGCGTTGATGCGCTTGTAGGAGTTGACGGTCGGATTGGTGATTGCGGCCAGTGCCGAGGCATGTTTCATGATGCCGCCGAGGAAGGTCTTGCCTTTGGCCGAGAGGCCGAAGGGCATGGCCTTGTCGGCGAAGGCGTTGACCTTGCCGTCAGTATCCCAAACGGAAATATGCGCGTGGCAGCCGTTGCCGGTCAGGCCCTTGAAGGGTTTCGGCATGAAGGTGGCGCGCAGCCCGTGCTTCTCGGCCACGGATTTCACCATGAACTTGAAGAAGGAGTGCTTGTCGGCCGTGACAAGCGCGTCGTCATACTCCCAGTTCATCTCGAACTGGCCATTCGCGTCCTCGTGATCGTTCTGGTAGGGCTTCCAGCCGAGTGCCAGCATGTGGTCGCAGATCTCCGCGATCACGTCGTAGCGGCGCATGAGGGCCTGCTGGTCGTAGCACGGTTTTTCCGCCGTGTCGTACTGGTCGGAGATGGTCTCGCCATCCGGTGAAATCAGGAAAAATTCCGGTTCAACGCCGGTCTTGATCCTGAGGCCGAGTGCCGATGCTTCGGCAACCAGTTTCTTCAGCACCACACGCGGTGCCTGTGCGACCGGCTGATCGTCCATCATGCAGTCGGCCGCAACCCAGGCGACGTCGGGCTTCCACGGTAGCTGGATGACGGACGAGGCGTCCGGGATCGCGAAGAGATCGGGATGGGCCGGAGTGAGATCGAGCCATGTGGCAAAACCGGCAAAACCCGCGCCGTCCTTCTGCATGTCGGCGATGGCCTGGGCGGGGACCAGCTTGGCGCGCTGGGCGCCGAAGAGGTCGGTATAACTGATCATGAAGTATTTGATGCCTCGCTCCTTGGCGAAGCCTGCAAGATCCTGTGTCACGTCGTTCCCCTGTTTTTATGGATTGAGACACATTGGTTGAAATGAAAATGGCCGCATCCGTGGGAGTCGGATGCGGCCATCAGGCGTTCTAGAAACCTCCCTTGCCGGGGTACCAGCCCGTGCCGGCAAGAGGCACCTGGGCCATGGCTGCGGCCTCCATCGTCAGTGCGCAGAGATCCTCCGGCTCGAGATTGTGCAGCTTGTTCTTGCCGCAGGCGCGCGCGATCGTCTGCGCCTCCAGCGTCATGACCTTGAGATAGTTCGCCAGCCGGCGCCCGGCCGCGACCGGGTCGAGGCGGGCAGCGAGTTCCGGATCCTGCGTGGTGATGCCGGCGGGGTCCTTGCCTTCATGCCAGTCGTCATAGGCACCAGCCGTGGTG
Organism: Peteryoungia wuzhouensis; assembly: GCF_003205195.1. Lineage (GTDB taxonomy): Bacteria > Pseudomonadota > Alphaproteobacteria > Rhizobiales > Rhizobiaceae > Allorhizobium > Allorhizobium wuzhouense. The sequence continues at coordinate 265,276 of NZ_QJRY01000005.1, forward strand.
CCGAGCTTCTGGTATTCCTCTTCCCATTTCGGGTCATTGTCGCCGATGGCCACGAGTGCTGCGGTGCCGATTGCGACCGCATCGGCGCCGAGTGCCAGCGCCTTCGCCACATCGGCACCGGAGCGAATGCCGCCCGAGATTACCAGTTGCACCTTGCGGTGCATGCCGAGGTCCTGCAGCGCCTGGACGGCGGGCCTGATGCAGGCGAGGGTGGGCATGCCGACATGTTCGATGAAGACGTCCTGCGTCGCGGCCGTGCCGCCCTGCATGCCGTCGAGCACCACCACATCGGCACCAGCCTTCACGGCGAGGGCCGTGTCGTAATAGGGACGGGCGCCACCGACCTTCACATAAATCGGCTTCTCCCAGTCGGTGATCTCGCGCAGTTCGAGGATCTTGATTTCCAGATCGTCGGGGCCGGTCCAGTCGGGATGGCGGCAGGCCGAGCGCTGGTCGATGCCCTTGGGCAGGTTGCGCATGTTGGCGACGCGGTCTGAGATCTTCTGGCCGAGCAGCATGCCGCCGCCGCCGGGCTTGGCGCCCTGCCCGACCACCACCTCGATCGCATCGGCGCGACGCAGGTCCTTCGGGTTCATGCCGTAACGGGAGGGAAGGTACTGGTAGACAAGTGTCTGGCTGTGGCCGCGTTCCTCGTCGGTCATGCCGCCGTCGCCCGTCGTGGTCGACGTGCCGGCGAGCGTGGCGCCACGGCCGAGCGCTTCCTTGGCATTGCCCGACAGTGCCCCGAAGGACATGCCGGCGATGGTGATCGGCGTCTTCAGGTGGATTGGCTTCTTGGCAAAGCGCGTGCCGAGCGTCACAGACGTGTCGCATTTCTCGCGATAGCCTTCGAGCGGATAACGCGAGATCGACGCGCCGAGGAAGAGCAGGTCATCGAAATGGGGAACCTTGCGCTTGGTGCCGGCGCCTCTGATGTCGTAGATGCCGGTTGCGGCCGCACGGCGGATTTCGGCGAGCGTGTAATCGTCAAAGGTTGCGGACTTGCGCGGCGGAGTAAAGGGGTTGTGGTAGCTCATGGCTTGTCCTCGCCTCAATACGCGTCGGCGTTGTCGATGTTGAAATTGTAGAGCTTGCGAGCCGAGCCGTAGCGCTTGAACTCTTCCGGCTTCACATCGGTGATGCCGGCTTTGGCGAGCAATTCGGCGAGCTTTTCCAGATGCTTCGGCTTCATCTGCTTTTCGATGCAGTCCGCCCCGAGGCTTTTCACCGATCCGCGCACAAAGAGCTTCGCCTCGTACAGGCTGTCGCCCAAAGCTTCGCCGGCATCGCCGCAGACGACGAGGTGGCCCGACTGGCCCATGAAAGCCGACATGTGGCCGATGGAGCCACGCACAACGATATCGATGCCCTTCATCGAGATGCCGCAGCGGGAGGCGGCATTGCCCTTGATGACGAGCAGGCCGCCGCGCCCCGTGGCGCCGGCATATTGGCTGGCGTCACCTTCGATGACCACGGTGCCCGACATCATGTTTTCCGCAACGCCCGGACCGGCAGAGCCATGGATGGTGACGGTGCCGCCGTCGTTCATGCCGGCGCAGTAATAGCCGACGGAGCCTTTCACCTCGACCGTGACAGGCGCATCGATACCGACTGCGACGGCGTGGTGGCCGCGTGGGTTCACGACCTCGAACAGGGTGTCATTGGTGCCGGCGCCGAGGGCGTGAAGCGCGCTGTTCAGGTCTCGGAGCGGGGTTTGGGAAAGGTCGAAAACAGGCATTCAAGAAACTTTCTCGGATGGGGGCGTGGATCAGGCGGCCTTTTCGTGGTCCCAGAAATAGACGGTGGCCGGCTCCGGTTCCCAGACGCGGGCAGTCTCAATGCCCGGAAGGTTGACCAGCGCCCGGTATTCGGAGCCGAAGGCGACATACTGGTCGGTCTCGGCCATGACGGCCGGCTTGCAGGCGATCGGGTCGCGGACGACGCCGAAGCCGGTTTTGGTGCCGACGACGAAGGTGAAAAAGCCGTCGAGATCGTCGAGTGCGCCGGTCAGCGCTTCACCGAGATCCTTGCCTCTGGCCATCTCGGCTGTGAGATAGGCAGCGGCCACTTCCGAGTCATTCTGCGTCTCGAAGGACATGCCCTCGCGGACGAGTTCGCGGCGAAGATTGTTGTGGTTGGACAGCGAGCCGTTGTGGACGAGGCACTGATCGGCGCCGGTGGAGAAGGGATGGGCTCCGAGCGTGGTCACCGCGCTCTCGGTTGCCATGCGGGTGTGGCCAATGCCATGGGTGCCGCCCATTGCGCGCACGCCGAAGCGCTGGACGACATCCTTCGGCAGACCGACCTCCTTGAAGATCTCGACGCTCTCGCCCGAGCCCATGATGCGGACGCCGGGGCGGATCTCGGTCAGAACAGAGCGGATGTTTGCCAGATCGGACTTGTCGATCGAGATCACCGCGTGCGTGCTCTTCACGGTGACGTCGGCTTTGAGGCCCGCTTTGGCAAGGTCTCCTGCGAGGCCGGCAAAATCCGTATCCGGCGCGGCCGACTGGATCGTCACCTTGGCCTTGCCGCCACTGGCATCTCCATAGATGGCGATGCCGGCGGAGTCTGGGCCGCGGTCGGTCATGGTGATCAGCATGTCCGACAACAGGGCTCCCAGTTGGGGTTCGAGCGCCTTGTCCTTGAGGAACAGTCCCACGATGCCGCACATGGCCGCGATCTCCCTTGTTGCTGGAACAAGGAGTAGCAGCGGTGTCTCATTCAATCAATCCTTAGGAAACTATTTTTCCTGAGGGGTAATTATTTCTGTTGGGGATATGAGATGATCGAGAGGTAGCGGGCGGGCAGTTTCACCAGTTCTTCCGGTCCATGGGGGGCATCGGCATCGAAGAACAGGCTGTCGCCGGCCTCCATCCGGTAGAGCCTGTCGCCATGGCGATACACGACCTCGCCCTCGAGCATGTAGAGGAACTCCATGCCCTCGTGCTGGAAGGTCGGGAAGATGTCGGATGAGGCGTTGAGCGTGATGAGATAGGGCTCAACGATGACGCCTGACGTGTTGTTCTCGATATGGCCGAGCAGGCTGTAGTGATGGCCAGCGCGCGTTCCCCGCCGTTCCAGGTTGACCCCTTCTCCGGCCTTTACAAAGCTTGCGCTGCGCGGCTCCTCGAAGCCCCGGAAGAACGAGGTGATCGGCACGCCGAGCGCCTTGGACAGCGCCTGCAGGGTGGTCAGCGAGGGCGAGATGTTGCCGTTCTCGATCTTCGACAGCATGCCCACGGACATTCCGGTCGCGGCCGCCATATCGGCAACGGTGATGCCGAGCTTCTTGCGGAAGGTGCGGACCTCGTGGCCGATCGCCATTTCCAGATTGTTGGCGCGGGGCTCGCGGACCGCATGAGGGTCCTGGGCAAGTGGCGGCATGCTCGTTCCGGGGCTAGCCTTTGCGCTCTTCGCCATCGTCCCTCTTCCTTCCAAACTTTAACTCATGCGTTTGTTTGCTCTAGCGGATTTCGGCGTCATGCCAAAATGGTCTTTGAAGGCCTTGGAGAAATGCGAGGCGCCGGAAAAGCCGGTGGCGAAGGCGAGTTCGGAGATCGATAGCGGACTTTGCTCGAGCAGGCGGCGGGCGTGGTCGAGGCGAATGCGGTGATAGGTGGTCTGGAAGCTGACGCCGAGATGTTCGGCAAACAGACGGTCCAGGTGGCGAGGGCTCACGCCCGCGAGCCGTGCCATGGCCGCCCGGTCGAGCGGCTGCTCTATGGTCGCTTCCATCTTTTCCAGGACGGAGATCAGGCCCGGATGGTGGGTGCCGAAGCGTTCGCTGGAGGAGCCGCGCTGCGGGTCCGCCGGTTCGGCAACCGCTGTGTGCAGATACCAATCGCTCACTCGCCGCGCAAAAGCCTGGCCCATGCGGCTGGCGATCAGCGCGTGCATCATGTCGAGGGGGGCCACGCCGCCGCCGCAGGTGACCCGGTCGCCATCCAGCACATAGCGAGCTTGACGTGGGGCCAGTTGCGGAAAGGCCTCGCGCATGGCGGGGGCATGCTCCCAATGGATGGTGAAGTCGCGTCCGTCGAGCAGTCCGGCTGCGGCCAGAAGATAAGCGCCGCTTGAAATGCCGCCGATGCGCACACCCTGGCGTGCCAGCCGGCGGAGGATGGGATGAAGAACGGCCGTGTCCCTCCAGTCGTCAGGATTGCCGCCTGCCACCACGAAGATCGTGTGGCAGCGGGTCCCGATGGCGGCAAGGTCCTGGCAGGGAAAGGCAAAACCGGACGAGGAAGTCACCGCCTTGCCATTCATCGACAGTGGTACTGTTTCATACAGGGCTGTCTGGGCAATGAGGTTTGCGGCTCGCAACGGTTCCGTCGCGGATGCAAAGGACATCAGGGCAAAGTTCTCAACGAGAACGAAGCCATAGGTTTGCGTTGTGAGAGAGACATCAGGGCGCATGGCCTCTTTGTATGCATAAATGTCTCAATCCGGCAATTTCTCCGATCAGGAGGTGGGCGGCACCAGGAAAATCCCTGGTGCCGCCGTGCGCTATCACGTCCGCAAGACTCGGTAGATGGCGGGAATGACCAGCACCGTGAGCAGGGTCGAGGAGATCAGACCGAAGAGCAGCGAGATGGCCAGCCCCTGAAAGATCGGATCGGTCAGGATCACGGCGGCTCCGATGATCGCAGCGAGTGCGGTCAAGAGGATCGGCTTGAAACGCACGGCCCCGGCCTCGATCAGCACATCGGTCAGCGTTCGCCCTTCGTGATCCGCATGGCGGATGAAGTCGACGAGCAGGATGGAGTTGCGGACGATGATGCCGGCAAGCGCGATGAAGCCGATCATCGAAGTTGCCGAGAAGGGCGCACCGAACAGCCAGTGCCCACCGAGAATGCCGATGAAGGTGAGCGGAACCGGCGTCAGGATCACCAGCGGGATCTTGAAGGATCCGAACTGGGCGACGACCAGGATGTAGATCCCGAGAAGCGCGATCATGAAGGCGGCGCCCATGTCGCGGAAGGTGACCCAGGTCACTTCCCACTCGCCGTCCCAGAGCAGGGTCGGGGCAACTTCGCTGTGTGGCTGGCCATGCAGGGCAATGACGGGTTTGGGCAGGCCGGTCCAATCCTGGGCATCGATCGCCTGCTGGACGGCGAGCATGCCATAGAGCGGTGCCTCAAAGCTGCCGGCCAGTTCCGCCGTCACCATTTCGGCATTCATGCCGTTGTGACGGAAGATCGGAAGCGAGGTCATCTCGTCGGTGACGCGGACGACATCGCCGAGTTCGACCACGCCCTTGCCGCCGGGCAGGACATTGGCCGGCATCGGGGTCGCGAAGAAGCGTTCGTCGATCACCTTGTCGCTGCGTGGGCGTTCCAGGCGGATCGGGATCGGCGGGTGGCCCTCGCCGCGATGGGAGTAGCCGATGGTCTTGCCGTTCGAGAGGATTGCGATCGTATCGAAAACGTCGCTTTCCTCGACATGGTAGAACTCCGCATCGTCGGTCGAAATCGTCAGCCTCTTGCGCGGGGCTTCGACACCATAGGAGTTGTCGATGTCGACGATGAAGGGCACCGAGCGGAAAGCGTCTTCGACCTTGGCTGCTACCGCGCGGCGGATGGCAGGTGTCGGACCATAAATTTCAGCCAGCAGTGTGGCCATGACGGGCGGTCCCGGGGGCGGTTCAACGACTTTGAGGCTGCTGCCTTCGGGGACGGCGATGCCCTTGATCCGCTCCCTGATGTCGAGTGCGATGTCGTGGCTGGTGCGGTCGCGATTGTCCTTGGGTGTCAGGTTGATGGCGACGTCGCCTTGATTGGAAGCAGACCGCATATAGGACTGCCGCACCAGACCATTGAAGTTGTAGGGGGCGGCCGTTGCGGCATGGGTTTGCACGGAGGTGACCTCCGGCAAATCGAGCACCAGACGCGCGACGGATTGCGCGACGGCGTCCGTTGCCTCCATGGTCGATCCTTCCGGCAGATCAATGCTGACCTGCAGTTCCGACTTGTTGTCGAAAGGCAGGAGTTTGACCGTCACATGCTTGGTGTAGAACAGCGACAGCGAGCCGAGCGTGAGCAGGCCCACGAGAGCGAGAAACACCCAACTGTGTGTCTTGCTGGCGAGGATCGGCCTTGCCACACCCGCGTAGAGCCGGCCCAATCGGCCACCGTTTTCGTGATCGGCTCCCTGCCCATGGATTGGAGCATTCCCCGAGACCTTCAGCATGAGCCAGGGCGTGACGATGACTGCGACGAAGAAGGAAAAGACCATGGCGGCCGATGCATTGGCCGGAATAGGGCTCATGTAGGGACCCATCAGGCCGGAAACGAACAGCATCGGAAGGAGCGCTGCCACCACAGTCAAGGTTGCGACGATGGTGGGATTGCCGACCTCGGCGACGGCCTCGATGGCGCTGCGGCGACGCGAGCGGCCGTCACCCATGCCCCAGTGGCGCGCGATGTTCTCGATGACGACGATGGCGTCGTCGACGAGAATGCCGATCGAGAAGATCAGTGCAAACAAGGACACACGGTTGAGCGTGTAGCCCATCAGCCAGGAGGCAAAGAGCGTCAGCAGGATGGTGACCGGGATGACGATGGCAACGACAAAGGCCTCGCGGCGACCGATCGCCAGCCAGACCAGGGCAATGATCGAGACGGTGGCAAGGCCGAGGTGGTAAAGCAGCTCATTGGCCTTGTCGTTGGCGGTCTCGCCATAGTCGCGCGTTACCTCCACGCCGACTTCCTCGGGGATCAGGTTGCCCTTCAGGGCTTCGACGCGCTGCATCACGGCTTCGGCGACGACGACGGCATTGGCTCCGGCGCGCTTGGCGATGGCCAGGGTGACGGCCGGGACACGTTCGATCTTCTCTCCGGTCTTGCTGAGGTTCGAGACCAGTGCGTCGCTCGTATCGGTGGCAAAGGCAATGGTTGCCACATCGCGCACGTAGACGGGTCTGCCATCGCGCGCGGTCAGAAGCAGGTTGCCGATCTCGGCGGGGGTGGAGAGCGTGGCGCCTGCCATGACGTCGATCTGCTGTCCGTTTCCACGGACCTGCCCGGCGGGCGAGGCGGAATTGGCGCCGCTCACCTTGGCCGCGAGCTGTTGCAGCGTGATCCCGTAAAGCGCCAGGCGCTCCGGTTGTGGCGAGATGCGCAGAATTTCACTGATCTCGCCGACGAGATAGGTCAGCCCGACATTGTCGACCTTGGCGATTTCGTTGCGCACTTCGCGGGCAATCCGGGTCAGATCGTTCGCGGAGACCCGATCTGCGGCATCCGCGTTCGGCCGAAAGGTCAACGTCGCGATGGCGACGTCGTCGATGCCGCGGCCGACCACTTTCGGTTCGGCGATGCCGACCGGGATGCGATCCATGTTGGCGCGGACCTTGTCGTGCACCCGGAGCACGGCGGCATCCGGGGATGTTCCGACGACGAAGCGGGCCGTCACGACAACCTGGTTGTCCATCGAACGGGAATAGATGTGCTCGACGCCGTTGATGCTTTTGACGATGGTTTCCAGAGGCTCGGTCACAAGCTTTTCCGCGTCGTCGGCCTTCAGTCCGGGCGCCTGGACGGCGATGTCGACCATGGGCACGGAAATCTGCGGCTCTTCCTCACGCGGCAGGGACATCAGGGCAACCAGACCGAAGGCCAGCGCTGCGATGAGAAAAAGCGGTGTGAGCGGTGACTTAATGAAGAAGCGCGTGAGATTGCCGGCGATGCCGAGGCCTGTCATGGGGGCGTCATCGGCTTCAGGAGCGTCGGGAGTCTGCTTGATGGGATCGGTCATGGGGTCACCAAGATATCGCCTTCGACCAGACCGGACAGGATTTCGACTGCCGGCTTTCCTTCGCTCTCGACCGGTTCACCGGCCAGAACGGCACGCTGCACTGTGCCGTCAGTCTCTTTGACCGTGACGAAATCAACGCCGGCATGGGTCGTGATCGCATCTGCGGGCACCAGGATTGCCTGTCGTTGACCGACCGGCAACTCGACGAGGACGCGGCCGCCGACGAACTGGGTATCCAGGTTTTCCACTTCGACATCCGCCGTCACCCTCCCGCCGTCGATCAAGGGATAGATCTTGGCGAGGGTGCCGGTCAGGGGCGTGCCAGCAGCATCGATGCGGATCGGCGACCCCTGGCGCAGATCCTGCGCATGGCGTTCAGGAACGGCCAGCCTGAGGAAAAAACCGCCGCTTGCGATCTCGGCGATGGTTTCACCGGCCATAGCCACGGCATCCTTGGTGGCAGGCACCGAGACCACCCGTCCGTCGGACGGGGCAATCACGGCGCCTTCCGCCGACTGCTGCACGATCACGGACCGTTGGGCTTCTGCGGTTCCGATCTGGTTGGTGATCACGTCCGTCTGCGTGCGCAACTGGTCGAAGCGCTGCGTGCTTGTCGCACCGCTTCGCACGAGGCGCTCGGCACGATCGAGTTCTGCCCTGGCATCTTTCAAGGATGCCTGCAGGCCCAGCAGCTGGGCGTCAATGGCCTTGATCTGGAAGTCGAGTTTATCGTCCTTGATCTCGGCGATGACGTCCCCGGCCTTGACGATGTCGCCCTCCGTCACGCGCAAATCCGCGACAGTTCCGCTCAGCCGCGCGCGGGCTGCTACGCTGATACGGGGCTGGATCTGGCCGTAGACGGCCTTCATCTCCGGAATGGTCACGGGCTTGATCGTGATCTCCGCCGCATCGGCCGCAGCGCATATGCCGGCGGACAGGGCGAAGGTCAGGGCGAGGGAGGGGACGTTCATCGACAATACCTCAGAAGGCGGCGCCCGGACGGATGCCGAGTTTGCGGAAGATCGTTGCCGCCGGGCAAAACCCGGTAAAGGCGGACTGGATCAGGTTCAGGCCGATGAAGACGGTGAACCAGACAAAACCTGCATGGACGAAATGGGTCAGAAGCAGGGATGCAAGGACCATGAAGCCGGCAAAGGCGAGGACGGCGCGATCGATTGACATTGTTGTCTCCTTAAATTCGTATCTACGATACTATGTAGATAAAGAGCAGCCGGAAGTCAATGCGATTGAAGCCGGATCCGGGCGATCATCCTCCGCCGGAGATGGCGACGTCAATCGGCGCAGGTTTCGGTCTTGCAGAAGCTTTCGTAGAGGGTGCTGATCACGGCGCGGGCCGGTGCGCTCTCGATGCGGTACCAGATCGTCTGCCCGTCCCGGCGGCCGGTGATGATCTTCTCGCGACGCAGCAAGGCCAGGTGCTGTGAGACCGTGCTGTCCCGTATGCCGAGAAATTCGGCAAGTTGGCCGACGGAATGCTCTCCGTCCGAGAGCCGGCAAAGAATGAGCAGCCGATATCGGTTGGAGAGCGACTTCAGCAGTTCACTCGCCATGTCGGCGCCAGATTTCATCGATTCAGCGTCTATCTTCATAGATACGAATATAAATGGAACGATAGGATATTCAAGCCCCTATGGCGCGCGGCAGCCTGTCGTGTTGTCATTGGGTGTGCAAGGGGGGCGGTCAGTGCGCTGCGGTTTCTGTATACATGACCCCTGTGAGTTTGGCGATTTCACAAATTTTAGTGCCTTTTTGTACTGCGTATTTGACATTCTGTATACATCGTGGCTCACTAAGGGCATCTGAGGAGGAGCCAGATATGTCCAAACCCACATTCCCGTTGAATGCCTGGTATGCGGCCGCTTATGACGTCGAGCTCAAGCGCTCGCTTCTGGCGCGCACGATCTGCAACAAGCCCGTGGTGCTTTACCGCAAGGAAAATGGGACCGCCGTCGCGCTTGCCGACGCCTGTTGGCATCGGCTGGTGCCCCTCTCGCTCGGGAGGCTCGAGGGCGACAACGTGATCTGCGGCTATCACGGGCTCGAATATGACGAGACGGGGCGCTGCGTCTACATGCCGTCGCAGGAGACCATCAACCCGTCGGCTTGCGTCAAATCCTATCCGATCGCCGAAAAGCATCGCTTCGTCTGGATCTGGCCGGGTGACCCTGCGCTCGCCGATCCGGCGCTGATCCCTGACATGCACTGGAACCAGGACCCGGACTGGGCCGCAGACGGCAAGCTGATCGAGGTGAAGTGCGACTACCGCCTCGTGGTCGACAATCTGATGGATCTGACGCACGAGACCTTCGTGCATGGCTCTTCGATCGGCAACCGCGCCGTGGCCGAAGCGCCGTTCGAAGCCAGCCATTCCGATCGTTTCGCCTATATCACCCGCTGGATGGAAGACATCGATCCGCCGCCGTTCTGGCGCAAGCAATATGGCAAGCCGGGACGTGTCGACCGCTGGCAGATTATCCGCTTCGAGGCGCCGTGCACGGTCACCATTGATGTCGGCGTGGCCGAAGCCGGATCCGGTGCCCCGCAGGGCGACCGCTCGAAGGGCGTCAACGGTTATGTGCTCAACACGATCACGCCGTCGACGGAGAAGACCTGTCTCTATTTCTGGGCCTTTGCCCGCAACTACGACCTGAAGAACCAGACACGCACCCACGAACTGCGTGAAGGTGTCGCCGGCGTGTTCCGTGAGGACGAGGAAGTGCTGGAGGCGCAGCAGCGGGCGATCGAGGCCAATCCGGATCACCAGTTCTACAATCTCAACATCGACGCGGGTTCGATGTGGGCGCGCAAGCTGATCGACCGGATGATCGATGCCGAGCAGGGGCCAGCAGCCCGCCTGCATGTCGCAGCGGCGGAGTAACATGGCCCAAGCAAGCGAGGCAGCACCGAAGCAACAGACGCTGAAGGCCCTTTCGGGTCTTCGCGATCTGGTGCTGAAAGGCGAGATCGAGCCGGGCGAACGGCTTTCGGAAGTGGCGCTGGCCGCACGGTTGAACGTGTCTCGCACACCGCTTCGGGCTGCCCTGCAGAAGCTGGAACAGGAGGGGCTGGTCACGCTCATCCCGTCGGGCGGTTATTCGGTCCGCTCGTTCACCCGTCAGGACGTGATCGATGCCATCGAATTGCGGGGCGTGCTGGAAGGCATGGCGGCCCGGCTGGCCGCCGAACGCGGTGTCGCGCCTTTGCAGTTGAAAACGATCATGTCCGTGGTCGAAACGCTGGATGGCGTGGTGACGACGGATCCAAAGGCGATGGATTTCGCGCGCTACGAGGCGCTGAACGCCGAGTTTCACGGGTTGCTCGCCGATCTCTGCGGCAGCGAGGTTCTGCGGCGCGAGATCGAGCGGATGACGAGTCTGCCCTTTGCCAGCCCGAACGCCTTCGTCAACACCGAGATGGATGTGCCGACGTTCCATCGCAGTCTGCTGGTCGCCCAGGCGCAGCACAAGGCGATCGTGTCGGCGATTACGCTTCGGGAAGGGGCGCGGGCGGAGGCTCTCGCCCGCGAGCATGCGCGACTGGCGCGGCAGAACCTGGATTTTGTTTTGGAGGAACAACCGGACCTGCGTGGAAAGGTGCTGGCGCTTGCGCTGATGTCGGGGTGAAACGCCGTTCGGGAGACGGCGGCTCGGGAGAATAGGAGGAGGAATTATGCGATCGAAACTGGAATGGCGTCGGGCCGTGGTCACTGACCTCGAAACGCCGGCTGAGGATGTGCGGGCGGTGACCTTTGCCGTCGATGGACTGAGGAGCGGCTTCGATCCGGGGTCGCACACGAATATCAAGGTCGTCATCCGGGGTGAACCGGCGCTGCGGACCTATACGGTCATCCCCAGCGCGCCGGGCACGCTGAAGATCGCCGTCAAGCTGCATCCCAACAGCCGCGGCGGGTCGGCCTTTGTCTGGCAATTGCAGCCGGGCGACGAAACGGAAATGACGGAGCCGGAAAACCGGTTCGAGCTGTCGTGGCGGGCCTCGCACTATCTGCTGATTGCCGGGGGTATCGGGATCACGCCGATCTATGGCATGGCGCGTGCGCTGGCCGCGAGAGGCCAGTCTGTGGATCTGCTCTACGCCGCACGCAGTCGCGCGCAGATGCCGTTCGTCGACGAGCTGGAACGGCTTGCCGGCGTCAAGCTGCAGGCCTTCCTGCAGGACGAGGGCCAGATGCTGGATCTGAAGGCTGCGTTCTCGGCGCTTCCGCCGGATGGCGAGGTCTATATCTGCGGCCCCCACGGTCTGTTGGAGGCCGCCCGCACGGCATGGGAAGACAGCGGGCGACCGATGAGTCGGCTGAGGTTCGAAGTCTTCGGCGACAGCGGTCGCTTCATCGAACAGCCCTTCGAGGTGGAGGTCGCCGGCACCGGACGACGCGTCAGCGTTCGCGCCGACGAGAGCATGCTCGATGCCCTGATGGAGGCGGGCGTGGACATGATCTACGACTGTCGACGGGGCGAGTGTGGATTGTGCGCCGTCGGCGTGGTCGAGGCGAGCGCAGCAATCGACCATCGCGACGTGTTCTTTTCCGCCGAGGAGCGGCACGGGGCGGCCAAGATGTGTGCTTGTGTTTCGCGTGTCTGCGGCGGCACGGTGGTCATCGACACCGGTTATCGGCGCGAAGCTGCGGCCTGAGGCCTCTGGGGAGCGTCTTCCGCTTTCGTCAGCATGGCCTACTTCAGTGCCAGTGCAAGAACTTGCAATCGACGCCGTCTTGCGAATCGTCATGTTAGGCGGGTCGATTGCAGGGAGTGGTGTCATGGACGATGCACAGGCCACGGCAGGGAAGCGGAGCCGCCCGATCCATCCGCGCATCGAGCCGCATCTGCGTCTGAACGTGTGGCAGGATGCCATCGCTTTTCTGCAGCATGATGGTTTTGACGAGGCCTTGCTGAGCTATTGCCGCAGCATGGCGGAGCCCAGCGCGTTTCGATGGCCGGCAAACAAGATCTTCGCCCAGAAGATGCGTTACCTTACCTGTTACATGCTGATCGGTCTTGATGTGCGCTTTCGCATGGGGCTGGGACCGCAACCGAGCCTGACGGATCTCCAGGCGGTGGTGCCAGGCAGTTCGCGTCAGGTAAGCGATCTGATTGCCGGCTTGCGGGCCGGCGGCTATGTGGTCGCAGAGCGGAGCGCCTCGGATGGCCGAATGATCGCGTTGCGCGCCACACCCGCACTGATTCTGGAGGTGGCGCGATCTCCACTCGCCTTTCTCGCGGCCCTGGAACGGCTTAGGCCATCCAATCCGCCGCCGGCGGAGCAGCTTCAGGCCGATCCGTACAGGCTGGCGTCCTTGGTTGGCCATTCGGTCATGCACTACCAGAAGCAGGATGTGCTTTTCGGCCCCTTCGGCACTGTTGTGGATTTCACCGGTCGCGACAGCGGATACCTGATCCTCTGTGCCGTCATGGGCTGTCACCTTGCTCAGCGCAACGGCTGGGACTGGCAGCTGTCGCTTAGCTACGACGCACTCGCCCAGCGTTTCCAGGTGTCGCGTCAGCACGTTGGCAACGTGCTTGCAGATGCGGCGGAAAGCGGGATTTTTATCACTAGGGCAGGGAAGGTGCAGTCGGTGTCTGAGGCTTTTGTGACGGAGTTTTCCACCTGGGGCGCCGGCCAGATGGCACATTATCGCATTCTGGCCGAAATAAGCGCCACGCCCAATTTAACCGGTTGAATTTTTCACCGACACGCGGAATTCGTACATAAATTTAGAAGTTCATTAAGTGCTGGTGCGTAGAGTAATTCCAGTTGTGCACCACAAGCTTCGGTCGGGTCATAGCGCGTTGCCGGAGCCATCGATTGACAGGGAAAGTGACGGAAGCTTTCCGCGGGAGGACCCCAGATGAACCAGACGTCGAATGCCGCAGATGCCCTCGAGATCATCGCGTTCCGCCTTCACCAACAGGAATTCTGCGTAAAGACCACGTCGATCCGCGAAATCCGCGGCTGGGCCCCGGTCACGCCCATTCCCCACTCTCCTTATGAAGTTCTCGGCGTGATGAACCTGCGTGGCACCGTCATTCCGATCGTCGACCTGGCTGTGAAGCTCGGAATGCCGGCTGCCCAGGCGACCGAGCGCAGCGCCGTTGTCGTGACCGAAGTGAACGGCATGACCGTCGGCCTGCTGGTCGATGGCGTTTCCGACATCCTGACCGTGGCCGGCAGCACGCTGCAGCCGCTCCCGGCTGCGACCGGTCCGAGTGCTGCCTTCTCTGACGGCATCATTGCGCACGACAAGAGCATGATCTGCTTCCTCAGCCTTGAGCGCATGTTCGGCGAAGACGATCCGTCGTCCTGGGGCATGGCCGCCTGATACACGCGGCTGGCGGACTTGCCGCCAGCCTTCTCCCCTTATCGCGGGGATGCGCTCGCCTGAGTGCTGTTCGTCATACTTTGTTTGCCATGCTGACAGAACGGGGCACACCTGAGGGGTGCGCTCACGAAGAATTGCGACTTTTTAAAGATTTCAGGCGCAATTCTCCTCCCATGGCGCTTTCGCAATTCCCATCTTTGGCGCAGGATGATGTCGGAGGAATATCGTGGTCACGCAATCCCCGAATACCCAGACCGAAGAGCTGCTCGGGCGCCTGAAGGATGCGCTTGCCGGAACGCATGGACGCGCCTTTTCGGCCGACGCGGTGCGCACGCTGGTGTCGCTTGAAGTTGCCGAGTGGAAGGACGACTGTCGACCCGAAGAGTCGGCAGCCGAAACTGTCCGCGCCGAAGCGCCTCTCATCAATCACCGTATCCGGCTGTCGTCGGAATAAGAGGCGCGTTCAGTTCTGCACCGTTATGGCGCAACTGATCCGCCGTCCGTCATACAGCGCCGTCTGATTGCCTCCGAGCTTCGAATTGTTGAGCGGCCTGAGCGAGACGAACTCCTTTTCCATGGCCCCATCATCGCTGAGTGCCAGATAAGGCTCCAGCCATGCAAGCGATGACAGGTTTGGCTTCAATCCTGGCTTCACGGTCTGGCTCTTGCCGTTGATCTTCTGGACGATCTTGGGGTCCTTTACCGCATTGACGGAAAAATGGGCCATGGTGCCGAGCTTTCCAAAGTCCGCGCCGCCTTTGCCGTAACCTGCGTCGCAGAGCCTTGCCACTGAAGCGACCAGCGGCGTCATGGCGTGCAACTGGTAGTGCAGGGCATACCGCATGCGGTTCATTTCCAAAGGCAGGCTGCCGTCAGGTGCCGCACCCTCGATCATCGTGCGGTTGCTCATGATCGCCCAATCCACGAGCGCCCGATCTTCGGTGAGAATGCCCACCTCGCCGACCCCCAGGCTTGCCCAGGCGCGCAAGTTGTTGCGGGATGCGCCCTTCGTCGCCTCGTTGTCGAAGAAATAGACGGTCTCGCGCGCCCTTTTCAGCAGCCAGGCCTCGATCGTTCGCTGCTTGTCGCCAAGCCCGGGGACCTGGTTTCGCGCCTCGGCATAGGCGATCGCGATGCCGCCGACGCGCGAGGGGACCGATAGCTTGGCATTGGGCGTGCGCATGTCGTTCAAGGCATCGGCTTTCGCCCAGGCATAGACGTTGTCGATGACACAGCGCTGATAAAGCCGGCGGGTGGCGACATCCTTCTCTGCGCCGGCCTTGGAGACCTGTTGGGCGAGATCCTGGATGAATTCGTCGATGGGTTTCAACGCCTTCGTCACCTTTGCATCACTGTCTTCGTCGATGTCCGAGCGCGACTTTGATGCTGCTTCGTAACGGCTGCCGAAACCCAGACTCATGACGGGTTTCGGTGCCGGGAAGCAGGTTTGCTCGGCCGCCTGTGCGGTGCCGCCGCCGCCGAGGGCGGTGCCGAAGACGACGAGCGATGTTGCCGTGATCAGGGTGAGCCTGTGTGTTTTTCCATGCGTCAAATGATCAACCCTCCGTTCCGGCCTTGTTGAGCTTCAGCACGTAAGCTGCCTGTGGGAAGCCAGCCTCTGCGGCCTTGGCCATCCAGTGTTGTGCGGCGTCCAGCGCCGGCTTGGTTCCGGAGCCATAGGCGTAAGCCTGAGACAGCAGGAACATCGCTTCACCATCGCCGCCTTCCGCGGCTTTTTTCAGCCAGTCGAACGACGCAAATACGGCCTTGCTGTCCTTCTGGTCGTCACGCAGCAGCTTCGCGAGTTCACGCATGGCGACCGGCTGGCCCAGTTCGGCCGACTTGTGATAGAGGTCCTTGATGTCGATGCGCTGTGACACGATGCGGCGAATTTCCGGCTTCATGTTCGACAACATCACCAGCTTGTCGGTCACAGTCTCCGGCTCGGACCGGGCCACGAGATCGACGAAGATGTCGCTCGCCTTGTTCGGATCGTAAGCGGTCGCGGTATTGTCGGCATAGTGCTTGACCAGACGATAGAACGCGGCCGGCTCGCCTTCGTCACGGGCTTCGGCATAGAGCTTGAGTGCTGTGTCCTGCATCTCCGGTGTGTTCAGCGCCATGTACATGTCGCCGATCTTCACCTTGCGCCAGGCATCGTCACCGGCAATGTGCGAGGCGATGTCCAGCCAATGCTGGGTGTCGTCGGGTTGATGACGCATGGCGAATTCTGCCAGCGCCATGCTGTCATCGTAGTCGCAACGCTGGGTGCTGACGGCGCGGTCGTAGTAGAGCCTGCGGTCGGCATCGCTCTTGGCGTTCTCGGCCAGCAGCAGCTGGGCTGCCATGTCGCCGCGGTCGCGCATGACGGCGGCATAGGTGTCGAGCGGCGAGGAGGGGGCATCGAGAGCCGGCCCGCTGATTTCCTCCAGCAGTTTCACCGCGCGGCCAGACCCGCTTGCTGCCAGCGGCGAGAGAATCTCGCGCGCAAGGGCCATGCTTTCCCCGTCACTCGCGTAGTTCTTGACCAGGAAGCGTGCAAAGCTCAGCCCGGCATCGACGGTCATGCCTTCGCCGGTCTGCTGGATCGTGCGTCTCGCCTCGTTGACGTTGCCCTTTTCGAGGTTCTGCTTGAATTCCAGCAAGGCGGCTTCGACCGTTGCGCCGCGGCGTACTTCGGCCCGTTCTGCCCAGAACTTCAGAACCTGATCGGAATAGCCGGCCCCCTTCAGGTAGCGCTGATAGAGCGCCAATGCGCTGGCACGCCCGTACAGCGCCTGGGTCTGGATGGCGGCGATGACCAGCGGATCCTTGAGGGCCGGCAACTGGTCGATCTGGTCGGGGGCAAGGTCGAGCGTCTTGTTGCCGGCGCCCGCCTCGATGTTCGACCAGTAGTCGGCGGTCGAAAAATCGGGCCCTGCCGGATCGACGCAGAGATAGACCCGCTGCAGTTTGGCGATTGCGTTGATGTCACCATTGATGTGGGTGGCATTGGTCAGGAGGTCCGTCGAGCGGGCAATCGTCTCCGGCTTCAGGTCGGTGCGCAGCAGAAGTTCGGCCAGATCGATGCCACCTTCGATGTCGCCGCGCTTCACGGCTTGCTCGAGAAGCGGGCGAACGGTCGGTGCGGACTTCCACAGGCCGTCGCGGGTCTGGATCACGCGGGCAAGCCTGGTGAAGGCCCAGGCGGGCGGATCGTTGCGTTCGATCAGCTTGTGCAGGATCTCCTCATAGGCTGCCGCATCCTGCGGTGACGTATCCTTGGTCTGTTCGAGCAATTGTGCCTGCTTGATCAGGCCCGCCTGGTTGCCCTGTTGTTCGGCGGTCTTGAAGTAGGCAAAGGCCTTCTCCCGATCCTGCGGCACAAGGGCACCTTCGGCATAGAGGCGACCCATTTCGAGGATCGCAGACATGTTGCCGCCGTCCGCCGCCTTTTTCAGATATTTGACGAGAACCTCATTGTCCTTGACCACTTTCTCGCTCAGCAGATTGTATTCCGCCACCTTCCAGGCAGCCGTCGTGTCGCCGAGGTCGGCGGCGAAACGGTACCAGGCGAGGCTCAGGTTCGGATTCTGAACCACCACCTGACCGCCATCATATTCGCGGGCCACGCGGCCGATGCGATCGCAGATCCCTTCATCGAGCACGCCGACAAGGGTGCCGAAGGCCATGTTGACGGCCAGTTCCGGCTCGATCTGCCAGCCGTCTATCTGTTCGCCATCCTTCGTCATCCGTGCGAGGTCGAGGATCGCGTCGGAATTGCCGCCATAGGCGGCTTCGACCTTGAGTTTGAGACCTGCCTTACGGTCGGCCGCAATGCCTTTGCCGTCGATCAGGAAGTCGGCGAGCGTGTTCAATGAACCCGCCGGATGGCCACCCATGTCGAGGAGTTTCTGGACAAGGCCGTCTTGCACGACCTGATCGTTCGCGCCCATCGCCAGCATCAGTTTGACCTTGTCGAAAAGGGCATCCTTTTCGCCGTAGTTCGCCTTGATCGTTGGCATAAGTTCCTGGATGCGGCTGATGATCGGTTCATAGCGGCGGGCATCGAGGTCACGCAGCCGGTTCATGTCGCGCGAGATGGTATAGACCTCGCGCTTGGGCAGTTTCTTGCGATCCCAGGCGGTCCAGTCCGCGATCATATCTTCGTCGCGCACGGGCGGGCTGCAGATCGGCGCTTTGGGCAGTTCGACGTCCGGCGGCATGAACCGGACGTCGATGGGCGCACTTCTCCCAGGCGATCCGGCGGCTATCGTCATCACGCCTGCCATCAGCAGCGATTTCGCCAGTCTTGCAATCGTCATGATAAACCTCCGGAAAGCTGTCTTTGGGACTTAGCGAGAAATGGTGCTGGGCACGGCGATGGCGTCGACCTTGTCGCCGGTGCCGGTGACGACAACGGTGACGCCGGCGAGCCGCTTGAACTCGACCTTGTCGAGCTTGGCGATCTCCTTGTCGCCTTCGCGCACGACGAGATCGACATTCAGCGGTGCCCGAAGGGCGACCGACTTGGAGGCGCCGCTGTCCACGTCGGACACCGCTTCGGCGCCGGCCTGTGGCACGAAGAGATCGATGCCGGCCTTTTCGGTCAGATTGTAGAGGCTGAGCGTCGCCTTGGACGGGTTCTTGGTCATGTCGTCCTCGATGGTGACGACACCGTCGTCGGTGAGGATGGCAGAGTAGAACTTGCCAGCGGCGGCCTTCACGCTGCCCTGGCCACCGCTCGCGGTCACGGCGATGTCACCTGGGGCCACGGCAACATACGGCGAGACACCATCGGCCAACTGGCTGAATGAACTGGAGCTGACCGTTGCACTGGAAGCGCCGGGTGCGATGACGCGGACGAAAGCCGAGTTGGGGTCGAGCGGTTTTGCGTAGAGGCCGCCGTCATCGGCATGCGCCTGCATCCCGAAGGCGAGAGTCGCTGCAACAGAGACGAGGGCAAGGATCGGGGTGTTGTGTGTCTTCATGACTGTTCTCCTGTTTTGGTCTTGCAGACCGATAGGGCGGTCGTTTCGCCGACCGGGGCGTCGAAGGAGACGGAAACCTTGCCGAAGGCATCAGCCGGGATTCCGCCGAGCGAGAGGAAGTAGCGACCGGTTGCGCGCAAGCGGTCGCCGCGTTCCATGGAGCGCGTCCGGACGGTGCCGTCCGCGCCGGTGAAGGTGAAAGTGACATTGCGGCTGACATCGCTGCCGATATCGGCAAGCAGCACATCGTCTTGGCCGAGCTTCAGCGACGACAGGTCCCCTGCCACGCTCTTCTCGTCGACCGGCTTGACGTCGACGGAGGTTCCGCAGTCACCAAGCGAGGCTGCGACGATTTCGGACCAGGGAGCGCCCCCGTATTGTCCCAGGTTGTTGTAGATCGGGTTCTCCCAGATCATGAAGCGCGGGCGCTGCTCCTGGAACTCCCGCGAGGTGATGTAAGAGAGGATCGAGCCGAACTGGTTGCCGCCCGAGATCGAATAGTTGTCGACGGGAATGCCGCTCCAATGTTCGAGATAGCCGGCAAAGTTGCTGATCGGCTTGTCCGAGTAACTGGTGCCAATAAGCGCAATGGTCGCCTCTTCACCGCCGCCGAAAATGTCCATCGAGCCTGCATCGGCCGCCGCTTCCTCGCGCACGGCTTGATAGGCATGGGCTGTCACGGTCGGCACATGGGTGACGCAGTGCTTCTGCAACAGTTCGCGCATGCTCGAATATTCCGGCTCTGGCTTGACCTCCTGCATGGCAAAACCGACCGGCTTCACGTCTTCATAGGCAGGCAGGGTCTTGATTTTCTCGGCGATCGCCTTGGCTGCGATCCCCGCGCCATGGGCGGTCCAGTGAAAGTCGGCCTGGAAGAAGGCGTATTCGCCGAACTGGTTGCGGTTGTTGCCGCGCATCGGCGTCGCGATGTCGACCGCCGCCACGCCCTTTGCCTCGAGACGGCGCACGACGTCGTCATAGATCTCGGCAGCGATGTTGGCATCGAAGCCATAAAGCGAGGCGCGCGCCGGGACCAGCTCAGGCAGAACCTGGGACTTGGTCGGAAGCGGCACGTAGATCAGTGTCGTGCCGTTCTTTTCCAGCGCCTTGGCCATGGCCGCCAGGTTGTCGACGGTCTGGTCGGTGAAGGCGTGCTGCAGGCGCAGGTCGGCGAGGATACGGAAAAACATGCCGTCCTTGCCCTCGATCATCTGCAGTTCGGACACATCCTCGAGACCGCTGCAGCCGAAGGAGGACTGCGCCTGCGCCGGGTCGTCCTTATCCGAGGCCAGGGCGTCGATCGCCATGCCGAAGCTCAGCACGGAAAAGGCCGTGCCGAAGAGATAGGCGTGTTTGCGTGTTCTGGTCATTGTTGAACCTCCGCGTTCGTGCCGGTGGCCGGCTCCGTCAATTGCGCCAAGAGATTGCCTGCTGCGGCCTTCATGCCGACGCTGCCCTTGTCGCGGGCAATGCCGAGATAGCGTGCGGCCTGCTCGGTCTGTTCGGCCGTTCGACCCGGTTGGGAGAGCAGCATCACCGCCATCCGGAAGGCCATGTCGCCGTTTTTCTTGCCGGCGCCGGATGCGAGCAGCGCTTCCAGTTCCGCGCGCTTTTCGCCGAAGGGCCGACCCTGGCTGTAGAGCTTGATCAGCCCCTCCGCCGCGACCTCATTGCCCTTCTTCGCCTGGGTGCGGAGAGCGGCCTCCGCGCTTGCCAGATGCGACGGGGATAATACCAGCCGGTCGTCGGCGAGAATGGTCAGCATGTGGCGCACGGCATAGCCGCGACCGTCATAGGCGGCGAGCGCGTAGTAGTGCAGCGCGTCCGTGGCGAGCGTCGGATCGGCCTGCTTCTGGATGCGTTCGGCTAGCTTGAAGGCGCCCACCCCGTCGCCGGCGTCGGCAAGGGCCTGAAGCTGCTTGTAGGTGACGCGCTTGCCGGCGAGCAGGTTCTTGCGCGTCGCCTGCAAAGCAAGCGGCAGATGCGAGGCGGGACCCATGGTCTTCTTCTTCACCGGCTTCGCGGGCTCGATTTTCTTTGTCGAGAAGAAAGGTGTCACCGCCTCTGCAGGTGCTGCTGCCACGAGGAGGCCGCTGAACAGGGTCATGAGCAGGGTGCTGCAGGGGCGCAGTTTCCGGGCGTGATCAGACATTGCTGTCTCCCACGCCGCCATGATGGCCGCCGGTTCCAGCCTGGCTCTTGCGCTCCCAGAGCGTCGGCGTGCCAAGGTAGCGGATCGGGAATTCCCAGACGACGACGCTCGGCTGCGTATCCTCAAGCGCAGACCCCTCCAGAAGATCCATCATCGGAACGCCGGGGCCGAGGCCTTCCTTCGCCACGTTGACGACATCCGTCACCAGCGACTGGCGCAGGAAGTCGACGAAGGACCAGTTTTCATTGGCGCTGTAGCTGGTGCCGACCAGCATGACCGGAACCTTCGTCTCGGTGCCGAAGAGATCGGTCCCTTCCGCTTCGACATTGACCGCGGTGCGGTAGATCGGGATGTTTTCCTGCTTCAGGCCGGCACGCGGGGCATAGTCCGGCGAGGTGATGTAGGTTGTCAGGTCGCCCCAGATGTCGACCGGCGTCTGCCAGCTGGCCGTCACGGTTTCGGAGGGCAGCGAAATGCCCGACTGCTGGAGTGTCGATTGCACCGCTTCTGCGGTGACCTTGGCGCCCGTCGGCGTCCAATGGGTGTCGGATTTCAGGAACAGCTCCCCGAACGGCTTGGCGGCAAGCATGGCTGCACGCGTGTCGACGACGGTCATTCCCTTTGCTTTCAGGGCGGTCGAAAAGTCTGAATAGGCGACCGACATGGCATCCGAGCGCATCACCTCCGGCAGGTGTTCGGCATAGATGTCCGACTTTGCCGGCAGGGGAACCATGACAAGCTTGATGCCGGCCTCCGCGAGCCGCGCCCGCACCTCATCGATCCTGGCAACGGCGTTCTCGATGTCGGTGGGCTTGACGCGCTTGAATTCTTCGCCGGTGAAGAACCAGCCTTCATCGCCAATGATCACACCCTTGCGGCCGGAGCCGAGAAGGGCGTAGCGGGCGTTGCCGATCACGCCGACGGCGGGATCGCGGTGGGGCAGTTCGCTCTTGTAGAGCGCATCGAGATCGCGGGTCGCCTCGCCGTCGATGACATAGGAGAGCGAGAGATCGTTGATCTTTCCTCCCTTGGCATCCGCCGGCGGGGTAAAGAGCATGGTCGAGTTGGCATAGATCGCGTAACCGAAGAAGACGGTCGGCAGCAGCAGTGTTGCAGTATGCTGGCGAAGGTTGGCCATGTTCAATCTCCCGTCAGAACTGGAAGTAGAGGAAGGGCGAGACCGATTGCTCGGACAGCCGGGCGACGGTGACCACGAGCAGCAGGCTCATGGCGATCGGGTAGGCGAGCGAGGGGCGGGCAACCGCGACACCGTTGCCGGTCACTTGGAAGCCGTGGGCTTCCGCCGAAATCTCGGCGTCGGTCAGCTTCTTGAAGTAGGGTTCGGCAAAGACTGCCATGATCGCCAGCACCAGGAAGACCAGGTTTTCGCGGGTGACATTGGCGAGGAATTCGATGCCGGGCATGACACCGTTCAGACCAAGCATGCCGCCATAGACCGTAAAAGCGCTTTCGACATTGGCGGCTCGGAACATGACCCAGCCGATCAGGACCAAGACCAGGGTGATGGGCAGGGAGATCATGCGCGGCGGTGCCTTCTTGGCCCAGCCGGTGTAACGCTCGATCGCCAGCCAGCCGCCGTGCCAGGCACCCCAGATGACGTAAGTCCAGGCAGCGCCATGCCACAGGCCACCGAGCAGCATGACCAGGAAGAGGTTCACGTAAGTGCGGGCCGAGCCTTTGCGATTGCCGCCGAGCGGGATGTAGAGGTAGTCGCGCAGCCAGGTCGAGAGGCTGATGTGCCAGCGCTGCCAGAACTCGGTGATCGACAGGCTGAGATAGGGCGTGTTGAAATTCTGCTTGAAGCGGAAGCCCATCATCAGGGCGAGACCGATCGCCATGTCGGAATAGCCGGAGAAGTCGAAATAGAGCTGCAGCATGTAGGCAATGGCGCCGAGCCAGGATTCGACGGCGGTCGGATTGGCCATGGAAAAGGCCTGGTCGGCAATCGGGGCAACGGTGTCGGCGATCAGCACCTTCTTGGCGAGGCCAATGGTGAAGATGTAGAGGCCGGAGGTGAAGATCGGCAGGGAGTGCTCGCGCTTGATGAACTGGTCGGTCAGGTCACGGAAGCGCAGGACGGGGCCGGCGATCATGTGGGGGAAGAGGGCCATGAAGGCGGCGAAGTCGACGAAGCTGCGCGTTGCCGGCGTATCCTTGCGGTAGACGTCGACGATGTAGCCGATGGCGTGGAAGACGTAGAAGGACACGCCGATCGGCAGGATGAGCTGCCAGTGGTAGCCGAGTTCTTCCGGCGTCGTGCCGATCAGGGCCGCGAAACTGTCCATGAAGAAGTTCAGGTACTTGAAGATGCCGAGAACGATCAGGCAGCCGATGACGCCGATGATGAGCGTCGTCTTGGCGCGGGCCTGTCCCTCCCATCGGTCTATCAACAGGCCGCAGCCATAGGCCCAGGCGGTGACCGCAATGAAGAGCAGCAGGAAGTCGGCCCGCCACCAGCAATAGAAGATGTAGGAGCCGATGAGGATCGTCCAGGACCGCAGGCGTTCCGGCGTCAGGTAGTAGGCGAGCAGGAACAGCGGAAGGAACAGGAAGAGGAAAGTCTCGGAGGAAAAGACCATGAACTAGCTCCCAGTCTTGCAGTCGGGCCGGGCTTTCTGCCCGGTCGTCGAGATTGCGTTGGGGTGGATGGTGAAAGCTTTGCCGGCGCCGTCGGCTGCGGAGGAGGCGCTCAGAAGTTGGGGTACGTAGCTTGCAAACTCGCCGTCCAGCAGGATCGGCGACTGGCCGGCGAAGTCGTTGGCATCAAGGGCCACTTCGCTGGCGGAGCCACCGAACAAGCCGGATTTGTTGGCTGAGAATGCGTTGTCCTCGACCGTGATCAGCGTGTCCCGCTGCTGGTCGAGGATCGAGATGCCGGCGCCGGCATTGCCGATCAGGTCATTGCCGGAGAGGCTGAGCGCATCGCTCGACCGTATCTTGATGCCGACCTGGGCATTGGAAAGAATGACATTGCCGGACACGTCGATGCAGGTGCTGCGGACGACGGAGACGCCGCCGCGGCCGTTTCCGGAGAAGAGATTGGCGGCAATCGTGACATCACGTGTGTTGTTGGCGACGAAGACGCCGCTGCCTCGATTGTTGAGAATGATGTTGCCCGCGATCTCGACCGCAGACGTGCTGTTCTGCACGTCGATTGCCTGGGCGGTGCGGGTGCCGGTCACGACATTGCCGAGAATATGGCTGCGCGTCACACCACTCAGCGCAATTGCCGGGCCGGTCATGTCCTGGAAACGATTGCCGACGACCGAGATGTCGCGGGTGTTTTCGAGGCTGACCGCTTTCAGCCCGGCAAAGCTGCTGTCGGTGAAGCTGGTTCGCAGCTTGGCCGGATAGAGCGCGGCGCCCACGATCGATAGGCCGCTCGTCACGCTGCTCTCACCATAACCCAGGTCGGAGAACCGGGCCTCCCGCGCCTGGACGGCACCTGTCATTGCGGTCGCCAGGAAGGGTCTGAATTCCGGCATGTCGGCATTCTTTTCCGACGTCGAGCCAAGGCTTGCCCGGTCGATAGTGAAAAGACCCGAGTTCAGGATGAAGGCACCTTCGCGGGTGGACAGCTTCAGATTCTGCCCCTCGCTCAGGACGAGGCCTGCATCGGACCAGATGACAATCGGCCAATGGGCGACATAGGTGTCTCCCCGACGTTCGATGGCACCCGGATGCTGTGCTTCGGCGAGCGCGGCGAGTTCGTCGAGCCCAATCGCGCCGCCACGGATGAAGAGAGCGGGGGCCGCCCGGTCCGACATGGCTTTCTGCGTGTCCGTCTCGAAGCGGCCACCGGTCTGCAGCCGCAGTTGTGCGAGCATGAAGTCGACCGGGATCGTGTGCAGCGTCGGCTTGCCCGTAATCGCATCGAGCGATGGAGCCTGCCAGTCACCCTTCGCCGCGATGTCTGCCAGCCGACCTGACAACAGCGAGGCCGCATCCGCTTTGCGGGCATCGGCTGGCGTCAGGCGCCGCCCGATTTCACCGACAGTGTGGGTCAATCGCGCAAGATCTGCATGGCCAATGCGTTCGGCGCGCGCGCCGGTCGCCGTCGAAGCCAGCAGAAATGCGAGGAGAATGGGAAGACCCTTTCGCATCGGTCTTCCTCAGCTGTGCACGAGTTGCAGGGTGACAGGCGCGTCGATGGCTTCGACGGCGACGTCGCAGACCACTTCGACGAGCTGCATTTCGACTTCCGGGCCGCAATAGATCGCAGCGCTGTCGCCGGCTGCCACTTCGAAATTGTCGCCGACCCGGAGCGGCCGGGTCTGGGTCCCGGTCTTCAGAAGACCGGAACCGGTTGTGACGGTGACCATCCGGTGGACAGCCGGGTTCTCGGCCATCGGCAGCATGGTGCCGGGGCGCAGGGTCATCATGCGCAGCTCGTAGCCGGGGCCGCTCTGGACGCGGCGAACCTCGCCCCAGGCCATCTGGTTGCGCATGTGCTGGGCCAGTTCCCGGCGCTTGATCGTTTCGAGCTTCTTCACGATCTGCTTGACCTGCTGGGCCTGGTCGCGGGTGGTGATGAGGAGCGCGTCGTCCGTGTCGACGACGACGACGTCATCCATGCCGACAACGGCCACCAGCTTGCTCGATGCCCGGACATAGGAGTTGCGCGTGTCGATGCTGATGACGTCGCCGCTCAGCACATTGCCGTCCTCGTCCTTCTCGGCAATGTGGTGCAGGGCGTTCCAGGCACCGACATCGCTCCAGGCGACCAGCAGCGGTGCAATCACCGTGCGGGGCGAATGTTCGAAGACGATGGATTCGGTCGGTAGATTGGCCGCCGGCATCAGCGCTTCTGCATTCAGGTAGATTGCATGGTCCGTTGGTCGCGCCAGCTCCAGCGATGCCTTCACGGCATCATAGGTGGTCGGGTCGAGCCGCTGGAATTCGCCAATCAGGACATCGGCGCGGAAGAGGCTGATGCCGGAGGCCCAGTAAGCGCCGCCTGCATCAATGAGGGCAGTCGCGACCTCGACCGGTGGCTTTTCGATGAAGCTCGATACCTTGCGGGCGCAGGTCAGCGTTTCCAACTCACCGCCATCGACAATGTAGCCATAGCCGATTTCCGGGTATTCCGGGGGAACACCGAAGAGCACGATATGGCCGTGTTCGGCGGCCTTACGGGCGGCCAGCACATTCGCGGGCAGATCACCCTTGACGATGTGGTCGGACGGTATGACGCAGATCAGCGAGGCCGGATCGGTCTTGGCGAGCGTGAGCGCCGCCGCCAGAACGGCGGGGCCGGTATTGCGGGAGATCGGTTCTGCGATCACGCGCGCAGGGCATTTCAGATCGTTCAGCTGTTGCAGAACGGTCGCGACATGGGCGCTGCTGACAGCGACGATCGGGTCGGCGAAACCGGGGGCGCGGTGGCGCTCGACGGTTGCGTGGAAGAAGGTCGTTTCGGAATTGCCGTCGATGCGTTGGAACTGCTTGGGGTGTTCCGTGCGCGAGAGGGGCCATAACCGTGTGCCGATGCCGCCGCAGAGGATGAGAGGGTGAACGTCTAACATGGCTGCTCCTGAAAACTCTTTGGAGTGATTGCGCGGATAGTCTGCCTAGACGGGTCGATCAGCTCGTCGACTTGGCGTCGAACCATTGGGCGACCTTCTGCCTGGCGGCGAAAATGTGCCGGTTGATGATGCGGACAGAGACCGGTGCGCCGATCGCCGCTTCACCGAGATCCGCCTGGGGTGCGATGAGAGCGCGAACTTCCCCCTGGTTGCCAACGGGTTTCAGCGCCTGGGCATCGCGGGCGAGCGTGCCGAAGGCGACCTGACCGTCGGCCAGGCTGAGTTCGGCGATGTCGCCGGCGACGAGCTGCTTGGCCTGTTCTGCCGTAACGACCGCCTGGACGACCGGTGCCGTTGCCTTGTCGATGACCTCGACGATGGTGTCCCCGGCCATCACGGTCGAGCCTTCGCCCGCATTCATCGGCAGGACCTTGCAGTCGCAGGGCATGTTGATGCTCAGCGTCGTTCCGGAGATGGACTGCAGCGTGTAGAGCACCTCGCCCCGCTTGGCGCCGAGATTGAGATAGGAGATCTGGCCGCTGGCGACGGCCCTGAGTGCCTGGCCGCCGGTGGAGAGGACGGCCAGCTGCTGCACTTCCTTGGAGAAGACGCGCTCATAGACCAGTTTCACCGCGACGCCGGCCAGGGTCAGGCTGAGCGCCACAGTTGCCACGACCTTGACAGTGCGGCCGATGAAATTGCCGAGCGTCGCCTGGCTGCCCTGTTTCTTGCCGCCTGCAACAGCTGCCCGCTCGCGCAGGCTGATGATGCCGTCGACCGAGGTAATGTCGCCGGCGATGTGGCTGTTCAGCAGGTAACGCAGCGTCGGCAGATGTTCGCCTGTCGGTTCCAGGAAATCGAGGCGCAACTCCCCGGTCTCGGCATGCGTGCGGCTGATGCGAACATCGACCTGCAGGGAGATCGTGTAGCCGTCGAAGTCGAAGCGCAGGACGGCGATCCGCTCCTTGCCTTCCAGCTCGGGGCCAGCCAGCCCGGAGACGGTGGCAGACACGAGCGAGAGGCTCTGGCCGTTGTAGTGACGTCCATCGATGATGGCGGCGAACGGAATGTTGGTTTTCGGATGCTCCGTCCCGTTGTCCAGCAGGACCGGGAAACTGGTGGGCTGCTGCGCAAAGCCCTGGGGAGCGGCGTCTCGGGCGGCTTTCGTATCGATGTCCATGGTCTCGATCCTTCGGGGTTAGATGATGTTGCCGACATAGGCCACGCCGAGGATGAGCCATCCGAGGGCAAGGCAGTGCATGTAGGTGGAGCTGAGGGCGCGCCAGCGCTGTTCGACGGGAACGGGTTTGCGGCTGCCGGACGCGGCCTGACGGGTCCATTTCTGGCGGTCGAGGCGGAAGAGGATGAAGCTTTTCACCACGGCTCCGCCGACCTGGCTGAAATAGAGCAGGAAGGGAAAGGTGACGGGGAAGCTGCGGCCGCGGAACGCCATGATGACGGTGCAGAAGCCGTAACGGGTGAACATGACCCAGGCGAAGTAGATCGGCAGGATCCACGGGCTGACAAAGAAGGCAGCGAGCAGGATGCTGGCGGGGCCGGCCAGCGTCGTCCAGATCGAGAGCGCCTGATCGAGCACCGACCACCAGGTGAAGTAGCCGATCTGCGAGGCGGGCAGGGCAAGCGCGCGGCCATTGGTGCGCAGCATGTTGCCGAACCAGCGGGTCATCAGCACGATCGCCGAGCCGAAGAAGCTGGGATAGGGCTGGGTCTCGATCGACAGGGTGCAGAGATCCGGCAGGTACAGCATCTTGTAGCCGCGCTGCAGCAGCCAGAACCAGGTGGACTTGTCGTCGCCGGTCAGGAAGTTGACACGACCGAGGCGCCAGTGGTCGATGAAGTCGTGACGAACGAGTTCAACGAAGCCGGGATCCGTTGCGAGGCTTGCCCGGAAGATTGACATGCGGCCGGTCAGCGTCAGCACGCGCTCACTGAGCGACATTGACGACATCATCACGTGACGCTGGGAGAAGCGCAGGTCGAACCAGTCGCGGAACAGGCGGCCGCCTTGCGTATCGCTGAGTTCGTCGGTGGTGACGGCGCCGACCGCCGGATCGGTGAAAAAGGGCAGGCTGCAATCGACGACATCGATCGGCACGCAGCTGTCGCCATCGACGAAGACGACGATGTCGTTGCGGCCCGGGTTGAGCCTTGCGATCGAGCGCAGCGAGGTTGCGAGCGCATCGCGCTTGCCGGTGCCGGCGATCTTGTCGATCTTCAGGCCGACCATGGCCTGGCTTTCGGGATGGCGGGCGGCGACGGATTCCATGACACGGCGGATCAGACGGGCATCGGCCTCGTCGACGATCGAGGCGACGATGGTCGCGCCGCCGGCCGCGTTGTAGGCCGCTTCGAAGATCGAGCGGTAGACGCGGGTCGAGATATCAGGTGCGATCTTGTAGGTGGTCACGAGGAAATAGGCGTGATCCCTGAGGCCCCGCGCGACATAGGCCTCGGCGGCAAGACGCCGCCGCCGAGGATAGGCGAATGTCAGGTAATAGGCGGCCCGCGCCAGGTTGATCCCGGCCCAGGCATAACGCCAGG
Source organism: Peteryoungia wuzhouensis (assembly GCF_003205195.1). Lineage (GTDB taxonomy): Bacteria > Pseudomonadota > Alphaproteobacteria > Rhizobiales > Rhizobiaceae > Allorhizobium > Allorhizobium wuzhouense. The sequence goes on from NZ_QJRY01000005.1 coordinate 294,619, forward strand.
CTCCGATCAGACCGACGGTGATCAGGGTGCCCGAGACCGCTGACACGGTCGGGTGCGGCACGCTGAGCGCCAGGATCGTCATGGACAGGAGATAGATGACGTGGGCCAACATCTGGGCGCTCCTTACCAGCAAATGCCCTGGTAGGTGCCGGACGATCGGATGCCGGGGCTGATGCGCAACAAGTCGACCATCGGGATCGTGTCGCTCGACTTCTGCAGTGCCGGCATGGCCTCGGCATAGTGGTTGCCGACCAGGATGACGTCGGAGGTGTCGATGAGGTCATCGAGCTCGCCGACAAGCCGGTTCTTCAGGTCGATCGAGGTATCATTGCCGCGCCCGGCGCCGCTCATGCCCTCGGTATAGGCCTGCTGGACGAAGGGGTCGTAGATTTTGAGATCATAACCCTTGGCAATCAGCCGCGAGGCAAGGCTTGCGAGCGGGCTTTCGCGCAGATCGTCGGTGCCGGTCTTGAAGCTGATGCCAACCATGCCGACGGTCTGGCCACCCATCTGCGAGACCATGGTCTCGGCGCGGTCGATCTGGGCCTCGTTGGCCTCGAGAACCGCATCAAGCAGGGCGCTCTCGACATGGGCTTCCTTGGCGAGGTGGCGAAGCGCACGCACGTCCTTGGGCAGGCAGGAGCCGCCGAAGGCAAATCCGGGACGCATGAAGTAGGGCGAGATGTTGACCTTGAGATCCGAGCACAGGATCTTCATCACCTGCTGGCCGTCGACACCGCAGGCCTTGGCGATATTGCCGATCTCGTTGGCAAAGGTGACCTTGACCGCGCGCCAAGAGTTGCTGGTGTATTTGATCATTTCCGCCGTTGCGAGCGGCACCGAGTGGCAGACGCAGGGAAGGCCGGCATTGATCTCGTGCAGGATCGCGTCGGTCTTTTCATCGATCGCGCCGAAGACGATCAGGCCTGGATCGTAATAGTCCTCGATCGCGGTGCTCTCGCGGAGAAACTCCGGATAGTAACCGACGCCGAAATCCGTGCCAGCCATCATGCCGGTGGCCGCTTCGAGTGCCGGAATGCAGACCTTGTCCATCGTGCCGGGCACGATGGTCGAGCGGACGACGACGGAGTGGAAGCCATCCTTGCGGGCGATGGCCGCGCCGATCGCTTCGCAGGCCTTCACGACATAGGTCAGGCCGACGGAGCCATCCGCAGCGCTCGGCGTGCCGACGCAGACGAAGGAGAGGTCGGTCGCGGCAATCGCCTCGTCGATGTCGAGCGTGGCGCGCAGCTTGCCGCTCGCGACCGTCATTTCGATCAGCGGCTCCAGGCCCTTCTCGACGATCGGTGTCTTGCCGCGATTGATCGTGTCGACCTTTGCCGGATCGATGTCGACCGCGACGACCTCATGGCCGTCCTTTGCCAGGCAGGCGGCCGCCACCACGCCGACATACCCGATTCCGAAAACGCTGATCCTAGCCATCTGCTGCCTCTTATCCTGGAGGCAGGCCCGCTCAGGGACCCGCCGTTGGTTAACATCTGTTAATGTCAGCCCTAGGATTGGCAGGTCTTCTGTCAGTATCAAAGTCAGGAAAAATGGAGATTTGTCAGGAATATTCCTGACAAAATGCCTACAAAATCCCAATGCACAAATATTAGATTTTCGCCCAAAAAATAAGCCGCAGCTTTTCAACTGCGGCATACCAAAAATAATGATAATTTATATTAGTGTTGAAGCCATCCAACACTGATCGCATAGCTCACTATATCTGATCTCGTTCTCAGGTCGAGTTTCTTGGTTGCTCTATATTTGTATGTCTCGACCGTCTTGGCGCTAAGCTGGATATCGGCGGCGATCTCTTTCATCGCCTTACCGAGCGCTACGTGTCGCAACACGAATTCCTCCTTGAGCGAAAGTTTCCGCTGAATGGGGCTGAGCCCAATCGGGCGCTGATCGGAGAGGGCAAGCACGGTTTCGTCGATGACCACATCTCCGGCATGCACGCTCTTGATCGCCCTCAAGAGCCTCGGACTTGCCACCGACTTCGTCACCACCCCGCTGTAACCGCGGCTGACATAGCTTTCGCCGGGGCGCGTATCACGAACGTCACAATAGGCGATCAGTTTTGCCCTTTCCCGCAGTGTCTCCAGACCCATGTCGCATTCCTCCAGCGTGCGCTCGAGGTGCATGGGGTCGGCGACGATCACATCCGGATCAAGCCGCATCACTGCATCCTGCAACTTCTGGTCGCGGTTGCTCAGTGTCAGTGCTGATAGCTGACGTGTCGAGTTGACCAGGAAGTTCAACCCATCCACCAGCACCGGATTGTCGTCCAATACCAGAACCCTAATTTTGCCAGTGCTTTCCATTGCAGCTCCAATCTCTCGGCAATGCCACAAATCCCTCGAACCCATCGGAACCGTACGATCGATCCCGTCGTCCACTAGCTCTGCCCTCGATGTTCAGAGAGAACGGCAGGGGTGTCAAGATGTTGCACTGCCGCGAAAATTAAAGGCAATTTGTTGTTGTGCAGCATCATCACGCTGCGGCGGCTGTCACAATCGCCCCGAAAGGTGAAATCAGAACAGTATGTTGCTGACGAAATGCTCAATAATCCCGTGATTGCGGGTCTGTCGCGCTGCAATCTGGAGCATACTGAAACTGTTTCATTCGAAGCCATTTTGGCTTCGGAGGAAATGGATATTGAAGGACTTAGGGGTAAGATTTCGGCCTGTGGAGGGCCTTCGGCCAGTGCCAAATACGGCGAGACTATGGCGGCAGGGGCGTCGTGCCTGCGGTGAATCGTCATCCTGGGGTCCCTTTCGGTATCTTGGCAGGACACATTGACGTGAATCATGCGTCGTGGTGCCGGGACCCTAGTCACGGTATCGGGCGAAAATGCAGCAGCGACAGTTTTGTCGCTTTTCGAACAGTCTCGCCCGTCGAATTCTCACGCGAGGGCGTGAGCACGCCGGGCGGAGCTGCAGGTCAAGGTTGTGTGGAGCGGAAGGTCAGGCGGCCGATTCAAGCCGGTTCAGGTTGCGCTCTGCCAGTGGTGCAGATCGCGCACTTGTGCCTGCTGCAACAAGGGCCAGAACGTCGTTCGTATAGTCCGAGGCATTGGCCACGGCCTTGTCGATATTGCGTCCCTGTGCCTCCGGGAGGTCGCGAAGCGGGCGGCTCAGGTCGAACATCTCGCGGAAGGCCGCGCGTTCGGCAATCGGCGTATCGAGGACATGGATCTGCTGCTCACAGAGCAGGCGCTTGACCGCCTGCATCGAGCGCGTGGTGATCATCGGGTTGACGCGCGACAGCACCACAGAATGGGGAATGCTGAGGCCGGCCTTGCGGTCGAGGTAACGCAGGAGGTCAAGGACCTGTGCGCCGCCCTGGGCGTCCATGCTGCTGCCCTGGATCGGCACGAGAACGTGGTCCGAGAGACCGACAGTCGCGGCCAGCAGCGGCGATTGAATGCCGGGCAGGTCGACGATGACAAAATCGAACTGGCTGCGCCGCTCGTGAATGGTCTTCTGTATCGTCGGCGCCGAAACATAGGTTTCGATGGTGAAATTCGGCAGGAGCCTTGCGCCCTGGTACCAGCGCGAGAACCAGCGCTGGGGATCGGCGTCGATGACACAGACGCGGTATTTGCGATGAAGGAGTTCGGTGACAAGGAGAAGGGCTGCCGTGGTCTTGCCGGCGCCGCCCTTGGTGTTGGCAAACGTAATTACTGCCATCGCGAGATCCTGCTGCGTGAACATCGAGCTTCGAATCGCTCACCGAGGCACAGGCATCGTGCGGGTTCACATATAAACAAACGTGGTTAACAAGCCATTACGAGAATTAGGGGTGCTATTTCCGGGGGCGGGAGCCATCCCGTCCTCCGGCGGCTGAGCGCTGCGGCGTCAGATTGCGCCAACCGTTGAGGTCAGGTGATCAAGTGGCGCCAAGGAACGGTGGCTCAATTCATGCTGCAGTGCACAACATATAATAGTACTTTTCATCTTTACAGGTTGCAAACTCTTGCCTATGCATAATGGCAGACACCGTGGAGGCGGTGTCTTTCTTAGGGAGGACATCATGAATATTGTACGCAAGCTCGCGCTTAGCGCGAGCGTGATTGCACTTAGCTGCACTGCTGCCATGGCTGCAGATCTGACAGTCGGTTTTTCTCAGATTGGTTCCGAGTCCGGTTGGCGCGCGGCTGAAACTTCCGTCACCAAGCTCGAAGCCGAAAAGCGTGGCATTACCCTAAAATTTGCAGATGCTCAGCAGAAGCAGGAAAACCAGATCAAGGCACTTCGCGGCTTTATCGCTCAGGGCGTTGACGCCATTCTCGTTGCGCCCGTTGTCGCAACCGGTTGGGAAGACGTGCTGACGGAAGCCAAGGAAGCCAAGATCCCGGTCATCCTGCTCGACCGTGGTGTGGACGCGCCGCAGGATCTTTACCTGACGTCTGTCGCTTCCGACCAGGTCAAGGAAGGTCGCGTTGCCGGCGAGTGGCTGGTCAAGACGGTCGGCGACAAGCCGTGCAAGGTGGTCGAACTGCAGGGTACCGTCGGTTCGACGCCTGCGATCAACCGCAAGAAGGGCTTCGAAGAAGCCATTGCCGGCAAGTCGAACATCACGATCGCTCGCAGCCAGACCGGTGACTTCACCCGCGCCAAGGGCAAGGAAGTCATGGAAGGCTTCCTGAAGGCCGAAAATGGCGGCAAGGACATCTGCGCGATGTATGCCCATAACGACGACATGGCTGTCGGCGGCATCCAGGCCATCAAGGACGCTGGCCTGAAGCCGGGCACCGACATCCTCGTCGTCTCGATCGACGCCGTTCCGGATATCTTCGCCGCCATGGTGGCCGGCGAAGCAAATGCCACCGTGGAACTGACGCCGAACATGGCAGGTCCGGCCTTCGACGCTCTCGACGCCTTCCTGAAGGACGGCAAGGAGCCCGAGAAGTTCATCATCACGGAATCCAAGCTGTATACCCCTGCCGACAATCCGCAGGGTGAATACGACAACCGCAAGGGCCTCGGTTACTAAGGTAACCCTCCCGGAGCGACCCCGTCATTTCCTGGTGACGGGGTCGTTGCCGCTTTCATCGGACCGCGTCCGGAGATAGCTTCGTGGGAGAGGGGGAAGAGGCACATGACCGACAATCCATCCATCGTGCTCGCCGCTGCGGGCATCATCAAGACGTTCGGCAATCACACGGCGCTGGACAAGGTCGACATCGCGTTCCATCGCGGCGAGATCCACGCTTTGCTCGGTGAAAACGGTGCCGGCAAGTCGACGCTGATCAAGATCCTCACGGGTGCTTATATTCCTGACGGCGGGACGATCACGGTCGATGGCGAGGCCGTGAATTTCACGACGCCGCAGCAGGCCCAGGCGCTCGGCATCGGTACCGTCTACCAGGAGGTGAACCTCCTGCCGAACATGACCGTCGTCGACAATCTCTTCATCGGTCGGCAGCCGGTCAGCCGCTTCGGTCTGGTCGACAAGCGCCAGATGGAGCGCAAGTCGCGTGAAATTCTTGCGACCTACGGCCTCGATATCGACGTCAAGGCCGAGCTTTCCACCTTCTCCGTCGCCGTGCAGCAGATCATCGCGATCGCGCGGGCGGTGGAGCTTTCAGGCAAGGTTCTCATTCTCGACGAGCCCACCGCCAGCCTCGACCGGTCCGAAGTGGAGAAGCTGTTCGGCATCATTCGACAGCTGCGCGACCGCGGTCTGGCCATCGTTTTCATCACCCATTTCCTCGACCAGGTGTTCGAACTCTCCGATCGCGTGACGGTCCTGCGCAACGGCCGGCTTGTCGGCACGGAAGCCATTGCCTCGCTCGACCGCACCAGCCTGGTCCGCATGATGCTGGGCAAGGATCTCGCCTTCCATCATCCCGACGTTGTCGGTGAAGAAGCCGAGGTCGGCGAAACGCTGATGACGTTCGAGAACTTCGGATTGACCAATACGGTGCGTCCCTTCGACCTCAAGATCCATCGAGGCGAAGTCGTCGGTGTGGCCGGATTGCTGGGGTCCGGCCGCACCGAGATGGCGCGGCTTATGTTCGGCATCGATCAGGCCGACAGTGGCTCGATCAAGATCGACGGCGCGACGCGCCAGGTGCGCAATCCGCGCGATGCCGTCGAGCTCGGCTTCGGCTTCTGCCCGGAAGACCGCAAGATCGACGGCATCTTCGGCGATTTGTCCGTGCGCGAGAATATCGTCATTGCCATGCAGGCGCGGCTCGGCTGGTTCAAGGCGCTCAACCGCGACGAACAGCTGGAGATCGCCGGCAATTTCATCGAGGCGCTCGACATTCGCACGGCCTCTGCCGAGCTGCCGGTCAAGCTCCTCTCCGGCGGCAATCAGCAGAAGGTGATCCTCGCCCGCTGGCTCGCCACCGATCCGCGCTTCCTCATCCTCGACGAGCCGACGCGCGGCATCGATGTCGGCGCCCATGCCGAGATCGTGCGCATGATCAGCCGGTTGCGGGAAGACGGGTTGGCGCTCGTGGTCATCTCGTCCGAGCTCGACGAAATCGTCAGCTATTCCTCGCGTGTCGTCGTCATGCGCGATCGCAAAATGGTCGCCGAACTGCATGGCGCCGATATCACTCCCGGCGTCATCGTCCAGACCATTGCCGCCCAACCGGCGGAGGTCGAGGCATGAAAAGGCTTTCCATGTCCCGCATCATTTCCCCGCAGCTCCTGGCGCTTGCCGGCGTGCTGTTTTTCAACTGGGTCGTCTTTCCCGGCTTCTTCAACATCACCTGGCAGGATGGTCGTCTGTTCGGCAGCCTCATCGACGTCATTAATCGCGGTGCGCCTGTCGCAATCCTCGCGATCGGGATGACCGCGATCATCGCGACCAAGGGCGTGGACCTGTCGGTCGGTGCCGTGATGGCGGTTGCCGGTGCTGTTGCCGCGACCTGTGCGGTTGCAGGTCAGCCACTGATCGTGACGCTTCTCGCCGCTCTTGCCGTCGGCATCCTCTGTGGTCTCTGGAACGGCATCCTTGTCGCCTATCTCGGAATCCAGCCGTTCGTTGCGACGCTGGTGCTGATGGTGGCGGGGCGAGGCGTGGCACAGTTGATCACCGAAGGGTCGATCGTGACCTTCTCCGACCCCGCGCTGATCTTCGTCGGCACCGGCTCGCTGTTCGGCCTGCCGATGCCCGCCGTCATTGCCATCGTGCTGATGATTGTCGCGCATCTCTTCATGCGCCGCACCGCGATCGGTCTCTTCATCGAGGCGATCGGGATCAACCTGTCGGCGGCGAACTATACCGGTCTGCGCAGCAAGGTCGTCATTCTCTGCATCTATGCCTTTGGTGGCTTCTGCGCCGCGACGGCCGGCATCATCGCCGCCGCCGACATCCGTGGCGCGGACGCCAACAATGCCGGCCTCTGGCTTGAGCTCGATGCGATCCTCGCCGTCGTGATCGGCGGCACCTCTTTGCTGGGAGGTCGTTTCTCCATTCCGATGTCGGTGCTTGGCGCCATTATCATCCAGGCCATGAACACGGGCGTTCTCGTGTCGGGTTTCCCACCGGAATTCAACCTGATCGTCAAGGCCGGCATGATCATCATCATTCTGGTGCTGCAGTCCGCCCGGATCGCCCAGGTGCTCGGACGCAAGTTCGGCCCTCGCCAGCCGGCCGCCCCTGCGACCCAGACTTCAAGCCAAACTTCGGGACAGGCACGATGAATCCGCGTTATCGCCCTCTCGCCGCGACCACCCTCATCTTCGTGATCGCCTATGCCGTGTGCATCTTCCAGTATCCCGGCATGTGGTCGACACGCGTCTTCGGCAATTTCCTGACCGACAACGCCTTTCTCGGGATTGCCGCCGTCGGCGCCACCTTTGTCATCCTTTCCGGCGGGATCGATCTCTCCGTTGGTGCCGTGATCGGCTTGACCGGCGTTGTCACCGCCATCCTGATTTCCTGGGTCGGCATGCATCCTCTGGCGGTCTTTGCCATCGTGCTGGTTCTGGCGGCCGCCTTCGGTGCCTCTATGGGTGCGGTCATCCACTTCCTGCAGGTGCCGCCCTTCATCGTGACGCTGGCCGGCATGTTCCTTGCCCGTGGTTTCGCGTCGGTTCTCAGCCAGGATTCGATCCCGATCGATCACGAGTTCTACCGGACGATTTCCAGCCTATACTACAAGCTACCGGGTGGCGGGCGCCTCAGCGCCATCGGTCTGCTGATGCTTGGCACCTTCCTGATCTGCGGTTTCATCGCCCACAAGACCCGCTTCGGATCCTATGTCTATGCGATTGGCGGCAATGCCACCTCGGCTTCGCTGATGGGGGTGCCGACCGGCCGCGTGACTGTCGGCATCTATGCCCTGTCGTCCTTCCTTGGCGGTCTCTCGGGCATCGTCTATTCGCTCTACACCTCTGCCGGTTACCCCTTGGCGGCGGTGGGCATCGAACTTGACTCGATTGCAGCCGTGGTGATAGGCGGAACCCTATTGACGGGCGGTTATGGTTTCATTTTCGGAACCCTGATCGGGGTCATGCTGCAGGGCCTTGTCCAGACTTACATCGTCTTTGACGGAACACTCTCCAGCTGGTGGACCAAAATCGCCATCGGGTTCTTGCTCTTCATGTTCATCCTGCTCCAGAAACTGGTCTTCAACGCACAGACCGGGCGGGCTCGGTTGAAGAAGGGCCCTGCATGAGTGAGCCGGGGAGCCTTCTTCGCTCCCTGTCCGGGCGGTCGACGGCACGTAACTTCCATTCGCACGTGATCAATGAAATCGGGGCCGGAGTCATCTCCGGCCGCTATCCGATCGGGACGACGCTCCCGAACGACGCCGAACTCATGGCCGATTTCGAAGTGTCGCGCACGGTGCTGCGGGAAGCTTTGAAAACGCTGGAAGCGAAGGGGCTCCTCGAAGCCCGCCCAAAGGTTGGCACCAAGGTCGCCAAGAAAAGCCGCTGGAACCTCTATGATCCGCAGGTTCTGGCCTGGCATCTCGATGCGCCGCCGGATGCGGAATTTCTCTCCGGCCTGCATGAGGTGCGGCGTTCGCTGGAACCGATTGCTGCGGCCGAGGTGGCGCGGCGGCGCACGGCCGACCAGATCCGCCTGATGCTCTACTGGATCCGGCAGATGGAGACGTCGCTCACATCGCCGCAGAATTTTGCGCTGGCCGATTTCGAACTGCATCGCATCATCGCGGATGCGGCTCACAATCCCTTCATTCGCGCACTTTACGGCGTGATCGAGCTTGCGCACGCCTTCGCCTACCAGCGGCTCGTGGATACGCCCGAGGAGGAGGTGCTGGTCGCCATCCTGGACAAACACAAGATGCTGGTCCAGCGCATCGAATATGGTGACGAGTCAGGAACGCGCGCCGCCATGCTGGAAACGATCGAGCACGACCGGCAGATTGCCTTGGGCACCTGATCCATGACAGACGGGCAGGTCAGAGTTCCAGTGCGTCCTTGAGCGTGCGCACCTCTGCCACAGAGAGGTCAAGGTCGGCTTCGATGTGGTCGATATGGTGCAGCATCAGCCCGGTCGCGTGTTCCACGTCGCCGCGTTCCAGCGCCTTCAGGATCTCGTCGTGCTCGTCATGGCCGCAGCTGGAGACGCCGGTGCGGCCATAAAGCGCGATGACGAGGGAGGAACGGGCCACCAGTTCGTCCATGAACTTTTCCAGCACCTGGTTTCCGGCGACCTTGGCCAGCATCAGATGGAAATCGCCGGATGCCTTGATCTCTGCTCTGCGGGCGGATGCGCCGCGTTCGGCGCGATAGCGGGCTTCTTCCTTCAGATGCTCGCGAAAGGCTGCGATCTCTTCGGCCGTGATCCGTTCGGACGCGGCTGCAATGATGCCGGCCTCGATCAGGCGTCGGGAGGCAAAAACCTGGCGGGCTTCTTCGGTGCTCGGATTGGAGACGAAGGCGCCGCGATTGCGCTCGGTGCGGACAAGCCCCTCGAAGGCCAGCATCTGCAGGGCATCGCGCACCACCGTGCGGCTGACGTCGAACAACGTGCCGACCTCCGCTTCCGACAGTTTCGTGCCGGGCGCCAAGCGACGGTCGACGATCGCATCGCGCAGCGCATCCCGGATTGCGCGGGCGCGGTCTTCCTGGTTCGGGTCGAGATGTCGGCGCAACGAGTTCTTCGCGTTCATGGGTCCATTCCGCTGTCGTTCTTCCTTTTAGCCAGCATGTCGGGCGAGGGGAAGGCCACGAAAAATATTGCGGCGCTAAATTGCATACAATCTCATATCTTGATTGGCATCAATCGACTAATTCGTGTGCATGCATTCGTGCAGGCTGCACATTGATGCAGCGACACAATATTCCATCCCTGACAATTCAATGGTTTGGCTGGCCGCTGCGCAATTGGCACGGCTTATGCATCGTCTACGGCAGCAGAAGGAGCCGTCATGACGAAAGCCGCCGAGATCGAACTTGCAGCCGTCTCCAAGGTCTATGGCAACGCCACGGCCGTGCATGCCATCAGTCTCAAGGTCCCGGCCGGCACCTATTGCTGCCTGCTGGGCCCCTCCGGCTGCGGCAAGACGTCGACGCTTCGGATGATCGCGGGCCATGAGAGTGTCTCGTCCGGCGACGTGATCTTCGGCAATGCCAATGTCACCGATCTGCCGCCGGCCAGCCGGGGAACGGCGATGATGTTCCAGTCCTATGCGCTCTTTCCGCATCTTGATCTTGTCGACAATGTCGCCTTCAGTTTGAAGATGAAGGGTGTCGACAAGGACACCCGGCGCCGCGAGGCGATGGAGATGCTGAAGCTGATGCAGCTGGAGCCCTATGCCAGCCGCCGCCCGGCGCAGCTCTCGGGTGGCCAGCAGCAGCGCGTGGCGCTGGCCCGCGCACTGATTACCAAGCCCGAGGCGCTGCTGCTCGACGAGCCGCTCTCGGCGCTCGATCCCTTTCTCAAGATCCGCATGCGGGCGGAGTTGAAGAAGCTGCAGACGACGCTCGGCATCACCTTCGTGCACGTGACCCATAGCCAGGAAGAGGCGATGGCGCTGGCAGACCTCATCGTCGTGATGAACGAGGGTCGTATCGAGCAAGCGGCGACGCCGCGCACGGTGTTCGAAAAGCCGGCCACCGGTTTCGTCGCTCGTTTCATGGGGGACCACAACGTGCTGTCAGGCCGGATCGTTGAGCGCGAGGCGGACGGGCTCTTCATCGAGGTCGTCGGCGGCGGGCGCTTCTATGCCGGCGGCACAGCGCCCGCAGAACAAGACACTGCCGAGATCGCCATCCGGACCGACCATGTCCGGATCGGACCGGCCTCGGTTGCGGGCCTCAGCTTCGATGGCATTGTCTCCAATGTCGAATATCTCGGCGCCAAGGTGAAACTGACCGTCACCACGGCCTTCACCGATGAATTTACCGCCGTCCTCAGCGACGCGGCCTTTTTCGCTTCGCCGGTCAAGGTCGGCGAGGGCGTGACCCTGTCATGGGACAAGCAGGATTCGATCGTCCTCGGGCGTGTCGAGAAGTGAAACCAAAACCAATAAAACCAGGAGAACAGCAATGACTGCCAGCAAGAAGACCCCCAAGGGCGTTTCGCGCCGCACGTTCCTGAAGACGGCCTCGGCGGCTGCCGGCCTCGCCGCCGGTTCCGGTGCCATCACCGGCTTCCCGACCATCTGGGCGCAGTCCAACATTACGCTCCGCCAGTTCGGCACCGGCGTGTCGAACATCAATGCGATCGCCGAGCAGTGCAAGAAGGACCTCGGCATCACGCTTGAAATGACCGCGACCGATTCCGACGCTGCCGCCCAGCGCGCCGTGACCCAGCCGAACTCCTACGACATCGCCGACATCGAATACTGGATCCTGAAGAAGGTCTATCCGACCGGCGTGATCCAGCCGATGGAGACGAAGAAGCTCAAATATTACGACAAGGTCGTGCCGCTGTTCAAAACCGGCAAGCTGTTGCCCGACAGCGTGATTGCGCAGGGCACCGCGCCGCACACCGTGGGTTATGTCGAAAGCAAGGACGCCAAGACCTTTGCCGCCAGTGAGACCGAACTCTTCACGATGATGCCGACGATCTACAATGCCGACACACTCGGCATCCGCCCCGACCTCGTCGGTCGCGAGATTACCTCCTGGGCCGACATCATGGACCCGGCCTTCAAGGGCAAGACCTCGATTCTCAACATTCCCAGCATCGGCATCATGGATGCCGCGATGATCTGCGAAGCCATGGGCATCATCAAATATGCCGACAAGGGCAACATGACGAAGGCCGAGATCGACACGACGATCGACTTCCTCATCAAGGCCAAGCAGGACGGCCAGTTCCGCGCCTTCTGGAAGTCGTTCGACGAGTCGGTCAACCTGATGGCCTCGGGCGAAGTCGTCATCCAGTCGATGTGGTCGCCGGCCGTTGCCGCCGTCCGCTCGAAGGGCATCGCCTGCAAGTATCAGCCGCTCAAGGAAGGCTATCGCTCGTGGGGCGGCGGTCTTGGTCTCGCAGCCCACCTCGAGGGTGCGCAGCTCGATGCCGCCTATGAATACATCAACTGGTACACGTCCGGCTGGGTCGGCGGCTATCTCAACCGCCAGGGCTACTACTCGGCCTGCATGGAAACCGCCAAGGGCTTCATGACGCCGGATGAATGGGGTTACTGGATCGAAGGCAAGGCCGCGACCGGTGACATCATGTCTCCGGAAGGCAAGGTCATGGAGAAGGCCGGTGCCGTTCGTGACGGCGGTTCCTTCGAAGAGCGCATGGGCAAGGTTGCCTGCTGGAACTCCGTCATGGACGAAGACCGCTACATGGTCCGTCGCTGGAACGAGTTCATCGCGGCTTAATTTTCGTGTGGCGCTCGCCCCTCATCCCCCTGCCGGGGCCTTCTCCCCGCAAGCGGAGAGAAGGGGGGAGCCGCCGACCGTGCCACAAGTGTCTTCTCCCCGCTTGCGGGGAGAAGGTGGCGGCAGCCGGATGAGGGGCAACTCTCTCGGTCCGCACTTTCTCGCAGCGATTGGAGACCTAACGACATGGTAGAAGTCCGATTTCTGGGCGTCGGCGCGCCGAAGCCGAAACGCGTGATCCGTGTGCCGCTCGGGCTTGTCTCCTATCTGCAGGCGACGCCGCTGATGCTCATCCTCGGCTGCTTTCTGCTCCTCCCGATCCTGATGATCGGGACGGTGTCCTTCTGGGATTACGACTTCGCTCAGATGTATCCTGATTTCGTGACCTTCAACTATACGGAGACGCTGGGCTCCTGGGTGACCTGGAAGACCTATCTCAACACCCTGAAATTCGCCCTGATCGTCTGGGCAATCACCCTATTTGTCGGCTTTTGGGTCGCCTATTTCCTGGCCTTCCACGTGCGGACGTCCGCCATGCAGAGCGTACTCTTTCTCGTCTGCACCGTGCCGTTCCTGACGTCGAACATCATCCGCATGATCTCCTGGATCCCGGTGCTCGGGCGCAACGGGTTGATCAATTCGGCGCTGGTCAGTGCCGGCATCGTGCCGCAGCCGATCGAGTGGCTGCTCTATTCCGATTTCGCCGTCGTGCTCGCCATGGTGCATCTCTACACGCTGTTCATGGTGACGCCGATCTTCAACACGATGATGCGCATCGACCGTTCGCTTCTGGAAGCCGCACGTGATGCAGGCGCCAGCGGCTGGCAGATCCTCACCAATGTCATCCTGCCGCTGTCGAAGCCCGGCATGGCGATCGGCACGATCTTTGTCGTCACGCTGGTCATGGCCGATTTCTCCACCGTGCAGGTCATGTCCGGCGGCCAGAGCGCGTCTGTCGCGCTGATGATGAAAAACCAGATGTCGCTGCTGCAATATCCGGCGGCGGCCGCCAATGCCGTGGTGCTCCTGATCCTCGTGCTGCTGATGGTCGCAGCGATCCTGCGCGTCGTCGATATCCGGAAGGAGCTCTAAGATGCATTCCGACAAGCGTCCCCGCGAATTCTATATTCTCGCCGCTTTTTTCGCGCTCTTCGTGGTTTTCCTCTATGGGCCGCTGTCGGCCATCGTCATCCTGTCCTTCCAGGGACCGAATGGCGGTTTGACCTTCCCGCTCAACGGCGTGTCCCTGCACTGGTTCGCCAATCTGTTCGAGACCCAGGCGGTCGGTGATTTCGGCGGTTCGTTCCGCCGCTCCTTCGCGCTCGGCCTGATGGTCATGATCGTCACCGTGGTCGTCTCGCTGCTCGCTGGGCTCGCCTTCCGCCGCAAGTTCGTCGGGGCGACGCCGCTCTTCTATCTCTCGGTCGCAAGCCTTGTCGTGCCGTCGATCATCATCTCGCTCGGCATCGGCGTGTTGTTTAGCCAGCTCGGCTTCCAGCCCGCCTGGTACACCTCCGGCTTCGGTGCGCATCTCACCTGGACGCTGCCCTTCGGCGTGCTGATCATGTTCGCCATCTTCAACCGCTTCTCGCCGTCCTACGAAGAAGCAGCCCGAGACCTCGGCGCCACCTCCTGGCAGACCTTCCGCCATGTGGTGCTGCCGATGATCGCGCCGCCGCTGATCGGTGTCGGGCTCTTCGGCTTCACGCTCTCCTATGACGAGTTCGCCCGCACGCTGATGACGTCTGGCACCTACAACACGCTGCCGCTGGAGATTTACGGCATGACGACCAATGTCACGACGCCAGTGCTTTATGCGCTCGGCACGGTCACGACGCTGTTTTCGCTGCTGGTCATCGGCGGCACACTCGGCCTGATCGTCGCGATGAACCGCCGCAGAAGCCAGGGCTGAGTTGCATGAAAATTGCCGTCATCAATCCGAACACCACCGCCAGCATGACCGCGACCATCGCGGACGCCGCGCGGCGGGTGGCGCATGCGGATACCGAGATCGTGGCGATCACCTCGTCGATGGGGCCCGTCTCGATCGAAGGCTATTATGACGAGGTCTTCGCCATTCCCGGCCTTCTCGTGGAGATCGCGAAGGTCGAGCGCGAGGGCGCTGATGCGATCGTGATCGCCTGTTTCGACGATACCGGTTTGGATGCCGCGCGCGCGCTCGCCTCGATCCCCGTCATCGGCATCTGCGAGGCGGCTGTCTCTGCCACTTCTTTCATCGCCCAACGCTTCTCGATCGTGACCACCATGGAGCGCTCGCGGCTGCCGGTCGAACATCTCGTGCATCGCTATGGCATGGGCAGCCGCTGCAAGGTGCGTGCGGCGGATGTGCCGGTGCTGTCGCTCGAAGACCCGAATTCGAATGCCCGCGACCGGCTGCGCAGCGAAATCTCAGCGGCGCTGAAGGACGACAAGGCAGAGGCGATCGTGCTCGGCTGTGCCGGCATGGCGGACCTGACGGCTGCGCTGAGGCTGGAATTCGGTGTTCCCGTCGTCGATGGCGTTGCTGCGGCGGTCAAGCAGGCGGAAGCGCTTGTGGCGCTGGGGCTGTCGACCGCCAAGCGCGGTGCCTATGCGACGCCGGTGCGCAAGCCTTATCACGGTGACCTCGCACGCTTTTCGCCGGAAGCCATGGGCGTATGAGTATGACGGGTGATGTGCAGATCCGCGTGCTGACGCTAAGCGAGGTCAAGGACCTCATCGGTTGGGCGGCGCTGGAGGGCTGGAATCCGGGACATGGCGATGCCGCAGCTTTCCGCGCAGCAGACCCTGATGGTTTCATCGGCTGTTTCGTGGAGGGGCGGTTCGCGGCCGGAATTTCCGCCGTGCGCTACGGGACCGGTTTCGGTTTCATCGGTCTTTATATCTGCCACCCGGATTTTCGAGGACGTGGTCTCGGTCGCCTCGTCTGGGATGCCGGCATGGCGCATCTCAGTGGTCGGGTGATCGGCCTTGACGGCGTGGTCGAGCAGCAGGCGAATTATGGTCGCATGGGTTTTGTGCCGGCCTATGACACGGTGCGCTGGAGCATCGAGCGCGTGCCGGCTATGGCGCGAGCCGATGCCGCCTGCCTTGCTGCGGGCGAGAGGGATATCGCCGACATTCTCGCCTTCGATCGCAACTTCTTTCCGGAGAGGCGGGATGATTTCCTCACCATCTGGCTTCAACCGCCGCGCCGTGCCTTCATCTGCCGCCGGCAGGGTGCGGTGGCGGGCTATGCGGTTGTGCGCCCCTGCCTCAGCGGTCACAAGATCGGGCCGCTCTTTGCCGTCGATGGGAGAACGGCCGAGGATCTCTTGAAGGTCTGCCTGGCAAATCTGACGGGTGCGGAGATCCATCTGGATGTGCCCGGCTATCAGCAAGGCTTCCGCTATCTGCTGGAACGTCTGGGGTTCAAGCCGGGCTTCCAGACGGCGCGCATGTATCGTGGCCAGCCACCCGTGCTGCAAAACGCCGGCGTTTACGCGATCACGACGCTGGAGCTCGGCTGATCCTTAGTCCGACATGCCGGATGGCGAAGCCGTGGGCAGCATGCCGCGATAGATGCCGGGTGAGGACCCCTCGATCGGGATCGCTCCAACACTGCGCTGGTAGAAGTCCACCGGACCGGCACCGCCGATAATGGCATAGCCATAGCCCTGGTCGCGCATGTCGAGCAGGGTTCGCAACAAAAGCGCATGACCGATCCCCTTGCCGCGCGCGGTCTCATCCACGCCCGTCGGGCCGAAGAAGCCTTTCATCGTGGCATCGTGGCAGGCAAAACCGAGGAGCATTTCGTGGTCATGGGCAATCCAGCAGGTGACCGGCTGGCGCAGGATGGCGGCTGTTGCCTCATCGACCCATCCCTCGCCGAAGCGGGGGCGGATCCAATCGCATATGGCGCTGCGTTCCGGCACCAATGCGCGGCGCAGGGTAATGCCTTGATCGGCCATGCGTTTGTCGAGCGCCGCGTCCTGGGCCAGGTCATAGAGCTTCACCAGCATATCGGAGGCCATGTCAGATCTCCTGATGCTCAGCCGCAAAGCCTAGGCCGAGGATGGCAGCGCCAATCAGACCGGGCTCGACCCGGCAGGTCGCGGGCACCACGATCGGATGGGCGAACTTGCGCAATATGCGGCGTCTGAGCGCCACATCGATCGCCGAGATGAGGGCCGGCACGTTGGACAGCCCGCCACCGACGGGCAGGATGGTCGTGCCGGTCACGTTGACCACCATGGACAGGGCATCGGTCAAGATATCGACATAGACGTCGATGGTGCGGGCCGCAGGTCTGTCACCGCTCTGCCAATCGGCGAGAATGTCCTCGCTTGTGCGCGTTTCGCCATGCAGTTCGCGGTGCAGCTTCTCCAGGCCGCGCGCACTGCAGATCGCGTCGATGCAGCCGACCTGGCCGCAGCCACACTTAAAACGGGGAATCCGGACCGGCGGTGTCCCGGCTTCATTGGCCTGGACGGGGCCGTGGCCCCATTCGCCGGCGAAGCCGCCATTGCTGTTGATTAGTTTGCCGTCAATCACGAGGCCCCCGCCGACGCCGGTGCCGAGGATGATGCCGAAGACAACCCGGTGGCCGCGTGCAGCCCCAATGCCGGCTTCAGCCAAGACGAAACAGTCGGCGTCATTGGCCACCACGACGGGAAGTCCCAGAGCGCGCTCGAGGTCTGCCTGCAGAGGCCGGCCATGGACGCAAGGGATATTGGCCACGACTGCGTTTGACGTGTCCGGATCGATCACGCCAGCAATCGACAGCGCAACACAGTCCGGGCGCTTGCCGGCCTGTGCTTCCGCTTCCGTGATGACGGTCGAGAGGGTCGCCACGAAGGCATCGAAATCATGGAGCGGCGTCGGCTGGCGCGGGAAGGGGCGGATGTCATCGGGGGAATAGGCGACCGCGCCCTTGATCGCGGTGCCGCCGATGTCGAAGCAGACGATCATGCGGTGGCCCTGTCCCGACGGCTCGCGGTATCGTAGACGCAGGTTCCGCCAATCCAGGTGGACGAGAGGTCGAGCTCCCCGTCGAGCAGGACGAAATCGGCCCGTTTGCCGGGCTCCAGCGCTCCCCTGTCGCCGGCACCAATCGCTTCGGCCGGATAGACTGTGGCCATGCGCAACGCCTCCTCGAGTGGCAGGCCGAGATTTTCGTGGACGAACCGAATGCACGACAGCATGTCGATATCGGCGCCGGCGAGGGTGCCATCGGCCAATGTCAATCGACCATCGCGGCGATAGACGGCCCGGCCGTTGAGGTCGAAGCCGGTCTCGTTTGTGCCGATGGTCGACATGGCGTCGGTTACCAGGAAGATGTGGGCCGGCCCCTGCTTGGCGGCGAGCGCGATATGCATGCTGACCGGATCGACATGATAGCCGTCGGCGATCAGGCCGCAATGCAGGGCCGGTGAGGAGAGTGCTGCGCCGACGAGGCCCGGCTCACGATTGCCGAGCTGGCTCATGGCATTGAACAGATGGGTGACCATGACGGCGCCTGCTTCGACATAAGGCGCGACGCCGGCACACGGGGTATCGGTGTGCCCAAGGCTGACGCGGTAGCCGGCGTCTGTGAGACGCTTCACCTGCTCGGGCGTCACGCTTTCCGGGGCAATCGTGATCATGGCAAGGCCATAGCTCCCGGCCACGCTTTCGAGATAAGCGAGATCGGCCTCGGTCATCGGGCGGATGAGGGCCGGGTCATGGGTGCCCTTGCGCGCCACTGAGAGATGCGGGCCTTCGAGATGCAGGCCGAGATAGCCGGGCAGCGCGTGGGCGGCGGCCTCTTTGCCTGATGCAATCGCCGTCCGCTTGAGTTCCGGACGGTCGGTGATGAAGGTGACCATCAGGGCTGTGGTGCCATAGCGGGCATGGGCTTCGCAGATGGTGCGAATGCCGGCTTCGGTCGGATCGTTGTTGAACAGCGCGCCGCCGCCGCCATTCACCTGCAAATCGATGAAGCCGGGCGCGATCAGGGCAGCGGGCGGGCCGGAGCGCGGCATGCCGGCCGGCACATCCGCCTGGGAGACGATCGCGCGGATCTTCTCACCCTCCACGATGAGGGCTGCATCGGCATGCATGCGTTTGCCGTCATAGATGCGGCTTGCGGTGACGGCAAAGGCTGATGTCATTGAGTCTCGGTTACCTTTTTCAGCGCGACGGGCTTGTCCGGGTTGAAACCCCGGGCGCGCGACAGGGATTCGATGAAGCCATAATAGGGCACGATCAGCGCGAGCGCATCTGTGATCGGATGACCGGTTGCGACGAAGGGCAGACGATGGCCGCCCTCACCAAGTCCTGACGTGATGAAGCAGGCGGCATTGCCGGCCGACAGTTTCGAGACGGTCTGTACGATCGAGGCTTCCGCCTTGTCGCGGGCGGCAAACGCGACCACCGGAAAGTCCCGCCCGACGATGGAAACAGGGCCGTGCAACACTTCCGCCGAGGAATAGGCCTCGGCATGCAGCTCGCAGGTTTCCTTGCATTTGAGGGCGGCCTCGGCAGCGATCGCAAGGGCGGGACCACGGCCGAGCATATAGAGCGAATCCGCTGTGGAGAGTGGCTGAAGAAGCGGGCTCCAGTCGAGTGCGAGTGCCTTGTCGAGATGGTCGGGAAGCGAGGCTACGGCGCGCTCCAGGTCTTTGTCCTCAGTCCAGGCCGCAATGATCGCAAGGCCTGCGACGATCGAATTGACGAAGGATTTCGTCGCGGCGACCGCAATTTCCGGGCCTGCCATGATGTCGATCGCGTGGGTTGCGGCATCGGCCAGCGGCGAGGGGAGGGTGTTGACGAGGCTGATGGTTGTCGCGCCGCCGTCGCGCGCGCCCTTTGCCATGGCGACGATATCGGGACTTGCCCCCGACTGCGAGACGGCGAAGGCCGCCGCATTGCCGAGCTTCATCGGACGCTCATAGATCGAGGCGAGCGAAGGGCCGAGAGAGGCGACGGGCAGGCCCAACTGTAGCTCGATGGCGTATTTCAGGAAGAATGCCGCGTGGTCCGAAGAGCCGCGTGCGATGGTGACGACGACGGAGGGATCCTTTTCGCGCAGCCCCTTGGCGCAATGCGCGATGATCGAGGCGGAGGTGTCGAGGAGGCGAGCGGCGGCTGCCGGAATCTCGTTGATCTCCTCTCGCATTTTCGTCGTCATGTCTTTGCTTTCGGTTATTTGGCGTGTGGTGTCTCGGGGGATCAGGTCGGTTGCTTCATCGGCGAGCCGATGCCGAGTTCGGCGACGAGGTCATAGGCGTCGCTGCGATAAAGGGCGGTCGACATTTCCATGACGCGCCCGCTTTCCAGATAGGCGATACGCTGCACCGACAGGGCGGCAGATCCCGGTGGCACACCGAGCAGCCTGGTCTCTTCGTCCTTCAGCAGGACGGCGGAGATCCGTTGATTGGCGCGGACAGGCCGGATGCCCGCATCCAGCAGGCAGAGATAGAGTGAATCCTCGATCTTGCCGGGATCGGGCAGCAGGTCGTCCGGCAGGCTGGTACGTTCGAGCGCAATCGGCATGTCGTTGGCGGTGCGCAGGCGGTCAAGACGGGCGACACGGGCGCCGCCTGCCAGACCCAGCATCATGGTTTCCTCGGCCGTCGGATAGAACAGACCACGACCCAGCCAGCGCGAACCGGCCACCATGCCGCGGCGGCGCATGTCCTCGGTGAAGGAGGTCAACTGGCTGAGCGGCTGCTGCATGCGCTGAACGGGCTTGACGACAAAGGTGCCCGAGCCGCGCCGGCGCACCAGCAGACCTTCGCTCACCAGTTCGTCGATGGCCTTGCGCACCGTCACCCGGCTGATGTCGGCCGCCTCTGCAATGTCTCGCTCGGCCGGC
Organism: Peteryoungia wuzhouensis; assembly: GCF_003205195.1. Lineage (GTDB taxonomy): Bacteria > Pseudomonadota > Alphaproteobacteria > Rhizobiales > Rhizobiaceae > Allorhizobium > Allorhizobium wuzhouense. Next base: position 315,235 of record NZ_QJRY01000005.1, read on the forward strand.
AAGGCATCTCCGTGCTTGAGGCGTCCGGAGGCCACGGCATGCTCGATCATCATGCGGAGCTTCACATAGAGTGGGCCGCCACGCATGGACTGAAGTTCACTCAAAGGAAGTGCTGCATTCATGCCAAGCGTCCATCCTGGCGGTTGCCGGTGGGCAGGCGGCGTCTGAGGCCGGATGCGCAGATGTCGTTTGGCATGGTGTGTCCCGTGATCCTTCTCAAAAACAATACCAACTCAAAACCTATTTCGCAAATGGTTTTGAAAATTGCGACGTAGGCCGGCAGAATTTTCGAGTTTCTGCAGAAATGCCAAGTGTTTGCAGGATTTTGGCCGATTTTGGCGAAATTGGCTTTACGATTGGACTTTGTTTGGTATTGTAAATTAACGAATGGATTGATGGGGCGCCGCCATCGTTCTCTCGTCATCCCTTCCGTCAGCGGGCGGATGGAGCGGGGGAGGTTTGGCGCAGCATCATCGTCTATTTTTGTGCTGGTCTGAAAATCATTTTCACAGTGAAGCGTAATTTTGCGCGATCTGTTGACGATATCGGTTTTTTGACGCAGTCTGCGAAAAATAATTACGAAAGCAGGGGAATTGCCATGAAAGTCGCCATAATCGGACTCGGATTCCGTCTCGGATATCTGGGTCGGGTGTTCCGGGAGCTCGATCCGAGCTTCGAGATCGTCGGTTATGTCGATCCCGCGCCTGCCGGAATGGCGACCTTGACTGAAAACGGCATTTCCGCCGGCGCAGCCTATGACACACCTGAAGCCCTGATTGCCGCTGGCGGTTTCGACCTGCTGATGATCGGTTCGCCCAATCACATGCATCTCGATCATATCCGTCTCGGGCTCGAGGCCGGCCTCACGGTGTTCACGGAAAAGCCGATCGTGACCAGCGTTGAGGAGAGCTATGCGCTTGCCTCGCTGCTCCACACCTATGGCCATGACCGGCTGCTGGTTGGTCTCGTCCTGCGCTATTCGCCGCTCTACCGCGACCTGCGCAAGGCCCAGGCCGAAGGTCGTCTTGGGGATGTGGTGTCGATCGAGGCTTCCGAACACATTCAGCCGTATCACGGCGCTTTCTTCATGCGCGACTGGCGCCGCTACGGCCGCTATGCCGGCGGCTTCATGCTGGAGAAATGCTGCCACGACCTCGATCTCTACAACGGTCTGGTCGGTGCACGGCCGCGTTTCGTTGCCAGTTTCGGTGGCCGCAAGAGCTTTGTCCCCGCCAATGCCCCGCAAAACTCCGGCATCAACGACATGGAAGTCTATCACCGCAAGCCGAGCGGCTGGGAGGGCTCCGACAAAGTGTTCGACAGCGACGGCGACATCGTCGATTACCAGACCGCGATCGTCGAATACGAGAACGGCGTGTCGATGACGTTCCACACCAATCTCAACGTGCCCGACGAATTCCGCCGTTTCTGCGTGATCGGCTCGAAGGGCATGGCGGAGGGTGATTTCGTCCGGGGCTTCATGGATGTGCATGATGCCCGGACCAATGAGAAGGTCGTCGCCAATACCTATCAGGCGCCTTCCGTGCATTCTCATCATTATGGCGCCGACGAGCAGATGGCTGAAGACGTGATCGCCTTTGTGCAGACGGGTGCCAAGCAGCCGGTCTCGGCGATCGATGCGCTGGAGGCCGGGATCCTGGCGCTGGCCATGGACGAGGCGCGTTTCGGCCGCAAGGTCGTCGATCTCCAGCCCGTCTGGGAGAAGTTCGATACCTGCCTGCATGGTGCGCCGGGTGCCATGCGCGCCCGGTCGGCTTAAGGGAGCGGTCGGATGCAAGCTCGCCGTAGCGCTATCCTGTTTGCCTGGCTGCTGATTGCACCGGCCCTTCTCTATATCACTGTCATCGTCGCCTACCCGTTGGTCGATACCTTCATTCTCTCCTTCACCGATGCGTCGCTGAAGAAGACGACCAACTGGGTCGGCTGGGTCAACTACGAGAAGATCTTCAACGACACTTTCGGCACAGTCATCGTCCGCACCTTCATCTGGACCTTCTTCTCGGTGTCGATCAAGATGATCATCGGGACGTTCGGGGCGGCCATGCTGAACTCGGCGGTCCCAGGCCGGACCCTCTTCCGCATCCTGACCATGCCGCCATGGATTGTGCCGATGGCGATTGGCATCTTCATGTGGGGCTGGATGTATAACGGACAGTTCGGCATGATTTCCGGCGTTCTGCAGCGCATGGGCGTGGTCGATGGCCCCGTTGCCTTCCTCGCCTACGGATCGACCGCTTTCTGGGCGACGGTCTTCACCGATGTGTGGATCGGCGTGCCCATGGTGACGCTCTACATGATGGCTGCTATGCAGGCGATCCCGCAGGATCTTTACGAGGCCGCCTGGACCGATGGTGCCGGCCGCGCCTACCGCTTCCGTCGCATCACCTTGCCGATGATCCTGCCGGCGATGATCACGATGTCGATGATTTCGCTGATTTCGACCTTCAACTCCTTCGATATCATCTGGATTCTGACGCGCGGTGGCCCGAGCGGTGAAACCACCACGATGATCATCGACACCTATCATACGGCGATCGGCTCGAAGAAATACGGCGAAGGCGCTGCCCGCGCGGTGCTGATCTGTATCTTCCTGTCGATCTTCTGCGTCGCCTATTTCCGCGTCACGAGCCGTCTTTCGCAGGAGCCAGCCCGATGAGCTACGACAAGACAGCCCTGATCAACCGCTACAAGTGGTATGAACTCGTCGGTATCTATGCCGGGATCGTGGTGTTTCTCACCTTTGTTCTGGCACCTTTCGTCGAAGGCTTCCTGGTCTCCCTGAAGCCGCTCAGTCAGCTCTTCTCGTCGCCTTATCGCTTCTGGCCGGAGAACGGATCGTTCGACGCCTATGTCACCATGTGGGACAGCGTTCCGGGTTTTGCGCGCTACATCTTCAACTCGTTCTTCATCTCGACGGTCGCCACCGTCATCGTCCTGATCCTGGTTGTGCCGGCAGCCTATGCGTTTGCCCGTTTCGAATTCAAGGGCAGCGGCCAGCTGCTTGGCGCTTTCCTTGCCGTCAACATGTTTTCCGGCGCCGTTTTGCTCATCCCGCTCTTCCGCCTGATGCGCTCGTTCGGCGTGCTCAATACCTATTTCGCCATGATCGTTCCGGGTGTGGCCTTCCTCATCCCGACGGCGATCTGGCTGCTGCGCACCTATATGATGCGCATTCCGCGCGAGCTGGAAGAAGCGGCCTATGTCGATGGCGCTGGCTATTTCTACACTTTCCGGCGCGTGGTCCTGCCTCTCGCCACGCCGGGTATTGCCGTGGTCGCCATCACGACCTTCATCGGCGCCTATGCCCAGCAGTTCATCTTCGCGCTCACCTTCAACTCCAAGACGGAATACATGCCGCTGCCGATCGGGTTGTTCGCCTATTTCGGCCGGCAGGAAGTCATCTGGAACGAGTTGATGGCCGCAAGCTTCGTCGGCATTGCACCGGCGATGATCGTGATCTTCTTCCTGCAGCGCTACCTCGTCAGCGGCCTGACCGCCGGGGCGATCAAATGAGCTGCCAATAAAATTCGGGCCAACCGGACGCTTCAACCTGTCAACAAAGGGGAATTACCGATGACGAAAAAACTGACCATGCTTGCAGGCTCGTTTGTCCTGCTGGCCAGCTCGGCACTCACCACGCTGGCTGCCGACCAGGAGATCTCCTGGATCTATTGCGGTGACAAGATCGACCCGATCCATGAGAAGTACATCAAGGAATGGGAAGGCAAGAACGAAGGCTGGAAGGTCACGCCCGAAGTCGTCGGTTGGGAACAATGCCAGGACAAGGCAACGACGCTCGCCGTCGCCGGAACGCCTGTTGCCATGGCCTATGTCGGTTCGCGCACACTGAAGGAATTCGCCCAGAACGACCTGATCGTTCCGGTTCCGATGACGGATGAGGAAAAGGCTTCCTACTATCCGAACATCGTCGACACCGTGACCTTCGAGGACACGCAGTGGGGCGTTCCGATCGCGTTTTCGACCAAGGCGCTCTACTGGAACAAGGACCTGTTCAAGGCTGCCGGCCTCGACCCGGAAACCCCGCCGAAGACCTGGGCTGAAGAAATCGCCTTCGCCAAGCAGATCAAGGAAAAGACCGGCACTGCCGGTTACGGCCTGCCGGCCAAGACCTTCGACAACACCATGCACCAGTTCATGCACTGGGTTTACACCAACAATGGCAAGGTCATCGACGGCGACAAGATCGTCATCGACAGCCCGGAAGTGCTCGCAGCCCTGCAGGCCTACAAGGACATCACGCCTTACTCCGTCGAGGGTGCGACTGCCTATGAGCAGAACGAAATCCGCGCCATCTTCCTCGACGGCAAGGTCGGCATGATCCAGGCCGGCTCGGGCGCTGCTGCCCGTCTGAAGGAAACCAAGATCAACTGGGGTGTCGCCGCTCTGCCGCTCGGCCCATCCGCCAAGGGTGAAGGCACGCTGCTGATCACCGACAGCCTGGCCGTGTTCAAGGGTTCGGGCGTCGAGGAAAAGGCAACCGAATTCGCCAAGTACATCACCTCGACCGACATCCAGCACGAATACGAACTGCAGGGAGGCGCCGGCCTCACCCCGCTTCGTCCGGGCCCGGTTGTCGACGAGTTCGTCAAGGCAGACCCGTCGTGGAAGCCGTTCATCGACGGCATCGCCTTCGGTGGCCCCGAGCCGCTCTTCACCGACTACAAGGGCTTCCAGAACGTCATGATCGAAATGGTCCAGTCGGTTGTCACCGGCAAGGCCGAACCGGAAGCTGCCCTGAAAAAGGCTGCCGGCGAACTCGAGCAGTACAAGTAATCTCGGCAAACCGAGGCTCCGCGGGCCGGTTTCGGCCCGCGGTTTTCGATTGATGATGAACTTGCCGGTCCAGTTGTTGGCCGGCACGCGGGGACAGAAGTCGTGGGTCAGCTATTTCTCAACAAGGTGCGAAAGTCGTTCGGACATTTCGAGGTGATCAAGGGGGTCAACCTCGAGGTGAATGACGGCGAGTTCGTCGTCTTTGTCGGTCCCTCGGGCTGTGGCAAGTCCACGCTTTTGAGGATGATCGCGGGTCTTGATGACACCACCGACGGCGACCTCGTCATTGACGGTGAGCGGGTCAACGACAAGCCGCCGGTCGAGCGCGGCATCGCCATGGTCTTCCAGTCCTACGCGCTCTATCCGCATATGTCCGTCTTCGAGAACATCGCGTTCCCGCTGCGTGTCGAGAAGCTTCCCGAAGAGACCATCCGGCAGAAGGTCGGCGCGGTTGCCAAGATCCTGCAGCTCGAGCAGCGCCTTCAGCAGCGCCCCGGCATGTTGTCGGGCGGCCAGCGGCAGCGCGTTGCAATCGGTCGTGCCATCGTGCGCGAGCCGAAGATTTTCCTGTTCGACGAGCCGCTGTCGAACCTTGATGCGGCCCTTCGCGCCGACATGCGCATCGAGTTGACCAAGCTGCATCGCGACCTGCAGGCAACGATGATCTATGTCACGCATGACCAGATCGAGGCCATGACCATGGCCGACCGGATCGTCGTGCTGAATGCCGGCAACATCGCCCAGGTGGGGGCGCCGCTTGAGCTTTATCACAAGCCGCAGAACACCTTCGTCGCCGGCTTCATCGGCAATCCGAAGATGAATTTCGTGCCGGTTACCTGCGTCGGTGTCGAGGCAAATGGCGTGACCATCTCTTACGAGGGCCAGACGGCACTGATCCCGGTCGACGGCCGTTCCGATCTCATCGGAAAGCCCCTGACACTCGGCATTCGCCCCGAGCATACGCGCCTCAGCGATGGCGACATCAATATCATGGTCACGCCCGCCGTCATCGAGCGGCTTGGCATCAACACGATCGCCTATGCGGCGCTTCCCAATGGCGAACCCTATTGCGCGCTTCTGCCGGGCTCGGCGCCGGTCAGAGCAGAACAGCCGATGACGACAGGCATCATGGCGGCGGATTGCCACCTTTTCGACGCTGACGGCCAGGCGCTTGAGCGTCGGATCGACTGGCGCACGCTCGACCTCCCGGCATCGGTCACCGCTGCCGAATAAGTCTCCTCCCGGCCAAGGCCACGCCTGGTCCGCCCCTCGGGCGGACCTTTTTTGTGGGCGGATGGGGGCGGCGCTAATCCGGGAAACCGTCGAATTGCGGGAGATCGTCGAGGATGTCGTACCAGGGCGCCTTTGAGCCGACGAAAATGTGCATCGAAGGTTTCATCGACGGGGCATCGATCAAGGTCCCCATCGGCACATGCACTTTCACCGTGCCCTTCTCCGCAATCCAGGAATAGACGAGCGAGCCGCAGGTTCGGCAATGCATGTCGTGGATGCCGTCGGGATCGCCATGGCGGAAGAGGCTTTCCCGTCCCTCCGTCACCTCGAAATCCTCGACCGCGACGCCGGCAATCGGCTTGAAGGCCGCGCCGGTCGTTCGGCGGCATTTCGCGCAGTGGCAGTTGAGCGCGTAGAGGAACCGGTCCGCCACCGTGTAGGTGACGGCGCCGCACATGCAGCCGCCGCGCAGCCGCCGCAATCCCTGCAACTGCTTGTGCTCAGTCATGATTGCCTCCCGTGTCGAGACAAAGGATCTCGCTGTGGGAGCACTATGCTGCCGAGCGAATGTCCGTCGCCGCGAAATCTTTACCCTTGAATAGCAGCGGTTCGTCCAGATCCTTGGCAAGAGCGTAGGCGAAGCAGTCGCCGAAATTCAAGCCGGCTTTGTGCCGGCCCTTGCCGAAATCGAGAAATGCCTGCCGGGCGAGATTGCCCTGCTCGACGGTCACTGGCTCGATGATGATTGCTGCACGGCGGATGAAGGTATCGACCTGCCGCATTCCGTCGGGCCCGAGCTGCTTTTCAATCACCATGGATAGTTCGAGATAGTTTGCCACGCTCATCCGCGTTATTGCCGCGCCGTGGATCCGTTGCGTGAAATCGGTAGCCTCCGGTTCGCCATAGAAAATCGCGACCATGGCCGATGTGTCCACGATCATTTCGGCAGGCCATCTGCGTCATAGAGCAGATCGGCGTGATCGGCGTAAGGCTGCTTGAGGTGGGCTGCGGCCCGGTTCGCGATCGTCAAAAGCTCGTCGATGGAAGCCTTGCCTTTCTGCTTCTCAATTTGCGCGTAGCGCTCGCGAAGAGCATCGGTGACAACACGGCTCATGCTCTGCCCGGTGGCTGCCGCGATCGCCTGAGCGAGGCGATGCGCTTCGGGATCCTTTATGTTGAGACTCATGGCGCATCACTCCATTCTACCAAGGTGGCGAGAGTTCTACCATTCTAGTCGACTTCCTGGCTGTTTCAAAGCGTCGACGTGGCGGCTGCAGATTCCTCGGCGAGAGAACTTGCACAGGGCGCCTGACGGCTCCGCCTCAGGAGATTTTTGCGCCGAGTTACTACCACACCAGCCCACGGGCCGCGACCTCTTCCACGCGGGTGACGAACCCGTCGCGGTGGAAGGTCATGATGCCGAAGAGGTTGGAGACGACGCAGGTGTGATTGGGGATGATCCGGACCTTGTCGCCGATCTCAGGGCGACGTCCGCTCACCTTCGACAGATCTACCGTGCCGTGTTCTTCCGAGAGCCCGCTGATGACCGCTTCCGGATAGTCGACGATCATCCCGTAGTCGGAAAAGCCGAGGAGGTCGGAGGTGAGCGCCTTGGAACCGGCATCGAGAATGGCCCGGTCCGGGGTTGGCCGAGACACGACGGTGGCCAGGATGTGCATGGCGCAGTCATCAAGGCTGCAGTGGCCCGAGCGTGCCATGGCGCGGTCATTATAGACATAAGTACCGGCGCGATGTTCGGTCGCCGTGGTCACCTTGTGGGCCGAAAAAAGGCTCGGGGTGCCACCGTTCGAGACGATCGGGCAGGGGATACCACGGGCGGAGAGGCCCGCGATCGTTGCTGCAAAGAAGGCTTCGACAGCGTCTTCGCTGTCGGCCTTGGGATAGGTCAGGATGCCGCCGAAGGTCAGCCCTGGGGCTGCCGCAATCATCTCGGCAAGCGCGATGGCCGCTTCCGGAGACTGCACGCCGCAGCGTCCGCCGCCCGTGTCGCATTCGACGAGAACGGTCAGCGGGCGCGATTGAGAAAAGGCGCAGGAGAGACCGCGAACGGTGATTTCGCTGTCGGCCACGACCTTCAGGCCCGATATGCGCGTATTCAGGTCGACGAGGCGCTTGTGCTTTTCGCTGCCGAGAATGTTGAATGTGATCAGCAGGTCTTCGAAGCCGGCATCGGCGAAAACTTCGGCTTCCGTGATCTTCTGGCAGTTGATGCCTTTTGCACCGGCCGCAACCTGCCGGGCAGCGATGGCCGGGATCTTGTGCGTCTTGATGTGCGGGCGAAAGGCGATGCCGTGTCCGTCCATGTAGGACTGGACACGGGCGATGTTGGCCTCGAGCTTCGTCTCGTCGATCAGCGGCAGGGGCGTGGAGAGGTCCCGGATGGGCTGGCCGACCTGCGGGCGCGGGGCGGGGAGGGGATAGGTCATCAGGCAGCCTCGCTGTCTTCAGGCGCGCCATGCGGATCGGCCATGATCGGCCAGATGTCGCGACGCACGTGGCGGTAGGCCGTCTTGGCCGGATTGTTGGGATAGGGCGAGCCTGCCGCGCAGTAAAGGATCTCGGAGGCGATCTTGGAAAAGGCCGCGTAGAAGTGGTTGGTCGACTTGATGACCAGCATATGTTTCGTGGTCGGGTCGATGCCGAGCGCCGTAAAGAGCGAGGGGTCGTAGCTCTGCACGCGCACGCTCGACAGCACGATGTCGATGCCGGCGAAATGGATATGGGCGGCATCGCCGAAGGGGGCGATGCTGTCGCCGAAGCGCATCTCGGCGGCGGGCACCACCTTCATCACCTTCACCAGCCCGTCGACCGGGTTGCCTGTGCCGGGCGCCGATTTCGCGCCGAAGCGCAGCGGGATCTCGGCGCCTGCGCCGGCCGCCATGCAGATCTGCACTGCGATCGGGTCCCAAATCATGCCGACTGCCGCGTTTGTAACACCACGCGCCAGCATTTCCTCGAGGATGACGGTCGCATCGCCCGCCGTGCCGCCACCGGGATTGTCCCACATGTCGGCGATGACGACCGGACCTTTCGCGATGGCGAGCGCCTGGTCGATCGCGGACTTCTCATCGATCTGCGGCATCATGAAGGTGCCGCGCTTGGAGAACAGCTCAAGCCCCAGTTCCCGGGCAAGTGCCTCGCCCTTGGCTTTGTTGCCGTCGGTCACGGCGATGGTTTTCGTCCCCATTTCCGGAACATCGCCGGCCATGAATCCATGGATGACGGAGAGAGAAAGGACATCGGCTTCTGCCGCTTCGATGGCCATAAGCCTGTCAACAAAGCTGCGCATCGGCTCGCGCGATGTCGGGAAGACGTCGATCATCCGGCAGTCGAACACCGACATGACCGGCTTGACGCGGCCCTCCAGCGTGTCGACGGCAATGCGCCAGAGATCTTCGGCACGATCGACGAAGTCGATGTGCGGGAATTCCTTGAAGACGACGAAGAAATCTGCGGCGGCAACCCGCTTTGCGGTCAGGTGGCTGTGCGGATCGAGTTCGGCGCAGAGCAGGATGTCGGGGCCGATGATGTCCCGGATACGTGTCAGCAGATCGCCTTCCGGATCCATATAGCCGTCAGCGACCATGGCGCCATGCAGACCGAGCACGACCGCATCGACCGGCATGGCTGCCTTCAACTGATCGAGGATCTCGTCGCGCAGTCCCTCATAGGTCTGGCGGTTGACCAGACCTGCCGGATCCGCCCAGGTCGCGGTGCCCTCGATCAGCGTCCAACCCTTCTGGGCACAGACCTTGCGCCCCACGGTGATCGGCGCGGTGCACAGCGTCGGGGTCGCCGGGTGCTGTCCGGGTGCGGCGTAGAGCGATTCCTCGAAGGCGCGCCGGTCAATGCAGATCGGGGAAAAGGTGTTGGTTTCCGTTGCAAGCGCTGCAGTGAAGATGCGCAAGGGTCGACCTCCGGGTGGGATGGACGTGGCAGCCTTTACAGCGTGCCCATCGGATTGGGCAGATAGCCGGTAAAGCCGGAGATTTTCCAGTGCCCCTCGTGCAGGCGGCAATAATAGAGTGTCTGCCAGCGCATAACATCCAGCGTGCCGTCCGCCTTCTTGATGCCGCCGTCGAACTTCTTGCGCACGAGCGCCGTCTCACCGGAGATTTCAATCTCTTCCAGGGTGGTCGTGGTAAAGATCGCCGTGCGCGGGTCTTCGCCATAGGTTCCTGCGGCGAAATCCTTGGCCTGGTTCAGCCATTCGTCGCGATAGGCGGCAAGATTGGGGAAGGCAAGGCGCCAGTTGTCGGGGTTCGGATCGCGATTGCCGTTGATGCCGATGAAGCCTTCCTCAACGAAATCACCTGCCACTATGCTCCAGTCTGCCGCGAGAAAAGCATCGATGTCGCGCGGTACCAGCATCTCCCAGATCGCGTGGCGGGCGGTGTCGGATGTCGGGAATGGATTGAGAAAAGGATCGCGCATTTCATCCCTGCCTTTAAATTCTTTTCATGAATTCCGATTTTGTCTGGTCAAAATCCGTTTTCTGTGGTGGTTTGTCAACGATTGACGAAAATAATTTGCATAAGAGGGCCTGATGACGATCAAGCGTTACGGTGCGGAAAAGGCGGGAGCGGGCGGCCAGAGGCTGCCGTTTGCGCGGGCGGTCGAGGCGGATGGCTGGCTTCATGTCTCGGGCCAGGTCGCGATGGAAGACGGCGAGATCATCCCGGGCGGTATCATCGAGCAGACCCACAAGACCATCGCCAATGTACTCGCCATTCTCGACGAGGCCGGATACGGCGTCGAGCATGTGGTGCGCTGCGGCGTGTGGCTCGACGATCCCCGCGATTTCTGGACCTTCAACAAGATCTACCAGCAGTATTTCGGTGAGCACCCGCCAGCGCGGGCCTGCGTTCAGGCCTCGATGATGGTCGATTGCAAGGTCGAGATTGACTGCATAGCTTACAAACCCTCGAAATAGCTGAGGGATAACGGCATTGGATATCTTCGCGCGCATACAGGATGAGGCGGGGCAGTTTTCTGCCTCGGAACAACGCATCGCGGATATCCTGGTCAATTCCTTCGATTTCGCGGTCAATGCCTCGATCATCGAACTTGCGGAGAGGGCCGAGGTCTCGCCGCCGACGGTGACGCGCTTCTGCCGTCGCCTCGGCTGCAACAGTTTTGCCGATTTCAAGGTCAATCTCGCCCGCACGGCCTATGTCGGGGTGCGTTACCTCAATCCGGAAACGAAAAGCACCGATCCGGCTGATGTCGCAACCGACGTGATTACGAAGGCGCAGAATGCGCTCTTCATGCTGCATCGGTCGCTCGATGCCGACATTCTCGACAAGGTGGCCGACCGACTGTCGCGTGCCGAGATGGTCTATGCCTTCGGCTCGGGTGGCAATTCCTCGATGATCGCAAGCGAGATCCAGAACCGGCTCTTCCGGCTGGGATCACGGGTCACAGCCTCCAACGACCATGCCATGCAGCTGATGTTGACGGCGGCGGCGCGGTCGAACGATGTGCTGATCGGCTCTTCTTTTTCCGGGCGCAATGCGGAACTGGTCAAGTGTTTCGCGCTCGCCCGCGAGAACGGCATCACCACGATCGCCCTGACGCAGAGCGACAGTATCGTCGCGCAGGCGGCCGAACTGGTGATCGGCATCGATCTGCCGGAAGGCGACAACATCTTCCGGCCGACCTCGACGCGCTTTGCCTATCTGGCGGTCGTCGATGCCATTGCCAGCCTCGTCGCCTATCGCAATCGCAAGCAGTCGCTGGTGACGCTGCGCCATATCAAGCAACAGCTGGTCGAGCATCGCGATGGCGGAGACGACCGGCAACTTCTCGGAGACTGACCTTCATGCCGATCGCCTGCCCCACCTGTTTGACAGGAGCCCTGTCGTGAAGTCGTCGGTCGCGGTTGTGACGGGGGCGGCCGGAGATATCGGGCGGGCGATCGCAAAGCGGCTCGCCGATAATCACGATGTCGTCGTGCTGCTCGATCTGGACGGTAATGCCGCCGCGGAGGTCGCGTCTGGCCTCGGGCCGGTCGAGCATTTCGTTGCGATGGCCTGTGATGTGACGAGCGAGGCCGACCTCGCTCGCACCGCCGCGCGCGTCGCGGACCTGGGTCTGGTGAAGACACTCGTCAACAATGCGGGTGCGGCGCGGGCCGTCAGTCTTGGCGATACCGATGGCGAGATCTGGCGCAAGGACAATGCGCTCAATCTCGAGGCGCCGTTCCTGTGTTTCCGCGCTTTCGAGGCCGCGCTCAAAGTGAGCCAGGGCGCGCTCGTCAACATCTCCTCGGTCAATGGCATGGCCGTCTTCGGCCATCCGGCCTATAGCGCCGCCAAGGCCGGTCTCATTCATCTGACCAAGCTGATCGCGGTCGAATACGGCAAGTTCGGCATCCGCTCGAATGCGGTTGCGCCCGGCACCGTGCGAACGCAGGCCTGGGAGGCGCGTGCCGCCGTCAATCCGCAAGTCTTCGAAGAGGCGAAGCGCTGGTATGCCTTGCGGCGGATCGCGACGGCCGAGGATGTTGCCAATGCCGTCTACTTCCTTGCGAGCGACCAGGCGGCCGCGATCACCGGCGTTTGTCTTCCGGTCGATTGCGGGCTGACCGCCGGCCAGGCCGAGCTCGCGCGCACGTTCTCCCAGTCCGACCATTATTGATCCTTGTAACGCCAGGAGCATTCCCCATGGCAACAGCCGTTCAGTTCCGCCTCGAAAACGCGTGGCATCCGGTGGAGGGTGACGACTGCGGCGCCTTCGTCTTCACGCTCGTCAATCTCTCCGATGTGGCGCTTGTCGATTTCAAGCTGGCCTACACATCGCTCACGCGCGTGAAAGACACGCAGGAGCCGATTGTCGAAAACGCCGTCTTCCTGAAACGCAACGCCAACTTCCACCAGTTTGCGCCGCCGGCCGGTTTCGTGCTCGAACCCGGTGCCGCCTGGACCTTCCGGGTTGGTGGTCTCTGGCGCGCGGCCAAACACCGGACGGACGGGGCGAAGTCAGCCTATCTGACACTTCCCACGGGGCAGCATGCGGCCGTGGCCGTGGCGGACCTGATGCTGGGCGGTGGTGACAGCGCCCCCCCACCGCCGCTGTTGCCCGAGGGGCATGTCAGCCAACCCTTCGCCATGCTGCCCTGGCCGGCTTCTGCCGAGCTTGTGGCCGGTGAAGGCTTCCCGGTCGCGCTCTATCCTGCCAGCGGTGCTTCGCTCGTCGAGCTGCGCGCCGTCGAAAACGTGCTGCGTCTCTTCTGCCGTCTGTTTGCCGTTGGTCATGCGCCGCTGTCGCTGGCACCTGTCCATCAGGGGCGGTCGATATCCTTCCGCGCGGATGACAGCCTCAGCGCGTCTGCCTATCAGTTGGCCTTTGCCGCCGATGGCATCACGCTCGCCTATGGCGATGTCGCCGGCCTGCAATATGCGCTGACGCTGCTTGCCCAGATGCTGCATGGCGCCCGGACCCAGCCAGGCACGTTCCGGTTCCCGGTCTCCGGCTCCATTGCGGACCAGCCACGCTACGACTGGCGCGGCTGCCATCTCGATGTGTCGCGCCAGTTCTACCCGGTCTCTGACGTCAAGCGGCTGATCGATATCCTCGCCTGGTTCCGGATGAACACGTTCCACTGGCATCTGTCCGATGACGAAGCCTGGCGCCTGGAGATCAGGGCTTTCCCGCAGCTCACCACCATTGGTGTCCTGCGCGGGCCGGACGAGCCGCTGCTGCCGCAGCTCGGCAATGGTGCCGAGCCGGTTGGCGGCTTCTACGCCCAGGACGATATCCGCGATATCGTCGCCCATGCCGCTGCCCTTCAGGTCGAAGTCGTTCCCGAGATCGACATTCCCGGCCACAGCACGGCCATGCTCGTCGCATTGCCGGAGCTTGTCGACGGCCAGGAAGCGCCGGACAGCTATCGTTCTGTCCAGGGCTATCCCAACAACGCGCTGAACCCGGCGATCGAATACACCTACGAGGTGCTGGGGAAGGTCTTCGACGAGATGGTGGAGCTCTTCCCCTCCAGCCTCATCCATATCGGAGGTGACGAGGTGGCTGCCAACACCTGGATGGCGTCGCCGCTCGCGCGCAAACTGATGGAGCAGGAAGGCATCGATGGCACCTTCGGGCTGCAGAGCTATTTCATGAAGCGCATCCAGAAGATGCTCGCCGAGCGTGGCCGCAAGCTCGCCGGTTGGGACGAGGTCAGCCATGGCGGCGGCGTCGATCCCGACGGCACGCTGCTGATGGCCTGGCAGAAGCCGGAAGTCGGGCTGGAACTGGCAAAACAGGGTTACGACGTCGTCATGACGCCGGGCCAGGCCTATTATCTCGACATGGTGCAGGACGAATCCTTCCAGGAGCCCGGCGGCAGCTGGGCCGGGACCGTGCCGCCCAAACATACCTACACCTATGAGGCGGTCGCCGAGTTCCCGGCAGAACTTGCGCCGCGCATGCGGGGTGTCCAAGCGTGCATCTGGTCGGAGCATTTCCTCACCCGCGACTACTTCAACCATCTTGTCTTCCCGCGTCTGCCGGCCATTGCCGAGGCCGCCTGGACACCGAAAGACAACAAGGACTGGCTGCGTTTTGCCGCCATTGTCCGCCTGAGCCCCCGCTACTGAGGTATCAACCCCATGACCTTCCGCATTGCCGTCGGTGGCATCCATACCGAATGCTCCACTTCGTCGCCTGTCCTGATGCAACCCGAGGACTTTCGCGTGCTGCGCGGGCCAGACCTGCTCGCGCATGAGTATTTCGACTTCCTCGCTGACGAGGCGGTCGAGCATCTTCCGCTTTTGCATGCCCGGGCGGTTCCGGGTGGTCCGGTGTCGCGTGCGACCTATGAGGCTTTCAAGGCGGAATTTCTTGAACGGCTTCAGGCAGCATTGCCGATCGACGGTCTCTATCTCGCCATGCATGGCGCTATGAATGTCGAGGGCATGGATGATGCCGAGGGCGACTGGATTTCGGCGGCCCGCGCCGTCGTCGGGCCTGATGTGCCGGTGGCGGCGAGCTATGACCTGCACGGCAATGTCACGCAGACGATCGTCGATCAGCTGGATATCTTCGCGGGTTATCGCACGGCGCCGCATATCGATGTGCGCGAGACCATGGTGCGGGCCTGGTCGATGCTGGTGCGGGCGCTGAAGACCGGCGCGAAGCCTGGGGTTGCCTGGGCGCCGGTGCCGGTGCTTCTGCCCGGCGAGCGGACCTCGACCGAGGACGAACCGGCCAGGAGCCTCTATCTGAAGCTGCCGGAGCACGATGCGGTTGCCGGGATCTGGGATGCCAACCTCATGGTGGGCTATGTCTGGGCTGACGAGCCGCGCGCCACGGCCTGTGCCGTCGTCACGGCCGTGGACAAAGCTGCGGCAGAGAAGGTGACCGCAGCAATCGCCCAGTCCTATTGGGATGCCCGCGAGGACTTCCGTTTCGGTCCCTTCACAGGCCCGCTGCCCGAGATGCTCGAGATCGCCGAGCGCACCGAGACCCGACCGATCATTCTCGCCGATTCCGGCGACAACCCGACCGGTGGGGGCGTCGGAGATCGCGCCGACGTGCTGAAGGCGCTTCTGGCGCGGTCGATCGACGACGTGCTGATTGCCGGCATCACCGATCGTCCGGCCGTCGAACGCTGCTTTGCAGCCGGTGCGGGCACGCGGGTCTCGCTCAAGGTCGGTGGTTCGCTCGATCCGGCTAGCCCCTCCGTCGAAGTCGAGGCCGATGTCATCTTCCTCGATGATCCGGGTTCGTCCGGCGAGCAGCAGGCGGTCGTCAAGGTCGGCGGCATCACGCTGGTGCTCGCGGCGCGGCGCCGGCCCTATCACAATATCGCGGATTTCACCCGCCTCGGGCTCGATCCGACCAAGGTGCGGCTACTGGTGGTGAAATCGGGTTACCTCTCGCCTGAACTCGCGCCGATCGCCAACCCGAACCTGATGGCGCTGACGGACGGCGTGATCAACCAGGATATCGAGAACCTGCCGAGCCGCCGCCGCCATCAGCCCAGCTATCCCTTCGTCAAGGATTTCAGCTATACGGCGAAGACATTTTTTTCGAAGCGATTCCCTTGATTGTCTGAATAGCGCGCCGCTCCCTCGGGCGGCGCGAACCCCAACCCGATTGTTCCTCTCATGTTGTCGTCCTTTTCGGTGGTCTATCGCCACAAGCCGATCCGGGTCAGCGCGGCCGCGATCTTCTTCTTCGGCTTCTCTGGCGCCGCGACGTCTCCCTATATGTCGCTGATCGGTATCCGAGAACTCGGGCTTTCGGATGCCGTCTATTCGGTGCTGAGCTTTCTGGCGGCCGTGGTCAATGTCAGCGCCAGCGTGACCGCCGGCATTGTCGCGGATCGGCTGGGGCATTTCCGCTCGCCGATGATCCTCGCGGCCATCTTCGGCGTGTGCGGCTTCGGACTCGTGTATCTGGTGCCGACGCCGGTGATGTTTGCGATCGCCACACTCACGCTGATCCCGGTCTTCGGAACCATCAATTCGCTGGTCTTCGCCAACATCCGCACCGTTTCCGTCGGCATGGCGGTTCGCGAATTGATGGCGGTGAATTCCGCTGTCCGGGCCGTCCTGTCGGCATCCTGGGTGCTGGTCCCCGGCATTGTCGGTGCGCTTCTGGCGGGGCAGCCGAGCATGCTTCCAGCCTTTCTGCTGGCAAGCCTCGCCTGCCTGGTCTGCCTTCTGCTGTTTGTGTTCGGCCTGGAACGGAATGCCCCGAAGCCGGAGGGCGAACGGCAGCATTATTCCTTCTTCCGCTCCATCCGACAGATCGGTTCTGCCAGCGTCCTGCCGCGGCTTTTCGCCGTTTCGCTGATCTCGGCCATGCTGCATGCCAATGGCACGGTGCTGCCCTTGATCGTCACCGGCAAGGCCGGCGGCACGCCCGCCGATGTGGGCGTGATCGTCGGCATCGTCGCCTTCCTCGAAATCATCTTCATCCTGTTCTGGGGATGGGTCGAGGGGCGGACCTCGATCCTCTTTGCCATGGTCGCGGCAGCGCTGATCTATTGCAGCTATCTGGTCTTTCTCGGCCTCGCCGACCGGCCGATGGATGTCTATCTTCTGACGCTGGTGTCAGGTTTGGGGGCGGCCGGCATCATCGCGATCCCGATCACCTATCTGCAGAACCTGATCTCCGACCGGGCCGGCCTCGGCAGTTCGCTGATCGCGGTCAACATCTTCTTAAGCGGAGGCATGGCGTCGCTGATGTTTGCGCTCGGCACCAGCATCAGCGACTATGCGGGAACGGCGATCATCGCCTCGATCGCAGGCTTTACGGGTGTTTGTCTGTTGTGGCTGCTCGATGGTAGGTCAGGGGCGAAGGCACAAGGTTGAGGGATCGCTGATCGTGACGTCTGAGGGGTATATTGGTGGGCCGCTGCTCGAAGTCTGCGTCGACGACGTCGCGGGGCTGGATGCGGCGATTGCCGGCTGCGCCGATCGCATCGAACTCTGTTCTGCACTCGGCTCGGGCGGTCTCACGCCCTCGCGTGGCTTCATGACGATCGCAGCGCAAGCGCCTGTTCCCGTCAATGCGCTGATACGACCCCGCGCCGGCGGCTTCACCTATTCCGAGACGGAAGTCTCATTGATGGAAGCGGATATCGCCGCTGCTCGTGAAGCCGGACTTGCCGGCGTGGTGATCGGTGCCACCAATTCTAAGGGCGCTTTGGATCCCCTTGTCATCGCGCGACTGGTCAAGGCGGCGCAAGGGCTTGATCTCACCCTGCACCGGGCCATCGATGTCGTCGAGGATATCGACGCCGCGCTCGATCTCGCCATCGAGTTCCGCTTCTCCCGGATCCTGACGTCGGGGGGCGCTCGCCATGCGGAAGAAGGGATCAGCACCCTTGCGCGGCTCGCGCAGCGTGGTTCCGGCCGTATCTCCATCATGCCCGGCGGGGGGGTGCGACCGGACAATGCTGCATTGTTTCTCGCCCTTCCCGGAATTCGTGAGCTGCATGCGTCCTGCAGCCAGGAGACGCTGAGTGAACGGCGGTTGGCGGAACTCGGTTTTTCAGCGCAAAACACGCGCCGCACAGATGCGGAAACCGTGCGGGCCCTTAAGTCCCGCATGCTCGCAACACCGGACTGAGGCTCAGGAGGCGAGGGCCTTGGTGTCCTGCAGAGCAAGCCGCTTGAGGGTGTCGTCGGCTGTCATCGGCTTGCCGAAGTAATAACCCTGCACCGCGCGAACGCCGAGATTTTCGAGGATGTGCAGCTCTTCTTCGGTCTCGACGCCCTCGACGATCGCCTCCAGCTCCATCTCGGCGCACATGGCCAGAACAGACTTGACGATGTTGAAGCTCGCCTTGCGGGTGTGGATGTTGCGGACGAAGCTGCCGTCGATCTTGATCTTGGTGAGCGGCAGCTTGTGCACGTGGTTCAAGCTGGAATAGCCCGTGCCGAAGTCGTCGAGCGAGATGCCGGCACCCAGTTCCCGCAGCATCTGGATCGAGGCGCTGGCCTGCTCGAAGTCGTGCATGACGGCGGTTTCGGTGATCTCGAAATTGATGCGGCGCGGATCGAAGCCACTCTTCAGCACGATCGCCACGATCTTCAGGATGTTTTCCGGCGACGTCAGGTCGTGCGGCGACAGGTTGAAGGAGAGATAGATATCATCAGGCCAAAGCGTTGCCGTCTTCAGCGCCCGCGCCAGAAGCATGCGGGTGATGAGCGTGATGCGGCCATTGTGTTCTGCCACGGGAATGAACTCCGCCGGAGAGACCTGGCCGATCCGCGGGCTTTGCCAGCGTGCAAGCGCCTCAAAGCCGATGCAGATGCGACGGTCGACACAGGTGATCGGCTGGAAGACCAGAGACAGTTCCTTGTCGAGATCGGCCGCGACCATTGCTTCCTCGACCACCTTCTGGCGGTTCAATTCGTTCGCCTGGACAGCGTTGAAGATGACCGTTCCGGCACGATGATGGCGTTTGGCGGTATAGAGTGCGTAATCCGCGAGCTCGTAGATCTCCTGTCCCGTTTCACCGACATCGGGATAGATGGCGAAGCCAACCGAGCCGGTGACCTGGACCATGCCGCTGCCAATGTTGATCCGCTCGGCGATCAGTTCGCAGACCTTCGCGCCCAGCGCGTTGGCGCTGTCCTCCGTTACGTCCCCCTGCAGCAGGAGGCCGAATTCGTCGCCGCCAAGCCGATAGACCGACAAACGCGGATCGGTAATCGTGGAGAGGCGGTTGCTGATCTCGATCAGAACCTTGTCGCCTGCCGAATGGCCATAGAGATCATTGACCGGCTTGAACCCGTCCAGGTCGATGACGCCGACAGCCAGCTTGCCATCGGTGCTGCTTTCCCGGGCAAAGGCCGTTTCCAGCATGGCGAAGAAGCTTCGACGGTTGGCGAGCTGGGTGAGGCTGTCGAGGTTGGCGAGGCGCAGGTTTTCATCCGAGAGAACCTGCATGGCCTTGTTCTGCTCTTGCAGAGCCTGCTGCTGCAGCATCAGCACATTGCGCGATTCATGCAGCTGGCGAAAATCCCGGTAATGCGAGACCAGAATCATGATCATCGCCATGGTGACCAAGATCACGTTCACACCCGTTGCGATGAAGGTGGGGTGACCGCTCAGACACATCACCACGAAGAAGGGAAGGTTGACGGTGACCGTGACGATCAGCGCGGCCGATCGCAGATGCATCAGACAGAAGATACAGCCGATGACCGTGATTGCCATGAAGAAGGCGACATGGGCCTGCTGGTAGGCATCGCCATAAGGCAGAAGAGAGAGCGACCATCCGGTGCAGAAGACCGCAATTGGCAAGGAGAGGAGATTGGTCGCCTTCAGTTGGCGATAAGCCTGTTCCGCTGTGCGCTGACGTTTGCGACCACGCAGCCAGATCAGCGAGCGCAAGACGAAGAGTGCGATGAAGAACGATGGCAGGTAGATGACGAGATAATCCGGTGCCGTGCCCTGGTGCGTCCAGGCGAGCGAGATCATGTTTGTCGCAAGAATGAAGTAGAGAAGTGGAACCTGCTTCGAGAAGGCTTCGAACTGGGCAGCGGTCAGAGCCGGATTGCCGTTCGGGACTTTAAGCAGCTCAAACCACTGTCCCAGGCGTGTCCTGAAATGGTGCGTCGTCCGAATTTTATCCACGCGGTCCGCTTTCATCATCGCTCCCCCAGCGTTCGTTCTATATGAGACTCCGTTAAAATTGCGGAAAGCGTCGGCCATAAAATTGCACCGAGAAATTTGGCCGATGTCACAGCAGCGTTGCGATTGGCGGCGCACGCCGATATCAGAGGCCGAAACGACGGGAGATTTCGGACAGTGACATTGAACGCTCGCCAGCTGGTTGTCTTACTTGTCTCGACCTTGGCCGCCGTGCCCGCAGTGGCACAAGAGTGGACGGCGACGGAAAAGGTCGACCACTACAAGGTCAATGGCACTTCGCCGATGGAACTCTACCAGTCGATCGGCGAGCGTGGCCCGAAGCTCGGCGGCGGGCGTGTGATCGCCCATACCAGCTTCAAGCTGACCTGGCAGCGGGACTATCAACAGCAGGGGGCGGCCTGTGTGCTGGCTTCGGCCAAGCCGAAGCTTGTCATCACCTACACCTTGCCGAAGCCGACCCAGAAACTGCCGGCAGACGTGGCGGTGAAGTGGAGCAAATTCTACGATGGGATCGTGACGCACGAGAAACTGCACGGCCAGTTCATGCGGGACCTCACCCAGCAGATCCAGGATATCTCGGTCGGTCTGCGCGATGAGAACGATCCCGGCTGCAAGAAGGTGCGGGCGGCCTTGCAGGCCCAGCTGAAGCCGATCTCGGATGCGCATGTGGCGCGCCACAGCGAATACGATCAGGTCGAGATGTCACCGGGTGGTGCAGTGCATCAGCTGATCCTGGCTTTCCTCAATCCGTGACATGAAAAGGCGCCCGCATTGGGGCGCCTTCAATTCTCGATCAGACCCGTTCCAGGGCGATCGCGATGCCCTGGCCGACGCCAATGCACATGGTGGAGAGCGCGTAGCGGCCGCCTGTTTCCTTCAGTTCCAGCGCGGCTGTTCCGGCAATGCGCGCGCCTGACATGCCGAGTGGGTGGCCAAGCGCGATGGCGCCGCCGTTGCGGTTGACGCGCGGGTCGTCGTCGGCGATGCCGAGATCGCGGAGCGTGGCGATGCCTTGGGATGCAAAGGCCTCGTTCAGCTCGATCACGTCGAGCTGGTCTTGCGTCAGGCCGAGACGGGCGAGCAGCTTTTTCGAGGCCGGGGCCGGGCCGAAGCCCATGATGCGCGGCGGGACGCCCGCCGTCGCACCACCCAGGACGCGGGCGATTGGGTTGAGGCCGTATTTCTTCACGGCCGCTTCCGAAGCGATGATCAGGGCAGCGGCCCCGTCATTGACGCCGGACGCATTGCCAGCGGTGACGGTAGCCCCTTCCATCTTGTTGACCGGCTTCAGCTTGGCGAGCGCCTCGACCGATGTCGCGCGCGGATGTTCGTCGCGGTCGACGATCACGGGATCGCCCTTGCGCTGGGGTACGGTGACGGGCGTGATTTCCTTCGCCAACCGGCCATTGGCTTGCGCTTCCGCCGCCTTGGCTTGGCTGCGCACGGCAAAGGCATCCTGGTCCTCACGCGACACCTTGAAGTCGATCGCGACGTTGTCGCCGGTCTCCGGCATGGAATCGACGCCGTATTGCTTCTTCATCAGCGGATTGACGAAGCGCCAGCCGATGGTGGTGTCGTAGATCTCTGCATTGCGGGAGAAAGCGGTTTCCGCCTTCGGCATGACAAAGGGTGCGCGGCTCATGCTTTCGACGCCGCCTGCAATCATCAGCTCGGCCTCGCCCGATTTGATGGCGCGGGCAGCGGTGATCACGGCATCCATGCCGGAGCCGCAGAGGCGGTTGATCGTGGTGCCCGTCACCGAAACGGGCAGGCCCGCGAGCAGGGCGGACATGCGGGCGACGTTGCGGTTGTCTTCGCCGGCCTGGTTGGCGCAGCCGAAGATCACGTCCTCGACGGCTTCCCAGTCGATGCCGGAATGCCGCTCCATCAGCGCCTTCAGTGGCACGGCGCCAAGATCGTCGGCGCGGACGGAGGAGAGCGAACCGCCGAAACGGCCGATGGGTGTGCGGATGTAATCGCAGATAAAGGCTTCGGTCATTGGGTTTTCCTTACAGCGCTGGCACGACGAGGTCGGCAACCGGACCGTCCGTGTGGAGCCTGGCGCCGGTCATGGCCTGCAGCTCGTCCATGGTCATGGGGCCAAGCTTTTCGCGCACGACGAACTTGCCATCGACGATGTCGATCACGGCGTGGCTCGTATAGACGCGGGTGATGCAGCCGACGCCGGTCAGCGGGAACGAGCAGCGCTCGACCAGTTTCGGCTTGCCGTCCTTGGTGACATGTTCGGTGATGACGACGACCTGCTTGGCACCGTGCACCAGATCCATGGCGCCGCCGACGGCGGGAACGCCCTTGGAGCCGACACGCCAGTTGGCGAGGTCACCATTTTCGGCCACCTGATAGGCGCCGAGGATGGCCACATCGAGATGGCCGCCGCGGACCATGGCGAAGCTGTCGGCATGGTGGAAGAAGGCAGCGCCCGGCTTCAGCGTGATCGCCTTCTTGCCGGCATTGATGAGGTCCCAGTCTTCCTCGCCGGCAGCAGGCGCTTCACCGAAGTTAAGCACGCCGTTTTCGGTGTGGAAGATCGCCTCGCGTCCTTCAGGCTGGAACTTGGCGACCATTTCCGGAAAGCCGATGCCGAGGTTCACATAGGCCCCGTCGGCGATGTCCTGGGCCGCGCGCCAGGCGATCTGGGCGTTGGAAAGCTTGATGTCCTCGCGGGTGTCGATGGCTGGTGCGTCGGTCATGCGTATTCCACTCCGGCCCGGATGAGCTCTTCTTCCTGTTGCGGGTTGGCGACTTCGACGACGCCATCGACAAAGATGCCGGGGGTGATCACCTGCTCGGGATCGATTTCGCCGGGCTTCACGATCTTCGAGACCTGGGCGATGGTCTTGGCCGCGGCCATGCACATCAGCGGATTGAAGTTGCGGCCGGCCATGCGGTAGGTCAGGTTGCCCATCGTGTCGCCGAGATGCGCCTTGACGATGGCGAAATCGGCCTTCAGCCAGCGCTCCTGCACATATTGGCGGCCGTCGAATTCGGCAATCACCTTGCCGTTGGCAAGCTCGGTGCCGAAGCCGGTCGGCGTGTAGAAGGCGGGGATGCCCGAGCCGCCGGCGCGGATGCGCTCGGCAAGCGTGCCCTGCGGCACGAGTTCCAGCTCGATCTGACCGGCGAGATAACGGTCGGTGAATGCGCGCGGGTCGGAGGAGCGCGGGAAGGAGCAGATCATCTTCTTCACCATGCCGGCGTCGATCATCGCGGCAATGCCGATGCGACCGTTGCCGGCATTGTTGTTGATGACGGTCAGACCCTTCGGGCCCTTGTCGATGAGCGCGTGAATGAGTTCGATTGGCGCGCCGGAGCCGCCGAAGCCGCCGATCATGACGGTTGCGCCATCGCCGATACCGGCCACGGCATCCGCCAGGCTTGCAATTCTCTTGTCCATGGGAACTCCCGTTTCCGTCTGGCGGTCGCCCGCCTCCTCGGCAGACAAATAAGTCCGGACGGACATCGACAGCAAGGCAATTGTGCGATATTTTATTTTTGTTCGATAATCGCACAAAAATGGGGGTGTGGCATGGCGATTGGTGAGCGGGATCTGATGGGTGGTTTTGCCAAAGGCCTGAAGGTGCTCGAAGCTTTCGGTGTCGAGCGCCAGCGGCTCAGCATCACCGAAGCGTCCGAGGTCAGTGGGCTCGACCGGGCCACCACACGGCGCTGTCTGCTCACACTCGCGGACCTTGGATATGCGGATTACGACGGAAAGTTCTTCTCGCTCACGCCAAAGATCTTGCGCATCGGCCATGCCTGGCTGTCGGCGACACCGTTGCCGATGCTGCTTCAACCCCACCTCGATCAGGTGTCCGAACGTGTGGGTCACAGCGCCTCGGCCTCGATCCTCGACAATAGCGAGATCGTCTATATCGCCCGCGCCTCCCAGAAGCGGGTGATGTCCATCAACCTGATGCCCGGTTCGCGGCTGCCAGCCTATAGTGCGTCCATGGGGCGGGTGTTGCTCGCAGCGCTTTCGGATGCCGAGGTCGATGCCATCTTGTCGAGGTCGCAGTTGAAGGCGCATACGCCGCGTACGTTGACCGATCCCATGGCGATCAAGGCAGAAATCGCGCGGGTTCGCGAACAGGGTTATGCCGTGATCGACCAGGAACTGGAAATCGGCCTTTGTTCGATTGCGGTTCCTGTTCGCAATGATCGCGGGCGTGTTGTCGCAGCGATCAATGTCGGCGCGCCCGCTGCCGTGCTGCCCGCTTCGGAACTGCCTGGACATTGCCTTGCGGCCATGCGGGAGGTTCAGGCGAGGTTGAAACCTCTGCTTGCCTGATGTCTCATGCCTTCGCCGCCTCGATCGCCGCTTCCCGGATCGTGCGCATCAAAAGTGCAAGCGGCATGGAGGGAACGGCATCCGCCCTGACGGTGAGCCCGACAGGTCCCTTGGTCTCGCTTGTGTCGATCGGCAGCGTCGCCAGGATACCGTCTGCCAGATCCGTTGCCACGACCCCTGCGGAGATGATCCAGACTGCATCCGTTTGACGCACGAAGGCGCGGCCGAAACTATCCGATACGGTCTCGATCTGGGTGGGCAGGCCGGAAATGCCGTTGGCTATCAGAAACCGCTCGACGAAAGGGCGGATGATCGAGGCCCGGGTGGGCATCAGCACCGGGTAGCGCTCCAGTTCGCCGAAAAGGTCGGAGCCGGCCGACAACAGGGGATGACCGGCGCGCACACAGAAGATCACCTGTTCGGAATAGAGATGCTCGAAGGAAAAGCCGGTCATCTGTTCGGGCGCCGCCAGACGGCCGACGACGAGGTCGAGGTCGCCCACCCGCAGCTGTTCGAGCAGCACCGCATTTTCGCCGGTGACGATCTTGATGCGGGCGGGCACGTCTTCCTTCAGGAAGAGTGTCATTGCCTGCGGCATGATCCGGGTCGAGACCGTCGGCAGGGCGCCGATGCGGATCGGCGGCGCGTCGGCATGCAGCGCATGGGAAACGGAATCGAATCCCTGGCGCAGCGCCGTCAGGGCAGCACCGGCATGTTTGAGAAACGCTTCGCCATAGCGGGTGATCTTGATGCCGCGCCCGTCCCGTTCGAACACCGCGACTCCCAGCACCTCCTCGAGTTCCCGGATCGTCTTCGTCACCGCCGGCTGGCTGACATGCAGCAATTCCGCCGCCTTCATCACGCTTTTCTGGCGCGAGACCTCGACGAAGGTCTGCAGATGGCGAAACTTGACGCGATTGTCGATCATGAAATCATAACCCTGCGGTTAGATGTTTCGTGGAAAACATCATTTTACCTAACCAAATCGCATGAGCAATATGGAGCCAACGGAGGAGGAACCCGTGCAGTTCGTTCAGGTCAACGGCGTCAGCCTGCATCACCAGATCATCGGTGGGCCGGGCAACAAGCCGGTCATCGTCTTCATCAATTCGCTCGGCACCGATTTCCGCATCTGGCGCGACGTGATCGTCCGGCTCGCCGGCAGCTATCCGCTGCTGACCTATGACAAGCGTGGTCACGGGCTCTCTGATGTCGGGCAGGCGCCCTATTCGATCGAGGACCATGTCGACGATCTGATCGGCGTGCTCGAGCATCTCAAGGTTCGTGATGCCGTGATCTGCGGACTGTCCGTCGGCGGGCTGATCGCCCAAGGTCTCTATGCCCGACGTCCGGATCTGGTGAAGGCGCTGATCCTCTGTGACACCGCCCACAAGATCGGAACGGCTGACATGTGGGCCGCCCGGATTTCGGCGATCGAACAAACGGGACTCTCGGGCATCGTCGATGGTGTCATGGAGCGCTGGTTTACCCCGTCCTTTCGCGAAAACGATCCCGCGTTCCCGGGCTATCGCAACATGATGCTGCGCCAGCCGGTCGAGGGCTATACCGGCACCTGTGCCGCGATCCGCGATGCCGATTTCACCGAGGCTACCAAGCGCATCGCTGTCCCGACGCTTTGCGTCGTTGGTGACCAGGACGGGGCAACGCCGCCCGAACTCGTGCTGTCGCTCGCCAAGCTCGTGCCCGGCGCGCGCTACGAGGTCATCCAGGGCGCCGGCCACATTCCCTGCGTCGAGCAGCCTGAAATTCTCACCACCCTCATCGAGGCCTTCCTCGCGCCCATCATTTCAGGAGAGCCAGCCCATGGCTGACGCCCGCAGTCCATCAGACCGTTATCGACAGGGCATGGCGACCCGCCGCCGGGTGCTGGGCGACGCCCATGTCGATCGCGCCTCGTCGTCCGCGACGCCGTTCGATCAGCCCTTCCAGGAGATGATCACCGAAGGCGCCTGGGGCACCGTGTGGTCGCGTCCCGGCATCAGTTCGCGCGAACGGTCAATGATCACCATCGCGCTGCTGGCCGCGCTCGGGCATGACGAAGAAGTTGCCATGCATGTGCGCGCCACTGCCAATACCGGTGCGAGCCGCGAAGATATCACCGAAGCGCTGATGCATGTCGCCATCTATGCCGGTGTTCCCGCAGCCAACAGGGCTTTCAAGATCGCCAAGCACGTGTTTGATAAGATGGATGCCGGCGAGATCGGGGGAGGGGATCATGACTGATTTGTCCAACAAGAAGCCGGAGACGGGCGCCTTCTTCCCGCGCGACCGGAATTTGCATCCGCCGGCCTTCACCCCGACCTACAAGACCTCGGTCCTGCGCTCGCCGCAAAAGGCACTGCTGTCTCTGGACGGCACCAAGTCCGAGATCACAGGCCCGGTCTTCGGTCATTCGATCCTCGGCGAACTCGACAACGACCTGATCCATAATTTTGCCAAGCCCGGTGAGAGCGCCATCGGTGAGCGGATCATCGTGCATGGCCGCGTGCTCGACGAGCGCGGACGCCCGGTCCCCGGCGCTCTCGTCGAGTTCTGGCAGGCCAATGCCGGCGGTCGCTATCGCCACAAGAAGGAAAGCTATCTGGCGGCCCTCGATCCGAATTTCGGCGGCTGCGGGCGCACGATCACCGACGAGAACGGCTATTATGCCTTCCGCACCATCAAGCCAGGACCTTACCCCTGGCCGAACGGCGTCAACGACTGGCGGCCGGCGCATATCCATTTCTCGATCTTCGGTCATGGTTTCTCGCAGCGCCTGATCACCCAGATGTATTTCGAGGGCGATCCGATGATCTGGAAATGTCCGATCGTGCTGACCATCCCGGATCGCAAGGCGATCGAACAGCTTGTCGCCGTCCTCGACTGGTCCGCGACCATTCCGATGGATGCCCGCGCCTACAAGTTCGACATCGTGCTCCGCGGTCGTCGTTCGACGCTGTTTGAAAACCGGATGGAGGGGAATTGATGGTCCAGGATCTCGGTTACCTCAAGGAAAGCGCCTCCCAGACGGCAGGCCCCTATGTCCATATCGGCCTCACGCCGAACTTCGCCGACATCAAGGGTGTCTATCCCGTCGATCTCGGCACCAGCATGGTCAACGACAAGACGCGCGGCGAGCGGATCACGCTCACCGGTCGCGTCATCGACGGCTCCGGCACGCCGCTCAAGGATGCTCTGATCGAAATCTGGCAGGCGGATGCCGACGGGCTGTACAACAGTCCTTCGGAGACGCGCGGCAGAGCCGATCCGAATTTCACCGGCTGGGGACGCTGCCCCTGCGATCTCGTCAGCGGCGAGTATCGGTTCG
Organism: Peteryoungia wuzhouensis; assembly: GCF_003205195.1. Classification (GTDB taxonomy): domain Bacteria; phylum Pseudomonadota; class Alphaproteobacteria; order Rhizobiales; family Rhizobiaceae; genus Allorhizobium; species Allorhizobium wuzhouense. The sequence continues at coordinate 343,056 of NZ_QJRY01000005.1, forward strand.
AAACGATCAAGCCGGGCCGGGTGCCCTTCCGGGACGGACGCCTGATGGCGCCGCATATCTCGTTCTGGATCGTCGCGCGCGGCATCAATCTCGGCCTCAACACGCGCCTCTATTTCGGTGACGAAGAGGCGGCGAATGCCGAAGATCCGATCCTGGCGCGCATCGAGCACCGGGTGCGTGTGCCCACCCTGATTGCGCAGCGGGACAGTTCGACCTATCACTTCGACATTCACCTGCAGGGGGAGAAGGAGACGGTCTTCTTCGACCTCTGAGAAGGACGCCATAAACAGCATGACCGCATCCGTCTTCGATCATCCCCTCCTCTCCGGTCTTCTCGGCGATACAGAGGTGGCAGCGCAATTCTCCGCTGCCGCCGAACTCCAGGCGATGCTTTCCTTCGAGGCGGCGCTGGCCAAGGCCGAGGCGGAGGAGGGACTGATCCCGGTCCCTGCGGCAGAGGCGATTGCCGGTCTTGCAGAAGACTTCGTTGCCGATCTTGATGCGCTGAACCAGGCAACCGCGCGCGATGGCGTGGTGATCCCGGATCTGGTGCGCCAATGGCGTGCGGCCCTTGGCGAGCATGCATCGCACCTGCATTTCGGGGCGACCAGTCAGGACGCCATCGACAGCGGTCTGATGCTGCGACTGAGCGAGGTGCTCCGGATTGTATCGCAACGGCTTGCTGCCATCATCGCCGCGCTCGACGGCTTGGAAACCCGCTTCGGCCCCCAGCCTCTGATGGGCAAGACGCGCATGCAGGCGGCGATCGAGATCACGGTTGCCGCCCGCCTCAAGTCTTGGCGCCTGCCGCTGGTGGAACTGCGTGATGCGGTGGCGGCGCTCTCCGGTGCGGGGCTACCGGTTCAGTTCGGTGGTGCGGCCGGCACGCTGGAAAAGCTCGGAACATCGGCCGTTCCGGTCCGGGCGCGGCTCGCCGCAGAACTTCGCCTTTCCGACAGGTCGCAGTGGCACAGCCAGCGCAGTATCATCACCGAACTCGGCGGTCTTTTTGCCCGCATCACGGGCAGTCTCGGCAAGACGGGGCAGGATCTGGCGCTGATGGCCGATGCCGGAACGGCGCTCCTCGGCGGCGGCGGTGCATCCTCGGCCATGCCGCACAAGCGCAATCCGGTCAAGGCCGAGGTCCTGGTGACGCTCGCCCGTTTCAACGCCGTCCAGATATCCGGTTTGCACCAGGCGATGGTGCATGAGCAGGAACGGTCGGGGGCGGCCTGGACACTCGAATGGATGCTGCTGCCGCAGATGGCCGTCGCAGCGGGGGCATCGACGCGGATCGCGGCAGAGCTGCTCGGCTCCGTCGAAAACCTGGGTTAGAGCCGTTCATTTTTAAATGGAAGCAGTTCTGCCGGAGCAGGTTTTTGTCGGGGCAGTGGCGATCGGCGACGTGCATACCCGGATGTATGTGCGAGCCGATCGCCGCTGATCCCGGCGGAAAGATGCCCGGCCCTTCGGGTTGGCTGAAACGGGCCGCCTGATCGACCGGCCGGCTTGGCCGTAGGCAGTAGCTACGACACGCGCCGGCCGGTCGACCACCCGACTCCGTTTGAGCCAACAGAACTGATTCCATTTAGAAATGAACGGCTCTAGTCCTCGCCGCGTCCGGATCCATCCGTCTCGACATAACGCCGGCTGATCCTGCGAATGGTCTGCACCTGACGCACGAACTGGCTGCACTTGTCACAGCCGAACAAATGCAGGCGCAGGCCCAGGCCTTCGCGCACCGTGAGGCCGCGATCCAGTCGGTCGGATGCCAATCTCGTCGCCTCGTCGCATTTGATCATGCCATCGTCTCCTTCGGTGCGAACCAGTGTCCCTCGAGGCAGTTGCGCAGCCGCAGGCGCGCCCGGTGCATCAGCACATGAAGATTGGTCACGGTGATTTCGAGTTCGGCGCAGATTTCGTGTGTCTCCAGCTCGACGAATTCCCGCATCATGAAGACGCGGCCCTGATCCGGCGGCAGATGATCAAGGCAGGTCTCGAAGATCCGCCAGAAATCCTTGCCGAGCAGGTCGACTTCCGGATTGCCCCAATGGCTCGGCTGATGCTCGACCGACCAGTGGCCGCGTGCATCGAAATAACCTGGCTCATCATCGTCGCCGGTGCCGAGCGGAATGGAAATCAGGTTTGCCGTCCGCTTCTTGTGGCGCAGCTGGTCGGCGATCTTGTTGCGCAGGATGGCGAAGACCCAGGTGCGAAAGGCGGAGCGGCCGGCAAAGGCGCCGGCGTTGCGGAGCGCGCCTGCCAAGGCTTCCTGGACCGCGTCTTCGGCCATCTGAGGATCGGAAAGCTGCAGCATGGCGAATTTCAGCATGCGTTCGCGCAGTTCTCCCACATAGACACCATCCGACAGAAAGGCGGACGCCCGATCATCGGCCCCCGCAATCTCTTCACGCCGTTTCTGCATGCCTTGCCCTCACGCCTCTGCCGGCAAAAAGGCCAGCAGAGGTATAGTCGCAGAAGCGGAGGGCTTCTTACAGGCGGGGCTCAGAAAATTTACGCGCCCATGATCGCGAGGCCATAGGCGAGCAAGACGAGGGCCGTCACATTGCGCCTGAGGGCGAAATACCAGGCCGGCTGGTCGCCTTTGCGGAACATCCGATGGTCGGCCAAAAGCAACAGCAGAAAAGTGCCGGCCTGAAGCAGAAGGGCAGGCACGGGCAAGGCGTGATGCAACAACAGAGCTGCAATCGCAATCAGCGCCGCCGCATTGCTGAAGAGCAGAAGGCCGCTCGACTTCGCCGGACTGATCTGCGCCTGGCTCCAGATCGTGCCAGCCATGAAGCAGGCGATACCGGTCCCGTAGGCGATGAAAGCGCTTTGCGCCATGGCAGCATCAATCCCGGCAAAAGGGGCGATGGCGATGGCCCAGAAGGGGAGGGCGCCGAGGTAAGCGAGGAGGCTGGAGAGGGGCTTTTCTCGATACATGGGATTATCCATCTGCAAGGCGTTCGCTCACCACACCAGCCAATGCCGCTGCACTTTCGAAGGCGGCTTCGACCCGGTTGCCGATGCACCAGTCGCCACAGGCGCCAAGGCCGAGATCGGGATCGAAAAGGAAAGGCTCACTCGCCGGTTGGTCGACAGCCGCATAGCGCCAGCGATGGAGGTCGATCCAGCGGGCGGAGCGGAAATTGCGGCCGGTGCATCGGGCCAATGCGGCCAACAGCTGCTCCTGCACTTGGGTCCGGTCGGTCTCCAGATGGGCTTCGGCCCAGTCGTTGCGGCTGTGAACGACAAGAGCGGGTTTTCCGGCGCGCCCCGGCTTGCTGCTGTCGATGGCAATGAAGCTCAGGATCTCGTCCTCGAGGCGGGCAGCGTCGAACCCCAGGTCTGGCGGCTCATCAAGGCCGATCATCAGGGTGAAGCAGCCGCTCATGCGGGCGCGGGCAAGAGCCTCGTGACCGGTGAATGCAGCCGGCATCAGTGTGGCGGTCTGTGGAGCCGGCGCAGTGGAGATGACGATGTCGAAGAGGCCCAGATCGCTCTGGTCCGCATCGCGCAGGCGCCAGCGCCTGTCTTCCCTGCCGAGTGCGGCAACCGTCGTTTCCTTGCGGATGTCCAGGTTTTTGGCCAGATGGTTGGCAAGGCCGGTCATGCCGGGTGTGCCGACGTAACGGGTTTCGCCGACGCGCGGGTGGGGCGTGCATTCGCCGGATCTGCTCAGCGTCGGCACGGCTTCAGGCCAGGTTGAAACGCTGCCAGCTGCCAATGCCTCCGCCACCACCGCCTTGAAGCGTTCGGATCGGGCGGTGAAATACTGGGCGCCGTGGTCGAAGGCATAATCACCGCGCCGACGGTTGGCCAAGCGCCCGCCGAGGCCTCGGCTCTTTTCAAAGAGCGTGACGTCGGCGAGGGGCGCCAGTCTGCGCGCGAGCGTCAAGCCCGCAAGTCCCGCTCCGATGATCGCGATGGATGTTGGCACTCTGTCCCCTCTGCATGTTGACGCCATGCAATACGCGGCTCAGGCGCGATCGGATCGGGTGTCCTGGCTTGCTTCGAGCAGGGGGCGGATCAGGGGATTGGGGAAGCGGCGCCTGGTGATCACGGCATAGAAATTCTCGATCATGCCGGGCAGGGCGTCGAATTCGATGAGACTGCCGGCCTCCAATTCGCCCTTGACGACGATCGGCGGCAGCACGGCCAGCCCCGCACCTTCGCGCGCCAGAAGGCGCATCATCGCCATGTCGTCCACTTCGGCTGCGACCTGCGGCACGATGCCGAGCCGTTCGACCAGGGCCTCGAATTGCGAACGCACGCCGCTTTCCAGCGTCGGCAGGATGACGGGGTGGCGGGTCAGCAACCCGGCCAGATCCGTGCCGGCCTCGCCATAATCAGGCTTGCCGATGAGGCTCACCCGTTGCTGGTAGACATGCTGGGCGACGAAGGGTGTCACACTGTCGGCCATCGGTGCCTGGTTGAGCAGGACGACATCCAGATTGAGGCTTTCCAGCGCGCCCAAAAGTTCGCTGGTGCTGCCGGAGCGCAGGATCATGTCGACATCGGAGCGGCCAAGGATTGGCCGCAGAAACTCCATCTGGAAGTTGCGCGACAGGGTGGCGAGCGCGCCGATGCGGATGGCCCGGCGGGTGCGGCCGGTTTCCTTCAGCGTTTCTACCAGTTCTTCGCCAGCGGAGAAGATCGTGTCGGCATGGTCGAGCGCGATGCGGCCGGCTTCGGTCAGATAAAGTTGACGGCCACGGCGCTCGAACAAGGCGTGGCCCAGCCGCTCTTCCAGGTTCTTGATCTGGATCGACAAAGCCGATTGCGACAGGTTCAGCCGCTCGGCGGTGCGGGTCAGGTTGCCGTCATGGGCAACGGCGCGGAAGTAGCGCAGGTGGTGATAGTTCAGCTCCAACATGGTTCTATTTTATAGAACGAATTTCTCGAAACAATGAATTTTTATTGGGCATCACTGGCTGGTAACTGGTCCGTGAAGTTTCCAGCCGGCCGATCAGGGCCGCCAGACCGGAGATGTCTCGTGATCTACGCTTTGCCGCTCATCGCTCCATTGTTGCTGCTCATCGCTTCGGCTATCAGCTTTCTCAGTCCGGGTCTGCGTCCGCGCTTCGCGCTGAAGGTGGCACAGGCGGCGGCCCTCGGCAGCATCGCGGTTGCGGTGGGCTCGGGTGTCGTTCTCTGGCAGTTCGGCGCCGGCAGCAGCCCCGCGATTGGCCTGGCGCCCTTCTCCTTCGCCTCACGGCTGGATCTCGTCAGCCTCATTATGCTGGGGCTGGTCTCCTTTATCGGCTGGGTGGTGCTGCGCTATGCCGGCACTTTTCTGGATGGCGAGCCTCGGCAAGGAGCCTTCACCGGCTGGATGACGGCGACGCTGGCGGCCGTTCTCCTGCTTGTCCAGTCCGGCACTCTTGCTCAGCTCGTCACCGGCTGGATCGCGACAAGCCTGCTGCTGCATCAATTGCTGCTCTTCTATCCCGAGCGGATCGCGGCGCAACGGGCGGCGCGCAAGAAGTTCATCGTTTCGCGCACCGGTGATCTCGCGCTGATCGGGGCTGCCGCGCTGCTCTGGCTTGTCTTTGGCACCGGTGACATAACCTCAATCCTGGCGGAAGCCCGCGAAGGTGCTGTCCAACCCCTGACGATTGCGGCTGCCGCCCTGCTGGCGCTGGCCGCGCTGCTCAAGTCGGCGCAGTTCCCCACCCATGGCTGGCTCACCGAAGTGATGGAGACACCGACGCCGGTGTCAGCCTTGTTGCATGCCGGCGTGGTCAATGCCGGCGGCTTTCTGCTGATCCGTTTTGCCGATGTCATGCTGCAGGCGCCGGGCGTGCTGGCGGTGCTGGTGATGATCGGCGGGTTCACGGCGCTGTTCGGCAGCCTCGTCATGCTGACGCAATCGGCGGTGAAGACCTCGCTCGCCTGGTCGACGGTGGCGCAGATGGGGTTCATGATCCTGCAATGCGGGCTGGCGCTCTTCCCGATCGCGCTGCTGCATATCGTTGCCCATTCGCTCTACAAGGCGCATGCCTTCCTTGCCTCCGGCTCGGCCATCGAAACGGTCGCTGCGGCCCGTCGGCCGGGTCCGGTCACCATTCCGAATGCCCGAGCGGTCGGCCGTGCCTTCCTGCTGGCGCTTGCCATCTATGCGGTGATCGGCGTGCTGTTCGGCTTTGTCGACAAGCCGCTCCAGGCCTTGGCGCTGGGCGCGATCCTGATCTTCGGCACGGCCTATCTGATCGCGCAAGGGCTCGCCGATGCGGCGCCGTGGGCGCTGACCTGGCGCACATCGCTCTATTCCGTCTCTGCCGCCACTGCCTATTTCGCCCTGCAGCGCGGCGCCGACAAGCTCTTGATCGGCACGCTGCCGGCAGCGCCCCAGCCGGGGCCGCTCGAATGGACGCTGATGGTGCTTGCCGTCGTCACCTTCGGCGCCGTTGCCGTCGCCCAGGCGCTCTTCCCACTCTGGGCCTATCATCCCGCAGCGGCTGGCCTCCGGGTGCATCTCGCGAACGGTCTTTATGTAAATGCGCTGTTCGACCGATTGCTTGGCGGCTGGAGACTGAAGCGACCGCGCACGGCAATCCGCCCTTTCTCCACCCCGTCCACCGCCCATGTCCAGGAGTGAACCGATGACCGATCTCACCACCGTCGATACCCTGCATCGCGAAACGCTTGCCTTGGCGGCGGATCAGGCCGTTCGCGCAATTGCGCCAGCATGGCCGCTCACCGCGACCGTCGCCGTCAATCCCTTCCTTGGCCAGGTCGGCGAGCGCCTCGAAACGACCGCGACCCGACTGGCCCGGATCGGGGGCGTCCGGTTGGCCCTGTCCCGTCCGTATTATCGGCAGAAGATCACAGCCGGGGAGATCACGGACGAGGATCTTTCGTCGGCGCTCGCAGCCAGCGTGTCTGGCCTCGATCTGGATGCGCTCAAGGCGGCTGTCGCCGAGGATGTGGCACCGCCACGGGCCTTGCCGACTGTGGCTGACCTTGCTGCACGGCATTCCGGTCAGGACTGGCCAGCCCTGATTGCCGACCGGATCGGCAGTTTTGCCGCCGGTTTCTTCGATGAGGGGCAGGCGCTCTGGGCGGCATCAACCCGCAATGGGCTTTATGCCGCCTGGCGGGCCTTTGCGACCCATGACCTGACGCCGGAAATTCTCGGCCTCACCGGCTTCGGTGCCCATGTCGCGGAAACGCCGGAAACGGCGCAAGGGGCGATCGAGCGCGCGGCCGTGCGGCTTGGCCTCGGGCGCGATCCCGGCACCTATTTCCACCAATTGCTGCTTGGCCTCGGCGGCTGGGCCCAGCATGCGCGCCATCTGCAATGGAAGGCCGAACTGGAGGGGCGGACCGATACGACCGCGCTCGAACTGCTCGCTGTCCGCCTGGTCTTCGAGGAGGCGATTTATCTGCGTCATCAGCCTCTCATCGACGACCGCTGGCGCAGCATTCGGAGGGCGCATGGCGAGCCTCTGGTCGCAGATCGGGAAACATTGACCGACACGGTCCTGCAACTTGCAGCCGAGCGGGCCGGCCAGCGGCGGCTCGGCCGGATGCTGTCGCGCCCGTCCCCTTTCCAGGCTTTGCCGGAAACACGGCCCTTCCTGCAGGCCGCCTTCTGCATCGACGTGCGTTCCGAGGTCTTTCGCCGGGCGCTCGAAAGCGTCGATCCCGGAATCCGCACCCTCGGTTTTGCCGGGTTCTTCGGTCTTGGCGCCAGCCATCGCGGCTTTGCCTCCGACGTTTCAGAGCACCGACTGCCCGTGCTTCTCACGCCGTCGGTCTTCAGTTGCGCGGCGGTTGAGGATGACGACTCCGACAGGCAGGCCCGTTTCAGCGCCCGCGCGATCCGCGCCTGGGGACGGTTCAAGCTTGCGGCGGTCTCTTCCTTCGCCTTCGTCGAGGCGATGGGGCCGGTTTACGCCGGAAAGCTGCTGCGTGACGGCCTGGGTTTCGGCATGGGGCGCGGAGCGGAAAGGGCCAAGCCACACTTCTCTCCCGGGCTCGATCTTTCAACGCGCGCGACCATTGCCGAAACCGTGCTGCGCGCCATGTCGCTGACCGATACCTTCGGCCGCTTCGTCCTGCTCTGCGGCCATGGTGCCAATGTCGTCAACAATCCCTATGCCAGCGCTTTGCATTGCGGCGCCTGCGGCGGCCATGCGGGCGATGTGAATGCGCGGCTGCTGGCTTCGCTGTTGAACGACGGTGCCGTGCGGGAACGACTGGCACAGAGGGGCATCGCCGTGCCTGCCGACACCGTGTTCCTCGCCGGCCTCCATGATACCACGACCGATGCCGTGACCCTCTTCGTCGATGACCTGCAGGCGGCGGCGGATGCGGACGGCGTGAACACGATCCGGCAGTGGCTACAGCAGTCCGGTGCCCTTGCACGGGCCGAGCGTGCAAGCCGGATGGAGGGCGCGTCCGCGCAATCGATCGCCGGGCGCAGCCGTGACTGGTCGCAGGTTCGGCCTGAACTTGGCCTTGCGGGCTGCAGCGCCTTCATCGCCGCGCCACGGAGCCGGACGCAGGGGCGGGCGCTCGAAGGCCGGGCTTTCCTGCACGACTATCTCTGGCAGAAGGATGATGGGTTCAAGATCCTGGAGCTGATCCTGACTGCGCCGGTGGTCGTGGCAAGCTGGATCAGTTTGCAGTATTTCGGGTCGACCGTTGCCCCCTCCCTGTTCGGCGCCGGCAACAAGCTGCTGCACAATGTCGTTGCGGGCATCGGTGTCGTCGAGGGCAATGGCGGCACTCTCAGAGCCGGTCTGCCCTTTCAATCCGTGCATGACGGTTCGGCCTACCTGCATGAGCCCGTCCGGCTGACGGTCGCGATCGAAGCTCCGAAAGAGGCGATCACGGCCATCCTCCTGCGGCACGAGACCGTGCGCGCGCTGTTCGACAACGGCTGGCTGCATCTGTTTGCGCTGGACGAAGAGGGGCGCTTGGCCTGGCGTTACGAGGGGCAGGGGCGCTGGGTGGCGTCGGAGGATGGAACGGACCGTTCCACGGAGAGCCTGAGCCAGGCGTCCTGAAAACATAAGCACTTGAAAAAAATTTATAAAATTTATGGGCGCGGCGGCTGAAACGGCCGCCGGCCGTCGGGCTTGTCGCCGGCTCGACTTACCGTAAACATGCGAATTCGCAGGCTTCTAATTAAGCCGTTATTAGTTTTCCCCATCCATTCTTAGTGGATTGATTAAGGCGCTTCACCGCATTCTTTGCCGTGCCTGCGTCGGAGGAGAATTCAATCGTGTTCATCGACCGTATCCTGTCCCGTTTCAATATTCAGACCAAGGTGCTGATTTTCATTCTGCCCTTTGTGATCAGTATATCGGCTGTCGGATTTACCGGCCTTTACGCATCCGGATTGCTGCAGGGCCGGATCGAGATCTCCAACAGCGTGTTGCAGTCGCTGAGCGGTTTCCGCGATGTCTCGGCTTCGATGACGGATTTCCTCGAGAATACCACGGCCCAGTCGCGCGACGATGTGACGACGCGCCTGAAGCAGCAACAGCAGGATCTGCAGACAACCTTGTCGCAGCTGACTGCGGATGCCGATGGTCGTGCCGAACTGGAACAGGCCCGCACGCTTGTCGACACGGTCGTTGCGCGCACCGACGAGCTGTGGAAGCTGCATGAATCGGAAGCGGCCGTTGTCGCGACGCTCCAGCAGGGGACCTCCCAGGTGGTCACCGCGCAGGACAAAATCATGGCGGCCATGACCGACATGGAAAAGGCCGTTCAGGCGGATGATGCCTCGGCGAAGTCGATGCTGCGTGATGCCGAAAGCATTCGCAGCTCCGGCACCTTCCTGATGGAAATGAATTCTGCCTTCACCAAGGCCAAGACCCCGGACGAGAAGTTCGCCGCCATCAGCGCGCGTCATGCCGAGCTGGTGTCGCGCCAGCAACTGCTGGCCTCCGTTCTGCCAAAGGCGAACAAGTCGGCGGCCAACACGCTGGAAAAGATCGGCGGCCAGCTGAAGACCATTCTGGAAACGAACGATCGCTCCGATACCGTGATCACCGACATGCAGGGCATGCTGCGCAACTTCACGCAGCTGAACTCCTATCTCGGGCTGGCAGCCCAGCAGAAGATGAAGGATGCGACAATCAAGTTCGGTGAACTCGACGCGCCGCTCGCCAAGGCGCAGGCCGTCATCAATGATGGTCGCCAGCTGATGTCCGCCGGCTATGGCCTGCAGATCATGATGGCCCGTTTCCTGCTCGAGCCGACCGACGAAAACCGCGCATTGCTCGACAAGCAGTTTTCTGCCCTCAAGACCTCGCTTGAGACCCTTGGCACCAGTGCCGCCGACCAGCCGGTCCTGATGCAGGTCAAGGCCGAGCTTGCCCCGGCAATCGATACCATGGCCGCTGCCAGCGTCGAACTCGTCAAGGTCAGCCAGGCGCGCAAGGCAAGCTACGACCAGGCGGGTGCCGATCTCAATGTCATCTGGAAGCAGCTGACGACCTTTGCCGAAATGCAGAAGGTGTCTGCGGGTGAAGAGCGCCGCGATGCGAACTCCATCTCGATCGGCGCCACCGGCCTCGGCATCCTGATCTCGATCTTCGCCGGCATTGGACTCGTGCTCACCTTCAAGGGGCCGATCGGGCAGATCACCGGCGCCATGCGCCGCCTGGCAGAGGGCGTTCTCGACACCAAGATCAACGGCGAGACCCGCGTCGACGAAATCGGCGAGATGGCGCGCGCGCTCGGCGTCTTCAAGCAGAATGCCTTGTCGAAGATCGAAATCGAAAGCCGCAGCGAGGCAGAGCGGGCGCAAGCGGAAGAAGAGCGCCGCCGCAACGATCTGGAAAAGCAGGAAATCGACCGGCAGATCAATTTTGCCGTGAATGCGCTTGCCTCCGGTCTCGGTCGCCTGGCAAAGGGCGACATCTCCGAGACGATCGACACCCCGTTCCACGGCCGTCTTGAGCAGTTGCGCAACGACTTCAACCAGTCGCTTGAGCATCTGCAGGATACGATGACGCAGATCCGCTCGAACACCTACATGATCCAGCGCAATGCTGCCGAAATGAGCAGTGCTGCCGACCAGCTCGCCAAGCGCACGGAGCAGCAGGCGGCGTCGCTGGAGGAGACGGCGGCTGCCGTCGACGAGATCACGGTCACCGTGAAGCAGTCGGCAGAGCAGGCGGAACAGGCCAACACCATCGTTGCCGATACCAAGGGCCGTGCCGACACCTCGTCGGTCGTTGTCGCGAGCGCCATCGATGCCATGGGCCGGATCGAGGATGCCTCGGGCCAGATCGTGCAGATCATTGACGTCATCGACGAGATCGCCTTCCAGACGAACCTTCTGGCGCTCAATGCCGGGATCGAAGCGGCACGCGCCGGCGAAGCGGGCAAGGGCTTTGCCGTCGTTGCCCAGGAGGTTCGTGAGCTTGCGCAGCGCTCTGCCGGGGCGGCGCAGCAGATCAAGGACTTGATCCACAAGTCGAGCACGGAAGTGTCGGCGGGATCGAAGCTGGTCCAGCAGACGGGGGCGGTTCTTGCCGAAATCTCGACCAATATCATCACGGTCGCAGAGCGTGTCTCGGTCATCGCCATGGCCAGCCGCGACCAGTCCAATGCGCTCGGCGAGGTCAATTCCTCGGTCAATGAGATGGACCAGATGACCCAGCGCAATGCCGCCATGGTCGAGGAAACCAATGCTGCGACGCGTCAGCTGGCTGACGAGGCCGATGCGCTGATGCAGTTGATCAACCAGTTCAAGCTCGCACCCGAAGGACGCGCCCAGGCAAACACCGCCCATCACCGCGCCGCCTGACGAAGGCTGCAGGGACCGGATCAGGCCGCCGGCGGGACACTGCCGGCGGCTTTTGTGTTCGCGACGATCACGGCTTGTTGGGTGAAAACAACGAGGACCAGTTGGCGATGAAGCGGTCACGAGTCGCCTGATCCTGGGCGGCAAGCAGGGCTGGCCCAATGCGGATCGGTCTGCCTATGCCGGATTCGATCAGTGACATCGGCCCGTCGACATCGGGCGGCAAAGGCGTGCCTTCGGAGAAGAAGAAGGCCTTCTCCCGCGCCACCTTCTGCCCGCGCTGCGACAGAAGATAATCGAGGAAGCGTTTGGCGAGGTCCGGGTTTGGCGCAAGTTCCGGAATCAGTGCGCCGCGCGACAGGATCAGGGCATAATCCCGCGGGATCACCACCCGCAGGTCCGCATTGCGGCGCGATGCGGCATAGGCATAGGAGCCAAGCACGTTGTAGGCGATGCGCAGCCGGCCATTGGCGATCTCGCCCAGCACCTCGCTGTTGCAGCAGCGGGTGACGACGTCGGCGCGGCTGAAGCTTTCGAGCAGCCGGCCATAGGTCGTGGGCGCCTGGAGCGCATCGTGAAAGGCCAGCAGGTATCCGATCCCGGAGGCACGCACGTCATACGTGCCGATCCGGTTTCGATAGACATCCGGCTTGGCGCGCAGGAGCTCGGCGATCTCGACATGCGAACGCGGCACGTCTTCCGGCGGCACGCGCTTGCCGTCATAGACGATCACGGCGGGTTCGAAGGTGAAGCCGAACACCTCGTCGCGCCAGTTGGCCCAGTCGGCCACGCGCTCGGTCTCCGGTGAGCGATGGTCCTGCGCACAGCCGTCGTTGGCGAGCTTCACGAGCTGGTCAACCGAAGACGAGAGCAAAAGGTCGCCATAGGGTGTGCGGCTGAGGCAGGCATTCTCCGCCTCGCGGAAGAGGTCATTGGTGACATAATCGTTGAACTCGACGGTCACTTCCGGCGCGATCTGCTGGAAATCCAGGATCAGCGGCTTCATCGCATCGACATCCGTCGCCCCATTGATCACAAGGCGCACCTGCTCCGTGGCAATCGCTGGAAAGACCGTCTGTTCGCCCTCCAGCGCGAAAGCCGGCAATGCCCGAGCGGCAAGCAGGCTTGCGCCGAGCAGCAGCACCGATCTGAGTGCGTAACGGGCGATCATGCCCCCTCCTTCCGCATCAACGGCAGTTCGAGCACGACGGTAAAGCCGCGTTGCGGGGTTTTCTCGCGGAAGGAGAGGGCGCCCTTCAGCGCGCCGGCGACCTCCGAAGCGATGGCGAAACCGAGGCCGGAACTGCCTTCGCCCGATTTCGACGAGACGAAGCGCTGCGTGACATGTGACCAATCGGCCTGCGGGATGCCGGGGCCGTCGTCCTCGACCTCGACCAGGCCGAAGTCGCCGCGTCTGACCACCCGGACTTCCAGCTTCGACAGCGTACCGTGCCGCAACGAATTGTCGATGATGTTGACGATGGCCTCGCGCAGGCTCAAGCCATCACCGAGAATGGTCAGTGTCTCGTCGGGCGCCTCGAAGGAGACAACCGTATCCGGATCGATGGTGATCGGTACTGCTGCGCGAAACGCCTTGCGGGCGACATCGGTCAGGTCGAGCGGGGATAGCTGGGCGGAATCGAAGCGGTGGATGACCATGGCATGGTTGAGCAGCTGCGTGGTGAACCGCGCGAGCTCGTTGGTGCGGTCGCGCACGCGGCTTAAGTGACGGCGGTTGCTTTCCGACAGGGCGTCCTCGTCGATCAGGCTCACTTGCGCCGAGAGTGCCGTCAAAGGTGTCCGGATCTGGTGAGCGCTGTCGGCGATGAAGCGCTGCAGCAGCTTCAGCCGCTCGTCGAGGCGGCGCATGAAGTGGTTGATGGAATCGACGAAAGGCACGAGTTCGCGGGGTACATCGACGGCAAGCGGCGTGAGATCCTGGGAGTCCCGCCGACGCAAGGTGTCGCCCAGCGCATCGAGCGGCCGCAGAGAGTAACGAACCGCGAGCACCGTCCCGGCAAGCGCCAGCAGGCTCATGATCGTCACGAGGATCAAGGCGCGAGAGGTGAGTTCCGTCGTCAGGGCCTGGCGCGCTTCCGTGGTCTGGGCGATCAGCACATGGACCCAGCCTCCGACACTAGGGTCGGAGATCGCCCGGCTGGTCTGAACGAGGCGGACCGGCTGGTTGCGGTAGCTTCCCGTCTCGAACAACGGGCTGTTGAGTGCATGGTCCTTGTCGGTGCTCGCGGAAAGATCGTCGTAACCTGTCAGGGTGCTGCCGTCGGGCGCGATCACCCGGTAGAAGATGCGATCGCGCGGGGCGAGGCCCAGCAGTTCGAAGGCGCTGGGGGGCAGGTTGACGGCAATCTTCCCGTCCTCGACCACAAGGCTGTCCAGGATCTGGATCGCCGCCCCTTGCAGCAACCGGTCATAGGCTTCGTCGGCGGCTGCCCTGGCGTAAAACCATGCGGCCGTCATCAGCACCGCCGCTCCACCGGCGAGGACCACCGCAACGCGCAGAACGAGGCGGGAGAAGAGGGACGGCTTAGTCCTCTGCATCGGACACCAGCTGATAGCCCAAACCCCGGACGGTCACGATCCGGGCCTTGGCCCCCTCGAGTTTCTTGCGCAGGCGGCCGACATAAAGTTCGATGGCGTTGGGGCCAGCCGCCTCCTCGAAACCGAACAGCTGGTCGAGAAGCTGCTCTTTGCTGAAAACGCGTCCCGGCCGGCTTGCAAGGATTTCGAGCAGGGTCATTTCGCGGCGTTTCAATTGCACCTCGCGCTTGCCGACGCGGACCGAGCGCTGCGAGCGGTCGAGCAGCACATCGCCGCAGACAATGACATTGGTCGCCTCTCCACCGCTGCTGCGGCGCATCAACACGCGTGCACGCGCCTCCAGTTCGCGGAAGTCGAAGGGTTTGACGAGGTAGTCGTCGGCGCCCAGATCAAGCGCACCGACCCGGTCGTCGATTTCCGAGCGCGCTGTCAGGACCAGCACGGGCACCGGGTTCTTGTTCTGCCGAAGTCCCTTCAGGATCGAGAAACCGTCGAGCCCCGGCAGCATGACGTCGAGAATGACCAGATCGTATTCGGTGAAATCGAGGATCTCCGCGGCGGCATGGCCGTCCGTCTGCCAGTCGACCGTGTGACCGATGGTTTCAAAGCGGCGGCTGATTGCCTCGCCGACGTCGAGCGTGTCTTCCACGAGCAGGATGCGCATGGGCGGACGGTCGCATGTCTGCGGGCATCGATCAAGCGGTGGTCGGGGTGATCTTGCCGTTAACGGGTTTGACAGGATCGTGACAGGATTGAGGCCTATCAATGTCCGGCCGGCATAGGGAGAGAGCTTACGCCGGCATTTGGGGAGGATCCCAACGCCATCGCCATCAGCAACACGCGGACGCACGTCCTGCGTGAACGCTATTTTCGTGGCCTGCGCTGGGATTGTCCGGGAACGCTGAGATATTCGGGAGAGAATGATGATCCGCAACACGATGAAATTTCTGGCCGGTGCTGCCCTGATCGGCCTTGCTGCCGCGACCTCCGCCATGGCCGAGCCGAGCAAGCCGGAATGCCTGGCGGGTGCCAAGCCCGGCGGCGGTTTCGACCTGACCTGCCGGCTCGCTGCCAATGCCCTGCTCGAAACCAAGCAGATCAAGCAGCCCATGGCCGTCACCTACATGGAAGGTGGTGTCGGCGCCGTGGCCTATAACCACGTCATCTCCAAGCGTGCCAGCGATCCGAACCTGATCACCGCCGCATCCTCGGGCTCGGCACTTCTGCTCGCTCAGGGCAAGTTCGGCCAGTATGACGAGAGTGCCGTGCGCTGGCTTGGTGCACTCGGTGCAGACTTCGGCGTGATCGTGGTCAATGCCGAATCGCCCTACAAGACGATGGCCGATCTCGTTGCCGCCTACAATGCCGACCCGACGACCTTTGCGATCGCAGGCGGCGGCGCCGTCGGTTCGCAGGACTGGATGAAGGGCTCGCTGATCGCCAAGGCTGCGGAGCAGGATCCGAAGTCGATGCGTTACGTCGCGCTTGAAGGTGGTGGCGCCGTGTTGACCGCGCTCGAAGGCGGCCATGTGCAGGTCGGCTCCGGCGACGCTGCCGAAATGGGCAAGCATCACCTCGCAGGCAAGGTCCGCATCCTCGCCGTCATGTCGCCTGAGCGCCTGCCGGGTGAACTCAAGGACATTCCGACCGCCAAGGAACAGGGCTTTGACCTCGAATGGCCCGTCTGGCGTGGCTTCTATGTCGGCAAGGACGTGTCCGACGCCGACTACGACTGGTGGGTCAAGGCGTTCGACGCCATGAGCAAGACGCCGGAATTCGCCAAGGAACGCGAGTCGCGTGGCCTTTTCGAATTCACCTTGCTCGGCAAGGACTTCGATGACCGCGTCAAGAGCGACGTCGCCAAGTTCAAGATCCTGGCCAAAGAAGCCGGCTTCTGATCCGGCGGGCGATGCGGCCCCTGATGGTCGCATCGCCCCATCCGCGCGGAGCGTGTGCGCGGAACTGCACCTTCAACACACGCCACGGCCGCGGCTGAAGGCGTCATGACCTTGGGTGATCGCGGCGCTTCGATGTGGCCGCCGATCCGAATGCGGGGAAACACTAAAATGTCGGAAAACACGAGAACCCACCAGCTCATCGGCCGCATCAGCGCGCTGGTCCTGCTTTTGCTCGCCATTGCCTATGGCATCGGCGGCAGCATGATCGAATATGCCTTTTCGTCGGATCCGCTCGGGCCACGTTTCGTGCCTGTCATGCTGGCCATTCTGCTCGGCCTGTTCACCTTGTTCTACCTCAAGTTTCCTGGATCGGCGGAAGACTTCCCGACCGGAAACGCGCTGGTTCGGGTGCTCGCCGTGCCGGCCACGCTCATCGTCTGCGTGGCGCTCATGGAGCCGCTCGGCTTCGCCATCTCGATCTTCCTTCTGACGACCGTGACCGGCTGGATCTTCGGCGCTTCACCCAAGCTGTCGCTGATCGGTGGTGTCGTTCATGCCGCCCTCTGGTGGTTCATCTTCTCCTTCTTGCTCGAGGTCTACCTGCCGACCGGCGCCATCTTCGGCTGACCGTCGCCAGGACCTGAAAGGATAATTTCATGAGCTTCGAATATCTCTGGCACGGCTTCGGCGTTGCCCTCACGGGGCAGAACCTGCTGATCGGCTTCATCGGCTGTTTCATCGGCACGCTGGTCGGCGCCCTTCCTGCCATCGGCCCGATCAACGGCATCGCCCTCCTGATGCCCATCGCCTATTCCATGGGGCTTCCCGCCGAAAGCACGATGATCTTGCTTGCCTCGGTCTATTGCGGGGCGGAATATGGTGGCCGTATCTCCTCCATCCTGCTCAACGTGCCCGGTGATGCCGGTGCCGTCATGACGGCGATGGACGGTTATCCCATGGCCAAGCAGGGCCGCGCTGGCGAAGCACTCGCCTTGTCGGGCATCGCCTCCTTCATCGGGGGTATCATCGGCGTCATCGGTCTTGCCTTCTTCGCGCCGCTGCTCTCGGGCCTTGCGATCGGCTTCGGCCCCGCCGAATACTTCGTGCTGATGGTGTTTGCCTTCGCCACTCTCGGCTCGATGGTCGGTTCGCAGCCCACCAAGACTCTGATCGGCTGCGTGCTCGGCCTGATGCTGGCGACCGTCGGACTGGATGCCACTTCGGGTGCCTATCGCTTCACCTTCAACGAGCCGGAACTCGGCGACGGCATTGAGTTCGTGACGCTGGTCATCGGTCTCTTCTCGATCTCAGAAGCGATGCTGATCCTCGAGCATCAGACCAAGGGCGTCACCGTGATCCGCGAACTCGGTCGCATGACCGCTCGCATGTCGGACGTCGTAAAGAGCATGGGCGCCACCCTGCGCGGCTCGCTGATCGGCTTCATCGTCGGCGTTCTGCCGGGTACCGGTGCCTCGGTCTCCAGTGCCGTCTCCTACACGACTGAAAAGCGGATTTCCGATACTGAAGGCACCTTCGGCCATGGCGACGTTCGTGGTCTGGCAGCACCGGAAGCCGCCAACAATGCAACCGCGGCCGGCGCCTTCGTGCCCATGCTGACGCTCGGCGTGCCCGGTTCCGGCACCACGGCGGTCATGCTCGGTGCGCTGATGCTCTACAACATCCAGCCCGGCCCGATGCTGCTCGTCGAGCGCCCGGAAATCGTCGGCGGTCTCGTCGCCTCGCTGTTTGTCGGCAACTTCATCCTGCTCGCGCTCAACCTGCCGCTGGTCAACATCTTTGCCCGCGTGCTGACCATGCCGAACTGGATCCTCGTGCCCGGCATCCTCGTGCTTTCGGTCATCGGCGTCTATTCCACCCATGCCTCCATCTTCGCCATCTATCTGATGCTGGCGATCGGCATTGCCGGCTGGCTCTTGCGCAAGGCAGGCTTCGACATGGCGCCGATCATTCTCGGCTTCGTTCTGGGCAAGGTGATGGAAGTGAACCTGCGCAATGCGCTGGCGATCAGCGGTGGAGACATCTCCATCCTGTTCCAGAGCAAAATCTCGCTCATTCTGTGGGTGCTTGCCATTGCGGTTGCGGTTCTGCCAGTTCTCCTCGGCTGGCGGGCAAAGCGCCGCCGTGCACTGGCTGCTGCCGAAGCGTCGGCCCAGTAAACACTCTGGCCGGCAGCGACTGCCGGCCTCCTGCCGATCCTCCCAAGGGAAAACGCCGTGTTCTGCTTTGCAGACGCGGCGTTCATCGTTTCAAGTGGGCTGCTTATTCTCCGGCCTGCATCTGTCCGGCCATCTTTGCCGGAGGGGCCGACATGGCTTCCATCAGCGATTTCACGATCGCCGCGCGCAGAGCATAGGTGTTTGCCGTGGTCTTCTTGTGGTCCAGGCGCTGCGCCGCAACCACCAGATTGGCGCCTTGCTGCATGACGATCTCTTGCGCCCGTACCATGGCCCAGGTCTCGATTTCCATTTGGTCAGTCATGTCCGCACCCCAGCTAAGTCATTTAGCCCCGCTGCCGTCTCGAATCGGCTGCTAAATCAAGCATATTTGAATGAAATGAATTATTGAAGCGAAGCCCAAAAAAGATCAGGCACAACATGTCGGCGAGGGTTGCAAATTCCAGATCTGCTTATGTAGCAATTTCGCCTTTTGGGTGAGGTGTCATTTTTTGTGCACTTTACCTCTGGTCCGGTCAGCGATACGCGCGGGCGCTTGGATGCGTTCTTTGCGGAACAACCCGGGGATGCTGGCGTTACGCAGCGTCAATCAAAATTTCTCCCGAGGATGCCAGCATGCCCATTCCCGTTTCGACCTATCGCCTGCAGTTTCGAAACGGGATGGATTTCGAACGTGCCGTCGACCTGGTGCCCTATCTGAAGCGTCTCGGCATCAGCCATCTCTATGCCTCACCCATCTTTGCCGCGACCAAGGGCTCCACCCATGGCTACGACGTCACCGATGCCAATGTCATCGATCCCGTCCTTGGCGGGAGGGAAGGGCTGGAGAGCCTGTCGAACGCTCTCAAGTCCGAAGGGCTTGGCCTTATCCTCGACATCGTGCCCAACCACATGGCGGCGAGCCTCGAAAATCCGTGGTGGCGCAGCGTGGTCACCTGGGGAGAGGCGAGCCCTTTCGCGCGCCATTTCGATATCGACTGGAACCGCAAGTTGACGCTGCCCTTTCTCGGATCGAGCTTCGAGCAGGCCGTGATGGAACGCGCCTTCTCGCTGGTGCTGGATGGGAGGCAAGGTGGTCTCGCACTCAAGTATTTCGACAGCCTTTATCCGCTCGATCCCGCGACCTATCCGGCTGTTCTCAGCGAATCTACCGACCCGATGGCGGCTCGTCTGGCAGATCTCGGACGCCAGGCGAAGTCCGGGAATGCTGCGCAATTTCACCGTGCTGTCCTCGACCTCTGTCATGGCGGCGACTGCGAGGGCCTGCTGCGCGACCTTGATGCCCGTGCCCGCGATGCCGACTTTCTCGTTTTCCTGCACAGCCTGCAGCCCTGGCGTCTGATGCATTTTACCGAAGCAGCGCAGGGCCTGAACTACCGCCGCTTCTTCGAAATTGCCGGGCTTGTCGGCCTGCGCGTAGAAGACCAGTCCGTGTTCGACGACGTGCACGAAACGGTTCTCGACCTGGTCCGCAAGGATATCGTTCAAGGGCTGCGGATCGATCATGTCGACGGATTGGCCGATCCGGCTGCCTATCTCGCCAAGCTGCGCGCGGCAATCGGCGACGAAGTCTATCTGGTTGTCGAGAAGATCCTCGCGCCGGGGGAAAGCCTGCCCGAGGATTGGCCCGTCGATGGAACGACAGGCTACGAGTTCATCGCCGCCCAGGTGCCGGTTCTTCTGGATGAGAACAGCTTTTTTGCAGTTCGCGCGGCCTATGAGCAGGTGAGTGGCGGTCCCTCCGACATTCCTCTCGAAATGCGTGCCGCCAAGCGGCAGATGATCCGCGTCAATTTTGCGGGCGAGGTCCGCGCCCTTTTGCGGGAGGCGGGCCAGTTCACCGGTCTCGACAAGCCGGTTCTGCGAAATGCACTTGAGGAAATCCTGCTTTCCTTTCCGCGCTACCGGACCTATGGCCGCGACGACGGCGTCGCGGATGGGGATCGCGCTTTGCTCGA
Organism: Peteryoungia wuzhouensis; assembly: GCF_003205195.1. Taxonomy (GTDB): domain Bacteria; phylum Pseudomonadota; class Alphaproteobacteria; order Rhizobiales; family Rhizobiaceae; genus Allorhizobium; species Allorhizobium wuzhouense. Next base: position 363,442 of record NZ_QJRY01000005.1, read on the forward strand.
TGATGTCCTTCGTGATGCCGGTCGCAGTTTAACGGACGAGGAGGCGCAGGCGGCCCACAGGCTCGTGGCGCTTCTGAAGGGCGAGAATGCGGGAGCGGCAGACCACGAGGACGCCGCGATCCTGCGCCGGCGCTTCCAGCAGTTGACGGGACCGTTGATGGCGAAATCGCTGGAGGACACGCTGTTCTTCCGCCACGGCGAATTCCTGGCCCTCAACGAAGTGGGGGGCGAACTGGAATTGCCTGAAGGCGGTCTCGAACATTTCCACCAGGAGATGGCGCGGCGCGCAAAGGAACAGCCGCACGGATTGTCGGCGTCCTCGACACATGACACGAAGCGTGGGGAAGATGCGCGTGCGAGGCTGTTCGCCTTTGCCGAAGATGCCTCTGCCATGGCGGAGCGGATCGCCGGCTGGCGGCAGATCGCCCAACCCCACGTCAAGCGCTTGACCGACGGACCTGCGCCCGAACCGGAGATCGAGTGGATGATCTTCCAGGCACTGGTCGGGCATTGGCCGATCGACCTGCGGGCTGAGGACCGGGAAGGGCTCGCCGATTTCGCCGATCGGGTCGCGGCTTTCGTCGAGAAGTCGCTGCGCGAGGCAAAGCTTCGCAGCGACTGGAATGCCGTGGACGAGGACTACGAGAAGGCCGTGACCGGCTATGTCCGCAGTCTGCTGCTCGATCACCCCGACTTTGTCGCTGATTTCGTCGACCAGATCCAGCAACTGATCCCGGCTGGTCTTGTCAACGGACTGACCCAGACCGTCATCAAGCTGACGGCGCCCGGTATTCCCGACATTTACCAGGGCAGCGAGGGGATCGACCTCAGTTTCGTCGACCCCGACAACCGTCGTCTGCCGGCCTTCGCGGTGCTCTCTGCATTTGATCCGGATGCCCCGATCGCGTTTGCCGATCCGCAGGCGCTGGCCGCCGGGCGGGTCAAGCAGGCAGTGGTCGGACGGGGGCTTCGTCTGCGCAACCAGCACCCTGAGCTCTTCGCCCGAGGGGACTATGTGCCGCTGGTGGCAGAGGGGGAGAAAAGCCGCCACATCCTGGCGTTTGCGCGAGTGCGGGGCGACGAGGCCACGATCACCATTGCTTGCCGACTACCTCTGTCGATGCTTGTGGAAGCGGACAAGGGGAGCGATGCGGATTTCTGGGGCGAGACGTCGGTCGCGTTGCCGGATACTTTGGCGGTCATGCCCTGGCGGGATGCGCTGATGGATCGTGCGATCCCCTCCACGCCGAGGCTTCTGATGCGCGATGTGCTGAAGGGGCAAACCGTTGCGCTGCTCGTGGCCGCCAGGATGTGACGGCCTCGAACAGCTTTCGTCTCAAGCGACCGCCTTGCGACGCTGCGGCAGGAAGCTCACCAGCCGGTCGGGGTCGGTTGCCAGGCGCATGCCGGCTTCTTCAGCTGCCGCGATAAAGGCGGCGCGGGCGAGTTCGGCGGCGTGCAGATCGCGCAGGGCGTTCCGGCACAGGCGGATTGCCTGCTCATAGGCAGGGCCGCGACGGGTCGGCCATTCGGCGTCAAGAAAATCCAGGGCATCATAGGCGTTCTGAAACCGTCGAGTCAGCCCGCAGGGCAGTTCCAGTTCGACGGGTCGGTTCCAGGTGAAATCGTATTCGGTCATGCCTTCCTCCGTATTGCACCCACAAACTCGTCAGGCGTGGGGTGGGTTCCGGAGCGGAGATCAAATAAAATTGGCTAGAGCGTTGATTTTTCAGTTGTCATTTGGGCGGTTTGCTGCTCACGCCCCACCAGCCATCGGGCGGTCAAATCGGCGGCAATCCGCGCCGCCTCAATGATATCGGCCCCGGAAAGCAGGGCGTGAATCAATCCGCCGCTGAAGCTGTCGCCGGCGCCGATCGTGTCGCGCACGCTGACCCGCTGCGCTATCGCAACCGTGATTTCCCGTGTGCCGTCGTAGATCGAGATGGCATCGGGCCCGTCAGTCATCACCAGATGGCGGAGCCGGCTGCCGCTTAGCTCTGCCGCAAGCGACCAGACATCGGCGATGCTCCTGTCGGGCATATCCGCCTTGGAGCCGATCATGATATCCGCCGGGCGCGGGGCCGCGCGGCGCAGCGGCAGTTGCGAGACGACCAGCCGCGCCTGAGCCAGGGAGGCGAGGATCGTGTCAGGCAGGAGTGGTGCGTTGACGTAGAAGACGCCATCCGAAAGGGCCTCGTCCAGAACAAATGCGCGCGACAGGCGGCGTTCGTTCGACAGGATGGTGCGTTCCCCCTCGGGGTCAAGCAGGATGTCGGCAAAATCCGTGCCGCCCGGCACCCGTGTGATGAGCGAGATGTCGAAGCCCAGCCCGGCAAGATCCGCCATCGCCGTATCGCCGTGTTCATCCGTCATCAGGTTCGACAGGATCGCGACCGAATGACCGAGATCCCGCAACCGCCTCGCGGTAAAGTATCCGCCGCCGCCCAGCCGCGTATGGCGGGCGCTCCACAGGATGCGGCCACCGGCCCGCAACGGTTCGGTCAGCCGCCAGATGCGATCGTGGTTCACGTGGCCCACGACGACGATGCGGTCTGCTGTTGGCGTGCTCATTCCCCGGCATCCTTGTGCACGGGGCGGCTGGATTCCCGCAGGATCAGCTCCACCGGCCACAGTTCGGCGATATCGGTCGCCGGGCGGCCGCTCAGCATCTGCAAGAGGAGGTCGGCGATCCGGCTTCCCGCCGCGCGGATCGAGGAGCGGGTCGTCGACAGCGACGGCACCATGTTGTCGGCCGTCAGATAGGGGAAGACGTCATCATGGGCGATGACCGAAATATCCTGGCCGACGACGAGGTTCATCGAGCGGGCCGCGCGGTAGACGCCGAGCGCACTCATCATCGAGCCGGCGACAAAGGCGGTCGGGCGCTGCCCTTGCTCCAGCACTGCGCGCGCCACGCGAAAACCGATCTCGTCGGTGAAATTGCCATGGGTCACGAGCTTCGGATCATAGGTCACGTCACGTTCCGCCAGCGCTTCCCTATACCCCTTGTCGCGGTGCTGGGTAAATGTCAGTCCCTCGCGACCGTTGATCATGGCGATGCGGCGATGGCCGAGATCGAGCAGGTGCTGGGTCGCCCGGCATATGGCGCCCTCGTTGTCGATGTCCAGCCAGGCATACGGCGCGTCGGTGGCGGAGCGTCCATGCACGATGAAGGGCAGCTTCAATTCGTTGAGCAGGGCAATGCGCGGGTCGTTGGGGCGCGGCGCAGTGATGACAACGGCGTCAACACGGCGGCTTTCCGCGAGACGGCGATAGAGTTGTAACTCGTCGCGGCTGTCCTGCTCCGCCATGGGCGTGATCAGGATGTCGATATCCTCGGCGCTCAGGCGTTCGGAAATGCCGCCCATGAATTCCGCAAACTGGTATTCGCCGGCCCGGCTGGTCACGACACCGATCGCGCCGACACGGCCGGTGGCGAGCCTCACAGCGTTGATGTTGGGGCGATAGCCGAGCTTGGCCGCCTCTTCCATCACGCGTTTCCGCGTTGCTTCACTCACTTCCGGATAGCCGCTCAGGGCACGGCTGACGGTCGTCGGCGAAAGACCGATCTGCTGGGCAAATTCCTTGAGCTTCATCCCGTGCCCTACTTCCTCCTGTCAGGCTGCCCTGCCAGGCTCCCAATGGTGCTTATCCCATGGCTGCGGCGCCTCTGGCAAGATTCCTCCCCCGCGATTTAAAGCGATTACAAATCTCAGTGTCATTGGCTTGATGGGTGATGGCTGGCAGGATCTCGAAATAGAGCAGGATGTTCGTTTATTCAAAAAAGATAATGAAATATCATGTGTTTGTGTTTTTCTTATGCGCGAGCGCTGGAACAAGGTTTGACTCGTTTTCTGTTTTTTGCCAGTCTCCACCAACCAAAGCGTTTTCAAATTTGTTGTGGAGGTTGCAACGGCTTTGGTTTCTCGGGAGGAGATATTGATGAAGACACTGTTGAGCGCCGCCCTGATCGCGGCCACTGCGTTGTGCGGATCCGTCCAGGCGGCCGAGATTGCGGTCGCGGCGAATTCCACCGGCAAGAACCTGGATTTTCTGCGCAAGCTGTTCGTCGAGTTCGAAGAAAAGAGCGGGCACAAGGTGTCACTCGTCACCATGCCGCCCTCCAGTTCCGAGCAGTTCGCTCAGTACAGGCTGTGGCTTGCCGCCGGCAACAAAGACGTCGACGTCTACCAGACGGATGTGATCTGGGCGCCGCAGCTGGCCGACCAGTTCGTCGATCTGAAGGCGGCCGCCGGTGATGGGATCACCGATTTCTTTCCCTCGATCATCGAGTCGCAGACGGTGAACGGCCGTCTCGTGGCGATGCCGCTCTACACCGACGCGCCGGCGCTGTTCTACCGCAAGGACCTGCTGGAGAAATACGGCAAGGAGGTCCCGAAGACCTGGGCCGACATGGCGGCCGTCGCCAAGGACATCCAGGACAAGGAGCGCGAGGCCGGCCAGAAGGATCTCTGGGGTTATGTCTTCCAGGCCAATGCCTATGAGGGGCTGACCTGCAATGCGCTTGAATGGATCAAGTCCTCCGGCGGCGGGCAGATCGTCGAGCCGGATGGCACGATCTCGGTCAACAACGAAAAGGCCGCGGCCGCCCTCGATCAGGCGAAGTCCTGGATCGGTACGATCACGCCGCCCGGCGTTCTCGCCTATCAGGAAGAGGAATCGCGCGGCGTCTGGCAGACCGGCAATGCCGTCTTCATGCGCAACTGGCCGTATGCCTATGCGCTTGGCAATGGTGACGACAGTGCGGTCAAGGGCAAGTTCGATGTGGCGACGCTTCCGGTGGCTGCCACCGGCGACAAGCCGTCTTCGACACTGGGCGGCTGGAACCTCGCCGTGTCGAAATATTCTGAAGAACAGGAAGCCTCGATCGACCTCGTCAAGTTCCTGACCTCGGCCGAGGTGCAGAAGCGCCGCGCCATCGAATTGTCGAACCTGCCGACGCGCTCGGCGCTCTATGACGACGCGGATGTCGCGGCGGCCCAGCCCTTCATGCCGCAGTGGAAGCCGATCTTCCAGGATGCCGTGCCGCGTCCGTCTGCCACGACCAAGGTCAAGTATAACGAGGTTTCCTCGCGCTTCTGGAGCGCCGTGCACAACACGCTGTCCGGCTCGGGCACTTCGGCAGAAAATCTCGAACTGCTCGAAATCGAGCTGAACGAACTCATGGGCAATGGCTGGTGATCCAGCCGCCGGGCGACCTCCTCGTCGCCCGGCTCCCGTCAGCCCCCCGTCACCCCAAGGGAGGACCGCCCATGTCAGACATCAGCATGAACCCTGCCGTGCGCCCACCGCCGGCCAAAGCCACAGCCGGCTCGGATCTCAGCGCCCAGCGCACCCGCTCCGCCTGGATCTTTCTCGCGCCGACCCTGATCGTGCTTGCCATGGTCGCCGGATGGCCGCTCATCCGGACCATCTATTTCAGTTTCACCAATGCGACCCTCAACAACCTCGCCGGTGCCGAATTCATCGGTTTCGGCAATTATCTGACCTGGATCACGCTGCAGAGCGGCCGCACGGTCTATCGCGGCTTGCTTGTAGATCCGGCCTGGTGGGGGGCGGTGGCGAATACGTTGCGCTTCACCCTGCTGTCGGTCTCGATCGAGACGGTGCTCGGTCTTGTCGTCGCTCTGGTGCTGAACGCCAGGTTTCCCGGACGCGGCATCGTGCGTGCCGCGATCCTCATCCCCTGGGCCATCCCGACGATCGTCTCGGCCAAGATGTGGGCCTGGATGCTCAACGACCAGTTCGGCATCCTCAACGACATCTTCCTCAATCTCGGCCTGATCAGCCAGAAGATCGCCTGGACGGCCAATCCGGAGACGGCGATGGTGGCCGTGCTGATCGTCGACGTGTGGAAAACCACGCCCTTCATGGCGCTGCTCATTCTCGCCGGCCTGCAGATGGTGCCGCAGGATATCTATGAAGCGGCGAAGATCGATGGGGTTCATCCGGTCAAAGTGTTTTTCAGGCTCACGCTGCCGCTCATCCGCCCGGCACTGATGGTGGCGGTGATCTTCCGCATGCTTGATGCGCTGCGCATCTTCGATCTCATCTATGTGCTGACGCCGAACAATTCGCAGACCAAGACCATGTCGGTCATGGCGCGGGAAAACCTCTTCGAGTTCGACAAGTTCGCCTATGGGGCAGCAGCATCCACCATGCTCTTCCTGATCATCGCCTCGATCACGGTCATTTACATCGTCTTCGGCCGCGTCAATCTTTCCGGAGGAGAGCGCTGATGCCGACCGTGGTCAAACAATCCGCCTTCTATCTGCTCGTTGCGATCATCGTCGTCATCGCGGTCTTCCCGTTCTACTACGCTGTTATCACCAGCCTGAAACCCGGTAGTGCGCTCTTCGACATCAGCTATTGGCCCAACACCGTGACATTCGGGAACTACGAAAGCGTGCTGTCGCGCGGCAGCTTCGTGCGCAGTCTCGGCAATTCGCTGCTGGTGGCAACCGTCGTGGTGGTGCTGTCGCTGTTTCTGGCGGTGACGGCATCCTATGCGCTGGCCCGTATCCGGTTTCGCGGGCGGGGGCTTTTGCTGCTCACCATCCTTGCGGTCTCGATGTTCCCGCAGATCGCCGTGCTCGCCGGACTGTTCGAACTGATCCGCTGGATGGGGATCTTCAACACGCCGATCGCGCTGATCTTCTCCTACATGATCTTCACGCTGCCGTTCACCGTCTGGGTGCTCACCACCTTCATGCGGGACCTGCCGATCGAGATCGAGGAGGCGGCGATCGTTGACGGAGCCTCGTCCTGGGTGATCATCACGCAGGTTTTCATGCCGCTGATGTGGCCGGCGCTGGTGACGACCGGGCTTCTCGCTTTCATCACCGCCTGGAACGAGTTCCTCTTTGCACTCACCTTCACCTCGTCGAACACGCAGCGCACCGTGCCGGTCGCCATCGCGCTGCTCTCTGGCGACAGCCAGTTCGAAATCCCCTGGGGCAGCATCATGGCCGCCTCGGTCATCGTCACCATTCCGTTGGTCGTACTCGTTCTGATCTTCCAGCGGCGCATCATTTCCGGCCTCACAGCCGGCGGCGTCAAGGGATAGGAGGATAACCCATGGCCCATATCCAACTCACAGACATCCGCAAATCGTTTGGAGCGCTTGAGGTCATCAAGGGCGTCGACATGGAAATCCGCTCCGGTGAATTCATGGTCTTTGTCGGCCCGTCGGGCTGCGGCAAGTCCACGCTTTTGCGCCTGATCGCAGGCCTGGAAGACATTTCATCCGGCACACTCGCCTTCGACGGCGAGGTGATGAACCAGTTGCCACCGGCCAAGCGTGGCATCGCCATGGTCTTCCAGTCCTATGCGCTTTACCCGCACATGACCGTGTTCGACAACATGGCCTTCGGCATGAAGCTTGCCGGCCAGGACAAGGCGGAACGGGACCGAAGGGTGCGGGAGGCAGCCGACATGCTGCAGCTGACCCCGTATCTGGAACGGCTGCCCCGGCAGCTTTCGGGCGGTCAGCGCCAGCGTGTGGCGATCGGTCGCGCCATCGTTCGCGATCCTCGCGTGTTCCTCTTCGATGAACCGCTCTCCAACCTCGATGCCGCGCTGCGCGTCGCCACCCGTCTCGAAATTGCCAAGCTTCATCGCAGCATGCACAACACCACGATGATCTATGTGACCCATGACCAGGTGGAAGCCATGACGCTCGCCGACCGGATCTGTGTGTTGCGCGACGGCGTGGTCGAGCAGGTGGGCACGCCGCTCGAACTCTATGAGAGCCCGAATTCGCTCTTCGTCGCCGGCTTCATCGGCTCGCCGAAGATGAATTTCCTCGACGGGCGCTTTTCGGACGAAATGGGCGCCCATACCATCGGCATCCGCGCCGAGCATCTTTCGATTGAACAAGATGGACGCTGGCGGGGTTCTGTCGTGCATTCCGAAATGCTGGGATCGGACAGCTATGTCTATGTCGACATCGGCACGTCCGAGCCGGTCGTCGTGCGGCAGGAAGGGACGGCGACGCTGAAGCCCGGCGAAACCGTCGCTCTCTCGCCTGTTGAACATGAACTGCACCGTTTCGACCGCGATGGCCGCGCCATCGGCCGCGGCCTGATGAAAGGCGCTGCCTGAGCGCCAAAATGAAATACGGTCCTCCATGGCGGGGGACCGATACCGAAGGAGAATTCAGATGACGATCAGAACAGTTGTCTGGGGCGAAAACGTCCACGAACGGGAAAATGCCATCGTCCGCGGGATCTATCCCGATGGCATGCATTCGACGATTGCGGCTGCCCTCAATACCGACAGCGAGATCGAGGCGACCACCGCAACCCTGCAAGAGCCGGAACACGGCCTGTCGGTCGAGCGGCTGGCGGAGACGGATGTGCTGGTCTGGTGGGGCCACAAGGCGCATGGCGAAGTCTCCGATGAGATCGTCGAGCGGGTTGCACGCCGGGTCTGGGAAGGCATGGGGCTGCTGGTCCTGCATTCCGGCCACTTTTCCAAGCCGTTCAAGCGGCTGATGGGCACGCCCTGTGCGCTGAAATGGCGCGAGGCGGGTGAACGCGAGCGGATCTGGACGGTCAATCCCGGCCATCCGATCGCAGCGGGAATCCCGGAAAACTTCGTGCTGGAAAACGAGGAGATGTACGGCGAGTTCTTCTCGGTTCCCGAGCCGCTCGAAACCGTGTTCATCTCCTGGTTTGCCGGCGGCGAAATCTTCCGCTCAGGGCTGACCTGGAAGCGCGGTGCTGGCAATATCTTCTATTTCCGGCCCGGCCACGAGACCTATCCGACCTATCACGATGCGACCGTCCAGCAGGTCATCCGCAACGGGGTGAAATGGGCGTACAATCCGATGCCGCGATACGGCGCCGTGCATGACGCCCCGAATGTGCCGGTCGAAATGGCGCTCGAGCCGATCACCGAGCGCGGCCCTCGTCTTCATCAGGCCGGCGAGGAAGGCTACAAATGAGCACTGCCCCCATACGCCTGTTGATCCTTGGCACGGGTGGCATGGCCAATAGCCATGCCATGAATTTTTCCACGATTACCGACGTGCAGCTTGTGGCGGCCGTCGATCTGGACATGGCGACGGTGCGGGCCTTTGCCGCCCGTCACAACATACCCAACACCTTCACCTCGCTCGACGAGGCGATTGCCTGGGGCGAGTTCGATGCGGTCACCAATGTCACGCCTGACAAGGTCCATTATCCGACCACGCTCAAGCTCCTGGCGGCCGGCAAACATGTGATGTGCGAGAAGCCGCTCGCCGAGAACTATGCCAAGGCCGATGAAATGGCGACGGCGGCGGAAACCTCCGGCCTCGTCAACATGGTCAACCTCACCTATCGCAACGTGGCGCAGGTGCAGAAGGCAAGGCAGATGGTCTTGGCCGGCGAGATCGGCAAGGTGCGCCATATCGAGGCCTCCTATCTGCAGAGCTGGCTCGTCTCCAAGGCCTGGGGTGACTGGGCAACCGAGAGCCAATGGCTCTGGCGGCTGTCGACGAAACACGGCTCGAACGGCGTGCTCGGCGATGTCGGCATCCATATCCTCGACTTCGTCGGTTATGGTGCCGCCACCGACATCGATCATGTCTTTGCCCGGCTGAAGGCCTTCGAGAAGGCGCCTGGCAACAAGATCGGCGAGTATGATCTGGATGCCAATGACAGCTTCACCATGACGGCGGAGTTCACCAACGGGGCCATGGGCGTCATCCATGCCAGCCGCTGGGCGACGGGCCATCTCAACGAGCTTCGTCTCCGGGTGCATGGCGACAAGGGCGCGCTCGAGGTTATCCATCGTCTCGATGGATCGACCCTCAGGGCCTGCCTTCAGGAAGACGTTGAAAAGGCAGTCTGGCGCGCGATCGAGGTCGATCCGGTGCAGACGAACTATCAGAAGTTCATTGCGGCCATCCAGTCCGGCTATACCCAGGAGCCGAACTTCCGCCATGCGGCGAACCTGCAGAAGATCCTCGACCTTGCCATGCTGACGGAAGTCGAGCGGCGCGAACTCGCCATCTGAGGGTTCTCTCATTCACACACACGAAAACGCCGCCCGAGGAGGTTCGGGCGGCGTTTCCATTCTGCGCAACCTTATGGCAGCGCAGGAGCTTGTGGCTCAGTAGCTGACCGTGACAGCCGACTTGTCCTTGGCGGACTTTACGGCCGCGTCAGCAAGCGCCAGCGCGATCAGGCCGTCTTCGGCAGACGGCGCCATCGGCGTGCCGTTGTCGAGCGCGTCGATGAAGGCGGAGATTTCGGCCGCGTAAGCTGCCGTGTAGCGGGTCATGAAGAAGTCGTGCAGCGGCGGGCGGGTGTAACCGTCCTTGTTGGCAACTTCGATGGAGACCGGGCGCTGATTTTCGGCCGAGACCGAGCCGAGCGAACCATGCACTTCGATACGCTGGTCGTAGCCGTAAGACGCGCGGCGCGAATTGGAGATGATCGCCTGGCGGCCGCTCTTCGTCGTCAAAATCAGCGAGGCGCTGTCGTAATCGCCGAGTTCGCCGATCTTGGGATCGACCAGAACGGAAGCCGAGGCCTGGACCGTTTCGATCTCTTCGCCGAGCAGGAATCGGGCCATGTCGAAGTCATGAATGGTCATGTCGCGGAAGATGCCGCCCGAGACCTTGATGTATTCGGCCGGGGGCGCGCCCGGATCGCGGCTGGTGATCGTCACCATCTCGACCTTGCCGATCGAGCCCTTGTCGATTTCCTTGCGCACGGCCTGGAAATGCGGATCGAAGCGGCGGTTGAAGCCGAGCATGACCTTGCCGCCAACGGCGCGCACGGTCTCAAGGCAAGCCTTGGCTCTGTTAACATCCAGATCGATCGGCTTTTCGCAGAAGATCGCCTTGCCGGCCTTGGCGAAACGTTCGATCAGGTCGGCATGGGTGTTGGTCGGCGTGCAGATGATGACGGCGTCGATGTCCTTGTCAGCCTCGATCTCCTCGATCGTCTTCACCGCGCAGCCGGTCTGGGCCGCAATGGCGTTGGCAGCGTCTGCAAAGGCGTCCGCAACGGCGACCAGCTTGGCGCGCTTGTCTTCGGCAATGGCTTTTGCGTGAACCTTGCCGATACGCCCGGCGCCCAGAAGGGCCAGTCTCGTGACCATGATCATTCCTCCCTGTGCCCGGTCTTGTTCGCAGACGAGGCGATTGTTGTGTTGTCAGGCGCTCGCGCCGAGCACTCTGTCTCTGTTCCATTTCGCGCTGGCAAATGTGACGATTTGGAATATATGTTCTATTTTGCTAGATCGTGACACTGATCATGTCAAGCGAAGTTCAGGCAAACGGGGGCGGGATGAACGAGAGTGTCGGGCCACAGACGATCAAGGCCTTCGAGGACCGGCTGCTGGAGGTGTCGAGCACGCTGCCGAAGCGCCTGAAGCAGTGTGCCGACTATGTCGCTGCCAACAAGGACCGCATCGCCGTGTCGACCGTAGCCGAGATGGCGGAAGGGGCGGGCGTGCAGCCTTCGGCCTTCATGCGCTTCTGTCAGATCATGGGTTTCACCGGCTTTTCCGAAATGCAGAAGCTGTTTCGCGAGAGCTTTGTCGGCGGCTGGCCGGATTATTCGACGCGGCTTCAGCACCTGCGGGAGATGCAGGAAGGCACGCCGTCTGCGCTTCTCGCCGAATTCGTCGAGGCCGGCCGCATGTCGCTGGAAAATCTCGTCAAAACCGTTGATCCTCAGGCACTTGAGGCGGCTGTCGGGTTGCTCTCCAGGGCGCGGATGATCCATATCATCGGCTTGCGGCGCTCCTTTCCGGTGGCGAGTTACATGGCCTATGCCTTTGAGAAGATGGGTGTGCCGGCCATGCTGCACAGCGTGGTCGGGCGGCTCGACAATCACCACGCCATTCGCGAGGGCGATGCGCTGCTCGCCGTGACCTTTTCGCCCTATTCCGCCGAGACGCTGGATCTCGTGGAAGACGTCGCCAGCAGGGGGATTCCCGTGGTTGCCGTCACCGATACGGTCGTCAGCCCGCTCCGGCGGATGAATGCCACTTTGCTCTCAGTCTCGGAAGTGGATTTCGGCGCCTTCCGGTCGCTCTCCGCGACCCTTTGTCTCGCCATTACTTTGTCTGTTGCCGTGGGTACGGCGCGGCAGGAAGATTGAACGTCCGTATTGAAATTCTGAAAAATAGAATTTATAGTCCATTTTGAAGAATGGCCGTTCCATTCCATGGAATGGCCGGTGGAGAGCGGGGCAGGTAGATCCCGCAGCAGGGAGGACAATTTGGCTTCGCTCGATCTGATCACGATCGGCCGCTCGTCCGTGGACCTTTACGGGGCCCAGGTCGGCGGTCGGCTGGAGGATATGGCCTCCTTCAACAAGTATATCGGCGGCTCCCCGACCAATATCGCAGCCGGCACGGCACGGCTCGGGCTGAAATCGGCGCTGATCACCCGCGTCGGCGACGAGCATATGGGCCGCTTCATCCGCGAGCAGCTGGTGCGCGAGGGCGTTGATGTGCGCGGCGTGAAGACTGACAAGGAGCGGCTGACGGCGCTGGTGCTGCTCGGCATCCGGGACGAACACCAGTTTCCGCTGATCTTCTACCGCGAGAACTGCGCCGACATGGCGCTGTCGGAAGACGATATCGATCCGGATTTCGTTGCCGAGGCGCGTTGCGTCTGTGTCACCGGCACACATCTGTCCAATCCGCGTACCGAGCAGGCAGTCCTCAAGGCGCTGGCGATCTCTCGCGAATATGGCGGGCTCACGGCACTCGACATCGACTACCGCCCGAACCTCTGGGGCCTTGCCGGTCACGGCGATGGCGAAAGCCGCTTCGTTGAATCCGAGAAGGTGACGCGGAAACTGCAGTCGACCCTGCATCTGTTCAACCTGATCGTCGGCACGGAAGAGGAATTCCATATTGCCGGTGGCTCGACCGATACGATCGAAGCTCTGCGCGCCGTGCGCCAGGTCTCGCCGGCAACGCTGGTCTGCAAGCGCGGGCCGATGGGCGCTGTGGTTTTTGAAGATGCCATTCCCGACAGTCTGGACGAGGGGCAGGCCGGGGAGGGGTTCCCGATCGAAGTCTTCAACGTTCTCGGCGCCGGCGACGGCTTCATGTCGGGCCTTCTCAAGGGCTGGCTGACGGGTGAAGACTGGCCGACCTCGCTGAAGTTCGCCAATGCCTGCGGTGCCTTTGCCGTCTCGCGCCACGGCTGCACGCCGGCCTATCCGAGCTGGGAAGAGCTTCAATACTTCTTTCGCACCGGCATCAAGAACAAGGCGCTGCGCAAGGATGCAGCGCTTGAGCAGGTGCACTGGTCGACCAACCGCAAGGGTGACTGGTCGACCATGCGGGTCTTTGCCTTCGATCACCGCATGCAGCTTGAAGCCATGGCCAAGGAGGCGGGCGTTTCCGAACATCGGATCGGTGCCTTCAAGAACCTCTGCCTGGATGCCGCCCTCAAGGTTTCCGATGGCAAAGCCGGTTATGGCCTGCTCTGCGACAGCCGCCTGGGTCGCGATGCGCTCTACCGCGCCGCCGGCACGGGGTTGTGGATCGGTCGTCCGGTCGAATGGCCGGGGTCGCGGCCGCTGACGCTGGAGCCGGAAATCGGCCCTGATTTCGGCGGTCTGGTCGAATGGCCTGTCGATCATGTGGTGAAGGTTCTCGCCTTTTATCATCCTGACGATACGCCCGAGATGAAGGCGGAGCAGGAACAGACGGTGCTCAGGCTCTTCCATTCGGCGCGCCGCAACCGGCTGGAATTCCTGCTGGAGGTCATTCCGTCCAAGGTGGGGGCCTGCGATGACGAGACGGTGGCCAAGATCATCGAGCGTTTCTACGAAATCGGCGTCTATCCCGACTGGTGGAAGCTGGAGCCGATGAAGACGGTGGCATCCTGGGCCAATGCCTGCAATGCGATCGAGCGCAACGACCCCTATACACGCGGCATCGTCGTGCTCGGGCTTGATGCGCCGCAGGCGGAACTGGAGGCGAGCTTCCAGCTTGCCGCCGGCTTCGATCTGGTCAAGGGTTTTGCCGTCGGCCGCACGATCTTTGGCGATGCCGCGCGCAAGTGGCTCGCCGGTTCGCTGAGCGATGCCGCTGCCGTGGAGGATATGGCCGCGCGTTACCAGAGCCTCTGTGCAATCTGGGACGCTGCGCGGCAGAAGGCGGTTTCCGCCAAGGGAGGAAAAACATGAAGACGATCCGGCTGACCGCCGCACAGGCGATGGTGCGTTACCTCGCCAACCAGATGAATGAGGATGGCGTTCCCTATATCGCCGGCATGTGGGCGATCTTCGGTCACGGCAATGTCGCCGGTATCGGCGAGGCGCTTTACGGCATCCGTGAGGAACTGCCGACCTATCGCGGCCAGAACGAGCAGTCGATGGCCCATGCGGCGATCGCCTATGCCAAGCAGCTCGGCCGTCGCCGCGCCATGGCCGTGACGTCCTCGATCGGGCCCGGCGCGCTCAACATGGTGACGGCGGCGGCGCTTGCGCATGTCAATCGTCTGCCGGTGCTCTTCATCCCCGGCGACGTCTTCGCCAATCGTGGCCCTGATCCGGTTTTGCAGCAGATCGAGGATTTCGGCGACGGCACGATGTCGGCGAATGACTGCTTCCGCCCTGTCTCGCGCTACTTCGACCGGATCATGCGGCCGGAACACCTCTTGACCGCTTTGCCGCGCGCCATGCGCACGCTGACCGATCCCGCCGATTGCGGTCCTGTGACGCTCGCCTTCTGCCAGGACGTTCAGGCCGAGGCCTATGATTATCCCGAGAGCTTCTTTGCCAAAAAGACCTGGCGCTTCCGTCGTCCGGAGCCTGATGTCTTCGAGTTCGAAGCGGCAGTTGCGGCGCTCAAGGCGGCCAAGAACCCTGTCATCGTCGCCGGTGGCGGCGTGCATTTTGCAGGCGCCACGGAGACGCTGAAGGCCTTTGTCGAGAAGCACCAGATCCCTGTCGTCGAGACGCAGGCCGGCAAGTCGGCGCTCGCCTGGGACCATGGCCTCAATTTCGGTCCTGTCGGCGTGACCGGTGCCGAAAGCGCCAATGTGGTTTCCGAAAAAGCCGACCTCGTCATAGGTGTCGGCACGCGTTTCCAGGATTTCACCACCGGCTCCTGGGCGCTGTTCAAGAACCCTGATCGCAAGATCCTGGCGCTCAACGTGCAGCCTTACGACAGCGCCAAGCATGATGCGATCCCGCTGGTGGCGGATGCCAAGATCGGCCTCGAAAAGCTCTCGGCAGCACTCGGCGATCACACGTATGCCGCACCCGATGCCGGTCTCAAGGCCTCCTGGTTCGCCAAGGCGGATGCCGTGACGGCAGCGCCTGTCGACAGCAATGCGCTGCCGACCGACATGCAGGTGATCGGCGCCGTGCAGCGCGCCTCGCGCGACAATACCGTCGTCATGTGCGCCGCCGGCACCATGCCGGGCGAGCTGCATCAGCTGTGGAAGTCAAAGCTGCCGCTCTCCTATCACATGGAATACGGCTTCTCCTGCATGGGTTACGAGATTGCCGGCGGTCTCGGCATCAAGATGGCCGAGCCCGATCGCGACGTGATCGTCATGGTCGGCGACGGCTCCTACATGATGATGAATTCGGAGCTGGCAACGGCGGTCGGCATGGGCGTCAAGATCACGCTGGTGATCACCGACAACAGGGGATACGGCTGCATCAACCGGCTGCAGATGGGCACCGGGGGCGCGCAGTTCAACAATCTCTACGCCCATACCAATGTCAGCCCGATCGGCATCGATTTCGCGGCACACGCGGCATCGATGGGTGCGCGGTCCCAGAAGGTGTCGTCGATATCAGAGCTCGAAACAGCCCTCGATGCCGCCCGCGAGGCGACCGAGACCACCGTCATCGTCATCGATACCGATCCTTATCCAACCACCGGAGCCGGCGGCTATTGGTGGGATGTCGCGGTGCCGGAAGTCTCGGCCCGCGCCGAAGTCAATCAAGCCCGCATTGCCTATGAAGCGGCTCTGAAGGAAAGAACCTGATCATGATCCTTTTCGGAACCAACCCGATCGCCTGGTCGAACGACGACGACCGCCGTCTCGGCGCCCATATCAGCCTCGAACAGTGCCTGGACGAAACCGCCAAGATCGGTTTCGACGGCATCGAGAAGGGCCACAAGCTGCCGACCGATCCTGCGGGTCTCAAGTCGGTGCTGGAGCCGCGCGGCTTGAAATTCGTCTCCGGCTGGCATTCGCTGAACCTGCTCACCAACTCAATCGAGGAAGAAAAGGCCGCCATGCAGCCCTTCCTCGATGTGCTCAAAGCCATGGGCTGCAAGGTCATCATCGTCTGCGAAACCTCGAACGCCATCCATGGCGCCGATGATGCGGCACTTGCCGACCGCCCGGTTCTGTCCGATGCCGAATGGGCCAAGTTCGGCGCCGGCGTCGAGGCGCTGGCCGAATTCTCGGCTTCCCAGGGCATCTCGCTGGTCTATCACCACCACATGGGCACGGTCGTCGAGACCGAGGCCGAGATCGACAAGCTGATGGAACACACCGGCCCGCATGCCAAGCTGCTGCTCGATACCGGCCATTGCTATTTCGGCGGTGGCAATCCGGAAGCCGTTGCGAAAAAATACATGCACCGCGTCGGCCATATCCACGCGAAGAATGTCCGTCCCGTCATCGCCGATCAGGTGCGGAGCGAGAAGCTCTCCTTCCTCGAAGGCGTGCGTCGCGGCGTGTTCACCGTTCCCGGCGATACCGAAGGTGGCGTGAATTTTACGCCGGTGCTCAAGATCGCGGCCGAACATGGTTATGAAGGCTGGATCGTCATCGAAGCCGAGCAGGACCCTGACGTGCGCAATCCCTTCGAATATCAGAGCCTCGGCCTGAAATCGCTCAAGGGTTTCGCCAAAGATGCCGGCCTGATCTGATAGTGAAGCCGGGGCGGCGACTTATCTCCGCCCCGTGTTTTGACAGCACACGGATTTGGGCTCTATTGCAGGCGACCCATTCACAAGACTGCCGGGAGCAAAGCCTTGAAGTTCCAGATCCTCGATCCGACCCATCCGTTTTTCAAGCCGCTGTGGATCCGCCTTCTCTGCACGGTGCTGCCGCTCGCCTGGGCCGGGGTAGAATATTCGAACGGTGCGACCGGCTGGGCGATGATCTTCACCGCCACCGGTCTCTATGCCGGTTACGAACTGCTGTTCATGTATGAGCACACGATGAAAAAGGCCGAAGCCAAGGCGGAGGCCGAGCGGGCGCGGATCGCAGCCGAAGCTGAACGGCCGGACGCGGACTGAGCGCCGAAATTTGGGAGACGAGACATGGCCGACCTGTTGCGCAAGCCTTCTAACACATCCGGCAAGGTGCATGACATCACGCCGGCCAGCGCCGGCTGGGGTTATGTCGGCTTCGGGCTCTATCGCCTGAAGGCGGGCGAGACCGCTGCCGAGCCGACCGGCGAAACAGAGGTCATTCTGGTGCTTGTCGAGGGCAAGGCCACGATATCAGGCGGTGGCAAGGACTTCGGCGAACTCGGTCAGCGCATGTCGGTGTTCGAGAAAACCCCGCCGCATTGCGTATACGTGCCGGCGGGTGCCGACTGGTCTGCCAAGGCAACGACCGACTGCGTGCTGGCTGTCTGTACCGCACCGGCCATGCCCGGCCGCGAGGCGCAGCAGATCGGGCCGGAGGGCATTTCGCTCGTCGAGCGCGGCAAAGGCGCCAATACCCGCCACATCTATCCGATCGCCATGGAAGACCGGGACGTGGCCGACAGCCTCTTGGTGACGGAGGTCTTTACCCCCTCGGGCAACTGGTCGTCCTATCCGCCGCATCGGCATGACGAGGACAATTTCCCCGAGATGACCTATCTTGAGGAAACCTATTACCACCGGCTGAACCCCGCCCAGGGTTTCGGCTTCCAGCGTGTCTTTACCGAAGATGGCTCGCTGGACGAGACCATGGCGGTGTCCGATGGCGATGTGGTGCTGGTGCCTAGGGGGCATCACCCCTGTGGCGTGCCGCATGGCTACGAAATGTATTATCTCAACGTCATGGCTGGCCCCTTGCGCAAATGGCGCTTCCAGAACCATCCCGACCACGACTGGATCTATCAGCGCGACAGCAAGTGAAACCGGTCAAGAGGCGGCAAGCGTCTTCACGAATTCGTTTCTGGGAGCCACTCCAAATCCGTTGGGCGAGCGGCGCCGTAGTGGGTGCACAAACGCGCCAACGATGGAGACGCCCCATGCCGAAGTTCAGCTTGGCCCTTGTCGGGCTTGCCCTGAGCCTGCTGCCGGTCACCGGACAGGCCGCCGAGAAGTTTACCTTTGAAGACTATTTCTCAGGCCGCACCGAAGCCGTCGGTTCGTTCAGCGCCATCAACGGCGTCAAGCGCAGCTTCACGGTCGATCTGACCGGCAAGTGGGATGGGAAGACGCTGACACTGCGCGAAGATTTCGTCTTCGATGACGGCACAAAAGACCGCAAGACTTGGCGCTTCACCAAGACCAGCCCGACGACCTATAGCGGCACGCGCGAGGACGTCATTGGCGAGACAACCGTGCGGCTGAATGGTGCCGTCGCGCGCTTCAACTACCTCGTCTATCTCAGCCCCGAGACCCAAGGCAACAAGGTGCGCTTCTGGGACAAGATGGTGCTGCGTCAGGACGGTACGGTGCTGAACACGGCGCTTGTCACCAAGTTCGGCATCCCGGTCGCAAAGACCACCGTCGAATTCCGCAAGCCCGGCTATTCGCACAAGACGGCAAGCCGCTAGGCCTCACCCCTGTGATCGCAGAAGCCAGCGGTCGATGCCATCTGCCGCGGCAATGCCCGTCGCAAAGCAGGCGGTGAGTAGATAGCCGCCTGTTGGCGCCTCCCAGTCGAGCATTTCGCCTGAGACGAAGGTGCCCGGTCGGTTTTTCAGCATGAAGCCATTGTCGATCGCGTTGAGGGTTACGCCGCCTGCGGTCGAGATCGCCTCGGCGATCGGGCGTGGGCGTTTGACGGGGAGGGGCAGTGCCTTGATGAGGCGTGCCAGTGCGCCCGACGTCAGCTGGTTGGCCTCGGGGTTGACCTCACGCAGAAGCGCGATCTTCACCCCATCAAGATTGGCGGCCTTCTTCAGGCGGGTCGAGAAACTTGTCTTGCGGTCTTGGCGGTCGAGATCGGCTGCCAGTTTCTCCACAGTGCGGCCCGGCGCGAGATCGAGCAGAAGCTCGGCGTGCCCATCACGCTCGAGCGCATCCCTGAGTGCGGCCGAATGGCCGTAGATCAGGCTCCCCTCGATGCCGCCGCGGCTGATGACGAATTCGCCCTGGGTGGTGCCGGCCGTCGATGTGGCCTTCACCGATTTCACCGGCTGGCCGGAAAAGCGGCCGTTGAAGCTTTCTGAGAAGTCGCAGTCAAAACCGCAATTGGCTGGGCGAAGCGGGGCAATGGCGACGCCTTCGTTTGCAAGCAGCGGCACCCAGGCCGCATCCGAGCCGAGTTTTGGCCAGCTTGCGCCGCCGAGGGCGAGAAGTGTCGCGTCCGCGATGACCTGCTTCGGACCCTCTGGTGTCTCGAAAAGCAGGGCATCTTTGTCGAAACCGATCCAGCGGTGGCGGGTGAGGATGGTCACGCCCAGCCCTTCCAGCCGCTTCAGCCAGGCACGCAACAGCGGTGAGGCTTTCATCACCGTCGGGAAGACGCGGCCGGAGGTTCCAACAAACGTCTCTGTACCGAGATCCGCTGCCCAAACGCGGATTGCCTCGGGTGTCATCAGGTCCAGCACCGGGCGTAGCCTTTCGTTGGCCGCGCCATAGCGGGTGACGAAGCGCGCATAGTCCTCGGCATGCGTTATGTTCAAGCCCGACTTTCCGGCGAGCAGGAACTTGCGACCCACTGTCGGCATGGCGTCATAGATGGTGACGGCATGGCCCTTGGCGGCCAAATGTTCCGCCGCCATCAGGCCCGCCGGGCCGCCGCCGATGATCGCCACGCTCTTTGCCATTGCGGATCAGTCCGGTGTGAAGGTCGAGAGGCGATCAACCAGGCCTTCGATCGTCGTACTGTCGGCATTGGCGAAGGCGAAGCGCAGGTAATCCTGGCAGTCGTCGCCGAAATAGGCGCCGGGGATGCAGAGCACGCCGGCCTGTTTTGCCAGCCGTTCGGCGACATGCGCGGAGTCCTGGCCTTCAAAGGGATGGCGGATGAAGGCGAAATACGCGCCGAGCGAGTCCATCTTCCAGGCGGGAAGCTTGGCCATCACGCCTTTCAGCGTATCGGCGCGCTTGAGGATTTCGATCCGGTTGTCGTCACGCCACGCCTTCAGCGCCGGAATGGCCTTGGCGACAGCCGCCTGCGGCGCGCGGGGCGCACAGATCTGCAGGTTATCCATCACCTTGGCGATTTCGGAGACCGCGCGAGGCCCGGCCGTGATCGCGCCGAGGCGATGGCCGGGGATGCAGAAGGATTTGGAGAAGGAGTAGAGCAGGATGAGGTTCTCTTCCCAGCCTTCGACCGAGAGCAGATCATGCGTGCGGCCTTCGCCGGGGAGGAAGTCGCGATAGGTCTCATCGAGGATCAGGAAGGCACCGGCCTTCCGGCAGGCCTCGAAGGCCTGATGCAAGAGAGCCGCTGGATAGATCGCACCGGTCGGATTGTTGGGCGAGACCAGGGCCACGGCCTTGATGCCTTTGGCCAATGCCGCCTCGATGCCTTCAATGGTGGGCACGAAGCCGGTTGCCGGGTCGAGCGGGATCAGCTCGCGCCGGATGCCCATCATCGCCAGCGTGGTCTCCTGGTTGAAGTAGAAGGGATCTGTCAGCGCCACCGCATCGCCGCTTGCGGCAATCGCCGACATCACAGCCATGAAGGCCTGGTTGCAGCCTGCGGTGATATGGATGTTCTCGGCCGTCACCGGTGCGCCATAGACGGCTGAAACCTCGGCCGCATAGGCCTCGCGCAGCGGAGGCTCGCCCTCGATCGGGCCGTATCCGGCATTGGCGCGGCTCGATGCAGCCTCGGCCAGCCAGGCGAAGAGATCCGGGTGCGGCGGATAACCGGGGACCGCCTGGCTCAAGTCGATCATCCGGCCGCGAGCGCCATCATAGGCGCGTGCCCAGGCAAAAACGGAGGGGACCGGCGGAGCCGAGAGATCTGCGACGAGCGGATTGAAGTGTGCGGCGGGCATGGTCTTGTCCTTTGTCGGTGCCGTGCCTCTGCGCGGGTGTCCTCGCGAGTCGGATGAAGCGCTGCGGCAAGAAGGCCAGTGCTACACCAAGCGGAGACCCATTTCCAAGCCAATGGCATGTTTACCGGTCAGCGGTGATCCTCCAGGATCATCGCTGATGCCTTTTCGGCAATCATCAGGGTCGGGGAATTGGTGTTGCCCGAGGTGATGGTCGGCATGACCGAGGCATCGGCGATGCGCAGGCCCTTCAAGGCGCGGAGCCGCAGGCGTGGATCGACGACGCTGTCCGGATCCGCTCCCATGCGGCAGGTGCCGACGGGGTGAAAGATCGTCGTGCCGATGTCGCCTGCTGCCTGTTCCAATTCCGCATCGCTTTCGAGATCAGGTCCGGGACGATATTCCTCGGGCTGGTAGCGGGCAAAGGCGGGCTGGGAAGCGATGCGGCGGGTCAGCCGGATCGAGCGGACGGCGACGTCGCGGTCAGCAGCTGTCGAGAGATAGTTCGGCGCGATCTTTGGTTGGGCCGCGAAGTCCGGCCCCGATATGTGCACCGATCCCTGGCTTTCTGGTCTGAGATTGCAGACACTGGCCGTCATCGCCGGGAAGGGGTGAACCGGATCGCCGAACTTGTCGAGCGAGACCGGCTGGACGTGGTATTCGAGGTCGGCGGTCTCCTTGTCCGGGCCGGAGCGGGTGAAGATGCCGAGCTGGCTCGGCGCCATGGACATCGGGCCCGAGCGGCGGAGCGCATATTCCAGCCCGATCATTGCCTTGCCGTAAAGGCTTGAGGCACGTTCGTTGAGCGTCGGCACGCCCGTTACCTTGAAGACGAGGCGGAGCTGCAGGTGGTCCTGCAGGTTTTCGCCAACGGCTGGCACCTCACGCACTGTCTCGATCCCCGCACTTTGTAGCACATCGCCGCGTCCAATGCCGGAGAGTTCGAGGATCTGTGGCGAGCCGATGGCACCCGCTGACAGCACCACCTCGCGGCGGGCGGCAAAACGCTTCAATTCGCCATCGTGATACACTTCGGCCCCGGTCACGCGGTCGCCTTCGATGGTCAGCCGTTTCACATGGGCGCGCGTGAGGATCGTCAGGTTCTTGCGGTGACGGATCGGTTTCAGAAAAGCCTTTGCCGTGTTCCAGCGAATGCCGGAGCGCTGGTTGACCTCGAAGAAGCCGGAGCCTTCGTTGTCGCCACGGTTGAAGTCTGCGGTCTCGGGAATGCCGGCCTGTCTGGCGGCCTCGCGAAAGGCTTCCAGGACCTCCCAGCGAAGCCTGGCCTTTTCCACCCGCCATTCGCCGTCCACGCCATGCTTGTCGTCGGCCCCCTTGTAAAAATCTTCGGTCTTCTTGAAGAGGGGCAGCACGTCATCCCAGCCCCAGCCGTCGCAGCCCATCTGGCGCCACTGGTCGTAGTCGCGGGCCTGGCCGCGCATATAGATCATGCCGTTGATCGAGGAGCAGCCGCCGAGCACCTTGCCACGGGGATAGCCGATGGCCCGGCCGTTCAGCCCCGGTTCGGCTTCCGTCTTGAAGCACCAGTCGGTGCGCGGATTGTTGATGCAGTAGAGATAGCCGACCGGGATATGGATCCAGTGATAGTTATCGCTGCCGCCGGCTTCGAGCAAAAGCACGCGCCGCATGGGATCGGCGGAGAGCCGGTTCGCGAGCAGGCAGCCGGCGGTGCCGGCGCCGATGACGATGTAATCGTAGGTCTCCATGCTCCTCCCCGAGCGCTGCCTGCGTCTCAACTGTTTCGTAGGCGACCCTCCAGGAGGTCAAGCACGGAGCGGGCGGCATCCATGACATTGGTTCCGGGGCCGAAAACGGCGGAGATACCATGCTCCAGCAGGAAGTCGTAGTCCTGGCGCGGAATGACGCCGCCAACGACGACGATCACGTCGTTTGCGCCCTTGGCCTTCAGCGCTTCGACCAGCTGCGGAGCCAGCGTCTTGTGGCCTGCGGCGAGCGAGGACATGCCGACGACCTGGACCTTGTTGGCCACGGCCAAGCCCGCTGCTTCCTCCGGTGTCTGGAAGAGGGGACCTGCCACGACATCAAAGCCGATATCGCCGAAGGCGGATGCAATCACCTTGGCGCCGCGGTCATGGCCATCCTGGCCGAGCTTGGCGATCAGGATACGCGGCTTGGACGCGGCCTTTCCGTAATCCTTGAGGCGGGTCGTGAGCGTCTCCATTTCCGGATCGCCCTCGTACGCCTTGCCATAGATGTCATGCACGACTTCGGGGACGGCGACGTGATCGCCAAAGACGGCGCGCATGGCGTCCGAGATTTCGCCCACGGTGGCACGGGCGCGGGCCGCGTCGACGGCTGCTTCGAGGATGTTGCCGTTGGCGGTTCTGGCGACGTCCGTCAGCCTCGCGAGCGTTTCGCTCACCCGCTTCGGGTCGCGCTGCCGGCGTGTCTGCTCGATGCGCTTGATCTGCGACAGGCGGACGGCGGTGTTGTCGATCTGCAGGATGTCGATCGGTTCTTCGTTTTCCAGACGGAACTTGTTGACCCCGACGATCACCTCCTCACCCCGGTCGACGGCGGCCTGGCGGCGGGTGGCGGCTTCCTCGATCAGACGCTTCGGCAGGCCGTCATCGACAGCCTTGGTCATGCCACCCAGGCTTTCGACTTCCTCGATCAGCGCCCAGGCTTTTTCCGCGAGTTCGTTGGTCAGGCTCTCGACATAATAGGAGCCGGCCAGCGGATCGACGACCTTGGTGACACCCGTCTCGTTCTGCAGGATGAGCTGTGTGTTGCGCGCAATGCGGGCGGAGAATTCCGTCGGCAGCGCAATTGCCTCGTCGAAGGAATTGGTGTGCAGCGACTGCGTGCCGCCGAGCGCTGCCGACATCGCCTCGAAGGCGGTGCGGATGATGTTGTTGTAGGGGTCCTGTTCGGCCAGCGACACGCCCGAGGTCTGGCAATGGGTGCGCAGCATCAGGGAGGACGCCTTCTTCGGCTCAAATTCCTGCATGATGCGGGTCCAGAGCAGGCGGGCGGCGCGCAGCTTTGCCGCCTCCATGAAGAAGTTCATGCCGATGGCAAAGAAGAAGGAGAGGCGGCCGGCGAATTCATCAACATCCATGCCCTTGGCGATGGCGGCGCGGACATATTCGCGCCCGTCGGCCAACGTGAAGGCAAGCTCCTGCACCAGCGTCGCCCCGGCCTCCTGCATGTGATAGCCGGAGATCGAGATCGAGTTGAACTTCGGCATCTCCTTCGCCGTGTATTCGATGATGTCGGCGATGATCCGCATGGAGGGTTCGGGCGGGTAGATATAGGTGTTGCGGACCATGAACTCCTTGAGGATGTCGTTCTGGATGGTTCCGGACAGTTTTTCGCGCGAGACACCTTGTTCCTCGCCGGTGACGATAAAGTTGGCGAGGATCGGGATGACGGCGCCATTCATGGTCATCGACACCGAGATGTCCTGCAGCGGAATGCCGTCGAACAGGATCTTCATGTCCTCGACACTGTCGATCGCCACACCCGCCTTGCCGACATCGCCCTCGACGCGGGGATGATCTGAGTCATAGCCTCGATGGGTGGCAAGATCGAAGGCGACGGAGACGCCCTGCTGACCAGCGGCAAGCGCCTTGCGGTAGAAGGCATTGCTCTCCTCCGCGGTCGAGAAGCCGGCATATTGCCGGATCGTCCAGGGGCGCCCGGCATACATGGTGGCGCGCGGCCCGCGCACGAAGGGGGCAAAGCCCGGCAGGCTGTCGAGGTGGCCGATGCCGGCGATGTCGTCCGCCGTGTAGAGCGGCTTGACGTCGATGCCTTCTGGCGTGTGCCAGGTGAGCGCGTCGGCCGGACGCTTCAGCTCCTTTTCGGCATGCGCCTGCCAGTCGGCGATGGTTTTCTTGGTCATCGATGCGATCCTTATCTGAAGGCTGCGCGGTTCGGCTGTTCGCCGAGGGAGGTCAGTTTGACGGGATTTGGGGTCCGGGCTATTCTGAAGGCCTTAACCGGAGCGCCTTGCCATGACCGTGAAAGCCTCTGTCTCGCTCTCGCCCCAGCAGGAAGAATTCGCCCGCAAGCTGGTCGAGGACGGCCATTTTCCAAGCCTTGCCGCTGTCGTCGAGCGAGGGCTGGATCTGGTGCGCGAAGAGACGGAGATGCGGGAAGAGGATGTGGAGGCGTTGCGGGCGCTAATTGAGCGTCGGCGCAAGGGGCCATTCCTCTCTGAGGCTGAAAGCCACGAGCGGATCGAGGCGATGATTGCTGCAAAGAAGGCCGAGTATGGCCTTTGAGGTCGAACTTTCGGAAGAAAGCGAGAGCGATCTCAAGCAGATCTTCGATCATCTTGTTCAGTCCTACACCCAGTTGGGTGAACCTCTCGAAGATGCCTTTGATCAAGCATCTGAACGCGTTCGCCGAATCCGCAGCGATATCTTTGGTCTCGGGAAAGCGCCCTATCAGGGGACATTGTCGAAGGAGATTGGCGACGGTCTGCGTCACGTCACCAAGAACCGCGCAGTCATCTATTTCGACGTCTACGAGGCGACGCACACCATTCAAGTTATCGCCGTCTTCTTCGGCGGGCAGGACCATCAGCGGCATATGCTGAAGCGTCTGTCCTGAGGCATGCTGACCGACGTCGACCGCAGCGGATGCATCACCCCCCTCTGTCCTGCCGGACATCTCCCCCTCAAGGGGGGAGATTGTAGGGGGGCTTGCCTTCTGCCGGATTGCTGACGTCGAGTGGTAAAGGTGGACGAAACGCCAGCGGCCAATCTCCCCCCTTGAGGGGGAGATGTCGGCGTAGCCGACAGAGGGGGGTACCCCGACCGCAATTGTCGACGGCGTCCTCACCCCTCGAACTCCATGATCAGTTCATCGACCGCGAGACTCTGGCCCGGCTTGACGACGATCTTTTTCACCGTACCCCGACGTTCGGCCTTCAGGATGTTCTCCATCTTCATCGCCTCGACTGTCGCGAGTGCCTGACCAGCCTCCACGGTCTCGCCTTCCTTGACCGCAACGCCGGTGATAACGCCCGGCATCGGGCAGAGCAGCATCTTCGACGTATCCGGTGGCAGCTTTTCGGGCATGAGTTTGGCAAGCGCCGCGACACGCGGCGAGCGGACGCGGGCGGTCAAATCCATGCCGCGCCAGCGGAGCCGGATGGCGGGGCCCTTGAGGTCGACCTTAACCGCGAGCGTCTCGCCGCCGATGTCGGCATGGGCGAGTGTCTGACCCGGTTGCCAGTCGGTGGCGATCACCAGCTCGTTGCCGGCTTCGAAGGCGACGCGCGTGTTGCCGGTGCCTTCGGTGACGGTCAGCCCATGGTCGCTACCGGCGAGATTGACGACCCAATCCTTGCCGAGCTTGCGGGTATGGTTGCCGATGGTGCCGGAGATCTGGATCGCGCGCGCCTGTAGGCGGTGGTTGATCACGGCAGCGACCGCTGCGAGCTTTTCGGCCGAGGCCGCATCCGGGGTGACGCCGGTAAAGCCGTCCTTGAATTCCTCGGCGATATAGGCCGTGGTGATCTTGCCGGAGCGGAAACGCTCCTGGTTCATGACAGCCGAGAGGAAGGGCAGGTTGTGGCCGATGCCTTCGACCTCGAAGCTGTCGAGCGCTTCGCTCATTGCCTCGATGGCGGTGAGGCGGTCTGGGGCCCAAGTGCAGAGCTTGGCGATCATCGGATCGTAATACATCGAGATCTCGCCGCCTTCTAAGACGCCCGTGTCGTTGCGAACCAC
Source organism: Peteryoungia wuzhouensis (assembly GCF_003205195.1). GTDB lineage: Bacteria > Pseudomonadota > Alphaproteobacteria > Rhizobiales > Rhizobiaceae > Allorhizobium > Allorhizobium wuzhouense. Next base: position 390,302 of record NZ_QJRY01000005.1, read on the forward strand.
GGTGCCGTCAGCGCTCGTTCCCTCTGCCGGCGGACGGTAGCGGGTGAGTCGGCCGATCGAGGGCAGGAAGTTGCGATAAGGGTCTTCGGCATAAAGCCGGCTTTCGATCGCCCAGCCGTTCAGCTTCACGTCGCCTTGGCCGAAGGCGAGTTTCTCGCCGGCGGCCACGCGGATCATCTGCTCGACGAGATCGAGCCCGGTCACCAGCTCGGTCACGGGATGCTCGACCTGCAGGCGGGTGTTCATCTCGAGGAAGTAGAACTTGTTTTGCTTGCCATCGACGATGAATTCGACTGTACCAGCCGAGTGATATCCGACAGCCTTGGCGAGCGCGACCGCCTGCTCGCCCATGGCCTTGCGGGTGGCGGCATCGAGGAAGGGCGAGGGGGCCTCTTCGATGACCTTCTGGTTACGCCGCTGGATCGAACATTCGCGCTCGCCGAGATAGAGCACTGTGCCATGCTTGTCGCCGAGCACCTGGATTTCGATATGGCGCGGCTCGGCGACGAATTTCTCGATGAATATGCGGTCGTCGCCGAAGGAATTCTTCGCTTCGTTCTTCGACGACTGGAAACCCTGGCGGGCTTCTTCCGCGTGCCAGGCAATGCGCATGCCCTTGCCGCCGCCGCCGGCAGACGCCTTGATCATCACGGGATAGCCGATCTGATCGGAGATTTTGACCGCCTCGTCGGCATCGGTAATCAGGCCCATATGGCCGGGCACCGTCGAGACGCCGGCTTCGGCCGCGAGCTTCTTCGAGGTGATCTTGTCGCCCATGGCCTGGATGGCGCCCACCGGCGGGCCGATAAAGGTCACGCCCGCCTTTTCCAGCGCTTCGGCAAAGGCGGCGTTTTCCGAGAGGAAGCCATAGCCGGGATGCACGGCATCGGCGCCGGTCTGTCTGATGGCATCGAGGATCTTGTCGATGACGATATAGGACTGATTCGACGGCGCCGGGCCGATAAACACCGCCTCATCGGCCATCTCGACATGCAGTGCATTGCGGTCGGCATCGGAATAGACGGCGACCGTCTTGATGCCGAGCTTCTTCGCGGTCTTGATGACCCGGCAGGCGATTTCGCCCCTGTTAGCGATGAGGATTTTCTGGATCATTGTTGTCACTCGGCAGCTTGAGCAGGTGGGATGGCGCCGGGAGCGGCACCTCCGATGATGAGGGCCTTGGCGCTGATGTATTCGTCGATCTCTTCCCAGCCGACGGCATCGCCGAAGGGCAAGATTTCACCCTTTGCGCGCTGCTCTGAGGATGCCTTTGCGAGGCGCGGATACCACCAGAGCGGCGCCACGATCCTGCGCCCGTCCACCATATCGAAGATGATGCTGTCCTCCGTGACGTCTACGGAACGGACTTGCAGTTGTCGCTCGTCAATGTCCAAAGTGGTCATTCCACGCCTCCTCGAAACCCTGCCGGTGTTCCGCGACAACCTTGAGGATTGCGTTCACCTCATGGGCCGCGAAGCCTGCGTTGCGGGCGACACCGAGATCCCGCAACCACACTTTCAACTGCTTTCCGTCCTTCAGGACGTGAATATGTGGCGGCTCGCCGATCTCCTTCGAGTAGAAAAGAAAACGATGTCCTTTCCAAAGAAGGAGTGTCGGCATGTCCGCTATTCCCGCACCTTCTTCTTCAATCCCTTCGCCACGCTCTGCTCGTCCTTCAGGTCCTCGAACGCTTCCGGAAAGTTCTTCCGCGCCAGCGGTTCATTCAGCTTCAGCTTGGCAAAATAGGATTGCGGATCGAAGCCGCGTTCGGCCGCAATCACCTCGCGTCCGAACAGCCGGCAAAGGCGTTCGCCGTCGAGATTGCCGCGCTCGAATGGTTCCGTGCCGAAGAACTGCCAGAGTGCTTGGACGAAGCCGAGGTCGGCCAGCGCCACCGTCTTGTCCATCGTGCGGTGGCGGGGCCAGTTGGTGAGCGGCGTCACCTTCGGGTTCGGCCGGCGGATCGTGAACTGCCATTGCGTTCCGGGCAGGCCGAGCGGAAAGCCCTGGTGTTTCGGCATGAGCGGGTCCTTGGCCATCCGTTTAGACCTCGAACACGTCGTCGAAGGATTCGGGGAAGTTCTTGCGCGCCACCTTCTCGTCGATGACGAGCATGGCTTCGTAAGAGAGCGGGTCGAATTCCTTGGTGGCGGACACGACCTCGCGGCCGAAGAGCAGGCTCAAACGCGCGGCGTCCAGATTGCCACGCTCGAAAGGCTCCGCCCCGAAATGGTGCCAGAGCGCATGCAGGAAGGCCGCGTCGATGCGGTGTTCCTTGGTGCCTGGTCTCGCCTTTCTTGGCAGGGCCTTGATCGGGGTCACGCCGCGCGGATTGGCGCGGCGGATGGTGAATTGCACGCCAGTGCCCGGCATGCCGCCGGGAAATCCGCGATGTTTCGTCATGTCGGGCAGACTGGCCATGATGATCTCCTTACGCCTTCTCGATCTTGTCCTGCGTCTTCGTGTCGAAGTCGGAGGCGTCGTGACGTTCATGCAGCTGTTCGGAAAGCGGGCCGGAGGTCTTGTTGACCATGATGCCGCGCTTGAGGGCGGGACGGGCAGCCAGCTGCCTTGCCCAGCGCAGGACATGCGCATATTCATGGGTCGACAGGAACGTGCCGGCATCGGCATAGGATTCGTCCAGCGCCAAGCGGCCATACCAGGGCCAGATCGCCATGTCGGCGATGGTGTAGTCCTTGCCTGCGACAAACTCGTTGTCGGCGAGCTGGCGGTTGAGCACGTCGAGCTGGCGCTTGGCCTCCATGGCGTAACGATCGATCGCGTACTGGATCTTCATCGGCGCATAGGAGAAGAAGTGGCCGAAACCGCCACCGACGAAGGGGGCCGAGCCCATCTGCCAGAAGAGCCAGTTGAGCGCTTCAGCGCGGGCGCGGGTTTCCGACGGCAGGAAGGCACCGAATTTTTCCGCCAGATAGGTCATGATCGAGGCTGACTCGAACAGGCGGATCGGCTTGCCGCCATCGACAGGTGCATGGTCGGCGAGCGCCGGGATCTTCGAATTCGGGTTGATCTCGACAAAGCCGGAGCCGAACTGGTCGCCCTTGCCGATATTGATCAGCCAGGCATCGTATTCAGCGCCGTCATGACCTGCTGCCAGCAGTTCTTCCAGAAGAATCGTCACCTTCTGGCCGTTCGGCGTTGCCAGCGAATAGAGCTGCAGCGGATGTCTGCCCACCTGAAGCTCGACCTCCGTCTGCGCGCCGGCCGTCGGGCGGTTGATGCTGGCGAACTGGCCGCCATTGCCGGGCTCCCAGGTCCAGACCTTCGGGGGCACGTAGCCGGCTGGCAGGTTCTTCTCGGGCGGGATTTTTTCGTCGGTCATGAAATCGGATCCTTGTTTGGTGGGGGCGCGAACAGCGCTACAGGGTTCTATATAGGCGATGATGGCGCTTCGCCTCAGCCCCTATTCTGTCGTTCGTCGTCCGTCCACCTTACTCCGCAGCTTCTGCGGGCGGTTTCGCGCCCGGATATTTTTGGCCTTTCAGCATCCCGTCGATGCTGAGATCTTCATCGAGTTCTGGCCAATGAACGCCCGAGGGCGAAAGCTCGATGCGGTTTCGCGCTTCCGTGTTCGCCGCCAGCAGCGGCGGATACCACCACAAAGGCGTCGAGAGCTTCAGTCCATTCGCAAGCACGACAATCAGCTCGCTGTCGCTGCATGTCGCCTCAACCGGTTCGAACTCTTCCCAGCTCTCATCCGAAATAGCGCTTCCAGGCATCAATGAACTCCTTCCGATGTTCATTCACGACATCAATGATGGCGTTGACCTCGTGATCTGCCACTCGGCGATTATACGCCACGCGCACGGGATCTAGCCACAGTTTCAGTTCCTTGCGATCCTTCCGGACATGGATGTGAGGCGGTCCGGCCCGATCCAGGCTGAAAAACAAGAATTTCCAGCCTTTCCATTCGAAGATCGTCGGCATCTCGCCTTCCTCACACAGAGCCTCACAATGGGCCTCACAGCGGGATCGTGTCGTGTTTCTTCCAATGCGTGCCGACCTGCTTGTTGTGGAGGCTCGCAAAAGCCTTGGCTATGCGGCGGCGCGAGGAATGCGGCATGATCACTTCGTCGATGAAGCCGCGTTCGGCCGCCTTGAAGGGGTTGGCGAAGTTGACTTCGTACTCCCTGGTCCGCGCCGCGATCTTTTCGGCATCGCCGAGTTCCGAGCGGTAGAGGATCTCGGTCGCCCCCTTGGCGCCCATGACGGCGATTTCGGCCGTCGGCCAGGCATAGTTGATGTCGGCGCCGATATGTTTGGAGGCCATGACGTCATAGGCGCCGCCATAGGCCTTGCGGGTGATGAGGGTCACCATCGGCACGGTCGCCTGGCTGTAAGCGAAGAGGAGTTTCGCGCCGTGCTTGATGACGCCGCCATATTCCTGGGCTGTGCCGGGGAGGAAGCCGGGCACGTCGACCAGCGTCAGGATCGGGATTGAAAAGGCATCGCAGAAGCGGACGAAGCGGGCGGCCTTGCGTGATGAATCGATGTCGAGGCAGCCGGCGAGCACCATGGGCTGGTTGGCAACGACGCCGACCGTCTGGCCTTCCATCCGGATGAAGCCGGTGATGATGTTCTTCGCAAAGGCTTCCTGGATCTCGAAGAAATCGCCTTCGTCGGCCAGCGCGTAGATCAGCTCCTTCATGTCATAGGGCTTGTTGGAACTGTCCGGGATCAGCGTGTCTAACCGCATTTCGACGCGGGCCGGATCGTCATGGAAGGGGCGGACCGGCGGCTTTTCGCGGTTGTTCAAGGGCAGGAAATCGAAGAGCAGGCGGACCTGTTCCAGCGCTTCCACGTCATTTTCATAGGCGCCATCGGCGACGGAGGATTTTTTGGTGTGCGTCGAGGCGCCGCCCAGTTCTTCCGCCGTGACGATCTCGTTGGTGACGGTCTTCACCACGTCTGGGCCGGTGACAAACATGTAGGAGCTATCGCGCACCATGAAGATGAAATCGGTCATGGCGGGCGAATAGACGGCGCCACCGGCGCAGGGGCCCATGATGACGGAGATCTGCGGGATGACGCCTGACGCATCGACATTGCGCTTGAAGACATCGGCATAACCGGCGAGCGAGGCGACACCTTCCTGGATGCGGGCGCCGCCCGAGTCATTCAGCCCGATGACCGGTGCGCCCACCTTCATTGCCATGTCCATGATCTTGCAGATCTTCTGGGCATGGGTTTCGGACAGCGAACCGCCGAGCACGGTAAAATCCTGGGAGAAGACATAGACCTGGCGGCCATTGATCGTGCCCCAGCCGGTGACGACGCCATCACCCGGCACCTTCTGCTCGGCCATGCCGAAATCGGTGCAGCGATGGGTGACATACATGTCGTATTCTTCGAACGAGCCTTCGTCGAGCAGGACCTCGATGCGCTCGCGGGCGGTCAGCTTGCCCTTGCCGTGCTGGGCGGCAATGCGCTTTTCGCCGCCGCCGAGGCGGGCCTCGTCGCGACGGGCTTCGAGCTGGTCCAGGATCGTCGACATGCTTCCTCCGGAATGATCTGTTTGGCTTTGAGCCTTGTGTGACACCTATTGCACTGTGCCGCAGAAGAAAACGGTTGAACAGGTGCATCTGTGGATTTATGAATTTGCAAAGTGAAAATTGCGAATTTGCGAAATGGCCATCGGGAAACTCTTCATCGGCCGCAAGGTCCGCGACATCCGCCAGGCAAACGGTGCCACCCAGGCGCAATTTGCCGATATGGTCGGCATTTCCACCAGCTATCTCAACCAGATCGAAAACAACCAGCGCCCGGTCTCGGCCTCGGTGCTGCTGTCGCTGGCGGAAAAGTTCGGCATCGATATCACCGAGCTGTCCTCCGGCCAGAACGACCGGCTGATGTCGGCGCTGACGGAGGCGCTGTCCGATCCCTTGTTCGAGACCTATTCGCCGAGCCTGCAGGAGCTGAAGCTCGTTACCCAGAACGCCCCCGGCTTTGCCCATGCGCTGATTGCCGCGCATCAGGCCTACAGGCGCGGCAACGAGCAGCTGGCGAGCCTCGACGACCGGCTGGGGGCAGCGCCCAGCCAGGAGGTGACGCCTTACGACGAGGTGCGCGACTTCTTCCATTTCGTCGACAATTACATCCACGATCTCGACCTCGCCGCCGAGCAGCTGGCGACGGAACTGAAGCTCGGGGAGGGGGAGAATTACGCAGCCCTTTCAGGCCATCTCGAAGCGCGCCACGGCGTGCGCGTGGTGCGCAGCGAGGCGGGAGACGAGGCGATCCGCCGCTTCGATCCGGTCGGGCGGATCCTGACCGTCAGCCGCTATGCTTCCGCCCCGACCCGCGATTTCCAGATCGCCATCCAGATCGCGCAGCTCGCGGCGGCCACCAAGATCGACCAGGTGCTGAAACAGGCGAATTTCCGCAGCGAAGAGGCGGTCGAGATCTGTCGCATGGGGCTCTACAACTATTTCGCCGGCGCGCTGATCCTGCCCTATCGCAGCTTCCTCACCGCCGCGCGGGACCTGCGCCACGATATCGAACTGCTCGCCGCCCGTTTCGAGGCCTCGCTGGAGCAGGTCTGCCACCGTCTCTCGACGCTGCAGCGACCGGGGCTGAAGGGCGTGCCGATCTTCTTTGCCCGCATCGACCGGGCCGGCAACATCACCAAGCGGCACAGTGCGGCCCGCCTGCAGTTCGCCCGCTTCGGGGCGGCCTGTCCGCTGTGGAATGCCCATCAGGCCTTCGAGATGCCCGGCCGGATCATCCGCCAGACGGCGGAAACGCCCGATGGCGTGCGCTATCTCTGCATCGCGACGCAAGTGTCAAAAGGCTCCGCCGGCTTCCGCGCCGCCAATCCGCGCTATGCCTTGGCGCTCGGCTGCGAGATCTCCTATGCCGGTGCCTTCGTCTATGCCGACGACCTCGACCTCTCCAACCGCGGCGCCTTTGACCCCATCGGCATTTCCTGCCGCATCTGCGAACGCGTCAAATGCACCAGCCGCGCCGTGCCGCCGCTGAAAAGGAAGCTGGTGGTGGATCATCGGGTTAGGAACCCGATGCCGTATGAGATTGAGTGAGGTGTGACTCTCGCTGGGACCAGGCACATCGTCGGCTGCATTCGGCCCAAACCGGTCATGCGCCGCCGCAAGAGTGTCGCTTCGCGCGACTATGGATAGACGCCGTACAGATTCAAATAGTGAAGCAAGTCTGGCGTGAGCGGAAGCTCGGAAAGCTCGTCATTCCTGAACCAACCAATGGCTGCGGCATCGTCGCCGGCGGAGGCTTCCCCGGAGATTTTTTCGGCCAAGAAATCGTGAATTTCATAGATGCCTCCTTTGCCGTCGGGGACATGCAATCTTCCCAGCTCATTGACGATCTTGATCACCAGCCCTGTTTCCTCGAAGGTCTCACGGATTGCAGCCAGCTCCAATGTTTCGCCAGGATCGACGCGCCCACCGGGCAAGGTCCAGCATCCTTTATCTGGCGGGTTGGCCCGTTGAACCAGAAGGATGCGCTTCTGCCCATCGAGAATTACGGCGCTAGCTGCTAAGATTGGTGTCTGATCCATCATTGATCGTTCCAGGCAAGGCAGGTTGTAAGTTATGTCGTAGCTATGGAGCTATGCTTCTCGGCGAGCGCAGCGAGAACCGACGCCATTAGCGCGAACGCGGTGGAAAGAAGCATGATGATAAACAGCGCATAGGGTGCGTTGCCCTCTGTCAGCACGGCGCCCGTGATCGAGGCTAGGGTAGCCCCACCTGCAAGCGTAATCGCGCCGGCCAGTCCGGCTGCACTGCCAGCAAGGTTAGGTCGAACGGAGAGAGCACCGGCATTGGCGCTCGGCATGGTCAAGCCATTGCCAATGCCAACCAGAATGCAAGGGCCCAGCAACGCAACTACATTCCTCACGTCAGCGAAAAGCAGGGTCAGGCAAATCGCAGGACCACTGCAAGCAATAATCCGCCCGATGATCATCATGGTCGTTAGGGGAAA
>NZ_QJRY01000006.1 GCF_003205195.1 Peteryoungia wuzhouensis
ATGGAATCAGAATTCCGCACCCAAGGGAATCATCAACACGATTCCGCGTTCAATGGACGCGCTCTAGTTCGAGACCTGGGGAAGGGCCAGTTGCCAATGCGCCTGAATCGGGTCGTACGATCAAGTATCGTGCATCTTTTCTCTAGGTCCGTTTTCCCGCAAGATGCGGCGCGTTTAGAAAAAGCGGTGACGCAAATGGATTACAAGGGAAGCGTTCCAGGCCTGTTCCTGAATTTGGGATTCTTGTTTTGTTAAAAAGTATGATTTATGAAAGTCAATACTAAATTATATTATAAAAGAATAAAATTTACATTCTGCAGCGCGCAATTTTTATTAATTATTAGATGCATTTGATATAAATTATCGCATTTTTAATTAATAAATTGATAATATTACATAACTACCGCCTTTCCGATGGCCCCTGCAGTACATGGGGCGCTTCTGCGTGCGACGTAATGTAGGCGGCGTAGTTCGGCGGGGTGACGCATGGTGAACATAGGATATGCCCGTGTCTCAACGGAAGAGCAGAGTCTGGATCTGCAATTGGACGCTCTCAAGGCTGCTGGCTGCCAGCAGGTTTTCTCGGATCAGGGGATGTCTGGCAAGACGACGGAGCGCCCTGGCCTCACTCAGGCAATGGCGGCCGCCACAGCGGGGGGTAAATTGGTGGTTTGGAGGTTGGATCGCCTAGGGCGTTCTCTGCCTCACCTCATCAAGCTGATCGACGAACTGGGAGCCCGGGGCATACAGTTTCACTCGCTGATGGAGAATATTGATACCAGTTCGTCAAGTGGACGTTTGATCTTTCACATCATGGGTGCCCTGGCCGAGTTCGAGAGGAATCTCATCAGCGAGCGCACGAGAGCTGGTATGGCGGCCGCCCGTGTCCGAGGAGCACGGCTCGGAAGGCGGTCCGCCTTGTCGGCTCTTGATGTTTGCCAATTGAAAAACGCGCACAAGGCGGGCGCAGAACTGTCGACGCTGACCAATAAATTCGGCGTTACGGAGCGCACCCTTAGAAGGTATCTCAAGCATTCGATGTCGGTGATTGCCGTGCTCTCACTGATGCCGATCGACGGCCTCTGCGGCGGCAGCGCGGTAGCTATGCCGGAGGGGGCCAAGTCTGTTGGTTTTGACAGCGCCGCGATGTTGACGCGCGACAACCGCTGAGTGCAGACTGACACGTTCCGGTATGATCATTCGGCGGCTGTGCCGCCAATTGGCTAATCGCCGCTAAGCCTTGGCTTCAGAGGACCTCCCGGTATGAGATATCATCGGAAGCCAAGCCTACAGGGTCTGGAGGACCACTCTCAGCCCCGACGCGCACCGCGCCTACGCCGTGCTATCTGCCTTTCCAATCTTGGTTCCACAAATTCACGATATCGTTTTATGCCTGCTGCTTGCCACCTACCGAGATGGTCAAGGTCTGGATTGCATCGCGACGTTTCTCCACGCGATTTCGGATCATGCGACGTAGAGAGTGTGGCGCCAGTCCATGCGCTTTGGCCAAATCGAAGATCGTCGCTTCGCCAGATTCGAGGGCGTGCGCGGCACACAGCAGTTCTTCATCGCTGAGGATAGGCTTGCGTCCGACATGTCTACCCAAATTGCGAGCCGCAGCCATACCGGCACGTGTTCTCTCGCTGATCAGTGAGCGCTCAAACTCTGCAAGCGCGGCCATCATGTGGAAAATCAGCCTTCCCCCTGGAGAACTCGTGTCGATGTTTTCGCAGAGAGAGAGAAAATGGATGCCACGCCTCCCAAGCTCATCAACCAATCTCACGAGGTGCATTAAGGAGCGCCCCAGCCTGTCGAGGCGCCACACCATCAAGGTGTCGCCCGGCTTCAGTACTTTTGTAAGTGCATCCAGGCCAGGACGGTGGAAATCCTGCCCCGAAATACCATGATCCGAATAAATCTTTGTGCAGCCTCTCTGTTTGAGTGCCTGAATCTGTAGGTCCAGCTTCTGGTCTTCGGTCGAAACGCGAGCGTAGCCAATATTCATAATCAATTCCCATCTAATCCGGATTTCTCCAGGTTGGACCAAGTTTGGGCCGACGTATCATCTGCGTTGACAATAAGGGGTCCTTTTCGTCCGGGATTTTTTTCCGCATTTTAAATCAAAAAAATCCAAAATTTTCAGTGTAGATTCGAATCTGCCGTCCTTCGCAGTCTTGTTACGTGAAGGGACCCTTTAATGCACCGTTCATATTCATTATATTCGAATTTATGCACGAATATATTGGTGCGTAAAGGCGATTTTTCTAGAGTAAATGCGGATTTTTCCTCGTTTTTATTGAGTCTATATTCAAGATATTCTCCGATTTGGCTTCGGAAGAATAATCGATCCATCTCATCGAAATGCATCGTTCCGACCGCCGATTGGGCGCGGTCGAGCTTGATCAGCTCCCGGCGCGCGCCGGGTTTTCGTGAAGATCTGCGTGTTCGGGAGCGCTCGCCGACTGGGTGAGGCGGAGCGGCGAGCTTCTTTTCAAATCGATTTCGTGGAATTTTTAGGGGGACTGAACGTGGTTTCACATCATCAAAATCGCGCTTTGCTTTCATCGTTGAAGGGCGAGCGTTCGACGGCTTTCTCTGGCCTGTCAGGGCGCCGGCTTCGCTTGGCCGCAGGCGTATGCCTGTTCTCGCTGGCATTGGGGTCAAACTTCGGCCTGGGTGCGACTCGCGCTGCGGCCGATTGCTTGCAGCCCTGTGGGGGTGGCCAGGGTCCGTCCGACCTTTGGGTTGAGCAGGACACGAGGACGCTCTCGGACGAGGCTTTGGATGTCAGCACGTTGACTGTGGGCAGTTCCAGTCCCGCGACCCTCGTGATCAATGAATCCGCAGATCTGACGAGCGTGAATGCGACAATCGGCACGCCGGACAAGGGCGAGGCCAGTGTCGAGCTGAGTGGCGCCGGTTCGACGTGGTCCAACAGCTCTGAGCTGACGGTCGGCTCAAACGGCGGTAGCGGCAACATCACCGTCTCTGATGGTGCTTCGCTGAGCACGCGACGTCTTGCGCTGTCCACGGCGAGTTGGGAGCAGGGCGCGGGTGGCGATGGGACGCTGGAAGTGACGGGCGCAGGCACGGTCTGGACCAGCACCGGTGGCGTTGACATTGCCCGTACAGAAGGATCGCACGGCTCCCTGACAATCTCGGATGGTGCGACCGCATATATCCGCAATACGGGCATTTACACCGGTGCAGGTGCCGCGATCACCATTACGGGCGACCAGACCCATGTCGAGATCGGCAACCCGGAGGATACCGCGCAGGCGGCCTGGTTGAGCCCATCCGGAGGCTCGGTGACGGTGTCGGACGGTGCTTATCTCTACGCCAGTGGAATTTACATTGGTCCCGACGGATCGAACCTGACGACCATGACCGTAACGGGTCCGGACACCGTCGTTGAGACGAGGGAGCGGATCTATGTGGGCGGTCAAAATGGCTTTCGGGATGTCGATCCTATGAACGGCAATGGGGTTCTGGCGATCTCCAATGGTGCCAGTGTGACCTCGGCCTCAGTCGGTGCCGGCATGGATCCCAGATCTTTCGGGCTCATACAGGTCGCCGGCGAAGGCAGCCAGCTTTCCGCACAGGAAAATACCAGCCTGAATGCCATGGGAAACGTCTATGCCGGATATGCTGGTATGGGCATCATTGCGGTATCCGATGGTGCTGTTCTTGAAGCCGATAACGAAGTCCGCATTGGCTGGCTGGCTGGATCCAGTGGTGTGCTGGTCATCGGCGGGCTGTTGGATGCCGAAGCTGCCGGGACGGTGATTGCTGACAAGATTGTCTTCGGGGACGGTCATGGTGAACTCGCTTTCAACCATACGTCTTCGGACTACGAATTCGCTGCTGCCCTTTCAGGAGCAGGCATCCTGACGGCGCAGGCCGGAACCACGATCCTGACCGGAGATTCCTCCGACTTTACCGGAACTTTGAATGTCACGGGCGGTGTCCTTGACATGAAGGGCGCGAGCGGCGCGGCAGCCGTCGTGATGGACGGGGCGACCCTCAAAGGCGGCGGTACCGTAGGCTCCATCGATGCGCATGCAAATTCGGTTGTCGCGCCGGGCAACAGTGCTGGCACGTTGACCGTTACCGGTGACTACAGGCAGGCGGACGGCTCGATCTACCGTGCCGAACTGGTGCCTGGTAGCTCCACCATCCCGACGGTTGGCAGGAGCAATCGCGCCGCACCCGTTCCCAACCGCGCGAGCAATGACCTCATTGTCATCGGTGGGGAAGCCACCCTGGAATCCGGTGCCATTCTCGACGTGGTGAAGGATGGCAGCGATCGCTACAGGCTTGATGCACGCTACGAGATCCTGACGGCAGATGAGGGTGTCGCTGGTGCCTTCAAGGTTCAGGGAGATACGCGCGTATCGCAATTCTACGACTTGCTGGCCGACTATCAGCCTCGTTCTGTGTCGCTGATATCCACGCAAACATCGAGCTTTGACAGTGCCGCCCTGACGTTCAACCAGTTTGCGGTCGCCGAAACTCTGGAGGCCCTGGACTCCGCTGCCGAGATCCGCGGGGCTGTGGGCATCGTGCAGTCTGCTGAAGAAGCACGGCTGGCTTTTGATCAACTGTCGGGCGAGGTTCATGCTTCGGCAGGTGCCGTTCTCCTTGAGGATAGCCGTTTTCTGCGCGAGGCGATCCGTCGACAGGTGGCATCGGAGACGAACGGTGAAGGACCGGCGCTCTGGAGCCAGGGATATGGCAGCTGGGCCAATGTCGACAGCGACGGCAACGGGGCCGGTTTCGATCGCAATTCGGGTGGAGTCTTCTTTGGAGCCGAGGGCGACTTCACCGATGCGTTCCGTCTGGGCTTTGTGGGCGGGTATGGCAACACGTCTCTCAACCTTGCAGAGGGTCGGGGTTCAGTGTCCATCGACAGCTACAGCGTTGGTCTCTACGGCGCCGGCACGTGGGACAGGCTGAACCTCAGCATGGGCGTCGCGCAGAGCTGGCACCAATTGGGTTCCCAGCGCGGCGTGCGGTTCGACGAATTCCAGGACCAGCTTACGGCTGATTACAATGGTCGCACGGCGCAAGCCTTTGCGGAACTCGGATACCGGCTCGATTCCGGTCCGGTCGCATTCGAGCCCTTTGCCGGTCTCGCCTATGTCAACGCCGACACGGATGCTTTCGTGGAAGACGGCGGGATCGCCGCACTTCGTGGGGCAGGTGTGGATACTGACGCAACCTATTCCACTCTCGGCCTCCGGACGAGCGGTCATTTCGAGGTCGCTGGCGTGCCATTGGCTGCCACCGGTTCCATGGGATGGCGCCACAACTTCAGCGACACCAGCATAAGCTCGATCCAGGGTTTCGACATCGGCAACAGCTTCGCCGTTTCGTCCGCGTCTCTTGGCCGTGACGTCGGCTTCGTCGAGGCCGGTTTGACGGCAGATCTCGGGTCCAACGCACGCCTGAGCCTCGCCTATTCCGGGCAGTTCGGGAAGGAGGTCAACGAGAGTGGTGTGAAGGTGCGGTTTGACGTCAGTTACTGACCACGTGGGTTTCAGTCCGACTTCGTGCCCCTGAGCTTCTTCAGCCGTACCACACACCCCCAAGCTCTTGTGGTGTCCGGCCTGGAGGAGGAGAGGCCCGCGTTCGCCGCCATGAGCGAGGGCCTATGGGCTGGGACCGTCGTCCCGGCCCAACTCTACACACTGTGCCGCTCCTTCGAATTGTACCTGAAGCCGGCTGCTGGAAACCGAACATCGCCGGGCACTCTGCGAGCGTCTGCAAGGCCAGTCGAACTGCAACCGCAATGAGCGCCAGCCTCGCAGCAGGTGTGCTCGCAGCAATGATCGAACGATGTCCCATTCAACGCATTCACGGCGGAGCTTACCTATGAAGAGCCACCTACAATTCATGATCGTGATCGAGAATCTGGCCTGCATCGCGGCGGCCTATTCCGACGGTGTTGCCGGGCGTGTGTTGAGCGAAATCTGGCGACGTTTCGATGCGGCCTTGCCGGTCTCCGACTGGGACCGGCAGGAGGAGCCCTACGGGCTTTCGCTCCGCTTCGTCGGGCCTCGCTTCGATGAGGCGCGTCTTCAGGAACTTGAGGAAGTCGTACAATCGGCCGCGCTCACGCCGTTGACCGTCGGCAAAGTCAGGCTGGTGGTGGCGTTGGGGCTGTCTCAGAATGAAGGGGCCGCCACTGTCCGCTACATCAACCGCAATCTGAACATTGCCCAATACCGAGCGGACATGGCCGCGGCGGTTGTCGCTTACGCTGCCCTTCAGTCGGGCAAAGTCCGGTTTGCTGAACAGCCGATCGTCGCGACGGATGTGCCGGAGAAACTTCTCTATCGGGAGCGTCTGATCCGCCTTGCCGACGCCGCCGGTGGCGGCATTGCGCCCGGTGCGTTCCTGCCAGCGATCGAACGGCTCGGCTTGACCGGTGCTTTCGATCGCTGGGTGATCATGGACACCCTAGGAGAGCTGGAAATCAATCCGGACCTTCTGCTTGGCTGCAACGTGTCGGCCATGTCGTTGAATGCCGACGGCTGCTGGAATTCGTGCCTGCGAGGCCTGCGGGCAAAGCCAGATGTGGCAAGGCGTCTTGTCATTGAGGTGACGGAGACAGCCCTTCCTGCAGACATCGGCACAGCCACCGATCTGCTCTTTGCGTTCAAGGATGCCGGTTGCCGCATCGCGCTTGATGATTTCGGGTCTGGCTACAGCTCGATTGCGTTTGCCCGCGTCGTGCGTCCGGACATCATAAAGCTGGATGCGATTTTCGTGGGTGAGACATCGGAGACCATCTTCGGAAGCGAGATGCTCTCGAGCCTCATCACCATGTCGTCCTGCATGTCCAGCTTGGTCGTGGTCGAGGGCGTTGAAGATGCTCACTGCCTTGCCGTTGCCCAGCTTGCCGGCGCGCAGTGGCTGCAAGGCTATCATTTCGGCAGGCCGGAAATCCCGCAGGACCGTTCACCGGCTGCCACGCCGCCGGTTCGTCTGCCGAACACCGATCGTCCGCGCCGACGTCACGTCATCCGGCAGCCTCTGGCAGCAGAGGAGACCCTGCGTTGAATCTTCGCACGAGTTCATGGGTGCTGCTGGATGCCGGCGCTTCGGTCAGGATTGCTGGTTCTCTCGCCGATCTGGCGCAGGGGGCGGGCAAGGTAGAGCGCACCAGCCTTCTCGCCGCGTTCCAAGGCCTGGACCCGTTTTCTGCGCCTTTCGAACACCCGTTCAGGCATCTGACCGATTGCGCGCGGGCGGCGCGCGATCTGGCGTCCAGCCACGAATACCAGCTTTCCGACAGGCAAATGCAGGTCGTCATTTCCGTCTACGAGGCGGGACTTCTGAATGGCTACGACGCCGTCACGAACGAGGTTCCTCACCAGGAAGCCGAAGGCTTTTCCCCCACAGATGCCGCCTGCATCTACGCCGTGGCATGGCGGCACGGCGACGCAATTCGCCGACGCTGGCGAGCATACGGCCATCTGGTGAGCATCCTCATCGGAGACCGCCAGCCATGATGGGCAAGCTTTCCTTCTCGCCGTCTGTTCGCACGGCCACTCCAAAACTCTTCCTGCGTGCAATGCGCAGCGACCTGCTTCATCAGGGAGGCGTCGATGTATAAGCAAGCTGTGGGGTTCTGGGACGGACCTCGTCATATCGCCTTGCGGGTTCGCTACCAGCTGGTGGGCGGCCTCCTCTTCGCGATCGGCATTCCGCTGATCCTTCGCATGTTGTTCGTGCCGGAGGTTCTATCCAACGCCAATCACCAGATCACGGTAACGGCCGCAATTGTCGCGCATCTTGCGGGCTATCTGCTCTATCGCCGCCTCGGGACTTATCCCGGCTTTGCCTCCGCGGGCGCTATCCTTCCGACCTTTGCGCTGACCTATGGCACGGTCTTCGTCATCATCTTCTTCTTCCGCTTTGACTACAGCCGCTTCCAGGCGGCCGGCTCCTTCATCCTGTCGACCGTCTGGTATTTTGGCTGGAGCTTCCTTGTCAGCAAGCTGAAGCCGACACGCCTTGCCGTGGTCCCGGCGGGTGATATCAGCCAGGTCACATCGATCGGTGACGTGACCTGGCGTGTTCTCACCTCGCCAAACCAGCCGCCAGAGCGGATCCAGGGTGTGGTTGCCGACCTGCGTGCGGACATTTCCGCCCCGTGGGAGCGTTTCATCGCCGATTGCGCGCTCTCAGGAATCCCGGTCTATCATGTGAAGCAGATTGTCGAGTCCCTGACAGGCCGGGTCGCCATCGACCATCTCTCGGAAAACACGCTCGGCTCGCTCAATCCGAACCAGGCCTATCTCGCGATCAAACATGCCATCGACAGCGTCTCTGCGGCGATCGCACTGGTGCTCCTGCTGCCCTTCCTGCTGGTCGTGGCCCTGCTGATCAAGATGGACTCGCCCGGGCCTGCGCTCTTTTGCCAGGAGCGCCGCGGTTATCAGGGCAAGGTTTTCACGATCTACAAATTCCGCACGATGCGTGTGGCGCAGGACCACCAAAAGGACGACCGCGAGCGTGCCGTTACCGCCGACAGCGACCAGCGTATCACCCGGCTCGGCCGCTTTCTCAGGCGCACACGCATCGATGAGCTGCCGCAGTTGCTGAACATCCTTCGTGGCGAAATGAGCTGGGTGGGCCCACGGCCAGAGGCGCTGCCATTGTCCAGATGGTACGAAGAAAAGCTTCCATTTTATCGATACAGGCACATCGTTCGGCCCGGAATTACAGGTTGGGCTCAAGTAAATCAGGGGCATGTATCAGCGGTTGAGGATGTGAGGCAGAAGCTTCACTACGATTTTTACTATGTCAAGAACTTTTCTCCTTGGATGGACATCATTGTATACATCAAGACCGTAGCGATAATCATAAATGGATTCGGCGCAAAATAGAAAAATCAGGCCGATTCGCCTATTTATATTTTCGAAATTACGGCATTTGCTTGCAGGTCCGTCGAGGGCCGCAGCATGAAATGGAAAGGTATCAATCGATGAAGCTGCTCGTGACGGGAGGGCTGGGGTTCATAGGCTCCGCAGTGGTCCGGATGGCGGTCGAGACGGGCCACTCGGTGGTCAACATCGATGCCTTGACCTATGCGGGCCGGATCGAGAATGTCAGCACGGTTGCCGACAATTCGCTCTACGCTCTGGAGCGCGTCGATATTCAGGATCGCGCGGCTCTCGACCAGATCTTCTCGCGTTTCAATCCCGATGCCGTCATGCATCTGGCAGCAGAGTCCCATGTCGACCGATCGATCGACGGTCCGGACGATTTCATCCAGACGAATATTGTTGGGACCTTCTGCCTGCTGGAGGCTGCCCGCGCATATTGGTTGAACAGTGGCAAGCCAGAGAGCTTCCGGTTTCAGCATATCAGCACGGATGAAGTTTTCGGCTCCTTGCCGCGCGACCCCTCGGTCAAATTCACCGAGACGACCCCCTATAGTCCCCGCAGCCCCTATTCGGCTTCGAAGGCTGCTTCCGACCATTTGGTGCGTGCATGGCACGAGACCTATGGCATGCCGATCCTGTTGACCAACTGCTCGAACAACTATGGGCCGTATCATTTTCCGGAAAAGCTCATCCCCCTCGCCATTCTCAGGGCATTGGCGGGGAAGCCGATCCCGATCTATGGCGACGGCAGCAATGTCCGGGACTGGCTTTACGTCGAAGACCACGCGGAAGCCCTGATGACGGTGCTCGCGAAAGGGGCGGTCGGCTCAAGTTACAACATCGGCGGAGACAATGAGCTCACCAATCTCGAGCTCGTCCGGATGTTGTGCGCTATTCTCGATGGCGAGAAACCAAAGTCATCCGGCAGTTATGCCGACCAGATTGTCTTCGTTGCCGATCGACCGGGGCACGACGTCCGATATGCCATCGACGCCACACGGATCCGCACCGAGCTTTCGTGGCAGCCTTCGGTCACCATTGCAGAAGGGCTCCGCCGGACTGTGCGCTGGTACCTTGAAAATGAAGCCTGGTGGCGCCCGCTCATGGATCGCAAGGGCGCAACTGCGCGCATCGGGAGCCGCGCATGACCGACACGGCTCTTCATCCCGCTGAACGCGGACGTCTCTCAAGTTCTTATGCCACGCCGGAGGTTCGACATGTCGTCTCGTAAGGGGATCGTGCTTGCGGGTGGCTCGGGCACCAGGCTCTACCCGATCACGGTGGGGCTCTCGAAGCAATTGCTGCCGCTCTACGACAAGCCGATGATCTACTATCCGATTTCCATCCTGATGCTGAGCGGCATCCGCGAAATCGCGATCATCACCACCCCGCAGGACCGCCAGCAGTTCGAGAAGGCGCTGGGTGACGGCAGCCAATGGGGCATCGAGTTCACCTGGATCGAGCAACCGTCGCCGGATGGTCTCGCACAGGCCTATATCCTCGCGGAGGATTTCCTTGCCGGCGCACCTTCGGTGATGGTGCTGGGCGACAATGTCTTCTTCGGTCACGGTCTGCCTGTTCTTCTGGCGGAGGCAGCCTCTCAGACGACAGGTGCGACTGTCTTCGGCTACCGCGTGGCCGATCCGCAGCGCTATGGCATTGTCTCCTTCGACGAGTGCGGGCGGGTGTCGAGCATCGTCGAAAAGCCGCCCGTTCCGCTATCGGATTATGCCGTCACCGGCCTCTACTTCATGGATGGCACCGCTCCGGCCAAGGCACGCAGGGTCGTCCCGTCTGCGCGTGGCGAACTCGAGATTACGTCCCTGCTCGAGCAGTATCTCGAAGAAGGAACGCTCACCGTACAAAAGATGGGCCGCGGTTATGCGTGGTTCGACACCGGCACGCATTCCAGTCTGCTGGATGCCGGCAATTTTGTCCGCACGCTGCAGATGCGCCAGGGATTGCAGGTGGGATCCCCTGACGAAATCGCCTTTGACCAGGGCTGGATCGATCAGAACGCCCTCGTCTCGCGTGTGAACCTCTTCGGCAAGAACGACTATGGCCGCTATCTGGCGGGGCTGCTGAAATGATGATGTCGGCGGGTATCAGCAGCGGCAATTTTTCTGGGCCATCCGGCCGCGGCCTGTCTTCTGGACGGGCTGCGGGTGCTGTTGCGTTCGAATGCGCACTCCAGCTGGAGGTGCGTGTTTGACCAGTGCTTTTGCTGCCAAACAACCCGCCAACAGGGCGGAAGCAGTGGAAGGGGCGACACCCGCCTCGGCCCAGCCTTTGCCTGGAAACCAGGATGAGTCCCGCTCATTATTGGCGAATACGCTCATCATGTATGGGCGAACGCTTCTGACGATGTCCGTTTCCCTCTATTCGTCGCGCGTTGTTCTCGGTCAGCTCGGTGAAGTGGACTACGGGATCTATTTCGCGGTTGCCGGCGTCACCTTTGTCATCGCGTTCTTGAACTCGGCCCTGGCGGCCAGCACTCAGCGCCACCTGAGCGTCGAGCTGGCATTCCAGGATGCCGATCGGCTGCGCACTGTTTTCAGCGCCTCTCTCCAGATCCACGCCGCAATCGCCGTTGCTGTCTTGCTTGTTTGCGAAACGGTCGGCTTGTGGTTCCTGCACACGCATATGGTTGTCCCACCGGAGCGCATGCAGGCCGCGACATGGGCGTTCCACTGCGCAGCGTTCACCGTCGCTTTGACTGTGCTTCAGGTTCCGTACAATGCGTTGCTGGCCGCCACTGAACGGTTTTCGGCCTATGCGGCTTTCGATATCGCTCATGCACTCCTGCGTGTGCTGATCGCCCTGGCCCTTATCCTGGCCGTCGGTGACCGTCTCGAGCTTTTCTCATCTCTTATGTTGGGACTGGTCGTCGTCATATTCATGGCCAAGGTCGGATATTGCCGTTTGACCCTGGAAGCCAGTCGCTACAGGCCCTGTGCCGACTTCGGCCTTCTGCGTCGTTTGGCCAGTTTCGCCGGATGGAGCCTCGTCGAGGTCCTGTCCGTCGTTCTGAACATCCATGGTTTCGGATTGCTTCTGAACCTGCATTTCGGCCCGGTGGCCAATGCGTCGCAAGGCATTGCGGTTCAGCTTGCCAATGCTACCTCCACGCTGGCGTCAAATCTGCAGATCACGGCAAGTCCCCGCATCATGAAATCCTACTTTCAGCAGGATGCGTCGCAGTTCCACGATCTGGTTGCGAGAAATGCAAAGACAGCCTTCTTCCTGATGCTGGTTCTGGTTGTGCCCGTGGTGCTGGAGGCCGATGCGGTTCTCGGCGCCTGGCTTGGCGACGTGCCGGAATATTCGGTTGGAATGGTGCGGCTGCTCCTCGTGACAGGTCTCGTCAACAGCCTGTCCTACCCCCTGGTCACTGTCATCCAGGCTACGGGCAATATCCGCCGTTACCAGATCATCGTCGGCGGATTGATGTTGACGGCCGTGCCGGTTGGAGCACTTCTGCTTTCCTTCGAGGCCGGGCCACTTTCGCTGTTCTGGCTGCTGCTGCTGCTCTCCTCTCTTGCCCTGGCAGTTCGAATTCGTTTCGTCATGCAGTTGACGGGCCTTGCCCCCGGTTACTTCGCCCGACGGGTTTTGCAGCCGACTTCGATAGTCACTGCATTGTCCTTTGCGGCAGCCGCGATCCTCGCCGCGGCATTGCCGAACCTGCCACTCCCCGAGATTTCCAGGTTTTTGGCCGCGTGCATCGTGACCGCGACCGCGATCTATGTGCTCGGCTTCTCGGATGCGGAACGCAGGTGGCTTTTGGGGATGTTGAGCGACCGCCTCCTCAGGTTTCGGAGGGCATCGACGTGAGTCCTCTCATTCAGGGCGTTGCCGCACCAAAGCATCCCTCGACTTCGCAAAGCTTGTCGGTGTCGGTCGTGATGGCGACCTTCAACGGTGCTGACTATCTGCGGGAGCAGCTCAACAGTCTGTTTGGGCAGACGCGGCTTCCAAACGAACTGGTCGTCTACGACGACGGGTCGAGCGATGACACATGGTCTCTGCTGCAGGACTATGCCGCAAAGGCCCCCTTCGAGATGAAGGTGCTTGGCGGGCATCAAAACCGGGGTGTCAATGCGGCTTTCAGGTCTGCACTGATTGAGGCATCGGGCGACGTCATCTTCTTTTGCGACCAGGACGACATCTGGTTACCGACGAAGATCGAGGCCATGCTCGCAGCGCTCGACGCCACGCCTCTGGCTGGTTTTGTCTTCTGCGATGCAGTCCAGTTCGTCTCTCCTGATCGGTCCTTGCCAGAAACGCTCTGGACGCTTGCCCGCTTTACACCCGCGCGCCAAGCCCGTTTCCGGCAGAAGCCATTGGAAACCATGATCTCTGGCGGAAACGTCGTGTACGGCATGGCATCCGCCTTCCGGCGTGACGTGATTGAACCCTTCATGGGCATCGAGGCCGCAGGTTCGGTGATGACCCATGATACCTGGTTTGCTCTCTGCGCAACGGCAAGCGGTCGTCCGGGTCTCGCTCTCCCGCAGAAGCTTGTGGCCTATCGTCGTCATGCCCGGCAGACGAGCGTGCTGGCGGGACGGCGGCCTGAAAATCTTACCACTCGTTCCGAGGCTCAGCGGGTCCGGTTTGAGCAGGAGATCGAGGCTTTCAGGCTGGTGCGCCAGAGCGTCAGCCGGTTTTCACTTGCTACGGATCTCGACTTGACCACTTCTCTCGCCATCCTCGACCGCAAGATTGCGTTCCTGGAGGCCCGGGCCGCCTTGCGCCGGGAGAGAAGTGCAAAGAGAGCATTCAGCGAGCTCTTCAATCGCGACTACTGGCGGATGAGCCGTGGTGTCCTGAGTGTCCTTCGTGACTATAGGGGGATCTGGTGAACACGCATGTTTCATTCACTTCCTCCTCCGGTTCCTTCGGAGAGTTCCTGGAAGATCTGGCTGCTCTTGGCGTCGCGCCCGTGTCTGATGGCGGTCGGCCCTATGGGCTCCTGAAAGCGCGGACCAACGATCGCTGGTGGCTGATCCCGATCAGCGGCGGGCGGCCATCGGCGGCCGCAATGGCGATGTTCCAGCCTGTGTCTCTCGCAGCCACCATCATCAAAGCCGGGGTAACTACTGCGGCTCGACTGGGCGTTTCCAGCGGTTGGAGCGCGGGCCGTTTACGCTTTGGCGCCCTTCCGAATTTGCCGGGGAAGCGCCCCGCAGGGCTGGCGCATTGCGCATATTTTACCGGAACCGCCGGACCTCACCGGAAGACTGCGATCCAGCTGATGGCGGAGGATGGCGATATTCTCGGTTACGCCAAGGTCAGCCGCAGACCGCTGGTGAAGCCGTATCTGGCCCGCGAGGCGGAGATGTTGCGGCGCGTCGGTCGCCTTGCGCTGGCGACCGTCGACACGCCTGCGGTCCTGGCGTTCGATCCCGGCAGTGCGGTGCGGCCAAGCGTGCTTGTCACAGACAGCCGGAAAACCTTCGGCGCCAAAAGCAGCGTCCGTCCGGGTGGGGCCCATCTCCGCTTCCTGAGTGAGCTGGCGTCGCGAACGCGCAGCAATGGGGTTCATCGCGCGTTCGAGAGCGTGCGGGCTTTGGCGAACGAGATCCGGTTGCCTGCAGCCTGGACCAGACGTTTGCTGTCCGGCGCAGCGAGAGCGTCCCGCTTTGTCGATGGGCTTCCGGTCGCCCTGGCACACGGGGACTTCACGCCCTGGAACTGCATCATGCTGGAGCCTCGGCTCTATGTCTTCGATTGGGAATACGCAGCCGACGATTTGCCGCTTGGCTACGATCTCGTTCACTACCTGCTGGCAACACGCCATGGCGCCGATCCGGCAGACGTTATCTCGGACCTGAACCAGCGCGTTGGGGCGCTGTTTTCCGATCTGGATCTGGAGACTGTCCGGACCTGCGTGCTCGTTTCGCTGCTCCTTCATGCCGCCTTCTACCTGCAGCGGCAGCTCGACTACGCCGGAAGCATTGGTGGTTGGACAGATGGTGATCGGCGCGGTCGCCTGATCGATGCTTGCCTTCGTCAGTGGGGGGCACCAGCATGCTGAAGCTGGGCGTTGTCATCCTCACTTACAACAGTGACCGTGATCTGCCGGTATGCCTTGATGGGATACTGGCGCAGCAAGGCGTGGCTGTGGACGTCGTTGTCGTCGACAACGGATCTCATAGTGCCAGCCGCGCACGCATGCGCCAGGACGTTCGGGACGCGCTCCCGGATGTCTGGGAGCTTCGCGCCGGCGTCGATATTCCCTCTGGCTACCGGCACGGTGACGGGCTCTTCGTGTTGAACGACCGTAATGCCGGTTACTCCGCAGGCAACAATATCGGCGCGCGCCTTGCCGTGTCGCTCGGTTGCGAGGCTGTTCTCATCGTCAATCCGGACATCCGTATCGACGACCGCGACTACCTTTTGACACTGGCCAAGACCCTCTTTCGATCGGATCGGAATGCGGTTGCTGCCTCCGCCATCTGGAGCCTCGCTGGTGTCAACGAAAACCCCATGTTCGAGCCGGGCTTTGTCAGGGAAATTCTATCCCCGGTCTTCATGCTTCTCGCCGGCCTGTCGCGAAGACGCTTTGGCGGCAATCCGAAGCCGGGTCGACCGACGGGCAATGACAAGTTGAGCGGATGCTGCTTCCTGGTTCGCAGCACGTTCCTGGAGCGCATCGGCTATTTCGACGAGAACGTCTTCCTCTACTGCGAAGAGGCGATTCTTGCAGAGCAGGTTCGGCGGGCGGGTCTGAATTCCGTCTACACCGGAGAGATCTCGGCTGTTCACGCGCATCGTACCGCCGAGAAAGGCGATCCCGTGCGCCGCCTGTCCCTTTGGGCGCAAAGCCGCAGATATTATCACGCGCGGTATCGCGGTGCGGGCAAGGCATCCCTGGCGGCCTTGAACATCTCCTATCAGGTGATGCTCGCAATGACCCGTTTGCGCACCTGGGTACAGGGGGGCTTGCGATGAGCGAAGTCTTCTCCCCGCGTTCTGGCAGGCAGCTGGCCATGCCCGCTTGGGCTGGTGCACGCCCGATGCGGGCCACGCCGCATTGGTTGGTCGCAAGGGTTCTGCTCGTCTCCTTCGGCACGGCCATCTCATTGTTCGTTCTAGGAGATCAGCGCAACGTCTTGGTCATTCTCGTAGCGGCTCTCGCTCTGCCGACCATCATCGTTTTGCGGTTGCCGCTGGAGCGCGATTTCGGCTCGTCTGCGGCGGCGATTGCATACCTAATCGTTGTCGAACTCGCTCATGGCGGCACCACCAATGTCACCAGCCTCGGATATACCGGGATGTTCGCGCTCTCATACATCGCCTTTGCCGGGACGCTTGAGAGCGGCTTCGTCAATCGCGAACGATTGATCGAACTTCTGCGCCAGCTGGTCTTCGCCTTCGCTGCCGTTTCCGTGGTGCAGATGCTTTGCTCGTTGGCCGGCCTGCCGATCCTGAACGGCATGTTGTCCAAGGGCGCGTGGAGCTACAACTCTCTTGCCGTGGAGCCATCCCATGCGGCGCGCGCGCTGTCTTCCACCATGCTTTCCTATCTCATCCTCGCGCGGCGTGGTGCTCCGCCCCTGAGCTTCAGCGAACTTTGGCAGCGTGAGACATGGGTTGTGGTCGCCTTTTCCGTGAGTCAGGCGCTGACAGGCAGCTCGCTTGCGGTCGCGCTTCTGCCTCTGACCATCGTCCTTGCGCTGAGACTGCGGTGGATCGTCGGATGTGCCCTGCTGTTGATCATGACCTGGCCCATCCTCCAATCCGTTGAGCTGGAATCCGTCCATCGTCTCGTCGGCTTCCTCACGGCCTTGCCGACGATGGACATCATGGCGCTGGTCCAGGCGGACCAGAGCGGCGCAGTGCGCGTTATGCCATTGATCCTCTTCCTGCAGTCGGCAAGTCTGGATGACCCGTCCGTCTGGTTCGGAGGCGGATACCAGATCGTCACCCAGTATGTTCAAGGACGTCTGGTGGGGGTGGGCGAAGATGCGGCCATGGCCGGTTTCATCCCAGGCTATATTATGATTGCCGGCATCATCGGTACGACCCTGTTTCTCCGCGCCTATCTTCTTCGCTTCACCAATCTTCAGACACTGCCTCTGATCCTCCTCTGGGGACCGGTTCTCGGCAACTCCGCATGGAACAGCCAGATCTTCTGGTACAGCCTGCTTCTGCTACGGGCCGTTCATCACTTCGCCAAGGCATCCCCGACAGACAGCTTTGCTTTTGTCCGAGGAGGCCCCCGATGAAGGTCCTCATCTCAGCCTATGCCTGTGAAACCGGTCGCGGCAGCGAAGGGGAAATCGCGTGGAGGCTCGTTCTTGAGCTTGCCAAGCGCCATGAAATTTCGGTGATCACCCGCGCCAATCTGCGCACCATCCACGAAGAGGCCTTCCGACGCGATGGTCGGCCGCCCAACCTTGAGTTCATCTATTTTGATCTCCCCTGGATCTTCCGTTTCTACAAGAAGGGCAGGCGGTTCTTCCTGCTCTACTACTACCTGTGGCAGGTCGGATCGGGTTTGCTTGCCAGGCGTTTGCAGAGGGCAACAGCATATGATCTCTGCCATCACCTGACGGGCGGCATGGACTGGATGCCGGCAGGGCTGGCGCTTGCTCAAGGCCCTCTCCTGTGGGGTCCGGTCGGAAGCGAGGACACCCATCCTGTCCTTCGCCGAAGGCTATCGGCGACATCCCGACTTAAGGATCGGCTGCGGGTGATTGCTCGCTATGCGATGCGGTATCTGGATCCTCTGGTGTTGATATCAGGGCGGAGAGCCGACCGGATACTGTCGCACACGCCGGAAACCATGCCGCGACACCTGGCGGGCAAAATGCTGCCTTTCACCCAGACCGGGATCGAGGAAACACCGTCCATGGTGCAGCCGAAGGCCGATCTGTCGCGGGGAGGGGAACTGCGCCTTCTGTTCGCCGGTGAATTCAAAGACTGGAAAGGTGCACTCCTAGCGCTTCAGGCAGCCCTGCGGTTTTTCGAAAACGACCCTTCCGCTCGATTGACGATGGTGGGTGATGGCCCATTGCGCTCCGAAATCGCCCGGATGGTTGCGGCGCATCTCCATGGCGATCGGGTGGTGATTACGGGCCGTCTGGACATGGCGGGATTGGTTGAGGCGCTCAATCGTAGCGACGTGTTCCTCTATCCCTCGTTCCATCACGGACTGTCGACTGTCGTGCTGCAGGCCATGTTGACGGGTCTGCCGGTCGTTTGCCTGGAGGGTGACGCCACCGGCCGCACGGTCAAGCAGGAGGCCGGCATCACGGTGGCTCTCCGACATGATCGGGATCCGGTTGCCGACTTTGCCGCTGCCATTCGGCGGCTCGCCCTTGATGAAACCTACAGACAGTCACTGGCTCGATCGGCACAGACGATCGCCCGGAAGCGCCACGCTTATGCTGCGCTCGCATCGTCCATGGACCAAATATACCAAGATACCGGGAGCCGCTCTTGACCGATTTTTTGAATAGAAAACAGGCGCTGGAGGTGACGATAGTTGTATGTTGCTACAACGCGGAACGCACCATCACCAGAACCTTGGAGTCGCTACGCCAGCAAACTTATCCAGTTCAAGAAATCCTCGTCATCGACGACGCTTCGAGTGATCGTTCGTACGAACTCGTGCGAGACTACGCGGCCACATTCAGAAGTGTGCGGGTGTTGCGGAATTCGCGAAATAGAGGACCCGCATTCTGCCGGCAGCTGGGTTTGGAAGAGGCCCAAAGTGAGTGCATTCTGTTTTTTGATGCCGATGATATTGCCAAGCCAAGGCTGTTGGAGAGGCAGGCAAGAATACTCGAATCGGATCCGTCGTTGTTGGGGGTGGGCTGCTATGCACACTACTTCGAATCTGAGGCAGATGTACCAAAGAGCTTGGGGCTATTGAAGGTTGGGCCCACCAATCGCGCGGCCGCCCTCAAACAATTCCAGCAAAACAAACTCGTATTCATGACGGTGGTGACGCTTATCTGGCGTCGTGACGCATTAGCCGTTGGAGGATACCGGCAGGACCTGCTGCCGAATTCCAAGGGTCTCCGCTACGAGGACTATGCCGAGGACCTCGACCTGTGGTGCCGTATGGCCGACCTCGGCGCGAGCGGTCGACATTTCATTGCGATCCCGGAACCACTTTTCTTCTACCGCAAGCCTACAGGCTCACTGTCGACGCGCAATGTGGCGGTCATGCAGCTCAAGATGCGCTGGATCAAGGACTGCATGATCCGCCGACGCAAGGGGCTCGGCGAGCGTCGACTTGCAGAGTTCCTCGCATCGCGAACGCTTTTTCAGCGGTTGGCAGATCGGCGTTCGGATCTCGCTGCGGCTTTCTACAAGCGGGCCGGCTTCGCCTATGCGAGCCGCCGCTACCTCAGGATGGGCGTCTTCCTCGGCCTCGTCGCGGTCACCTCGCCGAAGCTCATCCTGCAGAAACTCAAGACACAGTCGGTGCAGTCATGACGTCGATCCCGTTACCCGTACGCGTGCCGACGCCCCAGACCGATTTGCTCATGCGGCTGTTTTTCGATCTCACCGTCGCCGGCATCGACTATGCGGTCATGCGAAACCACGAGCAGCTTCCGGAGGAGGTCGGTGCGCGGGACCTCGATATCGTCGTCAGTCCGAAGGACCTTGATCAGGCGGTTCGTGTCGTCGCGCGTCTTGGGCGAGACTTCGGCTATCTCTTTGCCAATTCCTATGCCGATGAGCGGTTGACGCAGCTTGCGCTGGTGAAACGGATACCAAGCGGGATCGTCGGCCTGCAGATCGACTTCTTTACCTGCAGCCAAGTCTATGGCGTCGAGCTTCTTTCCGCTGAAGAGATGCTGCAGAACTTGCGTTGGCACAACGGCATCCCTGTCGTCTCCGAGCGGGTGATGCTGCTAGACAAATGGCTGTTCCACCTTGCGGTCGGCAAGCCGCTGCATCCCAAATACGATACGGCGTTTGCGGCTATCGTCAGCCGCAATTGGTCTGCTCTCCTGGATAGGCTCACCCCCCTCGTCGGTTATGGCGAGGCACGCCGGCAGTTGGATACTATCCGGTCAGGGCATGCCTCTTCCATTGCCGTGCTGCCGCCTCGTCAGCGGCGTCGGATGGTGTTCAGAGCCTGGAAGGCGCAACGCGCGGGTGCGCATCTTCTGTTACCACGGTTTACGCTGCATCGTTTGCTGAACCGCGCAAGACCACATGGTTTCTGGCTTTCGATCAGCGGTCCCGATGGTGCGGGCAAAACGACGGTGATCGAACTTGTTCTCGCCGAACTGGCTCTGGTCTTTGGTGGAGATGCGCTGGCCCACAGGGGGCATTTCAGGCCGTCCGTTCTGCCGCGTATTGCTGAACTGGCCAAGGCAACCGGTGCGGTGCAGGCGGTGGATGCCGACTACGCGCGGCCGCATCGCAGCCCTGC
Source organism: Peteryoungia wuzhouensis (assembly GCF_003205195.1). Classification (GTDB taxonomy): domain Bacteria; phylum Pseudomonadota; class Alphaproteobacteria; order Rhizobiales; family Rhizobiaceae; genus Allorhizobium; species Allorhizobium wuzhouense. Next base: position 20,302 of record NZ_QJRY01000006.1, read on the forward strand.
CTCCGGTTTCCTCGGGTCTCTGGTCAGGCTTTCTTACTATGTCGCTGATTATGTCCATGGCTATTTCCGCCGCGTCCGGCCAGCGCTTATTGACCGTCGGATCGTCCTGTTCGATCGCTATTATCACGATGTGATTGCCGATCCCGGTCGCAGCCGTATCCGGCTGCCCAAGTGGCTGCTCCGCGCGTTCGCCCGTGTCATCCCACTGCCGACCTACAGCTTCTTCATCAGCGTAAGGCCCGAGGTTGCGCATGCGCGCAAGCAAGAGCTGACGCTCGGCCATATCAACCAACTCAACCTGGCCTATGGTGATCTGGTTCGACGCGGCGCCATGACGGAGGTGCCGAACAACGGGCTTGCCGAAGAAGCCGCCGCCGCGATTGTCGACCATATTTTCGCTGACCGCGACAGGGTCGCGAGATCGAAGTTGCGGGTGGCGGTGCGATGATCGTCTTTTGCCACCTGCTCAACGACAATTCCGGCAGCCCGCGCGTGTTGCTCAGCGCCATCGAAGCGTTGGCGCCTTCGAACGAGGGGAGCCTGCTTTATGTCGGCTCCGCCGGCAGTGGTCTGCTGGACAACGCCAACGTCACGATGCGACGCTATGGGTATCGTCGCAGCCGCTTCCGTCTTTTGACGCTGGCGTCGCTGATCGGCAGCCAGTTTCGCCTCTTTCGCATGCTCGGCACATCCAGGGACATTGCTCCGGATGCGATCATCTATGTGAACACGCTCTTGCCTGTCGGTGCGGCGTTCTGGGCATGGGCGAAGAAGCGACGTCTGGTCTGGCACCTGCACGAAGTGTCGCTGTCGCCAGCCCCGCTGCGGTGGCTCTTGAAAGCTGCGGCCACGCGCTTTGCGGATCTCCTGATCTACGTGTCGGAAGATCATCGCAACCGGCTGCCGACGCATCCCCACCGATCGGTCGTAATCCCGAACCCGGTGTCGCCTTCGCTTCAGTCCAAGGGGCGTGACACGCCGTTCTGGCCTCGCCGAAGCGGCCTGTTTCGCGTTCTGATGCTTGCGTCGCCGCGTGACTTCAAGGGCGTTCCCGAATTCATCAATCTCGCCGGCACGCTGCTCTGGCGGGACGATATCGCGTTTGATCTCGTCTTGAATGCAAAGGGCGACGAGATCGCACAGTACCTGAAGAACATTCAGATTCCGTCCAACCTGCGGATCTATCCGAAGGTGAATAATCCCGCGCGCTTCTATGCGTTTGCCGATCTCGTCGTGAACCTGTCTCGGGTGGACCTCTGTGTTGAAACCTTCGGGCTTACCATCACCGAGGCTTTCTCCTTTGGGATTCCGGTGATTGCACCGCCGGTCGGCGGGCCGACCGAGATCGTCAGTGATGGCGAGGACGGGTTTCTGATCGATTCACGGCAACTGGCTGATCTCACGGAGTGTGTCTGCCGCCTCGCCAGTGACCCGACATTGTGCCTGCAGCTGTCGTCAGCGGCCCGTCGGAAAGCTGATCGCTACAGCCAGGCCAATTTTGCGGTTCTGCTGAAGGATCACCTCAGTCGCCTCCAGAACAGGGAGATCCGCGCATGAAGGCGGCAATCCTCGGCACGGTGGGCGTGCCCGGTCGCTACGGCGGCTTCGAAACGCTTGCGGAAAACCTTGTACGCCAACATCAGGCACGCGGTTCGGGGACGGATCTTGCCGTCTACTGCAGCGCCCCGGCCTATGATGTGCAGCCATCGAACTATCTTGGTGCCAGCCTCTATTATTCGCGCTGGAAGGCGAACGGTCTTCAGAGCGTGCTCTACGATGCGACCACGCTTCTTCAGTGCGTCTGGCGCGGCTGTGATGTCGTGTTGCTTCTCGGCGTTTCGGGAGCCTCGATCCTGCCTGTGATCAGGCTCGTTTCGCGCATGCGGATCGTCACCAATGTCGATGGGATAGAGTGGCGAAGGGACAAGTGGAAAGGCCTTGCCCGCCACTTCCTGCGCTTCTCCGAATGGATGGCTGTCCGCTTCTCGCATGAGGTCGTCGCAGACAATCAGGGTATCGCGGACTACCTGAGTGATACCTATGGCATCAGCCCGAAGGTTATCGCTTATGGCGGCGATCACGCCGTCAACCTGCCGTCTGATGCATGCTCTGCCGTGCGTTCCCTCCCTTGTTCGCTTGGCTACGCTCTGGCGCTCTGCCGCATCGAGCCGGAAAACAACATCGACATGATCCTGGAGGCCTTCGCCTCCAGTCAGCGCGATCTCGTCTTTGTCGGTAACTGGGACAGCAGCGATTACGGACGCCGGCTGCGGAGCAAATATGCTGCTTGTGCCAATCTGCATCTCCTCGATCCGATCTACGATCCGGATGAGCTCTATCGCATCCGGATCGATGCGAGCTTTTACGTACACGGCCATTCGGCCGGGGGCACAAATCCCTCGCTGGTCGAAATGATGCATTTCGGACTGCCGGTGGTCGCTTTCGACTGTGTCTACAACAGGCACACGACCGAAGGCCGGGCAGACTATTTCCGTTCCTCTCTCGATCTCAGCGCCCTTATCGCGTGCGAAATACGTGCCGATGCCGGGGCGTGGATGAAGGAAATTGCCGACAGAAAATATCGCTGGAGCATCGTGGCGGATCAGTACTTCGAGATGCTTTCTGCCGATTGGCAGACGAGCGAGACCCTTTCGACAGCCAATCAAGGAAAACAACAATGAATGGTCATTTCAAGACATCCGCAGCGTTCTGCTTGATAGCGATCACCTCCTTGGGACTGGACGCGCCGCCTGAGGCGGTTCCACCTTCCATTTGTGGTTGCCGCGCGCCGCTGGCATCGACAGCGATTCTTCGGGAAGTTACGGGCAAGGTCTTTGTTTCCCAGGCCGAAGGCATGCGGCCGGCGCGGGCAGACATGGAAGTCTCTTTGCCGGGACGCCTGCTCACCGGACCGTCGTCGGCGACGATCCTCAAGATCGGCGACACCTGCACGCTCTCGGTATCGGAGAAGCAACTGATCCGTATCGAGGACGAGCATGGGTCTTGGTGTGTCCGCGCTGAAGCTGCCCGCGCAGCCGGACCGACGCAACCGGCTCCACAGTCACCGGTGCCCATCAGCGTCCTCAGTGTTCTGGCCGGCGGCAAAGTGATGATTTCGATCGCCCGGAAAGACGAGCGGGTCAGCCGTTGATAGCCGCGCGCTCCGGCATGTGTTCAGCGCAGGTGGCAAGTTCCAGCAAGGACGAGTCAAAGCATGATTGACCTCCACTCGCATATCCTCTTCGGCCTCGATGATGGCGCAAGCGAGCTCGACATCTCCATCGAGATGGCCCGTATCGCTGTGGCGGACGGCATCACCCACATGGCCTGCACGCCGCATGTCCAAGAGGGTGTCTATCCGAATGATTGGGCGACCATCCGTCCGGTGCTTGAGGTCCTGCAACAGGCGCTGCGTGAACTGCGTATCCCGCTCACGCTGTTTTGTGGAGCTGAAGCCCATCTCGCCTGGGATTTGCCCGAGAGACTTCTCCGGGGCGATATCCCGACACTCAATGACTCGCGTTATTTCCTGCTTGAGCTTCCGCATCTCGTGGTTCCGCCGAGATTGCAGGATTTCGTTCTACGCCTGAAGGACGCCGGCTTCATTCCCGTCATCACCCACCCGGAAAGGCTCAGCTGGGCGGAGCGGCGCCCGGAGCTTCTCGTCAAGATCGCGGAGCTTGGTTGCCCGCTGCAACTGACGGCGGACTCGCTTCTGGGGCGGTTCGGCATGACCGCGCAGGCGCAGGCTGCGAGCTTTGTCGATGCCGGCCTCCTCGTCTTCGTGGCAAGCGATGCCCATAGCCCACGCGCCCGTGCCCCGCGCATGTCAGCCGCCATGAAACTGGTTGCCAGCCGATGGGGGGAGGAGACAGCACAGCGCATGTTCATCGAGATCCCCCAGATCATTCTTTCAGACGGAATGCTTCCGGATGCTGCGCGTCAGCACCTCCTTCCACGCCGACCCATGACCTCCGGGAGCGGCGTCGGTCGGCTCCTCACGCTTTTGCGGGCAGGGCTCTAAGATGCTGACGATTTCCCGCCTCCTTCTCGCAACATTCCTGTCGGCCGGTTTGCTCGCGCTTGCATCGTGCGGCAGTTCAGGTTCACCCATGGCCACATCACCGGGGCAGGCTGAAACAGCGTCCGGTGATCTGCAACTCGTTCGGGCACTGCCCGCGCCGGTCAACACGGCCGGCGGCATGGATCAGCCTCTTCTTCCGGGCGACGTGCTCACCATCGACGTCTTTCAAGCGGAACAGCTCAGTCGAACCGTACAGATCGATTCCCGCGGCGCCTTGTCTCTGCCTTTGGTCGGCCCGGTGAATGCGGCGGGCAAGGGCATTCGTGCGCTCGAACTGGAACTCGAGCAGCTGTATGGCGCGCGGTACCTGCAGTACCCCGAGGTGTCGATCTTCCTGAAGGAGTCGTCGGGCCAACGGGTCACGGTCGATGGCGAGGTGGCGAAGGCGGGGTTGTATCCCGTTTCACCCGGCACGACGCTTCTCGACGCGATCGCTCTCGCGGGTGGTTTGAGAGAACTTGCCGATCAGCGGAAGGTCTACGTGTACCGCGCATTTGGCGAGCGCAAGCTGGTCGCCAATTACGATGTCGGAACAATTCGCGACGGGCATGCGGAGAACCCGCGCATCTATGGCGGCGACGTCGTGGTCGTCTTCAGGTCGCAGAGCTTGGTTGCAATCAACAGCCTCAAAGAAGCGCTCGGCCTCTCGGCCCGGGTCGCAACGGGAATTGCTGCAATTCCCTGAGCTCCTCGCCTTGGCAATTTAGGAATGGATTGAAGATGTTCGATAGAAATCAGCCGGCTGCCGCGGCGGATCCCTACCATCCGATGACGCCTCCCTCGGAAGCGTTTTATGCCGGTTACCAACGGGGGCGGGATATCGGCGTGGATTATTATCCACGGGCGACCAGCCTCGACATGATCGGTCTCTTCTTCCGGGTGCTTCAGTATCGTTGGCTGATCCTGAGCCTCCTGGCGGCCGGGATAGTGCTGGCCGGATTGCTCACGCTGATGCAGACGCCCCGATACCAGGCGATTGCCAAGTTGGAGGTCCTGGTGCCCTCGGCACGGGTTTTCGAGGATCTGGAACTGACGAGCGAAAGCAGTGACATCAGGGCTTTCCAGACGGCCCGGGAAAAGCTGAAGAGCCGTGCGCTCGCCGAGCGGGTCGTCTATGCCCTGAACCTGACGGAACGGGAGGATTTCCTCTTTCCCCGTGCCCGCATTTCGCCGCTCAACATTTTCTACCGGGCGTTCGGTTCGGAACCTCAGAAAACGGACAGCTCGCTTCCGCCGGATGCGCTGATGCGCATCGCGACATCCCGTGTGATGTCGAACCTGAAGGTCGAGCTTGTTCCCAACACGAGCTTGCTCACCATCGACTACCGCGACCAGAACCCGGCCTATGCGCGCGACATCGCCAACCAGATTGCCCAGAGCTTCATCGATCTGCGGATCGACCAGAGCAGCAAGACCTCCGTGCAGGCGCGGGAATTCATCCAGGAGCAGGTGGCTCTGGTGAAGGAAAGGCTCCAGGAGTCTGAGCGGGCCCTGGTCGCCTATGCGAAAACCGCAGGTATCACCGTGACGGGGAACGAGGGTTCGCTTCTCGATACGAACCTGTCCGATATCAACGCCGCCCTCTCAAAGGCGGTCCAGGAAAACCTCGACTTTGACCGATTGGTCAAGCAGATCGATGCAGGGCAGGGGGACAGTCTTGAACAGGTCTTGGGCAGCGCTGCACTCGACAAGCTGCGCGGCACGCTCATCGATCTGAAGGGGGACTACGAGAGCAAGCGGCTGCTTTTCAAGCCAGACTTCCCGGAGATGCGCCAGCTGGCGTCGCAGATCCGCGAGACGGAAAAGCAACTCAAGATGGGTATCCTTGCCATCACGGACTCCATCAGGCTGAAGCACCAGGAGACGGTGGCCAAGGTCGCAGATCTCCAGAAGAAGATAACCGAGCTGGAGGCAGAGAAGTCGACCTACCAGGACAAGAACATCCAGTACACGATCCTGAAGCGTGAGGTCGATTCCAACCGTGCGCAATACGACAGCCTGATCGGCAAACTCAACGACGTCGCTGTCGGATCGGAACTCAAGACGCAGAACGCGGCCGTGGTGGATCTGGCGGTCAGCCCGACCATGCCGTTCTCGCCCAGCCTTCCGATCAACATTGCGATCGGTGCCATCATTTCCCTGTTGCTGGCTGCCTCTGTCATCTATGTGGCGGAACTGATCAACAATGCCTTCAGCAATTCCGACCAGGTCGAAAAGGAGCTTGGTCTTCCGGTCTTGGGCGTCTTGCCACTTGTGCCCGAGATCGACCTCGAGCAGCAGTTGACGAACCCTCAGTCCGCTCTCTCCGAAACCTATCGCTCCCTGCGCACCTCATTGCAGTTCTCCGGTGCCGAGGGCGCGCCCGCGACACTTCTGGTGACGAGTTCGGAGCCTGGTGAAGGCAAATCGACCACCGTGATCAAGCTTGCGGAAGACTTCGCCTCACTGGGGGGCAGGGTGCTGATCATCGATGCCGACATGCGCAAGCCCAGCATTCACCGCCGCTTCAACGAGGACAATGTCATCGGTCTGAGCAACCTGCTGACCAACACCGTGCGGCGCGGCGACCTTGCGCGTCTCGTCCGGCGCGGCAAATCCTCGAATGTCTTCTTCATCTCGGCTGGCACCGTTCCGCAAAACCCGGCGGACCTTCTGTCGTCCCCTCGGATGAGCCTCATCGTTTCCAGTCTGCGCAAGCAGTTCGACATGATCATCATCGATGCGCCTCCTGTCATCGGGATTGCCGACGTCCCGATCCTGAGCCGCCTTGCGGACGCGACGCTCTTCATCGTTTCGACCAGCAAGGTGTCCCGCAAGTCCGTGACCATGGCAGTCCGGCGCCTGACCTCTGCGGGTGCAAATGTGGTCGGCGTCGCGCTGACGATGTTCACCGTCGGAAAGTTCGAGCACAACTACAGGTACGGAAACCTGAACTACAAATACTACACGTATTCCTCGTCCAGCAATCTCTTGCCGGAAGTGTCGTCGAATACAGAGGGGCAAGATCGAGATGTCTGGAATTGGTCGGTGGGTCTTGTTGTTTTTCGCATCCGCCAGCATTTCGACAATATCCTTGATCGCATCAAGTCAATTGCTTGAGGACACGGACCCGAAGCTCGCACTGCGCTTGAATCCCTTCAACGTGGATGCATTCATCACGCTGTCTGAAGAACGACTTGGCGGTCCGGCAGATACGGCTGACATCGATCAGCTGATGGCGGCTGCGGGACGCATGGCCGCAGAGGCGCCGGGCGATGCCCGTTTGTATAGCGTGCGAGGTGTCGCAGAGGCGAAAAAGGGGGATGTGGAGCACGCACTCACGTCTTTCCGGCATGCCCTTGTCCTGGCGCCGACGGAATTGCAGGCATTGCAATGGATGATCGAATATTCGGCGGCACAGAATGACCAGGCGACCGTGGTCGATCGCGTCGATGCTCTCTTCCGTCGGTGGCCCGACAGGATCCCGGTCTACGCTGATCGTCTGCCCGAGATTTTTAGGGGAGCCGACCAGCGACGCCTGCTCGTGCAACGCCTCAAGATGGCGCCGCCATGGCGTGTGAGCTTCATCAGCAGTTTGAGCAAGTCACCGGACGGCGCGTTGTTCGCGGCCGATCTCCTGTGGGATTTGGCGCAAGGGCAGGGCGAGCAGAACGCCGGCGAGATCAACCAGGTGCTGGGGGCCCTTTTGACGGCAGGCCGCTATGACGAAGCCTATCAGACTTTTCTCGTGACCCTGGACGATGAGCGGCAGAAACTCGCAGGCAATGTCTATAACGGTTCGTTTCTGGACGCTCCGAGCGGGTCCCCCTTCGACTGGATGGTCAAACGGCAACCGGGGTTGGCAACGTCCATGGCAAAACCGGGTGACGGCGCCTCCACTCCTGGCCTTTCGATCGATTTCCTGCAGGCGCCGGTCAGAGACCCAGGTATCCGCCAGTTTCTCAACCTGGCGTCCGGACGCTACCGTCTGTCGGTGAAGGCATCAGCGCAGGGCGCGGTTTTGCCCAAGGGCCTCTTCTGGAGCATTGCTTGCTTCAAGCCGGGGACGGTTTTGGGCACACTGCCGGTCGAGCAGGGGACCTATCCGATAACGGCGATTTCGGCCGAGCTTGTTGTTCCCCCGGATCATTGCGGGCTGCAGGTTTTGCGGCTCGGGACGCGTGCCATGACGGGAAGCTGGAACGACCGATATTCCGGCAGGGTCCGCTTTGACGACGTCCGGATCGTGAGCGCGCCATGATCCGGACGTCCTCTTCTTCTTCTTTCGTACGGCTCGTCATTGGTCTTGCCGTGTTGGCATGCCAGATCATGGGCGGTGGGACCGAGCGCGGTCTTCTCATGGACCATGTCCTGCAGGTCCTCATGATCGCCACGTCCACCTATGTCATTGTGACGCTTTGGGATCGTTCCGTCTCCACTGCGGGGCTTGCCCTGTTTGGAGCCATCGCGCTGCTCGGCTGCATCCAGATCATGCCCTTGCCCTGTGAGTGGTTACAGAGCCTGCGGCCGCAGACCTATATGCCGGCGATCGGATCCTGCTCGACCACGACGATCAGCCTCTCGTCTTACCGGACGATATCCGGCTTGATTTCATGTCTGACCATGATCGTTCTGTTTCTGGCGCTCAGCAAGTTCGACGAGCCGGAATTGGGCCTTCTTGGACGGTTCGTGGTCGCGGGAGTGCTGGTCAATCTCGCCTTGTCGTTCGTCACCTTCTCGCAATCGGATATGTCCTGGTTGTCCGATCTGCTGGGCTATCAGGCGGAGCTCGGCGCATTTCAGAACGAAAATCACTACTCCGTTTACGTCGCCGTCGGTATCCTCGCGGCCCTGACCATGCGCCCTCAGGGGTATATGCGGGTCTGGAATCTGCTGCTTGTCACGCTGGTCCTCCTGTTTCTTCTCGCCGCAGGATCGCGGGCGGGCGTGCTGATCGGACTGTTCGTCTCGCTGCTCGCCTTCGTGATGATCGCACGTGGGTCGAGATCCGCAGCCATTCTCGCACCCGGTCTGGGTCTGGTGGCTACCGCCTATCTTTATGGGCTATGGATCAAGTTTACGGAGGTGGAAGGCGACCAGATCCTCGATCGTCGCGACTATGCCCTTACCACATGGGACGCCATTCGTGATCAGTGGCCCCTTGGAACGGGATTCTCCACTTTCGATCTCGTTTATCCGCGCTACGAAAAGCTCGAACAGGTCTATTCGGCCTTCGTGAACCACGCGCACAACGATTTCCTCGAATTGATCCTGGAGGGAGGGCTTGCGGGAACGCTAATTCTCGCTGGGTGTCTCGCTGCCATCGTCATGCGTTTCATCCGGGTGCGCCATCGGGATTCTGCGCGCACGGCTTTCATCGCGATCCTCATCATTCTCGTCCATTCCACGGTCGATTACCCGCTGCGAACGATGGGGATCGCCTCGCTCTTCGCTTTTTTTGCCGCTCTCCTGTTTGCCCGCGCGCCGGGTTCCTCGGCTGTAGCTGGTCGAGCGATCGGAGTTGCGCCGCCCAGACTTATCGAGGCCGTTCAAACGGCCACGCCGACATCAGAAGGAGACCAAATTGCACGTTAAACGACTGGAACTCGATGGCGTCTTCACGATATCGCCACGTCGCTTTGGCGATGATCGCGGATATTTCTCGGAGACGTTCCGACAGGACATTTTCTCACAGAACGTCGGTGATTTTCACTTCGTCCAGGACAATCAATCCCTGTCGGCGGAGAGGGGCACCGTTCGGGGATTGCATTTTCAGCTCGCGCCCAGAGCACAGGGAAAGCTCGTGCGCTGTCTGGCCGGCGCCATCTTCGACGTTGCGGTGGACCTGCGGAGCGGTTCTCCGACCTTCGGCCAGCATGTTTCGGTCGAACTGTCCGCCGATAACGGCCAGCAACTCTGGATCCCGCCCGGCTTTGCGCACGGCTTCTGCACCCTGACCGAGAATACGATCGTGGCCTACAAGGTCACCGACTATTACAGCCCCGAACATGACCGGGGGCTGCTCTGGAGTGACCCGCAGATTGGCATTGCGTGGCCCCTTGATGGGTTTTCCGCCCGTCTTTCGGAGAAGGACGCAAGGCAGCCGCCCCTTGCCGAACTCGGTGAGGTCTTCCGATACGAAGGGCCGACAAGATGAGCGGCTCGTCTGCGGATAACGCATCTTCGTGGTCACGACTTTCATCCCTCGGCCGCAAAGACATTGAGGCGGGCCGTAAACCGCTCCGCATGCTGGTGACCGGCCGCGAGGGACAGGTGGTAAGCGCGCTGGTCGAACTTGGCTGGCATCAAGAGGAGTTTGAAATTCTGGCATTGGGCAGACCGGACCTCGATCTTGCCGACACGCGATCGATCGATGGTGCGATCACGGCCCGGCGGCCCGACATCATCGTCTCGGCCGCCGCCTATACGGCCGTGGATCAGGCCGAGACGGACAAGGCGAGCGCCCATGCCGTAAACAGCATTGCCCCCGGAGAGATAGGACGGGTCGCGTCGAGGCTGGGTATTCCGGTGATCCACCTGTCGACCGACTATGTCTTCGACGGCACCAAGACTTCCCCTTACGAGGAGACTGATCCCACAAACCCGCTGGGCGTTTACGGCAGGTCGAAACTCGAAGGGGAATATGCGCTCGCAGCCGCCACGGATGATCATGTGATCCTGCGCACGGCCTGGGTTTACAGCCCGTTCGGCCGGAATTTCCTCAAGACCATGCTGACTGTCGCGGCGACGCGAGACCATCTCAGCGTGGTCGATGACCAGCAGGGCAATCCGACATCGGCGCTCGATATCGCCGATGCGATCGTCACGGTTGCACGAAACCTTCTGCAGGAACGGGCGAGCACGTTGCGCGGCACCTTCCACCTCGCAGGCCGAGGTGCTGCCAGCTGGGCGGATTTCGCGGCGGGAATCTTTGAAACGTCGCGCCCGATGGGCGGTCCATCGGCGGAACTCGCCCGCATCACCAGTGCGGATTATCCAACAGCGGCAAGGCGCCCTGCAAACTCTCGATTGCACACCGCCAAGCTGGCCTCTGTGCACGGGGTCACCATGCCGGATTGGCAGAGCTCCATGCGGACGGTGGTTTCACGCTGCTTGCCTCTTCGCGACAACAATCACCAAAACCCCAGCAAGATTTAAAGGAAAGGAGCCATTCATGATCGATACGGCACAAAAAGAGAGCGAGTTGCTGCTCGTCGAATGCACCTCTCGCGTGATTTCCGCCTATGTTTCCAATCACGTTGTTCCTTCGACGGATTTGTCGAAGCTGATTGGCAGCGTATTCAACGCTTTGCAAAGCGTGTCTCACACCACGCCTGCAGCACCCGTCGTTGAAAAGCCGAAACCGCCGGTTCCGGTGCGAAAGTCCATCGAACAGGACTATCTGATCTGCCTGGAAGATGGCCGCAGGTTTAAGTCGTTGAAACGCCACCTGAAGGCGAGCTTCAACATGACCCCCGACCAATATCGGGAAAAATGGGATCTACCAGCCGACTATCCCATGGTTGCCCCGGCCTATGCGGCGGCCCGTTCGAAGCTGGCAAAGGACATGGGGCTCGGCAGACTAGCCCGGAAATAATGCCTGGCGCACAATTCGTTCGTTCTGGCCGTATGGGTCTAATCCGACCGAAGCTTTTTTCCTACAAAGCAAAATTCCAGGTTGCAACCTTGGAGGACTGGAAAAGCCGGTCAGGCGTTCGGGCCTTCATGGATGCAATCAAGGGCAGGATTGAGAGGCCACCCGTGCGGGTCGCCTGACCTTCGGTCTATGGTTGACGATGTGCTCGGGTTCACTTCGCAAAATCTCGAAGGATCGGCGAGTTCAACTCCTGTAGTCCTCTGGACAGGACAAAAACATAAGTGCTGCAAAATGGCAGCTTTGGGGTGCGTTACAATGGAACAGAAAAAGACCAGCCATCTTGGCCGCGCACTGCTGCTGGCCAGCTGCCTCGTGATGCCAGCGGCCACAGCGCATGCCGACCAGCTCTTCATATACAACTTTTCCGACTACTTCGCTCCGGATACGATTTCCAAATTCATCGAAAAGACCGGTATCGATGCGCGGGTCGATTTCTTCGATTCACTCGAAATCCTGGAAACGCGTCTCCTGGCAGGCGGCAGTGGGTTCGATGTTGTCTTCCCGAGTGCCACCGTTGGAGAGCGACTTGTTGCGTCAGGTGCCTTGCAGCCGATCGACAAAAGCAAGTTGAAAAACTACGGCAATCTGGACCCCGAGCTTCTCAAGCTGCTGGGTGAGCACGACAGTGGCAACACGTATCTCGTGCCGTACATGTGGCTGACCACCGGTGTGGCTTACAACAAGGCCATGATCCAGGAGCGTCTTCCGGATGCTCCGGTCGACAGTCTTGCAATGGTTTTTGATCCCAAGATCGCGGCGAAGTTTGCCGACTGCGGTATCGGTATCGTCGATGCCCCGAATGAAATCATTCCAATTGCGCTCAACTATCTCGGACTCGATCCGTATTCCGCCAATGCGGAAGACCTAAAAAAGGCCGAGGATCTGTTGATGGCGCTCCGCCCCAACATTCGCCATATGCAGAGTGGCAAGCTGATTGCCGATATGGCATCGGGCCAGCTCTGCCTTGCCGTTATGTGGAGCGGTGATGTGGGGATTGCTGCCGCGAGGGCGGATGAAGCGAAAACCGGACAGCAGATCCATTACTCGCTTCCCAAGGAAGGCACGATCGTCTCCTTCGACACGATGGCCATTCCAGCGGACGCCGCAAATGTCGATCAGGCCCTCCAATTCATCGACTACATTTTGGATCCCAAGGTCGTCGCCGATATCAGCAACTCCGTCTTCCTGGCGAATGCCAATGCTGGAGCGACCGCTCTGGTCGACGAAGCAATTACCAAGGATCCGAACATCTATCCCCCTGCCGAAGTCCAGGCGAAGCTGTTCAGTGACAGGTCGGTGCCGCCGCGCCAGAACCGTGAACGCACGCGGATCTGGACGACGTTCCGGGCTGGGCAGTAAAGACAGGAAAGTGGGACGTCACATGCAGAAGCCATTTCTGACGGTCGACGGGTTGAGTAAGACCTATGGAAACTTCATCGCCGTCAGCGGCATATCGCTCGAGATTGGCAGAGGGGAGTTCTTCTCTCTTCTGGGCCCATCCGGATGCGGCAAATCCACGCTTCTGCGGATGATTGCGGGCTTTGAAAATCCAACGTCCGGCAACGTGTTCCTGGATGGCGCCAACGTTACGAAGCTTCCACCCGAACGGCGCCCCACGAACATGATGTTTCAGTCCTATGCCCTGTTTCCGCATCTGAGCGTGGCGAAAAACATCGTGTTCGGTCTTGTGCAAGAGCGACTGCCGAAGAACGAGATCAGTGCCCGACTGTCCGAGGTGGCTAAGAAGCTGCAGCTCGAAGCCTTGCTGGAGCGGAAGCCTTCGCAACTCTCGGGCGGCCAGCGACAGCGTGTGGCGCTCGCGCGTGCACTGGTGAAGCGTCCGAAGGTTCTCCTGCTCGACGAGCCCTTAGGCGCGCTCGACAAGAACCTGCGGTCGGAGACGCAGGACGAACTGGTTCGGCTGCAGAAGGAACTGGGGCTGACTTTCATCATCGTGACGCACGACCAGCACGAGGCGATGACCGTATCGTCCCGTATCGCGATCATGCAGTCAGGGCGCGTGCTTCAAGTCGGTGCTCCCGAAACGGTCTATGAGGCGCCGATTTCGCGCTATGTTGCCAAATTCCTCGGGGAGGCAAACATCTTCGATGTGGCCAGCGCAAGCCAAGATCACGGCTGGGCTAACGTCAGGCTCTCTGGTTTCGATACGCCGTTCAGGGCGAGGATTCCGGCCGGCATTTCGATCGATGGCTCGCTCTGGCTATCCGTTCGTCCCGAACGGATCGAACTCGGGCGCGACGGGGCAGGCATTCGAGGTGTGGTCGAAGAGGTCACATACACGGGCGCGCAGAGGCGTTACAGGCTTCGACTGCCGACCAATGCCACGCTCGATGTGGTGAAGGTGAACGGCGGAGGTGACGATTTCCATGTCGGGGACGCCGTGGTCGCCCGATGGGCCGATGAGGCTGCCCACCTTCTGGCGGAGTGAGGGGCATGACTTCATTCACATCAATTTTGCCGCGCCGGATACTTTTGATCGGTCCGCCGTTTCTATGGCTGTCGATCATGTTCCTTCTGCCGACGCTGCTGGTGCTCGCCATTGCGTTGTCGTCTACGCGTGTGGGCATGCCACCTTACGAGCCGTTGTTCACCTGGGACGGCGCGCTGCTCTCCGTCAAACTCAACTTTGAAAATCTTCAGTTCGTGCTCCGCGACGGGCTCTATGCGCGGGCCTATGTCAACAGTCTCAAAGTGGCGGCAATCGCTACGCTGCTCACGTTGTTGATCGCCTATCCGCTGGCTTACGGCATTTCCTGCTGCCGGCGTCCCTGGCGTTCGATCCTCGTATTCCTGGTTATCGTGCCGTTCTGGAGTTCTTTGCTCATCCGCGTCTACGCATGGATGGCCATTCTCAGCAATGACGGTCTGCTCAACAGCGTACTTCTGTCATCCGGAGCCATCGCTCATCCCCTGCAGATCCTGAACACGCAGACGGCCGTCTATATCGGCATCGTTTACACCTACCTCCCGTTCATGGTGCTGCCGATCTACTCGAACCTTGCGGATCGTGACCACTCTCTCCTAGAGGCGGCCCGCGATCTTGGATGCAGCCGCTTGTCTGCATTCTGGCGCGTGACCTTTCCGCTCAGCCTATCCGGGGTCTTTGCGGGGAGCGCTCTCGTCTTCATTCCGGTGGTCGGCGAATTCGTCGTTCCCGACCTCCTCGGAGGTGCGGACACACAGATGATTGGGCGTACGATCTGGATCGAGTTCTTCAACAATCGCGACTGGCCGGTCGCAGCCTCAGTGACGTTGCTTCTTGTCCTGTTGCTCGTCGTTCCGATCACGTTTCTTCAATCGCGTCTTTCCAAGATGAGGGTCTGACCATGAGCCACTCGAGTGGTCCGAGCTTTTTCAACCGACTTTCGATCCTCCTCGTCATGTCGTTCCTCTATCTGCCTATTCTCATCCTCATCGTGTTCAGCTTCAACAAGTCGAAGCTCGTGACAGTCTGGGGCGGATTTTCGACGCAGTGGTATGGGGCCGCTCTTTCCAACGCGGCTCTGCTGGATGGCGCGCGTGTCAGCTTCCTGGTTGCTGCGGTCTCCGCGACGATCGCGACAGCGCTAGGTCTTCTGGCGGCTCTGGTGATGGTCCGAATCCGACGGTTCGGCGGGCGACAGATCTTTATGGGCCTTCTGGCGGCGCCTATGGTGATGCCGGAGGTGGTCCTGGGGGTGTCGATGCTTTTGATGTTCGTCGCGCTCGGTATCGACAGAGGGCCGCTCACCATCACACTCGCGCATGCCACCTTCACCATGTGTTTCGCCACCGTTGTTCTGCAGTCACGGCTTGCCGAGCTTGACCCGTCTCTGGAAGAGGCGGCAAGGGATCTTGGATGTCCCCCTGTCATCGCGTTCCTGAAAGTGGCGTTGCCCAACATTCTTCCCGCCCTTGCGTCTGCATGGTTGCTCTCGTTCACCTTGTCCTTGGATGACCTCGTCATCTCCAGCTTCACGACCGGACCGGGTGCATCGACCCTACCGATGAAGATTTATTCCCAGATCAAGTTCGGCGTAACGCCTGAGATCAATGCGGTGTCGACCATGATCCTCGGCGTCGTCGCATTCGGGCTTCTCGTCGCTGCAGTGACGACCCGAAAGTCCGAAACGTCTTTGCGGGGGCATTGATGATGGCCCGGATGAAGGCGCGCCATCAGAGACTTTGTGCGACCGGGCGGCGCCATGAATTCGTGGGGCGCCAAACCACAAACAGCGGACCTCGGAGCGTACCAGTCAAGCCTGCGCGCCAATACGGTGACCATGCACTCAAGGATCCCGCAAACCGTGACCGATGCTTTGCTTGAAAGCATTGAGGCGCGTGGACTTTCTACCGAAGGCGTTGCGGCCGGTCTGCTCGAAGTGTATCGCCTCGGAGGCACTTTTTGCAGGTTTGGGGCGGAGCGGGAGCAGACTTTCAGGTTCACCTAGGCTGCAAGCAGCTCGTTCCAAGGCCCCCCGATATGCACGCCGTCCCCTGAGGCCCCAGTTGCCGGTTTTCGCCCCTACCTTTTCATGATCTTCCGACCAAGGAGCCAGATATGCCGATCTCCGATCTCGTTCATCCAGAACTGGGCGCCTATCGAAGCAGCGTCATCATGCCGGATGACTTTGAAGCGTTCTGGAACGCCACCCTCTCGGAGGCTCGATCGGCCGGCGGAAAGGTGGAGATCGTCAAGGCCGACACGTCGTTGAAGGTGATCGAAACCTATGACGTGACGTTTCCCGGCTTCGGCGGGCATCCGATCAAGGGATGGCTGATCCTGCCGACGCAGAGGGAAGGGCGTCTGCCTCTGGTGGTCCAGTATATCGGCTATGGCGGCGGCCGCGGCCAGCCACACGATCAGTTGCATTGGGCTGCTTCCGGATACGCCTATTTCCGGATGGACACGCGTGGGCAGGGCAGTGTGTGGAGCGCCGGCGATACGCCGGATCCGGTCGGGTCGACGGCTTCGTTTCCAGGCTTCATGACACGCGGTGTGCTCGATCGTGCCGATTACTACTATCGCCGTCTGCTGACAGATTGCGTACGGGCAATCGACGCCATGGTGGATTTGCCGTTCATCGACGCTGATCGCATCGCTGTCTGCGGCGACAGTCAGGGTGGGGGCATGTCGATCGCCACGGCCGGGCTCGACATGCGGGTCAAGGCCGCGATGCCGGATGTGCCATTCCTCAGCGACTTTCCGCGTGCTGTCCGGTTGGCTTTTCGGGAGCCCTATACCGAGATCGCGCAGTTCCTCGCCCAGCAACGCGACAAGAATGCGAAGGTCTTCGAGACACTCGCCTATTTCGACTGTGTGAATTTTGGCCGCCTTGCCAAGGCGAAGGCTCTCTTCTCCGTCGGCATGATGGACGAGATCTGCCCGCCGTCCACCGTCTATGCGGCATTCAATGCCTATGCCGGTGAAAAGGAGATGGTCGAATACGACTTCAACAATCACGAAGGTGGACAGGCCTATCAGGAGCGAAAGCAGATGAAATGGCTCGGTCAACTCTTTCAGATGCTGTGACGTTTCGGCGGAACAGCGGGGAAGCATTGCCGCCCCCGGTAAAGTCGATCAGATCTACGGTCAATCCATCGCAAAAACGCTGCGACCCTTTCCGGATCGCAGCGTTTTGCTTGATGAAACCGATCGCTTGGCGAATATTTTCAGTATCCCAGGGCGATCCCATCCTTGCGGGATTCTGACGCGCCCGTGAGTGTGCCGTTTTCCCAGTCGATACGGATGACCTGTGCGCCGCCGATCGGATCTTCGGCAGCGACGATTTCGAAACCGCGCCGGGTGAGTTCCGCCACTGTTTCCGGCGGCAGCGTGTGTTCGACCTCGACGCGCGGGTCCTTGCCACCGATGGGCATCAGACGGGGCAGGTCGATCGCATCCTGCATGTCCATGTCGTAGTCGAAGACCTTGGAAATCAGATGAGCGTGTCCCATGGCCTGATAATAGCCGCCCATGACCCCGAAAGACATTTCTGTGCGTCCATCGCGCGTCACCATGCCGGGAATGATCGTGTGCAGGGGCCGTTTCTCAGGCGCGATCATATTGGGATGACCGCGTTTCAGGGAAAAGCTCTGGCCGCGATTGTGCAGGATGACGCCCGATTCGGGCGCCACCAGACCGGTGCCGAAGCTGTCGAAGATGGAGTTGATGAAGCTCACGGCATTGCGGTCTTCGTCGACGACCGAGATGTAGACGGTGTCGCGATGCAACGGCATTTCGAAGTCTGGCAGTTCGGTCAGGGCACGCGTCAGATCGATCTGGTCCGCCAGCTCTTTGGCAAAGCGCTCCGACAACAGTTCATCGACCGGAACCTCTGCCTTGGCCGGGTCTGCGATCCAAGCGTCACGCGCTGCGTAGGCGAGGCGGGTTGCTTCGATTTCCAGATGCAGGCGATCCGGCGATGCCGGTGCGAGCTTGGTGTCGAAGCAGGCGAGGATGTTGAGGATGAGAAGCGCGATGATGCCTTGGCCGTTGGGCGGGCATTCGTGAATGGTGCGGCCACGGAAGGTTGTCGTGACCGGGCTGACATATTCACCCTTGGCCGCAGCAAAATCCTCAAGCGTGTGCAGGCCGCCATGGGCGTTCAGATGCGCCACCATGTCTTCGGCGACTGCGCCTTTATAAAAGCCGTCACGGCCTTCGGCTGCGATTTTGCGGAGCGTGGCGGCCAGTTTCGGCTGACGGTGCATCTCGCCGATGCGTGGCGCGCGTCCACCCGGCAGGAAGATCTCTGCGGCTGCCTTGTCCGCCGCCAGTAGCTGCTCCTCCTTTTGCCAGTCACGATGGACCCGTGGTGTGATGGCATAACCGTCTTCCGCATAGCGGATGGCGGGTGCAAACACTTCGGAGAGAGACAGGCGCCCATGATCCGCATGCAAACGAGTCCATGCGTCGATGGCGCCGGGGATGGTGACGGCGGAGGGGGACTGGCGCGGGACTTCCGTCATGCCACGCTCTTCGAACCAGTCGACCGTCAGCGCCTTCGGTGTACGGCCGGAGCCGTTATAGGCGATGACCTCGTCGCCGCCTTTCGGTGCATAGAGCACAAAGCAGTCGCCACCGATGCCGGTGGAGCCGGGCTCGACAACGCATTGCACGGCGCAAGCGGCAATCGCTGCGTCTATGGCGTTGCCGCCCGCCTGCAGGATGTTGATTGCCGTCAGCGTGGCATAGGGGTGGGAGGTTGCGGCCATGGCCTTGGCCGAAACGGCCACCGAGCGTGTCGGCTTCTCGAAGTTGCGCATCCTTGTCAGTCTCCTCGCATTCTCATTTTGACCGCCCGTCAGCTGCGGGACCGGTATGGGGTCAGCCTGACCTCGAGAGCGGCAATTGCCCGGACGATCAGGAAGTTCAGGAACAGGTAGATCGCGCCGGCTGCCATGAAGACCTCGATGGCGCGGTAGCTCTCGGAGATCAGGTTCCGGGCAATGCCTGTGACCTCCAGAAGGGTGATGATCGAGGCGAGTGAGGTGCCCTTCACCATCAGGATGATTTCATTGCCATAGGCTGGAATAGCCTGGCGGAACGCGATTGGGAGAACGACCAGTCGAAGTGTCAGAAGACGTGACATGCCCAGCGCCTGTGCTGCTTCTCCCAGCCCGCGGGGAACGTTCTTGATCGCACCACGCAGGATCTCGCTGCCATAGGCTCCCGTATTGAGCGTCAGAGCCAGGATCGCGCACCAGTAAGGTTCGCGGAAAAGCCCCCAAAGGCCGATCGCCTGAAGGGATGGGCGGAACTGGCCAAGGCCGTAATAGATCAGGAAGATCTGGACCAGCAGCGGTGTTCCGCGAAAGACTGCGACGAAGGTGCGGATCGGCCAGACGGCCAGTTTGTGCTCACCCTGTTGGGCAAGTGCCAGGACGAGCGCGAGGCCAAATCCCAAGAGGACGGATGTGCCGGCGAGCTTCAGTGTCAGCGGCAGGCCGGACAAGAGCTGCGGGATGATCTGGATAAAGAAGCCAAAGTCGATCATCGGTGGGCGAGCCCCCGGGATGCGCGATCCTCAGCGACGCGGAACACCTGGCCGGTGATCCCGGCGATCACGAAATACAGGCTGGCTGCAGCGAGATAGAAGAGGAAGGGTTCGCGGGTGGAACCGGCAGCGACCTGGGCCTGGCGCATCAGTTCGACGAGGCCGATGACGGAGATCAGGGCCGAATCCTTCAGCACCAGCTGCCAGACATTGCTGAGGCCGGGGATCGCATGGCGCAGAAGTTGCGGGATGATGACGAAGCGGAGCATCTGCATTCTCGACAAAGCAAGCGCCTTGGCAGCATCAAACTGTCCGGGTTCAACGGCGAGATAGGCGCCGCGATAGACTTCGGCCTGATAGGCTCCTGAGATGATGCCCATGGCCAGGATACCGGTCGCGAGCGAGGGCAGGCCGACAAAATCTTCGGAGCCAAAGCTTCGGGCAATGGCCGTCAGGGCAACGCTGCCACCGTAATAGAACAGGTAAATGGTTAGGAGATCCGGGACGCCGCGAAAGATGGTGCCATAGGCCGAGGCGAGCGATCTCGGGATCCGCGTGGAGGACAGTCCGCCGCTGGCGCCAAGGGCACCGAAGACCGCTCCGAGCAGAAAGCCCAGTACCGACAGAAAAAGGGTCACCGCGGCCGCACCGAGCAGGGCAGTCCCCCAGCCGCCTTCGGCGAAACCGAGCAAATACATTTTTTCAAGCATGCGGGCGAAACCCCTTTCACTCATTCATGCGGCCGGAGTTGCCAAGAACTCCGGCCGCATCTGGTCCGCCTTGGTTACTTGACTGGGGTGACGTCGGTACCAACCCACTTTTCGGAGATGCGCTTGATCGTTCCATCGGCGATGGCCGAGTCGATTGCGGCGTTGAGCATGTCCTTGAGCTTGGTATCTTCCTTGCGCAGGCCCGCCCCGGTGCCCATGCCGAAGAGACCGCCAACAAAACCGGGGCCGGCAATCGTGTAGTCGGCAAACTCCGGCTTGGCGAGCGTGGCCGCAAGTGCCGTCTGCTGGGCGAAGATTGCATCGATGCGGCCGGCCGCCAGGTCGAGGTCGTGCTGCTCGGTCGTCTTGTATTCGCGGATCTCGACGGTGTCGCCGAAGTACTTCTTGACGAAGTCCAGCATGGTGGTCGCCGCCTGGACGCCGACGACCTTACCCTTCAGCAAGGGCTTCAGCTTGTCGATGGCGGCAGTCGCTTCGGCTTCATTGCTCATGTCGAAGCGCTCTGCGGAGAGGCCGAGCTTTCCAAGTTCGCTGTCCTTGGCCACGGCAAAACCACCGGGATCAACCGCATAGGGCTGCGTAAAATCGATGGTCTCCAGACGCTTCGGCGTGATGAACATGCCAGCCATGATGACGTCGAACTTGCCGACGGTCAGCGAGGGGATCAGGCCATCCCAATCCTGCGCGACAATGGTGCATTTGATCTTCATGCGGGCGCAGAGATCGTTGGCAAGCTCGATCTCGAGACCGTCCAGCTCACCGTTCGCATTGGTGAAGTTCCAGGGCGCGTAGGCGCCTTCCGTGGCAATCTTGATCTCGGTCGGCGCGCTTTCGGCAAACGCGACAGTGCCGAAAGCGAGTGTGGTTAGGGCAGCCGCAACGGCTGCCATGCGACGGATCGTCATGACTTTTCCTCTTCGTTGTTGAGCCGTGGAGTACGGCGGTTCCCCACCCGTGCCGGATGTGCCTCCGGCTACGGGCAATTTCTGACATGATGCTAGCGGCCTGGACTGGCGTATTCTGCCAGCAGGCTCGGCGTCGCAATGATATGTTCGCGCATCACCGCCTCTGCATGCTCCGGATCACCGGAACGCAGGGCATCGATCAGCGTCTGGTGCTCCTCGCGCGCGGACAGTGGCTTGTTCACATAGTCGAACCAGATGCGCATATAGGGTTCGATCACCACATGCAGCGCGGTGATCTGACGGATGAGCTTGGGCCGTTCGCTGAGATTGAAGATCAGAGCGTGGAATTGCTGGTGTCTGGACACCCAATCTCCGCTACCCGACTGTCCGTCGCGCTCCATTCTATCGAGCAGTCGTTCCAGCTCTTCAAAGATCTCGGCATTCATTCGCGGCATGGCGAGCCTGACTGCGAGGCCCTCCAAGACGGAGCGAATCTCGAACGTCTCATGGATCTCCTGAAGTGTAAGACCGGCAACGACGCATCCGCGATTGGGCCGCAAGGTGACGAGTCCATCGGCTGACAGTCGTCGAAACGCTTCTCGAACCGGCATGCGGCTCATGCCGATTTCCGCCGCGATCTCCTCCGGAATCAATCGGTCGCCGGGCTTGTAGCGGCCGAGGCGGAGCGCCTTCTGAAGATGGAGATAGGCTTCCTGCTCAGCTGTTGAAGCAAATTGCGTGTTGCTGGCAAAAGACCCTGACATCTTGTCTCACTGAATTTTTGTATCCAATCATACAATCACCTTGTTTGAATGCCGTCAAGCGGGTTTTAATTTTTTGATGAAAGTTCCATAAGATAGATTACGTGACATATTCGGGTAGCGGGGGGCAAGGATGAAGTGCGACTTGCGAATGATACCAATGGGTTGTCACTCGCAAGGAGAATGCAATGGAACGCACCTACTCCCATATTGACCTCGATGAACGCAGACGGCTTCATCAGCTGATTGCAGCGAAACTGCCCGTCAATGAGATAGCGCGTCTTCTTGGAAGTCATCGCTCGACGGTCTGTCGTGAGATGAAGCGCAACACGTTCCACGGAACGCGAGCTGCCTGACCACGACGGCTACGACTGCACCCTTGCCAATGATCTGGCGGTGACTGCAAGGCGGAAGAAAGCGCTCTCGCGGCGGAACGTTGCGGAACAAGTCTTCGGCCAATTGTCTCAAGGGCAAAGCCACTCTCCTGCAACTGTCACTGAAGGCGCCCAAGGTTCAGCTGTGCGTCAGGTTTCATACGCATGGTCTGTCCGAACCTTAGGACAAGGACCCCGCTGTGCGACATCTTCTTGTGACGTTGTGTTTTCTTGCCGGTGCAGGCGACGTCGTTTCGGCTGCCGAGGGGTGCGAGATTCCACTGTCAGAATGGCGGCCGCGCGAAGCGTTGAAGGCGCAGCTGGAAGATCATGGCTGGACGGTAAGGTCGATCAAGGCCGAGGATGGGTGTTACGAAGCCGCTGCCACCGATGGCACCGGGCGCCGGGTGATCGCCCATTTCGACCCGCACAGTTTCCGCGCGATCGAAGTCAAGAGCGGCGCGACTAAAGCCGCGGCGTTCTCGGCCCAGGGGTCTCATTGAGCATTGGGTATCCAGCCGGACGTGGCCGTCGTCATATCCGGGAATCCGCATTCTGGAAGCATACCCTGTTTCCGTCGCCGAAGCTCAGGCCGTGATCTTCGAATGCCTTGCGGATCGCATTGATCGACGCGGGACGTGTCGACCTTTCGCCTTCAGCCTCGATGCGGCGGATCGACGAGACGGAGATGCCTGACAGAGCGGACAGGTCACCAAGCGTCCACTGCAGCATCGCACGGGCTGCCCGGATCTGCATGGGGGTGAGGTCATGCCAGTCGTTCTGTGTCGGAAGGCCGTGATTGGTGAGGTCGTCATGCAACATGATGATCCCCAGCCACTCATGCGACCGTCCACCCTTCTTGATGATCGGCACGGCTCGGCTGTGAAACCACTCATAATCGCCATTCGCGCGCAGCAGGCGAAGATTGACCATATAAGGCGAAAGCGTTCTGACCGCCTGCCCCCAGGCGGCTGCGACACGCTCCCGATCCTCGGGATGTATAACGTCCATCCAGGCGCCGCGGGCAACATGAATTTCCAGCTGTCCGGTGAGTGCCGTCCAACCCTGGGAATAGATGGGTACGCCATCAGCCGTCGCGCGCCATTCCATCGTGGCCAGAGAATTGACCAGTGCACGATATCGCCCGAGCGTATCTTCGATTGTCTCCCGGCTCTCGTGCTGCGCGGTCATGTCGATGACAATGCCCACGGCTCGACTCGGTTGCTGATTGTCGTCAAGAACAACTTCCGAGCGAAAGTCGATCCAGCGCACGGTACGGTCTGCTCGGACAATCCGGAATCTGCGTTCAACCGGGATGCCGCTGCGGATCATCAGCCAGATGTTTTCGGCCTGCGACCGATCCTCCGGGTGGGCGAAGTCGCCAAATTCGGCAATCCGAAAATGCGCCGTCGGCTCCAGCCCCAGCAATCGCAAAAGTCCCGAACTTGGGCAGCAGGCGCCGGTCACGGTGTCACAGGACCAGAATCCCACGGTGCCGCGGTCTTCAGCCAACTTCAAATAATGGGTTACGACAGCGTCGCGGGCGAGCGTTGTAGTGTTCCAGTTGTCCGGCTGCCCGCCGTCTCTGGTAATCCCGGTTTCGGAGGCAAATTGGGAAAGCATTTCGAAAGGGTTGGCATTCATGTTTTACTTCCCCGTCCGAGGGACAAAGGATCTTTGCAGGATTTGCAGCTAAAACTGCTAGCGCGGCCCAATTGTGGCGGCAAGCCCTTTGCCACGTTGATGAGCCTGCATTTCATGCAACACAGATATTCCAACTCGGGCATAGTGTAGATGCGTTGCCTTCTCTTCATTGCGAAGAGTGGGATCCGACACTTGTGATGGAGCCTTCATCATGGCAGGAGTGCGACAGTCAGGTTGTCGAAAAGCTGCGTCGTCTTTGAGAGAGAATGGAATGTCGAACGTCATCAAGTTCGAGCGCCCACCGGAGCCCAAGGCGCCGAAGCCGAAGAAAACGGTCTCCCCGACCCTTCGCAAAGGGATGATCTGGGCAGGCGTCGTCATCGCCTTCATCGCGGCCTGGGGCTACTTCACCATCTTCGGTGGTTGAGTGCAGACCTGATCACTTGTCGTCCACCTGGACCGCCTGGGGAACCAGCGCGCCGCGCGCGCCGATGACCCTGCCGGCCAATGCGGCCCCGGCCTGGACAGCGCTCCGCATCGTCTCGCCCGAAAGCTCGGCTGCAAGATAGCCGGCGTTGAAGCTGTCGCCTGCAGCGGTCGTATCGACGATTGACGCTGCGGCCGGAACGGCGACCGTTTCCAAATCTCCCGCCGCATGAACAAGAGTGATGTCACCGGGTCCGTTCTTGACCACGACGCGGGCAGCACCATGCTGGCGATAGCGTTCGGCGGTGGCTGCCGGGCTCGCATCTCCGAAATGCGATGCCTCGTCATCGAAGGACGGAAAACAAAGATCGCTCACTGCAGCGGCCCGATGGATCCAACTGCGCATAGTGTCTGCACTGTCCCAAAGACGAGGACGAAGATTGGGGTCGAACATCACTTGACCGCCGCGCCGGGCAAATTGCGAAAGGACCTCGATCATCGATGCACGATCTTCCGGGGGCAGGATGGCAAGCGTGATGCCGGACCAATAGGCGATATCGGCTCCCTGGAGCGCCTTGTCGACGAGCGCCGGATCGCGTGCCAGTCGCCGCGCGGCACTGTCATTGCGCCAATAGGTGAAGCTGCGTTCTCCGTCCTTGAGGCTGATGTGGTAGAGACCAATTGTTTTGTCGGACAGGCGCTGCACATGCGCCGTTCCAATCTCCTCGCCCGCCAAAAAGTCCAGCAGTCGTCCGGAAAGGGTGTCCGTTCCCACGGCTGTCAGATAATCGATCTGCCAGTCGGTCCCGAGCCTGCGTCTCAGATACCAGGCTGTGTTCAGGGTGTCGCCGGCAAAACCCATCGATAGCAAACCCGGCTCGCCCGTCTCCGAAAGCTCACCCATGCATTCGCCAATCGCGACGATCCGTCCCATGTCTTGCTCCTCCTGTGCCTTGCGTCCGGTGATAATGCGCACGCTGGCCGCCGTCGACAGCAATTCGCGCTGATCGCATATTTGCTGGTCTGTCGATGTCAAATTGCAGGCAGGGCGAGCGCAGCGTGAATGGTGCTCAACCCATATGTTCAACCGGCTATGCCGAAACGGACGAGGCACAGCATCGGCCACGAAACAGTTGGAAACTAGAGGGCAAAAAAGCTGTCGAAGAAAGGCAGCGGGGCTGCAGACACGATGCGTGACATGGTGGAATGGGCGGCGAGATCCTCTTCCAGGGCCTCCACTTCCGAAGACAGCGGTCGATCCGAGCGGTAGAAGGCGGAGTGAGCCCGCGTTACCTCCTGCAACAGGCTGGCAATGCCTTTGGGGTGGTCCCCGAGAATGTCGTTGCCTTGCGCTGCAAAGAGAGCTTCGAGTGCGGCCATGCGCTTCAGCGCTTCCACCTGACGCTCGAACCGTTCGACGATCAGAGGCAGGAACGCGGCTTCGTCTTCTATCCCGCCGGCAACGACGAGCGACTGCGGGGAAAGCGCCGCCGTCATCGACATCACCCGCATGTAGAGGTCCCCGACCAGTTTCAGGGCCGGGCCGAAGCCGGTCGCGACCGCACCGCCCGGCACCAGATTGACGGGCAGGTCACGTCGGCCGCCATTGGCCAGGAGGACGCAGCGGTTGAAGACGTTGCGGGCGACATGGGCGATCACCAGTTGGCCCGCCTGCATGGCAATCGCCACCTCGAGCGGTAGTGATCCGCCCGATGTCAGCACCTCGCCATCGACCACCACAGGATTGTCGTCGCTGCGACCGGTTGCCTTCAGGATGACTGCACCGATCCGCGAGATTTCGGCAATGGCGACGCCGAAGATCTGTGGCAGCATGCGCAGGCTCAACGGGTCCTGGACATGGGAGGCATCGTGCCAGTGCCAGTTGGCCGAGGTTTCCGTCAGCCAGCGTCCGACGTCGGACTGCGTGTTGCAGCCAACGGTTATGGCGGAGCGCCAGGGCGCGCGCGCGGCGCCAAGTGTGGCCGAGGACATGAGGGCCGTCGCCATAAGCACCCGCAACACGCGCGCTGCATCGCGTACCGCAACGGCACTTGCGGCATACCCCACGCCATTCACCGACAGCGAGGCCAGCGCGTCGCGCGGCGCAAGCTTGATCGGCGTCATGCCGAGTTCCGCAAAGACGTCCGAGGTCTTGCGGCGGAGCCCGCGATAATAGACCTCTCCAACGCCGGTCAGGACTGAGCCGATCTGGCCCATCAAGCCGATATCGGCGCATCCGATGGAACCGGTACGGCGAACCACCGGCACCACATCCTTTTCCAGCAGCGCCGCAAAGGCTTCAACCAGTTGCGGCGAGCAGCCGGAATAACCCGTCAGCGCGGTGTTGATGCGGATGGCGATCGCCTTGCGGATGGTCGGAAGGGGAAATGGCGCACCCGTGCCGAAATGGTGGGCGTGAACGAGGCCGAGATTGAACTGCCCGAGTTCGCTTTCGCTCCAGTCGGTGTCCTTCATCGCGCCGACACCGGTGTTTGCGCCGTAAATCGTCTCTCCCCGGGCGATCGCCGCCTCCAACCCCCGCCGGCCTTCGCGCACGCGAGCCATGCCCTCGGGGCTGATCGACACGGGAACCGTGCCGCTGCCGATGGCGTGGAGGGAGGCAAAATCGAGTGGCTTTGCATCAAGAAGAACAGGGGTCACAGAAGGGACTGGCTCCGGAAGGAAGGGGATGGTCGCCTGCAATGCATGGCATGGCTGCACCATGCTACAGGGACCTTGCGCCACGCGAGCGGCCAAAATCGCAGGTTTTAGGCTTGGCCGCGACACGACGAGACGTGAGCGTCGACTATATATCGGGCGAAATCAGACGCAGTTTTGGGAAGTAGCGTCGATAGCGACCTGGATCTCGAGTGAGAAGTGAAAGGCCTTCGACAGCAGCATGCGCGCCGATGAAGAAATCCGGAAGAACCCCACTTCGCTGTCCGCCGGCCCTGCGGTATCGCGTGAATAGCTGACCCGCAAAAAAAGGGCAGACTTAGGCATGGACACATGGATCAACCGTGCGTCTGCGGCGAAAGCGTTGAGTTTTTCTATGGTGCCGTAACGGGCGGCGAGTTCAGCAGAGATCACGTCGTTAATCAGCACAGGACTTTTAATGGCAGCGCTTTCAAGCTGCTCAATCGACCACATCGCCCATACCGGATCGCCGGTCACGAGGTCGAGAAGGACATTGGTATCGACAAGAATCACGCCTCGTCGCCCCGGGTCAGCGCCATGATCTCGTCGGTGGAAAGCCCCTTCCCCGCATGCCCGTGCAAACGTGCAAACCGGCTTCTCGTAGGCTGTGCATCGGCTCGTGTCAGGACGATGCTACCGTCGCTAGCGCGGTGGAACTCGACTTCACTGCCGGGCACGATGAAAGTCATGCAGCTTGGTCGCCTCACTTCTCCGCACAGATGGCGAAACGATGCTGGGTCGCGCGCTCCAGCCCCTTAAGCAGCGAGAAATTCTTCCGCTGGCTGCGATGGATGGCCGCCATATCGGTATCGATCGTCACCTTGGTAAAGCCCGCTTCTCTCAGAAGGGCGGCGACCGCGTCCGAACGGGCGCCACCGGAAAAGTAGACGGCCGAGAGAATGCGGTTATGGGTTTCCGCCATCTCCGGATTGGGTGCTCCATGAAGCGCATCCCGGGCCAGACCGATATGAGAGGCGAGGCTTGCCAACCGCTTCAGCAATCGTGTCAAAGCAGATGGGTTGACGAAGTCGCCATCAACGACAAGAAGCCGGCCACCGGGCTTCAACACCCGATGCCATTCGTGGAAACAGGACAGCGGATCGACAAGGGTCCAGACCAGATGCCGATTGGTGATGACGTCGTAGGACGCGTCCGGCTCCATGGTCCGCTCCGCATCACCCATGAGAAAGCGGATCTTGCGTCCCCGTGTGGCTGCTTTCGTACGCGCCCGCTCCAGCATCGGCTCAGACCAGTCTAGCCCCGTCACCTGGAATCCCAGATCATCGAGCAGGTGTGAAACCACGGCCGTGCCACAAGCGAGGTCGAGCGCCGCCCTGCCCTCTCCGTTGCCCAGATGTTTCCTCAGCAGCGCATGCCAGGCGGCCCGCTCATCTTCTGAAAAAATCTCATGTCCGGGCTGCGCATCGAAAGTTTCGGCGCGGCGCGACCAGTACGCTTTGATCTCGTCGCGCAGGTCGTGGTTGGAAAGCGGGCTAAAGGCTTGCATCAAATGACTCTTTCAAGATGGATCGCGAGGTTGGAACACTTCTAAAAGATATTTCTTGACTGGGAAAGTCATAAAAACGTAGATCACGGCACAATCGCAAACAGGAGATATGACCGTGTTCAAGATGGAGAAGGTGGCCTCCGCCGCCGCGATTTCGCTCGTTCTTTTTTCGGGTGTCGCTTTCGCCGGCGAGACCGTGAAGATCAAGGATATCACCGGCCGCGAGGTCGAAGTCAGCGTTCCGGTCGAGCGCGTGATCCTCGGCGAAGGCCGGCAGATCTACTTCACCGCAGCGCTCGATACGGACAAGCCCTTCGGCCGTGTCGTCGGGTGGCGCGATGACTTCAAGAAGGCTGACCTCGATGGTTACAACATCTATCTGCAGAAGTTCCCGGAGATGGCAAAGATCCCGACCTTCGGCGGCATGAAGGACGGCACCTTCGACATCGAGCAGGCTGTGACGCTCAAGCCGGACGTCATCATCATGAACACGGAAGCCAAGTCCGCGACCGAAGAAAGCGGCTATATCGAGAAGCTCGCCGCCGTCGGCATTCCGCTTGTCTATATCGACTTCCGAGAAAAGCCGATGGAGCACACGGATGATTCCATGCGCATCATCGGCAAGCTGTTCGGCAAGGAAGAGCGCGCTGAGGAATTCGTCAAGTTCCACGACGAGCAGATCGCCCGCGTCACCGACGTGCTCGCCAAGCAGTCGGATCTGAAGAAGCCGGTTGTCTTCATGGAACGCGCTGGCGGCTATTCCGACGATTGCTGCATGTCCTTCGGCAATGAGAATTTCGGCAAGATGGTCGAACTCGCCGGCGGCATCAACATGGCCAAGGACTTCATTCCCGGCACCTTTGGTAACGTCAATCCGGAACAGATCATCGCGTCGAACCCGGATCAGGTCATCGTGACCGGTTCCAACTGGGAACTCTATGTCCCCGGTGGCAAGTGGGTCGGTGTCGGTCCAGGAGCCGACAAGGCAGAAGCCGAGCGCAAGCTCGCTGACCTGATGGCCCGTCCGGCCTTTACGGACATCAAGGCGGTCAAGGACGGCAATGTCCACGCCATCTGGCACCAGTTCTACAACAGCCCCTACCAGTTCGTTGCCATCCAGCAGATTGCCAAGTGGCTGCACCCGGATCTGTTCAAGGACCTCGACGCCGACAAGACCTTCGAGGAACTGCA
Source organism: Peteryoungia wuzhouensis (assembly GCF_003205195.1). GTDB lineage: Bacteria > Pseudomonadota > Alphaproteobacteria > Rhizobiales > Rhizobiaceae > Allorhizobium > Allorhizobium wuzhouense. The sequence goes on from NZ_QJRY01000006.1 coordinate 50,258, forward strand.
TACCCGTTTCCTGCCGGTCGACTACAAGCCGGGCTACTTCGCTTCGCTGAAGACCGGATCCTGATCGGTCAAGCGGCCGGCATCCCGCCGAATTCAGGGATGCCGGTCTTCTTTCGAGGATGAAATTTTGATGCTGACGAAGTTTTTCGGGGCGTTGATCGCCCTGTCGAGCGTTCTGGGTTCACCGCTGCTCGCCGCTGAAATCACTGACATTGCCGGCCGCAAGGTCGAGATCGACCTGCCGGCCAAGCGCGTGCTCGTTGGCGAGGCCCGGCAGATCCATACCATCGCGGCGCTGACCGGCGATCACCTAGTCGACCAAATCGTCGGCTGGCGCGACGACTTCCTGACCAAGGACCCGGACAGCTATGAGGCTTATGTGGAGCGCTTTCCGGCGCTCGCCTCCCTGCCCCGCTTCGGCTACGTGCCGAACAACACCTTTGACCTTGAAGCCGCAATCGCTCTTTCACCCGACGTGATCACGCTCAACGTCGAAGCTCAGAAGGTAGCCGCCGAAAGCGGCATCGAGGAGAAGGCCGCCGCCGCTGGAATTGCCATCGTCTATGTCGATTTCCGCGTCGATGCGACGAAGAACAGTGAAAACAGCATTCGCATCCTTGGTCAGATCTTTGGTGCCGAAGATAGGGCAAAGGATCTTATTTCCTATCGCCACGAGCAACTGGCACGGGTTACCGATCGGCTGGCGAAGGTGACAGCTTTCGTTCGTCCCAAGGTCTTCATCGAACGGGCCCCGGGAAATGATGCGGAAAACGGATGTTGCCGCAGTTTCGGGCCCTATAATTTTGGTGAGATGGTCGAGCAGGCCGGTGGCCACAACATCGCGGCCGACGTGATCAAGACCACCTTCGGGGACCTCAATCTTGAGCAGCTCATTGTCGAAAACCCGGAGCATTACATCGCGACCGGGTCGAACTGGGCAGCCGAGTCCAAGACGAACCGGTTCGTCCATGTTGGCCGCGGCGCCGATCCGCAGGCCGCCCGGCAGAAGCTCATCTCACTGATGGCGCGCACGGGCTTTTCCGACCTGCAGGCGGTGAAGACCGGCAATGTCCATGCCGTCTGGCATCAGTTCTACGGCGTGCCTTACGAGTTCGTGGCGGTCCAGCAGTTCGCCAAGTGGTTCCACCCGGAACTCTTTGCCGACCTTGATCCGGATCAGACCTTCCGCGACTTCCACGAAAAATTCCTGCCGGTCGATTACAAGCCCGGATACTTTGCCTCGCTGAAGGGGGAGACGAACTGATGGCGGTCGCAATTCAAGGCGCTGATATGGCGGAGGGGCGCACGCGCTACCGTGCCATTGCCGCACGCCGTACGGGCATTCTCTGCTTGCTGGTCCTGGCCTTGCTCGTCAGCATCGCCGTTGACATGGCTTATGGCCCGGCGCGTTACAGCCTTTCCGATGTCATCTCGACGATCTGGAACCCGGCCGGCGCCAGCAATCAGCTGCGCGTCGTCATCTGGGATATCCGCATGCCGATTGCCTTGATGGCGGTGACGGTCGGGGCGTGTCTGTCTTTGGCGGGCGCGCAGATGCAGACCATCCTTGCCAATCCGCTCGCAAGTCCTTTCACACTCGGCATTTCGGCCGCCGCTGGCTTCGGGGCCGCGCTTGGTCTCGTCGCCGGCGTCGCGGTCTTCCCCGCCGCCGTGCAATACATGGTGCCGGTCAATGCCTTCCTGATGGCCATGCTTGCCTCGCTGTTCATCTACAGCGTTTCGACGCTCAGGGGCGTGACGGTCGAGACGATCGTTCTGCTCGGTATTGCGCTTGTCTTTACCTTCAACGCGCTTTTGTCGTTGCTCGAATATCTGGCCTCCGAACAGGCGCTGGCGGCCGTCGTCTTCTGGACCATGGGCTCGCTCACCAAGGCGACATGGCCGAAGGTGGCCGTCACCTTCGCCGTGCTCGTCCTCTGCGTTCCGCTGTTTGCCCGTCGTGCCTGGGCGCTGACGGCACTTCGCCTTGGTGACGACAAGGCCGCCTCCTTTGGCGTCAACGTCAAGGGTTTGCGGCTCGAGACCATGATGCTGGTCAGCCTTCTCGCCGCGATCCCGGTTTCCTTTGTCGGTACCATCGGCTTTATCGGCCTGGTCGGTCCCCATATCGCCCGTATGCTGGTGGGCGAAGACCAGCGCTTCTTCTTGCCCGGTTCGGTGATCTGCGGCGCGCTGCTCCTATCCGTCACGTCAGTCGTCTCGAAGATGCTGATCCCCGGCGCCATCCTGCCGATCGGCGTGATCACGGCACTGGTCGGGGTTCCCTTCTTCTTCTCGCTCATCTTCACCAACAGGAGGCGCGCATGGTAGCCCTCAGGCTCGAAGCCGTCGGCGCCCAGTATGGCCGCCATCGGGTTTTTTCAGAGATCACCACCTCCGACATATCAGGCGGCGCTCTGACTGCGGTGATTGGCCCCAACGCGGCGGGTAAGTCCACCCTGTTCAAGCGTATCGCCGGCCTTTTGAAAGGCGATGGCGTCGTGCATGTGAGCGGAGAGGAAAGCCTGCGGCCAATCTGTTACATGCCGCAGGACACCGGCGCCAATGCCGTTCTCACCGTCTATGAAAGCGTGCTGCTCGCGTCCAAACAGGGTTCCGGCTGGAAGGTTGCCGAGGATGAACTGGTCGAGATCGACCGGATCCTCGAAGCCTTGCGCATCACGGATCTTGCCTTTCGCGATCTCGGCGAGTTGTCGGGTGGACAGCGCCAACTGGTGGCAATCGCGCAAGCCCTGGTGCGAAAGCCGGAGATCCTGCTGATGGACGAGCCGACTTCGGCGCTTGATCTCTTCCGCCAGATCGAGGTGCTGCAGTTCATGCACACGCTTGCCCGGGAGACGGGTATCGCCGTGCTGATCGCCCTGCATGATCTCAACCACGCCATCCGCTACTGCGACCACGCACTGGTGGTGGCCGATGGTCGGTTGGTGGTCAGCGGCGCAACCCTCGACGTGATCACCCCTGCCCTACTGCGCGAGGTCTACCATGTGGAAGCGCGGATCGAGGCCTGCACCCAGGGACGCCCGATGGTGATTGTGGATGCGGCGCTGGGATAAGGTCGCTCAGTGTTCAATGACGTCCACATTCTCAAGCCGTGCAGCCGCCGCCAATTGCCGATCGGTGGTGGCAAGCGGGAGGCTTTGTTGCTTCGCCAAAGCGAGATAGCTGACATCATAGGCGCTTATGCCGCGTGTTCGAGCAAGACGCAGGATCGCGTCATCCAAGCCGGATCCAAAATCTTCAATGGGCAGGCCGCGTAACTGCTCCAGGCATCGGGTGGACTCACCAAGCGCCAAGCGTCCTCTGCGCTCAGCGATCACCAGTACATTGCGCATTTCAAACCAGAACAGGGAAGGCACGAGCGCAGACGTCGATTCAAGCGTTGAAAGCAACCGGTCACCGACGCTGCTGTCCTCGTCCCGGAGAAACCAGCTCACCGCGATGGAAGCATCCAGCACGAAGGCCATGGCTATGGACGGCCCTCGTTGCGCCAGGTCTTGATCTCGTCACGGCTGGTGGCGCTTCTGAGGTCGCGTTGCGATTTGATCGTGCGAATGAGTTCAGCGACCGCGCTCCTCTGTGGAATCTGAGAAAGCCGAGCGATTGGCACGTCACCACGCGCAATGATGATGTCCTCACCAGCCTCGATTTTGTCCAGAAGCTCCAAGAGTTGCCCTTTGGGCTCAGAAATTTTGACGGTCACGGTCATTCCTGCACTCCAAAGCCTGGGTTCCCAGTATGCCTCACATGATAGACAAGAGGCGAGCTTGGTCAAGAATCGGATCGGTCTGCCGGCACCCTTGACGTTGTCAGCTCAAACCCATGTAGCGGCCGGGCTTGTGGTTGATGGCGAGGATCAGGTTGGTGATCGCAGCGCCCAGCACTGACAGCGCCAGCCGGTCGGTCGGCAGAACGAAATAGGCGGCGGCGAGGATCGAGAGGTCGACACCCAGCTGGAAATAGCCGGCGCGCAGACCGATCTTTTCCTGCAGATACATGGCCAGGATGTTGATGCCGCCGAGTCCCGTGCGGTGACGAAACAGCATCAGCAGCCCCGTCCCGATCAGTCCGCCGCCGATCACAGTGGCATAGAGTGGATCTAGGTGGGAAAAGTCGATCCACTGGCTGTTGAACTTCGACAGAACCGAGACCAAAGCGACTGCCGTGAAGGTGCGAAGCGTGAAGGGCCAGCCCATGCGTTTGACCGCGAGAATGTAGAAAGGCAGGTTGATCAGGAAGAAGATCAGCCCGAAACCCCAGCCGCTCGCATAGGACAAAAGCAGCGCCAGACCGGCACTCGAGCCAACCGTCAGCATGGTCTTTGCGTAAATCAGCGTGCCGAGGGAAACGAACATCGTTCCGGAAATCATTGCAAGCACGTCTTCATAGAGGCGGTGCCGCTCGGCACGCGCCTCATTCGTCGCGGTGGTGGTGGTCATGGTCTTATCCGAGCAGCGGCGTCAGTACGGTTGCAACGCGCTCGATGTCGGCACTCTTCAGGCCGGCAATGTTGATGCGGCCGGAGGTCGGCATGTAGATGCCGTGCGCCTTGCGCAACGTCAGCACATCGGCCTCCTTCAGCGGAAGCAGCGAGAACATGCCCTGTTGCTCGGCGAGTTGCGGCGCCAGTTGCCAGCCGTCGGAAAGAGCGCTTGCGAGTTCGCGGCGCAGCCCCTGAAGACGACCGCGCATGGCGTTCAGCTCGTCCATCCAGTCCTTCCGCAGGACATCTGAAGCAAGAATGGTGCGCACGACGGCCGCTCCATGATCCGGCGGCATGGAATAGCTTGTGCGAGCCAGAGTGACCAGGTTGGATCGGGCGGTGTCCGCCGCCGCCTGCGTCTGTGCGACCGCGAAAATTGCCCCCGTGCGCTCGCGATAGATGCCGAAGGACTTTGAGCAGGAGACAGCAACCAGCGCCTCAGGGGCTGCCGCAATCAGGGTGCGCAGACCCGCCACGTCTTCCTCGATCCCTGCACCAAAACCCTGGTAGGCGGAATCGATCAGGGGAACCAGCCGCCTCTCGGCGATCACCGAGGCGAGTTCCGCCCATTGAGCAGGCGTGAACCCTGCCCCCGTTGGATTGTGGCAGCTGGCATGAATGAGCACGGCATCACCGCGCTGAGCTTCGCTGAAGGCCTTCATCACACTGGAAAAACGCACATCCTGTGTCGGCACGTCGAAATAGACATGCGTTTCGACATTGAGGCCGGTCGCCCCGAAAATGCCGGCATGGTTGGGCCAACTCGGCAGGCCGAGATGCAGGCGGCCGGTGCCTGCCCTTGCAATCAGGTCGGAAGCGAGACGCAGCGCGCCGGACCCACCGGGCGTCTGAACCCCGGCTGCAAACCTGCCCGTCTCCTTGCCACCAACCAGGTCCCAGAGCAGGTCGAGGAACACGCGGTCGCCTTCCGGTGCCACGTAAGACTTGCTGGACTGGGTCTCCAATAGCAGCTTTTCGGCCGCCTTTACCGAGCGTAACACCGGAGTGTTGCCCATGTCGTCGCGGTAGACGCCGACGCCGAGGTCGATCTTGTCCGTGCGGCTGTCGTCGTTATAGAGCCCGATCAGGGCGAGCAGCGGATCGTTCGGCTGAGAGGCGAGCTTGTCGAACATGATAGACCTTGGCCTTGGGTGTTGAGATGGCGGAAAAATAGCAAGTTTCGCGCGCAAAGTCTCTGCGGAATTGCGGGCCTACCCTTCGCCCACTTGCAGAGGATTGCGCACATATCTCTCATGGCGCAATAATGGTGCGCATATTCGCTTGATTGGATGGAGCAACGTAGACTTTGACTTTGGAACTCGACAGGATTGATCGCCGGATCATCGCCTGCCTGCTTGAGGACGCAGGTCTCAGCAATGCGGAGCTTGCCGACCGCGTCGGCCTGACGGCTGCCCCTCTTTCCCGGCGGCTGTCGCGCCTCTACGCGACCGGCGTCATCCGGCAGAGGATCGTGATCGATCCTGGTGAAGTGGGCCTCGGCCTGCAAGCCTTTGTCGAGATTACCCTTGACCGCACCACACCCCAGGTCGGCGAACGGTTCATCGCTCATGTCGGCAAGCTCGCGGAAGTCGTCGAGATCCATGCGGTTGCCGGTGATTTCGATTTTCTTCTCAAGATTTCGGTGCGCGACATGGCCGATTTCAAGCGGCTGATCTGGCAGGAATTCGATCGTCTGGCGGAGATCAAGACGATCCGCTCGACCATGGTCTTCGACAGTCCGAAGATCTCTTACGGCTACCTGCCGGAATGAGAAAAAGGGGCGCCATCGAGCGCCCCTCCCCTACCCTGTTGAGGATGGAAACAACCTCAGCCGGCAACAGCGGCGATCTTGCCGCGCTTGGCCATCCGCGCCCTGATGGATTCGACATCCGCCTTCGGGGTCGCAGCAAAGAGCGTGCGCGTATAGGCGTGCTGCGGATCGGAGAAGACAGCGTCCCGTGTGCCGTATTCGACCGCTTCACCGTAATACATCACCATCACCTCGTCGGCGATGTAGCGCACGACGGAGAGGTCATGACTGATGAAGACGTAGGTCAGGCCGAACTCTTCCTGAAGGTCCGCAAGCAGGTTCAAGACCTGGGCCTGGACCGAGAGATCGAGTGCCGAGACAGGCTCGTCGAGCACGAGCAGCTTCGGATTGAGCATCAAGGCACGCGCAATCGCGATGCGCTGGCGCTGGCCGCCCGAGAACATGTGCGGATAGCGGTTGTAGTGCTCAGGCCCCAGACCAACCTTGATCAGCATCTCGGTTGCCCGTTCACGCCGTTCTGCATCACTCATCTTGGTGTTGATGAGCAGCGGTTCGCCGAGCACGTCGCCGATCTTCTGGCGCGGGTTCAGTGAACCATAGGGGTTCTGGAAGACGATCTGCACCTTCTGGCGCATATCGGCCGTCAGGTGACCCGGACGCGTGTCGACCTTCTGACCGTCAATCAGCAGGTCGCCCGCTGTCGGCTCGTCGATGAAGGTCAGGATGCGCGCGAGCGTGGACTTGCCACAACCACTTTCGCCGACGATGGCAAGCGTCTTGCCTTTGTCGAGCTTGAAGGAGACGCCCTTCACCGCATGGACAATCTTGTCCTCTTTGAAAACACCTTGCGGCACGCGGTAGTCGCGCTTGATGTCGCGGATCTCGAGCATCGGGGTCTGCGTTACGGCAGTCATGCGGCACCTCCTGTTTCAGCTGCAGCCAGGAAGTCGGAGACCGTGGTCAGGCGGTCGCCGGTGGCGTTTTCCGGAAGCGCCGACAACAATGCCCGGGTATAGGCGCTCTTCGGGCTTTCGAAGAGCGAGAGCACGTCGGCTTCCTCCATCTTCTTGCCCTTGTATTGCACGATGACGCGGTCGGCGGTCTCGGCGACCACGCCCATGTCATGGGTGATCATGATGAGCCCCATACCGGTCTCGGCTTGCAGCTTCATCAGGAGGTCGAGAATCTGCTTCTGGATGGTCACATCGAGTGCGGTGGTCGGCTCGTCGGCGATCAGAAGCTTCGGATTGCAGGCGATGGCGATGGCGATCATCACGCGCTGGCATTGGCCGCCCGACATCTGGTGCGGGAAATGGTTCAACCGTTCGGCTGGATCCGGAAGGCCGACCAGCTTGAAAAGCTCGATGGCGCGCGCCCGCCGCTCAGCCTTGCCCAATCCCATATGGAGCTTGAGGACTTCCTCGATCTGGAAGCCGACGGTGAAGCACGGATTGAGGCTGGCGACCGGCTCCTGGAAGATCATCGCCACGTCCTTGCCGATCAGCTTGCGTCGCTCATTGGCCGATATCCTGGCGATGTCGCGGCCCTGGAAGAGCATGTGATCGGCCGTGATTTTCGCGGTCCAAGGCAAGAGGCCCATGACGGCGAGCATGGCGACCGATTTGCCGGATCCGCTCTCGCCGACAATGGCGAGAACTTCGCCCGGCTCGATCGACAGTGAGATGCCATCGACGGCCTTGAACCAGCCGGTCGAGGTTTCGAATTCGACGGTGAGGTTTTTGATATCGAGGAGCGCCATATCAGGACCTCTTCAGCTTGGGGTCGAGCGCGTCGCGCAGGCCGTCGCCCATCAGGTTGATGGCAAGCACCGTGATCAGGATCGCGAGACCTGGGAAGGTCACAACCCACCAGGCGCGCAGGATGAATTCGCGCGCTTCTGCGAGCATCGTGCCCCATTCCGGAGCCGGCGGCTGTGCGCCCATGCCAAGGAAGCCGAGTGCGGCTGCATCGAGAATGGCGTTCGAGAAGGACAGCGTCGCCTGGACGATCAGCGGCGCCATGCAGTTCGGCAGGATCGTCTTGAACATCAGGCGGAGCGGACTTGCGCCGGCAAGACGGGCTGCCGTGACATAGTCACGCGATTTTTCCGACATGACTGCTGCACGAGTCAGACGAACGAAATGCGGCTGCAGGGTCAGCGCGATGGCAATCATGCCATTGGTCAGTCCCGGGCCCAGGATGGCGACGAGAACCAGCGCCAGCAGCAAGGACGGGAAGGCCAGGATGATGTCCATCAAGCGCATGATCGCCGTATCAAGCCAGCCACCGTAAAAGCCGGCGATGACGCCGATGGCGATGCCCGTCGTCAGCGACAGCGTCGTGACGAACACGCCGATAAAGAGCGAATACTGCGAGCCATAGATCAGTCGGGACAGGATGTCGCGACCGACCGGATCGGTGCCGAGCGGATAGCTCCAATTGCCGCCTTCGAGCCAGGCTGGCGGGAGGAGAACCACGTCGCGATACTGCTCGAACGGCGAATGAGGTGCAATCACGCTGGCGAAGACGGCGATCAGCACCAGGGCGATGAACACGACAAGGCCGATGACCGCGCCACGATTTTCGGAGAAGTAGAACCAGAATTCGGCCAGCATCTGGCGGCGCATCTGCGCGCTGGTGACCGGCTGGCTGGATGTTGTCTCTGCCATGGGATTTTATCCTTCTAGTGGCGGATGCGCGGGTTGATCAGGCCGTAGAGCAGGTCGACAATCAGATTCACGACCATGATGATGCCGGCGATCAGGAGGAGGCCCCCCTGGATGACCGGGTAATCGCGGCGGAAGACGCTGTCGACCATCCACTTGCCGATGCCCGGCCAGGAGAAGATCGTCTCGGTGAGGATGGCGCCAGCAAGCATGACGCCGATCTGCAGGCCGATCGTGGTGATGACCGGGATCATGGCATTGCGCAGCGCATGCAGGCTGACGACTCGGAAGGGCGAAAGACCTTTCGCGCGGGCGGTCCGGATATAGTCTTCCGACAGCACTTCGAGCATGGCGGAGCGGGTCTGACGTGCAATGACTGCGAGCGGAATGGTGGCGAGCACGATCGACGGCAGGATGAGATGGCTGACGGCCGAGGCGAAAGCCCCCTTCTGTCCTGACAACAGGCTGTCGATCAGCATGAAGCCGGTGACGGGCGGGAAGAAGAACATTAGCGAGATGCGGCCCGAAACCGGAGTCCATTGCAGGATACCGGAAAAGAGGATGATCAGCAGCAGGCCCCACCAGAAGATCGGCATGGAGTAGCCGACGAGTGCGATGCCCATCATCGTCTGGTCGAAAGCCGAACCTCGTTTGATGGCCGCGATGATGCCGGCTGGAACACCGATCGCAATGGCGATCAGGATCGCGCAGAAGGACAGTTCGACGGTTGCCGGGAAAAGAGCGAAGAACTGATCGATGATCGGGCTCTTCGAGACGATCGAGGTGCCGAAGTCACCCTTCATCACGCCCCCGAGGTAATCGAAATACTGCACCACCAGCGGCCGGTCGAGGCCGAGATTGGCACTGATCTCAGCATGCCGTTCTGGCGACATGACCCGTTCACCGGAGAGAAGTGCGACGGGGTCGCCCGGCAGCAGCCGGATGAAGGCGAAGGCAATGATCGAGACGCCGACGAAAGTCGGGATCAGGACGGCAAGCCGGCGCAGGAGAAAGCCAAACATATGTGGACCTGTTTTTTTTCTTGTGATGGTCAATCCCGGTGCGCACGGCATTCCGGGGCTGCTCGCTTGACCGCGACGGATATCGAACCGAGGCGCGGCCGCATTCGTCGGCAGCTTCAACGACAATCGCCGCGGGCGCAATGGCCCGCGGCGAAAGAATGATCGGTCCGATTACTCGGCGATATCGACGTTTTCGAAGGTGAAGTCACCAAGCGGGCTCTGAACGAAGCCGGAAACTTCCTTGCGCATCGGCACGACCGAGAGCGAGTGGTCGATCGTCGCCCAAGGCGCTTCGCGCTTGAAGACGGTCTGGGCTTCTTCATAGAGCTTGGTGCGCTCAGCCTGGTCGGACGTGACCTTGGCCTTCTTCACAAGCGCGTTGAACTCTTCGTTGCACCACTGCGCACGGTTGTTTCCGCCAACAGCTTCACAACCCAGGAGGGTGTCGAGGAAGTTGTCCGGATCGCCGTTGTCACCGGTCCAGCCGAGCATGACGGCACCATCGCGATCCTTGGCCTTCGAACGGTCGAGGTATTCGGCCCATTCATAGGAAACGATCTCGACCTTGACGCCGACCTTGGCGAAATCGTCCTGCATGATTTCAGCCGCGCGACGGGCGTTCAGCATGTAGGGACGCGACACCGGCATCGCCCAGATCTTCATCGAAAGATCCTTCACGCCAGCAGCCTCGAGTTCCTTCTTGGCGGCATCGAGGTCATAGGCGTCGTCGACGGTCGCTTCGTTGTAGGACCACATGGTCGGCGGGATCGGGTTCTTCGCCGGCGTTGCCATGCCCTGGAAGACAGCGTCAACGATGGCGGCCTTGTTGATCGCCTTGTTCAGCGCCTTGCGGACTTCCGGCTTGTCGAACGGAGCCTGGGTCGTGTTGTAGGCGAGGTAGGCGACGTTCAGGCCTTCCTGCTCCATCACGGTCAGCGACGGATCAGCCTTCATCGATTCGACGTCGGCAGCGTTCGGGAACGGCATCAGGTGGCATTCGCCAGCCTTGAGCTTCTGGTAACGAACGGCGGCATCCGTGGTGATCGCGAAGACGAGATCGTCGATCTTCGGTGCGCCACCCCAGTAGTCGGCGTTCTTCTTGTAGCGGATGACGGCGTCCTGCTGATAGCCGACAAAGATGAACGGACCGGTGCCAACCGGCATCTGGTTCAGCTGTTCCTTCTTGCCTTCGGCTTCGAGCTTGTCGGCGTATTCCTTCGACAGGATCGAGGCGAACGGCATCGCGAGGTTTGCGAGGAACGGTGCTTCCGGACGGTTGAGCGTGAACTTGACGGTCAGGTCATCGACCTTCTCGATCGACTTGATCAATTCCGGGAAGCCCATGCCTGCGGCATATTCCCAGGACGTGCCGGCGACATACTGGGCCCACGGATGGTCAGCCTTGATCTGGCGTTCCAGCGAGAAGATGACGTCGTCGGCGTTGAGGTCACGCGACGGCGTGAAGAATTCGGTCGTGTGGAACTTGACGCCGGGACGCAGCTTGAAGGTGTATTCGGTGCCTTCAGCGTTGACTTCATAGCTTTCAGCCAGGCCGGCTTCAGCTTCCGTGGTGCCCGGCTTGAATTCCATCAGACGGCTGTAGACCGGATGGGCGGAGGCGTCGAAGGTCGTGCCGGCGGTGTACATGCCGGGGTCGAAGCCTTCCGGCGAACCTTCCGAGCAATACACAAAGGTCTTGGCGCTCGCAGCACCCGACAGGAAGGTCGCCGCAGCAAGTGCCGCAGCAGCAAAGGCGAATTTGGTTTTCATCAACAGTCTCCCAAAGGCGAAGACGGAAACCCGTCTCGCCGGTTCTTTTGGTTCCGCAGCGCGTGTTTCGCGCCCGTGTTTTTTTCGGATCAGGCGACAAGCCAGATCCGGCGATCGATCGCCAAGGGCTGGGAAAGTCGCAAAATGACAACCGTCCAGCCCCGCCTGTTAGATCACTAACGCATTGTCTTATCGGCTTCGAAAATGTTGTAAAGAGAAATTCTGCCGCATTTCCCCTGCAATTCGGTCCAGATTTTGGCAAAATGTAGATGTTGCGCACAATCATTCGGCGTTTGCCGTCTGGTCGTTTAAAAAATCCGGAAATGGCGATAACCCAAATTCGCCGCGCGTTTAGCGTCTTTATCCGCCCTGCGTCGCAACGAGAAAAGGGCGGGATGAGGCAAAGTTTGATGCATTTATGGGCATAACGTCATGCGCAAAGGCTGTCTCCGGATTTACGGTATTCTGAGCCGCGCCTTGGCCCCGCACCGTGTTGCGTGTGCGGTTGCAGTGGTGCCTTGCAAGGCGGCGTTGCCTTCTTTCCCATTCATGTCGAATGAAGGCTGTCCTTCAGAACGGAGATGGCGGTTGTTGTATGTCCTTGGGAAGCCGATCTTGTTTGATCGCTGATGGTGCGTGAATTCATCGTGGTCCGGCAGGCAGGTGAAGCGAACAGCGGGGCGGCCACGGCGACGGGCTGGCCTCTTGATGCGCTCGACAAGGTAGGCGTCTCCTCCCTACCCTACCCTACCCTACCCTACCCTACCCTGCCTCGCCCCATCGGTTGGTGAAAGTCGCGGCGGCGAGATGGCTGGGGCGCCGCGGGATGTCTTTGGTGCGAGTTGAAGGGAGTTCGGCTTGCAGGGTTTGGAACGAGGGGCCTTTGGCGGCTGCGGATAAATGGCGCTGTTGGGGTATGTCTTACGACGCCGGGCGGGCCCTGTTGACAGCTGTCAACATCCTTAGGATGTCGCGCCCTGCCCTGCCCTGCCCTGCCCTGCCCTAAAGTTGGGTCGGTGAGTTACGACGCGCCTGGCTCGCGGTAGCCGCGCCGACGCTTTCTGTGCTCCATCTCGCGGGCCATTCGTTGGGCATCCGCGCCTGTCGGGAGCGTAAGCGAGAGACTCTGCCCTCGTGTGCCGATGCGTCCCCACGAGCGGCGGATGACCGTTTCGCTGAACAAGGTCTTTTCGATCGTGACGCGATAGAAGCGAGCCATGTTGATGGAGGGATCTATGCGGTGCAGGTGGACGCAGTCAAAGGGCGCTTGTGTCATGCGCAGAGTCTCCGACACCTCGAGGTGTCAGGTCCAACGCATAAATGGAATCGGTCCGGCACCATCGATTCATGCCGCTGATGGGTTGCCGTACGTTTCGTCTGTCGTCCGCCGCCAGGTGTTGACAGCTGTCAACCGCCGGGTTCCAGACAATGCCGCTGCCGAATGTCGCTCGAGGACTTGCGCTGCCATCGAGGAAGAGGATCATGGCGGCGGCTTTTGAAACGGGCAATGGTGGGACCCGAGCGCTTGGTTGGCCACGCAGAAATGAGGAGTGTCATGGGAAGAATGGATGGTAAGTTTGCGGTGGTCACGGGCGGCACCCAGGGGCTGGGAGCCGAAGTCGCACGCCTTTTTGCTGAGCGCGGCGCCAGTGGTCTCGTCATCTGCGGCCGCAGCGTGGACAAGGGGCAGGCGAGGGCGGATGACCTCCGTCGCCGCTATGGGTGCCAAGTCGAATTTGTCGCGGCCGACCTAGCGGGGGTCGACGAGTGCCGCAAGGTCATCGCCGTTGCCAAAGCCAAATTCGGCCGTGTCGACGCGCTGGTGAATGTCGCGGCCATCACCGATCGCGGCACGATCCTCGATACCGACCCGGCGCTCTTCGATCGCATGATTGCCATCAATACGCGCGCGCCATTTTTCCTGATGCAGGACGCCATCAAGCTGATGATAGAGACGCAGGTTGAAGGAACGATCGTCAACATCTCCTCGATGTCATCGATGGCAGGTCAGCCCTTCATCGCGGCCTACTGCGCCTCGAAGGGAGCTGTCGACACGCTGACCCGCAATACCGCCTTTGCCCTTCTCAGGAATCGCATACGTGTGAATGCGCTCAATATCGGGTGGATGGCGAGCGACGGTGAAGATCGGATTCAGCGTGAGCACCATGGCGCGGATGCCGACTGGCTGTCGAAGGCTGCGGCACGTCAACCTTTCGGCCGGCTCGTCGATCCGGCCGAAGTGGCCCGTGCCTGCGCCTACCTGTCTTCCGACGAATCCGGCTTGATGACTGGTGCGACGATCAATTTCGACCAGTCGATCTGGGGAGCCTATGAGGGCAGCCCGCATCCAGGCGCCGCAATGACACTCTGACTGGAAGGGCGGTAGGGTAGGGGGCTCCCAATCCTGACGACAGTAGAGCATGCAGCCAAGGTGCCAACATTTTTGGTGGCGCGTCGATTTCGTTCGATCCCGCGCGTGCCTCACTTGACCGTTTGAGGCGCGTCCTGTGGGAAGGGATGGCACGAAGGAGCGGGGCGATTTCGTCAGAGCATTCACTGAGCCAGGGAGGGGCCGTACGACATTGGATCAAGAGCTGCAAATCTGTGGAGTGAACTCGATGAGCCGCTCTATCGATAAAGTAACCCTTCCATCAGTTCGCTGATCCGGGTAATATGATGTCGTGCGGATTGCTCATCGGAAGCGGTTTCCTGCTTCTCCCTGAGCGGTGAATCACCAGTGGCGAACTTTATGCCTGGGTTGGCGTTCGTTATGTTTTTTGTCTGTTATGATTTCAATGGCTTGCAAAAGCAGCGAATTGCCTATGCCGCCCCGTGATTGAGCACGTCTGACAGTGGTTCGGTCTGCGAACGCTCCCTTGAGAGGGTTCAATCAAACGAGTTTCCGAGCGCAAGCGCCTGTATGACGGGTTTTGAGGAAATCACTGTCCTCTCGATGCAAGTGGAATGAAACGCGCTGTTCCCTTGACCGGCGTTGGCTTTACCCGGCGTGCGCTACTCTGCCACCATGTTCTTCGACCACGCAGTACGAAACGAGGAACGAGCGGCTAGGCTCCGTGCAGTCGCCAAGACCGCAACTCGGGCCTCACTTGTCGAGGATATAACTGCCGCCATCAACACCGACGATGTGAAAGCCTTGAGAGAGGGCGTCCTGAAGCCGCGATCGAAGATCAAGAAGGCTCGATAGGTCGTAGGCCCCTGCCGCGTTTGCGATATGCGTTCCGCTCCCGTCGTCAATTGGCACCAGGAGCCTATGCGCGCTGTGATCGTCCAGGAGTTCGCCCTCTGCGCGCCGCGCGACTTTCGGATCGTCAAGATACCAGTCCAGAAGAAGCCGGTCGGAAGGAAGCCCCGTATTGATGCCGCCCATATCGCCATAGTAGTTGACGAGGTAGGTCGACGAGCGACCACCCAGCCGATTGAGGTTGAGGCGCGCATTGGTGATCCGCAAGGGATCGAAGGTCCAGCGGACATGCCGGATGCCGCGCTGCAGGCACCAGTCACGCTGATACCATTTGAGCTCTGCTCCGAGCCCTTTGCCCCGCAAGCCGGGAGCAACCGCGAGCCGGTGGGAGTGTTGAATGTTTGGGTCCCGGGTCGGGAAGCCGAAGACATACCCGGCCAGACGTCCGTCAACGAATGCTCCTGCGACAAGTCCACCCTCGGCCTGGATGACCATCATCAGATCCGCGGCATCCGGTGTGTCGCCATGACCCCAGACTTCAGCCTGGAGGGCTTCGGCCTGGCGGAACTCGGCAATTCCATTGAGGTCGCGAATGTGCACGCTCGTCATGGCCGGAAGCTTTCCAGCCCCATCGTCACGTGGTGGAGGAAATCCCGGTCGAGCGATACGCCGATCCCGGTTCCTGGCGGGACAGGCATCCGCCCGTCCTTCGCTTCCAGCTTCTGCTCGATGATGTCTCGCTGGAAATAGCGGCTTGCGGAGGATGTGTCGCCGGGTTTTCGGAAGTTCGACAAGGTCGAAAGATGGATATTGTGGGCACGGCCGATGCCGCTTTCGAGCATGCCTCCACACCAGACCGGGACTGAAAAGACTTCAGCCAGATCGTGGATCCGCAGCGAATTTATATATCCGCCCGAACGCCCCACCTTGATGTTGATCACGCGTGCAGCATCGGACTGCAGCGCCTTGCGGGCATCCTCGGGGCTCCTCAGGCTCTCGTCGAGACAGACCGGTGTTCTTAGGCGCTTCTGCAGAACGGCATGATCGTGAATGTCATTCCAGGCTAGCGGCTGTTCGATATAGTCCAGGTCGAATTCGTCCAGGCGCGCGAGCAACGGACTGTCCGCCAGCGTGTAGGCGCTGTTGGCATCGGCCGTCAGATGCACGTTTGGAAAGCGCGCACGAACTGCTCGCAGGATTTCGAGATCATGCCCGGGCTTGATCTTCAGCTTGATCCGCTTGTAACCCTCACCGACATGTTTCTCGACGCGGGCAAGGGTCTGATCGATGGGCATGATGCCAAGCGAGACGCCCACATTCACTGCGTCCCCTGATCCACCGAGGAGTGTCTGGAGCGGCAAGGAGAGCGATTTTGCCCACAGGTCCCAGAACGCCATCTCGACCGTGGCCTTGGTCATGGCGTTTCCCCGCCACGGTGCAAGCAACCGGTGAAGAGCCTGAGGATTATCGAAGGATTTCCCCATGATTTGCGGAAGCAAGACTGTCCGCGTGAGGTCCATGGCGCCAGCCACCGTCTCCTCAAGATAGTCCGGCAGGGGGTCCATGACCCCTTCCGCGTGTCCCTGAAGGCCATCCGAGTAAAGCGTCAGGAGAGGAAACACCTTTTCATGCAGGGTGCCGGTTGCGATCGTGAATGGAACGAGAAGGGGAAGACGGACCAGACGAAGTTCGGCTCCGTCGATCCGCAGTGGAGCACGCGGCTCGGTCTCGCTCGGTCTTTCAGTCATGTGGCGCATCCCTGAATCTGCTCAGCCGAACCTATGTTGATTTTAGTTTTCTTGCAAGATTGACCTTATGAAAGAGTTCTGTCAGTCTTTCTTTAACCAGAGGGGATAACGATGTCTGGATCTGACGGGGACATGCAGCACAGCAGCGGAAGCAGCCAGATGAGTGATCTGCGCCAGCGCCTGCAGCAGCAGGCTGCCTCCGGAACGCCTGCCGAGCGGGCGATCGCCTCCTACCTTCTGTCCAATCTCCAGTCTCTACCATTTGAGACGGCCGCTACCGTTGCCGCCAAGGTCGGGGTTTCCGAGGCCTCGATAGGGCGTTTTTGCCGCGCGATCGGCTACAGAAGCCTCAAGGATCTGAAAGGCGGGCTGCAGCAGGATCTTGGTGATCAGCCTTGGTTGATCGGGGATCGTCTGCAGGATTTCCATCGCCGCAGTCAGTCAGACAAAGGCGAGCTTGCCCGCGCCCTCGAAAAGGAGATGGCGGCACTCGTCACCGTCTATGAGGTCGCGTCGACCCCGGAGTTCGAGACCTCGGTGAAGCGGCTTGCGCGCTGCCCGAATGTGTTCGTGGCGGGGTTTCAGACCGAACGGGGACATGCCGCCGAACTCGTCCACAATCTCCAGTATTTGCGCCCGGGCGTGCAGCTTGCCGACATTGCAGGGGGGCATTTTGCAGAGGTACTGCTCTCACCCCCAGAAGATACGACCCTCGTCCTGATTGATGGGCGGCGTTACTCGCGGCTGACCCGCGATCTCGCCACCGCAGCGCACGAAGTCGGAATTCCCGTCAGTTTGATCACGGACCCCTACTGCGACTGGGCGACTGGGGTCGTCGAAGAAATCTTCGCCGTGCCAACCGACCTCAACCACTTCTGGGACACGACATCGGCCATGTCCTCGCTGATCGGCCTATTGGTCAACGGGGTGTTCAATGAACTTGGCGCCGAAGTCGAAGAACGCATGGCGCGCATATCCGCCTACTACGACGATTTCATCGGCCACACCGGCCAGTTTGACCGGCAGCGTCGCTGGGATCGATGACTTTACAATAACAATAACCTGCAGAGAGGACCGAAATGACACGTCTGAACATTCGCAAATCCATCATCGCCGCAGGTGTCAGCCTGGCGGCACTCGTGGTCGCCGCGGGCCCTTCATTGGCCCAGGAGGCGGTTTTTGTCATGGCCTCCAACGAGGTTGGCTCGCCAACCTACAATCCGATCAAGGCCGCTAACCTCAGCATCGGCAGCACGCTGATCTTTGACCGTCTTGTGGCGCAAGATGCAGATCTGTCCTTCCATCCCTGGCTCGCAGAAAGCTGGGAGGAGGCTTCCGATGGCATGTCCTGGATCTTCCATCTCAAGAAGGGCGTCACGTTCCACAACGGCGAGCCCTTCAATGCACAAACTGTCGCAAAGTGGCTTGAGCTCTTCAAGGCCTCTGAAAACGCCTACATGACAGAGGCGATCCAGACCGTCGAGGTGATCGACGATGCGACCGTCAAGTTCGTGATGTCCCGGCCGGAGCCGAACCTGCTCTATAATTTCTCCTCGAGTTATCTCTCCGTCATCGAGCCCAAGTCCTTTGAAGCGCTGGGCGACAACTATGGCGTGACCGAGGTCTATGGCACCGGTCCGTTCAAGCTTGAGAGCTTTACGATCGGACAGGAAACCGTGCTCGTGCGTAACGAGGACTATGCCTGGGCATCGTCGCTCGCCAAGAACCGGGGCAAGGCCAAGATTGCCAAGATCACCCTGCGTGAAATCGCCGAAGATTCGACAGCCTTCCTTGAGCTGAAGTCCGGTGGCGTCGACATGCTGCTCAGCGTACCCACCGACTTCCTCGGCGAACTCAAGAGCGAGAGCAATCTGGAAGTGGTGACCTTGGCGGGCCAGGACGTGGCCTACATGCCGATCAATGTGACCAAGGAACCTTTCACCGACATCCGGGTCAGGGAAGCCGCAGCCAAGGCCATCAACCAGAAGGAAATTCTGGACTCCGTCTATGGAGGCGTTGGCGAAGTGGCCAATACCTTCCTGATCTCTGCCCTGCCGGAATCCAAGGTCGATCCGAAGTACCAGATCTCCTATGACCCGGATCGCTCCAAGGCCCTGCTGGACGAAGCAGGCTGGAAGATGGGCGCAGACGGGGTCCGCGAGAAGGACGGCAAGCCGCTTCGCGTGTCACTGTGGACCCAGAGCGATTCCAGCTTCCGCCGCCTGACCGAAGTCGTCCAGGCCGAGCTCAAGGCTGTCGGCATCGACAGCGAAATCACCACCTTCGACAGCTCGGCAATCCGTGACCAGTACAAGAGCGGCAATCAGCAGCTCGCAGTCCGGTCCTACAACTGGGACAATGCTGATATCGTCGACTGGTTCTTCGGCGGCGACCGCCTCGGCTATCCGAACATCTCCATGTTCAACGACCCGAAGGCAGAGGAGCTCAGGAAGCGCGCGATGAGCGGTTCGAAGAACATGGCGGAACGGGTGAAGAACTTCACCGCCTACCACGAATATGTCCTTTCGCAGTACCCGATGGCGCCGATCTACCAGCCGGTGAATTCCGTCGCCTACAACAAGGACAGACTGGTTCTGCCGGCAGAGATTCACTCTCCGACTGTCGGCGCGACCGTGATCATGGACATGGAAGTCAAGGAGTAAGGGACAGGACCGCGGGGGATACGTAAACATGCTGGCTTATGCGCTTCGACGCGTGCTGATGCTCGTTCCCGTGTTCCTTGCGGTGTCCGTCGTCATATTCCTGATCCTTCATTTCATCCCGGGGGATCCGATCGACAATCTGCTGAAGGTCGGCGCCCCACCGGAACAGCGGGCCGAAATGATGACCCGTTACGGCCTGGATCGGCCGCTGCCTGTGCAGTATGCGATGTGGCTCGCCAAACTTTTGACGGGGGATCTGGGAACCGCGATTGTGGCGCGTCGACCGGTCGCCGATCTCATCGCCCAGGCCCTTCCCCATTCATTGCTTCTCGGCGGCGTGGCACTTGCCTTCTCGTCCCTTCTTGGGATTGCATTCGGCGTTGTCGCCGCCCTGCAAAAGGACGGATGGCTCGATCGTCTCGTCATGGGCGGCGTTCTCTTCGGGTCGATGCTGCCGAGCTTCTGGCTTGGTCTGCTGCTGATCCTCGCCTTCTCCGTCGGATTGGGCTGGTTCCCGGTGTCGGGTGCACGCACTTGGTCATCCCTCGTCCTGCCGGTGCTGACAATCGGCTTTGGTGGTACGGCGCTTGTCGCGCGGATCACGAGGATTTCGATGATCGACATAGCATCGCGAGACTTTGTCCTTCTCTTGCACGCAAAGGGCCTGTCACCCCTTGAAATTCAGCTCAGATATGTCCTGCGGCATGCCCTGATCCCCGTCGTGACCATTCTGGCGCTCCGGATCGGATGGATATTGGGCGGTGCGGTTACTGTTGAAGTCGTCTTTGCGCGACCGGGATTGGGAACCCTGTTGATCAAGGCATTGAGCCAGCACGACTATCCCGTGGTACAGGCGAGCCTGTTGATGCTGTCCATGGCGGTCATGCTTGGAACCCTGCTCGGCGATCTGCTGCAGGCGGCGATGGATCCGCGCGTCAGGGGAGCTGTGGCATGACAGCCCGGATTACATTTGAGGGTCTGCGGCACTCCGTTCTCGGCCCGATGCGGCGTAGCTTCTCCCGGCCATCCGGCGCTCTGGCAGGTGCTTGGTTGATACTCGTCGTGCTCGGAGCCATATTCGGCCCGATCCTCAGCCCCTATGCCTATGATGCGCAAGTGCTGAAGGAGGCATTTGGTCCACCTTCAGCCGGGCATTTCCTAGGGACAGACGAGTTCGGTCGGGACCTGTTGACGCGGCTCCTTCAGGGCGCGCGCACGTCATTGGCCGTCAGCAGCATTTCGATCCTGATATCGGTCACCGCCGGTTTGACGATAGGGGCGGCGGCCGGCTATTTCGGCGGTGTCTTCGATCGCATTGTGACTGCCATGGTGGATCTCACCTGGTCTTTTCCTGAAATCCTGATCGCGCTTATCCTCGTGGCAATCATAGGCCCGGGTGTCAGCGGCACCATGGCCGCAATTGCGGTTGCCTATCTCGCGCAATTCGCCAGGCTCGCGCGTGCGCAGATCATGACCCTGAAAGGCGAGACCTATATCGAGGCGGCCCGAAGTCTCGGCGCTGGTCACGGCCATCTGCTTTTCCGTCACCTGATCCCCAACGCGCTCGCACCTGTGCTGGTCAGTGCCATGTTGGCGACCGGCGATGCGATCATTCTGGAAGCCACCCTCGGTTTCTTTGGCCTTGGCGCTCAACCACCCATGCCAAGCTGGGGATCGATGATGTCTTCAGGCTCGGCACTGTTGTTCAAGGCCCCCTGGATCATCATCTTTCCCGGTCTCGCCGTCGGGTCGACGGTCATCGCCATCAATCTCTTCGGGGACGCGTTGATTGCCGCCCTGGATATTCGCGACCCGCGCCGGAGCCAGCCATGAGCGCGCTTCTCGACGTGCAAGGCCTGTCTGTCAGCATCGGAAATACCGCCTTGCTGGATGAGGTGAGTTTTTCCGTCGAGCGGGGACAAATCCTGGGTCTCGTCGGTGAAAGCGGATCGGGAAAATCGCTCACCGCGCTGACCATAACCGGCCTTTTGCCTTTGATCGGCGGACGCATCACCGGCGGTCGCGTCATGTTCGATGGCACGGACATGGCGAGGCTGGGGGAAACCGGCCTGCGTAAGCTGCGTGGCCGACGAATTGGATTTGTCATGCAAAACCCCATGACGGCGCTCGATCCGGTCCAGCGGATCGGCGAACAGGTGGATATAGTCTCGCGGCTCCACTTGGGTCTTTCCCGCAAGGAGGCCCGTTCCCGTACCCTCGACCTGTTGGCGCAGTTGCGTATTCCCGAGGCAAGCGCGGTTGCCGAAGCTTATCCTCATCAACTCTCTGGCGGCATGAAGCAGCGTATTGTGATCGCCATGGCGCTCGCCGGAGATCCCGACCTCATCGTTGCGGATGAACCCACGACAGCGTTGGACGTAACCGTTCAGGCGCAGATTATCCAGATCCTGACCGGCCTCGTGCGGGAGCGTGGTCTCGCTCTGCTCCTGATAACCCACGATATGGGCGTCGTTGCCCAGGCATGCGACCGCGTGGCCGTCCTCTATGCTGGCCGGCTTGCGGAAGAGCAGCCGGTCGGATCACTTTTTGAAAGGCCGGCCCATCCATACACCAAGGCACTGATCGGCTGCATTCCGCGGGATGGAATGGAAGCCGGCGGACTGCGCGGAATTCCCGGGACCGTTCCGGGCGCCGCTCACTTTCCATCCGGGTGCCGGTTTCATCCGCGCTGTGACCGGGTCCTTGAAACGTGCCGGACGAGGCAACCTCTCCTTCGCCCTCTTTCCCCCAGCGGAGCGGCCGCCTGTTTTCTGGTAGAAGGAAAACCCGCATGACAGATCCGTTGCTGTCGATACAGGGGCTGACAAAGCGCTTTGCAACGGCCGGCGGTTGGTTCACCCGACCGCGCGAAATGACAGCCGTGCGAAACGTGGATCTCTCTCTGTCACGCGGTGAAGTGGTCGGCGTTGTCGGTGAATCGGGTTGTGGAAAGTCGACCCTGGCCCGACTGATCATGCGGTTGATCGAGCCGAGCGAAGGAGACGTGACGCTTGATGGCGTCAGCCTCGGCAACCTGGATCGGCGCGACCTTCAGGCGATCAGACGACGCATGGCGATGGTCTTCCAGGATCCCTATTCATCGCTGGACCCGCGGTTCACCATTGCCAGGAGCCTGGAGGAGCCGTTCGCGGTTCAGTCTCGCCAGGTCTCGCCTGACGAGATTGGCGCGATGCTAGACAGTGTCAGGCTTCCGGCTTCCACCGCCCAACGTTATCCGCACCAGTTGTCCGGTGGCCAGCGCCAGCGGGTGGGCATAGCTCGGGCCCTTGCGCTCAAGCCTGCTCTCGTCATCCTGGACGAGCCGACGGCCTCCCTCGATGTGTCGGTTCAGGCGCAGATCATCGAACTTCTGGCAACGCTGCGCGATCGCTTCGGTCTCACCTATCTCTTCATTTCCCATGACCTCAGCCTGGTTCGCTACTTCTGCGACCGGATCGTCGTCATGTATCTCGGTTCCGTGGTCGAAGTGCTCCCGTCTCCCCGCACGCCACCGCGTCACCCCTATACCCGAGCACTGATGGATTCGAGCTTCGCGCCCGATCCGAGCCTCCGCAGGACGATCGCACCCCTCTCCGGCGAAATACCCTCTCCGTTCAGTCTGCCCAAAGGTTGTGCCTTTGCAGCACGGTGCAGCCGCGCAAGCAGCGACTGTCGCAGCGAGGTGCCTCGTCTTGAGCGCCACGATGGTCATGCCTTCGCCTGCCTGCACCCCCTTTGACTGTTGAAGCTGGATATCCTCATGTCTTTTCGCGTCCTGACTGCCGAATTCGTCCATGAAAGCAATACCTTCAAGAAGGGTAAGACTGATCTCGATGCCTTTCGACGCGAAACGCTCGACCTGGGCCAAGCTGCAATCGAGAGATTCGGCGACGTCAATGCAGAGATTGCGGGCTTCCTCGATGCAGGACGCGAGGCAGGCTGGAGTACAAGGCACGTGGTGTCGGCCCATGCCACACCGGGCGCACGCGTGTCGCGAGAGGCGTTTGATCATATTGCCGGGCTGATCTGCGATGCGGCCCGCGAGGAAGGCGAGGATCTGGACGGCATATTGCTTGCCCTGCATGGTTCGATGGTCCCGGATTTTTGCGAGGATGGTGAAGGCGAACTGCTCAGCCGGATTCGAGCGATCGTTGGACCGGACCTGCCCATCGCGGTCACGCTCGATCTGCATGCGATGGCGACACCGCTGATGGTCAGCCAGGCGCAGATCTTCGTCTCCTACAAGACCTATCCCCATATCGACATGCGCGAGATCGGTTGCCAGGCCGGGCGACTGCTGCACAGGGTCCTGGCCGGTACCATTCACCCACGAACGCTGCGCGTTCATATCCCGATGCTCGACGAAGCGAATGCTGGGCGCACGGACGTGACGGAAACCAAGGCTCTTTACGACCGTGCTCGATTGCACGAGCAGGAGCCTGGAATCCTCGCGGTATCGATCAATGCCGGATTTTCCGAGGCAGACATCGAGGAGGCCGGGGCAACCGTGCTGGTGACCTATGATGAAGCCACAGCCGGATCACAAACACGGGCTCAGGTCATCGCCGATGGTCTGGCAGCGACGATTTGGGAGCAGCGTGAGCAGGTTGCCAATGACTTTCTGTCCCCGGCGGACGCGGCAGGCATCGCCAAAGACTTTGAGTTGTCGGGTCGCCCTCTGGTCATCGCCGACTACGCTGACAATCCCGGGGCAGGGGCCTATGGGGACGCCACGGCCCTGCTTCAGGCATTGCTGGCGGCAGGTGCAACACAGGGCGCCTTTGCTCCGATCATTGATCCGGAGGCGGCAGCGCTTCTGCATCGCCATCGCGCGGGCGATACCGTCACTCTGGAACTGGGCGGCAAGGTCGACCCGACCTTCGGGGGCGGGCCGCTGACGCTGACCGGCCAGATCATGTGTCTGTCCGATGGTTCCTACACTGGTGACGGGCCCATCCTGGGTGGGATCACACACAGCTTTGGACCCACAGCCGTATTCAGGGTCGCCGGCATCGACATTCTCGTGGTGAGCATTCCGGGGCAGATGCTTGATTTGCAACAGGTCCGCGCTTTCGGCATCGAGCCGACATGCCTTCGCTTCCTGGTGGTCAAGTCGATGCAGCACTTCCGCGCTGCTTTCGAGCCTCTCGCGGCAAAGGTGATTGTCTGCGACAGCGGAGCACTTGCGACACCGCGGGCAGAACTTCGCCCCTATGTCCGCGTTCGACGACCAATTTGGCCCCTGGACAAGTAAGCAAATTCTTCAGCGAGCCGACTGATACCGCAGGCGCACTTCAGGCGTTCGCGGTCATACCGAAACGACGCAGGATTTCCGCGATCTTCGCATCCTGCTCTGGATCGGGAAGCAGAGCCGGCTGACGGCTGGCACCGACCGAGGCATCTTGCAAAAAGAGCGCCCGCTTGACCATGGCAGGGGCAAAGCCGAGCGCATAGAGATCGGTGCGGAAGGCTGTGAAAACCGCTTGCTGCCTCTCGGCTTCCGCGATGTCGCCGGTGTTGTAGCCTTTCAAAATTCCAGCCAGCACCTCCGGTAGCGCATTGCCGAGACCGGAAATGCAGCCGGCAGCACCGTTCTGTAGCGCCCAGAGCACCAGGTGATCTGGACCGGAATAGACGTCGAAACCCGGTATGTCGCGGGAGACGGCGAGATAGGCTTCCAGCGTTTCCTTCGCGCCGCCCGAATCCTTGATCCCGGCAATATTGCCATGGGCGGCGAGTTTGCGGGCCGTCTCCGGCTCGATGTGGTTCTGCGTGCGGGCCGGGATATCGTAGAGATAGATTGGAGTGTTCACGGCATCGGCAACCGTCGAGAAATGGCGGATGAGACCGTCCTGCGTGCAGGCGATGAAGAAGGGCGTGATGACGGCGATGGCCGTCACGCCGATCCGGTCGAATTCCTTCGCAAGCTTGATCGTCTCGAAAGTGGCCGGCATGCCAGCATTGACGATGACGTCGACCTTGCCGCCGACCTCGTCGACCACAGCTTCCGCGAGCCTCACTTTCTCCTCGAAGGTGAGCGCGGTGAAATCCCCATTGGTGCCGGCGCACATGATGTTGTTGCCGGCGGCCACCTGACGGCGGACCTGCGCGCGCGTGGCTTCGTAATTGATCGTCTCGTCCTCGTTGAAGCAGGTGACGAGCGCGACGAAGGCCTTTTTCGACATGGTGGTGTTCTCCGGAATGGTCTGACTTACGAGGCGCGGCTGAGACGGGCAGCGCGATTTTGCGCCTGAACGTCGGGATCGGGATCAAGCCCGGCGGCAAGCAGCGCCTGGGTATAGGGTTTTTGCGGTGTCTCGAAGATCTCGCGCACGGTTCCCAGCTCGACGACTTCGCCCTTCTGCATGACCATCACATGGTCGGCAAAGTCGCGCACCACGGGCAGGTCATGCGCGATGAAGATGAAGGCGATGCCCATGTCGCGGCGCAGCCTGTCGAGGAGCGCGATGACCTGCGCCTGGACCGACACGTCGAGGGCCGACACCGCCTCGTCGCAGATGATTAGCTGCGGTTCGAGCGCCAGCGCCCGGGCAATGGCGATGCGCTGGCGCTGGCCACCGGAAAACTGGTGCGGATAACGGCCCATATGCTCCGGGCCGAGCCCGACCTGGGTCAGCAGTTCAGCGACCCGCTCCCGCCACTTCGCTTTCGGCAAAATGTCGGGATGGATGATCCAGGCTTCCGAGATCAGCTGGTAGACCGTCATGCGCGGGTTGAGCGACTGCGTCGGATCCTGGAACACCATCTGCAGATCGCGGCGCAGCTTGTAGAGTTCGGCGGGCGACAGGGTGAAAAGGTCGCGGCCCTTCCAGTGTGCAGAGCCGGAATCCGGCTCATCGAGTCGCAGAAGAATGCGGGCGAGCGTTGACTTGCCCGAACCGCTTTCGCCGACGACGGCCAGCGTCTCGCCCGCCAGCAGATCGAAGGACACGCCCTTCAGCGCGGCGAAGGCACCGTAAGTCTTGCGCACGTCCCGAACGGAGAGGACAGGTTCCGCCCCCTTCAGCGGTTCGTGCATTTCGCCTTTGCCCGGCGCTGCCGCGATCAGCTTCTTGGTATAAGGATGCCGCGGGTTCTTGTAGACCTCGCGCACCGTGCCGGCCTCGACCAGAACGCCTTTCTCCATCACCACGACACGGTCCGCGATCTCGGCCACGACGCCGAGATCGTGCGTGATGATGAGAACGGCCATGCCGGTTTCGCGCTGCAACTCCTTGAGAAGCGCTAGCACTTCGGCCTGCACGGTGACATCGAGCGCGGTGGTCGGCTCATCCGCGATCAGAAGATCGGGTCGAAGCGCGAGTGCCATCGCGATCATCACGCGCTGACGCTGGCCACCGGAAAACTCGTGCGGATATTTGTCGAGGGCATTATCAGGGTCGGGAATGCCGACACGTCCGAGAAGCCGAAGCGCCTCGGCCTGCGCCTTGGCACTATCCGTACCATGGGTCGTCAGCGCCTCGCGGATCTGCCAGCCGACGGTATAGACCGGATTGAGGTGGCTGAGCGGATCCTGGAAGATCATCGCAATCTTACGGCCGTTGATCTCGCGCCGTGCCGCCAGTGGCATCTTCAGGAGATCGACGCCGTCCAGCAGGATTTCTCCTGAGCTGATGCGCCCCGGCGGCATGTCGATCAGGTTCATGATCGCTGAAGACGAGACCGATTTGCCAGAACCGCTTTCCCCGAGGATCGCCAGCGTCTCGCCGCGATCGAGATGATAGGACATGTCGCGCACGGCCTTGACCACGCCGACGGCTGTATGGAATTCGACGGAGAGGTTGCGGACTTCGAGAAGGTGGTCAGCCATTCTTGGCCCCTTTCATTTCCAGACGCCAGCGCTGCACCGGATCGAGCGCAATCCGCAGCCAATTGGACAGAAGGTTCAGCGACATCGTCGTGAGGATGATCGCGAGCCCAGGCCAGAAGGACAGCCACCAGGCATTGGTGAGGTATTGCCGCCCCTGGCTAATCATCAGGCCCCAGGTGATCTCCGGCGGCTGAATGCCGATGCCGAGGAAAGAAAGCGCGCTTTCCGCCAACATCACATAGGCGAAGTCGAGGGTGGCGAGCGTGGTGAGCGTTGGAAGCACCACCGGCAGGATATGCCGGAAGACGATGCGCTTGCTGGACGCGCCCATGACGCGCGCCGCCTGCACGAACATGCGCTCGCGGATCTCCAGCACCTCGGCCCGCGTGGTGCGCAGATAGACGGGGATGCGGGTGATGGCGAGCACCATCATCAGGTTGAGGATGGACGAGCCCAGAATGTAGAGCACGATGACCGCAATCAGCAGCGACGGGAAGGACATGATCACGTCGGCAAGCCGCATGATGATCTGGCTGACCCGTGGCGAGGAAAAGCCGGCGATCAGGCCGAGAACCGTTCCGGTCACCGCCGAAATCAACACGGCACCGGCCGCGACCATGATCGTGTTCTGCGTGGCCACGATGATACGTGCCAGCAGCGGTCGGCCAAGCGCGTCGGCGCCCATCCACCAGACCCAGGCCTTGTCGAAATCGAAGGGTGCTGCGTTGCGGCCGCGCAGGTTCTGCTTCGTCGCGAGATCACCAAGCCAGCTCGGGCCAATGATCGCCATGAGCACAATGATCAGCAGAAAGATCGCAGCACAGAGCGCAAACTTGTCGGCGAGCAGCATGCGGCCCATGCGCTTGAAGAAGGGAGGCTCGTCAATGACGGCGGTGGCGTCGAGGGACATCGTCTTCTCCTCAGTTCCTGATACGCGGATCAAGAAGCGCGTAAGCGAGATCGATCAGCAGGTTCATGAGAAAGATGGCGAGTGCCGTGACGAGGATTGCAGCCAGCACCACGTTGAAGTCGCGCTGCAGGATGGAATCGATCATCAGCTTGCCGACGCCCGGAAAGCCGAAGATGGTTTCGATGATGACGGCGCCATTGAGCAGGCTGGCCGCCTGGTCGCCGATGACGGTGATGACGGGCAGCATGGCATTGCGCAGTGCATGGACGAAGATGATTGGGGTCGATTTCACGCCCTTGGCACGCGCGGTTTTCACGTAAGCGGATGAGAGCGCCGAGATCATCGAACCCCGCACCACCTGCACGATGATGCCGAAAGGCCGGACGAAGAGCACGCCGATCGGCAGGATCCAGTGCCAGATCGACCCAGTCCCCGAGGTGGGCAGCCAGGAGAGGTTCACCGCAAAGATGACGATCGCGACGATCGCCAGCCAGAAATCCGGAACGGAAGCACCGACCAGCGAGACGATCGACGAGAAGCGATCAAAGAAACCACCGGCCCGAAACGCGGCGAGCGAGCCGACAACGATGGCGGCTGCGGTGACGAGGCTCATGGTGATGACGGCAAGCCACAGCGTCCAGACGAAGGCCTCAAGCACCACGTCGAGCGCCGGTCGTGCCTTGCGCAGGGACTCGCCGAGATCGCCGGTCACGACGTCGCCGACATAGCGGCCGAACTGCACCAGCAGCGGATCGTTCAGGCCATGCAGTTCCCGGAACTGGTTCTTCATCTCTTCCGATGCCTCGACCGGCAGGAAGAGCGCTGCCGGATCACCGGTCAGGCGAGAGAGGAAGAAGACCATGACCACCAGACCGATCAGCGAGATCAGACTGGCCACGGCGCGTTTTCGGATGAAGCTCAGCATGGCGTCCTCGAAGAAAACGATGCGGCGGGATCATCCCGCCGCATGACTTGCCTTGGGACGGGCGGCGGCTGCCGCCCGACGATTACTTGATCTTGATCTCGGAGAGCTGGAGCATGGAATTCGTCGCCATCGTTGGCTTGAAGTCCAGGCGCTCGGAGACACGCGAGAAGCCGACCATATGGAAGAGAAGCACATCGGCAACCACATCGTCATGCAGATAGGCGATCAGTTCCGACCAGAGCTTCGCACGCTCGTCACCGACGGCAGCCGACGCACGCTTGATCAGGTCGTCGACCTTGGGATCGGAGAAGCCCGACTGGGTACCTTCAGTCGCATACTTGAAGAACATCGAGAAGGACGGATCACCCTTCGAGTTGTCATGCATGGCTGCAACCAGCTGCGGACCACGGCCTTCAGCGAAAGGCTTCGAGTAATACTGCTCGTGCTCGGCGACTTCGACGAACTTCAGCTCGACCTTCAGACCGACTTCCTGAAGCTGCTGCTGGATCGCTTCCATGATCTCGGTGACGTTCGGGAAGTTGGCGGAGCGGGCGATGATGGTGATTGGCGTATCAACCTTCACGCCATCAGCTTTCGCCTCTTCGATCAGCTTCTTGGCCGCTTCGGGATCATAGGCCGGAACCTTGACGTCCTTGTTCCAGCCGAGTGTCGGCGGGGGCACGATGGCGGTTGCCAGCAGAGCGCTCTCCGGCAGCAGTGTACCGAGGAAGGCCTGGCGATCGATAGCAAGGTTCAAGGCCCGACGGATGCGGACATCGTTCAGCGGTTCGATGTTGTGATCGATGCGCAGATAGACGGTTTCGCTATCGAGATAGGAGAAATCGGTTGCCGGATTGGTCGCCTCGACCTGAGAGATCGACGGCGAAAGATCGGCTTCACCGGCCTGAACCATGGCGGCGCGAACAGCCGGATCAGCACGGAACAGGTAAGTTGCCTCGGTCACCTCGGGCTTCGCGCCCCAATAGTCGTCGCGGCTGGTCAGAACGATCTGCTGGCCGGGTGTCCAGTTGGAAAGCTTGTACGGGCCGGTGCCCACAGGTTCGCGAACGAATTCAAGCGGCGTTTCCTCAGGCACGATGGTCACGAGCGTGAGCAGCAGCGGCAGGATCGGCTGGACCGGATCAGCCTTGAAGTCGATGGTATAGTCGTCGACGACGGTCGGCGTGACGGTCATGCCGCCGAAATAGCGACGGGACTCGCAGGTGTTCTTGTCGCTCATGATGCGGTCGAAGCTGTGCTTCACATCCTTCGCATCGAAACCGGTGCCGTCGGAGAACTTGACGCCTTGGCGCAGATGGAAGCGCCAGCTGCCGTCTGAATTCTGCTCCCACTTCTCGGCAAGGCGCGGCTGAACGCCGGTGCCGCCACGCACATCGAGTTCGGTCAGCGTTTCGCTGACATTTTCCATGATGATGCGGCCGATGTTCGAGCGCGTCGCCATGCAGGGCTCGAGCAGATCGGCCTCTTCGGCGAGCACGACCTTGATCGGGCCGGACCCGGCATAAACAGGCGAAAGGGACGTGCCCATGACCAAGGCACACAGCAAAGCAGTCTTTCTCATTTCCATTCTCCTCCCAGATGAATTCAGTTTGACGTTTTCACGCCTCGCGAGCGCGCAGCCATGAGCGCGGCGAGGCAGATCAGGACCGCACCGACCACGGTGGTCAGAGCGATGGTTTCGTTGAACAGGGCAAAGCCGCCGAAGGCCACGAGTGGCAGCCGCAGAAAATCGACCGGCGCGACGATGCTTGCCGGGGCAAGCGACATGGCATGCGTCATCAGGCCCATGCAGCTGGTACCGACCACGCCCTGCAGGGCGAGCAGCGCAAGCTCCCGGTTGCCCGGCATGGCGAAAAAGGGCACGGCGAGCGCCAGCGAAATCGGCACGGTCAAGAGGAGATTCCAGACGACCAGAGTCGACGTCGTATCACCGCGCGACATGGACTTGAGGATCAGCTGGATGGCGGCTTGCAGAAGCGCGCCACCTAGAGCGAGCCCAACCGCGAGCGTAAATCCCGACGGCGACGGGCCGACAATGACCATGGCACCCGAGAAGCCAACCACGACGGCAAGAAACATCGAAAGACCGGGCCGTTCCCCCAGAAGAACGGCAGCGCCAAGCACAACGAAGATCGGTGACATGAAGGCAATCGCCGTAACGTCCGCGAGCGGGCCCACGCTGAAGGCAGCGAAGAAGGCGACCATCGCGAAAAGCTTGAACAGCGCGCGAACGGCGTGCTGGCCGAGCGTATGCGTCGATTGCAGCACCTGAGGCCGCAGAGCAACGAAGGGCAAGAGCATGAGGACG
This sequence comes from Peteryoungia wuzhouensis, assembly GCF_003205195.1. Lineage (GTDB taxonomy): Bacteria > Pseudomonadota > Alphaproteobacteria > Rhizobiales > Rhizobiaceae > Allorhizobium > Allorhizobium wuzhouense. The sequence goes on from NZ_QJRY01000006.1 coordinate 81,599, forward strand.
CCAAACAACGCCCGGAAGAATGCAATCACGAAGGGATGCACGGCACCATCCAGTGCACGCACGATGACGGCATCGGATGCAGCCAGCGCCGCAGCCCCGACTGCGAAGAGCACGGCAGCGGTCACCCGCTCGCTTTTCCCTTCTGCACGCATGCAATCCTCCCGGGCCGACCTCCACGTCGGCATGCATAAAACATCCAACTTCCAGCAATCTTTGTCAAATGATTTCCCAATGTAAAAATATGCAAACGTCAGACATCAAATTTAATCACGTTTTTTCAAAGAGATAAAAATAGAACGGAGATCGAATTCCGCAAATTACAACATAAAAAAACTTGACAACTTTGCGAAAAAAGTCGATCTCGATGGGCAAGAGGAGCGACTTCATGACCCCTGATGATATTGCCCGGCGCATGACCGGCGCGCTTGCCACCATTGATGCCGTACGCACGGAAGCCTATCTTCCGTCTCCGATGGTGCAGAACCATGCATCCTTCCTGCACATGCAGGCGGATGGCAGCCTGATCTGCGCCTGGTTCGGGGGATCACTCGAAGGAAAGTCGGACATTTCGATCTACGCCTCGGTCCTCGCGCAAGGCGCGGACAGCTGGGGCCCACCGCAACGATTGAGCGCCGACCCTGACCATTCCGAGCAGAACCCTGTGCTGTTTGCAGCCCCCGATGGGCGGCTGCTTCTGTTCCACACCTCGCAGCCTTCGGGAAACCAGGACGAGTGCCGGATCCGCATGACCGAGGTCACGACCGACGCCACCAACCCGACCCGATTGACCGCAGCTGAAGGTCACTATCTCGATCTGCCGCGCGGCAGCTTCGTGCGGGCTCCGGTGGTCATCCGGACCGACGGCGCCTGGCTCTTGCCGATCTTTCGCTGCATCCCCCGGCCCGGCCAGAAGTGGAACGGCAGCCATGACACCGCCGCCGTCGGCGTAAGCGAAGATGGCGGGACAAGCTGGCGGCTGGAGGAACTCGATCAGTCGACCGGCTGCGTGCACATGTCGCCCGTCACGCCCGGCGAAAACACGATCGCTGCCTTCTTTCGGCGTCGCCAGGCAGACTTCGTCTACCGGACGGAGAGCGCCGACGAAGGCCGGAGCTGGAGCAATCCGGCACCGACCGACCTGCCGAACAACAATTCCTCCATCGCAGCGATTGCTTTGAACGACGGACGCGTTGCAATCATCTGCAATCCCGTCAATGCCGCGGCCTCCCCGGACCGTCGCACCTCCCTCTACGACGAACTCGGAGAGGAAGACGACAGGCCGGAGGCGGACCCGACCGGGGGTTGCGCCCCCATCTGGGGAGTGCCGCGTGCTCCGGTCACTGTCTGCATCTCAAGCGATGGCGGATTGACCTTCCCGCAACGGATCGTGATTGAGGATGGACCAGGAACCTGTCTGTCGAACGATTCCACCGATGGGCGAAACAAGGAAATGTCCTATCCCTGGCTGCTGGCCGGCCAGGATGGATCGCTCCATATCGCCTACACCTATCACCGACGCGCGATCAAATATGTCCGGCTGGCCCCCGGCTGGGATCGTCCCGAAAACGGAGAATGACATGAGCGGCATAATCGGCATCACCATGGGCGATCCTTGCGGCGTTGGCCCCGAGATCTCGGTCCGCGCCCTGGCCGAGATGACTGCGGAAGATCGTGCGGCCACGCGCATCTACGGCAATCTCGCGACCTTGAATGCAGCGCGGGACGCGCTTGGCCTCACCCTTGATCTCGTGCCGAATGTCGTCGACATCGAGGTGGAAGGCGCGCCACTCCCCTGGGGAACCCTGAGCCCGGTTGCTGGCGACGCAGCGTTTCGCTTCATCGAAAAGGCAGTCCGCGATGCCGAGGCTGGAACGATCGACTGCATCGTGACAGCCCCGATCAACAAGGAAGCCCTGAACCTGGCCGGCCACCATTATGACGGCCACACCGGCATGCTGCGCAGCCTCACCGGCTCGAAAGCCGCCTATATGCTGCTCGCTTCTGAGCGCCTGAAGGTCATCCATGTCTCGACCCATGTCTCGCTGCAGGAAGCGATCCGCCGGGCAACGACCGAGCGCGTGCTGGCCACCATCAAGGCCGGAAATGACCACTTGAAACGCATCGGCTACGACAAACCACGCATCGCGGTCGCCGGCGTCAATCCGCATTGCGGCGAAAATGGTCTCTTCGGCACCGAAGACGATGACCAGATCGCACCGGCAGTCGCGGCCGCACGCGCGGAGGGCATCGACGTCCACGGTCCCATCTCTGCCGATACCGTTTTCCACCGCGCCTATTCCGGCGCTTTTGACCTCGTGGTCGCGCAATATCACGATCAGGGCCACATCCCGATCAAGCTCGTCGCCTTCGATACGGCCGTCAATGTTTCGGTTGAACTGCCGATCGATCGCACCTCCGTGGACCACGGCACGGCCTTCGACATCGCCGGCAAAGGCATCGCCAACCACGGCAACATGAATTCCGCGATCGCCTATGCCCGCAAGCTGGTCGCCGGCAAAGCCAAGCAAGGATGACCTCGATGACCGCATCCATCACCCTTCACCAGCCGCGCCGCCTGATCGTCGGCGCAGGCACGATCGGAGACGTCGGCGGCCTCGTTTCCGACGCCACATCCACGCTGGTCATCGCGACGCCGATCACCGCCGGCTTCATTGAGCGGCTGAAACTGCCCGGCAAGATCGAGATCTTCGATGCGATTCCGGGAGAACCGGACGTGGCCACCCTCGAAGCGGCGCTCACGACTGCTCGCCGGGTGAAGCCGCAGGTCGTTGTCGGCCTTGGCGGCGGCTCGGTCCTTGATGTGGCCAAGCTCGTGGCTGTGCTCTGGGATAGCGAGCAGACGCTGGCCGATGTTGCTGGCCCCAACAAGGTCGCCGGTCGCAATGTCCGCTTGATCCAGGTCGCAACCACAGCCGGAACCGGATCCGAAGCCGGCATTCGTTCTCTCATCACCGATCCGGTCAAGGGCGCGAAGATTGCGGTCGAAAGCCCGCATATGATTGCCGATGTGGCCGTGCTTGACCCGCAACTCACCTTTACCGTTCCGCCCGCCGTCACGGCCGCGACCGGTGTCGATGCCATGGCCCATTGCGTTGAGGCCTTTACCAACAAGCGCGCGCATCCGATGATCGACGGCTTTGCCCGCATGGGTTTCCGCCTCGTTGGCAAATACCTCGCCCGGGCCGTCAAGGATGGATCGGACACCGAGGCCCGCGAAGGCATGATGCTTGCCTCCTATTACGGTGGCATCTGCCTCGGCCCCGTCAACACCGCAGCCGGCCATGCCATCGCCTATCCGCTCGGCACCCGCCTTGGCCTGCCGCATGGGCTGGCCAACGCCATCGTCTTCCCGCACGTGCTCGCCTTCAACCAGCCGGTCGTGCGCGACAAGACAACAGAGGTGGCCGAGGCCCTCGGCTTCGGTGCGAGCTCGCCCGACGCTCTCCTCGAAAATGCCTGCCGTTTCTGCACGGACTTAAACATCGAGATGCAACTCTCCTGCCATGGCGCGAAGGAAGACGACCTGGCAGGTTACGCTGCGGAAGCCCATGCCAATCGTCGCCTGATGGACAACAATCCGGCGGAAATGTCGGTTGCGGATGTGCTGGCTGTCTACAAGGCCGCCTACTGACGGCATTCATCGACGTTGAAGTGGATGACGGACGACGCAGTCCTCTGTCGTTCCCGGACATGGGGCCGGGAACGAGATCCGCTCATTCATCGCTCACCGGCACTAGCGATGCGCTCGCCTGAAAAAGACGGGCACGGGAGCCTGTGAGATGCGCGTGCATCAGCTCTTTCGCGCGCGCTCCTTGTCCCGAAGCGATTGCTTCGGCAATTGCCTCGTGCTCGGCAAAAACCCGCGAAAGGCCAGCATTGTCGCGTTTGACCGAAACACCGTGGAAGCGCATGCCGACCGCGATGTGATCCTTCAAGGCTTCCATGGCGGTTGAGAAATAGGTGTTGTTGGCAGCCCGTGCGATGGCGAGGTGAAACTGAAAATCGGCATCCTCGCGGTGTGCCTGCCTGTTGGTCGCGTCTCGCATCAGCTCCAGCGCTTCGCGGATCGCGGAAAGCGCACCGGGTGTGTGGCGCATGGCGGCAGCTTCGGCGGCGGCCGGCTCCAGCGTCATGCGAAACTCGTAGCAGTTCAGGAGATCGGCCACGTTCTCGAGTTGCCCGAAGCCCAATGGTTGTTTCATGCCGACGGAACGCACGAAACTGCCCGCCCCGCGGCGCGAATAGATCAACCCCTGCTCGCGAAGTCGGCGCAGAGCCTCTCGAACAATCGGCCGCGAAACCTCGAACTCGATCGCCAGATCATGTTCTGTGGGTAGTCGCTCGTCCGACTGGTAGGAGCCTGACTTGATCGCGCGGTGCATGCGCTCAAATACAAGATCCGCCAGGCTCTTTCGTGCAGTTCCGCTTTGCAGTCCCATTGTCAGCCCCTGCCTCCGCCCAGATGTCGCGCAAGCGTTACCAGTGTGTCCGGCCCCCCGAATCCGCCGGATTTGGCTATGATACATTGACTGTCGGCATAGGCCAGCCCGAGCCCCGGCAAGCATTCTCCCTGCAGCCGAAAGGAGTGGATTCCCATGCGCGCAAGAACGGCTTCGGCTGTCGCACCGCCACACAACAGCAAGGTCCGTGCCGTCCGGGTCATATGCGGATGGACACTGGTTGCAAGGTTGTCCGAAACCTCTTCCGAGGAAATGGAAACCGCGCCCTCAGTCGCCTGCACCACGGCAATCTGCGCCGAATTCGATGTGGCCGGCGCCATGACGCCGTTCGGAGCGGGGTGATAGGCAACCGTATCGAGTTGCCGCAATTGCTCCACCTGCTCGACCGTGATCCGATCATGCGAGCCGATGACAAGCAGGCCCGGCCCTTCCGGCGGAGCGACGAACCCGGCCTCGGACTGCCCCGTCATCTGGCGCGCCAGCGCCTCAGCCAGCCCCCGTGCGCCGACGAGAAGATCGACGCCGCCGGCTTCGGCTGTTTCCAATGCGGCCAGCAGGTCATCGTCCTTCAATGTATCGGGAACAGTTGCGCAGGCGGCGTGGTGCCGGAGCACATCGACGATCGAAATCGGGCTGGCAACGCCGAAGCCCTCGACATGACTGTTCCGCACGACCCGGCCGAACGCTGGAATAGCGGGTGCGACCAGGGCTTTTCGATAGGAAATGGCGTCCAGCTCCGGGGAGATGTGGCCCTTCAAGCGGGAATCGATTTTCTTGAACAGGCGAGCATGCAGAGGCAGCTGTTGCACAACATGGCGCATCGACTGAAACGCCTCTTCTGGAGATCGCTCACGTGATGCCAGATTGATCGCGAGAACATCCGGCGACAAGGGCAGCCTCTGGGCGACGGCGGCGGCGTTCAGCACGACCTCTGTATGCAGTCCCCTTGCGGCAAAGGGGGCAGCTGTATCCAGGGCACCTGTGAGATCGTCGGCAACGATGACGAGCACCCGAAATCTCCTTGTTGTTATCTTCTGTATCAAAATATGAACGTATTTTCAGAATGATGCAACAGATCAATAACAAATTTAGCCTGCCGATGTCCTTCTCTGGTCGTGGGAATGAATGAAGGCGAAGCAGCGGGATGAGCATCTTGGCAAAGCCGCGCACGCGCGCCCATTCAGCGAAGCCGAAATTTGGTTGCGATGATGTCAAGCCTTCGCCGATATCGCGCTTTTGCGCAGAGGTGAGGCGATGCACCGTCTGAAGTCCCGAATGTCTGTTATGCCGGCTGGGCGACTTTGATCGGAATGGCGAGCAGATTGGAGATCTGGGCGTGACCCGCCTTGCTGGCTCGGGGGCGGGCGCCTGACGGGCTCGAATGGTAAACCACCTCGCGGCTGTCAGGCTGATAGTCTGGATGCCGGAAGCGGTGTCAATCTGCGTCTTGCCGCAAACCCGTCCGGGCAGCGTCGAGGTTTAGGCTGCTATGGGGAGCCTTATGACGAGCGCAGGGCATCGGCCTGTGACGCCGTCAGGGGCCTCGTCTTCTCGCCGCGCAGCATCAGGAAGAGCTTGGCGGTCTCCTCCAGTTCCTCCATGGCATATTGGGCTTCTTTCAACGTCTTGCCCGCAACGACCGGGCCGTGATTGGCCAGAAGTACGGCATGGCTTTGCACGGCCCTGTCGCGAACGGCCTCCGCGAGAGCCACGTCGCCAGGCGGAAAATAGGGTGCAAGCGGAAGTCGACCGACACGCATCACGTAATAGGCGGTGAGTGGCGGCAGAACATTCTCGGGATCGAGACCATCAAGAATGCTGACAGCCACGGCATGCGTCGAGTGCAGATGGACGACAGCGCCCGAGCTTTCGCGGGCGCAGTACATGCACTGGTGCAGGAAGGCCTCCTTGGTCGGCTTGTCGCCGCCGACATGCACGCCTTCGGCAGAGAACTTTGACAGCCGAGCCGGATCGAGCGATCCCATCGAGGCATTGGTCGGCGTCATCAGCATCTCGCCGCTCGACAGGCGCGCGCTGATATTGCCGGTCGAGCCGAAGGTGAAGCAGCGGTCGAAGAGGGATTTGCCGACTTCGGCGATCTCGTCGCGCAGGCGGGTCTCCTCGGAAAGAACTGATGTCATGACAAGAGGTCCCAGGCCTTGAGGAAGAAATCGGGCGCGCCGAAGTTGCCGGACTTGAGCGCCAGCGCCATCGGCTCTGTCTGCCCGAGGGTCAGCGTCCAGGGCACACCAGGATCGATTTCTGGTCCGATGAACAGTGCAGCGGGCGCCAGCGCCCCGACGACAGCACCGGATGTTTCGCCGCCGGCGACGATCAGGCGCCGGACTCCGGCAGCCTTGAGACCGAGCGCCGTCTCGGCCAGGAAATGCTCGACCAGCGATCCGGCCCTCTCGCGACCGAGGGCAGCTTGGGTGGCCTTAACCTCTTCGGGCTCGGCACTCGAGTAGATCAGCGGTGCCCTTGCCGACTGAGCCAACGCCCACGAAAGAGCCTCCTCGACCTGGAAACGCCCCTCGGCAATCGCAATCGGGTCGAGCTTGAGCGTCGGACCCCCTGCCTCGATAGCGGTGCGGATCTGAGCACGCGTTGCTTCCGAACAGGACCCGGCAAGGATCATCGACCGGCCGGGCGGTGCCGTGAAGGCGGACTGGTCGCCGGCAGGTCGCAGAAGTCCAGCGCGGCGGAAATTTTCTGGCAGGCCAAGCGCGACGCCGGAGCCACCGGTGATCAAGGTCAGTCCTGCTGCAGCCTCGCCGATCACCCTCAGGTCGCTATCCGTCAGCGCATCGACGACCAGGGCTTGCTCGCCCTTGCCACGCGCCGCCGCGAAGGCCTTGGAAACTGCCGATGGCCCCTGGGCGACCGTCTCGCGGGTCACCAACCCCACCTTCAGCTGCGATTGGCCCGCCATCAGGCGAACCAGCGAGCTGTCGGTCATCGGGGTGAGCGGATGATTGCGCATCGGGCTGTCGGACAGCAACTGGTCGCCGACGAAGAGATGGCCCTTGTAGATGGTACGGCCGTTCGCCGGAAAGGCCGGGCAGACGATCGTTAAATCCGTGCCGAGTGCCTTCATCAGCGCCTCGGTCACGGGGCCGATATTGCCGGCCGGACTGGAATCGAAGGTCGAGCAGTATTTGAACAGGATTTGTCGTGCGCCGGCCGACTGCAGGAAGGCGAGCGCCTCAAGCGACATGGCGACAGCTTCAGTGGCCGGGTTGGTGCGCGACTTCAGGGCGACCACGACAGCGTCGGCGTCTGCAAGATCAAGCCCGGCCGGCGGGACGCCGATCGTCTGGATGGTCCGCATGCCCTCCCGCGACAGCATGAGCGCAAGGTCGGTGGCTCCGGTCAGGTCGTCGGCAATGGCGCCCAAAAGCATGGCAGTCTCCGGTAAAGGGGCGGGCGGCGTCAGGCCGTCGCGCCGTCGATGATGGCAAATCCGGTGTCGATGATCTCGGGCACGCTCGGTCGCTCGCCCTGGGACAGAAGTGCTTCGACGGCCGTCTTGCCGATGTTGAAGCGGTTCGAGCGTACGGTTGAGAGCGGTTTCGGCAGGGCCTGGCCGATCTCCAGTCCGTTGAAGCCGAAGAGCGCGAGCCGCTCCGGCACCGGGATCCCGGCGGCCAGGCAATGCATGAAGCCGCCAACCGCCATGTCGTCGTTGGAAAAGATGATCGCATCGGCCATTGCGCCATCGGCCAAGAGCGCAGCCAGCGTATCGCGCCCCGCAATCGTCGAGCTCGGGCCGTCATGAAGCTTCTCGACGGCGAGCGAAAGGCCTGCCTCGGACAGCGCCTCGCATATGCCGTCATAGCGGGCCCGGGCACGCCGGTCGGCCGTCCAGTCGTGACCGACATAGCCGATCCGGCTGTAGCCCCGACGCACAAGATGCTCGGCTGTTGCACGGCCAGCGCGGCGATGGGAAAGGCCCACGGCAAGATCGATCGGCGTATCGTCGATGTCCATCAGTTCGGCGATGCGGATCCGGCTGTTTTCCAGCATCCGGCGCGCAGCGTCTGTGTGTTCGAAGCCGGTTGTGATCAGGGCCGTCGGCTGCCAGGCGAGCAGGGATGAGACGAGTTGCTGCTCCTTGTGGAGGTCGTAGTCGGTCACACCAATCATCGGCTGGAAAGATGTATCGGCGAGAGCGGCATGAATGCCGCGCAGCACTTCGGGAAAAACGATGTTGGAGAGAGAGGGCAGGATGACGCCTATGATCAGCGAGGCCGAGGAGGCGAGGGAGCCCGCCGCTCGATTGGGCACATATCCCAACGTATCGATGGCATCGAGCACGCGCTTGCGGGTCTCCTCCGCAATCGATCCCTTGTTGCGGATGACCCGCGACACGGTGTTCTCGCTGACATTCGCCAGCCGAGCCACATGCGTCAGCGTCGGCGTCTCCGGCTGCATCGTTTCCCTCTCCCCACTGCCGCATTGTTCAGTTTCGCAACGGCGGCACCTGATCATGCAGTTTGCAATGGTGTCACAAACTTTATCTCAGCGCTAACATATTTCGCTTGATCCTGGCTAGAGGATGTGCTTAAAAAATTATGTTAGCGCTGAGATAAGCGCTTTCTGGGAGATTTCACTTCGGGAGGAGTTCACCGTGAGAACCTTTAACAAGGCCGCGCTTGCCGCGTCGGCCGCGATGCTCTGCGCCTTCAGCTTCACTTCGGCCGTCCGTGCCGAGGACACCTATCGTCCGGAGTGCTTCTCTGCAGCACCCGACAATGCCAAGGTCATCACGTACGAAAAGCGCGACGGCCCCTACAAGGTCGCCTTCGTCAACGGCTTTGCCGGCAACGACTGGCGCGTGACCGCCATCCAGGGCGCCAAGGCTTGGGCTGCTCGTCCGGAAAACAAGGCAAAGCTGTCAGAATTCACCGTTGTTTCCGTCGGCAATGACAGCGCTGCCCAGATCGCCGCGATCGACAACTTCATCGCCGCCGGCTACGACGCGATCAGCTTCATCGCTGTCAATCCGACCGCATTTTCGTCCGTCATCAAGCGCGCTGAACAGGCTGGCACCGTGCTCGTTCCCTTCGACAACGTGCTCGACACTGATGCCATCGTGCAGGTGAACGAAAACCAGTTCGAACTCGGCGCGATGAAGGCGGAAGCTGTCGTGCGCGAAATCGAAAAGGCCAAGGGCAAGGTCGAAGGCAGCGTGCTGGAGGTCTCCGGTCTGCCGGGCAATGCAACCGATCGTGACAACCATCTCGGCATGCGTTCCGTGCTCGACAAGCATCCGGGCCTCAAGGTCGTCCAGGTGGTCGGCAACTGGGACGCCGGCACCGTGCAGAAGGTGACTGCAGACGCCATCGCCACCAACGGCAACTTTGACGGCGTCATGGTTCAGGAAGGCACGATTGGTGCACTGAACGCCATGAAGAATGCCGGTCATCCGGTTGTTCCGATCGGTGGCGATGCCGGCAACGGCGCCCGCAAGCTGATCGCCGAAGGCAAGTATCCGGGCGTGACTGCGGCCCAGGCGCCGGTCATGTCCGCCGTCGCACTCGAAGCCGCCGTCTCGCTGCTCGAAGGCAATGCCCTGCCGCAGAAGGTCTTCCTGCCGATCCCGAACAAGGACAATGCTGAGCTGAAGGAAGGTACCGACTACTTCCCGAACCTGCCGGACACGTTCTACACGACGACAGGCTACGCGAACTGCTTCCCGGTCTTCACACCGGAAGAACTGCTCGGCCAGACCCCCGATAACACCTGATCCTCCCAGTCGGACGGCGGTGCCTGATACCTCATAGGGCGCCGCCGCCCGACCCCTACCAGGACATGCCAGAATGACGACAGCTCCACTGATCGAGCTATCGGGGATTTCCAAATCCTATGGGCCGATCCAGGCCCTGAAGACGATCGATTTCTCCGCCCGGCCGGGCTCCGTGCACGCCATTCTTGGCGAAAACGGCGCCGGCAAGTCGACCCTGATGAAACTGCTTTCCGGGGCCATCCAGCCGACGACGGGCGAGATCCGCCTCGAAGGTCGCTCCATCCGGTTTTCCGGAACGCGCCAGGCCTCGGCCGCCGGTATCGTCTGCATGTTCCAGGAGTTGTCGCTGCTGCCGACACTCTCCGTCGGCGACAACATCACTCTTGCCCGCCCGCAGACGCGGCTCGGCTTCATGCTGGCCAGGGCTTATGAAGAAGCACGCGCGGCGCTCGACCTCATTGGTGCCGAGAGCATTTCCCTCGATACGCCGGTTGAAGAACTGTCGCTCGCCGATCGGCAGCGGGTGGAGATCGCCAAGGCGCTCTATCAGAAGCCACGGCTTCTCATCCTTGACGAGGCGACATCTGCACTCGGCGCCTCAGCCGTCGAAAAGGTGTTCACGGTTATTCGCAAGCTGCGCGACGAGGGGTGTTGCATCCTCTTCATTTCCCATCGGTTTCACGAGGTCGAGGCACTCGCCGACACGATCTCGGTCTTCCGTGCCGGGCAGCATGTCCGCACGTTCCCGGCTGGCAGCCTGGACAACCAGAGCATCGTTTCACTGATGATCGGTGAGACCATGGATCGCCTCTTCCCACCGCCACGCCCGGCGGTGTCGGCAAGTCTTGCTCCGCTTCTCTCCGTCAAGGACTTGTCCTTCCCCGGAGAATTGTTCGATGTCAGCTTCACCGTAAGGCCCGGTGAGATCTATGGTCTCGGCGGCCTGGAAGGGCAGGGCCAGCAGCGTGTTCTCGAAGCGATCTTCGGCACGCTGTCGGGCGTCGGTGGCTCCATCGAACTTGCTGGAAAGCCCTACGAGAGCCGCTCGCCGCATCGATCGAAGTCGCCGGATATCGGCATCGCGCTGGTACCCGAGGACCGCAAGACAGAAGGCATGATTCAGCCGCTCTCGATATCCGATAACATGCGGCTTGCCGGCATCGGACTTCACGCAGACGGCGAAGCGCTGGACGCCCGCTGCCTCGCCCTTCTTGAGCGGCTTGAGTTGACCTATGGCCAGCTCTCCGATCCCGTCATGTCGCTGTCGGGTGGCAACCAGCAGAAGGTGCTGCTTGCCAAATGGCTGGCGCTTGGCCCACGCTGCCTGCTGCTGCTCGATCCGACCCGCGGCATCGACGTCAAGACCAAGGCACAGATCTACCGCCTGCTCACCGACCTTGCCGGACAGGGCATCGCCATCGTCATGCAATCGACGGACTATGAGGAGCTTGTGCATCTCTGCGACCGGGTCGCGGTCTTCTATCGCGGCCGGATTGCCCGCGAACTGAGCGGAGGCACGCTGACGCCTGAAAACCTGATTTCAGCGGCCATGGGCCTCAGCACTGCCACACCCGCGCCGGAGACCGTGTCATGACCGCGCTCTACATCCGACGCAACCTGCGCGTCATTGTCCCGACCATCGCCTTCATCGCACTCTTTGTGCTCTACATCGCCACCCATCCGCGCGGTCTTTCCACCTATGTGCTGACGATCTGGTCCAACCAGTCTGCGCTCCTGGTCTTTGCCGCCTTCGCCCAGTTCTTCGTCGTTCTTGTCCGCGGCATCGATCTCTCTGTCGGCGCGGTGGTGGCACTCACCAACGTCACGGCTTCCTTCGTACTGGCCGGCGACGGTGGATCGCTTGTCTTCGGCATGGCTGCCGTGCTCCTGGTCGGCATGGCCTGCGGGCTCTTCACTGGGCTGTTTGTCTGTTTCGGCAACGTGCCGCCGATCGTTGCAACGCTGGCCACAGGGGCCATCTATTCCGGCATCGCGCTTTATCTGCGGCCCACGCCAGGCGGCGGTGTGAATTCGGAACTCTCCGATGCCTTCACCTATGCCATCGGTCCGGTTCCCACCTCGCTTCTGCTGATCATCGCGACAGTGCTGATCATCACCATCGTGCTGCGAAAGACGAGTTTCGGCATGGCGTTGAAGGCGCTCGGGGCAAATGAGCACTCCGCCCAGTTGACCGGCATCAACACGACGTCGATGCGCATCTCGGCCCACGTGCTCGGAGGTCTTATGGCCGGAATGGCCGGCCTTTATGTCTCGATGGTCACCATGACAGGGGATGCCGGCATCGGCCCGACCTATACGCTGAATTCGATCGCAGCGATCGTGCTTGGCGGCGTTTCGCTTGCCGGAGGCATCGGCACGGCAATCGGCGTCGCGGTCGGTGCCATGCTTCTGAAGACCGTCGCTTCACTGATGTTCTTCTCCGGCCTTCCTCCTCTCGCCCAGCCTTTCTTCGAGGGGCTGATCCTTGCGCTCGCGATCGCCTTCGGTTCCATCGGCGTGCTGCGCGTTCGCAACAAACTGAAGTTGTTCGCCCAATGACCGACCGTGCGCTTTCAAGGCCATCCAGGCCGAGCCTACCCGTCGATCCGGCTGTCCTCGTCGTCGCAATCGGCTGCGGTCTTTTGCTCGCCGTAGGCGGGATCATCCTGCCGGCATTTTTGACCGCAGGTTACCTGCTGCAGCAATTGCAGATCGCCTCCTTCCTCGGCATCATCGCCGCCGGCGCCACGCTTGTGATCCTGCTCGGGCATATCGACCTCTCGGTGCCGGCAGCGATTACCTCGATCGCCATCGTGACAACGACGATTGCCGGCTCGCAGGACCCTGCACTGGCCACGCTGGCCATCCCCATCGGCCTCCTCACCGGTGCCCTGATTGGCCTGATCAACGGCATTGGCGTTGCCTTCCTGCGATTGCCGTCAATGGTCTGGACACTGGCGATGAACTCGATGTTGATCGGCTCCGTGGTCTTCTTTACCGGTGGCTTCAAGCCGCGCGGACTTGCCCCTCCGCTCTCCATCACCTTGTCGCTGGAGCGCAGTTTTGGCATCCCCAACGCCTTTCTGTTCTGGCTGGCGGTCATGGTGGCCATGGCTTATCTCCTGCACCGGACCGTCTACGGCAAGTATCTGATTGCCATGGGTAATTCGGAAAGGGCCGTCTACCTCTCCGGTATCCGCGTGCGGCTTGTCACCACGCTCACCTTCGTGGTCGCCGGCGTCTTTACCGCGATCGGCGCGATCCTGCTCGCCGGTTATGCAAACCAGGCCTATCAGGGCATGGGCGACCCCTATATGCTCCCAGTGATTACCGCCGTGGTCATCGGGGGCACGTCGATCATGGGCGGGCAGGGTGGTTATGGTGGCACGATCGTCGGTGCCATCTTCATCACCTTGCTGTCCTCGATCCTCTCGGTGCTGCAGATGCCTGAAGCCTTTCGGCAGATCGTCTTCGGTGCCATCATTCTGGCCATGCTTTTGATCCGTGGCTACAAAAGGAGCTTTCGCTGATGTCTCATCATTCGTCCGTCGCCGTGGTCGGCCTCGGTTCCATGGGCCTCGGTATGGCCCGCTCATTGCTGAGGGCCGGACATGCCGTGCGGGGATATGACATCAGTGCCGACGCCCTGAAAGCGCTCGAGGCGGCCGGCGGCAATGCGTCCAGCAATCCCGGTGATGCTGCGATCAGCGCCGATGTCGCCGTCATCGTGGTGGTGAACGCCGCGCAGACGGAAACGGTGCTCTTCGGCGAAAACGGCGTGGTCGCCGCCATGAAACCGGGTGGCGTCGTGATCGCCTGCGCAACGATCTCGCCGGCCGAAGCGAAGCGCTTTGCCGCCCGTGTCGAGGAAGCTGGCCTGCTTTATGTGGACGGCCCGATCAGTGGCGGCTCGAAAAAGGCCGAAGCCGGACAATTGACCTTCATGGCCTCAGGCTCATCTGATGCTTTCGCTGCCGCCCGTTCGGCGCTCGATGCCATGGCCGGCACGGTCTACGAACTCGGTGACCAGCCGGGCATCGGCTCCTCCTTCAAGATCGTCAACCAGCTGCTGGCCGGCGTGCACATCGCCGCCGCCTGCGAGGCGATCACCTTCGCCAAGAGCATGGATCTCGATATTTCCCGCGTCTTCGACGTCATCACCAAATCTGCCGGCAACAGCTGGATGTTCGAAAACCGCATCCCGCATGTACTGGAAGGAGACTACACGCCGCACAGCGCGGTCGCGATCTTCACCAAGGATCTCGGCATCGTCTCGGATATCGGCCGCCAGTCGAAATTTCCTCTGCCGATCGCCAGTGCAGCGCTTCAGCTCTTCATCATGACCGAAGCCGCCGGCATGGGCCGCGACGACGATAGCTCGGTCGCCCGCCTGCTGGCGAAAGTCGCTGGCCTCAAACTGCCGGGCATGGAGGACGAGGACTGACATGCCGAAATTCGCCGCCAACCTGTCGATGATGTTCAACGAGGTGCCCTTCCTCGATCGTTTCGCGGCCGCAGCGGAGAGCGGCTTCAAGGCGGTGGAATATCTCTTTCCTTATGACAATCCGGCCGAGATCGTCGCCGAGCGGCTGCAAGCAGCTGGCCTTGCCCAGGCGCTGTTCAACATGCCGCCCGGAGACTGGGCGGCCGGCGAACGCGGCATGGCAGCGCTGCCGGGACGCGAAGCCGATTTCGCATCCGCGCTGGATACGGCCATCGCCTATGCGAAGGTGATCGGCACGCCGCTCCTGCATATGATGGCCGGTCTGGCGCCAGCATCCGATTCGCAAGCCATCGCAACCTATCGCGAAAACCTGCAGCGTGCTGCTGACCGCACGGGCGAGGCCGGTATCGGGCTCGTCATCGAGCCGATCAACGGCCGCGACATGCCGGGCTACTTCCTCAACGATTTCAACCGCGCTCTGGACTTCATCGCCGAGGTCGACGCACCGCATGTGAAATTGCAGTACGACGTGTACCACCGGCAGATCCTGCATGGCGACGTGATCATGTCGCTCCGGCAGATGGCGCCGATCATCGGTCATATCCAGATCGCCTCGGTGCCCGATCGCCACGAACCGCTCACCGGTGAACTCGACGACCGCAGGATCTTCGCGGAGATCGATGCGATCGGCTACCAGGGTTATGTGGGCTGCGAATATCGCCCGGCCGCCGGCACCCGCGAGGGGCTGGGCTGGATGTCAAAAGTTTGATCGCATCAGGGGAGCTTGGGCTGCATGCGTTACACGGATTCGTTTGAGATCATTGACCCGGCCTTCAAATCGCTGATCCTGCCGAATGTGCATGTCGACCTGCTCTATACCGGCGGACGCTGGCTGGAGGGGCCGGTCTATGTGCCGGCGGCACGGCATCTGCTCATCTCGGACATCCCGAACAATCGGGTGCTGCGATACGACGAGGTCAACGACACTGTCGCGACTTTCGAAGCCCCATCCAACTTTGCCAATGGCCATACACTCGACCGCGAAGGGAGAGTGATATCCTGCGAGCATCTTGAGCGCCGGGTCACCCGCCGTGAACACGATGGCAGCCTGACGGTGCTTGCTGACAGCTTTGGTGGCAAAAGGTTGAACTCGCCTAACGACGTCATTGCGGACAGCAACGGCACTGTCTGGTTCACGGATCCGACCTACGGCATCTCCACGCCTTACGAAGGATCGCGTGCAGAAAGCGAAATCGGAAGCCGCAATGTCTACCGGCTCAAAGTTGACGGGCGGATGGATGCTGTGGTGACCGATCTGCAGCAACCCAATGGACTTGCCCTCTCGCGTGACGAACAAACCCTCTTTGTGGTCGACAGCGGCGTCCAGCCGGCGCGGCTCATGGCTTATCGCCTTGATCCGGCAGATAATCTTCATGAGGGTCGCATTTTCAGCGAATGCACGGATGGCATGTATGACGGGCTCCGCATCGATCAGGCAGGGCACGTCTGGACCAGTGCGGGGGATGGTGTGCATTGCCTCGATCATGATGGCCGGCTGATCGGTAAAATCCTGATCCCGGAAACCGTCAGCAATGTCTGTTTTGGCGGACCGGAGCACAACCGCCTGTTCATCACCGCAACGCGCTCTCTCTTTGCCGTCTATCTTAACGTGACGGGATGACATCCCAGGCGTCTTTCACGTGTCACGGCGATATTTGCGGCTTCACTCCTGCTCGGCCATGCGATAGCCCACGCCAGGTTCCGTTCGCACGATCCGTGGCTGCGTCGGATCGCGCTCGATCTTCTGGCGGAGTTGACCAATGAAAACGCGCAGGTAATGCAGGTCGTCGCCGTGTGCGGGACCCCATACGGTCGTCAAGAGGGTGCGGTGGGTCACCACCCGACCGGCATGCCGGGCAAGAAGAAGCAGAAGGTCGTATTCCTTCGGCGTCAGATGCACGGTCTCGCCGTCTCGCGAGACAAGCCGTTTGATCGGGTCGACTGTGAGGCCATCGATTTCGGTGACGACGGGTATCGCGTCGCGACGCCCGCGATGGCGCAATGCGGTGCGGATGCGAGCCGTCAGCTCTCCAATGCCGAAGGGTTTTTCGACGTAGTCGTCGGCACCGAGATCCAGAGCCGCAATCTTCTCGCTCTCCCGGTCGCGCGCCGAAAGAATGACAATAGGGATGTCTGACCAGGCTCTCAGGCTCGCGATGACGTCCTTGCCGTCCATATCGGGCAAGCCGAGATCAAGGATGACGAGATCCGGTGCCTGGGTCGAGACCGCCTTCAAGGCCTCGGCACCCGTACCCGCCTCAACCACCTCGTAGCCCGCCGCAGTCAGCGATGGTTTCAGGAAGCGCTGAATCTGCGGCTCATCATCGACGACCAGGATTCGAGACTGGTTCATCTGATCTCGCCTCTTGCTTCGCTTCCTGGGAACCGCATAACGATACGCGTGCCTTTCTTCTTCAGAGCCGGGCTCTCCGCATGGATCCGGCCACCCATGGCTTCCACAAATCCACGGGCGATGGAAAGCCCAAGCCCGGTGCCGGGTGCGCGTCCATCCGGTTTTCCTCTGCGGTAGAATTTTTCGAAGATCCGGTCCAGATCTTCAGGCGGAATGCCCTTGCCGAGATCGGTAACAGAGATCAGCACGTCGCCGCCATCGCGACGGGCATAGACGTTGACTGGTTCGTCGCCACCGTATTTCACCGCATTGTCCAGAAGATTGAAGAGGACCTGACCGATCAGCACGCTGTCGCCGCGGATGAGGGGCAGATCCGCCGCGATTCCGGTCTCGATGACCCGTCCGGGTGCATGCTTGCGGGTCCGTTCGACGGCGGACTGCACCACGTCGGCAATATCAACCCAATCCTGTTTCGGCTTCAATGTACCCGCCTCGATCCGGGTCATGTCGAGCAGGTTTGCAACGAAGCGGCTCATCCGTCCGCTTTCCTCTTCGATCGACTGAAGCAGATCATCCCGGTTTTCAGGCGTCATGCGTTCGCCGAGTTGGCGAAGTCCGGTGATGGCCCCGGTGATCGTCGCAAGCGGCGTGCGAAGGTCGTGCGAGATCGAGGACAGGAGCGCTTCGCGATAACGTTCGCCTTCCAGCCTCGCCGCCTGCTCGACGGTTTCGTCGGCAAGACGGGCCCGGTCGAGCGCGATGGCCGTCTGGTCAAGGATTGCGGTCAAGGAGCGCTCGGCATTCAGGTCCAGCCTTTCGCCTGCGTGTTCGATGCCGCAGACACCGACAATGCCGTGTGGTCCGAGCAGCGGCCGGAATTCAAAGCGGCTGTTGGGCAGGGTGCCTGTGCCATGACCGGCTGCCTCGCGCTTGTCATGGGCCCAGCGGGCCGCCGTCACGTCGGTTACATCGAGTTCGGTATCAGGTGGCCAGGCGGCGGCGACGGCCAAATCGCCCTTGCGTGGCACCAGCAGCACGACCTTGCGCTTCAGGCTCGCCTGCAGCTGCGAGACGGCAAGCCAGATTGCGTCCTCGCCCTTGGCCGAGCTCGCCAGTTTTCGAGAGAAATCAAAGAGCGACTGCAGCGCCGTTGCCCTGACCCGCGCGATCTCCGCCTGCTCGCGGATGCGAGAGGCAAATCCACCGGCGATCATCGCGACCGCAAAGAAGATGAAGAGCGCGAAGACCTCGTGGGGAGCGGCGATCGTGAAAGTGTGGATGGGATCGATGAAGAAGAAATTGTAGGCGAGCGCAGAGAGGGGGGCGGCGAGGAAGGCAGCGACATAGCCTCCCGTCACCGACGCGCCGAGCACGGCGAGCAGGAAGAGGAGCGAGATGTTCGGCAGATCGACGAAATAGTCTATGCCCATGCCGATCAGCGTCGTCAGGATCACGAAGCCAATCGCCGACTGTGCTGAATGCGCGAGCGCTGTCGTCTTGGGCAACCGGAATGGCAGCCGCCGTGCTTCCGCCGGTGTGCCGCCTTCCGGGGTAACGATATGGACGCCAAGGCCAGAGGCCTTGCGCGCCAAGGCATCCGGAAGCGACCGGGTGACGAGCTTCTGCCAACGGCTGCGCTTGCGCGTGCCGATCACGATCTGGGTGGCATGTTCGCGCCGGGCGAGCTTCAGGATCTCTTCAACAAAATCATTGCCAATGACGCGGCGCGTTTCCGCCCCCAACTGTTCCGACAGCCGAAAGAGGGTCTCGATCCGCTGCAGGCGTTCCGGCGTTTCAACTTCCCGGTCGGCCCGCTCGATCGAGACGACCAGCCAGGGCGCATTCAGCCCCGAAGCAAGCCGGCTCGCGACGCGTACGACCTTCTCCGACAGCGAGTCCGAGCCCACACACACGATGAGGCGTTCGCCGGTCGCCCAGGGGCCGTCGATCGCATTCTGCTTGAGATAATCGACCATCTGGTCGTCGACGCGGTCGGCGGTGCGGCGGAGCGCCAGCTCACGCAGCGCTGTCAGGTTGCCGAGGCGGAAGAAACGGTCGACGGCGCGGTTGGCGCTTTCGGGCAGGTAGACCTTGCCCTCCTTCAGCCGCTCGATCAATTCGGACGGCGCGAGATCGACCAACAGGACTTCGTCAGCCCGTTTAAGCACGATATCTGGTACACGTTCCCGTACGGTCACGCCGGTGATCTGGGCGACGAGGTCGGCCAGGCTTTCGAGATGCTGGATGTTGAGTGCGGTCCAGACATCGATCCCGGCTGATATCAGTTCCTCAATGTCATGATAACGTTTCGGGTGGCGGCTGTCTTCCGGGTTGGTGTGGGCAAGTTCATCGACGATGACGATGCGCGGGCGGCGTTCGAGCGCGGCATCGAGATCGAACTCCTCCAGAATCCGGCCGCGATGGGCAACCCTGCGACGGGGCAGGATCTCAAGCCCATCAAGGAGTGCTGCCGTCTCGCTGCGGCCATGGGTCTCCACCAACCCGACGACCACGTCTACACCGTCTGTCTTCAGGCGTTTTGCCCGTGACAGCATCGCATAGGTCTTGCCGACGCCGGGAGCAGCCCCCAGAAAAACGGTCAGCTTGCCCCGGCGGTCCTTATCCGCCAGGGCAAGCAGGGCATCGGGATCGGGGCGCCTGGCGTCCCTGCGGTCGTCATCCGCCATTTAGGTCTCACATATCAAAGGGCATCAAGAGCCAGGTTCAGCTCTAGCACATTGACTCTTGCTTCGCCGATAACGCCGAATTCGGGATTTTCGACATGTTGCAAAACGAGTGCTGCGACCGCCGTGGGTTCAAGGCCCCGTGCCGTGGCGACGCGCGCCACCTGGGCTTCGGCGAAGGCCGGCGAGACATGCGGGTCGAGACCGGAGCCCGAGGTGGTGACGGCATCGCCCGGCAGCGGCTGCGCGATGCCGGTTGCTGTCAGTCGCGCGACATCGGCCGTGACACGATCCTTCAGCTTGACGGAGGTCGTGCCGAGGTTGGAGCCCGAGGAGGCCGCGGCGTTGTACGGATCTGGGCCCGTCGCCGAGGGGCGCGGCCAGAAATAGCGGTCTGACGTGAAGGCCTGACCGATCAGGCTTGAGCCGATCACCTTGCCGTCGCGTTCGATCAGGCTGCCATTGGCATTGGCCGGTATCACCGCCTGGGCAATGCCGTTGATCGCCAGCGGATAGGCAAGACCGGTCAGCACGGTCATGGCAACAACGAGGGTGAGTGCGGGTCTGAGATGGTTGAGCATGATTACACCAGATGAAGAGCGCTGATAGCGATGTCGATGACCTTGATGCCTGCAAAGGGCAGGATCAGGCCGCCGACGCCGTAGACCAGCAGGTTGCGGCGAAGCAGCGAGGCGGCACCCGAGGGACGATAGGCAACACCCTTCAAGGCCAGCGGGATCAGTGCCACGATGATCAGCGCGTTGAAGATGACGGCCGAGAGGATCGCCGATTGCGGCGAGGCAAGGCCCATGATGTTCAGGGCCTCGAGCGCCGGATAAGTCGCAACGAACAGCGCCGGGATGATGGCGAAGTATTTGGCCACGTCGTTGGCGATCGAAAACGTCGTGAGCGACCCGCGCGTCATCAGAAGCTGCTTGCCGATCTCGACGATCTCGATGAGCTTGGTCGGGCTTGAATCGAGGTCGACCATGTTGGCGGCCTCGCGGGCGGCCTGGGTGCCGGTCTGCATGGCGACGCCGACATCGGCCTGGGCGAGCGCCGGGGCGTCGTTGGTGCCGTCGCCGCACATGGCGATCAGGCGGCCACCCTGCTGCTCGCGGCGGATATAGGCGAGCTTGTCTTCCGGAGTTGCCTGGGCAAGGAAATCGTCGACGCCGGCTTCTGAGGCAATAGCTGCTGCCGTCACCGGGTTGTCGCCTGTCACCATGACCGTGCGAATGCCCATGGCGCGCAGGGCCGCGAAACGTTCCTTGATGCCGGGTTTGACCACGTCCTTGAGGTGGATGACGCCGAGCAAGCGGTCACCATCGGCAACACCGAGCGGTGTGCCGCCGGTGCGCGCGACCTGGTCGACGGCGCGGCGGAATTCGGCCGGCGCATCCTGTTCGGTCAGACCGGCAAACTTCAGCACGGCATCGACGGCACCCTTGCGCAGACGGCGCGAACCGATATCGACGCCGGAGAGGCGGGTTTCGGCGGTGAAGCCGATCACGGCATCGAACTCGGCCCTGGGCATGGGCACGCCGAATTCGCCTGTGGCGAGTGCCACGACCGAGCGGCCCTCGGGCGTTTCGTCGGACAGCGAGGCGATGAGTGCTGCTTCCGCAAGTTCCGTGGCTGTGACACCGGGAGCGGCGAGGAAGTCGCTGGCCATGCGGTTGCCGAAGGTGATCGTGCCCGTCTTGTCGAGGAGCAGTGTGTCGACGTCACCCGCGGCTTCGACAGCACGGCCGGAGGTGGCGATCACGTTGAAGCGCACCAGGCGATCCATGCCGGCGATGCCGATGGCCGAGAGCAGGCCGCCGATCGTGGTCGGGATCAGTGTGACGAGAAGGGCGGCCAGCACCGTGACCGAGAGCACCGTGCCGGAATAGCCGGCGAGGCCCCAGATCGCGACGCAGACGAAGAGGAAGATCAGCGTCAGGCCGGAGAGCAGGATCGACAGCGCAATCTCGTTTGGCGTCTTCTGGCGCTGGGCGCCTTCGATCAGCGCGATCATGCGATCGACAAAGGAGGAGCCGGGCTGGACTGTGATCTTGATCTTGATCTCGTCCGAGAGCACCTGCGTGCCGCCTGTTACCGCCGAGCGGTCACCACCGGATTCGCGGATGACCGGGGCGGATTCACCAGTGATGGCACTTTCATTGACCGAGGCGACACCCTCGATCACTTCGCCGTCGCCGGGGATCAGCTCGCCTGCTGCGGCGAGCACGATATCGCCGATCCTGAGGCTGCTGGCCGGGATCGATTCCGTCTTGCCGGTAGCGTTAAGCCTACGGGCAACCAGTTCGGACTTGGTCTTCTTCAGGCTGTCGGCCTGGGCGCGGCCACGGCCCTCGGCCACGGCTTCAGCGAAGGTGGCAAAGAGCACGGTGAACCAGAGCCAGGCGGCGATCTGGCCGGAGAAGCCTGCTTCGCCGGGATTGCCAGTGAGGTCGCGGATGAAGAGGATCGTCACGACGACGGCGACGATCTCGGTCACGAAGATGACCGGGTTGCGCATGAGCTGGCGCGGATCGAGTTTGACGAACGCATCGCGCATCGCCGGAAACAGGATCGATGGGTCGAGAAGACCTGGAGCCTTGTGGTCTTTTGACATGATGGGTCCTTTAGAAGGTCTGGCCGGCAAGCATGGCGAAGTGTTCGACGATGGGGCCGAGCACCAGGGCAGGCAGGAATTGCAGGCCGCCGAGAATGAGGATGATGCCGATCAGGAGGCCGACGAAAAGCGGGCCGTCTGTCGGGAAGGTGCCAGCGGAAGCGGGCGACTTCACCTTGGCGGCGAGCGATCCGGCGATTGCCATAACCGGCACGACATAGGCGAAGCGGCCGAGCAGCATCGCGATCCCGAGCGTGGTGTTGTACCAGGGCGTGTTGCCGGTGAGCCCGCCGAAGGCCGAGCCGTTGTTTCCGGCAGCCGACGTGTAGGCATAGAGGATTTCCGACAGCCCGTGCGGGCCAGCCGTGCCCACGCTTGCCACCGCGAAGGGCAGCATGGCGGAGACTGATGTGAAGCCGAGGATGACCAGCGGCAGGATGAGCACGGCGAGCATGGCGAACTTCATCTCGCGACCTTCGATCTTCTTGCCTAGGAATTCCGGCGTACGTCCGACCATAAGGCCGGCGACGAAGACGGAAAGCAGCGCAAAGACCAGCATGCCGTAAAGACCGGAACCGACACCGCCGGGCAGCACTTCGCCGAGCTGGATCAGGAACATCGGGACGAGGCCGCCGAGCCCGGTGAACGAGCCGTGCATACCGTTGACGCCGCCGTCCGAGAGACCGGTCGTCACAGCCGCATAAAGGGCGGTCATGGCCTGGCCGAAGCGGACTTCCTTGCCTTCCATATTGCCGAGCGCAGGATCAACGCCGATTGCCGTCAGGATGGTGTTGCCCTGGGCCTCAGCCCAGTAGGTGACGGCCACGCCTGCGATGAGCAGGAACGCCATGGCTGAGATCAGCGCCCAGCCCTGACGGCGGTTTCCGACCATCTGGCCGAAAGTGTAGACCATGGCGGCCGAGATCGACAGCATGGCGAAGATGTTGAGATAGTTCGACCAGGCCGTCGGGTTCTCGAAGGGATGCGCGGCATTGACGTTGAAGAAGCCGCCGCCATTGGTGCCGAGCTGTTTGATCGCTTCCTGGGACGCGACGGGCCCGAGCGAAATCACCTGATTGGCGCCTTCGAGCGTCGTCGCCGTGACGGAGGCATCGAGTGTCTGGGGCAGGCCCATGGCGACGAAGGCGAGGGCTATGACGATGGCGAGCGGCAGCAGCACGTAGAGCGTGGCTCTGGTCATATCGACCCAGAAATTGCCAAGCGTTGTGACCTTGGAGCGGGCAAGCGCACGGGTAACAGCAACGGCAAGCGCCATGCCGGTCGCGGCCGAGAGGAAGTTCTGCACGGTGAGGCCGGCCATCTGGCTGAAATGGCTGAGCGTGGTTTCACCGCCATAGTTCTGCCAGTTGGTGTTGGTGACGAAGGACACCGCCGTGTTGAAGGCGAGATCCGGTGCCATGCCGGCAAGGCCTTGCGGATTGAGCGGCAGATAGGCCTGAAGCCGCAGCATCGCATAAAGCGCCACGAAGCCGGCGAGTGAAAAGGCGAGCATGGCGAGCGTATATCCAAGCCAGCTCTGCTCCTTTTCAGGATTGATGCCGCTTACACGGTAGAGGTCACGCTCGACGCGGCCGAGTACGGGGGACAAAAAGGTCCGCTCGCCAGAAAACACCCGCGCCATGTAGAGGCCGAGTGGTTTGATGACGATGATAACGGCGAGGAAGAGGAGGCTGATCTGCAGCCATCCGACAATGGTCATGGATCTGCTCCCGATCAGAAACGCTCGGGACGCAGAAGCGTCACGACGAGATAGATGCCAAGGGCGACGGCAACGGCGAGGCCGAAGAGGGGTTCAAGCATTTTGCATTACCCTCACAGCCGGTCGAGCGCGCGGGCGTAAAAAGCAAGCACGAGAAGCGTGCCGGCGCCCAGCGCAATGAAGATGAAGTCGGACATGTCCGTTTCTCCTGTTGATACAGACACAGGATTAAGCGCTCTTCGGGTCAGACTTCGATTGCGAAGAGTGATGCCCGACGTAAAGAAAAGATAAGGAAACGCGCCGGACTAACGGATGAACACCCCCGGCCGGGTGCTGCGCGGCTGTGTCGGATGCACAGCACGCCATCACGTCGGGGATGGACCGCAAGCATCACCCTGCCAAGGATAAGATCCGTTTTTGGCCCTGGTGACGAGGGCAGTCTTCATCAGTCTAAGGGGGATATTCGGGAGTTTGAATTTCAGCTGGTCGAAGGAATTGACCATGCAGGCACTGAGCCGCTTGCCGGTGGTTTCACCCGTTTCGCGGGGAGCGACGAGTTGAATGCGCTGTGCCCAGGAGCTGCGACATGAAAGACGTGTCGACTGACCTCACCCGGAAAAAAACGTGCTGTTAAACAAGATTTTGCCCGGCAGGTTATGGGAGGCAGCACCTGCCGGGCGCGGAGGGCTTGGGAGAACCGATCGCTACCAGTGTTGAAATTTCAATCATCGGCGACACGCAGCTATGCGTCGATAACCTCATCCGGTCGACCTGACCTTGGGGCGCAACGAGACCAGGGCGCCGACCACATTGAGGTCGGCAACTCCAGTCTGCGCTACCGTCGCACCCATTGATCACCGGGTCATAGCTTCATGGCAAATGGATCGCGGACCTCATCGGAGAGATCGAGCATCACATTCTTGACCTGTGAATATTCCATCAGCGTCTGCAGCCCGCGCTCGCGTCCGCGACCGCTGAGCTTGGTGCCTCCGAATGGTGCGCCAACATATGAGGCTCGATACGTGTTGATCCACACCATGCCTGCCTCCAGCCTTCGGGCCATGCGGTGGGCCCGCTTGACGTCTCTGGTCCAAACGCCAGAAGCGAGGCCGTAGTCACTTGCGTTTGCGATGCGCAACGCATCCGCTTCATCGGTGAAGGGAATGACGCAGAGTACCGGGCCGAACACTTCCTCCTGGCATATGCGCAGAGAGGGGTCTGCATCAACGATAACGGTCGGTTCGTAGAAGTAGCCATTGCCCAAGCCTTCGCGTGATGCGGGCTTTCCCCCGATCGCGACTTTGGCCCCTTGGGCACGGGCCTCATCTACCATGGCGGAGATCCGTTCGAGCTGGGCAAGGTTTGCCACAGGACCCATTTCTGTTGCCGGATCCAATGGATTGCCAAGGACAATGCGTTTAACGATGGCCAGGATCTTGTCACATACGGCCTCATAGATTTCGCGTTGCAGGAGCAGTCGTGATCCCGCGATGCAAGTCTGCCCGGCGGCACCAAAAATTCCGGCGACCGCTCCGGTGGCGGCAGCATCCAGATCGGCATCAGCGAATATGATATTCGGTGATTTTCCTCCAAGTTCTGTCGTGACAGGTGTCAGGTTTTGAGCGGCGTCACGCAGGATGTGTCGCGCCGTCGAGAGGCCGCCCGTAAAGCTGATCTTCTTCACCCGGGGATCGCGTGTCAAAGCTGCGCCGACCTGTGCTCCCCCCGTCACGACGTTCACAACTCCCTTGGGGAAGCCTGCCTTTTCGATCAGCGCTGCCATCTCAAGCGTTGAAGCGCTGGCATATTCCGATGGCTTGATCACGACCGAATTGCCGGCAGCCAAGGCCGGGGCGAGCTTGTTTGCAAGCAGTGGGATGGGGGAGTTCCACGCCGTGATCAGAACTGCGACTCCCAGAGGCTCAATCAGCGTGTAGTCGAACATCTCGGTATTATCCAATGGCACGACAGCGCCCTGCAGCTTGTCAGCCATCCCCGCGAAATACCGATAATTGCGTGCCGCAAATTTCATCTGGGCGCTGGTTTCGCGGATGACCTTTCCGTTGTCCGTGCTGTCGACCCTGGCAAGCTCCGGACCTTCCGATACGATCAAATCGGCAAGCTTCAGCAAAAGCTCAGCCCGATCTTGGCCGCTGGTTTGCTTCCACCCGTTGTGAAAGGCGTCGTGGGCGGCGCTGATGGCAAGTCTTGCATCGTCGGGCTGCGCATCGGGTATCGTTGCCCATACCTCCTGATTGTAGGGATTGTAGCTGTCCAGCGTCGCGCCGTCGGTTGCGGCCACCCATTTTCCGTCGATCAGCATCGAATACGCTTTGACCATCATTGGCTCCCAAATGTTCTATCAGACAGACCACTGTTCTATTTTGTAGAGTTTGATACCATCCTGTGCCGGTGCGTTCAAGCGGTAACTTTCCCTCGCTCAGGCCGTTGCCTCGCACGTCATTGAGAGAGGCGCTTGAATTCTGTTTTTTCCGGCGGCATTTACGAGCTTGCGTCGAAGGCGCGCTCAATGGTGGAGAAAGAGTCTCATGTCCGACCGATCGACCGAAGATGCCGCAGGCCAGGAAATGCAGTCAGGCGTTGCCGCTGTTGATCGCGCGCTGAACATTGTCGCGGTCTTCGAGACATCCGATGGTCCCCTCACCATCTCTGAGATTTCAAGGCGTACAGGTCTCTACAAGAGCACAGCGCTGCGGCTGATCGGCTCTCTTAAGCGGTTCGGTTACATCATCCACACCGAAGACGGACGCTACGACCTGGGCCCGGCTGTCGTGCGCCTTGCCGCGCGTTATCAACATGGCAGTCAAATTGCGCATCGGATCGAACCTGTTCTGAAAAGGCTCGTCGAACGCGGAAGCGAAAGCGCCAGCTTCTTCGTGCGGCAGGACGATGACACACGGCTTTGCATCTTGCGTGTCAACTCCAACCATTCCACCCTCGATCGAGTGACAGTCGGTACCGTGCGACCGCTGGACAGGGGGGCCGGCGGGTATCTTTTTCAAGCCTACGGGCCGGGTCCGCATTCTGACAAGGTCGTTGCCATCAGGGAGGCGGGCTTCGCGGTGTCTTATTGCGAAACCTCTCCGGATTGCGCCGCAGTCGCCGCGCCGGTGTTGGACCACAAAAATGCGCTGGTCGGGGTCCTGCAGCTCTCCGGCCCCATGGAACGTTTCACGCCCGAGCGGGTCGAGGGCCTGATTGTCGAAATACGCGCTGCCGCGACCGAGATCAGCCGTTCGTTCGGCGCCGCGATTTGATGATCGATCCACCGGGCGGTCCACTTCTGCCTGTATTCCGCTGATCCAATCCACTTTTCCCAAGCGGCGAAGCGCCGGCTGAGGTTGAACGACTGGTGTCGCGTTGCCTGACGGCCGCGCGATGCCTGCGCGCGGCATTTCTGCAGCCTGTCTCACGGCTAGCTCTCGATAGCATGGATCGAGCATGTCGTTCCGCGGCGAATGACGTCTTGCGAACCCGGTCTTTCATCTGCCTTGGAAAGGTGTCCGGCTTGCCGGCGCGTCGTCACCTCTTCGCATGAAGTGAGCATGGACGGTTCCGATCCGGTTGACGCCGATGTCAAAGAGATGTTATTCGTTCCGTCAAGCAAACCAATGGTCTGTCTGGCAGAACAAAGTTGCAGGCGGGATAGAGGCGCACGCATCTGCGGGATAACAGAGTTGCCAGACCAGTTGGGTCGCTTCGGCAAAGAGGAGAGGAGGGCACGATGACAGGATCCTTGGATCATTCGAGCGCGCCGGTGCAGAGTGGTGAGGCGTTTCAACCGCCTTCATCAGGTAAGCCGGGGGCTATCGATACACTGGCGAGATTGACGACCGCAGTCTCAGGGGTGGCTCTTGCCGCTCTCGCAGCACTTGTGACGGCTGACGTGATGATGCGTTATCTGCTCGGCGAGCCGGTAGCCTTCGTCCATGACTTCGTCTCGCTCTATCTGACGCCGGCACTGTTCTTCTTCGGCTTCGGCGCGACCCTCTGGCGGAGGGAGCATCTCGCAATCGACCTCCTCACTGGAACGCTGCCGACCAGACTTCAGAAGCTTCTTGAACTGTTTGCAGCCGTGATCGGATTGTTCGTCTTTGGTCTTCTGGCCTGGGCATCCGCGGTCAGGACAGCCAACAGCTTCGCTGCGAACGAGACCTTGAACACCCTCATCGCATGGCCAGTCTGGGCGAGCGTTGCGATCGTTCCGATCGGCACCGGCTTCATGGTCTTTTTCTGTATCGCGAGTTTCTTCCGTTGCCTGCCGGATGTGCTGAAGACGCGCAAAACCACCGCGGAGGTCTCGAAGTGATTGCCATTTGTGTTGTTGTCGGGCTGCTCGTTCTGCTGCTTCTGGGCGTGCCTGTCGGGATTGCTTTGTTCTTCACGTCCATCCTTGGCTTGTGGGCCTTTGTCGGCCTGAGTGGAACATTGTCGATATTGT
The DNA here is from genome assembly GCF_003205195.1 of Peteryoungia wuzhouensis. Classification (GTDB taxonomy): domain Bacteria; phylum Pseudomonadota; class Alphaproteobacteria; order Rhizobiales; family Rhizobiaceae; genus Allorhizobium; species Allorhizobium wuzhouense. The sequence continues at coordinate 110,172 of NZ_QJRY01000006.1, forward strand.
CCACTGCGCCGCTTTCCATGACGAACGGCTACGAACTGATTGCAATACCGCTGTTCATTCTGATGGCGGAGTTCGTTGTGATCTCTGGGATCGCCGATCGCATGTTCCATGCAATCGCCGTGTGGGTCGGCCGGGTCCCCGGCGGTCTTGCAGTCGCAACAGCACTGGCTGGCGCTGGCTTCGGTGCGATTTCGGGATCGTCGACCGCCGCCGCTGCCGCCTTGTCTTCCACATCGCTGCCTGCAATGCAGAAAGCCGGCTACAAGCCCAGTTTTTCTGCAGGGGTCGTCGCCGTCTCCGGCACACTCGCCATGTTGATCCCGCCGTCGATTGCGCTGGTCCTCTACGGCATCATCGCCGAGGTGAATATCGCTGCGCTGCTTATTGGCGGCGTCATTCCCGGCATTGTCGTCACCTTGGCCATCATTGCGACGGTCTACGTTCTGCTTTGGCGTGATCCCTCCATCGCCCCGGAAACGGAACGCTACAGCTGGAGCGAGCGACTGGGTGCGCTCAAGCAAATCGGGCCGATGCTCTTGCTGCTGTTCTGCGTAACCGGATCGATCTATCTCGGTATTGCAACGCCGACAGAGGCGGCCGCATTGGGTGCAACAGGTGCCTTTCTCATTGCGCTCTTCAGTGGCGCTCTGAATTTCCAGACGGCGTTCCTGGCGCTCGGACGCGCGGTCCATGCCACGTGCATGATTTTTCTGATCATCATTGCCGCAAATGTCTTCGGTTATGTTCTCACCTTGGGGCAGATCACGCCGCAGTTCGTCAGCTGGGTCACCACGCTCGACGTGTCGCCCTACCTGATCATCGCCGGGATCATCGTGTTCTACCTTATTCTCGGATGCTTCATGGAGCAGCTGGCGATCCTCATTTTGACCGTACCGGTGATGGTGCCGGCAATCGTGTCGCTGGGCTTCGATCCCGTTTGGTTCGGGGTGCTGGTCGTGGTTGCAGCGGAGGTCGGGATGATCACGCCGCCGCTGGGGCTGAACGCCTTCGTCGTGGCTCGATACTCGGGACGGCCCTTAAGCGAAGTCTTCCATGGGATTCTGCCCCATGTCGTTGCGCACATCATCGTCTTGGCTCTGATGGTGATCTTCCCGTCAATCATCTTGTGGCTGCCGAGCCAACTGAACTGAGATCAGCGCGGAATGTAAGATCCTGAACATGGACATTACGCCGCCGCATATCGTCATCTCGAGGAACTTTAGAGGAGGAGAGTAGCATGAGAAACCAAAGAGCATTCAAGAGCCTATACGCCGCAGCAACCGCAGGGTTTGCTGCCACCGTTGCCATTTCGATCGGTGCAGGGCCGGCCCTTGCGCAGGAAGTGACCATCAAGATTGCTGACAGCCTTCCAGCGGAACATCTGATTACGAAATATACCACCAACGTATTCATGGAAAAGCTGAAGGCGGAATTCGGAGACCGTATCAAATTCGAGCACTATCCGGCCCAGCAGCTCGGCAAGGCTTCGGATATGCTCACGCTCACGCAGGCGGGCATTGCTGACATCGGATATATCGGCCCCAGCTACGTGTCTGAAAAAATGCCGTTGAGCAATGTTGCCGACCTGCCGGGTATCGCGTCGAGTTCGTGCGAAGCAACTCTGGCCTTCTACGATCTGGTCACGAATGGTGGCATGCTCGATGAGGCCGAATTCAAACCCAATGGGATCCGCGTCATCTACAATGTCGCGCAGGCTCCCTACCAGGCCGTGTTTTCCAAGCGCGCAGGGGTCGCTAAACTTGCGGATTTCGCGGGCAAGAAGATCCGCGCAAATGCCGGCGCGATGGAACTGACACTTCAGTCGACGGCATCGACAGCGGTCCGCATGGCCCCGCCTGAGATCTTCGACGCGATGAGCAAGGGTACGGTGGACGGTGCGCTATTACCCTTTGCCTCGATGTTCTCCTACGGTTTGGACCAGATCGCGGGCTCGTCAACTCAAGGCGCAAATTTCGGAACAGTTGGAGTGACTTTCTCGATGTCGCAGGCGAAGTGGGATGCACTTCCGAAGGACATGCAGGAAGCCTTTGCCCGTGTCGGCCGCGAAGTGACCGAAAGCGGTTGCCACGCCTTCGACGTCGGCGAAGCGGAGCTTGCCCGGAAGCTGGCTGAAGAAGGTGCGACTGTCTTCAAGCTCTCGCCGGAAGACACCGAGGCGCTAAACACGAAGATGGAAGGCGTCACGACCGACTGGGCAAAGCTGCTGGACGGTCGGGGTCAGAAGGGTTCCGAGGCGCTTTCCGCCTACCGCGAAGCCGTAAAGGCCCATGCAGCACACTGAAGACTGATACCGCCGCTGACGTTCCGCCCGCTCTCAAGATGCCGGGCGGGACGTCTGGTCGAGCCGGCAAGGAACCGTCTTTCTAAAGACGACGCACGAGCAAGACGCGGCGATGCAAAACATGGTCGCAGGCATAATTTGGAGAACAGGATGAACGACTTGAAAATCGGTTTTGCGGGGCTCGGCGTCATGGGCGAACCGATGTGCAGAAACATCCTGACAAAATCCGGTGCGCCCGTGCAGATCCTGGATTTGAACCCTGCCCCTGTCGAGCGCCTCGTCGCTCTTGGTGCCGTTCCTGTCGAAAGCATTGCCGAGATGGCAAAGACTGCGGATATAATTTTTCTCTCCTTGCCCGGCGGCTTGCAGGTGGAACAGGTTATATCGGGAGCTGGAGGCATCCTTGAAAATGCCAATCCCGGTCTGACCGTTGTCGATACGTCCACGCTCTCGGTCGGACTCACGCGCAGGCTCGCCGCCGCACTGTCCGAGCGGGATATTGCCTTTGCCGACGCGCCCGTAGCGAGAACTAGACAGGCAGCGGAAGACGGAACGCTGCTGACAATGGTCGGGTCCGACTTGGATGTCTTCAATCGGATCCGCCCCTTTTTGTCCTATACCTCGAGCGAGGTTTTGCATTGTGGTCCGATCGGATGCGGACAGCTTTCAAAAGTTCTCAACAACATGATCCTGTTCGAGAATATCGTGGCTCTTTCTGAGGCTTTGGCCGTGTGCAAAGCGGCCGGCATGGACCCTCGGCGGCTCTTCGAGACGCTGGCCAAGGGATCAGCCGACAGTTTTGCGCTGCGCAACCATGGTATGAAGGCCCTTGTGCCGCAGGATTTTCCCGAGAACACTTTTCCCATCAACTACGCGATGAAGGACATGTCGTGTGCCCTTGAACTCGCCGATGAGCTGGGTATCGAGCTTCAGGGGGCCAAGCTTGCCTGGTCGCTTATGGAGCGCGCCCGCGAGTCGGGGAATGGCGCGCGCTATTTTCCAATTCTCTCGCAAGAGATATCGTCGAGCGAGCCGGCATCGTGAAGCTATCTTCCCGCCGTAGCGGTACAAGCTTCAGCGTCATGCGCCTAAACCCAGTGGCTGAAGCCAGCCGCAGGCAGTCTTGGAGCCAACAGATAATCGGCGTTTTCTTCCGTCCTCAGGGCATTCAATGAATTGATTGAATTTCCCGAGGTCGCCGGCCCTGGATAACGCCATTGAACTGAGCCGGGCTTGCAGCAACGTAGGGTTTGGCCTGCAGCTTGGACGCATATGGCGCGGGTCAAAAATGAGTTTTCAACCGATGTCCGTCTCGCAGTGACCCCGGACGGCTGCTTCTGATGCTGGCGCTACGACTGGTGAACGCGACGACCCGCCGGCTGTGGCTGTAACTCTGCAACTGAGCGAAGGCGACTTTCTATCAAGAGGCCGCTATCATCCAGGATCGGATGTGCGACCGAGACGATATGGGCATTGATTCGCTTGAGATCGCGCAGAATGTCCAGATGCAGTGAACTGGTCTGAAGGCTTTCCAGCCTCCCGTCACGCAGTCGTTCGATATGGCGCTCGGAGGACTCCTTTTCCATGCGGCGCACCTCCACCTTCACTTCCATCATCTGGCGAGCGAGAGGGAAGTCACGCGTGACAAAAATCGTCTGCGCGATGCGCAAATTGTCGAGCGTCAGTTGAAAAAGAGTGCTCAGTTCCCGATGACCGTCCTCAGAGAATTTGAGTCCAAGAGCTGCTTTCTTTGTGACCTGCGTCAGCAGGCCTTTTTCAATGATATCGCCGATATGTTCGAGATTGATCGCGTAGTCGATGATGTCGAGGGAACGACGGCTGTCTTCCGGGCTGAGACCCATGCGACCGAGTTTGGAAAGATACACTTTCACCTCCTGCTGAAGCCTGTCCACACGCGCTTCCAGCGGCGGAATGTCCATCAGCTTGACCAGATTGTCCTGCTCGAAGGAATCGGATGTGCGCATCAGCATGCGCTCGATCAGATCGCCGATGCCTAGAACCTCGCGGGTGGCGCTGGCCAGGGCCACGGTTGGCGTCGACAGTTCTTGTATATCGAGATATTTCGGGCCGGTATCTTCCTGTGCGTCGTCCGGAACCAGTAGCCGCATCAGCCGGGCGAGCAGGCGCGAGAACGGCCAGGCGACGGCTGCAAGCATGATGTTGAATGCCAAATGCGCATCAACCGGCAGATTTGCCGGTCCAAACGGCAGTTCCATCATGAGATCGGCGCCAAGGCCGGCCAACGGTAAGGCCGTGAAGCAGCCGAGCGCCCGCACGATCAGATTTCCAATCGTCACACGCTTGGCCGCCGCCGAGCCGCGTAACGAAGCCACGACCGGCGGAATGGCACCGCCAAGGTTTGCCCCGAGAACAAGGGCTATGATCAATCCGGGCGAAAGGATTCCTGCCGATGAAAGCGATAGGATCAAGACGATCGCAGCCAGGCTAGAGGATGAAGCAAAGGCAATGACCGCCGAGAAGATCATTGCTACCGGCCAGGCATTATCCAGCAACCCAATAAAGGCGGCCAGCGCTGCAGATGTTCGCATTGGTTCCGTGGCGCTGCTGAGCAGGTGCAGCGACAGAAGCATCAGCCCGATGCCGACCAGCGCCAACCCTCCGCCCTTTCGCCCCGTCGAGCCACCGCGATAGAGCAAAAGGCCAGTTGCAATGAACAGCGGTGATAGCCATTCGGTGCCTGCCGCAACAATCCATGCCGTCACGGCCGTTCCGACATTGGCCCCGAGCAAAACGATCTGGGCCATGCGCGGCAGTACCAATTCGCGCTCGACAAATGAGGCCACCATGAGCGCGGTCGCAGTGGAACTCTGCAGCGCCACCGTTGCCACGAAGCCCGAGGCAAACGAGCGCAGGCTGCCGCGCGTGCCGTTGGCAAGGCCAGTTCGCAGCTGAGCTCCGAAGGCCCGGGACACGCCATCCTTGACCTGCGCAAGGCCGAACAGAAGCAGGGCAACCGCGCCGAACAGGTTAATCATGATGATTATGGATGCCATCGGTGTCTCTCCCGTCCAGGTTACAACGATGCGCTCGGTAGGAGGGCCCCCTCATGCGGCTCGACACCAGCCCTTTTTAGCCAGCGTCGAAGACAATGCAGAAAGACCTGCAGGAACGCGCCTGCTGTCTGCGGTGGGGCAGGTGGGCTTTGGTCTAGGAGACGGCCAGTCAGGAGGCGGTAGATTGCCAACCGCTCTACGGAGATAAACGGAAGTGCCAGCGCACCCGCCTGACGCAAACAGTACCAGTCCGTCACCAGATCTATCATCGAGTTTGAGCTCAACGCCTCAATGCTCAGGCAAAAACGCGTGCATTCCTGTTCGAGCAGGGCCATTTTGCGACACGGGATGGCCGAATGGGGGGTGGTGACCTCATCTGTGCTCCCCGCAGCCAGCATCACGAGGCCGATCTCGGCGAGATTGACCTTGGCAACACCCTCGACGATTTTCGGTGGCCATTCCCGTGGAAAATATCGATGCGTGACCAGCGCTCTCGTATGGGCAAAAAGGAAGGCACCATAGGATTGCGTGTCAAAGGCAGGATCCGGCATCTCACCGTTGGATGCACATTCCAGGCGGTAAAGCTTGATCAGTGCAGGGTCGAGCGGGAGGGGTGACAACCCCACAGTCTTCACGTCCGGCAGGTTTTTTCCGGGTTGCACGATCTTGAAAGCCGGTGGAAACGCCACCAGCGAGGGAACGGCGATATTGACCAGTTCGCGCCCCTCCTGGGACCGGCGCGTCGTGCCTTCCACATGGAGATGCCCGCTGAAGTGAACCGTCATACCGGTGTCCAGCAAAGTGTCAGCAACCACTTTTGATGGCGTGCGCTTGGCCATATTGGTGTTGCCGAACAGCGCCGCCTCCGATCCGTTGGTGTCGTCGAAGGGGTCGATCACGGGGTAATGTGAAAATGAAAGGACCGTCTTGCCAAGTATCTTGGCCCGTTCATGAACATTCTTTATCCAGTCGATCAGGAAGGGTTTCAGACGCAGAAGCGCGTTCCACCCAGCAGCCGTGCTGTCGATGAACGTTTCCTCGCGAAAGGGATCATGGTGTCCATTGCGCGGCTCGAAAACATTGGCATCAATCATCAAAAGCCAAAGCCCCTCTTCAGGTTCGACGAGGTATGACGCGTCCATCAGGCTGAAAGTTGAACGGCCATCGGCTGAAGAAACCAGATATTGCCGATCCTGGATGCTGTCGGAGAGGCCAAACGGGCTTTCCCAATGGTGATATACAGGCTGCGCGAAAAGGCCGAAGGCGCGCATTGGCAACAGTCCAACCGGGTAACCTTCACAGTACATCCGTTTACTGAGGCGGGCATTCGGGCGCGAGTCCGCCACCTGCTCATCGCTGGTGACCGTTACGGCACTGCCAGATCCACTCAGGAACCCCTTGGATTGATGGCGGCCATGTGGACCGAAGACATCATGATTCCCAGGGATCACATAAAATGACAGCCGATGAGCCCGGCGGTACTCTTCCAGCAGACGCCAAACCGCATCCGTCGTCTGTCTTTGGCCATCGTCGGTATAATCTCCGAGAAGGACGACATGACGAATGCCGCGGTCTACGATCTCGTCGAGCGCTGCGGGAAGTGCACGAAAGCTTTCGTTGAATACACGCGTTGAAGCGCGCGTTTCGGCCCAGCTGCGCACAGCGAGGCGCTTTCCATTCACATCTACGCCTTCGAAACCATAATCGCCTTCAAGATCATGATAGTGGGCATCGGCAATGATGGCGATCGCTGGCAGATCACGATGCCGCATCGGCCGCCTTTCTTGCCTCGACAAGATCGATCCAGTCAGATGCCCGCCTTGCCGCTTCATAGAGCATGGGCTTAGGGGTTTCGAACCACTCGTCTTGACGCAGTTCCCGCTTGTCACGGATATGCGCTATTGCCGCGTCCAGAGTTGGAAACAGGTGCGGCTGCTGCTTGTGGAGAAATAGCCCCACCAGCGAAACGGAACGGCTGCGCCCGCTGCGGCAATTGACCAGTACATTGCCACCGTCCTTGAACGGATAGGTTTCACGCTTGGGAAGCGTCTGGTTCAATGCGCCCTGCAGGATGTAGTAGCCACCCAGCATCATCGTATCGGGGCTGCCACTGCCATCGATCATGCCGAGCTTGTAATAACGTATGTCGGAGTAGCCGCTTGCACAGCGCGCACCATCTTCGGCAAGGCTCGGACTGCGGACAAAGTTGATGTCGAGATTGATTGCGCAGTTCACGACAATTGTAATGCCGTGTCTTTTCAGCAGATCAAGATCTCGTGCGCCTTCAAGCCCACCGATATAGAGCGCGGAATTATGCGGTGATAGCCCTTCCGTAATCAGACTGATCGCCGGTCGCGAATATACCGGTGCATCCATGCTGTTCGTTCCTTCTACAAGTACCAGTAGCCCTCACGGGATATTACCCGTCCAGCGGATCGGTTCTCTTCACGCCCGCAGAATTTTCGCTGGTCGTTTTAATTTCAGGCAGCGTTCGAACGCGTCCCGGCCGTCGCCGTCGCGGTTATCAATTTGCCCGTCTTCGGATCGAAGACCATCATGTTGCGCGCGACAAACTCCAACCAAACCTTGCGGTTCGGCCAGGTTTCAACAAAGCGCGGAATGAGCGCGGTAATCGGCGTCTCTTTGGTGGATAGCGAGAGAATTGTCTGCGATCCGGTTGGCTGTATGACATCGACCTCTGCCGCCAGGCCATTGGTCATGGCCGCCTCATGCAGGTTGAAATGCTCCGGCCTGATCGCGCAGATCACAGGTCCGCCTTCACGCGCGATAACCTGCTCAAGCACGACCTCAATACCGTGAAGTTTCAGTATGCTTCTATCGCCTCTTTGCTCAAGAATGCCGTCGAAGACATTGATGCGGGGGTCGCCGATGAACTCAGCCACAAAGAGGTTGGCCGGTTCATGATAGATTTCATAGGGGCTACCGATCTGCTGGATAACACCATCCTTCATCACCACGATGATATCCGACATTGTCAGCGCCTCGACCTGATCATGTGTTACATAAACTGTCGTCGCGCCCAGATCGCGCGAAAGGCGCTTGAGCTCAGTGCGCATTTCCGTTCTGAGAACTGCGTCGAGATTGGAGAGCGGCTCGTCCATCAGCAATATTGAGTTGCGTGCGGCAATCAACCTTGCAACGGCCACACGCTGTTGCTGGCCGCCGGACAGTTCCGATGGAAAACGCGACCCATACTGTTCCAGCTGCACCTTTTTCAGCGCTTCGGCGAGCCGTGCGTCAATTTCGTCCTTGGGACGCTTTGCTTGATGCAGGGCCAGCGTAATGTTCTTGTCGACCTTCATGTTCGGCCAGAGCGCATAACTCTGGAAGATGAAGCCGAGACCGCGCTTTTCCGGAGGCACGAAGCTGCTGTCACGTCCGGAGTAAACTGTTTTGCCTGCAAGCGTCAGCTCGCCGCCGGACGGCTGTTCCAGCCCGGCAATGATGCGCAGTGTCGTCGTCTTGCCGCAACCCGATGGTCCAAGCAACGTCACGAATTTGCCCTTCGGGATTTCGAGATCAAGCGGCGGAATGGCCAAGTGAGAGCCATAATATTTGGTGATGCCTTTCAAGGACACTTCGTTCATCGGGTTTCCTCCCCAAGCTTTCCGGGTTGCGTTACGGCAACCCGGTGCTCTGGTTTTCCTCAGTTGCTGGTCTCTACCACCCAGAAATCGTTGACTTCAGCGACATGGTCGCGCTGATATTCAGCCGAGCCGAAAATCTTGCGCACTTTCGGCCAGTTCTCTCCGCCCTTGGGTAGCGGCACATCAGTGCGCGGTGAAAACGTGCCAACTTTGAAATAGGCGGCCATACCCTGCAGCTTCTTCAGGCTGTCGCCGTCGCGATAGGGCTTTTCAAGCTTGGTATCGGGGGTTAAGTCCTTTGATCCCATCTGGAAGGCGATGAACAGTTTGGCTGCATTGGGATGCGGCGACTGACCGGCAATCGCCACATAGGTCGAATAGGCAAAGACCCCGGCCGGATCGATGTCGTACAGAATGGCATTGGCATAATCGTCACTGCCGTTCTTGTTGATGTAATGCATGCTGGAGAAGGTGACAGGCGGTTTTGCCTGTCCCTTGAGGCCGGAGGCTGTCGCCAGCTTGGAACCGGAATCGTAGATGACCAGGTCATTCTTCAGCAGTCGATGCAGGAATTCGTAACCGGCATTTTCGATGCCGTCGGACAAGACAAGCGGTTTTCCGGCATATTTTTCGTAGGATTTTGCAAAGTCATCGGCGTGCTCGACGATGGAGGTCAAAAGCGAAAGTGACGTCAGCGAGCCAAGCGGGCTTTTCATCGCGAAACGCTTGTTCCAGGCCGGTTCGGTCAACTGCCAGACATTGGTGACCGGCGGTGCGTCCTTGTAGGTATCCGCATTATACATCAGCACCGTGGCTTCGATCACCTGCGTCAGCAGTGGCTCACGAAGCTCGACAGGGATCTTGTCCTCCAGGTAACGCGGCACATAATTGACGATGCGGTGATTAGGCAGGAGGTCGTAGAACATCTGGGCAGTGCCGGCAGTGTTGACCACATCTACGGCAAAAATGCCGGCCTGCTGCTCACGCACCACCTTTTCGATGGTCTTTTCCGAGCCGAGATCATAGGCATTCACCTTGATTTCCGGGTAAAGCTTCATGAAGTCCTCGGCCAGCGCATTAACGCTCGACGAGGAGGAATAGATGGTGACTTCCCCCTCGGCCTTGGCCTTCTTTACGATGTCATCCCAGTTTTCTTCCTTCGGCTGGTGCGAACCAAGCTCTGCCGCCTTCAGCCAGGCATCGAATGCTGCGTCCTGAGCATAGGCTGCAGTGCCGATGAGGCATGCAAATGTGGCAATCGCCACGCGTTTCTTGAACAGTCCCATTTGAATTCTTCCTCCCTGTTGCAAAGGTCGCCTCCTCAAGCAAACCCCATCTTCGTATTTCGGAAAACCAGCCGGAACAGGATGTTGCAGCCCACGACCAGTGCGACGAGCAGAAGCGTTGCAGCTCCAATCAACTGGGGAACATCATCCGTCTGATAGGTGTAGATCACGCTTGCAAGGACCGCCGTGGACGGCGTGACAAGCAGGATGATCAATGACAGTTCGCGCATCGTGCCGATGAAGCTCAGCAGCATGCCGGATACCAGACCGGACGCGGCCAGAGGGGCGACAATGTGACGGACGCGGCTGACCCAGCCAATGCCCTGCACGCGTGCTGACTCTTCAAGAGACTTGTCGATCTGCAACATGGCTGCGATGCCGGTGCGCGAAGTATAGGGCAGGTTTTTCACTGCGGCGATCAGAACCAGAAGCGCAAACGTGCCATAAAGTGCCGGGATCGGCCCGACCGGTCGCGAGAACATGCCGATATAGATGGCGCCAAATGCCACAGCAGGAAAAATGTAGGGCAGGAAGGCAGCAAGCTCCAGCGCCCGCGAAGAGAGGCTTCCGCGTGTTTTCACCACCACGTAGCCGATAAGGAAGCCGAGAATGCCAGTGGCTACGGCGGTAAAGAATGCCAGGCGAAGGCTGTTCCAGGCGGCGTGCAGGATCTGCGGGTTCTGGAAGACACCCGCATAAAGCGCATTGACCTCGCCGCGCGCACCAATCCAGTAGTGCAAGGTCAGATTGGAAAGATCATAGTTCCCGGCGGTACGCGACAGCGACTGGAGTACTAGCAGTCCGAGCGGCAGAATGACCGTCAGGCACATCAGGCCAACGACGAAGGCGAAAACCAGCCATCGTGCGCCGCCAAGATCAATTTCGCGCCGGCGAAATCCCTTGCCCGACATGGTCACAAAGCTCTTGCGCACGCCGATCATCCGCTGGTTGATCCAGATGAAGAGAACTGCCATCAGGACCAGAACGAGCGCCAACAGATAGCCGTCTCCCACATTGCGTGATCCGATTGCGGCGTAAATCTGCGTGGGCAGTACGAAATAGCGGATCGGCATGCCCAGGACCGCCGGCGTTCCAAAGGAACCAATCACTCGGATGAAGGTCATGACAACCGCAGAACCGACGGCTGGAAGGACCAGCGGCGCGGTGATCGACACGAACTGCCGCAGCCGAGACATGCCGGCGATCGCGCCCGCCTCTTCGAGCTGGCTGTCTACGGTGGCAAGCGAGCCGGAGATAATCAGAAAGCCGTAGACATAGTAATGCAGTGACAGGCAGATGACGATGGGCAGGCCGCCAAAAGCGATCCAATCAGGTGGCTGAACCCCGAAGAGATAGGCAAAGACGCCGGACGTGCCCCCCACACGGTCATTCTTGAAAAAGGTGACCCATGCCAATGCCATCACCCAGGATGGCAGCATATAGGGTAGCACGACGGCCGTGTTGACGAACTCGCGAAACGGCACATTGGTGCGCACGACAATCCAGGCAAGCAGGGATCCCAGCGCCAGGCAGATCACCGTTGCACCGAATGCCGTCACGAGAGAATTCATGAAGGGTTTGTAGAACAATGCCCACGAAAGCCGGCCGCCGAAAACCCGCTCATAGTGGAAAAACGTAAGCTCGCCTGGCTGCCGCCCCGGCAAATAGGCAGAATCGTAGGGTTGAACGGTGACCGTTTCGCGCACAAGTTGGAACAGCGGCACGATGACAAGCAGTCCCAGTAGGACCGCAAGCCCAAGGGCGATCAAGCGCTCTGGCGATGAGAAGAAATGGGTGATGCGCCGTGCCCAACGCCGGCCTTCCCGTCCGCCTGCTTCCGAAAATAGGGTCACTCTGTTTTTCCTCCCAGACGGCGCTCCAAGCCGTGCAATCCGCAGATCGCGGCTGCCCGCGATACCTCCTGTTCAAGCAGCGTGTTCCCTCGCACGCTTGTCCCGCGGGGCCGCTAGCGCGATGCCGACCGCGTCGCTGATGCCCTCGGCAATTGCCGGTGCGCTTGCGAGAACGGCCCCGCCGTTCTGCAGTGAGCCAATTTCAAAGAACGGGCAGACGCGCCCGCCCGCTTCCGCCACCAGCAGAAGACCTGGCACGCAGTCCCAGGAATTCATGTGCAACTCGACATAACCGTCCGAGCGGCCATCCGCGACATAGGCCAGCGCCATGGCGCCGGAACCTGCGCGCCGCACATTGGCACCCTTCTCCAGAAGTCGGGTCATGGCGTCCAGGTATCGGGCGTTGGGGATGCGGGTTGACCAGCCAAGCTCAACCGTTGCCCTGTCGAAACGGTCGGTGCGGGCCGCCGAGATCGGCTGGCCATTGCGGGTCGCGCCCTCACCAGCGCGGCAAAAATAGAGCTCGTCCAGAGCCGGATTGTAGATGGCCCCAAGCTTTGCAACATTGTCTTCGACATAGCCGATGGAAATGCAGAAATGTGGAATGCCGCGGGCAAAATTGGCGGTACCATCGATCGGATCGACGACCCAAACCCGTTCACGAATGTTTCCACCGCCTTCTTCACCAAAGAAACTGTCGTCCGGGAATGCGGCCGCGATCTTCTGGCGAATGTGCGCCTCAGAGGCCGCATCGGTTTCGGTGAGGTAGTCCTGTGGTCCTTTCATTGAAAAGCCTGCGGCCTTGGCATTTTGAAAGCCTTCCAGAGCCAGGGCTCCTGCGGACAGAATGACGTCCCGACACAGTTTGGCTCGGCAATCCAGGTCGTTTGTATAGGTCATTGCTGCCGGCATCCGCATTCTTCTCCATTGAACACGTGTGCAATATTGCACACGTGTTCAATGCGTGCAAGCCCGGATCGACCGATCACTCGGGAAATGCTTTCAAGGCAGGAAATTTCTCAGGAGCGGACCGTTTTGCGCTCAATGAGGGTGACCGGAACTGTGGTTATCACCGACTGGCCAAGTTCATGATCCAGTGCTGCCAGAACGGCCTCCGTCAGGATCTCGAACGATTGCGATATGGTCGTCAGCTCGTAGCTCCGCCAAGAGGCCTGCGGAATATCATCGAAACCGATGATCGACAGATCATCGGGCACGTGGCGCCCCATGTCGTTGCGGGCGCCGTCGAGAAACCCGATCGCCATGATATCGGTGACGCAAAATGCACCGTCGATTTCGGGGTCGGAGAGAAGCTCCCGCGCAGCCTTGAGGCCCGTCTCATAGGTGGTTGGGCCGTCGTGCCAGACGACAAGGTTGACGCCGGCTGCGCCCATAGCAACTGAAAATGCCTCGCAACGGCGCAATTGCGTCGGTGTCTCCGTTCCGCTGGTGACGACGGCAACCTTGCGACATCCCGCCAGCTTCAGTCGCTCGGCCGCAAGCGTGGCCCCGGCAACGTCATCACTCAGAATCATGTCGGTATCTGACCGAGCAAGCTGCCTGTTGATGACGATGAGCTTAACACCGTTTGCAAGACACTCATCGACGATAGACATCGGCGGTTCGCCGGAAAGCACGACAATGGCGCGGGCTCGAAATTCGAAAATCAGCTCGATGAGGGGCGCAATGTCGCTGCGTGCATCCGCAGCATTCAATAGCAGGCATTGTTGGCCGCGTCGCAGCAATCCGATGCTGAGCATGTCCAATTGCTTTGCCATGAACGGTAGGGAAAGGTTCGCCCCAACGACCCCAACGAGATTGGACGAGGAGTTGTTGAGCCCCTGCGCGAGCCTGTTGACGCGGTATCCCAATTCTTGGGCGGCCTGAAGCACCTTGCGGCGCACGTCAGGGGAGACGCTGGCACCTTCCGTAAATGTCCGGGACACAGCAGAACGCGACACGCCTGCTCTTTGAGCGACGTCGACGGACGTGACAAAGGCCTTGGCCATGGGATTCCAACGCGAAGAAGAGGTTGCACGATGTTCTTCGCACTACGATACTTTTCCCATCCTTACAATGTCGGCATGCCACCTTGAATATTGTAACGCGCGGTCCGCGAAACTGTTTTAAATGTGCTTACCATACCTTGTGGTGCGCCATGCAAAACACCTTTGGAATGCCAGACATGCCCGACGAAAACGGAACCTGCGGAGTTCCGGGTGCGTAGACCATCCGGTGTTACACGGATCTGATAGCGCCGCCATCGACACGGATGTTGCTTCCGGTTGCGTACGAGGCTCGCTCGGACGTCACGAAAACGGCGACAGCGGTGAATTCTTCCGGACGCCCTTAGCGGTCAGCAGGTATTCCGGTTGCGGATTTGGCGGCAATCTCCTCGACACTCTTGCTGGATCGCTTGGCTGCAGCGGCGCCGGGCGAAGATCACAGACGGACATCGGCGACCTTCATCGTCAACGAAAGGACAGATCATGCTGGACATGACACGGCTCGATGGCGACTATGCCTATGCCTATGCCTATGCCTATGCCTATGCCTATGCCTATGTCATCGTCGGGGCAGGGACGGCGGGCTGCGTACTCGCCGCCCGCCTGACGGAGGATCCGAAGACCTGCGTGCTGCTCCTGGAGGCCGGCGGATCGGACCGCTATCATTGGGTGCAGATCCCCGTCGGCTATCTCTACTGCATCGGCAATCCGCGCACCGGCTGGATGATGCGCACCGCATCCGAACCCGGTCTCAGCGGACGGAGCCTCGCCTATCCGCGCGGCAAGGTGCTCGGCGGCTGCACCTCGGTCAATGGCATGATCTATATGCGGGGTCAGGCCGCCGACTACGACGGCTGGCGCGATCTCGGCAAACCAGGCTGGGGCTGGTCGGATGTGCTGCCCTATTTCCGGAAGTCCGAGGACTATCACGGGCCTTCAGGAGACATGCATGCAAAGGGTGGCCCCTGGAAGGTCAGCCGCCAGCGCCTGAAATGGGATATCCTCGAAGCGGTCCAGCAGGGTGCCCGCAAAGTCGGCATCGAACCGCGCGCCGACTTCAAGGTGCAGAACACGGTGACGCTGAACCAGCTGGCCAATTCCTGGCGCCCTAATATGCCCTTTCCGCTCTGGCCCCATGTCGAGGGCACCCAGCCAGTTCGGCATGTTCACGCGGTCCAATCCGGACGAAGACCGGCCCAACATCGAATATCACATCCAGCCGCTGTCCACCGACAAGCTCGGCGATCCGCTCCATCCGTTTCCGGCAATCACCGTCTCTGTCTGTCAGTTGCGCCCGACCAGCGCCAGCACATACCACATCACCTCGACAGATCCGGCCCTGCAGCCCGAGATCCGTCCGAATTACCTCTCGACCGACCACACGCCGCGCCAACTCTGGAGCGCATTCCTTAGCCGAATATCTATTCTCAGGCGCAGTCGGCACCAAAAAAATCGACCAGGAGCTTGTTGAACGCCTGAGCCGATTCGGTGCTGACAAGATGGCGGCCCGGCAAGGAGCAATATTGACCCGCCGGGACCTTCAGCGATAATTGGTTGACGTCCTCAGGTGGGCAGACGCTATCGCTGGTGCCAGCGATCGCCAGGAGTTGATTTGGTATCTGCCCGATCTGGTCGCCCAGATCTGCATTTGAGAGCGCGATGCAACATCCGACATAGGCATCGACGGAGGTCGCCTCGAACACTTTCAGGAAATGATTGACGGTGACGGGTGCCGTGGCTGCAAACTCAGGCGAAAACCAGCGCTCCCGAGTACCTGGAAGGAGTGCTTTCAAGCCTTGTGAACGAACAAGATCGACGCGTCCGCTCCAAGCCTCCGCGGTGCCGATCTTCGGTGCCGTTGCTGCGACCACGATCTTGTCGATCCGCTTGGCTGCATTTATCCCCAGCCATTGGCCGATCAGTCCGCCGATCGACAAGCCGCAGAAATGCGTCCGCTCGATCCCCAATGCATCCAGCAACTGCAGGAGATCATTGCCAAGTTCATCGAGGGTGCAACCTGTGCTCGGAGCAGTCGACAAGCCATGGCCGCGACGATCGTAGCGCAGGATTCTGAAATGCCGGGCGAGGCTTGCCACCTGCGGCTCCCACATTGAAAGGTCTGTTCCCAGCGAGTTGCAGAATACCAGCCAGGGACGATCGGTGGCCGTGTTTTCGACCTGATAGTGCAGGCGATGGCTTGGCAGGATCAGGTAAGGCATGAGGGTTACGAACCAGTGCAGATGACCGAGAACGGCGTTTGTTGACAGCCGCCCCGGAGGAGCGGCTGTCAACCCATATTCATCAGGCAACAGCGCGCGGGCGCAGGGCGTTCACCTGGTTGTCGACACCGTCGAGGAGGGCTGTCAGCTTGATGTCGAAGACGATCTCGGCAAAGGGACCATTCAAGCCATTCGCCTTGATGTTGGTCTCGTCGGTGCGCTCGATGACATCGGGCACCAGGCCGTCACGCGTGGCATAGGCAAAGTCATCGTTGATCAGCGGGTCGCCGGCGATGTTGATCTGCGTGGTCAGCTTGCGATGCCCATCTGCACTGACGAAGAAGTGGATATGGGCCGGACGCTGGCCGTGGCGACCGAGCGCCGACAGCAGCTTTTCGGTCGGGCTGCCCGGCGGAACGCCATAGCCGTGCGGCACGATGCTGCGGAACTTGTAGCGACCCTTCTCGTCCGTGATGATGGTGCGGCGCATGTTGAAGGGCGCCTGCTTGCCGGTCGGATCGAAGTGCGAATAGAAGCCACGCGTGTCGCAATGCCAGACCTCGACCTTCGCCCCGGCGCTCGGCTTGCCGTCGGCACCGTAAACGGTGCCATGCATGATCAGCGTATGACCGTCCGTATCCGTGCCGTCATCGAGACGGGCGAAGCCCTGACATTCCGGAGCGCCAGCCACATAGAGCGGCCCCTCGATCGTCCGCGGCGTCTCGTTCTTGATGCCGAGCGCATCGTCGATGGCATCCAGACGCTCGTCGAGGAAGTGGTCCAGGCCAAGGCCGGGCGAAATCAGGCCGGCCTGACCGGACGCGCCGATCTCATTGACCCAGGCAATCGCCGTCCAGTACTCGTCTGGCGTCACGTCGAGGTCGTCGATCGTCTTGAAGAGATCCGAGACGACCCGATGGACGATCTGCTTGACGCGCAGATTACCGTCTTTCTGGTCAAAGCCGCTCAAGACCTTGAGAAAGTCCTGGATGTCGGGGCGGTTGAAGATCTTTACGCTCATGTCATGTCCTCCTCACATGGGGTGAATTGAGCCAGATGTCTCCGGCATAGTCGTCAACGGTCGTCGTCGCGAACAGCCGAGGGGTGGCGAAGCAGCGGCATCACCTCGATGTCCATGAATTTGAAAAGGGGCAGGCCTGACAGCAGCGCATGCAACTCGTCATTATCAGCCACGTCGAAGATGCTGATGTTTGCGTAGTGTCCGGCGATCCGCCAGATATGGCGCCATTTGCCTTGTGACTGCAGCGACTGCGAATAGGCTTTCTCCCGCTGGAG
This sequence comes from Peteryoungia wuzhouensis, assembly GCF_003205195.1. Lineage (GTDB taxonomy): Bacteria > Pseudomonadota > Alphaproteobacteria > Rhizobiales > Rhizobiaceae > Allorhizobium > Allorhizobium wuzhouense. Next base: position 127,777 of record NZ_QJRY01000006.1, read on the forward strand.
GATTTCGGCCGTTTGGTCCGCAGGCAGATCATGCGGCAGGTTGACGGTCATCTTGACGTGAAACAGCATCGTCCCCTCCTCAATCCTGCGCTGCGGTCATGTGGCGCGATCCCTCGCGGGTGAAGCGCTTGAGCTTTTCTTCGTCGAGCGAGATGCCGAGACCGGGACCAGTGGGGACAGCCAGCGAGAAATTGCCGTAGTCGAGCGGCGCCTCAAGGATTTCTTCGGTGAGAAGCAGCGGGCCGAACAACTCGGTTCCCCATTGCAGTTCCGCAAAGGTCGAGAAGACATGGGCCGAAACGATAGTCCCGATTGCGCCCTCAAGCATGGTGCCGCCGTAGAGTTCGATGCCGGCCGAATCGGCAACGGTGGCGACGCGCTGCGCATTGAAGGGCCCGCCACTCTGCTCCACCTTGACGGCAAAGACATCGGCGCCGTTGGTGCGTGCGATCTCGAAGGCGCTCTCCGGTCCGTTCAGGGATTCGTCCGCCATGACCGCGATCGGGAAGCGACGGACGAGGCGACCGAGTGCTGCGGTGGATTTGACCGGCTGCTCGACGAGTTCGCAGCCGGCATCGGCAAGGGCTGCAATGCCGAGATTGGCTTCGGTTTCGGTCCAGGCCATGTTGACATCGACGCGGACAGCCGCGCGGTCCCCGAGTGCGCGCTTGATGGCGGCAACATGGGCGACATCCTCGCGAACCGATCGCAGGCCGATCTTCAGCTTGAAGATCGAATGGCGGTGGAGCGCAAGCATCTGCTCGGCCTCGTCGATGTCGCGGGCGGTGTCTCCCGATGCAAGCGTCCAGGCCACAGGTAACCGATCTCGGCGGCGACCGCCGAGGATTTCGCTGATGGGCAATCCGACGCGCTTGCCCTGCGCGTCGAGGAGGGCCGTTTCCACCGCGCTCTTTGCGAAGCGGTTGTCCTTCACCCTCTTGCCGAGCCGCGCCATCAGGGACTGGACGCGCGTGGCATCCTGGCCAAGAAGCACCGGTGCGAAATATTGATCGATGGAAAGCTTCATGCTTTCAGGGCTTTCGCCGCCATAGGCCAGTCCACCAATGGTCGTGCCTTCGCCGATGCCGACGATCCCGTCGCTGGCATGGATCCGGACCAGCATCAGCGTCTGGCCCGTCATCGTCGCGACCGAAAGCTTGTGTGGTCGGATCGTCGGCAGGTCGACGAGCATCGTTTCGATGCGTTCGATGGTCGGGGTGGCGGCAAGCGCCTCAAGGTGTGGGTGAATGGTCGCGTTCATGCGGATGATCATGGAAAAGAACGTGGGTCCCGTCCAAGACCATTTCAGTGTCGCATGATACCTTCCAGGTATGATGCCTGTTTTGCCCGCTGGTTTTCTGATGTGATTTGGCGCACCCTGTTGAAACTATGATAGTGAGGGGCGGGTGCGCAGATGGATCTCAGGCAGCTTAGATACTTTGTCGCCGTGGCGAAGGAGCGCAACTTCACGCGCGCCGCCGATCTGCTGCACATGGCGCAACCACCCTTAAGCCGGCAAATCCAGTTGCTGGAGGAGGAACTCGGCGTAGACCTCATCATCCGCTCCAGCCGGCCCGTCCGCCTGACGGAAGCTGGTCGTGTCTTTAACGAACAGGCCCTGCAGATTCTCGGGCGCGTCGAGCAGATGAAAGAGGCAACCCGCCGTGTGGGTCTCAACCAGAACAGCGTGCTGTCGATCGGATTCGTGGCATCCACACTTTATGGCGGCCTACCCGCACTCGTACGCAAACTGAGACAGCAGGCGCCAGATGTCGATATCCAGCTTCTCGAGATGATGTCGGTGCACCAAGTCTCTGCCTTGAAGGAGGGCCGGATCGACATCGGCTTTGGACGGTTGCGACACACCGATCCGCAGATTGTCACTACAATTCTCCGGGAAGAGCCGCTTGCCGTTGCGATTGCTCGTGATACGCGGCTCGCTTTTACCGTTGATCCCATTCTGCCTGAAGCCCTGGTCGGGGAAAAACTGATCCTTTATCCGCGCACACCGCGCCCGAGCTTTGCAGATCATGTCCTGAATGTGCTGCTTGAGAAAGACGTCCGCCCCGCTGAAATTCAGGAGGTAACCGAAATTCAGACAGCGCTTGGCCTGGTGGCGGCAGAGGCTGGCGTCTGCGTCGTTCCTGCGTCAGCCCGCAAACTGCGCTCGGATGTCCATTATCGCCTCCTCGCTGGTGAACGGTCCACTTCCCCTGTCGTCCTCAGTCAGCGCGTCAGCGACAATTCTGCCCACGTTACATTGGTCAGGAGGCTCGCTCTTGAGATGCAAATGGACGATGCTTCATCGTTGGATCTGTGGAGTGACGTTCCCTCTTAGGGAGGGTGCCGGCCATCTTCTGCAGGTTCGTGGCGGTCTCAAATCGGTTCCGTTGGAAAGTCGCGGAGAAGTTCGAGCTTGATCAGCAACCAAGCCACGGCTGCTGCTGCCAGCATCGCCATGCCTGCAAGCGCCACATCGGACATTCCATGTCGCCAGGTGCCAACCTCGGCCACCAGCAGGAAGCACATGTTGGCGTCGAGGCCCATGCCCTGCGTCGCGGGGTGCGCTCTGAGCATTGCCCCTGCAGCCAGGAAGAGGGCCGTCAACACAACGAGTAGCACAGGCGTATCGGCGAGCAGCGTATAGCTTGCTGTGTGGTACACGATGCCGCTGATGACACCGATTGCGACCCCCGGCAGAAGGTTGCGGTGTATTGGTCTTGGATCGGGTGCACTCGACATGATCAGCGTGTAGACGACCAGGGTCATGCCGAAAGCAAGGACCTGGAAACTTGCAAAGCCTGCGGTTGTGATTCCCGCAGCCATCGTCGCTCCGGCACAGATCAGAAAGCGCTTGATACCGGCCGTTCGGGTGCGGCCATGCGGCTGACGCGCAGGAGGAGCGCCGCGCGCAGGAGTAAAGACGACGGTGACCGCCGCTACGCAAACAACACCGAGAATTGTGCAAAGGATGCGATCGACGGCGAGCGCGACCGGGGTCGCAACTGCGTCGTGTGGCAGGCGGGATAGAAACGGCAGCACGACAACGAGCATTGTGATCGCGGCCATGAAAGCGCCGTAGCTTCGCGTCGTGCCGATGCGGAATGCGAGAGCCGCACAAGCGCCGATGAACCCGGACAGGCAGAGAATGAGCACCGATTGAGGTGGATCGAGGAAAAGCAGACCTAGGGAAACTGCCGCGCCGATCAACGTTCCGACAATGCGCAACGCCGCACGCGTCAGAAGATCTTCCCTGAACGCCTGGTGTACCACCCAGACGGGCATGGCGGCCCAGAACGGATTGGCAAGGCCAAACATCTTGGCAAGTCCGAGCGCCGCTGCAGAAGCGATAAAGAGTTGCAACGCGAGGAAGAGAATGGCCGGGCTGACGCCTGCCACCTGCCATATAGGCCTGGTCGCCATGAGTTTCATACCTTTGCGTCGCTGGTTCCAGCTGGGGTGCGCTGACTGAGCGCTCGGCTCCTAGCTGCCTCTTGCGTGCTTGTCCAGAACCGAGATTGTGTGCCGATGCCGACCTTGGCGAAATATCGTCAGTCTTCCGGCAGTTGCAGTTTTCGCGATCGGTGCGGTCTTGCTTCGCGAGGCGATTGTCCGGTCCAATCCTTGAACGCGCGCGAGAAGGCGGCGCCGTCGGCATAGCCGAGTGCCAGCGCGACGTTGGCTGCGCGGGTATCCGGACGCTCCAGAAGGTTGGCCGCCAGTTCCGACCGGTGCTTGCGCATCAAGGCCCGCACCGAGGTGCCCTCGTCATCCAAGCGCCGTTGCAGTGTGCGCAAGCTCATGCCCAGTTCCTGGGCGAGGAAGGTCGTCGTGACGGGGCGCCGCCCGAGATAGAGCTGTATGAGGAAGTTCACCTTTTCCGAAACCCCGTCTTCTGGCTTCATCTCGCTGATCAGGTCGGCAAGGTGCCGCTCCAGCGTGGCAATGAGGAATTTGTCTTCGGTACGATAGACGCGGTCGGTCTCCTCGACATCATAGATCAGCCGATTGCTGGACTGCGAAAACAGGATCGGTGCCCGGAATATGCGCTTCAAAGGCTCGATCTTTGCCGGACGCTCATGCTCGAAATGCACTTCGAGCGGGTTGAGGTTGGCGCGAAAGCAGGATCGCACCAGTTCGCAGGTCGCCGCCATGGAGTATTCCGCATCCTGCCTGCGTGGCCAGATGGTGCGATCGGTCAAGGCGTAGCTCCAGGTCAGCGTGCCGTCTTCTTCCACGACGCCGGAACTGGTCGCGCCCTGCAGGGAATTGGCGAGGCGCGCAATCCGTTGAAGGGCGATGTGAATGGACGGAGAAACGGAGAACAGGATGCCCATGGGGCCGATATCGGCAGGTTTGAGATGGGCGCCGAGCTTTGCACCAAACGCATCATCACCTGTTGCTGCCGCAGCATCTTCGAGAAAGGCGACGAAGTGGTGGAGAGGGATCAATGCATAGGGATCGCCAAGTTGGCTCGACGGGATGGCCTGTCGATTGAGCAAGGTGGCGGGCGAAACGCCCGCATTCTGGAGATGCTCGATGAACGGGGTCAGTGCCGCGACGCGGATATAAGTGACGGATTGTCGCCCGCCAATCTGCACGGCGCCCTTGGACATGGCCAATTTCTCCACTGTTTGGCATAAACTATCAAATAAATGTCATATATAGCAATATCCAAGCGGCCAGCGCTCTCTCATCTTTCTTAACAATAAACAAAGAAACCGTGAGGGGTTCACATGACTGTCGCCAAGAATGCGCCAGCGTCCACAGGACGTCTGGCCCGGAATTCCGTGGGCATCGCCCATATCATCTTCTTCGTCGTTGCCGCTGCCGCGCCGCTGACCGCTGTCGTTGGTGCAACGCCGCCTGCATTTGCTTTCGGCAATGGCGCCGGGGTTCCCGGCGCCTTCGTGCTTGCCGGTCTGCTTTACCTGCTCTTCTCGGTCGGCTTCACCACCATGAGCCGGCATGTTGGCGGGGCAGGCGCGTTTTATACCTACATCACACAGGGCATCGGCAAGCCTGCCGGTGTGGGCGGTGCCTTCATTGCGCTTTTGACCTATAGCTCCGTCCAGATCGCGGTCTATGGCTTGCTCGGCCTTTTCACCCACAACATGATGGTTGAGGTCGGTGCCGATCTGCCCTGGTATGTCTGGTCACTCGGCTTCCTGGTGCTCGTGCATCTGGCAGGCCAGCGCAACATCGCCTTCTCGGGTGCGATTCTGGGGATCTGCATGGTGGCGGAAATCGTCATCCTGCTCCTGCTGAATATTGCGATACTGCTCGCAGGCGGCGGGCCTGAGGGCATCAACCTGATTTCCTTCGAGCCCTCCACGGTGTTCAGCGCGGGGCTGGGCGTGACACTCGTCTTCGTTGTCGGGTCCTTCATCGGCTTCGAGGCGACGGCGATCTTCGCCGAAGAGGTCGACCGTCCGGAAAAAACGATTCCCCGCGCGACCTATATCTCCGTTCTTCTGATCGCCGTCTTCTACGCCTTTTCCACCTGGACGATCGGACTGCATTACGGTCCGTCGAAGGTGCAGGAAACTGCGGCTGCGTCGCTCGACGCCTTCTATTTCGGCGCAGCGACCGATGTGCTTGGCGCATGGTCGGCAACCGCCATGAACCTGCTCCTGATCACCAGCCTGTTTGCCTGCGTGCTTTCCTTCCACAACACGCTCAATCGCTACTTCTTTGCGCTTGGACGCGAAGGGCTCGCGGCTCGTGTGCTGGGCAAGGTTCATGCGGTTCATGGTTCGCCCCATGTTGCCGGCATGCTGCAGTCCGCCTTGGCCGCCACCGTGATCATCGCGTTTGCGCTTGCCGGACAGGACCCGTTCGCCGTCGTCTTCTCGTATATGTCCGCCCTGACCGTCATCGGCATCCTCACCGTGCAGGCGGTGGTATGCATCGCGGTGATCCTCTATTTCCGCAAGAACAGCCATGGACATGGCCCCTGGCAGACACTCGTCGCGCCTGCGCTCTCCTTTGTCGGCCTTGTCGGTGCGCTCGGTCTGGTCATCTCGAACCTCGAACTGCTGGCAGGTGCGTCGAACATCGTCGTCGATAGCTTCCCGCTGATCGTGGCGCTTGTTGGCCTCGGCGGCGTGATCTTCGCCATGCGGATCAAGGGCGCCGATCCCGTCCGATATGCAGCCCTCGGCAAGGTGTTCGAGGCGTAACGCCCAACCCATCACCGCGGGACGGCGTCGAACCGTCCCGTCTTTTTCCAAAGCGGCCTCCTTCCTGTCCTCAAGACCGGATGCGATGTGCTGCGGCCAAATGAAAGCATCAGCCATGAACGACATGACCGCCATCCAAAGCACGAAGATCGATTTCATCTATCTGTCGGAAGAAGACATGATCAAAGCCGGCGTGACCGATATGCCGGCCTGCGTCGATGCCATGGAAGAAATGTTCGGCCTGCTCTATCACGGTGACTACCGGATGGCTGGTCCGAACAGCGACAGCCATGGTGCGGCCATTTCCTTCCCGGAAAACTCTCCGTTTCCGGACATGCCGAAGCCGACCGCCGACCGCCGTTTCATGGCGATGCCCGCCTATCTCGGTGGCCGTTTCCGCACGGCAGGCATGAAGTGGTACGGATCCAACATCGAAAACCGGGACAAGGGCCTGCCGCGTTCGATCCTGATGTTCTGCCTCAATGATGCGGACACCGGTGCCCCGCTCGCCTTCATGTCGGCGAACCTGCTTTCCGCCTATCGCACCGGTGCTATTCCGGGCGTTGGCGCACGCCATCTGGCGCGCAAGGACAGCCGTGTCGTCGGAATTCTCGGACCAGGCGTCATGGCGAAGACCACGCTTGCAGCCTTCATGGCCGCTTGCCCCAACATCGATACGCTGAAGGTCAAGGGTCGCGGTGAAAAGAGCCTGAAGAGCTTCCTTGCCTGGGTTGCCGAGACCTATCCCCAGATCACGTCCGTCGCTGTGGTCGACAGCATTGAGGCCGTCGTACGCGACAGCGATCTGGTCAGCTATTGCAACTCGGGTGCGGTCGGCGATCCCTCGACCTATCCGATGGTCAAGCGCGAATGGGTGAAGCCCGGCGCCTTCCTCGCGATGCCGGCCCTCTGCAACATCGACGAAGCCATGGAGGCCCGGGATGTTCGCAAGGTGGTCGACAACACGGGCCTTTACGACGCCTGGTTCCATGAACTGCCGAAGCCGGCCCATGTGCATGTACCGATCGTCGGTGTGAAGTTCATGGACATGATCGCCGAGGGCCGCATGGATCGCGCCGACCTCGAAGACATCGGCAAGATCGTCGCCGGCGATGCGCCGGGACGTCAGAACGATGAAGAGATTATCATCATGTCCGTCGGCGGCATGCCGGTCGAGGATGTTGCCTGGGGCACGATCGTCTACCGAAACGCCATCAGCCGCGGCATCGGCGTCAAGCTCAACCTCTGGGACGTTCCCGTCTTGCGCTGATATCCCCGGCGCCAACTTGCCGGGTGGATCGCGGTGTTCCAGCCCGCCCGGCCTTTCTTTTCAATTCAGCAACGAGTGCACCATGACCAAGGTCGTCAAGATCAAGACCGGATCCAAGTTCGAGGATCACGGCAGCTATTCGCGTATCGTCGCGGTCGACAACTGGATTTTCGTCTCCAATACGGCCGGGCGCAACCCGGTGACCAAGGAAATTCCGGAGGATATCACTGAGCAGACCCTCCAGGTCTTTGCCAACATCGAAGCTGCGCTGGCAGCCGTCGATTCCGGCCTTGCCGACGTCGTGGCTTCGCGGGTGTTCATCCAGGATCCTGGCGATACCATGGCCGTGATGACGGTTGTCGGGGAGAAGTTCCGCGGCATCAATCCCGCCAGCACCGTCACATGCCCGCCGCTCGGATCGACGGTCTACAAGGTCGAGATCGAAGTGACCGCCTATCGTGGCGCGGGAAAGGCAGAGACCGAAGAGCGGGTCATCTCCCTCTGATCCAGCGTCCGGGAGGTTTGTGATCCATCCCTCCGTCCTTTCCAGAAACTTCAGGTTCGCAGCCATGGCACCCACCATCCTCCCCGTTCAGACAGCTTCTTCCTTTCCTGCACAAACGACTGTTGTCGTCATTGGCGGCGGGATCGTCGGGCTGACGGCCGCCCTCGTTCTTGCCGAGCGTGGCGTGCCGGTTGTGCTTTTGGAGAAAGGGCGCGTGGCGGGGGAGCAGTCCTCGCGCAATCTCGGCTGGATCCGCAAGATGGGCCGCTCGGCGCCGGATGTGCCGATGGCGCAGGCGGCAGACCGTCTCTGGGCGCAGATGCCCGAGCGTGTCGGAATGGATGTCGGATATCGCCAGGCAGGCATCATGTATCTCGCCCGAACCGAAGCCGAGATGGAGATGCACCGCCAGTGGATGAAGACGGTCGAAGGCCTGCAGCTCGATTCCCAGATGCTGAGCGCCCGGGAGATCGATGACCGGGTGCCGGGTGGGAAGGGGACCTGGGCCGGTGGTATCTACACCGCCTCTGATGGTCGCGCAGAGCCGACGCTGGCGCCAAGCGCGATTGCGCGGGCCGCGATTGCGAAAGGGGCCGTGATCGTCGAGAACTGCGCCGTTCGCACGCTTGTCCGTTCGGCAGGCCGCGTCACGGGTGTTGTCACCGAACGGGGCGAAATCCGCTGTGATCAGGTTCTCCTTGCCGGCGCGCTCTGGTCGCGCAAGTTCCTGGCCAATCTCGGCGTCTCCCTGCCGACTTTGCCACTCGTTTGTTCGGTCATCCGCACCGCCCCGATGGAGGGGCCGACGGAGATCGCTGTCGGTGGCCCCGACTTCTCCTTCCGCAAACGCCTTGATGGTGGTTACACCATCACCCAGCGCGGCGCGCTCGGCGCACCGCTGATGCTCGACCACCTCCTGATCGGCCTGCGTTACCTGCACATGTTGCGCGGCCAGCGGCAGTTGCTGCGCATCAGCCTCGGGTCCGATTTCATGAAAGACATCTCCCTGCCGCGTCGTTGGGGTGCGAAATCCCGGTCCCCATTCGAGCGCGTGCGCGTGATGGATCCGCCGGCAAATCCCGATATCAATGCTGAGGCCATGCGCAACCTGACCGCCGCCTGGCCGCTCTTTGCCGATGCGGTGATTGAGGAGGTCTGGGCAGGCATGATGGATATCACGCCGGATTCCCTGCCGGTGATCGGTCCGGTTGCCGGTATTCCGGGACTTACGCTTGCGACCGGTTTTTCGGGCCACGGCTTCGGGACGGGACCGGCTGCCGGCCAGCTTGCCGCAGACCTGGTCACGGCGTCCTCTACGCCGCTGCTCGATCCGACACCCTATCGTCTCGAACGATTTTCCTGAGTTCTATCGCGGCTGCCGATCGATTGTCAGCAGCAGGCAGAATGGCGGGCCTCGCGTGTCCGCCACTGCCCTTCCTCAGACCCGGCGGGGATCGAGGCCGCGGACGGTCTCGACCGCGTTGCGCGTGTCGGGCAGGAATTCGAGCAGCAACCCGTCTGGCATTTCGACCCAATGGGCGCCCTTGTCCAACGACTTGCCGCCATGAGCCAGCGCGCCCTGGATTGCCGCCGGCACGTCGGCACAGATGAGGCCCAGATGCGCGAAACGGCCTTCCGGGCCGGTGAACCCAGCATCCTCGACAATCTGAAGGCCGCCGAGCAGCCAGACCTGGCTTGGCTTTTCGTCCGTCCCGTCCCGTTTGGTCACGGTCATCCCGAGCACATCGCGGAAGAAGGACAGATGCGTGGTGATGTCGCGGACGGTGAAGGCGACGTGGTCGAGATAGGCCGCCGTCGCAGTCTTTATTTCAGGCATGGGAAATCCTTCTCTTTATGCTGCAAGCCGTCCTTGCCGTTCAATCGGCGTATAGGCTTTTATTTACTGCAGGGGGCGGGATGCCACCTGCTGCCAGGTTCGTTCGAGATCGTGTTCGCGAAAATGCCGGACCAGGGCGTCGATGAAGAGGCGCGTGCGTGCCGGAAGATGGGTTCGCGAAGGAAAGACGATGTTCATCGTCAGGCTCGGCAGGGTCCAGTCGGTGAGGACCGGTACCAGCCGCCCTGCCTCGATATCCTCATGAACGACATAGGCCGGTTGCACCAGCAGCCCCATGCCGGACAGGGCGGCCTGGCGCAGCAGTTGGCCGTCATTGCTTGCCATCTCGGCCAGGGTCGAGAAGCGGCGCTCTTCATTGCCGCGTGTGAAGGTCAGCTGGTCCCAGTTTTCCGAGAGGGTGTAGAGAAGCAGATCGTGGCGTTCCAGGTCGTCGGGCGCCTGCGGCACCCCCTGTCGCGCAAGATAGTCTGGAGCACCGACCATCATGCGTGGCATCTCGGCCAGTTTGCGGATCGTGACGCTGCTGTCCACCTCGGCTCGTCGCGTCCGGATTGCGAGGTCAAGTCCGTTTTCGATGATGTCGCAGTAGCGGTTGGAGGCCTGGAGGTCGATGCGCACTTGCGGGTAGCGTGCCTTGAAGGCATTGATCACCGGGATCAGGTGCAGCATCGCAAAGGACAAGGACGCGCCAAGACGCAGCACGCCGGTTGGCTCTGCCGAAACGTGGCTGACACTTTCTTCGGCTTCCTGCAGCGTCGAGAGAATGTCGCGCGCGCTGCGGGCGAAACGCTGTCCTTCGGAGGTCAACGACAGAGCCCGCGTTGTCCGCTGCACAAGCCGCACGCCGAGGCGGTTTTCCAGGTTTGTCAGATGCCGGCTGACGCCGGAGACCGACAGACCCATTTCTTGCGCAGCGCGCGTCAGGTTTGCCTCATCGGCGATGCGCGTGAAAACTTCCAGTTCGACGAAGCGATCCATCCTGTCCACCCAATTGTTGAAGTTCCCGTTTTTTATAACGGTAATATTCACCCAAATATGCATTTTATCAAGTGGGCTGAACGCGCCTTCTCGGTGTTGCGAGATCTGCAAGAATGTTTTCCGATTTACGTGATTTATCACGTTTCATTTGAAGGGCAGGATGCGCCGACGTCGCAGCGGTCTCTAGGACCCGTTTGTGCCATCATTTTCTGGAGATCGTACATGTCCGATGCCGGCCACAAGTCCAGCCCTGTCCGCCACATCGTCATGTGGAATGTGGCCGGAGACACAGCAGAAGAGCGTGCGACCGCGATCGAGATCGTCCGCAATGCCTTCGAGGCTCTGCGGGGCCGCATCCCAGGTCTGATAAGCCTCGAGATCGGAATCGACCACAGCCGCATCGACTATGCGTGCGACATGGTCCTGGTTACCGACTTCGATAGTGAGGCTAGCCTTCAGGCCTATGCGACGCATCCTCTGCACTTGGCCGTCCGAGACCAACTGCAAGGGGTGAGGGTCGCCCGGTATCAGGTGGACTACTGCCTCCGCTCGATGGATGCGGCATGATGGTCGAGCGAGAGTTCATCTACACCGGCCACCCCGCCCGCGTCATCTTCGGCTTCGGCACCACGGTGCGCCTGCCGGAGGAGCTTGCACGTCTCGGCAAACAACGGGCACTGGTCCTTGCAACCCCCGCCCAGAAGGCGGAAGCCGAGACCCTGCTTGCGCTGCTCGGACCGGCGGGTGCCGGCGTCTTTGCCGGTGCCGTCATGCACACGCCCGTCGATGTCAGCGAGCTTGCCACGAAACAGGCAGACGCGCTTTCGGCGGATGTCCTCGTCGCCGTCGGCGGCGGTTCGACCATCGGGCTCTCCAAGGCGATCGCCCTGCGCACCGATCTGCCCCAGGTCGTCTTGCCGACCACCTATGCCGGTTCCGAAATGACGCCGATCATCGGCCAGACCGAGAATGGCGTGAAGCGGACGCAGACCACGCTCAAGGTGCTTCCGGAAGTCGTCATCTATGATGTCGAGCAGACGCTCGGACTACCGGTCGGCATGTCCGGGACCAGCGGCATGAACGCGATGGCGCATGCCATCGAGGCACTCTACGCACGCGAGACAAATCCGATCATCTCGGCGCTCGCCATCGAGGCGATCCGGTCGCTGGCCCGCGCGCTTCCGGTTATCGCCAAGGCACCCGGCGATCGTGATGCGCGTGCCGATGCGCTCTACGGTGCGTGGCTCTGTGGCATATGCCTGGGGTCGGTCGGCATGGCGCTGCATCACAAGCTCTGTCACACGCTCGGGGGCGGCTTCGACCTGCCGCATGCCGAAACCCATACGATCATGCTGCCGCATGCGCTTGCCTACAATGCGCCGGCGATCCCCGACGTCATGAAGAAGCTCACAGACGTTCTCGGTAGCGATCCGAGCGGCGCACTCTTTGATCTCGCTCGCGCCATCGGGGCGCCCGTTGCGCTCTCGCAGATCGGCATGCCTGAAGATGGCATCGACAAGGCGGTGGAGAGTGCCTTTGCCAATCCCTACTGGAACCCGCGTCCGCTGGAAAAGGAGGCGATCACCGCGCTGATCGCCCGTGCCTATTCCGGTGAGCGGCCCGTCATCGACTGAGGAGGAGGACATATGCGTTATTTCACTGAAGAGGCATCCGCTGAGGTCGTCAACGAACGCATGGGGCCGTCGGTCTCACCGCGACTTTCGCGCATCATGTCCTCGCTCGTCACCCATCTGCATGCCTTCGTGAAGGATGTGGAACTGACCGAGTCGGAATGGGGCGTGGCCATCGATTTTCTCACCCGCACCGGGCAGATCTGCTCGGATGCGCGTCAGGAATTCATCCTTCTGTCGGACGTGCTCGGTGTATCCATGCTGGTCGATGCCATTAATCACCGCACTCCAGGCCAGGCCACGGAGACCACGGTTTTCGGCCCCTTCCACGTCGATGGAGCGCCGGAGCGCGAGATGGGCGCCAATATCAGCCTGGATGGCAAGGGCGAGACCTGTCTCTTCGAAGGCCGGGTGCTCGATGTCGACGGACGGCCGATTGAAAATGCACTCGTCGACGTCTGGTCGGACAATGAGGACGGCTTCTACGACGTGCAGCAGCCGGGCGTGCAGCCGCCTTTCAACAATCGCGGCATTTTCCGGACCGACAAGGATGGCCGCTATGCGTTTCGGGGCATCAAGCCGGTCGCCTATCCGATCCCTGATGACGGGCCGGTGGGCAGGATGCTGGCCGCGCTCGGCCGCCATCCCTGGCGTCCTGCGCACATGCATTTCCTGGTCACCGCGCCGGGTTGCGAGCGCCTGATTACCCACATTTTCGTTGCCGGCGACGCCTATCTCACCTCCGACGCGGTCTTCGGTGTGAAGGAAACGCTGATCGTCGATTTCAAGCCGGTCGTGAGCCCGAGCGAGCGCTGGCGGGCGCATTTCGATTTTGTCCTCGCTCCTGCCACAGCGAGCAGAGCCTAAGCCTGAACGGGGAGCCACGCCGGGAACGCGGCTGTTGAACGAACAAAACCAAACCGGAGGGAAACATTATGAAAATCGCCCAACCTGACAGCGCCGTGACCAGCATTTCTGCGCAGGTCACCTCTTTTCTGTCTGCACCGAAATGTCTGATCGACGGCAAGCCGCATGCGGCGCTGTCTGGCAAGACCTATTCCGTCTACAACCCGGCCGATGGCTCGGTGCTGGCCGAGGTGCCTGCCTGTGGGGCCGAGGATGTCGATCTGGCCGTGAAGGCGGCGCGTCGCGCCTTCGAGGGGCCTTGGTCACAGATGCTGCCGGCTCAGCGCCAAGGCATTCTCCTCAAGATTGCCGATCTGATTGAAGCCCATGGCGAAGAGCTTGCCCAGCTCGAGACGCTGAACCAGGGCAAGTCGATCATGCTCTCGCGCCTGATCGAGGTTCAGTCCTCTGCCGAGTATTTCCGCTACATGGCGGGCTGGGCGACCAAAATCGAGGGATCGACGCTTGATGTCTCCATCCCGATCCCACCCGGCATGCGCTACCAGGCCTATACCCGCAAGGAAGCCGTCGGGGTCGTTGCCGCGATCACGCCCTGGAATTTTCCGCTCAATATGGCTGTCTGGAAGATCGCGCCGGCGCTTGCGGCCGGTTGCACGGTGGTTTTGAAGCCGGCGGAGGAAACGCCGCTCACTTCGATCCGTCTGGCCGAAATCTGCCTGGAAGCCGGCGTTCCCGAGGGTGTCGTCAATGTCGTTACCGGCTTCGGCGAGGAGACCGGAGCGCCGCTCGTGGCGCATCCCCAGGTCGCCAAGATCACCTTCACCGGCTCGACGGAAACCGGCAAGCTGATCGGCGTGCAGGCGATGAAGGACATGAAGCGTGTCACGCTGGAGCTCGGCGGCAAGGCGCCGATGATCATGTTTGACGATATGGATCTCGACCTGCTTGGACTCGCTGCCGGCATCGGCAGCTTCTTCAATACCGGGCAGACCTGCTGTGCGGGCGTGCGCATCTATGCCCAGAAGGGCATCTACGAGAAGGCACTTGAGGTGATCGCCAATGTCACCCGCAGTCTCGCCATCGGCTCGGGGCTCGACCCGCGCAACCAGATCAACCCCGTCGTTTCCGCCCGCCATCAGGCGCATGTGAAGGCCTGCATCGCGCGCGGCATTGAAGATGGCGCGAAGCCGGTCATCGGTGCCACAGCTCCGTCGCAGGGCTTCTTCGTGGCGCCGGAACTCTTCACCGATGTACGGCAGGACATGGCCCTGATGCAGGACGAGGTCTTCGGACCTGTTATCACCATGACGCCGTTCGACGATGCCGATGCGGCGATCGCCATGGCCAATGACACGCGCTATGGTTTGGGTGCCTCGATCTGGACGACGGATATCAACAAGATGATGCGTTATGTTCCGAAGATCGAGGCCGGCACGGTCTGGGTCAACAGCCACAACATCCCGGATCAGAATATGCCCTTCGGCGGCATGAAACAGTCGGGGATTGGTCGTGAACACGGACGCGGCGCGCTCGACAACTACCTTGAGACCAAGTCGGTCTGCGTCGCTTACCGCTGAGACAAACTCATGCGGACGCGTCCGAGAAATCGAGTGCGTCCGCTGACTTCCTGGATATGCCTTTGCGCCGCCAAACGAAAACGCTCCCGGTTTAATGCCGGGAGCGTTTTCATTTTGTCCGATTGCCGGTGCCGCGCTTTATGCCGGCAAGGCCTTACGGTTTCATCAGCACGGACTTCGACGGATAGTCCGATGCCCAGGTGGCTGACAGCGGTGCAACGAAGACGTTTTCGGTCCGCGTGCGGGTGATCTTCCAGGTGCCGTCCGGCTCCTTGCGGAAGGTGTTGTTCAGCCGCGACGACCGCAGCAGCGCCTTGCCGTCGGAAAAGAGCCAGGGCTGCATGTGGACCCATTGGCCATCGGCCGTCGTTCCGCCGTCATGCACGTGGATCTGTTCCGACGTTAGATAGTGGCAGTTGAGGATCAGCGCCGGGTCCGTCTTGCCGCCCCAGAAGCCTTCGAAATGTTTGCGGATGGCGGCTGCGCCCACGGCACGTCCGAACTGGTTGTCGTAGTATTCGCCGACACCTTCCCAGACGGCATCTTCGGTATAGAGCTGCATGATCCGGTCGATGCGCTCCATGTCGTCGGCCACGCCGAATTCCGGATTGGGCGTATCGCAGAGAAACATGTAGCGCGCCTGGATGCGGCGGATGTCAGCTTCCGCCTCGAGCACCTCGACGCGGCGCAGCAGGGCTGTGAGATCGATATCGGCAGTCATGGATGTCCCCTTCGCAAGCGATAAGCCTTCTGCGGGAAGGCGCGTGCGATCAGGATGGCGAAGCCTTTGGTTTCCTCTCCCGCACGCTTGGGAATGGTATCGGGGGCGATGCTTGCGTCAAGCGGTAATATTCACGTAATAATTAATTTAAGACTGATAGCTTTTAAGTCTCTGATTTCATTGCGGAAGCCCTTCCTTAAAAACAGTATTGCAGCCGCCGCAACACTGATCGCGTTCTCGTCGTGGTAAAGAGAAGTCCTGGCGCGCTGAGGAGGCGCTGTCCAGGCACCCAAATCGTAATAGTGGGTCGGCTTCATGCCGGGGGCGAAGCTTTGCGCGCGTCTCAAGTAATTGATCTAAAACAATAAAAATTCGAAACCGATTGAATATCGGATTGACAAGACGATCATTTGCAGTAATTTTCACGTAAAAGGGAACGTGACAATGATCAATCTGGATGGACAGAACGGGAGTGCGGCCGAAACGGCTTTTGCCAGCATGCTGGCACTCGGCGCCGATCACGGTCTGACAGTCGCGATCAAGGACTGTCTGGATGTGGCGGGCCATACGACCCGCTGCGGATCTGCCGCCTACGCCGATGCCGCTCCGGCTCTGAGCAATTCCGCCGTTGTCGATCGGCTGCTCGATGCGGGCTGCCGCATCGTTGGCAAGACACGCTTGCATGAAATCGCCTATGGCATGACCGGCGTGAATGCCTTCGAGGGCACGCCCGTCAATCCGCGCTGGCCTGATCGCATTCCCGGCGGTTCGTCGTCAGGTTCGGCAGTTGCCGTGGCTGCGGGCTCTGTCGATTTCGCCATCGGTACGGATACAGGCGGCTCCGTGCGCCAGCCGGCCATCTGTTGTGGCGTGATCGGGTTCAAGCCCACCTTCGGTCGTGTCGATCGTCGTGGGGCGATGCCGGCGGCAAGTTCTCTTGATTGCATCGGTCCTCTGGCGCGCAGCATGGACATGATCGAGCGCGCCATGGAGATCATCGCCCCTGATTATCGGGTCGAAATGCTGACGAGCACCCCGCGCATGGCGTTGCTGGTCACCGACGAGACCGATGATCCCGAGATGCTCGAAGCGCATGAGGCCCTCTCGCTGGCCGGGATGGTGGCGCGCCGGGTTCATTTGGCGGATTTGGATGCTGCCTTCCGCGCCGGCATGGCGATCATCGCTCGCGAAACACTGGATGCGAACCGGTCCCGTCTCGAGGCGGGGGCGCCGTTCGGGATGGACATTCGGCTTCGGTTGGAAGGTGCACGCGCCATCAGCGACGCTGTTCTTGCGGCAGCCGAAGACATTCGTGTCGCGTTTACGCAGTCCGTCGACGACTGTCTGTCAGAGTTCGACGTCATCGTCACGCCGGCTCTGCCACAGGCGCCGCCACTTCTGTCGGAGGCCGCAGACCCTGCGAAGGTCCTGCCACTGACCCGTTATCTGCGGCCGTTCAACCTGTCCGGTCACCCAGCCATCGTCCTGCCGGTCGTCACCTCGACCGGTCTGCCGTCCGGCATCCAGCTCATCGCTCGCAAGGGTGCGGATGCACGGCTCTGCGCCGTCGCCCGCTGGCTTTGCGATCACCATCCGATGTTCTCAGACTTGAGGGGAGAATCATGAATTCCCATAGCAGCATTGCGCCAACGAACGCGCTGGAGGCCCTAAAGGCTGAGATCGGTCTCAGGCGACAGGAGTTTCAGGACCTGCGTCATATCCCTGTCGATATCGTCCGCAAGTTTCAGGATGTGGGTGTGTACCGCGCCTTCGTGCCGAAGCGTTTCGGTGGAGATGGACTGACCCCGCAGGCCTTCTGTCGGCTGGTCGAGGAGATTGCCACAGCGGATGCCTCTGCCGGCTGGGTCGCCAGCTTCGGCGTGTCGGCCACCTATCTGGCATCCCTGCCGCCGGAGACTTACGCCAAGATCTACGGCACGGATCCGAACACGGTCTTTGCCGGCGCCATGTTCCCGCCGCAAGCGGCCAAACGCGTCGGTGACGGCTTCGAGGTCAGCGGTCGCTGGCCATGGGGGTCCGGCGTGATGGGTGCCTCGATCGTCGGTGCCGGCATCAAGATCGAAGGGGAGGCAAGCCCGCTGCCACGCACCGCCATCATGCCGCGCGACAAGGTGACGATCGACGAAACCTGGAACACGATTGGTCTTAGAGCCACAGGAAGCCATGACATCGTGGCTGACCGCGTGATCGTGCCCGAGGACTGGACCTTCATCCGCGGCGGCAAGCCACAGATGGATGATCTTGTCTTCCGGTATCCGGCCATGGCCCTGGCCGCGCAGGTGCTGGCGGTGGTGGCGCTTGGTGTCGCTCGGTCGGCGCTCGACTGGGTGCGCGGTGACGCGCTCGCCCGAACTTCAATCACTGGGGCACCGAGCCCTGCGGCCCGCGCCTATGTGCAGATTGATTTTGCCCGCGCCGAGGGCCTGCTTTCCGGAGCCCGGTCGGCCTTCTACGACGCCATCGAAACCGGTTGGCGGCAGATGGAGGCTCACGGCGAGATCGACCGGCTGTCTCATATCCGCCTGCGCCATACCGCCTCCAAGGCCGCCCAGGATGGCGCCGAAGCCGCACGTATCGCCTTCGTGCTCGGCGGTTCGGATGCCATGACGACAGGCCATCCGCTGGGACGCGCCATGATCGATGCGGCCTGTGTCGCGCAGCACGCCTTCATCAATGCCGGCAGCTGGCAGGCGGCAGGTGCTGCGCTCTTCGAGCAGCAGACGCCCCCCGGCTATCCTTGAATGCAGGATTTTACAAAGGAACATCCGATGTCTGAACCAACACCCATCCGAAC
This sequence comes from Peteryoungia wuzhouensis, assembly GCF_003205195.1. Lineage (GTDB taxonomy): Bacteria > Pseudomonadota > Alphaproteobacteria > Rhizobiales > Rhizobiaceae > Allorhizobium > Allorhizobium wuzhouense. The sequence goes on from NZ_QJRY01000006.1 coordinate 146,181, forward strand.
TCTTCTGTGCCTCGCCGTTCAGCCTGCCTTTTTTGATCTGCCCTTCGGCCAGATCGGCGGCGTCTGGAAGGCCACCCAGGCCTTCATGTCCGGCGTTGCCAAACTCGACGGCGTGTCGGTGCTCGGCACACTCGATGACGACCAGACCCAGGTCGGCACCTCGCCGGCCTTTCCCTGGACCTGGTACATGCTCTGCGATTTCCCCGACCGGCAGTCAGTGATTGCCGCTTGCAACCTTCTGCGCACGATCGTGGTCGATGAGGAGGATCATCGGCTCTGGAAATACATGCGCGTCGAAGCCCGCATGGGCCGCGCACTCACCATCCCCGAACTCTGAGAACGGACAGGAGCTGTCATGTTGGACGCAGCAGAAAAATTGAGCGATCTCGACGCCCTTTACTCACCCGAGGCGAAAGTCGCGACCGCGATGTACGAGGATACCGACCTCTTCAAGGAAGAAATGGAGCGCATCTTCAAGCGCACCTGGGTCTGGGTCGCCCATGACAGCGAACTCGCCGACAAGGGGTCGTTCAAACTGTCAAATGTCGGGCTGGAGCCGGTCATCGTGGTGCGTGACCGCAAGGGCGAGGTCAATGTCCTCGTCAACCGGTGCCGCCATCGTGCCGCGACTGTCTGCGAGGTGAAGAAGGGCAAGACCTCGTCCTTCCAGTGCCCCTATCACGGCTGGGGTTACGGCCTGGACGGGTCGCTGCGCGGTCTGCCTTATCCCGAGCAGTATGGTGCGGATTTCGACAAGGGCGCCCATGGCCTGAAGACGCTGCGCACCGAAAGCTACAACGGCATGATCTTCGCCACCTTCAACGACGAGATCGAGCCTCTGGTCGACTTCCTCGGTCCGGGCGTGTGTCGCTACATCGATCTGTTCATGAAGCAGGGCGGCGGTTTCCCGGTCAAGGTGCTTGGCGAACACCAGTTCACGGTGCCGATGAACTGGAAGATCCAGCTCGAGAACACCACCGACGCCTATCATTTCCCGGTCGTGCACAAGAGCTTCATGCAGTCGCTCGACGGCGATGCGGAGGAAGCCTTCAAGTTTCTCGACACCGGCAAGGGCTATGTCGAGGATCTTGGCAACGGCCATTCCGTGATGGTGATGATCCCCGAGCGCATCGACCTCGATGAGCATCTTGACGATCCGATCGAGGAGCGTTTCATGCCGCTCGTGCATGAACTGCGCGAATATGGATACCCGGAAGACCAGGTGTTGAAGATCGTGCGGGCTGTCGGCGGCGCGGGCTTCAATCTCAATCTGTTCCCAAATGTCTCCCTGTCGCTGGCATTCTTCCGTGTACTGACGCCCATAAACGTCGAGCGTACCGACATCCGTCATATCGCGCTCGGCATGGATGGCGGCCCGGCGGCAGCCAATCGCGCCAGACTTCGCCTGCACGAGCACTTCCAGGGCCCCATGGGCTTTGGCTCGCCCGACGATGCGGAAGTTTGGGAGCGCGTTCAGCGCGGCACGAAGGGGGGCGAAGATTTGCCCATTCTCGTGAACCGCGGCCTTGTCGATGAGCAACCCGGCGAGCGCGGCCCGCGCGGCCACATCAGTGCCGAAACGGGTATGCGTGCCGCCTATCACATGTGGAAGAGGATGATGTCGGTATGAACATGATGGTCAAAACCACGGATCTGGCGCTGCTGCAAAAGGTCAGTGCCTTCCTTTGGGCCGAGGCGGCGCTGCTGGATGGCAAGGACTATGACGCCTGGCTCGCGCTCTGGATTCCGGAAGGCTTCTACACGCTGCCGATCGGCGAGGGTGATGATTTCGACAATCAGTTGAACCTTTGCCATGACAACGACCGGATGCGACGGGACCGTATCCAGCGCTTCCAGCAGGGCTTCTCGATTTCGTCGGCGCCGCCGGCACGCACCGTCCGTACCGTGTCGCGTTTCGTCATCGACGCCGTCGAGGGCGACACGGTCACGGTATCAAGCGCCGAGCAGGTGGTCGAAGACAAGTTCGGCCGTCAGCGCATCTGGGCCGCCAATGTTCGCCATGTGCTGGTCGCCTCTGGCGAAGGTTTCAAGATCCGCAACAAGGTGGTGCGTCTACTCAACTCGGATGGGATGCTGAACTCGTTCAGCTATTTGTTCTGATGGCGGCGCCGCTTCCTGAAAAGATCCAGACAGCGGTCGTCACGGGTGCCGCTCGCGGTCTCGGTGCCGAGATTGCCCGTGCGCTGCACCGCGCAGGCTTTCGCGTCGTCATTACCGATATGGACGCGGAGGCGGGGGCAAGCCTTGCCTCCGAACTCGACCTCGCCGGCGAAACGGCCGTGACCGCGACGCTCGATGTGTCGAAGCCCGAGGACTTCCAGGCGGTGCTCGATCGGTGTGTCGAGCGCTGGGGCTCGGTCGAGGTGCTGGTCAACAATGCTGCCCGCACGGCGGTCAAGCCGCTGCTCGACATCGATCCGGCAGACTTCAACGCGGTGCTGGCCACGAATGCCGGCGGCACTTTCGCCGGCAGTCAGATCTTCGGTCGCCATTTCAAGGATCGCGGCTTTGGTCGCATCGTCAATCTGGCCTCGCTTGCGGGACAGAATGGCGGCACGGCAACCGGTGCGCATTACGCCGCCTCCAAGGGCGCCATCCTGACGCTGACCAAGATTTTCGCCCGCGATCTCGCGCCGTTCGGCGTGACCTGCAATGCGATTGCTCCGGGGCCGATGGATACACCCATGGTCCGCTCGGTGATCACACCTGAAAAGATGGCGGGCGCGCTCGCCAATATTCCGGTCGGCAGGCTCGGAGATCCCGTCTTCGTGGCCGAACTCGTTGCTCTTCTGGCCGGCCCGACGGCCGACTTCGTCAATGGCGCCTGCTGGGACGTCAATGGCGGCATTTACATGCGGTGAGGTGAGACATGACTTCGAAAGGCTTGACCCTGAAAATTGCCGAACGGCTGGAAGAGCCCGGCAATATCCTGCGCTTGCGGCTTGCGCGCCCGGACGGTGCACCTCTGCCGAAATTCGAGGCGGGTGCGCATCTCGACCTGCGGCTCAATGACGGCAAAGTCGACCTGTGGCGCCAGTATTCACTGTGTTCGGATCCGGCGGATACGGGGTTCTACGAGATCGGCGTGTTGCTCGATCCGAAGACACGCGGCGGCTCTGCTGCCGTTCACAAGCTTGCTCTGCCGGGCGTGACTTTCGAGGTCGACGGTCCGCGGAACCATTTTCCGCTCGCCGAGACCGCGCAAAAGACCGTCCTGTTCGGTGGGGGAATTGGGATAACGCCGATGCTTGCCATGGCGCGTCGGCTGCATGCGCTCGGTCGGGATTTCGTGCTGCACTACTGCACGCGTTCCCATGCCGTCACGGCGTTTTGCCAGATCATCGCGCACGCGCCCTGGAAGGATAAGGTCGTCTTCCACTTTGACGATCAGGCCGTCGAGCAAAAGCTGGATCTGACCCGTGATCTACCCGCTCCGGCGGCCGATACGCACCTTTATGTCTGCGGGCCGCAAGGTTTCATGGACTGGGTCATTTCCGGTGCAGAGGCGGCCGGGCATGCGTCTGCAAATATTCACCGCGAGTATTTCAGCGCCGATGTCGACACAACCGGCCAGAGCTTCGAAGTGGAGGCGCGCCGCTCCGGCATCACGGTGACGATCGGCCCCGCTGATACCATTGCCAAGGCCCTCGCCCGGGCCGGTGTCAAGGTTGAGGTCAAGTGCGAGGAGGGGGTCTGCGGCACCTGCGTGACCGACGTCCTGGAGGGGACGCCCGACCATCGCGACAAGTTCCTGACCGACGACGAACGGGAGGAGGGCACAATGATCTGCGCCTGCTGTTCGCGGTCCTGCAGCTCGAAACTGGTCCTGGATATTTGAGGCGCCGACGCGCCAAGGAGGAGAGAATGACAATAGCTCAGCCGACTGAAGCCGCCTTGACCTTCCGCGAAGGCATGAGCCGCCTCGGAGCCGCGGTAACCCTTCTGACATCGGACGGCCCGGCTGGCCGCCAGGGCATGACGGCCTCCGCCGTCGTGTCCGTGACCGACAGCCCTCCGACGCTGATCGTCTGTGTCAATCGGGGCATTCGCTGTCACGATCTCTTCGTGGAAAACGCTGTCCTGGCCGTCAACGTGCTCGGCGGCCGGCATCAGGATCTGTCGCGCCGCTTCGCCAGCAAGGATATCGGGGATCGCTTTGAAGGCGCTGACTGGGTCACGCTTGCGACCGGGGCCCCGGTGCTCGACGATGCCGAGGTCGTCTTCGACTGCCGCATTGTCGATGTGCGCTCAGTCGGGTCCCATTCGGTGCTCACCTGTGAAGTGGACGCTGTAAAGCTGCACTCGGATCAGCCACAGGGCCTGATCTGGTTCGGTCGTCACTTCCACCACCTGGAGGCACACGTGGCCCGCTGAAGTGTTTGGGCTACATGCGTTTCAACTGGCTGAACACTTTTTCCAGAATGGTGTTCAGCACGTCCATTTCTTCGTTGCTGACCGAGCGGAATGCGAGTTCGAAGATGTCGCGAACTTCGGCGAGCGCCAGAGCACCCATGCGTTCGCCCTCGGCCGTCAGGCTCACTTCCGTGGCCCGCGCATCCGTCGGTCGCACGCGGGTCGTGACGAACCCGTCCGCTATCAGACGCTGTACCACTTTCGTGGTCGTATTGAGCCGCATTGCGGAAAATTCTGCAATTTCGGAGATCGACAGGTAGGTGTCCTCGTGCAGCGACATCAGGACACGCCAGCGCGGGGCATCCATACCCATCGGCTTCAACCGCTTTTCGAGCACCTGCACATAACGCTGATCGACGCGACTGATCCAGTAAAATGGCCAGGTTCTTTTCGCGTGTGGTGTCGCACTCTTGGCGCTCAAGGAAACCTCTCCATTTTTGGCCCAAGGCCCAAATTGTCATCATCTTCACGGTAAATTTAACTTTATTCCAGTGGCTCGCTGCTCGTCAACGGGTCTTCGGCTCATGGCTTTTGGAAGAGGGCAACAGCTTCGATGGAGAGAAGTACGAGCGGAGCATAGCGACCGGTGCCAATTCCGGTGGGGAGTTCGCACCGTACGGGATATGCTGTCCCGAGCCTTGGAAACCAGCGACCTTTCGGGGTGGGACGAGGCTATCAGTTGTCTTCGACCGTGCTGAACGACGAGGCCAATACGTTGAGCCAGATGTTTCCCCGTTTCGTTGACCGGCGTTCGATCAAGGGTAAGGCTGCTTGAGACGATCAGAACCGAGGCGCGAAACTTCGGTGAAACACTCTACGGGGACCAATCGCCCTTCGCGCTTTGCCATGACACGCATGATTGGCTTGTCCCGCAGATCCGGCACGTCCCTCCTGTTATGGCTTCATTCGTCTGGTGAATAACTCACGCTAAAAACATTCATTTGCTAAATTCTGGGGGCGGTTGATAATCGCGGAAAACAAGCGAGATGACGTTTTTCGTCATCATAGAAACAGGGAACTGAAGACACATGATGAAGCGCGTGATCATTGCGGCCGGCCTCGCCAACCTTGTCGCCTACCCCGTCCTTGCCAAGGACCTGACGATTGGCCTTGCTGGCACAGTCACCTCCATCGATCCGCATTTCTACAATGCGTCGCCGAACAATTCGATCGCGATGCAGATCTTCGACAGGCTGACCGAGCGCACCGCCGACGGCCAGTTGGTAGAAGGGCTCGCGACGAAGTGGGAGTCGGTGACGGAAACGAAGTGGCGCTTCACCCTGCGCGAAGGTGTGCGCTGGCACGATGGCAAGCCGTTCACATCAGACGACGTCGTCTTCACGTTGAGCCGGGCGGGGAACGTACCGAATAGCCCAGGCGGCTTCGGCGGCTTCATGCGCAATATCGAAACCGTCGAGGCAGATGGCGACAATGCCGTCGTCATCAACACCAAGGCGCCTGCTCCGACGCTTCCCGGCGAACTCGCAAACATTGCCATCGTATCCCGTCATGCGGGCGAGGGCGCCGATACCGCCGACTACAATTCCGGCAAGGCGGCGATCGGCACCGGCGCGTTCCGCTTCTCCACATTCAAGCAGGGCATTGAAGTCGGGCTGGAGCGCAACGCCGATTGGTGGGGCAAGAAAGTTGCTTGGGATCGTGCGACCTACCGTATGATCTCGAGCGCCAGTGCCCGGACGACCGCCGCTTTGGCGGGAGATGTCGACGTCATCGACGCGCCTGCGGCGACTGACATCACGCGCTTCAAGACCACGGCCAATCTCTCCTTCGTCAGCACTCCGGGCCTGCGGGTCATCTATCTGGCGCCAGCGACATCCGGCGATGCGTGGAAGGCGAACGTGAAGGGGCCGAATGGCGAATCGCTGGAGACCAACCCGCTCGCCGATCCGCGCGTGCGCAACGCCCTTTCGAAGGCGATCAACCGGGAGGGCATCGTCGATAAGATCATGGGCGGTACCGCTACGGCGTCCGGCCAATGGCTGCCGGAAGGCGCGTTCTCCTATACGCCCGACATTCAGGTGCCGAAGGCCGATCCTGCTGCCGCAAAGAAGTTGCTGGCCGATGCCGGCTTTCCGAGCGGTTTCCAACTGACAATTCACGTGCCGAGCGACCGGTATCCGAATGCCCCCGCCGTAGTGCAGGCCGTCGCGCAGATGTGGACGCGAATTGGCGTGAAGACAGATGTCGAGGCTCTTCCGTGGACGACCTTTTCGTCCCGCAAGTCGGAATTTGCCATGAAGCTGCTGGGCCTCGGCAACGCGACCTACGACGCCAGTTCCATGCTGGTCAACGTGCTGGGAACCGTCGATCCCAAGCGCGGACTGGGCGCGTCCAATGACAGCGGCTATTCCAATCCGGCGCTGGATGATCTCGTGTCGAAGGCGATGATGATTTATGACGAGAAGGCCCGGGAGGGAGCCCTCGTCGAGGCCGTGAAGGTGGCTGTGGCCGATGGAGCCATCATTCCCCTCTACCAGCAGAGCAATGCCTGGGTCATGCGCAAGGGCCTTACTTACGCGCCGCGCATCGACGAGCGTACACTCGCCAAGGACATCGCGGAGTAAACGCAGGAGGAGCAACTGGCGGATCGTCCAGTTGCTCTTGTCGCGCGCGTCTGGGCAATGGCGCTATCCCACTGAGCTTCGTCTGGCGGACCTTGCGTGGCCATGCGTGAAGCCGGCTGGTAAGCATTCTACCCACCACAAGAGAGTACCATGACCCTATGGATCGTCCAGCGTCTGTTGCAAGCGATCGTCATCGCTTTGGCAATGGCCCTGATTGTATTCGTCGGTCTTCATTTGATCGGCAGTCCCATCGAAACGCTGCTGCCGCCTGAAGCAACCCATGACGACCGCCTGAGACTGATCGCGGATCTGGGTCTTGACCGGCCGGTCTACGAACAGTTCCTGATGTTTCTGAAGGGGCTGCTGCAAGGCAATCTCGGCGTCAGCTATGTCTACAAAGAGCCGGCGGTTGCACTGATCCTGTCCCGGCTGCCGGCCACGCTGGAACTGGCTATCGCTGCCGTTTTGCTCTCGCTGGTCATCGGGGTGCCGCTGGGACTGGCGGCAGGATGGCAACCCCAGAGCGTCTTTGCGCGCGTCGTCATGATCGGCTCGATCTTAGGCTTCAGTCTTCCGATTTTCTGGATCGCGATCCTGCTCATCATGATGTTCAGTGTCCAGCTTGGCTGGCTCCCAAGCTCCGGGCGTGGCGCAACGGAAACCCTGTTCGGGATACCCTGGTCTTTCGTGACGCTGGATGGGCTTCGCCACATGCTTTTGCCGGCGATCAGTCTTTCCCTCTTCAACATTTCAATGGTGACCCGTCTCACCGAAGCCGGTGTTCGCGAGGCCATGTCGAGCGAATACGTGCGATTTGCCCGCGCAAAGGGTCTGTCGCCGCAGCGTATTCTCGGCGTCCATGTGCTGAAGAATGTGATGATCCCGGTCGTCACCGTGGTCGGCCTGGATATTGGTCAGACGATCGCGTTTTCCGTGGTGACGGAAACCATCTTCGCATGGCCGGGTGTCGGCAAAATCATCATCGACAGTATTGCCGCGCTCGATCGTCCCGTGATCGTCGCCTACCTGATGCTCGTGGTGATCATGTTCGTCATTATAAACCTTGTCGTGGATGTTACGTACAGGCTGCTCGATCCGCGCATCCGGCTTCAGGGAGAATGACGTGCAAGCCGCTGTAACTTATTCGAAATTTCGGACCGGCCTGCAATTTACGCGGCAGTTTTCACGCTCGCCCCTTGCTGTTCTCGGGCTGGTCCTGATCACCCTCATTGTCCTACTGGCCGTGTTCGCGCCGTATCTATCGCCGCAGAACCCTTATGATCTGATGCAGTTGGACATCATGGATGGGCGGATGGCGCCGGGCACGGAATCGGCGACGGGCTTTACCTTCCTGTTCGGGTCAGACGACCAGGGAAGAGACATGCTGTCGGCCATCCTCTACGGGCTGCGTATCAGTTTGATCGTCGGGCTGGGGTCTGCTGCGCTTGCATTCGTCCTTGGGACCGCATTCGGCCTCACGGCGGCATATCTGGGTGGGCGCATCGAGAACGCGATGATGCGGCTCGTCGATCTCCAGTTGTCCTTTCCGACGATCCTGTCAGCGCTGTTGATCCTTGCGCTTCTCGGCAAGAGCGTCGGCAATGTCGTCTTTGCAATCGTTCTGGTCGAATGGGCGACCTATGCGCGCACGGCCCGTGGTGCCGCCTTGACCGAACTTCGCAGGGAATACATCGAAGCAGCACGCTCCCTTCGCCTCCCGCATCGCAACATCCTGTTTCGCCAGTTGCTGCCGAACTGTCTGTCGCCGCTGGTCGTGCTGCTGACGATGCAGGTCGCGCGCGCGATCACGCTCGAGGCGACGCTGAGCTTTCTCGGCCTTGGCGTTCCGGTGACGGAGCCATCGCTCGGGCTTCTGATCGCCAGCGGCTACGAGTTCATGTTGTCGGGCACGTACTGGATCGCGCTTTTCCCGGGTATCGCGCTCCTGGTGACGATCTTTGCCATCAACCTCGTTGGTGATCGCCTGCGCCAATTGCTGGACCCAAAGGCAGCCCAGAGATGACACCCATGCTTGAAATCAAAGGCTTGAAAACCGAGGTGGTGACCGAGCACGGCAACGTCACGCTCGTCGAAGACATCAATCTGAACCTGGCGGCAGGCGAGGTCATGGGTCTCGTTGGCGAATCCGGTTCCGGCAAATCGGTAACCGGTCTCTCCATCATGGGCCTGCTCGATAAGCCGGTGCAGGTCACCGGTGGGCAGATCCTGTTCAAAGGGCAGGATCTGCGCACATGCTCGCAAAAGGACCTGCGCGCCATTCGCGGCAACCGTATCGCAATGATCTTCCAGGATCCGATGTCGACGCTCAACCCGGTGTTGCGGGTGGATACGCAGATGATGGAGGCCGTGCACGCACACGAGTCCGTCAGCAAGAAGATTGCATGGGAGCGCTCACGCGATGCCTTGGGCATGGTCGGCATTCCCAGCCCCGAAGAACGCCTCAGCGCCTATCCGCACCAGTTCTCAGGGGGCATGCGGCAGAGAGTGGCAATCGCCATCGCGCTTCTCATGTCGCCTGATCTCATCATTGCCGACGAGCCGACGACCGCGCTTGACGTCACTATCCAGGCACAAATTCTCTCCGTTGTTCAAAGGCTTGCGCGAGAAAAGGGTACGGCCCTGATCTGGGTGACACACGATCTTTCGGTGGTTGCCGGCTTGGCCGAAAAGCTATCGGTCATGTATGCGGGACGCATTGTGGAGCAGGGCACGACAGCGGATGTGCTGAAGCGGCCCCTTCATCCCTATACGAACGGCCTGATCGCCAGCCTTCCTGCGAACAACCAGCGCGGCGTGAGGCTGAAGCAGATATCCGGCACCACACCTTCTGTTGCAAACATGCCGAAAGGCTGCGCCTTCCACCCGCGTTGTTTGTCAGCCACGGAAATCTGCCTCAACCCTCCGCCGCTTGAGCCTTTGGATGGGCGTCTGCTTCGCTGTTTTCACCCTGTCACGACAGGAGCGCCATCATGAGCAATCGATTGGAAGTGCGCAATGTGAGCAAGCGCTTCACCCGCAAGGCCGGTGTGCTGGAGCGCGGTGCGGAGATGATGGGACTGAAATCCCCCAACCCGGTCGTTCGCGCGCTGGATGATGTCAGCATTACCGTGGCGCAAGGCGAAGTCGTCGGAATTGTCGGTGAATCGGGGTGTGGAAAGTCGACCCTCGGCCGTGTGGTGGCGGGTCTTCTGCAGGCGTCCGAAGGCTCGGTGCTGTTTCGGGGCAAGCAGCTGGCAGAAATGTCGGGTGAAGAAGCTGAGGAGGCGCGGCTGAAGGTCCAGATGATCTTTCAGGATCCGTCGTCGTCGCTTAACCCGCGTCAGCGGGTGCGCGAGATTATCGGCGCCGCTCCTCTTCATCACGGCATGACCACCGGGCGCGAACTGGATGACTATGTCAGCCGGCAGATGGCGCGCGCGGGGCTCGACCCGATCCTTGCCAGTCGTTTTCCGCATCAGTTTAGCGGCGGACAGCGCCAGCGGATCGGGATCGCACGCGCATTGGCCGTTCAGCCCGACATGCTGATCTGTGACGAGTCCGTTGCAGCGCTCGACGTCTCCATACAGGCACAGATCCTGAACCTGTTTCTCGACCTCAGGGAGCAGCTCGATCTCACCTATCTCTTCATCAGCCACGACCTCTCCGTCGTGGAGCATATTTCGGACCGCGTGGTCGTCATGTATCTGGGCCGCGTGGTGGAGGAGGCATCGGTCGCGGAACTGTTTTCGCATCCGAACCACCCTTATACGCGCGCGCTCCTTGACGAACGGCCCAGTCTCGACCCCGTTCAGCGACAGTTTTCCGCGATCGAAGGTGAAATTCCAAGTCCGATTTCGCCGCCGCCGGGATGTCATTTTCATCCCCGCTGCCCGATGGCGATGGCGCGCTGCCGTGTCGAAAGACCTGAACTGCGGGCCGTCGGCTCCGGGCACAAAAGCGCATGCCATCTCAACGATTGACCCTCTCTCAATCGACTACCTCTAAGTTGAAGGATACATCATGCCTGTTTCGGCACCTCTGGAACGCCAGCTCCGATTGAACCGTGACGACTTCCCCGCCAAGGAGTGGGTGCGTGTCGATGCTCCTGAGGAGCATGATTTTTCGGCCGATGTCCGCGCAAAGGTGGACACCATGCTTGAGGGCATGCCGACCACATCATTCATGGCGGTCGCGGGTGGGCGGGCTCTTTATACCTACGGCGACGTCTCCGAGGTAAGCTATCTCGCCTCCACGCGCAAAAGCATTCTCTCTATGCTTTTTGGTAAGGCAGTTGCCGAAGGCAAGATCGATCTCGATCTGACGATGGCGGATTTGAAGATCGATGAGGACCACGGCCTTCTTCCGATCGAAAAGACCGCGACGCTGCGTGATCTCCTTGTCAGCAGTTCAGGTGTCTATCATCAGCCGGGCAGCCCGGGCAGCAACACGAAGAACATTCCCGAGCGCGGCTCGAAGAAGCCCGGTAGCTATTTCCATTACAACAACTGGGATTTCAATGTTCTCGGCGCCGCATTCGAGCAGCTGACGGGTCGGAGCGTCTTCAAGGCGTTTGAAGAGGACTTCGCGGGTCCGATGGGCCTGCAGGATTTCGACCCCTCGCGCCAGAGGATGATGGGCTATGAGGGCGCCTCGCGCTATCTCGCCTACCACTTTTTTCTCTCCGGCAGGGACATGGCGCGGCTGGGCCTTGCAATGGTGCGCAACGGTCGCTGGCGCGACAATCAGATCGTGCCGGCCGACTGGGTGGCGGAAAGTACACGCATCCATGTTCCGGCGGACCGGATGAACGAGAGCGAAAAATCCCGTGTTGCCGGCTACAGCTACCTCTGGTGGATCCCTGTGGTGACCGAAAAGACGCCGGAATGGGAAGGCGCTTTTGTCGCTGCGGGCCATTTCGGCCAGTTCATTCTGGGCATGCCCGCCCTGGACATGGTGTTCGTCAACAGACGCGCCATTCCTGACGATCTGGCAATTGCTCGCAATGACGGAAGTTTCAAGGAAGAGCTTCCCGCAGTGACTATGGAAGCGTTCTTGAGCGTCGCCGATGAGTTTATCGCGGCGAAACTCGGCAAGCGCTAGCGCTGGCGGGTCACGGACCGGTCTACTGGGGCAGATCTTGTGTGAAGCAGGCGGAAATCTGCTCGCGCAGCCACAGGCTTGCCGGATCGCGCTCGTTTTCGGCAAGCCAGATCATGCTGGTGGATTGCTTTTGCTCGGCGAAGGGCGAATCCAGCAGCAAGAGTTCGTGAGAATGTTCGAAGAGCTTCGCCACGCTCTCCGGCATGATCGCGATAAGATCGCTGCGCGCGACGATTGCGACCGCTGCGGAGAAATGGGGCACCACAGCCACAACCCGGCGCGCAAGCCCCATCGTGTCGAGGCGCTCATCGATCCATCCACGACGGCTGGGGGCCGAGGTCACCTTCACATGGCCCAAAGCAAGCAGTGCGTCCAGCGTCAGCGGCTGCGCTGCCGCAGGGTTCTGGGCGGACATAATGCACACTCTCCGCTCGGTAAACAGCGACGTGCAACGATAGCGCGCGGGAAAATTGTCGGCTGTCATGACGGCAACATCAATCGTACCCTCATCGAGCTGTTCCTGCACGACGGTCAGGAACGACCGATTGTTGGCAATGCCCGTCCGCGGCATGTGAATGACTTCCAGAACACAGTGTTCAGCGGCAGAGCGAACCCGCTCGACGAGGCGCGGCATGAGTACGACGGAGAAGTAGTCGTTCATGCCGATCCTGAATGTACGGTGGGAGGTCGCGGGCTCGAAGCTTTGCCTCGACAGCATCACCGATTCCACATCCTCGATGATGCGCCTCACCGCCGGAAATATTTCGGTGCAATAGCGGGTCATCACGAAGCCGCCGGATGTCTTCTTGAACAGGTCGTCGCCGGTTATGGCGCGGACGCGTTTCAAGGCATGGCTCATCGCTGGCTGGGAAAGGCCGATGTATTGACCGGCGGCCGTCATGTTGCCTTTGACGACCAGAGCATAAATGACTTTGAGTAGGTTGAGGTCGATCGAGCCCAATTGAAACCGCTGCATAGAATTCCTGTCTGCATTTTTGGAGAGTGCCGCCATTACGATGGCATAATTACCGGCAGGCGAAAAACGGAAAACCGGTCGGCCAGAGACAAGCTATGCCACGGCCGACTGTCCCCAAACGCTGCCGAGCGAGCAACGGCCTTCTCGCACAACAACCGGGCGCTTTCGGTACGTCCGCGCAGCGACGACCGCCCCGGCAGCAACGGCCATGGAAAAGCTCTCGTCCTGCGCGGGCGGGGCTTCGATTGTACCGATCAGCCGGACATGGCGCTCGGTGCCGAGGAGCATGCGCTTGCTGCGCAAACGTGTTTATCGCTGATGGCAAGGAAGCCCATTGCCTCAAAAGCCACCTGACCAGCAACTTTCGCACAGCGCCCGGACTGGATTGACAACACTGCGGCGGCGAAAGTGCTGGCGGGCCGTCATGGGGTGTGGGCATTCGACATGCCCCACGATGTGGCCGACGACTGGAATTTTATCGCCGGCCTGGTCGCTGCAAGCCTGAAGGCCTTGTTCGCCACCGCGCTGCCGCATCCAGCATCCCGCTGGGCGTTCAAAGCATCCGTGGAAGAACGTCGGTCTCGCCGTTCCTATCCTGCAATCGATGCTTCACGGTTCCCGCAATATGAAGGGCAATGCACAACAGCAGGATATAGGCGGAATATCGGTGTAGCATCTGGAAAGCGGCAAATGCCTCATCGTTCTTTGGCAGGATCTCCGGTACGTGTGAGAGAAAGAAGAACGGAACGCCATCGCCATCGGTGAGACTGCTCGACATGGCGTAGCCCAGCATCGGGGTCAGCAGCGTCAGGGCGATGATCAGCCGATGAATCCCATGGGAAAGCAATTTTTCCAAGGGCTTAAGCGCTGCGGGCGTGGTCGGTAACGTCGCTTGATGACGCCAGCGGAGCACCAAGTGTACGAGCGCCAGAAGCCAGGCCAATAGGCCGAACTGCTTGTGGCCGGGGTACAGAAAGCCCGCGACAGGGTCGTGCTCGGCACGGCCGGTCATATACCAGCCGCACGCGATCAAACCCAGGATCAGAACTGCCCTCAACCAGTGCAAGATACGGAGTAAAGCGGGATATTTTTCACCCTGGGGCGTCCGAATTTGTTCTGTCATGTGGGCTCCACGTTTCGTCTGGCTAGTCTCCCATGGACTGGTTGCAGTCGGATGTTGCGGCTCAGCGGAGGCGATGTGGAGATTGCGTGGAGAAGAGTAAGCTTTGGTACTCGCCATCGCTTGGCTGGATTTGAGAATCGGAGCACGTCGGTCGTTCCGACTTGTGATGTGGTCGAAGGTGGTATGACCCGAGCTTTCAGCGATGATCTGCGTAGCCGCGATTGTCCGCATCAACAGATTGCATGTCGGAGCACTTGGAAGACTCCAACCATGCCGACCCGGCTCCTATTGCCGCGATCATGATGCTCATTTTGCTTGCCATGCCCATCCTGACACCAGAAATCCGGATGCGGACGGGCGTAGATCATATCGATGGCGGAAGCGCGCGTGGCAAGGAAACCAGGCAGCGAAGCCCGCCAGACGCCGCTTTCGAAAGGTGAATCGATCCGCCATAAAGCTGCGTGAGCTCACCGGCGATTGCCAATCCGAATCCGTCACCCGGAACGGTCTCGTCCAGGCGCTTTCCCGGGAGGAAGGCGTCTGAGATCGTTGCCGGCGCGATGCCCGGACCGTCGTCTTCGACGACGATCGCGAGTGTGCTGCCTTCCGTTCTAGCCGAGATTGTGATCAAACCGGTCGCCCACTTGAACGCATTGTCGATCAGATTGCCAAGGATCTCATCAACGTCCTCTTCGGCGCATGAAACGGAGATTTCTGGATCCATGTCGCAATGAACAGCAATGCCTCGATCGGAATAGATCCGCGTCATGACAAGCAGGAGATCGTCGATCCGAGGTTTGATCGCCGTTCTCAGACCCGTTCCTCCTGCAGCGGTTTTTCGGGCGCGGGCAAGATGATGGCGAATGCGGCGATCGATCCGGTCGACCAGGTTGCGCATTTCGCCGTCAGGGTCGTTTCCGGGATGAAGCGCGAGCGAAAGACTTGTGACGGGCGTCTTCAGGCCATGAGCAAGATTGGCAAAGTGCAATCGCGTGTCGGCGAGCCGTTTCAGGTTCTGATCGACCAGCCGGTTGATTTCCTGCGTCACTGGCTTCAACTCTTCGACGTCGATCTCTGGTAGGCGCTGCAGATTACCGGCCGTGATATCCGAGATGCTGGAGGTCAGCTGTCGAAGTGGGCGTATACCAAAGCGGACCTGTAGCAGGGTTCCAGCCACCAAGACGGTGCCCAGCAGCGTCATCACGGGGATCAACCACAAAAGCGCGCGCCTGGCGGGCGCAGTCAGTGCCGATCGTGGCGCTGTCACTGAGATCTCAACTGTTTTACCGTCGATGTCGGCCGAGGCAACACGCAGGTAGAGTTCTTCTCCCTGGAATCGCATCTGATCGGTCGGCTGGGGTGCCCCACTCAAGATATGCCGCCAATCCAGCGGACGAGGAGGGCTATCGATGGTTTGACCAGCAAGTGACCTTGACGCGATCCGCATCTGGCCGTTCGAGACCTGCCAATACCACCCCGCGCCCGTGCGGTCGAACGGCGGACCGTCTAACGAGGTTCTAAGAGCCAATTTTCCGTCCGCGTCTACGAAAAGGTTCCCTCGCAAACCCTCGATCTGGGTATCGAGTCGCTGATCGATCTGCTCACGAACGACGCCTGCGGCGATCAGATAGAGAATGACCGAAGCAAAGATGACGGTCGCCGTGACGAAAACGAGCGAAAATACGACCAGCCGCTTCGATATCGACGGTCTCTTGAACAAGCCGAGACTATTCATGACGCGGCCGTCAGCATGTAACCGCGTCCGCGAACCGTCTCGATCAACTCAGCCCCAATCTTGCGACGCAGCCTGGCAACAATGACCTCGATCGAGTTTGAATCAACGTCGGCATCGCCCTCATAGACCCTCTCGATCAACTCGCGCCGATCAACGACAACGTCCTTTCGCAGCATCAGGCAGGACAGAACCCGCCATTCGAGGGCCGTGAGCTTCAAAGGCAAGCCGCTCAGTTCGAACGTGCCGAGCTGAGCATCGAATGCCACGGGCCCGCACGTGATCTTCGAACTGGCGTGGCCGGCCGAGCGCCGGACGAGTGCGCGAAGCCGCAGCACCAGTTCTTCGACCTTGAAAGGCTTGGTGAGAAAGTCGTCCGCCCCGGCCTTGAAACTCTCGACCTTGTCAGGCCAACCGTCACGCGCCGTCAGGATCAGCACCGGAAAGGTTCGGTCAGCCGCACGCCACGCTTTGAGAACCGAAACGCCATCGATTTTGGGTAATCCCAGATCGAGAACTGCAACATCATAGATTTCGGTCAGGCCGGCATGCTGTGCATCCTCGCCATTCTGGGCGATATCGACCACAAAGCTCTCCGCCCGCAGGGTTGCGGCAATTCGCTTGGATAGGTCGGTATCGTCTTCGACAAGAAGCACGCGCATCTGGGGTCCGTTTCTGTCTGGAGATCGCCCATTCTTAAGTCAGCAAGGCTTAACTCAACCTGAACCGCAAGGTTCAGGTCCGTGGTGGTACCACACTGATAGAACTCTCCCGTCAAACCAGAACAGGAGATGTTCATGTCAACCCTCGACCAAAACGTACCCGACAATCATCACGAGGCCGAGGCCGGCAAGACCCCGCACCCCAAGCCTCCGCATGGGCATCGGTCGCGTCGTCTTGCGGCATTCGGTATTGCCGCTTTTGCAATTCTTGCGCTCGGAGCTGCCGCCGGTGCTGGCGCAATGAAACTGACGCGCCCCAGCATGGAGCTCGCCCCCATGACGCCGGTCGCGATTTCGGCCATGCCGGATTGGAGCTTGGTGACCGTCAAAGGCAAGGTAGCAGAAGTCTTCGGCAACAAGTTCATCGTCCAGGACGACAGTGGGCGCGCTCTGGTCGAGACCGGGCCTGCCGGCGAAGGCAGCAAGCTTGTCGGTGTCAATGAGGCCATCAGCGTCCAGGGTCGCTTCGAGCGCGGCGTCCTGCGTGCGAGCTTCATTGTTCGCCAGGACGGCAGCGTCGAGGCACTCGGACCGGCCGGAGGACCGCCGCGCCACGGTCCGCTGGACGATTTGCCCGGCCACGGCAAACCATAGCGCATCTATCGGTCCGATAGCAAAAACCGGCCGCCTGGAACTTTGTCATCCGTTGCCCGTTCCCGGCGGCCATCATTTCCACACCAACATGAGCAAGCGAGACGGGCATGCAGGGCACAACGAAAGGCTTAACCGACCGATCGCTGGTAGCGCTTGCGTGTCTGAACTTCTTCCTTGCCGATGCACGCGATGGCCTCGGCCCGTTTCTCGACGGCTTTCTAGCGACCAATGGTTGGTCCCCGATGACGCTCGGGATCATCGCTACACTCGGCGGCGTGCTCGGAATGATCGCAACGCCGCTCTTCGGTGCGTGGGTCGATGCATCCCATCGCAAACGAATGCTGATCATCCTCCCGGTCATCGTGGTCACCGGCGCGGCCTTGTGGACGCTTGCCAGTCCTGGCAATGCATCGGTCTTCGGTGGCCAGTCAGCCACCGCGGTTGTGGGTGCCGTTGTCGGCCCGGCGCTGATGGGTCTGACGCTGGGCCTCGTCGGAGAGAAGCGGTTCTCGCAGCAGGTGGCCCGAAACGAGTTCTGGAACCATCTTGGCAACGTCGCTTCGCTCGCTGCCATTTATGCGGCCACCGTTGCATTCGGCATGAAAGGCGTGATTGGGCTCATGGTCTTCACCGCAATCGCTGCCGTTCTGGCGGCGCTCGCAATCGACCCGAAGAGGATCAACCACGACGTGGCGCGCGGTCTGGCGCATGATCGTGGATTGCCAGGACCGTCCGGCTACTCCGTTCTTCTTGGCAGCAAAGGTCTCATCATGCTGGCCGTTACGCTGATGATTTTTCACTTCGGCAATGCGCCGATCAGCCGCCTCATCGCTCAGGATTTTTCCCTACAGCTAGGCACGCCGTTTCGCACCACGGCGTTGATCACGGGAATCTCGCAACTGGCGATAATCGCGGTCGCGCTTGCAGCGCCATCTCTCATTCGCCGCTTTGGGTTGGCGAGCATTTTCGCGATCGGATTGTTGGCTCTTCCAATCCGCGGTGCGATTGCCGGTTCATTTACGGATTTCGCAGCGATTTTCCCGGTTCAAATCTTCGACGGGATCGGCGCTGGCCTTATCGGTATCGCTACGCCCGTCGCGGTCGAGCGAATACTCTCCGGTACAGGGCGTTTCAATGTCGGCCTCGCTGCTGTCATGACCGTGCAGGGGGTGGGGGCATCGTTCAGCAATATCGTCGCAGGCTCGCTAACCGACATAGGTGGATATGGCCTCGCCTATTGGGTTCACGGCGGTGTCGCCGCGCTGGCTTTCGCCGCCTTCCTGATCGGTCGGGACGACATTGCTCCGCCGAAGAAAATCGATGTAGGTGCTGCGGTTGGTCGGTAACGGCGATGTATCCGCTTGCGCTTTGAAACCCGGCTTGGAAACAAGGTGAATGCGGCAGCGATTGCCCTTGGCCCTTTCAAACAGTCGATTTTGACGTGCGCTCTGACCAATTGGCCAAATCTCCACGTCCACTCCCGTTGAGGGGATCAGGGCCGCTGATCGACATCGTGCCAAAGACAAGGTTCTACGAGACACCCACGGGAGCGCCACGTGCCCGGTCGTAGTTACTGGGGTGGCTTACGCGATGTGGCTGGTCCGATGGAAGGTTTGGGTATCCTGACGCGCGTTGTCGTGGTGATGTCTTGCTCGCTGCTCTTGGCCGCAGATATATGCGCCTTCGGCAATGCCTCTGCGGTCTCCCTGCTGTTGGAATCCGGTTGGATGACGGAACCCGTGGCTACCACGGGGCCAGGATGGCCATAGGTTATGGCGTAGGCCGGGGCTGCTATCCCTGGGCCTCGCAGCGACAAGCCGGTCAGGAGATTTGCAAGTACTTCCGGTCCAAGCGCCTGATGGCAGTAGCGCAGGCGAACGTCTGCCGGTTTGTTCCGCCCGAGCTTGGCGTCACGGTCGACGATCTGCCACGCATAGACACAGCCACCCTTGTCACCCAGCTTTCCGGTCGCTGCGCCGTACGAGCCATAGGCATTTTGGCGGATGACCTGATCGATGCTCATTGCGACGCCCGGGAACTCGCGTCGCAAAGCTTCGGTGATCTCGGATCGGTCCGGCCCTTTCCTGGGCGCAGATCTCGGGGCCGCTGAGGTCGATATCGTCAGAGTGTTCTCGCCGACAAGCGTAGTCGTGTTTGCCCAGACCAGAATTTGCCGTGTGACGCCCTCTGCGGACGTTTGGCGCAGGCCGATCGGCATCTCGCTTACTCCGGTCAGTGAAGCGGATGCGAGATGAATCGGAAGCTCTCGGTTACCGGTCGCGGCGGGCACGCTACTCGTCATGCCATTGAGGAAGGGATCCTCGACGGTATTGCAGCCGTGCAGGCCAAGCAGTGCCAGGATCACAACGATGCTTCGCTTCACTGGCTGACCCCCATGCGTTCATTGATGGCTGCAATGCCCCTGGTGTTTGCCGGGTCGGCCATGACCTGATTGAGCTGGGCGAAGATTGCGCGGGACTGTGCGAGATTGCCGAGGTGGTAGTGGCTCCAGGCGCGCATCTGGCTGATCCCGACGGCCTCCGGCATGATCTGAAGGCGAGCGTTTAGCGCTTCGAGCGTGACGCGGTACTGCTTCTGATCAAAGGCGGCACGTGCCCGCTGCCAGAGGACCTCGGCGCGCAGTTCGCGGTCGCGCAGCGGCGTCAGGCTATGCTGCATCAGCAAGGCTTCGGCGTCGTCGGTCAGATTGGCGCGGAGCAGGGTGAGGCCGAGACCGTAGGCGGCGTCATCCGCCTTGCCGCCACCGCCTGCAAGGCCAGTCGTGAAGGCCTGACGCGCTTCGGCCAGATGATTGAGACCGAGAAGACACCAGCCCTTGGCCACCTGGGCATCAGGGCGCAAGGCTGTCTTGGATTCAAGCCGCCGCAGCTCGGCGACACAGCCACCATAGTCCTTCTTCTGCAGCCGCGAGAGATAACCGGCCTGCACGCCTGCGGGGGCCGAGACCGATTTTCCGCTCCGTTCCCGCGGTTCGGCTGCGGATTTCAACTCGGCGAAAACCGTCTGATAGGCTTCGCCATATTTTTCACGCAGTTCGGCTAGGGCTTTCTTCTCGCCCAGTCGCGTCAGCGTCAGGGCCAGCCCCTTCAGGCTGTCTGCCTCTGCCGTCCACTGGAAGGCCTTTGCGAACCAGGCGCGCGCCGGCTCGAACTGGCGCGAGTTATAGGCATACCAGCCGATGAGGCGGGCATGGTCTGAGGATTCCGTTTTCTGGATCGCTTCCGAATAGCGGGTTACGACACGCTCATCGATGTCGGTCTTGCCCTCGCCCTTGAAGGGGAAGGAGAGCTGATCGAGGAGGAAGGTATCCTCACCGGCAAGCACATCGAGATGTGCGGTCACAAATGCGTAGGCTTCCTCGTCCTTCGACTGGTGGGATAAACTGAGAGCCATGCCTCTAACGGCTTCCGGCGCTACCTTCTTCTGAAGCAGGCGCTGGAAGAAGTTTGCCGCCTGGTCCGGCTGCTCGATTTTCAACATGTACCAGCCCATGAGAGCGAGGTCTTCCGGTGCCTGTGCGGTCTCGGCGGCCGTCCTCACGGCGGCAATCACCTCGGGGCCTGGTTGCGGCGCGCCCGCAACACCGGAGGCGAAGTCGCCCAGTTCGCGGCGCATGAGATCAAGGCTCAGCGACCGCATCGAGAGGGCCAATTCGGGATCTGCGGAGAGCACACGGATCGCCTCGCGCAGATCGGCTGCCGGAATGTCTTCCATCGCCTTTTGCAGGGTGGTGAGCACCAGCTCATCGGAAAAAGCCTTATCAGGCACCCGGAAGAGGATGCCGCGATAGACCGCCGTCAGCCCCTCCTGCATGTCGTTTGCCCTATAGGCGTCGAGCATCATCCAGAGCAGGTCGATCTCGGTTTCCTGGCCAGGATCGAGTTTTGCGCCGAGGCGAATGACGGTCACAAAGTCCTTTGCCTCGTTTGCCCGCGTCATGGCAAATCTCAGCTTGCGCCGCTCGAGCTTGCTGCGGAAATCCTCCGACGGCTCCCAGCCCGGATGGCTTGCGGCGATCCGGCTGATCTCCTGCTCGATTCCGGCATAGTCATCGCGCTCGTAGAGCTGCCACAGAGTGGTCTCATCGACGTGGTCGCCGGCGTCGGGCGCATAGAGGTCGGCCGGTGGCGCGAAGCCCGGGAACTTCCGCTCCAGACGACGGGTCTCGGCTTCGACGCGTTCTGCCTCGCCATTGCGGGCATAGTAGTAGAGTGCTGCGAGATCGACTGTGTCGGGCGCCGGCGTCGTCTGGGTGTCTGCTTGGCCGGTTTTTGCGTCGCCCGAAGGCTGCGCTATGGCCAAGTTCGCCTGCGGCACCCCTGGCGACGTCGCGCCAGCCGGCAAAGCGACGAACAGAATGGCGACGATGGTGCCGGCCAACAGCCTTGTGTTGATTGTCTTCGTCATTCGACTGTCCTCACGCCCTTGCGCGGTACAGCATAACCAACCCACCAGCCGAAGCCGCCCATCAGTGCGAGCACAAGGCCGACATAGATGATGAAGTTGTCGGAGAGCCAGGCGGCGGCGAGGCGTCTGAGATTGGCGGGACTCGTATCGGTGATCGGAAAGAAGCTGTAGCTTTCGGGATAACGGTTCACGAGTTCGAGGTCCGAACGTCTTATCACGGCTTCCCCCCCTTCAATGGCCGTCCAGATTGCCGGCTTCGTCAGCGCAGCGACGCCCTGCTGAAGCATGGTTTCATCGGCTGCGTTGACAAAGGTCCAGACGGCGGGGCTTTCGGCGGAGGCCACCTGTCTTAGACTGATCAGGCGGTCGCGCGGATCGATCGTGACGTCTTCACGGCCGATATCCTTGTAGTCCAGCCAGCGGTTGACGGTCGTTGACGCCCGCGCAGCCCAGTCCAAGACACGGCTCTTCAGTGACAGCTGGTTCTGTTCAAGCCGCGTTTCGATCTGGAAAGCATCAAGAAGCGCCTGTGAGTCCGACACGCCGTTGCCCGCCGTTACTGAGGCCGTGGTCAGGGGATCGGTCGACGAAGACGGCAGGCGATCCCCCTTATGGCCGGGAAGGGATGCGAGCTCGAGTGGCTCGCCGCCGGCGCCGATGATCAGGGCG
This sequence comes from Peteryoungia wuzhouensis, assembly GCF_003205195.1. Taxonomy (GTDB): domain Bacteria; phylum Pseudomonadota; class Alphaproteobacteria; order Rhizobiales; family Rhizobiaceae; genus Allorhizobium; species Allorhizobium wuzhouense. The sequence goes on from NZ_QJRY01000006.1 coordinate 168,544, forward strand.
TTGGTCGGCTGGCGCGGATCCGGCCGGCCGATCTTGAGTTCTGCCGACAGGGGGTGACCCGCCGACATGGCAAGGCGCGTCAAAAGGGTCAGTGCAGAGCCCAGTTGTGCGGGGGTCGCCGTATCGACGTAGAGATCAAAGGCCGCAGAGCCCTTGAAGGGGAAGGAGGTGCCGGCAAAGGCTGCAAGGTCGGGAAGACGCCCGGCGCGGGCCAAAGGCGGTATCGTCACCGTGGTTTCTTCCAGCAGCAGGAAACGGGACCGTGCTTCGTCGCGCGCAGTCGGATCGCAGGCGAGATCGGAGGCAAGCGGCAACTCGGCCAGAACCCGAACATGGTTCACGCCGGGATGGAACGCGCGCAGGGGTAGCTTCAGCGGCTTGTCCTTGAGCGTCGTGCCCTCGGGATCGTAAAGCACCAGGCTGGCCACGGCACGTTCGTTGACCCGGACCAGCAACTGCGTTCCCGATGCGAGGCCAGGCGCAGTGGCAGCGTCCAGATTGAGATCGACCGTCGCATAGTCGCCCGGATAGAAATCGGAGGGCATCAAGACATCGAAGCTCGTCTGAAAAAGACGGCCGGCGAAAGGCATTGTTTGATAGCCTATGCTCGACAGCGTGTGTGTTCCGGAGATATCGCCATCGATCCGCGTCTCTGTCATCGCGCGCTTGTTCGAGCGGATCAGCGGAAGCAGGGGACCGTTGACGGCAGCAAGCAGGAGTAACTGAAGTTCGCTCTTGTTCGAACCACGCATGGTGACGATGTAGCGGCCGTTTTCGCCCTGTCGGACAAAGAGGCCACGCGGAGCGGTGGCAAGAGCATCGCGGGCGGGTTGCGGAAGTTTCACGTCCGAGGGGTCGCCGAGATAGAGATCGATGCCCGGTCCGCTGCCACCGACGTCGCCGATGCTGACGTTCAGGTCTTCACGACCGAGCACCAGCGCCAGGGTCTGCACCAGTGGCAGGCTGTCGCGAAGGGGCGTCTGGCTCGCATCACTTCCTGCAACGACGCGGATTTCCGTGGCGCCGTCACCATTTCGGCCAACCGACAGAAGGCTTGCAAGGTCGCCGTCTTTCGGGCGTGCGCTGGTCAGGAAACCGCTGACCAGTGGATCGACCTGCGTCCACAATTCGTAAGTCGCCTGCACGCTGCAATCGATGCGGTGGTGTTGTCTTGCTCGCAGACGGACCTGGTTCCAACCAACGGTCAGATCCTTGGCGGCAACTGGAATGTCGTGGGTGGCCGGTCCATTCGGCGAGCGGATCGGGAAGGCAGCGAGAGGCTTGCCGTTCAGTTCGACGTCCAGGACGGCGTCATCGGGCATTACCGAAACAGCGTTGGTATAGCTCAGTCTGAGCAGGCCAGCTGTCGTCACCTGATCCGCCGAGAGGTAGAAGGTGAGTTCTCTTGACGCATCTTCGCCTTCGAGACGCATGGCAGTTGCTGTTTGGTTGAAAGCGACCAGCTGGCGGGCGAGATCCGGACCGGCCTGAATGGTGGTTTCCACACTCGTGGTCCCAAGATCTGCCGGGACGAAGTCGCCACCACGCGAGGCGCTTGCCGACAGGCAAATGAGGAACGCGGCCCCAGACAGCCGGCGCAACATGTCTCGACTACGCATAGGCCGATCCTCTGACAGCTGCCGGATAAATCGGTCCTGGGTCTGAGGCGCTGCCTGCAGGCCTGACGATCAACGGTGCGTCGGGATGCGAGATTTCCGTCGTTTCGCGGACCAGACGCAAAGCATAGGTGAAACCACGCAGTGTCTCGGTGATCGTCCAGAGGGCAAAGCGGAAGGTGCCGGTGAAGAAGCCCCTGTGCTTCTGCACACGGTTCCAACGATCCTGGAGCGGCTGCTGTTCGCAATACATCATTTCGGCAATCGCAACGAAGGTTTCGGGTGTGCGCTCTGCGAAGGCAAAGCCAAAGCTCGTCTCGTCCTGCCGGTGAAGCATGCTGCGGCTGACCAGCGGGACTCGCATGCCGCGGCCGTGGCGCCGGATCTCGATGACGGCCTCTTCGCCTTTCTCCAGCCCGTTAACAGGTTCGCCGTCGATGAACTGCAGCGAAAGACCACCACTCGACACGTCCGCAATGATGACGGCGTGGCTTGTGCCTCCGGCATGCAGAATCGCATGACGGCGAACGCTGAGACGCTGGTTGCGCCGACGCTCGCGCCGTTCCGAGACGGATCCGAGGGCGGCACCCGCAATACCCATATTGATTATGTTCCAGCCGGCCACGATCAGCAGCAGTTCGGAGGGCATCGCTTCCGTCGTATATCGCCAGATCGCATAGCAGGTGGCGGCAAAGAGCAGGAAGAAGATCAGGAAGTAGGGCCGCGCCAGCGGCGAGAGCTTGCTTTCATCGAGTGTCTGGCCCTTCGACGTGACATTGAAAGTCGGCTTGCGCGGGTTCTTGACGACGCTCAGGATCGCGCCGAAGAGCATCACCGACTGCACATATTCATAGAGCTCGGAGACCCAGGGCCAACGCACGCGCCCGAAGAGGTAGCTCTGCATGGCGAAGGACGAGATGAGATAAGTCACCGAGTAGCAGATGAATTCGGTGATGTTGGCTTCGAAGATCTGCAGCGAAAAGAAAATGTAGAGGAGCGGCGAGAACATGAAGGTCAGCCGAGTCAGCGGGAAGAGCCAGAAGAGGTTCGTGCCCGCGTAGCAGATACGCTGCGCCGCCGAGAGGCCAGGCTGGAGGAAGGGGCGGTTCAGCGTCAGGATCTGCAGCATGCCCTGGGCCCAGCGAACACGCTGGCCGATGAACGACACGAGCGTTTCAGGCTGCAGTCCTGCGATCAGCGGCTTGTCGACATAGAGGCTGTGCCAGCCGCGGCAGTGAAGGGCCAGCGCGCTTTCGCAGTCCTCGGTGATCGACTGGCCCGAGAAGCCGTCGGTTTCCTTGAGAGCCTTGCGGCGCAGAACGGCCGCCGAGCCGCAGAAGAAGGAGGCATTCCATTTGTCCAGGCCACGCTGGACAACGGAGTAAAACATCTCGTTTTCCGACGGCATCTTGCCGAAGGTCTGCAGGTTCTTTTCCAGCGGATCCGGATTGAGGAAGTAGTGCGGCGTCTGGACGAGGAAGAGCTTCTCGTCGTTTTTGAAGTGGCCCACCGTCTCGTTGAGGAATTCGCGCACAGGCGCATGGTCTGCATCGAAGACGACCACAAGCTCGCTCTTCGAAATCGCAAGGCCTGCGTTCAGATTGCCGGCCTTGGCATGGCTGTTTTCGGCGCGGGCGTGATAGCGGACGCCAAGTGATGCCGATAGCGCCTGCAATTCCTCGCGGCGACGACGGGCAGCGATCGCGGCGCGTGGATCCGACTGGCTGCACTTGGCATCCGTGCCGCCGTCATCAAGCAGATAGACGGTCAGCTTGTCGGCCGGATAGTTCATCGACTTGGCAGCGGCCAGCGTCAGCGCCAGGAGGTCAGCCGACTCGTTGTAGGACGGGACGAAGACATCGACGGTCGGCTTGTCGTCGTCGGCAAGCTGCGGCGCCGGCTTGCGCTGCAACGGATCCGCGACGATGAAGAAATTGATTGCCAGCATGATCAGGCAATACATTTCCGCAGCATAGAGGATGATGCCCGGGATGAAGTTCCAGGGCTCGTTGATGTCGGGAAGTGTCTCTGTCGTACGCCAGAACGCGTAGCGCAGGGCGAGCACGGCAGAGAATACGAAAGTCATCAGGCGGAATGTCTTGTTCTGCGGACGCATCATGAACAGGAGCATCAGAGCCAGAACGGCCAGGCTGAGCACCAGTTGCGCCTGGAGGCTGATCGGCAGCCACAGCAGAAACACACCAAAAAGGCCCGCAATGATTGCAGGCAACGCAGCACACCTCATGTGCAGAACCCCATCTTTCATTCACCCGCAGGTTCATCTGCGGTGACCCCCCAAAAGGAATGGCCGGAAATTAGGGGTGATTTATTAGCAAATTGCTAAGAGATGGCGTGGGTTCAGGCGCCTCAAACCAATCGCATGTGATTGTCGGTTTTTCTTAAGTGTTTGTGATGAAAGGGATTTTCAATCTGGAAACTTCACATATTCCGCATATGTAAACGACCCGCTTCCTAAGCCTGATCTAATGAAGATGGTTACCATATCGTGAAGTTTAGTCCCATGGAGCGTAAACCCGTACCATTCAGGGTCACTGGGTATCCAAACAGACCACGCCTCGCTGTGCGATGTGTCTGTTGCATCGTTCTTCAGACGCGCCAGTTGCGATCGCTGTCCCAAAACGCCACATAGCCCCAAAAATTGGGAAATCGGCACTGGATGGCAGGAATGGTATCGGTGGACAGGACGTTGCCGCCGCTGTTGGAAGCGGTCTCCTTGCGAGGAATGAACGCCATTCCACCGTTCCGAATTCCAAAATCATGTCGATTGCCGGTTGCTTGAAGCCTTTTCCGATGCGTCTTAGGGTCAACTGCGCAATGCACCCATGTGGAGGCGGGCGGCAGGAGGGTCGTGGTTACATGAATTATGTTTGGCGAACGGCTTTATTGGCGCTGTTCATGGCGGGGCAGTTGGTTGATAGCGTTTCCGCCGCCGAGGGAACATGCCTTCGTGGTGTCAACCTTGCCGGAGCTGAATTCGGTCCGCTTCCGGGCACGTTTGGCAAAGACTACATCTACCCCTCTGTCGAAACGGTCGACTATTTTGCGTCAAAGGGTTTCAACACCGTCCGGCTTCCCTTCCTCTGGGAACGTCTTCAGCCGTCGCTGTTCGGGGACTTCGCACCCGATGAGGTGAAACGGCTGCACGAGACTGTTCTCTATATGCGCAACAAGGGTATCTCGGTGATACTCGACCCGCACAATTATGCGCGCTATCAAGGTCAACTGATTGGTTCGCCGGATGTTCCGTCCGGGGCATTCGTCGATCTCTGGCAGCGGCTCGCGCAGGAATTCGGACAGGATCCTGGCGTCATCTTTGCGCTGATGAACGAGCCCCACGATATTTCAGCGGTGAGTTGGCTGGGCATTGCGAACGACGCGATCGCCGGCATACGCACGGTCTCGACCCGCAATCTGGTGATGGTTCCGGGTACGGCATGGACCGGCGCGCACAGTTGGTCTGCCGATTGGTATGAAGGCTCGAACGCCTCGGTGATGGCGGGTGTGCGAGATCCGGCCAACTATTTTGCCTACGAGTTTCATCAGTATTTCGATGAGGATTTCTCCGGGAAGAAAGACAGTTGCCTACGGTCTGAAGAGGCTGTTGCCTCGATCGGCAAGATTGCCAACTGGTTGCGAGCCAACCGAGCCAAGGGCTTTCTCGGTGAGTTTGGTGTTACAGGAGATCGATCCTGCATTGCCGCCGCCGCCGCCATGACGGAGGCGGTTGACGCCAACCGGGATGTGATGATCGGCTGGGCCTACTGGGCGGGCGGCGACTGGTGGCCGAAGGAGGAAGCACTCAACATCCAGCCGGTCGACGGTATGGATCGACCTCAATTGGCCGGGCTCTCTGCCGCGCTCGCAAGGCCGATGCCAAGCAGCAAGTGTAACATTCCGAACCGATCTTTCGGCAGGTGACGTCTTCTGTCGGCTGGAATTTGTCGAGGCTCTGCCCGGGCATGACTATGCGACGGCGAAGCCAGTAATGGCTGGTCTCATTCCCAGCGACGCCGATCTGGGCTGGTCGCCGCTCGCAGACAGTCGAGGTCTGGGTGTATGGGGCGAACCTCTATGACAGTCGAGGTTGAGCTCTGGACGGAAACACTGCTGGACGGAGAGCGCTGCCAGACCGAGCAGGGGCGCTTCGTCATGGTGGCCATCGACGAGGATCAGCGGCCATCACCAGTTATCCCCGATGGATTTGACGCAGGCTCATCATAGCCGTTGACGAGGATTTAACCTCGGCTACTATATGTAGTGTTCGAGGTTCCCTTCGATTCGATTCGGATCATGGGCTAAGACGGGAATTCGGTAGCGGACATGATGTTCGTGAAGCCGAGGCTGCCCCCGCAACTGTGAACGGCGAGTGCCTGCTCCCTCATGCCACTGGGGTTTCCCCGGGAAGGCGGAGAAGGTGTGACGACCCGTGAGCCAGGAGACCTGCCTTGATCGATACGTCCGCCGGCGGGGTGTCCGGCAGGGTGCGGTTGATTGCGTCCTGGTTAAGCCGGGCGTGCGCCGTTCTCGCTCCCCGTCATATCGTCAGCTTCGGGGTGAAGGCCATGAACATGTCATTCAAGATCGTCTCCGGTCCGTAGTCGTTTCGACTGCGGTAATTTTCCTGTCCCGTTCAATTTCAATCTCTGCTCCGGACCGAGCTCGATCCGGAACGACTTTCTGCGCCCATACGTCACGAGGAACCCATGTCCATTACCGTCTATTCCAAACCCGCCTGCGTCCAGTGCAACGCCACCACCCGTGCCCTCGACCGGCAGGGGATCGACTACACCGTCATCGATGTCTCCGAGGATGCGCAGGCCTTCGCGCTGGTGCGGGATCTCGGCTACCGTCAGGTGCCTGTCGTGGTGGCCGGCGAGCGGCATTGGGCGGGCTTCCGTCCGGACATGATCAGCGCGCTTGCCTGAAGGTCCGGCGCCGTGGGCGGCCTCGTCTATTTCTCCAGCACATCGGAAAATACCCGCCGCTTCGTCGAGAAGCTCGGGATCGAGGCCCTGCGCCTGCCGATTGCGCCGGGCGACGCGCCGCCGCCGGTCGCTGAGCCCTATGTCCTGGTCACGCCCACCTATGGCGGCGGCGAGGACAAGGGCGCGGTGCCGAAGCCGGTCATCCGCTTTCTCAACGATCCGGGCAATCGAAGCCTGATCTGCGGCGTGATCGCCGCAGGCAACACCAATTTCGGCGCGGCTTTCGGGCGCGCCGGCAAGATCATCGCCGACAAATGCGGCGTGCCGCTTCTCTACCGGTTCGAGCTTCTCGGCACGGATGAGGACGTCGCCCGTGTCACAGCAGGACTGGAACGATTTTGGAAACGCTAGAACTCGAAAGACCGGCCAAGGCTGCAGCACCTCAGCTGGATTACCACGCGCTCAACGCCATGCTGAACCTCTATGACGAGGACGGCCATATCCAGTTCGACAAGGACCGGCAGGCGGCCAAGCAATACTTTCTCCAGCATGTCAATCAGAACACGGTCTTCTTCCATAACCTGCGGGAGAAGCTCGATTATCTGGTGACGGAAGGCTATTACGAGCGCGAGGTTCTGGACCAGTATGCGTTCAATTTCGTTCGTGATCTCTTCGACGCGGCCTATGCAAGGAAGTTCCGTTTCCCGACCTTTCTCGGCGCGTTCAAATATTACACGTCCTATACGCTGAAGACCTTCGACGGAAAGCGCTATCTGGAGCGCTACGAGGATCGCGTCTGCATGGTGGCGCTGACGCTGGCGCGCGGCAACGAGGCGCTCGCCCGCGATCTCGTCGACGAGATCATTTCCGGCCGCTTCCAGCCAGCGACCCCGACCTTCCTCAATGCGGGCAAGAAGCAGCGCGGCGAACTCGTGTCCTGCTTCCTGCTGCGCATCGAGGACAATATGGAAAGCATCGGCCGCTCGATCAATTCGGCGCTGCAGCTTTCCAAGCGCGGCGGCGGCGTGGCGCTGTCGCTGACCAATCTGCGCGAGATGGGCGCGCCGATCAAGCAGATCGAGAACCAGTCCTCCGGCGTCATTCCGGTGATGAAGCTTCTGGAAGACGCGTTCTCCTATGCCAACCAGCTCGGCGCGCGCCAAGGCGCGGGCGCGGTCTATCTGCACGCCCATCACCCGGACATCATGCGTTTCCTCGACACCAAGCGCGAGAATGCGGACGAGAAGGTCCGCATCAAGACGCTGTCGCTCGGCGTGGTCATTCCCGACATCACGTTCGAACTCGCGAAGAACAACGAGGACATGTATCTCTTCTCGCCGCATGACGTGGAGCGCGTCTATGGCGTGGCCTTCACCGAGATTTCGGTGACGGAGAAATATCGCGAGATGGTCGCCGATGCCCGCATCGCCAAGAAGAAGATCAAGGCGCGCGATTTCTTCCAGGTGATTGCCGAAATCCAGTTCGAGAGCGGCTATCCCTACATCATGTTCGAGGACACGGTGAACCGCGCGAACCCGATTGCCGGCCGCATCTCGATGAGCAATCTCTGCTCCGAAATCCTGCAGGTGAGCGAGCCCAGCCAGTTCAACGAGGATCTGTCCTATGCTGAAATGGGCAAGGATATATCCTGCAATCTCGGCTCCCTGAACATCGCCGCCGCGATGGATTCAGCCGATTTCGGCAAGACCATCGAGATTTCGATCCGGGCGCTGACCGCCGTCTCCGAAATGAGCAACATCGCCTCCGTGCCCTCCGTCGCCAGGGGCAATGACGACAGCCACGCCATCGGTCTCGGCCAGATGAACCTGCACGGCTATCTCGCCCGCGAGCGCATCTTCTACGGTTCGGAAGAAGGCATCGATTTCACCAATATCTACTTCTACACCGTGACCTATCACGCGCTGAAGGCGTCGAACCGGCTGGCGGTGGAGAAGGGCGGGAGCTTCAAGGGCTTCGAACATTCGAAATATGCGACCGGAGCGTATTTCGACAAATATACCGAACGCGCCTGGGCGCCGGCGACCGAAAAGGTTGCGGACCTGTTTGACAAGGCGGGCATTCATATTCCGACGCAGGAAGACTGGCTGGAGCTGAAGGCGGCCGTCATGGCCGGCGGGCTCTATAACCAGAACCTCCAGGCCGTGCCGCCGACGGGGTCGATCTCCTATATCAACCACTCGACCTCCTCGATCCATCCGATCGTCTCGAAGATCGAGATCCGCAAGGAAGGCAAGATCGGCCGCGTCTATTACCCGGCGGCCTATCTGACCAACGACAATCTCGACTACTATCAGGACGCCTATGAGATCGGCCCGGAAAAGATCATCGACACCTATGCGGCGGCCACCCAGCATGTCGATCAGGGTCTGTCGCTGACGCTGTTCTTCCGCGATACGGCCACGACCCGCGACATCAACCGGGCGCAGATCCACGCCTGGAGACGAGGCATCAAGACCATCTATTACATCCGCCTTCGCCAGATGGCGCTGACCGGCACGGAAGTGCAGGGCTGCGTTTCCTGCGCATTGTGACCGCAAGGACCGATCCCATGAACATTCAGACGAAACCCCGGCCCGCCCGGCCGCTCGGCGGCATCCGCGCCATCAACTGGAACCGGATCGAGGACGACAAGGACCTTGAGGTCTGGAACCGCCTGACCTCGAATTTCTGGCTGCCGGAAAAGGTGCCGCTGTCGAACGACATTCCCTCCTGGGCGACCTTGCGACCCGAGGAACAGACGCTCACCATCCGCGTCTTCACCGGACTGACGCTGCTCGACACGATCCAGAACGGGGTCGGCGCCATCAGGCTCATGGCCGATGTGCAGACCGCGCATGAAGAGGCCGTGCTCTCCAACATTTCCTTCATGGAGGCGGTGCATGCGCGCTCCTATTCCTCGATCTTCTCCACGCTCTGCCTGACGCCGGACGTGGACGACGCCTATCGCTGGTCGGAGGAAAACGAGTTCCTGCAGCGCAAATCCGCGCTGATCATGGAACAGTATGACGGCGGCGATCCGCTGAAGAAGAAGATCGCCTCGGTCTTCCTCGAAAGCTTCCTCTTCTATTCCGGCTTCTATCTGCCGATGTACTGGTCGAGCCGGGCCAAGCTCACCAACACCGCCGACCTGATCCGGCTCATCATCCGCGACGAGGCCGTGCATGGCTATTATATCGGTTACAAGTTCCAACGCGCGCTCGACCGCGAGCCGGAGGCGCGCAAACAGGAGATCAAGGACTTCGCCTTCGACCTGATCCTCGAACTCTACGACAACGAGGCGCGCTACACGGAAGACCTCTATGACGGCGTCGGCCTCACCGAGGATGTGAAGAAATTCCTGCATTACAACGCCAACAAGGCGCTGATGAACCTCGGCTACGAGGCGCTCTTCCCGCCGGAGGCCTGCAAGGTCAATCCGGCGATCCTCTCCGCGCTTTCGCCCAATGCCGACGAAAACCACGACTTCTTCTCCGGCTCCGGTTCCTCCTATGTCATCGGCAAGGCGGTGGCGACCGAGGACGAGGACTGGGATTTCTGAAGAGCATGGACGGACGTGTTTGATTACATCGGGCGCTTTTACAATCCAAAATGTCGCCATTCGACACTGGGCTATGTCATTCCTATGGAGTTTGAAAACACGGTGGGATTAGCCCAACTCGGTGTGCGAAAACCCGCAGCAGGCCAAGCCCTGTAGAAGCCCGCAGATCGCCCGCAGCGATAGTGTTCCCGGCATTTACGCAGGGCAAAGACGGATCGCAACCATCGCGCCTCCTTCGGGTCGGTTGGAGAACGTGAGTTGCCCGTTGTGGGCCAGCGCGATGGCCTTCACCACGGAGAGCCCGAGCCCGGTTCCGCCGGTGGCACGCGATCTGGAAGAGTCGCCACGCCAGAAGGGGTTGACGGCCACTGCGTCCATGTCTTCCGGAAAGCCGGGGCCGCGATCAAGGATGCGGATCACCACGCTGCCATCGTCAAGACGTTCTGTTTCGCAGCGCAGCCGGCCGCCGCCTGCGGCATAGCGCCTGACATTTTCCAGAAGTGCCAACACGGCCTGCCGCACGCGTTGTGGGTCCGCGGCGATTACCGCTGGAGCGAGTGCGGTTTCGACTGCAAGACCGCTTTCCTCCAGCATAGGCCGAGCGGCAGCAACCACGGCAGCGACGACTTCTGCCATGTCCAGCATTTGCCGTTGCATCACCAGCTGATGGCCGATCGCCAGCGACAGGGTCCGCAGGTCTTCAACAATGCGGCCCAGCCCCTCGACCTGCAGGAGAAGATCGGAAACGTGTCTCGGCTCCAGGGCGAACACGCCGTCGATCATGCCCTGCAAACCACCCTGCAGGATTGTCAGTGGCGTGCGCAACTCGTGCGCGATCGCCATATTGTTGAAACGCAGCCGCTTTTCCATCGTGTCGAGGCTGACGGCAAGAGCATTGAAGGTTTGCACGAGGCTCGCCACTTCCCGTGTGCTGCCAGTCGGCGCCACTACACGGGCGGAGAAGTCACCGGACTGCAGCGTTTTCGCCGCTGCCGTCAGATCTTCGAGAGGGGAGGCGATGCGTCTGGCGAGATAGATGCCGATGATAGCGCAGGCGGTTGCCGAGATCAGACCGCAGACGAGGGCAGAAAGCCTGATCCTCACATCTGCCTGCGCGTCCTGCTCATTCATGTAGTCAATGAGTGCTCTAACGGAGGCGCCGTCTGAAGACTGTCCTTCTTTCAGTGACCTGTAGGCCAAGGCTGCCTGCGGTGGCATGCTGGTGGTCATGCTTTCGTCGAGATAGGACGAGTACCAGGTGACGCCGACGTAAGCGAGGCCGACGCTTAGCAGAAGCATGGTGGCGATGACGATGGCAGTCACTGTGGCCAGCGACGGGCTCAGTCGATTTGGCCGGCTCATTGCGGATCACTGAGACGGTAACCGATGCCCCGTACGGCGGGGAAAAAACCGGTTTGCCCCAGTTCTTCCATCTTGCGCCGCAGATTGGATATATGGGTATCCACGGTGCGCACAAGTGCGTCGCTTTCCGGGAGGCAAGCATCCAGAATATCGGCACGTCCGAAGGCTTGTGTGGGGTGGCGGATCATGTGGGCGAGAATCCGGAACTCGCTCAGCGTTAAAGTCAGCGGGATGCGCTTGCCGCCCTTGTGGACCAGCACCGAATAGTTGCCGAAATCCACTTCGATGTCGCGGAAGCGCCGCACTGCCTCTTTGTGTTCGCCGAGCGTGCGCCGCAGAACTGCCTTGACGCGTGCCACGACTTCCTGCGGGTTGAAAGGCTTGACGATATAGTCGTCTGCGCCGAGATGCAGGCCGCTCAACCGGTCGAGGTCGTCGGCAAGCGCCGTGACCATGATCACGGGCGTCGTGCTGCTCTGTCGAAGGCGGGCGAGCACGGCGAAGCCATCCACCTTTGGAATGCCTGCATCCAGGAGAACGATATCCGGCTTCAGTTGCGCGTGATGTTGAAGCGCGATTTCTCCATCAGATGCCTGAACTGTGCGAAACCTGTCACGCCTCAGGTATCCGTCGAGAATCCGAGCGATCGCCGGTTCATCTTCAACGATCAGAACGAGATTGTTTTCCACTTTGTCTCCTGGTCGCCACTCGCGTCGAACGCGGCCGAAACCGCGCCTGGACTATGAGCGAAAACAAAGACTTGCGCAATTCCAAACGGCTTGGAAAAGGTGCCGTGAGGGAAAGGCGGACACGACCTTCACCAGTTCTTCGTCGTTTCTTGACAATCCGATTTCAAGTTTTCCGCATTCACAGGCCCTGAGGTCAATTCGACATCCGGGCTGCTCTATTTTTCTGACCGAAACGCATCGTGCCTGCGGAGGCTTTCGCTTGTCGTGCGCCACGGTGGGAGTGCTTTGGGGAGAACGGCATGCAGAAAATCGCTTTGGAGGCCCCCGTTCAGACCCCATCCGCGACGTGGCGTAGCGCTTCGCAGCCGTTGGTCGACAAGGTGGTGTTTTGGCTTGCGGCCACCACTGTCGGCACAAGCTTCGCCTTCATGGTCTTTCCGATGATCGATCAGACAGTAGCGCGCTGGTTTGTGAAAGGCGGAACCTTCTTCCTATCTGATCATCCCTTCCTCAAGGCGGTTAGGGACCTCAGCCGGCAGAGCTTGTACTGCATCATCATTGCGATGGTGGTTCTCATTTGTCTCCACTTTGTACTCCCGAGACGCCGCTGGTTCTGCCGACCACACAAGCCGCTCTTTGTTCTCCTCAGCTTCATGGTTGGCCCGGTCGCGATCGTTGAGGCACTGAAAGCGCTAATTGGGCGAGCCCGCCCCCGGGATTTGCTCGAGTTCGGTGGCCATGCGGATTTCACTCCCGTTTGGCAATTCGCGGCGGCCTGCACGCGCAACTGCTCCTTCCCGTCCGGAGAGGCGGCTGGAGCCGCCGCTGCCCTGTCGCTCGTGGTTCTCGTCGCATCACCTTATCGTGCCGTCGTCGCTGCAATCACAGCGCCATGCCTTGTCTTCATCGCATTCAATCGGGTGCTGTTCGGCGCGCATTTCCTCTCCGACGTGATGCTTGGCTGGCTCCTCACGCTTCTGGCAATGGCGCTGATTTGGCGATGTGTTGAGGGGCGCTCAGCTGCCATTGACGACTTCTTTGCCAGAGACAGGCCGTCTCATCCGAGTGCTGGAGCAGGCCAACCTTGAAACCCAAACGACCCGAAACAATTCAATCAGGAAAGACGACGCCATGAGCACAATCATCATCGAAAAATTCGTCGACGGAATCTGCGTCGAAGAACTGCAGGTTCCTGCGGGGCCAGTGCAGTTTCTGGCCGGTCTCCTGCCTCGCAAAGCGCGCGAAGAATTGCTGCGTCATGGGCTTGATATTGAAGGTCTGCTGAAAGATCCGGCTGCATTCGACACGCCACAATGGCTGGACGTCGAGGAAAAGCAGGTCGCCAAGCGCGTTCGAATTTCGCGTCGCGATTAGGCAAGAACCGGCTTCTCACCGCTCGAATTCCGTTTCGGCACCAAGCCGGGCCAAGTGGCAAAATCGCGCCGACTTCGGAAATTCACCGTTGTGGGCGCGAAAGCCTCAACGGCCATGGCCGTAGTCAGGTCGATCTCTGGCATGGATAACCCTGCTGTCCGGATGCAGTCAGACAGCCCAACAAGCGTCGATGCGGGCCCCGTCATAAAGTCAGACGTTGGAGACCCGAACGGGCTGTACTCGGAGCGCAGCACCAGGCAGGCTCGATACCCGCTGTGATGTGCCCCTTCTTGGTTACAGCGGCTTTAGCAACATCTAGGTTGTAACTGCGCGGAGATAGTTGTGACGCCAAGGCATCGCCGCCTTACATGCTGCGGCCCCCACTCATTTTCGATCGGCTTCAAAAGCGGACCGATCATCAAGTGCATGAAGGCGGCTTTAAAACCGCTGTTGGAATACCCCTTGCGAGGTGCGCGCATGCGAATGTCGGACGCAGGGAGATGCCATCGTGTGTGAGGTTGCTACCGCTGTCTCAGGTCAGTCCACTCCTGTACGGTTACCTGTGGTGTTTCGCCGAAGCGAGTTTCTTACAAGTCTCTGTGCAATCCGGCCCCTGAGCTCAAACCATGCCGAGATCAGCGAAGGAGGCATGCAGCGCCTGGTCTGCCGACGACAGCCGCTCGGCTGCGAAGTTGTGCTGATGCCAGTATGGGTAGATGTATGGCGGGCGGCTTGTCAGGTTGAGCCGAGATAGCTCTTCTTGAGAAAGCTTGAGACTGGCGGCTGCGATATTGTCGCGAAACTGTTTCTCGTCGAGGCCGCCAACCACAAGTGTTGAAATCGCAGGGCGGGACAGTGTCCAGGCGAGGTTCACCTGCGCGACCGACACGCCTCGTTCCGTCGCAATTTCTTCGAGCACATCAACAATGGTCCAAAGGCGCTCTTGATCGCGGATCGGCGGTTCACTCCAACCTTGCGCCTGTCGCGACTGCTCCGGAGCCTTGTTGCGCCCGAATGCGCCGGAGAGAAGCCCTGCGGCCAAGGGGCTCCAGACCATTACGCCCAGGCCCTGGTCGACCGAAAGCGGGAGCAGTTCGTATTCCGCCTCTCGTGCCTCAAGTGTGTAATGGATCTGCTGTGTGACAAACCGCGGCAATCCCTTGGCGTCCGAGGTGTGGAGAGCCTTCATGACGTGCCAGCCGGAATAGTTCGAGCAGCCGATGTAGCGGATTTTGCCTTGTTGGCGCAGCGTATCCAGTGCCTCCAGGGTTTCATCGAGAGGTGTCAGGCCATCCCATTCATGCATGAAGTAGATGTCGATATAGTCACGCTTCAACCGTTTAAGTGATCGCTCGCATTCGCGAATGATGTGAAAGCGAGAGGCGCCTTCGTCGTTGGGACCGTCGCCGATCTTCATGCGCGCCTTGGATGAAATCAGCACATCATTGCGCTTCGTTCCCAGCGCTTCGCCGAGTATTTCCTCCGATCGTCCGAGCGAATACATATTTGCCGTATCGAAGAGATTGACGCCGAGTTCGATGCAACTGTCGATCAGGCGCTGCGCTTCCACGACTCCCTGGTTGGCAACCTTGGCAAATCCCCCGACCCCTCCGAACGAAAACGTGCCCATGGATATCGCCGATACCTTGAGACCCGAACGTCCCAGAAATCTGTATTCCATTCTCTCCTCCTCGAAATCAGTCAACCGACATGCGCGATAGGCGCAGCACTTGAGCGATATAGTCCATGCCGAGTTCGGGACTCGTCAGGTAGGGCCGATGCAGTGGCCCTTCGTGAAGCGCGCGCGCCATGGATGCCTGGGCAAGAACCACAAGTTCGACTTCGCCGGACAGCGCCTCGTAATCCTTGCGGACGCGCTCGTCATGGCCTTCACGATTGCCTTCGCGCAGGCAGGAAAATGCACCGGCAGAGAGCCGCGATATGAATTTGCAATGGCGGCGCATTCGTTCCGCCGTGCTTTGGAGCAGTCGAGCGGTTGGATCGAGCGTGGTGGGTAAAGTTGCAAGGATGCCGATCGTTGAAGCCTGCACAACCGCCCTTTCCGCCATGCCCCTGTCAATCCGATAAAGCGGCGTCGCGGTTCTTGCGGCCAGTTGATCTACGGCCTCGCCAAGTGTCGAGCACGTGACAATGATCGCACTGCTCCCAACGTTTGTCGCCGCCTGAACATGGCGTTCAAGGTCGCTGAAAACCTTCTGGTCCACCCGACCGTTCGCGATGGTTTGTGCCAGCAGATTCTCATCTATGGTGGATGCGATTTCCCAGCCGGCAAGTCTTTCCGAGGCCAGCGATGCGAACATGGGCTCCAATGCCGAGACGGTGTGGATGAAGGTCAGCTTGCGGACCGGGGTCATCGGCCTGGAAGCTGTCATTCTGCGGGCAGTTCGATCTTCGGCACACGATTTCTGCTGCGCTGCACGAGTTTTTCGTGGCTTCCGCGTAGAACCAGATCTGCTCCGACCAGGATCTTTACGGCTGGCTGGGACTCGGTCGAATGGATGAGGTCATCGAGAATGGTGACGGCAAGATAGCCAATCTTTCGTTTTGACACCTCGATCGTCGTCAGGCCGGGATCCATCGTGGCACTCTGAGGCAGGTTGTCAAAGCCGATAATTGAGACATCTTCGGGGATTTTCGGCCCGTGCTCTCGCAATGCACGGATGAAACCGTAGGCAATGATGTCATTGGTGCAGAAATAACATTCAGCCAGATCAAGTCCATCTGCCAGCAATTGCCGGGTGTCGCTGTAAGCGCCGTCATATGTCGATTCCACCGAGAGGATATCGGCCTCATCCACCGTCAGGCCTAGCCGTCCCATGTTCTTGAAAAAGGCATCCCGCCGAAGTTTGAAATTCGTGGTTTCCACATGCGAGGCAACAAAGCCGATCCGCCTGAAGCCTTGTTGATGAAAGCGGGACAGTACCTTGAAGACAGCATCCTCGTTGTTCATATTGACAAAATTGGCGTCGACGACATCGAAGAACGTATCGATGAACACTGTCGGGTATCCAAGTCCCTGGATCAACCTGATGTCAGCTTCAGTCAATTCTGTACCAAGTGCAACGACACCCGAGATGGGAGCGCCAGCAAGCGATTCCGCAACGGAACTGATCGGCTGGCCTTCAAAGCTGACCACCTCGAGGGTGTAGTTCCGTCTGGTCGCCTCGGCTGACATTCCATCGATGTAGTCCGAAATGAACACGCTATGGTCGCGGTTCACCGTATGGCCATGCTTTGCGATTTTCAGGAAGCGCAGCGTCTCGCCAGGTTCGGCGGAGGACTTGTTTGTCCGCGGAACGTAATTGAGGCTTGCCACCGCTTCCAGCACCTTGGCCCGCGTCACGCCCGAGATGTCACCCTTCCCATTCAGTACCAGAGACACGGTTGCAGCAGATACGCCGGCGGCCTCCGCAATGTCTCTTATCGTGAGATTTTTGCCGTTCTTCATCACTGTTCCGAATGCTGCATCTGCGAGATAATTTACTAAACAATTTGGCGGTCAATCAGCATGTTTAAGGCAAATAGGATGCGTTCGCAACGAGAATTGCGTTCAAAATAGGCCTTGCCAGCGGGTTTCTGCTTTGTTACCGTTTAGTGAAGTCGTAAACTGTTCACTAAACATTGGAGGAGACCATGCGGGGAACCGGCGGCCAATTCGTGATGCTTGTCGTCATGAGCGCCCTGCTGCTTGTTGCTGGAGTGCTGATCTCCGGCGGCTCCTTCCTGTCGCTGTTCAATCTGCAATCGATGGCGGGTCAGGTGCCTGAAATCGGGTTATTGGCCATAGGGGTGATGCTTGCGATGTGTGCCGGCAATGGCGGCATTGATCTGTCGGGGATTGCGCTTGCCAATCTGTCGGGCGTGGTCTCTGCGGTGCTGATGGTGTCTTTGTTGGGGCCGGCCTCCGATCCAGCCACGTTCAGCATCGGTTTCATGGTTGGCTGCCTGCTGGTCGGGCTGGTTGGTGGTCTCTTCAACGGGATCTTGATTGCCCGCTATTCCATCACGCCGATCCTTTGCACGCTTGGCACGCAGATGGCATTCATGGGCCTTGCGATCGTTGTCTCTCAAGGCCGCGCCGTCACCGTCGGCAGTCCGGCGATACTCTGGAGCCTCGGCAACGATATGCTGTTTGGCATACCGATCAGTTTCGTCATCTTCGTGGTCGTTGCTACGCTTATTGGCGCCGTGTTGAAGTTCACGCCTTTCGGCCTATGGCTGATGTTGATGGGGACGAACCCTAAGGCTGCGACTTTCGCCGGATTTCCGAAGAATGGTGTCGTCCTAACGACCTATGCCTTGTCCGGAACGCTGTCGGGTCTGGCTGGTATCATAATCGCGGCCCGCAACGTCAATGTGAAGTTCGACTATGGCAGCTCCTATCTGCTGATCGCCATCTTGATCGCGGTCATGGCAGGTGTTCGCCCTGAAGGTGGCTACGGCCGTGTCGTCTGCGTGGTTTTAAGTGCGGTCGCGCTTCAGCTGATGTCGAGCCTGCTCAACTTTGGCGGTCTTTCCAATTTTGTCCGGGATTTCGCCTGGGGAGCACTGTTGCTCACCTTTCTGGCGGTTGGACGCTACGACGTGATCGGCTTTTTTGCTCCGATGCGTCGCCCTGAAGATCCTTCGGCGTCTGTCCCTCAATCGCCGAAGTAACAAATCGAGGGAAAACTTGTGGAGGAAAGCATGAACTCGTTTGCCAGGAAAATGATGCTCGGCACCGCACTTGCAGCCGTCGCGCTTGGAGGCTCGGTCGGAGTGCTGGTCGCGCAGGACAAGCCTGTGATCGCGACAGTGGTCAAGATCAGCGGTATCCCGTGGTTCGACCGCATGAACACCGGTGTGGTTGCCTTCCAGGAAGCCAATCCGGATGTAGTCGCAAGCCAGAGCGGTCCGGCGACTGCCGACTCTGCCCAGCAGCTGCAGATCGTCAACGATCTGGTGGCCAAGGGCGTGAATGCTCTCGCGGTCGTTCCGATGGATCCGGCCGTGCTCGAAGGCACGCTGCAGCGGGCCATGGAACGTGGCATCATCGTTGTCACCCACGAGGCCGACAACCAGATCAATACAAACGCCAATGTCGAAGCATTCGATAACGCTGATTATGGTGCCGCGTTGAACGAGCGCCTTGCGGAATGCATGGGCAAGGAAGGTAAGTGGACGACATTTGTCGGGTCGCTCGGCAGCCGTACGCACATGCAGTGGGTCGGGGCCGGCGAAGAAAATGCCAAGAAGTATCCCGGCATGGAGCTTGTCGATGCGAACAACGAGTCCTTCGACGATGCAAATGGGACCTATGAAAAGGCCAAGGAAATCCTGCGCAAGCATCCTGACATCAAGGGTTTCCAGACTTCCGCCGGCAATGACGTCCTCGGCGTTGGCCGGGCCATCGATGAAGCAGGTCTGAGCGGCAAAGTCTGCCTGGTTGGCACGGGTCTTCCGAACCCTTCGGCCGATCTTCTTGAATCCGGCGCAATCACCGCAATCGGCTTCTGGGATCCCCAGAAAGCTGGCATGGCAATGAACACGATCGCCAAGCTCCTGCTCGAAAAGAAGGAGCTCACCGATGGCATGGATCTCGGTGTGCCCGGCTATGAAAAGGTGACCGTGAAGCAGGGCGCCGGCAAGGGCTTGCTGGTGGTCGGTAACGGCATGGTTCTCGCCGACAAGGCTACCTACAAGGACTTCCTGTTCTGATCCTCCCGATCAGCCCCGTGACCGGAGGGAAGATCTTCCGGTCACGCCACCGCAGCATGAACACGTCTGCGGAAAAAATGAGGATCGTGTGCCCGTGATAGCAATGCAGACCAATATTGAGCAGCCGGCAGAGCTGCTGCGATTGAACAATATCCAGAAGTGGTTTGGCGGTGTGCACGCGCTTCGGGGCATCAACCTGACGCTTGCTCGCGGTCAGGTCTATCACCTTCTGGGTGAAAACGGTTGCGGCAAAAGCACTGTTATCAAGATCATGTCAGGTGCCCATCCACCGTCTGCGGGTGAGATCATTTTGGAAGGCAAGAGCTTTCCAGCGCTTACCCCCATTCAGTCGCTTTCGGCTGGTATCGAGACAGTCTACCAGGATCTTTCGCTCCTGCCCAATATGACGGTCGCCGAAAATGTCGCGCTGACCGAGCAGCTCGTGTCTGCGGGCGGGCGGCTTGCGCGTATCTTCAGGCGTAGCCAGATGCATGAAACGGCGGCACGTGCGCTTGCTGCCGTCGGCCTGCCCACCGACCGAGGCTTCCTGCAGGAGATCGTTTCTGACCTGCCGCTTGCAACCCGCCAACTGGTGGCGATCGCTCGAGCCATCGCAACGCGGGCAAAGCTCGTGATCATGGACGAGCCTACGACGTCCCTGACGAGACGTGAAGTCGACAATCTGATTGCAGTGGTCGAGCGCCTGCGTGCCGAAGGTGTGACCGTGCTTTTCGTCACCCATAAGCTCGAAGAGTGCTACCGGATCGGTGGAAACGCCATCGTTTTCCGTGATGGGCAGTGTGTGGCCCAAGGCCCGATCGCCGACTTTACCAAGGGCGATCTGGCAGAATTGATGACCGGAAGGCAGATTACTGCAACTCGGTATCGCGAGACACGTCCGGGCGGTCAAGTCTTCTTCGAAATCGACCATTTGCAGACCGACAATGTCGAAGATGTTTCACTCGCCGTGCGAAGCGGCGAAATTCTCGGTATCACCGGTCTTGCGGATTCCGGTCGCAACGAGCTTGCCATGGCACTTGCAGGTGTCATGCCGACCGGGCGGGGCAAGATGCTGATCGACGGGAAAGAGATCAGGCTGAACTCACCCTCTGACGCCATCCAGTACGGTATCGGATATGTCCCGGAGGATCGCCTCGCCGAGGGACTGTTTCTAGACAAGTCCATTCTCGACAACGAGATCGCCCTGACCGTCCGGGATCTGACCAATGCCATCGGTGTCATTGACCGCGATCGGGCGAGGGCCCTCGCCGACGACCTGTCTGCTCAAATGCGCCTCAATACAAAGAATATTGACCTTCCTGTCGGCTCGCTCTCTGGCGGGAACCAGCAACGCGTTCTGATTGGACGCTGGCTCAGCATCCGCCCCAGGCTTTTGATCCTGCACGGCCCGACGGTTGGAGTCGATGTCGGTTCGAAGGATACCATTTATCGGGTCATCCAATCTCTTTCCGCCTCGGGCATGGGGTTGATTATCGTCAGTGATGATCTGCCGGAACTCCTGCAGAACGCCGACAGGATCATCGTCATGAACGGTGGCCAGATCGTCTCGGAATTCGATGCGGAGAAAGCGTCTGAGGACGACCTCTACCGGGCAATGTTGGGCAGTGCAAAGGGGGCCGAATAATGAATGCAATTAAAGCCGAGGCGGCCCCTTCTTCGACGCCCGAAAGAACTTATGGATTGGGTTCTCTGATACGCCGGCGCCCCGAGACGATTACCTTCGCTCTGCTCGTGACCATCTGTGTTGCGGTCTCGATCGCCAATCCGGCCTTTCTGCAGCCTTCGACTCTGATCGATATCGGTCGCTCAAGCGTCGTGATGGGACTTTTTGCACTCGGCGTCTTCGTCATTCTGGCGGCGGGAGGCATCGATGTCTCGTTCACTGCCATTGCCGCCTTCACGATGTATTCGGTGACCCTTTTGGTGCAAACCCATCTGCCCGGGTTGCCGATCTTGGTGATCATCCTGATCGCGATGGCAGGCGGTGTTTTTCTCGGCATCATCAACGGGCTCCTTGTTCACCATCTGCGGGTGCCCTCGCTGATCGTGACGATCGGCACTCAGTATCTGTTTCGGGGTTTTTTGCTCTCCTTCATCGGCACCGTGTGGATCATGTCGTTGCCACCACAAATGGGGGCGTTCGGGCGGATGCCGCTGCTGCAGTTCGAATCCGCCAATGGCGCTTTGATTACCTTGCCTTTCTACTTCCTCGTGCTTCCCGCAGCCGCCATTCTCACCTGGTGGATCCTGAACCGGACCCTGATGGGGCGGGCTATCTTTGCCGTGGGTGGCAATGCCAGCATCGCCGAGCGTCTGGGCTACAGCCTGCGCACGGTGCACCTGTTCCTTTTCGGTTATGCGGGAGCATTGGCAGGCCTTGCAGGTGTCATTCATGTCTGCGCCAACCGTCAGGCGAATCCATTTGATCTTGTTGGAACGGAAATCAACGTGATTGCGGCCGTCGTTCTCGGTGGAGCCCGGATCACAGGTGGAACCGGCACGGTTCTCGGCACGATTCTCGGCGTCTTGCTGATCGTCGTCATCAACAGCGTTCTGGTGCTGGTCGGGATCCCGAGCACCTGGCAGCGACTGGTCGTCGGCAGTTTCATCCTGCTCGCAGCTGCCTTCTTCGTCACGCGACAGCGCAAAAAGTAACAGTGGAGGATAAAGTGAAGAAATTTCTCAACGATCCGGTCGATTTCGTCGACGAAATGCTCGAGGGCATTTACGCGGCACATCCTATGGTCACTTACGCGAATGGCGACCTGCGCTGCCTCGTCACGGCAAAACCGAAGGCGGGCAAGGTCGGACTGACCACCGGTGGAGGCTCGGGCCATCTGCCGACGTTCCTCGGTTTTGTAGGCGACGGCATGCTCGACGGAGCAGCCGTTGGTGGTGTCTTCCAGTCCCCCAGTGCAGAGCAGATGTACCAGGTGACGAAGGCCGTCGATCAGGGCGCAGGGGTCCTCTACATCTACGGCAACTATTCTGGTGACATCATCAACTTCGACATGGCCGCCGAACTTGCAGATCTTGATGGCATCGCCGTTAAGCAGGTCGTTGGAAATGACGACGTCGCCTCCTCAGTCGTCGGAGAGGAACACAAGCGCCGTGGCGTTGCAGGTATCTTTTTCATCTACAAGGCGGCAGGTGCAGCGGCGGCGGAAGGCCTATCGCTCGACGAGGTATCGAGGATTGCCGACAAGGCACGACTGAAGAGCCGGACCATGGGGGTCGCACTTTCAAGTTGCGTCGTGCCGGAAATCGGTCACGCCACCTTTTCCATCGGCGAGGACGAAATGGAAATCGGTATGGGTATCCATGGCGAACCCGGTATCAGCCGCAAGAAACTCGCTCCGGCAGACGCGGTCGTCGATGAGATGATGGACCGTATCTTCAATGAAACCGACTATAAACCGGGTGACGACGTCGCCGTCCTCGTGAACGGGCTCGGTGGTACACCGCTTGAGGAACTCTATATCCTGTTTCGTCGGGTCCGCCAGCTCCTCGACTCGCGCGGCGTCACGGCCAAGCATGTCTGGATCGGCGAGTTCGCCACCTCGATGGAAATGGCGGGCGCCTCTGTCTCGATCCTGCATCTGGATGCAGAACTCGACCGCCTGATGGCCGCTCCAGCCAACACGCCATTCTTCAAGCATATTACGGGATAATGCCATGAGCCTTGCAAAACTGGATGCGGGCCACCTGATCGCCCTGTTTCAAAGCTGGCAGCAACTCTTTGCCGAGCAACGCGAATTTCTGATCGCTCTTGACGGTAAGGTCGGTGATAGCGATCTCGGGATCACGATGGCCAAATCTTTTGCCGCAGCTGCCGAAGCGGTTGCCGCTGAAGGCCGGGACGTCGGGCTGTCTAAACTTTTGCGTACCGCCGGTGCCACGATGGCGCGGACTGCGCCCTCGACGATGGGAACGCTCACGGCGACAGGTTTCCTGAGGGCGAGCAAGGCAGTCGAAGGACTGGATGTTCTGGATACAGCTGCTCTTGCTCTGTTCTGGCGGGCCTATACCGATGGGATTGCCGAACGAGGCAAGGCCAAGGTCGGAGACAAGACGCTGCTTGATGTGCTTGATCCGCTCACCAGGGCGCTCGAAGCTGCGGCGGAAACGGGTGACAGTGTTCCTGTCGCGCTTTCTTTGGCTGCCAAGGCTGCAGAAGAAGCACTGGAGGCGACAAAGTCGATGGTGGCCCAGCACGGCAAGGCTGCGGCGTTCCAGGAAAAGACTGTGGGATTGCAGGATGCCGGCGCAACCGTTGGATTTTTCCTCGTCAGGCGCATGGCCGAATTCGTCGAGAGCCACTGAGGCTACGCCGCCGCCCGCAGGCTTGAACTCATCGGCGTCGATGCCGAGCACCGGTATTTGGCCCTCCCGGCTAGACCATTCGAGAGTCTATGCTGGTAGCCGGCGCGTGGCGTGGTCACGGCGCCGGCATCATTTTTGAGACGATATGTTAACTGCTGGTGCTGGGGCAGGCCGCTCGCGGTTTGACCATTGGAAAAGGCTGAGCACCATAATCATCTGGCACGAAGCATGGAAGCCTGCTGCCCGACGATATGCGCCGTCAGCGCAACCTGATCGGCGGGACTGGTGGATTGAGGCCATCAACCCGACGGGCTGGCGACCACGGAACACGCCTGTCGGAACCCGAAGCGTGGCCTGATATGCAAAATTATCGGCCACTTCCGACATTCCTTGCTTTCTCCATCCATGACAGCTTCCAGGCATCGGAAATCAGCAGAGTAACTTCCATGCTTCAGGACAACTGCGACCGCCCAACGGACGGGCCCAAGATCTCGACGCAGATCGACTTCATCTATCTTTCCGAACCGGACATGATCCGAGCCGGAGTTGCCGATATGGCGGCATGTGTCGATACCATGGAAGAGATGTTCGGCCTGCTTCATCAGGGCGACTATCGCATGGCGGGCGCCAACAACAATTCGCATGGCTCGGTGATCATTTTCCCTGAAAATTCACCCTTTCCAGACATGCCCAAAGCCACGCCGGACCGTCGGTTCATGGCAATGCCGGCCTATCTGGGCGGCAGCTTCCGGACAGCAGGCATGAAGTGGTACGGCTCGAATATCGCGAACCGCGACAAGGGGCTGCCGCGCTCCATCCTGATGTTCGTGCTCAATGACGCCGATACTGGCGCGCCACTGGCCTTCATGTCAGCCAACCTGCTTTCGGCCTATCGGACCGGCGCGGTCCCAGGCGTTGGCGCTCGACACTTGGCTCGCAAGGATTCCCGTGTCGTCGGCATTCTCGGGCCAGGTGTCATGGCGAAAACCTCCCTTTCCGCCTTCATGGCAGTCTGCCCGCAGATCGACACAGTGAAGGTTAAGGGTCGCGGCCAGAAGAACCTCAATGCATTCCTTAAATGGCTTGGCGATACATTCCCCCAGATCACCAATGTTTCGGTCGTCGACAGTGTCGAAGAGGTGGTGCGCAATTCCGACATCGTAACCTTTTGCAGTTCCGGCGCCACCGGCGACCCGTCGACCTATCCCTTGATTGTCAGGGAATGGATCAATCCGGGTACCTTCCTTGCCATGCCGGCACTCTGCAATGTCGACGAGGGCATGCACGCGCCTGAGATCCGCAAGGTTCTCGACAATACGGGACTCTACGAGGCCTGGTATGAGGAAAATCCCAAGCCGGTGCACAACTCGATTCCTGCTGTCGGTATCAAGTTCATGGATCTCATCTCCGAAGGAAAGATGTCTCCGGATCAGCTCGAAGACCTGGGCAAGATCGTTGCCGGCGAGGCCCCCGGCCGCAATAACCATGAAGAAATCATCATCATGTCGGTGGGAGGCATGCCGGTGGAGGACGTCGCCTGGGGCACGGTCGTCTATCGAAATGCTCTCGAGAAGGGGATCGGCGTCAAGCTGAACCTTTGGGATACACCAACCCTCCGCTGAGGAAGTTCCGGCGCAAAGTGCGCGCTTCGTCCATCCCATCAAACTGTTGCAGAAAGCACACCAGAAACAATGACCGATGTCATCAAAGTCAAAACCGGCTCAAGTTTTGAGGAACGCGGCAGCTATTCTCGCCTCGTTGCTGTCGACAATCTCATCTTCGTGTCCAACACCGCAGGCCGTAATCCCCACACGAAGTTGATATCCGATGATCTTGCAGAACAGACGCTTCAGGCTCTTTCGAACATTGAAGGCGCCTTAGCGGCGGTTGGGGCAAGCCTTGAGGACGTGGTTGCCGCGCGGGTTTTCGTCCAGTTTCCGGAACATATCGAGACGATCATGGCGGCTTATGCCGAGAGGATGCATGGCATCAACCCGACACTGACGATGACCTGCCCACCCCTTGGGTCCACCGAATACAAGGTGGAGATCGAAGTCACCGCCTATCGCGGTGCGTCGAAGGCCAAGGTTACGGAAATGGTGATCTCCCTGGCCGGTTGAGACCGCGCGAGCACGGCCTTGGTCGCCAGACTGAGGTCTTACGCCAAATCCCATCGTGATTGAGGAAGACTGCCTTGGCCCCCGTCATAGTTCCCGTTCAAACCTCTCCGGATTTTCCCGAAAAGACGACGGTTGTCGTGATCGGTGGCGGCATAGTTGGCCTCACAGCAGCCCTTACACTCGCCGAACGAGGGGTTCCCGTTGTCGTGCTTGAGAAGGGCCGCATCGCCGCAGAACAGTCGTCGCGCAATCTTGGCTGGATCAGAAAGACGTCGCGCGACAAGGTCGATGTTCCGCTGGCGCTGGCATCCGACGCGCTTTGGGCGGAGATGCCAAAGCGAACAGGCACCGATGTCGGTTATCGCCAGGCTGGCATCATGTATGTTGCGCGCACAGATGACGAAATGGCCGGGCATGAGCGATGGATCAAGTCAGTGGAGGGGCTGTCGCTGGATTCTAGGCTTTTGAGCCCCGCCGAGATCGCCCGGCTGGCTCCCGGTGGCAGAGGGACATGGGTGGGTGGCATCTATACCGCATCCGACGGCAGGGCCGAACCGACACTCGTCTCCAGCGCCATCGCGTCCGCCGCCATTGCAAGAGGCGCCGTCATTGTCGAGCAATGCGCCGTTCGGACGCTCTCGATGGCAGCCGGCCGGATTGCTGGCGTCGTCACGGAACGCGGCGAAATTCGCTGCGAACAGGTATTGTTGGCTGGCGGTCTGTGGTCGCGCCGCTTTCTCGGCAATCTGGGTGTTGCGCTGCCGACGCTGCCCCTGGTCGCCTCCGTTTTCCGAACCTCGCCCATGGACGGCCCAACAGATATCGCGGTGGGCGGTCCCGATTTCTCCTTCCGCAAGCGGCTCGACGGCGGCTACACGATCACCCAGAGAGGGGCGCTGTTTGCGCCGCTGACGCTGGACCATCTGCTGATAGGCCATAAATATCTGCCGACCCTGATCGCACAGTGGAAAAATGTACGAATTTCCGTCGGCAGAGATCTTGTCCGGGACCTGTCGCTGGGCCGCCGCTGGACCGCATCCGACCGTTCTCCTTTCGAGAACACGCGCATCATGGATCCTCCCGTCATTCCGGCACTCAATGCCGAAGCACAGCACAATCTCGAAGCCGCATGGCCTGTCTTCAAGGGGGCCGTCGTCCGGCAGAGCTGGGCCGGCATGATCGACGTGACTCCCGATTCCATGCCGGTGATTTCGCCGGTGACGAAGATCCCTGGATTGACCCTCGCTTCAGGATTTTCTGGGCACGGATTCGGCACGTCGCCGGCGGCCGGCCAGCTCGCGGCAGATCTTGTGACCGCCAGCACGCCGATCCTCGATCCGTCTCCCTATAGTCTTGATCGTTTCACCGGCTGACACGAGGCGAGGTGCTTAAGGACCAGTCTCCGCCGGATCAGGCAACGCGGTCCTCCCCCGCCGCTTCGTTCGACGCAATCCGGGTGTGAAGCTTTTGGAGGCCGCAGACACATGCCCGCAACTCATCCGGCTGCAGCTGAGAGACAAATTGCGAATAGATGCCGTTGATCGCGGGGGCGATCTCCTGAAGCTTCTTCCTGCCGCGGCTCGTCAGGGCGACAGTGCGAACCCGCTGGTCCTTGTCAGAGATTTTTCGAACGACGTGACCGGCATTGACCAGTGTTTCGATCACTCGGCTTGCGCCGGACTGCTCTATCAAGGACAGGGCTGCCACTTCATTGACCGTCATTTGCCCGTGAGCATGCAGCGATGACATGATCCTCAGCATGGGTTCCGTCCAGCCATGCGCCTGCAAGACCTGACCTTGAATGGTGGACCATTCCCGCGCCAGCCGGTTCAGCTGATACGGGAGATAATTCTCCATCTGATCCCTGTCATTGAAAGGGAAAATCGGAGACGGTTTCTCCGACTGATCAGTCTTTGATGTCATCGGCTATATCACCAGATTGCTTGTCCCGGCCGCTCCCTGTGGAAAGCGACCTTAGCCCTTCAGTCAACATGTCGATCTGAGCCGAACTTTGAGAAGCCATGGCGCGGGAGACGACCTCTCTATGCACTGCAAGCGCTGCCTCGAAGGTCGCGCGACCGTGCTCGGTCAGGTAAGCGCGAAACGACCGCCTATCGGTTTGCGCATTTTCCTTTCCAAGAAGACCATCCTTGCCGAGGCGGGCAATGAGGCCCGAGACATTCCCGTTGCTGACCCTCAGCTTTCTCGACAGCTCGCCCAGCGCAAGGCCTTCCGGATACCGATAAAGGTGCGAAAGCACATCGAATTTTGGCACTGAAAGGCCAAATTGATCCGCCAAGGCTGTGTTGAGGTCGGTATAGATAACCCTGTGAACATTCAGAATCTGAAGCCAGAGCCTGGTCTCAACAACATGTCTCTGCACTTTGCCTTCACTGCCGGCATCGTTCAGCTGTCCGTTGATTTTGTTGTCAGTCCGCACCGATTGTTCTCTGTGTCTGGCTTTCGCTGAAGGTCACATCTACTCTCTGGCGGTGTGCGAGTAAACAATGAGCGCCTCGCGAATGTCGTCCGGGATCTCGATGGACTGGTGTGTGGCAAGCGATGTCACGACGGTGACGAACTCTCCTCTCAAGGCCTCCTTATCGCCCTTGAGCGCATGAAGGACGAGCGTATAGGACTTGGCTCCAATCCGCTTCACTGTGACGAAAACCTCGATTTCATCGCCCATCATGCAAGGGGAGAAGAAGGTCGATGCAGCCATGCCATAACCGAGCCCAGTCCTACGGGGGCCAAGGATATCGTAATAGTCGATGCCGAGGCACTCGCAGAACCATGCTTCGATGGCCTGGTTGAAAACATCGAAGAATTTCGGCGTGTAGACGATGCCGGCCGGGTCGCATTGTCCATGCCGAAAGACAAATTTCGCGGACCACAGATGCGGGGGAACGTCTGCCCGTGTAATCGGCTCGGGCTTTTGTGCCGCCGTGCTGGTTGTGATGATGTTCATGGCTTTCAAACTCTTCAGCGGATCGTTTCAATGGTCTTGACGACGCCGTCCAGCGATTCATGAGATGAATCCTTGACTGCGCTGGTGAGAAGGAGCCCTGCCCACATTGCCGCATCTTCGCGATCCGCAATCTGCAATGTCGATCGCATAACTTTGTCAAATTTGGATAGGCTTCTTTCGTGCGTGTCGGAGTAGCCTTTGATTAGCCGCCGGAACTTGAGGATCTCCACGGCCAGCGCATAGTTTGATGTGAGAGTGCGCGAGGCCGCCGCGAGCCAATCATCGCGATGGCGCATCTCCGCCTGATAGCGTAGCGACATTCGGCGGGTGAACCGCAGGCTGCCGAGCAGGTAGAGTATTGAAAACCACCGCAGCGAATAGGTTTTCACCTTTCGTCCCTTGTTGATGCGCCGGTCTGCCCATGCGTAAAGCTTATGGTGGCGCGAAATCCACCGTGCCAGACCAACCGGCAGCGCAGAGACGAACTCCTCCATGCGCGGATGCATGTATTCGGTCGTTTGGATTATCTTTTCGGCATCTACACCGAGTTCTTTCCTGATCCTCTCGCGGCGTGCCGAGCGGATCTTCGAGCGAGCGACGCGGATCATGTCGTCATAGACCATAGCGTTGGCCAGATACTTGGCGGCCTGGACCGTGAAAGCAAAATTTTGTCCTTCTCCTCCGGCGACGATATCCCGCTGGTGGAGATCGATCAGAAGGTCGATATATTCGCTGCCGTACCTGATGTCCTGGAAATCCACGACCTTCTTCAGGCCCAGAAATGTCATTGCGTGTGCCGGTGGCGCGAGCGAGGTTCGGATCTGCTGCAGGAGCGCATTGGCGCGCGGATTCTGCAAATGCTCGGGCAAGACTATATCGGTTGCCGAATCTGTCGCCGTTGTCGCCGGCTTGAGTTCAGGATGCAGCGCCCGATCGAACGCGGCGTCGAATGTGGCGATACTTGCCTCAACGCCTTTCCCGCCGAAGCGAATGACCTTGCGGTAGGTCTCACGTGCGAAGGGCAGGGCGCCGGAGGCGGCGAGCGCGCCGAAGAGCGCGGCAGAAATCACGCTCCCATTTTCCACCGCGACCGCATTCATGTCGAAGATGATTTCGTGGTGGGCGGCGACATGGACAGCATCCGTCACGGCGCCGCTGTCGGCGACACTTTCTCCCGGCGCCATTTTCTCGGTGATCGCAAGGGCGCGGTGGTTAGAGGCGATCAGCGTGGTTCGATCCGGGGTGACGATGCCGCGAAGAATGGAGCGGCCCGCTTCCATATATTCTGACGCGATGACCACATCGACATCGCCGGGTGTCGGCATCTGGGCCAGGATCGGATAGCGACCATCCTCTCCCATCTGCATCATCTCGACATAATAGATGGTCGCGCCCGTGCGCTGGGCGACCCCGGGCACGGAGGTCGATTGCGCGACCCAACCATGCTCTTCGCCAAGTGCGACCACCCAGTCGGTCAGGACGCCGCCGCCCTGGCCGCCCATCGCGACGATTGCAATCGATATCGGCCGCTCGGTCGCCGGACCCACGGGCTTCAGGTCGAGCTTGACGGTATCATCTTTCAACATCTCAAACCTCGAAACTGATGGCCAAGCGGTCCTGCCGCCTTTGCAGGAAACGGATAACGGGCGCGGTCAGTCTCTCTTTCAGCCTGTCCCAGCGCGTTGGATTGTGGATGACATCGGCCTGATAGAATGAAGGGCAGAGAACAGCCGCATCGGCCACCTCTCCGCAATTTCCACAGGCCACGCAGGTATTGTCGATCGAAGCGACTGGATCGTCGCGCAGGGGATCGTCCAGCTGCTTGATGGACAGCGACGGACAGCCGGAAAGCCGTATGCAGGCATGGTCGCCGGTGCAGACCTCTTCATCTACGCCGAAACGCGCCGTCACAGTGCGCGCGCCGCCCTTGATGGCCTTGGTCACTTTCGGCTTTTCCCGGCGCTGCTTGTTCAGCATGCATTCCGAGGAGGCGACAATGATCTTCGGCCCCTCTTCGGTTGTCGTCAGGGCTTCCTTCAAAAGTGCCTTCATCTTCGGAACATCATATGTTCGGTCGATCTGACGCACCCAGGTTGCACCAATGCCGCGCACGGCATCGACAATGGAATTCTTCGTCTTCCGACGCTTGTTGAAAGCGCGGGAGGACAGAATGTCCTGCCCGCCTGTCGCCGACGAATAGAAATTGTCGACGATCAGGAAAACACCATCGTGCTTGTTGAAAACCGCGTTGCCGATGCCGCTGGTCAATCCGTTGTGCCAGAAGCCGCCGTCGCCCATGATCGCGATGGACCGCTTTGCGCCCTTGACGTTAAAGGCCGAGGCCGAGGCCGCTCCCAGACCGAAGCCCATCGTGGTGGCGCCGATGTTGAAAGGCGGCAGGATCGAAAACAGGTGGCAACCGATATCGGCCGACACATGATGTGTGCCCAGTTCCTCATCGACCAGCTTCATGGCCGCAAAGATCGGCCGTTCGGGACAGCCTGTGCAAAGTCCCGGCGGACGTGCGGGAACGACGTCCTTCAGCCTTGCAATCGCGGGCTGGATAAGAAGGGGTTCCGCGACGGGCTTTGGTGGCCGGTTGCCCAACTGTTGCGGGTCGAAATCACTGAGGAAGTTCTCGACACCGGCCGTCAGGACTGCGGCGGTATAGTCGCCACCGATCGGAAGATAGTCCTTGCCACGGACCTTTGCGGCGGCGGAACTGCGCGCCAGGACGGTCGTGATCGACTGCTCGATATAATTCGGCTGGCCTTCCTCAACCACGAGAACCGCATCCAGCCCATCACAGAATTCCTCCACTTCCGTTGTGATAGTCGGATAGCCGACATTCATCACGTAGATCGGAATCCGTGTCTTGCCATAGGCGTCGCTGAGGCCGAGGAACTGGAGCGCCCGGATGAGGCTGTTATACATGCCGCCTTGCGTGATGATCCCGGTCTTGCCCGTCCGTTCACCGAAGAACTCGTTCAGTTTGTTGGCGCGAATGAATTCGATCGCTGAGGGCATGCGATGCCTGATCTTTTCCTGCTCGTGCTCATAGGCGGCAGGCGGCAGCACAATCCGGCTCAGGTCACGCTTTGGGTTGTTGAGCGCATCGGCGATGGTGAATTCGGGCCGCTTGTTGTCCTTTGCAACGAAACTGCCCGTCATGTGGCACGAGCGAACACGCACCTGCAGCATCACGGGCGTGTTCGAAACTTCCGATAGTTCAAATCCCTTCTCGATCAGATTGACGATACAGGCATGTTCCGGACGTGGATCAAGGAGCCACATCTGAGATTTCATTGCGAAGGCATGCGTTCGCTCCTGCATGATGGACGAGCCTTCGCCGTAATCTTCGCCGATGATCACCATCGTTCCGCCTGTGACGCCGCCTGATGCAAGGTTTGCGAGCGCATCCGATGCCACATTGGTACCGACTGTTGATTTCCAGGCGACAGCCCCCCGCAGCGGATACATGACTGAGGCCGAGAGCATTGCCGCAGCCGTCGCTTCGTTGGCAGAACTCTGAAAGTTCACCCCCAACTCATCGAGAATGTCATTCGCGTCCGCGAGGACGTCCATGAGATGCGAGATGGGCGAGCCCTGATAGCCGCCGACATAGGATACACCCGACTGCAACAATGCCTTCGTGATGGCAAGAATGCCCTCCCCACGAAAGATATCGCCGTCGCCGAGCCGTAAATGTTCCACTTCCTTGGCAAAAGAACGTTCAGCCATGATCGCCTCCAAAAAAATATATGGCATTGCATAACTTTATATGTAAACTAATTCAAGTCGGACAACGCGGCAGAATAAAAAGCTTCGATCGGCCGGCGAACGGAGGTGGACGGCTCTGGTGGTTTTAAGCGCCGACGCCGGGGTTTGTGGCGGATGTGGAGCGTCGCCTCCCATTCAGCGCAAGCCACATCAAAACGCGTGGACTGGAGGCCTAATGCTACCCGACAAGGATTTTCCGATTTTCACGGCAGCCGCGGTGCAAGCCAGCCCAGTTTTCCTGGATGCGGAAAGGACGGCACAAAAGGCGGCCAGCCTCGTCGCCGAGGCTGCCGGGAACGGAGCGCGACTCGTCGTCTTTCCGGAAGTCTTCATTCCGGCCTATCCCTACTGGAGCTGGATTACCGATCCGCTGACAGGAAGCACTTGGTTCGAGCGACTTGTTCGCGCCTCCGTCTTTCTGCCCGGTCCCGAGATAGAGATCGTCTGCGCTGCGGCCGCAGCCACCAACGCGTATGTCGTGATCGGCGTCAACGAGCGGAGCGCGGTCTCTCTTGGCACGCTCTACAACACACTGGTCTTCATCGGCCCCAACGGAAAAATCATCGGCAAGCATCGCAAGCTCGTGCCCACCTGGGCCGAGAAGCTGACCTGGGCCGGCGGCGACGGCTCCAGTCTCAAGGTTTACGACACAGAGATCGGTCCTCTTGGCGGCCTTGCATGCGGTGAGAACACCAACACGCTGGCACGCTTCACGCTTCTGGCGCAAGGAGAATTGATACACGCCGCGAGCTACATTTCGCTTCCTGTGGCGCCTCCCGACTACGATATGGCTGAAGCGATCAAGCTGCGCGGGCAATCTCACAGCTTCGAGGGCAAGGTCTTCACCATTGTCTCAACGTCTACGATTTCCGAGCAGATCATCAGGGAGATGGAGAAGGTCAGGCCGGATGCACGGGCTCTGCTGGAGCGCAAGTCCAGTGCCTTCTCCGGCATCATCGGCCCGGACGGGCGGGTGTTGGGAGATCCCCTGATCGACGACGAGGGCATCGTCTATGCCGAAATCGACCTGAGGCGATGCATCCAACCCAAGCAGATGCACGACATCGTCGGTCACTACAATCGCTTCGACGTGTTCCAGCTTCATGTGAACCAGACCCCTCTGCCGCCCGTCGCATTGTGCTCCCGGGGCGAGGCTGCGGAAGGCTCCGAGCCGCCTCAACAACAGCCTGCATCCGAAACGCTGCACCTCTAATCCACGAAAGGAAGTGACCATGCCCAATACAGCACAAAATGATGACATTCTCGGCCGTGCCCGCGTCCGTGACAATGCCGAGCTTGAGGCCTATTACGATGACCTAGCCGAACTGGACACCGGCGCCCTTTGGACGGTGGCAAACTCGATCGAGCCATGGCAGCCGACGCCGAGTTCTGCCCCGATCCTCTGGAAGAATGCAGATCTCCGCAGCCAGGTATTGCGTGCCATCGATCTCGTCCGTCCGGAAGATGCAGGACGCCGGGTCGTTTATCTGCGCAATCCCAAGCGGCGCGACGTGAGCGCCGCCTGCGGTTGGCTCTTTTCCGGCATCCAGGTCATGAAGCCTGGCGAACGCGCCGGTGCGCACAAGCATGCGGCCTCCGCCCTTCGCTTCATCATGGAAGGCAAGGGCGCCTACACGATCGTCGACGGCCACAAGGTCGAACTGGAGGGCCGCGACTTCGTCATCACGCCGAACGGCACCTGGCACGAGCACGGCATCGCCCAAGACGGCGAGATCTGCATGTGGCAGGACGGTCTCGACATTCCGCTTACCAATGCGCTGGAGGCCAATTTCTACGCCGTGCATCCGGACGACTACCAGACCGTGACGCTGCCGCTGAACGACAGCCCGCTGACCTATGGCAGCCCCGGCCTGCGGCCGGAACTCGACAAGTGGGACAAGCCTTATTCGCCGCTTCTCAAGTTCGCTTGGCAGCCGACCTACGAAGCGCTCGTCAAGTATTCCAAGGTCACCGACGGCTCACCCTATGACGGCGTGATCATGCGCTACGTGAACCCTGTCACCGGCGATGACCCGATGCTGACGATGGGCGCCAACATGCAGTTGCTGCGGCCGAACGAGCACACGCAGGCTCACCGGCATACCGGCAACATCATCTACCAGGTCGCGAAGGGCGAAGGCTATTCCATCATCAACGGCCAGCGCTTTGACTGGAAGGAAAAGGACATCTTCTGCGTCCCGACCTGGATGTGGCACGAGCACTGCAACACGCAGGTCGGCGACGACGCATGCCTGTTTTCTTTCAACGACCTGCCGACCATGCGCAAGCTTGGCTTCTATGCCGAGCAGGCCTTGGTCGACAACGACGGTCACCAGATTCTTTCGTCCAACTGATCGAGATAATACTCATGAGACTTGTCACATATCGTCTGACGGCGGCATCCGAAGGACGCCTCGGCATCGTACATGGCGGCCTTGTCATTGATGTCGAAAAGCTCGGCGCGACGACCGGCACGCGCTTTCCCGCAACCATGCTCGACCTCATCGACCAGGGGCCGGACGCGTTGGCGGCCCTTGACCGGGCGCTGAAGGAAACCGACGGCAAACGCGCGCCGGGAATTGCCGTGCCTGTCGAAAACGCCCGGATGCTGGCGCCCATCCCGCGTCCGCGCAAGAACATCTTCGGTATCGGGCTGAATTATGTCGAGCATGTCGCGGAATCCGCCCGCACGCTCGACACGTCCAAGGACCTGCCGACGAAGCCGGTGGTCTTTTCAAAGCCGACGACTTCAATCATCGCGGATGGCGAGCCGATCCAGCACAATGCGGCGATGACGCAGCAGCTCGACTGGGAAGTCGAACTTGCCGTCATCATCGGCAAGCGGGCAACACGCATTCGTGTGGAAGACGCAATGAGCCACGTCTTCGGCTATTCGGTCATCAACGACGTGTCGGCCCGCGACAACCGCCGCGCGGGTCAGTGGATCTTCTCCAAGGGACAAGACAGCTATTGCCCCTTCGGCCCGGCCATCGTCACGGCCGACGAGATACCGGATCCGCATAATCTCACCCTCTGGCTCAAGAAAAACGGCGAGGAAAAGCAGCGCTCCAACACAAAGCACCTGCTCTTCAACATCCCGACGCTCATTGCCGATATCTCGTCTGGCATTTCGCTGGAGCCGGGCGACATCATCGCCACCGGCACGCCTGCTGGCGTTGGCGCGGGGCGTGATCCGCAAGAATGGATGTGGCCGGGTGATGTGATCGAATGCGGCGTCGATGGGATCGGCGTGCTGCGCAATCCAGTCGTGAAGATCGGAGAATGACTATGAGCAAATCCTACAAGATCGGCCAGATCGTTCCCTCGTCGAACCTCACGATGGAACGGGAAATTCCGGCAATGCTACGCACTCGTGAAGTGCATTTGCCGGAGACCTTCTCCTTCCATTCCTCGCGGATGCGCATGAAGAAAGTTACCCCTGAGGAGCTGAAGACCATGGACCGCGACAGTGATCGTTGCGCGCTTGAGCTTTCCGACGCGGATGTAGACGTCATGGGCTATGCCTGCCTTGTCGCCATCATGGCAATGGGCAAAGGCTACCATCGGGAAAGCCAGGAGCGTCTGCACAGAGTAACGGTTGACAATGGCCATCCCGCTCCCGTTGTCAGCTCCGCCGGTGCTCTCGTCGACAGTCTCCATGTCATGGGCGCAAAACGGATCTCGATTGTGGCGCCCTATATGAAGCCGCTGACCAAATTGGTTGCGGATTATATCGAGGAGGAAGGCGTCGAGGTTGCAGACTTCGTGGCCCTCGAAATCCCTGACAATCTCGAGGTGGCCGCGCAGGACCCGGCAAATCTGCTGGAGATCTACAAACGGCTTGACCTGCAGAACATTGATGCGCTCGTCCTCTCTGCCTGTGTCCAGATGCCGTCCTTGTCGGCGATCCAGAGGGTCGAGGATGAATGCGGTATTCCGGTTCTGTCTGCCTCCGTGGCAACGACCTATCAGATGCTGACCAAACTCGGCCTCGAGCCTCGCATTCCGGGCTTCGGCGCTTTGCTGTCAGGTCGATTCGCCGGCTAGAGTATCTTGCATGCGAAGCGGCTATGCTGCCGCCGCTTCGCATGCTCTTCGCTCTACTCCTCGGTTTCATTGTCCGCCGGCTCGGACGCAACCTCGGGACGACGCGCACGTCGCAATGCGGCACTCGGCGGCTCACCCGCCCAGTCACGAAAGGCTCTCGAGAACGCTGACTGGTTTGCATAGCCGAGGTGGGTCGCAAGCTGGCTAAGCTTGATTGTTCCTGTACTGAGCAACATCTCTCCCTTTTTTCGGCGCTCCTGGTTGAGGACCTCGCTGAAGCTCGTTCCGAATGTGCTGAGCTGACGGCGAAGAGTCCGTGGGGCCAGTCCCAATTTCTCGGCAAGAGACTCCAGATCAACGCCCTCCCGACCGAGGCGCTGGTCGATCAACTGTGCCAGTCTTTCGGGGAGGGGACGAAAGGGATCTTCCGGCGGGCGAAGCAAATCGAACAAATGCCGCTCGACGATCGCTCTTGCAGGCGCGTTGGAGTTGATCCAGGCATGCAGAGGCTTGTCTAGGTCAGCGTCCCGGACCACAATCATGTTCGAGCTCGCGTTGCCTCTGATAGGGCAACGAAAAAACCGCGAGAGAACTTCACTTCTTTGCGACACGTCATGCTCGAAAGTGACCTCTGCCGGGCTCCAGCGATCCGACAGCATTTGCCGGATTAGCGCGCACAACCCACTGATGGCATTTTCCGAATCCTGAATGCGGGGCCAGATTTCCAGGTTGTCGATCAGATATCCGTATCTGGTTTCGTCAAATTCCCGAGTGACTGCCAGCGTGGTGTGACTTTGCCAGCTGGCCTGAAAGCGCGAAAATACATCGAGTGCATCGCGCAAGGTGGGGGCTGTTGCTAAAAGCGGATAGACAGGCCCAATTTCCCATATGCGAAAGCCTTGCCCGAGTTCCAGCCCGAGATAGGGGCGGCCAAGGATTTGAGCAACCTCTTCGGCAAAGGCGACAAAGGACTTCAGGGGGTAAGTCGAATAGGGGCTGACCGCCTTGCCGGCGGTGACCTTGAACTTGGCAAGGACGCGACGACATTCCGGGTTGTCAGGTGGCATCTCGTTGACGATCAGATCGAGGAAGAAACGCCTCACGGTCGCCTCATCGCTTGCCGTCGCCTTGCCGCGTGGAGCGGAGACGGTGGTAACGCGTGCCTTGATATTAGTCATTTGCTCCTCCAGCGCGCAGAATTATTTTATATATAAAATAATGCGGAATTATTGTTTCGCAAATCGTCATTAGAGGCCAGTCAAAGTCTCAATATGGCCTGAAATGCAAAAATATCGGCCCGAAATGATATAGACGCTACGGTAGCCGCAACGTAGTGTCTCAGCAACAGATAAAATAGCGAGGCCCAACGAGAGGTTTTCTGCAGCGGCGAGCGCCATCGCGAACGA
Source organism: Peteryoungia wuzhouensis (assembly GCF_003205195.1). Classification (GTDB taxonomy): domain Bacteria; phylum Pseudomonadota; class Alphaproteobacteria; order Rhizobiales; family Rhizobiaceae; genus Allorhizobium; species Allorhizobium wuzhouense. Next base: position 206,473 of record NZ_QJRY01000006.1, read on the forward strand.
ACCGATCTTCAGGCATCATCAAGCCGCAGTCCGGGCGGCCACCAAGAACCAGAATAAACAAATAAGGGGTTCCGCATGAATGATCTCGACAGACGCCTGTTCATGAAACTTGCCGGTGCAGCCGGCTGTGCATTGCTTGCTCGTCCAGACTTTGCCTTCGCGGGCGAAATCGACAATATCTCGATCGCATGGATGACCGATCCTGTCACATGGGACCCCAATCAGCGGCAGGCGCCGGACCCACAGTCGATCCTCAAGGCGGTCTTTGACCAGCCGATCGACTACACACCTGAACTGAAGCTCGTGCCTAGTGTGTTCACCGAATGGGTTCTCGCTGATGATGCCATGAGCCTTCGGGTGAAGCTGCGCGACGACGTGAAGTTCTCCGACGGAACCCCGCTGACGGCGGCGGACTTCCGCTACACCTTCCACGAGCGTTTTGTAAATGGTGACAAGATCGACTTGATTGTCGGCTTCGGCGCGGTCTCCGACATTGAAGTGATCTCTCCCACGGAAGCCATCATGCGCTTCTCCAAGCCATTTCCCACTGCGCCGCAATGGCTCGGCTTCAGTGCCAGCTACATCATCTCGAAGGCTTATGCTGAAAGAGTGGGAGCGCAGGGCCTGCAGACTTCCCCCATGGGGTCCGGGCCTTACAAGCTAGTCGAGTACAAGCGCGACAGCCGTATTGTTCTGGCCAGACGCGACGACTACTGGGGTGAGCGTCCCTCGATCAAGCAGTTGACGTTCGAGATCATTCCTGATCCGACCGCTCGCCTGGCCGCCCTGGAATCTGGAACGGTCGATATCGCCATGGAACTTTCGGTGCGCGACGTCAAGCGGTTGCAGAAGAGCGAGAACCTGAATGCAATTGCCAACCCCATTGCCCGTATCATCTACGTGACCGTGCGTGCCGACGGGACCTTCGCCGATCGCAATGTCCGCCTGGCGGCCCATCATGCGATTGACAAGAAGCTGTTGTCCAAGGCGTTCTTCGGTGGCGATGCCGTTACGATCGACGTGCCGACCATTCCGGGCATGCCGAGCTTTCCGCCTGACTTCCACTTCGCTTACGATCCGGAAAAGGCCAAGGCGCTCCTGGCGGAATCGGGCTATGGCGAAAACAGGCCACTGACCCTGAACTTTGCCACCACGAATGGCCAGTTTCCAGGCGACTATGACATTTCCCGCGCAATTGTGACGATGTGGGAAAAAGTCGGAATCAAGACCAATTTGACCGTGATCACGGAAGCGCAATGGTATGATCTGAACGCTGCGGGGAAACTGCCGGACGCATCCCTCTTCGTCTGGGAGAACGGTACCGGTGATCCGGAACTGTTCGCCGGAAACATGTTTGATGAAGATCTGCCCTTTTCGACCTACAGAACCAAGGAAATCACAGCCATGGTCAAGTCGCTCCTCAAGGAGCCAAACTATGAAAAGCGCATCCAGGGGTATGAAGCGCTCAACAAGTTTCTCGTCAACGAGGGAGCGATTATTCCGTTACTACAGGCCATCCAGACCATTGGCTACACAAAGAACATCAAGCTGACGCCCTCAGCCAATGGACTTATCCGACCGGCCGGTATCACATCGGCATAGTCGGGTAAAAGTCCAACCTCGGAATTGACAAATGGTGTGGGTTCCGAGGTGCTGACGGCTTGGAGGTGTGGTTTTGATCAAGTCAATCTTTCGGGTGCTGGGCCGGCGGTTAATTTCAGTCGTCCCTGTCTTCATGATCGTTACGATTCTGGTTTTCGTGACTTTGCGTATTCTGCCCGTGGATCCCGCGCAGATGTCGCTGCCCCCTTCAGCGACGATCGCGCAGGTGGAAGCAAAGCGTGAAGAGATGGGGCTGAACAAGCCCATATGGCAGCAATACTCGTTGTGGTTTCAGCGTACCATTGTGGGCGACCTTGGAGATTCGGCGCAATACCGAATGCCGACCTCCTCCATTGTGCTTGAACGCCTGCCCGCAACGATCGAGCTTGCGTTGTCGGCGCTGATGTTCGCGATCATCGTCGGGGTTGCCGGCGGCATCGTGATCTTCTCGGTCCGAGGCACGATCTTTGAATCCGCCGGAATGGTCATCACGTCGGTCATTATGGCTCTGCCGGATTTTCTACTCGCCCTTCTGTTCATCCTCATTTTTGGCATGCTCATACCGATTTTCCCGGTCAACGGTCGACTCGATCCCGGCATGCAGGTGCCGACGCATACGGGCTTTCTGCTCATCGATTCACTCCTCACCGGCGATCTTTCCATCTTTGCAAGCGTCCTGCATCATTTCGCGCTGCCAGTCATCGCGCTGGGACTTGCCTTTTCACCGACGATTATCAGGGTGCTGCATTCCAGCCTTCTCAATACCTACCAGGAAAGCTACATCCGGCAGGCCCGCCTGCGGGGCCTGAGCGACCGCGAGATTCTGTTCGGGCAGGCTTTGAAGAATGCGATCCTCCCGGTGGTGATCCTGGTCGGAACACAGTTCGGTGGTCTGTTCGGTGGCACATTGCTGGTCGAGATGATCTTCTCGTTTCCTGGTCTTGGAAATCTCATGGTTAAGGCAATGCAGACGGCGGACCTTTCGGTCATCATGGCGATTGCACTGATCTATTGCGCCACCACGCTCCTTTTCAATTCTCTTGCGGATGCGGCGGCATATCTCCTGAATCCGAAGCTGAGGAGCAAGTAATGGGCAAGTCTCCCTGGCTGTACGACCTTAACATCCTAGTGGGCGGCTCTATTGCTCTGTTGGTGCTCTTCTGCGGAATTTTCGCGCCGTGGCTGGCACCTTACCATCCGAATGACCAGGACCTTCTCTATGTCCTGGCCCCGCCCTTCTGGATGCCGGACGGTGCCGCTGACCATCTGCTGGGAACCGATAGCCTCGGCCGTGACACGCTCTCGCGACTTATCTACGGCGCGCGCACTGCGATGGTCGTTGCCACGGCAGCATCCTTCGGGGCGATGATCCTTGGTGCCGTTTTCGCCCATCTGGCCGGCTATTTCGGGGGATGGGTCGATTGGCTGATCAGCCGCGTCGTCGAGATCTGGCTCTCGTTCCCGCCGGTCGTCCTTTCCATGCTGCTTATCATCAGCCTCGGCGTTGGAACGGACAAGGTCATCCTGGCGATCATCCTTGTCGACTGGACCCGGTTTTGCCGCGTACTGCGCAGCGAAGTGCAGGTTGTCAGCGGGAAGGACTACGTATCCTTCGCCCGCCTTGTCGGCTTTTCTCATCCGCGCGTCATCCTTCGGGAGATCTTTCCCGCCACGCTTCCCATGCTCATCACGCTGCTAAGCCTGCAAATGGGAATTTCGGTCGTGGTTGAGGCCATCCTTTCCTTCGTCGCTATGGGAGTACCGTCCGATGTTCCGGCTTGGGGCCAGATGATTGCGGACGCGCGCATCGACATGTTTGACGCACCGTGGGGCTTGGCACTGCCGATCCTGGCGATCTTTGTAACCGTGCTGAGTTTCAACGTGTTGGGAGATGGGCTCCGCCGGGTTCTCGACCCTCGTGAAATCGCACAGCGGAACGGTTGAGCCATGATGGAACACCATATCCTACACATCAAGAATCTTGAGATTTGCCTGAGAACGGGCGAGCAAATCCTGCACAATGTCGATCTTGCGGTGCGTCCGGGAGAAATTCTTGGCATTATCGGGGAATCTGGCGCCGGCAAGTCGATGATCGGCAGCGCGATTGCTGATACGTTGCCAAACGGGCTGCGGATATCAGGCGGTTCGATCGATTTTGACGGTCTGACGCTCACAGACATGAACCGGAAGACCCGCAGAGACCTCCTCGGTCGGGATATCGGCTTCATCCCGCAGGAGCCGATGACGGCACTCAACCCGACATTGACCATTGGCCAGCAGATCGGCCGTCATCTGGCGAGAGTGGGTTTCGGCACGGCGCGAAAGCGCCAGGAGCGTGCGATCGAGCTCTTCACGGAAGTGGGTTTGGACCGGCCGTTGGACCTGCTGAAGAGCTATCCGCATCAGCTGTCGGGAGGCATGTTGCAGCGGGTCCTGATCGCGATGGCCTTTGCTTCCAATCCCCGTCTTGTCATTGCGGACGAGCCGACGACCGCGCTTGACGTCACGAGCCAACGGAAAGTCGTTGAGCTGATTGCAAGGATGCGGGGGGCTCACAACACCTCCATGCTCTTCATTACCCACGACCTCCAGTTGGCAGCCGATATCTGCGATGACGTGGCAGTTCTCTATGCCGGCCGAGTAGTCGAACGAGGCGACGCGCGGGAGATCATAAAAGAGCCCAAGCACCCCTATTCCCGCTGCCTCAATCTGGCGATGCCGAACCTCTCCGGACCGATGACGCGGCTGCGCACTCTCCCGAAATCGATGCCCAGCGCCATCGAGAGGACGGTGATGAAGGGCTGTGAATTTGCGCCGCGCTGCCCCATTGCAGATGAGGTTTGCATAACCATCAGTCCTTTGCCGCATACCGTCTCACCCGGCCATTGGTCCGCCTGCCATCGGCCAGAACAGACCGCACTCATTGCCCCCCCGCCGTTGATGACAGGTCGGGCTGCCGCGGAGCTCGGTGATAAATTCGTGCTCCGGGCTAGCGCACTTGGCAAGACATACCGGCAACGAGATTGGCTCGGACGGGTGCAACAGGTCGAGGCCCTGCGCGGGCTGAACTTCGAGGTGCGCGAACGCGAATTTGTCGGCATCGTCGGCGAAAGCGGTTCGGGCAAGAGCACATTGACGAAGCTGATTGTCGGCTTGGAGGATGTTACCGACGGTGCGCTCGAGGTCGTCGGACTGGATCGCAGTACGACGCCCCGCGACAGGTTTTTTGATCAGGTTCAGCTTGTTTTTCAGGATCCGCAATCCGCGCTCAACCCCCGTCGGCGCATCGGCAGCCTTGTGACCCAAGGCCTGGAATGTCGCCACAACGCGCCTTCTTCCGAGGAGCGAAACAATCTGGCCCGCGACCTGTTAGCAAAGGTCATGCTGCCACCCGATGCGATCGGACGCTTTCCTGATCAGCTCTCGGGCGGGCAGAAGCAGCGCGTCAACATTGCACGAGCACTCTGTTCGAATCCGCGCCTCCTGATCGCCGACGAGATCGTCTCGGGCCTGGATGTTTCGGTGCAGGCGCAAATCCTCGAACTGCTACGTGGCCTTCGCGACGATGCCTCGTTCTCGCTGCTGTTGATTTCGCACGACCTTGCGGTCGTCCGCCACATCTGCGACCGCGCGCTCGTCATGTGCAAGGGCGAGATTGTCGAACAGGGTCCGGTAGACGAGGTCTTCGACAACCCGCAGCACCCATACACCAAAGAACTGGTGGTCGCCGCGAAAGGCAATCCCCAAGCCTAGCGCCATGCCGGGCATATGACGCAAACTCTTCCGGAACTTTGGGTGTGGCTGCTGCACTATGCGTGCCGACGCCCCCGGTCTCGCGCAGCCAAAACTATTTTCATGTGCGCGGCTGCGGCGTAACGTCTAGAATATTTATCAGGATTGAATCGGTGGACGTCGACCGACGTCGACCACGCGATACGACGCGGACCCTGCTTGCCGTCCCGGGCCGCGCCCTCAACGGCGAAACGGAGACGGCAATTGGGCTTGGAGACTTCCCTCTTGTGGGCCTGGCTCAGACAGCCACGAGTGCAACCACGCGAAGCGGGCTGCCCGACCCATTCTGGATCTTCAGCGGCGTTGTAATTATTACGGCACCGGTCGGCGGTAGACGGTCGAGATTGGCCAGGCATTGCAGCCCGTATCGCCCCGCTCCGTGAAGATAGTGGTGAGCGGGGTGCGGCGGCGAAAGATGTCCGGCTTGCCCGGCATCCGTACCAATTGTTTCCGTTCCAAATCCGAGAATATTTCGCTCTTCGACCAGCCAGCGGATGACCTCCGCGTCCGGCCCCGGCGTATGGGCACCATCTTCCTTCAGATTGGCATATTCGCGGCCAGACTTCTTCGACCAGTCGGTCCGCATGAGAACCCAGCTGCGCGCGGGAATGTGCCCAAACCGCTCTTCCCAAGCCAGGACATCCGCTTTTCCCAGAAGATAGTCCGCGTCTGCGTCCGCCTGAGCCGAGCAGTCGATGACAACTGCAGGAGCCACCATGTCGGGCATCGGCAGGGTATCGACGGTGTTAAGGGGTAGATCCTTCCCAGTATACCAGTGGATCGGCGCGTCGAAATGGGTGCCAGTGTGCTCGCCGAACGAGATGTTGTTCCAGTACCAACCCGGCCCCCTGCTGTCGTAGCAGGAAATGCGCTCCATGCGGAAAGGTGCGGTCTGGCCGAACTCTGGTGGCAGGACGATCGTCGGGAAATCCGAGGAGAGCGTCTGCGTCAGGTCGATCACGTCGATGGCGCCTGTGGCGATCTCTAAGGCGAGCGAGGCAAGTGTCGATTGAGGTGTCACTGCGTCCAAGTTCATTTGCCGATCTCCCGCTCCAGTGCTTTCGGATTTGCTGCGAGGCGTGCGCGGATGTCTTTGGCCACGTCGCCGACATAGATTTCTTCAAGTCCCAGACGCAGGCCATCGACAACCGCCTCTGCCAGTTGCGCCGGCGCAACTTTTGGCGGCGGGACGGTCTGGAACCATTCGGTGTCCAGAGGCCCAACAAAGGCATTCATCAGCTTGACGCCGCCATTGCGCAATTCCGATCGCAGCCAATGTGACAGCGACAGGCTGGCCGCATGTGACACCGAAAGCACCCCGTACTCCGGCAGGTTGGCCAGAGCGTAGGCTGAGAGCACGTTGACCCACGCCGCAGCGGAGTTGACCCCATCGGCACCACGGCTGACCATCACTGGTCCGAAGGCATGCGCTAGGCGCATCGAGCCCAGCACGGTGGCATTTATGGCGTCGAAGAGCTTACGGGAGCCGCCTTCCTCGAAGAGATGAACCGGCCGGGTATGATCGGCTGTGTTGATCAGAATATCGACTTTGGCGCCGATATCTGCTGCGAGCTCCACCACCGACTTCTCATTGTTCAGATCCAGCGTAACCAGTTCCACGCCGTTGATCGCGAGCAAGGCTTCCTCTTCGGCAAGAGGCTTCCACGGTTGTGCGATCCCGACAAAGATTTGCGTGGCGCCAGCCCTCGAAAGGGCTTTTGCCATGGCTTGGCCGACCGGGTTTCTTCCGTCGGTAACCAATGCCCGTCGAAATTTCGGATTAGCGGTCATTTCGCGGAGTGCAGGATCGTCATCCATGTGAGGTTCGTCCTTGTCGGGCCACGCAAAAACTGCCGCATTGCCTGATTTGTCGAGTTGAAGTGTCAGCCGCACCCGTTCGCCATCCAAACAGCCGCGATGCAGATTGGCGATGATCCTGGGACCGCAATCGGACGTCACGATGCCCTGACGCCACGGCATGCGTTCACGGAAGTAGGGATCGCTTGTCATGCGGATCGTCGTTGCCGTGACCAGCATCCCGCCTGCCGGGGCATCGACAAAGGTCAGGTGGCTCGACAGGCAATCCGGACAGACGTCACGCGGCGGATACGCAAAGCGATGGCATTCCTGGCAGGTCTGTAGCGCAAACCGGCCCTCAGCCGCTGCCCATGTCAAACCCTGAGCGGTGCGACTGCGGGCAGATGGCGGCAGCAGGGCCCGCCGCGTTCTCATCAGTGGGTTCTTGCGCTTCGGGGGTGCGATCGGGTCTGTCACGTCTTGGATCCCGCAAGAATGACGGCGCCGGATGCCAGGCCGCGGTCGTAGTTGATCATTCCGAAGCCGGATGCCAGGCCCATATGCGCGCCGATAACCTGGGTCGGGCCAGCGGTACCCATGACCTGGCGCAGTGCCTCAACGATACCGAGATGGCCGCCAGCGGCACCGGCCTGCCCGACGGAAAGCTGCCCGCCACTCGTGTTGTGAGGGAAACTGCCCTCGATCTCGAACGTGTGGCTGCGCACAAAGTCCGGTCCCTCACCCTTCTTGCAGAAGCCAAGGTCTTCGAACTGCATCATCGAAATGACCGGGTAGTCGTCATAGGTCTGCAACACGTCGATCATGTCCGGCGTGACTCCCGCCATGGCATAGAGTTCCTCGATATCGCGGACCCAGCCGCCCCGATATTGCACGTCGTCGTCGGCAAACGCATGATGACGCTCTATCGTCGACAGGATATGTGCATATGCCAGTCCCAGTGATTTCGCCGTCTCTTCCCGCATAACCAGAAACGCTTCGGCGCCGGCGCAGGGCATGACGCAGTCGAAGAGATGGATCGGGTCGGCGATGGCACGGGCGGTCATGTACTGGTCGAGCGTGAGCGGCTTCTTCATCAGCGCATTGGGGTTTTTTAGCGCATTCTCACGTTGGGCAACGCAAAGCTTGCCGAAATCCTCGCGCCTGGCTCCGAAGCAGTTCATGTAGTTTCGAGCGATCAGCGCAAAGCTCGCATTGGCGCCGCCGGCTCCGTAAGGATAGGACGCGTCCTGGGCAAAGCGAGAAAAATTGGCCTGGGTTTTCCGGAAACTATCCACATGATTGGTGTCTCCGCCCACGCAGGCGACGATATCGGCATCGCCAGCCTGCACTGCTCTGGCCGCTCGGCGGAGGGAGATGACGCCCGCGACACCGCCCATGGGGACGTGATCGAGCCAGCGCGGCGACAAGCCGAAATGTTGGGTAAGCCCGATGGCTGTATCGGGAGCGGTCGAGAAACTCGCCATTGCAAACCCGTCGAAATCTCGGTGACTGATACCAGAAGCATCAACCAACGCCCTCAATGCCCGCCCGAGCCACCATTGCGCGGGATGGATCGAAAAGCGTTCGTAAGGCACGGTGACCGGCACCGCGGCGACAATTCCATCGTAAGACTTTCGCGCTGTCCCAGCCGCCATCAAGCCTGCTCCGCTTTCCGGCGCAGGCTTGCCTTGAGATCACGCAGGTCGATAACCTGGCCTCCTTTTACCAACTCGGCAGCCATGGTCTTGATCTCGCCGCGCTGCAGTTTTTGTGTTGAGCTCAGCGGCAGGGCATCGATGAAGGCGACATAGCCGGGAAGCTTGTGATACGCGAGGTGCTGGGCGCCGGCTCGCACGACGTCCTCTGCCAGCTGCCTTCTGGTGCCATGGTTCTGATGAGTGCCATCAACGAAAAATGCGAAAACTTCCTCACCACGCAGCTCGTCCGGTACGGGCGTCACCGCAACGGCCTTGATCATCGTGTTGCCTTGCAGGGCCGTTTCGACTTCAAGGACCGCAATGTTCTCGCCGCTGCGGCGCACGATGCTTTTTTTCCGATCAAAGAAATAAAGCAGGCCCTTATCGTCCTCGTAGAGAACATCGCCAGTGTGGAACCAGCCGCCGGCCCATGCAGCTTCGGTGGCCTCTTCATCCTTGAGATACCCGCTGAAGAAGCCGCTGCGCGGATCGCAACCTGCTGCACGCACGATCAGTTCACCTGGTGTGCCAAGCGCAACGTCGTTGCCGAAATCGTCTATGATGCGGTAGTCCATGCCCTGGCGGGGACGACCGACACAGCGCAGTCCTGGGGCGTAGTCATCGCAGGCGGTGGTCGTTGTTGCGCGACCGCCCGTTTCCGTCATCGCCCAGGCCTCGACGAGAGGGATCCCGTAGCGCGCTTCGAACTCAATCTTGTGCTGCGCATCGACACCTGGACCAAAGGCAAATTTCACGCGGTGATCACGATCGAAGCGCGATGACGGCAACCGCAGCAGGATCGCCGGGATGACACCAAGGCAATGGATGATGGTCGCGCCGGACTCGCTGATCGATTGCCACCAGCGGCTGGCATGGAACCGGTCCAGCGGGACGATCGCCCCACCGCAAATGATCATGCCAAGCGCCGTGCAGCCGAGAGCATTCATATGGAACATCGGCAAGGGTGTCAGCGCCACCTCCTGGCCGCGTTCGATCGCCGCGATCCCGCCCTGGTTTATGTACCAGTCGGCGAGGTTCATGAAGTACGCGTTGGAAAGCATGCATCCCTTTGGCTTGCCGGTGCTCCCCGAGGTGAAAAGCAACGCGCATTCGTCTTCCGCAGCCCCTGTCTGGCGCGCGGCCCTGGTCCCTGCCGGCGGGATCGGATCAGACGTTTCGATCACCCGGACCGGCCCTTCTTGCAGATGCAACAGGGTGGGCGCCTGCTTTGAATAGGTTACCAGTAGATCAACATCGGCGACAGCAAGCTGGTAATCGAGTTCGGTGGCGCGAAGATCCGGATTGATTGGCAGGATCGAGACGCCCAGTCCGTTCAGTGCAAGCCAGACGGTAAAGAATTCGGGCCGGTTCTCCAGAAGCAGCGCGACCCGGGATCCCGCGCCATAACCAGCTTCGGCAAAGCGGCTTGCGATGGCACGCACTTCACTCTGAACCTCACTATAGGACTTGCGAAGCCCGTTCGGCGCATAGCTCAGGCCGGCGCTCGCCGGTATGATGAGCATTGGTGCTTGCGGGTGATCATTGGCCTGAGCCTCGAACGCGGTAAATGGAGTGTTCATACCCGATCCCTCATGCGTCCTGTTTCTATCCATGACAGAAACCGGATCTTTGTCTTCCGAATGGATAGGCGGCTGCGGCGGGATCGGTCCAATATTATCGCTTGTCATCGATCATAGCGAATTGCTATCAGTCTGTATGGATCTGAGACAAATTCGATATTTCATCGCCGTTGCCGAGGACGAGCATTTCGGCCGTGCCTCCGAGCGCATCCACATCGCTCAACCAGCGCTCAGCAGGCAGATTCAACTTCTGGAGGGAGAACTCGGGGTCACTCTTTTCGAGCGTCTCCCACGTGGCGTAAAACTGTCTGCAGCTGGAGTGACGTTTCGTGATCACTGCAGAAAGATCCTCGTTGATCTGAGCCATGCGGTTAGCGAAACGCAGGCGGTATCGCGTGGTGAGTCTGGAATGCTGAAGCTGGGCTTTATCGAAGTGGCAGCCTGGAACGGTGTCATCCCCGAGACCATCATGGCATTTCGGAGGGATAACCCGAATGTGACGCTGGTCCTCAACTCCATGAGAAGTTTAGATCAGGTTGAGGGCATTTATGACGGCCGGATCGATGCGGGATTTCTCTATAACCCGCCCCAGGATCCGCTTTTGGCCGTCCATCACATTGCTCGCCATCACGTGATGCTCGCCGTACCGTCGGCGTCCCCTTTTGCACGGCGGAAATCCCTTGATATTTCGGAGCTTGCCGGTCTGCCGATGATCCAGTTTCATCGACGCGCAAGTCCTGCCTTTCATGATGAACTGCACCGTGCCCTGTTTCAGTCAGGCGTCGCAGTCAGCGTTGTGCATGAAGCCGAGAACGAAGCTGAGATGCTGGCGCTGGTCACAACGGGACTGGGTAATGCCCTGGTCAACGAATGCCAGAAATGGCGCAAGCCCAACGGGGTTGAACTTGTTTTGGTAAACGGCCTGGATGTCGGGCTCAATCTCGCACTCGTTCATCGCGCCCAACATGCCTTACCGGCGCTGCAGCGGTTCCTGACCTTCCTAAGCGCCTGATCAAGAGCAAAAAGATGCGTCAGAAGGCTTCAGCGATAACAGATCGCGATTGATCCAGTTCTCCAATACTATTGGACCTTGGCGACGCAAGGTTGTCATTTTCACGCCATTGAATGCTGAGAGGCGCCACGCGACCAGCCGATCTTCGAGACCCAGCTGATCGCTCGGCAGCACCATGATCCGCATTAAGTTGGAGTGTCTTTAAATGCTAGCGATGATCGAGAGGGCCGGGGGCGCGCCAGTGCGGATTCCGGCGGGGCGTATGTTGATCGACGGCAAATGGTGTGAGGCTGCCGATGGTCGAACTATCACCGTCTACGACCCAGCGACGGAAGACAAGATCGCCGAGATTGCCGCCGGATCTGCGGATGACATCGGCCGGGCAGTTGATGCGGCACAGCGCTGCTTCGAAAGCACCTTGTGGCAGAAGATGCGTCCGATTGACCGCGGCCGGTTGCTTGAGAAGCTGGCCATCCTCATCGAGCGCGACGCCGATGAACTCGCACGCCTGGAGACTCTGGACAACGGCAAGCCCTATTTCGTCTCCAGGAATGTCGATATGCAGTTCGCGATCGACGCTTTGCGCTACTACGGCGGTTGGGCATCAAAGGTCAACGGGGAGTACATCACGCTTTCGCCGCTCTTCGATGATGGCGGCACTTATCGCGCCTATACCGACCGCAGGCCTGTCGGTGTTGTCGGTGGGATAACGCCCTGGAATTTCCCGCTTGGACAAGCGATCCAGAAGATCGCGCCTGCAATCGCCTTCGGCTGCACGATTGTCCTCAAACCATCGGAAGAGGCTTCGCTTACCACGCTTCGTCTTGGCGAGCTTATCCTTGAAGCAGGATTACCGGACGGCGCAGTCAATATCGTCACTGGCTACGGCCAGGAAGCAGGGCAGGCGCTCGTTGATCATCCCAAAGTGCGTAAGATTGCATTCACCGGATCCACGGCGACGGGCCAGCGCATTCTCCAAGCTTCAGCACGCCATATGAAGCGCGTAACGCTCGAGCTTGGCGGCAAATCCCCGACCATCATCCTTGCCGATGCAGACCTCGACAAGGCGATCCCCGGTGCGGCGAATGCCATTTTCCCCAACTCCGGGCAGGTCTGTACCGCAGGCTCCCGGCTTTTTATTGAAGCCTCGGTTTTCGACGAGGTGAGTGCGGGTGTCGCCCGGATCGCCAGCGAGCTTCGACTGGGCAGCGGCTTTGATCCGGATACCCAGCTTGGGCCGCTGATTTCCGCGCGCCAGATAGAGCGGGTTTCTGCACTTGTCGCCAGCGGCCTCGATGAGGGCGCCGTACCTCTTTGCGGCGCGGCACGTAACGGCCAAAAGGGCTATTTCTATCAGCCGACCGTGCTGACCGGTGGACGTGCTGGTATGCGGATTGCGCGGGAAGAAGTGTTTGGGCCGGTCGTCATTGCGATGCCGATCAATGACCTTCGGCAGATCAAGTCTCTTGCAAACGATACCGAATTCGGGCTCGGCGCCAGCATCTGGACCCGTGATTTGAACAAAGCGCATCTTCTGGCTGCCGAGATCGACGCTGGTACGGTCTGGATCAACACGCACAACGTCCTAGATACATCCATGCCCTTTGGCGGGGTGAAACTGTCGGGCCTTGGACGGGAATTCGGAACGGAAGTCGTGCATGCTTACACCGAGCCCCGCGCCGTCTGCATGCGCCTTGAATCGGACGGCTTCATCACCGGTTAAACTAGGTCTTCAGATTGCAAGACGGCTGTGCCGCTTTGGATGCCCTTTAGGCAGGACCTAAAGTCGGTGCAGCGGCTATGTCGAAACATAAGCGGGAACTCCGCTTTTTCTTTAAACTGTCTGCGCTGGATGCATTCCAGCCGTGGCGTGAAGCCAGCGCAGGTCGCGGTGACGCGCGGTGTCGTTAGTTAGCCCGAAATCCCGGTGATACGGGCATTATGGCCTGCGTTAAACTACCGGCTGTCAGGAATTGCGCTCACCGAAAGTCAGATGATCCATCGACAACCGTTTCCCAAGTTGAATATTAAGGCGGATATAGAGTTCGGTTCGGAAATCGTTTACCACGATTTCAATGGCTTATGATCCCACCAAGTTGAGCTTTACGGACGTGGTGCGCCCCGCTTTCGACGCAGGCGTTGCGCTTGCCCGGCTGGATGAGCGCGTTGCCCGCTCGCCGGTCGGCGCCGGCTGGATCGAACGCATGCAATTTTCCGATGCATGCGCATCCTTGTGGCTCGACGGCGAGCTCGTCCATATTGAAGACCTAGTGCTCCACGACGCCCTTAGAGACATTCGCGCCCCCACTCACGAACTTACCATCGCCCGGGACGTGTTGAAAACCCGACGGCGCATTGCGTCGCAATTGCCCGGCTGGGCGCTATCGGCCGAAGGCCTGCGAAGCTTGCGAGGACAGATGGCGGCACCGGTGCCGGACCGCGTTGCGGCAAGCGCGGAGAGCGGGCCTCTCACTGGCGATGTCGTGGAAGGATGGGAGGCGGAAGAAAGCGATGACGGCTCCGGCCTGCTCGATGCCGAATTCGCCGCCATCGACGCTCTGCTCGCCCGATCGGATGCCGCCATCGAACAGGCAAAGCGCCCCGTCGAAAGCGCGAGCACGCCGGAAAGGGATCCGCTGGTCTATGATCTCGACTGGGACGAGGACCAACGGTTGGCGGAATGGAACGAGGTCTTGCGGCAGGTGGAGGATCTGCCGGCGGTGCTGCGGGGGATCGTTGCCCTGGATGCGTGGGATGAGCTGGCGGTGCTCCAGCATGCGCCCTGGCTTGGACGACTGTTGGTCGCCTCGATCCTGCGCCAAGCAGGCGTGACGACCGGCACCCATCTCGCGGCCATCAACATCGGACTGAAAACAATTTCCATCGACCGGCGCCGGCATCGCCATCGCGAGACCCGGCTGGTCGCCATTGCCGAAGGGCTGATCGCGGCTGCTGAGCTCGGGCTGAAGGAGCACGATCGGCTGGCGCTGGCGCGAAAAATGATGGAGCGGAAGCTGGAGGGGCGGCGGACCTCGTCAAAACTACCGGAACTCGTGGACCTGGTCCTTGCGAGGCCGCTTGTCTCGGCCGGCATGGTCGCCAAGACCCTCGGCGTGACGCCGCAGGCGGCACGGCGGATTGTCTTGGAGCTGGGCTTGAGAGAGATGACCGGCAGGGGGCGATTTCGGGCATGGGGCATCATTTGAGGCTCGCCCGGTGCGGCAGTGTGATTGGCCACTCCATTCATCCCAGGGTGGTCGGTTGCACCCAAAGCGACTTCAGCACCAGATCGGCAAGTCGCCGCGCGGCGAAGCTCGGGGGCCAGGCGAGGGTGAGTTTCAGGTCATAATCCGGTTCGAGCCTGACGGCATCGAGCGGCCCGTCCATCTTGGCAAACGAAGCCTCCGGCAAGACGGCGAGGAATCCATGTTCCAGCACAAGATTGACCAGGATCGGCAAAGAATCGATTTCGAGCAGCGTGAGGCCGTCCCGTTCGGCCTCGGTCAAATGGGAGGCCAGATAGGCCGTGAACATTTGACGCAAGCCGCTTCGCTTGCTTGGCACGGCGATCGGCCGGCTGCAGATCAGGCTCGGTAGATCCGGGGCTCCGTCTGACAACGATGGCGGACGCCCGACAATCGCAAGGCTCAGGTTCGCCACAACCTTGCGTTCCAGATGTGCTGGCACGAGATCCGTGTCCAGCAACGCCAGATCGAATTGGCCAGACTGCAATCCGCTCAGAAGATCCTCAGCCGTCGTGCTGGAGATGAACAGGGGGGTCTTCGGTCGCTCCGACAACCAGCGGGCGGCCAGCGCTGCCAATTGACGCGCGGTTTCGCTCTCATGCCCCAGTGGGATGATGGTGCCGAGCCGGAAGGTCGATATGGTCCGGCGAAAATCGCGGTCCGCCTGCCGCGTCATGCCCTGCCAGACGGCATCGAGCGCTTCGGCATGCGCCAGAAGTTCGCGGCCGATTGCGGTGGGCAGCGCGCCGCCGACGGTTCGCTCCAGAAGTGGCTGCCCAGCCAGTGTTTCGAGCCCGGCAATCTGCCGAGAGAGTTGCGGTTGGCCCATTTGGAGGTCTCTTGCGGCACGTCGGATGCTGCCGGCGCGCACAACGTCACAATAACGCTGCAGCGCCAGAAGGCTTACCGTCCGAACGGGAGGATTTCCCTGTCCGGCTGAACCGAGGAGGCTGTGCAGCTGCTGGGAAATGTCGGCCGCCGTTTCGAGATCCGGCCGCAAACGCTGGGCCTCCAGGGTCGGCGCAATCGTCGCCCTTGTCTTGATCATGAGGGGTGTCGCCAGCGCCTTTTCCAGCCGGATCAGTGCGGCGGAGACGCTTGCAGCGGGGCGGGCCAAGGCGCGCGCTGCCTGCCGCAGCCCTCCGCATGTGAGGACCGTATGAGCGGCAATCAGCGTGAACGTATCCATGGGGCCTCTGAGCGCGGGATGGCTTGGGAGGACGCATCCCCTGTTCAACATATGGGATATCCCAGGTCGGGAATAAAGCAATACACTCCACGGCACGACCGTAAGTTTCGGCGCCGCAGAGGGAGAAGGTCATGACGGACTTCGATCTGGTACTCAAGGGAACTCTGGTGTTGCCGGACGGGATCATACCCTCCGGCTATGTTGCTGTTCGTGACGGCCTGATCGCCACAATCGGACAGGGCGCTGCGCCCTCTGCCCGCGCGCGCCACGATCTGGGCGAGGCGCTGATCCTTCCTGGCGCCATTGATGCACAGGTGCATTCGCTGAGCCAGAAGGGCCAGGAGGATTTCATCTGGTCGACCCGCTCGGCGGCAGCCGGCGGTGTGACCACGATCGTTGACATGCCCTATGACGAGGGTGACCTGATCTGCTCGGGCGCTGCCGTCAAACGCAAGGTGGCGCATGCGTCCTCCCAGGCGCGCGTCGATTTTGCGCTTTACGGCACGATCGACCCGGAGGAGGGGCCAGCCCGGATCCCTGAGCAGGTCGAGGCCGGGGTCGCCGCCTTCAAGTTCTCCACCTTCGGCACCGATCCGAAACGTTTTCCCCGCATTCCGGCCGCTCTTCTGCAATCGTGCTTTCAGGCCATCGCACCGACAGGTCTGGCGGCTGGCGTGCACAACGAGGATGACGAATTTGTCCGCGCGGCGATCGAGGCGGTGAAGGCGGCCGGCATCACCGACTACCGCGCCCATGGCCTGTCGCGCCCGCCGCTCACTGAACTGCTCGCCATGCACCAGATCTACGAGACAGGTGCCGCGACCGGCTGCCCCGCCCATGTCGTGCATTGTTCGCTTGGACGTGGTTACGAGATCGCTGGCGGTTACCGCGCCCAGGGACATGTCGCCACCATCGAAGCCTGCATCCATTATCTCGTGCTCGACGAGGAAAACGATGTCCGACGGCTCGGTGGCAAGGCCAAGATCAACCCGCCGATCCGCCCGCGCGCCGAGGTCGAGAAGCTCTGGCGTCATGTCGCGGCCGGTAATGTCACGCTTGTCTCGACCGACCATGTCAGCTGGTCGGAGCAGCGCAAGAGCAACCCCGACATGCTCGCCAATTCCTCCGGCGTGCCGGGGCTCGAGGTCATGCTTCCGCTCTTCGTGAAGGGTGCGCTTGAGCGCGGCATTCCGCTCACCTGGGCCGCACGGCTGATGGCTGAGAACCCGGCACGGCATTTCCGCATCGATCACGTGAAGGGGGCGCTGGAGGTCGGCAAAGATGCCGACATCGCCGTGATGACACCGAGCAACCATGTCTATGATGCATCGGCAAGCGGCCATAACGTCGTCAGTTGGTCGCCGTATAATGGCATCAGGCTGCCATATCGCGTGGCGGCGACCTATCTGCGTGGCAAGCTCGCTTTCGATGGTAGCCGCATGTTAGCGGAGCCCGGAACCGGCAGCTTCGTGCGACCGCCGGCAAGCCTTGCCCTTCGGGGGCTCAGGTCATGAAGCGCAATCTGCTGGTGGATGCGAGCAGGACCGCCGCCGATATCGATGCGCTGGCCGCCATCACCGAACCGGATCGCCCCTATACGCGCCGGGCTTTTACGCCGCTCTTTCTTGAAGGGCGCCGCTATCTGGAGGATCGCTTTCGAAGCGCAGGCCTTGAAACCCGGATCGATGGGAGCGGCAATCTGATTGGCCGGCGAGCCGGAACCGAGCCGGGTCGCGGCACCCTCATGCTCGGCTCCCATTCGGACACGGTTCCTGAAGGCGGGCGCTTCGACGGCATTGCCGGCGTGGTGGCCGCACTTGAGGTCGCGCGCACCATCGCCGATCGCGGCATCACCCTCAGTCATGACCTGGAGATCGTCGATTTCCTCGCCGAGGAAGTCTCGATCTTCGGCGTCTCCTGCATCGGCAGTCGTGGCATGGCCGGCGTCATGCCGCCTGAGTGGCTGGGCCGCCAAGCCGGCGACCTCAGCCTTGAGGAAGGGCTTGTCATGGTCGGCGGCGACCCGTCCGTGTCTGCCGCTAGGACGGATATACGCGCTTTCCTGGAACTCCATATCGAGCAGGGACCGGTGCTGGAGGAGGCCCGTCTCGATATCGGCGTGGTCACGGCTATTGCCGGTATCACCCGGATCGAGGTGATCGTCTCAGGCCGGGCCGATCATGCCGGGACAACGCCGATGACGGGGCGCCTCGATGCACTGTCGGCCGCTGCCCGGCTGGTGCTGGCGATCGAGCGGCTCGGGAAGGAGCTCGCAGCAACCCCAGGGCATTTCGCAGCGACCGTCGGTGAGTTCGAGATCGAGCCGAATGCCGCCAATGTCGTACCCTCGCGGGTGAGGATGCTGCTCGATGTCAGGGCGGAACTGAGAGAAGACCTCGATTGTTTCCACGCGCTTCTGGCGAAGGCCATCGAAGAGGTCAAGCGAGAGACCGGCGCGGCGATCGCTGCCCCCAAGGTGCTCTCCGACAATCCCGCGACCCCGATGCATTCTCTGGCGATCAACGCCCTGGAGGCGGCCTGCCATGCGACGGGCGCCAGCCATCGCCGGATGGCCTCCGGGGCCGGGCATGATGCCGCCTTCATGGCGCGGATCTGCCCGGCCGGCATGGTCTTCATCCCCTGCGCGGGAGGGCGCAGCCATGCACCGAAAGAATGGGCTGACAACGCCGATATCACGCTCGGGGCGGCCGTTCTGCTCGATGCAATTCTGAGACTGGACGACGAATTGAAGGAGACCGAAGATGGGACGCATACTGACTGAGAAGGATGTCGAGGCGGCCGTCAAGGGCGGCTCGGTCTATGCCGCTGGCGGCGGTGGCTGGGCCGATCATGGCCGCATGCTCGGCTACGCGGCCGTCAGCATCGGCAAGCCGGAACTGGTCTCGATCGAGGAACTGGCGGATAACGACTGGGTGGCGACGGCTGCGGCCATCGGCGCACCCGCTTCGACGACCCCCTGGGAAATGCAGGGCGTGGATTATGTGAAGGCCGTACAGCTTCTGCAGGAGGCGCTCGGCGAGAAACTGTCAGGCCTGATCATCGGCCAGAACGGCAAATCCTCCACGCTAAACGGCTGGTTGCCCTCCGCCATTCTCGGCACAAAGGTCGTTGATGCGGTCGGCGATATCCGCGCCCATCCGACCGGCGACATGGGCGCGATCGGAATGGCGGGCTCGCCGGAACAGATGATCCAGACGGCTGTCGGCGGCAACCGGTCGGAAAACCGCTACATCGAACTGGTGGTCCGCGGCGCCACGGCCAAGATCTCGCCGATCCTGCGCACGGCCGCCGATCAGTCCGGCGGCTTCATCGCATCCTGCCGCAATCCCTTGCGGGCGTCCTACGTCAGGCGCAATGCAGCCCTTGGCGGAATCTCGCTGGCGCTGGCGCTCGGCGAGGCGATCATTGCAGCTGAAGCGAAGGGGGCGAGTGCCGTCATCGACGCCATCGTCAAGGCAACCTCGGGTACAATACTGAAGGAAGGCATCGTGACGAAGAAAGCCGTCGTCTACACCAACGAGGCCTTCGATGTCGGCACGGTCACGGTCGGCTCTGATGATACGGCCATGACGCTGCACATCATGAACGAATACATGGCCGTCGATGACGCAGGGGGCAAACGTCTCGCCACCTTCCCGGATGTCATCACCACGCTATCGACCGAGGGCGAACCGCTCAGCGTCGGACAGCTGCATGAGGGCATGCCGATCTTCATCCTGCATGTCCCGAAAACGGTGATCCCCCTGTCTGCAGGCGTGAAGGATCCCGCCGTCTACCCGCCGGTCGAAAGGGCGCTCGGCATCCGTATCGCCGATTACGCCCTGGCAGACTGACCGAACGCTGAAGGAGACGTGCCATGCCGAAACCCAATCCGCGCCATCCCGGTTTTCCCATTCCCGGCGGTCCTGAACTGCGCGCAAAAGGCTGGCGCCAGGAGGCGCTTCTGCGACTGCTGGAAAACGTACTCTCGGTCGGAGAAGATCCGGATCGTCTGATCGTCTATGCCGCTCTCGGCAAGGCGGCGCGCAACTGGCCCGCCCATGCCAAGATCGTCGAGACGCTGCTGTCGATGGACGAGGACCAGACGCTGATCATCCAGTCCGGCAAGCCGGTCGGCTTGTTGAAGACCCATGCCAAGGCACCGCTGGTCATCATGGCCAATTGCAATATCGTCGGCCAATGGGCGAAGGCCGAGGTCTTCTATGACCTTGAGAGGAAGGGACTGATCTGCTGGGGCGGACTGACGGCCGGTGCCTGGCAATATATCGGCTCGCAGGGCGTCATCCAGGGGACCTACGAGATATTCATGCGCATTGCCGAGCGGCGCTTCGACGGCTCGCTTGCCGGTCGTTTCATCCTGACGGCGGGTCTCGGCGGCATGGGCGGGGCGCAGCCGCTGGCTGGCCGTATGGCGGGAGCCGCCATCCTCGTGGTCGACATCGATCCGGAACGGGCCGAAAAGCGCCGGGCGATCGGCTTCCTCGACGTGATCGCGCCGGATCTCGATACGGCGCTGCGCCTGATCGATGAGGCGGTTGCGGAAAAGCGTGCCGTCTCCGTCGGTTTGGTCGGGAATGCCGCCGACATCTATCCGAAGATCGAGGCGCGGGGCGTGGTCCCCGACATCGTCACCGACCAGACCTCCGCGCATGATCTCGTCTACGGTTATGTCCCCAAGGGCATGAGCCTCGACGAAGTTCGTCGTCTGCGCGAGGAGGGGCCTGCCCAGCTGATGGCGGCGAGCCGTGCCTCGATCGTCGACCATGTCCGCGCCATGCTCGCCTTCCAGAAAAAGGGTTCCGAAGTTTTCGACAACGGCAATCTGATCCGCACCCAGGCGAGGGAAGGCGGCGTGACAAACGCCTTCGACATTCCGATCTTCACCGAGGCCTATTTGCGCCCGCTGTTCTGCAAGGCGATCGGCCCGTTCCGCTGGATGGCGCTGTCGGGCGAGGAAAGCGATATCGCCCGGATCGACGACCTCGTGCTCGAACTCTTTCCCGACAATTTCATCGTTACCAACTGGATTGCGCTGGCGCGGCAATATGTGCCGTTCGAAGGCCTTCCGGCCCGCATCGCCTGGCTTGGACACGGCGAACGCTCCCGACTTGCCGTTGCGGTCAACGAACTGGTTGCGTCTGGCGAACTCAAAGGCCCGATCGCCTTTTCGCGTGATCATCTCGATGCCGGCGCCATGGCCCACCCGAACATCATGACGGAGAACATGAAGGATGGTTCGGACGCGATCGCCGACTGGCCGCTGATCAATGCCATGACCCTGTGCGCCTCCATGGCCGATCTCGTCGTTATACACTCAGGCGGTGGGGGGTATGCAGGCTACATGACCAGTGCCGGCGTCACCATCGTAGCCGACGGAACGGATGCGGGGGCCGAACGGCTGTCGCATGCACTGACGAATGACACGTCGCTTGGTATTATCCGATATGCCGATGCAGGATATGACGCGGCTGTGGAAGCGGCCGAGGCGGCAGGGGTTGGTTATTTGCCTCTCGGCCCGGCAAGCTGACCTTGGCGGAGGCGGAGATTTCCGTTCCGTATTCGGACGGGGAAGAATTGTTCTGCCATTCTACCGTTGAATTTGAGGCAACTGAAAACTAGATTATGTGGCATGGAGACCTTGCACAGGACAGTCACAGTCATTGTCAGCACCATAGGATTGATCCTTGGCGGCTGGTTTGGCTATGATCTTGCCGGCCCAATTGGGGTGTTGATGTTCGTTCCGCTTGGCGCTTTAGCTGGACTGATTTTGAGCACTCTGAGCTGGCGGATTATCTACCTGCTCGGATGACAGCGTTTGCTCTGCAGACAGCGCCTATTTTCGCTGCAGATCCTCAAGAAGAGATACCAGCTGCCGGGTCGCCGTCTCCAGTGCCCCGCTGTTGTCGATGGTGACGGTTTCGAAGCTGTCCGGCAGCGGCTCGACCGCCCGGGCCAGTCTCGCCTCGATCTCCTGCGCGCTTTCCCGACCACGGGCAGCAAGACGCACGGCCAGAACGTCGGGGCGCGCCGTCACATTGACGACGACAAGGCGCGGAAAGACGGCCTGGAAGCGATCGAGCGCCGAGCGCGAGCCGTTGACGACGACGATGCGGCCAGCATCGAGATCATCCAGCACGGACGCCGGCACGCCGTATTTCAACCCATGGGCTTCCCAGCTCACGGCAAAGGCGCCGGCTTTCTCCAGCTGGCCAAAGTCCCCCGCTGAAACCGGCATGTGGTTTTCACCGGCCTCATCCGCAGGCCGGGTGATCATGCGTCGGGCAAAACGTACATCGGGCGCGTCGGCAAGCGCGGACCTTGCCCCAGCGATCAGGCTATCCTTGCCTACACCGCTCGGGCCAACGACGGCGACGAGGATACCCGATCGGGATGGGGCAGGGGTTTCCGGCAAGGCCGTCATCACGCCACCCGTCGTCCCTGGCGCCAGACGGCCTTGACCACCGGCACACCCTCGGAGCGGCGAACATGGACGAGATCGGCGCGCAGGCCGGGAGCAATCCGGCCGCGATCTTCAAGGCCGACGGTGCGGGCCGGCGTCGCGGTAACCATGGCGAGTGCTACCGGCAGGTCGATGCCGTCGATATCGTCGGCGAGCACGAAGGCCGCATGCAGCAGGCTGAGCGGAACATAATCGGAAGACAGCACGTCGAGCACGCCGAGCTTGGCGAGATCACGTGCCGCGATATTGCCGGAGTGCGACTTGCCGCGCACCACGTTCGGTGCCCCCATCAGCACGCTCATGCCGGCCTTGTGGGAGGCTTCTGCAGCCTCCAGGCTGGTCGGGAATTCGGCGAGTTTCACCCCATGACCCTTGGCCTCCTCGACATGGGCAAGCGTCGCATCGTCGTGGCTGGCAACCGTGATGCCGCGCTCGGCACAGATCCGAGCCAGAGTGTCTCGGTGGATGCTGGAATACTGCTCCGACAGCGCCAGCCGGTTTTCGACGAAGCGGGTAAAGTCCACGTCGGAGAGGCCACGCTTGGTCTTATAGTAGAGCGTGTACTGGTCCATCGTCTGGAACTGCCGCTGGCCTGGAGAATGGTCCATCAGCGAGACGAGGCGGACATGCGGGTCGGTTTCGAAATCGGCGAAGTGGTCCAGCACATTGTTCGAGGCGACCTCGCAGCGCAGGTGGATCAGGTGATCGGCGCGCAGGCGGTCATCCTTTTCGGCGGCCTGGATGGCGTCCGCCATGTCGCGCATCTCGCCCTTGTCGAAACCGCCGTCTTCATCCGATCCCATGCGCAGGCAATCGAAGACCGTGGTGATGCCTGACGTGACAACCTGGGCATCATGGGCCTGGATCGCCGAGGTCTTGTCCCAGCGCACGCCGGGGCGCGGAGAATAGTGGGCCTCAAGATGATCGGTGTGCAGTTCGACCAGGCCGGGAACGACGTAGTCGCCGCCGAGGTCCTCGCCGAGGCGGCTTGCGCCTTCGTCGATCGCCTCGATCAGACCGTCGCGAATGAGAAGGCTGCCGTGGACGATACGGTCCTCGATCACGATGCGGGCGTTGGAGAGGATCAGTTCAGCCATGATGATAACCATTGGTTGGGGCAGGGGAAAGCAGCTGCCGGGAATGAACGATGAAGGGCGCACCGCGCTCCGGCTCGATGAACAGAGTGAGGGAATCGATTGCCAGCGCTCGCCGGGTAAAGGGCGAGAAGCGGCTTTCAAGCAACTGCGCCATCACATCTGCACGCTGTTCGGGTACCGGCCCGGTCAGTGTCATGTGAAAGCGAAAGTCATCGAACACATGCGGATAACCCCAGGTGACGAGGTTCTGCCGCTGACGTTCGCCGAGTCTCTCTGGATTGCGGCGCGCAATATCGGCATCGGAGAGGGGCGCTCGAAAAGGTTCGAAGAACTCGACCACGGCAGCGGCAAAATCCTGCAGCGGCGGATGCAGCGTTTCAGGCACCAACGCAAAGAAGGGGCCGAGCTGGCCCACGACCACCGAGGGGATGGCAAAGGTCGAGTGGTTTTGACAGAAGGCGGTCATGGCCTCCAGAAGATCGGCTTCGCTGCAACCGTCTTTCAGCGAAAACGGTGCTTTCAGCGTGGCATGAAAACCGTAGCGGCGCGGGTCTTCGGTGAGTGCCGAGATTTCGTCAAAACCGATCTCCGGATGATCCTCCCGTGGGAGGACCGCACCCGAAAAGGCGTCACGTCCCAGCCAGGTCGAGGCTGTACGGGTGAGGGGAGCGTCTTCGGCGGGCGTGAAATAGAGGGCGTAACGCAAGGTCGTGCTTTCGAAATGCTGGAACGAGCGCAAACGCATGCGCCCCTTCGGGATCAGTGCCGGCTTTTTCCCATGAGTCGCGAGCGCAGGCTATTGGAAATGGCGTCGAAGAGGAAAACGACGATGAGGATGAGCACCACCATATAGGCAACGTTTTCCCAGTCGGAGTTTGTGCGCATCGCTTCCCAGAGCTTCAAACCGATGCCACCAGCGCCGACGGCGCCGATGATCGTGGCTGAGCGGGTATTGCTCTCCCAGAAATAGAGCGCCTGTGAGGCAAAGACGGGAAGAACCTGCGGCAGTACGCCGAAGCGCTGCACGGCGATTGGGGAGGCACCCACGGACTTCACGCCCTCACGCTGCTTGTCGTCGATGTTCTCAAGTGCCTCTGCATAGAGTTTGCCGAGGGTGCCGGTGTCGGTGAAGAAGATCGCCGAAATGCCGGCGAGCGGTCCGGGGCCGAAGGCACGGGTGAAGAACAGAGCCCAGATCAGCATGTCGACCGAGCGCAGGAAATCGAAGAAACGTTTGGTCAGCTGGTTCATCGGCCGGTTGCGGCTGATATTGCGCGCGGCGATGAAGGACAGTGGGAAAGCGACGAGCATGGCAAGCAGCGTGCCCATGAAGGCCATGACGATGGTCTGGAGAAGCTTGGTCCACACGTCGAGATGCTGCCAGGACGCATTGTAGAGGACATTGTTCCAGGCGAGCGCCAGATTGCTCATCTTCGGATCGATCCGGTCTTCGGACGTGATCTTGTGCAGGACCTGCGCAGGCGTCAGATCGAAGAAGGGCGAGTTGGTATCGAAGATGAAATTTTCCCAGCCGAGGAAACGCTTGCGCACCCGCACCCGCTCCGCCGTGACGTCGATCCAGCCGGCCATGCCGAAATAGGCGATAACACGACCGCCTTCGGCCCGTTGTTCAACCCAGTCGGGACGTGGGCCTTGAAGGGTGACGGTATCGTGCACGTGATCAAGCGCCAGCGACACCGTTTCGCCGCCGCGTGTCAGCACGAGATTGGTCCCGTCGAGATCGATGCTGGCTGCGCTTCCGAGCGTGACATGGGCGCTGGTGATCACCTCTTGCGTCACTGTCTTCGGGGCGGTCGGCTCTGCCTGCGCCGCGTTGCCGGCTTGCGGTGCCACCGGTGCGAGGAAGCTGAAGGAGGATTTCGGTGCAGCCGGAGCGGCCGTCTGCGCTGCAGGAGCGACCTCCGTCAGGGTGCGAGTGACCGTCTCCTTCCTGGCGTCGATCCAGTCCGGGTTGGGGTGAGGACCGATCGGATCGAAACGCGGATAGGTGATCTCCATCGATCCATCCGGCGCGATCTGGAATTCCGGGCGGATCTCATAGGAAACCCAGTCGGCGAGATAATTGCCGGCCAGACCCCAGTTGGCTTCACTGATCGTCTTGCCGACGGCAAAGAACCACCAGCAGAAGACGAAATAGAGCGCCAGAATGCCGATCGACAGCGGCATCCGGTAGCGTTGCCAGACACTGCGCTCCAGCACATGCGGATAGCGCTCGGCCAGACGGTTGAGTTCGGCAGTGTTGATCATGGACATTGTCATATCCTCACGTAACCGCCTGGAAGGCCTGTTCGCCGACGAGCCTGCGGCGCAGCGAAGCGGAGAACTGGTCGACGGCAATGACGGTGGTCAGAAGCAGAAGAACGATGGCCAGCGTCTTGGCCTCGTGTCCCTGGCTGATCGACAGGCGCAGCACTTCGCCGATCCCACCGCCGCCGACCGCGCCAATGATGGTCGAGGCGCGGACATTGATCTCGAAACGCAGCAGAAAATAGCTGATGAAGTTCGGCATGACCTGCGGCGTAATCCCGAACCAGACGCGCTCGAACCAGTTGGCGCCGACCGCTCGCAAGCCTTCGTCGGCGCGCATGTCGGCATTCTCGATCACCTCGTAGAACAACTTGCCGAGCGCACCGATCGTATGGATCGAAACGGCGATGATCGCCGGGATCGCCCCGAGCGAGAGGATGGCGAGGAAGAAGCCCGCAAGCACCACTTCGGGAAAGGCGCGCAGCACTTCCATCACCCGGCGCATCGGCCAGCGCACCCAGACGAGCGGCATCATATTGCGTGCAGCCAGGAAGGCGAAGCAGAAGCCAAAGATCACACCGATGACCGTCGAGAGCAGTGCGATATTGATGGTCTCGACCATCTTGTAGAAATACTCGGGGATATAGAGGCTCTGGGTCAGATAGAGCCGGCCTTCCGGGTAGTTGAATTTCAAACTGCCATCGTCATAGGGAGAGGGCAGGTCGAACAGGGCACGCCAGATCTCCCAGCCATCGCGCGGTACGAGGTCGCCGATGAAATCGAAGAAATAGGGCAGCCGATCGAAGAACTTGCCGGAATTCGTCTCATTGGCGAACCAGACGGAGCCCGTCACCGCGAAGAACAGGATGACGATCCCGAGCCCGGTATAGAGGCGTCGCTTGGAGGCGAGCTCCTGCCAGTGGCGCTCCACGGCGGCACCGCTTTCACTGAGCGGCTGCAATGTCGACAGATGCATCGACCATCCCCTTCAGACTGCGTTCAAGAAAGAACCGCCGGTCGGCAAAGACCGGCGGTTCCTTGTGCAAATGCTGGTATCAGCCGCCGATGGTGGACTTGCGGGCGTCGATGATAGGCTTGTAGAAGTCGACGTTGACTTCGGTGAAGCCCTTGAAATCACCGCCCTGAACGGCCGAGAAGCAGGCCGGATCGGATGTCGGCAGGTCCATCATGAACTTCTTGAACTTCGCCTTCATGTCTTCGTTCATCGAGGTGCGGACGACGACCGGGCCGTTCGGGATGAGCGGGGA
This sequence comes from Peteryoungia wuzhouensis, assembly GCF_003205195.1. Lineage (GTDB taxonomy): Bacteria > Pseudomonadota > Alphaproteobacteria > Rhizobiales > Rhizobiaceae > Allorhizobium > Allorhizobium wuzhouense. Next base: position 233,501 of record NZ_QJRY01000006.1, read on the forward strand.
CTTCCACAGTTCGACGAGGTCGTCCATGTTGAGGATGCCCTTGTCGACCATCTTGCGCAGGTTGCCGGAGGTGTAGCCGTCCTTGAAGTCGCCCACGCCGGAGCCGAAGGTCGTGCCGGCATCGAAGGTGCCCTTGAGCACTTCGAGAACCAGGTTCTCGTGGCCGCCGCCAAAGCCGGTTTCAGCGACATATTCCTTGACCGGGGCGCCGAGCACTTCCGGCAGGGTGACCGAAGGAACGAGATAGCCGGAGGTGGAGTCCGGATCGGCGAATCCGAGCTTCTTGCCCTTGATGTCGGTGACCTTGGTCATGCCCGAATCCTTGCGGGCAACCATGATCGAATAGTAGCCCATCGAGCCGTCGGTCTGGACGGTGGTCAGGATCGGCTCGACCGCATCGGCCTTGGCGAGGTAGATCTTGGCAAAGCCGGAAGCGCCGAGTTCGGCATAATCGAGCGTGCCGCCGAGCAGGCCCTGGATGACGCCGTCATAGTCGGCGGCCGGGAAGAGCGAGACTTTCTCAACGCCGAGAACGGCCGGGAGCTTTTCGGTCATGCACTGGTAGTTGCGCAGACGGTCGGCTTCGTTTTCGCCACCGAGGATGCCGATGCGGAATTCCTTGAGGTCTTCGGCATGGGCGGCACCGGCAAGAGCGCCGAGAGCCACGGCGGCAAGCAGGGTCTTCTTCAACATGAGCTTATCTCCTGTTTCATGGAAAGGATTGGAACTGTCGGGAATACTCGCCCGTAACGCGGGGCTTAGCGATCTTCGTGGCTCAGGCCTCGGCAGCTGCCAGAGGGCGAAGGCCAGGGGATGGGATCTTGCGCGCGACATCATTGTCCTGATGCGCGATCGTGATGCTGGTCGAGGTCATGGTCTCGTCGATACCGGCGCCATGCCTATCGGCACCGTAGATCTCATGCACGGCATCGGCCGTGAGATCCGACGGTGCACCGTCGAAAACGACCCGGCCGCGCGCCATGCCGATGATGCGTTCGCAGTAGTTGCGCGCCGTATCGAGCGTATGGAGATTGGTGATGACGGTGATGCCTTCACGCTCGTTGATATCACGGAGCGCATCCATGACGATCTTGGCATTGAGCGGATCGAGCGAGGCGATTGGCTCGTCGGCGAGCACCATTTTTGGCGACTGCATGAGCGCACGAGCAATCGCGACGCGCTGCTGCTGGCCGCCCGACAGAGTGCCGGCAGCTTGCAGCGCCGTCTGCTCGATGCCAAGGCGCTCCAGCGCGGCGATGGCCATCAGGCGCTCTTCGCGGGAAAAGATATTGAGCATGGACAGCGCGGTCGAACGGTGATTGAGGCGGCCAAGAAGAACATTGGTCAGCACATCGAGGCGCGGAACCAGATTGAACTGCTGGAAGATCATCGCGCAGTCGCGTTGCCAGTTGCGGAGCGCTGCTCCGTGCAGGGTCGAGATCTCGACATCACCGAAACGAATGGACCCGGACGTCGGATCGACGAGACGGTTGATCATGCGCAGAAGCGTAGACTTGCCGGCACCGGAGCGCCCGATGACACCCACCATCTGGCCAGCCGGGATCTCGATGCTGACGGAATCGACGGCCTTGTGGCTGCCGAACTGTCGAGTGAGGTTGTCCAACTGGAAACGCATTGTGGTTCCTTCGCCGTCATTGATTGCGGTGCTGGTTATCCACTAGCGCCTCATCGTGAAGCGCGAATGTCAGATTTGTGTAGGATTTGTTAAACTACACAAGTCATTGAAAAATAATAACTTATGCCGCGTATTTCGCCAGGAATTGCTCGGCGTCCAGGTGCCGAAAATCATCGAGCGCAGCAAAGAGATGATCGTGATCCCAGTCCCACCAGGCGAGCGTCTGCATGCGCTCGGCCACGGTTTTTGGAAAGCGCTCGCGGATAAGCTTTGCCGGCACGCCGCCGACAATCGTATAGGGCTCGACATCCTTCGAGACGACGGCACCGGCGCCGATCACCGCGCCATCCCCGACGGTGACGCCGGGTAGCAGGGTCGCGCCATGACCGATCCAGACGTCATGGCCTATGGTCACGCGGTTCTCGCGGCGCCAGGCGAAGAAGTCGTGGTCATTGTCCACGCCGTCAAAATAGCTGGCGGCCCGGTAGGTGAAGTGGTGCAGCGTTGCGCGCCACATCGGATGATTGGTGGCGTTGATGCGCACGGCGGCGGCAATGTTGGCAAACTTGCCGATCGTGGCGCACCATGCCGCGCCATCACGTTCGATATAGGAATAGTCGTCCATTTCCACCTCGTCGAGGCGGCAGCGCTCCCCGACTTCGGTATACCGGCCGAGGGTGGAGTTGTTGACGCTGGCGCCGGGATGGATCAGCGGTTCAAGTCCGAGCTTCTTCGTCATGCGGCGGCCTTTCGCGGCGAAAACTTGATAACGTCGAGGATGCGGTCGGCAACGGCCTCGCGGACTTCCTCGTCGTGGAAGATGCCGAGCAGCGCGACACCTTGGCGCTTCTTGGCGCGGATCATCTCGACGACAACGGCACGGTTGGCCGCATCGAGCGACGCCGTCGGCTCGTCCAGGAGAAGGATCGCATGATCGGTGATGAAGCCACGGGCAATGTTGACGCGCTGCTGTTCACCACCGGAAAAGGTGGAGGGCGGCAACTGCCAGAGATCACGCGGCAGGTTCAGCCGGGCAAGAAGCTCCGCCGCACGCTCCCGGGCCTCGTCGGTCGCGACGCCACGGGCAACCAGCGGTTCAGCGACGACATCAAGGGTGGAGACGCGCGGGACGGTGCGCAGGAACTGGCTGACATAACCCAGCGCCGAGCGCCGGACATCGAGCACGGCACGCGGGTCTGCAGAGGCGATATCGACGATGCGGCCGTCCTTATTGATCAGGATCTGGCCGGCATCGACGGCGTAGTTGCCGTAGAGCATCTTCAGGATCGAACTCTTGCCGATACCTGAGGGGCCGCCGAGCACGACGCATTCCCCTGACGCAACGGAGAAGGATACATTCGATACGACCGGCAGGCGAAGTCCGCCGCGCAGATGCATGGTGAAGCTTTTCGAGACGTCGGAGACGATGAGGGGCGTGGCCATGATTTTCTCCATCAGACCTGCAGGATCGAGGATACGAGCAGCTGCGTATAGGGTTCGCGCGGGTCGTCGAGCACGCGGTCGGTGAGACCATGTTCGATGACATGTCCGTCCTTCATCACCATCATCCGATGGGAGAGAAGTCGGGCGACCGCAAGGTCGTGGGTGACGACGATGGCCGAGAGGCCCAGATCGTTGACGAGGCCACGCACCAGATCGAGCAGGCGGGCCTGGACCGAGACATCAAGGCCGCCGGTCGGTTCGTCCATGAAGACGAGGCGCGGACCGGTGACGAGGTTGCGGGCAATCTGCAGGCGCTGCCGCATGCCGCCGGAAAAGGCGCGCGGCTGGTCGTCGATACGGTCGACGCCGATCTCGACGCGCTCCAGCCATTCCGTAGCTGTCTGGCGAATGCGGCCGTAATGCCGGTCGCCGACCGCCATCAGCCGCTCACCGACATTGGCACCGGCCGAGACCGTCATGCGCAGGCCGTCGGCCGGGTTCTGGTGCACGAAACCCCAGTCCGTGCGCATCAGGAAACGGCGTTCGGCCTCGCTCATGTGGTAGAGCTCGCGGTATTGACCGTCGCGCATGTGGTAGTCGACACTGCCGGCGGTCGGTATCAATCGGGTCGACAGGCAATTCAGAAGTGTCGTCTTGCCCGAACCGCTTTCGCCGACGATGGCCAGAACCTCACCCGGCCAGAGGTCGAAGGAGACCTCTGTGCAGCCGATGCGGCTGCCGTAGAATTTCGACAGGTTGCGAACTTTCAGAAGCGGTTGGTCGCTCATCGGGCGATCCTCCAGGTGTAATCTTGCCGCGTGTTACCCCCCTCTGGCCTGCCGGCCATCTCCCCCTCAAGGGGGGAGATCGGTTGGGGGTGATTGCGCCTCCAGCCAGTGACCGTCTGGGGTCTGGCCAATCTTTCAAAAGAGATCCGCCAATCGCTGGCGTTGGGCGAGCGAACGGGGGCCCGGATCGATCTCCCCCCTTGAGGGGGAGATGCCCGGCAGGGCAGAGGGGGGTAGCCGACACACGAAGCGCTCATTCTGCGGCCTCCTTAGATTGGGCAAGCATCTCGCCGACATGGCCCTCGGCCTGGCGGGTTTCGCAGTGATCGGTGTCCGAGCAGACGAACATGCGGCCGCCCTTGTCGTCGAGCACGACCTCGTCGAGGTAGACATGTGTGGCGCCGCAGAGCGCGCAGGGTTTGTCGAAGGTCTGGATCTCGAAGGGATGATCCTCGAAGTCGAGGCTGACAACGTCGGTGAAGGGCGGAACGGCATAGATGCGCTTCTCACGACCGGCGCCGAAGAGCTGGAGCGCCTCCGACATGTGCATCTTCGGATTGTCGAACTTGGGTGTCGGGGAGGGGTCCATCACATAACGCCCCTCGACCTTCACCGGATAGGCGTATGTCGTGGCGATGCGGCCGTGCTTGGCGATATCCTCGTAGAGCTTCACATGCATGAGGCCGTATTCTTCCAGCGCATGCATCTTGCGCGTCTCGGTTTCGCGCGGCTCGAGGAAGCGCAAGGGTTCGGGGATCGGCACCTGATAGACCAACACCTGGCCTTCCTTCAGCTTCTCCTCGGGAATGCGGTGGCGCGTCTGGATGATCGTCGCGTCGCCGGTCTTCGTGGTCACGGCGACCTCGGCGACCTTCTGGAAGAAGGCGCGGATCGAGACGGCATTGGTCGTGTCATCCGCACCCTGGTCGATGACTTTCAGCGTATCGTCAGGTCCGATGATCGAGGCGGTCACCTGCACGCCGCCGGTGCCCCAGCCATAGGGCATGGGCATTTCGCGGCTGGCAAACGGCACCTGATAGCCGGGAATGGCGATCGCTTTCAGGATCGCCCGGCGGATCATGCGTTTCGTCTGCTCGTCCAGATAGGCGAAGTTGTAGGATGCAAGTTCGGTTGCTTCGGTTGCCGGCGCGGTCATTCTGCGGCCTCCTTCATATCTGTCTGGGGGATAGCGCTTGCCTCGTGCTTCGCCCGCATCCGGCGCACAAGATCGAGCTCCGCCTGGAAGTCGACGTAATGCGGCAGCTTCAGGTGCTCGACAAAGCCGGTCGCCTGCACGTTGTCGCAATGGGAGATGACGAATTCCTCGTCCTGGGCTGGGGCGACGACATCCTCACCGAATTCTTCCGTGCGAAGCGCCCGGTCGACGAGCGACATGGACATGGCCTTGCGTTCGCTCTGGCCGAAGACAAGGCCGTAGCCACGGGTAAACTGCGGTGGCGCCTTGGCCGAGCCCTTGAACTGGTTGACCATCTGGCATTCGGTCACCCGGATTTCGCCGAGCGAGACGGCAAAGCCGAGTTCCGGAACATCGAACTCCACCTCGACCAGACCCATGCGGATTTCGCCGACAAAGGGATGGGTGCGGCCATAACCACGCTGGGTGGAGTAGGCGAGTGCCAAGAGGAAACCTTCATCACCACGGGCGAGCGACTGCAGGCGCAGGTCACGCGGCATCGGAAATTCCATCGGTTCGCGGGTGATGTCGCCGGCTAGATGATCCTCTGGCATCTCGCCATCCGGCTCGATCAGGCCTTCGCCGTCGAGGATGTCGGAGACGCGCATGACCGGCTCATGGGTGTCGTCGCGCAGCTCCGGACCGGCAATCTCGTCGTCTTCCAGCAACGTCGGATCGAGCAGACGATGCGTGTAGTCGAAGGTCGGCCCGAGCAGCTGGCCGCCGGGGAGATCTTTGTAGGTGGCGGACACGCGCCGCTCGACCCGCATGGATCCTGTCTCCACCGGCAGCGAGGTGCCGAAGCGGGGAAGGGTGGTGCGATAGGCGCGCAAGAGAAAGATCGCCTCGATCATGTCGCCCCGCGCCTGCTTGAGCGAGAGCGCTGCAAGCTTTACGTCATAAAGCGAGGCCTCGGCCATGACCCGGTCGACGGAGAGGCCGAGCTGGGCAACGATCTGGTCGATGGTGACCGAGGGCAGGTTGCGATCGCCGCGACGACGGTCGGCGAGCAGGCGATGGGCGTTGGCGATGGCCTTTTCGCCACCCTTGACGGCAACATACATGGCTCAGGCCTCCAGATGGCGGATCTTGGTGGTGCGCGGCAGGGCCAGAAACTGGCGGCCACAGGTCAAAACGACATCGACACCACGCGGAAACTGGGCGCGGTTGTCGGTCCACTGACGCAGGAACGTATCGGACAAACCCTTCGGCGCGATCGTCTCGGTCTCGCGAATGCCGGGGCCGCGCAGCTCAAGGCGAGGGCCGCCCTCCAGGCTCTGCACTTCAAGGATCAATGTCGTCGACCGGTCGGGATAATCCTGGCTGCCGAGGGTGAAATGGGCAAGTGACGGCGGCTGGGCGCCCGCCTCGACAAAGGCGAATTTCGCTTCGGTCTTTTCCGGCGTCAGGGGCGCTCCGGTGTGGAAACCGATCCAGCCAGGCAGGGCGGACTTCGACAGCGTGGAGGTCAGCCAGACCGGCGTGTCATGATCGCACAACGTCAAGAGCAGGGCGCCGGCCGCGGCACCGAGCGGTGAGGGGGGCGCAACGCGTGGCAGCACGGAGCCGATTGTGCCCGGCCGCGCCATGGCGTCCATCACGGCACGAAACACCGTCTGGGCATCGAAGACGGCATCGGCAAAGCCGCCGACCAGGCTTTCAGTCGTCTGGGTCATCAGTCTTCTCCCCTGACCATGGTGAAGAAATCCACCTTCGTGGCGGCCGTTTCCTCGCGCGTCTGGCGAGCCTCGTCTTCAAGGCGTGCAGTGATGTCGGAAAAGAGCCCGGCCTCGAGTGTGGCGAGTGCGGACGCATCCTGTGCCAGCGCATCGATCAATGCTGCGAGTGTTGCGGCCTTGCGATCGGTGCCCAAGCGGTACCCGTGACCGACCCGGCCGTCGCTGAGGCGAATGCTGGCGCGGCTCATCGTCGCCTCGCCCAGATTGAAGGGCGCGCCACCGCCACCGATCCGGCCACGGATCATCACGAGGCCCGTTTCAGGGCCGCGCAACAGGGTGTGATCGGGAACATCACCGAGGCCGGCGAGTGCCGTCTCGAGTTCCGGTCTTGTGGCGCGGGCAAGCAGATCGACGATCCGCTTGCGCGCCGGCATCTCGGCCATTTCAGTCTGAAGGGCTCTGTTCATCGGCAATCCTCATAATATCTATTAATATAGACAACCATACAAGTTACTGTATGATTAGAGGCGCGGCGTGACAAGGGTGTGACAGGGGCAGGCAAAAAGCATGATTCAAAAACAGAAGGGAGTGTCGCTCTGGCGGCAGATTTCCGATCGTATCCGCGCCAACATCGCGGCCGGGCTTTACGACGCCACGGACATGCTGCCGGCCGAGACGGCGCTGGCGCAGGAATTCGGGGTCAACCGGCATACGGTGCGGGCAGCCCTTTCGGCGCTTGCGCAGGAGGGGATCGTCAAGGCATCGCAGGGGCGCGGCACGATGATCGAGCGGCGCGACAAGTTCGATTTCCCGATCGGCCGCAGGACGCGCTTCACCGAGGGCATCGGCGATCAGGCGCGGGATCTGAAGGGCGTGCTGTTGGCCTCACAGACAGAGGCCGCGTCGGTGGAAGTGCAGAAGCGTCTGGGGCTTACTGCGGGCGAGACAGTGCTGCGGCTCGACGGCGTGCGCCGGGCAGACGGACGCGCCGTCTCCCGCTCGACCATGTGGTTCCCCGCTGATCGTTTTGCCGGCATAGACGAAGCCTTTGCCGAGAGCGGCTCGATCACGAAAGCACTCGCCCGCTTCGGCATTGATGACTATTTGCGTGATTCTACGGAAATCTCGGCCGTCCATGCCGAACCGGATGACGTGGCGAGCCTGGAGCTCACACCCGGCGCCATCGTGCTGGTCACCCGCGCCTTGAACACCGATACGGCGGGCCGGCCGATCCAGTACGCGATCACCCGCTTTCCGGCCGACCGGGTGCAGTTCACCATCCGCAGCTGATCCGAAAGAGCGGGCGAGGGAGGGACTATCGCCGCTCAGCAACCACGGCGGTTGAGCGCAACGGAATAGACGCTGGTCGAGGCGGTGATGAACAGCACGTGTTTGTGGCGTCCGCCGAAACAGACATTGGAGACGGTCTGCGGCACAAGAATCTTGCCGAGCAGTCGCCCATCCGGCGCGATGCAATGCACGCCATCACCGGCCGAGGACCAGAGATTGCCGTCCTTATCGACACGCATGCCGTCGGCGCAGCCGGGGGAGATAACCTGGAACACGTCGCCGCCGGACAGTGACCAGTCGGAGCCGACATCGAAAGCCCTGATGTGCCTGCTATCCTGGGTGAAGATGCGCCCGGTATCCGCTACATAAAGCCGCTTTTCGTCGGGGCTGAAGCAAAGCCCGTTCGGGCCGTTGAAGTCGGTCAAAACAGCCTTGATCGAACCATCGGGATCGACGCGGTAGACATTGCAGGGCAATTCCTGCTCAGACTTCGTGCCCTCATAATCCATCGAGATGCCGTAATGTGGATCGGAAAACCAGATCGCACCATCCGAGGCGACGATGACGTCATTGGGCGAGTTCAGCCGCTTGCCTTCGAAACTGTCAGCGATAACAGTGATCAAACCGTCGATTTCGGTACGCGTCACCCGCCGCCCGCCATGTTCGCAGGTGATCAGCCGGCCCTGCCGGTCGCGGGTGTTGCCGTTTGAGAAGTTGGAGGGCGAGCGGAAGACGCTCGTTCCGACGTCGGGAATCCAGCGATACATGCGGTTGTTCGGGATGTCGGAAAAGACGAGGCAATTCAGGTCACCGAACCAGACGGGACCTTCGACCCAGTCGAAGCCGGCCGCGATTTCCTTGACCGGCGCATTGCCGAGCACATAGGTGGAAAAGATCGGATCGACGACTTCGAAGAATGCCATTGCGATTGCCTCCCGCGTGCGTACATGGTCTGATATCGATAACATAAACGGCTTTTGTCGCAAGCAGGAGACAGACCGAGATGAGCTTTACACAGGAAAGCGCCCGCCTGACGGATGCCGGCGTGCTGGCCATGCAGTCGGCCGCGATCGAGGCCGCATCCAGCATGGGCCAGCCGCAATGCATCGTCATCGTCGATCAGAGCGGGGTGGTCCTAAGCTCCTTCCGGATGAGCGGGTCGCGCTTCCTGTCGCTGAAGAGCGCGCTGGCCAAGGCCCGCACGGCAGCCTCGATCAACGGTCCGAGCGCCAGCATTCCCGAACATGCCCGGCTGCTTCTGGCCGGCGCCACGCAAGGGGCGGTGACGGGCCTCAAAGGTGGACTTCCGATCCGCATCAAGGGCGTCCTCGTCGGCGCCATCGGCGTCGGCTCCGGCTCGGGCGAGCAGGATGAGGTCGTGGCACAGGCGGCGCTGGCTGCGATCGGCGCAGAAGCCGTCTGACTTCGACGATCTGACTATGGCGAGGCGACGGGGCAGCCTAATCCCGCCGCCTCGAACCTCCTTCGTGCCTGCCTACGCCGCCGAAAACGTGATCTGAGCTTTCATCGCCCGGCTGCGATCCGAGGCGATCTCGAAGGCCGAGATGGCATCGGACAGCGGCACGGTATGGGTGATCAGCGGCTTCACATCGATCAGGCCCTTGCGCATCAGTTCTACCCCTGTCGCGAACTCCTCGTGGAAGCGGAAGGAGCCGCGTAGCTCCAGTTCCTTCGACGTAATCGCCATCATCGGCAGGCTCATGTCTCCGCCGAGGCCAAGCTGGACGATGACGCCGCGCGGGCGGAGTGCCGCAATCCCCCCTGCAAGCGCCACAGCGGCGCCCGAGCATTCATAGAGCACGTCGAACGTGCCCTTGTCGACCGAATAGGCAGCCAGGGCTGCCGGCTCGTCCTTCGTATTGATCACCCGGTCGGCCCCGGCGGCCTTTGCCATGGCAAGCGTGAAGTCCGAGAGGTCAGTGGCAACAATTTCCTTCGCCCCCGCCCGTCTTGCGGACAGGATCGACAAGATGCCGATCGGACCGCAGCCCGTGACGAGCACGCGCTTGCCCAGCATCTCGCCGGCACGACGCGTCGCATGCAGCGTGACCGCCAGCGGTTCTGCCATGGCGGCTTCACCGGCCGAAAGCCCATCGGCCGCGACGCACTGGATGGCATCCGCCACCAGACTTTCCCTGAACGCGCCCTGGATATGGGGAAAGGGCATGGGGCTGCCGTAAAAGCGCATGTTGAGGCACTGGTTGTGCAGGCCGGCCTCACAATAGCGGCAGCTGCGGCAGGGGCGGGACGGGGAGACCGCCACCAGCTGCCCGACCTCCAGCCCGGTCACGCCGGCGCCGAGCTCTTCGACCACGGCCGAGACCTCATGGCCAAGGATCATCGGCTCTTTCAGGCGCACCGCACCGAAGCCGCCATGATTGTAATAATGCAGGTCACTGCCGCAGATCCCGCCGGTGGCGAGCCGCAAGCGGACTTCTCCCGGGCCCGGGGCGATTTCAGGTGTTTCCTCGATGCGAACATCCTTGGCCGCATGGGCGACAATGGCTTTCATCTCACAGATCCTCACAGAACTGGTGTCGGCAGGGGATTGCCGGCGAAATGGGCGGTCAGGTTGTCGCACACGAGCTTGCCCATCGCCTGGCGGGTCTCGATCGTGCCGGAGGCGTGGTGCGGCTGGACAAGCACATTGTCGAGCTTGAGGAAACGTGGATTGAGCTTTGGCTCGCCTTCGAAGACATCGAGCGCAGCCGAACCGAGCGCACCGCTTTCCAGGGCGTCCAGCAGGGCCTCTTCATCGATATTCGAGGCGCGGGATATGTTGATCAGCATGCCCTCGGCCCCAAGCGCTGCAATCACATCTCGCCCAACGATGTGGCGGGTGTCGGCAGAGGCCACGAGCGTGACAAATAGGAAGTCCGAGCGCTCGGCGAGCTTGACCGGATCAGCAATGAACTCCATGCCCTCTGCGAAAGACTTCGGCCCGACATCGCTATAGGCGATCTCCATGTCGAACCCCTTCAGACGTTTCGCCACCTCGAAGCCGATACGCCCGAGGCCGAGCACGCCGGCACGGCGCCCCCAGACGCGACGCTTCAGCGGATAGAGTCCCTTGGACGCCCAGCTGCCATCCTTCACCCAGGTTTCGGCACCAATCATGCCGCGCGACTGGCAGAGCATCATGGCAACGCCGAGATCGGCGACATCATTGGTGAGCACGTCAGGCGTGTTGGTGACGCGGATTCCGCGCTCGCGGCAGGCGGCCAGATCGACCGCATCGAAGCCCACGCCATAGACGGAGATGATCTCGAGATTGGGGCAGGCCTCGATCATCGCGCTGTTGGCGCCGAGTTCACCGCGGGTCGCAATGCCCCGGATCTCAGGTCCGACCTTGGCGAGGAACGCACCCTTGTCTTCGGCCTCGAAATAGCGATGCACGGCAAAGGCTTCGTTCAGCGGTTCCTCGTCCCATTGTGGATAGGGACCCACCTGCAGGATGCCGGGTTTCGCCATTCTCGTCTCCTCCCATGGAAATGTCTTGACAGTTTATGTTATCGATAACATAAACGCGATCAAAGGTGCTTGTCGAGACAAAATGTGGAGGAAACCATGTCGCTGAAACTTTTCGATCTGAGCGGTCGTCGCGCGCTGGTCACCGGCTCGTCACAGGGCATCGGCCTGGCGCTGGCCAAGGGTCTCAGCGATGCGGGGGCGCAGATCGTGCTCAACGGTCGCGATCCGGCAAAGCTTGCAGAGGCAGCCTCGCAGTTTGCCAAACCCGTCCAGATCCTGAATTTCGACGTGACCGATCATGGCGCCGCCCGCAGCGCCATCGACGGCTTCGAAGCGGAACACGGCGCGATCGATATCCTCGTCAACAATGCCGGCATGCAGCATCGCGGACCGCTCGAAGAATTCCCCGAAGACGCCTTCGAGCGCCTGCTGAAAACCAATATCTCCAGCGTCTTCAATGTCGGTCAGGCTGCTGCCCGGCACATGATCAAGCGCGGTTGCGGCAAGATCATCAACATTGCGAGCGTCCAGACCGCACTGGCCCGGCCCTCGATCGCGCCCTATACGGCGACCAAGGGTGCCGTCGGCAACCTGACCAAGGGTATGGCGACCGATTGGGCGAAATACGGGCTGCAATGCAATGCCATTGCACCGGGTTATTTCGACACGCCGCTCAATGCAGCGCTCGTTGCCGATCCGGAATTTTCCGCCTGGCTGCAAAAGCGCACGCCCGCCGGTCGCTGGGGCAAGGTCGAGGAACTGGTCGGCGCCTGCATCTTCCTGTCGTCCGATGCCTCGACCTTCGTCAACGGCCATATCCTCTATGTCGACGGCGGCATCACGGTCTCGCTGTGAGATGACAGGCAACCGCAAGGTCATCGTGATGGGCGTGGCCGGAAGCGGAAAGTCGTCGGTTGGGGCGGCCCTCCGCACCGCGATGGGAGCGCCTGACATCGACGGAGACGACCTGCATTCGACCGACAACATCGCCAAGATGAGTGCCGGGATTGCACTAACCGATGACGATCGCTGGCCCTGGCTCACTCGTATCGGGGAAACGCTTGCCCAGCATCCGGGCACGATCCTGATCGGCTGTTCAGCGCTGAAACGCGTGTATCGCGACCTCATTCGCAAGACTGCCGGCTCCCCGGTGACCTTCATCCATTGTGCCGGAAGCCAGGCGCTTATCGCCGAGCGCATGGCGAAACGGCCGGGCCATTTCATGCCGACGTCACTGCTCGACAGCCAGTTTGCAGCCCTTGAACCGCCAAACGCCGACAAGGCTGCAATCACGCTGGATATCGCAATGCCGCTGGTCGATCTCGTGGCCAAGGCCATGAAACAATTTTTGGAGGACCGGACATGACCCTGAAGATCGCCCTGATCGGGGCTGGCGCCATGGGCGGCGCCATTGGCACGCGGCTGGTGAAGACCGGCAATGCCCTGACCGTGTTTGATCTCGATCCGGAGAAGGTGGCGACCCTCACCGCACTCGGTGCGACATCCGCAGCCTCTGCCGCAGACGCGGCCGCCGTCTCCGATTATGTCATTCTCAGCCTCAACGCCCCGAAAATCGTGCGGGCCGCTGTGCTCGGCAAAGATGGCGTGGCCGATGGTGCACGGCCCGGTACATTGATCATCGACATGTCCTCGATCGATCCGGAGGCGACGAAGGAGATTGCGGCAGATGCGGCGGAACGTGGTCTGCGCTGGGTGGACAGCCCCCTTTCTGGTGGGGCACCCAAGGCGCTCACCGGTGAACTCACGCTGATGGCCGGTGGCAGCGAGCAGGACGTCGCCGACGCCCATGTCGTACTGAAACACGTCGCCAGCAACTACACCCATATGGGCCCGGTTGGCGCCGGCCAGACGACCAAGTTGATCAACCAGGTGCTGTGTGGCCTAAACTTCCTGGCCGTCGCCGAAGCCACGCAGCTGGCGCTCGATGCCGGCGTCGATGCGGCCAAGATCCCGCAGGCGCTCAAGGGCGGGCGCGCCGACAGCGCCATCCTGCAGGAATACATGCCGCGCTACGTTGCCCGCGATTATCGCCGCACCGGTCGCATCGACAACATGGTCAAGGACCTGAACGGCGCCCAGGACCTGGCGCGCCGCGCCAATACGGCGATGCCGCTGACGGCCGTCTGCGCGGAGGTGCATCGCATGCTGACGGCGGCTGGCCTCGGCGGCGAGGATCAGGCGGCACTGATGGAATATTTCAAGGGAGCGAGGAGCAAGTTGGAGCCATGATCACACGTTACGCCCTGTTCGAAGGGACAATCAAACCAGGCCAGACGGAAGCCTTCCGGGCTGCCGTGATGGCGGAAATCCTGCCGCGCTGGAAAGAGTTTCCAGGCGCACTCGATGTCCGGGTCTCCTTTGCCGAAGCCCGGGACGATGGCGCACCGGAATATCCGATGATCCTTGCGATCAACTATCCGGATCTGGCCGCCGTCGATGCAGCGCTGGCCAGCCCCGTGCGCACCCAAGCCAGGGCTGCGACCGAAAGCGTGCTCGCCCGCTTCTTCGACGGGCGGATCCATCACCACGTGACGCTCGCCAACGAGTTTTCGCTCTGAAATCCGCGTCCCCATGCGCGTCAGAAATGGCCGCATGGGGATGACATTGTCTCGCGTCTTGCATTGGTGAGGCAAACACGCTGTAGTGCCCTGATATCGATAACAAAGGGCCGATATGAGCCAGATTCGCAAGCCACCGACCATGGCGGATATTGCGCGGGTGACCGGTGTGTCGCCCATGACGGTCTCGCGCGCCTTCAAGACCGACAGTCTGATCAGCAAGGAAACGCGGGAAGCCATCCTGCAGGCGGCCGAAGATCTCGGCTACGTCTTCGATTCCACCGCGTCGAACCTGCGCTCGCAAAAGACCGATTTCGTTGCCGTCACCATTCCCTCGCTGAACAATGCCAACTTCGCCGATACCGTCGGAGGGCTCTCCGAGACGCTGGCACAGCGGAACATGCAGATCCTGCTCGGCTATACCAATTACGACATGGCGGAAGAGGAACGGTTGATCGAACAGCTGCTTCGCCGCAAACCTCAAGGCATCGTGGTCACCGGTGGAAAACACACGCCGCGCGCCCGCAAACTGCTGGAAAACGCCCATATCCCCGTCATCGAGACCTGGGATGTGCCGGCGGACCCGATCGGGAATTTCGTCGGCTTTTCCAATGCCGGCGTGGTGCGCGACATGGTCGACCATTTCGTCCGAGCGGGTTACAGCCGAATCGCCTTCATCGGCGGTGATGTCGGGCGCGACACGCGCGGCAGCGACCGCCGCCACGGCTTTCTCGAAGCCATGAAGGCGCATGGGCTTGATACGTCGCGGCTGATTGCGGCAGGACCGCCACCAATTTCCATGCGCGAGGGCGCGAACGCCATGGCGCTTCTGCTTGCCGAATACCCCGATACGGACGCCGTCATCTGCGTATCCGACCTGTCGGCCTATGGCGCGCTCACTGAATGCCAACGCTGGGGCATTCCCGTCCCCGATCAGATCGCCATCGGCGGTTTCGGCGCGTATGAAATCGGCAGTATCTGCGTGCCGACGCTGACCACCATTGATGCCCATGCGCGCGATATCGGTCGCCGCACCGGCGCGCTGCTCCTCGACATTCTCGACGGCCGCGAAGATGTCGGTGACGTCTTGATCAAGCCGGAGCTGATCGTGCGCGAAAGCACGCGCTGACCGGGCGAGCGCCACTACCGGTGCGAGACATAGAGCAGTTCCAGCAAAAGTGCGAAGCGGTTTTGCGTCCGGAATTGCGTGAAAACAAAGACATAGAGCATTGCGACGCCGACCAGCTTCAGGGGCTTCGGGAGTTTCCGGCTTTGGACAGGGAGGGGAACAGAACGTATTCACCGCATGAAACGCGTTCAGGTGCGTGTCAGCTTTATCCTTCAGAGCTTCCGGCAAATTTACAGTGCCATGAAGGATACCGCATTGCCGGCCTTGCTCCGATCTCTTCCTCGACCCCGCATCAGCAGCGAATGGCTGAGCGTCCTCGTTTCGGCCTATCTGCTGGTCGTCATGAATGCGACCTTTTGGCACAAGTCCGCAGCCTATCTGTCGGGTGAAACCTTCGCGCTTGCCTGTCTCGCGATCGGGCTGTTCGCCGGATTCGTGGCGATCCTCGTCACCTTTTCAGCCAAATTCGTCATCAAGCCGGTCCTGGTGTTCCTGATCCTGTCGGCCACTGCCTCGGCCTGGTTCATGGACCGCTTCGGTGTGGTGATTGACAGCGAGATGATCCGCAACGCCGCAGAGACCACCGGTCCCGAAGCCGGCCATCTGATCACGCCGACATTTCTCTTCCACATCGCGCTTTACGGTCTGTTGCCGTCGCTTCTGGTGATCTGGGTCGAGGTCAAGCACCGCACGCTGCTGCGAAAGGTGGTGCGAAACCTCGCCGTTATAGGGCCGGCCGTGCTGGTTCTGGCGGGAGCGGGTGTCACCAACAGTGGCACCTTCATCTTCAATATCCGCGAACATCGCGACTGGTTCCGCAGCCTGAACCCGATCTTCCCGATCGGTGCGGCCATCAGCTACGCCGTCAAGTCGACCGAGGAAAAGAATATCGTGGCCGAACCGATCGGGCTCGATGCGAAGGTGACGGATGCCCTTCAACCCGGCGCACGCAAGCCGCGCGTCACCATCATCGTGGTGGGCGAAACGGCGCGGGCGCAGAATTTTCAGTTGGGCGGCTATGAGCGTGCCACCAATCCGGAACTCTCCAAGCGGGATATCTTCTATTTCAAGGACACGTCCAGCTGCGGAACGGCGACCGCCATCTCCGTGCCCTGCATGTTCTCGCGCTACACCCGCAGTGAATACTCCCACGCCAAGGCCCTTGCGACCGAAAATCTGATGGACGTTCTGGGGCACGCGGGCGTGCGCACCGAGTGGTGGGACAACAACACGGGCGACAAGAACGTCGCGGACCGTATCGGCAGCCAGGACTTCTTCAAGATGAAGGATCCTCGCTACTGCACGAATGGCGAATGCCTGGACGAGATCATGCTCGACAAGGTCGACGGCTGGCTCGACGGGGTAAAGGGCGATTCCGTGCTGGTTCTGCACCAGCTCGGCAATCATGGCCCGGCCTATTATGCCCGCTACCCGGAGGCTTTCCGCAAGTTCACGCCCGACTGCCGCACGGTCGAATTCAAGGATTGCACGCCTGAGACGATTACCAACGCCTATGACAATGCGTTGCTCTATACCGACTTCATCCTGTCCTCGATCATCGACAAGTTGAAGGCACGGGATACAAGCATCGACGCCTCCATGATCTACATGTCAGACCATGGCGAGTCGCTCGGTGAAAACGGGCTGTATCTGCATGGCACGCCCTACTTGTTCGCACCGAGCCAACAGACACATATCCCCTTCGTGCTCTGGCTCGGATCGGCGGCGAAGTCTCAGGTCGACACGACCTGCCTGAGTGCCAAGACGTCCGAAGCAGCCTCGCATGACAATCTGTTCCACACGGTGCTTGGCATGATGCATGTCCAAACCGAGGTGCGCGATCCGGAACTCGATATTGTTGGCAGTTGCAAAGCCGCGACGAGTTGATTGCGATGAGGGAAGCCTTGCCGATCTGAGCGCCTGACCTTCAGATCGGACCGTGGTCGCCGATTAGCGCAGTTTTCGGACCGGAGGATTGTCGACGTCATATTGGCGGCGCGACTGTTGAATCCGCGCATGGTGCTCCACCGACCAGAAGACCAAGCCGGCGATCGGTCCGATCAGGGATTGTCCCAATTCTGTCAGGCTGTATTCCACGCTTGGCGGCTGCGTCGGGAAGACTTCGCGATGCACCAGACCGTCGCGCTGGAGGGTGCGAAGGGTGCTTGTCAGCATCGCCTGCGAAATGTCGGGAATGGCGCGGCGTAACTCTCCGAAGCGATGGTTCTGCGTGCACAAGACCTGCAGGATCAGCGATGCCCATTTGTCACCGATGTGCGAGAACACGTCGCGCACGGGGCAATTCTTGGGATCGAAAGGGCCGCCTGCCGGCTCGGCCAGCATGGCCTTGATCGCACCGATCGCCTGATCGACGTCCGGATTCAGTTTCACATGTGCGGTCACCGGTATTCTCCATCCGACGTGGTTCTAAAAAACTGCCTACTTTACGGCGTCTCACGGATCTGCAATCTACAGCAACTCTGAAAAACAGACCAGCACTGTTTTTGAGCCCAATTCATCGCTGCAAGGATGTATGATCCATGACTGCAAAATATCTCGTCACCGGCGCTTCCGGCAAACTTGGCCAGAGCGTCCTTCACCATCTGACGGAAACCTACAAGGTCGCACCCGCCGATATCGTGGCTGCGAGCCGGAAGCCCGCAGCGCTCGCCACCTGGGCAGATAAGGGCGTCCAGACACGTGCGGTCGATTTCGATGACATCGCGTCGATGGAAAAGGCCTTTGAAGGCGTCGGGCGGGTCCTGATCATCAGCACCGACACGCTCGATCGTCCGGGCCATCGTCTCATCCAGCACAAGGCCGCAATCGCCGCAGCCGAAAAGGCCGGCGTCCAGCACCTGCTTTACACCTCCATGCCGGAACCCGCCAATTCGCCGTTGCTCTTTGCGCCCGACCACGAAGGAACGGAGGCAGCGATCAAGGCGAGCTCGATCCCAGGCTGGACCATCCTGCGCAACAACTGGTATTTCGAAAACGTCTTCCTGTCTGCGGGCCCTGCCCTCGCATCAGGCCACTGGTATTCGGCCGCCGCCGGTGGACGCATCGCGCATATCGCCCGTGACGACATCGGGCGGGCTGCTGCGGCAGCCCTGATCGCCCCCAGCGACGCGAAGACGATCTACACTCTGACCGGTGCCAACTCCTATAGCCACGCTGATATCGCTGCCCTCATCAGCGCTGCTGCCGGCAAGGAGATCGCCGTGGTCGAGGTGCCGCTGGAAGGCCTCGTGCAGGGCATGGTCGGTGCCGGCCTGCCCGAGCCGGTCGCACGCGTCTACGCCTCCATCGATACCATGGTCGGCGTCGGCGGCCTGGCCCAGGTCACGACGGACTACAAGACCCTGACGGGTCTCGAACCTCAGGCTTTCGAGGGCTGGATCAAGAGCCAGGCCGGAGCCTTGAAGGCGCTGATCAACTAAGCCGTTCCGGAGACGTCCAGGGAGCACTGAGACGGCGCGCCCGCCACGAGGCCGTCTCACTTCCGGACCTTCTGAGCACATCGCCCGGGCATTCCCGCCCGGGCGATTGGCAAGATTGTGTGCGCGCACCTGCTGCCCCAGGAAATCAAAAACCCGGCACAAAGGCCGGGTTTTCGCAAATCTGTGGACCGAGGTCAGTGTTTATGCTCGGGCATGTCCTTGAGCTGATCCTTCGTCCAGGCCGTGACGGCATGAACATCGCCATCCTCGTCGCGCATGAAGTCGAGGTCGCTCAGCGGCACCGAAACCGGTTTTGCACCAATGCCAAGGAAGCCGCCGACATCGATGACGGCATGGCTCATCGCCCCGACACCGTGCACGTGGTCGACTTTCCCGACCTTGTGGTCGTCTGCGCCGTAAACGGTAGCGCCCTGCAGAACCGAGGGGGTGAGTTCGGTCGCGGTGAGGCGGACGTGATTGCTGTGATCCATTGTCGTTCCTTCCTGTGTTGCAAGCCCACACACAACTCATGCGGCGCTGCAACAGTTCCCTCTGATCACGGGATCCGTTTGGCCTCCCCCATCTGTCTCCAAAACGCCGGCCTTGACCTTTCAGGCGGGGAGATTACCAACTAGCCGCAAGTTTCATGGCCTCCACGGGGCGAATATATGCGCGTATTATTGGTCGAAGACGATGAGTTGCTGGGGGATGCGGTCCGCACACATGTGCGGCGGCAGGGGCATGCCGTCGACTGGGCCATGACGCGCGAGGCGGCTGAGGCGAGCCTTGCAGCCGCGCCCTATGATCTCGTTCTGCTTGATCTGAGATTGCCTGACGGAAATGGCATCGACATCCTGAAAGGACTGCGCACAAGTCGGGACTCGACGCCGGTGATCATCATGACTGCGCACGACCAGGTGTCGGATCGCATTGCCGGCCTCAATGCCGGCGCAGATGATTATCTGGTGAAGCCGGTCGACATGGGCGAGCTTGAGGCGCGCATGCAGGCAGTTGCGCGGCGCTATGGAAGCCAGCAACTGCCGGAGGTGACGCTGGGCACCCTGAAGATATTTGTCGCGGAACGTCGCGTCATTTCGGAAGAGGGCGTCGATATCAGTCTGTCGTCACGCGAATGGGCGGTGCTCGACCGCCTGATCGCCCGCCGCCATGCGATCGTCTCGAAGGGGCAGCTCGAAGAGGCGCTCTACGAATTTGGTGCCGAAGTGGAGAGCAATACGGTCGAGGTCTATGTCAGCCGTCTGCGCAGAAAGCTCGGCAAGGACGTGATCGAGACGATGCGCGGTCTCGGATACAGGATTGCTTGAGATGGCAAGGAAACCGGCGAGCCTGTCCCGCACCCTGACCGTCTCGCTTGCCGCCCTCCTGTTTGGCTTCTGGACGATCGCCGTGCTGCTCGGTATCTCGATCATGCGGGACGAATTCGACGAAGTCTTCGACAGTGGCCTGCAGGAAACCACGGAGCGGTTGGTGCCCCTCGTGGTCGATGACCTGTTTCGTCGCGAAGCGCGCGAAGAGCCATATCGTGTTGTCGATCCCCGGCCCGACATTCACGATCAATACCTCACATACCAGGTGCGCGATGCCTCGGGGCGCGTCCTCCTGCATTCGAACAATGTCTCCGCCGAGCCCTATGGGGCACCCCTCGTCCCGGGTTTCTTCAGGGATGGCGACCGGAGAATTTTTACCGTGGCCACGGTGAGCGACAGCCTGTTCGTACAGGTCGCGGATTCGCTTGATCACCGCCGCGAGGCGACGCTGGAAAGTGCCCTGGCCTTGCTGCTTCCGATCATGATTCTATTGCCGCTGGGCATGCTTGCCATCTGGTGGATCGTCTCTCGCGCCACCGCACCTGTCGCGCGTCTGGGCGACGCCATTTCCGAGCGCAGCGGTGCGAATATGGCACCGATCGAGATGGCAGACCTGCCGGCGGAGCTGGCCGCGATCCCGGGTTCGATCAACACACTCCTGGAGCGATTGGCCGCGACCTTGCAGGCCGAGCGGGACCTGTCGGCCAACAGCGCGCATGAATTGCGCACACCACTTGCCGGTGCACTCGCTCAGACAGAATTGCTGGTCGCGGAGCTCGACGACAGCGCTGCCCGAGCGCGCGCCGTGCAGGTACAATCGGCCTTGCGGCGGCTCTCTGCCATGGCGGAAAAGCTGCTGCAACTTGCCCGCGCTGATGCGGGCATTGGCACCGCCACCGAACCGTCGGACCTGTTTGCGCTTTTCGACTTCGTGCTCGAGGATTTCGTGCGGTCTCACCCGACGGTCGAAATCGAGGTGACACGGGATCGCCCGCAGGAAGCCGTCCTCCTGCCGATCGATCCGGATGCCTTCGGGATTGCCTTCAAGAACCTGCTCGAAAACGCAGTCAAATATGGCGCCGAGGCTCGGCCGATCAAGGTAAGTGCCTTGGCAGAACGCCGCATCAGTGTGGTCAACGTGGTCGAGGGACGGCTGGACGAGGATGTCGAACAGTATCGCCAGCGCTACCGCCGAGGCCGCACGAACCAACCGGGATCCGGCCTCGGGCTGGCAATCGTTCATCGATTGATGGCGCAGATGAACGGCAGGCTGAAGCTGCGATCGCATGTCGCCAACGACGGAGCGGCTGTTTTTGAGGCCGTGCTCGATTTTGCCTGACGATGACGCATAAGGCCGCTCTGGACGAGGGCAGCCCGCAACCGTAACCTTGGGCAATTGCCAACCCCATCCGCCACATGCCGACTTTGCCGCCCAGGAGAATGTAACAAGACATGGCCCCCATCCTATTGCCGGTTATGAATAGGCGCAATTTTCTGCGTTCCGCCTCTGCAGCAGTGTCAACCAGCCTGCTGTATCCCTCGGGGCTTCTGGCCGCACAGGAAAAAGAGGCTTCGACTTTCATATTTACGAACGACATCCATGCCTGCCGCATGGCAAATGGTCTGGCGCCAAACTGTGCGGCAGAAGGAAAGACGGACGAGAACCTGCTGCACCATGTCCGTGCCATCAACACAGTGCCGCAGCTGTCTTGGCCGGCGGAGATATCCGGCAAACCCACAACGCTGGTCGGGGCCGGCAGGAAGATCGGCACTCTCAGGGGTGTCGTGATTGGCGGCGATCTGACCGATGACGGCCGTGGCCAGGGGGCCATCCCCGGCGAAGGCTATCAGTTGCGACAGTTCAGCCAGAGATATCAGGAAGGGGTAGGGCCGGACCGGGTGCATTTCCCGGTCTATCTCGGCCTCGGCAATCACGACCTCGACCAGGATGGTCCGGCACCGCATGTCGACTGGTATCGGCGTGAACTTCGCGACTATGTCGAGCTCAATCACCGCTCGACCGTGTTTTTCAAACCGCCGGTCCCGGTGACGAGTTACGATGTGGAATCGGACTGCTATTCCTGGGACTGGCCGAATGTGCACCTCGTGCAAACACAGCGGTTTGCCGGCGATACGAACAAGGGAGCCGTCTCGGGACTGAAGTGGCTGGCCGATGACCTTGCGGCCTATGCGACCAACCGGAAACCCGTCATCCTGTTCCAGCATTATGGCTGGGACCCGTTCTCGACCGAGGTTTGGGATGCGGACAAGCAGACATTCGATCAGCAGGGCAATGGTCCGCCGCATTGGTGGAGCGCCGAAGATCGCGCGAAAATGGTCGAGCTTCTAAGACCCTATAATGTCATCGGGCTGTTCCACGGGCACCAGCACGAGACTGCCATGATCTACAACCGCGACGGCATCGATATCTTCAAGCCGAAAGCCGCTTTCATGGGCGGGTTCGCCGTCGTCAATGTCATGGCAGACGCGATGGATGTCGTCTTTTGCGAGGCAAGCCATAAGGATGGTTCAGTCCAGTTCACCGAGAGCTTCAGCAAGAAGATCTGACGGACGCCGGGCAGCATGCATCGCGGGCTGTGCATGCTCGGTCCCTCAGGGATCGATAGCGAGATTCAGTCGATAGCGCGTTGCCTTGCGCTCGCCGTCCCGCAACAGCGCGCCCTTCTCGACGAGGTCGGAGAGGTCGCGGGTGATGGTGGATGGCGCAGCACCGGTGATCGTCGCGTAATTGCCGGCGCTGAGACCCCCGACGAATCCATCGGGTCCTTCCGCCAGCATGCGCAGCAGGACTTTTTCCTGGCGGTCGTTCAGCGCGCCTCTCAGCCTGTCCATCAGTCTTGTCTTTTCGATCAGGAAGCGGACCAGGTCATCGGCTGAGTTCTGTGCTTCGAGTGCCCGGTCAGCAAACCATGAGAGCCAGGCGTCGATATCGAGCGTGGTACTCGCCGCCTCCAGCATGGCATAATAGTCCCGGCGATGCTTCAACAGCGATTTCGACAATGCGCTGAAGGTCGGCGTGGAGATGGCGCGCGCAAGGATGTTTTCCGCGATCGCGCGGCCGATACGGCCATTGCCGTCCTCGAAGGGATGGATGCTCTCGAACCACAGATGGGCAATGCCGGCACGGGCAAGCGCTGCAAGCGGCTCGTCGCCGTCGGGCGAAGTGCGTTCGAGCCATGCGAGAAGGCGCCCCATCTCAAGGGTCAGGCGCTCGGAGGGCGGCGCTTCGAAATGCACGCGCTGGCGTCCGAAGGCACCGGAAACGATCTGCATCGGTTCGTCATGACCGCGATAGGCTCCGATGCTGGTTATGTCGCGTCGGCCGTTCATGACCATACGGTGCCATTCGAAGAGCCGCTCTTCGGTGATTGGGGTGAGCGGGTGGCGGTAAAGATCCGCCATCATTTCGGCAATCCCCGCTTCCGCCGGTCGGCTGCGGAGGCTTGCTGCCGACATACCAAGCTGCCGGCGCAGAGAGGATTGAACGCTGTCGCGATCGAGCACTTCCCCTTCGATGGCGGATGTGCTCATGGCATCGGAGCTCAGCAGCTCAATGACGAGATCCTCGCGGTCGCCCTGTCCCAGATGCCGCATTGTGCCGACGGCAATGGCCGCATTCTCGACGAATGCCTGCTCCCTTGCCTTCAACCGCTCGGGGCGCCAAGCGAATGCGGGCCACCCCTCCAATTCCCAATTCCAAGCCATGAGTGATAAATTCCAATTTATCGCCCATAATGCCTGATAATTATGGGCGATAAAAGGAGTTTGTTTCGCTCATTGCGGCATTGGTCCGCGATAATGGCGTGGATCCGGGATCGGGACCGCTGCCATGAGGGCGCGTGTATAGGGATCACGAGGGTCTTCAAAGACCTGGGCTCGGGACCCAATCTCGACGATTTCACCTCCGCGCATGACCGCGACATTATGCGCCATCTTCTCGATCACCGCCATATCATGCGAGATGAAGAGATAGGCGAGCCCCATTTCCTCCTGCAACTCCAGCATCAGATCGAGCACGCGGGCGCGGACCGAGACATCAAGCGCTGCCACGCTTTCGTCGGCGACGATCAACTGTGGCTTGAGGGCGAGCGCACGTGCAATGCAGATACGCTGCCGCTGTCCGCCGGAAAACTCGTGCGGATAGCGGTCTGCCGCTTCTGGTGGCAAGTCGACCCGTTTCAGCAAGGCTGCAACCCGGTCCTGGCGCTCTGAGGCATTGGCGATGCCGTGGATGACGAGCGGTTCTGCGATCGCCGCCCCCACGCTCATGCGCGGGTCGAGCGAGGCATACGGATCCTGGAAGATCATCTGCGCGCTGCGGCGGATCGGCAGCATGATCGAGGGCGAGGCCGGGAAGACCTCGCGTCCGGCAATCCGCACGCTGCCGTCGAAGGGAATGAGCCCGAGCACGGCCTTGCCGGTCGTCGACTTGCCAGACCCGCTTTCGCCGACGAGGCCCAGCGTCTGCCCGGCTTTCAGCTCGAATCCGATCTTCTTCACCGTCGGCTGAGGTGCCTTGCCGCGCGAGAACCAGCCGCTCTTGGCGCCATAGGTGACGCTGAGGTCGGCGACCTCCAGCACGGGCGAGGAAGAGGCAGACAAAGGCGGATGAGACGTGACCTTCGGCGGCTCGGATGTCCCGGCAAGCGCGCCGAGACGCGGGACGGCCGCCAGCAGTTGCTGCGTATAAGCGGCCGTCGGGCGTTCGAAAATCTCAAGCGCATCACCCTGTTCGACGATACGGCCGTGCTGCATGACGGCGACCCGGTCGGCCATCTCCGCCACCACGCCCATGTCATGGGTGATCATCAGGATCGAGGTCTGGAATTCGCGGCGCAGTTCCCGAATCAGGGTCAGGATCTGGGCCTGAACGGTCACATCAAGGGCCGTGGTCGGCTCGTCGGCGATCAGCACCTTCGGACGGCAGGACAGCGCCATGGCGATCATCACGCGCTGGCGCATGCCGCCGGAAAGTTCATGCGGATACTGCGTGAGGCGTCTTGCTGCCTCCGTCATGTGGACGGCATCGAGCATCTGGCGGGCGATGGTTTCCGGGCTCTCTGCGCTGTCGGACCGATGCTCGCGGATCGCCTCTTCCATCTGGGCGCCGATGGTCATCACCGGATTGAGCGATGTCATCGGTTCCTGGAAGATCATCGCCACCTCGCGGCCGCGGATCCTCCGCATCGCACGTTCGCTTTGTCCGAGAAGGCTCGTCTCACCAAGCCGGATCTCGCCGGACGCCACCCGCAAAGCGGCCTTGGGCAATAGCCCCATGATGGCAAGCGAGGTCACCGACTTGCCGGAGCCGGATTCGCCGGCCAGACACAGCGTCTCGCCGGCCGCAATCTCGAAGCTGACATCGTCGAGGATGCGCTTCAGACCCGTCGGCGTGCGTGCGTCGAGGGTCAGGTTGCGGACCGACAGGACCGGTGTCGATGCAGAAACTGTGCCTGTCACAGGAGGACGATCCTCGGGAAGTAGAAGGAAACGACCCAGTTCGGCATGTCGACGATCTCGCTGATCCGCAAGTCACCGCAGACCGAGCAGAGCATATAGGCGTCAACCGGGTTCATGCCGTGTTCGCCGGTCAGGAGATCGATCATCCGCATGACGGCTTCCTGGGCTCCGGTCATCAGATCCGGGCCGATCCCGGTCGTGACTTCGTAGCCGGCGCCATCGAGATGGCGGGTGACGGGTTCGGTCGTGGTGAAACGCGGTGTCTTGAGATTGGCACCCTTGACGAGGTCGAGGGTGAGCTCGACGTTCATCTGGCTTTCGATGGCCGTACCGCAGACTTCGCCGTCACCCTGGGCCGCATGGGTGTCGCCAACGGAGAACAGCGCGCCCTCGACTTCGATCGGCAGATAAAGCGTGACACCTGCCGTCAGGTCGCGGATATCCATGTTGCCGCCGACGCGCCGTGGGGGGACGACCGAATGCAGGCCGGCTTCTGCCGGTGCCACACCGATGGTGCCGGTAAAGGGTTTTAGCGGCACCTTGCCGCCCGGGCCGTAAGCCGCCGGCGCCATCGAAGCGGTGTCGTAGGACCAGACATGCAGGGCCGGATCCTTGAACTGGTCGGCGAGCAGGCCGAAGCCTGGAATATTGGCGGTCCAGCCATGGCCGGACGGATGAAACTTGCGGATGGTGACTTTGAGCGCATCGCCGGGCCCGGCACCCTCGACATAAACAGGACCGGAAACCGGGTTGATCTTGCCGAAGTCGAGATTGGCAAGCGTTTCCAGCGTCGCGTCCGGGCCGATCTGGCCGCCGGAAGAGTCCATGCATTCGAACAGAATGGTTTCACCGGGCTTTGCCGTGAGCGCCGGCGGAAAATCCCGGTTCCAGCCGAAATTGTGTTGAGCCCTGTGGATGGTGTGATTGCAGGCGACGCACATGGGAATGCCTCCGGGTGTTCAGCTGGTTTTATCGGTTGGTCCGTCTCCCCGTGGTGCCGGGGAGACGGAGACGCATCGGAAGAGGCTTACTGCTTCACGAAGATCGCGTCGTAATTGATGACGCGGGTCGGATCGATGTAGATGTTGTCCGGGCCGCCCATGCGGAGCGACTTGGCAACGACACGACGTTCGTTGATGACCGGGACCCAAGGGGCATCTGCCATGATATCGGTGAAGATCTTGCCCCAGACGGCCTGGCGCTCGGTTGCCTTGGCCGGATCGGACATCGAGTCGGCTTCGATCGCGCGCTTGTCGAGCGCTTCGTTGCAATACCACGACCAGTTCCAGCCGCCCTGAACCGCACCGCTGCAGCCGAGGATCGGGCCGTAGAAGTTGGACGGATCCGGGAAGTCGGCGATCCAGGCCATGCCGCCCGACCAGATCATCGGCGCTTCGCCTTCCGTGCCGCCGGCGGCGATCACGTTGGCCTGGGCGAGTGCGCGCACTTCCGCCTTCACGCCGATGGCGGCGAGATCCTGCTGGATCGCCTGGGCGATGCGCGGCTGCGGGTCGGTGTTGGTGGAGTAGAGAACGGTCTCGAAGCCGTCGGGATAACCGGCTTCTGCCAGCAGCGCCTTCGCCTTTTCGACGTCGAAGGCATAGCCGGTGAAGGCCTTGTCGTATCCCGGCATCAGTGGTGGCAAGGGCTGGTTGGCCGGCGTCGCACGGCCGTTCAGGATGCGGGTGATGCGCTCCTTGTTGACGGCCATGTTGATCGCCTGACGAACCTTGACGTCGTCGAGCGGCTTGATCTTGGTGTTGAGCGTCAGATAGCCGGTATGGAGCTGTTCGCCATCGACGATCATCTGTGCGCCCTCGGGCGAGTTCTTGATCTCGAGGAATTTGGCCGGCGGAATGCCGTCGCCGGCGATGTCGACTTCACCCTTCTGCAGACGCAGCAGCGCCACCAGCGGCTCCTGGCCGACTTCGACGGTCACCTTGTCGATATAAGGCAGGTCCTTGTTGAAGTAATCAGGGTTGCGGTCGAAGACCAGCTTCTGGCCGATCGTCCAGTCCTTCAGGATGAAGGTGCCGGAGCCGACTGGCTTCTTGCCGAAATCACCGGCTGCCGCTTCCACGGCTTCCTTCGGCACGACCGAGGCGAAGTTGATGGCGAGCACATGCAGGAAGGTCGCGTCGGGACGCGAGAGCTTGAAAATGACGGTCTGATCGTCAGGCGTCTCGATGCCCGAGAGCGTTTCCGAGGTGCCACCGGAGACGGCGTCGAAGCCTGCGATCGCGCCGAAGAAGCCGGCACCTGGGCCTTGGGTCTTCGGATTGACGGCGCGTTCGATCGAGTACTTGACATCAGAGGCAACGACCGCGCGGCCGTTCGAGAACTTCACGCCCGGGCGCAGCTTGAAGGTGTAGGTTAGGCCATCAGCCGATACGTCGAAGCTTTCGGCCAGCGACGGCACGAGATTGGCCGTGCCCGGCTCGTAGTCCATCAGGCGCGAAAACAGGCTCTTGATCATGGACCAGTTGACCCAGTCGTAACCGATGGCCGGATCGAGCGTGGTGATGTCGTCCTTGTAGGTGACGACGATGTCGCCGCCCTTGGCGGGCGTGTCCTGCGCACCGGCAATCGATGGCAGGAATGCCATCATCGCCGCAGCGGTGGAGGTGAGAAGCAAGCGTCTGAACATTGTGGTTCCCCTTTGTGTCGAGCTTCAGTGTGAACGGATGCGCGGGTCGATGGCCGGCGCGATGATGTCGGCGAGAAGGTTGCCGAGGATGATGGCGAGCGCCGAGGTCAGCGTAACGCCCATGATGATGGGAATGTCGACCTGCTGGATCGCCTGCCAGGCGAGCTGACCGATGCCGGGCCAGCCATAGACGGCTTCGACCACGACCACGCCGCCCATGAACTGGCCGATATCGATGCCGATCATCGCGATGATCGGAAGCGTCGCATTGGGCAGCGCATGACGCAGCACGACGCGGGCGCGCGACAGCCCTTTGGCGCGGGCGGTGCGCACGTAATCCTGGTTCAAAACGTCGATCATTGCCGAGCGGACCATGCGGGCATACCAGCCTGCGCCAAGCAGTCCGAGGGTGGCGGCCGGCAGGATCACATGGGCGGCGGTGCCGTAGCCTGACATCGGAAACCAGCCGAGGGTGGCGGCAAAGACATACAGCAGCAACAGGGCGACGACGAATTGTGGGGCCGATACACCGACAAAGGATGACATCATGATCACCCGGTCGGCGAGTTTGCCGCGATAAAGCGCGGCCGTCACGCCGAGCACCATGCCGAACAAAACCTCAAGCGCGATGCCGGCTGCCATCAGCGTCAGCGTTGCCGGCAGGCGTGCGGCAATCAGCGTCGAGACTTCCGTCTTCTGGGCATAGGAGCGGCCGAGGTTCCCTTGAACAAGGCCGCCGACATAATGGCCGAACTGGACCACCAGCGGCTTGTCGAGGCCGAGTTCGTGGCGAATGTTTTCAACCGTCTTGGCGGTTGCGCTGCGGCCCGCAATCATGCGGGCGGGATCGGCCGGCAGTGCATAGAGCAGCACGAAGGTGATGGCGGAGACACCGAACAGGATCAGGACCGACTGGACGAGCCGCTTGGCAAGAAGCTGGAGCATCAACCCCTCCCGCGCTGGGTCGGATCGAGCAAATCGCGCAGCGCGTCTCCGACCAGATTGAAGGCGAGCGCGGTGAGCAGGATCACGGCGCCTGGGAAGAAGACCAGCCAGGGAGCAGCCTGGAAATAGCTCTGGCTCTCGAAGATGATATTGCCCCAGGACGGGTTCGGTGGTTGGACCCCGATGCCGAGGAAGGAGAGCGTTGCCTCCAGCAGCACGGTCGTTGCAATCCCGAGCGTGCCCCAGACGATCGCGGTCGGGATGAGATGCGGCAGGATGTGCAAGAAGAGAATGCGGCCGTGGCCTGCACCGAGAGACCGCTCTGCCAGGATGAAGTCACGCTCCACCAGGCCGCGCGTCTCTGTGTAGACAATACGCGCCACCTGGACCCAGTTGACGAGCGCGATCACCATGGCGACGATCCAGAGGCTGGGTTTCAACAGGGCCGCCAGCACGATGGCCAGAAGCAGGGCCGGGAAGGCCATCATCAGGTCGGTGAACCGCATCAAAACGTTACCGGCAAATCCGCGCATATAGCCGGCGGTGATGCCAACGAGGAGGCCGATCGCGACGGCTACGCCATTGGCAACCAGCCCGATCAAAAGCGAGGTGCGCGCGCCGAACAGCATGCGCGACAGCAGATCGCGGCCAAGCGTGTCGGTTCCCAGCAGGAAGGGGCCACCCGGGGGCATGGGGGCCCCTTCCAGCGTCAACCCGTCGAACATCTGTTCGTCCGGATTGAAGGGGGCGAAGAGCGGCGCGCCGAGGGCGCCGATCACGACGATGAGGATGATCGCCAAGCCGAACAGAGCCGCCGGCTGGCGGAGCATTTCGCGAAGCACACGCATCAACCGACCTCCCGCATCACGTCAGCCCCGCCGAGGAAGAGGGCGGCAAGTCGTTCGATCGGCATGCGCTGGCGCATGGCATGATCCCTGAGCAGGGCATAGGCGGCTTCCTCGTCGATGGATTTGCTGGCCTTGAGGCGTTCGATGGCGGCAAAGACCACCGGGCGAAGGCGAAGCCGTTCTTCCAGATGCGCGATGCGGGCTTCCTCCTCCTGACGCTGTTCATGGCCGCTGACGGCCAGAACGAGTGCCGGATAGACGGATGCGGACGTCACGGGCTTGGGAATGATGGCGCCGGCACCGCAGCCGATCGCCCAGGCGATGCGACCCGGCGCTTCGGAGCCGAGAAGCGCCACCACCGGGCGGGCCGGGCGCTGGGTTGGCCAGGGCAGCAACTCGTCCCAGCCTCTGTCAGCATCGACAATGACGAGATCCGGCAGGTCGCCACCCGAAAGCGGCAGCCATTGCACCGAGGAGGCAAAGCCGAGCAACGAGAGCTGGCGGCGCAGTCTTTCAACATTGCCGTCCTCTTCTGCGAGGATCACCGCTTTCCAGCCGGTGAAATTGGGCGTCTTCGAGATCATTTCGCCACCCTGAGCCAAGGTTGCGCACGGCTGGTCGCGGCCGTGAGATAGGGGTCGGCGGCAAGCGGCAGGCGCGAGGCGATCACGTCGAAGCCGCGCTCCGCATTCACCCGGCCGAGCAGGAAGGGGAGGCTTGCATGATTGGTCTTGTTATCGAAGACCATGTCGCCGAAGAGGCCCGGCCATGTCCGGGACAGGATGTGCTCGCGCACACCGGCCGGCTCGTCGGTCGTTGTTGCCTCAATCGCGGCGATGCAGAGCGTTGCTGCCGTATAGGCACTGGCGAAAATGCTGGAAACCGCGCCGATTTCAGGAGCGAAATCGCGCAGCCGCGCCTGAAAATCGCGGTTCTCGGTGCTGTTGAAGGTGTTGAAATAGGAGGCCGCACAGAGCTGGCCGACCGCGGCACCGTCTGCGACTTCATCGAGTTCGGATTCCTGCAGGTCACAGCTGGCGACCGGGCAGTTTTCCGGCAGGAAGGCCGGGTCGCGGCTGCCGAGTTCTCTCATCGCTTCCAGAAAGGCATAACTCGACGGGCCGATCAGGTTGTTGAGGATGAAGCTTGGCCGCTTTTCGGCGATGTCGGCGATGATCCGTTCGACACCGGTTTCCTCGATCGGCAGATACCGCTCGCCGAGCACCGAGCCGCCGGCATTGGCGACCAGTTCGCGCGCCAGCCGGTTCATTTCCCAGCCCCAGACATAATTGGCGCCCACAAGATACGGCCGTGCGCCATGGCGCGGGATCAGGTGCTCGAAAAGCGGGATCAGATGCTGGTTCGGGCAGCCGCCGATGTAGAGCGCGTTCTCGTTGGCCTCGAAGCCCTCGTAAGGGCAGGCATACCAGAGCAGGCTGTCGTGCTTCTCGACGAGCGGCAGCACTTCCTTGCGGGCGGCAGACGTGATGGTGCCGATGATGTGCCGGCAGCCGCTGTCACGTGTCAGGCTGCGCGCACCTTCGAGATAGGCGGCAAGATCGCCCTGCGGATCATAGAAGACCGGCTCGATCTTGTTTCCGCCGCGGGCCCTGTATTCGTGAAACGCAAAGGCGACGCCGCCATGAGCATCCCGCCCCATGGCCCCGTAAGGGCCGGTGGTCGAATAGAGGACGCCGATTTTTGCCGTCTGCTGCATGCGTTTTCCAAATACGAAAAAACCCACAACGCAGATCCCGATGGCGGGGCGTTGTGGGCTTTGTTGCCCGGTGGCGCTGTGCGCCAAATGTGTGGTGGAAGCGAGAAGTGCTTACTTTCTGAGCTTGATTAAAATCTGCTCAAGTCGACTTTGTCAAGCGGCCCGATCGTCAAATCACGATCCTCTGCGCAACGACATGGGAAACGGGTTTCGCCGCTTCGTTTGATGCTCGCTCGGTGCATCTCGGCTGTCAACGTATCCGCTGGTCCTTGTCATCAAACAGCAGGCAATGGGCGGCCGACAGTCCGACCGTGATCTGGTCTGTCTTCCGGTCGACGCCGCGTCGTTCTTCCCTTTCGATGATGATCTGTTCGCCTGGCGTGATGTGCGAATACACATAACTCGTATTGCCGAGATGCTCGACTACGTCGACCTGGGCCGTCAGCTGTGTGTCTCCCTGGCCTTCGCCGAGGAAATGTTCTGGCCGCACGCCGAGTTGCACGACGTCGCCGATTTTGCAGGCCTGTGTCACCGGGAGCGTCAGCACGGTTTCCGGCTGTGCGGTGAGCGCGACGGTGACCGAACCGCTGCCGATGGCGGTCACCTTGGCCGGCAGGAAGTTCATCCGCGGCGAGCCGATGAAGCCGGCGACGAAGGCATTGTCTGGGTCGTCATAAAGCGCAAGGGGCGCTCCAACCTGCTCGACGCGGCCACCGCGCAGGACGACGATCTTGTCGGCGAGCGTCATCGCCTCCACCTGGTCATGCGTGACATAGATGATGGTGGCGTTCAGCTCCTTGTGCAGCCGGGCGATCTCGACACGCATATGCACGCGCAGTTCCGCATCGAGGTTGGAGAGCGGTTCGTCGAACAGGAACACATCCGGCTGGCGCACGATTGCCCGGCCGATTGCAACGCGCTGGCGCTGACCGCCGGACAGGGCTTTCGGCTTGCGGTCCATCAGCGGGCCGAGCTCGAGAATTTTCGCCGCCGCGTTGACGCGGGTTTCGATCTCGCCCTTCGCCATGCCGGCAAAGCGCAGGGCAAAGCCCATGTTTTCCCGCACGGTCATGTGCGGATAGAGGGCATAGGTCTGGAACACCATGGCGATCCCGCGCTTGGAAGGATCGACATCGTTCATCACGCTGCCGCCGATCGTCAGTTCGCCGGAGGTGATGTCTTCAAGTCCCGCGATCATCCGGAGCAGCGTGGACTTGCCGCAGCCGGAGGGGCCGACGAAGACGACGAATTCTCCCGAGGAGACGTCGAGGTCCACGCCCTTGATGACCTCGAGCGAGCCGTAGGACTTGCGGATATCGGTGAGCCTGACCTCTGCCATCTTGTCCTCAGCCGACGTTGAAGGTGATGCGCTGGGTCCCGAAGGGACGGCAAGTCGCCGACAGGGTCAAGCTTCCGGCATCATTTCCGGCTTCGACATAAACACCGACGGCGCCGCCCTTGAAGGAGAGGAGCGTGGGCCCGACGATCCGGCCCGGACCTTCGAGCGAGATCTCGACCGGATCATCGAAGAAGCCCAGCACGTTGCCGCCCTGGTCGAGAGCCCGAAGGATCACGCGGACCGTGTCCTTCTCACCGGCCCTCAGTTCCGTATCGTCAGCAGCGATGTCGAGCACTGTCGGAACCGGATCTGCCGGCAGGTGGCGGCGGATCACTTCCTTGCCGTCAAGAAAGCCCACGAGTTCGCCATCCCGCCAGGTCATGCCCCATTCGCCAAATTCTTCCGGCGTCACCATGCTGCGATCGAGAACGCAGGGCGGATGTGGCAGGTGCGGGTAGGTCTTGATGTCGGGCTCGATCCGCTTGACGATCTGGCCCATGCGGATTTCGACATAGTCGCAATTGGTCAGCACGAGGAGCGGCAGGACTCCGCCGATATTGCGCTCGCCGCGCGCCCAGAAGCTGACCGGCTGCATCACGACCCCGTCCTTCGGGTCGCCCTGCGAAGCATAGGCGTAACCGGCGAACTTCGGCTCGCGATACATGTCGGTGACGCCGTGATAGCAGATGCGGTCGCCGGAGCCGAAATCCTTATGGGTGTTGTAGTCGAACATGCACCAGCCGGTGGAGCCGGAGATCGAGGGATCGCCGGCAGCCGCATTCAGGATCGCCAGGTGACGGCCGACATGTTCCGCCTGCCGCTGTTCCTGGTCGAAGCGCTTGGTCGGATACATGTGGCCGCCATACTCGGTGATCATGTAAGGCACCTTGCGGTCGAGCCCGGTCACCTCGCGCTGGTCGCGCAGTGCCATCCGTTCGCGATTGTGTCCCGGCAGCTCTTCCATGCCGAGAATGAAGTCGTTCATCGTATAGACGTCTTCGAGCAGTTCGCTATCGGTGATGTAGCGTACGCCGCCGGTCTGGCGGGTGGTGTCGAGCGAACGCGCCATGGCATTCGTCTCGACATAGAAATCGTGGGAATCCTGACTCTCGTTGATGCGTACACCCCAGATGATGATCGAGGGGTGGTTCCAGTCACGTTCGATCATGCGGCGGACGTTTTGCACGGACTCGGCCTTCCAGGCATCCCCGCCAATATGCTGCCAGCCGGGGATTTCCTCAAAGACAAGCAGGCCGATCTCATCGCAGCGGTCGAGGAAATATTTCGACTGCGGATAGTGCGAGGTGCGGGCGATATTGCAGGCGAGGTCAAACTTTAGGATATCGGCATCCTTCTCCTGGCCCCGCCGCCCCATGGCGTAACCCAGATGTGGCCAGGCCTGGTGACGGTTGAGGCCGCGAAGCTTGACCACACGGCCGTTAAGCTTGAAGCCCTCGATGGTGTATTCCGCCGCGCGGAAGCCGAAACGGTTCGTGACTGCATCGGTCCCGGCTGCTGTCTCAAGCGTCACCGAGAGGTGATAGAGCGCGGGATTGTCGATATCCCAGAGCGTGATGCCCTGAAGGCCGGAAAAGCCGAGCGAGGCCTCTGCTCCGGAAACGGCCGCCTCCGTTCTTGCGATTTCCGCGTCCGCGTTGTCTTTGAGAACTGCGGTGACCTTGCCGGACAGCGTCTGGTTCGTCGGATTGGAGATCCACACCCGTGCCGTCACTTGCTTCGTCTCGGCCAGCACGTCCGGCGTCTCGATCTTGACGTTGGCGATCGATACGGGCGCCGTCACCTTGAGCCAGACATCACGATAGATCCCGGCATAAGTCAGATAATCGATCACGCCGCCGAAGGGCGGAATCTCCGGGTTCTCGGAACCGTCGATCTTCACGGTGAGCAGGTTGTCGCCGGCTTTGAGATGCGGCGTGAGCCGCGCTTCGAAGGGGGTGTAACCATCCTTGTG
This sequence comes from Peteryoungia wuzhouensis, assembly GCF_003205195.1. Taxonomy (GTDB): domain Bacteria; phylum Pseudomonadota; class Alphaproteobacteria; order Rhizobiales; family Rhizobiaceae; genus Allorhizobium; species Allorhizobium wuzhouense. Next base: position 268,449 of record NZ_QJRY01000006.1, read on the forward strand.
CGCGGTGATCTCCACGCCGTTCAAGTAGACCACGCTGTCCGCCATGGCCCCATCGAAAACCAGCGAGACTTCGCGCCCCTCGAAACGCTGATCCCAGGCGATCACCTTCTGGTATGTAAAAGCCTTCTGATAGCTCTTCTCGTCGAAGTAGTTGTAGGGCAGCTCGACCGCCGTATGGGGAAGCTGGACGCTTTCGCCCGGCTGGCGGGTTGCGGCGAAGGATGGTTCGAAGCCGGCCAGGAAGGTCCAGTTCCTGTTGAGGGTCTCGATAATGCGCATTGATAAATCCTATTTCACGGAGCCGAGCATGCCCTGCACGAATTGTCGTTGCATGGCGAAGAAGACGAGAAGGGTGGGAAGGGTGGCGAGGACTGTGCCGATCATGACAGTCCCGTATTCGGGCGCGTAAGCCGAGGCGAGCGACGAGACGACGAGTGTGATCGTCTTGGTGTCGTTCGATTGCAGGACGATCAGCGGCCAGAGATAGTTGTTCCAGTTCAGCATGAAGACGATGACGAAGGCCGCCGCATAGGTCGAGCGCATCACCGGCACATAGATGTAGAAGAAGATCTGCCACTCCTTCAGCCCATCCACCTTGGCCGCATCGCGAAGCTCGGTGGGGAAGGCTTTCGAGGCCTGGCGGAAGTAGAAGATGATGAAGGCAGACGCGATCATCGGCAGCATGATTGCCACATGCGTGTTGATCAGCCCCGCTTTACCCATCATCATGAAGAGCGGGATCATCAGGGCCGCAAAAGGCACCATCAGGGTCAGCAGGATCACGGTGTAGACGCGGTCGCGGAGCTTGGAGCGGAACATCTCGAAGCCGTAGCCGGCAAGCGAGGAAACGAGCAGCGTCAGCGCGGTGCCCACCAGCGCGATCTTCACCGAATTCCAGAAGACCAGCGGCACGTCCACCTGAGCGAAGAAAGACGCGATGTTGTCGAAGAGCGCGGTGCCGAAGGTCACCTTGCCCCGCACGATCTGGCTCGTCGTATTGGTCGCACCGATCACCATCCAGATGAACGGGAAGACGGATAGGAAGGCGGCGAGCGACAGCACGGCATATTGCACGATGTCAGGCAGGCGGCGGCGAAGCGTCGAGATCATGTGCGTTCCTTCGCGGCGTAGAATTGCACGAAGGAGAGAACCGCCACCATCAGCACGATGACATAGGAGACGGTCGCCGCATAACCGAAATTCGGCATGAAGCGGAAGGTGAGATTGTAGATGTAGAGCGAAAGGGTCAGCGTTGCATTGGCCGGTCCGCCCTTGCCCTCGGTGAGGTTGTAGACCTCATCGAACAGCTGCAGCGTCCCGATCGTCGAGGTGATCGTGGTGAACAGGATCACCGGTTTAAGCATCGGGATCGTCAGGAAGGCGAAGCGACCCCAGGACGGCACACCGTCGATCTTCGCTGCCTCGTAAATTGAACGGTCGATGTTCTGCAGGGCGGCCAGGTAGAAGATCATGTTGTAGCCGGTCCAGCGCCAGGTGATCGCGATGATGATCAGGACCTTGGCCCAGAAGGGATCTGTGAGCCACTCGATCGGCTGTCCGATGAGGCCGATCGTCAGGAGCACATTGTTCACGACGCCATCGAGCGAGAACATGCTCTTAAACAGGATGGAATAGGCGACCAGCGAGGAAACGCAGGGCAGGAAGATCATCGTCCGGAAGAGGCCGGAATAACGCAGCTTGGGATTGTTCAGCATGGCTGCCAGGATCAGCGCCATGGTGATCATGATCGGCACCTGCACGATGAAGAAGATGACCGTGTTTTCCAGAGCCTGCCAGAAGACCGGGTCGTTCCAGAGCCGTGCCAGGTTACCGGTGCCTGAGAATTTCAGCATCATCCCGCGGCCCGAATAGAAGGACAGCGCGAGTGAGCGGAGGATCGGATAGAGCATGAAAAGCGAGATGAGCACGATGGCAGGCGCCACGAACAGCCATCCGTTCACGTCGTAATAGCGCCTCAGGCTGGATCTGGATGTGCTGGCCATGCGGTGTTTCCGAACCCGATCAGTGGTCACTGAACTTTGTTATGCGACGCGAAGGCGCGCGGCGCTTGCGCCGCACGTCTCCGGGAGGACAGGGGCTCGATCACTGGACAGAGCCCCTGTGGGATCGGATTACTGGATCTGGCCGGCAGCCTGGCTTTCAATCGCCTTCAGGACGTCATCAACGGACGTACCTTTGACCAGCGCCGGGAAGTTGGCCGTCACGGCCGTATCCAGTTCGTTGGTGAAGATGCCGTAGTTGACGGCCGGCACCTGGACGAGCCAGTCGGAGAAGTTCTGCCAAACCGTCTGGCCGCCGAAGAAATCATCGGCCTTCTGGTAGGCTTCGCCGGTGCGGGCGCCAAGAAGCGAGCCGACGGCGCCGCGCTCGGTGAGGATCTTCTGGTAGAAGTCCAGATCCTTGGCATAGATCTCGTTGAGGAAGTCGATGGCCTCATCTTTTTCAGCGGAAGCGTCGAGAACATACCAGCTGGAGCCGCCGAGGTTGGAGGCGGCAGTTGCGCCGTCGATCGACAGTTTCGGGATGGCAGTCAGCGCCCATTTGCCGGACTGGTCGGCCTGCGACTTGACCGTACCGGTGATCCAGACACCCATCAGTACCGAGGCGACGTCGCCGGAGGTCAAGGCATTGATGCCGTCGTTCCAGCCGCTTGTCGGCTTGGCAACGCCTTCCTTGACGATGCGGGCCTGGGTTTCGAGGGCTGCCTTGAGTGCTGCATTGCCCGTGATGTTGAGGCTGCCGTCAGCATTGAAATACCACTGGCCGGCGGACTGCATCATGATGCGGATCAGGCCGCCGTCATTGGTGTCGAGCGCCATCATTTCGTGGCCGGTCTTGGCCTTGACGTCCTTGCCGATCTCGATGAAGCGGTCCCAGGTCAGGTTCTCCATATCGGCGGCCTTGTAGCCGGCCTGCTCGAGGTAGTCCTTGCGATAGTAAAGGCCGGTGACACCGGAATCGAAGGGCACGCCATAGACCTGGCCTTCGAGGGTCATCAGGTCGACCTTGTATTTGGCAAAGCCGGAGTAGTCGATCTTGTCGGTCAGCGCGGCAAAGGAGCCGGGGAAGGACTGCAGGTATTTCTGTGCGCCGTAATCCTCGATCAGGACGATATCCGGCAGCGTGTCGGTCATGCCGGAGGCAAGGCCCGTCTGCAGTTTCTGCTCGACGTCGGTCTTGGCGAAGTCGACGATGTTGAAGGTCGTTTCCGGATGTTTGGCGGTATAGCGGGCTGCCGCTTCCTTCATGATCGCGACGTTGAAGTTCGGGTCCCAGCACCAGACGGTGACTTCACCGGCAAAGGCGGCCGTGCTGCACAGAAGTGCTGCACCCGTCAGCGCGGCCGAGACGGAGCGCTTGAGCACGCGAGAATAATCCATGTGTTCCTCCCTTATGACGTTGAACGCGGCAGCCTCATCCCCTGCCTCGCCGTCACTATTCCCGAAAAACCAGGGACAGCCAAGAAAATTTTTACTAAATATTTTTTGCAGTGCGGTAAGTGACTGGAATCGAAACCGAACCTTCAATCAGGGTTTGCGTGCGCTGCCGCGCCACACCATCTGCGTCGGGATCGTGACATGTTTGGAATAGTCACGGCCGTTCAACCGCTCGACCATCAGGTCGACGGCGGCCTCTCCGATGAGTTCTCCCGGAATGCGCATGGTCGACAGCGGCGGCACCAGAAACTGGGCAACGGGAATGTCGTTGAAGGCGACAACGGCGATATCATTCGGGATCGAAAGCCCGGCTTCTTGGATTGCCCGATAGGTTCCGATCGCCATGTTGTCGTTTGCCGCGACGATGGCATCGGGGCGCTCGGGCAGCGCCAGCAGGGTGCGGGCCTGTTGGTAACCCGTTTCCAGGCGCAGGTTCTGACCGAAGCGCTCGCTCTGGCCGAGTGCCAGCAATTCCGGCCGATAGCGCCCGTGCGCCTCGTGCCATTCGATGAAGGCCTTGCACCGCTGCTCGCCATGCATCAGGGCGTCGTTGTCCATCAGTTCGTAGCCGCCGACAAAGCCGATCCGGCGGTAGCCGGCCTGATCCAGACTGTCGAGAATGTTGACGGTCGCCTCGCCCAGATCGGCGCGCACACAGTCGAATTGCGGCATACGGGGATTGTAGTCGGCCATGATCAGCTGCGGGCAAATCCGGGCCATGGCCTCGATTTCCGCGCGGGGGTGGTGGCCGACGATGATGGCCGCAGAAAGCCCGGCCAGCAAAGAGAGGTCGACAGGCACATCCGGATTGAAGACTTTGGCGATCTCGATCTTGTATTCGCGGCAGCGCGCCTCGATCGCGAGGCGAACGCCGACATAATAGGGGTCGACGAGTTCTTCGTTCGGGGCGAGAAAGTGGATGACGGCGATCCGCGCTGCGACATCCGCATGGTTTGCCATGGCGATCTGCAGCGGTGGAAGCTGGGCATTGCGCCGCGCCCGAGGTGTCGCATAATTCAAAGCTTCGGCTGTCTCGATGATCGCCTGCCGCTTCGGCTCGGAGATCGAGAGAGTCTGGTCATAGTTCAGGACGCGCGACACCGTGCCGGACGACACGCCGACCGCCTTGGCGATTTCTTTGATTGTGACCATGGCACGACAACTCCTCGCCATCAGCTTATGGAAGCCTGGCGAGGAAATCTCAAGAAAATATTTACCTGCGCTATCTCGGAAATTTTCCAAACTGTGGAGCGCTGTCTGAACGCGACCACCCCAAAGGCATGAAACGTTTTGCGGATCAGGCCTTGACGCGGGCCATGGCGGGATCGACCAGCGGGCCGAAGGCGATCTCGGCGGGTGTCCTGTCGGCCGCGACCACGAGTTCATATGTGCCGCTTCGGAGGAAGTCGTCAGACACGCCCTCGGCATTGCGAACATAGCCATAGCCGACATTCTTGCCAATCGTGTAGCCGTAACCACCGCTGGTGAGGTAGCCGACCGGCTCGCCATTGCGCAGGATTGTTTCGCGACCGACCAGCACGATATCCTTGTCCGCCACGGTGAACCCCATCAGTCTCTTTTTCAAAGGCTCGCTTTTTTGCCGTTCAAGTGCGGCCCTGCCGGGGAAGTCACTGCCCTTGGCAAGCTTAACCGCCCAGCCAAGGCCAGCCTCAAGGGGGGTGTCGTTCGGGGTGATATCCGCACCCCAGGCGCGGTATCCTTTCTCCAGCCGCAGCGATTCCAGCGCACGGTAGCCGACTGGTCTGATCGCATGATCCCGACCGGCTGCCATCAGCGCATCGAACACTTCGCCGAGGGCGTGGATCGGCACATGCAGTTCCCAGCCCAGTTCGCCGACATAGGTGATGCGCAGGGCCCGGATGCCAACGCCGCCGATCTGGAGATCACGAACCTGCCCGAACGGGAAGCCTGCATTGGAGACATCAGCCGTCGTCACCTTCGCCAGCACGTCTCGCGCCTTTGGTCCCATCAGGGAGAGTGTGCCCCACTCCTCGGTGATGTCCGAGAAATGGCAGTTAAGGCCTGCGGGAATGTGATCCGCGATCCAGCCGAAATCATGGGTACGGAAGCCCGTGCCGGTGACGATATAGAAGCGGTCCTCGGCGATGCGGGCCACGGTCAGGTCCGCCTCGATGCCGCCACGCGTGTTGAGAAGCTGCGTATAGGTCAGTCGCCCGACCGGCTTTGTCACGTCATTGGCGCAGATCCAGTCGAGCGCCTTCAGTGCATCGGGACCCGACAGCTCGAATTTGGCAAAGGAGGACTGGTCGAAGACGCCGACTGCGTCCCGGACATGGGCATGCTCATCACCAACGGGTGCGAACCAGTTCTGCCGCCCCATCGAGTAGACGTCCTTCGGTTCGACACCGGCAGGCGCAAACCAGTTCGGCCGTTCCCAGCCGAGCTTCGAACCGAACACCGCCCCATGGCTCTTAAGCCGCTCGTAGAGGGGCGAGACGAGACGCGGCCGTCCGCTTTCATATTCTTCATGCGGAAAGCCGATGGTGTAGTGTTTGCCATAGGCCTCGAGCGTCCGGTCAAGCACCCATTGCCGATCGCGATGCAAGCCCGCAAAGCGCCTGATGTCGACGACCCAGAGGTCAAGCGGCGCCTCGCCATCGACCACCCATTGCGCCAGCACCCAGCCGGCGCCACCACCCGAGGCGATGCCGAAGGCGTTAAAGCCGGCGCCGACGAACATGTTCTTGCATTCGGGCGCTGCCCCCAGAATGAAATTGCCGTCGGGGGTGAAGCTCTCAGGCCCGTTGATCATCTGCTTGACGCCGGCCTTTTCCAGCGCCGGGATGCGGTCGATCGCCTGCATCATATGCTGCTCGAAATGGTCGAAGTCGTCGTCGAACAGGCGGAAGGCCCATTCGTCCGGCACGTCACCCGTCGTCCAAGGCTGTGGGTTGGGCTCGTAGCCGCCCATGACTAGGCCGCCGACCTCTTCCTTGAAATAGGTGCGGCGATCCGGGTCGCGGATGGTCGGCGCATCTGTCGATAGGCCCTCGATCTTCTCGGTGATGATATACTGGTGTTTGACCGGCTGCAGCGGCACATTGATGCCGGCCATGGCGCCGATCTGGCGTGCCCACTGGCCGCCGCAATTGACCACCTTTTCGCAGGCGATGTCGCCAAGCGTGGTCTTCACCTTCAGGATCCGGCCGTCCTTCATCTCGAAACCGGTGACGCGGACATTCTCGACGATCTTCGCACCATGCATGCGCGCACCGCGGGCCAGCGACTGGGTGATGTCGGAGGGGCTGGCCTGACCGTCGGTCGGTAGCCAGCTGGCGCCGACGAGATCGTCGACATTCATCAGCGGCCACATGCGCTTGACCTCTTCCGGCGAGACGAGATGCATCTCCATGCCGAAGCTGCCGGCGGTGGTCGCCAGCCGCTTGAACTCCGTCCAGCGATCCTGATTGGTGGCGAGCCTCAGGCACCCCGTCATCTTCCAGCCGGTTGCAAGGCCAGTCTCGGCCTCCAGCCCCTTGTAGAGATCGACAGAATATTTGAGTACGCGGGTGATCGACGCCGACGAGCGCAACTGGCCGACGAGGCCGGCCGCGTGCCAGGTCGAGCCGGAGGTGAGGCTGCCCTGTTCGAGCAGGATCACATCCGCCTTGTGATCGCGGGCAAGGTGATAGGCGGTCGAGCAGCCGATGATGCCGCCGCCGATGACGACGATCTGGGCGTGGGTAGGCAGCGTCATGATGTCTGTTTCCCATAGATGGAATGATAGTGGTCGAGCGCCTCATCGAGACGCTTCAGGTTATCCGCCGTGTAGCCGACATAGTCGGCACCCGGCGCATCGAGGTAAAGTTCGGACACCATGCTCCACATGGCCTCACGCAGCAGCGAGGCGCATTGCATGGCGGCCATGGCGCGGCCCAGTTCGGCGGATGGTTCCGAGCCCAGATAGGCGTTGAAGAAGGCTTCAGATTGATCCGGCGACAGCCCGGCATTGGAGGTGGCGCCGGCGAGGTCGAACATGGCAGTCGAGAAGCCTGCATATTCGAAGTCGATCAGCCAGAGGCGAACGCCGTCATCGAGGATGTTCGACGGCAGGAGATCGTTGTGGCCGAAGACGATTGGCAGCGGTGCCTGGGTTGCTTCAAGTTCGGCCGCGAGAGAAAGGTATCGGGGCAGTTCCGCCCGCATCCGGCTGTTGCCTGCATCGAGTGTGCGGGCATAGTCGCGCACCACATGGAATGGCCAGAACATGAAGCCAGGGCCGGTCACGTGATGCGGCATTTCCTGGTGGAAACGCTTGAGCATCAACGCGATCTGATCGCTGCGGGTAGCGATGTCGGCCCCGGTCAGCGTCTGCGCGGTCAGAAACTGCGTTACCATGATGCCGGGCTCGGAATGCTCCACCTTCGGTGCGAAGCCGGCGGCATGGGCGGCCCTCGCGGTCATGGTTTCGCGGTCGCGCGAGACATGGTGGAAGGGATAATCGACCCCGAGGCGCACCACGTGGCGCCCGGACGCATCGCTCACAAGATAGCTTTCATTGCTCAAGCCCCCATGCAGGGCTTCTATCGAGATCGATCCGTTCCAGCAGGAGAGACGGTGAATGCGGTCCTCTGTGCGGCGGTCGATGGAGGTCATGGCGCTGTTCTCACAGCTGCGGCCCGCCTGAATTCGTCGGGCAGCACAGTTCTGACAGCCGGTTCAGCCTCACGCATGCGACGTCTCCCAGTGAACCTGTGATCGCCCGTTCGGGCGCGGTTTTGGCCTCGGCAACGTTCCCTGTGGTTTTCCCATCTTGTGCTGCCGGTGCTGGACGTAATGTCAGATGGGGCACAGGGAAATGTCAATGTTCATTTGTGGTATTTTGTGTTTTTATGCCCGAATACGCCGCTTTGGGTGGCGGATTTGGGGAAGGGGAAGCTGCAGCCATGGCGCCATCGAAACGACATCGCGACATCCTGCGTCTCGTCGAACGTGAGGGCACGATCACGATTACCGATCTTGCTGCGGCGCTTGGCGTTTCCCTTGAAACGGTGCGGCGTGATCTGAAGCCGCTCGACCGCGACGGTGCTGTCATCAAGATGCATGGTGCGGTCAGCCTCCCGTCGATCATCGGCGAGGCACCGTTCGAAAAGCGCATGCGCGAGAATGCCGATGCGAAGCGGGCGATCGCCTCCATGGTGGCATCCATCATCCGCGACGGGGATTCGATCATGCTGGATACCGGCACGACCACCAGTTTTCTTGCGCGCGAGCTTCTGAAGCATCGCCGCCTGACCGTCGTGACCAATTCCTCCGACATCGCCCGCACGCTTGCGACGGTCAACGACAACAAGGTCTACATGGCGGGCGGGGAACTGCGCAGCGACAATGGTGCGGCCTTCGGCTCGACGGCGATCGATTTCGTCAGCCGCTTTTCCGTGACCCATGCGGTCATCTCTGCCGGTGCCGTCAATGCGCAGGGGATCATGGACTATGATCTCGAAGAGGCAGAATTCGCTCGCATGGTTTTGAGCCGCGGCGGTCGCGCCATTGTCGTGACCGATGCATCGAAGTTCGGTCGCGAAGGCCTTGTGCGCGTCTGCGGGTTCGATGCCATCACCGACCTCGTCACCGATCGCGCGCCGCCGGAGGATGTCGCCAAGGCACTGGATGGGGCCGGTGTCGAGCTTCAGCTCGTCCAGGGCGTTGCGGTAGCACGGCGATAAACCCTGTCGAGACCTTTGCGACCCGCTCTTCGGTGGGCGGGTAAGCCTAAGCCGCAAAGGCAGATCAAAGCGCGGGCGCGTTGGCATCACTCATGAGCGTCGCAATCAGGCGGCATAATTCGGCGGCGATGAGCAGTCGCTCACACGGTCCATCCGGAACACGTGCTCGGCATACGACGTCCGAGGTCCAGCACGCGAATTAGTCGACCCGTTGTCCCTCGCTGTCGAACAGGTGCAGTCGGGAGATCGGGAAGTCGACGCGGATGGTGCGGTCGGCGCTCAGGACACTCCGGTCGAGGGTGAAGATCTTGAACGGTAGACCATGGACCGAAAGGTGCATGATGATGCCAAAGCCTGTCGGCTCGACGAGGTCGACGCCTGCTTCGATTGCCCCCGCAGACGAGATCACCACATGCTCCGGCCGAATGCCGAGCGTGACCTTGCTATTGGATGCCAAAGCCTTGCGCAGTTCGACTGCAACGGAGGTCTCATTGGCAAAGCGGACAGAGGCCTGACCGCCCTCCAGGACATAGTGGCCCTCAAGGAAGTTCATCCCGGGCGAGCCGATGAAGCCGGCGACGAAGAGATTGGCGGGGCGGTCATAGAGGTCGAGTGGTGCGCCGACCTGCTGGACCACGCCGCCATGCATGGCGACGATCCGGTCTGCGAGCGTCATGGCCTCGATCTGGTCGTGGGTCACGTAGATCGAGGTTGCGCCCAGTTCCTTGTGCAGCTTCTTGATCTCGGCGCGCATCTGCTCGCGCAGTCGCGCATCGAGATTGGAGAGCGGCTCGTCGAACAGGAAGGCCTTGGGCTGGCGCACGATGGCGCGGCCCATCGCAACGCGCTGGCGTTGGCCGCCGGAAAGCGCCTTGGGACGGCGTTGCAAAAGAGCGTCGAGCCCAAGTTTGGCCGAGGCACTGGCGACGATTTCGGCGATCCGTTCCTTGCCGGTCTTTCTGAGCCTCAGGCTGTAGCTCATGTTGTCAGCAACCGTCATGTGCGGATAGAGCGCATAGGACTGGAACACCATGGCGATGTCGCGATCTTTTGGCGGCAGGTCGTTGACCCGTCGGCCTTCAATCGAGATCTCACCGGAGGTTACCTCTTCAAGCCCCGCAATCATCCTGAGCAGTGTGGACTTGCCGCAGCCGGAGGGGCCGACCAGAACGATGAACTCGCCGTCACGAATGGTGAGATCCACGCCGTGCAGAACCGGGAAATGGCCGTAACTCTTGCGGATGGCGGAAATATCGATGGAAGCCATGATGGAGACCTTTCAGCCTTTGACCGCGCCGGCCGTCAGGCCCTGCACGAGATAGCGCTGGATGAGGAGGAAGAAGAGGCAGGCGGGGATGAGGGCAAGCACGCCCGCTGCCATCATCTGCCCGAAATTGACCGAGAATTTCGACACGAAGGACAGGAGCCCGACGGGGAAGGTGGCCGCGTCATTGCCCGAGATCAGCATCAGGGCGAAGAGCAGTTCCGACCAGGCCGCGGTGAAGACGAAACCGAGCGTGGCGGCGATCCCCGGCAGTGTCAGCGGCAGGATGATCTGGCGGAAGGCGACGAACTGGGTCGCGCCGTCGATCATCGCGGCTTCCTCCAGATCTTTCGGGATGCCGTCGAAGAAGGACTGCATCAGGAAGGTAGCAAAGGGCACGTTGAAGGCGGAATAGACGACGACGAGGCCGGTCAGACTGTTGGTGAGGCCGAGCGGCGAGAGGATCTTGAAGATCGGCGCCACCAGCATGACCAGCGGAAACATCTGCGTCAAAAGCATCAGCGCCACGATCCAATATTTGGCCCGGAAATTGAAGCGCGACAGCGCGTAACCCGACAGCGAGGCGATGATCGTGACGACGAAGGCGGTCGAACCGGCCACAATGAGACTGTTCTTGAAGAAGGTCGGGAAGGCGCTGTGCGCGATCACATAGGTGAAGTGCTCGAAGGTTGTGCGCGACGGCCACATCCTGACCCCCTCGCTGTAGAGCAGATCGTTCGGCGTGACCGCGACCTTCAAGAGCCAGTAGAGCGGAAAGAGGGCGACGACGATATAGGCGAGGATCGCCAATCGGTGCGCGACGGTCAGGGCAATGCGGGACGGCCTCATGCGCTCAATCCTTGTTCAACAGCGACTGCCTGAGCAGCACGATCAGCATGGAATAGGCGAGCAGCAGGACGAGCAGCACCAGCGCGATCGCCGAGGCATAACCGAAATCGAGCCGCTTGAAGGCCTGGGTGAAGATGTAGGAGGCGACGATCTGGGTGCGATCAGCCGGCCCGCCATTGGTCATGACGATGATCAGGTCGGCGAAGTTCGAGATCCAGACCGTGCGCAGCAGAACGGTGATCGCGATGGTCGGGGCGAGGAAGGGAAGCGTGATCGACCAGAAGCGCTGGACAGGGCCGGCACCATCGATGGAAGCTGCCTCATAGAGATCGCGGGGGATGGCCTGGAGGGCGGCGAGCAGCGTGATGGCGAAGAAAGGGATGCCCCACCAGACATTGGCGACGATAGGCCCCCACATGGCGAGGTGCGGATCGGAGAGGATGTTGTTGGGTTCGGAAAGGATGCCCATGGCAAAGAGCCAATGGGGCAGGGGGCCGATGACCGGATTGAACAGCCAGGCCCAGTTGAGGCCGGCGAGAAAACTCGGGACTGCCCAGGGCAGGAAGACGAGCGCCTGGGCGAGACCTCTGCCGTAAAACGGTTTGTCGAGCAGAAGGGCGAGGATCAGCCCAAACATGAATTGCAGTGCGACCGATGCGCCTGTCCACCAAAGCGTGTTCTTCAGCGCCCGATAGAAATCGGCGTCCTGTCCGAGGGCGCGAAAGTGGTCTAGGCCGACAAAGCCGCCGGAAAATGGGTTGAGCAACTGGATGTCGCGAAAGGCATAGGAAATGCCCAGCACCAGCGGCACCAGCATGACCGATATGATCAGGATCAGCGCCGGCGCACTGTAAAGATAAGGGTCCGACGCATCGGCAATCCGCTTGAGCAGCGTGCGCCGATCACCCCGGTGAAGGGTCGATGTCATCGTTCAGGCTTTCGTCTGTTCGCGCTTGACCGACCGGGCGGGGCGTTGAGGCCCCGCCCAGTCGTTGAAAAGCTTACTTCTTCGCCAGGTGCTTCTGCTGCGCCTTGGTCAGATAGTCGGCCCACTGGTCGGCCAGTTCCTTCGGCGTGATGTCGCCCAAAAGCGCCTGCTGCGAGGTCTTGATGACGAGCGAATCCTTGAAGAAGGCGAATTCTTCCAGATGCGTCGGCATCACGGTAGGGACCGCATCCTTGTCCGAAAGCTCCTCGAACCAGCCCTTGAACTGCGGGCTTGCATAGAAGGGATCGCTTTCGGCGGACTTCAGCGCCGGAAGCGCCCCGGTGCGCTTGTTCCAGGCAATATTGCCCTCCTTGCCTTCCAGCGTTGCGATCAGCTTCCAGGACAAATCCTTGTTGGCGCTGGCCGACATCATCGACCAGCCGGCATAACCGATGGTCGGGAAGGTCTTACCATCCGGTCCCTTCGGCATGGTCATCACGCCGTAGTCGTCCTCACCCATGTGTTCGGCAATCGCGATCAGGGCGTCAGGATCCTGATCGAGGAAGGCGCAGGTGCCGCTGTAGAAGCCGGCGACGATCTCGTTGAAGCCCCAGTTGACCGAATCCTTCGGCGCATAACCGTTCTTGTAGAGGTCGATCAGCCAGGTGAGACCTTTGACCCAGCCCTCGGAATTGAAGGTGGACGTGCCGTCTTCCGTGAAAAAGGCGTTCGAGCCGGCCATGGAGGCGCCGAACATCACCCAGCCGTTCAGGCCGCCCGGTCCGCCACGCAGGCAATAGCCGTATTTGCCGGGCAGAGCCGAAACCTTCGTGGACGCCTCGGCAAAGTCTTCCATGGTCTTCGGCGGCTCGGAGACGCCGGCCTCGGCCAGCAGTTTCTTGTTGTAGAACATCGCCCGCAGATAGAAGCCGTAGGGCAGCATATAGGCTGTGTCCTTGACATCGCGGCCGAGTTCGAGCGCGCGGTCGGAGAGATCAGCCGTCTGGTCCCAGGTCTTGAGATAGGGCTCAAGGCTCTCGACGATGCCGTTATTGGCGTAGAGCGACAGCCAAGTGTCGGGCATTTCCATGACATCAGGGATTTCGCCGGCCGAGACCATGGTGGCAAATTTCTGGAAGGCTTCGCCCCAGGGGAGCGAGATGATCTCCACCTTGGTGCCTGGATTTTCCGCCTCGAATTTCGAGACGATCGATTTCAGAGTTTCAGTGCGTTCGGGGCTCGTGATCACTTCCACGAGCTTGAGCGTGGTGTCGGCAAGGGCGGTCCCTGCCATCAGCGCGCTCATCAAGGCTGCTGTCAAAAGGGCTTTCATTATACAGTTCCTCCACTGCTTTTTGGGTTTGGTTCGACAGGCTCAGGGTAGTCGGGCGGCGGCGATGGCCGTCTCCAGATCCCTCCACAAGACCTCGGTTCCCTCGAGGCCGACATGGAGGCGCACGGACCGCGGGTTCATGCCGAAGGCATGCGCGGAATTTGGTTGGGCTTTCTGCTGCAGCACGACTTCGCCCGGCACCACGAGGCTTTCGTGGCCGCCCCAGCTGACGCCGAGTTTGAAGAGTTGCAGCGTGTCGCAGAAGGCCCTGATATCGACGCCCTCGCGGAAGACGAAGGAGAAGAGGCCGGAGGTGCCGGAAAGGCCCGGCGGCAATTGATTGGCAAGGCCCGGATGATTGACCTGTTCGACCACATCGAGCGCCTTCAGCCGGCGAGCAATATCGAGCGCGGATGTCTCATGCGCCTTCATCCGGATCGGAAGCGTCCGCAAGCCGCGGATCAGCAGCCAGGCATCGAAGGGTGACATCTTTCCGCCGAGATAGGGCAGGGCCTCGCCGCGGATGCGGTCGATCAGGGTCTTCGAGCCCGTCACGACGCCGGCCACGACATCACTGTGGCCGCCGAGATATTTCGACGCGGAATGCAGGACGATATCGACACCCAGCGACAGCGGGCGCTGGAAGATCGGGCTTGCCCAGCTGTTGTCGATGACGCTGACGGCACCGTGTTTCCTGGCGATAGCCGCGAGTGCCGCGACGTCGTGGGTCTCCATGATCCAGCTGGTCGGGCTTTCCAGATAGAGCAGGCGGGCACCGGCCATGGCCGCGTCCACTGCGTCGAGGTCGGTGCCATCGACATAGGTGACTTCAACCTTCATCCGTTTCAAAAGCGTGCCGAACAGGCGGAAGGCATCGGGGTAAAGGTTTTTCACCGCAACGATCCGGTCGCCGGGCTCGACGAAGGTGATGACAGTCGAGGAGATCGCCGCCATGCCGCTGCCGAAACCGAGCGCATCCTCGCCGCCTTCGAGCTTGGCCAGCATCTCCTCGAAATGACGCACCGTCGGATTGAGGCCGCGCGAATAGACCGGGCGATTGCGCTCGCCGCGATAGGTCGCGACCATCTCGTCATAGGTCTCAAAGGTGAAGAGCGAGGTCTGCACGATCGGCGGAACGACCGCCTCAAAAGCATTGGTTTCGTCATGGGCGACGATGAGGGAGGCAAGCTCGAACGGGTCGGAGCCGTTGATCATTTGGACATTTCCTTGATGTCTTCCTCAACGATGTCGAGGATCTTGATGGTCTCGCGCCGTGCCGCCTCGGTGTCCTGGGCGACGATCGCGTTGTAGAGGGTGCGGTGATAGGGGAACGACCTGAAGGCAAAGTCCGGCCGGTCGAAAGGAGTGTCCCAGAAGCGCTCGAAAGCTTCGCGCATCTGTTCGAGCAGTTGGCGGAACAGCGGATTGTGGGTGGCGTCGTAAATGGCGAGGTGGAAGGCCAAATCTTCCTTGCCGGCGGTGCCCTTTTCCAGATGCACGCGTTCCATTTCGTCCAGCGTCTCGCTGATGCGGCGAAGATCATCCTTGGTGCGGCGGCGGGCCGCCGCCATGCAAGCCTCGCATTCGATGCCCCGGCGAACTTCGAGCGTCTGCAATAGCGCATCGCGCAGGCTGCCCATGTTGACCGAGAGCGGCATATGGATCGTCGCCGACGTGATCGGCTTCAACAGATAGGTGCCGCTGCCCTTGCGGGTCTCCATGACCCCGAGTGCCTGGAATTGGCGGATGACCTCGCGGATGGTCGAGCGCCCGACACCGAGCGCTGCCATCAATTCCCGCTCTGCTGGCAGTCGGTCGCCTGCGGCGAGCGCCGATTGCTGGATATACGCCGCCAGCGAATCCGTCACCTGTCGGCCGCGATCTGCAGGCGGTAGAGGGGTAAGGGCAGACTTCATCGTCACCTCAAATTGGTCTGACATCATATCAATCAGCGGACCTGATGGTTGTCAACGGTGTGTGGCGGTCGGTCTGGCTCAGACGGTGTTTTTTCCTGTGGTGTTTGCTGGCCCTGCCTGAATCGGGACAGAGGGTCTGATCCCATCCGTCAGGTGCAAAGCGCGCAAGCGAACGCGATTCTGCGGACATTGGTCCCGCAGCAACGGGCGCGGTTCCGGCCCCTAGGAGATCAAGCGTGATGAAGGTCCCCTCGGCGTTTCTACGGCGCGTGGATCGCTGTTGTCGGATGGCTCCGGTGGGGTAATGCTGAGTCGAAAGATTAGTAATATTATTCTTAATAATAATTAATATTATTATTGACTCAGGACCCGTCCGGGCTGTTAATGCCCCTGCAACTGCGGTTGCAGGGGGGGAGGCACAGAAACTGTCCGGAGATGGCGAGGCGCAAGTCGCGGCGCGTGCGTGTCGAGCACTTGCGGGCCCGACTTCGCGGGTAGCCGGCCGATGATCGCATCGCTTCTGAGGTCAGAATGGAGGGGCGCCTGCATGCAGGCTTGCCGCAGTTCGGGGCTTGGCGGTCGGGGATGCTGCCGGAAGGAGGAGGCTTTCCGGCCGCGACGTGAGACGCACACATGGGGTGGCGTCTACCAACAAGGGTGCCAGAGAAGGTACCAAGGAGGAGGAGCATGAAACTGAAGGCTTTATTGATCGCATCCACAGCTTCGCTGCTGTTGAGCGCGGGCACATCATTCGCTGGCCCCGAAGTCGTGTCGGGTCCCGGCGCAGAACCTGGTTGCTTCGCGCCGTGGAGCGCTGACACCAAATATATGCAATGGCCGAAGAAGGATGGCCCCTACAAGGTCGCCATCGTCAACGGGTTCGTCGGCAATACCTGGCGCATTCAGATGATCAAGACCGCCAAGGCCTATGCTCAGGACCCGGCCGTGAAGGATAAAATTGCCGAGTTCAAGGTCGTCTCGACGGGAACGGACGCGCCCGCCCAGCTTGGGGCCATCGAGGATTTCATCAATCAGGGCTATGACGCCATCGTCACGATTGCGGTTGCCCCAGACGGTTTCGATCGCGTGATCCGGCTTGCCGACAAGAACAATGTCGTCCTGGTTCCGTTCGACAATGTCCTCGACACCGACAAGGTCATGCAGGTGAACGAGAACCAGCTCGAAATGGGCCGCATGTGGGGTCAGTTCGCGCTTGGTGAACTGCACGCCAAGGGCGTCAAGGAAGGCAAGATCCTTGAGGTGAGAGGCCTGCCCGGAAACTCCGTGGATCGCGACCGTTCGATCGGCATCAACGAGGTGTTCACCAAGGATGGCGGCAAGTGGGAGATGGTCTCCGTCGTCGGCAACTGGGACGACGGCACCACCCAGAAGGTTGTCGCAGACGCGATTGCTGTGCACGGGCAGTTCAATGCCGTTGTGGGGCAGGGCGGTTCCAACGGGGTTATCCAGGCGCTGAAGGATGCCGGTCATCCCTGGGTGCCGATCGCCGGTGAATCGGAGAACGGCTTCCGCAAGGCCATTGCCGAGCATTCCGCTGACGGTCTCAAGGGCATTTCCATTGGCCAGTCACCCGGTCTCGTGGCGATCGCGATGAAGGCGGCAATCTCGGCGCTCGAGGGTAACGTGATGCCGCAGTTGATCTCGGTTCCGCTGCCGGTTGCGACCTACAAGGAACTCAAAGATGGCGAGAACTACTGGTCCAACCTTCCGGACAATTTTTTCACGGTCAACGAGTTCCCACCCTGCGGCGTGAATATCTCGGGTCCGGCCATTATGGCGCAGGACGAGTCCGACACGAATTAATCCAGACATGAGGCAAGGCATGCCGGCTCTGGCCGGCATGCTTATCTCCGGTTTCCCGTCTATGTGCCGCGGGCCGGCTGAATGAGCTTTTCATGGTGCGGATTGGGAGGAGTGAAAATCGTGACCGACAATAGCCATGCGGGTATTCCGATCATGGACTTGCGCGGAATTTCGAAGTCGTTCTCGGGCACCATTGCGCTGAACGGCGTCGATTTTTCCTGCCGCACCGGCAGCACTCACGCCATCCTGGGCGAGAATGGCGCAGGCAAATCGACGCTGATCAAGATCATGTCCGGGGTGCTCCAGCCCGACAGGGGCGAGATGCACCTCAACGGCCATCCGATGCGATTTTGGTCGCCTGCAGAGGCTGCGAAATGCGGGATTGTCTGTGTTTTCCAGGAACTGTCGCTGATGCCAGACCTCACTGTCGCGGACAATATTTCCATTTCCGATCCACCGCGTAGCTTCGGTCTGATCAATGGGCGCGAACAGAAACGCCGTGCCGAGGCGCTTCTCGCCCGCATCAAATGCGAAGACGTGAACCCCAATACGCTTGTGCGCAACCTGTCTCTTTCGCGCCGGCAGATGGTGGAAATTGCCAAGGCATTGGGCATGCAGCCAAAGGTGCTGATCCTGGACGAAGCGACCTCGGCGCTGACGAGCCGCGATGTGGAGACCGTCTACGGGCTGCTGGGTGACTTGAAGAACGAGAATGTCGCATCGCTGTTCATCTCTCATCGCATGCATGAGGTGGATCGGCTCTGCGATACGCTGTCTGTCTTTCGAAACGGGAGTCACGTCGACACCTTCGCCAAAGGTGAGCGCTCCTCTCAGGAGATCGTGCGCATGATGATCGGGAGAAATGTGGAGGCGCATTTTCCGCCCAAGCCGCCGCCGCGCCAGGCCTTGCCCTTCTTCGAGATCGAAAACCTCTCCTGGGAGAACCGGCTGAAAGGTGTCAATCTGCACCTGGGCAAGGGAGAGATCGTCGGGCTCGGCGGGCTGGACGGTCAGGGGCAGAAGGAATTGCTGCTCGCCCTTTTCGGCGTTTTGAGAGGCGTTGGCGGCGCCGTGAAAGCCAGCGGAAGCGCTGTTGCGGCTTCCTCGCCGTATGAAGCCAAAACCGGTAGGACACGTATAGCCCTGGTTCCGGAAGACCGGAAAACGGAAGGGCTGATGCTGCCCATGTCGATCGCAGACAACTTGCTTGCTGCCTCTTTCGACAAGGTTTGCAGCGGCCCCTTCATCAACGGGATCAAGGAAAAGGCAGCGGTCGAGGATGGCATCCGCAAACTGCAGATCAAGGTCAACAAGGCGTCCGACGCCGTGGCGACGCTGTCTGGGGGCAACCAGCAGAAGGTCGTCATCGCAAAATGGTTGATGACCCAGCCGGACGTCATCCTTTTGAACGATCCGACCCGCGGCATTGATGTCGGCACGAAGCAGGAGATCTACAAATTGATGCGCGAACTCGCCGATGCGGGCAAGGCGATCCTGTTTTATTCGACCGATTATGCCGAGCTGGTCGGCTGCTGTGACCGTGTCGCCATCATGTATGACGGCGTGATCACAAGGGAACTTAGCGGCGAGGCGATCAACGAGGAAACCATTGTCGCCGCGTCTCTCAACATCAGCGCGCAGACGGCAGCATGAGGGCAGGCATGGAGAGCCTCAAGAGCAATCTGGCTAACAGCGTTCGGCAAAGCCGCGCCTTCTATGGCGCACTCGCCCTGCTGCTGGTCATCTATCTTGTCTACAATATCCTCCACCCTCGCGGATTCTCGTCAGCCGTATTGGTCCAGAATGCGAATGAAACCGTCGCGATAGCGTTTCTCGCCATGGCTCAAACCGTGCCGGTTCTGCTTGGAGGCCTGGATTTGAGCGTCGGTGCAGTGATGACGCTGACCTCATGTCTTGCGTCCGAACTGGTCAACGGTTCACCCGCCGAAATCCTGTTCGGCATGGTCATCACTCTGCTCGCGGGCACGGCATTCGGCCTGATCAACGGCATCATCGTCGTCTACGGGAGGCTGCAGCCGATTATCGTCACGCTGGCGACGGGCGCCATTGCCATTGGCTTGGCCCTTTTCATCCGGCCGAAGCCGGGCGGCGAAATCGACGGAGACCTGAACTGGGCTGTCACCAACAGCCTATGGGACTTTGTTGATACGTATCAGGCCTTCGATCCGGATGCCGCATGGTTTGCCCCCTTCGCGTGGATCCCCACACCGCTCGTCATTCTGATTCTCGTGGCCTTTGCGGTCTGGATGCCCTTCCGCAAGTCGGTCACCGGGCGCACCGTCTATGCTATCGGGTCAGCAGAGGGCGCGGCCTACATGTCCGGACTTCCCATCAACCGGGCCAAGATTGCTGCCTTCGCCTTGGCGGGTTTCTTTTCCGCCTGCGGCGGCCTTTATCTGGCGATCCAGACGTCCTCCGGCAATGCCGACGTGATGCAGGCTGGCGCCTATACGCTCAATTCCATCGCAGCGGTGGTGCTTGGCGGCACATCCTTGCTGGGTGGCGTCGGCGGTGCAATCGCCTCGCTTATCGGGGCCTGCATCCTTCGCGTCATCTCCTTCTATTTCCGCATCGTTTCGATTGACCCGCTCCTCCAGCCGTTGATGGAAGGCATCGTGCTGCTGGCAGCGGTCAGCCTCGGCGCCCTGCGTACGCTTCGAGTCAAGAACAGACTGGACCTCTTTCGCTAGGAGATGTGATGACCAAATTCCTTTCCAGTATCCAGCCCGAAAACAAGCCGATCATCGCTGCCTCGCTTTGCATCATTGCCATCCTGCTGATCGGCACCGGCTATACGCTGACTATGCAGGGGACAGCGCCCCTCCTTTCGCCCCATTATCTCCTGCAGCAACTGCAGACAGGATCGTTCCTCGGCATCGTTGCGGCGGGTATGATGATGGTAATTCTGCTTGGCCATATCGACCTTTCCGTGCCGTGGACACTGACGGCCTCGGCGATGATGGCGGCGAGCGTCGGTGGCAGCATGGCTTTGCCCACCGGCATCGCGGTCGGGCTGGTAGTGGGACTCCTGAACGGACTGGGGGTTGCCTATCTGCGTATTCCCTCCATGATCTTCACACTGGGCGTGGATTCGGTTCTTCGGGGCCTCATGGTTGCCCATACCGGTGGATTTGCACCGCAAGATCAGGCAACGCCGCTTATGCGGTTTCTCGCGGCCGATCATATTCTTGGCATACCCGTTGCGATCTTCGTCTGGGCAATGGTGTCGGTCTGTATAGCGGTGATCCTGACCCGGACCGGCTTCGGACGGTCAATTTACGCAACGGGCAATCGCGAAGGCGCAGCCTATCTCTCCGGCATTCGTACCCGGCAGGTCATCGTCGGCACATTCATGGTTTCCGGTGTCTGCGCGGCGATCGCCGGCGTGCTTCTGGCCGGGTATTCGGCGAAGGCCTATCAAGGCATGGGGCTTCCCTATCTGCTGCCGGCCATTGCAGCCGTTGTTCTTGGCGGAACGCGCATTCTCGGCGGGCAGGGACGCTACATCGGCACGCTTGTCGGCGTGGTGCTAATCGTTCTCCTGAACTCGGTGCTCTCCATCATGCAGATGCCCGAGGCGGGCCGGCAGATCATCTACGGCACTGTCATCATTGGCATGCTGTTAGCCTATGGCAGGACCGCAAAGGTGACGTCTTGAGCGGACACGCGGTTCGTAGCCTCCGCAAATTATAGTCCAAGGTCGTGCAACCTGACGGGTCGTGGGGGCCAAGGCGGCGGCCGAGCGGCGCTTCCATCTTGCCGCAATGAAATTGCGTTCCGTCCAGTCCCAAACATCGAATGCGGGTTTTGAATGTGGGTTTGCTCCAATTGTATGCCCTTTTTGATGCGGCACCCCTTGATCGGTGAGGTTTGCGGGTCGTCTGCAATTGGCGCGGTGTTTGGTTTTAAAGTGCCAGAGTTAGCCGCAAGGGTTCCGGCGCAGCATGCGTGGCTGGTCCGAGAGCGGCTCCCGTGGGAGAGACATCCCCTCGGGTGCGTCGCCAGATCCAAGGCTCAGTGATGGCGGCTATCAGCCGCTTTCGCCCTCGATCAGTGTCATGGGCCAAAGCCGGCGGCGGGTGGCATCCGGATAGTGATGCGCGAAGTCTGGCATGGTGGCCAGCAGGCTCTCGGCGAGTGCAATGCCGAGAGCCCTGAGATCGGGTCGGAAACAGGTCATCACCGGATGCAGGAACTGTGCCTGGGGGCTGTACTGGCCGATGACCGCGATATCCCGGCCAGGCTTCAACCCTGCTTCCTGAAGGCCGCGATAGAAACCGACGACCGTCGCTTCGTTGAGGAGGATGATGGCGGACGGACGGTCGCGCGATTTCATCACCTGTTGCGCGACCTGGTAGCCGCCGGGCTCGTTCGGCCCCGAGCGGTAGACATGCGCCGGCTGCAGTTCAAGTCCGTGACGTGCCAGGATGAGCCGGCAATGATCCTCGAAGACATGGCCGAGGTTGATGTCGCCATGCGGACGGCTGATCGCGATGTGCCGATGGCCGTTGGCGACCAGACGTTCCAAGGCATCCTCCGCCATGCCCTCGAAGTCGAGGTCATACCAGGGTTGGCCCACATCGGTCTGGCTTCGGCCGAGCGTGATGAAAGGAATTTTCGCCCTGCTCAGCAATTCGAAGCGCGGATCCTGAAAGCGGGTTGCCGAGAGGATGATGCCATCCGCGAAGCCACGCGCGACGATGCGCTTCAGATAGTCATCCGGGTCTTCCTCGGATGAACACAAAAGGGCGACGAGATCAAGCTTGTGGCGCGCCAGGACCGTCTGCACACCGTCGAACACCCGCATGAAGAAGGTGTCGCCCTGGCCGGTGATGTCGTGACCCGTCTGGATCATGAAGCCGATGATGCCGGTCGCCCCCTTGCGGAGCGAGCGGCCGGCCTGATTGGCAACATAACCCAGTTCTTCAGCCGCCTCGAGCACGCGTCGGCGGGTCTCTTCGTTGACATCAGGCTTGCCGTTCAGCGCGCGTGAGACGGTGCCGATGGAGATATCGAGATGTTCCGCCAGTTGCCGGATGCCCTTCATGACCCCTCCAAGGAACCGCGCCGTAATCGTTTACGAAATCTCTATTGACACATGCGGCGTCTCGTTCATAGTGTCGTAAACGTTTACGGGATGTACGGAGAAGGAGCTCCGGGCATTCTTTGGGAGGGTAGAGTGACATCAAGGGCCGTTTTGTGCGGGTGCGGAGCCATGGCCAAGGGCTGGCTCCGGGCGCTGCAGTCAAGTTCCGAACTGAAGCAGGAGGTGGAGATCGTCGGCCTCGTTGATCTCGATCTGTCGGTTGCCAAGGCACTGGCACTTGAATTCGGTCTCGATGATGTGGTGATCGACACGGATCTGGCGTCCGTCATCAATGCGACCAGTGCCGACATTCTGTTCGACGTCGTCGTGCCTTCTGCCCGCTTCCCGGTTGTCTCTGCGGCCCTTCGCCTCGGCTGCCACGTTCTTTCCGAAAAGCCGCTTGCCGCCTCCATGGACGAAGCGAAGGCTCTGCTGGCGCTGGCTGCGGAAACGGGCCGGGTGCATGCCGTGGTCCAAAACCGCCGTTACATCTCCGGCGTCCGCCGCCTGCGTCGCGCCGTCGAAGATGGATTGATCGGTGAGGTCTCCGGCATCCATTGCGACTTCTTCATTGGCCCGCATTTCGGCGGCTTCCGCGAAGCGATGGACAACGTCCTTCTTCTCGACATGGCGATCCACACCTTTGATGCCGCACGTTTTGTCTCCGGCAAGCAGCCGCTCAAGGTCTATTGTGTGGAGACGAACCCGTCGGGTTCCTGGTACGCCCATGGTGCGTCGGCCAATGCGATCTTCACCCTCTCGGGTGATGCCGTTTTCACCTACCGGGGATCATGGTGCGCCGAGGGGCGCCGCACCAGTTGGGAAAGCGCCTGGAGGCTGGTGGGCTCGAAGGGCATGCTGACCTGGGACGGCGAGGAGGCTTTCGAAGCGACCCTTGCCGGCAGCGATCCGGGTCTTCTGCGTGGCCATCAGGTCGTGTCCATTCCCATGGCGCCGGATGAAGAGCAGACCCACGGACATCGCAGCGTACTGGCTGAATTCATCGACGCGATCAAAACCGGCCGCAGGCCGGAAACGGTCAGCGACGACAACATCAAGAGCCTCTCCATGGTCTTCGGTGCGATTGAAAGCGCCCGGACCGGACTTCCCGTCAGTATTTCAGTCGAAGGACATTAAACCCGTGAGCAATCCCGCAAACTCCATACGCGTCGGAACCATGGTCAGCGCCAGCGGCGGCAAGGCGGCTGAGCGGATCGGCCAGATCGCCGAACTCGGCTTCGAGAGCTTCGAGCCCTTCTTCTGGCAGACCACGAACGGCCAGGATCTCGCCGAGCTCGGAAAGCGTTGCATGGATGCGATCGGCGATCGCGACATCACCATGTCGACGCTCGGCATGTTCGGGAACCCGTTGGAAGAGAAGGACATGGACCTCCAGACCCTTCAGGGTTGGAAGGATTGCATCGACAACGCCCATCATTTCGGAGCGACCTGCATCGCCGGCTTCACAGGCCGCATCCGCAACCGGCCGCTGACCGAGAGCCTGCCGCGTTACCGCGAGATCTGGAGCGAACTTGCCAAGCGTGCGGCGGACAAGGGCGTGAAGATCGCCTTCGAAAATTGCGCCATGGACGGCAACTGGCAGACGGGTGACTGGAACATCGCGCACAATCCCGACGCCTGGGAGCTGATCTTCAACGAGACACCGGACGAGCATATCGGGCTTGAATGGGAGCCGTGCCACCAGATGGTCTATCTGATCGATCCGATCCCACAGATCCGCAAATGGGCGCACAAGTTTTTCCATGTGCATGGCAAGGACGCGACCATCCGCTGGGATGTGATCCGCGAACACGGCGTCTTTGGCAAACATCCCTTCGTTTTCATGCGCACGCCCGGCTTCGGCGATACCAACTGGACGGATGTGATTTCCGAGCTGCGGCTCGCCGGCTGGTCGGGTTCGATCGACATCGAGGGTTGGCATGACCCTGTCTATCGTGATGCGCTGGAAATGACAGGGCAGGTGCACGCGCTGAATTATCTGAAGAATTGCCGGGGTGGGGACTTCGTCATCGACCCGCAATGAAGACTGCCGCCCGGCTTGGAGGAAGCCGTGCGGATCAATGGTCCAACAATGGAGGAGAGCATGTCTATTCGAAAGAGCCTCGTGGCGGGCGCATTGGCGCTTGCCTCCGTATCCGCACTGGCGCTGGCTGCCCATGCGCAGGAAGAAGTCACCATTACCATCTGGAGCCTGGACAAGCCGGAACAGCCGGCCTTCAACCTGGCGAAAGAATTCGACGAGAAGGAACCCGGCATCAAGGTCGAGTATCGCCTCATCCAGTTCGACGATGTGGTCAGCGAAGCCATGCGCGCCTATTCGACCGGTCAGGCGCCCGATATCATCGCCATCGACAATCCCGACCATGCGCTTTTTGCCTCGCGTGGCGCATTTCTCGATGTGACGGATCGCGTTGCCAAATCCGAAATCATCAACCCCGAAAATTATTTTGCCGGCCCGCTGAATTCCGTCACCTGGGATGGAAAGCTGTTCGGTGTGCCGAAGGCAACCAATACGATCGCGCTCTATTACAATGCCGACATGTTCAAGGAGAAGGGGCTGGACCCCGACAAGCCGCCGCAGACATGGGCCGAACTCATCGATGCCGCCCGCAAGCTGACGGATCCTGCCAAGAACGTCTATGGTCTCGCCTTCTCGGCCAAGGGCAATGAGGAGGGCACGTTCCAGTTCCTTCCCTGGGCCCAGATGGGCGGTGGCAGCTACCAGCACATCAATACCGACGGAGCCGTCAAGGCGCTGGAAACCTGGAAGACCATTCTGGATGAGAAGCTTGCTTCCCCCGATAGCCTGACACGCGGTCAGTGGGATTCGACCGGAACCTTCAATTCCGGCAATGCCGCCATGGCAATCTCCGGTCCATGGGAACTGAACCGGATGTCGGATGAAGCCAAGTTCGACTGGCGCGTGGCCCTCTTGCCGGTGCCTGAGGTCGGGGCGGAACGTTCGTCCGCCATGGGTGACTTCAACTGGGCGATCTTCGCGAACAGCAAACATCCGGATGAAGCGTTCAAGGCGCTCGAATATTTTGCCTCGCAGGACGACAAGATGTTCGAGAAATATGGCCAGCTTCCGGCCCGGTCCGACATCTCGCTGCCGCCGACTGGCAATGAGAAGAAGGACGCCGCGCTGAAGGTCTTCCAGGAGCAGCTGAAATACGCGAAGGCACGTGGACCGCATCCGGAATGGCCGAAGATCTCCAAGGCGATCCAGGACGCCATCCAGGCCGCGCTCACTGGCCAGATGTCGCCGAAGGACGCGCTCGATCAAGCCGCTGAAACCATCAGCGCCGTGACCGGCTGACCGATCGGCTGGCGGAATGGGATCAGATGTCCCGACCGCCGGCTCTTTGAACCTCCCGGAGGGCCGTCCTCGTTCCCCAGTTGCGGGGGCGGCCCGACCGGAGCCATGAGCGCCTGTGCGGAGACATCCATGCGCAAGATTATATCCAGCCTGACGGACGGGCGCGGCTTCGATATCGGCCTCGTCGCGCTTCCGCTCGGCTTCCTGCTTCTGATGTCCGGCCTGCCGCTTCTCTACAATGTTCTGATGAGCTTCCAGGAAGTCGACATGTTTTCCTTGGGCAGCTTTTTTCGTCCCTTCGTCGGCTTCAAGAATTATGTGACGCTGTTTTCCCAGCGGGAGACCTGGCCGATTTTTGCGAATACCGCGATCTTCGTCGCCGCCTCGATTGCCGGGCAGTTCGTGATCGGATTCGGGCTCGCCCTGTTCTTCTGGACCAATTTTCCCGGTGCCTCGTGGTTGCGAGGGCTGTTCCTCGTCTCCTGGATCATGCCGGGGCTGGTGGTGGGCGCTGTCTGGAACTGGATCCTTTCGGGCGATTTCGGCGTCTTCAATTATTTTCTGCGCGAGACGGGCATTATCTCCTCCAACATATTCTGGCGCTCCGATCCGCAGTATTCGTTATGGGCCGTCATCATCGCCAATATCTGGCTCGGAACATCGTTCAACATGATCCTGCTGTCGGTAGGCCTCTCCGGCATTCCGAAGGATCTTTACGAAGCCGCCGAGCTTGATGGTGCGAATGTCTGGCAGCGCTTCTGGACCATCACGCTTCCGATGATGCGTTCCACCATCGGCGCGGTCATCTCGCTCGGCTTGATCTTCACACTGCAGCAGTTCGACCTCTTCGCCGCCATTACGTCCGGCGGTCCGAACAACTCGTCGAATGTCGCCCAGTACTGGGCCTGGGATCTTTCCTTCCGGCAATATGATTTTGCGCGCGGCGCGACCATCTCCGTCATCATGATCATCTTCGTGATGCTGGCGTCCATCGTCTATGTCCGCTCGACCCGGCAGGAGATCCGCGGATGAGTGATACTGCACGCAACCGCTTGATGCTTGCCATCGCCATCGTGCTGGCGGCGATCTATCTCTTCCCGCTCTACTGGATGTACATCACCACGGTGAAGACCGGGTCGGCGATGTTCGCGACACCGCCGAGCTTTTGGCCCAGTGATCCGCAATGGGCAGCGTTTCCTTATGTCTGGGAAAGCCGGAACATGGGGCGCTACCTGTGGAACTCGCTGGTCATTGCCTTCGGTGCCGTCACGCTGATCACGGTGCTGGGCACGGGCTGCGCCTATGTACTGGCGCGCTACCGCAATGGCTGGATCGATGTCGGGCTGTTCCTGATCCTCATGCTGCAGGTCCTGCCGGCATCGCTGATGATCACGCCGATCTTCGTCGGCTTCTCTCAGGTCGGCATGCTGGAATATCCCCGGATTGCCGTGATCATCGCGATTGCTGCGAAAAGCATGCCCTTCTTCGTCGTGCTGGTGCGTGCCACGTTCATGAGCGTGCCCATGGAGCTGGAAGAGGCGGCCCTCGTCGATGGCAATTCGCGCATTGGCGCCTTCTTCCACATTGTCCTGCCGCTTGCCCGCAACGGCATCCTGGTTTCTGCCATCCTGATCTTCATGCAGGCCTTCGGTGAGTTCGTCTATTCCAAGTCGATCATCCAGGCCGCCGAATACCAGCCGGCCAGCGTGGGGCTGAATTCCTTCATGGGGCCGAACACCAATGAGTGGAACAACATCATGGCCTTTGCCACGATATATGTGACCCCGATCCTCGCCGTCTTTGTCCTACTGCAGCGCCGGATCGTTTCCGGTCTGACCTCCGGAGCCCTGAAATGACCCACCAGATCGAACTCTCGGGCGTCAACAAATATTACGGCGCCTATCACGCCCTGCGCGATATCGACCTCAAGATCAAGAAAGGCTCCTTTGTCGCGCTGGTTGGGCCATCGGGTTGCGGCAAGTCGACCCTTTTGCGCTCGCTGGCCGGATTGGAGACGATATCCGCAGGTGATCTGGTGATTGCTGGCGAGCGGATGAACAATGTACCGCCGCGCAAGCGCGATCTGGCCATGGTGTTTCAGTCCTATGCCCTCTATCCGCATATGACGGTTGAGCAGAACCTCACCTATTCCTTGCGCATCCGCGGCATGAAAAAAGCCGAGACGAAAAAGGCGGCAGAGGAAGTCGCGGCGACCACGGGGTTGTCGAACCTTTTGCATCGTTACCCGCGTGAACTGTCCGGCGGTCAGCGCCAGCGCGTCGCGATGAGCCGTGCGATCATTCGCAATCCCAAGGCCTTTCTCTTCGACGAGCCTTTGTCCAATCTCGACGCGGCGCTGAGGGTGCATATGCGTAAGGAGATCCGGACCCTGCATGACCGGCTCGGGGCAACCTCCGTCTATGTCACCCATGACCAGATCGAGGCGATGACCATGGCCGATCATGTGGTGGTTATGCGGCAGGGTGTGATCGAACAGCAGGGCGCGCCCCTCGATCTCTACGACCGCCCGGTCAACAAGTTCGTGGCGGGCTTCATCGGCTCGCCTGCGATGAACTTCATTCCCGCCTTGCCGGGGCCGGATGGGCGTTCCCTGATACTCGACCTTGGGACACAGCAGGTCGTCACGTTGGATCGCCCGGTTCCGCAGGTCAGCAAGCTCATCGTCGGTCTTCGCCCCGAACATTTGCGCATCGTTCCGGATCACGATGCAATGTTGCGGCTGCCGGTCGCAGTCGTCGAGAGCACGGGATCAACCACGTACATCACATCGGCCACAGTGCCAGAAATCAGCGTGGTGGTCGGCGAGCGACAGACCTTGAGCCACGGGCAGGTCATCGGCCTGTCTTTCGATCCGCGCCATCTGCATCTGTTCGATCAGGAGACAGAACAGCGCATCGACGCGGAACGCGCGTGACGACCCCAATCCGGAAATGTGGTCATGAGTGGAAAGCCGCAAAGCGCTCGAAAGAAAGGGGCCGCCGCCAGCTTCGCCATATCGGGTTATCGGTGCCCGCGTGTGTCCCAGCGCGTTTCGCGTTTTAACGGACGCGATGGCTCAGGCGCCAATCCGGTCTGCCAGATGCATCACTTCAAGCGCGGATTTTGCCACCATGTCGGCGCCGATCGCGTTGAACGCGAGGGGGTGCTTCATGACTGCCGGGCCACCGAGCGCGATCTTCATTCTGCTTAAGGCGCGGTTGGATTGGATCCGGCGCACAGCCTCGGCACATTGCTCGACTTCATCGATACGACCGACGGAAATCCCGAGCAGCGCATAGGACGAGTTGGAAAGCCGCATATAGAGGCTGTCGTCCAGTTCGAGATCGGCGCCGCCATCGACATCCCATCCCATGTCCCGGAAACAGGACGCGACGATCGAGACCCCGATGGTGTGCATCGCGCCTTGCGTTCGAGCCAGCAGCACGCGTCGAGACCGCTGGCGGTCGCGAATGGTCTGGCTGCGGCTCTGTGAGAGATGGTTGACGATCATGCCAAGCCGCGTGGATGCCACGGCAACCTGAATGAAGTCCGTTTCGTCGTGACACCAAAGCCTGCCCAGCTGCGCTGCGACTGGCGAGAAGAGGTGGATTGCCAGCGTATGCATGGGAATGTCGCTGCGCTGCAGCTCGTCGATCATGTCCCGATGGCCTCGCGGGTCGGCCTGGATCAGGGCAGCAGAGAGCGCGCCGCGATAACCAATCGCCGTTTCCGTTCCGGGAAGCTGGCGTGCCTTTGGATCGAGTTCCGGGTGAAGGTGAAAGTCGATATCCGAAGGCATGGCCTCATCGGACAGATCCGTCACCAATTCTTTATGCGCCGCCCCTACAATTCTAGGGACCGCACCTCGTATGGCGTTTTCGAGCACGCGTTGTTCGAGGCTCGAGAGCCTCGGATCGCCGGTGTTGTGGGCCGATTTCCCATCGTTCTTTTGGGGTGGATCGCCGGTCCCTTTCGGCGGCCCCCCGAATTTGTCACCCGCCATGTTACCCTCCCGGTCATCGGCTTGGGCGGATCCGCTCATCCCGATGGGATACTACCTCATTCTTTCCCTGTCGCCAAACCGATCGTAGTCTTATACGCCGGCCGGCGTCCTGCGGTTTAGTTCAGCGATCCTCTGCGCGGTGCAAACGAGCCGGCAATTCCTGTTGACCGGCGCGGGCAGAGCGCCGGAGATCGGCGGATGTGCGAACAGGAATTGCGCCTGTCCGTGCGGCCGCGGCGATGTGCCGGGCCGTCAGTTTTGCCTCTTCATACATGTCTTCAGGGCTCGCCTGAGCGATGAAGGTGTCGGGCAATGTCAGCGTGCGGATTGCGCAGCGACCGTCCAGCATGCCGCGATTGGCCAGATGATGCAGGACGAGTGCACCGAACCCGCCGGTCGAGCCTTCCTCGACGGTCACCAGCATGACGTGGTTTTCGACCAGATCGGCCAGCAGGGCCGTATCGAGTGGCTTTGCAAAGCGGGCGTCGGCAACCGTCACCGAATACCCTTCCAGGGCGAGAAGCCGCCGGGCTTTCAGGCATTCGCCCAGCCGAGTGCCGAACGACAGCAATGCGATCTGGCTCCCCTGTTCGACGATGCGGCCTTTGCCGATCGGGAGCAGCTCGCCCTGTGCCGGCAAGGGCGTGCCGGTGCCTTCGCCGCGCGGGAAGCGGAAGGCGATAGGCCCCTGGTCATGGGCAGCGGCCGTCGCCACCATGTGGACCAGTTCCGCCTCATCACTCGCGGCCATGACCGTGAAGCCGGGCAGGTTGGCCAGATAGAGAATGTCGAACGCACCCGCATGGGTCGGTCCGTCGGCACCCACCAGCCCGGCCCGGTCGATCGCGAAGCGCACCGGCAGCTGCTGCAAGGCGACATCATGGACGATCTGGTCGAAGGCACGCTGCAGGAAGGTGGAATAGATGGCGCAGAACGGCTTCATGCCGCTCGCGGCAAGTCCGGCGGCGAAGGTGACCGCGTGCTGCTCGGCAATGCCGACATCAAAGGCGCGCTCGGGGAAGGTCGCTGCAAAGCGGTCGACGCCTGTACCCGATGCCATGGCTGCCGTGATTGCAACGATCCGGTTGTCAACCTTCGCTTCCGCGATCAAAGCATCGGCAAAAACCTTCGTATAGCTCGGCGCCTTGGCTTGTATCTTCTGCTGGATGCCGGTTGTCACCTCGAAGGGATTGACGCCATGATACTTGTCGGCGGCCTGTTCAGCCGGGCCATAGCCGGCACCCTTGCGTGTGCGCACATGCAGAAGAACCGGACCGCCTGTCCGTGACTTGAGCTCGCCAAGCACGGCGAGAAGGGCATCAAGATCATGGCCATCCAGCGGCCCACGGTAGTCGAAGCCGAAATTGCTGAAGAGATTGCCGGCAACGGCTTCAGCGCCTTTTCGGATCTCGGCCAGATGGTTGGTCAACGCACCAGTTGAGGGCGAGATTGACATATCGTTATCGTTGAGGATCACGATTAGCGGGCGGTTGGACATGCCTGCATTGTTCATGGCTTCGAAGGCCATGCCCGCCGACATGGCGCCGTCGCCGATGATGCACACGACGTGACCGTCCTCACCCTTAAGGTCACGGGCTGTCGCAAATCCAAGGCCGGCCGAAATCGAAGTCGACGAATGCGCGGCCCCGAAGGGGTCGAAGGCGCTTTCGAGGCGGCGGGTAAAGCCGGAGAGACCGTTCTTCTTCCTGAGGCTGCGCATTCGCTCGCGCCGTCCAGTCAGAATCTTGTGGGGGTAGCACTGGTGGCTGACGTCCCAGATGATCGTGTCCTTTGGGGCGTCGAAAATGGTGTGCAGGGCGACGGTGAGCTCTATGACGCCGAGGCTGGATCCGAGGTGGCCGCCGGTTTCCGAAACGATGCGCAATGTCTCGTCCCTGAGCTCTCCCGCCAAACGACAGAGCGCATTGCGGTCCATACGCTTCAGGTCGTCCGGAGATTTCACCTGGTCGAGCAAAGGGGTGGCGACATCATTCGCACAAGACAGACCCACTGCGCTCTCCTCCCACGCATGTGGCCAATTCTTCGCGGCTTGCTGCTTTCGAATTCGCCAATCTGGCGCTTACGGAAGTCGTTGCCTGAGAATGGTCCAATAGGCACATCTTCGGAGAAGAAATGCGATATGTAAACTTTTTTTTACACTTTGGTCGCAGATTCCGCCGGAATTTTCATCCCGGCGGAGCGAAAGACGCAGCTTACTGAGCCGGGCTGAAGGTTTTCACGTAGGCAATCACGTTTGCGACGTCCTTCGGATCCTTCAGGCCGGGAAAGGCCATCTTGGTGCCCTTCACGACGCCACGAGGGTCGGCGAGATAGGTGGTCAGCAGGGCTTCGTCCCAAACTTTCCCCGCACCGAAATCGGTCATGGCCTTGGAGTATTTGAAGCCCGCCGCAGTGCCCGGCTGCCTGCCGATCACACCCTGAAGCGACGGGCCGACCTTCTGCTTGTCGCTATCGATGTTGTGACAGACGGCGCACTTCTTGAAGACCGTTGCGCCGGCGGCGGCGTCGCCTTCCTGGGCAAAGGCGTTGGTTGACAAGAGCAGTGCGGCGGCTGTGCATGCGGCTACAATAATCCTCGACATTGGTATCCTCCCATGGCATCGCGGATAAAAATCATATGTATTGCTGGCATGAAGTATCGCCATCTGCGCAAGGGCGCTGGATGGTCAGTCTTGCATCGTGGTGCATTCTGCGGAACCGCACACGTGCAGTTCGCTTTTGATAATACGCAAACAGACCGGGAGCCGGATCATGGCAGCAGTCGTCTTTATTGTCATCGTGCTTGCGGCCGCCTCCAGCGGCGCCATCTTCAAGCCCGGAGAATGGTACGAGACCCTGCGCAAACCCGGCTGGACGCCGCCGAAATGGGCTTTTCCCGTCGTCTGGTCCATCCTCTACGTGATGATCGGTTATGCCGGCTGGCTGGTCTGGACGACCGCTGGCTGGTCCCTGCCAATGGGGCTGTGGGCCTTGCAGATCGTGGTGAACGCACTCTGGTCCTTCTTCTTTTTTGGCCTGCGGCGCATGGATCTTGCACTTGTTGATGTCGCCATACTCTGGCTCTCGG
Organism: Peteryoungia wuzhouensis; assembly: GCF_003205195.1. Classification (GTDB taxonomy): domain Bacteria; phylum Pseudomonadota; class Alphaproteobacteria; order Rhizobiales; family Rhizobiaceae; genus Allorhizobium; species Allorhizobium wuzhouense. The sequence continues at coordinate 301,267 of NZ_QJRY01000006.1, forward strand.
TGGCCCTGTTCATTGTCGCCGCATGGTCCGTGGTGCCGCTCGCTGCATTGCTGTTCGTGCCCTATCTCGCCTGGGTAACGGCTGCAGCCAGCCTCAATCATTCCGTTCGACGCCTCAATCCGGACGCCTGAGCGGAGAGCCTGGCGCGCAAATCCAGCAGAAATGCGATCAGCGAAAGCGCAAGAAGGCCAGCGAGCAACAGGATTGGCCCCTGGCGCATCGCGCCGCCGAATGCCGCAAGCAATGCGCTTCCCGAGACGGCATTGGCCAGGAGCGCGCGCAGAGTGGCGCGGGGTGCAGGCGACAGCCGGGCAGCTGCGATCGTGACCGTCCACAGTACGAGGATCGCGATCACGCTGACCCAGCCGGAGGTGAAGAATGCGGTCAGCCACGCCGTCATCTCTGCCATGCCGGAATGCCGAAGAGCTTCGCGAGGTCCTTGGTGAAAACGCGCAGATGCGCCAGCAGATCACGACGGACGAGCTTCTTGTTGAGATAGGATTCCCAGGTCAGCCGCTGCACATCGGGGTCAGCGCACATGGCGACGAATTTTTCGCGCAGCCGGTCGTTGCGGTACCAGATCGTCTGCATCATCCCTAGAATGAAGAACACACGCCCATGGGCTCGCATGAAGCTGCGGCGTGCCTCCGCCAGGGGCTTGCCGCTGTTCAGGAGCAGAGACTGATGCATGGCCTCGGCCGACAGCCGCCCGCAGAGCATGGCATAATAGATCCCTTCGCCCGAGGACGGGGCCACTGTGCCGGCGGCATCGCCGGCCAGAAGCACGTTGCGGCCATTGTCCCAACTCTTCATGGGCTTGAGCGGCAAAGGTGCCCCCTCTCGACGAATGACGGTGCAGTCGCCAAGCCCGGCGGCTTGCCGGAGCTTGATTGTGGCCTCCCGGATGTTGTGCCCCTTGACCGCGGTGCCACTGCCGATGCTGGTGTGTTTGCCGTGTGGAAAGACCCAGCCGTAAAAATCCGGCGAAATCCGGCCGTCATAGATGACGTCGCATCGATCGGCTCGGAAACCGTCGGGCAAGCGGTCGACCGGAGTCTCGATGATCTCATGATAGGCGAAGACATAAGGCGGCTTGCGCGCGGCGGGGAACATCAGGCGGCGCACGGCTGAATTCGCACCATCGGCACCGATTACACGACGCGCACCGATATGAATGGCGGAACGGTCGCGTTCCTCGCCCCCCGTTGGGCTCAGCGTCAATTCGAGCACTCCCTGGTCGCCGTCGCGAACGGTTTCAAGCTTGGCGGTCAGGCGGTTGGCACCGGCTTCGGCCGCGCGTTGGCGCAGATAGGGATCGAACGTGGCACGATCGACCATGCCGACATAACCGATGTCACCGATCGTCATGTCGACGCTTCGCCCGGATGGCGCGATGATGCGGGCGGCGTTTGCCCGCGCGACCAGCTGGTCATCGCAAATTGCGAAGTCGACAAGCGCTCGCGAAGGGATGGCTCCGCCGCAGGGCTTGATGCGGTTGTCGGGGTCAACAAGGACGACACTGTGGCCCATTTCCGCCAGTCTTTCGGCCGCCACGGCACCGCAGGGTCCTCCGCCGATGACGGCGACATCATAGGTCTTCCGCATGCGCTTCTCCCTGCCGGTGCGCCGGCGTCAGGGTTTATTCTCCGGGCATGAAGGCTGTCTCAGGTGCGGTGTCCGTTGCAGTCTGTCGCTCCCGCCCTATGCGGGTTGCAACGAGCGCCGAGATGAGAAAGAGGCTTGCCTCGATCGAAAAAACGGAGGCAAATGCATCCGCATCGCTTGATGTCAGCCAGCGGCCGAGATCGAGGGAGACGGTGCCCAGCACGCCGCCGAGGCCGAAGGCGATGGCCTGTGCTGCGCCCCAGATTCCCATGCGCATACCGTAGTTCGCGGTTTGGCCACGACCGGCCAGGATCATCATCGTGCCGACGGCGGCGACCGCGAAGGCGCCGTTGGTTGCGCCGAGAAGGAAGATGTTGATCTTGAGCGGCCAATCAGGCGCGACTTGTGTTGAAAGGGCCAGGGCTGCCAGCGCAAGCGCAGAGCCGAAACATCCTGTTGTGATGAAGTGACGGGGCAGGTCCGGATAGCGTTTTCCGAAAAGGGCGCCGGAAATCCCGACCATGATCATGCCAAGGAGAACGCCGCCATGCTGGGTGCCGGAGAGGCTGGTTGTCTCCCCTGGGGTCATGCCGAACAGGAGGCCGGCATAGGGCTCAAGAATGAGATCCTGTGTGGCAAAGGCCAGCATCGACAGGAAGATGAACAACGTAAAAAGCCGGGCCTCACGATCTTCGAGCACATCCTGCAGGCTGTCTCGAAAGGTCATCGGCGCTGTGTGCGTTGCAGGCGGATCAACAGTCGGCCTTGCTTCCATACCGGCAACACCGAAAAGCCCGAGCAGCCAGGCGACGAACCCTGTTGCGGCGGTGATCGCGATAAGGCGCTCGTGCGAATAGGGATCGAGTTGTTTTCCCACGACAATCGAGGTGACGATAATCCCCGCGATCATCAGCATCCAGGTGATGGTTGCGGCTGCAGCGCGTCGTTCGACGGCGGTCTTCATGGCGATCAGCGCCAGCAGTGACGTGCCGGAGGCGCCGATACCGATGCCAATCAGGATGTAGGCGAAAATGGCAGCGGCGATGCCGGCCATAAAGGACTGTTCGAAAAGGAGCGTGGTTGCGGCGGCTCCAGTGCCGGCACAGGCGAGAAGGGCCAGGCCGCCGATGATCCACACCGTTCGCGATCGGCCGGTATCTGATTTATGGCCCCAGACCGGTCGCGAAATCTGGACGCCGTAGTGGAGGCCCACCAACAGGCCAGGGATAACGGCAGCCAGGCCCAGTTCGACAATCATCACGCGATTGAGCGTTGATGTTGTCAGGACCACGATCGAACCAAGCGCTGCCTGGACAAGCCCCAGCCTGACGATGGCGAACCATCCGAGACCAGGGATCGAAGGCCTTTGAGCGACGGTATCGAGGGCGATCCGACCCATGAGGCTTCTCCTAACCGACCGTCATCGCCGCAAGCGATGACTCACGCAAGGCGATTGCTGCGGCCATCATGCCGCTGACATAGAGCCCGACACCGAAAGCCGAATACCAGACGGCTTTGCCTTCGGGATCCCTGAGGAAACGCAGCATGCAGAGACCCTGCAGCACAAGAACAAGGGTGACGAGGGCTGCGCCGGTCGAAAGCCCCTGCTGCGCCAAAAGCAGGATCACCCCCAGTTGCGTCGTTGCCATCACCACGCAGGCGATCCGCGCGGCCATGTCCGGTCCATGCAGCACCGGCAAGCTTGCGACACCCATTTCGCGATCGCCCCTGATCGACTTGAAGTCGTTGAGGGTGAGAATGCCGTGGGCACCGAGCCCGTAAAGAAGGGCGACGAGGATGGTGATCGTGGGTGGGGCATGGCCTAGGGCAGCGGTTGCCGCCGTGATCCAGGGCAATGTTTCGTAGCTGAGGCCCACGACACCATTGCCGATCCAGCCATTCTGCTTGAAGCGGAAGGGTGGCGCGCTGTAACCCCAGGCCAGCGCAAGCCCGCAGAGTGCAGCCATGAACACGAGGGGACCGAGCAGACCCGCAACAGCCATCGACAATGCTGACATGGCGATGGCAACAGCGAGCCCCCATTGCCCCGGCATTCGGCCGGAGGGAATGACGCGGTCCGGTTCGTTGATGGCATCGACATGCCGGTCGAACCAGTCATTGACGGCCTGGCTGGTGCCGCAGAGCAGGGGACCGGCGAGAAGGATGCCGGTCGCGATCGGGAGCCACCTGTCACCCATGCCGGCGCCGGATGCGATGGCGCCGCAGGCATAGGCCCACATCGGCGGAAACCAGGTGATCGGCTTCAGCAACTGCACCACCGCCGCAGGCGACGGGTAGGATGCTGCCGGTACGTGGGACGGGATCTGGGCCATGGGAGAAGGCTATGCCGCACCCATGAATGTGTCAACTTAAATTGACAGTCGCTGTGTCGTTCAGCTCGCCTGTCCGCTGCCGGGACGATAGTCTTCAAGGCCGTGACGGCGCAGCTTGATGTAGAGGCTCTGACGCGACAGGCCGAGAATTTCAGCGGCATAGGCGCGGTTGTTGTTGGTCTGGTCAAGGGCTGCTTCGATGCAGATCTTTTCGATCACATCGAGCGATTCCCGCATGAGATCCTTCAGCGGGACCTTGCCGACAAGGGCCGAAAAACCTTCCGCCTGGTCGGATACTCCGGGGGAGGGAATGGTCAGGCGTTCGGCGCTTGTTGCCTGCGGCATGACGATCAGTTGCACCGTACCATTCGTGGGGTTCAATCGGGCGGAAATGCTGACGGCGCTCTCGGCCGAAAGATTGTCCGTCAGCGTTGATGTGAAGCCGCGCACGCAAGGCTCATCAAGCAGCCGCGTGTACAGGACGCGAATGTCGATGGAAGCGCCGGTAAACCAGGAGGCAACGTTGCGGCCAAGAACCTGTGCCATCGACGGGGCGTGGATCAGGTCGAGAAACAGGGTGTTGGCAGCAAGCACAACGCCATCCGTATCCGTCTGCACCACCGCTTCCGGCAGGTCCGCGAGGCCAATCTCCGCAATGCCGACCGGCTTTTCCGTGCGCTGGCGCTTGCTCTCCAGATCTTGCTCCGATGGCCAGAGCGCGAGCAGCACATTCGTGATGCCGTTTTCCCGATAGGAACGCAGTGTCAGCGAGATCGACTGACCCTTGGCAATGCTGATGCCATCCAGATGTACCGGGTTCGGGCTGTGGCGAGCTTCACTGATTGCGTCGCCAAGGCGATCCCGTTCATGTTTTCCGAACAGATCGCGGATCGATTTCCCCGAGAGGGGAGCGGCCGTGGTGGAGAGCAGAGATGCGGCTGCCGGATTGGCGTCAAGGATCGTGCGCCGCTCGCCGTCCAGCATGACATAAGCCACTGTCGCGACCTTGAAGGCGGTACGGTAGCGGGTTTCGGCTTCCTTCAGTTCGCGGTAGTCGGCTTCCAGCTCCAGTTGCGTTTGCACGAGACGCTGCTGGTCATGCATCTGCTGGCGCAACTCGCGGCCGACAACGATCGTATAGGGAAAGTCCTTGGCACTATAGGCGGAATAGACGACCGGCAGATCGGGCTTGCCGGCGCATTTGTGGTTGACCTGGTAACCGCGCACGGGATGGTGATGGCTGCCAGCAGACAGCATGGAGTCGATCTTCGGGACCGACTCCATCGTGACGCAATCCTGCAGGCGTTTTCCGACGGTCTTCGCCAAGCCGTAGTCTGCCAGATCGTTCCCTGCGAGATAGATCTGGGAGATGATGGCGCTGTGGTCGATCAGCATCACGACATCGGCGCCGAGGCTGACGAGCGAACCGATCGAATCCAGGTCGAGGGTCTTCAGCAGGCTGTCTGCAACTGCAAACCCATCCGTACCGCTATGACCGTTCAGTGGCTTCATGGAGTGAGCCAATCGATTCCGCTGGGTGTAACCACTGCTGTTCGGCCGGCGGCGCGAGCCTGCTGGCTGATTCTTTCCAATTCATAGTAACTGTCGCAGATCTTCACGGCGGAGTAAACGCTGTCACAGATGCAGTCAATCCCCAAACCTACAAGAAAATCAACGGAATCCAGGGCTGCGGCGCCTCCGACAACGAGGGGTAGACGCGCCTCTCCACGCAGCTTGCGCACATCCTGGACGAGGCTTTTGAATTCGGCCGCCAGGCGTATATTGCTCCAACCGATGCAGGCGATATCGGCACCTTCAAGTGCGCGCCCGAGCGCAGGCGTTTTCGTCGCCGCCGGGTCCAGTACCTGGCTTGCCCAACCGAGACTTTCGAAGAGCAACCCGATCAGGTGCGGCATCAGCGTGTGTTGCTCGCCCGATGGCGTCAGGATCAGGGCGCAGGGCGCCTCTCGCCCGGCGTCGCACAGTTCGAGCGAGAGTGATGTTGCCAATTCCTGCAGTCGCGCGCTGCCAATCGTGACGTCGATGAAATCGCAGTCGTCCGACACCCACTCCCTGCCCAGCAGGCGAGCAACCGTCTCGAGGAAAAGGACCTTGACGTAAAAGGGGCGACCGGCTGGCAATTGGTGTTCGAGAAAGGCTCGAAGAGAGGCGAGGCGGGTACGGGGATTGAGAATAAGAAAACGAAACTCTGCGAGCGCCTTCTCGTAAAGGCGATCGTGCTCCAGCCCCCGGTCGTAACGCGCCGAAAGCTTCTCGGCCGTCATCGAAGCCACCGTCCCCTCGATCAGGCGACGGAGCTTTTCTCCGTCACTTTGGGTTAGGTATGCTCTCTTGCGCTCCGCGGCAAGCCTCACGAACGGCTTCAAGCCCTCGCAACGCGACGATTTTGGGTCATTTGGCCAGTTGTTCTCGCCCTGAAGTGATCCGTCAATCATCCCGCGTGAGCCCCTCATCCGCGAAACCGAACCTGTGCGGCGTCAGGCGTGGACGGTAGGCATCCCGTCAGACGAGCCAGGACAGAATGAACCCAGTTTGTGTTTCTGTAAATGAAAATATACGTCAACCTAAGTTGACACTTTGATTGTCTGGAGCGTAGTCTTCCGTTAATCCCGATTGCCCTTGGGAGGGGATGGGAGAAGGGATGGACTGCCATGCGCATACCCAAACCATCGGCATCTGGCCGCGCCCTCTATACGGCAGACGAACGCCGCAGACGCGACGAAACTGTCTGGACGCTGGTGCAGGGCATCCTCGCTCCCGTCCAGTTCCTTATTTTTCTTGTCAGCGTCGGTTTGATCCTGCGGTATCTCGCGACCGGCGAAGGCCTCATCGCGGCTGAGTTTTCGATCGTGGTGAAGACGCTGACGCTCTATTCCATCATGATCACGGGTTCGATCTGGGAAAAGGTTGTCTTCGGCCGCTACCTCTTTGCCCGGCCGTTCTTCTGGGAAGATGTCTTTTCCATCCTGGTGCTGGCGTGGCACACGGCGTATCTGCTTGCTCTGTTCACGGGCGCGCTGACATCCGGCGCGTTGATGGCGCTCGCGCTTGCCGCCTATCTGACCTACCTCATCAATGCCGGGCAGTTTCTCTGGAAGCTGCGCCTGGCACGGCTCGACCAGGCCGGCAGGGCCTTGGCGCTCGGCAATGGCTCCTCGCTTTCGGGGAGCACGCCATGAACCAGCCACTCGTCTCCTGCGCCACACCTTCCGCGACGATCCGCCAGCGCGGTCAGCACGAGGTTTTCTGCGGGCTGACCTCGATCATCTGGCTGCATCGCAAGGTGCAGGATGCCTTCTTCCTGGTGGTGGGTTCTCGAACCTGCGCCCATCTCATCCAGTCCGCGGCCGGTGTCATGATCTTCTCGGAGCCGCGCTTCGCGACAGCTATCATGGAAGAGCGCGATCTCGCGGGCATGGTCGACATGCATGATGAACTCGACCGCGAGGTCGCTCGCCTGCTTGAGCGTCGCCCGAATATCCGCATGCTGGTGCTGGTGGGCTCCTGTCCGTCGGAAGTGATCAAGTTCGATCTCAACCGTGCGGCAGAGCGCCTTGATCGCCGTTACGGCTCCAAGCCCCGTGTGCTCTGCTATTCCGGCAGCGGGATCGAAACGACCTTCACCCAGGGCGAAGACAACTTTCTCGCCGCCTTGGTGCGCGACCAGTCCGTGCATGGCGCCAGCGACAAGGTCGCGAAGCTCGTCGTCGCCGGTTCCGTCGCCGATGTCGTGGAAGACCAGTTTGCCCGCCTGCTCGATGATCTCGGCCTCGAAGATGTCGTCTTCCTGCCCGGCCGCAGCAGCGACCGCCTGCCCAGGATCGGGCCGAATACGCGCTTCGTTCTGGCGCAACCTTATCTTGGGGCCACGGCGGCTGCCCTTGAGAGCCTCGGCGCGACGCGCATCAATGCCCTCTTCCCGCTCGGCGAAGAAGGCACGACGGCATGGTTGAAGGCGATTGCCGATACGTTTGGGGTGTCACCGGCCCGTTTTGCCGCCGTCACCGAAGCTCCGCGCCGCCGCGCGCTCGAAGCGACCGCCCACTACCGTCCGACGATCGAGGGCAAGCGGGTCTTCCTCTTTCCCGACAGTCAGCTCGAGCCGTCGCTTGGCCGTTATCTCAGCCGAGAGCTCGACGCCGAGATCATCGAAGTCGGCAGCCCTTATCTGCATCGTGAGCACGTGGCCGGGGAACTCGCCATGTTGCCGCCGAGAGTCTCCATTTCCGAGGGCCAGGACGTCGAGATCCAGATCGACCGCTGCCGCGCTGCCAAACCCGACCTTGTCGTGTGCGGCATGGGCCTTGCCAATCCCTTCGAGGCTCAGGGCATCGTCACCAAGTGGTCGATCGAATTCGCCTTCACCCCGATCCAGGGTTACGAGCAGGCCGGCGATCTGGCCGAACTCTTTGCCCGCCCGCTGACACGCAAGGTCATGATCGCGGGCGACCGCTCCGGCAACCGGAGGGTCGTATCATGAAACTCACAATGTGGACCTATGAAGGACCGCCGCATGTGGGTGCCATGCGGATCGCTGCTTCGATGAAGGGCGTGCACTATGTTCTGCATGCGCCGCAGGGCGACACCTATGCCGATCTGCTCTTCACCATGATCGAGCGGCGCCCGTCGCGCCCGCCGGTCACCTACACGACCTTCCAGGCGCGCGATCTCGCAGGCTCCACGGCTGATGTGTTCAAGACGGCCTGCCGCGATGCGGTCGAGCGCTTCCAGCCGGATGCGCTTCTGGTGGGTGCGTCGTGCACGGCCGAACTGCTGCAGGATGATCCGGCGGGGCTTGCCCGCACTCTTGATGTCGAAATTCCTGTCGTGCCGCTGGAGCTGCCTTCCTACCAGAAGAAGGAGCACTGGGGTGCCGCCGAGACCTTCTATCGGCTCGTCCGGGGCTTTACCGCAGGGCGCGAACGTCCGGCCCAAGTCGGGCCGAACAGCTGCAACATTCTTGGCCCCTCGGCGCTCGGTTTCCGCAACCGCGACGACGTCACGGAAATCTGCCGGCTGCTCGCCGCAAACGGCATCGATGTTCGCGTCGTGGCGCCTCTTGGGGCGACAGTCGACGATCTCGCCCGCCTGCCGGACGCTGCCTTCAACATCGTGCTCTATCCGGAAATCGGCGAGAGCGCTGCACGCTACCTCAAGAAGCAGTTCGGCATGCCCTTCGTCTCGACCGTGCCGATCGGCGTTGGCGCGACGCGGACCTTCCTTGCCGAAGTGCGCGCACTCGCCGGCCTGTCGAACGATCAGCCCATCGGCGAGGCCGAGGATCGCGCCTCCTGGTATTCACGCTCCATCGACAGCAATTACCTCACCAACAAGCGCGTCTTCGTCTTCGGCGATGCGACCCATGCGATTGCTGCGGCCCGGATCGCTGCCCGAGAACTGGGCTTCAAGGTCTGCGGTCTCGGCACCTATATGCGCGAATTTGCCCGCGAAGTGCGCGAAGCTGCGGAAGAGTTCGGCGTCGAGGCCTTGATTTCCGACGACCATCTCGACGTCGAGCAGGCAATCATTGATGCCCGGCCCGAGCTGGTGCTGGGAACGCAGATGGAGCGCCACATCGCCAAGCGGCTGCGGGTTCCCTGCGCCGTCATTTCGGCCCCCGTGCATGTCCAGGATTTCCCGGCCCGTTACTCGCCGCAAATGGGCTTCGAAGGCGCGAACGTGATCTTCGACAGCTGGGTCCATCCGCTGATGATGGGGCTCGAAGAGCACCTTCTGCAGATGTTCCGCGACGACTTCGAGTTCTACGACCAAGCCCAGGCCTCGCATCTGCATGGCCATTCTCCCTCTGCCGCTTCCGCTGACGCTGCAGGAGAGGTTGACGGCGGGACCATGCTGATGGCCCAAGCGCCGTCAGAGGATGCCGTCTGGACACCTGATGCCGAGCGCGAGCTCAAGAAGGTTCCCTTCTTCGTCCGAGGCAAGGCACGCCGCAATACCGAACTTTTCGCCACCCGCAAGGGTATCCGCCCGATCACCGTGGAGACGCTGTATGACGCGAAAGCCCATTTCGCCCGCTGACAGCACCCCGGTCCGGGTGGTGTTGGTAACCCTCGACAACCATATCGTGGCTGCGGTCGATGATGCCCGTCGCAGCCTTTCGCGCGATCTGCCGGGACTGACGCTTTCCGTGCATGCGGCGACTGACTGGAACGACAATCCCGCGAGCCTCGACGCTTGCAGGTCGGCGATCCTTGCCGGCGACATCATCATCATCTCGATGATCTTCGTCGAAGAGCATGTGCGCGCCATCGCCGACGTGCTCGAAGCCCGGCATCGCGAATGTGACGCCATGGTCTGCTGCATGTCCGCCGGCACGATCATGAAATACACGACTATGGGCCGCTTCAAGATGAGCGAAGAGCAGAAGGGGCCGCTCGCGCTCCTGAAGAAGCTTCGCGGCAAGAGTTCACGCGACGGCAAGGATAGTGGCCGCACCGCCGGCGAGCGCCAGCTTGCCATGTTGCGTCGTCTGCCGCAGCTCCTGCGCTTCATTCCCGGCACGGCGCAGGATGTGCGGAACTACTTCCTGACGCTGCAATACCGCATCGCGGCCTCGGACGAGAACATCGCCAATATGGTGCGCCTGCTGGTCGGCAAGTATGCCAAAGGCGAGCGCAAGGGGCTTCAGGGCCGGGTGACCGTGGGCGATCCCGTCGAGTATCCCGATATGGGTCTCTATCACCCGGGTCTGAAGCCGCGTGTCACGACCCAGCTGTCCGCCATGCCGTTCAAGCCCGGGGCGCGTGGAACGATCGGTCTTCTGCTGATGCGGACCTACATTCTCTCCGGCGATACAGGTCATTACGACCGGGTCATTCGCGAGCTGGAGATGCGTGGCTTCAACGTCGTGCCCGTCTTCTGCAGCGGGCTCGACATGCGCGGCGCGATCGGGCGTTACATGACCGGCGGTGCAGCCGGTGTGAAAATCGATGCCCTTTGCTCTTTGACCGGGTTCTCATTGGTCGGTGGTCCTGCCTATAGCGATGCTGAGGCTGCGGCCGCGCTGTTGGAAAGACTGGACGTTCCCTATTTCTCGGCCTTCGTCACTGAATTCCAGACGCGCGAAGCTTGGGTTCAGTCGAGCCAAGGGCTGACGCCGATCGAAACGACGTTGATGGTGGCGATCCCGGAACTCGATGGGGCGATCGGCTCGATGGTCTTCGGCGGTCGGTCCGATGGTGCGGCCAAGGCCAAGGCCTGCATCTGCTCGCGCCAGCTCAATGCCTGCCCCTCAGGTCGCGCCTGCATGCAGCCTGACGACGAGCGGGTGGCGTTGTTGGCCGACCGGCTGGCTGCGATGGTCGATCTGCGCCGGGCGTCCCGTCTCGAACGTCGCCTTGCGGTCACGATCTTCAATTTTCCGCCCAACAGCGGCAGCATCGGCACGGCCGCCTTTCTCTCGGTGTTCGACAGCCTGTTCGAGACGATGACGCGGCTGAAGGCCGAGGGTTACGACGTCGACGTGCCCGAAGATGCCGAAGCTTTGCGGCTTGCGATCCTCGAAGGCAATGCCGCACTTTACGGCGCCGAAGCCAATGTTCACACCGTTATTTCGGCCGATGACCACGTGCGTGGCGAGCGGCATCTCGCCGACATCGAGGCACACTGGGGCCCGGCCCCTGGGCGTGTTCTGAGCAATGGCCGTGGTCTCTTCGTGCTTGGCCGCCAGTTCGGCAAGCTGCTCGTCGCCATTCAGCCACCCTTCGGCTACGAAGGCGATCCGATGCGGCTGCTCTTCGAGGGCGGCTTTGCCCCGAACCATGCCTTTGCTGCCTTCTATCGCTATCTGCGCGAAACCTGGAAAGCGGATGCCGTCCTGCATTTCGGTACCCATGGTGCGCTTGAATTCATGCCGGGCAAGCAGGTCGGTCTGTCGGCAAGCTGCTGGCCGGACCGCCTGCTGGGCGCACTGCCGAATTTCTATCTCTATGCCGCGAACAATCCGTCCGAAGGTTCGATCGCCAAGCGCCGCTCGGCTGCGACGCTCATTTCCTATCTGACGCCGCCGATCACGCATGCCGGTCTCTACAAGGGCCTGAGCGAACTCAAGGCGAGCCTTGACCGCTACAGACAGGCCGCGCCTGACGCACTGGTCGAGCGCGAGCGCTTGTTCGAACTCATCCAGGTGCAGGCAGCCCAACTCGAACTTGGTCGTGACAGTCTCGTCCAGACGGAAGGCGAGGTCATCCAGTCCCTGGTCGCGGAAATGGCCGAGCTTGAATATGCGCTGATCCCGCATGGTCTGCATGTTGCCGGTCGCGGCATGGGACATGACGAGCGGCTCGACATGCTGGAGCATGTCAGTGCCGGTATGCCGGCCATCGTCGGCCATGCCGATCGGCAGGCGCTTCTGCTGGCCATTGCGGCTGGCGACGAATTGGCGGTTGCTCAATCTGAAAATGCCGGTTCGCCGGATCTGAAAGAAAGCATCGCGCGCCTGAAGGCGATGAATTCGGAGCTCATGACGAACCGCGAACTCGACGGCCTTATCCGGGCGCTTGATGCCCGCTACGTGCCGCCGTCACCCTCCGGTGATCTGATCCGCACGCCTGAGATGCTGCCGACTGGTCGCAACATCCATGGTTTCGATCCCTTCGGCATTCCGAGCGCCTTCGCCGTTCAGGATGGTGAGCGCCAGGCAGCACGCGTCCTTGAGCGGTACATGCAGGCCGATGGGCGTTTGCCGGAGACGGTTGCCGTTGTGCTCTGGGGCACGGACAATCTGAAGACGGGCGGGGCGCCGCTTGCCCAGGCCATGGCGCTGATGGGTGCAAGGCCAAGGCTCGATGCCTATAACCGCGTCTGCGGCGCCACGCTGATCCCGCTCGCGGAGCTGAAGCGTCCCCGCATCGATGCGGTCATGACCCTGTCGGGCATCTTCCGCGATCTTCTGCCGATCCAGGCGAGCATGCTGGCCGAGGCGAGCTATCTGGCTGCGACGGCGGACGAGCCGGTCGAGATGAACTTCATCCGTAAGCACGCGCTTTCCTATTGCGAGAGCCATGGCTGCGATCTCGAAGCGGCGGCCTACCGGGTTTTCTCCAATGCCGACGGCGCCTATGGCGCCAATGTCAATATGCTGATCTCTTCGTCCGCCTGGGATGACGACGAGGAAATCGCGCAGACCTACAGCAACCGCAAGAGCTTCGCGATCAATCACAAGGGCAAGACGAGCCATCAGGCCGATGTTCTCGATAGCATGCTCGAACATGTCGACATGGCCTATCAGAACCTCGATTCGGTCGAGATCGGCATCACCACGATCGAGCACTACTTCGATACGCTTGGTGGGCTTAGCAAGGCGGTCTCGAAGGCCAAGGGAGGTACCACGCTTCCAGTCTTCATCTCCGACCAGACGCAGGGCGAGGGCCGTGTGCGCACGCTCGGCGAACAGGTGGCGCTCGAAACCCGCACCCGCACGCTGAACCCGAAATGGTTCGAAGGCATGCTGAAGCATGGCTATGAGGGTGTGCGCCATATCGAGGCGCAGGTCACCAACACGCTCGGCTGGTCGGCAACGACCGGCGGCGTCGACCCCTGGGTTTACCAGCAGATCACCGAAACTTTCGTGCTCGACGATGCCATGCGTGAGCGGATTTCCACACTCAATCCGGCTTCGGCCGCCCGCGTCGCCAACCGGCTGATTGAGGCGCATGAGCGCAATTACTGGCAGCCGGATACCGAAACGCTGGCCGCCCTGAAACAGGCCGGTGAAGAATTGGAAGACCGTCTCGAGGGGCTGGTCAGGGAGGCTGCCCAATGAACATCTACACCCATGGCAAGATCGCCGAACGCGAGGCGCGCATCGCCGAGAAGCTCCGGGAACGCTCGGATGGCGAGGGCAGCGTGCAGGTCCATCTCGACCCGACCATGGAAATCGACGGCGCCAAGGTCTTCGCCATCTATGGCAAGGGCGGGATCGGCAAATCGACGACCTCCTCCAATCTCTCGGTCGCCTTTTCCAAGATCGGCAAGCGCGTGCTGCAGATCGGATGCGATCCGAAGCATGATTCCACCTTCACGCTCACCAAGAGCCTGATCCCGACCGTCATCGACGTGCTGGAAAAGGTCGATTTTCATTCCGAGGAACTTCGCCCGGAAGACTACATGGTCGAGGGCTATAACGGCGTGCAGTGCATTGAAGCCGGCGGTCCGCCTGCTGGTACCGGTTGCGGCGGCTATGTCGTCGGCCAGACGGTGAAACTCCTCAAGGAGCATCACCTGCTCGACGACACGGATGTTGTCATCTTCGATGTGCTCGGCGATGTCGTCTGCGGTGGCTTTGCCTCGCCGCTGCAGCATGCAGAGCGGGCAGTCATCGTCGCCGCCAATGACTTCGATTCCATCTTCGCGATGAACCGCATCGTTGCCGCCATCAAGGCGAAGTCGAAGAACTACGACGTCAGGCTGGGCGGTGTGATCGCCAATCGCTCGCGCGAGACGGACCAGATCGATCGCTACAACGCGGCGATCGGGCTGACACGCCTCGCCCATGTGCCCGACAGCGACCATGTGCGGCTCAGCCGGCTGAAGAAAAGCACGCTGTTCGAGATGGGCGACAGCCTGGAGATCCTCGGCATCCAGAAGGAATATATGCAATTGGCCGAGCGCCTCTGGGCCGGCACGCCAGCGCTTGAGGCCGAACCGATGAAGGACCGGGAAATCTTCGAATTTCTCGGCTTCGAGTGAGGTTGTCATGAGCCAGGTCGACTACATCAGACGCACCGGGGAAATCGAGCACTACTTCGATCGCACCGCGCTCGATGCGTGGAAGCGTCTGACCGGCGACCAGCCGGTGAGCGGCATTCGCGCGACGGTCCGCAAGGGTCGGGAAGAAATGCGCGGCACGCTGGCGTCCTGGCTGCCGCAGGATCTCACCGGCTGGCGCATCCTCGATGCAGGCTGCGGCTCCGGCGTTCTCTCCTTCGAGCTGATTGCACGCGGCGCAGACGTCGTCGGCATCGATCTCTCGGCCCAGATGATTGCCCATGCCCGCCAGCGTGCGCATGAGCTCGAAGCCTCCCATGGACGTTTCAAGGGTTCGGTCACCTTCCACAGCGGCGATATGCTCGATCCGCGTCACGGTCGCTTCGATGCGGTGGTCGCAATGGATGTGCTGATCCATTACCGCCCGGCAGACGCCGTTCGCGTGCTTCACACCCTGGCCGAGCGCACCTCGCGGCAGATGATCTTCACGCTGGCGCCGGGATCCCGCCTGCTGCGGGCCATGCTGGCTGCGGGCAAGGTTTTCCCGCGCGGCAATCGCGCACCGGCGATCTATCCGGTCGATCCGTCACGCCTGGTCGCCGAGATGCTGCATCATCCCGAGTTTTCCCACTGGCAGTCCGGCCGCAGCCACAAGGTCGCCGTCGGTTTCTACACATCGCAGGCCATGGAGGTGATCCGGTCATGACGATCGCTGCCGCCAACCGCAAGATGATCGCGTTCTGGCAGAGGGTCGGAACGAGATTCATGCCGTTTGCGGATGCGGCAACCGCTGAAATGCCCTTGTCGCGGTTGTTGCGGTTGGCGCTGTTCCAGGTCTCTGCCGGATGCGTGCTTGTTCTCCTGACCGGCACGCTGAACCGTGTTCTGATCGTCGAACTCGGCGTTTCCGTCGCGCTTGTCTCGGCGGTGGTCGCCATTCCGGTTCTCGTCGCTCCGCTTCGGCTGCTCTTCGGTTTCCGGTCCGACACCTACAAATCCGTGCTGGGCTGGCGGCGTGTTCCCTATGTCTGGCTCGGCAGCCTGCTGCAGTTCGGCGGCCTCGCGATCATGCCGTTTGCGCTGCTTCTCCTGCAGTCGCAGACCGTCGGGCCTGAATGGGCGGGGGCTGCCGGTGCAAGCCTTGCCTTCATTCTCACCGGCTTCGGCATGCATATGTCGCAGACGGCAGGGCTGGCGCTCGCCAGCGACCTCGTGCCGGAGGAGAAACGCCCGCGGGTCGTGGCGCTTCTCTATTTCATGCTTTTGGCTGGCATGATCGGCGCTTCCAGCTTCTATAGCATCTTCCTCGTCGATTTCTCGCCGAAGCTTCTGATCCAGGTCATCCAGGGCACGGCACTCCTGACCATCGTCATCAATGTCATCGCGATCTGGAAGCAGGAACCGCGCGACGTCCGCCGCACCGCCGTCGACCGGGATCTGTCGAGCTTCTTCGACGCACTAGACGATTACCGCAGTGCCCCCGGCGTGATGCGGCTGCTGTTGGCGGTCGCCATCGGATCGGCCGCCTTTTCCATGCAGGATATCCTGCTTGAACCTTATGGAGGCGAAATTCTGGGGCTGTCCGTCGGTGAGACCACGCGTCTGACCGGGCTTTGGGCCTTCGGCACGATGATCGGCTTCGCCTGGGCGGCTCATAGCCTGCAGCATGGTGCGCAGATGTATCGGATCGCTGCGCGTGGCCTGCTGATCGGGATCTGTGCCTTCTCCGCCGTCATCTTTGCGGAGCCCCTACAAATCAATGCGCTCTTCCATCTCGGCGCCTTCGGTATCGGTCTGGGCGGCGGTCTGTTCGCGGTCGGCACCATGCTGGCCGCGATGGGCATCACCGAGCGCTCCGACAGCGGCCTTGTCGTCGGTGCCTGGGGTGCCGTGCAGGCAACCGCGATCGGGGCGGCCATGCTTGCCGGCGGTGTCATCAAAAACACGATCAATGCGTTCGCCGTAAACGGCTCCCTGGGGGAAGCCATGACGACCCCGGCGGCGGGTTACGTTGTCGTCTACAGCTTTGAAATCATTCTCCTCTTCCTGTGCCTGGCTGTCTTGGGTCCGCTCACCGGCCGGCGCTATCAGAGGGACTATCTGCAGGACATGCGTTTTGGATTGGCGGAACTGCCCGGCTGATGGCCGGCGGAAACGCTCTACACTGGAGGGTCTGATATGACCGGGTCGCTGGTTGGGAATATCGATGTCGCACAAGTGGTGCTCTACGCGTTCTGGATCTTCTTCGCAGGTCTGATCTGGTATCTGCGCCAGGAAGACCGCCGGGAGGGTTATCCGCTCGAAGAGGATGTCTCGGGCCGCTACAACAAGAGCCCCTGGCTCTTCGTGCCGCCGAAGAAGACCTTCGTGTTGCCGCATGGTCAGGGCATCAAGCAGGTGCCCGATCTGAAGCGTGACACCCGCACTTTCGCCAGCCGCCGTATCGCTCCGGCTCCCGGCTATCCATCCGAGCCGGTCGGCAATCCGCTGCTCGCAGGCATAGGCCCCGGTTCCTGGGCGGAGCGTTCCGACAAACCTGATGTCACGGCCCACGGCGATGCCCGTATCGTGCCGATGCGTGTGGCCGAAGGCTTCGGGCTTGCTGAAGGGGCCGTTGATCCGCGTGGCCTCGCCGTGCTCGGCTGCGATCGTCAGGTTGCCGGCACCGTTAAAGACGTCTGGATAGATCGTGCCGAACATCTCATCCGCTATTACGAAGTAGAGCTAGGCGCCGGTGGCAGGACTGTGCTTCTGCCCAACAACTTCGTCGTTTTCCAGACCGGCCGCGGCAATGTCCGGTCTCTCTATGTGCATGCCATCACTGCAGCACAGTTCGCCGATGTGCCAGCAACCGCTCGCCCCGAACTCGTGACCCTGCTCGAGGAAGACAAGATTGCCGCCTATTTCGGCGCCGGTCTCCTTTATGCGGATCGCCTGCGTCAGGAGCCGCTGCTGTGAGCCAGTTCGTCATCAAAGAACACGAAATCGAGCCGCTGCCGGGGCTTCCCGGCGTGCCGCCGGCTGGCGAGGTTATCCTCTGGCAGGGGCGGCCGTCTTCGGCCCTCGTTGCCCGCCACCTTCTGAAGGTCCGCTGGATCGTTGGCTACTTCCTGATCCTCGCCGGCTGGGCGGTGATCGCCGGTGTGAACGATGGTCAGCCTGCGGGCGGCATCCTCTTTTCGGTCGCGGTCCTCACCGCCTTGTCCGGCGTCCTGATCGGCATGATCGAGCTTTTCGCCTGGTCTGTCGAAAGGACCACGCTCTACACCATCACCACGGAGCGCATCGTCATGCGTTTTGGCGTCGCCATCTCGATGACGCTCAATCTGCCCTTCCGCCAGATCAACAGCGTGGCCCTTGCCCGGATCGGTGGGAAGACTGGGATGATTGCCATCGGCCTTCTGCCGGAACAGCGGATCTCCTGGTTGATCCAGTGGCCGCATGTGCGTGGCTTTCGTTTCTCCAGGCCGGAACCGAGCCTGATCTACCTGCCGGACGCGGAGAAGGTCGCGAGCGTGCTGTCGGCAGCGATTGGCCAGTATCGCGGCGCTCGCGCCGAACAGCCGCGCATCATCGTCCAGGACACGGCGACCGGCGCCTTGCCGCCGTCCGTCGTTGCGGCGGAATAGGAGAGCAACATGGGATCGGCCTCGCATCTCGGCTACTGGGCGGACCGCAAGGGCAAGGCAACAAACCGCCTGCCGCGCGGGTTGTTTTTCGGCCTCATCGGTCTTCTCGCCTTCACGGCGGGGGCTATCGTGTTTGGTCAGACAACCGGGCTCGGGCTGGTCAAGCAGCAGCTGGGTGCGCCGGTCGCCATGCGGGATGTCATGATCACGCGGAGCATGTCTGACTTTGTTGTCGTTACAGACCTCCAAACACGTCAGCAAATTGCAAGCTTTGGCCCACAGGCCGGTGGATTCGTCCGCGGCTCGCTTCGCGCCTTCGAGCGCATGCGTCAAGTGGCCAAGGTGCCGTTCGACACGCCTTATCGGCTGATCAAGTGGGAGGCCGGTGCGGTCAGCCTGTCCGATACGGGCACCGGCGAACGGATCTATCTCGATGCCTTTGGTCCCGACAACGTGGCCGCATTTGAAGCCCTTCTGGGCTCACAGGGAGGAGAAAACCAATGAACCCGGTCTTTGCCTTGATGCGACGGAAGGAGACGGTCGATTGCACCGTCGAGATCAACAACACCTTCGAGGCGCTTGGTGCGCACTTGAGGTTCGACAACGGTATCGTGGTGCATCCCGGTGACGAGGTGCTGGTGCACGGCGCGCCTGTCCAGATTCCCTACGGGTCCAGCCAGAACTTCCGCCGCAAGGCGACGATCACCCGTGCCGGTGCGATCGAGCGTGCCTGGATCCGCGCAACTGGCGATCTCGACATGATGGAATTGTGCGAATTCAGCTTCACCGAGAGGGCACTGTCATGAACAACCACGTTTCGCCTGCTGATCTCTCCGATCACGAGCCGACCGTCGCGGAACGCATGGCCGGGGTCAATGACACGACCCGCAGCGCGCTCGTCTCAACCATGCTGACACCGCGCTTCTACACCACCGACTTCGACGAGATGGACAAGATCAATGTCGAACCGGTGCGTGCAGAATGGGATGCGCTGATCGCGCAGATGAAGAGCGATCCGAACCGCGGCCATTTCAAGCGGAACGAGCAGTGGGACGATATCGACATCGACGGCCTGCCGGACGATCTGCGCGAGGAGTTCATCGACTTCCTCGTCTCTTCGCTCACCTCCGAGTTCTCGGGCTGCGTGCTCTACAAGGAGATGAAGCGGCGCGGCAAGAACCAGGAGATTTGCGAGCTGTTCGGTTACATGAGCCGGGACGAGTCCCGCCATGCCGGCTTCATCAACGATGCTCTGAAGGATTTTGGCATCGGCGTGAACATGGGCTTCCTGGCCAAGGCCAAGAAATACACCTTCTTCAAGCCGAAATTCATCTATTATGCCACCTATCTCTCCGAGAAGATCGGCTATGCCCGCTACATCACCATCTTCCGGCACCTCGAAAAGCATCCGGATAAGCGCTTCCACCCGATCTTCAAGTGGTTCCGCGAATGGTGCAATGACGAGTTCTCCCATGGCGAGGCCTTCTCGCTGATCATCCGCTCCGACAAGCGGCTGATGGAAGGCATCAACAAGTACTGGATCAAGTTCTTCCTCTTGGCCGTTTTCGCCACCATGTATGTGCGCGACCACATGCGGCCGGCTTTCCACAAGGGTCTCGGCGTCGACATCGACGATTACGACATGAAGGTCTTCCGGCTGACGAGCGAGATCTCCCGCCAGTGCTTCCCGCTCGTGCTCGACCTCGACAATCCGGCCCTGCATGAAGGCTTCCGCCGCATGGAGCGGATCAATCGCAAGGTCATGGCGGCCGATGCGAAGGGTGGCCTTTCGGGCAAGATCGCCAAGGGCTTCTGGTCGGCTGCCGCAGCGGTCAATTTTGTCAGGATGTATGCCATCCCTACGAAGTCGAACGCCATTCCCGCCACGTCCCGCCTGCAGCCGGTCTGGTGAGGAGATTGCGATGACCCTCACGCACCCGCTCGCCGTCGTTTTGGTCGCCATCTCGGTATGGTGGCTTTCGACCGGGCTGGTGCTTGCCATGGTCAATCGTTCCGACGGGCCGCGGGGCAGGGGGCTGACCCTGATGGCGCTGATGACGATCGTCGGGGTCTTTGGCTTCATTCTCATGCTCTGGGGCGCTCGGGAACCAACGGTGCTCGGCTCCTATGTCGGCTTCTTCGGTGCCCTCCTCGTCTGGGCCTGGCACGAGGCGGCCTTCCTGACAGGGATACTGACAGGACGGCGAACAGGCGAGTGCCCACCGGGCTTGACAGGCTTTAGCCGTTTTCGAGCTGCCTGGGAGGCGGTCAGCGATCATGAGATCGCCATTCTGGTGACGGCGATCGCGCTGTGGCTCGCGCTCGACGGTTCCGCCAATCTCTTTGGCCTTGCCGCTTTCGGCCTGCTCTGGGGCATGCGCATTTCCGCCAAGCTGGTGATCTTCCTCGGTGCGCCCCATGCGGTCAGCGAGTTGATGCCGAAAGGCATTCGGCATCTCAAGAGCTATTTCAAGACCGATCGGATGACGCCGCTGTTTCCGATCTTCCTGGCGATCGCAGCCGGTCTCTTTGCCGTTCTCGTGGTCGGGGCCAGCAGGGCGACCCAGGCCCATTCGGTTGTCGGCCACACGCTGCTCGCAACCTTCATGGCGCTCGCCATCGTCGAACATCTCGTTCTCGTGCTTCCCGTTTCCGATACGGCGCTTTGGCGTTGGGCGATGGCGCGGCAGGATCGGGGCAATCTTGCCATTCGCTCTGCGGCGGATGGCGCATCCGCACTCAAGGAGGGTGGGCCTGGGTCCGTACCGCACACCTCCTGGACGACAATTGCACAAGACACGATCGGGAAGAGGAAAGACTGATGACTGTTTTTCAGCACATGGAAGAGGCGCTCGCCGGCCTGCACACTGCTGGCAATTACCGGGTGTTTGCGGATCTGGAGCGTCACTGCTCGGCCTTTCCGAAAGCTTCGTTCCACAACGGTGACGGGACGGCGCGCGATGTCACCGTCTGGTGTTCGAACGATTATCTCGGCATGGGGCAGAACCCGCTCGTGACCGAACGCATGATCGAGGTCGTGCGCAAATGCGGCGCCGGCGCCGGTGGTACGCGCAACATCTCCGGCACGAACCACTATCATGTCCTGCTTGAGCGCGAGCTCGCCGATCTGCATGGCAAGGAAGGCGCGCTGATCTTCACCTCGGGCTATGTGTCAAACTGGGCAGCGCTCGGGACGCTGCTTGCCAAGATCCCGGGCATCATCTGCTATTCGGACTCGCTCAATCATGCCTCGATGATCGAGGGCATTCGCCATTCGCGCTGCATCAAGCGGCAGTTCCGTCATAACGACTACAAGCATTTGCGCGAATTGATGGCGGCGGATGATCCAGCCGCCCCAAAGCTCGTCGCCTTCGAAAGCGTCTATTCGATGGATGGTGACATCTCGCCGATCAAGGAGATCTGCGATGTGGCCGATCAGTTTGGCGCCATAACCTACCTCGATGAAGTGCATGCGGTCGGCATGTACGGGCCGCGCGGTGGCGGTGTCGCCGAACGCGAGGGACTGATGGACCGATTGACCGTCATCGAGGGCACTCTGGGCAAAGCCTTTGGCGTCATGGGCGGCTATATCACCGGCCCGGCTGTTCTGATCGACTTCGTCCGCTCTTTTGCCTCTGGCTTCATCTTCACCACCGCCATCCCGCCGGCATTGGCAGCCGGTGCAACTGCGTCGATCCGCCACCTGAAGGAAAGCAGTTTTGAACGCCATATGCATCAGGCAACTGTTGCCAAGGTGCGGCGGGCGCTGGATGTGCGAGGTATTCCCCATATGCACAATCCCAGCCACATCGTGCCCGTGATGGTCGGCAATGCGGCGAAGTGCAAGTGGATTTCGGACGTGCTGCTCGATGATTTCGGCATCTATGTGCAGCCGATCAACTATCCGACGGTTGCAGTCGGCAAAGAGCGTCTGCGCATCACCCCGACGCCGCTGCATACCGATGCCGATATCGGGCATCTTGCCGAAGCACTCTGTTCGCTCTGGTCGAAGTGCGCGCTGGCGAGAGCGGTTGCTTAAGCGCGGCAAAGGCCTTATCGGCTTGCCACAAAGACAGTTCAGGATGCTCCAGGCATGACGGACAGCATAATGATCCCGGCGATCGCCGGTGACGGATCGCTTTATCCCATCGAGAAGATGCAGGCGCATCTCGACGGTCAGTTGCATCTGGCCGTGTCTGTCTTTGTCTTCGATGGCGACCTGCTTTTGATCCAGAAGCGTGCTTCAACGAAATATCATTGTGCCGGCCTTTGGGCGAACACCTGCTGCACGCATCCGCACTGGGACGAAACGGTCGAGGATTGCGCCGAGCGGCGTCTGTCGGAGGAACTCGGTTTTACGGTCCCGCTGACACGTCACCAGACAGTCGAATACGCGGCTGATGTTGGCGAGGGGCTGAAAGAACATGAACGCGTGACCCTGTTCAGCGCCAGGGTGGACAGGCGGACGCTTCACGTCGAGCCTGTCGCAGGCGAAGTGGAAGAGGTTTGCTGGATCGCGCCCGGCCAGCTTGCGCGCCAGGTGCGCGAGCGCCCGGAGGACTTCACGCCCTGGTTCCGGATCTATCTGCAGCGCTTCCCGGGGCTGAGCTTCGCAGACGCGGCCTGAAACCTCCGGAGACAACGTTCGTGATGGATCGGCCGGCATATGCCGAGTCCGGTCTCCCGTTTGGCTGACTTGCTCTGCTCCGGACCAAACCATCATGTCGACAAAAAAAGGGGCGCCCGAGAGCTCCCCTTCTTCTTGCGGCCCGCCTTGGGAGAGCTCAGTCGTTTGCGGTCTGGTTCTGCGTTGAAGGCAGAAGGACAGCCGCAGTCTGGGATGTCGGTGTCATAGGCAGGGCGCTGCTCTGTCCGGCCGGCGCCATCTTCTGGGTCGTGCCCGGCTGGTAGGTGCTGTAATCCGGAACGGCTGTCGGGCCCTTCTTGGTCAATGCATCCACATAGTCTTGCAGCATGGAAACCCCATAGAGCGGTTTCTGCACGCCGGCGTGGCAGGTTGCACACCCGACCTTGAAGACATCACCTTCCGGACCTTTGCGGGCATCCGGGAAGACAGGCGTCAGACCAGCCAGGTAGTTGGCGTTGATATCACGCACCATGCGGATGCCATGCCAGGCGGTGACGCGCTGCGGGGGACTTTCATCCCAGGCATTGAAGGCGCGGGTGTTGTGGCAGGTGGTGCAGTTGACGCCAAGCGATTCCGACATGTGGACCATCAGCGACCACGTCGCTTCCGTTTCCTTGGTGCCGGCCGGATTGGTGCCGGTGGGCAGGGCGGTCGTCGAATGGACGCGGATCGGCTTCGCATCGAGCAGGTAGTCTTTGAGAACGTTTTGCGGCAGCGAAGTGCCGCCACCAAACTTGGCCACCACGTTCTGGCCCTGGCGGTTCTGCGTCATGTTGCCGGCGGGCTTGGGCTCAACGTCCTCGTACCAATAGTTGGTGGGGATGCTCTGGCCGCGATGACAGGTGTAGCAGGTGGCGCCGACCTGGCCGACATGGGCCTTCCAGTCGACATTGATGGCCTGGGTCATCTGGATCATACGGCGAGCGACGACCTTCTGATACAGCTCGTCGGATGCAAGATTTTCCGGGTTGTGGCAGTAGTTGCAGCCGGCCTCCGGCGCCACCCATTCCGTGATCGAGGCCATGAACTGGTTGAACTGGTCATCGGAGAGGTCGCCCAGAACCTGAACGTTTTCGTAGAGGTCACGCGCCTTGTCACCCGCAGGATCTGCCTGCCAGGGTGCCGGCGGCACGACGTTTGCCGCCTTGAGGGCTTCCTGTTTTTCGACATCCCGATGGATGTACATGCCTGTGCCGCGCGACCCGATCTGTGTGGTCTCGACGGGTGGCGCATCCCAGCCGGCGCCGACGAAACTTGCGATCGTCAGCAGGGAGCCGGCGGAGACGGCGAAGGGAATCCAGAGTTTCATCGTCCTTCTCCTTAAAGCGCCGGGTCGACGACACCGGGAAAGCCCGGCAGCGGGGAGACGATCCCGTGATTGATGCCCCAGAGGTACCAGTTGTCGACGACGGTGCCTGTGAGCAGGATGCCGATGCCGCCGGTGATGGGGGTGAGGATGGCGAACCACCAGGCCCAGCGGTGAACGGACTCCATCGTGGCATTGAAGCCCATGGTCCAGCGCCAGAAGAGGGCCGCGCGCTCGGAGGCCGTGCCGCGATCGGTAATCTGTTCGAGTTCCCGTTCACCGCCATACTTGCCGACGGCCAGGATCGTCGCGCCATGCATCGCAAACAGCAGGACCGAGCCGTAGAGGAAGACGATCGAGAGGCAGTGGAAGGGATTGTAGTAGAGATTGCCGTAGCGGATCGAGAAGGCGGCGGTCCAGTCGAGGTGCGGGAAGATGCCGAAAGGCACGGCTTCCGAGAAATTGCCCATCAGCAGCGGACGGATGAAGCCGAGTACCAGGAAGAGCCAGATCGCGGCCGCGAAGGCCCAGGCCACATGGGTGCCCATTTCCAGCTGGCGGGCACGTCGGTAAACACGAACCCACCAAAGGAGAACGGAGGTTGTCAGGAAGAAGCCCGCGATCAACCACCAGCCTCCTTCGGCCAGTGGTGGGAGTATCTTGAGGCCGTATTTTGCTGGTGGCGGCTCAAGCCCCAGCCAGAACAGCTGACGGATGAACTGGATCGGATCCCAGCCGACCGAGGCCAGCATGTTGAGGCCGATGATCTCGAATGCGATGAAGCCGAAGACCAGCGACAGCGTGCCGAGGTAACCGAGATAGATGGGTCCGATCTGGGCGTTGCCGATCATTCCGAACAGGTGGACGAGAAAAGGTTTCCCGGCGCGCGGGCTGTCACCCGTCGGAAGCGGCATGCCCTCTTCCAGGGGGCCGCGGACCTGTATGGGCGTGATGATGTTTTGATACTGCGCTAAGAACATGATCCGGTCCCCCTCAGTTCCAGATTGGCAGCTGAAGCCACCAGTTCCACCATTGCGGCCAGCCCTGGTTCCAGAACGGTCCGCTGATGATGATGCAGACGGCGCTCCAGAAGCCCGCGTTCAGCGCCAGAATCAGGCCGAGGCGGTGGATGCCCAGCGTGCCGATCGAGTAGCCGATGATGTCGCGGAAGAATGTGTCTTCGTATTCGGGCGTCTTCACTTCGGCCCGCTTGCCGGCTTCCGTGATCGAAGTGCCCGGATTGGCAGCCGACAGGATCAGGCCGCCATGCAGGGACAGCGCGAGCGTCGTGGTGAAGAAGAAGGTCACCGCGATCATATGCGCCGGATTGTAGTGGAAGTGCAGATATTGGTAACCGACGTTCGAGACCCAGTCGAGGTGGCTGAAGATGCCATAAGGAAAGCCATGACCCCAGGCGCCGAGCAGCAACGGCCGGAAAACGACCAGCGTCGTATAGGCTAAAATCGCGAACGAAAAGGCAAAAGGTACATGGTAGCCGATGCCGAGCTTGCGGCAGATTTCGACCTCGCGCAGCGCCCAAGAGATAAAGGCGCCAAGGGCGCACATGGTGACGATCTGCCAGAGGCCGCCTTCCTTCAGCGGCGCAAGAGCCAGGCCGTAGGACAGATCAGGTGGCGCGATCGAGATGCGCCAGATGTTCCAGGTCGGACCGATGGCCGCGCCATAGATCAATAGCGCGGTGCCGAGTGTGGCGAAAAAGGCCGTCGTGACACCGAAGAAGCCGACATAAAACGGCCCTACCCAGAAATCGAAGAGATCGCCTCCGAGCAGCGTCCCGCCTCGTACGCGATATTTGCGTTCAAAACTCAGCAGCGCCATGTTCGTTTCCTCCAGAGGTGATCAGCCAGGCGGCGTTGTCGGGTCATGCCGTTTGGCGGCGGGCGAGACTGAGGTGCCGCCCGCTGCCGTCTTGGTTCTTCAGCCGATGAGCCGGAGTTCCACGCCTTCAGAGAGGGAATGCTCCAGGGAGCTGGTCTTGAGGGGCTTGCCCTCCAGCCAGTTGAAACGTTCCGTGCTCAGCAGGATGAAGTGGATCAGGATCGCAAGCGTGAACAGGAATACAGACAGTGCAACCAGCGCCTTGCGCGGGTCGAACATAAGCCAGATTCTCCACATATCGCTTCCTCCTCAGGTCAACATCGGCAGAAGCGTGAGAGCCGACTGGCTAACGCTCTCGAGAGAGCTGTAGCCTTCCGGACCCGGGATCCAGGGACGCCACATCCAGACCAAGATATGCGCGACGATGGCAATCGCCGTGAATATCATGAAGCCTTGGATGAAGAATCCATGGACCTCGCGCGCTTCGCTTTCGGTCAGACCCGAAAGTGAAACATTTGATGTCTCTGCCATCAAATTCACCTCCTAGTCTCGAACACCGCGGCGCCCCCGCGGCGGGGTTTCGGAAGGCCGTGTGAAGGACCTGCCGGGTTCTGCCGATGTCGAGAACACCGGCAAAGGGATCGGGTCACGCGTGGAAGGCGTAACCGGCAGCTGCATAGGCCGCAGAACGGGCTTCGGCGAAAACGGATTGTGTCGGACGCTGGCTCGCATCTTCGGCATGGCCCGCAAGCCGAGACGCCACCGCCGCAAACAGGCAGAGCGGATAAATCAGCAGATACAGACGCCGCATGTTCTGGCGCTCGGACTGGCGGTCGCGGGTTCGACGCATGTCGTGGTCGGATCGGGTTGCAGTGATCATGGCTTCACCTCCAGTGGTCCCCAAGGGGTCTCGTTCCGGCGTTCATGCGTAGGCTCCCTCTAGGCGAGCGGCCGTTTCGACATGATGCCGGGTGACTTCGTGGTTTTCGGCCCGCCGCGCTTCGCGTTCTGCTGCTTCGCGGAGCCGTTTGGCGGCCGAGATGCGAACGAGGACGGGCTCGTTGCCGATGAAGGATTCAAGTGAGGCCTGGGCATCGGATTGCCAGGCCATGTCGCTGCGTGGACGCGCTGTCGTTGCTTCGATCGCGTCGAGCTCTCCGGCACGCGGCAGGATGTCGAACAGCATGTCGAAAAGCGCATTGCAGACTTCCTGGATCAACCAGGCCGCCCCCGAATAACCCATGACCGGCGTGCCCGGGTGGCGGCGGACGATGGCACCGGGATAGGAGAGCTGCACGAACTTGCCGCGGGCACCGCGCTCGGCCATGTACATGCGCTCGTTGAACGAGCCGAACATGATCATCGGCGGCTTCTTGGTGGTCAGTTCTGCGACCTCAATGTTGTCGGTCTTGGAGCCCGCCTTGCGCGGGATGGCGAAGTTGCAGGGCAGGCCCATTTCCTCTTCGAGGAAATTGCGGATGCCGCGCACATAGGTCTCGTTGGCGACGATCGCGAAGCTCGCGGTCGCGAAGAAGTCCTGGGTGACCGAGCGCCAGAGATCCCAGAGCGGCTTCAGCGTCGTGTGCTTTTCCTTGAGGATGAAGGGCTCCGGATCGAGACCCAGCATGCCGCCGAGTTCGCGCAGGAACGCGGTCGTCGAATGGATGCCGATCGGCGCCTGCAGATAGGGGCGGTCGAGTGTCTCGCAGAGAAGGCGGCCGAACTCGCGATAGAGGCAGATGTTGGCATCGGCATCGGCAAGCTTGCGCACATCTTCGAGATGGCTGCCGAGCGGAAAGACCATGTTGATCTCGGCACCCAGCCCCTCGACAAGACGACGGATCTCGGCGAGGTCAGACGGCATGTTGTAGGTGCCGTAGATCGGGCCGATGATGTTGACGCGAGGCTTGGCACCTTCCGGCCGGCGGCGCGGTGCAGGCACCTTGCCGCCCTTCGGACCGAATTCGGTCCAGAGCCATTTCAGTGCGCGGTCGGCGCTCTGCCACTGGTCTTCGTCGATGGTGCGCGGCAGGAAGCGAACGATGTTCGAGCCTTCAGGCGTCACGCCACCGCCAATCATTTCGGCGATCGAGCCGGTGACGACGACGGCGGGCAGGTCGGGATCGAGCGCGAGACGGGCTCGCTTCATCGCGCCTTCCGTCCCGTGCTGACCAAGTTCGTCTTCCGAGAGGCCGGAGACGACGATCGGCAGCTCGTGCGGGGGCAGGGCATCCGTGTAATGGAGGACTGAGGTGACCGGCAGGTTCTCGCAGCCCACCGGGCCGTCGATGATCACCTGGAGACCCTTGATCGCGGTGAAGGCATAGACGCTGCCCCAGTAACCGCCGGCTCTGTCGTGGTCGAGGATCAGCATCCGACGCTCTCCCCATTGTCGACAGCATTGCGGGACTGCTTGACCTTGGCAGCGAACTTCTTGCGATAGGCGCTGCGGTCTTCCGGCACGTCTTCCCAGATGCCGGCGCCATCGCCCGTGCCGACGCCTTCGAAGAAGGCGTTCATGGCGAGGAAGCGGTCCTTGTTGCCGATGGCGGCATTGATCACGGCCGGCAATGAGGCAACACCGGCCGGGCCCATTAGGGGTCGAGCGGAAATCAGATTGGTGAAGTAGAGGGCAGGCGTGGCACTCTCCTTCGCCTTCTGCACGACGGGTGTCGTGCCGATGGCAAGGTCCGGCTTGAACTCCTGGAAGGCCGCGAGATCCTGCTCCAGCGAGGCGCGGAAGCGCAGCTCCACGCCGTGGGCTGAAAGCCATTCGGCATCCTGGCTGTTGTAGGGTGTCTTCGGACAGGCTGTGCCGACATAGCGGAGGTCGGCGCCGAGTTCGACGAGCAGGCGGGCAACCAGCAGTTCCGAACCTTCGTAGCCGGAGAGCGTGATGCGGCCATTGATCCGGTGTTCGGCCAGGGCAGCCTTGATGGCGCCACGCATGGCGTTGCGGCTGATATTGGTTTTCTCCGGGGCGATGCCACAGCTGTCGCCGATGGCCTTCAGCCAGGCATCTGTGCCGTCGACGCCGACGGGGGCCGAGCCAACGATCGGGCGGCCAGCCGCGTGGAATTCACGGATGCTGGCGGTATAGAAGGGGTGGATTGCCGCAACGACGGCACAGTCGAGAGCAGAATAAAGCTCGCGCCATTCGCGTACGGGAACGGTCGGGCCAGCGGCCAGGCCCATAGGTTCCAGCATGCCGCCAATGACAACGGGATCGACCGGAAACATCTCGCCGAGCAGGGTGACGGTCGGTCTGTCCTTCAAGCCGCCGCGCGGGCGCTGGACCGGGCCTTCGCCGATCTCCTGGCGGGCATAGGCGAGCATTGCGCCGGACAGAACGTCCTTGGCTTCCGCGTGTGTCGGGACACCAAAACCCGGGACGTCGATGCCGACGATGCGCACGCCATCGATTTCGTGGGGCAGCATTTTCAGAGGAATACCGGAGGCTGTGGGAACGCAGAGGTTGGTGACCACAACAGCATCGAACTTCGCCGGATCCGCCATCTGGTGCACGGCCTCGACGATGTCTTCGTAGAGCTTGCCGGTGACCAGAGTTTCCGAGCTGAACGGCACGTAGCCGACCGAGCGCTTGGCGCCGTAGAAATGCGAGGTGAAGGTCAGGCCGTAGACGCAGCAGGCCGAACCCGAAAGGATCGTGGCGACACGGCGCATGCGCAGGCCGACGCGTAGCGAGCCGAAGGCCGGGCACATGGATTGCGGCTGATCATGCGGCCCCTTGGGGTAATCCGCCTCGAAGCGGTCCATCAACTCGCCCTGACCGGCCGCGCGGGCAGCCGCCTTGGAAAGCTCCACACCGCCGTGGCAGCCGATGCCACTGCCGTCTGCACCGTCGCCAAGGACGGCGGCATCGGTGCCGACGGGTGCGGTCCCGTTGGCATCGTCCGGCTCGAATTCCTTGCGAAGGTCATCCATTGTCTTCACCCGATCTCACACGTTGTCGTAGACGACTTCCAGCGATGGCCGTTTCAGCGCGCCCGTGGCGCACATGTCTTCCGGCAGGGCTGGCTGGAGTTTGTAGTCGGCGCCCGTCTCGCTGGCGTCGAAGAGACCAAGCAGGCCATCCTGATCGAGCGGTCGGGGGAGAACCGGCGGGGCTTCGGTGAGATTGATCGACAGCGCTTCGAAGAGCGGACCCCACTGCGAGTCATGCGTGCCGATGATCTGGTAATTGGCGCTCTTGCGGCGGATATCCTCGTGCTGCGGGATGGATGCGAGCACCGGGATGCCGACGGCTTCGGCAAAGGCCTGGGCCTCGCCCGTGCCGTCGTCCTTGTTGATGACGAGGCCGGCGACACCGACATTGCCGCCGAGATTGCGGAAGTATTTGACCGCCGAGCAGACATTGTTGGCGACATAGAGCGACTGCAGGTCGTTCGAGCCGACGACGACGACCTTCTGGCACATGTCGCGGGCGATCGGCAGGCCGAAGCCGCCGCAGACCACGTCGCCGAGGAAGTCGAGCAGGATGAAATCGAAGTCCCATTCGTGGAACCCGAGTTTCTCCAGCGTTTCGAAGCCGTGAATGATGCCGCGTCCACCGCAGCCACGGCCGACCTCCGGTCCGCCGAGTTCCATGGCAAAGACGCCGTCGCGCTTGAAGCAGACGTCGGAGATCGACACTTCCTGGCCGGCTTCCTTGCGGCGCGAGGCCGTCTGGATGATGGTCGGGCAGGCGCGGCCGCCGAAGAGCAGCGAGGTCGTGTCGCTCTTGGGGTCGCAGCCGATCAGCAGGACCTTCTTGCCGAGCTGGGCCAGCATGTAGGAGAGATTGGCGAGGGTGAAGCTCTTGCCGATGCCACCCTTGCCATAGATTGCAATGATCTGGGTTTCCTTGGTCACCTTGCCGGTTGCCGGGGTATCGGGTTCGATGGCGGCTTCTTCGCGAAGGTTCTCCTGCAGGCGCTCAAGGCCGTCCGGTGCGAGGTCGAGGCTCATGCGGCTTTCCTCCAGTCGATGATCATTTTCAGACAGTCGGGATCGTTGAATGCTGTCCGATAGGCTGAAGCCGCCTCGGCCGGAGCAGAATGGTGTGTGATCAGGCCCGCGAGTGAGAGGCGGCCTTCGGCGATGAGTGCCAGTACGGCCTGGACATCGGCCGGCGTGAATTCTGCGGCGATGGCGATCGAGGCTTCCTTCATGAAGGCGGCCGGGAAGGCGAAATCCAGACGCACACCATAGAAGCCGGCGAGTACCAGCTCTCCACGGCGGTTGAGGTGGGCAATCGCCTGGTCGACGACGGATGCGTCGCCGCTGGCGTCGATGATGACATCATGGCGATCCGTGCCGTCCTGGAGGGGGGCTTCGACGCTGTAGCCGGTTGCACCGTCGCGCCGGGCGGCACGGGTTTCCCAGACGGTCGGCGCCGGATGTCCGGTTGCGATGACGAAGCGGGCGATGAGGCGGCCGAGCACGCCATGGCCGATGATCAGCGTGGCTGCACGTGATGCGCGACAGACGGCGTGATGCGCTGTCGCGGCCAGCGCCAGGAGGGCCGCTTCCTCTGCATTGTGAAACTGTGTCCTGACGGTGCGGGCACCGGGAACGACCAGTCTTTCGGCGCTGGCGCCAAACAGCCCGGCTGCGTCTTCATAACAATTGGCGCCTGGCACGAAAACCTGATCGCCGACCGAACGCCCGGAGGTCGGGCCGGCTTCGACGACCGTGCCGACGGTTTCGTAACCCGGGACAAGCGGATAGCGCATGCCGGGGAATGCCGGCATCGTGCCTTCGTAGAGCATCTTCTCGGTGCCGCTGGAGACGCCGCTGAAGCGCGATTCCACAACCACGTCCGACGCCTCGGGCGTATTGAGCGCCAATCGCCTGACGGTGAGCGTTCCCGGTTTTTCGAAGACGATGGCTGCGCTGCACATTGTCGTGCCCTCCCCGGACACGGGATGCCTTTTGCTCCCAGTGTCATCTTAAGATTACGTTGCAAAGTGTCAATCTATATTTACACAAAGCGATGCGCAGAACACTGGACGTCACCGGGTCGCGATGACTAAACCTGCCAGAAGGGCGTTGGTGGTGGGCACCATCCTTGCATCGCGAAATCCGCTACGCGCCAGAAGATCGATGATTTCCCGGCCTTCCCGGCAGCGACCGGACCCCATCGCGGCGAAATAGGTGCTGAAATAAATGGCTGCGAGATTGGCGCCCTCGCTGTCGCCGGCCATGGCTTCCGCAACAACAAGCCGGGTCCCAGACGCAAGATGTCGGTGAATGTTTCGAAGAATCGCCAGCACGCGGTCGTCATCATGGTCACAAAGAATGCGGACGAGCGTCACGCAGTCATGACCGGCGGGGATGGCATCGACAGTGAAATCGCCCGGATGCAATGTGCATCGGGTGAGCATGCCGCGTTCCCGCATGTGGCGGGCCGCCAGCCCAGTGACCGCCGGCAGATCGAACAAGGCGAGGTTGACGGACGGATGTCGCTCACCGACAGCGCTCAGAAACGCGCCTTCGCCACCACCAATATCGAGGATGGATCTGTACTGCCCGAAGTCATGCGAGGCGAGAATGCAGTCGGCGAGCATCGCCTGGCTCTCGCGCATCAGCGCCGAGTAAGGGGCAGCCTCATCGTTGCCGATCTTGGCGGGATCATTGTCCCGGACATAGGCCCAGTATTGGCGGAGTTCTGTTTCGCCGCGATCGCCTCGCCAGAAGGCGCCCGCATCAACCAGATCCCGATACAGCATGTCGTGATGCCGGATCATCTCGCGCAGGCCGCGATCTGCGGCGACAACGCTGCCCGCGTCGGACAGCATCCAGAGATCGGGGCTGGCGCTGATGACGAGATCGAGTCGCCTTGCCTGATCGAGCAGAGCCCGCGTGGCTTCGGGCCCCATGCCGCAGCGCGTTGCGATTGCGGTCGTGGACAGCGCCTTGCCATCGAGTGCTTCGAAGATCCCGAGTTGCACACAGGCTGACAGGACCTGTGTATGCACAAAGCCGCTCGTCAGGCGGAAGAGCTGCTTGGCCTTGCGGTTTGCAATCCCGCGCAGGAGAGGAAACCGTGCGACGAAGGCGCGAAAACGTGGCGATGCGATCCGGCGGTTTCGCCAGAGCCTCGCTTTGATTGCCACAGATCGCAGGATGCCCGGCGTGGGCTGCGCTATGTCCGCTGTCTGAGCGACCGGCGGGCTGGCCCCAAAGCCCCTTCCGCCGACGGTATCCATGGCGTCAGGCCGCGCTGGTTGCAAGCGTCTTCGGCATCAGCCGGGTCGCTTCGTTGCGGATCATGGCGCGGAAGGATTCGGCACCCGGGCAGTCCGGAACGCTGTCGACGGCCTCTGCCACCAGGCGCTTGAGGCGGCCAAGGGCGGCTTCCAGGCCAATGCTTACGACGATGTTGGGCTTGCCGTTTCGGCTGTCCTGGCCGGCCGGCTTGCCGGCTTCCGATTGTCCGACCGCATCATAGAGATCGTCCGCGACCTGATAGGCCGCGCCGAGCGCATCTGCCAGAACCAGCCATTCCTGAGGATTGCCGCCCGAGGCGATCGCCCCGGTGGAGACGGCGCCACTGAACAACGAAGCCGTCTTGGCGCGATGATAGGCGGTGATGTTGATCTCCGGCTCGCTCTCCCAGGCCTGTCCGGCCACAAGGCCATAGGGGCTGCCCACCGCATTGGCGATGGTTGCGATC
The DNA here is from genome assembly GCF_003205195.1 of Peteryoungia wuzhouensis. Taxonomy (GTDB): domain Bacteria; phylum Pseudomonadota; class Alphaproteobacteria; order Rhizobiales; family Rhizobiaceae; genus Allorhizobium; species Allorhizobium wuzhouense. The sequence continues at coordinate 335,054 of NZ_QJRY01000006.1, forward strand.
AACGGTGCGGTCAGCAGCGGGGTCTGTTGCGTTTCCCGGGCGACCGTCTCGAAAGCTGCGATGATCAGGCCGTCGCCGACCAGAAGGGCGATCTCCTCGCCGAACTGTGCATGCACGCTGGGTGCGCCGCGCCTTGTCATAGCGTTGTCGAAACAGGGCATGTCATCATGCACCAGGGACGCACAATGCAGCAGCTCGATGGCAACGGCAGCGCTGTCGGCGGCGAGAGGTTCGCGGTCGCCGCAGGCCGCCGCAACCGCGAGGCAGAGGCGGGGCCTGATACGCGCGCCGCCTGGAAAAACTGCGTGCCTCAGCGCTTTCGCGAGGAGGGGCGGGCATCCGTTGGCTGTTGCGTAACGCAGGGTGCGCTGCATGCCCGTTTCGATGCGGTCGGGGAAATCCATCAGGCTCGCCTCCGGAGAATGTGCAGTTGTAAATTCTGCACAACTCAATAATGTGTCAATTTAGATTGACATATTGCGACTGTAAGTCAACTGGCCACAGGAGAGGAACGTGCCGGTTTCGCCCGAGGACACAGTAGGGGTGATTGGCGCCGGCATGGCGGGGCTGGCGGCGTCCATCCGGCTTGCCGCTGCTGGATATCGCGTGGTGGTCTGCGAAGCGCAGACCGAGGCCGGTGGCAAGATGCGGCGCGTCGAGGTCGGCGGCCGTGGTTTCGATGCCGGCCCGACCGTGCTGACGATGAAATGGGTGTTCGACGCGCTGTTTGCGGCCGCCGGCCGCTTGATCGACGACGAACTGGTGCTTGCGGCTTCTCCTGTCATCGCCCGCCACTACTGGCAGGGCGGGGCTTGTCTCGATCTTCATGCCGATCTGGAGGAGACCGTTCGCGCTGTCGATGACTTCGCCGGACGGCGCGAGGCCGACGGCTATCGCCGGTTTGCCGCCGACAGCCGTCGCACCTTCGCGGTGTTGAAGGATAGCTTCATCGATGCCTCCCGGCCCAATCCTGTCTCCTTGTCACGGCGGATCGGGCTGGGCCGCCCGGAAGACCTTCTGGCGATCAAGCCCTTTTCGACGCTCTGGTCCGCGCTCGGCAGTTACTTTGCCGATGTCCGGCTTCGCCAGCTTTTCGGGCGTTATGCCACCTATTGCGGCTCGTCTCCCTATCTGTCCCCGGCGACGCTGATGCTTGTCGCGCATGTCGAGCAGGAAGGTGTCTGGACTGTCCAGGGTGGTATTCGCACGCTTGCGGATCGTTTGACGTCGCTTGCGGTCGGTCTCGGGGTCGAGTTCCGCTATGGCGACCCGGTGAGTGAGATCCTGATCGATCCTTCGCGCCGGAACGTTTCTGGCCTGCTCACGCGTGCCGGCCGAAGCCTGGCTGCCCGACAGATCATCTTCAACGGCGACGTTGCCGCACTTCCGCGTCTGATCGACGTTACCCCTCCCGATCCGGCGAAGACCCGGCCGCAGCGGTCGCTTTCCGCACTTGTCTCTTGCCGTCTGGCAGAACCTGCGGGGGTGCCCCTCGCGCATCACACGGTCTTCTTTTCAAGCGATTACGAGCGTGAGTTCGAAGCGATCTTCAAGCGTCGCGAGGCGCCGGAAGATCCAACCGTCTATCTCTGCGCGCAGGATCGCGACGCGCGCGGTCTGCTGCCGCAGTCCCATGCGGGGCCGGAGCGCATCTATGCCTTGATGAACCAGCCTGCAGACGGCGACCGTCGTCGTTTCAATGAAAGTGAGGTCGGCGCATGTCTGAAGAACATGGAACAGCGGTTGATGCTGAACGGTCTGACGCTCTTGAACGATCCGGCTCCGGCGAACATCACGACACCCGATCGCTTTGCGAGCCTTTATCCGGCGACGGGCGGGGCGCTCTACGGAATGGCCTCGCACGGGTGGATGGCATCTTTCGCTCGACCGGGATCGCAGGGGCCGGTGCCGGGGCTCTATCTCGCGGGTGGCAGCGTGCATCCGGGGCCGGGTCTGCCGATGGCTGCGCTCTCGGGCAAACGCGCAGCAGAGCGGTTGATGGTGGACCGGCCTTTGACCAGGCGGTCGGTACAGGTGGCTACCACTGGTGGTATGTTGATGGAACGAGCGACTGTGGGTGTTTCGCCTTCACGGTGATCGCGTTCATCGGCTCGGTCTTTTCGCCCTACTATCATTGGTCGGGTCGCAAAACGCCGGAGAACCATGTGGCCTTCAATGTCGCGCTCTACGGGCCTCAGGGGCATGCCTGGGCGATGACCGAGCGCTCTGCCAGCCATCTCAAACGGAACAGCTCGGCGCTGACGATTGGCAGCAGCACCATGCGCTTCGACGGTTCGGAGCTTGCGATTGCCTTCGACGAGGTGTTTCTGCCATGGCCTGGGCAACGCTCTCTACCGAAGCGAATGCGTGGCGAGATTAGGTTGGCGCCCGACTTTCTGGGGCTGCGGGCTTATTCCCTTGATGAGGCGGGCGGGCATGTCTGGCAGCCGGTGGCGCCGAGCGGACGGGTCAATATTTCCTGCGATTCATGTCCCGGAGGCGGCTGGTCTGGAGACGGCTATCACGACATGAACTTTGGCGCGCGGCCACTGGAGGCGGACTTTGCCGGTTGGGACTGGGCGCGGGGGACGACGCGTGATGGTCGGACCGTTGTGCTTTACGACTCGCTTTTGGCGAGCGGAACGAACCACCGCTTCGGACTGGTCTATGCCGCCGATGGTGCGGTCTGCGCCTTTCAGCCACCTGCGGGGCAGCCGCTGAAGCGCGGCTTCTGGGGCGTCGGCGGGGGAATTGCCTGCGATGACGCAGTCGAGCCGATCTTGCGGAGCAGGTTCGAGGATACGCCATTCTATCGCCGGTCTCTGGTGGAGACCGTGCTTGCCGGCGAGCGGGTCGTGATGATGCATGAGACGCTTGATTGCCGGCGGCTCGCCATGCCGCTCGTCCGGCTGATGCTTCCCTTTCGGATGCCGCGCAAAGGCTAGCCGTTTTTCAGGTCGTCGTCTTGTTGCCGCGGTTCGACTTCCCGGGCGCGGGCTTCGGCCTTCGCTTTCTCCTTCTTCAAGTCGCGCATCTGCCAGACATAGAAAGCGACGGCCAGGCTGAAGACAAAGATCGCTTCGATGATGCCGAAATAGTGCTCAAGCAAGGCCGGCCACCTTTGCTCGCGCTGCCTCTCGGCGTTTCAGCGTTTGAAGACGGGCCTCCGCATGAAGCCTGAGCAGAATATCGGTGACCCGCCCTACTGTCGTTTCCCCGTCGGTCTCGGGTTCGTGTCTGCGCTCAGAAACTGCGCTCTCCTTGCGCACGCCGCTCAGTGTCACCAGCGAACGTGCAACAGGTTCGGTTCCTGTATGGAGGTCTCGCACAGCGGTTGCCGTCCAGCGACTATCCTCATGCCGCGCCTTGAGCAGGAGGCCAAGCTTGGTGGAGAGGCTCGTCGTCGCCCGGTGGTTGACGCTGTCATAACCGTTGGCCGCGATGCCCTGACCGATCGCTTCATACACCAGAGCCGCCGTGCGGATCGCATGCCGGCAGGGTTTCGGCAGGCTCAAGATGCCGGCATGGCCGAGCCGGTAGTGGCGCGCGGCTTCGTCAAGCAGGCGGTTCACCACGATGCCGAGGGCAGGTGAAAAGCTTGGATTGCGCAGGAATGCGTCGGCGTCGATACCCTGTTCCTCGAGCCAGTCGAGGGGCAGATAGAGCCTGCCGTTTCGCGCATCCTCGCCGACGTCCCGGGCGATGTTGGTAAGCTGCATGGCGATGCCCAGATCAGCGGCCCGCGAAAGAGCCGCACGGTCCCGGACGCCCATGACCGAGGCCATCATCAGGCCGACGCTTGCGGCAACACAGGTTGCATAGGCCTTTACGTCGTCGATACTCGCGTGGCGACGTCCTTCAAGATCCATCGCAAAACCGTTGAGCAGCGCTTCCACGACAGGCTTGGCGATCGCGTGTTCCTGCACGACACGGGCAAAGGCGCGGTCGCAGGCAAAAGGTGCGGGCTCCCCTTCGTAGATCAGATCGAGGCGTTCTCGCAGGCGCAAAAGCGCCGGCATGCCGCTTCTGATGTCATCAATGAGGTCGTCGGAATGCCGGCAGAAGGCGTAGAGCGCACGGGCGGCCTGACGGGTCTGGCCCGGCAGAAGCAGAGAGGCAAGATGAAAGGACTTCGATCCCCGTCGGATGGCAGCCGAGCAGGCCTTCTGATCCTCGAAATCGCCAGAAAACCCATAATTCAGCAGGATCGGCCGACGAGTGAGCGGACGCGCGAGATGGCCGTCTGGCAGTGTGGTCTCCAAGGCGCTCATGGATGGGCATCCCTTCCTGTTCGTTCCCAGCTGCCGGCAAGCAGGGTGGCAGGATCCGGCACCAGGTCGGCGACGATCCTGGCTGAGGACACGACACCCGGCAGCCCGGCACCAGGATGTGTGCCGGCACCACAGAGGAAGAGATTGTCGAGTTCTTCGCTCTTGTTGTGCGGTCGGAACCAGGCACTCTGGAAGAGCTTTGGTTCAAGGGCGAAGGCTGCGCCCTGCCAGGAGAGAAGCCTGTCCCGGAAATCGAGCGGCGTTGCGATGCGGGAGGTGACGATGTGGCGCGTAAGACCTGGAAGCACGGTCTCTTCCAGTCGGCTTGCGATCTTCTTCCGGTATCGTTCTGCCGTTTCGGTCCAGTCGGTTCCGCTTTCCAGATTGGGCACGGGGCTCAGCACATAGAAGGCATCGCAGCTGGCAGGGGCCAGAGATGGGTCGCTTGCGGTTGGCCGATGAAGATAAAGGCTGAAATCCTCGGCAAGACGATGATTGCGGAAGATGTCGTCGAGCAGGCCGCGATAGCGCGGTCCAAACAGCATGGTGTGGTGCAGGACATCGTCGTAGCGCCTGTTGGTGCCGAAATACCAGACGAAGAGGCTCATCGAATAGTCGCCTCTCGAAAGCTTCCGGTCGGTCCAGCGCCGGCGGGGATGGGCCTTCAACAGCCGTCCATAGGTGGTTGCCGGATCGGCGTTGGAGACGATGATGTCCGCAGTAAGCCGCTCGCCGGAGGCTAGCCGCACGCCGGTTGCGCGGCGCCCCTCTGTCTCGATCTCGGTGACCGTCTCCTGCAATCGGATGCGTCCACCGTTGCGGGTCACAAGCGAGGCAATGCCGCGCACCAGCGCGTTGGTGCCCCCGACCGCGTGGTGCACGCCGTGTTTTCCTTCGAGATGGGCAATCAGGCAGTAGAAGGAGGTCGCGGAGAAGGGATTGCCGCCGATCAGCAGCGGGTGAAAGGAAAACAAGGTTCTGAGCTTGTCGCTGCGAAAGTGTTTCGAGACCACCGAATAGACCGATCGGTAGCCTCCGAGGCGGACGAGCCCGGCCAGCGTCTTGGCCGTGAAGAGCAGGCTGTGAAAAGGCTTGTGCGCCAGCTGTTCGAAGGCGACTTCATAGATGCGGCGGCTCTCGTCGAGGAAGCTGCGATAGCCGGCAACGTCGCGCGGTTCAATCCGGGCGATCTGGGCCTCCATCGCGGCGCGGTCACCGGAATAGTCGAACACGGTGCCGTCGTCGTAACGGACCCGGTAGAAGGGGGTGTTCGGCCTAAGCGTCACATCATCGCTCAATTGGCCGCCACAATCCCGCCAGAGGTTTTCGAAGAGCCAGGGCGCGGTGATGATCGTCGGACCAGCGTCGAAGGTGAAGCCGTCCTGGCGATGGGCATAGGCCCGGCCGCCCGGCTCGTCCAGTGGATCAAGGATGGTAACGCGGTAGCCCTTGGCACCGAGCAGTGCACCTGTCGAAAGGCCGCCAATGCCGGCCCCGATGATTACGGCATGGGGCCTCTTGTCACCGGGTTTCGGTTTTTGTCCTGGAAAGCGCCCGGCGATGTTCATGCGGCGTCCGCTCCCTCGGGTCTCTTCTCTGCGATGGCCTCGTCGAGCCAGCGCACCACGTCGTCCGGTCGGCACTCGTGCAGCAAATGGCCACCGCGATCGGCCAGCACCAGCCGGCTGCCGGTCGCCTGTCGCACCGCATGGGTCGAGTTTTCGATCGGCACCATCGGATCGTCTTTCGCGGCGATCAGCGTCATGGGGAAGGGCAGGCGTTGCAGGGTGGCATCGAAGCGCGACAGGTCCCAGGCCGCCATCATGCCAAGCGCACCACGCACATGGGCGGGCGAGGCGAGCAGCATGCGGTAGATCGCCTTGCCTTGCTCGTCGATCGGGGAGCCTGTGGCGGTGAGCAGGTTTCCACCGAGCGGCGTCACCCGTGACATCAGCGAGAACATCGAGGCGGAAAAGGGATTGGCGAAGAGCGCCTTGGCGAGGGGCGAAAAGAGCGCGTTGCCCCGGATCGGCAAGAATGCGCCGTTGATGCCGATCACATGACGCGGCACGGCGGAGGCCTTGCTTGCGGCGAGCGTCACGGCAATGGCTGCACCAGCCGAGTGTCCCAGGATCACCGCCGGGCATCGGTCGAGTTGGGAGAGCAGTTCGGTGAGGGCCTGCACCATTCCGGGAAGCGAGAGATCGGCCTCGGCACGCGGGCGGGTAAACCCGTGGCCTGGCAGGTCGGGTGCCACTACGCGGAAGCGGGTCGAGAGCAGTGGAAGGATATGGCGCCAGGAGTGAGACGCAGCGCCCGTGCCATGCAGCAGCAGGATGACGGGGGCATCTTCCGGTCCGGAGATCTGGACGTGCCAGTCGCAGGAGGTCGTCTTCAAAAACCGGCTGGCGCTGCGGTTCGGCCAATGAAGGCCATCGGTCGCCCAGTCCAGTCGATCGCGTCCGAGGCTCATGCGCGGGCCTCCTGCATGGACCGGTCGACCAGGTTCGACACCCGGCCGGCATCAGCCTTTCGCAACACGTGCAGGTCCGCTCCGAGCATGGCCGCAAGGTTGGTCACGCTTTCGCGCGGGCGCCGGGCGATGTCGATGCAGATCGTCTTGATATCCCTGGCTTTGCAAGTGGTGGCAAGCCGGGTGAGCTCTTCGGCGGCGAGCGCCCGATCGGGCGTTCCGTCGAGTGCAATGTTGCCGCTTCCGTCGGTGAGCAGGACGAGTACCGGACTGCTGCCTCGGCGCTCGACGGAGAGTGCGAGTTCCATCCCTGCCTTGAGGCCCGCGGCAAGCGGTGTCGGGCCGCCGCCTGGAAGACCGGCGAGTTTGCGTTTGGCTGCGGTCAGCGATCGTGTGGGTGGCAACAGGAGCTCGGCGCCCTTGCCCCTGAAGGCGATGAGGGCGACTTCGTCACGGCGGACGTAGCATCGTGCGAGCAGATTTTCGATCGCGCCCTTGGTCTCGCCCAGCCGTTCAAGTGCCGTTGACCCGGACGCGTCGACGACGAAAATCGCGGTTGACGGAGCGGCATGGCGAAGGCGGACATAGCGGAAATCGTGACGGGTGACGAAGGCGCGTGGCGCTCTGACTTCCACCAAGGGGGAACTGCTGGCAGCGCTGACAGCCTGGCGTTGCGCTGCGCGGATCCGCTGAAATGGGGCTGCGGCGCGCAAGGTGGCGATGATATCGGGCCGCGCCTCCGGGTGAGGAGGAGCAAGCCCGATGCCGAAGGGCCGGCCCCGGCGGGCATTCTTGCGCAGGCCGCCGGATTTTCCAGCTGTGCCAGCGCTGCGTGTGGGCCTCTGGGAGAGGGATAGCCAGGGATCGGCCGAAAGCGCCCCGGCCTGGATGGCCGAGAGCATTTCCGTTAGCGCGTCGAGCTGGGTCGGCTTTTCGGTCTCCGTATGTTGATCTGGGTCCCCTGACTGGTTTGACGTTGAAGTCTCGCCCCGCTGGTCCGGTTGAGGGCTTGGCGAGGGATCTTCCGTTTCTGTCGGTGGAGCTTCGGCCTGCGGCGCGAGACGTAAGCCGAGGCAAAGGCGAAGGGCGGTCAGCGCATCGCGCTCTTCGACGGAACTGCGCCCGTCGCAGCAAGCGAGCAGGCGCGCTGTGCGTGCGAGATGGGTGAGGATGCGCGAGGAACGGTGACCGGCGAGATGGGTGAGTGAGGCAAGACCCTTAAGAAGCCTGTTGTCTATGGTGACATCGCGCCAATCTGCTGCGGGCGCGGTGGTTGCCTCGTCCGGTGCTGGTATATCGCTCACGTGATGCCAGCCGATACCGTCGAGATCGATGCGCAGCGCCAGACGATCCGCGATTCCACCGGAAAGAGGTGCCTCGTCATCAAGTGATTCATCCAGGGCTATCAGGAGGAAGCCTTTGGTCGCGGATTGATCCATCGCGTTGGCCACCATGGCGGCGAGCGAGGCATCGAGCCGTTCGGCCATCGGTATTATCAGCACGCTGCCCTCTGCATTGGCCAGAAGGCCCTTTTGTCTGACAAGGCTGCCTTTGGCAGCGGTTGCCGCAATATCCACGCCGCCGACGAGATTGGCCGCCGAGGTTCCGGGCGGCAGGCGGGTGACGTGGGTGCCCAGGCGCTCCAGGAGCCGCGACAGAAAGAGATCGCGCACGCCTCCCGATCTGGCCTTGAGCCAAAGACCGCCGATGTCAGCACCACCGATGCGAAGGAGCTCGATCGCCAGTCGCGCATCCGCCCAAAGCTCTGCACCCCGCTGATCGAGGGCCTTGTCATAGGCATCGTGGGGGCCGAGTTCAGCCATGGGCGTGACGGTCGTTGTTGGTGTCGCTGATGGTTGCCAGCGCGCGTTCGACCCTCGGTGTCGAACCGGCATCGTCGAGCGGATCGCGGCGCAGGCGATGGCAAAGCACCATCGGCGCGATCTCGGCGACATCATCCCAGGTGACGAACAAACGTCCGGTGAGCGCTGCGGCAGCCCGGCTGGCACGCATCAGTGTGAGTTCGCCGCGCATGCCGTCTATGCCGAGCCGCAGGCAGAGTTGCGACATGCGCATCACAACGGAATCGGGTATCTCGACCTGGCGAATGATTTTTCGGGCAGCGACCACGCGGCGGCCCACGGCGCCATCGCGCTTGGCCCAAAGCTTGCCGAAGGCGACGGGGTCTGTCTCATAGGCATCCCGGCGCCGGATCACCTCGATGCGCTGATCGAGGTCGTCGATGGTGCGAACATCGACCGACAGCCCGAAGCGATCAAGCAATTGTGGGCGGAGATCCCCTTCTTCCGGATTGCCGCTGCCGACAAGGACGAAGCGGGCGGCATGGCGTATGCTCAAGCCCTCGCGCTCGACGACGTTGACGCCGGAGGCGGACGCGTCGAGCAGGAGATCGATCAGATGATCCTCCAGGAGGTTGATCTCGTCGATATACAGGAAGCCCCTGTTGGCGGCGGCCAGCAGACCCGGCTCGAAGTGCTTCTCGCCGGCGACCAGCGCCTTCTCGATGTCGAGCGACCCGCAAACGCGATCTTCAGTGGCCCCTAGCGGCAGGTCGATCATCGGAGCGCGGCGCTTGATGACCGCGGGCGGCTTTAAGCCAGCCGCCGGATTGCAGACGGGACAGGCCGGCTGCGGTTCGGCGGGATGGCAATTGTAGCGGCAACCACTGCGGGTTTCGATCGCCGGCAAAAGCTCGGTCAGTGCCCTCACGGCCGTCGATTTTCCCGTGCCACGGTCGCCGAAAATGAGGACGCCACCAAGCAGGGGCTCGACAGCCGCCATCAGGAGCGCCTTCTTCATGTCTTCCTGGGCGACGATGGCGGCGAATGGAAATGGTTGGGCCATGGGTCCCGCCTCAGCTTGAGTGTAAAATTTAGTTTACACTTTTCAGCGTCGGTTTGAAGAGGATTTTCGAGGGAATCGCCACATCCAACAGAATGGCCAAACTGCATCAGTTTAAGCTTCCGGCGTTGAACCGCCCCGGCAGGGGGACAGGAAGCCTTCCGGCAAAGCTTGACCTTCCGTCTTCACGCGACACATGGGATGCATGAACGAACCGATCAACATCGACCCAGCTTACCTCACCGACCGCCTGAAGGATCTGCTCTCGGTCGCAAGCCCAACCGGATTTACCGACGAAGCGGTGCGTTATACGGCGCGGGAACTCGAAAAACTCGGGCTTGACGTCATGTTGACGCGGCGCGGCGCGATCAGGGCGCTGAGACCAGGGGCGGCGCGGCGGCCTGCGCGCGGAATCGTATCGCATCTCGATACGCTGGGCGCACAGGTGAAGGCGCTCAAGGACAACGGGCGGATGGAACTGGTGTCGATCGGCCACTGGTCGGCGCGGTTCGCCGAAGGGGCTCGTGTCTCGATCTTTTCCTCCAAGGGCATCTATCGCGGCACCATCCTGCCGCTCAAAGCCTCTGGCCACACGTTCAACGAGGAAATCGACACGCAGCCATCCGGCTGGCCGTATGTCGAGTTACGGGTCGACGCCCTTTCGCGCCATCGCCATGACCTCCTTCAGCTCGGCATCGATGTGGGGGACATCGTTGCGGTGGACCCGCAACCGGAATTTCTCGAAAACGGATTTATCGTGTCGCGCCACCTCGATGACAAGGCGGGGGTGGCGATTATGCTGGCAGCGCTCGAGGCCATGCAGCGTCAGGAGGTTGCAACGCCTGTTGACACCTATTGGCTGTTCACCATTGGCGAAGAGGTGGGCGTCGGTGCGTCTGCAGCCCTTGTACCGGAGATCGCCTCCTTGGTCGCGGTCGACAACGGCACAACTGCGCCGGGACAGGCTTCGCAGGAATTTGGCGTGACACTCGCGATGGCCGACCAGACGGGTCCTTTTGATTATCACCTGTCGAAGAAGCTGCACCAGATTTGCCTTGATCAGGGCATTCCGGTGCAAAAGGACGTCTTTCGCTATTATCGCTCCGACGCGGCCTCCGCCGTCGAGGCCGGCCACGACGTGCGCACCGCCCTCATCACTTTCGGCGTTGATGCCTCACACGGCTACGAGCGCATCCATCTGCATGCCCTGATGTCGAACGCAAAACTGGCGGTGCATTACGCGATGAGCGAAGTGCAGATCGGGCGGGATGCCGAAGAGATCTCCGGCCTGCGCGGGTTTACCCACCAGACGGTCGCTGAGGCGGAACAAGACCTCGAGGCGACCCAGGAGATCGATCCATCGACCGGTGGCTGAGGCTGAACGGAAACTCTAAGGCCTCTGCGCACCCGTTGTCGTCGTGTAGATCGAATAGAGCGACTTGGTCGCCGTGATGAACAGGCGATTGTGGCGGGGACCGCCAAAGGTGAGGTTGGCAACAACCTGCGGCACTAGGATCTTGCCAAGCAGGATCCCTTCCGGCGAGAAGCAGTGCACGCCATCCGCCGCGCTGGACCAGAGATTGCCGGCGATGTCCACGCGGATGCCATCCGGAATGCCCTTGTCGATCGTCGCAAACGTGCGAGGGCCCGAGAGCGATTGCCCGTCTTCCGAAACGTCGTAAACGAGGATCTGGCGCGGTGCTTCCGGGGCGTGGCTTGCGCCGGAATCGGCGACATAAAGACGGCGCTCGTCGGGAGAGAAGGCCAGACCATTGGGCTGCAGGCAGTCATGGGCCATGATCGAGAGCGAACCTGTCGCCGGGTCTAGCCGCCAGATGTTGCGGCTTTCCTGTTCCTCATCGGCCTTGTAACCCTCGTAATCCGACAGAATTCCGTAGGATGGATCGCTGAACCACACGCTTCCATCCGAACGCACGATGACATCGTTGGGCGAGTTCAGTCGTTTGCCGTCATGCCTGTCGGCAAGCACCGTGATGGTGCCGTCCACCTCGGTGCGGGTGACACGGCGCAGGCCATGTTCGCAGGAGACGAGACGTCCCTGGCGGTCGCGCGTATGGCCATTGGCAAAATTGGACGGGCTGCGAAAGACCGAGACACCGCCGCCTTCGACCCAGCGCAGGATGCGCTGGTTGGGAATGTCGGAGAACAGGAGGTGACCGGCGTCGTCAAACCAGACCGGACCCTCCGCCCAGCGGCAATCCGAATAGAGTTCCTCGAGTGCCGCGCTGCTGACAACGAGATCGCGAAACCGCGGATCATGGATCTCATAGAAGGGGTTGTCCGACATGGGTTTGTCCTGCGGGTTCTATCGTTTGTCGAGCGGACGGGCGCTCGGTAGCATGATGACGGCAATGATGATGAGGCCGGTAAGGATCAGGCGGATACCCGCTCCAAATCCATAGGTGTTGAGCATCGACACGACGAGGAACATGAAGAGCGAGGCGCCCCAAATGCCCGGCACGTTGGAATTGCCGCCGGCGACGGCGGTGCCACCGATAACCACGACCGCAATCGACATCAGCAGATATTCCGAGCCCATGTTGAGGGCGGCTCCGCCCGAGAAACTGGCCAGAAGGTAACCGCAGATGGCCGCCAAGACGGCGCAGAGCACGTATGTGACGAGCCGTGTTCCGTCGATCGGGATGCCGGTCATCCGGGCGGCCCTGATGCTCTGGCCGATGGCGGCGATCCAGCGGCCGTAGACGGTCTTGTTCAGTATGAACCAGACGATGAGCGACAGCACCAAGGCGACGATGGCGACATTGGGGATGCCAAGAGTCGACGTCGTGGTGAAGTCGGCCAAAGCTGCCGGCGGTTTGATGCGCAATCCGCGGTTGGTCCAGATTGCCGTCGACTGGATGATGAAGCTCATCGACAGTGTCGCAATGATCGGTGGGATGCGCAGCAGCTTGATCAGGGCGTAATTGCCGATCCCGATGGCGACGCCGATCGCGATCGCGATCAGAAGGCCGATCAGGATCGTACCATTGTCGACATTCATCACCTTCAAGGCGACAGTACCTGCAAGTGTCATGTTGGCGGGTACCGAGAGATCGATGTTGCCGGGCCCCAGCGTGATGACCAGCATTTGGCCGAGGCCAACGAGGATCGAGAAGGCGGCGAAGGTCAGGGCCGCCTGGGCGAGCCCGAGCGTGCTGGCCCCGCCGGTGAACAGAACCGTTGTGATGAAGACGACGGCGGTCGCGGCGAAGGACCAGATCCAGGGACGTTTCAGCAAAGAGGTCACGACTTTGCCCTCCGGCCTTCGAAACGGTTGAGGGCAAGTCTCAAGGTCAGGACTACGATCAGGATCGCGCCTTGCGCGCCAATCTGCCAATCCGGCGATATCCTGAGAAAGGACAGGAACGACCCCGCCAGCGTCAGCGTCAGAGCGCCGATGACGGCCCCGATCGGAGAGACGCGACCGCCGACAAATTCTCCGCCGCCGAGAATGACGCCGGCGATCGACAGCAGCGTGTAACGAAGCGCGATATTGGCGTCCGCCGAAGTCGTCAGGCCCACCAGGGCAATACCCGACATGACCGCAAACAGGCCAGCCAGCGCGTAGATCGAGGCGCGAGCGCCGATGATCGACCAGCCGGCGCGCTCGACCGAGCGTGCATTGCCACCGACGCCGCGCAGGACGACGCCGAAGGACGATCGCATGATGAGAAAGTGACTGACGGCGGCGATCAGGACGCTCGCCACGATGGCCATCGGAACCAGCGGTGGGCGCGATGTCATGATGGCGCGGATCCAGCTCGGTGCCGATCCTCCAGGTGCCGGCAGGATGAGTACGGCCAGTCCACCCCAGACGAAACTCATCCCAAGTGTGACAACGATCGAGGGCAGGTCCCGCACATGGATGAGGACCCCGATCACCGCATAGACACCAATGGCACCGGCAAGGATCGCGATGCCGAGCAGTGGCGTGTCGTTGAGAAATGTCGCCGCAACACAGGCTGCGAAGCTGACGAAGGTGCCCATCGAAAGGTCGAGGTCGTTGATCGTCATGACCAGCATCTGGGCAATGGTGGCGAGCGCGATCGGGACGGCGAGATTGAAGAGCAGGTTGAGGCCCGTATAGCTCATGGCGCGGGGCTGAAGATAGAAGACGGCAGCCAGCAGCACGGCCAGCGACAGGGCAGGGATCAACAGTCGGATGCTGTCGGCAGAAAGGTTGACCTTCATGCCGCGGCCTCCTTGAAGGATGCAGACAAGATGTTTTCCTCCGAGACGTCATCGCCGGAAAGCTCCGCGACAATCGCGCCATTGTTGAAGACATAGACCCGATCGCAGAGGCAGACCTCGTCCATCTCCGTCGAGTACCAGATGAAGGTTCGGCCGTTCGCCGCCTCGCTTCTCAAGATTCCGTAGACTTCCTGCTTCGTGCCGAAGTCGACGCCGCGCATGGGGTCGTCCATCAGCACCACGGGGGCACGGCTGGCCAGGGCGCGAGCAAAGAGCACTTTCTGCTGATTGCCGCCGGAGAGCGACAGGATGCCGTGCTCCATGTCCGGTGTGCGGATGCCGATGCGTTCCCTCCAGGACTGGCCGAGTGCCTCTTCCTGCTTCTCGTCGAGCCGACCGAGTCGGGACAGGTCGGGGAGCACGCCGATGCTGAAATTTTTCAGGATGCTCCACAGCGTGAAGGTACCATTGACAGCGCGGTCGCCTGCGACGAAAGCGACTGCCGGATCGGCCGGTCGGAGCCAGTTGCCGCTTCGGGTATTGAAGAGATCGATCAACATCTCGGTCTGGCCGTGGCCGCCGAGCCCGGCAAAGCCAATGATCTCGCCACGATGGGCCTTGAAGGGAAGTCCGATGCCACGCGCTGTCCGTGCCGTTAGCACGGGTACGCCGGACTGCGCGACCGCCAATTCGCGCGCCTGTCTTGCCTTCACCACGCTGCCCATGGCCTCTATGAGGCCGTGCTCCGAGAAGTCGGCCGCAGCGCGTTCGGCAACCACTTTCCCGTCCTTCATCACCACGATGCGGCTGGCGATCGACAGGATTTCGCTGAGGATATGGGAGATGAAGACGACCGCGCCGCCGGCATCGACGAAGCGTCGGACATAGGCGAGCAACTGCTCGGCAAGCCGCGCATCCAGCGATGAGGTGGGTTCGTCGAGGATGACGAGACGAACCGGATTGCCGATCTCGCAGAAAGTGATCGCGATCTCGACCATCTGCCGTTCGGCGATGGTCAGGTTGCCGACCTGCTCTGAGGCCTCGATCGAATGCCCGGGGAAGATTTCATCCAGTTTTTTCGCGATGATCTGGGCACCGCGCAAACGCCAGCCCCAGCCCGCAAGGCCGCGATGCATGACGCGGGTATTTTCGACAACCGTGAGGTTGGGGCAGAGCGACAATTCCTGGAAGACGCAACGGATCCCGGCTTCACGGGCAGCCTTGATGCCCTGACCGCTCGTGCCGCCAAAGGCGACGGATCCCTGATGCGGGCTAAGCCCGCCATTGATGACATTGACGATGGTGGATTTGCCGGCGCCATTGTGGCCAACGAGTCCGATGCACTCACCGGCCCGTATTGTGAGGGTGACCCCATCGAGGGCCCGGACCGCCCCGTAATGCACTTTGGCATCCGTGACACTGACGACGGCTGTCGCTGCCTCGCTCGCATTCATGTCATTCATCCCATTCGCAGTCGCTTGGCTACCCTCGGCGGGGTCACCTGTCCCGTTCCGCCCGGCAACGAGGCCGGACGGATCGGGGGAGGGTCTGTCAGTCCATGCGGTTACTTGGCCGAGGCGATAACCTTCTGGGCGTCTTCGAGCGAGTACTCGACATTGGCGACGCCGCCTGCCTGGGTATTGGCGAGGTTGGCTTCGAGGTTGTCCTGGTCGATGCGCAGGAAGGGCACCACGAGGTCCTTCTTCACTTCCTTGCCGTCGAGGATCTGCTGAGCGACCCAGAAGGCGAGCGTCGAGACACCCGGCGCGATCGAAACCGACATGGTCTCATAGCCGTTTGCGTCCTTCTGCTCCTTCCACCACTTCAGCTCGTCTTCGCGGTTGCCCATGACGATGACAGGCATCTTGCGGTTGGCAGCAGCGATCGCCTGGGCAGCACCATAGCCGTCACCACCCTGGGTCACGACACCGACGATGTCGGGAAGGCTCGGCAGGATGCCGGCGACGGCTTTCTGGGCGACGTCCTGGGCCCAGTCGCCATGCACAGAGCCAACGATCTTGAACTGCGGGAACTGTTCGACGCCGGCATGGATGCCAGCCGAAATCTCGTCATCGACGAAGACGCCGGCGAGACCACGGATTTCGAGCAGGTTACCGCCCTGAGGCAGCTTGCCGGAGAGATACTCGACCTGGCTGCGGCCCATTTCCTTGAAGTCGACAGCGATGCGCCAGGCGCAGGGTTCGGTCACGATGCCATCGAATGAAACGACGGTGATGCCGGCATCGCAGGCTTCCTTGACGGCGCCATTCAGCGCGGTCGGGGATGCGGCATTGATGACGATGGCGTCATAGCCCTGCAGGATCATGTTCTGGATCTGGGCTGCCTGCTCTGTGGCCTGGTTTTCGGCCGTCGTGAAGGCATCTGCCGCGGCGACCTGGCCGGACTTCACGGCTTCGCCGGTGACCTTTTCCCAGCTGGTCAGCATCGCCTGGCGCCAGGAGTTGCCGGCATAGTTATTGGACAAGGCGATCTTCTTGCCCGAGGTATCCGCAAGGGCCGTCATCGGCACAGCGGCAACGCACAAAGCGGCTGTCGCCAGAAGAATTCTGGTGGCTTTCATCATCTCACTCCCTGTTGCCCGGCCTCCTTGGACCGGTTTCCTCCTGTCAGCCAAGCAAGGGCTTTAGCCGACCTCCCAGTCGAGTTTCCTCCTCTCGACGGGACCAAGATGGAATAGATCGCAGGATGTGTATAGGGCGTAGGTGGCAGCACATGTGCGGGATTTGCGAAATAAGATGCGGGATCTCGCAAGACGTGATCCGGTCGTCTCTGTGTTATAAAGGCGATGGAGCCAGGAGGAGCGGGCGCCGTGGGAGGACTACCGATGCTCAACATTGCGCCGTCGGCGCTGCTCGACCACTATCTCGGGATATCGCGCTTGCTGGCGGGGCAGTTGGACTTCCGTTCCGCGATTAAGGCGGTAGGCGTTGAGGTATCGCATATCGTGCCGCATGACCATCTCGATGTTTGCATCATGATGGTGAGCGGTCTTTACCATACGGCTTACGAGACCGGGCTGGACACGTTCTGGGGACAGGCCGCCCCCGCCCCCGTGACGAGCAGTCCGATCCGCACCTTGCTCTGGGGCGAAATCGACTTTTTCCTGACGCCCGATGCCCAGCAGGAGGGCCGCTATTTCAGTGATACCCCGTTTGTTCAGCCGATCTTCGAACACAATCTGCGCAGCCGTATCCACGTGCCGCTGAAGGTGGGGGGCGAGGTGATCGGGGCGCTCAGTTGCTCCTCGCATCAGGTGGATTTCTACACGACAAACGACGTCAAGAACGCCCAGTCGATTGCCGATCTGCTTGCCCCCTATTTCTTTGCGCTCCGGGCCGCCGACCAGGCGAAACAGTCGGCGATCGTGGAGGCAGAAGCGCGCGCCCGGGAAGAGGGGCTGCGGCTCGGTGCGCTCAGTCTAACCGAAGCACTTGAGCGGGAGCGCCAGCGCATCGGCATGGATCTCCATGACCAGACATTGGCGGACCTGACCCGGCTCTCACGGCGGCTCGATCGCCTGATCCAGGAGCGGGACCTGAACGGCGAAGCGCTGGAGCCGATCGCCCGCAGCCTGCAGCACTGCATGCAGGATCTGCGTGAGATCATCGAGGAGGCCAAGCCCTCGGTGCTCCAGTTGTTCGGTTTTGCCCATGCGATCGAGAACCACCTCGACCGCGCCGTGCGTGACCAGGGATCACAGATCTGCTTCGATCTGATCGATGACACGGACGGGCTCATCGACCTGCTCGATCAGACAGTCCGTATTGCGCTGTTTCGCATCGTGCAGGAGGCAATCAACAATGCCGTGCGTCATGCGCAGGCAGCCGCAATCGAGGTGCGTCTGCGCAACAACCCGACCACGCTTGTCATCGAGGTTTCCGACAATGGCCAAGGCATACCGCGCAGAGACCGCCGCACGGGCGGCGGTATCGACAATATGATGACCAGGGCCCGGCTCATCTCGGCCAAGTTCACTCTGGGACCGAACCGCGACGGCGGGGGCACCACTGTGCGCCTGCAACTGCCTTTGACCCATGGCCGGCGCAAAGCCGGAGGAGACACCCAATGAAGGTCCTGATCGTGGAAGACGACCCGCTGCACCGCTCTTATCTTCTGGAAGCCGTCTGCGCGGCCCTGCCGGAATGCAAGACGGTGATCGAGGCCGAAAATGGCGCCGACGGCGAGCGCCTCGCCCGGGACCACAAATCGGCGCATGTCGTCATGGACCTGCAGATGAATGCGCGAAACGGCATCGAGGCCGCCCGCACCATTTGGAAAGAGCGACCGGACACGCGCATCCTGTTCTGGTCGAACTATTCCGATGAAGCCTATGTGCGCGGCGTATCGCGCATCGTTCCTGATGGGGCGGCTTACGGCTATGTGCTGAAATCGGCCTCCGACGAGCGGCTGAAACTGGCGCTGCGTTCCATCTTCGTCGAGGCACAATGCGTCATCGACCGCGAAGTTCGCGGCATGCAGCAGAAGAGCCTGGGCCAGGTAAAGGGCTTCAGCGACAGCGAATACGAGATCCTGGTCGACATCGCGCTGGGACTGACCGACCGCACCATCGCGCGCCGCCGTGGTCTGTCGCTCCGCAGCGTGCAGAACAGGCTTCAATCGCTCTACGAGAAGCTCGATGTCTACCAGATGACGCCTGACGAGGGCGAGGAGGGACGCTTCAACCTGCGGGCCCGTGCCGTCACGGTGGCGCTTCTGCGCAAGCTCCTCAATTACAGCGCTCTGGAACGGGCCGAGGCGGAACTTGTCGACTGGCTCCGCTCGCACTGAGCGATGCGCCTAAGAGGCATTTCTTCGAGGCCGCAGGCTGCATTGGCCTCCATGCCTTTACCTTTCCCGAGATCCTAGGCCCGGCCGAGCGTATTTTTCTCGCGGCCCGGCGCTGGTGGCCTGCCTCGTTAAGATCTCGTTAACCAAAAATAGCTTGACGCGACTCAGGTGATGCACGAGGTTTTTACGGACAAGAGGCGATAATTGACCTCATTGCCGTAACTGGTGCCACATTCTGTTAGTTGCTCGCGATTGCGTATTTCCAACGCAGCGAGAATCGCAGATGTCATAGACAGTCTGCCCTGCTTGTTCCGTGTTGCGCCATGATGGCGGCATGATCGGTGTGAGCGGGCTGGAAGAATGGAGAAGACCGATGGGTCAGCCATCGATCAACGCGATTTTGGAAGAGTCCATGCCCTTGCGCCCCGCCGACGAGACCATCGCGGAAGATGCCCAGGCGCTGTCTGCGCAGCTGCAGGCGATGCGCGAGCGGCTGTTTGCCCCGACCTCGCAGAAGACGCTTCGCAGTTTCACCTCTGGCGAAGCGGCGCGCCTCATCGGTGTGTCGGATGGATATCTGCGCCAACTCTCCCTTGCCGGCGATGGACCGCAGCCGGTCGTCGGCAGCGGCGGGCGGCGCTTCTATTCTCTCAAGGATATCAACGCGCTTCGCCATTTTCTCGCCGATCAGGCGCGCGCGAAAGGCAACGAAACCAAGGCCCGCTCCTATGTGAAATGGCGGGATGCGGCGCGTGGCGAGCATCTGCAGGTGATTTCCGTCACCAACTTCAAGGGCGGTTCAGGCAAGACAACCTCGTCTGTGCATCTGGCGCAGCATCTCGCGCTGAGCGGCCACCGGGTTCTGGCCGTCGACCTCGATCCCCAGGCGTCGCTCTCGGCGATGTTCGGCTATCAGCCGGAACTGGACCTGGTCGGCAACGACACGATTTATGGCGCGATCCGCTATGACGGCGAGGCGCGGCCCCTGCGTGAAATCATCCGTTCGACCTATTTCGATGGGCTCGACCTCGTGCCGGGCAATCTGGAACTTCAGGAATTCGAACATGTGACGCCGCGCGCGCTTGCCGAGCGCCGACCGGGCGACACCCACGGGCTGTTCTTCACCCGCGTACAGGCGGCCCTTGCCAGCGTGGCCGACGACTACGACGTGGTGGTCATCGATTGCCCGCCACAGCTCGGCTACCTCACCCTCTCGGCCCTCTGCGCCTCGACGTCCGTCGTCGTCACCGTGCATCCGCAGATGCTTGACGTCGCCTCGATGAGCCAGTTCCTGTTCATGACCTCCGACCTCCTGTCGGTCGTGCGCGAGGCCGGCGGCCAGCTCAATTTCGATTTCCTGCGTTATCTCGTCACCCGCTTCGAGCCACATGATGGGCCTCAGACGCAGATCGTCGGCTTCCTCCGGTCGCTGTTCGGTGAGCGCGTGCTCACGGCACCGATGCTGAAATCGACTGCTGTTTCGGATGCGGGACTGACCAAACAGACGCTCTACGAAGTCGGTCGCGAGAATTTCTCGCGCGGCACCTATGACCGGGCGATGGAAGCACTCGATTCCGTCAACAGCGAGATCGAGGCTCTGGTCCATACGGCATGGGGGCGAACGACATGAACGGGCGCGACCGCAAGAACTCGATCAAGGCGCTGTTCGGTGATGCCATTGCGCCGACACAGCCTTCGACGCCTCCATCCACCCGTCAGGCCGTGCCTTTAGCGCCGCAGGGAAGGGCGCCAGAAGTCAAATCGGTAGGCGTTCAGCCACTGC
The DNA here is from genome assembly GCF_003205195.1 of Peteryoungia wuzhouensis. Taxonomy (GTDB): domain Bacteria; phylum Pseudomonadota; class Alphaproteobacteria; order Rhizobiales; family Rhizobiaceae; genus Allorhizobium; species Allorhizobium wuzhouense. Next base: position 355,464 of record NZ_QJRY01000006.1, read on the forward strand.
CGGAGAAGCCTGCATCCCCGATCCCGACGGATGTGGGCGGTTCGCCTTTGCGTGCCGCGTCTGGCGCTGTAAAGGCGATGGGCCTTTCGCTGAATACGATCGCTCGGGAAGCCGAGGAAGCGCGCCATCTGCGCCAGGCTCTCGAAGAGGGGGAACGCGTCTTGTCCCTCCCGACAAGTCGTATCGAGGCTTCCTTCGTTTCCGACCGCTTGAGTGCCGGTGATATCGACGATCCGCAATTTGCCGAACTTGTCGAGAGCATGCGCGAAAGTGGTCAGCAGGTGCCGATCCTGGTGCGTCCGCACCCATCCGAGGATGGACGCTTTCAGGTCGCCTATGGCCACCGCCGGTTGCGTGCGGCCGCAGCCCTCGGCATTGAGGTCAAGGCGCTGGTTCGCAGCCTGACCGACGATCAGTTGATCCTGGCCCAGGGCAAGGAAAATGCCGAGCGCCGGAATCTCTCCTTCATTGAGCGCGCGGCCTTTGCGCGTACGCTTGTCGCCCGTGGTTTCGACCGCCGATTGATCGGCGATGCGCTGGCCGTGCAGAAATCGGAGCTGTCGCGCCTCCTGCAGGTTGCCGATGGCGTGCCGGAAACCGTCATCCGCGCGATCGGCCCTGCGCCAAAGGCAGGGCGCGAACGCTGGATGAAACTCGTGGAGCTGTTTGGCGCGAAGGGCGCACCTGAGGCTGCCTCCGATGAAGTGGCCCGGGCAACCTTTCGCGCAGCCGATACCGATCGCCGGTTCGAACTGCTGCTGGCAAGGCTCACTCAGCCTGCGGCCGCGCGCGGTGAAAAGACGGAACCGACGGAGCTTTTGGCACCTGGCGGTCGGGCCTTTGCCGGCTACAAACGCCAGGGCCGGGTCGTGCGGATCGATTTTGCCAAGGATGTCGACGAGGCCTTTCTCGATGCTCTCTCCGAGCATGTAAGACAGGCCTATGCGGCGCATCTGAAGGCGCAGAATTGAGGAGGGGCGGGACCATCCTGCCCGTTCCGGCAAAGCTTTCGGACTGATTCGGACCTGATTGAGGTCTGGCTGTCCGGTGAGACACACGCGAAACCAGGAAAGGAAGCGCGGAGACAAGAAAAAAGGCCCCCAAAACGTGACCGTTTCGGAAGCCCTCTCGTATGTAGCAATCTGAGAGAATCACTTCCACCAGGCAAAGTCAAGAGTCGGCGGCATCATTGTCGTGTCCGGGTATCTTGGCTTGTGTCTGACGCTGCGTCCAAAGGGCCCGTCTTGCCTCTTCACCAGAGGACCGGATCATGATGGACAGACTTGCGACGACGCCTTTCGGCGGCGGCAGGATGTCTGCGCGGCTATTTTCCCGCCAGGCCTCCGTCTCCGAAAAGCAGGAGAAACTGCGCGCCGGCGACGGAGGCAATGACACGGGCGGCGGCGATAAATGGCAGCTGTTGCGCGCGCTGACCGAAGCACGTGCGCATTTCGGCTTGAGTGACCGTGCCATCGGCCTTCTCGAGGCGCTGGTGAGCTTCACGACGGATCGCATTCTTGATGGATCCAAGCCGATTATCGTTTTCCCCTCCAATCGGGAACTGTCGATCCGCGCGCGTGGCATGGCGCCAGCGACCATCCGCCGTCATCTGACGGCGCTGGTGGAGGCAGGCCTGATCTTTCGCCGCGACAGCGCCAATGGCAAGCGTTACTGCGTGCGGGACGATCGTGGCGTGGTCGACGAAGCATTTGGTTTCGACCTCTCCCCCTTGGCGCTCAAAGCCGCAGAAATCCATGCCCATGCGGAAGCGGTCCGCAGCGAGGCAAAGGCTTTGCGCATGCTGAGGACAGAGGTGACGCTGCACCTGCGCGACATCTCGAAGATCATCACGGCTGCAATCGAAGAAGCACGGGCAGGGGACTGGGAAATGCTTGTCGCCGAATTCCAGGAGATGTCCTTCGGCAGCCTCCCGCGCCGCCCCGATCCTGCCGCGCTTTCGGCGCTGCGCGCCAGCCTCAAGTCGTTTCGCGCGAAGGTCGAAAATGCATATCTATCAAGCCTCTCTGAAGAAGAAATGAGCGGCAATGACCATCAAAGTGAGCGCCATATACAGAATTCAAACACAGACCTACCATTTGAATTAAACGGCAAAAGAGAATTAGAGGGAGCGGAGCCGGGGGGCGATCAGGATTTAGGGACAAAGGCACCTGAAAAGCGGGTTGCGATCAGCCTGGACCGGATGAGAAAGGTCTGCCCGCAAATCGGGGATTACGCGCAAGGAGGCCTGAAAACCTGGCAGGATCTGGTCCGTGCGGCCGATCTCGTTCGCTCGATGCTCGGCGTTTCTCCTGATGCCTGGGCCAAGGCGAGAAAGGCGATGGGGGAACAGGCCGCCGCAATTGTCGTCGCCATCATGCTGGAAAGGGTTGACGATATCCGCTCGCCAGGTGGCTATCTGCGTGATCTGACACGCAAGGCCGAAAGGTCCGCCTTCAGCGTCTATCCCATGCTGCAGGCACTTGAGCGGCAGAGCGATTGAGGAATTTGGATGTCTTTCGAGAACGTGGACGACGGGGTGGCAAAGGACGAAGGCGCGGGCGGCGGCGATGCCGAAAAGCCGACAGCGCGAATGTTGTCCTGGTCGAAGAACTCTGCGGCCTATCGCCTGGCTCGCCGGATGATGAGTGAACGTGAATTGGCCGATGCAATCAAGCGAAAGGCGAAATCCAAATTCGAGGGTATCACCGATGTTCAGCTCCGCGCCCTTGCGGAGCATGCGATAGCCTTCGGACGCAACATGAAGGCGCTCGATGACGAAAATTATGCCCAGGTCCGATCTGGGTCGGCCGCGCGAAGCGGCAAGTCGCCCCGCGCTGTCGCGCGTAAGCTGGCAGAAAAGGGTATCGAGCGCGGGATCATCGAGATGGCTGTCGGCGAAATCGACGAAGTGCGCGCCGCAGTCGTTTATGCACGAAAGAAAGGGTTCGGCCCTTTTCGCCGACCTGATGTCAAGGCAGACGATGGCCGGTGGAGCAAGGAGATCGCGTCCTTTGCTCGCCAGGGGTTCGGCTTCGATCTCGCCAAGCGGATACTGGACATGGATCGGGATGAGGCCGAGGACATCCTGCTTCGCGCAGTTTGAACGGCTGCGGCTTCACCTGCTGAAGACGCTCAATCCCTGGCACGCTGGAGCATGCCGAACAGATCCCGTGGATCGTCGGGATCGGCGATCAGGTCGACGGGCTGATAGAAGGTCGTGCCCCGCACGCGTTCACGCACGTAGCGCAGCGCGGAAAAATCCTCGATCGCAAAGCCGACACTGTCAAAGAGCGTGATTTGTCGCTGATCGCGGCGGCCAAGGATGTCGCCATTCACGACCTGCCAGAGTTCCGTGACCGGGTAGTCGGCCGGCATCTGCTGGATCTCCCCCTCGATCCGGGTCTGTGGCGGAAACTCGACGAAAGTGTCGACACGCGAGAGAATATCGGAATGCAGCTCGGTCTTGCCGGGGCAGTCGCCGCCGATCGCGTTGATGTGGATCCCGGCGCCGACCATGTTGTCCGACAGGATCGTCGCATTCTGCTTGTCGGCGGTGCAGGTGGTGATGATCTGCGCGCCTTCGACGGCCGATTGCGCCGTTTCGCAGGCTGTCAGATGCAAACCGGACGCTGACAGGTTCCGGATCGTCTTCTCGGTCGCCGTGGGGTCGATGTCGAACAGCCGCAGATGCGTGATGCCAAGAACAGCCTTTATTGCCAGAGCCTGAAATTCCGCCTGGGCGCCGTTTCCAATCATCGCCATGGTGGTGGCGCCCTTCGGGGCGAGGTGCCGGGCGGCCATTGCAGAGGTCGCCGCTGTTCGAAGCGCTGTCAGGAGTGTCATTTCGGTGAGGAGAACCGGATAGCCGGTTTCCACCTCCGCCAGCAGGCCGAATGCGGTCACGGTTTGCAGGCCCTGCGCCATGTTCTTGGGGTGGCCGTTCACATATTTGAACGAATAGATCTCACCATCGGATGTCGGCATCAGCTCAATGACGCCTTCGCGGGAATGGGAGGCGACCCGCGGCGTCTTGTCGAACAATGGCCAGCGCCGGAAATCATCCTCGATTACGTCCGTCAGCTCGGTGAGCACGCGCTCGATGCCGATGTGATGCACCAGACGCATCATGTTTTGCACGCTGACGAAGGGAACGAAGGCTTTGTCCGAAGGGGCAGGGGCAGTCATGCATCACCGGGTGCAAGAGTTCAGATTTTGCAAGTTTAAGAACAAAAGCGATTGGGCGTAATGCCGATAATCTGTCGGTTTGATCTGTCCATTGTACAATATGACCGCATGTGTTTGACGAAGTGTCAGCCGAGGCTGTGAATGGCCACCGGGTTTGAGATGCTCTCGCGTTTTCGATGAGCGGGACATCCTAAGGAAGCGGCGACGTATCTCGCCGGTGACGCGCAGTGAAGTTTACCCATTCATTGACTTGATCGGCCCTGCGGTTTTCGGCGCGGACGATGGGCAGGCTTCTCCATGGGCACCCTCGCCGGCACAACGCCTGGATGAAGAAGAAGCTCGCTGAGCATGCGGGCCAAAGGGGGCAAGCGTACTCATCTCAATCCCATAACCAACCCCTCAAAACCTGCCCTTGACCTCCTGTTGCGCGCCTTCTCAGACCGTGGTCAGTGCCCCGGCCTTTATCATTAAAACTTGATTAAAATACCGAAATTCATGGCTTTTTAGCTTTGTGAATTAACTGTTCTTTCAATAATGGTCTGTGAACGCATAACCGGCTATGCCTGCAGGGTTAAGAAAGCGTTGCACTGTGCCCCGGGTCGAGATTTAACTGCGATCAACTTGTTAAGGGGTGAGTTACCATGTCCATCGAAGATCCGCGCCTGTCCAGCTTTGACAACAATTCTTCCGCTGACGATTTTGATTCTGCGGTTGAGCAGCATCTCGGATATGTACCCGAAGAAACCCGCGGGGTCGAAATGGCCCAGGCCGCGACGCCGAACGCGACCGACGCCGCTAAGACCGATCGCCTGCCGACAGAAACGGCGGCTGCATCGATCCCCACGGAAGTCGTCCCGGATCAGAACAATGTCGTGACCCTGCCGGTCGGCGTGTCGATCGACGACATTCGCCTCGAAGGTGGCAACCTCGTTCTCGTCCAGGCGGATGGAACCGAGATCGTCATCGTCGGCGGTGCTGCCAACATTCCGACCTTCGTCATCGGTGAAGTCGAGCTGCCTCAGCAGGCGCTCTTTGCCGCGCTCGAAGGCAACAACATCAACGTCGCCGCAGGCCCTGACGGTTCCTACTCGGCATCGTCCGGCTCGGCGAGCAATGGTGGTGATTTCAACGACAGCCCGATCAACAACGGTCCGGAGCAGTTTGCTCTGGCGGACCTGCTGGGTGATACCGATTTCGGCGACGGTGCGCCGAATGGCCAGCGTCTGGGAGGCGATGGAGTGCCGACAATCCTGTCGCCGCTGACGAGCCCCATCATTCTGGACGAAGCTGTCGTCACGGATGAAATATCGAACGACCGGATCTTTACGGGTCGGCTTCCTTTTGAGCAGGGTCCGGACTTCGGGACGATTTCCGGCGTTGTATTCACCGGAGCTTCCGATGTGGATGAAGGCGACGGGTTGAAAGTTCTGACCGGTTTCACCTCCGGTGGTCGCCCGATCACAGTCACGAGCTTCGCGGCTCCGACTGACGGAGCCGATCTGGACTTCCTGGCTGTCGAAGGCCGGGATTCAGCAGGCAACGTCGTTTTCACTCTGACAATCACGAACCGCGTCACCGGCGACTTCACGTTCGAGCTCGTTGGCAAGCTTGAACATCCGGATGCTGGCCAGAACGGTTCGCAGGACGATCTGGATGATCTTCTGCGGCTCGGCTTCCAGTATACCGTAACCGATCGCGATGGCGATTCCGTTACGGGATCGTTCAACATCGACATTCAGGACGATGCGCCGACGATCGGCGTGCCGGCCGGTGACCAGGTCAGCGAAGATGATCTTTTCAGCAAGATCGACGAACCAACGCCGGAATTTGCCAAATTTATTTCAGATTCCGAATCCGACTCTGGTTCTGACTTCCCTCCTGCGTTCAAGTACCCGACGGCTGAAGGTTCCCTTGCAATCCGCTGGGGTGCCGACAATGATTTGAAGAGTGAGACGATTGGTGAAACCGGCAATGCGACCGGTGACGATCCGGTCGGCCGGACCGTGAGCTTCACGGGGCTCAATACCTCCTCGACGTCAGCGGAAATTCAGGCTGCCATCCCGGTTCTGGCCAATCTCAGCTCGGATGGTTATCCGCTGACGTACCGCATTGAGTACAAGCGCGATGAATCAGGTAAGTGGAATGGTGGCTATCAGCTGATCGCATTCAAGGCATTCTTTGACGGACCCTTTGAAGGCGAGCGGCTTTTCGCCGAAGACGGCGAAGCCGGCCAGCTGATTTCCATGAAGGACTTCGACGGTGCTCGCGTCTTCGTGATCACGCTGGATCCGACGTCGGCAAACGGTACCTATACCTTCCAGCTGATCGGGAATCTCGACCACTATGCCCCGATCGCATCGACGGAGGGCAGCGAAGGTCAAGCCGCCGGCAACACGGTTCCGTCTGACAGCATCGGCGCGGCAGTAGTCTTTGACGGCGACGGGCCGCGGATTGTTGGGAAGCCAGTTGACTTCCTCGACTTCAAGATCCCCTTCACCGCGACCGATTCCGATGGTGACAGGGTCGATGGTACTGTGACCGTTCGGGTCGAAGACGACGGCCCGTGGGTCGGTTCCAACAGCACGGTCTATGTCGAAGACGATGATCTGTCGAACGGCA
>NZ_QJRY01000007.1 GCF_003205195.1 Peteryoungia wuzhouensis
AGCGGGCTCGACGAGACCATCAGGAAGCCCTTGGTGTAGGCTATGTCCTCGTAGGACTTGAACTCTTCCGGCGTGACGAAGCGTTCGACCTTGTGGTGCTTGCGGGTCGGCTGGAGGTACTGGCCGATGGTCAGGAAGTCGACGTCGGCGGTGCGCAGGTCGTCCATCAGTTGCAGGACTTCGTTCCGCTCTTCGCCAAGGCCGACCATGATGCCCGACTTTGTGAACATGGTCGGGTCGAGCTCCTTCACCCGCTGCAGCAGACGGACGGAGTGGAAATAGCGCGCGCCCGGACGGACGGTCAGATAATTGCCGGGCACGGTTTCCATGTTGTGGTTGAAGACGTCGGGCTTGGCGGCGACAACGCGCTCCAGGGCACCGGGCTTCTTCAGGAAGTCCGGGGTCAGGATCTCGATCGTCGTTTGCGGCGATGCAGCGCGAATGGCCCAGATCACCTTTTCAAAATGCTCAGCGCCACCATCGGCGAGATCGTCACGGTCGACGGAGGTGATGACGACGTGGGAGAGGCCCATCTGGCGCACGGCCTTGGCAACATTTTCCGGTTCATCCAGGTCGAGCGCGTTTGGCTTGCCTGTCGCGACATTGCAGAAGGCGCAGGCGCGGGTACAGATCTCGCCCATGATCATGAACGTCGCGTGCTTCTTGTCCCAGCACTCGCCGATGTTCGGGCAGCCAGCTTCCTCGCAGACCGTCACCAGCTTGTGGGAGCGAACCAGCTCGCGGGTCTCGTGATACCCCTTGGATGTCGGCGCCTTGACGCGGATCCATTCCGGCTTGCGCAGCACTTCGGTGTCGGGCTTGCGGGCCTTTTCCGGGTGGCGAACGCGCTTCTCGTCGGCCGGGGCCGGAACGAGATTGGTCCTGTCGAGGATGGTGACCATCGGGCTGCCCCCTTTGTTACGACATCCGCCGCGCGGTGTCAGATTGCCTCATAAATCCCGGCAATAGCCAGGAAATCGTCAGCCTTCAGGCTGGCGCCGCCGATCAAGGCGCCGTCGACATTGTCAATGGCCATCAGTTCTGCCGCATTGGACGCCTTGACGGAGCCTCCGTAAAGGATCCGCATCGTTTTGCCCTCAGCCCCGAAGCGGGCCTCAAGCGCGGCGCGCATGAAGGCATGTGCTTCACGGATATCCGCAGTCGTCGGCGTCAGGCCTGTTCCGATCGCCCAGACGGGCTCATAGGCGATAACCGTGTTGCCACTCGTCGCGCCGTCCGGGACGGACTCTTCGAGCTGACGTCCCAGGACATCAAGTGTTTGACCACATTTTCGCTCGGCTTCCGTTTCGCCCAGGCAAACGATGGTAGTCAGCCCTGCAGTGTGAGCAGCCGCAGCCTTGTACGAGACCTCCCCATTCGTTTCGTTCTGCAGGGTGCGGCGCTCCGAATGTCCGAGGATCACGAAGGTGGCGCCTGCATCCGCGATCATCTCTGCCGAGATCTCTCCCGTGTAGGCACCGTTCACTGCTGCGTGACAATCCTGCCCGCCAATGCGAAGCGCGGTACCGGCAGATATCACTGCGGCCGCACGCAGCAGGGTTGCCGGCGGGCAGATCAGAGTATCGGTCTTGGCAGCAAAAGCGGACACCCCCTCAGCGATCGCCGTCAGTGTCTCAAGAGATGACTGCAGGCCATTCATTTTCCAGTTGCCGGCGATCAGCGGCTTGTTTTCCGGTGTCATGTCCAGTTTTCCTTGCTTGGAACACCCGTTCGGATTGCAGCACCTCAAGGTGCGAGCAAACGTTATTCCGTCAGTGAGCTGACCCTGTAGTGCTGGGTCAGCAGCGATGTTGTGTGGGCGATTTCTTCAGCCCGCCGCACATCGCTCCAGCCCAGTTCGCCGGCGGCTGCCGTGGCAATGCCATCAATGACTGCAGGTGTGATGGCGTTTTCGAAGGGAAGAAGCGTTCGGCGCAAAACAATGTCGGCAAGCCGTGTCACGCGCTCGTGTCTCAAGATCCAGCGAATTTCGTCCTTGGCGTAAAGATCGCCGCTATCGGCAATCTTCGCTCCACTCCCGGCCATCATCGCGGCAACCATCTGTGCCTCTGTGCCATAGCGACGGTAAAGTGTTGCGGCGATGTCCGTGGGCAGTCCCGATGCGAGGACAATCTCTTTGATTGCCTGGACGAGGCCCTTCTTGTCTGTTTCAAACTGGCGTCCGCCGCCGATGGGCTGCGACAGGGTCGTCTTACGTCTGACCATGCCGATCCGTTTCAGGATCGTATCGCAGATCTGCTCGGCGCAGGCGCGGTAGGTTGTCCATTTGCCACCCACAAGCGTGAGGACGGGAAAGGGTCGGTTCGGTTCTGGCTCGAACGCGTGAAGGGCGTGGTCGCGACTGATCGATCCGGTTGCCGCATCACCGCTCCATGGCAAGGGGCGGATGCCGGAATAGGCAAAGACGATCTCGTCCCGGCTAGCCTTGGCGCCCGGCAGAACCTGCTCGAGCACATCGAACAGATAGTCGATCTCTTCGTCGGAACAACGGGCCTCTTCGGGTCCGGTGACGCGGATGTCGGTCGTGCCGAGAAGGATGTTGTCTGTATCAAGCGCATAGACGAGGCAGGCGCGGAAGTCCTTTGTTTCGAAATAGAGCATGCCGTTGCCCAGTTGTCGCGCCAGGTCAGGACGACGCATGATCAGGTGCGACCCGCGGGTGCCGCCGATCAGGCGCTTTTCGATGTGAAGCCTTCGATCGACCTCGTCAGCCCAGGCGCCTGCGCAATTGATCACCAGTTGCGGCTCGACCGTGAAGGTCTCACCGCTGATCTCATCCTTCAAACGCACCCGACTGCCATGGGTGGCGTCCAGCGACACATAGGGAAGAGCGATTGATTGCGGGCAATCGCGTTCTGCATCTTTGACCAGTTCGAGAACGAGGCGCTCCGGATGAACCAGACGCGCATCATAATATTCAGCGACGGCACAGACCTTATCGGACAGACCCGGCATGCGGCGCTTGCTCTCACGCTTCGACATCAGCCGATGAGCAGGCATGGTCTGGTTCTTGCGCCCGAACCGGTCGAAGAAGACGAGACCGAGTTTGACGACGAGGATACCCTTGGCACCGGGTGTCTTCTTCAGCTTCAGGAACCGCAAGCCGGCGGACAGCATGCCGCCGAACCAGCTGAATGCCGGGACCCAGACAGGGATCGGCTTCACGAGATGCGGGGCATTGCGGATCAGATGATTGCGCTCGATCACAGACTCGCGCACGAGTTCGAATTCACCGGTTTCAAGATAACGAAGACCGCCATGAATCAACCGGGAGGGTGCCGCACTTGTCCCGGATGAAAAGTCTCCTTTGTCGATCAGGATGGCAGGGACGTCCTGTAGCGCCAGATCTCGGTAGAGCCCGATACCATTGATCCCGCCGCCGACAATCAGGATGTGCGCGGCGCCACTCGATGCCGTCCTGAGCTGCTGCAAGACCTCGTCGCGGTTGCGCATGAACCCTCTCCCTGCTGATATTAAGACCGAGGCCTCCTCCATAATGTCAGTTTATTACTTTTGGAAGTGATGATATTGGTGTAAAAGTTATTCAGGAGAAAAAAATCAATAAAAATCATTAGCTTGTTCGTGTATAAAATTTTCTTACAAATCTGATTGACAATTTTCCCCGGTGAAATAGCCTAGCTTCAGAGGAAAATACCGGACGGGGAGCCACTTCCCAGCGCACTGAAGGAGACGGTGCGCGCCGGCTTGGAGGAGGAGTGGGCCATGCGCAAGCGCCTGATGGGCATTGACGCCGGTGGAACGATGACGAAAGTCGTTTTGTTCGACCTGCATGGGAATGAGGTTGGCAGCGAGCGGCGGACGAATGTCATGCTGTTGCCGCAGGAAGGCTGGACAGAACGCGACGCCGAGAAGATGTGGGAGGCTGCCTGCGAGTGTATCGGCATCTTGCTCGAAAAGACCGGTACTGATCCGGCTGATATCCTTGCAGTCACCCCTTCTGGTTATGGTGGCGGTGTCTACCTGATCGACAAGGATGGCTTACCGGTTCGCAATGCCCTGGTCTCCACCGATACACGCACCATCCCCTTGATCGCCCGCTGGACCGCTTCCGGCCGCGCGGCTGCAGTTTCCCGGCATATTGAGCAGCAGATCTGGCCCGGCCAAACCTTGCCGATCCTCGCCTGGATGCAAGAAAACGAGCCGGAAACCGTGCGCCGAACCGCATACGTGCTGTCGTGCAAAGATTTTCTGCGCATGCGGCTATGTGGCGACATCTCGACCGACCCGACGGATGCCGGATGCTCCGGCCTCATCAACGTGACCCGGTCGGAGGTTTCCCGGCAGGCCTTTGAGGAGGCCGGGATCACGGCATGGCTGGACAAGCTCCCGCCGATCGGCCCCAGTGTCGAAGTCGCCGGCAGCGTGAGTGAGAGAGCCGCCAGCCAGACGGGCCTGTTGGCCGGAACCCCTGTGGTGCGCGGCGTCTACGACGTCATCGGCTGCTCCATGGCCTCCGGCGTTGAAAGACCCGACCAGTTGGCGGCGGTCGCCGGCACATTCAGCATTCATTCGACCGTGCACAGGTCTCCGTCCCACGATCCGCTGCCGACCATCCAGACTCCCTATCCGGTGGCAGGCCAGTATCTGGCGACGACGGCCACACCAACCTCGGCAAGCAACCTCGAATGGTTGTGCAAGACCATGCTTTCGGCGGAAGCCCATCAGGCGCTGCTGGAAGGGCGAAGTGTCTATGACATCTGCAATGATCTGGTCGCGAGTGCCTTGGGGCGCAACAACAGCATCCTTTTCTTCCCCTTCCTCTACGATGGCCCGCAGGGCGCGCCGGCCGGTTTCCTCGGGCTCAAGGCGGGCGTAGCGCTGGCTGATATCATTCGCGCCGTCTATGAGGGCGTGGTTTTCGCCCACCGCTACGATATGTCCTTTCTGCTGTCCGGACCGGACGCGGCGGATCCCAAGGTTATTCGGCTGGCCGGCGGGCCCTCGCGAAGCGCCGTGTGGGCGCAGATGTTTGCCGATGGTCTCGGGCTCCCGATCGAGATCGCCAACGGAACGGAATTCGGGGCCAAAGGTGCGGCCATATGCGCCTCAGTCGCGACCGGCATCTATCCCGACATCCCCACTGCCATTGCTGCCATGGTTCGGATCGATCAGCGTTTCGAGCCGAATCCGGTGCGGGCTAAGCTCCTGACGGCAAAATACAAGATTTATCGAGCCGCCATTGACGTCGTCGCACCGCTCTGGACGCAAACCCAAGGGAGTGAGGACACGCATGGTGAAGACAGTCCATCGCGCCACGCGGTGGCCGTCTGACATGTCCCGCAAGAGCCGATAAATCCTGACAGAAGGTGTTGCGACACATGCTTGAACTCAACGACATTTCCAAGGTTGTGGGCGGTGAAACGCATATTCACACGACAAGCCTTGCCCTGCAGCGGGGCACGCTCAACGTGTTGCTTGGCCCGACACTGTCGGGCAAGACCTCGCTGATGCGGTTGATGGCAGGCCTCGACAAACCGACGACGGGCACCATCCGATTTGACGGCCGGGATGTGACCGGCATGCCGGTGCAGCAGCGCAAGGTGGCGATGGTCTACCAGCAGTTCATCAACTATCCGGCTTTCACAGTGTATGAGAACATTGCCTCCCCAATGCGGATTGCCGGCAAGGACAAGGCGACGGTCGACCGAGAGGTGCGCAAGGCAGCCGACCTGTTGAAATTGACGCCCTATCTTGACCGCACGCCGCTCAGCCTGTCCGGTGGCCAGCAGCAGCGCACGGCGCTCGCGCGTGCGATCGTCAAGAATGCGAGCCTTGTCCTGCTCGACGAACCCCTCGCCAATCTCGATTACAAGCTGCGCGAGGAATTGCGCGAAGAATTGCCGAAGATCTTTGCTGAGTCCGGTGCCATCTTCGTCTATGCAACAACGGAACCGTCCGAAGCGCTTCTCCTTGGTGGGAACACGGCGACGCTGTCGCAGGGGCGCATCACCCAGTTCGGCAAGACGATCGATGTCTATCGCAATCCGGCCGATCTGGTCTCGGCGCGCACCTTTGCCGACCCTCCGCTCAACATCATCGCGGTGACCAAGAAAGGCGGCGGCCTGTTCCGGGGAGGCGAGCAGATCCTGGGTGTTCCCGCGCATCTCTCGGAGATCGCGGACGGGGACTACACCATTGCCTTCCAGCCGCACCACCTGTCGCTCAGGCGGCCGCATGAGACTGCATCGGAGATCAAGGCCCGGACCATAATCTCGGAAATCGCAGGCTCGGAGAGTTTCATCCACGTGGAATTTGGTGATGAGCGCTGGGTCATGCTGGTCCATGGCATTCACGATATCGACGCCAACACCGATGTCAGCCTCTTCATCGACACCCGACATCTGGTCGCGTTCGGCGCGGATGGCAAGGCGACCGCTGGCACCATCCGAAAAGCAGCGTGAGGACATAAAATGGCACGCATCAACCTCGAGCACATCCGCCACGCCTATGGCCTGCGCCTGTCCAATCCGAACGACTATGCCCTGAAGGAAGTTCACCACGAGTGGAATGACGGCGGTGCCTATGCGCTGCTCGGTCCTTCCGGATGCGGCAAGACCACGCTGCTCAACATCATTTCCGGGCTGGTGCAGCCCTCGGAAGGCAGGATCCTGTTCGACGGCAAGGATGTCACCCACCTGTCGACCCAGGAGCGCAATATTGCCCAGGTCTTCCAGTTCCCGGTCATCTACGACACAATGACGGTCTACGACAATCTCGCCTTTCCCCTGCGCAACCGCAGGATTCCGGAGCCGGAGGTGGATCGTCGCGTCCGCGAGATCATCGAGATGATCGGTTTGTCGGACTGGGCGAAGAAAAAGGCACGTGGCCTGACGGCCGACCAGAAGCAGAAGATCTCGCTCGGTCGCGGGCTGGTGCGCTCCGACGTCAGCGCCATCCTCTTCGACGAGCCGCTGACGGTCATCGATCCGCATATGAAATGGGTGCTGCGCTCGCAGCTGAAGCTCATTCACAAGCAGTTCGGCTTCACCATGGTCTATGTGACCCATGACCAGACCGAGGCGCTCACCTTCGCAGACAAGGTCGTCGTCATGTATGATGGCCAGATCGTGCAGATCGGCACACCAGCCGAACTTTTCGAGCGTCCCAGTCATACCTTCGTCGGCTATTTTATCGGCTCGCCCGGCATGAACGTCATGCCTGCGACGGTGACCGGAGCAATGGCCAGCGTAGGCGATCAGTCCATCGCACTTTCCGGAGCTCCGAAGCTTGCCGGCCAGTCCAAGATCGAACTGGGCATCCGCCCGGAATTCGTGCGCCTGGGGCGCGAAGGCATGCCGGTCACGATTTCCAAAGTCGAGGACATCGGTCGCCAGAAGATCGTGCGCGCACAGCTCGGTGCGCAACCCATCGCCATCGTCCTGCGGGAGGACGGGGAAATTCCGGCAGATGCGCGGGTTACCTTCGATCCAGCCGGCATCAATATCTACGCCGATTCCTGGCGGGTCTCCAATTCATCGCCGGCAAACGGAGGGACATGACCATGCACAAGACCTGGAACAACAACGCCTGGTTCATGGTGCTGCCGGTGCTGGTGCTGGTCGCCTTCTCGGCCGTCATCCCGCTGATGACGGTGGTGAACTATTCGGTTCAGGACACTTTCGGCAACAACGAGTTCTTCTGGGCGGGGACCCAGTGGTTCACGGACGTTCTCGAATCCGACCGCTTCTGGGACGCGTTGAGACGAAATCTGTTTTTTTCCAGCGTCATTCTGGTCATTGAGATCCCACTTGGGATTTTCATCGCCCTGAACATGCCGAAAAGAGGTTTGGGTGTCCCTTTCTGCCTTATCTTCATGGCATTGCCCCTGCTCATCCCTTGGAATGTGGTCGGCACGATCTGGCAATTGCTGTGCCGAGCCGATATCGGCCTGATCGGCTACGGATTGGCGCAAATGGGATTTCCCTTCAACTACGCCTCTGATCCATTGCATGCCTGGATCACCGTCATCGTCATGGATGTCTGGCACTGGACCAGCCTCGTGGTGCTGCTCTGCTATGCCGGCCTCGTCTCGATCCCGGACAGCTTCTATCAAGCCGCGAAGATCGATGGTGCGTCGCGTTGGGCTGTCTTCCGCTACATCCAGCTGCCGAAGATGAAGCGCGTTCTTCTGATCGCCGTGCTGCTCCGCTTCATGGATAGTTTCATGATCTACACCGAGCCCTTCGTCGTCACCGGCGGCGGACCGGGCTCTGATACGACCTTCCTGTCGATCGACCTGGTCAAGATGGCCGTCGGCCAGTTCGATCTCGGACCGGCAGCCGCCATGTCCATCATCTACTTCCTGATCATCCTGCTGATGTCATGGGTCTTCTACACCGTCATGACCAGCAGCGACGCCGCCAGCTAAGGAGAGCGTCATGAACACCCACGTGACAGACATTTCGACCGTGCAGACGGGCAGCACCCCTGCGATAACGCGACCTCACAACGGGCTCCCTTTGCCAATACGCCGCAGCAAAATTGGCTTCGCCTGGCTTGTCCCGGCCCTCTACATTCTCTTCCTCATGCTGCCGATCTACTGGTTGGTCAACATGAGCTTCAAGACCAATAACGAGATCATGAGCAGTGTCTCGTTTTATCCGCAATCGCCGACCTTGCACAATTACATGGTGATCTTCACCGATCCGTCGTGGTACAAGGGCTACATCAACTCGATCATCTATGTGTGCCTGAACACNAATGAAGACCCTTTGTGCCGCAGGAGCGGCCTTTGTGGTTTATCGCCGCACGAGCTTGGCGATGAAGAGAAGAATGCTTGCGCCGACAAAGCTGGTGATCAGATAACCGAGCCAATCGCCAGCGACGAAGATGCCGAGACGGCGGAAGATCGCGGCGGCGATCACGGCGCCGATGATGCCGATGATGATGTTCATGAAGACGCCGAAGCGCATGTCCACGAGCTTTCCCGCGAGCCAGCCTGCAAGGCCGCCAAAGAAGATCGTTGCGAGAATTCCGACTTCAAACCCTGCCACGGCGTAATCCTTTTCAAACACTCGGTTGGAACCTGCCGCCTATATAAGCGGCAGACGTCACGGCGACAACTGGCTCAGGCGTTGAGCACGCGACCATAGGCGTCGAGCACGCTTTCCTTCATCATTTCCGACAGCGTCGGATGCGGGAAGATGGTGTGCATCAGCTCTTCTTCTGTCGTCTCAAGGTTCATCGCGACGACGAAGCCCTGGATGAGTTCGGTGACCTCTGCGCCGACCATGTGAGCGCCGATCAGTTCGCCGGTCTTCTTGTCGAAGATCGTCTTGATCAGGCCCTGGTCTTCGCCAAGCGCGATCGCCTTGCCATTGGCATTGAAGTTGTAGCGGCCGACGCGGATTTCCCGGCCCTCAGCCTTCGCCTTGGCTTCGGTCAGACCGACAGAAGCGACCTGCGGATTACAGTAGGTGCAACCGGGGATCTTGGCCTTGTCCATCGGGTGAACATTGGGCAGGCCTGCGATCTTCTCAATGCAGATGACGCCTTCATGCTCGGCCTTGTGGGCGAGCATCGGAGGACCTGCGACGTCGCCGATCGCGTAGAGACCCGGCACGTTGGTCTTGCCGTAGCCGTCGATGACGATGCAGCCGCGATCGGTCTTCACGCCGAGGGTCTCGAGACCGAGGTTCTCGATATTGCCCTGGACGCCGACGGCGGAGATCAGGCGGTCAGCGGTGATCGTCTGCACCTTGCCGTCCTTGGTTTCGACATGGGCGGTGATGGAATTGGCGCCCTTCTCAACCTTGGAGACCTTGGCTTCGGTGATGATCTTCAGGCCGCGCTTTTCCAGCTGCTTGCGGGCGAAGGTGGAGATTTCCACATCCTCGACCGGCATGATGTTGGCCATCAGCTCGACAACGGTGACGTCGACGCCCATGGAGCGATAGAAAGAGGCGAATTCGATGCCGATCGCGCCCGAGCCCATGACAACTATGGACTTCGGCATGAAATCCGGCTTCATCGCCTCGAAATAGGTCCAGATCAGCTTGCCATCCGGCTCGATGCCGGGAAGCGCACGCGGACGCGCACCGGTCGCGACAATGATGTGCTTGGCGGTGTAGGTGCCCTCGCCCAAGACACCCTTCGGAACCGGGTTCTGCGGCTCAACGACGGGCTTCAACATCTTGCCGACGCCGACTTCGCCCGGCTTCGAGAGCTTGGCTTCGCCCCAGATCACGTCGATCTTGTTCTTCTTCATCAGGAAGCCGACGCCGCCGTTGAGGCGGGCCGAGACGCCGCGCGAACGGGCGACCACGTCCTTGACGTCGGCGGTCATCGTGCCGTTCAGCGTCAGGCCGTAGGATTTGGCGTGGTTGGCATGATCGAGGATCTCGGCCGAGCGCAGCAGCGCCTTGGTCGGGATGCAGCCCCAGTTGAGGCAGATGCCACCCAGATGCTCGCGTTCGACGATCGCGGTCTTCAGGCCAAGCTGGGCCGCGCGAATGGCGGTGACGTAACCGCCGGGGCCGGAGCCGATGATGATGACGTCGTAAGCATTCGACATGGGCGCTTCCACTCCTCGGTTTCCTGCGAACCTCCGCACAGGCGGAGGTCCGGTTCGGGATTGGAAGCGAGCGCCTCAGACTGCAGGCTTCTCGGCTTCCGGTTCGTGATGAACCAGCATCCCGTAAATTTCATCCTTGAGCTGCATCCGCTTCTTGCGCATTTCCACGACATGGAAATCGTCTGCAGGCTCGACATTCGTTTCGGCGCGGTGGATGGCCCGGTTCACATCGTGATAGGTCTCGAACAATCTTGCAAAGTGACCATCCGTTTCCTTCAGATGACGCATCAGCGCGACGTGTTCCGGGAATTCCACTGCCAGTTCGTGCGGTGTGTTCGACATGATCCCATCTCCTCTGTCGGGTTTATGGGTACAGGTTAGACGCAGCGCACAAGACCTCCTTGATTTTGATCAACGCACCCCCGACGGAGAGATCAGGACGCGGTCTTTCTTCAAAGCCCCAGCAGCATCCGGACAATGGGCTCAAGGCCACGTCCGATTGCGCGGGTGTTTTCCGCATCGAGATGGATACCGTCGAGCGGCGTGGTTTCAGCAACCGAGCCCGCATCAAAAAATGCACAACCGGCTTCGTCAGCCGCATCCCGATACATGCTGGCCAACATGGCGCCCTCCTCAACCGAGTGATTGAACATGGCACCGAATATTGCATTTGCGGTTTCCCGGATCGGCGGAGGGGAAACGATCAGCACTTCAGGGGTCTCGAACTCAAACCCCCAATCGTGCTTCTCCACCAATTTGACCAGGCGTTTCACACCGCTCGTTGCACCGATCGCTGTTCCCTGGATCCCGCGTTTGAGATCATTGGTTCCCAGCATGATGATGACGAGATCGATCGGCTTGTGCGTGGCAAGCAGGGTGGGCAGCAACTTCACCCCGTTGCGCTCGCAATCGCCGAGATGATCATCATAAGCGGTGGTCCGTCCGTTCAGACCTTCGGCGATCACCCGGACACCATGGCCGAGCGCCTTCTGCAAGACGCTCGTCCAGCGGTCCTCATAGGCATGCCGACCCAGGTTAACCGGGTCGTATCCCCATGTCAGGCTGTCGCCGTAAGCGAGAACGGTCTTCATCGCACCGCTCCCCCTCGTCAGACGAGCATGCCCATCGGGTTTTCGATGTAGCGCTTGAAGGCGCCGAGCAGTTCGGCTCCGAGCGCACCGTCGACGGCGCGATGGTCGGTCGACAGCGTCACGGTCATGACGTTGGCGATCTTCATCTCGCCGTTCTTTACCACGACGCGCTCCTCGCCCGCACCCACGGCCAGAATGGTCGCATGCGGCGGGTTGACGACGGCGGCGAAGTTCTTGACGCCCATCATGCCCATATTGGACACGGCGGTGGTGCCGCCCTGGTATTCTTCCGGCTTCAACTTGCGGTCCTTGGCGCGCTTGCCCAGGTCCTTCATCTCGTTGGAGATGGCGGACAGCGTCTTCGTCTCGGCCTTGCGGATGATCGGGGTGATCAGGCCGCCGGGGATCGAAACGGCAACGCCGACATCGGCGTGCTTGTGCTTGACCATGTTGCTGTCGGTCCAGGAGACGTTGGCATCCGGGACATCGCGCAACGCCAGCGCCATGGCCTTGATCACCATATCGTTGACCGAGAGCTTGTAGGCCGGCGCGCCATCCTTGCGGGGTGCGGCGTCGTTCAGCTGGGCGCGCAGGGCCAGCAGCGCATCCAGTTCGCAATCCACGGAGACATAGAAATGCGGGATGGTCTGCTTCGATTCCTGCAGGCGCTTGGCGATCGTCTTGCGCATGCCGTCATGCGGCACGAGGTCGTAGGAACCTGCTTCGAACAGCTTGAGCACGGCTTCTTCCGAAGCGCCCTTGGCGAGTGCCGGGGCCGGTGCGGCTGCCGGAGCAGATGTCGAGGCGGCGGGCTTGGCGCCACCGGTGCTGACGGCCTTTTCGACGTCGCTCTTCACGACGCGGCCCTTCGGACCGGAGCCGGAGACGGCGTTGAGATCGAGGCCAGCCTCCTTGGCGAGACGACGCGCCAGCGGTGACGCGAAAACGCGGTCGCCGGAGGAAGCCGTTGCAGGAGCAGCCGCAGGTGCCGGCGCAGCAGGGGCTGCAGCCGGAGCCGGAGCAGCTTCTGCTGCCTTCGGTGCCGGTGCGGCTTCCGCCTTCGGGGCTGCTGGCGCGGAACCGCCGCCGGCGGCGGCTGCGGCAACATCTTCGCCATCCGCGGCGAGGATGGCGATCAGGGCATTGACCTTGACGGCCTCGGTGCCGGCCGGAACGACGATCTTCGCCACGGTACCTTCATCGACGGCTTCCACTTCCATGGTCGCCTTGTCGGTTTCGATCTCGGCGATGACATCGCCGGACTTGACCTTGTCGCCTTCCTTGACCAGCCACTTGGCCAGATTGCCCTCTTCCATCGTCGGAGAGAGCGCCGGCATGGTGATGTTGATCGGCATGGACCTACCCTCCCCTTACTTGTAGCAGACGGTCTTCACCGCCTGGACCACTTCGCCGACATTCGGCAGAGCGAGCTTTTCGAGGTTCGCCGCGTAAGGCATCGGAACGTCCTTGCCGGCGATCGTCAGGATCGGCGCATCGAGATAGTCGAAGGCCTGCTGCATGACGCGGGTGGCGATCTCGGTGCCGACGGACGACTGCGGATAGCCTTCCTCGACGGTGACCAAACGGCCGGTCTTCTTGACCGATTCGATGATCGTCGGAAGGTCCATCGGGCGGATGGTGCGCAGGTCGATCAGTTCGACATCGATGCCTTCCTTCTCCAACTCGGCGACAGCCTTGACCGAATAGGTCATGCCGATGCCCCAGGAAACGATGGTGGCGTCCTTGCCGGTCTTGTGGATGCGCGCCTTGCCGATTGGCAGGACGAAATCGTCGAGCTTCGGAACCTCGAAGGACTGGCCGTAGAGGATCTCGTTCTCGAGGAAGATGATCGGGTTCGGGTCGCGGATCGCGGCCTTCAGCAGGCCCTTGGCGTCGGCTGCCGTATAAGGCATGACGACCTTGAGACCTGGGATCTGGCTGTACCAGGCCGCATAGTCCTGGCTGTGCTGGGCAGCGACGCGGGCAGCAGCCCCATTCGGGCCACGGAAGACGATCGGCGCGCCCATCTGGCCGCCGGACATGTAGAGCGTCTTGGCAGCCGAGTTGATGATCTGGTCGATCGCCTGCATGGCGAAGTTGAAGGTCATGAACTCGATGATCGGACGTAGACCCGCCATGGCCGCACCGACGCCGACGCCGGCAAAGCCGTGTTCTGTGATCGGCGTGTCGACGACGCGCTTTGCGCCGAATTCAGCCAGCAAGCCCTGGGTGATCTTGTAGGCACCCTGATATTCCGCGACTTCCTCACCCATGATGAAGACATCAGGATTGGCGCGCATCTCTTCGGCCATGGCTTCGCGCAGCGCTTCACGCACCGTCATCGTTACCATTTCGGTGCCAGCCGGAATATCCGGATCGGCGGCAACATCGACCTTCGGCGCTGCCGGGACGGTGTTGTCGGCCTTGGAGGACGGCTCTTCTGAGGCTTCGCGCGCCTTGCCACCGGCGGCATCGGCAGTCGCGGCCGGAGTATCGGCGTCCTTCTTCGGAGCCACGGCGGCATCGGCGCTTTCGCCGTCCTGCAGGAGGACTGCAATCGCCGTGTTGACCTTGACGTTTTCCGTGCCGGCGGCGATCAGGATCTTGCCGAGCACGCCTTCGTCGACGGCCTCGACTTCCATCGTGGCCTTGTCGGTTTCGATTTCGGCAATCACGTCGCCGGACTTGATGGTGTCACCTTCCTGCTTGACCCACTTGGAGAGTGTACCCTCTTCCATGGTCGGAGACAGGGCGGGCATGAGGATTTCGATCGGCATGGGTTCCCTCCCCGATTACAGCAGGATGTCGGTGTAGAGCTCGGATGCATCCGGCTCCGGATCGGCTTGGGCGAAATCTGCCGAGTCGGCCACGATGTCGCGCACGTCCTTGTCGATCGCCTTCAGCTCGTCTTCTGTCGCCCAGCCCTTTTCGAGCAGGCGGGCCCGGACCTGTTCGATCGGGTCATGTTCGGAGCGCATCTTCTGCACTTCGTCCTTCGAGCGATACTTGGCCGGGTCGGACATGGAGTGGCCGCGATAGCGATAGGTCTGCATCTCGAGGATGACAGGACCCTTGCCGGCACGGCAATGCTCGACCGCCTGATCGGCTGCCGCCTTGACCGCACGCACATCCATGCCATCAACCTGAATGCCGGGAATGTTGAAGGACACGCCGCGCTGGGAGAAGTCGGTCTGGGCCGAAGCGCGCGAGACGGAGGTACCCATGGCGTAGCGGTTGTTTTCGATGATGTAGATCACCGGCAGGTTCCACAGGCGAGCCATGTTGAAGCTCTCGTAGACCTGACCCTGGTTGGCAGCACCGTCGCCGAAATAGGCAAGCGAGACATTGTCATTGCCGCGATATTTGTTGGCGAATGCCAGACCCGTGCCGAGCGACACCTGGGCACCGACGATGCCGTGACCGCCGTAGAAGTTCTTCTCCTTGGAGAACATGTGCATGGAGCCGCCCTTGCCCTTGGACAAGCCGCCCCGGCGTCCAGTGAGCTCGGCCATGACACCGCGGGCACTCATGCCGCAGGCCAGCATGTGGCCGTGGTCACGATAGCCGGTGATGACCTGATCACCCTCCTTCAGCGCCATCTGCATGCCGACGACGACCGCTTCCTGGCCGATGTAAAGATGACAGAAACCACCGATGAAGCCCATGCCATAGAGCTGGCCGGCCTTTTCCTCGAAACGACGGATCAGCAGCATTTCGCGATAGGACGCGAGCTCCTGCGCCTTGTCGAACTCGGCAACGATACCGGTGGTCAATTCTTTTTTGGCAGGCTTGGCCGAAGGCTTCCGACCGGTCGCAGTCGCGGATTTGCGCGGCGCCATTCATCCCTCCCGTGGGTTATGGTTGGTCTATTGTTGAACGTAGAATAGGGAAGAAAACAGGCATCCGCAATGCCAGAAATGCATAGGTCATATTCAGACCAAGCAATTGATATCAAATTACAATTTCTAATTAACCGGATCTCGGTTTATCAGAAATAGGTGTTGAATATGACGATTTCATCAGGGCGCGACATGTTGAGCTGGTAGCGCGCCTTTTCATCGATGATGTCTTCGTCAAGCGAGCCGTCACTCAGCAGGCTGACTTCCTTTTCGAGCTGCATGCGCTGCTTCACCAGCTTGTCGAGCTCGGCGCTTCTCGCCGCCTGCAGACGGTCGAATTGCTGACCGGCCTTCAGGCCATAGTCCCCATGGATGGAATGGTAGCCGAAATAGGAGAGGAACGCGATGGTGATGGCAGGAAGGGCAAAACGGCCGTATTTCTTTTTCTTGTGATGTCTGGTCCACATGCCGACAACTGCCTTACAACGCATGACTTTCCGTCAAACTAGCGGGGATGTCTTAACCGATCGTTGACCGCAATTGGCAGGAAACAAAAAGCCCGCGCCGAAGAACCGGCGCGGGCGTAAAATTCAGCGCTTTTCCGTGATCAGCCGCGCAGGATCGAAGTCCCGGCATAGACCGCCTGCGGACCGAGTTCTTCCTCGATGCGGATGAGCTGGTTGTACTTGGCGGTGCGGTCGGAACGAGCGAGCGAGCCGGTCTTGATCTGACCGCAGTTGGTGGCAACCGCGAGATCGGCAATCGTCGAATCCTCCGTTTCGCCCGAACGATGCGACATCACGGCCGTGTAGGCAGCGCGATGTGCGGTCGAAACGGCGTCGAGGGTTTCCGACAGCGAGCCGATCTGGTTGACCTTGACGAGGATGGAGTTGGCAACGCCCATCTTGATACCGTCGCGCAGGCGGGCCGAATTGGTGACGAAAAGGTCGTCGCCGACGAGCTGAACCTTCTTGCCGATCTTGTCGGTCAGGGTCTTCCAGCCGTCCCAATCGTCTTCTGCCATGCCGTCTTCGATCGAGAAGATCGGGTACTTGGCAGCGAGTTCGGCGAGGTATTCGGCCATGGCTTCCGGCTCGAGCGTGCGGCCTTCGCCTTCGAGCACGTATTTGCCGTCCTTGAAGAATTCGGTCGATGCGCAATCGAGTGCGATATGCATGTCTTCGCCCGGACGATAACCGGCCTTCTCGATCGACTTCATGATGAAATCGAGCGCAGCGGGAGCCGAGGCGAGACCTGGGGCAAAGCCGCCTTCGTCACCAACATTGGTATTGTGGCCGTCTGCGGCAAGCTGCTTCTTCAGGGTGTGGAAGACTTCCGAACCCATGCGAACGGCGTCGCGAATGGTTTCGGCACCGACCGGCACGATCATGAACTCCTGGAAGTCGATCGGATTGTCGGCATGGGCGCCGCCATTGATGATGTTCATCATCGGAACCGGCAGGACATGGGCGTTCGGGCCACCGACATAGCGGTAGAGCGGCAGGCCGGCCGACTGGGCAGCGGCCTTGGCGACAGCGAGCGAGACGCCGAGGATGGCGTTGGCGCCAAGGCGGGCCTTGTTCGGCGTGCCGTCGAGCGCGATCATCAGGTTGTCGATCTGGATCTGGTTTTCAGCCTCATGGCCGCCGATCGCATCATAGATCTCGCCGTTGACGGCTTCGACAGCCTTTTCAACACCCTTGCCGAGGTAACGCGAGCCACCGTCGCGCAGTTCGACGGCTTCATGCGCGCCGGTCGAGGCGCCTGAGGGAACGGCCGCGCGGCCGAAGCTGCCGTCTTCGAGATAGACGTCGACTTCGACGGTCGGGTTGCCGCGGCTGTCGAGGATCTCGCGGCCGATGATGTCGGTAATGGCGGTCATGTTCGCTCCCTGGTGACGGAAATTGGACAAGGCTCGGCGGCCGATCATGAGGCATGAAGCCTGCGGACCCGCCTGTGAGTCATCCTCTCTTATCCGATGATCCGGAAAATACAATGACGGATCGGAGCGACAAAGACTGAAATCTAATCGATTTAAAGAGCCAGCGTCGGCGCCAGGTCGGCTTCAACCGATTGAAGCGCCGGCAAAGGGGATCATACAGCCTTGGCGATGTCGTCAAACGCGATCAGTTTTTCGAGCAGACGGCGCATTTGGTCTAGGTAGACCATGTTTGGGCCATCGCAGGGCGCATTGTCCGGATCCTGGTGGGTCTCGATGAAGACCCCGGCAACACCGACCGCGATTGCCGCGCGGGCAAGCGTTTCAACGAATTCGCGCTGACCACCGGAAGACTCGCCCTGCCCGCCCGGCTGCTGAACCGAATGGGTCGCGTCGAAGATGACCGGAGCGCCGGTCGCTGCCATGATTGGGAGCGAGCGCATGTCAGAGACGAGCGTGTTGTAGCCGAAGGAGGCACCGCGTTCACAGAGCAACACATTGGGATTGCCGCTGTCGTTGATCTTTTTGAGGACACTTTTCATGTCCCAGGGGGCCAAGAACTGGCCTTTCTTGACATTGATCACCCGTCCGGTTTTTGCTGCGGCGACCAGTAGATCCGTTTGCCGGCTCAAGAATGCCGGGATCTGCAAAACATCCACCACGGTCGCAACCCTGGCGGCCTGCTCCTCATTGTGGATGTCCGTGAGAACCGGGAAACCGAACTCCTCTTTCAAGTCCGCAAATATTTCCAGCCCCTTATCAATGCCGATTCCACGAGCAGCCGACAGCGACGTCCGGTTTGCCTTGTCGAAGGAAGTTTTGAAGACCAAGCCAATACCAAGCTTTGCGCAAAGCTCCTTGAGAACGCCAGCCACCATAAAGGCGTGGTCGCGGCTTTCCATCTGGCAGGGACCTGCGATGAGGGCAAAACGGCCTGTCTGCGAGAAAACAACCTTGCCTTCGCCCTCGCCGACGACGACTTCGGAATTGGTCACAGTGCTCATTTCAACTCCTCGAAGGCGAAGGCGACGCCCTGGCCCTTTTCTGGCGCGACCACGAGGCGCGCACCCGTTTTGTGATACCGGACGCCATTAGCAGCGAGGCAGGCTTCTGTCACGCCGAGATCACGGCTCTTGACCACGACCACGGCTCCCAGAAGGCCACGCTCAGAGCGCGAATTCGGAAGTCGGTAATTCGCCGCCAGCCCCTCAGGCGTCAGCGCATCCACGATGGCGTTGGCCGTTGCCATCGACAGGCCGAAGGAATGGGCCGTCACGGCACGCTGGCCCAGCACCGTTTCCAGGAGATATTGGAAGTCGCTCGGATTGTCCTCGCACAGCACGATCCGGGCAAGTCCCACGGCGCCGTTCGCATGGACCAGAAGCACTCCACGATCGGCCGGCAAGGGGTTCACACGCTGGCACGAAAAGGCAAAAAAATCAGGTGATCGCAGATCGGCTGCAAAGGCGAGCCGGAAAGATCCTTCCACGGTGCGCCCACCGGGAAAGCAAAACTCGCGGGAAAAGCGCAAGAGATCGCCGCCGCTCATGCCTTCGGTGACAAAACGGGCATGGTCCGCCTCGGCATCGTCGGACTTGACGACGACAGCAGAGAGACCCTCTCCCCGCCGGAAGCGGAACGCCTGATCGCGTGCGACAAAGACATTGCCGATCCTGGCCGCTTCCAGACAGTCTTCGCGGCTGCCGATGGCGAGGGGTTCGAGATAGGTGTCATCGCCGAAAAACACGCAGGCGTTTTCCGTGCCGAAAGGATGGCGGGCGTCTGCGGCGACGGTAAAGCCAAGCTGCGTGAAACGATGCCGGGCGGTATCGAGGTCAATCACCGGCAGGACGAGGTGGTCGACGGCGCGGGGCGCTGGATTTGTTTCAGTCATGACAGAGACCTTCGTTCGCCGAGACACTTAGGAACGGCCCGACTGTTTTGTAAGAGCTTCGATCGCCTGACGCAGTGTGTCGATCTCGGCACGCGTATCGCGCAGTTCCTTCACAACCTGCTCGTCGATCTTGTGATGAAGCGCCAGCACCTCGATCTCAGCCTTGAGATTGATCTCGTAATCCTTGGCCGCCATGAAGCGGTCCCGTTCCGCCTGGCGATTCTGGCTCATCATGATGATCGGCGCCTGGATGGCTGCGACCATGGACAAAAGAAGATTGAGGAAGATGAAGGGATAAGCATCAATCGGGCGCGCTGCCAGAATGACCGTGTTGAGAATCACCCAGGCGACCAGAAAGAGCAGGAAGCCGATGATGAAACTCCAGGAACCGCCGATCCGCGCGATGCTGTCTGCCACGCGTTGACCGAAGCTCGAACCGGCAAGGAAATCCTCACCGGCATTCGTCGAAACCGTGCGTCGCTCCCGTGCCTTTTTCAGGACCTTCTTCTCGGCCGATGTCAGTTGATCCACCTGCTTACCGAGCAGGGTCTTTTCCAGGTCTTTCAGCATTTCGATCTTCTCACAGGAGCTTGGAAGGGATCCGACAGGGACAGGTGTCACCCGACCGACAGGGATAGGTCCGATGGCCGCAGTCATCCGGTGACGGTGAAGACGCCTATCGCATTTTCGCGACGGTTGTTCACGGAAATTTATCCACTTGCGGAACACAAATGGAACATATAGTGTCTGTTCTGGATTTGTTTCACAAACGGGGCTCCGCATATGCTGACGCGCAAGCAACAGGAACTGCTTCTCTTCATTCACGAACGGATGAAGGAATCGGGCGTGCCGCCTTCATTCGACGAAATGAAGGATGCCCTCGATCTTGCGTCGAAATCCGGCATTCA
Organism: Peteryoungia wuzhouensis; assembly: GCF_003205195.1. Taxonomy (GTDB): domain Bacteria; phylum Pseudomonadota; class Alphaproteobacteria; order Rhizobiales; family Rhizobiaceae; genus Allorhizobium; species Allorhizobium wuzhouense. The sequence goes on from NZ_QJRY01000007.1 coordinate 20,227, forward strand.
CCGACTGATCACGGCCCTTGAGGAACGTGGCTTCATTCGCCGGCTTCCCAATCGGGCGCGTGCGCTTGAAGTCATCAAGCTGCCGGAAGCCTATACACCCAGCCTGCAGCCGCGGCGCGGTTTTGCGCCGAGTGTCATTGAGGGCAGCCTGGGCAAGACGCCGCCGCCAGTGCCCGCCAGACCGAGTGTCGAAGACCAGAATTCCTCCGTCAGCGTACCGGTCATGGGCCGAATCGCGGCCGGGGTGCCGATCTCGGCCATTCAGAACAACACCCATGACATCACCGTTCCCGCCGAAATGATCGGCGCCGGTGACCATTACGCACTTGAGGTCAAAGGCGATTCGATGATTGACGCCGGCATCCTCGATGGCGATACCGTCATCATCCGCAATGCCTCCAACGCCAATCCGGGCGACATCATCGTCGCACTCGTTGATGACGAAGAAGCAACCTTGAAGCGCTTCCGTCGGCGTGGCGCTTCGATCGCTCTGGAAGCGGCCAATCCGGCTTACGAGACGCGCATCTTCCCGCCGGACCGGGTCAAGATCCAGGGCAAGCTCGTCGGCTTGATCCGCCGATATCACTGACGGACATGCATTGCGGGATTGTGGGGGCCGTTTTTCCGTTCCGTCTCGCTGTCGCTATCTTTGTCCTTCATCGCTCCTGAATCTATGCCGTGTTGCCTGGCGGTTTCGCCTGTGCGCCAATCGTAGAGACGATGGATTGTCCAGGGCCGTGGCGGACCTGACAAGGCGGGCGTGATTTCAATCGTCTTGTCGTGGTGGGCGCCAAGCCGGATTTCCACGGCGCCGCTTGCGCGCAGTGTTGTCTCGCTGAGGAATGTTGCAGTCGACCGGCAGCCTTTCATGCGGCTGCGGGCCCCTAGGATGACGATATCGGCGACGTCACAGGCAGGTCCGGCAAGATCCAGGCGGTCAACAGTCAACACTGTCCATCCATCAACAAGTTTTGCGGCGCAGGCGCCGCGGATGCAGATGAAGCGGCCCGTTTTGGCTGTCTTGACCAGTTGCTCGAGCGTTTGTCTTGCCAATTGTATCGTCGCGGAATCCCAGGTTTCTTCCTTCTTCCAGTCTGCAGGCGGCGGGAGCACGGGTGCACTTTCCATGCTCGGGGGCAGATGGTGGCCGGCGGCCAGTGCCGGCTGCCATTGATCGAAAAGGAAGGCGGGAGGGCGTTTGCGATTGCTTGCAAGGACCCTCCCCTCTCCCACCCGCTCTTGTTGAGACCAAAAGCCGACCATGCGGCCATCTTCGCTGACCAAGAGGTCCGCCGGCTGTTCGCCAGAACGCAGAAAGGCCGCTGCCAAGGTGACGACGAGAAGCACGGTGCCGCCGTGGCGGAGCCCGGTGTGCAAAAGGGTCATCAGCAGAAGAGCCACCACAACAAGCACCGGAAACCAGGTCGGCTGTCGGGGAATGAAGGCCGCCTCTCCCCAACCGGCGACGGTGTGGGCGACCACCAGCACGAGATCGAGCCCGCCTCCCATGATCCAGAAAAAGGGGGCGTCGAGACCGAACGGCATCGCCAGCATGGCAATGAAGCCCGCCGGCATGACGATGATCGAAATCAGCGGCATGGCGGCAAGGTTGGCCTCCAGCCCGTGCGTCGACAGCCGATGAAAATGGGTAACGGCGAAGATCGCTGTCGAGAGCCCGCCGATCAAGGAGGTTGCAAGCGTTCCGCCGACAAACTTGGCGGCAAAGGTCGCCAGTTTTCCATAGGTGGATGTTGGCGCCGGCCAGATCGAGCGCGGCGCCTTTCTCCAAGCGGCATAACCCGCGATCAATGCTGCGGTTGCGGCAAAGGACATCTGGAAACTCGGCCCCATTACCGCCGAAGGCTGGGTAATCAGGATGATCGTCGCGGCAACGGCCAGATTGCGCAGACTGATGGCAGGTCTGTCGATGAGGACGGCAACCAGCATGATCGCCGTCATGAGATAGGCCCGCAGTGCCGAAACCTGGTAGCCAGAAATGAGGACATAGGCAGTGGCCGCCAACAGCGCACCGCCAGCGGCAATCTTCTTGACCGGATAGCGCTGCGCCATGCCGGGAAAAAGGCTCAGCAGAGCGCGCAACCCGACAAAGAAGATGCCGGCAGCAAGCGCCATGTTCAGGCCGGAAATTGCGGTGATGTGGGCGAGACCCGACAGGCGCAACGCGTCCGTCGCCTCCTTCGACATCGAGCGGCGTTCGCCGGTTATGATGGACGCGGCGAATGCGCCGGTGTCTCCGGGCAAGACTTCATGGATGCGGTCTGAAATCCGGTCACGCAGTGAAAACAGCGATTGATCCACCTGCGTCCACAGATCGCTCTCGGCCGCACGCGCAATCGAGGGGCGCTCGGGGGCGCCGAGAAAAAAGCCGACAGCGCCGATGCCGGCGAAATAGCTCTGAAAGGCGAAATCGTTCATGCCGGGCAGCGCCGGCCCCGACGGCGGAGAGAGCCGCGCGCGTCCGGTGATCGGGTCACCAATCCGCACCACGCCATGACGGCTGCGGGCCAGCAGCGAGATGCGTTGCGGAGGGCGCCGAAGTACGGGGTCTGCTGTTGCGGACAAACGGATGACATAGCGCCATTCGCCAGCGGCCCCTGCCTCCCGCCGCTCCACCACTCCGGTCACCGTCGTTACCACCGGGGCGTCGAGAATGATCGTCGCCATCCTCCGCGTTTCCGCGTCCGCCAGCAGCATTCCGGCGACCACCATCAAGGCCGCCAGACACAGCACGCGGCGGTTCGTTCCGGCAAGACTGAACCAAAGGGCGATCAGGGAAAGTGGCAGAAGTGCCAACAGGCTCATCGTCGACGGGGGCACCGGGAGGCTGAACCAGACAACTTCACCAAGACCGATACAGACAGGAACAAAGTGGAAGAGGTGGCCCTGCCCGCTCTCCTTGCCAGCAGCAATGCGTATCTCTGCGGGCAGGCTCCGGAGCCTCTCGTTGAGGCGCGCGACCCGGCTCCTGGTGGGGCGGGAGACCGGATGATCGGTGCGCAATGGCGGCGCGAATTCGCCAAGCGGCGCGCGCAACGCCTCCCCCTCGATATCAGGATTATTTTCGCGCAGATGCACCATCTGAACTCAACCCGCAGCCCGGCGAAAAACGCGGGCGCAGAGCAGAATAGGCTATCCGCACCAGACAATCAAAGCGTGTGTCAGACACTCCGCCAAACGCAAATCAACATGCAAATCGATTAGAACCGTCCGGTTCGATTGGCGTCGATTTCGCAACGCACAATTTGCCCTTTGGATAGCTTGGCATTAACTTCCGTATCATATAGCTACATCAACACGCTTAACCGATGGCGGCTTTTTGGAGACGCCTTCCCGCCAATTCCGGAGGATTAGCATGACGGACAAAAGCGCTTCTTTGAAACTCGGGGACAAGACGGTCGACCTGACTGTCAAGGGCGGCACGATCGGCCCTGACGTGATCGACATCGCGGCCCTCTACAAACACACCGGCGCCTTTACCTACGATCCGGGCTTCACCTCCACCGCGTCCTGCGAATCCAAGATCACCTATATCGACGGCGACGAAGGCACGCTGCTTCATCGCGGCTATCCGATCGAACAGCTCGCCGACAAGGGCGACTTCCTCGAAGTCTGCTATCTGCTGCTCTACGGCGAACTGCCGACGCCGGCACAGAAGAAGGACTTCGACTACCGCGTCACGCACCACACCATGGTGCACGAGCAGATGAGCAAGTTCTTCTCCGGCTATCGCCGCGACGCCCATCCGATGGCCGTCATGGTCGGCACTGTCGGCGCGCTCTCGGCCTTCTATCACGACTCGACCGACATTACCGATCCGCACCAGCGCATGGTCGCGTCGCTGCGCATGATCGCCAAGATGCCGACGATCGCTGCCATGGCCTACAAGTACCATGTCGGCCAGCCCTTCGTGTATCCGAAGAACGATCTCGACTACGCGTCGAACTTCCTGCGCATGTGCTTTGCCGTGCCCTGCGAAGAGTACAAGGTGAACCCCGTTCTGGCCCGCGCCATGGACCGCATCTTCATCCTGCATGCGGATCACGAGCAGAACGCGTCGACTTCGACGGTCCGTCTCGCCGGCTCCTCGGGTGCCAACCCGTTCGCCTGCATTGCGGCCGGCATCGCCTGCCTCTGGGGCCCCGCCCATGGCGGTGCGAACGAAGCGGCCCTCAACATGCTGATGGAAATCGGCTCGGTCGACCGTATTCCGGAATATATCGCCAAGGCCAAGGACAAGAACGATCCGTTCCGTCTCATGGGCTTCGGCCACCGCGTGTACAAGAACTATGACCCGCGCGCGAAGATCATGCAGAAGACCATGTACGAGGTCTTGGAAGCGACCGGCCACGGCGACGACCCGCTGATGAAGGTGGCGCTCGAACTCGAGAAGATCGCGCTCAACGACCCCTACTTCATCGAGAAGAAGCTCTACCCGAATGTCGACTTCTATTCGGGCATCACGCTGCGCGCGCTCGGCTTCCCGACGACCATGTTCACCGTTCTGTTCGCGCTTGCCCGCACCGTCGGCTGGATCGCACAGTGGAACGAAATGATCGAAGATCCGCAGCAGCGCATCGGCCGTCCGCGTCAGCTCTATACCGGCGAACCGAAGCGCGATTACAAGCCGATCACCGATCGCTGATCACACGCCACAGACATTTCGGAAGGCCGGCACATCGCCGGCCTTTTGCATTTCGGTTCATGGCATCAGACCCGCCGTGCTCGCCCGGCACGGGTTTCCGTTACTGGACCTCTCCGACAGCTGAAACTGCTGCGCCGGGCGCTTCGCGCCATCACTTTTCTGTGCCGGCGGGGCAGAGATACCCTCCTGCCTCTTTTCGACCGGATACGCCTTCAATTCCTTTGATCTTTGTTCTAAGGAAGTCCACCCGCTTCGCCCGTGCGAAGATCAGTCAAGAGGTTCATGCGTCCCGATGCTCGTCATATTGAGAAAAGTTTCCCAGACCCTGTTCGCCAAGATCCTGCTGCTTTTGCTGGTGGCATCCTTCGGCGTGTGGGGCGTTTCGGCTTCGCTGTTCACCAGCAATTCCGACACGGTGGTGGCCGTGGGCGACCAGACGGTTTCGACGCGGGACTTCGCCTTTGCCTATCAGCGCCAGGTTACCGATCTCAGCAATCGGTTCGGAACCCAGTTGACCACCGAACAGGCCAAGGCGTTCGGCGTCGAATCCATGGTGTTCTCCCAGCTTGCTGCGGGTGCGGCCCTCGATCAGCTGGCATCGGACATGAATCTCGGCCTGTCGCAGGACCGGCTTGCCCAGCTGATCGCCGATGACCCGGCCTTCAAGAACTCGGCCGGCAACTTCGATCGTGCACTGTTCACCTCGCGCCTGCGCAATTCGGGCCTGCGCGAAGACGACTACATCCAGGAGCGCTCCAAGGTTGCGATCCGCAGCCAGATCGTCGATGCGACCGCAGACGGTTTCGTCGCACCGAAGGTCCTCGTCGATGCGATCAAGGACTATCGTTACGAGAACCGCGACATCAACTATCTGCTGCTCTCCAACGCCAATATCGACCCGATCAAAGCGCCTGACGACGCGACGCTGAAGACATGGTTCGATACGACCAAGTCGCGCTACCGCGCACCGGAATTCCGCAGCTTCACCTATGTGAAGCTGGAGCCGGCCGACATCGCCGACAAGGCATCCGTCAGCGACGAGGACATCAAGGCCGACTACGATCGTCGCAAGGCGACTTATGAGATCGCCGGAACGCGCACGATCGAACAGCTCTCGTTCGAGACGCGGGAACTGGCCGACGCTGCCGCCGCCGAGCTTGCCAAGGGCACGAGCTTTGACCAACTCGTCACCGACCAGGGCAAGACGGCGAGCGACGTGCTGCTCGGCGATTTCTCGAAGGATCGCCTGCCGGACGTTGCACTTGCCGATGCGGCCTTCGCAGTGAAGGCTGAAGGCGGCACGACGCCGGTTGTCGAAGGCGCACTTGGCCCGGTCATCCTGCGTGTGACGAACATCAAGGAAGGCCGTACGCGCAGCCTCGATGAGGTCAAGGATGAAATCCGCGAGGCCCTGGCCGAATCGGCCGCCATTGCCGATATCACTGCTGTGCACGACCAGTTCGAGGATCTGCGTGCGGGCGGCTCGACGCTCAAGGAAGCAGCTGACCAGTTGAAATTGAAGGCCTTGACGGTCACCGACATCGACCGCCGTGGCTTCGACACGCGCGAAACCGAAGTTGCAGGCATTCCCGAACGCGACGCACTTCTGGCAGAAGTCTTCCGCACCGACATCGGTGTCGAGGCCCTGCCCGTCAATCTCGGCAATAACGGCTACATCTGGTTCGATGTCACGGACATCAAGGCAGAGCGCGACCGGGAACTTGCGGAAGTGCGGGAAAAGGCAGTGGCCGACTGGACCGCGGAACAGCAGCGCACCGCGCTCGGTGCCAAGGCCGAGAGCCTGCGCAAGCGTATTGCCGATGGTGGCAAGCTGGCAGACGTGGCTGCCGAACTCGGCCTGACGGTCGAAAGCAAGGCCGGCCTTACCCGCCGCACCGAAGATGCGGTTCTGGGTCCGGCAGCGATCACCGCGGCGTTCAGCGGGCCGGAAGGCACGGTCACCAGCGCATCCGGCGGCGATCCGGCGACCCAGATTCTTTTGACCGTGACCGCTGTTCGCGACCAGGCCGCAGGTGGCGTGCTGAGCAACGAGGACGAGCAGATCGTCTCCATGGCCAATTCGGCTGGCGACGACATTCTCGACCAGATGGTCGGACAGTTGCAGGCGCAATATGGCGTGACATTCAACCAGGCGCTGGCCCAGCAGGCCATCGTTCGCTAACGCCGACGTCAGGGGGAGCACGTCCATGTCCGGGTTGAAACCCTTCATCGCGAAGATCGCGAGCCGCCAATCTCTGACCCGCCAGGAAGCTGGCGACGCGTTCGAAATCCTGATGTCCGGCGAAGCGAGCATGGCGCAGGTTGGCGGATTTCTGATGGGTCTGCGCGTTCGCGGCGAAACGGTCGACGAGATCGCCGGGGCTGTCTCGATCATGCGCCAGAAAATGGTCGTGGTCGACGCACCGGAAGGCGCCATCGACATCGTCGGGACAGGTGGTGACGGTACCAATACCTACAATATCTCCACCCTCGCCGCGATCATCGTGGCGGGCGCCGGCGTGCCGGTGGCCAAGCACGGCAACCGCGCGCTGAGCTCAAAGTCTGGTACAGCCGATGCGCTCTCGCAGCTCGGTGTTAAGCTCGACATCGACCCGCAGACCATTTCCCGATGCATTCACGAGGCCGGCATCGGCTTCATGTTCGCCCAGATCCACCACCCTGCCATGCGCCATGTGGGCTCTGCCCGCGTCGAGCTCGGTGCACGCACGATCTTCAACATCGTAGGTCCCCTTTCGAGCCCGGCACAGGTGAAGAAGCAGCTGTTCGGTGTGTATTCGCCGGAATGGCTGGTGCCTGGGGCTGAAGCGCTGCGAGATCTCGGCCTCAGCAGTGCATGGGTTGTCCACGGAAGTGGTCTGGACGAGATCACCACAACCGGCCCTTCTCTGGTTGCGGCACTCAAGGACGGCGAGATCAGCACCTTTGAATTGACGCCAGCCGATTTCGGCGTGGCCGAGGTCTCGCTCGATGCGATCCGAGGTGGCGATGGTACGGTGAACGCGGCCGCTCTGCGTGATGTGCTTGGCGGCGCAAAGACGGCCTATCGGGATGTGGCGCTGTGCAACGCTGCCGCCTCACTCATCGTCGCCGGAAAGGCCCAGGACGTGACCGAAGGCATGCACCTTGCGAGCCAGTCGCTCGACAGTGGGGCCGCCGCACGCGCCCTCGAAAAGCTGATCGCCATTTCCAATTCCGCCACTCAGGACTAAGCTTGCCATCATGACCGATATCCTGAAGCGCATCGAAACCTACAAGCGGGAAGAAATCGCAGCCGCCAAGGCCGCCGTTTCGCTTGCCGAACTGAAGGACCGCATCGCGGCCCAGGACGCGCCGCGCGGCTTCTACCAGGCGCTGTCGCGCGCGCGGGACCAGGAGCGGTTCGGCCTGATTGCGGAGATCAAGAAGGCCAGCCCGTCCAAGGGCCTCATCCGTCCGGACTTCGATCCGCCGGCGCTTGCGGCCGCCTATGAGGCGGGAGGCGCTGCCTGTCTTTCCGTGCTTACGGACACGCCGAGCTTTCAAGGCGCCCCGGAATTCCTGACAGCCGCCCGCAAGGCCTGCTCGCTGCCGGCCTTGCGCAAGGATTTCATGTTCGATGCCTACCAGGTCTATGAAGCCCGGGCCTGGGGTGGTGACTGCATTCTGTTGATCATGGCTTCGCTTTCGGACGGCGAAGCCGCCGAGCTTGAAGGGGTTGCCTTCGAACTCGGTATGGACGTTCTGATCGAAGTGCATGATGCCGAGGAAATGAAGCGGGCGCTCAAGCTCACGTCCCCACTCGTCGGCATCAACAATCGCAATCTTCGCACCTTCGAAGTGAGCCTCGGCGTCAGCGAAGAACTGGCCGCCATGGTGCCTTCCGACCGCCTGCTGGTCGGCGAAAGCGGAATCTTCACCTATGAAGACTGCCAGCGGCTGCAGAAATCGGGAATCTCGACCTTCCTCGTCGGCGAAAGTCTGATGCGCAAGGACGACGTCGCCGAGGCGACCCGAATCTTGTTGACCGGCAAGCCCGGCACGCTGGCTGCGGAATGACGGGCGGACCGACCGCACTGACGCATCTCGGTGCCGCCGGCGAGGCGCATATGGTCGATGTCTCGGCGAAGGATGACACGGTCCGGATCGCGGTTGCTGAAGGCTTCGTTACGATGAAACCGGAAACCCTTGCGATCATCCGGGACGGTAACGCCAAGAAGGGCGACGTCATCGGTACGGCGCGTATCGCCGGCATCATGGCGGCGAAACAGACGGCCAATCTCATTCCGCTCTGTCATCCTTTGATGCTGTCCAAGGTCACCATCGACATCACCGAAGATGCCGACCGTTCCAGGCTTCGCGTCGAAGCGACCGTCAAGCTCACCGGCAAGACCGGTGTCGAGATGGAAGCTCTGACCGCCGTTTCGGTGACATGCCTGACGATCTACGACATGGCGAAAGCCGTCGACAAGACGATGGAGATCGGCGGCATACGGGTGATGGAAAAGAGCGGTGGGAAGTCAGGCGATTTCCGGCATCCGGAGCGCGTGTGATGTCGCTGCTGCCGGTCGAGGATGCCTTGGCGCGCCTTCTGGCGGCCGCCCAACCAGTTGTCGAAATCGAGGCCGTCTCGCTGCACGAGGCCAATGGGCGCGTGCTGGCCGATGATCTCGCCGCCCGCCTCACTCAGCCTCCCTTTGATGCCTCGGCCATGGATGGGTATGCCCTTCGCGCCGAAGATGCTGCCGAGGTCGGGGCCACATTGAGCATCATCGGCGAATCGGCGGCGGGCCACGGTTTTTCCGGGCGTGTCGGCGGCGGTGAGACGGTCCGGATCTTCACCGGTGCGCCAGTTCCCGAGGGGGCCGACAGTGTTCTGCTCCAGGAGGATGCCGAGACGCTCGCAGATGGACGGATTCGTACAGCGTTTCCGGTGACATCTGGCCGGCACATACGCCCGCGGGGGCAGGATTTCGCTGAAGGCGACACGGCGCTCGCCGCCGGCATACGTCTCGACTTCAGTCACCTGACGCTTGCCGCAGCCATGAATCATGCCCGTGTGCCCGTCCTGCGGCGGCCAAGGGTCGGCATCCTTGCGACGGGCGATGAGCTGGTTGCTCCGGGCCGGCAACCCGGACCGAGCCAGATTATCGGATCCAACACCTTCGGCATCGCGGCCCTTGCCCGCGACAATGGCGCCGACGTCATCGATCTCGGTATCGTCGCGGATGATCGTGCGGCATTGCTGGCAGCCATCGCACGCGCGCAGGAAAGTCGCGTCGATGTCTTGGTCACCCTCGGCGGTGCATCCGTCGGCGACCACGACCTCGTCCAGTCGACGCTGGTGTCGGCCGGAATGGAACTCGATTTCTGGCGGATCGCCATGCGACCGGGCAAGCCTCTGATGGTTGGCCGACTGGGCGGAATGCAGGTGCTTGGACTTCCGGGCAATCCGGTGTCCAGCCTCGTATGCGGGCTTCTGTTCCTCGAGCCTCTGCTTTGCCGTCTCGGACGGATAATGCCGCCTAAGCGCATGGCAACAGCACGGTTGCGCACAGCCCTGCCCGCCAATGACAAACGTCAGGACTATGTGCGGGCGCGGCTGTTTCGCGAATCGGATCAAACGCCTGTTGTCGAAAGCTTCGGCAAACAGGACTCATCGATGATGCGCATCTTCTCGCAGTCGGACTGCCTCATCGTCAGACCTCCACATGCGCCGATGGCGATGGAAGGCGAAGAGGTGCCGGTGCTGTTGCTCCGACCCTAACCGTTTGATTGGCCGACGCTGGCGTCGGTCGTGGCGTCGACGTTGCTGGATTTGGTATCTTCCAGTCCGTACTGTCGCTTGATCAAGGCCGCAATCTGGTCCTCGACGGCCTCTCGATCTTCGGGCGACATCTCTGCGAGCATCTCTTCGGTCAGGCCGTTTTCCTTGAGGTATTTCTCCCGGATGCGCTCGGCTGGTGTTTTTCTGCTTTCGTCGAGAAACTCCGCCCGCAAAGCGTCGCGCTTCTGCGCCGCCTCTGCGGTTTCCTCATGCAAATACTTGCCTGCCCGCAGTTGCCAGAGATTAGACTCCAGGCTTGTCGAGGATCGGCCGCGCTCCGGTATGTTGCCGAAAGCCTGCGGTTTGCCCGCGTCATAACTCGACGGAGCCTCCGATGTGGGTTTCGGCTTTGTCGAGTAAGTCGGTAAGTACAACCCTGTTTCGCCAATGCGCATGTCTCGCCTCCTTTTTTCCACCCAAGGTAGGCAGTCAGGCTTGCGTCTGGCTTGAACGAAAAAACCCGGCTCGAAAGCCGGGTCATTCTGGGTAGTACGATGTCGAGCGGTCGTCTCAGACGAGCCGTGCCTGCTCAAGTGCTGCGCCGATGAAGCTTGCAAAGAGCGGATGCGGATCAAGCGGGCGCGACTTCAGTTCCGGATGGTACTGGACGCCGATGAACCACGGATGGTCAGGATATTCGACGGTTTCCGGCAGCAGTCCGTCCGGCGACATGCCGGAGAAGACGAGGCCGCAGGCTTCGAGACGATCCTTATAGTCCACATTGACTTCGTAGCGATGGCGATGGCGCTCGGAGATATCCGTTGAGCCATAGATCTCGGAGATCTTGGTGCCCTTCTTGAGCGAGGCCTTGTAGGCGCCCAACCGCATGGTGCCACCGAGGTCGCCAACGGCCGAACGCTTTTCGAGCTCGTTGCCCTTCATCCATTCGGTCATCAGGCCAACAACCGGTTCATCGGTCTTGCCGAATTCCGTCGAGGAAGCCTTGTCGATGCCGGCAAGATGGCGAGCCGCTTCGACGACGGCCATCTGCATGCCGAAGCAGATGCCGAAATAGGGCACCTTGCGCTCGCGGGCAAACTGGGCGGCCAGGATCTTGCCTTCCGAGCCACGTTCGCCGAAACCGCCGGGAACGAGAATGCCGTTGACCTTTTCCAGCCACGGCGCCGGATCTTCCTTTTCGAAGATCTCCGACTCGATCCATTCAAGCTTGACCTTGACGCGGTTGGCGATGCCACCGTGATAGAGCGCCTCGATCAGCGACTTGTAAGCGTCCTTGAGGCCGGTGTACTTGCCGACGATTGCGATCGTGACTTCGCCTTCGGGAGTGTGGATCCGGTTGCACACCTCTTCCCAGGCATCCAGACGCGGCTTCGGCGCCGGTTCGATGCCGAATGCGGCGAGAACTTCGTTGTCGAGGCCTTCCTTGTGATAGGCCATCGGCACGTCGTAGATGTTGGCGACGTCGAGGGCCTGGATCACGGCACTTTCACGCACGTTGCAGAACAGCGAGAGCTTGCGGCGCTCGGCCTGCGGGATCTCGCGATCGGCGCGCACCAGCAGAATGTCAGGATGGATACCGAGCGCCTGCAATTCCTTGACCGAATGCTGCGTCGGCTTGGTCTTCAGCTCGCCGGCTGCAGGTATGTAAGGCATCAGGGTCAGGTGAACATAGACGGCCGTGCCGCGCGGCAGGTCGTTGCCGAGCTGGCGGATCGCTTCCATGAACGGCATGGCTTCGATATCGCCGACGGTGCCACCGATCTCGCAGATGACAAAATCATACTCGTCATTACCCTCAATGACGAAATCCTTGATCTCGTTCGTCACGTGCGGAATGACCTGGACGGTTGCGCCGAGATAGTCGCCGCGGCGTTCCTTGTCGATGATGTTCTTGTAGATGCGACCGGTGGTGATGTTGTCGGTCTTGGTGGCCGAGCGCCCGGTAAAACGCTCATAGTGGCCGAGGTCGAGATCGGTTTCGGCACCGTCATCGGTGACGAAAACTTCGCCGTGCTGAGTCGGGCTCATGGTGCCCGGGTCAACATTGAGATAGGGGTCCAGCTTGCGCAGACGCACGCGGTAACCCCGTGCCTGCAACAATGCTCCGAGTGCCGCGGCCGCAATTCCTTTACCGAGAGAGGAAACCACGCCGCCAGTGATGAATACATATCGCGCCATGGGCTTCACCGGATACCGTTTCAGATTCGATTCCGCCAGCCCAAAATGGCATCACGCACAATTTTCGTGGGCGCGGCGGAATTCAGACAAAAGAAAACCGGCGGACCCTGGGGCCCGCCGGAGTGATGAGATGCGTGCCGATCAGTTGTTCGGAACAGCGTTCGGATCGGCAGGTGCCGGAGCCGCCGGGGTTGTCGCCGGCGCCTGGGTCGCGGGTGCGGCACCTGGAAGCTGGTCGAGGACATTGCCTCCGCCCTGCGTCGTGCCGTTACCAACGGGGATCCGATCCAGAATGTCGGTCGGCTTGGATTCGTAGCGGGCCAGAATGCCGAGCGCCAGCGAGATCACAAAAAACAGGGTCGCCAGGATCGCCGTGGTGCGGGTCAGGGCATTGGCAGTGCCACGGGCCGACATGAAGCCGGAGCCGCCACCGATGCCGAGACCGCCGCCTTCCGAGCGCTGGATGAGGACGACGCCGATCAGGGCAACGACGACCATGAGGTAGATAACGAGCAATACGGTCTGCATGGAATGTCCATCCTGCCCGAGACGGGCAAAATCAATGAGGTTGGCGGGTCTTTACATGAGAGAAGCGGGCTTTGAAAGCCCCTTCCCCGCTTTTCAACCTTTCGGCCTCAGGCGGTGAGTTCCTCATAGACCCGGTATATGGCAAGGAAGTCCGACGCCTTCAAGCTCGCTCCGCCGATGAGCGCACCGTCGACATTCGCGACGCCCATCAGTTCACGGGCGTTGGAGGGCTTGACCGAACCACCATAGAGCAGACGCATGGACTGGCCTTCCGCACCGAAGCGCTTCACCAATTCTGCGCGCATGAAAGCATGGGCTTCCGCCACATCGTCGCTGGTGGGCGTCAGGCCCGTGCCGATCGCCCATACGGGTTCATAAGCGATCACCGTGCGCTCAGCCTTGGCGCCGTCCGGCACCGACCCTGCAAGCTGACGCTTGAGGATGTCGAGAGTCTGGCCGGATTTGCGCTCTTCTGCTGTTTCGCCAATGCAGATGACAGCCGTGAGATCGGCCGCAAAGGCGGCTTCCGCCTTTGCACGAACCAGATGGTCGGTCTCGGCATGGTCGGTGCGGCGCTCTGAATGACCGACGATCACATGGGTCCCGAAGCAATCGGCGATCATTTCGGCGGAGATATCACCAGTATGCGCGCCAGAGGCGTTCTGGTGGCAATCCTGGGCCCCGATCTGCAACGGGCTGTCAGTGCAGAGTGCAGTCGACACATAGAGAAGCGTCGCCGGCGGGCAGATCAGGGTTTCGACCTTTTCGGCCAGCGGTCCCTGAACGCCTTCGGCAATCGCCTTGATCTGATCGAGCGACGCCCGCGTTCCATTCATTTTCCAATTGCCCGCGACGAGCGGACGAACATCCGGTGTCATATCGTGATCAAACCTCTATTTTGCTCTTGCGGCCTAGCAAATCTGTGCCGGGAAGGAAAGATTGTGATGCCGTTTTGGCCGCTTTATCGGGCGGCATGGTGAAAATGTGAACCTCCGCTGCCCAATGGCATGGCAAGAAGGGCAAAGCGCTTCCAATCAGAATTGGCCCACCGTCATTCAGCGACTTTTCAGTATTCGCTTCCATACTGGCGCAAGCCAGAGGAGAGATTTCTTGGAAGAGACCCAGCTACAGACGGTGGAAAGGCAGCTAAGCAAGGGCGTCAACCGGCTCCGTTTCGACAGGGCCATCGAAGAGCTCTACCTGCGGGACTATACCGAACATCGGGTCCGCCGTGCGCCGATCTGGGCTCTTGTCGGCACATTCATATATGACCTCGTCTTCTTCGGCGACGCAACAATGGTGCCGGATCAACTGGATGCCTTGATGCTCGTCCGGTTCGGCATCTTCACGCCCTTTGCCGTCGTCGTAACGTTTCTGGCGATGACGCGGCGAAATGCGCGGGATTACGACCTGCTCTCGCTCGCCATCGTGCTTGTGGGCGGCGCCCTTCCGATGCTGGTTGCCATGCACAGCACGAGCGAGGATCTCTTCACCTACCAGACGGGAAACGTGGCGACCTTTCTTTTCCTGGTCGTGGGTTTACGGCCGAGGTTCCCCAGCCTGATTGCGGGCCTCATTCTGCTGAGTGCCATCCACCTGACGATCTGCTGGCACATACCGAGCTTCGACAGCGTCACCTTTCAGGGGCTCGTCACCTTCTACGTCACCATTTCGATCTTCCTCGGCCTCGGCGCCTACTTTCAAGAGCATTCCGAGCGCATGAACTTCCTCAATTGCCTGCATGCGACATCGCTTCATCAGCAACTGCAGTGGCAGTCGGACAGGGATGAACTGACAGGGCTCCTCAATCGACGGTCTCTGGTCCGGATCGAGCGTCAATTGTGGCAGTCCGTCGAGAGCTGCGCCGTCTTCGCGATGATGCTCGATATCGACAGATTCAAACTCTTCAATGACGTGCATGGCCACCTGGACGGAGATGATTGTCTCAGAGCCGTGGCTCGTGCGATCAACAACAGCGTCGGCACGAGTGCGTCCGTCTTCCGCTTCGGCGGTGAAGAAATCCTCATCCTGATGCCGGATGCGCGCCCGGACGAAGCCCATGCGGCGGCCGAACGAATCCGGCTCGCGATCGAAGACCTGGCCATCCGTCATGAGGGCCTTTCACCTCCGGGCGTGGTCACCGCCAGCATCGGCACGGCCGGCGGCGAGACCAAAGACTTGACCCTGCAGGACTTGTTGCGACGGGCCGACAAGGCGCTCTATGAGGCGAAGAAACAGGGGCGCAATCGCGTGGTTCCGGCGCTCGCGCCGCTTGAACGGCTCGCTGCCGCAGGTTTTGCGGTCAACGGATCAGCCAGTTGAGCAGTGCTCTCCAGTCGGACATACGCACTGGCGTGCCGTGGGACCCCGTCTCGTACAGCGTGAAACGGACAGGCTCACCTGCCTTGCGCAGCTTCCGGTAAATCGCAATCTGGTCGTCGGCGGCGTAGACACTGTCCCGGCTGCCGTGGGTGAACCAGATCGGCAGTTTTGCCTTGGCAGCGGCCGATTTCGGCAGGTCAGGGTCGGGGGCACCGCCAAGAACTGCCATTCCGGAGAGATGCGCGACCGCCTTTGGATCCCGCGAAATGCCCCAGCAGATGAAACTTCCCATGGAAGCACAGGCAAGCACGACCGGCCGACCGCCTGACTGGGCGGCCGCATGGTCGATCAGCGCCGCGATTTCGGCAACACCTGGTTCGTTGAAGCTGCGCACCGATGGGCTGTAATAGGTTCCGCCATTGTCGGCAGCGAGATTTTTGAGACGGTTGAAATTGCCCCCGAAGGTCAAGTCATTCATGCCGAGCCGACGGTCCCCGCCCCGTCCGTGAATGAAGATCACGGTGAAGGCCTGGCCGGCATCTGCGCCGACGCGGGCCACCTCGAGCGGGCCTGTCGAAAGAGACAGTGTCTGGTTTTCCTGCAGGCGGCGCACTTTCAGCGAGACGTAGCGATCCTTGACCCGCCGCTCCGGGATGCTGTCGCGGCCGTTGATATCACGCAGTTCCTGGTAATCGACACGCGTAAAGTCGCCGTCGTCGGCGGTTTCGAGCACCGTCTGACCGGAGAAGAGATCATCCTTGTAGGGCGCGAGAGTCTCGGCACGGGCAAGAGATGCAGACAGAAACGGAACGAGAACGCAGAATATTGCCGCGATGCGGAAATCAGCTGTGGACATCTGCATGGAAGATGATTTTCCTCTGGCTCTCAGCCTTGCGTTCCGGATTTGCGGCAAGCAAAGCTCATCCGCTTTCAGAAAGAGCCGGCTTGTGCGGCCCTTCGTGCCTGCGCCCACTTTGTGGCACAGTCAGGTCGTGATTCGCATCCGCGAAAGGCCTGACGCGGCGGCTCGCCGAAGGTGCCGACGGTCCGGCTTCACCATCAACAGAGTATCGAACGACGCCATGGACGACAACGATCTCTTTTCGGCAATGCCGATCCCGACCAAGGTCGACGCCGAACCGACGGCCGCACCCGCGCGCGCCGAGAAGCCCGTTGTGGCGCCAGTTCAGCCTGTTGCACCGTTGAGGACCTCTTCCGGCGACGATTACGGCGCCTCCTCGATCCGCGTGTTGGAGGGTCTGGAGCCTGTGCGCATGCGTCCGGGCATGTATATCGGCGGCACGGACGAGAAGGCCCTGCACCACCTCTTTGCCGAAGTCATCGACAACTCGATGGACGAGGCGGTCGCCGGGCATGCCAACTTCATCGACGTGCATCTCGATACCGAGGGTTTCCTCACCGTCACCGACAACGGCCGTGGTATCCCCGTCGAACTGCATCCGCAGGTTCCGGGCAAGTCGACGCTTGAAGTGATCATGACCAAGCTGCATGCCGGCGGTAAATTCGACGGCAAGGCTTATGAGACCTCCGGCGGTCTGCACGGGGTCGGCGTCTCCGTCGTTAACGCACTCTCCGACCTGCTCGAGGTCGAGGTTGCCCGCAATCGCAAACTCTATCGCCAGACCTTTTCCCGCGGCGTGCCGCAGGGCGGGCTCGAAGAACTGGGCGAAGTACACAATCGCCGCGGGACGCGCGTTCGCTTCCACCCGGATCCGCAGATTTTCGGCGATCATGCCAAGTTCGATCCGGGCCGGATTTTCCGCATGGCGCGGTCCAAAGCCTATCTTTTCGGTGGCGTCGAGATCCGCTGGTCCTGCGATCCCGGCATGGTGCCGGAAGGCGGAGACATTCCGGAAAAGGCCGTCTTCCACTTCCCCGGCGGCTTGAAGGACTATCTGGCCGCGACGCTCGGCAAAGAGTTCACGGTTACCCGCGAGATCTTCGCCGGCAAGACCGAGAAGACCGGTGGCCACGGCGCCATGGAATGGGCCGTCACCTGGTATGGTGGCGATCCGGCTTTGCATTCCTATTGCAACACCATTCCAACGCCCGAAGGCGGAACGCATGAAGCGGGTCTGCGCATTGCGCTCACCAAGGGCCTGAAGAACTACGCCGAACTGACACAGAACAAGCGCGCCCAGCAGATCACCACCGACGACGTGATGATCTCGGCCGTCGGCATGCTCTCGGTCTTCATCCGGGAGCCGGAATTCGTTGGCCAGACCAAGGACAAGCTCGCCACCGTCGAAGCTCAGCGCATCGTCGAAAACGCGTTGCGTGATCCCTTCGACCATTACCTCGCCGACAACCCGAACGAGGCGGCCAAGCTGCTCGACTGGGTGATCGAGCGTGCGGAAGAGCGCCTGCGCCGCCGCAAGGAAAAGGAAGTCAACCGCAAGACGGCGGTGCGCAAGCTGCGCCTGCCGGGCAAGCTTGCCGACTGCTCGCAGAATACGGCAGAAGGCGCTGAACTCTTCATCGTCGAAGGTGACTCGGCCGGTGGCTCGGCCAAGCAGGCGCGCAACCGCGCCAACCAGGCGATCCTTCCCTTGCGCGGCAAGATCCTCAATGTCGGTTCGGCGAGCCGCGAAAAGCTGATGGCCAACCAGCAGATCGCCGACCTTATTCAGGCGCTCGGCTGTGGCACGCGGACAAAATATCGCGACGAGGATCTGCGTTATGAACGCATCATCGTCATGACCGATGCCGACGTCGACGGCGCGCATATCGCCTCGCTGCTGATCACTTTCTTCTACCAGGAAATGCCCGAACTCATCCGCGGCAACCATCTCTATCTCGCCGTGCCGCCGCTCTATGTCATCCGCCAGGGCGCCAAGACCGTCTATGCCCGCGACGATGCGCATCGCGCCGAGCTGATGGAGACGGTGTTCAAGGGCAAGAAGGTGGAAATCGGCCGCTTCAAAGGCCTTGGCGAAATGATGCCGGCACAGCTCAAGGAAACGACGATGGATCCGGCCAAGCGCACGCTCTTGCGTGTTGGCATCGACGACGTCGATTTTGAAGGCACACGCGACGCCGTGGATGCCCTGATGGGCACCAAACCGGAAGCCCGTTTCCGCTTCATCCAGGAACGCGCGGCATTTGCGGAAAATCTGGACATCTGATCCCACGCCTGCGACGCCGCGACCATGGTCGCGGCTTGTGTCGAAGTCGATAATGCCCCATATGCAGGAGTATCAGGCAGAGGGGCGCAGACGATTGTGAGCCAGGTCGACCAACAGAACCCGCAAAAGGGACCGCGCTGGCTTGGCCAGGCCACGGCGAACCGTATTGCCCTGATCACGCCGATCTCCGTCGCCCGCTGGCTGCTTGTGCTGATCGGCATCGCGGCGATCTATTTCTTTCACGGCTTTGTGGTCCCGGTGCTTGCGTCGCTGGTCGTTGCCTTTGCCAGCTGGCCGCTCTATCGCCGCTTGCTGAGAAACGTCAACGGCAACACCACCATTGGCGCCACCTGTGCGATCCTGTTTATCATTGCCTTTCTCGTCGTCCCGATCGGCATTGCGGTCAGCTATGCGGTGGACGAAGTACGGCAATGGATCCTTTGGGCGGTCGAGGCCAATCGCATCGGCGCACCGCCGCCGGCCTGGATCACGGCCCTTCCCTGGGCTGGCGAGTGGTTGGCCGACAAATGGCGCATGCATGTGGGCGAACCCGGATCGATCGGCGAGCTGATCCAGATCGTCAGCGGCGCCAATATCGGCAATATCTACAGGGCGGTGATCGCGGCCGGTGACGGGCTTTTCCACCTGCTTCTGACGCTGCTTTTCATGCTGATCGCTCTGTTTTTCGTCTACCGCGATGGCGCCAATTTCGCCCGACAGCTGGACCTTCTCGGTGAGCGCATCCTGCCCAATCGCTGGGAGCGCATTTCGCGCGTCGTGCCGGCAACGATCAGCTCGACCGTGACAGGCATGACGCTGATCGCGATCGGCGAAGGCATCGTGCTCGGCATCGCCTACTGGCTTGCCGGCGTGCCCTCCCCCGTGACGCTCGGTGTCATCACTGGCGTCATGGCGCTCATCCCCGGTGGCGCGCCCCTGTCGTTCACCCTCGTCTCGATCTACCTGGCTGCCAGCGGTCTGGTCGTCCAGGGCGTGGCTCTGTTCCTCTGGGGTTCCGTCGAACTCTTCATCGTCGACAAGACGGTGCGCCCGCGCCTCGTCGGAGGACCGATCAAGCTGCCTTTCCTTCCGACGTTTTTCGGCCTGGTTGGCGGCGTCAAAACCATGGGGTTCCTGGGCCTGTTCATCGGCCCCGTCCTGATGGCGCTCCTGGTCTCGATCTGGCGTGAGTGGATCCGCGAAGTCGAGCTCTCCGAAGAGTTCGCCGCAGACGCAGGTCTAGACCACGCCTTGCCTGCGGAGATGACCGAGATCGTCGACGTGCCTGCTCCGCCGCCCCGGCCACGCCAGGTTTCAAGGACCTGACGTCAAGCTCCCCGTCTAAGGCAACGGGCCCGGTCGATCTTGGCGGTATCCGAAGCCTTGTTTTGGCTCCAATCCTTGTGTTTCGTCGCAGCCATCATCTGGAGGAGCGCCCGCGTCGATGAAAACCGCCTTGATCATGATGACCATACTCGGCTGCGATGACAGCGTCAGCCAATGCCAGTTCGTCGAGACGCCACCGGAACGGTTCGTCTCGGTCGAACTCTGCGATGCGGCGTCCGAAACGGTGTTGGAGCGCTATAGCAATATCGCGTTTCCGACAGCCGTTGCCGTCTGCCAGGAGCCGCCTCCGGAAATCGCCGATGCCATCGCCGAATCGACAGAAGCGAATGCCGCTGCGGTCGCCAGTGCGACACCCACTCTTACCGAAGAGCACAAGACGCTCACCTCACGCGCGATCGACAGCATCCGTGAGGTGCTTCCCGGCCGAGCGCAGTTCAAGATGATTTTCGAGACGCCGATTCACGTCGTCTCGGACAGCTATTCCTGGGTCGCCAAGAAAATCATTCCCTAGGGGATCGAATTCAGGCGGCAGCGAGGGCGAGCCCGCTTGCATAATCGCGGGCAAGACGCCGTTCCTCGGCGATCGCCAGTCTTTCCACCATATCGAGCAGCGCACGCGCCGTGTCGCTGAGGTCCGTCTGTTCGCGATGGCGTGCGATGAGACGGTGGGCAATATTGTCGAGGTCCAGGCCATTGGCTGACTCGATAAGGCTGCGCCACTGCATGATCGCATCGACGAAGAGCGGGCTGATTTCGCGCGAGAGGCCGGTCGCTTCCAAAAGGGCACGTACGGCGTGCAATCGGCCGGTGGCCAGAATGGCGCGCACGCGGCGTTCGTCCAGACCCGAGATGGCTTCGATCGCTGCCGCAAAGAAATCGGTGCGTCCGGCGCAAAGCGCATGCATGAGGAAGGCGGGCGTCAGCCGACCGGCCGTGCGCAGCTGCTCGGTCAGACGGCGCAATTCGTCACCATGCACATCCGACAAAAGGGCAACGGTCGCACTGTCGCTCGCTTCGCGGGCAATGCGTTCGATACGGCGGCTGCCGATTGCCCCAAGTACCAGACCGGAGCCAGACAAAGCCTCCGCCACGAACTGGACCAGAAGCTGACGCAGGCCAGCGGAGAGATCGTCACGCTCCAGCAGCAATGCGCGGATCCGCTCGCTGCGGCCATGACGTTCGGCAATGCGCTTCAGGGTAAAGGGGGTCAGTCTGGCGCCTGGATTTTCGAGGAGAACTTCAAGCTCGCAGGCATCTCCAATTTCGGCAAGAGCCGCCGCCACCCCGACACTCACCGTACCGCGCGCCGCCACCAGCGCGCGCGTCTCGACCGTGCCGCGTCCAGCGATATCGACCAGGTCCGCGTCGGTCAGAACGGGAGAGAGCAGGATCACGGAAGAGGCAATCTCGGGCTGATCCTCTGCAAGCGACACCATGAGACCGCGCGGAGCGCGGGGCTCGGCCGCAAGAACCTCAGCCAAGGCGAGGCGCACCTGGGGAGACGGATCATCAAGCAGATAGGTCATGGCGACCTGGGCTTTGTGCCGCTCCTCGGGTGACATTTCGGATTTCAGATAGGCGCGCGCAAGGGCATTGGCTGCTTTCGCGCGCTCCTGCGCCTTGGCAGTTTCGACCCATCGGAGAAATGCGGCAACGATCACAGTCAGACCCACTCGCTACGGACACGCAAACCGGATGATCCGGCTGTGAAGACCCTAGCGGCAAAGTCTTTATGAAACGTTCACCACGTTTCTTAACCCCTGCCCGGCGCCGATGGCCTGGCCAGTTGAATGAGCGGCGAAATCCCGGCGTAGTCCATATAGCCCGCCCGCAGGATCGGATCGGCGAGAGCGAGATCGAAACGTCCGTCGCGAATCACGCTTTCGTCGATATGAACGCCGACAACCTGGCCGAAGACAACATGACTGTCCGTGTCCATGCCATCGATATCTTTCAGCGTCGTCACCAAGGTCACCCGGCACTCCAGGACAGCGACCGCTTCTCCAACATAGGGCGCAGCGACCAGACGACCGTCGACTGCCGTCAATCCGGCCAAGGCAAACTCGTCCGTACCATAAGGTACGGCAGCCGAAGACCGGCTCACCTTCTCCAGCAGCGTCCGACTGGCGAAGCTGGTCGTGAAGACGCCGGTCTCCTCGGCATTTCGCAGACTGTCCTTTCGACCGCTTGATGAGAACATGATCATTTTCGGCCGATCGCCGACGGCATTGAAGAACGAATAGGGCGAGAGATTGCGGCTTCCGTCCCTGCCCTTCGTACCGATCCAACCAATCGGCCTTGGCGCCACGATCGCCTTGAAGGGATCATGGACCATGCCATGGGCGTTGCTCTCGGTATCGTAGAACATCAGTCCTCGCCGCCTTGCCAGCTGACGACATCGGCCAAAGCGGGGCGTGACCGCTCGACGATCGGAAAATCCGTCGATCCGATATGGATGAAGCCGGCAACCTTCTCGCCGGGCTTGATTCCAAGCAGAGGATGCGCGCGCTCATCGAAGGCAAACCATTCGGACAACCAATTGGAGACGTAGCCATGGGCATTGGCGGCCATCAAGAGATTGAGGCAGACGGCGCCGGCCGACATGACCTGTTCCCATTCCGGGATCTTGAAATGCGGGGCAGCGGTCGAGACAACGGCGATCACCACCGGCGCGCGGGTGAAGCGGCTACGCTCCACCTCAATCATCTCCTCCGACAGGTCGGGATTCTTCTCCACTGCCATCTTCAGCAGTTCCTCGCCGATCCGGGCACGCTCCTCGCCGCGATAGACGATAAAACGCCAAGGCGCGAGCTTGCCGTGGTCGGGCACGCGAACCGCAAGCGAGAGAATCGATTCGAGTTCGCTCCGATCCGGCCCTGGTTCGCGCATCTGGAAAGCGGGCACAGAACGGCGAACAGCCAAATAATCAAGCAGTTTGATGTCATTTCTCATAGATGATAACCTTCGTTGGCCCTGTGGGAACAAGACCGGTCTTGAAATTGCCATGGCATTGGGGTTGAAGTTGCCGGCATTGGGAAGGAAGTCAACAGACAGTGCATCGCATGACCTGCCAAGGAATTCTCGCCCGTGTATTTGTCGGGCTTTGCGTAGCCCTCACGGCCGCGCCCGAGAGCCATTCTCAGGATGCATTCGAAACCTTCAAGCAGTTGAACGGTTCGACCAAGATGCCGAAGCTGAAGGCTTTTTCCGCGCCCGGCGCCGAGGCCCTTGCCGCCGCCAACCCGAGCCGCAGTGTCAAGCTCGAAGCCAAACTGACGGCCAAGGGCGACGCCATGCAGCATGGGCTGTCCTGGCGTGTCTTCAGCCCCATCCCGGGTGCTGATGGCAAGCTGCCGCTGCTTGCCAGCGCCGAAGGCGGATCTGCCGCCTTCCAGCTCGCGCCGGGGGATTATTTCGTCAATGTCTCCTTCGGTCGCGCCGGAGCCACCAAGAAGCTGAATGTTCCTGCCGAAGGCGAAGTCGACGAGCAGGTTATGGTTCTCGATGCCGGTGGGCTGACGCTCAATGCGATATCGGGCACCGATTCGCATATCCCGGACAAACAATTGAGCTTCGACATTTATTCGTCAGAGGTGCGCGAAGATGGCGAGCGCGGCCTCGTTGTTGCCGATGTCAAGCCGAACACGATCGTGCGCCTCAATGCCGGGACCTATCACGTGGTCTCCGAATACGGCGCGGTCAATGCCGTCGTTCGAGCCGACATCGCCGTCGAGGCCGGCGAACTGACGGAAGCAACGATCCAGCACCGCGCCTCGCAGATCGGCTTCAAGCTGGTCTCGGAACCGGGTGGCGAAGCCATCGCCGATACGGCGTGGTCCATCCTCACGTCCGGCGGCGACATCGTCGCTGAAAGCGTCAGCGCCTTCCCTGTCATGGTGCTTTCGGAAGGACAGTATACGGTCGTCGCCCGCAACAAGGACAAGATCTATCAGAAGGACTTCGAGGTGGCGGCCGGCAGCAATATGGATGTCGAGCTGGCGCTCACCCCCTGAACCGGTTCAGGCAGCCTTCCTGAACCGCCGACGTTCCACCGGCGCCATGCTGAATACGGCGCCGAACAGGCGGGCCAGCAAGTCCTTGCGGTCCGCATAAGCGCTCAAATCTTCCCAGGGAATCATCTGACCGACGCGGGCCGAGATCGCCGAACCGGACAGCCGACGGAATTCGCGGATCAGAAGGGATACGCGCAGAGTGAGCGAGATCTTGCTGGCAAGGTGGAAGAGACGGCCGTTCTGGCCTTCGAAATAAACCGGTACGACATTCGCCTTGGCCGCCTGGATGAGTTTGGCCGGGAACATCTTCCACGGAAGATCTTCGGCCCGTCCGAAGCCCTTCCTGGCCGTCGCCACGCCACCGGCGGGGAAAATCACGACGGTGACGCCTTCCTTCAAAAGACGAAGGGCCTCGTGGCGGGTCTGCATGTTGAGGGCGAGTGCTTCCTTGGTTTCCTCGAAAGAAACGGGAAGAGAATAGGGCGCCATTTCCGGCACCTTCAGCAGCTCGTTGTTGATCAGCACACGGAACGGGCGGCCAAGCTGCTCGGCCAGCGCCAGAACCGCGATCCCGTCACCAATGCCAAAGGGATGGTTCGCGACCATCACGATCGGTCCCTCCGGGATGTTTTCCGGCGGCCAGGTGCCCTGAACCTTCAGGTCGACATGGATGAGATCGAGCATCTTGCCGAAGACCCGGTCAGTCTTGCCGACGATGTCATTGCGCCAGATCTCGTAGAGCCGCGTGTAGCGATCGCGGCCAGACAGACCTTCGATGGAGCGGATGAACCAGCGCTTCAGCTTGGGATCACGCGCATTGGCATAGGACAGTTCATTGAACTTCACAAAGACACCTCGGTGGCCGGATGACAATCATCATACTGTCATATGCAGATTTGATGACAAGTGTCTGACAGGCCGTGTACCGACCTGCCAGACACCGTCTTTGTTCACACCTTGCGCGCGGCCAACTTGCGGCGGACATCCGGCGGGGTCGCTTCGCCCGAGAGGACAGCCACGGCTTCGGTCAGTGCCATCGACACCTGCTCCTGCGAACCGAGACGGCGGATATTGACCGTCTTCTCTTCCGCCTCGCGCTTGCCGCAGACGATGATCACGGGAACCTTGGTCACCGAGTGCTCACGGACCTTGTAGTTGATCTTCTCGTTGCGGAAGTCGGTCTCGACCTGAAGGCCGGCGTCACGCAGCTGCTCGGCCACCTCCCGACCATAGTCGTCGGCGTCAGAGGTGATCGTGGCGACCACGACCTGCAGCGGCGCGAACCAGAGCGGCATGTGGCCGGCAAAGTTCTCGATCAAGATGCCGAGGAACCGTTCCATTGAGCCGCAGATGGCGCGGTGGATCATCACCGGCTGCTTCTTCTCCGACTTGTCGTCGATGTAGAAGGCGCCGAAGCGTTCCGGCAGGTTGAAGTCGACCTGGGTGGTCCCGCACTGCCATTCACGGCCGATCGCGTCACGCAGGGTGTATTCGAACTTCGGACCATAGAAGGCGCCCTCGCCCGGCAGGATGCCGGTCTTGATGCGACCGCCGGACTGCTCCTCGATCTGCTTCAAGACCTCCATCATCACGCTTTCGGCGCGATCCCAGAGCTCGTCGGAACCGACGCGCTTTTCGGGGCGGGTCGAGAGCTTGACGACGATCTCGTCGAAGCCGAAGTCCTCGTAGACCGAGAGGATCAGATCATTGATGCGCAGGCATTCGGCCGCCATCTGCTCTTCCGTGCAGAAGACGTGGGCGTCGTCTTGGGTGAAGCCGCGCACGCGCATCAGGCCATGAAGAGCACCGGAGGCCTCATAGCGGTGCACATTGCCGAACTCGGCAAGGCGGACCGGAAGCTCGCGATAGGACTTCAGGCCATGCTTGAAGATCTGCACATGACCCGGGCAGTTCATCGGCTTCAGCGCGAAGATCTTCTGGTCGGCTTCCTCATCGTCGGGGTGGGTAAAGGCATGCGCCGACTTCACGGCGAACATGTTCTCCTGATACCAGCCCCAGTGACCCGAGGTTTCCCACAGCGACTTGTCGAGCACCTGGGGCGCGTTGACTTCCTGGTAGGTGCCATCGAGCCGACGACGCATGTAGGAGGTCAGGGTCTGGAACATGCGCCAGCCCTTGCCGTGCCAGAACACGACGCCGGGACCTTCTTCCTGGAAATGGAAGAGATCCATTTCGCGACCCAACTTGCGGTGATCGCGCTTTTCGGCTTCGGCCAGGATGTGCAGGTAGCGGTCCAGCTCTTCCTGCTCGGCAAAGGCGGTGCCGTAGATGCGGCTCAGCATCGTGTTGTTGCTGTCGCCACGCCAATAGGCGCCGGCCACCTTCATCAGCTTGAAGGCCATGCCGATCTGCCCGGTGGACGCCATATGCGGCCCACGGCACAGGTCGAACCAGTCGCCCTGATAATAGATCTTCAGATCCTGGTCCTCCGGGATCGCGTCGACCAGTTCGACCTTGTAGGCCTCGCCCTTCGCGGCAAAGACTTCCTTCGCCTTGTTGCGCGGCCAGATTTCCTTGGTGAAGGGCTTGTTGCGCTGGATGATCTCCTTCATCCGCTTTTCGATCTTCGGCAGATCGTCGGGCGTGAAGGGCTCAGCCTTGGCGAAGTCGTAATAGAAGCCGTTCTCGATCACCGGACCGATGGTCACCTGGGTGCCGGGCCACAGTTCCTGCACGGCCTCGGCCATCACATGTGCCGCATCGTGGCGGATCAGTTCCAGGGCGCGCGGATCGGTGCGGGTGACGATCTCGATCCGGCCGTCCACGACGGGGTCGGAGAGGTCGCGAACGGTGCCGTCGAGTGCGATCGCGACAGCCTTCTTGGCGAGCGACTTGGAAATGGATTCGGCGACCTGCGCACCGGTCGTGCCGGGAGCGTATTCGCGGATGGAACCATCGGGGAAAGTGAGAGATACGGAAGCGGACATGCTATGTCTCCTGATCCAGTCCCGCCAACGAATGCGGGTGGTGAAAGGGGCGGGCTCGAACCCGCGATTTACCGGCGCTCCTTAGGACGAAAGCGCTGCTGAGTAAAGGATCTTGCTAAGTCCGGTCGAGCTTCCAGAACTCACGGGCTTCTGGTGCAAAACCTGCAAGCAGTCGCTCGAACGACCTGGCATCCACATGCCGCTTCAGGCATTCCGCAACCTCCTCGATGGCGGTCTCGGTCGAGAGATTGTGGTCGTGGCGAAAGGCACGGACTTCCTTTTGCAGTTCGTCTCGGGCGACAAATGGCATTTGCGGCTCGTCGAGGCGCCAGTCGCTGACGAAAATTGCCCGGAGGACCGGCGGCAACACCCCGGCAAAGGCGATCGCTTCTGCGACCGTCAAGCGACGTCGGAAGACGTAGAAGACTGCCTGAAGCATCGTATAGGCCTGGTGCGACGAGGTCAGCATGGACGTGGTGACAAGGTCCTTCATGAATCGATCGAAATCGGCCGAGGCCTGGCGATATTCGAGGGGCATGGGCATGGCGGGGCACTCCAAGGCACTGTCTCGTTGGTCGGCACCAAAGACGGAGCCCCCCAGCCGATTCGTCAAGTCAGTGTGCTGCCTGACGGCCGACTCGCCAGTAGCGCCAAGGTGCATACCAGCGCAGGGGTGGCGGCAGGGCTTCAGGCACGGGATCGACGCCCCAGGTGCCGCCCGGCCCGCAGCGCATGACGCGAAACAGGGTCAACCAACCACCGGACCAGAGACCATGGCGCGCCACGGCCTCGTAGCCATATTCCGAACAGGTCGGCATGTGGCGGCAGGAACTGCCGATGAGGCTCGACACGGTCAGCTGATAGAGGCGGATCAAGCCCATGCCGAACAGGCGTCCGGGTGTCTTGGCGAACGGGCCGGCCCAATTGCGGCCGCGCTGCAGCTTCTCGTGCCGACAGTCAGGCGCATTACACATTATCAGCTCGCTTCGGCCGTACGGTCGGCATGTTCGATCTGGTCGAGACAATCGACCACCGCATCGAAGGTCAGCATGGTGGAGGCATGGCGCGCCTTGTAGTCGCGCACGGGTTTCAGAAAACGCATGTCCTCGAAACGTCCCGACGGCCCCTCACCGCCTTCCTTGAGCATGGCGAGCATGTCGAGGCGAGCGGCACGCAGCTCCTCTGGCGTCGCACCGACGACATGGCGGGCCATGATGCCGGACGAGGCTTGCCCCAGCGCGCACGCCTTCACCTCATGGGAAAAATCGGACACCACGCCATCTTGAAGGCTCAGGTAGACCTTGACCCGCGATCCACAGAGCTTCGAGTGCTTCTCGGACACGGCCTGCGCATCCGGCAAGGCGCCGACGCGGCCGATATTGCCGGCGAAATCCAGAATCTTGGCGTTGTAGATGTCGTCCATGATCAATCCGCGCTGTTTGTTCGTCCGTATATAGGGATAAATCGCGGCATTGCTTCCACACGCGATGTCGCAGGCGCTTTTTCTCACCGCCAGCCATGACTATATCGAAATGGCGGTCCAAGGACAAACAAGGGATCACGCCGGGCAGCACATGCGCGTCGCAATTTTCACGAACGGACTTGCATTATGAGCCGCATTACGCCTTTACAATCGGCAAAAGCCAAACACGCGGCCGATGCCAATCGGGACCGGGAGACAATCGGCATGGATGCCATCGTGAAGAAACTACCGGCCGAGCTGCGCCGCCCGACGCGCGAAGAAGCCGAGGCGGCGGTACGCACCCTGCTTCTATGGGCTGGTGACGACCCGGAACGCGAGGGCCTGCTCGATACGCCAGCCCGTGTCGCCAAGGCCTATAGCGAGCTGTTCTCCGGCTACGGTGTCGACATTGATGAAGTTCTTGGCCGCACGTTCGAAGAAGTCGGCGGCTATGACGATATCGTGCTGGTGCGCGATATCTCCTTCTTCTCGCATTGCGAACATCACATGCTGCCGGTGATGGGCAAGGCGCATGTGGCCTATCTGCCGAAGGGTCGCGTGCTCGGTCTGTCCAAGATCGCCCGCGTGGTCGATATCTTTGCACGGCGGCTTCAGACGCAGGAAAACATGACGGCGCAGATCGCCCAAGCGATCGACGAGACGCTTAAGCCACGCGGGGTTGCCGTCTTCATCGAAGCCGAGCATATGTGCATGGCCATGCGCGGAATCCAGAAGACCGGATCGACGACGCTCACCACAACTTTCACCGGCGCGTTCAAGGACAATGCGGCTGAACAGGCGCGTTTCATGTCCATGGTCCGCATCCGGTAACCCCCATCGAGTGCACTTCATGACCATCACGTTCGGCAGCCCGTCCGCAGACAAGGCTCTTCTCGAAGAAGGCCTCGCCTTTACACCAAAATTCGATGCGCATGGCCTTGTCACTGCCGTGGTCACCGACGCCCGCGATGGTGAATTGCTGATGGTCGCGCATATGAATGCAGAGGCCATCGCACTCACGCTCGAGACCGGCATCGGCCACTATTTCAGCCGGTCGCGGGGCAAGATCTGGAAGAAGGGCGAAAGCTCCGGAAATCTGCAGACCGTCAAGGAAATCCGTGTCGATTGCGACCAGGATGCGATCTGGCTGAAGGTCGAGGTCGCCGGCCATGATGCGACCTGCCACACGGGCCGTCGCTCCTGCTTTTACCGCGCAGCCAGCCTCGATGAAGGCAAACCGGTTCTGACGATCGCGGATGACCATCGCCATTTCGACCCCGACGCCATCTACGGCGCGTGAGGAGTAGCCCGGCCCTAACGAATTCGTAAGCAGACAGTGTCCTAATGTCCTTCGGAGTGTTCAGCGAATGGGGTATGCGGAGATGCTGAACTGGAGTTTGATGGCAGGCGGTGGCACCAATCTGGCGCAACCGAACAGAGATGGCGCGGCTGGTGGATCGGGTCCACCCGTCCCGGTCGCCACTCGCAGCAAGGCAAAGGTCGCCTTGGCGCTCGGCGGCGGTGCTGCGCGCGGATGGGCGCATATCGGCGTGCTGCGCGCCCTTGACGAAGAAGGTATCGAAGTCGGCATGATCGCAGGCACCTCGATCGGGGCACTGGTCGGCGGATGCTATCTTGCTGGCAAGCTCGACGAACTGGAGGCTTTTGCCCGTTCGCTGACCATGCGCCGCATTGCCTCCCTTCTCGATCTGACCATCGGCGGCGGCGGATTGCTCGGCGGCATGCGGCTGACCAAGCGCATGCAGGAGCATCTTGAGGGGCTGACGGTCGAACAGCTACCGAAACCCTTCGTGGCGGTCGCCTCAGAGCTGAACAGCGGCCACGAAGTCTGGATCGACGGCGGCAATCTGATCACGGCGCTCAGGGCATCCTACGCCCTGCCCGGCATCTTCGAACCGGTCCGCTGCAACAATCGAACGCTGATCGATGGCGCACTCGTCAATCCGGTGCCGGTTTCCGTCTGCCGCTCCTACGAGCAGCCGCTGGTGATGGCCGTGAACCTCCATTACGACGTCTTCGGTCGTTCGGCGGTGGTGAAGCACAAGGCCTCTGCGCCGGCGGATCAACCGCCGGAAGAACGCGCGCCGAGCAAGGTCGGCCTGACCGGCGTCATGGTCCAGGCCTTCAACATCATCCAGGACCGGATCTCGCGCGCACGGCTGGCTGGCGATCCGCCGGATCTCGCACTTCATCCGCGGCTCAACGATATCGGGCTGTCCGAGTTCCACCGGGCCGGCGAAGCGATTGAACGCGGCTATGAAGAGGCGAAATCGCGCGTCAGCGAAATTCGTCGGATGCAGGAAGCCGTGTTGCGGTAGAAGCAGCGGGCGGAACGCACCGCCCGCGCCTAAACTGGGACCGAAGGTCAGCCGGCGATATAAGCCTTGATGTGTTCGGCCTCGGCTTCGATTTCGCGAATTCGCGACTTCACGACGTCACCGATCGAGATGATGCCCGACAGCTTGCCGGCGTCTTCGACCGGCACGTGGCGGAAGCGCCGGCTCGACATCATCTCCATCAATTCGTTCACGGACGTCTCCTCGCGGCAGCGATAGACGTTGGCCGTCATGAATCCGGAGACAGGCTGGTCGAAGGCATTGCGGCCGGCCGAACCCAGGGCCCGCACGACATCACGTTCGGTAAAGATCCCGACGATCCTGTTTTCCACGCCGACGACAACGACGGCACCGATCTTGTTTTCGTCGAGAACGCGTGCGGCTTCTCCGAGCGTCACGCTCGGGCTGATGGTGATAACGTTACGGCCTTTTTGCTCGAGTATGCTTCTGGCTGATGCAGACATTGTATCCTCCTCGCATTGGACGCTGTGCGTACGCAGGCCCCTCCCCGGGCGAGCGCCCGAAAATGGTGCCTGTTAATCAAGTGGAATGCAATATGCGGATTGGAAGGGGTGGTTTCAGATATGCTTGCGGTCAAAAAGCCGGAAACCGAAAAAGCCCATGAGAAAACCGCCGATATGCGCGTCCCAGGCGATGGCAGCTGAATCGGTGCCCATCAACGGCAGCCCCACGGCCACCGCCACATTGCCGAGAAACCAGACCAGGATGAAGATCTGCACCGTGCGATCCGACAGGGCAGCCGGGATCGTCAGCAGTGGCGGCTCGCGACCGGCTGCGGCGAAACGCAACCGGCCGCCGAATGCGAATCGGCAGGCGGCCCCCATGAGTGCCGAAATCACGCCGGAAGCACCAACCATCACGGAAGGCTCGCCCCAGTTGACCGCGGCGTGCAATGCGGCGGCCGCGACGGCGGTCACGATCCAGAAGACAAGGAACCGGCGCTCGCCTATGCGCCGGCATACCGGCGTGCCGAAGGCGGCAAGCCACAGACTGTTGAAGGCCAGATGCTCGAAGCTGCCATGCAGCAAAGAATATGTCACCGGCGACCAGAGCCAGGCGAAAGACTGCTCGCCCAACGGGTAGACGTAGCGCAGCGGCATGAAGGCAAATTCGAACGTGATCCAGTCATTGATGTCGGCCGAGAAGACAAGGGCCTGCAGGGCATAGATGCCGCAGACCAGCGCGAGAGACACCAGAACGCCCGTCGGAAGGTTGAAGATCGGCGGATTGACCGGCTTGGGTGATATCCGCATTTCGCCATGCGGAGGAGCATCCGAATCGTGCCTGGTCTCGTCGGATGCTGCTGGATCGTCCGACATGGCGGGCTCCCGATATCATTTGTTGTCTCGTGTTAAACGACAATCGGCCCGCGCGAAAGCCCTTGTCGACTACCCCCTGGCAGCCCCTCCCGAGAGGAAAGCAAACGATATGTTAACGGCTGCAGGTCTAAGGTTCCATCGTAGAGGGGTAAACAGATCGCTCATGATGTATTCTTCGCAGGCCAGCCACAGCAATACGATTGCCTCGCCGGGTCAGCAGCGCGCCTTTCAGCGTGTTGCTGTCAACTTGCAGGGCCGGCTGATGCTGGCCAACTACGAAGAATATGTCTGCAAGGTCATCGACATGTCGCCGGGCGATGCTCGCTTCGTCTGCGCCGGCTGTCCGCGCCTCAACGAACGTGTCATCGCCTATATCGATCATCTCGGGCGCCTCGAAGGCACCGTGTCGAAGATCATGGATGACGGATTCATCATCGAACTGACGGCCACCGCGCGCAAACGCGAGAAGCTGGCGGCCCAGCTCACCTGGATTGCCAACAAGCACGAACTCGGACTTCCCGAAGACCGCCGTCATGACCGCCTCACACCGCGGCAGGTTCTGACCGAGCTTACGCTCGAAGACGGCAAGACCTATCCTTGCCGCCTGATGGACCTTTCCCTTTCGGGTGCAGCCGTCGACATCGACATCCGCCCGCCCATCGGCACCGCGATCAGGCTCGGCAATATGCGCGGTCGCGTCGTGCGCCACTTCATGGAAGGCGTCGCCATCGAGTTCCTGTCGCTCCAGTCACGCGAAGCCCTGACGGAATTCCTCTAGCAGATCCCCCTTTTCAAGGCCGGCCGAGCGCCTGCGGAAACGCGGGCGCTTTTTTCGTTTCCGGATGACTAAGGCCATCTCCACAGTTCGTGCCAAAGCGGGACGCCGTTCAAAAAAAATTCCGAGCCCATCAAGCCGCGCGCTGCCGTTCACTGGACCTTTCAAGGTTATTCGCGCACACGGCCTCATATCCCAGACGTCTCCTGCGGCCGAGAACCTCACGATTCGGGGCACGCGGCCGAAACAAAGCCCTGCGCTTACCCTTTGTTTTTATTCACCAATCCATCGCCCTTCAGCCAACGGAGACTAGAAAAGATAAAATGCGCAGAAAATTTTCGACAAATTTGCCGAAAGTTTAAATCGAAATTTCTTCAAATATAAATCAATACAAACTCAGTTTATCCGTTTATTCTACTCAAAAGCCGGCACTATAATTCGCGGTCGATCAAATTATCTCTGTCATTACTGGCTCCATAACCAGGAGACAAACAATGACAAGAAAGAAAACTCTCGGTATTGGATTTCTGGCCATCGCTTTCGCCGGGGCCCTTGGATTGCAGGCACACGCAGCGCCGGCCAACATGCAGGTGATCGGCAAGGCAAACCCGCCGATCGGCCACTACGAATTCTGCCAGACCTACGCATCAGAATGCGCCGGCAGCTACAAGGATACCGGGCCGCTTGGACTTACCGAGTCGCTGTGGAAGACGATGCTGGAGGTGAATTACACCGTCAACTCGTCGATCACGCCGCTGACGGACATGGAGATCTACGGCGTCGAGGAACGCTGGGCCTATCCGCGCACGGTTGGCGATTGCGAGGATTTCGCCCTACTCAAGCGCAAGATGCTCATCGATCGCGGCTTTGATCCGACAGATCTGCTGATCACCGTGGTGCTGCAGCCGAGCGGCGAAGGCCATGCCGTGCTGACGGTCCGGACAGATCACGGCGACTTCATTCTCGACAACATGCGCAACAAGGTGCTGCTGTGGTCGGATACGGAATACACCTATCTCAAGCGTCAGTCCTCGACAGACCCCAGCCGCTGGGTCAAGCTCCAGGATGGCCGCGCGAGTTATGTTGGCAGCGTGAACTCCAACTGAGGTTTCAGCTTCAACGCATTGGCGCCGGTCCGTCCCCCGCATACCCGTCCCCCGACCGGAGCCATTCTGAGCCGGTCCCGTCCAACCGGGACCGGCTCTCTTTTTGCCGAAGAGCAATATTAACCGTGCCTTAACCATGATGATGGAAAGCTTGCGGAGGGTCGGTGCCGATAGCGTCGAGCGCGGCCGAACGGGAGCGGAAAACTCATGCAAAACGGCACGGCCGATTTCGGCGCAGAGCAACATGCACCGCTTTTTTCTGCGCGCTTCCTTCTGGCCTCCGTCATCGCCATTGCACTCCTGGCCCTCGCCTCGCTCGGAATCAATGTTTACGGACACCTCTATGGCGCGCAACTCGCCCTTGCCGGCCACAGCGACAGCCTCGACGTCTACGACATCACCATAGGCCGCGACACATTACACCTGACCGCAAATACGCTTCGCTTCGAACCACAGCGGCGCAGCGGGGCGGCAGAACGCGTCGACCTTCAACTGCATTGGCCGTCGATGGAGGGCTATAGCCAGGCGCTTCGCCTCGCCTTCGACGACCTTGGTCAGGCACAGTCCCTGCTCTTCCTGCAGGTATCGCAAAGCACGATGTCGCGCGACATGTCAGGCCGGATAGAGCCAATATACCGCCATCTGACGATCGGCCCCGCCGATGTGGGCCCCGGTGGCCTGCAGATGCACCGGTTCAGGCCGGGAACCGGTTTCGAAGGGGAAGTCCTTCTGACGGCAGATGATGGCGATGGCGGACAATATGCAGTTCGCTGCCTCATCCCGACTGCCGACAAACTTGCCAGCAGCAGCGATTGCCAGCGTGACATTCACGTCGGCGAAGATCTGTCCGTACTCTACCGGTTCTCGAGCCGCCTGCTTCCGGAGTGGAAGCAGATCGATGCGGCCGTCCGGTCCTATGTGGAACAGCGCACCGACACGCTCACGCCCGCAGATACCGCTAAAATGCCGGCAAGACCATCAACAAAGCATTCATCATAAACCTCTTGGTAACGCACGCATCCTAAAGTCGCAGCCTGATGGTCGCGACCGGAGGAGAGCGTCCGGTTTGAAATGAACAGTTCAAAGAGTATCGTGGTGCATAAAGTTCTCGGAAGCCTCACATTCGCCGCTCCAATCCGTCGAGTCGTGATCGCCGTCGTTGCGGTCCTTTTTGCCGCGCTGGCAACGACGTCAGGTGCGAGTGCTGCCAAATATGCGGGCGTGGTCATCGACGCCAAGACCGGCAAGGTTCTGTATAGCGAAGACGCCGACAGCCTCCGCTATCCGGCATCACTCACCAAGATGATGACGCTTTATCTGACGTTCGAGGCGCTCGAATCCGGCCGTATCTCGCTCAACAGCAAGGTTCCGATCTCCAAGAATGCCGCAAAGGAACCGCCGTCGAAGCTCGGCGTCGGCGCTGGCCGCAGCATCACGGTCGAACAGGCAATCCTGGCGCTCGTGACGCGCTCCGCCAATGACGTTGCAACGGCGCTGGGTGAGTATCTCGGCGGCTCGGAGCAGCGTTTCGGCCAGCTCATGACGGCCAAGGCCCGTAGCCTCGGCATGACCAAGACCACCTATCGCAATGCACATGGCTTGCCCAATACCGCACAGATGACAACAGCCCGGGACCAGGCCCGCCTCGGCATCGCGCTTCGTCAGCACTTCCCGCAGTATTACGGCTATTTCTCCACCCGGAGCTTCTCTTTCGGCAAGCAGACAATCGGCAACCACAACCGGTTGCTCGGTGCCGTTCGCGGCGTCGACGGCATCAAGACCGGCTATACCGGTGCTGCCGGTTATAATCTCGCAACCTCTGCCCAGGCCGATGGGCGCTCCATCGTTGCCGTCATTCTCGGCGCCTCCTCCGGTGCGCGCAGGAATGCCCAGATGACCGCACTCGTGCAGCGTTATCTCCCTCAGGCGTCTTCGGGTCGTTCCTCCGGTGATCTCGTCGCCAAGGTTCAGACGCCTGTTGCCGCCGACCCCGTCCAGGCAACGGCTTCGCTTGATGATGGTCATCCGAACCTGCCGCAGACAGGCCCGATGCCGGATCCGCGTTACGCCGGTGTCGCGCAGGCCTCTGCCTATGTCGCGGCTCCCACCGGAAATGCAGCAACCGCTGCGCTGAGCGGCATGCGCCCCGTCGCACCGGGCAGTTCTGAAAGCGTGCCCGTGCCGCAGCCTGCCCCGGCCTACATGCCGAACAGCGGCGCCATGGTCGCGCCTGCTGCAACCACTCAGTCTGTCGCTGCCGCTTCCGCCACGCCGCCGGATGTCGACACGGTCACCACTGCATCGACCAAGCCGACGTCTGGCTGGATCATCCAGATCGGCACATCGCCGGACAAGTCGCTGGCCATGGATCTTCTGCGCAATGCGCAAGAGAAAGGCGGACAGGTATTGCGTTCCGCCACCCCATTCACAGTCGCCTACAATGCGGGCTCACAGGAGATCTACCGTGCACGTTTCGGTGGCTTCGATGCGCAGAAGGATGCTGTCAACGCCTGCAAGCAGTTGAAACGCAAGGGTATCGGCTGTTGGGCAGCCGCCCAGTAACCACGCTGACCAAACCTCGATTTGTATTTTTGTACGAGGATAGCAAGATGGCTTCGAAAGACTTCAGAATCGGCAAAGTGGACGATCAGGACAATGGCGGGATTTTGCCAGCGTCGCATGTCCTGCATCCGCTGCACGAAGCCGCCTTCCGTCTGGCCGAAATCGGCGGCCGCGAGAAGCGCTCGAAGACGAAGGATCTGATCGGGCTGCTCCTGTCGCATGGCGCGCGCGCTTGGCGTTATTCCCAGCCTGACGTCAATATTCACCTTCATGTCGGCGCCCAGGGCGGGCGCTTCCCCGTCATCCTGCGCCTTCGCTGAACGAGAGTGAGCGCGGTGGCGATCTATGCCCTTGGCGAAAAACGCCCGCTGTTGCCAGCTGCCGACCGCTACTGGATTGCATCAGGCGCTCAGGTCATCGGCGACGTGCGTCTGGGTCTTGATGTCGGCATCTGGTTCAATGCCGTGCTGCGCGGCGACAACGATCCCATAACGATCGGCAAAGGAACCAATATTCAGGATGGCGTGATGATCCACACCGATCCTGGGTTCCCGACCAAGATTGGTGATGGATGCACGATCGGACACCACGCCATCGTCCATGGCTGCACGATCGGTGACAATTCCCTCATCGGCATGGGGGCGACCGTCCTGAACGGTGCCGTCATTGGCAAGAACTGCCTTGTGGGTGCCAATGCTCTGGTGAGCGAAGGCAAAGTCTTTCCCGACAACTCGCTCATTGTCGGCGCACCCGCACGGGTGGTCAGAACTCTTGATGACAACGCGGTGGCGCGTCTCAGGTTGTCAGCGGAAAGCTACGTCCGAAACTGGCAGCGCTTCGCGCGCGATCTTCAGCCGCTTTGAGCCTCAGGCCGCGCAGGCAGCGCACAGACCGCGGATCTCGATTGTCGTCTTCTCAGCCTTGAAATTCTGCTTGCGGGTGATGGCGCTAAGGTGGTGATCGACCTCGTGATCATGAAACTCGGTCACCTGATTGCATTTGTTGCAGATCATGAAGGCGACGGTGCCATGGCTGGCGCAGCCCTCATGGGGATGAGCGCAGGCGACGAACGCGTTGAGGCTTTCCAGCCGATGCACCATGCCGAACTCGACCAGCTTGTCGAGCGCCCTGTAAACCTGCAGCGGTGCGCGGAACCCATGGTCACGGAGCCGATCCAGCAGCGTATAGGCGGAAAGCGGGCCATCGGCTTCGACAAGGCTATCGAAGACGAGCGACTGGTTGCGGGTCAGATCGGTCTTAGGCATGGGGTCAACCTCGCGGGCGATCTTCAGCCGTCGCCAGGCGCGGGCGCGGCAGAAGGCTGATCAGGAAGAGAAGGAGGGCCGCCACAACGATCGAAGGACCCGACGGGGTGTCGTAAGTGAGCGAGCCGAAGAGGCCAATGACGACCGCCACGGCACCGAGTAGAGAGGCAATCACGGCCATGGCCTCTGGCGAGACCGCAAAACGGCGGGCGGCGGCGGCCGGGATGATCAGGAGCGAGGTGATCAACATGATGCCGACGATCTTCATGGCGATCGCAATGACCAGCGCCATCAGCAGCATGAAGATGATGCGCGCGCGTTCCGGGTTCATGCCTTCGGCTTCGGCCAACTCGGCATTGACGGTGCCCGCAAGCAGCGGGCGCCAGAGATAGACGATCAGCGCCACCACAACGGCGCCACCACCCCAGACGATTGCCACGTCCGTCGGCGTAACCGCGAGGATATCGCCAAAGAGGAAGGCGATCAGGTCGAAGCGCACCCAGGACATGAAGGCGACCATGACGAGACCGATGGCGAGCGTGGCGTGGCTGAGGATGCCGAGCAGCGCGTCGGCTGACAGGCCCTGACGTTTCTGCAGGACAATCAGGATCAGCGAAACCAGCGCCGCGACAACAAAGACGCTGACCATCAAATTGAGCGAGAAAAACAGCGACAAGGCGACGCCGAGCAGAGCGGAATGCGCCATGGTATCGCCGAAATAGGCCATGCGCCGCCAGATGACGAAGCAACCGAGCGGCCCGGTGGTGAGCGCGAGGCCGATGCCGGCCAACATGGCGCGGACGAAGAAGTCATCGAGCATGGTGATGCTCCTTCGTGGTGTTTGCGGTCGTCAGCGCAGCAGGTCCGGAACCGTGGTCATGGCTGTGACCATGGGCGTGATCATGATGGTCATGACTATGGACGTGATTCTCGCCATCATGGCGACCGGCTGCTGCATGATGGTGGCCGTCCTCCGGATGGCAATGGTCCGTGATACTCCCGTCCCCATGCAGAACGCGGCCGTCCGGCAGATGCGTGTGGTCGTGGTCGTGGCTGTAGACGGCGAGCGTCCGGCTCGCCTTGTCGCCGAACAAGCGCATATATTCCGGACTGCTGCTGACGGCGGCCGGCGTTCCCCGGCAGCAGACGTGGCCGTTCAAACAGATCACGGTGTCGGTTTCCGCCATGACGATATGCAGGTCGTGGGAAATCAGCAGGATGCCGCAGCCCGTCGCGTTGCGGATCGAGGTGATCAGGTCGTACAGCGCGATCTCGCCGGAGAAATCGACACCCTGCACCGGTTCGTCGAGCACGAGGATATCAGGCTTGCGGGCCATAGCACGGGCGAGCAGCGCGCGCTGGAATTCACCGCCCGACAAATGCTGCACTTCCGCGCCGGCGAGATGGCGGATGCCGACAGCATCAAGAGCACGGTCGATTTCATCGGCACCGAGTGGTGCCGTCAGCGTCATCAGACGCCGGACGGTGAGCGGCATGGTCCAATCGACAGCAAGCCGCTGCGGCACGTAGCCGATGCGCAGGTTCGGCTTGCGATCCACCCGCCCCTCGTCGGCGCGCAGAATACCGGTCGCCAATTTGGCGCTGGTCGATTTGCCAGAACCATTCGGGCCGATCAGGGTGACGATTTCGCCTGGGCGGACGGAGAAGTCGACGCCGCGCACCAGCCAGCGTCCGTTGCGATAGACCCCGGCACCCGCCAGTGACACAAGCGGCTCCGCATCCCATGTTTTCAAGGCTGCCATACACTTCCCGGAAATTTGCTGTTGCGGACACCTATGCCACACGTTATAGCATTACGCAATTGACGTAATAGTATTACGTTACAGCCTTGAAGGACGTCACCATGAACCCTATCCGCCTCGGATTGACCGCTTCCGTCGCAGCCCTGCTCTTTTCGCCGGCAATTGCCATGGCGGAGCCGCAGGTCGTCGTGTCGATCAAACCGATCCATTCACTGGTGGCCTCGATCATGAAAGGGGTCGGCGAACCGTCGCTGGTCGTCGAAGGCGCCGCCTCGCCCCATACCTATACGCTGAAACCCTCCAACGCCCGTGCGCTGGAGAAAGCCGATCTGGTGTTCTGGGTGGGTCCGGGCCTCGAAGCCTTCCTCGAGAAGCCGCTGGAGGCTCTCGCCGGCAAGGCCAAGGTCGTGGAACTCGAAGATGCTCCCGGCCTCAACAAGCTGCCCTTCCGCGAAGGCGGTGCCTTCGAGGCACATGATCACGGCGAGCACGCGGGCGACGAGCATGCCGAAGGCGAGCATCATGAGCACGAGGCTGCAGATGCAACTGCCCATGAAGAAGAGGGTCACGACCATCATGCCGAGGAGGACCATGACCATGCCGCAGAGGGCGGCGAAGGCCATGAACATGAGCATGAAGGCGAGCACGACCACGAACATGGCGGCACGGATATGCATCTCTGGCTCGACCCCGCCAATGCCAAGGCCATGGCGTCGGTCATCGCCACGTCGCTGATCGAGGCCGATCCTGCGAACAAGGCAACCTATGAAACAAATGCCGCTGCGCTCAATGCCGAGATCGACGCGCTCGATACCGACATCGCCGCAACAGTTGCGCCCGTTGCCGACAAGCCCTTTGTGGTGTTCCACGATGCCTACCAGTATTTCGAAAACCGGTACAAAGTCCGCGTTGTCGGTTCCGTGACCGTCAGCCCCGAGACCATGCCTGGTGCAGAGCGCCTGTCGCAGATCCATGCGAAGATCGCCGAACTGGGCGCGGCTTGCGTGTTCGCCGAACCGCAATTCGAGCCGAAACTGATCAACGTCGTGATCGAAGGCACCAATGCCAAATCAGGGACACTGGATCCCGAAGGCGGCGCGCTTTCGGAAGGGCCGGAACTCTATGGTCAGTTGATGCGCAACCTTGCGACGTCGATTGCGGCTTGCCTGTCACAATAGCCACTCCTCCCCCGGACAGGAAGGCGGGGCCACGGCCTCGCCTTTTTTGTCACACAGCTTGTTATGTTATTACATTTACTGGAGAGCCCGATGAAGAAGCTTCCCGTCACAGTATTGTCCGGCTTTCTCGGCGCCGGGAAAACCACCCTGTTGAACCACGTGCTGGCAAACCGTCAGGGCTTGAGAGTTGCCGTGATCGTCAACGACATGAGTGAAGTCAACATCGACGCAGCCCTCGTACGCGGCGGGGACGCCGCCCTTTCGCGCACGCAGGAACAGTTGGTGGAAATGAGCAATGGCTGCATCTGTTGCACCCTGCGTGACGATCTGCTCAACGAGGTGCGCGGACTCGCCGAACAGGGGCGCTTCGACTACCTGCTGATCGAAGCCACGGGTATCGCTGAACCGCTGCCGATCGCCACCACCTTCGATTTCCGGGACGAGGAAGGGCGCAGCCTGTCCGACATCGCGCAATTGGACACCATGGTGACGGTCGTGGATGCGGCCAACCTGCTGCGTGACTACTCATCGAGCGATTTTCTTTCCGATCGCGGTGAAACGGCCGGTGAAAACGACAACCGGACGCTTGTTGACCTTCTCGTCGAGCAGATCGAGTTCGCCGACGTGATCATCCTCAACAAGGTGGGCGCAGCCAGCCCCGATCAACTCGACGCGGCCCGCAAGATCATCGGCGGCTTGAACGCCAGCGCCCGTGTGATCGAGACGGAATTCGCCAAGGTGGACCCGCACGACATCCTTGGGACCGGGTTGTTCGACCTGGCCAAGGCCGAGACGCACCCGCTCTGGTTCCAGGAACTGCACGGCTTTCGCGACCATGTGCCGGAGACGGAGGAATACGGCATCCGCTCCTTCGTCTATCGCGCCCGCGCGCCGCTTGATCCGACGCGTTTCCGCGATTTCCTCGATCGCTCCTGGCCAGGCGTCATCCGTGCCAAAGGCTTTTTCTGGCTCGCGACACGGCCGCATCATGTCGGGGAACTGAGCCAGGCAGGACCACTGGTACGCACGACGAGAATGGGTCTGTGGTGGGCGTCCGTTCCGAAATCGCGGTGGCCTGACGATCCGGGTTTTCTCAATGCCATGGCGCCTTATCTCGATGCCGAATGGGGCGACCGGCGGCAGGAGATCGTGTTTATCGGTGCCGACCCGATGGACCAGGCACAGATCACTGCGGAGCTTGACGCCTGCCTTGTGCCTGCGACCGGCTTCACGCCGACCGCGTGGGAAGGACTGCCGGACCCCTTCGCCAAGTGGGCCTGAGGTTCAGAGCCGACCACGACGGGCGAGAAGTGAAAGCACCAGATCTGCCCCGGCCTCGCCTGCGGGCAGGTCCGTCTGCAGCTTGCTCCAGACGTCATCATAGCCGGAAAGCATGGTGGCGCGCTGCGGCGTATCGCTCGACAAGCGTTCCGCCCAGCGCACCAGGCTTGCCGGTCGCAGCACGTCGTTGAAATATTCGGGCACGATGGCGTAGTCCGCGATTAGATTTGGCAGGGCTCCCGTCCAGACCTTGATCCGGTTCGCCATCATCCGGATGATCCAATCACCCTTGTAGGTGGAGACGACGGGCACATAGGCCAATGCCAGCTCCAGAATCACCGTACCCGATGCCGCGATCGCGGCATCTGCCTCCTCGAACGCCTTCCACTTGGCATCATCGCCGAGCAGGATCTCGGGACGCAGCGCCCAGGAGGCGGTCATCTCGCGAACACGGGCCTCCTGGCGGGGCACTGTCGGCAGCACGAAACGGGTCTTGCCGTTCCGAGCGACGTACTCCTCCATTGCCGCACCGAAGACTGGCAGAAGCTGGGTAATCTCCGCGCCACGCGATCCCGGCAAAAGCAGGATCGTGCGCTGATCACCCACAGCTCTGACCGACCGCGCCTTGCGGGCTTCCCGCACACGCAGGATCTCGGCATGAGTTGTCAGTCGGTGACCGATGAAATGCGTCTTCGGGCCGCCCAGTCGCTCCATCACCTGGGGCTCGAAGGGAAGCACGGCCAGAACTTCGTCGACATAAGGGAGCATCGCCTTGGCCCGGTATTCCTTCCAGGCCCAGACGCTCGGGCAGACATAGTTGACCACCGGCAGATCGGGAAGTGCCTTGCGGACCCGCTTGGCGACCCTGTGCGTAAAATCGGGGCTATCGACGATCAAAAGCAGGTCCGGCTTTGCGGCAATGATGGCGTCCGACGTGACCGAGATCAGCTTGATCAGGCGTGGCAGCTTCGACAAAACCTGCGTGATCCCCATGATCG
Source organism: Peteryoungia wuzhouensis (assembly GCF_003205195.1). Taxonomy (GTDB): domain Bacteria; phylum Pseudomonadota; class Alphaproteobacteria; order Rhizobiales; family Rhizobiaceae; genus Allorhizobium; species Allorhizobium wuzhouense. The sequence goes on from NZ_QJRY01000007.1 coordinate 63,244, forward strand.
ACAGTTCGGAGAAATCGAAGAGCGATTGCAGTCCCTGCCCTGCCAGAGCCTCGCCACCGACGCCGATGACATCGACGCGGCCGGCATGGCGCCGTTTCAAGGCTGCGATGAGATCGGCGCCGAGCAGGTCACCGGAAACTTCACCGGCAATGACGGCGATCTTGAGTGGCTTCTCGCTCATGGGCCTTTGTCCTTTCCCGATCGCTCAATGCCGACGACGAAGAGGCCCGCCGCATCTGCAGCAGCAATCATCGCGTCCCGCTCGACGACCAAGGCCCGTCCCGCCTCCACGGCAATGCCGGCAAGGCCTGCCGCCTTGGCATTTTCCACGGTCGATACGCCGATGGTCGGCAGATCGGCCCGCAGATCCTGCTGGGGTTTGCACAGCTTGACGATCACGCCCCTGCGGCGCTGGGAGATGCGCCCTTCGGCCCTCAGGCCCGCAACACGAGCGAGCATGGCATCGGTTCCCTCGACGCCCTCGAGGGCGACGATGCGCCCGCCAATGCTCACAGCGCCCTGCCCCACGTCCAGGCGTCCGAGCGTCTCTGCCGCATCCGCCGCCCGCTCGATATCCCTGATATCGTCGTCGGAGGGTTTAGCCTTTCCGAGCGGACCGACGGTTGCCAAAAGTCCGGGAAGGATTTCGTGTGCACCCAAAACTTCGCAGCCCTGGGCTTCGATCAGCGAAATCACCATGCGCAGCACGGCATCATCGCCGCCCGCCAACAAGGTCCTGAGCGCCATCGGGAGCTTCAGAATGGAGCGGAGGTTGACGTGGATCTCACCGAAGGCAGGACGCTTCTTGACCGCGCCCGACATGACGACGCGACCGATCCCATGCTTTTGAAACAGGGCAGAGAGGCCCGCCATGTCTCCGACCCCGATCACCGCCGTCTCGTAGCTCTGCCAGTCTGCATCCGCCTCGTTCTTCAGGCGCAAGATGAATGGATCTTCGCCCGCGGCACGCGCGGCTTCTGCCAAGAATAGCGGGAGCTTGCCGCTGCCGGCGATGATGGCGAGGCGACCTTTCGATGCCAGGCGTCCTGTTGCGCTGGCGGACGTCATGGCGTCAGTTCTTGCCGCGATGGGGCGACGAGAGCGCGCGATCGCTGTCGGCTGCAATGAAATCCAGGATTTCGATCACCTGCGGGCAGTCGAGATAGTCGTCGCGGATTGCCGCCGCATTGGCACGGGCAGAGCCCTCGCCCTCGAAGATCTGCTTGAAGGCGCGGCGCACCTGATGGATGATCGAGCGTTCGATCCCCGCACGGGTCATTCCGACGACGTTGAGGCCGCCGAGGATACCGGGATTGCCGTTCAGCATGCCATACGGGATCACGTCGTAGCTGACGGCCGAGAGACCGCCGATAAAGGCGTTGCGGCCGATGCGTGTGAACTGGTGGACGGCGCATCCTCCACTCAGAATCACATGATCGCCGACGTGAACGTGCCCAGCCAGCATGACATTGTTCGACAGGATGATATTGCTGGCGAGAATGCAGTCATGGGCGACATGCGAATTGGCCAGGAAGAGACAATTGTCGCCGACACGAGTAATCCCGCCGCCGCCAACCGTGCCCGAGTTCATCGTCACGCCTTCACGCATGGTGCAGTTCGCACCAACGACAAGGCGCGAATCCTCGCCGGCTTCATGCAGGCTCTGCGAGACGCCGCCGATGACGGCCATGGGGAAGATCCGGCTGTTCTCACCGATTTCGGTCAGGCCGGACACCACGGCGTTCGAAAGGAGCTCCACACCATCCTTCAGCGTCACACGCGGTCCGACATGGCAGAAAGGGCCAATGCGCACGTTCTCGCCAATGACTGCGCCGGCTTCAACGACCGCCATCGGATGGATCACGGCAGTGGCAGCAATGGTGCTCATTTTGCGTCCTTGCGCATGATCATGGCACCGATGTCGGCCTCCGCCGCCAACTGGCCATCCACCTTGGCATCACAATGGAACTTCCAGATGTTGCCGCGCTGCTTCTGCTTCACGACGTGATATTCGACGCGATCACCCGGAACCACGGGCTTGCGGAAACGGGCATTGTCGATGGTCATGAAATAAACGAGGTTGCCGGCTTCGCCCTGCTTGCGCGCGCAAATGGCGCCGGCAGTCTGCGCCATGCCCTCGACGAGCAAGACACCCGGCATGATCGGAGATTCGGGAAAATGGCCGGTGAAATGCGGCTCGTTCGCCGTCACGTTCTTAATGCCGATGGCAGAATCGTCACCGTCGATCTCGATGATCTTGTCGACGAGCAGAAACGGGTAGCGATGCGGCAGAAGCCGCATGATTTCGAGGATATCAGCGGATCCCAATTCGCTCTTCGTGGCGGCGTCAGTCATTGCTGGCTCCTTTGTCCTTTGCGCGGCTATCGTAGCGGCTCAACGTCTCGGCCACTTCGCGCAGATAATCCTTCAGAGGGCGGGCCGGGACACCGCCGTATTTTTCGCCCGGGGGCACGTCTGCCAGAACGCCACTCATGGCGGCGATCTGAACCCCGTCACCAATCTTGATATGGCCGTTGACGCCGGCTGCGCCACCAATCATCACGCCATCGCCGATCACAGTACTGCCGGCAATGCCGACCTGGCTGACAATGCCGCAGTGGCGACCGATGCGAACGTTATGACCGACCTGAACCAGATTATCGATCTTGGTCCCCTCGCCAATGACCGTGTCGTCCATGGTGCCACGATCGATCGTCGTGTTGGCGCCGATTTCCACATGATCCTGGATGATCACGCGACCGACCTGGACGATCTTGATCATGCCACGCGGACCCGGCGCATAGCCGAAGCCGTCCTGACCGATACGAGCACCGTTGTGGATGATCACATTATTGCCGACCAACGCCACTTGCACTGTCGCGCCCGCAGCAATCGTGCAGTCGCGTCCAATGCGGACCCCGGGTCCGATCACAGCACCCGGTCCGATGCGCGTTCCGCTGCCAACCTCAGCATGCGCACCAATCACGGCCATTGCCTCGATCTCGACGCCATCTTCGAGGCGCGCCGTCGGATCGACATACGCGGCCGGCGAGATGTTGGCCGGTTCGCTGGTCATGCGGACCGGACGAAGGCCTTCGGGATGCAGAAGCGCGCCGGCCAACGCAAAGGCCGTCTGGGCACTTTTCGCCAACAGAACGGGAATATGCGCAGGAACCAGCGACACCAGCGCTTTTTCACAGAAGATGGCCGATGCATTGCAGGTGAGAAGGTCGTCGCGATTGCGACGGGAGAGGATGTAGCAGACATCACCCGCCTTGGCGCGGGCAACGGGCGAGACCGACCGAATGATCGTCCCGCCCTTTGCGGCATCCGTCAATTCCGCCCCCGTATGAGCTGCAAGCGCAGCCAGGGTCACCCCTGCATGGGGCGGAAAGAAATGATTGTGCTCCATCAGAAAACGCTCCAGAACGTCAACCTGTCAGCAGTTCTGGACCGCTCGCCTTAGAACTGGTTCGCCATGCTGAACCGGAATTCCTGCGTATCGTCGTAGTCTTCCTTGGCGACCGGAACAGCATAGTCGAAGCGAAGCGCACCAAACGGCGAGTTCCACTGAATGCCGGCGCCAACCGACGCACGGATCGCCATATCGGTACCGTCAGCACCCGCATCGTTCTTCAGCTTGCTGCCGAACAGGGTACCAGCATCGGCGAAGATCGCGCCACGGAAGCCGAGATCCTGCGGAACGGCAGGCAGCGGGAACGTCGCTTCGGCCGAAGCGGTGAAGTAAGTGGTACCGCCAATGGAATCGCCGCCCATACGCGGACCGATACCGCTGTTGGCAAAGCCACGGATTTCCTTGCCGCCGATCTTGAACTGATCGAAGACGTTCAGGTTGTCGCCGAGGGCAACGACGTGACCGGCCGAACCAGCAAGCGAGCCGACGACATCGAACTCATCCGACAGCGTGTAGAAGAGGCGCGCACGGGCATAAGCCTTGTAGAAGTCGGAATCGCCGCCGAGACCCGCATATTCATGCGTGAAGCTGGCATAGATGCCTTCATGCGGGTTCTGGCGATCGTCAACCGTGTTGTACACGATCGAATGACCAATGATCGACTGCGTCCAAGTGCTGCCTGTGATGGCATCGATATACGGTGCTGCGATCGTGTCGTCGCCGCCGCCTGCAACGCCGTTTGCACCGAAGGCACCGTCGTTGATGTAGTCGATCTGCTTGTAGGTATAGCGGAGGGTCGTCGCCAGATCTTCGGTGATCGGAGCGGTCACACGAACCGTCGCACCCTGCTCTTCGTAGTCGTACTGCGAATTGCTGCTGGTCGAGCTCTTGAAGACGTCGAAGCCGGCGGCAAGGCGGTAGCCGAGGAAATAAGGCTCGGTGAAGGAGAAGTTGTACGTCTGGGTGTCGTCGAAACCACCACCAGCGGCAACGCGGATGAACTGACCACGTCCGAGGAAGTTCTTTTCTTCAACCGAGGCCTCCAGAACGACGCCACCGTTATCGACGGAGTAGCCAGCACCGATACCGAACGAACCGGTCGGCTGGTCCTGCACATCAACAACAACCACGACGCGGTCCGGCGAACTACCAGGCTGGGTCGAGATGTTGACCGCCGAGAAAAAGCCGAGTGCTTCGAGGCGGCGCTTGGCGCGCGAGATGGTTTCCTGGTTGAAGGCATCGCCTTCGGAAATATCGAATTCGCGGCGAATGACGTAGTCGCGGGTCCGGGTGTTGCCACGAACTTCGATGCGCTCGACATAGGCGCGCTCACCCTGGTCGACGAGATAGGTCACGCCGATGGTGTTGTTTTCGAAGTTGCGGTCGCCACGCGGAACGACGCGCGCAAACGGGTAACCGGCCGACGACACGCGGCGGGAAATGGCTTCCATCGACTTCTGAACGTCGCGGGCGCTGTAGGTGCTGCCCTCATGAGTCTCGAGAAGGCCCTGGAGCTGAGCCGCATCGACACCATCAACCGTCGATTCCACGGTGACCGCGCCGAACTTGTAGCGCTGACCTTCATCCACCGTGATGTTGATCGTATATTCGTTGCCAGCCTCGTTCAGCACAGCCTCAGAGGAGATCACGCGGAAGTCGGCATAACCGTGGTTATAATAGAACTGACGAAGCGCTTCCTCGTCGGCGCGCAACTTGTCTTCGTTGTAGACATCCTTGCGGGTCAGGAACGACAGAAGGCCTGACTCCTTCGTCTGCAGCACGGATGCGAGACGACCGTCGGAATAGGCATTGTTGCCGCTGAAATTGATGGAGCTGATCTTGGTGCGCTCACCCTCGTTGATCACGAAGGCGAGGTTTACACGACCTTCAGCCACCGGAACGACCTGCGTCGTCACTTCAACATCGCTACGGCCGATCGCGGTATAGGCTTCCTTGATGCGCTGGATATCGGCGCTGATCAGGCTGTCACTGTACGGACCCTGCGGCTGCGTCTGCACGATGCCGGCGAGCTTGTCGTCCTTGATCTTGCGGTTGCCGTTGAACACCACCTGGTTGACCAGCTGGTTTTCGGCGACCGTCACAACCAGCGTGCCGCCGGATACGGAGATCTGAACATCCGAGAAGAAGCCGGTCGCGTAAAGACGCTTCACGGATTCGTCGATATCGGCATTCGAGAAGGTTTTGCCAGGCTGAATGGAGAGGTTCGAGCGGACAGCTTCCGCCCCCACACGCTGAGCGCCACGCACGTCGACCCGCTGGATGACAGCAGCCTGGGCTGCAGCAGCCGAAGCAATCACGGCAACACTTGCGCCCGTAGACACGATACCAGCAGACAGCGCGACCGCCGACACTGCGTTCAAAAATCTTGAACCAGCCTTCATGTGTGTACTTTACCTTCTTCCATTGTCCCGCAGTCCTAACCCCGACTCCGGCCCGTGTGTGGTTTTAGCGGGTTTTACCCTACAAGCAAGACTGCGCGTTAATTTCTGTTTACTTCATTTGAATCCGTGGCCCAATCGCCACTATCAATTTGAAACATCGTAAACAAATCCTTCCACAGCTTGCAAGATCGACCTCAGCCTATCAACCGGCTGATGTCGTTCCAGGTGGCAAACACCATCAGGGAGAGGATCATTGCCAGACCGATACGGAAAGCAACCTCCTGCGCCCCCTGACCCATCGGCCTCCCGCGCACTGCTTCAATCGCGTAGAGAACGAGATGGCCGCCGTCAAGGACCGGAACTGGCATCAAATTCAAAAGCCCCAGCGAAACGGAAAGAACCGCTGCCAGATTTAACAGAGCGATAACGCCGAGGGTGGCCATTTCGCCCGAGGCCTGCACGACACGGACCGGACCGCCCAGTTGGTCTGCGTTCATCCGGCCGGCGATCATGTTGCCGATATAGTCGAAGGTACCGGTGACAATGTGCCCGGTCTGGCGAACACCTTCCCAAACCGCCTGCAGCGGCGACAGCTCAACGATGCGGAAATTGCCGGCTTTCTGATCGGTGATAATCCCGATCTGGCCGACTTCCATCGAATTGCCAAAACGGTCGGTCGTTACGGCGCGCTTGGGGACGATGGGGAAATCGATCTCCTGCCCTGCGCGGCGCACGGTCACGGTCACGGGCACTTCCGGACGCATGGTGATATAGCGAACGACATCATCGAAGGTCTCGATGGCATGGCCATCCAGCGCGACCAGCACGTCACCACGTTCGATGCCGGCCGTTTCTGCGGCGCTGCCCTGCTTCAGATCCGCTACGACAGGATCCGAGACAGGCTTGCCCATGGTGCCGAACATCACCGCGAAAATGACGATCGCAAGCACGAAGTTGGCAATCGGGCCGGACGCCACGGTGATCGCACGCTTCCACAGCTTTGCGCCGTTCAGCGTCTGCGCCTTTTCCGCATCGCTCAGGTCTTCGATGGCTTTCCCGTCAGGCATGCTTGCCGCGTCGGCATCGCCAAAGAACCGCACATAACCGCCCAGCGGAATTGCCGAAATCTTCCAACGGGTTCCATGACGATCGGTGAAGCCAACGAGTTCAGGACCGAAGCCGACGGAGAAAGCCAGAACCCGAATGCCTGACAATCTGCCAGCAAGATAGTGGCCCATCTCGTGGATGAAGACGAGCAGGGAGAGAATGAGGATGTAGGGGAGAATATACCCGCCGAGAAAGCCGAGGACTGCACTCATGTGATCCGTCATCCCTATCAGATTGTCGCCGTGGCTGAGGCCAATCCCTCTTCGCCTGGCCCCTTACCCGATCAGAGACCGAAGAGAAAGGCGCCCATGGATACCACGGACTGGCTTGCGCCCGCAGAAAAACCTATCGCCAGGAAGAATGCGGCAAAACAGGCAAATACAAGGCCATCGACCCGGTCCATCACGCCACCGTGGCCGGGAATGAGATTGCTCGAATCCTTGACCCCGAAACGGCGCTTGATGAAGGATTCGAAAAGGTCGCCGATCTGGCTCGCGATCGACAGCGCAAGCGCCACCGCAACGGTCCACAGACAGACATCCTGAAAATGGGCCATAACGACAAGATAGCCGCCAACCACCCCAGCCAGCGTGCCACCCATGGCGCCTGACCACGTCTTGCCGGGCGAGATGCGCGGTGCAAGCTTCGGACCGCCGATGGCGCGACCGACGAAGTAGGCGAGGATATCCGTCGCCCAGACGACAACGAAGACGAAGAGCATGGCGATGAGGCCGAGCGAATCGTCGCCGCGGATGGCGGCGAGCGAAATCATGCTGAGGCCTGAGTAAAACAGGCCGCCCGGATGCCACCAGCTCATCCGACGCAGCAGAGCCGGAATTGCCGCCGTAATCACAAGCCCCGCAAAAAGCGGCACGGTGAAATCTGCCGAACCGAACAGCATGTTGAGGCTGACGAGCGCCATGGAGAACCAGCCGAACGTATTCGACCGCAGGCTCGTCTCGGCGAGCCGTGTCATTTTGGACCACTCGTAATAAACCAGCAGGCCAATTCCGGCAGCGAGGAAACGAAACGCCATGCCGCCCGCCCAGGTGGCGGCAAGCACCACGATGACCATGACGATGGCAGAATAGATGCGCAGTTGAAGCTCGCGCGAGATTGAGAGTGTCATGAGCCGACCGCCACGACCTTCGAGGACAGTCCGCCAAAGCGGCGGTCCCGGGCGGCAAACCGCTCCAGCACGGCATCAAAGACGGCCGGCGTGAAGTCGGGCCAGAAATCCGGCACGAACATCAGTTCGGCATAAGCCGACTGCCACAACAGGAAATTCGAGAGGCGCTCCTCGCCGCTTGTTCGGATGACCAGGTCGGGATCAGGGATCCCGGCCGTGTCGAGGCTGTCATTGATCTTCTGTGCATCGATCTGGCACGGATCGAGGCGACCGGCCTGCACTTCGCGGGCGAGACGGGCAGCAGCGCGCGCAATCTCGTCACGTGCGCCGTAATTGAAGGCGATGACGAGGGTCATGCCCGTATTGTCGGCCGTTCGCTCCTCGGCTTCGAGCAGCAGAGCGCGAATGTCCTCGCGCAAATTGACCCGGTCTCCGATGATGCGAATCCGGACGGCCGCCTTGTGCAGATCCGCCAGATCGCGGCGAATGAACGCTTTCAGCAGGCCGAAGAGTTCGTTGACCTCGGCTTCCGGGCGACGCCAATTTTCCGAGGAGAAGGCAAACAGCGTGAGGAAGGCTACGCCCGCTTCGCGCGCAGCCTTGACCGTATCACGGACCGTTTCCACGCCCTTGCGATGGCCGAACGTCCTCGGCAAGCCCCGTGCATTCGCCCAACGACCGTTGCCGTCCATGATAATCGCAACATGCTGCGGTACGATGCGCTGTGGTGCTCTCGACATGGGCTCCGGTCCGGGCGGCAAGGGAAATGGTTTAAACGAACGACTCTCGTTTAAACCTGCATGATTTCCTTTTCCTTGTCGGCGAGCAAGCGATCGACGTCGACAATCGTGTCGTCCGTCATCTTTTGAACCTTATCCGACAGGGAACGGCTATCATCCTGGCTGATGGAGCCGTCCTTTTCGCCCTTTTTGAGGCCGTCCATGCCGTCGCGGCGAACATGGCGAATCGCGACCTTTGCCTTTTCCGCATAATCATGCGCGACCTTGACGAGCGACTTGCGGCGCTCTTCGTTCAGTTCCGGCAAAGGAATGCGCAGGTTCTGACCGTCCATGATCGGATTGAGGCCGAGATTGGCTTCGCGAATGGCGCGATCGACGGCGTTCACCATCGACTTGTCCCAGATCGATACACCCAGCATGCGCGGCTCAGGAACCGTCACGTTGGCGACCTGGTTCAACGGTACACGCGAGCCGTAGGCATCAACCGTCACCGGGTCGAGAATGTTGGCCGAGGCGCGCCCCGTGCGCAGCGAGGCGATGTCGTTCTTGAATGCATTGATCGCGCCGTCCATGCGGCGCTTGATGTCGTTGAGATCAACCCCTGCGGTCATCCTGGTTCTCCCATTGCTCGTTCAGCCGGCGGCCCTAGCAGAGGGCGCCCATGGTTGTTGGATCAGTTGTCGGTGACGATGGTCATGCGACCAGCGCCGGACAGGATTTCGCCGAAACCGCCCTTCTCGTGGATCGAGAAGACGATGATCGGAATGTGGTTTTCGCGCGCAAGCGCCACAGCTGCCACGTCCATGACGGCAAGTCCCTTCTGCAGGACTTCATCATGCGTCAGACGCTCGAAACGGGTGGCATGAGGATCCTTCTTCGGGTCCGCCGAGTAGATGCCGTCGACCTGCGTGCCCTTGAAGATGGCCTGCGCACCGATTTCGGCGGCACGGAGTGCTGCGGCGGAATCGGTGGTGAAGAACGGGTTGCCGGTGCCGCCGGCAAAGATCACCACCCTGCCCTGCGCCAGATGGTGCAATGCAGCGCGCTGCGAGAAGCTCTCGCAGATTTCCGGCATGGCAATTGCCGACAGGACGACCGTATCGATATCCAGCTTGCGCAGCGAGGTCGCGAGCGCGAGCGCGTTGATAACAGTCGCCAGCATGCCCATGTGGTCGCCGGTGACGCGATCGCCGCCCTTGGAGGCCACGGCAACGCCCCGGAAGATGTTCCCCCCCCCGACGACGACGCCAACCTCGACGCCCATGCGCCGCGCTTCCGCGATATCGCCGGCGATCCGATCGGCCACAGCGACATCGATCCCGAAGCCCTGGCTTCCCATGAGGGCCTCACCGGAAGCCTTGAGGAGAACGCGTGTGAACAATGGCTTGGCGGTCATGTGTGCTCCCGAAATCAATTCAGTGCCGGATACACGAAGGGCATCGCGTTGTCACGCGATGCCCGATGTTTTCCCTCGAAAGGAGTGGCCAGATCAGCCTTTGGCGACAGCAGCAACTTCTGCTGCGAAGTCGCTTTCTTCCTTCTCGATACCTTCGCCGAGCAACAGACGTGCCATGCCGGTGATTTCGATCGGCGCGCCGGCATCCTTTTCGGCAGCCTTGATGGCGTCGCCGACGGTCAGGTCCGGGTTGATGACGAAAGCCTGCGAGAGAAGAGCGACTTCTTCGAAGAACTTGCGCATGCGGCCTTCGACCATCTTTTCGATGATCGCGTCCGGCTTGCCCGAGGCGCGCGACTGTTCGATGAAGACGTTGCGCTCGCGCTCGGCGACCGCGGCATCGACTTCTTCCGAACGGATGGCGAGCGGGTTGGTGGCTGCGATGTGCATGGCAACCTGGCGGCCGATGGCGGACAGAACGTCCTTGTTGCCGGTCGACTTCAGGGCGACGAGCACGCCGAGCTTTCCGAGGCCTTCAGAAGCAGCATTGTGGACGTAGGTCGCGACAACACCGTCTTCGACCGAGAGCTTGACGGCGCGGCGCAGCGTCATGTTCTCGCCGATATGGGCAATCGCATCCTTGATGGTGTCGGTGACGGTCTTGCCGCTGGCCGGATAGGTGGCAGCGCCGATCGATTCGACGGAACCGTCGGTGCCGATGGCAACAGAAGCCACACCGCGGACGAGGTCCTGGAAGGCATCGTTACGGGCAACGAAGTCGGTTTCGGAGTTGACTTCGACAACAACAGCCGAGGTACCGTTGCCGTTGATGCCGATCAGGCCTTCGGCTGCGGTACGGCCCGACTTCTTGTCAGCCTTGGCGATACCCTTGGCGCGCAGCCAGTCGATGGCGGCTTCGACGTCGCCGTCGTTCTCGATGAGAGCCTTCTTGCAATCCATCATGCCTGCGCCGGACTTCTCGCGCAGTTCCTTAACCAGTGCTGCAGTGATTTCAGCCATTGTGTGCCTCTTGTCTGTTCAAGCGATGCACCAGACGATCAGGATCGCGGAGCATGCTGTTTGGGGGACGAAATGTACCCGGAAGTGTGACAACGTGATGAAGCAGGTCACCACGAAAACCTTGAACGCATTCAGGACCGTATCTGTGACAGGTCACCGGAATTGCGAGGCCGCCCGAGGCTCCAATGAGCGTCCGGGCGGCCGTATCCCTTGACGGGGTGCGGCGGATCAACTCCACCGCATTCGAAGCATCAAGCTTCGGCTTCAGTCTCGAGAGCCGGCTCGATCGGAGCTTCGGCGGAGGCGCCGATGTCACGACCGGAAGAGCCCTGCTGGCGAGCGATGCCGTCGATGGCAGCGCGCGAGATCAGGTCGCAATACAGCGAGATGGCGCGCGAAGCGTCGTCGTTACCCGGGATCGGATAGTCGATGAGGTCCGGATCGCAGTTCGAGTCGATGACAGCAACAACCGGGATGCCGAGGCGCTTGGCTTCGTCGATCGCAATCTTTTCCTTGTTGGTGTCGATGATGAACATCAGGTCGGGAACGCCGCCCATGTCGCGGATACCACCGAGAGCCTTGTCGAGCTTTTCGCGCTCGCGCTCAAGGTTCAGACGCTCCTTCTTCGAATAGCCGGAGGCTTCCGAAGAGAGGATCTCGTCGAGCTTGCGCAGGCGAGCGATCGAGTTCGAGATGGTCTTCCAGTTGGTCATCATGCCGCCGAGCCAACGGGAGTTGACGTAGTACTGGGCCGAACGCTTGGCGCTGTCGGCGATGATTTCCGAAGCCTGACGCTTGGTGCCGACGAACAGAACGCGACCGCCACGAGCAACCGTGTCGGACACGACCTGAAGGGCGCGCGACAGAAGCGGAACGGTCTGGGCCAGGTCGATGATGTGGATGTTGTTACGATCGCCGAAGATGTACGGCTTCATCTTCGGGTTCCAGCGGTGAGTCTGGTGACCGAAGTGGACGCCAGCTTCGAGAAGCTGACGCATGCTGAAATCAGGCAATGCCATGCCTTTGTCTCCTTTTCCGGTTTAACCCCCGCGAAGCAAACAGCTCCCCTTGCGGGGAAGCCACCGGGCGGAAAACTCAGGATTTCTCCCTGAACTTCCCAAGCTTCGCGTGTGGAATGATGCGGCCCATACAGGGCTCACGGCATAAAATCAAGCCTTTGCGGGCAAGTTCGGGAAAGAAGCCGCGATTTGCTCACTTGCAATCGCCGTTCGGGGGGCCGAGCACTTCGAGCTTGGTCAGCTTGCCCGCCAGGACGAAGTCGCCATAGTCCAAAGTCAGGTCGCGGGTGACCCCGTTCTCGTAGAGCTTGAAGGACTGGCTATAGATCGGCAGCTGGTCACCCTTCGACTTCTCGTCGAAATAGGCGATCGAGACCGGCCAGTAGTCGCTTGTGCCGAGCGGAGCAGCCGCCTTGGCTTCCGGATCGGTGTCTGTCGATTTCTTCGCTGCGCCGACGACCGTGGTGGTGAGGAAGGTCTGGTCTCCATCCTCCGAGCCGTCGAAGATGCGGGATTCGAAGACCCGTTCACCCTTGCGGGCCCGAGCGATCACTTCCAGCATGTGTTCGGCCGGAAAACGGCTGCCCGCCAGTTCCAGCGCGCGCTGATTGGGACCGGTCAGCTCGATGGTCACCTTGTCGCCGGCCTCGGCTGCGGCCCCGCTCACATCCTTGTCCAGCTGGTCGTCGGTGAAGGACTTGTTGTCGAACCGGAACTTGCCGGCGCTCACATCCTCAAAGGTGGTCGAGCGCTGGTCCGTGACGCGCACGCCGTCGCCGACATCAATGCGGGTGACAAAACGGAACTGGGTGTTGAAGCCTTTGCAGGGCGATCCCGAAAATTCGTAGACCATGCGCCCGCGCACGCCTTCGATCCCGGAACGGTCTGAGGCTTCCTTCAAGAAAATGTCGTAGACGGCACGATGCGGCACAAGACCGATCGTCGCCGCCGAAGCCTGCCCGGCAGCCATGCCGGCGGCGAGGGTCAATGTGGCGGCGAACGCCATACGCAAAGGAAACATCGACAACCTCCTGTTGGACTCGTCGTCGATGTTATAAGAACACATCCGGCAAAAGCGAGACATGCTTTTCGTCGCCAGAGGTTTCTCACTTTATTTTCAACAGACCGGGATTTCGCCATGTCCGACACCATCGACAGCCGCCTTGCAGCGCTGGGGATTACCCTCCCCGCAGCCGCCGCCCCTGCTGCCAATTACGTCCCCTTCGTGATCAGCGGAAACCTGCTCTACCTCTCCGGCCAATTGCCGATTGAAGGCGGAAAAGTGGCGGTTCTCGGCCTCGTCGGGTCGGAGGTCGCTCTCGCAGACGCCCAGCGGGCGGCTGAACTCTGCGCCATCAACATCCTTGCCCAAGCCAAGAGCGCGCTCGGCGGCGACCTGTCGCGGATCACCCGCGTCATCAAGCTGAACGGCTTCGTCGCTTCCGCACCGGGCTTTGTCGAGCAGCACCTCGTCATCAACGGCGCCTCGAACCTGATCGCCAATGTTCTCGGCGAAGCCGGCAAGCATGCGCGGGCCGCCGTTGGCATGGCCTCGCTGCCGCTGAACGCCGCCGTCGAGATCGATGCGATCCTGGAGATCGCGCTGTGAGCGGTGTCGACTGGATCAAGGACCGACCGGTCGCCCATCGCGGCTATCACGACATGAACAAGACCGTGTTCGAAAACACGCTCTCGGCGTTCTCGCGGGCCATCGAGGCGGGGTTCGCGATCGAATGCGATATCCAGCTGTCATCGGACAGCGTGCCGATGGTGTTCCACGACCACGATCTGCAGCGTCTATGCGGGCTTACCGGCGAAGTTCGCGAGCGGACGGCGGGTGAGTTGAAGATGTTGTCGATCGGCGGCACGAAGGACAAGATCCCAACGCTCCGCCAGATGCTCGACCTCGTCAAGGGACAGGTACCACTGGTGATCGAGCTCAAGGGTATCGATGCCGAGCAGGATGACGGCTTTGTCGAGAGCGTGCTGGAAGTGCTGGAAGGCTACGAGGGCAAGGTCGCGCTGATGAGCTTCGACTATCACCTCCTGCGTGCCCTCAAACACGTCGACTGCCCCTACCCGGTCGGGCTTACGGCCGAGGGCGTCAAGCCGGACGTGCTGGCAGCCCATGAGGAAGCCATGGCGCTCGGGCTCGACTTCACTTCCTATTGCGTCGTCCATCTGCCGAACCCGTTCGTCACCGGCCTGCGTGAAAAGGGCACACCCGTGATTACCTGGACCGTCAGGGATGAAATCATGCGGGCACAGACCTATACCTATGCTGACCAGATGACGTTTGAAGGCTTCGACCCGCGCGTGGCGCCGGCCGTCGCCTGACACTGACACTGACAGGGAGATTCATGGCAGACGAGGTGACTGTCCGCATTGCAGGCTCCTTTCAGGAGATCGATCCGGCCGACTGGGCCACGCTGTCCGGCACCCCGCGTGCCGGACCCGGCTACAATCCCTTCGTCTCGCATGCATTTCTCTCGGCCATGGACGAATCCGGCTCGGCTGTCGCGCAAACCGGCTGGATGGGCCATCACCTGCTGCTGGAGGAAGGCGGACGGCTGATCGGGGCCGTCCCTTGTTATTTGAAGAACCACAGCCAGGGCGAATATGTCTTCGACCACGGTTGGGCCGACGCCTATCAGCGGGCCGGCGGCCACTATTATCCCAAGCTCCAGGCATCCGTGCCGTTCACACCTGCCACCGGGCCGCGGCTGCTAGTCAAGCGTGGCGAAGATGTGGAGCGAGTCTCCGGCCTCCTGGCCTTGGCCCTGGCCCAGGTGACGCAGAAGATCGGCGCCTCATCGGCGCACGTCACATTCCTTCCGTTAGGTGAGTTGCCTTCCCTAACGGATGCCAATTTTCTCCACCGCACCGACCAGCAGTTCCACTTCATCAATCGAGGTTATGCCGACCATGAAGCCTTCCTCGCGGAACTGTCCTCCTCAAAGCGAAAGAACCTGCGAAAGGAGCGGCGGGCAGCGCTTGAAAACGGCATCACCATCGACTGGCTGACCGGCAGCGATCTGACCGAAGACATCTGGGACCAGTTCTTCCGCTTCTATATCGACACCGGCAGCCGCAAATGGGGCCGGCCCTACCTCACCCGCCAATTCTATTCGCTGATCGGTGAACGCATGGCCGACGATGTGCTGCTGGTCATGGCCAAGCGCAACGGCCGTTATGTCGCGGGCGCGATCAATTTCATCGGATCAGAGGCGCTCTATGGCCGCCATTGGGGCTGCATCGAGGATCACCCCTTCCTGCATTTCGAAGTCTGCTATCACCAGGCGATTGATTTCGCCCTGTCGAAGGGCCTTTCCCGCGTCGAGGCGGGCGCCCAGGGCGAACATAAGCTTGCACGGGGCTATGAGCCCGTCACCACACATTCGGCCCACTACATTGCCCATCCCGGGCTTCGCCGCGCGGTCGCCGACTATCTCGAACACGAGCGGCGCGAGATTGCCCAGATGAGCGATTATCTCGGCGAGCACACGCCCTTTCGCAAAGGGGAACGGCCACCGCGCGAGGGTGAGGAATTCGACGGCTGATGGGTTTACGCCCGCTTGATGCATTGACCCTGCTGCCGTTAAGTGGCGGAACGAATCGAGGAGAGACCCATGACCGCCTATGATCCCAACAACATCTTCGCCAAGATCCTGTCCGGTGACATCCCGTCGGTGAAGCTCTACGAGGACGAGGATACGCTGGCTTTCATGGACGTCATGCCGCAGGCACCGGGGCACCTGCTGGTGATTCCGAAAAAGGGTTCGCGCAATCTGCTGGATGCGGATCCGGTGGTGCTTTCGAAACTGCTGCCGGTCGTGCAGAGGCTTGCCAATGCGGCGCAGGAAGCCTTTGAGTCTGACGGGGTCCATGTCGCACAGTTCAACGAGGCGGCGGCCGGTCAGACCGTGTTCCACCTGCATTTCCACGTGATCCCGCGCCATGACGGGATACCGCTGAAGCCGCATACGGGCGGGATGGAGAGCATCGAAGTGTTGAAGGCAAACGCCGAGAAGATCAAGGCCGCGCTGTAACGAGCCTTTTTGTCACGATACATCCTGACCGAGCGGTTGCCCGGTCAGGCGAGAAGGCCGCCGACGATCAGCAGCACCGCCGCGCTTGCGGCAACAAGGGCGATGGCACCAAGCATGCCGGGACCAGTTCCGAACCATGCTCCGCCATGGCTGCGGCCCAGATCGTCCGGGAGAACCTTGAATTTCTGCGGTGGCCCATGTTTCAGCCTGCGGAAACGCATTACCTTCGCCATTACCATTGCCTTTGATCGTTCGACGAAATCGATCTGGGGCGGCAATTGTGGCATTTCCAGCCCCAACACCAAGCTGTGATTGCGCGACAAAATCAAAGCCAGAGCAGGCCGGCACCAAGGATCGCCAGAGGAACAACGACGCCCACAAGCACCCGCTGCCCGGCGACCAGGAAAGCTGCAAAACCGAGGCTTGCCGCAGCAAGTCTCAGCCAGAGCGGCGAGGCTTCCAGTACGCCGGTCGGGAAGACGACGAGCTTTGCCGTGACGGCCATCACGAGAGCCGTTGCCACCGCCCTCACCCAATGAAGCGCCTCGGATCCCTCCTGCAACCGATTGCCGGCAACGACGCCCAGCCATCGCCAGAGGTCCGTGGCCAGCCAGCCGGCGACGAGGATCACGATAAAGGGCCAGTAGTCCACCATCAGACAACCTCCTCGGCCTGCACCACCGTTCCTGGCTCAGCGGTCGTGGAACCCTTGCCGGCCCGAATGACGAAGCGGTCGACGAGATAGGCCAGCGTGCCGCCACCGAGACCGGCTACGAGAATATCAAAGCCCGGCATGACGACAGCCAGCAGTGGGCCGGCAAGAGCGCCGATGACGAAGGCGACCTTCACCACCGACTGCCGACCGGTCGCCCAGATTGACGCAATGAAATAGGATGGGGTGAGGAAGAAAAGCAAACCGGCAACGACAGGCGGAAAACTTGCGACCAGACCATAACAGAGGCCGACAAGGAGCGTGTTGACAACCACGAGCGTGATGCCGAAGCCGGCAAAATAGGCGGTGCGTCCCTCGCGCGGAACATCCTTGATACTGCCCATGGCAAACACCCAGGCGGTAATCGCGACAAAATGCGAGAGCAGAAGCAGCAACCAGGTCTGCGTACGGCTGGTGCGCAGTTCCGGCACCAGCGAGGCCACCATCGGCATCAGCCGGATCGAGGAGAGCGTCACGGCCAGAAAGATCGCCAGAAGATTGGCGCCGCTGGTCATCGTGCCGATCAGGATCATCTTCGCCGGGAGTGCCCAGACAGTCGCCGTCATGAACATGGCCTCTGCCCTCGTGACACCCGACTGGAGCGCAAAGGCGGCGAATCCGACAAAGGAAATCATCAGGATCATCGCTGGCAGGCTGAACAGGCCGCGCATTCCGGCGAGGAACCAGCGGCTTTGGGACACGTCACGTTCGGCAGGTATCATCAGAAATTCCAGAGCGAGAAACGACAGTGCCGGGCGTTGGCCCGGCACCGTATTCATTCAGATGAAGCGCCTTACTTCTTCTTGGGTACCTTCGGCACCGCGCTGCGCTTGGATGGCGTCGGCGCTGCATCGATCACAGCAACCTCTCCGTCATCCTCCACCACGGCCGCTTTGGGGGACGGCTTGCGCTTGGCCTTGGCGAGCTTGGCCGTCGCCACTTCGGCCTCGGGCTTCGGCTTGACCGGTGCCACTTCGGACAGGCATTCGAGGTCAAGAACCTCGTCGCCTGCCTCGTCCGTCTTGATGCCGACCTTAACGACGCCACCCTTCTTGAGCTTGCCGAACAGGATCTCGTTGGCGAGCGGCTTCTTGATGTATTCCTGGATCACGCGCGACAACGGGCGCGCGCCCATCTTCTCGTCGTAACCCTTTGTCGCCAGCCAGGCGATCGCCGGTTCCGACAGGTCGAAGGTGACGTTGCGTTCCGAGAGCTGCGCCTCAAGCTGCATGACGAACTTCTGCACGACCTGGTGGATGACGTCGGTCGGCAGCGGGGCAAACGGGATCGTCGCGTCGAGACGGTTGCGGAATTCGGGGGTGAACAGGCGGTTGAGTGCCTCTTCATCTTCACCGGTCCGCTTCGACGAGCCAAAGCCGATGGCCGATTTTGCCATTTCCGACGCGCCCGCATTGGTCGTCATGATCAGGATGACATTGCGGAAGTCGATCTTCTTACCGTTGTGATCCGTCAGCGACCCATGGTCCATGACCTGCAGCAGGATATTGTAGATATCCGGATGGGCCTTCTCGATTTCGTCGAGCAGGACCACGCAATGCGGGTGCTGGTCGACACCATCGGTCAAGAGGCCGCCCTGGTCGAAGCCGACATAGCCGGGAGGTGCACCGAGCAGACGCGATACCGTATGCCGTTCCATGTATTCCGACATGTCGAAGCGCAACATCTCGACGCCGAGCGACGCCGCGAGCTGCTTTGCCACTTCCGTCTTGCCGACGCCGGTCGGGCCGGAGAAGACGTAGGAGCCGATCGGCTTGTTCGGCTCGCGCAGACCTGCACGGGCGAGCTTGATGGCAGTCGAGAGCGCCTCGATCGCCTTGTCCTGGCCGTAGACGACCGAGCGCAATTCCTTCTCCAGGTTGGCGAGCACCATCTCGTCGTCCTTGGATACGGTCTTCGGCGGGATCCGGGCCATCGTCGCGATGGTGACCTCGATCTCCTTCTCGGTGATCAGCTTGCGGCGCTTCGATGCCGGCAACAGCATCTGGGCCGCACCCGTCTCGTCGATGACGTCGATCGCCTTGTCCGGCAGCTTGCGGTCGGAGATGTAGCGGGCTGACAGTTCGACAGCCGACTTGATCGCCTCGTTGGTGTAACGCAGCTTGTGATAGTCTTCGAAATAGGGCTTGAGCCCCTTCATGATCTCGATCGCATCATCGATCGACGGCTCGTTGACGTCGATCTTCTGAAAGCGACGGACGAGCGCCCGATCCTTCTCGAAGAACTGGCGGTATTCCTTGTAGGTGGTCGAGCCGATGCAACGGATCGCGCCCGAGGAGAGCGCTGGTTTCAACAGGTTCGACGCATCCATGGCGCCGCCCGAAGTGGCACCGGCGCCGATCACCGTGTGGATCTCGTCGATGAAGAGAACCGCTCCAGGATAGTCTTCCAGTTCCTTGACGACCTGCTTCAAGCGCTCCTCGAAGTCACCGCGATAACGCGTGCCGGCAAGCAGGGTGCCCATGTCGAGCGAGAAGATCGTGGCATCGGCCAGCGCTTCCGGCACCTTGCCTTCCACGATGCGCTTGGCGAGGCCCTCGGCGATCGCCGTCTTGCCGACGCCGGGATCGCCGACATAGAGCGGGTTGTTCTTCGAACGGCGGCACAGGACCTGGATGGTGCGGTTGACCTCGTCGTGGCGGCCGATCAGCGGATCGATACGGCCGGTCTTGGCCTTTTCGTTCAGGTTGACGCAATAGGCCTTGAGTGCCTCCTGCTTGCCCTTGGAAGCGCCCTCCTCCGGTTCGCGGCCGGAAGCCTTGGCGCCTTCGGGTTCACCATCCTCGGCGCCGCGTGCCGGGCGAACCTGCGAAGCACCGGGGCGCTTGCCGATACCATGGGAAATGTAGTTGACCGCATCATAGCGCGTCATCTCCTGCTCCTGCAGGAAGAAAGCGGCATTGCTCTCGCGTTCGGCGAAGATGGCGACAAGCACGTTGGCGCCGGTCACTTCCTCGCGACCGGAGGATTGTACATGGATGACCGCCCGCTGGATGACGCGCTGGAAGCTCGACGTCGGCTTGGAATCCTCGTCATAACCCGTGATCAGATTGGCCAGATCGTTGTCGACGAAGTCCAGAACCGTCTTGCGCAGCGTGTCGAGATTGACGTTGCAGGCGCCCATGACG
The DNA here is from genome assembly GCF_003205195.1 of Peteryoungia wuzhouensis. Taxonomy (GTDB): domain Bacteria; phylum Pseudomonadota; class Alphaproteobacteria; order Rhizobiales; family Rhizobiaceae; genus Allorhizobium; species Allorhizobium wuzhouense. The sequence continues at coordinate 83,379 of NZ_QJRY01000007.1, forward strand.
GCTGCCGCATCGGCGTCGTCGATCAGGGCCAACAGCAGATGTTCGAGCGTCGCATATTCGTGGTGGCGCTCATTGGCGTAGGTCAGGGCCTGGTGCAGCGCTTTTTCGAGGCTGGGGGAAAATGTTGGCACGTCTGATCCTCACTTCTTTTCCATGACGCATTGAAGCGGATGTTCATGCTGCCTGGCGAAATCCATCACCTGTGAGACTTTTGTTTCGGCGACTTCGTAGGTGAAGACTCCACACTCACCCACGCCATGATTGTGAACATGCAGCATGATGCGAGTGGCAGCTTCCCTGTCCTTTTGAAAAAAGCGCTCCAGGATATGGATCACGAATTCCATCGGGGTGTAGTCGTCGTTCAGAAGCAGTACGCGATACAAATCAGGCTTCTTCGTCTTCGGCTTGGTGCGCGTGATGACCGAAGTGCCCTTGTTGGCACTGTCCCCGTCACGCTGGCTCTGCATGAAGACCGGCTTGGCGATCATTTCAGTTCATTCTCCGTTGTCCGGCCGGTTAGCCGTTACGCATCGGTACGGACGAACACTCAGCACAGTAAGGTAGTTCATAATTCGGTGATTTTAAGCCCCCCGAACGACCGTGACGACGATTTGTCCCACGGGGCGGAAAACCAAGGAAATTCGAACCAACAGGTTATACCAGCAAGCAAAAATGACAAGACCGGCCGCGCAGGGCGCGGCCGGTCTCGCATGGTACACGCAAGCTTGGATCAGGCTGCCGTGGCGACCGGCGTCAGCGCACGGCTGAACGGCGCTTCATAGGGCTTGTACAGCGTCTTGGCGAGTTCGGCATACATTTCGCCGATCTTGGTCGCTTCGGCAACGAAGCTCTCGTAGGAGGACTTGAGATAAGACGACTGCAGTTCAAAGGCGGCTTCGGCACTCTTCACCGAGGTCAGCGCTTCGACATAGGAGGCCATGTCCTGGAAGGACTTCTTCGAGTAGTCGGTCGCCTCGGTCGCGATCGACTGGAAACCCTTCGTGATCTCCGAATAGTTCTTCATCATCGCGTCCATGGCTTCTTTGCTCTTCTTGCTGGCTTCATCAATATTGAACATGTGATCTCACTCCTCTACGCCTCATATCAGTGAAGAATAAGATAGCAGCCGCACAAAATCCGTCAAGGGAAATTGTGCGATGCACAATTACCAGGGGTTGCATTTCCGTTTAAAAAAAGGGCCGCCCAGCAACAGGCGACCCTATGATGTTGACGGCACAACGAGATTCCGTCGCGGTCTCAACCTTTGGCTTCAATCGCGATCAAAGATCGACGTCGAGGATGGCCATCGAAAAATTGTAGGACAGTTCGCCGTCCTCTTCGTCCCGGAAGACGACGCCCAGAAACTCTTCCCCAACGTAGACTTCGGCCGAGTCATCCTTACGCGGGCGGGCCTTGACGGCCATCGAGGGGTTCAATGTCCGCTTGAAATAGGCGTCGAGCTTCTTGATCTCATCAGGCTTCACACTGGATCTCCATCGGATGTTTTTGAATTGCGCCGCTTGTGCCACGGCTTTTCCGCCGCTGTAAAGACGCAAAGGAAGGATTGACCGGCCCGCCAGACATATCAAATCGGAATTTGCGACCGGGCGCGATCAGTCGACTGAAACGATCATCTGGTCCATCGAGCGCGCCGGTTCCGCGCAGCCGGCCTCTCCGACGACCCGCGCAGGCACACCAGCGACGGTCGTGCAGCGTGGCACCGGCTTGAGCACCACCGAGCCGGCAGCAATGCGCGAGCAGCTGCCGACTTCGATATTGCCAAGCACCTTTGCCCCGGCCCCAATGAGAACGCCGTCGCCGATCTTCGGATGCCTATCGGCACCCTCCTTGCCCGTGCCGCCCAGCGTCACGCCATGCAGGATCGAAACATTGTCACCGATGCGGGCGGTCTCGCCCACCACCAGCCCCGTGGCATGATCGAGGAAGATCCCCTTGCCGATGCGCGCTGCGGGATTGATGTCCGTCTGGAATATGTTCGAGGAACGGCTCTGGAGGTAGAGAGCAAAATCGCGGCGGCCGTTGTTCCACAGCCAGTGCGCCAGCCGATGGGTCTGAATCGCGTGGAAACCCTTGAAATAGAGGACCGGCTCCATGAAACGGGTGCAGGCAGGGTCACGGTCATAGACAGCCTGGATATCGACGCGAAGGATCGCCGTCCATTCCGACCAATCGGCCATCATGGACTCGAAAGCCTGGCGCAGCACGATGGCCGGCAGGTCGGAGTGGTCGAGCCGCTCGCAGATGCGATAGATGACGCAATCCTCGAGTGAACGATGGCTCAGGACCGTCGCATGGAAAAATGCAGCCAGCATGGGGTCTCGTTCCGCAGCCAGACGCGCCTCCTGGCGCAGACTGTCCCAGATCGGGTCCATCGACGTGACAATTTCGTTCTTGAGAACGTCGTTGTGTGCGACCATTGCCGGTCTCCTCGTTCATGCTTGAATGGCATTATATATCCGAACCCTTTCCGAACTCAAATGGGGACCCGCATGAAACGTTCCAAGGCATTCGCGAATGGTCAGATCGAGGCGACCAGTGGAGACGGCATTGGCCTGTTGCAGATCGTCAATCCAATGCGAAAGAATGCGGTGACCGCAGCAATGTGGCGGGCCATCCCGGAAGCGCTCCACTGGCTGCATGCTGACGCTGCGGCGCGGGTGATCGTGCTGTCCGGCGCCGGCAGCAGGGATTTCAGCGCGGGCGCAGACATTTCGGAATTTACCGAATTACGCAAGGATGCTGCGACGGCGCGAGTCTACGAAGCGTCCAACAGCCGCGCCTTCGCGGCGATCCGCGAGGCCCCAATCCCTGTCATCGCGGCCGTGCGCGGCATTTGTTACGGTGGCGGGTTCGGACTTGCTGCGGCCGCCGATCTGAGGATCGCATCCGAGGAAGCGCTGTTTGCCGTCCCTGCTGCTCGGCTCGGCCTCGCCTATCCCGCCGACGCCGTCCAGGATTTCGTTCGCGGCCTTGGAAGCCAGATGGCTCGGCGGGCGCTGTTTACCGGAGGAAGTCTCACGGCGCAGGAACTTTTCGCCTGCGGTTTTCTGAGCGAAGTGACGTCTCCGGATGCACTCGAACGACAGTCTCTGGCCCTGGCCGAAGCCATTTCCCAGAATGCGCCCCTCTCCCTTCGGGCCTCGAAGCTTGCGCTGAGGGCAGTCGAACTCGCGGATGAAGACATGTTGCGCGAAGCGGAGATCCTTGGCGCCCAGACCTTCGACAGCGCAGACTATCGTGAAGGGCGCGCCGCCTTTGCCGAGCGCCGGCGCCCGGTGTTCAAAGGTGAATAATACACCTATGGGTTGCGGTTGATTTGTTTACAGTTCGCGTTCAGGGCGTAGCATTCTCCCAGAGACAGGGAGGTGCCATCATGTCGTGGATCAGTGATACGCAGCCTTTGACGCAGAGGGAAACGCTCAACGGGGACATTCTGCCCCTGACCAACAATCTCATGCTTCGCGTTCTCGGGAATCCCCGCGGGAACTACGACCAATCCTGCCAGTCCGTCACCCACCCGGTGATCCGCAAGCTGATCGTCACCGAAAGCGTCGGTCCCTTTAAAGTTACAGGACTCAAGCCTGCGGTGGATCAATTGCGGTCCGCCCTCACCGACCTACGGACCGAGATGCCGGAAATCTACGCCGTATTGGGCTCTGCCGGCATGCTGTGCGTCAGATATGTTCGGGGAAGCAAATCTTCGATCAGCAACCATTCTTGGGGCTGCGCCATCGATTTCACCCTCGAAGGCAAACTCGACACCCGCGGCGACAACAGAGCGCAAAAGGGCCTGATCGCCATGCATCCGATCATGAACAGGCACAATTTCTTCTGGGGTGCCGCCTTCAAGACGGAGGATTCCATGCATTTCGAGATCAGTCGGCAGCAATTGCTCGCCTGGCACCGGGATGGGGCATTCGGAGAACCGCAGGAACTGCCGCAAGAGGCTCACAGGTTCTCGATCGGCGACCGTGGACCCGAAGTCGAATGGACACAGCAGCGCCTCAACATCCTAAGCGGCTTCGACGTTGACGAGGATGGCATTTTCGGCCCGGCGACACGCGCGGCGGTCATCGAATTTCAACGCCAGCACGGGCTGACGGCAGATGGTGTCGTGGGGCCGAAAACGATGGAAGCCTTGAAGAATGCGCCGACGCAGTGACTGCACCTACCGCGCCTGAGCGGCGTAGAATTCCAGCACCGCTTTCTTGAACACCCGGTCGCCGACGGCCAACATGTGGTCGCGGTTCGGAATATCGAGCGCGGCGGCATGGGGCATGAGGGCCGCGAGTTCCGCCGCCGAGCCAGCAATATCGTCCTTGGTCCCGACGCCGATCAGGGTGGGTATGTCGACCTTGGCGATGTCCTGTCGCGACACGAGGTCCCGCGAGGTGCGAATGCAGGCGGCGAGCGCCAGCCGATCAGAACCAGTCTGGTCGGCAAAGGCTCTGAACATCCGCCCGCGCTCATGCGTCACGTCATCCAAAGACGGCGCGAGCAGAGCATCGGCGATCGGATCCCAATCGCCCACGCCGTCGCACATGCCGATGCCGAGACCGCCGAAGACCAGAGTTCGAACACGATCGGGGTGTTCGACCGCCAGGAATGCCGAGATGCGCGCGCCCATGGAATATCCCATGACATGGGCGTCGGGCAGGCCGAGATGATTAAGAAGGGCTGCCGCATCTCCGGCCATTGAGCTTGGATGGTAGACCTCCGGATCATGCGGCTTGTCACTCGCGCCGTGACCGCGATTGTCGATGGCAATGACGCGGTAGCCGGCATCACCCAATGTCCGCAACCAGCCCGGATAGACCCAGTTGACGCTTGCCGACGAGGCGAACCCATGGATCAGCAAAACGGGTTCGCCCGTGGGATCGCCATCGTCAAAATAGGCAAGCTCCAGATCGTCGTTGCGAAAACGGGAGAAATTCGGTGCGTCGAGATTCATGCTGACATCCTGCAGGGGCTGGGCCGGCAACCTTAGTGATTGTGCCGCTGACATCAATTGCCGCAGGGGGATTTTCTGTGGGTCCAACCGCGCATTGGCTCTACACATTTGCATACGGGAGCGTTATGGTCCGGCGCAAAATCACGAGCATTTCGCGGAGTTTCCCATGGCCGGTCACAGCATTCCCCATTTCCAGAACGACGGCGGTCACCTTGTGATCGAGATCGGCGTCAAGGAATTCATGTGCACCGGGGCATCCTCGCCCTTCGACCATCCGCATATCTTCATCGACATGGGGCACGACACCGAAAAGGTCTGTTCCTACTGCTCGACGCTCTACCGCTACAACCCGGCGCTCAAGGCCGAGCAGACGAACCCGCCGGGCTGCGTCTTTCACGTGAAGGCGGCGTAAGCGGCGTCACGATCGGCATCACCTCATGTCCATCATGCACGCCACCATCGTCGGAGCCGGGGTGGCGGGCCTGACGACTGCGCTCTCGCTCGCTGCCAAGGGGATTTCGAGCGATATCATCGAGCAGGCCCCGCAACTGGGCGAAGTCGGGGCAGGACTTCAGCTCTCGCCCAACGCCACACGCGTTCTCGCCGCCTTGGGTGTGCTTGCCGAAATCGAACGGCAGTGGCTCGAGCCACGCAGCATCCGCCTCGCCTCCGGGATCGATCTTCGCAGCCTCGCGGATCTGCCGGCGGGAGACTTCGCCCGCAATCGCTGGCGCGCGCCTTATGGCGTGCTTCATCGCTCGACCTTGCAGCAAGCCCTGCTTCGGGCGGCGCTGAACGAACCGCTTTGCAAGCTTCACCTCGGACACCGCATCGACGGCGTGGGTGCGGATGCGCTGGCGCATGTCACGGGTCGGAGACCCGACCTCGTCGTTGGTGCTGATGGAGCCTGGTCGGTTGCGCGCGACGCCGTTGCCGGGGCGCCCAATGTCAGCTTTTCCGGCAACATCGCGTGGCGCTTCACCGTCGCGTCGGCGGACGCGCCAGCCTTTCTGTCGCGCAGTGGCGTGACCGCCCATCTTGGCCCGAGGGCACATCTCGTCAGCTATCCGCTGAACGAGATCGACGGCTTCAACCTCGTGGCCATTGCGGCCGGCGCCAGAAGCGACGAAAGCTGGGCCCTCCAGGCCGATGCCGCTCGACGCGCCATGCTGCTCGAACAGTTCTCCGGCTGGCACCGGGATATCCGGACCGTCCTGGCCGGCGCTGAAAACCCGACCTTCTGGCCGCTGTACCAGGCCTCGGAGGGGCGCTGGCAGAATGGACGGGATACGGTGCTCATCGGCGATGCGGCCCATGCCATGATGCCGTTCTCCGCCCAGGGAGCCGCCATGGCCATCGAAGACGCCTTCAGCCTGGCCCACCATGTCTCACGCACCGCCCTGCCCTCGGCTCTCTCAAGCTTCGAGACGGAGCGCAAGGCACGCGCGGCACGCGTCAAGGCACGGGGCGATTTCAACCGCTTCGCCTATCATGCACGCGGTCCCGTCCGTATCGCTCGCGACCTCGTGCTGTCATTGCGGTCACCCGAGAAACTCGCCGCCGATCTCGACTGGCTTTATGGCCACAAAATCGACGGCTGAGGCTTCAATCAGAGGCTGGCGGCGGCCGCAAAGCCGCGCTCCAGATCCACAAAGATGTCCTCGACATCTTCCAGACCGATCTGCAGGCGGATGACGGCACCGTCCTGCGGACCTTTGCGAATTTTGCGATCACTCAGATTGACGAACACAGCAAGGCTCTCGTAGCCACCCCAGGACCAGCCTAGGCCGAAGAGTTGGAGGGCATCGAGGAAGGCATGGGCCTTCGGCTTGATCTTCTCGGGCGTGTCTGCCGACAGCACGAAGGAGAAGACGCCCGAGGCTCCCTTGAAGTCGCGTTTCCACATCTCGTGGCCGGGGAAACTCGGCAAGGCCGGATGCAGGACGCGGGAAACGCCAGGACGGCCCTCCAACCATTCCGCAACCTTGAGCGCAGAGCGGAAATGGTGATCGAGGCGCAGGTTCATCGTGCGCAGGCCGCGCAGGATCTGGTAGGAATCATCCGGCGCCCCGCAAATGCCCATGGTGCTATGGGCCTCATGCAGTTTCGGCCAGCATTTCGCATTCGCGGAAACCGTACCCATGAGAATGTCGGAATGGCCGGAGGGATACTTGGTTGCGGCATGAATGGAGACGTCGACGCCGAAATCCAGCGGCTTGAAATAAAGCGGTGTCGCCCAGGTATTGTCCATGGTCACCACGCAGTCGAAGCGATGCACAACATCGGCAATGGCGCGGATATCCTGCATTTCGAACGTGTTTGAACCGGGCGCTTCGGTATGCACCAGACGCGTGTTGGGTCGCATCAGCCGCGCGATGTCAGCGCCGATCTCGGGATCGTAATATTCGATCTCGACCCCCAAACGGGTCAGCATGGTGTCGCAGAAGTGTCGGCAGGGCGAATAGACCGAATCGACGATCAGCGCGTGGTCTCCCGCCGAGAGGAATGTCAGGAAGGGAACGCTGATGGCGGCCAGCCCGGACGGGACGAGAACGGTCCCCGCCGAGCCTTCCAATTCGTCGATGGCAGCACACAAGGCATCCGTGGTCGGTGTACCATGCGTGCCGTAGGTGTAGCGCTGGGTCCGCGTTTCCATCGCCCTTGCGTTGGGGAAAAGAACCGTCGAGGCATGCACGACAGGTGGATTGACGAAGCCATGATACTCGTTCGGATCATAGCCGGTATGGCAGAGCTTCGTATTGGTCCCGGCCGTTTCCAGCCATTCTTTGTTTTTGCTCATTGCGAGGAATTCCCTGGTGCTAGACTTCCCGTTCTTGCCGCTCCCCATCCGGCAGGTCAAGTCGCATCCTATGACCTGCTCCAAGCGTCTCGCCATGCACTCAGCGCAAAGGAAAGGGCACCGATAGGCGTCATTTTCAGCACTAATGCGCCCACATTCAGCATTTCTGCCCATTTCTTCGGCGATTTTGGCAAAATCTTCCCCCTTGAGCCATAAATCAGCTTAAAGACTTGACCCTGCAACCATTTCCGACTGTGATAGTGCTGCTTGCTCCGGGAGGCCCGCAAGCCGATGAGCGCCGCCGGGAAACCCTGGCCGGATGCCGTCGATGGCAAAAACAAGAGAATAAGGTTGGGAAAAATGAAAAAAACACTTCTGTCTGCAGCGATTGGCGTCGCTGCCGTCGGCTTCGGCGCAGTTGCAGCGCAGGCTGGAACGCTCGATGACGTCAAGGCCAAGGGCTTCGTGCAGTGCGGCGTCAACGGTTCGAACCTCGCCGGCTTCGGCGCGCAGGATTCCTCCGGCAACTGGACCGGCCTCGATGTCGACCTGTGCCGTGCCGTTGCTGCCGCCGTCTTCGGCGATGCCACCAAGGTGAAGTTCACGCCGCTGTCCGCCAAGGACCGCTTCCCGGCCCTGCAGTCGGGCGAAATCGACGTTCTGGCCCGTAACACGACCTGGAGCGCCAGCCGTGACTCGCAGCTCGGCTTCGACTTCCGCGCCGTCAATTATTATGACGGTCAGGGCTTCATGGTCACCAAGGCGCTGAACGTCAAGTCGGCCCTCGAACTGTCCGGCGCCGCCGTCTGCGTGCAGTCCGGCACCACGACCGAACTCAACCTTGCCGACTACTTCAAGGCCAACGGCATGGAATACAAGCCGGTCGTCTTCGAAAAGCAGGAAGAAGTCGACGCCGCCTATCAGTCCGGCCGTTGCGACGTCTACACCACCGACCAGTCGGGCCTGTATTCGATCCGCCTGTCGCTCGCCAACCCGGCCGACCACGTGATCCTGCCGGAAATCATCTCGAAGGAGCCGCTTGGACCGGCCGTTCGCCAGAACGATTCGAAGTGGTTCGACGTGGTGTCCTACGCCCACTACGCCATGATCACCGGTGAAGACTTCGGCATCACCCAGGCCAACCTGGACGAAATGGTGAAGTCGGAAAACCCTGATATCAAGCGCTTCCTCGGCGAGGAAAAGGACCAGACCATCGGCAAGGACCTCGGTCTCGATGAAAAGTGGGCCTACAACATCATCAAGCAGGTCGGTAACTACGGCGAATCCTTCGAGCGCAACGTCGGTCAGGGCAGCCCGCTCAAGATCGAACGTGGCCTGAATGCGCTGTGGTCCAAGGGTGGCCTGCAGTACGCTCCGCCGATCCGTTGATCCTTTGACCATCCGGGAAGGCGCATCTCGCGCCTTCCCGTCGTCACGCGCACCAAACCAATAAAAACGCCGGCCCAATAACAAAAACAGGGCTTTGGTACAGGGGACAGGTATATGGCAGTTAACGCTGCAGACCGGGGCGGAGCCGTGCGCTCCGGGACCTCGTTGCTTTACAATCCCGCCGTGCGTCAGTTCGTCTATCAGGCACTGACCGTGGTCTTCGTGATCTGGCTGTTCTGGTATGCCGGCACCAACGCCGCCGCCAACCTCGCCCGCGCGAACATGACCGCCGGCTTCGATTTCCTCGGCAGCCGCGCCGGCTTCGACATCGCACAGACACCCATCGAATATTCGAGCGATTCCACCTATCTGCGGGCGCTGATGCTGGGCCTGGTCAATACGCTGATCGTGGCCGCAACCGGCATCATCACGGCGACCATCATCGGCCTGCTCGTCGGCATTGGTCGGCTTTCGAACAACTGGCTGATCTCCCGGATTTCCACCGTCTATGTCGAAGTGTTCCGCAATATCCCGCCGCTGCTCGTCATCTTCTTCTGGTACAAGGGTGTCCTGTCCCTGCTGCCGGACGTGAAGCAGTCGCTGTCACTGCCACTCTCCGTCTTCGTCAGCAATCGCGGCATCTACATGCCTGCGCCGATTTTCGGCGAAGGCATGCTCTTCGTCTTGGCCGCCTTTGTCGTCGGCATCATCGGGGCGGTCTTCTACAGCCGCTGGGCGACCCAGCGTCAGCTCGCGACCGGGGTTCGCCCGCCTGTCCTGGCGATCAATATCGCGCTGATCGTCGGACTTCCGATCCTTGCCTTCCTCGCGATCGGCGCGCCCGTCACCTTCGACATTCCGGAACTCGGAAAGTTCAACATGCGTGGCGGCACGGTCATCGGGCCGGAATTCCTCTCGCTCTACATGGCGCTGTCCTTCTATACGGCGTCCTTCATTGCCGAAATCGTTCGCGCAGGCATCATGGGCGTTTCCAAGGGACAGTCCGAAGCAGCTGGGGCGCTTGGCTTCCGCGCTGGACTCACCACGCGTCTGGTGGTCCTGCCGCAGGCGCTTCGCATCATCATTCCGCCGCTCACATCGCAATATCTCAACCTGACGAAGAATTCGTCGCTGGCCGTTGCCATCGGCTATGCGGATCTGGTCGCCGTCGGCGGCACGATCCTCAACCAGTCGGGTCACTCGATCGAGATCATCGCGATCTGGATGCTGATCTATGTGTCGATCAGCCTTGCGACTTCGCTGTTCATGAACTGGTTCAATGCCAAGATGGCTTTGGTGGAGCGCTGAGATGAGCAAAGACGTTTCCTATCTCCGTCGCGAGTTTCTCCCCGCGCTTCCGGCGCCGACCTCTGACAAGAGTGCCGTCGGCTGGGTGCGCAAGAACCTGTTCGCCACCCCTCTCGATGGCCTGATGACGGTCGTCTTCGGCGCCATCATCATCTGGTTCGTGCTGTCGGTCTTCGACTGGCTGTTCATTTCGGCCGTGTGGTCGGGTGAAGGCCGAGCCGCCTGCGCCACCCTCGTCCAAGGTGGAACACAGCCGGATGGCTGGAGCGGTGCCTGCTGGGCCTATGTCGGCGACTGGTTCACGCAGTTCATGGTCGGGTCCTATCCGCGCGACCAACTCTGGCGGCCGATCCTGATCGCCCTGCTGTTCGTCGGCTTCCTCGTTCCGATGCTGATCCCGAAGGTCCCCTTCAAGGGCACCAACGCGATCCTTCTGCTCGTGGTCCTGCCGATCCTCGCCTACATCATCCTGCTCGGCGGTTCCTTTGGCCTCAGCCATGTCGAGACCTCGCTGTGGGGCGGGCTGATGGTGACGCTGATCCTGTCTTTCGTCGGGATCGTCGTGTCGCTGCCCTTCGGCATCATCCTGGCGCTCGGCCGTCGGTCGCGTATGCCGATCATGAAGGCGGCCTGTGTCGGCTTCATCGAACTGGTGCGCGGCGTTCCGCTGATCACCGTGCTGTTCATGGCCAGCGTGCTTCTGCCGCTCTTCCTGCCGCCCGGTGACAACATCGACAAGTTCCTGCGCGCACTCGTCGGCGTCTCGATCTTCGCCTCCGCCTACATGGCCGAAGTCATTCGTGGCGGCCTCCAGGCGATCTCGAAAGGCCAGTATGAAGGCGCGGATTCGCTGGGATTGAACTACGGGCAGAAGATGGTGTTCATCATCATGCCGCAGGCGATCAAGCTGGTCATTCCGGGCATCGTCAACACCTTTATCGGGATGTTCAAGGACACCTCGCTGGTCTCGATCATCAACATGTACGATCTTCTCGGGATCGTGAAGGCCAGTTTCGGCGATGCCCGCTGGATCACGCCCGTTACACCATTGACGGGCCTCATCTTCGCTGGTTTCGTATTCTGGATCTTCTGCTTCGGCATGTCTCGTTATTCCGCCTTCATGGAGCGGCATCTCGACACTGGCCACAAGAAATAATGACAAGGGGAACAACCATGGCAAATGCCGCTTCCGCCAAGATGGCCGTCTCTGACACCGATGTCGCCGTCGAACTGATCAACATGAACAAGTGGTACGGTGATTTTCACGTGCTGCGCGACATCAACCTGAAGGTCATGAAGGGCGAGCGCATCGTCATTGCCGGCCCGTCGGGTTCCGGCAAGTCGACGATGATCCGCTGCATCAACCGGCTGGAAGAACACCAGTCGGGCAACATCCTGGTCGACGGGATGGAACTGACCAACGATCTGAAGAAGATCGACGAAGTGCGCCGCGAAGTCGGCATGGTGTTCCAGCACTTCAACCTCTTCCCGCATCTGACGATTCTGGAGAACTGCACGCTGGCGCCGATCTGGGTGCGCAAGATGCCGAAGAAGGAAGCCGAGGAAGTGGCGATGCACTTCCTCAAGCGCGTCAAGATCCCGGAACAGGCCAACAAGTATCCGGGCCAGCTTTCAGGCGGCCAGCAGCAGCGCGTGGCGATTGCCCGGGCGCTCTGCATGAAGCCGAAGATCATGCTGTTCGACGAGCCGACCTCTGCGCTCGACCCGGAAATGGTCAAGGAAGTGCTCGACACCATGGTGGGTCTCGCGGAAGAAGGCATGACCATGCTCTGCGTCACCCATGAAATGGGCTTTGCTCGCCAGGTCGCCAACCGCGTCATCTTCATGGACCAGGGCCAGATCGTCGAACAGAATTCGCCGGCAGAATTCTTCGACAATCCGCAGCACGAGCGCACCAAGCTCTTCCTCAGCCAGATCCTGCACTGATTACTCAAGGCTTGCGCCGAATATCAGAGGGCCCGCTGCGCCAGCCGCAGCGGGCCTCTTTTTTTTGCATGATCCGTTGGATAAGCTCAAGGACACCAGGACTGGTTCGCGGCGAGCCGCGGCTTGGCCAGCCCCTCCGACACCAGGATCGAGCCCAGCGAGCGGCCGTCACGGGTGACGACACGCATCACCGACGACCCGGCCTGAAGCGGCTGTCCCTTCAACACTTCGATGTCGAACTTGCCCGCATTCAACAGGTCGCGCAGCCGAACTTTCGCGGCAAAGCCGCGGTCCCGCTCCTGCTGGCAGGCCGCCTTGTCTGTCGCGGGTGCCGAGATGTCAGCGAGAGTAATCCTGGTTTTCGAGAACCAGAAAGTGTCGCCATCGGCGACGCAATTGTCGAGGCCGGATGTGCCGCAAAAATAGAACCGGCCCTTGAAGTCTTCGCCCATGAGGGCAGTCCCCGCGCCGGCGCTCGCGCTTGCGGCGGCAGGCTTTGCATCCGGAACCGGCGCCTTTGCCTCGCCGACGGCAACGGGCGGTACCGGTGCCTTTGCCACACCGACCGGCGCTGCCGATTTTTCAGGTCGAGGTTCCGCTTTGCGCTCCGTTCGAGCAACGGACGGTCGATCGTCCTTCAAGAGAGGCGCAACCTGCTTCATCACGGTCTGGCGATTGTCATAAAGCGCGATGCCACCCGCGACGAGCGCCAAAATGACGATCCATTGCGTGACGCCCTGCCCCGCAGAGGAAGAGCGACTGGATTTACGGCGCTTGGCGGGCGCGCGGCGGGAACTGGCGGTGCGACTGGACATGGTTAACCTCTCGTGAGCGCCATCATGACGCCCAAGGGTTTCCGAAAGGTTGGCATGGGAGAAAATTCGGTGGATGGCGCAAGGGCGCGCTGTCATCCAGACGAAAAACGGCCGGGGCATTGTCCCCGACCGTCTTCAGCATTGGCTGTGCTTGGAGGTTACTCTGCCACGCACTTCTTGTCAGCATTCGTGGCGGCCGAATCGGCGCTCTTCTGGCCGGGCGGGCATTGCGGCTCGTCGCCCGCGCTGGTGTCCGCCGGGATGCTGGCGTTGCCGGTCGCGCCACTGGTGTCACCCTGCTGGCTACCGCTGTCACTGGTGCCGGAATTCGCCGAACCATCCGATGAACTCTGGGCCAGCGACACGCCGGTCAGGCTGACGGAGAGGATGGCGGCAGCGGCTAGGATCTTCATCATGTATCTCACTCCCTATGGATATCATCACGGGGAGTTAACCGATGAAAGGCGATCCGGTTCCTGATTCGCCGGGAGACGGCGACACAAAAGGCAAATGGCTGGGTAGTTGGCGATCCCTGTAGGTGACGAACGCGTGAGCGTTGTCAAGCACTTGGTCCCGATCCTTTGTCGCACCATGCTCTCCGGAAAGATTAGAGAAATTCAGGGCCTCGGTCGCACCAGCGATCAGCAGCAAATAAACCCTTACAAAAGAATCTGGTTGCGCGGCCGGCCGCCATACGTACAAGTGTGCTGAGTAACATCGGTGGCGTTTTACATGGCTTTTGGGGATATCTATTCCTGGCACGCAGAGGCAGTTTCTGTCTCGATCTTCGGGGGAGAACCGACCGGCGCAAGGTCGCTGGCGGATCTTTTTGGTGCTGCATTCGGGATGAGGTGCACGCAGCTCAACGAGAGCATGCAAGTGCACGGACGAGTTGGGCAAGCAGCCGCTCAAGACGCGGGCGTCACTAAAGTCTTAGTCGTGCAACCTGGAAGGTTCGATGTGAACATTCAGGGCGTCGAGACTATATTGGCTGCCTCCGCCGCCCCGCCGACGGTGGCAGATGTGACGCAGGCAATTGACTTGTCAGTGGCAGCCGCAAAGCGTCTCCTTCAAGTTGTGCCGGATCCAATTCGTTTGGCATTGAATGTACGGTTAGTCAGCCACGAGCGAAATCTGAGAGACGCAAACAAGAAAATACTTAGTGTACTACCAGTCAAGATCCCACTGGATAGCCAAAGCGACTTTCTCCTCCAGCTGAATAATCCGCTAAAAACAGAGGGGGTTAGCATAAACAGAATAGTGAAATGGTCAGTAGAGATAATTCAGCTTATTTCAGCGACTACGATTGGATCTGGCTTCGCGCCAACCCAGACGTTCAGCCAATTCTTTTCAGCTTTCACACACCTGGACTTCAACACGGTGGCCTCCCATATACCTATGGAAATTGCCCAAGCGACCAACTCGCTTGACGTTTTAGCCAGTGAAGTTGTAAAAGCTAGAAGAAATAGCCTAAGGTTTAAATGATGTTGCAACCTGCACAGTTCCCGATACAGCGTACGTGCAACCGTAGAGTTGCGCCATCAACATGGTCCACTGGGAAGAACCGCTGGGCTCGCACGCCGTCAACCCACTCTGTGGATATTACAACGTCCGACACACAGTCTGGTACGTATTCGCCTGGTCACACCTATGCCTATGTACAGCTTTCAGACCTCATTGAAAGTTTCCAGGACCAGAATTCTGATCTGAGAGTCGATCAGGAAGCAGCCGAAGACGCGCGAGGCTTCCTGCGCCATCTCGTTTCAATTAACGCTCGCCCGCCCAAAGCTTTCCCGTCCGGCGGCGAAGCAGTCGTTTTTGTCTGGGACAAGCCTCACGGCCGCGATTATGCGTTTTACTCCGACGACGTCATCAGTTTGACGTACATGCCCACCCACGGAGAAGAGCTGCGTTTGGACCTGGACTTACGGAATGATCCCGCGCTTACCACTTTCGCAAGCTACCTGAGAAGGTAAGCGTGGAACCAGGTGATGTAATTCCAGGCGACCAGCCGGTCGCGAGATCGATCATTTTTCCAACACATTTGCCTCAAGCGCAGCTGTCGGAAGAAGCGCTTATAAACTTTCAGAAGGTTGAGGAGGTCGACGAGCGTCTTCTTGGCGGGTGGGCTCACGTCTACGGGTTCTCGGTTACCTGTCTTGGGCTCTGTGACATGGAAACTGCACATCAACAGGGCATTGATCTTGCTGACGAACAGAATAGGTCTCGCCCTTTGCCTGAGCGTGATGATCTAGCGTTTATTGGTAATAAACGCGCCTATCTCGGGTACTACACCTTCTCTCTGTCTCACTCTACCTCCGAGGACGGGGAAGACGACGTACTAGCTTTGTTTTGGCCGGAGGGGAAATATGAGCACCACGGCAATGTTCTTCATCGAGTGAGTGGCGAGCTGCCCCGGAAAGAGCGCACCAGTCGTCGCGTCAAGATCCAAGGAAGAATCTGGCGATCGCTGCAGGGGCCGGAGCGCTATGCATACCAAGATCACCCGCACGCGGCCGCTATCGCTGAGATTCCTTTGCCGGAAATGCCCACCACTAAGGATGCGGATCCCCAACCGAAAACTCCTGATCGGCAGTAGGCGATGTCAAATTAAGTGAATTGGCTTGCCTCCCTCCGGGCCTACCAATTTTCTGAGATATCAAAGCCATTTACGCGGTGGTTAGCCATGTCTGTTCCCGTTGTTTTCCGGCGAACCGGCGAACCATTGATCTTGCATGGCGCCGAGCGGACGGTATTTTCGATGAGACCGGATCACGCGGGCGAAGAGGCGGCGCGAGATGAGATTTGAGATCATCATGATTCTAGTGCTGATCGTCCTCGCCCTGGTCGCCATGGTTGGGCGCCTCTGGGAGATGTTTTCATGATGCGCCAGATCCCACTCCCCGAAAACAAACCCACGCCGCTGAAAGAGTTCCCCTATCCCTATCTCGAAATGGTCTGCCGCAAATGCGGCCGAGCCGGCCGTTACGCGACGGTGCGCCTGATTGAGTGCCATGGGGCAGACTTCGACCTCATGGATTTGCGGATCCACTTCGAATCGACCTGCACCAAGTCCAATGACATCACGCGTCTCAACGAAGTCTGTGGCGTCTCCTTCCCCGATCTTGTCCGCTGGAAGCTGGGTCGAGAGCCTAGCATCTGAGCCGCACCTCACGGCTGCCGACGCCCCGCCGCTCGCCCGTGCGCTTGTTCTCGATCACCCACGTCACGACATAGCGCCACACACGCTTCGGCTCCAGGCACGGCGGCGTTCCCGTCGCCAGCGCCGGCCGGTGCTGCGCCTCGTCTTCATGGGTCTGCGGCAATGCGGCCAATGCCGTCGAGGCCATCAACAGGAGCAATATCGCGCTGCACATCATCACACCCGCCCCACCAGCCATTTCAGCATGCTGACGATGTTGGTCCAGCTGCCATAGACCCAGCCGGCAACAGCCAGGATGACCCAGCCGAACCGCAAGAGCTTCTGCCCCAGCCAGCCGGCGCCCTCTGCCTTCCTCTTGAAGTCCTGGTATTCGTTCAGCGTCACGGCCTGGCCGTTCACGCTGTCTTCGAGAGAGCCCAGCCGATGCGTCAACACGGCCAGATCGCGGCCCTGCTGGTTCAGCTTGTCGTGCAGGTCGCGCCCTCGTCGAGACCCCTCGCTCGCGATGGTGTCGAGACGATCGCTCATCATTTCCAGCTGCTTCATGATCAGGCCTAGACCATCCATGCATCACTCCCCCGCCATTGCCCTGATCACACCCGCCTGCGCGGTCGATTGCATCACGCAGGCGTCGAGCCGCCGGCGGTCTTCGGCCAGATGCGCCCACTGCACCTCTAGAGGCGCGTGCCGTGGTATCGCCGTCTTACCTTCCGGCACGGCCAGAAGAGCGGCCGAAACCACCGGCCTCGGTGTCTGAACCAGGGCGCCGGGCGAGTGATCAACGGGTAGCGTTCCACACGCGGTCAGGCAGATCACACACGCTGCGATCCACACCAGTCTTCTGGTCTTCATCCCGTTGCTCCCTCATCGCCGCCTCGAAAGCCGCCGCCCGCAGGCGGTCGTTCTTCCGGAAAACTTCCACCGACAGGTCAGCCGCGTTGATCTCCGCCTGCAGCGCCGCCGCAGCCTTGGCGGCCTCGTCCTCAGCCTTGGCCCGCGCCGCCTGCCACAGCTGCCGTTCGACAAAGGCGCCCGCTTCGCGCCCCTCCGCCCGCGCCTTTGTCGCCGCAACGGCGACACGCCCGGCCGTGAGATCGCCGAGAACCGGAACCGAGGCCAGATAGGGAATGCGCGCAAAGCCCGGCAGCCCCTCGTAATAGACAAGCCCGCCAAGCACGATCAGCACCGGAAGCGGCAACAGCCGCAGGAATGCGAGCATGGGCGCCATCACAGCCGCGCCTCGACGATGAGAAAGCCGGAGAAGTAGACCTCAGGTTCCCGGCCGGCAAACCCGATCGAAAGCTGATGATAATAGCGGCCCGGCTGCAGCGCTCCCGTCTCTGCCCGCGTCAGCGAGAAATCCACCGTCGCCGCAGAGGTTGATATGGTCATCCCACCCGAGTCGCGTGTAATGAGCGGAGGGCCGGCCTTGCTGGCGGCCAGCGCCCAGGCAATCTCCGCCCCGTCCAGGGCAGCCTTTGCTCCCAGGTCATCGACGACGGTGAAGCGCAGACGACATGCATAGCCTTTGTCGATTGAATTGCCGCTCATGGTCTCCGCCTTGCTATGAAGTTTAAAACCTGCGGCGCCCTCGCAGTCCGTGTCAGGACCGCAGGCCTTTGCGCCTTGCCGGAAAACTGCGGCACGCGTGGCTGAATAGCTCGACGGACAATCGCCCCCGGCGCACGCGCAAGGAAGGCGATAACCTTGACCGAGACGGCAGAGGTAAGCCCGCTAGACGAAGCCGCATCATTCTGGTCGGCAAGAACCACCGCCCCCGAAACCGGCGCCGCGCCAGACGAAGCGACATGATCCCCGTCGTCGACCAGCGCCGCCGATCCGGAAGCGGATGCCCCGCCCTGCCCGGTCGTCGCATCCTCCGCGTCGCCGAGGGCAGCCGAAGCCTGAACCGCCACACCGCCCGAAGCACCGACACCATCAACCGCATCGACAAGCTCCGCCACACCGGATGCCGGGACCAGTCCAGAAGCCGAAACACCATCGTCCGCATCAGTAATGGTGGCAGTTCCGCCCAGAGCGCCCAACGAACCAGAGGCCGAAACACCATCCTGCCCATCGAGGAACGCCGATGCACCCGCAACGGCTAAGCGGCCGACAGACGCCACCCCGTCGGTACCGTCCAGAAGAACTGCAGACCCGGCAAGGCCGGCTTGGCCGACAGCCGAAACACCGTCCTGCCCGTCGGAGAGCGTTGCTACACCCGCCGCAGCCACGCGGCCGGCCGACGTGACGCCATCAGTCCCGTCGATGAGCGCGGCGCTGCCCGCAACGCCGGATAAACCAGACGCCGAAGCGCTGTCCTGCCCATCCAGGAGCGCTGAGCCGCCGGCAACAGCTACCAGGCCAGAGGCCGAGATGCCGTCATCTGAATCGACCAGCGCCGCAGCGCCGGTCACATCAGTCCCCGTGGCGCCCGCTGTTCCCGCCGCCGTCACGCCATCCGCATCGTCGGCCAGCGCGACCGTCGCCGAACTGGAGACGACCCCGCCCGCCGAAACCGCATCGGCCTCGTCGGCCAGGGCCGCAGACCCGGTTGCGATCGCCGCCCGGATCTCGATCGAATGCGACCGCCAGCCGGACGACGTGCCCCCCACGCTGGCGGTGCGTGAGGTGAAATTGCCGGTCGGCCCGGCCAGATAGAAGGCCGCCGCCTCGTCCGTCGCGTCGGAAACGGCAGCCAGTTCCGTCAGGCCGGACGGAACGGTCGTGATCGCCACATCGGCGGAGCGGTGGCCGGCAAAACACAGGATCCAGCTTGAGCCATCCGTGCGCTGCGGCGTCAGGCTCGGATAGGTGATCGTCGTCGAAGATCCGGTCGAAAGATTGACCGCGCCGAACAGGGTGGTCAGGTCCACCCCGCGCAACACGATCAGGATGAGGCTGGTCGCGTTGGTGAAAGTCCCGACCGTCTCGCTGCCGGAGGCGGCATATTTGCCGCACACGGTCGCCGAGCAGGTATTCGCCCCGCCGCCAATGGCTTGCAAATAGTCGGCCGGTGGCGTCGGCCGCGTGGTCGAGCCATCGCGAAAGGCAAAGACAACGAAAGCATCGCCTGCCTGATGCGCGGGCGGCGTCGCCGTGTTGGTGCCGACCGCCGTGCCGACGATGCTGATGGCCATGGATCAGACGGGCCTCAGGCGTTGCCGCGCGTATAGGTGAAGCTCGTGATGGTGATCGCCTGACCTGCAGCAATGTTCGTGTTGTCGAGCACCATCTCGGTCGGGCCGACATAGGACCAGACTGCGGACCCATCCGTGATTCCCGTTCCGGTCCCGCTCGGACCACCAGACGAAGCCGACGTTCCAGCCGTGGTGCAGCGATAGACATTGCCGTTCAGACTTGCCTGCTGCCCGACGACATAGGCCTTGGAGGTCGCCCATGCTTCGGAGACGATCCCCTGCAAATGGCAGGTTGTGCCGGCCGAATCCATGATCGAGAAATAGCCCGCATAACCCGCCGCATCAGCGCTGTTGTCTGTCCATGTGCCAAGAAGCCCCTTCGCGCCCGAAGAGGCGGCCGACATCCAGTCCGATGGAGCGGTGATATTGCCGAGCATCGTGCCGCTACGCGCGGTCGCGCAGTTTGCGGGGCGAAGCCCGGTGAAGATCTGCACTTTTGGCGCAGTCCCGATTGTCGTTTCGAATGCATCGGCCTGGGCGTTGCGCACGGCGACGGATAGTTCCATGATTGAAGTCTCCTGTTTGGGAAGATGGAAAACTCAGCGCTCCACCGGCGGCTGCGGCTTCACCATGCCGGTCAGCCCATCGCGCACGCCGTTGATCAAAAGCTTGGCGATGGTCAGCCCGGCCACGATCTTCAGCGAGGTCTCTGCGCTGAAAAACGCGGTCCAGTCCACGTCGTGCAGGCCGACGATCAGGATGATCAGCACGTTGATGATGTTGTGCAGGAAATTGGTGTTCATCGGTCAGCCCAACAGTTCAGCGGTGCGCTTGCGGAAGATGTCGCCGCAGGCTTTCGCGCCATTGACGGATGGATCGAAGGCTAGGCGGGCGATATCCCACTTGCCGCGCTGCTTGATCCCAAGGTTCGCCTGCACCTCGGCATGAGACAGGACAGTCGTCGGGCTTGGGGTGATGCTGTAGCGCTCACAGAGAGCCGCAAGGACGACGGGTAGCTTGTCCCATTGCGACTCGGTCATCGGGAACTTGCCAGCGTTGAACGGGCTTTCGACGGCCCCAGCCATGCAGCAGAGAGACACGCCGATTGATCCGGTGTTGCAGTTCAGCGTGTGAGCTGCATACCCCTTCTTCGCCGGGGCCTGGTTGAGGTCGATCGTCGGGATGCCCCGCACCAGAGAAGCGTCACCCTGGATCAGTATGTGATAGTGCGCCTTGTCGAGATCGGACGCCTTGTGAGCGCCTGCAGTCCAATGGACGATGATGCGCTGCATACGCGCAGGCGGCATCCACGCCGCAGAGACTGCCACGGGGCTTTCGGTCATAGCGATATCCTTGTGGTGGATTTTGAGATTGAAGCCGGTTGGGCTGATAAGCACGGGATTGACGCGCTGACTTTGGTGCCCGTAGTTATCCGTGATGATGACAACAATTGACCGCAACCAGGGCCTTCAAGCCGCACGAGGGATCGCCGCGCTTGCGGTGATGTATTACCACTCGCATTTGGCACTGGTTTATTTCGACGAAACGAGCCTGTTGACGGTCGGATACCTCGCAAATCGGGGAGCTTTTGGGGTGGATCTGTTCTTCGCCATCAGCGGCTACATCGTTTGTCTGATAGCGCAGAGACCATCGTTCACTCTGCCGTCCTTCTTTGCAAAGCGCTTTTCCCGGATCTACCCGCTGAGTGCACTGGTGACGGTAGGGATCGCGATCATTGCGCCCATGACTGAATGGAAGCTATTTGATCCCTATTCGTGGATGGATCTCTTCAAGTCGCTTCTACTTCTGCCAACCCCAAAGCCGCTCAATGGCGTGTTGTGGACCCTTCAATATGAGATTTGCTTCTACCTCGTAGCCGGCGCCATCGTGCGGTTCTTTTCTCCAATGTGGCTTTTTGCGTACTGCGCTGCTGCCTCCGCATCTGCCTTGTGGATGCCGGTCGAGAATGTTTGGATCGCCCGGTTCTTCGATGGGCGTTATTCCTCATTCGGGGCCGGCGTTGCAGCATATCTGATCGCATCGCGCGTGCCGGAGTCGAAAATCATTCCCGCGATTGCGACTGCCTTAGGCTTAGCCTTCTTTCATTCCGGGTTTCGACTTGGCATTCCGTATTATCAGGCCGTCACAGCCTTTCTGCTTGTCTTCAGCGCCGTGTCCTGGAACATACGATCGAAGCCGCTGACGATGCTTGGCGACAGCTCGTATGCGCTTTACCTTTTTCACTTCCCGTTCTTCATCTGCCTCAATGGCCTGGTTTGGCAGTTGTCCCCGCCACAATGGACGGGGGAACTGGTCCGGTGGGGCGCAATGGGCATCTGTATTGCAGCGGCTATCGCTTCCTGGAGACTGTTCGAGAAACCGATCAACGATGCAGTTGCCAAGAGTGCGCGGGGCAAGAAATAAGCCTCGGTAGGTCACGGTCGTGTGACGTATGTTGACGTCACGCGTCCAGCAAACGTAATTAGGACAAATGAGCGACAACAGTTCTTCAGATAGCCGCAATCAGGGCCTGCAAGCTGCGCGAGGTATGGCCGCCTTTGCAGTCATGTATTATCACTCGCATCTCGCCCTGGGCTATTTCAACAAGAGCGTTTTGTGGCCGATCAGTTACCTTACGGAGCATGGGGCTTTTGGGGTTGACGTATTCTTCGCCATCAGCGGCTATATTATCTGCCTAGTCTCGCAAAAGCCATCATTCACACTCCCATCTTTCTTCTTGAAGCGGATGGCTCGCATCTATCCATTGAGTACAGCGGTGACACTGGGGATCGTGCTCATAGTCTTCACCATCGACCTGCCGCTCTTCGATCAGTTCACGGGATCGCAGCTGCTCTACTCCATCCTTCTTTTGCCATCAGATCGGTCCCTCAACGCAGTCGCTTGGACGCTACAATACGAGGTCTGCTTTTACATAGTCGGGGGGTTAATCCTGCGTTTCGCGTCACCTGCCGCCCTGCTCGTCTATTGTGTGGCAGCTGCAACATTCGTTTACTGGCAGCCAATCGAAAATACCTGGATCGAACACTTCTTCGGTTCAAGATATGCTTCCTTCGGCGCGGGCGTGGGGGCTTACCTCATCATGATGAAGGCCCGGACAAGGAAACACACGCCTCTCGCGTTGCTTTGTTTCGGCCTCGTAATGCTGCACTTCGGCCCACTGCTGGCGATCCCCTATTCGACATCTATGGCAGCAGGCATACTTGTCTGCAGCGCGGCCGCGTGGCATACACACTCGAAGCCTCTGACCCTTCTGGGTGATAGCTCATACGCCCTGTATCTATTCCACTTCCCGTTCTTCGTCTGTCTCAATGGCCTGGTTTGGCAGTTGTCCCCGCCACAATGGACGGGAGAACTGGTCCGGTGGGGAGCGATGGGCTTCTGCCTCACGGCATCGGTGGCATCTTGGCGGCTGCTTGAGAAGCCGATCAACGATGCAGTCGGTCGCTGCTTGAATCAGCGCCGTCAGGGAGTTGTGAAGGCAACAATGTCGGTCGTGTAGCTCGTCTTGCCGGCCCGGAAATCCCGATACGTATAGTTGGCATCATTTTTCCGGATGTTTTCGAGCTGTATGGCGGCGGTGGCGAATGCATCGGACTGGCAACTGATGACAGCCCCCACATTTGTTCCGCCTGTAGCGCCCTCTACTCTCACATGGCCGTAGGCAGTCTTGACATTAACCTCGATGCCGGTCGCCACTTGCTCAACATGGTAGTTGCGGAACGTCACGTATCCGCTTCCGACGACGCAGCCCTTAGCCGTCGAACCGCCGGCGTATTCCGCCTCAGAACTGCCCTGCGTTACCATGTTTTCAGCATAGATCATGGCGGACGAGTAGTTCAGTACAACTTGTGGGTTCGCCTGTGTCCCTTCCGGAAGCTGGGATGCCCCGAAGTTTGCGGTCTCTAGGTTCTTAACCGTTAAATAGGTTGCTCCACCGTAACCAGCATTTGCGCGGAAGCAGGTACGGCCTCCGGAGTAGATCAAGACGTTATCTACGCCGCCGGTATGCTGTGCAGCTTCCGTATAGACTACATCCACGTCTCTTGCGACGTCAGCGCGGCCCTGCACATCCTTTACGCAAAGGTTCCGGAGACCGCACGAGAAGGAAGCGACCTGGTCTTTTCGACCAATAAAGATGTTATGCACTACGTCGTTCGAGCAGCTGGTGACTATCCCGCTCGACTGTGTCCCGTTGCCTTCAATGTAGACCCCGGCGGGGATGTGGATTTCAGCGGTGGCGTATGTAAAGCCGCGGGGTAGCAGCAGCTCGCCGCCGCGTTCGAACATGAAGTGAACGCTCTCCCACTCGACGGGGCTTTCGATGTAGGCCATTGCAGAGTTAAGTCGAGCGCTATCGTCCTGCAGAAGATAGTCAACTTCCGTGTCATAGACGGACCGTACGCCCCACCACTCGGCATGACAGCGGCCTTTGTCGTGATCGCGGATGAAGGCGCCGATCGATGCGGGGATGGTCTCGTGAGCGACACATACCCCTTGGTATGGGTCGGCAGCCACAAAGGCGGTGAAATCGCCCTCACGCCAGACGAAGATACCCTCTCGACCTGGCAGATCGGGATGATAGCGCTCGGTCAGATAGGCCACCGAACCGGCCGGCAGCTTGGCCATTTCTGTGCGAGTAGATACAACGAAAAAACCGCTGATCATAGATGCGGGTACACGGGTCAGCATTAGATCAGGCCTCCAGCTCTTCTACAATAAGGGTGCAGCGGGACGCGCCGCCGAAGATACGACCGCCAGAGTTGCCGTTAAGGCTAAGGTTACCGCCAGAGGATGAGCCAGCGCGAACGGTGATAGTCTGGTTGGTAGTGACGCCCGGAACCCACTCAACTTCCATATTAAGTTCATGCTCAAAGTCCGCTGTAGGCGCAGTTACATAGCGGGCGCACAACGCATTAGCGGAGGCGCCAGAAAATATGGCGGCGATGATTGCCTTGTTGGCCGAGCTTACCGCACCAACAAGGCAGGCCCTTGCCCTTAGCCGGTTCGTGGTGCTCTTTGGGGTGATGGAAACAGAGAGTATCTCTGTACCCTCACTTGACTGCGGGATTGTATCATCCAGCGGGATTGCTGCTGTGAGCGCCGCGTTCGTGGTGTACTCGGCGTAAGCTCGATCCAGCAGCTTACCGCTGGAAACCCCGAGCAGCGTTTTTACTTGATCAGCCGTTAATTCCTCGATAGAGCCGCCGCCCGCCGTTACCCTGCCGAGCAGCCGCTCCGTCGCGATGTCCTGCGTCTTGGCAAAGGTGACTGCCTCGTTCGCCAACTTCGCCGTGGCGACCGCCCCGTCAGCAATCTTTGCCGTCGAGACTGACCCATCGGACGGTGTTCCAACCGGGATGGCATTACTCACCCGCACTTCATAAGGCACGTCGACTGGGACGGCCATACGGATGAAGGCATTGCCGCCGCTGTAGACCAGGGAATATGCCCCCTGCGTCACGAGCTGACCGACGCCGCCGACCACGACAAACATGTTGTTGACCGAGCCGGGATCGACCAGCAACGGAATATCCGCTTCCACGCCGGTCCCGAGACCACTGGCCGCCATCGCCCAGTTGTTGCGAGCGAAATCGGCATAGGCAGCAGCCTGGTTCTTGAACCCCTCCGCTTCATCGACAACGAGTTCCACCTGTGCCAGCAGGGCCGCACTGGCCTGGTCCGACCGCATGTAGAAGCTGGTTCCGATCTTGACGCCCGAGACAGGCATTCCTCCGATCAGGCCGCCGATGGCCGGAGCATTTCCGGAGGCGGTCTTGATCGTCAGCGCAGGGTCACCGTCGAAAGAGACCATCACCGTCCCGCTGGTGTTCGTCGCCGGCACCACGAATTCCACCAGGGCCACGCCATCACCGAAGGGCAGGCGGGGATTGGTATCCATCGAATAGGCATTGGCCGTGCTGTCGCCGTCATCCGTCGCCGTGACGAACTGGTAGCCGGGAAGGAATGTCGTGATCTGCGACCAGGAGCCGGAACCCGAAGAGCCCGCCTTCACATACATGCCGTTGTTCGCGGAGGTCGCGTCCCCATAGACAACCGCAGCCGTGCCTGCCGAATGCGCCAGGTCGGCGACCAGCAAAGCCTTTGTAGCCTTCCAGACGGCACCGCCGATCTCCCCGGCCGCGGTTCGCCGCTCAAGATTGCCGATGACATTGCGAAGATCGGATTTCTTGACCTTGTGCTCCCCGGACGAAGGAACACCATCCACCTCCCAGTCACGCAGAGCTTCGGCAGCAGTCATTGTCATGTCATATCCTCATGCGAAAGCGCTCCGACGGCAGCCAGAGACAATGAATAGGGATCCAGTGCGTGTTAAGTGACGACGAAGCTGCCGGTCGCCGCTTCGGCGGAAGGAACGCCGGACGCGTTGATCGCGACGAGGAAGCCGTACTTGGTGCCGGCCGTCAGGCCAGTGACGACGCGACCATCCGCGATATTCGGCGGGCCGTATTCCGTGGCCACAAGCATGGCGCCGCTGAAGGTATTGCTGGCGTTGATGTAGATCCGGACTGCCGTATAATTGGCCGAGTTGGGAGCAACCCAGGAGAAGTTTGCCTGCCCTGCCCCGCCCGATGCAGCGGCACCCGTCACGACGCCAGGAGCAATCGGATCGGCCACGGCCGTCACGAGCTGGTAGTCGGTCCAGTTCGAAGGCGTACCTCCGCCCCATGCCCGAAGCCGGACGCGATACTGCTGCCCGTCGACCAGATAGCCTGACCGGACAAAGTTCTCGCCGTCGGCGGCGAAGACGGACTGGACGCCGGTTGACCCGCTGGTGCGTTCATACTCCATTTCGTAGCGCAGCGTGTCGCCGAGATCGTCCCACTCGCCGAAGAGATAGGCGGCTGTAGAACCGCCTGTCACAACCTCGTTGCGAACCTCAACGACAAATCCGGCAGGAACGGAAACACCCCCGCTTTCAATGGGTGGGATGGAAGCCCCCGGCTCACCTTCCTCAGCCGCGGCGTTGAAGGCGTAAAGGTTTGACGGCACGACGATCCCGCTGAAACTGATGCGCATGTTGCGCAGATCCAGAGATACAGTCGATGTGATCTCGATGGTCGCTTCGACCAAGCCGCGTCTGGGGTAGTGCACCTGGACA
The DNA here is from genome assembly GCF_003205195.1 of Peteryoungia wuzhouensis. GTDB lineage: Bacteria > Pseudomonadota > Alphaproteobacteria > Rhizobiales > Rhizobiaceae > Allorhizobium > Allorhizobium wuzhouense. Next base: position 110,054 of record NZ_QJRY01000007.1, read on the forward strand.
AAGCGCCGATAGGCGCAGGATTTCGCAGCGCTGTAGTCAGCCGTGATGGTGACGCGCCGCGCATTGGCGCGGATGAAGGTCAGCTTCTGCTTCCGCTGGCAGTGGTTGTGGGACTGGATCGCGACGTTGTCGAGTGTCTTGGTGCGCTCGGTGTCGTCAAACTCAGCATAAGGATCGCCGTAGAGGGCCGCATCCTCAGTATTGTAGCGAGAAGCTGGGTTCTGGTAGCGTCCGCGAACCGCGAGCACCGTAGACGCCAGCCGCTTGTTCTTGTCGACTTCGATTGCGAAGATATCCGCTTCTGTAAGGCGAATATCCGGTGTGACGTATTCACCGGCATGAACGCCGATCAGTCCGTCGCTGCGCTCGTAAACGATCAGCTCGGCCGCCTCGTCAAGCGTCCTGCCCACCTCGACCGGATCATTGTTCGTCCGGAACCACATCCCTCCGTGATAGCGAGGCTCGGTACCGCCGCTGCGATTGGTGACGATCTGGTCGCACACATCGGCCGCATGCATCCACTCAGGCATGTACATGCGCTCGAAGCCGAGCTTGCCGCCAAAGGGCTGGGCCAGGTGATCCAGGCGCATGAGAGCGATGTTTCGAGAGAACTGCCAGCTGTTCGGGTCATTCCAGCGGTGTGAGCCTATGCCGCCGGGCTGCTCGCTGTCCTTGCGGGGATCATAAAGAAGGGCACCGTCACCAACAGCAGAATGTTCAGGCATCTGATTTGGGAAAACCTGCATGTAGTATTTGTCCGGAGGCGTCTGGACACGCATCAGGACTGACGCCAGCCCGTCACCTCGATGATCCAAGGTCCATGCGCCCGGAAATGCGGCGGTGGCGTCGCCATAAGCACTCTCGGCATCCAGGCCCAGCCGGGTTTGAATATTGACGTAATTTGTTCCGCCCTTGCGGAAGTGATCCGGTCCGGAGACGTCTCCGGAGCTGTCGAGGATCACATCCTCGTCATGCAGAAAATGCTGGAAAAACCCGTGGATACGCCGCCCGCTCCAGACGATGATGTGAAAAGCCGTTCCGCCGGACTGCTCAAGGAAGACGTAGTCGCCACCCTTCTTCACCCGCCCATAGACGATCGGCAAAGGCGGCACGTTCTGCTTGAGGTTATAGGAGCCGTCGTCCGGCCTCGGAATCGCAGGCTTCTGGACCAACAGCGACTGCAGCACTCCGGCGCCGTAGGCGAGGCCCCCGTACAGCGCGGCCATGGTGCCGAGATAGATGAGGTTGGATGCAATGACGCTCGTCGTGCCGATTGATGCCACGATCGTCAACGCGATGGATTCAAGGATGCCCACTACAGTCTCCAGATCGCCAGCGGTTTGGCAATGATTCGCTTGAAGCCATCGGGCGCACGCGTGAGCCACCCATGGCCGTCATGGATGACGCCGAACTGACGGGTCACTGTTTTGGCGCTGCCAACGACGCCAAAGTCGCCGGCTCTAGCATCGCTGACCCGCTTGGCACCGATCGAGGCCACACAGGAGTCGATCAGAGCCACGGCCCCACCATGAGCAGACAGAATATCCAGCTGGCCCTGCCCTTCCTCATACATCCCGCGCAAATGGGCAGCACCATCTGGGCGCCCTATCCACTTTGCCCATTCGGCAATGATCAGACAGCAGTCCACTTTGCCACCAGGCGTCCAGGGCTCGGTTTCGTATGCCGTAAGAAATGCGTTCAGCGTCACCAGCTGGGCCATCGGATCATCTTATCTCGCAGACCGGGAACACGCTCGCAGAACCGATCTAGCGCCGCGAACGGATTGAGGCGCTTGCTGCGCTCTTTCTGATCGACATCTGACAACACCTGCCCGTTGTTCAGCACACGCAGCGTGAAGGCGTTGACCACCTCGACAGTGACGATAGACTGGGAAGCCTCTTCCATCGACTGGTCGGCGACCTTCATATTGTCGATCGTGCCTGTGAACTTCACTTCAGGCTCGCCGACAGGCTGCTCAAGATCATTCAGCTCCTGGATCTTGATGACGACAGGTGAGCCGACGACGCTCACCAACTCATCATAGTCCCACACCTGATCGCCGGTGGCCGTGTCGATGTTGATCAGCGAAAGGGTGAGCGTGAACGCCTCGCCGTTGATCGCAGCCTCGATGTTCTGAAGGCTGTCTTCCGCGAACTGGGCTGCACGATAGATATTGCCATCCCCGTCGACGAATGCACCGCCAGAGCCGTCCCAAATTCGCAGTACCGTGTCCGGCAGCGTGATATCGACTAGGATCTTCAGCGCCGCCATCAGACCAGCCCCAGCGCAAGAGCGTTCCAATAGTCAGTCGCCTCAGTGAACCTGATCGATGGATAGGATGTGCGCGAGACAGCCTCTTGCGTCACATCCATTCCGCGATCGTCAGCAAGGCGGCAGAGACATGTCGGCCGATCGAATTCCAGATCAGCATCCGGAGGGATCAGATCACGCACCGTGGGTGAGATCGGGACCTCCCAGATATCGCCGTCGACACTTATAGCCGGCCCCGTTTCGTAGAGCGCGTGATTGTAGGAGAAACGCACCCCAACCAGGTTCTCGGCAGCGTTGATGATCCGCAGACGGATGCTTGTAGCGCCAATCGCCGTTGTCCCCACTGACTTGACCGAGATCGCACCCTGGACGTAGTGCGAGCCGTCGCTGAACGTCGAGCCATCGCTGTGTGTCGTCTCCGGCATCGCCTCGAAGCGGCCCGATTCATACGGAGCGGACAGTCCAGATCTTACAGGAACCGCGATCAAGCCAGAGCGCCCACCAAGCTTCTGTCGCAGTGCCTGCCATGTCTGCCAATGCTCGCGATGCCGGTTGCGCAGGATCACATTCATGTAGTCGATCGACCAGAAGCCAAGATCAGTCCGATAAGAAGGCGTTACGCCGCCAAGCGTGGGCCCACCGCTGCGCGTGAATGGGACCAGGTTGGCAGCGACTTGCTGCGGGCGCAGTACGCAGTGAGGCCAGACAATCACCGCCATTCTGCGCCTGCCTTATCGTTCTGATATCGAGCCATTGTCGGAACGACCCGCTGATTGGCTTGCTGGACTGCAACGTTCACGATCGTCCCGCTTGCCGTCTCAATGCGCTGATCAGCCGTTTCCGCGATCACGGAGCGATCGGCAGCCAGGTTGACGGTGATTGTTTCAGCACCGCCGCGCATCTTTCCGCCACGAGGAATGACGACCTCACCACGCTGGAGGATGGCAGGGATTTCGCCAGGCTTGAGGCCGGCGACGCCGCCTGAGTGATAGCGCTTTGCGCCACTGAAGACAGAAGGCGAAACAGCACGACCATGACCATAGCCATCCCTGCCGGCAACGCCCCCGGAATGCAGAATGCCAGGGATGATGAAACCACCGAGCAGGCCGCCACGACCGCCGCCGCCAATCCCACCAAAGATGTTTTTGATGAAGCTGTCTAAAGCACCGTCGACCAGCTTGCTCAGCACCCGGTCCAATGCGTTTGCAAGAATATCCGCGCCGGACTTGCCAGCGCGAAGGTCGGAGATAATCCCACCCAGAACATCCTTGGCGACGTTCTGCAGCTCCTGCATGGCGTCTTTGTTTGCCTTCAGCGCCTCGCGCTCGGCATAAGTTGCCTCGACGAGCTGCTCGATCTTGGCACGCTGCTCATCCGTCGCGGCGGCACCCGCTCGGCGCAACGCGTTTGCAACTTCGCGCTCGACATCAGTCGAACCAAGAATGCTCTGCTCGAACTCCAGCTGCTCGATCAGATCGGCAACAGCCTTCTTCTCACGCTCGGCATCGCTGATCGCCTTAGACCGCCCACCGCCACCACGGGCCTTGGGAAGCCCGGTCAACTCGATCAGTGGGCGCGACTCCGGCGTCGGCCCGTTTTCGGGCGTCATGAAGCCAGCGTTCTGGATATTCCCGTCAGCACTGCGATCGACGCCGGCATAGGTGCCGCGCGTCGGATAGAGCGCAGTCGTCGCCGCGCCGCTTGCTGCGTTCAGCTGCTGGACACTGCCAGCAGCCGAGAGTGCAGACGCCGACAGCTGGTCGAACATGGACCGGAATGCATCGAGTGCCGGGATGCCAGTGCTGTTGATGGCGGCCGCCAACGCATCCTGGACGCGCTGGACGTCCTCGACGCTCAGTGATCCGTCATTGGCAGCCGCCGCGAAGTCATTGAAGGCGTCCTGGAGACCGAGAACGACATCCGTCTCTTCGCCAGCTGCCTGCAGTTGGCTGATCAGGTCGCTGAGTTCAACCCCAACGCTCGCAATCTCGGAGCGGGTGGCCTCGAGCGTGCCGGCATTTACGATCGACACACCTTCGCGGAGGTCCGCAAGCTTTTGCGTCCGCTCGAGCTCGTCGGCGTATTCCCGTAGCGCCGGAACGGCATCGCCCCAGTCCCGCGCGAGCTGCTGGATTAACTGACCCTGCTTTTTCAGGGTCTCGGCTGTTTTCTCCCCATCCGACAGCAGGCTCGTGAAATACTGAACGGCCGAGCCGCCCAGTGCGATGATCCCGATCGTCGCCAGCGAGACCGGATTGAGCAGCGATGTGAAGGCACCAGCGAGAGCCGACACGGCACCGCGAGCACCGACACCGCTTCCGAGCGCCTGCGTGATCTGGCTGCCCTGCTGGAGGGCGATCAGGAATGGCGACTGCCCGCCGGCAAGCTGAACACCGATATCGTTCAGCTGCGCCGCAAGGTTCCCTGTCTGGACGGTGGAAGCCTTCATAGCCTCCTGGTACCGCCGGCCGCTATTCCCAGCAGCATTGAACGCCTTGTTGCTGTTTGCAGCCAAGCCAGCAAATGCACCGGAAGCAGCCTTGTCGATGCCGCCAAAGGCTTCCTCGATCGCCTTTGTGTCGCGCTGTGTCTGCCCGACAAGTCCCTTCAGCTGACGCTGGATCTGGCGGACGTCGGCGCTGATGCTCAGCACCAGCTGTTCATTATCAGTCGCCATCAGAGTTCCCGTTGAGCCAGGTCCAGAGTTCGTCCTTCTCGGACTCGCTCAGTTTCTTGTCGCCTTCCGGATCGTTGGCCTGGATGAAGCCATCGAGGGCGGCGAGGTATTCGAAGATTGACAGGCCCATCACCTCCTGCGGTGACAGCCCCATCGCTATTCCGTTTCCGATGATGGCGGCAAATCGGAATTTTCCGTTGGGGAGCGGTCGCTCCCCTCCTCCGGACTTGCCGCCTCCGATTTTTTTCCGACTTCCTCCTCCGGCGTGCCGACCACACCGGCACCGAGGACGCGCTGAGCGACGACGAGACTTTCCAGCGGCGGGCGGCTCATCACCTCGGATGAGACGAGGTTAAGCGCCGTCTTCGTATCGACGCCCCCACCGATCAGGCCCCACTTGATGACCTCCGAGATGTCCTCAAGCTTCCAGCGCCCGGTCAGCAGGCGGTCAAGGACCACGTAAGGCCCGGCGTCGCACGCCTCCTGGATCTTCATCAGCTCCCGCCATGCGAGGCGGAAGAAGGTCAGTTGCCCGTTGAACGGGACCTCGCAGGATCCGTCTCGGCTCATCAGGGCGTTGCCGGCGTCACAGTACGCGCCATCTCGCCATCAGACTGCATCGACACATTGAGCGTCGCGCGGCCAGCATTGGCGGCCCCAGCCTCGAGGCTTTCAATGTGCATGAAGCCCGTCCAGGTGATGGTCTTCGTCGGGAATTCCCATTCAACCTTGGCCGGCACGGATTCGATGCTTTCGAAGCCATCGAGCCAGGTCTCGACGCTCTGCTCGGCCAGCACACCTTCGCCGCTGATCGACATCGAGAGCGAGGTCGCGTCACGGCCAAGCCAGTCGATCTTGTCCGGATCGTCGCAGTCGGGGATGTTGACTTCCTCCAGCCCCTTGTTCAGCGTGATCGAACGCTGCGTGAAACCGCACGGCGCGGTGTAGACGATGGGATCGGCATCGTCGCCGAGAAGGACGCGGAACTTCCCGCCCTTGATGGTGGTCGCCTTGGCCATAGTTGCCTCCTGATGGCAGTTAAGGTTGCTCCGCGAAGCCTTCGAAGGTCATCACGGCATGTGAGGTGAGCCCGTCCGGATCGCGAAGGAACCGCGTCTGCCGGTGGCGGAAGTCGACAAGTGCGTTTGTCGGCAAAGCCAGATCCGCCGACTTTATGGCCTTGCGAACCTCGTCACTGATACGCTTGGACTCCGGATAGCCGTTCGCGCGCGACCAGATGTCGATATCGAGCGAGATTTCGAAGCCGTCGATGCAATCCGCATCGTCACTGGTTTCGTCTCCCTCGCCGACGGTGATGTAAGGCCACCCAGCGCCGGTCTCAGCTATGCGCTTCTCTTCAGCAGGGACGGAATCATAGACCCGGCCATTGACGGTTGCTGACAACCCTGCCCATGCCTTCAGGCGCGCAACGATCGCGCCCTGCAGTTCCAGAGACGGTGAAGCCATTTACTTGCTCTTCGCTTTCTTGATGGCCTTGCGCACGGCTGCCGCCATGTTTCGACGGACCCGCTTCCGCTCCTGACGCCAGGTCGGGAAGATGTGTGGCCGCTTCGCCATCTTGACGGTCCCGAATTCCAGAAACCGCCAGATGAAGTCGGCAAACACGCCGGTCGCGTTCGGATCCTTGGTATTGCTGTTCGAGGCGCCGCCCCCCAGCGCGCGCTCTTTCGGCCGATCAGCGAGACGAGCCGCCTGAATGCTGGCCTGATATGCGCCAGTGCGCGGCCCAGGCGCGCGCGGCTTGATCTTGTTTGCGACCGACTGAGCCCCTTCGAGCTGCGCCTTGGCGAGCTCTTTTTCGGCCTCCGGCACCACCTGGTTAAGCAGCCGAGTGACCTTCTCGCGACCGAGCATTTTTGCCTTGATAGCCATCAGGCAGCGACCCCCGTCTGGACTTCAAGATAGACCCATCTGGCGTCGCTGATCGCGTCAACGATCTTCACCGCGAAGGCGTTGCCGGTTGCCTTGTCCCGCATGCGCCAGTCAGTCGCGATCTGTCGCGTTTCGCTCGACGAGCGTACATAGACACCAAATGTGTTGCGGCCTTCGAGCCGGGCGGCCTGGACAGCCTCGGAACCGCCACGCGAACGAAAAGCGGCCCAGACTTCGAACCGCTCGGAGAAACCGCCCTCCGTATTGCCGTAACCGTCGTCGAGCTCGACGCGAGCATCGAAGAAAACGCGGCGATCAAGCTCCTGCGCGGTCGGAAACTTCGTTGCCATCGTGCTCGTCTTTCTGCCTGGTGATGTCGACGGCCTTGCCGGCTTCTATGGCGCGCCGACCGCAATCGCGCTTCACTGTCTTCACCATCCCGGCGAGGTAAGCCACGGTAACCTGAGGCACCGGCTTGTAGTCGTAATCCTGGGTGAATCGGACGCGCATATGAGTGTCAGACCGTATGCAGCCGATACTTCGAAGCGAGATCGCGCTCGATGCGGTCGAGCATTGCGGAATTCTCGCGGGCTGCCTCGTCGACATGCTTCTGCACGAAGAGGATGATCGCCGTCTTGATGTCAGCGGGCACAGTTGAGACGTCATCCTCCCCGAGCGGCCATCCGGCCTTGTATTCGATCGAAACTGCGGCCTCTTCATAGAGGTCCGAAGGCGTCGAGAAGTCATTGATGAAGCGGACAAAGAACCGGCCACCCGCATCCTGCTTCAGGGCGTAGTTGCTGTCATCGACCGTCGACTCGCTGCCAGCGGCGTTCCGGTAGGTCACCGACACAATCTCTGTGACCGGACCAACCGGCAGAGGCATGCGCTGCTCGAAGCGATCGAAGTCCTGCCGCCAGGTCTGTTCGACGAGGCTGATGCCCAGAACTCCGCTCCATCCTTCATAGTGAGCGACGGCGCTGCGAATGAGCCGATCGAGATCGGCATCGAGATCGGAGCCGTCGACACGGAGGGCAAGCTTCACGTCGTCGACCAGGACAGGCAGGACTGTGGCCGCAGTGACCAAGACAGGACGATGCATCGGATCAGACCACCATATTCAGGATTGCTGCCCAGATGAGGGCAGAGAACGCCGCGGCAAAGGCCAGGGCTATAAATCGCGCTGTCGGCATGGATTGCCACCCACGGAACCGGATTAACCACAACTCGAAGCTGTTCACACCGAGAGTCACGCGTGGGGTAGAAACGGCAAGCGCCCCGCGATGCTGGACACATCCGGAGCGCTCTAGGGTCCGGACATGATCACGGGAGAGCCACTGTTTGCCTGAACGACGGGGAAGCTGAGCCGGATGTTGCCCCTTGCAATCGACTGGCGACGCCCCGGAATCAGCGAGTTGAGCTCCGGCTGCCTCACATTCCAGGCCATAAGGCGATTGCCGGCGGTGAGCGCGTCAAAGACTGCAAGGGCATTGTAGCGCGACCAGCTCGCGCCGGTGATGGCCGGAAATAGCAGAGCCGCATCATTGGTCACTTCACCTGCGCCGGACGCAACAAAGCTGATGGGCTGCCGAGCATAGCCCGAGCCGGATAACTCAGTGAACGCAAATGTCGTCGGATTGAGCGACCCGAGCGCTAGAAATGCAGACAGGACGGACATGCTGATAGCTCCAGTGAGCGGGATGAGGTGATTGGATCAGCGGGCCTTGTTGCGCACCGGCGGCTCCGCCTTGTTGCTGGCAAGCTTCTCCGCCTTCGCGCCCTCGCTCTCGACGAGAACGCCGCTCTTTACGAGGTGCGCGACGTCGGCGGGCTTGGCCTTCCGGTCATCGCCCGGCAAGTACATCTTGTCGCCAAGGTGCTGGCGAAGGACTTTGTAGGTCTTCATGACGGTCTCCATCGGTTCATAGAGAGGGCAGCGAGGTGCCGCCCTCCTTGATGAGCCGATCTCGATCAGGCAACGCGACCAAAGTCGCCGTAGATGAAGGCTTCCGGACGGTAGACAGCGAGCGCCAGGCGTTCTTCTGCCAGGATCGTGACGAGGTTCTTGGTGAAGTCGTCATTGACGAAGCCGGTTTCGACGCGGGCATCCCAACGGTCGAATACCTGCGCACCGAGCTGGAACGCTCCGACGAGAACCTTGTCGATCGTCATCGCCTGGGTGGCGACCACCGGCAGACCCCAGAGGGTCGGTGCAATGCCGCCCTGCGGATTGCCGATGATGTAGCGGCCGGTCGTGTCCTTCAGGGTCTCGATCCATGCCCAATCGCTCGGATGCATGACCGTGCCGGTCGACGGATACTCGGCAAGAGCCGCCTGCAGGTGCATGAGGCGGATCATGTCGATGCTGGTTGGCGAGGACAGCGTGATCGGCGCCGAGTAGGCAGTCGCCTGCGGGATGATGCCGGCAAGGTTCTGGCCCGTACCGTCACCGTTCAGGAGCTGCGCCTCCTCGACGTAGGCCAGACCGTAGAGCAGGCGCTGGTCGATGATCGAGCGGAGCTGCGAAACGTCTGAGAGGACCTGCTTGGATGCCTTCATCCAGTGCGCAATGACCTTGGCCGACGTGGTGACAAGGTCGAGCTTCATGTCGGACGAAGGCTTAGCAGCACCTTCAGCCACCGGCGCCGCGTTGTTCACGAAGCCGGTTTCCTTGACGTATTCCAGCGCATTGCCATCCATGCGGCCCTGCGACAGCAGGTCACGCACAGTCAGGCGGCGCTGCGGAAGCGGCAGGATGCCCGGCAGGCGTGTCGGCGCGATCGCGTCACCGACCGAGCCGGCAGCATCGGTCGTCAGCGAGGTCAGGGTCGCCTTGATGCGGACATCGATCTTGCCGGAGCTCGGCTCGCTGCCAAGGAACGACTTCACGCGCTCGTCGCTGGTGAAGAGTTCACCGGCAGACTTACGCTCGGAATCATCACCGCCGCCGACGCGATCGAATTTCTGCTGAAGTTCGGCGACCTGCTCATTCAGGCCGTTCATCTTGATGAGCGCTTCGTCGGCCTTTTCCTTGAGGGTGGTCGACAGTTCCTCACCGCTCTTCGCCTTGCCAAGCGCTTCCTCCGCGATCGCCTTCACGGCGTCGAGTGCGGAATCGAACTTCTGCTTGACCTGCTGGGCCAGCGCTTCCGGGTTCGGGTGACCGCCGCCATCGCGCAGATAGCGGCCAGCCATGCGTTCGTTGGCGGTCATAGCGCCAAGGATGCCGGCGGATGCCAGCATATTGATTCTCTTCTTCATGATGTGCCTCGTTGGGAAGGGGTTAATCGCGCAGCAGTGCCTGCAAGAACGCGACGCCAGTATCCGCTTCGGCAGGTTCCCCCTGCCCCTTCAGGTGGAGACGCGCGGCACGCTCCGCCTGCGAGTTCGAGAAGCCCAATCCCTTGAGCCAGCCCTCGAACTCCCGCTCTGTCAGCCGGTCCCCGGCCTTCAGTTTTTCTGTCAGTTGCTGAAACTGCTTGGCAGCCTTCACGCTGGAAACCGTGGCGCGATCGTTCGCGCCTTCGGAGACGATGGAAACCTCGCGAAGATCGAGCTTCTCAAGGGTCCAGACGCCTGTATCCGTATCGACCGAATAGGCCTTGATGCGGTAGCCGATCGAAAGACCATCGATGTCGCCGTTCTTCAGGTGCGAATATGCCTCGCGCGCCTGCTGGACATCGAGATTGAGCTTGCCGACCAGGAACAGGCCGTTCGCGTCTTCCTTGGCTTCCAGCCATTTGCCGATCGGCTTGGTGCGATCGTGCTGCCAGTACATCTTTGGCATGGTGCCGGCAGCCGCGTGAGCCGCCAGCGATTCACCGAAAGCGCCAGGCGCGATCACGTCGCCATAGCTGTCAGGCTCGCCCCCGAAGGTCGACCCATAGCCGGAAAACTCACCGCTTTCCTTGAGCGTATCGGCCTTGATCTCGATGCACGGGCCCGACTTGATCTCGTCGCCGTGTGCGTCGGATTTCAGGAGGTTTGCCAGAAGCAACTTGCTCATGCCGATGATCCTTGCTGCGCGATGAGGCGGCGCATGGCCTCCTCGTCGATTTCCGTAATGGGCATGTTCTGCATCTGCATGCGCGGCACGTCGCCACCGTCTACAGGAGGCAGGTTTTCGAGCGCGCGCACTTCATTGATGGTCATGGCGCCGATCTGTGTCATCTGCTGGTAGAACCGGGCGCGGCCTGCGCTGTCGCCGCGCAACAGGCCTTCCAGGTTGAATTCGATCGTGATCCGGTTGGCGCGATCGTTCGGCGTGAGCAGCTGCTTTTCGAGGGCCTGCTCGATGCGCTTCAGACGGCGACGCAGCGTGAACTTCTGGAAGCCGAGGGTCTGTTGCTCGAGGCCAGTGCCCCAGCTGGTCGTCTTCTCCGTATGGCCGATCATGAAGGGCGGCGTGCCAAAGAAGCGGCAGATTTCCTCGATCGAGAACCCGCGTGATTGAAGAAGCTGCGCATCATCAGGCGAGATCGTCAGTTGCTCCCACTTAGTGCCACCTTCGAGGATCAGCGGGCGCCCGGCGTTCATGGCGCCGAGGAATTTCTCGTTGAGCTTATCCTCTGCGACCTGGCGCTGCTCAGGAGAAAGCCACTTCTCGAATGTCAGGACGCCGGACGGGCGCAGACCGTGCCGAAAGGTGGAACCGGCAGAGCGATCAACGGCACGGGCAAGGCTGAAAGCGTGCCGCCCGAAATGCAACGTCGACATCCCACCCAGAGGATTGCCCCCAAAGCCTCTGATGTGAAGCATCGTCTTGTCCGTCTCGACGAAGGACTTCCCATCCTCGGTCCAGCGGTACTCGATGGTGCCAGATGAGAGGCGCCGGACGGACACCAGATTTGGCGCAATCGGATGCAGGCTGGCGATATCGGAGCCGCTGCGCGAGATCCGGGCATACGCGTTGCCCCAAAGCTCGATCGATGCGCTCACGAATTCCCAGAAATCGACCGCCGTCTGATCGTAATTCGGGCTGTCATGCAGCACACGATAGAGCTTGTGTTCCCGAGCAACAGTGCGCCGTCCCTGATTGTCGGTGCGGTAGACGACGAGCGGCAAGCTCGCGATGGTCCCGGCGATCAGGTTGACGCAGGCCCAGACCGCGGACAGCGACAGCACAGTGTCATCCGTCACGACCTCGCCGGCATCGCCGCGCATGCTGTTCGAAATCCAGCCATCGGGCTCGCGGACGTCCAGCCGGCGAACGATAGCGCTCTTGATCCTGTCGAGAACCTTCACGCCGCACCTGCCAGACTTTTGAAATAGTCGTCCATGCCATCGGCTCCGCGGGCAACAGGGTTTCGAGACATGATCGAGACAGCGTTGAAGCCAGAGATGACAGGGTCGATCTTGGCCTTGCCTGCCGCCTTCTTGGTGATGATGACGGCGTTGCCAGCCTGCTCAGCCTTGGCGTTGCCGACGCACCAATTCAGCATTGGCGAGTTATGGTGTTTGAGCGTGCCGTCTTTCAGCTTGCGTTCAGCAGCCCAGATGGCATGCGACAGGCGGTAGCCCTGGCTCACAGCAACAAGCGCCTCAGTCGGAATGCCGCGACCGGTGATTTCATCGACGAGGGCGCCGACAGACTGAGGATCGAGGCCGATCCCGCCAGCTTCAGGCAGAAGACCCGTATCCCAAAGCCGCTCGAACAGGTCAGCCAATTCCTCGATGTCCTGCGACGGGTCTTCGCAGATGACCAGGTCGCCGTCCTTCGCGAAGTCGCGAAACCGTTCGGCAATCTGCGGCCTCAGGCGGAGCACGTCGTCCTGCACCCAGGCCTTTGACCACCACAGCCATTCTTTTGTCTCAGCAACGCGGCCGAGCACCGTCGCGCCCAGAAGGTCGTCAAGGCCACCACCGTCGACACCGCCGACAAGGACGTCGCAAACCTCGATCAGGTAATCGAGCGTGATCCGCTGATCAGCGGCCTGCGGCCAGTAGTCTGCGCCGCGCCACCTGCCTCCATGCAGGGCAAGCCCGACCTGAACGTTCAGGTGCTGAGAGGCCCAAAGCTGGATCGCCTCATCACCCTTCAAGCGTTCCGCCTCATAGTCGGCGATCATCATCTCCAGATGAAGTGACCGCCCGAGGTTCGGCATGACGAGAGGCCAGTTGCGGGGATCTTCCCACGGCTTCTTGTCGTCTATCTGCATCTCTTCCGGAAACTCGTAGAGGATCGGAAGCGTCCTGACATGCGACGTGATCTTTCCGTCACGAACGCCGCGCGCATATTCGAGCTCGGCCTTAAAGGCCCCGGCCGGTTCCTCGTCGCTCTGCGTTGTGATCATCACCAGCAGGCCATCACGCCGGCGCACCAGGGCGCCTCGGATCTGGCGAATGACGCGGGACGCATACGAGATCGACCCCATCAGATGCATCTCGTCGAGCAACACGATGATCGGCTTTGAGCCAGTCATGACCTTCATGTCGAAGGTCTTGATCTTCACAAAAGCCTTGGTCACCCGATCGCGGATGATCTTGACGTGGTCCCGCACGTGGAACCGTTTCTGCAGATAGCCTTCCTCGTCCTCTTCGATCATCCCGACGACCTGCTGAAACGCTGTGTCGGCGATCTCCTGCGTTGGACCCACGAACAGGATTTCGGCGCGAGGCACCTTGTTCGCCAGCAGAAGCGTCAGGATCAGACCACCGCTATAGGTCGTCTTCGAGTTCTTCTTGCCGACCAGGGCGAAAATCTCGCTGATCGACCGAGATCCATCATCGGCGACCGAGCCGAAGATCGCCCTGACAATGTCCTTGAACCACGGCCCGCAGGCCTCGCCCAGCGTTGGCTTGTCGTCGATGTCAGGGACACGGAGCTTCTCGAAGATCCGCAGCCCCTGCTCTGCCTTCATCTGGTCAATCGGAAGATCAGCGAAAGGCGGCTTTCCAGCTTGAAGCCTCTCGAACCAGTCAGGGCAGGCAAAGCTCCAGCTGGGCCGCAGGTCGTTCGGATCGACTGCAAGGCTCATTGCAGAACATCGCCCCAGCTGCTGGATCGGAGGCCGTTATGCGCATCGCTTTCAAGCTGCGCCTTCTTGCCGAGCGTTTCCTTCTTCGGTTCTCTCGGCACCTTCGGTTCAGACTTGCGCGGCTGCTGAAGACTGGTGTGCTCCAGTATCTTCATCTGCCGCGCGATCGCGCCGGACTTGCCCTGGCGCATCTGCGAGTAGTTCACCATCAGCGTTTCCGCTTCGACGATATCCTTGCCGACTTCCAGCTCACGGGAAAAATGTTTGCGCAAAGTCTTCTCATCGCACTGCAGAACCGCTGCGATCCGCTCATGCGTCCAGCCGCTGGCGCGGAGAACTGATACAAGCTGCTGATTCTCCGGGCTTTTCTTGTAGCTCTTCCGGCCACGCGGATCCCGAAGGGCTTGCACTGGCTGCCCGAACAGGTCGACGGCAATGTCGCTGGTTGCTTGGGCACTCATTTTTCGGACTCGTCAGGAAAAAAAGGTCTGCGTGAGAGGGGCGCGGGTGGGGAAGCTGAAGGCCCCCAGACTTTGACCCACCCCCCCTTCAGCGGAGGGCGCGCTCCTGCCTCTGCTTCTCGCCGTCGTGGTAGGCTTTGCTCACCGTCTCGATGTTGTCCGGATCCCAGAACAACCGCTCGTCGCCTCGATGTGGGATCTTATGGTCGGCGACCGGACTATTCCCCGCTGGATATCGCCCGATGCAGAGCTGTCCTGTTTTCTGGCAGATGAACTTGTCGCGGACCCAGACCTCACGTCGAAGCTTCTTCCAACGTTCAGTGCCATACCAGCTGCGCCAATCGACCGTCTTGTCACGCTCTTTCAGTCTGGCTTTCTCATCACCAGGCGCACGCCCGATGCGAGGTGCAAGCCTACCGATACGAGGCGACATCGTCTTGAGCTTGCCCATACCCCTTAGACACAACAAAGCCCGGCTCATCACCGGGCTCCTCATCTCGCATCAGGTCATAGCTTGCGCACTGGCCTTGAGTCGATGTCCGCGTTTGGGACTGTCAAGGCTGGGGCCAACCGGTGTACCACCTCGGGATTTCTCCCCGCTTTCTACAGCGTTCTCAGAGGCTCACTAGCAGGATCATTGGCTTGTCCATGGGGCAGATGACTCTCACAGTTTTTCGACCAGCGCAAGAGGCAGGTTGACCGGCAGTTCCGTGCCAAACATCTCGATGGTGACGACGAGAAGATCGGCATCCTTCCGCTCCTCACGGGTTACGACGGTCGCAATATGGCCTGCAAATGGCCCCTCGGTGATGCGCACCTTCTCGCCGGCGACATAGGTCAGTTTCGTGCTCTTCCAGTCGTATTCGCCGGCCATTGCCCTCTGGTAGAAACGCTTGACCTCGGAATGACTTATCGGCTTCGCCTGCTCTCCCATGCGAAGAAATCCCAGCACCTTGTCGATACAAGAGACAGCCTCAAAAGCGGCTGCATCTGGCATGAAACGCACTAGCACATAGCCATGGATGACGGGCATCGGTCGCCCTTCCATCTTCCGGCCACGACGCTCCCATGTCTTGCCCTTGCGCATCGGAACCAGCGCTTCGATGGCATTGTCCTGCAGCACTTTTTCCACAGCCTGCTCACATCCGGTCATGGTCCTGACGACGAACCACGGCAAATTGTCGGTCGCTTGGCGGATCGCTGCGAATCGATCCTGCCGATTCGCCTGGTCGCATATGGCGCGTTCCTGCTTGGCGATGGCCCGTTCGGTGATCTCAATCACCTTCCCTTCGATACCCCTATGCTGCATCATGTTCGCCCTCGTGTGTCGCCAGCTTCGCCCGAAACTCGTCCAGTGCATCCGGCCCGCCCGCCGGGAAGTATCCGCCTCTTGCGCCCATCGGTGGGAAAGGCAGGAAGTTCGTCTCGTAGAAGCGCCGCCACGCCTGCATCATTTCGCTGTCGAGAGGCACGAACTCCATTGCATCCTTCAGTGCCTCGAAGCGCTGTTCGACGGTCACCGCAGACCTGTCGCGCGCCGCCTCATAGAGCTTTTTGACCATCGGATAACCGTCCGACATCCGCAGCCGCCGCTCCTCGTCCCGCTCGAATGTCGGCGGAAAGACCGGCTCTCCGGCTTGGTCCAGGTGAATGCCCTTGCCGGCAAGATAGTCCCTGCCCCGCTGCGGGTTGGGAAATCGCGATGCTGTATCCAGAACCCTCTGGCGATGATCCTCCGGCAGCTGCACCCGAAGAGGTGCCCGGAGCACACCGGCAACGCAGGCTGCCGCAAAGATCGGCCCCAGAACCGGCACCGCCACGCGCCCGCCCGGCAGCCTCGGTGCCGCGTCCTTGGCCAGCACCTGCACGCCCTCGAACTTCCTGTCCCGGAAATAGACGCCGATCGCCACAGGCTTCACTCCGCTACGAACGCAATCGGCTAGGTAGGCATCCCGCAGCCGCTCCGCCTCTGCCCGCTCCTCGTCGGATAGCTTGGCAAACCACTGCGCCGCCCACTGCGTCGAGGAACCGGCCGCCCCCGGCCACTGGGTGCCGGAATAGGCCGGACGACTGCCCAGCTCCATCGCCTTCACTCGACGAAGGATCTGGCTCATGTCGACAGGCCGGCTTCCCTCTTCCTGCCCTAAGCCCGCGCTCGCGCCCTCTCTCTCTGTTACGGGTTCTCTTACTGGTTCCCTTACAAGGTTACTGTCCAGATTCTGGACTCGGCTTTCGCCATTTTCTGGACTCGGCTCACCCGCATTTCTGGACACGGATCGCCGCTCTTGCCCGTGTCCAGTTTCTGGACTCGGTGCTTCGTTCTCTGGACTATTTTCCTGTGCCGAAAACCGTTCAAAATCAGGCTCAAAAGGGAAGTAATAGCGGGTGCGTTCCTGTTTCTGGCTGCCCTTCTGCCGGCGTTGTTCGCGGGCAATCAGACCCTTCTTTTCCAGTTCGTCCAGATAGACGTTGAGCGTCGATCGCGGCACCTCGCAATCGGCCGCCAGCGTGTCCTGTGAAGGGAAACAGCCATTGTCAGGGTGGTATCGGTCGCAGAGGTTCCACAGCACGACCTTGAGCGCTGGCTTGATGCCTCGCTGCTTGATCGCCCAGTTGGTGGCGTCGTGGCTCATTCAGCCGCCTCCCGCATCAAAACCAGCTCACCGCAGTTCGCAGCCACAATCGCGGCATAGGGATAGGGCGAGACGCTGTTGCCGCAGCAGCTGACCTGCACATCTTTCGGAAACGCGACGAAGTGCCTGGCCTCGCCTTTGCCCTGCCAGACACCGTCGATGACATAGTCGGGCGGAAAGCCTTGCGCGTTGAACAGCTCTCGCGGGGTCAGCATGCGCATGCCGATATCAACGATGACGATGGTCAGTCCGCCAATGGTGAGCGTCACGAATTCGCGTTCATCCCAGAAGCCATGCGCCCGCATGAAATCAGCCACCTCGCGCGCCCTGGCCTCCTGCTCGGGCCGGAAAGGCGGAATATCGAGCAAGGCCTCGACATGGCCGAACCGGTCATTGACGGTGACCGTGTGGCAGGGTTCGTCATGCCGGGCCCCGTCGCCGGTCCCGTAGTATTTCGAGAAGAACGGCGCGACGAGCTGCGACTTGTTCCAGCCTGCCGTCGTCGTGCCCAGAGGCTCGTCGATCGCATGGCCGGTGCTGGTGCCGAACTGGCGGGCGATGAAGGCTGTAACCGGGCTCTGCTGGGCCCCGGTCGCAGTCACCGTCGACAGCGGCTCATCCGCCCCCCGGCCCGGATTGACGCCGCCGATCCGGCGGCTGTCATTGTTCTGTTGGGCAACAAAGGCCGTCGCGACTGCATGTTTCACGCCACCAGCTACGATGGTGCCCAATGGCTTTTCGATGTCGAGCGAGCGAGGTGCCTGCCCTTCCCGCTCCCCGTAACCCGTCTGCACCAGCGTGGGGACGATCACTGCATGCCGGTTTTCCGTCGTGATCGTGCGCAGAGGCTCGGCAACATCAGCTGAGCGATCATCACTTCCCGCGCCCGGCCCATAGAATGCCGTCAGATGCGGCACTATCACCGCATTCTGGTCTTTGCCGCTGGCCGTGATCGTATGGTGAGGATCTTCGACAGAGCGTACGCCGCCGCCCTGCTGCGCATAGGTCAAGACAGGAGCGACCAGCGTCATTCCCGCGCCCCCGGCAGTGATCGTGTGCAGCGGCTCATCCGCGCCATTGAATGGCTTCTGTGCATTCCTCATGGTCATGACATGCGGTGCTACCACCGCCTTCTCGCCCCGATGGGCCCCGGTGATGGTCCGCAGCGGCTCGTCGATATCTTCTAGCCGAGCACCATGAGTGACATTCACGAGAAACGGCCGCTCGGCATCGAGCACGTAGCGCATCATGCCGCGCGCCACCCTGGCCATGGTATTGTCGGCAAGCGGACGCACAGCCCGCAGATGGTGCTTTTCCCAGATCTCCGTCTTGCTGTCGAAGATCGAGGGGCAAGGCAGCGACCAGTCGATGATGGTATAGGCGCCCGGCCAGGGCAGCTTCCGCCCCTCGATGACGTCCGCGCTCTTCGGGTCCCCATGGCTCGGCTCCGGCCAGACGATAGGCTTGCCGTCGAAGCGGATGACGACGAATAGCCGCTTGCGGATCGTCGGCGCGCCATAGTCGCAAGCCCTGAGTTCCCGCCATTCGATCCTTCCGCCCAACTTGCGGATCTTCTTGCACCAGGCCTCAAACGTCTGCCCGCGCCGGTCTGGACAGGGCATCAGCCCGCGCTCGGTTTCGATCAGCGGCCCCCAGTCCTTCCATTCCTCGACATTTTCCATCGTGACGACATCGACCTTGCCGCCGCTCTTCTGGATGCGCTCGATCCAGCCTGGAATGATCCAGGCAAGGTCGCGGATATTGCGCTCTACGGGCTTGCCGCCCTTGGCCTTGGAGAAGTGTTTGCAATCGGGCGAGAAGTGCATGAGGCCGATATGGCAGCCGCGCATATGGTCCAGCGGATCGACGTGGTAGACGTTTTCCGACAGGTGTAGCGTCTCCGGATGGTTCGCCGCATGCAGTGCCAGCGCCGCCGGATTGTGGTTTATGGCGATATCGGGTGACCGCCCAAGCGCCATCTCGATCCCGGTCGACGCCCCGCCCCCGCCGGCAAAGCTGTCGACGATCAGCGGCCGACCATGCCAGAGCTTGAGAGCTGCGATCGGTGCGGCCGATTCGAAAAGGGTTCGCATGTTCACGCCCGCACCTCATGTTTCACGGCCGAATGTTTCACGTTGCCCGCACTGCAAGCCCTTGATTTCCCTTGCACCGGTGGCGCGCGATAGAAGCTGCGCAGATCCCGATCCATCCAGTCGCAGGCGGCAATCACCTTCGCTATGGACAGGTGATGCCCACCCATCAGCCGGGAGAAGTCGGAGCTGGTCACGCCCGCGTCTGCGGCCATCTCCGCCTGGCTTCGCCCGTCGCTGAAGGCTGCACTGCGCAGCGCCAGCCGGAAGGCAAACCAGTCGAATTGCGCAAGGCTGCTGTCAGCGTCGCTCATGCCGCGCTCCTTTGGTGGATGTAGGGGTTGATTTCCATCGACAGCCAAAGCGCGGTGCGCTCGTCCAACGTCACCTTGTGGCTGCAGCGGGCGGCCTGGCGGAGCGTTTCGACCGAGAGCCCGGCCGCCTTGGCCAGCCGCCGCTCCTCCTCGTGCTCCGCCGCCTTGCGCGGTCCATCCAGCTTGCGCTGGCTGACCGGCAGCGATGCGCCAGAGACACCGGCATAAACCACGTGTGCCTGCAGGAAGAGCGCCAGCATTTGAGGACCGAATTCGAGACGGGATGTCATGCCGCCACCGCCTTGTGTGCGTCGCCAGCCCATGCCCAGCCGTCCTCAAGGCGGTGCACGCGCCCCTCTCCGGCCAGCCGGTTGATGATTTCGCAGGCCGTCGAATCCCGCACGCCAATGGCAATGCGCAAATCGCGCGCCTCAAAGGTGGCAGGTGTGTCGCGGATCCAGCCAAGAGCCGCGTCCATGACCTCGCTCACCCGCTCGTCCAGCGTCTTGCGCTGCGTCGTGCGGGTGAAATCCTCCTCCGCCTCGGCAAAGGTCAAAGGTGAGACATGCGTCCCCTCGCCCGGCGCCAGCGGCTCGGCGGTTTCGAACCGTTTCCAGTCAATCCGGATCACCTCGGGAAAGCCCTGGCCATAGCTGCCGTCGAGGTTTCGCTCCCAGATGAACCAGGCCGTGTTCATCTGACTGGAAGCCTTGTTTCCCTCCCATCCGTCGCGATGCATCATCGGCAGGCGGCGGGTGAAGACATAGATCCGGCTCGGTGGGTTTTCGTCCATGACGAAGCAACGGTCGGCATCGTCGAAGCCGGCCAGAAAGTTCAGATTGAGCAGCATCGCAATCTTGCCCGGCCGGTGCGTCCGGATCGCGTGGGCAATATAGGCGTTCGCCACGCCATAGGGCGGGTTGGTGACGATGTCGGGTCCATGAGACCAGAGTGCACTTGGCCCCTGCGAAAGCAGAAAATCCCCCACCCCCTGCGGCTCGCCATGCTGGGTGACCGTACCGCGATCGACCAGGTCGGAAATCGCCACCTCATAACCCGCCGCCTCAAGCGGCCGCAGGATGGCGCCACGGCCGACACTGGGCTCGACCACACCGAGACCAAAGCTTTCAAGCGCGAGCAGAACCCGCATCGCCTCGATCGGCGTCTCGTAGAGATCGTCGCCCCGCTCATCCTTCGTCGCGGTCTTGGTGCCGATCGCATGACCGGCCGCGTTCTTCACGCTGGCCCGGCTGGGGTCCAGCCCCTCCTCAATCCGCGCTTCGACGACACGGTCGATAAAGCCGGGTTCCGCGCGTTCGGCATCGCGGATCTGTCGCGCCGCGTGCAGGCGCTGGCTATCCAGCCCAACATCTTCGAGGCGAAAACCCTTATCGTCTGAAATGGTTTTCGGCCGACCACCCTTTGAGATGGCGCCCTTGGCTTGCGCTTCGTCGACCGCGTCGGCCATCCGGCAGTAGCAGATGCTTTCGATTTTAAGCGCGTCGGCCTGCATCCGCTTGGCCTTGTCAATCAGGTCTCGGCTGACCTTGACCCGGCTCGCATAACCGCCCGCCGCCTTTGCTTGGGCATAGGCGGCGGACGACAGCATCAAGGCCGCCTGCACGTCGCCAGCATCGAGATGCGCCCGCGCACGTTCGATCGTGGCAACCAGTTCCGAGGATTCGAGAACGGCTAGCGAATTCATCACCGCCCCCTGTCTGCTTCATCGAGCAGCGCGCAGACAACAGCTTCGCTCACATCGAGTTTTTCGGCGATGCAGAAGGTCGACAGGTGCTCGACATGGAACAGGCGCAACACACGCTCCATTCGCGCCTGCTTGGCCAGCAGAATTTGCCAATGGAAGACTTTCGACACGAAAAGCGGTGCGGTCCCTGCGGATGCGTCCGTCATGCCCCGTCCCCCTCGTCTTGAGGTGCAGGCTTCGCATACCCTGTCGCTTCCTTCGTCCAGAAAACCGCCGCAATCTTTGATCGATCCGAGCAGGCACGCTCGGCAATGATTGCCTCACCCCGCGCCGCAAACTCGGCCTCGCAGGTAAACATCGCCCGGTGCGCGGCCCACTGCGTCGGCAGATCCGTCGCTCGCCGCCCGGCGCCACAGACCGGGCAGGACGTGCGGGTGCCAAGGAAATCGATGAGGCAGACCAGCGTGCCGCTCATGGCCGGTTCTCCTGCCAGACCTGGTCGACCATCTTGCCCCGGTTCTTTTCGGCTGCCCGCTTCTGTCGAAAGCCAAAGGCGTCGCGATGGCGGTTTACTCGCCCGCTCACCTGCCCTTTTGTCTTTCCAAGCGCCTCGGCGATCTCTTCCTCGGTCGCCCCGGCGAACCAGAGCGTCTTCAATGCGGCGGCATCCGCCGTCGACCATCCGGGGGCGAGGTGGTTGGCGTTCATCCCCTTGCCCCCTTGCGTGCGAAAACAATGATGCCGCCAAAATCCCGCCCCTGAATGCCCGTCAGGCGGCGCCAGTCGCGCTTGTTCAGTGTTGCTTTCTCGATATCCGCCATGGCCATCAGCTCGACGCCGCGCACAACAGGCAATGCCGCGCGTTCGATCACGCGGGCGGGCTCAAGATTGGCGATGAGGTCAACAGGATGAACGCTCACGCCCCACCCCCGATCTTGCCCTCGACGGCGGCGATCTGGGCTTTCAGTTCCGCCAACTGTTCCATCAGGTCGCGCTTTTCGCGCGCATCCAGCCGCCCGTCGTCCAGCGCCTCGATCGCCAGCCGTGTTACGTCTCCGGCTTCGGCGTTCAGCGCCGAGATGTCGCGATGGGTCAGCCCCGTTTCCGGCTCAGGCACATCCTCGCGCACCAGGCGATAGCCGAGCAGCTTGGCCATCGCCTCGACGATGACCGGCGATCCGCCCTCGATGTCCGCTTCCAGCGCAACGTCGATCGGCATGAACGAGGCCATGTGTTCGTCGCTGGCCAGCCCGTATTTCGAGATCTGCCCCTGGCGAACGCGGGTCACATGCTCGAAAGCATCGGAGCCGCCGGCGCGCGTCACCGAAAGCCGCGTCGCGGCCTTCAAGGTCTTCAGGTCTTTGTCGGAAACAGCGCGCACGAAAACCCCCTCGCAAAGTCAAGGAATCAAGCTTCAAAACTCATTCGGTGATGGCTGGCCTCACGCCGCGTAAGGTGCCGGCATGGTTCAGGTCATGGAGGCCCGCATGCACAAGGCGCAAACACGGCATGACGGGCGGGCGGCGCAACCGCAACACCGCCCGCCCGTCCGCCACAACCAGCCAGCGCGGGTACGGGCGCGCGGCCGGATCGGGAATAGAAAGCGCCCGGAGCAGTCCGCTGGAACGCCGGCACATGGCCAGGCATCCCGCTCCGGGCAGTTGGCCGGGCCGACTGGAAGAAGCCGCGCACCAGGGAACGCAAATCAGGTCCTGCCGCGACGTCAGCGCGGTCATTGGCGGCGACTGCAAACATCCGCCGCAGCAGGGCTCTTGCCGATGCCATCACCGTGCCATCGGAAGGGAAAAGAGGCGCGCTCATTCGGCAGCCTCCTGTGTTTCATCAATCGCTGTCAGGATCTTCTGACGTGTCGAATAGCGAGGCTCACGTCCCGCTCGAAGCTGGAAGACGAAAAGCGGATCGCCAGCAAAACGCTTCCCAAACTGAGTTGGGCTCATTTCCCGGCTTTCCAGATAACCTTCAATCTTGGCTCGAAAGGTCTCGATGTCTGACATCGCAGACTCCAATAGGACTATCACTATTTTGATAGGTATATTCCTATTCGCCAGATGTCAATTCCTATGCAAGGGAATTCCCATGGACATCATTCGCAAAACCCTCAAGAAGCGGATCGAAGAGCGCAACCTCACCTACAAGGAGGTCTCCGAGCGCATTGGCCGAAATCCGGCATATATCCAGCAATTTCTCGAACGGAATGTGCCGGCGCACCTCAAGGAAGCCGACCGCGAAAAGCTGGCAGACTTGCTGGATATACCGGAGGATCAGTTGGGCGGAAAAAAGCTAACCAACGCTGCGCCCGAAAAATCGAAAATGATCCCCGAGATTGATCTCGTGGCAGGACTTGGCGGCGGTGGACTGGCCACCATTGAGATGTCGAGCCATAACGGAATCTCATTCGCGCGGGAGGCAATCCGCGATTATTGGCAGCTGCCAGAACGCGTCTTAAATCGAATGGGCTTGCAGCCGTCGGCGGTCGCTTGCTTCCCAGCACAGGGCGACTCGATGCACCCGACCATTTGCGACGGCGACATCGTGTTCATCGATACCCGACACCGCGTACCCTCCCCGCCTGGTGTGTATGCGCTAGCAGATGAGTTCGGCGGCGTTGTCGTAAAACGGCTTGAAGTGGCGTCTCGCCCAGGAGAAGATCCGATCCGAGTTCGCGTATCGTCCGACAACCCAAGGCACACCGATCGAGAACTGACACTCGACGAGATCCACATCATCGGTCGCTTCGTGGGACGCTTCACAACATGAGAAGGATGGTCGCTTTGCCAGTGCTTATCTGTCTGGCAGGGCCATCATCCGCCAGCGATCAAGAAGAACTGGCAGCATGCGACTACTCGATCTCTCAGAGACAGCCGGTCCCGTCCCTATTTCGAAGGGGAGCGTTCACGCGCGACCAGCACGACATGGATCGAACTGAGGTTGAAAGCCACCTCAAGGCGCTTGGTGTCAGGCCCACCATGATTCAACGACGACTTGCGGAATTCGATGAGGGCACATTCCGTCCACGGATCATAACTTTCATCATCGACTACGAAGCCACCGCAACGGATGCGACAATCGTCGCCAAGCGCTCGGAATGCGTCATCCGTCTTAATCGCCCAGACGGGCGAATCATCCCAGATCTCGCGTCCGTCGATGGGCTAACCCTCGACCAGTTTCGCGCCCGGCAGTAATCGCCGCAGCATCCAATCCTCCTAGGCCGCGCACACGATAGGCATAATCCTATTTTACCTATTGACGGGAAGATAGGAATTTGCCTATTTTGGCTCATCCGCAGCAATCCTCCTCCCAGCTGCGGTTGACGCAAGACCTGTCGCCGCCGGCCCTTACTCCCTCTCCTCCCCCACGGGGCCGGCGGCGACAGTCCCTTTCCCGAAGGCAGTTCCCTTCCGGTCGCCGCAGCCTCGGCCCGTCCGCCGACGCGCCCAAGCCCTCCCAAGCGGGCTGCGGCTTCCCGAATGGATCGGAGAAAACCCATGATCGAATTTGCCCGCATGCCATTGCCGACACCCGAACCCGCCCGCCAGTCCTGCCGACGTTCCGTCGTCGACCGGCTGGCCGATGCCATCTGCGAACTGGGCGGAAGCGGCGAGCCCGTGACCGAGGAAGCGCTGATCGCCCGCAATTTTTCGCCCGCGATCATCAGCCGCTTTGCCACGGAAGCACGCGGCATCGCCCGCCGCCGCTTCGTCAAGCGGAGCTGAACCGATGGCCCAGATCCTCACCCTCACCCGGACCACCCGCCAGGGCCAGCCGCTCATCCCTGCCGAAGTCGTCATGGCCGAGCCCGTCAACATCGAGGCAGAACTCGAAGCCGAGATGATGGCCTATGAAAAGGTTGCCCAGCGCGCCCGAGAGACGATCGCCGCCATGGAGCGCGCCATCGGCATCGCCGATATCCTAATCGCCCTGCACTACACCCTTGCCGGCCTCGCCGGCGTCTGGCTGCTCGGCCGCCTGGTCACGGGGATCTGAGCCATGCGCAACAGAAACCGAACCGAAAGCGTCATCCGTGCCGGCGCAGGCCTCGTCCTCGTCGTCATGGGCGTCCTCTTCGTCGCCCTTCTGGCTTTGCTCATTGCCCGGTCGGTTCCGATCGACGAGGGCAAGCAATGGTCCTCCCGCATCCCGCTCGGCACCTATGCCACGGCGGGATATTTGCGCGGAGGTTTGTGATGGCCGGCCACACCGAATTCCGCTGGTATGCCAGCGCCGACGCTGAGGCCTACACCATCAAGGCACGCACCCGCGAGGCTGTGATCGCCGCAGCGACCGCCGAGCGCATGGGGGAAGAGCTGAGCGAGGACGGCACACCCCGCCTGTTCTTTTACATCGTCGAAGCATCGAAGTTCGACCTGCGCATCGCAGACTATGCCATCCCCCACGATGTCGAAGACTTGTTTGAGAACATAGAGGACAGCGCCTCCGGATGGGATTTCGGCAATCCCGACAGCGACGAGATCTTCGTTTGCGCCGAGGCTCTGAAGAAGGATCTGCACGCCCGCATTCGCGCCGCGTGCGAGGAATGGCAGAAGGCTCACGACCTCGCGTGGGAAAGCTGGGCTTTTGCCATCAGCCGCAACGAAGAAACCATCGTCGTTCCCCTGGACGAGACAGGCGGTGCAGCATGAAACGCTTCAACGTCCACTTCACCCGCGCCGATGGCCTGCCCGACATCCGCTCGATCCCGGCCGAAACGCCCGTCGAGGCCCGGTCCAGGCTGCTCGAAATTCACCCGAAAGCGCTGATCACCAAGATCAAGGTCAGCCGCACGTCGGACGGCAAGGAAGGTGACGCATGACGCCTGCGCAACTCCACGTCCTGCAGCATGCTCTTGGCCTGGACGAACACGGCCAGGGCAGCATGTATCGCAACCGCTTTGTGACCGGTGAAGGCAGCAAGGATCATCCGGACTGTATGGCCCTGGTCGCCCTTGGTTTCATGCAGCAGCGCGCCCGTGTCGAGATGTTCGGCGGCGACGACATGTTCTGGGTCACCGAGGCCGGCAAGGTCGCCGTAAAGGCCGAAAGCCCGCCACCGCCGAAGCTCTCCGCATCCAAGCAGCGATACCGCGACTTTCTGCAGCGCGATGGCAGCGAAACATTCGGCGAATTTCTCAAGCTTAGCGAGCGGCGCCGCAAGCTGGTGCGCGAGGGGTGGCAACTATGAGCTTTAATCCGTGCGTGGTTATTGATCTCCGCTCCCGCCGAAAGGCAGCCCCTCGCGCGCCCAACAAGGAAGCCGGGGCCATCCTCACCGAAGCCGAGCGCCTGGTCGATACAGTCTCAGACGAGATCCAGGCCGGGCTTTGCAACGCCGGAGCCGGCACCGCCACCCCGCGCCTCGGCAGCATCGCCGAGGGCAGCACGCTGGCCCGCGCCGTCATGCTCTGCCTGGAGCTGCTGAAACTGCGCTGCCTCGCATGCGGAACCCGCCCTGCCGACGCGGCCTTCAAGCGCGCGATCGAGGAATGGCTTTACCAGCGGGGCAACGGCAATGCGTGAAACACCCGCATCCGCTGCCCTGCGAGAGCGCGTGATTGATGCGCTCATCAATGCTCACAAGAAGCTGCGCCCCGGCGCCGCACCCGTCCGGCTGGCGACGACCTGTGCCGAACTCTGGGACGACAGTCTCGAACTGATCGAGCTGCTGATCACAATCGAGGAAGAGCTGCAGAAGGGCCTGCGCTCAAACCATGAACTTGATTGGCGCAACGCCCCGCCCCGAACGGCAACAGCCGCCGACTTCATCAACTGGATCGTGAAGGAGATGACCAATGACGTCCATTCGTCTTGATGATTTGGAACGCGCCGAGGCCGCACAGATCTATCGCGCGATCGCTGATGGCGAAGGCTCCGAGCAGCTGCTGCAAAGGTTCTATGATTTCCTCGGCGATGCTGCTGAACTGCGCCCCCCCCATATGGAGATCAGGCTGTCGAACCTCTGCGGCACCCGGCAGGATGCGGCCCATGGCTGAAGTCTGGTTCCGTGCGCACCACTCTGATTTTCGACGGGCGCTAGGTATGGTCATGGGCGCAGTGGATTTTGGCAGCACGATCCCGATTCTCGGGCATGTCATGTTCTCAGTCGCTGATGACGTCCTTGTTCTGCGGGCATCCAACCTGGATCTGCAGGTAGATGCCGAGTGCGAGGTGTTCGAGTCTGTCGGACATGCCAGCTTCTGTCTTCCCGGCGATCGGCTAAAAGCTCTATCATCCAGCCTGCCCGAAAGTGGCGAGATCATATTCGGATCAGGTCGCTTCAACGACCAGGTTTCAATACGTTCTGGCAAGGCAAATCTGTCGATCCCCTTCCTTCCGGCGCAAGACTTCCCGTGCATCGGGACGGGCGACGGCGCAGACTGGTATGACGTCGATGGCAACGAACTGTCTCGCGGCATCAGCAATGCCAGCTTCGCCTTCAACAAGCGTGATGATCGCGCCTATCTCGCTGGCATGTGTTTCCATGCGAGCAAGATCGGCAAGCACGAAGTCCTGACGCTTGTCGCGACCGACGGCATCAGCCTGGCGCGTATCCACTGCCCTGCCATTCCCGAGCCAAGGCTGCCCGAGCGGCGCTACAGCTACCCCCACGTCATCGTTCCGCCGAGGGCTGTCGATAGCCTGCGCAAGATGTTTGATGGCGCGCTGCGCGGCTGCAGCCTGGCGACGAGTGATGCGCTGATCATGGCGCGGCGCGATGGTGTCACCATGATCTCGAAGCTGATAGATGGCACCTATCCGGGATACGAAGGCGTTATCTCGCCCACCCGAACGCAGTTCGTCGAAGCGGCGACCGTCGAGCTTACGGCTGCAGTCAGGCGGGTGAATATCGTTATTGATGACCAGAAGCACGACGCCATGCGCGTTGTCGTGACATCGAGCGGCATACAGCTCGACCTGGTCGGAGAGACGGGCGGCATCGCCGTCGAAGAAGTTGCCTGTGAGGTGTCAGCGCCGATCGACTTCCAGGTTGGCATCAACGGTGCGCAGCTGCTCAAACTGCTTTCCAGTATCGGCACAGACCGGGTGCGCATTTATTTCACTGACGCGGCCACGCCTATCGTCATCGTTCCCGTAGGCATCGAGACAGACATCTTCGTGCTGCAGGTGATGAGGTTCCGGAGCGTGCCTGGGCGTGAGGCGCAATGATGGCAAGCGCTGCGCAGCCGAACCAGCCAGACCCCGAACCCCGCCGCCTCACCGACGCGGAAAAGGCTCTGTGCTCCCGCGCGCGGGAGCTTGAGCCGGTTCTGTCCTATGGCTGGCAGGGTTTCCGCAATTTCGAGGAAGGCCGCACGGAAATCCTCGTCGAAGGCGACAACGGTGCCGATGCAAGGCCCATCCTGATCCTTACGGAAGAGATCAGCTACGCCGATCGCGAAATGGTCGTGCGCGGCGCCCAGATGGTCCGCGCGCTGGTCGCCGGCGGCCGCTATCTCAAATGGGCGAACGAACAGCTGCGCGCCGAGATCCGCAGCCTCAAGGGCCAGCCGGACCCGAAGGCGAAGAAGCCTTTCAGCCACGCCCAGAACTGCGCAATCCAGTGTGCCAAGCCGGATTTCAAGCACTGGCTGCACGAGATCCACGGCGCCGATATCTCGGACCAGATCCGCGTCGACAATCACGTCCGCTCGATGCTGCAGATCGGAAGCCGCGCCGAGCTTGACCACGACCCCGAAGCCGCCAGGCGCTGGCTGGACCTGTACGGCAGTTTCAAGAGGAGAGCGAGATGACAGACACGAAAGACGTGATGAAGGCGATTGCATCGGCGATCGATGAAACCGTGAACCCCAAGGGAAGTCCGAAGTCAGTCGGCTTTGTTGTGCTGCTTTTCCCCTTCGACGGCCAGCCCGGCAACCGCGTCGACTACATTTCCAACGGCAATCGCGAGGATGTTGTCGTCGCGCTGAAGGAGATGGTCGCTCGCTTCGAGGGCCAGCCGCGCCAGATCGGGAGGGCGTGATGAGAGAACAACTCCTGCCCTGCCCCTTCTGCGGCGGCGAGGCCCATATCGAACGACTTGGGAATCGCAGCTTCTCGACAATCTACCGGTGCAATCACTGCGGATGCTCTCTGGAGACTGGAGAAGAGTTCGGTCATGGCCGAGACTGGAACCGCCGCGCAGTGCCGGCAAACGAGAATTCCGCTTTCAAGATCCGGCAGCAGGTTTTCAAGCACTCGGGTTCGTGGTGGCGTGGGTTCGTCGTCGGCCACTACAGCACCGATCAGACACCTGACGGGATCTGTGTCCAACTCGATATGACCAACGGCCCGGCGCAGATCTATCCTGCCTCGGCATTGAAGCTGGTGGAGATCGACCCTGTTCGACCGGAGGCCGACGCCCTGCGCTGCCCGGTCTGCAACATCGAGTTCAAGCCCGAAGACGTGTGCGCAAGCGACATCGAGATGGGGATCTGTCATGCCGAATGCTTGCAAGGCTGCCCCGTTGTCGATCTCGAAAACGGCGAAGAGCTTCCTGAAGGCAGCGCGGCCGACACGTTCCTTTATGCCGAGATCGATGGCGCCAAGCCTTTGCATGCGCACCCGGCCCCACCACCCTCAACACATGTGGAGGTGGACGAACGCAGCGTAGGGGTCGGTATGGCCATGGCTGCGGCCATCGTTATGCGCTGCTGGGGTAAGGAAGTCATCGCCACGCAGATCATCGATAGCGCCGGCTTAGGTTCAGTCGAAAAGCTCAAGGCCGCTGGTGTAGAGCAATATGACATCGACGCGCTGCTGCCCGCCCTCGCCACCACGGAGGGCAAGGACAATGGCTGACGTTTGCCCATACTGCCAAGGCACCGGCCGCATAGTGGCCAGCCTTTCAACCCGACTAACCACGCTTCGTACTGATCGGGCGCTCACACAAGACGAGGTCGCGAACGCTGCCGGCATTTCGCGCCCACAGATTGCGAACCTTGAGCGCGGACGCGGCGAGCCATCGATCCCCACTCTGATGAGGCTGGCCGCATTCTTCCACGTCAGCACCGACTATCTTCTCGGCATCACGGAGGGATCGGACCATGGGTAAGCGCGAGTTCAGCGATCGCATTATCCGCGACGGGCTTCCGGACGGCTGGTTTATCCAAGACCGCCTTGATGAAAAGGTTGCGCTCTTGGTCAAAGAGACGCCTGGCATGTGGCCCGGTTCCAGCTGCGTGTGCCTTAAGCCCAATGCGATCACGACAGACGAGTGGTTGGCGACGGCGAAACAGATAGCCATTGGCTTCGATGCAGCAGCGCCAAAGTGGGAGCCTGAGATCGAGCAGGAGTGGTGCCAGCCCGGCGACATCAAAGAGCGCCAATTTCTGGTGACGTTCGATGATCCTGATTGCCGGAACTCCGTCTTTTCCGATGAGGCAAGAGCGCGCGAGTTTTGGGGGCGCATGAGCATGAATTGGAATTGCTACCTGTTCGGCGCAATGCCGCGCACCCCATCACCCCAACCGAGGGAGGTGGGGGAATGATGCTCAGTCGTCGTGCCTTTCTCACCAGCTCTGCAGCGCTCGCAATTGCTCCAGCGCTCCCATCAATTGCCGCTCCTGTCGCGGCTCCAGCCGAGGCCGCACCGGCGACCACGATCTGGGTCGGCGGCCACGACGGCGAATTTGATTGGCGTCCTTTCGACGCGACGAGTCGAGAGGATGCAGCAAGGCAGCTGCTCGCCTATCACGGTCGAGACATCGATCTGGATGGTAGGCCTTACACGCTTGAGGACGCCTGCATGTCACTGGAGCGCGCCCACAAGATGGACGGCCTTCAGGTCGATGAGATCCGAAGCCACCACTGGATCAGGGCAGGCTTCGGGTCCTTCTGCGAACGGTGCGACAGTGAGTGCTTCGCATTCGATGGAGCGCGCGTGATTAGCGGCGAAGTCGTCTGCCAAGAATGCGTGACCATCACCGACCTTCTCGCAGATGGAGACGATGACGACGCCCAGGAACGCCTTGTTGAGATCATGATCGACGAGGAATGCGACGAGGGCGCTGTGTTTTCGATCCTTGTTCGCGACAATGACATGAGCGTCATCACGCCTGAGTTTTGGATCAAGTGCCTTGGAGAAGCGAGGATGTACACATGAGCCGACCAGCGATCATCACCACGCCCGAGCTTAACCGCTACGCCAAGGTCGCCAAGGAATCCGGCCTGCCGGTGACGATCGAGGTCGCCGGCAGGCGGATCACGATCGGCGGTCCGCTTGCAACTTCGCCTGAAAAAGACAAGGCTAAGCCGGAGATCGATCTGGGCCTATGAGCGATATGGCGCGCAAACCTTATCTGTCGCGGGAAAGAACCCGCCACGGCAAATACGTCTGGTACTTCAAAAAGGATGGAAGGCGCGTCCGGCTTCCCGACGTCTACGGCAGCGACGAATTCAATCACGCCTACGACCTGGCGCTTGCCGGTCTCGCTGCGATCGAGAAACAGAAGCCAGGCAAAGCGAGATCTGGCACGCTGAAATGGCTGGTCGAGCAATACATGCGCAGCGCCGCATTCGCCGAGCTGGCGCCATCGACCCGCCGCCATCGCGGAAACATGCTGAAAACTATCCTCGACGATCCGAAGAGGGCCGACGCACCTTTCAACACGATCACCAAGGCCCAGATCCGCATGGGCATGGACAGGCGCGCCACGAAGCCGAACGCGGCAAACAATTTCCTGAAGACGATGGCGCATCTGTTCAAGTGGGCAGCGGATGGCGATCTCATCGAGGTCAACCCCTGCATCGGCGTGCGCAAGATCCGCGTCAAGACCGATGGCTTTCAGGCCTGGACGATCGACCAGGTGCGCCAGTATCGCGAGGTCCACAAGCTCGGAACGCGCGCCCGTCTGGCGATCGACCTGTTGCTGTTCCTTGGCCTCCGCCGTGGCGATGTGATCCTGGTCGGCAGGCAGCATGTCAGCGGCGCGACGATTGCGATTCGCACCCAGAAGACAAACACCCTCGTCGAACTGGCGCTGCTGCCACCGCTCAAGGCCTCGATCGAGGCGACGAAGACAGGCGACCTCGCCTTCCTGGTGACCGAGAACGGCAAGCCCTTCGCATCGGGCGCAAGCTTTGGAAACTGGTTTGCCAAACAGGTGAAGGCCGCAGGCCTGCCCGACTCATGCCGCGCCCATGGCCTGCGCAAGGCCGGAGCTACGATCGCGGCCGAGGAAGGCGCCAGCGCCCACGAGCTGATGGCCATGTTTGGCTGGGCCGATCTCGAAATGGCGAACCACTACACGCAAAAAGCCTCGCGAAGAGACCTCGCGAGGCGCAGCGGAGAACGGCTGGCGAACAAATTTTAGGTCGCACCTTGTGCCCTAGCTGGTCGCACCTTCAATGATTTCAATCGCTTAATATGGGGTTTGGCGATCCCTGTAGGGCTCGAACCTACGACCTAGTGCTTAGAAGGCACTTGCTCTATCCAGCTGAGCTAAGGGACCGAATAAAGGTGACCTGGGGGACCTTAGTGGGTCCAGGGCTGCAGACGGTTGAAGCGGAAATTGTCCGTGTAGGACACCGTCTGGCGCTTGGCTTCCTTAGGAAGGATGACACGGTATTCGATGCCTTCACGGGTGGCATAGGCTTCCGCCTGTTCCAGCGTTTCGAAGGTGAGCTTGATCTGCTGGCGGGTATCGCCTGATGTCGTGTAGCCCATCATCGGATCGATCTTGCGCGGCGCCGACTGGTCGAATTCCAGAACCCAGAGATGAGTCTTCGCCTTACCGGACTGCATGGCGGTTTTGGCGGGGCGGTAGATCTTCGCAGACATGGTCTATCCATCTCCAGAACGTAGACGGCGGGCCAACCCACCGCCGGGAAGGCGACCGCCCTAGGCGGGCGGCTGAATTTCATTGCTGGTCGGAGTGGAGAGATTCGAACTCCCGACCCTCTGGTCCCAAACCAGATGCGCTACCAGGCTGCGCTACACTCCGTTCCAGCAATGCTGCCGGAATACACGGTTCACCCTTAGGCCGCAACCTCAAAAACACGGCTTCCCGATGCTGATTTCATCAAGAAAATCGCGCTCATGGCGTTTTGGCTTGCGGCAGGTCCAAGGGCAGGACGAGGCGCGCGCCAGCCGTCAGGCCAAGCTCGGCGGCGCGGCCGCCGCGTATCTCAAGAGCATAACGAACCGGCTTGCCCGAACCGACGATGGCCTCGGAAAAGGGTGTCGTCTTTTCGGCGACACGCACGACGCCACCGGCCTCATCGATGAAGACCATGTCGAGAGACAGGGGCGTGTTGGCCATCCACATGGTGACCATACGGGTTTCGCCGAAATCGAAGAGCATGCCGGCATTATCAGCCAGCGTCTCGCGCTCCATCAAGCCGCGGGCACGCTGCTCGGCCGTCAGCGCCCATTCCACCTCAAATTCCAGCTGCTTGCCGGCCTGCGTGGTGATGGTGAGCGTGCCTGTGTCGAAAGCCACCTGCGCCTGGGCAGGCAAGATGCCGCTGAAAAAGACGAAAAGCGCCACGAAGGCGCTTGTCATGGTCTTGGAAAACTTGCGCATCGGCTCAGTGAGCCCGTGCGGCGGGACCCGGATTGTCCGGGTGGATTTCGGCAGCCATCAGGCCCTTGTCTCCAGGCCCGAAGCGGACGAGCACAGTCTGGCCCGGACGCAGTTCGGTGAGACCGAAGCGACGCAGCGTCTCCATATGGACAAAGATATCCTCGGTGCCCTCGCCGCGTGTCAGGAAGCCGAAACCCTTGGTGCGATTGAACCATTTGACCAGGGCCCGCTCCAGACCGCTGGTCGGGGTTACCTGAACATGGGTGCGCACCGGCGGCATCTGCGACGGATGAATTGCCGTCGACTGGTCCATGGAGAGAATGCGGAAGGCCTGATAACCCCGATCACGCTTCTGGATCAGGGCGACAATGCGCGTTCCCTCAAGAATGGTCTGGTAGCCGTCGCGGCGCAGGCAGGTCACGTGCAGGAGCACGTCCTGCATGCCATTGTCGGGCACAATGAAACCAAATCCCTTGGCGACGTCGAACCATTTCACGATGCCGGTGATTTCGATCAGATCAACGGCTTCGCCGGACAGTTCCTCGAAACCATCGAGCCCCTTCGATGAAATCCTGTCCGCCATTTCCCCAAGCCCCTCGAAAACGCGTCACATTGCTCAGTCAACTGATTCTTGAGATTCAGATTAACATTTCGTCAACGGATCTGCGCAAGCCCTAGTTTCATCTATACCCAACTGCTTTTGCCGGATGAGCCTTGCCCGAGACTGGCGCTTGTTCCATATCCAAGGCCTCAAAGGAGGATATCTCGATGCGCTATCTACACACCATGGTCCGGGTCAAGGACCTCGACGCCTCGCTGCATTTCTATTGCGACCTGTTCGGCCTCAAGGAAATCCGCCGCTATGAAAACGAAAAGGGCCGCTTCACGCTGGTCTTTCTCGTGGCTGACGCGGATCACGAAGAGGCCAAGGAGACGATGTCGCCTGCCCTGGAACTGACCTACAACTGGGACACGGAAGACTATACGGGCGGACGCAATTTCGGCCACCTCGCCTATGAAGTCGACGACATCTACGCGATCTGCCAGAAGCTGATGGACAATGGCGTGACGATCAACCGCCCGCCGCGCGACGGCCACATGGCTTTTGTCCGCTCTCCCGACGGCATCTCGATCGAGATCCTGCAGAAGGGTGACAATCTTGCGCCTGCCGAGCCCTGGGCCTCGATGCCGAATACCGGCGCCTGGTAATAGCAGCAGACGACGGCAAACCGCCTCGCGCAAGTTTGCGCGTCTAAAACGGGTTTCGAAACGCAAGGTGTCGTGCATGCGCGGCGCCTTGCCCGCCCCCACTGGTGGGGACGGATGTCGGAGCCGGCCATGACACAGACCTTCATGCACAGCAGCACGAGCCTTCGAACGCTCGCGATCCTCAGCGGATTGATATTGGGGTCGTGTCAGACGAATGCCGGCGACATCCTCGCCACCGGCTCGCTGGAAGCAGCAAGCCACACAGACAAGCCGACCAAGGGCGGCTATAGCGA
Source organism: Peteryoungia wuzhouensis (assembly GCF_003205195.1). Taxonomy (GTDB): domain Bacteria; phylum Pseudomonadota; class Alphaproteobacteria; order Rhizobiales; family Rhizobiaceae; genus Allorhizobium; species Allorhizobium wuzhouense. The sequence continues at coordinate 145,115 of NZ_QJRY01000007.1, forward strand.
TCCGCGCGTTGTTGCAGTTTCGGCAACAGCCAACGCACAAGGTGCGCAGCTTGCCTTGAACGAACCTGCGGCGAGCCTGAAACGCAAGCCGGCCCCCTTGGCCGCCGCCTATTCCGATATTGCGGAGCCGCCGCCCGAAGTGCTGGCATTACAGCAGCAGGCCATGGCTGGCACCGCGCCTGCGCAGGATCTCGGCGTGTCGCAGCCGACCGAGGTCAACACACACAAGAACAGCCTGTTTTCCGCCGGCCGGTCACAACCGCCTGCAGCCCCGGTGGCTGCGGCACCGCCGACAGCGGCAGCGCAGCAAACCGGCAATTCTGCACAGCCCGTTACAAGCCTCGTGCCGGGCAATATGCCGACACTCGGCGTGAATGCGATGAGCAAGAGCCTGTTCAGCCCCTCGGCCGAACAACAGCAGCAGATGCTGTCCGCGCCTGAGCAAATGGCGGCACCCGAAAGTGACCTTCCGCTCGTCGAACCGGACACCGGGCCACCGGTTCTCCACAAGCTGTCCGACCCGCGTCCAAAGCGCAAAATTCTGGTGCTGCGCGAGCCGACTGCCGGAATGCCAGAGGACCAGATACCGGCCGACGCCATGCCGGAACGTGTTCAGCTGACGCCAGAACAACTGGCAGCCATGGGAGCTGTTCCCGAAATGCCTGGGGATGGGTCTGGCGAGTCCGCAATGGTGCCTGATGGCGAGGGCGTACCAACCGCCAAAAAGAAGAAGTGGCTGCCCTCGCTCTCGGATCTGCTGGCAGGCGGGGCGAAAACCAAGAGCAACAAACCCTGAAAAACTTGACACCGGGTGCCCGCCAACCCCTTGGCAAAACGGCATTTTCGACACCCGCTCCTGCCGCTTCAGGGCTTTGTCATTTTTCTGCAAAAAAGCGCCCTGCCCCGCTTGCGGTCTTTGACCAGCCTGATTATAAGGACGCCACGAAGCGCAGGCGCCCTTCGTCTATCGGTTAGGACACCAGATTTTCATTCTGGGAAGAGGGGTTCGACTCCCCTAGGGCGTGCCACTTCGATCTCCCTCTCATTCCATCAAAGCCTGTAGCGAGCGCTCGCTTGCGTCGACTGACTGCGCTCGGCCATGCACGTCATTCCGGCTCTTCGAATTTTGTCTGTAGAGGCATCAAATTTCCGCTTGCGGTCAAAAATCACCGTGACTATAAGGGCGCCACCGAAGCGCACGCGCCCTTCGTCTATCGGTTAGGACACCAGATTTTCATTCTGGGAAGAGGGGTTCGACTCCCCTAGGGCGTGCCACTTCGATCTTCTCCCACTCCTCGCATCATCCTCCTGCAGAGCCAGTTAAGCTCTTGCCGCGACAAGCGTTTTACGCTTCGAAAAACACTCGATTCCGCTGTGGAAAAAATCGTTCCATGGCTGTCGAAAGCGCTTGCACTTGCCGAAAGTTCCGGCCATAAGGGCGCCACCGAAGCGCACGCGCCCTTCGTCTATCGGTTAGGACACCAGATTTTCATTCTGGGAAGAGGGGTTCGACTCCCCTAGGGCGTGCCACTTCGATCTTCCAGAAAATGAAGCGTGGTTCTGGCCTTATGGCGCCTTTGCGGCATCGAGGATCCGGAACTGTACGCGTCGGTTGCCCTGCCAGTGGTCGGCGCTGAGCGTGCCCGCGACATGGATCTGGTTGCCGCGGCTGTTCATCAGGAAATGACCGAGGTCGGTTTCGGCGGCGCGAAACGCGATGCCTTCGAGGCGCGAGCCGTCCATGCCCTCCAGCGTGACCTTGATATGCGTGGTGCCCACGGGCCGCACATCCCTCAGCCGATGCAGTGGTACGGCAAAGATCGGTTGCGGATGGCCGGAGCCATAGGGACCTGCCGATTCGAGCTGATCCACCAGCGCCAGCGTCGCGCCGGATGCACCGATCGCTCCGTCGATCTTGAGGGTCTGGTTGGCGGCGAGCGCCGTGACCTGGGCCGTCGCCTGCTCGTCGAAAAAGCTGCGCAGACGACCGAGATTGCCGCGCTCGACGGTAAGGCCTGCCGCCATGGCATGGCCGCCGCCCTTGGCCAGGATACCGTTGTCGACGGCAGCGCGCACCATACGCCCCAGATCGAAGCCGTTGATCGAGCGCCCGGAGCCCGTGCCCTTGCCCATGGGATCGAAGGCGATGGCGAAGGCCGGGCGCTTGAAGCGCTCCTTCAGGCGTGCCGCAAGCAGGCCAACGATTCCCGGATGCCAGCCATCCTTGGCAGTCACGATGACGCCGGCTGTTTCGCCCGTGCCGTATTCGGCCAGCGCCTCGGCCTCTGCCTCGGCCAGCATGATCGTTTCCATCGCCTGGCGCTCGCGGTTGAGTTCGTCGAGCTTGGCGGCGATCTGGTCGGCCTCGGAGGGATCGTCGAGGGTCAGCAGCCGGCTCCCAAGCGCTGCATCGCCGATGCGGCCACCGGCATTGATTCGCGGGCCAACGAGGAAGCCGAAATGATAGGGCGTGACGGGTCCGCCGATGCCGGCGACCTTCAACAGGGCTGCTAGGCCCGCATTGTTCTGGTGGCGGGCGGCAATCAGCCCTTTGGTGACATAGGCGCGGTTGAGGCCCTTCAGTGTTACCACGTCACAGACCGTGGCAAGCGCCACAAGATCAAGCCAGGCGAGGAGGTCAAGCGAGCGGGCAAAGGGATGGCCGGCCTCGCGCAGGCGGCGCAGCGTTGCAACCAGCACCATGAAGACGACACCAGCGGCACAGAGATGCCCCTGCCCCGACAGATCGTCCTCGCGATTCGGATTGACCAGCGCGTGGCAGACCGGCATTTCATGGCCCATCTGGTGATGGTCGATCACGACGACATCTACGCCCCGCCGCTCGGCAGCACCCAGCGCCTCCACGCTGGTCGATCCGCAATCAACCGTGATCAGGAGATTGGCGCCGCGCTCGATGAGTTGGTCGATCGCCGCCGCATTCGGGCCGTAACCTTCGAAGATGCGATCCGGAATGTAGATCTCCGCCTCAACGCCGAAATGCCGCAGGAAGCGAAACATCAGAGCGGAGGAGGCCGCACCGTCGACGTCGTAGTCGCCGAAAATCGCGACCCGTTCCTTGGCGTTTACAGCATCGGCAATGCGGGCGGCTGCCTTGTCGCAATCGGTCAGGCTCGACGGGTCCGGCATGAGGCTGCGGATGGTCGGGTCGAGGAAGGCCGGTGCATCGTCGACGCCGACACCTCGGCCAGCGAGCACGCGGGCAACGAGTTCCGGAATGCCATGCACCTGGCTGATGGCAAGCGCCCGGTTGAGGCCCGCCTGGTCGGCACGCGACATCCAGCGCTGGCCGCTCGCCGACTGATCGACACTCAGAAAAGACCGGATGACGGGATCGACTGGTTCGTTCGACATGCCTGCTCTCTGATGGACCCGGCGGTCGCCTGAAGGCGCGCCGTCCATCCGCATACGCTCACGGAGCGGGCGCTATTCCCGCCACTGCCGCGTTCCTCTATCCCTAGCCTGAGAAACACGCGGAGGCTACAGGCGCATGCCGGGATGCCCAATGGCGGCTGTGGATCGCCCGAGGTCTGGAGGCGCGCCGATCAGCCTTTGGGTCGCTCGATGCGGATGACCTGCGGCTCGCCGATCAGATAACCCTCACCCTTGATCGCACCGACGGCTGTGCGCACAGCACTCTCCATCGTCGCATGGGTGACGAGAATGATCGTCTGCGGCCGGCCGGGTGCCGCCGGCTCCTTGGAATGCTGAACGATCGATTCGAGCGAGATCGCGTTTTCCGCCATGCGGGTCGCAATGCTGGCGAAGACGCCGGTGCGATCCTGGACGGTCAGGCGAATGAAATAGCCGCCTTCGTGGCTCTGCATTTCCGCCTGGCGGTAGGGTTCCAGCAGATGGGCGGGACGACCGAGGACCGGCACATCCTGCGCGCCGGGGCGGCTCTTGGCGATGTCGGTGATGTCACCGAGCACGGCTGAGGCCGTGGCATTGCCGCCGGCACCTGGGCCGACCATCAGCAGCTCGCCCAGAATGTCGGATTCGAGGGCTACCGCATTCGTCACGCCATCGACCTGGGCAATCACGCTGTCAAGCGGGACCATGGTCGGATGCACACGCTGCTCGATGCCGCTCTCGGTCTTCTGGGCCACGCCGAGGAGCTTGATGCGGTAACCGAGGTCGGCGGCCGCATGGATGTCCTCGATCGAGATGTTGGTGATGCCTTCGAGATAGATCTTGTCGGCCGAGATCTCGCAGCCGAAGGCCAGCGTCGTCAGGATCGACAGCTTGTGCGCCGTATCATTGCCCTCGATATCGAAGCTCGGATCGGCTTCGGCGTAACCCAGGCGCTGGGCTTCCTTGAGGCAATCGGCAAATGACAGCCCCTCCCGCTCCATGCGGGTCAGGATGTAATTGCAGGTGCCGTTCATGATCCCATAGATGCGGGTGAAATTGTTGCCGGTCAGCGATTCGCGCAGGGTCTTGATCACGGGGATGCCGCCGGCAACCGCCGCTTCGTAGTTCAACAGCCGGCTCTTTTGCTCGGCGATCTTCGCCAGTTCAACACCGTGACGCGATAGCAGTGCCTTGTTGGCGGTCACCACATGCAGGCCACGCGTCAGGGCGGCCCGCACGGAGCGTTCAGCGGCGCCCTCGGCGCCGCCGATCAGTTCAACGAAGACATCGATGTCGGCCTTTTCCGCCATCTCCGATGGGTCGGCATACCAGGCGATGCCATCCATCAGGATGCCGCGGTCCTTCGTCGCGTCGCGGGCCGTAACGGCGGTTACGCGGATCGGGCGTCCGCAGGCGACGGTGAGCGCGTTGGCCCGTTGCTGGAGGATCCGGACGAGCGAGGCACCGACGGTACCCAGTCCCGCTACGCCGATTTTAAGGGCATCAGCCATGGGGCATTCCTGACGTCATAAAGGAGATGAAAGGGCGGCGGCGAACGCGCCACCCGGAAACTCAACGGTGAGCGTTGAGCGAAATCACGTTGTGCATGGTCTCGTCGGCCGTCGACAGGAACTTCTTGATGTTGCGGGCGGCCTGGCGGATGCGGTGCTCGTTTTCGACGAGGGCGAGACGGACATATTCGTCGCCCATTTCACCGAAGCCGATGCCGGGGGCCACGGCGACGTCCGCCTTCTCGACCAGCAGCTTGGAGAACTCCAGCGAGCCGAGATGGCGGAACTTTTCAGGGATCTTGGCCCAGGCGAACATGGTGGCTGCCGGCGGCGGCACTTCGAAGCCGGCCTTGCCAAAGCTCTCGACCATGACGTCGCGGCGACGATGATAGACGCTACGGACTTCCGCGATGTCGGAACCGTCGCCATTCAGCGCATGGGTTGCAGCCACCTGAATCGGCGTGAAGGCGCCGTAGTCGAGGTAAGATTTGACGCGCGTCAGGGCCGCGATCAGGCGCTCGTTGCCGACGGCAAAGCCCATGCGCCAGCCGGGCATGGAGAAGGTCTTCGACATCGAGGTGAATTCGACGGTGCAGTCCATGGCGCCCGGGACTTCGAGCACGGATGGCGGCGGGTTGCCGTCGAAATAGATTTCAGAATAGGCAAGGTCGGACAGCACGATGATGTCATGCTTCTTCGCGAAGGCGATCACGTCCTTGTAGAAGTCGAGCGTTGCCACCATGGCCGTCGGGTTCGACGGGTAATTCAGGATCAGTGCCAGCGGCTTCGGGATCGAGTGCTTTACGGCACGCTCGAGCGGCGGAAAGAAGGTCTCGTCCGGCTCGACGGTAATCGAGCGGATGACACCGCCGGTCATCAGGAAGCCGAAGGCATGGATCGGATAGGTCGGGTTCGGGCACAGGATAACGTCACCCGGAGCCGTGATGGCCTGCGCCATGTTGGCGAAACCTTCCTTCGAGCCAAGGGTGGCGACCACCTGCGTGTCGGGATTGAGCTTCACGTTGAAGCGCCGAGCATAATAGGCGGCTTGCGCGCGGCGCAGGCCCGGAATGCCCTTGGACGAGGAATAACGATGGGTGCGCGGGTCCTGGACCACTTCACACAGCTTGTCGACGATCGCCTGCGGGGTCGGCAGGTCGGGATTGCCCATGCCCAGGTCGATGATGTCGGCTCCACCGGCTCGCGCGCTCGCCTTCAAACGGTTGACCTGTTCGAAAACGTAAGGCGGCAGCCGCCGGACTTTGTGAAACTCTTCCATCTTCAACCCCTGAAACCGCGCGGGTCTTGTCCGCGGCAGGCGCGCTCGTTTTCCCAGTGAACACACGCTCCGCAACGAACCGCAAAACCGGAGACGGGTGATGATATCCCAACCAGAACGCTGACAGCAAATCTTGTCGCAAATCCGGTTCCGAGCCTTGCCCGGAACGAAAAAGCACGCCGCAACGTCCTGGCTGCTTTGCGGAAAATCCCGCTCAAACGCAAGTGCTATTTGGCAATCAGCGCCTGGGTGTCGGCACCGTGCTCGGCGGCCAGCTTGCGCAGTTCCCGAAGCTTGGCCTGGTACTCGGCTTCCGAGATGGTTCCGGCCTTGCGTGCCTGGCTCAGCGCGGTCAGGCGAAACTGCAAGGCTTGGGCCTCTTCATTGGTCATCTGGACATTCGCGGCATTCAGTGAACCCGCGAAACTTGGATAACCATCGGAATAGGTCGGGCGGGGCGTCGCCGGCTCCGGCTGGTCGGCATCCTCGACCGTGACTTCAAGGCCGGTCGCTGTCGGAACGGCCGCCGGGGCCGGCGCGGACTGGCAACCGGCGCCTGCGGCGAGCGCGACGACACAAAACACGGCGGCCTGACCGCTTCGACCGAAAATAATGCGTAAGCTCTCCACCATGGCCTCGATGTTCCGCTCCACCTGCGGGAAAATTGACGATCTGCAAGGGCGCAGCGATCGATCACCTGCGAAAGACTATGCGCCAATCGCTGGAACTTGTAGTCGTTTTCATGCAGGATAGGCAAACACAAAAGACGCCAGAACAATCCCGGGGAGGACGCCATGGACAGGATACGGGACGAGAGCGGGGCTGGCACTGCATTCGATCCCAAGCTGATCGAGCCGTACATCATCAAGGATCCGCAGGCGCTCGCTGTCAATGCCGCCAGAGCTCTGGAAAACCTGGGAAAAGCGGCATCGGCATGGCTCGAACCCCGACAGGGCGGCGATCTGCCAGATCCCCTGTCTGAGCCTGTAGCCGAAATGGTCAAGACCATGGGCAAGGTCGCGGAATTCTGGATGTCCGATCCCAAGCGGACCCTGGAAGCACAGACGCATCTGCTCAACGCCATCTTCGGCGTGTGGAGCCGATCGATGACGCGATTCGCCGAGCCGGACCAGACGATCGAAGATCCCCTGCCCAAGGACAAGCGCTTCTCCGACGAGGACTGGCAGCGCAATCCCTTTTTCGACTTCCTGCGTCAGACCTATCTCGTTCTGTCGCAATGGGCGGACAAGATGGTGAACGAAGCCGGCGGACTCGACGAACATACCCGCCACAAGGCGAACTTCTACATGCGGCAAATCACGGCAGCACTTTCGCCTGCCAATTTCGTCGCGACCAATCCGCAGCTCTACCGCGAGACGGTGGCGAGCAGTGGCGCCAATCTGGTCAAGGGCATGCAGATGTTTGCCGAAGACATTACCGCTGGCGGCGGGGATCTGCGCATCCGCCAGACGGATACGAGCAAGTTCGCCGTCGGCGAAAACATGGCGATCACACCCGGCAAGGTGATCGCCCAAAGCGATATCTGCGAGGTGATCCAGTATGATGCAACGACCGAGACGGTGCTGAAGCGCCCTCTCCTCATCTGCCCGCCCTGGATCAACAAGTTCTACATCCTCGACCTCAATCCGCAGAAGAGCTTCATCAAATGGTGCGTCGACCAGGGACAGACGGTCTTCGTCATCTCCTGGGTCAACCCTGACGAGCGGCACGCCAAGAAGGACTGGGAAGCCTATATCCGCGAGGGCGTCGACTTCGCGCTCGACACGATCGAGAAGGCAACGGGCGAAAAACAGGTCAATGCCATCGGATACTGCGTCGGCGGCACGCTGCTGGCGGCAGCCCTGGCGCTGCATGCGCAGGAAAAGCGCGAAAGGATCGCGAGTGCGACCCTGTTTACGACGCAGGTGGACTTCACTTATGCCGGCGACCTCAAGGTGTTCGTCGATGAGGAGCAGTTGCACAGCCTGGAAGAGCGGATGCAGGAGACAGGTTATCTCGACGGCTCGAAGATGGCGGCCGCCTTCAACATGCTGCGCGCCTCCGAGCTGATCTGGCCCTATTTCGTCAACAACTACCTAAAGGGCCAGGACCCGACGCCCTTCGACCTTCTCTACTGGAATTCCGATTCGACGCGGATGGCGGCCGCCAACCACTCCTTTTACCTGCGCAACTGCTACCTCAATAACACGCTGAGCCAGGGCAAGATGGAACTCGCCGGCAAACGTCTGTCGCTGAAGGACGTCACCATCCCGATCTACAATCTGGCGACCCGCGAAGACCACATTGCCCCGGCGAAATCGGTGTTCGTCGGCAGTTCCCTGTTCGGCGGGCCGGTGCAGTTCGTGCTCTCCGGCTCCGGGCACATCGCCGGCGTCGTCAACCCGCCGGACAAGACCAAATACCAGTACTGGACCAACGGCCCGGCCGTTGGAAACTATGATGACTGGGTGGAAACGGCCAAGGAAACGCCCGGCTCGTGGTGGCCGCATTGGCAGACCTGGATCGAGAGCCTCGACGCGACCCGCGTCCCCGCCCGCAAGCCGGGTGGAGACGCGCTCAACGCCATCGCCGATGCGCCTGGGCGCAACGTACTCGCCCGAGTCTAACTTCACCCGAACGGTCTGGCGGCTGCCAGCACCATCACACGGTCGGGATCGTCCCGCCATCAATCACATAGTCTGCACCATGGATGGATGCGGCTCGCCCGGAGGACAGGAAGGCCACAAGTTCGGCGACCTCCTCCGGCCAGGCTGGCCGGCCAATGGGGATGCCGCCCAGCGCATCCATGATGCTCTGCCGGGCGGTCTGCTCGTCGATCCCGCCGCTCTCGGCCAGTCGCTCCACCATGCGGTCTGCGGCAGACGTCCTGATCCAGCCGGGAGAGACCGTGTTGACCCGCACGCCTGATAGTCCCAGTTCCTTCGACAGCGCCTTGCTATAGGTTGCCAGTGCCGCCTTCGCGGCGGCATAGGCAATGGTGGACTCATGCAGCGGCAGCCGGTGCTGGATCGAGGCAACATGGATCACGACGCCCTCCCCGCGCTCAAGCATCTGTGGCACCAACAACCTGTCGAGGCGGACGGTCGCCAGCAGGTTGAGCGATAGTTCCTGCTGCCAGAAGGCCTCGGTCGCGGCTTGAAAGCCGCCTCCGGGGGTGGAGGAGCCACCAAGGCAGTGGACGACAACATCCACCCCGCCCAGATGCGACAGGGCTTGGTCTGCGAGCAAAGCGATGCCCTCTGGCATCGACAGGTCTGCCTGGACGAAATGCACGCCGAGACCCACCGATTGCGGTTGGGAACGCGCAGCCGTGACCACCTTTGCGCCCGCCCTTGCAAACCGCGTGACGATCGCTTCACCCGCCCCCATCGTGCCGCCGGTCACAACGACGCGTTTGCCGGCGAACTCCGTCGGATCGATCCTGAACGCCACGCTCATGGGGCGATCTCCAAGCTGGCAATCGCGCCGTCCTTCATCTTGAAACGGTAGCGAAGGATGATGGGGCTGCCCGGAAAATGACCGGACACCTCGGCCGTGGCAATGACATGATCGCCTTTGTTTTCAACAGCACGAAGCTCGGAACGATCGTCATAGGCCGCGATCGTTTCGGTCATCCAGGCCGTGATTTCATCAAGGCCGCGATGCATTCGGCTTTCGTCGCGGACGACCGCATCCTCGGCAAAACCTGACAGGGCCCGCTCGAAATTGCGCGCGTTTCTGGCTTCGAAATAGGCCTTAACCGGCCCCGTTATCGTATTCGACATGGGATCAAATCTCTCGTTTCGGTTAGCGAAAGAGCAGCGCGCTTGCTCGAAAACCAAAATGGGCTTACGTGTATGAAATGGCAAGAACAGACAAAAAAGTAAGGTACCCACTAAAAAGTAAGGATGTCTTCCAGACGCCTGCTGATGGGGCCGAAGGCGTGGAAAACGCCCTTCGGATCCTTGAGGGTCGCTGGAAGCTGGTGATCCTGTTTCATCTCTTCGGCGGGGCCGTTTTGCGGTTCTCCGAACTTGAACGGTCCATTCCGGGAATTTCGCAAAAAATGCTGATCCAGCAGCTCCGCCAGATGGAACAGGATGGGATCGTGCGACGCATCGTTCATCACCAGGTGCCGCCGAAGGTCGAGTATTGCCTGACGGACTGGGGACAGGCGCTTTGCCCCGCGCTCGACGCTCTCCTGACATGGGCGATCAACAAGCCCGCTGACGAACCCGTTTCCTGAGACGTTCACAGGCCGAGATGCTCTTCGATCCACCGCTGGTGCCCGCCACCCTTATCCGCCGCTACAAGCGGTTCCTGTTCGATGCCGTGCTTGATGATGGCCGCGCGATCACCGGATTTTGCCCCAATACCGGCTCGATGCGGGGTCTGACCGAGCCGGGTTCCCGGATCTGGCTATCGCAACATGATGCGCCGAACCGCAAATACGCTCATGCCTTCGAGCTGATCGAGGCGGACGGCACGATTGTCGGGGTCAACACGGCATTGCCGAACCGGCTTGCCGAGGAAGCCATTCTGGCCGGCCTAGTCCCTGCCCTGTCCGGCTTTGCGATCCTGAAGCGCGAGCAGCGCTATGGCCGCAATTCCCGCATCGACATTCTGCTGGAGGATCCGATCAAGGGCAGCGTCCACGTCGAAGTGAAGAATGTGCATTTCACCCGGACATCAGGCCTTGCCGAGTTTCCCGACAGCGTCACGACACGCGGCGCCAAACATCTCGACGAGATGGGGGATCTGGTGGAGGACGGCTTTCGCGCCGCCATGCTGTTCGTTATCCAGCGAAATGACTGCACGCGTCTCAAGATCTGTGGCGATCTCGACCCTGGCTACGGCCGGGCGTTTCGCCGGGCGATTGGCCGCGGGGTCGAGGCGTATGCTCTCTCCTGCCGGCTCGATCCGGCCAAAATCGCCCCTCAACGGCTGATCCCGATAGACGAGGCGGGGGTTGGTGGATTATGAACGGCCAAGCCCCCAGATGAGACATTCCGAAAGCGACTTCATGGTCACCTATATCGACGCGGCCACGGCGCCCCTGAAAAACACCGGTGCCATCAGGCTCTACGATGCCGAAGCCTTCGAGGGCATGCGCCGCGCCTGCCAATTGACGGCGCGCTGTCTCGACGCGCTGGTACCAATGGTCAAGCCCGGCGTGACGACGGCGGCGATCGACCGCTTCGTCTTCGAATTCGGTGCCGATCACGGCGCGCTACCCGCTACGCTGAACTATCGCGGCTACAAATATTCCGTCTGCACCTCGATCAACCACGTCGTCTGTCACGGCATGCCCGACGACAAGCCGCTGCGCGACGGTGACATCGTCAATATCGACGTCACCTTCCTGCTCGACGGCTGGCATGGCGATTCCAGCCGCATGTATCCGGTCGGCCAGATCAAGCGGGCGGCGGAGCGGTTGATGGAAGTCACCTATGAGTGCCTGATGCGTGGCATCGGGGCGGTCCGCCCGGGTGCCCGGACGGGCGCCATCGGTGAAGCGATCCAGACCTTCGCTGAGGCCGAGCGCTGCTCGGTGGTGCGCGACTTCTGCGGCCATGGAGTCGGCCGCCTGTTCCACGACAGCCCGAATATCCTGCACTACGGCAAATCCGACGAAGGCCCGGAAATGCGCGAGGGCATGATCTTCACGATCGAGCCGATGATCAATCTCGGCAAGCCGCATGTGAAGGTCTTGTCCGACGGCTGGACGGCTGTCACGCGGGATCGGTCGCTGACGGCGCAGTACGAGCACACGGTCGGCGTCACCGCCACGGGCTGCGAGATCTTCACGCTCTCGCCTGCCGGTCTCGACCGGCCCGGCCTCGGCTGATCTCGCAGAGGACGACGGCACACGTCACCGCAACTTGAACTTGCGCACGGCGGCAGTCGTGTCAGTATATCCGCGCGGCCATACGCCGCTCGACCATGATGGTCAGGATTGGGGTGGCATGACGAGCAAGCTTCCTTTCTCAGACGAACCGTTGCGCGGCGACGGTGCGGCGATGAAACAGCCGGGCGATCTCTTCGGCATGGATGGATCCCGTTCCGGCCATTCCGCCGACGAACGGAGCTTCTTTGCGGAGCAGCCGGCGCGGGAGAGCAATCTGGCCAAGGCCGCATCCTCACGGGCCGCGCTTCAGCCTGAAGCGCACTACCTTGGGCACCGTGAGCGATTGCGGAACCGCTTCCGCGACGGGGGCGACACGGCGCTGGCCGATTACGAGATCCTCGAACTTCTGCTGTTCCGCCTCATTCCTCGGCGCGATACCAAGCCCATTGCCAAGGCACTGATTGCCCGCTTCGGCACACTTGGCGGCGTCATCGGCGCACCGCCGGCGCTGTTGCAGGAGGTCAAGGGCATCGGCGAAAGCGTCGCGCTCGACCTGAAGCTGATCGCCAATGTCGCTCAGCGCATGCTGAAAAGCGAGTTGCGAGAGAAGCAGGTGCTGTCGTCTTGGTCCTCCGTCATCGACTACTGTCATGCCGCCATGGCCTATGAGACCACCGAACAGTTCCGCATCCTCTTCCTCGACAAGCGCAATGTGCTGATCGCCGACGAAATCCAGGGGCGCGGGACGATCGATCACACACCGGTCTATCCGCGCGAGGTGGTCAAGCGCGCGCTTGAACTCTCTGCCACCGCGATCATCCTCGTCCATAACCATCCGAGCGGCGACCCCACGCCTTCCCGCGCCGATATCGACATGACGCGCACGATCGTCGACACCGCAAAGCCCCTCGGCATCACCGTCCACGACCACATCATTATCGGGAAAGATGGTCACGCCAGCCTGAGAGGACTCCGGCTGATCTGAGCGCCTTTGCCACCGCTGCTGGCTGTCGCTTTGACGCAATAAATTGCCGGATTCCGCGTTTGGCTCGCCATGATAATGAAACGGTTAGATTGCCCTGATATGTTTTGTGCGTGACATTGCACTGCAGCATGAAATTTGACGAATCAGGGGCGCCCCATGAACCAGTATGACCTCGTCGTGATTGGCAGCGGACCAGCCGGCCGCCGCGCCGCGATCCAGGCGGCAAAGCTGGAAAAGAAGGTTCTTGTCATCGAAAAGGGCACCCGCGTCGGCGGCGTCTCCGTGCATACCGGCACCATCCCTTCCAAGACCCTGCGCGAGACGGCCCTCAACCTCACCGGCTGGCGCGAGCGCGGCTTCTATGGCCGCAGCTACCGCGTCAAACAGGAGATCAAGGCCGAGGACCTGCGCCGCCGTCTGCTCATCACGCTCGACCACGAGGTCGAGGTGCTGGAGCACCAGTTTTCGCGCAACCGGGTTTCGCAGCTGCGCGGGACCGCCCGCTTTCTCGATTTGCACACGATCGAGGTGACCAAGGATGACGGCGAAGTCCTGCATGTGAAAGCCGATTCGGTGCTGCTCGCTGTCGGCACCCGTCCCTTCCGCCCGACCCACATCCCCTTTGACGGCGCCAGCGTCCTCGACAGTGACGAAATCCTTGAGATCAAGGATCTGCCGCGCTCGATGATTGTCATCGGTGCCGGTGTCATCGGCATCGAATATGCGACGATCTTCTCCGCACTCGACACTGCTGTCACCGTCGTCGAACCACGCGACACCATGCTCGATTTCATCGACAAGGAGATCGTCGAGGACTTCACCTACCAGCTGCGCGACCGCAACATGAAGCTGATCTTCGGCCAGACGGTCGAGACCGTCGAGAAGGTGGACGGCAAGTGTCGCGTCACATTGAAGAACGGGCGAATCCTGATGGCCGAGATGGTGCTCTATGCCGCCGGCCGCGTGGGCGCGATCGACACGCTGAACCTGTCAGCCATCGGACTCGAGGCGGACAATCGTGGTCGCCTCAAGGTCAATCCGGAAACCTTCCAGACCTCCGTGCCAAACATCTATGCCGCCGGCGACGTCGTCGGTTTTCCCTCGCTTGCCTCGACCTCGATGGAGCAGGGACGCATCGCCGCCCGGCATGCTGTAGGCGCACCGGCCCACGAGCCGCCGCAGTTCTTCCCCTATGGCATCTATGCCGTACCGGAGATCTCGACCTGCGGCCTGACCGAAGAGGAAGTCATCCAGCGCGGCATCCCTTACGAGACCGGCATCGCGCATTTCCGCGAGACCTCGCGCGGCCATATCATGGGCCTCGACAGCGGCATGCTGAAGATGATCTTCTCGCACAAGACCCGCCGCCTGCTGGGCGTCCACATCGTCGGTGAAGGGGCGACCGAACTCGTGCATATCGGCCAGGCCGTGCTCAACCTCAAAGGCACGGTCGAATATTTCGTCGAGAACACCTTCAACTACCCGACGCTGGCGGAGGCCTACAAGATCGCCGGCCTCGACGCCTGGAACCGCATGGGCGAGTTGAAGATCGAGAAGATCGAACGCAAGGCCGCCGAATAGGCCTGTTCGCACCGCTGCCTGTCGCATTGTTCGTGCGCGCATCGCCACCGCAGGTGGACGGATGACGGGCGATACGACTCATGCCAAGGTGGCGCACTTTCAGCCCGCCTGTCTGCGGCCCTTTGCGCTGTCGCGGCAGCAGAGATCATCTGATGTTTTCATCCTTCGGCCAGATTGCCGGCCGCCCGCAATTGCTCGTCCTGTCCCTGATGATCTTCGCCCAGGGCTCGGCCTTCGGGGCAACAATCCCGTATCTGTCGGTGACGGCGATCGGCACGCTTGGGATGAGCGACCAGGCCTATTCGCTGCTCGTCCTCGTCTCGTCGGTTGCCGCGGTCACCATCAGCGTCTCGCTCGGCATTCTTTCGGACATGCTGGGCGATCGTCGGCACATGTTGATCGTCATGTCGGCGCTCGGTGTCGTCGGTTACGGCGCCATCTATCTGTTCCCCTCCGTCCCGGTCTTTCTCGGGGCGACGTCGCTCGTCATTCCCTTCTTCTACGCCACCAGTTCCCTGCTGTTTGCCAGCGCGCGGCTGCATACCGGCGACATGGAGCCGACCGATGCCGCCTCGATCAATGCCACCCTGCGCGCCATCGTCTCCGCCGCCTGGGTGCTGACACCGGCCGGCCTCGGACTGCTGCTCGGCGCATCAGGCAGCATGATCGGCGCCTGGGGTCTGGCCGCGCTGTTCTGCCTGTTCATCCTCGTCTGCGCCGTGTTCGTGTTGACGAAACCGACAAGCCAGCCGGTGCGTGATGCCAATGCACCCGGCTTCTTCGCCGCATTGCGCGAACTCGCTGCCCGCGACATGCTGATCCGCATGGTCTCGATCGCGGCGATCACCTCCACCTTGCGGCTCAGCGGCACGATCTGGCCCCTCATCCTGACCCTGCAACTCGGCGGAAAGACTGCAGACGTGGGGTTGATCGCCGGGATGACGGCCCTCATCGAGATCCCCTTCATGCTGATGTGGGCGCATCTGCTCAAGCGCCACAACATCATCGGCATCATCGTGACGGCGGCACTCGGCTACGGTGCCTATATGGCGGCGCTCAGCTTCGCATCGGCGCCATGGCACATCTACGCCCTCGCTCTGCCGGGTGCCGCCTTCGCCGCAGCCCTGCTCGCGCTACCGCTCAACTATTTCCAGGATCTCTTTCCCGGACGTCCGGGCCTCGGCACAGCCTTCCTGCCGATCAACTCCTTCCTCGGAAACGGCCTGAATGCTGCAGCCTTCGCCATAGGCTCGCACTTCTTCGGTTATTCGGGCTCGTCATGGCTTGGTACGGCTCTTGCGATAGGAGGTGTGATCGGACTGCTTTCGGTGGAACGGCGCGGCGTGCGCGCAGCGATCGACTGACCGGCGGGTCGTCTCTGCAGGCGAAACAGTCTGTCACCCGCGCAGCCCTATGGTGCGGCACGCACCGATGCCATTTAGAGTACAACTCTCATTACACAGGCTTGATCATCATGAAGAAAATCGGGTTCCTTTCCTTCGGCCACTGGTCGCCCTCACCTCAGTCCGGCACCCGCTCGGCGCAGGACACGCTTCTGCAATCCATCGATCTTGCGGTCGCAGCTGAAGAACTGGGGGCTGACGGCGCCTATTTCCGTGTGCACCACTTTGCCCGCCAGCTCGCCTCGCCCTTCCCGCTGCTTGCCGCCGTCGGCGCCCGCACCTCGAAGATCGAGATCGGGACCGGCGTCATCGACATGCGTTACGAGAACCCGCTTTACATGGCGGAAGACGCCGGTTCCGCCGACCTGATTTCGCAAGGCCGCCTGCAGCTCGGCATTTCTCGCGGTTCCCCGGAGCAGGTGATCGAGGGCTGGCGCTACTTCGGCTATCAGCCGGAGGAAGGTCAGAGTGACGCCGACATGGGCCGTCGCCATGCGGAGGTCTTTCTCGACGTGCTGAAGGGCGAGGGCTTTGCCAAGCCCAATCCGCGACCGATGTTCCCCAACCCGCCGGGCCTCCTGCGTCTTGAGCCGCATTCGGAAGGACTGCGCGACCGCATCTGGTGGGGATCCGGCTCGAACGCCACAGCCGTCTGGGCGGCACAGCAAGGCATGAACCTGCAGAGTTCGACCTTGAAGGATGACGAAACGGGCGAGCCCTTCCATGTCCAGCAGGCCAAGCAGATCCGCGCCTATCGCGACGCCTGGAAGGAAGCCGGACACAGCCGCACGCCGCGCGTCTCCGTCAGCCGTTCCATCTTCGCCATCGTCAACGACATGGACCGGGCCTATTTCGGTCAGAGCAAAGACCAGGATTCGATCGGCTTCATCGACGAGAACACGCGCGCCATCTTCGGCCGCTCCTATGCCGCCGAACCGGACAGGCTGATCGATGAGTTGAAGCGCGACGAGGCGATCGCCGAGGCCGATACGCTGCTGCTCACGGTGCCGAACCAGCTTGGCGTCGCCTACAACGCCCATGTGATCGAAGCGATCCTGACCCATGTGGCGCCTGGCCTCGGCTGGCGCTGACGTTCAGAACGCGAGGATGTCGCCGTCCTCCGGGATAATCAGACGGTCGGCGCCGATTGCGCCGGCCGAAACCAGTGCCCTCAGGTCAGCGCGCGTCACAGTCGCGTGGTCGACAGCATCCAGATGCGTGACGACGACGGCTGCGTCTGCCGCAAGCCTGACCGTCTCAAGAACCATCGCGCCATCCATCACCAATGGCCCTTTGCCGTCCCAGAGTGCGCCGCAACCATGGACCACGACAGCGTCGGGGGCCTCGCTGGTGAGCACAGCCACCACCTGGGGGCAGAGAATGGTGTCGCCGGCCCAGTACAGCAGCGGCTCGCCCGGTGCCGAGATCAGGAAGCCGCTCACCTCCCCCATATCGTCTAGAACCTCCGGCGGCCCGTGCTGGCCGTCGGTGGTCCGAATGAGGACTGACCCGACCTGGGCCCCCTCGCCCACCACCCGCACCTCATCAAAGCCCATGGAGCGGATCGCCTCGGCATCACGATGGTGGCAAAGGATCGGCACCTGCTTGGGGATCACCCGTTGTGCGGTCTCGTCGAAATGGTCGGAATGCAGATGTGAGACAAGCACGCCATCAATGCCATCCAGGACCTCGGCGACCGACAGAGGCAGGTTAACCAGCGGCGATTGCGCGCGACCGGAATAGCTGCGGCCCTTGCCCTTCTCAGCCAGCCACGGGTCGATCAGAAGGCGGGCTCCTGCCATCTCGACGATGAGGGTTGCACTGCGGACGAGCTGGATCTGCATCGAATTTACCCCTCGCAATACTTCTTATGGACCAGAATGTGAAAAAGCCGCCCCAAGGGGACGGCTTTTCCTCAACATCAGCAAGGCGCGAAGATTACTCGGCGTCGCCTTCGGCGGCCTTCTTCTTCGGGGCCGCCTTCTTCTTCGGAGCGGCTTCTTCGCCTTCGGCAGCGTCGTCAGCCTTGGCAGCAGCCTTCTTCTTGGAAGCAGCCTTCTTCGGCTTGTCGCCTTCCTCGGCGTCTTCGGCGAGCAGTTCTTCCTTGGTCACGGTCTTGTCGGTGACGGTGACGTCAGCCAGCAGCTTGTCGATGACCTTTTCTTCGAAGATCGGGGCGCGCAGCGAAGCGGCGGCACCCGGGGTCTTGCGGAAGAATTCCAGGATTTCCTTTTCCTGGCCCGGGAACTGCTGCAGCTGGGCGAAGAGCGAACGCTGCATTTCCTCGTCGGTCACTTCGATGCCGGCCTTTTCGCCGATTTCGGAGAGAACGAGGCCGAGGCGAACGCGGCGCTCGGCGAGCGTGCGATATTCTTCGCGGGCGGCTTCTTCCGTCGTGTCTTCGTCAGCGAAGGTCTTGCCGGACTGGGCGAGATCGGTGTTGATCTGGCGCCAGATGTTGTCGAACTCGGCATCGATCAGCTTCGAGGGGGCTTCGAACTTGTAGATCGCGTCGAGCTGGTCGAGGATCTGACGCTTGATCTTCTGGCGGGTGACGTTGCCGTACTGGCTTTCGATCTGGCCGCGGACGATTTCCTTCAGCTTCTCGACCGATTCGACGCCAAGCTTGGTGGCGAGGTCATCGTTGATTTCGGTCGCTGCCGGAGCTGCCACTTCCTTGACGGTGATGTCGAAGGTGGCTTCCTTGCCGGCGAGGTTGGCAGCCGGGTATTCCGCCGGGAAGGTCACGGTGATGACCTTTTCGTCGCCAGCCTTGAGGCCGACCAGCTGCTCTTCGAAGCCGGGGATGAAGCGGTTCGAGCCGATGACGAGTTCTGCGTCTTCGTCCTTGCCGCCGTCGAAGGCAACGCCGTCGACCTTGCCGAGGTAATCCATAGTGACGCGGTCGCCGTCGGCGGCCTTGCCCTTCTTGGTCTCGAACGTGCGGGCGCTTTCGGCGATCTTGAGGATCTGCTCGTTGATCTCGTCTTCCGAGATCTCGACCACTTCGCGGGTGACCTTGATGCCGTCAACCGACTTCAGCTCGATCGCAGGGATGATTTCGTAGGAGAGCGTGAATTCCAGGTCGGCCTGGGCGTTCAGGATCTTTTCGGCTTCGGCCTCGTCCTCGGTCATCGCGATTTCCGGCTGGGTCGCCGACTTTTCGCCGCGCTCCGACAGGATCGCGCTCGGACGGTCGCGGATGATCTCGTTGACGAGTTCAGCCATGATCGACTTGCCGTACATCTTCTTGACGTGGGAAACCGGCACCTTGCCCGGGCGGAAGCCGTTGATCCGGACCTTGTCCTTCACGTCGGCCAGACGCTCGTTCATCTGCTGTTCCATGTCCTTGGCC
Organism: Peteryoungia wuzhouensis; assembly: GCF_003205195.1. Taxonomy (GTDB): domain Bacteria; phylum Pseudomonadota; class Alphaproteobacteria; order Rhizobiales; family Rhizobiaceae; genus Allorhizobium; species Allorhizobium wuzhouense. The sequence goes on from NZ_QJRY01000007.1 coordinate 164,449, forward strand.
GGGATCACGACCTTGATTTCGCGCTTCAGCCCTTCAGCGAGCGTTTCGATAACCTGCATGTTCTTACCTTCATGTCGTGGCGGCCGTGCTCGGGCAGCCGGTGGTTTCACTGAGCACGACGCCGGAATTCATTTATCCGGACGTGGCTGCGTCGCAATCAAACATTCTGCCAAGCAAAACGGCGCCGGATGGGTCAGAGCCACATAGTTGCGTCTCTTATCCATCCCGCGCGGCCTAGCTGGTGCGGGTAGAGAGACTTGAACTCCCACGCCTTGCGGCACCAGAACCTAAATCTGGCGTGTCTACCAATTTCACCATACCCGCGTCCAAAAGCGCATGCTGCGTTCGCGCATGGCCCCTCCGGAGCGCGCGTCTCTATAACACCCGTTTTTCTGCACGCAAAGGAAAAATGACAGGGCCGCAAAGCGGACGGGGCCGGCTCCACAGGCATTGCAGGGGGCACATGGCACGCTCAGTAGAGGGGCTCTTCGTAGAGTGGCTGGCCATCGAGCATCAGCGCACGAATCTGCGCAGTGCCCTCGTCAGAGACGCGCACTGCAACGGACACACGGCCTTCGTTGCGGCCATCCTCGATCGGCCGCCCCTCGCCTTCCGGGACGTAATAGCTCTCTATGCCGTAGGAAACCAGGAAGGAGCCGTCCTCCGTCCACTGCCAGTCATAGATCTCGACCGGAAGCGATGTGAGGATGACGCTTCCTGCCTTCGCGGGCAAAGCATCGAAGGAGGCCTCCGCCACCGTCCAGAAGCCATCTGCGCCCGGCGCGATGCGTACATTGAGGGGCAGCGAGTTTCCGGCGACGGGCCTGGTCCCCTTGATCACCGAATTGGGGATATTCGAGATATCATAGGACAGAATGACATAGTCGCCGCGCAACAGGTCGCGGGGATCGACCGGGGCCGTCTTCAGCAACACCTCGGTGCCTGAGCGCAGGATCGACGCACGGCCCTCGATCATCGAACCAAGAATGGCCGTCTGCGCGAGTGCGACGAGGACAGCGACCGCAGCGAAGGGTTTTGCAGAAATCATGGCGTCACCTCGGCAGTCCGACGGGAGAAGCGCTTTTCGAGCCGGACGACGACGAAGGCGAGCAGCGCGACGACAAGGCCCGACAGGAGGAAGAAGGCAGAGGTGCCGAGAATGCTGTCGATCGTCTCATAGGAGAGATAAAGCACCTCGGCGGCGAAGGCGGCATAAGCGAGAAAACGCACGGCGCCATTGTCCCGGCCTTCAAGCGCGATTGCCGCAATGGCCAAGCCAAGGATGACGATGCCAAGGATGGCGATCGACATGGCGTCTAGAAGCTGTGCCTGCACAAAGGAGAATGCCGAAAACGCCATGATGAGCGCATAAAAGCTAGCAGACGCGCCGAGCCGCCGGTGAAGGGACGCGAGCGGCGAACGCGGCAAAGTGAGAAGAAAGAAGACGGCACTTGCACACAGGGCGATCGAGAAGGCCCAGGTGATGTCTTCGTCGATAATCGCCACCCACCAGATCCAGGCCAACAGCAGCAGATAGCCAAAGTGCTTGGCCCGGCTTGCGCCCGTCCAATGGGCGAGCGCAAAGATCGCGACGGCACCGAAGGGTGGCCACCAGGCCCAGAGCCCGTGTCCGCCGACCTCCCACCCGAAACTGTCGAAGCCGCCACCGAATGCAACCAGGGAAAGTGCGCCCGCCACAACGGCCAAGGCTCCGGACCGGAAGAGCGCTGCCGATACCGCCGTGACAATGAACCAGAGGAACATCGCCGCGAAGGTATCGCCGGAGAGGTGGTAAAGCTGACCAATGAGGGCGATGGCACCTCCGAAGGTCGCAGCACCGAGAACCAGCGATGCCGCAGCGATCCGGTCAGCGCCATAGGCGCGGGCCGCCAGCGCTGCACCGTGAAAGATCCAGATCAGGCCGAGGATGCCCACCACCCTGGCAAGGCGCGGTATCGCCTCCCAGTTCGCGGCCACCAGCATCAGGATCGATGCAGCAATCAGGACGGCCGCGAACATCGAAAGGATGGTGCCGATACTGAAGCGGTTGCCGCGCGAATCAACATCATCGAGTAGACGCCGCGCAGTCTCAGCATCGATCAGACCACGCTTTGTCCAGTCATCCAGATCGTTCTTCAGCCTTCCACGATACATTCCCAGCCGTCCTCTATGCGGTTCGGCCCAATCTGCAATCGCGCGAAGCCAAAGACAAGTCTCCCACTGGCACCCTTATCGGGTGAATATGCCCCCATGCATCGACCGCATGCCTCTCATGCCAATATTGCACTGCAATAATCGGTATGTGTCACCTATATTTCCATCAACAGAGCGACGTCACGCGTTGCTCGGATCTTCGGCCCGCATACTCCTCCTCCCAATGCGGGGTCGATTGATCGGCGACACTCCTCCTCCCAGTCGCTGATCTGCAAAAATGACGCTCACCGGACCTCCTCCCCCGGTGAGCGTTATTTTTTTTGCCCTGCTGCGGGTCGAAAACGCCCCCGCGACCTCCATGCCTCTCCCGGAGCAAAAATTCTGATGATGCAGACGCTCAAAAAAGCGCCACTTAACAAACTGTTAAGGTGCTTGATATGCACGATGCGCATGGGTGCCGTGCCGCATTATGTCTTCAATCGTTTCGCAACGCAGCATATATTGGGTTCAACAAATTCGAAGGGGCCCACGGATGGGTCCAACCACCAAAGAGGTAGATCCCATGAACATCGCTCGCTCGCTCAACAACTGGCGCAAGTATCGTCAGACCATCACCGAACTCGGCCGCATGTCGGACCGCGAACTGCGTGACCTCGGCATCGGCCGCGAAGACATCCGTCGCGTTGCCCGCCACGCCGTCCACGGCTGATCGGACCGACTTCGGTCGGAACAAGACACAGAAAAACCCCGGATCTGGCAGCAGATCCGGGGTTTTTCGTTTGGCAAGCAGGGCGCCTCAGTCTTCCTTGACCGAGACGATCACGTCGTGAATCAGTTTCAGCACGGCCGGTGCGTCAATGTCGGTGCAGATCTTCTGACTCGGCAGGTCGCCATCCCATTCGGACGGACCGAATCCACGACCATCCGGCTTCTGGATCGTCTGGCCATCGGCAATGCCGCCGCAGACCACGCGGATCACACCGCTGCGCGTCTTGAACAATTCCGGCGCCACGACATAGACGCAGGCGCAGCTGTCATGCACGACCATGCCGTCGTCGACCAGGCCCTCGTAGAAGTCGATATAGAACTGCGAGAGATCGAAAAGCAGACGCGCGCGGCTGGTGCCGGCGGCATCCCTGATGTCGGCGAGCTGCGAGCGGGTCATCACCGTCTGCATCGTCACGTCAAGTCCGACAACCACAACGGGCCACTTGGCGGTCATCACCACATCGGCGGCTTCGGGATCGCCATGGATATTGGCTTCGGCCGCCGGCGTCACATTGCCGTTGACGTCGAAGGCGCCGCCCATGATGACGATCTCCTTGACGAGATCAACAATCTCGGGAGCCTCCTTCAGCGCGTTGGCGAGATTGGTCATGCGCCCGACTGCAACGATGGTTACCTCGCCCGGATTGGCACGAACCATCTCAACGATGAAGCGGTGCGCTGGGCGCGGATCGGGATGGACATCCGTGACCTCGGGCACACCGATATTGCCGAGCCCGTCATCACCGTGAATGAATTTCGGCGGTTCGTGGCTCACGCGGTGGGGAAGAAAGGTCTCCCCCGCCCCCCGGGCAACCGGAGCATCAATTTTCCATTCACGCTTCAAAAACAGCGCATTGCGCGTCGTGATGTCGATTTCGGCATTGCCGAAAACGGTGGTGATGCCGAGGAGGTCGATCTCCGGATGATGGTGCAGGAAGAGGAGCGCCATAGCGTCGTCGACGCCCGGATCCGTATCGAAGATGACCTTGTGCATGGGAGAAGTCCTTTTCTTGTTTTTATTGAGCGGCTCGCGCCGGATCGGCGCGACGATAGCTCTGATGCGTGACGGCGGAAAGACCGGCCGTCAGCCGGCCACTTTCTTCTTTTTCCCGACATTGCGCAGCACATGGCTGAAGTCGGAATTGTAGAGATCGCTGTCGCGGAACTCCACATGGCCGAAGACCTTGCCGACCATGATGAGCGCAGTCCGGGTGATCTTCGCCTTGCGCACTTCTTCCGCCATGTCCTTCAGCGTGGTGCGGATGAAGAGCTCATCCGGCCAGGTGGCGCGGTAGGCGATCACGACAGGACAGTCTTCGCCATAATAGGGCGTCAGCGTATCGCGGATATGGGTGAGATTGCGAATCGACAGGTGGATTGCGAGCGTCGCCCGAGACTTTCCCAGGATCTCCAGCGTCTCGAATTCAGGCATCGAGGATGCCTTCATCTCGGTGCGGGTGACGATGACCGTCTGGGCGATTTCGGGCAGCGTCAGCTCGGTCTTCAACCGTGCTGCGGTCGCGGCAAAGGCCGGCACGCCGGGGACGACGTCATAGGGAATGCCTTCCGCATCGAGCCGGCGCATCTGTTCGGCGATCGCGCCGTAGATCGAGGGATCACCGGAATGCACGCGCGCCACGTCTTCTCCCCGCGCATGGGCGGCCACCATATCCGCGACGATCTCGTCGAGATGCATCGGGGCGGTGTCCTTGACGATCGCACCCTCCGGCGCTGCCTTGACGATCTCCTCCGGCACCAGCGAACCGGCATAGAGACAGACAGGGCAGCGCTCGATCAGGCGCAGGCCGCGTACGGTGATCAGATCGGGGGCTCCGGGGCCGGCGCCGATGAAATAGACGGTCATGCTTCATTTCCTCTTCAATTTGACGGCAGTCGCGCTGCCCCTCATCCCCCTGCCGGGACCTTCTCCCCTTGAACGGGGAGAAGGGGGCAAGACGCCGGCCGCTCCAGCCTTCTCCCCGCCTGTGGGGAGAAGGTGCCCGAAGGGTGGATGAGGGGCCTCATGCGCCCTGAATTCTCAGTCGCCCTTCATCCCCGTATCCGCCTTCCCGGAGTACCCGCGTGGCGTATAGACCCAGGTCTTGCCGTCACCCGTCGTCACCGTCCGGCTCTCCGACGAGCCGACAACCACGACAGTCAGCATGTCGACATCGTCGACATTCAACGCACCGAGCGGCACGGTGCGCACGTTCTCGCCCTCGCGGCCGAGATTGGTGGCGAGGATGACCGGGGTCGAGGCCGGACGATACTTCAGCAATTCGTCTCGTGCGTAAGCCAGCTGCGTACGGCGCTTCATCGAGACGGGATTGTAGAAGGCGATGACGAAATCGCCCTCGCCCGCCGCCTTCACCCGGCGCTGGATATGCTCCCAGGGGGTGAGAAGATCCGAAAGCGAGATGGTGCAGAAATCATGGCCGAGCGGCGCACCGATTCGCGCGGCGGCGGCCTGGAGTGCGGAGATGCCCGGCGAGACCTGCACTTCGATGCGGCTCGCCGCATCGGTGATTCCGCCCTTGTCGAAGAGTTCGAAAACCAGCGTCGCCATGGCATAGATGCCGGCGTCACCCGAGCAGACCAGCGCCACCGTCCGGCCCTCACCCGCAAGTTCCATGGCATGCACGACGCGGGCCTCTTCCTTGCCGAGGTCGAAATCGTGGCGGGTCTTGTCGTCGGCCAGGGATCCAAGCAGATCGAGATAAAGCGAATAACCGACTAGATCGGTGGAGGCTGCGACCATGCGCGAGACCTCGGGCGAGCGCCAGCCCTCCGAACCCGGTCCGATCCCGACGACGAAGAGCGTGCCGCGTGCACGGCCGATCGTCTTGGAATCAACGATGTCAGCGGCCCGTGCGATGGCGGCCGTCGCACCCTTCGACTTGATCTTTTCGACGACGAGTTCGCCTTCCGACCCAACTGCGGCAAGGGCGGCACCCTCGGCCACACCGTGGCAGCCGACTTCGGCAAAGACCACCTCGGACGGGTTCTTCAGACGTGGCGCCTCGGCTTCCAGCGTGGCCGCCGTGAAGAACCGGGCCGGCACGCCGAAATGGGCGGCCACCGCATGGATCGCCGCCTCGTCTGCCTTCAGATCAATCGAGCAGACGGCGGCAAGGCTTTCCCTGGCGAAACCACCCTTGGTCATAGCTTCCTCGGCGAGCGCGATCGCCTCTTCGGGCTTTGCATGCCGCTCGCAGCCCATACCGAGCACCAAGGTCTTCGGATGATAGACGAGTTCAAGTTCGCCTGCGGTCTTCTGTTGGTCGGTCACGGTCAGCGTCACGCGGGCCTCTTGTTCAAATGGAAGTCTGGATTGGATGAGCCAGTCGGCGACACACCCTCTCCCCGCCTGAGGGGAGAGGGTTGGGGTGAGGTGCAGGTCTTGCGCGCCGGGCTCAAGCAGCCCCTCATCCGCCTTTCGGGCACTGCCTCCCCGCAAGCGGGGAGAAGGAAGGTCGAGCCGCACGCCCGCGCCCGCGACAAGTTCCGCCATGACGGTCTTGGCATCCTGCGGATTGGCAAGCACACAGCCTTCCGGCGGCTGGTCGAGGGCAACGCCGAATTTCAAGTCGCCCGCCGTGGTGATCGCAGCGCATGCGCCGAGGACGCCGGCAATCTGGCGAGCCAGGTCGTTTGCCCCGTGGTGGCCACCGAGCAAAGGCACCACAGCGGAGCCGTCCTCCGCGACAGCAAGCACCGGCGGTTCCGAGTGTTTGTCGGACAAGAGCGGCGCCAGGAGCCGGATCAGAGCGCCAGAGGCCATCACCGCCACGATGGGCCGACCGGCAGCAAACAGCGCCTGGACATGGTCTTTGGCAGATGCAAAGCGAAAGTCTGCCTTTGAGACACGCAAGGCTGCGCCATGCACCTCTCCCCCGATGTGCTCGGCAATGCGGCGGCCCAGTGAAGCGGCGGCCTCACTCAGGATGACGACGGCGGGTTTGCCCGGAGTTGCAGAGAGACCCGTCATCGGGCCTCACTTCCGAGCGTCTTCGCCAGCGCCGGATGCCAGCGCTCCTCGCCCTTGTAGATCAGGATCATGGAGAAGTAGGGGGCGGTATCCTCTGCCACATCGGCTAGCGGTGTCAGCTTCTGTTCGGCAAGGCTGACCCGCTCTGCATATCCGGCCTGCGCGGTCAGTCCGAGACTTTCGATCAGCGCGCGGATACGGGCGAAGTGTCGGCCGAGCTTGATGATCGCGACAGCGCCGGAGGCGTCGATGCGCGCTGCGAGTTCGTCATCCGGCAGCGGGCCAGGCAGAACGGTCAACACGTCGTTGCGCGCCGCAAGCGGCCTCCCCAGACCCGCAGCCGCCGCCATCATCGAGGAGACCCCGGGGACGACTTCGGTCGGATAGCGATCGGCAAGCCGCTCAAAGAGATACATGAACGAACCGTAGAAAAAGGGGTCTCCTTCACAGAGGACCGCCACATCCGATCCCGCATCGAGATGACGCGAAAGCACCTCGGCTGCCTGGGTGTATATGTCCTGGGCCGGAAACCGCTCAACCCGCATCGGCACGACAATCGGCACTTCAAGCTGCGCGGTGGTCAGGTACGGGGCCGCGATTTGGCGCGCAAAACTCGGACCGGTATCGGGCGCCGGATAGGCAATGACGGGGCATTGCGTCAGGATGCGATGCGCCTTCAACGTCAGCAATTCCGGATCGCCGGGACCGAGGCCGAGGCCGTAGAGCTTGCCGGTCATTCTGCCTCTCCCTTCACTGCCGTCCACATCGTGACCGGCATCAGCGACTTCCAGCCGCAATAGCGGCCCACCGGGGCGGCGCGCGCCACCTGAATGCGGACCAATTCGCCGCCATGCAGCCCGCGCAGATGGGCCAATCGGGCCTCCCCTTCGATGGTCACGGCATTGGCGACCAGCAGGCCACCTGGACCGAGTGCCGACCAGCAAGCCTCGAACAGGCCCTCACCGCTGATACCGCCGCCGATGAAGATGACGTCGGGACGCCTGAGGCCGGCCAAGGCCGCAGGCGCCGTCCCCTCGATGATTTCCAGGTCCGGCACGCCGAGGATCTCCGCATTGTCCCGGATCATGGCCAGTCGCTCGGGCTTAGCCTCGATCGCGATGGCCTTTGTCCCCATGCCTGTGCGCATCCATTCGATGGCAACGGAGCCGCAACCGGCGCCAACGTCCCAAAGAAGCGCATTCGGAAAGGGCGCGAGTTGCGCCAGGGTCGCGGCGCGGATCTCCCGCTTGGTAAGTTGTCCGTCATGGCGGAAGGCTTCGTCCGGCAGGCCCGGCACCGGCGCCAGCAGAGGTCCGTCTTGTGCGCAGTCGATGGCGAGCGTGTTGAAGTCCGACATGGCAGGGCAGGTCCCCGCCATGTCCAGCGCCGTCATGCGCAGGATGCGCTCGCGTTGGCTCCCCATGTGCTCCAGCACATGCAGGACCGACGCACCAAATCCGCGTTCGGCCAGCAGCACCGAAGCGGCCTGCACGGTCGAGGCGTCCGATGTCAGTGCCAGAATGCGGGCGCGTGGCAGAACATGGCGATTGAGGAAGGTCAGCGGTCGGCCATGAAGCGAGATCTGCGTTACCGATTGCAGCGGCCAGCCGAGCCGCGCAGCGGCGAGCGAAAAGGCCGACGGACTCGGCAGCACGATCATTTCCTCGGCGGCGACGTAACGCCTGAGTGTGGCGCCGATGCCGAAATGCATGGGGTCGCCGGTCGCCAGCACCGTCACCGGCGTACCGCGCAACTTCAGAATTTCCGCCAGCGTCTCGCGAAAACCGGCGCCCCAGGTGAGGATGCGCTTCAGATCGGGAAGGCTGGAACCGTCAATGACCGCATCCAACCTCTCGCCGATGACGAGTGTTTCCGCCTGCCACACAACAGCCTGCGCCTCGGGTGTGAGGCTTTCCAGCCCGTTGTCGCCGATGCCGATGATGGTGAGCCAAGGGCCGTGCGCATGATCAGACATTGGTGCCGAGCCCTCCTGCCAGCGCATTCACCGCTGCCGACGCCATCGCCGAGCCGCCTCGCCGACCGCGCACGGCGATATAGGGAATGCCCCTGGAATTGGCGATCAGTTCGTCCTTGCTTTCGGCGGCGCCGACGAAACCGACCGGGAAACCGAGAATGAGCGCCGGCTTTGGAGCGCCTGAATCAAGCCGCTCGAGCAGGCGAAAAAGCGCCGTCGGCGCGTTGCCGATCGCCACCACGGCGCCTTCGAGATGTTTATCCCAGAGATCGACCTGGGCCGCTGATCGTGTATTGCCGATCTCCTCGGCCTTCGGCCGGACCCGTTCGTCGTTCAAGAGGCAGAGGATCTCGTTTTCGGCAGGCAGCAGACGACGGATGATGCCGTGGCGAACCATCTCGACATCAACGAGAACAGGCGCGCCCTTCTGAAGCGCAGCAGCGCCGGCGTCAAAGGCACCATCTGACCAGCGGATATCGTCAGCGAGATCAACCATGCCACAGGCATGGATGAGGCGGATGACAAGCGGTTGAAGGACGGGCGGGAAGCGCTGAAGTTCCGCCTCCGCACGGATCGTTGCGAAGGATTGCCGGTAGATTTCAGCGGGGTCGCGGATGTAGTCGAGGGGTGCGGTCATCCAGCCATCCCCCGCGCAAGCTCCCGATGTCCGATGCCGAGCACCCACCCCTCGTCAGAGATTGCCGTTGCCACCTCCTCGTCGCTGAGCATCGGCGGACGATCGAGCAGCGCTGCAAGCCGACCATCCCCGTCGAACTGGCCAAATGCTTCGGCGACCGTCCGCACCTGAGCCTGATCCTTGACCACATCGTCGCCATACAGCGTGAACAAAGACGGATAGATCTCGGCAAAGACAACCGGCTTTCCGAAAGACGTGGCAAAGCCGGTTTCGAACGGCCAGACCGAGACGCGGTCCCCATGACCGCTCTCGTCGAGAAAGCGTGACAGCCGGGCAATTCCGAGCAGGGTCTGGCTGCCCACGGACCCGTTATAGGCCAATTGCCAAACTGCTTTTGCCCCCTTGGCAAAACGCTCCGACAGACGGAGGCACAACGGCGCAGAGGTTGGGGCCGCAGGCCGCCTGGGAAACAGCGCCGGATAGGCATGCTGGTGCGGATGCCCCCAGAAGCGCGGCGTTTCGACAAAATAACGGGCATTCCAGCGGGACGCCAGATCGAAGCGGTTGTTGCGGTTATCAGGCGCATCCTCGATTTCATCCGCGATCTTGCGCCAGAGGGCCCGCCAATCCGCCCTGCCCGTCAGCCGCTCGGCGGTGCCAGCCGGATAGCCAAATGCGAAATCGAAACCGCAGAGAAGGCGTTTGCCTTCTGCCAATGCACAGCTCACGACCGCCTCGAGGCGCTCCATGAAAGAATGCCGTGTGGGGAAATTCGCAATCCAGTCGATCACAGTCTGATCGCCCTCACGCCGGGCGAGACATGCCCAGAGCGAGTTCTTGCCCGTCACCGGTTGCCCGGCGCCTGACCAGTCGACGATCAGATAGCGATCGAACAGCGGCATTACTTCTTCTTCTGCATCGATTTCGGCCCAAGCGGATGGTCAGCATGGGGGTAAGGCGCATGGTGATGGTCGTGGCCGTGCGCATGGTCGTGACCATGACTGTGGCCGTGGTGGTGGCTGTGATCATGGGAGTGCCCATGATCATGATGATCGTGCGCGTGGTCGTGCTGGTGGTCGTGATCGTGGTGACCGCAGCCGCAGTTCGGGCCGTGCTCATGATGCGCCGGCCTGCCGGACGACGGTGCGTCCATCACGGCCTGCAGATCGTCATCCGGTGTCTTGTCCTTGAGGGCAGCATATTTGCCACCGAGCGAGAAGGACGGCGCATAGTCGAACGAGGTCTCGACCGGCACCGGCTCAAGGCTTGCCGGTTCGGCATGGCTGTGCACCGGCGTCCACGGCAGACCATGCTCGCGACAGAAATCAGGATCGCGACAGGAGGCGTCACAGTCGCCCTTGCACGGACAGTTCTCCAGCCCACCGCCAATGCCCTCGACATGGTGGTGGTGGCTCTCCTGCGGCTGGCCGACGTCCGCCTCGAAGCCGAGCACCTGTTCGCGGTACTTGCACATCTGGCAGTTCATCACCGCCGCGCCTTCAAGGATTTCCTTGACCCGATCCTGGAAGGCATCGAGCACCAGCGGATGGTCGTTGAGATAGCTCGCCTTGACGAACTGGATGTCGGGGTAACGCTCCGCCACCTCGTCGGTATAGCTGTAAATGCGCTTCACCAGCACGCCGGTGAAGAGGAAGTAAGGGAAGACGATGATGCGCTTGTAGCCGAGCTTGGCGGCATGGGTCAGGCCCGGTTCGACCAGCGGGAAGGTCACGCCCGAGTAGCACGTCTCGCCCCAGCCGAAGCCCATGCCCTCCCAGAGCATGCGCATGACCTTGGTGGCGTTGGAATTGGCATCCGGATCGGAGGAACCGCGACCGACGACCATCAACAGCGTGTCATGCTTCTCGACGAAACCGAGCGTCTCGTTCGCCTCGTCAACGGCCGCCTGGATCCGGTCGCCGGCAGCACGGATCATCTTCACGTCGATGCCGAGTTCGCGACCGTAGTTGATCACCATGCCCGGGTTCTGGGCCTGATACGTGTTGAGGACCGAAGGAATGTCGTTCTTCGCGTGTCCTGCGGCAAAGAGCATGCCCGGAACCGCCAGCACGCGGGTCACACCCTGTTCGCGCAGGCTGTCGAGACCAGCCGAAATCACCGGGTTGCAGAATTCGAGATAGCCGTATTCCACCGGCATGTCGGGGTTGCGGGCGCGCAGCGCCTCCGCGATCACGGCGAATTCCTTTGCCGCGTTCTGATTGCGGCTGCCGTGGCCGCAAACCATGATTCCGAGTTTTTCCGCCATAACCAAAGGCCTCCCTGCTTCGTTTTTTGTACCTGTACGAAGCGCCGAACCGTCCGCCTCCTGAGGCGTGGTCCATGGCCTTTGGGACAGCTCCGGAATTGGCCCCCTGATTGGGTCAGCCGCACCGGACTATTTCCAGCCTGTCGAACAGGCGCCGTCGCACATTACCTTGAGCTTTAACGGAGGGCAGCAAAGCGGTCAAACCGGATTGCGGCGCTTTATGTGACGGAAACGCCCTTCCACAGAATGTCCCTTGAGCGACCTCTCCGAAACAGGAGCGCGGTTGCGTCGCCGAGGCGATTGGTCCACAACAACGCACCTTCCCTGCCCGCGTGCAAAACCTCATCCGAGTCTCTCTGTGGTCGATCTCGCTTTCCAAGCCCTGCTGCTGCTGTTCATTGCCGCCTTTATCGCCGGCTTCATCGATTCGATCGCCGGCGGCGGCGGGCTGATCACCATTCCCGCCATGCTGATTGCGGGAATTCCACCGCTGGAAACGCTTGGTACCAACAAGCTGCAGTCGATGTTCGGTGCCGGGTCTGCCACCATCGCCTATGCGCGGAAGGGCCATGTGGACCTGAAAAAGCAGCTGCCGATGGCTGTCATGGCCGTCCTCGGAGGTGCCATCGGCGCGCTGATCGCAACCGTCGTCCCTGGAGATGTGCTGCGGGTGCTCATGCCTTTCCTGCTCGTTGCCATCGCGCTCTATTTTGCGCTGAAGCCGAACATCTCCGACGAAGACCGCCATCAGCGCTTGACGCCGTTTGTCTTCGGCGTGACGCTTGTACCGCTGATCGGCCTCTATGATGGTGTCTTCGGCCCCGGCACCGGATCGTTTTTCATGCTTGCCTTCGTCTCGCTCGCCGGTTTCGGCCTGCTGAAGGCCACGGCGCATACGAAGCTTTTGAACCTCGGCTCCAATCTCGGGGCATTTATGGTGTTCCTCGCCAGTGGCGTGATCCTATGGAAAGTCGGCCTCCTGATGGGCGCCGGCCAGTTCCTCGGCGCGCAGACCGGATCGCGGTTTGCCATGCGCCAGGGTGCGAAGATCATCAAGCCGCTTCTGGTCGTCACCTGCGTGGCCCTCGCCATCAAGCTCTTGGCCGACCCGACCAACCCGATCCGGGTGTGGATCGGGATCTGAGGATTCCGTTCTTTGCAGGCCCAGTGCGCAGCGCTATATTCACTCTGGGCAATTCAGTGCCCCGTAGAGAGGAATCATGGCAAAGACAGCTCTCGATCTCGAAGCTCATTGGCTGAATTTCATTGATGAGAAGGTCAAGAGCGGCCGTTATGCATCGGCGGATGAGGTTGTGCGCGATGCGCTGAAAGGCCTGGAAGATCAGGACCGCAAGCTTGCTGACGTCCTTCGACAAATCGATGAAGGCCGGCAACAGGCAGAGGCCGGAGTGTTTGTCGACGACAAATTTCTCGACGGTCTCATCGAAGCGGATGTCGAGTTCGATCACCGTTGAGTGGCCGCTATCGCCTGACGCCCAAGGCGGCGCACGATCTCAAGGCGATCAATGACTATACCGCTCGGGAATGGGGCAACCAGCAGCGTCGGAAATATCTTGCCGAGCTCAGACACCGATTTATATGGCTTGCACGGAACCCTCTTCTTGGTCGGGCACGGCCCGAACTCCGCGATAACTGCTATTCCTTCCCTCAGGGCGAGCACCTCATTTTCTACGCCATCCGGTCGCCCGACATCGAAATTCTATCGGTGATCCACAATAGGTCGCTCCCAGATTTCCTTCGGCGCTAAGTGCTCAGCCTCGTCCGTTACCTCTAATATTCAACCCCGATCTGGGCCTTGATTCCCGAGCGGAACGGATGCTTCACCAGCTCCATCTCGGTGACGAGATCGGCAAGCTCGATCAGCTCGTCCTTGGCATTGCGGCCGGTCAAGACGACATGGGTCATGTCAGGCTTTTCGGTCGCGAGGAACTCCAGAACCTCGCCAAGATCGATGTAGTCGTAACGGATCGCGATATTGATCTCGTCGAGAAGAACCATGGAATTGGCTGGATCGCGGATCAACTCCTTGGCCTTCTCCCAGGCCACCTGCGCCATCGCGATATCGCGCGCCTTGTCCTGGGTCTCCCAGGTGAAGCCTTCGCCCATGGTGTGGAATTCGCAGAGATCTGAAAAATGCCTGAGGATCAGGTCACGCTCGCCAGTCGACATGGCGCCCTTGATGAACTGAACGACGGCGCATTTCTTGCCGTGCGCGATGTGGCGGAAGATCATGCCGAAGGCAGCCGACGACTTGCCCTTGCCCTTGCCTGTGTGAACGATGATCAGGCCCTTCTCGCCGGTTTTCGTCGCCATGATCTTATCACGCGCGGCCTTCTTCTTCGCCATCTTCTCGGCGTGGCGAGCAAGATCCGCCTCGGGGCTGTGGGTCGTTTCCTCGGTCATTCTTTACTCCCGGAACTGTTGAATTGTTTGGCAAACCAGATGCGCTGCGGCGCATCCCCGACTTTCGGCAGCCGTCCGATCTCCTGGTAGCCCTCACGCACATAAAATCTGGGCGCCTGAAACTCGAATGTATCGAGATAGATGCCGACCAGCCCCTCGTCGCGCGCGATCGCCTCCGCCTTGCGAAGGAGGAGCGAACCGATCCCGCTTCCTCGTGCCTCGGGCGAGACGGCGAGAAGCTTGACGAAAAACCAGCGCTGGAGATGGGCGCCGACCAGTCCACCCAGCAAGTTCCCATCGGAATCGCGGACCCGAAGGTGCACCCTCAGACCTTCGAAGGGTCGCCCCAGGGCCGCAGCTGCGTCATCGAGGATGGCATCGACCGCGTCGGGCAGCGCTGGGTCGGCTCCGTCAATGCGCTCGATCTCAAACGCGACCGTCATACGCCACCCCCACTTTTCGGCAGTCCGTCATCCACATGCAACCAGTCGACGCGCTCGTCCCAATGCCAATGCTCGCGGATGGGGATGGATAAGCCCGCATCGAGGCTCGCCACGTAGAGGTCGATATCACCGGGGCGCCTTTCGGTTTCAAACGACATGGGCGCGCCGCACGTTGCGCAAAAGCCGCGCCTGACGCCCGGCGAGGACGCATAAAAGCGCAGGCTCTCGCCTGTCAGCTCAGTCCCCTCGCGAGGCACAGTGAAAAACGTGGTGATGGGCGAAGAGGTCGCACGCCGGCAGCTTTCGCAGTGGCAATGGCCGGAGGCCCTAACCAAGCCTCTGGCCGTGAAGCGCACGCCGCCACACAGGCAGTGGCCGCTCAAAGCCTGAGGTTCTCCGGTTTGCATGTCAGGCATGTTGCTCTCCCTGCGTCATCTCCACGAGGGTGAACTTGGCCGAATTGCTCTTCGGCGTCCACAGGCCGCGCTCGATCGCCTCGATCAAACGCTCGGCGAGCTCCTTCTGGGCGGGCGCATTCTTCTCGGCCATGAAGTCGCGGACGCGCTCATCGAGAACAAAAGCCTGGTAGACGGCTTCAAAATGGTGATCGCGGACGGCGCCGGTGGTGGCGGCAAAGGCGAACATGTAGTCGACCGTCGCGGTGATTTCGAAGGCGCCCTTGTAGCCGTGGCGCATGACGCCTTCGATCCATTTCGGATTGACGACACGGGCGCGCACGACCCGGCCGATCTCCTCTTCGAGGCTACGGATCACAGGCTTTTCCGGCCGCGAATGGTCGTTGTGATAGACCTTGGGCCTTACACCCGCGACATGTTCGACCGCCGCCGTCATGCCGCCTTCGAACTGGTAATAATCGTCACTGTCGAGCAGGTCGTGTTCCCGATTATCCTGGTTCTGCACCACGGCCTGGACCGAGCGCAGGCGTTCCTCGAACAGGCCGCGTTCCGCCTTGCCCTCCTCGCCCGCGCCGTAGGCATAGCCGCCCCAGACGAGATAGCTTTCGGCGAGATCGGCGCGGTCGGTCCAGCCCTTCTCATCGATCAGGGCCTGCAGGCCCGCGCCATAGGCGCCGGGCTTGGAACCGAAGACGCGGTAGCCGGCGCGGCGCGCGGCCTGCTTGTCGTCCAGCCCCTCGCCTTTAAATTTCTCTGTTTCCGCCCGCACGCGCGCCGCAATCGGGTTATCACCCTCATCTTCATCGAGCGCTGACACAGCCCGCACCGCCTTGTCGAACAGCGCGATCTGCTCCGGAAACGCGTCGCGGAAGAAGCCGGAGATGCGCAGGGTGACATCGACACGCGGCCGCCCAAGGATCGCCATCGGCATCACCTCGAAGCCGGTGACGCGCCGCGAGGCCATGTCCCAGAGCGGCTTGACGCCGATCAACGCCAAGGCTTGAGCGATATCGTCGCCGCCGGTGCGCATGTTCGACGTGCCCCAGGCGGTGATGCCGAAGGAAACAGGCCATTCGCCATGATCCTGCACATAACGCTGGATCAGCAATTCGGCGGATTTCTTGCCGAGCTCGTAAGCCGCCGGTGTCGGTACGGCGCGGCTGTCGACGGAGTAGAAGTTTCGGCCGGTCGGCAGCACGTCTGGCCGCCCACGGGTCGGAGCGCCGGAGGGACCGGGGGGCACGAACTGGCCCGAGAGACCTTTCAGCAGGCCCTCGATTTCGGCGGGGCCGGAAGACACGACGGCGGGTTTGAGGCGCGTTTCGATCTCGGCGAGAACAGCACGGGTGCACGGCCAGTCCTCCGGGCAGGCGATCTCGCCAGCGACCAGTTTACCGGCGAGGAGTTCGATGCGCTCGACAGTGTCGCCATGGGTGCGCCAGTGGGCGTCAGTGACATCGGATAGGATCGCGGGTTGCGGGCCTGACCACGGATCGGACATGACGCAGTCGAGGGGGTCGAACATATGCCCCTCATCCGCCCTTCGGGCACCTTCTCCCCGCAGGCGGGGAGAAGGGGGCACGCCATCGGCCACGATCCCGTTCTCCCCCCTTGTGGGGGAGATGCCCGGCAGGGCAGAGGGGGGTAAGTCAGAGCGCGGCCCCTGAAGGTCACCCCCCTCTGTCAGCTTCGCTGACATCTCCCCCACAAGGGGGGAGAGCAAATCAAGATCCCTCGCAATCGCGCGCTGCAGGCTTGCATCTCCTCCCTCGCCTTGGCCCCTCGGCACCCGCGCCAGTGCGACGACAAGATCGGTCAACAGCCGTCCCTCAGGCGCAAGCCCGAAGATGTGCAGCCCGTCGCGGATCTGCATTTCCTTGAGGTCGCAGAGATAGGCGTCGAGCTTTTCCAGCGCCTGATCTTCCGCCTCATCCTTGGCAATCCCCGCATCCTGGTCGAGGCCTATATCGGCGATCAGTTCCAGGATCTGTTTCTTCAAGAGAACGAGCCGGCGCGGGTCACCGCCTGCGGCTTCGTAATACTCGTCGACCAATGTCTCCAGGTCCTTCAGCGGGCCATAGCTCTCGGCCCGCGTCAAAGGCGGCGTCAGGTGGTCGATGATGACGGCGGAGCTGCGGCGCTTCGCCTGCGTGCCCTCGCCGGGATCGTTGACGATGAAGGGATAGAGATGCGGGAGCGGTCCGAAAACGGCTTCGGGGAAACAGGTTTCCGACAGCGCCAGCGCCTTGCCCGGCAGCCATTCGAGATTGCCGTGCTTGCCCATGTGGATGACGGCCTGCGCGCCGAAGTCCCGCCGCAGGAAGGCGTAGAAGGCGAAATAGCCATGCGGCGGCACGAGATCCGGCGCGTGGTAGGTTTCCTTGGGATCGATATTGTAGCCCCTCGCCGGCTGGATGCCGATCATGAGCTTACCGAAGCGCATCAGCGGCAGCGCAAAGGCACCATCGCGATGGAAGGGATCGGTTTCCGGCGCACCCCACCGCGTGGTCACGCGTTCCTGAACCTCCTTGGGAAGACCTTCAAAGAAGGCTTTGTAATCGCCTAGTGAAAGCTGTTCACGGATCTCCCGCCCATCGTTTGCCGCATTGGTCGGTCCCGCCATCAGCGCTAGCATCAGCGCATCGCCGTCCGCGGGCAGATCGCTGACATCGTAACCGGCATCGCGCATGGCGCGCATCACTTCGATCGTTCCGGCAGGCGTATCGAGACCAACGCCATTGCCAAGTCGTCCGTCACGGTTCGGGTAGTTGGCCATGACCAGTGCCACGCGGCGCTCAGCCGGCTCGGTCGCGCGAAGCCTCGCCCAGTTGGCTGCGAGTTCGGCGACGAAACGCATGCGGCCGGTATCCGGCTCGTGGCTCACAAGATTGGCCTCGACCCGCTCGTCGAACCGCGCCTTCGATTTGAACGAGACGGCACGTGTCAGCACCCGGCCATCGACCTCCGGCAGGGCGACACTCATGGCGAGGTCGCGGGCACTCAGGCCTTGGCTCGAGGTCTCCCAGGTCGCCCTGGAGGAGGAAGAGAAAATCGTCTGCAGTACGACGGCACCGGTCTCGTCGAGCACCGTCGACGGCTTTTCCGCGCCAGGTGTCGAGACGGCGAAGCCTGTCGTGTTGATCACCACGGATGGTGGGAAGCGGGTGAAGATGGCCCGCAGCGTGCCGACCGAGACCTGGTCCTTGAGGCTCGACACGAAGACCGGCAGCGGGATGAGGCCCTCAGCTTTCAAGGCTTCGACCATGGCCTCCACAGGGGCCGTTTCGCCGCTCTGGACGAGGGCGCGGTAGAAGCAGAGGGGGGCAACATTCCCTCTCCCCGCCTGCGGGGAGAGGGTCAGGGTGAGGGGCTGCTCTTGCTCGGTACTTTGCCCCTCATCCGCCCTTCGGGCACCTTCTCCCCGTGAACGGGGAGAAGGAGGCACGCCGCCGGCCGCAAAGCCACTCTCCCCCCTTGTGGGGGAGATGGCCGGCAGGCCAGAGGGGGGTGCCGAAAACGCCAGCCTCTCCCATTCCTCAACCCCGATCACGCCCCTGCCCGGCCACCAGATTCCGGCTTTCAGCAGCGGACGCGCAGGTTCCGGTCGGTCGGTGCCATCGAGAATAGCCTCGGCATAGGCGACAAAAGCCGAGGCATTCCCCGCACCGCCTTCGGTCAGATAGGTCCACAGCGCGCTGCGGTCCTCGTCTGAGCTGTTCTGAAACGGCGAAAGCCCCTCGTCCGGCTTGTCGTCACCGGGCAGCACGATGATCACAGCGCCGCTGCGGCGGGCTGAGGCATGCAGCGCCTCCAGCGCATAGTGGAAGTAGCTCGCCCCACCCAGCGCCCGCACCACGATCAGCCGCGCATGGCGCGCCGTGCGTTCGATATAGGTATCGACCGACATCGGATGTTTCAGCGTCATCAGACTGGCGAGACGCCAGCGCAGCGCCTCTCCGCCCCTCGCCTCCACAGCTGCGGCAATCGCCGCAAGCTCCGTGTCTGCCGCCGAGAGGAAGAGAATATCCCCCGGCGTCTGGCCGAGATCGATCGCCTCGTCGCCGTCGCTGATCGATCCCTTCTGGGCTAGGAGGAGATGCATGGATCAGCCGGCCGCCGCCTGGACGTCCTCGACGACAGAACCGAAGTCCCATTCATGTAGGCCGATGACGACAATACGCGTCTCGCGCTTTTCGGCGCTCGTCCAGGGACGATCGAAATAGGTGTCGATGCGGGTGCCGACGGCCTGGATGACGAGGCGCATCGGCTTGCCGGGAACGTCGATGAAGCCCTTGAGGCGCAGAATGTCGTGCTTTTCGATGACAGGCTTCAGGCGGTCGATGAATTCGGAAGCGTCCTTGATCGCGCCGAGCTTCAAAACGAAGCTCTCGAACTCGTCGTGGTCATGATGATGGTCGTGGTCTTCGCCGGAGGCATGCAGCGCCTCGTGCTCCAGCTCGTGATGCGACTTGCGGTTATCGATGTCATCTTCCGTGCTGGCGCCGATGCCGAGCAGAACCAGCGAGGGCACCTCGCCGTTCTTTGCCTCGATCATCGAGGGCTTGCGGCTGGTGCGGCCGGTCACCTCGGCGCGCACGGCGGCAATGCCGGCAGCGTCGAGCAGGTCAGTCTTGTTGAGGACGATGAGGTCGGCGCAGGTGAGCTGATCGTCGAAGAGTTCCTCGATCGGGCTTTCATGGTCGACACTGTCGTCCTCCGCCCGCTGGGCGGCGACCGCGTCATGGTCGTCGGCAAAACGGCCAGCGGCAACGGCAGCACTGTCGACGACGGTCACGACACCGTCGACCGTCACGCGGGTGCGGATATCCGGCCAGTTGAAGGCGGCGACCAGCGGCTGCGGCAGCGCCAGTCCCGAGGTCTCGATGACGATGTGGTCGGGCTTAACGTCGCGGTCGAGCAGCTTCTGCATGGTCGGCACGAAATCGTCGGCGACGGTGCAGCAGATACAGCCGTTGGTGAGCTCGATGATGTCGTCCTCGGTGCAGTTGTCGGCGCCACAGCCCTTCAGCACGTCGCCATCGACGCCGAGATCACCGAACTCGTTGATGATCAGCGCGATCTTCTTGCCGCCGGCATTCATCAGCATGTTGCGGATGATGGTGGTCTTGCCCGCGCCGAGGAAACCGGTGATCACGGTGGCGGGAATCTTTTGCTGCAACATGGTTCAACCCTTCATTTTCAGCGGCAGTCCGGCCGCGACGAAATAGACTTCAGCCACTTGCGCGGCGATCGATTGGTGGAGACGGCCGGCATGGTCGCGGAAGGCACGGGCCATCCTGTTTTCGGGTACGATGCCGAGGCCGACTTCATTGGAGACGAAGATGACGGTCGCCTGGAGTTCTGCGAGCATGGCTGCGAGTGCTGCACCTTCTGCGTCGACGTCACGGCCCTCTTCCATCATCAGATTGGTGACCCACAGCGTCAGGCAGTCCACAAGGATGACGCGGCCGGGTCGGTCGAGCGCCCTCAGAGCGCCGATCAGGTCGAGCGGCTCCTCATGGGTCGTCCAGCCACCATCGGCACGGTCGGCCTTGTGTGTTTCGATGCGGGCGCGCATCTCGTCGTCCCAAGCGCGGCCGGTTGCGAGATAGACACGGTCGAAGCCAGTGTCGCGCGCCATGGTTTCGGCAAAATGAGACTTGCCGGATCGGGCGCCGCCGAGAACAAGGATGGATCGGGAATGGGATGTCGTCATGGAGCGCAGAGGCCTCCATGCAGCGGCGCGCACTGATGCCACCCCTCGGGTGCCGCAGGATCCGCCTTTGCAGAGAAGCCGCGCCCAAACGGCGTGAGCCCCCTGCGGGACCCAGAGGGTCCGCATGTCTCAAACGTCGCCAAGACAACCTCCGTGTTGGCAACGGGGATTGCTCCCCAGGTGGGCGTTATGCCCGTCACGGATGGCAGGTCTCCTGGCTCGCAGGTCGTGGCACGGATGCCAGCGGGTCTTCCTCACCTTCCCGGAGTTTTTGCGACACGAAGAGGCGGACGATTCGTAGAGAAAGAGGCGTCCAGCCCCGGCTATTCGAGTCGCCACTCCAGTGGCTTTTCCCACCTCCGCGAAACGACGGCCGACCGCACCGTGCGGTCCGTCGCCATCGATCTCAAAAGGCAGGATGGAAGACCCTCACTGCAATACAGTCGCGGGGTCGGCTGCGTTCGGCTTGCCCTGGATGGGTCCAGGCCTTCGCATTCCCTTTTGCTTCCCAGGCGGCCTGTCTGCCGTCCGGAAACCATCCGCGACTAGGATTAGGCGCGGGCCCTCCCCAAGTCAATCGCGGCAGCGGCATCGGCCAGCGTTAAAAACGTCAAGCTCCAAGCCCCGAAATCACGGCTTGGGCGTAAGGCAATCGCTGGCAATCGTCGGGTCGCAACCGGTGCCAAGACGCACCGCGCCGCGTGCACCCTGCTCGACCGTGGTGCCGGATTTCACTTCCGCCGCAGCACGGGCCGGCTGGGCGGGGAATGCGGTCGGCTGGGGCGCTGCCGTCGGGACGACAGGCGGAGCCGCCATCTCTTCAGGCGCCGGCTTGGGAGCCTGTGCTGGCAAGGGTTTGGCAGGAATCACGGCGACCGGAGCAGCCGGCCTTGCGGCTGCCCACACCGGCGGTGACGGCAACGTCCCCTGAACCTCCGGATCGGTCTTCAGGCGCGTCGAAATCTCGGGGCGAACCGCGACTATGCGCTTCATGGGATGGGCAAGCGAAAAGTCGAAGCGGATGCGCGCGGCAATTTCCTCGGCAAGCAACGCGCGCGCAAAGCGCGGGTCGTTGGTCGGAGCGTTGACGACATATCGACCTTCTGCGACCGGGTCGCCCGTCTCGACGGAGGTCGCGATCACGCTTACATGCGCGCGCTCCAGGCGCCGGCGCGCGCCTTCGCCGTTGTCCAGACGGTCGATCTTGACCATCAACACGACACGCTCGGCGCCCGGCGGCGGATTGGTGGCAGCAATGGCCGCCGACACGCGTGCGTCAACGCCGGCTATGAGATCGAGCGGCATGCGCGCGTCAGCCATCACGGTGACGTTTCGAACATAGTAGACCAGCGGCCGGGGAAACATGCGAGCCTGGATGCTCGCACAGGAGACAAGGCACAGCACGAGCCCAAACGCGATTGCGGTGCGCAGACGACGAACTGTCATGACGACTCCGGCGGTGATTCTTCCCGCCAGAGCATCGGCCCATCATGGTTAGCGCAAAGTTAAATTGCCGGGTCGAGGGCGGCAAACAATGCGGCGGCGGCCGCGTATTCCGCGTAACGCGCCTCGCGGCGGGCTTCGGCCTCCTCGTCGCTGCCCCAGTGTTCACTGGTCCAGTCTTCATCGACATGGGCAAGCGCCCAGACAGTGTCGAGATCGAATGCGCTTTCGGCGAAGGCGAGCGCGAGAACGGCCGACCCGGTCAGAGTGGTCACGACATTCAGACAGGAAATCCGAAACGGCTCACGATAGGCGTTGAGCGCGGCCGCATAGGCCGCAATCGCTGCGGCTGGCTGTGCCTGGTGCATCACTCCCTCGACGAGAATGAAGCGGGCCTGGTGGGCGGCGGCAATCCACGCCAGCACCGGATCCCAGCTCTTTGCCTGGCGCTCGACCAGCTCCTTCGGCGCATCGGCGCGGTAACAAAGAAGGTCGTTTCCGGCAAAACGCACGATCTCGTCGAAGACGTCATCAAGACTGATGGCAACCGCATCGATGGCGGTATTCGCGAGCTTGGTGATCGGCATCTTGGCCGGGTCGATATGCTCACCTTGAGCGGCCCATTCTGCCACGACCAGTTCTGCAGCCTCGCGCGTCGGCAGGGTCAGCGCCTTCTTGGCCGGGGTCTTCACCAACTTGCCGTCGAGCAGGACAGAGAAGCCCTCCAGCCCTTCTGCAATGGAAGCATCCTTGTAGAACCGTTTCGGCAGCGGCCGCTTCATCTGGATCTGGGCACGGCGTACCGGATCCTCGTGGCTGTGCTCCGGAACGAAGGTGCCGAAAATGTCCTTGTCGAGCTCGTCGCGCATGAAGTGCTCCTAGTGAATATAGGCCAGAAGGTCGGCCGGCCGTTCGACGACGGCATCGGCACCGGCGTTCCAGAGATCCTCGACCGCGGCGTAGCCCCAGCCAACCCCGATGGCTGTCGCGCCAGCGGCTTTTGCCATTTGCATGTCGTACACCGCATCGCCGATGACAATCGTCTCGCGCGGCACGATGCCGGCTTCGTCACAGCATTCGTTGACCATCGCCGGATGCGGCTTGGACGGGCAGTCGTCCGCGGTGCGGCAGAACAGGAAATGGGGTTTTAGTCCATGGCCTTCAAGAATCATTTCGAGGCCACGGCGTGATTTGCCGGTGACGGCACCCAGCCAGATATCTTCGCGCGCGATCAGCGTGTCGAGGACCTCGCGGATACCGTCGAACATAGTCTCGCCGAAGCCGGACGTGCGGCGCACCTCTGCGAAGATCGCCTTGTAATGCGCCGCCATGGCAACCGCCTCATCGTCGGCATGCGGCTTGCCATCCATACGGGCTATCGCGATGTCGAGCGTCAGGCCGATGATCGACTTGGTCGTGGCAAAGGCCGGTTCGGGCTTCTGGAAATCGCGGAAGGTGTGGCGCATAACCTCATGTATCAGGCCGGCGCTGTCGACCAGCGTGCCGTCGCAATCGAAGAGAACAAGCTTCATTCGGCGTCCCTGTCACCGTCGCGCTGGTCGAAGCCGAGCAGGTTCCAGCTCTGCACCATGTGCGGCGAGAGAGGTGCGGTCACCTTCAGCCGTCCGCCATTGGGATGCGGCAGGTCGATGTAGCGTGCATGCAGGTGCAGACGCTTCTGGATGCCGCCGGGGAAATCCCAATTGTGGTCGTCGATGAAGTATTTGGGATCACCGATGATCGGATGCCCGATATGGAGCGCGTGGACACGCAACTGGTGAGTCCGGCCCGTATAGGGCTCCATTTCCAGCCAGGCGAGGTTCTGAGCGGCGGTATCGACAACACGGTAATAAGTCACCGCGTGATCGGCGCCCTCCTCGCCATGTTTGCAGACCCGCATGCGGTCGCCCTCGTCGGTCTGGTCCTTGGTGAGCCAGGTCGAGATCTTGTCCTCGTGCTTGCGCGGCACGCCCTTCACCAGCGACCAGTAGATCTTCTTGGTGTCGCGCTCGCGGAAGGCGGCCGTCAGCTTCTGGGCGGCGCCGCGCGTGCGGGCGACGACGAGCACGCCCGAGGTGTCGCGGTCCAGGCGATGCACCAGGCGCGGCTTCTCGCCCTTCTTGCTGGTCCAGGCTTCAAGCATCTGATCGATATGGCGGTTGAGGCCGGAGCCCCCCTGGACAGCGAGACCGGCCGGCTTGTTGAGCACGAAGACCTTTTCGTCCTCGTGCAGCAGCATGCGCGACAGGAGTTCATGGTCGTCGCCATGCTTCAGGTCGTGACTGGACATCGGTCCGGTCTTCTTGGCGTCCACTTCCATCGGCGGGATACGCACCACCTGGCCGGGCTGAACCCGGGCGTCGGACTTGACGCGGCCGCCATCGACACGCACCTGACCGGAGCGCAGGAGTTTCTGCAAGGCACCGAAGCCGAGACCCGGATAGTGGATCTTGAACCAGCGGTCGAGGCGCATGCCGGCCTCGTCTGCCTCCACGGTGATATGTTCGATGCCAGCCATCTGGGTTCTTTCATTCTGCAAGCGGGCAGAGCCCTTTGTCCGGAGCCTTTAGTTGATTTCGGCCCGGAAGGGAAAGCAGAAATGAAATCGGCGCCTCAGAACAGGCTGCGACCGAGCAGAAGCCCGCCAAAGGCTGCGCCCAGGGCAAGGATCAGGCTCGCGCCGACATAGGCAAAGGCGTGAGCCGTCGCGCCGCGCTCGATCAGCGCCATGGTGTCGAGCGAGAAGGAGGAAAAGGTGGTGAAGCCGCCGAGAACGCCGACAACCAGCAGCAGCCGCAGTTCGGTCGAGGCATCGAAGCGACGGGCGACGAGTTCGGTCAGAATGCCGATCGCAAACGAACCGACGATGTTGACCGTGAGGGTGCCCCAGGGAAAGGACAAGCCCATCAGTCGGGTCATGCCGAGTCCGACGAGATACCGGGCGACCGAACCGATCGCCCCGCCGATGGCGACAAGCAGGATATGGAACAAGGCGGCCTCCGGCACGTGAGCAATGGACCGGTTCAAGCCGTTGCGAGGCCCGTCGTCAAGTCCTTGCAGTCACGCGGAAGTCCGCGACAAAACGGCGAAGCGCCGTCCAGTCGGTGAATTCGTGATCGTGATGGATGTCGGTGGGCGCCTTTTCCTGCGCGGCCATGCGCTTCATCATCCAGCGTTTGAAGAAGTCATACTCGCTGTAGCGCAGCGCCCCTGCGGCATTATGCACCATCGCCGGCTTCCAGCCGGTTTCGGACAAGAGACCGTCGGGAAAATGTTGCGCCTCCTGGCGTTCCTCTTCCAGTTCGCTGCGGATCAGCAGGGTGACGGAAATAAAGGCGGAGGGAACGCTGTTCAACCACTCGGCTTCCTGGCGGACGAATGCAACGAAGGCTGCAGGATAACGGGCGGCATGAATGGGCGCACACAGGATGGCGGCCTCGGGATGACCAAGGGCATATTCTCCGCCCAGCCCGATATCCAACAGCAGAGCCCGGTCTCCGGCAGCCTCAACTTCCGCCGCCACCCGCTCGGCGATCTTGCGTGACTGGCCTTCCACGGAAGCATATCCGACGAGAATGATCATGGCCCGGCTCCTTGCTGTGAGGGACTGTGGAGATCCTACCCCACGGCGCGCCCGGCGCCTTGATCTGCCGCAAATTGCGGCGTCCGTCGCTCTCGAAAGGCGGCCTTTGGTTCGTTATAGTTTTATTCAAAGACCATAATTCGACTTAAAGATGCATATATACCCGTAGTTTATTCTAATGTCGTTATGTACTCTGCGGAACACACCCATGACACAGGTTGTCACAGTCTCTGCCCATACCGCCGCTTATGCGATGGAGCCGATCAAACCGCCGCAGCGCGTGTCACGCGCCTCCTATGTCGAGGACCATACGCGGGTGCTTGCTGAAAAGGCCGCCCGCGGCGACGACCCTCGTATTCGTGCTCTCGTCAGCGTGGTCCAGCCTCCGGCGCTGGCCCTGTATTTCCTCACAGCGAGCCAGGAGCGCCTGGAACAGGCGACCCTCAAGGACACGATCGAGGCCTACAAGAACTCGGTCGCCTGACCGCAAACCGTCGTCAAGCCAACACGAGAAAACCGCGACCGTTTCCGGCCGCGGCTCCATTTTGTGTCAGGTATTGATGAAGCGGATCACTTGGCCTTGGCCGGCCCGACCGGCAGCACGACGTCGACCTTGCCAGCTTTTTCGAATGTCAGCGTCACCGTGACCGACTGGCCTTCCTGGAACGGCTCGGCCACCTTGAAGAACATCATGTGCAACCCACCAGGCGTCAGTTCGACAGTCTGGCCGGCCGGGACAGGAATGCCGTCCGGCAGCTGCCGCATCTTCATGACATCCCCCTGCATTGCCATTTCATGCAGCTGCACCTCGCCGGCGCGGTCCGATGCCGCGGATACAAGCCGGTCGTCGCTCCCACCCTTGTTGGTGATCGTGATGAAGCCGCCACCGACCGGCTGACCGGGCAGCATGGCCTTGATGAAGCCTGTGGTCAGGTCGAGATCACCAAGGCTCACGGGCTGGAAGCCGCCTGGATCGGTTGCCGCCATGTGGTCACCATGGCCCGCATGGGCATCGTGACCGGCATGGGCGCCATGCGCATCGGCGGCAGCAGCCTGATCGCCGTGGCCGGCATGGGCACCGTGACCGGCATGGGCATCGGCCTCGGCGGCGACGAGCTTCAAGACCGGAGCCGGTCCGTCGAGTTCGTGCGGATCCTGACCGGGCGCTGCGATCTGGTCCCAGGCGACCTTGCCGTCCGCACCGCAAAGCTGAACGGTCGGGAATGCGAGACCCGTTGCCGGATCACCGGCCGCGACCTTCCCGTAGACGGTGAAGGTGTCGTAGAAATTGTCCGGCAGCTCACCGTTCTTGAAGCGGATCTCGACAGGACCGGACTTCACTTCCTTGCCGTGGTTATCGTAGCTCTTCTGGTAGTCGCCGTTGATGATCTCGATCTCCCAGCCCGGCTTGACCATGGGCTTGGCGGAGATGAAGCCTTCCGGCAGCTTGATCTGGACTTCATTGGTGGCCTTGCCATCGCAACCGTGCGGAACCTGCAGGGTGGCGGCGACATAGGATCCGACGGCAACCGGTGCATTGGCAAAGGTGGCGTGAGCAAACGCGGACCCGGCCGAAGCGAGGGCGACGAGGCTGGTGGCGGCAAGCAATTTGATCTTCATGGTTATTCTCCGTACCGCGACGCATGTGCGTCCTGCGGCGATCCTCTGTTCGATTGATGTGTTGCGAAGGATCAGGCGGAGAGTGGAGGCCCGCGCAGGCGCGGACGGTCGAGCAGATGGGCGGAGCGTACCGGCGGCTCTGGTGCCTTAACTGCGCCGAGGCTGGCAAAGCTGCTGAGAAGCCAGGCATGATCCGGCGGCGACGGCAGAAGAATGGCACCCGCAAGACGGCAGGCTTCGCAATCCCCTGAAGGATTGGCATGCTTCTTCGCGTCGTCGGCAATGCAGAGATCGGCGAAGGTCCCATCGGGCAGGCTATAGGCGACCGAAAGCACCTCCCTTGCCGTTGCCGTCGGCATGCGATGGGCAAAGCCGACAGACAGGAAGACCATGGCGCATAGAATGCGCAAGATCATCGTCGCTGTCTTTCGTGTTGGCTTCATCGTCGTCCCCGTTCGGATCATTGCTTTATCGCGATGCGCACGCCAAGCCAAGCGGCGAGATGACGCGGCACCCTGCAACCTTTCGGAGACATAGGCAGAGGTGCGCAGGACGCCCCAGCGACAATTATTTGTTCGAGAGCGACGCAGCCCCTTGCCAAGCTGCCCCACTGCCAGATAATGCCATCACACCTTGTTGGGAGAAGCCGGTTCAATCCGGTGCCGAAGGAGCAACCGCCCCGGAAACTCTCAGGCAAAAGGACCACAAGGCGTCGACTGCACTCTGGAGAGAGGCCCGTTTCCAAAGCGGACCAAGCCGAAGGGATAACAATCTCAGGCACAAGGACAGAGGGGGCTCATGAACCGGCACAACCGTGCCCAGACTTGAGCAAGCGCGTGAGCGCGAACCCGGAGGCGACGTCTTGGACGATCAGACCCAACTGAAACGCACCCCCCTTTACGATTTCCACGTATCGCTTGGCGCCAAGATGGTGCCCTTTGCCGGCTACGACATGCCGGTGCAGTATCCGGCCGGCGTGTTGAAGGAACACCTTCACACCCGGGCCGCCGCCGGCCTTTTCGACGTCTCCCATATGGGTCAGGTCGAACTCGTCGCCGCCTCCGGCACCTATGATGATGCCGCCAAGGCGCTGGAAACGCTCGTTCCGGTCGATATCCTCGGCCTCAAGGACGGTCGCCAGCGCTACGGCTTCTTCACCGACGAAAACGGCGGCATCCTCGATGACCTGATGATCTCGCGGCTGGGCGACCGGCTGCTTGTCGTGGTCAATGCCGGCTGCAAGGATGCCGATATCGCCCATCTCAGGGCAAAGCTTCCTGCAGGTGTGCAGGTTGTTGTGCATGACGACCGGGCCCTTCTTGCCCTGCAGGGGCCGAAAGCGGAAGCCGTTCTCGCGACACTCAATGCCGATGTCACCGCCATGAAGTTCATGGATGTGCGTGAACTGTCTCTGGGCGACATCCCTGCCCTCGTCTCGCGCACCGGTTATTCCGGCGAGGACGGTTTCGAAATCTCGGTGCCGGCCGACCGGGCAACCGATCTTGCCAAGGCCCTGCTCAGCCAGCCGGACTGCCAGCCGATCGGGCTCGGCGCCCGTGATTCGCTGCGCCTCGAAGCCGGACTCTGCCTTTATGGCAACGACATCGACACGACCACCTCGCCGGTCGAAGCCTCGATCGAATGGGGCATCCAGAAGGTCCGCCGCTCAGGTGGCGCCCGCGAAGGCGGTTTTCCAGGG
The DNA here is from genome assembly GCF_003205195.1 of Peteryoungia wuzhouensis. GTDB lineage: Bacteria > Pseudomonadota > Alphaproteobacteria > Rhizobiales > Rhizobiaceae > Allorhizobium > Allorhizobium wuzhouense. The sequence goes on from NZ_QJRY01000007.1 coordinate 193,581, forward strand.
TCGGCCCGCATTCTCGCTGAACTCGACAATGGCGTTTCCCGCCGCCGCGTGGGGTTGAAGCCCGAGGGCAAGGCCCCGGTCCGCCCGCCGGCCAGGCTGTTTGCCGATGCCGAGGGCAAGACCGAGATCGGTCACGTCTCTTCGGGTGGCTTCGGCCCCAGCGCCGAAGGCCCCATCGCCATGGGCTATGTGCCAACCCAGATGGCCGAACCCGGCAGCCAGGTTTTTGCGGAGGTGCGCGGTAAGTTCTTGGCCCTGACCGTCTCCGCCCTTCCCTTCGTCACCCCCACCTACAAACGCTGAAAAAATCTCCGGAGAGAACCATGTTGAAATTCACCGCTGAACACGAATGGCTGAAGATTGAAGACGGCGTTGCGACCGTTGGCATCACCACCCATGCCGCAGGCCAGCTCGGCGATCTCGTCTTCGTCGAATTGCCGGAAGAAGGCACAAGCTTCAAGAAGGACGCAAGCGCTGCGACCGTCGAAAGCGTCAAGGCGGCCTCCGACGTCTACTGCCCGCTCGATGGCGAAGTGGTCGAGATCAACCAGGCGATCGTTGACGACCCCTCGCTGGTCAATTCCGATCCGGAAGGGGCTGCCTGGTTCTTCAAGCTGAAGCTCGCCAATCCGGCTGAAGCCGACGCGCTGCTCGACGAGGCCGCCTACAAGGAGCTGATTGCGTAATGACGACGGAATTCCAGTTCACGGATTACGATCCCTACGATTTCGCCAATCGGCGCCATATCGGCCCCTCGCCGGCCGAAATGACGGATATGCTGAAGGTGATCGGCTATCACTCGCTCGATCAGATGATCGACGATACCGTTCCCGGCTCGATCCGCCAGAAGGTGCCGCTCACCTGGGGTGCGGCGATGACAGAGCGCGAGGCGCTCGACAAGCTGCGCGAGACGGCGAACAAGAACAAGGTCCTGACCTCGCTGATCGGCCAAGGCTATTACGGCACCATCACGCCGCCGGTCATCCAGCGCAACATCCTGGAAAACCCGGCCTGGTACACGGCCTACACGCCCTACCAGCCGGAAATCAGCCAGGGCCGCCTGGAAGCGCTTCTCAACTTCCAGACCATGGTGACGGATCTCACCGGCCTGGACGTGGCCAATGCCTCCCTGCTCGATGAAGCAACGGCTGCTGCCGAAGCCATGGCGCTCTGCCAGCGCAGCGCCAAGACCAAGGCGACCGGCTTCTTCGTCGACAAGGACTGCCACCCGCAGACCATCGCCGTCATCCAGACCCGCGCCGAGCCGCTCGGCTGGACGGTCACCGTCGGCGACCCCTTCACCGATCTCGACCCGACCGAAGTCTTCGGCGCGATCTTCCAGTATCCGGGCACGCATGGGCATGTGCGCGATTTCTCCGGCCTGATCGCCCGGCTGCACCAGACCGGTGCCCTCGCGGCTGTTGCGGCTGACATTCTCGCCCTGCTGTTGTTGAAATCACCCGGCGAAATGGGCGCCGACATCGCCATCGGTTCGACCCAGCGCTTCGGCGTGCCGGTCGGTTACGGCGGTCCGCATGCGGCCTATATGGCGGTCAAGGACGCGATCAAGCGGTCCATGCCGGGTCGTCTCGTCGGCGTCTCCGTCGATGCGCGCGGCAACCGCGCCTATCGCCTGTCGCTGCAGACCCGCGAACAGCATATCCGCCGCGAAAAGGCGACGTCGAACATCTGCACCGCGCAGGTTCTGCTTGCCGTCATGGCCTCGATGTATGCCGTCTTCCACGGTCCGCAGGGGTTGAAGGCGATCGCCCAGCAGGTGCATCGCAAGACGGTGCTGCTGGCCAAGGGGCTGGAAAAGCTCGGCTATACCATCGAGCCGGAAACCTTCTTCGACACGATCACCGTCGAGGTCGGCCATATGCAGGGTCTGGTCATGCGCGCGGCTGTCGCGGAAGGCGTCAACCTGCGCAAGGTCGGCGAGACCAAGGTCGGCATCGCGCTCGATGAACGCACCCGTCCGGCCACACTCGAGGCCGTCTGGCGCGCCTTCGGTGGAAATTTCTCGGTCTCGGAATTCGAAGCGGACTACCGCCTGCCCAAGGATCTCTTGCGCACCAGCGATTACCTGACGCATCCGATCTTCCACATGAACCGCGCGGAAAGCGAGATGACCCGCTACATCCGCCGGCTCTCCGACCGCGATCTGGCCCTCGACCGTGCAATGATCCCGCTTGGCTCCTGCACGATGAAGCTGAACGCGACAGCCGAAATGCTGCCGATCACCTGGCCGGAATTCTCCGACATCCATCCCTTCGTGCCGGCCGATCAGGCACTCGGCTACAAGGAGATGATCGACGATCTCTCGGAAAAGCTCTGCGCGGTGACCGGTTACGACGCGATCTCGATGCAGCCGAATTCCGGCGCGCAAGGGGAATATGCGGGGCTTCTCACGATCCGCGCCTATCACCTGTCGCGGGGCGATACGCACCGCACCGTCTGCCTGATCCCGACCTCGGCCCATGGCACCAACCCGGCCTCCGCCCAGATGGTCGGCATGACGGTCGTGCCGGTGAAGTCGAAGGACAACGGCGACGTCGATCTCGACGACTTCCGCGCCAAGGCGGAACAGCATGCAGAAAACCTGTCCTGCTGCATGATCACCTATCCCTCGACGCATGGCGTGTTCGAGGAGACGGTGCGCGAGATCTGCGAGATCACCCATCAGCATGGTGGCCAGGTCTATCTCGACGGCGCCAACATGAACGCCATGGTCGGCGTCGCCCGTCCCGGCGACATCGGCTCTGATGTTTCCCACCTCAACCTGCACAAGACCTTCTGTATTCCGCATGGCGGCGGCGGTCCTGGCATGGGACCGATCGGCGTCAAGGCGCATCTCGCGCCTTACCTTCCGGGGCATGTCTCGGCCGATGGTCGTCCAGGCGCGGTCTCGGCCGGCCCTTACGGCTCGCCGTCGATCCTGCCGATCAGCTGGTCCTACTGCCTGATGATGGGCGGTGAAGGTCTGACCCAGGCGACGAAGGTCGCGATCCTCAACGCCAACTACATCGCGGCACGGCTGAAGGGCGCCTATGACGTGCTCTACACCTCGGCCTCCGGTCGCGTGGCGCATGAATGCATCATCGACACCCGGCCATTGCAGGCCTCGGCCGGCGTCACCGTCGACGATGTCGCCAAGCGTCTGATCGACTGCGGCTTTCATGCGCCGACGATGAGCTGGCCGGTGGCGGGCACGTTGATGATCGAGCCGACCGAATCGGAGACCAAGGCCGAGATCGATCGTTTCTGCGAAGCGATGCTGGCGATCCGCGAGGAAGCCCGCGACATCGAGGAAGGCCGGATGGACAAGGCCAACAACCCGCTGAAGAATGCGCCGCATACGGTGGAAGACCTCGTCGGCCAGTGGGATCGTCCCTACAGCCGCGAACAGGCCTGCTACCCGCCAGGCGCCTTCCGCGTCGACAAGTACTGGTCTTCGGTCAACCGGGTCGACAATGTCTATGGCGACCGCAACCTGGTGTGCACCTGCCCGCCTATGGAAGCCTATGCGGAAGCCGCCGAGTAACGGCCCCAGTATCGACACAGGAACGCCGCCGTTGAGGCGGCGTTCTTCATTTGTCGTGACGGTCTGACAATCACTGTGATGGAACGGAATGACGCATTGGCCGTTCTTCTGCTGCTCAACACAGGAGAACAGACATGCGCAATACTCTTATCCTCGCTGGTGCAGCGGCACTGATGACGCTCGCAGCGTCGGCCAATGCGCAGGAAACTGTCATCATCCAGCAGGCCCCGGTGGCCACCCAGTCGACGATTGTCGTTCCGGCACCCGTCGAAACCTATGTCATGCAGCGCGAAGTGCGCTCCGTGCCTTACGAAGGTGACGTCCTGATCGGACGTGTCATCGACGATCCCGTCGAACTCTATCCGGTCGATGGCTATGAGAACTATTCTTACACGGTCATCAACGACCGTCGTGTGATTGTTGATCCACAGACCCGCCAGATCATTCAGATCATCGAATAAGATCTGACATCTCGCTGCATCAGAAACCCGGCCCCAGCGCCGGGTTTTTCTTGTCTTCTCGTCGTCCGTGCCAAATCCGATCATTCCGATATTCGCCTGCAACAGAGCGGAAACCACGGTTGTTCAGCATTTCCTCATCCAGAGACCCTAATCTGCCTTGGTCCATCATCACCCAGGGTCGCCTAATGAGCCTTTCCAGCGTCATGAGCATTTCGTTGTCGGGCATGCAGGCCCAGCAAACACGGGTGACCGCTGCGGCGAGCAATGTCGCCAATGCACTTACCCCCGCTTACGATCGACGGACGACTGCGTTTTCGAGCGAGGCTAGCGGCGGAGTGCGGGCATCCGTCGCCCCCTCGGGTGCAGACACCTTCGCAGGCAGCTCGAATGTCGATCTTGCCGAGGAGGCGATGGCTCTTCTTCAAAGCGAAATCGCCTTCAAGGCCAATGCAAATGTCTGGGAAACCGGTGCCGACATGTGGGACGTGCTGATGAGCATCAAGCGCGACTGACTGCGAGCCAGGCGTGACCTTCGCCGTATCAGGCGAGCATGCTGCGCAAGGCCAGACCGAGCGCCAGCACACCGAACACGATCAGGATCACCGCAGAAACCTGTGCAACCATCAGCGTGAACCGTTGCGGGAGACGTTTGCGCATCAAGCTTACCGCGCCGCTCAGGAAAAACCACCAAGCGAGCGAGCCGAGGAAAACACCAACCACAAGCATGACTGCAGCCCAACCGCCCTCTCCGGCCGCAAGTCCGAGGCCGGCGAAGATTGCAGCGAAGGAGAGGATGGTCGCCGGATTCGCGATGGTCAGCAGAAAGGTCGCGGCTGTCGTGGCCACCAATCCTTTCGAACCGACAGAGGCGGCCGAAACATCGGCACGCGGTTTCAAGCCCTGCAGGCCGAGATAGAGCAGAAACAGGCCGCCGACGACCTGCAGTGGCCACTCGATCGCAGCCAGGACGCCTGAAAGCGCGGTAAAGCCTGCAGCAGCGAGGGCTGCGTAAACGCCGTCGGCCAGCGCCGTGCCCAACCCGCCGGCAACCCCTGCCCAGAAGCCACGCTCCAGGGTCCGGTTGATGCAAAGCGCACCGATCGGCCCAAGCGGCGCGGCGATTGCCATGCCAAGCACGAGGCCTTTCGCAAAAAGCAGGGGATCCATCTCACCCTCCTGCCAAAGGAAGACCGCGCTCGCAGACCGTCGACAAGGCAATCATCGTCTCGCTGCGGGCGACGAAGCGGCGGATCTTGAGGTCCCCCAAAAAGGCTTCGACGCCGGCAAGGTCCGCCGCACGTATTTTCAGCATGTAAGACCAACTGCCGGTGACGTGATGGCATTCCAGAACGGCCGGATGCGTCGCGATGACGGATCTGAATGTGTCCTCACCGGCATCGTAGTTCAATGCGACGAGTACGAAGGCCGTGACGGGCAGATCGATCGCCGCCGGATCAGCTTCCACCGTGAACCGCCTGATAGCACCGGTCGCGACCAGTCTGCGAATCCGCTCGTTCACCGCCGATGGCGACAGCTCGACGGCGTCACCGATGCTCGCCAGAGAGCGGCGGGAATCCTCACCCAGCATATCGATTATTTTGCGGTCAATCTTTTCCATTTCCGCAAAATATAACGTTCATAAAGTTAAATCAAGATAATTTGCGGAACGCTTCGAAAGTTAGCGAAGATTTCCCCCATCGGGACCAGCAACAAAAAACGCCCGGACACAGCCGGGCGTCATGGGTGAAGGGGCCGCCTTTTCGCTTAGGCGCTTTCGCGCTGACGGGCCAGTTCCGCAAGATCGGCCGCTTTCAGTTCGACCGATTCGCCGCAGCCGCAGGCCGACGTCTGATTGGGATTGTGGAAGGTGAACCCGGAACGCAGCGTGGTTGTCTCGAAGCCCATTTCGGTGCCCAGCAGGTAGAGAACTGCGGCCGGATCGATCCACACCGTCGCACCATCATGCTCGATCCGGTCATCCCTGGGGTTGGGTTCGGTGACCAGGTCGATGGTATATTCCATCCCGGCGCAACCGCCCTTTTTGATCCCGACCCGGATGCCCTTGGCATCAGGACCCGAATTTTCGACGATTGCCTTGACGCGGGCAGCCGCCGCTTCGCTCATCGACATCACTTGAAAGGCCATCGGCATAATCTCCATCCACAACCGGGTTCAAGGTCCGGCGTTTCTTGTGCCTTGAATGTAGAGAGGCCTGGGCGGCCTATCAATACCAGCCGACGGCGACCTGCGCCTCTTCGGACATGCGGTCGGGGGTCCATGGCGGATCGAAGCTCATTTCGACCTCGACGCCGGAGACGCCCTCAACGGAACCGACAGCATTTTCGACCCAGCCCGGCATTTCGCCGGCAACCGGGCACCCGGGTGCCGTCAGGGTCATGACGATCTTCACCGTGCGGTCGTCTTCGATGTCGATCTTGTAGATCAATCCCAGTTCGAAGATGTCGGCCGGGATTTCCGGATCATAGACGGTCTTCAGCGCCGCAACGATATCATCCGACAGGCGCGCCACTTCTTCCGGCGGGATCGCGGTGTTGATGATGCCCTCGCGGACATCAGGCTTGGTTTCTGTGTCACTCATGGTGTTCATTCCTCAGGCGAAGAAGCTGCGCGCATAATCCAGCGCGTCGGCCAAAGCATCGACTTCTTCCCGTGTGTTATAGAGACCAAAGGAGGCGCGGCAAGTGGAGGTCACGCCGAAGCGGGCGAGCAGCGGCTGGGCGCAATGGGTTCCGGCGCGGACGGCGACACCGCGACGATCGATCATGGTCGAGACGTCATGGGCATGGATGCCGGCGAGTTCGAAGGAGAAAATTGCCCCCTTGCCCGGTGCATTGCCGATGATCTTGAGCGAATTGATCGCGGAGAGGCGCTCATGCGCATAGGCGCGCAGGCTTTCCTCGTGCGCGGCAATGTTCTGACGGCCAAGCGCTTCCATATAGTCGAGCGCGTAGCCCAACCCGATCGCCTGAACGATCGGCGGTGTGCCGGCCTCGAAGCGATGCGGCGGCTCGTTATAGGTGACGCGGTCTTCGGAGACTTCGACAATCATCTCGCCGCCGCCCATGAAGGGGTCCATGTCGCGCAGGCGGTCCATCTTGCCCCAGAGCACGCCGATGCCGGAGGGACCATAGAGCTTGTGGCCGGTGATGGCATACCAGTCGCAGCCGAGATCCTGGACGTCGACGGGCGTATGCACCGCGCCCTGGCTGCCATCGACCATGACAGCGATGCCACGCTCATGGGCAATGCGGCAGACTTCCTTGATCGGAACGACGGTACCAAGCGCGTTGGACATATGGGTGATGGCGATCAGCTTGGTGCGCTCGGTCAGGCAGCCGACAAAGGCTTCCATGTCGAAGGCGCCGTCATCGGTGACCGGTGCCCAGACAAGCTTGGCACCCTTGCGCTCGCGCAGGAAATGCCAGGGCACGATGTTGGAGTGGTGCTCCATGATCGAGAGCACGATCTCGTCGCCCTCGCCGATATGTTTCATGCCCCAGCCATAGGCGACCGTGTTGATCGCTTCGGTGGAGGACTTGGTGAAGATCACCTCGTCGATCGAGGGGGCATTCAGGAAACGGCGCACCTTCTCGCGCGCCGCTTCATAGGCGTCCGTCGCGGCATTGGACAGGAAATGCAGGCCACGATGCACGTTCGCATATTCATTCGAATAGGCGTGCGCGATCGCATCGATGACCTGTCTCGGCTTCTGGGCCGAAGCGGCATTGTCGAGATAGACCAGTGGCTTGCCATAGACCTCGCGCGACAGGATCGGGAAATCCCGCCTGATGGCGTCTACGTCATACCCTGTCCGTGCCGCGATCGTGTCAGCCATGGTGCTCCAGCCAGTCGGTGATGATCTCTTCCAGGGCTTCGACGAGGGCTTCGTCTTCCAGTTCCTCGACGATCTCGGCGACGAAACCGTTGACCAGAAGGCCACGCGCCTTCTTTTCCGGAATGCCGCGCGACATCAGGTAGTAGAGATGGCTCTTGTGGATGTCGGCAACCGTCGCGCCATGGGCGCACTGCACATCATCGGCGAAGATTTCGAGCTCGGGCTTGACCGAAAACTCGGCATCGTCGGACATCAGCAGCGTGTTGCAGGCCATGCGCGCATCGGTCTTCTGGGCATCCGGGGCCACCCGGATCATGCCCTGGAACACGCCCTTGGCGCGGTCGAACAGCACGTTGCGGATGATTTCCGTCGAGGTGGTGTTCGGCACGTCATGGCCGAGCGTCATGGTGACGTCGGTATGGGTGTCGCCGCCCAGCAGATTGACGCCGCGCAGGGTGAAGTCGCAGCCTTCGCCAACCGTCTTCACATGCACTTCCTGGCGCACCAGCTTGCCGCCGGCATTGATGACGAACAGCCGGAATTTTGAGTCCGCACCGAGCTCGGCGCGGATCTGGCCCAGATGGCTGTCGGCATCACCTTCGCCCTGGACGATGACCCAGGTGATCTCGGCGCCCTCGTCGAGCTTCAGGTCGGCAACGACCGTGGCCAAAGCAGCGGAACCGCTCTGGCCGATATGGCGTTCGATCACCGTTGCCTTCGAACCCTTGCCGAAGGTCGCCGGGAAACGCAGATGCAGCTGGCCGGCCGCATGAACCGACTGCAGCTCCACCGGACGGTCAATCACGGTATCGGCGGCAACAGCAATAGCGTAGCCGTCACGAACGAAGGCGCCGTTGATGCGGCCGATCGTGTCATCGCTGTTGAAGGCGGTCAGACCCTCGGCAGCAGCGCCGCTTGACAGCGCTTCGCGGTAGAGTTCGACCGTCAGCCCTTCCGGCAGATTGGCCGGCGTTTCCGCCGCGCCCTGCAGAATGCGCAGAACCGTACCGTCATTGACGATCGGTGCCTCAGACTTGGCAACGGCCTGCGGTTCGTCCGCGGGCAGTGCACGCAGGAGCGCCTTGAGGTCGGTATAGTGGAAGGTCTCGACGCGACGCGTCGGCAGCCCCTGGCGCTTCAGTCCGTCGAACAGGCCGTCACGCTTCAGCAAAACGGCGCCATCGCCCGGAAGGCTGCCGATCTGGTTGGTATAGGCGTCGATGAGCTGGGTCTCGGCTGCGGTGAGCCGGTTGGCCGCTTGCAAAGTCATCGGTGCAACTCCTTCAAACTCTGCCGAACTCAGGCAGCCTGCCCCGTGATATCGGCATAGCCGTTGGCTTCCAGCTCAAGCGCCAGCGACTTGTCGCCCGACTTGATGATCTGGCCCTTGTAGAGAACGTGCACGCTGTCCGGCACGATGTAATCGAGCAGGCGCTGGTAGTGGGTGATGACGACGGTCGCGCGGTCCGGACGCTTCAGGGCGTTCACGCCGTCAGCGACGATCTTCAGCGCATCGATGTCGAGGCCAGAGTCGGTTTCATCCAGGATGCAGAGCTTCGGCTCGAGCAACGCCATCTGCAGGATCTCGGCGCGCTTCTTTTCGCCGCCGGAGAAGCCGACGTTCAGCGGACGCTTCAGCATATCAGGATTGATCTTCAGCTCCGCCGACGCTTCCTTGACGCGGCGGATGAAGTCCGGCGTCGTCAGTTCCGCTTCGCCACGCGCCTTGCGCTGCGAGTTCATCGCGACCTTGAGGAACTGCATGGTGGCGACGCCCGGGATTTCGACCGGATACTGGAAGGCCAGGAAAATGCCCTTTGCGGCGCGCTCGGCCGGGTCGAGCTCGAGGATGCTCTCGCCGTTGTAGAGAATGTCGCCTTCAGTCACTTCATAGTCTTCGCGACCCGAGAGAATGTAGGACAGCGTCGACTTGCCGGAGCCGTTCGGGCCCATGATGGCAGCCACTTCGCCGGCCTTTACGGTCAGGTTCAGACCCTTGATGATTTCGGTGCCGTCTTCGGCGATGCGGGCATGGAGGTTTCTGATTTCAAGCATGTCTGTCTTCCTGTCCATCGGGCGGTTCAAGGGCCGCCTGTCGTTTCCTGTTGCGCCCGATGGGCGCATCTTTTCCTGTTCGTCATCCTCGGGCTTGTCCCGAGGATACACGGTCCACAGGCCCTGCGCAGCGCGCACCGGCCTGGTTAACCCTCGCTCAATTCGAGCCGCTTTTCGATCCGGTCGAGACGCAGCTTCAATTCCGCGATCTCGCCATCCTGTCTTGTCTCGTCGGTCATGAACCCAGCCATATACTGCTTCACAGCCCGCATTTCGGAGCGCATTCCAACCATCTCTTCCTTCAACGAAGCGATGTCGGTGCGCATGATGCGCAGGTGCTCCAGAATTAGATTCTCGACTTTCTCGTTCATCACCCCACCCTTCCCTTGAGAGAGATGTTTGTAGACCCTTGAGTTCTGGCCAACTCGGCCTGAACGCTAGAGCATTAGACATCGAAACGTTCCCATTTCAGGCCGCAGGATCACTTCGACCACGCGTCATGATTATGAGCACACCTCGCCAGAGCGTTTGCAACCAGTCATCCGAGTAGAAGGTCACGAACAAAACGAACAAGACACCGACCATGAGCAAGAGATATCCGGCACGGTCGTAGATCCGCTCCATTTTCTCTCTCAGGTAGGTCCACTGCCTCTGCTTCCCCCTGTCCGCTTCCATTCAGACAATCCTGCAAGGTTAACCGACCGACCCCTCAAGCGAGATGTTGATCAGCTTCTGCGCCTCAACCGCAAATTCCATTGGCAGCTGCTGGATGACGTCGCGGACGAAGCCGTTGACGATGAGCGCGATCGCCTCTTCTTCCGGGATGCCGCGCTGCATGGCGTAGAACTTCTGGTCCTCGGAGATCTTCGAGGTCGTCGCCTCGTGCTCCACCTTGGCCGTCGAGTTCTTCACCTCGATGTAAGGAACCGTATGCGCGCCGCAGGTGTCACCGATCAGGAGCGAATCGCAATTGGTAAAGTTGCGGGCATTTTCCGCCTTGCGGTGCATCGAGACCTGGCCGCGATAGGTGTTCTGCGACACGCCCGCCGAGATGCCCTTGGAGATGATCCGGCTCTTGGTGTTCTTGCCGAGATGGATCATCTTGGTGCCGCTGTCGACCTGCTGATGACCGTTGGAGACGGCGATCGAGTAGAACTCGCCCTGGCTATCATCGCCGCGCAGAATGCAGGACGGGTATTTCCAGGTGATCGCAGAGCCGGTCTCGACCTGGGTCCAAGAGATCTTGGAGCGGTCGCCACGGCAATCGCCACGCTTGGTGACGAAGTTGTAGATGCCGCCCTTGCCGTCCTTGTCGCCGGGATACCAGTTCTGGACCGTCGAATACTTGATCTCTGCGTCATCCATGGCGACGAGTTCGACCACGGCTGCATGCAGCTGGTTTTCGTCGCGCTGCGGTGCCGTGCAGCCTTCGAGATAGGAGACGTAGGCGCCTTCTTCGGCGACGATCAGCGTGCGCTCGAACTGGCCGGTGTTCTTCTCGTTGATGCGGAAATAGGTCGAGAGCTCCATCGGGCAACGGACGCCCTTGGGGATGTACACGAAGGAGCCGTCGGTGAAGACCGCGCAGTTCAGCGTCGCATAGTAGTTGTCGGTGACGGGTACGACCGAGCCGAGATACTTCTTCACCAGATCAGGATATTCGCGGATCGCTTCCGAGATCGACATGAAGATCACGCCGGCCTTCATCAGCTCGGCCTTGAAGGTCGTGACGACCGAGACCGAATCGAAGACGGCATCGACGGCGATCTTCGAGGTCTGGACGCCTGCCAGCATTTCCTGCTCTTTCAGCGGAATGCCGAGCTTCTCATAGACCTTCAAAAGTTCCGGATCGACCTCGTCCAGCGACTTCGGGCCGGCCGCCGTCTTCGGCGCCGAATAATAGTAGATGTCGTTGAAATCGATCTTCGGATAGTCGACGCGGGCCCAGGTGGGCTCTTCCATCGTCAGCCAGCGCCTGTAGGCGTCGAGGCGCCATTCGAGCATCCATTCCGGCTCGTTCTTCTTGGCCGAAATGAAGCGGACGATATCTTCCGACAGTCCCTTCGGGGCCTTGTCGACTTCGATGGTGGTTTCAAAACCATACTTGTACTGATCCACATCGATCTGGCGAACCTGATCGATCGTTTCCTGCACAGCAGCCATGGTCGTTCTCCAATCTTGCCGGGCCAAATTCCGGCAGCTTGTTAACGTTGGGCGGTGTCCCGCCATACTTAAGGTTTTCGAGCCAGCATTTCACCCTCTTGGCAAGGGAAAAACGAACACTCGTCAAGTTTTCCTGCGCTTTACGCTGCCTGTTCGGCGCGCTTGCGGCGTTGAGCGACCTTTTCGAAGACCGCGGTGAAGCGGTCAATATCAGCCTCCGTCGTACCGGTTCCGAGCGACAGGCGCAGCGCACCATGTGCGGCATCCTCGCCCATGGCCGTCAGCACATGGCTGGCGCCAACCTTGCCCGAGGAGCAGGCAGCCCCGGCCGAGAGCGCCACACCTTCGAGATCGAATGCAATCTGCCCCGTCTCGGCCTTCAGGCCCGGCAGACGGAAGAAACTTGTGTTGGCGACGCGGGCAAGCCTACGGCCGTAGATGACAGTCTCTGGCGCGACGCTGAGCATCGCCTCTTCAGCCCGGTCGCGCAGAGCCGCAATCGCGGCATTGCGTCCCTCGATATCTTCACCCGCGGCCCGCGCCGCCGCGCCGAAGCCCGCGATCGCAGCCAGGTTTTCCGTTCCCGCTCGATGGCCCTTTTCCTGGCCGCCACCGCGCACCAGCGGTTCGGGCATCAGCGTTTCGCCGCGCGACACGAGCGCACCCACACCCTTGGGGCCGCCCAGCTTGTGCGCCGAGACGATGAGGAAATCGGCACCGAGGTCTGTGATCGACACCGGAATTCGTCCCGCTGCCTGGACGGCGTCAACCACCAGAAGGCCACCATGCTTCTTTACGATGGCGGCTGCGTCGCGGATTGGCTGAATCAGACCGGTTTCATTGTTGACCAGCATGATCGCGACGAGCGGCATGCCGGAAGTGACATCATGGGCGGCGAGCAGATCCGCCAGCGCGTTCAGATCGACGAGACCCTGTGGCGTGACCGGGATTTCCGACACCTGCTCAGGCGCAAAACGGCCGCCATTGCGGACCGCCGGATGTTCGATCGCCGAGACATAGAGGCGGCCGACGGCGATCTTCGCCTTGCCCATGCGGTAGACAGGAGAGAGGACGTGGTTCGCCGCTTCCGTCGCGCTGCCCGTGAAGGTCACATGGGCCGGCTCGGCGCCGAGGAGCGAAGCCACATGCCGGCGCGCCTTTTCAACCACAACCCGCGCGGCACGCCCTTCGGCATGCACCGAAGACGGGTTGCCGGGCAGGGTCATCGCTTCCAGGACGGCATCGCGCGCCACGCCCAAGAGCGGCGCGGTCGCGTTCCAGTCCAGATAGATGCGTGCGATTGCCATTCCTCAGGCAGACCTCTGGTTCCCCCGGCGCATTTTCCTTGAAATTTCGGCCGGGCTTGTCCTATGACACCTTCAACCCGGATGCAGCCGCATCCAGTTTCGAACGGTTCTAAACTTCGTTTTAGAAAAGCTGACTGACTTCGTCAAGTCAGCTTCCTGATATGATGCGCCAGAGCCGACAGAATTGTTACGGACCGGAGTCTCAATGCCCGAAGTCATTTTCAACGGCCCGGCGGGCCGCCTCGAAGGTCGTTACCAGCCGTCGAAGGAAAAAAGCGCACCGATCGCCATCATCCTGCATCCGCATCCGCAGTTCGGCGGGACGATGAACAACCAGATCGTCTACCAGCTCTTCTACATGTTCCAGAAGCGCGGCTTCACCACGCTGCGCTTCAACTTCCGCGGCATCGGCCGCAGCCAGGGCGAATTCGACCATGGTGCCGGCGAGCTGTCGGATGCCGCATCGGCGCTCGACTGGGTGCAGAGCCTGCATCCGGATTCGAAGAGCTGCTGGGTCGCCGGTTACTCCTTCGGCGCCTGGATCGGCATGCAGCTCCTGATGCGTCGCCCTGAGATCGAAGGTTTCATGTCGATTGCGCCGCAGCCGAACATCTACGACTTCTCCTTCCTCGCCCCCTGCCCGTCCTCCGGCCTGATCATCCATGGAGACGGCGACAAGGTGGCGCCGGAAAAGGACGTCCAGGGCCTCGTCGACAAGCTGAAGACGCAGAAGGGCATCTTGATCACCCACAAGACGGTGACCGGCGCCAACCACTTCTTCAACGGCCAGGTGGAAACGCTGATGGGCGAATGCGAAGACTATCTCGACCGTCGCCTCGAAGGCGAACTGGTCCCCGAACCGGCCGCCAAGCGGATCCGGTGACATGATCCGGATCGTGGCCGATACAAACGTTTTAATCAGCGCTTGTATCGGCCAGGGTCCTGCCTCGAAGGTGATTGAGGCTTGTTTCGACGGACGATTCGTCCCTTTCATGTCCGGTCCACTTTTGATGGAATACCGTGACGTCTTATCCAGAACCGAACCATTCCTGCGCGCCCGACTGAATTCCCAAGAGCGCACGGCACTTCTGGAAATCTTCCTCTCACGCTGCCATTGGCGCACCGCCTATTTCAAGTGGCGTCCCAATCTGGTCGATGACGGTGACAATCACCTGCTCGAATTGGCAATCTCGGCCAATGCGCATATACTCGTCACATCGAACATTCGCGATTTCGAGCGGGCCGAACTCAGGTTTCCGCACATCATGATCGAAACTCCAGAGACAGCCGCCAGGAGGCTTTGGGCATGAATGCATTGACCGTTGAACTGAGTTCGGAGGTCCATGAAAAGGTGGACCTGATCGCGGCTGAAAAAGGCGTGACCCCCGAGCGCCTGTTGTCCGATATGACGGCTGAGATGGTCATGCAGCATGATGCCCACCGCCTGTTCCAGGAGATGGCCGAACGTGGCAAAGGTCGGGAAGCAGAGGCACTCGCTCTCCTGCAGCGCGACTGACCTGTGATCATTATTTACATACGTGATTTTCAATGACCTCAGACCTTTCCTTCGACGCCGTCGGGCTCGCAGGCGGTGGAAACCGCTGCTACTGGCAGAGCGGGTTTCTGAAAGCCTACAGCGAACACCAGTCCCTCAATCCGCGCTTCTACGTCTCCGTCTCCGCCGGGGCCTATCACGGCGCCATGTTTCTGGCCGGCGTCGGGGACCGAGTGCGGGCCTCCGCCTTCGCCTTTGCCGAAAAGGGACATCGCGGCGTCGACTGGCGGGCGCTGCGGCGCCGGCAATCCCCTCTCGTGGTCGGGTCGCTCTTCCGCCAACTGCTCGACAGCGAATTCGGCAATGAGGAACTCGCGGCCTTGAAGGCCGCCCCGCCCATGCTGATCCAGCTTTCCGAACTGCCCGATTGGATGCCCGGTGCATTCGGCGCACTGGGTTCGATCGGAGCCTACCAGATCGAAAAACTGCTGACGGACGGCGTGCATTCCAAGGCCGGCGCAAGACTGGGCCTGCGGCCAGTGTGGATATCGACGCACAATATCGACTACCCGGGGGAATTGGTGGATGCGCTAATGGCAACCTCGTCCGTCCCGCCCTTCATGCCGATCGGACGCGTGCGTGGTCGCGCCTATCTCGACGGCGGCCTCGTCGACAATCCGCCGCTGACGAAGTTGCGCGAGGTGGAGAACAAGGGCTGGCGCACGCTGCTTCTCTCGACCCGCTTCGGCCGCAAACCGCCATCAGCCCCCAATCGCATCGTGGTCGGTCCGAGCGAAGACATTCCGGTGAACAAGTTTGCCGTGGGTGACGCCGCCGGCATCCGGCATGCCTATGAATTGGGATTGCGGGATGGAATGGCCTTTGCCCGCTCCCATGACACCCGATCGATCTCGAAGAACTGACAGGGCTCTCCACGAACCTGCCTGAGGATGGTGGGCGTCATGCCGATCGTCGTCAGCACGCGGATAGAAGCCTTGTTGTCGACATGCGCCATGCCCTCGAGCCGGTCAGCGATGTTTCGGGTGAAGAACCAGTCTCTGAGCGCGGCGGCGATCTCTGTCGCATATCCCTGTCCCCAGGCATGCCGGGCGATGGAGTAGACAACCTGATGAGCCCCGTCATCCTCGTACCAGTTTATGCCGGCACGCCCGATGAAAGCGCCATCGTCCTTTGCCAGAAGCTTAAGTGTCGCCAGACCGCGTAAGGCAAACGCGGAGCGCCACCCATCAATGCGTCTTTTCGCGTAGTCGAGGCTCCAGGGCACGCCTTCGCCGACATAGAGGCTCGTTTCCGACGTCGCATGAAGAGCAGCAAGAGAGGCTTCATCCCCCCGTTCCCATGGGCTCAGCAACAGACGTTCGGTTTCCAGAATCACGGGGCGTACCAGCACACCGCCGCTGACCGGCAACGTCACGCCCGTCGTGCCCGGGAAGGTCAGCGGCAGCCCCCGTGCAGACCGCACGGCAAGATAGGCCCAGGCCTCGGCCTCCATCGCATCGCCGTCAAAGCCGGTTGCTTCCGCGGACAGGACGTCGGCGCCCTGTTCGCCCGCCAACCGGGCCAGATCGGCCATGATGGTCCGGTTCAACCGCCCGCCGCCGCAGATTACATAGGTCTTCGGCTGCGCTGGCAGGTGGGCGGCGGATTTGAGAATCGCTGCGGCCGAGACATAGGCCAGTGTGCGCGCACCATCCGAGAGTTCCGCATCAGTGCCCTCCGGCGGCCGGAAATCATTGCGGTCGAGCGAACGGCGTGTCGGCGCTGTGAAAAATGGATTGTCGAGATAGCGGTCGGCAAGCGCCGGGATCACGCTTCCTTCCGAGGCAATGCGGCCGCCATCGTCATAGGGGATGCCGGCATGGGTCTCGACCCATTGATCGATCAGGGTGTTACCCGGTCCGCTGTCGAAACCTGTAATCGTGCCGTCGCGGCCGAGAAAGGTCAGGTTGGAAATGCCGCCGATATTGACGAAACAGACGGGCCATTGATCGCCGGAGATCTGGTGCGCCAGCGCCTGATGATAGACCGGCACCAGTGGCGCGCCCTGCCCACCATACATCATGTCATTGGCGCGCATGTCGTAGACGACGGGAATGCCGGTCTTCTTTGCCAACAACGCGCCGTCGCCGATCTGGACGGTCAGCCCTTCGTCCGGACGATGCAGAACAGTCTGACCGTGAAAGCCGATCAGGTCGATGTCGGATGCGGACAATCCCGCATGCTTGAGAAAAAGGCGCACCGCTTCGGCATGCCGTAACGTTAGGTCCCTCTCCATACGGAAGAGATCGCCTGGTCGTTCGCGGCGTTCCCGGATCGCCTTCGCGTCGTCCAGAGCCTGCTTCAGCCGCTCGCGAAACGCCGGCTCATAGGGCACCGAGAGAAACGGGCCGCGCTCGACGATAGCCTCGCCATCCGTGCGCACCAGTGCCACGTCGATGCCGTCCATCGAGGTTCCGCTCATCAGACCGATCGCTGTCTTCATCCGCGCCATACATCACCCGATTCGACCACCCGTCTTGGCCGACATTCATGACCGAGACGGGTGCACAATTCAAAAAACAATGCTAAAGCCCGCGCGGATTTCCAAGAATACCACCGAAAGATCAGAGAACCCGAAAGCAACAGCGTCATG
Organism: Peteryoungia wuzhouensis; assembly: GCF_003205195.1. Taxonomy (GTDB): domain Bacteria; phylum Pseudomonadota; class Alphaproteobacteria; order Rhizobiales; family Rhizobiaceae; genus Allorhizobium; species Allorhizobium wuzhouense. Next base: position 211,115 of record NZ_QJRY01000007.1, read on the forward strand.
ACGAAGTTCAAGTCCGATTTCCTCCGCATTCTCTCCGAGCGCGGCTTCATTCATCAGATGTCCGATGAAACGGGGCTCGACGACCTGCTCGCCAAGGAAAGCGTGACGGCCTATATCGGCTATGACCCGACGGCATCCAGCTTGCATGTCGGTCACCTGATGCAGATCATGATGCTGCGCTGGTTTCAGCAGACCGGCCACCAGCCGATCTCGCTGATGGGCGGCGGTACCGGCATGGTCGGCGACCCCTCCTTCAAGGAGGAGGCGCGCAAGCTGATGACCCTCGAGACGATCGAAGAGAATATCGCCTCGATCAAGCGCTGCTTCTCGCATTATCTGGACTACAACAATGGTCCGAAGGGCGGCGCCCTGATGATCAACAATGCCGAATGGCTGCGCCCCTTGAACTACCTCGAGTTCCTGCGCGATGTCGGTCGGCATTTCTCGGTCAACCGGATGCTCTCCTTCGACAGCGTCAAGACGCGCCTCGACCGCGAGCAGTCGCTGTCCTTCCTCGAATTCAACTACATGATCCTGCAGGCCTACGACTTCGTCGAACTGAACCAGCGCTATGGCTGCCGGCTGCAGATGGGCGGCTCCGACCAGTGGGGCAACATCATCAACGGCATCGACCTCGGCCACCGCATGGGCACGCCGCAGCTCTATGCGCTGACGGCACCGCTGCTCACCACCTCTTCTGGCGCCAAGATGGGCAAGTCGGCCTCGGGTGCCGTCTGGCTCAATGCCGACCTCTTGCCGGTCTATGACTTCTGGCAGTACTGGCGCAACACCGAAGACGCCGACGTCGTGCGCTTCCTCAAGCTCTTCACCATTCTCCCGATGGACGAGATCGCCCGTCTGGCTGCGCTTGGCGGATCCGAAATCAACGAGGCCAAGAAGATCCTTGCCACAGAAGTCACGACCCTGCTGCATGGTCGCGACGCTGCCGAACAGGCTGCCGAAACGGCCCGCAAGACCTTCGAGGAAGGCGCACTCGCCGATACGCTGCCGACCGTCGAAATCGCGTCCAGCGAACTCGAAGCCGGCATCGGCCTGCTCGGACTGATCGTCAAGGCGGGCCTTGCCGCCTCGAACGGTGAAGCCCGTCGCCATGTGCAGGGCGGTGCGGTAAAAATCAATGACGCTGCAGTCTCCGACGAGCGCATGGTTGTCGGAAATGCACAGCTGACAGGCGATGGCGTGATCAAGCTGTCGCTGGGCAAAAAGAAGCATATCCTCGTGAAGCCGATCTGACGGCTCGAATCCCACGTTCCAGACCTCCGAAAAGCCCGCGATTGCGGGCTTTTCTGCATTCATGAATAGCGATTAACCTGTGGCGCGTTTTTGAGCAGCCGGCTGGACTTGCTCCTTATCGCGCCAACCTCATGCACAAATGCATGGCAGTCGCACATTATTTGCACTGCACAATATTGTTTTACGGGCGTATAAGAACATCAATCGCTGATGCGGGAAACACCGCAGGATCAGCCAAGAGATACAACCGAGGAAACGACCATGAACCCGATCCGCATTGCCAAGAACTGGATGAGCTACCGCCGCACGATGGCCGAACTGGGCAACCTGTCCAGCCAGACCCTGAACGACATCGGCATCACCCGCTACGAAATCCGCAATATCGCTTCGCGCTCCTTCCGTTGATCGGAACTGCATTGAAGTCGGTTTGAAACGGCACCGCATGGTGCCGTTTTTGATTCCAGGACCTCTCTTGCAGCGATCGGCATGCCCCGTCGACTGCGAGATCCGATGGACCTTGGCCGCTCGTCCGTGATAGGAAGCCGCCCATGACAGATAGCTCCTTCTCCCCCATTCACATCATCGGCGGCGGCCTTGCCGGCTCCGAAGCCGCCTGGCAGATTGCCCAGGCCGGCGTTCCGGTCATCCTGCATGAAATGCGCGGCGTGCGCGGCACCGATGCACACAAGACCGATGGCCTTGCCGAACTGGTCTGCTCCAACTCCTTCCGCTCTGATGATGCAACCTCCAATGCCGTCGGCGTCATCCATGCCGAAATGCGCATGGCGAATTCGCTGATCATGGCCTGCGCCGACCGCCACCAAGTTCCGGCCGGCGGTGCGCTGGCTGTTGATCGCGACGGCTTTTCCGAGGCGGTCACGGCAGAGCTCCAAGCCCATCCACTCATCACAATCGTGCGCGAGGAAGTCACGGGGCTTCCGCCCGAAGCCTGGGACCTCGCCATCATTGCCTCGGGTCCTCTCACCTCGCCGTCGCTCGCAGAAGCCATTCGCGAGAAGACGGGCGAGGATGCGCTCGCCTTTTTCGATGCCATCGCACCGATCGTGCATCGTGACAGCATCAACATGGACATCTGCTGGTACCAGTCGCGCTACGACAAGGTCGGCCCCGGCGGCACGGGCAAGGACTATATCAACTGCCCGCTCGACGAGACCCAGTACAATGCCTTCATCGACGCGCTGATCGAGGGTGATGCCGTCGGTTTCAAGGAATGGGAAGGCACACCCTATTTCGACGGCTGCCTGCCGATCGAGGTCATGGCCGAGCGCGGCCGCGAGACACTCCGCCACGGGCCAATGAAGCCGATGGGCCTCACCAATGCCCATAACCCGACCGTCAAGGCCTATGCCGTCGTGCAGCTGCGTCAGGACAATGCGCTTGGCACGCTCTACAACATGGTCGGTTTCCAGACGAAGCTGAAGTATGGCGCCCAGGCGGAGATCTTCCGCATGATCCCGGGCCTGGAAAACGCCGAATTTGCCCGTCTCGGCGGTCTGCACCGCAACACCTATATCCACTCCCCGACGCTGCTCGATCCGACCCTGCAGCTGAAGGCCCGTCCAGGCCTGCGTTTCGCCGGCCAGATCACCGGCTGCGAAGGCTATGTCGAAAGCGCCTCGATCGGCCTGCTCGCCGGCCGGTTCGCAGCCGCTGAGCGCAAGGGTGAGGAAATCAGCCTGCCGCCGGCGACGACTGCCCTCGGCTCGTTGCTCAACCACATCACCGGCGGCCATATCGTCTCGGACGAGGAACCGGGCAAGCGCTCGTTCCAGCCGATGAACATCAATTTCGGGCTGTTTCCGGAGCTGGAGCCGGGCTCGATCGTCAAGCCGGAGGGCGTCAAGCGCTTCCGTGGCAAGGACAAGACGATCATGAAGCGGCAGCTGGTGGCCGCGCGCGCGCTGGAAGACTGCAAGGCGTGGCTTGACCGCGCCTGAGGCGGATCAGGGCTGCCGGGTGCCTCAGGCGCTCGGCAGAACCTCGATCTCGCGATCGGCCGGACCGACATAATTCCCCAGCAGCCACAGCGAGACTTCGGCCGCTTCAGCGGCCGTTGCAAAGCGGAATTCGCCGTTGTGGAACGGTGCTTCGAGAAACTCCACCGCAAAGCTCTTGCCATTGCCGAGATCGCGCACACGAACCGTACCGGGCTCGATGAGGTGGCAAGCATAGTGGCTGCGCATATTGCGCATGAAGCCGGCCTTGTTGTCGTGCAGGCGGACGAAAACCGCCTTGCCGTCGACCGTCGCATGCAGGCTGCGGATCGCCTCCTGCGGAAAGGCCCGGCCGAACTCCATGATCGCCAGCCCCATATCCTGGAGGCCGTCGGCGTCCTGCTGACGCGCCATGCGGGAAGAGAAGTAGGCGAGGACGCCGACAAGCGCCAATACGATACCCCAGGTCACCATGATCGGCTCGCGGCTCCACAGTCGCAGTTCATATCCGCTCCCGCATAAACGCCCAGGCTTGCGCGAACGTGACCACTGGCAGATCCGCCACCTCGCCTACAGGTGACCGGTCACTAGGAGCCGCAGCATCGCCAGCTGACGGCGCCATTGCGGCGCGCGGAAGTCGTGGGAGAGTGCCGAGGCACCATTGCGCGCGGCGCGTTTGAGGACGCCCGACGCCAGGGACACAGGCAGAAAGGCCGGCAGCAGGCTCTTCGGGATCGCCCCCGCAGCCCGCGCCTGGCGCAAATGGTCCAGGCCATAGCCGGCAAAGGCCTCGATGGCAGCCTTCAGCCGCGCAGGATCCCGGCCTTCCAGGAAACTCTCGCGATCGAGGCCGGCTGCCGAGAGAACCGTCAGCGGCAGGTAAACCTGGCCGCGCGCTTTGTGGACCGGCAGCAGCAGAAGCGCGCCGGCCACCGCCAGTGCCACGCCGGCATGACCGACGATGTCGAACGCGCCTTCGGCTGCCTTCGCATCAAGCACAAGCGACGCGAGCTGGATGAGAGACGCCGACGTTTCTCCGGCATAGCCTTCGAACATCTGCGTTGATTCCATAGGGTCGTCGTAGAGATCGAAAATGCGGGCATCGGCCATCGCGACGAGTGCGGCAACAGGCAATCCGCGATCCCGGATCGCCCGCAGCAGTTCGGCCGCGACCGGATTGGCCGCCGTCTCGCCATGGCCGGAACCTTGGAGGAGGTCACGCCAGTATTGCAAGCGCACCTCTCCGGGCAGCGGCTCACGGACAAGTTCGCGGACCCTCGCGAGTTCGGCGTTGTAGGCATAGAGCGCAACGATGGATGCGCGCTTTTCCGCCGGTGTCAGCAGTGCCGCGAGATAACGGTCGCGGTCGAAATCGCGCAGGGCTGCGAGGCACAGCGCCTCATTGTCCGGCTTCATTTCGCTCACGGGGCACCTTTCGGGGGCTTGCTCAGACGGCAATCAGAGCCGCTGCGACCGGCCGCTCTTCGGCCAGCATGATGTTATACGTACGCAACGCAGCGCCGGTTCCCATCGGATCGCTGGCGATGCCCTTCTCCTTGAGCGCGGCCCGCACGGCCGGGTCGATCAGCCGAAGCTGCTGGCCCGTTCCAACAATGAGGAATTCGATGCCCGTCTCGGCAAACACACGTTCGAAGGATCGGACTGTCAGGGGCTCCTCTTCCGTCTGATCCCAGCCATAGACACCGGATGGCAGCAGGAGAAGGGAGCCCTTGTGGGACATGTCGGCAAAACGGAAACCGCCATTGCCATAGGAATCGATCACCGGCCGGCCGGGGAAATGGGCATCGCGCTTGACGATGCCCTTATCTCCAAAACCGAAGATCATCGGCTCAGGCCCCCGCCTTCGCGGCAGCCTTGTCGGCGTCGCTCTCGTCGCCTTTCTGGAAGGTCTCGGGGCGCAGCTTGAAGGCGATCAGCACCGGACCCGCGATGTAGATCGACGAGAAGGTCCCGATCACCACACCGGCGAGCATGGCGAAGGTGAAGGAGGCGATGACTTCGCCACCGAAGATGTAGAGAGCAAGCAGAGCCAGGAAGGTGGAACCTGCCGTCAGAACCGTTCGCGACAGCGTCTGGTTGATCGATTCGTCGATCAGCACGTCGAGCGGCATCTTCTTGTAGCGTCGCAGATTTTCACGCATGCGGTCGTAGACGACAACGGTGTCGTTCAGCGAATAGCCGATGATCGTCAGGATGGCGGCGATACTGGTCAGGTTGAATTCGAACCCGGTCAGCACGAACAGGCCAAGCGTGAAGATGACGTCGTGCAGGGTGGCGATGATGGCGCCCAGAGCGAACTGCCATTCGAAGCGGAACCAGATGTAAATGAGGATACCGAGCAGCGCCACGGCCACGCCAAGAGTGGCGGTGTAGGTGAGATCGCTCGACACCGACGGACCGACAACTTCCACACGGCGGAAATCGTATTCGGCTTCCAGTTCGCCTCGGACCTTTGCAAGGGCCGACTGCTCGGCATTCTCGCCGCCGTCCTGCGCCTGCAGTCGGATCAACGCGCTACTGTCGTCACCGAAGCCCTGAGCCTGGATTTCGCCGAGGTTCAACTGGCTCAGCCGCTCGCGGATATCGGACAGGTCCGCCGCACCCTGGCGTGCCTTGACCTCGATGATCGAGCCACCCTTGAAGTCGATGCCGAGATTCATGCCGACGGTGAAGAAGCCGATCACCGAAGCGATCGAAATCAGCATGGCGGCTGCGAAGTTGATCTTGCGCATCGCCATGAAGCGGATGTTGCGGTTGTCGAAGAAGCCGGTGCGAACGCTCTTCGGGATGAACTTCGGACGCTTCCAGCGATACCAGTGCGCCATCAGCCAGAAGGTCATGGTAAAGGCGGTGAAGACCGTGGTGACGATACCGATGGAGAGCGTCACGGCAAAGCCGCGCACCGGGCCGGAGCCGAGGAAGAACAGAACCACGGCCGCGATCAGGGTCGTCAGGTTGGCGTCGACGATGGTCGCAAAGGCCTTCTTGAAGCCGATGTCGATCGACTGGATCAGTGACCGGCCATTGCGCGCTTCCTCGCGGATGCGCTCATAGATCAGAACGTTGGAGTCGACGGCCATACCCATGGTGAGCACGATACCGGCGATACCCGGCAGCGTCAGCGTCGAGCCGATCAGCGTCAGCGCCGCCATGATCATGATGATGTTGGCCGTGAGCGCGATGTTCGCCATCAGGCCGAAGGTCCCGTAAAAGACCATCATGTAGGCGACGACGGCAAGCGCGCCGAGGATACTGGCGGTGACGCCGGCATTGATCGAATCCTGGCCAAGGCCCGGACCGACGGTGCGTTCTTCAACCACGGTGAGCGTTGCCGGCAATGCACCGGCGCGCAGAAGTACGGCCAGGTCGTTTGCCCCTTCAACGGAGAAATTGCCCGAGATCTGACCCGAACCGCCGAGAATAGGCTCGCGGATCACAGGAGCGGAAATGACCTGGTCATCGAGGATGATGGCGAAGGGACGGCCGACATTCTGCTGCGTTGCCTGGGCGAAGCGCTGGGCGCCGCGGCTGTCGAAGCGGAAGCTGACGACCGGCTCGTTCGAACGCTGGTCGAACGACGCCTGGGCGTCAACGAGGTTTTCACCCGAGATCAGCGCGCGCTTCTCGACCAGATAAGGCACGGCCGGATCATCGGTCGAATAGAGCACTTCCGACTGGGCCGGCGGGCGGGTGTTGATCGCTTCCGTGACCGGCATCGAGGTGTCCACCATGCGGAAGGACAGCTTGGCGGTCTGGTTGAGCAGAGACTTCAGACGCTGCGGATCGGTCAGACCCGGCACCTGGACGATGATGCGGTCTTCGCCCTGGCGCTGGATCAACGGCTCGGTGGTGCCGAGTTCGTCGACGCGGCGACGGACGACTTCCATCGACTGTGTCAGTGCGGAGGAAACGCGGTAGTCGATGCCCGGATCGGTCAGCGTCAGGCGCAGCAGGCCGTCTTCTGCCTGTTCCATCGTCACTTCCGTGACCGAACCACCGGTCAGGCCGCCGACACTCACCGGCGTGGTGAGCGAGGTCAGGGCCTCGACCGCTGCAGCGACTTTGTCCGTATCGGAGATGCGAACCTGGATCTGCTGGCCGACGCCGGACAGCCCGGTATAGCGGATATTGGCATCACGCAGCTGCGTGCGCACATCGCCGACGATCGTTTCCAACCGTTCCTTGACGATGTCCTGGCGCTCCAGCTTCAGCATGATATGCGAGCCGCCCTGCAGGTCGAGGCCGAGCGTGACCTTGTTGGTCGGCAGCCACGACGGGAAGGACTTCAGCGTCTCGTCTGAGAAGACATTCGGTATGGCAATCAGAATGCTGACCAGGACGGTCAACCAGATGAACGCAGTCTTCCAGCGGGAAATGTGAAGCATGGAACTCTCGGAAAATAGGCGGAAAAAGAGCAAAGGCCGGCGCAGTGCCGGCCCAAGCGGGGGATCAGGCTGCCGTTTCGGTCTTGACCGGCTCGCCCTTGACGCGGACTTCCGCGATGTACTGGCGCAGAACACGAACCTTCACGCCATCGGCGATTTCGACTTCGAGTTCCTTGTCGTCGACCACCTTGGTCACCTTGGCGACAATGCCGCCACCCATGATGACCTGATCGCCGCGGCGGATGGTCGACAACGTTTCCTCACGCTTCTTCATCTGCTGGCGCTGCGGACGGATCAGGAAGAAGTACCAGACGACCATCAGCGGTGCGAAGAGCAGAAGCATCTCGAAACCCGACCCCATGGCGCCGGTAGCACCCGTCGCGTCCTGGGCAAAGGCTGGCGTGACAAACATGTGAAACTCCTATGAAGACAAGTGTAAGCGCCGCTCGGGCACCCCCCGTTCAGGTCGCCGGAATATAGTAACCGGGCCTATGAATGCAACAGAAACAGCGCGAAGGCGTACCATTTTCCCGGTCCTTACACTTTCTGTGCGCAAATGCTCGTGATACCGCGTCCCCAGACAGGCAAAGCTCCGATTTCACCGGGCTTGGAGGACATGATGGCTGATCAGATGATGGCGGCGCTGCTTGCCGAAGTAACGCGGCTTGCCAATGCGGTTGAACGACTGGCGGGGCCCGCACCCGTCGCGAACGACTGGGAGGCGGCCGACTGTTTTGTCTGGAACGCCACCCGCCAGCACCTGCAGCCCGTGAAACGGCCGAACCGGGTCGCGCTCTCCCTGATCCGCGGCGTCGATCATGTGCGTGACATCCTGCACGACAACACGCTGCGCTTTGCCCAGGGTTTCCCGGCCAACAACGTGCTGCTGTGGGGTGCGCGCGGCATGGGCAAGTCCTCGCTGGTCAAGGCCGTGCATGCCGACATCAGGGCGACAACCGGCGCCGCCCTCAAGCTCATCGAAGTCCACCGCGAGGACATTGCCTCGCTACCGGGGTTGCTCGATATCCTCAAGGCCGCTCCCTATCGCATCCTGGTCTTCTGCGACGACCTGTCCTTCGACCATGACGACACCGCCTACAAATCGCTCAAAGCAGCGCTCGACGGCGGCATTGAGGGCCGGCCGGACAATGTCCTTTTTTATGCCACGTCGAACCGCCGACACCTCCTGCCGCGCCACATGATGGAAAACGAGCAGTCAACGGCCATCAATCCGTCGGAAGCCGTGGAGGAGAAAGTCTCGCTTTCGGACCGTTTCGGTCTGTGGCTCGGTTTCCACAAATGCAGCCAGGACGACTATCTGACGATGATCGACGGCTATGCGGCCCACTTCAAGCTGCCCCTGCCCCAGGCAGAGCTGCATCATGCGGCGCTCGAATGGGCGACGACGCGCGGCGGCCGCTCCGGCCGTGTCGCCTGGCAATATATCCAGGACCTCGCCGGTCGCCTGCGGATCTCCACAGACAACGCATGATCCAACGAAAAAGGCCCGGGACGAACCCGGGCCTTTGGCCATTACCTGGTACGCAAAACCTATTCCAGATAAGTGATCGGATTGACCGGAGCCGCATCCTTGCGGACTTCGAAATGCAGCATCGGGCGGGTGACATTGCCGCTCATACCGGAGGTGGCGATCGTCTGGCCACGCTGAACCTTCTGGCCGCGCTGAACCGACAGGCTGTCGGCATGGCCGTAGACCGTGACCTTGCCGTCGTCGTGGCGGATCAGAACCGTGTTGCCGAGCTCCTTGAGGCCATTGCCGGCGTAGATGACGACGCCGTTTTCTGCGGCCTTGATCGGTGTACCGGTCGGGACAGAAATCGCGATACCGTCGGAACGCTTGCCATCGATGTTCGAACCGAAGTTGGCGATGACGGCGCCGCGTGCCGGCCAGCGATACTTGCCGATGCCCGTTGCCTGCGGAGCAGAGGATTCCGGATCGACCGAGGCGACTTCCGAGACCGACTTCGTGGCGGCAGGCGCCTTGTATTCTGCGGGCTGCCCAGATGCCGGAACCGAAGCGGTCTTGACCGGATCAGCGGCAACGGGTGTAGCGGCCGCCTGGCTGGCCTTTGCCGGCAGGGTCAGGGTCTGGCCGATGCGGATCGCACCGGTGGTGAGGCCGTTCGCCTTTTTCAGTTCGGCCGCCGTCACACCATGCTGCTGGGCGATGCGGGCGATCGAATCGCCGGGTTTGACGACATAGGTGCCGGTGCCGGCCCCGGTCGCGGTCTTGCCGGTTGCGGCGAGCGTCGAGGTCTGCTGCTTGTCACGCGCACCGGGTACCGTCGGCAGGACGGCAACATTCTGCTGCTGACCGTCGGGCAGACCCGGCTTGCCGCCATCCGGAATGCCGTTGGCATCGGCTGCAGCACGCGCGGCGTTTCCGCCGGCAAGGCTCGGAATGACCACGAGCTGGCCGGTTGCCGCATCGGAGGACTGAGTCAGGCCGTTGGCCTTCAGGATTTCGCGCTCCGGCACGCCATACCTGTTGGCGAGCGTGCCGATGGTTTCGCCCTGATGCAGGGTGACACGCGTCGCCTTGGCCGTCGACCACTGCCCCGTCTTCGGGGTCGAGCCAGTGACGCTGGGTTCTGCAAGATTTTGCGGCGGCGCACCGAGGCCTGCGGTCTGGGTGCCGTTGCCGGACGGCATCGACGGAAATGGCTGCGCCAGGGCCTGGGCACGCTCGGAATTGTTGCTGGAGGCGGGAGCCGCCATGCCCGACGGAGCGGACAGCTCGGCACGCTGGACGGCAGCCGGCGTGCTTGCGGCGCGGGCTGCGGCCGGCTGATAGGTGTTCTGCTGATACGTGGGGGCCGGCATCGGCTGCGCCATGGCCTGCTGCTGGCCATAGCCGCCACCGCCGATGTTTTCGGCTGGCACCGGAGGCTGTTCGCGCAGCGGGGATCGACCGCGCGGAATGGAGGCCGTCGTCAGATTGTCGGTGGAAAAGACCGAAGTGAAGCGCGAAGCATCCGAGCTGCAACCGGCAAGGGCGCCTACCAGGACCATTGCGCCGCATACGCGGACGATCGGCAGTCCAGTTTTTGGCGATACACTTTTACGCATGACTCGACCCACATATGACACAAATTGAAGTGGGATCATTAAAGCGCGTTAGTATTACTGGTCGGTTAACCCGGCTGACTCCGCATGAACTAATTCGACAAGGCGCAGATATGCAGACGTCCGGAAGCGCGCAAAAAGCCCTGGATTTTGGGAGAATATGACCGATTTCAGGCTGTGATGCGGCTCACAGATGCCGGGCAATCTTCTGCTGCAACGGCAGGAAGGGAACCTCGAAGAGGTCCTCGCGCTCGAAGCGGCTGCCGGTCTTGGTGAGGCGTACCATGATGCAGCGGGTCTCATCGACCATCAGGGGAATAAGCAGCATGCCACCCGAAACGAGCTGCTCGGCATAGAAGCGCGGCATGGACGGATAAGCCGCCGTTGCGAAGATGCGGTCAAAGGTCCCCTCGCCCGGCAGACCATTTGCACCATCGGCCTGGCGCAGGATGACATTGCGCAGCCCCAGGGTTTCGAGCCGCCGCTGCGCACCGGCGATCAGGGTCTTGTAGCGTTCCATGGAGATGACCCGCTCGGAGAGCCTTGCGAGCACCGCCGTGATGAAGCCGCTGCCCGTTCCGACTTCCAGCACGCGATGTCCGGGCTTGACCTGCAACTGGCTGAGCAGCTTCACTGTGAGGTCCGCCCCTTCCATGAACTGCCCGCATTCGATCGGAATGGAGCGACTCGAATAGGCGCTCGCCGCATATTCCGGTGGCACGAAAGCCGAGCGCGGCGTCTGCTCGACAGCCGTCAGGAGATCGAGATTGGTCACGCCTTCGGCGCGCAGGCGCAGCACCAGGGCAGCGAAGCCTTCCCGTTCGAGAAGCGCCGATCTCATCCGAGATCCTCCTGCCCGAGCGCCTGTGCGATTGCGTCCTGGACGGCGTAATCGGTCATGTCGAGTTTGAGCGGCGTCACGGACACCTTCTTCGCCCGCAAGGCGTGAATGTCGGTGCCGGCGCGGTAGTTGCCCTTGCGGTCGCCGAATCGCAGCCAGAAATACGGCAAGCCGCGCCCGTCATGGCGCTCCTCGACCGAAAGGCCGAATTCCAGTTTTCCCTGGGCCGTCACCTCCACACCATCGGCCTCTTCCGGCTCGCAATGGGGAAAATTCAGGTTCAGAAAGGTGCCGGGTGGCAGGTCGACCTTCATCAGCTTGCTCAACAGGTCCGGCGCCAGCGTCTCGGCGACATGCCAAGGGATGGGCGCGCCCGCCTCGTAACTATAGGCCTGGCTCAAGGCGAAGGAGCGCACGCCGTGCACCGTGCCTTCGATGGCACCCGCCACAGTTCCCGAATATGTCACGTCGTCGGCAAGGTTCGCGCCGGCATTCACGCCTGAGAGAACCAGATCGGGCTTGCGGTCGAGGACCTTGCGGATTGCCATGATGACGCAATCGGTCGGCGTTCCGCGCAGGGCAAAGCGCTTTTCGCCGAGTTCGCGCAGCCTCAGCGGTTCCGAGAGCGTCAGCGAATGCGCCAATCCACTCTGGTCGGTCTCGGGGGCCACGATCCAGACATCGTCGGAGAGACTTCTCGCAATCGTCTCCAGGGCAACAAGCCCCGGAGCGTTGATACCATCGTCGTTCGTCAGCAGAATGCGCATGGCCACTCCGGTCGCGGCGTGATCAGGCCGCCTTCTCGATCTTCTTCAGACCGCCCATGTAGGGCAGCAGGACGTCCGGGACAGTGATCGAACCATCTTCGTTCAGATAATTCTCCATCACCGCGATCAGGCATCGACCGACGGCCGTGCCTGACCCGTTCAGCGTGTGCACGAAGGTCGTGCCCTTCTCTTCCTTGTTGCGGTAGCGGGCATTCATGCGACGCCCCTGGAAATCGCCGCAGACCGAGCAGGACGAAATTTCGCGATAGGTGTTCTGGCCCGGCAGCCAGACCTCAAGGTCATAGGTCTTGCGCGCGCCAAACCCCATATCGCCGGTGCAAAGCGTCATGGTGCGGAAATGCAGGCCGAGCCGCTTCAGCACCTCTTCGGCACAGGCCGTCATGCGCTCATGCTCGGCAACAGAGCTTTCCGCATCGGTGATCGAGACGAGTTCGCACTTCCAGAACTGGTGCTGGCGCAGCATGCCGCGCGTGTCGCGGCCCGCCGAACCTGCTTCCGAACGGAAGGACGGGGTCAGTGCGGTGAAGCGCAGCGGCAGCTTTTCCTGGTCGAGGATTTCACCGGCAACGAGGTTGGTGAGCGTCACTTCGGCCGTCGGAATGAGCCAGCGGCCATCGGTGGTCTTGAACAGATCTTCGGCAAATTTCGGCAATTGGCCGGTGCCATACATGGCATCGTCGCGCACCATCAGCGGCGACGACACTTCCGTGTAGCCGTGTTCGCTCGTGTGGAGGTCGAGCATGAACTGACCGAGGGCGCGCTCAAGCCGCGCAAGCTGGCTCGTCAAAACGGTAAAGCGGGCGCCGGACAGCTTGGCGGCGCGCTCGAAATCCATGTAGCCCAGAGCTTCTCCGATTTCGTAGTGCTCGAGCGGCTTGTGATTCCACATGGGCTTTTCACCAACCACGCGAGCAACCACGTTGTCGTGCTCGTCCTTGCCCACGGGCACGTCGTCATGGGGAATGTTCGGGATGCGCGACAGGGCGTCATTGAGTTCAGCGGTGAGCTGACGCTCTTCCTCTTCGGCCGCCGGCAGCGTGTCCTTGAGCGAGGCCACTTCGGCCTTCAGCTTTTCGGCCAGTTCCATGTTTTTCTGCGCCATGGCGGCGCCGATGTCCTTGGAGGCCGCATTGCGGCGCGACTGCATGTCCTGCATCGACTGGGCAACCGCACGGCGCTTCTGGTCGAGGGCGATCAGGGAGGCCGCCAGCGGTTCTGCGCCGCGCTTGGCAAGCGCCGCGTCCAGGGCCTCGGGATTGTCACGGATCCACTTGATATCGAGCATCGTCGTTCCAGGTCTTGAGTTTCGACCGGGATCGGAGCTGGCCGGCGGCCACGTCCGGCCCCATGTCGGCATGGGTTGAAGCGGTGGCTCGGCGGCCGTTTCTGCCGCCTACTCCGTCTCGGTCGCGACCACCTCGGCGCTTTCCGCCTTGGCCCGGTTCCGTTCGACGAGTCGCGCCGCGTAGATAGCCACCTCGTAGAGAAGGATTGTCGGCAGTGCAAGACCGATCTGGGACAGCGGATCGGGCGGCGTGAGCACGGCGGCGACAATGAAGGCCACGACGATAAAGTACTTGCGCTTGTCGGCGAGCCACTGGCTTTCCAGAATGCCGACACGCACCAGAAGCGTGGTGATGACGGGAAGCTGGAAGACCAGACCGAAGGAAAAGACCAGCGTCATGATCAGGCTCAGATATTCCGAGACCTTAGGCAGCAGCGAAATCGCCACCTCGCCCTCGCCGGGGCTCTGCTGCATGGCGAGGAAGAACCACATCACCATCGGCGTGAAGAAGAAATAGACCAGCGAAGCGCCAATCAGGAACAACACCGGCGACGCGATCAGGAACGGCAGGAAGGCCGCCCGCTCGTTCTTGTAGAGGCCCGGCGCCACGAACTTGTAGACCTGCGAGGCGATCACCGGGAAAGCGATGACCATGGCGCCGAAGGCCGCCACCTTCACCTGGGTGAAGAAGAATTCCTGCGGTGCGGTGTAGATCAACTCCGCCTTGGTCACATCGAGACCTGCCCAGACCACCGCCCACTTGTAGGGCACGACCAGCAGGTTGAAGAGTGGCTTGGCGAAATAGAAGCACACCAGGAACGCCACGAAGAAGGCACCGAGCGCCCAGATCAGCCGGGTGCGCAGTTCGATCAGGTGTTCGATCAGCGGCTGCGGCTTGTCGTCGATGTCGCCGCTCATGCGCGGTCCTCACTCTTCTTCTGGCGCGGCTTGCGGGCCACGGGTGCGGCAGGCGCGGCTTCGGCCACAACACGCTTGCTTGCGCCGGATTTCGCGGCCGGAGACTTGGCCGATGCCGGCTTCGCTTTGACTGCTTTGACGCTGGTTGCCACCGGCAGAACCTCAGGCGCGGCGACGACGGCCTTCGAGGCCGAGGCCCGGGGCTTGGACACTTTGCCGGCTGCGGGAGCAGGAACGGCAGCCGTTTCACCAACGGCTGCGGCTGCCTTTGCCGTCGACGCCTTGCGCGGCTTCTTCGATGCCGGCGGCACGGGAACGGCGGAGGCCGGCTCGCTCTGGGCTGCAGCCGTCACAGGCGCAGCCGCCGGGCTGAGATCCGGCGGGACGGTGGCAGCACCGGTCGGCAGATCGGGAAGGATGGAGTTTTCCGTCGGGCTCACACCCGCAGCCGCTGCCGCCATCGACGAGGATGCCGGGGTCGGGCTGTCAATGCGAGACGACTTCTGCAGGTCGGACTTGATGTCCTGGCCCATTTGCCGGAGCGGATTGAGTGTTTCGCGGATCGAATTGGTCGGGTTGAGCGACTTCAGGTCGTTGACCGTGCTCTTCAGGTCGTCGAGTTCGGCCTCGCGCAGCGCCTCGTCGAACTGAGCGCGGAACTCGCCCGCCGTCTGGCGCAGGCGCTTCGTCATCTTGCCGAAGGCGCGGATCATCGGAGGAAGGTCCTTGGGACCGACCACCACGATCAGGATCACGGCGATCACCAATAGCTCGGTCCAGCCAATATCCAGCATTCAACGGGCTCCTGATGCCGCGCCGTGTCGTCGTCCTGGACGTCCGCGGCCTATCCCATACCTATGCGGGCGGCCCGAAGGGCCACCCGTAATCCGTCAGACAAAGATCGCTTACTTGGTCTCGTCGAGCTTGTGGTCGACGGTCTTCGAAGAAGAGGTCGTCGACGGCGCATCATTGTCGTCTTCGTCGCTGATGCCCTTCTTGAAGCTCTTGATGCCCTTGGCGACGTCGCCCATCAGTTCGGGGATCTTGCCACGGCCAAAGAGAAGCAGGACGATCGCCAAGACGATGATCCAGTGCCAAATGCTAAACGAACCCATGCCTGCCACTCCTTAGATTGTCGTTTCCCCGATGTAGGGGGTTTCCGTTGTCTTTTCAAACACCAAAATGTCCTTGGGCTCAACCGCAATCGTTACGTCGCGGACGCCCGGCGACAACATGTCCGCACGGATCCGCGCGCGCACCGGAGACTCGGTGCCGGGCACGGCGAGATCGAGAAGTTCGACCACACCGAGGAAACGCCGGGCGACGATGCGCGCCGGGATCGGCCCACCACTCTCCCGCACGGAAAGCCCCGACAGACGCACCGCCACCGCCACCTCCGCCCCTTCGGCAATGGAGCCGGAATCGGCGCTGCCCAAGGGCGTCTCGACGCGACCGCCGGCCACCCGGCCGGAAAATTCATTGATCTCGGAGAAGAAGGCCGCCGCGAAAATATCGCGCGGACGACGGTAAAGATCGTCGGAGGTGCCGACTTGGACGAGGCGTCCATCCTTCAACAATGCAATGCGGTCGGCCATGCGCATGGCCTCTTCGGCGTCATGGGTGACGACGACAGCAGTCGCGCGGGTTTCACGAAGAATTGCGAGCGTATCGGCGCGCACCGTGTCTTTCAGTCGCGAATCGAGGCCGGAAAACGGCTCATCCATCAGAAGCACGCTCGGTCGTGGCGCAAGGGCACGGGCGAGTGCCACGCGCTGCTGTTCACCGCCGGAGAGCGCATGCGGATATTTGTCCGCGTAGTGCGACAGCCCTACCCGCTCCAGCGCCACGCCCGCCTCGGCAATCGCCTCCTTTGCCGGCAGCGCCGTCAGGCCGAAGCGGACATTGTCGAGCACGCTCATATGGGGAAAAAGGGCGAAATCCTGAAACATCAGGCCGATGCCGCGCTTTTCCGGCGGCAGGAACGAGCCGGGGCCGGCCACTTCCCGGTCGTTGATCAGCACCCGACCGCTGGTCTGTGCCTCGATGCCGGCAGCAATGCGCAAAAGCGTCGTCTTGCCAGAGCCAGATGGCCCCAGCAAGCACAGCACCTCACCCGGTTCCGCCGTCAGCGACAGACCGCGAATGGTCTCCTTGCCGTGATAGCGATGGCGGATGTCCTCGAATGTCAGACGGGCAGCAAATGTCACGCCCGCCGTCCGTTGACCGTTTCCGTGCCTGGTCTTCGCTGGGTTCATTCCATCGTCCGCGCGGCCGCCCCACCCTTACCGCGACGGCAGGGCCGGACGGGCTGGGTCCGGGAAAAGCCGGTTACCAATTAAAAGCTGACCCTATTCCTCTGCTTCACCGCCCGGAGTCAAGAGGCCGAGCTCTTCCAGATCGAGCTGGGTGATCGGATCCTCCTCGTCGGTGAGGTCGTCGGAGCCGAGCGGCATGGGGATGTTGAAGTTGGCCGGAATGCGGCCGGAGAGCAGACCTGCCCCCTTCAACTCTTCGAGACCGGGCAGATCGCGCAGTTCCTCAAGGCCGAAGTGGTCGAGGAAATCGCGGGTTGTGCCCAGCGTCACCGGGCGGCCGGGCGAGCGGCGGCGGCCACGAAAGCGCACCCAGCCGGCCTCCATCAAGACGTCGAGCGTGCCCTTCGAGGTCTGCACACCCCGGATGTCCTCGATCTCGGCCCGCGTCACCGGCTGATGATAGGCGATGATCGCCAGCACTTCGAGGGCCGCACGGGAGAGTTTCTTGACCTCGGTCTCGTCCTTGCGGATAGCGAAGGAGAGATCGGCTGCCGTGCGAAACGCCCACTGGTCGTCAACCTGGACGAGATTGACGCCGCGACCGGCATACTCGTCCTTCAGCTTGTGAAGCACCGCGCGCGCGTCGATGCCGCGCGGCAGGCGCTCCTCGACAAAACCCGTCGACACCGGTTGGGCAGAGGCAAACACCAGGGCTTCGGCGATCCGCAGCGCTTCCGCCTCATGCCGGGCAATGCTCGCCTCATCGATGACGATCTCGTCCTCGTCATCGGCCCCGTCAGTCACGGGCACTGCTTCAACGTCACTCATCGTCCCTCACTCGACCGCATGAAGGGCTTCGGCCTTCGGACCGCCGCGCATGTAGATCGGCTGGAAGGCACCGTCCTGGCGAATTTCGAGCCGCCCTTCGCGGACCAGCTCGAGGGAGGCGGCAAAGGCGCTCGCGATCGCGGTGACGCGATCCTCAGGCGACGCCAGAAAGCGGATCAGGAACTGATCCAAGGCCGTCCAGTCGCCGATCTCGCCGATCATGCGGGTCAGGATGCCGCGCGCATCGGCCAGCGACCACACGCGCCGCCGTTCGATCGTCACCTGGGTCACGGCCTGGCGCTGGCGCAGCGACGCATAGGCCGAGAGCAGATCGTAGAGGCTCGCCTCATAGGCACTGTCGGCGCGGGCCGGCACATGCTCGGGTGCGCCCCGGGCAAAGACGTCGCGGCCGAGCCTATTGCGGTTGATCAGCCGCGAGGCCGCATCGCGCATCGCCTCCAGACGTTTCAGGCGGAAGGCGAGCGAGGCCGCCATCTCCTCACCCGAGGGGCCCTCGTCCTTGGCCTGTTGGGGAATGAGCAGGCGCGATTTCAGATAGGCGAGCCAGGCGGCCATCACGAGGTAATCGGCCGCCAGCTCGATGCGAATGCGCCGGGCGCTTTCGATGAAGAGCAGATACTGCTCGGCCAGCGCCAGCACCGAGATACGTGCCAGATCGACCTTCTGGTTGCGCGCCAGAAAGAGCAGGAGATCGAGCGGTCCTTCGAAGCCGGCAACATCGATCAGCAAAGCGGGGTCGCTTGCGGCCCGATCTTCGGCGGTGTCCTGCCACAGGCTGTCCATCGGCGTCGGCGCCGGCGTTTCGGCGTTCGAGGGCCGGTTGATGACCGTCGGATGGACAGGACCACGCACCATCAGGAGACCGCCATCAATGTTTCAAACTCGTCGCGCAGCGTCTGTTCGTCGGCATCGTCGGGCGCGGTAAAGGCAGCCTCGACGGCGTCCGCCCGCGCACGAGCCTTGCCGGACAATTCAGACACCGCGGCGGCCACCGCCTGCATCTCGTCCATATGGCCATGGCAATGCAGGACCACGTCCAGAGCGGCCGCGATGCGGACGGCCCGTTCGCCGATCGTGCCCTTCAGCGCGTTCATCGAGATATCGTCCGACATCAGGAGCCCTTCGAAGCCGATGGCCTTTCGGATGATCTCCTCGGTCACGATGCGTGACGTCGAGGCCGGGAAATCCGGGTCGATGTCGGTATACACGACATGGCAGCTCATGCCCATGAGTTCGTTGGCGAGCGCCTTGAACGGCACGAAGTCATGCGCCTCCAACTCGGCGCGCGGCACGGTGACGACGGGCAGATCGTGATGGCTGTCGGCCATGCCACGCCCATGGCCTGGAATATGTTTCATGACCGGCAACACGCCGCCGGCCTTCAGACCATCTGCCGCTGCCTGCCCCATCTTGGCGACCACATGCGGGTCGTTCGAATAGGCGCGGTTGCCGATGACATTGCTGGCCCCGGCGATCGGCACATCGAGCACCGGCAGGCAATCGACGTTGATGCCGAGCCGGTAGAGATCGAAGGCATGCAGGCGCGACATCAGCCAGGCAGCCCGCAGGCCCTTTTCCGCGTCGGCATCATAGAGTGCGCCGAGTTCGGCGCCAGAGGGGTAACGTGGCGCGATCGGCTCGCGGATGCGCTGGACGCGCCCGCCTTCCTGATCGATCAGAACGGGTGCATTGCGACCACCCACCGTCTCGCGCATCTCCGCGACCAGATCCTTCACCTGCTCGGCCTCGCCGATATTGCGGCCGAAGAGGATGAAGCCCCAGGGCTGTTCATCGCGATAAAAGGCCTTCTCGTCAGCGGTCAGGCGCTGACCGAGGCAACCGAGGATCATGGCTTTGGCAGGAGAAGACGTCTGGATCATGGGCGAATCATACCGGGGGTCAGAGGAAAGCCGAAGGTGTCGGCGGGAGACGGATGGGCGTCATGCACAAGAAAAAAGGCGGAACACCCGGTTCCGCCTCGTTTTTTCTCTAAAAGGACTGAGCCTGCTTACTTCGAGACCAGGCAGGTACCGCCCGCCGAGCGATATTGCTCGCAGAGCGCCACAGCGGCATCCTTGGTGCCGGCAACGATACGGACACGGTAATAGGTGCCCTTGCCGGGGATGTCAGCCTGGCGGATCTCGTAGGGTTTGCCGGCCAGAACGCCAAACTTCGACGACAGGCTGCGATAGCTGCGCTGGGCTTCGGCTTCCGATGGCAAGGACGCGATCTGGATTCCGTAGCTGCCAGCGGGTGCGGCGGCAGGTGCCGCCGCCGGGCTTGCGGCCGCAGTTTCGGTCGGTGCCGGTGCAGGGGTCGCCGCCGGCTTGGACGGGCGCAGATTGCCCTGATCGGTCACGGTGCCAACGACATTCACCGGCTGGTCGGACGGACGCATGGTCGGGATCGGTGCGTTGACGGCCGGAGCGGCATTGTCTTCGACCGCCGAGGCGGCAGCGATCTCGGCAACAGACTGCGGCGCGGTTTCGGCCGTTGCCGTTGCCGGGTTTGTCGCAGGCGCTGTGGACGCCGTGGTCGCAGCCGGCGTGGCCGCTGCGGTATCCGCCGGCGCGTTCGGGTTGACGACCCGTGTCTCCACCGTCTTCACGGCGTCGTTGCTCTTTGCCGAAGGCACGCTCGGAGCGGCCAGAACGGCCGGCGTTGAAGCCGGTGCGGCAGCCGTCGTCGAGGACGGTGCGGTCGCGGCAGGAGCCGTTTCGGCCGGCACTTCCTGCGCCACCAATGTGCCATCGGGACGCACGATCATCGTCCGCACCTTACGCGGCGTGATCGTTGCCGGATCTTCTGCGGCAGCTGCCGTTTCCTGCGGCTGGCCGTCGGGCAGCAGACGCGGATCCTCGGTCTCGCCCACCGGCGTTGCCGCAGCGTCGTTTTCACCTTCGAGCGGCATGGTCTCGGGGATCAGTGTCCGCTGCACCACGTCGACAGGCTCCTCTTCCGAGGAGATCAGGCTGGTCTGCTTGGGATCTTCGACGCCATTGCCGGCCACGCGATCGTAGACGGCCTTGTCCTGGTTCGGAACGGATTTGCCGCCCGGATTTTCCGGCACGATCTTCACCGGCGTCTTGTCGGCAGCGATGATCTGCGGTTCGCCGCCCGACAGGCTACCAACCGCGCCGTTGCCGAGCCAGGCATAAAGGCCACCGCCCCCCGCCAGCAGCAGCAACACGGCCGTGCCGGTTATCAGATAAGGCTTGATGCGCCGGAAGCGGAAGCCCTGAGCCTCGCCGGCGATGGTGATATGACCACGGCTTTCGGGGTCGATCGCGCGGGTGGTGCTGAGCGAGCTGCGCAGATCTTCTTCCAGCGCCTTTTCGAAGGCATCGAAATCGTCGAGCGGAGCCGCTGCTGCGCGCGCGGGCGGAGTGTCGGCCACAACACGGCTATTGCCGAATGTCTTTGCCGGCGTCGGCGGTGCAACCGGCTCTTCAAACAGCGTCGCCAGTTCGGCATCGATATCGATGTCGTATTCCGACTGAACCGGGGCCGCCGGGCGGTTTTCGGTGACGGGCACCTCAGGCACGTCCAGCGCACCCACGCTTTCGAGATGATCTTCCTGCTCGGAGATTTCCGAAGGATCGAAACCGAAGCCGTCATCGACGGAATAGGCTGGCGGGACATAAGCCTGCTGGACAATGGGCTGCGGGGCCGGTGCCAGCGGTTGAGCAGCCGGTTGCGGCCGCATAGGCGCCGCCACGGCAGACGGCGCAGAACTGCCGGCGTCTGGGGTAAAGCGCATGTCCGGTTCGACACGACGGGGAGAAACCGGTGCAGCAACCGAAGGCCAGGCTGCGGCAACCACAGGCGCGGCAGCAGCCGCGGCCGTCACTGCGGCATAAGCCGGGAGCGCCGCTTCAATCGCCAAAGGTTTTGCAGCCGGCGCAACGGGCGCCACAGGTTCGATTTCCGAGAGATCGAGCGCCAGATCGAGTTCATCCAGCTTCAACTCGAAATCCTGATCGCCGAACGGATCGAAATCATCGTCCGACACCGGCTCGGCAACATTCCTGACTGGTGCCGTCGCGGTGGCGGACGGTGCAGCATCCAGTTCATCGTCAAGCGACAGGTCTGCGGAAAAGTCGAAGGAGAAATCCGGCTCGTTGCGGGTGCTTACCTGCGGGGCGGGCTCCGCTTTCGGCGCAGCAGAGAAGGATCCGGAACCGGCAGCCTCGACCGGCAGATCGGCCAAATCAGGACCAACGATGCTCGATGTCTGCCCCTCAGGCTCACCAAAGGAGAAAGCGCCCGTCGCCCATTCGAAGACGGGTTCCTGGCTGACGGCGGGCGCGGCCACCGGCTGCGCCTCGACCTTGGCGACAACAGGTGCCTCAACCTCGGGGGCAAGCGCTTCGATGCGCGGCGACAGTTCGGGCTCTGCGCGACGAACCGGCTGAACCTGTGCCGAAAAATTGGCAAGCGGCAGTCGCAGACGGGGCTGCTCGACCTGATGCGACGGCACAGGGCGAATATCGGCATCGGCGACAGCCAGCTCAAGCTCGTCCGCAAGATCGTAGGAAATGGCAGGCTCAGGCGCCGGCTGCACCTCCGCCACCAGCGGCTCTTCATACCGCTCGACGGCAGCCGAAGAGACCGGCGGAGCATAAGACGGAATATCGACGTCGAAGTCGGACGCGGCAGGCTCAAAGCTCGGCTCTTCGCGCACCGAGGCCTGCACCGGAGAGATGGGCGCGTGCGGAACGACAGGCTCCGGCGCGCGCATGTCCGGCATGGACGACGAAGGCTGCTCATAGCCTTCGAACTCGCGCATCAGCTCGTCTTCAAGATTGAATTCGCTCGACGACATGTCAGGCGCCGGCGGCAGCGACACAACAGGCTCGCGCTTCAGCGGCTGATCAAAGCCGACAATACGGGCAAGCTCCGCCAACGGATCGTCATCCGCGAAACCATCGCCCTGCGATCGAATGCTGTTTGCAGCCTGCTGCTGTACCATACCCTGTTCCACTCACTTACGCGACCATACGCCTGCCAGCGCAATGTGGGGAATTGGTGACACTGCTATCGCATCTCAACCGGTGCTTCGGTGCCCGTAATGGCCAGTCCCGATTTCAACACGGAGGCGACAGCATGCACCAGCCCAAGCCTGGCGATGGTTAATTCTCTATGTTTATCGTTAACAAAGCGTAATTCGGGCGAATCCTTGCCCTTATTCCAGTGCGTATGCAGCGAGCTTGCCAGATCATGCAGGTAAAATGCAAGTCGATGCGGCTCTTGCGACAATGCTGCCGCCTCGATCAGGCGCGGATATTCGGCCAGTTTCGCCACCAGAGCCAGTTCCGTCGGATCTTCGATCTGCCCCATTACGGCACCGGCGAGGTCGAGTGTCTCGATCTCGAGATCGGGGAAGGCTTCCTTCGCCTGGCGCAGAATCGACATGCAACGGGCATGAGCATACTGCACGTAGAAGACCGGATTGTCCTTCGACTGCTCCGTCACCTTGGCGAAGTCGAAGTCGAGCGGTTCGGAATTCTTCCGGTAGAGCATCATGAAACGCACCGAATCGCGGCCGACTTCCTCGACCACTTCGCGCAATGTCACGAAATCGCCCGAGCGCTTCGACATCTTTACCGGCTCGCCGTCGCGGTAGAGCTTAACCAGCTGGCAGAGCAGCACGGTCAGCTTCGACTTGCCTTCGGACACAGCCCGGTTCACGGCCTCAAGCCGCTTCACATAGCCGCCATGGTCGGCGCCGAGCACATAGATCATCTCGGAGAAGCCGCGATCGAACTTGTCCTTGAAATAGGCCACGTCTGCGGCGAAATAGGTGTAGGAGCCATCCGACTTCATCAGCGGCCGGTCGATGTCGTCACCCACTTCGGTCGAGCGGAACAGCGTCTGCTCGCGATCTTCCCAGTCTTCCGGCAGCTGGCCCTTCGGCGGCGGCAGCGTGCCGCGATAAACGTGGCCCTTGAAGGTGAGGTCATTGATCGCGGTGCGGATCTTCGCGGCATTGCTGGCATGCAGCGTGCGCTCCGAGAAGAAGACGTCGTGATGGACGTTGAGCGTCGCTAGATCGTCGCGGATCATCGCCATCATTGCTGCGATCGCCTTCTCCTTGACGATCGCAAGCATCTCGTCTTCCGGCATGGTCAGGAGCTTGGTGCCGTATTCGGCGGCGAGTTCCTTGCCGACCGGAACGAGGTAGTCGCCCGGATAGAGGCCGGCCGGGATCTCGCCAATATCCTCACCCAGCGCTTCGCGATAGCGCAGGAAGGCTGAGCGCGCGAGAACGTCGATCTGCGCGCCGGCATCGTTGATGTAATATTCCTTGGTGACCTCGTATCCGGCAAAGCCCAGCAGGTTTGCCAGCGTGTCTCCAACCACGGCGCCACGGCAATGGCCGACATGCATCGGTCCCGTCGGGTTCGCCGAAACATATTCGACATTGACCTTGTGGCCCTTGCCAACTGGCGAGCGGCCGAAATCGGTGCCTTCCCGGATGATGGTGGCGAGCAGGCGCTGCCAATAGGCAACCGACAGGCGGATGTTGATGAAGCCGGGGCCGGCCACGCCCACGTCTGCAATGTCAGGGTCCTGCTTCAGCTTCTCGCCGATCAGATCGGCCAGCGCGCGCGGGTTCATGCCCATGCCTTTGGCCAGCACCATGGCGGCATTGGTCGCGGCGTCGCCATGGCTCGGATCGCGCGGCGGCTCGACCACGATGCGGCTGAAGTCGAGGCTGTCGCGCTTCTCGCGGACGACCTCGATCTCGTCGAGCGCTGCTTTGATCCGGGTTTCGAAATCGGCGAAGAGGTTCATGGCATATCCCTGCATGCAGGCGGATTTCCGGCTGCATTCCTTCAGAATTTGTCGGCTGACTATCGTAATTCAGGAGTCCGGTCAAACAGCTCGCGATGCACGCGCACCGCGTAGGTGTCCGTCATGCCCGCAAGGTAGTCGGCAACATGGCGTGCCTTCTGGCCGTCGTTCAGGCCCGAAATATGGTTCACCCAGAAGTGACTCTTCATCAGCTTCGGATCGGCCATATAGGCGGTGAAGAGATCGGTGACGATCTCGGCCGCTGCCGCGCGGATCCGCATGATGTCGGGGTGCCGGTAGATCCGGCTGAACAGCAGTTTCTTGATTGCCTTGTCGGTTTCGGCCATCTGGTCGGAAAAGGTGGCAATCGTCATCGAGGCCGCGCGCACATCCTCGACACTTTGCGGCTCGACCGCCCTCAGTCGATCCTGAGCCACGCCGATCACATCCTCGACCATGCGGGTGATCTGCCGGCGCATGATCTCGTGGGTGAACCTGTCAGGGTCGAGATGCGGATAGCGATCGCGGACCTCTTTCATCAGACCGGCGAGGAAAGGCACGTCTTCCAGCATCTCGAAATTGAGATAACCGGAGCGCAGGCCATCGTCGATGTCATGCGTGTTGTAGGCGATGTCGTCGGCAATGGCCGCGACCTGGGCCTCAAGTCCGGCAAAGCTCGACAACTCCAGATCGTGGATCTCGCAATAGTCGAGGATCGGCTGCGGAACCGGACCGCGCGTGCCCTGCCCGTCCTTGGTCAGCAGCGGACCATTGTGCTTGACCAGGCCTTCCAGCGTCTCCCAGGTGAGGTTCAGCCCGTCGAAATCCGCATACCGGCGCTCCAGCTTGGTGACGATGCGCAGCGACTGGGCATTGTGATCGAAGCCGCCATAGGGTTTCAGCACCTCGTGCAGCGCATCTTCGCCCGTGTGACCGAAAGGCGTGTGGCCGAAGTCGTGGACGAGCGCCACACCTTCCGCGAGATCCTCGTCGAGCTTCAGGGCACGCGCCAGCGCACGGGCGATCTGGGCCACCTCGATCGTGTGGGTGAGCCGGGTGCGGTAGTGATCGCCATCCGGGCCGATGAAGACCTGGGTCTTATGCTTCAGACGGCGAAAGGCAGTCGTATGGACGATCCGGTCGCGGTCGCGCTGAAACTCGGAGCGCGTGAGGCTGCCGCCCTCTTCGAAGAGCCGGCCACGGCTTTTCCACGGATCGGTGGCGTATACCGCCCGCTGCCCGGTGCCGAATCCCAGTGCTGCTTGATCGATCGTCATGCCTGTGCCGCCTGCTCCCCATTGACGCAACTCTTGTGCCTTCATACCTATAGCGGACAAAGCCGCAAGGCGATGCGGGTTGCGAACCGATTTCGGGCCGCCGCGCCGGATCAAAAATCGCGCTTTTGCGTGACAATGCGGTGATTTGCGAAGAAAAGACCGTTTTCACCGGGCCTTGAACCCGGCAGGAGGCCGAATGAGCACCGAGACCGTCACCCTTTCCGAAGCCGCAGCGAAGCGAATCGCTGCGATCGTCGCGGCCGATGCCGACAAGCAGGCGCTGCGCGTCTCCGTCGAAGGCGGCGGCTGTTCCGGCTTTTCCTACAAGTTCGACCTCGACCAGCAGCCGGCAAATGACGATATCGTCATCACCCGCGATGGCGCCACCGTGCTGATCGATCCCGTTTCGCTGATCTATATGGCCGGATCGGAAATCGACTTCGTCGACAACCTGCTTGGCCAGTCGTTCCAGATCAAGAACCCCAATGCGGTGGCGAGCTGCGGCTGCGGCACCAGCTTCTCCGTGTGAGTGATGATGAAAATAGCCACCTGGAACATCAACGGCGTCAAGGCGCGCATCGAGAACCTGTGCCAGTGGCTTAAGGACAGTCAACCCGACATCGTCTGCCTGCAGGAAATCAAGTCGGTCGACGAGGGGTTTCCGCGGCTCGAGATCGAAGCGCTCGGCTATCACGTCGAGACGCATGGCCAGAAGGGTTTTAACGGCGTCGCGATCCTCTCCAAACTGAAGCCGGATGAAGTGAACCGCGGCCTGCCGGGCGACGACACCGACGAACAGGCCCGGTTCATCGAAGGCGTCTTTTCCGTCGATGGTGGCGTCGTGCGCGTCTGCTCGCTCTATCTGCCCAATGGCAACCCGTCCGACGATCCGGTCAAATACCCTTACAAGCTTGCCTGGATGGCGCGTCTCGAAGCCTTTGCGCGCGACCGCATGGCGCTCGAGGAGCCATTGATCCTGGCCGGCGACTACAATGTCATCCCCGAACCGCATGACGCAAAAGACCCGAGCCAGTGGGTGACCGATGCGCTGTTCCTGCCCCAGACGCGCGCCGCCTTCCGGCGCCTGGAAAACCTCGGCTTCGTCGATGCCGTTCGCGCCACCACGGACGAGGCGCCTCTCTTTTCCTTCTGGGATTATCAGGCCGGCGCCTGGCAGAAGAATAACGGCATCCGCATCGATCACCTGATGCTGTCGCCGGAAGCGTCAGACCGGCTGCGTTCGGCCGAGATCGAAAAACATGTGCGGGCCTGGGAAAAGCCGTCGGATCATGTGCCTGTCGCCGGCTATTTCAACTTCTAGATCATTTCCGTATTTCATGGAAACACGGAAATGATCTAACCCTTTGTTATTACGCAATTCCGAACGCGAAACCGGTTTCCACTTTCGCTGGAATTGCTCTAGACACCCGCCTGACGATATGCCGAAAACGCAAAAAGGACGCCCAGCCGGCGTCCTTTTTTGTTTTCTATGCCCCTTCGCGGAGCCTGGTTTCCACCAGAGACGGACGTCAGTCGCCCTGTTCGTAGACCTTCGGTGCGAGCACCACGGCGACGCGCCGGTCTTCCTCCGACGCCAGAGAGAAAGCGTGCTCCTGCAGATCCTGCATCCAGGGACAATCCTTGGGATTGCAGCGATCCAGCGCCGCCGTCAGGAAAGCAAGACCGCGAACCGTCTGCCCCTCTTCGAAGAGCACATTGCCGAAGACGGACATGGCGCCGGCATGGCCGCTCTTGCGGGCAAGGTTCAGCCACTTCTTGGCCTGCTGGACGTTGACGCTGCCGCCCTCGCCCGCCAGGATCATGCGGGCCAGCTGGAACTGCGCCTCCGGCACCCCGAAGGTCGAGGCCACCTGGAAATAGATCTGGCGCGCCTGGGCGAGATCGGCCTTGACCGGCGTCTCGGGAATACCCTGGCGATAGTAGCGGGCCAAAGACAGAAGCGCATTGACGAAGAAGCCGGTGTCTTCCGAACCGGGTTCGATCCCCTGGTTGGCGATTTCGGCATAGATCTTGAACGCTTCGAAGTCGTTCTCGACGACCCCGTCACCGGCGGCATACATATTGGCGAGCGCCCAGCGCGAACCGGTATGGCCCTTCTCGGCCGCGTAGCGATAGGCTTCGACGGCCTCCTGCTTCTGGCCCTTCTTGTAGGCGTTGAAGCCGAACTTGAAGAGATCGAACGGGCCGGACTCCTTGTTGACGCCGGCGTTCATGTCGAAGGCCTGTGCCGACGGGCTCAGAGACAGCAGAAATGCGGTCGCCGTCAGAAGTAGAGCCGAAGACTTCCAGTCCCTTATCCGCATGGTTGCGTCGTTCTTCCAAGACATGACTGACATCACGACACCCGCCCCGCCGCCATGGCCAGACCAAATGCGTCCGATGTGAAGATACCGCGAGATGGATGAACGGAGGGTTCATAACCAATCTCGATATCATGGCGATCGATGCGCCACCGTTGCTTATCATCTAACATGACGAAGAGAGTAGAACCGATTTCCGGCAAGACTGGGACGCTCGATATTTCGTGCATCCGTTCGTTGTCCGGAACCACCGACCGCTCCCCGAAAGCGACCGAAACCATTTGTATTCGAACCCTATTTTCGCCCCTGAGGCTCATTCTCAACTCACACACCACCCGAAGGCCACCCGCCGGAAACAGCGCCCCGCCGTCTCTGGGGATCACCGGTGCTCTTCGTTTGTGGCGGGAAATGGACAAATTGGGCGCAACCCGATCCTGCCATCAAGGATAGAGTCAATGTTGCAGAATCAACACATTCCGGAAAGCTGAAAAACACGTGAGGCCTGGCCGAAACGAAAGAAGCCCGGACAAGCCGGGCTTCGATCAACGGTTTAAACGAAGATCAGAAGGAGATCTTGTAGGACGCGCTGACGGCATAGGCCCAGTCGCCACCCACTGTGGCGTTGAAGTCTGCGCCTTGAGCCGTGGACTGCGAACCTTCGGTCAGGTAGGTCGCGGCCGCACCGAGACGAACCACACCGGGGCCAGCCTTGATCTGCGTGCCGGCACCGATCGTCCAGGTGTCGGTCATGATGTCGGCACCCGTGCCAACGCCACGATCCCAGGTCAGGCTGATCGCACCGGAAATCTTATCCGTAAAGTTGTGGCCAACGCCGCCGGAAATGGTCCAGCCATCCTGCCAGAAGAAGTCCTTGGTCTGCGGACCAAGGCCGGTAATCCGGTAATTCAACGTCTGCAGGACGCTCCAGTCGGTCCACTTGACCGAGCCGAAGGCGAGCCAGTCAGGCGCAATACCGCTTTGCAGGCTCAACTCGATCGACTGGGGCAGCGTGCCGTTGCCGGTCGAGGACAGCTGAGTGCCCAGCGGGATCGGCCCGCCGAAGGCGCCCGGAAGACTTGCGAGCGGCGCAGCAGACGTGAAGACGCCTTCCGCATCATGCTCCACTTTCGAGCGGTACATGAGTTCGGCCCGCAGCGCATATTCCTTGATCTCATAGGCGGCGCCGAAACGGTAACCCATCTCGCCGTCGTCGCGCAGGTTCAGCGTGCCATAGTCCTTGACCTCAGTGTAATCGAAGGACTGCGTGAACAGTCCGCCGAGAACCGAGAACCGACCCTGGCCAGCATCCACGCTCACGGCGCAAGTGCCGCCGAGTTCAGTGGTCTTGAATTGCGATGAGAGAACTGCGTTACCGCCGATAAACAGCGGGATCTTGCCGGCGCCGACCGGCGCAAGAATGGCCTCGGCTCTATCGGCGTTGCGGTCCGCCGCACGAGCATCGGCGCCATATTCGGACTTGGCACCGAAAGGTTCGGTATAGGTCAGGGCGCACGAAAAGTTATCCGATACGCGGAACTTGGCCGAGAAGCTCGGAATGCTGTAGTTCTGGGTGAAATCGTCGTCACTGGTGCTCGCACCGTTGATCGAGTCGTAACCGCGCTGCGGCATGACATAGACATAGCCGGCGCGCGCCGCGATATCGCCATCCTCATAGAGAATGTCCGTATCTGCCTCACCGCGCGAGAAGCCACCGGCCTGCGCTCCTCCCACAAAGGCGCAAGCGGCAATCAGTCCGAGGGCGGTCGTCTTTTTCAGGTTGTTCGCCATGTCTCTCCCCAATTCAGGCAAAACTGTGATTTGCCATACTAGACATGTGCGACAGAATGACAATCGGGTTGCATTTGTCAGCGCGGTCCGCCAGTGCCGAAATTTTTACGTAATTTATTTGACGAACACGTCAAACGGCGGCCCGCTTGGATGATTATTGCGCCAAATGCCGATTTTTTGGCCAGTCAGAGAATGATGTTTCGCCTGTGACACTGCCTGTTGCGTGACAGCCACAGCGCATAGCTTCATCTGACGAAGATCAAAGACGGCGAAAAATCGACGCCACCCACCAAAAATCAAGGGGATATATCTGGTTATCGTGCGGACTCGAATATTCCGGCGACGGCCTGCCTCCCTGCTCGGCCGAAAGCAGCACGGAAAAGGGCCAGGCGTTGCCGCCCGGCCCTTGGAAATCCATTCCTTTTGAGGGGGATATCAGATCGCCTCGATAACGCGCTTCAGAGCCGTTTCCAGGCTGGCCTTCTGAACTTCCAGTTCCTGGTAGCGCTCGCGTTCGGCGGCCACCACCTCCGGATTGGCATTGGCGACGAATTTCTCGTTGCCCAGTTTGCCTGCGATGCGGGCCATTTCCTGGTCGACCTTGCCGATCGCCTTTTCAATGCGGGCTTTTTCTGCGTTGAGATCGATCAGCGCACCGAGCGGCAGGCAGGCGGTGGCCTCACCCACCACGATCTGGGCTGCGCCCTTGGGCGCCTCCTCGGCGATTGCAATCGTCTCGACGCGGGCAAGCCGCTTGATCGAGGCTTCATGGCGCGACAACCGTTCCTGGGTCACGCCGTTGGCACCGACCACCACCAGCGGAGCGACCGCGCCCGGGGGCACGTTCATTTCGGAACGGGCAGAACGGATGCCGGTGACGAGGTCGATCAGCCAGTTGATGTCGGCGGCCGAGTTTTCATCCGAAAACTCCGGCGTCGGCCAGTCGGCATGGCAGAGCAGGGTGTCACGCGACGCGCCCTCGCCGGCTGTGTGGGCCCAGAGTTCTTCGGTCATGAACGGCATGAAGGGATGGAGCATCTTGTAGATCTGCTCCAGGACATAGGCCGCACAGCCCTGCGCTTCCTTCTTCGCCAGTTCGTCCTCACCCATGAAGACGGGCTTCAGCAACTCGAGATACCAGTCGCAGAACTGGTTCCAGACAAAGCGGTAAAGGCTGCTGGCCGCATCGTTGAAGCGGTAGCTTTCGATCGCCTCGGTGACTTCGCGCTCGGTGCGCGCCAGTTCGGTGAGGATCCAGCGGTTGATGGCGAGCGAGGTCGTTTCCGGCAGGAAGGCCGGATCGGCCTTGACGCCGTTCATCTCGGCAAAGCGCGTGGCGTTCCACAGCTTGGTGCCGAAGTTGCGGTAGCCGGCGATGCGGGCCGGGTCGAGCTTCACGTCACGGCCTTGCGCTGCCATGATCGCCAGCGTGAAACGCAGGGCGTCGGCACCGTATTCGTCGATCAGTTCCAGCGGGTCGATGACATTGCCCTTCGACTTCGACATCTTCTGGCCGTTCTTGTCGCGAACCAGCGCATGCACATAGACCGTGTGGAAGGGCTCGACCGGCGTGCCGTCCTCGTCCTTCATGAAGTGCAGGCCCATCATCATGCGGGCGACCCAGAAGAAGATGATGTCGAAGCCGGTGACGAGAACGTCGGTCTGGTAGTATTTCGCCAGCTCAGGCGTGTTGTCCGGCCAGCCGAGCGTCGAGAAGGGCCAGAGCGCCGATGAGAACCACGTGTCGAGCACGTCCTCGTCGCGGGTCAGGATCTCGCCCGGCGCGAAGTTTTCGAGCTTCTCCTCGACCCAGGCCTTCCACGGGCCTTCATGGGCGATGTAGTGCTGGATCGCCGAATGCAGCGCCTCTTCCTCGGTCTTTTCGACGAAGACCTGCCCATCCGGACCATACCAAGCCGGGATCTGGTGCCCCCACCAGAGCTGGCGGGAGATGCACCAGGGCTCGATGTTCTCCATCCACTCGAAGTAGGTCTTTTCCCAGTTCTTCGGAACGAAATTGGTGCGGCCTTCGCGAACCGAAGCAATCGCCGGCTCGGCCAGCGTCTTTGCGTCAGCAAACCACTGGTCGGTCAGCATCGGCTCGATGACGACGCCGGAGCGATCGCCGAAGGGCTGCATGATCTTCTTGTTTTCGACGAAGGGAATGTCATTGCCTTCGGCGTCCTTCACCGTGACGGCAAGACCTTCCGCATTGATCGCATCGATGATGCGCTTGCGGGCTTCGTAGCGGTCGAGACCGCGATAGTCGTCGGGCACGAGATTGATGTCGTCGACTTCTGCCTCGTTCGGCAGATGGCCGGTCTTGGCGATGTCGAGTGCCCGCGCCGCGTAGACTGCGTAGTCCTCGCCGTCGTCGCGCATCTTCGCCTGGGTATCCATCAGGCGGTAGAGCGGGATCTTGTTGCGGCGGGCGACCTGGTAGTCGTTGAAATCATGCGCGCCGGTGATCTTGACGGCACCCGAACCGAATTTCGGATCCGGATACTCGTCGGTGATGATCGGAATCAGCCGGCGATGCTCCTTCGGCCCGACCGGGATCTCGCAGAGCTTGCCGACGATCGGCGCATAGCGTTCGTCCGAGGGGTGGACGGCAACGGCGCCGTCACCCAGCATCGTCTCAGGACGCGTGGTGGCGATCGAGATGTAGTTGCGCTCTTCCTGGAAGGTGACGTTGCCGTCCTCGTCCTTCTCGACATAGGTGTAGGTCGCACCACCGGCGAGCGGATATTTGAAGTGCCACATATGGCCTTCAACTTCCTTGTTCTCGACCTCGAGATCGGAAATCGCCGTCTCGAACTTCGGATCCCAGTTGACCAGACGCTTGCCGCGATAGATCAGGCCTTCCTTGTAGAGCGTGACGAAGACTTCGAGCACGGCCTGAGAGAGCCCCTCGTCCATGGTGAAGCGTTCGCGCGACCAGTCGCAGGAGGCGCCGAGGCGCTTCAACTGGTTGAAGATCAGGCCGCCCGATTCTTCCTTCCACTCCCAGACACGTTCGATGAAGGCCTCGCGGCCCATGTCGCGGCGCGAGAGGTTCTGGCCGTTTTCGGCGAGCTTGCGCTCGACGACCATCTGCGTCGCGATACCGGCATGGTCCATGCCCGGCTGCCACAGCACGTCCTTGCCGCGCATGCGCTCGAAGCGGACCATGATGTCCTGCAGCGTGTTGTTCAGCGCGTGGCCCATGTGCAACGAGCCGGTCACGTTCGGCGGCGGGATCACGATGGTGAAGGTGTCCTCGCCCGGCTTCGCATTGGCGCCGGCGCGAAACGCATCCGCGTCTTCCCAGGCTTTGGCGATCTTCGGTTCGACGGCGGCTGAATCATAGGTCTTTTCGAGCATTTTCCGACCGGTTTCTTCGAGTTCTGGATGTGGGTTGGTAAATAGGACTGGCAAAACCAAGTCAATAAAAAAGGCCGCTCTTGCGAGCGGCCCATGATCCCCAGGGGAATTCAATCAGCGCCGCGGACCGCGGGCGACACGTTCGATCTCCTCGCGCACGAGGCGTTCGACGAGCGTCGGCAGGTTGTCGTCCAGCCAGTCCTTGAGCATCGGACGCAGCATTTCCTCGGCCATTTCGTCGAGCGAACGACGCTCCTGGCCGTCGATGGCAGCGGCGAGATCCGAGAAGGAACGGGAGACCTGTTCGACGGTTGCTGCGGAAACCAGGGCGGTCAAATCGGTACCGGCGCTCGACTGGGCCGCGTCTTCGGCCACAGGTTCCGGCCGCGGTTCGGCGGCCAGATGCATGGCGATAGCATCGAAGGACGGCGCGCGCGGTTCTTCACGCTGCATCTCCAACTGCATTTCGGGCATGTCCCGACGTTCCGGCTCGATCACCGGTGCCTGGCTGATCGTCTGAGTGGCGTCCGGCATCATGGCAGGGGCCGGGCGCGCGGGCACGGGCTCGGCGGCAACAGCGACTTCGGGTGCCTGCGGAGGTCTGACGGCCACCGGGGCCTGCTTGATCTCGACCGAAATCGACGGCCGGAGCTGCGGGGCGCGCAGTTCGGCAAGCCGCGCGGTCATCAGCGGGCTTTCACCGCGCGACGGCTGCATGTCACGGGCGGCGGCCATCGGCTGTTCGACAGCGGGCGCGGCGGCTACCGGCGCGGCGACAGCGGCTGACGGCTGAACCGGACGCTCGGTGCGCTCGGAGGCGGAACGGACACGGGCAGCGAGATCGGCCAGCGAAACGCTGCGGGATGCTTCCGGCTGGACCTGAGCCTCGACGCGCTGCGGTGCCGGCGCGGCCGGTCCGGGATCGTTTGCGGGGGTGAAATCCACGCTTTCATAGCTGAAATCGACTTCGGCCTGGCGCAGAGCCGGCGCATGAGCGCCCCCGTCCATCTCGTCGCTGTCACTCGCGAAGGTTTCGCCCGAAACCGGGTCATTGCTTTCGATGATCCGGCGGATCGATGCCAGGATCTCTTCCATGGACGGTTCACGCGCTACGCTTGGCTGAGCCATACTAATCCCCGTTGTCCTCAAGATCATCGGCGACAACCTTGCCGCCAACCGATTCGCGGTCACCCTAGGATACGCGCCTCAGGAAAAAAATCACGCAGGCTCCCGCAATTGGCGTGATGCACAGCTTTGTTCGCCCAGAACGCAAAAGGCCCGCACGCAGCGGGCCTTCGGCAGTTTCATGGGGACATCCGTCAGAAGACGAATTCGGCCGCCTTGCGGAAGCCCGGCAGCGGCTTGACCGCAGCATTGAAATATTCGGTGTAGGACACCGTGCCGCCGGCCTTCACGTAAAGACGGGCACGCGCCGCATTGCCATAACCCACGACGGCGACGAGACGGCCGCCTTCGCGCAGCTGGCCGAGCAGCGCATCCGACAGATGCTCCACCGCGCCATTGACGAAGATCACGTCATAGGGCGCCTCGGCCGGATAGCCGGCTTCGAGGTTGCCAGCGACGACGGCGACATTGTCG
This sequence comes from Peteryoungia wuzhouensis, assembly GCF_003205195.1. Classification (GTDB taxonomy): domain Bacteria; phylum Pseudomonadota; class Alphaproteobacteria; order Rhizobiales; family Rhizobiaceae; genus Allorhizobium; species Allorhizobium wuzhouense. Next base: position 245,899 of record NZ_QJRY01000007.1, read on the forward strand.
TAGCCGAGCGAGGAGAGCTTTTCGGTCGCGCGCAGCACCAGCGCCTCGTCCGATTCGACCGCCACGACGGAGCCTGCGACCAGCGACAGAAGAGCTGCCGCATAACCGGCGCCACAGCCGATTTCGAGCACGAGGTCGTCCTTGGTGATGGCCGCCAGCTGCAGAAGCTTGGCAAGCGGCGACGGCTCCATGATGTAGCGCGCCGGATTGCCGTTGGCAGCCGGGGCAACCTGCATGTCCTCGTCGATATAGGCGAGCGGCTTCAGTTCCGCCGGAACGAAGGCTTCACGGGGCACCGAAAGGAAGGCCGTCAGCACCGAATGGGACGTGACGTCCGTGGTCCTGATCTGGTTGTCCACCATCTTGGTGCGTGCTGCTGCGTAATCCATCATGTCCTGTCGCCCCATCTCGGCCGGTCGGGTTTTCCCCCGTGTCTTTAATTGCAGGGCGAGCGCCTTTCAAGTCACGGGCAGGCTTCGGGAACAGATTATCATTGCACGCCCTCAGACCCGCCCGCCAAAAAGGGCGTCACTCTGCGATCGTGTAGCTGCCGGTCTCGCAGAAATCGACCTTGTCGCGCAGGTCGTAGTAGCTGTCGCCCTCGAAGACCACCCGGATCCTGTAGACGCAGGCATCGGTGCCGTCGTCGATGGTCAACTGCCGCGACTTTCCGCCATAGAGCCCCTTCTTGCGCAGAAGCTCGACACTCTTGCCGCCATCGACCGGCGAGACATGAACCTGCACGACCATGTTGGACGTCTTGTTTTCAAGCGTAAAGGACAGCGTCTCGGCTGAGGCGGCGAGCGGGGCGGCAAAGACCGCCGAGGCTGCGAAAAGAGAGAGGATGGTGCGCATGCAAGGAACTCCCGAGTTGATCGATGTCCGAACACCTGCGCCAGCAGAAACCTCTGGACAATCCGTGACATCGGCCAGTTTCGGGCGCATCCGAGCCTGAGCGGAGATCGGCACAGAATTGGCCGGTCTCCGGTCGGAAATGCGCGGCAGGAAGGAGTATTGCGGGAGAAAAAAGCAGCGCGTCAGCGCTTTCACAACGCTTGCCCGACACGATATGACGTCTGGAGAGAAGTTGGAGGCCTCGCCCGGAATCGAACCGGGGTGCAAGGATTTGCAGTCCTCTGCGTAACCACTCCGCCACGAGGCCGTCCGGTAGAAAAGAGCGTGTGGTGGCGCGGATTTAGACGCGATCTAAAAAAACCGCAAGAGGCATTTTCGGGAATCGGCTGTTTTTCGACACACGCTTGCGCGGCCCTCCAAAAAGCGGCGCCACTCTCCCCGCTCACCCCCGCCGATTGAGCAGACGCATGGCAGACAGCGTGTCTGCGGCTTCCGCGAGCTTGGTTGGATCGGTGATGCCTGCGAGATAGAGCTTGATCACCGCCTTGCCGACGCTTTCCCGATGGATATCGCGGTCACGTCCACTGCTGAGCGCGCCGATTCCGCGCATCGCGTCTTCCATGATGCTGAAGTCTTGTGGCGTGAGTATCATCGGGATCCCCGCCGTCTGGAGGTTGATCATTCACCCTCACCCATTTTTTTTCGGAGGAACCGTTCGGGCAGGATCGCCGTTCGGTGTGCCCCGACTGTCTGAGCTTTCTACGCTGCTTTGAAAGCGCGCGCATTTCACTAAGACATGTCCGGGGGCACCGGGGAGCGGCGATCAGCCTTGCACGGGCGGACCCCGGCGTGCCGCCCTTCTGCGGCTCCACCAGACGGCTGCTCGGCGGCGGCGGCGGCGGACGAAAGCGAGGTCATGCGAGAGCACGACGAGGCCGAGCGGCACCATCCAGAAGCCGAGCACCGGCAGGAAACCGAGAATCCCGCCGCCGATCAGCGCAGACCCTGTTGCGATCCGACCCGCCCTGGAACGGGGGATCGGGATCTCGAAACGGCCCAGCACGAGGCGACCACGGGCCTGGTCGATGCGGTAATGTCGTTCTGCCAAGGTCTCAAACTCCAGCAATTGCAGCGATCTTCAGCATCCGCCCCCGCTCGAGCAGATGGGTGGTCCACAAATAAAAACAAGGCGATGACATTTTTTTTGAAAAACCGCTTGGCAAACGGACCGAGCATCAGTATTACCCCGCTCACACCGCGCCAAGCGGCTGTTCCCTGGTAGCTCAGCGGTAGAGCATTCGACTGTTAATCGACAGGTCGCCGGTTCGAATCCGGCCCGGGGAGCCATCTCATTCTTAAAAGGCCTGCGCGGATAATGCTGCGCAGGCCTTTTTGTTTCTCCTTCGATCCAACGGCACTGCATGCTCCGCCATGATCGCAGCGTCGTCCGGTCTGAAACCCCCTATTCATCTTTGGCTGCTATTCGCATTTGCAGAGATTTTGACCGATCAAAGCATGCAGGAGAATAGGCCGATGTGGCTCCAGCTTCATGACGGGGATGGCTTCCCCCTCTTCGTGAACATGGACAATGTGGTGGATTTCCGCTGGTACGAGCGGGAGGGCTATACCTGCCTGCTGACCACCGCGCCCGTCGCCGAAAAGCTGCACCGGCTTTATGTGCGCGAAAACGCCGAGAAGATCATGGCGCTGCTGCGCGCCGAACAGGATCGGCTGCGCACCGGCAGCCGCGGGGCCGCATAACGGGCCAAGCCTGCGTCCCACATCGTCGCGACTGAGAAGCCGCCCGAACGCAGGAGGAGGCAACGGCGGACAAAAGCGCGGACATGCGTGATCTTTCCGCCTGCGGGCTGCGTATGGCTTAGACAAAGCCAACGACAAGAAGATTGCCATGCCCGCTGATGCCGCTCCCTCCCGTCCCAAAACCGTCCTTCTCTGGTTCCGCAAGGATCTGCGGCTTGCCGACAACGCAGCCCTTGCCACGGCCGTCGATGAGGGCGCCGAGGTCATCCCGGTTTATATCCTGGAACCTGAAGACGCCGGCACCGGCCCGCTCGGGGCAGCGCAGGCCTGGTGGCTGCATCATTCGCTGGAGGCCCTTGCCAGCTCTCTGATGCACCATGGCAGTGGGCTCGTCTTGCGCCGGGGGCCGGCATCCGAGGTGCTCAAAGCCCTGATTTCCGGGACGGGCGCCGATGCCGTCTTCTGGAACCGGCGCTACGATCCGCCGGGCATTGCCATCGACAAGGCGATCAAGGCTGATCTGACCGAGCGCGGGCTGGTCGTGCGCAGCTTCGCCGGCCAGATCCTGCATGAACCCACAAAGCTGAAGACAGGGGCCGGCGGCAATTTCCGCGTCTACACCCCGTTCTGGAAGGCACTTGAAGCGTCCGGCGAACCGGCCGAACCGATCCCGGCGCCGGCCCGCATCCCCTCGCCCGCCTCGCCTCCCAAAAGCGACGCGCTCGAAGACTGGGCGCTCTTGCCGACGAAACTCAATTGGGCCAAATCCTTCGAAGGTCCCTGGCAGCCCGGCGAGACGGGCGCACAAAAGCGGCTCGCCGCGTTCGTCCAGTCCGGCCTCAAGGGCTACCGCACCCGCCGCGATTTCCCCGGCGAAGCGCATGTCTCGATGCTATCGCCGCATCTCGCGCTCGGCGAAATCTCGCCAGCGAGCGTCTGGCATGCGACGCGCGGTCTGTCGGAGGACTATTCCAGCGAAGACTATATCCATTTCCGCAAGGAACTCGTCTGGCGCGATTTCTCCTATCACCTGCTCTTCCATTTCCCGGATTTGTCTACCCGCAACTGGAGTGCCAAATTCGACGCCTTCCCCTGGCGCGACGCGCCGGACCTCTTGGAGAAATGGCAAAAGGGCCAGACCGGCTATCCAATCGTCGATGCCGGCATGCGCCAGCTCTGGCAGACCGGATGGATGCACAACCGCGTCCGCATGATTGTCGCCTCCTTCCTGATCAAGGATCTCTTGATCGACTGGCGGGAAGGCGAGCGCTGGTTCCGCGACACGCTTGTCGATGCCGACCCGGCCTCGAATGCCGCCAGCTGGCAATGGGTCGCCGGCTCCGGCGCCGACGCCGCCCCCTTCTTCCGCATCTTCAACCCGACCAGCCAGGGCGAGAAATTCGACCCCGAGGGCGTTTACGTCCGCCGCTTCGTGCCGGAGCTGAAGGACATGCCGGATAAATTCATCCACAAGCCGTCAGAGGCGCCGCTGACAGTGCTGCGGGAAGCAGGCGTGAGCCTCGGCAAGACCTATCCGCTGCCGATCGTCGATCACGGCAAGGCACGGGATGCGGCGATGGCGGCGTTTCAGGGGTTGAAGGGGGAGTGAGGGGCTAGGCTTCCAGCCTTGAAAGTCTGTGGAGATCGTTCGCTTGATCGACACCCTACCCTCCGCTAAAATGACCACATATAGTCATCTCGGGAGGTCCCCATGTCGAGCATGAGTGTTGCCGATGCCAAGGCCGGTTTTGCGAGCCTCGTGGACGAAGCAGCCAATGGCGAGTTCGTAACGATCACCCGCCACGGGAAACCTGCTGCCATGCTGGTCAGTGTCGAGGCCGGAGAGGCGGCGAAACGGGCGATGGCGAAGCCGAGGCCGAACTTCGGCGAGTTCCTGATGTCCTATCCCGGCCCTGCCGATCTCGAACGCAACCCATCTCCCATGCGGGATGCCGAGCTTGAGTAGCGGCTTCCTCATCGACACCAATATCATCTCCCTCTTTTCGCCCGACCGGAAGCCGGCGCCGTCTGAGGCGATGCGGATGTGGTTCCGGGAACAGGGCGATATCCTCTACGTATCAACCATCACCTTGGCCGAGATCGAGAAGGGCGTGCGCCGCCTGCACCGTCTTGGTGGCGTAGACAGGGCGCAGCGCTTGAGTGCCTGGCTCGATTCGATCACCGAAACTTTCGGCGACCACGTCCTCCCTGTTGATCCCATCGTCGCCCGGATCGCCGGCGGCCTCGATGATGTCGCGACAGCAACGGGTGCCCATCCGGGCTTCGCCGATATCCTGATTGCCGCAACCGCCAAGGCCTATGGGCTGACCTTGATCACCGCCAATCTGAGACACTTCATGCCTCTCGGCGTGGCCTGTGATTTTCCGGAAGCCTTCCGAACCTAACTCCCCCGAACGCATTTTCCCTCCCGCCGCCGCCGCGCGAAAAGCCATTCCTTGCCATTCCCGGCATCCGAGCCGAAAAGACCGGTACAATCCCGCGCCAGCCGCTTAACCCGCATAATTTTGTCCAGAAGGGCAAAATTGCGCGGTGCCCCGGTTTTCTTCCCCGCGCATTTGGTTCTAGTGTCCGCGTCAGACGAAAAGGCACATCTCATGGCATTTCATCCTTCCGTTCTCGAAGCGATCGGCAATACACCCTTGATCCGGCTGAAGGGCGCCTCGCAGGCGACCGGCTGCACCATTCTCGGCAAGGCCGAATTCCTCAATCCCGGCCAGTCGGTGAAGGATCGCGCGGCCCTCTTCATCATCCGCGATGCCGAGCGGCGCGGCTTGCTGCGCCCCGGCGGCGTGATCGTCGAGGGCACGGCCGGCAATACCGGAATCGGGCTGACACTGGTTGCCAAGGCGCTCGGTTATCGCACCGTGATCGTCATCCCGGAAACCCAGAGCCAGGAAAAGAAGGACGCGCTGAAGCTGCTCGGCGCCGAACTCGTCGAAGTGCCGGCGGTGCCCTACAAGAACCCCAACAACTACGTGAAGATCTCCGGTCGTCTCGCCGCCCAGCTTGCAAAGACCGAGCCGAACGGGGCGATCTGGGCGAACCAGTTCGACAACACGGTCAATCGCGACGCCCATATCGAGACGACGGCGAAGGAAATCTTCGAGCAGACCGGCGGCGCCATCGATGGCTTCATCTGCGCGGTCGGCTCGGGCGGAACGCTGGCCGGCACCGGCATCGGCCTTCGCAACAGGAAGCCCGGCGTCAAGATCGGCATCGCCGATCCCGAGGGTGCGGCGCTCTACGAATATTACAAGAACGGCGAGCTCAAATCCTCGGGCTCCTCGATCACCGAAGGCATCGGCCAGGGCCGCATCACGGCGAACCTCGAAGGCTTCACCCCCGATTTCGCCTATCAGATCCCGGATTCGGAAGCGCTCGACATCGTCTTTGATCTCGTCGAAAACGAGGGCCTGTGCCTCGGCGGCTCGTCGGGCATCAACATCGCGGGCGCCATCCGCTTGGCCAAGGAACTCGGCCCCGGCCACACCATCGTGACGATCCTCTGCGACTACGGCAATCGCTACCAGTCCAAACTGTTCAACCCCGACTTCCTGCGCTCCAAGAACCTGCCGATCCCGGCCTGGCTCGAAAAGCGCGCCGATTTCGATCTCCCCTTTGAGACCGCCTGACATCCATTGAAAGCAGTACCATGACCACCATCGCCCTCTACCGCGACGATTTCTATCTCTCGACGGCGGAGGCGGTGGTGACATCAGTTCATGAGGACGGCACAGTCGAACTCGACCAGACCTGCTTTTATGCCGCCTCCGGTGGCCAGCCAGGCGATACCGGTTTCCTCGAACGCGAAGACGGCAGCCGCATCCAGCTTTCCGAAACGCGACACGGTGCCAGCAAGGACATCATCCTTCACCGACCGGCCGAGGGCGAGCCCCTGCCCTCACTGGGCGAAAAACTCGTGCTGCATGTCGACTGGCCGCGCCGCTACAAACTCATGCGCATGCACACCGCCTGCCATCTGCTCTCGGTCGTCTGCTCCTATCCGATCACCGGGGCGGCCGTCGGCGAAGAAGAAAGCCGGGTCGATTTCGACATGGCGGACACGATCGACAAGGATCAGGTGACGGCAGACCTGATGAAACTCGTCGGTGAAAACCATCCCGTATACCTTCAGTGGATCACGGATGACGAACTCGCCGGCAACCCCGGCATCGTCAAGTCGAAGAATGTCCGCCCACCCGTCGGCTTAGGCCGCGTTAGCCTTGTCTGCATCGGCGAGAACTCCGCCGTTGACAGCCAGCCCTGCGGGGGCACACATGTTTCCGAGACCCAGGAGGTCGGTGCGATTCATATCGCCAAGATTGAAAAGAAGGGCAAGGAGAACCGCCGGTTCCGCATTCGCTTTGGAGCCCCGGACGCTTCTGCCTGAGGCAATTACGGGAGAAGTGCATGTCCGGTGAAAGAAGCCGTTTCGTCGTTTCGGCGGATTGGGTCGAAAAGAACCTCGGGGCGCCCGGATTTAAAGTCGTCGACGCCTCCTGGTATCTACCCGCACAGGGGCGCAACGGTGCCGTCGAATATGCTTCCGGCCATATTCCGGGTGCCGTCTTTTTCGACCAGGACGTGATTGCCGACACCACGACCGGCCTGCCCCATTCGCTCCCCTCGCCGTCCTTCTTTGCCCAGGCCGTCGGCCAGCTCGGCATTTCCGCGGACGACACGATCGTCGTCTATGACGGTCCGGGCTTCTTCTCCGCCCCCCGCGTCTGGTGGATGTTCCGCGTCATGGGCGCGCGCCGGGTCTATGTGCTCGATGGTGGCCTGGATGGATGGAAGGCCGAGGGCCGCCCGCTTGAGACCGACCTGCCGGAGCCGGCCCCTGTCACCTTCGAGGCCCGCTTCGATCGCTCCAAACTCACCTCCTTTGACCAGATGTCTGAAATTGCCGACAGCGGCGACAAGCAGATTGCCGACGCCCGCCCCGCCGGCCGCTTCACCGGCGAGGAGCCGGAACCGCGCGCCGGTATGCGCTCCGGCCATATGCCGGGCGCGCGCAGCGTGCCGGCCGCCTCGCTGTCCGAAAACGGCCGCCTGAAAGATCTCGCCACCCTGCGCTCGATCTTCACCAATGCCGGCATCGACCTCAACAATCCTGTTGTCACCAGCTGTGGCTCGGGTGTCACCGCCGCCGTGGTGACGCTGGCGCTCGAAAGCCTGGGGCATAGCGACAGTTCGCTTTATGACGGTTCCTGGTCGGAATGGGGCTCAAAGAGCGATACGCCTGTTGTGACGGGTGCAGCCGAGCCGATCGCCGCTTCCATGGCGACAGCCCCGCTCACCGCCCATGTGACGCGACTCGAAATGACCTCGCCGCCGAAATCCAGCCTGCCGGTGCCGGTCAATATCCAGACGGCGATCATGCGCACGCATGAGATCCCGCTCCCCTTCTACCGCTTCCTGCATCGCCAGGTCGGCGCGCGCTGGCACTGGTATGAACGGCTGCGTTTGCCCGACGACCAGCTGAAGTCGATCATCCATCATCAGAAGGTGTCGATTTCCGTCCTCTATGTGAACGGGGCGCCGGCCGGCTTCTACGAGCTCTCGCAGGAAAGCGACGATCTGGTCGAGCTCTCCTATTTCGGCCTGTTCGAACATGCGCTGGGCTTGGGGATCGGCAAGTGGTTCCTGCTGCAATGTCTTTATGCCGCCTGGTCCACCAATCCGAAGAGGGTGACCGTCACCACCAATTCGCTCGACCATCCGCGCGCGCTGCAGCTCTACCAGCAGTTCGGCTTCTCACCGGTCGGAACCTATGAAGCCCTGGTCGATCCGATGACCGACCAGGAACTGCTGGCGCTGATGAAGCGGGACGGCTGAACCGTCCCGTCACTCCTTCAGTTTCAACTTCACCGAATTGGCATTGGCCTCGGCTTCAGGCGAAGCCGACTGGTCATTGGCGGTGGTGGCGTTCTGGTTGGAGAAGTAGTTGACCATCAGGGCGGCGTGATAGGCGGCCATTTCATAGCAATAGGTGATCTCGCGGGTGTCTTCCTGCCAGAAGGCGTTTTCCGTGCCGCAGGTCTTGCCGGTCACCTTGATGCCGTCAGGAATGTCGTAGCCCTCGCCATAGGTCGCCTCGATCGTCTCCAGAACCTGACTCTCCTTCAGGAGATCGGCGAAGGGCTGGAGATCGGCATTGTTGGCCGGCTCATAGGTCACTGTGAATTTGGATTTCTTGGCCTCGTCCTGATGCGCTTCCAACAGCCCGAACCAGCTGTCGCGGATCTTGGCATATTCCTCGACACATTCCTCGCGGCGCTCGGCCGGGAAGTCGAGCGAATCGATGAAGGTCTTGAAATAGGCCGCATCGGCGCCGGCCATCATGCAGACGATGGAATAGGCGCGCTGGCGATCAAGCCCGTGGGTGTCGAGGAAATCGCTGTCGTCCAGCGCATCGCCATTGGCTTCGTCGATCAGGAACCAGCCGTCTGCCGCATCCCGCATGGCTTCCTTCAGTTCCTCGTCCTCGCTTTCGAGCAGCATGACCGACGACAAGGCGTCGACGGCATCCTCCTCGCGGCCGAGAACCGGCAGGCCAAGCTCGGACACCAGCATGTGGCCGGATTCGTGAAAGAGGATGAAGAGCGCATTGTTGACGATGAATTTCTGCCCCTCCGCGATCTGCTCGGCCGTCAGATCGGCGGCGCGCACCCGATCGGCGGGCGTGGAAAAGAAGGCCGCAACGGACGCCAGCCCTATGGCACAACAGGTTTTCAGTGATCTCATCTGGAATGCCCCCGATCCCGATTCGCATGGGATCAACACTGCCCCGAGTCAGGAGGCAGGAGAAATGCTTTTTTCGGGGAAATCAGACCTTCCGGCTTGCGGTTTCGCCACTCTCCAAACCCTGTATCCACCCCCCGAAATATAGAGGTCAGCCGGCCTCCGCCGGATTGCAATTCACGCCTTCTCTGACACACTCGGGCGCAGGGAGACACGGGGGAATCAATGAAAAGACGGGCATTTCTGGCAGGCGTCGGCGTCAGCGCGACCCTTGCCTCGATCAAGGTCGGCCTGGCGCAGGAGGGGCCGAGCGAGGAGATGATCCTGCGCCGGCTCGATGCCGCGCCGTTGCGGCAGATCGCACCGGAGAGCCGCGTTACGCTCAACGAATTCAAGCGCCGGCCGGACCTGCGCCGCGCGGCCCCCTCGATCGATATCCAGGCGATCAACTTTGCCACCGGATCGGCGGAGATCCCGCGTTCGGAGTATCGCAAGGTGCAGCAGATCGCACGCGCCATGGAGCAGATCCTGAGGCGGCGGCGCGGCGTGCGCTTCCTGATCGAAGGCCATACCGATGCGGTGGGCACGGCCATGTCGAACCAGATCCTGTCGGAGCGCCGCGCCGCATCGCTGCGGCTCGTGCTCGCCCGGGAATTCGGCGTTCCACCGCGCCTGCTGGAGACGGTGGGTTACGGCGAGGACTTTCTCCTCGTCCCGACAGAGGCGCCGGACTGGCGCAATCGCCGCGTGACCCTGCGCCGGATCGACGATTTCATCCGCTGAGACGGATGTTTTTCAGCCCGACCACATCCGGGTGACATGGCGCCTGGAGCACGTGATGGCCGATCGTCCTCTCCAAGCGCAGGAATCGGGTGGCCGGCTCTGCCAATCCGGTCGAAGGATGGACATCGTTCCATCCTCACGGAGATCCCACCATGACACCCCAAATTCGCTTCGTTGCCATTGGCGAGCACGAGGCTTCAGCCTACCGCGCCGGTGCCGCCGACGCCTACGGACTTGCCCCCGAACGCCGTGTCTCGCCGGGCGGCTATCCCTGCCGCCATTGCCTCAACGAGATTGGCACGGGCGAGGAGTATCTGACGCTTGCCTATCGTCCCTTTCCGACGTTGCAGCCCTATGCCGAAACGGGACCGATCTTTCTTCATGCCCAAGCCTGCCCGCGCTATGCGGCAGCCGAGATTCTGCCGCCCATGCTATCAGGGCCCGACTACATCGTTCGCGGCTACGGCGCCGACGACCGCATCGTCTATGGTACCGGCGCCGTCACACCCACGGCGGAGATCGCGGGCCGCGCGGCAAGTCTCCTGACAGATCCCGGGATCGCCTATGTGCATGTGCGGTCCGCCCGCAACAATTGCTACCAGTGCCGGATCGAGCGCCGGGACGACGCAGACAACGCCGACTGACGTCCATGTCACATCTTGGATCACACCGGCGGCAGACGCCCGACCTCCCGCAGCAACCAGTCACGGAAGGCAACGACCTCAGGTCGGCGAAGGGCCGGGAAAGGCGAGATCAGATAATAGGCATAGGCCTGCGTAATCGTATGCTCGAAGGGGGCTACAAGCCGTCCGGCAGCAATCTCGCGCTCGACAAAGGCGTAGCGCACGAGTGCGACGCCGAGGCCGGCGAGAGCCGCCTCGATGGCACCGTTGCCGCCACTGAAGACGGCACCGCGCCCCGCATCGAGGCCGGCCGCCCCCATCTCGGACAGCCATTTGCGCCAGTCGTCGGTGTTTTCGTCATGCAGCAGCGGGATCTCGGCCAGATCGGAGACATGCTGGATCGCGCCGGCACGCCGCACGAGCTCGGGGCTCAGGACGGGCAGCAGGCCGTCCTCCATCCACAACACGCTGGAGAGCCCGTCATAACGCCCGCTGCCATGGCGGATGGCGAGATCGATGCCATCGCGCTCCAGGTCGAACAGGCGATTGGAACTGTTGATCTGGATGTCGATATCCGGCATCTCGGCCTGAAACGCCGCCAGCCGCGGCAGGAGCCATTGGGCCGCAACGCTCGCCGTGCAGGTCACCGACAAAGTGGCTGCCCGGCGCTGCACGGTCACCTCCGCCGTCGCCTCCCGGATCAGCGCGAAGGCTGCCTGGATTCTTGCCGCGTAGGCCGTGCCTTCCGGTGTCAGCACAAGGGCGCGCGGCCGGCGCAGAAAGAGCGGCAGGCCCAGAGCGGTTTCGAGTTCGCGAATCTGCAGGCTGATCGCGCCTGGGGTCACATGCAGCTCACCGGCCGCGCGGGTCATGCTCAGGTGGCGCGCGGTCGCCTCGAAGGCCCTGAGCGCATTGAGCGGCGGCAAAACCACCTTCATGATTTAGTTTTCCTCAATCGTTCTCGCAGAAATCGTCGTTTGTCCAGCACCTGTGGTTCAGGCTAGCTATCGGACAGACAACGAGGCCACAGGCCGCCAGAACCATTCGGGCACCTGGACCCTATGATTGAGTTTTTCCCATATCGGCAGGAATGCCGCAAGCGCAGTTGGAGACACGATATGACGACCTCAAAAAGCATGAGCGGCCGCGACTGGGCCATGCTGACCGCTCTCTCGGTCATCTGGGGCGGCTCCTTCTTCTTCACCGGGATCGCGGTCAAGGAGTTGCCGCCCTTCACCATCGTCGCCGCGCGGGTCGGGCTCGCGGCCCTCGCCCTTCTCGTCGGCCTCGGGATCGCAGGCGTGCCTATGCCGAAATCGATGAAGGTCTGGGCCGCCTTCTTCGGCATGGGGCTGATGAACAACATGATCCCCTTTTCGCTGATCGTCTGGGGACAGGGCCATATCGCCAGCGGCCTCGCCTCGATACTCAATGCGACGACTCCGCTTTTCGGGGTCGTGGTCGCGCATCTGCTGACCCGCGACGAAAAGATGACCGGCGGGCGGCTCGCCGGCACGGTCGTCGGCTTTGCCGGGGTGGCGCTGATGATCGGGCCTTCGGCGCTGTCGGGGCTCGGCTCGCATCTCCTGGCCGAACTTGCCGTACTCGGGGCAGCGCTCTCCTATTCGCTTGCCGGCATCTTTGGCCGTCGGTTCAAGGCGATGGGCATCGACCCTATTGTCACGGCTACGGGCCAGATCTCGGCCTCTGCCGTCCTGATGATCCCGCTTGCCCTCTTTATCGACAGGCCCTGGACCCTGCCCGTTCCGGGTATCCCGACGATCGCCGCGATTGTCGCGATCGCGCTCGTCTCCACTGCCCTCGCCTACATCATCTTCTTCCGCATCCTGGCGTCTGCCGGTGCGACGAACCTGATGCTGGTCACCTTCCTCATTCCGGTGAGCGCCATCCTGCTCGGCTGGCTCTTTCTCGGCGAGGTGCTCGCGACCCAGCACTTCATCGGCATGGCGACGATCGTTGCCGGGCTGGTGCTGATCGACGGCCGCCTCCACCGGCGGCTCCTCACCCCATCCACCCGAGGCTCCCTGCCCGGCTGACACGCCGGCATAAAAAAATGGGCCGGCCGATGGGATGGCCGGCCCAGATCGGCCGTGACACAATACGACTGCCGGCCAGACGTTACGTAAGGTGACCGGAGAGTGCGACCTTACGCTACGTTCAACACGGCCTCCGGCGCATGGGCCGGGTAACCGAGCGCATCCGCAACGGGCTTGTTGGTGACACGTCCCTTGTGCACATTGAGGCCGTTGCGCAGGTGGCGGTCCTCGGCAATCGCCCGCAGACCGCGATCGGCCAGCGCCAGACCATGGACCAGGGTCGCATTGTTCAGCGCATGGGCCGAGGTGATCGGAACGGCGCCCGGCATGTTGGCGACGCAGTAATGCACGATGCCGTCAACCACATAGGTCGGGTCGGAATGGGTCGTGGCATGCGAGGTCTCGAAGCAGCCGCCCTGGTCGATGGCGACGTCGACGATGACGGCGCCCTTCTTCATGCCGGAGAGCATTTCGCGGGTCACGAGCTTCGGTGCTGCAGCACCGGGGATCAGAACGGCGCCGATGACGAGATCGGCCGAGAAGCATTCCTGCTCCAGCGCATCGATCGTCGAATAAACGGTGTGCACACGGCCACCGAAGATGTCGTCGAGCTGGCGCAGGCGCGGCAGCGAGCGGTCGAGAATGGTGACGTCCGCACCAAGGCCGACGGCCATCTTGGCGGCATGCAGACCGACGACACCGCCACCGATGACGGTGACCTTGGCCGGAAGGACGCCGGGAACGCCGCCGAGCAGGATGCCGCGGCCGCCATGGGCTTTCTGCAGGGCCGTTGCACCCGCCTGGATCGCCAGGCGCCCGGCGACTTCCGACATCGGCGCCAACAAGGGCAGGCCGCCGCGCTCATCGGTCACGGTCTCATAGGCAACGGCCGTCACACCGGAGTCGAGCAGGCCCTTGGTCTGCTCCGGATCCGGTGCCAGATGAAGATAGGTATAGAGGATCTGGCCGTCCCGCAGCTGCGCCCATTCGGAGGGCTGCGGTTCCTTGACCTTGACGATCATGTCGGACTTTTCGAACACGTCCTTGGCGGAGGCTGCGATCTTCGCGCCAGCGGCGACATAGGCGTGGTCATCGGCGCCGATGCCGGCTCCCGCTCCCGTTTCGATCAGGACATCATGGCCATGTGCCACATATTCGCGGACCGCACCGGGGGTCAGACCGACACGATATTCATGGTTTTTGATTTCCTTCGGGCAACCGACACGCATCAAGCGTTCCTCTCATTTTTCCGCGGCCGCAGCCGCATTGTTTCAGACCCCGAAATTCAAACATTCCCGGCGGAAAATGTCCTTGCAAAATGAAGGCTGGAGCGCGAAACAATTCGCAGCTTCTTGCGTCAGGAAGCCCAAAAATGGGGAAAGCTGCGAATGGCGGAACTCGATGCCATTGATCGTGCCATTCTGAAGGCACTGCAGGAGAATGGCCGCATGACCAATGCGGAGCTGGCGGAGAAGGTCGGACTGTCGCCTTCCGCCTGCTCGCGTCGGCACGACATGCTGGAAAAGTCAGGCGTCATCAGCGGCTATCACGCCCGCCTCGCCCACAAGGCCATCGACTACAAGATGATGGTCATCGTCCATATCTCCCTGTCCGGCCAGTTCGCCAAAACGCTGACCGAGTTCGAAGCGGCCGTCAAACGCTGTCCCAATGTGCTCGTCTGCTACCTGATGTCGGGCGAATATGACTATATCCTCAGGGTCGCGGCCAAGGATCTCGAAGACTACGAGCGCATTCACCGCGACTGGCTCTCGGCCCTGCCGCATGTGGTCAAGATCAATTCGAGTTTCGCGCTGCGCGAAATCATCGAACGCCCCAATGTGGGACTTTAGGGAATGTCCCGAAAATTCTAATGATTTGATTTAGCCTGCCCTTACGCATGATTGGTAGTGTCACCTGATCATCGTTCGTCAGGATCGTGCAATGACCAACAATCTCGCCATGGATGTTCGAAAATCTCCTCGCAGCCGCGTTCGCATGGACAGCAAGGTCCGGCACCTCCAGCAGGAGGCGAACGGGCGGGTAATCAACATATCCCGCACCGGTCTGGCGCTGGAACTGTCGGGCAAGCTGCATGCGGCAGCGGGCAGCTCCGTCGTGATCGAAAACGACGACATCGGCCTGCTCGAAGGTGTGGTGCGCTGGAATTATGGCGGACGCCTCGGCGTCATGTTCAAACCCAACAGCAATTCGCTTGCGAAGATTGCGGCCTATTTCCGCAACTTTCATCAGGAAGTGCGCCCGGTGCTGACCCGCTAACATCGCGTCTGCCCTGATCCCCGCCGTTTCACGGTAAACGGGGGGATAAGACCCTCCAATACCCGAAATATGCCGGGGCATTCCACGGCATCTTAACGACCTTGGTCAGTCGCCGTTAAGGCGCCCGGCCGAGGTTTTCTGCGTTTCTTTCCTTGTTTTTCATGGAGCGCAGATTTTCATGCTTGCCATTCAACAAAGCGCCGACGGCCGGCGCGCGCAGCGCATCCGGTGCCATATCCGCGCCACCCTGCAATTCCTCACGCAAAAACTCGATTGCCGCATCATCGACATTTCAAGAACCGGCATGGCGGTGCAACTGCATGGCTGGATCGAGGCGAAACGCGGCAGCACCATCATCCTCACCTGTCCGGAACTCGGGCATGTCGAATGCAGCGTGCGCTGGTACAGGGCCGGCAAGATGGGCCTGGAATTCGAGCAGACCAGCAATATGGTGGCGCAGATCACCGCCTATTTCCGCAATTTCCACCGCGACCCGAAAAACCTCCGGCCATCCTGACGACATCGCGGTCACGTCTCACCCCTGTCATTTTGCAGGTGCAACTGTCGAGAAAGCGACCTAACATCGGTCGCTTTCAGCACCTGTCCATCGCCGGGAGACATGACATGCCCTCATTGGTCGATCTTCACCCCTTCAGCCGCCGCTCCTTTCTCGGAGGCATCGCAGCCACCGCCACCCTGGTGGCGCTTCATCCGTTCGCGGCGCGCGCTGCGGGCAATCAGGCGCATCTGAGACTGATGGAAACGACGGACATCCATGTCAATGTGATGCCCTACGACTATTATGCCGACAAGCCGAACGACACGATGGGGCTTGCCCGCACCGCATCGATCATCGATGCCATCCGCGCCGAGGCCGGCAATTCCATGCTGATCGACAATGGCGACTTCCTGCAGGGCAATCCGATGGGCGATTACATGGCCTATCAGCGCGGCATGAAGCCCGGCGACGTGCATCCTGTCATCAAGGCCATGAACGTTCTCGGCTATGATTGCGGCACGCTCGGCAATCACGAGTTCAACTACGGCCTCGAATTCATGTTCAACACGCTGGCCGGCGCGCAATTTCCCTTCGTCTGCGCCAACCTGACCAAGGGCCAGCTTGCTTCCGACCCGAAGCAGGACCCGCTCTATTTCAAGCCCTACCACATCATCGAAAAGCAGATCCGCGACGGCTCGGGGGCAACGAGCCCGATCAAGGTCGGTTTCATCGGCTTCGTGCCGCCGCAGATCATGCTGTGGGATGCAAAGAACCTTGAGGGCAAGGCGATGACGCGCGACATCCTGCAGGCGGCGCGCGCCTGGGTGCCGCAGATGAAGGAGGACGGTGCCGACATCGTGATTGCGCTTTCCCATTCCGGCATCGACGGCCATGGCGAGGCGGAAGGCATGGAAAACGCCTCGCTGTATCTCGCCGGTGTCGAAGGGATCGATGCGATCTTCACCGGCCACCAGCACCTCGTCTTTCCAGGGCCTAAGGATTTCGAGAATGTCCCTGGCGCCGATGCCGCCCGTGGCACGCTGCTCGGCAAGCCCGCCGTCATGGCCGGCTTCTGGGGATCCCACATGGGCCTGATCGATCTGCTTCTCGAAAAGGACGGATCGCGCTGGAAGATCGTCGACTTCACCTGCGAGGCCCGGCCGATCTATCACCGCGACGACAACCGCAAGATCGTGGCGGACGTCAAGGACAAGGCGGAAGTCGTCGCCTCGGTCGCGGCCGAGCATCAGGCGACGCTCGACTATGTGCGCACGCCCGTCGGCAAGACCTCGGCCCCGCTCTATTCGTATTTCGCCCTGGTTGCGGACGATCCGTCGATCCAGATCGTCTCGATCGCCCAGTCCTGGTATATCCGGCAGATGCTGAAGGACGGGCCGCACAAGGATCTTCCCGTGCTTTCGGCCGCCGCCCCGTTCAAGGCCGGCGGGCGCGGCGGCGCCGACTATTT
This sequence comes from Peteryoungia wuzhouensis, assembly GCF_003205195.1. GTDB lineage: Bacteria > Pseudomonadota > Alphaproteobacteria > Rhizobiales > Rhizobiaceae > Allorhizobium > Allorhizobium wuzhouense. The sequence continues at coordinate 262,987 of NZ_QJRY01000007.1, forward strand.
CACCGATGTCCCGGCCGGCGATATCGCGATCAAGAACGTCGCCGACCTCTATCTCTATCCGAACACCATCCAGGCGGTGGCAATCACCGGCGAGCAGGTGAAAAACTGGCTGGAAATGTCGGCCGGCATCTTCAACCAGATCGAGAAGGGGGCGAAAGACGTCCCCCTGATCAATCCGGACTTCCCGTCCTACAATTACGACGTGATCGACGGCGTCACCTACCAGATCGACCTGACCAAGCCCGCGCGTTACGACAAGGACGGGAAGGTGGTGCATCCGGAATCGAGCCGCATCGTCAACCTGCAATTCGACGGCAAGCCGATCGACCCGGGTCAGACCTTCGTGGTGGCCACCAACAACTACCGGGCCGGCGGCGGCGGCAAGTTCCCCGAGATCGCCTCCGACAAGGTCATCTTCGTCGGGCCGGACACCAATCGCGATATCATCGTGCGCTACATCGTCGAGCAGGGCACGATCAACCCGTCCGCCGACGGCAACTGGTCCTTCGCCCCGATCGGCGACACCTCCGTCACCTTCGAGACCGGCCCCAGGGCGCGCGAACATCTGTCCGGTTTCAAGGGGGCCAAGATCGAGGATGCCGGCGATGGCGCAGACGGCTTTGCGAAGTTCCGATTGACGCTCTGACGCGACGGGATCTTTGCTGTTTGGACCCCAAGTGTGGAATCGATTCAAGACATTGAATCGATTCCCTAAACCACTTTTGCAAGCGGCGGGGCGGCGAGATCCGCGGGGCAATTCGACAACCGGTCCTCGAAAGCGCGGACCAGCCATGTGCCGGCCGGACCCGGCGGATTGTCCGTCCGGCGAATGGCATAGAGATTGTACGATCCCTGTTCATAGGCCGGCAGGTCGAGCTGCACGATACGGCCCTTGGCGAGATCATCGCGGATGATCGAGACCGGCAGTCCGCCCCAGCCAAGACCGCCCCGGATCAGCTGATGCTTGGTGGCCATGTCGCTCACCCGCCAGGTCTTGAAGGAAAGCACATTGAAGTCGCGACCCGAGGTGAGATCGGAGGCGTCGCTGACAACGATCTGCGTCTCCTCCCGCACGTCCTGCAGCGACAGCGTGCCCTGGCGGGCCGCCAGCGGATGGCCGGCTGCGGCCGCCGGAAGGAGGAAGTTATGGCCGATGCGATCGACAATCAGCGTGTCGTCCTGACGGGTCGGTGCCCCACCGATGCCGATCGTCGCCTTGCCGCTCAAGACCAGCTCCACCAGCCGTCCAAGTTCGCCAACCTCCAGGCGCAATGAGACGGAGGGGAACTGCCGCTGGAAGTCACGAAGCACTGCCAGGAGCGCATCGGTTGGCACAAGCACGCTGATGGCGATCGACAGTTCCGCCTCCAGCCCCTGGCGCATGCTGCGGACCTTGGCGCGCATCACCTGCAAATCGCCAACGATCCGCCGGGCATCGGTCAACATCGCCCTGCCCTCGTCCGTCAGCCTTGGCTGACGCGTGCCGGTCCGGTCGAAGAGCGTCACACCCAGCTGGCTCTCGAGATTGCCGATCGTGTAGCTCACCACGGACTGGGCACGGTTGAGGATCCGTGCGGCGGCCGAAAAGCTGCCGGCATCGGCAACGGCCAGAAAGACCTGAAGCTGGTCGAGGGTGGGATTGGCATCCATGGCGCGGCGATCATCCATCCAGTTATTCGATATGACCAATCTATATTATCACAGTTTCATCGATGCGTCGCCGGGTCTAGATGCATGGCTGGCCTGCTCCCAAGGGCCCTCCATCATTCGAGGAATTGCACATGTCGTCCATCCTGCTCGTCACCTCCAGCCCGCGCGGCTCGGAATCTTTGTCCAATGCCATTGCAACGGAACTGGCCGAAAAGTTCGCCGCATCTGCCGGAGCCAAGCTCGTTCGGCGTGACCTCGTCGAAACCCAGCTCGACCATGTCGACGGCACCTTCACCGCCGCCATCCGCAAGCCGGCCGATGACCGCACGGCCGAAGAGTCGCAAGCCGTCGCCCTGTCCGACAAGCTTGTCGAAGAACTGATGGCTGCCGACACGATCGTCATCGGCACCGGCCTGATCAACTTCAACATCTACTCGTCGCTGAAGTCCTGGATCGACCACGTTGCCCGCGCCGGCCTCACCTTCACCTACACCGAAAACGGTCCCGTCGGTCTTGCCAAGGGCAAGAAGGCCTATCTCGTGCTTGCCGCCGGCGGCATCTATTCCTCCGGCCCCGGCGCCCCGATGAACCATGCCGAGCCCTACCTGAAGACGGTTCTTGGCTTCCTCGGCATCGAACTGGTCGAGACGGTGTATGTCGAAGGCGTCGCCTATGGTCCGGAAGCGGCTGAAAAAGCCGTTGCCGCCGCCCATGCCAAGGTCGCAGAACTGGCACTCGCCGCCTGATCCACCGCCCGCAATGCGCAAACGACCGGCGGTCGCCCCGCCGGTCGTTCAGTTTTTATAGAGATGTTCGGGTCAGAACCTGTGTGCGCCCCTGCACGCGCCTACGGTCAGGCGTCATCTAGACGGTCCTGTCATCGTCACGCCGTCAGCGAAAACCGGGAAAACCTGCGTCAGACGCTGCGCTTGTCCGCACCATCGCCAAACAGGGACGGCCCATTCTGGTCGATGATCTGTCGCGCCTTGCGGAAGGTGCCTTCCATGGCATCGTCGCGGGAGCTGAACACATCGGCGCGGATAAAGCTGCGCTCAAGCAGCTTGCCGTCGATTTCGCGCTCGATTCGCCCGGCCAGCCGATACTGACTGCCTTCGGCGATCGGCGCTGCATGGATCAGGCAATCCTTGTAGGCCTCGGGTTCGGCTGCGGGGGCTTGAGCGACGCCTGAAGGGCCGCCCGTGAACATAGACAGGATGCGTGACAGAATAGACATGCATTTTCCCTAGCATGGCCGGTGGCCGAACGAAAGACGTTCGGTCACCGCTGGCATGCACTGGAAATCGCAAAAGCCTGCGTCGATCCCCACGCCGTCATCCCAGAGAGTTCGGGCCTGGCAGCTCTCCTGGTCGCGGCGGACCGATTTGCATTCGAAGTGGATCCTTTCTTCGAAACTCGGCGGGCATCCCCCAACCTCGCCCATCCGGGGCAGACGCCCTCACCGAGCCAGGTGGAAGCCATCCGGCCGCGACGACTTCCATCGCGGCACCGTCCTGATAAGGTCGCGGTTGGCCTGGAGGGGCCGGGGGGCATTCGAAATGCGGGTCGCCATGGGACTGTTGATCGCCATCGTCGTCATTGCAGCGCTTGCGCTCGCCCTCATCCATCGGCGGCCACCCGATCTCGCGCTGGAGCGCAGGTCGCCACTGCCCGCCGGTGTCGACATCACATCGGTTCAAGCCTTCATCGCCGGTGAAGAGGACAAGGCGGGTTCGATCCGCAAGGGTCTCGCCAAGCAGATCGTCTGGGCTGATCCGCTCCATCCGGGCCGGACCGCCCTCTCCGTCGTCTATGTGCACGGCTTTTCCGCTTCGCCGGCCGAACTGCGCCCCCTGCCCGACCGCGTGGCGGCAGCGCTCGGCGCCAACCTGTTCTTCACGCGGCTTGCCGGCCACGGGCTGGAGGACCCCGACGCGCTTGGCCGGCCGGTGCTCGGTGACTGGACCGCCGATCTCGAAGAGGCTCTTGCCATCGGCCGCCTGCTGGGCGACCGGGTCGTGGTGATCGCGACCTCGACCGGCGCCTCGCTCGTCACCTGGGCCCTTGCCCGGCCCGGCCTTTCTGAGACTGTCGCGGCCACTGTCCTGCTGTCGCCCAATTACGGCATCCAGGCGTCCGGCAGCTTTCTGCTGACCGGCCCCTTTGCGAAAGAGATCGCCCATCTGGTGATCGGCGCCCGGCGCGGCTTCGAGCCCGTCAATGCGCTGAATGCCCACAACTGGACGACAGATTATCCCGTCGAGGCCCTGATCCCGATGGCTGAGGCCGTGCGGCTCGCCGCCTTCACGCCGGTCGAGGACATCAAGGTGCCGGCCTTTTTCGTCTATTCGCCCAGAGATTTGGTCGTGAGGCCGGACCTGACGGCTGCGATCGCCATCCGCTGGGGTGCACCGCATGAGAGCTTCGACCCAGGCACTACGGGAGACGCCAACAATCATGTGATTGCCGGCGACACCTATTCGCCAGCCACCACCGAACCTATCGCAAAAGCGATCGTCAACTGGCTCGGCAGACAGGGGATTCGGTAAGTTCGGCGCCCCCCTGATCAGATGATCAGGTTGGCCAGGATCTCATTGTCGGTGATGTCCTCGAAGCCGAGACCTGCCGCCTCGAAACGGGCAAACAGGCCTGCAAAATTGTCCCGATGCCGAGTTTCGATGCCGATCAGGATCGAGCCGAAATTGCGGGCGGACTTCTTCAGATATTCGAAGCGGGCGATGTCGTCTTCCTGCCCGAGCAGGTTGAGGAAGTCGCGCAGGGCGCCTGGACGCTGCGGCAGGCGCAGGATGAAATATTTCTTCAGTCCGGCGTAGCGCATGGCGCGCTCCTTGACGTCCGGCAGGCGATCGAAGTCGAAATTGCCGCCGGAGACGACGGCGACGATCGTCTTGCCGGCAATCTCTTCGGGCGGCAGGAGATCGAGCGCCGCCAGCGACAGGGCGCCGGCCGGCTCCAGCACCACGCCCTCGACATTCAGCATCTCGGTCATCGTCACGCAGATGGCGTTCTCCGGCACGATCACCACCTGGTCGGCGCGGAAGTGCTTCAAGGCCGCAAAATTGTGGTCGCCGATGCGGGCAACGGCGGCACCGTCGACGAAGTTGTCCACCTTTGGCAGCGTCACGACGTCGCCCGCCTCCAGGCTGCGGCGCAGGCTGGGCGCGCCGGCCGGCTCGCAGAAGACCATGGCATCGGCCGGCAGACGTTTTGCCAGATACCCCGTCATGCCCGAGGACAGTCCGCCACCGCCAACCGGCATCACCATGAGATCCGGCGTCACGCCCTCGGGCAGTTGCTGCACGATCTCGGCTGCCACCGTCGCCTGCCCCTCGATGATATCGGGATGGTCGAAGGGCGGCACCATATAACCGCCGATTGCCTCGACATGGTCGCGGGCCGCAGTATAGCACTGGTCGAAGATGTCGCCGACCAGGCGGATGGTGATGAATTCGCCGCCGAAGGTGCGGGTCTTGTCGATCTTCTGCTGCGGCGTCGTCACCGGCATGAAGACCACGCCCTCAACGCCGAAATGGCGGCAGACATAGGCAAAACCCTGGGCGTGATTGCCGGCGGAGGCGCAAACGAAGGTCGTGCCCTTCGGGCTGTCGGCCACGATCTTGCGCAGGAAGTTGAAGGCGCCGCGGATCTTGTAGGACCGGACAGGCGTCAGGTCCTCGCGCTTCAGATAGACATTCGCTCCGTAACGCGCGCTCAGGTGATCATTGAACTGCAGCGGCGTTTCGGCAAAAAGACCGCGCATCGCCTGCAGCGCGTCGTCGACTTCCTTGGGCCTCACCGCGTCTCTCCGTTGAATTCTGAACCGTGTCCCGCTATGGCATAGACACCCGGCAGAGACAAAGCCTCTTTGCACTGCCAACCAACGGAAGACATTCCTTGAACGCCACGCTGTTCCGTTCCGTCGTCTATATCGCCGCGCTCTGCGGGCTTTATCTTTCGACAGCCATGCTGATCCCCGCCATGGTGGATCTCTATTACGGTTCGGACGACTGGTCCGTCTTCACGGTGTCTGCGGCCCTCGTCGGCGGCCTGTCGCTGACGGCGGCCATGGCGACGCGCGGACCGCCGCCGGCCTTCACCAAACGCATGGGCTTTCTGCTGGTCAATGTCCTGTGGGCCGTGTTCTCCGTGGTCGGCGCCATCCCACTCTATTTCTCGAACCTCGACCTCACCTTTGCCCAGGCGCTTTTCGAATCGATCTCCGGCATCACCACGACCGGCTCCACCGTCATTTCCGGCCTCGACACCCTGTCACGCGGCATCCTGATGTGGCGCGGCCTGCTCGCCTGGCTCGGCGGCATCGGCATCGTGGCGCTCGGCCTCTTCGTCCTGCCCTTCCTGCGCGTCGGCGGCGTCTCCTTCTTCAAGATGGAATCCTCCGATATCGGCGACAAGCCGTTTGCCCGGATCGCCACCTTTACCCGCGCCTTCATGGCTGTCTATGTCGCCATCACCTTCGCCTGCATCGTGTCTTACGACGTCGCCGGCATGAGCCATTTCGACGCCATCGTGCATGCCTTCTCGACCGTCGCGACGGCCGGCTTCGGCAACCACGACACATCGTTCGCCCATTTCGACAGCCTGACGATCCTGTGGATCTCGACCTTCTTCATGACGCTCTGCAGCCTTCCCTTCTCGATCCTGATCGTGCTCGTGGTCAAAGGCCGGCTGGATGCGCTGCGCGACCCGCAGATCCTCGTCTTCCTCGGTTACATCTTCGCCTTTGCCTTGGCCGCCGGCCTTTACAATCATCTGCAGAACGGCATCGCCCTTCCGGTCGCGCTCACCCATTCCTTCTTCAACTTCTCCTCGATCCTGTCGACGACGGGTTTTGCCAGCGAAGACTACACGCTCTGGGGGCCGTTTGCGGTGGCCGCCGCCTTCTTCGCCACCTTCATGGGCGGCTGTTCCGGCTCGACTGCCGGCGGCATCAAGGCCTATCGCTTCGTCATCCTGTTCAACATCATCGTCAGCGGGCTGAAGCGGCTGATCTATCCGAACGCCGTCTATTCGGTGCGCTACGGCAACCAGATCGTCGATGCCGACACCCAGCGCGCCGTCTTCCTGTTCTTCAGCGCCTATATCTTCATCTGGGCGATCGGCTCGATGGCCATGGCGCTCGCCGGCTATGAATTCGCGACCGCCACGTCCTCGGTCATCACGGCGCTGTCGAATGTCGGTCCCGGCATCGGCCCCCTGATCGGCCCGGTCGGCAATTTTGCGATGATGCAGGACCCGGAACTTCTGATCCTGTCGCTCGCCATGCTGCTCGGCCGCCTGGAAGTCCTGACCATGCTGGTGCTGCTGGTGCCGATCTTCTGGAAGTCCTGACAGCGGAGCCTCAACCGTCCCGGCCTTGAGGCCGTCACCGCTCGGCAACGGCTCCCCCGGACGCTGCGGACGTCGCGACGTTGCGCTTGACGGCAAAGGGTGGATCTTCCCACACTCGTCACACATGGCGATGGAGGACGAGAATCACATGCGTTCCAAGATCTCAGCACGCCGCCTCTGGCGCGTCTGTCTGCGGCCCGCCCTGCTCGGGGCGGCGTTTGTCGGCTCTCTGGCGGTTCTCGAACCGCCGCCGCTTCATGCCGGCCCACTGCTCGATGCAGCGGCCGAAGCCGAGCGCAAGGCTGCCGCCGGTGATTCCTCCGGCGCCTTCGAGGCGATCCATGCCGGCATGGCGCGCTTTACCGCCAGCCTGCCACTGTCTGTCCCGCGCGCGCTCTTCGTCACGGAAACACCCACCGCCTACCGCGCCTACACCGCCAAGAAGGAGCCGATCTTTGAAGCGGGCGAATCGCTTCTCGCCTATGTCGAGGTGCTCGGCCTGCAATGGCAGCCCGTCGAGGGTGACCGCCACCAGGCGCATTTCACCGTCGACCTCGAACTCTCCGACGACAAGGGCAAGACGCTCGCGCTGCAGAAGGAGTTTGGCAATTTCACCTTCACCGCCCATTCGCCGGCGCAGGAGGTCTATACCCACCTCACCCTCGACGTCTCAGGCGCTGCCCCCGGCGCCTATATCCTGCGCTACACGATCAACGACGTCGCCGCCGAACGCTCGGTCCCCTTCGAACTGCCATTCACACTGGTGGAGAAGAAATCTTAGGGTTCTGCGTTCGCCGCTGGCCCGATGTCTTGGTGCGGACGACGGGGGTCGAACCCGTATACCCTGAGGTGAGGGATTTTAAGTCCCTTGCGTCTACCAGTTTCGCCACGTCCGCATGCGCGTCCTGTTTCATCCAGTTGCGCGAAGGCGTCAAGGGTCGAAACGGGTCACGCGGTACGGCGATGTCTGTCTGCAACGGGTGGCATGTGCGTTTGCGGCGGCATGGCTGGCTCACTGGGGCCGTGTCTCAGCCTGTCTTGGCTTCGACGAATTCGACACCCATTTCGCGCTGCGTGCGCCATTTGACGGCGCAGTCATGGGCGGTGCCGTCCTGGAAGCGCAGGCTGAAGCGCGGGGGGATGTCCGCCGTGCTCTCGAAGACCACCTTGGCGCCAATCGGCGAGAGGTTGCGCACCATGCAGTCGAAGGTGGAGCGGCCGCCCGCCAAAACCGCGCGTCCCGCCTTCAGGGCGCGCAAACGTGGCTCTCGTCGCCTCTCTGTTTCCGGCATGACACAGTCCTGTCTCTGTTCAATGGTCACAGGATCGCATTTCGGGCTGAACGATATTTAAAATCAAATACTTGCATTTTAAATATCGTAGAAAAAAACAAAAAAGGGCGGAGCCGAAGCCCCGCCCTTCATCTGTGATCGCCTTCGCCGAAATCAGGCGAGCTTGGCGGCCAGCTTGGCGACATGGGCGCCCTGGAACTTGGCGGCTTCCAGTTCGATGTCGGACGGCTGGCGCGAGCCGTCGCCGTCGGTGATCGTGGAAGCGCCGTAGGGCGAGCCGCCCTTGACCTGCTCGACACCCATCTGGCCCTGGAAGGCATAGGGAAGGCCGGCATAGACCATGCCGTGGTGCAGGAAGGTCGGGATGAAGCCCATGATGGTGGTTTCCTGGCCGCCGTGCTGGGTCGCGGTCGAGGTGAACATCGAGCCGAGCTTGCCGGTCAGCTTGCCCTGCGCCCAGAGGCCGCCGGTCTGATCCCAGAAGTTGCGCATCTGCGACGCAACCGTGCCGTAACGCGTGCCGGCGCCGACGATGATGGCGTCGTACTGGTCGAGTTCATTCGGATCGGCGATCTCGGCCTTCTGGTCGACCTTGTAGTAGGAAGCCTTGGCGACATCTTCCGGAACCAGTTCAGGAACGCGCTTGACGGTAACGTCGGCGCCGGCCGACTTTGCGCCTTCCGCGACGGCATAAGCCATGGTCTCGATATGACCGTAAGCCGAATAATAGAGAACCAGTACCTTTGCCATGTCGTATCTCCCTTTATGAAGCTGCGGCCACGCCGCGTGATGGATGTGCCACATGTAGCGCATTCCGTCGTCTCGACCAGTCACGCGCGCACGAACGCAGTGTTCAATCAATGATGGCCTTTACTTCTCTTCGCAGACACAAAACGGTAACCTCCCGCCGCACCTGCCTGCCCATTCCATAGGACCCGTTCATGACTTCCACGATCAAGACCGCCGCGATGCTCGCCATCGGCGACGAACTCCTGTCCGGCCGCACCAAGGACAAGAATATCGGCCACCTCGCCGATCTCCTGACCGTCGCCGGCATCGATCTCAAAGAGGTCCGCATCGTCGCGGACGAGGAGGAGGCAATCGTCGAGGCCTTGAATGCCCTTCGCGCCCGCTACACCTATGTCTTCACCTCGGGCGGCATCGGTCCGACCCATGACGACATCACGGCGGATGCCGTCTCGAAAGCCTTCGGCGTGCCCTGCCTGCACGATCCCGACGCCATGAAACTGCTCGGCGACATGTATGCGGGCCGCGGGCTGGAATTCACCGAAGCCCGCCAGCGCATGGCGCGCATGCCCGAAGGCAGCCGCCACATCCCGAACCCGGTCTCGACTGCGCCCGGCTTCATCATCGGCAATGTGCATGTCATGGCGGGCGTTCCGCAGGTGTTCCAGGCCATGCTCGCCCATGTCGTCGCCTCGCTTCCCGCCGGGCAGCGCGTCCTCTCCCGCTCGATCGCCTGCCCCTTCGGCGAAGGCGATATCGGGACTGCGCTCGGCATCATCCAGAAGGCGCATCCGCAGACATCGATCGGCTCCTATCCGCATTTCGACGGCATCCGATTCTCCACCGAACTGATCGTGCGCGCCCGCGACCAGGGGCTGGTCGATGCCGCCGCGGCCGATGTGGAGGCGATGATCGAGGCGATCCGCCTGGAGAAGGATGCAGCGCTGACCCGCGATCTCGGCACCGGCGAGGTCGCCTGACACCCTGCCTCACCCGCTCCCGCCTTGACCGAGGTCAAGGCGGAACCGCGCATGGGACCCCATAGTTAACCCATGCGGACGCGATTTAAGGGCCGCGAAAGGAGACGATCATGGGTTACCGGACACTTCTTGCCATATTGGACACCCCGAAAACCACGCGCCAGGTCACCGATTTCGCGGTGGCCCTCGCCAATCAGTTTCAAGGTCACGTGATCGGCGCCCATGCCGAGGCCGTCGCCATGGTGCCGCTGGTCGCACCGATGGAAATTCCAGACCCCGTCACGGTGCAGGCGCTTCAGGACATGGCACACCGCGAGACAGAGGCCGTCGAAACGCTGTTCCGCGACATCTCCCGCCGCGAAGGTCTCTCGCATGAATGGCGCAGCTTCGTCACGTCCTCGGGCTTCAACTCGGCGGCCCTGATCGACAGCGCGCGCAGCGCCGATCTCGTCATCGCCGCCCAGGGCGAAACCGGTCTGCTGTCGGAGAGCCGATCGGAGCTGGAGAGCTTCCTCTTTGAAAGCGGCCGGCCCGTCCTGCTCATCCCGCATATCCTGAGCAGCCCGAAACCGATCCGCCGGGTGCTGATCGCCTGGAACGGCTCGCGTGAGGCTGCCCGCGCCACCTTCGACGCCCTGCCCTTCCTGAAGGCGGCCGATGAAGTCGAGATCTTCACCGTCGATGCGGTCGACACCGCCGCGCAATCGGCCGATATGGCCGGCGTCGAGATTGCCGCCACGCTCGCCCGCCACGGCATCAAGGTCTCCGTCACCAGCCAGCAGAAGAGCGGGCTCGACCCGGCCATGGCCATCGAGAACCGCCTGTCGGACAGCTCCATTGATCTCCTCGTCATGGGCGCCTATGGCAACAAACGGTGGTGGGAAATGCTGTTCGGTGGCGTGACCCGCACGCTGCTCGACTCGATGACGGCACTGACGCTTCTGTCGCGTTGAGCCGTAGTCTCTCGACCAACCGCAATACGGCACGTCGGTCACTGCGCCGCCGGCGTGCCTTCTTCCTATGACGTGATAGGACCTTGGCCGGCGACTTTCGTCTTCAGCCTTCTGTCCGCTCTTTACACTGGCCGCCGCGTTTTCCATGTTCCGCCTGACTTCCCGCCGCACTCTTCTCATAACCGCGCTCTTCCTTCTGGTCGCCCTTGCGGCTTTTTCGCTGCGCGGGCTGCTCGACCACTATCTCGACCGTCGCACGTCCGAGGCTTTCGATTTTTCGAATGGTACGACACACCTCTCCGGCACCTTGTGGCTTCCCGATCAGCCCCCGCAGTCCGCCGTGGTGCTGGTGCATGGCGACGGCCCGCAGGACCGAACCTCCGACAACGGCTATGCGCCGTTGATCAACAGCCTGCTGGATGCCAATATCGCAGTCGCCTCCTGGGACAAGCCGGGCCTTGGCGGGTCGTCCGGCGACTGGCTGGCGCAATCCATGCAGGATCGCGCCGACGAGACGGCTGCCGCACTTGCAGCCTTGCGGCAGCGGCTCCCGGGTCTCGCGACCGGCGCTGTCGGCTTTTCCCAGGCCGGATGGGTGCTGCCAAAGCTGCGGGCGCCGCAAGCCGATTTCCTCGTTCTGGCCGGGCCTGCGGTTTCCTGGCTGGACCAGGGCCGCTATTTCGGGATCACCCGAAATCTGCGGGAGGGTATGGACCGCAGCGCGGCCGAACGGGCGGCGGACGCGCAGGCGGTGCAAGACGCTGCCGATTTCGGCCCTGAGGCAGGCGAGGAAACCATCAGGCGCACGGGTCTCCCCCCTGCCCGCTACGCCTTCATCCAGCGCAATCTCCAGGCCGATGCAAGGCAGGACTTGCGCGCACTCGATATTCCGCTCCTGGCGATCTGGGGCGAAGATGACCTGAATGTGGATGCGAAGGGCGATTCCCAGATCTATCGAACTGTGCTTGCCGGTCGGGCCGGAAGCAGTGTCGTGCTGGTCGCGAACGCAACGCATGGATTGCTGAAGGCCGATGCCTACAATGCGCAGCTTACATCCGAGTGGCCGGCGACCCGCATCGTCCGCTTTCTGGTCGAAGGACGCCGGGCCTATGCTCCCGAAGCGCTCTCCACGATCACGGCCTTCATCCTGGCGCAGAACCGCTCCGGGGCAGGCAATCCGTGATCCAAGCCGGCAACGTCCTTCAGAAAACGCCGTAAAGAAGCGATTTCCGGCTGTGAATCGAGGTGATTTCAGGTCTCTGGCGATTTTCATGCCAGAAGAACTGGATTATGGAGTGGCTTTCCCTGACGCCGCACCGGAGCCCTCCCGAATGTCTCTTCCCGATAAAGCCTTTCCCGTCTCCTGGGACCAGTTCCACCGCGACGCCCGGGCGCTCGCCTGGCGCCTTGCCGGCATGAACCAGGAATTCCGCGCGATCGTCTGCATCACCCGTGGCGGCCTCGTGCCGGCGGCGATCATCTCGCGTGAGCTGAATATCCGCCTGATCGAAACGGTCTGCATCGCCTCCTATCACGACTACGTCAACCAGGGCGACATGAACGTCTTGAAAGGCGTGACGGCCGATCTCTTGACCAATGGCGGCGAAGGCGTGCTGGTCGTCGACGATCTGACCGACACCGGCAAGACAGCGCTCGAAGTGCGCGAAATGATGCCGAAGGCCCATTTCGCCTGCGTCTATGCCAAGCCGAAGGGCGTGCCGACCATCGACACCTTCGTGACCGAAGTCTCCCAGGACACCTGGATCTACTTCCCCTGGGACATGGGCTTCACCTATCAGGAACCGATCGCCAAGGGCTCCAAAGGTTAATTTCGACACGTTCAAACATCCGGATCGGCCGCCTTCGGGCGGCCTTTTCTTTTGGGGATGCGCGCGTGAAACAGCTGATCTGCGCATTCACGCCGCCATCACAGGTTTTGTGAGGGAACAAACTACCCCCTCCATCCGTATGACAGCCATGTCCCACCTCCAGACAGGCTGAGATCCCCATGGCTCTACAATCTCCCCCCGCCGCGTCGAACGCCTATCCGTTTTCGGCGCTGTTCGTCCCCTTTCCCTTCGTCTGCTTCACACTCGTCCTCCTCACGGACATTCTCTACTGGCGGACCTCGAACCTGATGTGGAGCAACTTTTCCGACTGGCTGCTGTTCTTCGGCCTGATCGTCGGCGCGATCTCGCTGATCGCCGGCCTCATCGATCTCATCCGCCCCGCCACGCGGGCGCTGCGTCCCCCGCTTTCCGCCGTCGTCGTCTATATCGGCGTGCTTCTGCTCGGCATCCTCAACAGCTTCATTCATGCCGGCGACGGCTGGACCGCGATCGTGCCCGCCGGGCTGATCGCCTCGGCCGTCACGCTGCTTGCGATGATCGCCAGCGTCTACCTCACCGCCGGAACCCGTACCGCCAATGCCTGGAGGATCCCATGACATCAACGTCCCCGCGATTGCGCCGCCCGCTCCGTCGAACCGCGCTTGCCTCCAGCGCCCTGATTGTGCTGGCCCTTGCCGGCTGCAGCGACAGCGACGACAGCTTCGACATCTCCAGCCAGATCGGCCCGGATCCGGTGCTGCCGGAACCGAGCCAGAGCCTCGTCCCCGACCTCAAGGTGGCGCCGGTCGTCGGCTGGGGTGAAGACGAGACGCCCGCCGTGGCGGACGGCTTCACCGTCACCGCCTATGCCCGCGATCTTTCCAATCCGCGCACGGTCCACACCCTGCCGAATGGCGATGTGCTCGTCGTGCAGAGCAAGGCGCCTCCGGGCAAACCCGTGGAGCGGCCGAAGGACGTGATCCGCGACTTCATCATGGGCATCGCATCGGGCGGTGGTGGTGGCGAGGCCAAGCCGACCAACCTGATCACGCTTTTGCGCGACACCGACCGCAACGGCACCGTCGACGAGCGCCACGACCTGCTCAAGGACCTGAACTCCCCCTTCGGCCTCGCCTTTGCCGACGACACGCTTTATGTCGCCGCCGCCGACGCCGTGCTCGCTTACGACTACACGCTCGGCCAGACCGAGATCACCACGCCGCCGCGCGTCGTGACGCCCCTTCCCGGCGGCCCGATCAACCACCACTGGACGAAGGACCTGGCGCTCAGCCCCGACGGTCGCTTTCTCTATGCCTCCGTCGGCTCCAATTCCAATGCCGGCGAACGCGGGCTGGAGGCGGAAAAAGGCCGTGCCGCCATCTGGCAGATCGACCGCGAAAGCGGTGCCTCGCGCATCTATGCGTCGGGCCTGCGCAATCCCAATGGCCTCACCTTCAACCCGGAAAGCGGCGCGCTCTGGACCGTGGTCAACGAGCGTGACGAGCTCGGCCCCAATCTGGTGCCCGACTACATGACCTCTGTGAAGGACCGCGCCTTCTACGGCTGGCCCTGGAGCTATTATGGCCAGCATGTCGATGCGCGCCTGCATCCGCCGCGCCCTGACATGGTCGAACAGGCGATCAAGCCGGATTATGCGCTGTCCAGCCATGTGGCGGCGCTGGGCCTTGCCTTCTCCTATGGCATGGGCCTGCCGGAGCCTTATGCCAACGGCGCTTTTGTCGGCAATCGCGGCAGCTGGAACCGCGACCATTTCAACGGCTACAAGGTGCTCTTCGTGCCGTTCGAAAACGGCAAACCCTCCGGTGATCCGCAGGATATCGTCACGGGCTTCCTGAATGCCGACGAAGAGGCTCGCGGCCGCCCGGTCGGTCTCGGTTTCGACGGCACCGGCGCGCTTCTCGTCGCAGACGATGCTGGCAACACCGTCTGGCGCGTCGCCGCCACCGGCGCCACGCCGCTTGCCGAACCTTTGGGCACAGACCAGATGCCGCCGAATGCACCGGCCGCCACGGCTGCACCCGCTGAAGCGGACGGCACCGAGACCGGCGGCACAGGCTCGTCGCCGGCCACGACGCCCGGCGTCGCCCCGGCTGACGATCCGGCCGTCGCACCGACCCCGGCGACACCGGCGGATCCTGGCAATGGCAAACTCGCCCCGCCGTCCACGACGCCGCCGCAGACCGATGTGCCGGCAACGGACCCAGAGGGTGCGGTGCAGGATGCCCCGGCACCGGCTCCGGCGACACCCGCCCAGCCCTGAGCAGTCATCCGCTGAAAAGCGGAAGAGCCTCCCCGTCACCGGGGAGGCGCTCATCATTTGGGGTCATCTTTGATCAGGCCGGCAGCCGCTTGTCGTAGTCGCCCTTGAGCCTCAGCCAGCCATCCCAGAAAGGCTCTGTCCGACCACCTCTGACCTTGGCCTGGAGAATGTCGAGATGCATATGCCACCCCGCCCCGACCATCAGCAGATTGGCGCGGTCGGAAATCCGGCGATGCGTCACCGTCAGCAGCACCTCGTCGCCTTCGGGCCGCAGGTCGAAGCAGACCTCGCCGCTCTCGCCCCAGGTGAAGACCAGCCGCTTGTCCTTTTGCAGTTCCAGCACCCGGCTCTTCATCCGCATTTCCTCGCCGAAGCCTTCGGGACGCATGCCCGGCGGATCGGTCAGTTCGTCATTGCGCCAGACCAGTTCGAAGGCGGACCCGGCCTTCTCTTCCATCGCGCCCGAGGCCAGCCATTGCCGCCGCAGGTCGCTGTCGGTCAGGTAGCTCCAGATCCGCGAGGCGGGGCCGGGCAGCAAGCGTTCGATCACCAAAGTCTGCGGCTCGGCAAGCCGCCCGTAAGCATTCACGTCCAGTCGTTGCGTCATCGTCTCTCTCCATCCGTGTCATCATGAGGGGAAGATGCGGCGTCCTGCGCGCGCAGGATCCGCTCGAGGACATCCAGCCGGCCGGTCCAGAAGTGCTCGTAGGCACTCAGCCACTGGTGGGCACCGGCAAGCGGCCCCGGCTCCAGCCGGCAGAGATGGGTGCGACCTTTCACTTCACGCCGAATCAGGCCCGCCGTCTCCAGCACCTTGATGTGCTTGGAGGCCGCCGCCAGCGACATGGCAAAGGGCTCCGCCAGTTCGCCGACGCTGCGCTCGCCATCGGAGAGGGCGGCGAGCATCCGACGGCGGGTGTCATCGCCCAGCGCGTGAAAGATCGTATCGAGGGGGTGCGCAGATAATTCAACCATACGGTTGAACATGAGCGCAACAAATCCAATTGTCAACCATCTGGTTGAGGATTCATTTCCGGGGCAAAGGGTGACGGGGGAGCGTCAGATAACCAGCAGGCTGCTGATGATCAACAAAAGGGCGATCCCCCCGAGAACGAGCGACCAGGCCGAGAGCACAAAGCCGGGTTTGGCGCCGCTGTCGGACTGGGCAGCGTAATCGGTGTCGCGGGGCCGCTGGGTCTCGCCATTTTCCGGTTCCGTCGCCATCCGATACTCCCGTGCTGCTTGCCTCCTAGGGTAACCCGTCGCCGCGGCTTCGGTTCCGGAACAAGCCGGGCAGGAACACGGATGATGCGGGGAACCCCGCCCCCTCTCCTCCGTTTCCTCTCCACACCAGGAGAGGCTTTTCATGAACACCCGATCGAAATTTCATCTGATGGCGCGGGCCGGCTATGGCGCACGCGGCATCGTCTTTCTGCTCGTTGCGGGCCTTGCCCTGTTTTCAAGCCTGGGCGGCGGCAAGGCCGATACGCGCGGCGCGTTGGACGCCATCCTGCAGCAGCCGTTCGGACGGATCTGGATCGGCCTGATCGGGCTCGGGCTGGCCGGCTTCGTCATCTGGCGCCTCGCCCAGTCGCTCGCCAATGCGGACGGCCAGGATGACGACATGAAAGGTTATGCCATCCGCGCCGCCCTCTTCGGCAGTGCGGTCACCTATGCCGGCCTTGCCGTCACCAGCTTCACCATGGCCCTGCAGCTGTCCGGCGGCAGCGGCTCCGGCGGTGAACAGGGCCTTGCCGCCTGGGTCATGGCCCAGCCCTTCGGCCGCTATCTCGCCGGCCTGATCGGTCTCGGCTTCATCATCGGCGGCGTGGTCACCGCCATGAAGGGCATCAAGCGCAGCTTCGGTCGCTATCTGGAACTCGACGCCGACAAGAACACGCCGGCGGTGCTGATCTCGATTTACGGCCTCGTCGCGCGGGGTGCGGTCTTCGGCATCATCGGGGTCTTCTTCCTCTACGCCGCCTTCACCGTCGATCCGGAACAGGCCGGCGGCATGGCGGACGCGCTTGCCTGGGTCCACGCGCTCCCCTTCGGCGGCGTCATCTATGCGGTGGTCGCGCTCGGCCTGGCCGCCTTCGGCCTCTACAATTTCGTCGAGGCGCGTTTCCGGCGCATCAAGACGCCTGAAGTCGGCGATGTGACGCGACAATTGCCGCTCGGCCGCTTCAGCTGACACCGGACAAACCCGACCGAAGCCGTCGCAGCCCCTTTACAAAAGGTCCTGCGACGGAATGATGGTCACGCCCGCCGGCGCCGACATCGCCGCCTCCAGCATGGTACGGGCAATGGTCTCCGGCCGGTTCGCCTGAAGCGTACCCGGTAAAAGCGGCTTCAGAACCTTGAGTATCTTGCCCGCCCATTGCTCCATCGGCCGCGGCTCCGGACGCGGCCCATCGATCAGACCCGGCCGGACCAGCACGGTGCGCTCGAACCCAAGTGCCAGAATGTCCCGCTCCGTCTCGCCCTTGACCCGGCTGTAGAAGAACAGCGATTTCACATCCGCCCCCTTTGCCGAGTTGAGCACGAAGGTGCGTGCACCATGGGCCTTTGCCAGCCTTGCGCTCTCGACGGGATAGTCGTGGTCGACACGGTGAAAGCGCTCGCGCGATCCGGCGGTCTTCAGCGTCGTGCCGAGAGCGCAGATGACTGCATCCACCGCCCAGATCGCCGGGTCCTGCGGCAGTTGTTCGAAATCCACCGTGGGCGCGGAAAGGCCCGCCCGCGACACCAGCGGGCGACGCGTCGGGGCAGTCACGGCTGTCACGCGCGGGTCGGCGAGCGCCAGCGACAGAACATGGCCGCCGACGAGGCCGGTCGCGCCCAATATCAACAGATGCATGCACCCTCCTTCAACAATGACTGGCGGATTGGCCGGCTCCGGGCAACCCCGCGCCATGCCAAGAGACTGTCTGAGCACCTTGCCCGTTCCGCCCCGCAAACGCAAAAGGCGCCGCATTGCTGCAGCGCCTTTCTTATTTATGGAATTATCGAATTGTCTCACGCCGCCGTGCGGTAGCTGCCGGAGCCCGTCTGGCCGCCGAGCTGGAAGCGGGCAAGCTGGGCCTGAAGCTGGCGGGCCTCGCCGGCGAGGACCTGGCTGGATGCGGTCGTCTCTTCCACCATGGCGGCGTTCTGCTGGGTCATCTGGTCCATGTGGTTGACCGAGGTGTTGATCTCGCCAAGCGCTGCCGACTGTTCCTCGGCCGCACGGGCAATCGTCACCACATGGTCGTTGACGCGGTTGACGAGCGCCTCGATCTCGCGCAGCGCTTCGCCGGTCGACAGCACCAGCGAGACGCCTCCCTTCACCTCTTCGGCCGAGGTGTTGATCAGGGTCTTGATCTCCTTGGCGGCATTCGCCGAACGCTGCGCCAGTTCGCGGACTTCCTGGGCAACAACCGCGAAACCACGGCCGGCTTCACCGGCGCGGGCTGCTTCGACGCCGGCATTCAGCGCCAGAAGGTTGGTCTGGAAGGCGATCTCGTCGATGACGGAGATGATCTGGCTGATCTTGCTCGACGACTGCTCGATGCGGCCCATGGCGTCGATGGCGTTGCGGACGATGTCGCCCGACTTGCCGGCACTGTCCTTGGTCTCGCGGACCATCTGCGAGGCTTCGTTGGCGCGCTGGGTCGAAGTCTTGACCGTCGTGGTGATCTCTTCAAGCGCTGCCGCCGTCTCTTCGAGCGAGGCGGCCTGCTGTTCGGTGCGGCGCGCCAGCTGGTTGGCAGCCGAGGACAGTTCGCCGGAATTGCCGGTGATCGTGCCGGCCGCCGTCAGAATGTTCTGCATCGTCTGGCGCAGCACCGCCATGGTCTGGTTCACATTGCCCTGCAGTTCGGCAAACGCGCCCTGGAACTGGCCCTGCATTTCGTGGGTCAGGTCGGCATCGGCGAGCGCTGCAATGACGCGACGCACTTCGGTGATGCCGCGGTCGACATTGGCCACCAGTTCGTTGACCGAGCCGGCAAAACGCTGCAGGTCGGCATCGTCATAGGTCTTCGAAATCCGCTGCGAGAAATCGCCGGCGGCAGCAGAGGCCACGATGACGCTGATCGAGGACTGCAGGTCCTTGCTCTGGGCGGTGAGTGCCGCTTCCTGCGCTTCCATGGCGCGCATATGCTCTTCATTGACGCGGAAGACTTCGAGAGCACGGGCCATTTCGCCGATCTCGTCCTTGCGCTCGGTGCCGCGGATGCTGTCGGGACGACGGCCGGCGGCCATGTCCGACATCACGGCGGTCAGGCTGCGGATGGGATTGACGATGCCACGACGGGCGAGCACGAAGCTGACGGCGACACCGGCGATAATGCAGACGGCGGCGGTGACGATCTGCACCAGCATGGTGAAGCTGGAGGCGGCAAGCGCATTGTCACGCGATGCGGTGAGCGTGGTCGCCGACAGCGTCGAATATTCCTTAACCGCCGAGGTCACGACCTTCTGGGCATCGAGCGCCTTGGCAAGCTCGGCCTTCATCACCGCCGGGTCCTTGCCGGCATCCGAACCGGCAACCGCGACCATGGCGCGGATCTGGGTGAAATAGGCGTCTAGCGTGCCCTTGATCTTGTCGAGCAGCTGGTTTTCCGTGGCGTTGGCGGTGGACGCAATCTTCGGCAGGCGCGCCAGCATCTCGCTCGAGCGCTTGTCGGTCTCGGCGGCAAAGTCGGCCGCCTTTTCCGGCGACAGCGCCAGCTGATAGGTCATGCGCGAGATGGCGATGATATCCACGCGCAGGTCCATGGCTTCACGGGCCACTTCCTCGCGGGCGCCCGTGTCTTTGAGCGCCGCACCGAGCGACGACAGGCCCTGGGCGCCAACGGTGGCGATGGCCGCCGCCGCCACGCCCATCAGGACGACGACGAGGCTCACCTTCTTCAAAATGGACAGATTGGCAATCGACATCAACGCGCTCCATACAAACCCGCCATCCTGGCAGGTGACCATCTCGGCCGGGCATGGAGGTCATTCCACACAAATCGAGCGCTAAATTAGGAGCCACATATTTCCAATTCGTTGCAATTGCGGCCTGAAATTCGATGGTGTGCTGCACTGCACTGTGACCTTTCCAGAACCCCCATCACAACGCGTTCAACCAACCGGCGACATCGCGTCATCCCCAGCTTTTCCACCGCGCAAATCCGGCCAATTCGCCTGTGGACAGCGGCGCTGGACACTATGGGTAGTGTGATGGGTAGTGTGCCACCGCCGGACAGAAAAATATTCGTGACGGAAGCTTGACAGGCCGGAGCCCCTGCCCCGCCTGCGATCACTGCAGCAGAAAGGCAAGACATTCCCGTGACTTCGGCCTTTTGCCCGTTATCCACAACAGGGCACCACAAGATATAGCGTTAACATTTCCTTCACAGACCACCCCTTGACGGAATCAGTCGGGTCGATGTTAATGGATCCTGTTGCGGCGGCGACTGGACCGGGCATGAACGAGGCCGGGTTTCATCAAAATTTGTAGCGGCTTTCTTGCACCTGGAACGGCGTTCTGACGACGTCGCCCATGATAGGAATTCTGTGCGATTTTTGACCGCCACACAGGGGGTCTATGTCTGGCGGCAATAATCTGTTAATACTATATTTAGCGTTTGCAGCCACCATCACCACAAGATACAGGGTGCCCAGTCTTCGGATGAATCACCTGACAGACGAACAAATCACTGGCTGTGCGGTTTGACGCGCGCAACCGGACGCCATATTTCGCGCCTTATCGGCGCCCAAGATCGAGGGACACAGGCAGATGCGCATTGAACGTCGCTTCACCAAACCGGGGCAGTCCGCTTATGCGGAGATCGAGTTCCGCAAGGCCATCAGCGAGATCAAGAACCCCGACGGCTCAATCGTATTTCGTCTTGCCGACATTGACGTCCCGGCCCAGTTCAGCCAGGTGGCAGCCGACATTCTCGCCCAGAAATATTTCCGCAAGGCCGGCGTGCCGAAGGTGCTGAAGAAGGTCGAAGAGAACGACGTTCCTTCCTTCCTCTGGCGCTCGGTTGCCGACGAGAAGGCCCTCGCCTCGCTGCCTGAAAACGAACGCTACGGCTCGGAAACCGATGCCCGCCAGGTCTTCGATCGCCTGGCCGGCACCTGGACCTATTGGGGCTGGAAGGGCAAGTATTTCACCTCGGAAGAAGACGCGGCCGCCTTCAAGGACGAGCTCGCCTATATGCTCGCCACCCAGCGCGTCGCACCGAATTCGCCGCAGTGGTTCAACACCGGCCTGCACTGGGCCTATGGCATCGACGGCCCCGGCCAGGGCCATTTCTATGTCGACCCCTTCACCGGCAAGCTCGTCAAGTCGAAGTCGGCCTATGAACACCCGCAGCCGCATGCCTGCTTCATCCAGTCCGTCGAAGACGACCTGGTCAATGAAGGCGGCATCATGGACCTCTGGGTTCGCGAAGCGCGTCTCTTCAAGTACGGCTCCGGCACCGGCTCCAACTTCTCCTACCTGCGCGGCGAAGGCGAAAAGCTTTCCGGCGGTGGCCGTTCCTCCGGCCTCATGTCCTTCCTGAAGATCGGCGACCGGGCTGCCGGCGCGATCAAGTCCGGCGGCACCACCCGCCGTGCGGCCAAGATGGTCGTTGTTGACATCGACCATCCTGACATCGAAGCCTATATCGATTGGAAGGTGAAGGAAGAGCAGAAGGTTGCCGCCCTCGTCACCGGCTCCAAGATCGTCGCCAAGCACCTGAAGGCGATCATGAAGGCCTGCGTCAATTGCGAGGCCGACAACGGCGCCTGCTTCGACCCGAACGAGAACCCGGCCCTCAAGCGCGAAATCCGCGCCGCGAAGAAGGACCAGGTTCCGGAAAACTACATCAAGCGCGTCATCCAGTTCGCCCAGCAGGGCTACAAGGATCTCGAGTTCAAGACCTATGACACCGACTGGGATTCGGAAGCCTATCTCACCGTCTCCGGCCAGAACTCGAACAACTCCGTCTCGCTGAAGGACGATTTTTTGCGCGCTGTCGAAAATGACGGCGACTGGAACCTGACCGCCCGCAAGGACGGCAAGGTGATGAAGACGCTGAAGGCCCGCGACCTCTGGGACAAGATCTCCTATGCCGCCTGGGCATCGGCCGATCCGGGCCTGCATTTCAACACGACGATGAACGACTGGCACACCTCGCCGGCCGCCGGTCCGATCCGCGCCTCGAACCCGTGCTCGGAATACATGTTCCTCGACGACACGGCCTGTAACCTCGCTTCGCTCAACCTGCTCCGCTTCAAGGATCAGACGACCAAGAACATCGACATCGGCGATTACGAACATGCCGTCCGCCTGTGGACCGTCGTGCTCGAAGTCTCCGTGATGATGGCGCAGTTCCCGTCGCGACAGATCGCCGAACGCTCCTATGAATACCGCACGCTCGGCCTCGGCTATGCCAATATCGGCGGCCTGCTGATGTCCTCCGGCATTCCGTATGATAGCGCCGAAGGCCGCGCCATTGCCGGTGCGCTCACCGCCATCATGACCGGCGTCTCCTATGCGACATCGGCAGAAATGGCCTCGGAACTCGGCCCCTTCCCGGGCTTTGCGCCGAACCGCGACAACATGCTGCGCGTCATCCGCAACCACCGCCGCGCCGCCCACGGTCTGTCGGATGGCTATGAAGGCCTCTCCGTCAATCCGGTGCCGCTCGTCCATGGCGAATGCACGGATCCGGCTCTCGTTGCCCATGCAACCGCGGCCTGGGACAAGGCGCTCGAACTCGGCGAAAAGCATGGCTACCGCAATGCCCAGGTCTCGGTCATCGCTCCAACAGGCACGATCGGTCTCGTCATGGACTGCGACACGACCGGCATCGAGCCCGACTTCGCGCTGGTCAAGTTCAAGAAGCTCGCCGGTGGCGGCTACTTCAAGATCATCAACGCTGCCGTTCCGGAGGCGCTCCGCACCCTCGGCTACTCGGAAAGCCAGATCGCCGAAATCGACGCCTATGCCGTCGGCCATGGCAACCTGAACCAGGCGCCGGGCATCAACCCCTCGACGCTTCGTGCCAAGGGCTTCACCGACGAGAAGATCGAAGCCGTCAACGGCGCGCTGAAGGCTGCCTTCGACATCAAGTTCGTCTTCAACCAGTGGACGCTCGGCGCCGACTTCCTGAAAGAGACCCTCAAGGTCTCCGACGAGCAGCTCGCCGACATGAGCTTCAACCTGCTCGACCACATGGGCTTCTCGAAGAAGGACATCGAAGCCGCCAACATCCATGTCTGCGGTGCGATGACGCTCGAAGGCGCGCCCTTCCTCAAGGCCGAACATCTGCCGGTCTTCGATTGCGCCAACCCCTGCGGCAAGATCGGCAAGCGGTATCTCTCGGTCGAGAGCCATATCCGCATGATGGCGGCTGCCCAGCCCTTCATCTCGGGCGCGATCTCCAAGACGATCAACATGCCGAACGAGGCAACCGTCGAAGATTGCGGCGCCGCCTACATGCTGTCCTGGAAGCTGGCACTGAAGGCCAACGCGCTTTATCGCGACGGCTCGAAGCTCTCCCAGCCGCTCAATGCCTCGCTGATCGAAGACGAGGACAATGACGACGCCCTCGACGACCTGATGCAGCAGCCCGCTGCCGCCCAGGCCGTCACCATCACGGAACGCATCGTCGAGCGCATCGTCGAGCGGGTCGTGCGCGAACAGGAAAAGCTGCCCACCCGCCGCAAGGGGTATACCCAGAAGGCCAAGATCGGCGGCCACACCATCTTCCTGCGCACCGGCGAATATGACGACGGGCGTCTGGGCGAAATCTTCCTCGACATGAACAAGGAAGGCTCGGCCCTTCGCGCCTTCATCAACAACTTCGCCATCTCCGTCTCGCTCGGCCTGCAATATGGCGTGCCGCTCGAGGAATATGTCGACGCCTTCACCTTCACCAAGTTCGAGCCGGCCGGCATGGTCACCGGCAACGACGCGATCAAGAATGCAACGTCGATCCTCGACTACGTCTTCCGCGAGCTTGCGATCTCCTATCTCGGTCGCAGCGACCTCGCCCATGTCGACACGTCAGACTTCTCCGCGACGGCCCTTGGCCGTGGCGTCAAGGAAGGCAAGGCAGACGTCGTCTCCAAGGGCCTGACCCGCGGTTACAAGCCGACGCTGGTCTCCAGCCACATGCCGGCCGCCGCCGGCAGCGACCCGAAGGGGGCGGCCACCGCCATACCCGCCAAGGCCTCCACCGTCACCGCCTTCGCGTCTTCGGGCAGCGCTGCCCGCAAACTGGAAGTCACGACCGCCGTCGCAACTTCGGAAGTCGTGTCCTTCAAGCGCGACTACGAGGAACGGGCCGTGGAACTCGCCGAGGAGATCGCCGAGGAAAGCCTCTTCTCCGATACGGCTGCCGACGAGGCAGCGAAGGCCAAGGCGGATGCCAAGCAGCTCGAGGCGACCCGCCGCATGCGCTCGATCGCGCAGGGCTATACGGGCAACATGTGCTCGGAATGCCAGAACTTTACGATGGTTCGGAACGGGACTTGCGAGAAGTGCGACACGTGCGGCGCGACGAGCGGGTGCAGCTGAGGACCACAGGGATAGGTGGAGATTTCGATTTTTCACTCGCCTGAGATGAGGTAAACTAAGCCCCGCGTCGATTGAGTTCGGCGCGGGTTTTTTTTAATCCGAATACAGAAGATGATTCCCAGATGATCAAAGACGCAAAAAATCAAAGCCATTTAAGAATAAACTGGCTCGCTACGGCAGGAATTTTTACTGCTCTGTATTTGATAGTCTTGGTCGTTTTTTTGATACCCGAAACATCCCTATGCAGCGCTGGAGAAACCCTCACCCAACGACTTCTAGCTTGCCGAAGCTTAAACGAGTTGGGAGATTTCTTGGCTGGCGCATTTGCCCCGGTGGCATTCTTATGGCTCGTCGCTGCGGTTTTGATACAGGCACAAGAATTACGTGCGCAACGCGAAGAATTGGCGATGACGCGTCAGGAACTAGCCGACAGCAGAGAAGTTATGAGGGAACAAGCCGAGCAGGCGCGCAATCAAGCATTGCAAGCTCAGCGGCAAGCCGATTTCATTGGGGAGCAAACAGAAAATCTAAGAAGACAGAGCGAAGAAGCCCATCGAGAGCGACAGGATAGGGTTTTCGAGGAGATACTACACGCAACTCACAAGGAATCGTTATCTAATTTGAGTAACGCTGAACACCATGTACAGACTGAATCCGGCCTCAATTTGTCTCGCTTCCCTGATTTTCGAAGAAAAACTTATGACGAAGCATTTTTTGACATGGCCCAACACCTCGAAAATCTCCGACTATTGTTGCGCAGCATAAGCAAAACAGCGAGATGGCCACTAAACACAGAGCCACTGATAGAGCTATCAAATTCTATCAACATAGCGATTGCAATGGAGAGTAAGATTTCACCTGCTGGTCAGGTTAAGATGAACTCACTTGGACTAAAGCGTATCCATTCTTCAATTCGCGAAATAATTGAAATTGAGAGGACGTTTAAGAGTTAGCGACGTATTAAGCTCAAAGAAGCACACCTCCCCCCAAGCGGGGGAGGACGGAAAATCGAAGGGTTAGGCGAGCGCATGGGCTTGTGTCTGGATCCTCGGGTCAAGCCCGAGGATGACGGAGGGTGGGGATGCTGCTGGTATCCTCCTCTACCTTCGTCCTCGGGCGAGCCCTGAGGAGAATACCCTTCCCCTCCCCCCAAAGGTCGTTATCTTCGTCCTCGGGTTTAACCCGAGGATGACCCCAGAATCCAGACACAAGCCCTTCAACGGCAGCAAGCGGCACCGCCTCACATCAACTCGTAGTACAGATCCCGCCAATCAGGATTGAACCCCTCGATCAGCGCGATCTTCCACTGCCGATACCAGCGCTTCAGCGACTTCTCCCGCTGGATCGCCGTACGGATGCTGTCGTGCTCCTCATACCAGACCAGCTGCCGGCAGCCATACTTCGACGCGAAACCCGGCGTTTGGCATTCCCGATGCTCGTAGATCCGCCGCTCCAGATCGGATGTCACACCGATATAGAGCGTGCCGCGTTTGTGGTTGGTGACGATGTAAACATATCCCGCCATGCGTGCAATGTGCTTGTGACTGGATCCTCGGGTCAAGCCCGAGGATGACGACCTCTCGGGGAGATAAGGGTATCCTCCGCAGACGTTATCCGGTGAAGACAGTAGAGGAGGATACCAGTCGCTCCCCCTCACACTCCGTCATCCTCGGGCTTGACCCGAGGATCCAAACACAAGCCTTCCGAGGCCAGACGGTCACGCCAGACAGCCCCATTTCCCAAAAAAGGGGGATGAATTCCAAACATTTCCCAACAAAATCAAACCCCGACACATTTTTTCATCCCCGCCCATTTTTCCTCTCGTAGACTCAGAGCTGTCCCGCCCTCGGATACACCTGACGATGCGATGTCAGGCGAGGCGGGGCCGGCGCCGGGGTGGCGTGCTCTCGCAGGCACAAATCCCCGGCCCGCTGCCACGGTCTCCCTCCGGNCTCGCAGGCACAAATCCCCGGCCCGCTGCCACGGTCTCCCTCCGGACGAAGGGCTTGACGAGGGTGATGGGGTCGGATGCGTCCCAAAACCTGGATACCCTGATCGGAAGGACGTGCCTCAGAGGCACACAGACAAGGCGCCCGCGCTGTCGCGAACACCCAGACAGCGGGGCGTAACAAACGGCGGGGATGGACGCCTAAGCCGCAAATGGCCAGACGATCATCCCCCGGGCGAGGGTCCCGGTCGGATTGGTGCACCATCCGGCGGGAACCTCCCGGGCCACCGGCCAGGCTGAAGCAGAACACTCTTCGGAGCAGACTGCCGCAGCCGGACCCGCGCCCGGTCGAACGTTGGGACTCACGTTTCAACGCCCGTCGCCGCCTTGCCAGAGAGACGCATGCAGCGGGAATAGACGCCGAACGAGGCGCCGGAAGGAGCCACATATTTACTTAGACAGGTTGCTTCTGGCGCCTCGTCCGAGACAAGCATGCCCATCCCCGGAGGGAGATGATCCCGACCGGCGGCGAAGCATGAGAGGCTCTATCTCCCTCCTTGCGGGGGAGAAAGCGAAATCGAGGAATTGGCCCGCTCAGGGCCAAACCTCAGATTTCGCAAGAGGGGGGCTCGGTAAGCTGAGCGCCAACGGAACGCTGCCCCTCTCTTGGAAAATCAGAAGTTTAGGCGGCTTGCGCTCGCCTAAGCCTTCGATTTTCCGTTCTCCCCCGCAAGGGGGAGATAAGCCGGGCTTGCCCGGCCTCGAAGGACGAGGCCACCAGCGCAGGATGCTTCGAGGCCCGCGCTTCACGCGGGCACCTCAGCATGAGGGGGCGGGTCACAAGCGCGGGGAACCCACCCCCACCTTTCATTCCCGTGAATGCCGCGTCCCAAAAAAGTCCGCCCTGCCCGGCCCCGACGCGCCGACCGGCCAACGCTTCCTTAACGGCCTTGCGGTAATTTATGATACATTAAAAGACTGGACGGAGACCCGAGCGAAATGTCCAAACCGACCTTCCGCTTCACCCATTACGACCTCAAGGAACAGCGCGCCGGAACGATCATCGAGGTGACGCTGTCGGCCGTGAACAATGTGCGGCTGATGACGCCGACGAATTTCCAGCGCTTCAAGGAAACGCTGGATTTCAAGTTCCTGGGCGGCGTGGCGAAGAAATCGCCGCTCAACATCGTCATCCCGGAAAGCGGCCACTGGCACCTGATCGTCGACATGGAAGGCCATCACGGGCTGGCGGAATCGAAGGTCAAGATGATCGCGGCACCGGCCGTGCAGCCGAAACAACGGGCGTCCTGAGCCGGGCCGGCCCGCCCCTTGCCTTTGCCGGTCACCCCTTATCGATCAGCCCTTGCCCGCCACCAGCACCGCGTCGGCCGCCCGTTCGCCGCTGATGAAGGCGCCATGCACCGTGCCGAAATAGTCGGCGCTGGTGTGTTCGCCCGCCAGGAAGAGGCGCGGCCCGGCCGGCAAGGCCAGCACCTGGTGATCTGAAGGTGCCGCCCCGACCGCCGGGAAGGAATAGGTGCCGAGCGCAAAGGGATCGGCGGACCAGACATGGCGGGCCATTGCCTTCGGGGCGACAGCCTTGTCGCCGAACATGTCGCGCAGCACCGCCGTGATATCCGCCCGAAGCGCGGCGTCGTCCATGGCGTCGACGGTTTCGGCATAGTCGCCGCTTGCGACCATGGTCAGAACGGCGGCGCCGTGGATCGGCACAAGGTTCAGCATGTCGGCAAACCGGCCGCGCCTGTCCCCGGCAAAACCCAGGAAATGCGGCGCCTCCGGCCAGAAGGCCTGGTCGAAGGCGACCGAGACCTTGGCAAGCCGGCCGAAACCGATGGTCGCGATCGCCCGGCGATGCGGCTCGGGCAGCGGCGGATCGAAGACGACGCTCCCCGCCTTCAAGACGCCGAGCGGCACGGTGACGATGCAGTGGTCGGCGCTGAGTGTGCCCGTGACGGTGTCGACGGTGACGCCGCCAGCGGAATGCCGGATGCGGCGGACGGGCTCGTTGAGCCGGATGTCGAGGCCTTCGGCCAGCGCTTTCGGCAGCGTGTCATAACCTTCGCGCAGCACGGCGTCCGGCCCGTCGAAGATCTCGCCGGCGTCGAAATGCAGCGCCGAGATCTGCGCCAGCGGCGCGCCGAGGTCGCCCTCATAGGTATCGGTGAGTGCCCAGTTGCCGATCGGCTCCTGCAGAAGTGCCGGATCGAGCACGGCGATCACCTCTTCCAGCGAGCGCTTGCGATCGCCATCGGCCTCCTCGGCCGCCTTGTCGGCGATCCGGTTGAGGTCGTCGAAAATGTCGTCGGTCTCGAATTCCTCCGGTTCCACGCCACCAGGCTGGAACAGCTGCCATTGCTCCGGATCGACGAAAAAGGGCGTGGCGCCGGTCTGGCTTGCAAGCTCGGCTGCCGGATTGTCGTTGAAACCGTGGATGAAATTGGCGCCGTTCTCGACGGGTACGCCCAGGCTGCGGTCGGTGAAGATGCGCCCGCCGATCCGGTCGCGGGCCTCAAGGACGATCACCTCGGCACCGGCCTCGGTCAGCGTCGCGGCGGCGGAAAGGCCGGCCATGCCGGCACCAACCACAATCACCTTCAACCCCTTGCCGGCATCTGCAGCCGCCTGAGCCTGCCCTTTGCCGGGCGTCGGCCGCGATGGCGCCGCCAGCGCATGGCGGGCAAGCGGCAGCGTCGAGAGGCCCGAGCCGGCAAGCAGGAACAGCAGGCGGCGGCGAAGCCGATCAGGCCGCATCGACGGCTGCTCCCACGTTCGGAGCCTCGAGATCTTCGGCGAAGAAGACCCGGCCGCGGCCCGTTTCCTTCGAGGCATAGAGCGCGCGGTCGGCCATGGACATGATGACGCGTGCCGAAGCGCCGTTTTCGGGCGCCGTTGCAATGCCGAGGCTGATGCCGACATCGACGACCGCGCCCGTCGACAAGGTGATGGGATCGGAGACCGAGGCGATGATGCGTCTGGCGAGTGCTGCAAGCCGCGCCCTGTCGCGCGCAGCGGTGAGCAGGATGAGGAATTCGTCGCCGCCCACCCGGCCGACGAGACCGGTTTCGCCGACGGCGTCCTTCAGGCGTTCGGCGACCGTGCGGATCACCTCGTCACCGGCGGCGTGGCCGTGGCTGTCATTGACCAGCTTGAAACGATCGAGGTCGCTGGCGATCACGGCGAACGGTGCCTGGGCGAGCCGGTCAGCCGCATCGTTCAGCGCCTTTTCGAAGAAGAGCCGGTTGGCGAGACCCGACAGCGCGTCGCGGTGGGCGAGATCGCGGTTGCGGCGCTCGCTGTCCTCGAGCCGGATCGACAGACGGCTGATATAACGGCCGAGCACGAAGCTTGCGGCCAGCAGCAGCCCGCACAGCAGCACGACGGCCGGCACGACGACTGGCCAGATCTCGGCACCGGGGCGGTAGAGGTCCCAGTTGAAACTGCCCAGGGGTTGGCCGTCGACACTCTTGATCTTCAGGAGACCATCGCCGTTGCGCGCGAATTTCAGGTCGGCATATTCCAGCTGGCCGTTGAGATCGCCGACGAATTCCGCGTTGATCGGCCGCGCCGAGATGAGGATGACCGGATCGCCTTCCGGCAGGGCCACCTCCCCGTCATCGGGCACGATCGCCATGGCGGTGGTGAGCATGACCTCGCCGTCGATCTCGGCATAACCGAAGGCCGCGACCTGGTGAATTTCCGAGGCCGGCACCGGCTTCTGGCCGTAGCCGCCCTCGATCGTGATGCGATGCGCATGATGCCGTTCGATGGCGAGATCGGCGATGGCCTTCAGATCATCTTTGGCGTCGAGATCGCGGGCCGTCAGGTCCACATCGTCCTGCCAGGCCGACATCAGCAGCCGGCCGCCCGGGCCGACCAGAAAACTGCGCTCGTGGCCGAAATCATACCAGAGCGAAGAGACAAACTCCTCGACCACGTAGGACGGCCTGAACTTCAGGGTGATATACTTGACCGAGCGGTCCCAGCGCGCGAGCCCGAGCTGGTCGCGGGCAAGCAGGCCGTGGCGGTCGCGCAGGACGTTTTCCAGCAGCACCAGCTGCTTGTCGACGGCAATCTCGTCGGCCTTGCGCGAAGCGATATAGCCGATGAAGAGCAGCGACAGGGCCGAGAGCGTGATCAGGACGAAGGCGAAAAGCCGCACCAGCGCCGGCAGGCCAAAACCTCCGGGCGCACCGCCATCCGACTGAAACTGTGAAACTGAACCGCTCTGCGCCATGCTTCCTCCCTTGCTCGCGGGAAAGAGTACGGCAGAGCGCTTAAAACCGACTTAAGCCGACATGACGATGCGCAAGCCAGCCTTAGCCGCCGCGCTCGCGGCGCAGCTTCGCCCACCAGTCGAGGCGTTTCTTGATCTCGCGCTCGAAGCCCCGCTCCGGCGGATCGTAGAAGGTTTTCCGGCCCATCTTTTCCGGAAAATAATCCTGGCCGGAAAAGGCATCCGGTTCGTCGTGGTCGTAGCGATAGCCCTCGTTGTACCCCTCCGCCTTCATCAGCTTGGTCGGGGCATTGAGGATGTGCTTGGGCGGCAGAAGCGAGCCGTGTTCCTTGGCCGCGCGCATCGCGGCCTTGTAGGCGACATAGACGCCGTTCGACTTCGGGGCGGTCGCGAGATAGACGCAGGCCTGGGCGAGCGCCAGTTCACCCTCCGGTGAGCCCAGATAATCGTAAGCGTCCTTGGCGGCATTGCAGACGACAAGCGCCTGCGGGTCGGCAAGTCCGATATCCTCCACCGCCATACGCACCAGGCGACGGCCAAGATAGAGGGGATCCTCGCCGGCGTCGAACATCCGGCAGAGATAGTAGAGCGCCGCATCCGGGTCGGAGCCGCGCACGGCCTTGTGCAGCGCCGAGATCAGATTGTAGTGGCCGTCCTGGCCCTTGTCGTAGACAGGTGCGCGGCGCTGGACGATCTTGCCGAGGCCCTCGGTGTCGAAGACCTCGCCGGGACGGGCGGCGCGCCAGACTTCTTCCGCCAAAGTCAGTGAGGCGCGGCCATCGCCATCGGCCATGCGGATGAGGGTTGCCCGCGCATCGGCATCGAGCGGCAGCGGCTTGCCTTCCGTTTCCTCGGCGCGCTTCAGCAGCGTCTCGATGCTTTCGGCATCATGCGGCTTGAAGGTCAACACCCGCGCCCGGGACAGAAGAGCGGCGTTCAGTTCGAAGCTCGGATTTTCGGTGGTGGCGCCCACGAGGATGACGGTGCCATCCTCCATGACCGGCAAAAAGCTGTCCTGCTGGGCGCGGTTGAAACGGTGGATCTCGTCGACGAAGAGCAGCGTCTGGCGGCCTTCCATACGGCGGAGCCGCGCACTTTCGAAGACTTTTTTCAGGTCAGCGACACCAGAAAAGATCGCCGAGATCTGCTCAAAGGCGAGCCCCGCCTCGCCCGACAGAAGCCGGGCTACGGTGGTCTTGCCGGTGCCCGGCGGTCCCCAGAAGATCATCGAGCCGAGCGAACCCGACGCGATCATCCGGGCGAGCACGCCGTCCTCGCCGGTCAGGTGTTCCTGACCGGTGACTTCGGCGAGGTTTTTCGGCCGCAGGCGATCGGCGAGCGGCCGGCGCTCAGCCATTTCCTTCGACATCTGCGGCGCGAAAAGATCACTCATCGAAAGATCTGCCGGATGCGCTGGCCATCCCGTTCGATCTCGACGCGCCAGAAGCCCGGATCGCTTTCGGCGACCTTCTGCAGGTCTTCGACCGAGGCGATATCCTCGCCATTGACCGCAATGACGATATCACGCGGCTGGAAGCCGAGACGGGCAGCCGGCGAGCCGCGCACGACTTCGGTGACGACGACGCCAGTCACCTCGGAGGCCATCTTGAGTTCATAGGCGAGGCGCGGCGACAGATTGCCGGCGCGCATGCCAGCAAAGGGGCTGCGGCCTTCGATCAGCTGGATGTCGCGCGGACGGGTTTCGGGCGCTGCGGCGAGCGTGAGTTCGATCTTTTCCTCGCGGCCATCCTCCTGCACCGTGAGTTCAGCCGTCTTGCCGAGACCTGCGGTGGTCAGGCGGTAGCCGAGGGCGTCGGGATGTTCGACCTGGATGCCGTTGACGGCGGTCACGACCTGGCCCGGCTTCAGGCCTGCCTTGGCGGCCGGACCATCCTCGGCAATGCGCACGACGAGCGCGCCGCGCACCGTTTTCAGGCCGAGCGCTTCGGCAACATCCGACGTGACCGGCTCGAAACTCGCGCCGACATAGGGCTTCTCGAAGCTTGCATCGCCACGATCGGCGGCATCGAGGAAGACGCGCACGAGATTGGCGGGAATGGCAAAGCCGACCCCGTTCGAGCCGCCGCCGCGCGAAAAGATCGCCGTGTTGATGCCGATCAGTTCGCCCTTCGTGTTGACCAGCGCGCCGCCGGAATTGCCGGGATTGATCGCGGCATCGGTCTGGATGAAGAAGCCGAAATCGCCTTCCGTCACCTGATTGCGGGCAAGTGCGGAGACGATGCCCGAAGTGACCGTCTGGCCGACGCCGAAGGGATTGCCGATGGCGAGCACGAGGTCGCCCACTTCCGTCGAATCGGAGTTTCCGATCGGCAGGGTCGGCATCGTTTCAGGCGCATCGAACTTCAGAACGGCGAGATCGAGGCGGTCATCCTTCAACACCACTTTGACCGGATATTCGCGGCCATCGGCGAGCGCCACCTTGATGTCGTCGGCGCCGTCGATGACGTGGTTGTTCGTCACGACCGTGCCGTTCGCCTCGACGATGACGCCGGAGCCGAGCGAGGATTGTTTTTCGGTGCGGTTCGGCATGCGTTGGCCGAAGAACTGTTCGAAGAAGGGATCGCCGGCAAAGAGGCTGGAGCGGCTCTGGACGATGCGTTCGGCATAGACATTGACCACGGCGCCGCGCGTCTGCTTGACCAGCGGGGCGAAAGACATCTGCATGTCGAGCTGGCTCTGCGGCACGACCTTGTCCTCAGCCATCACGGGCGGGGCCAGAGGCAGAAGCAAAGCGGCGATCACGGCGATGGGTTTCAGGCGGTCGAAGTGCGGCATGCGAAGATCCTTCAGACGATCAGGAATGTTCTAGACCCGGTTCCTGCGTCCTGAAATAGGCAGAACCAAGGAAGCGTGATCGCAGATGGGGATAACGCCTGTCCGGCTCAAGTCCTGACGGTCTCGATGATGCCGGTCATCAGTGTGTGCAACGCGTCACGGTAGCCGGTGCGGGCGGACGGGGCGGCCTCGTTGGAGGTCATGGCGACGGTGAGGCCGAGGCTCGGGGTGATGTAGAGCATCTGGCCGCCATAACCCCAGGCATAGTTGACCTGCTCGCCGGCCATCTCCTTGAGGAACCAGGCATAGCCGTAACCGTCGCCGTTGAAGACGGAATTGGTGCGGCGGATCCAGCTTTCGCGGATCCAGGCTTCGGAGACCAGACGGGTGCCATCTTCAGTGACGCCGCCCCGGCGATAGAGTTCGCCGAAGGCGTGCAGCGAACGCGGCGTCATGGCCATCTGGTTGCCGCCGAGATAATAGCCTTGCGGATCGCGGTCCCAGGCGCCGATGCGGAAACCCTTGAGCGGGCCGAGCCAGTCCCGCGCCAGTGCCAGGGTCGGCTTGCCCGAGACCTTGGTGAGGATCACCGAGAGCAGATGGGTAGAGGCCGTTGAATAGAGCATGCCACCGCCCGGCTCATCGATGAAATCGGCGGCGAGCGCAAAGCGCGTCCAGTTGCGGCTGGCGACCCAGCGGCCGTAATTCGGCCCAGACATGCGGTCGAGGCCTGCGCGCATCGAAAGCAGATGGCCGATGGTGATCTGCGACAGGCGCGGATCGGGATTGTTGGGGAATTCGGAGCGCAGCACGGTTTCGATCTTCTGGTCGACGCCATCGAGCAGGCCCTTGTCGATGGCGATGCCGACCAGCGCCGAGACCACGCATTTCGACGCCGACTTGATGTTGGTCGAACCATCAAGCGAACTGTTGCCATAGGCGCGTTCGCCGAGCGTTTCACCGTTGCGGGTGATGAAGACGGTTTCCAGTGTGTCGAGCCGCCCTGCCTCCTCGAGCAAACGGGCGATACGTTGGCGGGTTGTGTCATCCGCCTGGCCAGGCTGGGCGAAGCTTCTGTTCACTGCGAGGGCCGGCAGCGTCGCCAGAGCTGCGAGAAGTGTTCTTCTGTTCATCCGGTGCAATTTAGGAAAGGCAGGCGCTGGATCAAAGCGTGTGTGGCCCGCCTCACCGCATCGTGAGACCCTGCCATGCGCGCAGCGCACGGAACGGGGAAAGCGCTTTGAGCGTTCTGATCCCGTTGCCAAAACCAAACGAGGTCACACCATGTCCGATCCCCATGCAGCCGCGACCCGCGCCATCCTCTTTGCGCTGCTGGCAGGCCCCATGCTGGCGGGCGCCCTGCCGGCAAAGGCGGCGAGCTTCGACTGCCAGAAGCCGGACCTGGCCGCAGACGAGACCGCGATCTGCCAGACGCTGTCGCTGAACGACATGGACGTGAAGATGGTGACGACGTTCGACCTTCTGTCCGGTCTTCTCGCCATGGGCGCACGCGGCGAATTGCAGGACCAGCAGATCGAGTGGCTGACGAAGCGCGGCGAATGCAAGGGCGACGTCGCCTGCCTGACGGCCGCTTATACGGCGCGGATGGCACAGCTGGCTACGGTGTATGAGGGCGTGCAGCGGCCGAAGTGACGGGCACGGGTTCCCGCTGAGGTGATCATGGCCACCTCAAAAGGCCCCCGCTTCGCCAGCTCCACCGTTCAAGACCATCTTGGCCGATCATCGATGTCGGTGCCCCGATCCCACACGAGGGAAGGGTTCGCGGATGATATCAACTAGCTTAAAGATCGGCATAGGCTCGACGGTCCGCTTCGCCGTCCCATTCGGAGAAGGTTGCGAATGGGTCTCTTGACGGAGGTTCCGACACCGCACGTGACAACAGGACCCGCCATCAGCCTCGATCGCATAGGCGATCACGTCGCCCTCCTTCAATCGGAGGGCCGCCCGAACCGCTTGGGGAATCGTGGTCTGCGCCTTGCTGCTCAGCTTGCTGGTGATCATGATGGTACCTCTCCCAAACAGGTATGGAATTTCATAATTTCAGCCAAGATGATGCAAAGCATCCAAAGTGACTGGCCTCATGCGGTGTGCTAACATCCTCGCATGAAACAGGTCGAAGCCCTATCGCAGCTCAAGCGGCTTGCCCCAACGGTCCGGGCCATGGGGGCAACCGCACTGTTTGTTTTCGGTTCGACGGCCCGCGACGAAGCGAAACCAACAAGTGATCTGGACCTGTTTATTGATCATGATCCAGCCCAGAAGTTTTCCCTGATTGAGCTTATCGGCATCCAGCAGTTTCTGGAGCAGGAGCTTTCGATGGCTATTGACCTCACGACACGCAATAGCCTGCATCCCTTGCTCCGGGCCGATGTCGAGCGGACTGCGCTTCGGGTGTTTTGACTGCATCACACACATCCGAATTGGATGCATGAGGAGCGATGGTGACGGAGCCTGCAAGCAGAAAATCACCCCAACTCTACGGCGCCGATTACAGCGTTTACGTGCGGATCGCGCGCCTTGCCCTTCTGGAAAAAGGCGTTGCCTATGATCTCGTGCCGGTCGACATCTTTGCCGAAGACGGGATTCCAGCAGCGCATCGGCAGAGGCATCCTTTCGGAAAAATCCCGGCCTTCGAACACGGCGATTTCCATCTCTACGAGACCGGCGCCATCACCCGCTATGTCGACGAGGCCTTTGACGGGCCGGCGCTCCAGCCTGCCGATGCGAAAACGCGCGCCAGGATGAACCAGATCATCAGCATTGCTGATGGCTATGTGTATCCGCAGATGGTCTGGGGGCTGTATGTGGAATGCATCGAAAAGCCGAAGCGGGGGGAAACTCCGGATGAAGGGCGCGTGGAGACAGCGCGCGGCGTTGCCCGGATCACGCTCGGCGTGCTCGCCGGCTTTCTTTCCGAGCAGCAGTGGATGTGTGGCGACACACTCACGCTGGCGGATCTTCATCTGGCGCCGATGATCGCCTATGCGCTGGAGGTGCCGGAGCTGCGCCAGATGTTTGCGGAGTACGGCAATCTCGGCGATTGGTGGCAGATGGTGACAGCGCTGGAGAGTTTTCAGGAAACGCAGCCTTCTTCGTAATCGGCGCCGTCGATATTGCGCTATTTTCCTATTTGCCTAATTACGCACCCTGCTCCACCCCGTCATGGGCTTCTTCCGCCCGCTCCCCCAGCCAGGCCACAAACGCTTTGACCGCCGGGCGTTTCGCGGCCGCTGGCGCGACCGTGGCAAAGTAGGCGGTGCCGAGGTCGAGGGCGCCATCGGGCCAGGGTTTGAGGCTGCCGTCGGCGACGAGGGTGTCGGTGATCGAGCGCCAGCCAAGCATCAGGCCGCGGCCGTCCAGCGCCGCCTGCACGGCCTGGACGTAGTTGTCGAAGATGTGGGAGGGGCCGCGCGGCTTGGGCAGGTCGCGTCGGCTAAGATAATCGGTCCAGCCTTCCCAGTGGCGCGCCTCGACGGTGCGGACATGAATGAGCGGGGCGGCGTCGAGCCCCTCTCCTTTCGCCAGCAGGCTCTCGACCAGCGCCGGACGGCCGACGGGGCAGACGGTCTCGTCGAAGAGGCGGAGCGTCGTGCCATCAGTCCAGGTGCCGCGACCGTAGCGCAAGACAAGATCAGTGCCGGGCCACATCTGCGGGAGGTCGGTGGGCGGCACCTGGACATTGACGAAGAAGCCCGGATGGAGGGCGTAGAAGTCGCTCAGACGCGGCATCAGCCAGTGGGTGGCCAGCCCCATGGTGCAGGCGACGGTGAGGCGCTGGTCTTCGAGGCCGGCGCTGGTGCGGATTTCCTCGATCGTGTCGGCGATCAGGTCGAGGCCGTCGCGGGTGGCGCGGGCGAGCTCAAGGCCGGGTTCGGTGAGCCGTACCGGCCGGGTCGAGCGATCGATCAGAACGGCGCCGACATGCTCTTCCAGGGCCTTCAGGGCTTGCGTCACGGCGGGCTGGGTGACGTTCAAGGCGGTCGCTGCCTCGCGCATCGAGCCGAGGCGGGCGACGGCCTCGAAGGTGGTCAGAAGACGTAAGGGCGGAAGACGGCTCAACTTAACCTCCAGCTTAACTCAGCATAAGCATAATCGCTCTGGCCTCGCCTGTTAAGTCGGATGATGATCGTCAAATCCGATCCGCTCTATCGCTGCCCCAGCTTAAGGAAATTCGCTGTGAATATGCATGTTGCCGCAGGCGCCGTGACCCTGGCCGAAAAAGGGCTGAACCTGCCGCTCTCCGAGGGAAAGCAGGCCTATTTCAATTATTACTGGCTGCGCGACAATTGTCCCTCCTCCTTCGACAGCACGACGCGCGAACGCAGCTTCGACATCTTCCACCTCTCTGCTGCTCCGCGCGCTGCCAGTGCCGAGATCGAAGACGGGACGCTTGTCATCCGCTGGGCGGGCGAGAACCATGTGTCGCGCTTTCCGCTGTCGCTGCTTGAACTCTACACCGAAGGCAAACATCGGCCTGACCCCGCCGACCTGCCGCGCAAGGCCTGGTTCAGCGACCACTATCCAAACATTCCCCGCTTCTCGCAGCCGGAGCTGATGCGCGATCCGAAGAAGGTTGCAGAATGGCTGGAGGCGATGATCGTCGAGGGGCTGACGATCGTCACCGACATGCCCGACAGCAACGAGGGGCTGACAGAGACCGTCAAGCTGATGGGCCATGTGCGGCCGACCTTCTTCGGCGAATATTTTGATGTGAAGACGCATATCAACCCGACCAATACGGCCTATACGGCCAAGGCGCTGGAGCTGCATACCGACACGCCGGCCGAGGAGCATGCGCCGGGCATCCAGTTCCTGCATTGCCGGGCCAATACCGTCGAAGGCGGCATGAGCATCTATTCGGACGGCGTGGCGGTGGCGAATGCCTTCCGCGAGATCGACCCTGATGGCTTCAAGCTCTTGTCGGAGATCGACATTCCGTTCTTCTGCGAACACGACACCTACGACATGCGCTCGCGGCAGCGGGTGATCGAGCTCGACAAACACGGCGAGGTCTCTGGCCTGACGATCAGCCAGCATATGGCTGACATGTTCGACCTGCCGCAGACCGTGCTCGACGATTATTATCCGGCCTTCTGCCGCTTCGGCAAAATGCTGCAGGACGACAGGTTCATGATGCGCTTCCTGATGAAGGCGGGGGAGTGCATGGTGTTCGACAACCACCGCATCGTGCATGGGCGTTTGGCCTATTCGGCGACCAGCGGCGATCGCTATCTGCGCGGCTGTTATGCCGATCGGGAGGAGATGCGCTCGACCTATCGCGCGCTGACGACGGAAGGACGGTTCAAGGCATGAATATCGCGGCTTCCGGAAACGATATGCTCGACGATGCAGCGCTGACTGCGCTGCGTCAGGATCTTGCTGCTGCCTTCCGGCTTTGCCATCGCTTCGGCTGGAGCGAGTCGGTCGGCAATCATTTCAGTGCTGCCGTCTCTGCAAATGGGCGGAAATTTCTGCTCAATCCGCGCTGGCAGCATTTTGCCACGGTCAAGGCGAGCGATCTGCTGCTGCTCGATGCCGATGATCCCGTTGTGATGAACAGGCCCAATGCGCCCGATCCATCGGCCTGGACGGTGCATGGCACGCTGCACCGGATGTTGCCGGAGGCGCGCGTGATCCTGCATTGCCATTCGCCCTATGCGGTGGCGCTCTCCTGCCTGAAAGACCCGACGCTTCTGCCGCTCGACAACAACACGGCGCGCTTCTTCGGGCGGATCGGCTATGACCTCGACTTTGGCGGGATTGCGGACGCGGCGGAAGAAGGCGAGCGGCTGGCGGAGATGATCCGGGGCAAGGCGGTGCTGGTCATGGGCAATCACGGGGTTTCGGTTGCTGGTGAAACCGTGGCGGATGCCTTCGAGGACCTGTATTTCTTCGAGAAGGCGGCGCAGACGATGGTGCTGGCGCTTTCGACCGGCAAGCCGCTGGCGGTGCTGTCGGACGAGATCGCGCAGGGGACCTCGGATGGTTGGATTCCGTATCGCGGCATGGCGGAGAAGCATTTTGCGTATTTGAAGTCGTGCCTCGACAAGGAGGATCCGACGTACCGGGATTGAGATCCAGACGGCAGCGGATGCCTCCCTCGCGTTTGCTTTCGTGACGGATGGTCGACACGCATTGCGCGAACACCACGCCGCCCCTATCTGTTTCGGGTCACGAAAACGGGTGGAGGAGCAGCATCCATGAGGGCCGAACGGATCAAGGTGGCGCTGGCACAGGTGCTGCCGGGCGCGGATATCGAGGTTCTCTTCGCACAGGCGGCAGCGGAAAGCGCAGATGTCATCGTCTTTCCGGAAATGTTCTCGAATGGATATGGCCGGTATGAAACGACGCCGTCCGGCCGCGCGGCGTGGATCGAGGCGGCAGAGGCGATCGACGGCGCCTTTGTCGAACGGTTTCGCCAGGCGGCGCTTCGTCACCGGATCGCCACTGTCGTGACCCTGCTGGAGCGGGGTGAAGAAAAGCCGTTCAACACAGCCCTTCTCATCGACCGGCAGGGCCAGACGGTGTTGCGGCAGCGCAAGCGGCACATCTGCTTTTTCGACAATCCGGAAGATGCCTGCGCTGCCGGGGAGCGGTCGGACGTGACCGAACTCGTCACCGCGCATGGCTCGGTCACCGTCGGGCTGATGATCTGCATGGACCGGGAGTTTCCCGATGTCGCCACGGACCTGATGCGGGCGGGCGCCGAGATCATTCTGGTTCCCAACAGTTGCGCGCTGGTCGACGATGCCGAAATCGGAGATGTGCGGCTGGCCGGCATTCGTGCCACGGCCTACCAGACTGTGACCTGCATGGCGGTGGCGAACTATCCTGAGCCGAAAGATGACGGGCATTCGGTGGCTGTCGATGAACTGGGCCACGTCGTTTCCATCGGGCCGACAGAAGCCGGCTTGGTGTTCGCCGCGTTCGATCTGACCAGAGTGCGCGAGACACAGAAGCAGGAGTGGTTCCGGCGGAAACGCTGAACATTTATCCAAATGCACGTGTCAGCCGCGTCCATCCGGATATTCGGCGGGGCCCTTGATCTCGATCGTGTTGCCGAAAGGGTCCTTTACGTAGAAGGAATGGCCCATGCCGCGGGCGCCGCCGTGCATGGCTTCGCGGTCGATGGTGACTTTGTGGCGGGCAAGATGGGCGCGCAACTCGTCGTGGTCGAAGGGGCCTGTGGCGATGCAGATGTGATCGACGTTACGGCCGCCTGCGACCGGTGGGGCGGCTTTGTGGCCGCCGGGATGGGTGATGTCCCAGAGAACGATCAAGGCCGCGCCGCACCAGACCTGCTCCATGCCGAGCGCCGGATAGGTGTAGCCCGGGCGGCAGCCCAGAACCTCGTGATAGAAGCGAAGTGCCTTTTCCATGTCGTCGACGATGAAGACGACGTGGTCGATGCCGACGAGGCTGAAGGGGACGGTCATGGCGGCTCCAGATGTGCGGGACATTCAGGTTTGGGCGACCGTTCGGGCCGGTTGCCCGCCTTACCGTCTGTCTTGGCAGCGAGGTCTTGACCGCGTCGTCTTCGCTGCACCTGGATGGCCGCTTTCCAAGGGCAGGCAGTGTGAGGAGGCGGCGGACCGCCTCCTGGTCGTTCAGGTCATGCCTTATTCCGGCAGAATGCGAACGGCGCCCTTGTCGGCCGAGGCGGCAAAGGCGGCATAGGCCTTGAGCGCGGTCGTAACGTTGCGCTTGCGCTTTTCGGCAGGCTGCCAGCCCTTGGCGTCCTGCTCGGCGCGGCGGCGCTCCAGTTCGGCCGGGTCGATGGCGAGGTTGATCGTGCGGTTCGGGATGTCGATCTCGATCAGGTCGCCTTCCTGGACGAGGCCGATCGCGCCGCCCTGGGCTGCTTCCGGCGAGGCGTGGCCGATGGAGAGGCCGGAGGTGCCGCCGGAGAAGCGGCCGTCGGTGATCAGCGCGCAGGCCTTGCCGAGGCCCTTCGACTTCAGATAGCTCGTCGGATAGAGCATTTCCTGCATGCCGGGGCCGCCCTTGGGGCCTTCGTAACGGATGACGACGACGTCGCCGGCCTTGATCTCGTTGGACAGGATCGCCTTGACCGAGGCGTCCTGGCTTTCGAAGACGCGGGCCGGGCCGGAGAATTT
This sequence comes from Peteryoungia wuzhouensis, assembly GCF_003205195.1. Lineage (GTDB taxonomy): Bacteria > Pseudomonadota > Alphaproteobacteria > Rhizobiales > Rhizobiaceae > Allorhizobium > Allorhizobium wuzhouense. Next base: position 304,770 of record NZ_QJRY01000007.1, read on the forward strand.
GAGGATGGATTCATCCACACCGGCCGTCTTCACGATACAGCCGTCGAGCGCGATGTTGCCGTAGAGCACGGCCAGACCGCCATCCTTGGAGAAGGGCTTTTCGACCGAGCGGATGACACCCTTGTCCGAGTCGGTGTCCAGTTCATCCCAGCGCGAGGACTGCGAGAAGGCGACCTGGGTCGGCACGCCGCCGGGGGCGGCCTTGAAGAAGGTGCGGACTGTCTCGGAATTGGTGCGGGTGATGTCCCAGCGGTTGATGGCGTCGCCGAGCGTCGGGGCGTGCACGGTCTTGCAATCGGTGTTGAGCAGGCCGCCGCGTTCGAGTTCGCCGAGGATGCGCATGATGCCGCCGGCGCGGTGCACGTCTTCCATGTGCACGTCCTGCTTGGCGGGAGCAACCTTGGAGAGGCAGGGCACGCGGCGCGACAGGCGGTCGATGTCGTCCATGGTGAAATCGACGCCGCCTTCATACGCGGCTGCGAGGATGTGCAGAACCGTGTTGGTCGAGCCGCCCATGGCGATATCGAGCGCCATGGCGTTCTCGAAGGCTTCCTTCGTTGCGATCGAGCGCGGCAGGACGCTGTCGTCGTCCTGTTCGTAATAACGGCGGGCGAGGTCGACGATCAGGTGGCCGGCCTCGACGAAGAGGCGCTTGCGGTCGGAATGGGTGGCGAGCGTCGAGCCGTTGCCGGGCAGCGAGAGACCCAGCGCTTCGGTCAGGCAGTTCATCGAATTGGCGGTGAACATGCCCGAGCAGGAACCGCAGGTCGGACAGGCCGAGCGTTCGATGGTGTTGACGTCCTCGTCGGAAATCTTGTCGTCCGCCGCGGCAACCATGGCGTCGACGAGGTCAAGCGCAACCGTCTTGCCATGCATGACGACCTTGCCGGCCTCCATCGGGCCACCGGAGACGAAGACGGCGGGGATGTTCAGGCGCATGGCGGCCGAGAGCATGCCGGGGGTGATCTTGTCGCAGTTCGAAATGCAGACCATGGCATCGGCGCAGTGGGCGTTGACCATGTATTCGACCGAGTCGGAGATGATCTCGCGCGACGGCAGCGAATAGAGCATGCCGTCATGGCCCATGGCGATGCCGTCATCGACCGCGATGGTGTTGAATTCCTTCGCCACGCCGCCGGCGGCCTCAATCTCACGAGCGACGAGCTGGCCGAGATCCTTCAGGTGGACGTGGCCGGGCACGAACTGGGTAAACGAGTTGACGACCGCGATGATCGGCTTGCCGAAATCGCCGTCCTTCATGCCGGTGGCGCGCCAGAGGCCGCGCGCGCCCGCCATGTTGCGGCCGTGGGTGGTGGTTCTCGAACGATAGACGGGCATGGGTGTTACCTCAATGTCGGTTCTGGCCCGCAGGCAAACGCCCAATGGCGCTCGGCGCGCGGTGCCCTTTTTGGAAAGGATCTAAGCCAAGGTGGCGATCCTGTCACTAGCAGCTTCCCTGAAATCGGTACGGTTTCCGGCTCTGGACCCGCACGACAATTCGCATTTGAGTGATCGCGTTAAGCCCGGGGCAAGACGTCTCTCCTAATCTTTGACGGCGAAGGAGGCGTCATGATGACCCGGAAACCCGCCCGCGTGCTGTTGCTGAAGGATGCCCGGCAGAAGCTGGCCGGACCATCGCCCGCGCCCCGCCCCCAGAGGCGCCTGATCGACTTCATTCCCCTGCGGCTGACCGCCGTTTCGCTGCTCGGCGTGGTGGCGATCTACCTCGGCGTGTTGCCCAGCCCCGATCTGGCGCCGTCCAAATTGATGGTTGACGCCAGCGGCCTGATCGACCGCTCGACCACCGGCTCCGTCTCGCCCGATGCAGAGCCGATCCGTGCCAAGTTCTCGATCTGCGCCTCGGCCACACGGATCAACTGCGTCGTCGACGGGGACACGTTCTGGTATGGAGGGGTGAAATACCGGATTTCGGACATCAACACGCCGGAAATCAGCCAGCCGGCCTGCGAGCGGGAACGGCAACTTGCGCGCCAGGCGCAGGTGGCGCTCTTGCAGACGCTGAACGGCCGCGGACTGACGCTCGAGCAGCAGGAATGGCGGGATACCGACAAGTATGGGCGAAAGCTGCGCGTCGTGATGCAGGACGGACACTCGATCGGCGACGCATTGATCGCGCGGGGTCTGGCGCATCGCTGGGAAGGCCACAAGCTCAACTGGTGCGGCTGACGGCTGTCGCTCGACACCCGGATTTCTTACAGGCCGCGCGGCGCCCCACGCTACACGAAATTGTTCCCGCTCGACTTCTTTTCCCCGGCATGAAACTCTGTTTTCCTGCCGCTCGTCTCCTATGTCATATCGAAGGCATACCGGAGCTTCACGAGGTCGATCATGTCCCGCTACCGTCCTACCCGCATCGCCGAAAGCGCCATCACACCGAAGTCGCTGTATCTGCGACGCCGAGAATTCATTGGCGCCGCCGCCGGAGGGCTTGCGGCTGCCGGCCTGCCCTCGATTGCGGGCGCCGCCCAACTGACCATGCCCCTGGCTGCCAAACCCAGCGCCTACAAGGTCGATGACAAGCTGACCTCCAAGGAGGATGTGACCAGCTACAACAACTTCTACGAATTCGGGACCGGCAAGGAAGATCCGGCGCGCAACTCCGGCTCGCTCAACACCCGCCCGTGGACGATCGAAGTCGGCGGCATGGTCAACAAGCCGCAGGTGATCGACATCGAGACGATCCTGAAAGAATTCCCGATGGAAGAGCGCGTCTACCGGATGCGCTGCGTCGAGGCCTGGTCGATGGTGATCCCGTGGATCGGTTTCCCGATTTCGGCGCTGCTCGACCGGGTGGAACCCTTGGGTTCGGCAAAATACGTCGCCTTCGAAACGCTTGTTCGCCCTGAGGAAATGCAGGGACAGGCCGGTCTCTTCCAGGCGCTGGAATGGCCCTATGTCGAGGGCCTCAGGCTCGATGAAGCGCGCCATCCGCTGGCGATCCTGGCGACCGGGCTCTATGGTGAGACGCTGCCGAACCAGAACGGCGCACCGATCCGGCTCGTCGTTCCCTGGAAATACGGCTTCAAGGGCATCAAGTCGATCGTCAAGATCACGCTGACCGACAAGGAGCCGCCGTCAACCTGGAACAAGCTGCAGTCGTCCGAATACGGCTTCTATGCCAACGTCAATCCGGCCGTCGACCATCCGCGCTGGAGCCAGGCAACCGAGCGGCGGATCGGCGAGGCCGACGGGCTGTTCGGCGGTGCGCGCATCGATACGCTGCCGTTCAACGGCTATGCCGACGAGGTCGCCGGCCTCTATGCCGGCATGGACCTGACGAAGTTCTACTGATGACCGCGCTTTCGCTGCCTGCCCTTCCCGCCCGCTACAAGCCGGCCTCGATCTGGGTGCTTTACGTCGTCGGCCTCCTGCCGGGGTTCTATGCCTTCTATCTCGGCATCTTCGGCGGGCTTGGCGCGGACCCGGTTCGTGCCTTCGAGCATCTTCTGGGGCTCTGGGCGCTCCGGTTTCTCTGTCTCGGGCTTGCCGTCACGCCGCTGCGCGATCTCTTCGGCATTAACCTCATTGCCTACCGGCGCGCGCTGGGGCTGATCGCCTTCTATTACGTGCTGGCGCATTTCACCGTCTATCTGACGCTCGATCGCGGATTGATCTTCTCGTCGATTGCCGGCGATATCCTGAAGCGGCCCTATATCATGTTCGGCATGGCGGGGCTGTTGATGCTGATCCCGCTCGCCCTGACCTCCAACCAGGCCTCGATCCGGCGGCTGGGGCCGACATGGAACAAGCTGCACAAGCTTGTGTATCCGGTGCTGATCGTCGCCGTGCTGCACTATGCCCTGTCGCTGAAGGTGATCTCGGCGGAGCCGGCCTTCTACATCACGGTCGCGGTCGTGTTGCTCGGCTATCGCCTCATTCGACCCCGGATCATGGCGCGCCGTCGGGCGAAGCGCGCGATGGCAAGGCCCTGACGGAGCGATTGTCGCTTTAAGAACAATTCGTCGCCTCAAAGTGTCAATTGTGGCGGATGATTATTCAGATCGCATTAATACATCGGGCCCTAAGTTGCGGTGTGATCGTCAGGAGGACGGCCCGAGACATGAAGCCCCACGCGGAATTTTCAGGACGTGACAGCGCTACCTTCGGCTGGGCTTGCCACGCTCAATCCGTGCGCGGGGCGCAGAAGTCGAACAGCATTCTGCTGATCGAGGATTCCCTGGCCGTTGCCAACCTCATCATGTCCCGGCTCGCGGCGGTCTCGAGCGCAACGATCGTCCATTGCACAAACCTTGCCGAGGCCCGTCGCGCCTTCACGGCCGAGCGGTTCGCCTTCGCCATCACCGGGCTCAACCTGCCGGACGGCGGTGGCGAGGACATTCTCGGCGTGCTCGACGATGCCGACCTTACGGCCATCGTCTTCACCGCCCGTCATGACGCGCAGGCGCAGGCGCGCTATGCGCAGATGCAACTGCTCGACTACTGCGTCAAGGACGAAAACAATTCCATCGGCCGGGTGGTGCAGACGGCGGTGCGGGTGCTTGGCAATGCGGATGTGAAAGTGCTCGTGGTCGATGACCAGAACAGCGCGCGCCAGAGCTTGGTCGACCTGCTGACACGGCACAATTTCGATGTGCGGGAGGCGCGATCCGGGGCCGAGGCGCTGACGATCCTTGCGGAGGAAAAGGATGTCGAGCTGCTGATCACCGACTACAATATGCCCGACATGGACGGCTATACGCTGGTGCAGCATGTGCGCCAGAGTTCCGCCTATACCCAGCTCAGGATCATCGGCGTGACATCGTCCAGCGATCGCCGCGTCAGCTCGCTTTTTCTCAAGGCGGGTGCCAATGACTTCATCTACCGGCCGCTGCTGGCGGAAGAATTCCAATGTCGCATCGACAGCAATGTTGACACGATCAAGCTGATCAAGCGCCTGCGCTATTTTGCCGAGCGGGACCAGCTGACCAATCTGCCCAACCGTCGCTACTTCTTCGAGGTGGTGGCGGAGATGATGCGCGAGGATCAGGCGATGGGCGTGGACAGCGCGGTTGCCCTGCTCGACATCGACTTCTTCAAGAAGGTCAACGACACCTATGGCCATGAGGCGGGTGACGATACGCTGCGTCGCGTCGCCGGTTGCGTCCAGGAGGCGGTCGAGGGCACGCCACACATGGCGGCCCGCCTCGGCGGCGAGGAATTCGCCTTCTATCTGCGGGGTCTGACCGACCAGTCGGCGCACGACTTCTGCGAGGCTGTTCGCATCGCGATCGAGGAGATGACGATCGAGCTGCGCAACGGCACCGAAATTTCCGTCACGACCTCATTCGGCCTTGCCAATGTGCAGGCCCGGGAGCCGCTGGACAACCAGCTGAATGCCGCCGACCAATTTCTCTATATGGCCAAGGCCAATGGGCGAAACCAGGTGTTTTCGGAAATGTCGCTGATGGCGTGAGGGCGGTTGGCTGCCCCGTCCCTACTGCGGAATGTAGATCTTTTCCCGGATGTGCTTGAGCGAGGCAACGATGGTGAAGGTCATGATCACCAGGAGCGTCCACGAACTCCACTTGCCGAGATGGACCGTCGACCAGGCGCCGATCTGATTGGGATAGTACCAGATGGCGAAGAAGGTCGAGAGGTTCTCGGCCAGCCAGATGAAGAAGCCGATCAGGATGAAGGCGAGGATCAGCGGCATGCGGCGGTCGCGATCAAAGGGACGGTAGACGACGGTTGCCCGGGCATAGAGACCGATCGCCAATGCCGCGATGTACCAGCGGTAATCCCCGATATAATGGTGGGTAAAGAAGTTCCCGTAGATCGCCAGCGCCACCAGGGTCGCCATCCAGTACGGTGGGTGATGGCGGATCCGCACATGCAGCAGGCGCCAGGCCTGGATGATGTAGCTGCCGACGGCGGCATACATGAAGCCGGAGAAGAGCGGTACGCCGAGCAGCTTGGTATAGGCGAAATCGGGATAGGACCAGGACTGGATGGCGCCTGAGGTCTTGAAAACCTCCAGAGCGAAGCCGACGAGGTGAAAGAGGCAGATTGCCTTCAGCTCGTCCAAAGTCTCGAGTTTGGCCCAGACCATCCAGACCTGGATCGCAATCGCGATCAAGAGCAGCAGATCGTAGCGCGGAACGCCGAAAAGGCCCTCGCGGGGCATGACGAAGATCGAGACGAAGAAGGACCCGGCAAAGAGGCAGGCACGGGCTTCCTTGATACCGAACAGAAGAAATTCCACGCAGAAGCGGCGGATACCAGAAAGCGCAGGGGCCGGCGGCGGATCGATCAGGAGACGGTCGATGCCGTCGAGGCTGATGCGATCTCTTGAAGTCAGCGTGCTCATTCCCCCTCCCTTCGGCCCTTGTCTTTTGCCGGCCTGCCGGTAGACACGCGGCATGACCGGATCAAACGTCATTCTGAAAATGCGCCTTTGGCGGCTGCTTGCGGCGCTCGCGACCATTGCCGTGGGAATCACCCTGCGGCTGACCGGTTACGAGGTCGGCTTGCCCTATGGACTGGTCAAATATGGCGGTTCGATGCTCTGGGGGGCGATGGTGTTTCTGCTGGTGGCGGCCGCCCTGCCCCGCCGGCTGCGGCTGGCGACCGGGCTTGCCTGCGCAATCTCGCTCGCCGTCGAGCTCCTCCGGCTCTACCATGCTCCCTGGCTCGACGCTTTTCGGCTGACGCTTGCAGGCGCCTTGCTGCTGGGGCGTATCTTCTCGCTGTGGAACATTCTCGCCTATCTGATCGGCATCGCACTTGCCGGCTTTCTGGACCACCGCCTCCGCCATCGGCATCGCCACTAATTTTTTTTCTCTCCCGTGTCGAAACCTGCCATGCTCATCCGTTGAGGGGATAGGACCGGACAAGGCGGTCCGGACAACAAGAGGAGAGAAGTCATGCGTGTGATGGTCTTGGTGAAGGCGACGGAAGACAGCGAAGAAGGCATCATGCCGCCGCCGAAACTGTTCGAGGACATGGGCAAATTCAACGAGGAGCTGGTGCAGGCCGGCATCATGCTGTCCGGCGACGGCTTGAAGCCATCCAAGATGGGCAAGCGGGTGGCCTTTGACGGGCCGGACCGCCGGGTCATCGACGGGCCGTTCGCGGAGACCCGGGAGCTGGTTGCCGGCTACTGGATCTGGGAGGTCAAGGACATGGACGAAGCGGTCGCCTGGGTGAAGCGTTGCCCGAACCCGATGCTGGGGCCGAGCGAGATTGAAATCCGTCCCTTCTACGAGATGGAGGACTTTGCCGAGATCGCCACGCCCGAGGGCCAGGCGAGCCATGATCGCGCCGCCGAAGGCCTTGCAGCCCAGCAGAAAGACAGGGGTTGAGACCGCATGAGCAAGATGATCTTCGTCAACCTGCCGGTGACCGATCTCGGCGCTTCAACGCGCTTCTACGAGGCGCTGGGGGCAACGCGCAATCCGCATTTCTCCAACGAGAATGCGGCCTGCATGATGCTGACGGACACGATCGGCGTGATGATCCTGACGCATGACTATTACCGCAACTTCACCCAGCGGCCGATTGCCGATGCCAAGGCGACGAGCCAGATGCTGCTCGCGGTGACGGTCGGTGAACGGGCGGAGGTGGATCGGGTCCTGGAGGCTGCCAGCGCCAAGGGTGGGCGGGCCGATCCGAACCCGGCGCAAGATCATGGGTCGATGTTCAGCCGGTCGGTCGAGGATCCGGACGGGCATGTCTGGGAGATCTTCTGGATGGATCCTGCGGCCGTACCCGGCGACAGCTCGACCGTCGACGCCTGAGGCCATGGCCGGCGTTGACCGCACGGGCAAGGTGTCCATACTCCTGACCATGACACGAGATGGACAGGCACCGGCTCATCCTGGCGGCAAGAGCCAGGACGCCATGGAGACGACCGCACGGGATATCGAGGCGATCTTTCGCCTGGAGCGGGTCCGGCTGATTGCCGGGCTCGCACGGCATGTGGGCGACATCAGCCTGGCCGAAGACCTGGCGCAGGACGCGCTGATGGCTGCCCTTGGTGCCTGGCCCCGGACAGGAACGCCGCCCAATCCCGGCGGCTGGCTGATGACGACGGCGAAACGTCGGGCCGTCGACCTCTGGCGGCGGCGCCGGATGATGGCGCGGTACGAGGCAGCGATCACGCATGAGATCGAGGCCGGGCAGAGCGACGCCCATGCAGCGATCGAGGCACGGCTCGACGACACGATCGGTGACGAGCGGCTGTCGTTGATCTTCACCGCCTGCCATCCGTTGCTTTCCCACGACCAGCGCACGGCGCTGACATTGAAGATCATCGCCGGCCTGACGACGGAGGAAATCGCGCGCGCCTTTCTCTCCCAGGAGACGACGGTGGCGCAGCGGATCGTCAGGGCCAAGAAGATCCTGCGTGACGGCGATGTCGCGTTCGAGGTGCCGCTTGGCGAGGAGCGCGCGGCACGCCTCGGCTCGGTGCTGGAGGTGATCTATCTCATCTTCAACGAGGGATATGCCGCAAGCCGGGGTGAGGATCTGATCCGGCCGCAGCTTTGTCAGGAGGCGATGCGGCTGGGGCGCATCCTGGTGGGGCTGGCGCCGGAGGAAGCGGAGGCGCATGCCCTGCTCTCGCTGATGGAGCTTCAGGCCTCGCGCTTCAAGGCACGGGTCGGCGCGGATGGTCGCGCGCTCACGCTCGAGACGCAGAACCGCGGGCTCTGGGACAGGTTGCTGATCCAGCGCGGGCTGGCGGGGCTGGCGACTGTAACCAGGCTTGGCGGTGAAGATGGCGTTTATGCGCTGCAGGCGGCACTTGCAGCGGTGCATGCGCGGGCGGCGAAGTTTGACGATACGGACTGGCACAGAAGTGCCGCGCTCTACGATCGGCTGCTGGAGCGCCTCCCCTCGCCCGTCGTGGCGCTGAACCGGGCGGTGGCCCATGCCATGGCGTTCGGACCGGAGACGGGGCTGGCGCTGCTGGAGGAGATTGAGGAGGAGCAGTCGCTGGCGGGCTACGCGCCGCTCCCTGCGGCCAAGGGAGACTTCCTCATGCGATCGGGGCGCATGGCCGAAGCGCGGGCAGCGTTCGCGCGGGCGGCCGGGTTGAGTGGGAATGCCGCAGAGCGGGCGTTTCTGATGAGCCGCGCCGAGGCCTGCGGGTGAAGACTCTGAGGGCCGCCCGTCACGCAAACGGAAGACAGCAAAAAGCCGGGTGATCGCTCACCCGGCTTTTTTCGTCCTTCCCTTACGGGAGGAAACTTACGCGGCTTCAGCTTCGGCTTCAGCGGCGACGCGGGCCTTGTCGGCTGCGCCCTTGGCGTCGACGTCGCGTTCAACGAACTCGATGACGGCCATGGCAGCGTTGTCGCCCTGGCGGAAACCGGCCTTCATGATACGCAGGTAGCCGCCGTTGCGGGTTGCGTAGCGCGAAGCGATGGCGTCGAACAGCTTGGCGACGACGGCAACGTCGCGGATCTGCGAGATCGCCTGGCGGCGAGCATGCAGGTCGCCGCGCTTGCCGAGGGTGACGAGCTTTTCGACGATCGGGCGAATTTCCTTCGCCTTCGGCAGGGTGGTCACGATCTGCTCATGCAGGATGAGCGAAGCCGCCATGTTGGCGAACATCGCCTTACGGTGGCTGGCGGTACGGTTCAGCTTGCGGCCGGCTTTCTGGTGGCGCATTGCTATTCTCCTTTAAGTGCAGGCTCTGTCTCAGAGGCTGCCGTTTCCTGACACATACGGGCATTCGCCCGCAGTTTGACGGGGAAAGGCAGATCTAGAGGCTGCCTTCACTGTTATTAATACTGGTCTTCGTAACGCTTCGCGAGATCTTCGATGTTCTCGGGCGGCCATGCCGGTACTTCCATACCGAGGTGCAGGCCCATGGAAGCGAGAACTTCCTTGATTTCGTTGAGCGACTTGCGACCGAAGTTCGGCGTGCGCAGCATTTCTGCCTCGGTCTTCTGGATCAGATCGCCGATGTAGACAATGTTGTCGTTCTTCAGGCAGTTCGCCGAACGGACCGAAAGCTCCAGTTCGTCGACCTTCTTGAGCAGAGCCGGGTTGAAGGCGAGTTCGGTAACCGACTCTTCTTCGACTTCCTTCTGCGGCTCGTCGAAGTTGACGAAGACGCCGAGCTGGTCCTGGAGAATGCGGGCTGCGAAAGCAACTGCATCTTCACCGGTGACCGAACCATCGGTTTCGATGGTCATCAGCAGCTTGTCATAGTCGAGAACCTGTCCTTCGCGGGTGTTTTCCACCTTGTAGGACACCTTCTTGACCGGCGAGTAGAGGCTGTCGACCGGGATCAAGCCGATCGGAGCATCTTCTGCGCGGTTACGCTCGGCCGGGACGTAACCCTTGCCGTTGTTGACCGTGAACTCCATGCGGATTTCCGCACCTTCGTCGAGGGTGCAGATGACATGGTTGGGGTTCAGGATCTCGATGTCGCCGACCGTCTGGATGTCACCGGCGGTAACCACGCCCGGACCCTGCTTGCGGACAACCATGCGCTTGGCATCGTCGCCGTCCATCTTGATGGCGATTTCCTTGATGTTCAGGACGATGTCGGTGACATCTTCGCGAACGCCTGGGATAGACGAGAACTCGTGCAGAACGCCGTCGATCTGGACAGCGGTAACCGCTGCACCCCGAAGCGACGACAGGAGAACGCGACGCAGAGCGTTGCCGAGCGTCAGGCCGAAGCCACGCTCGAGCGGCTCGGCGACGAGGGTCGCCTTGGTGCGGCCGGAGGAGGAAAATTCCACCTTGTTCGGCTTGATCAGTTCCTGCCAATTCTTCTGAATCATGATTTTACCTTCCGTTCGCCATCACCATTCAATCGTGACGGCCGAATATGAGAAGCACCGGGAAGGCGAACCGCCTGCCCGGCAAGACGAAGAATGATTAGACGCGACGCTTCTTGCGCGGACGGCAGCCATTGTGTGGGATCGGCGTCACGTCGCGGATGGACGTGATCATGAAGCCGGCAGCCTGGAGGGCGCGCAGAGCGGATTCACGACCCGAACCCGGACCGCAGACTTCCACTTCGAGAGACTTCATGCCGTGTTCCTGGGCCTTCTTGGCGCAGTCTTCAGCAGCGATCTGGGCCGCGAACGGGGTCGACTTACGCGAACCCTTGAAGCCCTTTGCACCAGCAGACGACCAGGCAATCGCGTTGCCCTGTGCGTCGGTGATGGTGATCATCGTATTGTTGAAGGTCGAGTTGACGTGCGCTACGCCCGACGAGATGTTTTTACGTTCGCGACGGCGAACGCGTGTGGCTTCCTTGGCCATGGTCTTCCTTTCAGTTGATCTAAGCACCGCCGTAATGCCAGCGGCTACACCAATCGAGGCAATAGGATTTAGGCAGTAGCCAGTAGTATCCCTACTGCCCACTGCCTATTGCCAACTGCCTCGAAAAAATTACTTCTTCTTACCAGCGATCGCCTTCGCCGGGCCCTTGCGGGTGCGGGCGTTGGTGTGCGTGCGCTGACCGCGAACCGGCAGGCCGCGACGATGACGCAGGCCGCGGTAGCAGCCGAGGTCCATCAGACGCTTGATGTTCATCGCGGTATCGCGACGAAGATCACCTTCGACCTGGTAGTCGCGGTCGATGGTTTCGCGGATGGCCAGAACTTCGGCGTCGGTCAGCTGGTGTACGCGCTTTTCAGCGGGCAGGCCGACCTTTTCCATGATTTCCTGTGCAAACTTCGGTCCGATCCCGTGAATATAGGTCAGCGCAATAACAACGCGCTTCGCAGTCGGGATGTTGACGCCAGCGATACGTGCCACGCCTATTCTCCTTGCTTCCAGTTGCCATCCGGCAAGTGGTGTCTCGTTACACGGCCCGAATGAGCCGCAATTACAAATCGGGTTCTCAACACGTCAAAACGATCGAACCCGGTCTTCCGTCTCAGGAAGAACGCGCCGATCGCAGTCATGTCGCGAGTTGGCGCGGTCTTTAGCGGAATCAGTCGACAAAAGCAACCGATGCCACGAAGATTCTTGGAACCGCCCGGGTCAGACCCGGGCGAGGATGGCTTCGATCTCGGCCGTGACGGCATCGATCTCGCCCATGCCGTCGACCGAATGCAGCTTACCCTTGGCGTGGTAATAACCGATCAGCGGCGATGTTTCCTTGTAGTAGGCCTGGAGACGAGTACGGACCGTCTCCCTGTTGTCGTCGGGGCGGCGCTTGAAATGCGTGGAACCGCACTTGTCGCAGACACCCTCAACCTTCGGCTTCAGGTTTTCGTCGTGATAACCGGCGCCACAGTTGGCGCAAGTGTAACGACCGGCGATTCGATCCGCCAGGATCTCGTCGTCGACGCGGATCTCGATGACCGCCGACAGGTCGATATTCTTGCCGGACAGCATGGCTTCGGTCGCGTCGGCCTGGACCAGCGTGCGCGGGAAGCCGTCGAGGATGAAGCCATTGGCGCAATCGGGCGCATCAATGCGCTCGGACACGATGGCGATGACGATCTCGTCAGAAACCAGCCTGCCGGCGTCCATGACGGCCTTGGCGCGCTTTCCGACCTCCGTGCCGGCGGAAACCGCTGCACGAAGCATGTCACCGGTGGAAAGCTGCGGGATGCCGTGCTTCTCCACGATCCGCTGGGCCTGGGTCCCCTTGCCCGCGCCCGGCGGTCCTAACAGAATCAGTCTCATCGTCCCCTCTTTCCTCCACGCAGCTTCGACTTCTTGATCAGGCCTTCATATTGCTGGGCGATCAGATGTCCCTGGATCTGTGCTACAGTATCAAGGGTGACGCTGACAACAATCAAAAGCGACGTACCACCAAGGGCTAATGGGATGCCGGTGCGTGCGATGAGGATTTCGGGAAGAATGCAGACGAAGACGAGATAGATCGCGCCGATGACCGTGATGCGGGTCAGGACGTAATCGATGTATTCAGCCGTGCGGTCACCGGGGCGGATGCCCGGGATGAAGCCGCCATGTTTCTTCAGGTTGTCGGCCGTGTCCTTCGGGTTGAAGACGATGGCCGTGTAGAAGAAGGCGAAGAAGGCGATCAGAGCCGCATACATCAGCATGTAGACCGGCTGGCCGTGGCTGAGGGACGCGATGATGGTCGTTGCCCAGCCCGGCATCTGCGAGCTGCCAGCGAAGCCTGCAGCCGTTGCGGGCAAAAGCAGCAGCGAGGATGCGAAGATCGCCGGGATGACGCCCGAGGTGTTCAGCTTCAGCGGCAGGTGCGAGGTGTCGCCCTGGAACATGCGGTTGCCGACCTGACGCTTCGGATACTGGATCAGAAGGCGACGCTGGGCGCGCTCGACGAAGACGATCAGCGCGATGACGCCGATGGCGACGATTACGACTGCGAAGATCAGGAAGGTCGAGAGCGCGCCGGTACGGCCGAGTTCGAGCGTGTGGGCGATCGCGGTCGGGAGACCTGCGGCAATGCCCGCGAAGATGATCAGCGAAATGCCGTTGCCGATGCCGCGCGAGGTGATCTGCTCACCGAGCCACATCAGGAACATGGTGCCGCCGAGCAGCGTCAGTACGGTCGAGATCTTGAAGAAGATGCCGGGATCGACAACGATTCCCTGGCCGGATTCCAGACCCACCGCGATGCCATAGGCCTGCAGGGCGCCGAGCAGAACGGTGCCATAACGGGTGTACTGGTTGATGATCTTGCGGCCCTGCTCGCCTTCTTTCTTGAGATTCTCGAGCGCCGGCACGACCGAGGTCATGAGCTGCACGATGATCGAGGCCGAGATGTAGGGCATGATGCCGAGGGCGAAAATCGCCATGCGCTGGACAGCGCCACCGGCAAACATGTTGAAGAGGCCGAGAATGCCGCCGGACTGGCCCTGGAAGGCCGCCGCATAGGCTTCGGGATTGAGGCCAGGCAGCGGAATATGCGTGCCGAGGCGATAGACCAGCAATGCGGCCAGGGTGAACCACAGACGCTTCTTCAGATCTTCCGCCTTGGCGAAAGTCGAGAAGTTGAGGTTCGAGGCCAGTTGTTCCGCTGCAGAAGCCATGAAATTCTCCGCAAACCTTGACCGGCAACGCGACTTTCGCGGCCGTAGGCTATTCGTTCAAACTGTTTTTCAGAAAACAGGGCGCGGGGAGAAGTTGGCCAGCAACCGCATGCCTCACACCCTTGTTTTCCAGATGACCCGGAAGACGAAACGACGTCCATTCCGTCCTGGGATCGTGAGGCTCACATATGGGAGCAAAATCGCCCGGTGTGAAGCACCCCGGGCGATTGTCAGTCACTTATTCAGCGGCTTCCTTGACTGCTTCGAGCAGCTTGATGGAACCGCCAGCCTTTTCGATCTTCTCGACGGCGGCCTTGGAGGCACCGGCGACTTCGATCGTGAGCTTGGCCTTCAGGTCGCCATCGGAGAGAACGCGAACGCCGTCCTTGGCGCGGCGGATCACGCCGGCTGCCTTGAGCGAAGCGGCATCAACCGTTGCCTTGGCGTCGAGCTTGCCAGCATCGATCGCGGTCTGGATACGGCCGAGCGAAACGGTGACGTATTCAGATGCGAAGATGTTGTTGAAGCCGCGCTTCGGCAGGCGACGATAGATCGGCATCTGGCCGCCTTCGAAGCCGTTGACGGCAACGCCGGAACGAGCCTTCTGACCCTTCACGCCGCGACCACCGGTCTTGCCCTTGCCCGAACCAATACCGCGACCTACGCGGATACGGTCCTTGGAAGCGCCTTCGTTGTCTTTGATTTCATTCAGTTTCATGATGACTTCCCCCGTCTCACTTCTCGTCGACGACGCGAACGAGATGCTGGACAGCACGGATCATGCCACGAACGGAAGGCGTATCTTCCAGGGTGCGGACCCGGTGCATCTTGTTGAGGCCCAGACCGACCAGCGTTGCGCGCTGGACTGCCGGACGGCGAATGGGCGAACCGATCTGCTCGACCGTGATCGTCTTTGCTTCAGTCTTCTTCGTAGCCTTGGCCATGGTTCAGACTCCTCTTATTCTTCAGCTGCGTTGCCGGAGGCGGCGCGGCGAGCCTGCAGCGTGGCGTACTTCAAGCCGCGCTGAGCTGCCACATCCTTCGGATGCACCTGAGCCTTCAGGGCGTCGAACGTGGCGCGAACCATGTTGTACGGGTTCGACGAGCCAGTCGACTTGGCGACGACGTCATGCATGCCGAGCGTTTCGAACACGGCGCGCATCGGACCACCGGCGATGATACCGGTACCAGCCTTGGCGGCGCGCAGGAGAACCTTGCCGGCGCCATGACGGCCGTTTACGTCGTGATGCAGGGTGCGACCGTCACGCAGCGGAACGAAGATCAGTTCGCGCTTGGCGGCTTCGGTGGCCTTGCGGATGGCTTCCGGCACTTCACGTGCCTTGCCATGACCGAAGCCAACGCGGCCCTTCTGGTCGCCGACGACGACGAGGGCTGCGAAGCCGAAGCGACGGCCGCCCTTAACTACCTTGGCGACGCGGTTGATGGCGACCAGCTTGTCGACAAATTCGCTATCGCGTTCTTCACGGTTCTGGCGATCATCGCGCGAACCACGCTTTTCTTGTGCCATTGTCCTTTTCCTTTTTCTTTTCCGGGTGCAATCGGCAGATTACGCAAAGTTCCACCCTGCCCTGTCGGGTCAAGGTGGAATCCGGTGTGGCCGGCTCTATAGGCCGGATATCCGCCCGAGCGCAAGCCCGGGCGGAAACTTGATCAGAAGGAGAGACCGCCTTCGCGGGCCGCTTCTGCCAGGGCCTTGATGCGGCCATGATAGATGAAGGCGCCACGATCGAAGACAACTTCCTTCACGCCAGCCTTGGTTGCGCGCTCGGCAACCAGCTTGCCAACGGCAGCTGCTGCTGCGGTGTCGGCGCCGGTCTTGAGCTCGGCCTTCAGGCCGCCATCGAGGGTCGAAGCAGCCGCAAGGGTCTTGCCAGCGACGTCGTCGATGATCTGAGCGTAGATGTTCTTCGAAGAGCGATGTACCGACAGACGCGGACGGCCATTGGCCACCGCTTTGATCTGACGCCGTACGCGGTTCGCACGGCGAACAAGTGCTTCTTTTCTGCTTGCCATTTCGCGCGTTCCTTACTTCTTCTTGCCTTCTTTGCGGACGATCCGCTCTTCGGCATACTTGACGCCCTTGCCCTTGTAGGGCTCCGGACCGCGATATTCGCGGATCTCGGCGGCAACCTGGCCGACCTGCTGCTTGTTGATGCCGGACACGATGATTTCGGTCGGCTTCGGAACAGCGATGGAGATGCCAACCGGCGGCTCATAGACGACATCATGGCTGAAGCCGAGCGCGAGTTGCAGGTTCTTGCCCTGCAGCGATGCACGGTAACCAACGCCGTTGATTTCGAGCTTGCGCTCGTAACCGTCCTTGACACCCTTCAGGATGTTTTCGACCATCGTGCGGGACATGCCCCACTTGGAACGAGCATCCTTGGAGTCGTTGATCGGCAGGACGACAACAGCGTTGTCTTCGAGCTTCACGGAGATTTCGTCATTTGCGACGAAGAAGAGTTCACCCTTCGGGCCCTTGACGGAGACCTTCTGGCCTTCGACAGTGGCGGTCACGCCAGCCGGAACCGGAACGGGCTTCTTACCGATACGAGACATAGTTTTTATCCTGTCTGTTCGCTATGGAGTTCCCCTGCGCTGTCTTAGAAGACAGAGCAGAGAACCTCACCACCAACGTTCTGTTCGCGAGCCTGGTGATCGGCCATCACACCCTTCGGAGTCGAAAGGATGGTGATGCCGAGGCCGTTCGCGACCTGCGGGATGGACTTGACCGAGACATAAACTCGGCGGCCCGGCTTGGAGACGCGGCCGATTTCGCGAATGACCGAAGCACCTTCGTAGTACTTCAGCTCGATCGTGAGCTCGGACTTGCCATTGCCGTAATCGACCTGGCTGTAGCCGCGGATGTAACCTTCGGCCTGCAGAACGTCGAGAACGCGGGCGCGCAGGTTCGAGGCCGGGGTGTTAACCGAGCTCTTGCGGCGTGCGGCGCCATTGCGGATGCGGGTGAGCATATCGCCCAACGGATCAGTCATCGTCATTTGCGCGTCTCCTTACCAGCTCGACTTGACAATGCCCGGCACCTTGCCGGAATTGCCGAGGTCGCGGAGTGCGATACGGGACATGCCGAGCTTGCGATAAAACGCACGCGGACGGCCGGTCACTTCGCAACGGTTGCGGATACGGGTCTTGGAGCCATCGCGCGGCAGATCCGCCAGCTTCAATGTTGCCTTGAACCGTTCTTCAATCGAGAGCGACTGGTTCATAATGATCGCCTTCAGCGCGGCCCGCTTAGCGGCGTGCTGACCGACCAACTTGCGGCGGCGCTTGTTCTTTTCAACTGCGCTTGTCTTCGCCATATGGAAGTTCCTCTTCTACGCTCGTCGTTACGGTTACGTGCGGAACGGGAAGTTGAACTCTTTCAGAAGAGCCCGAGCTTCGTCGTCCGAGTTTGCCGTCGTGCAAACGATGATGTCCATGCCCCACATCTGATCAACCTTGTCGTAGTTGATCTCAGGGAACACAATGTGCTCCTTGATGCCCATGGCGAAGTTGCCACGGCCGTCAAAGCTTTTCGGGTTCAGGCCCCGGAAGTCGCGAACGCGCGGAAGCGCGATGTTGATCAGGCGGTCCAGGAATTCGTACATGCGGGCGCCGCGCAGGGTAACCTTCGCGCCGATCGGCATGTTTTCACGAACCTTGAAACCAGCGATCGAGTTGCGCGCCTTGGTGATGACCGGCTTCTGGCCGGCGATCGCAGCAAGGTCAGCAGCAGCAACAGAAGGCTTCTTGGAGTCGGCAGTCGCCTCGCCCACGCCCATGTTGATGACGATCTTGTCGAGCTTCGGAATCTGCATCTCGTTTGCGAACGAGAACTGCTCCTGCAGCGCTGCACGAATGCGCGTTACATACTCGGTCTTGAGCCGCGGCTCATACTTTGCCTCAGCCATCGATGACATCTCCCGAACGCTTGGCCACACGCACCTTCTTGCCGTCTACGACCTGGAAGCCAACGCGGGTCGGCTTGCCGTCCTTGCCGACGATGGCAATGTTGGACAGGTGAATGGATGCTTCCTTGTTGATGATGCCGGCTTCCTGCGTCTGTGTCTGACGCTGATGGCGCTTCACCATGTTGATACCACGCACTACGGCGCGATCTTCCTTCGGCAGGACCTGGAGGACTTCGCCAGTGCGGCCCTTGTCCTTGCCGGAGAGTACGACGACGTTGTCGCCCTTGCGGATCTTATTCATCGCTTCCCGCTCCCTTACAGTACTTCTGGAGCCAGCGAGATGATCTTCATGTGGTTCTTGGCGCGAAGTTCGCGCGGAACCGGTCCGAAGATACGGGTGCCGATCGGCTCTTTCTTGTTGTCGATAAGAACAGCAGCGTTGTTATCGAATCTGATGACGCTGCCGTCAGCGCGACGGATGTCCTTGGCGGTGCGAACGACAACCGCCTTCATCACATCGCCCTTCTTGACGCGGCCGCGCGGGATCGCTTCCTTGATCGAGACGACGATAATGTCGCCGACCGAAGCGTACTTGCGCTTGGAGCCGCCCAGCACCTTGATGCACATGACACGACGTGCGCCGGAATTATCCGCGACGTCGAGGTTAGTCTGCATCTGAATCATGTCAGGTCGCCTTCTTGTTGTAACCCGAACGGTTGGGCATACGCCCCCTATTCCGGCTTATGATAAATTTCGAGAGTGCGCGGGAAGATAAATACAGGGTGGTTTCCCATAAGGGACCTTCCGTGCGCTCAAAGCAAAAGAACGCCCGTAAGGGGGCGTTCCCAGCCAGTGGCCTGCTTCATACAAGATTCTGCGCAAGGTGCAAGCCCCTGCGCAGAATCTCGTCAAATTAAGCCTGGGCGGAGATAACCGTCCAGCACTTGTCCTTGGAGATCGGTGCGCATTCCTCGATGGAAACGACGTCACCGGTCTTGTACTGGTTGTTTTCGTCATGGGCCTTGTACTTCTTCGACCGGCGAACGGTCTTCTGAAGCAAGGGATGTGCGAATCGACGCTCAACGCGAACAACGACAGTCTTGTCGTTCTTGTCGCTGACAACTACGCCCTGCAGAATGCGTTTCGGCATATTCTTCTGGTCCTTAGGCCTTGGCTTCTGCCGCCTTCTGGCGGGCAATGGTTTTCACGCGTGCGATGTCACGACGAACTTCCAGGATACGGGAAGACTTCTCAAGCTGGCCGGTGGCCTTCTGGAAGCGCAGGTTGAACTGCTCCTTCTTCAGCTTGGCAAGCTCGTCGTTCAGCTGATCGGCGCTCATGGCGCGGACGTCTGCGGCTTTCATGGGCTCAATCCTCACTCTGCAATGCGCTGTACGAAGCGCGTCTTGACCGAGAGCTTGGCCGAACCGAGACGGAGCGCTTCGCGAGCGATCTCCTCGGATACACCGTCGATCTCGAACATCATTCGGCCGGGCTTGACCTTGCAAGCCCAGTATTCGACCGAACCCTTACCCTTACCCATACGAACTTCGGTCGGCTTTGCCGTGACCGGAACGTCAGGGAATACGCGGATCCATACACGGCCCGCACGCTTCATGTAGCGGGTGATCGCACGACGGGCTGCTTCGATTTCGCGAGCATTCACGCGGTTGGGTTCGAGAGACTTCAGGCCGAATTCGCCGAATGCCAGATCAAAACCGCCCTTGGCGACGCCCTTGATGCGCCCCTTGAACTGCTTGCGGTACTTTGTACGCTTTGGCTGCAACATTTTCTTACTTCTCCGAGCTTATCTTTCGCCAGCGTTCAATCAAGCGTTCTCGCGGCGACGGTCGCCACGATCACCGCGTTCACGGCTTGCCGGACCCTGGGCATCGCCCTCGAGTGCACGGCGCTCAGACGCCATCGGATCATGCTCAAGGATTTCGCCCTTGAAGATCCAGACCTTCACGCCGCAGATGCCGTAGGCGGTTTCCGCTTCCGACGTGCCGTAGTCGATGTCGGCACGCAGGGTGTGAAGCGGAACGCGACCTTCGCGGTACCATTCGGTACGCGCGATTTCAGCACCACCGAGACGGCCGGCGCAGGTGATCTTGATGCCTTCGGCACCCAGACGCATTGCCGACTGTACGGCGCGCTTCATGGCGCGACGGAAAGCGATACGACGCTCGAGCTGCTGGGTAATCGACTGGGCAACGAGGGTTGCGTCGATTTCCGGCTTGCGCACTTCAACGATGTTGAGGTGCGTTTCCGAGTTGGTCATCGACGAGATCTTCTTGCGAAGCTTCTCGATGTCTGCACCCTTCTTGCCGATGATCAGACCCGGACGAGCCGAGTGGATCGTGACGCGGCACTTCTTGTGCGGACGCTCGATGACGACCTTGGCGATGCCGGCCTGCTTGAGCTCTTCCATCAGGTAGGCGCGGATCTTCAGATCTTCGTGCAGCAGCTTGCCATACTCGGCATTGTCCGCGAACCAACGGCTATCCCAAGTGCGGTTGATGCCCAGGCGAAAACCTGTCGGATTGATTTTCTGACCCATTATGCGGCCTCCCCTTTGGCTTCGACTTCGCGCACGACGATCGTCAGGTGCGAGAACGGCTTTTCGATGCGCGATGCGCGGCCGCGGCCACGAGCGTGGAAACGCTTCATGGTGATCGACTTGCCAACATAGGCTTCGGCGACGATCAGCTGATCGACGTCGAGGTCATGGTTGTTCTCGGCGTTTGCGATGGCCGATTCCAGGGTCTTCTTGACCGTGCCGGCGATGCGCTTGCGGGAGAATTCGAGATCAGCGAGAGCGCGCTCGACCTTCTTGCCGCGGATGAGCGCGGCAACCAGGTTGAGCTTCTGGGGGCTGACGCGGATCGTGCGCGCAATGGCTTGCGCCTCGTTGTCCTTCAGCCGGCGTTCGGCTTTTGCCTTGCCCATCGTTACTTCCTCTTCGCCTTCTTGTCCGCACCGTGACCGTAGTAGGTCCGGGTGGGAGCGAATTCACCGAACTTGTGGCCGACCATGTCTTCGTTGACAGAGACGGGCACATGCTTTGAGCCGTTGTAGACGCCGAAAGTGAGACCGACGAACTGCGGCAGGATGGTGGAGCGACGGCTCCACATCTTGATCACTTCGCTACGACCGCCTTCACGAACCTTCTCAGCCTTCTTGAGAAGATAGCCGTCAACGAACGGGCCTTTCCATACTGAACGAGCCATTTCTGACTACCTCTCTTACTTCTTCTTCAGGTGGCGCGAGCGCATGATGAACTTGTCGGTCGACTTGTTCGAGCGAGTCCGCTTACCCTTGGTGGGCTTACCCCACGGGGAGACCGGGTGACGACCACCCGACGTGCGGCCTTCACCACCACCGTGGGGGTGGTCGACCGGGTTCATGACGACACCGCGGTTATGCGGGGTCTTGCCGCGCCAGCGGGTACGACCCGCCTTGCCATCATTGATGTTGCCGTGGTCCGGGTTGGAAACGGCGCCGACGGTGGCCAGGCAGGAGCCCGGGACCAGACGCTGTTCGCCGGAGTTCAGGCGAAGGATTGCCATGCCGGCATCGCGGCCGACCAGCTGAACATAGGTGCCTGCAGAGCGAGCGATCTGACCGCCCTTGCCCGGCTTCATTTCCACGTTGTGGATGATGGAGCCGACCGGGATGTACTGCAGCGGCATCGCATTGCCGGGCTTTACGTCGACAGCCTTCTCAGAGGCGATCACCTTGTCGCCAACAGCGAGACGCTGTGGAGCCAGGATGTAGGCCTGTTCGCCATCAGCATAGGTGATGAGGGCGATGAAGGCGGTGCGGTTCGGGTCGTATTCCAGACGTTCTACGGTGCCTTCGACGTCGAACTTGCGACGCTTGAAGTCAACGAGACGGTAGGTACGCTTGTGACCACCACCGATGAAGCGAGCCGTGATGCGGCCGAGGTTGTTACGACCACCGCTCTTGGACAGACCTTCCGTCAGCGCCTTGACCGGCTTGCCCTTCCAGAGGCCCGAGCGGTCGACGATGACCAGCTGACGCTGGCTCGGGGTCGTCGGATTATAGCTTTTCAATGCCATTGTTCTTGTTCCCTACCTCAGACGCCCGTCGACACGTCGATGGACTGACCTTCAGCGAGCGTAACGATCGCCTTCTTGACGTCCTTCTGCTTGCCGATGAAGCCGCGGAAACGCTTTGTCTTGCCCTTGCGGAGCAGCGTATTGACGGCGGTGACCTTGACGCCGAAGAGAGCCTCGACAGCAGCCTTGATTTCCGGCTTGCTGGCGCCCTTGGCGACGTTGAAGACGACCTGGTTGTTCTCAGACACCATGGTCGACTTTTCCGTGATCGACGGAGATACGATCACGTCGTAGTGGCGAAGATCCGTCATTTGAACCGCTCCTCCAGAGCTTCCACAGCCGCCTTCGACAGGACGAGCTTGCCGCGGCGCAGGATGTCATAAACGTTGATGCCCTGAACCGGCAGAACATCGATGTTCGGGATGTTTGCGGCTGCGAGCTTGAAGTTGCTGTCGATTTCGGCACCGCCGATGACGAGAGCATTGGTGAGGCCGAGCGAGGCGAAGGTGCCGACCAGGGTCTTGGTCTTGGCTTCGGCAGCAACCAGATTATCAACGATGATCAGGTCTTCCGACTTCAGCTTTGCCGACAGGGCGTGACGCAGAGCGAGTGCACGAACCTTCTTCGGCAGGTCATGGGCGTGGCTGCGAACAACCGGGCCATGAGCCTTACCACCGCCGCGGAACTGCGGAGCGCGGGCCGAATGGTGACGAGCACGACCGGTGCCCTTCTGCTTGTACATCTTCGCACCGGTGCGCGAGACTTCAGCGCGGGTCTTGGTCTTGTGCGTACCCTGGCGCTTCTTGGCCAGCTGGTAGCGGACCATGCGGGCAATGATGTCTTCGCGCGGCTCAAGGCCGAAGATTTCGTCAGACAGAGAAACCTTGCCGGCGTCTGTGCCCGAGAGGGTCTTGACGTTCAATTCCATGTGCTTGGCTCCCTTACTTCGACGACTTAACGGCGTCGCGGACGATGATCCAGGAACCCTTGGAACCGGGCACTGCGCCCTTTACCAGGATGAGACCGCGATCTTCATCAGTCGAAACGACTTCGAGGTTCTGGGTGGTGACGCGGGTCTGGCCCATGTGACCAGCCATGCGCTTGCCCTTCCAAACGCGGCCCGGATCCTGGTTCGAACCGGTCGAACCGTGCGAACGGTGCGAGACGGAAACACCGTGGGTCGCGCGCAGACCACCGAAGTTGTGGCGCTTCATGGCACCGGCAAAACCCTTACCGATCGTCGTGCCCGTGACGTCGACCAGCTGGCCGGCTTCAAAATGGCTCGCGGTCAGCTGTGCGCCGACATCGATGAGGTTTTCTTCGGAAACGCGGAATTCAACGAGCTTGGCCTTGGGCTCAACGCTCGCTGCTGCGAAGTGACCACGAAGGCCCTTCGTCGTGTTCTTGACCTTCGACGTACCGGCGCCGAGCTGAAGCGCGACATAGCCGTTCTTGTCGGCCGTGCGCTGAGCGACGACCTGTACGTTATCCAGACGCAGAACTGTAACCGGGACATGTTCGCCGGCGTCGTTATAGACGCGGGTCATACCCACTTTCTGTGCAATCACACCTGAACGCATTGGTTCATTCCTCTTGAGAGTCGCGGACGGGATCTCGCGATCCTGACCTTTCCTCTTTGTTTAAGGATTCCACTCCGGCCCTTCCGAACCTTCGGGTTTCCCGTTTCGAGAAGTCGTTGGCAGGTCTTGCCACGTACCTTCCTTGTTATTTCGGCTCTCGCCGGAATTCCTTCTTAGAGCTTGATCTCGACGTCGACGCCGGCAGCCAGGTCGAGCTTCATCAGCGCGTCCACGGTCTGGGGGGTCGGATCAACGATATCGAGCAGGCGCTTATGCGTGCGCATTTCAAACTGTTCGCGGCTCTTCTTGTCGACGTGAGGCGAACGGTTGACGGTAAATTTTTCAATGCGTGTCGGGAGCGGAACCGGGCCGCGGACGCTGGCACCGGTGCGCTTTGCCGTCTGCACGATTTCGCGTGTGGAGGCATCGAGAACCCGGTGATCAAACGCCTTCAGGCGGATGCGGATATTCTGGCCGTTCATTCGACTTGTCCTTGTTTCTTTTCTTGCGTCCCGCATACGCAGAGACAGTGAATTACCATGACTGGCCGGCCCCAAATTTTCAAAAATCACAGCGACATCATGGATGCCGCTGTCACTCTTCTATTCCTGAGGAGCCCTGCCGAACTCGACCCGTCACCAGGCCTTTGAAAACTGCAGCGCTGAGAATCCGCCGTGCAAATCACCGCGCGATTCTGATCGTGGCCGGCGACATACACCGCAAACGGCCTCTCGTCAATTGGTCACGCTGACCGAAATGCCGAGCTCTGCTTTCACTGCATCACTGGCTTGCGCCAGCTGCAGCTAGAAATGCGAAGCGGCCTCGGACCGGTAGCCCGAGGCCGCTTCCCGTAATCGATTACTCGATGATCGAGGCGACGATGCCGGCGCCGACGGTACGGCCACCTTCGCGGATCGCGAAGCGCAGCTTTTCTTCCATCGCGATCGGAACGATCAGCTCAACCTGAACCG
>NZ_QJRY01000008.1 GCF_003205195.1 Peteryoungia wuzhouensis
CGACGTGCGCGTAGTGGCGGTTTGCCGTCTCATACTCGACGTGGGCCGTCGAGATGGTGATGCCGCGCGCCTTTTCTTCCGGAGCAGCGTCGATCTGGTCATAGGCCTTGAACTCACCGAAGTACTTGGTGATCGCTGCCGTCAGAGACGTCTTGCCGTGGTCGACGTGGCCGATCGTCCCAATGTTGACGTGCGGCTTTGTGCGCTCAAACTTACTCTTTGCCATTTGAATGCTTCCTGTGAACGAAACGGGGTTACCCCGGCGAACCGGTTTGGTCCCGCCGTTTAAGGCTTTCACTCGCAATGCGCAAGCCTTAAATGCGGGGCCGCTCTGGGCCGGAACCGGAGGTGGTCGAAGGCTCTCGGCTGACCTTACGGAAAGCGGCATGCCATGCACGAGACCGAAGATAAAAAGCCAGAAAGATCAGACTGTTACATGAGAAAGTGATCTGGAGCGGGTAACGGGAATCGAACCCGTGTATTCAGCTTGGAAGGCTGCTGCTCTACCATTGAGCTATACCCGCATATTCAGATCCGAGGACGAATGGTGGAGAGAGTTGGATTTGAACCAACGTAGGCTGAGCCAACGGATTTACAGTCCGTCCCCTTTAACCACTCGGGCATCTCTCCATTCTTTCGTCCGGATCTGGCGACCAAGCTTTTCAGTCTCGACCAGAGCGCGTCGCCCCTGATCTGCGGCGGGTATATGACGGCCCAACCGGCTCATGTCAACACGAAGTTTGACGAAAAATTCCGAAAAGTTTCATAGGCCCGACATGTGCGGGAATTTGCGCCCGGGTCTATGCCCGCCCCCTGGGCGTCGTTATAAGAGCGCATGGCCAAAGATCCCAAAACAGACAAAACCGCCCGTGACACCCATTATGCGACGCTGCGCCGACAGGTGCGCGATGCCAAGCGTGAGCGTGGCGAGATCCCCACGCCCGGCCCGCAGAAGCCGCGCAAGAGCAATGCCGACTGGACGCCGCCGAAGCTCGCGCCGGAACAGGTGCTGCTCTATGGACTGCACACCGTGCGTGCCGCGCTCGACAATCCCGAGCGCCAGCTGATCAAGCTTTCGGCGACGCAGAATGCGCTCGTCAGGCTCGAAATCTCATCTGTGGAAAACCTCGGAATTCCGTTCGAGACGGTCACACCGCAGGATCTCGACAAGATCCTCGGGCCGGAAGCGATCCACCAGGGCGTGATGCTGGAAACGCGGCCCCTGCCCGTGCGCCGGCTGGAGGCGCTCAAGGACAGCCCGCTGATCCTAGTGCTCGATCAGGTGACCGATCCGCACAATGTCGGCGCGATCATGCGTTCGGCGGTTGCCTTCGATGCGGGCGCCGTCATCACGACACAGCGCCACAGCCCGACGGAATCAGGCGTGCTGGCGAAATCGGCATCGGGTGCGCTCGAACTCATTCCCTATATCCAGGTGACCAATCTCGCCGATGCGCTGAATGAGCTGCACAAGCTCGGCTTCTTCTCTGTTGGACTCGATTCGGAAGGGCCGGCGCCGATGGAAGGCACGCTTTCCGGCGATCGCATTGCACTGGTGCTCGGGTCAGAAGGCAAGGGTCTGAGGCAGAAGACACGGGAAACCGTGTCGGCGCTCGCCCGCCTCGACATGCCGGGCGCGATCAAGTCGCTCAACGTGTCGAACGCCGCCGCCGTCGCCCTCTATGCCTCGCGGCAGCATCTGGCGGCCAAGGGCTGATGAAGCTCGTCTTTTCCGACCTCGACGGAACGCTGCTCGACCACGACAGCTATTCCTTCGAGGCGGCAAGGCTGGCACTGGACCTGCTGAAGGCACGCGGCATTCCGCTCATTCTGGCGAGCAGCAAGACGGAAGCCGAGATGCGGCCGATTGCAGACGCGATCGGGATATCCCATCCGATGATCCTTGAGAACGGCGCTGGCGTTGTCGGTCTGGGCGCAGGCAGCGGATCCACCGATCTGCATTCGTCGAGTCCTTACAGTCACCTGCGATCATTTCTTAGGGAATTACCTAAGGAGCTTGGCGCCTGCTTCGAAGGCTTTGGCGACTGGGACGTGGCGCGGGTTTCCCAGGAGACGGGACTGCCGCTCCCCGCAGCCGAACGCGCACGCCAGCGGCACTTTTCCGAGCCGGGGCGCTTTACTGGCACCGAGGCGCAGAGGGAGGCCTTCATCGGACTGCTCGATGCGCAAGGTTATACCGCAGTCCAGGGCGGACGCTTCTTCACGCTGATGCCGAAGACCTCCAAGGCGGAACGCATGGGGCAAGTCATTGCGCATTATCGGCAAGAGACCAGCGAACCGGTCCGGACCGTGGCGCTCGGGGATGCGCCGAACGATCTCGCCATGCTGGAAGCGGCCGATTGCGGCATCATCATCGCCAATCGCGCGCATGCGCCGCTGCCTGTCACGCAACGGGAACGGCAGGGTTTTATCCTGCGCTCTCAGCATACCGGCCCTGAGGGCTGGAACATCATGATCCATCAACTCGTTGCCACGGGGTTTCTCTGAGCCGGCCGCAACCGGCTTCATCACGAAAGGATTTGGACATGGCGGATTTTCACCAGAATGGCGTGGTTGCCACCCTGCACAATCTCAGGGAGCGCTCGCTGGAAAGGATGGAAAAGGAGCTGACGGTCTTTTCCTCCTCACGGCCGATCACCCTCATCCTGCCATCGCTCTATTCCGAGCTCGAAGCCCCTGCCCTCGAGCATATCGTCTCGGAACTAGCCGAAGCTCCCTATCTCTCGGAAATCGTCATCGGGCTCGATCAGGCGGACGAATCCCAGTTCCGCCATGCGAAACAGTATTTTTCCCGGCTGCCGCAGAAACACACCATCCTCTGGCATGACGGGCCGCGGATGCGGGCGGTCGATGCGAAACTCGCTGCGGAAGACCTCTCTCCCGACCAGCCGGGCAAAGGCCGCAATGTCTGGTTCTGCATGGGATATGTGCTCGCCGCCCGTCAGGCGGGTGTCGTTGCGCTGCACGACTGCGATATCGTCACCTATTCGCGCGACATGCTGGCGCGGCTGGTCTACCCCGTCGCCAATCCGCGTTTTCCCTATGTCTTTTCCAAGGGCTATTACCCGCGGATTGCAGACCGCGCGCTGAATGGGCGCGTGACGCGCCTGCTGGTCACGCCGCTGCTGCTCAGTCTCGAAAAGGTCATCGGACACCATCCCTATATCGATTATCTGAAGGCATTCCGTTATCCGCTGGCCGGCGAATTCGCCATGCAGACACAGATCCTGCCCGACATACGCATTCCCTCCGACTGGGGGCTGGAAATCGGTGTCCTGTCGGAACTGTGGCGCAACCAGTCGACACAGACGATCTGCCAGGTGGACATCGCCGACGCCTATGACCACAAGCACCAGCCGCTTTCGCCGGAAGATGCCGCCAAGGGGCTGTCGCGCATGTCTGTTGACATCACCAAGGCGCTCTACCGGAAGCTCGCGACCGACGGCGTGGTGTTCAGCCAGGACGCCTTCCGGACGCTGAAGGCGACCTATTACCGGACCGCGCTCGACCTCGTGGAGACCTATTATCACGACGCACGGATGAACGGCCTGACCACAGACCGGCACCGCGAGGAGCAGGCGGTCGAACTCTTTGCCGCCAACCTGATCGAGGCGGGCCAGGTCTATCTCGACAATCCGAACGCGACGCCGTTCATGCCGAGCTGGAACCGGGTGCAGAGCGCGCTGCCCGATCTGCTGCGCGACATCCAGGAGGCGGCAAGGCTCGATGCCGAGGGCTGACACCGCGTTCAAGCCGGGAGATCACATCAGGCCTCGAGAGGACGAAAGCGGGTTGTCGCCCGATAACCGAGTGCGAGGAAGGCGAGGAGAAATAGTCCCTGCGCCACGGCAAAGGCTGGCTCGGTCCCGGTCGGCGCCAGCGCGTGGAGCGCGGGAACCTTGAGAAAGGCCTGGGCGATCAGGACGAAGCTGTTGAGATAGAGGGCCGCGATCGCCGTCACGATGAAGATCGGACGTCAACGCGCCAGCAGGTGGCGGCGGTAGAGTGCAAAGACGGCCAAGGCCAGCAGAATGGCAGAGATCAGCCCGACGCCGATTGCCGGCGTGAAACCGGCAAAGGGAAAAAGAAAGCCGGTCAGCGTGGTGGCGATGGTCGTCACGAGAAAGACGGCGGTCCAGCCCGACCTCAGGCTGCTCTCCAGCCAGCCCCGGAGGGCGACAAAGCCGGCGCCGATGCCGACCAGGCTCAAGACGACATGAAAAAGGGTAAACGGCGTCAGACCAAAGAGCATGGCATTGTCCCCCGGTGCGGTTGCACAGGGGGAGTAGGCGCGCGTTTTTGACATTTGTCTACTGCCGATGGTTATCGGCATGAACTTCGAAACCCTGGGATGCAGGGTTACATCGCCGGCCGGCAGGTCAGTTCACCCTCGACGGCCACGAAAGACGTGCCCGTCTCGGACAGCTTGCGCTCCACAGGATAGTCGACGACGCTCGGCCAGGCCTGGATATCCTTGGCGGCATTCGGATCGGCGTCGATCGCCGGCTTGTAGGCGGCCTGGCAATCGGGCATGGCCCGATCCGGCGCGAGGCCGAGGGCCTGGCGGATCTTCTTGCCGCAGCCTTCCGGGTCGGCGAGCAGCGAGCATTCGGCGCCAAAGGTGCGACGATAACGCAGCGTGAGCTCATCGCCCACCAGCGTCAGCGCCGAGAATTCGCCGGCCACGACATCCTCCGTCAGGCGGGCACCCGAGCGGGCGTCGTAGACCACGAAAGGCATGCCGCCATTCCAGCCATCGGCACCGCGGAAGAAGGCGTAAGGGCCAACGGCGCCCCAGAGATAACCGGCAATGTCGTCGTTAATCTTGCGATCAAGCGTCGGATTGAGCTGGCACGGGCCTTCCGACGAGGCGATATAAAGGCCGGCCGCACCCTTCTCCCCGAGATCGAGCTGCTTCAGCGCGAAATTCGGATAGCGCAGGCAGGTCAGCTTGCCCTTTTGGTCAAAACCGGTGTCCTTTTCGGCAAGCTCGACCTCTGCCCGCGTCGCCCGGTCGAATTGACCGGTCACCTCGCCGGCATTGCGGCAGGTGACCGGCGCCATGCGGCCGATGGCAAACTGCAGTTCCTCGCCCTTCCCGCGCAATTCATAGCCGCCGTTCGAATACCAGAAACCGCTCGCGGCCTGCTGCTGCGGCAGAGACACCTTCACGCCGTCCGGCAAGGTGAGCTCCGCGCTCGATTCGCTGAAGGCGACCGTCAGGACGTCGCCACCATCACAGGTGTATTTGATAGCGGCTGCCCGACTTTGCCCGGGCAGGATCAGAACGGCAACGGCGGCCAAGGCCAGGCCGGCAATAAACGTCTTGCGCATCGGGTCTCCATCGGCTCCGCGCCGACCATGCCAAAGAATGCCCCGGGAGGACAATGGCAAAAGTTATTACATATAAAGAGAAATGGTGCCCCCGGCAGGGTTCGAACCCGCGACCCCCTGATTACAAATCAGGTGCTCTACCAACTGAGCTACAAGGGCAGTGAGGCGTCTTTAGGCGGAAACGGGTTTGCCGTAAAGCAAAAAATCGGCTCACGGTTAGCGTCTATGGTGAACGGCGATCACAAGCTCCTGATCGCCTGCAGGCGAAGGGGTGAACTGTTTGCGCCTGCAAATGGCTTGTGGTTACAGGCGTTTGTCATGTACCACAGGCGCCTGATCCATAAGGGCCTGCCATGTCGCGTACGTTCCGGTCGCTGTCCTTCATCGCTTCCAACACGGAAGAAGCGCAAGCTTCCCGCCAGGAGCTGATTCGCACCTATGGCGACACCGATCCGCACGAGGCCGACGTGATCGTCGCGCTCGGCGGCGACGGCTTCATGCTGCAGACGCTGCATGACACGATGAACAGCGGCAAGCTGATCTACGGGATGAATCGCGGCTCGGTCGGTTTCCTGATGAACGACTTTGCCATCGAGGGGCTGCCGGAGCGGATCGCCGAGGCGGTCGAGAACGATTTTCATCCGCTGCAGATGAGAACCGAGAATGCCGATGGTTCGACGTCGTTTGCGCTTGCGATCAACGAGGTTTCGTTGCTCAGGCAATCCTATCAGGCGGCGAAGATCAGGGTGTTGATCGACGGCCAGGTGCGGCTGGAAGAGCTGATCTGCGACGGATTGATGGTCGCGACGCCGGTGGGGTCGACCGCGTATAACCTGTCCGCTCATGGGCCGATCCTGCCGCTCGAGGCGCCGCTTCTGGCACTGACGCCGGTCAGCGCCTTCCGGCCACGCCGCTGGCGCGGGGCCTTGCTGCCCGACAAGGTAACCGTGGTGCTGGAAGTGCTGGAGCCGGAAAAGCGGCCGGTCAATGCGGTCGCGGATCATTCCGAGGTGAAATCGGTTCTGAGAGTGGAGATCCGGCAATCCGAGGATACAACGGCACATATCCTGTCGGATCCCGACCGGTCGTGGTCCGACCGGATCCTCGCCGAACAGTTTTCCGATTGAGGGTTCGATGAAGATTGTTGCCGCCAGCCTGTTTGTCTTGCTTGCCGCGACCCCGCTGGCGCGGGCCGAGGATATCGACCAGTTGCCCGTCACGGCCACCTTCGTCGTCAGCGGCGGCTACTGGGAAGGCGGCGTCGACGGTGCTCCGGGTACAACGACCGGCGCTGCGGCAACGGCCTCCGCGAATGGCCGTGGCTATTACAAACTGGTGGCAATCCGGCAGCCGGACCGCACGGCACGGGTCTATCTGCAGATGATCGCGGCGGAAGAGAGCGGCCCTCGACTGGTCGAGAGCGTCGAGCTGGAAGAGTTTTCCGCGATCAAGCCCTATGTCACCGGCATCCAGCCGGAAAGCACCAGCGGTGTCTCGGGCACGCCCGGCTTCATGGCAACCGTCTATCTGCGCACCGATCCCGCGCGCGACCCGGTCGAGGAATGGACCGTGCTGATCGACGAACTCGGCGACATCAGGGTCGAGCGGGCGAGCAACTGATCCAGGATTTCTAAGGCGAACGATAGAGAGCGCGAAGGAAGCCGTCGGCATCCGGCTCGGGCGATATCTCGAAACCACATCCTCGGCAGCAGGCAAGGCTTGCCAGATTATCGGGTGCAATTCTGCCTTCCAGCAGCGCGTAACTGGTTCCAGGCCCTGAGAGGAAGGAAGCCAGAACGGCTGCTCCATATCCTTGCTGTCTCAGTTGAGGTCGAACAGCAAGGTCGAGATAGCCTCGCGCGGCGTCGTCGCCATCAACCTGAAGCAGGGCAACGATCTCGCCGGCCTCCAACGCAAGCCAACACCGGACCGCCGCCTCGTTCGTCACATAGGCGAACCATTCGTCCGTCGGGAAAGACAGCCGCCGCGACAACTCCTCATCCTGAAACCAGGAGCGCAGCTCACGCAGGTCGTCGTGCGCCAGAAGCCGAAACGTGATCCGCATGGACGCCTCCTTCCGATTCTGATGTCAGACGCACCCAGGACAGACATAGACCCAGAAATCCGGCGACAGCATGACCCCGTCCGCCGCTGGACGGGCCTCAGCGAGCCTGGCGGTTCGCTTGCGTCACAAAACAGAAACGGCGGGGCATTGCCCCGCCGTCTAAACTTCGATTGACCTCGATCTCTCAGTCGATATCCGACACTTCCGACGCCTTGCCGCTGATGCGGTGGGCAAGGGCTGCTTCCATGAACGGGTTCAGCTCACCGTTCAGGACGCTGTCCGGATCGGTGCTTTCAACACCGGTACGCAGGTCCTTGACCAGCTGGTAGGGCTGCAGAACGTAGGAACGGATCTGGTGGCCCCAGCCGATATCCGTCTTGGAGGCGGCTTCGGCATTGGCAGCGGCTTCCCGCTTCATCAGTTCCGCCTCGTACATGCGGGCGCGCAGCATTTCCCAGGCCTTGGCCTTGTTCTTGTGCTGCGACCGCTCCTGCTGGCAGGCGACCACGATGCCGGTCGGGATATGCGTGATGCGCACGGCCGAGTCGGTCGTGTTGACGTGCTGACCACCCGCACCCGACGAGCGATAGGTGTCGATGCGGCAATCGCTTTCGTTGATCTCGATGTTGATCGAGTCATCGACGACCGGGTAGACCCAGATCGACGAGAAGGAGGTGTGGCGACGGGCGTTCGAATCATAGGGCGAGATGCGGACGAGACGATGCACGCCCGATTCCGTCTTCATCCAGCCATAGGCATTGTGACCCTTGACCAGAATGGTCGCGGACTTGATGCCGGCTTCTTCACCGTCATGCACTTCCAGCACTTCCACCTTGAAGCCGGAGCGTTCGGCCCAGCGGGTATACATGCGCAACAGCATGTTCGCCCAATCCTGGCTTTCCGTGCCGCCGGCGCCGGAATGCACTTCGATGTAGGTGTCGTTGCCGTCGGCTTCGCCGGACAGCATGGCCTCGACCTGACGGCGGGCCGCTTCGGTCTTCAAGGCTTTCAGCTGGTCCTCGGCGTCCTTGACGACGCTTTCGTCGCCCTCTTCCTCGCCCATCTCGATCAGTTCGATGTTGTCCTTCATCGCCTGTTCGAGACGCTTCACGCCGGCAATGCTGTCATCCAGCTGCTGGCGCTCGCGCATCAGCTTCTGGGCTTCCTGGGCATCGTTCCAGAGGTTCGGGTCTTCGGCCTTGTTGTTCAACCAGTCCAGTCGTCTTATCGCCTGGTCCCAGTCAAAGATGCCTCCTCAGCAGGGTTATGGCCTGCTTGATTTCGTCGACTACGTTCTCGATTTCATTCCGCATAAGTCTGGTTCTCAACCTCGATAAAAATGCGCCTCGATGAGAGACAGGGTAAAAAACTGGCCCCTCGAATAGTTGCGCCGGCCCCTGATGTAAAGGGCCGGCGGAACGGGAGGTGAAAGGGTCAGGTCAGAACAGGCCGCCGGCACCCGAGGTCACGGCCTGGTTCGCCTGCGGCGAAGCCTTGAGGATTTCCTCCGGCGGTGCATAGCCGTCCATGCCGATGATCGAGAGAGAGTCGGCAGGGCCGGTGCCCGGCTTGAAGGCTTCGATGATGGTGTCGGGTTCACCTTCCAGTGCGAACATGCCGGTGGTGCGATTGACCGGGACGAAGCTCATGCCCTCGGGCACAAAGAACTTTCCGGGCGGCGTGTTGCGGGTGGCCATCTGCATGAAGTCGTTGAAGACCGGTGCGGCCAAAGCGCCGCCGGTGGAACCGCGGCCGAGCGGTGCCGGATTGTCGAAGCCGATATAGACGCCGGCGACGAGGTCGGGCGTGTAGCCGACGAACCAGGCGTCCTTCTCGTCGTTCGAGGTTCCTGTCTTGCCGGCAACCGGACGGTCGAGCTTGATCTTGCCGGCCGCCGTACCCCGTTTGATGACACCTTCCATCATCGACGTGATCTGGTAGGCGGTCATCGGATCGAGGACCTGCTGACGATTGTCGACGACAGTGGGCTCTTCCTGGCCGCTGAACTGTTCGGCATTGCAGCCCTCGCAGATGCGGTCCTCGTGGCGGAAGATGGTCTTGCCGTGGCGGTCCTGGATACGGTCGATCAGCGTCGGCTTGATCTGCTTGCCGCCATTGGCAAACACGGCATAGGCCGAGACCATGCGCAGCACGGTGGTTTCACCGGAGCCCAGCGACATGGCGAGCACCGGGTTCATCTTGTCATAGACGCCGAAGCGCTCGGCATATTCGGCGACCAGGTTCATGCCCATGTCGTTGGCGAGCCGCACCGTCATCAGGTTACGCGACTTTTCAATGCCCATGCGCAGCGTCTGCGGGCCGGCCGAACCGCCACCGTAGTTCTGTGGACGCCAGACCTGGCCGCCGGAGACGAATTCGATCGGCGCGTCCATGATGACGGATGCCGGCGTGTAGCCGGTATCGAGGGCTGCCGCGTAGACGAAGGGCTTGAAGGAGGAACCGGGCTGGCGCATGGCCTGGGTGGCGCGGTTGAACTCCGACTGCGAATAGGAGAAGCCGCCGGAAATGGCGAGAACGCGGCCGGTATGCGGATCCATGGCGACGAGACCACCCTGAACCTTGGGCAACTGGCGCAGGCGATAGGAATTGCCCTTCGGCTCAAGAGGCTCGACATAGATGACGTCACCCGGCGCCAGAACGCCCTGCGGCGACTTTGCCGATTTGCGATCGCCACTGGCCGAGCGATAGGCCCATTCCATGTTGTCGGGCTCGATGCGACCGCGCAGGCGCTCGGCGGCGACCTTGCCGCCGCCCTCCTTCGCTGGCTGAAGGCCAATGTCAACACCGTCGGCCGAGACGTCGAGCACCACGGCAACCTTCCATTCCGGTACATCAGCGAGTGCGGGGATGTCGGCCAAGGGCGCGCCCCAATCGGGCGTTGTCGGGATCTGCTTGATCGGGCCACGGAAGCCACGACGCTGGTCATAGGTCAGGAGCGTCGACTGCAATGCCTTGCGGGCTGCGATCTGCATGTCGGGATCAAGCGAGGTGCGGACCGACAGGCCACCTTCGTAAAGAGCCTTGTCGCCATACTTCTCGATGATCTGGCGGCGGACTTCCTCGGAGAAGTAGTCGGATGCGAAAAGATAGGAGCCGGTGCGGCGGATCTTGACGCCGAGCGGCTGCTGCTTGGCGGCACTGCCTTCTTCCTGCGTGACGAAGCCGTTTTCGACCATGCGATCGATGACCCAGTTGCGGCGCTCGATGGCGGCCGCTTCGCGGCGGAAGGGATGGTAGTTGTTCGGCCCCTTGGGGAGAGCCGCGAGATAGGCGGTCTCGGCGACCGTCAGTTCAGTGACAGACTTGTCGAAATAGGTAAGGGCAGCGCCGGCGATGCCATAGGCATTCATGCCGAAAAAGATCTCATTCAGATAGAGTTCGAGGATCTTGTCCTTGGAATAGGTCTGCTCGATGCGGAAGGAGAGAATCGCTTCCTTAATCTTGCGGTCCATCGTCTGGTCGGCGCTGAGCAGGAAGTTCTTCGCCACCTGCTGGGTAATCGTCGAGGCGCCGACGGGGCGACGGCCGGAGCCGAAGTTCTGCAGGTTGACCAGGATCGCGCGACCGAGACCGTAGATGTCGACGCCGGGATGGTTATAGAAATTCTTGTCTTCCGCCGAGAGGAAGGCCGCCTTGACGCGATCCGGAATGGCCTGGATCGGCAGAAAGAGACGGCGCTCGCGGGCATATTCGGCCATCAGCGCGCCGTTGCCGGCATGGATGCGGGTGGTGACCGGTGGCGCGTAGCTGGCCAGAACCTCGTAGTTCGGCAGGTCCTTGGTCATCCCGTTCAGATAGACGGCCACCACGACGGCCACGCCGAGCGCCAGCACGGACGCCAATCCGAAGAGATATCCAATCAGTCTGATCATGTTCCGCTACCGGCTATGGCTTCAGGGTCAGCGCGCCGCGAAAAGCTTCGCACACCCCGTGGCGTTTTGCACGTCATGCGATGGATGGCAAGACATGCGAGGCACTCCCACGGTCAAAGCGATTCGAGACGCGGAAGACCATGCGATACGAGGGTTCGAGTAACGGGCACATTGTGAGGAAAATAGGGCCGCGCCGCGCTTCTGCCTCGCAGGTCAACAGCTTACACGTCAGTGTGACCTATCCGCCATTGGCGACCAACGGCGCCCTGTAGCGCCTCACGGCCTCGACCAGCAGGTCGGCCACCTTCTCGCGCCAGGCCGGATCGAGCAACAACGCCTCGTCGTCCTTGTTCGACAGGAAACCGAGCTCCAGCAGGATGGACGGCATGTCCGGGGCCTGGAGCACGCGGAAGCCGGCGTGGCGATGCGGATTGTTGATCAGCGATATCTGGCCCTCGAAGGAACCGACAACGGCCTGGGCGAGCGAAATCGAGAAGGCTTGCGTCTCGCGGCGCGTGAGATCGAGCAGGATGTCGTTGACCTCCGCGGTCTCGGCCGGCAGTTCCACGCCCCCCAGGGTGTCGGAGAAATTCTCGCGCTCAGCCAGCTGGGCCGCCATATGGTCGGAGGCCTTGTCGGAGATCGTGTAGACGGTGGCACCACGGATGTCGCCCTGGCGAAGCGTATCGGCATGCAGGGAAATCAGCAGCTGCGCGCCCTTCTGGCGGGCAACGACGACCCGCTCCGACAGCGACAGGAAACGGTCGGTGTCGCGGGTGAGCACGGCGCGGATGCCCGGCTGCTTGGCGAGCTTGTCATGCAGCACCTTGGCAAAGGCGAGCGTGATATCCTTTTCGGCCGTCTTGCTGGTGGCGCCGGTTGCGCCCGCATCGATGCCGCCATGGCCAGCATCGATCGCGATGACGAATTCGGATGCGGCCGGATCGACCGGCGCAGCCGCCGGATCGATCGGCGGCGGGGCGGCAGCCGGGGTCCAGGCCTGGGCAGCCACA
Organism: Peteryoungia wuzhouensis; assembly: GCF_003205195.1. Classification (GTDB taxonomy): domain Bacteria; phylum Pseudomonadota; class Alphaproteobacteria; order Rhizobiales; family Rhizobiaceae; genus Allorhizobium; species Allorhizobium wuzhouense. The sequence continues at coordinate 12,327 of NZ_QJRY01000008.1, forward strand.
AGGGCGGCGAAATCCTGCTGTGGAACAAGTTCGGCATCAAGAACGAGGCGAAACCCCTTGCCGTCTTCGTTTTCGACCGCTTCCGCCGTCACCAGGCGCGCCGGACGGGCGGCGGTCAGAACGAGGCGGGCCGAGGCGTCGTCCATCGAGCCGAACCGGATATCGCTGAACAGGCCCGTCGGCGCCAGCGTGTCGGCGGCGAAACCGAAGGCCGTTGCCGGCAGGTCGACCACGATGCGGTCGGGACTCGCGATGTAACGCACCTCAAAGTCGGGCTTCTGGTCGAAATCGATGACGATGCGGGTGCGGGCATCGTCGCCGGCAATGCGGGCGGCATAGGCGAGCAGTTTGTCGCTCGGCGCATCGGGAGAGGATGCAAGCGCGGCCCCCTGCCCTGCCAGCACGCCGAAAACCAGCCAGACGGCCGCCACGACGATTCGGCCAATCACAGCGGCCCTTCCACCGACTTCGTGCTTAAATCCGCTGTTCAAATGCCGTCCCCATGGCGCGGAACAATCGGCTGTGACCAAGATCACAGCTGCGCCCCTTGCGTCGTTTCGTTCGATTGCATGCCGCTTGCGTCGCCCCGATGACCAAATCATGACGAAAAAACACGGACTGTGACCTGTTTTGCGACTGAATCACTGCGATTGAAGCAATCGCTCTAATCGACTGCCATTATGGCATAAATCCGTTTGCTCTTGCTATTGTGACGGAGAAAACATACAAGGCAAGAGAGGGATAAAAGTGCAAACGGGATAGAGTTTCCGCCACGGCTGCCAACCTCAGACCTTTGGATTTGGCGCCTGTTTAGCCGGAATACTCATCTGCCGTCTCGGCACTTTTGCCTGAAACTGGTTCAACATGCCGGCATGGCCGGCCCATCAACGGTGGCTCTCCACCAACGCTCTTCACCGAGCATTCATCGGATCCCGAGGGGTCCATATCATTGTCGTTGACGTACGGTTTTTGATGTCTTTGCAACAGGTTCACATGACCACGAACGGACCGGGATCTGAAGATTTCCCGAGGACCGTCCGGATGTTGCAAACCCGGTCCTCCGTGCGTCCACATCTATATCCGGCGCACAGTCCGCTAGGTTCCAGCCGCTTCTTTGTACAGCGCGCGGGTGGACCACCGACCGAGGGCGCCGAGGAGCACAGCTTAAATGGCAGACAAAATGCTGATCGACGCGTCTCACGAGGAAGAGACGCGCGTTGTCGTTGTTCGCGGTAACCGTATTGAAGAATTCGACTTCGAGTCCCAACATAAGAAGCAAATTCGAGGCAATATCTACCTTGCGAAGGTAACGAGGGTCGAGCCCTCGCTGCAGGCAGCCTTCGTCGATTACGGCGGCAACCGCCACGGCTTCCTGGCTTTCGCCGAAATCCATCCCGACTACTACCAGATCCCCCTCGCCGACCGTCAGGCGCTGCTTCGTGCCGAAGCCGAAGAGCACCGCAAGGAAAATGACGTCGAAGGCGACGAAGTCTTCAACGATCCCGCCCAGCAGGACCAGCCCGACATCGGCATCGTTGCCCAGGCTGCTGCCGCTTCCGAAGAAAACGAGACGGCTGCAGAGCCGGAGGCCCTTGCCGAAGCTGTCGAAGCCGAAGCCGAAGTGGTCGCTGTCTCCGAAGAAGAGGTTGCGCCGAAGGCCAAGCCGAAGCGGGTTCGCAAGCCGCGCGCCAAGAAGGTTGCTGCCGAAGAAGCTGCCTCCGAGGAGGCCTCTGACGACGATGCATCCGGTGGCACGATCGCTGCCATGGTCGACATGGACGAAATTTCCGAAGATGCCGGCGGTCGCCGTGGTCGCAATGACGACGACGACGATGATGACGATGGCCACATCGAGGAAAAGGAAGAAATCGAATCCGTTGGCGCCGAAGACGCCATGGAAGAGGTTCCGGACCGCGTCCAGCGCAAGCCGCGCAAGCAGTATCGCATCCAGGAAGTGATCAAGCGCCGGCAGATCCTGCTGGTGCAGGTCGCCAAGGAAGAGCGCGGCAACAAGGGTGCTGCTCTCACCACCTATCTGTCGCTTGCCGGCCGTTACTCGGTTCTGATGCCGAACACGGCACGTGGCGGCGGCATTTCCCGCAAGATCACCCAGCCGACCGACCGCAAGCGCCTGAAGGAAATCGCCCGCGGGCTGGAAGTGCCGCAGGGCATGGGCGTGATCCTGCGCACCGCCGGTGCGAACCGCACCAAGGTCGAGATCAAGCGCGACTTCGAATATCTGATGCGCCTGTGGGAGAACGTCCGCACGCTGACGCTCGCCTCGACGGCGCCGTGCCTCGTCTATGAAGAAGGTTCGCTGATCAAGCGCTCGATCCGCGACCTCTACAACAAGGACATTTCCGAGATCATCGTCTCGGGCGAAGAAGGCTATCGTGAAGCGAAAGACTTCATGAAGATGCTGATGCCGAGCCATGCCAAGGTGGTTCAGCCCTATCGCGACCTGCATCCGATCTTTGCGCGCTCGGGCATCGAAGCCCAGCTCGACAAGATGCTGCAGCCGCAGGTGACGCTGAAGTCCGGTGGTTACATCATCATCAACCAGACGGAAGCGCTTGTTTCGATCGACGTCAACTCCGGTCGCTCGACGCGCGAATATTCGATCGAGGACACAGCCCTCCAGACAAACCTGGAGGCCGCTGAAGAAGTGGCTCGTCAGCTGCGTCTGCGCGACCTTGCCGGCCTGATCGTGATCGACTTCATCGACATGGAAGAGAAGCGCAACAACCGCGCCGTCGAGAAGAAGCTGAAGGATTGCCTGAAGAACGACCGCGCCCGCATTCAGGTCGGCCGCATCTCGCATTTCGGCCTGCTCGAAATGTCGCGTCAGCGCATCCGCGCCTCGGTGCTGGAATCGACGACGCAGGTCTGCCCGCATTGCGCCGGTACAGGCCTCATCCGCTCGCAGTCGTCCGTTGCCCTGCATGTCCTGCGCGGCATTGAGGAATTCCTGCTGAAGAGCACCACGCACGACATCATCGTGCACACCACGCCGGAGACGGCGCTCTACCTCTTGAACCAGAAGCGCGACACCATCGTCGACTACGAAGGCCGCTTTGGCGTCTCGATCGTCATCGACGGCGGCATGCCGGCCCAGCATGGTGGCTCGCAGCACTTCACCATCGAGCGCGGTGAAGCCGTCGAGAACCCGGTGAAGATCGAAAGCCTGCTGTCGCTGCTGCCCGAGATCGAAGAAGAGGACGATTACGTTCCGGAGCCCGAGGACGAGGATGAAGAGGACGAAGTCATCGTCGCTTCGGAACCTGCCGCGCGCGCGCCGTCTGCTGCCGCTGCCTCCAGCGACGAACAGGGCAATCGCAAGCGCAAGCGTCGTCGTCGCCGCCGTGGCAAGAACGGCCAGAACGGCAATGGCGACGGTCATGCATCCGGCGACAATGGCAGTGATGCCGATGACGAGGATGGTGACGAGGGCGAAGACGATATCGCCGAAACCAATGGCGAGGCGCGCGTCGATGCCGACGGCGACACGATTGGTGAGGATGGCCAGAAGCGCAAGCGTCGCCGTCGCGGCAAACGCGGTGGTCGTCGCAACCGTCCGGGCGAAGAAGGCTCGATCGAGGGCAATGGCGAGGAAGGCGACGACAACGACGCGAACGGCGATGACGAAACCGCCGAAGAGGCCGCTCACGAACGCGTGGTCGAAGTGACGCCGGTCATGGCTGCGGTCGAGGAAGAGGCGGCTGTCGTTGCAGACGCACCGAAGCCGCGCCGGACCCGCAAAGCCAAGGCCGTTGTCGAGCCGGTCGAAGCCGTGGTTGTTGAAGAAGCCGCCCCGGCCGCGCAGCCTGCACCGGTCGCCGCGCCTGTGGAGGTTGCGGCAGCTGAACCGGCTGCCGAAGCGGTGAAGGACGAAGCAGTCGCTGCAGAAGACAAGCCGGTTCGCGCCAATCGCGAATCGACCGTAACCGTCTCGGAACCGGTGGTCACCTCGGCCAAGTCGGCCGAAGAGACGGCCGATGCCTCCAAGCCCAAGAAGGGCGGATGGTGGCAGAAGCGCGGTTTCTTCTGAGACCCACCTCAACGATCCTAAAACGTCAAAGGCCCTGCTCGCGCAGGGCCTTTTGCATTTCAGCACAGGAGAATTGTCGGCCGGGGCGTCCTATACCCTCGCCTATCAGGATCAGATGTCAGCCGCCCGGACGCAGCCGCGTCATGACCTGGGTGGGCTTGTCCATGAAGGTGGCAAGATGGCTCGGCCGATAGCCGAGTTTTGCCGCCACCCGCATCGAACCCTGGTGCTCGGGATCGAAGATGCAGACGGTCTGCGGATCGGAGAAGTTTCGATCGGCCCAGTCTAGGGCCGCCGTCATCACTTCGGTGGCGATCCCCTTGCCATGAACCGCCGGCGCCAGCACCCAGCCGGCTTCCGGCAGATCACCAAGCGACGGCTCGATCTCTCGCTTGTAGTCGGCAAAGCCAACCTCCCCGATGAAACGGCCGGTGTCGCGGTCCTCGATGGCCCAGTAGCCGAAACCGAGCGCCTGCCAATGGCCGATGTAGCGCAACAGCCGGCTCCAGGTTTCGCTTGCCGTCGACGGTCGTCCGAGGATGTAGCGTGTGACGATGTCGTCGCGCCACATGTCCACCATGGCGTCGAAATCCTCGATCCGGTGGGCGCGCATCCGGGTGCGGGCGGTGAGGATTTCGGGAGCGGTGTTCAGGGGAGAAGAAGATGCCACGGTCATTACATGCTCTGCCTTTCAGTCCTCGGCGCCTTCACAGGATGATTCAAGACCTTGCGAGATTGAGTCGGGAAACGCCGCCAAGCGATTGACGAAGAATCCATTTCGCGAATTGCCGAAATGATTAGGCCAGCCATTTTTCCAGCCGGTTCGTCGCCTCGACCATCTCCTGCATCGTGCCCGCATAGGAGAGACGCAGCGCCAGATGACCCTCGAGCGGATCGAAGTCGCGGCCGGGGGTGACGGCGACATCGGTCTCGGCGAGGATGCGTTTGGCGAAGGCCATGCTGTCATTGGTGAAGCGGCTTGCATCCACATAGGCGTAGAAGGCGCCGTCCATCGGCGAGAGCAGTGGCAATCCGAGTTCGGGCAAGCGCTTGGCGAGGAAATCGCGGTTGGCGCGGCAGGCGGCCTTGTAGCCGTCAAGTTCTTCGGTCGCGCCGAGCGCCGCAAGGGCTGCGATCTGCGAGAGCTCTGGCGCCGAGATGTAGAGGCTCTGGGCGACGCATTCGACCGGGCGGACGAGCTCGTCCGGCAGCACCATCCAGCCGATGCGCCAGCCGGTCATGCAGTAGTATTTCGAGAAGGAGTTGATGATGACGGCCTCGCCGCCGATCTCCAGCGCCGTCGTCTCTTCCGCGCCATAGGTCAGGCCGTGATAGATCTCGTCCGAGATCAGCGTGATCCCCTGCCCCTGACAGTAGTTGTAGACGTCAGTGAGCTGGGCGCGCGTCGTGACGGTGCCGGTCGGGTTCGCCGGGCTTGCCAGCAGCACGCCCTTGAGGCGTATACCGGCTTCCGTCTGCGCACGCTCCAGGCTCTCAGGCGTCAGCGTGTAGCCAGTGTCGGCGCCGACGGCGACTTCGATCACCTTGAGGCCGAGCGCGGCCAGGATGCTGCGATAGGCGGGATAACCGGGTCTCGCGATCGCCACGGCATCACCGACATCGAAGAGCGAGAGGAAAGCGAGATTGAAGCCGGCGGAGGAGCCAGTGGTGACCACGATGCGGCTCCAGTCGACGGCAACGCCGTGGCGGCGTCGATATTCTTCCGCCAGTGCCTGTCTGAGCGCCGTCATACCGAGCGCGTCGGTATAGCCGATGCGACCGCCTTCGAGTGCCGTGCGGGCTGCGGAGAGCGCTGCCTGCGGTGCCGGATGGCCGGGCTGGCCGACGGCCATGGAGATGACCGGGCGGCCTTCGGCCTTGCGGCGGGTGGCCTCGGCCAGGATGTCCATGGCGTGAAAGGGCTCGACGGCACTGCGTTTTGAAATCGAGATCAAGAAATCGGCTCCTGAATGCGGACTGCCAGACATTTGCCGCAAAGCGCGCGGCATCACAATGGAGGCTTGGGACACATCTGGCCAAAAATGCGATTTCCCTTGCCAAGGCTTATCGTTAGGCTAGGCATGCGAGCCGCGCCGGGAACGCCGGCCGATACGCAACGTGCAGAAACGAGGACGAGAACGACATGGGCCTGAATTTCAAGATGATCGCCGCGACCGCCGTGGCTCTCCTGCCGGCCCTGATGCCGCTTCCCGCCTCAGCTCTCGATGATGCGCAGAAGAAGGAAATGGGCGACTTCATCCGGGAATACCTGATGGAGAACCCGGAGATCATGCTGGAGGTGCAGGACGCGCTGCAGCAGAAGCAGGATGCCGCCCGGCTCGAAAAATCGGCGGCTGCCGTCACGACCAACAAGGACACGATTTTCCAATCCAGCCACGACCTTGCCATCGGCAATCCCAAGGGTGACGTCACCGTCGTCGAGTTCTTCGACTACAATTGCGGCTATTGCCGGCGCGCCCATCCCGACATGGAGGCGGTGCTCGAGAAGGACAAGAACATCCGCTACGTGCTGAAGGAATTCCCGATCCTGGGGCCGGACTCGCTCGCCGCCCACAAGGTGTCGGATGCGGTGCGCAAGCTGGCACCTGAGAAATACGGCGACTTCTTCCGCGCCATGATGACATCGGGCGAACGGGCGGACGAGGCGAGCGCGATTGCAATTGCGGCCGGCCTCGGCATGACCGAAGAGGCGATCCGGGCGAAGATGGCAGAGAGCCCGAACGAGCAGTCCGTGCAGGAAACCTATGCGCTGGCCACCAGCCTCGGCATCACCGGTACGCCGTCCTATGTGATCGGCAACGAGATGGTGCCGGGCGCCGTGGGCTCTGCCGCGATCGAGGACAAGGTCGGGAATGTCCGCTCCTGCGGCAAGGCGACCTGCTGATTCCAGACCCCTTCCACCGCCCGTCGACTTAACCTTATCCCCGATTTCCGGGGATGGGCAGGCTCGATCCGGCCTAAGGGCTTTCCCTACAGGGCCTCACGGTCTATAGGAGGCGGTTGAAAGTCGACGGAAGCGTAGATGAGCAAAACCATTTTCGTGCTGAACGGCCCCAATCTCAACATGCTGGGCAAGCGGGAACCGGGGATTTATGGCGGCAAGACGCTCGCCGATATCGAGGCCGATTGCCAAAAAGCAGGCGCAGACCTGGGCCTGACCGTCGATTTCCGCCAGTCGAACCACGAGGGCATGCTCGTCGACTGGCTGCATGAAGCCGGCGAAAAAGCCGCAGGCGTGGCCTTCAATGCCGGCGCCTATACCCACACTTCGGTCGCCCTGCATGACGCCATCCGCGCGATCTCGCCGCTGCCGGTGATCGAGGTGCATATTTCCAACGTGCATGCACGCGAGGAATTCCGCCACAAATCGATGATAGCGCCCGCCGCAAAGGGCGTCATCTGCGGTTTCGGCCCCCATAGCTACATTCTGGCGCTGCAGGCGCTCAAGACCCTCACGCAATAACAAGAATACAGGACATCCATCCATGGCTGACAAGAAGACGGGAATCGACCAGGCGCTGATCCGCGATCTCGCAAATATCCTCAACGACACGGACCTGACCGAGATCGAAGTGGAGCAGGACGATCTGCGCATCCGCGTTTCGCGCAACGGCACCCCTGTCATGATGCCGCAGCAGATGCAGGGCTATGCCTACCAGGCTCCTGCCGCCCCGGCCGCCGCCGCAGCGCCCGCTGCCGCCGCAGCGCCGGCTGCCCCTGCCGGCCGCGACCTCTCCAAGGCCGTGACCGCACCGATGGTCGGCACCGTCTACCTGTCGCCGGCCCCGGGTGCCCGCGCCTTTGTCGAAGTCGGCGCCACGGTCAAGGAAGGTCAGACCATCCTGATCATCGAAGCCATGAAGACCATGAACCAGATCCCCTCGCCCAAGTCCGGCAAGGTCGTTGAAATCATCGTCAACGACGCAAGCCCGGTCGAATACGGCGAGCCCCTCGTGATCATCGAGTAAGCCGGATGACAGCCATCTCGAAGATCCTCATCGCCAACCGAGGCGAAATTGCGCTCCGCGTCCTGCGCGCCTGCAAGGAACTCGGCATTGCGACCGTCGCCGTCCATTCGACTGCCGATGCCGACGCCATGCATGTGCGGCTCGCCGACGAAAGCGTGTGCATCGGCCCGCCGCCGTCGCGCGACAGCTATCTCAACATCCACCAGATCGTCGCTGCCTGCGAGATCACCGGCGCCGACGCCGTGCATCCGGGTTACGGCTTCCTGTCTGAAAATGCCAAGTTCGCCGATATCCTCGACGCCCATGGCATCACCTTCATCGGACCGACGGCGGAACATATCCGCCTGATGGGCGACAAGATCACGGCGAAGAAGACCGCAGTCGAACTCGGCATCCCCGTTGTTCCGGGTTCTGACGGCGAAGTGCTGCCGGAGAATGCCCTGAAGATCGCCCGCGAGATCGGCTTCCCGGTTCTGATCAAGGCGACTGCCGGTGGCGGTGGCCGTGGCATGAAGGTGGCGAAGAACGAGGCTGAGCTCGAAGAAGCCGTGTCGACCGCCCGTTCGGAAGCGCTCGCCGCTTTCGGCAACGACGCCGTCTACATGGAAAAATACTTGGGCAAGCCGCGCCATATCGAGGTGCAGGTGGTCGGCGATGGCGCCGGCAATGCCATCCATCTGGGTGAACGCGACTGCTCTTTGCAGCGCCGCCACCAGAAGGTCTGGGAAGAAGCCAATTCCCCTGCCCTCAATGTCGAGCAGCGCATGAAGATCGGCCAGATCTGCGCTGACGCGATGAAGAAGATGAAGTACCGGGGCGCCGGCACGATCGAATTCCTCTACGAAAACGGCGAGTTCTTCTTCATCGAGATGAACACCCGCCTGCAGGTCGAGCATCCGATCACCGAAGCCATCACCGGCATCGACCTCGTGCATGAGCAGATCCGTGTCGCCTCCGGCGCCGGCCTCTCGGTCACGCAGGACCAGATCGTCTTCTCGGGACACGCCATCGAATGCCGCATCAATGCCGAGGATCCGCGCACCTTCGTGCCGTCGCCCGGCACGATCACGCATTTCCATGCCCCGGGTGGTCTCGGCGTTCGCGTCGACAGTGGCGTCTATGCCGGCTACAAGATCCCGCCTTATTATGACAGCCTGATCGGCAAGCTGATCGTGCATGGACGCACCCGCGTCGAATGCATGATGCGCCTGCGCCGCGTGCTCGACGAATTCGTCGTCGACGGCATCAAGACGACGCTGCCGCTGTTCCAGGATCTCGTGGCCAACCAGGACATCGCCAACGGCGACTACGACATCCACTGGTTGGAACACTATCTGGCCGAAACCTCGGCCTGATACACACATGGCTGGGCGACGCGGCAGGGACCAGGGGATTACACCGGAGCTCCTGCTGCGCGCCTATTCCATCGGGCTTTTCCCGATGTCGGATTCAGCCGACGACCCGGAGCTGTTCTGGGTCGAGCCGGAGATCCGGGGCATCATCCCCCTCGACGAATTCCACGTCTCCGCGAGCCTTGCCAAGGCCATCCGCAAACGCCCCTTCGACATCCGCTTCGACACCGCCTTCGACGCCGTGGTCGACAAATGCGCAGAAGCGGCGCCCGACCGGCCGAGCACCTGGATCAACCAGACCATCCGCGAGCTCTACGGCGCGCTGCACCGCCTCGGCCATGCGCACAGCGTCGAGGCCTTCGAGGGCGAGGAGCTCGTCGGTGGTCTCTATGGGGTATCGCTGGGCTCGGCGTTTTTTGGCGAGAGCATGTTTTCCAGGCGGACCAATGCGTCGAAGATCTGTCTCGTGTATCTCGTCGAGCGCTTGAAGGAGCGCGGGTTTACGCTGCTCGACACGCAGTTTACCACGGAGCATCTGAAGACATTCGGGGCGGTAGATATTCCGAAGGCGGCGTATGGGGTGTTGCTGGAAAAGGCGATGGAGGGGGATACGGTTGGGTTTTGATGGGGGTGGGGGCCGAAGTCACGTGTTCGGCATTTCACTGTCTGTTCCCTACCGCTTACACACTCTCTAACTCACGAGGTCGATTTATCAGGCTGCTGACGGCTGTTCACTCTATCTGGATCTTTTCAACCGTACGCCAAAGAACTTTGGCGTTAAGTCTCGCCCATATCACCGGATCTCAATAACTTTCTACGCTTCCGTCGGAAAACACTGCTTTCGTCACCCGCAGCGTTGCCTTAGCGACGCCAGTCGAAACCGGCCCTTGTAGCTTGTCAAAAGGTTCGTCGGAAATAAACGGATTGTCTTCCCAAAGATAGAAACTATCACTTTCCGCAGTCTTTCCGGGCCCAATTTTGATGTCGAGTTGTGAAGTAATGTTTACTACGAGCGCACCAAAGGCGTCTTGAATTTGAAGCGTATGCTCCACTGCAACAAGCGTTTTTTTGGTGCCGTTCTTAAACGTGGGGTGCAACTCAACGCGACGATTGAAAACCTGACGTTGAAAATCTTTCTCTTGTACGCGTAGCGTCGCTTTTGTCAGCTCGATCGGAGAAGAATTGAGTTTGGCATTTGAACCACCGGACATGGCGGCCGATGTAACTCCCACACTTGAGATTGCGTCAAAACAGGTCAGCCTTTTAAGAGAGTCTGCCTCGGCTTTACACGCGGCAAAGTCCGATGCGAGATCTGCGAATGACGGAAAGGCTGCAGCAGAAATTAAGGCGGTCAATACTATACGGCGCATTTTGTCCCCCATTTTAACGAATGGTTGCAAATAGCCGAACCGGGTGTCAAGGAGATTGGTGAATATCGCGCGTTGCCCGTCTTCGTGTCTTCCAACGAACCGCTGATTTTCGTCTAAGAGGATCTGACGATCATCGCAGCCAGTGCCTCTTTCTGCCGTGCCTTCGAGATCTATCCGGCGTCGGTTGCGCCAGCGCCTCCGTCTGCGCGCGCGGCACGATCTGCCGGTAGATTCCCAATTTGTCCGTGCGACCTTCCGCAGCCGCTTGCCGTCCACCTATCCTGCAAGATGCCTACCGGATGGCCTTACGCCTCCGCGGCCGCTTCAGCCTCCCCCGAAACAGCCCCCTCTTCTCGATCGGCTCGAAAACCGCGTCGGCCCCTTCGGGATCGAGGATCTCGTTGTCGGCAAGCCATTTTTCGATGTCCGATATATCGGGTGTTTCATAGGGTTTGAGGGTCGCACGGCCCGATTCGGCGTTCTTGGCACGCACCATCTCGATTGCGGCAAGCAGCGAGCCGCGCTCTCGGATCGCCTCTTCGACAGCTTTTGGCGTCGTGTCCAGATGCTCCGCCAAGAGGTCGTTTCTGAAGGCTGCGATCCGGAGCGAAACTTGCTCCGAACCGCCCGCCTCCAGGGCCACATCACATTCCCGGTCGAAGCGCATGGATCGGTTGTTCATGTTCGACGATCCGACCCGGAGACAGGTCTCGTCGATGATCATCAGCTTGGCATGCACGTAGATTGGCTGGCCGCTCGCCGTGACCGGGTGATACACTCTGAAACGCCCATGGATGTCGTGCCGGCGGAGCGCCTCGACGAGACGGGCGCGCGCCGTGTCCATGGCGATCTGGCCCAGCCAATTGTCCGAAGCGGTCGGGTTGATCAGAACAAATTCCGGACCATCGGGCTCTGCCAGCCGGCGCGCGATCGCTTGCGCCACCACACGTGACGCGAAGTACTGACTTTCCGCATAGACCGTGTGGCGAGCGGCATTGATCATGTCGATGTAGAGCTGCTCGATCTCCGTGACCAGGTTCTCTTCCTGATAGGCCGGACTGGTGCGCGCGATGGCGAGATCAACCGTCCCGAAGGAAAAGCTGGGCGTGGTGTCCAGCAAGGGTGGGACCGCAGCAACTAGCGGCACCTCCTCGCCCCCTGCCCGTGTCCAGCGATTGCGGCAAAGCTCGCCGAGCGCACGCGCCGCAGGGCCCGTGAACCGGCTGGATATGTCATGCCAGGGGCCATAGGGTGTGCCATTGGGGCGCCGCCTGTCGGGGTCGTCGTCCAGATGCTGCCGCGTGTCCCAGCGATCGAGCGTCACGTCGATGCCGCCGCAATAGGCGACGGCATCATCGATCACGAGCATCTTCTGATGATGTGAGCTGCCGAAGGGATGTTTGCCGTCCAGGCGAACGGAAATCTGTCGGTTCCACTTCCATCGCAGCAGATAAGGCAGGTTCGAAAGCCGCGCCCAACTGGCGAGCGGCGCCGGACTCCACAGCAGGATCCTGATTTCCAGGCCCGGTGTGCGACGCGCGAGCCACAGGAGAAAGTCGCCGACCCCGCGCGGGGCTCCATCATCGACCTTGGGATGGCCAAGCGTGATCGATGCATCGAAATCCCAACCGACAAAGAAGATCGACCGTTTGGCCGCCATCATCGAGGCGCGGATCGAGGAAAAATAGTCATTGGCATCGATGAGAATCGAGAAATCGTCCGCTCTTTCGGTCCGCCAACAGTTCTCGGAAGGCGAGAAAATCGTGGGAAGCGCCATCAAATACTCCAGATACCGGGTCGCCCAAATCGGCCAGCGCAACTGCTGCTTCTCGTCCCGTCTTCACGATCGCCGCTTCGCACCGCCATACAACGCGGAGAGGCGTCTTACGGCACAAGAAAAATTCGAAAGGCGCGAATTATTCTCGTCTTGCGATCAGGCATGCTGATTGGCCGAAGTCGCCCACCACGTGCGCGATCCCCTCAGCCCCACCGCGCCGCCTCAATCGCTGCCACATCAATCTTCCGCATCGTCATCATCGCTTCAAACGCGCGCTTTGCCTCCTCTCCCCCGGCCGCCATCGCCTCGGTCAGCGTGCGCGGCGTGATTTGCCAGTTGATACCCCATCTGTCCTTGCACCAGCCGCAGGCACTTTCCTGCCCGCCGTTGGCGACGATGGCGTTCCAATAGCGGTCGGTCTCCTCCTGGTCGTCAGTTGCGATCTGGAAGGAAAAGGCCTCCGAATGCTTGAAGGCGGGGCCACCGTTGAGGCCCATGCAGGGAATGCCGGCAACGGTGAAATCGACGGTCAGGACATCGCCCGCCTTGCCGGAGGGATAATCCGAGGGTGCACGGTGGACGGCTTTGACCTCGCTATCGGGGAAGGTTTGCGCGTAAAAGCGCGCGGCGTTCTCGGCGTCGCGGTCGTACCAGAGGCAAATGGTGTTTTTCGGCATTTCCATGGTTTCTCCTCCCAGAGTTCAAAACTGGGAGGCATTGCACGCCTGTGTGGGTCAGGCGTCAAGGGGAATGGCGTGAGGCATGCGACCGGCGCTGATGTCTCGCCTACCGTCGTTCTCCCGCCCGATGCCTATATTGTCGCCCAGGTCCGGGGTCAGGGTCTGCGGACAGAGCGGATCCAAGGCGACCGCAATCATCCCACCTGCTGCGGCAGCGGCGCTTTCATAGTGCAGACGAGGCCGGTCGGATGAAAGTCGACGCTGACATGGCCGCCGAAATCGGCCGCGAGCACGCGCGAAATCAGCTTGGAGCCGAAGCCTTCCATCGTCGGCGCTTCGACGGGCGGACCGCCGCTTTCCTGCCAGACGAACTCAAACGCCTCTTCCGCATTCTCAGCCTCGCGATCGACGTGCCAGCGGATATCGACCCTGCCACCAGTGCTCGCGAGCGCGCCATATTTCGTCGCGTTGGTGGCAAGCTCGTGCATCGCGAGCGCCATCGACACGGCGTGTTTGGCCGGCAGATCGAGATCGTCGCCGGAAAGCGAGAAACGCTCCTCGCTCTGCAGATGCGGGCGCAGCGCGTTTTCGATCACGGCGCGGATCGGCGCATCCTGCAGGGTCTTCGACGTGATCAGGTCATTGGCATTGGCAAGCGCCTGCAAACGGCCGGTAAAGGCTTCGCGCCTGTCGGCGATGTCATCGCCTTTCAGCGTCTGGCGAGCGATGGCCGTGACCATGGCAAGCGTGTTCTTGATGCGATGCTGCAGCTCGCCATTCAGGAGCTCCAGACGCTGCCGGGCCTCGACCGTCTCCGAAATATCCTTGGAGATCGACAGGATATGGGACGGGGTGCCATCCGGCTTGATGATCGGGAAAACCTGGACGTCCCAGAACCTGTTGTTGCCCTTGACCGTGCTGGCCTCACCGAAGAAGCGCGTCGGCTTTCCGGCAACCGCGGCTTCGACCGCCTGCCGGGCGGCGACATTGCCCTGGCCTTCCCAGAAATCCGGCCAGGGGCAGCCCTTGAGCGGCGCGAAATCGTCCACTTCCATCACGCGCTTGCCGCCTTCGCTCATGAACTGCAGCCGGCCCTCGAGGTCAAGCACCTTGATGCAATCGCCGCAACCGCCCAAAACTGCGGCGAGCAAGGCGTCATTTCCCACCAGCTGCGGATCAGCCGCCGCCAGCTCGCTGTTCATGCTTTCGACAGGGGCCGATGAGGTCCCGCTGGACTGCGTGGCAGAGACAGTCATCTCAGATAAGGGTCCGTATGATAAGGGGTATTTACGCCCCGATCTTTGCTACGAAATACGAGAAGCGGCAATAAGAAACGTCATTTCAGGTCTATGAAATTTAGCTTTCATCAACTCGCCATCAGATCGGCCGTCTCGCCGAAGGCAATGATCAGCCTCGGGCTGGTCATGTCGCCGCTCTCCTCGTCGACCTGGATGGAATAGGCCGCGACGCCGAGATGGCGGGCGGACATGGCGGTGGCGATCTTTTCGGCGGCTGCAGCACTCGAGGCCTGCCGCATCTCGCCGGGCACGACATTGCCGCGGTTCTTCTTGAAGGGCAGCACGATAAATTTTTCGGCGAGCGACATGGGAGAACTCCTATTTGTTCTCTCAATGTTCCCAATTGCCGGGGATGTCAATCGATAAGCGCCCTCAGGACACAAGTTCCCCTCAGCACACCTCGGCGCATCGAAGGGAAACCATCTCTCGTCGAGCGGAGGACGGTGTCAGTAGAGGCCGACGCCACCTGGCGGGGTCGGCGGGGGCGCAACCGGCTGCGGCTGGCCCTGCAGCGCCGGGTCGCCATCGACGGGATAGTCCGTCGGCGGCGGCAGGCTGCCGCCGAATGTCTCGTTGGGCACCTGCTGCGGTGCGTCGAGCGGCGGGACGGTACCGGGTGGCGCTGTGCCGGCCTGAGGTGCCGCGTTGGGATCGGTGGCCGGTACTGTGTTGGGGTCGACGGCGGGGGCGGCGTTCGGATCAGCTGGCGGCGCTGTGGTCGTCGCGGCGGCCGGTGTCGCGTCGGGCTTCGCCGGTTCGGGGGCCAGTTTCGCGGCCGCCTCCACGCCGGGCGGAGCCGGCACATCGGACTTCACCTTGCAGCCAGTCAGCCACACGTCATAGATCGGGTGCTCGACAGCATTCAGTGCCGGGCTATCCGCGAACATCCAGCCGGAAAAGATGCGCCTGATCTTGCGGTCGAGGGTGATTTCATCAACCTCGATGAAGGCGTCGATCTTCTGGGCTTCGGTCTCGTCGCGCGAGTAGCAGACCTTCGGCGTCACCTGGAGGGCGCCGAACTGCACGGTCTCGTTGACATAGACGTCGAAAGTGGTGATGCGGCCGGTGATCTTGTCGATGCCGGCGAATTCGGCGACGGGATTTTCGAGGCGGGCGGCATCGGCCTTGCCGGCAAGTCCAAGCGAAGCCGCAGCGGCAAGCCCGACAACCGGAATGGCCCATGCCCATGCACTCAACTTCATCGTCCCGCTCGCTTTCGTGGATCAACTTGGCCCCATCGGCCGGAGGCCAGATACAAGAAGGGCCTCACGATAGAGGCCCTAATGCCGGATTATGGCCAAATCGGGTATCAGTTGCCCGGCGTCCAGGCATCGTAGTCGCCGGTGACGCGCGGACGCTCGCCGGCAGCGGCAATCGAGCCCTGCGGGCGGTAGGCGGCTGCCGTGCCCGTCGGGTTCGGGCGGTGCGCCTTTTCCCAGTCGCGCGCCTTGTAGTCTTCCTTCGACGGCGGCGTGTCGGTGCGGTAATGCATCCAGCCGTGCCAGCCTGCGGAAATCTTCGAGGCTTCGGCATAACCGTTGTAGATCACCCAGCGCTTCGGTTGACCCCAGCTCGTCATCGGGCCTTCGTAATAGACATTGCCGAATTCGTCTTCGCCGACACGCTTGCCGTGACGCCAGGTGAAGAATCGGGTGCCCATGGTCTGACCGTTCCACCAGGTGAAGATCTGCAACAGAAACTGCTTCATGTCGTATCCTTGGGCTTTGCCGCAGGCCATGCGAAAGGCCTTGTCCATTCCGTTCGCTTATGCCGCCTCACCTTCGGCTTGTCCAGTGATTCCCCGTCGCACCCCTCTCATTTCAGCTTCAACTTGAAGCCGATATGGGACGGCGCGAAGCCGAGGCGCTCGTAGAAGCGGTGGGCATCGCGGCGGACAGCATTCGACGTCAGCTGGACAAGGCGCATGTCGCCCTTGCGGGCCTTGTCGATCGCATGTGCGATCATGGCCGCACCGACACCCCTGCCCCTGACGTCGGCGCGGGTCTGGACGGCCTCGACGATCATGTTCGAGGCGCCGCGACCGGTCAGTGTCGTGGTGATCAAGGTCTGAAACGTGCCGACGACCTCGCCGTCCAGCTCCGCCACATAGAGGGTTTCATTGGCCGAGGCCGCTATACGGGCAAAGGCCGCGCGGTAATCAGGCAGCGCTTCCGGATCGGTCGTGTCGCCGTGGCCGCCAAGTGGATCATCGGCAAACAGGGAAACGATCGCTTCCAGATCATTTTCGGTTGCAGCGCGTATCTGAAGGGATTGGACTTGCATGCCTTACCTGCCTCTGAGTTAGTCTGCGTCCGATACACATTCCGGGAGACTTCTTCATGACAGCCAGATTCAGGCTTCTCACACTTCTGTTCATAACCTGCTCGACAATGGCAGCTCACGCCCAGGAAGACGGCCGCAAGGCAATCGCCTATGTGCAGGCACCGGAGATGAGTTCGGGGCAATGCGCCGCCAAGGACACGGCGAGCGCCATCGACTGTGCCATGAAGCAGTGCATCGATGGCGGCGGCACCGAGGAGGATTGCCTGGTCAACGCCACCTGCTATCCCGGCAACTGGAGCGTCGACATCTTCATGATGGCCGATGGCGGACCGCACTGGCACCAGTTCTCCTGCGGCTGGCAGACGAAAGAACTCGCCATCAAGGCCGCCGATCTCGCCTGCAGCACGGCGGCCGAGAACGGCCTTGTCGAATGCTCAGCGGTGCAGCTGATCGACGAGGACGGCAAGGTGACCGAACCGCCATTCAACTGAGCCGACTGCAGCGTATCAGAAAAAAAGCCGCTCAGCGGAGCGGCTTTTCCATGACGAGGGCTTCGATGCCGCTGTCGGGACCGCCGCAGTTCTTGGTGCGGTCGACCTCGACGAAATCATGGGCTTCGTAAAAGGCGATGGCACCGGCATTCTGTGGCTCGACTTCAAGGCGCAGGATCTCGGCATCGGGAAAGCAGGTCTCGATCTCGGCGAAGAGATCGCGGCCGATGCCTTGGCGCTGGTGGTCGGGGTGGACATAGAGCTGGTGCAGGACAGCGGTCTTGGTCAGCTTTTCCGACATGGCGGCAAAGGCCATGCCGCCGATCCTCTTGCCGTCGTCGGCGACGAGATATTCGCCGCCCTTAACATGGATGCGCCGCTTGATCTCGGCTGCGCTGTGCCAGGCGGCGATGAGTTCGCCGACCTTGGCCGATCCGTAGAACCGGTCATAGGTCGCGTGAAAACTCTGCGTCAGCAGGGTGCGGAGCGGTTCGACATCCCGATCGGTGGCCGTGCGGACGAAGAACAAGCCCTTACTCCTCGACGATGCCGAGCTTGGCCTTGACCAGCGCCTGGACGGCCTGCGGGTTGGCCTTGCCGCCCGTCGACTTCATGACCTGGCCGACGAACCAGCCGGCCAGCGTGGGCTTGGCCAGCACCTTGGCGACCTGGTCGGGGTTGGCGGCGATGATCTCGTCGACGGCACGCTCGATGGCGCCGGTGTCGGTCACCTGTTTCATGCCGCGGCTTTCGACAATTTCAGCCGGATCGCCACCCTCGTTCCAGATGATCTCGAAGAGGTCCTTGGCGATCTTGCCGGAGATGGTTTCGGCCTTGATCAGATCGATGATGCCGCCGAGCTGGGCGGGCGAAACCGGAGTCTCTTCAATGCCTTTGCCGGCTTTGTTCAAGGCACCCAGGAGGTCGTTGATGACCCAGTTGGCAGCCGTCTTGCCGTCGCGGCCTTCGGCCACGGCCTCGAAATAATCGGCGATTGCCTTTTCAGAGACGAGCACGGAGGCGTCGTAGACGGAGAGGCCGAGTTCGGCGACGAAGCGGGCCTTCTTGTCGTCGGGCAGTTCCGGCAGGTCCTTCTTCATCTGCTCGATAAAAGCATCATCGAACTCAAGCGGCAGCAGGTCCGGATCGGGGAAGTAGCGATAGTCATGCGCATCTTCCTTCGAGCGCATGGAGCGTGTCTCGCCCTTGCCCGGATCGAAAAGGCGCGTTTCCTGGTCGATGACGCCACCATCCTCGATGATCGCGATCTGGCGACGGGCTTCGTATTCGATGGCCTGGCCGATGAAGCGGATCGAGTTGACGTTCTTGATTTCGCAGCGCGTGCCGAATTCGCCGCCGGGCTTGCGCACGGAGACGTTGACGTCGGCGCGCATCGAGCCCTCGTCCATGTTGCCATCGCAGGTGCCGAGGTAACGCACGATCGAGCGCAGCTTGGTCATGTAGGCCTTGGCTTCGTCAGACGAGCGCATGTCAGGCTTCGACACGATTTCCATCAAGGCGACGCCCGAACGGTTGAGATCCACATAGGACATGGTCGGATGCTGGTCGTGCATCGACTTGCCGGCATCCTGTTCCAGATGCAGGCGCTCGATGCCGATCTCGATGTCCTCGAAATTGCCCTGACGATCCGGCCCGAGCGAGATGACGATCTTGCCTTCGCCGACGATCGGGTCCTTGAACTGCGAGATCTGATAGCCCTGCGGCAGGTCGGGATAGAAGTAGTTCTTGCGGTCGAAGATCGAGCGCTTGTTGATCTGGGCTTTCAGGCCAAGACCGGTGCGCACGGCCTGGGCCACGCATTCCTCGTTGATGACCGGCAGCATGCCGGGCATGGCGGCATCAACGAGCGAGACGTTGGAATTGGGCGCATTGCCGAAGACGGTCGAGGCGCCGGAAAACAGCTTGGACTTCGACAGCACCTGGGCATGGACTTCCATGCCGATGATGACTTCCCAATCGCCGGTGGCGCCGGGAATGAAGCGTTTCGGATCGGGCGTGCGCGTGTCTACCAGGGTCATCGGATGCTCGTGTCATGCGTGGACGTTTCGTGTCGTGAGGTAGAGCAATTGCGCCCTTGGTGCAAGGCTTGAGGGCGGCCCGAGGGGGTAACAGCCGGCAAGAAGGGCAGTGTGAAGGCTTAAGCAAAGCGGGCTATTCTGCCGGGCATGCCATTTGGAACCCTTCTCACCCTGTTTGCGATCTTTACGCTCTGGAATGTCGTCGTGTTCTGCGTCTACGCCTATGACAAACTGGCGGCGCGCGAAGGCGCCTGGCGCGTGCGCGAGGACACGCTGATATTGCTGGCTGTCGCCGGCGGCGGCATGGGTGCGTTCGCCTGCCAGCGCTGGATGCGGCACAAGACCCGGAAGGCGCCATTCCCGTTTCTGCTGCCGGCCATGGCGGCGCTGCAGCTTGTCATCGCTGGCGCCTTCTGCGCTTTCCAGATTCTGCGGATGCTGTGAGACTGACGCAAAGCGGTGATGCTGGCGTGGACAAACGCCGTCAGAACTCCTGACCGTAGCCAGGGGTTTCCTGCTGGGCGAGCTGCTTCGACAGTCCGACGGACTGAACGTCCCGGTCGAGCTTGGGATTATAGGTCACCGTCAGCCAGTTCACCGAATAGCCGTGCTTTTCGAAGAAGCGCAGGGCCTGGCTGTTCATGGCGTGCGTCTGAAGACTCGCCTTGGAAAACCCCTTGTCGACGATTTCGCTTTCGACGGCGGCGAGCAATTCGGCGCCGAACCCATGCCCTTCACGTTCAGGGTCGATCCAGAAGTCGGTGATGGCCTCATCCAGATCTTCGCGGGCCGCCCAGCCAACAGGCTGTCCGGACTTCTCGATCACGGTGATGGTGATCCAGCCTTCGCGGGTAAACCGCAGGAAGGCATTGCGGGCATTGCCGACCATGTCCAGCGTCTCGCCGACCGGGATCATCGCCTTTTGCCAGGCACGCACCCCGATCTCGGCCAGGATTTCGGCTTCCTCCTGTCGCGCCTTGCGGATTGTGATCATTCACACCTCGTCGTTGCCGGCAGTAAAACACCTGCAGCGATTCGTGGCCAGAGGAGCTCGCCCCGCGATATGGACGGTTCTGCCGCGATCTGATAGGTGAGAAAGGTCCATAGGAGTTTTGATGTTCGGTTCGTCCGAGACCCGGTAAAGGCCCTGCCCCGCGATCCCTCACGGATCATGCGGCCAGGGCCAGAAAACGAAGCCCCGACGCCCAGCGGCGCCGGATCCGCTTTCATGCGCGCCTCCAGGCGCGTTTCTCCGGACATCATCTCATGGACATTTCACGCAACGATCAGCGTATTCTTCACCTCATGGCCCAGGGTGGTTGGATCGAAATCCACCGCGACGATCGCCGCAAGATCGAGAAAGCCCTGTGCTTTTCCCGCGACGGCTGGCTCTATCCCGGCTTCGACATCGAGCTTTTCCGCAGGCTGAAACGTCTGAGGGCGATCAGCTCGAGGGAGGGCAAGCCCTACCGGATCACCGAACGGGGCTTGCGGCTCGTCAGGGCGGAGCTGGATAACCGGTAGGCTGAAGCCAGTACCGCCCACGGCGGTGCTGGCTACCCAATCACGCTGTTGGCGTCGACGCGACTATGGGTTATTCTATCGTCATGGTTGGACCGAGATCAAAACCTTCCGACGAGATCGACTTTGCGCCGCCGTCTGCGGATTCGTCGCCGGCAGAGTATGAAGCCTGGAAGATCGAGAAAGTCACCAAGGCGCTCAAGCAGTGCGAGGATCGTGATGCGATGATCCCGGCTGCTGATGTCTGGGAGCGCTTTGGCTTTGAACGTTAAGTTCTCCCCCCAAGCGACCGCCGACCTCACTGCCATTCACACCTATATCGCCGACCAGGATCCATCCGCCGCCGGGCGGATCCTGTCACGGTTGCGGCAGGTCACTGAAACGCTGGGCCAGTTTCCGCTTCTGGGGCGGCCCGGAGCTGTTAATGGCACCCGCGAGTTTGCGGTCCATGGTCTCCCATATACTGTGATCTATCGGGTGGTCTCGACCGCAGAACTCGACATCGTGACCATCCTTCACCAGCGCAAACTGTATCCGCCATCCGGGGATTGAACTCTTGGCAAGGACGCACTGCGCGCCTCACAGCTCCTGCTGCATTTTCACCTTCTCAACCATCATGCCCATGGCCGGAGAATGCTGCATGCCGTGCCAGACCACGGCAAAGCCGAGCTCCTGATAGAGCCGGATGGCACCTTCGTTGGCGGCGTGTGTATCGATCCGCGCCCGTTTCAGGCCTTCCGCGCGCATGGTCCTCAGCGTCGCCGACAGAAGCGCCGAGCCGATGCCGAGCCCCTGATGGGCTGGGCTTACCCAGAGATCCGAGATATAGTCGCGCTCCCCCTCCCGAGCCGTCCAGCCGGCGATCTCGCCGCCCAGTTCGCCAACCGTGATCAGATTGAAGTGGTCCCTGGCGAAGCCGTGGAAGCTCGAGCGGATGCGGACCACCATGTCCGCGCCGTAGGCATTCAGCACTGGATTGGACGCCCAGGCCTCAAAACCGACACGGCCGACGCTGTCAGCATCGGCCGCGCTCATGTCACGAATGATAAAGTCGCTTACCACCACTTGGCCGGCGTGAACGTGCCGGCGGCCTGCTCGATGACATGGGCCGTCTTGAAGAGGGTTTCCTCCTCGAAGGGCTTGCCGATGATCTGCAGGCCGAGCGGCAGGCCCTTGCTGTCGATGCCGGCAGGCACCGAGATGCCGGGAAGCCCCGCCATGTTCAGCGTGATCGTAAAGACGTCCTGCAGGTACATCTTGACCGGATCGGCGGCCAGTTCCTTGTCGCCGATCGCGAAAGCAGACGTCGGGGTGATCGGGGCAAGGATCGCATCGACGCCGGCCTCAAACGCGAGTTCGAAGTCGCGCTTGATCAGGGTGCGGACCTTCTGGGCCTTCAGGTAGTAGGCGTCGTAGTAACCGGCCGAGAGCACATAGGTGCCGATCATGATGCGGCGCTGGACTTCCTTGCCGAAACCTTCGGCACGGGTCTTTTCATACATGTCGGCAATGTCCTTGCCGTCGACCCGTAGGCCGTAGCGGACGCCGTCATAGCGGGCGAGGTTCGACGAGGCTTCGGCGGGCGCGACGATGTAATAAGCCGGAAGCGCGTATTTGGTGTGCGGCAGGGAAATGTCGACGATCTCGGCACCGGCCTCCTTCAGCCATGCGATGCCCTGTTGCCAGAGCGCCAGGATTTCCTCCGACATGCCGTCGACGCGGTATTCCCGGGGGATACCGATCTTCATGCCCTTCACGGAGCCGCCGATGGCCTTTTCGTAATCCGGCACCGGCAGATCGACGGAGGTCGTGTCCTTCGCGTCGGTGCTGGCCATGGATTTCAGAAGAATCGCCGCATCACGCACGTCGCGAGCGATCGGGCCGGCCTGATCAAGCGACGAGGCAAACGCCACGATGCCCCAGCGCGAGCAGCGGCCATAGGTGGGCTTGATGCCGACGGTGCCGGTGAAGGCGGCCGGCTGGCGGATCGAGCCGCCAGTGTCGGTGGCGGTGGCGCCTGCGCAGAGATGGGCGGCAACGGCTGCGGCCGAACCGCCGGAGGAGCCGCCGGGAACCAGCTTCTCGTCAGAGCCCGTGGCCTTCCACGGGTTGACGGCCGGGCCATAGTACGAGCTCTCGTTCGACGAGCCCATGGCGAATTCGTCCATGTTGAGCTTGCCGAGCATGACGGCACCGGCATTCCACAGATTCGTGGTGACGGTCGATTCATATTCCGGCTTGAAGCCATCGAGGATGTGGCTACAGGCCTGGGTGTGCACGCCCTTTGTGGCGAAGAGGTCCTTGACGCCGAGCGGGATGCCTTCGAGCACGCCGGCCTTGCCTTCCGCGATGCGGGAATCCGAAGCCTTGGCCATGTCGCGGGCAATGTCAGGGGTGACGGCAACATAGGCGTTCAGCGCACCATTGGTGGCCTCGATCGCGGAGAGATAGGCATCCGTCAGTTCGACGGCCTTGATCTCCTTGGCGGCGAGTTTCGCGCGGGCTTCGGCGATGGTGAGGCTGGTCAGTTCGCTCATGGCAGGTTCACTTTAGACTGTCTGCGCCCCTAGGGGCGGGAAATTCGGGAGGCTCGGCAGGAGATCGGCGGCCGGATCTTACTCGACGACCTTCGGCACCTGGAAGAAATTGCGGTCGGTCGCCGGTGCATTGGCGACGATGGCATCAGCCTTGTTGCCATCGGTCACGACGTCGGCGCGCTTCTTCATCGCCATGGGCGTCACCGAGGTCATCGGCTCGACGCCAGTGACGTCGACCTCGTCGAGCTGCTCGACGAAGCCGAGGATGCCGTTCAGTTCACCGGTCATGCGCTCGGCCTGTTCCTCGCTGACGGCGAGACGGGCAAGACGGGCAACGCGCTTGACGGTGGCGAGATCGACAGACATGGGCATTCTCCGGATGGACTGTTTTCTTCGCTATAATGGCCGTCAAGCGCTGAAGCAACGGGGTTTCGTCAGACCTCGACCGCAGACCCCGGTCGCGGGGTGAGTACGCGGGTGCGTGTGCCGTCGAGACCGGCGACGAATTTCTCCGGCGTCTGGTCGATGATCGGGAAGGTGCCGTAGTGGCACGGGATCGCCGTCTTGAAGTCGAAATAGCGCTGGCAGGCGAGCGCGGCCACGGCTCCCCCCATCGTGAACCGGTCGCCGATCGGCACCAGGCCAATATCCGGCTGGTGCAGTTCCTTGATCAGCTGCATGTCGGAAAAGATGTCGGTGTCGCCCATGTGCAGGAGCGAGGCTTCATCGTCGAAATGCAGCATCAGGCCATTGGCATTGCCGAGCGCGTGGGAGACGCCGTCTTCGGTGATCTGGGCCGAGGAATGCAGCGCGTTGGTGAAGGTGACGGAGAAGCCTTCGAAACCGATGGTGCCACCGGTATTGCCCATTTCGATCTTGTCGACGCCCTTGGAGCCCAGCCAGGCAGCGAGATCGGCATTGGCAAGAACGGTCGCGCCGGTCTCCTTGGCAAGCTGAACCGTATCGCCGACATGGTCGCCATGGCCATGGGTGAGCAGAATATGGGTCACACCCTTGGTCTGGTCCTTCAGGTCGAGACCGGCAAAGCTCGGGTTATACGAGAGGAAAGGATCGATCAGGATCGAAGCGGTGGCGCTGTCGAGGCGGAAGGCGGAATGGCCGAGCCAGGTGATCTTCATGGTATCTCTCCGGTTTGCTGTGTTGCGGGGCAATATATGGCAAATGCCAAGCCCGGCAACTGCTGGAAAACTGCGTCAGTTGCACACAGGACACCTGTGGTCTATGCGACCATGATGGCAGCCGTATTGCTGCAGTTCAGGAAGGACCGACCATGGCCGACGATGATTATGTATATGATGAGGCCACTGGCGAGTGGCTGTCTGCAGCCGAGGCTGCAGCAAAGAGCGCAAAGCCCGAAGCCCGCGACGCGTCCGGCAACGTTCTGGCAGACGGTGATTCCGTCGTGCTGGTGAAGGACCTGAAGGTCAAGGGCGCAGGGCAAACCCTGAAACAGGGCACCGTGATCCGTTCGATCCGCCTCACCGACAATCCGGAAGAAATCGACTGCCGGCACGACGCGATCAAGGGACTGGTGCTGCGCACCGAGTTCGTTCGCAAGCGCTGAGGCATTGGAGGGGTAAGAGACGTGGCGACACTGACCGTCGAGGAACTGGCCGAACGGCTTCAGCCGAACCAGGCGATTGCCGGCCTCGATTTGGGCACGAAGACGATCGGGCTTTCCGTATCGGATCTCGGGCGCCGCTTCTCGACCCCTCGCCCGGTGCTGAAACGGATCAAGTTCACGCAGGATGCCGAGCTGCTTCTGGCCTTTGCCACCAAGGAGCGGATCGTTGCCTTCGTGATCGGGCTTCCGGTCAACATGGATGGCTCGTCCGGGCCGCGCGTCCAGGCGACGCGGGCTTTCGTCCGGGCCATGGCCGACAAGACCGATATTCCCTTCGTCTTCTGGGACGAGAGGCTGTCGACCGTTGCCGCCGAACGGGCACTTCTGGAAATGGATGTGTCGCGGGCAAAACGCAGCGAGCGCATCGATTCGGCTGCGGCCAGCTTCATCCTTCAGGGCGCGCTGGACAGGCTTTCCGGGCTGGCGCGGGTTTCCGCCACGTCCGATGACGCCTGACGCGCGCGCCACCAGGCCTTGATCGCCTTGCGGCGGCGGAAGGCCATGAAAGCGAAAAGAACCAGGCTATCGACGACCACCGCGCGCATGACGAGCGGCGGAATGGTTTCGGGCGGAAGGCCGAGCACATTGCCATAGATCTGGAACACCAGATCATGGGCCTGGCGGGTGAGCATGAAGATGCCGAAGCTCATGTCGTAATAGGACAGGCTGTACCAGGCGCCGAGAAGCGCAATGGGCGTGGCCCACAAGAGCAGAAATGTCTTCATGCCGTCTCTGCCTTTCGCATCAGCAGCGAATCATTCGCTACCGGCCAGTGGTCCACCAGCCATCTCAGTCCAGCCATCGTGGTCAACACGAGGGCCGGCACGGCGATATCGAGCGCCAGCCCCGCAAAGAAGACCATCATCATGATGGTTATCACCGGCCTTGCCGGAGCCACGACTCGCACTGCTTACGCCTTTCAACACCTGTCCCAGGGAAAAGTTGTCCTGTTCGCGCGCCGGGCGCAACGTAAACCCTTTGTTAAGGTTAACGACGGCTGGGGATAAGCCAGATCAAGCATTTACGGCGACAGCACGGTGAAGGCCGGTTTCTCGTTGCCTGACCGAGGCTTGGCCGTTAACGATCGATCCCTCGCCTCCTCCCGCCGGACCTCCCATGCTGATCATCTTCGAAAGCATCCTGCCGATCTTCCTGCTCGTCGTGATCGGGGTTGGCTTGCGCCGTGCGCCTGTCATCCAGGAAAGTTTCTGGAGCGGGCTCGAGCAATTCGGCTACTACGTGCTGTTTCCTGCACTTCTCTTTCACACCATGGTGAAGATCGATTTCGCCGCCCTCGACGGTGGGCGTGTCAGCCTTGTTTCGCTGATTGCCGTCGGGATCATGACCGGCGTTTCCTTGGCGCTCTGGCCGGTGCTGCGCAAAGCCGGCATGCCGGCTGCGTCCTACACGTCGGTCTTCCAGACGGCGACGCGGTGGAACGGCTTCATGGCGCTTGCGATCGGCGAGAAGCTCGCCGGCCATGAGGGGCTCGCCGTCATTGCGGTCATCATGGCGGCGATCATCATTCCGCTGAACCTGATCAATGTCGGCGTCATGGTCTGGTTCTCCGGCCAGAGCCGCAGCTTCAAGGTGTTTGCATGGAGAATCCTGACCAACCCGATCATCCTCGGTTCGGGGTTGGGCGTTGTCCTGAACCTCGCAGGCATTCCCGTTTACGACCCGGTTCTGACGACGATCGGATTGCTCGCCGCCGCGTCCCTGCCGCTCGGATTGGTCAATGTCGGCGCCGGCCTCAGGATCGCAGATGCGCTGAGGCCGAGCGGCGCGGTGCTGTTGTCGGTTGCGCTGAAGCTGCTGCTCTTTCCGGTGGTGTCTGTGTCCATAGCGCTTGCCGCCGGTTTGACCGGCCAGACGGTGGTGATGATCGCGCTTGGAGCCGCCGTACCGACAGCGATGAACGGTTATGTGCTGGCCCGGCAGATGGGTGGCGATGCCGAGCTCTATGCGGCAGCGGCCACCGTGCAGACGGTCGCCGCCTTCTTCACCATTCCGGTCGTGCTTTACGTCGTCGCTCAGCTCGCCGGCGGATAAAGCAGGTCGAGCACGTAACGCGAATCGAAGCGGGCATCGAGCACGCCATAGGTATGGCGCCAGCCGCCGGCGAGCCGCGATTCGAGGAAGGCATCGGCGATCTTGCCGGCGCCCAAGCGATAGAGTTCGGCGGCACCGGCGGCGAGCGCCAGTTGCTCGATCAAGAGGCGCCCTGCCCCTTCGTCGCGGTCGGCGAGAGCGGTCGCTGCGCGCAGGACTTCGACCGTCTTCTTGCCCGACGGCCCGAGATCACGCTCCAGACCGGCAAACAGGGTTTCGAACAGGTCCTTGCCACGGCTCAGCACTCTGAGCACATCGAGCGCCATGACATTGCCGGAGCCTTCCCAGATCGCATTGACCGGGGCTTCACGGTAGTGACGGGCAATCGGGCGCTCCTCGACATAGCCGCTGCCGCCGATGCATTCCATCGCCTCGTAGATCAAGCCAGGCGCGATCTTGCATATCCAGTATTTCGCAACCGGCGTCATGACGCGGGCGTAAGCGGCATCGACAGGGTTTTCGCGCGCCTTGTCGAAACTGTCGGCCAGGCGGAAGGCAAGTGCGGTCGCGGCAGCCACGTCGAGTGCCATGTCGGCCAGCACGCGGGTCATCAGCGGCTGGTCGATCAGGTTCTTGCCGAAGACGGCACGGCCACGCACGTGGTGGACGGCTTCTGCCATCGAGGCGCGCATCATGGCGGCCGAAGACAGCGCACAGTCGAGGCGCGTCAGCGTCACCATGTCGAGAATGGTGCGAACGCCATCTCCGGGCGAGCCGAGCAGGAAGCCGAAGGTCTCGGAGAATTCGACCTCGGACGAGGCATTCGAGCGGTTGCCGACCTTGTCCTTCAGACGCTGGAACTCGAGACCATTGGCGGAGCCGTCTTCCAGCAGGCGGGGCACGAGGAAACAGCCCATGCCGTCCTTGGTCTGGGCGAGCATGACGAAGGCGTCGCTCATCGGAGCGGACATGAACCACTTGTGGCCGGAGAGGCGGTAGATGCCCTCGCCCACCCGCTCGCCGGTCGTGGTGTTGGCGCGCACATCGGTGCCGCCCTGCTTTTCCGTCATGCCCATGCCGATGGTGACGGCGGTCTTCTGCATCGGAGGCTTGTTGCCGCTGTCGTATTTGCGCGACAGGATCTTTGGGGTCCATTCCTTCTGGACGGCCGGCGAGGCAACCAAAGCGGCGACCGAGGCGCTGGTCATGGTGAGCGGGCAGAGATGCCCTGATTCCAGCTGGGCTGTCAGGAAGAACCTTATAGCGCGCGCCTTGTGTTCATGGCCTCTTGCCTCGGACTGATCCTCCCAGACGGAGGAATGCAGGCCCGACGCCATGGAGCGGCGCATCAGCGCATGCCAGGCCGGATGGAACTCGACGACGTCCAACCGTTCGCCGCGCACGCCATGGGTGCGCAGTTGCGGTGGGCTGGCATTGGCCATGCGGGCCAGTTCCTGGGCTTCCGGCGAGGTCACATATTTGCCGATGACGTCGTATTCCTCGCGCAGCGGGCGCGACAGGGAGGAGGAGAGATCGACGAGAAGTGGATCGGCGCGATAGGCATTGATGCCGGACCAAGGCTTGGGCTGGTTCAGGGCGGCGAGTTTTTCTTCAGTCCGGTTCATTCAACAAAAGCCGATCTCGTAATCAGCGCCCGCTTGTCTTTGAGCGGTTCGCCTCGAATTTCCATAGAGCACGCCGGTCCAACGCATGCGGCTGCATCCGGGCCCCTGCATAGCCGCAGTCGGCTCCTATTACATGGGGACCGCGCCGCAATCCACATAGCATATGCTTGCTCCCCTGCATGGCAATCATTATAGACCGCGTGACATCTCAGGAGGACGTCTCCATGGTCTTCTTTCCCCATCGCCATCTCATCGGCATCAAGGGCCTTACCGAACAGGACATCACGTTCCTGCTCGACAAGGCGGACGAAGCCGTCAAAATCAGCCGCCAGCGGGAGAAGAAAACTTCCACGCTGCGCGGTCTCACCCAGATCAACCTGTTCTTCGAAGCCTCGACGCGGACGCAATCCTCGTTCGAGCTTGCGGGCAAACGCCTTGGCGCCGACGTGATGAACATGTCGGTCGGCAATTCGTCGGTGAAGAAGGGCGAAACGCTGATCGATACGGCGATGACGCTGAATGCCATGCGGCCGGATGTGCTGGTGGTTCGCCACTCCTCGGCGGGTGCTGCAGCTCTCCTCGCGCAAAAAGTCGCGTGCTCGGTGGTCAATGCCGGCGATGGTCAGCATGAACATCCGACCCAGGCGCTGCTCGATGCGCTGACGATCCGCCGCGCACGGGGCAAGCTGTCCCGCATCATCGTCGCCATCTGCGGCGACGTGCTGCATTCGCGTGTCGCGCGCTCCAACATCCTGCTGCTCAATGCCATGGGCGCCCGTGTGCGGGTCGTCGCCCCGGCTACCCTCCTGCCCGCCGGCATTGCCGACATGGGCTGCGAGGTCTTTCATGACATGAAGGAAGGGCTGAAGGGCGCCGACGTCGTCATGATGTTGCGCCTGCAGCGCGAGCGCATGTCCGGCTCCTTCGTGCCTTCGGTGCGTGAATACTTCCACTTCTACGGGCTCGACGCCGAAAAGCTGAAGGCTGCGAAGGAGGATGCACTCGTGATGCATCCCGGCCCGATGAACCGGGGCGTCGAGATCGCGTCTGAAGTGGCCGATGGTCCGCAGAGCGTGATCGAGAGCCAGGTTGAGATGGGCGTTGCCGTGCGCATGGCTGTGATGGAAACGCTGCTTGTCTCGCAGAACCAGGGGCCGCGTTCGGAAGGATTTGGCGCATGATGAAACCGCTTGTCCTCAAGAATGCCCGCATCGTCGACCCGTCGCGCAACCTCGACGAGGTTGGCGCCATCATCGTTGGCCGCGACGGGTTGATCCTGGCGGCCGGAGCCGATGCGCAGAATCAGGGCGCGCCCGAGGGTGCCGAGATCCGCGATGCACAAGGTCTCGTCGCCGTGCCGGGCCTCGTCGATGCCCGCGTCTTTGTCGGAGAGCCGGG
Source organism: Peteryoungia wuzhouensis (assembly GCF_003205195.1). Lineage (GTDB taxonomy): Bacteria > Pseudomonadota > Alphaproteobacteria > Rhizobiales > Rhizobiaceae > Allorhizobium > Allorhizobium wuzhouense. Next base: position 42,432 of record NZ_QJRY01000008.1, read on the forward strand.
GTCCGAGCATCGCGAGACGATCGCATCGGCCAGCCGTGCGGCAGCGGCCGGGGGCATCACCTCCTTCATCATGATGCCGGAAACCGATCCCGTTATCGACGACATCGCACTGGTCGAATTCGTCAAGAAGACCGCCCGCGATACGGCCAGCGTCCATGTCTATCCGGCAGCGGCGCTGACCAAGGGCATGACCAGCGGTGAAATGACCGAGATGGGGCTTTTGCAGCTTGCCGGTGCCGTTGCCTTCACCAATGGTCGGTACGGACTGAACGACACACAGGTGCTGCGGCGCGCGATGACCTATGCGCGCGAATTCGACGCCGTGATCGCGCTCGAAACCCGGGAAAAATATCTCGCGGCCAATGGCGTGATGAACGAGGGGCTGCTCGCCAGCTGGCTCGGGCTCGGCGGCATCCCGCGCGAAACCGAGATCATTCCGCTGGAGCGGGATCTGCGCATCGCCGGCCTCACCCGCGCCAAGTATCATGCATCGCAGATCTCCGTGCCGGAATCAGTCGAAGCGATCGAGGTTGCCCGCAAGCGCGGCGCCAAGGTGACCTGTGGCATCTCGATCAATCACTTAAGCCTCAACGAAAACGACATCGGCGAATACCGGACCTTCTTCAAGCTCTATCCGCCGCTGCGCTCCGAAGACGACCGGATGGCCATGGTCGAGGCTTTGGCCAAGGGGCAGATCGACATCATCGTCTCCTCGCATGATCCGCAGGATGTCGACACCAAGCGCCTGCCCTTCGGTGAGGCGGCCGATGGCGCGATCGGGCTCGAGACCATGCTGTCGGCAGCGCTTCGGCTGCATCATGCCGGCCACGTCTCCCTGATGCGGCTGATCGATGCCATGTCGACGCGGCCTGCGCACATTTTCGGCCTGCCCGGCGGTACGCTGAAGCCGGGTGCGCCGGGAGACATTGCGCTCATCGATCTGGACGAGCCGTGGCTCGTCTCGCGCGACAGCCTGCTCGCCCGCTCGAAGAACACGCCGTTCGAAGACGCGCGTTTCTCGGGCCGGGCCGTTGCGACCTATGTCGCCGGCCAGTGCGTGCATACGCTCTAGGAAACAAGGACAGGGGGATACCATGATCGACTTTTCCGCCCTCGGCTGGGGCAATCTCGCCATCGTTCTGGCCTTTGGCTACCTGCTGGGCTCCATCCCCTTCGGTCTTGTGCTGACCAAGATGGCCGGCCTTGGCGACCTGCGCTCGATCGGCTCGGGCAATATCGGTGCGACCAATGTGCTGCGCACCGGCAACAAGAAGCTGGCGGCCGCCACACTGCTTCTCGATGCTCTCAAGGCCACGGCCGCCGCGCTCATTGCGCATGCGGTCTTCGGGCACAATGCCGGGCTCTTTGCCGGTTTCGCCGCCTTCATCGGCCACCTCTTCCCCATCTGGCTCGGCTTCAAGGGCGGCAAGGGCGTTGCGACCTATATCGGTACGCTGCTCGGTGTCGCGCCGTGGATGGTGCTGGTCTTTGCGGTCGCCTGGCTCTCGGTCGCCTTCATCACACGCTACTCTTCGTTGTCGGCACTCGTCGCCACACTTGTCATTCCGGTTGTATTGTGGATACTCGGGGTTGAAGAGGCTGCCCTCGTCACCGCCATCATGACTGTCATCACGTATTGGCGCCACAAGGCGAATATCGAGCGTCTGATCGCAGGTACCGAGGGCAAGATCGGCCAGAAGGGCTAGAGGAGAGCCATGGGTTCAGTCGGCGCAGGACGAAAAGGAATTGCGCTGACGGACCGACAAAGGATCGCCTGGCTGCGGCTGATCCGCAGCGACAATGTCGGCCCTGCCACCTTCCGGGATCTGATCAACCATTTCGGCACGGCAGAAGCCGCCCTCGCCGCCCTGCCGGAACTGTCACGGCGGGGTGGATCCGCCCGCGCGATCCGCATCGCCACCGTCGAGGATGCCGAGCGCGAGATCGATATCGCCCGGCGCTTCGGAGCCCAGTTCATCGGCGTCGGCGAGCCGGATTATCCGCCGGCCCTGCGCCAGATCGACGGCGCCCCTCCCCTTCTTGCTGCCAAGGGTGATCTTGCTGCCGCCAGCCTGCCCGCCGTCGGTATTGTCGGCTCACGCAATGCCTCGATCAGCGGCGCCAAGTTTGCCGCCATGATGGCACGTGAAATCGGCAATGCCGGCTATGGCATTGTCTCCGGGCTTGCGCGCGGCATTGATGCCGCCGCCCATCGTGCAAGCCTTGAGACCGGCACGATTGCTGCCATGGCTGGCGGACTCGATCAGCCTTATCCGCCCGAGAATATCGACCTGCTGCGCGCCATCTGCGACGGGCGTGGCCTCGCGGTTTCCGAAATGCCGTTCGGCTGGGAGCCGCGGGCACGGGATTTTCCCCGCCGCAACCGGCTGATCGCCGGCATCGCGCTTGGCGTGGTTGTCATTGAAGCTGCGGCACGCTCCGGCTCGCTGATCACCGCGCGGCTGGCCGGCGAGTTCGGCCGGTTGGTCTTTGCCGTCCCCGGATCGCCGCTCGATCCGCGCTGCGAGGGCACCAACGGGTTGCTGAAGGATGGGGCGACGGTGACGACACGGGCGCTCGACGTGCTGCAGGCCTTGGCACCGATTTCCGAGGTCGACCTGTTCAGCCAGCCGGAAGCTGAGGAACCGGGCGAAGACGGGCAGACACGCATGCTGGCGCCGCCGCCCAACGATGACGAACGGCTGACCATCGTTCAGGCCCTAGGGCCGACGCCGGTGGAGATCGATGACATCATTCGCCATACCGGCTTTGCCGCATCGACCGTCTATCTCGTTCTGCTGGAACTGGATCTTGCCGGCCGGTTAGAACGGCATGCGGGGGGATTTGTGTCGCTCTCCATGGGATAAGGTGAGCGCGCGTCGGCCGGAATGCACGTCGCCGGCTTCGACATAGGCCATTTCGATCAGGTAGCAGAGCATGTCCGCACCCTCGTTTTCCGCAACTGCGCGCAACTCCCCCAGCATCTGGCGGATGTAGGCGATGTTCTCCATCGTGCGGTTACCGCGACCGTTCGTCTCGCCGTTTTCTCGTGCCATCTTCAATGCCCGTCGCTGCGGAAGACCGCGTTTCCCGGCCTCACAGTTTCTTCGTAAAATACGATACATCATTTATTATAGATTGCAATCTAGGCAATATCTCCTTTTGGTTGTGGCGCGTTGCAATTTCGGAAAATGGGTCATACCTCTTGACCGCAGCCGTTTCGCCCTCCATGTCGAAACGTCGGTTTTCCAAGGCGGTGGTACGGTGCCACCGGTTGTGAGTGCTGATGAAGGTGCAGTGAAGCATGAATGTCGTAGTCGTAGAGTCCCCGGCCAAGGCCAAGACGATCAACAAGTATCTGGGTTCCGGATACAAGGTGCTCGCCTCGTTCGGCCATGTGCGCGATCTTCCGGCCAAGGACGGTTCTGTGCTTCCCGACCAGGATTTCGAGATGCTCTGGGAGGTGGATCCCGCCTCGCAGAAGCGGATGAAGGACATCGCGGATGCGGTGAAATCCTCCGACGGCCTGTTTCTCGCGACCGACCCGGATCGCGAGGGTGAAGCGATTTCCTGGCACGTACTCGATCTTTTGAAGAAGAAGCGTGTCATCGGCGACAAGCCGGTCAAGCGCGTCGTCTTCAACGCCATCACCAAGAAGGCCGTGCTCGATGCCATGGCCAATCCGCGCGATATCGACACGCCGCTGGTCGACGCCTATCTCGCGCGCCGTGCGCTCGACTATCTCGTCGGGTTCAATCTGTCGCCGGTTCTCTGGCGCAAGCTGCCCGGCGCCCGCTCGGCTGGCCGCGTGCAATCGGTGGCGCTCCGCCTCGTCTGCGACCGCGAAACCGAGATCGAACGCTTCGTTGCCGAAGAATACTGGAACATCTCGGCGCTTTTGAAGACGCCGCGGGGCGACGAGTTCGTGGCAAAGCTCGTCTCGCACCAGGGCAAGCGCATGCAGCGCAACTCGGTGACCAATGGCGAGCAGGCTGGCAGCATCAAGGAACTTCTCGAAGGTGCTGCCTTCGCCGTTGACAGCGTCGAGGCCAAGCCGGTCAAGCGCAATCCGGGTCCTCCGTTTACGACGTCCACGCTGCAGCAGGCTGCGTCCTCGAAGCTCGGCTTCTCGGCCTCGCGTACCATGCAGGTGGCGCAGAAGCTCTATGAAGGCATCGACATCGGCGGCGAGACCGTTGGTCTCATTACCTATATGCGTACCGACGGTGTGCAGATGGCACCCGAAGCCATCGAAGCTGCCCGCTCCGCCGTTGCCGACCAGTTTGGTCCGCGCTACGTGCCGGAAAAGGCGCGCATCTATTCGACCAAGGCGAAGAACGCCCAGGAAGCGCACGAAGCGATCCGCCCCACCGACTTCAACCGCTCGCCGGACAAGGTGCGTCGTTTCCTCGATGCCGACCAACTGCGTCTCTACGACCTGATCTGGAAGCGCGGCATTGCCAGCCAGATGGCGTCGGCCGAAATCGAACGTACCACGGTCGAAATCCTCGCCGACAACAAGGGCGACAAGGCGGGCCTGCGCGCCGTCGGCTCCGTCATCCGTTTCGACGGCTTTATCGCCGCCTATACCGACCAGAAAGAAGATGGCGAACCGGCGGAGGACGGTGACGACGAGGATGGCCGCCTGCCGGAGATCAATGCGCGCGAGGCGCTCGCCAAGAGCAAGATCAATTCCAGTCAGCATTTCACCGAGCCGCCGCCGCGCTATTCGGAAGCCTCGCTGATCAAGAAGATGGAAGAGCTCGGCATCGGCCGTCCGTCCACCTATGCCGCGACGCTGAAGACCTTGAGCGACCGCGAATATGTCATCATGGACAAGCGCAAGCTCGTTCCCCATTCCAAGGGGCGACTGGTCACGGCCTTCCTCGAAAACTTCTTCACGAAGTATGTCGAATACGATTTCACCGCCGATCTCGAGGAGAAGCTCGACAAGATCTCGGCCGGTGAACTCAACTGGAAGGACGTGTTGCGCGACTTCTGGAACGACTTCTTCTCGCAGATTGAAGACACCAAGGAGCTGCGCGTCACCAATGTGCTTGATGCGCTGAACGAAGCGCTTGCACCGCTGGTGTTCCCGAAGCGCGAAGACGGATCCGACCCGCGCATCTGCCAGGTCTGCGGCACGGGCAATCTGTCGCTGAAGCTCGGCAAATACGGCGCATTCGTCGGCTGTTCGAATTATCCGGAATGCAATTACACCCGCCAGCTGACCAATGACGGCAATGCCGAGGCCGATGCCGGCGGCAACGAGCCGAAGGCGCTCGGCAAGGATCCGGTGACGGAAGAGGAAATCACGCTGCGTTCGGGCCGGTTCGGGCCTTACGTGCAGCGCGGCGACGGCAAGGAAGCGAAGCGTTCCTCGCTGCCGAAGGGCTGGGCGCCCGGTGATATCGATTTCGAGAAGGCACTGTCGCTTCTGTCGCTGCCACGCGATGTCGGCCCGCATCCGGAAACCGGCAAGATGATTTCGGCCGGTCTCGGCCGCTACGGACCCTTCGTGCTGCATGACGGCACCTATGCCAATCTTGAAGGCATTGAGGATGTGCTGTCGATCGGAATCAACCGTGCCGTGACCGTGCTGGCTGAGAAGAAAGCCAATCCGGGCGGGCGTGGCCGAACCGCAGCGGTTGCGCTGAAGGAACTCGGCGAGCATCCTGACGGTGGCGCGATGACGGTCCGCGACGGTCGTTTTGGTCCCTATGTCAACTGGGGCAAGGTGAATGCCACCCTGCCGAAGGGCAAGGATCCGCAGTCGGTCAGCGTCGAGGAAGCTCTGGTGCTGATCGCCGAGCGTGCAGCCAAGGATGGCGGCAAGGTCAAGGCGAAGAAGGCCCCGGCCAAGACTGCCAAGGCGAAGGCCGGCGATGCGACGGATGCAAAGCCGAAGAAGGCTGCGGCCAAGCCGAAGGCCAAGACGGCTGCCAAGGCCACAGCAAAGGCGCCTGCGAAGGCAAAGACAACAACGAAGAAGAGTGCGACTTGAGCAGAAAATTCCGCGACCCCTCCGAGATCCCCGGCTCCGGCAATCGCAAGAGCCGGCGTGCGGAAGGCGCGGCCAAGGCGAAGGCAGACAACACCAACGCCATCATCCATGGCGAGGTGCCTTCGCGCGAGGTGCTGCTGCAGTTCATCACCGACAATCCCGACCGCGCCTCCAAGCGCGAGATCGCCAAGGCCTTTGGGTTGAAGGGCGATACACGGGTGGAGCTAAAGCAGGCGCTGCGCGATCTGGAGAATGACGGTCTTGTTAACAAGACCCGCAAGTCGCTGGCGCGGCCGGGCGCCCTGCCCCCGGTGACCGTTCTCGACATCACGACGCGCGACAAGGACGGCGAGCTGATCGGTCGGCCCGCCGAATGGCCTGAGGACGCCGGAGCGGCACCGGCCGTGCTGATCCGCCAGTCGAGTTCCGATCGCGCCAAGGGCAAGACTGCCGTTGGCGGCATCGGCGACCGGGTGCTCGCCAAGATCTTCGCCAACAAGGACCGTGCAGGCCCGGCCTATACCGCACGCGTCATCAAGGTCATCGACCGTCAGCGTGGCGCCGTGCTCGGTGTCGTCAGGATGATGGGCGAAGGCGCACGCCTGATGCCGATCGAGCGCCGGGGCGAGGAGATGCAGATCGATGCGGCCGATATCGGCGAGGCCAAGGATGGCGATCTCGTCGAAGTCGAGGTGTCGCGCGCGACGCGTCTGGGGCTCACCCGCGCACGGGTGCTGAATATCGTCGGCTCGGTTGCCTCGGAAAAGGCGATCTCGATGATCGCCATTCATGCGCATGGAATTCCCTATATCTTCCCGCAGTCTGTCATCGACGAGGCGGAGGCGGCGAAACCGGCCAGCATGTCCCACCGCGAGGACTGGCGTCATGTGCCCCTGATCACCATCGATCCGCATGACGCCAAGGACCATGACGACGCCGTCTATGCCGAACCCGACACCTCGGAAGACAATCCGGGCGGCGTGGTCGTGACCGTCGCCATCGCCGACGTCTCTTATTACATCCGGCCGAAATCGGCGCTCGATCGCGAGGCGTTGAAACGCGGTAATTCGGTCTATTTCCCCGACCGTGTCGTGCCGATGCTGCCGGAGCGGATCTCCAACGATCTCTGCTCGCTGCGTGAAGGTGTGGACCGGCCGGCGCTCGCCGTGCGCATGGTGTTTTCGGCCGAAGGTCGCAAAGTCCGGCACACTTTCCATCGCATCATGATGAAGAGTGCGGCCAAGCTGTCTTACCAGCAGGCACAGGCGGCGATCGACGGCCAGGCAGATGAGAAGGCAGGGCCGCTGCTCGAGCCGATCCTGAAGCCGCTATGGGCAGCCTATGCTACCCTGAAGCGCGGGCGCGATCGCCGCCAGCCGCTCGAACTCGACATGCCGGAGCGCAAGATCATCCTGAAGCCCGACGGCACCGTCGACCGGGTGCATGTGCCGGAACGTCTCGACGCGCATAAGCTGATCGAAGAGATGATGATCCAGGCGAATGTGGCCGCCGCAGAAACGCTGGAGGCCAAGCGCCAGAAGCTCGTTTACCGCATCCATGATGCGCCGACGCTCTCGAAGCAGGAAGTCTTGCGCGAGTTCCTGGCGACGATCGGCTTCTCGCTGGTCAAGGGCGGCAATCTGCGCTCCAACTCGTTCAACGGTATTCTGGCGAAGGCGCAGGACACGCCGCACCAGATCATCGTCAACGAGATGGTGCTGCGCAGCCAGAGCCAGGCGATCTACAGCCCAGACAATATCGGCCATTTCGGCCTGAACCTGATGAAATACGCGCATTTCACCTCGCCGATCCGGCGTTATGCCGACCTGATCGTGCATCGCGCGCTCGTCGCGGCGCTGGGGCTCGGCGAAGGCGGGATCACGCAGGAGGAAGAGGCAAGCCTCGAGGATATCGCCGCCGAAATCTCGACCTTCGAACGTCGGGCAATGGCGGCCGAGCGCGACACCGTCAACCGTCTGGTCGCACACCATCTGGCGGGCCGCATCGGCGAGGATTTTGAAGGCCAGATCGGCGGTGTCACCAAGTCGGGGCTTTTCATCAGCCTGCCGCAATTTGGCGCAGATGGCTTTATCCCGGTTTCAACTCTGGGACGGGACTACTATATCTACGACGAAGCCCACCAGGCCTTGACGGGCGAGAAGTCTGGACTGGGTTATCAGCTCGGCGACACCGTCGAGGTGCGGCTTGTCGAAGCCGTGCCGCTTGCCGGTGCGCTGCGCTTCGAAATGCTGAGCGAAGGGCGCAAGATGCCGGCAGGCGCGCGCTCCTTCCACAAGGCCGGCGGGCGGGGCAGGAAACAGCCCGGCACAAGGCCGCCGCGTTCGAGACGGTGATGCAGTTACGCCCCGGAGAGAGATGATGACGGCTAACCAGACGAATCTGACAGCGCAATTCGGTGGTGCAAGCGAGGTTGAGCGTCCGCTGGGGCGTTCGATCAAGCGCGGCCTGCTGTGCCGCTGCCCGAACTGTGGCGAGGGCAGACTGTTCGGCCGCTATCTCAAGGTCGTCGACACATGTGCAGCCTGCGGCGAGGAATATCATCACCACCGCGCCGACGACCTGCCCGCCTATCTCGTGATTCTCGTGCTCGGCCACGTGCTCGTCGGGGGGTTCATGGCCACCGACCTCGTCTTCGTGCTGCCCGGCTGGGTGCATTTCGCCATCTGGGCACCGATCGGCGTCGTGGCATCGCTGCTCAGCCTGCAGCCGATCAAGGGCGGTGTGGTGGGCCTGCAATGGGCGCTTCGCATGCATGGCTTCGGCGGCGCAAAGGACGAAGTCGAAGATCACTGAGTGGCGTCCCGGCGATGACAGTCACCGTCACGCGGGCGTGCCCCTTTACGCTTAACTATCACTCTTCCTGTTACTCGTGATTCGCGGTGAACTCCGTTGGACAGGTTGACAGCCAGGCGAATTCCGGTGTGAACATGCCGCGCCCACATAACACGGTCGGGAGCTCGTACATTTCCATGCCATTCAAGATGCCGAATATTTGTTTGCTGTGGCCCTTCCCGGCCCCGGCGCGTGGTCATTTTGGGATGGTGCATGATGGCTGAGCCGAAGGACTGCCTGAACGGCGACCGGGAAGAGATCCACTGGCCATCACTGGTCGCGGCTATCTCCGCCATCTCGGCCGTCGGCATCGCCATTGGGCTCGGCCTTCCGCTGCTCAGCATCATCCTCGAGAAGCGTGGCATCTCGTCCACCCTGATCGGCCTCAACTCCGCCATGGCCGGCATAGCCGCGATGGCGGCAGCGCCGGTGACAACCAAGATTGCCCACAAGCTCGGCGTGGTTCCCACCATGCTCTGGGCCGTGCTTCTCTCTGCCATCAGTGCCGTCGGCTTCTATTATGCGACGCAGTTCTGGATGTGGTTTCCGCTGCGCATCGTCTTTCATGGCGCGACGACCACCCTCTTCATCCTGTCGGAATTCTGGATCAATGCCGCAGCGCCATCGCGCAAGCGTGGCCTGGTCATGGGCATCTATGCCACCATGCTCGCGGTCGGCTTCGCCTCCGGGCCGCTGATCTTCTCCGCCATCGGCAGTGACGGGCTGCTGCCGTTCGCAGTCGGTGCTGCGGCCATCCTTGCGGCCGCCATTCCCATCTATATCGCCCGTTTCGAAAGTCCGCTGCTGAACGAGAAGCCGGAGATGCATTTCTTCCGCTACATCTTCCTCGTTCCGACCGCGACCGTTGCCGTCTTCGTCTTCGGCGCTGTCGAAGCGGGCGGGCTGTCGCTCTTTCCGATCTATGCCACCCGTACGGGCTTTACCGAGACGCAGGCCGCCCTGCTGCTCACCGTCATGGGCATCGGCAACATGGTGTTCCAGATCCCGCTGGGGCTGCTCTCCGACCGCATGAAGGACCGCCGGCTGCTGCTCTCGGTTCTCGCCTTCATCGGGCTGTGTGGCTCGATGGCGCTGCCTCTCCTGTCCGACCACTGGCAGCTGATGGCGGTCGTGCTGCTGTTCTGGGGCGGCTGCGTATCCGGTCTTTATACGATCGGGCTCAGCCATCTCGGCTCGCGACTCACCGGGGCAGACTTGGCGGCCGCCAATGCGGCCTTCATCTTCTGCTACGCGGTCGGCACGGTTGCCGGCCCACAGGCGATTGGCGCCGCCATCGATCTCACAGGAAACGACGGTTTTGCCTGGGCAATCGCGGGCTTCTTCGCCCTCTATGTCGTGCTTTCCTTGGGTCGCCTGCTTTTTACCCGGAAACGCACTTGACTTTTCGGGCGCGATTTGTAGTTTCGCGCCAGATTTGCCGTGGACCTCGTTCGGTCGTCCACGGCTTCGTTTATTAGAGGCAGGACGACCATGGCCAAGGCTACAACCATCAAGATCAAGCTTCTGTCGACGGCCGACACGGGTTTCTTCTACGTGACCACGAAGAACAGCCGTACGATGACGGACAAGATGACGAAGACCAAGTACGACCCGGTTGCTAAGAAGCATGTCGAGTTCAAGGAAACCAAGATCAAGTAATCTCTTGATCGGACTGGTTCCACAAAAAGGCGTGTCACTCTGTGACGCGCCTTTTTCTTTGGCATGTGTTGATGCCCGACGCGCCCTTCCCGGCAGGGAACAAACAAAAACACCGGCTCCCGTTGGGGAACCGGTGTTCTTTTAGAAAGGGGGTCGGTCAGCATGCAAACACGGCACGAGGAACCGCTTTGACGTTGCACACCAACCGACCGACCCCACGACCCAGGAGATGCGGCGGACCTGACATCATGGGGTATCCAAAACCTCTCGGAGAGGTCTTTTTCGATGAGGTCAAACTCTCTTAAGTAGAGAAAAAAATCAACAGTTTATTAACTGCCGCACGTTGCATGCTCTTGATATGGTTAAATTCGGGACAGAAAGACTTGAGTGGCCGCACTTGTTGATCGCGCCCGAACGTTTATTCCCGGAGCAATTGTATAGTCCACTGTCTCAACAACAAGCTTAGCGGCAAGCACGGGTAAAGTCCGAAGGATTGATCGCAGATCAGATCGCAAAAGAAATATCTAATATAAAGGTAAGTCTTTATGATATGCAAAAGAATGCATGCAGTCTGGTCAAGCAATGGCGTTCATTGCGCCGGAAATATTGGTGAAATGAAAACGATACAACTGTAACCGCTGAAAAACAGTGCAACGGCGTCACAATCGCCCTTTTTCACGGCAGCGCAAAAAGCTGTGAATGGTTGTTCAGGCGGCGGCCGCAACAACTCGATTTCGTCCGGAATTCTTCGCTTCGTAGAGCGCTCGGTCAGCCTGCTTCAGCAATTGCTCCGGCGTGTCGATACCCGGCCCCAGTGTCGCGATCCCCATGGACGCCGTCAGCATCAAGGGCACCTCGCCCGATCGGAGCTGGAAAGGACGGGCCTCGATCATCAACCGCAGACGCTCTGCGACATTGGCTGCAACATCCGCTGTCGTATCCGGCATGACGAGCACAAACTCTTCACCGCCGTAGCGGCATGCGAGATCGGCGCCCCGCACGGTGGACCGAATCCGGCCCGAGAACTCTTTCAGAACCTCGTCACCGGCATCGTGGCCGAACTGGTCATTCACCAGTTTGAAGCGGTCGATATCCGTGATGCAGATGGTGAGCGGGCGACCGCGCACCTTCGCGCGGGCAAAGAGCGTGCGCAACTGGGTGTCGAGGTAGCGACGATTGTGGAGGCCCGTGAGGCCATCGGTCACGGCCAGTTCGATCGTCTGGCGCACACTGTTGCGCAGGCGGTCATTGTAGCGCTTGCGGCGAACCTGGGTCAGCGCACGCGCCACGAGTTCGTTCGGATCGAGCGGGCGCACGATGTAATCGTTCACGCCGAGGTCGAGGGCACGGATGATCATCTGCTCGTCGCCCTGCTCTGTGATCAGCAGGATCGGGATGAAGCGCGTGCGCTCCAGCGAGCGAAGCTGCGAGCAGAAGCGCAGGGGATCGTAGTCCGCGAGGTTGCTGTTGACGATCACCAGATCGTAACCGTTTTCGGCAGCTTCAAAAACGGCGGCCTGGGGATCCGACAGGGCGCTCACTTCAGCAATCGGCTTCAGCGTCTTGACGATACGCTCCTGAGACGCGCCGCGGCTGTCGACGAGAAGCACCTGGGCCTGCTCTTCCAGACGGCCGTCCGTCAGGCGAAGGGCATCGTCGATACCAGCGTGGCGCGTGCCGTCGTGACGGATGCGCAATTCATCGCTCAGCGTCTTCAGGCGCACGAGGCTCTTGACGCGGGAAATCAGTTGCAGATCATTGACCGGCTTGGTCAGAAAATCGTCGGCACCGGCTTTCAGACCACGCACGCGGTCGGATGGCTGGTCGAGGGCAGTGACCATGACGACAGGAATATGGGCTGTACGCGGATTGGACTTCAACCGCTCGCAAACCTCGAAGCCATCCATTTCCGGCATCATGATGTCGAGCAGGATCACATCGACCTGGGTGCGGTCGCAGATATCGAGAGCGTCGAAGCCATTGCTCGCGGTCAGGACGTCGAAATACTCCGCCATCAGCCGCGCTTCGAGCAGCTTCACATTGGCAGGAATATCGTCAACGACCAGAATACGCGCTGTCATGACATCGGCTCCTCACGCATCCCCGAGATAGGTCTTGATGGTCTCGATGAATTTGGGAACCGAAATCGGCTTGGAGACATAGGCTTCGCATCCGCCCTGGCGGATACGCTCCTCGTCACCCTTCATGGCGAAGGCGGTTACCGCAATCACCGGGATCACGTGCAGATCGGGATCGTCCTTCAGCCACTTGGTCACTTCAAGTCCGGAGACCTCCGGCAGCTGGATGTCCATGAGAATCAGATCGGGCTTGTGGCGGCGCGCCAGATCCATCGCCTCCATGCCATTGCGGGTCTGCACCGTCTCATAGCCGGAGGCCTCGATAAGATCGCGGAAGAGCTTCATGTTCAGCTCATTGTCTTCGACAATCATTACCTTTTTCGGCATCCACCCGGTCCTTTGTCCCGCATCTTCAGGGTTCCGTTGCCAGACCCAGGCGCGAGTTCGCATCTTCCGTCACCCTACATGCTAGTGCTATTTGGTTTCGAAATCGGTAATTTGCCAGGGAAACAGGAAAAGACTTTATGAAAAACAGAGATATACCTGCGAGCGCCGAAGACACAGCAGTCGCTGTCCTTGGCTGGCTGGCCAACGAGCCGGACATGCTCTCGCGGTTCCTCGCCCTGTCCGGCGTGCAGCCGGGGCAGATGCGGGATGCTGTCAACGACCCCGGCTTTCTCGCCGGCATGCTGGAATTCCTGATGCAGCACGAGCCGACCCTCATGGAATTCTGCCAGGCAACGGACACCAAACCCGAGGTGGTCGTTGCTGCCTATCACCACTATGTGCGACCCGGGCTCGATTCGGGCGAGTTCTGATGCTCACCGATCTCGAACACATCAAGCTTGCCGACCGCCGCTCATCGTCTGCGACGTCGACGACGTGGTGCTCCAGTTCGCCACGCCTTTCGAAGCCTTCCTGCTGGAGCGCGGCTACAGCCTGCTGCCGCGCTCGTTCAAGCTGACCGGCAATATCGTCGACGCCGCAGAGACGGCGCTGAATGATGTGGCGGTCAATGCTTTGATCCACGACTTCTTCATCGAGCAGGATCGCTGGCAGACGCCTTTCGCCGAAGCCGTGGACAGCCTGCATGCGCTGGCCGAAGAGGCCGATCTCGTCTTTCTCACCGCCATGCCGCCGCGACACGCGGAAGTGCGGCGCCGGCTGCTCGACCGGCTGACGCTCTCCTACCCGATGATATCAAGCGAGGAGCCGAAGGGACCGATCGTTGCGGCGCTGCATGGTAAACGCGCCCTGCCCCTTGCCTTTGTCGACGATATGGTCGGCAATCTGCGCTCGGTCGGCGAACATGTGCCGGACTGTGCGCTGGTCTATCTGCCACCGGATGTCGCGATTTTCCGCTTTGCGCCGGATCCGGAGCCGCATGTGCTGCGGGCACAAGACTGGGCCGAGGCACGGGGTCTGATCGAGACGCATTTCCGCAATTGAGTGGACGTTTCGACAAAGGACGTGGGGACAGGCTGACTGCGCCGAGCGTGGCTCTTGTCATGCGTCGGGGCGCGGCATAGGGTTGGCATGTTCAACCTTTGTTCCCGCGATGTCAACGACCGACCATCTTCACCCCGGCTTCTGCCGTGACTGCCTGAAAGGGCAGCCCGATGGACTGCGGCGCTGTCGCGCCTGCGGCAGTCCCCGGCTGGTCTATCATCCGGAACTCTATGACCTGACACTCGCGCATGTCGATTGCGATGCCTTCTACGCGGCGGTGGAGAAACGCGACAATCCCGAACTCGTCGATAAGCCCGTGATCATCGGCGGCGGCAAACGTGGCGTTGTCTCGACCGCCTGTTATGTGGCGCGCATCCATGGGGTGCGTTCGGCCATGCCGATGTTCAAGGCGCTGGAGGCCTGTCCGCAGGCTGTCGTGATCAAGCCGGACATGGAGAAATATGTGCGCGTTGGGCGCGAGGTGCGGGCGCTGATGGAGGAGTTGACGCCGCTGGTGCAGCCGATCTCGATCGATGAGGCCTTTCTCGAACTGCGTGGCACGGAGCTTTTGCATCACGATCCGCCGGCGCGGGTGCTGGCGCGCTTTGCCCGTCGGGTGGAACAGGAAATCGGGATCACGATCTCGGTTGGCCTGTCCTACTGCAAGTTCCTCGCCAAGGTTGCTTCCGACCTGCAGAAGCCACGCGGCTTTTCTGTGATCGGGGCTTCGGAGGCGATCTCGTTTCTCGCCGACAAGCCGGTGACGCTGATCTGGGGCGTGGGCAAGGCGCTGGCCGCCACTCTGCAGGCCGACGGCATCCGCACGATCGGACAGTTGCAGGTGATGGAGGAAGCGGCCCTCATGCGACGCTACGGCGTCATGGGACAGCGGCTGGCGCGGCTGGCACGCGGCATCGACGACCGCAGCGTGCATCCCAACGATCCGGCCAAGAGCGTCTCGGCAGAGACGACGTTCTTCGACGATATCAGCAAGCCGGAAGACCTGATCGTACATCTACGAGAACTCTCGGAAAAGGTTGCCTGGCGGCTGAAGCGGCATGGGATCGCCGGCCAGACCGTCGTGCTGAAGCTGAAAACCGCCGACTTCAAGTCGCGGACCCGCAACCGGCGGCTGGACGATCCGACGCAATTGGCGGACCGGATCTTTCGCACGGGCATGGCGCTTCTGGAGAAGGAGGCCGACGGAACGCGTTTTCGCCTGATCGGGATCGGGGTCAGCGATCTGAAAGATGCGGCGACGGCCGATCCGCCGGATCTGGTCGACGCGCAGGCCACGCGGCGGGCGGCGGCGGAAGCGGCGATGGACAAATTGCGCGACAAGTTCGGCAAGGGTACGGTACAGACCGGTTACACCTTTCCCGGAAAGCGGTCTTGAGTCTGACATGGCCCTACCCCACGCCCACGAACCGAGGCCTCAGCCGGCTTTGCGCCCTCACCGAGCAGATCGGCGATGGCGCCATTTGCGGATCGCGGCCTCATACCGCCGCCGGCGTGGTAATGACCTTCTGCTCGGCATCATTCTCGCCTTCATCGCGGGGGCCATGAATGCCGGCGGCTTCCTGGCTGTCGGGCGCTACACCTCGCACATGACCGGTGTCGTCTCCTCCATCGCCGACGATCTGGCGCTCGGCTTGTTCGGACTGGTTGGCGCGGGGCTGGCACTGCTCTTTTCCTTCCTGTCCGGCGCCGCCTGCTCGGCAATCCTGATCAACTGGGCGCGGCGGCATGCCAGGCGTCAGCAATATGCCTATCCGCTGGCACTCGAATCCGGCCTGCTGATCGCCTTTGCCGGTCTCGGCACGCTCCATGACGCCGCCGTCGCGCCGGCCACTGCCGTGCTCCTGTGCTTCGTGATGGGACTGCAAAATGCGACGATCACCAAGATTTCCGGTGCCCGCATCCGCACCACGCATCTGACCGGCATGGTGACCGATATCGGGATCGAGCTCGGCAAGTTCGCCTATCTCGGGATCGCCCGCCTGCTGTCGCATCCGCCCATCCCCGTCGATGGGCGAAAGCTCTCGATCCTGCTTCCGATCGTCTCGATGTTCTTCTTCGGCGGATTGGTCGGTGCGCTGGGCTTCAAGCATCTGGGCCATGCCTTCGCGCTGCCGATTGCGGCACTCCTGCTGGCCGTCGCCTCGCCGCAATTGCAGGGACGACGGCGGGCACAATCGGCCGGCGGCTGACGGAAAAAGCCTGGGGACAGCCGATCAAACATCCGTGTACCGGGCACGTCGTCCAGCGATTGCGAAACTTTTCTTAAACTTCGCCGGATACTATCGCGCCATCCTGTTTTGCGTATTCCCGGTCGTATCATGTTCAAGCGTTTCGCCCTCGCCTTCAGCCTTGGCCTCATGGCCAGCAGCGCCCTTACCAACTCCGTTCTTGCCGCCGATCGTGGCCCCTTGCAGATCTACGTCTCCAAGGCGATGCAGACGCTGACCGTCTATGATGGCGACGAGCTTCTGATGACATCGAAGGTGTCGACCGGCAAACCCGGCCATACGACGCCCTCCGGCATCTTCTCGATCCTCGAGAAGCGCAAATATCACGAATCCAACATCTATTCGAACGCGCCGATGCCCTTCATGCAGCGGCTGACCTGGTCGGGCATTGCGTTGCACGAGGGCAAGGTTCCCAATTATCCGGCCTCGCATGGCTGCGTGCGACTGCCAAACGGCTTTGCCAAGACACTGTTTTCGATGACCGAACGCGGCGCCCATGTGATCATTACCGACGAGCCGGTGACACCGCAGCCGATCTTTGCCGCCAACCTCTTCGTTCCGCGTCAACCCGTCCCTGAAGGCGGATTGCTGTCGGATGCCGAATTGCGCCCGACCAAGATCGAGGCGTCGCTCAAACCCGTCGAAGTCGCGATGAACGAGGTCTTGCCCAGGGCCGGCGCCGCCGCCCAGCTGGTGCTCGACGACGAGCCGCCGCTCCGTATTCTCATCACCCGGCGCAGCCAGCGCGAACAGGTGCGCGACGTACAGGAAATGTTGACCGAACTTGGCTTCGACGCAGGGGCCACGGACGGCGTGCTCGGCAGCCAGACGCTGGCCGCGATCCGCGGCTACAAGCGCTGGAAGTCGATCGAAAAGGACGGCGAAATTCTCTCGCCCCGCTTCATCGCGGCGCTCACGACATCGGCCGGCCGCGGCAAACCGCTCGACGGACAGATCATGGTCCGGCAGAAGTTCAAGCCGATCTACGAGGCGGCGATCGGCATCCGCGCGCCCGAAAAGGGCCTGGGCACGCATTTCATCGAAGCGAGCCACGTCGACCGTTTCAAGGGCAAGGTGGAATGGCGCAGCGTCAGTATCGAGAACCATCTGCCCGCCCCAACGCTGAAGCGCCTGGGCATTACCGAGCCTGCCGATGACGTCAACCGCGTGACGGCAGAAGACGCTCTCGCCCGGCTCGACATCCCAGGCGATGTCAGAGCGAAGATCGAGACCATGCTGAGCGAAGGCTCATCCATCACGATCTCCGACAGCGGGATCGGCCCGGAGACCGGCGACGGGACCGATTTCATTACCGTGACGCGCAAGAAGGGGTGAGCGCCCTCACACCAGTTCGACATCCAGCACGCCCGGCGTCGAGCGCATGGCAGCGGCGATTTCCGGCGAGATGCGGAAGCGCTCGGTGAGTTCGACCTCGATCTCGCGCTTGCCTTCGTCCTTGATGACGATAAAGGACACCAAGCCATCGCCGCGGGCATTGAGGTGGGCAGCGACCGCGCGCAAGGGGCCGGAATCGCGGACATAGACGCGCATCGCTTTCTGCATGCGGATCGACTGCTCCTCCAGCGACTGTGCCGTCTGGATGCGCAGGCCGACACCTTCCGGACGCTCTTCGGCGGCGACCGTGATGACCAGCGATTTGCCGGATTCGAGCAGGTCGCGATACTGGTTAAGCCCTTCTGAGAAGAGCACCGCTTCATACTGGCCGGAGGCATCCGAGAAGGTGACGATGCCCATCTTGTTGCCGGTGCGCGTTTTCCGCTCCTGCTTCGAGATCACGGTTCCGGCCAGACGCCCAGCTGTCGCCCCCTGTTTTACCGCGACCGAAAAATCGGCAAAGTTCTGGACGCGCAGCTTGTCGAGCAGGCTGCGATAGGCATCCAGCGGGTGGGCCGAGAGATAAAATCCGAGCACCTGGAACTCGCGCATCAGCTTTTCCGAGGAGAGCCAGGGCGTATAGGGCGCAAAGGCGATCTGCTCCGGTCCGCTGGCGCCGCCTGAACCGAACATGTCGGACTGGCCGCTCACGGCATTTTCCTGGGCGCGCTGGGCATAACCCATGATGCGGTCGAGGCTGCCGATCAGTTCGGCACGGTCACGGCCGAAGCAGTCGAAGGCGCCGGCGGCGATCAGGCTTTCGAAGACGCGGCGGTTGATCTGCTTGGGGTCGATGCGCAAGCAGAAATCCTCGAGGCTTGCGAACGGCGTATCGCCGCGCACCTGGACGATGTGTTCAACGGCGTTTTCGCCGACGCCCTTGATGGCCGCCAGCGCGTAATAGATGCGGTTCGGGCCGGTCTGGAAATGGCGGTAGGAAGTCTGCACCGAGGGCGGCACCACTTCGATGCCAAGACGGCCGGCATCCTGGCGGAAGTCGACCAGCTTTTCGGTGTTGGCCATATCGAGCGTCATGGAGGCCGCCAGGAACTCGACCGGGTAATGCGCCTTCATATAGGCGGTCTGGTAGGAGACGATGGCATAGGCGGCGGCATGCGACTTGTTGAAGCCGTAGTTTGCGAACTTGGCGAGAAGTTCGAAGATGTTGTTGGCCTGCGGCTTGGAGACGCCATTCTTCATCGCGCCGTCGACGAAACGGGCCGACTGCTGGTCCATCTCGGCCTTGATCTTCTTACCCATGGCGCGGCGCAGAAGGTCGGCTTCGCCGAGCGAATAGCCTGAGAGCACCTGAGCGATCTGCATGACCTGCTCCTGGTAGACGATAACGCCCTGCGTTTCCTTCAGCAGATAGTCGATCTTGGGGTGGACGGAGGCCAGCTCCTCCTCGCCATGTTTGCGGGCATTGTAAACGGGGATGTTCTCCATCGGGCCCGGTCGATAGAGCGCCACGAGCGCGATGATGTCCTCGATGCAGTCGGGGCGCATGCCGATGAGGGCCTTGCGCATGCCGGCGCTTTCCACCTGGAACACGCCGACGGTTTCGCCGCGCGAGAGCATCTCGTAGGTGAGCGTGTCATCGAGCGGGATCGCCGCCAGATCCACCTTGTGGCCGCGCTGTTCGACGACGAAATCGACGGCGGTTTTGAGCACCGTCAGCGTCTTTAGTCCAAGGAAGTCGAATTTGACCAGGCCGGCCTGTTCGACCCATTTCATGTTGAACTGGGTGACCGGCATATCGGAGCGCGGATCGCGATACATCGGCACCAGCTTGGACAGCGGACGGTCGCCGATGACGATACCGGCGGCGTGCGTCGAGGCGTGGCGGTAGAGACCTTCGATCTTCTGGGCAATTTCGAGCAGACGCGCGACAACAGGCTCTTCGGCGGCTGCCTCCTGGAGCTTGGGTTCCTCCTCGATCGCCTTGGAGAGGGGCGTCGGGTTGGCCGGGTTGTTGGGCACAAGTTTGCAGATCTTGTCGACCTGCCCATAGGACATTTCCAACACACGGCCGACGTCGCGCAGAGCGGCCCGCGCCTGCAGCGATCCGAAGGTGATGATCTGTCCCACCTGCTCGCGGCCGTATTTCCGCTGCACATAACGAATGACCTCTTCGCGGCGCTCCTGGCAGAAGTCGATATCGAAGTCAGGCATCGAGACGCGTTCCGGATTGAGGAAGCGTTCGAACAGCAGCGAGAAGCGCAAGGGGTCGACGTCGGTGATGGTCAGCGCGTAGGCGACCAGCGAACCCGCACCCGAACCGCGGCCCGGACCGACCGGAATATCATGCTGCTTGGCCCACTTGATGAAGTCCGAAACGATGAGGAAGTAACCGGGGAACTTCATGCGCTCGATGACCGAGAGCTCGAATTCCAGCCGTTCGCGATAGTCCTTCTCCTCGTAACCCGGCGCCATGCCCAAGGCGGCGAGACGATTGTCGAGACCCTCGATTGCCTGGCGGCGAAGCTCCAGCGCTTCCTCGCGTTCCGCCTCTTCCGGATCGTCGCTGCCGCCGGTGAACCGCGGCAGGATCGGTTTACGGGTGGAGAGCACGAAAGAGCAGCGCCGGGCGATTTCGACCGTATTGTCCAGGGCCTCCGGCAGGTCGGAAAACAAGGCCTGCATTTCGGCACGGCTCTTGAGGTAATGGTCCGGCGTCAGGCGGAAGCGATCATCATTCGACACGATGGCGTTATGGGCAACCGCCATCAAGGCGTCATGGGCATCGTAGTCATCGCGCGCCGGGAAGAAGGCTTCGTTCGTTGCCACCAGCGGCAGGTCATGGTCGTATGCAAGCTGCACCATGCGGCGCTCGTGGCTGCGGTCGTAATTGCCGTGGCGCTGCAATTCGACATAGAGGCGATCACCGAAGAGATCCTTCAGGGTCAAAAGGCGCGCTTGTGCCTGCGTTGCATGCCCATCGCGCAGCGGGCGATCAACAGGCCCACCGCCTGCACCGGTTAGTGCAATCAGGCCCTCCGTGCCGCTTTCCCTCAGCCAGGAGACTTTGACATGCACCGGCTGGCCGGCATCGCCGCCGAGATAGGCGCGACTGACGAGATCGACAAGACGCTCATAACCCGCAGCATCCGAGGCAAGCACGACGATGGCCGGCAGATCCGGCATATGGCCATTGCCGCCCCGTTTCTCACCGGTCGAGTCTTCCATGTCGATCGACAACTGGCAGCCGATGATGGGTTGTACGCCATCACCGATCGCCTTCTGGGAGAATTCGAGCGCGACAAAGAGATTATTGGTGTCGGTAATCGCAATCGCCGGCTGGTCGTCGGAGACGGCCTTGCCAAGGATTTTTTTCAGCGGGAGCGCACCTTCGAGTAGAGAATAGGCCGAATGCACCCGAAGATGCACGAAGCCCGGTCCCGTCAGCGATCCGGAAGGTGCGTCGATCCCGCTTGTGCTCTCGCCCATACCGTCCATTCCTCGCATTACATTGAATCACCGAGATTTTCGATGTTCGCGTCTGCGAAGTCCAGTCACGTTTGTGGCGATCGGCAGGTGTCTACAGGTTTCGTCGATGCCCGCTCACAGAGCGAGCATCAGGAGGGTCATGCTGGCAACGAATACGGCCATGGAGGTGAATGCAGCAACGTCACGAATAATTTCGGTCATGTCTGTCTCCTGTTTCCTCTATGTTTGTATTTTGTTCCCTTCTTGTTCTTCTGTCAACCCTAAAAAAGCCAAGGCACGCACGGGAACAAAATTCCCACTCGCGCAACGAAACCAAGGATGTAGAGTGGATCAGGCCTGGATTTCGACGACCTTGCCGTCGATGAGCGTCACGCAACGATCCATGCGCCGCGCAATCTCGTGATTGTGGGTCGCGATCATCGCCGACAGGCCCGACTGGCGCACAAGCGCTTCGAGGGCGGAGAAGACATAGGACGCCGTCTCGGGATCGAGATTGCCGGTCGGCTCATCCGCGAGCAGGACAAGCGGTGCGTTGGCAACGGCGCGGGCAATCGCCACGCGCTGCTGCTCGCCGCCGGAAAGTTCGGCCGGACGATGATCGGCACGGTGGCCGACGCGCATATAGTCGAGCAACTGCTTGGCGCGCTCGGCCGCTTCCTTGCGGGTCAGGCCGGCGATCAACTGCGGCATCATCACATTCTCAAGCGCTGAGAATTCCGGCAGCAGGTGGTGGAACTGATAGACGAAGCCGACGGAGTTGCGGCGCATTGCGGTCCGCTGTTCGTCGGGCAGCTCCTGGCAGGCAACGCCCCCCAGTGTCACTTCGCCGGCATCCGGATGCTCCAGGAGACCCGCGACATGCAGAAGTGTCGACTTGCCCGTGCCCGAGGGAGCGACCAGCGCCACCGTCTCACCGGTGCGCAGGGTAAAATCAGCCCCCTTCAGGATCGAGAGCACGGTTTCGCCCTGACCGTAATGGCGGTCGATGCCGGTGAGAGACAGAACGATGTCGTTGGCCATCGGGATCGGCATCCTTATTCGTAACGCAGGGCCTGGACAGGATCCAGGCGCGAGGCCCGCCAGGCCGGGAAGATGGTCGCCATGAAGGACAGGCTGAGCGCCATGACCACGACAGAGACCGTCTCGCTGACATTCATGTCGGCGGGCAGCTGGCTGAGGAAATAGAGTTCGGGGTCGAACAGAACGGTGCCCGAGATCCAGGAGAAGAACTGGCGGATGCTCTCGATGTTCAGACAGACGATGATGCCGAGCGCGACGCCGGCAAATGTGCCCGCTGTGCCGATGGCAGCGCCCGTCATGAAGAAGATGCGCATGATGGCGCCCGAGGTCGCCCCCATGGTACGCAGGATCGCGATGTCGCTCGCCTTGTCCTTCACCAGCATGATCAGGCCGGAGATGATGTTGAGAGCGGCGACGAGCACGATCAGTGTCAGGATCATGAACATGACGTTGCGCTCGACCTGCAGGGCCGAGAAGAAGGTCTGGTTGCGCTGGCGCCAGTCCGTGACGAAGATCTGCCGGCCAGCGGCCTGTTCGATCAGCGGCCGCAGCCGGTCGACGTCGTCGGGGTTGTCGATGAACAGTTCGATCGACTGAACGATGCCTTCGACGTTGAAATAGAGCTGCGCCTCTTCAAGCGGCATGTAGATGATCGAGGCATCATATTCCGACATGCCGATCTCGAAGATGCCGGAGACGGGATAGGATTTGACCCGCGGATTGACGCCAAGCGGCGTGATATCGCCTTCCGGGGAAACAAGCGTGATCGTATCGCCAGCCGACAGGCCGAGCTGTGCTGCCATGCGCGAGCCGATCAACACGCCCTGCCCTGCGGCAAAGCCGACCATGTCACCTTGGCGTATGTTCGAGGAGACAACGGAGAGCTTGGTGAGGTCATCGGGTCGAATGCCCCGGACCAGAGCGCCGCTGCCCGCCCCTTCGCGGCCGGAGGCCAGTGTCTGGCCCTCAACGAGCGGCAGCGCCATCTTGACGCCCTCGACAGCGCTGAAGCGCGTGGCCAGTTCGGCATAATCGGACAGCGGCTGATCGACCGGCTGGACGATCATGTGGCCGTTGATGCCGAGGATGCGCGAGACAAGCTCCGTCCGGAAGCCGTTCATGACAGCCATGACGATGATCAGCGTCGCGACGCCCAGCATGATGCCGATGAAGGAGAAACCGGCGATCACCGAGATGAAGGCTTCCTTTCGCCGGGCGCGCAGGTAGCGCCAGGCCACCATGCGTTCGAAACCGGAAAAGGCACGCGCAGGCAAACCCTTTTCGGATCCTGCCGTGTCGTTGCCAGCAGCCTTGCTCGCCATGGTCACTCCTTGCCCTCAGGTCAGTCCGACAGCGTCAAGCCGTCAAGGTCAGGCGGTCAGCTTGTTGATCGCCGCCTCGATCGTCATCGTCTCGCGGGCGCCGGTCTGGCGGTCCTTGAGTTCGATTTCGCCTGATGCCACGGAGCGCGGCCCGGCGATGATCTGGACGGGAACGCCGATGAGATCGGCGGTCGCGAACTTGGTCCCTGCCCGGTCGTCCGTGTCATCATAGAGCACGTCCTTTCCGGCAGCCTGCAGCGCTGCATAGAGCGTTTCGCAGGCCTTGTCGCAGGCCTCGTCGCCGGCCTTCATGTTGATCACCACGGCATCGAAGGGCGCGACGGAGGCCGGCCAGATGATTCCGTTGTCGTCATGCGAGGCTTCGATGATGGCGGGAACAAGGCGTGTCGGGCCAATGCCGTATGATCCCATGTGGACAAGGTGCTCCTTGCCGTCAGGACCTTGGACCTTGGCACCCATCGGCTCGGAATATTTCGTGCCGAAATAGAAGATATGGCCGACCTCGATGCCGCGGGCCGACAGACGATCGTTTTCGCCGATGGCGCCGAAGGCCGCTTCGTCATGCATTTCCGACGTCGCCGCATAGACCGAGGTCCACTTGTCGAAGATCTTCTGCAGACCGGCGACATCGTCGAAATCAGTATCAACAGACGGAATGTCGAAATCGACGAAGCTCTTGTGGCAGAAGACCTCCGATTCACCCGTGTCGGCGAGAATGATGAATTCGTGGCTGTGATTGCCGCCGATCGGGCCGGTATCGGCGCGCATCGGGATCGCGCGCAGGCCAAGGCGATCGAAGGTGCGCAGGTAAGCGACGAACATCTTGTTGTAGGAATGGATCGCATCGGCCTGGGTCAGGTCGAAGGAATAGGCATCCTTCATCAGGAATTCGCGCGAGCGCATGGTGCCGAAGCGCGGGCGGATCTCGTCGCGGAACTTCAGCTGGATGTGGTAGAGATTGAGCGGCAGGCTCTTGTAGGACTTCACCGACGAGCGGAAGATGTCGGTGATCATTTCCTCATTGGTCGGGCCGTAGAGCATCGGACGGTCCTGGCGGTCCTTGATGCGCAGCATTTCCTTGCCGTAGTCCTCGTAGCGACCGCTTTCCTGCCAGAGCTCGGCCGACTGGAGGGTCGGCATGGAGAGCTCGATGGCGCCGGCGCGGTTCTGCTCTTCGCGGATGATCGCGTTCACCTTGTCGAGCACGCGCTTGCCGAGCGGCAGCCAGGAATAGATGCCCTGGCTCTGCTGGCGGATCATGCCCGTCCGCAACATCAGGCGGTGGGACACGATCTCCGCTTCCTTGGGGTTTTCCTTGAGGATCGGCATGAAGTAGCGCGACAGACGCATAACGAATTCCAGACAGTTGACGATGCCGCGCGGCCGCGCGGAATCAGCGATTGAAGACGGATATCAGGATGCGTTCATAGCCGGTTGGACTCCAGAAGAAAACCCGCAAGCCGGAGACAGTCCAATCGCCCACAGGCAGGCGGCGTGCGCACCCTCAACGACCCGCAAGCACAGCGCAGACTGGCAATTCATGACGGAGATGCGACAGATTTGCACGCCCAAAATTTTTCCGTTTACTGTTACAATTCTGCAAGATTTGGGGGTGACAACGTCCATAGTTTGGGCTAGGTTCAGCCCACAAAAGAGGCAAGGAGTTCAAATCTTTGCCATTCTCGCGGTCAAGTCTTGGGAGGATCAGATCTTAGGCGCGCTTTGTCGCAGCCCCTTAATTGGTGAAGGATCACGCGATACTTGGAACAAGGTCTTTTGACCTTGTTTTTTTTTGCCCTTCCGACAGGCATTCGCCTTCAGTCTGAGGACCGGCGAGCCGACACACTCTTCCTAGCTACCCTTCGACGTGTTTGGCTTATTGCTGGACAAGGCCCGGCACAAAAACCGGCAGATCCTTGAAACCCCATCCGAAGTAAGTCTCCGCCACATACCAGGCGCCATAAATGGCGCCGGATACAAGCGTGGTCAGCAGCATAACGCGGCCGCCGCGGAAGCGGCTCGGAGCGCTTGCAACGGTGCCCGGCACCACGGACTGGTCCTCTTCCTGCGTGCGCATGCCGATCGGCAGGATGGCAAACAAAGTCAGCCACCAGATGACGAAATAGACGGCCAGGCCCGAAAGGAATGCCATGGTACTTGCTCCACGTTCAGGCCGCGCGATGTCATGACCGGCGGCACGGACTTCCTATAAGCGCACAGACCATACCAGACAAAGGTCAAAGCGTCGCATGCGGGGAAAACTGCAGGGTCCGGGTTGATCAGACCTGTTCGAGTTCGATCAGCGTGCCGAAGAAATCCTTCGGGTGCAGAAAGAGAACCGGCTTGCCATGCGCGCCGATCTTCGGCTCGCCAGAGCCGAGAACACGGGCGCCCGTTGCCGACAACTGGTCGCGGGCAGCGAGGATATCCTCAACCTCATAGCAGATGTGATGCATGCCGCCGGAAGGGTTCTTGTCCAGGAAAGCGGCGATGGGAGACTCGGCACCGAGCGGCTCCAGCAGTTCGACCTTGGTATTCTCAAGCTCGACAAATACCACCGTCACGCCATGCTCCGGCAACGCCTGGGCCTGGGAGACATGGGCACCCAGCGTATCCCGATAGCTCGCCGTAGCTGCGGCGAGATCGGGGACGGCGATGGCGATGTGATTGACGCGGCCCAGCATGAGCAACCTCCGACAAGTCTTCAGGACAAACGTGGCGCCAGATTATGCGAAGCACCCGTTGCCGTCTGTCAGACTTTGGTCAGGAACACGGTGACGACAGGCTTCTTGCCCCAGACCTCGTTGGCGGTGGAACGAACCGCACGCCGGATGGCCTCGCGCACTGTGCCCAGATCCTTGCGACGGCTGCGCGGAATGCTTTCGACGGCACCCAGGACGGCGTCGTAGAGCGTGTCTTCCATGGCCTCGCCCTCGAAATCATATTCGGGCAGGCCGATCGGCACGACATCGGGGTCGCCGAGGAAGTCGAAACGGCTGTCGAGCACGACGTTCACTGCAACATGGCCGACATAGGACAGCTTCTTGCGATCACCGATGCCCATCTCTTCCATGTCGCCGAGCAGACGGCCATCCTTGTAGACGCGGCCGAACGGCGCCTGATCGATGACTTCGGCAGGGCCCGGCGCCAGTCGCAAAATGTCGCCATTGCGCACGCGCGGCACCGTCTTGATGCCGGCCTGCAGCCCAAGCTCGGCCTGGGCGACAAGATGGGCGGCTTCGCCATGCACGGGAACCAGAATTTCCGGACGGGTCCACTCGTACATCTTCAAAAGTTCATTGCGGCGCGGATGGCCTGAGACGTGCACCAGCGCTTCCGCGTCGGTCACAATATGCACGCCCTGTTCGACCAGTCCATTCTTGATGTCCTGGATTGCCTTTTCATTGCCGGGAATGGCGCGCGAGGAAAAGACGACCGTATCGCCCGACGTCAGTGCGACATTGCGCATTTCGTCCCGCGAGAGCTTGGCGAGAGCCGCGCGCGGCTCGCCCTGGCTGCCGGTCAGGATCACGACGACCTTGTCGCGCGGAATGAAACCGTATTCGTCTTCGGCGATGAAGGGACGAAGGCCCTGCATGATGCCGATATCCTCGGCCACTGCCGTGACACGCTTCAGCGAGCTGCCAAGAAGCAGCACTTCGCGGCCGGCGGCTTCTGCCGCCTGGGCAATCGAGCGGATACGGCCGACATTGGAGGAAAAGGTGGTGATCGCGACACGGCCCTCGGCCGCCTCGATGATCTTGCGCAGGCCTTCGGAGACGGCCTCTTCCGAGGGCGATACGCCGTCACGCATGGCATTGGTGCTGTCGCAGAGAAGTGCCAGAACGCCTTCGTCGCCGACGGCCCGGAAACGGGCTTCATCGGTCATCGGGCCAAGCGACGGATTGTGGTCGATCTTCCAGTCACCGGTATGGACGACATTGCCGAGCGGTGTGCGGATGACCAATGACATCGGCTCGGGGATCGAGTGGTTGACGCCGATTGCCTCGATTTCGAAAGGCCCGACATTGATCCGGTCGCCCTGCTTGAAAGGCGTGATCGGAATTTCGGCGCGCGAGCCTTCATAATCGCGCTTGGCTTCCAGCATGCCGGCGGTAAAGCCCGAGGCATAGACGGGCACGTTGAGGCCCGGCCAAAGATCGTTCAGCGCACCATAATGGTCCTCGTGGGCATGGGTGATGATGATGCCCTTGAGGTTCTTCTTCTGCGACTTCAGGAAGCGCAGGTCGGGAAGGACGAGGTCTACGCCCGGCAGATCCGGGCCGGCAAAAGTCACGCCACAATCGACCATGATCCATTGGCGATTGGACGGCGGACCATAACCGTACAATGCGAGGTTCATCCCGATTTCCCCTACACCGCCCAGCGGGAGGAAAACCAGTTCGTCGTTCTTGGCCATTCTTTCTTTCCGATCCAGTCTTACCCGAAAAACACGTCACCGGCGGCGATGGACAGAGTTCCAGCCGCGCTGTCGAGCAATAAAAGTCCCTTATCATCAATTCCAGAAAAGATACCTGAAATCGACCGATCCGGCAGGTTCACCGTGATTTTCTCGCCGATGCCGCAGGCAACCTGGCGCCAGCGCGCAACGATTTCGCCGATGCCCCTGCCCTCATCCCAGACCGACAGTGCATCCGCCATGTTGACGAAGAGCCGGGCAAAAAGTTCATCGGGCGAAATCGATACGCCCTGATCTGCGAGCGAGGTCACCGGGTATTGCGCGAGATCAGGCCGCGCCAGGATGTTGATACCGATGCCGATAACGAGAGCCATTCGGCCATCGGGCAGTCGTTCGGCCTCAAGCAGAATGCCCGACGTCTTGCGGCGATCAATGAGCACATCGTTCGGCCATTTGATATCGACGGTTGCGCCACCGAGCGGCATCACGGAGATGATAGTCTGATGGACCGCCAGCGCCACCGCGAGCGGCAGCGAGCCCAATTCCTCTGCGGGAGCAAAATCCACCAGCAGTAGCGAGGAATAAAGATTGCCCCGCTCGGACACCCATTGGCGGCCGCGACGGCCTCTGCCGCCGGTCTGGCGCTCTGCCGTTACCCAGAGAAAACCGGAATCGCCCGCGCGAGCGCGGGCGAGTGCTTCCGTATTGGTGGACGATACCTCGTCCAATGCGACATGCCGGAAATCGTCGATCGACATCCGGCGGGCCTTGCCGACGCCGCTCAATTAAACAGCGTCTTTGCAGCCGCTTCTGCAGCGGTGCCGAGCGGTCCACCGAACAGGACGTAGCCGACGACAAACAGGCCCGAGAGACCGAAGACGAGGCGCAGTTCGATGGCCGTGCGGTCGAATTCACCCTTGGCTTCGTCGAACCACATCACCTTGACGATGCGGAGATAGTAGTAGGCACCGATGACCGAGGCGACGACGCCGATGATGGCGAGCGCATAGAGCTTGGCTTCGATGGCTGCGACAAAGACGAAGTACTTGGCGAAGAAGCCGGCCAGCGGCGGAATGCCGGCAAGCGAGAACATCAGCGCGGTCAGGACGAAGGCCATGAAGGGACGCGTGGTCGAGAGGCCAGCAAGGTCGTCGATGCTCTCGACGTTGCCACCTTCCTTGCGGCGCATCGCCATGATGCAAGCGAAGGTGCCAAGCGTCATGACCAGATAGATCATCATGTAGAGCAGCACGCCGGCGACGCCGGTGTCGTTGCCGGCTGCAAGACCAACCAGCGCGTAACCCATGTGACCGATGGAGGAATAGGCCATCAGTCGCTTGATGTTCTTCTGACCGATGGCCGCGACCGAACCGAGCACCATCGAGGCAATCGAGATGAACACGACGATCTGCTGCCATTCGGCGAAGATCGGCAGGAACGCATCAATGACGATACGGACCAGGATGGCCATGGCGCCGATCTTCGGCGCAGCCGCCAGGAAAGCGGTAACCGGGGTCGGCGCGCCTTCGTAGACGTCCGGCGTCCACATGTGGAACGGGACCGCAGAAATCTTGAAGGCCAGGCCAGCCAGCACGAAGACGAGGCCGAAGATCAGGCCAAGACCCGGCTCGCCCTGCGACAGGACAGCGGCGATCTGCTCGAAGCCTGTGTTGCCGGTGAAGCCGTAGACCAGCGACATACCGTAGAGCAGCATGCCCGAAGAGAGCGCGCCGAGAACGAAGTACTTGAGGCCAGCTTCGGTCGAGCGCAGGCTGTCGCGATTGATGGCGGCGACGACATAGAGGGCCAGCGACTGCAGTTCCAGCGCCATGTAGAGCGTGATCAGGTTGTTGGCCGAGATCATCAGCATGACGCCAAGGGTTGCCAGAACCAGCAGGACCGGGAACTCGAACTTGTCGAGGTGGTCGTAGCGGGCGTGGCCAACCGCCATGATCATCGCGGTGATCGAACCAATCAGCGCGAGGATCTTCATGAAGCGGGAATAGCCATCGGCGATATAGGCGCCGTTGAAGGCCTGGCCCGAGGGATCCGAGACGATCAACCAGGCACCCGAGAAGACGAGGAGTGCAACAGCCAGCCCCGTGACGACGTTGGTCGACCGATCGCCGGAAAACACACCGATCATGAGCAGCACCATGGCACCCACGGCCAGGATCAATTCCGGCGTGACCAGATGCAGGCTTGCAATGAGAGTTTCAACGGTCATGTCCAAAGGATCCTGTCGTCAGTTCGCAGTCAGCGCCAGAGACTGGGCTGCTTGCAAGGCTGCGGAATAGTTGTTCACCAGGTGATCGACGGAAGCCGCAGTCGCGTCGAGGATCGGCGCCGGGTAGACACCGAAGAAGATGGTGAGGGCAATAAGCGGGTAGAGCACGAGCTTTTCGCGGGCGGAAAGATCGAGCAGGCTCTTCAGGCTCTCCTTCTCCAGCGCGCCGAAGACAACGCGGCGATAGAGCCACAGCGCATAGGCCGCCGAGAGGATGACGCCGGTCGCAGCGAAGAGAGCCACCCAGGTATTGGCGCGGAAGACGCCGATCAGGGTGAGGAATTCGCCGATGAAGCCAGAGGTGCCCGGCAGGCCGACATTGGCCATGGTGAAGACCATGAAGGCGAGCGCATATTTCGGCATGTTGTTGACTAGACCGCCATAGGCCGCGATGTCACGGGTATGGAGGCGGTCATAGATCACGCCGACGCAGAGGAAGAGCGCACCGGAGACGAAGCCGTGGCTGATCATCTGGAAGATCGCACCCTGCACGCCCTGCGTATTGGCGGCGAAGATACCCATCGTGACATAACCCATGTGGGCGATCGACGAATAGGCGATCAGCTTCTTGATGTCTTCCTGCATCATCGCGACCAGCGAGGTGTAGATGATGGCAATGACGGACAGCGAGAAGACGAAAGGCGCGAAATAGTCGGAGGCCAGCGGGAACATCGGCAGCGAGAAGCGCAGGAAGCCGTAGCCACCGAGCTTCAGGAGGATACCCGCCAGAATCACAGACCCTGCCGTCGGTGCCTGAACGTGCGCGTCAGGAAGCCAAGTATGAACCGGCCACATCGGCATCTTCACCGCAAAGGAGGCGAAGAAGGCGAGCCATAGCCAAGTCTGCATCTGCGGCGGGAAGTCGTGCTGCAGCAGAGCCGAGATGTCGGTCGTGCCGGCTTCCCAGTACATGGCCATGATCGCGAGCAGCATCAGCACCGAGCCGAGCAGCGTGTAGAGGAAGAACTTGTAGGACGCGTAGACGCGATCCTTGCCGCCCCAGACACCGATGATGATGAACATCGGGATCAGGCCCGCCTCGAAGAAGACGTAGAAGAGCACGATGTCGAGCGAGACGAACACGCCGAGCATCAGGGTCTCAAGGACCAGGAAGGCGATCATGTATTCCTTCAGACGCTTCTCGACCGAATTCCAGCTGGCGAGAATGCAGAAGGGCATGAGCAGCGTGGTCAGGACGACGAAGAGCACCGAAATGCCGTCGACGCCGACGCGGTAGGAAATGCCGGTGCCGAGCCAGGCGTGCTCTTCCACCATCTGAAAGCCGACATTGGAATTGTCGAAGTTCATCCAGACGAAGAGCGACACGACGAAGGTGAAGACCGTCGTCAGCAGCGAGACATTGAGGATGTTGCGGCGACCCTGCACCGTGTCACCCCGGGTCAGCAGAAGCAGAGCCACGCCGACCAGAGGAAGGAAGGTGACCGTCGAGAGAATGGGCCAATCGGTCATCAGAGGGAGCTCCCGAGCATCATCCAGGTAATGAGGGCCGCAATGCCGATCAGCATCGCGAAGGCATAGTGATAA
The DNA here is from genome assembly GCF_003205195.1 of Peteryoungia wuzhouensis. Classification (GTDB taxonomy): domain Bacteria; phylum Pseudomonadota; class Alphaproteobacteria; order Rhizobiales; family Rhizobiaceae; genus Allorhizobium; species Allorhizobium wuzhouense. The sequence goes on from NZ_QJRY01000008.1 coordinate 74,181, forward strand.
AGGTAACCCGACTGCAGGCGGACGACCTTCTGGGTCAAGCCGCCGACGGCTGCGGCAACCCCGTTCGGGCCGTAGGCGTCGATGGTGGCAACGTCACCCTTCTTCCACAGGAAGCGACCAAGCGCCTTGGCCGAGCGGACGAAGAGGAAGTCGTACATTTCGTCGAAGTACCACTTGTTCAGCAGGAACTGGTAGAGCAGCCACTGGCTCTCGGCGAGCTTCTTCGGCGCCGACGGGTTCTTGATATACATGTACCAGGCGGTGACGAAACCAACGACCATGGCGACGAAGGGGCTGAGCGCAACCCAGGCCGGCACGTGGTGGAATTCTTCCAGCAGTTCGTTTTCCGGCAGCGTGAAGAGCGCGCCCTTCCAGAACTCCATGTATTCGTGGCCGTAGAAGAAGCCTTCGAAGACCACACCGGCAAAGACGGCGCCGATGGCGAGCAGGAAGAGCGGCAGCAGCATGACCATCGGCGATTCATGCACGTGATGCATGACGTCGGCCGAGGCGCGCGGCTTGCCGAAGAAGGTGAGGAACATCAGGCGCCACGAATAGAAGCTGGTGAACAGCGCGGCGATGACCAGCATCGAGAAGGCGAAGCCCGAGACGCCCGAGTGCGATGCATAGGTCGCCTCGATGATCACGTCCTTGGAGAAGAAGCCGGCAAAGCCGAAAGAGGTGAACGGGATGCCGACGCCGGTGATGGCGAGCGTGCCGAGCAACATCATGCGGAAGGTCCACTTGATGTGCGGACGCAGGCCGCCCATGTGGCGCATGTCTTGCTCGCCGTCGACGGCATGGATGACCGAGCCGGCGCACAAGAACAGCAGCGCCTTGAAGAAGGCATGTGTGAAGAGGTGGAAGATCGCGGCACCATAAGCGCCGACGCCAAGCGCCACGAACATGTAGCCGAGCTGCGAGCAGGTCGAATACGCGATGACGCGCTTGATGTCATTCTGCACCAGACCGACGGTCGCGGCGAAGAAGGCGGTGATCGCACCGACGACGGTGACGACCGTCAGGGCATCATGCGACAGTTCGAAGAGCGGCGACATGCGGGCGACGAGGAAGACGCCGGCGGTGACCATGGTTGCGGCATGAATGAGGGCCGAGACCGGGGTCGGGCCTTCCATGGCGTCCGGAAGCCAGGTGTGCAGCAGGAACTGCGCCGACTTACCCATGGCGCCCATGAAGAGCAGCAGGCAGGCGCCGGTCAGCGCATGGCTGCGATCGAGCTGCATGCCGAAGAGGTTCAGCACAACTTCCGGCGAGCCTGCGCCTTCAGCCGGCAGGTAGGACTGGGCCGAGGCGAAGATCGTCTCAAAGTTGATCGAGCCGAACATCACGAAGACAGCACCGATGCCGAGGATGAAGCCGAAGTCACCGACGCGGTTGACGATGAAGGCCTTCATGGCGGCGGCCGATGCAGACGGCTTCTTGAACCAGAAGCCGATCAGCAGATACGAGGCCAGACCAACGCCTTCCCAGCCGAAGAACATCTGCAGCAGGTTGTCGGAGGTCACCAGCATCAGCATGGCGAAGGTGAAGAGCGAGAGATAGGCGAAGAAGCGCGGACGATGCGGATCGTGGTGCATGTAGCCGATCGAATAGAGGTGAACCAGGCACGAGACCGAGTTCACGACGATCAGCATGACGGCCGTCAGCGTATCGACGCGCAGCGCCCATTCGACGTCGATGCCGCCGGACTGGATCCAGCGCAGGACCGGAACCTTGATGACTTCATGCGCTTCATGGCTGAGCGCCACCTGGAAGAACACGACCCAGGAGAGAAGCGCCACGACGATCATCAGACCGGTGGTCACGTATTCCGATGCCTTGGCGCCGATCTGGCGTCCGGCGAGACCAGCGATCAACGCGCCAATCAGAGGAAGAAAGACAATAGCCTTGTAGATGAGCATAGCCGTGTCAGCCCTTCATCATGTTGACGTCTTCGACGGCGATCGAGCCGCGATTACGATAGAAGACCACCAGGATGGCGAGGCCGATCGCGGCTTCCGCTGCAGCCACCGTCAGGATGAACAGAGCGAAGACCTGGCCGACAAGGTCGCCGAGGAAGTGCGAGAAGGCGATCATGTTGATGTTGACCGCGAGCAGGATCAGTTCCACCGACATCAGGATGACGATGACGTTCTTGCGGTTCAGGAAGATGCCGAAGACGCCCAGGGTGAAGAGCAGTGCACTGACCGTCAGGTAGTGGGAAAGACCGATTTCCATAATTTACGTTCCTTGACCTCGTGCTCGCTTCAGATGCCCTGGCCCGACTTGACCTTGACCACCTTGACGGCAGTCTCGGGCGTGCGGGCAACCTGGGCCGAAATATCCTGGCGCTTGATGTTGGTGCGGTGACGCAGCGTCAGCACGATCGCGCCGATCATGGCGACGAACAGGACGAGGCCCGCGATCTGGAAGAAGAAGACATAATCCGTGTAGAGCACGTCACCCAGCGCCTGGGTGTTCTGGCGCTCGACCACGGCCGGGATCGGCTGGGTGATCGCCAGCTTGGCCTCGGGGCTGATCGCGCTGCCGCCGATGACGACGATCAGCTCAATCGCCACCACCAGACCGATCAGCGCGGCGATCGGCGCATGCTTGGCCGCCCCTGCCCGCAGTTCGGTGAAGTCGATGTCGAGCATCATCACGACGAAGAGGAAGAGAACCGCCACGGCGCCGACATAGACGACGAGAAGGATCATCGCCAGGAATTCAGCTCCGGTGAGAAGCAGAAGGCCGGATGCGTTGATAAAGGTCAAAATCAGGAACAGGACCGAATGGACCGGGTTCCGTGCCGAGATCACCATGAAGGCCGAAGCCACGGCGATAAAGGCGAAGAGATAGAAAAAGAGAGCCTGAAGACCCATGGTGGTGCCTTTTCATCTTCCCCCGGACGTGGGCCCTGCCCCGTCGCCCGATAAGGCATGGCCGGTATCCCCACCGGCATGCCCGTTACAAAACTTCAATTGACCTGGCGAAGCCGAATGCCCGCCAGGACGTGACCCGGACGGATCAGCGGTAGGGTGCGTCCATCGCGATGTTGCGCGCGATTTCGCGTTCCCAGCGGTCGCCATTGTCGAGCAGGCGAGCCTTGTCGAAATAGAGCTCTTCGCGGGTCTCGGTGGCGAACTCGAAGTTCGGCCCCTCGACGATCGCGTCAACCGGGCAGGCTTCCTGGCAGAAGCCGCAATAGATACACTTCACCATGTCGATGTCGTAACGCACCGTGCGGCGGGTGCCGTCGTTGCGGCGCGGGCCAGCCTCGATGGTGATGGCCTGGGCAGGACAGATCGCCTCGCAGAGCTTGCAGGCAATGCAGCGCTCTTCGCCGTTCGGATAGCGGCGCAGTGCGTGCTCGCCGCGGAAACGCGGCGATACCGGGCCCTTTTCGAAGGGGTAGTTGATCGTGGCCTTCTGCTTGAAGAAATAGCGCATCGACAGGAAAAACGCGCCGACGAATTCCTTCAGGAAGAGCGAATTGATAGCCTGGGTGAGAGCAGCCATCTTGTTCTCCTAATCAGCGAAACATCCGGGCGGGCATGATCATGCCCAACCCATCAGCTTCAGCACGAATGCGGTAATGACGACCATGGCGAGCGACAGCGGAAGGAAGACCTTCCAGCCAAGGCGCATCAATTGGTCGTAGCGGTAGCGCGGAACGAAGGCCTTCACCATGGCGAACATGAAGAAGACCAAGCACGCCTTGAGGATGAACCAGATGATACCTGGGACCCAGTTGAGGATCGCGATATCGACCGGCGGCAGCCAGCCTCCAAGGAAGAGGATGGTGGTCAGCGAGCACATCAGAACGATTGCCGCATACTCGCCGAGCATGAACATCATGTAGGGCGTGGAGCCGTATTCGACCATGAAGCCGGCGACGAGTTCGGATTCCGCTTCCGGAAGATCGAAGGGCGGGCGGTTGGTTTCAGCCAATGCCGAGATGAAGAAGATCACGAACATCGGGAAGAGCGCCAGCCAGTGCCAGTCGAGGAAGGAGGCCGGCAGCCCGAGACGCGTGCCGAGACCATCGGTCTGCGCCATGACGATGTCGGACAGGTTCAGCGAACCGACGCAGAGCAGCACGGTGACGATGATGAAGCCCATCGAGACTTCGTAGGACACCATCTGCGCTGCAGAACGAAGGGCACCCAGGAAGGGGTATTTCGAGTTCGAAGCCCAGCCACCCATGATGATGCCGTAGACTTCGAGCGAGGACACCGCAAAGACGAAGAGGATGCCGACATTGATGTTAGCAATCACCCATCCGGAGCTGACCGGAATGACGGCCCAGGTGGCGAGCGCCAGCGTCACCGCGACCAGAGGGGCGAGCAGGAAGACGCCCTTGTTGGCGCCGGCCGGGATCACCGGCTCCTTAAAGACGAACTTCAAAAGATCGGCGAAGGACTGGAACAGCCCCCAAGGGCCGACGACGTTCGGACCGCGGCGCAGCTGGACGGCTGCCCAGATCTTGCGGTCGGCCAGCAGGATGTAAGCGATGAAGACGAGCAGGCAGACGAGCAGAAGCAGCGACTGCCCGATCATGATGGCCGCCGGCCACACATAGGTGGAAACGAAATTGTCCATGGTCCCCTGCCCTTACTCTGCCGCTGCCTTGAAATTGTTGCGGGCCAATGCGGAGCACTCGGCCATGACGGCCGAAGCGCGCGCGATCGGGTTCGTCAAATAGAAGTCTTTGACCGGCGACGCAAACAGAGACTTACCCATCTTACCGGGTTTTTTCGCCAGTGCAGCAATATCGGCCACAGAGCCCGGTGCAACCTCATCGATGTCGGCAAAATGCGGGTAGGCTTCATAGAGCTTGGCACGCAGTTGCGACAGCGAATCAAACGGCAGTTTCTTGCCGAGCACGTCGGAAAGTGCACGCAGGATCGCCCAGTCTTCGCGGGCCTCGCCCGGCGCGAAACCGGCGCGGTTGCCCATCTGAACGCGGCCTTCGGTGTTGACCCAGGTACCGGACTTCTCGGTGTAGGTCGCGCCCGGCAGGATGACGTCGGCATGATGGGCGCCGTTGTCACCGTGGCTGCCGATATAGACGACGCACTTGGCGGTCTTCGCGGTAAAGTCGAGTTCGTCCGCGCCGAGCAAGAAGACCACGTCGAGCGACGATAGCATCTGGACGGCGCTTACGGCACCTTCGCCCGGAACGAAGCCGAGGTCGAGCGCACCGACGCGACCTGCCGCCGTGTGCAGAACCGAGAAGCCATTCCATTCGTCGGTGAGCGCACCGACGTCCTGGGCGAGCTTTGCGGCGTTCGCGAGGACAGCCTTGCCGTCGGCGCCCGCGAGGGCACCCTGGCCGATGATAACAAGCGGGTTCTTCGCAGCCTTCAGCGTTTCGGCGAAGCTGTTCTTGCCGGAAACGAGGTCGGCGAGCGTCTCCGTGCCTGCACCCAGATACTCATAGGGATAGCGCAGTTCGCCGCCTTCGCCGATCACCGCGATCGGCAGGCCTCCACGGCGCCAGCGCTTGCGGATGCGGGCATTCAGGACGGCCGCTTCGTAACGCGGGTTGGCGCCGACGATGAGGATCGCATCGGCGGCTTCGATGCCTTCGATGGAGGTGTTGAAGAGGTAGGTCGAGCGACCGAGCGACGGATCAAGTGCCGTCCCATCCTGGCGACAGTCGGTATTGCCAGATCCCAGCGCGTTGATCAGCGACTTCAGCGCGAAGATTTCTTCAACCGACGCGAGGTCACCGGCGACGGCGCCGATCTTGTCGGCCGAGGTCGAGGCAACAGCCGACTTGATCGCGGCAAAGGCTTCCGCCCAGGTCGCAGGCTGCAGGCGACCATCCTTCTTGACGTAGGGGCGGTCGAGGCGCTGCGTCTTCAGGCCATCCCAGACGAAGCGGCTCTTGTCGGAGATCCACTCTTCGTTGATCTGCTCGTTGACGCGCGGCATGATGCGCATGACTTCGCGGCCACGGGTGTCGACGCGGATGGCCGAACCCAGCGCGTCCATGACGTCAACAGATTCGGTCTTGTTCAGTTCCCACGGACGGGCCGTGAAGGCGAAGGGCTTGGAGGTCAGCGCGCCGACCGGGCAGAGGTCGACGACGTTGCCCTGCAGCTCGGAGGTCATGGCCTGCTCGAGATAGGTGGTGATCTCCGCATCCTCGCCGCGGCCGATCAGGCCGAGTTCGGCAATGCCGGCGACTTCGGTGGTGAAGCGGACGCAGCGCGTGCAGTGGATGCAGCGGTTCATCACGGTCTTGACCAGCGGGCCGATATACTTGTCTTCGACGGCGCGCTTGTTTTCGGTGTAGCGCGAGCTATCGATCCCGAAGGCCATGGCTTGGTCTTGCAGGTCGCATTCGCCGCCCTGGTCGCAGATCGGGCAATCCAGCGGGTGGTTGATCAGCAGGAATTCCATCACGCCTTCGCGGGCCTTCTTGACCATCGGCGTGTTGGTGTAGACTTCCGGCAGTTCGCCGTTCGGGCCGCCACGGATGTCGCGCACGCCCATGGCGCAGGAGGCTGCCGGCTTCGGCGGGCCACCCTTCACCTCGACAAGGCACATGCGGCAATTGCCGGCGACCGACAGCCGTTCATGGAAACAAAAGCGCGGAACCTCGGCCCCTGCTTCCTCACACGCCTGCAACAGCGTGAAATGATCCGGAACCTCGATCTCTTTGCCGTCGATCTTCAGCTTAGCCATATTCGCCTTCCTGCCTCACGCTTCCGCGCATCCTGCCGTGGCATCTCTGCCCCGACTGACAGCCTTCGTCCGCACCGGATGAAAGCCGCCGGTTTTATCCCTCAAGTCCGACGCATCGCCCCCGCGCGGCCGGACAATAAACTCAACTGCCTGACCGAGCCTTGCCGCCCGCCAACCGGCGCGCCTGGCCTGCCCAGTCGTCCCGCAGCACCCGGCCGTCGAGACCCAATTCCGTGTCCAGCGCGGACAGCGCCTTCTCGTCCATATCAGCCAGAGCCTGGAAGCGGGTAATCCCCCTGCCCTTCAGCATCTGTTCGACCTTCGGCCCGATGCCGTCGATCTTCTTCAGGTCGTCGGCCTTGCCGGCAGCCCTTTTCGGCTTCGGTGCCGGCGCGGCGACCTCGACCTCGACCTTCGGCGCTGGCTTCGCCTTGCCCTTCGGTGCGGCCGCAGGTTTCGCTACCGTCTTTGCCTTAGGTGCCGGCTTCGGCTTTTCAACCTTGGCGGCAACCGGTTTTACCGGCGCTTCCGCCTTGGCCTTCACCTTCGGCGCGACCGGCTTTTCCGCCTTCACCTTCGCCGGAACTGGCGCTGGCTCAACCTTCATAACCGGCGCCTCGACCTTGGTCTCAGGCTCAGCTGCCGGCTTCGCCTCCGCCGCCTTGCGTTCCTCCTCCAGCTGCCGCGCAATCTGGCCGGTCAAATCCATGGCCCCTTGAATAGAGCCGAGGAAGAGCTTGCTCATCTGCGCCGCCATGCCGAAGCCGAAAGCGGTGGCGGCGGCCATGGCGGCCGCCGGATTGGTCATCAGGCCTTCCAGACCTTCGGACCCACGAGATTCGGATGCCGCGTCGTCCGGCCCCTTTTTCCCGCCCTTGTCCGAAGAGCTTGTCATTGCCTTTTGTCCCTTACTCTGCCGCTTCCATGACCACCCCATGGGCGATCGCGTTGCGGGTGTACTGGTCGATGCGCTTTTCCATTTCCGGACGGAAATGCTTGATCAGGCCCTGGATCGGCCATGCGGCTGCATCACCGAGCGCACAGATCGTGTGGCCTTCGACCTGCTTCGTTACCTGGAAGAGCATGTCGATTTCACGCTTCTGGGCATTGCCCTTCACCATGCGTTCCATCACGCGCATCATCCAGCCCGTGCCTTCGCGGCACGGCGTGCACTGGCCGCAGCTCTCATGCTTGTAGAAAGCCGAGAGGCGCCAGATCGCCTTCACGATATCGGTCGACTTGTCCATGACGATCACAGCTGCGGTGCCGAGGCCGGAGCCCAGCTCGCGCAGACCGTCATAGTCCATGATGGCGTCCTTCATCTGGGCGCCCGGTACGCACGGGACCGAAGAACCGCCCGGGATGACGGCGAGCAGGTTGTCCCAGCCGCCACGAATGCCGCCACAGTGCTTTTCAATCAGCTCCTGGAAGGTGATCGACATGGCGTCTTCAACCGTGCACGGCTTGTTGACGTGACCCGAGATCGAAAACAGCTTGGTGCCGGCATTGTTCGGGCGACCGAAGCTCGAATACCAGGATGCACCGCGACGCAGGATGGTCGGGGCAACGGCAATCGATTCGACGTTGTTGACCGTGGTCGGGCAGCCGTAGAGACCCATATTGGCCGGGAACGGCGGCTTCAGACGCGGCTGGCCCTTCTTGCCTTCAAGGCTTTCCAGAAGTGCGGTTTCTTCGCCGCAGATATACGCGCCGGCGCCGTGATGTACGACGATGTCGATGTCGTAGCCGAGCTTGTTGTTCTTGCCGAGCAGACCGTAGTCGTAGCACTCGTCGATCGCGGCCTGCAGGGCTTCGCGCTCGCGCATGAATTCGCCGCGGACATAGATGAAGGCATGATGCGCGCCCATGGCGAAGGAGGCGATGACGCAGCCTTCGATCAGGGTGTGCGGATCATGACGCATGATCTCGCGGTCCTTGCAGGTGCCGGGCTCGGACTCATCGGCATTGACGACGAGGTAGTGCGGACGGCCATCCGATTCCTTCGGCATGAAGGACCACTTGAGACCGGTCGGGAAGCCTGCACCGCCGCGACCACGAAGACCGGAGGCCTTCATCTCGTTGATGATCCAGTCACGACCCTTTTCGAGGATCTGCTTGGTGCCATCCCAATGGCCGCGCGACATCGCGCCCTTCAGGGACTTGTCCTTGAGGCCGTAAATATTGGTGAAGATGCGATCTTGATCTCTCAACATAACCTAACCTCTCAGCGCGGCTTCTTGCCGAAGACCTTGATGTATTCCGCTTCGCCGCCCTTGGCGAGCGCCTTGGCCTGCTTGACCCAGTCGTCCCGCTCGATGCGGCCGGAGAACTTGAGGTAGGTGTCGACCCACTCGCGCTCCGCCTTCTTCCACTTGGCGACCTGCTCGAACTTGTAGATGCCAAGACCGTTCAACGTCGCTTCGATCTTCGGACCAACGCCGGAGATCATCTTCAAATCGTCGGGCGTTTCCGGACGCTCGATGCCGGCGGGGCGGTTCTTCTCGTCCATGACCGGGGCCGGCGCCTGAGCGGCTGCCTTTTCCACCGGACGTGCGGTATCGGCGTTGTCGCCCTTCTGCTTGACGTTTTCGGCTGCGGCCTTCTTCGCGGTCGCCGGCGTCTTCAGCGACTTGTCGGTTTCCGGCGCATCCGTGACGGGCTTTGCAGCATTCGCCGGCGGAACGGAGGTCTCTTCGGCCTTGGCCGGTGCCGGCGCATCGTTGAAACGGATCGGCTGAATGTCGTCGGTGAGCGTCGTCGGGCCACCGACCGGGGCCGAATAAATGCGATCGACCTGCGGGCCCGGCTTGATGTCGGAACCACGCCCTGCGGCAAAACGATCGATGATGTGCTCGAGCTGGGTCGGCGTCAGGTCTTCATAGGCGTCCTTGAAGATCATGACCATCGGCGCGTTGACGCAGGCGCCCTGACACTCGACCTCTTCCCAGGAGAGCGTGCCTTCCGCATTGCGCTCGAAGGGCTCCGGATGGATCTTCGACTTGCAGACGTGGATCAGGTCTTCCGCACCGCGCAGCATGCAGGGCGTCGTGCCGCAGACCTGGATATGGGCGCGCGTGCCGATCGGCTTCAGCTGGAACTGGGTGTAGAAGGTCGCGACTTCGAGGACGCGGATGAAAGGCATGTCGAGCATCTGGCCGACATATTCGATCGCCGCCTTGGTGACCCAGCCTTCCTGCTCCTGCGCCCGCATCAACAGCGGAATGACCGCCGATTGCTGGCGGCCCGCCGGATATTTGCGGATGGTGGCCTCAGCCCAGGTGGCATTCTCCGCATTGAAGGAGAATGCTGCGGGCTGGAATTGCTCTTCGGCTAGTCGACGAACGGACATACTTCCTCACGCCTTGTCTCAGTTTATGGAACCACACCGCGTATTCGTCACATTGGCGAATTCGCAGGCATAGGCCGAATTGTCTTTCTGCAGGAATACGAAGAGTTTCGCCCCGGTCCAGGACGAACTCTTGATCTCATACCCCTGCTCGATGAGATTGGCCATCGATACGGTTGCCTTCGTCGCCACGGCGTCGCTCTCCTGCGCCACCACGGATGTGGCAGCGGCGAGACAGAGGACGATGGCGGCGAAAGCTCTCAGCATCAGCGGTCAACTTCCCCGAACACGATGTCGAGCGAACCGAGGATTGCCGACACGTCTGCAAGCTGATGGCCGCGGCAGATGAAGTCCATGGCCTGGAGATGGGCATAACCCGGAGCGCGGATCTTGCAGCGATACGGCTTGTTGGTGCCATCGGAGACGAGGTAGACGCCGAACTCGCCCTTCGGGGCTTCGACAGCGGCATAAACCTCACCGGCAGGCACGTGATAGCCTTCGGTGTAGAGCTTGAAGTGGTGGATGAGGCCTTCCATAGAACGCTTCATCTCGCCACGCTTCGGCGGAACGACCTTGCCGTCCAGCGACGAAACAGGACCGGTCTTGGCATCGCCGAGCAAGCGGTTGACGCACTGCTTCATGATCTTCACCGACTCCCGCATTTCGAACATGCGGATCAGGTAACGGTCGTAGCAGTCGCCGTTCTTGCCGACCATGATGTCGAAGTCGAGATCGGCGTAACATTCGTAGGGCTGCGACTTGCGCAGGTCCCAGGCAGCGCCCGAACCGCGGACCATCACGCCCGAGAAACCCCAGGCCCAGCAATCATCCAGGCTGACGACGCCAATATCGACGTTACGCTGCTTGAAGATGCGGTTGCCGGTCAGAAGTGCGTCGATATCATCGAGCTTTTCCGGGAACTGGTCGCACCACTTGCCGATATCCTCGACCAGCTGGTGCGGCAGATCCTGATGAACACCACCGGGACGAACATAGGCGGCATGCATGCGCGCCCCGCAGGCGCGCTCATAGAAGACCATCAGCTTCTCGCGCTCTTCAAAGCCCCAGAGCGGCGGCGTCAGCGCACCGACGTCCATGGCCTGCGTGGTGACGTTCAAGAGATGCGAGAGAATACGGCCGATTTCCGAGTAGAGAACGCGGATCAACTGACCACGGATCGGGATCTGGATGTCGAGGAGCTTTTCGACGGCCAGCGAATAGGCATGTTCCTGGTTCATCGGCGCGACATAGTCGAGACGATCGAAATAGGGCAGCGCCTGCAGATAGGTCTTGGTCTCGATCAGCTTCTCGGTGCCGCGATGCAGGAGGCCGATATGCGGATCGACGCGCTCGACGATTTCACCGTCAAGTTCCAGAACAAGGCGCAGAACGCCGTGCGCCGCCGGATGCTGCGGGCCGAAGTTGATGTTGAAGTTGCGGACGTTGTGTTCAGTCATCAATGCGCTCCGCGCCTTGGGCCAGTAGCCAATAGGCAGTAGGCAGTAGGGCTTTATTACGTGGTTCGACCATTGCGTTCTTCCTGCAAGCTGCGGATCAGCGATCTCAGCATTTTTCCAACTTCTTCGCTCATGGACATGACAGCTTTAATTCTGTCTTTCGATACCAGTCCAAGGCGGGAACTCAGAATAAAATGCGTTTCCAACTCTTTCAGAGAACCCTGAGCAATCTTCAAATGCTGGACATATGAGCCCGTCGCATTCCTACCGTGACCTTCTGCGATATTGGCGGGAACAGAACCAGCTGCCCGCCTAATCTGCGAGACGAGGCCATACACCTCTTCTCGCGGAAAGTCCGTGGTAACCTCATAGCTCTCCACCGCAAGATCCATCGCGCGTTGCCACACCTTCAGATCTTGGTAGGAGTTGATCGTCGTCTGCGTGCTCCTTCTCGTCTATTGGCTACTGCCTATTGCCTAAATCCTATTTCGCTTTTTCATCGCCGGGCAGCACGTAGTCCGTGCCTTCCCAAGGCGAGAGGAAGTCGAAATTGCGGAATTCCTGCTTGAGCTCGACCGGCTCGTAGACGACGCGCTTGGCACTATCGTCATAACGAACTTCGACGAAACCGGTCGTGGGGAAGTCCTTGCGCAGCGGATGACCCTCGAAACCGTAGTCGGTGAGGATGCGGCGCAGGTCCGGGTGATCGGTAAACAGGATGCCGTACATGTCCCAGGTTTCGCGCTCGAACCAGTCCGCGCCCGGATAAACCGAGCAGGCCGAAGGAACCGGCTTGAACTCGCCCGTTGCGACCTTGATGCGGATGCGCAGGTTCTGGCGGGGCGACAGCAGGTGATAGACCACGTCAAAGCGATCTTCCCGCGTCGGATAGTCGGCGCCGCAGATGTCGATCAGATTGACGAAGCCGCACTGGACGTCGTCGCGCAGGAAGGTCAGGAGCGAAATCAGGTTTTCCGACTTCGCCGTCAGCGTCAGCTCGCCGAAGCGGATTTCGCTCGACGCAATCAGCGCACCGCGAACCTCTGCGAGGTAGGAAGCGAGCTCGTTCAGGGCTTCACTCATTGTTTTTCGTCCCTTCGCCTTACCGCTCGATCGTACCCGTGCGCCGGATCTTCTTCTGCAGGAGCATCACGCCGTAAAGCAGAGCTTCTGCCGTGGGGGGACAGCCCGGCACGTAGATATCGACCGGCACGACGCGGTCACAGCCACGCACGACGGAATAGGAATAATGGTAGTAGCCGCCGCCATTCGCACAGGAGCCCATCGAGATGACGTAACGCGGCTCCGGCATCTGGTCATAGACCTTGCGGAGTGCCGGTGCCATCTTGTTGGTCAGCGTGCCGGCGACGATCATCACGTCGGACTGGCGCGGGCTCGCGCGCGGCGCAAAGCCGAAGCGCTCGGCGTCGTAACGCGGCATCGACAGCTGCATCATCTCGACGGCGCAGCATGCCAGACCAAAGGTCATCCACATCAGCGAACCGGTGCGGGCCCAGTTGATCAGCTCGTCGGTCGAGGTGACCAGAAAGCCCTTGTCGGCGAGCTCATTGTTGATCTCACCGAAGAAGCGGTCGTCGGCGCCGATGGGCTTGCCGGTATTGGGATCGATGATGCCCTTCGCCTGCGGCGCGATCATCGTCGTATCGGACTGGATCACTCCCATTCGAGCGCCCCCTTCTTCCATTCATAGATAAAGCCGATGGTGAGAACACCAAGGAAAACCATCATCGACCAGAAACCGAACCAGCCAACCGCACTGAAGGACACGGCCCAGGGAAACAGGAAGGCGACTTCGAGATCGAAGATGATGAAGAGGATCGACACCAGATAGAAGCGGATGTCGAACTTCATGCGTGCATCGTCGAACGCGTTGAAGCCGCACTCATAGGCCGAGAGCTTTTCCGAATCGGGCGCCTTGTAGGCCACGGCAAAGGGCGCCACGAGAAGCGCGATGCCGATGACGAGGGAAATACCGATAAAGATGGCGATCGGAAGGTAGGAACTGAGCAGTTCAGTCATCATATCACCCTGCTTGTCTCGAATGCCATGAAAGCATTTAGCGCGAAGCCGACAAGCCGAAAGAGAGTTGCAACGAGCCGTGGTTAGCGCAGGCGGACAGCCAGCGCAAGTCCAACGGAAGGCTTTTCACTCGATACCGAAGGGCACCTTACCAGCGGGTAAAAACCCTGTCTTGTGCAAACCGCATCGCAGCGCACAAAGACACATATATCGTCTTACTCGGAGAAAGAAATGGCGCGAGTGACGGGGCTCGAACCCGCGACCTCCGGCGTGACAGGCCGGCACTCTAACCGACTGAGCTACACCCGCGCATTGCCGTGGGATGACCCACGAAGACCGCAAGATACGGTCCAAACCTGATATTCCTGGAATGGCGCGAGTGACGGGGCTCGAACCCGCGACCTCCGGCGTGACAGGCCGGCACTCTAACCAACTGAGCTACACCCGCGCATTTCCAAAAAGGGGACCAANAGCTACACCCGCGCATTTCCAAAAAGGGGACCAAGTGAACCCCGGCGACTGGGCTTGCCCTGTCGTTGAGCGGCTCTCTACGGGGTTCATCTGGAGGTGTCAAGCAGGTTTCAAGACAAAACCATGACCGGCCGAAATTAATCCTCAGCCCCTTGCTCGCCCCATCCGACACCCCTCTTCTCGCGACACCAGGCCGCAGGCGCATTTGCGGGATTCACAAACGTTTTCCACACCTCGTTCAACGCTCGAACACAAAAAAAGAAAAATTTCCGAGAAAAACTCTTGCGGAATTTCCGCGATCCGCATAGATCACGGCCACCGACGCGGCGGACATGATCCGATCAGCGCACGGGCGATTAGCTCAGTTGGTAGAGCGCCTCGTTTACACCGAGGATGTCGGGAGTTCGAGTCTCTCATCGCCCACCATCTCATCCCGTTGAGATGCCTGAACAATCTGAATTTATTGACGTATGCTCCCCCTGTCTTGGTACACAAGGGTGGTACACATGGGTCTGTCGATGCCTACTCCGATCAGGATTGGCCCCAACTACTATCTCCGAGTTCGCGTCCCCTCCGATCTGAAGGATCGCCTCAAAGGCGTGACCGTGACCGTCCCTGTCGATGGTCGCCCCCGTGAGGTCCGCATAGGCGAGTTCGTGAAGGTCTCACTGGAGACCGCGAAAGCAGCCACGGCCAAGGTCCGTTTCTCCGAGACGTACGACTTCCTCCAACGCTATTGGGCGATGCAGCGAAAGCCCGTGGAGCGACTCACTCACAAGCAGTTGGTCGCCCTCGCCGGTGCCCTCAGAAACGTCTTCGTTGCTGCCTTCGAAGACGAGCCGGGAAGCCCTGCAAAGTGGATGAGTGTGTTGGACATGAACGCAGCAGCGAGGGTCGGGAAGGTTAACCCTCTCGCTATCGGTGGTGAGTCGCGAAAGGCTGCAGGGCTCACTAAGCGCTTCGGGCCGATGGTCGACGCTTTCCTCGCTCACCAGTGCGTCCAACTGTATCCCGAACAGCGATCACGTCTCCTCGAACTCGTTGTGGATAGTCTCGACGATGCAGCCATGGTGACCCTCAGGCGAGCTGAGGGGGACTACTCACCAGACACCGGGGCGGCGAAGTACCCACCTTTGGACATCGTGAACCCTAAGACAAGCAGCGCCGCCAGTGAGCGATCCACCGACGGACTGACGTTTGAGAGTGTCATCAATACTCAGGTGTCGAACAAGGCCGCTGGTAAGGATGCAGCGCCGCTCAGGGAAGCAACGGTCAGGAAGTTCCGGCTTACTGCTGCGGAGTTCGTTGCCTTTCGTGGCAGTGACCTGATCAGCACCGTGACGGCACAAGAAGCCGACCGATGGAAACGGGCGATGTTGGCGGATGGCAAGCTGTCGAACAATACTGTCAAACAGCGCATTCAAAACCTAAAGACGATGGTCGAATGGGTCAGGAAGCAGACCTTGGGCGGGCTGTTTCCAGATTTTCATCCCCTACAGCACGTACAAGCGCCTGAAGCCGCCCCGGTGGCGAGTGAGGACCGGACCTTCACCCTGGACGAAGCCCGCGCCACTCTTCTCGCAGCGAGGAAGGAAAATAAGCCGGAGCTCCGCTGGCTTCCGTGGATGTGCGCCTACTCAGGTGCGCGTATCAATGAAGTTGCTCAGCTTCGGCGCGATGACTTCTTCCAAGTCGGTGACGACTGGTTCTTCCAATTGACGACCAAGGGCGGAAAGTCCCTGAAAAACAGGAACAGCATCCGGAAGGTGCCCGTCCACCCTGCCCTCATCGACGAAGGACTGATCGACTTCGTCAAATCCTGCCCAGCCGGAAAGCGCATGTTCCCGCCTCGGTCCCAGCCGAATATCTCAGAATGGCTGCGGGGTGAAGTTGGCATCAAACGTGCCGAGCTGGCACCTAACCACGGATGGCGTCACCTCTTCGAAGATCTGTGTGTAGCTGGAGGCGTTATTGACAAAGCTCGTCTCTATATGACGGGGCGCACCACAGGCGCGTCAGACGAAGGCTATGGCCGCAGCCAAGTGCTGCTCCAAGGGCTGGCGAAGGAGATGGCGAAGGTGCCAAGGATCGACTTGGAGGCGTGAAGAACCAAACTCAATCGATGTGCCGTCGCTCATAGCAAAATTACCCCTGCCATAAGCAATTCAATCTGATGATCGGGAGCTATTTCTGACCCGAGCCGTCAGGCCATGGAATAAAAAACTCGGCCAGCGGTCCGGGGCGATGCCCCTTCTCTGCAAGGAATTGTTCGATGAACTTCGATTGGTCCCCTATCATCCGACCCAAGTTTTTTACGCGCGTCTCGAGTGACTCCATTTCTCGCATCTTTTCGTCGAAGTCTTCAAACGACCAGAAGGACTCCACCAGTTTGACTTCCTTCTTCGCCTTGTAGTCCCAAAATGCGACGCCCTTCTTCCCCTCGATAGGGCCGAACAGTGAGTGCGCCACGGTGTTGCGGTGAGAGTACATCTTCCGAACCTCGTGAACCGTCTCTGCCATGGTCTTGCGAAGGGGTTCTGCTTGGAATGCGACTGGTATCGCGGTCTCGATGATGCCTAGAGCAGAGCTGAAGCTTATGAAGTGTTTCAATAGGCTCTTGTGCTGCTCGGACACTCCTAGGACGTGCAGCAGAGTGCAGTGTTCACGGCTTCCTCTAGCCTGATCCAGTGCCACATGAATTCCCCGACCTTCATGAAGCCAACGGCCTCAATGCTCTTCTGATCCACCTCGTCACCCCAAAAACATTTTGCTCTACCACCTTCTTGAGCTGTAGCTCCAAACATCTTTGGAGGCCACGCACCAAGGACCCTTGCCATAAGCAATTCCCTTTTTGACCTCAGGTCAGGGACCTATCGAGTGACCCACTTCACAGTCCTTGGCCTCTTCGATCACATGAAGCCGCGATATCGGATGGATCGCATCCAAAAACCACACGGGTTGCCAACCGCATTCCATCTCAATTTCCACCGCCTCCGATCCATCCACCTTGTCAACTATCCATATGATTTTGAATTCTTTTCTGACTTGACGCATGACTCTTGGCTGCGTTATTCCATGCACGTTCTGGCCGGAACGTGACCCTTCGCAACAGCATGACTACGGACTGACATGGAAATCGCATTCAGCATCAGACGCTTCAAACTTAAAATCGAAATCCTAGGCTTCCTCGACTTCGCCTTGGAGACCAACAGTTTCGAGTTCGCCTTTGACCGTCGCCACTGGTTCGAAAACCCAGACGGCAAGTTGAGGCGCTGGGATTTCGTCAGGAAGACCAGAAGGGCCGCAGAGACGGCAGCGGTCTGAGATGTGATAGAGGAGCCCTGCTGGTCCATCTGGCGGGGCTTGCGTGTTTTTGCGCAGGGGTGATTGGCCACAGCCAAGCTCGGCGGAGGGAGTCAACAAAATGGTTGAGTGCCGCAACGCTGGCCTGACGGCAGCAGCCCCAACCTCACCGTACTCTCCACCCCCCTCCGTCCTCACCATGTCCAGCCGCGAGATCGCAGAGCTGACCGGTAAGCTTCACACCCATGTCATGAGAGACATCCGCTCCATGCTTGAGGATCTGAATGCCGACCAATCCAAATTTGGTTCGGTCTACATCGACGCCAAAGGAGAGCAGCGTCCCTGCTTCAATCTCCCCAAGCGCGAGACCATGATCCTTGTCTCCGGTTACTCGGTCGCCCTCCGCGCCCGCATCGTGGACCGCTGGATGTAGCTGGACGAGCCATCCATTGCACTCAATTTTGAGCGCATTGAGATGTTATGGGTGTGCTGGATTTTCAGCAGCCCCCCCTACGATAACCGACAGAACGGCCAAACCGATCACTACTTCGAGATGACCCGCGATGCTTTCACCGCCATGGGCTTCACCGGCACGAACGGAATTCCCCCTGCCATAAGGAATAATCCGCAGCCGGGGCGTCACTCGTCGCCGTCCTGGTCTCCATCGGTTACCCACCACCTATGGTGAAAGAAGCGCAGCCACTCCGGCCATCCGTCCCCGACATCCGGGAGATGGGCTCTTCATGCCATGTTCCTGACAGCCTAGCCCTCGGTCGGCCCTCATCGCTCCAGTTTGCTGGCGCATGGGGGCTGCCGAGGGAGCTTTTTATGTTGCCTCAAAACTGAGGAGACATCCCCATGACAGCCCGTCAGTGACCGGCAGCGCCCCCAAGCTGCTCTCTCACGACCCGCCCTTCTCGTCCCCCTCCAGTCCCTGTCCATCGCTGCACCGCCCGCGCCTTCCGTGTTCGTGAAGGTCCGTGGTGGTCGCTGGCGTGTGCGCGTGTGTCCCCTTCACAGGCCCCGGCAGCGGACGGGAGGGGCGGGTTCTGAGAGCGCAGGACGCTCTGCAACGCAACCAATCATGAGACCTTCACATGCATAACCCAATCGAAACCAAACGTCCCATCCGCTTCTCCAAAGACGGCCTGAAGGTCTTCGTCACCCTCAACTGCGGTTCCTCGGTCACCATCGACCGGGATGATTTCGACCGCCTCGTGGCCGAAGGCCTGTCGCTGAACTGGTTCCTGAGCGGCAACGGCAACGGGCGGAACTACGTCTCCGTGCGCCACCCGCGCTTTGGAAATACCGTCCCTGTTGCTCGACATATCATGAGGGCAGGAAGAGGACAGGTCGTCCAGTATCGCAGCGGTGATCGCCTCGACCTTCGCAAAGCCAACCTGACTCGCTCCGAGGGCGCGGCCAAGAGGTCGCTCCGTGGCTGACTTCGCAGCGTGGATCGCTGCCCAGAGAGAAGCCGCGATTGCCCGTGGAGGGAAGCCTTTGACCTTCGTCCCCAGCGATGATGGTCGTGGCTTCCCCTACGCAGCCAGACGCAAGCGCGGTGAGATTATCAACCCCCTCACGGGGGAGATCGTCACAGGATGCCTGACCATCTCGAAACTCTCCGACCAACTCGGTCTGTCGTCCCAGAAGGTGACCGATGCCCTGGAGAAGATCGGAGCCGTGGTCCGTGTCCTGACGACGAAGGAAGTCCCGATGATCTGCGCACCGGAGGTGACCAAGCCCCGGTATGAGCGCGTTCCTCAGGTGACCCGTGAGGGGGTGGAAGATGGTCTTGTCATCCCCATCACCTTCGACCACGGAGGCAGGAAGAACCAATGCGTCCTCATCACGCCGGAAGGACAGGCTGCTGCCCGCGCTGCCCTGACGGAGCAGATGAAGACCAAGGGTCCGAGGCCCAGGAAGGTGGAGACGAAGACACAGGTCATCCGTGAACTTCTGGCTGCTGGCCAGACCCAAGCTTCTGTCGTGAGGCAGACGGGGTGGCCGAAGCAGACAGTCTCACGGCTGGTGAAGGCGATCGAGCAGAGGGCGGGATGAGTGTCCCATTTTCTCGTCCATACCCATAGTTATAGATAGCAAACGAGAACTATAGCGCTGCAGAAGGTGGGCTTCGAGGAGGGCAATGAGGATCGACCATCCATGTTCATTCCCTCCTCAGTCCATCGTCACGTCCAATCTCTGGGTTCTCTGGTCTTACGACCATCGAACATTCCGACCAGAGAGTGAGGCGTGACAATCGCCCGAAAAGTCGGCCCATTGGTCTTCGTCATCATCGCTGGAGACCACGAGGGCATTCTTTGTTCACTCCTCGCTGTCGAGCCTCTTCTTCTGCTTCCAGCGAAGATAGCCCCACTCGATCAAGATCCCCGCAGTCCCCATCAAGTAGGTTGGCCCCCAGTTCGTGTCTCCATCGAAGCCTGGGCGAATGATATTCATCGCTTCCAAGAGCCATGAGACCGGGAGCGAGCCCAGAGTCATGATTGCAGTGAGTCCTGCAATCGGCAACCCAAACGGTCCCTTATCGAAATCGACCTTCCTGTTATTCTCCATGCGGTACTCCCTAATCTGCATTGCAGAGAAAACTTAGCGAGGCCCTGGAGTCGGCGTCTAGAGGGTCAGAATGTTTGTTGCAAAAATCTGAGACCCCAAGATCAGATGAATAGATGCGCCAGTCCCCCCGGTGGGGGTCACAATAGAAGGCCGATCACCGCAACGACCACTGAGACGGCAACAGCCAGAGCAGAGTACATCGTCCAGCTTGCAGTTCGAACGGTGGCAGTCGCTGCAAGCTGCTGAGAATTGGCTGCCTCGATCTGAGCTTCTGCTACTCTCTTTTCCAACAGGTAGGCTCTCCGGCGAATTTCCAATTCACGTTCATACGAGCGTTGCGATCCGGGTTGTTCACCACCAGTCTCAAAGAGCTGCTCGTCAGTTAAGTCCTGCCACTTCATCCTGTCGTCCAATGTCTTCGACCTCAGATAGATCAGACCATGGCGCTCTCGGGGGAGCAAGCCACACCGCCTCAATCGACCGAGAGCTGCGACCGGAGACCTCTATCAAACCGGGGCTGCCTGGGCTTAGTGGGCTGCCCGAGGGCGTACACAAGGGTTGGGTGTGGAGGCAGGATTTACGTCATGAAAGCCCAAGAAGGGGCCGGAGAGACAGAAGCGGATCGACCAGATCCCAGAAAAGTTTACCCGAGATGAGAGCCACCAGTCCCCACCATACCTTCCGGTGGAGCGCCGGTCGTGTGCCCTGTTCCTTTAACTCAACTAACGGGAAGGCCCATTTTGTGTAGCTGAACAAAAACCGGTAGACCCACACTGCTCCTAGCGCAACGTAAGTATATGCACCAGCAGCCACGATGAAGTGCATATCCGTTGTGAGCCGCTTGATTTCGCTGCTCAGAAGCCAGCAGCAGTAGAAGGCAAAGGGAAAGCCCAGAAGCATCAAAAATAGATCGTAGATAAATGGCCCGTGTATGAATGTACGGACGGGGCGGATACGCAGTATCTGGCTTCGCACAGCTTTTTCTATTCCTGCTTCCCAGCTTCCTCTGAACCCATTGATTGTCAGACGCGAGTAATTCTCCGTAGGGCTAGAGACCAGCCTGTCCGGGTCGAAAAGTGGCGGAAAACGGAAGTCCAGAAATAACTCGAACCTTTCATCAGGCTCTGTATTCAAGTTTTGCTTGAAGGGCTGAATATTGGAGACATAGAAGGTGGACAGAAGCGGCGTTTCGTCAGCGCGGTCCAACAGAGCGGGGTCGTCACCCTGTATTGAAGTGCCGTCATCGTAAGTCGCAATTGCAGCGATCTTGAAGACCCTGGTGCGCATCTCGTTTTTGAAGTTAGCGAACTGCTCATCCGTTTGATCGGGGGCCTTAGACAATTGTGCGAGTTCAATTTCTCCATGCTCGCGAACAATTTGTGCAAGCGTCACCATCATTTTCTGCAAGCCTTGCCGCGAGTAGATCGCAGATGGAAGCGGAACAGATTTTACAGTGAGCATCTTTATTCCTTACTGGGTCGGACTGCTTTGTTGAGTGTGGCTGGACGATAGCTGGTAGCGACAAGACATCTCACAATATGCGTTCTGCGCAAAGCTTCAGCCACCGCAAGTAGATGGTTAGCAACAAGTGAGACAGCATCGCGCAAAAACTTTGACGCGGCTCTGTATCCTTCCCCTAAGCACCGCTTTGCGCCACATCGAGCAGTGGCGGCAACCACTCGACTTAAACCAGAGCATATGCGGTGGCCTCAAAGGGCCGACCATGTCGCGATATCGGGGCGCGTTAGTCTCCAAAGAACTGAAGGGCAGTAAGGTCTATATCTTTTCTGACAAATGTAAGCTGTGCCGTCGCTATGATGGGACCGCGATTGTAGCGAAAGTCGAGGCTGGGGTGCCTCTTGCAGACCTTCTTACCCGCCTCGCCGGTGGCCTTGGCTGCGACCTGAACCTCGCGCTGACCCTCAAAGACACACGTGCGCGCATCGCGAGGAACCTAAAGCGTCGTTTCAGGGCCAGCGAAGGGAAGTCCCGAATGTTTGGTAGGTGCTATATGTTCGAGGGGATGTCTCTAATCAGAGACGAGCGATATCCCCGGGTCCTGCACCACTCGTTACCTTACTGGCCGAGGGCGCTTAGGCTGAGTTCGAGGACCAAGCGAAGGCATGGCCAGAACGCTGCTTATCCGCCCTTGCGGGCGTCGATAATGCGTAGGATGTGGCTAGCCAAAATGATCATCTCAATGGCTTCCACAGGGTCGGTCATCTCAACGTGTCGATGTGAATGTGGGTTCTTATAGACGCCCATTGCACCGCTAACGAGATTTGCCAACGCCTCACGCTCTTGATCTGGAAGTGACTGGTCCCGTAGTGGGCCGTTATCTTTGTGAAATGCCGCCCGCATAAGCCTCAAGCCATGCTCTTCTGCAGGAAAGCCACCAGCCTCTCTTGTGAAAATCTCGACCTCGCGCATGGACTGAAACACTGCTGCTGAATACTGTCCGCGCAGGAACAGTGGCCAGACGGCGTCTACGATACGAGGATGTATCAGGTGTCGGGGAAATTGTAGCTGAGCGCGAAATTCGTTCACGTCGGGATCCTGCGCCACGCGCAGCCCACGCCTGGAAAGCCGCTCCCAACCATTCTGGCCGTTAGTGCCAGGAACGGGCACCACAAGCCCGGTCGACTGAAGAAAGACCCAAGCTTCCATGAATGCCAACTGAACATCATCCTGATGCGTCAACGGGTAGCCCCCAGGCTCGCGGGTACAGAGCTCTCCAACTAAGTTACCTTTGTTGAAGTGCGGCTGATTGGATGAGCGTAGCAGAAGTGCCTTCAGAACAGGCCGCGCCAGTTCTTCGGGCTCCAGAATAAGGAACTCATCAACAGATGGTACGAGTTGGTGTAGTTCGCGCATCGCCGTCCTCTAACTGCGACAGCCAACTTAGTGCCCCCTCTTTCACGGCACAAGGCCACAGTCCCACAAGGCCTAGGTTGTGTGGCACCTCGCCACCCATGGCAGAAACAGTCTCACAAGAGTGGGCATTTACTTTTGACACTAAAAGTCTCACAACATCAATAACTTCATTGACACTCATGGAGCTGAGACAAATGACTTCGACACTCGTCGGCTACGCCCGCACCTCTACGCTCGAACAGATTGCAGGACTGGAAAGCCAAGTCCGCGATCTGACTGCGGCGGGATGCACCAAGATCTTTCAGGAACAGGTATCGTCGGTGGATACAAAGCGCCCGGAACTGGAGCGCGTCTTAGACTATGTCCGCGAAGGAGACACGCTGGTCGTCACCAAGCTCGACCGTCTGGCACGGTCCATGGCCAACCTGATGGAGATCATGGGCAAGCTGAGATCAAAGGGCGTGGAGTTGAAGATCTTGGCTCTGAACCTCGACACATCGACCCCAACTGGCAAGCTGATGCTGAACATGCTGGGGTCTATCGCGGAGTTCGAACGTGAACTGATGCTGGAACGTCAGCGAGAAGGGATCGCCAAAGCCAAGGCAGACGGCAAATATCGTGGCAGAGCCCCGACCGCTCGCAACAAAGCTGACAAAGTTCGCGAGATGCGCTCTCAGGGCAAGACCGTCGAAGCAATCATTGAGGAGCTGGGAGTGAGTCGTTCCAGTGTCTTCAGAGCGCTGAAGGAAGGAAAGACAGCGGCTTAGTCTTTCTGGGGGAGATAATGTCTTTTGGTCGCCCAGCCCCGCCCTCGCGAGATCGCGCACGGATGACAGCTTAGCGATAATTGCGGATGGCTGCGGGGTCCAAGTCGGCAGCGGGAACGAGCTTGTAATGCCGCTCCTCAACGACCTTCACGGCATTATCTTCCACCGTAAGTTCGAACAAGGCGACCTTCTCGCTTCCCACGAACTGCGCCGAGATCGCCCGTGCTCTCATGTCTGGGAAGGCCTGAGCGCACCATGCCAGATCCTGTTTTGTCTGCACCACCGAGATCTGGTCGGTTCCGCCCTTGGCTTGCACAGGTATTGCATAGTGGCAGCCGTAACGGTCCATTCCGACGTACAGTTCATCGATCTCGATCTGCCCGACACCCTTCACCGTGGTCCGAAGATGGTTCTGGAGAGAGTACGTGGTGAGCCCCAAGAAAATGTCGATCAGTCTGTTGTATCGCACAATTGCCAACAGAGCCTGTTCGTCATCGAGGGCGTAGGCGCGGATCATTTCAGGCGTACCGTCAGGGACACCGATGGTGACGAGATCGGTTCGAGGCACGATCCGGTTCAAAGGAACCAAGACGAAGCGATATCTCGCCCTTCCAGCCCCCTCGATAATCCACTCCATGCCCTTGGGCTGCGTGTCCAAGATTGCCTGGGGAAACCCCGTTCGATACCGAAGCGAGTAGATTACGTCGCCAAGGTTCTTCGGCAGAGCGACCCCGAGGACCGCAGCAGTGCTTTCGAGGTCCGAACGCTCAAACTCGAAGCTATCGACGCCGCGAGCATGGCGGTCTTTAAAGATCCGCTGGATGATGTCTTGATAGACATTCCCACGGGAGGGACTAGGCATCCGTGGACGCTCCAAGCGCAGCAAGACGTGCAGCTTCGGTCTCGTGCTGCTTCCGCTTTTTGATGTTGCTGTTTCTGTCCCGCTTGGTCTTCGGAGCAGCGACACCTAGCAGGTTCGCAGCCTCGCTGACCGTGGTGTAGAGAAGCGCCTCGTCCCCAAGCTTCACGACTTCTGTCGGTCTGGTCGGCTCAATACCAAGTGCAGCTATGATCCGCGACGCAACAGCTCTTGCCAGCGGCGGCGGCACAGAGTTTCCGATCTGCCTAGCACCATGCCACTTGGTGGAGTGCAAGCGGAACCAATCCGGGAAGCCGTGCAACCGTGCCATCTCGCGGACGGTCACGCAGCGAGGATGCTTGTAGTGAATTGGACGTGGACTGGTGAACGCGCCGCGAGCGCCATCAGTGCCCGCACGAAGGGTGTTAGACACGCCCTGAGCATCGAGCTTGTAGAACCTGCTGATCGGCTCATTCTGTCCTGAGGGAGTCTCAGCGAAACGCCGCTTAGAGATTTCCGTGTGGTCGGTGCGCCACGATGAGGTCAGGACTGAGGGGTCCCATTCTCTGCGATAACCATAGTGCCACGCATCGTTGGTCAGGCCGCGCATCTCGGCAGCGTAGAGGCTCGGCGATCCAAACTTGACGCCGGGAACCTTGTCAGTGTCGGCAAGCGCCGCGAAAAGATCAGCATCGGGAAGATCGCCAATAGCGTCAGACACAGTGGGGCCGGGAGGAAGATCCGACGTCCGAGCCTTCGCACCTCTAGTCGTCGGCTCTGGGAAGCTCGGAAGCTTCAGCCCCTTCTTGCAACCCATGAGGATCAGGCGCTCGCGGAGCTGCGGCACACCGAATTCACTCGCATTGAAGACCTTCCACGGAAGACGAACCTCGTAACCGGCATCGTGAAACGCCTCGACGATCTCCTCTAGGAACTTCTTCTGCCGTCCGACCGTCAGGCCCTTCACATTCTCAAATACGAAGTACTTTGCGTCGAGTTCGGTGACCAATCGGACGAAGTCATAGACCAGACGGTTTCGCGGGTCGTCGAGGGACCGTTGTCCGATCATCGAGAAACCCTGGCAAGGAGGACCGCCGAACACAACATCGACCTGGGCATCCGCAGGAAGACCGGCAGCCCGCCGGATGTCTGCACCGCTCAGAGCGGAAACGCTTCGAGGAAGGACGGCACAATCAGGGAAATTGAATTTGTGAACCGCGCAGTGGACCGGATCGATTTCCACGGCTGCCAGCACGTCGAAACCAGCTTGCTCGAAGCCCAAGCTCAGCCCGCCCGCTCCTGCAAACAAATCGATACCGACCGGTCTCGTCATTTCAATCTGCACTCCCTTGGCGGCCCGGAGGGCCTAAGAACCGTTCTATGCTGTCGATGGCCTCATCGAGTCGGGCGACTTCGCATTGCCAAAGCACCAGCGACTCCCAGCCCGCCTTCTTTAACTCGTTTACGTTCCGTTCGTCTCTAGTTTTGTTGGCCTCGATCTTCGGTTTCCAGTATTCCAGTCGTGACTTTGGCAGTGCGCCCTTGCTGCATTCGTGGCCATGCCAGAAGCACCCATGCACGAAGATGACCTTCTTACGCGACGGAAAGACCAGATCTGGCCGCCCCGGCAATGTGCGCCCGTGCAGCCGGAAGCGATACCCGAGCGAGTGCAGCTTTTTGCGAACCGCGATCTCTGGCCCCGTATCCTTCTGTTTCACCGACTGCATGATGCGGCGGCGTTGGTCAGCGCTTCTTGTGTCTACCATTCAAGGGTCCTGAGATCCCCGCGACCGGTGGCTCTAGCCTGTAGGCAACGGCGTTTATTATCTGCAGAGGTAGTTCGTGCTCCAGCTTCTCGCGACCAGCCTTCACAGCGTCTAGGGTAGCGATCCCCTCCATCTCGAAAATCGCAATTACCTTCGATGCGTCGATAAGAACGGTCTTCGCTGCAACTGGTACAATGAAGTCGATATCCCGCAGCCCAGCTTCTTTCTGGCTCCTCTTCGCCATGGCAGCGACCTGAGATCTTATCTGATCGGGTAAGATAGGTTCGTCCCGCTTGGCTTCAAATGTCACCAGCGCTTTGTGAAGCACCTCTCCTGCACGAAAGGTCATGAGAAAAAGTGCGTCTATCTCGGGTGCCCCTTTCAGCGAGTTTTGAAGGTGGTAGAAGTCGACCACATCCAGCGGTGAGTACAAGGCAAAATGAGTTTGCAGAACTCGCTGCTGAACGCAGACCTGTATGAGCCACGCTTCGTCCGCCCGTCCCATCACTCGCGCGACAGAAGGCAGTGAGACGGTTTCAACTTTGTGAACCACCGGCTCGTCTGGCAGAGTGAAATCGTCTGGGAATGGGAGCACCTGGCCCGAGGGATAGGGTACAAAATCGAAAACACGCCCCTCACTATAAGATTGACGTGCCGTGTAGCCCACTTCAGCTATCGCCGCTGGCCATTGAGCATTTCGGTTGGGGCTTCGAAGAAAATCCTTCAGAAAGTTTGCAGGATTTCCGGTAGACAGTGTGATGCCTTGGTCCTGCTGAAGATCGATGATCGCGTCTTGGATTTCACTGTTTGTGACAGTCTGTGGCGTAAACGTTCCAGTATCCCAGTCATACCTACGATTAAACAGGTACTCAAAAACTACAGGCTTCTCACTGTCACGCGCCATCCAAATGCCCCTCGACTCATCCGAGTTAATTGTGACCAACTTCAACTCAGAGGAAAGCGTTTTCGGAAGCTGAGGGCGTCCAAGTTCGACCGCTTGACCGACGGCCACGCCACTGGTACACAAACTTTTGCAACGGCGCAAAAAACATCAATAAATTCAGCAGGTAGCGCGATCCATTGGAGATTTCGAGTCTCTCATCGCCCACCATTTTTCTCCCTCAGCTGTCAGTTTTGTTTTTCGGCTTGAGTTTTCGTGTTCTGACGCGGATGCCTTTGCCCTCTACCGCCTCCACCTCGAATGCGCCGGTCTTTTTCACCAGATCGCTCAGTTTGGACGAACCGTAGGTGCGGGAATCGAAGTCCGATTTCAGATTGGATAGCTGCGCGCCTAGGGTAGACAGTGCTACCCAGCCGTCATCGCCGTCTATGTCAGCCAGAACCCGCTTTATGATGGGAATGGCCGCGCTGGGAGGACTTCCCGGGAGAACCGGCTTTGGGCTGACATCGGCAGAGGGCTCGGAAGGAAGAAGTTCGGTATAGATGAACCGGCTGCAGGCCTGACGGAAACTCTCGGGCGTCTTCTGTTCCCCGAATCCGTAGACATCGGCACCTTGCTCGCGAATCCGCGAAGCAAGCCTGGTGAAGTCGCTATCGGAGGAAACGAGGCAGAAACCGTCGAATCGGTTGCTCTGCAGAAGGTCCATGGCGTCGATCACAAGCGTGATGTCGGACGCATTTTTCCCGGCCGTATAGGCAAATTGCTGTTGTGGGACAATCGCGTATCGGGTGAGCGTGTCGGTCCAGCCCTTGAGGCCAGGGGCGGAGAAGTCCCCATAGATTCGGCGCACGCTCGCCTCACCAAGGCGGGCAATCTCCGCAAAGAGACTGCCCGCAATCTTGCTGGACGTATTCTCGGCATCGATCAGGACGGCCAGCCGGTCGGTTTTATCTTTGGATGCCATATCCGCCTCCCCTCAAGGAGGGCCGGACAATCCAGCGCCTCGTCGACTGGTTGCATCACAACCAATCGACACGCGTTTTGCAAGGGCATGGAGGAGGTCTGCCTCCCCTCAATCCTGCGCCAGCACAATCACCATGTCCTCAGGCGTATAGGCGATCAGCTCCGAGCGGCTCGGGTTGACGGTCACACCTCCGAGATTGCGCTCATCTGCATCCCCTGCCCGCTGGCGGCGGTGGCCGATGGCGATTTCGCCGCGGCGGAGCGCTGCGAGGGCGACCGTGAAGAAGTTCACCGGCTGGCCGATATCGACGTAATCGCTCATCGGACGCATGTAGATCTCCGAGCCCTCGACATCGAGCAATTCATCGAAGATCGCCGCCATGAACTCGTTTTCGGAAGCCTGGGCCAGCATCAAGCTGACCAGCTTGTTGCTGACGACGAAATCGTCGGCCCGCGTGACCTCGGCGAGCTCGCGGTTGCGCACATCGGTCATCTCGCTCACAACGTTGATGTGGAGGCCGGCGCTCTCGGCGATCTTGCGCAGGTGCAGCAGGGTGATCAGGGTGCGCGTGTCGGCCGATTGCATGGCCATGTGGTCACTGTAGCCCAGCACCAGCACGTGGTCGTAGGAGGGGATGTCCAGCGCTTCGAGTGCCGCCTTGCTGCTGGTGTCGATGACGTGATGCTGGACCGTCATATTGCCATTGGGCAGCGCCAGGCCGGCGATATCGGCTTCGAATTCCGGCGTACTGGCCGCGATCGTCAGCACGGAACCGGGGGCGACGTATCGGCCAAGCTCGGTGGCGATGACGGGACCACGACGGTTCCAGCCGAGGATCAGCGTGCGCTCGGGCTGGATTTCGCGGCGGATCGGCGGGCGCACCGCGCTCTGCGCGATCTGCGGGGCGCCGGACCATACCTGGATCGAGGCGTCATCCTCCGCAATGATCACCAGGCGCTCGCCGGGGCCGATGAGGCGATTCGGCGACGGATTGAGGTGGATGTGGCCCTCCACGTCACAGACACCGATGAGCGTGCTGTTTTCATAGGACATAACGGCCGTGCCGAAGGGCTTGCCCTCGAGCTGCGGCTGGGCAAGCGTGTAGATCTCGCAGCCGTCGAAATCGAGCAGTTCGGTATAAACGGCCGAAAGGCCCGACTGACGGCTGGTGTGGACGACGATTCGCGAGATCAGGTCGTCGGCGAGCACGAGCTGCATTTCCTTGCCGCCGACGATGCGGGCGACTTCGGTGTTCTGCGCTTCGCGGATTTCCGCCGCAATCATGTAGGGCTCCGGCCGGCGGCCGGGATCGTTGACCAGCGCCAGCACCGACTTGATCACCTGCGAGTCGGGATCCTCGTCTTCGGGCGACAGAACGATGATCGAGCGGGAGGTGTGCGGGTTGACGATGGAGAGATCGTAGAGATCGGTCGGATCGCCGCTGCGGCAGATGATCTTGGTGTTCTTGAGATCCCCCACCTTGGTGGCGATCTCGTCTTCCATCTCCACCTTGTCCTTGTTCGCCATGATGACGATCCGCGGACGCCTGCGGCTCTGATTGGCGATGACAAGTTCCGAGATGACGTCGAAGATCGACGACGACCAGTTGAGGATGATGGTGTGGTCGCTTTCGAGCACGCGTGAGCGGCCTTTGCGCAATTCGTCGAGCTTGTTTTCGAGGCCCGAGCTGATGACACCGATCAAGGCGGAGAAGACGAAGATACCGGCAAGCGTGACCACGAGGGCAACGAGGCGGAAGCCCCAGCCCTGGTCGCCGCCCATCGTGCCGGCATCGAAGGTCCGCATCAGCGATTCCCAGGTGCCTTCGATGAAGCTCACCGGCTCGCCGCCTTCAGGCGCAATGCCGGTCACCGCGAGGAAAGCGCCGGCCAGGCTGATCACCACCAGGGAAATCAGGGCCAGCCAGCCGATCAGGGCGATCGCACCGCCCGCCATGCTCTTGTCGAACTCGTAGCGCAGCCGCGCCCGCCAGGTGTTTTTAGTCGTCATGAATGTGCCTTCGAAGGAACGATAGAAGAATGGGGAACATTGGTCCTGCAATGGCAAGGCTTCCGTTAACATTCAACGGAAATGCAAGCGGCCGATTCGGGTTGCCCCTATAAAAGTCGCAGAGACGCAGGCTGCGGCTCAATGCGCGCCCCTTGCCCGCCCCCTCCCCTTGGTTCGGAAGACGAAAAAAGCCCGCGACCGAGAGGACGCGGGCCAAATTTCAGACTTTGTCGCAGAGCTTACTTGCCGCCGATCGGACGGGTCGCTGCGGCCTTTTCGACCATGGCCGTGACTTCGGCACGGCGGGCGCCTTCAAGCGGCAAACGCGGCATGCGCACGCGCTCGGAACCGCGGCCCATGATCTGCTCGGACAGCTTGATCGACTGCACGAGGTCGTGTTCGGCATCGAGATGCAGAAGCGGCATGAACCAGCGGTAGATGCGGCGGGCTTCCATCCAGTCGCCACGGTCGGCAGCGGCGACGAGCGCCACGGATTCGGCCGGGAAGGCGCTGGTGAGACCAGAGACCCAGCCCTTTGCGCCGAGCATCAGGCCTTCGAGGGCGACGTCGTCCAAGCCGGCGAAGATGTCGTAGCGATCACCAAAGGCGTTGAGAAGATCGGTGAAACGGCGCGGATCCGGCGCACTTTCCTTGACGGCCTTGATGTTCTTCACGCCATCAAGGGCTTCGAGCACTTCCGAACCGATGTTGACGCGGTAGGCCGGCGGGTTGTTGTAGAGCATGATCGGCAGACCGGTTGCTTCGGCCACCGTCTTGAAGTGGGCGACGAGTTCCTGGGGCTTGGGCACATAGACCATCGCCGGCAGGACCATCAGGCCATCGGCGCCGATCTTTTCCGCATCACGGGCGTAAGCTGCGGCGCGGCGGGTGTCGAATTCCGAAACGCCTGTCACGACCGGCACGCGGCCGTTCACGACTTCGACGGCTGCCTTCAGGATGGTGCGCTTTTCTTCCGGGTCGAGCGAGTTGTTCTCGCCGCAGGTACCCATGACGATCAGGCCGTTGACGCCGTCGTTGACGAGGGCATCGAGCACGCGCTGCGTCGCGTCGATATCGACGGACAGGTCTTCATGGAATTGAGTCGTTGCGGCGGGGAAAACGCCGTGCCAGCCGGTGGTCATGGGAAGCTCCTCTTGAGTGGGTGCATTCTCAATATACAAATTGTCGACAAGGCGCAAGGGGCGCGTTTCAGTATCGTCTGCCGGACGAGAACGCCCGCCGCTTCGACAGGCAAGACTGGATCAGGCAAACGGTTCCGCCGGTCCGCTCGCCGGCTGGGTAAACCACTGAGGCCCCTCCTGCGTCATGTGGATGTGATCCTCCAGGCGGATGCCGTAGCGATCGGGGAAAACGATCATCGGCTCGTTGGAGAAGCACATGCCGGGCTTGAGCCGGGTCTGGTTGGCGCGCACGATGTAGGGCTCCTCGTGGATCTCGAGGCCAAGGCCATGACCGGCGCGGTGCGGCAGGCCCGGCAAATGATAATCCGGCCCAAGTCCGTGGCGGGCGATTTCGGCACGGGCGGCATCGTCGAGACTGCCGCAGGTGGCGCCGAGGGCCGCTGCATCGAAGACAGCCTGCTGGGCCTGCCGCTCGATCGCCCAGTGGCGGGCGAAGTCGGGGGTCGGGTCATCGAGCACATAGGTGCGGGTGAGGTCGGAATGGTAGCCGTCGATGCGGCAGCCGGTGTCGACGAGGATCACGTCACCGGGCGTATAGTGCTGCTCGCCGTCCGCGCCATGCGGGAGCGACGTCGCGATACCGAAGGAGACGATGCAGAAGCTCGACCCGCCGGCAGCACCCAGCGCCTTGTGCTCGGCATCGATGAAACGCACGACCTCCGATGCGGCAACGCCCGGACGGATGAAGGCATGGGCGCGCCGGTGGACCTCAAGCGTCAGACCCATGGCATACTGAATCAGGGCAATTTCGGAAGGTGACTTGCACAGCCTGATGTCGCGCAGCATGCGCGTGCCGTCCACCAACCGCTCCGATCCAAGCGCGCGGGCCAGCGCGTGATAGACGAAGAGCGGCAGCGCATCGTCGAGGGCAAGCTTTCCGCCATGCGGGAGAAGCGATGCGACCAGGGCTGCACTATCCTCGTCCTCCTGCCAGACGGCAATCTCGCCTTCCAGGCGCGGCAGCGTCTCGACGCGGCTCTGCTCGAAGCCCGGGACGATATAGACAAGCCTTTCCGGCAAGACGACGGCGCCGACCAAGCGCTCGCTCTGGTGCCAGACAAGACCGGTGAAATACCGCAGGCTCTCGGTGGAGCCGAGAAGCACGGCCTCGACACGGGCCTCGGCCATCGCCTGGCGGAGCGCGGAAAGGCGCTGCAGACGTTCGGCATCGGAGATCAGCGGCGGGCGGGTTTGGGTCGTCATGATGTGTCCTTAGAAATGCATTCGATACTCCGACCATGGGGCCGGCAGATGGTTATGGATGGCGGACCGGTCAGAGACCGGTGATGGCGGTTGCCTTGGCGAAATCGCGGGCAACATAGTCCTGGATCTGCCGGACAATCTGTTCGCCATGGGCGATTGCCAGCCGATCGGCCTCCTCGGCGTCGCCGGCACGGATGGCCGCGATCATCGCCTCGTGCTCCTCGACATACCGTTTGGGAAGACGGTCATCGAAGGTCGAGTAGTAAAGCCTGAGGATACGCCGCCCTTCGTCCAGCAGGCGGGCGAAGAAGGTCGTGTAGTAGGAGTTGCCTGCCCGCTCGGCGATGGCGACGTGGAATTCGCGGTTCGCCTCGATCATGGCAAAGGCGTCCTGGACCTCGACGGCGGCGGCGAATTCCCGCTGACGCTCGCTGATCACCTGCATCCAGGCGTCGCCCTGCCTTAAGGCAGCGCCGCGCGTGGTGACGCGGTACATCAGGCAGAGCGCTTCGAAATAGGTCGGCAGGCTGGAAAAATCGATGGTGGCGACGATGGTGTTGCGATTGGGCAGCGTGGTCACGAGGCCGTCCGCGGTCAGGCGCAGCAGGGCCTCACGGATCGGCGTGCGCGACATGCCGAATCGTTCGGAGAGCCGGGTTTCATCGAGCGGGCTGCCGGGCGCACGTTCCATCGACAGGATCTCGTGGCGCAGCGCCTGATAGACGCTTTCCGTGCCGGAACCGCGTGTGCGCGGCCCATCGCCCCTGGCGTTCTCGGTGTCTGCTAAGTCCGCCTCGTTCATTCCCATCCGTCAATCCATGCACCGTCTCAATAGGGAGAAAGCACAGCGATGAACGGCAGCGAAAGTCAAGCGTCACGATGGAAGACTGTCCGCGTTCAGCCGAAAGCCTCAGGCCAGGTGGCCCGTCGGCGCATCGTCGCTCCACAGGAGAGGATTCCACGCAAGTTCCGGCGGGACCGCATGAAACAGCGTGCGGGCCGGATCGGCAGAGCGCGGACGCTTCCCCATCGGCACGAGCGAGAAGCCGTGGCGGGTCATCTCATCTTCGTCAAAGACATTGCGCAGATCTATGACGATAGGAGACTTCATCACCTGCTTCAGGCGGGCGAGATCAAGCGACTTGAACTGGTCCCATTCAGTCACAAGCACAATCGCCTCGGCCCCTTCTGCGACTTCGTAGGCATTGCGCCGATACTTGACAGCGCCCAGGACCGCTCTTGCAGCCTCCATGCCGGCGGGATCGTAGACATGCACGTCCGCACCGCCGTCAAGCAGGGTGCGGACAATGGCGATCGAGGGAGCCTCCCGCATGTCGTCCGTGTTGGGCTTGAAGGTCAGGCCGAGAACGCCGATGCGCTTGCCGCGCACGCTGCCGTCACAGGCAGCAATGACCCGTCGCCCCATGGCGCGTTTGCGGTTTTCGTTGATCGCGACCGTGGTTTCGATCAGCTTCAGCGGCCGATCGTAATCCTGCGCGGTCTTGACCAGGGCGAGCGTATCCTTGGGGAAACAGGATCCCCCGAATCCGGGACCGGCCTGCAGGAACTTGTCGCCAATGCGGCGGTCCATTCCCATGCCCTTGGCAACCTTCTGCACGTCGGCGCCGAGCTCTTCGCAGAGGTCGGCCATCTCGTTGATGAAGGTGATCTTCATCGCAAGAAAGGCGTTGGAGGCATATTTGATCAGCTCAGCGGTCCGGCGCTCGCAGAAATAAAGCGGCGTCTCCTTGAGGTTCAACGCCTCGTAGACGTTGCGCATGACGTCGGTGGACCGCTCGTCGTCCGATCCCACCACAATGCGATCCGGACGTCTGAAATCGGAAATGGCCGCCCCTTCCCGGAGGAATTCCGGATTGGAGACGACGGCAATGTCCTTTTGCGGGAATTCTTCCCTGAAAATGCGCTCCAGCTCGTCTCCCGTGCCGACAGGAACGGTCGACTTGGTCACGACAACGGTGAAACCGGTGGCAGCGGCCGCAATCTCGCGCGCGGCGGCATAGACATGGCTGAGGTCGGCGTGACCGTCGACCAGTCGGGACGGTGTCCCCACGGCGATGAAGACGGCATCGGCTGCGGCCACGGGCCTCACCAGATCGCCCGAAAAGCGCAGGCGACCGGCGGCGCAGTTGTCAGCGATGATCATTTCCAGGCCTGGTTCATAGATCGGAACATTGCCGGCCTGCAGGGCTTCAATCTTGTCGCGGCTCTTGTCGACACAGACGACGTCGTGACCCAGTGCCGCCAAACAGGCACCGGATACAAGTCCAACATATCCCGAACCGATCATCACAATGCGCATCCGTGACCCTTCCAGCAGAGAATCGACCTACGACCCAACGCCGTCACATTTGCCGAAATACGCGACGTCCCGATGACAAACAGCCACCCGGACCGCGTTGGAAGGAAATCTGGTGATGAATTAAGGCTTGTCCGCTGACGCTCTCATGCTCTTGCGCAACTGTGTGTGTGCGGCTTCATCGAGAGAGAAGTTCCACATGATCGCAATGGCCGCGAGTTTGGGCAGGATGGGCAGGAACGCGTAGAGGGCGCCGAGGGTCGAGAGCGCTGTCGGCGTCTGCGTTGCCGCTTGATCTCCGATAAAGCCGGCAAGACCCAGCAGCGGGAAGACCACGCCGGCCGAAAGCGCCACGGAAAATTTGGTGATGAAGCTCCAGGCGGCAAAATAGAGACCGGAGCGCTGCTCACCCGACGCGAAGGTATCGTTGTCGATGACATCCGCCTGGATCGCCGGCGGCAGAGTGAGATCGAAGCCGAGCAGCAGGCCGGTGGTGACACAGACCACCGCAAAGGGGATCACGTCCCCCTCCCCCAGGAAACCGGCGACCGAGAAAATGGCACAGGCGGCGAGCATGGCCAGGCACCAGGCGCGATGTTTGCCGAGCCGCCTGGCAATGGCAACAGACAGAGGCACCCCGGCGATGGCGCACAGAAAATAGGTAAATAGCAAAGGGCCTTGCAGTTCTGGCGCACCCAATCGCTGGCCAACGAAATAGATGAAGAGCGAGGCCGGCACCGCATTGGCAAAGCTGTTCAGCAGGAAGGCCGAAGCGAGGCGTAAAAAAGGGCCGTTGCGACGCAGGTGCATGGCACCTTCCTTCAGCGACAGCCGGCGCGTCGACAGGTCAGTGGGTTCCGGCACCGTGGTGACGGAGATGGCGGCCGCCAGCGGCAGCGCAATCGCGATGAAAACCGCCAGCCAGGCGAGGCCATGGAATCCGGTGGCGCTGTCGAGGCCGCCAAGGAAGGGCAGCGTGATTGCGAGCAGAGAGCCGACCAACGTCGCGCTTTCACGCCAGCCGGAAAGCCGCACCCGCGCCTGGTAACCGGTCGCGAGTTCCGCCCCCCAGGCCGTGTAAGGAAGCAGCGACCAGGTGGCGCCGATCGAGAGAGCCACGCCCCAGAGGCCGAGATAGACGATGCCAGCGTCGGCGGGCGGCCAGAACAGCATGAAGGCGGAGAGTGCGGTCAGTGGCGTCGAGATCGCGAAGAAGAACCGGCGCCTTCCGAAGCGCGAGCGCACCCGGTCGGAGAGCCAGCCGAAGATCGGGTCGGTCACAGCATCAATCATCCGGATCGCCAGCAGCAGCGCGCCGATTGCGGCAAGCGAAATGCCAAAGTTGTCCGCGTAGAAGGTTGGCACGACGATATAGAAAGGCAGCGCGATGGCCGCCAGTGGCAAAGCTGGCAGGGCGTAGAGCGCGAGGCGGCCATTGGCCGGTTCGTCATGATTTGTCATGCATGGTTCCGTTCGTCTCTGCGGTTCGGCGCCGGCCTCAAGGGCAAGCACCGTGGTCAGGAGGCGGCATTCGTCGAAGGTTTTCCACTCCGACGGCAGCGGTCGGAGCAATAGACCACCCGATCCCAATCCCGTTCCCACTTCCGGCGCCAGGCAAAGGGCCGATTGCAGACGGGGCAGGTCTTGGTGGGCAGGTCACCCTTGCGGATCATCTTCGGCATCGAGGCTTCGTCCGGTTTCTCCTCTCCACTTCGCGCGGCACCGCCGATCGGATCACAAAGCCGCTGCTGAAGCTTGCCACCCCCTGCCCCACTTGCTAGCTCACAGCGACAACATGGGAGAGACCATTACATGAGACAGCATTCCTTCGGCCGCACGGACTTCACCGTCAGCGATATCGGCTTTGGTGCCTGGCAGATCGGCGGTTCCTGGGGCGAGGTGTCCGAAGCCGACGGCCGGGCGGCGCTGAATGCCGCGCTGGACGCGGGCATGACGTTCATCGACACGGCGGACGTTTACGGCGATGGACGCTCGGAGAAGATCATCGCGGAGGTCTTGAAGGCACGCGGTGGCAAACGTCCGATGGTCGCTTCGAAGGCCGGCCGCCGGCTCAATCCGCATGTGGCGGATGGTTATACCAAGGCGAATATCGAGGCCTTCATCGACCGGTCGCAGCAGAACCTAGGCGTCGAGACGCTCGACCTCGTCCAGCTGCACTGCCCGCCGACGGAGGTCTACTACCGTCCGGAGATGTTCGAAGGGCTGGAAGAGATCCGCAAGGCCGGCAAGATCAAGCATTACGGTGTGTCGGTGGAAAAGGTCGAGGAAGCGCTGAAGGCGATCGAATATCCGGGTGTCGTCTCGGTCCAGATCATCTTCAACATGTTCCGCCAGCGCGCGGCCGGCCTGTTCTTCCAGGAAGCCAAGCGCCGTAACGTCGCCGTCATCGCGCGCGTGCCGCTGGCAAGCGGCCTGCTCTCCGGCAAGATCACGGCTGCCACGCAGTTTGCCGCCGAAGACCACCGCAACTTCAACCGCAATGGCGAGGCTTTCGACGTCGGTGAGACATTCGCGGGCGTGCCGTTCGAGACGGGGCTTGCTGCCGTCGAGGAGATCCGCAAGCTGGTGCCGGCGGGCGCTTCCATGGCGCAGTTTGCGCTGCGCTGGATCCTGATGCATGAGGCAGTCACCGTGGTGATCCCCGGCGCCCGCAATGGCGAGCAGGCCAAGGCGAATGCCGCCGCCTCCGATCTTCCCGCGATCTCGGCCGATGTGATGGCAGCTGCCAAGGACACCTATGACCGGCTGATCGCGCCGCATGTGCATCACCGCTGGTAAGCGGCACGGAGAAACAGTCTCAAACGAAAAGAGGCCGGGTGAGCGATCACCCGGCCTCTTTCGTTGAAAGCTATGAACTGACGATCAGTTGGTGCCCTGCAGGTTTACTTCCCAGAACAAGGTTTCGCCCGAGGAGTCATCGACGCCGTCGTTGTCGGTGACGGCGAAAGCCTTGCCGCTAGCGTCGAAGGCAAAACCTTCGAGCTTGTCGACGACATAGCCATTGGTCGCAGCCTTCAGGTCGGGCAGGAAGTCGTGGACTTCCTGCTTGGTGACGACAGGCAGCGCTTCGCCAATCTTGGCGGGCTTCAGATCAGCGATATCGACCGAATAGAGCTTCTTCAGCTTGGCATTGTCGCCAACCTGATTGTCGCGCTCGACGATGTAGAGCTTGCCGTCATGGGCGGTGATTTCGGAGAGACCGACCCAGCCTTCACCAGCCTTTTCCAGCGGATAGTGGACAGCGCCCCATTCCTTGGACTTCGGATTGTAGGACAGGAGCTTGACGAGGCCCTTGTCGTCATCGCCCCATTCGCGCTGCACGGCCATCCACAGCGTCATGTCGTCGCCGGTGCCGACGCTGGTGATGCCTTCGAGGCCGAAGCGGGTCTGGCCAGCAAGCAGTTCGGTCGGGAAACCGATCTCGCCCTTGATCTCACCCTTGTCGTCGACATTGTAGATGCCGTGACCGACGAGCTTGGCGGCATCGCCTTCGGAGGCCAGCCAGAAGCCGCCCTTGCCGTCCAGCGTGATGCCTTCGATGTCGAGCTTCTGGGCCGGCTGGCCGCCGCGCAGAATTGGCAGGGCCTTGGTGATGACCGCCGGCTTTTGGCTGGCGTCGATCGTGAAGATCGTCGGCTGGGCCGAATAGAAGCTGTCATTGACGGCGTAGAGGGTGCCTGCCTTTTCGGCATCGCCGACGAGACCCGAAAGCGCACCCCAGCCGATCGGTGCGCCGTCGACGATCTCGGAGCGGAGCATCGGATAAGCGGGCGTGCCGTCCGCCAGTTCATAGAGCATCACATGCGAGCGCACGCCGCCGTCTTCGCCGAGATCGAGTTCGTTGGCGGTCGCGAGCAGGTTGCGGCCAGGGATGGCGACCGCGCCTTCCGGCGAAATGCCGGACGGCAGCAGCTGGACGAGTTCCGGATCGGCACCGGTATCCTTGTAGACGGCGGCGATCGAGCCACGCTCGGAGAGCACGAAGAAATACTTCTGATCGCCGAAGGTTGCGGTTTCCAGGCCTTCGAGTTCAACGCCCTTGGACTTGGCGCGCTTGTCGGGGAAATGGCCGATCTGGGCGATGGCGAGTTCGAGCGACGGACCGGATTCGTAAAGTTCCTTGCCGGTCTTGTCGAAGATGGTGAAGCTGCGCGAGCCCCCCTTCCAGTCGCCCTCGTTGGCGATGACAATACGGTTGTCATCCAGCCACTTCACGGCATCCGGCTCGCGAAGAACGCCTTCCTTGCTGCCGGTGAACTTCAGCGCGCCGTCCGACTTGGTGTCGATACCGGCCAGATCCACCTTGCCGGCGGAGAAGTGGGCCTTCACTTCGCCGGTCTTGCCGTCGACGATGGCGATGTGGTTGTTTTCCTGCAGCGTGACGGCTATCTCGCCGAGGCTGTTGATTGAGACGAATTCCGGTTCCGGATCTTCAGGGGCGATCTCGGCCAGGCCGGTCAGGGCAACGTGCTTGATCGAGGCGCAATCGACGATGCCGTCCTTCAGCGATGCGATGACGAGATCGCCGGCCGGCATCTGCGGCAGGTCACCATCATTGACGTCCTCGTCGCGCTCATTCTCGATGGCCACGGCGACAAAGCTCTTGTCGTTGGAGACAGCAACCGAGTCCGGCTGGCCGCCGAGGTCACAGCTCGATTCAATGGCCTTGGTGGCGATGTCGACGACGACAAGCTTGCCGGACGGATTGGCCTTGCTCTCGGAGGTATTGACGCCAGCGAGAACCTTCGATCCGGCAACGGCAACAGACGTCGGCTCACCGCCCATCATCAGGGCGCCGGCTGCCTTCGGGGCCTTGGCGTCGGTGATGTCAACAAAACCGATCGCACCGAGCGGGCTGTCGGAATAGATCAGCATGTTGCCGTCTTCCGTGGCCGTAACGATCTCGGCTGACGTCGCCGCGAGCTTGTCCTTGTCGGCCGGAAGATTGGTCGCGACCGGGAAGGCGGCGATGCGGTTGAAGACCTGCTCGGCTGCCGCCGGCATGGTGACCGAGGCCAGAAGTGCGGCGGTCAGAGCCGCGCGAGTAAGACCTGATGTCATGGAAAACCTCCTGTTGCCGAAGAATGGAACAGGAGGCTTTTGCGTCACTCGGATTACAGGCGCATGACAGGCGACTAAATCACCCTTGGCTTGTTTCGCGACGGGCTTCCCGAAGCATGAGGAAGAGTGACGCGCCGAGGATCAGCACGGCGCCGAGCCAGAGATAACCGCTCGGCGCGTAACCGAAGACCAGCCAGCCGGCAAAGACATTGAGCGGCAGCTTCAGGTCGTCGAATGGCTGGACGTAAGCCGCATCCGCGGCGTTGTAGGCAAGCGTCAGCAGGTACTGGCCAACCGCCGTGAGCAAACCCGCCGCGAGGAGGAGCCAGAGCGCCAGCCCCTCTGGAACGACGAAGCCCGAGGCGGCAGCAAGCCCGAAATTGATCGGCGTCAGAAGCACGAGCAGCCAGACGGTCACCGTCTCCGGCGCCTCGTAATGGGTGAGGTTCTTCATGATCAGCGAAGAGCCGCCCCAGAGCAGCGCGGAAAGCACAGGGAGGAGTGCGGCGAGAGTGAAGGTGTCCGACCAGGGCTGCAGGATGATCATGGCGCCGGTGAAGCCCGCCAGCGTCGCCAGCCAGCGGTCGCGACCGACCGTTTCGCCGAGGAAGAGACGGGCGCCGATGATGATGAAGAAAGGCGAGGTCATGACCAGTGCGATCGCCTGCCAGATTGGCACGGTGGCAAGGCCCGTCACCCAGGCCTGGACACCGAAGGCTGCCAGCACCACGCGCAGGATGTGGCGAACAGGATAAGCGGTCTTCATGGCCTTGAAGCCAAGGCGGAAGAGCAGCGGCAGCGAGAGGACGAGGGCAAAGCCATATTGCCAGAAGGCGGTCGAGGCCGGCGGGAAGTGAAGCGTCATGGCCAGCCACTGGGTCACGACATTGAGCGCGGCAAAGGCAATGCCCGCAAGAACCATGAAACCTGCACCAAGGACGGCGCGGGAACGCAAGAGCGACACGGAGCTCTGATTCATGTCATTTTTCCTTTTTCCAAAAGGACCAACACAAACCAGGACAGACGAGGACGACGGAACCCCTCCCCTGACGGGAAGCGAAACGCAGCAGGGACGCCTCACCGGTCGCCCGGTTCTGGCATCACCACCTGACCTCATTCTCTTTCATCCGGACTATAACCGTCGGCTCCGGAATCACACCGGATCTGCTGACCCTCCCCTTCCCGTTACCGGGAGATGGGCAGGCGCTCGCGGGCTTGAGGTTTCCCCCTTACCGCCGGTGGGGAATTGCACCCCGCCCTGAGAACGAATGCCGGAACATCCGGCACGACAGAGATAAGACAGGTTCTCATGCGGTGCAAGGCAACAAAAAAGCCCGGCACGAGGCCGGGCTTCATAGGCGTCAGCTGACCATCGCGCCGTAGGGTGGCGACGGTCATGACGGATCAGCTGTTAACAGCGTCCTTCAGGCCCTTGCCGGCCGTGAACTTCGGAACGTTGCGAGCCGGGATATCGACTTCAGCGCCGGTGGACGGGTTGCGGCCCTTGGAGGCTTCGCGACGGGCGACGGTGAAGGCGCCGAAGCCAGCGAGACGAATGTCGCCGCCGTTCTTCAGCTCGGCCTGGACCGTTTCAAAAACGGCATCAACGGCAGAGGCTGCGTCAGCCTTGGTGAGGCCAGCCTTCTCGGCGACCGCGGATACGAGTTCGTTCTTGTTCATGTTTCCACCCTTTCTGATTGGTATGAAACGACTCAAAAGATTAAGTCGGGCGGAGAATACGAATGCTTCTGCCCTTCGCAACTCAAAAGCACCCGAAAGGCCCGGAAAACAAGCCGTTTAAGCGTGTTTTCACAAAAAAGGCTGGCAAAATTGCCAGCCTTTTTCGCGGATTTGGAGCTTTATGGCTCAACCATGGCAAAATGGCATCAATGAGCGACGGTCGCGCCGGTTTCGTCGGTGGTCTCGACGGTGCCGATCGCGGGTGTTTCAACCGTTCCGTCCCACTCGATCGGCTCGGGGACGCGGATCAGGGCGTGGCGGATAACCTCACCCATACGCGACACCGGAACGATCTCCATGTTGTTCTTCACATTGTCCGGAATGTCCGCTAGGTCCTTGGCGTTCTCTTCCGGGATGAGAACCTTCTTGATGCCGCCACGGAGTGCTGCAAGCAGCTTTTCCTTGAGGCCACCGATCGGCAGGACGCGACCACGCAAGGTCACTTCGCCGGTCATCGCGATATCCTTCGAAACCGGGATACCGGTCATGATGGAGACGATGGCGGTTGCCATGGCGATACCGGCAGACGGACCGTCCTTCGGGGTTGCGCCTTCCGGCACGTGAACATGGATGTCCGACTTGTCGAAGCGGGGCGGCTCGACGCCGAAATCGACAGCGCGCGAGCGGACGTAGGATGCTGCAGCCGAAATCGACTCCTTCATCACTTCCTTCAGGTTGCCCGTCACCGTCATGCGGCCCTTGCCGGGCATCATGACGCCTTCGATCGTCAGCAGTTCGCCGCCGACCTCCGTCCAGGCGAGACCCGTGACAACACCGACCTGGTCTTCGCCTTCTGCTTCGCCGTGGCGGAAGCGCGGGACGCCGAGATAGTCGTTGATGTTCTCGGCCGTGACGGCCACCGACTTGACCTTACCCTTGATGATTTCGGTCACGGCCTTGCGGGCGAGCTTCATCAGCTCGCGCTCGAAGGAACGAACACCGGCTTCGCGGGTGTATTGCTGAATGATCGTCAGGATCGCACCATCCGTCACGGAAAACTCTTCCGGACGCAGGGCATGTTCCTTGATCGACTTCGGCAGCAGGTGCCGCTTGGCGATCTCCAGCTTTTCGTCTTCCGTGTAACCGGCGATGCGGATGATCTCCATGCGGTCCATCAAAGGACCCGGGATGTTCAGCGTATTCGCGGTCGTCACGAACATGACGTTCGACAGGTCATATTCCACTTCGAGATAGTGGTCCATGAAGGTGGAGTTCTGTTCGGGATCCAGCACCTCAAGCAGAGCCGAAGACGGATCACCCCGGAAGTCCATGCCCATCTTGTCGATCTCATCGAGCAGGAAGAGCGGGTTGGACTTCTTGGCCTTCTTCATCGACTGCACGATCTTGCCGGGCATCGAGCCGATATAGGTGCGGCGGTGACCGCGGATCTCGGCTTCGTCACGAACGCCACCGAGCGCCATGCGCACGTATTCGCGGCCGGTCGCCTTGGCGATCGACTTGGCGAGCGAGGTCTTGCCGACGCCCGGAGGTCCGACGAGGCACAGGATCGGCCCCTTGATCTTGGTCGCACGGGCCTGGACCGCCAGATACTCGACGATGCGCTCCTTGACCTTGTCGAGGCCGAAATGGTCCTCGTCGAGGATCTTCTCGGCGGCGTTGAGGTCGATCTTGACCTTGGACTTCTTGTTCCAGGGCAGACCGAGCAACCAGTCGAGATAGTTGCGCACGACGGTGGCTTCCGCCGACATCGGGCTCATGTGGCGCAGCTTCTTCAGCTCGGCATCGGCCTTTTCCTTGGCTTCCTTGGAAAGCTTGGTCTTGGCGATGCGCTCTTCCAGTTCGGCCATCTCGTCACGGCCGTCTTCGCCGTCGCCGAGTTCCTTCTGGATCGCCTTCATCTGTTCGTTGAGGTAGTACTCGCGCTGGGTCTTCTCCATCTGGCGCTTGACGCGCGAGCGGATGCGCTTTTCGACCTGGAGAACCGAGATCTCGCCTTCCATGAAGCCGAGCGCCTTTTCGAGACGCGTCTTCACGCTCACCGTTTCCAGCATTTCCTGCTTTTCGGTGATCTTGATCGAGAGGTGCGAGGCAACCGTATCCGCCAGCTTCGAGTAATCCTCGATCTGGCTCGCGGCGCCGACGACCTCGGGAGAGATCTTCTTGTTCAGCTTGACGTAGTTTTCGAATTCCGAAACCACGGAGCGGGACAGCGCCTCGATCTCGACGGCGTCTTCATCCGGCTCGGCGAGAATGCGAGCGGTCGCTTCGTAGTAATCTTCGCGGCCCGTATAGCCTTCGATCTTGGCGCGGGCGCGGCCTTCGATCAGGACCTTCACGGTGCCGTCCGGCAGCTTCAGGAGCTGCAGCACATTGGCAACGGTACCGACTTCGTAAATGGCGGTCGCGGCCGGATCATCATCGCTCGCATTGATCTGCGTGGCCAGCATGATCTGCTTGTCCGAGCCCATCACCTCTTCAAGAGCGCGGATGGATTTCTCGCGGCCCACAAACAAGGGGACAATCATGTGCGGGAACACCACGATGTCGCGCAGAGGAAGCACCGGATAGGTGTTCACCTCGTTTGTCGCTGACGTATTCGTCATTTCAATTCCTTTCCAACGTCCCGGGCTGCCGGGACCAGATGACCGACCCAAAGGCATCGGCCATGTTCTTGCTCCCCCAACAAGTGGAGTGGCGATATCCTCAATTCAAGCCTGCCTGGCCGGTCCGTCGCGAAACTGTGACGGTCAGATGACGCTCTTTCCCCGCCCGCATCCTAGAGTGCGGACCTGAAGCGAGGCATGCGCGGCGCACGAGGCGAAATAGACCCTCACGGCTCTCGCATGGCAGGAAAGACGATACGCAGATACGGATACGCAACAGAATCCAGGCGGCATGTCACCCCTCCTGTTCTACCCCAATCCCCCGCAGAGACAACAGCAGACACAGTAAATTAGCCGAAGTTCACTGGGGATGGCCGCAAAACGAAAGAGCCCGCCAAAGGCGGGCTCTTTGCAGTCTATGGGTGTCGAGATCAGGCCGAAGCGTTGGCTTTTTCTTCCTGCCTGTCCGCATAGATGTAGAGCGGGCGGGAATTGCCGTTGACGACGTCGTCGGAGATGACGACTTCGCGAACGCCATCGAGTTCCGGCAGTTCGAACATCGTGTCGAGCAGGATCTTTTCCATGATCGAGCGCAGGCCGCGGGCACCGGTCTTGCGGGTGATCGCCTTGCGGGCGATTTCACGCAGGGCATCCTCGTGGAAGGACAGCTCGACGTCTTCCATCTCGAACAGGCGCTGGTACTGCTTGACGAGCGCGTTCTTCGGTTCCGAGAGAATCTGGATCAGGGCGTCTTCATCCAGG
This sequence comes from Peteryoungia wuzhouensis, assembly GCF_003205195.1. Taxonomy (GTDB): domain Bacteria; phylum Pseudomonadota; class Alphaproteobacteria; order Rhizobiales; family Rhizobiaceae; genus Allorhizobium; species Allorhizobium wuzhouense. The sequence goes on from NZ_QJRY01000008.1 coordinate 119,082, forward strand.
TCTTCGAGCGTTGCCAGAACCGGCAGACGACCGATGAATTCCGGGATGAGGCCGAACTTGACGAGATCTTCCGGCTCCAGTTCGCGCAGGACTTCGCCGACGCGGCGATCTTCCGGAGACGTCACCGTCGCGCCGAAGCCGATCGAGGTCTTCTCGCCACGGGCAGAGATGATCTTGTCGAGGCCGGCAAAGGCACCGCCGCAGATGAACAGGATGTTCGTCGTGTCGACCTGCAGGAATTCCTGCTGCGGATGCTTGCGGCCACCCTGCGGCGGTACCGAGGCAACCGTGCCTTCCATGATCTTCAGCAGTGCCTGCTGGACGCCCTCGCCCGATACGTCGCGGGTGATCGAAGGGTTGTCCGACTTGCGTGAGATCTTGTCGACTTCGTCGATATAGACGATGCCGCGCTGGGCGCGTTCCACGTTGTAATCGGCAGCCTGCAAGAGCTTCAGAATGATGTTCTCGACATCTTCACCGACGTAACCGGCTTCGGTCAGCGTCGTGGCATCGGCCATGGTGAAGGGCACATCGATGATTCGGGCGAGCGTCTGGGCAAGATAGGTCTTGCCGCAGCCGGTCGGGCCGACGAGCAGGATGTTCGACTTGGCCAACTCCACATCGCCGCCCTTGGAGGCGTGCGAGAGGCGCTTGTAATGGTTGTGCACCGCGACCGAAAGGATCTTCTTGGCCTGCTTCTGGCCGATCACGTATTCGTCGAGGATCTTGATGATGTCCTGCGGCGTGGGAACGCCATCACGGGACTTGACCATCGAAGACTTGTTCTCTTCGCGGATGATATCCATGCAGAGTTCGACGCATTCATCACAGATGAACACCGTCGGTCCGGCAATCAGCTTGCGGACCTCGTGCTGGCTCTTGCCGCAGAAGGAACAATAAAGGGTATTCTTGGAGTCACCGCCGTTGCTTCCGCTGACCTTGCTCATGTCTTTATCCTTCCAGCACGCCGCGCCACCGCCTGGTTGCGGCAGGGCGATCACTCTCACTGTCCGGCTTCAGCCGCCGCCTTTGGCTGAAACCTCTTCCGATCCGGAGCTACTAGCCGATCCACTGAGGGCAGATCGGCGGCAACGAAAACTCCCGGTCTCGGCAGACTATGTCAGAAACGATCAACATAGCCTTAATCCATACTATTAGCGCTTTCGCAGCGACTTTAAACCCCCGGCGCCTTCACATACTGCGGCGCCGCATTGGCGCCGCACCGGCCGGGTGCCATCAAGCCGATGGTGCTGCACCTTCCATTTCGGCGCGCGAGGTCAGGATACGGTCGATCAGACCCCATTCCTTGGCTTCGCTCGATTCCATGAAGTGGTCGCGGTCCAGCGTGTTTTCCACTTCGTCGTAAGTGCGGCCCGTGTGCTTGACATAGACCTCGTTCAAACGACGCTTCATCTTAATAATGTCACGAGCATGGCGCTCGATGTCGGATGCCTGGCCCTGGAAGCCGCCCGAGGGCTGGTGGACCATGATGCGGGCGTTCGGGGTGGCAAAACGCATGCCCTTTTCGCCGGCCGCCAGCAGCAGCGACCCCATCGAGGCTGCCTGGCCGATGCACAGCGTCGACACGGCCGGACGGATGAACTGCATGGTGTCGTAGATCGCCATGCCGGAGGTGACGACGCCACCCGGCGAATTGATGTAGATGGCGATTTCCTTCTTCGGGTTCTCGGCTTCGAGGAAGAGAAGCTGGGCGCAGACCAGCGAGGCCATGGTGTCCTCGACCGGGCCCGTCAGGAAGATGATCCGCTCCTTCAGCAGTCGGGAGAAGATATCGTAGGAGCGCTCGCCACGATTGGTCTGCTCGACGACCATCGGCACCAGAGCGAGAGCGGTATCAACGGGATTTCTCATATCGGTCCTTTTTCAGCCTCTCCCCGCAACGTCCGGTGCCGGGAATCACGTAAAATCTGTCAACCCCTACATAGAGTGTCCGCACCCTGACATTCAAGACGCGTGCAAGGGATATCCTTAATGCCTGCCTCCGGACGAACAGCCTCGACCTAACGGGTTTTTCTCACCCATGCCAATGCCGGGCCCTCGTCTGAAGAGCGATACACAAGAATGCCCTAACATGGTGAAAATTCTGTCATCGCGTGGCCAGGGAATCGCGCGGCTTTGCTGCAATCTGCCAAATTTCCGTAGGAAGTGCTTAACCCGGCTGGGCCATTGTGGGGCAATTCGATCCAGACGTGAATTTTTGGGATATTGATCGTGATCGACGTGAAGACGGGGTTTCTGCTCTGGGTGATCCAGGCGGGCACGCTCGCGATTCTCCTCATCGCCATTTGGCTGCATGGGCGCGAGCAGCGGCATTTCCTCTGGTTCGGCATCGGTTTTGCCGCGCACGCGACCGGCCTGGGGCTGGTGGGCGGGCGCGGAGACATTCCGGATTTCGTGTCCATCCACGTCGCCAATGTCACCTCGCTGCTTGCCTTCGGTTGCTGGGCCGGGGCAATTTCGGCACTCGACCGGAGACAGCCGCCTCTTCTTGCCTGGCTTCCGCCGCTGGTCTGGATCGGCTGCAATCTCGTGCCGGAGGTGCGCGACACCTTTTACCTGCGGGTCGCAACCCACAACCTTGGCGCCACCGTGGGATTTATGTTTCTGGCCTTTCTCATCATGAGGGCCAGCTTCAGTTCCCCGCGCTATCGCCAGATGCTTGCCGTCGTCTGGAGCATCCAGGCTCTGTCCTCGATCAGCTTCTGCGTCTTCGTCCTCTTCGACAAGCCGCGCAATTTTCAGGCAGACATCATCGGCCTCTGGATGGGAACGGTTGCCCTGATCGGCTTCATCACGGCGATCATCATCCTGGCCAAGATGCTGATGGATCGATCCGAGGAGCGGCTGCAAGCCCTGGTGCGCACCGATCCCCTGACCGGCGTGCTCAATCGTCGCGGCTTCACGGAAGCTTATCAGCGACTGCAGGACGCCGCCCCCTTGCCCGGCATCGGTCTGTTGATCTTCGACCTGGACCACTTCAAGCAGGTGAACGACGATCACGGCCATCAGGTCGGCGATATGGTGCTGCAGGAGTTTTCAAACCTGTGCCGATCGCTGCTGCCCCAGAGGGCAGCCTTTGCCCGGACCGGCGGCGAGGAATTCGCGGCGGTTCTCGCCATTTCGGAGCCTCGGGATGCGGCGCTGTTTGCGGAGACTGTCAGGCTTGCACTTGCCGAACGGGTGATCTCGACCCAGGCGCAGGATCTGCGCATCACAACGAGCGTCGGTATCGCGGTTAGCCCGCTCTCTCGTGCGGCGCTCGATCAGTTGATGACCGATGCGGATGCCGCCCTCTATGCCTCGAAAGAGCGGGGCCGCAATCGGACCTCGGTCAAATCAGGCTCGCGGATCATGACCGTACCACCGACCGGGTCCGGCAAAGCCGATCGCGATGTCGACGGGCGCGTGGACCGTCAGGTGGCGATCCTCAAGCGCATCGCCGCCGTTGCCACATCGCTCGACGACTGAATCTCGGCGCGCGCTCTTGCGCAACCAATATCATTGCATAAACAGGGTGCCATGACCGACCTTTCCTTCCTCTCCATCGACCCGGCCACGCGCCGCGTCTCCCTCGACGCTCGCGATCCAGCCTTCTACAGCGATCCGAACCGCGCCTATGCGGCCTTGCATGCCAGCTGTCCCACCTTTTACTGGGAAGAGCAGAGGCAGTGGTTCTTTACCGGCTATGACCATGTGAATGCGCTGCTGCGCGACCGGCGTTTCGGCCGTCAGATCCTGCACATCGCAACGCGCGAGGAACTGGGCATGCCCGAGCCTGCCGCTCATACGCGGCATTTCGACAAGGCAGAGGAGCACTCACTGCTCGAAATCGAACCGCCAGAGCACACGCGCCTGCGCACGCTCGTCAACCGGGCCTTCGTTTCGCGTCACGTCGAAAAGATGACGCCGGAGATCGAGGCGCTGGCGAACCGGCTGATCGACAGTTTCGAGAAGGACGGCAAGACGGAGCTTCTGTCGACATTTGCCGATATCATCCCCGTCACGATGATCGCCCGGATGATCGGCATCCCCGAGCAGATGGGACCACAGCTCCTCAAATGGAGCCACGACTATGTCGGCATGTACATGTTCAAGCGGAACCGCGCCGACGAAGAGGCTGCCGATCGATCCGCCAAGGAGTTCGCCGACTATGTGCGGCAGGTCATCGCCGAGCGGCGGGCAGCGCCTCGCGACGATCTGCTCAGCCACATGATCCATACAGAGCACAAAGGCCAGTTCCTCACCGAGGACGAGCTGATCTCGACGACGATCGTGCTCCTGAATGCCGGACACGAGGCGACCGTGCACCAGATCGGCAATTCGGTTCGGGTCATCCTCGAAAGCGACATTGATCCGGCAACGCTGTTTACCGACGACAAGGCAACGGAGAGGACCGTCGAGGAGACGCTGCGGATCTGCGCGCCGGTGCATATCTTCCAGCGCTGGTGTCTGGAGCCCTGCGAGATCGACGGTGTGCCGTTCCAGCGCGGCGACAAGGTGAGCCTCATTCTCGCGGCGGCCAATCTCGATCCGCACAAGTTCCCCGATCCGCTAACCTTCAAGCCGGATCGCGACGAAGGGGCCAACCTCTCCTTCGGCGCGGGCATTCATTTCTGCATCGGCGCGCCGCTTGCACGGCTCGAACTCAACATCGTGCTGCCGCTGCTGTTCAAACGTCTGCCGGGGCTGAAGATCGCCGAGACGCCTGTTGTGAAGGATGTCTATCACTTCCATGGGCTGGAACGCCTCGACCTCAGCTGGTGAGGTCGGTCGCGTCAGCGTAACGCGCCCTCAGGGTTTCGACGGCTCGACGCGTGGCGGCCCGCAATTCCGGCGGGTCGACGACCTCGGCCTCCGTTGCCAGCTTCAGCATTTCGGACACGGCCATGCGCTCCTGCGCCACCGGCAGGCGGACAGTGCGCCAGCCCTGCTCGTCCGGCTCGTCGATGAACTGGAGATTGGCCCGGACGTAAGGCGGCGCCATGTGCTCGATTTCCTTCAGCCCCCAGGGTGACAGGCGAACGGTGGCCCAGTTCGGATAAAGCTCGAGCTCCAGGCGCCGCGTGTTTGCATCCCAATAGCCGGCAAGATCGAAGTCCCTCGGCCACTCGAAGCGCTCATCGGTGACGATCAGATCGAGCACGCGGGAAATGCGGTATGTCCGGGGTGTCCCGTCGACGCGCGCAACGAGGTACCAGGCGCCGCCCTTCATGACGATGCCGAGCGGCTCTGCCACGCGGTTCTTTTCCGCTTTCCAGGATCGATACCGCATCCGGATGCGCTTGGAATGCCAGACCGCGTCGGCGATGGCCTGGAGGTGGAGAGGCTGCTCCCCTTCCGCCAGCCAGGCTGGCGCGTCGAGATGGAATTTCGACTGGATGCGCCTGGCGTTCTCACGCAGATCTTCGGGCAAGGCCGCCGTCAGCTTCTTCTGGGCGCCAGCCATCAGCGAGCCGAGGCCGAGATCAGCTGCGGCACCCGGTATCCCCGTCAGGAACATGGCCTCGGCTTCGGCGGGCGTCAGACCGTTCAGCCGAACGCGGTAGCCGTCCAGAAGCCGGTAGCCGCCATCCGATCCTCGCTCGCTGTAGACCGGGATCCCGGCAAGCGAGAGGGCGTCGATATCGCGGTAGATGGTGCGAACGGAGACGTCGTTCTCCGCTGCAAGCACCTCGGCCGTCACCAGTCCCTTTGCCTGCAGGGTGGTCAGGATGTTGATCAGGCGGCTTGCTCGCATCAGGAAATTCTCCTTCTTCGACGAATATCCTAAATCAACCTGACACATTCTGACAGGTATGCGGGCGCATTCTCCTTACATCGCCTCGAGGCGAGATCATTTCAAAGGGAGACATCCATGACCCGGAACCAATCAATTACACTCTATTATTCGCCACAGACCCGCGCGACAGGCGCACGCATTCTGCTGGAAGAGCTTGGGGTCCCCTATCATCTGCATGTGCTGAACATGAAAGCCGGCGAACAGCGGCAGCCGGCTTATCTCGCCATCAATCCGCTCGGGAAGGTCCCTGCGGTTCGTGTCGGCGAAACGCTGGTCACCGAACAGGGCGCCATCTATCTCTACCTCGCCGATCTCTTCCCGGAGGCGGGCCTTGCCCCCGCTCTCACCGATCCGGACCGTGGCGCTTATCTTCGCTGGCTCTTCATCTATGGGAGCTGCTTCGAGCCGGCTGTCGTCGATCGCTACATGAAACGCGAGCCGGGTTCGCTGAACGAGACGCCCTATGCGAGTTATGAGTCGCTGATCGACATGCTGGAGGAGACCTTGAAGACCGGGCCCTACCTGCTCGGCGAGCGTTTCACGGCTGCGGACCTTTTGTGGGGTGTCGCACTGCAGTGGACGACAATGTTCGGACTGGTCGAAGCCCGCCCGGCTTTCCAGGCTTACATGGAACGCATCGGCAACCGTGCAAGCGTGCAGAAGGTCTCCGCCGAGGATGCGGCCATGGCCGCCGAACATGAAGCTGCGGCCGCCCGGCTGAAAGCCAGCTGATTGCGAAGAGGATGGCCGGCCTCCGCCGGGTCGGCCATCCTCGGCGCATCCGATCAGGCGCGTGTGCCTATCGCGGCGCAGGCGTGCGTTTGGACAAGGCGGGCCTGAGCGCTTGGCATGCGCTGCCTAGCCGGCCAAAAATCGCTGTGTCTTCGAGCAATGGAAACTCGCTAGACCCGGATGACATAATCCTTGCGAGTCGTTTCAAGGACTTCCCAGGTTCCCTTGAAGCCGGGTCTGAGGATCAGGCGGTCGCCGGCCTTCAGATGGATCGGCTCGCCGCCATCCTCCGTCACGACCGAGTGGCCTTCGAGAATGTGGAAATACTCCCATTCGTCGTAGAGGATCCGCCACTTGCCGGGTGTCGACTGCCAGATGCCGGCATAGAGGCCGCCGTCGGCCTCTTCGATATTCCAGGTGGTGAAGCGCGGATCACCGGATATCAGGCGGTCCGGCGCGGGCGCGCCCTCTTCCGGCGTGATGGTGGAAGGCTCGAAGGCTAGGACAGCGGACATGGTGGCTCCCGGATGAACGGTGGCGGCCTTCCGGCCGCCACCTTGATGATCTCAGACTTTCGCCAGCGACTGTTCAAGATCGGCGATGATATCGGCCGGATCCTCGATGCCGATCGACAGGCGCACCACGTCGGGGCCGGCACCGGCCGCGATCTGCTGCGCCTCGGAGAGCTGGGCGTGGGTAGTCGACGCCGGATGAATGATCAGCGAGCGCGTGTCGCCGATATTGGCCAGATGCGAGAAGAGCTGCAAACCGCCGACCAGCGCCTTGCCGGCCTCCAGACCACCCTTGATGCCGAAGGTGAAGACGGAACCGGCGCCCTTTGGCGCGTAGCGCTTCTGCAGGGCATTGTTCGGATCATCCGGCAGGCCGGCATAGTTGACCCAGGCGATCTTCGGGTGGTTTTTCAACCAGGTCGCCACCTTCATCGCATTGTCGCAATGGCGCTGCATGCGCAGCGGCAGCGTTTCAATGCCGGTCAGAAGCAGGAAGGCGTTCATCGGGGCAATTGCCGGGCCGAGGTCACGCAGGCCGAGGACACGGCAGGCGATGGCAAAGGCGAAATTGCCGAAGGTCTGGTGAAGGACCACGCCTGAGTATTCCGGGCGCGGGGCTGACAGCATCGGGTACTTGCCCTCCTTGGCCGACCAATCGAAGGTGCCGCCATCGACGATGACGCCACCCATCGAATTGCCGTGGCCGCCGAGGAACTTGGTGGCCGAGTGGACGATGATGTCGGCGCCGTGCTGCAGCGGGCGGATCAGGTAGGGGCTTGCCATGGTGTTGTCGACGATCAGCGGCAGGCCGTGACGATGGGCGACCTCGGCAATCGCCTCGATATCGACGAAGGTGCCGCCGGGATTGGCGAGGCTTTCGATGTAGACGGCCTTCGTCCTGTCATCAATCTGCGCCTCAAAGCTCGCTATATCGGCAGAATCGGCCCAGCGCACGTGCCAGTCGAAATTCTTGAAGGCATGGCCGAACTGGTTGATCGAACCGCCATAGAGCTTCTTGGCCGCGACGAAATTGTCGCCCGGCTGCATCAGCGTGTGGAACACGAGAAGCTGGGCCGCATGACCCGAGGCGACGGCGAGTGCTGCGGTACCGCCCTCGAGGGCGGCGACGCGCTCTTCGAGCACGGCCTGTGTCGGGTTCATGATGCGGGTGTAGATATTGCCGAACTGCTTCAGGCCGAAGAGAGCCGCCGCATGGTCCGAATCGTTGAAGACGAAGGCGGTGGTCTGGTAGATCGGCGTGATCCGCGCGCCGGTGGTGGGGTCAGGCTGAGCGCCGGCGTGGACGGCAAGCGTTGCAAAACCCGGATTCGTGTCCGACATCTGATAGATCCTCCCTTAAGCTGGACTGCGGCGGATCATAGTCAGTCGCAGCCGCTTGTCAGCCCGCAATATTCCAATCTCAACGGTCTGGTGAGCATAAACATCCTTGATCGAGGTCAATGCGCCGCGTTGGTCTGGTGGCATGCTCTGTGTCCTTGATGGAGGTAGTCATGACCCTGAGCCTTACCGAACCCGTGCGCCACACGATGCAGCAGATCCTCTCCTGGTTTGCCCAAAGTTTCGAATCCTCGACCGAAGCCGACATGCTGGCCACACTCGACCAGACACAGATCAATGCACTGGCCGAAGACTGTGGCTTGAGCCCGCATCAGTTGCTGGCGCTCGTCAAGGCGGGGCCGCATGCCGCCGACGAAATGCCGGAGGTCATGCGCGCGCTCAACATCGATCCGGCCGAAGTCGACTTTCAGATGCGCCAGACATTTCGCGGCATGCAGATCGCCTGTGCCGAATGCGCGTCGAAGGACCAATGCCGTCGCGACCTGAAGAGCGGTGCGATCGGCAAGGCGTTTGTCGACTACTGCAACAATGCAGAGAGCCTGAACGCGCTCAGGGCAAATCCTGAAGTGCTGCTCGATCGCTGAGCCTCAAAGCCCCAATCGCGGCATCTCTATCGCCGGGCAGCGGTTCATCACCACCTTGATGCCGGCCTCTTCGGCCGGTTTGACAGCCTCGTCGTCCCGCACGGTCAGCTGTCCCCAGATGACCTGAGGCCGCGTCGGCAGAGCAAGCGCCTCGGAGACGACTTCGCCGAGATATTCCGGCGCGCGGAACACGTCGATCATGTCGATGGCTTCGGGGATATCGGCCATGGTCGCATAGACCATCTGGCCGAGAATCTCCTTTCCCGCCTGACCGGGATTGACGGGAAAGACGCGATAACCCTTCGACATCAGATACCGCATCACGCCGAAACTGGGACGATCGGGCTTCGGAGAGGCTCCGAGGAGCGCGATGGTCTTTACCTCCGTCAGAATGCCCTTCAGATACTCGTTGGAATAATGGGTGTGTTCGGCCATCCGGTTCTCCTTCGCATCTCGTCAAAGCTTGCAGAGACTTAGATGGGTGTGAGATCTTCGACAACAAGGCCATCGGCCCCGCCGTGGATCCCGTCACGATACGGCGACGGCTGGAACCGTGAGACGGGCCGGACGTTGAGATGCAGCCGAAGGAGGATCGTCATGCGCCTGAACCATATCGTCATCATGGTCGCCGCACTCGGGGCGGCATCGCCGGCCGCCGCCATCTCACGCTACAATTCGCAAAGCCTGACCTGCGATCAGGCGCGCCAGCGGGTCCTCAACGAGGGGGCCGTGATCCTGCGCTATCCATCGACACGCGTGCGCGGCATGACGCTTTACGACCGCTACGTCACACGCAATGCGCTGTGTGCGCCCCACGAATATGCCGAGCGGGCCTATGTGCCGACACGGGACGAGCCGCGTTGCCCCGTCCTCAACTGCCAGTCTTACGATCCCCTGCCCGGACGATTCGGCAAGCCGATCATCGGGTTCTGAGCGGTTTCACTAGGCGGCGTGGGCCGGGCCGTGATGCGGCGCATGGGTCAGTTCGTAGACGAGCGGATATTCCGAAACCAGGGCCCGGTTCATCACCACCTTGATACCGGCAGCTTCGGCCCGGGCTGCTGCGGCATCGTCCCTGACGCCAAGCTGGCACCAGATGGCTTTCGGATGCGGGGTCATAGTCAGGACCTCGTCGACGATCTGGTCCAGTTGATCGGACCGGCGAAACACGTCGACGAGATCGATGGGTTCCGGGATGTCGGACAGCGAGGCGTATACGCGCTGGCCAAGGATCGTGCCCCCTGCATGGGCCGGGTTGACGGGAAAAACCCGATAGCCCTTGCCGAGCAGAAAACCTGATATCCAATGGCTTGGACGGTGGTCGTTGGTCGAGGCGCCGACCACCGCGACATTGTGCGCACTCTTGAGGATCTCGGCGAGATAATCGTTGAGATAGGTGTCGTGGTTCATGGACTTCCTCCTGGCCGCGCGGGCCGCTGAGCAAACCGTCCTATATTCCCCAACCCTGTTATACGCTGAATCCGTTAACGGTCGCGCTCCGCATCCACTCAAATGCCGTGCATCATTCCGGCAGCACGACGTGCCCGTGCTCGTCCAACGGGAAGAACGGATTGTGCGCGATTTCCCAGAGGTGGCCGTCGGGATCGGCAACATAGCCGGAATAGCCGCCCCAGAACACCTTTTCCGGCGCCTTGACCAGCGTTGCGCCGCAGGAGACGACGAACTTGACCACAGCATCGACACCGATTTCGCTCGGCACGTTGTAGGCGAGCGTGACACCGGAAAAGCCGGGCGGCGTATTTTCAACCTGGGCATCCTGCGCCAGATGGCTCCGGGAAAAGAGGCCGAGCACGATGCCCTTGAGCTGAATGAATGTGATGTTTTCATTCGACGCAGACGACCTGCTCCAACCAAGCCGCTCATAGAATTCGGTGCTGCGCCCGACATCGGCAACACCGAGCGTGATCAGAGAAATTCGACGCTCCAGGGACATATTTGACCTCCATCTTGGGCGCCTGCCGTTACGTTCGGTTTATGTTTTCATTATGTTCATGCGAATATTAGCATCATGAGTTGCACTCATGTTTTGCTGCAATCCTTCAAGAATGACTCAATATTGCGCCTTTTCGCCGGCCATCGTTGGCAGAATTGACACCTTTGGCATTCTGAAAACTGACGATCTCAGAGCCCATTCCAGGCAAACCAGGCGGTTGCGATTGCGGTAAAATAATACCACACACCTAACTCATTGATTTTGCTTGACCCTTGCAAGGACACCTACACCAGGGCCGCCTTGACGCTCCGCCTGCCCCGGATTATACACCCGGCAAGACGGCGGCCCCTCGGGACCGCTTTCTTATTTGTGCCGGCGACGGCACGCATCAAGCAACAAAAAACGCCTGCTGGCCCTCTTGGGTCAACCAGGATCACACGGAAAGAGACCTCAATGTCTACCTTCGTTCAGAAGCCTGCAGAGGTGGAGAAGAAGTGGATCGTCATCGATGCCGAAGGGCTCGTTGTCGGCCGCCTCGCCACCATTATCGCCACGCATCTTCGTGGCAAGCACAAGGCCACCTACACCCCTCACGTTGATGATGGCGACAATGTCATCGTGATCAACGCCGAGAAGGTTGTTCTCACCGGCAAGAAGTATTCGGACAAGACCTACTACTGGCACACCGGTTATCCGGGTGGCATCAAGGAACGTACTGCCCGCCAGATCATCGAAGGCCGCTTCCCGGAGCGCGTTCTCGAGAAGGCTGTCGAGCGCATGATCCCGCGCGGCCCGCTCGGCCGTCGCCAGATGAAGAACCTGCGCGTCTATGCCGGCTCGAACCATCCGCATGAAGCTCAGCAGCCCGTCGTTCTCGACGTCGCCAAGCTGAACAGCAAGAACACAAGGAGCGCCTAAGTATGGCCGATCTTTCTTCCCTGAAGGACCTTGCCCCGGCACAGGACGCAGCTCCGGCTCACGTCCGCAAGGTCGACTCCCTGGGTCGCTCCTACGCCACTGGCAAGCGCAAGAACGCCGTTGCCCGCGTCTGGGTCAAGCCGGGCACCGGCAAGATCACGATCAACGGCCGCGAATTCCGCACCTACTTCGCCCGTCCGGTCCTGCAGATGATCCTGCAGCAGCCGATCGTCGCAGCTGCCCGTGACGGCCAGTTCGACATCATCGCGACCGTTCACGGCGGCGGCCTCTCCGGCCAGGCCGGTGCAGTTCGTCACGGTCTCTCGAAGGCCCTCACCTACTTCGAACCGGGCCTGCGCTCGGTCCTGAAGAAGGGTGGCTTCCTGACCCGCGACAGCCGCGTTGTCGAGCGTAAGAAGTACGGCAAGGCCAAGGCCCGTCGTTCGTTCCAGTTCTCCAAGCGTTAACAGCTGGATTACCGGAAACGGAAATCAAGGCGGGGCTTCGGCTCCGCCTTTTTTCGTGTCTACCATCCTCGTCCCCCACTCAGAGCGGCATTGGCATGGTCTCCCAGATCGCAAAGCTTCCGAAACCACCCTATTACGTCGTCTGTTTCTCCTCCCAGCGCACGGCCGGCGATCACGGCTATGGTGCGATGGCCGACACGATGGTTGCGCTTGCCGAGCAGCAGCCGGGTTATCTCGGCATGGAGAGCGTGCGCGGGCCTGATGGCTTCGGTATCACCAACTCCTACTGGGTGGACGAAGCGAGCATTCTGGCCTGGAAAGCCGTGGTTTCCCATGCGGCGGCCCAGAGACTCGGACGCGAACGGTGGTATGAAGATTACCGAGTCATTGTCGCCAAGGTCGAACGGGCCTACGACATCAAGAGAGAAGACTGAGGGACCATCATGGCGAGTAAATCGATCGACAACGCCTTCACCGCAAAGGCCCTGCGCGGAGCGGCGACCGACCCGACCTATGCGGGCGTGCTTTCCTTCATGCGACGCAAATATTCCAAGGTGCTGGACAACGTCGATGCGGTCGTGCTCGGCATTCCCTTCGATGCCGCCGTCTCCAACCGTCCCGGCGCCCGTTTCGGACCGCAGGCGATCCGGCGCGCCTCGGCGATCTTCGACAATGACCCGCAATATCCCTTTGCCCGCGACCTGTTCGAGCAGATGGCCGTCATCGACTATGGCGACGTGCTGCTCGACTACGGCAATCATCAGGAAACCCCCGCGCGCATCGAAGCGCAGGCAGCCGAAATCCTGGCGTCGGGTGCCTATCTGCTCGGGCTCGGCGGCGACCATTTCGTCACATGGCCACTTCTGAAGGCGCATGCCGCCAAACATGGACCGCTGGCGCTGGTGCATTTCGATGCGCATCAGGACACCTGGGACGATGACGGCCAGCGGATCGACCACGGTTCCTTCGTCTGCCGGGCCGTGCGCGAGGGCGTCATCGACCCTGCAGCCTCGATCCAGATCGGCATTCGCACCGAGGCACCTGAGGATTTCGGCATCAGGATCATCCCCGGTTACGAGGTCGAGGATTTGAGCGCCCAGACAATTGCCGACCAGATCCTCGCCCATGTCGGCAACAGACCCTGCTACCTCACCTTCGACATCGACTGCCTCGATCCGGCCTTTGCACCGGGCACAGGCACGCCGGTCGCAGGTGGCCCGTCATCGGCCAAGATGCTCTCGGTTCTGCGCAAGCTCGGCCCCCTCGATATCCGGGGTTCCGACATCGTCGAGGTGGCACCGGCCTACGACCATGCCGATATCACCGCCATTGCCGGTGCAACGGTCGCGATGTATATGCTGGGTCTGCGGGCTGAACGCCTCGCCGCCTCCCGTTAACAAACTGAATCACATGGCGGATAAAGTGAGTCCGCCAGCACTCCTAACCTTCTGAATTTGTGGACAAAGACATGAGCGCGAAAATCTTCATCGATGGCGAACACGGAACCACGGGCCTGCAGATCCGCACCCGCATGGCCGGCCGCCGCGACGTCGCGCTCCTGTCGATCCCGGAAGCGGAACGGCGCAATGCCGCCATGCGCGAGGATCTGCTCAACAGCGCCGACATCGCCATCTTGTGCCTGCCGGACGAAGCCTCGAAAGAGGCCGTCACCATGCTCTCGGGCAACAACAAGGTCCGGATCATCGACACCTCGACCGCCTTTCGGGTTGCGGAAGACTGGGCCTATGGCTTTGCCGAAATGGACAAGGCGCAGGGCGACAAGATCCGTTCGGCGCGCCACGTCGCCAATCCCGGCTGCTATCCGACCGGTGCGATCGGCCTCATCCGGCCGCTGCGTGACGCCGGCATCCTGCCGGATGCTTATCCGGTCAGCGTCAATGCGGTCTCTGGCTACACCGGAGGCGGCAAGCAGCTCATCGCCCAGATGGAAGACGCCGCTCATCCCGAGCATCTGGCCGCCAACAACTTCCTCTACGGCCTGCCGCTCAAGCACAAGCATGTGCCGGAGATGACGATCCACGGGAAGCTCGACCGGGCGCCCCTCTTCTCGCCTTCCGTCGGCCGCTTTGCCCAGGGCATGATCGTGCAGGTGCCGCTGTTCATTGATGACCTTGCCTCGGGCACGACGATCAGCAGCATACATGCGGCCCTCGTGGCGCATTATGCCGGCCAGAACATCGTTACGGTGGTGCCGCTCGCTGAAAGCGCCAAGTTGCCGCGCGTCGATGCCGAAGAGCTGGTCGGGCAGGATACGATGAAGCTCTATGTCTTCGGCACCGAAGGCGGACCGCATGTCAATCTCGTCGCCACGCTCGACAATCTGGGCAAGGGTGCGTCTGGTGCGGCCGTCCAGAACATGGACCTGATGTTGTCTGCTTGATTGAAATCACAACGGGAGGACATTCACATGCTCGATCATATTGGCCTCTCCGTTACCGACTATCCGAAGTCCAAGGCATTTTACGATGTCCTGATGCCGATGCTGGGCGCGGACTGCTGCATGGTGGTGACCGCAGCCGATACTGGCGGGACCTATGAGGGCGCCGGCTACGGGCTCAACGGCAAGCCGTCTTTCTGGATCGGCACCGGTAGGCGCACGCAAGGGTCGATGCACATCGCTTTCGTTGCCGAGAGCCGCGCCGCAGTGGACGCGTTTTACGCTGCGGCGATGGCGGCCGGCGCGACGGATAACGGACCGCCCGGCATCCGTGCGCACTACCATCCGAATTACTACGGCGCCTTCGTGCTCGATCCCGACGGCCACAATATCGAGGCGGTCTGCCACAAGCCGGCCTGACGGCTGCCTCAGCGGGACTGTCTCCGGCGGCTGAACGCTTCGTCAGGTGGACGCGCTATCGTCTCCGTCAAACGCGAGCGCTATAGTGCACCGAAAGCGAGGTGCCATGAGCAAACCGATACGGTTTCCCGTCTATTTCATTCCCCATGGGGGTGGTCCGTGGCCGTTCATGGCGTTCCCGAAGGATGAACAGGGCAAGGGCCCCTGGGATGATCTCGACACCTTCCTGCGCGGATTTGCGGACGAGGTGGGGCACAAGCCGAAGGCGATCCTGGTAGTATCAGGGCATTGGGAAAAGGAACCCGTGCCGACGGTGAGCAGCGCTCCGCAGCCGGGCATGCTGTTCGACTATTACAACTTCCCGCCCCACACCTATGAGCTTTCCTATCCGGCACCCGGCTCGCCAGCTCTCGCGGCTCGCGTCCGCTCCCTGCTCTCTGCGGCTGGAATCGACAGCGCCGAAGATGCCGAACGTGGTTACGACCACGGCGTCTTCATTCCGCTGATGCTCGCCTATCCGGATGCGGATGTGCCGATCACTGTCATGTCGCTGAAAAACACCCTCGACGTTGAAAGCCATGTCGCGATCGGCAAGGCGCTGGAACCGCTGCGCGACGAGGAGGTGCTGATCATCGCATCCGGCATGAGCTATCACAACATGCGGATGTTTCGGCAGGCGGAGCCCGGCCATGTCCAGCAAGCGGTGCGCTTCGACACATGGCTCGCGGACGCTGTCACGATCAACGATGTCGACGAACGTGCGGCAAAGCTCTCGACCTGGGAGCAGAACCCGGATGCGCAGGCCTGCCATGTGCCCGACCATGACCATCTGGTGCCGCTCTTCGTTGCAGCGGGTGCCGCCGGCGCTGACGCCGGACGGCAGGTCTTCCAGGGGCATTTTCTCGGCAAACCCTATTCGGGCTTCCGCTTCGGTTGAATCAATCGCGCACTTCCATGGCGATCGGACGTGGCCGTTCGCCGTAGAAGCCCCGCAGATGAGCAACCGCGAAGGCAAGCACGATCAGGGCCATGCCCTGATGCGTCAGGCCCGCATGCAGCGGAACCTGGGTCACCAGCGTGACGATGCCGACTGTGGCCTGCAGACAGACCAGGGCGAACATCAACACGCTGCGGCGGGCATGGGTCGATTGCGGCGCTGCGCGCAGACACTGGATCATGTGGAACAGCGCGATTGCGAAGAGCACATAGGCGCCCAAGCGGTGGACGAACTGAACCGTCTTCGGGTTTTCGAACAGGTTGATCCAGGCCGGCGCCTGAACGAACAGACCCTGCGGAACGATGGCGCCGTCCATCAGCGGCCAGGTGTTGTAGGTGAAACCGGCATCGAGACCGGCGACAAGCGCGCCCAGATAGATCTGGAAGAAAGTCATGGCGAGCAGAATGCCGGCGACCAGCCGCGCTCGTGGTGTCGGTGACGCATCCTCGCTGTGCGGGGCAAGACTGCGCATGATCCAGACACAGCTGGCAAAGATGAAACAGGCCATCATGAGATGGGTCGCGAGACGATACTGGCTGACATCAACGCGTTCGCTGAGGCCGGACGACACCATCCACCAGCCAATGAAGCCCTGCAGGCCACCGAGCGCCAGCACGCCGACCAGCGGCAGGCGCAGACCCGGCTCGATACGACCCTTGATCCAGAAATAGAGAAGCGGCAGAGCGAAGATCATGCCGATCATTCGGGCGAGCAGGCGATGCGCCCATTCCCACCAGAAGATCGTCTTGAACTCATCAAGGCTCATGCCCTTGTTGATCTGCTGGTATTGCGGGATCTGGCGATAGAGCTGCAGCTCTTCTTCCCATTCCGCGACGGAGAGCGGCGGGATGACGCCGTGGATCGGCTTCCACTGCGTGATCGACAGGCCGGAATCGGTGAGCCGCGTCGCGCCGCCCACCAGCACGAGACAGAACAGCGTGAAGACGACGACGCCGAGCCAGATGCGGATGGCACGCCGGTCGCTATCCACCTTGGCAATCTGGGTGCGGATTTGGGTTTCGGTACCGATCGTCGCAGCTGTCATCAGTCAATCCTCTTTTCGCCCGTTGATTTGCATCACTCCGGTGTGCAAAACAAGCCCGCCGGTTTGCGGCAAGCGGTCGCGTCGGAAGATGGCGGACCAGTCCTAAAAGAGAGACGTGCCATGCGGCCTTCCCTGCGCTCCTTCATCGGAACGATCGCCATCATCGTCATCGTGCTGCTCTATGCGCTTTTGGCGACGACCATCGCATCTGCGACCCTGGCGACGGCGCCCTGGTGGGCGCACCTCCTCTATTTCGTCCTCACCGGCCTCTTGTGGATCGTGCCCGCCATGCTGATCATCAAGTGGATGGCCGGCCCCGTCAAAAAGTAGCGCTGTCCGGGCTTTACCCCCTGTTTACCGCGTTCGGGTTCGATGCTCCAGGCACGACACGCCGATAACCGTTTCTTGCAGAAGGGCTGTTAGTCTCTGCCCCGCACGCAGGCAAATGGACGGGAGACCCGCATGCGGGAGCTGACATTGAAGACCATGACAGTCTTTGCGGGGCGGATGGCAAGCGACACGGCCATTCTGCCGACGTCTACCGTCACTCCGACGGCAACCGCCGTAGATGAAGACCTCGGCCTCGCCATTACCGTGCATTCGGATATGCGCGCCGTCGAGCGTGCCTGGCGACAGCTGGAAGCCGATCCGTGGAATTCGATGCATCAGGCTTTCGACTGGTGTTATGCCTGGGCACAGACCCATGGCAATCCGCTTGCAATAATCGAAGGCCGGCTCGACGGCGCACTTGCCTTCGTGCTGCCGCTGGAGATCGAAAGCCGTGCCACGGTGCGCACCGCCCAGTTCATCGGCAGCGCCTTCACCAATTACAACAGCGGCCTCTTCTCCGCCGATTTTCGTCACAAGGCCGAGCACTTTCCGGCCGGCGCCATCACCCGTGCGCTCGCAGCCGCTCTGGCAAACCGGACCGATCTGATCCACCTCACCCATGTGCCCCTCGACTGGCGCGGCGAGCCTCATCCCTTTGCCGATCTGCCGAAGGTCCTCAACCCCAACCCCGCCTTTCAGCTGGCGCTCGGCGCCGATATGGACGCGACGATCGCGCCGCTCAATGCCAAGGCCCGACGGAAAAAATTCCGCTCTCAGGTGAGAAAACTCGAGGCCGTGGGTGGCTTCGACCATATCCGAGCGACGAGTCCTGCCGACAAGAGCATGCTGCTCGAGACGTTTTTCCGGCAGAAGGCCGCGCGTTTCGAGGCGCAGGGTTTGCCGAACGTTTTCCAGCCGGCCGAGACTCAAGCTTTCTTCCACATGGTGCTGGAGATGGATCGCGGCGGCAGCGATGTCCCGCTTGAACTGCATGCATTGCGGCTGAAGGGCGACTATGCTGGCAAGATCGCGGCCATTGCCGGACTGTCGCGCAAGGGCGATCATGTGATCTGTCAGTTCGGTTCGATCGACGACACGCTGATGCGCGAGGCAAGTCCCGGCGAACTGCTGTTCTGGCTGATGATCGAACGCGCCGCCCTCACCGGTGCCAGCCTGTTCGATTTCGGTATAGGAGACCAGGATTACAAGCGCCGCTGGTGTCGCAGCGAAACGCTGCATCACGACCTGATGGTGGCTATATCGCCCCGTGGGCAGATTGCAGAACAGCTCCTCAGGGTGCTGACGCGAACCAAGGCGGCGATCAAGAACAATGCCAGGCTCTATTCCCTGATCCAGCGGATCAGGGCGATGGGTAGCAAGACGTCTGCTCCCATGGAGACCGTTTCCGAAAACGACTGACCCTTCGGCCCATGCCAGTCGGCTCAGGCCGCGTGTCGACGCGGCCCGTGGGCTTTGGGGCGCACGGACATCAGCACCAGATCATCGTAGCCGACATCCTGGAAGGCCTTCATGATATCGGCCAGCTCGCCAGCGTCCGGGTCGGGCGCCGAGAGAATGATCTCGTGTTTGCCATTGCGGCTCAGACGGGCAAGGCCCTCGGCCTGGGCCGGACCACACTCCACCAATACCAGATCATAGGCATCGGCCAGGGCATCGACGATCATCGACAGGCGGTCGGCACCGCGCATGGCCTGGCGGATGTCCGCATTGCCTTGCGGGATGATGTCGGCCGTCGAGCTGCGGTCCGGATGGATGCAGTCGGCGAATGCGGCTTCGCCGGTCAGGAGATCGGTGATGCCGGGCAGATCCGCCCAGGCGGTCATCATCTGGCTCGGCCAGGCCGAACCGGTCATGTCGATCAGCACGACGCGACGACCACGTCCGGCCACGTCGCGGGCAAGCGCCACCGTGCCGGCAGAGCCGTCATCGCCCGAAGGCGAAATCGCGAAGGCGGCGCGGGTGCCCTGCTCCAAAAGGAAATCGGCAACGGAGGCTGCGGAGAATTCGTCCTGTTCGTCCTCGACTTCCACGTCCGCGACCTCGTCTTCCTCGCCGCCGACCAAAGCGTCCGCATCGATCGGACGCTCGTCGGCCTCCTCTGGGAGATCGAGAAGGCTTGCTGGCTTGTCCTGTGCCGGAGCAAGGACAGCGGCCGGTGCGACATCGTCTGCCAGATCTGCAGCGGCAGCCGCCTGCATTTCGTCATCTTCCGGGAGAATCTCTTCGTCACGCTCGTATTCGCGCGCAGAAGAGCCGGCAGCCGGGCGCAGGGCGCGGCCGCTGAAGAGTTCCATCAGCATCACGATCACGCAGGAAATGATGAAGGTTGCGAGCGCCGAGACGATGGTCATCGGCAGAACCTTGGGGAAGCTCGGCTCCTGCGGCGGTACGGCGCGCGATATGACGCGGGCATCGGCCGGGCTCGACCCCTTGTCGAGGCGCGAGGAGGCTTCGCGGTAGCGGGCAAGATAGGTTTCCAGAAGCTGGCGTTGGGCCGCTGCTTCCCGCTCAAGGGACTTCAGGCCCACTTCATCCTCTCCGGCACGCGCGGTATCGGCCTTGACGGAGTTCATCTGGGCAATGAGCTGTGTTTCGCGCTCGCGAGCCACAGATGCCTGATTTTCGAGGCCGGCGGCGACCTTCAACGCTTCTGCGCGGATCTGCTCGCGCAGGCCCGCCAACTGGGCACGCAGCGACTTCATCTGCGGGTGGCCGTCGAGCAGTGTCGTCGACAGGTCCGAGATCTGCGCCTGAACCTGGGATTCGGCGGTCCGAAGGCGCTGGACGGATTCCGATCGGCTGATCGCATCGATCGTGTCGGTCGATTTGCCCGCCTTGATCGCCGCCTTCAGGTTTTCAGCGGTCGCCTCCGCATTGGCCCGTTCGCCGCGAACGCGGGCGAGTTCGGTCGAGATGTCGGAGAGCTGCTTGCTGCTGAAGGACTGGTCGGTCCCGAGCGACATCAGTCCTGCCTGGGACCGGTATTCCGCCACCTTCTGCTCGGCCTCCCGCACCTTTTCGCGCAGATTGGCAATTTCCGTTTCCAGCCAGCGCACGGCCTCGGAATTGCTGTCGAGCTTGGCACCGCTTTGCAGGGAGCGATAGACGTCGGCGATGGCGTTGGGCACATCGGCGGCCAGTTGCGGATCCTTGGAGGAGAATTCGATGCCGATGACGCGCGATTTCTCGACCTGGTAGACGGACAGCTTTTCCTTGAACGCCTTCAGCACACGCTCTTCCGGTGGAAGTTCGAGCGGGTTCTTCTTCAGACCGAACAGGACGAGGAAATCGGTGAGCGCGGACGGGCTGGATTCAGGATCGAATTCGGCACGCTCGTGCAGCTTGAGGTCACGCGCCACCTGCTTCATCAGGTCGACGGACTGCATCAGTTGCACCTGGCTTGCCACATTGAGCTCGTCCGGCATCGGCTCGACGGTCGAAGCATTCGGGCCGGAGGCGGAGAAGCTCGGTTCACGCGGCTCGATCAGCAGCATGGCGTCGCTCTTGTAGGTCGGCGAAATCGCATGGGCGCCGACAAAAGCAAGCACACCGACGAGAGCGGTCGTCGCAAGGATGGTCCCTTTCCGTTGCCACACGGCACGGAAAAACTGCGCGAGATCGATATCCACGTCCTGCTGGTCTCGGTCCAAACTCGGCATCACTCACACTCCCGGGGCTTTGTCCGGGCAAACGTAAAGGATCATGGTAACTCAAGGGTTAATCTCTGGCTGTGCGGCTCCCCTCCTCCCCCTCTACTTGTTCTGCGCCAGAAGAAGCATTCTCCGTTTACCGGGCATTAACCCTAATTGTTCGATAACGAACCATAAGAAATGGATTGATTGGGAGCGCGATTGCGCATGGCCATGGTCGGGAAACACGCGATACTTCTGCTCGCCGGCGCACTTCTGTCCGCCGGGCTGGCGGGATGCGCCGGTTATCGTCCGGCCCCGAAGGTCTTTCACGAAGCGACAATCCAGCCCTACCGCCTCGACAGCGGCGACCGGCTGCGCGTCACCGTGTTCGAACAGCCCAGCCTGACGAACACATATACGGTGGATCAGGCCGGCTATATCGCCTTCCCCCTGGTCGGCCAGGTCGCCGCCCGTGGGGCCACCCTCACCCAGCTCGAAGGCGTCATTGCCCAGAAGTTGAAGCAGGGCTATCTGCGCGATCCTGACGTCACCATCGAAATCGACCGCTACCGCTCGATCTTCGTCATGGGCGAAGTCGGCCAACCGGGTCAGTATGCCTATGTGCCTGGCATGACCATCCTCAATGCGATCGCCGTCTCCGGCGGCTTTACCGGCCGGTCGAACCAGCGGGACGTCGATGTCACGCGCAAGATCAATGGCCAGATCATCACTGGTCGCGTGCCGATCACCGATCCGATCCTTGCAGGCGACACCGTCTATGTGCGCGAACGGCTTTTCTGATCGATGTCAGAAAAGCAGCCTCTGCGCATCGTGCACTGTTTCCGGTCTCCTGTCGGCGGCATCTTCCGCCATGTGCGGGATCTGGCCGAGCATCACAGCCTTGCCGGCCACCAGGTCGGCATCGTCTGCGACAGTTCGACAGGCAGCGAACACGAAGACAAGCTGTTTGCGCAGATCATGCCACATCTCGCGCTCGGTCTCGAGCGCCTGCCGATCCGCCGCTCCGTCGGTCTCGACGATCTCGCGGCGCTGAAACGCAGCTACAATCACATCAAGGCATTGCAGCCTGACATCTTGCACGGACACGGCGCCAAAGGCGGCGTGGTCGCGCGGGTCATCGGCTCGATCCTGCGGGTTCAAAGGTATCGCGTGGCCCGCCTCTATTCCCCGCATGGCGGAAGCCTGCATTTTCGCCCGCGCACGCTGTCGGGCGAAACGGTCTTCATGGCTGAACGCGTGCTGGAGCGCGCAACAGAGGCGATCTCCTTCGTCTGCGACTACGAGCGCGCAACGTATGAAGCCAAGGTCGGCAAACCGAGTTGCGATGCCGTCAGGATCTACAATGGCATCAGCGACCGCGACTTCGGGGCAGTGCCCGCATCCGCCAATAGTGCCGACTTCGTCTATATCGGCATGTTGCGCGACATGAAGGGGCCAGATGTCTTCATCAATGCCTTTGCCGAGGTCGAACGTCGGCTGGGGCGTCCGCTCGCCGGCCGCATCATCGGCGACGGTCCCGATGAGGAGAAATACAGGCGGATGCTGGAGCAGAGAGGGCTATCGGAGCGCGTTACAATGGCGCCGGCCATGCCCGTTCGCGAAGCTTTCACCACCGGCAATATCGTCGTCATTCCGTCCCGGGCGGAAGCCATGCCCTATATCGTTCTCGAAGCGCTCGCCGCCGAAAAGCCCGTCATCGCTTCGCGCGTCGGCGGCATTCCGGAAGTGCTCGGGTTCGACAGCGCAGCCCTGGTCGAGCCCGGCGACGCGATGGCACTTGCCGGGGTGATGCTCACGGCATTGACCTCCCCGGACTGGGCTTCCCGCACCATGCCGGCCAAGGACAGCTTCCAGTCCCGCTTTTCAGCCTCCGTGATGGCGGGTCAGGTCGAGGCGCTTTATTACCGGCACCGCACCCGGATCTGAAAACGTGGCACTGTGCCCTAACGGCACAATTTCACCCCATATAAGAGGTGACGCTAAAGCGTTTCTTAGGACCTTGTTGATAGTCCTTGTGCACCCATGTGCGAGGGATCCCGATGAACAAGGTCGACAAACCGGACGCTTTCGATCTTGAAGCGCTCCGCCGCAGACCGGCAATGAATGCCGATGGCACGACACAGGCACCGGGCAGCGAGCCCAGAGCCGAAGTGAGCGCGCTCGCGCGCCAGATCGCCGGGCAATATGCCGTCGCCAATTACTCGCCCTCCATCGTGATCGGCCAGTTGCGCTTCCTGGAATTCTTCAGCCTCTTTGCGATTTCGCTCGCCGCCAATTATTTCATGGCGCTGGAACCGGGCGCACATTTCCTTCTCAGCGCCGTGAGCGGCGCGGGGGGTGCCCTGCTCGCCCTTTTCCTGATGCAGGGAAGCGACTGCTACCACGTCTCCATTCTGCGCACGCCGATGCGCTCCATCGCCCGTGTGCTCATCAGCTGGACCGTGGCCGTTGCACTTGCTTCGCTCGCCACACTGCTATTCGGCGATTTCGACGTCAAATACCCGAGCACGCTTGCGGTATGGTTTGCCGTCGGCGGGGCCTTCCTCGTCATCGAGCGCAATCTGATCGGCTTTGCCATCCGTCGGTGGGGCCGAAATGGCGTGATGGAACGGCGTGCCGTGATCGTCGGCGGTGGCAAGCCCGCCAAGGACCTGATCCGGGCGCTTGAACAGCAGCCGGAAAACGATATCCGTATCTGCGGCATCTTTGACGATCGCAATTCGCAGCGCTCTCCCGACGTCGTCGCCGGTTATCCGAAGCTCGGCAATGTGGCGGAGCTGGTGGAGTTTGCGCGGCTTGCCCATATCGACATGCTGATCATCTCGCTGCCGCTCAGCGCCGAAGCGCGGATCATGGAGCTTCTGCGCATGCTCTGGGTGTTGCCGGTCGATGTGCGGCTCGCGGCCCATTCGAACAATCTGCGCTTCCGTCCCCGCTCCTATTCGCATGTCGGCGCCGTCCCCTTGCTCGACATTCTCGACAAGCCGATCCGCGACTGGGATTCGGTTGCCAAGCGCGCCTTCGATATCTTCTTCAGCCTCTTGGCGCTGGTGCTTCTGTGGCCCGTCTTCATCGCGACCGCGATTGCCGTGAAGGCGACCTCCAAAGGACCCGTTTTCTTCGTGCAGAAGCGACATGGCTTCAACAACGAAGTCATCAACGTCCTGAAATTCCGCTCGATGTATACCGAGATGAGCGATCCGACCGCGAAGAACGCCGTCACCCGGGGCGACCCGCGGGTGACGAAGGTGGGCCGCTTCATCCGCAAGACCTCGATCGACGAACTGCCGCAGATCTTCAACGTGCTGCGGGGCGATCTCTCGCTGGTCGGCCCGCGTCCGCATGCGGTGCTCGGCCAGACGCGTGACAAGACCTATGGCGAAATCGTCGAGGGGTATTTCGCCCGCCACCGCGTAAAACCCGGCGTCACCGGCTGGGCGCAGATCAATGGCTGGCGCGGCGAGATCGACACGGACGAGAAGATCAAGTTCCGCACGGCCTTCGACCTCTATTACATCGAGAACTGGTCGCTGCTGTTCGACCTGAAGATCCTGTTCCTCACGCCGATCAAGCTGCTCAACACGGAAAACGCCTATTGAGCGCGCTCACCCACCAGAGCCCAGCCCTTCCCCGGATGCAGGTTGCCGCCATGCAGATGCTCGTGTCCTGGGTGCTCGGGTTCGGCGTCTTCCTGTCGGGCTTCGTCATTTCGGAACCGGCGCCCTATGAGCTCCTGATGGTCGGCCAAGTTGCGCTGTGGTTCCTGTTCGGGCTGCGCATCTCCCGCACCGTCGCGCCGCTGCTCGCTCTGCTTCTCGCATTCAATATCGGCGGGATGCTGGCGCTGACGGTCATGACCGAGATCCTGACCGAGCAATTTCTCTATGTCTTCGTATCGATCTTCCTGGCGCTGACGGCCGTCTTCTACGCGGCCGTGATCGAAGATCGCCACCAGCGGCTGGTGCTGATCTTCCGGGCCTGGGTGGCGGCCGCCATCCTCACCGGCATGCTCGGCATTCTCGGCTATTTTCATGCGTTTCCGGGCGCGGAGGTTTTTACCCGCTACGATCGCGCCATGGGCGCGTTCCAGGACCCGAACGTCTTCGGCCCCTTCCTCGTCGCGCCGATGCTCTATCTGCTCTACGGCCTCCTGAAGGGCAGACTGTCCGAAGCGCCGCTGCGACTGATCGGCATACTGATCATCGCCTTTGCCGTCTTTCTCTCGTTTTCCCGAGCCGCCTGGGGCCTCTTTCTCTTCTCTGCTCTGGCGCTGGTCTTCATCATGCTGCTGAAGGAGCGCAGCAATGCGTTTCGGCTGAAGATCCTGATGCTGTCGGTCGCAGCCGTTGGCGTGATGGTTCTGGCCCTTGTCGTGGCTCTGCAGTTCGAAAAGGTGCGCGACCTGTTTCTGGCCCGCACCCAGCTCGTGCAGGACTACGATGGCGGCCATCTCGGCCGCTTCGAACGGCACCGCCTCGGCTTTCAGATGGCGATGGAGAGGCCGCTTGGCATCGGTCCGATGATGTTCGGCAAGATCTTCCCCGAGGACGAACACAATATCTGGCTGAAATCGCTGATGACCTATGGCTGGGTCGGCTTCATCTCCTATATCTCGCTGATCGCCTGCACCTTCGCCATGGGTTTCCGCTACCTGCTGCGGGACCGGCCCTGGCAACCCTATCTGATGATCGCTTGGATCGTGCTCGTCGGGCACATGCTGATCGGCAATGTCATCGACACCGACCACTGGCGGCATTTCTATCTCGTGCTCGGCATCGTCTGGGGCTGCTGTGCGCTTGAACATCGCCATCAAAAGATGGTGCGGCGCCGGATTTCCACCGTGGAGCCTGCCTGATCCGTCGTCGATAAGGCGTGGATCCCAAGCCTTGAACCTTTGCTCTGCTGTGCCATATTCAATATATGATCACGCCAGCACAGATCCGCGCTGCACGCGCAATGCTCGACCTCACCATCGATCGGCTCTCCCAGGAAAGTGGCATTAATGCACTGCTGATCCTGCAGATCGAATCCGGCAACGGCTATGAGGCGACGCCAGGGGATCATGCCATGCTGAGGCAGACCCTGGAGCGGCTGGGCATCCTCTTTCTGGACTCCGGCCAGGCAGGTCCCGGCGGCGCGGGATTGCGCCTCGTCGCAGCAGATCACCAGGAAGGCATGCGACCGGAAGAGCTGAACTCTGCCAACAATGATTGAAAGTTTCTGATACCTCGTTGGAACAATATCCCGCTTGAAAGCTTACCTGCCTGACAAAACCAGACAGGAGACTTTCATGAGCCGAAACAATGGCCTCTACTTGATCATCGGCGCCCTCGTCGTTGCCGTCATCGGACTGGGCATCTACGTCTATCAGGAAGAGAGCAAGCCGAAGGGCGTCGAATTGCGCATCGGCGAAAGCGGCGTTTCCGTCGAGGAGAACTGATCGACCTCCCGCTTCAGGCGGGTCGGATAAAGGTTTGGTAGAATTGTTTGGGGGCGCTGTTGGCGCCCTCAAGCATGTAAGGCTGGCGACCCGCCGTTCCCCTGCGCACAGGGACCGGGAGTCCATGGTCGAGAGCATCAATGATGCGATATTCGACCAGCACCCTGCCCTTTTCGTCCTTCCAGACCATCGAGGTTCCATCGGTCGCGGGCCGCGTGACGCCAGCTTCGAAATCGAGACCATAGACGTCAAGCCATTGGGCCAGCGTTGCTTCGGCATTGGCAATTGCAACCACGCTGTCGGCGCGGCCATGCCAGATCGAAACCGCAGGTCTGCGCGTCTCTGACCCGTCGCGGGCCGCACGCACGAGGTCACCCCATTCACGGTCGCTGCGGCGAGCCCCTGATTTCATCACATGCAGCGCCGACATGGCATCGCGGGCCGCGCCGAAGGGGAGCCCGGCCACGATCTGGCCGGCGACAAAGACGTCCGGATAGTTTGCGAGCAAGGCGCCGGCCATGGCTGCGCCGGCAGACAATCCCTGCAGGAAGATGCGATCTTTCGGGATGTTGTGACGGGTGGCGCAATGATCCACCATCTGGCGGATCGACATCAGTTCCCCGCGATCACGCGCGACCGAACTCGGACGGAACCAGTTGAAACAGAGGTTCTGGTTGTTTTGCCGGGTCTGCTCCGGATAAAGGAGCACGAATCCCTTTTCCCGGGCCATGCGGCTCCAGCCGCTGCCCTTGTCGAACTGGGCGGCCGTCTGGAGGCAACCATGCAGCACAACAACCAGTGTCGGCGGATCGCGCCTGAGCGCCGGCACGAATTCCAGCATGCGCAACCGGCCGGGATTGCTGCCAAAGGCATGGACCTCGACCAGGGACGCCCGTGCTGTGGCTGCCTTGGATGTGGCTACGCGCTTCTTGGCTTTCGGCGCCGCCTTCGGCAGATCACCCAGGCCAAAGACCGGAAAGGCGTCCTTCACCATCTTGCGCCAGCGGCGCTGCCCCTTGAGGAGCGCGGACAGCGGAGACAGGGGGTTTTTGAAGCGCATGGGGGGCGATCTCTTTCGGCAGGCGTGAAGATCGAATGTAATGCTGCATTGCAGCAATACTAGGACACGCCGGCGATTAACCGGTATGCCCTTTCATCAAGAAAGAAATTTGCTGGGATATCAAGGAAGAGATTGGTCGGGGCGGCGGGATTTGAACCCACGACCCCTTGACCCCCAGTCAAGTGCGCTACCGGGCTGCGCTACGCCCCGACCTGCCTAAACGGCACGTTCCCTTTAGACAGTCAGCCCAGCCCGTGCAAGGGGAAAGTCGCTGACCGCAAAAATTTCCTCGGGTCATTTCAGCCGCTGCATCAGCGCCTGAACCTCTTCGAACCGGCGGCGGTCTTCGTGATCTTCGCTGTCAGAGGCGTAGCAGGTGGAATCCATGCAGAAGCGCGTGACCTTGGTCGGGCTGGTGCCGGCATCGAACTGGCATTCGATTTCGTCGGTGATATCGCCTTCTTCGGCGTCCATTCGCGTCGAATAGGTGAGCCGGGCACCGGGCGGCGTCAATTCGGGAAAGGCCTGGACGACGCCCACCTTGAGGTCCCTCGCCATCAACATGCTCTTGGCCACGAAAATGCAGGCCTCCTCCACCGTCTGTGGCCGTGTTCCTGCCTCTGCAGCAGCGCGGGGTGCTGGTGACGGCGTCTGGGCCAAGGCGGGGGTGGCGATCAGAAGGGCGGCGGCAAACAAACGTTTCATGGGACCTCACAGGGTTCGTGATGTTCCCTCAACGTCTTCAAAGAGTAGGGGTTCCCTCCAGGGAACCGGAAGGACTGACACTCTGCCGATGACTTGGAATTACCGTCAGCGGACCTGGTCCAGCAGGCGCTTGCACTCCAGGAGATCGAACAGCGCTTCCTGCAGCAAGGCGCGGTCCTCCTTGGCGATCGAGCCTTTGCCGAGCGAGATTTCAGAGGCATCATCGGCCGATCCGCCAAAGCCGAAGAAGCGGCCGCTGGCCCGCACCTTCGGCCGACCGACGACCTGGTCATCCTCAAGTGCCACGCGCGGGTCTTCGGTCTTGGCAGAACTCGCCGCGACAAGCGCTTCCATGGTCGCGACATCGCCTGTGGCGACCGCCATCACGAACTTGTTGCCGTTCGTCTTCAGAAGCTTCTGCACGCCCTTGATCGTATAGCCCTGATCATAGAGCAGATGGCGGATGCCCTTCAGCAATTCGACATCATCGGGCCGATAGTAACGCCGCCCGCCGCCGCGCTTCAGCGGCTTGATCTGCGGAAAGCGGGTTTCCCAGAAACGCAGGACATGCTGTGGCAGATCGAGATCATCCGCAACTTCGCTGATGGTGCGGAAGGCATCCGGGCTCTTGTCCAACTGCATGACCATGCTCCACGTGCGATGCGCCAAGGCTTGGGCGACTCGCCCGTCATTTCAACGGTTTGGAACGAATTTTTCAAGCGATCCGTGACGGCAGGAGCGACACTCCACCGTTTTTGGTCGGATCAAACCGCCGGATTGGCCGGCTTCTGCTTGGCCTTGCGCGCGATGTGGGCACGCAGGATGCGCTGCTTCAAGACGTTGGATGCCTTGAAGGTCATGACCCGACGCGGCGAGATCGGCACTTCCTCGCCGGTCTTCGGATTGCGGCCGATGCGTTCGTTCTTGCTGCGCACCTGGAAGGTGGCAAAGGACGAAAGCTTCACCGATTCGCCACGCACAATGGCGTTGCAGATCTCGTCGATGACCGTTTCGACCAACTCCGCGGACTCCGTTCGCGAAAGACCGACCTTGCGAAAGACTGATTCTGCCAGATCCGCACGTGTCACTGTCTTCCCGGCCATAGTTCTCGCCCGCCTAAATCAATGATCTTGTTGAATTCGGAAGAACCTATTGTCCTTAACCGCGACGGTCAAGCTCTTGTTGGTGCGCAATTTTTACTCTTTTTTGGACTACCAGCGCAGGAGGACCGCTCCCCAGGTGAAACCACCGCCCATCGCTTCCAGCATCACGAGATCGCCAGGCTTGATGCGGCCATCGCCAGCCGCGACCGCAAGCGCCAGCGGGATCGAGGCAGCAGAGGTGTTTCCGTGCTGGTCGACGGTGATCACGACCCGTTCGTCGGGAATGCCGAGCTTCTTCGCAGACGCATCGATGATCCGCTTGTTTGCCTGGTGCGGAACCAGCCAGTCGACGTCAGCGGCCGTCGTGCCGGTGGCATCAAAGGCCGCCTCGATCACGTCGGTGATCATGCCGACCGCATGTTTGAAGACCTCGCGGCCCTCCATACGCAGATGACCGACCGTACCGGTCGTGGAGGGGCCACCGTCGACGTAGAGCTTTTCGCGGTGGGTGCCGTCGGAGCGCAGGTTCGACGTCAGGATGCCGCGATCGGCCACGCTGCCTTCACCCTCCTGCCCTTCCAGCACGATCGCGCCTGCGCCGTCGCCGAAGAGCACACAGGTGGTGCGGTCGGTCCAGTCGAGGATGCGGGAGAAAGTTTCGGCGCCGATGACCAACACGCGTTTGGCCATGCCACCCTTGATATAGAGATCGGCCGTCGCCATCGCATAGACGAAGCCGGTGCAGACGGCCTGCACGTCGAAGGCGAAACCGTGCGTCATCCCCAGGCGGTTCTGGATGTTGACGGCAGTTGCCGGGAAGGTGTTATCCGGCGTCGAGGTGGCACAGATGATGAGATCGATATCCTGCGCGGTCAGGCCTGCGCGCTGAAGCGCCTGCTCGGCGGCAGCGGCACCGAGCGACGCCGTGGTTTCCCCCTCGCCCGCGATGTAACGCTGGCGGATGCCGGTGCGCTGGACGATCCACTCGTCAGAGGTTTCGACCATGTCTTCAAGATCGCGATTGGTCACCACCCGTTTCGGGAGCGACGCTCCGAAACCGCGAACTACTGAACGGATCATCGTGTTTCCTGCCTTGTCGTCACGCTGCTTCGGGGCCTGCCGGAGAGGGCTGCCGCGCGTGATATTTTTTCAAGTCGTTTTCGATCTTCTGAGTGAGCCCGTTGCGGGCCATGTCGTAGCCGACGTCGACGGCCGCCGCAAAACCTTCGGCATCCGTCCCGCCATGGCTCTTGATGACGATGCCGTTCAGCCCGAGGAACACGCCGCCATTGACCTTGCGCGGATCCAACTTCTCGCGAACGCGGTCGAAGGCACCCTTGGCAAGGATGTAGCCAAGTTTGGCCATCCAGGTGCGCGACATCGCTGCGCGCAGATATTCGGCGATCTGTTTTGCGGTGCCTTCCGCGGTCTTCAAGGCGATGTTGCCGGTAAAGCCTTCGGTGACAACAACGTCAACCGTGCCCTTGCCAAGATCATCGCCTTCGACGAAGCCGTAGTAATCGATGGTGTCGAGGCCGGCCTCGCGGATCAGACGGCCGGCTTCTTTCACCTCTTCCTGTCCCTTGATCTCTTCGACGCCGACATTGAGGAGACCAACCAGCGGCTTCTCGATTTCGAACAGGGCACGCGCCATGGCGCCGCCCATGACGGCGAAGTCCAGCAGTTGCTGGGCATCGGCACCGATCCCGGCGCCGACGTCGAGCACGATGCTCTCACCCGACAGCGTCGGCCAGATGGCGGCGATCGCCGGACGCTCGATGGTGGCCATGGTGCGCAGGCAGAACTTGGCCATGGCCATCAGCGCACCGGTATTGCCGGCGGAGACGGCGACGTCGGCCTGGCCGGTCTTGACCGCCTCGATCGAGCGCCACATGCTCGAGACATAACGTCCGCGGCGAAGCGCCTGGCTCGGTTTCTCGTCCATGCCGACGGAAACTTCACAGTGGTGGAAGACGGCCTTTTCCTTGAGCCTGGGAAACTGCGCCAGAATCGGCAGGCAGCGCTCCTGTTGGCCGAAGAGGAGGAAGGTGACTTCCGGGTGACGTTCCAAAGCCTTGGCGGCTCCGGGAATCGTGACTTCGGGACCGAAGTCGCCGCCCATAACGTCGAGAGAAATTCTGATCACTTAAACCTGACCCTTCTTGATCGCTGGCCAGCGAAATTTCGGTCAAAATACCGCTTTTCGATGGCGGCACAACCCACCTGCGGGCGCAGATGGGGGATCATTGATCCTTTTTCCAGTCTTTGAGCACGGCGAAGGGAGAGGGTCTCTTTTCTTCCTCGACTTCATTTTCGATATGCCCGGAAAACTGGACGCCGGGCTTTTTCGGATAGGGATCGATGCCGAGCGCGGCGAATTCCGCGATCAGGGCGCCCGCGTCGATCGTGTCGCCGACAAAGGGTTCCGGCAGGTCCGGACCGTCCGGATCCAGCACCATTTCACCGGCGCCATCGAGCACGATGCGAGCCAGCTTCGAGCCCTCGGGCACGAAGATCTGGTCGATATCCTGTTCGATCGTGGAGACAACAGGCTCAAGCGTCACGACGCAGGCCTGGACGATCTCGCCGGAGACGTGGCCCTTGATGCGCACCCCGTCCTTCTTCCAGCGGGCAATCTGCAGATCGGCTGCAAGGCGATTGACGGCCTCCACTTCCCAAAGGCTTGCCAGCCCCACGCGTTCGCGCTCGTCTGCCTCGACATGGACCTGTACGGGGTTTGCCGATACGTGACCGACCTTCACGCGATAGCTGAATTCGGCAGTTTCATCGGGAATTCTAGTGATCATTGGATCTTCCTCTGTCCGTTACCGGCGGCTCGCCGCGGTTGCCCGCCGGCATGGCCCTCCGAGGTATCACGTGGTGGGAACGGCGATCCGGGCCGTGCCGGTCTCGATCTCGGCTTCGGCGACGGAGCCAAGCGCTTGCTCTGCGGAAAACATCCAGCCGGCCAGGCTTTGCATGTCCGGAGTCGGCGCGACCTCCGGGTGAATATTGCGAGCGAGGGCTGCGGCCAGGGCATCCCGATCGCCCTTGTCGAGCGCGGCGGCATAGGATTCGAGCCGACCGTAGTACATGCCGGCGAGCTTCTTCATGCGCTTCGGAACACCGGGGTCGCCAACTCCGAGTTCGCGGATCGAATGATCGACATCCTCGAAGAAGGCGTCGATGATGTTTTGCGCGATCTCCTGGCCACTCCGGTCCGACCGCGCGGTGCGGCGAAAATAGAGAATCAGCATGATCGTCAGCATCTCGAACCGACCCATGACGGTGTCGGGCGCATTCATGTCGAGATAAAAGGCAGGTGTCCGCGCGGCCGATGTCAGGATGGCATACTGCCGCTCGACGATCGCCTGATTGTTTCTTTTCTGACGGAAGAAACCGAATACCATCCAATTCCACCAAAAAGAGTCGGCCGATGGCCCAGGCCCGGTCGTGCTCATGTTGCATGATTGCGAAAGCTGGTTTACCGAAGCAGACGTGAATTGCAATGCCGTTATCCCCTCGCCCTGCCGCTTCCATCGGCAAAGTGACGGGAAAGAAGGCAGCGCCCGCAATTGGACGGCCCTTCCCCGGAAAGGCCACAATGCTGTGCGCAGAAGCGACCCGGCATCCTTCCGGTTGCCGTCGACAGTCATGGGAGACGTATGCGTGGACATTCGGATTTTTAAAGCGGACAGGAAGCTGATGAACACCACGGCCGTGGCTCTCGCTCTTGCCCTGGCCGGGCTTTCTGGCTGCACGACCTCCGAAGTGTTTCACAATGGCTATGTGGTCGACCAGGCCGCGCTGGATCTGGTTCCGGTGGGCTCCAGCCGTGAGCAGGTGCTGCTGTCGCTCGGCACGCCGTCGACCACCGCCACCTTCGACGGCGAGGTCTTCTACTATATTTCCCAGAAGCGCGTCCGCTCCGTCGCCTTCATGAAGCAGAAGCTGGTCGAACAGCAGATACTGGCGATCTATTTCGACAAGAACGGCATCGTCACCCAGGAGGCGAACTACACGCTTCAGGATGGCAAGGTCTTCGACACGATCTCGCGCACGACCCCGACAGGCGGCCGCGACCTCACCTTCCTGCAGCAGCTGCTCTCGGGCGGCGGTGGCGCGGCCAACAGCGTCAAGAACATCCTGGGCGGCATGGGCAACTAAGCCTCCCTGCCGGGCTCGGACACGAAGAAACCGCGGAAGTTGCCTTCCGCGGTTTCTTTTTGTCCCAAAGCCGTGGCGGCTTAGTGGGCGAGCACGGCGAGAAGCAGGAGCGCCACGATGTTGGTGATCTTGATCGCCGGGTTCACGGCCGGTCCTGCTGTATCCTTGTAGGGATCACCGACGGTGTCACCCGTGACGGAGGCCTTGTGGGCATCCGAACCCTTCAGGTGCTTGACGCCGTCCTTGTCGATGAAGCCATCCTCGAAGCTCTTCTTCGCATTGTCCCAGGCCCCGCCACCTGAAGTCATGGAGATGGCGACGAAGAGGCCGTTGACGATGACGCCGAGCAGCGAGGCGCCAAGCGCCGCGAAGGCCGAGGCCTTGGAGCCCGATATCAGCAGCACGCCGAAATAGACGACGAGCGGGGCCAGCACCGGCAGTAGCGAGGGGATGATCATCTCGCGAATGGCAGCGCGGGTCAGGATATCGACCGCCCGGCCATAGTCCGGCTTCTCCGTGCCCTGCATGATGCCCGGCTTGTTGCGGAACTGCTGGCGAACCTCTTCCACGATCGATCCGGCCGCACGGCCGACGGCGGTCATGGCGATCCCGCCGAAGAGATAGGGGATGAGGCCGCCGAAGATCAGGCCGGCGACGACGTAAGGGTTGGAGAGATCGAAGGAAATCGCCCCCATGTCAGCGAAGTATGGATACTGCGCGCTGTTGGCGGCGAAATAGGCCAGGTCGTTGGAATAGGCGGCGAACAGCACCAGGGCACCAAGGCCGGCAGAGCCGATCGCGTAGCCCTTGGTGACGGCCTTGGTGGTGTTGCCGACGGCATCGAGCGCATCCGTGGACTTGCGAACCTCGGGTGGCAGATGCGCCATTTCGGCAATGCCGCCGGCATTGTCGGTGACAGGGCCGAACGCATCGAGTGCCACGATCATGCCGGCAAGGCCAAGCATGGTGGTGACGGCGATCGCCGTGCCGAACAGGCCGGCAAGCTGATAGGTGGAGATGATGCCACCAACGATGACGATGGCCGGCAATGCGGTCGATTCCAGCGAAACTGCGAGGCCCTGGATGACATTGGTGCCGTGGCCGGTGACCGATGCCTGGGCGATGGAATTGACCGGGCGCTTGTTGGTGCCGGTGTAGTATTCGGTGATCACGACAATCAGGGCGGTCACGACCAGGCCGAGAATGCCGCAGAAGAACAGGTTGATGCCGGTGATGTCAGTGCCGGCCACCGTGCCGAGCGTGCCCCAGCCGACTGTCAGCGACGTGGCGAAAGCAAGGCCCGCGATCGACAGCAGACCCGTCACGATCAGGCCCTTGTAGAGCGCGCCCATGATCGAGCCGTTGGTGCCGAGCTTGACGAAGAAGGTCCCGACGATCGAGGTGATGATGCAGGCGCCGCAGATGGCGAGCGGGTAGACCATCGTGATGTCGAGAGCTGCCGAGCCGGCAAAGAAGATCGCGGCCAGCACCATGGTCGCGACGACCGAGACGGCATAGGTTTCAAAGAGGTCGGCCGCCATGCCGGCGCAGTCGCCGACATTGTCACCTACGTTGTCGGCGATGGTTGCCGGATTGCGCGGGTCGTCTTCCGGAATGCCAGCCTCGACCTTGCCCACCAGGTCGCCACCGACGTCTGCCCCTTTGGTGAAGATACCGCCGCCGAGGCGGGCGAAGATCGAGATCAGCGAGGCGCCGAAGCCGAGCGCAACGAGCGCATCGATGACTTCGCGCGAACCGCTTTCATGCCCCAGAAACACGGTCAGAACGTAGAAATAGATGGAGACGCCGAGAAGGGCCAGGCCCGCCACCAGCATGCCGGTGATGGCGCCCGACTTGAAGGCGATGTCGAGGCCAGCCGGAAGGCTGTGGGATGCGGCCTGCGCTGTGCGCACATTGGCGCGGACAGAGACATGCATGCCGATGAAGCCGGCAGCGCCGGAGAGCACCGCGCCGATCAGGAAGCCGATGGCCGCCGTGCCGGACAGGAGAAACCATGTGCCGACGAAAACGACGGCGCCGACGATTGCAATGTTCAGGTATTGCCGAGTGAGGTAAGCCTGAGCACCCTCGCGAATATAGCCTGCAATTTCCTGCATTCGGGCATTGCCCTGGTCAGCCGCCAATACCGAGCGTGTCGCCCAGATCGCGTAAACCACCGACAAAAGCCCGCATAAAATTACGCCTAGAAGAACCGTCATTCGCAATACCCTCCCGTATTGCCCGCGCCTCACTCATCGCGGGCGGTGTCACGCAGACTCGGGCCCCCTCCTCCGAGACCCGTCGACGCGAGGCGAGATTGCGTCGCCCTTTTCGTGGCGTCAAGAGCGCATATTTTGCGTTGCGGAGGGAACTCAGGCGGGCTTGCGGGAGACAGCGCGCAACTGCAGCAGGATGAGCACGAGGCAGATGAGCGTCACCGGCCAGATCAGCAGGTTCATGACCGACCAGCCATAGGCCGTGAAGACCTTGCCCGACGAGAAGGAGGAGAGCGCCACGGTCGAGAACAGGATGATGTCGTGAAAGCCCTGCACCTTGTCGGCCTCGGAAGGGCGGTAACTGGAGGCAACAATGGCGGTGGCGCCGATGAAGCCGAAGTTCCAGCCGATGCCGAGCAGCACCAGCGCTCCCCAGAAATTCCAGAGTTCGATACCCCAATGTGCCACGACGGCGCAGGCCATCAGGATGACCAATCCGGTCGCGACGATCTTTTCCGGCCCGAAACGGCTGATCAGCACGCCGGTGAAGAAGCTCGGGGCGAACATGGCAATGACGTGCCACTGGATGCCGAGAGTGGCGAGATCCGTAGAGAAGCCGCAACCGACGACCATGGCGAGCGGCGCGCCCGTCATCATGAAGGTCATCAGGGCATAGGTGCCGATGCCGCAGACCATGCCGGTCATGAAGCGCTGCGTCATGACGATTTCGCGCAAGGGACGTGTCGGTTCGCTCGCCGTGCCGGCCTTGCTGGCGAGTGGCGGCAGCTTCAGGAAGAAAAGCACGCCGATGGCGCAGAGCAGGAGCGGCACAAGGCCGAGAAAGGCACCGGCAAAGGTGACGGGCGCCAGCGCATCCTTCAGCCAGATGGCGATTTGTGGCCCGGCGATGGCCGAGACGATGCCTGCCGCCAGGATCCAGGAAATCGCCTTGCCCTTGTAGAAACTCGGCGAGGCATCGGCGGCGGCAAAGCGGATCTTCTGGGTGAAGCCGCCGGACAGGCCCATCAAGACGAGCGAGAAGGCAAAAAGCCAGAAATCGGAGCGGATGAGGGCAAAGGCGGCGAGCGCACTGCCGAGTGCCCCGGCAAGCGCGCCCAGCATGAAGCTTTCACGCCGCCCCAGAAAGCGCGAGGCGGTCGCGACCGCGATGGCGCCGACGGCAACGCCGATGTTGAAGCCGGTGAGCGGGGCGGTTGCGAGCGACTTGTCGGCGCCGAGCATCTGGAAGCCGGCGAGCCCGCCGACCGAAAAGGCGAGCGGGGGCGCCGAACCCAGGATCGCCTGGGCGACCGCGAGCAAACCGACATTTCGCTTGGCCGTCGACAAATGTTCGTCCAGGCCTGCCAGCGTCGCTCCGCTCATGTCGTTCACCTTATTTCTGCGCCGGAGCGCGTACCTGCTTTGCAATGCGGTCGAGGACGGCGTTGACCAGTCTCGGCTCGTCGTCCGGGAAGAAGGCCTGCGCGATCTCGACATATTCCGTTACGATGACCGCGATGGGAACATCCTTGCGCTCGATCAATTCGAACGCGCCGGCACGCAGAATTGCACGAACCGTGCTGTCCATCCGCGACAGCGACCAGTCGTCCTGCAGCGCCTGGCGGATCAACGGGTCGATCTTGGTCTGGTCGCGTACGACGCCGGCGACGATCGAGCGGAACCACGATGCATCCGCCTTCAGGTATGTTTCGCCATCGACCTCCTGGCCGAGCCTGTGGCTCTCATATTCGGCCACGACCTCCAGGACGCCAGAACCGGCGATATCCATCTGATAGAGCGCCTGTACAGCTGCAAGACGCGCTGCACCGCGCTGGTTCGCCGGTTTTACCGGATGCTTGCCTTCGTCCGACATCACTCAGCCACCCAGCTTCTTCTTCAGTGCGATCATCGACAGGGCGGCGCGGGCGGCAAAGCCACCCTTGTCCTTGTCGGACCGGCGCACGCGGGCCCAGGCCTGATCGTCATTTTCGACGGTCATGATGCCATTGCCGATCGCCAGCGATTCCGAGACGGCGAGGTCCATCAATGCGCGCGAGGATTCGTTGGCGACGATGTCGAAATGGTAGGTCTCGCCACGAATGACCATGCCAAGGGCGACGAAGCCGTCATATTGCGTGCCTTCGTCATCGGCGGCATCAAGCGCCATGGCGATGGCCGGCGGAATTTCGAGCGCGCCCGGCACGGTGATGACGTCATAGGTGGCGCCGGCCTCTTCCAGAGCATATTTTGCACCGTCCAGCAGAGCGTCCGACATGTCGTCATAGAAGCGCGCTTCGACGATCAGCAAATGCGGCGAAGCCGTCTTGTTTACCATGGTCAGATCCTGATCCTGAATGTGATTGCGGCGCTTTGGCCGCCAGAAACGCGGTCAAACCACGCTGTCCCCCGGAAGGCAAGCATTTTTAGATCAGGGCAGCTGCGGCTTCGGCGCA
Organism: Peteryoungia wuzhouensis; assembly: GCF_003205195.1. GTDB lineage: Bacteria > Pseudomonadota > Alphaproteobacteria > Rhizobiales > Rhizobiaceae > Allorhizobium > Allorhizobium wuzhouense. The sequence continues at coordinate 157,416 of NZ_QJRY01000008.1, forward strand.
AGGCTGGGCCGATCGGCCAGCCCATCGGACCCGAGATGTTGTTCGGGCCTCGCTAAACAAGGCCGAATTCAGGCGACAAAAATGAAGAATGTTTAATCGAATTCAGTCACTTAATGGCTGGAAACGGCCACAATCCGACACCAGTTTCAGTTCTGCAAGCGAGCGACGGAATCCCCCGCCATCGCAAACATCCTTGAAAGGAACAGGACCATGAATCGCTTTGCAACCATGTTCAGTGCCACCGCCCTGACTGCCATTGCTTTTGGTGCGGACGCCTATGCCGCCATGCCCGCCGCAACGATGGCATCGCCGCAGCAGATCGAAAACACGATCACGAAGCTCTCGCCGAGCGCCTACAACGTCATCTGGCTCGACTCTCTGAAAACGCATGACGCAGCCAAGGAGCAGTTCGGCAATGTCAAGCCGACATCCCAGGAGGCCCGTCTCGTCCAGGCCTCGGTGATTGCAAATCCGGCGCTCGCCCGCAAGCTGCAGGCCGACAAGGTTGAGCTTGAAAACATCGTCGGCGCCCAGCAGGCGGCTGACGGAAGCGTTACCTTCTACCTTCGCTGAACCACACTCTCTATCGACCTTCTCCCTCCCCGCCCGCCGAAATCCCCGTGCCTCCCCGGCACGGGGATTTTGGCGCTGAAAAAGCCTCCGGAACAATTGGCGGGTGGTGGGTGTTTCCGATTCACGAAGGAGGCCCCGGCGCTCTTTCATTCACCGGAAAAAGGAGGCTCCCATGGGTCGTGGTATTCTTATGTGGCTGGTCGGCGTGCCGATCCCGATCATCATTCTCATTCTCTTGTTCTGGCGTTAAAGCCAGGCAGAGACCGGCAGACGCTCAAGGATCTGCCGGTGGTCCCGTCCGAAAGTGTCCTCCTGCAAGAGGATGAAACCGGCCGGGCGATAGTCACGGGTGATGGGCGATGCGATACCGCCCTCCCCGATGGCCGCTTCCCCGGTATAGAGATGAATCCGATCAACGAGGCCCTGCGCCAAGAGGTCGGCAGCAACGCGGGCGCCCCCCTCGACCATCAGCGATGATATGCCGCGCGCGCCAAGCGTCTGGAGCAGAGGCTCCAACCCCGTCGTTTCCAGTATTTCAACGCCCATTGTTTCCAGTTCATTCCGGTGCCCCGTGGCAGACGGTGCGACAGCCAGGATCACCGGCACGTCGCGCGCCGTCTTGGCAAGCTTGGAGCCGGTTGACAGTTCGGCGCGACGATCAAGAACGATCCTCAAGGGAGATGCGTTTTCCTGTCCGGGAAGCCGCACGGTGAGTTCAGGGTCGTCGGCATTGGCCGTGCCGATCCCGACCATGATCGCGTCGCTCGCCGCCCGCAGCCGATGAACCTCGGTCCGCGCTTCAGGCCCCGTGATCGCCACCTGCCCCTCACCCAGTTTTCCGAGCATGCCATCTGCAGAAACCGCAAGCTTCAGAGTCACTTGCGGTCGGCCCTTCGTCTGGCGCGTCAGGTAGCCGCCCATGGCGCGGCGGGCTTCCTTTTGGAGAATACCGATGGTCACCTCGATGTCGGCATCGGCGAGGATCTTCAGGCCCTGCCCGGACACGCGCGGATCTGGATCCGCGACCGCAACCACCACCCGCGCGATGCCGGCTGCCACCATGGCATTGGCACAAGGCGGCGTCTTGCCGTGATGGGAACAGGGTTCGAGCGTGACATAGGCCGTAGCACCCTTCGCCCCATCGCCGGCTTCTGCGAGCGCCTGCGGCTCGGCATGCGGCCGACCGCCCTTGGCCGTAACGCCACGACCGAGAACGCGTCCATCCTTGACGATCACACAGCCGACGGAGGGGTTGGAGCCGGTCTGGCCGACGTGACTGAGAGACAACGCGATGGCTTCGCGCATGAATGCTTCGTCGATCGCCGTGATCGACACGGGGCTAATCCGCCACGCTGTCGCGCGAGATCTTGGCGTTGATCTCGGCAATGACGTTCTCGAAATCCTCCGCATGGGAGAAGTCGCGATAGACCGAGGCATAGCGCACGAAGGCAACGTCATCGAGCGTCTTCAGGGCTTCGAGTACCTGCAGGCCGATTTCTTCCGAGGAAATTTCCGTCTCGCCCGAGCTTTCCAGACGCCGGACAATGCCCGACACCGCGCGCTCGATACGCTCGTTGTCGACCGGTCGCTTGCGCAAGGCGATCTGGAAGGAGCGCACCAGCTTGTCGCGGGCGAAGGGGGCCTTGCGGCCCGTCTTCTTCAGGACCATCAACTCACGCAGCTGGACCCGTTCAAACGTGGTGAAGCGACCGCCGCAATCGGGACAGATCCGCCGCCGGCGAATGGAGGTATTGTCCTCCGCCGGCCGCGAATCCTTGACCTGGGTCTCATCCGATCCACAAAAGGGGCAGCGCATCAGCCGTCAGCCTTACATGTAGGGGTACATCGGGAAGCGGTCCGTCAGGGCCACAACCTTCTCACGCACGGCCGCTTCAACCGAAGCATTGCCCTCGTCGGAATTGGCGACCTTCAATCCGTCGAGCACTTCAACGATCAGGTTGCCGATTTCCTTGAACTCGGCTTCCTTGAAGCCGCGGGTCGTGCCGGCAGGCGTGCCGAGACGGATGCCCGAGGTGACGAAGGGCTTTTCGGGGTCGAACGGGATGCCGTTCTTGTTGCAGGTGATGTAGGCGCGGCCGAGACCGGCTTCCGCACGCTTGCCGGTCGCGTTCTTCTTGCGCAGGTCAACCAGCATCAGGTGGTTGTCGGTGCCACCCGAGACGATATCGAGATTGTGGCTGATCAGGGTTTCGGCCAGCACCTTGGCGTTCTTCACGACCTGAGCGGCGTAATCCTTGAATTCCGGCTTCAGCGCTTCGCCGAAGGCAACCGCCTTGGCGGCGATGACATGCATCAGCGGACCGCCCTGCAGGCCTGGGAAGACGGCCGAGTTGAACTTCTTCGCCAGATCCTCGTCGTTCGTCAGGATCATGCCACCGCGCGGGCCACGGAGCGACTTGTGGGTCGTCGAGGTCGCGACATGGCAGTGCGGGAACGGCGACGGATGCTGGCCACCGGCGACGAGGCCGGCGATGTGGGCCATGTCGACCATCAGGTAAGCGCCGACTTCGTCAGCGATTTCGCGGAAGCGCTTCCAGTCCCAGATGCGGGAATAAGCGGTACCGCCGGCAATGATGAGCTTCGGCTTGTGGGTGCGCGCCTTTTCAGCGACGTCATCCATGTCGAGCTGGTGGTCGTCTTCGCGAACGCCGTAGGAGACGACGTTGAACCACTTGCCGGACATGTTGACCGGCGAACCATGGGTCAGGTGACCGCCCGAGTTCAGGTCGAGGCCCATGAAGGTGTCGCCCGGCTGCAGCAGCGCGAGGAAGACGGCCTGGTTCATCTGGCTACCGGAGTTCGGCTGAACGTTGGCGAAATTGACGCCGAAGAGCTTCTTGGCGCGTTCGATCGCGAGTTCTTCCGCGATATCAACGAACTGGCAGCCGCCGTAATAGCGCTTGCCCGGATAACCTTCCGCGTACTTGTTCGTCATGATCGAGCCCTGGGCTTCGAGCACGGCGCGGGAGACGATGTTTTCAGAAGCGATCAGCTCGATCTCGTGACGCTGACGACCGAGTTCCTTCTCGATCGCACCGAAAATGTCCGGGTCCGTATCGGCGAGAGAACGAGAAAAGAAGGCATCGTTGTTCGACATGATCGCTGGCTCCTCAAAAGCGTTTGATGCTGTGGGGTCTTAACGTTCCGCAGTCACGAGAGCAATACGGAGAACGACATTTGCGGATCAATTGGCGTTCACGCACAAAAGGCCGCAGCCTGTCGCTCATGCGGGGCGCAGGTCCATGCAGCCGTTGCGGAGTGCGGGCAGGACGAGCCAAGCGCCATGGGTGTAGAGATTGCGGGCGGACGCGGCATCCGGAGCCGTGACGACCGTGCGGCCGCTGCCTGCACGCAGGATGCCGGCGCCTTCCGGCAGACGGGCCGGGACATGGGGTCCGAGCACCAGGACTGCGGATCCGACGGGACCGAGAGCCGCAGTCGCCACCACGAGAAAGCCGAACCAGCTGGACACGATAGCGAGCAGGATGGCGCCCCTCTTCAGCAGCTTCGCCACCCCTCCCCGGACCGTGACTCGCTCAATAGTCATAGACGTGTTCCAGCTCGAGGCCGACAGCACCGAGTTCGCTGAAAAGTGCCGGCAGATCACGAACCTTGGCCTGCAGCAGCATCCGGCGCCCTGTGAACCCGTCGCGGTTTATGTCGACGATCCGGGTTGCGAAACCGAGTTGGCTTGGCACGGAAGCGCCGAGCGCCGAGACCATGATGTCGTCATTGCCGGCGATTTCCACAATGCGGCCGTTTCGCGCTGCGATCTGCTGCAGGATGACGGTAAAGGCGCGGTAGCGCGGTGTTTCGATGAGGATGCCATCGGCGCCCCGATCTTCAACAACGGTGACGTCGGCGATGGACTGCAAATCCGCCGCCGGGACACCGGCGATCAAGGACCGGATCGTCAGCTGCGCCTGGCCGGTCGCTGCGACCGCGCCGGCGATCACGCGGGCGTAAGCGGCCTTGGCCTTCCATTCGCCACCAAGGGCCAGCCTGCGCTCCCAACTGCGGAGCGACGTGACGGGCTCGGCCCAAAGCTTCGTGACCGAACCGTCGAAATTATATTTGTACCAGGGGGTCTGGTGCAGGAACTGACCATAATCTTCGGCCATCACGGCCGCATAGCGATCTTGGGGCGCCTTGTCCGCGCCTCGCAGAAGGGCAAAGAGGCGCCCCACCGTTTCCTCGTAGAGCGCCTTCATGCCCATTTCGAGCGTAAAGCTCACGCCGATGACATGGATGGTCCGGCGGGTGGCGACGTCGGCACCGCCGTGGCGGTCCGCTTCGCGATTGAGGGCACAGAAGGATGCCCAGAAGCCGACCACGCTTCTTGTATAGCCGAAGTCATGTTCGTCGCCCGTTTTGAGGATATTGGCGAGGCCTTCATAGGCATAGACGATGTGCCATTCGGGATAGGTCAGATAGCTGTTCGCCTCCGCCCTCAGGAAGGCGGGATCGGTCATCTTCGGCGTGAAAGTCTCCTGCTGTGGTTCGGCCGTGCAGAAGGTCTCGACATAGCCGACGGGTATCAGCAGAACGACGATGAGAAGGACGAACGAGAGTGCCAGCCATTTTGCCAGGCGCAGGACCTTCCGCATTTACGCCTCCCTGCGGAAGACGAATGCGGACACGACCGCGAGACCGCCCAACGTGATGTGCGGCAGGTTGGCGAGGATCTTGAAGCCCAAAGGCAGGTCCTGAATACCGTAGTTGATGATGCCGAGATCGAGATAACCCGAACCGGTCGCCAGGCCCAGAAGACCGTCGGCCAGATAGAGAATGCCGAAATAGAGGAGGAAACTGCGTGCGGCACGCCCAGAGGCGAAAGCAGCGATGCCCGCCCACAGCGCAGAGGCCAGGTGCAGAAGGTCATCATAGATGTCGAGCGCGAAGATCCCGAACGCACGCCCTTCGGCATCGGTGAGGCCGGGAATGTAGTTCAACCCCGCGACGACGAGCAGGATGGCGGCATAGGCAAAGGCGATCTTGCGAACGGTCGTCATGAGTTACCCTCTTCAGATCTTTGAGATATAATTCGTCCAGAAGCCGTTCTGGAAGCGCAAATCCGGATCAAGGCGGCGCTTGGCCTCGGCAAACTCACCAACACGCGGATAGGCGCGGCGCAGTTGATCAAGGGTCGGATGTGGACGATAGGGCAGATAATAGCTGCCGCCAATCTCCGTGACGCGGTCGATCAATGCGCGGGTCATGCGTGCCATGTCCTCTTCGCCCCTCACCGACATTTCCTGTGAGAACAGCATAACGGCGGCAATGCGCGGCACGGTCGCGTAAGCCAGCACGCTGTCATGATCCGTGTCGACGAAACGCAGCGTGATATTCAGCAACTCCTGATAGGAGGACGGGATGACCTCGCGGCAGATGCGGACGAAATCGGCGAAGCGCTCGGGCGCTACGAAATATTCGTGCAGGATGTCGGTGCGGTCGGGGTCGCCGTCATCAAGGGTGGCGACGGGCTCGTTCATCAGGCTGTTGCGGGTGGCGATGCCCGAAGTCAGCGCCGGGCTGATGGACGATTCCAGCATCCAGCGGACATGCTTGACGCGGTCGGAGCCTACCTGTTCGCGAAAGACCTTGGCGGCGACGTGACTGACGAAACCCGATCCGCTCGCCGGCGGGATGACGGCCTGATCCGCCGTCGGGCGGTAGGAGATCAAGAGGCCGCTCTCGAAAAACCGGTCGATGGCGACATCCAGCCGGCCATAAGCCATCTCGACCGTCGGGTCGGCTTTCAAGGTCTCGATGAAACGCTTGCCGAGTTCCTCTCCGGCGACATGCTCGAATGTAGGCGCGAGATTGCGGTTCGGCACGATCTCGATCTCAAGTTCGACGATCACGCCGAAAAGGCCGTAACCACCCATTGCAAGTTTGAAAAGCTCTGCATTTTCCGTGCGTGAGCAGGTGAGCAAGGTGCCATCGGCGAGCAGCATCTCGATCGAACGCACCGTGGTTCCAAAGGCACTCCACGGCACAGGCCAACCATGGGCATTGACCGAGAAGGTGCTGGCGACACCGAAATCATGATTGGACTGCATGACCTTCGGCGAAAAGCCAATGGCATCGAGCCGTTCGATCAGTTCGCTCCAGCGCATCCCGGCAGACACGCGGCACGTACCGGCCGCCGTATCGGCATCAAGCCAGCCTCTGTCGAGCGTGAGCACTGTGCCGTCTGCCTGGAGGCTTTGTGCTCCCATGGAGTGGCGGGCTGCACTTGCAACGACAGGGCGACCGGCATTCTCAGCCTCCACCAATTCACGACGGACCGCCTCCACGAGAGCGTCTCGTCGGTCGTCGCTGAGCAGGATATGGCGCGCGACCCGGGTGGGGGACAGAAGGCTTGCGTCGTTGAGCATCGCGTCGGCGCTTGGTGTGCCTCCGGGAAAGGCCTCTCCGAAGCCAATGCTCTCGTGTCCAAGCCTGTGGGCCGCATATCCCCCGGCTGCCGCACCCGCCGCAAACAACAAGGCCCGTCTCGTCAGTTTTCCCATCCATACCCCCGCCGGTTCAGTTGAGTCGTGTTCCTTACCGGCATTCATGAGTAGGCAGTCGCATTTTAGAGCGCAAGACCACGAAAAAAGCCGCGTCGGGGGACGCGGCTTTGAGGCTAACAGCGGTTTATTCTCTGCTTATTGCGGCAGAATGTCGTCATCGACGGAGCCGCTGACCTGTTCCTGGCCAATATTGGCCTGAAGCGCCAGCTGCTGATCGCCGTCCTTCTCATAGATGTCGTCGCGGAACTGGACGACACCCTGCTTGGGCGACCATGCCGTGATGTAGACCCAGTGCACACCGATCTCGTCGGCAACCTTGATCGGCGTGTTGACGCGGCTGGCGATGACGCGCTCAATTTCCTGGCGGTTCCAGCCGGGCGTGTTTTTCAGCACCCAGACGACAACGTCGCGGACGTTCTGAATACGCACACAGCCCGAGGATTCGAAGCGCATCAGCTTGTTGAACAGGCCCTGCGTCGGCGTGTCATGCATATAGACGCCGTCGGGGCTGGGGAAGTTGATCTTCGTCGACGACATCGCGTTGATCTTGCCAGGGTCCTGACGGAAGGTCAGGTTCGGGGCCTTCGGCGCGAACCAGTCGACGCTTTCAGGCGCGACTTCATTGCCCTTGCCGTCGATCAGGCGAATGGCATTGCGCGACAGATAGGTCGGATCCTTCTGCATCAACGGAACGATGTCCTTTTCGACGATCGAACGCGGTGCCGTCCAGTAAGGATTGAGGATAATGTCCGAGACCTTGGAGCTGACCAGCGGCGACGGGCGGCTGATGCGGCCGACGATGGCCGTATTGCGCAGGGCCACTTCGTCGTTTTCCACGGCTTCCACATAGGCCGCAGGGATGTTGACCACGATGTAGCGGTTTTCCAGCGGCTTTGCGAGCGTGTCCTGCAGGCGCTGATAGTTGACGTTGAGCTGGTTCAGACGAACGTCGGCCGAGATATTGAGCGCCTTCAGCGTGAATTCGCCGAGCACGCCGTCTTCCGGCAGGCCGTGGCGGGCCTGGAAACGCTTGACGGCACCGTCGACATAGCTGTCGAACGAATTCGACATGCCGGCTTCCTGCGGCAGATCGCCGGCCACCATCAGGCGCTGGCGCAAAGCCTGCACGGACGGATCGGTGACGCCGAGTTGCAGCTTGACGGAGGGATTGACCTGCGGCCACCCGCCATTCGAGACGATCATCTGGTACTGGCCAATGGCCTGCTGGATGTTGATCAGGCTCGACGGGCTCAGCATCGCGGTGTTGGAGACGACGGTGGTGGTCGTGCGCGATGCCTGGGCATCGAACTGGTCGTCCCAGTTGCCGCGACGCGGTGCATTGATCAACTCGTCCACTGCCGTCTGGGCAGCGGCCTGACCGGCGACGGCTGCGACACCCATTGCAGCCGCGCCGCGCAGCAGCGACCGCCGTGAAAGATCAACGATTCCCGTTTTCTTGGACATATTCCCTACCGTTTCATCCTGAACCAGAACCAGACGCATACCGCCTCATGGTTAACAAAGCGCCGCCAAAAAGGGCGTGCCAGCTCGTTGTTGGGTGTTCGGGAGGCGGTCAAATCACGCGCTCCGCTCGTCCCGGCGGTCCCATATCAATATGGCCAATTCGTGTCACCAAGGGGCTGTGTCACGAGAGCGTGTCCAGGAGCCAAACGCTTGTGACCGCGAAACGACAGAACCGGCCGCTTCACGAGGACGCGGCCGGTTCGGTGCGGTGGATCGCTGTCTGGAGGTCGGCGAGCGGTCAGGCTCAGAGGCGGTAGAGGATCTGGTCGTTCCAGAAGCGGTCGAGGCGCTGCAGGAGCTTGTTCATCTGGGTGAACTCGTCAGTGCCGATGCCGCCGACCTTCTGGATCGAGCCGATGTGGCGCTCATAGAGCTTGGCAACGGTTTCGGCGATCTCCTGGCCGGCATCCGTCAGGCTGATGCGGACCGAGCGACGGTCGACGCGCGAGCGCTGGTGATTGATGAAGCCGAGGTCGACGAGCTTCTTGACGTTGTAGGAGACGTTCGAGCCCAGGTAATAGCCGCGCGAGCGCAGTTCGCCGGCGGTCAGTTCGGCATTGCCAATGTTGAAGAGGAGCAGCGCCTGGATGGCGTTGACGTCGGAGCGACCCTTGCGGTCGAACTCGTCCTTGATCACATCGAGAAGGCGGCGGTGGAGACGTTCCACCAGGTGCAGGGATTCCAGGTAGAGCGAGCGGATTGCTTCTTCCTGCGGATCAAGGGGGGCCGACTGCGGCTTGAGCTTCGTGTTCATATCGATCTGCCTCACTGTTTTGTTTGGCGGTGTTGGTTTTTTCTCCCGCCTTGATGAGGACAGTATCCAATGCGCATAAAATTCTATTTAAAACGCAGGCTTAACAGAGGCTTACCAAAGCCCGTCCTGCGATCAGGGTAAATCAACGGTTATCGTCTCCCGCTTGTGTCTGCTTTCGAGCCACAACGCCAGGCGGAACACCAGGTACAGCACCGCGACGGAGACATGCATGACGATGGCCAGCATGTTGTGGCCGAAGATCTCGGGCCAGACGGAGAACATGAGAACCTGGCCGCCGGCTGCGATCATCCACATCACCGGCCCCCAGGAGCCGGCGAGCCACAGGCCGAGGGCTGCCACCGGAAAGACGACGGCGAGCCCGGCTGCGGCAACTCGCCAAGGCAGAGACAGAAGATCGAAACGGCCGAGGCCACCATGGCTGTAGCCGACCAGCATGGCCCAGTATTGCAGCCCGAACCACAGGCAGCCGAGCGCAACCAGACGCAGGAACAGCACATAGATGAACTCCGTCAGACTGCGGAGCGGCGTGGTCGGCGAATCAGCTTCCATGGTATCCACGATAGGGCCTCGCTCTGGCGACCGCCAGCAGTGGCAACCCGCCCTCCCCTGACCGCTTGCGACATAGCGTCGTTTTGCAAGCGGCAGGCGGCATGGTATCAGCAGCGACCAAAGACGGCAAAAGACGCAGACGAGAACAAGGACGAGACGATGACGGACAAGACCCATTCCGTGGATGACGTGACCGGCCATCGGCGCATGCGGCGCCTGCGCAAGGCGGACTGGCAGCGGCGCATGGTGCTGGAAAACCGGCTGACCGTGGACGACCTGATCTGGCCGATCTTCGTCGTGCCCGGCACCGGCATCCTCGACCCGATCGCCGCCATGCCCGGCGTCTTCCGGATGAGCGTGGACAAGGCCGTAGAAGCCGCGAAGGAAGCAGCCGATCTCGGCATCCCCGCCATTGCCACCTTCCCGAATGTCGACATGGGCCTGCGCGACGAGACGGGTTCGCATATTCTCGTGGCCGACAACCTGATCAACCAGACGACCGCTGCCATCAAGAAGGCCGTGCCCAATATCGGCATCATCACCGACGTTGCGCTCGATCCGTTCACCAGCCATGGCCATGACGGCATCCTGCGCGAGGGCGAAATCGTCAACGACGAGACGGTCGACCAGCTGGTGCGGGCAGCCGTCGCCCAGGCCGATGCCGGCGCCGACATCATCGCACCGTCGGACATGATGGACGGCCGGATCGGCGCCATCCGCCGCGGCCTCGACGCCGCCGGACACCAGAGTGTCGGCATCATGGCCTATGCCACCAAGTTCGCATCCTGCTACTACGGTCCATATCGCGAGGCGATTTCCACGAGCGGGCTGCTGAAGGGCGACAAGAAGACCTATTACATCGACCCTGCCAACGGCACCGAGGCGATCCGTGATGCAGCCCTCGACGTCGAGGAAGGCGCCGATATGCTGATGGTCAAGCCGGGCCTGCCCTATCTCGACATCTGCTGGCGCATGAAGGAAGCCTTCGGGCTTCCGGTCTTCGCCTATCAGGTCTCGGGCGAATACAGCCAGATCAAGGCGGCTGCCGCCAATGGCTGGATCGATGGCGAACGGGCGATGCTGGAGACGCTCCTCTCGTTCAAGCGCGCCGGCTGCGATGGCATTCTGACCTATTTTGCCGTCGAGGTGGCCCGCCACCTCGCGCAAAAGGGATGACGCCTCACGGATTATTGTATTCGTGCGGCGAGTTCCCATATCTGAGAAACAACCACAGGAGTTTCGCCCATGAGCCTCGACAGCAATCCGTCCTATGCCGCCCCCGAAGACTGGCGCGCCTATAGCGGCGTGCTGTCGCGCCGGGTCTTTGCCTTCATCGTCGACTATCTGTTCATCGGGCTTTTGTGGATCCCGGCAGCGGTCGTCGTGTTCTTCCTCGGCATCCTGACGCTGGGGCTGGGCTGGCTGCTTTATCCCATCCTGTTCTTCGTCGTCGCCGGTCTCTATTTCGGCATGTCGCTCGCAGGCCCTTCGCAGGCTACGCCCGGCATGCGCATGATGGGGATCGCCATGGTCCGCCTCGATGGCCGCAAGCTCGACTTCATTACCGCGATCGCCCATCTCGCACTGTTCTGGATCCTGAACTCGGTGCTGACACCACTTGTCCTGCTGGCCGGCCTGTTCATCGAGCGCTCGCGCCTCGTGCATGACCTGCTCGTCGGCACGGCCACCGTCCGGACATATTGAAACCGTTCTCCGCTGCGAGACATGAAGAAAGCACTCCGGGGACGTCCCGGAGTGTTGACGTTTCGCATTCTTGCGCCATCCTAGTCGATGAGATGACGTGACAGAGGATTCTCTTCAGCGACAGATGAATACCCAGACCTCTCCCTCCCCCCAGTTCTACCTGACGGCCGCCGCGCCGTGTCCCTATCTGCCGAACGAATTGGAACGGAAGGTCTTTACCCATATGGTCGGCCCGCGGGCGACGGAGATGAACGATCTCCTCACCCAGGGCGGGTTTCGCCGCTCGCAGAACATTGCCTATCGGCCGGCCTGTGAATCCTGCCGTGCCTGTGTCTCCGTCCGGGTGCTGACCAAAGAGTTCGAAGCCAGTCGCGCCTTTCGAAGGGTGGAAGCGAGCAATCGCGATCTCGTTTCGACCGTCTTTCCGGCGCAGCCATCGACCGAGCAGTTTTCCCTCTTCCGGCGTTATCTCGATGCCCGGCATCAGCAGGGCGGCATGTCGGATATGTCGGCACTCGATTATGCGATCATGGTCGAGGACAGCCATGTGCAGACACGGATCATCGAATACAGGCTCAGAGTTCCCGGCGATGGCGTCTTGCAGCAGCCACGGGGAGACCTCGTTGCGGTAGCGCTTTCGGACCTGATGAGCGACGGGCTCTCTATGGTCTATTCGTTCTACAATCCGGAGATGGAAAGACGCTCGCTCGGCACCATGATGGTGCTCGACCATATCCGACGGGCGCAGGCGCTCGGCCTGCCGCATGTCTATCTCGGTTATTGGGTGCGTGGTTCGCAAAAGATGGGCTACAAGACCCGCTTCCAGCCGCAGGAACACCTGATGAACCAGGGGTGGATGCGGTTTACGCCCGATATGGACGAATGACGCGACCGACGTCGCGTCACCTTCAGCTAAATATTAGTGCTGCCCCCTCCCCGCCTCCGGATGAAGGCGGGAAGAGCTGACTGCTGTTACGACAGCTTGCGGATGATGCCGTAGACGATGTTCTTGTTGGCGCCGTAGCGAAGGCTGCATTCGACATCGAGCCCTTCGGTCGTCGCACGCATGATCCGCCACATGTCCTCTTCCGAGCGCAACAGCAGCGCCCAGTTCATGAAGGTTTCCATGTAGCCGTCATCCGGGATCTCGTCGGCAAAATTGGCGAAGAGGAAGGTGCCATGCGGCTTCAGCATCTGCAGGCAGCGCTGTGACAGCTTGATGGCGACTTCGTCGGCCAGATAGTCGTAGAGGCCGGCGGCATAGACGAAGTCGAACTTGCCGAGCGTCTGCGAGCGCATCAGAACCGTACGGACCGAACCGTCGACGGCCTCCACCGCCGTGCCTTCATACTCGCTGGCGACCGCACCGACGCTCAAGGGGTCCTGATCGAGGGCGAGCCAACGCTTGATGTTGCCGTTCTTCAATTCCTGGGACATCTTGCCTTCACGCAGATGGCCGGCAGCGATCGTCAGGATTTCCGCCTCGCCGCCGCGCGACGATGCGACGTCATCGACATATTGGGCGAGAAGGTCGCGCCGTTCGCGCACCGCGACGCAGGCCGGGGATTCGCTCGTGAAGGCGTTGACGGCCTTGCCCATGGGGCTCGCAGCATCGAGCATCGCCTGCTTGCTCGGGTGCCGGTAGATGAAATCAAGCAGGCCCGCATCGCCGGAATAGCCGCGCGGCTTCTCGAACGACCAGCGCGTGAACGGGTCCTCGTGGAAATGACGGGCGATCGCATGGTTCTGAGCGATCGGGATCAGCTGCTCCCAGACCTTGGGGGAAAAGCGATTGCGGACATGGTGCAAGCCCGTGAGCAGGCGCAGCATGATCTGCCCGACATCTGTTTCACTTTGGAACTGCTGTTCGGCCACCCGCAGATGCAGCGCCAGCTCCGCCCGTGCCTCTTCAAATTCACCATCACGAACGGGGTTTGTGGAAGAAAAGACCTGGGATGCAATAGAGTCTGGGGTGATGAGGCTTTCGCCATCGAATGCAATGTCCAACTCGCTCATCTTGCGCTCCATTTTAGTCAATCTTGATATTAATACTTGGTAAACCATAGTGGGAATTTCACCGACGTACACCCCAATTTTCTCCAGATCTTAAAACGTAGTTAACGCCTGTCCCAGTTAAGATCAGTCCGCGCGCCGGTGTGTATTGCGCGGAAGTTGGGAGCAGATGATGCAACAGGGCAATGACTACCCTGCACGGGCTCGGGCTGGCTCGCCACATGCCGACCGCGCGGCGACCTTCGCCGCCGACACCGTTGAGACGCGCACTCCGAATGCTTCGGGCACAGTCGGCGGGTCCCTTTCCGCAACCGCCCTCAAGCGCCTCTACATGAGTGAACGCGGCGAGGCGCAGGTCCGCGAGACCCGGCGCGGCCTCTGGCTTGCGGTGATCGTGTATCTGCTGTTCGGGATCTCCGACGCGATCCTCATCCCCGATGTGGCCATGCAAGCCATCGCGGCGCGTTTCGTCGTCGCCATATCGGTCATGACCGTGATGGAAATCCTCGTCGCCACCCGCGCGCCGTCAAAATGGTCCGATATCACCTGCGCCGTCACCGTCGTGGCAGGTTACATCGGCTGGTTGATCCCGGCGATGGAAACGACCGCTGTCGAGACATTCCGCTTCTACATGCTGTTCGGCACGATCTTCATGATGAGTGCCAATCTGTTCTTCAATCTCTTTTTCCGGCTGTCTGTCGCGACTTCCGCGACAATCCTGATGATCTTCTTCACCAGCCTGGCCTTTGTCCCGGCTTTGGAACAGAACCAGCGTCTGGTGCTGATCCTGTTCTACATTTCCTGCTTTGCTTTCACGTCCTATGTAAACTGGAAGCTGAACGAAGAACGCTACAATGTCTTCCTCAACGCCCGCGAGGCCGCACATCAGCACGAGGAATCGGAAAAGCGCGGCGCGGCACTCGAACGTCTGTCCAACACCGACTACCTGACCGGCGTCGACAACCGTCGTGCGGTCGACAAACGCTTACGGGAATACTGGAGCAATTGGCAGGATGCCGGCACGAGCTTTGCCGTGATGCTTGTCGATGTGGACTTCTTCAAAAAATACAACGACTTCTACGGGCACCAGGCCGGGGACCGATGCCTCGTGATGGTGGCCTCTGCGCTGAGCGATATGCTGAAGCCGCTTCATGCAACCGTTGGGCGCTATGGCGGCGAAGAGTTCATCGTGCTGTCGCGTGTCACCGGGCGCGAACAGGTCATGGCGCTGGCTGAAGTCATCCGCGCCACCGTCGAGGATCTTGCCATCGTGCACGACCAGCGTCGGGACGGCCAGGCCGTCGTCACCGTCAGTGTGGGCGCCGCCTATACGCGCGCCCAGACCGGCCCGAAGCTGGAACGCATCATCAACGAAGCCGACCGCGCGCTCTATTCCGCCAAGGCCAATGGCCGCAACTGCGTCCGTCTGTTCGACCCGAACGACCCCTTGAGCAGCGACGACAACGAAAACATCGCCGCGACGCTGCGCATGGCCGTGCGAAACGATCTCGTGCATCTCGTCTATCAACCGATCCAGAACATGCGCACCGGCCGTGTCGAGGGCGTGGAATCCCTGATGCGCCTCAAGATGGTGGACGGAACACCGCTGTCGCCGGCGCAGTTCATCCCCGTTGCCGAGCGCACCGGCGCCATCCTGGAACTCGGCCTGTGGGCGATCCGCCGCGCCTGCACGGAAGTGCTCGCCCCGGGTCTTGCGCCGCTTGCCAGCGTCAACGTCTCCGCCATCCAGCTGAAGTCGCGCGGTTTCGCGCTCGCCGTCTCGACCATCCTGGAAGAGACCGGCGTTCCCGGCTCGCAGCTTGCCTTCGAAATCACCGAAGGCATCGACATGGAAGGCCAGTCCGACGTCATCCGTTGCATCACCGACCTGCAGGCGCTCGGTATCCGCATCTGGCTCGACGATTTCGGCACCGGTTTTGCCGGCCTCTCCTGGCTCCGCCTCTTCCCCTTCGACACGGTCAAGATCGACCGCTCCTTCCTGCAGGACGCCCGTCGTCCCGCCGGTCGCGCGATGCTCGAAGACATCATCCGGCTGATCCGCAACCGTGGCCTCAAGATCCTGATCGAGGGCCTCGAAACGGCAGACCATGTCGACCTGATGCACGAACTCGGCATCGAACTCGGCCAGGGCTATTATCTCGGCCGGCCGGTTCCGATCGAGGAAGTGCGGATCAAGGCCGTGCCGCGACTTGCGACTGTCGTCAGCCTCTGAGCGCCGAGCGCGCCTGAACTGCTGCCAAACTTGGCCGATGGGCCAGCCCCCTCTCCAATGCTGAAGCCGATATGATATCGGCATCGATACTGGTTCGGGGGCCATACATGACCATCGCGCAAACCGATCTCCTGCGGGAAAGCCAGGAGTTCTCGGAAAAGCTGCTCAAGCACACCACCATCCGCGTCAGCGAAACCTATCTCGAAGACTTCCGCCAACATGTCGGCACCGTGCGCTACAGTGCTGGCGAGACCATCTTCAACCAAGGCGATGACAGCAGTTTCGCTGTGCTCATCGCCTCCGGCGAGATCGAGGTGTTTGCGCCTGACAGCGGCGACACGCTGTCTGTTGCCGGAGACGGGGCGCTGATCGGCGAGCTCGGCATGATCAGCGGCGATCCGCGTAGTGCGTCGGCCCGTGCGCTCTCGCCGGTGCGTGGCTGGGTCATCGAACGGAGCGACTATCGGGAGTTCCTCAGCGATCGTCCGGAACTTGCCACGCTCTTCTTCCGCAAGATCTATGCGCAGCTGTCGGCCAGCTACGGAAAGCTCAGGGAGCAGTATGTTGCGCTGGAGGACGCCGACCGGCGCTACCACGCGCTTGCCTTCATGTTCGTGACGATCGTTTTGATGGTCAACGTCTATGCCCTGGTAAACGGGATGATCCTCGGCAGCCTCAAGGCCAACCACCAGGATGCGATGATCTTCTGGACCTCGCGGGCGATGGAGCTTTGGGGCGGCTTCATCCTCTGGGGGCTCACGGTACGCTGCGGCCTCACACGCCACGACATGGGTATCCGCCGGGCCAATCTCGGCCGGTCCATTGCAATGGGTGTGCTGATCAGCCTTCCGGCGCTGGCGGCCATGGCCCATTTTCGCACGCAGCTTTATCCGCAGTTGGCGGGAACACCGCTTGTCGATCCGGCACAGCTTACGCTCAGCGTTTACACCTATATTCTCGTTGCGGCGCTGCAGGAGTGGATCTGCCGGGGCGTGTTCCTCACCTCAATCGCCAAGCTGATGCCGGGCCGCATGCGGCCGGCTGCCGCCGTTGTGATTTCGTCGCTGGTCTTCTCGACGCTTCACCTGCACTACTCGTCGTCGCTTGCTGTCGTCGCGCTGGTGACCGGCATCGTCTGGGGCGCGCTCTTCCTCGCCTATCGCAACCTCGCCGGCCCTGTTGTCTCGCATTTCATTCTGGGCAATGCCGCGACGCTGATGGGCATCTGGGCGATCTGGCAAGGCGGCTGAACCGCGCACGAAAAAGCCGGCAGCATATGCGGCCGGCTCTTCCTATCGATTCCGTCGATCCTGGCTCAGCCGGCAAATTTGCCGCTGCGGGGGAAACCCTTCGGGACTGCGCGGCCGGCGGTCGCGCGGTCACCCAGCCACTCGATCAGTTCGTCCTTGGTCTTCGTAAAGGTGCGGCCGGCCGAATCGGCCCAGGTCAGACCATCGGCGATCGCGAAACACTTCACGTCGGAAATGCCGCCGTCCTTGTAGCGCTGCAGACGCACGCCCTTGCCACGGGTCATTTCCGGGATCTGGGCAAGCGGGAAGGCCAGCATCTTGCGGTTTTCGCCGACGACTGCGACATGGTCGCCGCTGACGGGCACCACGAGCTTCGCCTCATCCGGCATGCCGACATTCATCACCTGCTTGCCCTTGCGGGTGTTGGCAACCACCTCCCCTTCCGGCACGACGAAGCCGTTGCCGGCGGTCGAGACGAGGAGCAGTTTGCGGGTCGAGTCATGCACGAAGGCGGTCAGCACGTCCTGGTCGTTTTCCATGTCGACGATGATGCGCAACGGCTCGCCATGGCCACGGCCGCCCGGCAGCTTGTCGCCGCCCAGCGTGTAGACCTTGCCGCCTGTCGTCACGAGCAGGATCTTGTCCGTCGTCTGCGCCGGGAAGGCCACCTTCAGCCCGTCGCCTTCCTTGAAGGTCAGCGAGGACGTGTCGGAGATGTGGCCCTTCAACGCACGGATCCAGCCCTTGTCCGAGATGACGACGGTGATCGGTTCCTTCTCGATCATCGCCTGCTGGATCGCCTCGACATCGGCTTCCGGCGCATCTGAGAAGACGGTCCGACGACGGCCGAGTTCGGTCGCCTTGGCATATTTCTTCTTCACCTCGCCGATTTCCCAGGCGACGGTCTGCCACTGCTTGTCATCGGAGGCGAGCAGCGATTCGATCTCGGCCTTCTCGGCCGAGAGCTCATCATGCTCCTTGCGGATCTCGAATTCCTCGAGCTTGCGCAGATTTCTCAGGCGCATGTTGAGGATGGCTTCCGCCTGGATGTCGGTCAGATCCCATTTGGCGATCATCACCGGCTTGGGCTCATCCTCTTCGCGGATGATGCGGATCACCTCGTCGAGGTTGAGATAGGCAATCAGCAGGCCGCCCAGGATCTCCAGACGCCGGTCAATGGCGGCGAGACGGAACTTCGAACGGCGAACGAGCACGTCCTTGCGATGCTCCAGCCACTCGGTCAGCACCTCGTTGAGGGCCATGACCTTCGGCACCTTGCCCTGGGACAGCACGTTCATGTTGAGCGGAATGCGGCTTTCGAGCTCGGTGAGCTTGAAGAGCGATTCCATCAACAGCGTCGCATCGACCGTACGGCTCTTCGGGACCAGCACGAGGCGGATGTCCTCGGCGCTCTCGTCGCGCACATCTTCAAGCAGAGGCAGGCGACGGGCGATCAGCAGTTCGGCAATCTTCTCGATCAGGCGCGACTTCTGCACCTGGAACGGGATCTGCGTGACGATGATCTGGTATCCACCGCGGCCGAGGTCTTCGGTTTCCCACTTGGCGCGGACCTTGAAGCCGCCACGACCCGTCCGGTAGGTCTCGAGCATCGAGGCACGGCTCTCGACGATCACGCCGCCGGTCGGGAAGTCGGGGCCTTCGATGCCACCGCGCTCCGGATGGGCGGGATCGGCCAGCAGATCCTCGACGGGTGCGCCCGGGTTCTTGATCAGATACAGCGCCGCGTCGCAGAGTTCATGCGCATTGTGCGGCGGAATCGAGGTCGCCATGCCGACTGCGATACCCGATGCACCATTGGCGAGCAGGTTCGGGAAAGCACCTGGCAGAACCGTCGGTTCGTCGTCTTCCTCGTTATAGGTGGGACGGAAGTCGACCGCGTCCTGGTCGATGCCTTCGAGCAGCAAAGCTGCGACATCGGTCATGCGGGCTTCGGTGTAACGATAGGCGGCAGCGCTGTCGCCGTCGATATTGCCGAAGTTCCCCTGCCCGTCCACGACCGGATAACGCTGGGAGAAATCCTGCGCGAGGCGCACCAGCGCATCATAGACCGACTGGTCGCCATGCGGGTGGAATTTACCGATGACGTCACCGACGATACGGGCGCATTTCTTGAAGGCCGAATTCGGCCGGATGCCCATTTCGCTCATCGCGTGGATGATGCGACGATGCACCGGCTTCAGTCCGTCACGGACGTCCGGCAATGCGCGATGCATGATGGTCGAGAGCGCATAGGCGAGATAGCGCTCTTCGAGCGCCGCCTTCAGATCGACCGGCAGAATATTGTCGCCACCCTCATCGGGCGGAAGCTGATTTGTCCCCATGCGACCCTGCCTATCGGAGATGGATCGGAACGGCAAGGAATCCGGGGATTCAGCCTGTGGATTATGCGGTTGTGACAGCCATCACCAACGAAAATACATGCGCGCCAGAACGTCGAAAAGCGGTGGAAGCCGGTTTCAATCCCCCTTATATGTAACTGCCATTCGAGGACCCGCGTCGATATGCGCGGACCAGCCACAAAGGACGACGTCATGAGCTTGCATCACTCCACCCGGATCCTTCTCGCAGGGGCAGCCCTTTGCGGCCTTTCCGCCCAGGCCTTTGCGCTTGATGGCGCGGATTTGCTGAAGAAGATCAACGCTTCCTACGCGGCCGGCGGCGCTGCGATCACCGCCGACACGATCGAGGTGAACGGCGAAGACGTCGTGCTGAAGGGCGTCAAGTTCGGCATGGCGAAGGAGGCGGAAACGCCGCTCAAGCTCGATGAACTGACGCTGCAGGGCGTGACGGAGGAAGACGGTGGCGCTTATTACATCGAGCGCGTCGACTTTCCGGAAGTGAACGTCACCGAGGAAAAGTCGACCTTCTCCGTGAGCGACCTCTATCTCGCAGGCATCTATGTTCCCGGCAGTGAAAAGGCCGAGGGCATCAATTCCCTGATGTTCTATGAAGAAGCCCATAGCGGTCCGGTGAAGGTCACGGTCGACGGCAAGCCGGTGTTCTCGATGGGTGAGGCGACCGGCACCATGAGCCTGTCGGACGACGAGAAGACGATTTCGTTCGAAGGATCGGCCACCGGCGTCAATGCCGACCTCTCGACCGTCGAAGACCCGAAGAGCAAGGAAGCGATCGAGGCGCTTGGCCTCAAGACGCTCGACGGCAATCTCAACATGTCGGGCAGCTGGGAAGTGGAGACGGGCACGATCGATGTCGAGGACTACTCGATCGATTTCGCCAATGTCGGCAAGCTGTCCATGTCCTTCGGCATTTCCGGCTACACGCTCGATCTCGTCAAGCAGATGCAGGAGCAGGCCCGCACGATGCAGGCGCAGCCGGAGAACCAGCAGGCGCAGCAGGCCGCTGGCCTTGCAATGCTCGGGCTGGTGCAGCAGCTTTCTCTGATCGATGCCAAGATCCGTTTCGAGGATGCCGGCATCACCAAGCGCGGCCTCGACTATGCCGGCAAGAGCCAGGGCACCGATGGCGCACAGATGGGCCAGATGGTGAAGGGCATGGTGCCGCTGCTGCTGGCCCAGGCCAAGCTCGGCGCCCTGCAGAACGAGGTGTCGACGGCGGTCAACACCTATATCGACAATCCGAAGGCCCTGACGATTGTCGCCGCCCCTGCCAATCCGGTCGCCTTCCCGATGATCATGGGTGCCGCCATGGGCGCCCCGGAAACCATCCCGGCGCTGATCGGCGTCAAGGTGACGGCGAACGACTGACCCCCACAAGGAAAGGCCGCCTCCGGGCGGCCTTTTCAATTCTGCATTGCCTTAACGCCATTATCAGGCCGCGCGGTCGCGATATCCACCCTTGCCTGCCGACACATTGTCATCTCCCAGATGGAACATGCCAACCAGCGCGCGCAGGCGCGAGGCCTGGTCTTCCAGGCCGGCGACCGCGACCTGGTTCCGGTCGACAAGCGCGGCATTCTGCTGGGTGACGCGGTCCATGGACGCCACGGCGTCATTGACGCTTCCGATGGCTGCCCGCTGCTCGCTGGCGGCAGAGGCGATGGCCTCCATGTGCTGCCGGATGGTCTGAACCTCCCGGTCGATGTCTCCGAGGGCTGCCCCCGTCTCGCGGACAAAGCGGGCACCGCCCGCCACTTCATCACCGGAGCTTTTGATGAGGCCCTTGATTTCCTTGGCGGCATTGGCTGAACGCTGCGCCAATTCGCGCACCTCGTGGGCAACGACGGCGAAGCCCTTGCCCGCCTCTCCCGCGCGGGCCGCCTCGACGCCGGCGTTCAGCGCCAGGAGGTTGGTCTGGAAGGCAATCTCGTCGATCACGCCGATGATGCTGGCAATGCTGGTGGACGAGAGTTCGATGCGCGCCATGGCTTCGACAGCCTTTGCCACGAGTTCGCCGGTCTTCGCCATCCGGTCGTTGACGGAACGGACTGCGGTTCGGGCCTCAAGGCTCAGCTCGGCCGAATGCCGGACATTCTGCGCGATCTGGTCGAGTGCGGCAGCCGATTCCTCCAGCGACGCCGCCTGGGCCGTGCTGCGCTCGGCCAGTTCGACCGCCTCGGCATTGATGTCGCGGCTGCCCTGGTCAATGGCACGGCTGACCGCGTCGATCCCGCTCATCAGGTCGCGCAGGCCTGCCACGGTCAGGTTGAGATCTTCCCGCAGCCCCTCGAACTCGACCGAAAAGGCGGCATCCAGCGACACTGTCAGGTCACCATCAGCCAGGCGCCGCAGACCCTCTGCCAGGCCTGCCGTTGCCTGTTCCAGACGCTCGCGCGCCTGGTCTTCTGCCTGCTGCTGCAAGCGGCTGCGCTCGGCCGCAGCGGCTGCGCGGCTTGCTTCAGCCTCGGCCTCAAGACGGAGACGCTCGACTGCCGACTGACGAAAAACTTCCATGGCCTGAACCATGGAGCCGATCTCGTTCGGCTGATCCAGATGGGCAATGGAATGCTCGGTCTCGCCCTCTGCCAGACGGCGCATGGCTGCGGTGATCTGCGAAATGGGACGACTGATCGAGCGGCCCACGAGCCAGACGGTCAGCAGGATGCCCGTTGCCACGATCGCCGCGACTGCGATCGCCAATTGTTCGTTGCCTGTTCGAACCCGTTCCATGTCGGCCTGCGCCGCCTCCAGGGCTCCGTTCACCTGCATCGTCATCTGGCGCAAACCGGCATCGACTTCGCCGGACGCAGCCGCGAGCTGCCCGCGTGCTTTCACATCCTGCAGATTTCCCTCGGCGAAGAGACGGAAGGCGGCGACATACATGTCCAGCGCCTCGGCAACCTTCATGCGGGCCGCCCCTGGCGGATAGAGCTTTTTCAGGCTCGCCTTGAATGTCGGAAGCTCAGTCCGGAACGCCTCCAGCACCGCCGTGTCGCCCCACAGCATGTAATCCTTCTCGTATTTGCGCAGCGTGAGCATGCTGACCTTCAGGTCGGCATTCTCGACGTCGAGGGTGAGTTTCTCCACCTTGTCGACCGCAGACTGCATGGCGCCTCTGAGCCCCTGGTCCGGCGTAAAACCAAGCTCCTGGCTCGCCGCGAACATCGCGTCGAAGGCTGCGGAATAAGTCGCTATACGTCCCGCGAGCGCATCATGGCCCTGCAGGGCACCGTTCGCCAGAGACGGGTCGATCGCCTGCAGTCCATCGGATGCGGCACTGATCGCCGTTCGGAAGGACCTGGCATTTTCGTCGGATGGCGATGCGAGGAACCGCTCGACGGAGATCGCCGCATGCTGGATCTCGACATCGACGTCGTCGATCGCACGGCGCAGGTCCCGGTACTGCGCCTCGTTGTTGCGGAAAACCTGATCAGCCCGCATCTGGCCGACATAGAGGCATCCCATGACGACCATTCCCGTTAAAGCCAGGAGCCCCAATACGAAGACGCGGTGCGCAATATGCAATCGTTGAATGAGATACATTGAAAAAACCCCTCAAAACACGCAGGCGCGATCTTGATGGGCGGCGGAATCTTAACAGAAGCTAAAGGTTATATGACACTACAATGAAATCAGCCCACGGCTGTCCGCAAGCTGCGAAATGCCGTGTGAACGCGACCGGAAAGCCACAACAAAAAGGCGCCGCGTTGCCGCAGCGCCTTTGATTTTAAAGCATTTTCGGATGAACGCACTCAGTCCTTCTTGGGCTGCGGCACGACGCGCAGCGCAAGTTCCCGGAGCTGCTGCGGGGTGGCCGGCGACGGCGCATTCATCAGAAGATCCTGGGCCTGCTGGTTCATCGGGAAGAGAGTGATCTCGCGCAGATTCTTTGCACCGACGAGCAGCATGACCACACGGTCGATGCCGAAAGCACAGCCGCCATGCGGAGGCGCGCCATACTGGAAGGCGCGGTACATGCCGCCGAAGCGTTCTTCCACATCCGCCTGGGACAGACCGACCTTTTCGAAGGCCTTGACCATCAGTTCCGGCGACTGGTTGCGGATCGAACCCGAGGCGATTTCGAAGCCGTTGCAGACGGCGTCATACTGATAGGCCTTGAGCGAGAGCGGGTCCTGGCTTTCAAGCGCTTCCAGACCACCCTGCGGCATCGAGAAGGGGTTGTGGGCGAAGTCGATCTTCTTTTCTTCCTCGCTCCATTCGTAGAAGGGGAAGTCGACGATCCAGCACATTTCGAAACGGTCGCGGTCGACGAGGTTCAACTCCTCGCCGGCGCGGGTGCGGGCTTCGCCGGCAAACTTGTAGAATTTTGCCGGGTCACCAGCGACGAAGAAGGCGGCGTCGCCGGCTTCGAGGCCGAGCTGAGCGCGGATTGCTTCCGTGCGCTCTTCGCCGATGTTCTTGGCAAGCGGGCCGGAGCCGGCGATCTTGCCGTCTTCTTCCTTCCAGAAGATATAGCCGAGGCCCGGCTGACCGGTCGATTGCGCCCAGGCATTCATGCGGTCGCAGAAGGCTCTGGAGCCGCCGGTCTTGGCCGGGATTGCCCAGATCTCGACCTTCGGGTTGGACGCGATCATGCCGGCGAAAACCTTGAAGCCGGAATCGCGGAAATGGTCGGTGACGTCTTGCATGACGATCGGGTTGCGCAAGTCCGGCTTGTCTGAACCGTATTTGCGGATCGCCTCGTCATACGGGATGCGCGGCCACTGCTTGGTCACCGGCTTGCCTTCGGCAAACTGCTCGAAGACCTTCGTCATCATCGGCTCCATCGTGCCCCAGACATCTTCCTGGGTGACGAAGCTCATTTCGACGTCGAGCTGGTAGAATTCGCCGGGCAGGCGGTCGGCACGCGGGTCTTCATCGCGGAAGCAGGGCGCGATCTGGAAATAACGGTCGAAGCCAGCGACCATCAACAGCTGCTTGTACTGCTGCGGCGCCTGGGGCAGTGCGAAGAACTTGCCCTCGTGGATGCGGCTCGGCACCAGGAAGTCGCGCGCGCCTTCCGGCGACGACGCCGTCAGGATCGGGGTCGAATATTCGGCAAAGCCGGCAGCGGCCATACCATTGCGCATCGCGGAGATGATCTGGGTGCGCTTGACGATGTTCTTGTGCAGCGTGTCGCGGCGCAGATCGAGGAAGCGGTACTTCAGGCGCACGTCTTCCGGATACTCAGGCTCGCCGAAGACCGGCAACGGCAGTTCCTTGGCGGCCGAGAGAACCTCGATCTCCTGCGCATAGAGCTCGATCTCGCCGGTCGGCATGGTCTTGTTGACCGTTTCGTCGGTGCGCGCCTTGACCAGGCCGTCGATGCGGATGACCCATTCGCCACGCACGGTTTCGGCCAGCTTGAAGGCCGGGCTATCCGGATCGGCGACGACCTGGGTAATGCCATAGTGATCACGCAGGTCGATGAAGAGCACGCCGCCATGGTCGCGGACGCGATGGACCCAGCCCGACAGGCGAACGGTCGACCCGACGTCGGACTTGCGAAGAGCGGCACAGGTGTGGCTGCGGTAACGATGCATGATCAGGTATCCCGAATGTGACGGTCGAAAAGGCACCAACAGACGAGGCGCGCGACCGATAGAAAATCGGGCGGAAAAGCGCATGGTGTGGCTGATTTGTCAAGGCTGGGTGGTGTTGGGGCGTGGCGTGGGCGGCTTTTGCGGGATGTAGAGGCTACCGTTTTGCTGAACGGGGCAGCTTGCGGAAAAGACGGCTCTTTGCCACGACCTTTCATTCACGCCCCCTAACTCTCCGCAAACAATCCATGAAAACCTGAGTGAAACAATTGCATCTGATAACCTGGCAGTTTTTCGGAGAATTGATTTGGGCGAATTCTTACGAATCAAGAAAAAAAATAACGAATACCTAAAGTCCAATACCCTGGCATGGTAGCCTGAACAACGATAGATGGAGGGTCGACGAGTGATCAAAGTGCCAACGGAGATTGAGTCTATTATCCATGACTTTGATCAGTCCGGAGAAAAACTAGCAGCCAACACGATTTCGGCTGCCCTAAACCCTGCAAGGATGAAACTTGCGGGCAACGCTGATGCGTTTCGTGACGCATGGCCCGATGCCATGGCGTTCGCTCTCCAGCGGGAAGCCAACAACATGGGGCCATGGAACACCTATTTTGGTGCGTGGAGCTCAGGCACTAAGGAAGATGGCTCAGATTGGTATGGACCTGATGTTCGGGAACTGACGCCAGATGTAATTGAGCACTGGAAACACCGAGCGAAAACCTTATGCCACCCAGTTCTAAGAGGCCGCTACGCAGATCTTGTATGGGAGTTCAGCAGGCCCGTTTCGAATAAGCGCGCAGATCCTGAATATGCTCGCATCGCCATCGACAGCTATCTAGACTCGGTTGCGCACGACATGAGGCCGGATCAATACGACAATATAGTCGTCCTTAAGCGCGCCGCCCGCCTTGCGGCCCTTATCAACGACGTTACACGCATTAATCGCACAAAGGAGCAGCTTTTTATTGCCTTCGATAAGGCGGTAACTGAGAAGACATGGTGGTGGGCGGTCTCCGATGAACTGTTGGAGAATCGAAAGCTCGCGTTGAGCGAAGACGACCGAGAGCGCTTGCGAGTGGGTTGGGAAACCCTGTTGGCTGGATACACTGCAGCGGGCGTTGACGGCTTTGATCCCCATCAGGCCGCGAGCGTTGGCGATCGTCTCATCGATCTTTACCGCAAGGAGGGGGCGTCTTCAGAGGTTGAGCGTGTCGCCAAAGCGATAGCCGGCGCCTTCATATGCATTTCGCGCGCTGGGAGCGCCATGCAGGCGATGGGGTGGCTCGAGACTGCCGCTGAATACATGTCAACTGCCGGAGACAAGGACCAAACCAAGGCGCTAAGGCTCGAACGTGAGCAAGCTATCCGCGACAGTCATGGGGAAATGCAGTCTTTCACAACAACCATGACGGTCACGAAGGAGGACATGGACGAATTCATCGCTCTTGTCGTCGACAAGGATAGTTGGCAGCAGAGTCTATTCAACATTGCAGCAGAATTCACCGAACCTAGGGAGCAGCTCTGGATTTCGCTACAACGCGAAGCGAGGGTCGCGCCGCTCATGGCGATGATTTCGTCGTCTATAATCGCCGACGATCATAAGGCCGCGACCGTGGGGTCGACTGAAGACGACAAGGAGGGAAACCTCATTCGTCGTTTGAATACGGCCCAACAACTCAACAGAAGGTTTCTTCGGTGTGCGCTTGACGAAGCAGTAGATCTCCATCGTTTGTCGCCGGAGGAAATAGCAAGTTTCATTTTCCAGTCCGAGCTATTCGATGATTTCCACCTAATGCGAGAAGGCATCAGGGCTTGGATGCACGGTGACTATATCAAAGCGCTGTTCACGCTTGTACCTCTTATCGAGGCAGGCTTCCGGACGTTAGCGAAACAACTGGGAGAGGTGACAACCAAGAGCAAGCGCGGCACCCCCGGTTGGGAGGTATCCTCCAACCTTGGTGATTTCCTCGCCATGGAATCGATACAAAAGGCTATGGGCCCCGATATCATCCTGCAAATCAAATCGATCTTCGCAGACGCGCGCGGTACAAACTTGAGAAACCTTGTGGCACACGGACTGGCCTCATCGTCATATGCGAATTGGCAGGTCTGCGACTTAATCGTTCACTCTCTAATAGTTATGGGAGTCTACCAGCATGTTCGCGACATAGCCGCGCGGCGCGGGGAGGCAGCCGTTGAAAACGCAGAAGCTGGCGACGACACCGATGACGCTGAAATGCCCACCGGCGAACCGGTGGACGATGGCGATACCCAAGGTTAGCCAGCGGCGCCAATCGGTAAACTTTTGTAGCTTCAATTTGTCCTTTTGCGGTGCGTGGGCTTCCAGGCCCCGGGGCGAGCAGTAAGAATTACCGAGATTTTGGGCGTGAATGGTAACGCCCCCATCACCCCGGCAACAACACACTCGCCAGATCCAGCGGCGCCGCAAACGGCTCGTGACCCGTGCCGCCCTCGCGCTGCAGTTTGCCGTCGATCATCAAATGCGCATGGCTGTGCATCTGGGACCAGACGAGCTGTTCGACGGCGGCCCTGCCCTCCGGCGTGTCGCGCTTCAGGCGTTTCGCCACCGGCCCATTGTGGTCATTGACCGTCGACGACATGATCGCGAAAAATCCCGACATTCGCGCTGTTCGTCACCAGAGCCAAAATCATTAGGGTGCGCGCAACCAATGTGCTAAGGTAGCGCGCGACCTGATGGAGGATGCTATGCCGAGACCCAAGAGCGCCGATGACGGCCTGACCAAGTTTCAACGCTACCGGCAACAGCAGCAGCACCGGGGCATGAAGCAACTGCGCATTTGGGTGCCGGATCCTCACAGGCCCGAATTTGCCGCCGAAGCCGAGCGGCAAGGTCTTCTCTTGCGCGGTCGCTCCGAGGAGGCCGAAGTACTGGATTTCATCGCGGCGGCTACGGAATGGCCAGAACCGTGAAAAGAGGTGATCTCGTCACGGTTTCGGCGCAGGGCGATTATGGAAAACCCCGCCCGGCAATTGTCATTCAATCTGATATTCTCAATGCGGCAGACAGCGTGCTGGTCGTTTTGCTCACCAGCGCGATGGCTGATGCCCCGCTTTATCGACTCACGGTCGAGCCAACGGCGGGGAACGGTCTCAAGGTCGTTTCACAGGTCATGGTGGATAAGGTTATGGCCTATCCGCGCGCCAAATGCGGCCCGGTCAGCGGTCATCTTTCCGGTGCCGATATGCTCGCTCTCAACACCATGCTCTCGGTGATGATCGGCCTTGCCGACTGACGGCCATATTTGTCGCGAATGTTAGGATTTTTGCGACGTCACAAAAATTGGGAGTTTTGCGGCAGCCACAACGCCTCCTGTTGGCGCCCCCTCACTCCGGCAAAAGCACACGCGCCAAATCCAGCGGCGCCACAAACGGTTCACACCCCGTGCCATCCTCCCGTTGCAGCTTGCCGTCGATCATCAGATGCGCGTGGCCATGGATCTGCGACCAGACGAGCTGCTCGACGGCCGCCCTGCCCTCCGGCGTGTCGAGTTTCATGCGTTTTGCCACCGGCGCCGAAATTTCCTCGAGCACGGCGTGGGCCGCGCTTGCCGGGGGCCCGAGGGCCGGGTCGTCCCAGTCGAGGCGGTTGGCGGTGAACATCAGGCGGAAGAGATGCGGACGGCTCGTCGCAAAGGCGAGGTAGCCGCGTGAGGCGGCGCGCAGTTGTTCGGCCGGATCATCCGGTGCCGTCGCCATGGCGCTGCGCATCGAGGCGGCAAACAGCCTGAAGCCCTCGACAGCAAAGGCGGTCATCAGGTGCTTCAGGGTCGGAAAGTGATGTTCGGGGGCGGCATGGGAGACGCCGACGCGGGCGGCGAGCTTGCGCAGCGTCAGGCCTTCCAGGCCCGCCTCCTCCAGCATCGTCAGCCCCGTGTCGATCAATGCCTGGCGCAGGTCGCCGTGGTGATAGGATTTTTGCCGTGCCATGCCCCCTGTCTAACCCCGCCTGCGGGTCTCTGTCAAAGCCATCTTGACAGTGACAAGTTAATCCGACATCTCTATCTTGTCATTGCCAAGATCAAGAGGATGAGATGGATTTCGCGCAGATGTTTTCGGTCGCAAGCTCAGCGGCCATGCTGGGATGGCTGGTGCTGATGCTTGCCCCGCGCCGCCCACTCGTCATCCAGACCTTGCGCCTGGGGCTGATCGGGGCGCTGTCGCTCACCTATGCCGTATTGATCTTCGTCTCCTTCTTCCGCGTCGAGGGCGGAGGTTTCGGCTCGATCGCCGAGGTGCGCGCGCTCTTCATGAGCGACCCGGTGCATGTTGCGGGCTGGATCCACTATCTGGCCTTTGATCTCTTCATCGGCACCTGGATTGCCATGGAGGCCGACAAGCGCGGCTATGACCGGTTGCTGCAGGTGCCCATGCTGGCCGCCACCTTCCTGTTCGGACCGCTCGGCCTCCTGATCTTCCTCGTTACCCGCGCGACCGAAACCACGCTCGCGATCAGAAAGGCCTGACCGATGACCCTGTTCTTCGATGACCGCTTCGTTTCAGCCCAGGCACAAGAGGGTCTCTTGGCAACCGAGCAAAGGGCCCGGCGACTGCTGGTCGTCGGCATGGGGCTGCAGGTGGCGCTCGCCATCCCGAGCCTTATCGCACTCGGGATCGACGACCGCCTGCTGAACGACGTCAGCGTGTGGATCAAGCCGATCAAATTTCAGGCGTCGCTGTTGATGATGCTTGCCACCATTCTCCTGCTCCTGCCGGTGATCGAAGCGCGGACACGGGCGGGCCGAGCTGTGTGGCTGGCCTGCCTTATCGCCGTGATCACGGCCACCGGCGAAATCCTCTACATCACGCTGCAAGCCGCCCGCGGACGGGCGTCGCACTTCAACTTGGACACGCCTGTGGAAGCGGTTGCCTATAGCGTGATGGGCGTCGGGGCCGCGCTGCTGGTCCTGTCGAGCCTGGCGATCGGCGTTTCCATCCTGCTGCGGCCCCGCGCCGATGCCCCACAGGGCTTGCGCCTCGGTGGTGGCTGGGGGCTGGTGCTCGGCAGCATTGCCACGCTTTTCACCGCGTTTGCGCTCGGAAGCGGCGAGATCGGCGGCCCCGGCCACTGGGTGGGCGGCGTGAGGACCGATCTTGGCGGCCTGCCGCTGTTCGGCTGGTCACGGACCGGCGGCGACCTGCGCGTGCCGCATTTCTTCGCCACCCATATCATGCAGGCGCTGCCGATCCTCGGCCTGCTGCTCGATCGCCTCGCGCCACGCCTTGCCCGGGCCGGCATCCTCATCGGCGCCTTCGTCTCGCTCGCCGTGGTCGTCGCCACCTTCGCACAGGCCGTGTTGGGACAGCCCTTCCTCTGACAAAAATCCTGTCGGTGGCGACGGTCCCACTTTTTGACCTGTCGCCATCGGCAAAACGGGTCTAGTAATTCTGCCCTGCCACGACACCGACTCGCCCCCTCCGTCGCGGCCTGCAGGCCACCCATGCATGATATCCGCCCCCTCATTCCTCTTCTCGCGACCGCCGGCATCCTGATCGGCGGCAACGGGCTGCAGGGAACCTTCATCTCGCTGCGCGGCATCGAAGAAGGCTTCAGCGCCTCGGTGGTCGGCATGGTCGGCACCGGCTATTTCATCGGCTTCGTGATCGGCTGCGTCTACGTGACCAAGGTCATGCGTGCCATTGGCCATATCCGTGCCTTCTCGGCGCTCGCAGCGATCGCCTCGGCCGCCTCGATCATGATGGTCCTCGTCATCGATCCCATCTCGTGGTTCCTGATGCGCCTTGTGCAGGGCATCTGTTTTGCCGGGCTGTTCGCCGTGGTGGAAAGCTGGCTGAATGCCCGAGTCACCAATGCCACCCGCGCCCGGACACTGTCTGTCTACCGTTTCGTCGACCTCGGATCGGTCACTGCCGCGCAATATCTCATTCCCCTTTTCGGCGTCAGCGGTTTCGATCTCTTCGCCATCATCTCCATGGCGCTGACGCTGTCGCTCGTGCCGATTTCCTTTGCCGACCGATCGAGCCCCGCCCCGCCTGAAGATGTGAAGTTCGACATCAAGGTGCTGTGGTCGGTCTCGCCGCTCGCGACCGTCGGCTGCATCGTGATCGGGCTCACCAATTCCAGCTTCCGTTCGCTTGGACCGATCTATGCCGACGGCATCGGCATGTCAGTCACCTCGATCGCCACCTTCATGAGCGTCGGTATCTTTGCGGGCATCGTGCTGCAATATCCGCTTGGGCACTATTCCGACAAACTCGACCGCCGCGTCATCATCCTCGTCTCCGGCATCGGGGCACTGCTCGCCTGCACCTATCTCGCCTTTTTCGCCGGCAACGGAGAACTCGCCAACTTCATCGGCATCTTCGCCTTCGGTGCCTTCGCCATGCCGCTCTATTCTCTGTGTTCGGCCCATGCCAACGACCACGCGGCACCCGGCCAGCATGCGCTGATTTCAGCCGGAACACTGTTCTTCTGGTCGGTCGGCGCGGTTATCGGTCCGCTGTTTGCCTCCTTCCTGATCGATGTGTTCGGGCCGCATGCGCTCTTCGCCTACATGATCGTCGTGCTGACCTTCTTCGTCGCCTATACGGTTGCCCGCATCTTTGCGCGCGGCGCTGTCCCGACAGAGCGGCGGCGCATGCGGTTCCGCAGCCTGCTGCGCACCTCGACCTTCTTCAGCAAGCTTGCGACACCCCCTTCGGAAAAGGATGGCGGCTGAGCGCGGACAGAGCCTGCCTGCGACAGGATGGTCGGGGCGGCGCTATTGCTGAATTCAATCGTCAACTTTAAAACGGGTTATCCAACGGAGCCCTTCGCGTGTTTCACCTGTCCCGCCGCACCCTTCTCAAATCCGCAGCCGTCGCCGGTGCCTATGGCGCCGGTGTTGCCGTCCTGCCGCGCCTGTCCCAGGCACTCGCCGCCCCCTCACCCGCCGAGATCGAGGCGCATGTGATCGAGGCAGTCCTCGACGGAAAGACGTCGACGCGCAATGTCATGAGCTACGGCCTTGCCGGCGCACCGTCATCGGATCCCTCGCCGCCGGTCCTGCGCATGCAGCGGGGAAAGCCGTTTGCGGCGCGGCTGACCAATCGGCTCGACGAACCGACCACCATCCACTGGCACGGCCTGCGCATTCCAAACGCCCAGGACGGCGTGCCGTTCGTTACCCAGCCTTACGTCTACACCGGCGATACCTTCGACTACGCCTTCACGCCGCCCGATGCCGGTACCTATTGGTATCATCCGCATTGCAACACGCTGACCCAGATGGGCCGCGGCCTGACCGGCATGCTGGTTGTCGAGGATGACCGTGACCCTGTCTTTGATGGCGAAGTGGCACTCAACCTGCGCGACTTCCGGCTCGGAAGCGACAGCCAATTTATCGCCCAGTTCAAGCCGCGCGATGCGGCGAAGACCGGCACCTTCGGCACGGTCCGCACCGCCAACTGGCAGCCGGAGCCTGTTTATGACGTGCCGGCCGGCGGACTGGTGCGGCTGCGCATCCTCGCTTCGGATGTGACCCGCATCTACAATCTGCGGCTCGATGGGGCGGACGCCATGATCATCGCGATCGACGGCCATCCGGTGCCGGTCCGCGTGGCCCTCGACATGGCGGTCGTCTCGCCCGGCCAGCGGCTCGACCTCGCGCTCCGGGTGCCCGACAGCGAAGGTGCCATGGTCTCGCTGGAAGACATCCGGCCCTCGACGCCGAAAGTGGTTGCGCAGTTCCGCGCGGTCGGTGCGTCGCTGAAGCGCAATCTCGGCGATCTCGGGCCGCTTTCCGAAAACGCCGGCGTCGAGGCCGATCTGGCGAATGCCACGCCGATCCCCCTTTTGCTGAGCGCTACAGCGGAGAATGCCGCAAAAGATTCCATTTGCGGGACGCTCGGCTATTCCTTCTGGGCGATCAACAAGGTTCCTTATCCTGGCGATACGGCCGATCCGACGGCCCCGATCGCGGAACTGAAGCTTGGCCAGAGTTACATCCTCAATGTCGAGAACGTCACGCCGCATGCGCATCCCATCCATCTGCATGGCATGAATTTCAAGGCGATCAGTTCGAGCAAGCAAGCTGTTCAGCAGCAGGTGTCCGACACCTATCTTGTCTTGCCGGATGAGAAGGTCCAGCTTGCGCTCGTGGCCGACAATCCGGGTGACTGGGTCTTCCATTGCCACATCATCGAACATCAGAAGACCGGCATGACCGGCTATTTCAGAGTGACATGACATGAGCCTTGCCGAGACGATGCGCATCCACGAGCCCTATCCTGGCATCTTCGCCTATTACGACGGGCGGATTGCGGGCAAACGGCTGCATTCGCCGGAACCGAACTGGCTCGATGACGGCGCCTACACCCTCGGCGTCGCGAGCTTCGCGATCGTCTCGGGCGCACAGGCGCTGGTCTATGACACACATATCTCCTTCGACCACGCAGCGGCGATCCGAGCGCATCTCAAATCGCTTGGCGTGACTGATATTCAAGTCGTCATGAGCCACTGGCACACCGATCACGTCGCCGGAAATGCCGGCTTCCTCGACTGTCCGATCCTGTCCAACAGGCTGACGAAAGACACGCTGATCGACAAACGCAAGGTTCTTGCCGCCAAGAACCCGCCGATCAATCCGGTCGTCATGCCGACAGAAACCTTCGAAGGTGAGACGGTTTTGCATGTCGGCGAGATCGAGGTGCGGCTGATGCAGTTCGATATCCACAGCGCCGATGGCACCGTGCTTTTCCTGCCCTCGCTCGGCCTGCTGTTTGCCGGCGACACGCTGGAAGACAGCGTTACCTATATTTCAGAGCCGGATAATGTGGCTCGCCACATCGCCGAACTCGACCGGCTGGCAACGCTGCCGATCCGCCGTATCCTGCCCAATCACGGCGCAGAAGAGGTGATCGCCGCCGGCGGCTATCCGCCGTCGCTGATCACCTCGAACCGCGACTATCTCACGCGGCTGACGGCGCGCATCGACGATCCCACGCTTGATGCCGAAAGCCTGGAGACCTTCCTCGCACCGGAACTCGCCAATGGTTCGGCGCTCTATTTCGCCCCCTATGAAGAGGTCCATCTTCAGAACATCGCGGTGCTGCGCGGCGCGCCCGTCGACGAATAGTGCTGGACGACGGGCGCAATCGGGCCGTTCACGGCCCTTTGCCGGCCGTTCATATTGACATCCAAGTCCAGAAGGGAAACTAAGGTTGATCCTGTAGTTTTCCATGACCGAGCCGAAATGATCGATACCACTGCCGCGCTCGAGGAGGCCTGCCGTCTCCTTGCCCAATCCGATTTCATCACGATCGACACGGAATTCCTCCGCGAAACGACCTTCTGGCCCGAACTCTGCCTGATCCAGATGGCGAGTCCGGATCACGAATATATCGTCGACCCGATGGCCAAGGGCCTGGACTTGGCCCCCTTCTTCGAACTGATGGCCAATTCCGCCGTCGTGAAGGTCTTTCACGCCGCGCGCCAGGACATCGAAATCATCTTCCACCTCGGCAATCTGATCCCGCATCCGATCTTCGACACGCAGGTCGCGGCGATGGTCTGCGGCTTCGGCGATTCGGTCTCCTACGACCAGCTCGTGCAGAAGGTGAAGAACGTCCATATCGACAAGACCTCGCGCTTCACCGACTGGAGCCGGCGGCCGCTGTCGGAAAAGCAGCTCGATTACGCGCTGGCCGACGTCACCCATCTGCGCGACGTCTATCTGAAATTGAAAGGTCAGCTGGAAGCAGAAGGTCGCGCCGAATGGCTGACCGAAGAAATGGCGATCCTCGAATCGCGCGACACCTATGACCTGCATCCGGACCAGGCCTGGCAGCGGCTGAAGATGCGGCTGCGCAAGCCGACGGAACTCGCCGTCATGCAATATGTGACGGCCTGGCGTGAACGCGAGGCGCGGTCGCGCAACGTGCCGCGCTCGCGCGTCCTGAAGGACGATGCGATCTACGAAATCGCCCAACAGCAGCCGAAGGATGTGGAATCGCTCGGGCGGCTGCGGACCATCCCCAAGGGCTGGGAGCGCTCGACATCGGGGGCAGCCATCATCGAACAGGTGAACATCGCACTCGCCCTGCCGAAGTCTGAGATGCCGCACCTGCAGCGCCACACGCATGCGCCAGAAGGCACACAATCGGCCGTCGAACTGCTCAAGGTTCTGCTGCGCCTGACTTCGGAAAAACACGGGGTCGCCTCCAAGGTGATCGCCAACAGCGACGATCTGGAAAAGATTGCGGCCGAAGGCGAAAAGGCAGACGTCGCCGCCCTGCAGGGCTGGCGCCGCGAACTGTTCGGCGATCTGGCTTTGAAGCTGATTTCCGGCGGCGTCGGCCTGCGCTTCGTCGACAAGCGCGTCGAAGCCGTGGAGTTCTGAGCCGTGCCGGCGCCGACCCTGCGCCGTGCGACGGAAGACGACATCGCCTTCATCATGGAGACGGAGCGTCTGCCGGGTTATGAACGAACGGTCGGACGCTTCGAGGAAGACGAACACCGCGCCTATCTCGCCGATCCGGCATGGCGCTACCTCGTCCATCCGGAGATGGGGCTGGCGTTGCTGCACGGGATCGGCAGCCGGGACGGCAATCTCTGTCTTCGGCGCTTCATCGTGACGAAGACGTCTAGCGGGTATGGAAGCGTCTTGCTGCCATTGGTCCTCAGCCACGTGTTCGAGGAGACCGCTACCCATCGGCTGTGGCTGCACCACGTCAAGGAAAACACCAAGGCTGCAAAGCTTTACGCACGGTTTGGTTTCCTGCACGAAGGCATCGAGCGGGAAGCTGGCCTTCGCCCCGACGGAAGCCGCTTCGACCTCGTCAATCTCTCCCTACTCCGCCCGGAATGGGCATCGCGCCGCGGCTGAGGAGCTTTCATGGAACTGCCCGCCGCCCTGCGCTCCGCCGTCGACCAGATGCTCTCTGGCGAGCCGCTGGAGAAACTCGCCAAGGCCAGCGCCATTCTCTCCGATCGCTATCGCCGCGAGGTGCGCGACGGGCGTTTCCACATCGACGACGCGCTCGCCGCCAAGGCCTATCTCGCCACCCGCCTGCCCGCCACCTTTGCCGCCGTGCGGGCAGCGTTCGGGATGATCGAAGAGGTCGCGCCGGATTTTGCGCCGACCTCGCTGATCGATCTCGGCTGTGGGCCGGGCACCGCGCTTTGGGCGGCCGCCGACACCTGGTCGACGATTCAGGCCGCCGAGATGGTCGAGGCATCCGAGGCCATTCGCGGTGTCGGAGAAAAGCTTTCCCGCAGTTCGCAGGTCGCCAGCCGCTGGCAGGCGGGGGATGTCACAGCAAAGATCCCGACACTTGCCCCGGCGGATCTCGTGACGCTCGCCTATGTCCTGGACGAATTGCCGCCGACCACCATCGCCAGCGTCACGCAAAAGCTCTGGTCGCTGACCACGGGCATGCTCGTGATCATCGAGCCGGGCACGCCGGCCGGATGGCAGCGCATCCTTGCCGCCCGCGAGACGCTGCGGGGTGCGGGCGCCCATCTCGTCGCCCCCTGCATGCATTCTGAAACCTGTCCGATCGTGGCGCCCGACTGGTGCCACTTTTCGCGCCGGGTGGCACGCTCGCGGGTGCATCGGCTCGCCAAAGGCGCCGAGGTGCCGTGGGAGGACGAGAAATACATCTTCATCGCTGCCTCGCGCGAACCGGTCGCGATCAGTGGCGACCGGGTGCTGGCGCCCCCGCGCGTCAATGGCGGTGTCGGGCGGGTCAAGCTCTGTCGCACCGATGGCACGACCGCCGAGCTGACGCTCAGCAAACGCGACGGCGATGCCTTCAAGGAGATCCGCCGGGCCGACTGGGGCGACCGGCTAGAACTGGGGAATAAGGGATGACTTCGCGGCTGACATCCGAGTTTGCCTCTCGTCTCGCGAAGGTCGCGCTCGGCCATGTCACTCGCGAATATCCCAATCATATCCTGCATGGGCTCGAAGGACCTCAGGATGCGAAGACGCCATCCGAGCTTCATCCGGTCTTCTACGGCAGCTATGACTGGCATTCCTGCGTGCATGGCTACTGGATGCTGGCACGGCTGCTGCACCTCCATCCGGAAATGCCGGAAGCGCAAGCAATCCGCGATCTCTTCGCCACGATGCTGGTGCCCGACAAGATCGGCGGCGAATGCGCCTATTTCGACCGGCCGATGGCGCGCGGTTACGAGCGTCCCTATGGCTGGGGCTGGTTGCTGAAGCTTGGCGCCGAGTTGCACGGCCACGAAGATCCTGCCTGGGCCGAGGCGTTGTCGCCGCTGACAGAGCGGATCGTCAAGCGTTTCCGGGATTTTCTGCCGCTCGCCACCTATCCTGTCCGTACAGGCACACATTACAACACCGCCTTTGCGCTGAGGCTCGCTGCCGACTTCGCCGACACCGTCGGAGACGATACCTTCTTCGATCTGCTGCGCTCCACAGCGCTGCGCTGGTACGGCTCTGACACTGCCTGCCCCGCCTGGGGCGAGCCCTCGGGCGACGACTTCCTGTCGCCAGCGCTGATAGAGGCGGAATGCATGCGCCGGCTCCTGCCCGCCACCGAGTTTGCCCATTGGTTCGATGGTTTCCTGCCTGAGATCGCAGCCGGCCAGCCGCGCACCCTTTTTGCGCCCGCCTCTGTGTCCGATCGCTCTGACGGCAAGATTGCCCATCTCGATGGTTTGAACATCAGTCGCGCCTGGTGCTGGTCGTCTCTGGCGAACACGCTGACGGACACGGACCCGCGCCGACCCGTGATGCGCGATGCCGTGCATCGGCATCTCGCAGCAGGGATCGCGCATGTGGCTGGCGACTATATGGGGGAACATTGGCTGGCGAGTTTTGCAGTCCTGGACCTGACGGAGACGAAATGATGGGCAGCCTCCATGACACCATCGACATCTCGGGCCGCGTGCTGGTTTCAGGCTCCGCCGAGGGAGAGGTGCTGTTCACCGACACCGCGCTCAGCTTCTGGGGTGGTGCGGATGCCGTGACCGGCGAGATCATCGACCGGCATCACCCGCTGAGCGGCGAGCGGCTGACGGGCCGCGTCTTGGCGCTGCCTACCAGCCGTGGCTCCTGCACCGGCAGCGGCGTGATCCTCGAACTGATCCTCAACGGACAAGGTCCGGCCGCTATCGTGCTCGAACACCCCGAGGCGATCATCACGCTGGGCGTCATCGTCGCGGAGGAGGTGTTCGGGCGGTCCATTCCGGTGATTGCAGTCGGCAAGGAGAAGTTTGCCACATTGAAGACAGCTAGACGCATCCGGATCAGCAATGCCGTTGCAGGCATCGGTTCGGACATCGCGCTCACGGATCAGGACCAGGCCATTCGCTGTGGAGAGCGGGGCGAAGCGGCTGCCGTTGCGATGCGGATCGTGCTGCGGATGGCGGCGCTTGAAGGCGCCAAAGATCTGATCGACATCACCCGCTCCCATATCGACGGCTGCATCTATACCGGTCCTGGCGGCCTCGCCTTTGCCGAGAAGCTGCGCGATCTCGGCGGTCGCGTCGTGGTGCCGACGACACTGAATGCGATTTCGGTCGATCACCGGCGCTGGCAGGCGCAGGGTGTCTCGGAGGCACTCGGGCGCCCGGCAACTGATGTGGCCGATGCCTATGTGGCGATGGGGGCTCAAGCCACCTTTACCTGCGCGCCCTATCTGCTCGATGACCGGCCCGCACGTGACGAGCAGATCGTCTGGGCGGAATCGAATGCCGTCGTCTATGCCAACAGCGTGCTTGGCGCCCGGACGATGAAATATCCTGACTATCTCGACATCGCGATCGCGCTGACGGGCCGGGCCCCCAAGGCGGGCTGTCATCTGCCGGAGGAGCGCGCACCGCAGGTCCGGGTCACCGTGCCACCGCTTGAGGATGTGGACGACAGTCTCTGGCCGTTGCTTGGATATCTCATTGGGACCGTTTCGCCCGATCAGATACCACTGGTCGAGGGGCTGTCCCAGCACCACCCGGATACGGACGCCCTGAAGGCTTTCGGGGCCGCCTTTGCCACGACATCTGCCGCGCCGATGTTTCATATCTCAGGTGTGACGCCGGAGGCCGCCGATGCCGAGACCTTCGCGGCACTCGACCTTCCGACCATCTCCCTCACCGACGAAGACCTGCTTCGCGCCTGGCACGAACTGAACGGCGCAGAGGCGGGTTCCGTGCAATTGGTCTCGCTCGGCAATCCACATTTCTCCGCCACCGAACTGGCCGCGCTTGCCGCCCTCTGCCGTGGGAAGACCCGTCATCCGCACGTACCCCTGGTCGTCACCTGCGGGCGCGCCGAAATGGCGAAGGCGGAGTCCTCGGGCGATGTCGCCGCGCTCACGGCCTTCGGCGTCACCCTCGTCAATGATACCTGCTGGTGCATGGTGACCGAGCCTGTCATTCCCGTCGATGCCAAGGTCATCATGACCAATTCCGGCAAATATGCCCATTACGGCCCAGGTCTCACCGGGCGGACCATGCGGTTTGGCAGTCTAGCCGCCTGCGTGGAGGCCGCCGTGACGGGTGAAGATCGCGGCGTTTTGCCTCCATGGCTCGGTGCGCCTGTGGGTAAGTGCTGACGTCACCGAAACTTCACCTGATCGCAATCGGTGCGACATGAAGCCTCTCTAGCACTTTGGCGTTTCCTCCCTTCCAACAAGGTGACGCCATGACCAAAGCTCTTCTGACGTCTGCTGCTCTCTTCATTCTCTTCGTCTCCCAGGCTTCGGCCGAGGAGAAGGTATTCCCCGCCAAGCTGGTGAACCAGGCGATCCTGCCGGCCAACACCATCATTGCCGCCCCGGCTGATGCGCCTGCCTATCTCAAGACCTCCGGCAAGTTCTCGACCGCCGACCGCAAGCGCGCCGAGGCCATCGGCTCCGTTCCCGGCAAGGATGGCGTGCGTCCGACCGGCCTGTCGCTTCCCTTCGACGGCCAGCCCGTACAGGGTTTTTCCGGCATCAAGGCCATGCCCGACGGCAGCTTCTGGAGCCTGTCGGACAACGGCTTCGGTTCGAAGACGAATTCCACCGATGCCATGCTGATGCTGCATCACCTGACCTTCGACTGGGATGC
Organism: Peteryoungia wuzhouensis; assembly: GCF_003205195.1. GTDB lineage: Bacteria > Pseudomonadota > Alphaproteobacteria > Rhizobiales > Rhizobiaceae > Allorhizobium > Allorhizobium wuzhouense. Next base: position 197,558 of record NZ_QJRY01000008.1, read on the forward strand.
CGGCACGGTAAAGGTCGAAAAGACCCTGTTCCTCACCGATCCCGACAAGAAGGCACCCTTCCCGATCACCATGGAAGGCTCGGACAAGCGTTATCTGACCGGGGCGGATTTCGACGTCGAATCCATCCAGCCGGTGGCGGATGGCTTCTGGGTCGGCGAAGAACTCGGCCCCTACATCCTGAAGTTCTCGACTGAGGGCGTGCTGACCGACGTCATCGCGACAAAGGCCGGCGAGATCGACGTGAAGTCGCCCGACAATCCGACCATCGTCGTCCCGGCCAACCCGGCCGCCAAGATGCCGGCCTTCAACCTGAAGCGCTCCGGCGGCTATGAGGGCCTTGCCCTGTCGAAGGACGGCACGAAGCTCTATGGCCTGCTCGAAGGTCCGCTCTATCTCGAAGACGGCTCGGTTGAAAAGGCGGATGGCCTCACCGCCCTGCGCATCATCGAACTCGACGCCGCCTCCAAGGCCTGGACCGGCAAGACCTGGCTTTACCCGCTGTCCGAAGGCGGCGAAGCAATCGGCGACTTCAACATGATCGACGCGACCACCGCTCTCGTGATCGAGCGCGACAATGGTGCGGGTGTGGCGGAAAAGGCCTGCGCCGATCCGAAGGCACCGGCTGCCGACTGCTTCGCCGTCCCGGCCAAGCACAAGCGCATCTACAAGATCGAGATGACGGAAGAGAATGCCGGCAAGGCCGTGCGCAAGATCGGCTATATCGATCTGATGAAGATCGAAGACCCCGACAACAAGAAGCGCCAGGGCGGCGGCGAAGGTTTCTACGACATGCCCTTCGTCACCATCGAGAATGTCGACGTGGTCGACCCGACCCATATCATCGTCGGCAACGACAACAACCTGCCGTTTTCGGCCGGCCGTGCGCTGGACAAGGCTGACGACAGCGAGTTCGTCCTGCTGGAAGTCGGGGAATTCCTCGCGGCGAAGTAAGCGCGACGCCGGGGATTGTGCGGCCTAGAGCCGTCCCCGGCAATTCAACAACGTTCTGCCGCACAACTGAGCCTCATCGGCTGAGTTTGCGGCAGATATCTTTCCCCTTGCGTGGCGGCGCTCCGCTATGGAGACCGGAAGTTCGAGCACGACTACGTGTTTCGTGGGCCATGGTGGTCTTTGTATGCCTCAAGCACCGGGCGCCCCTCTCTTTGACTTGAGCCACGTCCGCACTCGACCGCGCGCATTCTCGTAAGGTGACGAGGTGTTGAACTGGATCATACGCCCCATCGGCCACTTCTCATACCAGGGACTGCCATAGAGCTCCTCGTTGCTGCGCGCGTCGATCTCGGAAACAATCCGCCCCTTCGCCTGTGCCAAGCGCTCAAGAACCTGCGGATATGGGATGCCCTCGTAATCTTCGTAGAATTTTTGAGCGAGCTGCCCCAACTCGTTCCACTTGAATCCTGTTTCTGGAAAATCGACCGGCTGACCTGCCGCGTCCCGGTCAAGCCATTTCAGAACCAGCTCGTTCCACCCCACCAGATATGCTGCAAGATTGGCAACGCTCATCTTCGTTCCCTTCCTGTGACCCTCCAGGCTTTGTTCATGGACCAAGGAAACCGGAACGCCGCGCAGCTCTCTATCAAGTTTGTCGAAGCTCGATTCGATCGCTGCCAGCAACTCGTCTTTGTTTTGGGGAACCGCCACGCTCTTCTACCTTCGTCGCCTCGCCGACCGACGCGACAATTTACATTTCAACTCTCAACCACCAAAACAGGCCAAACCCGCAGAAGGCGAGAGGACAAATTGTTGCACGCTGAGATGCAAGGCAAGGGAGACGAGGCATGATACCCATGCGGAGGAAAAGCCGATGGCTACGTCGAGCCAGCTCGGTCTTCTGTCCACTGCATCTGGCGTTTCGACTTACTCGAACACAAACGCCAGCCGCTTGCCGGTGAGCTTGGCGAGCTGCGTCAGGCGGCCATCCAGCCGTTCGCCGGAAAAGACCTCGTAAGCCTTCGGCACGACGAATTCGAGATCGAGCTCGGGATTGTCGGAGCGGCGGAAGGTCAGGTCGTGGACGATGCCGGGCATCGAGGCTGAAAACAGATAGACCACGCGCAGCATGCCGCCGACAAGCTTTGCTCTATCGAGCAGGCGTTCCGTGGCGATTGCCGCCAAAGGACCGGTCTGGCCGTCGTCATGCAGGCCTTCGAAGCGGTAATAGTTGGTGAGCGCGATGAAGGCGCGGCCCGGATGGGTGATGCCGACGAAGGAGGAGTGGGCAATCACGTTCAGGGCCTGCAGGCCGCGATAATCAGGATGGGCGCGCCAGCTGATGTCGGCCAGCAGGCAGGCGGCCTGGCGGTAGCGGCTTTCCTCTTCCGTTTCCTCGATATCGAAGAAAGGCATCATGCGACCGGTCCAGTCCGCAAGTTCGCGGGCGTGTTCCGGTGAGCGGGCGCGCAGGATCGCCAGTTCGTCGGCCGCTTCCAGGAGCGGGTCGAGCGCCTGCTCTTCATCCAGCAGCAGTGAATACAGATAGCCTTCGCGCACACCCTGGGCGGAGAAGCAGACGGTGCGCGGCTTCATCACCTCGATCACTTCCCGCAGCGCAATGGCGCCGAAGGGGATCAGATTGCGGCGGTTCTTGGAGATCGAAGCCCAGGCCGGATCGCGGCTGTTGGCGCCGGAAATGATCTCGTCGAGAAAGAAGGCGATCTCGTCATAGGGCAGCTCATAACCTTGCATCATGTGCAGCGGATATTTGCGGATCTCCATGTGCAGCTTGGCGATGTTACGCCAGGTGCCGCCGACCGCATAGAAGGTGCGGCCCATGCCCTTGGACAGAAAATTGGCGCCTGAAATCAGCTTTTTCGCCATGGCGCGCGCCTTGGGCAGCGATCCCTCCACGGCCTCCGAAAGACGCAGACCGCCGAGCGGCAGGGTGATGCCCTTGCCGAAGGTCTTGCCGCTGATGTCGATCAGTTCCAGCGAACCGCCGCCGAGGTCTCCGGCGATGCCATCGGCGTCATGGAAGCCGCTGATGATGCCGAGCGCCGAATATTTTGCTTCTTCCTCGCCTGTCAGCACGACGATCTCGTGGCCAAGAATCTCTTCGGCGCGGGCGATGAAATCAGGACCGTTCGAGGCCTCGCGGGCAGCGGCGGTTGCCAGCACATACATGCGGGTCGCCTGAGCCTGTTCGGAGAGTGCACGAAAGCGCCTGAGAGCCGCAAGCGCACGCTCGACGCCCTGCTCGTCCATGCGACCGGTCGTTGCGACCCCCTTGCCGAGACCACACAGAACCTTCTCGTTGAACAAGACCGTCGGTGCGCGGGAGAGCCCCTCATAGATCACCAGACGGATCGAGTTCGAGCCGATGTCAACGACGGAGACAGGGGCAATCCCGGGAAGACGCCCCTGCGCTTCAGATCTTGTCATGAGGTACCAGTGTTAGCGTTTCCTGCCGGAAATCAGGCCGGCGATCAGTTTCGGTGCACTCGATTTCAAGGCTTCGCCCCGGCCCGACAGGCTGGGATTGGTCATGAAATAGTGCTGGGCGTTGAAAGGTTCCTCACCCTGTCGCACCTCGATACGGCGTGACGTTCCGTCGGCCAATATCTCGTAGCTCTGCTGGTTGTCAATCAGGTTGCCCAGCATGATCTGGGACAGCACCTGCTCATGCACCGTCGGGTTGATCAGCGGCACCAGCGTTTCGACGCGGCGGTCGAGATTGCGCGGCATCATGTCGGCCGAGCCGATATAGACGAGTGCCTTTTCCGACGGCAGACGATGGCCGTTGCCGAAGCAGAAGATGCGGCTGTGTTCAAGGAAACGGCCGACGATGGACTTCACCCGGATATTGTCCGAGAGGCCGGCAACACGGGGGCGCAGGCAGCAGATGCCGCGGATGACAAGGTCGATCTCGACACCGGCCTGGCTTGCGGCATAGAGCGCATCGATGATCTCGGGGTCGACCAGCGAATTCATCTTCATCCAGATCTGCGCCGGGCGCCCGGCCTTGGCGTGCTCGATCTCTTCGTTGATGTGCTTGAGGATACGCGGGCGCAGTGTATAGGGCGACACCGCCAGCTTCATGCCCTCTTCCGGCTCGCCATAACCGGTAATGAAGTTGAAGACATTCGCCATATCGTGGGCGATCTTCGGGTTGCAGGTGAAGAAGGACAGGTCCGTGTAGATCTTCGCCGTCACCGGATGGTAGTTGCCGGTGCCGAGATGGCAATAGGTGCGGAGCTTGCCGTCTTCACGACGTACGACCATCGACATCTTGGCATGGGTCTTGAGTTCGATGAAGCCGAAGACGACCTGCACGCCCGCGCGCTCCAGGTCGCGCGCCCAGCGGATGTTCGCCTCTTCGTCGAAGCGGGCCTTGAGTTCGACGAGCGCCGTCACCGACTTGCCGGCTTCGGCGGCATCGATCAGGGCGCGGACAATCGGGCTGTCGTTCGAGGTACGATAGAGGGTCTGCTTGATCGCCAGCACGTCCGGATCGCGCGCGGCCTGCAGCAGGAACTGCACGACGACGTCGAAGCTTTCATAGGGGTGGTGGACGATCATGTCCTTTTCGCGGATCGCGGCCAGGCAGTCGCCGGCATGTTCGCGCACACGCTCGGGGAAACGGGCATTGTAGGGCTCGAAGCGCAAGTCGTCGCGCGGGGCCTTGCAGATCTCGGAGATGGTGTTGAGGGCCAGCAGGCCCGGCAGGACGGCGACGCGATTGTCCGGGACGTTCAGTTCGTGGACAACGAACTGGCGGAGCGCCACCGGCATTTCGGAATCGACCTCGATGCGGATGACCGAGCCGCGACGGCGGCGCTTGAGCGCCGTCTCGAAGAAGCGCACGAGATCCTCGGCCTCTTCTTCCACTTCGATATCGCTGTCTCGGATGATGCGGAAGGTGCCGAAGCCCTTGACCTCGTAACCCGGATAAAGCCGGTTGATGAACAGGCCGACGACATCCTCCAGCGTGATGTAGCGGATGGTCTGGCCGATATCCTGCAGGCGGATGAAGCGGTCGAGCGTCGGCGGCAGACGCAGAAGCGCCGTCATCGGCTCGCCCGTCCGGCTGGAGCACAGCTGCAGGCCCATGGAGAAGCCGAGATTGGGAATGAAGGGGAACGGATGGGCCGGATCGATGGACAGCGGCGTCAGGACCGGGAAGATCGAATCCTCGAAGGTATTTTCCAGCCAGCGGCGGTCGTCGTCGGAGAGGGCTGCCGGACGGACGATCAGGATCTCCTCATTGGCGAGATACTGCTGCAGAACGGCCAGCGACGCCTGCTGCTCCATCTGCAGGTTGTCGATTTCCTTCAGGATGTCGTCCAGCTGCTCGGCCGGCGTCTTGCCATCGGGGCTGCGCACCACGATGCCCTGGCGCACCTGACCTTCGAGGCCGGCGACGCGAACCATGAAGAACTCATCGAGGTTGGCCGCAGAGATCGACAGGAATCGGACCCGCTCGAGAAGCGGATGGGCGGTGTTCAACGTTTCCTCGAGGACGCGGCGATTGAACTGCAGCCAGGAAAACTCGCGGTTGACGAAGCGTAGCGGGCTGGTGCGGATATCTTCCGCTGCGGCCGCATCCTCGCCGTTTGTCCCAACCGTCTCGTTTACCGCGCTGTCCATGTCTTCGTCCCTCTATTGACCCTTGGGCCACGTATTACAGTATGACGACAGTTCTGTGACGCCTAGTCCCCGCCCACCGGCTGTTCGAGCGTCTCCAGCACTTCTGCGGCAAGGCTGCGGCTGATGCGGGTGCGGCGCGAGAGCGCCACCTTGTCCAGGCGGTCGACGACCTGCTGGGCGGCGGTGAAGGATCGTTCCATCCGCTTCACGATATACCCAACGATCTTGTCATCAATGTAAAGCTGGCGATCGGCAAACAGCTTCATGATCAACTGGCCCAGAAGCTCTTCATCCGGGGCGCCGATCTCGACCACGGTGGCCGCCTTCAATCGTGACGCAAGGTCCGGCAAAGCGACATTCCACGAGGGCGGGAAGCTGCGCGAGGTGATCAGCAGCGAGGTGCCATGCTGGCGCACGGCATTGATGACATGGAAAAGCTCGACCTCGTCGAAGCCGTTGCGATCGGCATCCTCCAGCACGACGGGTCCGGCGGCCGCGAGGCTTGATGCCCCCTGCCCGGCTTTCGCCTGGATATCGGCGGCGCCGCTGACATCGCGAAAAATCTGCGCCAGATGCGATTTGCCGGAGCCTTCCGGTCCCTGGAGGATCACCACCGGCGACGGCCAGGCCGGCCAGGCATCGACCAGCGACACAGCGGCCGCCAGACGCTCGGACACCAGAAGGTCGTCACGCCCCGTGGCGGATCCATGATCGAAGACGAGCGGCAGCTGTTCGCCGGGCCGCTCGGGAGCCCGTTTGACGTCAGTCATTCACTTCTCTGTGGCCTGGGACGCGCTCTCGCCGCCGATTTCACTGACGGTGGGGGTTGCAGCGAGCGAAAGATCGAGCGCCGAACCATAATAGAGATCGCTGTCAAGATATCGCGAGATTGCAAAGCGGACAAGCACGCCGATGGCGGCAGCCGCCGGGACCGCCACGAGCACGCCGACAAAGCCGAACAGCGCGCCAAAGGCAAAGAGGGCAAACATCAGCCAGACCGGGTGCAGGCCGACGCTTTTGCCCACCAGCTTGGGCTGCAGGATATTGCCCTCGATGAACTGGCCGAGGAAGAAGATGCCGGCGATGACGCCGATCCAGATGAAGTCCGGCCAGAACTGGACCAGCGCAACGCCGACTGCCAGCAATAGCCCGACGGTGGAGCCAACATAGGGGATGAAGCTGATCAGACCGGTGAAGAAGCCGATGAGGAGGCCGAAGTTGAGCCCGGCGAGCGACAGGCCGACGGCATAAAAAATGCCGAGAATGAGGCAGAGCGAGCCCTGACCGCGCACGAATCCGGCGATCGTGTTGTCGAGTTCCGTCGCCAACTGGCGCACCGTGGCGAGCTGGTTGCGCGGCACCCAGCTGTCGACCTTGGCGATCATGCGGTCCCAGTCGAGCAGCAGGTAAAAGGCGACGACCGGGGTCACGACGAGCAGGGAGACGATGTCGAGCAAAGCCTTGCCGGAGTTCCAGATCTGCTCGATCAAAGTGCCGATAAAGCCGACGCCCTCGCTCAGATAGCGGGAGAAGTTCTGGCGGATCGTTTCCATCTGGCCATCCACCCAGTCGGGCAGCCAGGAGGCATTTGAGGTCGCGATGAAGCTCTGGAGCTGCGAGACATATTCAGGCACGCGCTGGATGAAGTCGTTCAACTGGCTCGCCAGCACAGGGATGATGATCATCAGCGACAGCACGAAGACGATGACGAAGGAGATCAGGATGACGACCGTCGCCATCAACCGGCTGAGCCCGATCCGCTCCAGGCGGTCGGCCACCGGATCAAGGAAATAGGCGAGCGCCATGCCGGCGATGAAGGGCAGCAGGATCGAGGAGAACATCATCAGGAAGACGACGAAGACGGCCAGCGCCAACAGCCAGAACAGGGCCTGGCGGCGGAGGCCGATTGCGCTGATGTTGCGAGCCATATCCTGTCTCCGTCTGGAATTCGTGGTCGGCCTCCATGCTGCGCATGCGAGGCAATTCGTCCCTAGGAGATAGGTCACCCCCGAACCAAAGGTCAAGAACTCGCGGAGGAGCAAGTTCCATATCCGCAACCCTGCGGCCAGTTTGGCCGGGAAATCGTGCACTTGTCCGGCTCCCGGCTTGCATATCGGGCCTCTTCATGCCATGGCCAGCCCAAATTCTCGCAGGATCGGAGGCAGGCATGAGCCAGGCTGGCAAGAACGGGTTGACCTATAGCGATGCAGGGGTCGATATCGACGCGGGCAACCTGATGGTCGAGAAGATCAAGCCGGCGGTCAAGTCGACCCGGCGTCCCGGCGCGGATGGCGAAATTGGTGGCTTCGGCGGGCTCTTCGACCTAAAGGCTGCCGGCTTCAAGGATCCGATCCTGGTCGCAGCAAACGACGGCGTCGGCACCAAGCTGAAGATTGCGATCGACGCCAATATCCACGGCACCGTGGGCATCGACCTCGTCGCCATGTGCGTCAACGATCTCGTCGTCCAGGGCGCCGAGCCCCTGCTCTTCCTCGACTATTTCGCCACCGGCAAGCTGGACCCGGACCAGGGTGCGGCGATCGTCCAGGGCATTGCCGCCGGCTGCCGCGAGGCGGGTTGCGCGCTGATCGGCGGCGAGACCGCTGAAATGCCCGGCATGTATTCCAAGGGCGACTACGACCTCGCGGGCTTTGCCGTCGGTGCTGCCGAGCGTGGCGAGCTGCTGCCGGCGGGCGACATTGCCGAAGGCGACGTGATCCTCGGCCTCTCCTCCTCCGGCGTGCATTCCAACGGCTTTTCGCTGGTGCGCAAGATCGTCGAACTCTCGGGCCTTGCCTGGGATGCACCGTCGCCCTTCGCCGAGGGACAGTCGCTGGGTGCGGCCCTTCTCACCCCGACCCGCATCTATGTGAAGCCGCTTCTGAAGGCGATCAAGGAAACCAAGGCTCTGAAGGCGCTTGCCCACATCACCGGCGGCGGTTTCCCGGAAAACATTCCGCGCGTTCTGCCGAAACATCTTGCCGCCGAGATCGACCTCACGTCCTTCCAGGTTCCCGCCGTCTTCTCCTGGCTCGCCAAGACCGGCGGCGTTGCCCAGAACGAAATGCTGCGCACCTTCAACTGCGGCATCGGCATGGTCGTCGTCGTCTCCGCCGACAAGGTGGATGAGGTGACCAAGGTGCTGGAAGCCGAAGGTGAGACCGTCGCCCGCCTCGGTCGCATGATCGCCCGCGAAGAGGGTGCCCATGGCGTGACCTACAAGGGTGCGCTCGCCCTATGAGCGGAGGTCGCAAACGCGTCGTTGCCTTCATTTCCGGCGGCGGCTCGAACATGCTGGCGCTGGCGAAAGCCTGTGAAGCCGGCGAATACCCGGCCGAGATCGTCGCCGTGTTCTCCGACAAGCCGGAAGCCGGCGGGCTTGCCAAGGCGCAAGCGCTCGGCCTTCCGACACGCGTGTTCGAGCGCAAGGCCTATGGCTCCAAGGCCGAGCATGAGGCGGCTATCCTTGCCGCGCTCGCCGAGATCGGGCCGGATCTCACCTGCCTCGCCGGTTATATGCGCCTGCTCTCAGGCGAATTCATCCGCGCCTATGAGGGCCGAATTCTCAACATCCACCCTTCCCTCCTGCCCCTTTTCCCGGGTCTTCACACCCATCAGCGTGCGCTTGATGCCGGCATGAAGGTCGCGGGCTGCACCGTGCACTTCGTGACCGAAGGCATGGACGAGGGTCCTGTGATCGCGCAATCCGTGGTGCCTGTGCTGATCGACGACACAGCAGAGACGCTTGCGGCACGGGTGCTCACCGTCGAGCACAAGACCTATGCGGCAGCGTTGAAACTGGTCGCTTCAGGCAATGTTTCCATGCGCGCCGATGGCACAGTCGAGCGGCTCGGCTCTGAAACGGATGCATCGGCGACGCTGATCAGCGCCTGAGACGCAGGCAAATTCGTCTCCTCGAGGCCAACCGCTAGCATTCTCTTAACCATAAATATGCAACCTTGACTTACTTCAGCGTCATGGTTGGTCTCATGCTTATCTCAAAGAAATTTTTCAGCCTCTCTCTCGGCGGAATTCTGATTTCCGCAGTGCCCCTGTCCGCCCAGGATGGTTTCGTCTCCGGCGGATCTGGCGATATCACCTATTTCGCCGGTGTCGGCATCGCCAACATCAAAGCCGGCGAATATGTCTATGATGGCGACCACAAACTCAGCCAGCTCGACTGGGAAAGCAAGGGCGTCAAGACCGGCACAATTGGCGCTCAGATGGAGCTTGGCGACAACTGGCGGATCAAGGGGCAGATCGATGTCGGGCTTGGCGGCGACGGACACATGGAGGACCGTGACTGGGTCGTTCCGAGCTATTCGGGCTGGACGGATCAGTCTATCCACCCCGACACCAAGCTGGATCGCTACATCAACCTGCTGATCGAAGCCGACCGGGCGGTGATCGACACCGGGACGACCCGCGTCGGACTGGGCGGCGGCTTCGGCTATGCCAATGTCAAATGGACTTCGCGGGGCGGCAGCTACATCTATTCCAACGTGACGCTCCACGACACTGTTGGCAATTTTACCGACGGTGAAAAAGGCATCACCTACGAACAGCGCATTCCGACCCTTTTCCTCAGCGCCAATGCCGAACAGCAGATCGGAAAGTTCAAGCTGTCCGGCACCGTTCGCGGCGGCGGAAGCTTCGACTACAAGGATGTCGACGATCACTGGATGCGGGATCTTCGTTTCAAGGAAGAGATGGGCTTCGCACCAATGCTGGGCGCAGCAATCAGCGCTGACTATCAGTTCCTGCCATCCGCAGCGATTTATGTTGCCGGCGATTTCCAGAAAATCTTCAATACCCGCGGTGACATGGACCAGCGCAACACCGTTACCGGTGCAACGTCCAGCTTCGATGATTCCGCATCCGCATCCTATCAGTCGCTGACGATATCGACCGGCGTCAAAGGCACATTCTAGGCGCTCTTGCCGCTCCCCCTGAGCGCCGCCCATTGCAGCAGCATGATCGTCTTCGCGTCGACGATCTCGCCGGCCTCGACCATGTCGAGCGCTTCGGCGAAAGCAAGCTCGATCACTTCGAGATCTTCCTGCTCGTCCAGCAGGCCGCCGCCTTCGGCGACACGGTCACTGTCCGTCACTGCGGCGTAGAACCCATGGAGCTTTTCGGTGACAGACCCCGGAGACATATAAGCAGCGAACGCGGGTGTCGCCTTGGCGATCTTGTAGCCGGTTTCCTCAAGCGCCTCCCGCAAAGCCGCCTGCATCGCCGTCTCGCCTTCATCGATGAAGCCGGCCGGCACTTCGAGCAGATAGGCATGGTCGCCGCTCAGATGGGCGGCAATCCGCAGCTGGCGCACCAGGGTCACCGTGTCGCGCTCGACATTGTGCAGGAGTATGGCCGAGGCATTGCGGCGCTCGAAGACTTCCCAGGAAAGGCGATGCGGCGCCCTACCCTCGCGGAAGAAATCGAAGGTGATGCCACGCAGGTGGCTCCAACCCTTCCATAGCGTCTTGTCTTCCAGGATGGCGATCCGGGCCTTGTCAAATATGCTCATATTTATGCTTTTCTCATCCAGACCTTGTTGTCGTGGAAAGCGGCACCGCCATGGGGGGCTGCGGGATCGCCGCCGGTCAGGACATTGATGCCTTCACCGTCGAGATGGGCCTTGTTCGGCCAAAGGCCTTCCGCCACCAGCACGCCCGATTTCACGGCCTCGGTGATCTTGGCGTGGATGCGCAAATCCCCTCTGACATTGCCCAGGCGAACGACATCGCCATCCATGACGCCAAGTGCTGCGGCGTCGGTCGGATTGACCATGACCTCAGGACGGCCTTCCTTGTCGCGCGAGGTTTTCGTCTCGGCGAAGGTGGAGTTCAGGAAGTTGCGCGCCGGAGACGTGGCGAGCCGGAAGGGATGTTCAGCATCGGCCACTTCGATCAGGTCCACCTGGTCGGGGTAGACGGGCAGCGACTTGACGGGACCGAGCGAACCGAGTTTTGCCGGCGGCTTGTTCGGGGCTGGCGTATTTTCCCAGTCCGGCTTGAAGCGGAACTTGCCGTCCAGATGGGCAAAGCCGTTCAGATAATGTGCTTCATCGAAAGCCGGCTGGCAATCGAGCCACTTGTCTTCGATCAGCGTGTCGAAATCCGGCTTGCCGCTGACATAGAGCATGCGCTCGATATGCTCGCGCTCCGTCTTGCCGAAACCGGGGCGATCGGCAACGCCGAGGCGTTTGGCCAATTCCTCGATGACGAAGAGATTGGTGCGCACCATGGTCGGCGCGTCGACGAGCTTGGGTCCGAGCAGGATATGGCTCTGGCCGCCGCCGCGATAGATGTCGTCGTGTTCGACGAACATGGTGGCGGGGAGCACGATATCGGCCAGTTCCGCGGTTTCGGTCATGAACTGCTCGTGCACGGCGACGAAGAGGCCATCGCGCAAGAAGCCCTGCTTCACCAGCCGCTGTTCGGGCGCGACATTCACCGGGTTGGTGTTCTGGATGAGCATCGCAGTGACCGGGCCGCCATAGCGTAATGCTTCGGTATCGCCGGTCAGCACGCGGCCGATCTGCGACTGGTCGAGCATGCGGATGTCTGGATCGACCATGGCCGTGCCCATCAGCTCAGCCTTGTTCAGCTGGAAGATGTCGCTGTTCGAGTGGAAGGCGCCACCACCCTCGTATTGCCAGGCGCCGAGCACGGTTGCGAGCGACAGAGCCGCATGCATGGAGACCGCACCATTGCGGCTGCGGGTGAAGCCGTAACCGAGGCGGAAGAAACTCTTTTTCGTCTGGCCGACGAGGCGGGCGAAGGCTTCGATCTCCTCGACGGAAAGGCCGGTGATATCAGAGGCCCATTCCGGCGTCTTGTCCTTCAAATGCGCTTCCAGCCCTGCCGGATCATCGGCGAATTTCGCCATATAGGCACGGTCCGCATAACCGTCACGGAAGGCGATATGCATGGCGGCGCAGGCAAGCGCTGCATCGGTGCCGGGCTTCAGGATGAGGGCCATGTCGGCCTGCTTCATCGTCGGATTGTCATAGATGTCGACAACGACGATCTTGGCGCCACGGTCTTTGCGCGCCTTGATCGCATGGGTCATGACGTTGACCTGGGTCGCGACCGCATTGGTGCCCCAGATGACAACGCAATCGGAGACGGCCATCTCACGCGGGTCGGGACCGCGCAGCGTGCCGGTGCCCATGACATAGCCGGTCCAGGCCATGTTGGTGCAGATCGTGCCGAAGAAGCCGGAATATTTCTTGGCATGGCGCAGGCGCTCGATCGAATCGCGCTGCACGAGGCCCATGGTGCCGGCGTAGAAGTAAGGCCAGACGGCCTCGGAGCCGTGGCGCTGCTCGGCCTTGACGAAGGCATCGGCGATCTCGTCGAGGGCCGCTTCCCAGGTAACATCCTGCCACTGGCCGGCGCCCTTCGCCCCTGCCCTGCGCACCGGCTTCATCAGGCGATCGGGATGATAGAGCCGCTCGGCATAACGCGCGACCTTGGCGCAGATCACGCCGGCCGTGTAGGTGTTCTCGGTCGCCCCACGCATGCGGCCGATGCGGCCGTCCTCCGTCAGTTCGACGTCAAGCGCGCAGGTGGATGGACAGTCATGCGGACAGGCCGTATGACCGAGCGACCGGTTTCGGATGGGGCTCTGAATGTTCATGGGCCGGTTATAGGCCATGGCCGGAATGCTCAAAAGCCCCATTCGAACAAATCATCGCTCCCATCGGAACCGTCAATGAATTATCGCCATATCTATCACGCGGGCAATTTCGCCGATGTCTTGAAGCATCTCGTGCTGTCGCGGCTGATTGTCTATCTGCAGCAGAAGGACAAGGCGTTTCGCGTGCTCGACACCCACGCCGGGATTGGGCTCTACGATCTCTCCTCCGAAGAGGCGCAGAAGACCGGCGAATGGCTTGAAGGCATCGGCAAGGTGATCGATGCCGAGCTGCCGGAGAAGGTGGCTGAGATCATGGCGCCCTATCTCGACGTGGTGAAAGCGCTCAATCCGGGCCGTGAGACCGGCGGCCCGCTGCAGAAATATCCGGGATCGCCGAAACTCGCCCGCGACCTTTTCCGCCCGCAGGATCGGCTCTCGGCGATGGAACTGCATCCGGAGGACTCGCGCGTGCTTTCCCGCCTGTTCGAAGGCGATTTCCAGGTGCGCGTGACCGAGCTCGATGGCTGGCTGACGCTCAATGCGCATCTGCCGCCGAAGGAGAAGCGCGGCATCGTTCTGGTCGATCCGCCCTTCGAGGAAGAGGGCGAATACGAGCGGCTGGTGGACGGTCTCGCCAAGGCGCATCGCCGCTTTGCCAATGGCGTCTATTGCCTCTGGTATCCGATCAAGAAGGGCGCGCCGATCAAGGAATTCCACGAGGCCCTGCAGGCGCTTGAAATCCCCAAGATGCTGTGCGCCGAACTGCATGTGAAGAGCGACCGCGACCAGACAGGCCTGTCCGGCACCGGCCTCGTGATCGTCAACCCGCCCTTCACGCTGAAGGACGAGATGCATCTGGCACTTCCCGAACTCAAGAGGCTGATGGCGCAGGATCGTTACGCCTCGCATCGCTGCTTCTGGCTGCGCGGCGAAGAGTGACGCCACACCGCCACCGACGGAGGCGGTCCTCAGGCTGCTGGCGGATCCGCCTGTGACAGCTGGGACCGCTCGAACAGCAGGATCACCACCAGTGCCAGCGCGAAGGGTATGATCAGGTAAAAGAGGCGGAACACCAGGAGTGCGGCGATAACATCAGCCGGATCGACGTCCGGCATGCTCGTGACGAAGAGCAGTTCCAGGACCCCCAGCCCACCCGGAGCATGGGAAATTAGCGCTGCGGAGAATGACACCAGGAAGATGCCGAGCACCACCAGGAAGCCCGGATTGCCGACATCCGGCAGGGCGAAATAAATGATGCCGGCGGCGCCGATCAGCTCCAGTGGCCCGATGATCAGTTGCTGGATCACCAGAACGGGCCGAGGATAAGCGAGCACGAAGGAACGGATCCTCAGCGGCCGCAGCCGCAACAGGCTTCCGAGTGCGTAGAGACCGACCAGCGCCAGAAGCACCACGCCCGTCGTCCTCGACGCTGCCACCGGCAGGACATCGACAAAACGTTCGGTGATGTCGGGCTGCAGGACTAGCACCATCCCCATCAGGAAGACCGTGCCGAGCATGAATGTGAACGAGCAGATCGCGACGAGACTGCCGACCTCCGCACCGGTCAAGCCGCGCGAGGAATAGGCGCGGTAGCGCACCACGGCGCCCGAAAACACCGAAGCCCCGACATTGTGGGAGAGCGCATAGGCGGTAAACGAGGTGACGGTGATAAACAGCCAGCTGACGGACCGGCCAATATTTTGCAGCGCAATCCGGTCGTAACCGGCAAGGGCGGCATAGGCGAGCAACGTGGACAGCACGGCCAGCAGCCAACTGATGGGACCGATCCGCGACAGGCTGTCGCCGATCTCGTCAAAGGAAAGCCCGCGCACTTCGCCGAGCAACAACCAAATGGAAAATGCAATCGTGGTCAGACCGACGAGCGGCCAGATAAGTCTTTTCAATTTCATAGCGCCATATCCCGGTCGCTTCCCCTCCCGTTTCCGATGCGCGCGGCGCATCACCGTGTCGACCGACATAGGATGCCGGATAGGCGTTAACCCGTCTTGACTGCCCGACAGGATTATCGCCAGTGTGAGCCTTAAGCGATGCTCAAGGAAGCGATGATGATCAAATTCGCGTCAAGACGATCCGGTTCCATGTCGCGGTCGGCACCTCTGCCAATCCGGCGACCGAGATTTCGCGCCTGAGATGGGGAGGCTGGCTCCTCTCTTCGCGGTTCTGGTCCCGCTCGCCATAGCGATCGGCGCCTGGTTCATGGACGGACAAGGTTCGCTGTCGCGCGGACTTGAGGCTGGCACGCCGAGCGGCAGCACGGATGAGCCGGTGACGCCGGCCACCAAGCCGGCCATCCAGGCTTCCCGCCCTATGGCAGGCAAGGGATTCGACTTTTACGTTCTCTCCCTTTCCTGGTCGCCGACCTATTGCGACAGCGATGCCGGTCGCAACAACCGTGCGCAATGCGGCACCGGGAAACGTTTCGGCTGGGTCGTGCACGGCCTCTGGCCGCAGTACGAACGCGGCTATCCGCAGGACTGCGAGAGCGCCGAAGGCAGCCGTGTGCCGGATGCGATGGCGCGCGGGATTATCGACATCATGCCCGGCATCGGCCTGATCGGCCACCAATGGCGCAAGCATGGCAGCTGCTCGGGGCTTCCCATGGCGGACTATTTTGCGCTGGTCCGCCAGGTGCATGACAAGATCCTGATACCGCCGCAGTTTTCATCGGTTCGCGAACCGCTACAGACGTCTCCTGCGACGATCGAGCAGGCATTTATCCGCAGCAATCCCGGACTGACCCGCTCGGCAGTGGCGGTGACCTGTGATAGTCAGAGAGTCGATGAAGTGCGGATCTGCCTCGACACGTCGCTGGCGTTCCGCACCTGCTCCGAGATGGACCAACGATCGTGCAAGCGATCCGATCTCGTCCTCCCGCCCCAGCCCTGACCCGCAACAAGAGCCACAGGAAACCGTCATGAAGCTGCTCTTCGCGCCCGCCTCGCCCTATTCCTCCAAGGTCCGCATGGCTGCCCGCTATCTCGGCATCGCACTCGAAGACGTGAGGGTGAACACGGCGGACAATCCAGCCGAACTCATCGACAACAATCCGCTCGGCAAGATCCCGACTTTGATCACCGACAAGGGTGACGCGGTCTTCGACAGCCGTGCCATCATGCATTTCCTGCACCGGTCCGCCGACAAGCGGCTTTATCCCAAGGACAAGGAGAAGCGGACGGAGGCTGAAGTGCTGGAGGCGCTCTGCGACGGGATCAGTGACTGCCTGCTCGCCATCGTCTATGAGCGGCGCTATCGGCCGCCGGAACTGGTGAGCCAGGACGTGATCGACCGGCAATGGGCCAAGATCAACCGGAGCCTTGACCATCTGGACAAGAGCCTGCCGAAGACCGGCAAGAAACTGCATGGCGGTCATTTCGCGCTGGCAGCGATGCTCGGCTATCTGATGCTGCGCTTCCCGGGCGAATGGGAAAATGGACGTGCGGCGCTGGCCGAATGGCCTGCCATTTTCGCAAAACACTTCGAGCCCTACCCGGCGCTGCGCCCCAAGGCCTGATTTTTCGCGTCAAAGCGGCACAATAAAAAAAGCCGGGCGAGCCCGGCTTTTCTTGTCTCTACTGACCGGTGGATCAGAACTTCACGCCCATGCCGACCTTGACGGAGTGATCGTCGAAGCCGCGCGAAACGGTCGAGCCACCCAGATCGAAGTCGCGCTTCTGGTAGTCGCTGTAGCGGTATTCGACGCGAGCCGTGATGTTGTCGGTGACGAAGGTTTCGACACCGGCGCCGACCGTGTAACCAGCTGCCAGCTTCTCGTCGCTGTTGCCGCCGCCCTTGAGCTCGTGGTTGGCGACAGCCACACCGGCCGTACCATAGACCATGAAGGGGTTCAGGTCGTAACCGACGCGGCCACGAACAGAGCCGTTGACGCCCTGGGTGCCCTTGAGCGTGCCGACCGGAGCCTGGCTGCCAGCAGAACCGTCTTCACCGGCGTAGCTGAGGTCAGCTTCTGCACCGTAAACGATCGAGCCGCTCTGCATGTTGTAGCCGCCGTAGATCGAACCGCCGAGGCCCTTGGCATCACGGCCGTTGGTCGAGCTGGAGAACTTACCGAAGTCGTAAGTTGCAGCGCCACCGAGGTAAGCGCCCGACCAGTTGCCCGTCGGAGCGGCAACATCGTTTGCCATCGGCGGAGCTTCCGGTGCCTGGTAGATCGCATCGGCGGCCTGGGCGGCCTGGAAAGCACCGAAGGTGGTGGCGGATGCCAGAAGGATAATCTTGAGGTTACGCATACTAATCTCCTTTACAGTTCCGGGCCGCACTTCACTCAGAACCAACGGCGGCCTGAACGTTATTGGGTATTCCCTGCCCGTTCCGAATGTACAAATGGCGGTCAATTGAGGAATTGAAAGAGCCGAAATGTGAATTCATTGTGGCATCGCGACGGCATAAATGGGATGTTGCTTGAATGACACAAACGTTTCGTTAACCCTAACAAATCATTTACGCACAAAGGCATAGTATAACTAAATTCATATCGAAACTTTACTGAAATTGACGTCAGAATACTGACCACGATGAATTCGCGTTGGACGGTTTAAATATCGCAATGACGCCATATATGCAGCGCGAACTCCTGAACGAACAAGGTTAGACCCATGCAAACGGGCATCCCGAAGACTGCTCTCGTGACCGGATCGGCCAAACGACTTGGCCGGGCGATTGCGGAAGACTTGGCGGCCCACGGCTTTGCCGTCGCTTTGCATGCCAACGGTTCGCCGGCCGAAGCGGAGGCCGTGGCCGCATCCCTTCGCGCCGAAGGAAAACAGGCGATCGCGCTGAAAGCCAATCTCGGTAACATTTCCGAGATCGGCAGCCTGATCAGCCGGGCGGAAGCCGAATTTGGGCCAGTCGGGGTTCTCGTCAACAACGCGTCCGTCTTCGAGGATGACAGCGCCACCGACTTCGACGCCCAGATCTTTGACCGGCATTTCGATATCCATGTCCGCGCACCGGCCATCCTGAGCGGCACCATGGTCAAGGCGCTGCCCGAGCACCTGAGCGGGCTCGTCGTCAATATCATCGACCAGCGGGTGTTGGCACTGAAACCCACCTTCTTCTCTTATACGCTGTCGAAGGCGACGCTCTGGACGGCGACGCAGACCCTGGCGCAGGCCTTTGCCCCGAGGGTCCGTGTCAACGCCATAGGCCCCGGCCCCACCCTGATCTCGGAGCGGCAGAAGCCGGAGGATTTTCAGGCGCAGGTGGATAGCCTGCCGCTGAAGAAAGGCCCTTCGCTTGAGGAATTCGGCCGCACCATCCGCTTTCTTTTTGACACGCCATCGATCACCGGCCAAATGATCGCCCTGGATGGAGGCCAACATCTGATTTGGCACGGCACGGAGATCAATGAATGAATGGAGGAAAGCTGCCGGACGGCGGCGTTCTCTATGACGGAACGGAAGACGACGACGAGGACATCGTCGTCGAAGCGGAACCTGCGCGCGCCGGGGTCGAGATCGACTGGCATGTCGACGGGCTGGACGAGACGGGGCTGACCGGCGCCGATCTGATCGGCGAATTCGTCAAGCGCCTGCCCAATTCTCCCGGCGTCTACCGCATGCTGAACAAGGACGGTGAGGTCATGTATGTCGGCAAGGCGCGCAGCCTGAAGAAGCGCGTCAGCAATTATGCGCAAGGCCGCCTGCATTCCAACCGGTTGACCCGCATGGTGCGCGAAACCGTGCATATGGAGTTCGTCACAACCCGCACCGAGGTCGAGGCGCTTCTGCTTGAAGCCAACCTTATCAAGCGCTTGCGGCCACGCTTCAACGTGTTGCTGCGCGACGACAAGAGCTTTCCCTATATTCTCATCACAGGCGACAGCCGGGCACCGGCGCTCTACAAACATCGCGGCGCGCGGGCCCGCAAGGGCGACTATTTCGGCCCCTTTGCCTCGGCAAGCGCCGTCGGGCGGACGATCAATTCGCTGCAGCGGGCCTTTCTTCTGCGCACCTGCACTGACAGCGTCTTCGAAAGCCGCACGCGGCCGTGCCTGCTTTATCAAATCAAGCGCTGTTCGGGGCCGTGTACCCATGAGATCAGCGATACGGGCTATGCCGAACTCGTGCGCGAGGCCAAGGATTTCCTCTCCGGGCGCAGCCAGAACGTCAAGGAATCGATCGCGCGGGCGATGAACGAAGCGGCCGAAGATCTCGACTTCGAGCGTGCCGCCGTGTTTCGCGATCGCCTAGCCGGGCTCAGCCACGTCCAAAGCCACCAAGGCATCAATCCGGCGGGCGTGGAAGAGGCCGATATTTTTGCCATCCATCACGAGGGCGGGCTGTCCTGTATCCAGGTGTTCTTCTTCCGCGCCGGGCAGAACTGGGGAAACCAGGCTTATTTCCCCAAAGCCGATCCGCAGCTCACCAGCGCCGAAGTGCTCAATTCCTTCCTGGCACAGTTCTATGACGATCGGCCCTGTCCGCGTCTCGTGCTCCTGTCGGAGACGATCGAGGAACAGGACCTGCTCGCGGCCGCCCTGTCCGAGCGGGCAGGCCACAAGGTGGCGATCTCTATCCCGCAGCGGGGCGAAAAGAAGGACCTGCTCGACCATGTGAGCGCCAATGCGCGCGAGGCGCATGGCCGCAAGCTGGCGGAGACTGCGTCTCAATCGCGGCTGCTGGCCGGTCTTGCCGAGACATTCCAGCTGCCTTACGTGCCGCGCCGCATCGAGATCTACGACAACTCCCATATCATGGGCACCAATGCCGTCGGCGGCATGGTGGTGGCTGGGCCGGAAGGCTTCGTGAAGGGCCAGTATCGCAAGTTCAACATCAAATCGACCGACATCACCCCCGGCGACGATTTTGGCATGATGCGCGAAGTGATGACCCGCCGCTTCTCCCGCCTGCTCAAGGAAGAGGGTAAACCTGACCGGAGCGTGTCCCCAGAAGAGAGCGGAGACACCCCCTTCCCCGCCTGGCCGGATGTGATCCTGATCGATGGTGGCCAGGGGCAGATGACGGCGGTGCGCAAGATTCTTGAGGATCTCGACATTACCGAGAGCGTCATTGCCATCGGCGTTGCCAAGGGTGTCGACCGCGATGCGGGGCGCGAACGCTTCTTCGTCAAGGACAAGCCGGACTTCACGCTGCCGCCGCGCGATCCTGTGCTCTACTTCATCCAGCGCATGCGCGACGAAGCCCACCGCTTTGCCATCGGCTCGCACAGGGCGCGACGCAAGAAGGAAATGGTCAAGAACCCGCTGGACGAGATCGGTGGCATCGGTCCGACCCGCAAGCGGGCGCTGCTTCAGCATTTCGGCACCGCCAAGGCCGTATCGCGTGCCGCGATCAGCGACCTGATGGCGGTCGAGGGCATTTCCGAGACGGTGGCGCGGCTGGTCTACAATCATTTTCACGAAAGCAGCGGGGATTGAGTGGAAACGACGTGCCCTGGGGCGCGTTCATGATAAAAGACGTTCAGAAATCTTGAGTTGACGGCTCCCGTTGAAACCCCTCAACTGTCGACGCAATTCCATCCAAAGACAGGGCATCATGGCTTCGCGCGCATACAACATTCCCAATCTCCTGACCTACGCCCGTATTCTGGCCGTGCCGCTGATCGTCCTCTTCTTCTTCATCGAAGGGCGGCTGCAAAGCTCCGACTTCGCCCGCTGGGCGGCCCTCGCGATCTTCATCGTCGCCTCGATCACTGACTATCTCGACGGCTATCTGGCGCGCATCTGGAACCAGACCTCGAACATCGGCAAAATGCTCGACCCGATCGCCGACAAGCTGCTGATCGCCTCGGTGCTGCTGCTGATGGCAGCCGACGGCACGATCGCGGGCTGGTCGCTGTGGGCGGCGATCACGATTCTCTGCCGCGAAATCCTGGTTTCCGGTCTTCGCGAATATCTTGCGGCCCTGAAGGTCAGCGTGCCGGTGACACGGATCGCCAAGTGGAAGACGACGGCGCAGATGTTTGCGCTCGCCTTCCTGCTGGCCGGCCCCGCCGGCGACAAAGTGCTGCCTTACACGACAGAAATGGGCATCACCCTGCTTTGGATCGCCGCGATCCTGACCATCTATACCGGCTACGACTACTTCCGCGCCGGCGCCAAGCACATGGTGGACTGAGATGGTCACGCTCGTCTATTTCGCCTGGGTCCGGGAGCGGATCGGCAAGGGTGAGGAAGACCTCGACCTGCCGGCGACGGTAAAGACGGCGGGCGATCTGGTGGCCCACCTCGCCACCCTTGGCGACGAGTATGCCGAGGCCCTGCGTTTTCCCAAGGCGATCCGCGTCGCGGTGAACCAGGAGCATGTGGAGCATGACGAATCGATCGCCGGCGCCCGCGAGATCGGCATCTTTCCGCCGATGACCGGCGGCTGACGCTACCTCGCCCTGTGCCGGCTGGAGGATGCCGACGATGAAGATCCCTACCCCGACGATCCGGGTCCAGCGCGCGGATTTCGATCCTGCTGCGGAAAGCGCCCTGATCACGGCCGGTCGTGCCGATATCGGCGCGGTGGTGTCGTTCGTCGGCCTGTGCCGTGATGAGGCCGGCACGCTCGCGGCCCTCGAGCTCGAACATTACCCCGGAATGGCCGAGGCGGAGATGACGCGGATCGCGTCGCTTGCGATCGAGCGATTTGCGCTGCTCGGCCTCACGGCCATCCATCGTCACGGACGGATCGAGGCCGGGGGGCAGATCGTACTGGTGATCGCCGCTGCTGCGCATCGCCAGGCGGCTTTCGACGGGGCGAATTTCGTCATGGATTTTCTGAAGACCTCCGCGCCCTTCTGGAAGAAGGAGCACGGCAAGGACGGTCAGGCCGGGGACTGGGTGGCCGCCAAGGATGCCGACGATGCCGCGCAGGCGCGCTGGCAGAACCCGATCAGGGAATGATCCGCTCGCGCCGGCTGAGCACCAGCAGGAAGACGAGTGCGGCCATGATCACTGCATCACGCCAGATCATCGGGCCATAGGCGCTCCACAGCGTTTCGGCGAAGCCAATTCCGGCAGCGCCAATGGCGGAATACATGGGGCGGAAATGACCGCCCGCTGCGGCGATCAGCACGACCTTCAAGCCGAGCATCAGGCCCATGCCGAAATCCATGGTGCCGTAGAGAAGCGTTGCCGAGAGGCCAGCAAGGGCCGCAAGCGTGGCCGACGCCAGGAGCGACACCACGAAGACGCGATCGGCGTCCACTCCCAAAAGCCGGGCAGCGAAGGCATCCTGGCAGACGGACTGCCAGAGGCGGCCGGCGCGACTTCGTGTCAGGACAAGCTGGCCGGCCAGCACCAGCGCGACCATCAGCGCCGAATGGATGAGTTGGATCGCGGAAAAGCCGATAGTGAAGCCGTCCATCTCAGCCAAAACGATCTGCCCCTGCCAGAGCGGCGGCAGCCAGAGGCTGCGGGTATCGAGTGCCAGCCGTGCGCCTTCCGAGATCAGGATCACCAGACCGAGCGAGGCGACGATGACGCTGTTGGCCGAACGCCGGTGCAGCGGCAGCATGACGTAACGGGCGCTCGTCCAACCGACCATCAGCGCATAGACGAAGCCGGCAAGCACGCCGAGCAGGAGAGCGGCCGGCAGGATGAGGTAGAGACGCCCCCAGCCATAGTCGACAAACAGCAGGCAGATCTGGCCGGCGAGCGCAACCAGCGCGCCGAAAGAGATATCGGGCCGACGGGTGACACCGAAGGCAATCGCATAGCCGAAGGCGAGGCAGGCATAGAGGCTCGCCACCGGCACCGCGTTCAGAAGCTGTTGCAGCAAATAGGCCATCGCTCCTCCCCGTACATTTATAACTGGTAAAAACCACTTTACCAGTTATATTCGCGTTATGACCTTTTCCTGGACACCCCATCGTTTCGTCGGCGGCGCGCTGGCGCTTGACGTCGCCAACAGCGTCATCCTTCGGCACGGCGGCGAGGCGCGACGCGATCGTTTCGCGGTGGAGGAACAGTTGCAGGCCTTCCCAGAGGCTGCGGCGCGCCTGTCGGCTGAGCGGGAGGATTTTGCGGATTTGCAACGCGTTCCTCACGACCGACGGGAGCAGTTCCTCGAATTGCGCGAGGCGATCGATCACTATTTTCGTGGCCGGGCGCTGGGGAGTGAGGACAGGCTGGCTCTCGCCGACCTGCTGGAACGGATCGCCATGACGCTGAGGATGGCACCCGATGCGCGATGCCTTGACCAGGCAACGGCCCGCTCCGCCTTGCGGCTGGTCTGCGAACCCGAGCCCGAACGCATGAAAATCTGCGGGAATTGCGGCTGGCTGTTTCTCGATCGCAGCAAGAACCGCAGTCGTACCTGGTGCGACATGGCGGTCTGCGGCAACCGCGTCAAAGCCAGCCGCCACTACAAACGCAAGAAGACGGAGACGTTGCCATGATGGCACGACGCAAACTGCTGAGCCTCGCAGCCTCAGTTGCCATGTCGATCCTCCCGGCCTGCCAGCGCGAGGACGTGAAGGAGCCCCTGAAAATCAGCGGAAAGGTCTTCATTTTCAACTACCGCGTGGCGCAGGCAACCTATGTGATCACCCTTGCCCGCAACGGCCCGCTGCCGGACGAGAGTTTTGCCGTGACAAGGTTCGAAAACCCGGCCGGCGGCGCGCCGATCGAGACGCGCACAAAGATCTTTCCGTTCTGGCAGAAGGTGGCTCTCGAAAGCCCGCCGGTCCATTGCATCGTCAAGGGCAAGCCTTACGCGATCTCGATCCAGGTGGTCGACAAGGACGGCCGCCTCCTCCAGGCGATCGACACGACGCTGACCTCGACACTCGATCAGACGATCATGCCGGGAAAACCGCTGGTGGTCGGGCCGATCTATACGCCCAATCCGGACGTCTTTCACGCCGATGGCACACGGGATTATGCCCAGGAGAGCGACTGTCCGGCGACACCGCCAGGCCAGGCTGTGGTCAATTGACGAGCGTCCATAGCTGACCGGAGACGTCTTCGCAGGGCCGCATCTGCGCGTAACGGTCCAGCATGCCACCATTGACGATATCGAGGCAGTAGCCGTTGCCGAGGAACTGGGTGGTGAAACGCATATGTTCACCCGAAGCGGAGATCTGCCAGAGCTGCCCGGAATAGTTTCCGCATGGGCGCATCTGAACCATGTAGGCCGGACTGCCGCCATTGACGACATCAAGGCACATCGTGTTGCCCATGGCTTCGTTGCGGATGCGCACCCATTGGCCCTCGGACATGACCTGCCAGCGTTGGCCCGTCGATTCCTCGTTTGTGTCGACCATAATGGCCAGGTTCTGGAATGGACCGCCATTGACGATCTCCAGCCGCTGCCCCTGCCCGGTGAACACGGTGGCAAGGCCGATCGCATTGGCCAGGGCAATACCGGGTGCCGTTGAAAACGCGAGCGCAACGAGAAGGCATAAGGCGCGGATGGAGAGCACGGCAAAGAACCTCGGTCATGAGCGATGGAGGCATCACTCTAGCGAGACCGAATGGTCGATGCCTGACCAAAGTCTGCAGGCATTTGCCTATTGCGGGCACGAAAAAACCGGGACGTTTCCGTCCCGGTTTCATGAATCGCATCAAAGGGCTGAGGCCAAAACCTCAAAGCCTGATTCAGCCGACGATTTCGGTGTCCGAGAACCAGTACTTGATTTCCTGGGCAGCGGTTTCCGGAGCGTCCGAACCGTGAACCGAGTTCTCGCCGATGGAGAGAGCGTGGGTCTTGCGGATGGTGCCTTCGTCGGCGTTGGCCGGGTTGGTGGCGCCCATGATTTCGCGGTTCTTCAGGATGGCGTTTTCGCCTTCGAGAACCTGAACGACGGTCGGGCCGGAGGTCATGCCTTCAACCAATTCGCCGAAGAAGGGGCGTTCCTTGTGAACGGCGTAGAAGCCTTCGGCTTCGCGCTTGCTCATCCAGACGCGCTTGGAGGCGACGACGCGCAGGCCTGCGTCTTCCAGCATCTTGGTGATGGCACCCGTGAGGTTGCGCTTGGTTGCGTCCGGCTTGATCATCGAGAAGGTGCGTTCAATCGCCATCTGTCTCATCCTTGTTGGTGTCTGAAGGGAAAGTGGGCGGTATCTACAAGGCCCGAATCACGAAGACAAGAGGGATGGACGAATTTCACGCCGACGTCATAATTGTCGGCAGCGAATGGCAGGACGCACAGACGCGCAAGGGGATTTCGCAGTGATCGAGAGAATATCGGGTCGGATCGCGCGTTTCACGCATGTCGTGCCGGCCATCGGCGCCCATTGCTTCATCATGCAGGCGACCTCCGGCACCTTCCGACGCCTGCGCGCCGACCAGCCGGGGCTGATCGTCGTGCGGCGGGGGTGCAAGCGTATTTCCTCCAACCGGATCGACTTGGAGGAAGGCCCGGGAGCTGCCATCGTTCTGCCGATGAATGGAGAATGGACTGTCGTCAACGAGATTGCAGCGGGTGACGATTACCAGGCCGACGCGTTCGTGTTCTCGCCCGAACTCGTTGCGGCTTATGCCGATTCTAACCGTGCGCCTCTGCGCGAAGCCGCGACCTTTCGGCCGGATGCCGACTTCGAGGGCGCCCTCGAACGGGCTGGCCGCGCATTGACGGAGGCTGACCAGCCCGACACGATCCGACGCCATCTTCTCGGCGAGATCATCGTGCGGCTGGATGCGCTGGGCATGAACCTGCGCCCCGGCGAAGGTGAAAGCCTGCAGGACCGGATCCGTGCGCTTGTTGGCAGCGATGTCGCGGCGGAATGGACGGCAAACCGCGTGACCTCGGCGCTCGGCGTCAGCGAGGCGACGCTGCGCCGCAAACTCGCATCATCAGGCACAAGCCTCACAGATATCCTTGTCGATATCCGCATGACGCGTGCCGTCGGCCTGCTCCAGGCAACCGAGTTGCCGATCAACCAGGTGGCGCTGGAAGTGGGCTACGAATCGGCCTCCAAATTCGCGGCCCGCTTTCGCGAACGTTTTGGCATGGCGCCCCGCGACATCCGCATTCCGGCAGCGGAGATTGCACGAACCGGGGCCGAGCTTGATCGGATCGGAGCCGCAGCCGAATAGCGAAGCGGCTAGATTGGGTCTCCAGACATCGAAGGAGCCCATCATGACCAGACCTGCATTCAAAACCGCCCTTCTGACCCTGACCATTCTCGCCAGCCAGGCGCAGGCGGCCGAGTTCAGCCTGTCCAGTCCCGACATCCGCGATGGCGGGACGCTTGCCGAGGCACAGGTCGCCAACAGCTTCGGCTGTAGCGGCCAGAACATCTCGCCCGCGCTCCAATGGAGCAACGTGCCGGAGGGAACCAAGAGCTTTGCCGTCTCGCTCTACGATCCCGATGCCCCGACAGGCTCCGGGTTCTGGCACTGGGTGATGTTCAACATTCCCGCAGATGTCACCGCACTGCCGGCCGGCATTTCGCCTGAGAGCGGCGCGCCCGGAAGTGCCATCCAGAGCCGCGCCGATGCCGGCTATCCGGGCTTCCTCGGCGCCTGCCCGCCCGAAGGGCAGACCCACAGCTACGTGTTCACCGTGACAGCGCTCGACACGGACAAACTCGATCTCGATTCGTCAGCCAGCGGGGCGTTGATCGGTTTCATGACCAATGCCCATGCTCTGGCCAGGGCCTCGATCTCGGTGCGCTACGGCCGCTAGGGATTCTGTTTTAATCAAGCGACCAGTCGACCGGCACCGTCATGGAGCTCCAGGCAGCGCTCGAACCAGCCGAGAACCGGATCGCCATCCGGGAGATGGATGGAGCCGGTGGTGATACGCAGCCATTGCAGCGCGCCGAAAAGGATATAATCGGCAAACAGCGGCGAGTGGCCACCGATGAAGGGCTGGAAGCCGAGCATATGGCGGAGCGGCTTGAGCTGTGCCGGAAGGGCAGCGATGGCCGCCTCCCGTTCGGCATGCATCGCCTCCAGCGATTTGCCAAGATACACCTCGCGCGTGGTGCGGAAGTAGTCCTGGTCAACCGGGCCGAGCATCTGGTGGATATCGTAGACGGCAATTCGGGTAATGGCCGGGTGAACCATCGTTTGCGAATAGCCTTCGACCAGGCGAGCGGCGGCCTTGCCGCCCTCGCCACCGAACAGGCTTGGATGGTCGGGATAGGCGTCCTCCAGATAGAGCGCGATCTTGAAACTGTCGGAAATCAACTGATCTCCGTCCCGCAGGATCGGGACCGTCTTCGAAAACCCTTGCTCCGCCTTCGGGATGTCGGTGAAGGGAAGCGGCCTCTCCTCGAAGGGCAGCCCCTTGTGATGCAGCGCCATCACGATCTTCCAGCAATGCGGGGAAAAGGGGCGGTTGGGATCGGTTCCGCAGAGGGAATAAAGCGTCAGGGACATGAAGGACCTCGTTTGAATTCGCTTCAGAGGAGACCAATTGAGCCCACGAAGCAAATCAGGAAATTTCATGGGATCCATCAGCCCCCTTTACACGCGGCGCTGATAACATCACGCAAAAGCGCGAAGTGCGAGACACAGAAGAGGAGCACATCATGGACAACCTCAAGATGATGGCGGCTTACAACCGATGGGCAAACGCGCTCGTCTATGACGCCGCAGCAGAACTGTCCGACGACGAGTTGCATCGCGATACCGGCGCCTTCTTTGGATCGATCTTCGGCACGCTCAGCCACCTGCTGACCGCAGATCGTGTCTGGCTGAACCGGTTCACCGGCGAAGGCCCCCGGCCGTCCGCCCTCAACGAGCACCCTTGCGCCACCTTTGCCGAGTTGCAGGAGGCCCGCAGAAATGAGGATGAGCGGATCATCACCTATGTGGAAAACCTGACGGCGGAGCAGCTGGACGCCCAGATCTCCTATTCGCCGCTTTCGGCACAGGGTCTGATCCAGCATCGGCTCTCGCCCGCCCTCGTCCATATGTTCAACCACCAGACCCATCACCGTGGACAGGTTCACGCGGGATTGACCGGGATGGGCAAGCCATCCCTTGCCATCGACCTCATCTATTTCCTGCGCTCGCAAGGGCGGGCCTGGATGTGACGACGGACACGATCGATTAACCGCATTTGTTGCTCCTGCGGGCGCATAAACCTTTTGCCAAAGGTTCTGTCCGACCTTTTCGCCTGAACATCGGAACCAGGACGGGCAAGAGGGGCTCCCATGCAGGACAACATCACGGGCGGGTCGCATCGTGCAGAGAAGCCGGGCACGGATGCCCTGCAGAAGATCACGGCCGTGATGACGCGGCATCAGATAGCTCCCCTGCCCCGCAATTTCGAACTGGTCTGTGAAGCACTGAGCGGTGGCCATCCGGATCTTACCCATGAACTCGCCGCACTCGGTGCCCGCCCCAGCCAGCAAGCGCTCGACCAGCTCGGGCTGAAACACAGGCTGCCCGGCCATTGCGGCGCGACGGCCGAGAGGCTGCAGACGGAGGCGCTGACAGCGCTTTCTTCGATCAGGGAGAAACTGGCGCTGGGGCTCAGCCAAAAGCGCAGTTTTGCCCGCTCCGTCGAAACGGCAGCAGCCTCGGTCCGCGCGGACGCCGATGTGGGGATAGACCAACTTCTTGGCGAACTCGATCTTCTGGCCTCCATCGCGCGGGAAATGGTCCAGGCGGAAACGCTGTTGGCGCATGAGGTCACTCAGGGCTTGCAAACGCTGGAAACGGCCGACCGTGCCATGCAGGCTGCCAAGATTATGACACTGCGCGACCGGTTGACCGGGCTGCCGAACCGGGCGGCCTTTCTGCAAAAACTGGAGGAGGCCCATGCGAGCACCACCGCCGCGCATACGAGCGCCCTGGTGCTGATCGAGATCTGCGACCTTCCGCACCTGCACCAGCAGTATGGCGACGAGGCGACGGCCAAACTGATCAAGGGATTGGCGGGCATCTTCCGCAAGGCAATCAAGAAACACGATTATATCGCCCGGATCGAAGCCGACACCTTCGCTTTCATCTTCGACGACATCGACGCGAATGAGGCGCATATCATCGCCGAACGGCTCTTCATCACGGCGGAGAACAATCTGATCTTCGCCAGCGATTCCGGTCATGAGGTCGGCGGATTGCCGCTGGCGCTCGGCCATGTCATGGGCCAGGAGGCGACCGATGCGCTCCACTGGCTTTCGCTCGCCAAGACCGCCACTCAGCTCGCCCGCCTCAATCCGCGCCAGCCGATCATCGGGCACAAGCCGGGGCAACGCCAGGTCGCCTGAGCCCCTTGCCAAGCCGGAAAACGACCGCGCGGACAGCTTGCCTTTGACCGGCAGATCAGCCAAAAGCCAGACATGATCACGATCAACGACATTTCCGCCCGGATCGCCGGCAGGCTTCTCATCGACCACGCAACCGTCGCATTGCCGGCCGGCACCAAAGCCGGCCTCGTTGGCAAGAACGGCGCCGGCAAGTCGACCCTGTTCCGGATCATCACGGGCGACCTCTCGGCCGAAACCGGCAATATCTCGATCCCGAAGAATGCCAAGATCGGTCAGGTGGCGCAGGAAGCGCCTGGCACGGAAGAGTCGCTGATCTCGATCGTGCTGTCTGCCGACAAGGAACGTGCTGCCCTACTGCTCGAAGCGGAGACAGCGACCGATCCGCACCGGATCGCCGAAATCCAGACGCGGCTTGCCGATATCGGTGCGCATTCAGCCGAGGCACGCGCCGCGACGATCCTATCCGGTCTCGGCTTCGATCACGAAGCACAGCTGCGCCCGGCATCATCTTTCTCCGGCGGTTGGCGCATGCGCGTGGCGCTGGCGGCCGTGCTTTTTGCCGAGCCGGACCTTCTGCTGCTCGACGAGCCGACCAACTATCTCGACCTCGAAGGCACGCTTTGGCTCGAGGACTATGTGCGGCGTTATCCGCATACGGTCATCATCATCAGCCACGACCGCGACCTTCTCAACACGGCCGTCAACTCGATCATCCATCTCGATCAGAAGAAGCTGACCTTCTATCGCGGCGGTTATGACAGCTTCGAGCGGCAGAAGGCCGAAAACGACGAATTGCAGATGAAGGCCAAGGCAAAGAACGACGCCGCGCGCAAGCATTTGCAGAGCTTCATCGATCGTTTCCGCGCCAAGGCGACCAAGGCCAAGCAGGCGCAAAGCCGCATTAAGGCACTTGAGCGCATGGGCACGGTGGCGGCCGTGATCGAGGATCATGTCCACCCGATCACCTTCCCGAAGCCGGAGAAACAGCCGGCATCGCCGATCGTCGCCATTTCCAGCGGCGTTGTCGGATACGAACCGGGCAAGCCGATCCTGAAGAACCTGAACCTTCGGATCGACAATGATGACCGCATCGCGCTGCTCGGCTCGAACGGCAACGGCAAGTCGACCTTCGCCAAGTTCATCTCCGGACGTCTTGAAGCCCAGGGCGGACAGCTGAAGACGGCATCGAGCCTGAAAATCGGCTTCTTCGCCCAGCACCAGCTGGACGACCTCATTCCGAACGAAAGCCCTGTCGCGCATGTGCGCCGGCTGATGCCGCTCGAGCCGGAAGCCAAGGTGCGCGCGCGCGTCGCGCAGATGGGGCTTGCCACCGAGAAGATGGACACGGCCGCCAAGGATCTCTCCGGTGGCGAAAAAGCGCGCCTTCTGATGGGCCTTGCCGCCTTCCACGCGCCGAACCTGTTGATCCTCGACGAGCCGACCAACCACCTCGACATCGACAGCCGCAAGGCGCTGATCGAGGCGCTGAACGACTATGAAGGTGCCGTCATCCTGATCAGCCACGATCGCCACCTGATCGAGGCGACTGTTGACCGGCTGTGGCTGGTCAACAACGGTACCGTGACCAGTTTCGACGGCGACATGGAGGAGTATCGCGGCCTGATTATCGCCTCGGGCAAGAAGCCCGCAGAGAAGGACAAGGCGGACATTTCAACCGGCGACCAGGTCAACAAGGCGGAACAGCGCAAGGCTGCCGCCGACCGACGGGCGAGCCTTGCGCCGCTGAAGAAAAAGATCAACGAAGTCGAGGCTTTGACGAAGAAGCTGGAGACTTTGATTCAGACGCTGGACAAGGAGCTGGCCGACCCCGCTCTCTAT
Source organism: Peteryoungia wuzhouensis (assembly GCF_003205195.1). Taxonomy (GTDB): domain Bacteria; phylum Pseudomonadota; class Alphaproteobacteria; order Rhizobiales; family Rhizobiaceae; genus Allorhizobium; species Allorhizobium wuzhouense. Next base: position 228,802 of record NZ_QJRY01000008.1, read on the forward strand.
GAGAAGGCACCTGCCAAGGCAGCGGAAAAAGCCAAGCAGCGTGGCGAAGCGGCGGCAAAGCTTTCGGATGCCGAAGAGCAATGGCTGGAGCTTTCCGCCGAATATGAAGAGGGCATGGCCGGCTGATCGGCTCCTTCCTTGTTGTAACCCTGAATATACATTATCTTGATGGCGTATATTCAGAGGTGACGCCATGCCGCTTTACGTGCGCGATGAAAAGGTGAACCAGCTCGCCGAGCAGGCGCAGAAGATCCTGAAAGCCCCGACCAAGACGGATGCCATCCGCCAGGCGCTGGAACGCGTGGTGCAGGAGGACGAACAGCGCCCGCCGCTTGCCGAGCGGCTGGAGAGACTTCGGGCAAAATACAATATGCCAACCTATGAGTCTCTCGAGCCCTTCGACGAGAAGGCGTTTCTCGACGAAATGTGGGGCGACAACGATGTTCATCGATAGTTCTGCGCTTGTGGAAATTCTCACAGATGCACCGCAGCGTCAGCAACTTCTCGACCGCATGGCAACCGCTCCAACGCGTTTTTCGACTTCGCCAACCGTCATCTATGAGACAACAGTGGTGATCGCGTCGCGCACCAAGAAGACTGTGGAGGATGCGCTCAAACTCGTGGAGGAGTTTCTCGCCGAACTGAACGCCGAGATCCTGCCTGCCACCCGCGACACGGCGCTTGCTGCCCTTGATGCGTTCTCCCGTTACGGCAAGGGACGCCATCCGGCCCGCCTCAATTTCGGCGACTGTTTTTCCTATGCAGGCGCCAAGGCATCCGGTGCCGTCCTCCTCTATGTGGGTGAGGATTTCCGTCGCACCGATCTCGCCTGACATAAACGCACGACAGATACAGAGGAGCAGCGTCATGGATCTCTTTCTCGAAAAAGACGGTGATCCGCAGACGCTGGCCTTCGTCGCCGCCCGGAACACGCGCTCAGAAGAGGCGTTGACGACGCCGGAGATGGAGGCCGATGCGGCCGCACTTCAGGCGATGATGGAGCGACAGGACAGGCTCATCGTTCCCGCCCGGCGCGGCGACTGGCTCTTTGATTTCAATCGCTCGCGCGACAACCCGCTCGGCGTGCTGCGCCGGCTTCCGGCGGAACTTGCGCCCTCTGCCGATGCCCCCTGGGAAACGGTGTTCGACGTCGACGCGTTCTGCGCGCGGGAGGGCAAACGCTGGATCTTCGGCGGCTGTGTCACCTGCCCCTTCGAACCGACACGTGTCTTGTTTCGCCTTTCCGACGGCGGCTCGGACCTCACACGTTTCCTGGAGTTCGATCTTGAAACCAAACAAGTCGTCGACGGCGGCTTCGATACGCCGGCTGTCCGGGCGCAGGCTACGTGGCTGAGCGGTGATGAAATCGCTTATTTCGGCTCGATCGATGCGTTTTCCGCCACCGAGTCCGGTTGGCCAAGGGTTGGACGGCGCCTGCGGCGCGGCCAGTCCCCGGCAGAGGCCGAGATCCTCTTTGAAGCTGCCCCGAGCGACGTCACAGCCTATGGCTTCGTCATTGATCCCAAGCTCGGCGGCCACGACGGGCCGGACACACAGCAGATCCGCGTATTCATGGCGAACCACGAGATCGGCAAGCTCAGCCTGCATGTGGGAGATGCCAAGGGCTTTGCCCGCCGCCTGCCGCTGCCCCAGGAAATCGGCTTCGATATCAACCACAGCCACGTCCTCTGGCTTGCCAAGAACGATGAGCAGGTGGCGAGCGGCAGTCTCGTCCTGCAGGCGCTGACACCGTTCGGCGAAGAGCCGCTGGCATCTCGGCGCCGCATTCTGGTCGAGCCGGCACCGGGACGTGCCGCCCATCACTTCACCCTGCTGCGCCACTGGGCGGTCTATTCCGTCGACGAAAACCTTTCCCCATCCCTTTATGCGCTGGACCTCACACGCGAAGATGCGGAACCGCAGCGGATCGTGCTGCCCGACGGCATCGAAGCGCTTTACTTCACGCCGCTTTATGCCGACCTGCATCTGGGCGACGACACTCTGTCGGTCATCGGCTCCGGCTTTCTGGTGCCGCCCACCCGATACACACTCTCCCTTTCCGATCAGTATCGTCGGCCAGTCACCCATACGCTGGCACTCAAGCCGCAGGAAACGTCACCGGCTTACTTCGATGCGGACGGCATGACGAGCCAACTTCTGGAAGCCACATCGGCAGATGGCACCAAGGTGCCTTACCATCTGGTGCTGCCGAAGGCGTGGAGGATGGGTGAATTGCCGGTTCTGATCTATGGCTATGGCGGCTTTGCCGCATCGCTCGCGCCGCATTACTCCGGCACCACTGGCCGCTTTGTCGAACAGGGCGGTGCCTATGTTCAGGCCTATATCCGCGGTGGTGCGGAGCTCGGGCCGCAATGGCATAGCCCCGTCAAGCGTCACGGGCGCCACAAGGCTTACGAGGATTTCGTCGCGATCGCCCGTGATCTGGTTAAGCGTGGCTATTCGAAGCCATCGCGCATCGCCTGCACGGGCGCCAGCAATGGCGGCCTGCTGACCGGCGTGATGCTGACGCGCTATCCGGATGATTTCGGCGCCGTCTGGTGCCGCGTGCCCGTACTCGACATGACCCGCTTCCACCTCTTCCCGGCCGGGCGGGCCTGGATGGACGAATATGGCAATCCGGACGATGAGGCCGACCGCGCCTATCTCCTCAGCTATTCGCCGCTGCACCAGATCGCACAGGCCTCTGACAAGACGTATCCGCCGGTCTATATCGAAAGCTCGACCAATGACGACCGGGTTCATCCATCCCATGCAAGACGGTTTGCCCTGAGGCTCGAAGAGGCCGGCCACACGCCCCTTTTTCATGAATTCGGCTCCGGCGGTCACGGCGGGGCTGGGAATTCGGGCGAAATGGCGCGCCGCACCGCCCTCGGCTACAGCTTCTTGCGCCAGACAATCATGAAAGGCTGACAGCCGGGTGGGACGCCGAAGGTGACGGCGTCCGGCTCAGGCCTTCTTTTCCCAGCGCCCTTCCGGCGTCTGCTGCCAGTAGGTCAGGCTGTGGCCTTCGGCCTTCAGCTTCTTCCACTGCCCGCGGGCGGCCTCCAGCTGGGTCGCGTCGTAACCATCGAAAACGAAGACCACGCGGTCATAGTCGAGCGTCTCAGGCGGCTCGGCGCCGTCGACCAGGAAACGCACGCTGGCCTCGTTCAAGTTGTCCGGCCGCACGGTCAAAAGCACGGGCTGGCGCGCAGGCGTTGCTCCCTCATCCGTTCCATGCGGCAAGAAACTGTCGTCCCGGTAAACCCATAGATGCGCATCAAGGGCATCCCGCCGCTCGGGATCACGGGTCTGAACCGCAACTGTCCAGCCGCGCTCCACGCTCTTTTCGAGGAGCGGTGGGAGCGCGTCTTCCAGTTTCGATTCGGTCAGATGGTAGAAAAGGACTTCTGCCACACGTGTTTCCTTGGCCCCGGTCAGGCTTCGTAGTTCGCCCGGACGAGTTCATCGAGCAGGCGCACGCCGTATCCAGAGCCCCAGGACTGGTTGATCTCGTCGCTCGGCGAGCCCATCGCCGTGCCGGCGATGTCGAGATGGGCCCAGGGCGTGTCCTTGACAAAGCGCTTGAGGAACTGGGCCGCCGTGATCGATCCCGCATGCCGGCCGCCGGTATTCTTCATGTCGGCGAACTTCGAATCGATCATCTTGTCGTAGTCCTTGCCGAGCGGCATGCGCCACAGGCGCTCATTGGTGCTGAGGCCTGCGGCCAGCAGCTTCTCTGACAACGCATCGTCGTTGGAGAACAGGCCGGCATGCAGGTTGCCGAGCGCAACGAGAATGGCGCCGGTCAGGGTCGCGAGATTGATCATAAAGGCGGGTTCAAAGCGCTCGTTGCAATACCAAAGCGCATCGCAGAGCACCAGGCGGCCTTCGGCATCGGTGTTGATGACCTCGATCGTCTGACCGGACATGGAGGTGACGATGTCGCCGGGGCGCTGGGCATTGCCATCAGGCATGTTTTCCACGAGGCCGATGATGCCGACGACATTGGCTTTGGCCTTGCGGGCGGCGAGCACATGCATGAGCCCTGTCACGGCGGCTGCCCCGCCCATGTCGCCCTTCATCTCCTCCATGCCACCGGCGGGCTTGATCGAGATACCGCCGGTATCGAAGACGACGCCCTTGCCGATGAAGGCGATCGGCTTGTCCTTGGCCTTGCCGCCTTTCCACTGCATGACCACGAGACGGGGCGGACGCACCGAACCCTGGGCAACCCCCAGGAGAGCGCCCATTCCGAGCTTCTTCATGTCCTTTTCGGTCAGGATCTCGATCTCGACACCGAGGTCTTCCAGCTCCTTGGCCTTGGCTGCGAATTCGAGCGGGCCCAGCACATTGGCCGGTTCGTTGACGAGATCGCGCGCAAGCACGACACCGTCGGCGATGGCGCGGGCCTCGGCGAAGGCCTTCTTGGCGCCGGATGCGTCAGCGGTGACGATGGTGACCTTCACTGTCTTGTCGGCCTTCGCTTCGTCGTCGTCGCCCTTCTTCTTCGTCTTGTAGGCATCGAACTTGTAGGCGCGCAGCAGCATGCCCAGCGCAAAGTCGGCAGCGGCTTTGGGCGAGACGTCAAGATTGGGCACGTCCAGGAATACGGTCGCCGATTCAGCGCCCTTCAGGTTGGCCGTCGCGCTGCCGCCGGCTTTCAGCCAGTCATGCGCCGTCAGTTGCTCCGCCTTGCCGAGACCCAGCACCACCAAGCGGTCTGCTTCGGAACCATGCGGCGCGACGATGTCGAGCACCGAGGACGATTTGCCGGAAAACTTGGCCACTTTGGCCGCCCGCGCGTAGACGCCAGCCGGATCCGCCTCGGCCAGTCCCGAAGGCGTTTCCGCCTCGGTTGTCTTCAAAACGATGGCAAGGCCCGAAGTCACGGCATGCGACTTGGCGAAGGAGATGGCGAGTTTAGTCGACATGAAATTTCAATCCTGGCGTCTTTGATCAAATGGTGCGCCGATCATGGTCTTTTCGCTCGCGATGGCAAGACGCGGGCGCGTCTTTGTTGACGCAGTCCCCCGAATGCGTCGCCGTCCCGGCACTTGCTCATCCCATCTCCCGGCCGCTTATGCCGCCCATCTGGCGAAGCGTGTCCGTTTTGTCGCGGTCGGGCAAAAAAGCGGAACATGAAGCCGGGGAAAATTTGCCACATCGGTCGCCAAATCGCCGCAAGCATCGTAGAGAAGGCTCGACATCGGCCCTTCGTGCTTTTTCGCAGGGGCGTCAGGGAACCGCATGAAGATACTCGAACAATATATCCTGCGACGCGTCGTCCTGATGTTCCTCACGGCCCTTTTGCCGGTGCTGGCGATCATCTGGACCACCCAGGTATTGCAGCGTATCAATCTCGTGACGGACAGCGGGCAGTCGGTCGGCTCCTTCATGAAGCTGGCGACGATGATCCTGCCGACTCTCATTTCCACGGTCCTGCCCTTTGCCCTCGTCATCGGCATTACGCAGACGCTGACCACGATGAACAATGATTCCGAACTGGCCGTGGTCGACGCCGCCGGCGCATCGCGTTCGACGATCCGGCGACCGCTCGTGCTGCTCGGTGTCGGACTGACCCTGTTCTCACTGGTGATGGTCAGCTTCGTCGAGCCGGCGATGCGGGTGAATGTGCGCACGATGATTTCGACTGCTTATGCCGATCTCCTGTCTTCCGTCATCGAAGAGAAGACCTTCCGCAAGATCGAGGAAGGCCTGTATGTCCAGGTTTCACAACGGCAGGCCGGGCGTGGCCTCAAGGGCCTGCTGATCGCCGATTCCCGCGACCCGGCCTCGCAGATGATCTACTACGCCCGGGAAGGTGCCGTTGACGAGAGCGGGAAGACCTTGATCATGCAGGACGGCGAAGTGCAGCGGAAAGCACCAACGGGCGACGTGACCGTGATCCGCTTCGATCGTTATGCCTTCGACCTCTCCGATCTGTCCCAGGAACGCGGCCAGACGCGACTGGGGGCAAAAGACAAGTCGCTTACGGAGCTGTTCGATCCCGACCCGATGGACCCGTCATACCAGCGCAATCCCGGCGACTACGTCGCGGAACTGCATCGCCGCATCAGCTCCGCCCTCTTCCCGATTGCGTTCACGCTGATTTCCCTGATGCTGTGCGGCGATGCCCGCTCGCATCGCGAAGCACACCTGCATCCCATGGTGTCCGCGCTGATTGCGGCTCTGACGGTGTTCTGGATGCACAGTTATGCAACGTCACTCACCGAGCAGGATGGCGGATTTGCCGTTCTTCTCTACGCCATTCCGCTCCTTGCTGGCGGCCTGTCCCTGATCTACCTCATGACCGACACACGGCCGAAACTGCCGCGTTTCGCCTCCAGGCTGATTGGCCTCGCGGTGGCATCGGCGCGCAAGCGCCTGGGCCAGGATGCGGGGAGTGCGGCATGATCCGGACCCTCGGCCTCTATTTCTTCCGCCGCTATATGATGACGACGCTTTGGTTCTTCCTCGGCGTCATCAGCATCACATTCCTCATCGACTTCACCGAGACATCCGGCCGGTTCGACAACCTCCCAGGCTATTCGGTCGCCGGCGTGCTGTACCTTACGGCGCTGCGCCTGCCGCTCATCCTGCAGCAGACCGTGCCGTTTATCGGCCTCTTCGTCGGGATGGCGACCCTGATCAGCTTCAATCGGAAGTCTGAACTCGTTGTCGCCCGCGCGGCCGGGATCTCGGTCTGGCAGTTCATGGCGCCGTTCCTGATCGGAGCCGCCCTCATCGGGTTGGCCACGACGCTGGTGATCAATCCGCTCGCAGCCTGGGGCCAGCGACAGGGCACGCAGATCCAATCCGACTGGCGCGAGTCGGCTGCACAGGCCAAGCCTCAGCCGGTTCCGTGGCTTCGCCAGAGCAGTGGCAATTCCGACGTCGCCATCGGTGCACAGACCGTGCTCGAGGACGGAACGCTGCTGATCGATGCCGTGCTTCTGCACTTCGACAAGGACGGGCGGATCGTCCTTCGGCAGGATTCCCGCACAGCGAAGTTGCAAGATGGTTACTGGATCCTTACCGACGTGACGGAGACCCGTCCCGGCGAGATCCAGAAGCGACTGGCAGAGGCTCGGGTTCCGACGAACCTGAATGCGGAATTTGTGCAGCAGCGCCTCGTCCAGCCGGATAGCGTTGCTTTTTATGATCTTTTTAGAAAAATTGAGGTCACCAAGTCGTTTGGCATCTCCCCCCATGCCCTGGAAACCCAGTTTCACTCGCTTCTGTCATTGCCGTTTCTCATGATTGCAATGACGTTGATTGCTGCAACCGTGTCGCTCAAATTCAGCCGGATCAACCAATCGAGATCGGTGATTCTCGGTGGAATCTTGTCAGGCTTCGTGCTTTATGTTGTGACAGTGCTCGTCAGGGCATTTGGAAGCAGCGGCGTCATGCCGCCGTATGTTGCGGCCTGGGTACCAGTTGTCGTAGCGATGGCATTGGGGGCAACGATTCTGCTTCATAAGGAGGATGGTTAGTGGCGGTAAAAGACCGCGCGAATATCAGGAGGCTCACTGTAGCCCTGCTGACCGGTGTCGCTGTGTGCGCTTTGTCGCTCCCCGCGCCTGTCGTGCATGCACAAAGCCTCTCGGCACCGGCCTCCGGTTCCGCAGCAATGCCTGAAGACGCGAAACTCCTCCTCGCAGCCAATGAACTGCTTTATGACCGTGACGCCGAGCGCGTCGTGGCAAGCGGTGCGGTGCAGATCAATTACAACGGCTACCAGATGGTCGCTCGTCAGGTGGTCTATGACCAGAAGACGGGACGAGTCACGGCGGCCGGCAACATCGAACTGGTGGAGCCGACCGGTAACCGCGTCTACGCGGAATCCCTCGACGTCACCGACAACTTCGCCGACGGTTTCCTTCGCACGCTGCGCGTCGAAACGAGCGACAACACCCGTCTGGTTGCCGAGACTGCGGAACGCGTCGGCGGCACGCAGATGATCCTTCACAAGGGTGTCTACACGGCCTGCCTGCCCTGTGCCGAAAACCCCACTCGCCCGCCGATCTGGCAGGTGAAGGCGGAACGCGTCATTCAGGACGGGAAGAAGCATACGGTTCGGCTTGAAAGAGCCCGCTTCGAACTCTTCGGCCATTCGCTTGCGACGCTTCCGTTCATCGAAGTCCCTGACAATACCGTAAAACGTAAGTCCGGCTTCTTGTTCCCGGAATTCCGCTCTGGCGAAAATGTCGGCTTCGGCATCTCGGTCCCCTACTATATCGCGATTGCTCCGGATCGCGACGCGACAATCACGACGACCGGCTTTACCAAGCAGGGTGTCCTCATCGAAGGCGAGATCCGTCAGCGCTTCGAAAAGGGGCAAGCCAATCTGCGGATTGCCGGCATCAGCCAGATGGACAGCGAGAGCTTTTCTGCCAATACCAGCGACGCAGCGCACGACTTGCGCGGCCTCGTGGCCTCCAAGGGTGATTTCAAGATCAACCCACGCTGGAGCTTCGGTTGGGATGTCATGTTCCAATCGGACAACAATTTTGCGCGCACCTATTCCGTCCAGGGACTCAACAATTCCACCAACACCAATACGGTCTATCTGACCGGCCAAGGTGACCGGAATTTCTTCGACATGCGCGGCTACTATTTCGACGTGCAGGACGCCGACATCAACAATACGGCGGAGAAGAAGCAGGCAACCGTCCTGCCGACACTCGACTACAGCTATTATGCGCCGGAACTTGTCGCGGGTGGCCAATTGTCGGGAACGATGAACTTCACGTCCCTGTCCCGCTTCTCGGAAGAGGCTGCGAACATCGACGGTCTGCCCGGCAACGATCTGTATCGCGGCCTGAAGGGCAATATGAACCGCCTGTCGGGCGACCTCGAATGGGAACGGACATTCGACGGGCCGGGCGGTCTGCAGATCACGCCGCTTCTGGCAGCACGTGGCGATGCTTACGGGCTCGCCATGGATGAGCCGGCAGACTACGCCGGCTACACGTCGGAAGATGCGCCGACACGCTTGATGGTGACGGCTGGGGTCGAGCTGCGCTATCCGTGGCTGGTCACGATGGGCAATAGCACCCATATCATCGAGCCGATTGCGCAGATCTATGCCCGGAATGACGAGCAACTGGCCGGCGCCCTTCCGAATGAAGACTCGCAGAGCCTGGTCTTCGATGCCAGCAACCTGTTCTCGCGCAACAAGTTCTCCGGCTTTGACCGGGTCGAGGGCGGCACACGCGCCAATGTCGGCCTTCGTTATACCGGCAGCCTCGACAATGGCATCGGACTGCGTGCCGTCATGGGCCAGTCCTATCACCTCGCCGGCCTGAACTCCTATGCGACGGATGATCTGCTCGCGGTAGGCTCCGATTCGGGCCTGGAAACGGACGTGTCGGACTTCGTTGCTTCGGCCGGTATCGAATTGCCCATGGGCCTCTCGGTGAGCACGGGCGTCCGACTCGACGAGAAGACGCTTGAGCTGCGGCGTACGGACGTGAACGCAACCTATGCCAATGACCGGCTGTCGACGAGCGTGACCTTCTCGCAGGTGGCCGCGCGCCCGGAATACAGCTTCAAGGAAGACAACCAGACGGTTTCTGCCAACGCCTCGGTTAAGGTGAACGAGTCGTGGTCTGTCTTCGGCTCCGCCAACTACGACATCGACTCGAATGCGTTCAACCGGCGCAGCGTCGGCGTCTCTTACGCTGACGAATGCACGACCTTCTCCGTCTATTATGCGGACAAAACAGACCCCGACGATTCGACAGCGAACGACTGGACCATCGGCGGCAGGCTGGTGTTCCGTACGCTGGGTGAAGTCAAGCTTAGCGACGTTTCGCTCTAGTGAGGTCGAAGGCCGCGTTCTGAGCCTTTGTTTTGCCGCATGGATTGTACAAACCATGCGGCAGTTTTAAGATCCGCATGACGAAGAACGTCCGGCAAATCCTTGTTTGTCCGGAGAAAGGATATGAGATGGCTACAGCGAAAAACGGCATCAGGCTTCTGCTCGCCGGCGTTATTGCGCTGTCGCTGAGCGTGTCCCCGGCGCCGTTCGGCGGCGACCAGGCGATCGCAGCGACATCGGTCGTCGCGGTGGTCAACAAGACCGCGATCACGAGCGGCGACGTGTCTCGTCGCGCGGCGTTCCTGCGCCTGCAGCGCAAGAGCGGGAATCTGCAGAAGCTCGCCAAGGAAGAGTTGATCGAAGAAGCCCTGAAGCGTGAGGAAATCGCGCGCGTCGGCATGTCGGTCAGCACGGCCGACGTGGATGCTTCGTTTGCCCGCTTTGCCGCATCCAACAAGATGTCGGTCGAACAGCTCAACTCGATCCTTGATCGCGCCGGCGTCACCGCTGCGCATTTCAAGGCATTCATTGCCGTTTCCATGAGCTGGCCTCGCCTCGTCAACGCCCGTTATGCCGGCGGTGCCAGCAGCAGGCTGTCGAACCAGGAACTGGTCACACGTCTGCTCGAGAACAAGCAAAAGCCGGTAACCACCGAATACATGCTGAAGCAGGTGATCTTCGTCGTGCCTGCCTCGAAAAAGGGGATCGTCGGCAAGCGCAAGGCAGAAGCCGAGAAGTCCCGTGCGTCCTTCCCGGGTTGCGATCAGGCGATGCAGTTTGCCAAGAACTATCTCGACGTTTCCGTCCGCAATCTCGGCCGCGTGATGGAGCCTGAGCTTCCGCCCGAATGGAAGCCCCTGATCGAGAAGGCGAAGGGCGGAACGACGGCAACCCGCGTGACCGACCGTGGCGTCGAATATCTGGCGATCTGCAACCAGCGCCAGGTGTCGGATGACGTTGCAGCCGAAATCGTGTTCCGTGCCGAAGATCTCGGCAAGGAAAAGAAGGAAGGCGAAAACCCGAACTCCGCCAAGTATCTGGAAGAACTGCGCTCCAAGGCCCAGATCGTAATGCAGTGACGGCGGAAGGCCGAGACATGACCGATGCCGTTCTTCCGCTTGCGCTGAGCCAGGGCGATCCCTCGGGTATTGGTCCCGATATTGCCTTGCAAGCGTTTGCGCATCGGGCGGCGCTTGATCTGCCGGCCTTTCTCTATATCGGCGATCCGGAGGTCCTGAAGGTTCGCGCCCGTCAGCTCGACATGAGCGTCTCCATCGCTGAAACCGATTGCGAGGGCGCGACCGCCCTGTTCGCGGACGCGCTGCCCGTCCTCCCTCTGCCGACCGGGAGCGACGTACTTGCCGGCAAGCCGCATGTCGCGAATGCGCGCGGCACGATCGCCGCGATCGAGACGGCGGTGCAACTCACCCTCTCCGGCAAGACGCGCGCCGTTGTTACCAATCCGATTGCCAAGTCCGTGCTCTACGAAGCGGGTTTCGGCTTTCCCGGTCACACCGAATTTCTGGCCGATCTTGCGGCAAGGGCAACGGGGCAGCCGTTTGTTCCTGTCATGATGCTGGCCGGACCGAAGCTCCGCGCCGTACCTGTGACCATTCACATCCCGATCAAGGACGTGCCGGGGGCACTGACGGAAGACTCGATCGTCGAGACCTGCCGGATCGTCGCTGCGGATCTGACCAGCCGTTTCGGCCTCGCACATCCGCGCCTGGCCGTGGCCGGTCTCAATCCGCATGCGGGCGAAGGTGGCGCGATCGGCACCGAGGACGAGGATCTCATCCGTCCGGCGCTCCGTCGCCTGCGCGATGCCGGGATCGATGCTTTCGGCCCTTTGCCGGCCGATACCATGTTCCATGACGAAGCGCGAACACGCTATGATGTGGCGATCTGCATGTATCATGATCAGGCCCTGATCCCCGCCAAGGCGCTTGGGTTCGACGATAGCGTGAATGTTACGCTCGGCCTCCCCTTCATCCGCACGTCGCCCGACCACGGCACGGCCTTCGGCCTGGCCGGCACCGGGCTTGCCCGCGAGCAGAGCCTCGTGGCGGCACTCAAAATGGCGGACGCCATGAGCCGTTTCTCGAAAGACAGAACCTGATGGCTGCCCTTGACGGATTGCCGCCGCTGCGGGACGTGATCGCGCGGCATGGGCTGGATGCGAAGAAATCGCTCGGCCAGAATTTCATTCTCGACCTCAACCTGACCCAGAAGGTCGCCCGCACTGCCGGGTCACTGGAAGGCGCCACGGTGTTCGAGATCGGACCGGGGCCTGGCGGCCTGACGCGGGCGATCCTGGCGCTTGGTGCAGCCAAGGTTGTCGCCGTGGAGCGCGACGCCCGCTGCCTTGCCGCTCTGGCGGAGGTCCAGGCACATTATCCGGGCCGACTCGAGGTGATCGAAGGCGACGCGCTGAAGACCGATTTCGAAGCGCTTGCCGATGGCAAGCCGGTCAAGATCATCGCCAACCTGCCCTACAACGTCGGCACGCAACTGCTGGTGAACTGGCTCTTGCCACGTCAATGGCCCCCCTTCTGGTCGTCGCTCACTCTGATGTTCCAGAAAGAGGTCGGCCAGCGGATCGTCGCCCAGGAGGACGACAACCATTACGGCCGGCTCGGTGTCTTGTGTGGCTGGCGCACGGAAGCGCATATGGCCTTCGACATTCCGCCGCAGGCATTTACGCCGCCACCGAAAGTCACCTCAACAGTCGTTCATCTCGAACCGCGTCTGACACCGCTCCCCTGCGATCCCGCAAAGCTCGAGCGCGTGACGACTGCAGCCTTCGGCCAGAGGCGCAAGATGCTGCGGCAGAGTGTCAAGTCGATCGGCGGCGAGGCTCTGCTCGCCCGGGCCGATATCGCCCCTCAACGCCGCGCCGAAACGCTCAGCGTCGAGGAATTCTGCCGGCTCGCCAACCTGCTGTGAGAAGCCGTTCAGGCTGCCTGACGGGCAGCTCTACCGCCCGCCTTTTCGTTCGGCAGCCGGAACAGTGCAATCTGGGCGTTGAGCCGGTCAGCTTCCGTCGCGACGCTTGAGGTTGCCGCGCTCGCCTCCTCGACCATGGCGGCATTCTGTTGCGTCACCTGGTCCATCTGGCTCACCGCCTGACTGATCTCCTCAAGCGCTGCCTTCTGCTGGTGCGCGGACGAGACGATGGCCGCCACGCGATCGTTGATCTTCAGCACGTGGTCCTCGATACCCCGTAGTGTCTCGCCGGTTTCCCGAACGAGACGGACGCCGGCCTCCACTTCCTGCGCGGAACGGGAGATCAGTGCCTTGATCTCGCGTGCTGCCGTGGCGGAACGCTGGGCGAGTTCGCGAACCTCCTGGGCGACGACCGCAAAACCTCGACCGCTTTCCCCTGCCCTTGCCGCCTCAACGCCGGCATTCAGGGCGAGAAGGTTGGTCTGGAAGGCAATCTCGTCGATAACACCGATGATCTGGCCGATCTGACCCGACGAGTGCTCGATATGATGCATGGCCTTCACCGTGTCGCTGACAACGGCACCGGAGCGCTGTGCCGTCTGGGTCGCCTCACGCACCAGGTTACCGGCCTCGTCTGCCCGTTGGGCAGCGCTGCCGATTGCGGTGGTGATTTCGTTGATGGAGGCGGCCGCCTCCTCAAGCGCCGCCGCCTGACGCTCGGTCCGGCGCGCGAGATCATCTGCAGCCAGTTGCAGCTCTTGCGAGCCTCCATGCAGATGACCGGTGCTCTGGCGAATGGTCGCCATGATTCCGCAGAGCCGCTCCATGGAACCATTGAAATTGGTTCTGAGGGCATCCAGGCTCTCGGCAAACGGGCGTTCGAGACGGAAGCCGATTTCGCCGCTCGATAGCGCATCCAGACCCTCGGCGAGCTGTTCGACGGCATAGGCGATCTCCGCGGCACGCTCAGCGCGCTCCTGCTCGGCTGCCATTTCGGCAAGACGCTTGATCCTTGCAGCCTCCTCCTGTTCGGCAATGTCCTTCAGCATCCGTTCCCTGGCAAGGGCAATGTAACGGCCGACCGCCGACCCCATCTGGCCAATCTCGTCCTTGCTGTCGGAGCGAATGAGATCCACCTCGATCTCGCCTGCCGCCAGTTTGTGCATGGTCCGGGTGAGCAGACGCAAAGGGCGCACGACGGTCAGCGAGAGCGAAATCGCGAAGAAGCAGGCGATTGCGAGGACACCACCGGTGATGCCGCCAACCTTGAGCAGATGATGGTATTCACCGTCGGCGATCGCCTGGCTGTCTGCAACGATTGCCGCCAGGGTCTCGTTTTCCAGCTCCTTCAGGCGCTCGATCCGTCTGGCCGAACGTTCGAGCCATTCCTGATCGTTGAAGCCGGTGAAATCCGCTGTCAGGCCTGCCTTCATCATCGCAGAACGGATCTTTTCAACCGCATCGGCATCAGGGGTATGCAGCGACGCGGCATAGTGCTCGCGGTCGCCGTCTGGGATGAGATCGAGATACTGATCGATAAGGGTCTTCTGCGACCCGAACATGCCGATGAAATCGAGGTAGTGGGCTTCGTCGAACCTGCCCTCGGCAAGGAAGCTGTGGCCGAGATTGCGCTCCTGCCCCGCCACTTCCTTGGCATTCATCAGCAGGCTGTAGGCCATCATCTTGCCCACGACGCCCTTGGCGCCGGCTTCCAGCGAAAACTCCTGGGAGATCTTCATCAGGTTGCGCACGAGCACGGTGTAGTAGGTGAACGTTTCTGTCTGGGAGATGCCGAGGGTATCGACCTTCGAGCGGATCGCGGTGAGCTCGGCGAGTATCTGCTCCAGCCCCTGCTCGTGGCGCGTCAACGTTGGATCGCCCTCTGCGAGAATGTCCGACCTGATCTTCGCCACATGGCCCACGCCCGCATCAACGGCAGTGCGCGCATTTGCCAGCTCGGTGCGATGCTGCGTCCCCTTGGTCGCCAGCACGCCAACAGCTTCGGCACGTTCGGACTGGAGCGAGTGGACCAGATCCCCGAGAATTCCGAGATCTTCGCTCACCACGCCCAGTTCGCGGGCGTTCATGTAGGCAAGATAGGTGCTGTTGATCTCGACATAGGCAAGGCCTGCCAAGGCGAGCAGTGGAACGGCGAGGGCGAAAGCAAGACGCCAGGTTACCGAGATGTCGGTCAAGCGCATTTCTGTCTCCAGATCAGCCTGTGCATGTCGGTGCGACACGCAACTTTAACGGCAGCTGGAGAATGAGACAGAAGCGGTTAAATATTAGCTACGAATAACTTATGCAACTTATACAATGCTAAATTTCAGCCATTCACCCGTGTCAGGACGACTGACGTTCTGCGGCACCCGTCTCATCCTGCAACCACGCACGGAGCTGCATGACGGCGCCTTGCTCCGATCCGCCCAGCAACCAGTAACCTCTGTCCGGAACCTCGACGCATTCACCGGCCGGTACGAGCAGACCTGCCTCCAGGAATTGATCGATGACGCCGAGCCAGCCCAGCGCCATGCCCTGCCCACCCAGAGCGGCCTGCACGACCATGGCATAGGTGTTGAAGCGCAGGTCGCCGGGTACGCTTCCCGGCTCCAGAGAGGTTCCAGCGGCGGCGGCATAGGATCTCCAATCCAGCCAGGGCGACCCTGGCTCCGCTTCGAGATGAATGCGGGGGGCATCAGCCACGGCAGAGCCGTCGTCCTGCGTCCATCGCGCCAGCAGCGCCGGTGCGCAGACAGGCACGACGCGTTCCGGCATGAGCAGCATGGCAGCGCCGGCGAAATCTGCACGAGCGCCAAAGGCCACCGCGAGATCACCTTCCTCCTGCCAGTCGGATGCGAGGCGTTGGGAGGCGACAATCTGCAGGTCGATCTGCGGATGCGCCTGGCGAAAGCCTGGCATTCTGGGAATCAGCCAGAGGCTCGAAAAGGCATAGTCGGTGACAAGACGGATCACCGGGCGACGGCGGCCCCGGCGGATGTCACGCTCGAGCGTGTCGACATCACGCACCGTCCGCTCGGCAATCTGGAGCAGCCGGCGCCCCTCGTCCGTGAGGCTCACACCCCGATGCAGACGCTTGAGCAAGGGAACACCGAAGCGCTGTTCAAGCAAGCGGACCTGATAGCTGACTGCCGGCTGGCTCAGCCCCATGGCTTCTGCTGCGGCCGAGAGGGAACCTCGTCGTGCGACTTCGACCAGAAGTCTCATCCAGCCCAGATACACCGGCGCCTCAGCCATCCAAATTCCTTATACCATGCATCAAAAAACTACGACTACACAGCCATTGGCTCTCCCTCTTCAATAAGCCCAGACAATA
Source organism: Peteryoungia wuzhouensis (assembly GCF_003205195.1). Lineage (GTDB taxonomy): Bacteria > Pseudomonadota > Alphaproteobacteria > Rhizobiales > Rhizobiaceae > Allorhizobium > Allorhizobium wuzhouense. The sequence continues at coordinate 244,908 of NZ_QJRY01000008.1, forward strand.
TCAAGGCAAAGGGGAAATCCATGACTGAACGCCCGAACATCCTGATCCTGATGGTGGACCAGTTCAACGGCACCTTCTTTCCCGACGGACCGGCGGATTTTCTCCATGCACCGCATCTGAAATCGCTGGCTGACCGGTCCGTCCGCTTTGCCAATGCCTATACGGCGAGCCCGCTCTGCGCACCGGCGCGCGCCTCCTTCATGTCGGGGCAATTGCCGAGCCGCACGCGGGTCTATGACAATGCGGCGGAATTCGCCTCGGATATCCCGACTTTTGCGCACCATCTGCGCGCGGCGGGCTATCAGACCAGCCTGTCCGGCAAAATGCATTTCGTCGGGCCAGACCAGTTGCACGGCTTCGAGGAACGGTTGACGACGGACATCTACCCCGCCGATTTCGGCTGGACGCCGGACTATCGCAAACCCGGCGAGCGGATCGACTGGTGGTATCACAATCTTGGCTCCGTGACCGGCGCCGGTGTCGCCGAGATCACCAACCAGATGGAGTATGACGACGAGGTTGCCTACAACGCCACCCGCCGGCTCTACGACCTGTCACGCGGCCATGACGAACGGCCGTGGTGCCTGACAGTGAGTTTCACCCATCCGCACGACCCTTATGTGGCGCGGCGCAAGTACTGGGATCTCTATGAAGACTGCCCGGCGCTTGATCCGACGGTGCCGGCGATTCCCTATGACGAGCAGGATACGCATTCACAGCGCCTGATGGACGCCTGCGACCACACCGCTTTCGACATCACCGACGAACAGATCCGCCGGGCGCGGCAGGGCTATTTCGCCAATATCTCCTATGTCGACGACAAAATCGGCGAGATCCTCGACGTGCTGGAGCGGACGCGCATGGCGGACAATACCGTCATCCTCTTCGTCTCCGACCATGGCGACATGCTGGGCGAGCGCGGTCTGTGGTTCAAGATGAATTTCTTCGAGGGATCGGCCCGCGTGCCGCTGATGATCTCGGTTCCCGGCATCGAGGGACGGCTGGTGACGACGCCGGTCTCGACGCTCGACGTGACGCCGACGGTCGCTGGCCTCGCCGGCATCGACATCTCGACGCTTGCCGATTGGACCGATGGCGAAGACCTGATGCCGCTGGCCAAGGGGACTGGCACTCGCGGAATGGTGCCGATGGAATATGCGGCCGAGGGCACGGTCAGCCCCATGGTCGGCCTGCGCGACGCCCGCTACAAGCTGACGCTCTGCCAGGCAGACGCGCCGATCCTGGTCGATCTGGAGGCAGACCCTTATGAACTCGAAAACCTGGCCGACGCGCCTTCCGCCCAATCGGTGTTCAATCGGCTTGCCGACGAGGCGCGGTCACGCTGGGATCTGACGAAATTCGACGCGGCCGTGCGCGAAAGCCAGGCGCGCCGGCATGTGGTTTATCAGGCGCTGCGCAACGGTGCCTATTTCCCCTGGGACTACCAGCCGCTGCAGAAGGCGTCCGAGCGCTATATGCGCAACCATATGGATCTCAACATCCTGGAAGAGAGTCAGCGTTTTCCGAGGGGGGAGTGAAGGTCACCGTATCTGGCAGTCGGTCGCGAGCGCCAGATACGGTGAGCCGATGTAGAGGCTGCGGCGGCCCTCAGGCCGCCCGCCGGCCGTGCTCTTTACGGCCGCCACCGCGGAAGATGTCGACCTGTTCACTGAGACGATGGGCTTCCGTTCCGAGCGAATGGGTGGCAGCGGTCGCCTCCTCGACCATTGCCGCATTTTGCTGCGTCACCTGATCCATCTGGTTCATCGCGGCATTGATTTCACTGATCGAGGCCGACTGTTCACGCGATGCACGGACTATTTCCACGACGTCCTGATTGATCCGCGAGACATTCGCCTCGATCTGCCGCAGGGCCCGACCCGTTTCACCAACCAGTTCGACGCCGAGTTGCACTTCCTTGCTCGATCTCTGGATCAATGCCTTGATCTCCCTCGCAGCTGTCGCCGACCTTTGCGCGAGTTCGCGGACTTCCTGGGCGACGACGGCGAAGCCCTTTCCGGCCTCTCCGGCCCGGGCCGCCTCAACACCCGCATTGAGTGCCAGAAGGTTGGTCTGGAAAGCGATCTCGTCGATGACGCTGATGATCTGCCCGATCTGCCCCGAAGACTGTTCGATCTGAGAAATGGCCTCCACCGTGTTGGCGACGACCGTGCCCGACTGCATGGCATCGGCCGCTGTGGTCTGCACCAGATTGCCAACCGATTCGGCTCTCTTGCTCGATTGGGCCAAGTTCGACGTCACCTCGCTGAGAGACGCTGAGGCCTGCTCCAGAGCTGCGGCCTGACGCTCTGTACGTTGAGCGAGTTCATCCGCAGAGCTACGCAGTTCATCCGATCCGCTCTTGATGGTATCGGAACTCTGGGCAATCGTTTCAACGACCGAGTGCAGCGTGCTCATCGAGTTGTTGAAATCGGTCCTCAGACGCTCCAGTTCGCCTGCGAAAGGATGCTGGGCACGGTAGTTAGTCTCGCCGCGCGCCAAGGCTGCCAAACCGGCCGCCAGTTCGCCAACCGCATAGGCAATTTCCGCCGCTCGCTCGGCGCGTTCCTGTTCTGCGGCCCGTTCGCGGGCACGCTTATCCGCCTCGATCTTTTCCTGTTCATCACGCTCCCGCTCAGCCTTCGCCTTGCTGTTGGCCACGCAATGACGGATGGCTTGCCCCATGCGCCCGACCTCATCATTGCCTTCGCTGTGGATCAGATGGACATCGATCTCGTCGCGCGACAGGCGCTCGACCGCTTCGGTGAGCATACCGATCGGCCGGATGACCGTGTAGGACAAGGAGCTGGCAAACGAGATCGTCAGGACGAAACCGGCAAGAACCGACCCGCCGACTGTCATCAGACGCCACCAGGCTGCATCAGCCCGTGTTGCAGCATCGGCCGCGATCGCCTCAACAACCGCCGTCTCCACCTGCTTCATCAGGTCGATCTGCTTGGTTGCGAGAGCGAACCAGGCGCCGGCATCCAGACCGGACAAAGAACTGGAAATTCCGCCTGCGATGAGTTGCTGGCGGAATTCTTCGAGCTGTGAAAGCCCATCTCCTGCCAGTGTCTTCTGGTAGCTGTCGCGCTGTTCGGGCGGCATGAGTTTCAGGAACTTGGCGATGAGCTCACGCTGGGCTCCGCCCAGACCGACAAACGCCATGAAGCGCTTCGGGTCGAAGGCGCCGGCCGTGATGAAGCCATTGCCCATTCCGCGCTCCTGGCCGGCCAGTTCCTTGGCATTTATGATCAGGCCATGCGCGACCAATGCATTGGCGGTCCCCTCTGGCGAATGCGGGAGCGAATAATCCTGTGCCAGGGTCATGAGATCGGCAATCGATGCGGTGTAGTAGGCAAAGGCTTCCGGACCGGTCAGCGCCAGACCGTCGATGCCGGCGCGGTTCTGCGCCAGCTTTTCCAGATCGGCAGACACCGCCTCGGCCTCAACCGCAAGCACGGTATCCGTCACCTTGATCTGCGCCAGCACATCCACGACTGCCTGCGTTTCCTGCGTGGTATTGGTCCGCGCAGCCTGCAACGCATCCTTGTTCTTGGTGCCCTTGGAGCCAAGGAAACCCGCCGTCAGCCCTCGCTCGACCTGGAGATCATGGACGAGATCACCGATGTGGCCAATCTCTGCAGCGACCGACACCATATTGTCGGCCTGGGAGTAATCCCTGATGGCACTGAGGACCTCAACGCCTGCCAATGTAGCAGTTGCGACAAGGGGAACCGCCAGTGCGGCCAGAAGACGCCACTTTATTGAAACATCGATGACCCGCATGTCCAACCTTTCAGCTCGCGCGAAAAAACACTTTTCAACGCAACACCCTAAAAGGTTGTCGTTAATTTTAGCTAAAGCTTACTCGCCAATAAATTGCTTTCCCGGGCGCGTAAAAATTAGGCGATCAGCCCCTCAACGAAATCGAACAGCCCGTGGCGGCGGTCGCGGCGCAGGCGCTCGGCCTTGACGATCGACTGAACCGCATCGAAGGCGGCGTTCAGGTCGTCGTTGACGATGACATAGTCATATTCGCGCCAATGGGCAATCTCGGCGCGGGAATTGTTGAGGCGGGTCTGGATGACCTCTTCGGAGTCTTCCGCACGGCGATGCAGCCGTGACTGCAGTTCGGCCATGGTCGGCGGCAGGATGAAGATCGAGACCACGTCGGCCGACATCTTTTCCTGCAGCTGCTGGGCGCCCTGCCAGTCGATGTCGAAGAGCATGTCGCGGCCTTCGCCCATGGCGGTCTCGACTGCCTCGCGCGGGGTGCCGTAGTAGTTGCCATGCACCTGCGCCCATTCAAGCAGGCTATCGCTGTCGCGCAGGCGTTCGAATTCGCGCTGCGAGACGAATTTGTAGTGCACACCTTCGATCTCGCTCTGGCGACGCGGACGCGTCGTGACGCTGACCGACAGACCGATCTGCTGGTCCTTGTCCATCAGGGTGCGGGCGATCGTCGACTTGCCTGCGCCGGAGGGTGAGGAAATCACCAGCATCAGGCCACGCCTCGGGATCTTTACCAGTGCGGGTGCCGAAGGGGCCATGGACTACTCCAGATTCTGTACCTGTTCGCGGAACTGGTCGATGACGACCTTCAACTCGATGCCGGCGGCAGTGACCGCGACGGCATTGGATTTGGAACAGATAGTATTTGATTCGCGGTTAAATTCCTGCGCCAGGAAATCGAGTTTGCGGCCGACGGGACCGCCGACCGACAACAATTCGCGGGCGGCCGTCACATGCGCCTTCAGCCGGTCGATTTCCTCGCGCAGGTCCGCCTTGGTGGCGATCAACGCGATCTCCTGATGCAAGCGGTCGCGGTCGAGGCCTGACGTCGTATCCATCAGGCCGGCGAGCTGCGCTTCCAGCCGGCGGGCGATCTCTTCCGGCGAGCGGGAGGGGTCGGCCTCGATCTGCAGGGCCAGCGTCTCGATGCGGGTAATCTGATCTTCGAGGATGGCGCGCAACGCCGCCCCTTCCGTCTCGCGCATGGTCGCAAGCGCCGTCACGGCCTCGCCGAGGCCGGCCAGGATATCGGCGTCGCGTCGGGTCACCGCATCTTCGTCGTCCACTGCCTCGCGCATGTCGACGAGACCACGGATCGAGAGCAGCGTATCGAGCCTGAGCGGCGCCGGGTCGAGCACATCGGGACCGAGCTGGTCGCGCAGCGCCAGCACGGCATTCAGGGCATCGTGGTTGAGCACCGCCTCGACCCGGTTCTCGCTGACGGACAGCGAGAGGCCGACCTGGAGGTTGCCGCGCGCCAGGCGCTCGCCGACGAGACGTCGAAGGTCGGTTTCCAGGTATTCCTGGCCCTGGGGCAGACGCGAGCGGATGTCGAGGCCCTTGCCGTTCACCGAGCGCAGTTCCCAGGCCCATCGGTAGCGCCCGGACGTGCCTTCGACCCGGGCGAAGCCCGTCATGGATTGCAGTGTCATAACCCGGCCCCCTCGGCCTATATCAATTGCCGGCGCCCGGATCGACTTCCGGCGCCGCGTCGAGCGTGGCGGGCGGCGTCTGGGCGCGCTCGGCTTCCATCTTGCGCCAGCGCTTCACGTTCGCGTTGTGCTCTGCGAGCGTCGCGGCGAAGACATGGCCGCCTGATCCGTCGGCCACGAAATAGAGATCGTCTGTCTTCCACGGATGGGCGACGGCTTCAAGGGCGGCGCGACCGGGATTGGCGATCGGTCCCGGCGGCAGGCCCTTGATCACATACGTATTGTACGGCGTTTCCTTCTTGATGTCGGACTGGAAGATCGGCCGGTCGGCCGGCTTTCCATCGCCACCGAAGAGGCCGTAGATGATCGTCGGATCGGACTGCAGGCGCATGCCCTTGGCGAGACGATTGATGAAGACGGAGGCGACATGGGCGCGCTCGTCGTCCTTGCCGGTTTCCTTCTCGACGATCGAGGCGAGCGTGACGAATTCGTCGCGGGTCTTGACCGGAAGGTCCGGATCGCGGCGTTCCCAGATCTGGTCGATCAGCTTTTCTTGCGCCGCGGCCATCTGGGTGACGATCTCGGCGCGCTTGGTGCCGCGGGTGAACTTGTAGGTGTCAGGGCGCAGTGAACCCTCGGGCGGCAGATCGGAGGGCAGATCGCCTTCCAGAACCGTGTCGTCAGCCAAGCGCTGGAACATCTGCTTGACGGTCAGGCCTTCTGGCATCGACACCGAATAGAGGATCGACTTGCCGGATTCGAGCAATTCAGTGACGTCCTTCATCGAGGAGCCCGCCTTGATCTCGTATTCGCCGGCTTTTAGCGTCTGGCCTTCGTCGAGATAGGTGGCGGTGACGTAGCGATAGATCCGGGCATCGGTGACGACGCCGTTGCGCTCGAGATTGTTGGCGATCTCGGCGAGGCCTGCGCCGCTGCGCACGACGAAATTGGTGTTGGCGGACAGCGGCCCCGGCTTCTGGTAGGCGTCCATCACGTAGTAGAAGCCGGCGACGGCGACCACGCCGACAAAGACCACCATGGTCATCAGGAAGTTCAGAAAGATCACCAGCTGACTGCGTGCCTTGCGCGAACGACGCGGCGGCTGCGGCACGCGCTCCGGGCGCAGTGCGTCATTCGGGGACTTCGGAATGAAAGGTCCCTTGCCGGTGCTCGTGTCGGCATCGCGACCAAAGGGAACACCGTTGTTCTGGCTACCGCCATTCTGGCTGTTGTCGGTCACCGGCAATCCTTCTTTGTTTTCTGTCGCGGCTGTTTCAGCCAGCAATGCGGCAAAAATCCGTGTCATCGCCCGACGCGAAGCGCCGGGCGTGCACCATGATTTCTATCCGTAGAACATCACTGCGGGCAAGAGCGCCCACACCGTCATCCACCTGATGCGCACCGGGCCGCAGAGCGCGTCCCGGCACCGCTATCATCAGGCCTCGTAGCGCTTGAGCACCAGCGAGGCGTTCGTGCCGCCGAAGCCGAAGGAGTTCGACAGGGCAACGTTGATCTCACGCTTCCTCGCCTTGTGGGGAACGAGGTCGATCTTGGTCTCGACATCGGGATTGTCGAGGTTGAGCGTCGGCGGCGCGATATTGTCGCGGATGGCAAGCGCCGAGAAGATCGCCTCGACGGCGCCGGCAGCTCCCAGGAGGTGACCGATCGCCGACTTGGTGGAGGACATCGAGATCTTCTCGGCATGTTCGCCAACCAGGCGCTCGACAGCGCCGAGTTCGATCGTATCGGCCATGGTCGACGTGCCGTGGGCGTTGATGTAGTCGATATCGGCTGCGGTGAGGCCAGCGCGCTTCAGCGCCATGGTCATGCAGCGGAAGGCACCGTCGCCATCTTCCGACGGGGCGGTAATGTGGAAAGCGTCGCCCGAGAGACCATAGCCGACCACTTCCGCATAGATCTTGGCGCCGCGTGCCTTGGCGTGTTCGAGTTCTTCGAGAACCACGATGCCAGCGCCCTCGCCCATGACGAAGCCATCACGATCCTTGTCGTAAGGGCGCGAGGCAGCGGTCGGGTCATCGTTGCGGGCCGTCGACAGTGCCCTGCAAGCGGCAAAGCCAGCCAGCGAAATACGGCTGATCGGCGATTCCGTACCACCGGCGACCATGACGTCGGCATCGCCCAGCGCCACGAGACGGGCGGCGTCGCCGATCGCATGTGCGCCGGTCGAGCAGGCGGTGACGACGGAGTGGTTGGGGCCACGCAGCTTGTGGCGGATCGAAACCTGGCCGGAGGCGAGATTGATCAGGCGGCCGGGGATGAAGAAGGGCGAAAGGCGGCGCGGGCCCTTGTCACGCAGGATATGGCCGGCTTCGACGATGCCTTCGAGGCCGCCGATGCCGGAGCCGATCAGAACGCCCGTCTGGCACTGGTCTTCATAGGTTTCCGGCTCCCAGCCGGCATCCTTGAGGGCCATGTCAGCCGCCGCAATCGCATAGATGATGAAATGATCAACCTTGCGCTGCTCCTTGACCTCCATCCAGTCGTCAGGGTTCCAGGCGCCTTCACCTTCGGTGGGGATACGGCAGGCGATCTTGGCCGGAAGATCCTCGACCTCGAATTCCGTGACGAGGCGCGCACCGCTCTGGCTGGCCAGGAGGCGCTGCCAGGTCAATTCCGTTCCACATCCCAGAGGAGATACCATGCCGGTACCGGTGATAACGACACGTCTCATCGTCCCAAGCCCACCCTACGGTTATGACCGAAGTCAGTCTGAACAAAGCTCTTGATACAACAAGGCCCGCTTCACGCGGGCCCAAGCGGATAGTCCGGGCTGTAACACCCGCCTTCCGCAGTCTCGTGATCGATCAGGCCTGAGCCTTCTCGATGAACTTGACGGCGTCGCCGACCGTCAGGATCGAGTCAGCAGCGTCGTCAGGAATTTCAACGCCGAATTCTTCTTCGAAGGCCATGACGAGTTCGACCGTGTCGAGCGAGTCAGCGCCCAGATCGTCGATGAAGCTGGCGCCTTCGACAACCTTTTCAGCGTCAACGCCGAGATGATCAATTACAATTTTCTTCACGCGTTCTGCGATATCGCTCATGTCGGTTTCCTCGACCTTCTTAATATCAGAGGGAGCCGTAGTGGCCACCCTGCCCTGTCTTCAACTGGTGAAGCGCGCATGGCGTCACCAGCAAACCCGTTCGGCCCTGACCCAGAGCGGTTTATGCAAATAAAAGCATAAACTTCGGCTCATGAGACGGAGCGACTGCTCACAGTCATGGCCCGCTTAACATGGTTTCAGCGCGCCGCAAAGCCAGAAATTCGCCCCCTCACCTTGGTCAACAGCCTTTGGCGGAAAGGGCGAACCGGGCTTCCTGCTCAGATCATCGCCATGCCGCCGTTGACGTGCAATGTCTGGCCGGTCATGTAGGCCGCTTCCGAAGATGCCAGGTAAAGCACTGCGGAGGCGACTTCCGCGCCAGTGCCCATGCGCTTCATCGGAATGGCGCCCATGATGGCGTCTTTCTGCTTGTCGTTCAACTTGCCGGTCATCGCGCTTTCGATAAAGCCTGGCGCCACGCAGTTGACCGTCACGTTGCGGGTGGCGATTTCCTGGGCGAGCGACTTCGAAAAGCCGATCATGCCGGCCTTGGAGGCGCAGTAATTGGCCTGGCCCGGATTGCCGGTGACGCCGACGATTGAGGTGATGTTGATGATGCGGCCGTAACGACGGCGCATCATCGGATGGGTCAGTTCGCGCGTCAGGCGGAAGACGGCCGTCAGGTTGACTTCGAGTACGCTGTCCCAATCGGCATCGGACATGCGCACGAACAGGCCGTCCTTGGTGATGCCGGCATTGTTGACCAGGATGTCGACGCCTTCGAGTTCGGCTTCAGCCTTTTCGCCAAGCGCCTTCACCTCGTCGCGATCCGACAGGTTGGCCGGGAAGATCTTGACCCGGTCGCCGAGTTCGGCAGCCAGCGCTTCCAGCTTTTCGACGCGGGTGCCGTGCAGGCCGACGGTCGCGCCTTGAGCATGCAGCATGCGGGCGATTTCTTCGCCGATGCCACCGGTTGCGCCGGTGACGAGGGCCTTGCGGCCGGTCAGGTCAAACATGATCGCGTTCCTTGTTGATCGTTTAGGGTCGGTCAGCCGTTGAGCGCGGCAAGCGCCGCATCGATGTCGGCCGGGCCGTTGACGGCAATGCCGTTGATGTTCTTGTCGATACGGCGAGCGAGACCCGTGAGGACTTTGCCGGCGCCGATTTCATAAAGCGTGGTGACGCCATTGGCGCCGAACCATTCCACCGTCTCGCGCCAGCGAACCTGGCCGGTCACCTGCTGCACGAGCAGATCGGCGATCTCCGTGGCGGATGTCACCGGAGCGGCGAGCACGTTGGCGATGAGCGGGACAGAGGGATCGCGCTTTTCGACGGTCGACAGCGCTTCGCGCATGGCGTCGGCAGCAGGAGCCATCAATGCGGAATGGAAGGGTGCGGAGACCGGCAGCATGATGGCGCGCTTGGCGCCCTTTTCGGTGGCGAGCGCTGCGGCCTTCTCCACGGCGGCCTTGCCGCCGGAGATGACCAGCTGTCCGCCGCCATTGTCATTGGCGATCTGGCAGGGACCTTCAGCGGCTGCGGCCTCGCAGATCGCCTGCACGTCGCCATGCTCCAGGCCGATGATCGCGGCCATGGCACCGGCACCGACAGGCACTGCGGCCTGCATGGCATTGCCGCGAATGCGCAGAAGGCGCGCGGTGTCGGCAATGGAGAAGGTGCCGGCAGCGGCGAGCGCCGAATATTCGCCGAGCGAATGGCCGGCGACGAAGGCGACCTTCGACTTCAGATCCAGGCCCTTGGCTTCGAGAACACGGATGACAGCCATGGAAACGGCCATCAGGGCCGGCTGGGCATTGGCGGTGAGCGTCAGCGTTTCCTCGGGGCCATTCCACATGATGTCGGACAGTTTCTGGCCGAGCGCATCATCGACTTCCTGGAAGACGGCGCGGGCTTCCGCGAAATTGTCGGCAAGGTCCTTGCCCATGCCGACGGCCTGACTGCCCTGGCCGGGGAAGGTGAATGCGACTGTCATGGGCGTTTCTCCCTTGGGTTTTTACCCTCCAATTCACAATACGCTCATGCGAGTCAAGCCTTTCAGGCCCCTGAGCCCTGCCGGCAGCCCGGCAAGTCACAGACTGTTCGACCGCTTCGCCATCTTGCAGTGCGGCAATTTCCCCTTATTTTGTTCCAGCATCTCCCCCAGCCCGTCCCGGGCCATTTCCTATTTGAGGCATTCCCCCATGAAGATGAACCGGCTCGGCCGAACCGATATCCATGTTTCCGAGATCTGCCTGGGCACCATGACCTGGGGCTCGCAGAATTCGGAAGCCGAAGCCTTTCAACAGATGGACTATGCGCTGGAGCGTGGCGTCAATTTCTTCGACACGGCCGAACTCTATCCGACGACGCCGCTGTCGAAGGAAACCTACGGCAATACCGAGGAGATCATCGGCAACTGGCTGAAGTCTACGGGCAAGCGTGACGAGGTGGTGCTCGCCACCAAGGTTGCCGGCCCCGGCCGCCCCTATATCCGCGAAGGCGGCCCGATCACCGGCGCGTCATTGCGCGAAGCGCTTGATGCCAGCCTGTCGCGACTGAAGACCGACTATGTCGATCTCTACCAGATCCACTGGCCGAACCGCGGGCATTTCCACTTCCGTGGCGCCTGGAGCTACAATCCTTACAAGCAGGACCGCGCCCAGGCGCAGCACGACATCGCCGAAATCCTTGAGGCGATCAGCGACTGCGTCAAGGCCGGCAAGATCCGGGCGATCGGACTGTCGAACGAGACGACCTGGGGCACGCAGACTTTTCTGACGCTGGCCGAGCAGAAGGGCCTCCCGCGCGTCGCTTCAATCCAGAACGAGTACAATCTGCTCTACCGGCATTATGATCTGGATCTCGCGGAATTGTCGCATCACGAGGATGTCGGGCTGCTCGCTTATTCGCCGCTCGCCGGCGGCATTCTGTCGGGCAAATATCTCGGCGGCCAGAAGCCGGCAGGCTCACGCGGTTCGATCAATGGCGATATCGGCGGCCGGCTCGTGCCGCAGCAGGAAGCGCCGACGCGGGCTTATGTGGAACTCGCGAAGAAACATGGCATCGATCCCTCGACGCTTGCCGTCGCCTTCTGCCTGACGCGTCCGTTCATGGCATCCGCCATTATCGGCGCAACCACCATGGAACAGTTGAAGGTGAATATCGATGCGGCGGATGTGACTATGTCGGAGGAGATCCTCAAGGAGATCGCCAAGATCCACCGCGAGTACCCGATGCCGATCTGAGATCGTCTTCCGCTCAATCCGAAAGAGCCGGCGCAACACGGTGCCGGCCTTTCACGCCGTATCAGCCGATCGTCAGCACGGTACGGCCGTGATCGAAGGAAAAGCCATAGGTCAGGCCCTGACCGGACATGGCGGGCCCGTCGAGCGTCACCGTGATGCGATCCGCCGTCCCGGCGAATGTCGCGGTCACCGTGTTTCCATCCACGCTGATGCTCACGTCCTTCTCATCATATCCGCTGAAGCGCAGGACCAAGCTGCCATTCGTGTTGATCGTGTCCTGACCGTCTCCACGGGCGAAGCCGTATTCGGCAATGGCATTGTCGGCCTTCATATCCGTGCGCTTGATGCTAACCGTGTCATTGCCGGTGCCGCCGGAGGCGAAGATGCGGGTGCCTTCCAGCGTCATGGTATCGTCGCCGGCACCACCGTCGATGCCGATCAGGGCCTCGCCGGCCACTGTCAGCGTGTCGTTACCGTCACCGCCCGTCACGTCCACCACCAGATCGCCGGAGAGCTTCAGGGTATCATCGCCCTCGCCTGTATCGATCTCGCCGATATAGCGGGCACTGGCGAACAGGCTGTCCTTGCCGACGCCCGTGGATACGGAGACCAGCGCTGAGGCTTTTGCAGTCACCGTGTCGTCGCCACCGCCCGAGTCGATGTTGTAGACGGCCTTGGCGTCGAAGGTGAGCTTGTCATCGCCCACCGTTCCCTGCCCGCCCGTGATATAACCGAGCGTTTCGTCGACCGAGGCTTCCTCTCCCGATGGTGCATCGCGCAAGGCGAGAATCTCGGCGATGCGGGCGAGCGCCTTCTGTCCCGCCGACTCACTGAAGGGAATGTCGTCGTCCTTTCGGGACCATGTGGGTGCTGCATCAGACCGCGCTTGGGCAGTGGAGGTCGCAGAAAAGAGCTGCGTCGCGTAAACGAGCGCGTTCGGATTGCGATAGAAACTGTTGATGACCGTCATCAGGTCTCGCCCCCAAAGCCGCGTATGCGGCTGAATTCCACACGAAGCTAACATTCGCCCATTGAGAAAAGCTTACAGGAGCCGTTTCGGCACGGGAAACAGGTCTGTCGAACGCGGTAAGCATCCGGTAAAGAAGACGGCGGGCATTCTCGGTGCTGTGCCATTCGAGGTTCAAGGAGCGGAAAATCCGGCCCTGCCCTTGCTTTTCGCCTGAATACGCGTATAAGCGCGCCGTTCACAACACCCGGTCCTCTGGCTGGTGGCTGAACGGAGGGCTGGCAGGCTGATAAGGCTTGCAGCAGGAACCACAAGGGTTTCCGGTCTCCCGTGTCTCCGCTCTCGACCGTCTCGAACACAACGCTTTTCTTGCCGCGGCACATGCCGCACAGGAGCAGTCTGTGAGGCTTAGCGCCGGATCCGGGTGACGACAACCGCAAGAAAGGCAAAGCTGTCATGGCTCTTTACGAACATGTATTCCTTGCCCGGCAGGATATGTCCGCCCAGCAGGTTGATGCCCTCGTCGAACAGTACAAGGGTGTCATCGAAGCTAACGGTGGCAAGGTCGGGCGCGTAGAAAACTGGGGCCTCAAGTCCCTGACCTACCGCATCAAGAAGAACCGCAAGGCGCACTACGCCCTGATGGACATCGAAGCTCCGGGTGCAGCGATCCACGAAATGGAACGCCAGATGCGCATCAACGAAGACGTTCTTCGTTACATGACCATCGCCGTGGAAGCCCACGAAGAAGGCCCGTCTGCCATGATGCAGAAGCGCGACCGTGACGACCGTCCGCGTCGTGACGGCGATGACCGTGGCCCGCGCCGCGAAGGTGGCTTCGGCGACCGTGGTCCGCGTCCGGACCGTGGCCCGCGTGAAGGCGGCTTCGAGCGTCGTCCGCGCGAAGACCGCGCGTAATCTGTAGAACAGGAGAAATTACAATGGCTGATGCATCCTCTTCTCAGGCACGTCGTCCCTTCCATCGTCGTCGCAAGACCTGCCCCTTCTCGGGCGCCAATGCTCCGAAGATCGACTACAAGGACGTCCGTCTCCTGCAGCGCTACATTTCCGAGCGCGGCAAGATCGTTCCGTCCCGTATCACCGCAGTTTCCCAGAAGAAGCAGCGCGAACTGGCCCAGGCCATCAAGCGCGCCCGTTTCCTCGGCCTGCTGCCTTACGTCGTAGCGTAATCTGATCCGACGGCCCGCTGATTAAGAGTCAGCGGGCCGTTATCCCTTCCGCGTTGGGCGCGGATCGGAACCACTGCCAGATGGCGCGCTTCCGCGACGTCAGGCAAAAACCCATGTTGGGGACTTTCCTGCCGGATGGCATGAAGACCTTCCCCTAACTGCTCAACCAGCAGGACAGCGACGTTGAATAAACTGGATGCGAAATTGCTGATGATCGGCCTCTTGGCCGGTATTACCGCCGCCCTGCTCGTGCTGGGTGCTGCGGCACAGCCGACGCTTGCCTCCATCCTCTATGCAGCCTCCGCGCTTCCCGTTCTCATTGTCGGCCTCGGCTGGGGCAATACCGCCTCGATCACCGCCATCCTGACGGCTGCCTTCCTCGGCATGATCAGCATGTCGCCGATGTTCGCCTTCGGCATGGCGATCTTCACGCTTGCGCCCGCCGGCTGGCTCGCCCATCTGTCGAGCCTTGCGCGTCCGGCATCCGAGATCGGCGGACCCGACCACCTGATGGCCTGGTATCCGCTGTCGGACATCCTGCTGCAGCTCTGCGCCTTCGTCACCTTTGCCGTCATCGCGCTCGGCGTGATCATCGGCTTCGGCCCTGAATTCACCGACCAGCTGGTCGAAGCGATGACCCAGGCGATGAACAGCCAGGATCCGGCCATGCTGCCCGATCCGGCCGCGCTCGAGCAGCTGAAACGCACCATGGTCGTGCTTTTGCCGATCATCCAGGGCGGCACCTGGGTGTTGCTGCTGTTCCTGATGTATTACGTGGCGCAGCGCATCGTTTCCGCATCGGGCCGGGGCAAGCGCCCGCGCGAAGACATCCCCTCTTCGCTGCGCCTGAACCGCAATGCCGTATTCCTCTTCCTCGCCGGCATCATCGGCTGCTTCATCGGCGGCGTTCCCGCGATGATTGGCGCCACCGTCTGTGGCACCTTCGGCGCCGGCTTCCTGATGGCAGGTTTCGCCTCCATGCATCTTCGCACGCGCGGCAAGGACTGGCGCCTGCCGGCCCTCGTGCTCGCTTACCTGTCGACGGTCATGCTGCTGCCGTTGATCATACCCCTCATCATCGGCCTGTCGGATACCCGCCGGACCGTTGCCCTGACCCCGGCCGCCAAGGCCAAAACCGACACTCCAGACAACACTGATTGACCACTGAAAGGACCAAAATCATGGACGTCATTCTGCTTGAACGCATCGCCAAGCTCGGCCAGATGGGCGAAACCGTCAAGGTTCGCGACGGCTTCGCTCGTAACTTCCTGCTGCCGCAGGGCAAGGCGCTGCGCGCCAACGCTGCCAACAAGGCTCGTTTCGAATCCGAGCGCGCCACGCTCGAAGCCCGCAACCTCGAGCGCAAGTCGGAAGCCCAGAAGGTTGCCGACGTTCTCAACGGCAAGTCCTTCATCGTCGTCCGTTCGGCTGGCGAAACCGGCCAGCTCTACGGTTCGGTTGCTGCCCGTGACGTCGTTGAAATCCTGGCTGCCGAAGGCTTCAACATCGGCCGCAACCAGGTCGAGCTGAACACCCCGATCAAGGCCATCGGCCTGCATCAGGTTGTCATCCACCTGCATGCCGAAGTCGAAATCTCGGTCGAGCTGAACGTTGCCCGTTCGGCTGAAGAAGCTGAGCGCCAGCTGAAGGGCGAAAGCCTGACCTCGGCCGACGCCATCTACGGCATCGACGAAGATGCGCTGCGTCCGGAAGACTTCTTCGATCCGGAAGCCGACATCGACGGCGACGACGACCGCTAATATTTTCCGCCCTCAAAGGCGGACGAAAGAAGCCCGGCCCTGCTCGCGCAGGACCGGGCTTTTTCTTTGCTCACACGTTCGCTGAAGTCAGGCCGGATCGAAGCTCTTGTCGATCCGAACGACCACCGACATGCCAGGCGTCAGGCTCGCGGCCGCACCCTGGCTCTTGTCGATCGCCACCCGCACGCCGACCCGTTGGGCGATCTTGACGAAGTTGCCGCTGGCATTGTCGGCCTTGATCACCGAAAACTCCGAGCCGGTCGCTGGCGAGAAGCGCTCGACCTTGCCCTGCAGCACCTGGCGCTCGAGCGCATCGACCGTGATCTCCACAGGCTGGCCAACCTTCATGCCGGCGAGCTGTGTTTCCTTGAAGTTGGCAATGATCCAGACATCGGGCGGAACGACCGCCATCAATTGCGTGCCGGCAGCCACATACTGGCCGACGCGCACGCCGACTTCACCCAGCTTGCCTTCGCGCGGCGCGCGAATTTCCGTGTTGGAAAGGTCGATCCTGGCCAATTCCACTGCGGCTTCCGCATTGGCCACGGCGGCTTCCAGCGAACTGCGGTTGACGATGATCGTCTGCAGGTCCTGACGACTTACCTCGACCGCAGCCTTGGCCTGCGCCATTCCGGCACGTGCCCGGTCGAGTGCCGCATGGGCCTGTTCCTGCGCGCTCGTGGCCACAACACCGCTGCGGATCAGGCTGTCCTGCCGTTCCGCCTGCTGTTGCGCCTGCTGGAGATCAGCATTGACCGCGTCGACAGCGGCTTCGCTGGAGGCGATGCGAGCCTTGGCTGCCATCTCCTGTTGGCGGGAATTGTCGAGGGATGCTCTCTGCGTGGCGAGCGCCGCTTCGGCCTGGGCGAGCTTCTGGCGATAGGTACGGTCGTCGATCCGGGCGAGCAGCTGTCCCTTGTCGACGGTCTCATAATCCTTGACCGGGACCTCCACGACATAACCGCTCACCTGAGGGCTGAGCATGGTGACATAGCCCCGGACATAGGCATTGTCGGTCATCTCGACCGAACTCGCAAAGGGCGGCAGGCGCCAGGCATACAGCACCAGAGAGGTGCCAAGCACGGCGCCAAGGATGATCAGGATGGTGGCGGGGGTGAATATCTTCTTCAACATGGCGGAGGGTCCGTTCGGCATCAGGATTGGGGGGAAAGCTCGCCCGCGGCGCGGCGGGATGTCCGCAACCAGCGCCAGGCGAGATGCACGAGCAGCACGGCGAGCGCTGCGGTCGTGACGACGGAGATCAACAGAAAGGTGTCTGTATAGGCGAGGACATAGGCTTCACGCGTCACCTGCTGGGACAGGAGCGTCAGGCCTTCTGCATTGAGGATGGCCGGATCGGTGATCACCTTGCGATAGGCCGCAGCAAGCTGGCTCACACGCTGGGCCACTTCCGGCCGGGTCAGAAGGATGTTCTCCACCAGAACGTTCGAGTGAAACTTCTCGCGGATGGTGACGAAGCTGCCGAGCAGCGATGTCATCAGCATAGAGCCGGTGATCTGGGTGAACAGGAAGATGGCGATGAAGTTGACGACATAGGGCAAGCCCTTCTGCATCGCGCTGCCGAACCCCTTGGCCATGACCGGCGGCAGGAACATCGCAGCTCCGAAGGCAATCATGCCCTGGCTCAGATACATCTGTTCCGGCCGCGTGAGGTTGGTTGCCTGGCTGTCGAGATAGGCGCCACCGGCGATCAGCGCGAGCGCGATGACATGGGCCGTCTCGACATAACGCGACGACATCAGCGCCATGCAGAAGAGCGCACCGCCAATGGAGGCAAGAAGGACCAGCGACCAGAGGACGAATTGCTGATCATTCAGCAAGCCGATCTGCTGGAAGAAGCTGACGGCGGTCGAGGACTGCTCCGAGGACACGGCTCGGAAGACCAGGAGCACGGCGGCCATATGCAGATTGTCACGCGAGAAGATCCAGCGGAAATCGAGCATGGGATTGGTCCGGCGAGACTCGATCAGGGCGGTGACGGCGATGAAGCCGATGGCGCAGATGAGAAGCACGCCCAGCCACCAGGTTTCAAACCACCAATACAGACGACCGAGAGTGAGAAACACCGCAAGGCAGCCGATGCCCACGGCCATCAGCAAGTAGGAGACGATGTCCATCCGCTCGATCACCTTCGCGCGCGGCGGTGCTGTCACCGGAAGGGCGAAGATGATTGCCATGGAGACGAGAGCCAGACCGACTTCCAGCGTGTAGAGGGCATGCCAGCCGTCGATTTCAAGCAGACCAGGCGAAATCATCCTTGCGATCGGCGCGGCCAGGAGCGTGCCCATCAGGGCGGCGTTCAGACCCTGGCTGAGCTTGCGATGCGCCGGGAAGGCCTCAAGGACGTAGAGAAAGCCGAGCGAGGAGATCGGGGCTCCGGCACAGCCGCTGATGAAGCGCACGACAAGGGCGGAATGGAGATCGCTGACAAACAGGTTGAGCAGCGAGGCGAGCACGAAGATCAGGATGCTCCATTCGGCGAAAGGCCGCAGTCCGTACTGCGCCCTCACCTTGAACAGAGCCAGCGACAGGGTTGCATAGGGCGCCACATAGGCCGCCGACAACCAGGCAGCCTCCGCCGCCGTTGCGGAGAACTGACCCTGCAGCTGATAGAGATTGGCGTTGACGATGTTCATACCCAGGCCCTGGGTGATGAACATCAAGAGCCCGGAAGCGACGTAGATTGCAGCAAGCCACAGAGGCTTGGCTGGTGGCGGCGCCGGTGGCGATGCGGGAGCCTGCTCCGCTTCGGTGGGGGCTGTACCGCCCGATTGCTCGACAACCGTGCTCATGACCGGACCTTTCCGACATCCAGTCGCTGGAGGTTGCGGACGAGGCGGCGAACGACAGACAGGGCGATCTCGATGTCTTCTGCGGAAATGTCTTCGGCGATTTGTCCGCGCAGATCGCTGGCCAGCGCATGCATGCCCTTCGACGTCTCACGTCCGCCGGGGGTCATGTCGATGCGCTTGGCGCGCCGGTCGCTGGCGTCCTCGCTGCGCACGATGAGACCCTGTTTTTCCATGCCATCCAGCACACGCGCGAGTGTGGGCGTTTCGATTTCCAGTTCCTCGGCGAGTTCTTTCTGTGTCAGCGGGCCACGACGGCTGATTGCGAACAAGGTGCGTGCCCGCGCCAAGGTCAGCCCCTCCTCGCGCACGACCGCATCAAAGAAGGCGCGAAGCTTGCGATTGAAGGCCGACATCTCGTCAAAGAGCTGCTCGTTCTGGGATGCACGGGACATCGAATGTACCTCAAATTAATTAGGCTGCTATCTATATTCACCCTAATTAATAGCCGGCCCAGTTTTTTCAAGTCTTTTGAAGCCATGGCAGCCATGTCGTACAATCATGGGTGCCGCAGCGATTCGTCGGCGAGCCGTCAAGTGCTTCGCCGGGACGTTCGACAAGTGCCGCCCGAACCACCTGTTGATAACTGGGGACAACCCGAAAAACGTGAGTGGGCGGGAGACGCTTGTTGACTGTGGCGACGCGGGTCGCCAAACCCTGATGCCACGCTCCCAACGACGAAGAAATTTGTGACACCATGATCGATGCCGTTCGCAACATTGCGCGCCCGCAGGCGCCTCAGGCCCCCGAACCGCTCTACCGGGAAGCGCCGAACAATATCGAAGCCGAGCAGGCGCTGCTCGGCGCGCTGCTGGTCAACAACGATGCCTATTACCGGGTCTCGGACTTTCTGAAAGCCGAACATCTTTACGAGCCGCTGCACCGGAAGATCTTCGAGGTGGCGTCCGAAATCATCCGCATGGGCAAGACGGCAAACCCCGTCACCATCAAGACCTTCCTGCCGGCCGACCAGAAGGTCGGTGATCTCACGGTTGCGCAATATCTTGCGCGGCTGGCGTCCGAAGCCGTCACAATCATCAATGCGGAAGATTATGGTCGCGCTATCTATGATCTGGCGCTGCGCCGCTCGCTGATCCAGATTGGCGAGGACGTCGTCAACATCGCCTATGACGCGCCGCTCGACATGCCGCCGCAGGCGCAGATCGAAGACACCGAGCGCCGGCTCTTCGCGCTCGCCGAAAACGGCCGCTACGACGGCGGCTTCCAGTCCTTCTCAGATGCTGTTGCCCAGGCCGTCGACATGGCGGGTGCCGCCTTCGAGCGCGACGGTAACCTCTCGGGTATCTCGACCGGCATCAGCTCGCTCGATTCGAAGATGGGCGGGTTGCAGCGCTCCGACTTGATCGTGCTTGCCGGACGTCCGGGTATGGGTAAGACCTCGCTTGCCACGAACATCGCCTGGAACATCGCGGCAGCCTATGAGCCGGAAGTTCTGCCGGATGGCTCCTTCAAGGCGAAGAACGGCGGCGTCGTCGGCTTCTACTCGCTCGAAATGTCGTCCGAACAGCTTGCCACCCGTATCATGTCCGAGCAGACGGAAGTCTCCTCGTCGAAGATCCGTCGTGGTGAGATCACCGAACACGAATTCGAAAAGCTGGTCGGCTTTTCCCAGACCATGCAGAAGGTGCCGCTGTTCATCGACCAGACCGGTGGCATCTCGATCGCCCAGCTTTCAGCCCGTGCGCGCCGCCTGAAGCGCCAGCGCGGCCTCGATTGCCTGGTGGTGGACTATATCCAGCTGATGACGGGTGCCGGCAAGGCGGGTGAAAACCGCGTGCAGGAAATCACCCAGATCACCACGGGCCTGAAATCGCTCGGCAAGGAACTGGCCGTGCCGATCATTGCGCTGTCGCAGCTGTCGCGTCAGGTGGAAAGCCGCGAAGACAAGCGCCCCCAGCTCTCCGACCTTCGCGAATCGGGCTCGATCGAGCAGGACGCCGACGTCGTGCTCTTCGTGTTCCGCGAAGAATATTACGTGAAGAACCTCGAACCGCGCGATCTCGCCGATCCCAAATATCCGGAATGGGAAGCGCTGATGGACAAGGTGAAGGGCACAGCCGACGTCATCATCGCCAAGCAGCGTCACGGACCGACCGGCACCGTCAAGCTCGCCTTCCAGTCGGAATTCACCCGCTTTGCGGATCTGGCCGATCCGAGCTTCATTCAATACGAAGAGCCGTGAGATCGAGGGCGCCGCGAGGCGCCCTTTCTGCATCTGCATCTGCGTCAGAGGCCGGCAGCGCGCAGAAGCGCCACCGAGACGACGCCGAGCGCTGCTGCCGGCAACAGGGACAGGCGGAGTGCCGCCACGACCACGATCACGCATCCAATCGTCTCCGGCCAGCCGGTGGCAAAGGCCGTTGGTGCGACGACGGCCATCAGCACGGCGGGCGGCACGGTGGCCAGCGCTTTTTCGGCGCCCGCACCGAGTTTGAGGCGACGCACGAGGAACGCGCCGGAGAAGCGGGTGAAGACGGTGGCGGCCATCATGCCGAGGATGGTGGCGAGGGTTGCCGGATCAAGCGTCATGCCACCTGCTCCTTCTGCGTAAGCGGGATAAAGGCAGCCCCGAGGCCGGCGAGCGCGCCAGCGGCGATGTACCAGGCGCCGGGCACCAGTGCGTGGACGGTCAGTGCCGCAACACCACTTGCGGCCAGCACCAGCCCGGTCTCCCTGCCCTTCCAGAATCCCGTCAGCAGTACGATGAAGACCGCCGGGAAGGCGAAATCCAGGCCATAGACGGCGATGTCGCCGATCAGCGCTCCGAAGAGTGCGCCGGCCAGGCTCGAGGCCACCCAGCCGAGATAGAAGGGCAAGGCAAGCCCCAGGTAAAAGGCGGGGGTCAAGACCGTCGTCCTCGCCCGCGCCTCCGCCAGGGCCCAGTTCTCATCGGCCATGACGAAGAGCGTCGGCAGCTTCTGCCAGGGGCGAAAGAGGCCAAGGCTGCGCTCCAGCGAGGCCCCCATCAGGATGTGGCGGAGATTGACAAGCAGGGCCGCGAAGCCGAGCGCCGTCCAGGAGGCCGGGTGGCTCCACAGATCCATGGCGACGAACTGCGAACCGCCGGCAAAGACGAGCGCGCTCATCAGCACCGTCTCCAGCGGCGACAAGCCATTGCCGGTCGCCACCGCGCCGAAGACGAAGCCGATGGGGGCCGCAGCGATGATCAAGGGAAGAATGGCGCGAAAGCCGTCGATGGCTTCGCGGCGGAATGCATGTTCTGTCATGGGACCTCCTGTTGGCGGAGGATCTAGCCGGCTTGGTCGGCGTGGTCTTGAACGAAAGTGACCGAAGTCAACCGGCGCGAAAGACGGCGGGCGTTAGGCCCGTGCGCGCCTTGAACTGACGCGTCAGATGCGCCTGATCGGCAAAGCCGCAGGCCTGGGCGGTGTCGGACGGCGTTGCGCCGCAACGCAGCAGATGTCGCGCATGGCGGATGCGCAGGTCCGTCTGGAAGGCATGCGGCGTGATGAAATAGTGCTTGCGAAAGGCGCGGATCATGTGAGCGCGGCTGAGACCGGCGACCCTGGCCAGGGTTTCCAGGCCCAGTTCCTCGGCGAAATGTTCGGCGATGTAATCGCGCACGCGGCGCATGGCGAGCGGCTCGCCGTAATCGGGCGCGCGAATGATTTCGCTGCCGTGGCGGGCAAACATGGTGGCGAGCACGGAGTACATGCTCTCCTCGCCCTCCAGCGCGCTCGTGTCCCCATCCTCCAACCGTCGGTGCGCCACGTTGAAGGCGCGGGCCAGTTCCGGATCGGTGAGCAACTGCCGCCCGAAACTGGGGCTGCCGTGAAAGGCCTTGCCGGTGACGTCCTCGATGATCTCCACCAGCAGTTCAGTATCCGGATAGATCATCCGGTACCGGTATCCATCAGGCTCGCCCGGCTGGCCGTCATGCACTTCGCCGGGATTGATCAGGTAGAGAGCACCTGGCCCGGTAAACTCGCGGGTGCCCCGGATGCTCGCCACCTGGCAGCCCTTCTCGATCGCGCCGATCGAAAAGGTGTCGTGTGAATGGGGCGAGAATTCGTGGGTGATGAAAGAGGCCGTCAGGCATTCCATCGCGCGGAAACGCCCATCACGCCAGAAGCGCGTCCGCTCGATCCTAGAGACCGGATAGGCTTCGGCCGCCTGCTGCTGCGAAACACTGTGCATAGCAGCATAATATCCGGCGGCCGCATTTTCGTCTTGAAGAAAAGTGCTAGGGTCGCTCGATCCCGCCCTAAAGACGCAAAGTTATCATGACCGACAGATTTGACATCATCGACGCGCCGGACGATTTCCTGGCCGCTCCGCTCCGCCTGACGGTGGACCTTTCCGCCATCGCCGACAACTGGCGCGACATGGCAAAGCGCTCGGGCAAGGCGCGGACGGCGGCCGTGGTCAAGGCCGATGCCTATGGCCTCGGGATCGAGGATGTCGGACAGGTGCTCTACCATGCCGGCGCGCGGGACTTCTTCGTCGCCGTGCCGGCCGAGGGCGTAACCCTCAGGCCGTACGCGCCGGAGGCGCGGATCTTCGTTCTCTCCGGCATCTGGCCGGGCCAGGAAGAGGTGTTCTTCGACAACGATCTCGTGCCGGTCATCGCATCGGAGGAGCAGCTGGCCTTCTGGATGGCGCTTCTGTCGGAGCGCGGCCCCTACCCTTGCGCGCTGCATGTCGATACCGGCTTCAACCGGCTCGGCCTGCCGATGGCAGAAGCGATTGCGCTGACCGACGACGTCTCGCGCCCGGCGAGCCTTGATCCCGTTCTGGTCATGAGCCACCTCGCCTGCGGCGACGATCCATCGTCGCCGATGAACCGGCAGCAGCTTGAGTCTTTCCGGCAGGTTAGCGCGGCTTTCGAAGGCGTTGATTCAAGCCTTTCAGCGTCTGCCGGCACCTTCCTCGGTTCGGACTACCACTTCGATCTCACCCGTCCCGGCATCGCGCTTTATGGCGGCGAAGCGGTCAATGGGGTGAAGAACCCGATGCGCAGCGTCATTAAGGCGGAAGCGCGCATCCTGCAGGTGCGCGAGGCCAAGGCCGGAGAGACGGTGAGCTATGGCGCCAGCCATACGCTTTCCCGCGACAGCCGGCTGGCGATCGCCTCCGTCGGCTATGCGGACGGCTATCTGCGCAATCTCTCCGGCGCCGGTATCCCACTTCGGCAGACCGGCCTTGCCGGCGCGCACGGCGTGATCGGCGGCAAGCCGGTGCCCGTCGTCGGCCGTGTGACGATGGACCAGACGATCTTTGACGTGACCGATCTTGCACCGAATGCCGTGCGCGGCGGCGATTATATCGAGCTGGTCGGCCCCTCCATGCCGCTCGACGATGTGGCGCGGGCAGCCGGCACGATCGGCTACGAAATGCTGACAGGACTGGGTCTGCGCTACGAACGGCTCTATATCGAGGGCGACGACTGAGGACTGGCGCGGACCGATTTGTTCTGCTATTGTTCCCCCGCGATCCCATTTACGTCACTGTACGGAGTCCACCGTGCCGAGCATCCAGTTGAGCCAACAAGACGCCGAATTTGTCGAGGAACAGATGAATTCTGGCCTCTACGAGAGCGCTGACGCGGTGATCACGGCCGGCCTTGCGCTGCTGCGAGAGCAGGAGAAGGCCACTCTTCGCATGCTCATCCAGGAGGGGATCGATGACGTTGAAGCGGGACGCGTCCACACCTATGAAAATGCCGAGGCTTTCTTAGCCGACATGAAGCGTATGTTCGAAGATGCCCGCGAGCCGTAATGTCATCTGGTCCAGCGCAGCGCGGCGTGACATGCAAAGGATCTACTTCCACATTGCGCAGTTCAGCCCTTCATCTGCAGACACCTTCACACTCGATCTATATCGCAAAATTGAATCCCTTGCCGAACTCGGGCTCACTGGCATCCGACCTCCTGGTTTGGGCAATGTCATTCGCGTTTTCACCTATCGAGACCGCCGCTTCTTTGTCCGGGTCTCCGATCAATCGCTGACCGTGCTGCGCGTCATGCACGGCCGCCAAGACATATCTCCCAACGACTTCCCCGAAAGCGATCCGTAATTCATGGCCAAAGCCAAGACCCAATTCATCTGCCAGAACTGTGGCACGGTTCACTCCCGCTGGGCGGGCAAATGCGATGGCTGTGGCGAGTGGAACACCATCGTCGAGGAAGATCCCATGGGCGGGATTGGCTCCGGCCCCGGCAAGGTGCCGAAGAAGGGGCGTCCCGTCACGCTGACATCCCTCTCCGGCGAAATCGAGGAAGCGCCGCGCATTCCGACCGGCATGGGCGAACTGGACCGGGCCACCGGCGGCGGTTTCGTGCGCGGATCGGCGGTGCTGATCGGCGGCGATCCCGGGATTGGCAAATCGACGCTGCTGATGCAGGCGGCGGCAGCGCTTGCAAGGCGCGGTCATCGCGTCATCTATGTCTCGGGCGAAGAGGCGGTCGCGCAGGTCAGGCTTCGGGCACAGCGGCTGGGGGCTGCCGATACCGATGTGCTGCTCGCCGCCGAGACGAATGTCGAGGACATTCTCGCCACCATATCGGAGGGCAAACGGCCGGATCTCGTGATCATCGATTCCATCCAGACGCTGTGGAGCGATACCGCCGACAGCGCGCCGGGTACCGTCACCCAGGTGCGCACCGGCGTGCAGGCGATGATCCGCTATGCCAAGCAGACGGGCGCGACCATGGTGCTGGTCGGCCATGTCACGAAGGAGGGCCAGATCGCCGGTCCCCGCGTCGTCGAGCACATGGTCGATGCGGTCCTCTATTTCGAAGGCGATCGTGGCCATCACTACCGCATCCTGCGCACCGTCAAGAACCGCTTTGGGCCGACAGACGAGATCGGCGTCTTCGAAATGTCCGACAAGGGTCTGCGCGAGGTTGCCAACCCTTCAGAGCTTTTCCTCGGCGAGCGCAATGAAAAGGCGCCGGGCGCTGCCGTCTTTGCCGGCATGGAGGGCACCCGCCCCGTGCTCGTCGAAGTGCAGGCGTTGGTCGCCGCGACCTCGCTCGGAACACCGCGGCGCGCGGTGGTCGGCTGGGATTCGTCACGGCTTGCCATGATTTTGGCGGTATTGGAGGCGCATTGCGGGGTGCGGCTGGGGCAGCATGACGTCTACCTCAACGTCGCCGGTGGTTACCGGATCAGCGAACCTGCAGCGGATATGGCCATTGTCTCGGCTTTGGTTTCATCGCTTGCCGGTCTTGCCCTTCCGGCCGATTGCGTCTATTTCGGCGAAGTCAGCCTGTCAGGGGCGGTGCGGCCGGTGTCGCATACGGCCCAGAGGCTGAAAGAGGCGGAAAAGCTCGGTTTCTCCGCTGCGGTCCTGCCGGCTGCCTCACCGGACCTTCCCAAGGGTTCGAAGGGCAAATGGAGGGAAGTGGACAGCCTGCCCGATCTCGTGGCGCGCATCGCCGGCTCCCGGCTGAAAGCGCCAGTTGATCAGGAGGATGGTTGATCCGGTCCGACGCGTGACACGCACGCGTTCCGGCGGAATCGCGGTGACAATCAGGCCGGTTCCGATCGGCTAAGTCTTGGAGTTGGTGTCTATGCCCATTACGATTTTCGACGGTATCGTCATCGGCGTCGTGCTGTTTTCGGCGGTGCTGGCGATGGTGCGCGGCTTTTCGCGCGAGGTGCTGTCCATTGCGAGCTGGGCCGGATCCGTGGCCGCTGCCTATTACCTCTATCCGATGCTCGTGCCTTACGTGAAGAACTATACCAGCGATGACCGCATCGCACTTGCAGGTTCCGCCGGTATCATCTTCATCGTCGCGCTGATCGTGATCTCCTTCATCACGTCGCGCATCGCCGATTTCATCATCGACAGCCGTATCGGCGCGCTCGACCGCACCCTCGGCTTCCTGTTCGGCGCGGCGCGCGGCCTGCTGCTGCTGGTCGTTGCGGTCGCTTTCTGGAACTGGCTGATCGACGTGCGCCAGCGCCCTGACTGGGTGAACAATGCCAAGTCGAAGCCCTTCCTGGATTCGCTCGTGCTGAAGTTGGAAGCCGTTCTCCCGCAGGACATCGAACCGCAGATCCGCGAACGCATTCTGGGCCGCGAAGCGCCGCAGGCCGACGGCACGGGCGACAATGCACCGGCCGAACAGGCGCCTGCCGAACAGACGCCGTCCGACGACACCCCGGCCCAGCCGGCGACACCCTGAGACGAATACTGATGGGCGCGCGGCCTTGGCGCCGCGCGAACCAGCTCCCATATCAACGCCGCCGGATCGGGACAGACCGGCGGCTTAGCCGTTAGAAGCCCAGCATCCTTGCATCTGTCCCCGGAGCAAAGGCCCTCGCCATGAAGCAGTTCAGCCCTTCTTATGTCGTGTATGGCAGCCATGACGACAAGTATCACGAGGAATGCGGGGTCTTCGGGATCCTCGGGCATCCGGATGCCTCGACGCTGACGGCGCTTGGACTTCACGCGCTCCAGCATCGCGGCCAGGAAGCGGCCGGTATCGTCTCCTTCGACGGCCGACAGTTCTACACCGAAAAACACATGGGCCTGGTCGGCGACCACTACACCAATCCGGTGACGCTGGCGAAGCTGCCCGGCCCGCAGGCGATCGGCCACACCCGCTATTCGACGACAGGCGAAGTGGCGCTGCGCAACGTGCAGCCGCTGTTTGCCGAACTCGAAGAGGGCGGCATC
This sequence comes from Peteryoungia wuzhouensis, assembly GCF_003205195.1. Taxonomy (GTDB): domain Bacteria; phylum Pseudomonadota; class Alphaproteobacteria; order Rhizobiales; family Rhizobiaceae; genus Allorhizobium; species Allorhizobium wuzhouense. The sequence continues at coordinate 272,117 of NZ_QJRY01000008.1, forward strand.
GCCATTGCCCATAACGGCAACTTCACCAATGGCCTGACGCTGCGTCGCCAGATCATCGCCACCGGCGCGATCTGCCAGTCGACATCCGATACCGAAGTCGTGCTGCATCTCATCGCCCGCTCGCGCCATGCCTCGACCACCGACCGCTTCATCGATGCTATCCGGCAGATGGAAGGCGGCTATGCGATGATCGCGCTCACCCGCACCAAGCTAATCGCCGCCCGCGACCCGATCGGCATCCGACCGCTCGTGATGGGTGATCTCGACGGCAAGCCGATCTTCTGTTCGGAGACCTGTGCGCTCGACATCATCGGCGCCAAGTTCGTGCGCGACGTGAAGAACGGCGAAGTGATCATCTGCGAAACGCAGCCTGATGGCTCTGTCACCATCGAATCCCGCATGCCGGCACGGCCGCAGCCGGAACGCGTCTGCCTGTTCGAATATGTCTATTTCGCCCGTCCCGATTCGGTCGTCGCCGGTCGCAACGTCTACACCACGCGCAAGAAGGCCGGCATGAACCTCGCGCTCGAAGCGCCTGTCGAAGCCGATGTCGTGGTACCGGTTCCCGATGGCGGCACGCCGGCAGCGCTCGGTTATGCGCAGCAGAGTGGCATCCCCTTCGAATACGGCATCATCCGCAACCATTATGTCGGGCGTACCTTCATCGAGCCGACCCAGCAGATCCGCGCCTTCGGCGTCAAGCTCAAGCATTCCGCCAACCGGGCAATGATCGAGGGCAAGCGGGTGGTTCTGGTCGACGATTCCATCGTGCGCGGCACGACATCGCTCAAGATCGTGCAGATGATCCGCGATGCCGGCGCCAAGGAAGTGCATATTCGCGTTGCAAGCCCGATGATCTTCCATCCGGATTTCTACGGCATCGACACGCCGGATGCGGAAAAGCTGCTCGCCAACCAGTATCTCGGCATCGAGGCCATGGCGAAATACATTGGCGCGGACTCCCTCGCCTTCCTGTCGATCGACGGGCTCTACAAGGCGGTCGGCGGCAAGCCGCGTGATCCGGCCAACCCGCAGTTCACCGACCACTATTTCACCGGCGACTATCCGACCCGCCTGCTCGACAAGGAAAGCGAGAAGCCGGGCCGCAAGGAATCCATGCTCGCCGCCAACGGCTGAGCCACACGACCAAAGATCATACGACAGGAATTTCCATGACCATCGACCTCAAGGGCCGGATCGCGCTCGTCACCGGCGCCTCGCGCGGCATCGGCTATTTCACCGCGATCGAACTGGCCAAAGCCGGCGCGCATGTCATTGCCTGCGCCCGCACCGTCGGTGGCCTGGAAGATCTTGACGATGCAATCAAGGCCGTCGGCGGGTCGGCGACACTGGTCCCCTTCGACCTCGCCGATATGGCGGCCATCGATCAGCTCGGCGGTCATATCTTTGAGCGCTGGGGCAAGCTTGATATTGCCGTGCTGAACGCCGGCGTGCTCGGCGTCATCTCGCCGATCGGTCATGTCGAGGCGAAGGTCTTCGACAAGGTCATGACGATCAACGTCAACGCCACCTGGCGCCTGATCCGTTCGCTGGAACCGCTGCTGATCAAGTCCGATCAGGGCCGCGTTCTGATCCTGTCGTCCGGTGCTGCGCACAAGTGCAAGCCCTTCTGGGGGCCCTACTCCGCCTCCAAGGCCGCCGTCGAGGCGCTCGCCCGCACCTGGGCTGCCGAAACCCAGCGCCTGCCGCTGCGCATCCTCTCCGTCGATCCGGGTGCCACGCGCACGGCCATGCGCGCCCAGGCGATGCCCGGAGAAGATCCGGACACGCTGCCGCATCCCTCGGAAGTCGCAGCCAAGCTGTTGCCACTGGTCGGACCGGAGCAGACGGAAACAGGCAAGCTCTACGTGGTGCGCGAAGACAAGGTGCTCGACTACCGTATGCCGGAGTAAGCCACTGGCAGTTCTAACGCGTTTCCACTATATTGAAGCGTGTTGGAGCGAATGAGAGCGATGGCAAGGACAAAAGCACAGCATGTGGTTCCGAGGTCCGGCAAATGGGGCGTTTTAAGCGCAGGCGCGACCCGCGCCACTAGCCTTCATCCGACCCAGGGCGAAGCCATCGAGACCGCCCGTGAAATCGCGCGAAGCAATCGTACCGAGCTTTACATCCATGGGAAAGACGGTCGCATTCGCGAACGAAGCAGTTTCGGCAACGATCCGGTTCCTCCCAAGGGCTAACGGACGAGGCCATGTTCGAACGTTCAGTGTTCATCAACTGCCCGTTCGACGACGATTACGCTCCCCTTCTCCAAGCCATTGCCTTCTGTGTCACCTTTCTCGGATTTCAGCCGCGCCTGGCCCCGCAGAATGGCGACAATGCGATCAATCGACTGAATCGCATCGACGACATCGTCAGAACGTCGAAGTACGGAATTCACGATCTCAGTCGGAACAGGGCTAAGCTCGAAGGCGAATTCGCGCGGATGAACATGCCATTCGAGCTGGGTATCGACTATGGCTGCAAAACATTTGGCGCGGCGCCTCTGCCCACCAAGTGCATTCTGGTTCTCGAGGAAAAGCGCTACGACTATCAGAAATGCCTGTCAGACATCGCGGGTTGGGACATTGAGGCACACGGGGGCAATTACCAGGCCGCCATTCGGAAGGTGCGGGGATGGCTCGTGCGACAGGCAGCAGCTCCGCCAAAGGGCGCGACACTGATCGAAAGCCGATATGCGGTTTTCCAGCAATGGTATTGGGCGCGAGAACTTGATGCAGGCGCGTCCGAAGATGACATTCGTGAGTACCCTACAGTCGATGTCGTCGATGCCATGCAACAGTGGATGGAAGTCGGCCAGCCTGACTGATCGCTTTGTGGTGGGAGATTCTGTCGTTAAGACTCCAGCCCAGCCCCCATAGTCATCGATTGCCTCCCATGACCCCCAGAGATTTTGCCGCCTATGCCTATCTGTCTCTGGCGTGGGGACTTTCCTTCCTTTTGCTGCTGCATGTCGTCGATGCCTTCGGCTGGATCGGGGCGGTGACGTTTCGCTGCTTCATTGCCGGCGCACTTCTCTATGTGATCGCGCGGCTGATGCGTCGCCGGCTGGATTTCAGCGCCGGCTGGCTGCCCTTTGTCATGGTGGGTGCCACGACGGTTGCCGGGCAGTTGGTTGGCCTCTCCTATGCGACGCCCCTCATCGGCACGGCCATGGCTGCCATCTTTGTTGCCTCCATCCCGCTCTTCTCCATGGTCATTGCACAGCTATGGGGCCTGGAGCGGATAACGCCGGCGCGAATTGTCGGGCTGGCTCTCGGGACGATCGGCATCGTCATGCTCGTAGGCTTTCCGGCGGTCCCCGTCACGGGTGCCTTCCTGCTGGGGTGCGCGGCCATGGTCGGCTCGACCTTTTCCGCCGCATTCGGCAGCAATTATGCCAGCCGGCATCTGTCGGGCACCGGGCCGTGGGAGGTGACGATCGGCTCCTTCATTGCGGGCGGCCTGCTGACGCTGCCGCTCCTCTGGTTCGTGCCCGTGCCCGCGCATCCGGCCGCCATCGATTATCTCTACCTTGTCGCCTTGGCGGCGCTGATGAGCGCACTCACCTACGTGCTCTACTTCGGCCTCGTCAAAAGCATCGGGGCCACGGCTGCGATCAGCGTGGAATTCGTCGTGACGGTCGTGGCAGTTCTGGTGGGTGCACTGGTGCTCGACGAGCCGCTTACGCTGATGCAGCTCTGCGGCGGGGTCGTGATCATCATCGGCTGCGCGCTGGTTCTCGGGCTGTTTCGCCGTCCGCAGTCCGCGCGCTGATCACACTGAGCCGCGTCGCCGCGTGCGGGCCACAGGGTGGCCGTGCATCGCGACCTTGAACGGTTCGAGCTGAAGGCTCGCCCTTTCGACCATGACGACAGGATCATGCAGGCGCACACAGTTTCGGCCATCCGCCTTGGCCTTGTAGAGCGCGGCATCGGCTTCGGCGAGCAGCGTGTCCAGCTGAACGCTCGGATCGGAGGAGGTCGAGACGCCGATGCTGACGGTGATGGGGATATGGGTCGCGCCGCCTTCATGCATGCCGGCAATCGCTTGCCTGAAATTCTCCGCGATCGCCAAGCCTTGCTGGCCGCTTGCCCTCGGCAGCAGACAGGCAAACTCCTCGCCGCCGATCCGTGCAAAGATCCAGCTCTTGGGCATGCGCTTCTCGATGGCACGAGAGAAGGCCCGAAGCACCTGATCGCCGGTGGCATGACCATGGGTATCATTGATATGCTTGAAGTGGTCGAGATCGAATAACAGGAGGGCGGCCTTGCCCTCTTCGCGCGCCAGAATGGACTGCGCTGTCATGACGAAAGTGCGCCGGTTGGCGAGATTGGTGAGTGGATCGCGCTCCGAAGCCAGCCGGTAGCGCCGCTCGTCGCGCTCCTTGGCAAGAATCAGCAGCGAGATCAGGGACAGGACGATGAGCAGCGAGTTGATCAGCGCAACGAGCGCAAACCAGTGGGCATTGCCACCGTCCGCCGCATAAGGCGGCGCAATCAACAGGGAAAGCGGCAGAACGAGGAACCAGACCAGACCCCTGAGCGCATTGGCGACCACCGCAAGCGTGCGAGACGGCAGAGGCTCGGCGATGCGTCCCCGCCAGATGTCACGGGCTGTGAGTAGACAGTAGGGTGCGATCAGCAGCCCCAGAACGGCTCCGCGGAGCGCAACCGAGTCCTGGAATGCCGGCACAAGCCAGCAGAAGAGCCAGATGACCCCACCCGCGCCAGACTTGAGCTTGGACAGGTCCCTGCCCTCGAAGGCCGCAACGGCCTGCCAATAGAGCCCCGCCCCCAGGATAGCCAGTCCCAGGCCGACGCCGGAGGCGAGCGGCAATGGCAGGATCGTGCGGCACCCGTGCAAGGCCATGCCGGCACAGGTGGACGCCCCTGCCAGGACGAGCATGGCAAGCACCACATTGGGACGCTCGCGCGCCCACATATAGGCACACAAAAGCGTCGAGATCAGCGTCGCCATTCCATGGACGACGAGGATCGTCGGCAGGTGCAGGGTCAGTTCCATGTCGAAGGTCATCTCCGCAGGTGATATATCCCTCACACCATAAGAGCTGCATGATTGACAAAGGCTTACCCGTATATGGTGTTAATGTGGACAGCCCCCTCTTGCCGCTTCGCCTTGAGCGCGCAACCGCCCTTGACCAAAACCCGGACCCGCGCCATAACAGCGCCCATGAAAACGCGCCTCTGCATCATTTGCGGGACCATTATTCGCTAGCGCTTCGCTGGCCTGGCCGTTTTCGTCTCCTGCATAGACCCAGATGACAAACGACCCGGTCCAGCCGGGTATCATTCGTTCTGGGAGTTTCACATGGCCGGCGGCCTCAAGCTTTACAACACGCTCACACGCGACAAGGTCGATTTCGAACCGATCGACCCCGATAATGTGCGCCTGTATGCCTGCGGCCCGACCGTCTACGACTTTGCCCATATCGGCAATGCGCGGCCCGTCATCGTCTTCGACGTGCTCTTCCGGCTGCTGCGCCACACCTATGGCGCAGACAACGTCACCTATGTGCGCAACATCACGGACGTCGACGACAAGATCAACGCGCGCGCCCTGCGCGATTTCGGATCGCAGATCGCCGATGGCTCGATGAGCCTCAACGAGGCGATCCGGGCCGTAACCGGCAAGACGGAGAGCCAGTTCCACGAGGACGTTGCCGCTCTCGGCTGCCTGAAGCCCACCGTGGAGCCGCGCGCGACCGACAACATTGCCCAGATGATCACCATCATCCAGCGGTTGCTCGACATGGGCCATGCCTATGTGGCGACCGGTTCGGAAGGGCATGAAGTGCTGTTTTCGACCGCCTCCATGGCGGATTACGGCATGCTGTCGAAGCGCAAGCTTGAAGACCAGCAGGCGGGCGCGCGCGTGGCCGTCGAAAACCACAAGATGAACCCCGCCGATTTCGTGCTGTGGAAACAGTCTGAAGACACTGAACCCGGCTGGCCGGCAAGCTACAGCTTCGAGGGCAAGACCCATGCGATCTACGGGCGCCCCGGCTGGCATATCGAATGCTCTGCCATGTCCGACCGCTATCTCTGGGAAGAGATCAAGGACCGGCTGTCGCCGAAAGCCAAGGCCAAGCCGCACCAGTTCGACATTCATGGCGGTGGCCTCGACCTGATCTTCCCGCACCACGAAAACGAGATCGCCCAGTCCTGCTGCGCCTTCGACAACGACCTGATGGCAACCGTGTGGATGCATAACGGCTTCCTGCAGGTCGAAGGCCGCAAGATGTCGAAGTCGGAAGGCAACTTTGTCACGATCAACGAGTTGCTCGCGACGGAGACATTCGGTGGACGGATTTGGCCGGGCGAAGTGCTGCGGCTTGCCATGCTGATGACGCATTACCGCGAACCGATTGATTTTTCGGTGAAGCGGCTGGAAGAGGCGGAGCGTCTGCTGGCGAAATGGCCGGCGGGCGATGCCAGCGATGCGGCCCCGGATGCCTCTGTGCTCGTAGCGCTCTCCGACGACCTCAACACGGTGGCCGCCGTGCAGGCAGTGCATGCGCTTGCCCAGGCGGCAAACGCCGATCCATCGAAGCTGCCGTTGTTTGTTGCGTCCGCGGCTCTCCTGGGTGTTGCTCCCAAGAAGGCCGAAGTCAGCGACGACCTCACTGCCGCCGTGCAAGCCTTGGTCGATCTGCGCCTCGAAATGCTGAAGGCGAAGAACTTCGCCGAGGCCGACCGTATCCGTGACGAGCTTGCCGCCAAAAGCATCCAGCTCAAGGACGGCAAGGACAAGGAGACCGGCGAGCGGGTGACGACCTGGGAGGTCAAGCGGTAAGATGGTTTCGGCTGCGGTGCAGAGATCAGTGCATACCGGCGGCTGCCAGTGTGGCGCCGTGCGCTTCCGCATGCAGGGGGCGCCGAAGGATGTCTCCGTCTGTCACTGCCGCATGTGCCAGAAGGCGTTCGGTGCCTATTACGCGCCGCTCGTTGCCGTCGGCGACGCCGAGGTCACCTGGACGCGGGGCGCGCCGAAGCGCTTTGCCTCGTCCAACTTCGTGCAACGCGGCTTTTGCGGCGATTGCGGCACACCGCTGACCTATGAGGCACCCGACGGGCTGTCGCTGGCGGCCGGCGCCTTCGACGATCCCTCGCAGATGCCGCCGACTATCCAGTTCGGCGTCGAGTGCAAGCTGTCCTTCGTCGACGCCATCCCTGCCCTGCCGGAACGCGCGACGCTGGATGATCTCGAAGACGCGCCCTTTCTGACCGACGTCGTGTCCTACCAGCATCCGGACCGGGACACGCAGCAGTGGCCGGAGCCCACGCCATGACCCAGCCGAACCCCAATACGAAGATGCCAAAATGGCTGCTCTACGGGCTGATCGCCAAGGGCGTGTTGATTGCCGCCGTCATCATCGGCGTCACCCTTTACATGACGATGCGATAAGGAGAGTAGGCATGAGCGACGTTCATTCCGGCGGCTGCCAGTGTGGTGCGGTGCGGTTCCAGGCTTCCAAGCTGGGCCGGCCGTCGATCTGCCATTGCCGCATGTGCCAGAAGCAGTTCGGCTCCTTCTTCGGCGCCTTCGTCACCGCCGACCAGGCACACCTGACCTGGACGCGCGGACAGCCGATGCTTTTCCGTTCCTCGGCCAAGGTGAAGCGTGGCTTCTGCGCGAAATGCGGCACGCCGCTCACCTATCAGCATCCCGGCGGCGTCGAACTCGCGATCGGCGCCTTCGATCATCCGGAGCGTTTCGAGCCGCAGATCCAGGTGAACCATCACCGGCGCCTGCCCTGGATCGATCAGCTCTTCGAGAAGCCTGTCTATACCAGCCCCGAGTATGAGGCCTTCTTCGCCTCGATCGAAAGCTTCCAGCACCCGGACCACGACACGGCTCAATGGCCACCGGAGGATGATCAATGACCCGTCAGGTGCATTCCGGCGGCTGCCAGTGCGGCGCGATCCGCTACAGAATAGCGGGCGAGCTCGGATATCCGCATATCTGTCACTGCCGCATGTGCCAGAAGGCGAGCGGCAATTTCTTCATGGCGCTGGCCGGCTCGCGCCAGGAGGATTTCCTCCTGATGCGGGGCGAACCCAGCTGGTTCCAGTCATCCGACCCGTGCGGGCGCGGCTTCTGCAAGGACTGCGGCACGCCACTCTTCTTCCGCACCAAGGGCTCGCCCTATATCAGCGTGACGATCGGCAGCCTCGACAAGCCTGATCTCGTTGAGCCCGTCTCGCAGGACGGGGTCGAGAGCCGCGTTTCCTATTTCGACAAGCTCTTCCAACTTCCGCAAAACGAAACCGACCGCTCGGACCTGCCGGCGGGCACGGCCGGGATTGCGGCGACCTCGCGCCAGCATCCCGATCACGATACGGTGGCCTGGCCGCCGAAGAAGGACATTTGACATGACGACAGAATTGCGCGGCTTTTATCCCGAGATCGAGCCCTATGAGACCGGCATGCTCGATGTCGGCGACGGCCACACCGTCTATTGGGAACGTGTCGGTACCCGGGGCGCCAAGCCCGCTGTCTTCCTGCATGGCGGACCGGGCGGTGCGACGGGTCCCGGCAATCGCCGCCTGTTCGACCCTGCTCTCTATGACGTTCTGATGTTCGACCAGCGTGGCTGTGGCAAGTCTATCCCGCATGCCTCGATCGAAGCCAACACCACCTGGCATCTCGTCGCCGACATCGAGCGGCTGCGTGAGATGATGGGCGTCGAGCAATGGCTGGTCTTCGGCGGCTCCTGGGGCTCGACGCTGGCGCTTGCCTATGCCGAGACGCATCCGGAGCGGGTGTCGGAACTCGTGCTTCGCGGCATATATACGCTGACCCGGCCCGAGCTCGACTGGTACTACCAGTTCGGCGTGTCCGAAATGTTCCCGGACAAGTGGGAGCGCTTCATCGCCCCCATTCCGGAAGATGAGCGTCACGAGATGATGGCGGCTTATCGCCGCCGGCTCACCGGAACCGATCGAGAGGAGCAGTTGCGTTGCGCGATTGCCTGGAGCAACTGGGAAGGTGAGACGATCACGCTGCTGCCCAATCCCGACTATTCGGCGCATTTCGGCGAAGCCGAATTCGCCCTCGCCTTCGCCCGCATCGAGAACCATTTCTTCGTCCATGACGGCTGGATGGAAGACGGGCAATTGCTGCGCGATGCCTACAAGCTCGCCGACATTCCCGGCGTGATCATCCACGGCCGCTATGACATGCCCTGCCCGGCGAAATATGCGTGGCAGTTGCACAAGGCATGGCCCAAGGCGGATTTCCACCTGATCGAGGGGGCGGGGCATGCCTATCTCGAACCCGGCATCCTCGACCAGCTGATCCGGGCGACGGATCGGTTTGCGGGGAAGAGTTAAATTTGAGAATTGCCCCTCACCCTACCCTCTCCCCGCAAGCGGGGAGAGGGGGCGCAAGCGGTGCCGCATCGTCCTTCTCCCCGCCTGCGGGGAGAAGGTGGCGGCAGCCGGATGAGGGGCTAGCATTACCAAGTTGCCTGAGGACAACAGCATGACACGCGAAAAGATCACCCTGTTCGACACGACACTGCGCGACGGCCAGCAGACGCCGGGCGTGGATTTTTCGGTCGAGGACAAGATTGCAATCGCGGCCATGCTGGACGAATTCGGCTTCGACTATGTCGAGGGCGGCTATCCCGGTGCGAACCCGACGGATACGAGTTTCTTTGCGAAGAAGCGGACGAAACAGGCCGGTTTCGTCGCCTTCGGCATGACCAAACGCGCCGGTGTATCGGCCTCCAACGATCCGGGTCTGACCCAGCTCTTGCAGGCGAAGGCCGATGCGATCTGCCTCGTCGCCAAGAGCTGGGACTATCACGTCAAGGTCGCGCTCGGCTGCACCAACGAGGAAAACCTCGAAAGCATCCGCGACAGCGTCAAGGCGGTGGTGGCCTCGGCCAAGACGGCCATGGTCGATTGCGAGCATTTCTTCGACGGCTACAAGGCCAATCCGGACTATGCGATCGCCTGCGCGAAAGAGGCTTACGACGCCGGGGCGCGCTGGGTGGTGCTTTGCGACACCAATGGCGGCACGCAACCGCCGGAGATCCGCGAGATCGTCCAGGCAGTCATTGCAGCCGGCATCCCCGGCTCCTCGCTCGGCATTCATGCCCATAACGACACCGGCCAGGCGGTCGCCAATTCGCTCGCCGCCGTCGAAGCCGGCGTGCGGCAGATCCAGGGCACGCTCAACGGGATCGGCGAGCGGTGCGGCAATGCCGATCTCGTCACGATCATCCCGACGCTCTGTCTGAAGGATACCTATGCGTCGCGCTTCGAGACCGCGATCGACCGCGAGAAGCTTGTTGGCCTCACCCGCCTGTCGCGTGCCTTCGACGAGCTGCTCAACCGATCACCGAACCACCAGTCGCCTTATGTCGGCGGCTCGGCCTTTGCCACCAAGGCCGGCATCCATGCCTCGGCATTGCTCAAGGATCCGAAGACCTACGAACATGTCGAGCCGGAAAGTGTCGGCAATTTCCGCAAGGTCATGGTGTCGGATCAGGGCGGCAAGGCAAACTTCCTCAACGAGTTGAAGCGTCGCGGCATCACGGTTGCCAAGGATGATCCGAAGCTCGACACGCTGATCTCGGTCGTCAAGGACCGCGAGGCTTCGGGTTATGCCTATGAGGGGGCCGACGCGAGCTTCGAACTGCTTGCCCTGAAGACACTCGGGACCGTGCCGGACTTCTTTGCGGTCGAGAGCTTTCGCGTGATGGTCGAGCGCCGCTTCGACAGCCATGGCCAGCTGAAGACCGTCTCCGAGGCCGTGGTCAAAGTGCTCGTCGATGGCGAAATGGTGATGTCGGTTGCCGAAGGCGACGGCCCGGTCAATGCACTCGACATCGCGCTCCGAAAGGATCTCGGCAAATACCAGAGCGAGATCGTCGATCTCGAACTTGCGGACTACAAGGTTCGTATCCTGAACGGCGGCACCGAAGCCATCACCCGCGTGCTGATCGAATCGACCGATGCGTCAGGCGCCCGCTGGTGGACGGTCGGTGTGTCCGAAAACATCATCGACGCCTCCTTCCAGGCGCTGATGGATTCGATCGTCTACAAGCTGATGAAGAACCGCGAACTGGCCGGCCAGATCGCGGCGGAGTAAGACCTCCCGACGCGATCTGCCTGCCAGTCGAGCAGACTTTGGGCAATTCCCGCAAAAGTGCGAAGCGGTTTTGCGTCCGGAATTACGTGAAAACAAAGACCTAGAGCATTGAAGGCGACTCCATTTTCGCCGGAAATGCTCTGGGGCTCAGCAGGCACCGGCGTGGGCAACGGCCTTGCGTTCACGGCGCTGTGCGACCACGCTGAGCGCAAGTGCAGCCAGCGGGAAGACTGCCGCCACCAGCGGCAGGGCCGCTAGGCCCGGTCCCCGATCGATGGCGACCCCGCCGATCCAGGCGCCGACGGCATTGCCCAGGTTGAAGGCCGCGATGTTGAAGCTCGACGCCAGAGCCTGCCCCGCGCCTTCCGCCTTTTCCAGGACACGCATCTGCAGGGGCGCAACTGTCGCAAAGCCTGCCGCGCCCACCAGTCCGACCAAGGCTACGGTGAGAGACTTGTCGCCGAGCAGGAAGAACATGAGGACCAGCGAAAGGCCAAGCGCCAGAAGCGTGAGCAGGATCGAACGGTCGAGATTGTGATCAGCGAGCCTGCCGCCCACGAGGTTGCCAAGGATAAGCCCGCCGCCGAAGACCAGAAGGATGGGCGAAACGGCCGCGTCGGAGAATCCCGTCACTTGCGTCAGGATAGGGGCGATGTAGGTAAAGACCGTGAAGACACCAGCATAGCCGAGGACCGTGACGGCGAGACCGATGAGCACCTGCGGGCGCCCCATGGTCGCCAGATCGGAGCGCCAGTCCTGCGGCTCGGGGTTCTGTTCGTCTGGTGGGAGGAAGATTGCAAGCACGGCAAGGGCGATGAGCCCCACGACGGCAACCGCCCAGAAGGTCATGCGCCAGCCGTATTCCTGTCCGAGCCAGGTTCCGAAGGGGACGCCCGCGATGTTGGCGACGGTGAGACCGGTGAACATGACGGCGATCGCTGATGCGCGTCGTTCAGGAGCGACGAGGCTTGTCGCAACGACCGACCCAACGCCGAAGAAGGTGCCATGGGCGAGTGCGGCAACGAGTCGGGCGAGCATCAAGGTCTCGTAAGTGGGAGCCAGCGCACAGGCCGCATTGCCGATGGTGAAAATGACCATGAGCGCGATCAAAACAGTCTTGCGTCGCCAGCGGCTGGAAATGGCAGTGAGGATCGGAGCGCCGAATACGACACCGAGTGCGTAACCAGAGATCAAGAGCCCGGCCGCGGCGATCGATACGCCGAGATCAGCGCCCACTTCGATCAGCAGGCCCATGATGACAAATTCTGTGACGCCGATGCCGAAGGCACCGACGGTGAGAGCATAGAGTGCGAGAGGCATTGAGAACATCCCTGTGATGGTTGGATGCACTTGAGATAGACGGCAAGCCCTCGATGAAATAGTATGCGAAATCTCACAACATTCATGAAATGAATTCACAATGGCCAGAGCAGACATCAACAGATCGGGCGAGATGGAGGTGTTCGTACAGGTTGTCGAGCGTGGCGGTTTTTCCGCCGCGGCGCGCCAGTTGCGCATGACGCCGTCCGCCATCAGCAAGCTGGTCGCGCGTCTTGAAGGGCGTCTCGGGACGCGGTTGGTGAACCGTACCACGCGCAAACTGCTTCTCACCCCGGAAGGCCAGACGTTCTACGAGCATTCAGTACGCATACTTGCAGACATGGATGAGGCCGAACGTCGCGCCTCGTCACACGACGATCCGCGGGGTGTGATCCGGATCAATACCAGCGCCGCCTACGGCACCCACGTGCTTGCCCGGATCCTCGGCCGTTTCCTCGAAACATACCCCGGCATCTCGGTCGAGGTTATTCAAACGGACCTCGTCGTTGATCTCTTGGCCGAGAAGGCGGATATCGCGGTGCGCGCGGGCGCCATGCCGAGTTCCAGCCTGCGAGCTCGCAAACTTGGCGAGACTCCGCTGGTGATTGTCGCCTCACCCACTTATCTCGAGAAACACGGTGTCCCGAAAACTGCCGCTGATCTGGAGCAGCATTGTCGGCTGGGCTTCGGCTACGTCCGCGCTGTCAGGGAGTGGCCAGTGGCGGAAGGAGATGTGATCGTGGAGGTCCCGGTTGCCGGCCGGCTCAGCGCAAGTGACGGCGAGGCTTTGCGTCACTTCGCAATCGGTGGCGTGGGACTTGCACAACTGGCGCATTTCACGGTGGCGGAGGATCTCAAGGCAGGTCGGCTGGTCACAGTTCTCGACAGCGCTCTCACTCGACGCAAGGAACCATTTCACGCCGTTTATGTGGGCCAAGGTGGACACCTGCCTGCCCGAATCCGCACCATGCTCGACTATCTTGCCGAGCACGGCCGGGTGTTCTAGCCATCAAGCTATCGCCGCTCGAAACCGGTCAAAGTCCCGTGGCACCGACTGACAGCGTCAGCTTTAGCGATTTGCTAGGGCTCAAATGATCGGCCTGCCTGAACGATTCTTCACAGAAATGAATTGGTGCCTGCAACCCTTGAGGCGTAATTCCGTTTCCAAGCATAACAAAAGTCAGGAAACACCATGGCCGACGCCTCCCTCCCTGCAGAGAACAAGGACAGCCTGAACGGCTTCCTGTTCGCCCTCTCCGCCTATCTGCTGTGGGGCTTCCTGCCGATCTACATGAAGGCTCTGGCGCATATCTCGCCGGCCGAGGTCATCGCGCATCGAATCCTGTGGTCGATCCCCGTCGCCGGCCTGTTGCTGATCGTCCTCAAACGCACCGACGACCTGAAGCGGGCGATCCGCAATCCCCGGATGCTCGGCATGGCGGCGGTGACGGCGACGCTGATCAGCGTCAACTGGGGGATCTATGTCTGGGCGATCGGCGCGGGCCATGCGCTTGACACGGCCATCGGTTATTTCATCAACCCGCTGTTCTCGATCCTGCTCGGTGCGATCCTCCTCAAGGAGAAGCTGCAGCGCGCCCAGATCGCGGCCCTTGCGCTGGTCGTTCTGGCGGTGGTCATCCTGACGGTCGAAGCCGGCCGCCTTCCGATCGTGGCGCTCGCGCTGACCTTCTCCTGGGGCTTCTACGCCTTCTTCCGCAAGACCCTGCCGATCGGTCCGAACCAGGGCTTCCTTCTGGAGGTGCTGCTGCTTTCGCCCTTCGCCCTCGGCTATCTCGTCTACCTGAACATTCAGGGCGGCGGGCATTTCATGACGGGCAACACGATGGACACGGTGCTGCTCGCTTCGGCCGGTTTCGTCACCGCAGTGCCGCTGATCCTCTATGCCAACGGCGCGAAGCTTCTCCGCCTCTCGACCATCGGCATCATGCAGTATATCGCGCCGTCGATGATCTTCATCACCGCCGTCTTCGTGTTCAAGGAACCCTTTAGCCCGGCCAAGGCAATCGCCTTCCCGCTGATCTGGGTGGCGCTGATCATCTACACCTTGCCGATGCTGAAGCGCCGCTGAGGCGCGCGTCTGCGGCCTCAAAGCCTGGCAATGGTTGCCGGATCGCCTTCGGGCGCTCCAGCTTCGGCCCATCGACCCTCAATCGCCGGGACGATATCCTCGATGCGGTCGATCACCATCGGCCGCACGCGATGCGCTGTATGGATGAAGCCCGAAGTCGACATGTGGTCGATCAGCTCCAGCATCGGCTTCCAGAAATCATTCACATTGGCGAAGACCATCGGCTTTTCATGACGGCCGAGCTGGCCCCAGGTCATGATCTCGACGATCTCCTCGAGCGTGCCGATGCCGCCGGGCAAGGTCACGAAAGCGTCCGAGCGCTCGAACATCGCATGCTTGCGCTCGTGCATGTCCCTGGTGATGATCAGCTCGTTGAGCTGTCCCAGCGAATGGCGCGTCGCTTCCATGTCGACGAGGAATTCCGGGATGATGCCGGTGACATGACCGCCGGCAGACAGAACGCCCGAGGCGACCGCCCCCATGATGCCCTTGGTGCCGCCGCCATAGACCAGCCGCAGCCCGTTTTTGGCGAGCGACCGGCCGAAGGCACGGCCTGCATCCATGAAAGCAGGATCGCGTCCGGGCTGGGAGCCGCAATAGACGCAGACGGATCGAATCGGGGTGTTTTCTTCGCTCATGCGGGCCAAAAAACAGTCTGGCGGCAGCAAGGTCAACAAAATTGGCTGAAAACCCGAGGCAAGCGGGGCGGAATCAGGTCCAGACGCTTGTCGAAACAAGCGGTTAAGGCTAGCAATTCGAAGGGATATGGCGGCTGTTCCGCCGGGAGACTTGAGATATGAAGAACCGTGCCCTCTGGGTGGTCCTGCTTGTACTTGCCATCGTCAGCCTGCTGATGGTCTTTGTCATCATGCCACGGCTGAACCCGTCGAGCGAGACGGCACCTGCCATCAGCGCGGCGACCGACGCAGTCAAGTCTGCCGCCGATCAGGCCGCAGCGACCGCCGAGACAGCAACCGCCAACATCGCCGATGCGGCCGCCCAGAAGATGGACCGCCTGAAGGCTGAGGCCGTCAAGGCCGTGGATGGCATCAACGCACTCTTCGCCGATGGCCGCACGCCGGGCGTGGAAGCCTATAGCGCGGCCAAGACGCTGGCACAGGGTGCTGTTTCGGCGCTCGCCGCCATCGACGTGCCGGAAGGGCTCGACGCCAAGCTTGCCGAAACGATCAAGGCCCTGCAGGCCGATGCCGCCAAGGCGCTCTCGATGATCCAGCAGTTGCCGGACGATCCGGCCAAGGCCGCGGGCCTCGTCGCCTCGATCAAGGACGCATTGCTCGGCAAACCAGTCGAGACTGCCGCTGCACCGGCTGCCGACGCCGCCGCATCGGATCTTCCGCGCTTCGACGTGCTGCGTGTCGAGCCCGATGGCTCCACCGTGATTGCCGGCAATGCCGCGCCGGGAGCGAAGGTCGAGATCATCAACGGCAATGACGTCATCTCGTCCCAGACGGTTGACGGCACGGGCGATTTCGCCGCCGTCCTCGACAATCCTCTGCCGCCTGGCGACCATTCGCTGCAGATCCGCGCCACCGGCGTCGATGGCAAGACCGTGACCTCGGAGGAAGTGGCCACCATTTCCGTTCCGGAGGGTGGCAAGGGTGAACTTCTCGCCATGGTCTCCACGCCGGGCAAGGCAAGCCGCCTGATCACCCTGCCGGGCGCGGCGGATGCTGCCGCCCCTGCCCCGTCAGCTGCCCCCGCCGCATCGACCTCAGTGCCGCCAGCCAGCGATGTTGCGGCAGCTCCGGCGGCCGAGACTGCCGCCCCCTCGGCAAGCGGTCTGCCTGACCTGCCCGCCGCGTCGAGTCAGCTCGCCGGCTCCGCGCCGACGATCCCCGCCGGCGGTAGCGACGTAGCGGCGGCACCGGCCGCGCCATCGGCGAGCGAGACGCCCGCTGCAACCACGTCTCCGGCGGTAATCAGTGCCGAAATTCAGGTGACGGCCGTCGAAATCGAAGGCGACCGGATCTTCGTGGCCGGCAAGGCTCCGATCGGATCGACCGTGCGCGGTTTTGCCGACAAGGCAACGATCGGCGAGAGCAAGACCGATGCCAGCGGCCATTTCGTGATCGATGGGACGATGGCTCTCTCGGTTGGTAGTCATATCATCGAAGTCGAGCTGCTGGATGCGTCCGGCAAGGTCGTGGTGCGCGCATCCGTGCCGTTCGAGCGGCCGGAAGGCGAGCAGGTTTCCGTCGTGGCACCGGCCCCTGACGCCGCTGCTGCCCAAACCACCCCCGAACAGGCCGAGTTCGAACGCCTGCGCATCTCGCTCACCAAGGCGCTGACCATCCTCGAAGGCCTTTATGCCAATGGGCAGAAGCCAGCCCTCGAGCAATTGGCTGCGGCGCGCTCCGCCACCGAATTCGGCCTGCAGTCGATCATCGGCTTCCGCGCCGGTTCGACAGCTTCGGCCGATTTCACGGCCTCCGTCGCCGCCCATGGCGCAAAGGCGAAGGAAGCGCTTGCGCTGTTGCAGTCGGTAAACACGGGTGACGTCGATGGGCTTGGTGCCATCCTGCCCAAGCTCGCCGCCCTGATCCGCGACCTGCTCGATCAGCCGACGCCGCCTGCCGATGCATCCGCAGCGGAGACGTCGACCCCGGCGGCACCTGCCGCAACTGCCGCAGCCCCGTCCACTGGCGCCGACACCGCGGCTGCGCCGAAGACGATCCAGCAGGCGCCTCTCGCCAAGAGCGACAACAGCGTCATCATCCGCCGTGGCGATACGCTGTGGCAGATTTCGCGGCGCGTCTATGGCCAGGGCGTTCGCTACACGACGATCTACCTCGCCAACGAGAACCAGATCCGCAATCCGGACCGGATCGCGCCGGGCCAGATCTTCACAGTGCCGAAGGATGCATTGCCGAACGCAGAGGAAATTCACCGCAAACGCCTGCGCGGTGAACCGGTGAACTGAGCATTCACGATCCGGTCATTGTATTGGGGCAGACAAAACCCTAATTGACGGAAGCGGCGATCCCACAGGGTCGCCGCTTTTTATCTATCTGGACAGCGGACTGACGGGGACTGGAATGGCGGACAAGAAGAAGAAGACCGTATCGGCCGACTCCGGCAATCCGACGGAAACGCTGGTAAACCTGTGGCCCTATATGTGGCCGGCGGACCGGATGGACTTGAAGATGCGCGTGGTCTGGGCGACGGTCTTCCTGATCGTGTCCAAGTTCGTGCTGATCCTCGTCCCCTATTTCTTCAAATGGGCGACCGATGCGCTGAACGGCAGGCTCGACATGGCGGGCATTCTCCCCGCCTTCCTGCTCGGTGCCGTCGCCCTCGTCGTGTTCTACAACGTCACCCGCATCGCCCAGGTCGGCCTCAACCAGCTGCGCGACGCGCTGTTTGCCAGTGTCGGCCAGCATGCGGTCCGCCAGCTCGCCTACAAGACCTTCGTGCATATGCACCAGCTGTCGCTGCGCTTTCACCTGGAGCGCAAGACCGGCGGTCTGTCGCGCATCATCGAGCGCGGCACCAAGGGCATCGAAACGATCGTGCGCTTCACGATCCTCAACTCGATCCCCACCCTCATCGAATTCCTGCTGACGGCTGCGATCTTCTGGTGGACTTACGGCTTCTCCTATCTCGCCGTCACCGCCTTCACCGTCTGGGCCTATATCTGGTTCACCATCCGGGCGTCGGACTGGCGCATCGGCATACGTCGCGCGATGAACGACAGCGACACGGACGCCAACACCAAGGCGATCGACTCGCTCTTGAACTTCGAGACCGTCAAGTATTTCGGCAACGAGGAGATGGAAGCCAAGCGTTTCGATGCGTCGATGGCACGTTACGAGAAGTCGGCGACCCAGGTCTGGACTTCGCTCGGCTGGCTGAACTTCGGCCAAGGCGTCATCTTCGGCATCGGCACGGCGGTGATCATGGTCATGTCGGCGCTCGCCGTCCAGCGCGGCGACCAGACGATCGGCGACTTCGTCTTCGTGAATGCTCTGCTGATGCAGCTCTCGGTGCCGCTCAACTTCATCGGCTTCGTCTACCGCGAAATCCGCCAGGGCCTCACCGATATCGAGCAGATGTTCGACCTGCTTGAGGTCGAAGCCGAAGTGGTCGACAGACCAGGTGCCGCGGCCCTTTCGATCGACAAGGGCGCGATTGCCTTCAAGGACGTGCACTTCCATTACGATCCCGACCGGCCGATCCTGAAAGGCGTGTCCTTCGAGGTACCGGCCGGAAAGACCGTTGCCGTGGTCGGTCCGTCGGGTGCTGGCAAATCGACGATCTCCCGCCTCCTCTACCGCTTCTATGATGTGCAGGAGGGCTCGATCACCATCGACGGCCAGGATGTGCGCGATGTGACGCAGAAATCGCTGCGCGCCGTGATCGGCATGGTTCCGCAGGATACCGTGCTGTTCAACGATACCATCGCCTACAATATCCGTTACGGACGCCCTGCCGCATCCGACGCCGAGATCGAGCAGGCGACCGAAGTGGCGCAGATCGCCCGTTTCATCAAGGAACTGCCCGAGGGCTACAATACCAAGGTCGGCGAGCGGGGCCTGAAACTCTCCGGCGGTGAAAAGCAGCGCGTGGCAATTGCCCGCACCGTTCTGAAAGCCCCGCCGATCCTGATCCTCGACGAGGCAACCTCGGCGCTCGACACGACGACCGAACACGAGATCCAGTCAGCACTCGACGTGGTCTCCAAGAACCGCACGACGCTGGTGATTGCCCATCGCCTGTCCACCGTCGTCAATGCCGACGAGATCATCGTGCTGAAGGGCGGCGAGATTGCCGAACGCGGCAGCCATGCCGTGCTTCTCGAACAGAACGGGCTTTACGCCTCGATGTGGAACCGCCAGCGGGAAGCGACGCAGGCCGAAGAGCGGCTCCGCCAGGTCCGCGAAAGCGACGAACTCGGTGTGGTGGTCCGCCGCCCGCCCGCCGTCTGACAAGGACCAGTCGGCGTCACTCGGCGAGGTAGAGCCGATTGCGGCCGTCGCGCTTGGCCTGATAGAGCGCGATGTCGGCGCGGCGCAGCGCCTGGTCGATCGTCTCCTCCGACGGATTGAAGTATGCGAGACCCGCACTGATCGTGCCGGCGGCACCGGCGCCGGTCTGAACCTGGCAATAGCGGGCAATGTCCTGGCGAGCCGTTTCCAGCATGTCGTATGCGGTCGGAACAGCCTGCTCCGGGAAGAAGGCGAAGAACTCCTCGCCGCCCGCACGGGCGACCAGCATGCCCTCTGCCTCCTGTGACCGCAGGGTGTCGACGATCGAGCAGAGAGTTACGTCTCCTTCCGCGTGACCCAGCTCATCGTTGATCGACTTGAAATGGTCGATATCGATCACGGCAACCGCGAGGATCGTCTCAGGCTTCGCATCCGCGATCTGTTCGGACGCCACCTGGAAGAATTTGCGACGGTTGGCGGCATTGGTGAGTGGATCCCGCTCGGCGGCTTCAATCAGCCGGGATTCCAGTTCCTTGCGCTCCGTAATGTCGATGATGACGCCGGTGACGCCGCGGATCTCGCCTCTTTCCGAATCGAGACGAGCCTTGTGCACCATGATGTGGCGCATACCGGTCTCGGGCAGGCAGACATCCGTTTCCGTACGCATGACGCCGCCCTGGCGCAACAGCTGCAGGTCGGAGGCGTGATAGGCCTCGGCCATCTCGGGCGGGACGAAATCCTGCAGCCGTTGTCCGAGGACGCGGTCGCTGCTCAAGCCGAGGAAATTCCCGAAGGCCGCATTGCAGACGAGATATCGTCCCTCCACATCCTTCACGTAGATCGGCGTCGGCAATTGGTCGAGCCCATGCTGCCAGATGTCCAGTTTTGCCTGCATGTCCTGACGCCAGCGTTCTTCACGCTGGCGCAGTTGCAGATGCCGCCTGGCGCGCATCAGGCAGGAGACGAGTTGTCGCGGGTCCATTTCACAAAGGATGTCGTCGGCGCCGGCTCCGAAGAGATCGGCCTGCAATACCGCATCCACCTCCTGGACAGTCAGCGCAACCAGATAGACGGTGTCCTGATGCATGGCTCGAAGACGAGCAAGTTCGTGGCCGCGCGAGCCTGTGCCAATCGAAACGAAACAGACGGCACCCGGCGCAATGTCAGCAGGATTGGAGATGAAGACGGCGCGCAAAGGCTCAAGGATCCCTGGCGCGGGTCGTCCTTTCAGGCAGAACCAGCACAAGTCATCAGCGGAACCTGGGTCCGTCAGTTCTTTGCTCTTCAAAGCAGTTCGCAAGTTGGATTCCTTGGGCGGCAGCGACAGAGTTCGCTTATGCAGTCACCCTTTTTTTAGGGGGTAATTATTGACAGAGTCTCGACAATCTCTCTTTCCACCAATTTTTTCCGAGACCGTCGGATAAGGCAGCCAATCCGTCGCTGGCGAGAGTTGATTTGCGTCCCGGCATTGCCCCTGCCGATCTTTCGGGGTAGTCACGGGCAACCCCTTTTTCAAAGATTGAGGAACTCATGGATCTGCTGGAAACCATACGCAAGACGATCGTGCCGGTGCACAAGGAAGGCTATCCTTTCGTCGCTGCCTTCTTCGTCGCGTCGCTGGTGCTCGGCTGGCTCTGGGACCCCTTGTTCTGGGTCGGTCTCATCCTGACGCTCTGGTGCGCCTATTTCTTCCGCGACCCGGAACGTGTGACGCCGCAGGACGACGATCTGGTGATCAGCCCGGCCGATGGTCGCGTCTCCTCCGTGCAGATGAGCCTGCCGCCGGAAGAACTGCAGCTCGGCAGCGAACCGATGCTGCGCATCACCGTGTTCATGAACGTGTTCAACTGCCATGTGAACCGCGCCCCGATGCGCGGCCGGGTGACGACCATCGCCTACAAGGAAGGCGAGTTCCTGAATGCCGAACTCGACAAGGCGAGCACCGACAACGAGCGCAACGGCCTCGTCATCGAAACCCGCCACGGCGCCATCGGCGTCGTGCAGATCGCCGGCCTTGTCGCGCGCCGCATCATCTGCTGGACCAATCCCAACGAACCGCTGGACGCCGGTGAGCGCTTCGGTCTGATCCGCTTCGGCTCGCGGCTTGACGTCTTCCTGCCGGCTGGCGCCGAGCCGCGCGTCTCCGTCGGCCAGACGGCGATCGCCGGTGAGACCGTTCTTGCCGAATTCGGCTCGACCAAGGGTCCGGTCATAAGCCGCCGCGCTTGATGGAGGGCGAGATGGACGCACCGAACAGCACGCCCGACGAACGCACCCCACCGGCTGCGGCTCCGAATGCGCGCGGCCCACGACTGCGTGAAATTCCGCTTCGCCTCGTCATCCCCAACCTGATTACGGTGCTTGCGATCTGCGCAGGCCTCACGGGTATCCGGCTTGCCTTCGAAAACCGCTACGAGCTCGCGGTCTCCATGGTGCTGCTGGCCGCCTTTCTGGATGGCATCGACGGCCGGATCGCGCGCATGATGAAGGCAACGTCGAAATTCGGCGCGCAGATGGATTCGCTCGCCGACATCATCAATTTCGGCGTGGCGCCCGCGCTCGTGCTCTATGTCTATGTTCTCGATCAGGCCCGCTCTCTGGGTTGGATCGCGGCGCTCATCTACACGATCGCTGCCGGTCTGCGGCTTGCCCGCTTCAACGTCATGGCCGATCGCGAGACGAAGGCGCCCTGGCAATCGGAGTTCTTCGTCGGCGTTCCAGCGCCGGCTGGAGCGGCCCTGGTGCTGCTGCCTGTCTATATCGGCTTCCTCCAGTTCGAGCTGACCCTGCCGTTTGCCTATGCGAGCGCGGTCTATACGATCGTGATCGCCTATCTCCTGGTCAGCCGGTTGCCGGTCTGGTCGGGCAAGTCCGAGACCAGCCATATCCGCCGCGATCTCGTCTTCCCGATGATTCTCGGTGTCGTGCTCTACGTTGCCCTGCTGATGAGCTTCACCTGGGAAGTTCTGGTGGTGACGGTGGTGCTTTACCTCTGCTCGCTGCCGATCGGCGCCCGCAACTGGCACAAGCGCTACGGGACGCTGACGATCGGTGAAGAAAGCGCCGAAAAGGGGCTCTCGGAAATAGATCGCGGCGTGTGAAAACCCCGAAAACTTAACGAAAACTTTACAAACCGAGCCCCGCCAAGCCCAAAAGCTTGCGCGGGGCTCTCGTTTTGTTTCGCTTTTGTCGAAATTTGACTTGAGTCACAGACTCGGTCACGCTTTTGTCATGTTCTCCACAGAGAGAGCCGCACAACAAAATGCCGGGTCAGGAATCATCCAGAGGACAATGACAATGTCGAACGCAAACGAAGCCGAGCAGCAGAAGCCGGCAAATCAGAATCTCGCCGCCAACTACCGACCACTCGCCCTCAAGGCCGTTGTCGCCGCGGCTCTGATGCTGAAGCGCAAGCCGACCCCCAAGGTCGCCTGAGGCGCTTCGCCTCTCGTCGCTAAAACAGGCTCATCTGTCCGTCGTCAGGCTTTGCCGCGACGGGCTTCTGGAGTAGTGCGCGCGGAACGACCGGCACCTGTAGTTCCGGGCCGACATTGGCGACCTTGTTGACGAGATCGGACACTGGAATGGCCTCGAACAAGTCTTCCTGGGCCGGTTTCATCAGATCGACCACGTCGCGGGGCTCGCCGCTGCGGCAGTCCAGCCAGCGGGTGAAATCCTCCGGCGCGATGACCACGGGCATGCGGTCATGGATCGCGCCAATCGTCTTGTTGGCCCCGACCGTGAGGATGCAGCCGGTATCGAGTTCGGCCCCATCCTTCGACATGTAGGTTTCCATCAATCCGGCAAAACACACCACCCCGCCCTGACGCGGCCGGATCCAATAGGCCTGGGGTTTTTCGCCGCTTTCCTTCGACGGCCGGTGCCATTCGTAAAAGCCAGACGTCGGCACAAGGATGCGGCGATGACGCATGGCGGCCCGGAACGAAGCCTTTTCGATGGCCGTCTCGGAGCGTGCATTGATCAGCAGCGTGAATTCGGCCGGATCTTTCACCCAGGACGGAATCAGGCCCCAGCGTACCAGAACCGCAAGGCGGTCTGGCCGGTTGCTGCCCGGTTCGGTCGGCGGCCCAGCCACCACCACGAGGATCGGCTGCGTCGGGGCGATATTGTAGCGCGCCGGAAAACCTTCCAGTTCCATCAGGCCGAGAATTTCGCGCACCTCTTCCGGGCTCGCGGTCAGAGCAAAACGTCCGCACATTCGATTTTCATGGCAGCCGATCTCCCGAGGGTCAAGCGCCGGTCGCGCTTGCGGGCTTGGCGAAAAGCCGCGATATTCGCCCGCGTCGCTGCTTCGTTTCCGAGCGGCGCCAATGACTGGAGCCGTCCCGCATGAACCAACCCCGCCTCGCCTCCTCTGCCATCGTCGAACGGGCCGGGCGCTTTCTCCTCGTGCGCCGGAGCAATCCGCCGGCAGCCGATCTCTATGCCTTTCCCGGCGGACGGGCGGAGCCGGGCGAGACACCGGCCGAAACGGCACTGCGCGAACTGGAGGAAGAGACAGGCGTCGTCGGGCGAAATCCGCGCCTGTTCGAAACCTATGAACTCCTGCCCGAAGTCGGCGTGGCCGGCAGCCATTATCTGCTCTCGGTCTTTCGGGTGGATGCGGACAGCGACAGCGTGGCCGTGGCGCGCAGCGACGCCGCCGATGCCGGCTGGTTCCTTCCGGAGGAGATCGAGGATCTGCCCGTGCCACCCAGCGTGCGAGACTGCGTCCAGAAGCTCGTCGCGTCAGCCGCCACCGAGGGGAGAGGCTGACATGGCGCATTTCACCAAACGGTCTTCCATCTTTCTGGCAGCCGCCATGCTCACCGCAATCAGTGCGGCGGCGCAGGACGCCACGATCGTTAGCCCCCCTCCACCGGTCGAAACGGAGAAGCCGACACCCTATGACGACCGACTCGGGCGGCTATCGGAGATCGTCGGGGCGGTGCATTACCTGCGCAACCTTTGCAATGCATCCGGAGAACCGGAATGGCGGCAATCGCTGCAGGCTCTGCTGGAAACCGAGACGAAAGACGAGCCCAAACGCCGGGCAAAGCTGACAGCGGCCTACAACCGCGGGTACCGGTCATTTGCCGCAGTCTATACCTCTTGCACCCAGGCCGCAGTTCGTGCAGAGGAGAATTACCGTATCGAAGGCGCAACACTCGCCACAGAAATTACCGCCCGCTATGGAAATTAACGATTAATTCACCTCTTTTGGCCTCACCCCGTGTCGTTTTGGCAAAAGGCTGATACGGTCGTTAAGACCTGAGTAAGAGTGCTTCGAGGAATGCCCATGGAACCGCGCCGCAACGAGATCGACGACATGATCGTTCACGAGAAGATGCAGGCTGCGCTCGAATATCAGAACGAGGCCTGGGCCGACGGCATGGCCGACGGAATCGAACCCGAGATCATCGCCGATGCAGCCTTTGCACTGGCGATGCGCGAAACCATCCGCATCCATGGCGAACACGGCGCCGAGGCCATCCTCGACGCGCTCAAGACCCGTCTCTTGGCCGGCGAATTCTCGCCCGAGCGCCGGGTTCAGTAAAACACGACGGCAGAGGCTCATAATGACGATTTCTTCGCGGGTCAGGCTCATCTGCTTGACAGGCGCGCTGGCACTATCGGTCACCAGCCTACCCCTCTCCTGGCCGATGCCGGCCTACGCGCTCTCCGACATCAAGGACATCACACCGCACCCGCCGGAGGAACAGACACCTTCGGCTCCAGGCCCCGTGCCCGGCGAGGATGAGAGCCCCGCCGACGACGCCTTTCCGGTCATTCCCGATCCGGACCCACTGATCAAAAACCCGGAAACGGAACAGGCGGACCCGGCAACGTCGGAGGAGCCGGCACCGGAAGTGATCTACGACATCGAAAAGGCGCCCGAGCCGGTGCGCCGCATGCGCAAGCTGATCATGGATGCAGCCGCCAGCGGTGATATCCAGGCGTTGAAGCCGCTGTTCGATGTCGGACCGAATCAGACTCAGATCCCTCTGCAGACGCCGGAGCAGGATCCGATTGCCGCGCTCAAGGGCCTATCTGGCGATGACGAGGGACAGGAGATCTTGGCAATCCTGCTTGATGTGCTGTCGACCGGCTTCGTGCAACTCGACAAGGGCACGCCTGACGAAGCCTATGTCTGGCCCTATTTCGCCGGCAAGTCGCTCGCCCTTTTGACCCCGCGCGAGAAGGTCGAACTGCTCAGGATCGTGACTGCCGGCGATGTGGCGGAGATGCAGGAACAGGGCAATTACAATTTCTTCCGCGTCGGAATCAGCCCTGACGGCCGGTGGAAATTCTTCAACGTCGGCGACTGACGCTCAAACATCCGCGCTCGCCAAACTGTGGGCTGTGACGTCATGCGCTTGTCGGCTAGACTTGGGGCTCTTAAGTCTGCCGCCAGCGCAACATCACGGTGACCCTCATGCCTTCAGCCTTCCTGCCCGACCGTGCCTTCGTCCATGTTGGCGGTGCAGATGCAGACCATTTCCTGCAAAACCTGATCACGACCGATCTCGGCAGCCTGGCCGCCGGCGAGGCACGCCCCGGTGCATTGCTCACTCCCCAGGGCAAGATCCTCTTCGACTTTCTGATCTGGCGCGATGGCGACGGTTTTGTGCTGGACACCGCTCTGGAGCAGCAGGACGCGCTGATCCGTCGGCTGACCATGTACAAGCTGCGCGCAGCCGTCACACTATCGGCCGGCCCGCAAACAGGTGCCACGGCCATCTGGGGCAGCGATGACGAAAGTGGCGTTGCCGACCATCGCTTTGCACTCGCCGGAACACCTGTGCGGCGGATCGTCGGCAAGGTCGGAGAACCCGGCGATGCATCCGGCTATGCCGCATTGCGGATCATCAATGGTGTCGTCGAATCGGGTTCCGATTTCGCCCTGCAAGACGCGTTCCCGCACGACATCCTTTTCGACAAGTCCGGTGGCGTTTCCTTCCGCAAGGGGTGTTATGTCGGCCAGGAGGTGGTCTCGCGCATGCAGCACCGCTCCACGGCACGCCGGCGTGTGGTCATTGTCGCGGCAGAGCAGCCATTGCCCGCGACCGGCACGGAGATTACCGTCGACGGCAAGCCGATCGGCGCGCTTGGCACGGTTGCCGGGACACGTGCGCTTGCGATCGTGCGCATCGATAAGGCCGGCGAAGCGATGAGCAAAGGCACCGCCGTGCTTGCGGCCGATGTGCCGCTCAGCCTCACCTTGCCCGTCTGGACCGGCCTCGCCTTCCCTTCGGCTGCGGCTGAGGACGCCTGAGGCATGATCGAGACCGCCACGATCCCGGGACGGGCCTGGCAGCGCATGCTGTCGGGCCGCCGCCTCGACCTGCTCGATCCCTCGCCGCTCGACGTCGAAATCTCCGACATCGCCCATGGCCTTGCCCGTGTTGCCCGCTGGAACGGGCAGACCTCGGGTGATCACGCCTTTTCCGTTGCCCAGCACAGCCTGATCGTCGAGGATATCTTCCGCCGGTCCTGTCCCAAGGCGACCGCCGACGATCTTTTGGTGGCGCTTTTGCATGACGGGCCGGAATATGTCATCGGCGACATGATCTCACCGTTCAAGGCCGTTGTCGGCGGCGGCTACAAGGTGGTGGAGAAGCGGCTGGAAGCGGCCATTCATCTGCGCTTCGGGCTGCCGGCGCATCCGAAAGCGGCCCTGAAAGACCAGATCAAGAAGGCCGACATGATCTCCGCCTATTTCGAGGCCACCGTGCTTGCCGGATTTGCGGAAGCCGAAGCGCGGAAATTCTTCGGCCAGCCGAAGGGCTTCACCCGTGACACGATCCTGATCGATCCGCTGCCGGCCTATCAGGCCCAGGCGAAATTTCTCGAACGCTTCGAGGCGATCGAGGCGGACCGGCAGGCTGCCAGCAGGGTGATCCGATGAGCGTCATCGTGGTTGCCCCGCTCGCCCGGATCGCGGAAATGGCCGTGCGTCACAAGGCGTCCGAGATGATCAGCCTGCTTGCTGCCAACCAGGATTTTCACCGGCCCGCCGTGATCCGGGCGGAGCGACACCTGAAGCTCGGCATGAACGACATCACCTTTGCCGGCACCGGCGACCTGATCGCGCCGCAGGAGGCGCATGTGGCTGAGATCATCGACTTCGCCCGCAGCTGGGACCAGTCGGCACCGCTCATCGTGCATTGCTGGATGGGAGTCTCTCGTTCGCCGGCGGCCGCGATGATCGCCAGCCTTGCGGTGCATCCCGAAGATGACGACGATGCCCTGGCACGGCGCCTGCGGGAGGCCTCGCCCTATGCGACCCCCAATATGCGCCTCGTGGAAATCGGCGACGCCATGCTCGGGCGGGAAGGACGGTTCGCCCGTGCGGTGAAGGCGCTTGGCCGGGGCGCGGATACGGATGGCAACCAGCCCTTCGTGCTGCCGCTTCCGGCGCGCGAGCCGGTCGCGCCATGAGTGCGGCGGCCGATATCGAGATCGGCCTCAATGCCGCGATCGTTGCGATCGCCGAGGGGCAACCGCGCCTGCTGGTCGTGCCCGCAGGGTCAGGCGCGCTCGACGCCCTGCCCTTCGGCCCCTTCGATCCGACCCGGCACCGGACCATGGAAATGTCGCTGCGCCAGACTGTGGAGGCGCAGACGGCCCTGCAGCTTGGCTATATCGAGCAGCTCTACACCTTCGGCGATCGCGGCCGCCACACCATGCCCGGCGACAGCGGGCCGCATGTCGTTTCGGTCGGTTATCTGGCGCTGACCCGGCTTGAGGCCGAGGGTGTGGCCCGACTGGAGACATCCGGGGCGGCCTGGCGCGACTGGTATGGCTTCCTGCCCTGGGAGGACTGGCGCCAGGGGCGACCTGGCCTGATTGATCAGTCAATCCTGCCGGCATTGCGGAACTGGGCCGAGGAACCGCTGGACGAGTCGACGGGCGGACCTGCGATCTCGCGACGCTCGCGGCTGAAGCTTGCCTTCGGTCTGGACGATTTCCCGTTCGACGAGGAACGTGTGCTGGAGCGCTACGAACTTCTCTACGAGGCCGGCCTGCTGGATGAAGCCGTGTCCGATGGCCGTCTTGCCCGCCGAAGGGTCACCGTTCCGCTCGGGCGGCCGATGCGGCATGATCACCGGCGGATCGCGGCCACGGCGCTGGCGCGGCTGCGCAGCAAGATCAAATACCGCCCTGTCGTTTTCGAGCTGATGCCACCGCACTTTACGCTGACGGCATTGCAGTCGACCGTCGAGGCGATCTCGGGCCGGCATCTGCACAAGCAGAATTTTCGCCGGCTGGTGGAAGGGGCCGAACTCGTCGAGGCAACGGGGCTTACAGAGGCCGCGACCGGCGGGAGACCGGCAGCGCTCTTCCGCTTCCGCCGACAGATCCTCGAAGAGCGTCCCGCGCCCGGACTGAAACTCGGCAGCCGCTCCGGCGGTTGACCATCCCCACTTCCGCCCCATCTAGCCCGTGACATCAACAACACGGGATCGAAAGCATGGAGCAACAGGCAAGCGAAGTCATTCTGGCATCCCAGGCGGCACTGACCCAGGCAAGCCGGCTTGCTGTCGATTATTCCTTTTCCATCCTCGGCGCCCTGCTTTTGCTCGGGCTCGGCTGGTGGCTGTCTGCGCTGGTGAGCCGGTGGACGCATGCGGGCCTTCTCCGGCTGCGCGGCTTTGACGAAACGCTCGCCCGCTTCTTTGCCAATGTCGTGCGTTATGCGGCCCTCATTCTCGTCTTCGTCACTGTCCTCGGCCAGTTCGGCGTGCAGACGGCCTCGATCATCGCAGCACTTGGTGCCGCGGGCCTGGCCATCGGCCTTGCCTTGCAAGGCACGCTGCAGAATATTGCGGCGGGCATCATGCTCCTGGTGCTGCGGCCCTTCCGGGTGGGCGAATATATCGAGACGGGTGCCATCACCGGTACGGTGGTCGAGATCGGTCTATTCGCCACAGAACTCCGCACGCCCGATGGGCTTTACCGGCTGGCTCCGAACTCCATCCTGTGGAATGTGCCGATCACCAATTTCAGCCGCCACCAGACGCGACGGGCCGAACTCAAGGTCAACATCGACAATTCCGACAAGATCGATGAGGCCGAAGCCATTCTGCGCGCGCAGGCTGAAGCCGATCCCCGTGTTCTCACTGAGCTCGGCGTCTCGACGCATGTCGAGCAACTGGCCGGCAGTGGGGTGGTGCTGACGCTCTGGTACTGGACCCGCAGCAGTGAGTTCGGAAGAACCTCGCAGGACCTGATGAAGGCCGTGAAGACGACGCTGGATCGCAGCGGGATTACCCGAGCGCCTGCCTGAGGTCGCGCAGACCTAGCGTCACTTCCATGACCCGGTTGCTCGAAGGTGAGCAACCCAAAAGCGAAAGACGCAGGCTGCCGCCACAGCCTGCGTCCGGGACACTGACAGATCGCTCTTCGATCCGCAGGGTCAGGCCTGTTGCGCCTCGCCGCCATTCTCGCGATAGGCGTTAATGACGCGCTCCATCTCGGCAAGGATGTCGAAGATGCTGACCGTATCCTCCGCCGATGCATCGTATGTGGCATCATCCAGCGACTGCGGAGCATCCGCGAACCCGGCGGTAAACGCCTCTTCGGTCAGAAAGCCGGTCTGTTCGGTGTCGAGTTCGACGAAGTCGGCGGTCGCCTCTTCCTCACTGACGTCTTCCGGCCGCGCGGCAACATACTCGTCCTGGGTAATGCGGCCATCGCCATCGGCATCGATGGCGCTGAAGAGATCACGGGTGTCGAGCGCGGGTTCGCTCTCTGTATCCATGGAGGAGATCTGCAGGAGCATGGAAATCATGCTGCCGCGCACCTGCGATCCGCTGCCGGTCGCGGCGTTTTCGCTCGACACGGTCGGGTCCTGGGTGCGGCCCGATTTTGCGGCCTCCAGTTCCTTGTCGCTGATGATGCCGTCACCATTGGTGTCCAGGCTGGAAATGGAAACACGGCCTGCTGCGCCGCTCTCGCTTGATAAAATGATGCCCGTCATGAAAATCCCCGAAGATCGTGCGAACGCCCATTCTGCTTACGCTCAACTGTGCCGGGCCCACCTTTTCTGGGGTATGGGATTCTCAAAAAACGGTCAAAACTATTAATTGTAGACGATAACTATCGAAGGCTTGGCTTATATAAAGTCAAGCGCCTGAGATGTCTGAACAAGTTCGGAATCGCGCGTCATGCGGCGAGTTTCGGCAATCGATGTGCAAGCAGAATATCCGTTCTCTTCAGACCAAACTTGAGTCCAATCCGATATCCATTGTCGGTGCTGCCATCGTAATCTTGGAGGTCGAGACGTAATCGACCCCGGTCTCGGCAATGGCGCGGATGGTCTCCAGCGTCACATTGCCCGATGCTTCGAGAATCACACGTGCTTGGGCAACGGCATAAACGGCCGGCGTCTGGCCGTGATGGATACGGTTGATCTCAACCGCCTCAGCCAGACGTTCCGACGTCATGTTGTCGAGCAGGATCACATCAGGGCCGGCCTCCAGCGCCTGACGCATCTGCTCGAGGCTGTCCACTTCCACTTCCACCTTGACCAGATGGCCGGCATAGGCGCGAGCGGCGGCAATCGCGGGGCCGACGCCGCCTGATACCGCGATGTGGTTGTCCTTGATCAGGATCGCGTCATCAAGGCCGTAGCGATGGTTCGAGCCACCGCCGAGCCGGACCGCGTATTTCTCGACCGCTCGCAGACCGGGCAACGTCTTCCGCGTACAGGTGACGCGGGCCTTCGTATGGGCAATCGCATCGGCAAAACGGGCCGTGTAGCTCGCGACGCCGGAGAGATGCATGAGGAAATTGAGCGCGACACGCTCCGCCGACAGCACCGATCGAGCGGTTCCTTCGACCCTGGCAAGCGGCTGGCCGGGCGCGACACGGTCGCCGTCCTTAACCAGTGCCTCGAAACGCACGGCGGGATCGATCAGCCGGAAGGCGGTTTCCGCCAGCACAAGGCCTGCGACAACACCCGGATCGCGGCCATTGATGGTCATGTGGGCGGTCTTTTCGGGGCCGATCGTGGCGTAGGTGGTGATGTCGCCCGCCCGGCCAAGATCTTCGAGGAGGGCATTGCGCACGAGGTCTTCGACCATCAGCGGCGACAATTGCGGGCGGAAGCTCTGTGGCATCGATAGGGGCATGACCTTGTCCTTTCCAATCAGCCGACGATGTCGGCTGCGATACCATCCGCCTCACGAAGCGTCAGATAGGTGCGGCGATGCCAGGCATCGCTGGTATCAGGATAGTCTGAGCGCATCTGTGCTCCCCGACTTTCCATGCGCTGCAGGGCGCCGACGGCAATCAGCTTTGCAGTGGCCGCGATGTTGGAAAAACGCACACGCGGGCGCTCCCGATCGAGCCGGGCGAGGTCGCGGATCAGCGTCTTCAGCCCTTCCTCGTTGCGGATCACGCCGGCATGCATACTCATCAGGCGGCGCAATTCCTTGAGTTCAGCACTGTCTTCGAGGGTGACGAGATCATCGTTCTCGCCGGCGGCCTTCGGCCACTCGTAAAGCGTGGATTCCGGCAGCATGCCCTTGATGCTGTCTGCAATGCGGCCGGCAAAGACGACGGCTTCCAGAAGCGAATTCGAGGCGAGCCGGTTGGCGCCATGCACCCCGCTCGAGGTGACTTCGCCGGCCGCCCACAGACCGTCGAGCGAGCTGCGCCCATCGGCATCCACGGCAATGCCGCCCATGTGGTAATGCACGGCCGGCACGACCGGGATCGGTTGGACCGCCGGATCGATGCCGGCCGCTTTACAGGACGCGTAGACGGTCGGGAAATGCTCGGCGAAATGCTTGCCGATGGCCTTGGTGCAATCGAGGAAGGCGCCGCGACCGGCGGCCACTTCGGCGAAGACGCCGCGGGCGACGATGTCACGGGGAGCGAGTTCCGCTTCAGCATGCAGATCGGTCATGAAGCGGTGCCCGGCCCGGTTGACGAGAACAGCGCCATCGCCGCGCAGGGCTTCCGTCGCGAGCGGCGCAGGATCCTGGCCGATGTCGATGGCGGTCGGGTGGAACTGGACGAATTCCGGATCGGCAATGACGGCACCGGCCTTGGCGGCCATGCCGACGCCGGTTCCCCGCGCTTCTGCCGGATTGGTGGTGACGGCATAGAGGTGGCCGACGCCACCGGAGCAGAGCACGACGGCGCGCGCGGGAAAGGCGACCCGTGCCGTCGACTGGCCCGCATCGGGACGGGCAATCACGCCGGAGACGAAGCGGCCCTCGGCGATCAGCTCCTCGACGACATAACCTTCCATGACACGGATCGACGGCGTGCGGCGCACCGCCGCAATCAGAGCCTCCATGATGGCGCCGCCGGCGCGATCGCCCGCGACCCGGACAATGCGGCGCTCGGAATGGGCCGCCTCGCGCGACAGCAGCAGATGGCCTTCGAGATCACGATCGAAGGGCACGCCATAGGCGAGCAGGTCATGAATACGATCCGGACCTTCCGAGATCATCAGCCGTGCGATCTTCTCCTCGACCAGACCGGCACCGGCTGCGACGGTATCGGCCAGATGTTTGTCAAAGCTGTCGCCTGGGCTCATGGCGGCGGCAATGCCGCCTTGCGCCCAGGCCGAAGACGCGCCCTGCCCGATCGGGGCGGCGGCCAGCACGGTCACCGGACGGGGCGCGAGTTTCAGCGCGCAGAAAAGACCGGCAAGGCCGCCGCCAACGATGACGATATCGTCGATGCCCTGCCAGGATTGCGGCCGCATGGATTCAAGATTGGTCGGCATTCAGCCCTCCCCGGCCGGCAGCACTGCCTCAATTCTTCAGATTGATCATCCGTTCGACCGCAAGCCGTGCGCGGGCGGCAATCGTGGGATCAACCGTCACTTCCTCCGTCATGAACAACAGGCTGTCGAGGATCTTCGGCAGGGTGATGCGCTTCATGTGCGGACAGAGATTGCAGGGCTTGACGAAATCGACGTCGGGCACTTCGACCTGGATGTTGGAGGCCATCGAGCATTCGGTGACGAGCAGCACGCGCTGCGGCCGCTTCGTCTTGACGTAGTCGATCATGCCCTTGGTCGAACCAGCATAATCGGAGACCGCGAGCACGCTCGGATGGCATTCGGGATGGGCGACAATTTCGATGCGTGGATCGGCGCGCTTGTATTCCAGGAGTTCGTCGGCCGTGAAGCGCTCATGCACCTCGCAATGGCCCTTCCAGGTGAGGATCTTCTTCGAGGTCTGGTTGGCGACATTCATCGCCAGATATTCATCGGGTATGCAGAGAACCGTGTCGCTGTCGAAGCTGTTGACCACGTCGACGGCATTGGCCGAGGTGCAGCAGATATCGGTTTCGGCCTTCACGTCGGCCGACGTGTTCACATAGGTGACGACGGGCACGCCGGGATAACGCTCGCGCAGCAGGCGGACATCCGCGCCGGTGATCGATTCCGACAGCGAGCAGCCGGCGCGGCCGTCCGGAATCAGCACCGTCTTTTGCGGATTGAGCAGTTTCGAGGTCTCGGCCATGAAATGTACGCCGCACTGCACGATGATCTCGGCATCGACGCTGACGGCATCACGGGCTAGCTGCAGCGAATCGCCCTTGATGTCGGCGACGCAGTGAAAGATCTCCGGCGTCTGATAATTGTGCGCCAGGATGACCGCGCCACGCTCTTTTTTCACGCGGTTGATCGCGTGAATGTAAGGCGCGAAGACGGGCCATTCGATTTCCGGAATGAAGTCGCGCACGCGCTCGTAAAGATGCGCCGTCTCCCTGGCGACTGCGGGCGTGTAGCTCAGATCCGGGCGCTCCCAGACGCCAAAACGCTCGGCCGCCGTTGCCGCCGATTTGCCCGTGTTCCGCTCGGCTTGCGCTTCCATGGCGACCTCCTCCCGTATTTATGCTCACAATGAGCATAACAAGAGCCAAAGAAAACCGGCTGTTGCCGGTGAATCGGATTTAGAAAGTTTCGGGGGCGAATGCAAGGGGCGGATATCACGCGCTGCGCCACAGATCGGCAGGGTCACGTTACGTGATGCAGGAAGCTTCCCCAAAACGATAAATGGTTTAGGTTGTCCTTGATTTTGCAAGATGCATCGGGGGCGCGCATGTTCGAACTGCTACTGTTGATCTTGATCGGCGTGCTCTTCTTTATGCAAAGGGGATCAGCCGACAGAATGGATCGGCTTGAAAACGAGCTGCGGAGCGTCCGGGAAAAGCTCCTCCGACTGGGCCAGCCGTCTCCATCCATGCGAGCCGCGAGCGAAACCCAAAAGCTCGACGAAGCCGCAGCCGCTCCGATGGAACCGGCGCCACCCACCCCTGCCTGGGGCAAGGTGGAGGCGCTCGAAGCCAAGATCGAAGAGCGGAACAACGCTCAGCTTCTCGCTCAACCAGTGCCGGACACGCCTGAAGAAGGGGGAAGCCCCGCCGAACCGAACTACCTGGCCGATGCGACAATCCCGACAGGATCGTCAATTGCAGCAAACCCGCCCGAAGCGGCAAAGCCGACCGAAACAGTCGTGCCGCGCATCTCAGACAAAGCTGCTCCTCCCTCTGAAAACTTGGAGAATCTGCTCGGGGCTCGCTGGGCGGTGTGGGCCGGTGGTCTGGCGCTGGCGCTCGGCGGTGTCTTCCTGGTGCGGTATTCGATCGAGAGCGGCCTACTCGGCCCCGGCGTGCGGCTGACACTCGCCGCCCTGTTCGGGCTCGCCCTGATCGCCACCGGAGAACTGATCCGCCGAAAGGCACTGCCGAAAGCCGAGGCACTTTACTCCAACGCCATGGTGCCAGGCATCCTGACGGCAGCTGGCGCGGTCACGCTATTCGGCGCGATCTATGCCGCCCATGGAGTTTACGACTACATCGGGCCAACACTTGCCTTCATTCTGCTCTCGCTTACCGCCTTTGGCGTACTCGGCCTCTCCCTTTTGCATGGCCAGACACTGGCAGGGCTCGGCCTCGCAGGATCGATGGTAACGCCATTGCTCATCTCGACGACGTCACCGAACCTATGGACGCTGTTCATCTACCTAACTGTCGCACAGGTCACGACATCCATGGCCGCGCGCCTCAAGGGCTGGCTCATCGTACCCGCTCTGGCACAGGCTTTGCTCGGGGTCTGGGCGCTGGTGGCCCTCATCGATCTCAACGACATCACACCCGTCGCCTTGTCGCTGATGGCCATGATCGCAGCCTGGATGCTGATCTGGCCGGGCGCCACGGGTGATGATCCGGCAGATCCTGACGCACCGCTGTCGCTCGAAAGTCTCGGACGGCGTATGGAATCCGGTCAGATCGGGCTCGACGTCACGCTATCTCTCGCCGTCATGCTGCCAGCGATCGCCATGCTAAACCGGAACCTGACGGATCTCTTCCCGCTCTTCGGCTTCGCAGCACTGATCACAGCACTGGCCGCCGCAGGCAGCGCGCGTTTCGGCACTTTCTGGCCGACAGCGATCGCAAGTGCGGGTGCGCTCCTAGGAGCCACTATCGCAACCGGCATGATCGGGCAGGCCCAGACCCTCGTATTCGGCTGGGAGAGCGATGCGACCAGTCTGCCGCCGATCGACATCAATGTGATGTACCTGCTTCTCGGGCTCGCAGTCGTCTTCCTGCTCATCGGCCTTGCCCAGATTCGCCGACGCTTTGCCGACGATCCGTTGTTCTCGACGGTCTGGGCGATCATTGCGGCCATGCTTCCAATCGCACTCACCACGATCAGCTTCGTCTTCTACGGGGTCTATGCCCGCGACTGGCTGCATGCATTCTTCGCTATCGCGCTGGGCGCCGTCCTTCTCGCGGCTTGCGAAATATTCGAGCGCAAAGGTGCCTTGCCCCGCTTCCGACGTGGCGTCGACGTGCTTCTAACAGGAAGTTTTGCCGCCTTTGCGCTTGCCCTGCACACATTAACCGACGGCGTGGTGACCACGATCCTGCTCGCTCTCCTCGGCTTTGCCTATCTCATGGCAACACGCAAGCGGAGTTGGAGCGGCCTCCCCTGGATCCTTGTCATTTCGCTTGCCGGCGTGCTGTTCCGGATCGGCTGGGATCCGACGCTGGTCGGACCGGACGCCCTCTGGCGCACGCCTGTCTTCAACCAGTTGCTGCCGGGCTACGGCATCCCGGCCCTGCTTGCCGTCTATGGGGCCTATGAGATGCGCAGCTGGCCGGGTGCGCGGGTCCGCAATGCCCTGCAGGGTCTGGCCAGCCTACTCGGCCTGCTCACTGTCGCAATCCTGGTGCGGCACGCAATGAATGGCGGCGTCCTGGATTCCACTGTGCCGACACTTGGCGAGCAGTCGATCTACACGCTGCTGGTTGTCGGACTCTCGGGCATCCTGATGACGCTGGATCTAAAATCACCCAGCGTGGCCTTCCGTCTTGGCTCGATGGTGGCGGGTGGTTTGGCGGTCCTGCAGACAGTCAGCCTGCATCTCGGTGCGCTCAATCCGTACTTCAGCGGCGAAAGCACGGGTTCCTGGCCGTTCATCAACCTGCTGCTCATTGGATATCTGCTGCCGGCCAGCGGTTATGGCGGGCTCGCCTACTACGCCAGAGACAAGCGCCCCCGGCCCTATGTGATGCTGTTGGCGCTCTCGAGCGCGGCGCTCGCTTTCGCCTGGGTGACACTCACAGTCCGGCGCTATTGGCAGGGCGAGTTCATTTCTTACTGGAAAGGTTTCGGACAGGCCGAAATCTATAGTTATCCGGTTGCATGGCTGGCCATCGGCGTCGCTCTTCTTGTCGTCGGTTCCCGGTTTGAGGCGCGACATCAGCGCCCCTGGCTGGGCTTGCCATGGATCTCGGTCGCATCCCTCGCGGGCATACTGATCCTCATCGGCTGGGATCCGACGCTGGTCGGGGCGGAAGCCTTGTGGCGCACGCCGGTCTTCAACCAGTTGCTGCCCGGCTACGGCATCCCGGCCCTTTTGGCGATCTATGGGGCATACGAGATGCGCAACTGGTCGGACCTTCGCGCCCGCTACGCCCTCCAGGGCTTCGCCAGCCTTCTGAGCCTGCTCACCGTCGCCGTTCTAATCCGCCACGCGATGAATGGCGGTGTGCTTGATTCCTCGACGCCGACGCTTGGCGAACAGTCGATCTACACGCTGCTGGTTATCGGGCTCTCGGGCATCCTGATGACGCTTGATCTCAAATCGCCGAGCCCTGTCTTCCGCTATGGCTCGATGGTCGCGGGCGGGGTCGCCATCGCCCAGACGGTGAGCCTGCATCTCGGTGCGCTCAACCCCTATTTCAGTGGCGAGGGTACGGGCTCGTGGCCCTTCCTCAATCTGCTGCTGATCGGCTATCTGCTGCCCGGCATCGCCTATGCGGGCCTCGCCTTTTATGCGCGTAACAAACGGCCCCTGCCCTATGTGGTGCTGCTCGCGCTCTCCGGTGCGGTGCTCGGCTTTGCCTGGGTGACGCTCAGCGTCCGGCGTTTCTGGCAGGGCGAGTATATTGCCTACTGGAAGGGTTTCGAGCAGGCCGAGACCTACAGCTATTCGGTGGCCTGGCTTGCGATCGGCGTCGGGCTCCTGGCTCTCGGTTCGCGCTTCGATGCCCGCAGCCTCAGGATCGCCTCGGCCGTCATCGTCATCGTGACGGTCGCCAAGGTCTTTCTGGTCGACATGGCGAACCTCGAAGGTGTCCTGCGCGCGCTGTCCTTCATCGGCCTCGGCTTCGTGCTGATCGGTATCGGCCTGTTCTACCAGAAGATCCTCAGCTCCAAAACGAAGCCGGCGCCGGCTGTCGAGCCCGAGGAGGAACCGACGGGGATCTGAGTTTTTGCGGATTGCGGCGATGCTGGCAGGCGGGATAGATGGATGCCGCGCCTGCCAGGAATCACCGGGATTTTTTGACGTGACCGATCTTCTCACTGCCGAAGCCTTTGCCCCGCATCAGGCGCTTGCGGCGCAGCTTCTGGCACATGCGACCGAAGGCGATGACGGCTCGCATGACCTCGCCCATATCCACCGGGTGTTTCGCAATGCCATGCGCATCCAGGCCGGCGAAGGTGGCGATGCCGAGGTGCTGGCGGCGGCCGTTCTCCTGCATGATTGCGTGGCGGTCGAGAAGAACTCGCCGCTTAGATCGCAAGCCTCGCGGCTCGCGGCGGAGAAGGCGTCAAGCATTCTGGCTGATCTCGGCTGGCCTGAGGACCGGATCGCCCGCGTGGCCCATGCCGTGCTGACCCACAGTTTTTCCGCCAACATTCCGCCCGAGACGCTGGAAGCCAAAATCCTGCAGGATGCCGACCGGCTGGACGCGATCGGCATGGTCGGCGTGGCGCGCTGCTTCTACATCGCCGGGCGTTTGGGCTCCGGCCTTTATCATCCGGGTGATCCCGGCGCAGATCACCGGCCGCTCGATGACCGGCTTTATGCGATCGACCATTTTCCGGCCAAGCTCTTGAAACTCTCCGACGGTTTCCAGACGGCGACAGGCCGTGTCCTGGCTGAAGAGCGGCACCAGCGGCTCGAGCAGTTTCTCACCCTCTTCCGCGACGAAATCTAAAGGTCACGCCATGCAGATCACCGGGCTTTTCATCTATCCAATCAAGAGTGCTCGGGGCATAACTCTGCCGCAGGCGCGGATCGAGGCCATGGGGCTTGCCGGCGATCGGCGGATGATGCTGGTCGATCCGTCAGGGCATTTCATCACCCAGCGCGAATTGCCCGATCTCGCCCGACTCACCGCCATTCCGGGTGCCGCTTACCTCACGCTCCGGCTCGACGACGGGCGCGAGGTCATGGTCGCACCGCCGCACCCGGAGCATCGGATGGATGTCGCGATCTGGAAATCCATCGTCAGCGCCGCCGTGGCCGACGACAGCGTCAATGCGAAGCTGTCGGCGTGGTTCGGACGGGAGATGAAGCTTGTTTTCATCGATGGCGACAGCCGCCGCATGGCAAGTGCCGAATGGGCAGGCGAGAATTCGCCGATGGCTTTTGCCGATGGCTACCAGATCCTTGTGACCACCACGGGGTCGCTGCGCGCGCTCAACGAGGACATGGAGAAACACGGCGAAGGCTCTGTTGGCATGGAGCGTTTCCGGCCGAACATCGTGCTCGATTGCGACGAGCCCTGGGCCGAGGACACCTGGACCGGTCTCGAAATCGCGGGCATCCGCTTCGATTTCGCCAAACCCTGCCCGCGCTGCATCATGACCACGCAGGATCAGCAGACCGGCTCACGCCAGGGCGCCAATCCGATGCCGGCGATGGGGCGGATCCGCATGTCGGCCGATCGGCGCGTGGCGGGGCCATTGTTCGGCTGGAACACCGTGCCGCGCGGTGAAGGTCTGGTCTCGGTTGGGGACGCGGTCACCGTTCTGGGCATGCGTGACGGCTGGGCGATCAAGCAGCGGTGATCGCGGATCACAGGCCCCACCCGCCCTCGTCCTTCGAGGGTCGCTGCGCTCCCACCTCAGGATGAGGGCTGACCGTTTGCGCTCCGCATCTTGACGCGCCCTCACAAAGCGAAGGCCTCGAAGGACCCTGCCCACCCTCTGGCCCTCATCCTGAGGTGCCCTCGCCAAGCGAGGGCCTCGAAGGATCCAGCCTTGCGCACCCAACCCAAAGCTGACTTTCATCAAATCCCTTGATGAGCAATTCATCAAAAGGCGTTTCCCGTCATGGGTCCGCTGAACTACAGTCAGTCCTCGACAGAGGAGAATCCCCCATGACCGCGACTGCGCGCCACCCGATGCCCTGGCTGATCATTCTTGCCGGATCGCTGATTGCGGTCATGACCTTCGGGCCGCGGTCGGCCATGGGCTTCTTCCAGTTGCCGATGCTCGCCGATCGGGGTTGGGACCGCTCGACCTTCGGCCTCGCCATGGCCTTCCAGAACCTGTTCTGGGGTGTCAGCCAACCCT
Source organism: Peteryoungia wuzhouensis (assembly GCF_003205195.1). GTDB lineage: Bacteria > Pseudomonadota > Alphaproteobacteria > Rhizobiales > Rhizobiaceae > Allorhizobium > Allorhizobium wuzhouense. The sequence goes on from NZ_QJRY01000008.1 coordinate 312,444, forward strand.
TCTTCGGGGCCTTGGCGGACAAATACGGCACCGGACGCGTGCTGGTCATGTCCGGCGTGCTCTATGCTGCGGGTCTTCTGATGATGGCCCATGCGAGTGCACCGATCTGGCTGCATATCGGCGGCGGCGTGCTGATCGGTACGGCGATCGGTGCGGGGTCCTTTAGCGTCATCCTCTCCGCCTTTGCCCGCAATGTCACGCCCGAGCAGCGCTCCATGGCGTTCGGCATCGGGACTGCGGCGGGTTCTGCCGGCATGTTCCTGTTTGCCCCCTTGAGCCAGGGTTTCATCTCCGCCTTCGGCTGGTCGGACAGCCTCGTGATCATCGCCGTGATGATGCTGGTCGTGCCGCTGCTTGCCATTCCGCTCCGCGGCAATGCGCAGTCAGGCAGCCAGTCCGGCATGCAGTATCAGCAGACGGTGGCGGAAGCGCTGAAAGAGGCGCTGGCGCACAGGAGCTACCTGCTGCTGACCACCGGCTTCTTCGTCTGCGGCTTCCAGGTGGCCTTCATCACCGCGCATTTCCCCGCCTACCTCGGCGATATCGGCATCGAGCCGCGTTATGCGGTGATCGCCATGGCGCTGATCGGCTTCTTCAACATCATCGGCTCGCTCGCCGCCGGCTGGATCGGCCAACGCTATTCGAAGCCCTATTTCCTCGCCTTCATCTATATCGGCCGCTCGATCACCGTGACGCTTTTCCTGCTCCTGCCGCAGACGCCGACCTCCGTGGTGATCTTCGCCTCGGTGATGGGGCTGCTCTGGCTCTCCACCGTGCCGCCGACAAATGGCCTCGTCGCCATCATGTTCGGCACACGCCATCTCGGCCTGCTCGGCGGGCTGGTCTTCCTGTCGCACCAGATCGGCTCGTTCCTCGGCGTGTGGATGGGCGGCTATCTGTACGACCACTTCGGCACCTATGACCAGGTCTGGTGGCTTGGTGTGGCGCTTGGCATCTTCGCGGCAGTGGTGCATTGGCCGATCCGCGAAAAAGCGGTCGACCGGCCCGCCATGGTCGCGGCGTAATTTTGCCCAAAGTGAGATCATATTTCGGCATTTCATCCATGCCGGATCAAAATTCCCGTGTTTCCGCCTAACGCGGACCGTCACAGAAAATTATTTTATTTTTCTCATGTCCCCCGTTGACGGATTCGGAGCCAGCACCTACCTTGTGCGAGCTGGTTCGGACACTGACGACGAACCATGACTGGCCTCCCTTTGGAGGCCACAGCCAAAGAAGGAGGTCAGCGAAATGCAAGTTGTATTTCTTGATGCCATCCGATCCTGGCAGACGACCCCGTGCCTCGTGATGGTGAAACGCCATTACGCCTGCTCCTGTCGAATGTGACGCAGCTCAAAGACTGATCACCACAAACGACTATTGAAACAGCGCCGTGCATCGAATGCACGAGCGGGGACATTCATTATGAAAAAGCAAGTCATTGAATATGCCGGAATCCCGGTTGGCATCACCATTCCCGACGGCGACAGGGTCAAGTTCATCGCCGTCAAATATCCGGTCATCGACCTGGATGGCGGTAGCTATCGCAATATCAGCGAACTTCAGGCCGCCATCCACAATCACATGGCCAAATCGGCGCCTGAGGATCAGGCCGAGTTTCTCGGTGCGGCCAATGCCCCGGTTGCCTCGAGCGCCCGCAGGGTCTTCAACGCCGCCTGACAAAAGCCCTCCCGTGCCGCGCCCGCTTCAAGCCCGCGCGGCACGTACACGTGGCGGTCCAGGAAATATGCAGTCAGCCGAAAGGCCGCTGCCAGGCTTTCGGGATCGGCCCTTTTCCGGCTTCCGGACGACAGGAAATCCGGAAGCGACAACATCTTGTCCGCCCAGGGAGCGCCTGCCGCACGGCTAACAGCCCGGCCGGATTTCGGCGAGACATAAGCAAGATCATCACGCAGCCCTGTCGCCGCGCATTCGTCCAGATCCAGACCGAAGCCGAGATCGTTCAGCAGTGCCAGCTCGAAGCGGACGAAGAGTTCGCCGGCCGTGGCCGGCTCCTCCAGATGATCGAGAATGACGTCGAGGGCTTCGAAGAGATGCGGATGCGGATCGCGTTCGGGTAGAAGGCGCAAGAGGGAGCCCAGCGCCTGGACGCCGTAGACGGCGGTGGCGCTCTCCATCAACCGCCCTGCCCGCAAGATCAGCGGCTCCACCCTGTATTCACCGAGATGTTCGTCGAGCCTTGCCCGCCAGGTGACTTCCAGCCGGTTTCCAGGCTGCAGGACCGGCTGCATTCTGCGCGAGCGACCGGACCTGATCATGCCGAGATGACGGCCACGGCTGCGGGTCATCATTTCGGCAATGACGCTGGTTTCGCCATGCCTGCGCACACCGAGCAGAATTGCCTCGTCCGTCCATTGCATGGAGACAGTCTAGCCTAGACCGCTCCCCCGGGACAACCGATTCGACTGCCGCTCTCAGAAATCCGAGAGGTAACGTCGAACCCAGCCGCGCCATTGGGCAAGCGCTTCGGACTTGCCGGTATAACGTTTCTCTTCATGCAGTTGCGCCAACGACTTCATCGCCTGCAGCAGCACCACCGCCATGGCCTGGCGCTCGTCGTCGCCAAGTTGTGGCCGCCAGGCGGCAAGGCAGTCTGCAATGTGGCGGCGCAGGCTTTCGCGCAGCACGCCGGGGCGCACGCCCGGCTGTTCCCAGCGTGCATCGAGAAGGCTCAGCGCCAGGCTGCGCTCGGATGCATGGGCGACCATCACGTCAAGAAGACGGTCGGCGAGGTCGGCGCCGTCAAGCTCAGGGGCCTGTTCGCAGATCCTGTCGAGCGCCGCCGTCACATGTTCGCCATAACGAGCAACCAGAGCATCTGCCAGGACATCCTTGTTGGGAAAGAACTGGTACAGTGAACCGATCGGCGCACCGGCGCGGGCCGCGATCTCGGTCATGGTCGCTGCCTTGTAACCCTGCTCGGCAAAGACGCTGGCGCCGGCATCAAGCAGGCGGGCGACGCGCGCAATGCCACGCTGGCGCTTCGGTTCCTTGGCCACGGGAATGGCGGTCACCTTCGGCCGTGCGGATGACGGCGGAATCGTGGAGACATCCGCCACGTCTGCGGCCTTCGGCGGAATCGACAAACTTGACTTTTGCGAGGACATGCTCATAAAACTCGTTTGTGAGGTTCACCTCATTTATTTTACGAATTTGCGCTTGCGTCCAGTGCTTTCCCACTCAGCGGCGCGGCGAAATCAGGAGATGCCCATGGGTGATCAGGCAGACCTGCCCGACAAGGCGTCCGAAGCGGCAGCGGTGATCGCGGCAACCGGCCCTGCTCCGCCGCCGGGCATGCTGACGCCCCTGCCCGTCACGGTCCGCTGGGGCATCCTGCTTGCGATCTCTCTGACGCTCTCGACCATCCTTTTCGCCACGCATATTCCAGGCGCCCTGCTGCTCGGGCCGATGGCGGCCGCCATCCTGGTCGCCACGAACGGGGCGCGTCTCTCCGTCCATCGCTATCCCTATATCTTCGCCCATTCGCTGCTCGGCTGCATCATCGCGCGCTCGCTCGATCTGGAAACGCTGAAAGCGGTCGCGCTCGACTGGCCGATTTTTCTGGCGATCGTCATGGCGGTCATCTCGGCGAGCAGCCTTCTCGGTTATCTGATCGCCAAGGCTGACATCCTGCCGGGGACAACGGCCGTGTGGGGCACGTCGGCCGGGGCGGCATCCGCCATGGTGCTGATGGCCGAAGCGCATGGCGCCGACGCACGGCTGGTCGCCTTCATGCAGTATCTGCGGGTGGTGTTCGTGGCGACCGGCGCCTCGATCGTGGCAGCGCTGGTCTTCCGGATCAGCGGAGGCACCGCGCCACAGACCGTTTGGTTTCCGGAAACGGACTGGCTCGACCTGGGCCTGACGCTTGCTGCTGCTCTTACCGCGGCCTCCGTTGGTGCTCGGCTCAAGATCCCCGCCGGCACCATGCTGCTGCCTCTGGTGGTCACCACGATCCTGCATGTGTCCGGATTGATCTCGCTGCACCTGCCGCAATGGTTGCTGGCGCTCGCCTATGGCGTGATCGGCTGGCGGGTCGGGCTGACCTTCACCCGCCGGATTCTCCGGCATGCGGCCAGCGCCCTTCCCCAGGTGGTCGGTTCGATCCTCGTCCTTATGGCGTTTTGCGGCGGGCTCGCCTTTTTGCTCTGGTGGTTCATGGGGATCGACCCGCTGACCGCCTATCTGGCAACCAGCCCTGGCGGCCTCGATTCGATCGCCATCATCGCCGCGTCGACGCCCGTCGATATGTCCTTCGTCATGGCGCTGCAGACCATGCGGCTGATCCTGATCATCCTGCTCGGTCCGCAAATCGCCTCTTTTGTCGCCCGGCGGATCAAGCCCGCCGGGGCTAAAGGATAAAAAGCAGACGAAAGACCGTCAGTCGCGGGGGAATTCGAGACCCATTTCGCGGAAGCGCTCGGGGTCGTTGCCCCAGTTTTCCCGCACCTTGACGAACAGGAAGAGGTGCACGGGCTGCTCGAGGATTTCCGACATCTCCTTGCGGGAGGCCGTCGAGATCGCCTTGATGGCATCACCGTTCTTGCCGAGCACGATCTTCTTCTGGCTGTCGCGCTCGACATAGATCACCTGTTCGATACGAACCGAGCCATCCTTGCGCTCTTCCCACTTTTCCGTCTCGACATGCGACGAATAGGGAAGCTCCTGGTGCAGGCGCAGGAAGAGCTTTTCGCGGGTGATCTCGGCGGCGAGCTGGCGCATCGGCAGGTCGGAGATCTGGTCTTCCGGATAGTACCAGGGGCCTTCCGGGAAGGTTTCGGCCAGATAGTCCATGATGTCGTCGCAGCCGGAGCCGGTCGTGGCCGAAATCATGAAGGTGCGGTCGAACTTGACGGCCGCGTTCGCCGTTTCGGCGAGCTTGAACAGGTCCTCGTGGCGCACGCGGTCGATCTTGTTCAGGACCAGGATCTTCGGCTGCGGCACATCCTTCAGGGCTTCCAGGATCGCCTCGGCGTCGCCGCGCAGACCGCGTTCGCTGTCGATCAGGAGCAGGATGATGTCGGCATCCTTGGCACCGCCCCAGGCCGAGGTCACCATGGCGCGGTCGAGCTTGCGGCGCGGCTTGAAGATGCCGGGCGTGTCCATGAAGACGATCTGCGCGTTCTTTTGGATCGCGATACCGCGCATCACGGCGCGGGTCGTCTGCACCTTGTGGCTGACGATCGAGACCTTGGCGCCGACGAAGCGGTTGACCAGCGTCGACTTGCCGGCATTGGTCGGGCCGATAAGGGCGACGAAGCCGGATCGGGTCGGGGTGGCGACGGTGGCTTCGCCGCCGTCATGGCTTTCTGTTTCGGTCATGGTGTCCAATCAGTTTGCGTCAGAGGCCTTGGCCCAGACGCCTTCGCGTTCGAGAATCTTGGTCGCGGCCACCTGCTCGGCGGCGCGCTTTGAACGGTCGATGCCCACCTCGGGCTTCAGGCCCGGGATCTCGACGATCACCGTGAAGCGGGGATCATGATCCGGTCCGGAGCGATCCGCAACCTTGTATGTCGGCGGCGCGCCATACCGGGCATGCGTCCATTCCTGCAATTCGGTCTTGGCATCGCGGCGGGCGCCATCGGCGCGGGCAGCACGGGCCGTCCAGTATTTCAGGATGAAGCCGCGCGCGGCTTCCAGACCGGCATCCAGATAGATGGCCGCGATCAGGGCTTCGACCACGTCGGCACGAACATTGAGCATGTTCTTCGCGGTGATCTTCTTCACGTCTGCGCCGGTGCGGATGAAGCGATGGAGCTCCATCTCGTCGGCGACGGCAGCGCAGGTCTCTGCGCTGACGAGCTGGTTGAAGCGGACGGAGAGCTCTCCCTCCGCCGCCTTGCGAAAGGTGCTGAACAGAAGCTCGGCCACACACAGGCCGAGCACGCGGTCGCCGAGGAATTCGAGGCGCTCATAGTCGCCCTCCCCCTTCGACGGCTGGGCGCTCGAATGCGTGAGCGCGCGGGACAGGCGATCCCGATCGGCAAAACGATGCCCGACCAGAGTTTCGATCTCCGCCCAATGCTCCTCTGCGACGCCCTTCTTCCTGTTCATTCGACAACCTTGAACAGACGATCCCAACGCATGTTGGACGGCCACTTCCACACTTCGCGGAACGAGGTGTCGTTGCCCAGCGAGAAGAAGATCAGCGAGGCCTTGCCGATCAGGTTTTCCGCCGGCACGAAGCCGACATCGAAGCGGCTGTCGAGCGAGTTGTCGCGGTTGTCGCCCATCATGAAATAATGGCCTTCCGGCACGATGAATTCGCGGGTGTTGTCGCCCCGCGTATCCGGCGCCTGGTCGAGCGTGTCATAGGTCACGCCGTTGTCCATGGTTTCGCGGAAGACCGGCACGTCGGTGCCCGGATCCATGCGATAGTCCGAGGTGAAAACCCCGTCCTCAACCTTCGGCACCGGCTGGCCATTGATGTTCAGCACGCCATTGATGACCTGGATGCGGTCACCCGGCAGGCCGACGAGGCGCTTGATGTAATCGATGCTCGGATTCGGCGGGAAGCGGAAGACGACGATGTCGCCACGCTTCGGCTCGCTTGCCAGGATGCGGCCCTCGAAGAGGTCCGGCGAGAAGGGCAGCGAGTATTTCGAGTAGCCGTAGGAGAACTTGTTGACGAAGATATAGTCGCCGACCAGCAGGGTCGGCATCATCGAGCCCGACGGGATCGTGAAAGGCTGGAACAACACGGTCCGGATCACCATGGCCAGCAGGAGGGCCTGGATGATGACCTTGATGTTTTCCCAAAGGGCACTTTGCTTCTTGGCTTCGCTCACGCGGGTCTGTTCCTTCTTGCGAAAATCCTGCTCTCTCTAGAGCTATTCATTGTCAAATGGAAGGCTGTCAGCCGGCCCGGCAAGCGGCGAAGCCGCCAAACCGGTGCGACCGGATGTATCAGACGTTCAGCGGCAGGGCCTCGATGACGACGAAGGCCTGGGCATAGGGGAACTCGTCTGTGATGGTGAGATGCACGACGGGGCGGTACCCTTCCGGCACCAGGCGATCGAGGAATTTGCGCGCGCCGCCGGTGAGTTCCAGGCCGGGCTTGCCGTTCGGCAGATTGACGACACCCATTTCCTTCCAGAACACACCCTCGGCGATCCCCGTGCCAAGCGCCTTGGACATGGCCTCCTTGGCGGCGAAACGCTTGGCATACGATGCGGCCGAATCCTTACGGCCATTCGAGCGCGCCTGCTCCTCGTCGGTGAAGCAACGCGCCGTGAATTTTTCGCCGAAGCGCTCGATCGACTTCGCGATCCGGCGGATGTCGATGAGGTCGCTGCCGATACCGATGATCATCTCAGACACTCGTCCCTTCCAAGGCATCGGCCAGGCGCGCCCTTGCCCGTTCTGACAGCCGTTCGCGCCGCCGGCGCTGGAACCGGTCGACTGCGATATAGGTGCAGGTATAGACGACGATGGTGCTGATGACGGCAAGCGGAATGGCACCGACAAGCATGGGCTTCAGGACCGGCTCCCAGATATGGGCAATCCCGAATTCGTGCCAGAGATGGTGCAGATCGACGGCGGGACCGGAGGGGCCATCCTGCCCGAGCAGATAGCGGCCAACTTCCCAGGTGGCCGCCCATATGAACGGGAACGTCAGCGGATTTCCGACCGCCGTTCCAAGCGCTGCCGCAAGCATGTTGCCCGAAATCAGGTAGGCGAGCGCAAAGGCAATCAGGAAGTGAAAGCCGATGAACGGCGTCAGTGACGACACAATGCCCGCGACAAGACCGGCGGCCACCGCATGCGGCGTCGCCGACAGACGCAGGACACGTTTGCCGAAGTACTGAAACGGGCGGGAGAAGCCTTTTCGCGGCCATACTAGCTCGCGCAGCCTCGTCGAATAGGAAAGCGGTTGGCGACGTCGAAACAGCATGGACAACATGTAGTTTATCCGCTGCGCTTCCCGCAAGGGTTACCCGTCGACGGAACGCCTTAATACACGAGGCGCCGGAAAGGACCGGCGCCGAACCTGGCGTCTGCCAAAGGCGGCCGTTCTGGCCACCTGCGGATCAGACATGACCTGCAGCCCCAATGGGCCGCCGGTTTTCAGAAACCGCGACGGAACACGCCACGGTCGATTTCGCGCTGGCGGTATTCCAGGTCGACGAGATCGCGAGCACCGTTCAGGTAGCTCATTTCACGTTCAGCAGCCGTGGGAACGCGGAGTGCACGGGCCAGTTTGCGGATCGGAGTAAACATCGTTTTATCCTCGGTTCTTTGTCTTCATCTGTTGATCCGAAGATAATGTTGCGCCGCACAAACCACCAGAGCCGATTGGCGACGCCAGATATGCATCAAACGCATATCGAGGGGCTCGAGGTTTACGTTTTGGGCAGAAGATGGGCAAAAGATAAGCAGTTCGCCGCAAGAGAAGCAGACTTGCGGGGCTGGTCCGTAACCTGCCCCGCAAGCGGATCAATCGTAGACACGCTTCACGGTCGAGATGCAGTCGAGCTCCTTCAGCTCGCCGAGCAACTGGCTGAGCTGACGCAGATCCCAGACTTCGAGATCGATCGCCATTTCGGTGAAGTCGGTGGCAATGCGGATCATGTTCAAGACGCGGATATTGATATCGAGGCGGGCGACACACTGGGCAACGGTCGCCAGCGTGCCCGGCTCGTTCAGCGCATTGATCAGGATGCGGGCGACGAAGCGCGACTTGTTTGCCTCGTCGAGATCCCAGCGCACATCGATCCAGCGCTCCGGCTCGTTTTCGAACCGCTGCAGGGCCGAGGCCTGGATCGGATAGATGGTGATGCCCTTGTCGTCTTCCATGATGCCGACGATGCGGTCACCCGGCACGGCGCCGGCGGGGCCGAAATGCACCTCGGCATTGCCGGAGAGGCCGCGGATCGGCAGCGGCTCGGGGCCGTCGCCGGCGGTGGGCACATCCCCCTTGGGATGGGCGGCACCGGGGATCTTGAAGACCATGCCATTGGCGCTGTTCATCGCGAACCAGCCGTCTTCCGCCGGTTTTGTCGTGACGCGCTCGTCCTGATAGTCGGGATAGACGGCGCGCAGCACGTCGAGCGACGAGGTTTCGCCGCGGCCGACCGAGGCGATCGCGTCTTCGACATCGCGCTGGCCGAGCCGGTGCAGAACCGGGCGCAGCGTATCGCGCGAAAAGACCTTGCCGGCGCGCTCGAAGGTGCGCTCCAGAATGCGCTGGCCAAGGCCTGCATATTGCTTGCGGATCGCCATACGGGTGGCGCGGCGGATGGCGGCGCGCGCCTTGCCGGTGACGACGATCTCTTCCCAGGCGGCGGGCGGCACCTGCACGCCGGAGCGGATGATCTCGACCTCGTCGCCATTCGACAGGCGGGTGACCAGCGGCATGATCGAGCCATTGATCTTGGCGCCGACGCAGGTATCGCCGACATTGGTGTGGACGGCATAGGCAAAATCGATCGGGGTGGCGCCGCGCGGCAGCGCGATCAGCTTGCCCTTGGGCGTGAAGCAGAAGACCTGGTCCTGGAAGAGTTCGAGCTTGGTATGCTCCAGGAATTCTTCCGGATTGTCGCCTTCCGCCAAAGCCTCGATCGTGTGGCGGAGCCAGGAATAGGCATTGCTTTCACGCTTCAGCGGCTCGTTCGGATCGCCGTTTTCGCCATCCTTGTAGAGACTGTGGGCGGCGATCCCGTATTCGGCGATCTCGTGCATGCGGCGCGTGCGGATCTGCAGTTCGATACGCTGGCGGGACGGGCCGACGATCGTGGTGTGGATCGAGCGGTAATCGTTCTGTTTCGGTGTCGAGATATAATCCTTGAAGCGGCCCGGCACCACGCGCCAGCGGGTGTGCACGATGCCGAGCGCCCGGTAGCAGCCCTGAACGTCGTCGACCAGGATGCGGAAGCCGTAGACGTCGGAGAGCTGCTCGAAGGACAGCGACTTCGACTGCATCTTGCGGAAGACGGAGTAAGGCCGCTTCTGGCGGCCCTTGACGCCGGCGTTCAAGAGGCCGTTCGCCACCAGGAGATCGCGCAGCTCGTCCTCGATCTTGGTGATCAGGCCCTCGTTGCGGGTCGACAGCTCCGCCAGACGGTTGGTCACCGTCTCATAGGCTTCCGGATTCATGTAGCGGAAGGACAGGTCCTCCAGCTCGTCGCGCATGTCCTGCATACCCATGCGGCCGGCGAGCGGCGCATAGATTTCCATCGTCTCTTCGGAAATGCGGGCGCGCTTGTCATCGCGCATGTGCTCGAGCGTGCGCATGTTGTGCAGGCGGTCGGCGAGCTTGACGAGGAGAACACGCACGTCGTCGGAAATGGCGAGCAGAAGCTTGCGCAGGTTTTCCGCCTGCTTCGCCTTCTTGGTGACGAGGTCGAGCTTCTTGATCTTGGTGAGCCCCTCGACGAGCCGGCCGATGTCCTCGCCGAAGAGTTCGTCGATTTCGGCGCGGGTGGCCGAGGTGTCTTCGATCGTGTCGTGCAGGAGGGCGACCGCGATGGTCGATTCGTCCAGGCGCATTTCGGTCAGAATGGCGGCGACCTCGAGCGGATGGGAGATATAGGGATCTCCGCTGGCGCGCGTCTGCTTGCCGTGCTTCTGCATGGCATAGACATAGGCCTTGTTCAGAAGAGCTTCGTTGGCGTCGGGCTTGTATTTCTGCACCCGCTCCACGAGCTCGTATTGCCGCATCATTCAGACGTCTCCTAGAAACGAAAAAGCGCGCCAGCCGACATGACTGGCGCACATTATCCAACTGTCAGAAACAGACTAAATTCCGACTAATTGACGATTAGTAATCGTCGCTCTTTTCCGGGGGAACGAGACCTTCGATACCGGCCAGCAGTTCCTCTTCCGACATCTGGTCGAAGGTGAGGGTTTCCGGCAGTTCGTCTTCTTCGTCACCCTTGCCGGCCGTGCCGACATTGGCGAGCATCGAGCTCGGATCCTGCTCCGGCTCGTCGACTTCGACATGCTTCTGCAGCGAGTGGATCAGGTCTTCCTTGAGGTCGTCGGGCGACAGCGTCTCGTCGGCGATTTCGCGAAGCGCCACGACCGGGTTCTTGTCCTTGTCGCGATCGATGGTGATCGGCGCGCCCTGGGAGATCTGGCGGGCGCGGTGGCTCGCGAGCAAAACGAGCTCAAAGCGGTTCTCGACTTTGTCGATGCAATCTTCAACGGTGACGCGGGCCATTGCCTGTCCTTTACGGTCATGAATGCGAGGGATTGACGGGTGCGATACAGGCAATGGACGGCAATTTCAAGTTTTTCGTCACCAAGAGCCCGACCCGCGACAAAAGACAATCTGAAAAGCCATGATTTCCGCTTACATGCAACCCAGAGGTGCTTGGATTATCGAATTCCGTATCCTAAATACTTTTATATATGATCAGATCATAATTTAATGCTCTGGTCATATGTGGAGGGGCAAGGTATTGTTTTGATTTCCGATTGCCGCGTTAGTTCATATTGCACCTGAGGAATAATGAAGATGTTCGATCCGCGCGAAAAAATCGCCCTGTTCATCGATGGCGCCAATCTCTACGCAGCTTCCAAGAGCCTCGGCTTCGATATCGATTATCGCAAGCTTCTGAAGGCGTTCCAGAAGCGCGGTTACCTGTTGCGCGCCTATTATTACACCGCCCTCATCGAGGATCAGGAATATTCCTCGATCCGCCCACTGATCGACTGGCTGGACTATAACGGCTACAAGGTCGTGACCAAGCCGGCGAAGGAATTCACCGACTCCATGGGCCGCCGCAAGGTCAAGGGCAACATGGATATCGAGCTTGCCATCGACGCGATGGAACAGTCCGAAACCGTCGACCATCTCGTGCTCTTCTCCGGCGACGGCGATTTCACCACGCTGGTCGAAGCCCTGCAGCGGAAGGGCCGCAAGGTCTCCGTCGTCTCGACCATGGCGACGCAACCGCCGATGATCGCCGATGATCTCCGCCGCCAGTCGGACCATTTCATCGACCTGATGACGCTCAAAGCCGAAATCGGCCGCGACCCCTCCGAGCGCGGCGCGCCGCGTGTCGCCGAGCCGGTATCGAGCCACGAAGAAGAGCATTGAGGGATTGGGGGCTCCCGCCCCCGACAAGCTTTGCGGTTGAAAGCACCCCCCTCTGCCCTGCCGGGCATCTCCCCCACAAGGGGGGAGAGCGGCTCGCAGCTAAGACGCGGGCCACCCTCTCCTTGAGGGGGAGGGTCGGAGCGAAGCTCCGGGGTGGGGTGACGGCCGGAAGATGAGAAAGATCGTGAAACGTCGAACTCGCGGTAGGGTTCACCCCCACCCGCCGCTTTGCGGCGACCTCCCCCTCAAGGGGGAGGTAGGGAGCCCGCCGCCCCCGGCCCCCACTCTCCCCCCTTGTGGGGGAGATGTCACGAAGTGACAGAGGGGGGTCTTCTTGCTCCGCCCGTCGGTGAAGGACCAAGCAGAGTACTTCCTTACATTGCCTCGAAAGCGATATCCTGCGCGCCTTGCCACAAGACCATCTTACCCATAGCCTCCAGCTGCTCAGCCCCCTTCACGACCGTCAGAAAGTGATTGCCCGCAAGCATGCCCATCTTGCTCGCAAACTGCGACGAGCCATAGGCAAACAGCAGCTCCGTTTCGCTGAAACCACCGGGATAAAGCAGGATATCACCGCGTGAGGGATGGCAAGTGTGATTCTCGAAGCCCGCGCCGAACTGGAAATCGCCCAAGGGCACCCAGACCGCCTCGCCCGACCAGCGCGAATGGATCGCCTGGTTGCGGAAGGGCAGAAAACTTTCAAAGATGCGGCAGGTCTCGGGCGCCTTTTCGCGCTCCAGCCGCGCCTCGAAGACGAAGGGGCCGACGGTGACCTTCAGAAACTCCAGCGCCATCGGCCTCAGCCCGTCTTCATGATGCGCTGCTTCTGGCGGTTCCAGTCGCGTTCCTTCTCGGTCTCGCGCTTGTCATGCAGCTTCTTGCCCTTGGCGAGCGCCAGCTCCAGCTTCGCCCTGCCCTTCTCGTTGAAATAGATCTTGAGCGGCACCAGCGTCATGCCCTCGCGGTTGATCGAGACGCGCAGGCGGTTGATCTCGCGCTTGGACAGAAGCAGCTTGCGGCGGCGGCGCGGCTCGTGGTTGAAGCGGTTCGCCTGCAGATATTCCGGCAGATGCGAATTGATCAGCCAGATCTCCTCGCCCTCATCGGAAGCATAGGATTCGGCGATATTGGCCTTGCCCTCGCGCAGCGACTTGACCTCCGTGCCGGTCAAAACCAGACCCGCCTCGTAGGTGTCGACGATCTCATAATTGAAGCGCGCCTTGCGGTTTTCCGCGACGATCTTGTTGACGGTGCGCTGCGAGCCTTTGGGGGCCATGATCAAATCTTCCGTTTCGCCCGGGATTTTGTGGTCGTCTTCGCCATACGCGGGCGGGGCGTGGCGAGTATGGGAGGTATGTAATGGAGGATGGGGGGGAAATAAAGGTGTTCTCCTTACGCGCTTAGAACGACTGCGATCTGCTGATAAAGCTCAAGCTCGGCTTCGTGCCACAACTCGACAGCCACAGAGAATGTCTGCTCCTCTACCATGTTGGCAGCCCATTTTCCCTCACACCGGACAACCAGATAGTAGCTGTCGCCGTGGTGGGAGATGTCGCGCTTACGGACGAACGTTCCGACTTGAAGGCTTCCAGCCTCCTGCATGCTGGCCAAAGGGGTCATTTTGCAAATCGCGGAACCGTTCTCGAAAACTGCAGCGCCCCCATTTTCTTCTTTTTCTTCGGTCTCCCATTTTCGGAACCGGGCAAAAACCTCTTCGGCCGACTTCCCCCGCACCAAGTGATAACCCATTTTGACGCCCAAATATTCCTTCCGGCTGTTCCGCACCGGCGGGTCAAAGGCTAGCGAAACCTTGATATGCCGAACACCCTTGACCGTTTGGAAATCGGTTGGAATAGGCACCTCGTAGACGGCAAACCGATCGATCGGGAGGCTATCCTCTATAGCCATAACCACGCGATTGTCTTCCGAAGCTTCGGCAAGACTGACATCTGCCACGCCGTATCCCGCGTATCTGAAATGCTCGCGACCGCCGTCAGAGGTAACCCGTTCTTTCAAATCTGCTGGGTGATCCGCACTCAACGCCATCAGGGCCCTGACGAAATTTGCGCTCGCTTTAGGAAACTCCTCCAAGAGCGCAGCTGCCTTATAGGCAGCAACGGGAGCCGCAAAAGAGGTTCCATGGCGATAAACCATCAGACTTTGCAGATAGTTGGGGTTGAGTGTTAGAACGCCGCAGCTGTCGCGATCAGCCGACAGCCGAGATGAAATTCCCCGCCACACGGCAGTACCACCATACTCGACTAAGTCAGGTTTGATACTCTTGCCAAAGCCAGGTCCGCATCGGCTGAAGGGCGATGGATGATGTGTGGCTGTCAAAGCCACGATGTCTGCGTCACCCTCTTCTCCCGGCATGAGGCCATTGGAATGAGCTAGAGCACGTCCACTTTACTCGGGGTCATATCCGCAGGATTTGAAGTAGTTGGCGCATTCCTTC
>NZ_QJRY01000009.1 GCF_003205195.1 Peteryoungia wuzhouensis
GCTTGGCCGGCACGTCCGCTGCCATCTTCCGGGCGACCGACTGGAGCTGTTTTGCCTGCTGCATCACTGCCTTGCTCGATGCTCCGTCCACCTTGAAGAAGGCGATGGAGGCCTGCAGTTCCTCGGCCTGGGCTGCAAGTTCCTCCGAGGTGGCGGACATCTCTTCCGAAGCGCCGGCATTCTGCTGGGTCACCTTGTCGAGCTGCTGGATCGCCTCGTTGATCTGGCTCGAGCCGATGTCTTGCTCGTGGCAGGCGGCCGAGATTTCCGAGACCAGTTCGGCGGTCTTGCGGATATCGGGCACGAGGCGCGTCAGCATCTCGCCGGCCTGGGTGGCGACCGAGACGGTTTCGCTCGACAGGCCGGAAATTTCGGCCGCCGCCGCCTGGCTGCGTTCGGCAAGCTTGCGCACTTCCGAGGCAACGACGGCAAAGCCACGACCGTGTTCGCCGGCACGGGCCGCTTCGACGGCTGCGTTGAGTGCCAGCAGGTCGGTCTGGCGGGCGATTTCCTGGACGATCGAGATCTTCTCGGCGATCGTGCGCATGGCGGTCACGGCCTTGTCGACGGCCTTGCCGCTTTCCTCGGCATCGGTTGCCGACTGGCGGGCGATCTTTTCCGTCTGGGCGGCATTGTCGGCGTTCTGCTTGATGTTGGCCGCCATCTGCTCCATCGACGCCGAAGCCTCCTCGGCCGAGGACGCCTGTTCCGTCGCGCCCTGGGAGAGCTGTTCGGAACCCGAGGACAGCTGCTGGCTGCCGGCGGAGACGTTCTCGGATGCTGCGAGCGCATCGCTGACAACAGCTCGCAGCCGCTCGACCATGCTTTCCAGAGAGAGACCCAGGGTGTCCCTGTCGGAAAGTGGCTTCGGCGTAACAGTCAGATCGCCATTGGCAATCTGATCAGCAATCTGCGCAGTGCTTCGCAGGTTGATCACCATGCTCAGCATAGATTTGCCCAGTGTATCCTTCTCGGACAGGGGAACGGGTGTCAGCGTCAGATCGCCTGCTGAAATCTGACCAGCGATGTTTGCTGTCTGGCGCAGGTTGCCGGTCATGACTTCCATCGTACCGACCAGATCTTTGATCTCGTCATTGGTCCGGACCTCGACCTGCTGGTCGAGGTCGCCAATTGCGACGGCCTCTGCGACGATCTTGATGGTCCGTAGTCCACGGCTTATCGTTATCGCAATCCAGAAGGCGGCGCCCAATGCCACCAATACGCCAACCACCGAGACAACTGCGAGGGTTGCAAAGGTTGACCGGAATGCGGCATCGGCTTCCTCGTCGCCTGTCTCGATCGATTGGCGAGTCATGGCGGCGAGGGATTCCGTCAATTCATCAAGTTTATCTGATGCCTTGCCGCCTGCAGTCTGGTTGACGTCAATGGCTTCCGGCAAACGGCCGGCGCTTACAAGTCCCTGGATGCGATCGTTGATCTCAATATAATCACTCCAGAAATCACTGATCTCCTGCCATTTCTGACGATATTCTTCTGGCGCCGATTTTTGCCCCTCGGCCATTGCCGCTTCAAATTCCTTACGCTCGGTCGCAATCGTCGCCAGAGCGGCGTCGACGCGTTCCTTAGACGTCGCCAGAAGGAGATCCCCTTCTGCAAGTCCGAGTCCATCAAACGCGCCTGCGAGCTGCGCCGCGACGGTGGACTGATGTACCGCGCCGGTGACAAGGGCATCCTGCATTGACGCCACGCTGCTGACGCCGCTCATCCCGAAACCCGCGCATGCGCCCATTAGGACGACCAGAAGCCCGTACGAGCAAGCCAATTTCGACTTAATTGTAAAACGCATGAAGGTAGCTTTCTAAGTTGGGACTGCCACGGGCCAGGGCTTTGACTTCAGATCTGGATGGGCTGGTACCTTGCGATCTGTCGCGCGATACCGTGATTTCAAATAAATGTCTCAGGCTGGACAGAGCCGCAGAGGGCGGCTCTGTCCGAGTTCAAACCTCACGCACTCTGCCGGAAATCGGCGTCGTCGCTGTCTGGGCCGCCCATGCTCATGTCGAGGGCAAAGCCCTGGCTCTTGGAGGTCCCGGCGCTTGCCTTGGCTACAGGGCGATGTGCCGGTGCCTGGCTTGCCATCTTGGCTGCGACCGCCTTCAACTGCTTGACCGGGTTGGCATTGCCGTGTTTGCCCGAGGTGTCCACCTTGAAGAAGGCGATGGAGGCCTGGAGCTCTTCGGCCTGGGCTGCGAGTTCTTCCGAGGTGGCGGACATCTCTTCCGAGGCACCAGCGTTCTGCTGAGTGACCTTGTCGAGCTGCTGGATCGCTTCGTTGATCTGGCTGGAACCAATATCCTGCTCGCGGCAGGCCGCCGAGATTTCCGAGACCAGTTCGGCGGTCTTGCGGATATCGGGCACCAGGCGGGTCAGCATCTCGCCGGCCTGGGTGGCGACCGAGACGGTTTCGCTCGACAGGCCCGAAATTTCGGCTGCTGCCGCCTGACTGCGCTCGGCGAGCTTGCGCACTTCCGAGGCGACGACGGCAAAGCCACGACCGTGTTCGCCGGCACGGGCCGCTTCGACGGCTGCGTTGAGTGCCAGCAGGTCGGTCTGGCGGGCGATTTCCTGGACGATCGAGATCTTCTCGGCGATCGTGCGCATGGCGGTCACAGCCTTGTCGACGGCCTTGCCGCTTTCCTCGGCGTCGGTTGCCGACTGGCGGGCGATCTTTTCCGTCTGGGCGGCGTTGTCGGCGTTCTGCTTGATGTTGGCGGCCATCTCTTCCATCGAAGCCGAAGCCTCTTCGGCCGACGAAGCCTGTTCGGTTGCGCCCTGCGACAGCTGTTCCGAACCAGACGACAGCTGCTGGCTGCCGGCAGAGACATTCTCGGATGCCGTCAGGGCATCGCCGACGACGGCCCGCAGGCGTTCAACCATGGAGTTGACGTGACCGAGCAGCATGCCGATCTCGTCGCTGGTGCGGATATCCGCAAATTTGGTCAGGTCACCTTCCGATACACGCTGTACGGTCGTTACTGCTGTGCTGATGCCACGGCTGATGGAAATGATGATC
This sequence comes from Peteryoungia wuzhouensis, assembly GCF_003205195.1. Classification (GTDB taxonomy): domain Bacteria; phylum Pseudomonadota; class Alphaproteobacteria; order Rhizobiales; family Rhizobiaceae; genus Allorhizobium; species Allorhizobium wuzhouense. The sequence continues at coordinate 3,035 of NZ_QJRY01000009.1, forward strand.
CAGATTGCGGCGGCAAATGCGGCGACTGAAGCGACGGCGGCAACGCCGATCACGATGGAACGGATGTTCGTATATTCTTCCACCGCATTCTTGCTCGCTTCCGCCAGACGTTCGCGCTCCAGCTGGAACACGTCGGCCAAGAGCGCGTCGATCTCGGAGGTCGTCGCACGGGCAGTCGTCGTCGAAATGCGCGATGCGGCGTCGAGGTTGCCGGCCAGGATGAAGCTGCGGATCTGATCATCCTGCTTGCGGAAATCGGCGGTGAGGCCTTTCAGCTTGTTCCAGAGAACCATGCCCTGATCGGTGGCCTTGCCAAGGATGATGTTGAAGGTTTCATCGTATTCGGCGCGGGCCTTGTCGCTGCTGACGATGTATTTCTCGGTTTCGTCGGTCGAAGCCGATACCAGCATGTTCTTCTGCTGGCGAACCTGCTGCAGCTGGGCGATATTGAGGTCCTGTGCCGCGCTCAGGCGGGCGGCCGGACCGTTCAGGGTATCGGACCAATGGCTGTTCACATCGGCAATGCTCGACACGCTGTAGACGGCAGTGCCGACCAGCATGGTGATGATGAAGCCAAAGGCCAGGAGAAGTTTGAGTTTGATGGTGAAGCGCATTGCCCCCTCGCTTTCTATCAAGCTGTCGCTGAAATGGTTGATCCGCGCTGCGAGGCGAAAATCGCCTGCAGGTTGGGAAGAATGATGAATTCGCCTTCCCTCTTGACGAGGGCATGGACGTAATCGGGGCGCCACCGCATCCCCACGATCGGTGGCGGCTCGCTGGCGGACGCCGGAAGGCGGGTCACTTCGTGAACCTTGTCCGTGCGTATGCCGATCAGGGAGAGTTCCCCGTCGAGATCGAGTTCCGTGACCACGATCCGGCTGTCGATCGTCACTTCGCCGGCTTCCATGCCGAAGGCGACGCGGATGTCGGCAAGCGGGATAACCTTGCCGCGGAAGTTGATGACGCTGCCGACGAAGGGCAGACTGCCGGGAACGCTGGTTTCAGGCAGGAGATCGAGGATTTCCTGGACGATCGTCGCCTCGATGGCGAAGGTCTCGCCGTTCAGCGTGAAGGTCAGAACCGAGAGATCGTCCGCGCCCATGAAGACCGCGCGATGGTCCGATTTTGCGTTTTGTTGGTTCATCCTGCAGCCCGCATTTGCGCCTCCTGTTGCTGTCCGGCCGCGATCAGGTGCGCGACGTCGAGGATCAGTGCGACATTCCCGTCTCCGAGGATCGTCGCGCCCGAGAAGGACGACACCTGATCGTGCAGTTTCGACATGGATTTGATGACCGTCTGGTGATCGCCGATGATCTGGTCGACGACGAGACCCACGCGCTCCCGGCCGGTCGAAATGACCACGACCTTCTGGTGGGGATCCGGCTGGCTACCGGTGCGGAACAGTTCGCGAAGACGCAGGAACGGCACGAGATTGTCCCGCAGCGAGATGAAGCTGCGCCCACGCGAGCGGAGATCCTCTTCGACTGACAGTTCCAGGCACTCTTCCACGGCAGACAGCGGTATGACGTAATTGCCATTGCCCACCCGGATGAGCAGCCCGTCAATGATTGCGAGCGTGAGAGGAATGCGCAGGGCAATTTCCGAGCCTGAGCCTTCGTCGCTCTTCACGTCGATCGAGCCGCGCAGCGCTTCGATGGTTTTCTTGACGACATCCATTCCGACACCGCGGCCGGACAGGTTGGTCACCTTTTCGGCGGTGGAGAAGCCAGGCTGGAAGATCTGCTGCAGAAGTTCCTGATCCGACAGGGCTTGTCCAGGCTGGATCAGACCATTGGCTTCCGCCTTCGCGTGAACCCGCGCCCGGTCGATGCCACGGCCGTCGTCCTTGATGGTGATCACCACCTCGCTGCCGGTCTGGTGGGCAGAGAGTGTCACCTGGCCCACGGCCGGCTTCCCTGCGGCAAGACGGTCCTGCGGCAATTCCAGCCCGTGGTCGATTGAATTGCGGACCAGGTGGACCAGAGGATCTCCCAGCCGGTCGATCACGGTCTTGTCGACTTCCGTGCTCTCGCCTGTGGTGACAAGTTCGATTTCCTTGCCGGTCTCGCGAGCAAGGTCGTGCACCAGTCGCCGGAACCGGCTGAAAAGACTCGCGACGGGCATCATGCGCAGGACCATCATCGTGTCGCGCAGTTCACCGGCCAGGCGTTCGATTTCCTCCGAAACCGAACGCAAGCCGAGATCGACAACGGAGCCGGCCATCTGGCTCAATCGTGACTGCGCTATCACCAGCTCGCCGACGCGATCCATCATTTCGTCGAGGCGAAGCGCCGGGACGCGGACGTTGTCCGACTGCCTCTGGGACTTGGCGTCACCCGCCGGCGCGCGCTGATCCTCGCGGGCCACCGGCGTATCAACGGTCGATGCTGCTGTGGGTTGAGCGGCAACGGGTCCGGCGCTCGCCACTTCGCCCGCCGGGGTTACGTCCTTCAGGTCCATGACCATCTCGTCCATCACGAAGATGAATACATCCTCGATATCCGAACGGGGTTTGTCGGTCACAATGGTCGCACTCCAGCCGAGATAGAGCTGCGTTGGCTCGATGGCCTCAAGCGATGGCAACGAGTCGGTGTTGACGTTCAGCGTGCATTCGCCGAGGTCTCGAAGCTCGTCGAGCAGACCCAGCGGATTGGTGCCATTGACCATGGAATCGGCCGGCAGGCGGAAATCGAGCTGCCAGGTGCGCAGCGACGGCTCCGATGTCGCTGCGGCCGGCTTGGCGGCTGCGGGATGTCCTGCGCTCGATGCTTCCCGGCCGACGGCCTTGTGCAACTGGTCGAGCAATCTGGTGCTCATCGCATCGTGGTCGCCATTGGGCTGGTCGAGCAGAGCCTGCATGTGGCCCTGTGCATCGAGGACGGCGGCAATCAGCTCGCTTGTTGCCGGCGCCTCGCCTTTGCGTACACGGTCGAAAGCCGTCTCACAGTGGTGGGTAAAGGCTGCCAGCTGGTCGAAGCCGAACATGGAACCCGATCCCTTGAGCGTGTGCAGGCCACGGAACACGGCATCAATCTGCGCCTTGTCGTCGAGGTTGCGGGTCAGATCCAGGAGGCCGGCTTCGATGACCTCAAGCTGCTCGGCTGCTTCCGTGCGGAAAACCGCTATGGGATCGAGATTGTTCATCGGCCGAGGACCTTGCGTGCAATCTTGGTGAGGTTGTCGGCATCGAAGGGCTTGGTAAGCCAGCCCGTGGCGCCTGCGGCCTTTGCCTGCTGCTTGATGTCACCATCGGATTCCGTGGTGAGGAAGATCACCGGCGTGCCCATATAGGCGGGCAGCTGACGCAGATTGCGGATCATGGTCAGGCCATCCATGTTCGGCATGTTCAGGTCGGTCACGATCAGGTCGAAGCTGCCGGACTTCATCTTCTGCAGCCCGTCAGCGCCATCAACGGCTTCGGTTACGTTGTAGCCGGCATTGGTGAGTGCGATCCGGGTGGTCATTCGAATGCTTGCGGAATCGTCTACGGTGAGGATGTTTGCACTCATCTCTGGTCTCCATTCATGGTCACAAGGGAACCACCTTCGACCGCAGCGGACAGGCCTGCCCGTTCGAGCGTGGTTGAAAATCTGCCGCGCGCATCGGCGCGGATGCGAAGATCGATGCCGTCTTTCGCCGCTGTTGCCTTGGCCGAGAGCAGGAGCTGCGGCAGTGTGAGATCACAGTCGCAGTCTTCGGCGATTTCGATCTCCAGGGGGCGTCGGTCTGTCTTTGCGCTTTGGAAGGCGGCCAGCAAACGATCGCGGGTCTCCGCAGCCGTCTTTATGGTCAGTGCGCCTTCGAGGCGGAGCGTCGTCAAATCCTCGGTCATGCTGCTGTTTCCAATGTGTTGGTCTTTGCGTAGAGCGGGCGGATGAGGTGCCATTTGCGATCGAACGCGGCGACGCAGGCGGGGTCGAAATGCGCACCACTGCATTTCAGGATCTCGCGGTGGGCTTCGTCCACCGGCCACGCCTTCTTGTAAGGACGCTCGGAGCACAGGGCGTCGAAGACATCGGCAATCGCCACGATGCGACCTTCGAGGGGAATTGCATCACCGGAGAGCCTCTTCGGATAGCCGGTGCCATCCCACTTCTCGTGGTGACTGCCCGCGATAGTCGAAGCAATGCGAATGATCGCGGATTCGCTGCCCTCAAGGATCTCCGCACCCAAGGTGGCATGGGCACGCATCTGGTCCATTTCCCCTGCATCAAGCGGACCTGCTTTGAGCAGGATCGCGTCGGATACGCCGATCTTGCCGACGTCATGCAGAGGGCTTGCCAGGTAGATTTTTTCGCAGGTAGCGCTGTCAATGCCGAGTTCTTCGGCAATCATCCGGGCAATGACTGCCACACGTTCAAGATGAAGTGCTGTTTCTCCGTCGCGGCAGGCCATGGCTTTCGACAGGCGCCAGATGATTTCCTTTTCCTGCGCGGCAATTCTCGTTTGCGCAGCAGCCACGTCCCTCTCCAGAGCTTCAGCGTGATTGGCGAGCGCCTGTTGCGCCAATCGCAACGCGAGAAGATTGCGGACGCGGATGCTGAACTCCGCCTGGTCAATCGGCTTGGTGAGAAATTCGGTTGCGCCGGCCTCGATCGCGGCGAGCTTGATCGCCGGATCTGTCTCGGATGTCAGCATGATGACCGGAACCTCTTTGGCCCGCGGCAACTGCCGAAATTTCGAAATCAGTTCGATGCCATTCATGCCCGGCATGTTGTAGTCAACCAGGACAAGGTCTGCCTGCTGGGTTTGCAGAACAGAGAGTGCATCCTTCGGGTCGAGGAACGGCAGTATATCGCAGGCTTCAATCGCTCTGATCGCGCGCTGAATGAAAGATAAAATGGATGGACTATCGTCGATTGCGAAAATAAGCATAGTTGTTCCTCGGCCGAGCAGAAGTCTCTGCGTGGCGGGGCAGTTTTATACTGGGGATTTTGTGAGGTCCGCTTCATGCGGTGACGTTTGGCCTTCCATTGGGAGGCCCGTGCATGAGACAAGATTGGCGCTTGCGTGTTAACGCAGACTTAAGCGTGTATTCATTTCATCGGGGCACGCAATATTATGCGTTTTTCGGATACTGTTGCGTATTCGTGATGTCGGCGGCGGGCTTATTCGCCACCGCGACGCTCTCTGCGCGTGTCCGAGGGTGATTCGCCGTACAAGGCGCGGTATCGGGCGGCGAAGTATCCCATGTGACGAAAACCCCAGCGGGAGGCAATTCCTTCAATCGTTTCGTCACCGGAGCCGTTCAGCAACTCATCGTGGACACGGCTCAGGCGTGTCTGCAGGATGTAGGCATTCGGCGTGGTGGACAGATGATGCCGGAACGAATTCTGCAGGGTTCGGATGCTGGCACCCGATCTCCGGGCAAGCTGTTCGACCGAAACATCCTGATCCGCATGGCGATCCAGCCAGTCGATCGCGCGTTCGAGATGACGTGGCAGGGCCGACCCCTCATCCGCCTTGGCATCGGATTTGGGCCAGAGACTGACGAACATCATGATCAGAGCATCATGGATCAGCGCCGAGGCGGCATGATCCTGCGAAGACGCTTCCGCTGGATCGAACCCCTGGAGCAGGTGACTGGCAATCCGTTGAATGATCTCAATACCGGGCGTGTCAGGGCCGATGTGAGATTGGAATGCACCGAGCCCTCGTCCCACGCTGCCATACCCCCGGTGCAGGTGGGGCGCCACCTGTTCAAAGGGGACGAGGAAGGCAAGCTTGCTGGATCCCGGGCGGGCAACGATCTCAACTCGGCGCGTATCCTTCAGCAGAACTGCAGTACCGGCACCCGCTTCGATCTCGTCTTCTGACGCGGTGAACTTGAAGGTGCCGGTTTCGATGAAATGAATTTCGATCTGGTGTTGCAGCGAACAGCCATACCGCGTGCGGTATCCGGATTGCGTGCTCATGTGCCAGAGCGTCATGTCCTGGATTGAGGTGATGTCGCCATTGATGTCGAACAAGCCGGTATCGTGGAATCGCAGGATCTCAGCCGGACGAAAAACCGCTTCGGTTATCGTTTGCGTCTCGAAAGCGTCCTCTGAATGAATTCTGTGCTTCTTCAAAAGTGACATGGAACCGGGATTTATTGAAAAATCGTGTTAAGATCAGGCATCTTTTTGGACGCCTATTCTAATCCGGCGGGAATCGTCGAGCCACTGCTCGCCTTGGCGGTTGCCACGAATCGGCAGAAGTGCACTATGTGCCCGGCGAAATTGGCTGGGTCTCAGACCAGTCTTACACGAGCGGAAAAATGCGTCCCGGCATTGCCTTCAATGCTGAAGCTACCGTCCAATTGCCGAATGGAGCCCTCGATCAGGCGCGTGCCTGTTCCTTTTGACTGATGCGCTGGGTCGAAGCCACGGCCGTTGTCGATCACTTCGAGCCTGCAGAAGCCATCCTCGCCCGGCCCCCGCAATATCACTGTTACCACGCCTTCATCGCCATCCGTGAAGGCGTATTTCATGCAGTTGGTGACGAGTTCGTTGATCAGGAGAGCGAGCGATGTGGCCCGATCATTGGACACGGCGGTGGTCGCAAGGTCGAACTTTACCTGCACATCCGCGCCGTAGGCGGCAACGACGTTCTGCGCAACAGTCTGCACGAGTTCAGCGGCATCCACCTCGCTGAACGAGTCCCGCTGATAGATCTGTTCGTGGACCGCCACCATGGCCTTGATCCGGTTGCTCAAGGCCTCCGACTTCTCATTGCCCTTCATATGCAGACGGATCAGCGACATCACCGACTGGAGGTTGTTCTTGACCCGATGGTGGACTTCCCGAAGCAGAAATTCGTTGTTTTCCAAGGCGACCTGCAGGGCCGCAGACTGGTGATCCTGGATCCGTAGCAATTGCCGTGTTCGCCAGGTGGCGGCGAGAGACCCGAGACAGGCGAGAACGGTGACCGTGGCCAAGACCGCCATGTCACGCCAGAACGGTTGCATCAGCAGTCCGTAGTCCGCTGCGGCAACGGCGATGAAGGGGGTGCCTAAAACCTTGCGATAGCCAACCAAGCGGCGCACACCATCCACGGGCGAAGCCTCGGACAAGTAGGTGCCCTGATCGGCCTCTTCCAGATATTGGGTGAAGAGGGGATGCTCGCTCATGTCGAGCCCCTGGTCCGGCTCCGGATAGCGCGCGACCAACTGGCCGTCGTTTCGAATGAAGCTCACCGTAAAGCTTCCGCCGAGATCCACCGATTCCCAGATCGGTTTCATGATGTCACCAGACAGGGATACGGTGACTGCCCCGGCGAAGGCGCCGTCCCTTTCGAGGCGGCGACTGAAGACAAAGATCCGGTCGTTGTTCAACCGGCTGATCAGGAGAGCTGAGACATATTCCGACCGCCCCTCCTTGAGCGCGACGAAGTAATCCCGGTCGGTGATGTCAATCGGTTTGACCCCAGGGTCCGTCGAGTAGAGCGTCCGGCCGTGTTCGTCGATGACGTAAGCCTTGACTGATCCAGGCAGGCCCTCCACCGCATCCGCGATGTCTCGTACGGTGCCGCCGTAGCCGGGATCACGCGGCGCCCGCACGGTGTCGGCGATACGCCTTGTCGCTTGCACGCCAAGTTCGTAAACCCATGTCGCATGGGTCGCGACAATCTGCGTCGATGTCACGACCCTGTCTTGTGCCGTTCGCACCGTGTTTCTGTAGGATTGCGAGCCCCAGGTCACGGCAAGTGCGACGAAACCGATCCAGGCAATGAGACCGGCCCTTGCCGCGAATTTCTGCGCCGAACCGGATGACTGCCGCTCCATCTACACTCCTCAATCCCGATCAAAGTCGTGCATATGTGCGTATACCCGTCGCAAGTATCGCGTGCGCCCATGTCACACTTAGTCCACCGCGCAGGTGCCATCAAGTTCCATGCGCGTCTTGTCATATGCCACCGGGCGCTAGGGCGCATTTACCATTGTGGAAATGGTCGCATGTTCGGCATAACTCTGGCACTTCGCGGCGTGTCTCGGTAGATCCATCGCGGGACAAAGAAGGAGAGTGTCGAGATGAGCGACATCGACAGGATGCGAGCGCAGGCGCTGATGCGGGACGCCGACATCGACGCTCTGGTGCTCTTTCAGCCTGAGGCTTTCCGCTACGCGATCGGCGCGCCCGCGGGAGTCGCCACGATGTGGGGTCGAGCGGGCGCGGCCGCAGCCCTCGTGCCTCGCGATGCAGGATCGCCGCTTGGCGCCGTCGCCAGCGACCATGCCGCATCTGCAATCCGAGCGAAGGCACCGGGGCTCGACCTGCGCACCCACCGGATCTGGATCGATATGGTCGACCTCGGCGGCGCCACGAAGGTCGGCGAGATTGACGGCTTTTATCGACGCGCTTCAATCGGTGGCGCGCGACCGGAGACGTTCGACCGGACCCGGTGCTTCGATCTGCTTGGCGACCTCTTGAAGGAGCGGGGCATTGGGCGGGGCCGGATCGGTGTCGATCTGGAGTTCATGCCAGCCGCAGACTTCGAGGCACTGCGTCAGGCGCTGCCCGAGATCACCTGGATCGACGGCTCTGCCGTGCTGCGTCGCCTGCGGGCGGTCAAGACTGAGGGCGAGATTGGACGGTTGCGGCAGGCGGCAAAGGCTGCTGAAGGTGGGTTGGTTCGCATGGTTGCGACCATCCGGCCCGGTGTCGCGCTCGGCGAACTTTCGGCGGCCTGGAAGGCGGGTGCCCAGGAGACGGCTAAAGCCGCTGGCTTCGCCCTCAGCGGACATTGGGATTTCATCTCTGTCGGAACCGATCTCTCGGATATGACCGCCGTCGTGACGCCGGGCGCGCTGATCAAGGCCGATGTCGGCACGTTGGTCGACGGCTATTCTTCGGACGGCGCGCGCACGTTCACCTTCGGTCCTGCGCCATCCCTTGCACAGGACGTGTTCAAGGCATTGGAAACCGCCTTTGCCACCGGGCTCGAACAAGTCCGGCCCGGCAACACCTTCGGTGCCGTTCACCGGGCCATGTTGTCTTCCATGCGCCGTGATGGGTTTGGCGAATATTATCGCGGCCATTTCGGTCACTCGGTTGGCGGTAGTGTCGGGATCGAGGAATGGCCATTCTTTTCCGCTGACAATCCGGAAATTATCGAAGCCGGTATGGTGGTGGCGCTTGAGGCTCCATTTTACGGGCAGAATTTCGGAGCCCTGATGATCGAGGACCAGTTTCTGGTCACGCCATCGGGGATCGAGTGCATGAATGCGCTGCCACGTGGATTGCGGGATGTTTCCTCAATGTGAGCGTCCATAGATCGCGTGCGTCTGTGTCTTCCCCTTAAGTCGGGTCTCATAGGATTGCCGGACAACTTGTCCAGAGCTGGAATTGTGCGTACTCCAGTGTCTTGTGAAGCAATGCGGGAAGGCAGGGCGTGACAACCAGTATTCGGACGATAGCCAAGGTTGCCGAGACCTCGGTCTCCTCGGTCTCGCGTGTTCTCAACAACAGCGGCTATGTCTCGCCAGAAGTCCGGCAGCGCGTCGAGGCTGCGATCAAGGACCTCAATTATGCGCCGAGCAAGGGCGCGCGCATGCTGCGGGGCGAGGCAAGCCGGATGATCGGCCTGATGCTGCCATCCATCGACGTGCCGTTCTTCGGCATTCTCGCCAGCACCATAGAACGCGAGCTGTTCGAAAGAGGTTATCAGACGCTGATCTGCAGTTCCGCCGAGAACGAGGATCACGAGGCGCGTTATGTCGCGATGCTTCGGGCGCAACGCGTTGAGGGCGTGATCGTTGCCAGCGCCTATGGCGGCACGGCGCATTTGCAGCCGCTGGTCGATTCCGGCATCCCGATCATCGCGATCGACCGCGAATTGGTGGGCATTTCCGATGACGTCTTCATGGCGGATCATGTCGAGGGCGGGCGTATCATGGCCCGACATCTGGTCGATCTCGGTCACCGGCAGATTGCCGTGGTCGGGGCGCCGGGACATAGCCAGCCGATCCAGCTTCGCCTTGGCGGCATTCGAGAGGTCCTTGAGGAGCGCGGCTACCCCCCGGCTTTTGAAGCGATTGGCGAGGACCACAGTTTTGCCGCGACCTATGCTTTGGCCAAGGGTGTGCTGGAGCGGCGACCGGACGTGACCGCGATCATCGGCACCACCGATATTGCGGCTGTCGCAGCGATCCATGCCGCACGAGATCTCGGGCGCTCGGTGCCGGCGGACTGTTCGGTGATCGGCTTCGATGATCTGCCGGAGGCGAGCTATGTTCTGCCGCGCCTGACCACCGTCGCCCAGCCCATCCGCGAGGTCGCCCTTGAGGCGACGCGCAGGCTGGAGGAGCGGCTTGTCGATCGGCAGCAGGGATCTGACCGACGACCGGTCACGCGCGTCCGGCTGCCGGTTCGCCTGATCGAACGGGAATCTACCGGACCCGTTCCGGAAAGCTGTCAGGGATAGGTTCTCAGACGGCCTCGACACCAATCGTGTATTTTGTCGTGAACGGCGTTCCTGCCTGGAAGGGGTAGCTGGTTTCCACACCTGCCTGGTTCAGCGGATTGGGACATGTGGATATGCGCACGCCGAGATCGAAGGCTGCACGGACGGGTTCGATCCCAATTGCGAGATGGCGGCCGTTCCATGGCCGATACGCGCGGCCACGATTGGATATCCACAGCATCAGGCTCGGGAAGACCTTCGGATCCCACTGGAGCGTTGCCCGATAGCGCTCTGCCTTGTTGGTCAATACGACACGACCGCAGACACCTGTCAGCAGCAGCAGCGTTTCCGATTGACCGCCGAGCGGCAAGCGGGCCAGCGACAATGGCCTTTCTTGTCTGCTCCACAGCCTGTCGAGGGTTTCAAAATGGCGGTTGGGCTCGACCATGGACAGCGGCACATCCTCGTCCAGTGGATGGGACCATACCGTCCCGTGCGGGCCGACATCGAGGAGGGCGTCACCTTCGCCTTCCGGCAGGCGGAAGACAGGATGGAGGCCGATCGGCAGGTTGCAATCCCTGCGAGGTGTCACAGTCAGGCTGCAGGTGAGCTCCGTCCGTCCGTCCACGCCGTCCACGTGGCGTTCCAGCGCCTCGATCGGATGATCGTCGGGATAAAGGATCGTGCCACTCAGCCGGTTTCCGGTTGAAGCCTGCAGATCCCAGTGATGGTTTGCGCCATAGCCGTGCGGATGACCTTCCGAAGGGAGACGGTGATTGCCTATCCGGGCGACCTTGGCATGCCAGGGAAGGGGTAGGCGTCCGGCTGGCGGAGCGCCGAAGGGAATGCAGGGCCAGTCGCCGCGCAGCCGGCGCAGGACGCCCGGTTGATCGCGCATGTCCTCGTCTTCCCATGGCGCGACATGCAGGGGAGAGACGGAGCGGCCGTCCTCCAGATCGAAACGGACCGGGGCCAGCATACCACCAAGGCTTTGCAGTGTGGCTTCGCCGCGATCCCAGCGCATCGAGATGCGCTCGATGTGTTCCTCTTCAGCCATGGCTAGCCTTCGGGCGATCGATGATGAGGTTGATGAAGACGGCGCCGAGGATCAGGACCCCGCGCACGACCTGCTGGGCATAGGGGTTGAAGCCCCAGAGCGTCATGGCGTTGAGCAGGACGCCGAGAAAGAGCACGCCGACAAAGGCGCCCCAGATCGAACCCTTGCCACCGAAGAGGCTGACGCCACCGATGATGACGGCCGAGATCACCTCAAGCTCCATGCCCTTGGCGATGGTCGGATTGCCGGAGTTCAGAAGCGAGGAATAGACGATGCCGCCGACCACGGCGAAGAGGCTGGTGATGACGAGGCACCAGGTCCGGGTGCGGTTGACATGCAGGCCCGACAGGCGAGCGGCTTCGGCATTGCCGCCAATCGCATAGACCGAGCGGCCGAAGCTCGTGTAATTGGCCAGCACATGGGTGACGATGAAGGCAAGGAGCAGCAGGTAGACAGGGAAGGGAATGTGGAAGATGCGGCCGCTGCCGATGAAATAGTACCAGGAAGGGAAAGACTCGATCGGTGTGCCGTCGGTGATCAGGTTGGCGAGGCCCGCGAGTGTGGCCATCATCGCGAGCGATGAGATGAAGGTCGGCACCATGAAGCGGTTGCGCAGCCAGCCATTGAAGATGCCGATCGAGGCGCCGAAGGCGAGTGTGAGAACGCCAGCCGCGACCACATGCCAGATTTCAGGCTCGAAGGCGCCGCCCGAGATCAGGCTGACCAGCCAGGCGAGCACGCAGGCCGAGGCCGCGACCATCGAGCCGACGGAGAGGTCGATCTCGCCGACGATGATCAGGAGCGTCATGCCGAAAGCGATCATCCCGGGCACTGCGATGGTGCGCAGGATGTTGAGCTGGTTGTCGATGCTCATGAAGCCGCGCGCGGTGAAGGCGACGAGGATGTAGAGGGCGATCAGGATGATCAGCATCGAATTGCGTCGTGCGAAGGTCGCGAAGGTGTTGCCCGAGCGGGTCATCGGCCTCTCCGAATTCATGGGTTGGTCTGCCGCGCCATGCAGGCGGCATAGAGTGTTTTGGGATCGAGGCCATCATTGACGAATTCCTCGGTGATGCGGCCGTCGCGCAGGATCAGGATGCGGTCACAGCATTCGACGAGGTCTTCCAGTTCGGTGGAGACGACGATGCTCGACAGGCCTTCGAGGGCCTTCGACCAGATGATCTGGTAGATCTGCTGCTTCGCCTGGACGTCGACCCCTCGGCCCGGTTCGTCGAAGAGCAGGATGCGCGGGGCGTTGTTGAGCCAGTTTCCGACGACGACCTTCTGCTGGTTGCCGCCGGAGAGGCTGGAAACGGGGAGCGCCGGGCTGCCGATCTTGATCGACAGATCGTGGATCTGGCGTTCGACGGCGGGCCGCTCCTTTTGTTCGGTGACGAAGCCGCGATGGCTGAAGCGCTGCATGGCGGCAAGGCAGAGGTTGGCATGGATCGAGAGGATCTGGACCAGCCCGCTCTCCTTGCGGTCCTCCGAGGTGTAGCCGATGCCGAGGTGTTTCATGGTCGGGATCGAGACCGTCTCGACCTGATTGCCATCGACCAGGATCTCGCCGCCGCCGACAGGTCCGGCACCGTAAATCGCGCGCAGCAATTCGGTCCTGCCGGAGCCGAGCATGCCGGCGATCCCCAGGACCTCGCCCCGATATAGATCGAAGCTCACGCCTTGGACCATCGGCTCGATCCTGAGGTCGCGAACGCTGAGGATCGGTTGTCCAGCGGCGATCTGGCGAGGCGGTCGTGTTACCGGGGTGATGTCGCCGAACATCATCTGGAGGATGACGGCAGGGGTCGCATCCGCCATGGAGCAGGAGCCGGTGAAGTGACCGTCGCGTAGCGCCGTCACGGTGTCGGCGATTTCGCCGAGTTCGGCGAGGCGGTGGGAGATGTAGATGATCGTCACGCCCCGGTCGCGCAGGCGTCGAACCAGGCCGAACAGTTGTTGCACCTCTGCCTGGGCGAGCGCCGAGGTCGGTTCGTCCAGCTGCAGGACGGTCGGATTGAGCGACATCGCCTTGACGATTTCGACGAGTTGCTGGCGGCCGATCGAGAGGCTCGATACCGGTTGGGCCGGGTCTATGTCGCCAGCCCCCATTTCATCGAGGAGTGCCTTTGCCTGCCGGAGCAGGCCGGGCCAGTCGATGAAGGGGGTGTTCGCATGGCGGGGCAGGCGGCCGAGATAGATGTTCTCGGCGACTGAGAGATGCGGGACGAGGCTGAGCTCCTGATACACCGTGACGATCCCCGCCTTCAGCGCATCCGAGGGGTGGGCGAAGCTGCAGGGGTGGCCGTCAACGAGGATCTCGCCCGAGGTCGGCTGGACGGCGCCGGCGAGCATTTTGATGAAGGTGCTCTTCCCCGAGCCGTTCTTGCCGAGCAGCGCATGGACCTGGCCCTTCGCGAAAGAATGGCTGAAGTCGTTCAGTGCCTTGACGGTCCCGTAGTGTTTCGTCAGGTGCCGCAGTTCGAGCGCGTTTGCCATCGTTGCTCCGTGCATTCCAGCGTGCAATCGGGAAATGGGGGTGCAGAGCCCGGTCGTGCTCTGCACCCGTTCCAGCGGGATGGAGGTCTCTCCGCCGGCCTTACTTCAGCGACTCGGCGAAAGCCTTGACGCCGTCCGGCTGCGTGCGCGACAGGAGCAGCGTCGGGACAGAGGTCTGCTCTGCCACCTTTTCACCCTTGAGGATTGCCAAAGCTGCGTTGACGCCGCTGGCACCCATCTCGAATGGCGACTGGGCGGTCACGGCCTGCAGCACGTTGTCGGACGAGAGCAGGCCCTTGGCCAGCTGTTCCGAGCCGTCAATGCCGAAGACATAGACGGAGCCTGCCTTGCCGGCGTTGCGAACGGCCTGCATGGCGCCGATGGTGCCGCCTTCATTGGCTGCATAGATGACGTTGACGTCGGCGTTCGCCGTCAGGATATCGGTCGCGACGGAGACGGCCTTTTCCGGCAGCCAGGCGTCCTGTTCGGTGACGACGTCGATGGTGTTGCCGTCAGCGGCCGCTTCCTTGAAGCCTTCGGTGCGCTCGCCGCTCTGTTCCGGCAGAAGTGACTTGAAGCCGAGGATCGCGACCTTGGCCTTGCCGCCCAGGGTTTCCTTGATGAAGCTCGCAGCCGCCTTGCCGGTCGTGGCACCGAGATCCTTGTTGGAAGTCGAGAATGTCGCCTGGGCGATGCCTGCTTCCGTCAGGCCGCCATTGACGGCAACGACAACGATGCCGGCATCGCGGGCACGCTTCAGGGCCGGAGCTGAATTCTTGGCGGAGACGGGGGCGATGACGATCGCGTTCACCTTGCGGGCGATATAGGTGTCGATCGCCTGGCTTTCCTTGGCCTGGTCGCCGTCGATGTTGATTTCCAGCACTTCGGCGCCTGCCTTTTCGCCGGCGTCGCGCATACCGGCCTGCAGCGACTTCATGAACTGGTCGCCCTGAAAGACGATGCTGGCGATGACAGGTTTGTCTTCGGCCGCGGCGATGCCGGTGCTGGCGGTCAGGCCGAGCGTGGCTGCGATGATGAGTTTCTTCATGGTCTTTCCTCCCTAAGGTTTCGATTGTTGATCACGGCCTCCTCGCCGTGACCGGCCTGCTATCCGGCTGTCGGAACCCTGTCGCCGATTTCGGCGAGCAGGATCGACATGTCGGGTATGCCGTCGGTGGCTGTTGCGCCGCCGAGACAATGGACCGCTGCGCGATGGGCGACAGCGGATATGGTGTCGATCGGCCAGCCCTCGTGCAGACCGTGGAGAACGGCTGCACAGAAGGCGTCTCCCGCGCCGACGGGGCTGACGATCGCTGCGGGATCGACGGGGTAGGCTGGCGTTCTGACCGGCGCATTGCCGGGTGTGAACCAGATGGAAAGCTCTGGCGCATGGATGACCACGCCTTTGACAACGCCGCCGTCCAGCAGCTTCTGACCCGCCGTTTCCACTGATGACATCAGGAGCGCGCCAGCCTTGTCGCGAACCGCTATCCCCGTCGCGCGTCCTGCTTCGGTCTCGTTGACGATGACGTAGTCGCAATGGGGCAGTGCCACGGCCACCTGGTCCGCAAAGGCGGGATCCTCGCTGGAGACGAAGTCGACGCAGGTCGTTAGCCCGGCATCGCGCGCGGCTTTCAGCAATCGCGCCGCACCGGACGAGCCGTGTTCGCCTTTCCGGTCAAGCGCCGGCAGGAGCATCAGGTAACCGAGGTAGAAGATCCTGTGTCCGCTTGCGGCGTAGGCTGCGGGGTCGATAGCGCTGTCGGTCAACAGATCGTTGGACCCGCCGTGATAGAAGAAGGTCCGGCTCTGGCCCGGCACGTTCATCACATGGGTATGGGCTGTGGCATGGCCGGGGAGCGTGCGAAGCCCCTCGACGTCGATCCCGAGGGCCGCATGGCGATCACGCACATAGTCGCCGTCCCGATCGTCGCCCAGGGCGCCTGCCACTGAGAGGCGTCCGGGGAAGCCGAGCGAGGCAAGGTCGGTCACGACATTGGCCGCGCCACCGCCGACCCCCATGTCCTGGTGAAGGATATGTGCGAGGCTGCCTTGTTCCGGCCAATAGGACAGCGTGTGAATGCGGTCGACAATAAAATTGCCGACGCAGACGATGCCGCCCGGTTCTTGTCTCTCGCGCCTGTCTTGAACCTCCTCCCCGGTTCGCATCAGACGCCTCCTTCGTTCCAGAGAGGCCGGAGAGGTGGTTCGTCCTCCTCGATATCAGCGAAGCGACCGATCGGATCGAGGAAATAGTTGTCGGTCCGGTCGTCGTTGACCTGGCTGACTTCGCCGACCAGAACCGGACCCTTGCCCCTCGCGCCATAGAAGCGGTGGTAAAGGCCGGTCGGGATGGTGACGCTCTGGCCGGGATGCAGGATCAGCGGCTCCCAAGTGCCGAGCTGGTGTTCGATCCCGTCCACGAGGACGGTCACGTCGGAGGCGGTCGTCTTATCTGCGGCGTCGGCGGCGCAGAATTCGATGACGAGATCGCCACCGGCGCGGTTGATGATGTCTTCCTGTTTGGCTTTGTGCAGGTGCGCGGGTGTCAGCTGGCCTTCCTGGATGAAGAGCAGCTTTTCCGCATAGCTGCGTTCTCCGTCCAGACCGAGGATGCCGTTGCGCAGGCAGAAGAGCACGAGGCCCTGTTCGGTAAAACGGCCAGAGCCGAAGTCGGTGACGTCCCAGCCGAGCTGACGGCTGCGCAGATAATGTGCGACCTCCGGCTTGGCCGCGACGTCGACAGTTGTCCACTGACCCCAAGCAGGAAGAGCCCACCGCCAAGTGTCCAACATTCCGATGGCAAAACGCAGCGCGGCGTTGATTTCAGAGCGTTTCATTGCCGCGCCTCAATCGTAGTCGACGGTGACGACGCGGTTTTCGAGACCGGACTGAAGGGCTGCCGTCAGCACCGCATGGTGGGCAGCAGCCTCAGCCGGGCTGGCGCAAGGGAAGCCATTCGCCGCGCCACCCGCCAGTTCGTCGACAAAGGCCGCCCACATCTGCTGGATCGCATCGGCGAAACCGAATTCGAAGATCTTGCCGGTGATGGCGGGGAAGACCGAGCCGTAGCCGAGGTCCTCCGTGTTCCAGGACTGCGTGCTGCCCTGGTAGTCCATCCATTGCCATTGGCGCGGCTGCTTGGTGGAGAAGAAGGCGCTCTTTTTCATGCCGAGGATGCGGATGTACCAGGTGTTGGATTCGCCGGGTGCGATGCGCCAGGTCTTGAGCACCAGCGGGAAATCCTGATCCTCGGTGCGTACGCGGCTGCTGATCGTTGCATTGTCCCAGGTGGTGCAAGGCACCATGTTGCCCTTGCCATCCGGACGCTCGGTCACCCGCTTCACGAGATTGGCGTGCAGGGTCTCAGGCCGCCAGCCGAGGCGGAGCGGCACGTGCAGGACATGCATGCCGAGATCGCCCATGCAGCCATAGGCGCCGTTGATGTGCTCCATGCGCTTCCAGTTGATCGGCTTATTCGGATCAATGTCGGAAGAATGCAGGAAGCCGGCCTCGACTTCGAGGATCTCGCCCATCTGGCCGCTTGCAGCCAATGCGATCACCTTCTGGGCGCCGGGGAAATAAGGCATTTCGGACGAGCAGCGGACGATAAGCTCCGGATGTTCAGCGAGCATTGCCATGATCGCCTGATTCTGCTCCCGGTCCATGCCGAAGGGCTTTTCGCCCAGCAGGTGTTTTCCGGCTTTCAGAATGTCCGTGTAGAACTCCGCATGCAGGACATGCGGGACCGCGCAATAAATCGCATCCACGTCCGGATTGGCGAGCAGTTCGCGGTAATCGGTGGTTGCCTGCCGGACCGAGGGGACATGGGTTTGAAACCATGCCATCAGGTCGGGATTGGTGTCGCAGACCGCGACGATCTCCGGCCGGGCCTTGGCGTCCGTCAGATGCATCCAGCGCGCGGCGGCGCTGGCGAATTCGCGTCCCATCAGGCCGCAGCCGATGACGCCGAAACGAAAAGTCTTCATGGTTTTCCTCCTCCCGTCACGCACCCTCAGCTAAGGTGGCGCGACGCCTCTTCGGCGGTTGCGCCGTCATGGACGATCGCCATCAATGCCCGGGTCATGCCGCCCGGATTGGCGTGCTGGATGACGTTGCGGCCATAGACGATGCCGCGGGCGCCCTGTTCCATCAGAACCTTGGTGCGTGAGAGGATCTCCTGGTCGGAGACCCTGCCGCCACCGCGAACGAGGACCGGCAGGCCCTGTGCAATCTCGATGACGCGGTGGTATTCCGAGACGTCGTCGCAGGGATCGGCCTTGATGATGTCGGCACCCAGTTCGGCCGCCTGACGGACCAGCGGCAGGATCTTGTCGATCGCGCCGTCCACCATGTAGGCGCCCTTGGAATTGTCCTGCATGACCAGCGGCTCGACCATCAGCGGCATGCCGTAGATCTCGCATTCGCGCTTGAGGCTGTTCACGTTACGCACACAGGCGCGGTAGACCTCCGGCTGGTTCGGCAGCATCAGCAGGTTGACGACCACGCAGGCTGCATCGAGCGCGATGGCCTGTTCAACCGGGCGGTCGATGACTTCGGAAAAGAGCGCGCTGGGCAGCGGGTTGCCATAGATATTGGCGATGTCGGTGCGCAGCACGAGGGCAGGGCGAGCCTTGCCGGGGATCGATTGCAGCATGGGCGCGGTGCCCGGCGGCAGCTGGATCGCATCCGGGGCAGCGGCGGCAATGATGTCGATCGCCGTGCGCATATTCTCAATGCCGGCCAGGAAGGTGCGCTCGTTGAACATGCCATGGTCGATCGCGACGTCGAAGCAGTTTCCAGACGTGCCGAAGAGGCGGTTGAGCCGCGCTGATTTCATCGATTTTCCTCCCGATGTGGTATCGTTTTCATGGAGGCTATCGATCGATTGCTGCGTCGTCAACGACGAATGTGGAAACGTTACCACATTTTCTCAGGCGCGAGATTTTGTCACGTAATGCTGCTGCGCGACCTGACGTTCAGTCGAGAGGATAGTGACAGGCGACCTCGCGGCCTGCCGAAACCGAGGTGAGCTTCGGCCGGGTCTCGCGACAGAGGTCGGTGGCATAAGGGCAGCGCGTGGAAAACTTGCAGCCTGATGGCGGCGAGAGCGGGCTTGGGATTTCGCCCGTGAGCAGGATGCGGTCTCGCTTCCCCCGGTTGTGTGGCTGCGGAATGGCCGATAGCAGGGCCCGTGTATACGGGTGGTGCGGCCGCGCGTAGAGTGCTTCGGTCTCGCCGGTCTCGACGATCGAGCCCAGATACATGACAGCGACACGGGTAGAGACATGGCGCACGACGGCGAGGTCGTGGGCAATGAAGACATAGGTGAGGTTCAGTCTCTCGCGCAATTCGCCAAAGAGGTTGACCACCTGCGCCTGCACCGACACATCGAGAGCGGAAACGGGTTCGTCCGCGACGATCAGCTTCGGTTCGACTGCCAGCGCGCGGGCGATGCCGATGCGCTGGCGCTGGCCGCCGGAGAATTCGTGCGGATAGCGGTCGAGATATTCGCGGCGCAGGCCGACCAGTTCCATCAATTCGTCCAGCCGCTCGCCGATCGCAGCACCCTCACGGATGTGATGGACGGAGAGCACCTCCGCCAGCATGTCGCGCACTCGCCTTTTCGGATTAAGCGAAGCGGACGGGTCCTGGAAGATCATCTGCATCTTGCGGCGAACGGGTTTGAGGGCTTTCGTGTCGGCTTTGCCGATGTCCTGGCCATCGAAGGACAGTTCGCCTGCGGTGATATCGTAGAGCCGGGTGAGGCAGCGGCCCAGCGTCGACTTGCCGCTGCCGGATTCGCCGACCAGTCCGAGCGTTTCGCCGGGGCGAACCTCGAGATCGATCGCGTCGACGGCATGAAGCACCTTGCCGGAGCCGGGCATCATGGTCTTGCCGACGGTGAAATTCTTGGTGAGCCCCTTGGCCTGGAGGAGCGGGGCGGCGGGGGGGATCTGAGTGGTCATGCCATTTCCTCGAGGGGGAGGGCTGCTTGCCGCAGGGCGGGGCGTTCGTCGTCGTCGAGGACGCAAAGGGCCGTCTGGTCGCCGGCGCGGCGCAGCGGCGGGCGCTCGGTGCAGGCGGCGCGGGCGAAGTCGCAGCGGGGCGCAAAGCCGCAGCCTTCGCCGATCGTATCCGGTGTCGGCGGCATGCCGGGGATCGAGCGGAGCTTGTCCAGCCGTTTGCCGGTGAGCGGCGGAATGGAGGCCATGAGGCCCCAGGTATAAGGATGCAGCGGGCGCGCAAAGACGTCGTCGGTCTGCCCTCGCTCGACGATGCGGCCGGCATACATGACGGCCACCTGCTCGGCGACCTCGGCGACAACACCCATGTCGTGGGTGATCAGGATGATCGCCGAGCCGAAATCCTTGCGCAGGCGCAGCAGCAGGTCGAGCACCTGGGCCTGGACCGTGACGTCGAGTGCCGTCGTCGGTTCGTCGGCGACGAGCAGGGCCGGATTGCAGGAGAGCGCCATGGCGATGACCGCGCGCTGGCGCATGCCGCCGGACAGCTGATGCGGATAGCGGTCGACGGCCTCGCCCGGATTGGACAGTCCAACTTCGCCGAGCAGTTCGACCGCGCGGCGGCGGGCGGCGCGGGCGGAGATGTTCTCGTGCGCGCGGATCTGTTCGGCGATCTGCCAGCCGATCGTATAAACGGGCGTCAGCGCCGTCATCGGGTCCTGGGAGATCAAGCCGATCTCCTTGCCCCTGATGGAGCGCATCTGGCTTGCCGGCAGGTCGAGGATGGGCCGGCCCTTGAAGGACACCGCGCCGTCGACTCGGGTGGTCTTGGCATCGTGCAGGCCGAGCAGAGACAGCAGCGTGACCGACTTGCCGGAGCCGGATTCGCCGACGATCGAGAGAATCTCGCCTTCGTGGACGCGGAAGGAGACGTCGCGCACCGCCTGGACCGGTCCACGATCGGTGGCGAAGGAGACCGAGAGGCCGTCGACGTCGAGGAGAATGGGTTTGTCCGAGGTGGCCATCGCTCAGTTCCCCCTCACGCGTGGATCGATCAGCACATAGACGACGTCAACCAGCGCATTGGCGATGACGACGAAGAAGGAGGCATACATGACGGTGCCGAGGATCATCGGCAGGTCGAGGTTGAGCAGGGCCTGGTAGGTGAGGCGGCCGACGCCGTTCAGGCCGAAGACCACTTCGGTCAGCAGGGCAGCTCCACCGACGAGTACGCCGAAGTCGAGGCCGAACATGGTGACGAAGGGAATGAGCGAGGTGCGCAGTGCATGGCGCAGCATGACGCGGGCGGGCGACAGGCCCTTCGCGCGGGCCGTGCGGATGAAGTCTTCCTGGTAGGCTTCAACGAGATTGGCCCTCAAGACGCGGCCATAGATGCCGATATAGAGGGCGGCCAACGTGAACCAGGGGATCACGAGCGTCTTGAACCAGCCGATCGGGTCCTGCATCAGCGGCTTGTAGCCGAGGGCCGGCACCCAGGAGAACAGCCAGGTGTCGTGAAAGCGGCTCTGGCTGATCAGGTTCATCATCTCCCCCAGCCAATAAACCGGCATGGAAACCCCGATCAGGGCCAGCGCCATCAGCCCCCGGTCGATCAGCGTGTCGCGTGTCAGGGCCGCCAGCACGCCGACGAAGATGCCGCCGACGATCCAGAGCACGGCAGCGCCAGCGACCAGCGACAATGTGACGGGCGCGGCTGCGACAACGGCGGGCACGATGCGGTAGCCGCGATTGACGAAGGAGGTCAGGTCCTGGGTGATGAAGAGGCGCTTCATCATCACGCCGTATTGGATCGGAAGGGGCCGGTCGAAGCCGAATTCCTTGCGGATCGCCTCGATGGTTTCCTGCGAGGCATTGCGCCCGGCGAGACGCGCAGCGGGGTCGGAGCCGGGTGTGGCGAAGAAGATCAGGAAGACGAGCGCCGAGATGCCGAACATCACGAAGATCATCTGTCCGAAGCGCTGGAGAACGGCAATGGTCATGGAGCCCTCCTCAGGCCAATTTGGTGCGGGGATCGAGGGCGTCGCGCAGGCTGTCACCAAGCACGTTGAGCGAGAGCACCGTCAGGACGATGGCGATGCCTGGGGCGAGCGACACGATGGGCCGCGTGTAGAGCAGGGTCTGACCGTCCTGGATGATCGTGCCCCAGCTGGCATCCGGTGCCTGTACGCCGATCGACAGGAAGGAGAGGGAGGATTCGGTGATGATGTTGAGGCCCATCATCAGGGGGATGAAGACGATCAGCATGGTCGTCACATTGGGCAGGATGTCATGCAACAGAATGCGCCAGGAGGGGATGCCGAGGCCGCGGGCGGCGAGCACGAATTCGCTTTCGCGCAGCGACAGGACGCGACCGCGCAAAGGGCGCGCCACATAGGGGACGTAGATGATCCCGATGATGAAAATCGGCAGCAGGAGGCTGTCCGATCCGATCTCGATCGGGCCGATGACGATGCCGTTGGAGATCAGCACGATCGAGAGCGAGATGGCGAGCAGGTAGACCGGGAAGGCCCAGAGGATGTCGAGAATACGCGACAGGATCTTGTCGACCCAGCCACCGAAGAAGCCGGCGGATATGCCGATCAGGGCGGCAAGGACAAGACAGATGACGGTGGCGGAGGCGGCGATGAACAGCGAATTGCGCCCGCCATAGAGAACACGTGCTGCGACGTCACGGCCTTGCGTGTCGGCGCCGAGAAAATACTGCGCACCCCAAGTCGGACCGATGGGCGTGACGCCGAGGCCCAGGCCCTCCGTCGAGGCTTGCATGACCTTGACCCGCTTGCCATCGAGCATGATGCGGCCGCTGAGGTTAGAGCGGAACGGATCGCTACCGGCAACATAGCTGGCATAGAGCGGGGCAGCCAGGCTCGACAACACGATGACGAAAATGACGAAGGCTGCCAGCAGTGTTGGCCGGTCGCGCTTCAGGATACGCCAGGCACGCCGCCACGGACCCGAAGACGGTCGGGTCAGGGGAGCGTCGGCGTGAATGGTTGGAGTTGCGTCGGTCATCTGGTCCCCGTTAGCCCGATTGGTGGTTCGGGTGGCAGAGGACTGCCACCCGTTCGTCCGTCAAAGGGTGTTCACTTCACCCAGGACTGCGAGGCGATCCAGCGGTTCTGCTTGTTGAACAGGTAGTTGCCGAGGCGGGCCGAGGTGAAGTTGACGCTTTTCGGGGTGAACAATGGGGCCATGGGGGCCTGCTCCATGAAGCCCTTGTCGACTTCCGCCCACTTGGCATTGGCGGCATCGGGATCGGTGAGGGCCAGCGTCATCGCTTCCTTCATTTTGGCGTCGAGATCCTTGTTGCAATAGCCCGAGATGTTGATGGAGGAATCGCTGCCGGGGGTGAAGGAGCTGCAGGACAGGAGGACATTGAGGAAGTTCGATGCCGCCGGATAGTCCATATACCACTGGGATATACTGATCTGGACGTTGTTGTTGGTGTTCTGGATATAGGTGAACTGGATGTTGGGCGAGACGGCCTTCATCGAGGCATCATAACCCAGTTCGGAGAGTACGCTCTGGATGTAGGTGCCGATGCCGCGTGCGGTGGCATTATCCTCGGCGATCACAGTGACCTTCTGGCCCTTGGTGCCGGATTCCTCGACCAGCTGCTTGGCCTTTTCCATGTCGGGGCCGACCCATTCCGGGCCGGGCTCGGCGGTGTAGATGCAGTCGTCGACATGGCCGGGGAAGTCGGGCGGCAGGATCTGGCAGGTCGGCTGGGCCAGAACTTCGCCGCCGAACAGGCCGACGAGGGCGTCACGGTCGAGGGCATAGTTCAGGGCCTGGCGGGCCTTGACGTTGTCGAAGGGGGCGATGTTGGTGTTCATCGGCGCATACCAGAAAGCGGCGAGCGGATCGATGTGGATCTGGCTTGCATATTTGGCGCCGATTTCCGGCAGGCGGTCAGCTGGCGGCGTGTCGAACATCCAGTCGATCTGGCCGTTGACGATGGCGTTGATGGTCGCTTCTTCGGTCAGGCCGAACTTGTAGATGATCTCGTCGGCATAGCCGTCCGGCTGGGCGTCGACGCTCCATTCCTTGAAATGCGGGTTGCGTTTCATGACCAGCTGTTCTGTGGGATTATAGCTGTCGAAATAATAGGCGCCGGTGCCGGGGATCGGCGTGGTGCCGGCATCGGCGGCCGGCGCGTCGGCCGGCAGGATCGAGGCGTGCGGGACGGCGAGTTTGGAGAAGATCTCCGAATCCGGCGCGACGAGGTTGATCGTCACGGTGCCGGCCGTATCGTCGGCGATCACGCCGCCTTCGAGCGTGCAGGTTTCGGCTTCCGCAATGCATTTGTCGGCGCCGACGAAGCCGTTGTAGAAGCTGCCGGTGGTCGGGCCCTTGACCTTGAAGATGCGCTGGTAGGATGCCAGCACGTCCGATGGCTTCAGCTCCTTGCCATTGGAGAACATGATGCCCTTGCGGATCTTGAAGACATAGGTCTTGCCATCATTGGTCGGCTGGGGGATCTCTTCAGCGATCGACGGGACGATCTCGAAGCCGTCGGTGCCGCCGGCCTGCTTGAACTTGACGAGGCCGTCATAGGTCATCTGGTAGAGCTGCCAGAACTGGGCGGTGTAGTTGATCATCGGATCGATGGTGCCGGCGGCCGAAACGGCGGCCAGCGTCATGGTGCCGCCGCGGTGCTTGGCCATCAGTTCGGCGCGGTCCTCGGCCAGAGCTGCGCCGGATAGCGCTGTCTGGGCCAGTAGAATGCCGGCGGTCAGGAGACCGGCGCGGCGGGCAAGAGGCTTCAGATAGAGTGTCATGATGCTGTTTCCCTCTGTTTTTGTTTGAACGTCTTCGTCGCATGTGCCCGTTGGCCGGGCTTGTCGTTGGTGTTGGTCAGGGTGCCTTCTCGTCGAGGAAGGCAGAGACTTCGGCCATGCAGGCTTTGCGCTCCTCGACATGCGGCATGTGGCTCGATTGTTCGAAAATCCTCCAGCGCACATCCGGGATTTCGTCAGCATAGGGCTGCACGCAGGCTTCCGTCGCCTCGTCGTAGCGGCCGGAAATCAAAAGGGTGGGAACGTTGATGGTCGAGAGGCGACCGACGATCGACCAGTCCTTCATCGTGCCGATGACGTGGAACTCGTTGGGACCGTTCATGGTGTGATAGACGGTCGGATCTGTGCCGATCGCATCGAATGTGCGCTTCACCTCGTCCGGCATCGGCACGACGCGGCAGACATGGCGCTGGTTGAAGACATCCGTTGCCTCCATGTATTCCGCGCTGTCGGTCGTGCCGGCTTCCTCATGGCGCAGCAGCGTCGCCTGGACGTCGGCGGGCAGGTCGGCACGCAGGCGGTTGGCTTCCGAGATCCAGGTGCTCATCGCAGCCGGTGAATTGGCGATGATCAGCGCCTTCAGGCCGGCGGGACGTTCCACGGCGAATTCCGCGCCGAGCATGCCACCCCAGGACTGGCCGAGCAGGCAATAGCCGCCGCGAATGTCGAGGTGATCGATCAGGTTGTGCAGTTCGGCGCGGAAGAAGGGGACCGTCCAGAAGTCCGCGCCTTTTTCCGGCAGGTGGGTCGATTTGCCGTTGCCGACCTGATCGTAGTGGATGACGGCTCGGCCGGTGGCCGCGACGTCCTTGAAGCTGTCGACATAGTCGTGGGTGCAGCCGGGGCCGCCATGGGCGACGATCAGCGGCGGCTTGCCCGAGGCGAGATCGCCGGTGATCCGGTACCAGGTCTTGTAGTCGCCGTAAGGGGCGAAGCCTTCAGTGATCGACACGCGTGATGCTCCTTTGTGGTCTCATGATTTCTCAGCCGCCAGTCTTTGTGCGGCGGTCGTCGCGGCAGATCGCCTCCGCCGTTTCTTCTGTTGTCATGCCCCAATCCATGGCGATCTTGCGCAGCCGCTTCCAGGCGCCATCCTCGTCGAGCTGTTCGGCCTGCAAAAGCTTGAGGATGGCGCGGACGACGACGGGACGCTGGCGCAGCCTGTCTTCCAGCACGCGGATATCGTCTGCCTGGCTGCGAGCGATCTGGTAGGCGTGGGCGGCGATCAGGATCGCGCTATAGGCCCCGGTCGAGCCGATCGGTTTCAAGAGATGGGCGTTGGAGCCCTGCGCCAGCGCCCATTCGACGCGGCCGGGGGCTTCGGAGCCGATCAGGGCGACCATCGGCATCGGGGCAAAGCCGCGCGGCCAGGGGAACTGGCCGTCATGCCCCATGTCGGCGTCGAAGAAGACGATATCGGCATTGACATGCGAGGCATCGATCTGCGGCCAGACCACCTCAACCGTCATGTGCAGGAGATCCAGCTGGCGGGCGAGCGCCTCGACCGAGGGGTGTTCCCGATGCAAGATGAGGGCGCGCCAGGTGGCAAGGGAGAGGCGACCGGGGCGGCTCATTTGACCACCTTCAGATGACTGCCCTGACGCTGCAAATGGCTGTCGCCATCACCCTGCTTCGGTCGGTGAAAGGCGTGAACCAGATAGGGGTCGGCCTCTACCGGCTCGGCTGCGCTGTGGAAGATGTCAAAATCGCCGCTCGTGTCCGAAACAGCGAGATGCGGGCGAAGGGCGGCATGATGGGTCCGTGGGTGAATGGCGACTGGCCCCATGGGGGTGTCGAAAGATCGTGATGTCACGACGCGGAGAATAGCGTCCGGCGCGTCGGTGGCTGCATCCTTCATCGCCTGCGCCAGGATTGTCACGCTCATATACGTCGCACAGAAAGACGTTGTGATGCGTCGCTCGGCTCCGTAGCGCGCAGCCATCCGGGCTTTGAATTCGCGGTTCTCCGGAATATCCAGCCGGTTGAAATAGGGTGCAGCGGCGATGTGTCCGGCGCGGGCCTCGGGGGTCAGACTGTCCAGCTCCGTTTCCGAAAGGTTGCACCCAACGATGGGTGGCGCTGCGGGGCGATTGCGACGCCACAGGTCGTAGGCCGCGAAGAAGGCTGTGGCTGAGGCGCCGACGAGATTGCTGAGGATGAAATCCGGCCGTTTCTGCTCGATCTCCGTGATCAGGTGATCGACCTCAACCGCGCCGAGCGGAACGAAACGTTCGGAGAGCACCTGTCCGCCCGAGGCCTCGGTGAGTTCGCGCGCGATGCGACTGTTTTCCCAGCCCCAGATATAGTTCGAGCCGACGATGAAGGGCCTGTTGCCGAAGCGCGGCAGGACATGGTCGAAGAGGGGCAGGAGATGCTGGTTGGGGCAGGCGCCCAGATAGATGGCGCTGTCGCTCGCCTCATATCCCTCATAGGGAAAAGCGTACCACAGGAGCGCACCGTTCCGCTCGATGGCCGGCAACACATCCTTGCGGCTCCAGGACGTGATGGTTCCGATGACATGGCGGCAGCCGTGATTGCGGATGGCAGCTTCCGTTCGCAGCGGATAGAATTCGGCACGGCCGGCGGGGTCATCGATCCTTGGCTCAAGCCGAAATGGCAGTGCGCCGTCGGCATTGACTTCAGCGATGGCCGCAAGAGCGCCAGCCAGAGCTTCGCGACCGAGAGCCGCATAGGGTCCGGTGGTGGAGTACAAGATGGAAATGGGATGTGCTTCGCGTGTCCTCATGCGACGCCCCAGGTCTGGCGGTGCGGCCGCAAGACGAATCCCATCAGAACTTCCAATGCCTTCATGGTTGACACCCACGCCTGCTGTGGCCGCGTTCCCGCCCACTGGCTGTCAGAAACGAAAAAGGCCCCGCACCGCGTCTAACGCGGTATCGGGGCCCAATTGCCATCTGGCATCCAATGCCTTTTCGGGGTTCAAGCTAGGATATGGATGTTTTGTGGTCAATCACTTTGTTTGCCCAAATTTTGGGCCAAAGGGCTTTGAACGTCTCAGCTTCCTGCGGAAATCGGATCGGCGTCCACTTCATGCCGGCGGGAAATTCCTGCGACAAGGCGGCAATCACTGTTGTCGCAGAATGCGGCAAAGCAGCTTGGCCAGATCTTCCCGAAACTGCGGGCCGTCGTCCTCGAGATTGGTCAAGGCTGCCGCCACCGTGCTGATAGAGGAGATGAGCGCCACAGATCCGATGGCGAACATCAGCGAGAGCCCTGAGTCCGGCTCGCCCTCCATGTCGGCAAGGAGTCCCATTTTCTGGAGTGACACCAGGATCGTCTGATGCATCGGCTTCAGTAAAGCCTCTGTAATCAGCTCTTTACGATCGTCACTTACATTAGAAATGAGTTCGGTAAGAAGGACCCGTGAGAAGGCCGGAAGCTGGAAGATCAGGTCAACGAGATGGGTGCTGATGAATGGCAGCCTGTGCTCCTGTGGCAGGTCTTCCGCCTGACGCATGAATTCCGCAGCTTGAAGCCTCGAATCGTCACTGACAGAGCGCACGACGGCCTCCCACAGTCCGAATTTGGAGCCGTAGCGATAGGAAATGAGGGCGACATCGACCCCCGCTCGCGTTGCGATCAAACGCAGAGGTGTCTTGTCGAAACCGTGTTCCGCGAAGCTCGTCAGTGCCGCTTCGAGCAGGGTGTCGGTGTCTTGTTCGTCGCCCTTCCTGGGCCGTCCCCGGTTTCGCTCCGCTGAAGTCATATGTGCATACGCCTCTGAATTGACTTAATCGCCATTTGAATACATATATTCAATGCGTGATGAATAAAACTCTTTTCGTCGTCAACCTCACCACCGGAACGTCTCATGGTCAATCAATCCCAACGTCTGCAAGGCGGCAGATTGCGAAGGGTAACGCTGTTCGCCGCCTTTTCCGTTCTCGCGCTTTCCTCCTGCGAGGGTGACAACAAGAAGACCGAGGTTGATGTTCCTCAGGTCACCGTCGAGGTTGCCAAGCTCGACCGGGATGTTCTGCGTGCTGCAGGCACGGGGGAAATCAAGGCGCAGGTCGAAAGTGAGCTGTCTTTCAAGCTCAGTGGCCGGGTGATCGAGCGGCAAGTGGGTGTCGGGGATCGCGTGACCGCCGGTCAGGTGCTCGCGACGCTGGATCCGACGGAACAGCTTGCCGATATCCAATCCGCAGAGGCCGGCGTTTCGGCGCAGGATGCAACGCTGCGCAAAGCCAGCTCCATCCTCAATCGCCGCAAGACACTGATCCAGACCGGCGCGTTGTCGCAGCAGGAAGTGGATAGTGCGCAGCAGGAGTTCCTGTCTGCCCAGAAGGACCTGGATGCAGCCAAGGCCAGACTGGAGACGGCGCAGGAGGCGTTGAAGCAGACTGAGCTTCGAGCAGATGCGGACGGAACTATCACGGCCCGGAATGTTGAAGTGGGGCAAGTAGTGCAGGCGTCTGCCACTGTCTTCACCCTGGCGCATGACGGTGCGCGCGACGCGGTGTTCAACGTGCAGGAAAACGCCCTGAGCACCGGGGCAGAGCCGATCTCGCTCAATGTGAGCCTTCTGTCGCGTCCGGATATCTCGGTGCCGGCCAAGATCCGCGAGGTCAGCCCCACCCTCGATCGCTCGCTCGGAACCGTGCGGGTCAAGCTTTCGGTTGAAAATGCCCCTCCGGAAATGACCCTCGGCGCTGCCATCGTGGCAAGTGTCGTGCTGGCGCAGCAGGACCGCATCTCGATTCCCTGGCAATCGATTTTTTCCAAGGAAGGCAATCCGGCCGTCTGGGTCGTCGATCGTGATGCACTGACGACTGCGCTGAAGCCGGTCAAGATCGAGCGCTACGACGCCGATCGGGTCGTCCTCACGTCCGGCATTGAGCCGGGGGAACTCGTCATCGTCGATGGTGTGCAGTTTCTCCGAGAGAACCAGAAAGTTGCCATTCTGAAAGGAGCGGCTCAATGAGAGCTCCCGCCTTGATTCCACTTCTGCTTCTGGCAGGGGTCCTTTCTTCGTGTTCCGACGACCAGCCGGAAGCCGTTGCGCCGGTACGTCCGGTTCTCTTTGTCGTCGCCGAGCCGAGAGCGGCTGTCGTGTCCGGGTTTACCGGCACGGTTGAAGCCAAATTCAGTACGGACCTCGGATTCCAGGTGCTCGGGCGCATCACGGCCCGGCATGTCCATGTCGGCGACCTTGTTCAGAAGGGGCAGGTTCTCGCCAATCTGGATTTTGCGGCCCTGGAACTCAGCGTGAAACAGGCCGAGGCGGACCTCGCCTCCGCCAACGCCAAACTTGATCTGGCACGTGTTACCGAGCAGAGGCAGAAGACGCTGGTGGCCTCGAATGCCAGCACTCGAGAGCAACTCGAAGAAGCGGTGCAGGCCCGCGAGGCTGCCGAGGCGACTGTTCAGCAACTCGAGGCGAGCCTGGACAAGGTTCGCGAGCAGCTGACCTATGCCACGCTGACGGCAGATACGGACGGCGTTGTTTCCGCTGTTTCAGCAGAGGTCGGTCAGGTCGTTTCGGTGGGAACCCCTGTTGTCACCATTGCCCGTCTCGAAGCGCGCGATGCGGTCGTCGACATTCCGGACCGCTACGGTGCTCTCACCGCCATCGGCACGCCGTTCGAGATCACGCTTCAGGCGAACCCGGCAAAGACGGTACGCGGCACCGTTCGCGAAACGACGCCTCAGGCTGACCCCGCGACGCGCAGCCGGAGAACCAAGATCGCTCTCGAATCCCCTCCGGACAGCTATCGCCTCGGCAGCACCGTCACGGCCTCGCCGATCGCCCGCACGGACGATCACCTGTGGCTTCCGGAAAGTGCCGTCGGCGGTA
Source organism: Peteryoungia wuzhouensis (assembly GCF_003205195.1). GTDB lineage: Bacteria > Pseudomonadota > Alphaproteobacteria > Rhizobiales > Rhizobiaceae > Allorhizobium > Allorhizobium wuzhouense. The sequence goes on from NZ_QJRY01000009.1 coordinate 33,575, forward strand.
CTGATGGCAAGCCGTTCGTCTGGGTCATCGACGCCACCAAGAGTACCGTTTCCAGGCGCGAGGTCGAGGTGCAGCCATCGCTGGGCGGCGGTTTCGACATCATCAGCGGCATCAATCGCGGCGACCGCATCGTCTCGGCCGGAGTGAACTCGCTCACCGATAACCAGCCCATCCGATTTTCGAATGAGACCCCCCTATGAACAAGTCATTCAATCTTTCCGAATGGGCCCTGCAGCACAAGTCGCTCGTCTGGTATTTCATGATCCTGTCGATGGTGGCCGGCATCATGTCCTACATCAATCTCGGACGTGAGGAGGATCCGGATTTCAGCATCAAGACCATGCTGATCCAGGCCTCGTGGCCTGGTGCCTCCGTCGATGAAATGACGAGCCAGGTCACCGACCGTATCGAGAAGAAGCTGCAGGAACTGGATTCACTCGACTATACCAAGAGCATAAACACGCCGGGTCAGACGACGATCTACGTCAACCTGCTGGAAAACACCAAGGCAGCGGACGTGAAGCCCACATGGGTCAAGGTCCGCAATATGATCAACGACATCGCGCCGACATTGCCGCAGGGCGTCCAAGGTCCGGCCTTCATCGACAGTTTCGGCGATGTCTACGGCAATATCTATGCCTTCACGGCCGATGGCCTCACGCAGCGACAGCTGCGCGACTATCTCGAATCCGCTCGCCAGCAGATCCTCTCCGTGCCCAATGTCGGTAAGGTCGAGATGATCGGGGCGCAGGACGAAGTCGTCTACCTCGATCTTTCGCCCAAGCAGATGGCCGCCTTGGGCATATCTCAGCAAGACATCGTCCAGACGCTGCAGAATCAGAATGCCGTTGTGGCGTCGGGGACGCTGCTGACAAGTTCGGAACGAATCAATCTGCGCGTCTCCGGGCAGTTCGCCTCCGATGAAGCGCTGCGCAACATCAATCTGCGCGTCAACGATCGCTTCTTTCGCCTGAGCGACGTGGCCACCATCACCCGCGGTTACTCCGATCCGGAACAGCCGCTGTTTCGCGTCAATGGGAAACCCGCGATTGGCCTGGCGATCGGCATGAAGCCGGGCGCCAACCTGTTGCGCTTCGGCGAAGCTTTGACGGAAAAGATGGACAAGGTCATCGCGGATCTTCCGATCGGGATCGGTGTTCATCATGTCGCCGATCAGGCCGTCGTTGTCGAGGAAGCCGTCGGCGGATTTACCAAGGCTCTGTTCGAGGCGATCGCCATCGTGCTTGCGGTGAGCTTCATCAGTCTTGGCATGCGGGCCGGTTTTGTCGTCGCCGTCTCCATCCCACTCGTCCTCGCCATCACCTTCGTCTTCATGGAGTATCTCGGGATCTCCCTGCAGCGCATTTCGCTCGGGGCCTTGATCATCGCGCTCGGCCTGCTGGTCGACGATGCCATGATTGCCATCGAGATGATGGTGTCGAAACTGGAGCAAGGGGAACCCTTGCCCAAGGCGGCCACGGCCGTCTGGACGTCGACGGCCTTTCCCATGCTGACCGGGACGCTGGTTACCGTCGCCAGTTTCATTCCTGTGGGCCTGAATGACAGCGCGGCCGGTGAATTTACCTTCACGCTGTTCGTCGTTATCGGCATTTCTCTGATCGTCTCGTGGATCGTTGCGGTACTCTTCGCGCCGCTTCTTGGCATTCTCATTCTGCCAAGCGCCATGAAGAAGCACGCGGAAACCAAGGGCTTCTTCTCGCGTACCTTCAGCGGCCTGCTGAAAGTCTGCATGACCTGGCCGAAACTGACCATTCTGGCGACGGCCGGTCTCTTCGGCCTGTCGCTCTTCGGCATGGGCTTCGTGCAACAGCAGTTCTTCCCGGCTTCCGATCGTCCTGAGCTGATTGTCGACTGGACCGCGCGGCAGAACTACACGCTGGCGCAGACCAAGGCCGAGATGGATGGGTTCGAGGCAAAGCATCTCATCGGCAACGAGGACGTCGACCACTGGACGTCCTATGTCGGCCAGGGGGCGAAGCGTTTCGTTCTCTCCTTCGATGTTCAACCGAATTCGAGCAATTTCGGCCAGATGATCGTCGTGGCGAAAAGTGTGGAGGCGCGTGACCGGCTGATCGCATCGCTGTCTCAGGCTGCCACCGTCGAATATCCGGGTACGGATGTCTTCGTGAAGCAGATGGAACTTGGACCGCCTGTTGGCCGGCCGATCCAGTACCGCGTTGCGGGGCCGGACCCGCAGAAGGTTCGCACCTATGCTGCCGATCTGACCTCGGTTCTCGGCGACAATCCGCGACTTGGGCGCATCGTCTCGGATTGGAATGAGCCGGCGCGCGTTGTGAAGGTCGATCTGTTGCAGGACAAGGCGCGCCAGCTTGGTGTCAGTTCCTCGGATATCGCGACAGCGCTCAACAATGTGACGGGTGGTTCCACCATCACGCAGATCCGAGACAGCATCTATCTTATCGATGTCGTTGGACGTGCTCCGAAGGCCGAGCGGGAGTCGATCGAAACCTTGCGCAACCTGCAACTGCCGGGCAGCAACGGTCAGGCCGTCCCGTTGGCTGCGATTGCAAACTTCCATTATGAGCTGGAGCAACCGGTCGTCTGGCGCCGCGATCGAATGGCGACGATCACACTTCAGGCGGCGATCACCGACGGCTCGCAGCCGGCGACCGTCGACCAACTGTTGAAGCCGTCGATCGACGCCTTCTCGGCGAAGCTGCCGGACGGCTACACTGTTGAGACGGGCGGATCCGTCGAAAGCAGCGCAAAGAGCCAGGCACCGATCGTTGCCGTCGTTCCTCTCATGCTGCTGACCATGACCACGATCCTGATGTTCCAGTTGCAGAGCTTCCAGCGGCTTTTCATGGTGTTCATCGTTGCACCGCTGGGATTGATCGGGGTGGTTGTCGCCCTGCTGTCGAGTGGTGCGCCGCTCGGTTTCGTGGCGATCCTCGGCGTTCTGGCCCTGATCGGGATCCTGATCCGCAACTCGGTCATTCTCGTGGTGGAAATCGACTCATTGCGAAAAGCCGGAAAGGATGCGTGGGAGGCTGTCAGGGAGGCCGCAGAGCACCGGATGCGACCGATCATGCTGACGGCTGCGGCCGCAAGTCTCGCGCTGATTCCGATCTCACGCGAGATCTTCTGGGGGCCTATGGCCTATGCCATGATGGGGGGCATCGTCGTCGGGACCGTGCTGACGCTGCTCTTCCTGCCTGCGCTTTACGTGGTCTGGTTCGGTATCAAACGTCCAGAGACCGAAGAGCCTTCCGAGACCGTCGTGGCCTGACGTGCAAAGCAGCCGCGCCGGCGCGAACTGGCGCAACAGCAAGACAGCAATGGCGGCCGTTTCGTCGGCCGCCATCCGCGTTTGACGGCGAGCAATACGTATTCAGCCCGCCTTTCCGCGAACCTGCCTGTTCGGAATAATCTACTCCGATCTTCAGCGTGGCGGGAAAGATCTGACTGAATTCATGGGGGAATTGATACGAACGCGCTTCCTTGAGCCGGCGTTTTGGTCTTCACTGGCGGCAACCTTCAGGAGGATTTTTTCATGACCTTGCGCATCAACCAGACCGCTCCGAATTTCACCGCCGAGACGACCCAGGGGGCCATCACGTTCCACGACTGGATCGGTGACAGCTGGGCCGTGCTCTTCTCTCATCCGAAGAATTTTACGCCGGTTTGCACCACCGAATTGGGCGCCATGGCGGGCCTCTCGGACGAATTTGCCAAACGAAACGTCAAGGTTATCGGCATTTCGGTCGATCCCGTCGAAAGCCACACCAAGTGGAAGCAGGACATCAAGGTCGCGACCGGTTTCGACGTCGGCTATCCGTTGATTGGTGACAAGGATCTGAAGGTGGCCAAGCTTTACGACATGCTGCCCGACGATGCCGGTGAAACGTCTGAAGGTCGCACTCCGGCCGACAATGCCACGGTGCGGTCGGTCTATGTCATCGGGCCGGACAAGAAGATCAAGCTCATCCTCACCTATCCGATGACCACGGGCCGCAACTTCGACGAGATCCTGCGGACCATCGACTCGATTCAGCTGACCGCCAAGCATCAGGTTGCGACGCCTGCCAACTGGAAGCAGGGTGATGATGTGATCATCACGGCGGCCGTGTCGAACGAGGATGCTCTCGCCCGTTTCGGCGCTTTCGAGACGGTTCTGCCTTACCTGCGCAAGACCAAGCAGCCGGCAGCCTGACTGATTGCTCCCCCGCCCTTGCCGTTCACGGTGGGGGCGGGTGCATCGGCCCAGTGCGTCTATTGGCTGGCGGCAGCCGCTTAACCTTAACGCTAGCCCACCTCCCACCCCGTGTTGCAACACGGGAGCAAGGCGGGCAGTGTGGCCGAGTTAAAGGCTGCAGGACGGCGGATTTATTCGCCCTGGACCGAGATAGGCTCGATGCTCAATTCCAGCGATTTCCATCAGTGCGTCATCATCATGGCGCATCCAGACGACGAGATCCTCTGGGCCAGCTCGGTTCTGGCTGCGGCAAAGAAAGTCGTGCTCTGTTATGGGAACTCTGTCGACGCGGCTGTCAGCCGGGGACGGGAGGCGCTGCTGCGCGACTTTCCAATTCCCTCTGTTGTTAGCCTCAATATTCGAGAATCGCGCAGTTTTCTCACTACCGACTGGGAGCACCCTGTCGAGACGCCGCATGGGATCCTGTGCGGCCGCGACAGAGATTGTTATGCCCGCAACTTCCATCTGATCGCTGCGGCCATCGAAGACCATGTTGCAGACGGCGACGTAGTCGTTACCCACAATCCCTGGGGGGAATATGGGCATGAAGAGCATGTGCAGATCTATCGTGCGGTCTCGGAGCTGAAGAAGACGCGGAACTTCCGGCTTTTCGTCACCGGCTATGCGAGTGATCGGGTGCTTTCCTTCATGGAGATGAATGCACCACGGCTCAGTTCTGCCTTCGCGGTTCTTCCCACTGACAAGGTTCTGGCGGAGACATTGAAGCGCCACTATCAGAAGCACGACAGTTGGACCTGGGACGACGGTTACGAATGGCCGGAACAGGAGCTGTTCTACGAGATCACATCCGTCGACGCGCCCCTCCGGCCTGCACGGGGCATCATGGCCTCTCACCCGGTGAACATGCTGTGGATCGACGGGCGCCTTCCGCTCTGGCATCGCCTGTTACGTCGCCTGAAGCGGCAATTCGTTGTGGGGCTTGAGGCGGCTTTGCGTCGAGCGCGGCGCACACGCTGAAAGCTAACGGTCTCGACTATGGGGCTTTTTGGGCAACGCTGTCACATTTCGCCTGCCAGCAGGTCCGCGTAAATCCCGGTCAGTTTATCAGCCCAGCCGTCGGGCGTGTTGGCCATGGCGATCGCCCGGGCATAGGCCCGTTCGCTCATCTGTCGGATGTCTTCACGAGCCATGGCATCCATCGAATGCAAGGCCGCGGCAAAATGGGCCACATCCTGGGTGTTGCAGGTAATGCCGGTGCCGTCCTTGATCACTTCGTCGGCTAAAAATGCCATTTCGGTGAGGATCAAGGGAATGCCGCTTGCCGCCGCTTCCACAGCAACAAGACCGAAAGGTTCCGGCAGCCGGGAGGGGATGACGAGTGCGCGGGCGGTCGTGATGAGTTCGCCGATCTCCTCAGCCCGGCGCCAGCCGTGAAAGATCATTTCCGGGTATTGCGCGACGAGCGCCTCTTTCAGCGGACCGTCTCCGACAACCTCCAGCCTGACGCCTGCGAGCCTTGCTGCGGCAAGCGCATCCTGAGGACCCTTTTCCTGCTCCAGGCGGCCGATGAAGAAGTAGCTGCTGTTGTCTTCGACCGGAACCCGGTGGTCGACAAAAGGTGAAGCGGGGTTGCGAATGGCCAGGAGGTCCTCCGCGCGATAGCCGGCCCGCAGAAAGCCAGCGGCCATCTTTTCGTGAATCAGCAGGAACTTGCCCCAGGGAATGTCACTGCCCATGGCGGAGAAGAGCCGCGCCTGACGGGTGATCCGCCAAAGCTTGTGGGCATAGGACCGGCGATCGCAATGGGTCGTGAGACAGTCTCTTCCCAGAGGAACCAGCTGACACTGGGTCTCCCTGGGATAGTTCATATAGGCGCCATTCGGGCAGGCATGAAAGGAATCGTGCGCATGGATCAGCGTGCGTTCCGCGACGCGATGGAGCGGCACAAAGATTGAAGGCGAGAGGATCTGCGACCAGATGTGGACGTGATAGATGGTGCGCGGTGTATCGTTATGTTCGATCCAGTCGCGGATGAGGGCGCTTGCGGAGCCGTTGTGAATGCCGTTGAGCACCGTTTTCAACGGGTTGCCCTTCAGCAATTCCTTCTGTCCGAGCCGCACGACATCTGCGCCGAGTTCCGAGAAAAGCGGGTTGTCGCCGTCGTCACCAACGATCATGGTCACGGGAATATCTCTGGCGCGCAGCAGGCGCAGAAGCAGAAGCACAAGTGTGGTCGCTCCACCGCGGGCGATGGAGAAGTCATTGATGATGACGACACGCTCCGCCGGCTGGTTCACGGCTTGCCGACCTTCCATTGCTGCAGGCAAAACACGACGTTGCCATCGGCTCGAACGGCACGCGGTGTATGTGCCAAACCGGCTTTCGTGTGGGTGCTCGCTTCGACGGCGACCTTCATATCCAGTTCCTCAACCTCGCGACATCCGGTCGTTCAACCCCTGATATCCCTGCCGCACAGCCTTAGCCGCATTTCCTCTCGATAATGATAACCGGCTGCACTTGCTGGTGCGATCAACTGTTACTTGTGTCGTATTCTCAAGGCAGGCTTAAAATGGGCCTAACGGTCCAAGCCTCTGCGGGGCGAAGCCTAACCGGCGTAAGGGCTTCGCCGGTCAACCGGCGCGGGGAATAGTCTCCATCTCCTCGTCGAGGAAAAGGGGAGTGATCGGCGAAAGTCCGACCTGTTCCAGGGCGGAGACGGTGTCTTCAACGTCGTTGCGGTTGAACCAATTGCCGATGACGGCGAAGCTGTCAGCGGCGTCCTCCACCGCTGGCATCAGTTTTTGCCGGTTCCAGCGCCCCGAATAGACCAGGACCACATCGAACTGAAGCCCTTCTGCCTGCAGCCAGTCCTTCAATGACAGCGCAGTGTGGATACCCTTGGTCGAAATGCGCGGAGAACGTCTGCCGGCCGGCATCAACCACAGGCCGGGCGTGCGGTCCGGATTGACAAAGTCGCCTTCGATCCGCTGAAGCGAGATGGCATCGAGCAATCCCGGCTTCCCGGTTGCCGCAACGAACCGCGTAAGATTGGCCTCGTTCTCGGCATCCACCAGGAGCAGGTCCTTGCCTGTCCCGGCAAGGCTCTTGGCCAGGTTCATTGCAGTGCGATGACCATTGCGATGCTGGGGCGAGGTCAGCAGCACGATGCAATGGTTCGGCTGTCCCGTAGCCTGCCGCATCAACTGACGCATCGCCGTGGCGTATAGATCGCTTGCATCGTCGACTGGGCCGGTTACGCGGGGTTTGCGGTTCTTCACAACAACGGGGACATCTTCCGGCTCTTTGGTGTCGTTGTCGGGCGATGGATCAGGAACCTGGGCGGCCTTGCGCCGGAACCAGTCGCGCATGGGCCGGCGGCGCTTGGGCTCAACCAGTGCAGTTGTGGCCGTGGCTGGCGCAAGGTCGGCTTGTGTCGGCGTGCCAGCGGTGGTCGGTCTGGCGTCGCGCGCCAGGGCAATGCCGCAACCAACCAGGAAACCGAGGATCGTGGCGCCGGCAACGATCAGGGAGCGACGGGGGCCGGCCTTGGTGAGGGGTATCTGCCCTGCGGAAATGATCTGCGGATTTTCGCTGACGGTGCGTTCCTGCCCCGACAGCTGACGCGTCCGCAGCAGGAAGGATTCGTAGACGAGCCGATCGCTGGCCAGCTTGCGTTCCAGTTCGCGCAGCTGGACCATGGATTCATCGGACTCGTTCAGGCTGGCCTTGAGGCTGGCGAGATTCTTCAGCATGAGCTGTCGTTGGCTCTTCAGCTTCTCGGCATTGCGGGCCAGAGAAGTCTCGAAGTCCCTCAACTGGGTGTTGAGAAGTGCAGAGACGGCTTGCGTGCGGGCACGGGCGCTTTGAAGGGAGGGATGGCGATCCCCGAAGGAGGACTGCAGCACCGACTGCTGTTCCAGTGCTGCATGGTAGCGGGTGCGCAATTCGATGATGGCCGGCGTCAGTGACGAATCCGGCGTGTACCGCAGATATTCCGGGTTTGACCGCGCCAGCTTCAGTTCCGACATCAGCGCTTCATTCTCGGCGATCGTGCCGGAGATCCGGGTGATTTCCGTGTTGGTCTCGGCAATCTGCTGTTCGGCCGTCGGGCGCCCACCGACGTCAATGATGTTGTGCTCGGCCTTGTAGGCCTGCACGGCACGGTCGCCATCCTCTACCGCCTTCTCGAGGCTTGCAAGCTGCGCTGAAAGGTCTGTGGTTGCTTGGCGCACGACCCCGTTGTTCATCTGGATGCGGGTCTGGATGTAAGTGTCGGCGACGGCATTGGCCAGGCGCGCGGACTTTATGGGGTCGCTGGTGGTCACGGAGAGATCAATGACGAAGCTCGCCTTGTTGAGATCGGCGACGATCGCTTTCTGCAAAGCCTCAAGTGCTCGTTGGGCGCGCTTTCGGCGATCGGTCTCGTAGGGTTTGGCTGCTCCGAATTCCGGGTCGTCGACAAGGGATTCGGATTCCACCACAGCACCGAGGACCCTCACGGACGTCAGGATGAATTGCTGGTTCAGCGCGCGGGCTTCGGTGGCCTTACTGTCGCTGTAGATCTCGCCTTCGACGATCCTCGACCCTTCAGGGTCGACGAGGATGCTGACCGTGGAGACGTAGTAATTCTTCAGCAGCAGCGAGAAAATCACGGCCATGGCCGCAAAGAGCATGGTAATTGCAATGATTCCAACAAGGCGGCCGCGCAGCACGGAAAAGAAATGCGCCAAGTCGATCTGGGGGATTGCGCCAGTATCCTGCGTCTCTTCGCGCTCCACAGGGGGGATCGAATTCTCGACCATGCTACATACCGCTCAATGGTTGGCTGATTGTCCGGAATCACCGCTGATCCGAGCGAAGCCTATTGGCGATGTCTTAAGATATTATTTACCGTGATTGCATGTCAGTCGGACCGGCGTCGCCGGGTCGGTCGACTACGTTCAAGCCCAAGAGGTGTGCCAGTTTACGCGCGGCCGTATCCCAGGTGAAAAGAGCTGCCTGGTGTCGTCCGCTTTCGCGCATGTGCGCGCGCAATTTGGGATCGGCGGCAAGGCTCATGATCTTCTCAACCCATTCATGAGGCGTGTGCGGGTCGGCCTGCAAGGCCGCGTCACCGCAAACTTCCGGAAGAGCACCACACGGTGCGATGATCGCGGGACAGCCGAGGATCATGGCTTCGAGAGGCGGAAGGCCGAAGCCTTCAGTGGTCGAAGGACAGGCAAAGGCCAGCGCATGGATCATCAGCGCCGCGAGTTCGGCATCGTCGATCCGCCCGACGAAGCGCACATTGGGAGGCACTTCGAAGCCGAGGCTCTCAAAAGTCGACTTGCTGGCCGAGCCGAACAGCACAAGCGTCAGATGTGCGAGGCGCTGGTCGGCGAAGGCCTGGAACAGCACGCGGATATTCTTGTGTGACTGCGTACTCGAAAGCGCGAGCACGTAGCGCTCTTCGTCTAGGCCGCTCGCTGCGACGAAGCCATGGGCCGGAGCATTTGCGAGCACATGATCGCAGCCGTTATGAATGACGGTGATCTTCTCGGCGGGCGCCACGCCGTATCGGACCAACTGCTCCTTTGAGTATTCGGAGACTGTCAGGATGCCCCGGCTGGTGCGCCCGAGCAGCGGCTGGATCAACCGGTACCAGAGCTTGAAACCCAGCGAATAGGATGCCGGTGTCAGGTAGACCTGAGCGTCATGGATCATGGTCAGGGAATCGAAATGGAAGACGGGTCCCATATTGCAGAGGTTGACCAGAAGAGCGTTGCGCGCGATCCACGGGAGGTTGATCTGTTCCCACGGATATTCCCGGGGCAGTCCGCTCGCAAAGCCCCGTTTGATCACGCGTATCATTGAGAAGGACGGTTTGCGTTGTGCAGAGGTCGGAGCAACCACCGCCACGTCGGACAGTTCGATGGCACTCCTGCGGCTGATCACCAGCCGTTCAAAGGCATGGATCAATTCTTCCGCGACACGATGGACGCCGGTGGGTGCAACCGTCAGAAACTTGCCATTGAAGACGATCGGTTTCATGCGCTCTTGTCCCAAACCTGCCGCTCCAATGGGGTCTTTCGGCTCTGACGGTCAACGCAATCCGCTATGGATTTTTTCAGTTCTGCGCGGAAACGGTCGGGTTCAAAGCTCATTGCATGCGCCCGTATGGCCGCAGGATCGAACATGCTGTTGTCGGCTTCGAAGCGCGTCAGCGCCGCGCTGAGTGAATCGACTGTCTGCTCATGGAAAAAGAACCCGGTCTTGCCATCCATGACCGTTTCCAGTGCTCCGCCTCGGGCGAATGCGATGACCGGCCGACCGCTTGCCATCACCTCCAGAGGAACGATGCCGAAGTCCTCGACGCCGGGGTAGATCAGTGCGCGGCACTCGGAGAAGCACCGCTCCATTTCCGCGTCCGATACCGAGCCGAGGAAGCTGACAGTCGGTCCAGCCGATTGCTTGAGTTTGGCGGAGGCGCCATCGCCGATCACCACCAAGGGCAGGTTCAGCTGCGTGCAGGCGGCGACTGCGAGTTCGATTTTCTTGTAGGGCGTGATCTGGCCGGCGCAGAGGTAAAAGTCCTTCGGCCCGTCAGAGATCTTGAAGCGGCCGACTTCGACCGGCGGGTGGATGACCTCCGCTTCGCGGCGATAGAATTTCCGGATGCGCTTGGCCACGTAGTCCGAGTTGGCGATGAAATGGTCGACACGGTGCGAGGTGGTGACATCCCATTGCCGCAGACCTGGCGCTGCCATGAACAGCATGGCGCGCGCGAGCAGGCCGGATTCGGCCATGTATTGCGGGTATAGATCCCAGATGTAACGCATCGGGGAATGACAGTAGCAGATATGCAGAGCATCTGGGCGCGTGATAACGCCCTTGGCTGGGCCGGCTTCGCTCGAAATCACGAGGTCATAATCGGTAAGGTCGAGGGACTCCAGAGCGTGCGGCATCAGCGGCAGCATCTTCTGGTAATGCTTGCGTCCACCGATCTTCTGCAGGAACGAGGTGGTGATCTTGTGGCGACGGATTTTTGGCGACAGGCGATCCGGGTCGGCAACCAGCGTGAAGATGTCTGCGTCAGGAAATAGATCGCAGAAGGCTTCGAGGACCTTTTCTCCTCCCCGCATCGTGACAAGCCAATAATGTACCAGTGCGACTTTCAAGAGAGACTCCACCAAGGCGGTTGTTTATCCAGACCATCACAGCGATCAGTCGTAGGCGGCAGCGAATATCCGAAAAGCATGAAGAACAAGACCTGCATTCGCATGGGAGAGGGCGGTCTTGTATAATTTCTGTACGAAATCGGGATTGATGCGATGAGAAAAGATAAAGTTGGTTAATGCCTCCTCACATCTCGCGATCCCTCTGATGTGTCGCTCCTCGCCTCCAGGATGCGAAGATCTGCCATTTTAACGGGCCTCTCTTTGTTTTGCCGCTATCTGGCCCGAGACCAAGAATTAACCATTCCTGTCATTTCCGGTCGCGCTCGTCCCGGATTCATACAGAAATTACACCAAATGCGCATTGTATCGCAGCGGGGCCCGTCGCATCGCGGCGCCGCTGAGTGCCGGTATCCGGTTGCCAGGCCGATATGGCGTGGCGATCGTTCACTGCCGGTGCCTGGCGATCAGGAAGACTGAAATTTCGGGGTGCCGCTAACAAGCGCATCCGATATCTGATGCAGGAAGGCATAGCGCATGCAAGGCGAGGGTTTGAAAAACGTCCTGGTATTCGGCGGTTCCGGCTTTATCGGAACGCGTCTGGTTGCGCGGCTTTTGGGCGAAGGACATCGCGTCGTGTCGGTGGACATCAAGCCGCCGCGTGTCCGGTTGGACGGCGTTGCCTATCTGCAGGCCGATGTCCGGGATCTGTCCGGGTTCGACCCGGGCATGCCGATCGACCGCATTTACAATCTTGCGGCCATTCACACGACCCCTGGCCATCCCGATCACGAATATTACGAGACCAATATTCTCGGCGCGAACGCAATCACGGCGCTGGCGAGGCGGCTTGGTGTCAAGATGATCGTGTTCACCAGTTCCATCTCCGTCTACGGGCCGGGCGAGGAAACGAAAAGCGAAACGACGCTGCCGGCACCTGTGTCTCCCTACGGCTGGTCCAAGTTCATGGCCGAGCGCATCCAAATGGCCTGGCTGGAAGAGGACACCAGCCGGAGGCTGGTCATATGCCGGCCCGCGGTGATCTTCGGCCCCGGCGAAGGCGGGAACTTCACCCGCATGGCAACGCTCTTGAAGAAGGGTTTCTTCATCTATCCCGGTCGCAAGGATACGATCAAAGCCTGCTTCTATGTCGACGACCTGCTTGAGGCGCTGCAATTTGCCGTCGACAGGCAGGAACGGTTCGTCCTTTTCAACGGCTGCTATCCCGACCGCTATACGCTTGAACAGATCGTCGAGACCTTCCGCAAAAGCCATATGCCGGGTGTCAGAACCTTCATGGTGCCACGGATCGTGGTGACAGGCGCTGCTGCCCTGTTGAAGCCGTTCTCGGCCCTGGGGCTTGGGATCCACCCCGATCGCGTGACCAAGCTGGTGAAATCGACGGATGTCGTGCCAGACTGGCTGTCATCGGTCGGTCTTGCCCGCCCCGGTCGGCTTCCGTCGGCCATCGAGCGATGGCATGCGGCGAGCGGCGGTCGGTTTGCCTGACCGGTGCCTGCTATCCGAAGGCGGATTGGTGCCTGCGTTTCGGCATTGCTGAGCAAAAACAACAGGGCGGAAGAGGCCGCTTCGGGGATAGAGCGCATGGGCAAGGATAACATCACTCTGGCGGTCGCCATCGCGACAGCGGGGCGGCGTGACATCCTCACTGAGACTGTTGCTTTGATGAGCAACCAGATCCGCCAACCGGACGAGTTCCTGATCTGCCCGGCGCGGTTCGAGGATGTCGATGTCGAGGGCGTGCGGGGCCATAACGACGTTGTGCAGATCGTGGAAGGCGCCGTCGGTTCTTCCCACCAGCGCAATGCCATGATCGAGGCATCGAATGCCGACGTGATGGTCTTCTTCGACGATGATTTTTTACCGTCACCCTCCTATCTCGCCGAAGTCGAGGCACTGTTTGCCGCTGACCCACGGGTGATGGTTGCCACAGGTCATGTGATTGCCGACGGCGCGCTGGGACCGGGGCTCGAAATGGAACAAGGCCGGGCGATCCTGACGCAGGATACGTTTCGCGGACCGTACTCTGTGACGCCGATCTTCAATGGCTACGGCTGCAACATGGCGATCCGCCTGGCGCCGGTGCGCAGTCACGGCATTCGCTTCGATGAGAATCTGCCGCTTTATGCCTGGCTGGAGGATGTGGACTTTTCCCGACAGATGGCTGCTCACGGAAACGTCGTTCATGCCACGCAACTGCGTGGGGTCCATCTCGGCACCAAGAAGGCTGGTCGTAGTCCGGGACGCCGTCTGGGCTACTCGCAGATCGCCAACCGCATCTACATCCAGCGCAAGGGTAACATGAACGTCTTTCAGGTCTGGGACGGGAATATCCGCAACCTTTGCGCCAATCTGTTCAAGAGCCTCAATCCCGAGCCCTGGGTGGATCGCCGAGGGCGCCTTTCGGGAAATCTGATGGCGCTTAAAGACCTGATCACCGGCAAGCTTGATCCCAAGAAGATACTGGACCTGTGAACGCAGGTGCTCGAAAGGGCCGAAGGAAGAAACACAGATGCAATTCTCGCTGATCATATCGACGCTCGGGCGCAATGCCGATGTGCTCGAATTCGTTCGTACCATCGAAGCGCAGACCTGCCGTGACTTCGAGGTTGTCATCGTGGACCAGAATGATGACGATGCGCTGGCCAAAGCCATTCCGACGCTTGGGCCATCCTTCCCGCTGAAGTATCGCCATGTTCCGGGGGTTCGCGGTGCAAGCCGCGGCCGCAATATCGGCTTCGAGTTGGCCGAGGGCGATCTTGTCTGCTTTCCCGATGATGATTGCCTCTATCCGCCGCATCTCCTGGACGATGCCTTGGCACTCTTCGCCAGCAAGGGTGTCGACATCGTCTGTGGGCGGGCGGCGGACCAGAACGGTCGAGACATCAACGGGCGATACGAGCCACAGGCACAGGCGGTGTCCAAGGCGAATGTCTTCTCCACACAGATCGAATGGATGCTGTTTTTCACTCGCACCGCCTTCAAGGCTGTCTCGGGTTTCGATGAGGATGTCGGCGTCGGGGCATCGACGCCATGGCAGGCAAACGAGGGACAGGACATCGTCCTGCGTATGCTCGAACACGGTTTTCGCGGTTGGTATGATCCCGCTCTCTTCGGACATCATCCGGAACTCAATGTTGTTCATCCAGATGCACGCATGCGCAAGAAGGCACGCGGCTATGCCCGCGGTATGGGCTATGTGCTCGGCCGCCATGGCTACTCGTTCGGCTACTTCGTACGATATGTGGTGCGCTCAATTGGTGGCATCGTGCTGTCGTTGCTCAAGCTAAACGGCGCAAGGGCAGCCTATTACGCCCATGTCTCCGCCGGGCGCATCGAGGGTTATCTGGGCGGCCGGCGCGGCGCGATGAAACATGCACGGCTGGAAAGCACATCCATCGGGCAGGGGCGGGCACAATGAGGCGCGTGGCATCGGGCGAAATGCATGGGCCGGAGGTTTTCGCAAGCTCTGGCGAGTCTGCACAGCCCATCTGTTTCGACGGGCTGGCCGGCATGTATCACGCAGCTCACGGTGACACTGCTGTTCTTCTCCTGTCACCCTGGGGGTTCGAGGAGTTGTGTTCGCGCATGACCTACCGTCTGCTCGGGGAGCGGTTCGCTGCACTCGGCTATCCCTGCCTGCGCTTTGATCTCCCTGGTACCGGTCATTCGACCCTTGCCAGCGCCGAAATCTCGGACGAGAACTCTTGGCGGACGGCGGTCTGCAAGGCGTATGATCACCTTTGTACCCTCAGCCAGGCGCAAAGGGTCATAGTCGTTGGACAAGGCTTGGGTGGGTTATTGGCCGCTCACCTTGCACAACAAAGGCCTGTCGCTGGGCTCGTTTTCCTCGCGCCGGCCACGCAGGGGCGTGGACACTTGCGTGAGATCGCTGCGTGGACGGCCATGACCAAGGGCGAGTTCAAGGTCAGTTCGACGGATGGTCCGCCCGGAGGCTTCATGTCGGCCGGTTTCGTATTGTCGGCCGCGACGGTGAACGAGATCCGACAGTTGCAGCCCTTGGGAAGTCTACCGGCGGTGGTTCAGCGGGTTCTGCTTGCAACACGCCCGGACAATGCCGCTGATGCCCGGTTGTTGGAGGAACTTTCTGCCAATGGTCTCGTGGTTGAAACCACCGTGTTTGCCGACCATGCCGACTACGTCTCCAGTCCGATCTTCGGATCGATCCCGACCGACACCCTTGATAAGGTCGCGAACTGGGTGACGCAGCGCTTCCCTGTGCTGACCGGCCGACAGGCTCCCGTCACCGTCGGGCAGGCAGTGGCGCACCTCGACGGTGACGGCTATGACGAAAACTTCTTTCGCTTCGGGCCTTCCGACATGTTCTTCGGCGCTTTTACCAGGCCGACTTCTGGCCAGAAGACCAAGACAGCGGTTCTCATTCTCAATGCAGGGGCCGATCATTCCGTCGGATGGGGGCGCTATTCGGTCGACCTTGCCCGCGATCTTGCCCGCCAAGGTTTCTCATCAATGCGGATCGATCAGGCCGGCATTGGGGAAACGCCGCTCTGGCCTGGTCAGCAACAACCGGTGATGTATTCGCTGCGCGCGAATGACGATGTCGCCTGCGCGATCGGCTGGATGGAGGCCGAGGCCGGGATCGAACAAGTCGTTCTCCTCGGCCGTTGCAGTGGAGGATACCCGGCATTTCTTTCTGCGGTTTCGGATCGTCGGGTCGTGGCCTCCGTGATGATCAACGTGCGCAAACTGCATTGGGAACCGGATGAGGACATTCTCAAAGCTATCCGCGATCCGGTCGAACCGGTCGATACATATCGCCAGAACTTGCGCAGTGCGCGCCAGTTCAAGCGCATCATCAACGGTGAACTCAAGGTGTCGACGGTGTTGAGAAAGCTCTCGCGCACACTTGTCGAGATCGCAGCAAAGAAGCTGGCGCCATTGTTCGGCAACCGCTCGCGTCACACCCGCATCAGCCGTATCGTGCGGGCCCGGTTGCAGTCGCTGACGGCGAGGCATGTGCCGGTTGCCCTGATTTACAGCGAAGGGGATCCGGGACTTCGTGATCTGCAGGAATGGGCCGGTCGGGATCTTGCAAAGCTCGCCGCCTATCCGAATGTGGCAGTTCACGTGATCGGAGGGGCCGACCACAATCTCAGCCCCGTGTCCGTGCGTTCGGATGTGACCAACGTCATCGCTCAGTTCTTGAGAGGCAAGCTTTCTCCATCGAATTGATTGGAGGTTGCAGCCAATGACCGAATGGAGCCGCTCGGGCGGTGCGAATTCACTGCCTCTGCAGGATCTTCGACAGGATGCGGAAAGCGCTCGCCTCCACGCCGCCAGGACGCTTCGCAATCACCCATAATGCATAACCGGATACGGCGTAGGTCAGGCAAAACAGGATGCCGGACGCAAAGAATGCGACGTAGAGGTCCTGTTCGAAATCAAGATAATGCTTGCATGCAAGCAGAACCAGAACGCTCGGAATGATCGACAGGATCGGCCGTTTGGCGACGCGAAGCTGATCTACGATTCCAATTCCGGCCGCAGATCTCACCAGTGCCATCGAGGAGACGCTGACCGCGAGCGAACCGCCGGCGCGTGCAATGATCGCTCCTGGAATGCCGAAGAAGGTGACGCCGACGAGCGACAGCGGCACGCGAACGATGAGTTCCATCAGGGAACGCGTGGCCAGGCTGCGGGAGTGGCCGAGAACCATGACCAATGGCGGCATGGGGATCGCCGGGACTGCGAGCAGGCCGGCCAATGCCAGGCCCGCCAGGATCGGCGATGCGCCGTCCCATTGCGGCCCGAGAAGGACACGGATGACGGGGCCGGACAGCATCGCCATGAAGACGAAGATCGGCAGCAGCATGAGGATCAGGCCGCCGCTGCTGCTGAGATAGGCTTCGCGGATGCGTCCATTGTCGCGCGCGGATGCGAAGGCTGCCATCAGCGGACCTGAGGCCGGAGCAACCACAGCCTGGTAGGGTAAGGCGGACAGATCGTTGGCGGCGGCGAAGCGCCCGAAAGATGCGACGTCGATGAAGCGCGGAAGGAGAATACGGTCGATCTGCCAGTTGATGGCGCTGATCGTCTGGGAGATGAAGTTCCAGCCAACCAGATCGGCAAAGAGCGGCCAGTCCGCCAATGTCAGGCGCGGCCGCATCGGTGCCATCACGTAAGAGCAGAGCATCATCACAGTCGGCGTCATGACCGTCCCGGCCGTGATGGCCCAATAGCTGCCCGTGGTGACGGCAATGCTGATCGCGACCGTTGCCGCCAGTGTCTTGCCGAGCAGCTCCAAAACGCCTCTGCGGCGAAAATCCATCGCCTTTTCGAACAGGATCATCCGGGGGCTGATCAAGCCGCGCGTGGCCGGGGCGAGTGCCAGCGTGCAGACCAGCAAGACAAGTCGCTCGTCGCCGTAAATCCGCGCAATTGGCCATGCCAGCGCCGCCATCAGGCCCGCGACCAGCAGGCCGCGCAGCAGACCCAGCGTAAATGCCGTGCTGTAAGCACGGGCCGTGATCTCTGGCAGGCGCAGAAGCGCGGAGGCCAAAGGCAGTTCAAGCACGGCTTCGACGATGAAGATCAGCGTCATGGCCGTCGCGACCAGGCCGAAGTCGGCAGGCCCGAGGAAACGCGCCAGAACCAGCAAGGTCAGGAAGTCGATGACGCGCGAGGCCAGCCGGGCGCCTACGGTCCAGAGCCCGGCATGGATCGTCCTGTCGGTCAGCGGCGCGGCAGACGGTTCCGTCATCAAACCAGCCTTTGCGTGCCGGCCGACCGGCGGCGGGAGGGATTGGTCGCCGCACCTGACTTCACAGGCACCGTCATCGCGGTCGCAGCCGCAAGGGCATAGATGCAGGCGTTCATGATGCCGAAATCGGCCGAGGTGCCGGCGAGAATGCCCATGATCAAGACTGGCGGCATATAGAACCGTACGGCGGTCAGGATCACGGCACCTTCATCGTCGCCGGGCGCTGCCCGACGCAGGAAGGTCTGGATCATGAAGCCGTAATAGAGGAACCCGCCGATCAGTCCGGTATTGCTGAAGACGGCGACAAGGCCGTTCGATGCGCGCGTGCCGCCCATGCCGACGCCCAGTCCCCATGTGTCGAAGAGCGCCTTCAGCGACACCACGGTCCACATGCTGCGTTCCTCGAAGGAATCGGACGAGGCCTTCTGAAAAACGATGGTGTTGACCAGTTCGAGGAAGGGATCGAAGACGGCTGCGTTGAAAAGCGCGAGGAGATAGACTGCGCCCACCGCGAGTATGAGAGCCCAGAATTCCAGAACCAGTCCTTCGCGTGCTCTGCTGCCTTTGGCCGCCGTCAGCAAGCGCCAGAGCCATTCCGCCCCTGCGACGGCACCGAAAACGGCCAGTCCACCATAGGCGGTCGACGAGGTCGAGAGCAGGGCGAAGATGGTCAGTAAAACGATCAGGCATGGGGCGCCGATGAGCCGTAGCCAGGGGCGGGCAATGGCCCTGCGCAGGAAGTAGATCGCCGTCAGGAAGCCGACCGCAAGCGAGCCGAAGGCCGATGCTTCCGGCATCAAGCCCACCACACGCTTGACGTTGGCGATCTCGACATCTGTCAAATAGACGTAGGTGGCTGTCCGAAACATGTCGAGGTAGGGGCCGAGACCGGCGAGGTCGAGCATCCCTGTGACGATCACCATGACGGCGCCGATGCAGAGTGCGCCGAGAACGTGTTGGCGGATCGCCGAGGCTCGAAACGCCAGGGCACAGGCAAAGACGGTCAACACTGAAATCGACAGATACATGATCTGGGAAATGTTCTGCGGCGTGGGGTAGAGCGGCTCTCCGTTCGTCGCCTCCTCCAGGCGCATCGGTATGATGGTCACCATGCCGGCGAACATTCGTGGCATGAACAGTGTCGTCCAAATCGCGACGATCCAAAACAGTGTCAGGAACAGGCATTGCGACGGGCGCAAGGCGATGCTGAGCATGCGCGCCAGACCATTGGTGCCGCCGCCATACATGAAAACGATCACCAGCGCGATGATCGGCGGCGGGGTGAAGCTCAGCCCCTGCGTGAGTTCCGGGGGAATGACGGCAAAGGACCCGAAGGCCATGGAACCGAAGAGGAGATAGAAAATGAAGGGGCCACGGCTCAGTATTGCTGCCAGAAGCAGCACCCAGAACAGTATGATGGAAACGAAATCCATGTCGCTTTCTCGGCTGGCCCGACACAGGCGGAAGCGCTCGGCACCTGCCGCCAGGGTTCGACCAAACCACAGTGCCGTGAATCTTTGCTTAAACTTTTAGCCGACGGTCAAATTGCTCGCCATCGTGGTTCGCCGGCAAGAAACGGCATCGATTGTCTCCGCAGCCACCGCCTAGCGCTCAAGACGATCGATGGGGACGCGCAGGACAATGCGCAGGCCATGGGCGGCCCAGTCGAAATGGATCTCTCCGCCCAGTTGCTGAGCGGCGCTTGTCCGCGCGAGCTTGCTGCCAAAGCCGAGGCTTTGGGGAGCCGCGATCTGTCGTCCAACGAGCGCTTCATTCCACAGCAGCTCCAGGGCACCTTCGACGATGTCCCATCGAACGTCGAGTTTGCCTTCAGAATCGGCAAAGGCGCCGTATTTGGCGGCATTGGTGGCCAGTTCGTGGAGTATCAAGGCAAGGCTTGTCGAGGCCTTCAGCCCGATCTCTACCAGTGGGCCGGACAAGGAGACCCGTGCAGGATCCTCGACATGGGGGCTGAGGATATCCTCGACCAAGGTACCGAGGGAGCCGGTCTCGGGTGCCTGTGGCCCCGAAGCGATGGCGGGCTGGACCAGTTCGTGGGCCTTGGAGAGGGCGCGCAGGCGGCCTTGAAGCGTGTCGACCATCGCCGGCACTGTGGCGGCCGTCCTCGCGGTCATGTTGATCATGCCTGAGGTGATGGAAAAGAGGTTCTTGACCCGATGGTTGAGTTCCCGCAGCAGCAGCTGGCGCGCTTCCTCGGCAATCTTCAAATCATGGATATCGGTGCAGGTGCCATACCAGCGCGTGATCCTGCCGTCGTCATCCCGCACGCATTGGGCTCGACCGATTACCCAGCGATACGCGCCGGAGTGATGCCGCAGCCGATATTCGACATGATAGGGTTGCCCGGTGGCAAGGCTGTGCTGCCAGATCTTCCAGGCTTCCGCTCGATCGTCCGGGTGGAAGGGATTTTCCCAGGCAATGCCATCTGTCGCGCCCTCGCTCAGACCCGTGTACTCGTACCAGCGTTGATTGAAGTAGTCGTGATGCCCGTCGGGCGTCGTCGACCAGATCATCTGGTCGATCGAATTGACGATCGCTTCGAAGCGCTTCTCGCTTTCTCGCAGGGCGGCCATGGCCTTGGCAGCCTCGGAAACGTCGGTCGCCTGAACGAAGATGCCGAGCGTATGGCCTTCCGTATCGATGAACGGCTGAAAAATGAAGTCGACCTGATATTCCTGGATGCTGCCGTCCGGGCGGACGAACTGAACGGGCACGGTTTGCCCGACATGGGGCGTGCCAGTCCGGTACACGGTATCAAGGAGATCGGTGAAGCCCTGCTGCTCAATGCCTGGCAGCGCGTCTGCGACGGTCTTCCCGACCAGATCTCCGCGCTGCACAAGAGTCTCATAGGCGGAGTTCGCCAGCTTGAAGACGTGCGAGGGCCCTTCGAGAATGGCAATGGCGGCGGGAGCCTGGGCGAACATGCGGTCGAGCCGCGAAATTTCCTCCTGGGCCTGCCTGCGGGCAAGCACTGCGGCTGTCGTTTCGTTGCCCTGGTTGAAGATGCCAACGATGGCGCCGTTCTCATCACGAATAGCCGTGAGACTGTAATTCCAATAGGTCTCCGTCTTCGTGCCCGAGCGGACCATCGGCAGCATCTGGTCGTAGGTCGACAAGCCCTTGCCGGTCGCCAGCACCTCTTCGAATTGTGGGCCGACGACCTCCCAGATGTCCGCCCAGACTTTGCGAGCAGGCTGGCCGAGGGCTGCAGGGTGTCGTTCGCCAGGAATGGGCGCCCAGCTGTCATTGTAGAGCAGGCGCAGTTCCGGTCCCCAGTAGATTGCCGTGGGAAATGCCGAGCTCAGACAGATCGAAAGAGCCGACCTCAGTGATGGCGGCCAGCTGTCTATTGGCCCCAATCCGTCAGACCAGTCTCGGTCACGGATCAGTTCGGCCATATGGCCGCCGTGTTTCAGGAAAGCGGGATAGGAGGCGAACTCATCGGCCGTGGATGTCAAGTCTCAACCTCGAAATACGAACGCCCGCAAAGAGATTTGGAATACGCCAATTGCCGCACTAAGTCCATGTGGTTGCTTGTCTAAAATTCAGACCGGTGCAGATCGGAGCACGTCGTCATCTTTGTGATTTTTCTGTCAGGGAAGGGAACTTTTTCAATGAACGGATCATTTGTGTGGGCAGTCTGGCCCAGGACGATATGTATATGACTGATGACAATTCCCCTCAGCGTGATGCTCAAGACGCTGGTGACAGGCTTCTCGCGTCGCATCCGTCCGAGGATCCCTTCGCCGCCGCGTTCAAGGCCACGCGAATGCCGATGTTGATCACGGATCCGCGGCAGCAGGACAATCCCATCATCTTCTGCAATAGAGCCTTCGAGACGCTCACTGGCTACGGCATGGACGAGCTGATTGGGCGCAACTGTCGTTTGCTGCAGGGGCCGCAGACTGATCGCGCTGCTGTCCAGCGACTGCGTGATGCGGTTGCCGCCGAACGCGACGTGGCGCTCGATATTCTCAACTACCGCAAGGATGGCACGACATTCTGGAACGCGCTGTTCGTCAGCCCCGTTCGCGATATCAGCGGCGAGGTCATCTACTTCTTTGCGTCACAGCTCGACTTTACCAATATCAAGAGCAAGGAAGTCGAACTCGCGCAGGCGCGCATGTCGGCCGAGGAGGAAGTGGCGCGTCGGACACGGGATCTGAGCGAAGCACTGAACGCCAAGACCATGTTGGTGCATGAGGTCGACCATCGGGTTAAGAACAACCTTCTCACCATTGCATCCATCGTCAAACTGCAGGCTCGCATGTCCGAGAACGACGTGGTCAAGCGCACATTGTTTTCGGTGCTCAACCGCGTCGAGGCGCTGAGCACGGTGCAGCGGAAGCTGTTCAAAAACAGCGACCTTGGTCGCTTCGATGTGGCGGACTTTGCCAAGGATCTGATCGAGGACCTTGTTGGCGCACTGAAGCGCGACGATATCCGGGTCACGACCGACCTGTCCCCGGTGCTGGTACCGTCCGTCAAAGCCTCGCCTTTGGCGCTGATCGTCAATGAACTCGTGCTCGACGCCGTTCGCAGAGGCTTGAGCGATGGGGGTGGCGAGATTCATCTCCAGGTGAAGCGGACAAATGGGCATTTTGTCATTCGGGTTACGGACACAACCGATCCTGTTCCCGTCAATCCCGACGAGGAGGCATTCGGACGGCTGATGCTGGAAACCTGCGCGAAGCAGCTCAGGGCCGACGTCGAGCGAAGCGTCGAAGGTCACCGGACCGACGTGCTGGTGACCATGTTGGTGGAAGATATGAAGGGTGTCGACGCTTGAGAATTATGATCGTCGAAGACGAAGCGCTGCTCGCGCTCGAATTGGAACTGGAAGTGGAAGCTGCGGGCCACGAGGTGGTCGGCACGGCTGCATCGCGCACTGCGGCGCTCGACATCGTCGAACAGGCCGAACCTCAATTCGCCTTCGTGGACGTCCATTTAAGTGACGGACCGTCAGGGATCGAGATCGGACGCCATCTGGCCGTGACGGGAATTCCCTTTGTCTTCGTCACGGGCAATGTGAAGCGAATCCCTGACGACTTTGTGGGCGCGATTGGCGCAATCGAGAAGCCCTATACGATGAACGGCTTGCAAAATGCGCTTACCTATCTGACGGCACGCATCTCAGGGCAGGAGCCCGTGGCACCCCCGCCCGGTCTGATTCTGGCGGACTGAGTGCGCTCAAAACGAGCGCAATTCACACTGCTTGCGCGGTCCGCCACCATAGGGCTGGTAGGAATTGTCTTGCGCACGATAAGAGCGATAGCGCTGCAGGCAATTCTGAGCATGGGCAGAGCTGATCGCCACAGAAGTGGTGCCATCGGCTACGTCCTGAACCAGTATTGCATTTTCACCCTGAAGCTGACCGGTGGTGGGGCCCTCCAAATGGGGCGAGATGCAGGTGCGCATATCTCCACCGTATGACATGTAGCTGTTGTCATCCGCGCTATAGGATCTGTAGCGCTCCTTGCACCAATCGACATGCTGCTCGGGCAGACGATTCATGTCGCCGCTGTCCGCCAAAGCGCTCGTCTTGATGATGTCGAGGTCCGCCGCGACAGAGGTCGCTGTCAGCTGGACATCAGCCTCCTGCTTCTCTTCAACGCTCGCCATGACGACCTGGCTTCCGTAGCGCGGCGGCAGACGCTCGTAAGTCTGGGCCTGCGTATCGATCCTGACCGGTGTGAGGGTCCAGAGGTCCTTCACATCGAGACCGGTGAAGTGCGGTTCCTCCTCCTGAGGGACGAGTAGTGCCGATGCCATCACGACACCACCCAGCATCACGGTCACGGCAAGTGCGGTACCCGCGAGCAGCGAAGCTACGGATTTCATTGAAGTCTCCATCGATGCGACTATGTGGATGGAGAATGATTTGCTGCCCGGTCGGTTCCATCTGGAACAGGCCGGCTGCTGGAAATGGTTACCGTGTGGTATGACAGCCACCGAATTGAATTGATGGCTGTCTGTTGACCCGTTCAGTGATTGTGGCGGGGCGGCCTCTTGGAGATCTGGCGGAAGCCCTCCGCTCCCTTGATCGTCGCGCCGTCAGCGAGTTGCGTCACGGTTTGGCGATAGAGCATCTGCCAGGGCGTGGCATCCGCAGGAACGGCTGGAATGCCCTCCGCCTTGCGCCGCACGATCTCCTCGTCAGAGACCAGCATGTCGCAGCGGCCCTGGTTGAGGTCGATGCGGATCGTGTCCCCGTTGCGGATCCAGGCCAGTCCTCCGCCGGCCGCACTTTCGGGCGACGCATTGAGAATGGACGGGCTGTCGGCCGTACCGGACTGGCGACCATCGCCTATCGTCGGCAGGCTCAGGATGCCGCGCTGGATCAGGTGGTCTGGCGGCTGCATGTTGACCACTTCAGCAGAGCCTGGCCAGCCAAGAGGCCCCGCGCCCCTGATAACCAGGATGCAGTCTTCATCGATCGCGAGCGACGGGTCGTTGATACGCTTGTGATAGTCCTCCGAGCCGTCGAAAACGATGGCGCGGCCCTCGAAGATGCCTTCGCGTCCCGGCTGATTGAGATAGCGCAGTCGGAATCCCTCCGAAATGACGCTTGTCTTCATGATGGCGAAGTCGAAGAGATTTCCCTTCAGAACCAGGAAGCCGGCGCGCTCGCGCATCGGTTCGCCGTAAGGCTTGATCACCTCGCGGTCGATGGCTTCCTTGCCGGCCAGATTCTCCGCCATGCTCAGGCCGGTGACGGTCGGACAGCTGCCGTTCAGCTTTCCGGCCTGCAGCAGTTCCCACATGATGGCCGGCACACCGCCGGCACGGTGGAAGCGCTCGCCGAGATAGGCGCCTGCCGGCTGAACATTGGCAAGCAGGGGGATGTCAAAGCCGTGGACCTGCCAGTCTTCCGGATGCAGTTCGACGCCTGCATGCTTGGCCATTGCCATCAGATGTGGCTGTGCATTGGTGGAGCCGCCGATGGCGGAGTTGACGCGGATGGCATTGAGGAACGCCTCGCGTGTAAGAATGTCTGACGGCTTGATGTCCTGGAGTACCAGTTCGACGGCCCGGCGGCCGGTGCGATAGGCCATCTGGCCGCGTTCGCGGTAAGCACCGGGGATTGCGGCGCAGCCGGTGAGCGACATGCCGAGTGCCTCGGCCATGGCATTCATGGTCGAGGCCGTGCCCATCGTGTTGCAGTGACCGACGGACGGGGCGGAATCGAGTGCGCGTTCGAGGAATTCTTCTTTGGTGATTTCGCCGGCCGCGTATTTGCGGCGCGAACGCCAGATGACGGTGCCGGAGCCAACCAGTTCGCCATCATGCCAGCCGTCCAGCATCGGTCCGCCTGAAAGTACGATGGCCGGAATGTCCACCGTCGAAGCCGCCATCAGTGCCGACGGCGTGGTCTTGTCGCAGCCAGTCGTCAGCACGACGCCGTCGAAGGGGTAGCCGTAGAGGAGTTCAACCAGGCCGAGATAGGCGAGGTTGCGGTCGAGGGCTGCGGTCGGGCGTTTGCAGTTTTCAAACAAGGGGTGCGACGGAAATTCGATCGGGATGCCGCCAGCATCGCGAATGCCATCACGCACGCGCTTGGCAAGGTCCAGATGGTGGCGGTTGCATGGATTGATGTCGCTGCCCGACTGGGCGATCCCGATGATCGGTTTGCCCGACCTGAGTTCCTCCGGCGTGGTGCCGTAGTTCATGAAGCGCTCCAGATAAAGCGCGGTCATGTCGAGGTGATCAGGGTTGTCGAACCAGTCCTGCGAGCGCAGGCGGCGTTTGGGGTGTTCTGATCCGCTCATTTGCGATCCTCCTCCCGATGGTTGATTTTCTCCAGATGCAGGAGCAGTGCGCTATGATCGGTATCCCCGTTGCCGTCTGCGACAAAGGCCTCGAAGGCGCGACGGATATCTGCGGTCAGGGGTAGATCAAGCGAAAACTCAGCGGCCATGGCAGCCACTGCATTCAGATCCTTCAATTGCAGGCGCGACGGGCCTCCCGGCTCAAAGCGGCGCTCGACCATGCGGGCGCCATGCAGGTCGAGGATGCGGCTCTCGGCGAAACCGCCACGGATGGCTTCGCGAAACTTCTCCCGCGATGCGCCACCGGCTTCAACCAGCATCATGGCTTCGGCAACCGCGCCAATGGTGATCGCCACGATCTGCTGATTGGCGAGCTTGCAGATCTGACCGGCGCCTGACGGTCCGACATGCGTGACGCGGCCGAGGGCGGCAAACACGTCGGTCAGGTCCGAGACTACTGAGGCTTCGCCGCCGGCCATGATGGCCAGTGTTCCGGCTTCCGCCCCGACCACGCCGCCTGAGACGGGCGCATCGACATGGGCGATGCCGCGATCGCTCAGCCTAGCTGAATGATCCTTGGCAATCGGTGGTGCGATCGATGACATGTCGACGACGACAGCGCCCGGCTTGAGGGCTTCGGCGACGCCGGCAGAAAAGAGGACGTCGCCGACGGCTTGGCCGTCCGAAAGCATGGTGATCACGACGTCGGCTTCGCTGACCGCTTCGGCCGCGGTGCGGGCCAAGGTTGCGCCATTGCCGACCAGTGCTTCAGCCTTGCTGATATCGCGGTTCCAGGCGGTCACCGGAAAACCGGCGCCAAGCAATCGGCGCGCCATCGGGGCGCCCATCAGGCCCGTGCCGAGAAAGGCGACGCGCGTTTTGGTCGTCGTTGTCAAAGGCTGCCTCCCAGCTCGTCCTCGATGTGGATGCGGATGATGTCATCGAAGGAGTTTTCCGCGACGAAGCCCAGCTCACGCGCGCGCCTGGCCTCGAAGCCTGGAGCCCAGCCGGCGCAGATGCGCATGATCATCTCGTCCGGCTCGCGTCGGATGAGCTTGACGGCCTTTTCGCCGGCAATGCGGCGGAGCGCCTCGATCTGGTCGCCGACCGTCGCGCTGACGCCCGGCATGGAGAGGTTGCGGCGTGGGCCCACCTTTTCCACGTCGATGGTCGCGCCGTGGAGAAGGAAGCCGACGGCAGAGCGAGGGGAGGCATGCCAATGACGAACATCGTCGGTGACAGGAAGCACGGCTTCCTGGCCGACCAGTGGCTCGCGAAGAATGCTGGAGAAGAAACCGGATGCAGCCTTGTTCGGCTTGCCTGGACGGATGCAGATCGTCGGCAGGCGGATGCCGATGCCGTCGAAAAAGCCCTTGCGGGAATAGTCGGCAAGCAGCAGTTCGCAGATCGCCTTCTGCGTGCCGTAGCTGGTGAGCGGCGTCGTGTGAAATTCGTCCGGGATGGGGAAAGGCAGTGGCGCGCCGACGACGGCGATGGACGAGGTGAAGACAACGCGCGGACGATAGCCGTCTTCAAGATGCGCATGGCGAATCGCTTCGAACAGATAACGCGTGCCGTCCAGGTTGATCTGATAGCCTTTCTCGAAATCGAGTTCGGCTTCACCGGAGACAATGGCGGCCAGATGGAAGATGACGTCGGGGCGGCCGGCAACGAGTTTTTCGGCAGCGCCGGGGGCCGAGAGGTCGGCTGTTTCCAGGGCGACCCGGCCGGTGAAGCCCGCAGGCGCGTCGGGAGCAACAACATCGACCAGCGTCATGGCATCGACAGGTTTGCCATCAAGCGAGCCATCCTTGGTCAGGCGCTGCGCCAACTTCCGGCCAACCATTCCTGCGGCACCGATTATCAAAACATCCATGGTTCTTCTCCTCCGATTCCATTCATCCGCCGAGCGTTCTGCGGGCACAAGCACTCAACCTGAAAAAACATTTGTAAGGTTGTCTGATAACCTTATATTTGACCGTTGAAAACCGAATAGTTGGTCCGGTGCATGCGTGATGCGATCCGGCAGGAGGAATGACATGGAGCGTGGGGGCGTTAATGGAGCCGATATTGGGCTGAGCGACGCGCGCGTGGAGATGCTGAGAGCGCGGCTGGGCGATGATCTCGTGCTGTCGGGAGCGGATACCGAGCGCTATTGCCGCGACTGGCATGGCGATATCACCACCGGGACCGTGGCGGTCATCCGGCCGAGAAGCACTGCCGATGTCTCCGCTGCCGTCAAAGCAATTGGCGATCTAGGCCTTTCGATTGTGCCGCAAGGCGGCAATACCGGGCTCGTTCTCGGTGCAACACCGGATGATCCGGAGGGGCAAGTGGTCATCAGTCTCGAGCGGATGACGGCGATCCGGCGGCTTGACGTCGACGATTTCTCGGCGGTCGTCGAAGCCGGGATCGTTTTGTCGGAGTTCAAGGACAAGGTGGAAGCGGCCGGGCTTTATTTTCCTCTCGCTCTCGGCGCTCAAGGTTCCTGCCGTATCGGCGGCAATGTCTCGACCAATGCCGGCGGCATCAATGTCCTGCGCTACGGGATGACACGCGAACTCGTGCTCGGTCTCGAGGTGGTGCTGCCGGACGGATCGATCTTCGACGGACTGTCGACACTGCGGAAGGACAACCGTGGAATCGACCTGAAGCAGTTGTTCATCGGTGCGGAAGGCACATTGGGGATCGTGACGGCCGTATCGGTAAAACTGATGCCGCCGGCCGAACAGGTGGCAACCGCGCTCCTCGGTTTGAACGCCCTCTCCGATGCTATCGCGCTCTATCGTAGGGCGCGGCGCGATTGCTGCGATCTGATGTCGGCTTTCGAATTCATGCCGCCGGTGGCTTTCACGCTCGCCCGCGAGGTGATGCCGGATCTCGTCATGCCGATGCCGGGGGACTATCCGGCCTATGTGCTGATGGAAATCTCGGGCTCCGGTTTGGTCGATATCGAGGACCTCATGCATCGCTTCCTGGAAGGCGTGATGGAAGACGGTCTGGTGCTTGATGGCGTGGCGGCAGGATCGCGGGCCCAGGCACGCAATCTCTGGCTCTTCCGGGAGGGCATGAACGAGGGGCAGGCGAAGCGGGGGCCGCATCTGCGTACCGATGTCTCCGTACCGTTGTCCAAGCTCGCAGACTTCGTGCAGCAGGCGGAAGAGGCCGTCACGCTGGCGCTGCCGGATTGCCTCTGTGTATCCTATGGGCATGTCGGTGACGGCAACGTGCATCTCAACGTGTTGCCGCCGGCAGGGCTTTCTCGCAGCGAGAGCGATAGCCTGATCTATCAGGCCAAGGGCTTGATCAACGCGGTGCTTGCGCGCTTCGGTGGGTCGATCAGTGCCGAACATGGGATCGGCAGGCTCAAGAAGTCCGACTTTGCCTCGGGGCTCCCTGAAACCCAGGCCCGCCTGCTGGGCGCGGTCAAACGTGCGATCGATCCCAAGATTATCATGAATCCCGGTTGCCAATTGAATTTCGCGGAAGATTCGTGAACAACCGGCTGGGTGGTACGGAGACCAGGTGGGCATGGCGATCGATATAGGTCAAATCAACCTCGCACAGATCAAGCGCAGCGATCATCTTCCGACGCGGATCGCGGCGCAGTTCGCGGCCGAGATCAACGAAGGCCGTCTTTCGCCGGGTGACAAGCTGCCGACCGAACATGTGCTCGCCAAGACGATCGGCGTCAGCCGTTCGGTGATCCGTGAAGCGATCGCCCAGTTGCGCAACGAGGGGCTGGTCGAGACGCGTCAGGGAGTGGGGGCGTTTGTCAGCGAACGACCGGCGCGCCTTATCCGCATCAAGGAGGGGGACCTCTTCGATCCTCAGAGCTTCCGTGCCTTGTTTCAGTTGCGGGTGCCGCTGGAAATCGAGGCGGCAGGGCTTGCGGCCGTGCATCACACGGCTGCCGACCTTGCTCGCATCGATGAAGCGTTGGCCCATATGACCGGTCCTGAGAAATGGTCGCATCAGAGCATCGATGCGGATCTCGCGTTTCACCGGGCAGTCGCGGACGCAACGCATAACGAATATTTCTCGATGTTTGTCGGTTTCATCGCCGAGCGTATCAGCCTCGCGATCGATGCGGCCCGCTCTCGTGCGGTCCTGGAGGAAATCGTCGAGGTGACGATTGCCGAGCATGTGCGGCTGCGAGATGCGATTGCCGGCCGCAACCCGGCCGAGGCGCGTGAGGCGATGCGGCTTCATATGCATGGAGCGGCGAGCCGAATTCAGCTCAGCCTGGAGCAATTCTGATTTTTGGACCGCCGCTCTGACCAAGCCATGGGTTTGGATTGAGCGCGGCGGGGGTAGACAGGGTAGAATTCCCTGCCTATTAATGTTTGCGGAGAGTTGTCAGACATCCTGACAATACGGCAAGGCGACAGGAGGTGTCGCCTGCCTGGGGACGTGGAGGAGGCCCTTCGTGGCGGTGGATCGCAGTTTGAAGTCCGGTGATATTCTTCCCGAGGATGCCGCAGAGGCCATCCTCGTTGGTCGCGTGTGGTCAGAGGCTGCCGGCGGGCCATGCCCGGTATTGGTGCGGGCCGGGCGCGTTCTGGATCTGACCAGCATTTCGGCGACCTCAGCCGGTTTGCTGGAGATGGATGGCATTGCCACACGTCTGGCGCAGGCGTCGGATCTGCCCGATCTCGGATCGGTCGATGATTTCCTCTCCGGCAAATCCGGCCGTCTGCTGGCGCCGATCGACCTCCAGGCTGTCAAAGCAGCGGGCGTTACATTTGCAGACAGCATGCTGGAACGCGTGATCGAAGAGCAGGCAAAGGGCGATTCCGGCCGTGCCCAGGCCATTCGCGGTCAACTGGCGCCCGTTCTCGGTGACAGCCTGCGCGGTGTCGTTGCCGGTTCCGAACAGGCCGCCAAGGTCAAGGGACTGCTGCAGGATATGGGTCTCTGGTCCCAATATCTCGAAGTCGGAATTGGCCCTGACGCGGAAATCTTCACCAAGGCGCAGCCGATGGCGTCCGTTGCCTGCGGCGACATGGTCGGCATTCATCCGATTTCGCAGTGGAACAATCCGGAACCGGAGATTGTTCTGGCCGTACGTTCCAACGGGACGATCGTCGGTGCGACGCTCGGAAACGATGTCAATCTGCGCGATGTCGAGGGGCGTTCCGCGCTGCTTCTGGGGAAAGCGAAGGACAACAATGCGTCTTGTGCGATCGGTCCCTTCATTCGCCTGTTTGATGAACGCTTCACGATCGATGTGTTGCGCACGGTCCGCGTTGCGCTCGTTGTGCGTGGCGAGGACGGCTTCGAAATGAGGGGCGAGAGCCCCATGGAGGCGATCAGCCGCACGCCGGAAAACCTTGTCGCGCAACTGCGGAACCGCAATCACCAATATCCTGATGGTGCCGTCCTGTTCCTGGGCACGATGTTCGCACCGGTCAAGGATCGTCGGGGAGCCGGGCTCGGCTTCACCCACGAGGTGGGAGACCGGGTCGAAATTTCCACGCCGAAGCTCGGGCGCCTGGTGAATTGGGTCGATCGGACCGATGCCTGCCCCGAATGGACTTTCGGAACCCGTTCATTGTTTGCCAACCTGGCCCGTCGCGGCCTTCTCGATCAGGTGTGAGGCGCTGATGACCAAGGCTGTCGATCTGTTCTACCGGTTTCTCGAGTTCCTGCTGATCGTGCTCCTCGGCGGCATGGCGGTGATGGTGTTCGTCAATGTCATCCTGCGCTACGCCTTCAATTCCGGCCTGACGGTCTCGGACGAAATGGCCCGCTATTTCTTTGTCTGGCTGACCTTCATCGGTGCTGTCGTCGGGTTCCGTGAATATGGACACCTCGGCGTGGAATCGCTTGTTGCGCTTCTGGGTCGTCGCGGGCGGATCGTCTGCATGATCCTGTCCAATCTCGTCATCCTTGGCGTATCGGCCCTGTTCTTCTGGGGGACCTGGAAACAGCTGCCGATCAACGCCAGCATGAAAGCCCCGGTCACCGGCCTGTCCATGGGCTGGGTGTATGGTGTCGGCTTCTTCACTGGTGCCGGCTGCAGCCTGATTGCGCTGGAGCGCCTGTTCCGCCTGCTCACCGGCCGCGTCACCGATGAGGAGGTCGCCATGTTCGCTGGCGAGCATATGGGCATCGAAAAACTGGTGGAGCGCGCCTGATGACCCTCGTCGTCTTTATCGTTTCACTTCTCGGCGTCATGGCCATCGGCGTGCCGGTTGCCTTTGCCCTGATGTTCTGTGGCGTCACCCTCATGTGGTACATGGGGATGTTCAACAGCCAGATCATCGCTCAGAACATGATTGCCGGCGCCGATACCTTTACGCTGCTGGCCATTCCCTTCTTCGTTCTGGCCGGTGAGTTGATGAATTCCGGCGGCCTTTCCCGCCGCATCATCGAGTTCGCCATCGCCTGCGTCGGTCATATCCGCGGTGGTCTCGGGATCGTGGCGATCATGGCCGCCGTGATCATGGCTTCGATCTCCGGTTCGGCTGCGGCTGATACCGCCGCTCTTGCTGCCATTCTCATTCCGATGATGGCGAAGGCGGGTTACAATGTGCCGCGCTCCGCAGGCTTGATCGCATCGGGCGGCATCATCGCCCCGGTCATTCCTCCGTCGATGGCTTTCATCGTGTTCGGTGTCGCGGCAAACGTGTCCATCACCCAGCTGTTCATGGCCGGTATCGTGCCGGGGATCCTGATGGGACTTGGTCTGGTCGTTGCCTGGCAGATTGTTGTCCGCAAGGATAATATCACTCCCCTGCCCAAGGCGCCCGCCAAGGAGCGCCTGAATGCCACGGGCCGTGCAGCCTGGGCGTTGGGCATGCCGGTCATCATTCTTGGCGGCATCAAGGCCGGCATCGTGACGCCGACGGAAGCGGCAGTCATTGCCGCAGCCTATGCCATGTTCGTCGGCATGGTCATCTACCGCGAACTCAAGCCTCGGGACCTGCCAGGCGTCGTCCTGCAAGCGGCGAAGACCACATCGATCATCATGTTCCTGGTCTGCGCCGCGCTGGTCTCCGCATGGCTGATCACGGCCGCGAATATTCCGGGTGAGATCACCCGCTATATCGAGCCGCTCATCGATCGTCCGATGCTGTTGATGTTCGTCATCATGCTGCTGGTTCTCGTGGTCGGTACGGCTCTGGACCTCACGCCGACCATTCTGATCCTGACCCCGGTGCTGATGCCGATCATCAAGCAGGCGGGCATCGATCCGGTCTACTTCGGCGTCATGTTCATCATGAACTGCTGCATCGGGTTGATTACGCCGCCTGTCGGCGTTGTGCTCAATGTCGTCAGCGGTGTGGGCCGCGTGCCGCTTGGCAAGGTGGTGACGGGTATTACGCCCTTCCTGCTCGCCCAGATTTTCATCCTGATGTTGCTGGTTGTCTTTCCGGACATCGTCATCGTCCCGGCGCAATGGCTCCGGTGACGCAAGCCTTTTCAACCGTCTCGTTTTATCCAAGGGAGGAAATACAATGAGAAAGTTTCTGCTGACGACCACCGCTCTCGCCTTCTGTGCCGGCGGTGCCGCACCGGCCTTTGCGGAATTCACCGAGCGCACCATCCGCGTCTCGAATGGCATCAATGCCGATCACCCCGTCGGAAACGGCATCGAAGCGATGCAGAAGTGCCTCGATGAAAAGTCGGGCGGCAAGCTGAAGCTGCAAGCCTTCTGGGGCGGTGCTCTTGGCGGTGACCTCCAGGCGACCCAGGCGCTTCGCTCTGGTGTGCAGGAAGCCGTCGTCACCTCGTCCTCGCCGCTGGTCGGCATCGAGCCGGCACTCGGCGTCTTCGACCTGCCCTTCCTCTTCTCCAATGCGCAGGAAGCCTACACCGTTCTCGACGGCAAGTTCGGCGACATGATGAGCGAGAAGCTCGCCGCCGTCGGCCTCGTCAATCTCGGCTACTGGGAAAATGGTTTCCGCAACCTGTCCAACTCGGTTCGCCCGGTCACCAAGTGGGAAGATTTCGAGGGGATGAAGGTTCGCGTCATGCAGAACAACATCTTCCTCGACACCTTCCAGAACCTCGGCGCTAATGCCACCCCGATGGCCTTCGGTGAAGTCTTCTCGGCGCTGGAAACCAAGACGATCGATGCTCAGGAAAATCCCTATGTGACGATCGATACCTCGAAGTTCTTCGAAGTGCAGAAGTACGTGACCGAGACCAACCACGCCTACACGCCGTTCCTGTTCCTCTTCTCCAAGGCAATCTTCGACACCTATGCCCCGGAAGAGCAGGCTGCCTTGCGTGAATGCGCGAGCGTCGGTCGTGACGTCGAGCGCAGCGTCATCGCCGACCTGAACAAGAAGTCGCTGGAGAAGATCAAGGCAGCGGGCCTCGAGGTCAACACGCTGTCTGAAGAAGAGCAGAAGCGCATCCGCGAAAAGTCGATGGTGGTCTACGAAAAGCACAAGGAAGAAATCGGCGCTGACGTCGTGGATTCGATCCTGGCTGAACTCGCCGCAATCCGCAAATAACCTCCCTGGTCGCAGTTTGGCGGCTGCACCAGACAAAGCCCGCAGCGGGAGACCGCTGCGGGCTTTGGCCTTTCAAACGATGCTTGGGGAAGGGCGCTTTATTCCGGAATGGCCGGCAGCACGGTTTCGCGCTTCTTCAACTGTTGTTCTCGGAAGAAGATGAACAGGCCTGATCCGACGATGAGGGATGCCCCGATCACCATGGTGAGGCGCGGAACCTCGCCGAAGAACCACCAGCCAAAAACCACGGCCCAGAGAAGAAGCGTGTATTGCAGCGGAGCGACCGTTGCGGCATCCGAGATCTTCAGGGCGCGGTTGACAAGGATGTGGGCTGTCATGGCGACGATGCCGAGCAGGCCCAGGAGGAGGACCTCGGTGATGGAGGTCAGCGGCGTCCAGTCGAGCGGGGCGAAGACCAGGCCTGCCAGGGCGGCACCGCCCGTCTGGAAGAGAACCAACGTCTTGTCCGGCGTTGCACGCAGGCTGCGTCCCGAGAGCATCATGAAGGCAAACGCTGCGGTGCCGACGATCGAAATGATCGCGGGCGCGGTGAACATGGCACTCGATGGCTCCAGCGTGATGATGACCCCGACGAACCCGATCGCAATCGCCGTCCAGCGGCGCCAGCCAACCTTTTCGCCCAGGAGGAAAGGTGCCGCAGCGGCAACGTAGATGGGGGCCGCGAGCCAGTAGGTCATGACGTCTGCGAGCGGCAGGTACATCACGGCGTAATAGAAGCAAAAGAGTTCGAGCGTCGAGAACACGACGCGCGCGATCTGAAGCCACGGGCGCTCCGCCTCCACAATGGGCTTCGGCCCGGCCATCCAGAGAAAAGGTGCCAAGACCAGAAGAGCTGCGATGCTGCGAATGAGAATGACCTGCCCGAGCCCATAGCTCGCCACCAGCCATTTGCCCATGGCGTCGTTGAGCGCGAAGAGCACCATGCCAAGCAGCATGACGGCGGGGCCGGTGAAGGCACCGAAGATGGATGCCGCTGGGGCATTGGATGGGGTTGTGGTCATTGTCTCTCCCAAACCGTTCGCCGGTCCGCCTGTCGCCGATCTCAGGAAATCGCCGGCGTATCGCTGGTTGTCTTGTTCACCCGGCGGTTCGCTTCATCCGCCGGCGCGCCTCCCGCGCGTTGCTTCTCGTATCCGGTATTGTCATGGCCCCCACCAAATTGCGAGGGCCTTCTGTTCCTCCTCGCAAGCTTTTCACGCTTGAATGGATTTGTTGCGCCGGCGGTTATCAGCCGAGGCTGGCTTTCTCCCGCAACCTCCCAGTTTAGAATTCCGATCTAAGCGTGGTGATTGACCCGTGGGGAAATATGACAAGAATGTGGCCTTGATGCTGCCGGGCAAATCTGCGCGGCGGACTTGGAGAGATTGATGTCGCGAACCCTGGTGAAGAAGTCCAGCTCAGCTGATTTGTCGCGCGCAATGCAGGCGAGTGGCCGGCGCATGGCAATTGCGACGACGGGAGCGTCTATTGCCTTTCTCGCCGTTCTGATCGTCGCCCTTTGAGGCCACACCAACGCAGCTCACCGAGTGATGTCCTGACGTCAGCATAACGTCAGCCAGAATATTCCGGCGAATGTCACGAAGGTTGCCGCTGCTGCTGCGATATGCACGACTTTCGAAATGCGCATGATCATCTGTCGCTCGTCTTTGCCCGCATTTACCGGTGGGCGAAGCCACCGGATATCGATCACGTAGAGCAACGCGAGCGTCAGCAGCAGCACGCCCGACAAGACCAGTCGCAGAAGCGAGATCGGGCCGACCGGGATCTGGTGCCAACCCAGTTTGCAGCCGGTCGCCTGCACAGCGTAGAGCGACAGAAACGCGACCGACCAGAGGATGAAGCCGGACAGCAATCCGACAAAGGGAAACCTCTTCATCCGCCACCGCCAATCTGGCCGAGACTTTGCAACGCGAAGGGAAAGGCAAGACCGATGGCGCCGGCAACCGTTGTGTAATCGTGCCAAAGTCTGCCGATCCGCAGATCCAGTGAGCGGTTTTCCGAGATGTAGCCGCGATGCCAGCGCCAGCAGCCGTAACCAGCGAGGATAGCTCCCACCGTTCCATGCAGGCTGACATAGATCGCCACGGCCAGCGCGCTGGCCGATGCCGCATGCGCCTGAGGTGCCGGAATTGATAAGCCGATGGCTGCCGTGGCGAGCACGGCGATCAAGCATCCCAGGACGGTGATCCCGAGCCAGAGCGGCGTTTGTCCTCGTTTGCCGGTGGCAAACCGTGCGCCGACTGCGGAGAGGACGAGACCGAGGGCTGCTGCTGCGGAGAAGCCCGGGAATGTGAAATCGATATCTGGCGGTGGCCAGTTCGGGGCAGAGAGCCACAGGAAGAACCCGCCGAACAGCAATGACGTGTAGAGCGTTGCATTGGCCGTGAGGGTAAAGACCAACGCCCACCATGACGGTGGTTGATCGGCCAACTGATGATGGGGTGCTTGCTCGCCGTGACCGACCTCAAGAAGTGCGATGTCTTGCTTGAGGCCAGTCGAAGGTGTCCAGCGCAGAAAGAGGAACAGTGTGGTGATCGCCGCGATGGGCGTGAGCCAGTACAGTTTTGCCAGCAGGCTGGCAAAAAACAGGGCGGTTGCGACGGCTGTCCAGAAGGGTAGGTAGGTCGGACGCGGCAGCACGACGACGTGATCGATCCTGCCGGTCACCATGTCGACGGCGAGCGTCTCCATCCAGCCGTTGCGCATGAAGCCGAGATAACCCCGGCCGGCTGCCAGTTCAGCCCCCAATGTCTGCGGCTCAAGTCCGTCTGCCCTTCGGTCGATCCGGGGCAGGGAGCCGAAGGTGTAGGACGGCGGAGGGGTGGGCGTGGCCCATTCGAGCGTTCCCGCCTGCCACGGATCGCGACGAAAGGCGCGCCCGAAGCGGATCAGCAGGATGAGGTCCAGGGCGACGAGGGCAAATCCGATCGTCATCACGAAGCTGCCGACGGAGGAGGCAAAATTCAACACCTCCCAGCCGGCCTCGGGCGGATATTCGTATATCCGGCGCGGCATGCCCCTGAGCCCTGTCAGGTGCATCGCGAAGAAGGTGATGTTGAAGCCAATGAAGACCAGCCAGAAGGCGGGTTTCGACAGATGCTGGATCGGCTGACGTCCGGTGATGTGCGGGAGCCAGTAATAGGCGGCGGCCATCATCGGAAAGACGAAGCCGCCCACCAGCACATAATGCAGGTGGGCCACCACGAAGTGGCTGTCATGCGCCTGCCAGTCGAAGGGGACCATGGCCAGCATGACCCCTGTCAGACCACCCAGCACGAAGACGAAGAAGAAGCCGAAGACATGCAGCATCGGTATCGAGAGCCGAGGTCGCCCATGGGCCATGGTGGCGAGCCAGGCGAAGATCTGGATGCCAGTCGGGATCGCGACCAGCGCGCTCGCCGCAGAGAAGAAGGATAGGGCCACATGCGGGATGCCGACCGTGTACATGTGGTGCACCCAGAGGCCGAAGGAGAGGAAAGCCATTGCGACGATCGCGGCGACGATCAGGCCGTAGCCTTCCAAAACTCGGCGGGACAACACGGGGATGATCGTCGACAGCGCACCGGCCGCCGGCAGGAAGATGATGTAGACTTCCGGATGGCCGAAGAGCCAGAAGAGGTGCTGCCAGAGCAGCGGGTCGCCGCCGCGCGTCGGGTCAAAGAAGGGCAGGTCGAAAGCCCGTTCCACTTCGAGCAGGATAGAGCCCAGAATGAGCGGCGGAAACCCGATCAGCATCATGGCGGCAACGACCAGCATGTACCAGGCGAAGATTGGCATGCGCGAGAGCGACATGCCCGGTGCACGCAGTTTTAGGATGGTCACCATCAGTTCGATCGCCGCCGACAGGGCAGAAATCTCGACGAAGGTGATGCCGAGCAACCAGACGTCGGCATTGATGCCGGGTGAATAGGGTTTCGACGACAGGGGCGTGTACATGAACCAGCCCCCGTCGGGCGCGATGCCGAAGAGAAGGGCTGCGATCAGGAAGGAGCCGCCGAACAGGTAGCACCAGTATCCGTAGGCCGACATGCGTGGAAAGGCGAGATCACGGGCACCGAGCATCTTGGGGAGCAGGTAGATCGCCAGACCCTCGAAAAAGGGAATGGCGAAGAGAAACATCATGATCACGCCATGCATGGTGAAGACCTGCGCATATTGCTCGGCATCGAGGAATGCACTGTTGCTGGAGGCGAGCTGGGTGCGGATCAACATGGCGAGCACGCCGCCGATGGCGAAGAAGACCAGTGCGGTGACCATGAACCTGATGCCGATGACATTGTGGTTCACGGCGGCGAAGCGCTTCAGGCCCTTGCCCGAGGCCCAGACGGCATCCAGCTGGTGATGCAGCCGGATCGGGGAGCCGGCGGCTTCGTGACCGGTTTCGTAGGGCGCTTCACTCATCTGTCTGCCTTTGCCGTGGTCAATTCCGTCAGGCGTTGCCGGTAGATTTCCGGTGCATGCGCCTCAACCGTGAAGCGCATGGCGGAATGGCCGGTACCGCAGTATTCGGCGCAGATTCCGCCGTAGCGTCCGGGGGCATCCGCCTTGATGCGCAGGCGTGTCGTGTGGCCCGGAATGGCGTCGATCTTTCCTGCCAGGCGCGGGATCCAGAAACTGTGGATCACATCGGTGCTGGTGACGCTCACCTCCACCACGCCGCCCGCCGGAATGTGCAGGACCCCCGTGGCATCGTTGGACAGATCCATATCGGGATATGCGAATTCCCATTTCCACATGCGCGCCTGCGCTTCGACGCGGGCTATCACCGGCTCGTTCTGCCAGGCTCCAAGAAGATATTCGCCCTTGGCGAGCCCGTAGACGATGAGTGTAAGCAAGACAGGAACCGGCAGGATGAGCCCTCCAAAGATCATCCAGCGACGTGCGGACAGAGCGCTGCCGAAGCCAGGGCGATAGAGGACCAGCAGAAAGAGCGAGATCACGAGAGCGAAGATGAGACCGGCGCCGATCAGCATCACCCACCAGAGATTGGCGATCGCGCCCGCATAAGGACCGGCTGGGTCGAGCGCCGATAGATCCCCGGAACAGCTCCCGAGGATCACGGGCGCCGCGAGAGCGATCATGACGCGTGGGAACCATAAACGCATGGAAGGCTTTTCCGTCTCAGACGGAGAGGTTCCATGGCCAATCAAGAGACGACCGACAGCAACAACCCTGTGATCGAGAAGCTGGAGGAGAAGGATACGGCTTCGGCGATCGCCGTGGCCGGTCATCCGCTGCATGCGATGAGCGTGCATTTCCCGATTGCGCTCGTCTTTGGAACCCTGGCGGTCGATGTTTTCTACTGGTGGACCGCTGACCCCTTCTGGCTGCGCGTCGGGCTCTGGACATCGGGCACGGCTTTTGTGGCGGGCATCGCGGCTGGTATCGTCGGCACTGCGGAACTGGTGCTCGTCCCCGGCATTCGGGCGCGCGTCGCCAGCTGGGCGCATGCGATTGCCGCCGTCACGTTGATTTCGGTTGCCGGCGCCAACTGGGGCCTTCGCCTGATGGAGCCATCCGCCGTTCTGCCGCATGGCCTCCTCCTGTCGGTTCTGGCGGGCATCCTGACAGGCGTCGCCGGCTGGCATGGGGGCAAGCTGATTTTCGATCACGGCATTGGCCTCATGGTGTCGCCCAAGGATTGAACGGGTCGAGGAGGCGTTTCAATCCGCCCGGTTCGCCCATGACCCGAGGTAGCGAGAAGACGGGCGCTTCTTTTGCAAGCACAAGGACGAGGATGGCTGCGACTATGGCGCAACAGCTGACTGTCGCCAGCATGAAGCGCCAGGGGGGATAGACTTCACCCTCCTTGAACAGGCGAATGATCACCAGCCCGGAAAAGACATGAAACATGGCGAGGAGAGCGACGAAGCCGAGCTTCCAGGAAAACCACGGTGAGAAGACGTCTCTTGCAAAGCTCAAGGCAATGCCGCTCGAGACGGCGATGAATGCGGCAGGCGAGATCATCGCGACATAGGCGAAACGCACCATGCGCTGCATTCGATAGAGTGAATCATTGCTCCTGACATGGGCACGTTGGACATAGAGGCTCGGCAGGCTGATCAGGCCGGCGGTCCAGATGGCAATGGCGGCGATGTGCACGAACTTCAGGATGGCTATCATTGATGGACAGCCTGCCTTTCCGCATCCCGCGCTGAAAACAGTCGGGACAGCACGATGAGCGCCACCATCAAATAGGGCAGAGCCGCCGGAACCCACATCAGAATTCCTGAAAGCTGTTGGTCGGCTAGAGGCAGAAGACCATAGGGCTGGGTGGTTTCGAGATGCGCTGCGAAGAGCGGTTCCCTCGCAAAGGTGAGCAGCGCGCCAAGCATGCTCATTTGCAAGGTGGTGCCGAGAAGCAGTGCAAGTGCCGCGCCGACCGTGCGGCGCGGTGCAAGGATATCCCGCCAGAGCCAGGCCGCAGAGCCGAACAGCGTCAGCTCCATCAACCAGTAGGCGGCCGGCGAGCCCAATGCGAAGAGATAGGGGCCCGGCGCGTGCCACAGCCACATCATTGCTGTGTGCACGAGGAAGGACAGTTGGGCTGGCAACACGATCGATGCCCGCCTTTGTGATGGGATCGCGACGATCACCAGCGGCGCGATCACCGCCACCAGCAGGATGTGGTGCAGAACGCGCGCCGAAAACAGCGCCGATGCGAGGGCGCAAAGTGGAGACACGAACGCTACGAGAGCGACGGGGAAAGCGGAGATTGCGGCGGCTCGCTGTCGCGGCGTCTGACCCATCGTCAGCAGGACGAAGACGCCGGCCACAAGGCCGCTCAGCAGAGCCGGGTCGAAATTCCATTGGCTCCAGAAGGTCTCCGGGACCGGGGCTGCGCCGCAATAGATATCGAGATCCATGCTTCAGCCCTGTTTTCCTGTGGCGTCGCCCGGCATTCCCGTCCCCCTGTTTGCGGTCTCGGGGCGCAACAGATCGAGGCGGGATTTTGTTCCATGCAACGAGTGCCGGGCTTCTTCACGTTTGCCTGGTGGCATGTGAAGAGCTCCTCGGCGTCAGCGGACGGCCATTGTGCTGTTTCGTTGATGGCAGCCCGTACACGGGCGTCATTCAACCGGGCCGCTGAGCGGATAGGCGCGCCTGGATGGCGATCCGCACGGGGGCTACTTGCGGATGATGACCCAGATGGCGTGGATGATGCCCGGGACATAGCCGAACAGCGTCAGCAGGATATTGAGCCAGAAATGCAGGCCGATGCCGACCTGGAGGAAGACGCCGAGCGGCGGCAGGAGGATGGCAAGCAGGATGCGAAGAACGTCCATCGTGGTCCCTATAACGGTTTTTATCTCCAGATAAACGCGCTTCGATGACAATCGTTCGCGGGCTTGATCGAAAAGCCCCCCGGTTGAACGCGAAACGCCCGGGTTCGGCCCCAGGCGTTTCTCTTTCAGCAGTCTCCCGACGCGTTTATCTTATTCTTCGCGCTGACCGGTCAGGCTCAGCAGCAGCTGGAACAGATTGACGAAGTTCAGGTAGAGCGAGAGGGCGCCGAAGACGGCGAGCTTCTGCTGGCTTTCCTGATCCATGTTCTCGGCATACTGCTCCTTGATGTTCTGCGTGTCCCAGGCGGTCAGTCCGACGAAGACGAAGACACCGATGACAGAGATGGCGAACTGCAGGGCGCTGGAGCCCATGAAGATGTTGACGACTGAGGCGATCACGACGCCGATCAGGCCCATCATCAGGAACGAGCCGAACTTCGACAGGTCACGCTTCGTCGTGTAGCCATAGAGGCTCATCGCACCGAACATGGTGGCCGTGATGAAGAAGGTGCGCGCGATCGAGGTTCCGGTGAAGACCAGGAACACGGATGCGAGCGACAGGCCCATCACGGCGCAGAAGGCCCAGAAGGCGATCTGTGCAGTTGACGCCGACATCGTCTGAATGCGGAACGAGAAGAAGAAGACGAAGGCGAGCGGCGCCAGCATCACCACCCACTTGAGCGGAGTCTGGAAGATCGGCACGTAGAGCGCCGGCGTCTGGCTGACCACGAAGGCGACGATGCCGGTGATCACAAGGCCGAGGCCCATGTAGTTGTAGACGCGCAGCATGTGCTGGCGCAGGCCTTCGTCGAAAAGGGCTGCGGACTGGGCCTGAGACCCATAGCCGAAGCGGTTCTGGATGGGATCCATGGATGTTTCCTCCTTGTTTGGATCAGTAAAGGGTACGGGCAAGCTGGCGCGCCTGTTCGGCCAGCCTGTCCGGATTGGTGGTTTCTGAAATCAGCGCATAGGCGACGTCGCCGATCTGCCAGTAGGCGGCCTGTGTGTCGCCGTCCTGCTTCACCAGGACCTGTTGCACCGAAAAGCTCCCGGGGCGCACGGCAAAGAGCGATAGCCGCTTGCCGACCTCAGGCTCGACTTCGAGTTCGACGCTCGGGCCATAGGCCGAGGGGAAGATCTGGGCATCGCGGATGGCCCAGGCCTGCGGCATCTCGGGCAACACGATCGCGGTCGCCGAGCGGATCTCGGCAGCGTTGAAGATGCGGGTCTCGACCTGAGACTTCATCTGTCCTCGCAGTTCGGCCGTCTGGTGGGCGCGGATGGCTTCCTCGACGAATTGCGGCGGCGGTACGGAGGCGACGACTTCACCGACGCCGCCCGGCGCGATCCAGCCATGGGCCGCCCAGCCGGCGCCGACCAGCACGAGAATGGCTGCGGCGCGGCGGACGAATTCGAGGGTCCGCCGACCGTTCAGCGCATTTTCCAGCCGCCGCGCGACCTCGCGGGTCTCCTGGCGGGCGGCAACCGGCAGACCGGCCAGTGCCAGGCGAAGCTCGTCGCGCACGCGCAGATCGGCCATCACCTTTGCAGCGGTGACGGGGTTTTCCGACAGATAGGCCTCGACCTCGATCCGATGGGCCACATCGAGCTGGTCGTCGACATAGGCGTGCAGGTCCGCTTCGAGCACGGGATCA
Organism: Peteryoungia wuzhouensis; assembly: GCF_003205195.1. Lineage (GTDB taxonomy): Bacteria > Pseudomonadota > Alphaproteobacteria > Rhizobiales > Rhizobiaceae > Allorhizobium > Allorhizobium wuzhouense. The sequence goes on from NZ_QJRY01000009.1 coordinate 76,910, forward strand.
TTGCTGGTCATCGGAAGATCCTCCAACGATTCGGAGATGGGGCGCCGAGCCTTCCACATCGCCGTGCTCCATGGCACGCAAACGCGCACGGGCTCGGGATATGCGTGACATCAGCGTGCCCACGGGGATGTTGAGCACATCGGCAGCTTCCTGGTACGAGAGCTCTTCGATGGCGACGAGATGAAGTGCCTCGCGCTGGTCTTCCGGCAGGGCCAGAAAGACACCGCGCACCTGGGCCAGGCGTACGGAATGTTCCTGGCCCGCCGGTGCGATAAGGTCTGCAAGTTCGGCTGCAGCTGCGTGCCGACGCTCGGTCGCACGGTTGCTGCGGAGCTGGTCGATATGGGTGTTGTGCAGGATCGACATCAGCCAGGTGAGCAGGCTGCCGCTGCTGCGAAAGGTCGACTTGCGTTCCAGCGCCCGTACGAGGGCATCGTGGACGAGGTCTTCTGCCTCATCCGGATTGCGGACGAGCGAACGGGCGTAGCGCCTGAGGGCGGCGATCTGGCCAATCACGTTGAACGGGTTCGCTTTCGTCGTCATGACCCATATACGGAGCCGTTCGCAGACTTATTCCATCGGTCGCGAAATTTTTTTAAGGCCCGATCACCCAGCCAAGCCCTTGCATGGCGGCAAAGACAAGACCGGCCGAGGCGATGAGGGCAACCGCACCGAGGGCGAGCCCCAGCATGGTGACGAGGCCGTCGCGCTCCATCAGGCCAAGTGCGATCATCACCAGAGCGCCGACCGGCAGGAAATTACCGAATGGGATCGGTAGCGCCACCGCAATAGCGAGCAGCAGAACCGGTAGTCCCAGCGCGGCCTGGGCACGCGGGCCGGCGAGGTGACGCATGCGATTGCGCCTGAGCAAGGTCTCGACACGACTGACCAGCGGGGCAGTGTAGCGAACGATCAGAGCGATCGTGCTTGCTGATATTTGCCGCCGACCGAGAAATGCCGGAAGTTGAATGCGCCTGTAACCGGCGAGGATCTGCAGGGATACGATGGCGAGACAACTGCCGAAGACCAAGCCAAACGGGCCTGGAATTGGCGTCAGCGCTGGGAGGGACAGGATGAGAATCGCAAACGCGATGCTCGCGCGGCCCATGGTCGCCAACAGTTCGTCGAAACTGACTGAGCCCGCTTCCGTTGCATGCTGTGTCAGCCGCAGCAGGCGCTGCGATGCGGTACCGGGTTCTGGAGACAGGCTGTCATCCATTGTCGCATCAGCCTCGTGGGGTGGGTCCATTATGCCAGTCACATGTAGGCGAGGCCCGCGGCGAGACAAGTGAGCAGATACGCTTGATCGAGGTCGGATCACATGGGAGGCGGCTCGAAAGCACTGGACGGTTTCAGCCTTTCAGGGCCGTGCCGTCAGTCGATCCGCCGCTTCGGATCCAGGTCGACACCCTGTTCTGTTGGTTCGGCCGCGTCGACCCTTTCGCCGTCTTGACGCTGCAGGTCGCGGTCGTCCGTCTTGGCGGTACCCTCTTTTGAACCCGGCTGCTGGCGGCGTTTTTCGTTGATCATGATCTTTACCCTCGAGTGGATGATGCTCAAAATCAAACACCCGTCATGCCATCATGTTCCCGAAAACATCGGTCGGGCGGAACCCTTTCCCCGGCCAGTCTGTTTTCGTGTTCATCAACGGAGGTATCGATGAATACGACCAACAAACCCAAACATGACGACAACGGGTCCACCGCGAAAGACCTGCCGGCAGCAGGGCCGCATGACAAGCCGGAACTCCAGGATCAGATGAAAACGCCCGGTGCCGGTTCTTTGCCCAAGACAGGTTCGCAAGAGGCGGACGCAGGTCCCGACTGAGGACGTTGCGGAACGACGAGCGACATAACGCAGAAAGGCCGGCGCTAAACCGCCGGCCTTTCTGCATTTTGAGCGCTGAACTCAGATGTTTTCGGCGACCGTTTCGCGGGCCGCGCGTTCTTCTTCCTCGCGCTCCCGCTTGTTGTACTGGATCGACGACCAGAGCGAGATTCCGATGAGAGCCGCACCACCGAGGCCGGTGATGACCTCCGGGATATGGACCAGCGTCTGCACATACATGATCACCGACAGGATCAGGATGGCGTAGAAGGCGCCGTGTTCCAGGTATCGGTACTCGGCGAGTGTGCCCTTTTCGACCAGCATGATGGTCATCGAGCGGACATACATGGCGCCGATGCCCAGACCAATGGCGATGACAAACAGGTTCTGCGTCAAGGCGAAGGCGCCGATGACGCCGTCGAAGGAGAAGCTGGCGTCAAGCACTTCGAGGTAGATGAAGGCGCCGAGACCGCCCTTGGCCGCGTCGGTCATCGTCTTCTGCGAGGCATCCAGCAGGCCGCCCAACACTTCGACCGCCAGGAAAGTCACGAGACCGTAGATCGCCGAATAGACGAAGGTCGTCGCTTCCTCGCCTTCCAGAAGGTTGGAGAAGAGCAGGATGAGCAACAGGACAACTGCGATCTCGATGCCCTTGATCGAGGCCGAGCGGGCCATGTTCTTCTCGAGGATCTCGATCCAGTGCACATCCTTCTCGTGGTCGAAGAAGTAGGTGAGGCCGACCATCATCAGGAAGGTGCCGCCGAAGGCTGCGATCGGCAGATGCGCCTCATTCATGATGCGGGCATATTCGGCCGGCTCGCGGGCGGCGAGAACAATGGCTTCGATCGGGCCAATCTTCGCCGCGATCACGACGATCAGCAGCGGGAAGACGATGCGCATGCCGAAAACGGCGATGATGATGCCCCAGGTCAGGAAGCGCTGCTGCCAGACCGGTGTCATGTCCTTCAGCTTGTTGGCGTTGACAATCGCGTTGTCGAAAGACAGCGAGATTTCGAGGACCGCCAACACGCTGCAGATGAAGAAGACCGTGGCCATGCCGCCGATCGTGCCGGTCATCTGCCAGCCGAGAATGCCGCCGAGGATGAGGCCGATCACCGTGACGATGAAGGCCCAGCGGAAATATCCGAGGGTGGACTGGGCGCCTGTTGCTGCTGAAGTGCTCATGACTGTACCTCCGTCATCAGGAGGCACGGAGCGGGAATACGATGCGTCTTGCACGCCTTCGTATGAAGCATGATCCGAGTGTTCATTATTTTTGAATCCGCCGGCCGACGATTGCTGGCGGTACCGACATCACGAGAGCGCCGTAAACTCTCGCCAGAGGGGCCCGGCACCAGGTTCGATCACAAGTCTTAAACTTGCGTCACGTCTTCTTCTCACCGAAGCTCACGAAAAGGTCAAGACGTGTGATGATCTACCAGACAGATGTGGCGGCGGATGCCGTATTCAAGGTCGATCGCCGGAAGAACCGAATGCCCACTGCCGCGTTCCATCCGGTAACAGGCATGCGGAGATTAGCGATCGATATCTGGGACACCCACCGATTTCTCCTGGCGCAGGAGCCGGTCTTTGCAACCGTTCTTGCTGAACTGCGACGGGGCCAAAAGGAAAGCCACTGGATGTGGTTCATCTTTCCGCAGCTTCGTGATCTCGGACGGTCTGAAACGGCACGCCATTTCGGGTTGGCAGGCGTCGACGAGGCAAGCATGTATCTGGCGCATCCGATTCTCGGTCCGCGCCTTGTTCAGGTAACCGAGGCTGTGCTCGCCATCCAGGACCGCTCACTCTACGAGATCTTCGGTTCGCCGGATGATCTGAAATTCCGGTCCTGCATGACCCTGTTCTCTTTGGTGGTGGAGGATCAGCGGGCCTACCCGTTCTCCCAGGCACTGGCTCGGTTCTGTGAAGGTGAGCCGGACCGACTGACGTTGGCCTTGGTGTCGGCTTAAGCCGGATCGAGGACGATGTCCGGCTTGATGGCCAATGTGTTGCTGACGGTGCAGACCTCTTCTGCGCGATGGGCGACCTTGAGCTGTTCGGCCGCGTTGAGGCCTCCCTCGAACCGGAAGACAACGGTCAGGGTCTGGAAACGAGAGGGCCCCTCCTTCGCCTTTTCGCCGCTCACCTTTGCGCTGACGCCAGACAATCTGTCGTTCAGTCCCATCTCCCGGGCTGCAATGCGGGCGCTCATGCTCATGCAGGCGGCAAGTGAGGCCAGGAGCAGGTCGAGCGGGTTGAAACCGGGTTCGGAGACGCCGGTCACAATATCAATCGTGCCTCCGGTTTCCGATCGGACATGCGGATAACCGGTCCTTCCCAAGGTCGCCGTGGCGCCGATCGGGCGCTGGTGCAAATCAGCCATTTCGTGCTCCAACTATGATCAAAGCACGATAGGTTTGCGGCTTCCTGCTTGCAAGGATCGCGTCAGATGTTGCTGCCGATGCGGGCGGTGCCGGTTTCGCCATTGTCGCGGGTCCATTTCAGCTGCTTGTCGTTGATTTTCTGCAGCTCGAAGCACATCGGCGCTCCCTTGTACCAGCTGGTGAACTGCTGGCAGAGACGATCACCCTTGATCCACCAGCGGCCGGTGTCATTCGGCTTGGCAAAACGACCAAGGCCCAGCGCCTCGCCCGATCCGTCAACCTGACCGTTCTTGCGATAGTTCAGCGGAAATTCGCCACCGAGCGGCACGGCCAGATAGATCCGCTTGCCGATAATGTCCTCGCGGATATCGTTGGCGGTGAAGCGTTCATTGGCGAGCGATGCCGTCGAGGTGAGCGCGAGCGTCACCAGCGTCATCAGTCCGGTTCTCAGGCTGGAATGCATGGCGTGGATCTCCCGATCGAGTGTTTGTCCGAGTCTCTTACGGAAGTACCTTACTCGCGGATCACGTCACGCTTATTCGCGGATGAAGACATTGACCGATGCTGCCCGCCCATCGGCATCGATGACGGTGAGGGTCGCCTGGCCCTGGCCCGGCGGATGCCATTCGCCGGTTCGCCTGCGGGTCGAATCCGTCATGGGCTTGCCATCGACCAACCAGCGGAAGGGGGCTCGGCCTGCCTGCATTTTCATGACGAGCGGGAGCGGGGTGCCGGCTGCGTCGCGGCCGAGTTCCAGCTGTGCGCCTTCGGGCGGATAGACGATCTGCGGTGGCTTTTCCCGGGCGGAGGCCGAGACGAGGCCGTTCGGATTGATGGAGAAGCGCCGAAGGCCGGCCGGAAGATCATTGGGGGCGAGATGCGCGGCACCTGTCGGGGCTCGGGGAAGGGCAGTGCCTGCGAGGCCCGACTTGGCGAAGGCCTCGAACAGGATGGGCGCTGCCGTCTTGTAGCCGGAGATGCCGGGAACGGCCGCATTGTCCGGACGGCCGATCCAGACGCCCAGCACATAACGACCGTCATAGCCTACTGACCAGGCGTCACGATAGCCGTAGCTGGTGCCGGTCTTGTAGGCGATGCCGGCCGGTGGGCTGCCGGCAGGCGGCTGTACCGCGCCGAGGATATTGGCGACGGTCCAGGCGGCGGTCGGTTCCAGCAGCGGCTGGTCGTCGATCAGGCCGGGTTTGTCGCGGATACCATCGCCGAGCCTCACTGGCTGCTCGCGGTTCGCAAGACCGGCATAGAGCTGGACGAGACCTTTCAGCGTGACCCCGACGCCGCCAAGGGCGATGGCGAGACCGGGCACTTCGTTGGGGGGCAGTTTTAGTCCGACTTCGGCGCGACGCAGGCGGACCATCAAGCGGGATGGGCCGACGCTGTCGAGCAGCCGGACGGCCGGTACGTTCAAGGACAGTTGCAGCGCCTGGCGGATGGTGACGTCGCCCTGATACTGCATGTCGAAGTTCTTCGGACGGTAACCGAAGAAATCGGCCGGACGATCCTCGACGATGGTTTCCTGGGCGACGAGGCCGAGTTCAAGAGCCAGTCCATAGATGAAGGGCTTTAGTGTCGAGCCCGGCGACCTCTCCGCGCGTGTCATGTCGATCCAGCCGGAGCGGCTGGCGTCGAAATAGTCGGCAGCACCCACTTCGGCGACGATCTCGCCTGTCGTGGCATCGGCCATAACAAGGGCTAGCGAGACTTTGGGGTCGAGCTTGCGTCCGGCTTCGGCGGCAACTGTCTCGAGCTTCTCCTGAACGGGTCTGAGCAGGGTGGTCTGATGGCGCTCGGAGGTGGGGTTAGCACGCCTCGCGGCTTCGGCCAGATGCGGTGCCAGCGCCGGGAGCTGGCGACGTGTCCTCGGCAGATCGGCATTCAATGCAAAAGCGACTTCCGAGGGCTCAATGATGGCGGCTTCTTCGGCGCGTTCGAGAACCCGCTTGCGAGCCTGCAAGGCGTTGTCGGCGAAGCGGTCAGGGCGGCGCTTTTCGGGGAGCTGCGGCAGGGCGACGAGCAGGGCCGATTCCGCTGTCGTCAGCCGCTTCGGTTCCTTGCCGAACCAGGCGAGGCTTGCCGCGCGCACGCCTTCAAGATTCCCCCCATAGGGGGCGTGGGTCAGATAAAGATCGAGGATCTCACTCTTCGACAGCCGGCGTTCCAACTGCAGGGCGCGGGCGATCTGGATCAACTTTGCGGTGAGTGACCGTTCGCGCCGGGGCTCGATCAGGCGCGCGACCTGCATCGAGAGCGTCGAGGCGCCCGAGACAATGCGGCCATTGGTGACGAATTGCCAGGCAGCGCGGCCGAGCGCGAGCATATCGACGCCGGCGTGACGGTCGAAGCGGCGGTCCTCATAGGCGACCAGCATGCGGATCAGGGCGGGATCGACATCGTCGGCCGTGGTCTTCAATCGCCAGAGGCCCTCGCGGGTGGCGAAGGCCCTCAGCAGTTGCCCGTCGCGGTCGAGGATTTCCGTTGAGACCGAACGCGCAGCCTCGATCGGCGGCGGAAAATGCTTGTCGGCCCAGTCGAGGGCAAACAGCGAAAGCCCCGTCACGGCAGTGCCTGTGGCAATGACGATCAGGGGCTTTCGAAAGCGTGCCATCAGGGGGCTGCCGAGACCGTCATGCCGCCAGCTGCCGTCCTTGCGGAGAGCTGCGGACGATACATGTCCTCGACGGCCGCTGCCGGCAGGTCGTAGGTGCCTGGGGTCACCGCACGAACGACGTAAGCGAGCGTGATGGTGCCGTTCTCGCCTTCTGCCCGGTTGACGGCCGCCACGAAGCGGTCGCTGCGGAATTCGAGATGGGCGGTCTCCGTCTGGCCGATCCAGTCGAAATTGGCGAGTGCTGCGCTGTCGACCAGGCTCGGATTGTCGATCTCGAAGCCGGCCGGCAGGAGGTCGGTGACCAGAAGCTGGGCCGGCCATTCGTCCTCTTCGGTGACCTGCAGCACGACAACATACCGTTCGTTCTGCATGGCTTCGGTGATGTTGGCCTCTTCTCCATCCAGCGTGTAGTAGGTCCGGCTGATCTCGAAGCCTTCGCCACCGGCGGCCGGTGGTTCGACCGGAGCGGCGACCGTGGTGATCGCGGCGCTGATCGGATCGCTGCCCTTGTTGGTCACGGTGACCGGTGCCTGAAGCAGGGCCTCGCCCGGAATGGTCACCGCATAGGCTCCCGTCCGGTCGGCGCCATTGACGTCGATCTGCAGGCCGGCATCGTCCTGCTGAAGCGCGCGGGCGGCGAGCAGCATCCAGGTCTGTTCCTGGGTGCTGAGCGTCTGCTTTGCCTTCCATTCCTCGTTGACGACCTTGGCCAGGATCGGCACGACGGGTGGCATGGGCTTGCTTTCGGCGGCCAGCGCCAGGACACCGGCTGCATCGCGCAGCGACGAGCCGTAATCCGAGCGGCTGAAGCTGACCGGCGTCAGGCGTGCCTGTTCCGACATGCCGGAGGCGTCGGCGAAGACGCTGTTGGCCCGCTGGGAGTCGCCGTAAAGGGACAAGGCTGCTGCCAGATGGGCCTTTGACAGCGGGGTCGGGAAGTCGCCCAGCATCGTGTCGGCATAATAACGCAGGTCGCTGAGCGAGGCCTTGCGGCTGCGGGCCAGCACGTAAAGCGAATAGGCGATGTCATTGCCGCGCGTGCGGATGTCGTTGTCATAGGCGATGCGGTTCTGCAGGTTCTGCAGAGCCTGGACGAGCGCCTCTTCCGGCACGTCGAACTTCTTTTCGCGGGCACGGGTGAGGAAGTCGGTGACATAGGCATCAAGCCACAGGCTTTCCGAACCCGGACCCCAGAGGCCGAAGGAGCCGCTGGAAGACTGGTAGGAGAGCACGCGGAAGATCGCATCTTGGACGCGCTTGGCAATTTCCGGATCTTCCGGCAGGCCTGATATCTTCGCCAGTTCGTCGAAGTAGAGCAGCGGCAGCGCGCGGCTGGTCGTCTGCTCGGCGCAGCCATAGGGGTAGCGGTCGAGCGCCATCAGCAGGCCCGGCACATCGAGGCCATCAGCCCGCGTCACGTTCAGGCTGACGGACGCACCGTCCAGCAGGCTGTCGGCGAGCAGGTTGCCGTCTACGGTCAGGCTCTTGCCGGGTGCGACGGCGATGACCTGGCGCTGGGTGATCGGCAGGGTGGCCGGGCGGACGGGAAGGTCCAGCGACTGGCTAACGGTGATGCCACCGGCACCCGATAGTGCCACGTCGATCGTGCCTTGGCCCGGATTGACCGCCGACAATGGCAGGGTCAGCGTCGTCGTCTTGCCGGAGGTGAGCGTGACTTCGTTGGACGCTTCGCCACCCACCGTCACAGGACCGTTGCCGGTTGCGACCAGCGTGTAAGTGCCATCGGGGGCATCGGTCGCGGCGATGTCGAGACGCAGGCTGCTTTCATCGCCGGGGGCGAGGAATTTCGGCAGGCTGGCGGTGACGACGACCGGATCGCGGATGATGACGTCGGCCTGCGCGTGGCCGACCCCGGTCTTCGACCAGGCATGGACCATGACGCGGGCCGTACCGTTGAATTGCGGGATGTCGAAGGACACGGTTGCCTTGCCGCTCGCATCGAGCTTCACCGGGCCGGAGAAGAAGGCGACGAGCTTCTCCTTGGGCGGATTGCCCTGGAGAGCGACTTCGCCGCCGTCACCACCTGTGCGGAGCGTGCCGGTCGCGCCAAGCGAGCCGTCGATCAGGCGGCCATAGAGGTCGCGCAGTTCAAGGCCGAGGCGGCGCTGGCCGAAGTAGTAGGTTTCCGGATCGGCGGCCTCGTAGCGGGTGAGGTTCAGGATGCCGACATCGACGGCGGCGACCGTGACATAGGCTTCCTCGCCGATGCCGGCACCGGCGACCTCGATCGGGATTTCCAGCGGCTGGCGCGGAAGTGTCTTCTCGGGCGTTGCGATCTTCACCGCCAGCTTGTCGGCACCCGGATCAACGCCGAGCCAGGTTACGCCGATGGCGCGGGCGGGCATGCGGCTTTCCTGTGCGTCACCCGGCCGGAAGAGGGTGGCGGTGACATAGGCACCGGCACCGAAGTCGGCGGTAATCGGGAGCTCGATCTCCGCGCCTGCTGCCGGCACATCGGCAACCTTGGAGGTGATCAGGGCATCCGTTCCGACGGTTACCAGCACCTTGCCTTCGAAGCGCGGGGAGATCTTGAGACGGGCAGTGTCGCCAACCTGGTAAGTCGCCTTGTCCAGGCCGACCTGCAGGGCATCCGGTGTTTCGGTCGAACTCGCGGAGACGAACCAGCCGGCGTCGAAATCGACGCTGGAGACGGAGCCGCCCTGTTCAACCTCAAGGCGGTGGCTGCCCCAGGTGACGGGAAGGGAAAGGGCAGCGCCATCGGCCTTGATGTCGACGGTCCCATCGGCTACCAGCGAGGTGGTGGTGATCGGCTCATAGCGCCAGGACGAACCTTCGCGGTACCATTGGTAATTCCGCTCGAGCTTGACCAGCTTCCATTTGGCTGCAGGCAGATCCTGCTTGGAACCGTCCGGACCGATTGCGATCAGGTTGAATGCGGCCGTGCTGTTTTCGGCAACGTCGCCCTCGAATTCCGGCTTGATGCCGATGACAGGGCCTTCCGGTGTGACCGGCAGGGTGAGTTTGCGTTCGATCGCCCGGCCGCCGCCTTCGCGCAGGCGCAGCACGACGTCGGCATTCAGAAGACGGGTCGTGGACGGCATGTCGGTAATCGCGACATCAATGCTGGCCTGGCCGTTGTCATCGAGGGCGTCGAGCGCTTCGAATGGCACGCGCACGCCTTCGACGTCCTCCTCGTCGGAAAGGCCGAAGCTGTAGCGCGGGTAATCCGGATGGCTGCTGGTGGGAGTGACGACCAGTTCGCCTTCAAGCGACAGGCCAGCCGCCGGCGCGCCGTAGAGATAGCGACCTTCAACATTGATCGTGGCGCTTCCATCCGGGGCGAGGGTGGTCGCGTCGCTGGCCAGCGTCATGTCCAGGCGGTCCGGGACGAAATCGTCGACCAGGAAAGAGGATTGCGAGATCGCCGGCTTCTTCGGATCGGTGTGGATGGCGACGTTCCAGGTGCCGCGCATGGAATTGGCCAGCAGCGGCAGGTCGACGGCATAACCGCCCAGACTTTCGCTGGAGACGGCCATGCGGCGGAACTCGACGCCATCGGGGCGCAGGAAGATGAAGGTGAGCGGCAGGCCGCTGATCGCATCGGCTTCCGTGTCGCGGGCGAGGGCTGCGACATGGACGGTTTCGCCGGGGCGGTAGATGCCGCGTTCGGTCCAGGAGAGCACGTCCACGGGGCCGGGGGCCGGGCGGCCGGTGACGCCGCGGTCGGAAAGATCGAAGCCGGCGCGCGTCATGTCGAGGAAGACGTTGTCATCGTCTTTTGTGTGGGCGGCGATGACGGCTGGGGCCATGGCTGCGCCGGCTTTCAGGAGACCGGCATCGAAGCGGGCCTGGCCATCGGCATCTGTCTTGGCAGTTGCCAGGATCTCGTTGTTTTTCGCCAGCAGTTGCAGCTCGACCCCTTCCAGCGGGGCCGCGGTGGCGAGCGACCGGGCAAAGACGTGCAGGCCATCGGTGCCAGCAAAGGTCGAGAGGCCGATATCGGAGACGACGAACCACTGGGTGGCGCGGCTATCCCAGCTTTCGGCGGTGCTGTTGGCGGCGACGGCGGTCAGCACATAGATTCCGGGCTTGCGCGTCGGCAGCGCCTCCTGCAGCGGGATGCTGGTGATGACCTCCTCATTCATCTTGTTGGCGATGTCGACCGTGCCCTGCCAGACCAGTTCGCCGATTTCGTCTTCGACGCGGCTTGCGGTGTAGCCGTCAAGCTGGGTCAGAAACTGCGAGGCGGCCAAAAGGGGCGCGATGTTGCGGTCGCCGATGCGATAGAGAGCAAGCTTGGCACTGTCCGAGTTGATGGAGACCAGCGGAATGCCCTGGCGCGCCGTGGACGGCAGAACGAAGCTGTCGCCGGTGAAGCGCACGGTGGACGAGCGGTCGCGGACATAGACCTCGAGTTCGACCGGGGCTTCCAGATTTTCCTCGACGGAGGACGGCAGGCCCGCGCGAATGGCGAGACGGTAACGGCCTCCATGCTCCAGGCCCTCGACGCAGATCTGATTGTTCTTGGCTTCGACGGCCTTCGGCGGCTTGCCGTCGAGGGTCACGTATTGGGCATAATCAACGCCGCGCCTGATCAGTTGCTCGGAAAATTCGACACAGGCGCGCGGCGAGGCAGCGTCGGAATCGACGGTGTTGCTAACGATGCGGAAGCCCTGGCGGGAGCGCAGATCATCGAAGGCTGCGCGCACCTGTGCATTGGCGGCCAATTCGAGGCTCGCCTTGTAGGCATTGAGAGCGGCCCGGTAGTTTTCGCTTTTCTCCAGCGCAAGCGCCAAGGTGGCCAGCGCATCGGCGCGGGTCACGGCGCCTCGGGTCAGGCCATAGCCGTTGATGGCCGCCATCGTCGCTTCGTTGGCGTAGGTGTAGTTGTTGGAGACGGTATTGGCGACGCGTGCCAGTTCCAGCCAGGTTGCGGCATCGTCGGGCTCGATCGAAAGCGCACCCTTCAGGGCGGCGATGGCGCCGTCAACATTGCCGCCGGCAATGGCTGCGCGCGCCTCGTCGATCAGGGCTTCGCGGCCGGCTCCTTCGCGGTCCGGCGGGAGGGTCAGGCTGTCACGCTGATTGCGCGCATCGGTCTTCAGCTGTTCAGATACGAAGGCGAGTGGCGCAGGGGCGCCGATGTCTTCTTCAGCTGCCGTCTCGACAATCTTTCCGGCGACGGCGCCGACGAAACTGTTCATCTGGTTGTAGTCGGATTTCAGGAAGCACCACTTCACTTTGGGATTGTAGGTGAAGGCGCGGCAGGTTCCATCGGCGATGCAGCTTGCCTCGCACTCGTCGAGCGAGACGTTCTTCTCGGTCCTCAGGTCGAAGCCGAAATAATCGGCATCATCCACCGTGACCACGGTGCGGCTGTCCTGCGCAGACGCGGGAAGCGTGAGGGCAAGGAGTGACATGGTCATAGTGAGAATGACCGACAGACGGCGCGTGAACATAGCTTTCTCCCCGAGGCCAACTTCAAATTCAGCCTTATCGAAACTACTCTTGGATCATGTCAGGGGCTTGTCAATCGGCAGCCGACACAGTCTCTCACTATCTGCAAATTCAGTACGATGGATATGGATCAGCCGCGCGATCCGGCGCGTCCGGAGCCACTGAAGTCGCGCGCCTGATCGATGATCCAGGTGGCGAAGGCGCTGGCCGGGCCGTAGGCCATCCGTGACAAGGGTCTAACGAGATAATAGGCGCTGGCGCTTTTTACCTCGTGGTCGAAGGCGCGGACCAACTGGCCGCTCGCAAGCTCCGGTTCGATCAGGAAGGTCGGAACCAGCGCAATGCCGAGCCCTGCCAGGCAGGCCTGGACCACGTTTGAAAACTGCTCGAAGCGCATGCCGCCGCCATGGCCTTCCTGCATGCCCAAAGAGGCAAACCACTGCTCCCAGGCGCGTGGACGGGACGCCATATCGAAGAGCGGTTTGGAGAGCAGGTCTTCCGGGCGCCCCACCGGGTTCTCGGCCAGAAAGGCCGGGCTGCAGACGGGTGCGACCATTTCGTGCATGAGGAATTGACAATCGGTGCCTGGCCAATTGGGTTCGCCAATATGAATGGCAGCATCAATGCCGGAGCCTTCGAAGTCGAACTGTCCGATGCGCGTGGCAAAGTCGATGATGACGGCAGGGTTCCGAGCGAGAAAGTCCGGCATGCGCGGCATCAGCCAGCGCGTTCCGAAGGTCGGCAGGATCGCCAGCCTCAAATGTGTGTCGTCGCGGGTTGCCATGGCCTCCAACGACAAGGTCCGGATCGTGGCCAGCGCGTCGCCGATCCCCTTGGCATAGGTTCGCCCGATAACCGTCAGCTCGACGCCGCGATTGGTGCGTTCAAACAATTTGACGCCCAGCTGGTCCTCCAACAGGCCGATCTGGCGGCTGATGGCGCCTTGTGTCAGGGCAAGTTCATTGGCTGCCGCAGAAAAGCTTCCGAGCTTGGCGACGGAATCGAAGGCGGCAAGCGCGCTGGTCGAGGGCAGGAAGCGGCGTTGATGTGTCAGCATCCGTTATGACTAGACCTAATAGCAACATGAGTAAACATGGCTTGTTTAATCATCCGATATGAGCAATCTGTGGTCAACAAGCAAATACGGATGCGATGACGATGAGCGAGATGCAGCCCTTTTCCTGGAGTGACCCTTTCCTGATGTCCGAGATCCTCAGTGAGGACGAGCGGATGATCCAGGATGCCGCAGCCGCTTTCGCCAAGGCGGAACTTGCGCCGCGGGTGGCAGACGCCTATCTCGGCGAAACGGTGGAGCCAGAGCTTTTTCGCCTGATGGGCCAGGCCGGTCTTCTCGGCGTCACTTTGCCTGAGAAATATGGCGCGGCCGATGCGAACTACGTGTCCTACGGTCTCGTGGCGCGGGAAATCGAACGTGTCGATTCCGGCTACCGCTCGATGATGAGCGTTCAATCTTCCCTCGTCATCTATCCGATCTATGCCTATGGCTCGGAAGAGCAGAAGGACAAGTATCTGCCCGGTCTCGTCTCGGGTGAGTTGATCGGCTGTTTCGGTCTGACCGAGCCGGATGCCGGTTCCGATCCGGGCGGCATGAAGACCCGTGCCGAGAAGATCGAAGGCGGTTACCGCCTGCGCGGCTCGAAGATGTGGATCTCCAACGCGCCGATCGCCGATGTCTTCGTGGTCTGGGCGAAGTCCGAGGCGCATGGCGGCGAGATCCGGGGCTTTGTTCTTGAAAAGGGCATGAAGGGTCTGTCGGCACCGAAGATTGGTGGCAAGCTCTCGCTGCGGGCTTCCGTGACCGGCGAGATCGTCATGGACGGCGTCGAAGTCGGCGAGGATGCGCTGCTGCCGAACGTGTCCGGCCTCAAAGGTCCTTTCGGCTGCCTCAACCGTGCCCGTTACGGCATTTCCTGGGGTGTGCTCGGTGCGGCCGAGGATTGCTGGCACCGCGCCCGCCAGTATGGCCTCGATCGCAAGCAGTTCGGCAAGCCGCTCGCTGGCACGCAGCTCTTCCAGAAGAAGCTTGCCGACATGCAGACCGAAATCTCGCTTGGTCTGCTTGCGTCACTCCGCGTTGGCCGCCTCATGGACGAACATCAGTTCGCTCCGGAAATGATCTCGATCGTCAAGCGCAACAATTGCGGCAAGGCGCTCGACATTGCTCGCATGGCGCGGGACATGCACGGCGGCAACGGCATCCAGATCGAGTACCATGTCATGCGCCATGCGCAGAACCTCGAGACGGTGAACACGTATGAGGGCACGCATGATGTGCATGCATTGATCCTCGGTCGTGCGCAAACCGGTATTCAGGCCTTCTTCTAAAGTCTTGTTCCAAGACAGCCGCAATATCCCTTAAAATAGAGGGGCGCGGCTGTCTTGAATCTGCGTCATACCTTTGGAATTATATCCGAATTTAAGCATTTCTACACTTGTGAACCACTAGGGTTCATGCTCGACAGCTGCGCATGACAAGGCGGGCCGGAAGAGTATGATCCTGAGTTGGATCAGGGCAAAACCCACGGTATGATCGCCGGTAGTGGAGGAAATGGCATGTACGCCGTTACGGTTCTGGATAGTGCAGCCCTGTCTGCATTCCGAGTGGAGCATCCCTGGCTCAATTTTCCGGACTTCGTCTCCGAGGTCAGCGTCTACTTCGACGACAATGGTGGGCCGACGCGGCTGACCGCCATCAGAACGGATGCAGAAGGCACTTCCGAGCCGGTCGATGTCAGCGCCTTTGGCGTGGACACCATCCTGGCCCTCGTGCGCTATGCGCCGCAGGGCACCCAAGGTTATGAAGACTGTCCAGAAGAAGAGCAGGTTTGGGCTATTCTGGAAGAACTGCCTGTTTCCGACGACACGGTTCCCATGGAAGAGGTGGAGGCCGCGCGCGCCACAAAGCTGCAGGACGCTTACGCCCTGCTGCGGGAGGTGACCGTCAGCAAGCTCGAAGCGCTCCTGTCCTCCGGCAAAAATGATCTCGAAGGCCGGCGCATTCGGGCCTCGATCGCTTCCATTCCCACCTCTCTGGATAAGGTGGACGATGCGCATAAGCCGCATTTTCTTGAGGTCGATCTCTGGCGTCTGGTCGCCGTCTTGCGCGACGAGCTGGCGATGCCTGCCGACTACGAACTTTCCGACAATACAGAGGATCCCGGGTTTAGCCGTGATCTCATCGATCAGGCCGAGGCGACTGCCCTCTCAGGGCCTGTCATCCAGGCTCTGTTCGAGCTTTCGCCGGTTGCCTTCTCCATTTCCAGCATCGGTCAGCGCAATTCGCGGTATGTGCGCGTGAACCAGGCCTATCTCAATCTGATCGGCAAGAGTTGGGACGATATTCGGGGCAGCGAAATGGTTGCCTCTGGCGTGGTGAAGGGAGACGAGGCGCGTGCGGAGCGGTTGCGACTGCTGGATCTGGACGGTGGGTATAGCGGCCAGCGCGGCGAGATCCACGGCGCCGACGGCCAGGTCATCGACGTGACGATTTCTGCCCGGCGCATTTCTGTCGCCGGGCAGTTGTACGATTTCGAAGTGCTGACCCGCGTGGACGCGAGCTGAAAGATCAGCCTTACGCCCGGCGGAACAAAGCGAAGGAGCGCGCTTCCATCATGAAGCCTGCGGCTTCCGCTGCGACATCGCCTGTCCGACCTGGATCTGACGTCGTCAATTCCAGTGTCCAGTCGCCACCGTCTGTTTTCGGAATGGTGAATTCCGTGTCCTGATCGACCGGGTTGAACAACATCAGCACCTCCTGCCAGACACCCTCTTCGGCCTCGAGGTCCTGGCGTTGGAGTTTCAGCGCGAGCGGATTGCCGTCGAGCCAATGCTCCGGCTTTTGCGCTCCTCCCGTCATGTTGTACCAATCGATGTTCATGCCATCGCGCCAGTTTTCTCGCCGCAGCAGGGGCTGCTCCGTGCGCATGGCAATCAATCGGGTGGTGAATGACCGCAACTCCTCGCAGGACGGGGGAAGGTTCTCCCAGTGCAGCCAGCTGATCTCGCTGTCTTGGCAATAGCCGTTGTTGTTGCCCATCTGCGAACGGCCGAACTCATCGCCGGCGAGCAGCATCGGTGTGCCGTGCGAGAAGAACAACGTTGCGAGGAAATTGCGCTTCTGGCGCTCCCGGAGGGCGTTAATTCCCTCATCGTCCGTCGGTCCTTCGTGGCCGTAATTGTGGCTGCGGTTGTCGTTGTGTCCGTCGTTGTTGTCTTCACCATTGGCATCGTTGTGCTTCTGGTCGTAGGACACGAGGTCGTTGAGCGTGAAACCATCATGGGCGGTGATGAAGTTGACACTCGACCAAGGGCGCCGGCCGCGCATGTCGTAGATATCTCCGGACCCGAGAAGACGGGCTGCGAAGTCCGGGGCGCAATTGTCGCCGTTCAACCAGTAATCGCGGGTGGAATCGCGATATTTGTCATTCCATTCGGCCCAGCCCGGCGGGAAGCCGCCGACCTGATAGCCACCGGGCCCGATGTCCCACGGCTCGCCGATCAACTTGGCGTTCGACAGGACGGGATCCTGCGTGATTGCGTCGAAGAAACCGCCGCGCTGGTCGAAACCTTCCGGTTCACGGCCGAGAATCGTGCCGAGGTCGAAGCGGAAACCGTCGACATGCATCTCTTCCTTCCAATAGCGCAGGCTGTCGAGCACCATCTGCAAGACGCGCGGGTGCGACGTGTTGACCGTGTTTCCGGTGCCGGTGTCGTTGATGTAGTAACGATGATTGTCGGGCAAGGTGCGGTAGTAAGAGAAATTGTCGATACCCTTGAAAGACAGGGTCGGACCGAGTTCGTTGCCTTCTGCCGTGTGATTGTAGACGACATCGAGGATGACTTCGATGCCGGCGTCATGGAAGGCGCGGACCATGTCGCGGAAGCCGGCAATGCCGTTTGGACCGTAATACCGGCTGGCGGGCGAGAAAAAGCCGATCGTATTGTAGCCCCAGAAGTTGTGCAGACCCTTGTCCATCAGGTGGCTGTCGTCGGGGAAGGCGTGAATGGGGAGCAGTTCGACGGACGTTATGCCGAGGCTCTTGATGTAGTCGACCGCTGCCTTGTGGCCCATCCCTTCGAAGGTGCCGCGCAGGTTCTCGGGGACCGCAGGGTTGAGCTTGGTGAAACCCTTAACGTGGGTCTCATAAACGATGGTCTTTGCCCACGGGACGCCGGAGAAGCCGTTTGTCGATGGGTTGGCGAATGGATCAACCACACGGCATTTCGGCATATAGGGGGCGCTGTCGAGGTCGTTGAAGGTGAGATCCTTCTCCTCGCTGTCGAGATCATAGGCGAAATGGGCCTGGTTCCAGTCGAAGTCTCCGACGATTTCACGCGCGTAGGGATCGAGCAGCAGCTTGTTTGCGTTAAAGCGGTGGCCGTTGCCGGGATCGTAGGGGCCGTGCACACGATAGCCGTAGAGCTGGCCGGGTTTCACGTCGGGAAGATATCCGTGCCAGACTTCGTGGGTATATTCCGGCAGAGTAATCCTGGCCGTTTCAATCTTACCGCTGTCGTCAAACAGGCAGAGTTCGACGCGCTCGGCATGGGCGGAGAAAAGGGCGAAGTTCGTGCCCTTGCCGTCAAAATGGGCGCCAAAACGGTGCCAGTCACCGGCTTCAACGTGGAAATGCTTGCTGTTGGTGTCCATGAATTCCTCGGTGCGTGGCGTTTGTCCCCCGTAAAGCGGCGGGAGGGATCTTTGTTCCGGTGCTCCGGCCGGAACAATCCATGACGGTTGCGGTTGTTTTGGGCACGTCGACCAATTGCGAGGATGACAAATGCCAGCCAAGTCCAAGGCACAGCAAAAAGCCGCCGGGGCAGCGCTTGCCGCAAAACGCGGCGATGCCAGGAAATCGGATCTGAAGGGCGCTTCCAAAAGCATGGAAAAAAGCATGAGCGAGCGTGAACTCGAGGCGCTTGCCGCAACGAAACACAAAGGCAAGCCAGAGCATGCGGAAGGCAAGAAATAATGCGTCAACAGCCGGAAATGGTGGGTCAGACTGCTCTTGTGACCGGTGCCGGTTCCGGGATCGGCCGGGGTGCCGCCATGAAGCTTGCCTCGCGTGGTGCCTATGTCGGCCTTCTCGGCAGGACTGAGGATGAGTTGAGGGACGCACTTGCAGAGATCCGGTCCGCCGGTGGGGACGGAATGGTGCTTGTCGCGGATGTCAGCGACGATCAGGCGATGAAGCAGGCTGTGGCAACGCTCCTTTCAGAGCGGGATGGATTGCACATGGTGGTTGCGAATGCCGGGGTGAACGGCACCTGGGCGCCAATCGACGACCTGATGCCAGAGGAATTCGACAAGACGATTGCCATCAACCTGCGTGGCACATTCCTGACGCTGCATCACTGCGTCGGTCCGATGAAGCTGACGGGCGGATCGATTGTCGTCGTTTCTTCCATCAACGGGACGCGAACATTCACCACACCCGGCGCTACGGCCTATTCGGCGACCAAAGCCGCACAGCTCGCCATGGTTCAACAGCTTTCCTTGGAGCTGGGCCGTCATGGCATTCGCATCAATGCTGTGTGTCCGGGGGCAATCGATACCAGCATTGACGACAACACGGCATTGCGTGGCCGCGAGCAAACGGAAGTTCCGGTCGCGTTTCCCGAGGGCGACATTCCCCTGACGGGGGGAGAATCGGGCAGCATCGAAGAGGTTGCGGAGGTGATCCACTTCCTTCTTTCGTCTGCGTCGCGTCATGTGACCGGAACGCCCATATGGGTCGACGGCGGACAAAGCCTCCTGCGATGAGATGAACGGTGTCGTCACCGATCGTCGGTGCGGCTCGGGATGCGATTTTCAAGGAGGTTGACCAGCCACAGCACGCTCAACGCAAAGCCGGTCGCAATCAGGCCGATCTGCCAAAAACCCAGGCCGCAGGAGAGACCAATAGAGCCAGCGAACCAGAGGCCGGCTCCGGTCGTCAGCCCGGTGACCCGTCCTTTTGCGTAGACGATCATGCCCGCCGCAAGAAAGGCAACGCCTGCGGTGACGGCTTCAACGAGACGCAAAGGGTCAATTCGGACCTCTTCTCCATCGAAAGCTGGGTGATGGGCGATCTCGATCGTCAGAATGGCGACAATAGCTGCCGATAGACAGACGAGTATATGCGTCCGAAGGCCGGCAGCGTGGCTTCTCCACTCTCGTTCAAAGCCAATTGCCGCCCCGCATGCGAGCGCGACCAACAGGCGAATGACGATGGAGGAGAGAGCGAGCGTCGTTTCGGTTCCAAACGCGGTCAGTTCCTGTGGCATGGCTGTTTTCCATGACGGGATCGGCTCCGGCCAAGACCGGAGCCGTTTCCACCATCAGTTCTTCTGATCGCGGGCAGCTGTCGAGGTATAGGTCGACGAGACCGGATCACTTGCCGGGAACGTGTCTTCGAGACCTTCCTGCAGGTTGCTTCCGGGCTTTCCGGCCTCTTCCCGTTCCTGCATCAGGCTCTCCACGGCATCGCTCGGCTCGCCATCCACTGGATAATTGCCATTCGCTGCCGTGTCGTCATTCGCTGCACCGAAGCTTCCCGCCTGCAAGAGAATGACCTGCGCCTTTTCCAAGGCGTTTTCCCTGGTCACGCCGCCGCTTTGCGACTGCGCCATGACCACCGACACACGTTCGCCGCCATCACCTTCGAACTCCACGGTGAAGCCGGAGCTGGAGCCGGTCGGTTCGTGCACTTTCGTCGCTACAATCTGCATGGATGTTCTCCCGTTCGTTTCGACGTGAAAACGCAGGCGTGGCAGCGTTGTTCCCTGGTGCGAGGGGATGCAATCCTAGAGGTTGTCGGCCCGGATCTGCGCCAAATCCTCTTAACCTATTGTTTACCATGATATTTGGCAATTTAAGAAAAACTGAACAAAGCGTGCGGAGGTGCGTTGTGGTTGCAGAAGGAGAAAGACAATGCGACAGGCACTGGCAATCGACACCATTCTCATCGTCGAAGACGACGTCTTCATTTCCATGGATGCGGCCGATGCAGTCTCGAAGGCTGGTGTTGCCGTGATCACAACCGAGACTGTTCGGGATGCGCTCGAGATTCTGGCTAGTGAACACATCGCTGGAGCGATCCTGGACTTCCAGGTCCGGGATGGAGCGGTGACACCGATCGTTCAGAAGCTCCGGCAGGCCGGAATTCCTTTCCGGATCGTCTCGGGCTCGGCGATCAAGGAGATTGAGGCCAACGGCATCCCGGAGGAATTGTGCGCACCTAAGCCTGCGGATTACCGGAAGGTTCTGACGTCACTGATGACCGACACCCCGCACGGTCGTTTCCAAGGACGTCACTGACCCGTATCAGCGCTTGGCCATCAACCGTTCGAGTGTCCGTTCCACGACGTCGACCATCACCATTGTCTGATGATCGACCTCAATGTTGAGACAATCTCCAACCTTGTACCGTGGAAACGTGGTCTGGCGCAGGGTTTCCGGAATGAGGTTGATGGTGAATACGTTCTCATCGGCTTCGGCGACGGTCAGGCTGGCACCGTTGACGGCGAGGTAGCCGCGCTTGAAGACGTATTTGGCCCATTCGTCGGGCACCTTGAACTGAATGAACGCGCCCGGCATCTCCATCTTGGCGGCGACCAGTTGGGCGGTGGTCGCGATATGACCGGCAATGTTATGCCCGCCATTTTCGTCCGTCGGCTTGGCCGAGCGCTCCAGATTCACCTGACTGCCTGTTTTCAGCGTGCCGAGATTTGTGCGCTCCAAGGTGGCGTCCATGGCGTCGAACGTGACGTCTGTTCCGGTCATCGAGGTGACGGAGAGGCAGACGCCTTCCACTGACACGCTCGCGCCGATCTGCAGGTCGCTCATCAACCGTTCTGGAAAACGGATATGGAATGTGGTGTAGCCGTCGTGGCGAACGACGTTTTCGACGGGGGCGACGGTCTGGACGATGCCGGTGTACATGAGCGGTTTCCTTGCGAATTTGCCGGAAGGTAATGTCTCCAGAGGCAAAGGCAATGCCCAACGCGAGATCACTGCGTCTGCATTTGGTGAACGGCATCGGAACCGTAGCGTCGACGAATGGCGGCATCTGCATGCGCATGCGGCTTTTGCAGCGCTTGCCGTGCAGGGCGTGGTCGGATTACATCTGCAGCATTGCCGCGCAGCCTGTTTATCCCCGCCAGTACATCGATGGTTTCCATGACGAAAATCCTGTGCCTTGCCCTCAATCCCGCGATCGATATTTCCAGCGATGCAGATGCCGTGCGGCATACGCACAAGACCCGAACCCACAACCAGCAGCAATTTCCCGGCGGCGGCGGCGTCAACGTCGCCCGTGTCATCGCGGCGCTCGGCGGCACCTGCGAACTGGCTTTTCTGTCGGGCGGGGATACGGGTACACTTCTGGAGGCTATGCTGCAGCCTCTGCCGATCGTCGAACGCCCATTTCCCATCCATGATCCCGTTCGAGTCGCGTTTGCGGTGCATGAGATCTCGACAAATCTCGAATATCGCTTTGTTCCCGAAGGACCACTGGTAACGGAAGCCGAATTGGCCCCCGTCATCGAGGCGGTCTGCGCCAGCGATGCCGACTACATCGTGGCAAGTGGTAGCCTGCCGCGGGGAGCACCCGACAATACCTATGTGCGCCTCGCCGACGCAGCGAAAGCGCGCGGCGCACGGTTCGTTCTCGACACATCCGGACCGGCACTGGCGTCCGCCCTCTCTTCGGCACGTATGTTTCTCGTCAAGCCAAGCCTGGGTGAGTTCGAAGCCTTTGTTGGCGAGAGATTGGATCATGATCGCGTCGGGCCGGTGGCGCAGGATTATGTTCGACGCGGGATCGCCGAATACATCGCGGTGACGCTGGGGGCCGATGGGGCAATCCTGGTGTCCGCCGAGACCATCATTCGGCTCCCTGCCATCCAGGTTCCGGTGAACTCGGCGACGGGAGCCGGCGACAGCTTCGTCGCGGGGATCGTCTGGTCGCTGTCGGAAGGGCATGACATCGAAGACGCATTCCTTTTTGGACAGGCGGCCGGAGCCGCAGCAGTGATGACCCCGGGTACCGAGCTCTGCCGGCGTGAGGATGTCTTGCGGCTCTACGCCACCGCGAAGGACTGATCCTGTCGCTTCGGCAGGTCTGGGCTGCTTCCGACATGCAATTCTGGAAATTGCGACCTGCGGCACCATTATTTCTTGTCAAAAAAACTCAAGTTTATTATTGAGGAGGACATTGCGGTCGCATTGATGGCGCTCGCCCTTATTCGCACCATCTCATAGGGAGCTCCCAGTGTCTTTCACCCATACGGGACATTCGGCCTTGCGCATCGGCATTGCGCTCGCTGTGCTTCTCATGGCTTCCGTCGCCTGTGCTCAGGCCCCAGCCACGGGCGATGGTGCTTTCGAACCGGCAACTGGACCGGTGGGCGCACAACAGATGTCAGACGGTGTTCCCGCTACATCTCAGACCATCGAACCGACGGCACTGCCTCCAGCGGTCGAACCCGTCGACATCGGTGCCGCGCGCGGTTCCCTTCCGCATGACCTGTCGCCGGTCGGCATGTTCATGGCCGCTGACTGGATCGTCAAAGGCGTGATGCTTGCGCTCGGCTTTGCTTCACTCGTGACCTGGACCGTGTGGCTGGCAAAGACGCTTCAGCTGTTCGGTGCCCGCGCCCGCGCCGCGCGAGGACTGAAAGCGGTCGCGAAGGCCGCGAACCTGAAAGATGCTCTGGCCTTGCTTGAAAGGCGTGGCGGCGTCGTTGCGTCCATGGTGCGGGCCGCCGAACATGAAATGATGCTCTCTGACGGGGCCATTGATCGTGCCGGTGCCGAGGGCGTCAAGGAACGCGTTTCCTCCGCACTTGGACGCCTCGAGGTGCGTGCAGGTCGCCAGATGGCCAAGGGAACGGGCGTGCTCGCCAGTATCGGTTCGACGGCCCCCTTCGTTGGGCTGTTCGGAACCGTGTGGGGCATCATGAACTCCTTCATCGGCATTGCCGAGACACAGACGACCAACCTCGCTGTCGTTGCTCCCGGCATCGCCGAGGCACTGCTTGCCACCGCCGTGGGCCTTGTCGCGGCAATCCCGGCCGTCATCATCTACAACGTCTTTGCCCGCTCGGTGACCGGGTACCGCCAGCTTGTGTCCGATGCTGCGGCTGGCATCGAACGGCTGGTCAGCCGCGATCTCGATTTTCGCAAAAGTGCGCTGTCGATCCGGGCCACCAACCTCCAGGCGGCGGAGTAAGTCATGGCCGGCGGCATTCGCGATGCACAATCGGGCGACGACCTGGCGGAAAACCACGAAATCAACGTGACGCCGTTCATCGACGTCATGCTTGTGCTCTTGATCATCTTCATGGTCGCGGCACCGCTCTCTACGGTTGACGTGAATGTCGACCTGCCGGCCTCGACGGCGAAGCCGGCGGAGCGATCGGATGAGCCGATCTATGTCACGCTCAAGGAAGACATGAGCCTCTCGCTCGGCAACGACACCGTCACGCGCGAGGCGCTTGGCGTGTCCCTCGACCGCGTCAGCGACGGCAACAAGGACGCCCGCATCTTTCTGCGTGCGGACAAGGCGGTCGACTATGGCAAGTTCATGGAGGTGATGAACCTGTTGCGCGATGCCGGATATCTGAAGATCGCGCTGGTCGGGCTCGAAAGCCTGCCGGTGCCTCACGGCGCCGCCGAGACGACTGCACCTGCTGCGGAGCCGAAGCCATGAGCGGGGAGAGCCGTTCCACAGGACGTGTGCTCGGCGAATGGCTGCTGTGGACGACGGCCGGCGTTCTGGTGGTGACGGCCCATGCCGGGGCTGTTGCCCTGCTGCTGCGTGACCCCATGGTCGCCACGGAGGACAGCGGGCCACCACCAGCGATCATGATCGAACTGGCGCCGGAGCCGGAAGCGGAGATTACCGAGGAGACCGAGGTTTCGACCGATCAGGTTGACGCCGAAGAGGTCCAGACCGCCTCCAGTGAGCCGCTGCCGGAACCTGACGAGCCGCCGCCTGTGCAGCCTCTGCCCGAGCCTGTGCCTGAACCAGTGCCGGAACCCTTACCCGAAGTGGCTGAACAGGTCATCGAGCCGCCGCCGATCATGGAACCCGAACCTTTGCCGGAGCCGGTCGAGGAAATCGATCCGATTGAAGAGTTGGTGATGGCGCAACTCGAGAATGTCGAGGTGCCGATCCCGATGATACGGCCTCCAAAGCCCGAGCCGAAGGTCGAGAAGCCGACCGCGCCGAAGAAGAAAGTGGCGAAGAAGCAGCAGGCACCGGCACATGCTTCGCGGACAGCGCGGCAGGCAAAGGCGGAAGTCGCCCAGGCTGATCGCAATGCCGCACGCGCCTCCAGCAGCGGTGCCGGCAGCAGTGTGTCTCCCGCCAAATGGCAGTTGCGGCTGATGTCGCATCTCGAGCGGCGCAAGCGTTATCCATCGGAAGCGCGCAGCAATCGCGAGGAAGGGACTGTCTATGTGCGGTTCCGGATCGATGATGCCGGCAACGTCCTGTCGGTTTCGCTGTCGCGCTCGTCCGGGTTCGCGACGCTCGACGATGCGGTGGTCGCGATGGTGCGCAACGCCTCTCCCGTGCCCGCTCCGCCGCCGGGCGTCAACAAGACGGTCACGGCACCGGTGCGCTTCAACCTGCGCTGATGGGAGCGGATGAGATTGTCGGTCGCTGATGACCGGATCGTCAGGACCACGATTGAACGGCCGGCGCCGCAGCAGCGCCGGCCCTTGTTGTTTTACTCGATGTCGAACTTCACGCCCTGGGCGAGCGGCAGTGTGCGGCCGTAGTTCACGGTGTTGGTCTGGCGGCGCATATAGGCCTTCCAGGCATCGGAGCCGGACTCGCGGCCGCCGCCGGTTTCTTTTTCGCCACCGAATGCGCCACCGATTTCGGCACCAGAAGGGCCGATGTTGACGTTGGCGATGCCGCAATCCGAACCGCGGTCGGAGACGAAGGCTTCGGCCTCGCGGATGTCATTGGTGAAGATCGAGGAGGACAGGCCCTGCGGCACGTCGTTGTTCAGCGCCAGCGCCTGATCGAAATCGCTATATTTGATGACATAGAGGATCGGGGCGAAGGTTTCGTCGATCACAGGGCCGACCTGTTCCGGCATCTCGACGAGCGCCGGACGTGCATAATAGGCACTGGACGCGGCCTCGCCATGGACGCGGTCGCCGCCATGAACCTTGCCACCGGCGCTACGCGCGGCGTCGAGCGCGTGCTGCATGCGGTCAAAGGCACCCTTGTCGATCAGCGGGCCAATCAGGTTGCCGGCCTCCAGCGGGTTGCCAATGGTGACGGAGCCATAGGCCTTGATCAGCCGCGGAACCAGTGTGTCATAGACGCTTTCATGGACGAAGAGGCGGCGAAGCGTGGTGCAGCGCTGGCCGGCGGTGCCCATGGCAGCGAAGGCGACGCCACGCAGGGTCAGATCAAGATCTGCCGACGGGCCGACGATGGCGGCATTGTTGCCACCGAGTTCGAGGATCGAGCGGCCGAAACGAGCGGCGACGCGCGGGCCGACGGTGCGGCCCATGGCGGTCGAACCGGTTGCCGAAATCAGCGGCACCTTCGGATGATCGACCAGGATCTCGCCGATGTCACGGCCGCCGATCAACAGGGTCGAGAGGTTGGCCGGTGCCTTGCCGCCTTGCGCGATGTAGCGCTTCAGAGCCTTTTCGAAGATCGCCTGGGTGGCGATGGCGGTGAGCGGGGTCTTTTCCGACGGCTTCCAGACGGTCGGGTTGCCGCAGACGAGCGCAAGCGCTGCGTTCCAGGACCAGACGGCGACTGGGAAGTTGAAGGCGGAAATGATGCCGGTGACGCCGAGGGGGTGCCAGGTTTCCATCATGCGGTGTTCTGCGCGTTCGGTCGCGATCGTCAGGCCGTAGAGCTGGCGCGACAGGCCGACGGCGAAATCGCAGATGTCGATCATTTCCTGGACTTCGCCCAGGCCTTCCGAGGTGATCTTGCCGACTTCGATCGAGACCAGGCGGCCGAGTTCGATCTTGGCTGCGCGCAGTTCTTCGCCGAGCAGGCGGATCAGTTCGCCGCGCTGCGGGGCCGGAACGAGGCGCCATTCGAGGAAGGCCTTGTGGGCGGCGTCGATGGCCTTGCGCGTTTCGTCGGTCGAGATTTCGGCAACGTTGGCGATGGTTTCACCGTTGATCGGGGAACGGACGGCGAGCGTGCCGCCTTTCAGCGCCTTTTCATCAACGCCGAAGCTTGCCATGAGCGACGTGATTTCGGCCGAAAACGTGAGTGTGGCGAGGGTCATGATGGTCCTTCCGTCAGGTCTACCTGGGTCTTGTCTGGTCAAAATCGGGCGCCGGCCAGATGCGCCAATTGGGCGCCGGCCTCGTACCATGCTTCCTTGATGCTGCGGAAGGGTGGTGCTTGCGGGTCCGTCAGCGGCAAGGGGAGTTCGTCTTCGCTCAACTGTCCGAGGATGTGGGCGGCCAGTGTCTTGCCGAAGACGGTACCGGGTGAAATGCCCCGGCCGTTATAGCCGGAGAATCCGATCACGCCGGGTGCGAATTTGTGGAAACGGGGGAGCGCGTTGGTGGTCATGCCAATCTGGCCATACCATTCGCTTTCGAAGGCAATGTCGCCGATCTGCGGGAAAATCGCTTTCAGGGCACGACGAGCCCAGTTTCGATGAATGGAGAGGCCAGTTCCACGCAGCGCGCCGACGCTGCCGAACACCATGCGGCCGGCCTTGTCCATGCGGAAGGAGGAGAGAACCTCCTTCGTGTCCCAGCAGCCCTGGCGTTCGGCAAGGATCGATTTGCGCAAGTTATCGCCGAGCGGCACCGTGGCGAAGTTGAAATAGGGCAGATGGATCTGCTCCTCGCGGACCGCCGCGAAGGGGCCTTCGCTATAGGCGTCGGTGGCGACGACGACCCATTGGGCATCGACGGAGCCTTCTGCGGTCATCACGCGCCAGCCATCTGCCGTGCGTTCGCAATTGTCGACCGGGCTCGATGTATGCAGGCTGACGCCGGCCTTCATGGCGGCATGGGCGAGGCCACGCGCATATGCGAGCGGTTGCAGGGTGCCCGCACGCTTGTCGAGCAGCGCGCCTTGATAGGCACGCGTTCCGATTTTGTATTCGGTTTCTGCGATGTCGAGCAGCTCGACCGGCGCGCCGCGACGCTGCCACTGTTCGGCACGTGCCTCGATCTCCTTGCGGCCAGCGGTGCCGACAGCGCAATGCAGTGTGCCCTGCCGCTCCAGTTCACACGCGATCCCATGGCGGTCGATAATCTCCATCACCGCGCGGGGGCCGTTGCCGAGAAGCTCCAGCAGGCGCTCGCCATGGGTAGGGCCGAGTTCGCCGGGCAGGTCATCGGGCATGACCCACATGCCGGCGTTGATCAGGCCGACATTGCGACCCGCACCGCCAAAGCCAATCTCGCGTGCTTCGAGGAGCACCACCGACGTGCCGGCTTCCGCGAGGTGCAGGGCGGTGGACAAACCGGTATAGCCGCCACCGATCACCACAACGTCCGCCCTGGCTGCGCCTTGCAGCTTTGCCGTCGCCGGTGGTAACGGCGCCGTCTTTTCCCAGAGGCCGTGTGAGCGTGGATCATCAAGCATGGGCGGGTCCCCAAAGGACGGTGGCTGAGGAGGGCGAAACGGTAGAGCCGAAGATCGATCCGGCGCGTGCGCCTGTCTCCCAGATCATTCCACTTCGTATCATCTTGCGATTTCTAGAAGAGCATTCTACCCCATTCCAGCGATAAATTCTCAAGAGTTCATTCCGAAAAGGCATGACCATGCTGGCTGCCCGCCGATTTCTGCCTTCACTCTCCCTGCTGACTGCTTTCGAGGCCGCAGCCCGAACCGGCAGCGTCACGGCAGCAGCGCGGGAGCTCGACCTGACGCAGAGTGCTGTCAGCCGTCAGATCAAGGCGCTGGAGAACCAGCTCGGTGTGGAACTGTTCCTGCGGGAGCGTCAGACCATCCGCCTGACCGTGGCGGGTGACAGCTACGCACGCGAAATCCGCGAGGCGCTGCGACGCATCTCGAGTGCCTCGCTGAACCTGAAGGCCAATCCGCATGGCGGAACTCTGAATCTCGCCATCCTGCCGACTTTCGGCGCGCGTTGGCTCGCCCCTCGGCTTGGGCGGTTTCTCGAGGCCAATGCCGGGATCACCGTCAATCTGGTGACGCGTCTCTCTCCCTTCGATTTTCGGCTGGATTCCATCGATGCGGCCATTCACTTCGGCGATGCCATCTGGCCGGGAGCGGAGCTTGCCTTCCTGATGCAGGAGGAGACGCTACCGGCCTGCAGTCCGGGCTTCAAGCTTGCGCATGGAATAGGGGCGCCTGACGACCTTCTGTCCGCGCCGTTGCTGCATCTGACGACACGGCCCGATGCCTGGGAGCGGTGGTTCACGGAGAATGGTGTGGCTTTCGGCAGCGTGCATGGCATGCTGTTCGACCAGTTCGCCACCGCTTCACAAGCTGCGGTCGGTGGATTGGGTGTCGCGCTGCTGCCGACTTTTCTCATCCGTGAAGAATTGAAACGCGGTGATCTCGTTGCAGCCGTGAACCGGCCAATGCAGAGCGCACAGCGATACTACCTCGCCTATCCACGCGAGCGTTCGGCCTATCCGCCGCTGGTCAAGTTCCGTACCTGGATCGTTGAGGAACTGGCGCGCGAGATGGCAGGTTGACGATCAGGGGGCCGTGCTGGCCGATGCGAGCGTGATCGCGAAGACGAGATGCGTGGCGTGATGCAACGTCTGGTCCAAACCCAACATCCACCAATAGCCACTCTGGTCCGGTTTGAACTGTAGTCGGATCTGTATCAGGGATTTGCTGCGGTCTATGGCGGCATGAACGAGCAGGTCAACCAGGGCGAGCCATGCGAGGGATGGCGAAAGCAGCAGGCAAATCGCCAGCGTTGTCAGCGCGTGGATGGTCACGTGGGCCGCGAGGGGGAAGAGCCATCTGGATTGCTGCTCCTTGCCCCTGGCCATCCAGCTGGTCTGGAGCACGAAATCCGCGACCAACTGCTTCAGGATGAACAGAGCGGTGGCCCAAATCAGCACGTGGGCAGAGATTTGCTCTGGGATGATGGGCATGCGCTTTCCTTCGAGGTGTCCTTGCCTTGACGATAGACCACTCAATGAAAGGCTGTGAAGCCGCCATTTCGTATACCCAGATTTGGGCTTTTTACCTCGTTGCCAAGCGGGTGCCAATTTGCAGGCCCCGCTTAGCGAATTTGAAGGATCTGCGGTCTCAGGTCTTGCCTGTCACCACCCTTCGGAGAGCACCTTTTCAAGGGTATCCACGAAGAAATCGGCACTTTCACGTGCGAGGCAGAGCGGCGGCTTTATTTTAAAAACGTTAAGATGGTCGCCCGTCGGCTGCATAATGACGCCGAGATCCAGCAAACGGTTGCAGATGGCTGCCGTCTCCTCCGTGGCAGGTTCCAGCGTTTCCCGATCGCGGACGAATTCCAGCCCCAGGTAAAGCCCCATGCCATGAACCGCGCCGACCAACGGGAACCGCTGGCCCAGCGCTTCGAGACGTGCCTTCAGGTAGTCGCCGGTTTCGCGCGCGTTTCTCTGCAGGTCTTCCGTCTGCATGATGTCGAGCACCGTCATGCCGACAATGCAACTGACCGGGCTGCCACCCGCAGACGAGAAGAAGTAGCCTTCACGCTCGAGGCTGTCGGCCACTTCGCGGCGGGTGATAACGGCGCCGAGCGGTTGGCCGTTGCCCATGCCTTTGGCGATCGTGATGATGTCGGGTACAACGCCTTGCTGGTCGAAGCCCCAGAAGTGATGGCCGAGGCGGCCATAACCCACCTGCACCTCGTCAGCAATGCAGAGGCCGCCGCGTGCGCGGACCATGGCATAGACCTGTTGCAGGTACCCCGGTGGAAGCGGGATTCCGCCCGCATTGCCGTAGACACTTTCTGCGATGAAGCCGGCCAAGCCATCACCCCGTGCATCGATGGCGGCAATGGTTTCCGCGACGGCTGCAACGTAGCCTTCCGTCGCTCCGGCGCCGCGGAATTTGCCGCGATAGGTGTTGGGCGAGAGAACGGGGTGGACCCAATCCGGACGGGTTTCCAACGCTTGCGGGTTATCCGCCAGAGATGTCGAGACGGCGTCGCTCGCGACAGTCCAGCCGTGATAGGCTTCCAGCAGGCTCAGGATGTTGCGGCGACCACTGTGGGCCCAGGCGAGACGGATCGCCAAGTCCACCGCTTCGGAACCGGAGTTAACCAGGAAGACCGTATCCAGCCCTTCCGGGGCAAGTGCTGCCAGCCGGTCGGAGAAGTCTGCGACGACCGAGTAGTGAAAACGCGAATTGGTGTTCAGCATGGACCACTGTCGCCCGACGGCCGCAGCCAGGGTCGGATTGCCGTGGCCCAGGATGCTGACATTGTTGACCATGTCGAGATAGGCGCGACCCGTGACGTCGAAAAGGTGTTCCTTCCAGCCACGCTCGATCTGCGGCGGGGCTGCGTAGTAGTTCTTCTGTGGCTTTGCAAAGCTCTTGTTTCGCCGTTTCAGCACGGCCTCGCTCTGCGGTGCTGGGGCGTCGATGCCGATACCCAGGAGGCGCGAAGGCGACGGGCACAGCTGGCTCCAGACAGCACTTTGGTGCGGTTTGGCAAAGAGCGGCGGGATCAGATCCGTATCGCGGCACAGCTGGATGCGCAGGCCACCAATGCTGCCGGCCGCGCCGGCAACCTGGCCGATGCTGTCTCCGGTTGCGACGCTTGCGCCGTCTTCCAGTGGGCAATCGATGCCGTCAAGATGCAGAGCGAGTTCAGGCGAAGACAGGATGACATGGTGGCCGTTCCGCTTCACCGTCGCATCAAAGGGAGCAATGGCCCGTGTCTCGCTCGGCAGGCACATGTCAATGTGCAGGGCAAAGGTCGCCGGCGCACGCTCGGACAGCCGGCGCGTGTAGGAGAGGCGGTACTCGCCATAACGTGTTGAGGAATAACCGGTCTCCATCGCCGCGCGGGCAAGCAGCTTCCAGTCGACTTCCTGGTCTGCCCAGTCATCGGCGACAAAATCGGGGCTGGTGACGCTGAGGTCGGTGAGACGCAGGTTTTCCGGGGTAACGTCCGGGAGAAGTGGCGTGGCGAAGGTCATTTCGGCCGATCGGGCAAGGCCGACAGCGTCCAGAATGGCCGTCTCCATCAGCGAGTAAGGGACCGATGTCGCGGTGTCAAAAATCTCACGTTCGTGGGCAGCATTGCCCAGGACATATTCGTTGTCCGGATCGATCGACAATTGCTGCTCGCTGCTGGCTACAAGCACGCCCGCACGCGCAACGATCAACGGCCAGAGAGCGATGAGTTCGGCTTGCGTCAGAGGATAGCGAGCATGGAATGCCTTGACGGCGGGTAGGATGAAGAAGGGATCGCCTTCCGCATGATGCAGCAGGGCGGCACAGGCAACCGCAAGGTCGGCAATCAGCCAGCCGTACATCACGTCCCCGAAATCGATGACGCCGACCGGCATGAGACGGGCATTGGAACCCGGACGGGCGACCACATTGTCGTCCGTTACGTCATGGTGGATGGCGTGCAGGCGCAATTCGGGAGCGACCGCTTGCATCCGCTTCACCGCGACGATCATCGCCTTTGCGATGCGGTCCCGCTTGGACTGATCATTCACCGATTTCAGCAGATGCAACGCAACCGGTCCAGCCCGGCGCAGGTCCCATTGCAGCTCCCGTTCGAGGCCGGGATGCTTGAAATCCTTCAGGCCAAGGGCGACGCGGGCCGTGACATCACCGAGCGCCGCGACCTGATCCTCCGTCAGGAATTTCTGCCGTGTCAACGGTTGGCCGTCGAGGAATGTCAGCACCCGCAGCCAGTAGTAACTGCCGGCGATCTCGCATTGTGGAATGTATTCGCCGGTTAGCGTGGCGATCGGTTCGGGAATGTCGAGACCCAGATCCAGACTGCGCAGATGCATCATCGCATGGTTCTGCGCCTCAAGTTCAGCATAGGGGTACTCGGCTCGGGTCACTTTTAGAACGAAGCGTTCAGGTCCGGTGTCAATCAGGAAGTTGCGGTCCTGCTGACTGCCGAGTTCACGTATCTCTCCATGGAAGCCATAGAAGTCGCCCAGAATGGCTTTTGCGTCCGAAATGGATACATCCGGACGCGAGAGTTCAGTGCGCTGAAGAAGAGCCGAGTCGGCCATGAAGGGTCCCCCCAAGGAATCATGGCGGCGACATTATCCAGACCGATGTCAAGCGTCCATCCCGGGAGAACGGTCGTCTGTACTTCCTGGCTAAATTACTCAGCCCATGCGCTCAGAGGCATAGGAGCCAGGGCTGGCCGGGAAGACGACGGTGCGGTTGCCGTTGATGAAGGTGCGGTGATGAATATGGGCATGGATGGCGCGCGCCAGCACCTGGCTTTCGACGTCGCGGCCGATTGAGACATAGTCATCCGCCGACTGCGCATGGGTGATACGTGCGACGTCCTGTTCGATGATCGGACCTTCGTCGAGATCGGCTGTGACATAGTGCGCCGTTGCCCCGATCAGCTTTACGCCACGCTCGAAGGCCTGCTTGTAGGGGTTCGCTCCCTTGAACGACGGCAGGAAGGAATGGTGGATGTTGATGATCTTGCCCGACATCTTCTGGCACATCTGATCAGAGAGGATCTGCATGTAGCGGGCCAGCACGATCAGTTCCGTCCCGGTCTGCTCGACGATATCCATGATGCGAGCCTCGGCCTCGGGCTTGTTGGCCTTGGTCACAGGGATGTGGTGGAAGGGGATGTCGTGATTGACGACAACCTTCTGGTAGTCGAAGTGGTTGGAGATGACACCGACGATCTCGATCGGCAGGGCGCCGATCTTCCAGCGATAGAGCAGGTCATTGAGGCAATGGCCGAAGCGCGAGACCATCAGCAGGACCTTTTCGCGCTTGGCATCGTCGTAGAGGTTCCAGCTCATGCCGAAGCGGTCGGCGACCGGTGCGAAGCCCTGTTCGATCTTTGCCTGGGTCGCGCCTTCTTCGGAAATGAAGGAGACGCGCATGAAGAACTGGCCTGTATGGAGATCGTCAAACTGGGACGAGTCGACGATGTTGCAGCCTTGGTCCGCGAGATAACCGGAAATCGCCGCTACGATACCGCGCGTGGACGCACAGGACACTGTCAAAACATAGCTCTTCATCGGTTCTCTTCTCCCTGCGGATCTGCCGCGCGTCTCTATCGTATTTGCGGCAATTCGGAAAGCGCCGCCTGTGCAACCGGTTGTTTGCGAGGTGGAAGATCGCCAGATGCCATATGCATCTCTCGTCCGTCGGCGACCGCCCCGCTCGTGTCTGGGATGCGAGATTAGGCGAGAAGGCGGAAAACTCCGTTCCCGTTGCGTCTTCCAAAGACGCATCCCCGTCGTCATTGAATGGCCGGGGGCGGATTTCGGCGACAGTGCTGGTGAAGTTGCAGGCGACGCTTTTGGTTTGTCGCCGATGGTCAGGAGATAGAATAGCCGTTCCGGCTCCCGAGATGGGCGAGAGTGCCGCTCGGTCTCACATTCGCGTCGGTGCCTGTGCGTGGCGACAGGCGGATGGTCCGAGGTTGTCCAGGCGCGAGATGAAACCAGTCGTCTTCAGGCAGATAGTGCTCGAAATCGAGATGAACGGACTGGGCGAACTGGTTGGCGGTGAGCTCGATTACCCAACCGGTGTCGACCGCGCTCAGTGTGTGTCCGAATTCTGCCGGATAGAGTGCCTTGCTGCGTCCGAGCGGGAAATGGAAGGTTTCGGCAAGCAAGCTGCCGTCTTCAGAAAGAAGCCGGGCAACGGTGACATCATGCGACGGTGGCCCGAAGCGGAAGGCATAGGTGGTGTCGAAGAAGGCACCGAAAAGATCGGTTGCTGCCAGTTGGACCGTGCGGTGCGCATCGAGGATGAGGTCGCGGCTGCCCTTGACCACGGCATGGCGACCGTCGCGCAGGCAGGCAATCTCCAGCTTTACCGCTTTGGCGCATGCCGTCTCGTTGATCATGTGTATACACAGTCCGTTTGTTCCTTCGTCAGTCATCAGCAGCTGCAGCGGACGGAAAGCGCGCTTCAGGCCATACCAGACGGGCTTGGCTTCACCGATGGCGTCAATGACACCCCAGCCGGGCCCCGGTTCGAGGTCCTGGAGGGTCCAGACGAGGGCGCCTCGGCATGAAGATCCGGTCCGACGCCATTCGGCATAGGTTTCCGTCACCACTTCTGTGGTCACGGCCCGCGAGATGTCGAGATACAATCCCCGGTCCTCGCGGCGCAGGCGTGCCGGATCGAAACCGTAGAGGACTTCGAGATAGTGGTCGCGGATATCTTCGAAATCCCAGGAGGCGCCGCGATCTCTGGGCACGCGGGCCTTCCATCGCGGATCATGCACGGGGCTGACCGGCAGGTGATGGTCGAGGGTGCGCTGTTGCGGGACATGGGCGAAGGCCAGAGATTCGGCAGCGAAGCGCACAGTGGCCCGGCGCGCATCCTCGAGCGGCCGCCGATAGGCGCCGACACCATAATAATGGGTAACGCCTTCGTTCGGCGAGAAGGGCATGGCGCCGCCGGAGGGCGAATTGGCGACATAGGCGCAGTCCGGACGAGCTTCGTGTGCCAGGCGGGCAAGAGTCTCGTTGAAGAACGCGCCATTCCAGGCGGTTGCTGGAAGGCCCAGCATGGCGCCCTGCTGGAAGACTTCGCTGCCGCCGCAGATCACGGCGAGCGAGGGATGACCCTGCAGCGCGCTGAGCAGGTTGCGGACTTCCCGTTCGACCTTGCCCGTGAAGGCCTCGTCGGCAAAGGGATAGTCAAAATTCGCCAGCATCAGATCCTGCCAGACCAGAAGGCCGAGCTGGTCGCAGAGGGCGAAGAAGTCCCGGTTTTCATAGGTCATGGTTCCGCCGATGCGGATCATGTTCATGTTGGCTTCGGCGGCTTTCATCAGCCAGGGCGCATAGATCTCGGCCGATCCTGAGAGGCGCAAAATATCCGCATTGGTCCAGACGGCACCGCGGCAGAAAACGGGAATGCCGTTGACCCGTAGGCCAAAACCCTTTCCGTCGTCGTCATGGTCCACCTCGATGCGGCGGAAGCCGACAAGGCCGAGTGAATGGAGGCGACCGTCGATCGAGAGCGTGACGTCGTGCAGGGTCGGATTGCCATGGGTGCGGGGCCACCAGGGGGTGATGCCGGGCAGATTGATACGGGCTTCGAACAGTCCGCCCGGGCCGGCCGTCAGCTCCGCGCTTCGGCCGCAGCAGAGGATGGCGGCGGCGGAACTAGCCTCCAGTTTCAGGCGAATGGTCAGCTTGCCGGTGCCGAAGTCGTCGAGGTCTGCCTGTATGGTAAGACCGTGGATCGTGTCCTGTCCCGGACGGATCAGAAGGATGGGACGATAGGGGCCGACGGGATGAATTCCGGGACACCAGCCGGGCATGTGGCCGAGGGGTGTCGTGCGGACAAGACGGAGGCCCTGGTGGTCGAACATCTGGGGGCGCCAGCGGGCGCGGGGGCCGCGCTTGTCAAGATGCGGCTGGAGCGCGCGAAAGCAGATGGCCAGTTCATCGCGTCCGGTCAGGTCGACGGGGACGTCCAGGCTTTCGAACATGCTGTCGCTGGAGGCTTTGAGGACCCCATTCACATAGATCTCGGCGATGGTCGCCAAACCTTCGAAGCGCAGAATTGCCGAACCGGGTGCTTCGCCGTCCAGTGAGCGAAAATACCAGGCGTCCTTGTCGTGCAGCGGATGCGGGTTT
This sequence comes from Peteryoungia wuzhouensis, assembly GCF_003205195.1. GTDB lineage: Bacteria > Pseudomonadota > Alphaproteobacteria > Rhizobiales > Rhizobiaceae > Allorhizobium > Allorhizobium wuzhouense. The sequence continues at coordinate 112,947 of NZ_QJRY01000009.1, forward strand.
TGAGGATCAAACAGGCCGGCATCGGTCAAGGCCCCGGCCACGGTGCCGGGGACGGTCGCCGGAATGCGTGCTGCGGGGCGATGGACTTGCGACGGGTCGGCATGGCAACCGGCTTCGGTTACGAGTAGCGTCCAGCCTGCTTCCAACGGACGGACATCCGCTCCCAGATAGATCGTGCCCGTCATGTGTTGTCCTTCAAATCAGCCGGCTGCCGAGATCATCCATCAGCCGGTCCCAGGCCGCAACCGCGGGATCGAGCGCTGCGGCGAGTGGGTCGAATTTCTTGCGCGCGATTGCGCGGGCAAGCTGGAACTGTACCGTCTTGGCGTTCTCGCTGATTTTCAGAGCCTCAGCAATTGCGTGCTCATGCGCCTCAGCGTCGAGCCAGGTCAGGTGGCTCGCGAGCAATTCAAAATTGGCGCCGAATTGGCGCAATGTGTTGAAGGCATATTTGTGGAAGTAGCCGAAGGGGCGCTCGGCGATCGCTTCCACCTGTGTCGGGAAGACCTTGGCAAAGTCAGCGATCGGATTTGCCAGCGGTCGGCGGGCGAAGTGCCGTCTCAAAAGCGCTGCTGCGATTTCGCGCTGGTGGGCCGGGGTCGTTTGCCGCTCGGGAAATTTGGCGAATTCCGTGTAGGGCAGGAATGGCAGGCTGCCCTCCGGCTGGTTTAGCTGAAAGACGCCATCGAAATCCTCTCCCTCGACGCGGAAGAAGCCGCCATTGTGGAAGTAGTCCATGCTGCGGCCGGCAACGTCCAGGCGGTTGATGCCGACCGTCGTCTTGCCGTGGTCCTGGTGGTAGCCCACCCCTTGCGTATCCGGCATGAAATAACTGTCCATCTCGACCAGGCAAAGGCGGCCGCGACGGATCTGTTCTCCCACATGCGTTTCCACACGGTCGAAGATCGCGAGTTCCGTGACGCGAATATCATAGAGGCTTTCAAGGTCTTCCAGCGGCACCTTGAAGAAGGTGAACTGGTCGCCCTCGAATTCCTGCGTGAGCGTGAAACCCAGCATGGCTTCCGGCCTCAGGCCCTGAGCCGCCAGAACCTCGATCCACAGATCGACATAGCAGTTCGTCTCCGGCCACATGCGCTCGCTCGAATGAAGCGCATGGGGCTGGTAGGTGGCCGGATCAAGCCCGGGAAAGACTGCCGTCATAATGCTCTCAGCCCCAGAGCGTTGTGCGAACGTGTTCGGGCCATTGCGCAACGTCCAGTCCGTGCTGTGCGAAGAGCGCCAGTGCGATCCGTTCCAGTCCAAAACCCACGCAGGCCGTGAAGGCGGTCGAACCATCGGCAAGGACCAGGCCCCATTTCTGGCCGAAGGCGTCCTGATGATAGTTGAAGCTCATGCAGGCCGTCTTGTTGGCCTGCGACGTCACGGGGATCAGCAGTTCGAACTTCAGGTTCTGGTCGCGCTGGTTGTTGGCCATCAGGCGGCCGGCGCGGCCGAAGAAGGGGTCGTTGGCAACATCGATCTCGACGTCGAGGCCGATCGACTTCATCATCTCGACGCCGCGATCCATCCAGGTCTGGCGGAAAGTCGTGACATGGGCTTCGGTGCCCATGCAGACATATTCGCGCATGCGGAAGAGCTGCTGGCGTGCCGGATCCTTCGACGGCTCGTGGCGGAAGCAATAGGACTGAAGATCGAAGAGGCCGCCATCCATGGAGATCGGGCCGCGCTTGGCAACCGTCGGATAAAGCGGGTAGCAGGCAGCAGGCGTGAGCGCGATGTCGGTTGCCTTCTGCTCCTTCGTCCAGTCCTTGCCCTCTTCCATGCATTGCAGGAGGCTCATGTGGTCGTGGTCGTTGCCGCAGAAGGAATGCACGGTGCCGGCAAGCTGCGGGAAGCTCTTCATGTAGCCGCTCGCTTCGAAATAGGCGCGGTTCATGCCGGGCGGGAAGCGGATGGCTTCCGCGCCGTCTGCGCCGCCGACGCGGTCGATCAACCGCTCGAAGGCGGCGATGACGTCTTCGAACTGGCCGCTGCGGCCGTAAAGGCCGTCAACACCCGTCTCGATCAGAAGGCCGCTCTCGAAGAGGCGGTCGAGAAAGCTTACCTGCATATCCATGTCCGTTACCCCAACAATCCGGTTTCTTGTTTATGCACGAGCAGCATCGTCGACGTGTTGCCGAGAATGCGGTCATTGGAAATCATCAGTTCTGCGGAATGGGCATCGCGCAGATGACGGCCGAGGCTGAACGGCGTGCCGTTCTTGTAGCCCATGATGCCGCAGATCCTGAGTGCCTGGTTGATGACCGGCAGGATCATCTCCGAGGAGGCGATCTTGACGTTGTTCATGGCAACGGCAAAGCCCATCGAGGACAGGCGATCCGGGTCCTTCAACGCCTGTTCGTAAGATACCAGCCCGGACTGAATGTTGGACCGGATCACCTGGAGCTCGCTCGACATCTCTGCCAGCTGCACGAGGCCGGGAGGCTGTGTCCCTGGCGCCTTGCGGGCCGCAGCGCGGATGAAGGTCTGGGCCTTGGTGAAGGCGTCGACGGCGATGCCGTACCAAAGCGCGCTCCAGAGAAGGTGCGAACTTGCCAGCATCGACTGAGCTGCAATCTCGGCGAAAGGCTTCGGCAGGATCTGTATGGCGGGGGCTTCACCCTTGAAGAGGAAACCGTCCGAGCAGGTGCCGCGCATGCCCATGGTGTCCCAGACATGCGTCTGTTCCAGCGTGTACTGGTCTTTGAGAAACACCGTCATCACCTGGTCGGTTGGCGGAGCATTTTTGTGGGCGCGCGAGGTGATGAGAATGGCGTCGGCATGTTTGCCGTAGGAGATGACGGTGGCGTCCTTCTCCAGGCGGCAGCGATCACCCTCGACCTCGATGGCGCAGATCGAGTTGCGCAGGTTGCCGCCGATGCCGCCTTCCGTGGTCGCCGAGCCGAGCAGCAGCTGCTCGTCGCAGATCTTGCGCATGAAGCCGCGATGCCATTCGGCTTCGGTGCCGTGCGAAACGAGGCTCGACACCTTGATCTGGTGCATGGCGAAGATCATGGCGCTTGCGGCACAGGCCTGGGCAATGATCGTGCAGAGTTCCGCGATCTCGGAAGTCGACCGGCCTTCGCCGCCACAGTCCGCCGGAATCTGGATACCGAGCAGTTTCTCGGCTTTCATCGCCTCGACGGCTTCGAGGGGGAAGCGGCCCTGGCGGTCGACGTCGTCGGCATAGACGGCCGCGATGGCGGAGACCCTGACGGCGCGGGCTTTCAGGCTTTGGTCCGCCGACTTGCTCGAGAGGTCCATCAGGCGACCTTTCTATCCTTGAGTATGGTGTCGACCGTCGCTTCGATCGCCGCGATGCTGGCGAAGGACTTGCGGTTCAGGAGGTGATCGGGGAATTCCATATCGAACGCCTCTTCGAGACCGAGCATCAGCTGCACCGATGCGAAGGAAGAGAGGCCTGCTGCATAGAGATCGGCATTGTCGGCGAGCGTCTCGACAGCCACCGGAAGGCCGCCCAGTTTCGACAGGAGTGCGCGAATGGTGTCGTTCATCGTCTCTTCCTTCCCAAGTCATGGCTCAAATTTTTATTGAGCGATTTCTTACAGAGGAAAGACGAAGTTTTCGCTAATGAATTCCATAAAACCCGAGTGAATGGCAATCATTGCATGTCTAAATCGCGCCTTTATTGAAATGAAAGCCGATTTACCAAGTTTATTTACTCTTGGTAGGAGCGTTCATCTCCGTGACGATCGACGATGATGTATCGATTTGGTTCAACTTGGCGCAGTGCGCTTGCGCCCGCCTCAACTTTGCCATGGCCGTCCGGCAGGTCGAGGATGTATTGCGGTATGCAAAGGCCGGAGATCCGGTTGCGCAGTTCGCGCATGATGGCCTGGCCTTCGGCGATCGTCAGACGGAAGTGACCGGTCCCGGGCGCCATGTCGGGATGATGCAGGTAATAGGGCTTCACCCGCATCTCGACAAAGGCGCGCATCAGCGCTGCCAGTGTATCCGCATGGTCGTTGATGCCCTTCAGCAGCACGCTTTGGCTGACCATCGATATGCCGGCATCAACCAGCCGGGTGCAGGCTGCCCGAACCTCAGGTGTCAGTTCGCGGGGATGGTTCGCATGCAGCGCTACGAAAACTGTCTTGCCACCCGATTTCAGGGCCTCGACGAGTTCTGGCGTGATCCGCGCCGGATCGACGGCGGGCACGCGGCTGTGAATGCGAACGATCTTGACGTGGTCGATGGTCGCGAGCGCCTGCATCACGTCGCGCAGGCGCCGGGGTGACAGGATCAGCGGGTCGCCGCCTGTCAGGATGACTTCCCAGATGCCGTCATGGCTGCGGATGTAGTCAAGTGCGGTATCGAGTTGTTGAGACGACAGTGTCCCGTCACCGTCAGGCCCCACCATTTCACGCCGAAAACAGAAGCGGCAGTAAACCGGACAGACATGGAGAAGCTTCAGCAGGACGCGATCGGGGTAGCGGTGCACGATCCCGTCGACCGGCGAATGCGGATGATCACCGATCGGATCGGGCCGTTCGTCGGGGTGCTCGATGAGTTCAGCCGCTGTTGGCAGGTATTGTGCGGCGATCGGGTCCAATGGGTCGCTCGTGTCGATCAGCCGCGCGACAGTCGGCGTGAGAGCGATGGCGTAACGTTCCGTGACGGCATCAAGCGCCTTGGCCGGGCCGGGCTTGACCAGACCCGCCGAGACCAGATCCTCGACCGTGCGCAGGGTGGCATCAGCCAAGGTGCGTCTCCGTCACCGGCGCCCAGATGACTTGGTCGATCCTGAGGGCACCGGTTGCCAGCATCACCAGACGATCAAAGCCGAGGGCGATGCCGGAGGCTTGCGGCATGATGGCGAGCGCTTCAAGGAAGTCTTCGTCCAGCGGATAGGTTTCGCCGTAGACGCGCTGCTTTTCGACCATCTCGGCCTCGAAGCGGCGCCGTTGCTCAGCGGGATCGGTGAGTTCGCCGAAGGCGTTGGCGAGTTCGACACCGCAGGCATAGAGCTCGAAGCGTTCGGCGACACGCGGATCGACGGCGCAGGGGCGCGCAAGCGCTGCCTCGGCGACCGGGTATCTGTCGAGGATGGTGGCGCGGCCGAGCCCGAGATTGGGTTCCACCTTGTCGACGATGATGCGGCTGAAGAGGTCGGCCCAGTTGTCGTCGTCTGCGACGCGCAGGGTCTTGGCCCGCATCTGGGCCGCGAGCGCATCGCGATCGGTGGTCCCGTCGTGGGCAATCGTGGCCAGCAGATCGATATCCGCATAGCGGGTGAAAGCATCGGCGACCGAGATGCGTTCCGGCGTCGCAAACGGATCTGCCGTCTTACCGTTGTAGGCAAAGCGGCCGGTGCCGGCGGTCTGGGCGGCCAGCGCCAGAAGCTCCGCGCAGTCCTGCATCAGAGTCTCGTAGGACTGCCTGACGCGGTACCATTCCAGCATGGTGAATTCGGGGTGGTGCAGTGGTCCACGTTCGCGATTGCGGTAGACATGGGCGAAGCAGGTGATGCGGGTTTCGCCGGCAGAGAGGAGCTTCTTGCAGGCGAATTCCGGTGATGTGTGGAGATAGAGCGGGGCTGCAGAGCCGTCATGCCCCAGAGCCTCAGTGGCAAAGGCATGCAGATGGGCTTCGTTGCCCGGCGACACCTGTAGCGTCGCCGTATCGACTTCGACGAAATCCTGGGTCGCGAAATGGTGGCGGAAAGCGGCCTGGATCCGGTTGCGTCCGATCAGGAAGGGGCGCCGATCGGCATGGGCCGAAGGGGTCCACCACGCAGGGGATGAACGGCTTCGATCGGACATTCCGGATTCTCGATCCTTCTCTCAACACGGGCTGGCTATTTTGCCGGATTTGGGTTAGTCCCGCCCGAGAAATTCGAAGACGTCAGCAGGGACGGCCGTCCTTTACGACGGGTCTCACGCAGATACAAGGAATTCCAATGGTCAAGGTTATCGCCTCTTCCGTCCGCAAGGGCAATGTTATCGATGTCGACGGCAAGCTCTATGTCGTTCTCACCGCCGAAAACTTCCACCCCGGCAAGGGGACCCCGGTCACGCAGGTCAACATGCGTCGCATCGTCGACGGCGTGAAGGTTTCGGAGCGCTGGCGGACGACCGAACAGGTCGAGCGCGCCTTCGTCGAGGACGTCAACCACCAGTTCCTCTATGAAGACGGTGAAGGCTTCCACTTCATGAACCCGGAAAGCTACGACCAGGTCGTGGTCGATGCGGAAACCATGGGCGAACAGAAGGCCTACCTACAGGAGGGCATGGTCTGCATTCTCTCGATGCATGAAGGCGTGGCGCTTGCCATCCAGCTGCCGCGTCACGTGACGCTCGAAATCACCGAGACCGAGCCGGTCGTCAAGGGCCAGACGGCGTCGTCGTCCTACAAGCCGGCAATGCTGTCCAACGGCATCCGCACCATGGTGCCGCCGCATATCGATGCCGGCATCCGTGTCGTGATCGCGACCGAAGACAATTCCTACGTCGAGCGCGCCAAGAACTAAGCTTCTGCGTTCGTCATACAGATGAGGCCCGGCGTTTCCGACGCCGGGCCTTTTGCATGGAACACTCAGGGCCAGCGATCATGGCGGGCCCTTCGTCGACACGTTGATGTCAATATCCGGCGGCGAGCGGATTTCCGAAGGAAGAGACGGCGCGGCGGCTGCGGCTGGCGGCCTGGGATGTATCCCCCCGCTCCAGCAGCGTGATCTGCTCCTTCAGGTGCAGCTTGATCTTCTTCAACGCACGAACTCTGATGCCATCCGGCCGGGGGCGGCGCTGCTCCTCGTCGATCTTGGCGGCTACGATCGAATGGCGGGCTTTGAGGGCTTTCAAAAGTTGCTTCATGAGTCGTCTCCTTTGCGATGAGCCGAATATGGAAACGCTTCGTTGATTGTTCCAATTCATTGATTATATCATTCTCATAGAGGTTCCCTATGAGGTTGCGATGCCGTTTCGACCGAGCCACCGCCAGCTGGAATATCTGATCGCGCTCGGAGAGGCGGGGCATTTTGGCGAGGCTGCCCGGCGATGTCATGTTTCCCAGCCGACGCTGTCCGTGCAGGTGGCGCTGCTGGAAAAGCAGCTTGGCGTGGCATTGATCGACCGGATGCCGGGCCAGGTGACGCCAACCCCTGTGGGGGCGGAGATCATCAGGGCGGCCAAGGTCGTCCTCAGCGGACTGGACGAAATCCGGGCCCTGGCGATCAGTTCCAAGGGCAATCTCGGCGGCGCCATCCGGCTCGGGGTGGCGCCGTCCTTCGGGCCCTATTTCCTGCCTTATCTGCTGCCGCGTCTGCATCGCCAACATCCGGACCTCAAACTCTATATTCGCGAAGACCGTCCACGGCAGCTGGAAAAGGCCGTGTTGCAGGGCGAGACGGATTGTGGCGTCGGCCCGGTGCCGTTTCACGAGCCGGATCTGGTGGCCGAGGTGATCTGCCGGGAACGGATCTATCTGGGGGTTCCGCACAAACACCCACTTGCCGATCACAGGTCTGTCCCGATGGCGGCGCTCGAGGGCATGCGGTTGCTGACGCTCGGTCCAGGACACAGACTGCTGGACGACGTCAGAAAGCTCGCGGAAATGTCGGGTGCGATCCTGGCCGAAGATTATGAGGGATCGAGCCTCGATGCGATCCGGCAGATGGTTTCGATCGAAATGGGGCTGTCGCTGTTTCCGGAGCTTTATGTGCGCTCGGAGTTTGCCAAGGATGAAAACATCCGTCTGCTGACCATCGAGGATTGGCAGGGCACGCGTGACATTGCGTTCTTCTGGCGGAAATCGAGTGCCAGGGGGAGGCACTTCCAGTCCCTGGCCGAACTCGGCCGGCAGGTCGCGGAGGGGCTGTTTGCGTCAGGGTCGATTGGCGGGACATGATCCCCGGCGAGGCCGGGGATCATGCTGATGTCAGGCGATGCCGCCGAGGCAGATATACTTGATCTCGGTGTAGTCATCGATGCCATATTTCGAGCCTTCGCGGCCGAGGCCGGACTGCTTGATGCCGCCAAAGGGTGCGACTTCCGTCGAGATCAGGCCGGTGTTGACGCCGACCATGCCGTATTCGAGGGCTTCGGCAACCCGGAAGATCTTGGCGATGTCCTTCGAATAGAAGTAGGAGGCGAGGCCGAACTCCGTGGCATTGGCGAGTTCCACCACTTCCTCTTCCGTCTCGAACTTGAAGAGCGGGGCGACGGGGCCGAAGGTTTCTTCGGTCGCGACCTTCATGGCGGTGGTGACGCCTGTCAGGATGGTCGGCTGGAAGAACAGGTCGCCGGCCTCGGCACTATTGCCTCCGAGTGCGACCTTCGCGCCCTTCGATACGGCGTCGGCCACGTGTTCCTTGACCTTCTCGATGGCCTTGGAATCGATCAGCGGGCCTGTCGTCACGCCTTCAGCAAAGCCGTCGCCAACCTTCAGCTGGGAGACCTTCTCGGCGAGCTTCTTGGCAAATGCGTCGTAGACGCCCGACTGGACGTAGAGACGGTTGGCGCAGACGCATGTCTGTCCGGCATTGCGGTATTTCGAGATCATCGCGCCTTCGACGGCGGCATCGAGATCCGCATCGTCGAAGACGATGAACGGCGCGTTGCCTCCGAGTTCGAGGCCTAGCTTCATGATCTGGTCGGCACCCTGGCGCATCAGGATGCGACCGACATTGGTCGAGCCGGTAAAGGTCAGCTTGCGGACCTTGTCGTTGGCGCACATTTCCTCACCGACCATGGCGGCATTGGTTGATGTGAGCACCGAAAACAGTCCGGCCGGCAGGCCTGCGCGTTCCGCGAGGATCGCAAGGGCGAGCGCCGAGAGCGGTGTCTGGGCAGCAGGCTTCGAGACCATCGCGCAGCCGACGGCAAGTGCCGGGGCGACCTTGCGGGCGAGCATGGCGTTCGGGAAGTTCCACGGCGTGATCGCGCCGACGACGCCTATGGGCTGCTTGATCACCATGATCCGCTTGTCGGCCTGATGGCCGGGGATCGTGTCGCCATAGACGCGCTTGGCTTCCTCGGCGAACCATTCGACATAGGATGCGCCATAGAGGATTTCGCCACGGGCTTCCGGCCAGGGTTTGCCCATTTCCATGGTGAGGATCGTGGCGAGGTCATCGGCATTGGCGACCATCAGGTCGTTCAGCTTGCGGAGCACGGCTGCGCGCTCCTTGCCGGTCTTTTTCGCCCAGGCCTTCTGTGCGGCGTGCGCTGCGTCGATCGCCTTGGTGACTTCCGCCTTGTTCACGTCTGGCAGAACGGCGATGACATCGCCGGTCGCCGGGTTCGTAACCTCAAAGGTCTTGCCGGACTGGCTGGTGGCGAGCCACTCGTTGCCGACCAGCGACTTGTCGGTTGCAAGCGATGGGTCCTTGAGCTTGTCGGTCAGAATTTTGGAAAGGGTCATGCCTTAAGCTCCTGCTGCGACTTCGCGGATCGACGCTTCGATCAGGTCAAGCGCCTCGTTGAACACCTCGTCCTGAATGGTGATCGGGGCGAGGAAGCGGATGACGTTGCTGTAGACGCCGCACGTCAAAAGGATCAGGCCCTTTTCCAACGCCTTGACGCGGACCGCATTGGTGAAATCCGCGTTGGGCTTGTCGGTTCCCGGAACCTTGAACTCGACGGCATTCATGAAGCCGAGGCCGCGAATATCCATGATGTGGGGAATGTCGGAGCGCAGGCTTTCGAGGCGCTGCTTCAGGCGGTTGCCAAGCTGGTTGGCGCGCTCGCAGAGCTGTTCCTCTTCGATGACGTCGAGCACAGCATGGGCTGCGGCAATCGCCAGCGGGTTGCCCGCATAGGTACCGCCGAGGCCACCGGGGCCGGGGGCATCCATCAGTTCGGCGCGGCCAGTGACGGCCGAGAGCGGGAAGCCGCCAGCAAGGCTCTTGGCCATCGTCGTCAGGTCCGGAACGACGTCGTAATGCTCCATGGCAAACAGCTTGCCGGTGCGCGCAAAGCCAGTCTGGACCTCGTCGGCGACCAGAAGGATGCCGTGTTCGTCGCAGAGTTCGCGCAGAGCCTTCATCAGCGGACGCGGAACATCATAGAAGCCGCCTTCGCCCTGGACCGGCTCAAGAATGATTGCGGCGACCCGCTTCGGGTCGACATCTGCCTTGAAGAGCTTGTCGAGAACGTCGAGCGTGGTCTCGACGTCAATGCCGTGCATCTCAAGCGGGAAGGGAACGTGGAACACGTCATTCATCATCGGGCCGAAACCGACCTTGTAGGGGACAACCTTGCCGGTCAGCGCCATGCCCATGAAGGTGCGGCCATGGAAGCCGCCGGTAAACGCGATGACGGCGGAGCGGCCGGTGGCGCAACGCGCGATCTTGATGGCGTTTTCGACGGCTTCGGCGCCGGTCGTTGCAAAGATCGTCTTCTTCTCGAAATTGCCAGGTACGATCTTGTTCAGGCGTTCGGCGAGCGCGACGTAGTTCTCGTAGGGCACAACCTGATGGCAGGTATGGGTAAAGCGGTCGAGCTGCTTCTTGACCGCTTCAACGACCTTCGGGTGCCGATGCCCGGTATTGAGAACGGCGATACCGCCGGCAAAGTCGATGTAACGTCGGCCTTCGACGTCCCAGATCTCGGAATTCTCAGCCTTGTCGGCATAGATCTGCGTGGTCATGCCGACGCCGCGGGAGATGGCGTCATTCTTGCGAGCTGAGATTTCGGCGTTCTTCATCGTTTTCGTCCTGTGCGAAGGGTTGCCAGCGGCGTCGCATCCGACTGCGATCGCGCGGTGCGATATTTCCTACATTTTTTCTGTAGACTTGCAATATGCTTTGTCATCATTATCACCCGTGACTGCGACATTTGATCGAGGGCAGCGTGGAAGACATCCGGTTCAAGATTGCAGAGGCGGCCAGGATGGCGGGGGTGTCACCCTCGACACTGCGCCTTTGGGAAAGCCAGGACCTGATCCAGCCCATTCGGACACCGACAGGGCAGCGGCTGTACGACCGCATCCTGGTCGACCGATTGAAGCACATAGCCTGGCTCCGGAGCGAAAAGGGCCTTAATCCCGCAGCGATCCGCGAAACCCTTCGCGAGCGCGCGACTGATGTCGATGAGGATGGCACCGAAAGCGACGACGATGGCGGCGACATCCGGCCAGGTACTCGGATGCGCCGCCTGAGACGTGAGGCGGGCAAGACCCTTGAGACCGTCGCGCAGGCGACCGGCGTTTCGGTCTCTCAGCTTTCAACCTTCGAGCGGACGTCGCAAGGACTTTCCTTCACCGCCTTGCATGAAGTGGCCCGGCATCTCGGTACCACGCTTGCCTCACTCAGCGGACAGGAGGAGGGACGGGGCGGGGAGAGCCTTATCCGGGATGGTCGTTGGGCGTCATGGCCGACCACCTCATCCGGGGTGGCCGTGCAGGTTCTGGCCGAGGGCCGCAACCAGATGGAGTGCAATCGCTTCCAGTTGGCGCCCGGGGCCTCCAGCGAGGGCGCCTATCAGCATGAGGGGGAGGAGTTCATCCACATGCTGACCGGGAGCCTCGAGATTATCCTCGACGGTGACCAGTTCTTCGAACTGCATGCCGGCGACAGCTTCTATTTCGAGAGCCGCAGGCCACATTCCTGGCGCAACATTTCCAGTGGTGAGACGGTTCTCATCTGGATCAACACGCCAGCCACCTTCTGATCTCAAGGCACAAAAAACCCGGCGACCGTTTCCGGTGCCGGGTTTCCGTAATCGTTGCGCGGCTTACTTGCTTGCGACGACGGTCTTGCTGTCCCAAGCGTAACCCCCGCCGATCGCGACGTTCAGGGCCACATAGTTGCTTGCCAGTTGCTGCACAGCCTGGGCCAGGTTCGCCTGGGCGCTGGCCACGTTGCGCTGGGCGTCGAGCACGTCGAGCAGCGAGGATGCGCCGTCGCGATAGCTTGCGGTTGCGAGCGACAAGGCTTCTTCATAAGAGCGAACGGTCGCCGTCAACGCCGACACGGTCTGGCGCGTGCGGTTGACCGCCACGAGAGCGTTTTCAACCTCGGCGACAGCGCTGAGTACCGTCTGTTTCCAGGCGAGGTAAGCTTCGCGGGCTGCGGATTCGCGTGCCTTGACATTGGCACGACGCTGGCCGCCGTCGAAGATTGGCAGGTTCAGGCTGGGGCCAAAGCCCCACGAGGTCACTCCGCCATTGGCAGCTGACGTCACGATGTAGCTCGGCGAAATCGATCCGCTCAGGGTAATGGACGGATATAGTGCTGCTTCGGCAACGCCGACCTCCGCAGTGGCGGCGGCCAGGCTGCGTTCGGCAGCGCGAATGTCTGGACGGTTGCGGATCAGGTCAGCCGGGACGCCGGCGTTGACGCCGCGCCTTGCATAAGGCTGAGCTGCGCCCTTCTGCAGGTCCGCGAGAAGGGTAGTCGCCGGCAGGCCGAGCAGCAGCGAAATGCGGTGCACCGACTGGCGGAACCCGATTTCGAGCGACGGGATTTCAGCGACCGTCGAATTCACCAGGCCCTCGGACTGGACGACGTCGAGACGCGAGGCTGCCCCGGCTTCCAGCTGAAGGCGGGTCAGTTCGAGCGTTTCCTTGCGCGAGGCCAGGTTCTTGCGGGCGATCGCGATGCGCTCCTGATAGTAGCGAGCGTCGACATAGGCGGTGACAACGCTCGAGAGGAATGTCAGCTTCGCGACGTCAGCACGGGCATAGGCGCCATCGAGCGATGCCTTTGCACCTTCCTTGGCGCGGCGATACTGGCCAAAGAGATCCAGCAGCCATGACACATTCGCAGAGCCAGTCGTCGTGTTGCGCGTCGGGCTGTCCTGGCCACCGGAGCCGGTGCCGTTGAAATCACCCGTGCCGCTGCTGCCGGACACCTGGTGCTGTCCGGAAACCGTAAGCTGCGGGATCGCGGCAGCACCTGCAGCTTCAAAATTTGCCTCGGCGGCGGTGATGCGTTCAATGGCCTGCAGGACGTCGAGGTTCTGGGCGAGGCCCTTTTCGACGAGTTTATTCAACCGCGGGTCGTTGAAGGCGGTCCACCAGGACGCCAGCGAGACGTCGCCTGCAGCTCTGGCGCTGCCTTCGGAAAATTTGACCGGAAGTGCCGTCTGGGGCGTCTCATGATTAGGTCCAACGACACAACCAGAGAGAAGGAGCATTACAAGTGGAGCGGCTGCGCGAATGGATGGCATCACGTTTTCCTGTGTTCGTCCCCGGTCGTCGTTGAGGGGGTTATAACACCCTCGCCGAGGACCGCATTACTCACGCAGGCCAACCCGGCAGCCTACGCAATAGTTGGTTAACATAGTTTGTCAATCTTCACGATGACAGCGGATCTTGTGGTTTTGCACCGCCGAAAAGTTTGCGGATGATCACGAAAAATGACGGTACGAAGAAGATCCCGAGCGCCGTTGCCGTGAACATGCCTCCCAGAACGCCGATACCGATGGAATTCTGTGCAGCGGAGCCCGCTCCGGTGGCAATTGCCAGCGGTACGACACCCAGAATGAAGGCCAGTGACGTCATGATGATTGGTCGCAGACGAAGCTTTGCAGCTTCGAGTGTTGCATCAATGACACTCACTCCGGCCGCCTGGCGGTCCTTCGCGAACTCCACGATGAGAATCGCATTCTTGGCCGCCAGACCGATCGTGGTCAAAAGCCCGACCTTGAAATAGACGTCGTTGGACTGGCCGAAGAACGAAGCGGCTGCAACGGCACCAAGAACGCCCACGGGGACGGCCATGATGACGGAGAAGGGAATCGACCAGCTTTCGTAAAGGGCGGCGAGGCAAAGGAAGACGATCAGGACCGAGAGCGCGTAGAGCAGGGGGGCCTGCGAGCCGGAGAGCCGTTCCTGATAGGAGATGCCCTGCCATGCGACGGTGTATCCACCCTCCATAGCCGCAGTCAGCTGCTCCATGGTGTCCATCGCGGTGCCGGAACTCACATTGGCGCCTGCCGCACCGTCCAGCGAGATTGCACCGACACCGTTGAAGCGGCTGAGCGTCGGAGCGCCACTGATCCATTGCGTCTTGATGAAAGACGAGAACGGAACCATTTCGCCGCTGCTGTTGCGCGCATGCCAGTCCTTGATGGCGTCTTCGCTCATGCGATACGGCGCATCGCCCTGGACGTAGACCGGCTTCAATTCGCCGTTGAGCGTAAAGTCGTTGACATCACGGCCCGCGAAGATGGTCGACAACATGCTGTTGACCGTCGCGATATCGAGGCCCATGGCGCCCATCTTTTCCTGGTCGAGCAGGAACTTCAGCTGCGTTTCGGCCGGCGGATTGTTGGAGCGTAGCGAGCTGACATTCGGATTGCTGCTGCCGGCCTGAATCAAGGCCTGCGATGCCGTTGTCAGTGCTTCGGTGCCACGCTTGCCGCTATCCACAAGATACATCGAGAAGCCGCTGGAGGTGCCGAGACCCGGAATGGCCGGCGGCTGGAGCGGGAAAACCTGGGCATCGGTCAGAGTGAAGAAGTAGCCCATGGCCCGCTGGACGACCGCCGATGCCGCAAGCTGCGGTTCGGTGCGTTCGGAGAAGTCCTTCAGCTTGGCAAACACCAGCGCGTAATTCTGACCGGCGCCGACGAAGGAGAAGCCGGATACCGCGAAGACATCCTGGATCGCGTCCTTTTCCTTCTCAAGGTAATAATCCTCGATCTTTTCAATGATCGCTTCGGTTCGCGTGACGCTTGCGCCATTGGGAAGCTGGACAATCGTCATCAGCACGCCCTGGTCTTCCTGCGGCAGGAAGGACGAAGGCAGGCGAAGGAAGAACCAGCTCATGCCACCGATGACCACAGCGAACATGAGCAAAACGCGCAAGGGACGCTTCAGCAAGTAGGCGATCGACGAGACGTAGCCGCCAGTCGCGCGATCGAAGTTTCGGTTGAACCAACCGGCCAGACCGCGCTTCTGCTTGTGATGGTCGATCGGCTTCAGCATGGTCGCGCAGAGAGCGGGCGTCAGCACGATTGCGACGACAGCCGACAGCAGCATGGCCGAGACGATGGTCACGGAGAACTGGCGGTAGATGATACCGGTCGAGCCGCCAAAGAAGGCCATCGGGATGAAGACGGCGGTCAAGACCAGGGCGATGCCGACGATGGCGCCGGTGATTTCACCCATCGACTTCTCGGTCGCCTCCAACGGAGACAGGCCTTCCTCGCTCATGATGCGCTCGACATTCTCGACGACGACGATGGCATCGTCGACGAGCAGACCGATGGCCAGAACCATGGCAAACATCGTCAGCGTGTTGATGGAGTAACCAGTCAACGCCAGGATGCCGAAGGTTCCGAGAAGAACCACCGGGACTGCAATCATTGGAATGAACGTGGCACGCAGGTTCTGCAGGAAAATCAGCAGAACGAAGAAGACGAGAACGATTGCCTCGATCAGCGTGTGGACGACCTTTTCGATCGACAGTTCGACGAAGGGCGTTGTGTCGTAGGGATAGGTTATCTCGACGTTCTGCGGCAGGGACGGCGCAATGGCGTCGAGTTCGGTTTTCACGCGGCTTGCCGTGTCCAGAGCGTTGGCTCCGGTCGCCAGGTTGACCGCGAAACCCGTCGCCGGCTTGCGGTTGGCGCGTGTGTTGGTCGAGTAGCTTTCCTGACCGACTTCAATTCGGGCGACGTCGCTCAAGCGGACGGTGGCGCCATCGGTTTCCGTGCGCAGGATGATGGACTCGAAATCCGAGACCGACTGCAACTGGCTCTGGGCCGTGACGGTAACGTTCAACTGCTGGCCCTTGGCGGCCGGCAGACTGCCGATTGCGCCGACGGAAACCTGCGTGTTCTGCGCCTGGATTGCGGCGGTCACGTCGGTCGGGGTCAGCTGAAACTTGTTCAGCTTGTAGGGATCGAGCCAGACGCGCATGGCGTAACCGGTGCCGAAGACCTCGATGCTGCCCACGCCTTCGAGACGCTTGATCTGGTCCTCGATCTGCGAGGAGAAGATGTCGCCAAGCTCCACATTGCTGCGCGTGCTGTCGGTCGAGACCAGCGCGCCGACGAGCAGGATGCTCGAGGTGGAGCGCGTCACTGACAGACCAGTGCTCTGCACCACGTCCGGGAGCTGCGACTGCACCAGTTGCAGCTTGTTCTGGACCTGGACCTGCGCGATTTCAGGATCGATCGAATTGCCGAAGGTCAGCGAGACACTGGAAGACCCGGTGCTGGAGGACGAGGTCATGTAGGTCAGATCGTCCAGCCCGGTCATGCCGTCCTCGATGATCGACGTGACGGACTTCTCGACCGTCTCGGCGCTTGCGCCATTGTAAGTCGCAGAGATCTGAACGGTGGTCGGTGCAATTTCCGGATACTGCGCGATGGAAAGCGTCGATATTGCGAGCGCACCGCCGAGCATGATGATGATCGCGATCACCCAAGCAAAGATCGGGCGACGGATGAAGAATTTGGCCATGGTTGGTTCCTAACGCCTCTGTTGCCTTGCTATCGCACGCTTAAGGTTGTGCGGCAGGGGCGGCATCCGGCGCCGCGGTGATTTCAACCAGACCCTTTTCATTGACTGTCGCTTCGACCGGCTTGACGGGCGCGCCTTCACCGATCCACTGGAAGCCGTCGACAATCAGCTTGTCGCCATCATTGATGCCGGAGGCAACCAGCCAGTTGTTGCCAGACACCTGGCTATGGTCGAAGACGCGCGTCTCCACCTTGCCGTCCGCAGTCATGAATTTTGCGGTCAGATGGCCGTTGGGGTCGCGGGTGGCTGCGAGTTGGGGGATCAGATAACCTTCTTCGGTGCCGACATTGACGGTCGCACGCACATACATGCCGGGCAGGATCAGGTCGTCGGGATTGTCGAACACGGCGCGGATGGAGTAGGTGCCGGTCGTCTGGCTCACGGCCATGTCGGACATGTCGAGCTTTCCGACGACCGGGTATTCGAGACCGTCGTCCAGGGTCATTCGTATGTCGGCCGTTTCGTTGTTCTCGCGGTTGACCCGGCCGGCTTTGATCGCCTCGCGCAGACGCAACAGGTTGACGCTCGATTCCGTCAGTTCGATGTAGATGGGATCAAGCTGACGCAGCGTCATTAAGGAGTCGGATTGGTTGGCGGTCACGACATTGCCGACGGAGTAGCTCGATGCGGTCGTAACGCCTTCGAAGGGGGCCCGGATCTCGGTGAGTTTCAGCTCGATTTCGGCAGACTGGAGTGCCGCCTTGGCCTGAGCGACATCCGCCTCGGCCTGAAGCAGGGTCACGCGTGCATTTTCAAGCGCAATCTCGGTCGCGCCACTGCCGACCAGGCGTTCCTGTCGGGCAAGGTTGGATTTGGCGGTCGGAACGCTCGCCTCGGCCTTGCGCAGGCTTGCCTGGGCCTGTGCGAATGCCGCGAGATAGGTGTCGTCTTCGATCTTGTAGAGCAGGTCACCGGCCTTCACCTCACTTCCTTCGCGGAAGGAGATTTCCTTGATGACGCCACTCACTCGCGGCCTGATCTGTGCCGTCTGGAAGGCGGATGCGCGGCCTGGAAGCGTTGTCGTCAGAGAATGCGCTGCCTTTTTCATGACGACGACCCGGACTTCCGTCGGAGGACGTTCGCCGCCTTCACCGCCGGGCGCCTTTGCCGAATTGGAATCGCTGCAGGCGGCGAGCGCGCCGATGCAGAGGGCGAAGGCTGAGGCAAGTCTAAGGCGTCGCATCATGGGGGAGGTCTCACTAAAGCAAGTCGGGCGGGGTTCTGTAAATCGAGGGCTGGTCGTACACCGATGATTTGGAAACCCAAATCTTCGACCCCCGTGATCCTTGCGAGATCCCGGTTCGCCACGTGAAGTGACGTATGTTAAACTTCGTCACTTTGCAAGCGGTGACCGCAGTGCAGCATCAATGAGACCAACAACTTCTCGGCACCGTGTTGCCAATATATCAGCCTTCTCATGGGCGATCATGACAGGGTGGATCACACATATCATGGCGTCGAACGAGGCCCGGGCCAGGCGGGGCACATCGGAGACCGCATAGATGCCTTCATCGATGCCGGATTGGATGATCTGGCTGATCGTATCGATCATCATGGCCTGAAAGCGTTCGCCGCAATCCAGCTCTTCGCTGACCGTGATCAGGATCATTTCGAAGAGGTAAGGCGAGTCGTTGATTTCCGTCAGGTGCGACTGCATGACGTGTTCGGCCAGCGCCAGCAAGCGCTCAGGCGCCGGCTTCTTGGGATCGAGCCCTTTGAGGACCTGAAGCGTCTGTTCAATGGCACGTGTGGCAATGGCGTCGACAAGACTGGTCTTTGTCCGAAAGTGTTTGAAAACATTGGCCGGTGACATGCCGAGCTCACTGGCGATGTCGGCAATGGCCACGTTCGCATAGCCATGGGAGCGAAACAGGGCCTCCGCCGTGTTCAGGATTTCCGCCCGCGTCTCCTCAGCCGAGCGACGCGGGCGTCTGCCCGTGCGGCTGTCTGGGACGGTGGAGTTGCACTCCAGCCGAGATGCGCGGGGGATTTCGTTCATGCCTATACCTGCTTCTCCGGGAAATAGGGGGCGAGATTGCTGCGGACGCGTGCCCATGGTGTAACACCGCTGTCGTCCGGCACGAAGGTCTCGCCGGTGATCGCTTCATAGGCATTAATATAGACACGTGATGTCTGTTCGACCAGTGCGGTGGGAATTTCGGGGATTTCGTCCTTGTAGGGATCGCAGCGTTCAACGACCCAGGAGCGCACGAAATCCTTGTCGAAACTCTTCGGACGTTCCCCCTTCTCGAAGCTTTCCTGGTAGCTGTCGGCGATCCAGTAGCGGCTGCTGTCGGGCGTATGGATTTCGTCGGCGAGAATGATGGTGCCGTTCTCGTCGGTGCCGAACTCATATTTGGTGTCAACGAGGATCAGGCCGCGTTCGGCGGCAAGTTGCTGGCCCCGGGCAAAGAGGGCGAGGGCGTAACGCGACAGGGTTTGCCACTGCTCGTTCGTCAGTAGCTTTTTCGAGATGATCTCTTCAGGGGTGAGGGGCTCGTCATGGCCGCCGTTGAATTCCTTGCTGGTCGGCGTGATGATCGCTTCCGGCAGTTTCTCGTTGTCGCGCAGACCATCGGGCAGGGTGATGCCATACATGTTTCGCTCACCCTTCTTATAGAGAGTGAGGATCGATGTGCCCGTCGTGCCGGCGAGGTATCCCCGCACGACGATCTCGACGGGCAGGATATCAAGCCGCTTGCCGACCACCACATTCGGGTCAGGATAGGCGACGACGTGGTTGGGGCAGATATCCTTCGTCTGTTCGAACCAGAAACGGGCCGTCTGGGTCAGGACCTGCCCCTTATAAGGAATGCATGTGAGGATCCGGTCGAAGGCGCTCAGCCGGTCCGTGGAGATGATGATGCGCGTGCCATCCGGCAGGTCATAGTTCTCTCTGACTTTGCCGCGATAATAATTCGGCAGTTCCGGGTAATGGGCTTCGGAGAGGATGCGCATCGAAAACTGTCCTCGGTCTTTCTATCAATGAAGAGGTTGAGAGAGGCCGCTTGGCCTTCACGGCTTTCGCGGTAGCGCAATCCCTGACCGGTTTCAAAGAAAAAGCGCATGGCCGGGCCATGCGCTTTGCTGTCAAGACCAGATGGTCGGCCGCGATCAGGCCAGGGGATGGTGCAGTCGCGCCGTGAAAAGCCCGTTGTCGGTCGCCTTCCGCCACGACTTGGCAGCGGCAAGCACGGCAAGATCGACCAGCGGTTCGACAATGACGACCGTCATATAGGCTGCGCCGAAGGTCGTGATGCTGGCGAGATTGCCGGCTTCGAAGCCATGGCCGTAAAGCGCCCAGAAGGCGACCCACGCGACAATTCCGCCCTGATAGGTGGTCGAGAGGAGAAAGGCCTGCTTGTAGCCGACATCGACATAGGCGGTCTTTGCCGGAATGAGGCGTTCGGCGAGCTTCGACAGGGCAAAGAGCGGCACGATCAGTGTCGTGACATTCATGCCGTATTGCGGCAGGTCGAAGGGCGCGAAAAATACGCCCTGGATCAGCAGGCCGAGTGCCAGACCGATCGAGGCGGCGCCAGCGCCGAAGATCAGGAAGAGTGTCGAGCCGAGGATGAGGTGCACCTCAGATACGCCGACAGGATGATGCGGCAGGATCTCGAAGAAGGAGAAGACGAGAGCGGTCGTCACGAGGCTGCGGCCCGCGAGGCTCACGACGCTCGTATCCTTCCGCAGGTTGTCCGAGGCCATCTTGCCGACCAGTCCGAAGGAGAGGGCGGCCGTTGCGTAGCTGAGAGCGAGTTTTGCGCCGTCGACGACGCCGGGTTCGATATGCATATCCAAAGTCCTTTCGTCCGCGCCCACCGCGCGGGAATAGTGATTGCCGCAGATGCGGCGCCAAGCGATGGCAGGTCTCCTGGCTCACGGGTCAGGGCTTCAGTCCGCCTTATCAGCCCACTTTCGGGCCAATGGCGCTTCGGACGTCGCTCACCGTTCACAGTTGCGGGGGCAGCCACGGTTTCGGCCCCTGATGGGTAATCCTCACCGTATTCCCTCTTCGTCCACCCCTCCGGATTGTCGGGGCGGAACCATCACGCGTGAGACTGTATGTTGGTCTGCTTCTTCATGTCCAGCCTGTTGCGACCTGCGCGCACGGCAAAGCGACGCGGTATTGCCGAATGTCAATTTGACGCATTGAAGGTCCGGGGCCGCTGCCGTTACAGCGGATGGCATGGCAGGTTCATGAATGGAGTGTGCGCGATGATTGCAAGGATGGTGTACCACGTGCCGGTTTTCGGCTGGATGTTGAAGGAGGCTGTCGCGGGTTCAGCGACGACGAAGGTGCTCTTCATCGTCAATCTGCTGCTGCTTTGGCTCTTGGCCATCGTGACGTTTGGATATCCCGCAATCATTCTGCCGGCTCTCAGCGCTGTTCCCACCATGTTCGTATTGCTGATCCTGATCACCAAGGGATGAAATGGCGGGACGATGTGCGGTGTCCTGATGGCAGAAGAGGGCAGCGGAGTCGCTCACGGCCCCTTTGCTCGAGAAGTCGAGGCCGGTCAGGAGGCAATTGGTCCTTTCAAAAGGGCTAATAGGGACGGTTCAGCAGCGGTGCTGCGGGTTTGTGCAGGCTGCATCTTAAAGCGCCATATTTTTTTGTTTAAAATCAATAGCTTGAAAAAAACGACAGTTTTTTGACAATTGGCTGTTGACGGCAAAAGGGAGTGGCCGTATAAGCCGCTTCACCGAACGAGAGGGCGGCGCCAACGAGGCGAGCGGCACTCTGGTTCAGCGAGAAAACCTCTTTAAAAATTGGCTGCGATGCTGATTGGTTGCCGGGTTTAGGCTTGGCGGGGTGGTTTTTTGACGGGATTGTTTCTCGTCTGTTTTTTGACAATTGAAGATAGAAGAAAGAGAAACGTG